>NZ_CP143624.1:3247500-8047500 GCF_050038885.1 Pseudomyxococcus flavus | reverse complement strand
GAGCGAGGCGTTCGTGAGTGGTCCCGCGATGCATGGCTCGCGGCTCCGGCCCGTGTCGCGATGGCAGCGAAGGCCATCGCTGCCCCTCGGCGGGCTTGGGGGGACGAGGCCCTCCGAAACGGCCTCCCTCACCTGCTTCACTTCTTGCTGCCCTCGGACGAGCCGGAGCGCACTCTCAAACCCGTCCTCCGAGAACTCGCCGGTGTCGTGACGCTGGATGACCAAGTTCGCACCGAACAACTGCGAATCCTTACGGAGATCACCGAGGCTCTGCTCAAGATAGGATTGTCCCCGGATGAGTACCAGGAAGCTGTCTGGGCACTTCAGGAGACTTGGCGGCGCATCGGAGCGGCTACGCTGGGAGACTGGGCCCTCGACACGCTGGACATGCTCATCACCCATCCAGCCGCGGCTCCGGCGGAGCGGGCACAGTTCTTCCACGAGACGTCAAGGTACTTACGCCAGCATGCGCGCCGTACTACCCGCGATCAAGTGCTACTGCTCCAGGCTCTGGCGGAGGAGCTGGAGTTGGAACTTCCGCCCGACATCGCTCGGACATTCAGCGAAAAGCAGGGAGAGGAGAGTGACGAGGGAGAGGACCTATCCGCCGCGCTCTCAGGCCGGCGGATCGCCCTCTATTCATTGAAGGAACCTACACTCAAGCGGGTGGCGTCAGTCATCAACGCGCTTGCCCCGACGGCTCGCGTGGCCCTGTTCAGCGATAAGGCAGGTGGTTCGCCATCACTGAAGCAGCAAGCTGCAACCGCTGATATCTTCGTCATCGCCACGGCTGCAGCAAAACATGCGGCGACCGGGTTCATCGACGCCAACCGTCCGGCGGACGCCATTACGCTCTACGCGGCCGGACAAGGCAGCGCCAGCATGCTCCGAGCCCTCCGAGACTTTGTCAAACAGGGCTAAACCGCTGTGTACTATTCTTGAGCACGGTTGCGTGTTCCGGTGTATGCCGAGTAGCGATTCAGGAGTAAGGTGAACAGCCGTTCCGGGCATGCCGAGCACCAGTTTCAGTGAATCCGAGCGCCCTCGGTGAGCGAGGTGCGAGGCGATACCCTGGCCATGAGATTCAAACCGAGGCAGCGGAACCAGGACCTGCCAGGGCAGGTCCTCCCCCATAGCGGTGAGCAGTTGGTAAGCGTCCGGCCAACGACGTGGTGAGGGACGTTGAGTGAGCAGTCGCCGCCGTGGACGCTGGCGGGCATGTCGAAGCCGGTGGAGAAGCAGGAGTGGTTCCGGGTTGCCGAAGCCTTCGAGGCGAGTGGGCTGACGCAGCAGGCGTTCTCGCAGCGGCGAGGGCTGCGGCTGAGCACGCTGCAGTCGTGGGTGTACCGACGGAGGGGAGAGGCGGGTCGTGTCCCTATAAGTGTGTAGATGGCGAGGAGGGACGAGCGGGAAAGAGGGAAGCTCCTCGGTGAAACCAACCGAGCCGGTCTCCTCCTGGCAGAGGAGCCGAGGAGTTCCCCGACGTGGACGTTAGCGAGTTTGAGTCCCCCGCGCACGAAGAGGTGCAGGCCGACCTGCGGGCGCTTTTCCGCGGAGCCATTCGGATGACGCTGGAGGCCCTGCTGGAGGAAGTGCGTGTTCCGGGGCATGCCGAGCACCGATTCCGGGCCAAGCCGAGCAGCGATTCCGGACCAAGGTGAGCAGCCGTTCCGGGCATGCCGAGCAGCGATTCCGGGGATGCCGAGCAGGCATTCCGGGCAAGGCGAGCACCGGTTTCGGTGATGCCGAGCACCCGAGGTGAGCGGGGTGCGAGGCGGACAGGAGCGTTGACGGCGCTGGGCAGCAGCGGGCCACTCCGCCCTCCCTTTTGGAGGTGGAGATGGCGGCACAGAGGCTGTCCATGCGGAAGCTCAGAGAGTTGTTCCGGTTGAGGTACGAGGCGAAGCTGACGACGCGGTCGATTGCTACCAGCCTGGGCATCGGCAACGGCACGGTGTGCGACTACCTGGGGCGGGCTCGGGCCGCGAAGCTGACGTGGCCGCTGCCTCCGGAGCTGGACGATGACGAGGCGCTGACGGCGCTGCTGTTCCCCGAGGACGCGAAGGCGCTGGCGGAGCGGCCGGAACCGGACTGGGCGCACGTGCACGCGGAGCTGAAGAAGAAGGGCGTCACCAAGCAGCTGCTCTGGCAGGAGTACCTGCAGGCGCACCCGGGCGGCTACCAGTACAGCCGCTTCTGCGAGAGGTATGGACGGTGGCTGGCCACTGCCAGCGTCACCCTGCGCCAGGAGCACCGCGCCGGAGAGAAGTGCTTCGTGGACTTCAGCGGCGATGGGGTGGCGGTGAGGGACGCCGTCACCGGGGAGGAGCGCGTGGCGAAGCTCTTCGTGGCGGTGCTGGGTGCCAGCAACCTCACCTACGTGGAGCCGGTCTTCAGCGAGGACGTGGCCACGTGGGTGGGCTGCCACGTGAGGGCCTTCGAGTTCTTCGGAGGCGTCAGCCAGCTGGTGGTGCCCGACAACCTCAAGGCTGGCGTCGCCCGGGCGCACCGGTACGAGCCGGACCTCAATCCCACGTACGCGGACCTGGCCCGGCACTACGGCTTCGCGATTGTGCCCGCGCGCCCGCGAAAGCCTCGGGACAAGGCCAAGGTGGAGGCGGCGGTGCTGCTGGCCGAGCGGTGGATTCTGGCGGCCCTGCGCCACCGACGCTTCACCTCGCTGGCTGAGGTGCACGAGGCCGTCCGGCCCCTCTTGGAGAAGCTCAACGCGCGGCCCCTGCGCAAGCTGGGCATCAGTCGCCGCGAGCTCTTCGAGCAGGTGGAGCGCGCCACGCTCAAGCCCCTACCGGCGCGGTCCTACCAGCTGGCCTTCTGGAAGAAGGCGCGGGTGAACATCGACTACCACGTCGAGCTGGACGGCCACTGGTACAGCGTGCCGTACACGCTGGTCGGCAAGCCGGTGGAGATGCGCCACACGGAGTCGTGCGTCGAGGTCTTCCTCGCCGGACGTCGCGTGGCCAGTCACGTGCGCAGCCTGGAGAAGGGGCGCTTCACCACGCAGCCCGAGCACATGCCCGCCTCCCACCGGCAGCATGCCGAGTGGACGCCCTCGCGCCTCATCCGCTGGGCCGAAGGCGTGGGCCCCTCGTGCGCGAAGCTGGTGGAGGAGCTCATGACGAAGCGGCCCCACCCACAGCAGGGCTTCCGCTCGGCGCTGGGCGTGCTGCGCCTGGCCGACGAGAAGAAGTACGGCAAGGCCCGCGTGGAGAAGGCGTGCGCCCGGGCACTTCGCCACCGCGCCGTCAGCTACAAGTCCATCGTCGCCATCCTCCAGCACCACCTCGAGGACGCCGACGAGAAGACGGCCGACAAGGGCCCGCTGCCCGAGCACGAGAACGTGCGCGGCGCCCACTACTACCACTGACTGCACGCACGGCTTGAAGGCCGTGCGCGGACATGGCCCGTCGATGCTGGCTCGAGTCTCCCAGCATCGGCGGTGGCCTGCGCGCGCCCTCTTGGGCGCGCTCCGGCCGGACACCGAGACCGACGGAGAGGAAGAAATGCTGGTGGACCAGACGCTGGAGAAGCTCGACGCGATGAAGCTGCACGGCATGGCCAACTACCTGCGTAGCTGGGTGGAGAGGCCGGCCGATAAGACGCTGAGTGCCACGGACCTGGTGGGCCTGTTGGCGGACGCGGAGTGGATGTACCGGGAGAACAAGAAGCTCACTGCGCGCCTGCAGCACGCGAAGCTGCGCCAGCAGGCATGCCTGGAGGACATCGACTACGCCCACGCCCGCGGCCTGACGAAGCCCCAGGTGCTGGAGCTGTCCACCTCGAAGTGGGTGGCCGACAAGCAGAATGTGCTGCTGACCGGGCCCACCGGCGTGGGCAAGAGCTTCCTGGCGTGCGCCCTGGGGCAGAAGGCGTGCCGCGACGGCTACAGCGTCGTGTACCGGCGCGCCTCCCGCCTCTTCGACGAACTGGCCCAGGCTCGCGCTGACGGTACGCATCCGCATGCGCTCAAGCGGCTGGCCAAGGCGCAGGTGCTCATCCTCGATGACTTCGGCCTGGAGCCGCTCGGCGCCGCCGAGCGCAAGGAACTGCTCGAAGTCTTGGAGGACCGCTACCAGCAGTCCTCGACGGTGGTGACTTCCCAGCTCGAACCGAAGGACTGGCACGCGGTCATCGGTGACGCGACGCTGGCCGACGCTATCCTCGACCGGCTGGTCCACAACGCTCACCGCCTGCGCCTGGCAGGCGAGTCCATCCTGTTGATGGTCACCAGGAAGCGCAGATTTCTGGTCATGGACGACCAGGAGTTCGTGAGCTTCGCGGCCAGGGGCAGCGCAGGGCGCAGCCGAAAAGTTGAGGGGTGGGAAGCGAGCCGGTTGAGTTCAGGGCTGCGCGCGTCCTGAAAGTCAGAAGGCCCACCAGCGACACCTGGAGGGCCTTCCTGGAGGCGCGCCCTGGTGTGCGAGTGGGGCGAGCCGGTGAGGCAGGGGTAGCGCACTCCGGGGCGCGGCGCCAGAAGTCGGCGCGCGCACGGGAAGGTGTGCATGGAGTCGTTGCGTCTGGTTGTGTGCGGTCGGCCTGAGTGCCGGCGGCTGTTTCAGCTGTGCACTAGGTGCGACCGGGGCCAGCGCTACTGCGCGCGGGCCTGCGGCAGGAGGGCGCGCGCGGAGTCGGTGCGTGGGGCCGGGCAGCGCTATCAGCTCACGCGGGACGGGCGGCATGCCCACGCCGCGCGCCAGGCCGCCTACCGGGAGCGGCGGAGGAAAGTGACGCATCAGGCTCCCCCAGGGGTGGCCCAGGCGGCGACGGTGCCACTCGCGCCGGTCCAAGCCACCACGAAGGTGTCTTCGGAGCCGAGCGCAGCGAGGCCACCTCCCCATGCACTGCCGTCTTCTCCCGCCTGCACGTCCTGCGGGCGCCCCAGCCCCTTCCTGCGTCACACCACCCTGGCGCGCACACGGGTGGGCCCGCGCTGGCGGCGCTGCCCTCTCTGAGGAGGTGCGAGGATGATTGCCCCGGAGGTACGCGCCCGCATCCGCCGGCTGCACTACGCGGAGCACTGGCCGGTGGGCACCATCGCCGCGGAGTTGGGCCTGCACCACGACACCGTGGAGGCAGCCCTCGAGGACGCGCAGGTGGCCCTTGCCGACAGAAGCGCGGCGAAGCCCACCGTGCTGGGCCCGTACACGGACTTCATCGATGCCACGCTCAAGGCCCACCCGCGCCTGAGGGCCACGCGCCTGTTCCACATGGTGAAGGCCCGTGGCTACCCGGGCGGCTACGAGCAGGTGAAGCGCTACGTGCGGCGGGTGCGCCCGGGGCCCCAGGCCGAGGCCTTCCTGCGCCGTTGCACCCTGCCGGGCGAAGAGGCCCAGGTGGACTGGGGCAGCTTCGGCAAGGTGCAGGTGGGGAGGGCCACCCGGACGCTCTCCTGTTTCGTCCTGGTGCTGGGCCACTCGCGCGCCATGTACGCACGCTTCTTCCTGGGCCAAACCATGGAGTGCTTTCTCCAGGGCCACGTCCAGGCCTTTGAAGCGCTCGGGGGCGTCCCCCGCAGCCTCCTCTACGACAACCTGAAGTCCGTCGTGCTCGAGCGGGCTGGAGACGCCATCCGCTTCCACCCACGCGTGCTGGAGGCCGCAGGCCACTACCACTTCGCGCCCAAGCCCTGCGCCCCCTACCGCGGCAACGAGAAGGGCAAGGTGGAGCGCACCATCCGCTACCTGCGCGACTCCTTCTTCGCCGCACGCACCTTCCACGGGCTGGACGACCTCAACCGCCAGCTTCAGCGCTGGGTGGACGAGGTGGCCCACCAGCGCCGGGTGCCCGGCGACGCCTCGGGCCGCACGGTGGCGCAGGCCCTGGAAGAGGAGCGCCCGCGTCTGTTGCCGCTGCCCGCGCACCCGCTACCTACCGACGTCGTGCGCCCCGTCTCCTCCGGCAAGACGCCCTACGTGCGCTTCGACGGCAATGACTACTCCATTCCCGACGGCCTGGTACGCCGTCCCCTCACGCTGGTGGCCTCCTCCACCACGGTGCGTCTGCTCGACGGCGCCGAGGAGGTCGCTTCTCACGTGCGCAGCTGGGACAAGGGCGCCCTCGTCGAGGACGCGCAGCACCTGGCGGCGCTGGCGAAGAAGAAGGCCCACGCCCACGAATTGCGCGGCAGGGACTTGCTGCGCGCCCGCTGCCCGCGCGCCGACCTGCTTCTCCAGGCGCTCGCCGACCGCGGTGACAACCTCGGCAACCACACCGTGAAGCTGCTGGCGCTGGCCGACAGGTACGGCCCCGCCGAAACGGACGCCGCCATTGCCGAGACGCTTGCGCGTGGCGCACTCGGGCCCGTCGCCGTGGCCCATGTCCTCGACCAGAGAAGCCGCCAGAAGGGCGCGCCCCCGCCGCTGCCCCTCGTGCTGCCGGATGACCCGCGCGTGCGCGAGCAGCGCGTCCCCCAGCATTCCCTCAACGCCTACGACGCCCTCCTCGAGGACGAAGCGGAGCAAGCACCATGATGCCCTTGAAAGAACGCCTCACCGCCCTCGGGCTGCGTCACACCAGCGACGCGCTCGACGACCTCATTGCCATGGCCACCAAGCGCAGGTGGGGGCCGACCGAGCTGCTGGAGGCCATCGCCGAGGAGGAAACGAAGGACCGGGCCCGTCGCAGCGTGGAGCGGCGCCTGTCGCGCAGCAAGCTCGGCGCGCTCAGGACGATGGCCGACTTCGACTGGGGCTGGCCCAAGCGCATTGACAGGCCGGCCGTCGAGAGTGCCCTGGCCCTGGACTTCATGGCCCGCCCCGCCAACGTCGTCCTCGTCGCGCCCCAGGGCCTGGGCAAGACGATGATTGCTCAGAATATCGCCTACAACGCCGTGCAGGCCGGCCACTCCGTCCTCTTCACCACTGCCTCCCAACTGCTGCTCGACCTCGGAAGCCAGGACTCCGCCCGGGCCCTCGACAGGCGTCTGAAGCACTACTGCACCCAGGCGGGGCTGCTCGTCATCGACGAGATTGGCTACCTCTCCTACGACGCCAGGAACGCGGACCTCCTCTTCCAGGTGGTGTCACGCAGGTATGAGAAGAAGCCGATTGTCCTGACAACAAACCTCCCATTCTCGGAGTGGACCACCATCTTCCCCAACGCCGCGTGCGCCATCGCGCTCATCGACCGCGTCATCCACCACGCGAGTATCATCAGCATTGAGGGAGACAGCTACCGCCGGCGCGTGGCCGAGGAGTCCCGCGCCGAGCGCAAGGCCAAGAAGAGCTGAACGCCTCATTTACCCGCAGACCACCAGGCCCCGCTCTCCCGCTCCGCCTCCCGGCGGTCGGGGGGGGGGCGGGGCCGTGCTGCTTCCGATGACCAGATTTCCGCGCTCCGCGATGACCGCCAACAGTCCATCCGCAAGGCGGACGCGAATTTGACGAAGGGGCGCAAGCAAGCGAAGTGATGGGACGTCCCAGCGTCGCTGACGCTCCGACTGCTCGCCATGGCCGGAACGGCTGCTCGGCTTGAGCCGGAACGGGTGCTCACCATCGCCGGAATACGCAGGAAGAGGTACGGGAGTTGGTGGGGGCCGGCCGGTGGCAGCGGATGGTGGGCCGGGCGGACGTGCGCAACGGCAGCTACCTGCGCACGCTGGTGACGACGGCGGGGGCCGTGGACGTGGCGGTGCCGAGGACGAGGCACAGTGGTAGCGCGGGGGACGTGCTGGGCCGCTACAAGCGGCGCAGCGGGGAACTCGACGAGGCGATTACCAGTGCGTACGTGCAGGGCGTCTCCACGAGGAAAATGGGCAAGGTGACACGGGCCCTCATGGGCGAGGACGTCTCGCGTTCGACGGTGAGTCGGGTGACACGGACGCTGGAGGAGAAAGTGGAGGGCTTGCGCACCCAGCCCCTCACCCAGGCCTTCCCCTACCTCTACCTGGATGCCACCTTCCTGGACGCCAGGTGGGCGCGCACGGTGCAGAACGTCTCGGCCCTGGTGGCCTATGGCGTGGGCGAGGATGGGCACCGCCACTTGCTGGCGGTGACGCTGGGAGGTAGCGAGTCGGTGGACTCCTGGCTGGACTTGCTGCGCCAGCTTCTGGAGCGAGGGCTGAAGGGCGTACGACTCGTCGTCGCCGACGGGCACGCGGGCCTGGCCGCCGCGGCCCGCCAGGCCCTGCCCGAGGCGCGGCTGCAGCGCTGCACCGTGCACCTCACCCGGAACGTCCTCGCAAAGGCCCCCTGGCGGCTGCGTGGACGCCTCGGCAAGGAGACGTCGGCCGTCTTCGAGGCCACCTCTCTCCAGGACGCCAGGAAGCGGCTGGAAGCGCTCCAGGAGGGACTGGGGCGGCAAGTCCCCGAAGCCATGGAGTGCCTGCGCGAGGGCTTCGCCGCCGCCACCTGCTTCTTCGCCTTCCCCAAGGCCCACTGGAAGCGCCTTCGCAGCACCAATGGCCTCGAGCGCCTCCACGGTGAGGTGAAGCGCCGCATCCGCTCCGTGGGCGCCTTCCCGGACCGCGCCAGCGCGCTGCGCCTCATCACCGCCGTCGCCCTCGAAGTCACCGGAGTCTGGGACGACCGCCGCTACCTCGACATGTCTCTGCTGAATTCAACCCCTGACACTGCCGCTGCTTGATGCCGCCAAGGAGCCTCCCTCCCCCGAACCCCCTCCGAACCAACTACACAAGATTCGGGACTTGACCGTCTTTTCGAGGCCTGCTCGGCGTTCACTCTCGTTGCAGCCCGCACGGCTCGCTGACCTCCCAAAGGAGGCCTTTCTCTTGAGGTGCTTCAGCCCATTCGTCTCCTCCTGAGCCGCCCCAAGTGCTTCCGGCTGGAGCGACAGCTTGCCGGCCGGGTCTCTCACCCGGAGGGAACGTGCGCCTTGCCAAGGCGCACACAACAACCACGTCGAGCGCCAGATGCGCGACGTCGTCCTCGGCAGGAAGAACCACTACGGCAGCAAGTCCGAGAGAGGCACCCAGGTGGCCGCCCTCTTCTACTCGCTGATTGAGACGGCGAAGCTGCGCGGTGAAGACCCGGGCGCCTACCTGCTGCGCGCCGCCCTCGCTGCCATCGAGAACCCCGGCACCGTTACGCTGCCTAAGAGCCACGACTGACCGACGACCGTCCGGCGTGCTCCGGTCCGGTCAACCTCGCGCCCAAAGGGGGGGACGGCGAGCTCTTACCAAGGAACTGCTCGAAGTCTTGGAGGACCGCTACCAGCAGTCCTCGACAGTGGTGACTTCCCAGCTCGAACCGAAGGACTGGCACGCGGTCATCGGTGACGCGACGCTGGCCGACGCCATCCTCGACCGGCTGGTCCACAACGCTCACCGCCTGCGCCTGGCAGGCGAGTCCATCCGCAAGGCGGACGCGAATTTGACGAAGGGGCGCAAGCAAGCGAAGTGATGGGACGTCCCAGCGTCGCTGACGCTCCGACTGCTCGCCATGGCCGGAACGGCTGCTCGGCTTGAGCCGGAACGGGTGCTCACCATCGCCGGAATACGCACCCATGGAGAAGCGCACCCGCGCTCCGCTGGCCAGCACCACCTCCAGCAGCGCCGCACTCGGCTGAGGCGTGCCCGTTACCTCCACCGGCAGCAGGCGCACCGGCTCGGCCTTCCCGGCCAACTGACGCCTCCGTCGGTACACCCACGACTGCAGCGTGCTCAGCCGCAGCCCTCGCTGCAGGGAAAACTCCTGCTGCGTCAGCCCGCTCGCCTCGAAGGCTTCGGCAACCCGGAACCACTCCTGCTTCTCCACCGGCTTCGACATGCCGCCAGGGTCCACGGCGGCGAGTCCTCACTCAACGTCTCTCACCACGTCGTTGGCCGGACGCTTACCCCTCGCCCGCTGCGCTTCCATGACCTGCGGCACACGACCGCCACTCTGCTGCTCAAGGCGGGCGTCCCGCTGGCCACCGTGCAGCGCATCCTGCGCCACTCGGACCCGGCCATCACCTCGGAGATATACGGCCACCTCGACGTGGAGGACATGCGCAAGGGACTCAACCTGCTCGCGTTCGGGCCCGCGGTTCCGGGCCCCGCCGAGGCCGTTCCGCACGCGCTGCTTGCTGCTGGCGCCGCCCCCGCTCCGCTTGCTGCTAGTTTGCTGCTGGAGTCCGGGAGCCCAAAAGGTGAAGGCCCTGGAGGCTCACGGGAAACCCGCGAATCTCCAGGGCCTTCGATGGTCGGGGCGACAGGATTTGAACCTGCGACCACTTGCACCCCAAGCAAGTGCGCTACCAGGCTGCGCTACGCCCCGGCACTGCTGCTGCCGTGAAAGGGTGCGCCCTTATGCCCCCACATGACGTTCAGGTCAAGCAAGAGCAGCAGGGCACCGTCGGAAAACTCACCCTTCCATGTCCTCCATTCCCTCTTCGTCGAAGTCCTCGCCACGGGCCTCGGCGGCGTCGGCCGCGGCCTCGTCCCGGGCGTCGATCTCCGCGTGGTCCTCCGGCGGGGCCTCACCGTTGAGGGCGCTCTTGAGCACCTGGCTCGGCCGGAAGGTCAGCACCCGACGCGCCGAGATCTCGATCTCCTTGCCCGTCTGCGGGTTGCGGCCCACGCGCGCCTTCTTCTGGCGCACCTGGAAGTTGCCGAACCCGGAGATCTTGATCTTGTCCCCGCGCTCCAGGGTCTCCTTCAGCGTGTCGAACACGAGCTCCACGATCTCGGCCGACTCCTTCTTCGAGAAGCCGACCTTCTCGTAGACACCCTCGATGATGTCCGCCTTCGTCATGCGAATCCTCGGGAAGCCCTCGGGGCTGAACGCCGGGCACTGTTGCAGCCTTCCCGAAGACGTGTCAACCCTCTGACTTCATTCAGGAATTCAGGCGCGCAAGGCAGCCCCCAGTCGCTGCTTCACCTCGTCCACGATGCGCTGGTGCGCCTCGTTGACCTCCACGTCGGTCAGCGTCCGCTCGGGCGAGCGATAGCGCAGCGCGTACGCCAGGTTCTTCCGGCCCTGGGGGATCTGCTCACCGGTGTACACGTCGAACACCTGCGCGTCCTCCACCAGGGGCTGGCCCACCTCCAGGATCACCCGACGCACCTCGTCGTTGGGCAGCTCCAGCGGCACCACCACCGCCAGGTCCCGCAGCACCGCCGGGAAGCGCGGCAGCGACCGGTACGCCGGCACCAGCTTCGAGGCCGCGTACAGCGGCTCCGTGTCGAGCTCGAACACGAACACCCCGTCCGGCAGGCCCAGCGCCTTCGCCACCCGGGGGTGCACCTCGCCCACATGGCCCAGCACCGTCCCGTCCGCCGCCGTCACCTGCGCCACGGCCTTCGGGTGGTACGCCGCAGGCCCCGCGGGCACGTACGTCACGCCCTCCACGCGGAGCGCCCCCAGCAGCCCTTCCACGGCCGCCTTCGCGTCGTAGAAGTCCGCGCGGGCATCCTTGTGCGTCCAGCTCCGGCCGCCACCCCGCAGGCCCCACACCAGGCCGGCCACACGAGGCACCTCGCGCGCCGCGGGACGCTGCCCCTGCCCGCCCTCCGGGTCCTGGAAGTAGGCGCGGCCCGTCTCGTAGAGGGCCACCGCCTCCACCTGGTGCCGCACGCTGCGGGACAGGTTCTCCAGCAGGCCCGGCAGCAGGCTGGTGCGCATCACCGACTGCTCCGTGCTCAGCGGGTTGAGCAGCGCCACCGGCTTCTCCGCCCCCCCCAGCACCTCCAGGCTGCGCGGCGCGACGAACGAGTAGTTCACCACCTCGTCGTACCCCGCCCCGGCCAGCGCCTGGCGCATGCGGCGCTCGGCCTCCGCGTGCGCGGGCTCCGGCGCCAGCGTGGCCAGCCCGCGCGGCAGCGTCGCGGGGATGTTGTCGTAGCCGTAGATGCGCGCGACCTCCTCCAGCAGGTCCTCCTCACGCTCCACGTCCACGCGGGCCCGGGGCACCTCGTACGTCGCCTGCCCCGTCCCCTCCTCCACCGCCTTGAAGCCCAGGGCCTCCAGGATACGGCGGACCTCCTTCTCCGCCACGGCCACGCCCAGCACCTGCTCCACCCGGGCGAAGCGCAGCGTCACCTTCCGGGGCGGCTGCGGCGCCGGGTACACGTCCACGCGCCCCGGGGCCACCGTGCCCCCCGCCAGCTCCGCGATGAGCTGCGCCGCCCGGTCGATCGCCGGCACCACCGCGTCCATGTCCGCGCCGCGCTCGAAGCGGTGCGACGCCTCCGTGTGCAGCCCGTGCCGCTTCGACGAGCGCCGCACCGTGGAGCCCTGGAAGTTCGCCGACTCGAGCACCAGCCGCTTCGTGCCCTCGGTCACCTCGCTGTCGCCGCCGCCCATGACGCCGGCGATGGCCTGCGCCCGCTCCTTGTCCGCGATGACCAGGTCATCCACGTCCAGCACGCGGTCCTTGCCGTCCAGCGTCTTGAGCTTCTCGCCGCGCGTCGCCGTGCGGACGACGATCTCCTGCCCGGCCAGCTTCTCCAGGTCGAAGGCGTGCAGCGGCTGCCCGTACTCCAGGTTCACGTAGTTGGTGACGTCCACCACGTTGTTGATGGCGCGCACGCCGGCCGCCTTCAGCCGGTCCTGCATCCACTGTGGTGACGGGCCAATCTTCACGTTCTCCACCACGCGCGCCACGTAGCGCGGGCAGCGGTCCGGGGCCTCCACGCGCACCTTCACCTGCTCGGCGGCGGGCGTGCCCGACTCGGGCGGCTTCGGCTGGGGCACCTTCAGCGCGGAGCCCGTCACCACGCTCACCTCGCGCGCCACGCCCAGGTGGCTGAGCGCGTCCGGGCGGTTCGGGGTGACGTTCACCTCCAGCACCACGTCGTCCAGCCCCACGGCCTCGGCGATGGGCTGCCCCACGCGCGTATCTGGCGGGAGGATGAGCAGGCCGCTGGACTCCTCGCTCAGGCCCAGCTCCTTGGACGAGCAGAGCATGCCGAAGCTGTCCACGCCGCGCAGGGCCGCCTGCTTGATGTCCGCGCCGTTGGGCAGCTTCGTGCCCACAGTGGCCAGCGGCACCTTGTCGCCCACCTTGAAGTTCTTCGCGCCGCACACCACCTGGAGCAGCGCCGTCCCGCCGATGTCCACCTGCGTGACGGACAGCTTGTCCGCGTTGGGGTGCTGCACGGACTCCTTGATCTGCGCCACCACCACGCCGCGAAGGGCGTCCGCGGGGCGCTCCATGCCCTCAATCTCCAGGCCCGCGGCGGTCAGCTTGCGCGCCAGCTCGTCCACGGACGGCGGCAGCGCCACGTAATCGCCCAGCCACTTCACCGAAATCTTCACAGGTCCACCCTCTTCTTCAACCGGCTGGAACACGGGGGCCCACGAAGGGCCCCCTGGAATCTCAGAACTGCTCGAGGAAGCGCGCGTCGTTCTCGAACATCATCCGCAGGTCATCGATGCGGTAGCGCAGCATGGCGATGCGCTCCACGCCCATGCCGAAGGCGTAGCCCGTCACCTCGTTCGGGTCATACCCGGCGGACTTGAAGACGTTGGGGTGCACCATGCCGCTGCCCAGCACCTCCAGCCATCCCGTCTGCTTGCAGATGCGGCAGCCCTTCCCGCCGCAGTTGGTGCAGGTGATGTCCACCTCCGCGGAGGGCTCCGTGAAGGGGAAGAAGGACGGGCGGAAGCGCGTGCGCGTGTCCGAGCCGAAGAACGCCGTCACGAACGCCGCCAGCGAGCCCTTCAGCTCGGCGAACGTCACGCCCTTGTCCACCAGCAGGCCCTCCACCTGGTGGAACATCGGCGTGTGCGTCAGGTCCGAGTCGCGCCGGTACACCCGGCCCGGCATCACCGCGCGGATGGGCGGCTTGCGGTTGAGCATGTACCGCACCTGCACCGGGGACGTGTGCGTGCGCAGCAGCGCCGAGCTGTCCGCCTTCTTCGCGTGGCCCAGGGTGGCCTCGTCCACGTAGAAGGTGTCCTGCATGTCCCGCGCGGGGTGGTCCTTCGGCAGGTTCAGCGCCTCGAAGTTGAAGTAGTCCAGCTCGATCTCCGGGCCGCTGGCCACGTCGAAGCCGAGCCGCGAGAAGGTCCGGACAATCTCCTCCATCGTCCGCGACACGGGGTGCCGGCTGCCCAGCGCCACGCCGCGTCCGGGCAGCGTCACGTCCAGGCCCGGGCCCTGGAGCTGGGCCTCCAGCGCCGCCGCCTCGGCTCGCTGCACGGCCTCGGCGAGCAGCTTCTCCAGCTCCGCCTTGACGCTGTTGGCCACCTCGCCCAGCGAGCGCCGCTCGTCCGGGGGGAGCTTGCCCATGCCGCCCAGCACGCCGGACAGCTCACCCTTCTTGCCCAGGTAGCGGACCCGCAGCGCCTCCACCGCGGACAGCTCCGACGCTCCGCCAATCTCCCGCCTCGCGGACTCCGCGAGCGCCAGCAACCGATCCCGCATGGACTTCCGCCTCCGTTCCTGTTCCCCGCGCGCCCTTGGCGCCGAGGCAAAAAAAAGGGCCGCCCCGAAGAGGCAGCCCGTTCACGCTTCCGGAAGGGGCGGCAACCCATGGCCGCCACCCCACCCGTTCTGTCTCCAGCCTTTCGGGCCGGATGTGTCTCAGGCCGCCTTCGCGATGTTGGCGACGGCCGCAAAACCCGACGGATCCGCGATGGCCATGTCGGAGAGGACCTTGCGGTCCAGGCCGATCTTCGCCTTCGCGAGGCCCGCGATCAGCTTCGAGTAGGAGAGGCCCACCGTGCGCGCCGCCGCGTTGATGCGGACGATCCACAGACGGCGGAAGTCCCGCTTGCGCTGCATGCGGTCGCGGCTGGCGAAGTCCAGCGCCCGCTCAACCGCCTGGTTGGCGCGCTTGTAGCAGTTCTTCCGGCGGCCGCGGAAACCCTTGGCCAGCTTCAAAATACGATTACGACGGCGACGAGCCTTGACACCCTTCTTGACGCGCATGACTGCCTCTATTCGGACTGCGTAGTTTGGAAGCCCCCCGGTGCAGGCGTACCGCCGCCCCGACGAGGCCACGAAATCCCTGACTCCGAAAAGCCGGAATCAGCCCCCGTAGGGGAACATCTCCTTGATGACCTTCTTCGCGTCCATGTCGCGAAGGTGGCCGGTGCCCCGGTTGCTGCGCTTGGACTTCGGCGTCTTCGAGAACGTGAAGAGGTGCTTGGCAAAGGCCTTCGCGTGCTTGACCTTGCCGCCCTTCTTCACGTCAAAGCGCTTCTTCGCGGCGCTGCGGGTCTTCAACTTCGGCATCGTCCTGATCCTTCCGTGCACTTCGCCGTCGGACTCCCCGGCTGTGCGAGAACTCTCGAAAATTGGGGAACTTGCGCGGACTCCCCTCGAAAGTGCGCCAAGATACTTAGGTGCAACCGGGAGTCAAGGCCCGTCCGCAAGCGACCTGCCAGGCGGGCCTCCCGATCACGGCAGGGCCGCTTCCTTGGCCAGCAGGGCCTCGAAGTCCGTCAGCTTCATCGTCTTGAGATCCTCGCCGCCGTACCGCCTCGGCGCCACGGCCTCGCCCGCCACCTCGGTGTCGCCCACCACCAGGGTGAACGGCACCTTCTGGAGCTGCGCCTCGCGGATCTTCGCGTTCATCGACAGGCCGCGCTCGTCGAACTCCACCCGGTAACCCTTCGCCTTCAGGGTGTCCCGCACCTTCCGTGCGTAGTCGTTCTGCCGGTCCGCCACCGTCACCAGCACCGCCTGCACCGGCGCCAGCCAGGCCGGGAAGGCACCGGCGAAGTGCTCGATGAGGATGGCCGTGAAGCGCTCGAAGGAGCCGAAGATGGCGCGGTGGAGCACCACCGGACGATGCTCGGCGTTGTCCTCGCCCACGTAGGTCAGGTCGAAGCGCTCGGGGGCCAGGTAGTCCAGCTGCATGGTGCCCAGCTGCCACTTGCGGCCGATGCTGTCCGACACCGCGAAGTCGATCTTCGGGCCGTAGAAGGCGCCGTCGCCCGGGGCCAGCTCGTACTGGAGCCCCAGCGACTCGAGCGCCGCCTTCAGGCCGCCCTCGGCGCGATCCCACAGGGCGTCATCACCCAGGCGCTGCTCGGGCCGCGTGGACAGCTTCACCGCGTAGGTGAGCCCCACCGCCTTGTAGACGTGGTCCAGCAGCTTCACGAAGCGCCGCACCTCGTCGGTGATCTGCGCCTCGGTGCAGTAGATGTGCGCGTCGTCCTGCGCGAACTGGCGCACGCGCGTGAGGCCGCCCAGCGAGCCCGCCGCCTCGTTGCGGTGCAGCACGTCCTGCGTGTGGTAGCGCAGTGGCAGGTCGCGGTAGCTGTGCTTCTTGAAGCCGTAGAACAGGTGGTGCGACGGGCAGTTCATCGGCTTGAGCGAGAAGTCGTGCTCCCCCGACTCGCTGTCGAGCACGAGGAACATGTTCTCCTTGTACTTACCCCAGTGGCCGCTCGTCTCCCAGAGCCCCTTGTTGAACATCAGGGGCGTCTTGATCTCCACGTAGCCGTCATTCTGCGTCAGCTGACGCATCCAGTTCGACAGCGTGGTGTAGAGCGTGGTGCCCTTCGGGGTCCAGAAGGCGGAGCCGGGCGAGTACGGGTGGAAGTGGAAGAGGTCCAGCTCCTTGCCCAGCTTGCGGTGGTCGCGCTTCTTCGACTCCTCGATGCGCGTCAGGTACTCCTGCAGCTGCTTCTTGTCGAAGAAGGCCGTGCCGTAGACGCGCTGGAGCATCGGGTTGCGATGGTCGCCGCGCCAGTACGCTCCGCTGGAGGAGAGGATCTTGATGACGCCGATCTTCCCCGTGCTGGGCGCGTGGGGCCCCAGGCAGAAGTCCACCCAGTCCCCGTGCGAGTAGAGCGTGAGCGTCTGGGCACCCTTGGCGGCGATGTCCTTGACGATCTCCACCTTGAACTTCTCGCCCTTCTCCTCGAACAGACGAACGGCGTCGTCCATGGAGATCTCGGTGCGGACGAAGGGCACGTCGCGCTTCAGCTCGGCGTTCGCCTCGGCCTCGATCTTCTCCAGGTCGTCGGGCGTGAAGGGCTTCTCGCGGAAGAAGTCGTAGTAGAAGCCCTCCTCCGTCGCGGGACCGATGGTCACCTGCGTGCCCGGGAAGAGCTTCTGCACCGCGCTGGCCACCACGTGCGCGGCGTCGTGGCGAATGAGCTCCAGGGACTCGGGGCTCTTGGGCGTGAAGATCTGGAGCTTCGCGTCCTCGTCCAGCTTGCGGGCCAGGTCCATGTCCTGGCCGTTCACCCGCGCGAACAGGGCGGCCTTCGCCAGACCGGGGCCGATGCTCTCCCGCACGAAGTCCGCGATGGTGGTGCCCCGGGCCGTCTGCTTCTGCGAGCCGTCGGGGAGCGTCACCGTGATCATGTCGGACATATGAACCTCGGAAAAACAACGGGCGGCAGGCTCTTGAAAAGCCGTGCCGCCCGCTGAAAGTCACTCTCTAATGATGGGTCGTAGTGGGATCGAACCACTGACCCCTACCGTGTCAAGGTAGTGCTCTACCGCTGAGCTAACGACCCGTTGCAGCCGCTTCGGTGGGCGCGGGGAATAACAGCGGGCTCCCCCAGCTGTCAAGGAAACACAGAAGGCTTCCTCAACTCTTCCCGCGCGCCTTCGGATCCGGGCGCTCCAGCAGCGCGTGGACCCGGGCCATGACGGCATCGAACATCGCCGGCGTGAGCCGCCCCGTCTGCGTGTTCTGCTGACTGACGTGGTAGCAGCCCAGCAGCGTCCGGCCGCCCGGCAGCTCCAGCTCCGCCCCGTGGCCGAACGCGGGCCGGGGCGACGGCACCACCATCCCCTGCCGCGCCAGGGCGACGAGCGCGGCGTTCCAGCCGATGGCCCCCAGCGCGAGCAGCACCCGGCCCGGCAGCAGCGCCAGCTCGCGGTCCAGGAACGGCGCACAGCGCGCCAGCTCCTCGGGCAGGGGCTTGTTGTCGGGCGGTGCACAGCGCGCCGCCGAGACGATGAAGGCGTCCTTCAGCCGGAGCCCGTCCTCCCGGTGCTCGCTGCGCGCCTGATTCGCGAAGCCCGCGCGGTGCAGCCCGGCATAGAGGAAGTCGCCCGAGCGGTCTCCGGTGAACATCCGCCCCGTCCGGTTCGCCCCATGGGCCGCTGGCGCGAGCCCGACGATGATGAGCCGGGCCTTCGGGTCTCCGAAGCCCGGGACGGGCAGGCCCCAGTAGTTCCAATCGCGGTAGGCGCGGCGCTTCACCCGCGCCACCTCCTCCCGCCACTCCACCAGCCGCGGGCAGGCCCGGCAGCCGGTGATCTCCTCGTGCAGCGCCTCCAGCTTCGTCACGGCGACCGGGGCTCCCCCGTGTAGAGCGTCGTCCGGCGATACCGCTGGACCACCACGCTCAGCACCACCTTGAGGATGGCCGCCACCGGCACCGCGAGCAGGATGCCCACGAAGCCGAAGAGCTCACCGAAGGCGAGGATGGCCAGGATGACCGCCACCGGCGCCAGGCCGACCTTCTCCCCCACGATGCGCGGGGTGATGACGAAGCCCTCCAGCATCTGCCCGATGATGAAGGTCGCCGCCACCGCCGCGAACTGCCACGGCCCCTGCCAGGACAGCATCAGCCCCACCAGCGACAGGACGATGCCCACGCCCGTGCCCAGGTAGGGCACCATGTTGCCGAACCCGGCAATCACGCCGATGACGATGGCCATGTCGATGCGCGCCGCGGACAGCCCCACCGCGTAGATGCCCGACAGCACCGCGCCGACGATGAGCTGGCCGCGCACGAAGGCGGAGAGCACCTCGTCCACCTCCGCGAAGCGGCGGCTCACCAGCCCCACCGCGCGCCGGGGGAGCAGGTCCTTCACCATCCCCATCAGCCGCGGGTAGTCCTGGAGGAAGAAGAAGGCCAGCACCGGCACCACGGACAGCCCCAGCAGCGTCACCACCAGCCGCGCCGTATTGCCGGCGAAGCTCGCCAGGATGCGCGCCGCCGCGGGGCCCGCGCTCTGGACCAGGTCCGACGCCTGCTTTCCCAGCTCGGCCGTGCGCTGACGGACCAGGTCCGGCAGCGAGCGCCCCAGCAGCGCCTCCACCTTGGGTACGACCTGGGTGCTCGCGCGGTTGAAGAAGTCCGGCAGCTTCGACGCCTCTTCACGGAACACCGGGACGAGGTACAGCACCGCGCCCACCAGCAGCAGCGTCCCCGCCGCGAAGACGAGCGTCGTGCCCCAGGTGCGGTCCAGGCGCTTCTTCTCCAGCGCCGTCACGATGGGATTGAAGATGTAGGCGCCCGCCAGCGCGAGCAGCACCGGCACCGCCACCCCACCGAAGACGGAAAGCAGCGCGAAGACGAGCGCCAGCGAGCCCACCATCACCACCGACCACCACATGTCGATGCGACGCGCGTCGGCCTCGGGCAGCGCGCTGGCGTCCAGGCCCACGGGCACGGCGACCTCCGGCCCTTCCTTCTCGGGCGCGGCCTGGGTCGGGGCGACGGCCACCGCAGGAGCAGCCACCTCGTGGAGCACGGGCGCGGGCCGAACCGGCGCCGGTGCGGCGGCGCGTTTCACGGCAGCGGGCGAATGACTCTTCCTGCGGCGTCCGATGGCACTCTCCTCTTCAGACCTGGCTACGGCGGCGTCGTGTCCTGATTGCACTTCGCGAAAGCGCCGGAATCATCGCCGGACCTCTCCAAATTGAAAGGCCGCGCCCGTTCGCCCGCCCTCTCCCCGGGCGCCCTATTCCGTGCCACCCGGTGAACCGCCGGTCGCTCGGAGCTGGATGGTCAGCCGCGCGCGGGCGCCGCTGGGCTCGTAGTACGTCGTATACGGCCAGTACCCGTGCTTCTTCACCTCGATCTGGTGCAGGCCAATACCAACCTGGAGTCCCTTCGGCGAGCCGGTGAAGTCGCTGCAGAGCCCCTGCCAGACGCCGTCCAGGTACACCTCCGCGTCCGCGGGCTCGCACAGCAACGCCAGGTTGCCGCTCGGGTTGGCGGCCTCCGCCATCAGCTCACGGGCCTTCGCCAGCGAGCCAGGCTCCTGGCGCCTGGCACACCCGGCCACCCCACACACCATGACCACCAGCAGGAACTTCCGCATCACCACGCCCGGGGCTCCGAAGCCATGCGCTACTGGGTGACGATGACGACCCGGCCCTCGGCCAGGAAGCGCGTGTCCGCCTCGGTGAGCGCCTTCGCACCCTCCGAGGCCAGCACCAGGTCCGACCCCTTCGAGCCCGTGGCCTTCACCACCAGCGGCTTGTCTCCCACCAGCGCCGCCTTTTTCGCCGCATCCAAGCTCTGGAACCACGCCGCCACTCCCCTCGCGCTCCGGCTCTCGCTGGAGAGCGCCGCCGCGCCATAGAGCGCCTTGCCACTGTCATCGAGCAGCCGAGGAGCCAGCACCGGCTGCACGCCCAGCCCCCGCGCGTCCACCACCAGGCCGGTGTACTTCTTCGTGCCCGCGCCGTTGATGGCGATGACGGCATCCGCGCTGGCCGCGGAGAACAGCGCCGCGCTGAGGGCCGCCAGGGGCAGCTCCACGTCAATCTCCACGCCGCTGTCGGAGAAGAACCGCCGGCCCACGACCTTGTAGCCGCTGACGGCGGACTCGACGCGCTTGCGGACGTCCTCCTGGGCCAGCGCGTCCGCCACGGTGCGGCCCGCGCTGATCTGCAGCCGCCGGGCCTGCTCGAGGAGACTCTGGACGGCGGCCTGCTTGGCGGACCGCTCGGCGCCCAGACGGGCCTGCCCGGGATTCGACGCCCTCAGGTCCGGGGCGCCGGCACCGGTGGCCCGCAGGACCTGCCCTTCCCAGTTCACTCCCGGTGTCCCCGGAGCCGCCTTCACGGCGGCGACGGTGGGCTTCGGGGCCTTCGCTTCCTTGCCCTGGCCAAACGCCGTCAACGGCACGGCCAGCAACATCCCCCACAGCGAGTGCCTCACGGGAAATCCTCCAGCCCCTCGACCGACGTCACGGGTCGTGTTCCGGGGCAGAATGGCTCCCCATTCAACGGGCCTGCTTCCGGGGAAGTCAAGGCAGGCGCCGCGGGTACGACGCGCGCGAGTCAGTTCTCGCGGCCGTGACGGTCGACGTAGGCGTCGATCATCTTGCGGTGACGGTCGGTGAGCAGCGTGAAGCGCACGCCCGAGCGCTCGCGCCTGGCCGTCCCCAGCTCCGCCCACTCGCGCACCACTTCACCCTCGGCGTAGATGATCTCCTCCGAGCCCGGGAGCTGGAACTGGAGGCCGATGCGCTTCGCCTCGTGCTGAGGCTCGAGCAGCCGGGAGAGGCTCAGTCCTTCCGGGCTGATGTCCGCGGCCCGCGACATGTACGGCACGCCACCCATGTACTTGTTCAGGTAGATGTCGAGGGGCGCCCGCTTGTTCTTCCGCTTGTCGCTCATGACTTCATCGCCTCCGGTTTGTCCGTGCAACAGGTTGCTCCGGGGGTGAAGCAACCTGGATGCAGGGTAGAGGCGAGCGCCGAACGCGCAAGAAAACGGTCGCCGCGCCGAGGCCTCGCAAGCGCACCGTGCTTCCTCGCTGAATTCTTCGCGCGGGCTTGTGTCCACACAGCGGAAAACCGCGCTTTATAGTGCGCCGGTCCTCATGAAAGGTGGATGCATGCGATCGATGTGGATGGCGGCCCTCGTGTTCGCGCTCGGCGCGACGGCGGCCCAGGCCCAGGACTCGAAATCGGCGAAGAAGCCCGCCGGCAAGGCGGCACCGGCCACCGAGCCAGCGGCCACGCCACTCTCCCCGGAGGAGGAGCAGACCATCTATACCCTCGGGCTCACCATCGGCCGTGACCTGTCCCTCTTCGCGCTGTCGCCCGAGGAGATGGCGGTCCTCCAGCGCGGGCTCACCGACGGGCTCGGCGGCAAGACGTCGGACCTGGATCCGAAGGAGCAGGCGCAGCGCATCCAGGCCTTCGCCAAGGCCCGGCAGGCGCGGGCGGGCCAGGCGGTGCTGGACCGCGCGGCGAAGGAGCCCGGCGCGGAGGTGCTGCCCTCCGGCGTCGTCTACAAGCAGGTCAAGGCGGGCAGCGGCAAGAGCCCGCGCGCCATCGACACCGTGAAGGTCCACTACGAAGGCCGGCTGGTGGACGGCACCGTGTTCGACGCCTCCGCCCGGCGCGGCATCCCCGTGGAGTTCCCGCTCAACGGCGTCATCCCCTGCTGGACGCAGGGCGTGTCGAAGATGAAGGTGGGCGGCAAGGCGAAGCTCACCTGCCCCGCCAACACGGCCTACGGCGAGCGCCCGCCCACCGGCTCTCGCATCCCGCCCAACGCCGTCCTCGTCTTCGACGTCGAGCTCATCGACATCCCCGGCGACACGTCCCGGCAGCCGTAAGCCGCGTCAGCGCCCCAGCGCGGCCTCGGCGGCGCGGAGCAGCGGCTCCGCGCTCACCGGGGCCCCGGTGGCGTGGACCATCCACTGATCCGGCGTCACCGCGCCGTAGGTGGCCATCCGCTCGAACTCCGCGCCCAGCGGCCCCTTGCGCTTCAGCTGCTCTTCAATCTGGAACGCGATGAGGTGGCCCAGCGGATAGTCGGGCAGGTAGAGCGGGTAGCTGATCATGTGGCTGTAGACGGCCAGCAGCGTGCTCCCCTCCCCGCCCAGCACCGGCGCGAAGTACCGGTTCCACACGTCCCGGGCGATGCCCACCACCGCCTCGCGAAGCTGGGCCGGCGTGGCGTCCGGGTGCGCGTACATCCAGTGCCACACCTCCATGTCCACCAGCGCGATGCCTGAGCGCTCCCACGTCTGCCACAGCTCGCCGAGCACCCGCTCCCGCTCGCTCGTCGCGTCCGGCTTGCCCAGGCCGAGCAACTCCAGGTCGCGCGACTGGAACACGAAGGCCAGCGCCTCCGTGAAGGCGTTGTTGGGCACGCCCGTGAGCAGCGTGTGGTCTACGCCGTAGAGGCTGAACACCTGCTCCACGTTGTGTCCCAGCTCGTGCACCGCGATGTTGTAGCCCTTGTAGTCCATGCCCCCCTTCTCCACGCGCGTGCGCAGACGGGGGAAGTCACCGCGCCGCAGCGCGGGCTGTGCGTGGCCCGCGCCACGAGAGGCATCCACGCGGATGTGCGCCGCCAGCCACGCGGCCTTCTCCTTCGTGAAGCCCATGCCCTGGAGGATGCGTGGCAGGTCCTTCGCGAACGCCTCCGCCGTGGGGTAGCGCTTGCGCGTCAGCGCATCCAGCTCCGCCTCCGGCCGCTTCCCACCGGGATTGAAGCCCGAGTACCAGAGGTCCTGCGGCTCCAGCTTCCGGCCCAGGCGGGCCTCGATCTCCTTCGCCACGCGCGGCACCAGCGGAGACTCCAGCACCTGCGTCAGCAGCGCCCGCACCCGCGCTTCCGGCAGCTCCCGCCCCAGCTCGAAGCTGCGCGCGATTCGCGTGGGCGCCACGGGCACGTAGGGGTCCGCCTCACGCGCGGTCCGGAAGGTGGCCAGCAGATGCGCATAGCGCGTGTCCGGCTCCGGGGCGGCCTCCGGCTTCGCGGAGCGCGCGGGCGCGTCCGCTTCCACCGTCTCCGGCGGCGCCACGGTCACGGTGTTGGTGAAGGGATCCCAGTCCAGCCGGGGGTTGTCGATGACGGCCGCGGGAATCGTCTGCGTGACGATGCGCTCCATCACCTGGACGATCATCCGCTGCTTCAGCGCACCCGTCGCCGCGTCCGCGTAGTCAGCCTTCAGCTCGTCCCGCAGGTTCCAGTGGCTGATGAGACGCAGCCCCTTGGGGAAGGGCCGCCGCCCCTGCGCATCCACCAGGTGGTGCATCCAGATGTTGTATTCCGCGATGTAGAGGTTGGCCGCGGCGATGGCGCGCGAGGACGCCTGCTCCACCTCCGCGGGCACCCGCCAGCTGAAGCGCCCCGCCAGCCGGGCCTCCGCCCACTGCCTCCGCGTCCACGTGGGGCCCCGCTCCACGCGCTCCGCCAGCGTCGTCAGGGGGAAGTTGAGCAGCACCACGAAGCCCACCCGTGAACGGAACAGGTCCTCCGTGACGTGCGCGGCCGGGTTGTACGCCGCCAGCAAGGGCTCCACCGGCAGCAGGGGCCCCAGGTCCAGGTCCGTGTACCACTGGAGCTCGCGGCCAATCTCGTACAGGTGCCCGTCGAGCTGCTCGAACAGCCGCTCCAGCCGGTGGAAGGTCGCGTCGAGCGCCTTCGGGTCCGACAGGAACTGTTCACGAGCGAACGCCGCGAGGTCGCCGTCCTCCGGCCGCCACATCGCCGCCACCTGGTCCACGCCCCGCTCGATGCGCGCCCGCTGCGCCTCGCCATGCCGCGCCACCAGTTCCGCCTTCAGGGCAGCGGCGTCGAAAGCAGGCGTCATTGCGGGCTCCTTCCCGGAGGCGGTGGGGGTCCGTGTGCCGGGCGCTGCCGGCGCCGGGGGGACGGCCGGGCCCGGGCCCGTCGGCACGGCGGGGGTCGTTGAGCAGCCCAGGACGGCGAGGACGGGCAGCAGGCGGGCGCGCGGGAGACGGAACTTCGTCGACGAGGACACCAAGTGGACTCCAGAAAGCACGAAGGGCCCGACCCCGTGGGGGCCGGACCCTCATGATGCATCAGAAGCGTTCGAACGACGCTCAGCTCAGATGGCGCGGACGTTCTGCGCCTGCAGGCCCTTGGGGCCGCGGGTCACGTCGAACTCCACCTTCTGCCCCTCCTGGAGGGTGCGGAAGCCATCCATGTTGATGGCGGTATGGTGGCAGAACACGTCCTCGCCACCGCCGTCCTGGGTAAGGAAGCCGAAACCCTTCGCATCGTTGAACCACTTCACGGTACCAGTAGCCATTTGCTCTCTTCTTCTTTCGTCACGGACGCGAATATCCGCCGTCCGGTCCTACGAGCGAACCCGCCTAGACGGCCGCAATTTAAGCGTGCCCGCCCGGCGCGTCTACTCAAGACCGTTACCAACCACACTTCTGGCCCTTGTTCTGCGCCTGGAGCCACGTGCGCAGCGGGCTGAAGTAGTCGAGCAGCGGCGTGGCATCCATCTGCCGGGTTCCCGTCATGGCCTGGAGCGCGTCGGGCCACGGCTTGCTCGCGCCCAGCTCCAACATGGCCTGGAGCCGCTTGCCGGCCTCCTTGTTCCCGTAGATGGAGCACTCGTGGAGGGGGCCCTTGTAGCCGGCCGCCTCGCAGAGCGCCTTGTGGAACTGGAACTGGAGGATGCGCGCCAGGAAATACCGCGTATACGGAACGTTTGCGGGCACGTGGTACTTCGCCCCCGGGTCGAAGTCCTGCTCTGAACGCGCCACCGGCGCGGCCACGCCCTGATACTTCTCACGCAGCGCCCACCACGCCTTGTTGTAGTCCGCCGGCTGCACGCGACCGGAGAACACCTCCCAGCGCCACTGGTCCACGAGCAGACCGAACGGCAGGAAGGCAATCTTCTCCAGCGCGTCCTTCATCTGGAGGTTGATGAGGTTCTTCTCGTTCTTCGGAACAGCCTTCAGCAGCCCCACCTGCTGCAGGTAGCCCGGGGTGATGGAGAGCGTGAGCGCGTCACCGATGGCCTCATGGAAGCCGTCATTCGCGCCGGCCTGATAGAGCACCGGGAGCTGGTAGTAGTACGTGTAGTAGTAGTTGTGGCCCAGCTCGTGGTGGATGGTGACGAGGTCCTCCTCCGTGGGCTTGATGCACATCTTGATGCGCAGGTCGTTGCTGTAGTTCACGTCCCACGCGCTGGCGTGGCACACGACGTCGCGGCCTTCCGGCTTGGTGAACTGGGAGCGCTCGAAGAAGGTCTGCGGCAGCTCCTTGAGCCCCAGCGAGGTGAAGAACTTCTCACCCAGCTTCACCATCCGCATCGCGTCGTACTTCTGCTGCTTCAGCGCCGCGTCGACGTCCAGGCTGGCCTGACCGGGGAACGGCTCCACCAGCGGGTAGATGTTGTTCCACTCCTGGGCCCACATGTTGCCCAGCAGGTGCGCGGGAATGGGCTTGCCCTCGGGCACCTTGTCGGCGCCGTACTGCTTCGCCAGCCGGCCGCGCACGTAGCAGTGCACGTCGTCGTAGAGCGGCTTCACCTGGCCCCACAGGCGCTGGGCCTCGGCCTCGAACTCGGCCGGGGACATGTCGTACGCGGAGCGCCAGAGCGTACCCAGGTCGTTGAAGCCGATGTCCTTCGCGCCCTCGTTGGAGATGGCGACCAGGTTCTCGTACAGCGGACGCATGGGGCGGGCCACCGAGTGCCAGCCCTGCCACGCGTCCAGGAGCTCGTCATAGTTGCGGCTCTCCGCGATGACGTCGGACAGCACCTCCAGGTCGCGGCACTTCCCCTTCCCGTCCGGACCGCAGTACTTGCCCTTGCCGTAGAGGCCCTCCAGCTTCGCCGCCGTGGCGGCCAGCTCGGCCCGCTTCTGCGCGTCCGACGGCGCCGGCAGCGCCTGGGACACCTTGAGCAGGTGGATCATGCGCGCGGTGTCCGCGTCCAGCGTCAGGCCCTCGAAGCGACGGGCCTCCTTGATGGCGCCGTTGACGTAGGCCAG
The DNA here is from genome assembly GCF_050038885.1 of Pseudomyxococcus flavus. NCBI lineage: Bacteria > Pseudomonadati > Myxococcota > Myxococcia > Myxococcales > Myxococcaceae > Pseudomyxococcus > Pseudomyxococcus flavus. Next base: position 8,021,169 of record NZ_CP143624.1, on the reverse strand, counting down.
CACCTCTTCGTTGACGTAGGCGGCGTTCCGCTCGGTGTCGTCGGTGATGTACGTGGACTTGATCCACTCCGCGGTGGCCTGCTTCGTCCACAGGCGCTTCAGGTCCGCGTTCACCTTCTCCACGAACGCCTTCGCCTCTTCCGGCGTGGGCTGGGTCGCGGCGGCGCTGGCGGGGGCCTGGGCCTCGGCCGACGGGGGGGCCTCGCGCGTCACTTGCGAGTCCTGGGCACACCCCAGGAAGGCGGGCAGCGCCACGGCCGCGGCCGCGCGCAGGAGGGAATTCAGGGGATGTTTCCGGTTCATGTGGGTGGACCGTAGAAGAACCCGCGGCCGATGACACCCTGAAACTGGGCCTGCGCGCCCGCGTGTCGCCCTCAATACGCTCGCGCGGCCCGGGCCATCGCCGACGCGGCGCGACACTCCGCCGTGGCGGCGGCCGTCTCGCGGAGGAGCCCCCGAAGCGCTCGTTCCAGCCTTCGCGCCCGCCCGGCCGGGCAGCGTGCGGACTCCCGAGCGGGACGTCCGGCGCGACAGGGCGGCGTTACACCCTTTGCCCATGTTGCTCGGACACATCCAGGACCCGCGCTGGCCCGCTACTGAAGCCGCGCTGACGGAGTGCCGCCGATTCCTCGCCGCGCTCAAGGGCCAGCGGGTCGTGGTGGTGCCCCATGCCGGCGTGGATGGCCTCGCCGCCGGGGTGCTGGCCCTCCGCGCGCTCCAGGCCGTGGGAGCCCGGGTCACCGCGCGTGTCCCGGCCAAGGGCGAGGACGCCTTCTCTCCAGCCATGCAGGAGCGCCTGCGCGCCTCGGCACCGGATGCCCTGGTCATTCTCGAACGCGGAAACCGCCCGGCTCCGGCGGAGATGGCGTTGCATGCCGCGGCATCGGATGCGCACGTCATGCACGAACGCGGGAACCACACGGTTCCGGCCGGGCTCACGCGATTGCCGAGCCCCAGCGGGCATCCTCCCTCGCCGACGACACGGGAGCGGCGACACGGCGCGCGGCATGACGCGCAGGGCGTGCTCGATCTCTGGAGCCGGCCAGCCCGCGCATCATCGAAAGCACGGCCTGCCGGACACGCTCCCGCAAGGCAGGCGTTCTCCTCGGACGCCCTATCGATGGGACACGATTCAGGGACGTCCCTGGACGGCCCTTCGCAGGGGCACCGGCCAGCACCAGGACAGGGCTCATCGAAGGCACGGCCTGCCGGGCACGGGTCCGCTGGCCAGAAGTTCCCCTCGGACGCAATGGCCACGAGAACCGCTTCAGGAGCGTCTCTGGACGTGCCTTCCCTGGTCGTCGCGCCGCAGGCCTCCGGGGACGGATTTCCCGGAGCCACCTTGCTCTCAGCGCACGGCCTTGAGCCTGCCGTGAGCTGCAGCCTGCTCACCTACGTCCTCGTATCCCCCGACGTCGTCCCGGGCCCCCTGGAGTGGCTTGCCGTGCTGGGAACGGTGGCGGACCAGGGCGTGGACGCGCCCATCCCGTTCCTCAAGGATGGGCTTCGACGCGCCGGACGGACGGCCATCACGGAGTCGGTAGCCCTGTTGAATGCCGCCCGGCGGTCGTCCCGCTTCGAGGCGCCGCTCGCGCTGGAGGTGCTGCTTCGCGCGGGCAGCGCCACGGACATCACACGCGGCAACGTGCCCGGTGTCGACGCGCTCCACGATTGCCGGCTGGAGGTGCGGCGAGAGGTGGCGCGGTGCTCGAAGACGCCTCCGCGCATCGCGGGCAACGTGGCCCTGCTGCTGTTCAGCTCGGGTGCGCAGGTGCATCCCCAGGTCGCCGTGCGCTGGGCCCAGCGGTTGCCCGAGCACATCGTCATCGCCGCCAACGCAGGGTATCTGCCTGGCAGGGTGGACTTCGCCGTGCGCAGCCGTATCCCCGAGGACCTGGGCGGGCTCTTCCAGGCGCTCGGTGTGCAGGCGGGAGAAAAGGACGGCAGCCTGCTCCAGGCGGACTTCCTCGGCTTGGCCTCGGCGCTCGGGTTCAAGGGGCTGCGCGATATCGACGTGGAGCGGCGGGGCGCGTTCCCAGGCTGATGCGGCAGGTCGTTGCGTTGATGGCCCGCCCTCCTCCGGCCTCTCCGGCGGGAACGCCGCCCCATGCGTTCAGCCAGCCTTGCGTCACGCCAGCGTCCGCATGTTGACGACGTTCCCGGGCGTTCCCTCACTCGAGAGCCATTCCATTCCGGCGCTGTGTGGAGGCGCCGGCATCAGGTGCGCAAGAAGGCGCTCGCGTCGGGCAATCCGCTGCCCGAGGTGTCGACGCCCATTGCCGTCAGGATGCCGGAGAAGATGTCGGCCTCGTTCGACTCCAACTTTCCCGGCAGGGGCGCTCCGGTGCGAGCGTCGAAGCCGTAGGCCAGCGTCGTGAGCGGGTCGATGCCACCCAGCACGGTGTTCCCGCGGAGCATGGGCGAGAGCAGCACGAACCCGTTGTTCAGGTCATGCCCGGTGCCGAACTCGGTGGCGTTCGCGACCCGAGACCGGGTGCGCCCGAACTCGGTGGCGACGTAGATCAACGTCCGGTCCCAGAGGCTCTCCCCCGACGCCGCGTCGAAGGGCTCCGCCTTGAGCAGGTCGATCAACCGGTCGACGACGCCCAGGATGCGCGCCCACATGAAGGCCTGCCCGGTGCGGTGGTCGTTGTGGCTGAAGTCGAAAGCCAGGGGCGGATTCGCGAGGCCGTACGCACCGCCCACCGCGACGTTGAACGACGGCCCCAGCGTCACCGTCACCGAGACGCGGTGCTTGATGAGCAGGAACGCCAGGGCCGCCTGCCCTTCCACCGGGTCCGTGAAGTAGTCGGGGAAGGCCGCTCGGAGTCGTGCACCATCGGGTGAGCTGGACAGGCCGTACTCGGACAGTGGAAGCCGGGGCGGCTCGTCGGGCAGCACGCTGAGGCGGTTGATGAGGTCCTGCATCTCGAGCGCGGGCTGGCCCACCATGCGCAGGTCGTTCCAACGACGAAGCGTGGGAGCGTTCTCGAACGTCTGCCCGAACACCGACCGCGCATCGGCCGCGTTCCGCGCCTGGCGAGCCAGGTTCACCACGTCTTCGGGCGGCACGTCCTTGAGTCCCTTGCGACCGTCGAGCCCCAGTGGCCACAGCGAAGGGTTCGTCACCACCTCGCCGTAGCAGTGCGCGGGCAGCGAGCCGTCCGTCCCCCGCTCCGCGTACCCGCCCGTCCCCATGTTCACGTTGGGAATGGGAAAGCCCGCGCCGTACTGCCAGGCCACGCATTCCTGAAGCGTCCGTCCCCTCCATGCGGCGTTGCCCGTGAGGCTCCGCTTCTGCGCGATGACGTGGTTGACGGACGTGCCCACCGTCGTCGCCACCAGCATCGAGTCTTTATGCTTCCTCACGAAGGGAAGCTGGTCCGCCTCCACCGGCACGGGGATGTTCCCCAAGCGAGGGCTGCTCACCCGCACCGCACGGAACGGCGAGTCGGGCACAGCCTGTACCTGTGCGTCCGCGAAGGTGTTGAGCCGGGCCGCCCCGGCGCCCGCCTCCGAGGCGCGGACCGCCAGGAAGCTGTCGATGATGGAGGCCCCACCCGCGGCCCCCACGACGATGAGGAAGCGAGGCTTGCCGTCGAGCCGCGCTCGGCGGACGCCGCCACGCTGTTCAAGGGACGCGGGCGTGTCCAGCGACTCCCGGCAGCCCGTCAGCAACGACCCCAGCACCGGCGAACCCGCGGCGCACATCGACAGCGCCTTCATCAACTCCCGGCGCGAGAGCCGGCCATCAGTGCGAAGAGACATGGAAGGCTCCCATCAGAAGAAGACGGACTCAGCGGAAGAGAGGACGGCGAAGCAGACCGCGGTCATCCAGTCGCGGCCGGGCCGCAGGCTGCTCGAGGACTCGATCTCGGCGGCGAGCTGGACCCAGGTGTCCACTTCAGAGGCCAGCGCATCCCGCTGAAGGCCGCGCTGGTAGAGGGCGTTGACGGCGTCTTGCACCAGCTTGCCCTGTCGGTCCACGAGCCGCCCCCGAGCGTCCAGCATCAGGCCCTTGAAGATGACCGCCTCCGACGGACGCCCCACGTCGAGCGCCACGCGCTGGGAGCAGCTCGCCAGCGCCAGGCGATCCACGGCGATGGGCGTCGTCACGCCTGTAACGGGCAGTGGCTCGTAGATGCCGCTTCCATACGGATCCACGCCCCCCAGCGTGACGGTGTGAACAGACGTGGTGCACGGATAAAGCCCCAGCTCGCTGCAGAGCTGCTCCGGAGGAAGCTCGAGCGCCGCGGCGAAGTCGGCCGTCAGTCGCTCGGGTCCCTTGAAGCGCAGGTTGTTCCGGGTCGACTTCGCGACCGCGTCGGGCGTCCCCGAATCCGGCTCGGTATCCACCGGGGGCGTGCCGGAGTCCACGTCCACCACTCGGGCCACCGGCTGCTGCGTGCACGCGGCCAGTGTGAGCACTGCGGCCACCAGGAATCTCTCAGGGCGCACCGTAGGCCTCCGTGCGAATCAGGTCGTGAAGCATGCGCTGCACGCTGTACTGGTGCGTGCCCTTGAAGCGCTGCCAGACGGCGACGAACTCGCCCTGCTCCTCGGCTGTCGGCTCGTGGCCCACCAGCAGCTTCCAGTAGTCGGTGACGGCGGAGATGGCGAAGGCGTCGCTGTTGGCGCCCACCTGCGCCCATTCCAGGAGGTCCCGCACGGGCTGGCCCATCAGGTAGCCGGCCTCGGGAATCTGGGTGATGTCGGGCGCCTCGGCGGCGAAGTAGCGCTCGATGCGGTCAGGCACGTACCGCGCCAACACGGACCCGCCGACGCCGTGGTAGTTGCGGAACGGGTAGCTCAATGGGTCCAGTGTCGCGTGGCACGCGGCGCAGGCCGGCGCCTGCACACCCTTGGCATCGTAGTCCCGAGGCTCACCGGGGATGCTGTAGAGCCCCTCCTGCATCGCGATGTCGTATCCCAGGTAGGCACGGTAGCTCTGAGCCGCTGCGTTCCGGGGCAGCGCCGTGAACATGATGAAGGAGACGAGGCTCCAGGCCGACGTGAGATTGCCCGCGCGGCGCCCCTCCTCCACGAACTGGGAGGGCAAGGTCGGCGTCGCCGTGTAGCGCGTGGGCCCCGTCTGCCGGCGCACGTAGTACCGCGCCGTCATCACCTCACGCGCGTCGTGGTCATCGAGCTGGGCGTAGGCGTAGAGCGCGTAGTCGTCGTAGTAGTCCGCGAGCGGAATGGTGCCGGCGTCCTCGCCCGACTTGATGGAGCTCACCGGGCGAATCTTCGGGTGGGCCAGCTTCCACAGCTGGCCATCCTTGCCTCGCCAGAACTCGCTGGCCGTGCAGCGGTCGAGCTCGGCGTCGATGAACTCGCGCTGGTCTGCCTCATCGCGCGCGTCGAACGCCTTGAGCTCCGCGTACGTGGGCGACTTGCCACAGAAGTCGAGCAGCACGCGGCGGTAGGCGAAGCGCAGGTCGTAGCCGCACACGTTGAAGCCGGGATTGTGACCCGCCGCACAGCGCCCCCGTTCCGCGGGTACGCTCGCGGGATCCGCCGGCAGGGTGCCGTGGAGCAGTTCCTCCACGTTCGTCACGCCGTCGCCATCCGCGTCCTCCCACTCCACGGCGCGCAGGGCCGCGGGCAGGGCCGTGGAGAAGTCACCGTCGGGCAACGGACGTGGTGCGCCCGGCGCCAGGTGCTGCTCCAGCGAGGTGCCGAAGACGTTCCGCTGTGGCGGCGCCGTGTGGCACAGCGTGCAGGCGGGCTGCTGCCCCATGCAGGCGGGCGCCGAGGGATATGTGGCGCATACCCCGCCGCCCGCGGGGGGCCTGGCGAGCGCGCCTCCCGGCAAGCAGAGGGCAGCGCCCAGGATGAGTCGTCGAATCACAGAACCTCCTCGCGTACGGCTTGCGTCGTGGAGACGCGTGCACGGTCGACCAGGCGAGCCGTGAAAAGGTTGCGGTGATTTCCTGCGCGAACCGCGCCAACTCGCCCAATCCTGTCAGGAGGTGTCAAGAAAGGCTCGTAGGGTCTCCCCCCAGTTCGGACATCCATGGAGGTAACTGACATGCAGGAAGCAACGAGGCCTTTGAAGGGACGTATCGCGCTGGTGGCCGGTGGAACGCGCGGGGCCGGGCGTGGCATCGCGGTACAGCTTGGTGCGGCGGGAGCCACCGTCTACGTCACGGGCAGGTCGACGCGGGCCCAGCGCTCGGAGCAGAACCGGCCGGAGACCATCGAGGAGACGGCGGAGCTCGTCACGGCGGCAGGCGGCGTCGGCATCCCCGTGCAGACGGACCACCTGGAGCCCGAGCAGGTGCGCTCGCTTGTGGCGCGCATCGACCAGGAACACGGCCGGCTCGACGTGCTCGTGAATGACATCTGGGGCGGCGAGCACATCTTCGAGTGGAACAAGAGTGTGTGGGAGCACTCGCTCGACAAGGGGCTGCGGCTGCTCCGGCTGGGCGTGGACACGCACCTCATCACCAGTCACTTCGCGCTGCCGCTGCTCATCCGCCGTCCAGGCGGTCTGGTCGTCGAAGTCACCGACGGAACCGCGGACTACAACGCGACGCACTACCGCGTCTCGACGTTCTATGACCTCGCGAAGGCATCCCTCCTCCGCCTCGCGTGGAGCCAGGCCCAGGAGCTGAAGCCCCACGGCGGCACCGCCGTCGCGCTGACGCCGGGTTGGATGCGCTCCGAAGGCATGCTGGAACACTTCGGCGTCACCGAGGCGAACTGGCGCGACGCCACCGCGAAGGAACCGCACTTCATCATCTCGGAGTCGCCGGCCTACGTGGGCCGCGCGGTGGCTGCGCTGGCCGCGGACCCGGACCGGGCGCGCTGGTCCGGGCAATCCCTGTCGAGCGGACAGCTCGCCCGCGTCTACGGCTTCACGGACCTGGACGGCAGCAAGCCCGATGCCTGGCGCTACGTGCCCGAGGTGCAGGACGCCGGGAAGCCCGCGGACGCCACAGGCTACCGGTAGGCCATTTCAAGGCAGGCGGGCCGTGACATCCCCAGGCCCGCCTGCCCGGCCCTCGGCTCCCGCAGGCGCCAGCGCATCATCGAGAGGCGTCGCCGTGCACGCCAGTGGGCGCTCCCCGCGGGCGAGTGCGGACTTCTCGACGAAGCGCCAAGACCATCGATTCGGCACCCGAGGCCCGTCAGAGCGGAAGTCACCCGGACTGCCAGGCAGGCCAGGGCGAGCCATGGACTCATGCGCACCCGGTCCTGCCAGAGGGACCCGATGCAACTTCAACTGCCGGGGGTCCCCACGCCAAGAGGCACCGGGTCCACCTGCGTCCACATCCTCCTTGGGACCTGGCGCATGGGTGCCGTAGGTTGGCCCGGACGTGACGCCCGCATCCATCGCCCCTGCTCCCGTGTCCCGCGATCGTGTCCGAGCCATCGACTGGCTTCGGGGCATCGCGGTGCTGTTCATGGTCCAGACCCACACGCTCGCCCTGCTGACGCCCGAGCTCCGCCAGAGTGAATGGGTGGCGCGGCTGCTCCGAGTCGACGGGCTGGTCGCTCCCGCCTTCATCTTCTCCGCCGGCTTCGCGACCGCCCTGATGATGGTCCGCAGCGCCGCGAGCGGTGCGCTCCGAGCTCGCGTCCACCGCAACCTCCGCCGCGCCGGCGAGGTGCTCGCCGTGGCCACCCTGGTCAACTGGGCCTGGTTCCCGCTCCTGCGCGAGCCGAAGTGGATCCTCCGCATGGACATCCTCCAGTGCGTGGGACTCTGTCTGCTCATCGTCCTGCCGGTGGCCGCGCTCCTGTCCGCGCGCCCGCGGCTGCTGAGCACGGGCGCGTTCCTGTTGGCCATGCTCACCTTCGCGGTGTCGCCGCTCGGTGAACAGGTGGACGGCCCCTGGGCCACGCTGACGGAGAAGTCGTCCTTCGCGCCCTTCCCGCTCCTACCCTGGCTGGGCTACGCGTGGCTCGGCGTCTTCGCGGGCACCGTGGCGGGTGCCTGGGGCCGCGCCGGTCTCATCCGCGCCCTGCTGGTGCTGATGGCGCTAGGGTTCACGGGGGCAGTGCTCGGAGACTTCCTCTACGGCCTCTACCCGCCCCACCGCTTCTTCGTCGCCAACCCGTCCAATGCGGCGGCGCGCTTCGGCTGGGTGAGCACGGTGCTGCTCGTCCTGACGTGGCTGGAGGCCCGGACCCCCGTGGACGCGGCGCCATCACGGCTGCGGCGCTTCGTGGAGGTGTTCGGCACCTCGTCGCTGTCCGCGTACTTCTTCCACGAGATGCTGCTGTTCTACCGGCTCGGCGGCGTCTTCTCATTCCAGCGCTTCTGGGGCGACCGCAGTGGCTGGCTCCAGTACTGGGTGCTCACCGCCGTCATCATTGGCCTCACCTTCGTGCTGTGCGTCGTCGTGGACCGCCTGGAGCGCGTGGTACGGCCCGCGCTCCGGAGCCTCGCGGAGCGCGTCCTCCGGCAGGGGCAGCAAGCCCCCGCCGGACCGTGATTCAGTGGCCCGCGGCAGCGAGCGTGTCGAAGGCGGCGATGACCTCCTTCGGCGCCTGCACCAGCTCGATGAGCACGCCCTCTCCGCCATAGGGGAACTGCTCGCCGCCCTTGGGGTGGACGAAGCAGATGTCGTGCCCCGCGGCCCCCTTGCGGATGCCGCCCGGCGCGAAGCGTAGACCCTGGGACTCCAGCCACTGCACGGCCGCGGGCAGGTCATCCACCCAGAGCCCCACGTGATTGAGCGGCGTCTCATGGACGCGCGGCTTCTTCTCCGGGTCCACCGGCTGCATCAGGTCCACCTCCACCTTGAAGGGACCCGCGCCCGCGGTGACGATGTCCTCGTCCACGTTCTCGCGCTCGCTGCGGTAGGTCCCGTGGGGCGTCAAGCCCAGCAGGTCGACCCAGAGCTTGCGGAGCGGCGCCTTGTCCGTCCCGCCAATGGCGATCTGCTGGACACCCAGAACTCGAAATGGCCTCGCGGTCTGCATGGACCGGCACCCTGTCAGACGGACGTACGCCAGACAAGGACGCCGGGCGCGGGTGTTCGCCGGAAAATTCATCGCCGTAGACCCATTTTCGAAAGCCACGCGTTTCCAGGCGGCGAACCACTCACGCCTCGACCTTGGAGACCGGATGTCCCCCTTCTCGCTGAAGCGCCAGATGACAGCCTGGGGAAGTGCCCTGCTTGTCGTGAGCACCCTGCCCGCCTGCTACAGCCGGAGTCCGACCGCGGATCAGTACACGCCCGCTCATGCGGAGCTGCCCCCAGCCGCGGTGTCCCCTCGCGCGGACACGTCCACTGCACCAGCCAAGACGGCCTCCAAGGCACGCACCCGTGAGTCCATCGCCCAGGCAGAGCCCCTCGCCGAGGCACGTCCCAGCAAGGACATCGCCGCGCCCGCGCCGTCATCGAGCGCCGGCGCGCTCGCCCCCTCCGAGGCGGACCTCGCCGGTGCGGACCTCGGCGGGCCACCGCCACCGCCCATGCCCGTCGCGCGCCAGGCTCCCGCGAAGGGAAAGGCACACATGCCGGTCCGGGAGAAAATGGCGCTGGCGCGGCGCGAGCCCCCACCCGCCATGCCGGTTCCCATCCACGCCGAAGCTGAAGGCGCGGCACCTGCCGACGACGCGGGAGGCAACACCTTCGCATCCTGGAAGGCCCACGGCTTCATCGAGACGCAGAAGGACCCGCTCTCCACCTTCGCCGCGGACGTGGACACCGCCTCCTACACCGTCTCGCGCCGGTACCTCGTCCAGGGGCGGCTCCCGCCGGCCTCCGCCGTCCGCGTGGAGGAGTTCGTCAACTACTTCAAGTTCCGCTACGCGCCTCCGGAGAAGGGCGCCTTCAGCGTGCACCTGGAGGGCGCGCCCTCCCCCTTCCACGCGCAGCGCTACTTCCTGCGGGTGGGCGTGCAGGGCAAGGTCGTCTCGCGCTCGCAGCGCAAGCCGGCGCACCTGGTGTTCCTCGTGGACACCAGCGGCTCCATGCACTCGGCGGACAAGCTGCCGCTCGCGAAGGAGGCCATCAAGGTCGCCGTCAAGAACCTCAACGAGAACGACACCGTGGCCATCGTCACCTACGCGGGCAGCACGCGGGACGTGCTGCCGCCGACGCCGGCCACCGACGTGAAGAGCATCCATGCCGCGCTCGACTCGCTCGAAGCAGGCGGGGGCACGGCCATGGGCTCGGGCATGGAGCTGGCCTACCGGCACGCGGTGAAGAAGGCCTCCGGGAGCGTGGTGTCGCGCGTCGTCGTCCTCACGGATGGAGATGCCAACATCGGGCGGAACGTGAGCGCAGACGCGATGCTGGAGCGCATCCACAAGTACACGGCCGAAGGCGTCACGCTCACCGCGGTGGGCTTCGGCATGGGCAACTACCGCGATGACCTGATGGAGAAGCTCGCGGACAAGGGCAATGGTAACTGCTTCTATGTCGACAGCCTCCGCGAGGCGCGGAAGGTCTTCGAGACGCAGCTCACCGGCACGCTGGAGGTCATCGCCAAGGACGTGAAGCTCCAGGTCGAGTTCAACCCCGCGTCCGTCCGGCGCTACCGGCTGCTCGGTTACGAGAACCGCGACGTCGCCGACGCGGACTTCCGGAACGACAAGGTGGACGCGGGCGAGATTGGCGCGGGCCACAACGTCACCGCGCTGTACGAGGTGGACCTGGCGGACGAGACCACCGAGCCCCTGGCCACGGTGCGCGTCCGCGCCAAGGCGCCCAATGGCACCGAGGCCACCGAGCAGGCCTTCCCCTTCGAGCGCGCCCAGCTCCGCGCGTCGCTGGACAGCGCGTCCTCGGACTTCCGCTTCGCCCTGGCCGTGGCCGCCACCGCGGACATCCTGCGCGAGAGCCCCGCGTCCGAGGGCTGGAGCCTCGCCACGGCCGAGAAACTCGCCCAGGGCGCCACGGACGGCAACGCGGACCGCGCCGAGTTCCTCCGCCTGGTCACCCAGGCCCGCGCGCTGAAGAGCGCCTCCGCCCGGGGCCGCTGAACTCCCGGCGGCGGTGGCCCGCACAGCCACCGGGCCGCCGCCCGGGCAACGGGGTAAGCTGGGCGGCCATGCACCCATTCCGCTCGCAGTCCCGACGTTTCCTCCTCCCGGTCGCCGCGGCCTTCCTGGCCTGCGGCGCGTGCAGTGACGACCCGTCCGGCGGCGGTGCCCCGCTGGGCGAGGAGCAGCAGGGCATCGCCACCTTCTACGACGCCACGGGCGCGGGGAACTGCAGCTACGAGCCCACGGGCGACCTGATGGTGGCGGCGATGAACACGCCCCAGTACGCCAACAGCGCGGCCTGCGGGCAGTGCGTGGACATCGTCGGCCCCAAGGGCTCGGTCCGCGTGCGCATCGTGGACCGCTGCCCGGAGTGCGAATCCGGCCACCTGGACCTGAGCCGCGAGGCCTTCGCGCGCATCGCGGAGATGCAGCAGGGCCGGGTCAACATCACCTGGACCCCGGTCTCCTGCGACGTGGCGGGCAACGTCGAGTACCACTTCAAGGACGGCAGCAACCCCTGGTGGACCGCCATCCAGGTCCGCAACCACCGCCTGCCCATCCAGAAGCTGGAGTGGCGCCGCGGCACCGGCGCCTGGCAGGACGTCCCGCGCGAGAGCTACAACTACTTCGTCAACTCGAGCGGCATGGGCGACGGCCCCTTCTCCGTCCGCGTCACCGCCGTGGACGGCCAGCAACTGGAGGACACGCTGGACCGGGTCCTCGACAACGCCAGCGTCGAGGGCTCCGGCCAGTTCCGCTGACGCGCGGCGCCCTTCAGCGCCGCAGCATGGAGCGCAGCAGCTCCAGGGCCTCGGTGACGTTCTGCCAGACCTGGAGCGACTTCACGCCCTCGCCCTCGCCCTGGATGGCGCGGCGCGAGGCGCGCTCCAGCGGGAGCAGCACGCCTTCCACCAGCTCAATCTGCCTGCTGAGCTCCGCCGGTGAAGGCCCGGTGAGCGCGGTCCGCTGCAGGGCCTCCGCGGGCACGTTGGCGGACACGTTCACCGGCCGCTCCGCCAGCGCGGTGATGGCGCGGGAGAGCTGCTCCATGTACGCGCCGAAGTCCGGTGAAGGCGCCGGCGCCGTCATGCGCACGGTGGGCGCGGATTCCGCCGCCTCCGCCGCGCGCTCCGCCTGCGCCGCCACCCGCTCCGTCAGCGCCTTGAGCAGGTGGGCCAGGTGCTTGAGGTACGGCGTCAGGTCCGGCCCCGCGGCCACGGGGGCGGCGGCCACGGGTGCCGGCGTGGACTTCGCGACCTGCACGGACTCGCGGCCCACCTTCGCCACCTCCAGCACCGCCTCGCGCAGGGACTCCAGGCGGGGCAGCACCTCCACCACCGCGGCAGGCTGCTCCTCGCGGCTGTGGCTGGCCGAGACGTGGGTGGCGGCCTGCACCACCGCGTCCCGCACCGCGCCGAGCTGCTCCTCGATGCCACTGAGCTGTCCCGTGACGCGCGCCACCGGGTCGTCGTCCTTGCCGCCCATGCGCTTCACGCGCGCGAAGCCCTGCTTGATCTCCTCCCAGCGCTTCGCCTTCTCCGGCGTGAGCCGGCCACGCATCTCCGCCAGCTTGAGCAGGTTCTGCTCGGCCGCCGTCGTCAGCGTCTGCGACTCGCCCTGGTAGTGGTCGTCAATGAGCCGCTCGAGCTCGTCGTCGGTCATCGCCGCGACGATCTTCTCCGTGAGCTTGTTCATGTTGCGGTAGCTGCCCTGCAACTTGAACGCGGGCTCGGTCCGGAAGCGCTCGTCCTGCGCCGCCGAGGCGATGTACTGCAGGTTCACCTTCAGCAGCACCGACTGGGCCCGGAACATGCGCTGGAAGACGGCGATGATCTCCTGGAGCTCCGCCGCCGCGTAGCCGTGCTTCAGCTCGCTCGTCTGCACGTCCTCGCCCTGCGCCATGCGGATGAGGCGGTGGGTGTCCGCCGGCTCACGCGTGGCCAGCGGCGCCGTCACCGGGTTCGACGTGAGCGCGTTCTCGATGTAGCTGAGCGCGAACAGGTGCTCCTTGCCGTCGAGGATGTCACCCAGGTTGTAGGTGTCCGCGCGGTTGGCGAGCATGTCCGGGATGCGGAAGCGCTCCCCCGTCTCCGTGTACGGGTTGCCGGCCATGACCACGCAGAACTTCTTCCCGCGCAGGTCGTACGTGCGCGTCCGGCCGTTCCACACGCCCTCGATACGGCGCTGGCCGTCGCACAGCGAGATGAACTTCTGGAGCAGCTCCGGGTCGGTGTGCTGGATGTCGTCGAGGTAGAGCATCACATTGTTGCCCATCTCGAAGGACAGGTTGATGCGCTCCACCTCCTGCCGCGCCGTGGCGTTGGGCGCCTCGGCCGGGTCCAGCGACTTCACGGAGTGGCCCAGCGCGGGGCCGTTCACCTTCACGAAGGTGAGGCCCAGCCGGCTGGCCACGTACTCCATCAGCGTCGTCTTGCCATAGCCCGGCGGCGACATGAGCAGCAGCATGCCCATGCGGTCGGTGCGCTTGCCCTCGCCCGCCGCGCCGAGCTGCTTCGCCAGGTTCGCGCCGATGAGCGGCAGGTACACCTCGTCGATGAGGCGGTTGCGCACGAAGGAGCTCAGGACCTTCGGCGTCAGCTCTTCCAGCCGCAGCTTGCGGCGCTCACGCTCCAGCAGCTCGCGCTGCATCGCGCGGTAGGCCTGGTACTGCGGCACGCGCACCTGCCGGAACTCGCCCAGGCGCGCCAGGAACTCGTCCAGGCGCAGCGCCAGCTTCCGGTCCTGGATGCGGGGATGTGTGCCCAGCAGCCCAGTGACTTCGGTGGCCGTGAGCGCGCCCGCGGACTCGCGGTCCAGCTTGCTGCCGGTGAGCAGCAGCACCGCCGTCTCCAGCGCCACGTGGGCGGCGTCGCCCGGCCCCTCCTCCCGCTGGGCCAGGTAGCCGTCCAGCCACACCCGGGCGAGCTCCAGCCGCGCGCCCAGGTCCTTCTCCAACCCGCGCAGGTCGTCCTCGAAGGCGGAGCGCGTCCCGTGGCGGTCGAGTTCGTGGAGGAACGCGTCCTTCAGCGCCACCGCTTCGCCGCTGGTGGTGAAGCGCGGGTGCTCGGCGCCCAGCTCCTCGACGAGGTAACGGCCCGCCTGCCGGGGCTCGGCCGGCGAGTGCTTCAGGCCATGCGCGGTAAGGAACGCACCGATGCGGTCGCCCAGCGCTTCGCCCACCTCGGCCAGGCTGCCGCCGGACGCGAAGGTCGTGCGCAGCCGGGCCAGGCTCCGCGCCCGCCGCTGGAACACCGCCTTGCCCGCCTCGTCGGCATCGAACGCCCAGTACAGCGCCGCCCAGGCGCGGGGCACCGGGGCGAAGCGCAGCAGACCCGCGCCCTGGTGCAGCCCCAGCAGCTTCTCCAGGATGGAGGCCGCGTCCGCGTCATGGACGCCACGCTCATAGCCCTCGTCGAAGCGGTCCGCCGCGTAGGCGCGCACCTTCTCCAGCAGCGTGCCCCCCACCAGCGCCTCGTGGAGCGCGTCCAGCGACTGGCCGCCCTTTCCATCCTCCGCGTCCGCCAGGAGGCAGCCCGCGAGGTACTCGGAGCGGTAGACGCCGGTGGACTCGGAGACCAGGTGCTGCTCCCAGAGGTCGCGGTACTTCAGCAGCTCCGCGTCCTCCACCTTCTGCGCGTAGTCCGTGCCGGTGAGCTGGAGGTACAGCTCGCCATCACGCGGCAGCAGCGTCAGGTCCAGCGGCTGCGTGTTGACGTTGAAGCGGTACGTCCCCAGCTTGATGAGGTTCTCGCCGTCCGCGAACAGGTCCTGCCGGTCCCTCAGGGCCCGCAGCGCGTCCTGCTTGGCGGACTTCACGCGCGACATCACCTCGTCCGCGCGGACGCTGTCCTGCAGCTCCATCAGCTGGTCCGCCAGCTGACGCAGCTTGAGGATCATCGCGTCGGAGGCGAAGTAGCCGTTGAGCTCGTCGTCCGTCTTGAAGGACTTGGCCCGGCGCTGCACGCCCTGGAGGATGCGCTCCGCGGCCCCGAAGAGGCTCTGCGCGCGCCGCTGCCGCTCGTCCACCAGCGACTGCTTGCGCGCGCCGAAGGCCTCCAGCAGCTCCTCGCGCTTCTGGGTGATCTGCTCCAGGAACTCGTCGAACTCGCCGAAGCGGCCCTCCAGCTCCTCGAGCTGCACCGTGAGGCGGGACATCGCCTCGTCGCAGCGCTCCGGGCTGTCCGCCTGGGACAGCGAGCTTTCGATGCTCTGCCCCAGCAGCTTGAACTGCGCGCCGAACTCCGCCCGCTTCTCCCGGCCGGACAGCTCCTTGCGCTTGGCCGCGAGGCTGGCGCGCACCCGGTTGAGGCGGCTGAACAGCTCGGAGATGCCCTCCAGGATGCGGGCCCGCGCCAGCGGGTCACCCACCTGCAGGCCGCCGACGACCTCGCCCAGGACCTCCAGTCCGTGGGCGGTGCGGTCCACATCCTCGCCCAGCGGCGCCAGCTCCGCGGAGGTCTGCACCGGCTCCAGCTGGGCCAGCAGTTCGTCCAGGCGCGACGCGAGCGGCGCCAGCGCCTCGCCCTTCTGGAGGAAGTCCACGCACGCCGTGCTGACCCTGTCGGATGCCTCCACCACCGCGGACTCCAGGGCATCCACACGCCCCAGGTCCATGTAGCGGATGTCCTTCAGGGTAATCAGGTGCCCGCGCTGCTTGCGCAGGTCCGCCAGCGCCTGCATGAAGGCTTCCGCCTGCGTGAGGTTCTCCGGCTGCACGCGCAGGAGCAGCGTCTCCTGCTCCACCTCCGCCGCCGCCAGCGACTCGGTGGCGCGCTTCTGCATCGCGACCACCTTCTCGAACTCATCGATGATGAGCTCGGCGGTGCGCCGCAGGGTCTCCACCGGCTCCTGGAGCCCCGTCTCCTCGTGCCCCAGCCAGTAGTACGCGTCCAGCGCGCGGGTGGCCGCGGCCACCAGGTCCTCGTAGGTGCGCCGCGTGGGCTTCTCCGACTTCGCGATGCGCTGGAGCGTCAGCGCGTCGGAGATGCCGCGCACCAGCTCCGCGTTGCCCACCTTGCCCAGGTAGCCGGGCGCCGGCGGCGTGGCTGCCGCGTGCTCCGCGGAGACGAAGGGCGTCTGCCACACCTGCATCGGGTGGACGCGGGTGGGCTCGTCCGACGTGGAGCGGAAGATGACGAGCTGCCCGTCGGCGAAGAGGCTCATGCCGTGGGCGACCAGGGGATTCTGCACCTCCTTGCGCACCAGGTTGTAGGGGAACAGGACGTAGCAGCCGTCCGTGCGCCGGTGGAAGATGTAGAGCACGTCCTCGCCGTTGGGCGACCGGATGGCGCGCTTGAACTCCATCCCCTCCGAAGCCGCGGCGCCGTCGAAGACCTTGAAGTCGCCCGTCTGGAGATAGTAGCCGCCCGGGAAGACAATGCCCTGGTCCTCCGGCAGCCGCACGCATGCCTGGCCAATGGCGTCGATGCGCACCACGTGCTGGGTGCGCGAGTTGAACACGAGATAGCGGTGCGCCTTCTCGCGGAACGGCAGCACGCGCAGCAGGATGAGCGTTCCCACCTGCGCCCAGGCGAACTCCGCATCATCCAGCGACTGGTCCGGGTCATCCACCGGCTCGCTGTAGATGCCCATGCCGGAGGAGGTGTTGTCCTCCACCTTGATGGTGAGGTCGCCCTTCACCGTCTCCACGAACACCTGGTCCAGCACGTTGACGTGCGGGTGCTGGCCAGTGACGTAGTTGTCGCGCGTGGCCACCGTCCACTCGAAGTCGTGCGACGGCGGGAAGACGTGGTCGCGCTCGCCCTGGTTGTCCAGGTAGGTGGCGCGGCCCTCCAGGTCCAGGCTGAAGCGGAAGACCTTGATGTCGCGCAGCGACTGGCCCGTCTGGAAGATGGCCAGCAGGCGCGAGTCCAGCTTGCGAATCTGGAGGAGCTTCGCGTCCTTGTAATACTTGTACAGCTCGCCGAAGTCCTTCACGAAGCGGGGGTCCGCCAGGAACCCGCCGGCCTCGGTGTTCGGCACGGTGGAGAAGTCGTAGCCGTCGGCTGTCTTCTCGAACTTGTGCAGCGAGAACACGTCGGACACCGACGTCTCGCGCTTCAGACCGATGAAGACGTTGTAGCCGAAGAGCAGGTACTTGCCGACGCTGGCGATGTCGCACGGGACGCAGTTGTTCTCGGTGCGCACCCGCTCGTTGCCGATGACGGTCAGCTCCGTCCCGCCGAAGAGCGCCTTGCGCCGCCCGTTGAGGTCCGTCGCCTTCGCCCCGAGGACGTCCGCCTGCGCCAGGAGCCGCGCCCGGATGACCTCGTAGCTGCCGCCTTCCAGCGCCGCCTCGCCCGCGGGCGCCGCGCCCTTGCCACCGTCAGTTGCCATGGATGTTCACCGAAAAAGCGTAGACCCCCACCCCCACACCCTCCGGAGCGGAGGGGCGCCACCCCGGAGGGGAGGCCGGGGTGAGGGTCGTCTTACGGCCGTGCCACCGCCGCCCTGTCACGGCGGTGGCCCTTCGGACTGTCAGCCCTGCTGCGTGTCGCTCGCGCCGGGCCGCACCTCGTTTACCAGCGCCTTGATGCCGGCGGTGGTCGCGGCGACGGGGCTGGCCGCCATCTTGTGCAGCAGCGCGGCCACCGCCAGGTTCTGCGCGTCGTTGCTCAGGCCCGGCTTGGAGAGGATCTCCTTCAGGTCGGCCGGCAGGTCCTTCTCGCCGTTGAGGTAGCCACCCAGCGCCTTCTTCAGCGCCTCGCCGTGGTCCAGCGCGCCGTCCACCGCGGAGCCGAACGACACCGCCTTGACGAAGCGCTCGAAGAACTGGCCGTCGCCGCCGACGATGTTGAACTTCGCGTTGGCGAACGCCTTGGCCAGCACCTCGGCCTGCGCGTGCGCGATCTCCTTCCTCGCGCGGATGGCCTCCAGCTCCACGTCGCGCTCCTTGTTGAGCTTGAGGCGGAACTCCTCGTGCTCGCGGCCCACGCCGTCCATCAGCTTCATGGACGCGGCCTTCTCCGCCAGGCCCCGGGCCTCGGCCAGGAGCTTCTCCTGGATGGCCGCGGCCTCCGCCAGCTGCTTCTCGCGCGTGGCAATGGCCTCCGCCTCGCCGCGCTTCTGGATGGCGGTGGCTTCCGCCTCCAGCACGCGCGCGTGGGCCAGGCCCTTCTCCTGCTCACCCGCGGCCTCCGCCAGCAGCTTCTCGCGGACGATGTTCGCCTCCGCGTGGCCCTGCTTCTCGATGGCGCCCGCCTCGGCCTCCTTCACGCGGACATTGACCATGCCCAGCTTCTCCTGGGCCTGCGCGTCGGCTTCCTTCACGCGCACCTCGGCCAGACCCTCGGCGGCGGCCTCGGCCTGGATGCCCTCGGCCAGGCGGACCTTCGCCTTCGCCGTCTTGTCCGCGGCCTCCAGCTCGGCCTCGGCCAGCGTCAGCTTCTCCTTGGCGGTGAACTTGGCCACCTCGTTGGAGGCCTCGGCCGCCTTGATGTCCTTGACCAGCTTCTCCTGCGCCTGCGCCTCGGCGGTGATGAGCAGCGCGTCCTTGCGGCGCGTGGCCTCGGCCTTCACGCGCAGGTCCTTGATGCGCTCTTCCTCCTCCGCCACCGTCTTCTCCACGGCGATGCGGGCGCGCACCACGTCGGCGATGGCCTTCTTCTCGGCCTCGAGCGCCTTCTCCTTGGCGATGCGCTGCAGCTCCGTCTCGCGCTCGCGGTTGATGGCCTCCAGGGCGCGGTCCTTCTCCACGCGCTCGGCCTCCACGCCCACCACGCGCTCGCGGTTCTTCTGCGCGACCTCCACCTGACGAGCCTTGTTCTGCTCGTTGATGTGGATCTCCTCCTCGGCCTTGATGCGCGCCAGCTGCGCCTTGGCGTACTCCTCCTGCTTCACGCGCTCGGCCTCGGCCGTCTCGCGCGCCTGGATGCTGTCAATCTCGCGCTTTTGCTTCGCGGCGGCCTCCTCGCGCTGACGCTCGAGGGCGAAGATGGCCTCGTCCGCCTCGACGTTGCGCTTGGTGACGGCCATGCGCTCGTCCTGGCGCAGCTCGTTGGTGAAGACGTTCTGCTTGGTGGTCAGCTCGGTGATCTTCCGGATGCCCTGCGCGTCGAGGATGTTGTCCTTGTCCAGCATCTCGACCGGGGTCTGCTCCAGGAAGTCGATGGCGCAGTCCTCGAGCATGTAGCCGTTGAGGTCACGGCCGATGACGCGGACGACCTCGTCCTTGATCTCCTCGCGCTTGGTGTAGAGCTCCTCGAAGTCGAAGCTCTTGCCCACCGTCTTGAGCGCCTCGGAGAACTTGGCCTCGAAGAGGTTCTCCAGCGTCTCCTGGTCGGAGGCGCGCGCGCACCCGATGGACTGCGCCACCTTCAGGACGTCCTCGCGCGTCTTGTTCACGCGCACGAAGAACGTCACCTTGATGTCCGCGCGGATGTTGTCCTTGCAGATGAGGCCTTCCTTGCCGCGACGGTCGATCTCGACCGTCTTCAAGGCAATGTCCATCACCTCGGCCCGGTTGATGATGGGGAACACCACCGCGCCGGTGAAGGTGACGACCGGTTCGGCCTTCAGCGTGTTGACGATGAGCACCTTGCCCTGGTCCACCTGCCGGTAGAGCCGGACAATGGTCAGGAGGATGCCTCCGAGAAGGATGATGCCACCGGCACCGGCGGCGACCGCGGTAATGGGATCCATGGCCAATTCCTGATTGATGATGACAGCGGGCCTTGTATCAGGCGCCGGAGGTCCCCCGCAAAAGCCCTCCGGCGTCGAATGTGACGGCCGCCCCCTCTGCGCGGCCGGTGATGCGTCAGCCTCGTGCCTTCATGCGAGCGAGCGCCGCGGCCCGCACAGGATCCTGGAGTTGCACCAACTCCTCGGGCAGCAGCCAGTCGACTGGCTCCACTTCATAGACGTGTCGCTCGGCGTCGTACGCGAGGATCAGCGCGGGCTGGCCTCGCTTGAGCTCATTGGGCTTCGAGCAGACCACGTTCAGGATGACGCCTGCCCCGCCGTCCTCGAAGGTCGCATGGCCCGTCTTGGCCGTGACGCTGCCGCTGGAGATGGTGCACACGCGGCCCATCAG
The DNA here is from genome assembly GCF_050038885.1 of Pseudomyxococcus flavus. Classification (NCBI taxonomy): domain Bacteria; kingdom Pseudomonadati; phylum Myxococcota; class Myxococcia; order Myxococcales; family Myxococcaceae; genus Pseudomyxococcus; species Pseudomyxococcus flavus. The sequence goes on along the minus strand of NZ_CP143624.1, from coordinate 8,001,190 downwards.
GGCCTCACGCCCCGGCGCGCGCTTGGCCACGAACACCGGCCGCAGCGGGCGGACCACGAAGCCCGCGGACACCGTTCCCGCCGCGAAGCAGGCCACTCCCAGCACGGAGCTCAGCAGCCACGACGGCAGCAGCCCGCCCAGGGCCGCGTGCAGCGGCTGCGCGCTCAGCACCGACAGCAACCAGGCGATGAAGACCACGAAGCTCACGGAGACGGTGATGGGGATGCCCGCGAAGCCCATCGCCGCCAGCAGCCCCCCGCCATCGACGTCGAAGTCCGAGTCATGCGCGCCCAGTGCCTTCGCGCCGCTTTCCATGGCGCCGCTCAGCGCCTTGCCGCCGCCTTCCACCGCCCCGCTCAGCGCCTTGCCGCCTCCCTCGACGGCGCCGCTCAGCGCCTTGCCGCCGCCCTCGAGGCTGACGTCGCCATCGAACAGGTCGATGCCGACCGCGCCCACGATGACGAACAGCCAGTACGTCATCACCACGCCCAGGACGATGGTGAAGATGGCGGTCGGGAAGGCCAATATGGTGTCGAGAAAGGCGTTCATACGGCTCGGCCTGCACTCTAAGCGAATGCCATTCCCGTAGAAAACGCGGCCGGGCGCTTTTCTGGCTGATTCTTGAGCAGCCAGCCGGACGGCACCTGTCTTGCCGCGCGGCCCTACCCTGCGCACAACAGGAAGACCTGCTCACATGGGGTGCGCGGGATTCCCACGACCCAGGTCCATGACCACGCACGCGGTGCCAGCCTCGCGTACCGATGCCCGGCAGGTCGCCCGGCGCCGGGCCCGGGGCGAGACACAACTCGAGCGGCTCCAGCGCGAGGGCATCCAGCGACGGGGCACGCCGAAGCGGGGTTTCCGCTACCTCCACGCCAACGGCAAGCCCATCTCCCAGGCGGAGCGCGAGCGCATCGACGCACTGCGCCTTCCCCCCGCCTGGGTGGATGTGGCCATCGCCCCCTCCCCCACCGCGAGGTTGCAGGCAGTGGGCCGGGACGCCGCGGGGCGGTGGCAATACCGCTACCACGCCAGCCATACCCGCAAGCAGGACGCGGAGAAGTTCCGGCGCGTCGTCGGCTTCGCCCGGGCGCTGCCTCGCATGCGGCGCCGCATCAACGCCGACCTTCGCAAGCCGGGCCTGGGGCGGGACAAGGTGATGGCCGGCGTCCTCCGCATCCTGGGGACGTGCTTCATCCGTCCGGGCAGCCAGCAATACGCCGAAGAGAATGGCAGCTTCGGCATCGCCACCCTGCGGCGCCGGCACGTGCGCGTGGCGGGTGACACTGTCTACTTCGACTTCCCGGGCAAGAGCGGCAAGCAGCAGCATCGGCAGCTGCGAGACCGACGGGTGGCGACGCTCGTCCGGCAGTTGATGAAGGTCCCTGGCCGGGACGTGTTCAAGTTCGTGCTGGATGACGGCTTCGTGGTGGACGTGCGGCGCCGCCACATCAACGAGTACATCCAGGAGGTCATGGGCGAGCAGTACAGCGCCAAGGACTTCCGCACCTGGGCCGGCACGCTCATCTGCGCGTGCGCGCTGGCCCGAGCCCGCGAGCGGGTCCGAGCGTCCGATGGCGACGACGGCACGGTGAAACCCACCGTGCTCAAGAAGACGATGGTGGCCGCGGTGAAGGAGGCCGCCGAGCACCTGGGCAACACCCCCGCGGTGGCCCGATCCTCGTACATCTATCCGTCCGTGCTGGCCATGTTCGAGCGAGGCCAGGTGGTGGATACGTGGTTCGACTCCGTGGATGAGCTGGCGGAGACGAAGAGCGGGAGCCTGCACTGCTCGGAGAAGGCCCTGCTCGACATGCTCGACGCCGGCCGGAAGCGACGGAAACGGGCGCGCCGCCACTGATGCGCACCCGTCTCCCGGCATGCGGCGACTCAGGCCACCATGGCCTCGACGACGCTGGGCGGCATCGTCGTCGGGAAGATGTTGGACAGCTTCAGGCCGGCCTTCGCCAGCAGCTCCGCGTACTCGGTCCCCGTGCGCTCGCGGCCGCCCACCACGACGAGCATGGCCATGTCATAGAGGTTGCCGAAGTGGGGGACGTTGTCGCCCGGGAGCACCGTCTCCACGATGAGCAGGCGCGAATCGGGCCGCATCGCGGCGCGGATGCACTGGAGGATGCGAAGGCTGCGCTCGTCGTCCCAGTCGTGGAGGATCTGCGAGAGGATATAGGCGTCGTAGCCCTCGGGGATGCGCGCGAAGAAGTCGCCTTCCAGGACCTCGCAGCGCCCCGCCAATCCCTGCTCAGTCAGCTGCTGGCGGGCCTGGGGCGCCACGTGAGGCATCTCGAAAATGGCGCCGCGTGCGCCGGGGTTCGCCTGGAGGATGCGCGCCAGGAGCATGCCGGTGCCGCCGCCCACGTCGCAGATGCTGCGCGTGGTGGAGAAGTCATACGCATTCACCACGGCCGGCGCGTTCATCGTCTGGTACGCGGCCATGCTGTCATTGAAGATGGTGGCGATACCCGGGTTCTTGCTCATGTAGTTGAAGAACGAGTCCCCCATGAATTTCTCGATGGATGGTTGCCCCGTCTTCAACGCGTTGGCCAGGTCACCCCACGCCTGCCACGACAGGATGTGGCCGTGTGCGCGCAGCGAGCCATACACAGACCCGGGGTTGTCCTTGCGCAGCATCTCGCCCAGCTCCGTGAGCCCCCAGCGCTGCGTGGCCTCGTCCTTCACGAGGATTCCCAGCCCGCTGAGCAGACGCAACAGCCGGCGCAGCGACGGCGCATGCGTCCCACTGGCCTCGGCCAGCTCCTCCACCGTCTTGGGCGTGTCACCAATCGTGTCCGCGATCTCCAGCTCCGCCATGGTCTGAAGGCACCGGGAAACCCAGAAGCCGTAGACCATTTGCGTCATTTGGATGGCCGCGGGCGGAGGCGCGTGAGAGGCTCGAGGTTGCTGGCTCATGTGTCCGTCTCCAAGGTGTGGTGATGCTACCGCGAGGCTACAACCCGTAAGGTAGGCTGTAAAACTAATACGATTTTCTTACCTATTCTTGAGTCCGAGTCTCCTCGTGCGCGCATTCGTCACCCGCCGAGACGCACTGCCCCGCAGCGCGCTCCATGAGCTGCGAGCCGCGCTGCTCGGCTCGCGCTTCGTGGCCCGGAGCCCACTGATGGGGACGTTCCAGGCCAGCCGCGGGTTCGCCTTCATCTTCACGCACGAGGGCCGTGCCACGTTGGAGGCTCGCTTTCCCTTCCTGGTGCCCTACCTGGCTCGCGTGCTGGACCCGGCCAGCGCCCGGGGCCTCTGGCCCTGGCACGAGCGACTCTGGGGGGCACGGAGGCCGCGGCCGGTCCCCAACGCATTCTACCTCAACCTGCTGTTGCTGGATGCGGGACGTGGCGTGGGCCGGCACATCGACGCCACACTCCAGGAGCCCAGCGGCGTGCCGGACGCAACGCCGCAGCACGTGAGCGTCCTGTACCTCCAGGTCCCCGAGAATGCGCAGGGCGGCGCGTTGCGCCTGCTGCGCCATGATACCCCGGTGGGTGAAGTCCGCCCCCGCGAGGGCTTGCTGGTGCACTTCCGTGGCGACCTCCAGCACGAGGTCCAGCCATTCACCGGTGGCCCGCAGGGTGCCAGCCGCGCGAGCCTCGTCTGCGAGCAGTACGCCTTCGCCCCCGAGGCGCTCGCGCGAATCCCCACGTTTCGCATCCAGTCCAAGGCGGGCTTCGCGGCCTACCTCGATGACCAGCGCGAACGCCCGGGAGGAGGACGGGCCGGGACGCTGGAATAGGCTTCATCTCGAACCCAGGAGGCTCCATGGCCGTCGATCCCCGCAGCACCGACGTCGAGCGCTTCACCCGCGAGGACCCGGGCGGCCCCGTGGTCATGTTGAACCTGATCCGCTTCAAGGAAGGTGGGCGCGCGTCCTACGAGGCCTACGCCCGCGCGGTGATGCCCTTCATCCACAAGGTGGGCGCCCAGCCCCTGTATGCGGGCGACGGCTCGACGGCCCTGGTGGCCGAGCCGGGCCAGGCCTGGGACGCGGTGTTGCTGGTGCGCTATCCCAGCCGCGCCGCGTTCCTCCAGATGGTGGCGGACCCGGAGTACCAGCGCATCGCGCACCTGCGCACCGAGGCCTTGCAGGAGGCGGTGCTCCAGGCCACCACGCCCTGGGCCACGTCGCCGGAGCCCTGAGTCAGGGCGTGGACGGCAGCGCCCGCGAGTCGGGCTGCAGGCGAAGGTCCGCCGTCGCCGCGAACGTGGGCGGGCGGCGGTGCTTCGACGCCTGCTCGTACGCGTAGGCCAGCTTCAGCAGCACGGGCTCGCTCCACGCCCTCCCGATGAAGGACAGGCCCACCGGCAGGCCGTGCACGTAGCCGGCGGGCACGGTGATGGAGGCGTACCCTGCGACGGCCGCGGGCGTGGAGCTGCTGCCCAGCCAGTGGTCGCCGTTGACCAGATCGATGAGCCCCGGCGGCGCCTGGGTCGGCGCCACCAGCGCATCCAGGCGGTGCTTCTTCATCACCGCGTCCAGGCCTTGTGCGCGTGACAGCCGCCGGCAGGCCTGGAGCGCCTTGAGGTAGGCCTTGTCGGTGAGCGGCCCCTTCGCCTGCGCCATGTGGAAGAGCTCCTGGCCGAAGTACGGCAGCGCCGAGGCGGCGTGCGCTTCGTTGTAACGGATGAGCTCCGCGAGCGTGCGTGGCGCCGCCCCCTCGCCCAGGGTGGCGAGGTAGGCCTGCAGCCCGGCCTTGAACTCGTAGAGGAGGACGTCGAGCTCGGGCGCGTCCAGCTTCTCCGCCGAGGGAATGGGGGCCGGGTCCACGAGGATGGCGCCTCGGGACTTCATCACCTCGAGCGCTTCCTCCACCCGGGCATCGGTCGCCGGGTGGTAGCCGAAGAAGCGCTCCCGGGGGACGCCGATGCGCGCGCCCTTCAGCCCATCCGGGTCGAGGAACCGGGTGTAGTCCGCATGTGCCTTGCCGCGGCTGGCCGCCGTCGCCGCATCCGCCGCGTCCACCCCCGCCAGCACGCTCAACAGCGCCGCCGCATCCGCCACGGTGCGCGTCATGGGGCCCGCGGTGTCCTGACTGTGGGAGATGGGGATGATGCCGGAGCGGCTCACCAAGCCCACTGTCGGCTTGAGCCCCACGAGGGACGCGGCCGCCGACGGCGACACGATGGAGCCGTCCGTCTCCGTCCCCACGGATACGGCGCAGAAGTTGGCGGCGGTGGCGGCGCCCGAGCCCGAGCTGGAACCCGAGGGCGTCCGGTCCAGCGCATACGGATTGCGCGTCTGCCCTCCCCTCGAGCTCCAGCCGCTGGAGGAGCGCGTGGAGCGGAAGTTGGCCCACTCGCTCAGGTTCGTCTTGCCCAGGATGACCGCGCCCGCCGCCCGCAGCCGCTCCACGATGAACGCGTCGCGCGGAGGCCTGGCCCCCACCAGCGCCAGCGCCCCCGCCGTCGTCTGCATCGCGTCGGCGGTCGCGATGTTGTCCTTGAGGAGCACGGGGATGCCGTGCAGGGGGCCTCGCGGTCCCTTCTCGCGGCGCTCCTGGTCGAGCGCCGCGGCTGTCGCCAGCGCGTCCGGATTCAGCTCGATGACCGAGCGCAGCGGCAGCGGCCCCTGGGTGTCCAGCGCGGCGATGCGCGCGAGGTAGCGCTCCGCGAGTCCCTCCGCGGTGTGCTCGCCCGTCTGCATGGCGGCCTGGAGCTGCGCCACCGTGGCCTCCTCCAATTCGAAGGGCTTCACGGCGGGCGCGGCCTTCTTCACCGAGGGCGGCTCGGCGGGAGCCCGGCCCTGGACGTCCAGCGTGACGAGCGCCGTGGCGGCGGCGGTGCCGCCCAGGAGGGCACGGCGGCTGAGGCCCGTGGCGGCGCCTGACGTGGAAGCGGGCTTCGAAGGAGGCTTCTTCATCGTGGATGCGCACTACAGCAGCGGCGCATGAAGGGTCGCAACCCCGCCGGGGCTTGGTTAGCGTGGCGGGTCCATATGGCCTCTCACCTCACCCTCCTGGCCGGGCCGGATGCCCTCCGGCTCATTCGCGAACGGGGCTTGCGCGGCGAGGACGTGGACGTCGTGCCCGGCGCCTCCGGAGGTCCGAAGTGGCTGGTGCTGGCCGGACTCGACCGGGCCCTCTTCGGCAGCCTGTTCCAGAACCGGACGCGCCCCCTGCACCTCATCGGCAGCTCGATTGGCAGCTGGCGGCTGGCGTGCGTGGCCCAGAAGGACCCGGTGCTCGCGCTGCGCCGCTTCGAGGCCGCCTATATCGACCAGCGCTATCCCCTCAAGCCGTCGCCCGCGCAGGTCAGCGAGACGTGTGAGCGCATCCTCGACGCGCTCCTGGGCGACACGGGCGAGGCGGAGGTACTGGGCCATCCCTGGGCCCGGCTCCACGTCGTCACCGCCCTGTGCCGGGGTGCCGTGGGTCTGGAACATCCACGGGCCCAACTGCTCGGGCTGGCGCTGTGCGCCCTGGGCAACGTGGTGAGCCGACGGACGCTCGGGCTCCACATGGAGCGCGTCATCTTCCACACGGCCGGCGACACCAGCCCCTTCGCAGGGCTGAAGGACCTGCCCTCCACCCACCTTCCCCTCACCCGGGAGAACCTGCGGCGGGCGCTGCTCGCCTCCGGCGCCATTCCCCTGGTCCTGAGCGGCGTGCGGATTCCCGGCGCGCCCAACGGCATCTACCGCGATGGCGGCGTGCTCGACTATCACCTGGACCTGGACTTCGGACCGGGGACGGGCCTGGTGCTGTACCCGCACTTCTACCCGTACGTGGTGCCCGGCTGGTTCGACAAGGCGCTGCGCTGGCGGCGGGCGCGCCCGGAGAACTTCCGCCGGGCGCTGCTCATCGCGCCGTCCGCCGAGCTGGTGGCGCGACTTCCCGGTGGGCGCATTCCGGACCGGGTCGACTTCGAACAAATGAAGGACGCCGAGCGGATGCGCGCCTGGAACCAGGTGGTCTCCGAGAGCGAGCGCATGGGCGACGAGCTCCTGGAGCTGATCGCCACCGGGCGCATCGCCGAGCACGTCCGGCCGCTCTGACGCCGCGGTCGAGGCCCCGGAAGAACAACGGCCGGCCCCTGTAGACAGGAGCCGGCCGTCAGGAACCTCGCTCAGTCAACCTTCCGCGACGCCCGGACCGTTACTTCGTCCGGGCCTCGCGGCCTCCTCCTCCCACCCACAGGCGGGAGGAGGAACCGTCCGTCTCAGTTCTGACGACGGCGGCGCAGCAGGCCGAGCAGCGCCAGGCCGAGCATGCCGGCCGGAGCGCCCGCGCCCGTCGCGGAGCAGCCACCGCCGTCATCACCGCCAACGTCGTTCTTCGCGGTGAACGTCACGGTGGTGCTGCTCTCCGCGCCGTTCGCGTCCGTCACCGTCAGACGGAAGGTGAACGTCGCGGTCTTGCCCTCGAGGTCGGGCAGGTTGGCAACCGCAACCGCCTGGTCCGCGCCGTTGATGGTCGCGGTCGGACCGGCCGTCTGCGTCCAGCTGTAGGTCAGCTCATCACCGTTCGCGTCGCTGGAAGCCGAGCCGTCGAGCGTGGCCGACGTCTGGTTGCCAGAGACCACCGCGCGAGCGCTCGCCTCGGGGGCGACGTTCGCGTCGGAGACCGTGACGGTCGTCACGGCGGAGATGGTGGCCTTGCCGTCGCTGACCAGCAGGAGGAAGGTCAGCGTCCCGGCGCTGGAAGGCGCCGTGAAGGTCGGCGTCAGCGAGGAGCTGTCGGACAGCACCACCTCGGTGCCGCCAATCTGCGTCCACGTGTAGGTGAGCGCATCACCGTCCGCGTCGGTCGCCGTGCCGTTGAGGGTCACGGTGGCACCGGCCTCGACGGTGGAAGGAGCACCCGCGCTCACGGCCGGGGCGGCATTGCCCGGGCTGGTCCCCGGATCCGCCGCCACGATGACGCGCACGATGTCGCTGCTGGACGAGTTGCCATCGTTGACCGTCAGGAGGAAGGCCAGCGTGTCGCCGTTCGCCGTGCCCGGCGCGGTGAACGTGGTGGACAGCGCGGAGGCATCCGCCAGCGCCACAGGGGTGCCGCCAATCTGCGTCCACGTGTAGGTGAGCGTGTCACCCTCGGCGTCGCTCGCCGAGCCGCTGAGCGTGACGATGTCGCCGGCGTTCGCCGTCGCATCCGCGCCCGCGTTCACGGTCGGAGGCGTGTTCTCCGGATCCGTGCCACCGCCGCCGATGATGGTCACCGCGACCGCCTTGGAGGCGGAGTCCGTGCCGTCAGACGCCGTCACGGTGAACTCGTACGAGCCCGCCGCAGGCGTGCTGAAGGTGATGGCGGACGTGTCGGCGCCGTTGATGCCCACCGGAGCGCCAGCCGTCTGCGCCCAGCTGTAGTTAATGGCATCACCGTCCGGGTCGACCGCGGCCGCCGTCACGGTGACGGTACCCGCGGCGAAGCCCACGGAGGTGTCGGAGACGATCGGCGCGCGGTTCACGTTGGTGACCGTCACGGTGACCGTGTCGTTCGCGCTGGCCACCCCGTCGCTAACCGTCAGACGGAAGACCAGCTCCTCACCCAGGGTGACCTCGGGCGCGATGAACGTCGCCGTCGGCGTGGTGTAGTTCTTCACCGCCACAGGCGTACCGGAAACCTGCGTCCACAGGTACGTGAGGGCGTCGCCGTCCTCATCGCTGGCAGAGCCGCTCAGCGTGTACTCAGCGCGCTCCTCGACCGTGCCGTCGAGGCCCGCGTTCACGGTGGGCGGGTGGTTGCTCGGCGTACCCGGCGTCACCGTCACGGTCACCGAGTCGGTGGCCGTGGCCGTGCCGTCAGACACCGTCAGCTCGAACACCAGGGCGGTGCTCGCGGTGACGTTCGGCGCCGTGAAGGACGGCGTCAGGGTGTCCGCGCCCGTCAGGGTGACGGAGGGGCCAGACGTCTGCACCCAGGCGTAGGTCAGGGCGTCGCCATCCGGATCGGTGGCCGAGCCGGAGAGGCTCACCGGGTTGCCGCTCGTGGCAGAGACGTCCGTGCCGGCGTTGGCGGTGGGCGCCTGATTCGCGCCGCCGCACACGCCATCCTCAGCCCCGATGGTGATGAACGGCGTGTTCGTGATGCCGTTGAACTCGAGGTTGTCGATCAGCCAGCCCGTGTAGCCGGCGCTCTCGTCCGTACCGACGCGGAAGCGAATCTGCACCGTCTTGCCGGCGTAGGCCGTGCCCAGGTCGATGGTCGCGGGGAGCATGCCCGGGAACTCCGTGTTCCACCCCGACAGTGCGGGCTTGCCGGCCAGCGGGTTCAGGTTACCCGCGTAGTTCTCCAGCACCATGTTGTGGATGGGCTCGCCGATATCCACCCAGGTCTGGCCACCGTCCTCGGTGATCTCGACCGTGGCGCCGTCGTAGTAGTCCTCGAAGTCCCAGGCGTGCGTGAAGTTGAGCACGAAGGGCTCGGTCTCACTGACGTGAAGCTCCGGGGTGATGAGGCGGACGTCGGAGTAGGAAGGGGTGTTCTCGGCGTAGAACGTGCGGTTGCCGTCCTCGAACGTGACCACGCCAAACACGGCCGGGGTCAGGTTCTCGTCGTACTCGGTCGTCCACGGGAGGTTCTCCGGGGTCGCCTGCACGTCCTCGATGTGGCTGGAGTTCTGCCGCTCGTCGTAGTGCGTGGTGAGGACGAGGCTGTCGGTGAGGTCACCCGGAACCGCCTGACCGTCATCCCGGGCGGCGATGTCGATGGCCACTTCCTGCTGGTTGGTCGCGCCGTTGAGCGTGACCGGGATGGAGACCGTGGCCTCGCTGAACACGGGGATGGCCGGGAAGTCCGCCTCACCACCGTTGCCGAACTCAACACCCGCGAAGGCCGAGGTCAGCGTGACGCTGGCCGCGGTCGCAGCCGTGGCGCCGACGTTGCGCACCGTGACCTCGATGCGACCCGTCTCACCGTTGTCGAGGATGCCGTCGTTGTCGCACGTGCCGCCCTCGACGTCGTCGAAGAACTGGGCCGACACGATCTGGATGGCCGAACCCACCACGAAGCTCTCCACGACACCCGCGTGGTTCGTGGAGTAGCGGTCCGGAGCCTGGGCACCGACGCCCGCGCCGCGCTTGGCGAAGGCCTGCCAGAAGCGCTCGGCGTCCGCCGGGTCGTTGGCGTAGGCCGCCGCGATGATGGCGTCACGCGCCTCCAGGTACGTGGGGGCCGCCGGCGTGAGCTTGTACCCGTTGACCAGGTAGTTCTTCATCCGGTCCTGCGCCTCCTGGAACGGATGCGCGCGGAGCAGCGACACGTAGCACTCCCACAGCATCGTCGCCCAGATCTCACCGGAGTTGTGGACCTGCGAGTTCGGCAGGCCCGTGTTACCGAGGAAGGGCACGCCGGTGGGCAGCTCCACGCCGTCCATGATGTGACGGAACGAGAGCGCGTTCTTCGTCTGATCCGTCGAGTACGCGCCACGGCGGATACCGTAGAAGTCGGAGTCCGGCGAAGCGCGAGTGGCGTACGCCGCCACGCCGTAGGCGCCGCTCCAGTTCGCGTTCGACGGGACGTTGATGTCCTCGGCGCGAACCATCATCAGCAGGGCGGTGAAGTCGCCCCAGCCCTCACCCATCGCGCGGCCCTGGTTGTTCACCAGACCGGACGAGTTCGCGATGAGGCGGTTGCTGATGTAGTGACCCCACTCGTGCGCCACGATGGCGTTGTCGATGGTGCCGTCGAGCCAGAGGCTCTCACCACGCCACAGCGTGACGTTGAGGCCCGAGCCGATGGCGCCGCGCAGCGTGTTGCCATCGTCCAGGTTCACGCGGAGCGCCGGGATCGTGATCGTGCTGGAATCACCACCCATGTCGATCGTCGGACCCGCGACGTTGTCATGGATGATGACGCCGGTGGCGCCTGCGTTCTGCGCGTTGGTGATCTTGACAATGAAGTCGCAGCTGCCGCGGTCGATGATCGCGATGTTGCCGGCGACCTCGGCCGCGTTGGTCAGCGCGGTGCAGCCGTCGGTGGCGGTCGGGCCGGTGGTGTTGGCCTCGTCCTGCGCGGCCACCACGTTGCCGGTGACGTCGAAGGTCTGCGGACCGAAGGTGTTCGAAACGCCACCCTCGTAATCACCCGCGACCTCTGCGGGAGCGTTCGCCGTCAGGCGCGAGTTGCGCGTGCCGCCGAACAGGTACATCTGCATGCGCGGCGGCGCACCGTCCGCCGGCGTGAGCATGTTGGCGTTGTCGGTGCCGCTGTAGTCCTGCGCCTGCGCCTGGAGGGGGTCACCATCCACGCCGCCACGCCCGAAGTTGTCCATCTGGGCGTTGCCGGAGGCCTCGTCGAAGCCCGCGTCGTAGTACCAGTCGTGGAGCCAGTTGTTCAGGTAGAACAGGCTCGTCGTCGCCGCGGCGATCTGCTCCAAGTTGGCGTCCGGCTGGATGGTGAAGTCGATGGTCCGGTCGAACACGCCTGGGGCCGTGACGGACGCACGGAGGTCGCCGGTGTTGAAGTAGTCCGGCTCGGTGAGGTCCGCGTACGCATCGACGTTGTTACCGGTGGTCTCCGTCGCGCCGTCCGGCAGCCAGGGGTCGTTCTGGCTGAAGGGGGCGTTCTGGAGCGTGATCAGGTTCGCCGGGGCGTACGGCGCGACATAGCCGTTCGGGAGGCCCGCCGGGTGCGGCGTACCCGCGCTGCCCACGGGGCCGTCGTGCGGCGTGTACGGGGGCGTGGTGTCCGCGAACACGCGGTAGCTGAACTCCGCGTGTGCCTTCAGGTCGTTGCGCATCAGCAACTGACCGTCGACGGCGGAGATGACGTACGCGAAGTAGTCAGAGTCCTTGCTGTCAGCACGGCCCGTGTTGATCTCCACGTAGTACGCGGGGACCAGCTTCTTGGGCAGCGGGAAGTAGACCTGCTTCGCACGGGCGGGGATGATGAACCCCTCCTCGAGCGGACGCGCGTAGCTGGCCAGCGTGAAGTGCGAGTACTTGTCGCCCTTCTTGCCCTTGTTCACCGGGGTGAGCAGGTTGCGGTCCAGCGAGGTGCCCGTGAGGTCCTTGTACGCCGCGGCAACGGCCTCGGTCGCGGGCAGGTTGAAGCGCGCCTTCGACCGGAGGCTCCCCGACGTGCCCTGCTTCGAGAGGCTGCCGGAGATGGCAATGATCTCGTTGTGCTTGTTCAGCAGGACCTTGAGGGACTGGCGGAAGACCTCGATACCCTCGGTCTCCTGGGCCAGCGTCACCACCGTCACACCCTGCTTGTTGGTGCTGACGTTCGTGACCTTCGCGCCCGCGGCCTCGAAGGAGGCAACGCCGTAGAGCGAAGCGTGGGCAGAGATCTGCGCCAGCGCCGCCTTGGCGGGCGTCATCTTCGCGTACTCGGCGCGGAGCTTCGTCTGCTCCGCCGTCCGGTGCGTCCAGACGAACGTCGGGGTGTCGGTCAGCGCATCCCGGTGGGCAATCCGCGCGCCCTTCAGGTTGCTGTTGACCGGCTTGAAGCCCGCGGCGGCACGGCCCGTAGGCTTCGCGTCCTGGAGTGCATCGTAATTCGGCAAACTCCGAGCGACGGCACTGGTACCGGACAATACCAGGGCGAGCCCGGACAGAGTGGCAACCAACCTTCTCACGTGGGGAAACTCCATTTTTACGACGACGGGGGTGGCCGATTCCCTACAGCCTGGGTCAACTGTTCCGGCCCCATCGCCGGAACTCCCAGTCACGGTTAGGAAGCGACCAAGTGACAGATTGTCACCTGGCGGAGAGATTAGTGCCCCATTGGATGTAGGTTGAAAGGCGACACGCGATTTTTTTCCAATGGAACGCAGAATTCCGTAATTACGGCAGGTTGCGTCAGTACAGGTGGAGCCATGAGCGCGCGATTTCGGAGTATTGGGGCCTGGGGACTGGTGTTTGCGGGATGGGTGGTCGTCGCGACCGGGTGCCGAAGCACCACGGCACACCAGTCCGCACCGCCCCAGGCCGCTGTCGACTCAGGTGACGCGGCACCCGGGTCCTCGTCACGCACCACCAGCACAGACACGCCCCCGGAGCGCTCGGAGCGCCCTCCAGTCCAATCGAAGGACTCCGCTGCGACGGATCAAGCCTGCCCCTGGGGACACCTGCGCTGCTGTGATGGGCAGTGCGCGCCCGCGAGCGAATGCGCACTCCTCGTGTGTGACCCCAGCCCGCGCCGCACCGCCATCGAGACCCGCTGAGCTCAAGCCCACGCGCGTCCGGCCGTGGACACTCACGGCTGCGTCATGAGGGGCGCCTCGCTTTGCGCAGGCGCCGGCGACATCAAGTACGACTGGAGAAAGGCGCGCACCGAGCGAGGGCGCAGGCGCGGGTAGTCGGCGTTGGAAGGGTCATGCAACCTCCCCTTCCCCGCGAGCTGCGCGAGCAGACTCAACTGCGCGGAGGACGTGTGGACTGGCGTTCCCGCGGGTCGCGCGCGCGAAAGCTGCCGGCGCAGATCCTCCACCGTGCCGCGGCACACGCGCCGCAAGGGCAGGCCCGAGAGCGCCTCGTAGACCGCGGCCACCTCGTTCACCGTTACCACGTCCCCCACGAACTCCAGTCGCCTCCCCGCGGCGTGCGGATCCACCACCACCTCGGCCACCCACCGCGCCGCGTCCGCCATGGCCGTCACGTCGAAGGGCTCATCGCCCGTGCCCCAGTAGGTGACGACACCTCGCTCGAAGTCGAACACCTGCGCCTGCGGTGACAGGGCGGTCTCCATGAAGGCCCCACACAGGACGAAGCTGTGCGGCACGCCACTGCGCACCACCGCGTCGGCCACGTGCCGGTGCGCCGCCATGAAGCCCGCGCCCGCTTCGGGGTCCGCGTAGTCGAGCGAGAAGTCCGATGGAATGAAGCGGATGACGCCATGCCGCCGCGCCGAGTCCAGCAGGCGAAGTTGCCCCTCCACGCGGACCTCGGCTGGCCCCCTGACGGCGGAGACGACCGCGTCCACCCCCTCCAGCGCGGAGTCCAACGAGCGCAGGTCGTCCAGTGAGCCGCGCACCAGCGTCACCCCATGTGCGGCCAGGGCCGCCAGGCCCGCGCTGCGCGTCCCTGGCCGCACCAACACGTGGAGATGAACGCCCGGTCGCGCGAGCAACGCCGACGCCAGCTTGCCCCCAAAGCGCCCCGTCCCTCCCACCAGCAGGACATGCGTGATGTCGGTGTCCATGGCCTCCTCCTCGTCGTTGTCGGCGGCAGCTGCCGCTCGCCACACCGATGGGGCAATCCCCTAGGAGGAAGATGGACCGTGGTGCCGGGTACGACTTCACCTGCGAACATGCGCCGCTTGCCTGGAGGCAATGCGGGCACGGTGCGGAGCGGCAGCCTTGCGGGACCGTCAAAAAGCAATCGGCCCGGCCATCGTAACGATGACCGGGCCGATCCGAGTTGCGGGGGCAGGATTTGAACCTGCGACCTTCGGGTTATGAGCCCGACGAGCTACCAGGCTGCTCCACCCCGCGTCATGTCTTGGGTTCAACGCCTCGAAACCTGACTGTGATTCCAATCAGGTTTCGAGGTGCAACGAGTTGCGGGGGCAGGATTTGAACCTGCGACCTTCGGGTTATGAGCCCGACGAGCTACCAGGCTGCTCCACCCCGCGGCAGAGAGAGGCGAGGCGGTAACTACCGCCCCCTGCCTGTACCGTCAACACCTTTCTCCAGCGCTGATCACTTCGGCGTCACCAGCACTGGAGACAGGGGAATTACTTGCGCGCCTTGTTGAGCAGGTCCGCGAAGGTGCCGAAGCCCTTCTTGCCCGCGCCCTGCGGCTGCTGCGACTTCTGCCACGCCTCCACCTCGGCGCGCTCCTCGGCCCGGATGGCGGCGGTCACCGACAAGCGAATCTTGCCGGACGCGTCGATGTCCAGGATGGCCACCTTCACCTCCTGGCCCAGCGTGTAGTGCTTGCGCAGGTCGGTGCCACGCTCGGTGCCCGTCTCGCTGGCCGGCAGCAGGCCCTTTCCGCCCGGGAATGCGAGGAACACGCCGTAGGGCTCGATGCGGTCCACCTTGCCCATGACGATCTGCCCCACCTTGGGACGGGGCGCGGCCGGCTGGGCCGGAGCCGCGGCGGCCTCGGCGGCGGGACGCTCCTCGGGAGGACGCTGCGCCTCCTCCTCGGAGATGCGACGCAGGCTGATGCGCTTCTCCTGCGTGTCGATCTTTTCCACCGACACCCAGATGGTCTCCCCTTCCTTCACCACGTCGCGCGGGTGCGCGATGCGGCGGTCGCTCAGGGCGGAGATGTGAACCAGGCCATCCACGCCCGGACGCAGCTCCACGAAGGCGCCGAACTGCTGCAGGCGCACGACCTTGCCCTGGAGGCGGTCGCCCTCCTTGATTTCAGAGAGCGCCTTCTGGAACGGGTCCTCCTGGCGCGAGCGCATGGACAGCGTGATGCGCTCCTTCTGCTTGGACTTGTCCGGCGAGTTGGGCTGGCCCGCCTCCATGCGGAGGATCTCGACCTCGACCTCGTCACCGACCTTCACCACCTCGCTCGGGTGGCCCACGCGGGTGTACGAGAGCTCGGAGACGGGAATCATCCCCTCCACGCCGCCCAGGTCCACGAACACGCCGAAGTCACGCACGCCCGTGACCTTGCCCTTGACGACCTTGCCCTGGGCCAGGTTCTTGCGCGTCTCGGCGGCGAGCTGACGCTGCTCGTCCTCCAGCAGCGCGCGGCGAGACAGGACCACGTTGCGCTCGCGGACCTCGCTGACGCGGAACTGGAGCTTCTCACCGATGAACTGGTCCGGCTTCTCCACGTAGCGCAGGTCGAGCTGGCTGATGGGGCAGAACGCGCGGATGTCGCCGATGGCGACCTCCACGCCGCCCTTGTTCACGCTCAGCACCAGGCCCTCGACGGGCATGCCGGAGGCGCGAGCCTCGGCCAGCAGGGCCAGGTTGGCGCTGCCCTTGGCCAGCGCGCGGCTGAGCTGGATGCCCTTGGCGCCCACCTCGACGACGTGCGCGTCGATGGTGTCACCCACGCCGAAGCGCAGGATGCCCTCGTCATCCTTCAGCTCGCGCAGCTCGATCATCGCCTCGCTCTTGGAAGCGCCTTCCACGGACACGAACGCGGTGTCCGCGCCGAGCTGGAAGATGGTGCCCCGGACCTTCTCACCCACGCGCAGGCCGCGGCGGCTGGGCGTGCCGCCTTCCTTGGACTGGGCCTCGAACATCTCGGCGAAGGACTCGGACTCCGGAACCTCTTCGTACAGCGCGCTCGACGGCGCGGGCGTCGGCGTCACCGGCCGAGGCGCGGGCGCAGACGACGCGGCGGAGGCCTCGGCGGCGGCAGCCGTCGTCTCGGCCGTCGCGGTCGCCTCGGCGGGCACGTCGCCCACCGGGCCACGCGTCTCGATGGCGCCCGAGGCGCGCTTCACGACGACCATGGGGCCCGATCCACGGCGATCACCGCCGCGGCGCTCGCCCCCACCACGGGGCCCGCGCTCCTCGCGCGGCGCGCCACCCGAGGGACGCGGCTGGGCCTCGCGCTCGCCACGGCCACCGCCGCGCTCGCCACCACGGCCACCGCCACGCTCACCCCGACCTCCCTCGCTGCGGCCCCCCCCGGAGGGGATGCCGAGCATCACGTCACCGAAGGTGGCCTTCGGCTTCTTGGGACCCATCCCGCCAGAATTGGAACCGTTCTTCTCGTCGCTCACTGCCGAGACCTTCCTGAAGCGAATTCGACCCTGGCTTCCCGAGAAGCCGGGCCCCGGTGAAAAAGGCGGCGCACTCTACACGCGCGCCATGTCCGGAGGAAGCCAGATGACGCACACGCCGTCCACGCCGACGCTCCGTCCATAACGGAGGCAGCGCGTCAGCCCATCCCTGGTGGATGTTTGTCACGCCAAGGAATTGCTGTCAGCCCGGCGAGGAGCCAAGCAATCCCAAGGGGTTAGCGCACCAGTCGCAGCTTCCGCCCCACCTTGCGAAACACCGCGCCCGCCTCCGGGATGCCCAGCGCCGCCGACAGTCCGAAATAGACGACACCGA
This sequence comes from Pseudomyxococcus flavus, assembly GCF_050038885.1. Lineage (NCBI taxonomy): Bacteria > Pseudomonadati > Myxococcota > Myxococcia > Myxococcales > Myxococcaceae > Pseudomyxococcus > Pseudomyxococcus flavus. The sequence continues at coordinate 7,984,249 of NZ_CP143624.1, read as the reverse complement.
ACGGCAGGGCCACCGCGGCGAAGCCCAGGACGGGATGCAGGCGGGGCGGCATCAGGAAGTGTCCACCCCACTCCGCCGTCACGCCCGGCATGGGTCCGAGCAGCGACGTCAGGCCCAGCTTGATGCCCAGCGCCAGGGCGCCCGCCACCACCGCCGCCCCCCACAGCCGGGGCAGGAGCCCACGCGGCACGCCCACCGGGCCCAGCTGCTTCATCAGCTTGCGGCGCAGCAGGCCCGCCTCCAGCCAGGCCACCAGGCCACTGGCCAGCGTGAGGCCGAGCGCGCCCAGGTGCTCGGGCAGGCCGAGCCAGCCCGGAAGCCGCAGGCCCAGCACCCACGCCCCCGCCGTGCCCACCAGCACGCGAACCACCGCGAAGCGCAGCGGCGTCTTCGGGTCCTTCAAGGCATAGAAGGCGGACGCGTAGAGCCGCCCCACCGTGGAGGCCACGAGCCCCAACGCGGCCCCCATCAGCAGGTACCAGAGGTAGCGCGAGTCCGCCGCGTCGAAGCGCCCCGTCTGCAACAGCGCCGCCGCCACCATGTCCCCCAAGAAAAGGAAGGCCGCCGCCGACGGCACCACCCAGAAGCAGATGCGGCGCGCCCCTCCATCGATGCGCTGGCGCAGCTTCGCCGCCACGTCGGCACCCTCCCCCGTGGCCCGCGACATCTCCGGCAGCTCCGCGGCCGACACCGCCATGCCGAAGAGGCTCACCGGGATGAGGTAGATGGTCTGCGCATACAGCAGCGAGGACAGCGCGCGGTTGGAGATGAGCGAGGCGAAGGCCGTGTCCACCCAGGCGCTGAACTGGACCACGCCACGGCCCAGCACCACGGGCACGAAGTTCTTCAGCACCTGACGGACCGGCTCGGCCGCCAGCGACAGCGCGGGGCGGAAGCGCCCCAGCAACTGGAGGACCGACGGCACCTGCACCGCGAACTGCAGGAAGCTGCCCAGCACCACGGCGTAGGCCAGCACCTCGACCAACTGCTCCTCGGCGTAGCGTCCCCCGGCGCCCACCAGCGCCGCGATGATGACCAGGTTCCAGACGACGGGCGCCAGGTACGAGAGCAGGAAGCGCCGGTGGCTGTTGAGGATGCCCAGGCACCAGGCGCTCAACACCAGCATGCCCGTGCCGGGGAAGAGGATGCGCACCAGGTGGATGGCCAGCTCCCGCTCGCGCCCCTGGAAGCCGGGCGCGATGGCGTCCACCAGATAGGGCGTGAAGAGCATGCCCAGCGCCACCACCACCGCCGTGGCCAGCGAGAGGATGCCGAACACGGCGCCGGCGACCCGGTCCGCCGCCTCCTCGTCCCTGCGGCCCAGCAGCTGCGCGTAGACAGGGATGAAGGAGCCGGAGAGGACGCCTTCACCGAAGAGGTTCTGCAGGAAGTTGGGAATGCGCAGCGCCGCCTTGAAGACGGCCGCGGCCTCCGCGTTGCCCAGGTAGTGGGCGAAGACGCGCTCACGCACCAGCCCCATCAATCGGGAGGCAAGGATTCCGACGGCGACCAGCGCCGCGCCGCCGGTCGAGCGCTCGGGACGGGGGGGCGCGACCGGCGGGGGCGGAGACTCGGGCGAGGACGTGGTCACGAGAGGGGCGGACTCTACGCGGCCCGTTGGATGTCATGAAGCGCGAAACCCCGGCCCGCTGTTTCGCTTGACGCCGAACCCTCCAGATTGCGAGGGTCCGGTCCAATGGCCGGCCCTTCCGACAGCGATATGGACGACGTGGCGCGCATCCGCCTCGTCCTGGCGCGTGAGCTGGAAACCATCAACGAGTACGAGGCCTACGCTCGCGCCTCCTCCAATCCCGAGGTCCGCGCGTTCTTCGAGCACCTCGCGGCCGAGGAGAAGGAGCACGTCTCCGAGGCCGTCCACATGCTGCGCATGTTGGACAGTGGTCAGAACGAGCACTTCGCCAAGCCGTTCGTCCCTGGACACTTCCAGGGCGCCGCCGCCAGCCCCTCCCCGGCCGCCGTCCACGTCCCCGGACCGGAGGCCCCCGCCTTCTCCGTCACCGGCCGCAACAACGGCCGCCTCCCCTCCGAGCCGCCCACCTCCCTGCCGCCGCAGCGGCTGGTGTACGGCCTGCCCGCGCCGCCCCCTGCCGTGGAGTCCCATCCGCTCACGGTGGGGTCGCTCCGCCGGGGTGGCGGCGGTTCTGGTAGCGGTCGCTGAAGTCCTTTCCTCTTCCTCTGTTGATGCCTCTGGAGCCCCATTTCATGCCTGACTTCCTTGGACATGCCGAGAACCCGCTCCGCGAGGAGGAGTGGGCGCGTCTGAATGAGACTGTCATCCAGGTGGCTCGGCGCTCGCTCGTGGGCCGCCGCATCCTGGACATCTATGGGCCGCTGGGCGCCGGGGTGCAGACGGTGCCCTACGACGAGTTCCAGGGCGTGTCCCCGGGCGCGGTGGACATCGTCGGTGAGCAGGAGACCGCGATGGTCTTCACCGACGCGCGCAAGTTCAAGACCATCCCCATCATCTACAAGGACTTCCTCCTCCACTGGCGCGACATCGAGGCGGCCCGCACGCACAACATGCCGCTGGACGTGTCCGCCGCCGCGGGCGCCGCCGCGCTGTGCGCGCAGCAGGAAGACGAGCTCATCTTCTACGGAGACGCGCGCCTGGGCTACGAGGGCCTGATGACGGCCAACGGCCGGCTCACGGTGGCGCTGGGGGACTGGTCGGCGGCGGGTGGCGGGTTCCAGGCCATCGTCGAGGCCACGCGCAAGCTCAACGAGCAGGGGCACTTCGGCCCCTACGCCGTCGTCCTCTCGCCGCGCCTGTACTCGCAGCTGCACCGCATCTACGAGAAGACGGGCGTGCTGGAGATTGAGACCATCAAGCAGCTCGCGTCGGACGGCGTCTACCAGTCCAACCGCCTGCGCGGGGACTCCGGCGTGGTGGTGTCCACCGGCCGGGAGAACATGGACCTCGCCGTGTCCATGGACATGGTGGCGGCGTACCTGGGCGCCTCGCGGATGAACCACCCGTTCCGCGTCCTGGAGGCGCTGCTGCTGCGCATCAAGCACCCGGACGCCATCTGCACGCTGGAGGGCGCGGGCTCCGTGGATCGCCGCTAGTCCCTCGCGGACGCGGACGCGGACTGCATCATGGCCAAGGTCCTGGTCATCGACGACGAGGCGAACCTCCGCAAGGTGCTCGCCGCGATGCTGCGCCGGGACGGCTTCGACGTCACCGTGGCGGAGAACGGCGAGCAGGGGCTCGCCGAGTTCCACAAGAACGGCGCGGACATCGTGGTGACGGACCTGGTGATGCCCAAGGTGGGCGGCATGGAGGTGCTCGGCACCATCCGCGCCGCCAACCCGGACGTGCCCGTCATCATCATCACCGCGCATGGCACGGTGGACTCCGCCGTGGACGCCATCAAGGCCGGCGCGTTCGACTACATCACCAAGCCCTTCGACCAGGCGGAGTTGTCCTCCGTCGTGGCGAAGGCCGCGAAGACGAACGAGAGCGCCCGTCGCTCCGTCCGGCCGGACGTGAAGGCTCGCGCGGCCATCATCGGTGACTCGGCCTCCATCCAGGAGGTCTACAAGATCATCGACAAGGTGGCGGACACGCCGTCCACGGTGCTCATCACCGGGGAGAGCGGCACCGGCAAGGAGCTCATCGCCACCGCGCTGCATGGCGCCTCCAGCCGCCGCGACAAGCCGTTCATCAAGATCAACTGCGCCGCCATCCCCGACACGCTGCTGGAGAGCGAGCTCTTCGGCTACGAGCGGGGCGCCTTCACCGGCGCCGTCACGTCCAAGCCAGGGCGCTTCGAGCTCGCCGACGAAGGCACCCTCTTCCTGGACGAGATTGGCGAGATTCCGGTGGAGATGCAGGTGAAGCTGCTGCGCGCGCTCCAGGAGGGCGAGTTCGAGCGCGTGGGCGGCATCAAGACGACACGCGTCGACGTGCGTCTGGTGGCCGCGACCAACCGCGACCTCCAGGCGGAGATTGAAGCCGGCCGCTTCCGCAAGGACCTGTACTACCGCCTCGCGGTGGTGCCCATCTCCCTGCCCGCGCTGCGTGAGCGCCGCAGCGACATCCCGATGCTCGCGCGGCACTTCGTGGAGAAGTACAACCGGCGCCTCAACAAGAAAATCGAAGGCATCGCCGACGACGCCATGGCCCTGCTCCAGGGCTACGGCTGGCCCGGCAACATCCGCGAGCTGGAGAACCTCATCGAGCGCGTGCTCCTCTTCGCGGATGGCCCCCTCATCACCGCCAAGGACCTGCCGGAGCCGGTCCGCCAGGGAGCGAGCCTCCAGGCGAGCGCCAACCTGGCCACCGCCGCGGCGGCGCTCGACGTGCCCACGGGCGAGGTGGGCCTCAAGGACATCGTCCGGATGAAGGCCGCCGAGCTCGAACGGGACCTCATCGTGAAGAAGCTCGAGGAGACGGGCGGGAACGTCACCCGCGCCGCCCGCCTGCTCCAGATCAGCCGCAAGTCGCTCCAGACGAAGATGAAGGAGTTCGGCTTGCGCGACACCACACCAGACGGGCAGGAAGACGGCCCGGACGAGTAGACCGGCGAGGAGGCGGAATTCCGCTTCGCGCGCGTCGGTTTCGGGCCCGCCCACCTATTCCAACTCAGGGAGCTTGTATGCGGCCGAACCTTCCCACCCTCGGTGCCCCTCCGAAGCGCAGTCCCATCGGACCGGTGGTCGCCGTGTCGCTCATCCTCGGCGGTGCCGCGGGGGGCGTCTGGTGGTGGAAGCAGCGGATGGTGCAGGCGACGGAAGAGGCCGCCGCCCAGGCGACGGCAGCCGTCCCGGACGCTGGCACCGTCGTCGCCGCGCCGACCCCGCCCCCCGTCCCGACCGACCCGGTGAAGGCCGCGGGCATGGAGCGCGTGTCCGTCAGCATCAACGGCCCCCTGGAGACGGCGCTCGTCAACGCCACGGACGCGGAGGTGGGCCCCGCGCTGGCGCAGGTGGTGACGCGCACGCTGGTGTGGTGGGTGTCTGTTCCCAGTGAAATCCTCCGGGGAGACACGCTGGAGGTGCTCTTCCAGCGCCGCGTCAACGAGGAGCCCCTGGTCCACGCGGTGCGCTTCAACAGCGCGAAGCTGGGCAAGACGATGAGCGCCTACCGCTACCAGCCCGAGGGCGAGTCCAACGCCCGCTACTACCTGGCCAGCGGGGACGAGCTGGAGCTTCGCCTGGAGCGCTCCCCCATCGACGATTACGAGCAGATTACATCCCTGCTGCGCGATGGCCGGCGGCACAAGGGCGTGGACTTCCGCACCCCGGTGGGGACCCCCATCAAGGCGCCCTTCAACGGCGTCGTGAAGCGCAAGAACTGGAACTTCGGCAGCAACGGCAACTGCATTGAGCTGGTGGAGTCGGGCGGAAAGGGGCGCCGCGCCCTCTTCCTCCACCTGGACGAGGTGGACAAGAGCATCAAGCCGGGCTCCCGCTTCTCGGTGGGCCAGGTGATTGCCAAGAGCGGCAACACCGGCCGGAGCTTCGCCCCGCACCTGCACTACCAGCTCATGACCCAGGACGACCGGGTGCTGGACCCCTTTGACCAGCACAAGACCTACCGCCGCTCACTGGCCGCCCAGCACCGGCCGGGCTTCGAGGCGGAGATGCGCCGCATGGACGGCCTGCTCAGTGCGTCCGTCGTGGCCGGTAAGTAAAAGCCACCCGATTCTTGACACTCCTTCGACGGCACGGCTAGCTGGAAGCCCCCCGGGCTTGCCGGAAGGCCCGGGAGATTCGCCGTCGGAGGTCGGATGCACAGGCTTCGCGCCGTACTTGCCGCGCTGACGCTGGGCGCGCCGTTCGCCGCCAGCGCGGCGGACATCACCCGAATCGCGTCGTCGCTCGAGGAGGACGACCCGTTCGATCTCTTCATCGACGTCGGCTTCGAGCGCACCCAGAACCGCGCGAAGATCGTCCGTGAGCAGCTCGCTCCCACCGGGAGCGGCGGCTCGGGCCGCGTGGATGCCGCGGAGCTCTGGTACAAGGGCGTGGACGCGCGGCTCAACCTGGAGCTGTCCGTCGGCCTCTACCGGGACCTGGAGTTCTCCTTCACCCTGCCGGTGGTCTTCTCCCAGAACGAGCGGTGGGGCTACACGTCCAACGCGTCCCCCGAGAACTCCACCATCACCAACAACTGCCTGAACGCCGACGGCTCCGTCATTCCGGGCTGTCTGGACGGCTCGGCCCCGCCATCCGCCCTGTTCGACGTCCCGCAGGAGAGCTTCCGCGGCGGCCTGGGCAATATGCGCTTCGGCCTGGCCTACGCCTTCTTCAACCAGGAGAAGGACGAGACGAAGCCCACGTGGATTGTCGGCCTGGAGTACGAGGCCCCCACCGCGAAGCTGCGTGACCCGGCCGCGGACACCACCGACTCGGACAACCGGGGCAACATCGGCGACCGAGTCCACAAGTACCAGGTCTACACGGCCTTCTCGCGGCGCATGGGCGCGGCGGAGCCCTACTTCAAGGCGCACTACACGATTCCCGTGCGTGGTCCTGGCGCCTACTCCAACTGTGCCCAGGCCGCAGCCGACCCGGACACCGGCAACCTGGGCGCCCCGCGCAACTGCTTCACGGGGCCCTGGGACCGCAAGGCGACGGGCATCGACCCGCCCCACCAGGCCGGCATGCTCTTCGGCGTGGAGCTGGTGCCCTTCAACCGACCCGCGAAGTCCCAGCGCTTCGCCCTGGACGTGCGCGGCATCGGCAACTACGTGGGCAGCGGCCGCTACTACAACGAGCTGAGCGCCGCCCTCCGCAAGCTGCTCACCTCGGAAGACTACTTCCAGGTCGGCGGCATGCTGGGCGTCACCGCGAACGCCTCGAAGGCCTTCCAGATTCGCGCGTCCGGTACGTTCCTCTACAACACCAACCACGCGATCACCGCCGAGGAGCCCGGCCAGGACGTGAATGGTGACGGCGCGGTGGACCTGCAGCCCGGCTCGCCCGAGCTCAACCCCAACTTCGACTGGCGTTATGACCTGGTGTCCCGCCGCTTCCGCGCGGTGGAGAGCACCACGTTCCGCTTCGACCTCAGCGCGACGTTCAGCTTCTAATCGGGCATCAGCACATGCGGTGATGGCGGGACCATTTCGCCCCGCCGTCACGCCGCGCCTGATGGGGTGATGCCGGTCTGCTCGCCCCTGGGCGCAACACGCTGCAGAGCCCATGAGCGCCACGTTGAGGCACCCCTGCCGGGGTCAGCGCTTCAGTGACAACCCCAGCCGGTAGACGTCCTGACCGGCCCAGCCCGCGCGGCGGGCCAGCTCGGTGCTCAGCGCCTTGAGCTTCTCGCCGCGCGTCAGGCCTTCCTCCAACGCCCGGCGCAGTTCCTCCTCCGACCAGCGCGTGTCGCCCGTGCGCCCCTCCACGAGCACCACCACCTCACCCCGGGCCTCTTCCGACTGGTAGCGCGCCGCGAGCTCGGACAGGGTGCCTCGGGCGAACTCCTCGTGCAGTTTCGTCAGCTCGCGCGCCACACAGGCTCGCCGGTCTCCCCAGACCTCCAGCAGGTCCGGCAGCGTCTCCGCCAGCCGGCGCGGGGATTCGTAGAGCACCAGGGTGGCGGAGAGCTGCGCCACCTCCTCCAGCATGGCCCTTCGCTCGGCGCCCTTGCGCGGAAGGAATCCCAGGAAATGGAAGCGGCCGGTGGGCAACCCGGAGGCGCTCAGCGCCGCCACCAGCGCGGTGGGTCCCGGCACGGGAACGACGGTCAGCCCGCGCTCCAGTGCCTCGGCCACCAGCTTCTCCCCCGGATCACTGATGGCGGGGCTGCCGGCGTCCGTCACGAGCGCGCAGTCCTCCCCTTCCGCGATCCGGTCGAGAATGCGCCCGGCGCGCTGCCCCTCCGCGAAGGCGGGCAGGCTCACCAGGTCCTTCCCGCCAATGCCGAAGTGGTCGAGCAGCACCCGCGAGTGCCGGGTGTCCTCGCACGCAATGAAGCGCACGGCGCGCAGCGTCTCCAACGCGCGCGACGTGACGTCCCCCAGGTTCCCGATGGGCGTCGCCACCAGATAGAGCGTTCCAGCCATGGCGTCGTCCTCTCACATCCCGGCGTCGAAGGCGCCAGGGATGTGCTCCACCGTGGCGTGCGCACCGCGCCCCACCACCGAAATCACGTCGAATCGCAGCATCCGCCCACGCAAGTCATGCGCGAACAGGTAGCGCAAGGCTGCCTTCACCACGCGGCGCTGCTTCGCGAAGGAGACGCTGTGGGAAGGGTCTCCCCAGGTGGCCGTGGAGCGCGTCCGCACCTCCACGAAGCACACCAGGTCCTCGCGCTCCGCCACCACGTCGAGCTCCCCGAAGCGACAGGTCCAGTTGCGGTGCCGGACCTTCCACCCCTGAGACTCCAGGAAGCGCACCGCCGCCTCCTCGCCCGCATTCCCATACGCCCGCCGCTCGTGAGGCGCCGCCCGTCCCATCCCACCTCCCCTGGCGTGCCTCCCCCCTGGAGGCCACCCGCCACGTCACGTCAGACGTTAACGGGGCCGTCCGACATCTGCGCGAAGCCGGGGTGCGAGGTGACGTGCAGCACCTGCGTCAGCGTGCCCAGATGCTTCAACATGCGGGCGATGAGGGGCAGCTTCACCTCCTCCACGCCGGTGAAGACGTCCTCCAGGAGGAAGGGGCGCTTCACCCGGGCGCTCGCCTTCTCCACCACCGTCATGCGCAGCGCCAGGTAGTAGAGGTCCAGGTCCTTCACCGGGAGCTCGCCCACGGGCACGCGGCGGCCCGCGGCCAGCGCGAAGGCACGGCCCTCGCGGTCCCACTCGATGCCCTGGTAGCGCCGGTCCGTGAGCGCGGTGAGGTACTGGACACAGCGCTCCTTCAGCAGCCCCTGCACGGACATCACATCCGTAGTGAAGACGTCCGCGGCCTGCGACAGCAACGCGGGAGACGGATCCTCCAGCGGCTCCGCGGGCGCGGCCGAACCATCCGGTGCCGCCGCGGCGGGAGGCGGCGGCGCCTTGGCCAGGGCGATGGACTCCTTCACGCGGCCAATCTCGCGCTCCACCTCGCGGACGTCGCGCACGTAGGTGCCCTTCTGCGACAGCTCCGCGTTGAGAGCCTCCGCCTCCGCCTTGAGCGCCTGAAGCTGGGTGGACGCCGCGATGTAGTCCGGATCCGACTCCAGGGTGTGCAGCTGATCCCGGAGCTCCGCGACACGCGCGGCGAGCAGCTCCTTGCGCTCCAGCGCGGGAGCGATGGCGTCCATCTCCTCGACTTCGAGCGCCTTCTGGGCCATGCGCAGCGGCGCGGCCTCGGCCTCGTACTCCTCCAGGATCTTCTTCTCCCGGATGTCGAAGCGGCTCTCCTTGCTGCCGTGCCGGCTCGCCTTCTGGAGGTCGTCCACGTAGCGCAGCGCCAGGAAGGCGGCCACACCGAAGGCCGGGATGTCCAGCAGTGCCAGGTAGCGGAAGGTTCGATCGACGCCGAAGCCCAGCCCCACCGCCAGCGCCAGGAACAACACGCCTGCGCCCAGACCAGCCCAGAAACCCGCGCTCTGCGTCAGCGGTGCCACCGACGCCGGTCGCGCATCCACCTCCGCCTCCCGGTCCGCCTGGAGCCGCGCCAGCGCCTCATCACGCCGGGCGATGACCTTCGGGTGGCGCTTCAAGCGATTGATGATGTCCTGGGGCAGCCCCAGCGACTCGGGCGTCGGCGCCGCGCGCCAGGCCGCCTCCGCCTCCGCGATGGCGACCTTGAGCCCCTCGGTGCCCTTCAGCTTCTGCTCGGCGTCGAAGATCTGCGACGCCACGCCGTCAGCCTTGAACTGGAGGCCGTCCACCTCGACCGAGGCCGCGAGCTCCTGCTCCAGCGCGCGCAGCTTCGCCTCCGCGGCCGGGATGTCCTCGGCGGGCAGCACCGCGGACGCCGAGGCCAGGGAGGGAAACCTGCCGGACGTCTTCGGGTCCACCTTCGCGGCGGCGGCCGCTGCCGGCTTCCGGGGGCGCCGTGAGGGAAGCTGGTTCGGCTGCAGGCAGTACACCTGCTCGAAGGTGGTGCGCGGCGGCAGCCCCACCTGGCCCCGGAGGAACTGGTTGATCTCCGAGGCGTCCGAGGACACCAGCTCCGGCTGCTGCGTCGTCGGGTTCATCCGGTGCAGCGTCCCGGAGCCGCCCAGCTCGCGCAGCACGCGGTACGTCACCCCATCCACGCCCACCAGCGTCAGGGCGGCCTTGCCGGACTTGGCGCCCGGCGCGACGAAGCTGGCGTCACCGCCGCGTCCGTCGGCGAAGAGCAGCGCGAGGGCCAGGCCCGCCAGGGGACTCATCTCCGCCGTGGGCGGCTTGAGGACGAGGTACCCGGCCTTGAGGGCAAAGCGCCCGGCGGGCGAGAAACCGCGGACGTTCTGGACGGCGACTTCGGCGAATTGCATGGCTCGCGCATGTTAGCGCGAATGAAAAAAGGAGCGTCCGGGATTGGACGCTCCTTTTCACTGCGGAGGCGCTGGAAGCGCTCAGGACGCCGAAGCGGCCTTCTTGGACTTCTCGGTCGGCTCCTCGATGGTGTCGACGCGCGCCGCCTTGCCCTTCAGGTCGCGGAGGTAGAAGAGGCGCTTGCGGTTCACGTTGCCGCGCGACAGGACCTCGATCTTCTCGTACCGGGGGCTGTGCAGGGGGAACACGCGCTCCACGCCGACGCCGAAGGAGAGCTTGCGCACCGTGAAGGTGGCGCGGTGGTTGCCCTTCGTCTTCCGGATGACGATGCCCTCGAACGCCTGCACGCGCTCCTTCTCGCCCTCCTTGACCTTCCAATGGACGCGCACGGAGTCACCGGTGTTGAACGCGGTGACATCCTGGCGCAGGAACTTGGCCTCGATGTGCTGAATGGCGGCGTTGCGCATGACAAACTCCGGAAAAACTTGAACTGACGCGATGGTCGCGTGAAAGAGCGGGCCGTACTAACAGAGAGAGCGGTGTCGGACAAGCCCTGATGATCCAACCCGCTAGCAACGCTCAGGGTTACAGCTCTTCCTCCCGCCGGGCCAGAAGTTTCTGGTCGGCCTTCGACAGCTCCAGGCGAGCGTAGAGGTCCGGGCGGCGCTCCCGGGTGAGCACCAACGACTTCCAGCGGCGCCACCGGGCAATCCGAGCATGGTCGCCGGACTGGAGGACGGCCGGCACCTCGACGCCCCGGAAGACAGGCGGGCGGGTGTACTGGGGGTGCTCGAGCAGCCCCTCCTCGAAGCTCTCGGTGACGGACGAGTCCACGTTCCCCAGCACGCCGGGCACCAGCCGCGCCACCGCGTCCACCACCGTCATCGCGGCCAGCTCGCCGCCGGTGAGGACGAAGTCGCCCAGGGACAGCTCGCCATCGAGGTGCGCCATCACCCGCTCGTCCACGCCCTCGTAGCGGCCGCACACCAGGATGAGCCCCGCTTCGTGGCGCACCAGCTCGCGCGCGGTGGCCTGGGTGAAGACGGGCCCGCGGGGACTCATGAGCAGCGTCCGGGCACCCGGCAGCCGGGCCTTCGCCGCCTCGATGGCCGCCACCAGCGGCTCGGGCTTCATCACCATGCCGGCGCCGCCGCCATAGGGCGCGTCGTCGGTGACGCGGTGCTTGCCCTCGGCATACTCACGGATGTCGGTGATGGTGGCCGCCAGGAGGCCCTTCTCCTGCGCCTTCCCGAGGATGCTCGCCCCCAGGTAGCCGGACACCATCCCCGGGAACAGCGTCAGAATCTCCACCGGATACGGTGGGCTCATTCCGCGTCCTCCGGGCCTCCACCCGCTTCGGCGCCCTTGCGGCCCGGCTCCACGTACTCGGGCGGCTGGATGACGATGCGCCCGGCGGCGAGGTCCACGGTGGGCACGAAGTCGTCCGCGAACGGCACGATGAGCTCCTCGCGGCCCGGCGCGCGGATGACCAGGTTGGGCACCTCGCTGGTGGCCCAGATCTCCTCCACGCGGCCCAGCGGGCTCCCAGCGACATCCACCGCCTCGAGCCCCACCAGGTCGCCCTGGAAGAACTCGCCCTCTTCGGGTGGCTCCAGGTCCTCGCGGAAGACGAACACCTTGGCGCCCACGAGCGCCTCGGCGTCGTCGCGCGTCTCCACGCCCTCGAGGACCACGATGTCCTCCTTCGGCGTGGGCCGCAGCCCTTCCAGCCGCAGCTCCCGCTCCACGCCCGTGCGCGTCCGGACGAAGATGCGCTCGACGGTGTCGAGCGTCTCCGACGCCGGATCCAACGCCCGGATGGCCACCTCGCCGCGCAGCCCGTGAGCACGCGCGACATACCCCAGCTCGAGGTAGGGACTGGCCTTCACTGCGCGGAGTCCGGAGCCGCCGCCGGTGCGCCTGCCGCGTTGCGCCGGTCGTCGAGAATCTCCAGGCGCACCTTCTGCCCGGATTTCTGGGCGGCGGCATTGAGCAACGTCCGGAGGGCATTCACGGTGCGCCCGTCACGGCCGATGACCTTGCCGACGTCCTCGGCGGAGACCTTCAGCTCGAAGAGCCGGGCCCCTTCCGCCTCGGAAATGCGCAGGCTGACCTGGTCTGGTTGGTCGACCAGGGCCCGCGCCAGATAGGTAATGAGCTGCTCCACGTCCACTCAGGCGTGGTTCAGACCGCGGGAGCGGGCTTGGCCTTGCCGGCGACCTTGATGAGGTCCGCGACCGTCTCGGACGGGGTCGCGCCCGTCTTCAGCCAGTAGTTGAGGCGCTCCTCGTTGAACTCCACCTTCGGCGGCTCCAGGTTCGGGTCGTACGCACCCACGGCCTCGATGAACTTGCCATCCCGGGGGTTACGGGAGTCGGTGGCGACCACGTGGTAGTACGGCTTCTTCTTGGCGCCCGCGCGGGCAAGACGGAGGACAACGGCCATTGAATGCTCTCCAACGAACAGGAAACGTCTTAGGAAAGGGGTGGCGCTCTTAACGCCGCTCCCGCTGGATTGTCAAGGAAGCTCGGGACCTTATGTCGGACTCTCGGCCCCGGCTTGTTGCTCACCGCGATTGGCGAGCTGCCCGCAGGCGCCGGCGATGTCCCGGCCCCGGTTCCTGCGGATGTAGGCGGCGACATGGCCGTCCGCGAGGATGGCGCGGAACTGCTCCGCCCGCTCCTCGCCGGTGGTGTGGAACCCCAGGCCGGGATTCTCGTTGTAGGGGATGAGGTTCACCTTCACCGGGATGCCCTTGAGCAGCTGGATGAGCCGGTGCGCGTCCTCGTCCGCGTCGTTGAAGCCCTTGATGAGGACGTACTCGAAGGTGATGCGGCGGCCCTGACGCAGCGGGAACTTCCGGCAGGCGTCGAGCAGGGCCGCGATGTTCCACTTGCGGTTGACGGGCATCGTCTTGCTGCGCTGCTCGTCGGTGCTGGCGTTGAGCGAGATGGCCAGCTTGACGTCCGTCTCCTTGCCGAAGCGCTCGATCATCGGCACCAGGCCCACGGTGGAGACGGTGATGTGGCGGTGGCTGAAGTTGGGCCCGTCCTCGGACTGGAGGATGGAGAGCGCCGTCTTCAGGTTCTCGAAGTTGTGGAGCGGCTCGCCCATCCCCATGAAGACCAGGTTGGAGAGCGGGCGGAGCGTCTCGTGCCCCTCGTTCTTGCGGACCTCGCGGTTCACCGCGTGGACCTGGGCGACAATCTCCCCGGGGGTGAGGTTGCGCTTGAGTCCCATGGTGCCCGTCATGCAGAACCCGCAGGCCATGGCGCAGCCCACCTGCGTGGACACACACAGCGTCCGCCGGTCCTCGGTGGGCATGTAGACGGACTCGATGTAGCGCCCGTCCCGCGTCTTCCACCGGTACTTGATGGTGCCGTCGGTGCTGCGCAGCTCGCAGTCCTTCACCAGCGGGACGATCTCCGCCCGCGTCTTGAGCTTCTCGCGCAGGACCTTGGAGAGGTCCGTCATCTCGTCGAACGAGGTGACGCCGCGCTGGTGCAGCCAGCGGTAGATCTGCGGCGCACGGAAGGCGCGCTCACCCAGTTCCTCGGTGACGAAGCGCGACAGCGCCTCCAGCGACAGGCTGGCAACGTCCACCAGCTTGGCGGGCGCGGGAGCCGGCAGCGGCTCGGTGACTGGCAGGGCGGTGGCGGAGGTCTCTGACATCGTCGTTGCGCTTAACGGTGGGCCTGGGGGCGTCCCTTCCCACACCTGGGCACGGCAAGTCAAAGGAGCCCATGCTCCCCTGCCCGCCCCGTGGACACTACCCGAGCCTTCTCCTGAAAAGAACAGCGGCCCGGGCCCGCGCCTTCTGGAGCGCGAACACCGGGCCGGAAGCGGCGGCCCCGCAGGGGGCCGGCCGGCTACTTCTGGTACGGGTAGGAGTGGATCTCCGTCTCCCGGAAGAAGTACGCGATCTCGATCTTCGCGTTCTCCAGGCTGTCGGAGCCGTGCACCGTGTTCTTGTCGATGCTGGTCGCGAAGTCCTTGCGGATGGTGCCCTCGGCGGCCTGGGCGGGGTTGGTGGCGCCCATGATGTCCCGGTTGGCCAGGACGGCGTTCTCACCCTCCAGCACCATCAGGACGACCGGGCCGGAGATCATGAACTGCACCAGGTCCTTGAAGAAGGGCCGGGCCTTGTGGACCGCGTAGAAGCCCTCGGCCTGCGCCTGGGACAGCTGCTGCAGGCGGATGGCCACCGGCTTCAGCCCCTTCTCCTCGAAGCGGCTGATGATCTTCCCGATGACGCCCTTCTCCAGGCCGTCCGGCTTGATGATGGACAGCGTACGCTCAATAGCCATGTGACTGGCTCCTTCTCGTGTTTCCGTTGGGGTTTAGCGCTTCTTCGGAGCGCCCCGCTTGAGGGCCTCCTGAAGGGTGGTGCCTAGCTCGGCGGGGCTGGCGGCCATCAGGATGCCCGCGGCCTCCATGGCCTTGATCTTCTCGGTGGCCGTGCCCTTGCCGCCGGAGATGATGGCGCCGGCGTGGCCCATGCGCTTGCCCGGGGGCGCGGACTGGCCCGCGATGAAGCCGGCGATGGGCTTGGTGAACTCGCTCGCCACGTACGCCGCGCCCTTCTCCTCGGCGTCACCGCCGATTTCGCCAATCATGATGACGGCGTCGGTGTCCGGGTCCGCGTTGAAGAGCTTGAGCACGTCCACGAAGTCCGTGCCGTTGACCGGGTCACCGCCGATGCCCACGGCGGTGGACTGGCCCAGGCCCAGCTGGGTGAGCTGGTGCACGGCCTCGTAGGTCAGCGTGCCGGAGCGGGACACCACGCCGATGCGGCCCGGCTTGTGGATGTGGCCCGGCATGATGCCGATCTTGCACTGCGCGCCGGGGGTGATGACGCCCGGGCAGTTGGGGCCGACGAGCCGGACGCCCGGCTTGTCCTGCAGGTAGCGCTTGGCGCGCACCATGTCGAGGACGGGGATGCCCTCGGTGATGGCGATGATGAGGGACACGCCCGCGTCGGCGGCCTCCATGATGGAGTCGGCGGCGAAGGGAGGCGGCACGAAGACGACGGACGTGTTCGCGCCCGTCTCCTTCACCGCCTCGGCCACCGAGTTGAACACGGGGACCTTGCCCTCGAACGTGGTGCCGCCCTTGCCCGGAGTCACACCGGCGACGAGCTTCGTGCCGTACTCGAGCATCTGCTTCGCGTGGAACGAACCCGCCGAGCCGGTGATGCCCTGGCAGAGGACCTTCGTGTTTTCGTTGACGAGAATGGCCATGGCGTTCTTTCCGGAAAAGAGTGCGCGGGACTACTTCACCGCGGCGACGGCCTTCTCCGCCGCCTGACGCAGGTTGTCCGCCGGGGTGATGGCGAGGCCGGAGTTGCTCAGCAGCTCCTTGCCCTTCTCCACGTTGGTGCCTTCCAGCCGGACCACGAGCGGCACCTTGAGCTGGACCTCCTTCGCCGCGGCGATGATGCCCTCGGCGATGACGTCGCACTTCATGATGCCGCCGAAGATGTTGACCAGCACCGCCTTCACGGCCGGGTCCGCCAGGATGAGCTTGAAGGCCGCGGTGACCTTCTCCTTGTTCGCGCCGCCGCCCACGTCCAGGAAGTTGGCCGGGTTGCCACCCACCAGCTTGATGGTGTCCATGGTGGCCATGGCGAGACCGGCGCCGTTCACCATGCAGCCGATGTTGCCGTCCAGCGCGATGTAGGCCAGGTCCCACTCCTTGGCCTGGATCTCACGCGGCTCCTCCTCGGCCAGGTCGCGGTACTCCAGCAGGTCCTTGTGCCGGTAGAGCGCGTTCTCGTCGAAGTTCACCTTCGCGTCGAGCGCCACCACGCCGCCATCCTTCAGGATGACCAGCGGGTTGATCTCCACCAGCGAGGCGTCCGTCTCGATGAACATCCGGTACAGCGACGTGCAGAAGTGCACGAACTTGTTCACCGTCGGGCCCGTCAGGCCCAGCCCGAAGGCCAGCTTGCGGCCCTGGAAGTCCTGGAAGCCCACGGCCGGATCCACCGACTCCTTGAGGATCTTCTCCGGGTGCTTCTCCGCCACCTCTTCAATCTCCACGCCGCCCTCGCGGGAGGCCATGAAGGTGATGCGGCTGGTGGCGCGGTCCAGCGTCACGCCCAGGTACAGCTCCTGGCCGATGGCGAGACCCTCTTCGATGTAGACCTTGTGGACCGTCTGGCCTTCCGGCCCGGTCTGGATGGTCTTGAGCTTCATGCCAAGCATCTGCTTGGCCAGCTCCTTGGCTTCCGCGGGGCTCTTGGCCAGCTTCACGCCGCCGCCCTTGCCGCGACCGCCCGCGTGGATCTGGGCCTTCACGACGACCACGGAGGTGCCGAGCTCCTTCGCCGCGGCCTCCGCTTCGTTGGGAGAAAGAGCGAGGATGCCCTTCGGCGTGGGCACGCCGTACTTCCGGAAGATTTCCTTGCCCTGGTACTCGTGGATCTTCATCGAGGCTCCGGTGGAGACGAGGGAGACAGCCTGAACAGAGGCGTCAGCGCGGGGCCCTCATTGCGCAGAAAGCGACGGAGTGCAAGACCGTTTGACCCCGAGAGACCCGCACCGTCCGACGGGGTGCACAACAAATAATCAGGAATGTCCGCGAAGATGAGCCTGCCTTCACGGCGGAACTCTTCACGGACATTCAAACGGCCGCGGCCCCGCCCGACACCCGACGTGGGCGCCGGCCCGGGGCCGCTCGAAACACGAACGTGACGGACCGCCCTACCCCGGGCCGCCGCCGTGGCCCTGCTTGGTCTCGTCGGCGAAGAAGATGTCCTTGATGGTCAGCTTCGTCACCTCGCGGTTCATCACCGCGATGGACGTGACGAGCGGAATCTCCTTCGGGCAGACCTTTACGCAGTTCTGCGCCTTGCCGCAGTCCTGCACGCCGCCGGGCCCCATGAGCGCGCGCACGCGCTCCTCGGAGTTCAGCTTGCCCGTGGGGTTCATGTTGAACAGGCGGGCCTGGCTGATGGCCGCCGCGCCGACGAAGTCGTTCTCCTGCGTCACCTGGGGGCACGCCTCCAGGCAGCTGCCGCAGGTGATGCACGTGGACAGCACGTACATCACCGACTGGTCCTTGGGGGACTGGCGCGGGCCGGGGCCCAGGTTGTGCGTGCCGTCGACGGGCACCCAGCCCTTGATGCGCTTGAGCGCGTCGAACATGCGGTCGCGGTTCACCGTGAGGTCACGCACCACGGGGAACTTGCTCATGGGCTCGAGCGTGATCGGCTGCTCCAGCTTGTCGATCAGCGCCGAGCAGGCCATGCGCACGCGACCATTGATGTTCATGGCGCAGCTGCCGCAGACCTCCTCGAGGCAGGCGGCGTCCCAGATCACCGGGGCCACCTTCTTGCCCTCCACGGTGACGGGGTTGCGCTGAATCTCCATCAGGCACGAGATGACGTTGGCGCCCTTCACATAGGGGACCTTGAACTCATCGAAGTGGCCTGGCTTCGCCGGGTCGTCCTGCCGCCAGATGCGGAAGGTGACCGTCTTGGTGGTGACAGCGGATGCCTGTGCAGTGTCCATGTCGCTCGACCCTTCACTTCCAAATCAGTTGAGGCGGCGCCGTGATACGGCGTGGCGCCGCCAGATTCGTTCCCGACTCAGGCGTACCAGCGCGGCTCGGGGTCCAGCACGGGCGTGGGGATGGGCTCGTAGTGGATCTTCGGACCGGCCTCGCTGTACGTCGCGATGGTCGTCTTGGCCCACTTCTCGTGGCGCTGCTTCCACAGGCTCATCCACTCCGGATCCTGCGTCGGGTCCTTCGTCTTGGGCTCGGGCAGCGAGAAGTCCGGCTTGTAGTGGGCGCCGCGGCTCTCGTCGCGCAGCAGCGCGCTGGTGGCGATGACCTCGCCCAGCTCGAACATGTTCCACAGCTGGTTGGTGTACGACAGCGCGCGGTTGGCCACGTTGCCCGTGTCCAGCACGTTGACGTTCTTCCAGCGCTCCTTGAGCTCGCGGATCTTCTCGATCGTCTTCTTCAGGCGGTCGTTGTAGCGGACGACGGTGCAGTTCTCCGTCATCGTCTCGCCCAGCTCCTTGGCGAGCGCGTACGGGTTCTCCGTGCCGTTCATCTTCAGGATGCCGTTGAACCGGTCCTGCCAGTACTGCTTCGCCGCCTGGAAGTGCTTCTCCGGCATCGCCGCCGCGCTGGTGGACTGGCTCTTGGCGAAGGACGCCATGGCCGGGCCACCGATCATGCCCGAGTAGATGCACGATAGGAGCGAGTTGGCGCCCAGGCGGTTCGCGCCGTGGAAGGCGTAGTCCGCCTCGCCCGCGGCGTAGAGGCCGGGGATGGTGGTGGACTGGTTCTTCGGGCTGCCCTCCAGCGGGGTGTTCTCCTTGTTCGGCTCGAACTGCACGTACAGGCCGCCCATGGAGTAGTGCATGCCCGGGAAGATGACCATCGGCGTGACGCGCGGGTCGTCTCCCACGAACTTCTCGTAGATCTCCATCACGCCCTTGATCTTGGCGTCGAGCGTCTTGGCCGGGATGTGCGTGACGTCCAGGTACACGCCGTCACGCCCGTTGATGCCCATGCCCAGGTCGCGGCAGACCATGAAGATCTCGCGCGTGGCCACGTCGCGGGGCACCAGGTTCTTGTACTTGGGGTACTTCTCCTCGAGGAAGTACCAGCGCTCGCTCTCCGGAATCTGCTGGGGAGCACGCGTGTCGCCCTTCTTGCGCGGCACCCACACGCGGCCGCCCTCGCCGCGGACGGACTCGCTCATCAGGCGCAGCTTGTCCTCACCCGGGATGGAGGTCGGGTGCACCTGGATGAACTCGCCGTTGGCGTAGAGGGCGCCCTCCATGTAGGCGCGGCCCGCGGCGGTGCCGGTGTTGATGATGGAGTTGGTGGAGCGCCCGAAGACGATACCCGGACCACCCGTGGCCAGGCAGACGGCCTCGGCCGGGAAGGTGCGGATCTCCATGGTGCGCAGGTCGACCGCCACGCTGCCGATGCAGCGCCCGGTGTCGTCCTTCACCGTGCCGAGCCACTCCCAGTACTCGTACTTGGTGACCTTGCCCTCGGCCTCGTAGCGGCGCACCTGCTCGTCCAGCGCGTACAGCAACTGCTGGCCGGTGGTGGCGCCGGCGAAGGCCGTGCGGTGGTGCAGCGTGCCGCCGAACCGGCGGAAGTCGAGCAGACCTTCCGGCGTGCGGTTGAACGTCACGCCCATGCGGTCCAGCAGGTAGATGATGCCGGGCGCGGCGTAGCACATGCCCTTCACGGACACCTGCTCCGCGAGGAAGTCGCCGCCGCGCAGCGTGTCCTTCACGTGGATGTCCGGGTGGTCACCCTCGCCCTTGGTGTTCACCGCGCCGTTGATGCCGCCCTGGGCACAAACCGAGTGGGAACGCTTCACCGGGACGAGCGAGAGCACATCCACCTGGTGACCCGCCTCCGCGAGCTTGATTGTCGTCATCAGCCCGGCGAGACCGCCGCCCACCACCGTGAACCGCGCTGCTGCTGCCATCATCGTCTCCTTGACTGCCGGACGCCGGACACTGCTCCCGTGAGCCGGCCCGCCAGGTGGCGCGCCAGGGCCCGGACATCCCGTGCGAGTTCTACAGGGTAGTTAACTTGGTGAAAACGCGCTGCAACGATGGCGTCCGGGGCAATTAGCCCGCGTCATCCACAGCATCAGGCACAGGGCCCGCCGGGTTTCCCCAGCGGGCCACATGTGGCTGTCCAGCGACTACAGCTTGACGGAGTCGACCGTCTTCTTGACCGACTGGAAGGACTTCTCCAGCTCGGCCTTCTCACCGTCGTTCAGCTCGACGGTGATGACCTTCTCCACGCCGCCCGCGCCGATCTGCACGGGGACGCCGAAGAAGTAGCCGTTGATGCCGTACTGGCCCTCCAGCAGGGCCGCGGCCGGCAGGACGCGCTTGCGGTCCAGCAGGTAGCTCTCCGCCATGGCGATGGCGGAGGCCGCGGGGCCGAAGTAGGCGCTGCCCGTCTTGTACAGGCCCACCAGCTCCGCGCCGCCGTTCCGGGTGCGCTGGATGATGGCGTCCAGCTTGTCCTTGGCGATCAGCTCCGTCAATGGCACGCCGCCCACCGTGCTGTGGCGGACGAGCGGGACCATGTCGTCGCCGTGGCCGCCCAGCACCAGGGCCTCCACGTCGCGGATGGAGGAGCCCAGCGCCTCGGCGACGAAGCACTTGAAGCGGCTGGTGTCCAGCACGCCGGCCATGCCCGCCACCATGTGCTTGGGCAGCCCGGAGATCTTGTGGAGCGCGTACACCATCGCGTCCAGCGGGTTGGCCACGTTGATGACGAAGGCGTTGGGGGCGTGCTGCTTGATGTTGCCCGCCACGTCCTTCATGATCTTCAGGTTGATGTCGAGCAGGTCCTCGCGGGACATGCCCGGCTTCCGCGGCACGCCGGCCGTGATGATGATCACGTCCGAGCCCGCCACGTCCTTCCAATCCGTGGAGCCCGTCACGCGGCAGTCATAGCCGTCGACCGCGGACAGCTGGTTGATGTCCAGCGCCTTGCCCTTGACCAGGCCCTCGGCCGCCGGGATGTCGAAGAGCACCACGTCACCGAGCGACTTCTGCACGGCGAGCAGCGCCAGGTTGCCGCCGATCTGACCGCCGCCGATGAGGCTGATCTTCTTCTTGCCATTCTGAGCCATGGATTCGCTTCTCCTTGGGTCCCCGTCAGGGGACTACATGTTCTTGATGATGGCCTGCCCGAACTCGGAGCACTTCACCTCGGTCACCCCGCTCTGCCCCTCCTGCTTCATCAGGCGGGCGAAGTCGTAGGTCACCGTCTTGCTGGCAATCGCGCGGTCCATGCCCTGGATCATCAGGTCCGCCGCCTCGTGCCAGCCCAGGTGCCGGAACATCATCTCACCGGAGAGGATGACCGAACCCGGGTTCACCTTGTCCTGATCCGCGTACTTCGGCGCGGTGCCGTGCGTGGCCTCGAACACGGCGTGGCCGGTGACGTAGTTGATGTTGCCGCCCGGCGCGATGCCGATGCCGCCCACCTGCGCCGCCAGCGCGTCCGACAGGTAGTCACCGTTGAGGTTCAGCGTGGCGATGACGTCGAACTCGTCCGGACGGGTGAGGACCTGCTGCAGGGTGATGTCCGCGATGGAGTCCTTGATCAGGATCTTCCCGGCGGCCAGCGCGGCCTTCTGCTCGGCGTTGGCGGCGTCCTCGCCCTTGGCGGCCTTGGTGGCCTCCCACTGGTCCCAGGTGTAGACCTTGTCACCGAACTCCCTGGCCGCCAGCTCGTAGCCCCACTTGCGGAAGGCGCCCTCGGTGAACTTCATGATGTTGCCCTTGTGGACCAGCGTGACGCTCTTGCGCTTGTGGTCCACGGCGTACTGGATGGCGGCGCGGATCAGCCGGCCGCTGCCCTCCAGCGACACCGGCTTCACGCCCAGGCCCACGTTGGAGGGGAAGCGGATCTTCCCGAACTCCTTCGGGAACTCCTGCTTCAGCAGGCCCAGGAACTTCTCCGCCGCGGGCGTGCCCGCCTCGAACTCGATGCCGGCGTAGATGTCCTCCGTGTTCTCACGGAAGATGGTCATGTCGACCTTCTCCGGCGTCTTCACGGGGCTGGGCACGCCCTTGAAGTAGCGCACGGGGCGCAGGCAGACGTACAGGTCCAGGAGCTGGCGCAGCGCCACGTTCAGCGAGCGGATGCCGCCGCCCACCGGCGTCGTCAGGGGGCCCTTGATGCCGACCAGGTAGGTGCGGAAGGCCTCGACCGTCTCGTCGGGAAGCCAGTTGTTGACCTGCTTGAAGGACTTCTCGCCGGCCAGCACCTCGTACCAGGCGATCTTCTTCTTGCCCTTGTAGGCCTTCTCCACCGCTGCATCGAACACCGCCTGGGACGCACGCCAGATGTCGCGGCCGGTGCCATCGCCCTCGATGTAGGGGATGATCGGGTTGTCCGGGACGGACAGCTTGCCGCTCTGCAGGGAGATCTTCTCTCCGGACGACGGGGGCGCCATGGAATGACTCCTGAGAAGGTGTGACCGTGTAAGAATCGGCGCGGGATAGTCGAGAACCCGCTTCGGGACGTCAAGGAGTTTGGCCACACGCTCAGGTGGAACGACTTATCGGAGCCAGCGGCCAGGCGCGGAATAACGGCCCGCCCGGGCGCGCGCAGGGCACATGGCGCCGGCATTCCGGGCGCCCGAACGAAAAAAGAGGGCCAGGCCCGGGGGCCCGCCCTCTCCTTCCACCCTGACGGATCATTCACGGGCCCGCGTGCCCGTCGGCGTCACCAGCTCGACATGCCCGGTGCGGGCAACTCCACCGTGACGGTGAGGCCCCGCGCCGCGTCGCTCGCCACTGTCAGCGTCCCGCCGATGGCCTCCGTCAGCTCGCGGGCCCGCGCCAGCTTGCGGTGCAGCGGCCCCACCAGCATGGGCGACAGCGAGACGGCCTGGAGCTCCCGCGCCGAGAGCTGCACACCCGGGGTCTGGACCTGGAAGCGCGGCGGCAGGTCGCCGAAGTCATCCGCGGAATCCACCACCACGCGAGCGCCCTGCCCATCCACCGCGTCCGCCGCGTGTGCAACAAGCAGCAACACCACTTGCTGAAGCCGCCGGTGGCTGACGTGGGCGGGAACCGGATCCTCCGGCAGCTCCAGTGAGACCTGGACTCCACGCAGGCGCCGCGTCGCCGAGAGCAGCTCCACCGCACTGGCAACGACGTCCGCCACGTCCACCCGGAAGACGTCCGGCACGTCCACCAGCGCCAACCCCGCCGTGCGCTCCGGAAGCGGAGCCTGACGCTGCTCCGAAGTCGTTGCTCCTCCCACGGCGTTCACGACAGCGCTCATCCCGCTCACCTCCCGCTGGCTGTACGGAAAGAACTGTAACGGCCGTATCTGACGATCTCCATTTCACTACGAGAAAGTCCGCACACGCTGCCAGACTTATGACATTACAGCCGCGCGACATTCTGACCGTGGAAGTGCGTGTTCGGAGCATCGCTTCGCGAGAGTTGGAAACGGGCTGCTGTCATCTGCGACCCACGGACGTCAATTCCGCCAGCCAGAAAACAGCCTGACTGCACAAATCCGATTTGACTGTTCCTCCGGAATCCGTATGATGCGGACCTATAGCGATTCGCCGCCTAACGCAGGCCCGCTGGAGCAGGGAGGAGCTACTGTGCTTGCCATTTCGACGACTGCATCGAGCGTTCCTCAGCACCGGAGAAGGGGGCGCCTTGTCATGGAAGGGGGAAACCCGCCTTCCGACCGCCGGTCGGTTGAGTTCCGCAGTCGTGACGCGCTGTTCAACGTGATTCCGCTTCCGCCCGCCGAGGCGGCGCTGGACGATTCGGGCTACTCCCTCCATGGGACGGGCGCGGACGCCATCACCTGCGCCGTCGGGACGCCGGACGGCGTCATCGGCGTGGTGACGCGGCTGAGCCCCACGGTGGTGTGGGTGATGCCCCAGGGGCAGGTGGAGGCCTCCGAGCAGCGCACCCTGCCCGTCTATCTGAAGGGGTGTGGCGTGACGCTGGGGCCCATCCACGGCGCCTTCATCCGGACGGACGCGGAGACGGCTGGCGCCCCCGTGGGGCTGCAGCTGGTGAGCGTCTCCCTGGAGCAGGGCCGGCAGATTCTGTCGCTCCTGGCGGACGCGCTGAAGCGGGGCGTGGCGGAGCCCGCGGCCTCCGTCCTTCCGGTGCAGGACACCATCGACGAGGCCGAGCGCATCCGCGCCATCCTCATGGCCATCAGCACCGGCGGCAACAAGGGTGTGCTGCGCCGCATGGGCCGGACCATCCGCGTCGTCCTCCAGCGGCTCACGCCGGAGTCGCGTCACCTGGAGTGGCACGCCGAGGACCCGGACGTGGACTGGGGAGAGGGTCCCTACGACATCGACGTCATCGGCCACAACAGCGCGCACCGCATGAAGCTGGAGGTGGGCACGACGGACGGGCAGCGGCTGACCACGCGCATGCCGGACGTGCTCTTCCGCATCCGCCACCGCTGGCACCGCCGCATCCCGGCCCCCGAGGGCGTGCGCGTCACCTTCCACCACCCGCTGTGGCGGGAGCTGGGCGAGATGGAGCGCTCGGTGGTGGACCTGTCCTTCTCCGGCCTGTGCATCCGCTGCCGCCCCGAGGACCTGCTGTTCCCGGGCCTGCTGCCGCCCCTGCTCGAGATCCACACCCCGGACGGCCAGGCCATCAGCCTGCGCGGGGAGATCCGCTACGTCACCGGCGTGCGCGCGGACGGCACGGTGCTGTGTGGCCTGAGCGTGGCGCCCTACTCCTCTGATGAGGCGCGCTGGGTCCGCTACATCTCCCAGACGGCCAACCCGAACACCTGCACCACCGACCAGCAGCTCGAGGGACTCTGGGATGTCTTCACGCTCTCCGGCTTCTTCAGCCTGGCGGGCAAGGGCGCCGAGGCGTTCGAGCAGCTCAAGCAGGACTTCGCCCACATGGCGAAGCGGGCCGCGGAGATTCCGCAGCTCTTCTGCCAGGCCGTGTGGCCGTCGGAGCGCGGCCCCGAGGCGACGCTGTCCTCGATGAAGTCGTACCAGCACTCCTGGCTCATCCACCAGGTGGCGAAGCGCCCGGGCAAGCCCGCCGTCAAGGGGCTGGAGCCGGGCCGCATCATGCACGACCTGTACGTCCGCTGCTTCGAGCACCCGCAGAGCGACACGGACTTCCGCTGGTTCGTGGCCTATGCGGAGGGGCTCAACCCCTGGATTTCACGGGCGCACGTCCGCTACGCCGAGCGGTACATGGCCCTCGACCCGGACCTGGCCTACTCGCGCCAAGTCCACATGATGGACGTGTACACGTCCGAGATGACGGGCCGCTTGCACGAGGGCATCTCCATTGGCCCCGCCACGTCCGCCGAGCTGACGCTGCTCACGACGTACATCGCCCGCACGCGCCCCGGCTGCTACGTGGAGGCGCTCGACTTCTCGCGCGAGCGCATCGACATGCGCGCCGTCCGCAACCAGTGGAACAGCTTCGGCCTGGAGCGTGAGCGCGAGGTTCTGGTCGCGCGCCGCAACGGCGTGGCCGTGGCCGCCGCGGTCCTGGAGCTGGGCCAGCAGGGCATCAATCTCTACAGCCTGCTCGACATGGCACGGCTGTTCCCCCTGAGCGACGCGGGGCCGTCGACCTACGTCGCCTTGGTGGATGCGGCCCGCCGTTGGTACGCCGCCCGCCGCCGCCGCTCGTTCCACTTCCTCTGTGAGGACGAGGGCGGGCAGTACGTACAGGAAGCCGGCATCCACGCGGGGCCGGACCCGTACCTGTGGATCATCTCCGCGAAGCTGATCCCCGACTATCTCGAACACATCAGTGAAGTCTCCATCGGGCGTCGTAACGCGCCCAATACTCGCCAGGGGTAACACGAACATGAGCAAGCAACTCGTGGAGGAGCTGTACACCCATCACGTGACCGCGGTCCGTGAGCGCATCAAGACGGACCCCAAGCTGAAGGCGCTGCTGGACGAGAAGGCCGACCCCGCGCTCTTCGAGGCGTTCCTCATCACCTGGAACTCCCTGGGCGTCTACATGACGGAGCCGGTGGATGGCTGGATTCGCCGCGCCGGCGAGGCCACCGTCAAGGTGGGCCTGGACGACGTGGGCCAGAAGCTCATCGCCCACGCCAAGCACGAGGCCGGCCACCACCTGATGATGGTGGAAGACACCAAGCACCTGGTGGCCCGGTGGAACGAGCGCCGCAATCCCAAGCTGAACGCCGAGGAGCTGATGGCCCAGCCGCCGACGCAGGCGATGAAGGAGTACCGGGACATCCACGAGAACACCATCGTCGGGGAGATGCCGGCGGCGCAGGTGGCCATCGAGTACGAAATCGAGAGCCTGTCCACCATCATCGGCCCCCCGCTGCTCGAGCAGGCCAAGCGCGTCTGTGGCGAGGAGATCCTCGAGGGCATGTCCTTCCTGAAGGAGCACACCGAGATCGACGTGGGCCACACCGCGCTCAACGAGGTGATGCTGGGCAAGCTCCTGTCGCAGGTGCCGGACAAGGCGCCCATCATCGCGAAGACGGGCGCGGACGCGCTCGACATCTACCTGCGCTTCCTCGGTGACTGCGTGGATCGCGCCGGCAAGCTGGTCCAGGCCGCCGCGGCCTGAGTCGCACCGTCGCAACGTTGCAAGGCGCCCCGGCCCGGGCGCCCGCATTCCCATCCAGACACCTCCGCGCGCGCCGCTTCAGCCCGCCCGCCGGACCTCAGTGCCCTTGCGACGCGCCTGAGGACGGATGCGGCCCTTCAGCGAGCCCAGGAGGTGGCCCCGCTTCCCGCCACCGGAGACACCGAACACGTAGCGGTCCGGGCGGAGCACCACCAGGTCGGCCGCGTACTGGGAGAACCACGCCCCCAGTCGGCCTTCCAGGTCCACCACCGCGTCCGGTCTGCCGTCCCCCGCTCGCGCGGCGGGGGACACCCGCAGCCACCGTGCGCCCAGCTCGTCCACCAGCGCCTGGGCATCACGCTGCGTATCCTGGGACGCACCGGGCCGCGTGAGCACCACGAAGCCCTCGCCCAGGCAGTCATCCAGCAGCGCGGGTCCACCGTCCGGGCCTTCCACCCGGGGCTGCGGGAAGTAGGAGCCCTCGGGCACATCCCCCTTCTCGCGGCGGGCCCCCAGCATGAAGCCACGACGCAGTGGCATCTGCGGCTTCACCTTGTACTGACGGATGAAGTCCCCCGTCACCGGCAGCCGGTAGAGGATCTGGATCAGCGCGTTGCGCGCGCGGGCCGCCACCCGCCCTCCCGACATCATCACCCGACCCATGGCGTCCGAGCCGCGGATGATCTCCGCCACGTGGCCGCGCCGCTCTTCCTCGTAGCTGTCGAGCAGGTCCGCGTCCGCCGCGCCCGCGAGCACCCGCCCCAGCTTCCAGGACAGGTTCGCCGCGTCCCGCAGGCCCGCGCACAGGCCCTGCCCCAGGAACGGCGGCATCAGGTGGGCCGCATCCCCCAGGAGGAACACCCGCCCCACCCGCCACTTCTCGGACATACGGCTGTGGTACGAGAAGATCTTCACCGCGTCGACCTCCACCGCCGCCGGGTCCACGTAGTAGCTGATGATGCGCCGCACGTTGTCCATCTCGCGCGCCGCCTTCAGGTCCGCATCCGGCTCCAGGATGATGTCCATCCGGATTTCCGTGGCGGAGGTCCTCGCGATGAACCCCCGCCGCACGGGCCCGCACAGGTAGCTGGCAATCTCCGGCTCGGGCGAGGCCGTCTTCAGGTTGATGGCCAGCGAGTGCTCCAGCGCCGTGGTCCCCTCCAGCTTCAGGCCCAGCCGCCGGCGGATGGAGCTGTGCGAGCCGTCGCAGGCGAGCAGGTAACGCGCCCGCACGTTGACCGCGCGCTCCTCCCGCAGGCTCGTCACGCGAACGGTGATGCCCTCTTCGTCCTGGACGAAGGACTCCACCTCGTGGCCGAGCCACAGGTCCACGTGCGGATAGCGCTTCATCCCCTGCCGCAGCGCCGCCTCCATGCGAGGCTGCTCGAAGAAGGCCGCCGGGACATAGCCGAAGGGCCGGTCCAGCCCGAGGAAGTCCACCTCCGCCAGCGAGCGGAGCGAGTCATCCAGGTACTGCAGCCGCTTGCAGGGGAAGAAGCCCGGGCCGAGATTCCCCGCCAGACCCGCCGACTGGAAGATGCGCTGGCCCTCGTCATCCAGGCTGAAGGCGCGCGACTGGCCATGGGGCGTGGCTTCCCGCTCCACCACCAGCGTCCGAGCCCCCTGCTGCCCCAGGAGGTTCGCGGCCATCGCTCCGACCGGACCACAACCCACGATGATGACATCAACGGATTCCGGAGCCATCCATCCCTCTCGCTGTGAGCACACGTGCTGAGCTGCCTTTGTGGCGTCTCAATATCAAAACAACCGTTCAATCCTCTCGCAAGGAATGAGTCACAGGAAATTCCTGGCTGCCCCGGCGCAGCGCGGACGAGAATTACTCACGGGTCCTGGAATGCCCCGCTCCCCTCGGGAGCTGGCGTCATTCACAACCCTCCCTTGCGTTGTCTCTTCAACTCTTCAACGCATGAGGTGAAATTCCTTGCATGTCTGAGTTTTGACCTTGAGATTGAAAGGTTGCAGCCGTATCAGCAATGCCCCAGGACCACGCGCGGGGCTGGCGCAGGACTGTCCACGCCTCCCCTGACAGCGCAGGAATTGCGCGCCCCACCTCGCAGGGCAGGCGACCCTTCAGGTCTCCGACAGGCCGCAGTCGATTTGAAAGATGGCGACCAACTCCCGGCGTTGTGACGGCGACCCGTGTCGGGAAATCCCCAGTGACGCGCCGCTCCGACGCACGGCGTCGTGCTTTTCCCGATTTGAAGCGGTCGGATGCACCCGAACACTGCGGCGCGAAGGAGCACGCACATGGAATGGCTCGAGTTCTCTCGCTGGTCCCCGGAGGTGGAACAGCAACTGTCGATGCAGGCGGCCCGGCTGGGAGCCTCTGACCATCAGCGGGCCGCGGCCCACCACAGGCCTGGCGCTGGCGCCACGGTGTCGGCGACGTGCCGGCTGAGCACCGTGCTCCGGCAGTTCCCCCGCACCAACCCCTGGGGCCACCCCGTCTCCGAGAGCTGAGACACCCGCCAGGGCGAGGTGGCGGCGGAGGTCAGCGGAGGACGTGCTTCCGCAGCACCGTCCGCTCCACCTTGCCCATGGCATTGCGGGGTAGCGCGTCCAGCCAGACGAAGCGTGCGGGCACCTTGAAGCCCGCAAGCGACTGTCGGCTCCACGCGTCCAGCACTTCCGCGCCGGGCTGTTCCTGCCCCGGGCGCCGGACGACGAAGGCCACGGGTGTCTCGCCCCAGCGGTCGTCCGGGAAGCCCACCACCGCGGCCTCCTGCACTGCGGGGTGGTTGAGCAGCACCGCCTCGATTTCCGCCGGGTAGATGTTCTCCCCACCTCGCACGATGAGGTCCGTGCGGCGCGAGAGCACGGTGAGTCGCCCTCGCACATCCAGCACGCCCACGTCCTTCGTGCGCAGCCAGCCGTCCCGCAGCGCCTCCCGTGTGGCCTCGGGCCGCTGCCAGTACCCCGCCATCACCGTGGGCGAGCGCACCTCGATGTCACCTTCGACCCCGGGGCCGCAGACGTCCCCATCCGCACCGACGATTCGGACTTCGGTGCCCGGCAGCGGCGCGCCCGCCGTGCGGCCATCCGCTTCGTCCGGGCGCTCGGTCGTCACCTGGGAGCAGGCCTCCGTGAGCCCGTAGGTCTGGAGGGCCCGCAGGCCGGCGGCCCTCGCCCGGGCCAGGAGCGGCACCGGCACCGGGCCACCTCCAATCAACGCGAACGCGAAGGAGGGTGGCATTGGCCGGTCACCCCGGGCCTCCAGCACCCGCTCCAGCGTGGTGGCGACGAGGCTCGCGTGGGAGGCGCCCTCCGTGTCGATGGCCCGGTTCACCGCGTCCGCATCGAACCGCTCGTGGAGGATGAGGCAGCCCCCTTCGTACGCGGTCCGGGTGAGCATCGCGATGCCCCCCACGTGGAAGAGGGGCAGCGTGCCCAGCCAGCGCGGCGCAGCGTGCGCGCCCAGGTTGGCCGCGGAGCCGCGGGTCGAGGCGCGGAAGTTCCCCTCCGTCAGCACCGCGCCCTTCGGCCTGCCCGTCGTGCCGCTGGTGAAGAGCACCACCCGGGGGGATGTCGTCTCCAGAGGACGGCACGTGGCGGAGCCCATGGCCGCGGCATCCGCGAAGGACTCAAGCAATCTCGCCCCCGGAAGACGCGGCAGGAGCGGCTCCATCGCCAGCGTCAGGCTGGGACGAATGTCCTCCAGCATCGGCGCCAGCTCGGCGGCCGTGAGGCGGGCATTGAGCGGAACGAGCACCGCGCCCAGCCGACCCAGCGCCCAGAAAAGGAACACGGAGGCCGCGTGGTTCGTGGCCAGCGAGACGACCCGGTCCCCGGCGCCAATGCCGTGGGCTTCGAGCGCGGCGACCCACCGGGCCACGTCCGTATCCAATTCGGCGTAGGACCAGGCACGGCCGCCGAACGTCAGCGCCTCCGCGTCCGGATGGCTCCGGGCGCCTTCACGAATGGGACACGACAGGACTGGCATTGCATCACCTCGGACGCGGCGTCCAGCCGCGGCCCTGTACGAAGGTGAGCGAGGCCCGCGCCTTCGTCTTCGTCACACCAGGGCCCGGGCATTCAGCCCGAGGCCGGGCACACTCGAAAGGCGAATGACGCCCTGCTGAGGGCGGTACGGGTGCTCCTCGGGCTCCTTTGCCAGCAGGCGCCCCACCGCGAGCCCGGACGCCAGCGCGCCGGACGGTAGCGCCGCGGCCAGATGCGCCGCGCCGGCCCGAGCGACCACGCCATCGATGGAGCTGGTGACATAGGCCTGCATGCCCAGGCGCGCCGCACGCATCGCGACCACGAGGCAAGGAAGCAGCCCTCCCAGCACCATCGGCTTGAGCACCACGGCCCCCACCGCCGGACCTCCGCCCAGGAGCGGGTCCACCGTCAACAACGCGCGCAGCGCCTCTGGTGAACTCAGCGACTCGTCCGCGGCCACCACGCACGGCGCGCGGCGCTGGACCCGCCACAGCGCGCCCAGGTCCTCCGGCGGCGTGGGCTGCTCAATCAGCTCCAGGTTGTACCAGCCGAGTCGATCCAGGGCGCGCTTGGCGTCCGGCTCGGACCAGCCGCCATTCGCATCCAGGCGGAGCCTCACGTCCGGCCCCACCGCCTCGCGCACGGCCTTCACGCGGGCCTCGTCGTCATCCAGGGAGCGGCCGGCGACCTTCAGCTTCAGCGTCCCGAAGCCTTCCGCCACGGCCTGGCGGGCCTCCTCCGCCAGCGCCTCGGTGCTGTCGGCGCCCAGCAGGGCATTCACCGACACCTCCGTCCGCGCCTCCTCCGCGAGCAGCCAGCACAGGGGAACGCCCTGGCGCTGCGCGAGCAGGTCCAGCAGCGCCAGCTCCAGCGCGTGCTCCGCGGCGGGCATGGGCCCCTGCGGGGTCGTCTGCCGAGCGCGGATGCGCACCCCCTCGCCTCGCGCCACCGCTGGAGGAAACGGTGACAGCGTGTCCTCGATGGCCCGCACCGAATCGCCCAGGAACTGCCCCTTCAGCTCGGACAGCCACGCGTTCAGCGTCACGCCACAGTCGGCGAGCGACTCCGTCCCGAAGGCGGGCAGTGGCATGGCCTCACCCAGGCCCTCGCGGCCGTCCTCGTCCACCACCCGGACGATGAAGCCTTCGCGGACCGTGTGCGCCCCCTGGGACGTCTTCAGGGGCTGACGCAGCTCCAAACGGTGGGGGATGAGCGAAACCTGGGCAATGCGCATGGACTCACATCATCTCAGGTAGAGGCCCAGGGCGAACAGCATCCCGAACACGAGTTGCAGCCGCGCCGTGGCGCCCAGGGCCGGATTCAGCGCCGCGCCCTCCTCTTTCAGCACCCTTTTCAGTGGCGGCACCGCCAGCGGCAGGCTCAGCAGGCACAGGAAGACCCAGGGACTGGCGAGCTGCAGCGCGAACATCGCGAAGGGCGTGGCATAGGAGAGCACCAGCAGGAGCACGTACTCCGCCTTCCCCATGCCGGTGCCGAAGCGCACGGCCAGGGTCCGCTTGCCCGCCTTCACGTCCGTCGTCACGTCGCGCAGGTTGTTGACGACGATGAGCATGGTGCCGCTGGCCCCCACCGGCACCGCGGCCCACCACGCCGCCGGGTCCACCGTCCCCGCCTGCACGTAGTAGGTGCCCGTCACCGCCACCAGGCCGAAGAAGATGAAGACGAACACGTCACCGAGGCCGTTGTAGCCCAGGGGGAACGGGCCTCCCGTGTACGCATAGCCGCACAGCAGCGACGCCAGGCCGATGGCGATGATGGGCCAGCCGCCCACCATCACCAGATAGAGCCCCACGGCCGTGGCCAGCGCGAAGCACACGCCAGCGCCCGCCAGCACCGTGCCCGGAGCGATGAGGCCGCTCTGCGTCACACGCTGGGGCCCGAGCCGCTCGTGCGTGTCCGCGCCCTTCTTGAAGTCGTAATAGTCGTTGATGAAGTTGGTGCCGATCTGGATGAGCACCGCGCCCAGCAGCGCCGCCAGCGCGGGCAGCCACCGGCCCACGCCCAGACCGAACGCCAGTCCCGTGCCCACCGCCACCGGCACCAGCGCCGCCGTCAGCGTCTTGGGCCGCGCCGCCATCACCCAGTGCTTCACCCCGGGACGAGGCTTCACCGGGAGCGGGCCCTGCGCCGGAACCGAGGTGCTCACGACGTCACCCTTCCCTCACCCGCCACCGTGGGGCTGTCGAACTGCGGGGCCTCGTACCAGGGCGTCTGGAGGAAGCCCAGGACCTCGCGGGCGTACGCTTCCGGGGCCTCCAGGTGGGGCGCGTGGCCGCAGCCCTCGAAGGCATGGCGCCACACGACCGGCAGTTCCATGGCCATGCGCCGGGCAATCTGCGTGAACTTCGCGTCCTCGGCGCCCGTCAGCAGGAGCGTGGGCAGCCGCTGGGCATGGAGCGCCGGCCAGAAGTCCGGCTGGACGCCCAGGCCCAGGCACTCGAGAGCCCCCGCGAGCCCCTCCGGCGTGCATGCGCGGCGCAGGGCCCGCAGGGTGTCCTTGCGCGCCTGCGGAAGCCGCCGCAGCCCTTCGAACAGCGGCAGCTGCTCCCAGCGGTCCACGAAGGCGTCCACACCTCGCGAGCGGATGAACGCCGCCAGCTGCCCGTCCGCGTCGCGTCGCGCCGCGCGCTCCTGACGCCGGTGCAGTCCTGGAGAACCACTCTCCATGATGAGCCGGCCGAAGCGGTCCGGCGCACGCACGGCCGCGGCCAGCGCCACGCGAGCGCCCTGCGAATAGCCCAGCAGGTCCACGGGCCCCAGGTCCAGCGAGTCCACCAGCGACACGAGCGCGTCGACCGTCTCCAGGAAGCCGTCACGCCCCTTCGCGTCCGGCAACGGCGTGGCACCGTGGCCCGGCAGGTCCACCGCCACCGCGCGCACATCGCGTCCCAGCAGCGGGCGCAGCCCGTCGAAGGCCCTGCGGCTCCCGGTGAAGCCGTGCAGCAGCACGAGCGGACGGGAACCCTCACCCCACATCTCGTAAGCCAGCTTCACGCCCATGGTCCATCTCCCAGGGAAGCGGTCATTCGAGCAAACAGCCGCCGGTGCTCATCCACGTTCGCATCGCGGTCCACGCGCACCTCCACCAGGTGGAGCCCGCCTTCCAGGCCCTCGCGCACCGCGGTCCGGAGCGCCGTGGGCGTCCCTGGCCGGTGGAACCGTGCGCCGCCCAGCGCTGCCGCGTGGGACAGGTCCACGCCGTGCGGCGTGCCGAAGAGCGTCTCGAACGCGTCACGCGGCGCTGCCTGGGCAATGGGCAGGAACGAGAAGATGCCGCCGCCGTCGTTGTTCACCGCCACCACCGTCAGCGGCACCCGGGCGCGCGCAGCGGTGACGAAGGCCCCCACGTCGTGCAGCAACGCCAGGTCGCCGGTGAGCAGCACCGCGGGCCGCCCCACCGCCGCGGCCATGCCCAGCGCACTGGACACGATGCCGTCGATGCCGTTGGCCCCGCGGTTGGCCAGGACGCGCAGCGGCACGGCACCCGCCGGGGCGAACGCGTCCACGTCGCGGATGGGCATGCTGCTGGACACGAAGAGCAGCGCCCCGGTGGGGAGCGCCGCCACCACCTCACGGGCGATGCGCGGCTCGGAGAGCGTGTCGGGCTGCTCCGCGAACGCGGCCTCCAGCGCCGTGCGGACCCGCTGCTCGGCGGCCAGGAAGCTGCGCGCCCACGGCCCCGCGCCGCGCGCGAGTCCTCGCGACAGCGCCTCGCACGCCGCCACCGCCGAGCCCTCCACCACCGTCGCCGCGCGGTGCGCCGGGTCGAAGAGCGCGCCCCCATCACTGAAGAGCACGATGTCCGCGCCGGAGCCGTCCAACCACTGCTGCGGCACCTTGGGCGTCAGCCCGCCCCCGAAGCGCAGCACCAGCTCCGGTCGGTGGGCCCTCGCGAAGGGGGCGTGGCGCAGCAGCGCGTCGTAGTACGACACGGTGAGCGGCCCTCCACCATAGCGGGCCTGGGACGTGGACTCGGCCAGCACGGGATAGCCCGTTGCCTGCGACAGCGCGCTGATGGCCTCCGCGAAGCCGTCCGCCTCGTCGCGCGGGCCGCAGACGATGACCCCGCGCGACGTCTCGGCGATGCACCGCCGCACCTCGTCCAGGATGGCCGCGTCCGGCACCGGCGCGGGCGGCACGATGCGCGTGAGCGGCGCACCCGGGCGCCCCGACTTCGCCAGCGGGCTCAAAGCAGCCTCGGCGAAGGACTCCGCCACCGGCGCCAGCGGCTCGCGGAAGGGCACGTTGAGCTGCACGGCGCCCCGGGGCGCGCGCCATGCACTGACGACGGCGCGCGCGACGGTGGCGCGCATGTGCATCAGCGCGGCCTCGTGCGCCTCGGGCAGGCCGAGGTCCGCGAAGAACCGGGCGTGCTCTCCAAAGAAGCGCGCCTGCGACACCGTCTGCGGCGCCCCCCACCCCTGGAGCTCCAGGGGACGGTCCGCCGTCAGCACCACCAGGGGGACGTGGGACAGCGCGGCCTCGATGACCGCCGGATAGAAGTGCGCGCCCGCCGTGCCGCTGGTCGCCACCACCACGGCCGGGGCGCGCGACTGCTTCGCGAGCCCCAGGGCGAAGAAGCCCGCGCTGCGCTCATCGATGACGGACCAGGTGCGAAGACCCTCCGCCCCGGCACACGCCAGCGCGAGCGGCGACGAGCGCGAACCCGGGCACACCACCGCGTGCCGGACCCCGCCGCGCACGAGCTCCTCCAGCAACGCGCGCGCCCACAGCACGTTGAGGTTAGCGTCGGACGACATCCCCGCCTCCCAGCGCCCGCAACATGGCCAGGCTCTTCATCTCCGTCTCCCGCCACTCCGAATCGGCATTGGAGCCAGCCACCAGCCCCACCCCGACGAACAGCCGCGCCGTCGCGCCCTTCACCCGCGCCGAACGCAGCGCCACCATCAGGTGCGCACGCTCCGGCCCCACCCAGCCCACCGGCCCCGCATACCACCCGCGGTCCAGCCCCTCGTGCTCCACCAGGAAGGACAGCGCGCGCTCACGCGGCGTCCCGCCCACGGCCGGCGTGGGATGCAGCGCGGCCACCACCTGCGCCGGCGTCACGCCCGGGCGAAGCTCCGCGCGAAAGCCCGTCCGCAGGTGCACCACGTTCTTCAGCGTCAGCAGCGCGGGCTCGGGGTCCGAGGTCACCTGCTCCGCCAGCGGCTTCAGCGCCGCGACGAGGTAGCGCACCACCGACTGGTGCTCGCGCACGTCCTTGTCCTGTCCGCGCAGCCCGTCCGCCTGCCCGGGCGCGGCGGTGCCCGCGAGGGCCTCCGTCTCCAGCACCTGCCCGTCCACGCGGCACAGCGTCTCCGGCGTCGCCCCCAGGAAGCACGTCCCGTCCGGCGCCCGGAAGTGGAAGGTGGCGCAGCGCGGGTTCTGCTCTCTCAGCCGCGCCAGCACGTCCACCACGTCGAAGGGCGCGGGCCCCTCCGCGTCCAGGGGGCGCGCCAGCACCACCTTCTGGAGATGGCCGGAGGCAATCGCGTCCAGCGCCCGCTGCACCCGGGCCTCGAAGTCCGGCCGCGACGCGCGCAACTCCAGCGCCACTGGCTCGCCCCGCGCATGCCGGTACGTCTCCGGGAAGCAGGCGCGCACGCGCTCCAGCCGCGAGCGGACCACGTCCTCACCGCCGCGACCTTCCTCGGCGAACGCCACCGCGCACACGCCGCGCCCCGAGCGGAACACCAGCACCTCGGGCAGCGTCCAGCGCGTCACGCCGTGCGAGGCCCACGCCGCGTCCACCGTGCCGGACGCTCCGAAGCGGATGCCACCGAACCAGGGGCCCGGCATCGACGCCGGGGCCTCGCCCAGCCAGCGCACCGGCACGCGGCCCAGCGAGGCCAGCACCTCCGGGATGTCGGAAGCGTCGTGCGCCTCGACCACCGCCGCCTCGCCCCACCCCGCCGCCGCTTCCTGTGCCAGCGGGCGCTCCCAATAGAGGGTTGGAACGCCCAGCACGTCCGCACCCGCGAGCGGATCCACCACCGCCAGGGGCGTCATTCCTGCCACCCAGCGCTGGCTCTCAACGGGTTTGAGCGTCTTCATCAGCGTTCCTCATCGGCGATTGCGGCGCAATCACCTTCGGTTGTCTTCTAAGCCATCTCGGCTATACATGCACCAAGGAGTTCAAAACCTCTTGAACTCCATGAATGGGAGGGTCCGTGGGAGGCAAGCGGCCAGACGAATCACCCGGGTCCGGACGGGCTCCGGGCGCACTGCGGGTGCTCCGCGCGGAGCGGCCCGAGGGCACCCGGGTTCGAGTGGGACCGGTGGAGTTCGGAGGGCCCGGCTTCGTCGTCATGGCGGGCCCGTGCGCGGTGGAAGGCGTCGAGCAGGTGCAACACGCCGCCGCCATGGTAGCCGCGGCGGGCGCCCACGTGCTGCGCGGCGGCGTATTCAAGCCTCGCACCAGCCCCTACGCGTTCCAGGGCATGGGCGAGCCGGGCCTGCACGTGCTGGCGGAGGCGGGACGGCGCCACGGAATGCCCATCATCAGCGAGGTGATGGAGGCGGCCCAGATTCCCCTCATGGAGGAGTCCACGGACATCCTCCAGGTGGGCGCGCGCAACATGCAGAACTACTCGCTGCTGCGGGCGCTGGGGAAGGTGCGAAAGCCCGTGCTGCTCAAACGAGGTCTGGCGGCCACGCTCCAGGAGTGGCTGCTGGCGGCCGAGTACATCCTCGACGGCGGCAACGAGCAGGTGCTGCTGTGTGAGCGCGGCATCCGCACCTTCGAGACGGAGCTGCGCAACACGCTGGACCTGGCGGCGGTGGCCTGGGCCAAGCAGCGCACCCACCTGCCCGTTATCGTCGACCCCTCGCATGCGACGGGGGTCCCGGAGCTCATCCTCCCCATGTCGCTGGCGGCGGCTGCCGCGGGGGCGGATGGTTTGCTGATTGAAGTCCACCCGAAACCGGAGCAGGCCATGTGCGATGGGCACCAGGCGCTGACGCCGGAGCGCTTCGAGACCTTGATGCGCAGGCTGCCAGCCGTGCTAGACGCGGTGGACCGACACCTTTGGAGGCCGGAGACCCCGGCCCAGGTCGTGAGGGCGCGATGAGTACCGAAGTCCGTGAGATGTTCTCTTCCATCGCCACGAAGTACGACGTGACGAACGAGGTTCTCTCGTTCGGCATCCACCGGCTGTGGCGCAGGAAGGCCGTCCGGCTCAGCGGCGCCAAGGATGGCGACCGGATCCTCGACTGCGCCTCGGGCACGGGGGACCTGGCCCTGGCCTTCAAGCGGAAGGTGGGCACGTCGGGCCGCGTGGTGGGCACCGACTTCTGCCCGGAGATGCTGGAGAGCGCCCCGGCCAAGGCGGAGAAGGCGGGCCTGCAGGTGGAGTTCCAGGTGGCCGACGCCATGGACCTGCCCTTCGCGGCCAACAGCTTCGACGTGGCGTCCATCTCCTTCGGCATCCGCAACGTGGATGACCCGGTGAAGTGCTTGAAGGAGATGGCGCGGGTGGTCCGGCCGGGCGGCCGTGTGGTGGTGCTGGAGTTCGGCCAACCCACCGGCGCGTTCGGCGCGCTGTTCCGCTTCTACAGCAAGACGGTGATGCCCGCCGTGGGTGGCCTGCTGACCGGCAACCGCGCCGCGTATCAGTACCTGCCGCGGACCTCCGCCGCGTTCCCCGCGGGTGACAGGTTCCTGGACCTGATGGACCAGGCCGGTGCGTACGCGGAGCGAGCCGCGCATCCCCTCACGTTCGGCACCGCCTACGTCTATGTCGGCACGGTCCGCTGAGGAGCGGCGGCACCTCGTTGACGAAATACTCGCCTCGGTCGATCCCCGGCTCGCGCCGGGACTGAGGGAGGCGGTCGCCCGCCCTGGGCCCGCCCTCTACCCCGTCTCCGGACAGACGGTGGTGATTGCCGGCCACCGGAGCGCGGGCAAGTCGCGCCTGCTGCCCATCGTGGCCCGTATGCTCGGGCGGCCCGGCCTGGACCTGGACGCCCATCTGGAGCGCCTGCACGGGCGCCCGCTGCGCAGCTGGGTGGCCGAAGCGCCCCAGGCCTTCCGCGCCGCCGAGCGCCGCGCCCTGCTGGAGCTGCCGCCCGGTGGGCTGGTGGCCGTGGGGGGCGGCTTCCTCTCGCACCACCCCGAAGCCCTGGCGGGGCACTTCATCCTGGTCGTCCCCGTGTGCTTCGACACCTACCGTGAGCGCCTGCTCGCGGACCGGACGCGCCCGCGCTTGCGCGCCGATGTGTCGCTCGAAGAAGAGCTGTCCTCCGTGTTCCATGAGCGCGAGGCACTTCACGCCCGCGTCCCCACCGTGGCCCTGGAGGACTTCCTCCGGGGCTGCCTTGCTTCCGAGGTGCCCCTGTGACGCCCGCCCGGCGCGTCGTCACCCTGCCCCCCACCGTGCTCGGCGAGGACGCCGTCCGCTTCGCACGGGATTGCCAGCGCCGCGGCGCGGACGTCCTGGAGATTCGCACGGACCTGCACGCCGCGGACGCCGTCGCGCCCGGAGCGCTGGCCGCGGTGCTCCCCCTGCTCGTCTCCGAGCGCGGCAAGCCGGTTCCGGAGGCCTGGGTGGCCGCCGCGTGGCGCGTGGACAGGGACCTGATGGATGCCTCGGGTCAGCAGGGCTCGCTGGCGGCGCCTCCGGGGAAGCTGCTCGCGTCGCACCATGCCAGCCGCTCGCTGTCCACCGAGGAAGCGCTCGGGCTCTGGGAGCGTGAGCTGCCCGCGGACGCCCTGGTGAAGCACGTGGAGCCGATGACGGACCCGGCGCACCTCACCACGCTGCTGGAGACGCAGCGCCGGATGATGGAGCGCTTCGGTCCCACGCGCGTCACCGTGCTGGGCATGGGCGCGGTGGCGCTGCCCACGCGCGCGCTGCTCGCACGGAACAATGTGCTCGACTACGTCGCCGCGGGTGGCGCCTGGGTCGCGGCGCCGGGCCAGCGGCTGCTCGACGACGCCGTGCGCGAACTGCGCGGCGCGGACCGCTACACGGTGGCTCCGCCGCTGCGCCTGGGCATCCTCGGGACGTCCATCGTCCACTCGCGCTCGCCGCGCATCCACCGTCAGCCCTTCGACCGCATCGACCTGCCGGAGGACGGCCCCGTCGAGGCCGTCGTGGACGCGCTGCTGCCGCACTATGCGGGCTTCGCCGTCACCAGCCCGTTCAAGCTTCGGCTGGCGAAGCACGCGGGGTCGCCGCTGGACGCCATCAACACGCTCGTCCGCCGGGGCAACCGGTGGGAAGCCTTCAACACCGACACGTTCGGCGCCCGCAAGGTGCTCGAGCGGCTCGGGGCCCGTGAGGTCTTCGTCCTCGGAGATGGCGGCGCGACGTCCGCGCTCCGCTCCGTGGCGAGGGACACGGGCTGCGACTTGCGCGTCTTGCGACGCGCCGACATCCAGGCGCCTCTCACAGGGGCGGGCGTCTGGACGTGGCCCGATAGGGTGCCCGCTCCTGACGACCTGCGCTTCGACGGAGCCCGTGTGGCGGTCATCGCCTACGGCGCTCCGGGCCGGCGCATCGCCGCGGAGATCGTCCGCCGCGGCGGTACTCCGGTCCTGCTGGGTGCGGCGTGGTTCATCGCGCAAGCCCGGCGTCAGCGCCAACTCTGGGAGTCCGCAACATGAATACCTTCGGCGAGCTGTTTCGCCTGACGACATTCGGAGAGAGCCACGGCCCCGCGCTCGGCGCCGTGCTGGATGGATGCCCCGCGGGCGTGCCCCTGACGCGGGAGCAGATCCAGGTGGCGCTGGACCGCCGCCGCCCCGGCCAGTCCACCATCACCACCGCGCGCAGCGAGCCGGACCAGGTGGAAATCCTGTCCGGCGTCTTCGAGGACAAGACGCTGGGCACGCCCATCGCGGCCATCGTGCGCAACACCAACCAGCGCTCGGGGGACTACGACAAGCTGAAGGCCCAGGACCGGCCCGGCCACGCGGACGCCGTGTGGCGCGAGCGCTTCAAGCACCGCGACCACCGCGGCGGCGGCCGCACCAGCGGGCGTGAGACGCTCTGCCGCGTCATCGGAGGCGCCATCGCCGAGGCGTACCTCCAGCGGGACCTGCCCTCCATCCGCACCGTGGCCTACGTGTCGCAGGTGGGCGACCTCGTGGCCGCCGTGCCGGCCCCCGGCCTCACCCGCGGCATGGTGGACGCCCACGCCACGCGCTGCCCGGACGAGAACATCCGCGACGAGATGTCGCGGCGCATCCTCGCCGCGAAGGAGGCCGGCGACAGCCTGGGCGGCGCCATCGACGTGCGCGTGGAGGGCCTGCCCGTGGGCCTGGGCGAGCCCATCTTCGGCAAGCTCAAGGCGCGCATCGCGCAGGCCCTGGGCAGCATCGGCGCCGTCACGGGCGTCGTCTGGGGCCCGCCCGACCTGCTCGAGCGCATCAGCCAGCCCGGCATCCAGTTCCACGCGGTGAAGGACGCCTACGGCGGCATCCAGGGCGGGCTCGCCAACGGTGAGCCCATGCAGCTCCGCACTTTCTTCAAGCCTCCCGCGACGCTGCAGGAGCACGCCAAGGGCGGCCGCCACGACCCGTGCATCATGCCCCGCGCCGTCCCGGTGCTGGAGGCCATGGTGTCGCTCGTCATCGCCGACCTCGTCCTCCACCTCAACGCCAGGCCCCACACGCCATGAGCTCGCTCCCTCCTGGCGCCTACCGTCCTGGCTCCGACCGTTGGGGCTCCTTCGCCCGCCTCGCCAGGAATCTGCCCGAGGGCAGCGTGGCGGTGGTGGACCGCACGGTCGCGAAGCTCCATCCCACCCTCATCCCCACCCTGGCGTCCCGCAACCCGCGCGCCATCATCCAGCTCACCGGCGGCGAGAGTGCCAAGACGTTCACCGCGCTGGAGAAGGTCCTGGCCAGCAGCCTGGCCCTCCCACGCTCCGGCACGCTGCTCGCCGTGGGCGGCGGCACCATCGGTGACGTCTCCACCGTGGCCGCGCACGTCCTCAAGCGCGGCGTGCGCCTGGTGCAGGTGCCCACCACGCTGCTGGCGGCGGTGGACAGCAGCGTCGGCGGC
This sequence comes from Pseudomyxococcus flavus, assembly GCF_050038885.1. Lineage (NCBI taxonomy): Bacteria > Pseudomonadati > Myxococcota > Myxococcia > Myxococcales > Myxococcaceae > Pseudomyxococcus > Pseudomyxococcus flavus. The sequence continues at coordinate 7,942,777 of NZ_CP143624.1, read as the reverse complement.
AAGGGCGCGGTCGACATGACGGTGCGCGGGCGCGTGGTGAAGAACCCCGCCGGCGTCTTCCACTACGCGGACGAAGGCTGGGTGTGTCCCGAGTTCTTCGACACCCTCTCCGAGGCGCAGCGGCGCGAGGGCGCGCTGGAGGCCTGGAAGATGGTGGTCAGCCTCGACGCCTCGCTCTTCCGCCGCTACGTACGCAAGCCACCCGCGCTGGAGAAGCTGGTCAAGGACGCGCGCGCCCTCAAGGAGCGCATCTGCGCCGAGGACCCCTACGAGCACTCGGGCCTGCGGCGCGTGCTCAACTTCGGCCACACCTTCGGCCACGTGCTGGAGAGCGTGTCCCGCTTCAAGCTGTCCCACGGTGACGGCGTGGGCCTGGGCATGCTGCTGGCCCTGGACGTGGGCCGTCACCTGGGCGTGACACCGGAGCCCGTGGCCGCCGAGGTCGAGGCCGCGCTGGCGCGGGGCCCGGGCGTGCTGGGCCGCGACCGCGCCGCCGCCCTGCTCCGCCGCGCGCCGATGAAGGACGTGGTGGCCCTGCTCACCGCCGACAAGAAGGCCGGCGCCAAGGGAGAGCTGCGCATGGTGCTGCTGACGGGCATTGGCACCACCGAGGTGCGCGACGTGGAGGAGTCACAATGGCGCGCCCTGTGGCCCGCGTGGACGAAGGGGGTGCGCCCGTGAGCACGGCGAAGGCCTCTCGCATTCTCGTGGACCCCTCCGGCCTGCGGCCCGCCGCGCTCACCCCGCCGGTGTCCAAGTCGGACGCGCAACGCGCGCTGGTGCTGGGACACCTCACCGGCGCGTGGCCGCTGCCCTCCGTCCAGGCCGAACCGGACGAGGACCTCCCCGCCGACGTGCGCGTGCTCCGCCGGGGCGTGGAGGCCCTGCGCCTGCCACCCGACACCGTGCGAGACATCGACTGCGCGGACGGCGGCGCCCCCTTCCGCATCCTCGTCACGCAGGCGGCGGTGACGCCCGGCGCCCAGGCGCGCTTCACCGGCACCCCGCGCCTGGGGGAGCGGCCCCATGGTGCGCTCTTCACCTCGCTGCGGGAGACGCTGGGGCCCGCGGGCCTCACCCTCACCGACGGCGCACCCTGGCCGGTGACGCTCCAGGCGCCGCGAGACACGGCGAATGTCACGCCTGTGTTTCGCGTGCCCGGCGCCCAGAGCAGCCAGTACGCCTCCAGCCTGCTGCTGGGCTGCGCGGCGCTGTACCTGCGCGAGCGGCGGCCCTGGCGCGTGGAGATTGAAGGGCTCCTCACCAGCGCCGGCTACCTGGAGCTGACGCTGACGTGGCTGCGGCGCTTCGGCTTCGACATCCAGGCGGCGCCGTCCAGCTACACCGTGGCCGGGTATACGCCGCCCCCGTCCGTCCCCACGCTGCCGGGGGACTGGTCCTCCCTGGGCTACCTGCTGCTGGTGGCGTGGAAGACGGGCGGCACCGTGGTGCGGGCGGACACGGGAAGTGCCCATCCGGACGATGCGATTGTCCGGCTCGTCGAGCAGGTGGGCCTGCGCGCCGTCCCCACCCACGAGCCCTTCACGCTGAAGGTGGAGGGCCAACTCTCTGGCGGCCTGCGCGCGTCCGGAGAGGAGTGCCCGGACCTGCTCCCCACGCTGGCGGCGCTCGCCTGCGTGCTCCCCGCGCCGTCCACGCTCACCGAAGTCGGCATCCTCCGGGTCAAGGAGAGCGACCGGCTGGAAGGCATCCGCACGCTCGTCGCGGCCTTTGGTGGAACAACGAAGCTCCAGGGCGAGCGGCTCGAAATCCACCCACCCCGCATGCCGCCCACGGGCTTCGAGATGAGTAGCCAGGGAGACCATCGCCTCGCGATGACAGCTGCCACCCTGTGTGTCTTGTCCGGAACGCCGCTGACACTCACGGGGCCGGAGTGCGTGGAGAAGAGCTTTCCGGGCTTCTGGCGTCAGCTGGCGAGGGTGGGCGTTCGGATAACTGATGCACCCTGAGACCATCAGTGTCCGACCAGCAGACTTATCGTTCTTTTTTGTTGAAAGCACTCTCCGCCCTGTGAAATCTCCGCCCCATGGCCAAGGACACGCTGACGATCACCGACAATCGGACCGGGAAGACCTACGAGGTCCCGATCGAGAACGGCTGTATTCGCACCAATGCTCTCCGCCAGATCAAAACGGGCGACGATGACTTTGGGTTGATGGGCTACGACCCGGCGTTCCTCAACACAGCCAACTGTAAGAGCGCCATCACCTTCATCGATGGAGACAAGGGTATCCTGGAGTACCGGGGCTACCCCATCGAGCAGCTCGCCGAGAAGTCGAGCTTCCTCGAGGTCGCCTACCTCCTGCTCAACGGTGAGCTTCCCACGCCGAAGGAGCTGGAGCAGTTCACCCACCTCGTCACGCACCACACCTACGTGCACGAGAACGTGAAGAGCTTCATGGACGGGTTCCGCTACGACGCGCACCCGATGTCCATGCTCAGCTCCACGGTCGCGGCGCTGTCCAGCTTCTACCCCGACGCGAAGAACATCAAGGACCCGCTCAGCCGCCGCATCCAGATCACGCGGCTGATCGCGAAGATGCCCACCATCGCCGCGTTCTCGTACCGGCACACGATGGGCCTGCCGTACATCTACCCGGACAACGACCTGTCCTACGTCGCCAACTTCCTGGCGATGATCAAGCGCATCGGCACGTCGACCTACAAGGTCCACCCCGTGCTCGAGCGCGCGCTCGACATCCTCTTCATCCTCCACGCGGACCACGAGCAGAACTGCTCCACCACGTCCGTGCGCACGGTGGGCTCGTCCGAAGTGGACCCCTACTCGGCGGTCAGCGCGGGCATCGGCGCCCTCTACGGCCCGCTGCACGGCGGCGCCAACGAGGCCGTGCTCCGCATGCTCCGGGACATCGGCCACATCTCCAAGATTCCGGAGTTCATCAAGTCGGTGAAGAGCGGCGAGGGTGAGAAGAAGCTGATGGGCTTCGGTCACCGCGTCTACAAGTCCTACGACCCGCGCGCCAAGGTCATCAAGCGCGTGGCCGACGAGGTCTTCGAGGTCACGGGCAAGAACCCGCTGCTCGAGATCGCCGTCGAGCTGGAGCGCATCGCGCTCGAGGACGAGTACTTCGTGAAGCGCAAGCTGTACCCGAACGTCGACTTCTACTCGGGCCTCATCTACGAGGCCATGGGCTTCCAGGTCGAGATGTTCCCGGTGCTCTTCGCCATCCCCCGCACGGTGGGCTGGTGCGCGCAGTGGGAGGAGATGGTGACGGACAACGAGCAGAAGATCGCCCGTCCGCGCCAGGTGTACACGGGCGCCACGCGCCGCGACTACGTCCCCATGGACAAGCGCGCCGCCAAGTAGTCCGTGACACGAGGCCCGCGCAGCTGGCGTGGGCCTGAAGCACGAAGGGGCGAGGGACCGCGAGGTTCCCGCCCCTTTCGCTTTTCCGCGCACGCCTGGCGCGGCGTTCGGCTCAGCCCGTCCGGGTGCCGGACTGCGGCTCCTCGTAGAGGGACTCGACGACGCGGGCGTACTTCTCCGCCACCACGTTGCGACGCACGCTCAGCTTCGGCGTCAGCTCGCCGCCCTCCACGGAGAAGTCCCTCGGCAGGACGGCGAAGCGCTTGATGGTCTCGAAGCGCGACAGCTTCGGGTTCACGTCGCGCTCCACGCGCTCCTGGAGGAGCTGGTGCACCCGCGGGTCCTCCGCGAGCTGGGACACGTCCTCCGGCCACCCCTGGGCCCTGGCGAGGGCGCGCGCCTTCTCCGCGTCCAGCGTGAGCAGCGCCACCAGGTAATTGCGGCGCTCACCGAGCACCACCGCCTGCCCCACCCCGGGCAGGGCCTTCAGCAGCTCCTCGATATTGGAGGGCGACGTCTTCTTCCCGCCGGAGGTGACGATGATGTCCTTCTTGCGGCCGGTAATCTGGACGTAGCCGTCCGCGTCGAGCTGGCCCACGTCCCCGGAGTGCAGCCACCCGTCCGCCAGCAGCTCGGCCGTGGCCTCGGGGTTCTTGTAGTAGCCCATGCAGACGTTGCCGCCCCGCACGAGCAGCTCGCCGTCCTCCGCGATGCGCAGCTCCACGCCCATCATCGCCCGCCCCACGGAGCCCAGGCGCGTGTGGGACTCGGTATTCACCGTGCCGGGCCCCGTCACCTCCGTCATGCCCCACACCTCGTGGATGACGATGTCGATGGAGGCGAAGAAGTCGAGCACGTCCCGGCCGATGGGCGCCGCCGCGGTGGCGAAGAAGGACACCCGCTCCATGCCGATGCGCTCCTTCAGCGGCGCGAAGATGAGCTTGCGGGCCAGCTGGTACTGGGCCTCCATCGTCATGGGCACGCTCTGGTGCCGCATCACCCGCTCGTTCCGCTCCGCGGCGATGCGCCGCGCCCAGGCCACCACCCGGCGCTTCGTGGGGGGCTGTGCGTTGAGCCCCTCCTCCGCCTTCGCCTTGAACTTCTCCCACACCCGGGGCACGCCGAAGAAGAACGAGGGGCGCACCTCCCGCAGGCTCTGCGGCATCGTGTCCACCGACGTCGCGAAGAACACCTGCACCCCGTTCAGCAGGGGGCTGTGGAGCGAGATGATCTGCTCCGCGATGTGCGACAGTGGCAGATACGACACCAGCGAGGACGCGTCCGGCCGGCCGAAGGTCACCGAGTCCGTGAGCTGCTTCGCCGTCCACACCAGGTTGTGGTGGCTGAGCATCACCCCCTTGGGCTGGCCGGTGGTCCCCGAGGTGTAGATGAGCGTGCCCAGGGCCTCCGGCTTCAGGGCGTGGACGCTGTCCCAGTACGGCTTCTCGTCCGCGCCGGCGCCCATGGCCAGGACGTCCGCGTAGCGCAGCACGCCCTCCGGGAGCACCGCGGGCGCCTCGATGACGACCAGGTGGCGCAGCTTCGGCAGGCGCTCCCGCAGGGCCAGGCCGGTGCGCAGGTGCTTCTCGTTCTCCACCACCAGGAGGGTCGCCTCGCAGTGGCCCAGGATGTACTCGAGCTGCTCCACCGCGCTGGTGGTGTACAGACCGACAGGGACCCCACCCATGGCGATGGTGGCCAGGTCGGCGACATGCCACTCCTCGCGGTTGAAGCTCAGGATGCCCACGGGCTGCCCCGCCCCCACCCCGAGCGCGTGCAACCCCAGGGCGAAGCGCTTCACCCGCTGCGCGTACTCGAACCACGAGGTGGGCGCATAGGCGCCCCCGCGGCGCGTCCACAGGGCCGGCCGATGCTCCTGCTGCGTGGCCCGGTCATGGAGCGCATGCACCACCGTCTTGGGAAGGTCCATGCCCTGAACGCTAGCGGATGCAAGGCCCCCCACCAATGGCCCCGCGTCTCGGACGTTGACAGCTGGTTGGAGTGCTTTGTATGCCGCGCCCGACCATGAGCATCGACTTCACCTGCCAGAAGTGCGAGGCGAGCTTCGAGCTGGACGCTCAGGACCTCATCGAAGGGACTGAGAAAATCGTCTGCCCGCATTGCGACGCCAAGGCGCCCGCCAACCTCACGGAAGACTTCGTCGCCGCCCTCACGGAGATGCGCGCGCAGATCGCCGCACTCGACAAGCGCTTCGCCGTGTCGATGACGCTGGAGTCCGAGGACCTGGAGGACATGCTCGACGACGACGAGGACGACGAGGACGAGGATGAGTCCGAGGACGACGACCTCGACGAGGATGAGGACGAGGACGTCGACGACGAGGAGGACTACGACGAGGACGAGGACGACGACGACCGTCGTTGAGCCCGTCCGCCTGCCCCCCGGCCCGGTGAGCGCTCCCGAAGCCAGGGGGTAACCGGGCCTGGAGTGCAACCCTCCCGGGAGATGGCCGGGTGCGTAGGTTAGAAGCGTGAAAACGCCCAACCGCGCCACTTTGTTCGTCGCACCTCTCTCGGCCGTGCTTCTGGCGCTCGGAGGGCTGCTGATGTTTCCCGCCTTCGTCCCTCCGGAGGCCCTCGCGGCCCTCGGAAAAGCCCAGGGCCAGCCCTGCATCACCGAAGGCGGAGACGACCCCAAGGCCTGCACGGAGCTCGTGGAGCTCGAGGTGCAGGACGTCGTCCCGCTGGAGGAGGCCCAGGCCCACGCCGTGGTCCTGGCCACCAAGGACAAGGGCATCGTCCTCCCCGTCTTCGTGGACGAGGCCTCCGCCATCTCCATCGCCTTCCGGCTGGCGCAGCGCCAGCCACCCCAGCCGCTCGCCCAGGACCTGCTGGATGACGTGGTGTCGGAGCTCGGCGGCAAGGTCACCGAGGTCCGCATCGACGACCTGCGCGACAACGTCTACTCGGGTCGCGTCTTCCTGGAGCAGGGCAAGCGGAAGATGACCCTGGAGGCGCGCCCCTCGGACTCCATCGCCATGGCGCTCTCCAGCGACGCCCGCATCCGCGTCACGCGCAAGGTGCTGACGCTGGCCGGCATCACCCGCGAGGAGATTGAGGGACTGCAGCAGGAAGGCCCTGGCGTGGGCGGCAGCGGGCCCCTGGACATGCCGGACTTCCCCGCCCCGGGCGCGCCGAGCGAGCCGCCCATCGACATGGACATGGAGGCGCTGCCTCCAGGGCACCCGCCGACGGCCCCATCGCCATCGTCGCTGGGGACGGGCAAGGAAATCGAGCTCTAGGCCCTCGCAAGAAAGCCCGGCCCCCCCTCCCAGGGTTGCCGGGCTTTCTCTCTCTGCCATCGAGAGCGCAAAGGCTCCGCGTGGCCCGAAACCGGGCACCGCGTCGGCAGAAGAGTTAGTCCCGCGGGCGCAAGGCTGTCAAGCCGGGCACCCGGCCGCCTAGGATGCGCGGCCCTATGCGCAAGGCGAAAATCATCTGCACCCTGGGCCCCGCCTCTGACACTCCCGAGGTCATCGAAGGGCTGATCCGCGCGGGTATGAACATGGCGCGGCTGAACTTCTCGCACGGCACGCACGAGGAGCACCGCCGCCGGGTGGAAACCATCCGCAAGGTGGCGCGGCGCCTGGGCGCGCCGGTGGCCATCCTCCAGGACATCCAGGGCCCGAAAATCCGCCTGGGCCGCTTCGACGGCGGGCAGCTCCTGGTGAAGCCCGGCCAGGCCGTCACGGTGACGACGCGGAACGTCCTGGGGACGGAGTCCCTCATCCCCACGCCCATCAAGTCGCTGGTGAAGGACGTGGCCAAGGGCCATGAAATCCTCCTGGACGACGGGCGCGTGCGCCTGCGCGTGCAGCGCGTGGAGGGGCCGGACGTGCGGTGCCGCGTGGAGGTGGGCGGCGTGCTGAAGAACCACAAGGGCCTCAACCTGCCCGGCTCGCCCATGTCGGTGCCCACGATTACGCGCAAGGACGCGGCGGACCTGGCGTTCGGCCAGGAGGTGGGCGTGGACTACGTGGCCCTGTCCTTCGTCCGCACGCCGGAGGACATCAAGAAGGCGCGCGCGCACGTGGCGAAGCTGAAGACGCCGCTCATCGCGAAGATTGAGAAGCCGCAGGCCGTGGAGTGCGTGGAGGAGATTGCCGCCGTCGCGGATGGCGTCATGGTGGCGCGCGGCGACCTGGGCGTGGAGATGCCGCTGGAGCAGCTGCCCGCCCTCCAGAAGCACATGGTGAACGTGGTGAACCGCCACGGCGGCCTCGTCATCGTCGCCACGGAGATGCTGGAGAGCATGGTGGCCAACGCCCGGCCCACGCGCGCCGAGGTGTCGGACGTGGCCAACGCCATCCTCGACGGCGCGGACGCCGTGATGCTGTCGGGCGAGACGGCGGCGGGCAAGTACCCCATCGAGGCGGCGGCCACCATGGCGCGCATCGTCGAGGAGACGGAGCGCGGCGTGGTGAAGCACCAGCACCACTCCCCCTTCGAGCGCTCGGAAGACCTGGGCACCGGCGTGGCCGCGGCGGCCGTGGCGGCGGCCACCCAGCTGGGCATCGAGACCATCGTCGCCTACACGGAGAGCGGCCACACCGCGCGCCTCATCTCCGAGTTCCGCCCCCGCGCGCGCATCGTCGCCCTCACCCCGAACGAGTCGGCGGTGAACCGCATGGCGCTCTACTGGGGCGTGACGGGCATGCAGGTGGCGCGCGTGTCGACGACGGACGCCATGCTCAAGCAGGTGCGCGACCTGTGCCGGAAGGAGAAGATCTGCGCGCCCGGCACGCCCGTGGTGGTGGTGGCCGGGGTGCCCCTCAACGTCCCGGGCAACACCAACCTGATGAGCATCCACCGCATCTGAGCCGAGGCCCTGCGCGGCCCCCGGACGTCACCACCGGGGGCCCGGCGCGGGCGGACTCAGAGGACCTTCTGCTCGAAGTCGTAGAGCTTCTCGACGGGGAGCTGGCGGTAGCGCTCCACGTTGAGCGAGCGGCGGGCGCACTCCCACACCAGCTCGTTGGGCGTGCGGTCCGGCTCCTTCTTCTTGCGGCGCTTCACCTCCGCCTTGATGGCCTTCACGGCCACGCGGGGGTGGTAGCAGAAGGCGGAGGAGAACAGCAGGTGGCCACCGAAGGGGATGAGGCGGGCCTCCAGGATGTCGCCCGTCTCCAGGCCCGCCATGTGGCGGCGCTCCGTCACGTCGAAGTCCTTGCCGGAGTACAGCTCGCGCAGTCGGACCTCGCCCTTGCCCAGCTTGCGGACCTCGAAGAGGCCGTGGACCGTCTCCGTGAAGCTCCGGAAGGCGTTGGCCTCCTCGGGCGGGGAGCTGGCCAGGCGCTGCTCGTAGAACTCCGTGGCCGGCGTCTTGCCCGTCAGCGGCGAGACGCGGTCATAGAGGTAGTAGTCCAGGAAGGACGCCATCCGCAGCTCGAAGAGCTTGTCGTCCTCGAAGACCTCGCCCGTCAGACGGAAGTACTCCGCCTTGGCCTGGAGGAGGTCCTCCTTGCGCGACTCGGCACTGCCAAAGGCGATGAGCTGATCCAGGTACGGCTGATAGGAGAGCGGTGACAGCGACGAGGTCATATTCGGTGGCGCCATCCTACTCCGCCATCAGCTTCGCGAACCGGCCGAAGAGATAGCGCGCGTCGTGCGGGCCAGGCGAGGCCTCGGGGTGGTACTGCACGCTGAAGGCCCGCGCATCCGGAACGGCCAGGCCCTCCACCGTGCCGTCGTTGAGGTTGATGTGCGTCACGACCGCCAGGCCCTTGAGGCTGGCGTCATCCACCGCGAAGCCGTGGTTCTGCGCGGTGATTTCCACCTTGCCCGTGGTCAGGTCCTTGACGGGCTGATTTCCGCCCCGGTGGCCAAACTTCATCTTGTACGTCCGGCCCCCCAGGGCCAGCGCCATGATCTGGTGCCCCAGGCAGATGCCGAACACCGGCACCTTGCCCAGCAGCGCCGCCACGGTGCGGTCCGCGCCCTTCACGGCCGCCGGGTCGCCCGGTCCGTTCGCCAGGAAGACGCCGTGGGGCTTGCGCGCCAGGACTTCCTCGGCCGTGGTGTTGGCGGGCACCACCGTCACGCGGCAGCCCACGTCCACCAGGAAGTGCAGCATCGACTTCTTCAGGCCGTAGTCGTAGGCCACCACGTCGAAGCGGGGCTCCGCCGGCGCCTGCACCTCTCCCACCCCGGTGAAGACCTCCGGCGAGGGCTGCGTGAAGGTGTAGGCCTCCTTCGTGGACACGCCCGTGGCCAGGTCCAGGCCCTCCATGCCACGCGCGGAGCGGGCGCGCTCCACCAGCGCCGCGGGGGACAGGCCCTCGCTGGAGATGACGCCCATCTGCGCGCCGTGCTCGCGCAGGTGGCGCACCAGCCGGCGGGTGTCGATGCCCTCGATGCCGGCCACGCCGTTGCGCTTCAGGTACGCGTCCAGGGACTCCTTCGCGCGCCAGTTGGATGGCTGCTCGCTGAGAGCCCGCACCACCATGCCCACCGCGTGGACCCGGGCGCCCTCCTCGTCCACCGGATTGGCGCCGACGTTGCCCATCTCCGGGTACGACATGGTGACAATCTGCCCCACGTACGAGGGGTCCGTGAGGACCTCCTGGTAGCCGTACATGGAGGTGTTGAAGACCACCTCACCCACCGTTTCGCCGACCGCGCCAAAGGCACGGCCCTCGAAAAGGGTGCCATCCGCCAGGGCGAGCACTGCCCGCTTCGTCATCACCGAGACTCCTTGCTCTGGCCGACCTGGCCCTTGTCGAACACCTTCTGGCCCGAGACCCACGTCTGGATAACGCGCCCCTTCTGCTTGCGGCCATGGAACGGCGTATTCCGGCTGCGGGAGTGGAACTGGTGGGCGTCCACCGTCCACTCCACGTCCGGGTCCACCACCGTGACGTCCGCCGGCGCCCCTGGCGCCAGGTGACCGCCCGGCAGGCCGAACGCCCTCGCCGGCCCGTGCGTCAGCAGCTCCACCGCGCGGTTCACGGTGAGCACGCCGGCGTGCACCAGCTCCAGCGTCAACCCCAGGGCCGTCTCCAGCCCCACGATGCCGTTGATGCCCTTCTCGAACTCCACCTGCTTGTCGAGCACGCCGTGCGGCGCGTGGTCCGTCGCGATGGCGTCCACCGTGCCGTCCACCAGCGCCTCGCGCAGGGCCCGCACGTCGCTGTCCGAGCGCAGCGGCGGGGCCATCTTCGCGTGGGTGTCGTAGTCCCCCACCGCGCGGTCATCGAGGATGAAGTGGTGCGGCGCCACCTCGCAGGTGACGCGCAGGCCGCGGCGCTTGGCCTCGCGGATGAGCCGCACGCTGCCCTCGCAGGACACGTGGGCCACGTGCAGCCGGCCCTTCGTCTCCTCCAGGAGCACCAGGTCGCGCGCCACCATGGCCACCTCGGCGGAGGCGGGAATCCCGCGCAGGCCGAGCCGCGTGGACATGGCGCCCTCGTGCATGGCGCCGCCCGCCGACAGCGTCAGGTCCTCCTCGTGGACCATGACGGGCACGTCGAACTGCGTCGCATACTGGAGCGTGCGCCGCATCAGCGACGCGTTCATCACCGGGCGGCCATCGTCGGTGATGGCCACGCAGCCGGCCGACACCAGCTCGCCCATCTCCGCCAGCTCCTCGCCCTTGAGGCCCTTGGTGATGGCCCCGGCCGGGTAGACATGGCACAGCCCGGCCGCGCGGGCGCGGTTCAGCACCAGCTCCGTCACCATGGCGTTGTCGTTGACCACCTTGGTGTTGGGCATGGCCACCACCGCGGTGAAGCCGCCCGCCACCGCGGCGCGGCAACCGGTGAGGACGGTCTCCTTCCCTTCCTCGCCCGGCTCGCGCAGGTGCACGTGCAGGTCGATGAAGCCCGGCACCACCCACTTCCCGGAGGCATCCACCACCTCGGCGCCGGAGGGCACCGGCAGCGGCGCGTCCGACACCTCCACCACCTTGCCGTCCCGCACCAGCACGTCGCGGACGCCGTCCACGCCGTTGCGCGGGTCGATGACACGCCCCCGCTTGAAGAGCACCGTGGAGCTCATGCCGCACACACCTCCAGGATGGCCCGCCGCACGGCGACGCCGTTGGACACCTGCTCCAGGATGACGCTGCGAGGCCCGTCCGCCACCGCCGGCGCCAGCTCCACGCCCCGGTTGATGGGCCCCGGGTGCATCACCAGCGCGTCCGGCTTCATCCGCTCCTCGCGGGCCACGTTGAGGCCGAACAGCCGCGCATATTCCCGCGTCGAGGGCAGGAAGGCCTGCTCCTGCCGCTCGAGCTGGATGCGCAGGCACATCACCGCGTCCGCCTGGGGCAGCGCCGCGTCCAGGTTGTACGTCACCTCCGCGCCCATCGCCTCCAGCCCCGGCGGCAGCAGCGTGGGCGGACCGCAGACCACCACCCGCGCGCCCAGCGTCTTCAGGCACAGCAGGTTGGAGCGGGCCACGCGGCTGTGGAGCACGTCCCCCACGATGAGCACCGTGCGCCCGTCCAGCGAGCCCCAGCGCCGCCGCAGCGTGAAGGCGTCCAGCAGGGCCTGGGAGGGGTGCTCGTGCGTCCCGTCCCCCGCGTTGATGACGGCGCACTTCACGTGCTTCGCCACCAGGTGCGGTGCGCCGGAGGAGCGGTGGCGCATCACGATGGCCACGGGCCCCGTCGCCTCGATGTTGCGCGCGGTGTCCAGCAGCGTCTCACCCTTGGACACCGAGGAGCCGGTGTGAGTCCAGTTGAACACACTGGCTCCCAGCCCCTTGGCTGCCATGTGGAACGACGTGCGCGTCCGGGTGGAGTCCTCGAAGAAGAGGTTCGCCACCACCTTGCCTCGCAGCAGGTGGGTGGCATCGGGTCCGCCGGGCAGGTGTGCCTTCGCCCGGTCGAGCAGTGACTCCAGCTCGTCCCGGCGCCAGCCTTCGATTCCAAGCAGGTGTCTCATGGCCGGGGGCGCCGCGTACCCCGGGGCGTGCGGCACGTCAAGCGTCGAGCGCGACGCGCCGGCCCGCCTGCTTCCAGCGAGCGCCTCAACGGACCGGTTCGAAGAACCGATCCACGCGCAGGCCCGTGCCACCGAACAGGTTGTGCAGCAGCCCGTGGTAGCCCAGCGACAGCCACACCACCATCGCCTTGCCCTTGATGTGCCCGTAGGGGACGTACTCCGCCTTGCCGTACCCGGTGACACCCAGGCCGTGGCGGCTGTCCGCGCTGTTGTCCCGGTTGTCCCCCACGGCGAACACGTGGCCCGGAGGAACCTCGTAGGGCCCCTCGCGGCGCGGCATGCGCGGCAGCGTCTGCAGCGCGGCGTGCTGCACGCCCGACAGGTTCTCCTCGTAGAGGGTCTCCTGCTGGTCGAACCAACGCCCGTCGTCGGTGACGTTGTGGACGGTGAACTCGTTGGAGACGAGCTCGCGCGTCTGCGGCTGGCCGTTGATGTAGACCACGCCGTTGATGAACTCCACCACGTCACCCGGCACGCCCACCACGCGCTTGATGTAGTCCACCGACTCGTTCACCGGGTTGTTGAAGACGATGACGTCCCCACGCGCCGGCGGCCGGACGATGACGAACGGCACCACGTTGAGGAACGGGATGCGCACGCCGTAGATGAACTTGTTGACGAAGACCTGGTCGCCAATCTCCAGCGTGGGCAGCATGGAGCCGGACGGGATGCGGTAGGGCTCCACGATGAAGGTCCGGAAGATGAGCGCCACCAGCAGCGCCTTGCCGAAGCCTCCCAGGAAGTCCAGGGCGGACTGCTTGCGGAACGCGCCCAGGTGCTGGGCGGTGAGCGCCTCCAGCGCCTTCACCTCGGTGCGCAGCTTCTCCGCGTCGCCATCCGCGGAGGCCTGCTCCACGCGGAGCGCCTGCTCGGCGATGCGCGCCTGGACGTCTCCCGGCACCTTCGCGCGCACGGCCGGCTTGCCGAGGATGCGCTCGTTCTCCGCGAGCAGCTCGTTGGCCTCGTGGCGCACGCCGCGCAGCGCCTTCTCCTTCGGGGAGACGTTGCGCCACACCAGCAGCGCCACGAAGTAGACGACGAGCAGCAGTCCCAGCCCCTTCATCACCGGCTGGGCCCACACCGCCGAGGCCCGCGAGTTCTCGATGAGAATCGTGTAGGGCACGTACAGCAGGCCGAGGATGACCAGCGGCGACCAGAGGCTGGTGAGGCGCTCGCGCCACACCAGCGTGCGGCGGGCGCGGAGCATCTCCGGCGTACGGCGAGCCGCCATCGCCTCCGAGAGCTTCACGGGAGGGGTGGCGGAAGGCATGGCGGCGTTCATGGGCTACTGCTCCGACTTGAGGACCGCGAGGAAGGCTTCCTGCGGAATCTCCACCGTTCCGACCTGCTTCATGCGCTTCTTGCCCTCCTTCTGCTTCTCCAGGAGCTTGCGCTTGCGGCTGATGTCACCACCGTAGCACTTGGCGAGCACGTTCTTGCGCATGGCGGAGATGGTCTCACGGGCGATGATCTTCGCGCCGATCGCCGCCTGGATGGCCACCTCGTACATCTGCTTCGGGATGACCTCCTTCAGCTTCTGGCACACCTCGCGGCCGCGCAGGTACGCGCGCTCGCGGTGCACGATGACGCTGAGGGCGTCCACCGGGTCCCCGTTGATGAGGATGTCCAGCCGGGCCAGGTCCGACTCGATGTAGCCGGCCAGCTCGTAGTCGAGGCTGGCGTAGCCGCGCGACACGCTCTTGAGCTTGTCGAAGAAGTCGAAGACGACCTCGGCCAGCGGCATCTCGTACGTCACCTGTACACGCTGGCCGCTGCTGCCCAGGTACTTCATGTCCTTCTGCACGCCCCGGCGCTCCTGGCACAGCTTGAGGATGGCGCCCAGGTGGTCGTTGGGGACGTGGATGTGGCAGGTGAGGATGGGCTCCTCGAACTTCTCGATGTTCTGCACCGGCGGCAGCTTGGCCGGGTTGTCCACCAGCAGCGTCTCGCCCTTGCTGGTGGTGACGCGGTACACCACGCTGGGCGCGGTGGTGATGAGGTCCAGGTTGTACTCGCGCTCCAGGCGCTCCTGGACGATCTCCATGTGCAGCAGGCCCAGGTAGCCGCAGCGGAAGCCGAAGCCCAGCGCCGTGGACGACTCGGGCTCGTAGGTGAAGGCCGAGTCGTTGAGCACCAGCTTCGCCAGCGCGTCGCGCAGGTTCTCGTAGTCCGCGGAGTCCACCGGGAAGATGCCGGAGAACACCATCGGCTTCACTTCCTGGAAGCCCGGGAAGGCCTCGGGCGTGGGCCGCGCCTCCTCGGTGACGGTGTCGCCCACCTTGGCGTCCTGCAGCTCCTTCACGTTGGCCACGAGCACGCCCACCTCGCCGGCGATGAGCTGCGGCACCGGGCGGGAGAACGGGCTGAACACGCCCAGCTCCTGGACCTCGAAGACCTTGTTGTTGCTGAAGAGCTTGATCTTCTGCTTCAGCTTCAGGGTGCCCTCGAGCACGCGCACCAGCGTCACCACGCCCCGGTAGTTGTCGTACCAGGAGTCGAAGATGAGGGCCTTGAGCGGCGCGTCCGCCGAGCCGCTCGGCGGCGGCACCGTCTTCACGACGGCCTCCAGGATGTCCTGGATGCCGATGCCTTCCTTGGCGGAGCACGGCACGGCGACGGACGCGTCGATGCCGATGACGTCTTCAATCTCCGCCCGGGTGCGGTCCACGTCCGCGCTCGGCAGGTCAATCTTGTTGATGACCGGGATGATCTCCAGGTTGTGGTCCAGCGCCATGTAGACGTTGGAGAGCGTCTGGGCCTCCACGCCCTGCGACGCGTCCACCACCAGGAGCGCGCCCTCGCACGCGGCCAGGCTGCGGCTGACCTCGTAGGCGAAGTCGACGTGTCCCGGCGTGTCGATGAGGTTGAGGACGTACTGCTTGCCGTCCTTTGCGGTGTAGTTCATCCGCACGGACTGGGCCTTGATGGTGATGCCCCGTTCGCGCTCGATGTCCATGTTGTCGAGGAACTGGGCCTGCGCCTCGCGCTTGGTCAACGTCCCCGTCTTGTCGAGGAGACGATCGGCCAGCGTCGACTTTCCATGGTCGATATGGGCGATGATGCAGAAGTTGCGGATGTGCGCGTTTTCAGCCGGCATGTTCAGGGCGCTCGTCGGAGGAAGCGGGCGTGCGTAACAAGGAATCGCACGAAAATCTACGCACACGCGTCCGACCGATGAGCAACCCACCGGGGGAGCCCGTTTGTTCCCCAGTCATCAGCCCCTTCCCGGAGGGGAATACCCCGCCGCCGGGCCCAGGGCCCCCCTCCCGGCATGCCAGGAGGCCCCTTGCCAGGGGCCGTCTACGAGCCGCCTTGAAGGGGAAGCGCCCTCCCCCGCTCCCGGTGGGAACGGGGGCCCGAGCGGCGATCAGCCGTGGGCGCGAGCAGGCGCCCCCGCCTTCTGGCGGAAGTACTCGATGGTGCGGCGCAGGCCCTCGCGGAGGTCCGCGCTGGGCTCCCAGCCGAGCACCTTCTTCGCCAGGGCGTTGTCCACGCACGAGCGCATCTGCTCGCCCGGCTTGCCGGGTGCGTGGGTCACGGGCGCGCTGGAGCCCGCCGCCTCGGCCAGCAGCGCATAGAGGCGGTTGATGTCCGTCTCCACGCCGGTGCCGATGTTGATGGCGCCCACGTAGTCCTTCTCGAAGGCCAGCCGGTTGGCGCGGGCCACGTCCGGACCGAAGACGAAGTCACGCGTCTGCTTGCCCTCGCCGTAGATGGTGCAGCCCTGGCCGGCGATGAGCCGCTGGCTGAAGATGGCCACCACGCCGGCCTCGCCATGCGGGTTCTGCCGCGGGCCGTAGACGTTCGCGTAGCGCAGGGCGACGTAGGGCAGGCCGTACTGCGCACGGTAATAGCCCAGGTACAGCTCGCCCGCCGCCTTGGAGACGCCGTAGGGCGAGATGGGCCGCGTGGGGTGGCTCTCCGGCGCGGGGAACACGTCCTGCTCGCCGTAGATGGCGCCGCCGGTGGAGCTGAAGATGACCTTCTTCACGCCGGAGACGCGGGCGGCCTCCAGCAGGTTGAGCATGCCGCGGATGTTCACGTCCGCGTCGAAGCTCGGGTCGTCCACGCTGCGGCGCACGTCCATCTGCGCCGCCAGGTGGCAGAGCACGTCGGGCTTCTCGGACTTGATGAGCTCCGACGCCTCCCGGCTGCGGATGTCATGCACCGCCAGGCGCACGCGCGGGTCCAGGTTCTCCCGCTTGCCGCCAGACAGGTCATCCAACGCGATGACCTCGTGGCCACCCCGGAGGAACTCATCGCACACATGCGAGCCGATGAAGCCCGCGCCACCTGTCACCAGGACCTTCACGCATCCTCCCGCCTGCAGGCCTTCGTAAATCTCCGCGCCGGCAAACTATGCCGGGGGACGCGTAGCGGCAACCTCGCGGAACCACGCGATGGTCTCCCGGAGACCTTCCTCCAGGGGCACCTTCGGCTCCCATCCCAGCAGCGTCCGCGCGCGGGTGATGTCCGGCTGGCGCTGCTTCGGATCATCCTTGGGCAGCGGCTTCTCGATGATGGCCCCGCCCCCGCCCGCCGCCGCACGCACGGCCTCCGCGAACTGACGGATGGTCATCTCCCGGGGGTTGCCGATGTTCACCGGGTTCGGCTCGTCCGACAGCATGAGCCGCACCAGGCCGTCCACCAGGTCCTTCACGTAACAGAACGAGCGCGTCTGGCTGCCGTCCCCGAAGACGGTGAAGTCCTCGCCCTTGAGGGCCTGCCCCACGAAGGCGGGCACCACGCGGCCGTCGTTGAGGCGCATGCGCGGACCGTAGGTGTTGAAGATGCGCACGATGCGGACCTGCACGCCCCGGGTGCGCCCGTAGGCCGCGGTGATGGCCTCCGCGTAGCGCTTGGCCTCGTCGTACACGGACCGGGGGCCAATGGGATTCACGTTGCCCCAGTAGTCCTCGCGCTGCGGGTGCACCAGTGGATCCCCGTACACCTCCGACGTGGAGGCCATCAGGAACACGGCCTGGTTCGCCTCCGCCAGCTTCAGCGCGTTCTCCGTGCCGATGGAGCCCACGCGCAGCGTCTCCAGCGGGAGCTGCGCGTAGTCGATGGGCGAGGCTGGCGAGGCCATGTTGAACACGTAGTCCAGCGGCCCCTCCACCGGGATGCCCTCGGTGATGTCCGCCTTCACGAACGAAAAGCCCGGCCGCCCGGTGAGGGTGCGCAGGTTCTCCTCATTGCCGGTGATGAGGTTGTCCACGGCGATGACCGCCGCGGCCCCGTCATCCAGGAGCCGCTCACACAGGTGCGACCCGACGAAGCCGGCGCCGCCCAGGACCGCTACCCGCTTGCCTCGCATGCTCTTCACGTCACGCCTCTCTCTCACAGCTCGTCGAACGACGACTGCCCCGGCAACTGCGCTTTGTACTTCTCCAGGACCAGGTCGATGCCCTGGCGGATGTACTCGGCCACGGGCACCTTCGTCTTCTGGTTCAGCGCCTTGAGGAGCTCGTTCTGCTCCGGAGTGATGTAGATGGTGGTGCTGACTTTCTTTCGGGCCATGGCGATATGTGAAAATATATGGAATGACGTGTCGCGCGAAAGCATCTCGTGCGTGCCTCGTCGCCAGTCGGTCCCCGGACGCTGGGAGTTCGCCATGCCACGCTACAAGCAGTTGATTTTCCTGGGCTTCCTCGCCACGGGCGCGCTGGCGGGCTGCGCCGGGAGCAAGTCGGCGGAGCGGGACGGACCGTCCGCTGACGCCCGGAGCCGGGCCGCCGGGGAGGCCATCCGGCCACCGCGCGGGGCCAACGAGGAGGTCGCCGAGCAGGACGCCAACGGCGATGGCCGCCCGGACGTGTGGACGTACACGGTGGACGGCACCAAGGTGCGCCAGGAGCTGGACCTGAACTGGGACGGGCGCGTGGACCTGGTCCGCCACTTCGACGCCAACGGCGACAAGGCGCGCGAGGCGCTGGACCTGGACTTCGACGGGCGCGTGGACGCCACCTACTTCTACGAGAAGGGCGTCAACACGCGCCGCGAGCGCGACACCAACGGGGACGGGCGCCCGGACAGCTTCACCTACTACGAGGGCGGCAAGCTGGTGCGCAAGGAGCGCGACACCCGCGGCGCCGGCCGCATCGACTACTGGGAGTACTGGGAGGGCGGCCAGGTGGACCGCATCGGCGAGGACCTGGACGGCGATGGCACCGTCGACAAGTGGACCCGCAACCCCAACAACACGGCCCGCGAGTAGGCGGGCCTCCGCGGAGGACGCTGGCTACGGGTTGCTGGTGCCGGTGCGCCCGTAGGCATCCTCGAGCCGCACCACGTCGTCCAGCTCCGGGGTGCTGACCTCGAGGATGTCGCAGTCAGTCAGCGCCACCATGCGGTGCTTGGTGAGCGGCTTGATGTGGTAGCTCTCGCCGGGGTTCATCTCCTTCTCGATGAGCCCCTGGCCCTCGTCGACGACGAAGAGCAGCTTGCCGCTCTGGACGTGGATGGTCTCGTCCTTGCGGTTGTGGAACTGCAGGCTGAGCTTGTGGCCCTGCTTCACGTGCAGCAGCTTGCCCACGTAGCGGTCGGTGTGAGCCCAGATGAGTTCATGCCCCCAGGGCTTCTCCACCCGCTTCGTCGTCGTCATGGCGCTTCCTGTCTTCCTCGTTCCGCTCTAGTTCGTGCCGGCCACGAATGCGTCGAGCGAAGTCTCACGCTTGAAGTCTGACAGATACCGGGTGGCCGCGTCGCGAGAGGCGAAGCTCCCCATGCGGACGCGGTACCACGTGCCCTTGCCGGGCACCTCGGCCGTCAGGATATAGGGGGCATAGCCCCGGTCACGCAACCGGGCGGCGAACCGGTCGGCCTCCTGCTTGTCCTGGAACGCCGAGAGCTGGAGGGTGAACGCCCCACCCTTCACCGCCTGCGCGGGCGGCGACGCGGGCCGTGACGGCTGCTGGGTGGCGCGAGCGATTGCCTCCTTCAGGCCACCGCCCTCCGTGGTGGTGGTGCGCGTGGGAACGGCCGCGGCCTCCACCTTGCCCGACACCGGCACCGCCTCGGCGGCCTTCGGCGCAGGAGGCGCCTCGGCGGCCACGATGCGCTCGGGCTCCGCCTCTGGCTCCTCCGGCGGCAGCTCGCCCGTGTCCGGATCCGGCGTGGGCGCCAGCTTCGAACGCTGGGCGGTGGCGGGCTTCGACTCTGCGGGCTTCGGCGCCGCGGGCTTCTCCGCCGGCGGCGGGGCCTTGGCCACTGCGGGCTTGGGCGCAGGCGGCGGCTCGGAGGCCGTCTTGCGGGTCAGCTCGTCCGGGAAGGTCAGCGGCTCCTGCTGCACGTTCTGGAGCGCCTGCGCGTTGGCATCCAGCGCGGAGAGCAGGTCCGGCGCGGCGACAGCGTCCGCGTTGCCCGCGAGCTTCTTGCCGACGACGACGCCCAGCACGAAGACAGCGCCCATCACGACGATGCCGGCGATGAGCAGGCTGACGATCTGCCGGTTGTCCAGAGAGACGTCGAACTTCTCCTTCATCCGGTGAGCATCACGCATGGCTTGAAAGTCCTCGGGCACGAACGCCGCGGGCCGCACGCGTCTGTGTTGCGGCCTGTAGCGACGGCGTGGAGGGCAAAGTACGCCCCACCCCAGGGTCGGTCAAATTCGCGGTCCGCCGCTGGATGCCGCCTTCAACCCGTGACGGGAACGATGAACGCGGGCGCCGCGGCGGGGGGCAACGCGGGCAGTGCCCCGTCAGGGTGTGCCGCCGCTGCCGGGGCATCCGCCGTGGCGGGTGGGGCATTGAGCCGCTCGCGCAGCTCCTTCCCCGCGGAGAAGGACAGCATGCGGCGCGTGGGCACCGAGACGCGCTCGCCCGTCTTGGGGTTGCGGCCCGTGCGGGCCCGTCGCGTGCGGACGGAGAAGACGCCGAAGCCCCGCAGCTCGATTCGCTTCCCGGCCACCAGCGCCCGGGACATCTCCTCGAAGACGGCGTGGACGATGGCCTCCACCTCACGCCGTGGCACATGCGGGGCACGCTCCACGATGCGCTCGATGAGCTCACTGCGCGTCATGCACACCTCCCGAAGGGCGACCGGGGACTCTACCGAAGCGGGCCCCGGAAGGACAAACCACCCTCCCCCACGCGCTCACCGCAGGCGGACGTCCGCCGGTCCTTCCACCTCGAGCTCGCGCCCCTCCGCCGTCCGCAGCACCACCTCCGCGCCATCCGGCACCACCAGCCGCACGGTGCGGCCCAGGGGCACGTCGCCGCCCTCCAGCAGCACGGCGGTGGCCAGGTCATCCGTCTCCGCCACGACGAAGCCGTCCTCCACGGTGGCCACGAGGCCGCCCTCGCCCAGCGCGCCCGCGTGGATGTGTGGCACCCGGGGGCGATGCGGCGGAGGCGGCAGCGGCTTGCGCGGCCCCTCGGGAGCCGGCGCATCCGACGCCTTGTTGGGCGACAGGCCCTTGTAGGAGAAGAAGGCGGCGAAGTAGCCGTTGGAGCTGTACGGGTCGTCCTGCTGCGCGCTCGCGGGCGTCACCTGCACCTGGGTGTAGCGCGCGGCGATGATGCGCAGCGGCCGGGGCGCCTCCTGGAGCTTCCCCTCGACGATGTGGCGGGACGGCAGGTTGACGCCGTGGAGCTTCGCCTCGTCGGCAGCGCCCACCTCCAGCGAGTCCCCCTTCTCCAGGAAGCGCAGGCCGCCGCCGAAGAACTCCAGCACCGCGGGGCCGGTGGCCTTCAGTTCGTCATGTCCCAGGAGTTGGGAGCCGACGGCAATGGGCCGCCACTCCTTGCCCTCGACGCGCAGCACGGGCGCGCCGGCCGCGAGCAGCCCCGCGACGGGCTTGTCCGAGCGCTCCTTGCAGCCAGGGGCCCCGAAGACGACGACGGCCGCGAGCAGACGTCCCACGAAGCGCTGCGCCATGTGCTGCTTCCTCCCGGGTGGGCGGGGTCAGACGATCCAACCGCCGCCGAGCACGCGGTCCTGATCGTAGACCACCGCGGCCTGTCCAGGCGTCACCGCGCGCGCGGGCGCATCCAGCTTCACCGAGACGAGCCCGTGCGGCGAGACGTGGACGCGGCCAGGCGCTCCGGCATGGCGGTGGCGGATGCGGACCTCCACCGGCTGACTGGCTGGCGGCGGCCCATCCACCCAGTGCGGCTGAAGCAGGCCGAAGTTGTCGCGGCCGGTGCCCTCGGCGGGGCCCACCACCACGCGCTGCGTCTCCGGCTCCAGCCGGTGCACGTAGCGAATCTCGCCGCCGCCCAGGTTGAGGCCGCGGCGCTGGCCCACGGTGTAGCGGTGGATGCCCTGGTGCGTGCCGAGCACGTTGCCCTCGGTGTCGACGATTTCGCCCGCGGGCTGCGGCCCGGCGACCTTCTCCACGAAGCCCGCGTAGTCACCGTCCGGCACGAAGCAGATCTCCATGCTCTCCGGCTTCTGGCTGGTGACCAGGCCGTGGCGCTCGGCGACGGCGCGGACCTCGGCCTTCGTCATGCCTCCCACGGGGAAGAGGATGTCGCGCAGCTCGTCCTGGCCGAGCGTGAAGAGGAAGTAGCTCTGGTCCTTGGCGGTGTCGACCGCGCGGCGCAGCACGTAGCGCCCGTCCACCTCTTCGACCCGGGCGTAGTGGCCGGTGGCCAGCCGGGCGCCCAGCGCGCGGGCGCGCTTGAGCAGGAAGTTGAACTTCACGTCCCGGTTGCAGGCGACGCAGGGGATGGGCGTGCGCCCCCCGAGGTACGACTGGACGAAGGGGTTGATGACACGGTCCTGGAAGATCTCCTCCGCGTTGGCCACGTAGAAGGGAATCCCCAGCGTCTGGGCCACCGCGCGCGCGTCATCGATGTCGTCGGGGCTGCAGCAGCTCCCGCACGTCGCCTTGCCCTCGTAGGACCAGACGCGCAGGGTGATACCGATGACCTCGTGGCCCTGCTCCTTGAGCAGGGCGGCCGCGGCCGAGGAATCCACCCCGCCGCTCATCGCAACGACGACTCGCATGGTGCTCCTTCCTACACGCCCTCGCATCCGGGCGCACGCGGGAGGACGTCCGGGGCGCCCTTTCCCGACGTGGAACACCCCGCGGCGGCCCGCCGGCTCAGCGGGCGGCCTGGGCGTGCCACGTCTTCAGCCGGGCCTGAAGCGCCTCCGCCGTGTTCAGCGCCGGATCATCCAGCACGGACTCGATGAGGAAGCGCGTGGCCTCGCCCACGATGGGGGACGGCCCCACGCCCAGGGTGGCCATGATGTCGCCCCCCGTGAGCGCCAGGTCCTTCGCGGTCAGCGGAGGCTTGCCCGCGGCGATGGCCTCCACCCGGGAGAACAGGGCCTCCACCTCGGGGAGCGCCTCCGGCTGCCGCACCTGGACCCGGGCTCGGGCGACGGCAATCCAATGGGGGACCTGCGGCGGGCCCAGTCGGGCCAGGAGCCGGCGGAGCGCGGCGTCCGGCGCCCCCACCCGCTCCTCCGCCTTCGCGTGCTCGACGAGGAGCGCCACCAGGTCCGCGACCTTGTTGGGGAACTTCAGACGCAGGCCGATGTCACGGGCCTGCGCGCGGTCCACCAGGTCCGCCAGCAGCGCGGCGAGCCGGACCTCCACCTCCAGCGGGGCGGCCTGGGCCGCGGCCCGCGCGAGCGCGGCGGTCCGAGGCTCCGCGCGCGCCAGCTCGGGAAGGAACCAATCCAGCAGCCCGGTATCCGCGAGCAGCAGCAGGCCGCTCTCGGCCCGGGGGGACAGGAGCAGCTTGACCAGCTCCTCGCGGATCCGCTCCAGGGCGACCTTCCGGAACACGCCGAGTGTGGCGGGGATGGCCTCCCGGGTGGCGTCGTCGAGCTCGAAGCCCAACACCGCGGCGAAGCGCACCGCGCGCAACGGCCGCAGGCCATCCTCGGAGAAGCGCTCCTGCGCGGAGCCCACGCAGCGGATGAGGTGGGCCTGGAGGTCCGCCTGTCCCCCGAAGGGGTCCACCAGCTCGCGGTCGAGCGGGTTGTAGGCCATCGCGTTGATGGTGAAGTCGCGGCGGGACAGGTCCTTGACGATGTCACGCTCGAAGGCGACGGAGCTGGGCCGACGGCCGTCGAGATAGTCCCCCTCCGAGCGGAACGTCGTGACCTCCACGTGCGTCCCGTTCTGCAGGACGGTGACGGTGCCGTGCTGGATACCGGTAGGGATGACCTTGCGAAAGGCGCGCTGGACCTCCTGCGGCAACGCGCTGGTGGCCACGTCGAAGTCCTTCGGGTGGACCTGGCGCACCATGTCCCGGACGCAGCCGCCCACCAGGTACACGGCGTGCCCCAGCTCGCGCAGCCGCGCGATGACGTCCAGGACGGGCTGGGGAATGTCGGCGTTGTGGAGGTTCGCGATCATGAGTCCCAGGGCCAGGGCGACATGCCTGGAGGCCCGCGCCGCCTTGTACCGGCCGTCCTTGCTGCGTCCAAGTCCCGCGCCCGGCAAGGCCCCGCCCGTCCTGCAAAACGGCCAAAAGAGCCAGCGCCCCCGTTGGCATCCGTATGAAAGCTATGGAGGCACGCACGGCAACGCGGGCCCTAGAGAACAAGGGCCCTTGAGCGGCCCCGTCAGGCGGGACCGCGCCCCAAGGAGGCGGCCGGCCTCTGCGTGCGCCACCTCGGTTCGAAGCCACCGGTCGGCGGGAGGAGGCCGCGAGCGCTCGTGAGGCAACGCCCGATGCCGGCGGACCGACACGGCGCCCGCTCCGGCAAGCGCCGGAGCGAGACGCCGGGAGGTCAAGGACAGTACGTGCAGTAGAAGAACTGGGAGTTGAGCGCGTACTGCGAGGTCTCCCCGACACATGTCACCGAGCAGTCCGCCGCCGTCGTGCACATGCCAATCTGCCCTTCCACCTCGATGGGGAACGAGGTCCAATACGTGGTGATGCGGGGCCGATAAAGCGTCGTACAGGCCTGCGAGGACACCTCCGCGGGCGCCGAGGCGGCCTCCTGCGCGGTGTCTGGAGACGCGGGGAGCTCGCCCTGGGGGTCCAGGTCCATACCACCGCCACACGCGACCATGAAACCAGCAACCACGGATACCGCCACTGCCGGAATCGTTCTCACGGGCAAATCCTCTCAGTGAAGGTGCACAGCAAGCGGATTGTGCCGCAGTAACCTGTTTCAGCTGAGGAAGAATCGTCATCCTTGGAAGTCGTGAACAATCACCCGCCAGGTAGGACTCCAACACACCTCACCAGCCGCAGGGTGGGCTCGGGATTGAAAGACGATGAGACGTGTTGACACGGGGACGCAGCGCCTCGGTCTGCGCCGCGAAACATCCACTCACGAGCCCTTTGACAGGCTGTCCTGGGCGGTCGGCCACAGGTGTGCTAACGCAACGGCCGTCCGCTCCACGGTCCCCCCGAAGCAGCCGGCAGCGACTACAGGCAATCATCCACATGCCAAGAAACCGTAGCCTTCGTTCCGTACCCTCTCTTCAATCCACGCGAAGCTCCCGGGCTTCAGCGGCGGCACTGCCACCGCTGGAGCAAGCGTTCCGCGCCGTCCTGCGCGAGGAGCTCGCCGGGCAGCTGTCGTCCCTGACGGATTCGCTCCTCCGCATCGCGGAGAGCCTGTCCTCCAGCGCGCCCCGCCAGCCGCAGCGCAAGTTGTCGGACGCGGCGGCGCTGAACGCCCTGGCGGCGCTTGCTCCGGTGGAAGTGGAGCATGAGGATGCCGAGCAGGAAGCCGGCGCGCCCGAGGCCCGGGCCTGCGCGGTCATCGGTTGCAAGCGCCCGGTGCGCAGCCTGGGCTACTGCGCGGCGCACTACCAGAAGCGACGCCTCATGGTGGCCTCCGGACGCCTGCACCACGCGTGGACGGAAGACGCCGCGCCGAACAGCATCCCGGACGTCATCCTGGGCCGCAAGCGCCGCGAGCCCTCCGAGACGCCCGAGCCCCAGGTGACGCCAGAGGTCGTGCGCCCCAGCGAGGGGCCACGTGTCTGGGTTCGCAAGAAGGGCAGCGCCGCCGCGGGGGCGCCCAGCAATGGCAATGGTGACGCACAGCCATCCCTGCTGGGGCCGGCCTCGGTGATTCCGCCCGTCCAGCCGTCCGCCCAGCGCTCCGAGCGCGAGCAGGTCGCCTCCATCGTGGAGCAGTGGGCCAGCGAGTTCCGGGCGAACAAGCAGCGCTCGTGACCTCCGTGGGGCGCCGCCGCGTCCGACGCGGCGCGGCGTGCCTCCACGCTGGATGGTGTCTGACCATGGCACCGCCCATGACGGTCGCATGACAGAGGGCAGGCATGGTGCCAGGGACTCGAATTGGCGGCAGGCGCCGCCGTCACTCCCTGGACCCTGCGCATGGACACCGCGACCCGCAGCGACTTCCTGTCCCTCACCCGAGACGAAGAGCGGAGCCTCATCGGCCGCACGCGTCCCTTCGCCACACAGGACACCCGGCGGAGCTGGTGGGAAGTGTTCATCACCTTCGCGGCACTGGTGGCCGCGGTGAGCCTGGCGGCGCTGCCCCCCTGGTGGCCGCTGCGCGTGGTGGGCAGCGTGCTTCAGGCGCTCGTCCTCATCCGCTCCTTCATCCTCGTGCACGACTATCTGCACGGCTCGTTGCTCACGGGCTCCCGGCTGGCGCGGGCGCTGTTCCACACCCACGCCGTGCTGCTCCTCACGCCGCCACGCGTCTGGACGGAGACGCACAACCACCACCATGCGAACACCGCGCGCCTGGCGGCCTCCGCGTCCGGCACCTTCACCACGTGGACGTCCCAGCAGTGGCGTGAGGCGACGGCGCTGGAGCGCCTGGCGTACGTGGTCGAACGGCATCCGTTGGTGATGCTCTTCGCGTACCCACTCGCGTTCCTGGGCGGGCTGTGCTTCGTCCCCTTCCTGCGGCACCCGCTGAAATACTGGAGCGCTGGCTTCGCCGTGGGGCTGCACGTGGCCATCAGCCTCACCGTCTTCCACGTCACGGGCCTGGGCGTGTACCTCACGGCCATGGTGCTGCCGCTCACCATCGGGTACGCGCTGGGGGCCTACCTCTTCTTCTCCCAGCACAACTTCCCGGACGTCGCGCTGCGTGAGGACAAGGACTGGACGCACGCGAGCGCGGCGCTGGAGGCCTCGAGCTACATGGCCTGCGGCCCGGTCATGGCGTGGTTCACCGGCAACATCGGCTACCACCACGTGCACCACCTCAACCCGCGCATCCCCTTCTACCGGCTGCCCGAGGCCATGGCGGCCATCCCCGAGCTTCAGAACCCGCGCACCACCACCCTCCACCCGAGGGACGTGCTCGCGTGTCTGCGGCTCGACATCTGGGACGCGAGCCGGCGCCGGATGGTGCGCTTCCGGGACGTCCAGCCCGCCCCCTGAGCCCCCTGCCAGGGCGCCGAGGCGCCCGGTCGTTCGAATCGGGCTCGCTGGCGCGTTGCGCGCGCCGGGCCGCCTGCTATAACGCACGCCGCTGTGCGTGCAGTGCGGCGCACGGCAGGGCCTTTCTGGGGGACTCTCCCCAAGAGTGCCCAGTGGGTTCAGAATCGTGAGAGCAAGACCCCGTAGCTCAGTTGGATAGAGCGGCGGTTTCCTAAACCGCAGGCCACAGGTTCGATTCCTGTCGGGGTCACTACCCAACCCCCGTCCCGCCAAGCGTTTTCGGCGGGCGGGGGGCAGTGACACTCCTGACGCCGTGGCGCTGGCGTGGCGTTGCGGCAACGCCAAAGACAGACCAGACCGCATTGTTGAGCAGGCCATTGCGCCCCAAGACCGCCGGGGCACGGCGCCCTGTCGCACGCCTTCGCCAACACCCTCCTGGAGGTCCGCCGCGTCGCGGACGCCTGACGGCGGTCCCAGTCCACGGACGCCGCGCCCCGGCGAGCCGCGCGCAAGGCTTGGGTGCCCTCCACTCCTGCGAATCGCGCGGACGGAGATTCGCTAGGTTGGCGTTGGCGTCCGACACAAGGCAAAGCACGCGCGGGCGACCTCGTAGCAGTGATACTGCTCCTCGAATGTAGTGGCGTATCGGAGGCACAGCTGTTCTTGGTTGTAGCACTGCTGTTGGCACGGCGGCGCCATCTGCTCAGGACCGCCATTCTCTGGCGCTGCGTTGGTGCCTGCGCTCAGGTCCTCTTCGACACCACCGCATCCCGCCATGAGCCCAAGTGCCAGTAGGGCTCCCATGAGTTTCACTCGCATTCGCTTCTCCCTGGGTTGATGGTTTGTGCCGCTTTACCAGGATAGCGCTGCCGGCGGTGGCGCACCACGTCGCACCCCTTCTCTCCCGGGGGCACCCCTTGGCCCTCGGGAGTCCTCAGGTCCAGCTCACAGCGAGCCCGGTTTCTCGCCCTCATCCTCTCTCAACTGCACGCGCCCTGCCGGTGGAGCAGCGGGAAGGGGGAACGCGCCCCTTCCACGGGCCAGCGCCTTTCCGGTGGCAGTGGCTTGGTCACCTGGGCCTTGCCAGCGTGCGCGCCAGCCCGGCCTCAAGCCAACTGGTGCCGTCCGCGGGCTTCATCGGCGCCAACAACACCTGGGGCCAGGCCTCGTCCACCGCGGGCTTCACCGCTTCGTCAATGCGCGCCTTGACGGCACTCACCGCCCCAGGGAGCTGTCGATGCCCAGCACATGCCCCAGAAGCCGCACGGCGCGTGAGCGAGGCGCCCAGCCATTCCCACACGCGAACGGGAAGAGGTGCTTGAACTCGCTCGCCGTCTCCTCGGCAACCAGCGCGCGTCGGGGCTTTGTGTCCCGGCGGGCCACCGCGAATCTTCCCACTCCCGCTCTGGCTGCGCCGCTCGGCCTTCGAGGCTGTCGCGTCTTCCATGTGCAAGACGGGCACATCCACTTCCGCTTGAAGATGCACAACTGCCGATTCCGAGCCGGTAGCGCCCCAAGGACGTTCAGAACCGAGCACTCCCCTGCCCCCTGGTGCGATTCCCCCAATGTCCGGCTATCCTGGGGAAGCACCACCTTCTCACAAAAGGGGAAAACACATGCGCATGGGAATCATGGCGGGTCTGCTGGCGACGGGGCTGATGACGGGCTGTGGCGGTGTCGAAGAGGAGGCCGCAATGGGCCTCGAGACGGAGGCTCAGGCAATCCCCTGTCGTGACTTCACCGGACGGGATTACGTCATCACCTATTACGCCGAGCCCGAGAAGCTCACCCAGGTCGGCCAGCTCCAGTGCGGCTGCAGTGAGCCGGAGACGGTGCTCACCGGCACCAAGACGCTCTACTACGAGAAGGTCTACGGCTGCGTCGCGATGTAGCGACGAGCACCGCCCCTCCTGACGAGGCGGAACCCGCGCGAGCGATGGAACCTTCATCGCTCGCGCGTCTCGACAACTGCCCGTAGGCCCGTTGTCGCTTCAGTGAGCCCGATAGCAGAACTGGCCCGGGTCGCCCTGGGTGCAATCCTGGGGACAGGTCCGCGCCGTCTCTCCCGGGCAGCACGCTCCGTTTCCGCAGTACTCGCCCCGCGGGCAATCCGCGGGACAGGACAGGCGCTCTCCGAGCTCACAGACACCGTCGCCACAGACGGCCAGTGTGGCTTCGGATGCCCCGAGCGCCTCCTCCGGCGAGGACTCCGGGTCCGCGACGCCAGCACCACAACCCAGGACAACACCCACTGCCAGGGCCACCACGGCACTCCAAGCTGCCTTCATGGGACGCTCCTTGCTCGAGCTGCGCTGTGAGAGGGATGCGCCCGAATGCTCGCACGGGTAGCGGGACACGGAGGACCTGCCACGTCCGCCCCGTGCATACCCCCACGAATCCGTGTATCTACGGGCTCCGCCTTTGCCAAGTTCCCGACGTTTTCTGGACCTTGCTCGGAGACCGCCATGCTGGACCGCCCGATGTACCTCAAGCCGAACGTCGCCATCGAGCCGCTGTACAACCAGTGGTACGCGTGGTGGTACCTGCTGTCTCCGGCGACGGCTCCGCTCTTCGTCACGAACCTGCACCAGAAGTTGATGCAGTCCTTCGTCGCGAACCCGGACGTGCACGTTGCGGCCCTCAAGAACCCGATGCTGATGGGCGGCCCGTTCATCAACCATCCGGCGTCGAAGGCGCCTCGGGTGAAGGAGCTCCTGGAGCGGACGCAGAAGGAGCAGGCCAACATGCTCGCGTACACCAAGGCGGTGGCGGAGCTGGAGCAGCTGCTGGCCCCCAACAACGGCGGCTCGCTGGAGGGCCTCTACCCCAAGGTGCCCGACCTGCTGCGCGGCTACGTGGAGCTCACGTATGACCTGAGCAACCGCGCCAGCGCGCGCTTCATCGAGCCGCTGCTGTACCGCAGCCCCTTCCACAAGGAGTCGTCGCAGAGCGTGACGCTGATGCAGGTGGACGGCGACTGGCGACCCTACATCTTCAGCACGCCCCGCCTGGAGGAGGACACGCCGCTGTGGCTGCGCGTCCCCTACAAGCACGAGGGCCTGGACGCCCTCTTCCGCATGCGCCACACGCCGGGCTCGCCCGGCCAGGTCGCGGAGATGCTCGGCGTGCCCGCCTCGGCCGCGGATGCCTTCGCCGCCCTCTTCACGGACGCCGAGCCCCGCCGCACCGAGCGCTACAGCGGCGACGGCGTGCGCGTGCGCTACTTCGGCCACGCCTGCGTGCTGCTGGAGACGAAGGACGTCAGCATCCTCACCGACCCCGTCATCAGCTACGAGTTCCCCACGGACCTTCCCCGCTTCACCCACTCCGACCTGCCCGAGCGCATCGACTACGTGGTCCTCACCCACGGCCACGCCGACCACCTGATGATGGAGACGCTCATCCAGCTGCGGCACCGGGTGGGCTGCATCATCGTCCCGCGCAACAACGGCAACTCGCTGGCGGACCCGTCGCTGCGGCTGATGCTCCACCACAACGGCTTCAAGAACGTGGTGGAGATCGACGACCTGCAGGAGATTCCGGTGCCCGGTGGCTCCATCACCGGCCTGCCCTTCCTGGGTGAGCACAGCGACCTGGCCATCCAGGCGAAGACGGCGCACCTGGTGCGCCTGGGCGGCAAGTCCATGCTGATGGCCGCGGACTCCAACGCCATCGAGCCGCGCATGTACCAGCACCTTCGCGACATCGTCGGCAGCATCGACGTGCTCTTCCTCGGCATGGAGTGCGAGGGCGGCCCGATGAGCTGGATGTACGGCCCGCTGCTGACCAATCCCCTGCCCCGGAAGATGGACCAGGCCCGCCGGCTCAATGGCTCCGACAGCGCACGCGCCATCGAAATCACCAACTACCTGTCGCCCAAGGAGGTCTACGTCTACGCCATGGGCCAGGAGCCGTGGCTCCGCCACGTGATGATCCTCGTCTACGACGACAAGGCCCCGCAGATCGTCGAGTCGAACAAGTTCCTGGAGCACTGCCGCGCCAAGGGCATCCAGGCCGAACGGCCCTACGTGAAGATGGAGCGCATCCTCGCGTAGCCCCGGCGCCGGGCATCCTCCCTGGGCGGACCGGGAAGAACCCACCTACCGCCCAGTGGGCCCACGGGATGCCGGCTCACGCCGCCGCGAATGCCGCGATCAGTCCTCGCTGGCGCAGCGCCTCCAGCACGCGCCGCGCCCCGGCCTCCACGGTGTCCACGTCCGAGTGCACGGTGACGTCGGGGGCGGCGGGCGCCTCATACGGGTCGGAGACGCCCGTGAAGTGCGCCAGCTCCCCGGCCAGGGCCTTCTTGTAGAGCCCCTTCACGTCCCTCACGATGAGCACGTCCAGCGGCGCCTGGACGAAGACCTCCACGAAGGGGATGTCCGCCTCCGCCGCCAGACGGCGGACCTCGTCTCGGGAGCTCGCGTAGGGCGAGATGGCCGCGGCGATGACACACACGCCATGCTTCGCCAGCAGCCGGGCCACATGGCCGATGCGGCGCACGTTCTCCTCGCGGTCCTCGCGCGAGAAGCCCAGACCGCGCGACAGCCAGGTGCGCACCTCGTCGCCGTCCAGCACCTCGATGGCGCGGGTTGGCGACAGGTGCTCGCGCAGCGCGCGCGACAAGGTGCTCTTGCCCGCGCCAGACAGTCCCGTCAGCCAGAGAATGAAGCCCACCGTGCGGTCCATCATCGCTCCGTGGGAACGGCGACGAGCGCCGTCGCCACACCCTCGCGGAACGCTAACACGCGGCCCGTCCTCCGGGACTTGACCCGTTTTCCGTGCCCATGCGACAGAGCCATTCCGTCATGCACAGCGCGCCCAGCTCGAGCCCTCATGCCCCTGACCGTTGGTTCCCGACGCGGAAGCCGCTGACGGCCCCGCGCGCACGGCTGTTCTGCCTTCCATTCGCCGGGGGCAGCGTCGCCATCTACCATTCGTGGAGCCAGGGGCTGCCCGCTGGCGTGGAGCTCTGCCCCATCCAGCTCCCCGGCCGGGAGCGGCGGCTGTCGGAGAAGCCCATCGACAGCCTGCCTGTCCTGGTCGACATGTTGCTGCCCGTGCTGGCGCCGCTGCTGGACCGGCCCTTCGCCTTCTTCGGCTACAGCATGGGCGCCCGCATCTCCCTGGAGCTCGCGCGGCGGCTCCAGGCGCGCAGCGGGCCCCGTCCGCTGGGCCTCTTCCTCGGGGCCGCCGGGCCGCCGGCGGTCAACACCCGCGAGCCCATCCACCACCTGCCCGAGGACCAGTTCATCGCCCAGTTGCGGCGCTACGATGGGACGCCCGAGGAGCTCTTCAACCACCGCGAGCTGCTGGATCTGGTGCTGCCCACGCTCCGCGCCGACTTCGCGCTCGCCTTCACGGAGAACGGCCACCAGCCCCCGAAGCTGGAGGTCCCCATCTCCGTCATGGGCTCGCCCGAGGACAAGCACGTCCCCACGGCGAACCTGGAGCGCTGGCGCGACGAGACGACCCACGAGGACGTCCGCGTCCGGCTCTTCCCCGGCGGCCACTTCTTCATCAAGCCGCAGCGGGACGCCATCCTCGCGAACGTCAGCGAGGACCTCACCCGGTGGCTCGGCAGCGCGCCCTGAGCCGACCTGCTACGCCGCCTGGAACCGGGGCGGCGTGTCCCCCGACAGCGGGACGGTGAACTGCCAGCGCACCGTCAGCGGCTCGCCGCGAGCGCGCTTCACCGCCACCGCGGCGTGGTGCCGCTCCGAGGGGCGGAGCTGCACGAACTGCCACGCCTCGGGGACGTCCCGCATCCTCGGGTCGAAGGAGATGCGCGGCGCCTGTCCCGGCGTCAGGTCGAAGGCGAACTGGTCCAGCGGCAGGGACAGCCCCGCCCCACGCGCCTTGATATAGGCCTCCTTCAGCGTCCAGTACTCGAAGAACCGATCGCGGTGACGCTCGGGCGGCAGCGCCTTGAGCGCGGCCACTTCCGACGCGGCGAAGTAGTGGTCCGCGATCTCCACCGTCTCACCGGGCCGCTGGGCATCCTCCACGTCCGCGCCCAGCTCCGCGTCCCAGCCCACGGCGACCAGCGCCATGCCGTCCGTATGGGACAGGTTGAAACGCAGACGGGGCCCCCACTCGCCTCGCACCGTGGGCCGGCCGTATTCGTTGGTGTCGAAGGCCCAAGCCTCGGGCGCCACCGGCGCGTAGCGCGACAACGTCAGTCTCACCAGCGCGTGGCTCACCAGGTACTGCCGCTGATGGCGCTCGAAGCGGAAGCGCTGCTGCTTGTCGCGCTCCTTCGCGTCCAGCAGCGCCCAGTAGGCGTCCAGGAGCCTCCGGTCGTCGATGCGCTCCGGCTCGACAATCCACACGTGGATCTCGTCCGGACGCAGCGCCAGCGGCTGGAAGTCTTTCGGCATGGCCTCTTTCTATCACCGACGCTTGCTCGCCCTCCTCGGATTCGATGTCGCGGGCATGGCCACTGATGGCCACTGAAGCTGACCCCTGAGGCAGTTGGCGCACACCCTCGCCCCCTCCCACCTTGTCGTCGCTCGCATCGGGAGGCGCGGAGACAGCGGAGTCCGCGGCCCATGCAGCTGGTGGCGTGACGGGGGACAGGTACGGATGGAGCTCTTTCCAATTCAGCTACTCTTCATGGTGGTTCTGATGAACCGCTATGTCCTCGGGCCGTTGCTACGGCGCCTCAGAGGGCGGCAGTTCGACCGGGTCGACGACACCTATCTGCCACGGGTCGCCATCGTCATTCCCCTCTTCAACGAGGGCATCGGCATCTATCACGCCGTGCGCAGCCTGCTGGAGCAGGACTATCCCAGCCACCTGCTGCAGATCGTCGTGGTGGACGACTGCTCCAAGGACGACAGCTACGCCTGGGCCCTGAAGGCGGCGGAGGGCAACCCCAACGTCATCGTGATGCGCAACCCGGAGAACATGGGCAAGCGCAAGGGCATCAACCGCGCGGTGAAGGCCGCCACCGAGGCGGAGATCATCGTCTCGGTGGACTCGGACGTCGTCGTGGACAAGGCGGCCGTGCGCCAGCTCGTGCGCCGCTTCGTCAGCCCCCGCATCGCCGCGGTGGGAGGCCGCACCTACGTGACGAACCGTCATCAGAACTGGATGACGCGAATGATTGAAATCAAGTTCCACTTCGCCCAGGAGTGGCTCAAGGATTTGGAGCGCAGCTTCCGCCAGGTGATGTGCCTGTCCGGCTGCCTCACCGCGTACCGCCGCCACGTGCTGCTGGAGCTGGAGCCCATCCTCGAGGCTCGTGCCATCGCGGGCATCCCCATCAAGTACGGCGAGGACCGGTTCCTCACGCGGCAGATCGTCAAGCACGACTACGAGACCGTCTACACGCTGGATGCCTTCTGCTTCACCGCCGCGCCGTCGACGCTGGCCGGGTACTTCTCACAGCAGCTCCGCTGGCGGCGTTCCAACCTCGTGGACCTCCTGGGCGGCCTGTCCCACGCGTGGCGGCTGCATCCGGTGGTGACGGTCCACTACGTATCGCAGCTCGCCCTGCTGCTGTCGTATCCCCTCGTCATCGTCCACAACGTCCTGACCGGTGAGTTCTGGGACATCCTCGCGTTCCACTTCCTCGTCATCGGGCTGCTGGGCGTCATCTATCGAATCGAGACGCGACACCTCCCGGATGACCGGCGCGTCCATGGCGCCAGCTTCCTGCCCATGGCCCTGCTGATGCCCGTGACGTACGCGCTCTTCACGCCGCTCGCGCTGCTGACGCTCGACTCGGGCAGCTGGGAGACACGGGGCAGTGCCAACGCCGCGCCCGCGCCATCCCCGGTGGACTCCGGCGGCCGCTTTCCTCCCACCCATGCTGGTGAAGGCTCTACGCCATGAATCAACGCGTCGCCAATCGACTCAACAGCATCGCTGTCTCCGCCTACAAAATCATCGGTTCTCTGCTGCTCACGCTCATCATGGTGGGCCTGGTGTCCTTCCTGTCCGTCCAGGGCTTCTTCCTGGTCAGCAGGAGCTGGGTGTCCCCCACGGTCATCTCGCCCACGGACGAGAAGATTCTCACGCTCAACACGCAGGTGGCCGCGCAGACGTCCGCCCGGGACCACGTGCTGTCGGATCGGCGCTCGGTGGAGAACCGCATCTCCGACGCCGAGCGCACCATCGCCGCGGAGCGCGCGTTCCAGCAGCGCTTCCTCGTTGCCCTGCGTGGTGAACGCGACGCCCGCGACCGGGTGGCGCGCCGCCTGGCCACCCTGCGCCGCGAGTACAACAACGCCCGCGCGGAAATCCTGCAGTCGAACAAGGCCTATGCGGGTCTGGCACGCACGCGCACGGACGCCCTGTACGACGCCCGGCTGCTGGAGCAGGAGGAGAAGCTCACCATCAACCACCACCTGGCGCAGCTCGCCCAGAGCAACCTGTCGCTGGCGCAGTCGTCGGTGGACCTGGAGACGCGGCTCGAGGCGCTCGAGCGCGAGATCGCGGGCCTGACGGCGGTGCAGTCCGGCATGGGCAAGCACGAGACGCCCCAGGGAATGACGTCGGACGTGCTGCTGCTGGAGCGCGAGTACACCCAGTCCATCCTGGAACAGGCCCGCGCGGAGGCCACGCTCAAGAGCCTCCAGACGGACCTGGCCGCGCTGGACGAGGTCGCGATGCGCTACGACACGCTGATTGCCTCGCTGCGAGCGTCCCCGTACCTCAAGGCCATCGAGAAGGACCTCACGGTCGCCTTCGTTCCCTACGAGAACATCCCGAACGCCGAGCAGGGCACCCCGCTGTACGCCTGCGCCGCCACCGTCTTCTGGTGCCACGAGGTCGGCGTCATCGGGCGCATCCTCGAGGGCGAGGTGTCCCTCAAGCATCCCATCCGCCAGTACATGCTTCGCGGCGTCATGGTGGAGATCCAGCTGACGGACGCTCCCTCCGCCCGGGAAGACCTGCTGCACCTGGGCCGGCCGCCGCTGCTGCTGTGAGCCCACCCACCCTTGCCTGGAAACGGCCTCGGAGCCGGAGACATTCGACCATGCGGAAGACCGTCACTTGCGGCGCGCTCCTGTCGCTCGCCGCGCAGCTTGCGCTGGCTCAGCCAGCCCCTTCCCCCGAGGGAGAACTTTCGGCGCCCTCCGACACGGACCGGGCCGCCGGCTACTGCGACTTCGTGCGCGGCGTGGGCAGCGCGGAGGCCGCGCTCGAGCAGGGCCCCGAGCTGTTCGGCGCCTTTGGCGTGGTCAACGCGGGCGAGGCCACCGGCGGCGCCGGCACCACGCCGCTGGGGGAGCCGACCCCGCGCGTGACGGCGGGGCTCAACTTCGACTTCGTGGGGCTCTATCGCGGCCACGCCATCCGCAAGCGCGCGGAGGCGGACTGCCGCCGGCAACGGGCCGTCGCGGTGCTGGAGGCCGCCATCCGGCAAGGCAGCGGCCTGGGCGAGGAGGCCGCGCTGGAGGCCCGCGCCCGGGTCCTGGAGGAAGCCCTGCCCCAGGCCGAGGCGATGCTCACCGCCCTGCGCAACGACATGAAGCAGGGCCAGGTGACGCTGGAGGAGATGAACGCGGTGCAGGTGCGGCTGGACGCCCTGCGCCAGCTGGCGACCAGCACGCAGGTCGCGCGTGAGCGGCTCGCCGCGCGTCCCCGCTTCGAGGCGGGAGCGCAGCTGGAGAGCGTGCTGAAAGAGCTGCGGGCCGCGGATGACCAGTTCGAGGAATACAACGGTGCGCTGCGCCGCTCCCGCGCCTGGCGGGTGAGCCTGCGCGGCGGCTACGACGAGCTCATCGACGCCGACCAGGACGTGCCGCTCTTCGGGCAGCTCACCCTGGCCTACAACCTGGGGCACCTGTGGCAGGGCTCCGCCAATGCCCGGGCGCGTGAAGGCCGCCGTCGCGCGACGCTGGACGACGTGGCCGGCGTCCCCCAGCGCATCACCGAGCTGGTG
Source organism: Pseudomyxococcus flavus (assembly GCF_050038885.1). NCBI lineage: Bacteria > Pseudomonadati > Myxococcota > Myxococcia > Myxococcales > Myxococcaceae > Pseudomyxococcus > Pseudomyxococcus flavus. The sequence continues at coordinate 7,906,280 of NZ_CP143624.1, read as the reverse complement.
GCGGAGCTGCGCGCCGTGCAGCGCACCGAGGAAGGTCGGCTGCGCGAGGTGACCACCCTGGTGTCGGACCTGGAAGGTCAGCTCCAGTCGCTGGAGGCGCTCCAGACGCGGGAGATACGCCGCTTCCGCGGATACCTGCTGCTGGAGCTGGCTCGTCTGCGGGCGGAGCAGGCCTATCTGCGCGCCCATGTGGAGTCGCTCCAGGGCTTCCTGGGAGCGCGCGCGCCATGAAGGCGTCAGGGCCCCCGCGTCGGGCCCTCGCGGCCGCCGGGGCCCTGGCCGTGCTGCTGGGCTTCGGCGAAGGCGTGGCCCCCGCCCACGCGTCGGACAACTCCCGTCGGACGGACCCGAAGCAGCGAAGAAAGGCGGGCGGCTCCAAGCCGGCCCCGGTGAAAGCCATGCCCCTCTCGCATGTCCCCCTGTCGCGGATGGACGTCACCGAAGGCACGATGAAGGTCGGCGCCGGAGAGCAGATGCTGGTCGACGGGCCGCGCATGCGCGCCGTCATTCCCGGGAGCTCGACGAGCCTCGTGGAACTGCGCTTCACCGTGCTGGGTCCCAGCTCCGTCCAGGTGCCGCTGGCCTCGGGCGAGATGCGTCAGCAGGTGGGGCTGAAGCTGATGTCGGTGGATGCCTGCAACGTGCTGTACGCCATGTGGCGCATGGCGCCGAAGCCGGGCATCGTCGTGAACTTCAAACGCAACCCGGGCCTCCACACCAGCCGGGAGTGCGGCAACCGCGGCTACGCCATCGTGAAGCCCGAGCAGCACACCGCGCTCACCGCGCCCGCCGTGGGCGTGCCGCACACGCTGCGCGCGCAGCTCGACGGCAAGCGGCTGCGCATCTGGGCGGACGGTACGCTCGCCTGGCAGGGCCCGGTGCCCGCGGCGGCGATCGTCGCGGGGGCTCCCGTGGGCCTGCGCTCCGACAACCTGCGGCTGCGATTTCAGCTTCACGCACCCATGAAGTGAGACCGGCACGCACGGGCGCGCCCGCTGTGGATGACCCGGCGGCAGCCCTCGCGACCTGGCGGGTCGGCTGCGCTCGCGGCGGCTGCTTGCGGCGAGGCCACGGGAGCGCTGACGTCACGCTCGCGACTCGCCAGCCACCACCAGCGGCGGGCGTCAGCCCCCGCTCGCGCGCGGTCGAGCACCAGCACCGCGCACAGCGAGGCCCGGCGCATCCCTCACGGTCGCGCCAGGCCCGCCCCCTGGCGCCGCGCACGGTCGTCGCGTCGCCCCGTCGGGGTTTGCCTCACAGCTGCGGCTGAGAGTCCGTCGCCGGCGTCTGGGGCTTCTCCGGCTCGCGCTCCGGCAGCAGCTCGGCGCAGAGCGACGACGCGTTCTGCGTACAGACGCCCCCCGCCTCCAGGTCGAACTGCCAGCGGTGGCGCGGGCACACCAGGTAGCGCCCCTCCTCCACCCATCCCTCGGACAGGTCGGCGCCCTGGTGCGGGCAGAAGCGCTGGATGGAGTAGCGCCGGCCCCCTGCCTCCACCACCGTGCGCTCGCGCTGGGATTCCGTGGAGCGGATGCCCTCGCAGAAGTCGCGCATGTCCTCGATCTCCACGCCCAGGAACCCATGGAGCACCGGCTCGTACACGTCCGGGTTGCGGCTCAGCCGCAGGCGGAAGGACAGCAGGAAGTCCTCCCACGTGAGCTTGCGATCCAGCACGCGGCCCACGTCGGCCGCGCTCGTCTTCAGCGTGTAGCGGACCTCCTCCTGGACCTCCGGCACCACGTGCACACGGCGGCCCTTGAAGTCCACGCGCAGCAGCTGCTGCGGAAGCTCGGTCAGCTCCACGTACAGTGGCATGCCCACCCGCTCGTGCAGGTCCAGCAGGTCCAGCTTGCGCTGCAGCTCCGTGCGGAGCCGCTCGTGGATCTCCAGCACCTCCGCGACGAGCAGGTTGCGGCGCCGCTCGCGGAACACGGACTCCTGCCGCTTCGCGTAGTCCTGCAGGTACGCCTTCACGTTCTCCGGCGTCACCCTTTCGGCCGACCGCGAGGTGAACTCCAGGGACTTCACGTCCAGCACGTCACCGGGCATGGGCTCCAGGTAGCGCGTCTTCCCCTGGGGCAGCCGCTGCGCGAGGAAGGCGAAGAGCTGCGTCGCGTTCGGGAAGATGTTCACCTTCTCGAAGTTGAGGTGGAACTGCGCCGGGTCCAGGAAGGCTGCGGGGCCGGCCGCGGCGAGGTACGCCCTCGGCTGGATGATCTCGAGCGTGCGCGCCACCGCCTCGAACTTGCTCTCCCGCTTCTTCAGCGAGATGGCCGCGTACGTCTCCGGCGAGTACTCGTAGCAGGTGGGGTGCCAGATGGCCCCGGAGAACTGCGCGGAGAACACGTCGATGGGGCCCTCCTCCGCGACGATGCGCCCCATCCGGTCATGGAGCTTGCAGTCGTTGATGTTGAGGAAGCACTGGCCATCCCCCCGCACCATCACCGCGGAGTCGCGGTTGGTGCCCTGCTCGGACACGAACAGCTTGATGTAGCCGTCCTTGATGGGCACCTCGTGGCCGTCCTCGCAGGCGATGACGCGCTTGCAGCCATATCTGGCGAACACGTCCTGCAGCTCGGAGCGGTGGAAGCGCGGCACCAGCACCGTGAAGTCCCGCTGCCGGATGGTGGCCAGGAACTCCGGGTCGAAGTGGTCCTTGTGCTCGTGGCTGATGTAGAGGAAGCGCTCCTTGCCGGGCGTCTCCAGCTTCTCCCGGACGTGGGGCGCCAGGTGGTGGTTGCACGGCATCTGCATCCACGCCGAGTCGAAGGCCCCACGGGCTGACAGCCAGGGGTCCATGACGACAAGGGCCCCCGCCGTCTCCACGACGAACCCGGCGTGGCCCAGGAAAGTAATCTGCATCGGAAGTCTTCCTCTCTGACAGCCAACGGGCCGGCCTGAGCGCCGGGCCCGGACACAGGGCTGCCGGCGGCTGGCTGGCGCGTCGGCGCCCGCAAGGTGGGGGGCTCGAAGCCGCACCTGCCACCCGCCCGGGAGGTGGACGCCGCCGTCCATGGACGCACGAAGGGCGCGGAAGTCCCCCTGTGGGTTCCTCCGCGCCCTCGTGGGACTGCAATCTTCCGTTCAGGCGCGCCCCCGGTCAGCGGACGCGCTCCGGTTCAGCGGCTCACTGCTCCGGCGCGATTTCGCGCACGGACAGCCACTTGAAGTCCACGTCGTCGGTGCTGTCCCAACGGAACGTGGCGATGGGGCCACCCCAGGTGATGGGCATGGCACCGTCCGCGGCGCCGCAGTGCTCGGCGTCACCGCCCCAGTCGCCCGCGTCCACGAAGTCGTAGATCTTCTCCCAGGAGACCTTGTCGGCGTTTTCGTTGAGGTACAGCTCCAGGTGCACGGCGTCCTTGCCGTTCGCCTTGGTGTTCCGCATGACGGCCTTGAAGCCCACCCAGCGGCCCGTGAGCGGCTCCGTCACTTCCTTGTAGGGCGCCTGCTCGTAGGAGACGTGCCACGACTCCTTCTGGTAGCGGGCCCGGCCATCGAAGTGCAGCGCGCCCTTGTAGCTGCTGCCCTCACAACCTTCGTGGTCGTCGTTGTGCTTACCGCCGCGGGCGTACAGGTCGAAGTTGTCGGACTCGTCGGAAGCCGAGTTGAGCTTCATGAAGCCCGTCATCTCGATGTTCTTCCAGTCGTTCGGCGACTGCATGTAACCGCGGCTGGCGAGCACCTCACGGTCGTACGTGGCGATCTCGTCCGGCTTGTAGCCCGTCGACGTGAAGACGGACATGCGGACCTTGTCGCTCTTGATGTTCCAGGAGCCGTCCGAGTTGCGGGTGATGTCGTCCTGCGGGTCGAACCGCTTGTCGGACGTCGCATCGTCCGCGAGGAACCACTGCTCGCCACCCGCGAGGGTCGGGTGGATCATCGTCACGCCGAACTTGTCCGTGCCGGCCTGGGAGGGCTCCTCGGGCTCGGTGGACGGCTCATCGGTGTCCGTCGACGTGTCTTCATCGCCGCCGGGAGGCGTGGTGGCGACAGGATCATCCGGCGAGGTGTCGCTATCAGAGTCTCCCGGCGCCGGCGTTCCGGTGTTCTCATCTCCAGGCGTCTGCTCGGACGGCGAGGGAGCAGGCGTCTGCGGGGCCTGGCCAGGGGTCTCGGTCCCCCCTGGCGCGGTGGAGTCCTCGTTGCCAGCATTACTTCCGCAGCCCGTGATGGCAGCCAGAGCGAGGAGAGCGCCACACGTCGAGGACAGGAAACGATTCCGAGTCAAAATAGCGTCCTTACTGCTTGAGGCATGAGCGTGACGAGTCCCCAGGCGCCTATCGCCTGGAGCTGGCTCGACGCGTCCTTCCGTCGGGAGGAGGAGCTGCCCTCAGGGACGGTGACGCCTGGTTGGTCTCATAGCCCCGTGTTTGTTCTTTCCAACCGGGACGATTCCAAACCCATCACCTTCCGAACCCCATCCCGAACCATTGGGAGGTTTTTGACTGCCCGTGTGCCGCCCAACCTACAGGGCGAGCACCGGTGCAATTTGCCACGGTCCTTCGGTTTTCCCGATGGAGTTCGTACGGAATTCCTATTTGTGGAAGCCTGAGGTGACTCTTATCTGACGCCCTCATATGGAAACCTTCCCAAGCGTCGGCAGTCCGGGTCTGTGGGCCGGCTTCGTCGCCTTCGTCATCGCGATGCTGGCGCTCGACCTGGGCGTCTTCCACCGCAAGGCCCACGTGGTGAAGTTCAAGGAGGCCCTGGGCTGGAGCGCGGTCTGGGTCAGCCTGGCACTGCTCTTCGGCGTGGGAGTCTGGTGGAAGTTCGGACCGGAGCCCGGGCTCCAGTTCATCACCGGCTACCTCATCGAGAAGTCGCTCTCCGTCGACAACATCTTCGTCTTCGTCGTCATCTTCTCGGCGCTGCGCATCCCCTCGCTCTACCAGCACCGGGTGCTCTTCTGGGGCATCCTCAGCGCGCTGGTGCTACGGGCCATCATGATCTTCGCCGGCGTGGCGATGCTGGCCCGCTTCCACTGGCTCATCTACGTCTTCGGCGCCTTCCTCATCATCACGGGCGTGAAGCTCTTCCTGCAGCGCAACAAGGAGGACAACCCCGAGGACGGGGCGCTGATGCGGCTGGCCCGGCGGACCATCCCCTCCACCCCCAACTTCGACGGGCACCACTTCTTCACGGTGGAGAACGGCCGGAAGCTGGCCACCCCGCTGCTGATGGCGCTGCTGCTGGTGGAGGCGTCGGACATCCTCTTCGCGCTCGACTCCATCCCCGCCATCTTCGCCGTGACGACGGACCCCTTCATCGTCTTCACGTCCAACATCTTCGCCATCCTCGGCCTGCGCTCCATGTTCTTCATGCTGGCCGGCGCGGTGGAGAAGTTCAGCTACCTGAAGGTGGGCCTGTCCGCGGTGCTCGTCTTCGTGGGCGCGAAGATGGCGCTCATCGACTTCGTGAAGGTGCCCCCCGCGCTGTCCCTGGGCGTCATCGCCGGCCTGCTGGGCGCCAGCATCGTCGCGTCGCTCATCAAGGCGCGGAACACGCCCACCGTCGACGTGCCCGAGGCCTGAGCCGAACCGACCGTCAGGCCATTCATTCGAAGCCCACTCCGCGAGGCATGCGGGGTGGGCTTCATGCTTTCGAGGGAGCGTCGGGCCCAGGCCCAGCGGCGCGTCCGGAGCCCGAAAAGCAGAAAGGCCGTGAGTCCGATTCAGGACTCACGGCCTCTCTTTGAATGGGCGCAGCAGGGTTTGAACCTGCGACCCCTGCCGTGTGAAGGCAGTGCTCTACCGCTGAGCTATACGCCCTTCTGCTGTCTGCTGCCCGCCGCCGGTGTTGCCAGCGGCGAACGCGGGTGTAGATGCCATTCGCCCGCTCAGGTGTCAACGCATTTTCGACTACAGCTCGCCGAGCTTCTCATCGAGCTCGCGCAGCCGGCGCTTGAGGCCGGAGAGCTGCTTGCCCAGGGACTTGAACTCGCTGCGGGGCGCGAAGTTCAGCGCCTTCATCAGCTCCTCCTGCCCCCGGTCGAGCGCCTGCTTGCCGCGCTGGGCCTTCCCAATGGCGTTGGCAATGGCCATGGCGCGCCGGTCGTCGGCCATGAGCTTCTCCATGGCCTTGCCCGACATGTTGAGCGCCTGCTTCTTGAGGTCGTCCGCGATTCCCATGTGCTCCCCCCGGCTCAGGGCTCGTCGTCGAACTGCGTCTGCAGCTTGGCGAAGACGCGGTCGGCGATGCCCTTGTACTTCATGCGCTCGATGAGCGGCTGCAAGTCCCCCTTCATGGAGATGCGGCGCTTGAGCACCGCCTCCACGGGGTCCAGTGTCCCCTTCAACAGCTGCTTCCAGACGCTGTAGGGCGCGCGCGCCAGGTACACCGGCTCGATCTCGTCCAGGTCGTCCGGGTCCGCCAGCACGTGGGCCCTCTCGATGCGGCAGTCACCGGGGACGACGTGCACCACGAAGGCCTTCGCCAGCTTGCCCGGCTCGGCCTCCACCACCGCCCCGAAGTCGCCCTTCCAGCCCTTGCCGGCCATGGCGCACTCGGGATCCTCATTGGTGAGGCGGACGGCCTCGTCCACCCACTCCTTCGACGGGAACTTCGCCATCTGGACTCCTAGCCCCTCCGGAAGATGCTCTTGATGCTGGAGAAGAGCCCCCGGTCGTCGCTCCCGCTGCTGGAGCTGGGCACCTGCTGTGAGTTGCGCGACGCGACCTCCTGGAGCGCCCGCTTGAGCTGCTCCGGCGTGTCGCGGGTGGCGAGGTCCACCTTGCGCATACCGCTCGCTTCCTCCACCGTCACCTGGAGCAGGCACTCCTCGGTGAGGCGAAAGTCGATCTTCCGGCCGGCCGCGGCCGAGGGCACGCGCACCGTGCCCAGGTACTCGTTGTCCACCAGCAGGTCGCTGTCCCCCTGGTAGATGTCCAGCTCGATGAAGGGCGAGCCCGGCTCCTTCGGGGGCGGCAGGCGGAAGCTCTTCACCATCGGGATCAGCGAGTTCTTCTCGATGATGCGCTTCACGCGGCCGTTGGGCATCGCGTAGCCGATGGGCATGGACAGCGCGTCCAGCAGCGTCACCGCGTCGATGCTGCCCAGCGAGTCGCCCAGCAGCGCCGCGCCCAGGGCCACGCACTCGTCCGGGTGGACGCCCTTGCGCGGCGGCTTGCCGAAGTGCGCCTGGATCTTCTGCTGCACCAGCGGCATGCGGCTCTGGCCGCCCACCAGGATGATCTCGTCGATCTCCGCGCGGGAGATGCCCTTCTCCTCCAGCACCCGGTCGCAGATCTCGAAGGTGCGGTCCACCAGGTCGCCGGTGAGGCTGTTGAGGAACTCGCGCGTCAGGGGGATGCGCAGGTCCAGCGGCTTGCCCTTGCGCTCGTCGATGAAGGGCAGGTCGATGACGACGTTGGGGATCAGCGTCAGGTCGATCTTCGCCGCCTCGGCCGCGTTCTTGATGCGCTGGAGCGCGATGGGGTTCTCCGTGTTGAGGTCGACCTTGGTCTCCTCGCGGAAGCGCTCCAGCACGTACTCCATGATGCGGTTGTCGAAGTCCGCACCGCCCAGGAAGGCGTCGCCGCCGGTGGCCAGGACCTCGAAGACGTTGCCCGCCAGGTGCAGCACGGACACGTCGAAGGTGCCGCCGCCCAGGTCGTAGACGAGGACCTTCTGATCCAGCCCCCGGTTGAAGCCGTAGGCCAGCGCCGCGGCCGTGGGCTCGTTGACGATGCGCTTCACGTCGAAGCCCGCCAGCCGGCCGGCCTCCTTCACCGCGTTGCGCTGGTTGTCGTTGTAGTAGGCCGGGACGGAGATGACGGCCCCTTCGATGGGCCCGCCGAGGAACTGCTCCGCGATCGTCTTCACCTGGCCCAGCACGAAGCTGGAGACCTGCGGCAGCGTGTACAGCTTGCCGCCCATCATCACCGCCGCGTCGCCGTTGGCGCCCTCGACGATGTCATAGGGGAAGTACGCCTTGAGGTCGTCCACCGACTTGGAGTTGTACTTCCGGCCGATGAGCCGCTTGGTCCCCCAGAGCGTGTTCTTGGGGTTGGTGACCATCTGGTCCTTGGCCACCCCGCCCACCAGCAGGTCACCGCGCGCCGACAGCGCGACGACCGACGGCAGCGTGAGGTTGCCACGGTCCGTGGGGACGATCTTCGGGATGCGGTTGCGGACGGACGCCACCAGCGTGTTGGTGGTGCCGAGGTCAATCCCGATGATGCGAGGTCTGTCCGCCATGAAGTGAGGGGGGACGCGCCGGAAGACGCCGCCCCTGACGCCACTGTCTATCACGTCGCGCTCGCGAGTGCGCGTTTCTGGGCGACGGTGTCAGTCCACCGGGTCCGTTCCACCCGGAGGGGGCCCGTCCTGCCCCACGGCCGCCCCGGGCTCCGCCTCCAGGGTGGACGGGGAGCGCCGCTCGAACGGTGCGTCCTCCCCGCCGGGCAGTTCCTGGAGGAACCGGGACGGGCGCAGGAGGATCCGCTCGCCGTCCCGGGGCAGCACCGACAAGGGGTACACCAGCGACAACGTGTCCCGGGCCCGGGTGAGGGCCACGTAGAACAACCGGCGCTCCTCTTCCTCCTCCTCGGGCAGGCGTGTGGCCAGCGACAGCGGAAAGCGCCCGTCCACCAGCCAGAGGACGAAGACGGCCCGCCATTCGAGCCCCTTCGCCTGGTGGACGGTGGACAGCGTCAGGAAGGCCCCCGACGGCTCCTCCCCCAGGGCCTCTCCGGCCGCGAACTCCGACACCAGCGCGATCTCCGACAGGAAGCGCGCCAGGTCCTCGAAGCGGCGGGCGAACTCCGCCAGCTGCCGGACGTCCTCCTCCCGGTGTTCCTCCTCGGCGTACTCCGCCTTCAGGTACTCCGCGTAGCCCCCGGCCAGCACGTCCTCGATGAGCCGCTCCGGCGCGGTGGACGCCCCCGGCCGTGTCAGCCGCCCCATCAGGTCGCTGAAGGCCTGGAAACCCTTCCGGGCCTTGCGCGGCAGGTGCGAGACGACCTCCGGGTGGCTCAGCCCCTCCGGCAGCGGCGTCCCCTCCGGCAGCGCGCGAAGGGACATCCAGACGTGCTCCGCCGTCGCCGGGCCCACGCCAGGAACGCGCCGGATGACCCGCTTGAAGGCCAGCTCATCCGCAGGGTTGTTCACGACCCGGAGGTGGGCCAGCACGTCCTTGATGTGGGACTGCTCGAAGAAGCGCACCCCGGAGCGAACCCGGAACGGGATGCCGCGGCGGGTCAATTCGAGCTGGAGCTCCAGCGAGTGGCTGTGGGCCCGGTACAGGACTGCCATGGCCTCCAGGGACATGCCCTGCGCGCGCAGCTCCTGGACTCGCTCGGCCACGAAGGCGGCCTGCCCGGCGGCGTCCTCGGTCGGGACGATGAGGGGCCTGGCCCCGGAAGGCCGCGCCGCCGTCAGCACCTTGGGGAACTGCTGGGTGTTGAGGGTGATGGAGGCGTTGGCCAGTCGCAGAATCTCCGGGGTGGAGCGGTAGTTGCGGGTCAGCGAGTGGACCGAGCACCCCGGGTAGCGCTGCGGAAAGTCGATGATGTTGGAGAAGTCCGCGCCCCGGAAGCTGTAGATGGCCTGGCAGTCATCCCCCACCACCGTCAGGTCCTTGCGCTCCCCGGCGAGCAGGTCCACCAGGTCGCCCTGGAGCCGGTTGGTGTCCTGATACTCGTCCACCAGGACGCAGCGGAAGCGCTCGGTGAGGGCCTCGCGCACGTCGGGGTGGTGCGTCAGCAGCCGCTTGAGGTGCACCAGCAGGTCGTCGAAGTCCATCAGGTGCATCTGCGCCTTGCGCTGCTGGTAGCGCGCGGCGGCGGCGAGCACCTCGGGCGCCAGCGGGAGCAGCTGGGGCCTGCGGTCCATCAGCACGTGCGACACGGGCTGCTGGAGGTTGGCCGACAGCGACACCAGGTCGAGCACCAGGTCCGGCCGGGGGAAGCGTTTGTCACTCTTGAGCCGGCGCTCGGCGATGCACGTCACCATCAGGTCCCGCGCGTCCTCGCGGTCCAGCACGGTGAAGCTCCTGGAGAAGCCGAGCACCCCCGCGTACTGCCGGAGCAGCACGTGCGCGGCATGGTGGAAGGTGCCCCCGAGAATGCGCCGCACGTCCACGGAGGCGCCGGCCAGCTCCTCCACCCGGCGCGTCATCTCCCGGGCGGCCTTGTTGGTGAACGTGAGCAGGAGGATGCCCTCGGGCGGCACGCCCCGCTCCAGCAGCCGCGCCACCCGGAAGGTCAGCGTGCGCGTCTTGCCGGAGCCCGCCCCGGCGATGACCAGCACGGGCCCCGCCCCCGCCTCCACCGCCCGGAGCTGCTCCTCGTTGAGGAGCGCGGCGTAGTCGATCCGCAGCGAGGGCCTCGCCGGATCGGCCCTGAGCATGTCGGTGCGGGAGGCCATGGGGGCGCCGACTCTAGCCGCCCCGCCCGCTCGGGACATCCGGATCCGGGCGCCTCAGGGCGCGCCGTTCAGCGCCGTCAGCCGGGCCGACGCCGCCGCGCGGACCTGGGGTGATGGATCACGCGCCTTCGCCACCTCGAGCAGCAGCCGCCCCACCTGCGGCAGCTTCGTGGCCACCGCGTCCAGCGCGGCGGTGCGCTCCTTCACGGCGCTCTCCAGGCGCTCGCGCACGCCCCGGTCCCCGCAGGTCCGCACGCCGGGCGTCTGCTCGCGCAGCAGCAGCTCCGCGTCCGCCAGCCGCGCGTCGGCCAACCGCTTCGCGTCCGCGGCCTTGCGCTCGAACTCGGCCAGGTCCTCGGGGAACTCGGTGCTCGCGGTCCGGGCGCGGGCGATGGCCTCCACGGCGAAGCGGGCGTTGACGGCCGCCGCGCAGAGCTGCCGCGCCGAGGCCAGCGGCACGCGGCCCTCCGGCGTCACCTGGGACTCCTGCGCCACCTCCAGGGACCACAGCGCGAGCTGCCGCGCCGCCACCCCCGCGGAGAAGTGCTGCCGCCGCTCCTCGCGAATCTGTACCCAGCGCCGGAGGATGACGGGGTCCACCGCGCCCGACTCGGCGGCCCGCTGGTACTCCGTGGACGCCTGGGCGAGCTGGCCGGAGAGGTCCAGCAGCACCGCCACCGTGAGGTACATCTCCGCGCTCGTCGCGCGCTCGCGCAGGGCGTCCAGGCGCGAGGTCACCTCGTATTCGGCCACCGGACGGGGCAGCGCCGCCAGGACGGTGTGCAGGGACTCGAAGGCGTGCTGGCGGATCAACGGGTTGCGTGCGGAGCGCAGCGCCTCCAGCAGCGGATCCAGCACCCGCACCGAGACGTGCTGCCCCAGCTCCTCCGCCGCCTGCCAGCGGTCCAGCGGGTCCGGCGCCACCAGCGCGCGCTTCAGGTCCTCAATGCCCCGCAGGTAGAACCCCACGTGGGCCGCCTGGGCCACGGGCTCCGGACGGGCCAGGGCCGCCAGCTCGGCGCGAGCCCGGGCCAGCCGCGCCGGGAACTCCGTCAGCTTGGGGCCCAGGGGATGGGCCTTCACCCGCGCCTCGGCCTCGTCCACCAGTCCGGAGACGAGCAGCCCCTCCACCTCCAGGCCCAGCAGCAGGACGCGCGCCTCCTCCCGGTGCGCGCCGGCCGGGTGGTCCTTGAGGTATGCGAAGAGCTTCGCCGCGCCGGAGGCCTTCGCCTGAGCGAAGGCCTGGGCGTCCAGCCGGGCCTCCACGTCCTGGCGACGCGGATCATCCGGCGCCGCGCGCAGGTACTCCGCCAGCTTGCGCGGGTCGTCCGTCGTGGCCAGCTCGCGCGTCTCCGCCTCCGCCAGCAGCCGCTTCGCCTCGTCGCGTTGGGCCCCGTCCGGGTGCTCCTGGAGGAACTGGCGCCAGCCCGCGACGGAGTCCAGCTCCTTCGCCGCGTTGAAGCGCAGGCCCTCCAGCAGCGTCTTCGCCGTGCGCGCCTGGGCCGCGTCCGGGTACGCCTCCAGGAAGCGCTTGTAGGCAATCACCGTGTGCAGCCGCTTCGCCTCCTCGAACTCCAGCTCCTCCAGCCGGGCCTCGGCCGCGTCCGCGTCCTGGTGCGTGGGGTATTCGCGCAGGAAGGCGCGGTAGCCGTCGATGGTGTCCGTCTTCGCCGCGCGGTCATACGGCGAAGGGATGCAGCCAGTGGCCAGCAGCAGGACGGCGAGGGCTCGGCGAAGGGAAGCCATGTCCCTGGAGCAATACCGCACCCGCGCCCACCCGGAAACCCGAGCCCTGGTGGACGGTTGCCTGGGTAGGTTTTTTGACGACACAGCTTCCCGGACCGAGCATGTGCCCCAGGACGCTACAGGGAGGTCGCGCCATGAGGACAATCACGCTGATGGGAGCCCTCGCCGTGCTGGCGACGGGATGTGCCACCACGGGAGCGCCGCTGGAGCCGTGGCTGGACTCCTATGCCCTTCGCTACCGCTCCGCCTCCCCGCCCGCCTTCCCCCGCGAGTCGCTGTCCAAGCCGGTGGCCACCGCGAGCAAGGACACGCGCCAGGAGCGCCCCGCCCGCGTGGCGACCCGCGCGGGCAAGGGCTCGAGCCGGAAGGCTCGCGCCACCCCTGCCCGCGTGACCTCCGCGGCCTCGGGCGACGCGCGCGCGAAGGTGGTCACCACGGCCCGCTCGCTGGTGGGCAAGACGCAGGTGAAGCTCAACGGCCGGAAGTACCCCTCGGACTGCACGGGCCTCATCGAGGGTGTCTATGCCCAGGCCGGCGTCACCTTCCGGGGCACCGTCCAGCCAGGCGACAACGGCGTCACCGCCATGTACCGCTTCACCCGTGCCCGGGGCCGCGTGTACTCGGAAGGCCGCCCCACTCCCGGCGACCTCGTCTTCTTCAACGAGACGTATGACCAGAACCGGGATGGCCGCCGCAACGACGGCCTCACGCACGTGGGCATCGTCGAGAGCGTGAGCGCCACCGGCACCGTCACCGTCATCCACCGCGTGCGCCGCGGCGTCGTGCGCTACCGGATGAACCTCGAGCGGCCGAACCTGCGCCGCGACCCGCAGACGGGCGAGGTGCTCAACGACATGCTCCGCCACCCGGGCCCCAACCGCGCCCCCGTCCTCACCGGGCAGCTCTTCGGTGGCTACGGCAGCGTGCTGCCCGCCAGCCCCAAGGCCTCCAAGCCCGTCCCGGTGGCGCTGCGGTAGGCGCTGTCTGATGGAATTGCTGGCGCGGCTGGTTGCCTCCCTGCGGCAGCGCGCCGGCATGGTGATGCGCTCCGAGCTGAATCCCCTCGCCACCCGCCCGTCAGCGGGCCTGGCGCTCGGACGCCTCGCGAACGAGCCATTCACGAAACGCCACCAGCTTCGGGAGCGAGGCGCACTCGGGACGGTAGACGACGTAGTAGGCGAGCTTGGAAGGGAACTCGACCTCCGGGAACAGACGCACCAGCCGTCCGGCCGCGAGGTCGTCATGCGCCATGATGCTGCGGGCCAGCGCCACGCCCTGCCCGTCGATCGCCGCCTGAAGCACCGCGGCGGAGTTGTTGATGCGCAGGCCTCGCTTCGTCTCCACGTCCCTTGCGCCCGCCTTCTCGAGCCAGGCATCCCACGTGACGAAGCCCGAGCGCGCGTCCACGGACCGGTCGTGAATGAGCCGTAGGCCGCGCAGGTCCGACGGCCGACGCAGTCGGCGATTCTGCCGCAGGAGTGCAGGCGAGCAGACGGGATAGACCTCCTCGTCGAGAAGCTTCTCCGCGACCAGCCCGCGCCAGCCTCCAGGTCCGTAGCGCACGCCGATATCCACCCCGCGCGTGGCGAAGTCGAGCAGCTCGGTGGACGCGTCGAGCCGCACGTCCAGCTCCGGCCATGCGGCCTGGAACCGTTCGAGGCGCGGCAGGAGCCACTTGGCCGCGAAGGCGGGGCTGACCGTCACGGTCAGCACACCGGCCGCCGAGCCCTCCTTCAGCCGCGCGACGCCGGCGCTCAGCCGCTCGAACCCCGCGCGGATATCCGGCAGCGCCCGCTGGGCCGCTTCGGTGAGGACGAGCCGCTTCCGTCCGCTCGTGCCCCGGTGGAACAGCGTCGTGCCAAGCGCCTCCTCGAGGCTCCGCACGAGTTGCCCGACCGCCGCAGGGGTCACATGAAGCTCGGCGGCTGCGGCGGAGAAGCTCTCGTGCCTGGCGCTCGCCTCAAAGGCACGCAGGGCATTGAGGTGTTCGGGCGCGCTCATGGGCGGTCAAGATTTCCTTTGCCGGGAGCCAAGAACATCTCGTTTGCGACAGTGGGTCCTCAGACGCATGAATTCCTCGTCGGCTCCCTGTGAGGAGAGCCCGACCTGCCATCCCAGGCGCGGAGTGGAGCCAGCGGCTGCTTTCGAAGCGCCCTCTGCGGGATAGCTCATCTTTCACGTAACACGGACGTCAAGACGGAGGAACCCCATGGTCTACGTGCAAATCACTCTGCAGATCTCTCATGCCAACCGGCCCGCGGCCGCCGGTGTGTACCAGCGTTACAAGGCGCCCTTCCTCGAGACGATCGCCGGCGCGAAGTCGAAGGAGTTGCTCGTCCGGGACGAGGACGTGCAGGTGCTCCACGGATTCGAGACGGCGCAGCAGGCCAGCGCCTACCTCAAGACCGACCTGTTCACTTCCGACGTCGTGACCGCGCTGACGCCGCTCCTCGACGCCGCCCCGGACATCCGGATCTATCAGGCCGCCTGAGGCGTTCCGTGTCGGACCGCCGCCGACTGCGGTGGCCCGACGCTCACCCAGTGCCAGCCAGGGACCACGCCGACGCGACGCTGCTGGTCAACGCTGCGGGCGTCTTCCTACCGAAGGCGTCCCTGGAGCGCGAGGAACGCGATTACGACCTGTACCTCGACATCAACAAGGCCCTCTTCTTCATCACGCAGGCCGTCGCCAGGTCCATGGTCGCGCTGCGCAAGGGGGGGCGATTGTCAACATCGGCTTGATGTGGGCCAAGCAGGCCATCCAGGCCACTCCCTCCTCGGCCTATTCGATGGCCAAGGCAGGACTTCACTCGCTGACGCAGCACCTGGCGATGGAGCTGGCCAGCCATGACATCCGCGTCAACGCGATTTCGCCAGCTGTCGTCGAGCCCCCCATCTACGAAGGCTTCATCCCGAAGGAGCAGCTTCACAGTGCGCTCCAGGGGTTCAGTGGATTCCATCCGATCGGCCGCGTGGGCCGCGCAGAGGATGTTGCGCAGACCATCGCCCATCTGTTGTCGAACGAGACGTCTTGGGTCACCGGCGCCATCTGGGATGTCGACGGCGGCGTCATGGCGGGACGCAACACGTACAACTGACCCTGGGAAGGGTTCCCCAGGCGGCCTCGCACCATGGGGCCGCGCCCATGGCAGGAGCATCCATGACCAGGAATCTACCGGATGAGGGCGCGCAGGTGATGGCCTTGCCGAGGACGTACCACGCCATGCAGGCAACCCGGCCCATCGAAACGATGCCGATCGAGAGTGCGGGAGAGGCATACTCGCGAATGAAGTCCGGTGAGGCGAGGTTTCGGATGGTGTTGACGATGACGGAGGCGCGCTGATGGATGGCCTGGCGCGCCACGGAGCTTTCCTTCGTGCCCTGAACGAGGCACCGCGGGTGCTCGCCGAGGGCTCCGTGGTCGAGCGCCTGCGCCGCCACCCCGCGGGACTGCTGGACCCGCATGTGGCCAACGCGGGCCTCCTCTTCACTCCGGAAGGACGCGAGGCGCTCGCCGGCATCTACCGCGACTACCGCGACATCGGCCTGCGCCATGGCCTGCCCACCCTGCTCCTCACGCCCACCTGGCGCGCGAACACGGAACGGCTCGCGCGCGCAGGCCTCGCCGGCCGGGACGTCTTCGCCCAAGCAGTGGGGCTGCTGGCGGGCCTGCGCGATGAAGTCGGGGCCCGGGGGGAGAACGTCTTCATCGGAGGGCTCGTCGGGTGCCGCGGGGACGCCTATCAGCCCGCGGAGGCCCTCCCCCGCGAGGAGGCGGCGGCCTTCCACGCGCCCCACGTGGAGTCGCTCGCGCGCGCCGGGGTGGACTTCCTCGTGGCCCAGGCGCTGCCAGCGCTCTCGGAGGCCGAGGGCCTCGCCCTGGCGATGGCGCGAACCGGGGCACCGTTCCTCCTGAGCTTCGTCCTCCGTCCCGCCGGGACGCTGCTCGACGGAACCCCGCTGGGTGAGGCCGTGGCGCGCATCGACGCCCTGCCCGGCGCGCGCCCGACAGCGTACATGGTGAACTGCGTCCACCCCTCCGTCTTCCGCGAGGGCCTGTCGCGCCAGCTGTCCGCGTCCCCCTCCCTCGGCGCGCGGGTGGTGGGACTGCAGGCCAATACCTCCCGCCTCTCCCCCGAGGAGCTCGACGGGCGCGCGGAGCTCGACACCGCGCCTCCGGACGCATTCGCGCGGGAGATGGCCCGTGTCCATGCGGAGCTCGGCACGCGCCTGCTCGGCGGGTGCTGCGGCACCGACGAGCGGCACATCGCCGCGCTCGCCGAAATCCTGGCAGAAGGCGCGCCGGGCGTTCGGCAACCGTGACGACACGCTCGCCGTGAACCGCCCGGCCACGCTGCATGTCACGCGGGTCCACGTCTCCCTGGGCCACCTGCAGCCGTCAGGCAGGGACTCATGGCACCGGCAGAAAGGCACACCGGCCGGTGAGCCGCGCCCCATCGTCGGGCAGCGGCCTCCGGCCAGCGCGAAACCACCCTCAGGCGCGAGCCGTCCGGTCCCACGCGGCGCGCTGTGAGTTGCGCAGGAAGCGCCAGAAGCCCACGACGATGGCCAGGTTCATGGTCACGAAGTAGTACGCCACCGACGCGGCCTTCTTCGACGTCCCCCGCTTCAGCACCCCCGTCTTCCCCAGGTACGCGAGCGCGTAGAACAGCGCCTGCATGAAGAGGGTGAACTGGTAGAAGAGCCGGTCGAGCAGGAACAGGTTCACCACCAGCGCCAGCCCCATGAGTGCGGGCGCGCACCAGCGCAGCAGCTTGTGGGACCAGAAGGCGAAGGCCGGGAAGCCCGCGGTCGGCAGCAGCAGGCCGGGCACCATGCGCAGGCTCTGGAAGTTGCCCGCGGCAATGCGGGCCCGCCGGCCGAACTCCTTACCGTAGTCCTCCGTCGTCTCCTCGTGCGCGACAGCGTGCTCCTCGTAGACGACCTTGTAGCCGTTCTCCAGGATGCGCAGCGGAATCACGAAGTCGTCCACGATGGTGGACGGCGGCAGCTGGGTGAACAGCGAGCGGCGGATGGCGTAGAGCCCGCCGTTGGCCCCCACCACCGCGCCGCGACGCCCCTCGTACAGCTTGATGAGGGACTCGTAGCTCCAGTAGGCGCTCTCCTCGTAGTCCTGCTTCGTGGGGTTGTAGAGCCGCAGCTTGCCGCAGACAGCCCCCACCTCCGGGTCCTCGAAGTGGCGGACCAGGCGCTCGATGGCCTCGGGCTCAATCATCGTGTTGGCGTCGGACAGGACGACGATGTCCCCCTTCGCCATCGGGATGCAGCGGTTGAGCACCGTCGTCTTTCCCGCCCGCGGCGCCGGAGACAACCGCACGCGCGCGTCGGTGCACGCGCGGACGATGTCATCCGTCCCGTCCGACGACCCATCCGAGCCGATGAGCACCTCGAACTTCTCCGCCGGGTACGCCAGCGCGAGGCTGTTCTCCAGCTTCTGCTGGATGCACGAGGCCTCGTTGTAGGCCGCGACGACCAGGCTCACCGAGGGCAACGGTCTCTGCCCTCCCTCCACCTGCGGCTCCGCGTCTCCCTGCCGCACCTTGCGGGCGTTCTTGAGTACCTGCGCGGCCCCTTCGAGCAGAAAAAGACTCAAGGGATAGAGAAAATACGTGTGCGCGAGTAGCACCACCGCACACCAGAAGAAGACCTCCGCCATCAACCCAGCCTCCCGAGCACCCAGTCCTCGAACTTGCGCTGGGTCCAGCAAGAGGCATGCCTTGGCTGCGGCGCCCAAATCCCACGGGAGCCCCCCGTCGAGCCCGGGCCCGGCGGTGCAGGACTGGACTTTCTCCAGCCCCGCGGGACGGAACGCCCGTCGTCGTTTCAGGGTGCGGCGACGTTCGAGTCGATCTGCTCGATCAGCCGCTTTGCCACCTGGTGACCGGGGTTGAGCGCCAGTGCATCGTCCAGAAGCGAACGCGCCGTGGCCGTATCCCGCAGCCGCAACGCCACCCGGGCTCCGAGGAGATAGGCCCGCAGCAAGGAGCTGTCGGCCTGGCGCAGCACCTCCAGGTCCTTGGCCGCCGACATGAGCGTGTCCGGTGGGGAGCTGGCACTCAGCGCATACTCGGCCCTGGCCACGGTGCTCCAGAGATGCGGCGCGCTCTCCCCTTTCCGCAGGCGTTCGGCGAGCCCCAGCGAATCCGGCGCCGCCAGGACGGAGGCGTATAGGGCCTGGGCCTTCAGCCGAGCCGCCGCCGCGGACGTGGACTCCGTCTCGGGCGCCTTGCCCAGCAGGGTCATCTGGGCATCCAGTTCCTTGCGGACCGTTTCAATCGAAGCGCGGAGCGGCGCCATGTCACGCGCGATGGCGTCCTGGTCTCGCTGGAGCGCGCTACGGCGGAGCGCTCGCTCGGCGGGGTCGCGAATCGTCTGCGCGGTCTCCCTTGCACGCGCGACCGCCTCACTTCGCGTACGAAGCCGC
Source organism: Pseudomyxococcus flavus (assembly GCF_050038885.1). Lineage (NCBI taxonomy): Bacteria > Pseudomonadati > Myxococcota > Myxococcia > Myxococcales > Myxococcaceae > Pseudomyxococcus > Pseudomyxococcus flavus. Next base: position 7,887,721 of record NZ_CP143624.1, on the reverse strand, counting down.
TCGGCGTCGGCCTGGAGGTCGGACAGGTTCAGGGCGAGCGCCACCGCCAGCTCGGCGTGCGCTTCGACATAGCGCGGCTGTGACCCGATGACCTCGCGCAAGCGCTGGATGGCCTGTTCGCGCGAGGCCGTGTCGTCGCGGCGAAGGAGGACCGCCGCCCGGTCCGTCTTGTCCACCGCTTCCGTGGGAATCTCCACGCGCCGTCCCTTCAGCGCGAGGGTGGCCAGGCTGGCCACGAGTGCGAGCCCCACCAGGAGGACCAGCACCAGCCGGGGGCGCACGCCTGACGAGGAACTGCTCGCGTACTCGATGGGGCCCGGCGCCGACATGCGGGAGGACGACAGCAGGTCAGGCGGCAACTCCACGGGAGCGCGGCGTGGCGCGGGGGCATCGACAGCCTCCGCCCCGGAACCGAACGTGTTCCCCATCGCGCCGAAGTCTCCCGGCAGCGAGGGGGCCTCCGCGGCCGGCTCGGACTCGGGAGGCAGGTCGATGCCACTGTCGGCGGCAGGGAGGGAGGAGAGCCCGAAGGGGCTCGTCGAACGGACACCCGGGGCTTGCGGCGTCCCGGGGACGCCGTCGTGCGGGGCTTCCGCGCCAAGGCTCGGAGCCAAGGGACCGGAAACCTCAGCAAGAGGCGCGACCGGAGGCACCGAGCCGACGACGCTCCGGGTACCGCCGGGGGCTTCGGCCGCTGGCGCCTGCACGGCCCTGAACGCCTGGCTTCGTCCCAGCGGGCCAGGGGCATCGTTCGAGGGAAGGGAGCCCACGGAGAGTGGACTGACAGGTGGCGGGGTCAGCACCTGCCCATGCGCGGCGCCGAACACCTGCGTTCTGTTGCTGGGCGGCGCGCCCCCTGGCTCCGGGGGCGTGAAGGCCCCGTAGGTCTGCGTCGTGCCCTTTTGTTCGCTGGGCACCTGCCCTGGCGCCGCGCCAAACACCTGCGTCGAATGTCCCACCGGCCCTGAAGGTTGCCCGGAGACCGCCCCGTAGGCCTGCGTCCTTCCCACAGGAGGAACCGCGGGCGCCACGGGAGGCACCGCGCCGAAGGTCTGCGTCGTCGACCCCACAGCCGCCCCCTGCGCGGGAACCGCACCGTAGGTCTGCGTCCGCCCCACGGGGGGAGCGGCCCCGAACGCCTGCGTCGCGTTATCGGCGCCGGGCCCTCGGGGCACCGCGCCAAACGTCTGCGTCGTGCCCACGGGCGGAATCGACGGAGGCACCGCCGCCGGCGCCCCGCCCCCGACGGGAGGCACGGCCCCGAAGGCCTGCGTCGCGCTCGACGCGGGCGCCGAGCCCCCTGACGGTGCCCCTCCGAAGAGCTGGGTGGACTTCAGTGCCGAGCGCGTCGCCTGCCCCGAGCCTCCCGTCACCGCAGGCGTCGACCGCGAAGGCGGCGGCGCGCCGTGCGGCGCGGCCATGAAGACGTGACCACAGCGCGTGCACTGGACGGACGCGCCTCCTGGCGGAAGCAGGCGGGAGTCGAGGACGTACTGCATCGAGCACTGAGGGCACGCGATCTGCACTCGACGTGCTTACCACACGGGCCCGGCGTCCGGAGGAGCTCCAAGCGAGGTGGCCGCCTGGAGGGTCTGCAACTTGGCAGCACCCACGCCGCGAACGGCGTCCACGTCCTCCCAGCGCTTGAAGCCCCCTTGTTCCTCCCGTGCCTCGACGAGGCTGCGCGCCAGCGAGCGCCCCACGCCCGGAAGGAGGGCAAGCTCCTCCTCGGTCGCCGAGTTCAGATCCAGCCGGCGCCCCAGGGCCAGCGCCTGCGCTCCCGTGGGAACCGCGCCGTCGCCGCAGGTGGCCACGCCATCCGGGCGGATCCGCACCGCCTCCGGAGCACAGTCGAGCGCCGGCCCCGCATCCGGCCAGCGCAGGCGCGCGACGACGCCCACGCCCAACACCCCCAGCGCGACGGCAGCGAGCGCTGCGGTGCGGCTCGCCACGGTCTCAGGCCTTCTCGCCCTTCAGAGCCGCCGTCTCGGACACGGCGGAGACGCCCTCGGGCGGCAGCGGCTGGTCCAACCCGAAGGCGGTGTGCAGCGCGCGCACGGCCAGCTCCGTGTACTTGGAGTGGACCACGCATGACACCTTGATCTCCGACGTGGAGATCATCTGGATGTTGATGCCCTCGGCCGACAGCGCCTGGAACATCCGCGCCGCCACGCCCGAGTGGTTGCGCATGCCCACGCCGACGATGGACACCTTCGCGATGTCCGGGTCCGTCTCGATGCCGGTCGCGCCAATCTCCTCCACGACCTTCCGCACCAGGTCCTGCGCGGTCAGGAAGTCCGTCTTGCCCACGGTGAAGGTGACGTCCGTGCGGCCCTCCTTCGCGGGGTTCTGCACGATGAGGTCCACCACGATGTGCTTCTCATCGAGCGGACCGAAGATCTTCGCCGCCGCGCCCGCGACGTCCGGCACGCCGCACACGGTAATCTTCGCCTCGTTCCGGTCGTAGGCGACTCCGCGGACCAGCACATCCTCCATGGAACTGTCCTCCTCACACACGAGGGTGCCGGGGTCGTCGGTGAAGGACGACTTCACCCAGAGCGGCACCTTGTACTTCATGGCGAACTCGACCGAGCGGATCTGCAACACCTTGGCGCCCACGCTGGCCAGCTCCAGCATCTCCTCGTAGGTGATGCGGTCCAGCTTGCGGGCGGAGGGCACCATGTTCGGGTCGGTGGTGTAGACGCCGTCCACGTCCGTGTAGATTTCACAGGCGTCCGCGTTCAGCGCGGCGGCCACGGCCACGGCGGTGGTGTCGGAGCCCCCGCGTCCCAGCGTGGTGACGCTGCCCGACTCGTCCACGCCCTGGAACCCCGCCACCACGACGATGTGCCCACGGGCCAGCGCGGCGCGGATGGGCTGCGCGTCGATGCTCTTGATGCGGGCCTTGGAGAAGGTGCTGTCGGTGGTGATGCGCACCTGGTGTCCCAGGAAGCTGGTCGCCTTCCCCTGCTGGGCGTGGATGGCCATGGCCACGAGGCCGACGGAGACCTGCTCGCCGGTGGCGACGACCACGTCTTGCTCGCGCTCGTCGGGCCGGTCGGTGATCTGCGACACGAGTTTGAGCAGCCGGTTGGTCTCGCCCGACATGGCGGACACGACGACCACCACGTCGTGCCCCGCCTCCTGGGCGGCCAGGCAGCGCAGGGCCACGTTCTTGATGCGGCCCACGTCACCAACGGAGGTACCGCCATACTTCTGGACGATGAGTGCCACGGCGCCTGCAACCTCCCTCTTCGGACGGCCGGGAGCTATACGAGCCCTCCTGCTGGGTGTAAAGCGCCCGCAACCAACGCACCCGTTTACGCTAGGGTGCCCGGCCTTCCGCCGCACCCCTTTGGAGCTCCCAATGTCACGCCCCCGTATCCTCATCGACGGCGACACGCTGAAGCTGGAAGAAATCCTCCAGGTGGCCCGCAACGAGGCCACCGTGGAGCTATCTCCCGACGCCGCGGTCCGCGTTCAAGCCTCGCGCGCCCTGGTGGACCGCGTCGCCGCTGGAGACACCCCCGCCTATGGCATCAACACCGGCTTCGGCACCCTGGCCGAGGTCCGCATCGACAAGAAGGACCTGCGAGACCTCCAGCGCAACCTCATCCTCTCGCACGCGTGTGGCGTCGGGACGCCCCTGCCCCTCCCGGAAGCCCGGGCCCTGCTGCTGCTGCGGTGCAACGTGCTCGCCAAGGGCTACTCCGGCATCCGCATGGAGACGCTGTCCCTGGCGCTGGACATGCTGAACCGCGACGTGGTGCCCGTGGTCCCCGAGCGGGGCAGCGTGGGTGCCTCCGGCGACCTGGCCCCGCTGGCGCACCTGGCGCTCGTCTTCATCGGCGAGGGTGAAGCCTTCTACCAGGGGCAGCGGATGCCCGCGCGGCAGGCGCTGGACCGCGCCGGCCTGAAGCCGGTCGTGCTGGAGGCCAAGGAGGGCCTCGCGCTGGTGAATGGCACCCAGGCCATGTGTGCGGTGGGCACCCTGCTCCAGCTCCGAGCCGAGTCTCTCTCGGACGTCGCGGACGTCGCGGGTGCCATGACGCTGGAAGGGCTGCTGGGAAGCCACAAGCCCTTCATCCCTGAGATTCACGATGTGCGCGCGCACCCCGGGCAGAAGGACGTCGCGGAGCACCTGCGGCGCATCCTGGCGGGCAGCGAGCTGGTGGAGTCGCACATCAACTGCAGCAAGGTGCAGGACCCCTACTCCCTGCGCTGCATGCCGCAGGTCCACGGCGCTGCGCGCGAGGGCATCGCGTTCTCCCGGCGCATCCTCGAGGTGGAGGTGAACAGCGCCACCGACAACCCGCTGGTGTTCGCGGAGTCGGAGCGCATCGTCTCGGGCGGCAACTTCCACGGTCAGCCCATCTCCCTGGCCATGGACGTGGTGGCCATGGCGCTCACGCAGCTGTCGTCCATCAGCGAGCGCCGCGTGGAGCAGCTGGTGAACCCGGCCCTGTCGAACCTGCCGGCGTTCCTGGCGAAGAACTCGGGGCTGAACTCCGGCTTCATGATTGCGCAGGTCACGAGCGCGGCGCTGGTGGCCGAGTCGCGCGTGCTGAGCCACCCCGCGTCGGTGGACTCGATTCCCTCCTCCGCCGGCCGCGAGGACCACGTGTCCATGGGCATGACGGCGGCCCTCAAGGGCCGGCAGGTCAGCGACTTCGCTCGCACCTGCCTCGCCATTGAAATCCTGGTGGCCGCGCAGGCCCTGGACTTCCGCCTGCCCCTCAAGCCCGGCAAGGGCGCCCTCGCGGCCTACGAGCTGGTGCGCTCGAAGGTCCCCCACATGGAGAAGGACCGCGAGCTGCACCGGGACATCGAGGCCGTGAGCCAGCTCGTCGACTCCGGTGAGCTGCTCGCGGCGGTGCGCTCCGCCACGGCCTGAGGCCCCGCCGGGTGCGCCCACCGTGCCACCCGGCCAGGCCCTCCAGGACGGGCGGGGCTCGAACGACCCCGCCCGTCCTGCATCCAGCCTCAGGACGCGACAGCCTCCGGTCCCTTGAGCTTGCGGCGCAGCTCCTCCGCGGCAATCGCGGGCGTGCCGTCCGGCCCCATCAACGTCTGGCCATCCTCCGCGTAGAGCGCCGGGCGCTGGTAGAGCATGCGCAGCGCGTGCAGGTGCGGGTACACCTGCGACGCCTCGGCGTTGAGCTCGCGCAGGTGCTTGCGCAGCAGGGGCGCGAACTTCGGACTCATCGCAGGGAAGATGTGGTGCTCCTGGTGGTGGCTGAAGTTGACGTGCATCCAGTCCATCACCGGGTGCGTCGCCACGCTGGCGGTATTCACGAACGGGTTGTCCGACTCCTCGTGCGCGGCCAGCAGCCAGTGGTTCGTCGCGATGTAGATCATCAGCGTGAAGTTGCCGATGAGCAGCGGCAGGACGAGCGCGTACAGCGCCCCCAGCGGCCCCATCATCCAGCCCAGGGCAATCCAACCGAGCATCACGAGCACGGTGAGGATGCGCTCACGCGCCCGATGCATGTGGACGTGCTTGAACTGCGGCAGCGAGCTGTGATGCCACAGGAAGGCCTGCCCCTGCGCGGTGAAGAAGAACGTGAAGCTGACGAAGCTCAGCCACGAGCCGGAGCCCGGCGACATCGCATGGAACACCTTGGCGAACCACTGGGTCCGCCACTCGCTCTGACGGGGCAGGATGTCCGGATCGCGGGCCAGGACATTCGCCGCGCTGTGGTGCGCCTGGACGTGCCAGGCCCGCCAGTTCCCCGGCGTTACCAAGAACGGGCTGAAGCCCACCCAGCCCAGGAGGCTCTCGAGCGCTCTGCTGCGGAACACCGCGTGGTGCAGCGCCTCGTGTGCGATCAGCGCCACGGCGGTCACCACCTGCGCCAGCACGAACGAGATGAGCAGGCACGCCCACCACGGGAACGTCCCGCTGCCCGCCGCCCACATCAAGACGCCGGCCACCGGCACGAGCCCCAGCGCGACAACGCCGCGCAACGGCTGCGGTTGGAAGGACTCCGGAGGCATCACCCGGCGCAGCTCGGCACGGAGCCGGCGCGGGTCATCGGCGGGAATCACTCCCGCCGGGGAAATCGAAGCACGCATGTGTTCACCCAATGCGGAGAGGTTTCAAGCCATGGGCCGCGCGAGGCCGCCCTCGAGCAACATCCGGAGCCGTCCCGCCTCGTCGAGCGCCGCGACGCTGCCGCACTCCAGCAGTTCGCCATCCACTCGCGGCGGCAGCGCCTTCAATGAGAGGCGAAGCGGTGCTCCGCCCCCGACGTCCACCAGTCCCCGATCGAACGTTGCCCGCTGGAACTGGATGGGTGCGAACACGGCGCTCGACTCTCCGTCCACGTGCATCGCGCTCAACCGCAACGCGGCATCGAGGACGAGCGCGGGCACCGTACTCCCCGCCTGCCGAGGCACCGCGGGCAGCCCCAGCCGTGCGAAACGGGCCGCGGGTTCGATCCGGATCTCCTCCAGGCAATCGAACATCTTTCGCAGCTCGATGGGGGCTCCCGTCGCACAGTGCGGGTCGCGGACCCGCAGCGCCCGTCCCGTGGGCGCCGCTGCATCCAGGGCCGGCGTCCCCCGGGGAGGCTCCGGCGTCAACGTGAAGCGGGCCTCCGCGTAGACGAGGTCCCGTTCCAGAACGACACCCGTTGCATGGACGATGTCCCCCAGGAGCCGGACCTGCACGCAGTACCGACCCGGCATGTCCTCGAGCGGCGTGCATTCGGCGCGCAGGTGCTGCTGGCCTCCGGGCTTCACGCGAATGAAGCGTGAGAACCGGACGTCCTCGATGGTGACGGTGCGCAGCTCCGGCCGCCCGTCGCCCACCGCGGCTTGCAGCATCAGGTCCAGTGCCCAGGCCCCCGGCAGGGTCGGTGTGCCCCGGACCAGGTGGTCCTCCAGGCACGGCACGCTCGCCGCGTCGACGACCAGCGGGTGGCGCACCGGCCCGGAGGCACTGTCCGCCACCGGCTCCGCGGGCATCACCTCCAGCCCGTAGTACCCGCGCTCACTGTCGGTGAGCTGGACGTTGATGGGCTGACGGGGTTTCCCCTCGACGAGCTGAAGGAAGAGCGCCTCGCCCTCCTCCGCCCGGATGCCTCGCAGCTGCCGGCTGGCACCGAGCACCCGGTACTCCGAGCCGCGCGTCATGCCGATACCGTCCCACGCGAGCCATCCCACGCTGCACCAGCGCACCTCCTGGCTGGCATCGCTGACCCAGGCGCAGAGCCTGTCCAGGGCCTCGTTCGCCGCCCCGTAGTCCGCCTGGCCGTCATTCCCGATGTAGCTGAACGCGGACGTCAGGACATGGAACGCCACGGGCCGCGCGAAGCGGGAGGCGCAGGCGTCTCGCAGGTTCCGGAGGCCCCTCAGCTTGGTGCCCAGGTTGGTTCGAAGCTCCCCGAGCTGCCTCCGGTTCAGCTTCTTGGAGGTCTGCGTGCCGGCGCCATGAACCACCAGGTCCAGTCGTCCATACGTGTCGGCAATCTCCTGGACCACCCGCTCGACGTCCTCGGCCCGCGTCACGTCCGCGGCGTGATAGCGCACCTGTCCCGGGAGCCTCGCGAGGCCTTCCAGGGTCGCCTTCAGCTCGCGCGCGGCCAGGAATCGCTCGAAGCGCTTGCGCAGCTCGGGCATCCGCGTGCCCGGATTGCGCGCCAGCTCGGAGGCATAGAACGCACGCTCCACCTGGGGCAGGTCCTCGTCTCGCGCCTGGAGGACGTGCTGGGGTGCCTCGTTGGGATCGCTCCGGCCCAGGAGGACCACCCTGCACCCGTAGCGCTTGAGCAGCGCCCCTGCGAGCACGGCCGTGACACCGCGTCCACCGCCCGTGAGCAGGACCACCGAACCCGCGTCGAGCGTCGGCGCCGCGTCCGCGACGACGGCTGTCTCACGCAGCACGCGGACGCAGCGCCGTGGCCCGTCGAAACAGACTTCGATGGACGGAGTGCCTTCCACTTCCGTTCCCAGCTCGGCCTCGACCCGCTCGAGCGCAGCCTGAAGCGAATTGGCCGACGTGGACACGGCGTGAACCTTCCTGGCGGGGACCTCGCGGCCGATGGACTTGAGCAGTCCCGCGAACAGGCCGGACATGGGGTGCAGGCACCTGCGCGCACCCACCGCGCCGATGCAGAGGCTGGCCAGCTCGACCTCACTGCGCTGCAGTCGCTCATAGGCGCGACGTGCCACAAGGAAGAGCAGCTCCAGGGCGCCGTGCTTCACGGCCGTGTCTGCCACCACCTCCGCCTGGCCCGCTCCCGCCTCGACGCGGCTGACCGCGAGGACGACCTCGGGCTCGAAGGCGAGTGCCGACAAGCCCGCCTCCGCAGTGGCCTCCGAGGTGAGGTCGATGTACCGGATGCGGCCGTCCGCGACTGAAGTCCCCGAGCACAGGATGAGGTGGTCCGGACCGCAGAGCGCCTCGGCCTTGCCCGCGAGCTCGCGGGCCATCGTCACGTCCTGGGCGATGAACAGCACTCTTCGTCCCCGCAGGTGCGCGGTCCGTATCCGCGCTGCCGGCCGCTCGACGAGGACCGGTGCGTGGTAGCGGATGGTTCCCGAATGGTCGAAGCCACCACCGGCAGACTCGGGTGCACCGGCCACCGGCATGCGCTCATTCGACGACACCTGTTCATCCGCCGACCGTGCAGCAGCCGACGCACGCCCCTCGGTCGAAGCCAGCTCCGCCTGGAGCTGTGCCCCCACGGCCCCATCCGGTCGTACAGCGAATGATGAATGTTCCGCTGCCGGGACGAGTTCCACCTCCAGCCGCGAGCCCGTGGCCACATCCGGGTGGAAGCGAAGCGAGGCTGCCTGTCCGTTCGCCGCCGCCCGCACCGCCCGGAGGAGCGCCAGGCTCTCTCCCGCCGAGTGCGGCGGGAGATCGACGCTTTGGCCAGGCCGCGTCCTGCCAGCAGGCGCAAACCGGAGGTGACACAGGGGCTTCAATTCCAGGCTCCGGGCCCTCGCGGCCGTCGTCACGGCGAACAGGGCGGCTCCCTCTTCGGGAGGAATCGCTCCCCGAACCTCCCCAGGCCGGCCGATGTGCGTGCTGCCCACGAACACCAGCTCGAAGCCGCTCTCCAGCAGCCCCCGCGCGGCCTTCAACGCCGCCGCCGAGGATGCGGCCCCGGCATCCACCACGAAGTTGGGCCCCTTGACGTCGAGCGCTCCGGCGACGCGGCCGGGCGTGACGTTGGGCATCATGCCCTGAAGCGTGTAGGGCCCCGAGGGACGAAGTGACTCCGTCACCACCGTATGCAACCGCTCCGCGAGCGGCAGCACGGCGGCGGACGCAGGCTCGCGCCGGGTCTTCTCATGCAGTCGTCGCTGCAGCGAGAACGCCAGGACCCGCTGGACCGCCTCGACCCCGCGACGCGTCTTTCCCTCGAGCCCGACGACAATGGCCGTCTTCGCTCGGAGCGCGTCGAACGCCCCCAGCTTCTGGGCGAGCGCACTCGCGACGACGAGGCCCACATGCTGCGTGGCGTCCATGTCCTCGGAGATGTCTGGCAGCAGGCGCACCGTCGGCGGCAGTCGCAGCGCCGACAGGTCGAAACGCGCCCCCATCTCCGCGCCAGCCCCCGCCACGGGCCTCCCCTGCCCATCGGGGAACAGGCCTTCCGCGGCCACCACCACGAGGTCGGAATCGTCCCGCGCTCCAGACACCGCCCGAGGCGCGTCCGCCAGTCCCCGGTACTCCTCCAGCACGAGATGGGCATTGGTTCCACCGAAGCCGAAGCCATTGGTCGCGGCTCGCCGCGGCAGCGCTCCATTCTCCGGCCAGGGCTGCTCTCGCGTATTCACCTCGAAGCCGGGCCCCATCGCGAGCAGCGCGGCCCCCGGCTGCGTGAACTGGGCCTGCACCGGGAAGAGCCGGTGCTCGAGCGCCTTGCACAGCTTGATGACCGAGGCCGCCCCCGCGGCCCAGCCAACATGGCCAATCAACGCTTTGACGCTGGCGAGCTGGATGCCACCGCGCTTGCCACCGAAGACGCGGGCAATCGACTTCAGCTCCGTGGCGTCGCCCGCTGGAGTCGCCGTCCCATGCGCCTCGATGTACTGAATGGTGGAAGGCTCCACCTGGGCCTGGGCGTAGCACGCCTCCATCGCGGCCACCTGCCCCTCCGAACGAGGCACGTTCGCCGAGCTGCTCCGCCCGTCGCTGGAGAGCCCCGCGCCACGAATGACGGCATACACCCGGTGTCCCGCGGCCACGGCATCCTTCAGCCGCATCAGCCCCACGACGCCCGCGCCTTCACCGAAGATGACGCCGTCCGCGCTCGCGTCGAAGGGCCGGCTCCCCGTGGCGGAGAGGCCGTTGAACTGGGAGAACAGACAGCTGTTCCCAGGTCCCGGCGAGAAGACACCGCCGGCCAGGACGAGGTCCGCGTCGCCGCGCTCGAGCGCCTTCATGCCCAGCGCCATCGCGTAGAGCGACGACGCACAGGCCGCATCGAGCAACGTCGTGGCGACGCCCGCGCCCACCACGTCCGTCACCACCGCCTGGAGGGTCGGATGCGGGGCCAGGTCGCTGGAAATGGCCTCCACGCCCAGCACCTCGCGCGCGGCGGTCGAGAGCGACGCGACCTCATGGATGCGCTCGCCCCTGGCGCACAGCAGCGCCTCGCCGGCCTCCACGCTCAGCGCGGCGTCGTACTCGGCGGAGCCCTCCGCCGTCGAACCGAGCAGGCACTGGATACGTCCAGGAGCCTCCGCCGCCATGGGCTTCAGCCCACGCATCGCCTGCTCGAGCGCAATGGCCAGCAGCTTCTGCGTGCGCACGTACTGACTGAAGCGCACCGGGTCGAATCCGGGAGGTGGAACCAGGTCCTCATCACGCACCTGGCCCGTGAGCAGCGTGTACGCCCGGTCCGGCGTCCCATGCGGACCCATGAAGTCCGTCACCAGCTCCGGCTGCGCGACGCTCGGGTCGACGATGCCGCTGATGCCCCGCCGGATGTTCTGCCAGTACGCCTCCGGATCCTTCGCGCCGCCCGGCAGGAGGCAGCCCAGGGACACCACCGCAATGCCATCAACCGGGTCCGCGACACGCGGTGCCCCGCCAGCGTCCGGACGAGGCGCACCGACGGAGCCCGGCTCGGGCAGCAGCTTGCTGATGACACTGACCTCATGGGCTCCGCTCGCGGGGAGGACCTTCTGGACGATGCGTGCCAGGACTCCGGTGGTCCCACAGTCCACGAACCGCGTGCATCCAGCCCGCGACAGGGCCTCCACGGTTCCGAAGAAGTCGAACGGCCGCACCAGATGAGAGGCCAGGGCATCCGCCAGCTCGGGCTGTCCACCTACGTACTGCCTGCGTTCGATGGGCGAATAGACGCGTCCCTGCGGCGCGCGCATGGTCACGCCGTCCAGCAACGTCCGGAAGCCCTTCGCGGCCTCCTCCATGTCCGGGTGATGGAACGGGTAGCGGCTGGAGACGAACGTGAACCCCTGCCCACGGGACTCCAGCAACATGCGAAGCCGCTCGAGCGCCCCACGCGCCCCCGCGACCACTGTCTGCCGGGCGTGGTTCCGCCCCGCGATGGTCACCCCCGAGGCACCACAGTCCGCGATGGCACGAGCCGCGTCCGCCTCACCAAGCGCCACCGCCGCCAGGGTCCCCAGGTCATCGGGGAGGACCTGGAGCGCCCGGATGCGGTGACAGACGACCTGAGCGCCCGTGGCCAGGTCCAGCGCCCCGGCCGACGCCATCGCGGCGATCTCCCCGAAGCTGTGCCCCACGAACACGTCCGGACTCACGCCCTGTCGCTGCAACCAGCGGGCGCCCAGCACGCCCGCCAGGTAGATGCCGAGCTGATCCAACTGCGGCACCTGTGCGAGCGCCCGCCGGACGTCCTCGGCCTCTTGTGCGAACAGCAAGGGGGCCGCGTCCACCCCCGCGGAGCGGCAGGCCGTGGCGATGGCTTCGAGCTCACTTCCGAGGTCGGGCTGAAGCGCCTTGAGCCGGATGAAGAGCTCCGGCTCGAAAGAGCCCTGTCCGGCGAAGAGGTACGCCGTCGCCCCCGGAGGCAGCTCCAACGGGCCCGACTCCGCTGAGCCATGTGAGGCGGACACGGTGTCCATCGACACCACCCGGGATGTCCCCAGGGACGCAGGGTCCGCGAGGAGCGCCTTCGCGAGCGCTTGAATGTCCTCGGAGAACAGCGCCTTGATGGCGGCGCCGCCCTGCTGCGCCCGGTCCCGGAAGCTCTTCGGCGCGGCGGCCTCGAAGATTCCCGACAGCGATTCGAAGCAGCGCTGGAAGGACTCCGGGAAGGGGCACAGCGCTCCGCTCGTCCGGTCCGCGCAGAGCACCGTCTGATAGCCGCAGGCCACCGGCGTGCCGTCGCTCTTCAGCGTCCGGAAGCAGAAGCGGATGGAGACCTCTCCCCGTTCCTCCAGCGTCGTCAGTACGACGAGCCGGTCCCCGAGCGACGCGGAGGCCAGGTTGCGTGTGTAGCCCTCGTAGGTGAGCAACAACACCTGGTCGAAGTCGCGCCGGAACTCCGGCACGTCGAAGACGGCCGGGCTGAAGAGCAGATGCTCCCGTCCGGCACATTGGAACTTGAAGTTCGTGAGGAAGTGATGGCTCCCGTAGGCCATCGTGTCATCGAAATGAATGTCGTACGGGACGGCGAAGAACCCCATGGTGGTTGCCTCCGGTGCGAAGCGTTCAGGAATCGAGCGCGAGCAGCGCGCCCACGTCCTGGCCATTGCGGTGCTTCCACCCCGGCTCCACCGGCCGAGAGGTCCGCGCCTCGGGCGTTCCCGGCAGCAGCCCGTCCACGGTTCCAGAGAGCCCCGCGTCCACCACCCAGATGGCCCCGTTCACCCGCCGCGTCTTCGGTCCCAGCAGGAGCTCGGTGACGTCCGCCACATCCTCCGCCGTGCAGATTTCTCCGCCCGGGGTGGCGGCCTCCCAGCGCGCGACACGACCCGCGGCGTCCGGGAACATGCCGAGCAACTCCCCATGCACCGGGCCCGCGGACACGCAGTTGGTGCGGATGCCGTCCGGTGCCAGCTCCGCGGCGAGATAGCGCGTCAGCGACTCCACTCCCGCCTTCACCACGCCCTGACATCCCAGGTCATGCATGTACCGCTGGGACATCGACGTGGACATGGTCACGATGCTGCCCCCACCCCGTCGGGCCATCAGGGGCCGTGCACGCATCGCACACTCGTAGGTGCCGGTGATGCAGGTGCGGAAAGCCTTGTCCCAGTCGCGCGGCGTAATCCGGTCGAACGGACCAATGAGGCCGTTGGACGCATTGCACACCAGGAAGTCCAGCCCGCCGAATGACTCCATGATGGCGGCGAAGATGCGGTCCAGGTGCTCCTCCTGCGCGACCGAGCCCCACACGTGGATGGCCTTGCCACCCGCGGCGTTCAGCTCCCGAGCCGTCCGCTCGCCTTCGTCACGAGAGTGGAAGGAGTTCACCACCACCGTCGCGCCCGCGTTGGCCAGCCGCGCGGCGATGACCTTGCCAATCCCCTTCCCCGACCCCGTGACGAGCGCGACCTTCCCCTCGAAAGGCAGCTCCACTGGCGGCGGCGAACGGCGAGGCGTGCGTGCCTCGCGCTCGGGCGCCACGGGCGCGGGAGCAGTCCCCATCCGCGCACGCGCCATCTCACAGACGGCGGCAATCGTCCGCAGCCGCTGGGAGGGCTGCGGGGCGTCACTCAGGCCCAGCTCCTTCACGAGCACGGCCAGCACCTCGGCCTGCTTCACGGAGTCGATGCCCAGCTCGTCCTCGAGGTCCGCCTCTGCCGTCAGCAGCGCCTCCGGATAGCGCGTGACCTTCGCGAACACGGCACGCACGCGCGCCTCGAGGTCCTCGCTGGCCGCCGCGGGCAACGGAGGCGTGACGGGAGCACGGGTCGCCGTGGCGACGGCAACGACAGCGGGTGGCGGCGTGGCCGTGGTGACGGCCGATGTCGGGCGCGAGGACTCCGCGACCCACCGTCCCACGACGTCGGCGATGGCGCCCAGCGTCCGGGCCTGGGCTCCGCGCGGCAGCCGCTCCGACGGAATGCTGAACTCGCGGCCGACCACCGCGGCAATCTCCGCGAGCTTGACCGAGTCGATCCCCAGCTCGTCCTCGAGCTGCGCGTCCGCCGTCAGGATGTCGATGGGATAGCGCGTGACCTCCGCGGCACAGCGACGAATGCGCTCCAGCACATTCGTCGCCACGTGGGAACCCTGATGCGATGCGTGTGATGTCATTGCCGCCCCTTGTGTTCCGGTTCGCGGCAATGAATGCACCAGGGGTCTGACACGACTTGCGGAGGCGGACGTCACCTCACATCGTGCGCTTGAAAAGCACGCACGCGGGAGATATTTCCGTTCAACTCACTTTCAGCCTTGCGCTGGCGCGGGTGCGTTGATGGGCTCCGGCTGCTCGACTGCGGGCCGGACGATGAGCTGGTCCACCGAAGGCCTGCGTTGGCGTTGGAATGGCGCAAGCTTCACCGGGCGCCCGGTCCTCGCCGACTCCTGCAGCGCGGTGATGACGCGCACGTCCGCGAGCCCCTCCCAGCCGTCCGGCTCGGGCACCTGATCCTCCAGCACGCACTTCGAGAAGTAGATGAGCTCGGGCGCGAACTGGTCGTGCGTGGCGAACACGCGCTCCTCGGACTTCCCGCCCACGGTGAGGATGTGCTTGCGCTCCTTCTCGTATCCGAACGCGGACTCGACCTGCAGGTCGCCCTTCTCGCCCACCACCTGGAAGCTGGAGACCGCCGATGCCGCGTGGCTGATGGCGAACTGCGCGACCCGCCCCTTCGGGAAGCGCATCAACGCGAAGGCCGAGGCATCCACGCCCTGGAAGCGCGGATCCTGCTCCTCGTTGGTGTAGCAGAACACCTCGGTGGGCTCGTCGCCGAAGAGGTAGCGCGCGGCGTTGATGGGGTATGGCCCTTCATCGAGCAGCGCGCCTCCGCCCACGCTCTCGCGCGTCCGGATGTCGCCCTCGCGCACCTGCTGCGTCAGCAGCGCCGACAGCATTAGGGGCTCCCCCATGCGCCCCGAGCGCAGCAGCTCGATGGCGCGCAGGTTCGCCTCCTCGAAGTGGAGCCGGTAGGCAATCATCAGCTTGACGTGGTTCTCGTCCGCGACGCGAATCATCGCCTCGCAGTCCTCCACCGTGGTGGCCATCGGCTTCTCGCAGAGGACGTGAACCCCCGCGCGCGCGGCGCGCTCGGTGAAGGCGCGGTGCAGGGTGTTGGGCAGCGCGATGTACACCGCGTCGACGTCCGCGTCGCGCAGCACCTGCTCGAGGTCGTCGTAGCCCGCGGTGTACCGTACACCGTACTTCTTCCCCAGCACGTCGCGCTTCTCCGCGTCGGACGAGATGAGGGCCACCAGCTCCGAGTTCTCCCGGGCATGCTGGAAGGCGGGCAGCACGGCCACCTGCGCGATATTCCCCACCCCCACCACCGCATATCGGATTCGCCGCGTGTCACCCTGTGCCATCGATTGCCCTCCGCGTGTGAGCGTCACGCTGGGCTCCGGTGGCCTCCGTCACAACCCACGTTCCGGGCAACGTCGCGCGGCACGCCCGGGCACCAGGCCGCCAGGCGGCCCATGCCCCAGGCGCTGGCGGCTACTCCACCTCCACGCCGTGGCGCTGATGCCACTCGGCGATGGACTCCTTCGGATACCGCTGGAACTTCTTGTCCTTCTTGCCCGCCTGGAGCGGAACCCAGTCGGGCTTGAACTCGAGCATGATGTGGACCAGCTCGGGCGCCTCCGGCAGCGGCGTGTCGATGGCGGAGGCGAAGGGGTGGACGAGCTCCGGCCACGTCGGGTCATACAGCCAGAGCGCGGAGCCACAGCGACCGCAGAAGTGTCGCTGCCCCGTGCTCTTGCGGGCCCGCGCATCCTCCGGATTCTTGATGCGCGCCCGGTACACCTTGAGGTGCTGCCGGCCGCGCACCTTGAGCGTGCGCGCATCCCCCGACAGGTTGATGGCGTAGCCCCCGCCGCCTTGCGTCTTGCGGCACACGGAGCAGTAGCACCGCATGAAGGGAGACGGATGGTGCGTCTCCACGCTGAACCGCACGCCGCGACAGTGGCAGGAGCCTTCGAGCTTCATCACTTGTCCTTGGAGAGGATGACCACGCTATACGGACCGAGGTTGTTCAGTGTGCCGCTGGCGGGCATACCGTCCTTGCCGCTCCACCGGCCGCCCACGTCGAAGCTCTGGGCGTTGCCGAAGTCACCGGAGTAGCCCTGCCAGTCGCTGTTGAAGCGCACCTTCCACGTGCCGTCGGACGGCAGGCCCAGGTCGTAATTGGAGAGGTGCTTGCCCCCCATGTTCACGATGACGATGGTGTCGTCGCCCGGCCCGCCCTTGTCCCAGCGGTGGAAGGCGATGACCTTGTCGTTGTTGTTCACGTGGTGGACGTTGACGTTCTCACCCCGCAGGCCGGCGGTGTTGTCGTTCCAGTTGCGGCGCAGCTTGATGAGGTCCGTGTACGCCTGGTTGATGCCGGCGTAGGTCTCCTTCTTCTTCCAGTCGAGCGGGTCCGCGTCCTGGAAGTGACCGTCCTCGAGGAACTCCTGGCCCTGGAAGATCATCGGGATGCCGGGGCTCGTCATGGTGAGCGCGGCGCCGATGAGCGAGCGCTTCTTGGCGTGGTAGCCACCCGCGTCCCAGCCCCCCACCTCGCTGGGCAGGCGCTGCTTGCCGTTGGCCACCTCGTCGTGGCTCTCCGTGTAGATGACGCGCTGGGTGGCGCTGCCGTTGTACTTGAAGCGGATGGCGTCCGCGACGGCGTTCATGTCCCGGTCGCTGTCGGAGAACGCCGTCAGCGCGGCGCGCACCGGGTGCACGAAGTTGGCGTCCCACTGGCTGTCGAAGTTCGCCCCGTCCGGGTGCGTGAGGCCCCCATCGCCCCCCAGGTCCTCGGCGATGACGATCTTCTGCGGGAACTCGCGGTTGACGGCGTCGTTGATGTCGCGCAGCAGCTGCCACCCTTCCGGGTTGTTCACGCCGCTCGCCATCCGGATCTCCTTGGTGGCGTCCACGCGCAGGCCGTCCATGTGGTACTCGCGCAGCCACATCATGGCGTTGTCGCGCAGGTAGTCGCGGACCTCGTGACGGCCGTAGTCGGGCCGGGTGTCACCCCACGGCGTCTTGGCGCGCCAGTCCGTGTAGAAGTAGCTGCCGCCCTTGCCGTACGTCTCGCCGTCGAAGTCCCAGTGCGGCAGGTCGCTGGGGCCCAGGTGGTTGTAGACGACGTCCATGACCACGCCGATGCCGCGCTTGTGGGCCTCGTCCACGAAGCGCTTGAGGTCGTCCGGCGTGCCGTACGCGCTCTCCGGCGCGAAGGGGTACGCGGGGTTGTAGCCCCAGCTGAAGTCCGCCGCGAACTCGGCCGTGGGCATCATCTTGATGACGTTGATGCCCAGGTCCTTGAGGTGGTCCAGCTTGTCGATGGCGCTCTGCCAGTTGCCGGGGCCCCAGCCGGGCTCGTCGTGGAAGGTGCCCACGTGCATCTCGTAGATGACCGCCTCGTTCCAGGGCGGCATCTTGAAGTCGTAGTCGTGCTTCCACTCGTACGACTTGTGGTCGACGATGATGGAGTTGCCCGTGGAGTTGGTGACGTCCTGGGCGCGCGGGTCGCCCTTCCAGCGCCAGTCGCCGTACTTGCCCTGGATGACGTACTGGTACTGGTCCCCCGGCTTCGCGCCGGGGACGTCGAGCGAGAAGTTGCCACTCGGCTCGCGCTGCAGCTCCACCGCCTGCCAGTTGCTGAAGTCACCGGCCACCTGCACGCGCTGCGCGTTGGGCGCCCAGACGCGGAACGTGGTGCCACCGTCATACGGCATCGCGCCCATGCCGGGGCGGCTGGACGGCTGGGTGGGCACCGCCGCGGCGCTCATCCGCAGGGGCTCCGGAAGCAGCGTCCCCGTCGTCCGCTGCGCGGACCGCGCCGCAGCGGGGCCCCGGTCCGCCTGGAACGTGGAGCCATGCCGCTGGGACTCGGCGTTTCGCGCCTGACGGGCGTCGTCGAAGAAGTCCTTCACCACCGGGCGCGGCTGCGGCGCGGCCTTCGGGGTGGCCCCCGGCGAGGACGCGTCCTCCTGCGCGCGCGGCTCCGCGGCGCGCTGGGGGGCGGACGTCTTGCTAGAGGAGGCGGGACGGCTCGGTTGTTGGATCCGGGAGGTCATGGCTCGGCCGAGGGTCGTGCGAGGGAGTGGGGGTACGTCCCAGTATCGGCTGCACGGAGGCCAGGTTGCGTGCGGCGCACGCAATTTTCCGCTGATGTCCGACATCGGACCGAGCACTTCCAGCGAATGCCATGAATACGTGACTCGAAGAGCCCCGGAGGAGGGGCCGCACGGCCCGATCAGGCCCCGCCCCATCCCCGGTGGCCTCGGCCTCCGGCGGCTCCGGAGGCTGGCGCGGCAATGACGGGGCCCTGTCGGCCAGAGCCCCGCCGTCCTACCCGACGGCGGCGACCTGCGCCTCGGCGTCCTCCGGGAGCGCGTCGAAGCTCTCGAAGGGGTTCTCCAGCATCTCCCGCAGGGTGTTGGCGAGCACGCCCGCGTGGAAGCCATCGATGAAGCGGTGGTCGAAGGTGGCGTTGATGTTCATCACCTTGCCCGGCACCACCTTGCCGTCCTCCACCACGGGGACCTCCTTCACCGCGCCGGGCGCGACGAAGATGGGGACGCGCGTGTACGGCGCCAGCGGGACGTAGGCCGTGTCCAGCCCCAGCGAGCCCACGTTGGTGATGATGGCGGACCCGAAGGCGTCCTTCGGCATGCCGAACCGGCTCATGTCCAGGTTCAGCGTGTACATGAAGAAGGACAGCAGCCAGGTGAAGGTGTTGAGGAGGAGGTAGGGAATCTTCTGGATGGTCCCCTTGCCCTTCTCCAGCGCCACGTCGCGGCGCTCGCGCACGCGGCGCACCGCATCTTCCAGGTCGCGGGCAATCTCCTTCAGGTTCTTCTGATCGGCGTCCTCGATGCGAGCCGACGTGAGGTCCACCTTGCCACCGTCCGTCTGGACCACCAGCGTGGACAGCGTCACGCGCTTGCGCAGGTAGATGCGGTTGAAGCGGAGGATGGCGTTGGCGTCCGGGCAGCGGCGCAGCGCCTCGCCCATGGCCTTGGCCACCAGATGCGTCACCGTGAGCCGGACGCCGGTGCGCTGGCGGAAGGCCTCGATGTACGCCATCGCCTTGTCCATCCGGACGGTCAGCGTGCCGTAGACGGTGGGGTCATACGCCGTCTTCCAACTTCCAATCGCTAGCTTGCGAAAGCTCGACAGGTCCCGCTTGGGGATCAACTCCAGATGCGCCATGCCCGCAGTGTCGCCGCTCGCCCCACGTCAAGGGAAGGCCACGCGCCAAACCTTCGCGCCTGCACGCTCCAGACTCAACATGACGCACCGGGTCGCCGTTCAGACCCGAGCGGAAGCAACGCCCACAGTCGGGGCCGGGTTCAGCGTCCAGGCCACGACCCGGCCGGTCGGCCGCGTTCACCCTGCGTGGGAGGGCCAGAGAATTCACCGCAAACATAAAATTCGAGGCATTCACCGTCTCGCACGCACTCGCAGGACGTCAATTCCAAGCAACGCCTGGGGATTCTCGGGAGAGGTCGGGAAGACCCATTTACATCCGGGGCCTGGGCAGAAGACCATACGCACTCCATGGCTGGCTTCCGCTTCTGCTCCGTGCGTGCGTTCGTTGCGCCCACGCATCTCCTGCTGGGCTCCGCGCTTCTGATGCTGTTCGCTCTGACCTCCACGGCCCACGCGGCGGAGGCGAAACCCCCCGTCAACGTGCACGACGGCTGGCACTTCCGGTGGGGCGACTCCCCCGTGGCCGCCGACGGCACGTTCGTCTGGGCGAAAGAGACAGGGCAAGGCAAGGGCTGGACACCCACGCCCCCGCTCACGACGCCCGAGGGCCGTGGAGACCACACGTTCATGTGGCTCAGCATCCCGATCCCGGATGGCGGCTGGACGGAGCCCGCGCTGTACCTGGGTGAGGTCACCCACGCGGTGGAAGCGTACGTGGATGGCCAGCACATCTACTCGAACGGCAAGATCCGCACGAACACGCACGAGATCAGCGAGAACCTCTCGTGGCACCTGATCCCGCTGCCGCGCGAGGTCCAGGGCAAGCGCGTGCTGCTGCGCATCCAGTCCAACAACCCCAACATCGGCGTGTTCCAGGCCGCGCAGGTGGGCGCGCGGTACGACCTGCTCGTCTTCGTCACGCGCCAGGGCCAGGCGGCCTTCGTCGTCGGTTGCCTCCTCTTCGCGGTGTCGCTCGGCGCGGGCGGCGCGTTCGCGCTGCACTGGCGGCGGCGCATGCTCGCGGGCCTGTCCGTGTCCGCCGGCAGCGGCGGCGCCATCCTCCTGGGCCTGAGCGGCATGCCCATGGCGCTGTGGGGCAACTCGGGCCCCGCGACGCTGGCGACGACGGTGGGCATCTTCCTGCTCGTCGCGGGCCTGATGGAGTTCGTCTCGGACGCGCTGCTCGACAACCGGCGCGGCTGGTTCCAGCGGGCGACGATGGTGTTCTCCCCCGTGGCGGCCGTCTGCGCCCTGGCCTCGCTGCTGGACCTGGGCATCGGCCAGCGCATCCTCGTGCCCTTCCTGCCCATGGCGGTGATGACGCTGATCGTGGTGCTCGGGGTGGCCATCGTCCAGGCGTGGATGGGCAACCCGGATGCGCGCCTCTTCGTGGGCGGCTTCGCGGGGCTGGTGCTCTCCATCGTCATCACCATCCTCCCCGTCATCGGCATGGTGAGCTGGAACATCGGCAACGTCACGCACTGGGGCTACGTCACGCTGACGCTGTCCCTGCTGGGCATCGTCACCCGCCGCTCCATCATGGTGGTGCGCACGCTGGAGGCCCATACGCACCAGCTGGAGGCGCGGGCGCAGGAGGTGCGCAACCTGGCCGAGCGCATGGGCAACGGCGCCGGCGAGCTCGCCACTGTGGTGCAGCAGCTCCGCGCCTCCAGCGACGAGCAGACCGAGGGCGTGAGCCGCCAGGCCGTCGCGCTCCAGGAGGCGGAGCAGACGGTGAAGGAGATCCGTCGCAGCTCGCAGATGACGGCGGAGAAGGCCAGCGCGCTCGCGGCGTCGGCGGAGACCGCCGAGCAGGTGGGGCGCGAGGGCACGGCGGCCCTGGAGCGCACGCTGCAGGACCTCGCGGCCATCCGCACCGAGGTCTCCGACATGGCCCGCCGCATCTTCGCGCTCGACGAGCGCACCCGCGAGGTCTCCGGCATCGTGGACTCCGTGAAGGACCTGGCGGACCAGTCCAACATGCTGGCCATCAACGCGGCCATCGAAGCGGCGCGCAGCGGTGAGAGCGGCCGGGGCTTCGGCGTGGTGGCGCGGGAGATGCGCGGCCTGGCGGACCAGTCCATCCAGGCCACGCACCGCATCCGCGAGGTGCTCGACGGCGTCAGCAACAGCATGCGCGAGGCGGCTCGCTCCAGCGAGAAGGGCGACGAGCGCGTCCGGCAGAGCCTCGATGCCGTGCGCACCTCCAGCGCCCAGTTCCAGCAGCTGGCGGACATGATCAGCGACACCAGCTCCAGCGTGCGGCAGATCACCGCCGCCGTCAGCGCGCAGGACGCGGGCACGCACCAGATGGCCCAGGCCATCCAGGAGCTGTCCGGGCAGATGCAGCGCACGCTGAAGACGGTGCAGGAGACGCAGGAGGCCACCCGCTCCGTGCAGACGCTGGCGGAGAGCATGTCCTCCATGGCCAGCCAGACGCTCAAGGCGGAAGGCCTGTCCATCCCCGCCGCGCAGGCGCGCTGAAGCCCGCGCCTCATGCCTCCGAGCCCGGCTCGGAGGCGCCGCCGTCCGCACGGGACGGCGTCAGCGCAGCGCCGCCTCCAGGAAGCGGGCCGTCTCGCTGGAGGGCACGCCCACCACGTCCTCGGGCGGGCCCGCCACCACCACCCGCCCTCCCCTGTCACCCGCGCCCGGGCCCATGTCGATGACCCAGTCGCTGGCGGCGATCACGCGCATGTCGTGCTCGACGAGGATGACGGTGTTGCCGGCCGCCACCAGCCCCTCCAGCTGGGACATCAGCTTGTCCACGTCCGAGGGGTGCAGGCCCGTGGTGGGCTCGTCCAGGACGTACAGCGTGCTGCCGCGCTGGGGCCGCTGGAGCTCCGTCGCCAGCTTGATGCGCTGGGCCTCGCCTCCGGACAGCTCCGTCGCGGGCTGTCCCAGCCGCAGGTAGCCCAGCCCCACCTCGCGCAGCACGGCGAGCGGGCGCTGCACCAGGGGCTCCTCGCTGAAGAAGTCGTGGGCGGCGTCCACCGTCATGCCCAGCACCTCGGCGATGTTCTTGCCCCGGTACTGAATCTCCAGCGTCTTCGCGTTGTAGCGGGCCCCCTGGCACGTGGGGCACGGCGCGTAGACGCTGGGCAGGAAGAGCAGCTCCACGCTGACGAAGCCCTCTCCTTCACACGTCTCGCAGCGGCCCTTCGCCACGTTGAAGGAGAAGCGGCCCACGTCGTAGCGCCGCGCCCGCGCGGCGGGCGTCTCGGCGAAGAGCTTCCGGACGTTGTCGAACAGCCCGGTGTACGTCGCGAGGTTGGAGCGCGGGGTGCGGCCAATGGGCTTCTGGTCCACCCGGACCAGGCGCTTGATGCCCTCCATGCCGGAGGCAATGCGGCCGCCGGTGGTGCGCACGACGGTGCGCTCCAGCTCCTCGCCCTCGTCATCGTCCGGAGGGGCCTCGTGGCCCAGGTGGCTGGACACCAGCTCCACCAGGACCTGGCTGACGAGGCTCGACTTGCCGGAGCCCGACACGCCCGTCACCGTGGTGAGGACGCCCAGCGGGAACGCCACGTCCAGGTCGCGCAGGTTGTTGCGGGAAACGCCTTGCAGGCTGAGCCAGCCCCTGGGGCTGCGCCGGGTCCATTGGCGCTTCTCCGCTTCGTCGAACAGGTAGCGGCGCGTCCGGGACGCCTTCACCGCCTTCAAGCCTTCGAGCGGACCGCTGTAGAGAATCCGCCCGCCCTGCTCGCCCGCGTCGGGGCCCACGTCGACAATCCAGTCGGCGTGGCGGATGACGTCCACCTCGTGCTCCACCACGAACAGGGAGTTGCCGGCGCCCTTGAGCTGATCCAGCGCTCGCAGCAGCGCAGCGGTGTCCGCGGGATGGAGCCCGGCGGACGGCTCGTCCAGCACGTACACCACGCCGAACAGGTTGGAGCGCACCTGCGTGGCGAGCCGCAACCGCTGGAGCTCACCGGGTGACAGCGTGGGCGTGGCGCGCTCCAGCGACAGGTAGCCCAGGCCCAGCTCCGTCAGGACGCCGACGCGCTCCAGCACGTCACGCGCGATGCGCTGCGCCACCAGCGCCTTCTCGGGGTGCGCGCGCGCGAGCGCCGCCACGTCCGGGGCGGTTCCTTCCGCCACGGGCTCGAGGAGGTCCGTGAGCTCGCTCAGGGGAAGCCGCGACAGCTCGCCGATGTCCAGCCCCGCGAACTTGACGGACAGGGCCTCGCGGCGCAGGCGCTTGCCGTGGCATTCCGGGCACTCGCCGCTCACCAGGTACTGGGAGACGCGCTTCTTCATCATCGCGCTCTGGGTGGTGGCGAAGGTCTGGAGCACGTAGCGCCGGGCGCCCGTGAAGGTCCCCATGTAGCTGGGGGGCTCCTTGCGCTTGAGGGCCCGCTGCGTCTCGGCGGGGGTGAAGCCCGCGTAGACGGGCACCGTCGGCTGCTCGTCCGTGAAGAGAATCCAGTCCCGGTCCTTCTTGGGCAGCTCCCGCCACGGACGGTCGACGTCGTAGCCGAGCGTCACCAGGATGTCGCGCAGGTTCTGGCCGTGCCACGCGGGAGGCCACGCGGCAATCGCCCGCTCGCGGATGGTCAGCGAATCGTCCGGCACCATGGACCGCTCGGTGGCGTCATAGACGCGGCCCAGGCCATGACAGTGGGGACACGCCCCCGCGGGCGTGTTGGGAGAGAACGCGTCCGAGTCCAGGTGCGGCTGGCCACGAGGGTACGTCCCCGCGCGCGAGTACAGCAGGCGGAGCGAGTTCGCCAACGTCGTCACACTGCCCACGGACGAGCGCGTGGTGGGCGCGCCCCGGTGCTGCTGGAGCGCCACGGCCGGGGGCAGCCCGTCGATGGCATCGACCTCCGGGACGCCCGCCTGGTCGATGAGACGCCTCGCATAGGGCGCCACGGACTCGAAGTAGCGGCGCTGGGCCTCGGCGTAGAGCGTCCCGAAGGCCAGCGACGACTTGCCCGAGCCGGACACGCCGGTGAACACGACCAGGGCGTCACGCGGCAGCTCGACGTCGATGTTCTTCAGGTTGTGCTCGCGGGCGCCGCGCACCCGGACGAAGCCGTCCGCGAGCGGACGAGGAGATTCAGGACCCTGCTTGGGACGACGCGCCTTGGCCATGCCCACCACGCTGAGGAGTCAAGGGAGAGGAATGCCGGCGGCGTTCTAGCGGATGCGTCAACGCATGGGCAGCGTCAGCACCAGCCGTGCTCCGGCGCCTGTACTCTCCGCGACACGCGCGTCGCCGCCATGGCCGCGCGCCACCTCGCGCACGAGGCTCAGCCCCAGGCCCACCCC
Source organism: Pseudomyxococcus flavus (assembly GCF_050038885.1). NCBI lineage: Bacteria > Pseudomonadati > Myxococcota > Myxococcia > Myxococcales > Myxococcaceae > Pseudomyxococcus > Pseudomyxococcus flavus. The sequence continues at coordinate 7,863,146 of NZ_CP143624.1, read as the reverse complement.
ACCCGCGTCCCGCTCCAGGCGGTGGAAGGGCGTGAAGACGTCTTCGCGGTGGTTCTCGGGGATGCCGCGGCCCTCGTCCTGGACCGCGACCTCCCACTGCTCACCACGGTGCGCGAGCTCCAGCCGCACCGTCGAGCCACGCGGTGCATACCGGAGCGCGTTCGCCAGCAGGTTGTCCACCGCCCGGCGGACCGCCATGGCATCCATCCGGCACGACGCCTCGCCGGGGCCTTCGATGCGCAGCGACACCCCGCGCAGGTCCGCCTCCGCCCGCGCGCCCGCCGCGGCCTCATCGAGCAGGACGCGCAGGTCCCCCGCCTGCACGTCGAGCGCGGCGCCCGCCGCGGCGGACAGCTCCAGCAGCGCATCCGCGACGCTGGCCAGCCGGTCCACCTCGCGGCGGTTCTCCTCCAGCACGGTGCGCAGCTCCTCCGCGCCGCGCTCGCGCCGCAGCGCCAGGTCCAGGCTGGTGCGCATCAGCGCCAGGGGCGTGCGCAGCTCGTGGGCGGCGCGCGCGATGAGCCGCTCCTGGCCCTCCCGCGCGGCGCGAACCCGCAGCGCCGCGTCCGTCAACGCCACGCGCACCTCCGCGATCTCGTCCCGGGGTTCCCCGGCGGGGATGGGCGCCACCATGCCGCCATCCCGCGAGCGCGCCACCTGCTCCGCGATGCCGTGCAGGCGCCGCGCGAGCCCCTTGGCCTGCCAGCCCTGGATGCCAATCAGCACCCCGCCGAGGAGCAGGGCCAGCACCGTCGCGACGGAGCTGAAGGTCCCCACCGCCTGGTCCACCGTGCCCAGGGAGGCCACCAGCTGGAGCACGTGCGGCACGCCCTGGGGCGAGCGAACCTGCACCGTCAGCACCCGGAGCCGCAGGCCCGAGCCCACGGTCCGCGTCTCCAGCCGCGAGGTGGGCCCCTCCTCCGGCAGCACGCGCTCGGACACGCTGGGCGACTCCGGCGGGAAGACGCCGAGCAGCGTCCCATCCGGTCCGTACAGCCGCGTCGCGGGCACGAAGGCACGCACCTCTCCCGCCAGCGGTGACGGCTCGACGTGCAGGTGCGGGCGCCCATCGGGCGCATCGAAGAGGCTGACGCTCTCCGCGGCGGCCTGGGACAGCAGCGCCTCGTCCAGCGCGCGCTCGAGGACCACGCGGAACACCTGGACCGCCACGCCCAGCGCGGCGGCCACGGCCACGACGGGCACCACCGCGCCCCACAGCCACATCCGGCGGACGAGCCTCACCGCGCGCCCTCGGCCACCAGCCGGAAGCCCACCCCGCGCACGGCCTGGATGGACACCCCGTCCGCGCCCACCTCCGTGAGCTTCGTGCGCACATACCCCACGTAGACGTCCACGATGTTCGGGGGACCGTCGAAGCTCGGACCCCACACCTTCGCCAGCAGGCTGGAGCGGGTGTGCACCTCGCCCGCGCGCGAGGCCAGCTCCCCCAGCAGGGCGAACTCGCGGCCCGTGAGCGCCACCTCCCGGGCCCCACACGTCAGCATCCGCCGCCGGGCATCGATGTGGATGGGCCCCACCGTCCACGTCTGGGCCTGCCCCTCGGCGCGGCGGTGGAGCGCCTCCAGCCGCGCCAGCAGCTCCTCGAAGGCAAAGGGCTTCACGAGGTAGTCATCCGCGCCGGCGCGCAGGCCCGTCACCCGCTCCCCCACGGTGCCGCGAGCGGTGAGCATGAGGACGGGCGTCGTCAGGCCGCGCTCGCGCCAGCGCCGCAGCAGGGCCACGCCGTCCATGCCAGGCAGGGCCCAGTCCAGGATGATGGCGTCGTAGGCCACCACGCCCGCCTGGTCGAGCGCATCCTCCGCCGTGCGGCAGGTGTCCACGAGGTGGCCCTCTTCACCGAGCCCCCGGCGGAGCAGGCTCGCCATCCGCTCCTCGTCCTCCACCAGCAACAGCCTCACGGCACCGCCCTCCTCCGCGCCATCATGCACCCGCTCCGGCGCGCCGGCCGCCCGCGAACCACGGGTAGAGCGTGGGCAGGATGACCAGCGTCAGCAGCGTGGACGTGACGAGCCCGCCCACCACCACGGTGGCCAGGGGCCGCTGGACCTCGGCGCCCACGCCCTGCGCGAGCATCATCGGGATGAAGCCCAGGGCCGCGACCAGGGCCGTCATGAGCACGGGCCGGGCCCGCTCGCGCGCCGCCAGCACCACGGCTTCCGCGGGCGCGTGGCCGTCCTGCTCGAGCCGCTGCTCGCGCGACATCAGCACCACGCCATTGAGCACCGCGATGCCGGACAGGGCGATGAAGCCCACCGCCGCGGAGATGGACACGGGCAGGTCGCGCACGGCCAGCGCCATCATCCCGCCCACGCACGCGAACGGGACGTTGGCGAAGATGGCCAGCGCGGGGCGCAGGCGGCGGAAGGCGAACAGCAGCACGGCGAAGATGAGGAGGGCCACGGCGGGGAGGACCAGCGAAAGCCTTTCCCGCGCCTCCGTCAAGGTCTCGTACTGGCCGCCCCAGACGAGCCGGTAGCCATCGGGCGGAGCGAGCGCCTGCTCCACGCGCGCCCGGGCCCGCGCCACCACGGTGCCCAGGTCCGCGCCGCGCACGTTGAAGCCCACGACCAGCCGGCGCTGGCCGTCCTCGCGACTCACCAGCCCAGGCGAGGACGTCAGGCGCACGTCCGCCACGCGGGAGAGCGGCACCAGTCCCCCCGTCTCGGTGGGCAGGGGTAGCTCGGCGAGCGAGAAGGCGTCGGACGCGCCCATCAAGCGCAGGACGATGGGCACGCGCACCGCGCCGTCCCACGTGGCGCCCACCTCCACGCCACTGCGGACCGCGCGCACCGCCTCCAGCACGTCCACCACGGCTAGCCCCGCGCGCGCCGAATCCAGCGGTCGGGGCGCCACCTCGAAGAGCGGCACCTCCGGCGGAGCGAGCACGCGCACGTCCACCGCGCCGGGCTCCTCGCTCAGCATCGCCGCGGCCTTCCGCGCCAGCCGGCTCAACTCCCCCAGGTCCTCGCCGTAGATGCTCAGCGCCACGTCCGTCACGGCGCCGCCCAGCAGCTCGTTGAAGCGCATCTGGATGGGCTGCGTGAAGGACGGCTCACCGCCCGGCGCGCGTGCGTCGAGCACCTGCTCCATCTCGGTGATGAGCGACTCGCGGGTGAGGCCCGGCCGCCATGCATCGCGGGGCGCCAGCGACACGAACACGTCCGCCATCTCCAGGCCCATGATGTCGGTGGCCACCGCGGGGCTGCCCACGCGCGAGACGACCTGCCGCACCTCCGGAATCCCGTCGAGCAGCGCGCGCTCCAGCCGGCCAGCCTCGCTCACCGCGGCCTCCAGGCTGATGTCCGGCGCGCGGGTCGTCTGGATGACCATGTCCCCTTCATCGAGCTGCGGCGTGAACTCCGTCCCCGCGCGAGCGAAGAGCCACCCGCCCACGCCCAGCAGGAACAGGGCGACCGCAGCCACCGGCACGCGCGAGCGCACGCTCCGGCCCAGCACCGGCGCGTAGAGCCGCTCGAACCAGCGCACCAGCAGCGGCTCGCGCGTGGGCACGTGCTCGGGGCGAATCAGCCAGCTCGCGGCTGCGGGGATGAAGGTCAACGACAGCACGAGCGCGGTGGCCAGCGCGAAGACGACGGTCATCGCCATGGGCCGGAACATCTTCCCGTCCACGCCACGCAGCGACAGGATGGGCAGGTACACCAGCAGGATGATGAGCACGGAGAAGAACACGGGGCGGGCCAGGGAGACGGCCGTCTCCTCGACATGCTCCCGGGGCGGGCGCCGCTTCTCCTCCGGTGACAGGTGGGCCAATCGGTGGAACAGGCCCTCCACCATCACCACCGCGCCGTCGACCAGCAGACCGAAGTCGATGGCGCCCAGGCTCATCAGGTTGCCCGGAATGTCGAGCGCCACCATGGCGGCGGTGGCCCCCAGCATGGACAGCGGAATGGCGGACGCGACGAGAAGACCGGCCCGCACGCTGCCCAGCAGCAGGAAGAGGACGCCGACGACGAGGAGGCCTCCCTCCAGCAGGTTCTTCGCCACGGTCCGCACGGTGCCGCGCACCAGCGTGGCGCGGTCGTAGACGACATCGAGGCGCACGTCCTCGGGAAGCAGGGTCCGCACATCAGGCAGCGCGGCGGAGATGTCGCCCGTCACCGCGAGCGCGTTCGCGTCCCGCAGCATCTGCACCATGACGTACACCGTTTCGCCCCGGCCGTTGGAGGTGGCACTGCCGATGCGCGGCAGCGCGCCCTCCGTCACCTCGGCCACGTCGCCCAGTCGCACGGCCGGGGCGCCAGCCCTGGGAATCAGCGCCTCGGCCAGATCGGCTGGCGCCCGGGGCCTCGCCACCGCACGAATGAGGACGTGGCGCTCGCCCACCGGGAGGCTCGCGCCTGGGGCACTGCCGGTGGCGCGCTCCAGCGCGTCGCGGAGCTGCGCGAGTGTCACACCCCGCTGGGCCAGCCGCACCGCGTCCGCCCGCACCTCCAGCGTTCGCTGCTGCCCGCCCCAGCTATTCACCTCCACCACGCCCGGCACCGAGCGCAACCGAGGGGCAACGCGAAGCTGGGTCAGCTCGAGCAGCTGCGCCGCCGTGCGCTCCTGCGACGACAGCGTGAAGTGGAACACCTCGCCCAGGCCACCCGTCAGGGGCCCCAGCTCCGGTGGGTCCACGCCGGGTGGCAGCGCCGAACCGAGCACGTTGAGGCGCTCCTGCACCTGCTGCCGGGCCCGGTACGGGTCCACGCCATCGGCGAAGACGGCCGTCACGGAGGAGAGGCCGTAGCGCGACAGGCTGCGCTGCGCCTCCAGCCCGGGCATGCCACCCAGCGCGACCTCCACGGGCCGCGTCACCAGTCGCTCCACCTCCTCGGGCGTGAGTCCGGGCGCGCGCGTGAGGACGAGGACCTGGTTGGTGGTGATGTCCGGCATCGCGTCCAGCTCCAGCTGAAGCGACACCACCACGCCCGCGAGCGCGAGCACTCCCGTCAGGGCCAGGACCCAGCCCCGATGCCGTACCGACCAGCGGACGAGGGCCTCAATCACGGCGTCACCCCATCGGCGCCCGTGCCCTCCTCAGCCTGCGCCTCCTGAAGAACCACCGCGCCGTCCGCGGCGACGGCATCCCCGGTGGACAGCGCGCCCTTCACCAGCGCTTCGGCGCCCGAGGTCGCGAGCACGTCCACCTCACGCCGCACGGGCTGACCGTCCGCGCCGCGCGTGAAGACGACGGTGCGCTCGTTTTCGAAAGCGAGGGCGCGCGCGGGTACCAGGACGGTGTCGTCCCCCGCGGCCGCGTGGATCCTCAGGCGGCCGCCCAGCCCCGCGCGCAGCACGATGCCCTCCTCCGGCTCGAACCACGCGCGCCACGTCCCGTCAGCGGAATCGACCTGTGGGGACTGCCCCACGAGCCGCACGGGGACGGGCGCCCCCAGGGACGAAACGAAGGCGAACGTGGCGCCCTCGGGAGGGCGCGTCGACAGCCGGGCCTCCAGGCGCGCCGGCCCGTCCGCCGCCACGCGCACCAGGGCGGTGCTGGCCTCCGGCTGCATCTCTCCAAGCACCGCGCGCACCTCCGTGACGACGCCGTCAATCGGGCTCTTGAGCCAGACGGTGCCGCGCTCGGCCACGGCGCGAGCCTCACCGGGGCCAATGCCCGCCACCCGGAGGACGGCGTGCGCGGCCACCAGCGCGGCGCGCGCCTCCGCGTGCTGCGTCTGCGCGTCCGCCAGCTCGGGCAGCTTCGCCAGCCCCTGGGCATGCAGCGCCTCCAGGCGCTCCACCTGCCGCGCATAGGCCTCCAGCCGCAGCGACGCCGCGCTGGCGGCACCCGCGGCTTCCACCACCTCCGGCATCAACACCTCCACCAGCGCCTCGCCCTGCCGGACCTGCTGGCCGGGCCGGGCGCGCACCTGCTGCACCCGGGCGCGGAACGGCGCGGTGAGCGCCGCCGTGGTGTCCGGAGCGGACAGCACCACCGCGGGCGCCTCCACCAGGGCGACGCGAGCCGCGGCCCGCACGGGCACCCACGCCGAGGGCGCGGAGGCACGCGCCGGTGGCTCGGAGGCCGGAGCCGGCGTGTTGGAGGGGTTCGAGGTGCAGGCCGCGCCCAGCAGCAGCAGCGGCACGGTGACGAAGCGACGGACGAGGAGCGTCATGGCAGGGCCGAAAGCAGGAGGTGGAGCCGCGCGGCGGCGAGCGACGCCTCGCTACGGGCAAAGGCGAGCCGCGCCTTGGCGGCGGCCCGCGCTCGGCGGGCACGAAGGACATCGGGCAGCGTGCTCTGGCCCGCGCGCAGGAGGACCTCCGCCAGCCGCGCCGCCTCCTCCGCGGTGGGCACCAGCGACTTCTCGACGAGGGATAGCTGGGCGTCAGCGTGCTCGCGCTCGTGAAAGGCCAGCGCCAGCTCCGCGGCTGCGCGCACCGCGGCTTCCTGGGCCTCGCCCTCCAGGCGCTCGGCGGCGGCGAGCAAGGCCCCTCGCTCGCGCTGGCCGGCGTCGAACACGGGCGGCGTCACGCCCACCATCAGCAGCCCGCTGAGGCCGCCGTAGTACTCGCGCACGCCCTGCGCCCCCACCGTCACCTGCCAGCCCCGCGCGGCACGGACCTCCGCCGCGCGCGCTCGCTCCGCGGCCCCGAGCAGCCGCCGGGCCTCCGCCTCCGGAAGCTCCGCGGCGCGAGCCAGCCACCGCGGTTCCTCGGCGGCGGGCGGGAGCGCCACCGCTGGCAGCGCCTCGGCGGCCACCAGCGGCGCGTCGGGTGAGCGTCCCAGCAGCACCGCCAGGGCGAGGCGCGCATGCGTCACCTCGGCTTCCCGGGCCAGCTGCGCCAGGCGTGCCTCCGCCTCGTATCCCTCCGCCTCCGCCAGCTCCAGCCGGGTGGCGCCCCCCAGGGCCAGCGCGTCCGCCACGGACGTCCGGAGCGTTCCGGCGAGCTCCGCCTCATGCTCGGCCGATGCCGCGGCCTGCTGCGCCGCCCACAGGGTCAACCAGGCTCGCGCCACGTCCAGCCGGCGGTCCAGCAGCGCAGCCACGGCTTCCTTTTCCAGGGCGCGCGTCTCGGCCCGGGCGGCGTCGCGCTGGGCGCCCGCCAGGTTCGACAGGAAGAGCGGCTGCTCCACCGTCACCGTCAGCTCGAAGCCAGGACCGTCCGGCTGGGCTCGACGCCCGGGCATCACACTGAGGGTGGGGTTGGCCGCGAGCGACGGCAGCCTTGCGTCCCAGACTCGCCGCGTCTCCACGGCACGAGCCAGGCTGGCCGGCAGCGCGGCCTTCGCCGCCAGGGCCTGGGCTTCCGAGAACGAGAGGGGCTGGGAGTCGGACGCGGGGGCCGCGGCGACAAGCGTGACAAGGAGCGCCCACATGCGACGCACCCTAGGGAGGGCACGCGCATGCCGTTTGAGGGCATCCTGAGAAACTTCTCAGACTGTCCGGCGGGTTCTACCGGAGCTGATTGTCGCGAAAAGCCGCCGCCTGCCGGCACGCCACCAGGAGCATCACGGTGAAGGTCGCCACCAGCACGGCGGCCTCCTCCCACTCCGCCAGCGGGTCCTCGTTCTCGTTGAGCAGCGCCAGGCTCAGCAGACAGAGCACGAGGTGGACGGAGAACACCGGCAGGGACGCCCGACCCAGCGCCTCGAGTACGCGGGGCCGCAGCCAGCGGAACACCTTGGGGCTCAGCCAGCTCACCAGCAGCGCCACAGCCAGGAAGTTCACCAGCCGCACCGGCGCCAGTGTCCACTTGTCGATGAGCGCGCCGTACACCCCGAAGTCGATGTTGAAGATGCCCACCTGGTAGCGCATCAGCAGCAACGCCACGCTCACCGCCAGCGCCCCCGTGAGCAGCACGGGCGAGACGGCCTCGCGCTTCTCCGGTGCCGTGGCCCGGCTCACCCCCAGCCACACGCCCAGCACCCAGAGGAACTGCCACGCGAAGACGTCGAAGGCCCCCGACAGCTCGATGCGCAGCGGCGGCCAGGGCAGCACCGGGATGAACACCAGCAAGTCATAGAGGGCGCGCTTCAACCCGAGCTGCGCCGCCAGCCAGACCAGGCCGCTCATGCACAGCACCTGCGTCCACCCCAGTCGCCGCGCCCCCAGCAGGACCCACGGCGTCAGCAGCAACAGCACGACGTACAGCGGGAGGATGTCGAGCAGCGGCGGGCAGTAGAGCAGGAACAGGCTGCTCCAGAGCGCGGTGATGGGGTCCTCGTGGAAGAAGCCGAGCAGGTTGTGGATGGCGGGACGGTGCCCCGTCACGCCCAATGTCCCGATGACGGCGAAGGCGAACGCCAGCAACGCCACGTGGTAGCCGTAGACCTTGAACGCCCGCTGCCAGAGGCTGCGCCAGAGCACGTTCGGGTCGGCGTCATCGACCTTGCGGGCATGCACCACGCCGACGAGAAACGCCGACAGGAAGACGAATCCCTCGGCGGCGGATACGAAGCCAATGGGCTGGTTGCTGTACGTATTCAGGCGGGTCGGCAGGTGCGTCAGCGTCATCAGGACGAGCAACGCGCCGCGCAGGCTGTCGAACTCGGGTCGGCGTTTCATGAGGACGAAATTCGGTTCGGCCGGGGCTCGGGTCAGGCGGGACGTCGAGGATGCCCTCGACGGAGAATTCCAGATACTCCATAGCCCATTCCGCCGGACAGGTCTCCAGAGGGCCCCCTGCCCTCCGGTAGCAGGTGGTGTGCCAGCGTGCCGCCTGCCCCCTTGGCCGCCTGCGTCATACGAGCTGTTCGAGGAGCGCGCGCAGCGCGTCTCGCGTCGGCCCCGATGCCGTGTCCGCCACGCGCTTCAACATGTCCCTCGCATGGACCCACGTCGCGGGCTCCACGTCTTCCAAGGCGGACAAGGCGGCCGCTTGCTGCTCCGGGGCCTCCACCGCGCGGAGCTGGAACTCCAGCAGGGCCACCGGCGCCTGCGATGGCGCCCCGAGCCGGAGGAGCGCCACTGCCGCGCACGCCGCCACGGATGGGTTCGTATCCTCAAGACGGCCGCTCACCCGCTCCAGCAGCTCGGCGCTGGCAGCCCCCATGAGGCCCACCAGCGTGAGCGCCTCCACGCGAATGGCGGACTCCCCTTCCTTCACGGCGCGATGGAGTGACGCCTCCAGCCCTTGCAGCGAGGGAAGCGGCCTGCCCTCGCGGCGCGCGTCCTCGACCAGGCTCCGCAGCGCCGTCAGGGCCAGATAGAGCCGCGCGCCTTCGGCGGTGCGAATGTGCTCCAGCAGCGCGGGCATGGCCACGCCCGGCGCCAACGAGGCCAACGCCCCCATCGACTCCAGCGCCGCGCCCGCCACGTCCTCCTCGTCGTCCAACAAGGGAATGAGCCGGGGCAGCAGCGGAACCGCTGCCTCCCCCATCCGCCCGACCGCTCCCGCCGCAGCGCGTCGGACCGCCGGCCGCGGGTGCTCCAGCGCCGCATCCACGGCCGCACACTGCGCGGGCGCCACCCGGCACACGTTGGCCAGCACGAAGGCCGCGTCCTCCACCGCCGCATTCGCCGCGTCCAGAGTGGACACAGCCACCACCACCGCCTGCATCGCGGTGCCCGCCAGTCGCACCGGCGGCGGCCACCAGGCGGACTGCAACACGGAGAGCAGGGGGCCCACCGCAGCTCCGGGCCGCGCCAGGGCCTCCAGGAGGACCTCGGCGGCTCGCTCGCGCGCCATGCCGTCCTCCGCGCCCAGTGCGTCTCCCAGTCCCTCCACGGCCAGCTCACGCTCCGACGCCGATGGTGAACTGAGGAGGACGACCCATTCATCGACGGACCGGACGCGCTTCGGCACTGCTGGTTCCTCCCACGGAGCTCGCCGGCTCAGACCCCACCCGGCGGGGATGGGTTGATAATCCCGCCAGGACTCCCGGGCTCGAGGAATGGGGGCCTCGTCCTGAGCGATCGCAGCCAATCGCTCCGCGCCTCCAGCATGCAGCGCGTCGTCTTCCCCGTGCAGCCTGATTCACCCTGTGTTCCTGAGACGCAGGGAGAGAAGCGCCCGCACGCCGCGTAAGCGGCTACGCTGCGTGTGCCCCGGGTCCACCTGGTGCCGTGGACGGTCGCGGCGCATCCAGGCCTGGCACCGCGGTGACACAGCGGCTCGGAATCCCCCTTACTGCCCGACTCCCGGGCACAGGAGACACTGGATGCACGCTTTGACGAAGCCCCTGCGCTTGCGACACACGGCACTGCTCTGTGCCCTTTCCTGGGGTGGACAGGCCCTGGCGACCCCTCCGGAGACGGTCGCCGACGGCGCGACGAAGGTGCGGCCTCACCCCAAGAACGCGAGGGCATTGCAGCAACCAGCCCCTGTCCCCGCCGACGAACCACATCTCATCCCCCCGCCCCTCCCCGACTGTCCCGGGATGATCGACAACACGGTGGTCCGGCTCGGAGTCGCACCCGCCGGGCATCTGAACATTCCCTGCCCCACCAACCCCGTCTCCAGCGGCACGTATGGCACCTCATCGATTGGCCTGCGCTACCTGCCCACGAACGGAGAGGCCGCGGCTCCCGGGGACGCCTGTGAGGGCTGGGGTGTCGCGAGCGCCGACCTGGGCGTCTCCGGCTACAGCTCGGCAGGCTGCGGCTCCGCCAACGTCACGGTGGAAATCAACGCGCCTTCGCCCATCTCCACCCTGTCCGTGGTCCGGGTCGGCGACACGTTCCGGGTGACGCACATCTACACGCCATCACCCGCGACGCCCTTCCTGTATCAGGTGAACGTCCTCATCGAGAACATCGGCACGTCCTTCGTCTCCGACCTGCGCTACACGCGCGGCATCGACTACGACATCCTGCCCAACACCTTCTCCGAGTACGTCACCATCGCGGGCACCGCGGGCAACCCCTGGGTGGTGGGCGCGGTCGACAACAACTTCGTTTCGTTGGATCCGCTGGCCCCCAACTTCCCCCTCATGGGAGGCGTGGGCGATTTCACCAACCTGGGCCCGGGCGATCTGGGCGCGCAGCTCGACTTCCGGCTGGGCTCGCTCGCCCCGGGTGAGGTCCGTTCCTTCCGCACCTTCTACGGCGCGGCCGGTAGCCATGCGGATGCGCTCAACGCGCTCGCGGCGGTGGGGGCGAGCACGTACTCGCTCGCCAAGGGGAACTGGGATGGAACCGGCGACCCGCTGAGCCCCACGGGCGCGCCGACCGGCACCTTCGCCGCCGTCACGGGTCAGCCCAACACCTTCATGTACGGCTTCCGCCCGCCTGAGACGCCAACGCACTGCTCGGTGGAATGCCCCGCCATCCTGTCCCACGGCGTCTACACGCCGGACCGCGCGGGCGTGCAGGACGCCTGCGTCGTCAATGGCCAGTATGACAACCGCGTGGTGGCCGTCACCACGCTCCACGGCGAGCGCGTCGAGTTCTCCTGCATGGACTACGGCAGCCCCATCGGCAATCCCTGCAACGTCGTCCCCGGCGCCGACACCTGCAACCTGACGGCCTTCCAGAAGCTGTGCAGCGACCCGACGTTCGCCCAGTACTGCCTCTGAGGGCCTCGGGCGTTCGACGCCGCCCCTGGAGCTCCGCGCCGGGGCACCCCACAGCGGTGCCCCGGCCGGAAGGCTCAGGCCTTCAGGGTCGACGGCGGCGAGGCATCCGGGACGCGCCGACGCCGCAGTGAGACGGCCACCAGCAGCGCGATGCCGGATGCCGCCACCCCACTGGTGAAGGGCGCGCCCGGCCCCAACCGCGAATAGAGGAAGCCGCTCCACACCGGCCCCACGACGCGCGCAAGCCCTCCGGCGGACTGCACCACACCCAGCACACCGCCACGCAGCTCGCGCCCCGCGAAGCCCGAGGCGAGGCTGGCCATCAAGGGCTGCAGCAGCCCGGTGCCCGAGCCCACGAGCACCATGGCCAGCACCAGCATGGCGCCATGGCTGGCGGCCGCGATGAGCCCCAGCCCCGTCCCCATGCACGCGGCCCCCACCAGCACCAGCGTCGTGTCACGCACCCGCCGCGTCAGCCAGCCAATGCCGAAGGCCTGGAGGACGAACGTCGTCAGCCCCATCAGCGCGAACAGTCGCCCCACCTCGCGCTCGCCCCAGCCGAACCGCGCCTGGGCCAGCAGCCCCAGGGACACCTGCAGGTTCGTCATCCCGATGAACACCAGGAACGTCAGGGCCAGCACCGCGCCCAGTCCCGGCCGGGCCAGGACCTGCGAGACGCGCACGCGGGGACGCTCGGGCGTCACGGGCTCGCCCGCGTGAGGCCGGTGGGTCTCCGGGAAGAAGAAGAACACGCCCATCATCGCCAGCGCCGCGAGCACCGCGCCCGCCAGCGGAGGCGCCCAGGCCCCCCATACGTGGAGCACCCCGCCAATGACGGGCCCCAGCACCATGCCCAGGCCGATGCCCGCTCCCACCCGGCCCATGCCCTCCGTCCGGCCGTGCTCGTCCGTCACGTCCGCCACCGCCGCCTGACAGGCCGCCAGGTTGCCGGCGGTGGCCCCTGCCAGCAGCCGAGACGCGAAGAGCAGCGGCAGCAGGCGTACGTGCGTGGAGTAGGCGAACAGCGCCATGGAGAGCGCGTTGCCCAGCAGGCTCAGCAGGATGACGGGCCTGCGCCCCACCCGGTCCGACAGCCGCCCGAGCACCGGCGAGGCGACGAGCTGCGCGGTGGAGAACAGCGCCAGCAGCACCCCCGCGGTGGTGGCCGTCCCACCCATGGACTCCACGTAGAAAGGCAGCAGCGGGATGATGAGCCCGAAGCCCACCAGGTCCAGGAACACCGTGACGAAGACGAGTCCCCGCACCCGTCGCTGCACGTGCCGGGGCGCGGGGGAGGTCCAGGGAGGCGGCGACATGCGCGGGATGATTCACGGCCGCGCGCTCGAGGGAAACAGGTTTCGAGCCCCGACGCATCGGCAGACACATCCATGATAATCTGGACCAACCCGAAACTCCCACCCGCTCACGGAGAGCCATTCGGGCCACGAAAGGAACGCCAACATGTCCTCCCGCCGACACAGCCTGTCCTGGAGCGTCGCCCTCCTGCTGACCTTCGCCGCCAGCACCGCCAGCGCCACGGAGCCGGCCGGCACCTCGCTGGCCGTGGCGGAGCCGTCGGTATGCTCTCAGCAAGTCCAGTCCGATGCCCTGGCTGACGAGGGCGAGCTGTCGGGGCTCGTCTGTCTCTCGGTTCGCTGCTCGACGGACCAGGAATGCCAGGCGGCATGCCCCACCGCGAGGACGGCAACGTGCTCGGGCAACGCGTGCAGCTACACCTTCGGCGGCGGTGGTGGTGGCGGTGGCCCGGGCGGTCCCTCCTGCCCCTCGACACGCTGCATGTACGACGACGACTGCGTCTGCAACGGTGTGCAGGGATACTGCGCGGGCCGGGCCTGCGCCTACTGACGTCAACGATACCGGGCATGGGGCTGGGTGACGCACCCTGCTCCATGCGGCCGGGAATGCTTCAGCGCTTCCGGGCGGGCCGCGCTCGCGACGGCCGCGGGGCCAGCAGGTCCTCGAAGAGGGAGAACACCTGCTCCGCGCCCTGTTGCAGCGCCGGGGCCCCAGCTCGTGCCCACTGGTCCAGCAGCCACCCATCCGTGGCCTGACCAATGCCCATGAGCGCCGTCAGCAGCAGCGCCTCCGGCACATCGCCCCGCACCGCGCCCAGCTTGCGCCCGTCCTCCAGGGCGCGCTGGAACCACGCGACCAACGGCCCTTCGAAGCGCAGCCAGGCGTCGTGGAGCTTCGGGTGCGTCCGCACCAGCGACATGCCCCGCAGGAGCCGAGCCGCGCGCTCCTCCTCCATGACGTAGGCAATCAGCGCGAAGTATCGCTCGCGCAGCGTGCGCCAGAAGTCCTCAGCGCTGGCGGGCGCCTGCCATGCGCCGAACCGGTGCGCCAGCGCCTCCAGCGTCTGGCCGAGCACGGCGGCATACAGGTCGTCCTTGCCCTCGAAATAGTAGTACGCGACGCCCTTGGAGAACCCCGCGCGCTCCAGGATGCGGTTGTAGGAAGCCCCATCGAAGCCGTGCTCCGCGAACTCCTCCGCGGCCACGGCGAGGAGTGTCTGTCGGCGCTCGGGGTCGAGCCTGCTGGAGCGGGGACGGGGCATGGAGCGAAGGGCTTCTATCAGGATGCGCCAGGGGTGTCGCCGAGCGCCGCGCGGTGCAACTGGTGCCACGCGACAATGGCGCGGTCCGACCGGACCAGGTGGCCATGCGTCAGCGCGCCGGAGCGCGGCAGGCTGGAGCGGACCATCCGGTGGTCATCTGGCTGGATGAACCGGAACTCGAAGGCAATCGCCAGCCTCGCCGCGAGCCAGCCCAGCCACGGCAGGCGGACATAGGACTGGTGGAAGCGGGCGGCAATCCACGTGTGCTCGGCGTCCACGGGCGTACACACCACGGCGCCTTCCAGCCGCGACGTGAAGCGCAGATGAATCACGCCCGGATACGCGACGCTGATGGCGAAGCGGAATCCGGTGCCGGGTGGCCGCTCCTCCTTCCGCAGCCAGCCCTCCGTGCGGATGGCGCCCTCGTCCACCTGGACTTCGTAGGGGTCCAGGCGCGTGTACCCGGGTGGCACGTAGCGCCGGTGCGCGAAGGGGAAATGGTGGAGGTCCATCATCCCCTCCATGACCCGCGTGAAGCGCGCGCTCCAGACCTCCTCGACGGAGGCGCTGTTCGCGTCGGGCTCGGGCGCTCCCGGAAGCCACGGCAGCGCGGGCAGGGCCTCCGGCGCCGGCCCCCCGAGCCACGCCCAGATAAAGCCATGCGCCTCTCGAACCGGGTGCATGCGAAGCGTCAGCGCCCGCGAAGGCTTCGCGTCACGGCCCTCGCAGGGCATGAGCTGACAGGCGCCGCCGCCGTCGTAGCGGAAGCCATGGTAGGGGCACTCCAGCGCGCCCTCCTGCACCCGTCCCAGCCCGAGGTCCGCGCCGCGATGGGGACAGGCCGCATCCGCGCAGCGCGCCACGCCCGTCGCGTCCCGCCAGAGCACGAGCCGCCGCCCCAGCCGCTGGAGCCCCACGGGCCGCGCCCCTCCGAGCGCTGACGCCCGGGCCACCGCGTACCAGCTGGCGGCCCACCGCTCCCCCTGCTTCGAGCCCGTCACCTCATTCATGCATCCCGTCCTAGACCGATGGTTGGACCACTGGTCTAATCATGCAGCGCGGCGGCCGCGCGCGCAACGGAAAGCACGGCGGACGCCTTCACGGGCTCATTGCTTGTCGGGGCTGGGAGGAAAGCGAGCCAGCAGCTTGTGCACGGCGTCGTTGATCTTCTTCTGGAGGTCGTCCGGCGACAGGTTCCGGTGGAGCTCGGCCTGGGCCGTGCCTCGCCAGACGAGCCGCTGCTCGCGCGCATCCACCCCGTCGAGGATGAGGGTGCCCACGTCGTACTCGCGGACGTAGGTGCGTGGCCCGCCCACGCCATACGGATAGCCGTAGGGTCCGTAGAAGGCGCTCCAGGGGCTCCAGTAAGGGCCCCACGGATAGCCGTAGAAGGAGTCCACCGTGTCCACGGACACCTTGGTGGTGATGGCCCCCTGCCACCCCACGAGGAAGTCCGGGTCGTCTCCCATGTCGACCTTCTGGTAGCCGCGGTCCTGCAGCTCCTTGTCCACCGCCATGCGCACCCGGACGTCGATGATGTCGTTGTAGACGCGAGGATCCTTGCCCTGGGGCTGAGGCAGCCACGCATAGCGCTGGAAGCGCTCGATGCGCTCGACCGCCGTGGGGTCGTAGTTGGTGTTGACGCGGATGCCCGAGCAGGCCGCCAGCGCCAGCCCCAACAGCACGGGCGTCATCCGAAACAGCAGACGCATACGAGCCTCCTGGATGTTGGTGCGCGAACACACCGCGACACCGGCTCCAGGGAAAGCTAGGCGTCCGTCACGCGGGACTCGGGTACGGCCCGGCCGTCCGGCATCCGGGGCGGAGCGGGTCCAGGCGCAAGGTGTGCCCGTCCGGGATGAAAGCAACGAATCCGTTGTTCCAGCCGCGCCTTCATGCGCCAGACCGTCTATATCCCCGGCTTTCCGCCCTACCCGCGGTCTGGACACCCCGTTTCAGGAGCCACCCTTGAGACATCCCCATCGACGTTTCGCCGGCGCCAGGTATGTGCTGGTCTCCGCGTGCACCTCCGCCCTGCTGACCTCGTGCGCCTCCTCCACCTCCGCCGAGAAGGCGGAGACGCCCGCTCCCGCGGCCACGCCCGCCGCGCCCCAGCCGGCTCCGGAGGCTTCCGCGCCGAAGCCCACGTATGGGACCTTCGGGTTCGACCTCGACGGCATGGACCGCAACGTCCCGCCGGGAGATGACTTCTACGGCTTCGCCAACGGCCGCTGGGTGCAGCGGACGGAGATTCCGTCGGACCGCTCCAGCTACAGCATGTTCACGACGCTCGCGGAGCAGGCGGACCAGCGCAACCGCCAGCTCATCGAATCCCAGTCCCAGGCCCCCGAGGGGAGTGAAGCCCGGAAGGTGGGTGACATCTTCGCCAGCTTCATGGACGAGGCGGCCATCGAGGCCAAGGGCGCCGCGCCGCTCAAGCCGGAGCTGGACCGCATCGCCGCCATCAGCCAGCGCAGCCAGCTGGCCGCGGTGCTGGGCGCGACGCTGCGCTCGGACGTGGACGCGCTCAACATGGGCGACGTCACCACGGACCGCCTCTTCGGCCTCTGGGTGGCCGAGGACTTCAACGAGCCGTCGCGCTACGCCCCCTACCTGCTCCAGGGCGGCCTGTGGCTGCCGGACCGCGACTACTACCTGGTGGACAACCCCCGCTTCACGGAGGTCCGCAAGCGCTACCAGGCGCACATCGCGGCCATGCTGAAGCTGGCGGGCTTCGACGACGTGGAGGCCCGCGCGGGCCGCGTCCTCGCGCTGGAGCGCAAGATTGCCCAGGCGCACTGGACGCAGGTGGACACGCGCGACGTCTCCAAGGCGAACAACCCCTGGCCTCGCGCGGAGTTCGCGAAGCGCGCACCCGGGCTGAACTGGAACGAGTTCTTCACCGCCGCGGGCCTGGGCTCGCAGCCACAGTTCATCGTCTGGCAGCCGAGCGCGCTGACGGGCCTGTCGAAGCTGACGCAGAGCGAGCCGCTCCAGACCTGGAAGGACTACCTGGCCTTCCACGCCGTGGCCCGCGCGGCGCCGTATCTGTCGAAGGCGTTCGTGGACGAGAGCTTCGCCTTCAATGGCAAGACGCTCAGCGGCACGCCGAGCATGCGCGAGCGATGGAAGCGCGGCGTCGACTTCACCAATCACGCCATGGGCGAGGCCGTGGGCAAGCTGTACGTGGAGAAGTACTTCCCGCCGGAGGTGAAGGCGGAGGCGGATGCCATGGTCCGCAACATCATCACCGCGTTCGCCAAGCGCATCGACGCGCTGGAGTGGATGTCGCCTGAGACGAAGGCCCGCGCGAAGGAGAAGGTGTCCACGCTCCAGGCCAGCATCGGCCACCCGGAGCGCTGGCGTGACTATTCGGGGCTCGAAATCGTGCGCGGCGACGCCTACGGCAACGCGGAGCGCGCCGTCCTCTTCGAGTACCACCGCAACGTCGGCAAGCTGGGCAAGCCCGTGGACCGCAAGGAGTGGTACATGGTGCCGCAGCTGGTGAACGCGCTGAACTCGCCGCAGCAGAACTCCATCATCTTCCCGGCGGCCATCCTCCAGCCCCCCTTCTTCGACGCGAACGCGGACCCGGCCGTCAACTACGGTGGTATCGGCGCCGTCATCGGCCACGAAATCGTCCACAGCTTCGACGACGTGGGCGCCAAGTTCGACGCGCGCGGCAAGCTGGAGAACTGGTGGACGAAGGCGGACGAGGCGAAGTTCCAGGCCGCGGGCAAGGCGCTGGCGGCCCAGTACAACGCCTACCGCCCGCTGCCGGACCTCTCGGTGAACGGCGAGCTGACGCTGGGAGAGAACATCGCGGACATGGCGGGCGTCGCCGTCGCCTATGACGCGTATCAGCTGTCCCTGGGTGGCAAGCCCGCGCCCGTCATCGATGGCTTCACCGGAGACCAGCGCTTCTTCCTTGGCTTCGGTCAGGTGTGGCGCACCAAGTTCCGCGAGCCCTACCTGCGCCGCATCCTGATGACGGACGGGCACGCGCCCGGCCCGTACCGCACCGCCACCGTGCGGAACATCGACGCGTGGTACGACGCCTTCGATGTCAAGCCCGGCCAGGCGCTGTACCTTGCTCCCGAGCAACGCGTTCACATCTGGTGAACCGAGCATTTGACGGCTTAACCCGGATTGAAGGACTGTAATGACTTCACCCCGGAGGAGCCGAAATGATGCGTCACATGCTGTGGAAGGGACTGGGTGTCGTCGCGGTGCTGGCCATGGTGGGCTGTGGTGGCCCGATGGACGACGCCCATGAGCCGATGCTGGCGGACCAGGAGCAGGAGCTGCCCATGTGCAAGGTGGACGTCCCGAAGCCTTGTCCGGATGGCTTCTACTGCGAAGGCAAGGTGTGCCGGCCCTTGCCGCTCTGATTTCCACGCGGTTCCCGCCAGGCGGTCCTTTCGTGGCCGCCTGGCGGCTCTCTTGAAGCCATGGGCCGGCGCCCGGTGGAGGCAACAGATGTCGCTCCCCAGTCTTGTGCTCGAAACACCGCGTCTCATCCTGCGGCCGCCGGTCGCCGCGGATCTGGACGGCTTCGCGGCGCTGCTGGCGGACCCGGTATCCGCGCGGTTCATCGGCGGCGTCCAGCCGCGCTCGGTGGCGTGGCGGAGCCTGTGCGTGATGGCGGGCTCGTGGGCACTCCACGGCTTCGCGATGTTCTCCGTCCTGGAGAAGTCCACCGGCGCGTGGGTGGGACGGGTGGGCCCATGGAAGCCGGATGGCTGGCCGGGAACGGAGATTGGCTGGGGCCTGCTCCGCGAATACTGGGGGCGGGGCTACGCGACCGAGGCGACGACGGCCACCCTCGACTGGGCGTTCGACCACCTCGGCTGGACCGACGTCATCCACTGCATCGCGCCGGAGAACACGCCGTCCCAGCAGGTCGCGCTCCGGCTGGGCTCACGGCTGCTCGGACCGGGCCAGCTCCCACCGCCGCTCGACACCACGCGCGTCGACCTGTGGGGGCAAACCCGGAACGCCTGGCGGACACGCAGGCAGTAGCCGCCGCCCCGGCATCGAGCCACCCTGATAGGGGGGCGTGGGGACGGCCAATCTTGCGCGCAATCCGTCCGGGCCGTTAAACCTGCAAGACGCGTCAGTCCCTGTTTCAACCGTCTCCGTGATGTCTCGCGAAGGCGCTATCGACCTGTTCTCACATAGGGCGACGCGCCGACATGACCCATTCCACCGAGCAGTTGCCTCGCTGCCTCTCGCAGGGTCCTCGTAGCATCGTGGATGCGTTCACGGAGCAGGTGACGCGGCAGCCCCATGCCGTTGCCGTCACCTTCGGGGATCATGCGCTCACATACAGTCAGCTCGACGCGGAGGCGAGCCGCCTCGCCCAGCGGCTGCGCGCCGTGGGAGTGGGCAGGACGTACCCTCGCGTGGGTGTCTGTCTTCCACGCGCGCCGGAGCTGGTCGTCGCGCTCCTGGGCATCCTCAAGGCCGGTGGCGCCTATGTTCCACTCGATCCGGAGTATCCCGCCGAGCGGCTCGCCTTCATGGCCTCGGATGTGGGGCTGCGCGTCATCGTCACCCGGACGGAGCTCTGCTCCCGACTGCCCGAGGGGGGATGGCAACCCCTCTGCCTGGATGAACATCGCGATGAACGCGCGTCCGATGCACTCCTGACCACGGTCCCCCCCGCCGAGCTCGATGACCTCGCCTACGTCATCTACACGTCAGGCTCGACGGGCACGCCCAAGGGCGTCTGCATTCCTCACCGAGGCGTGCTCCGGCGCGTGCTCGACACGGACTACCTCGCGCTTCGCCCCGAGGACCGGGTCGCCCAGGCCGCGACGGTCTCCTTCGACGCATCCACCTTCGAGGTCTGGGGCGCGCTCCTCAACGGCGCCACGCTGGTCATCCTCGCCAAGGAGGATGTGCTGGACCCCGTGCTCTTCGCGAAGCGCATCCAGGACGAGCGCATCACCGCGCTCTTCCTCACCACCGCCCTCTTCAATCACATCGCTCGCACACGGCCGGCCGCCTTCCGTCCCTTGCGCGCCTTGCTCTTCGGCGGCGAAGCCGTGGACCCCGCCTGCGTCCGCGAGGTCCTCGCGCGGGGCGCGCCGGAGCGCCTGCTTCACGTCTACGGTCCCACCGAGAACACGACCTTCAGCACCTGGCACCCGACGTCCCACGTCGAAGCCGCCGCGCTCACCGTTCCGATCGGGAAGTCGCTGGCCCATGGCTCGGCGTGCGTGCTGGACGAGCGGCTTCAGCCCGCGTCAGAAGGAGAGCTCTTCGTCGGTGGGGACGGGCTCGCCTGGGGGTACTGGAACCGGCCGGACCTCACGGCGGATCGCTTCATTCCGGACCCTCGAAGCACCACGCCCGGAAGCCGCTTGTACCGCACCGGTGACATCGTCCGGCAGCGGCCCGACGGGGCGCTGGAGTTCATCGGTCGGCGCGACCATCAGGTGAAGCTGCGAGGCTTCCGCATCGAGCTGGGCGAAGTCGAAGCGGCCTTGCGCCAACATCCCGCCGTGCGAGAAGTCGCGGTGCTGGTTCGAGAGGACGTCCCCGGTGACAAGCGGCTCGTGGCCTACGTGGCCTCGGACGTCACCGCGGAGCCGCTGCGCGCGCACCTGGAACGCCAGCTCCCCGCGCACATGCATCCGCAGGCCTTCGTCCTGCTCGAGGCGCTACCCCTGACCCCCAACGGCAAGGTGGACCGTTCAGCACTGCCACGGCCCGATACCCTCATATCCGCCGACACTGCCGCTGACGCCGCTCCCGCGCCGGGTCTGGAGGCAATCGTCGCCAAGGTCTGGGCGGAGACCCTGGGGCTTGGCTCCGTGGATGCGACGACGAGCTTCTTCGAGCTCGGCGGCCATTCGCTGCTGGCCGCGCAAGCCATCTCGCGCCTCCGCGCCGCCCTGAAACAGTCGATTCCACTCCGCGCGCTCTTCGACCATCCCACCCTCCGTGAGTTCTGCGCGAGCCTGCCCACCGCGACCTGGGGCTCCGTGGACGAGGAAGCCCGCTTCGGTCCATTCAGCGAGGAAGCCAGGCGACAGGTCTCGTTCGCGCAGCAACGGCTGTGGTTCCTGGAGCGGCTGATGCCAGGCACGCCGCTCTATTCACTCCCCATGGCATTCGAGCTGCGTGGCCCCCTGGACGTGGCCTGCCTGGAGGCCAGTCTTCAGGCCCTGGTACAGCGTCACGAAGCCCTGCGCACGGCCTTCCCAGGTGACGGTGTCCCGGAGCAACGTATCGCCACGGCCCTGACGGTTCGACTGACCCGGCACGTCGTGGAGACCGCCGATCAAGCACAGTCCCTGATGCAGCAGGAAGCAGACGCACCGTTCTCTCTGGCCGACGGGCCACTGATTCGCGCGCGCCTCCTGGAGCTCGCAGCGCACCAGCACATCCTCGTGCTCAACCTGCACCACATCATCTCCGACGGCTGGTCCCTGGGCGTCCTCTACCGGGAGCTGTCCGCCGAGTACCGCGCCCGCCTCTCCGGCCTGCCGTCCCCGCTGGCCCCGCTCCCCATCCAGTACGCCGACTTCGCCGCCTGGCAGCGCCAGTGGCTCCAGGGGGACGTCCTCCAGCGCCTCCTCGACTTCTGGACCGGCCACCTCCACGGCGCCCCTCACCTCCTCGAGCTGCCCACCGACTTCCCTCGTCCTCCCACCCAGCACTTCTCCGGCGATACCTTCCGCTTCTCCCTTCCTCGCTCCCTCCACTCCTCCCTCGTGCGCTTCAGCCGTCAGCACGGCGCCACCCTCTTCATGGCGCTCCTCTCCGGCTTCCAGCTCCTCCTCTCCCGCTACTCCGGACAGTCCGACTTCCTCGTCGGCACTCCCATCGCCAACCGCACACACCCACTCCTCGAAGGCCTCATCGGCTTCTTCGTCAACACACTCCCGCTTCGCGCCCGCCTCGACGCCAACCTCTCCTTCCTCCAGCTCCTCCTCCGCGTCCGCGACTGCTGCCTCGATGCCTACGCACACCAGGAGCTGCCCTTCGAGAAGCTCGTCGAGGCCCTCCACGTCGTCCGAGAGCCAGGCCGTGTGCCACTGGTTCAAGTGCTGTTCGCTTTGCAGAACGCACCGGGCTCGGGGCTTCAACTCTCCGGGCTCGAAGTCACGCCGAAGCCCTTGGAGACGCGGACGGCGAAGTTCGACCTCTTCCTGGCCCTGGAGGAATCCCCTGAGGGACTTCTCGGCACCATCGAATACGCCACGGCCCTCTTCGAGCCGGCGACCGTGGAGCGGCTGGCGCAGCACTACCTGAACCTGCTGGACGCCATGGCCCGGGCGCCGCACATACCCATCGGGCAGCTGGACATGTTGGCGGCCGAGGAGCGCCAGCGCCTGCTGATGGATTGGAACGCCACTGCCCGTCCCTATCCCGCCGATGCCTCCCTGCCCCAGCTCTTCCAGGCCCAGGTCCTCGCTCGCCCTCACGCCATCGCCGTCCAGCAGGGCGACGTCTCCCTCTCCTACGCCCAGCTCGACGCACGCTCCGACTCACTCGCCTGCCTCCTCCGCTCGCACGGCGTCTCGCCACTCCGTCCTCTCGTTGGCGTCTGCCTCCAACGCTCCCCGGACCTCATCGTCTCCTTCCTCGCCATCCTCAAGGCAGGGGCCGCCTACGTCCCTCTCGACCCTGACTACCCCTCCGAGCGCCTCGCCTTCATGGCCCGCGATGCGCGCCTCTCCGCCATCGTCACTGACTCCTCCCTCCTCTCGCGCCTTCCCTCCGACTGTGCGCGCCTGTGCCTTGACACGCTTGGCTCCGAGCTCGCACGCCTCGACGTACGGCCCCCTGCCTCCAACGCCACGGGCCAGGACATCGCTCACGTCATCTACACCTCGGGCTCCACCGGTATCCCCAAGGGCGTCTGCATCACGCACGGCGGAATCTGCCGGATGGTATTCGACTCGGATTACCTTCAGCTCGGCCCCGAGGATCGCGTCGCGCAGGTTACGACGGTCGCCTTCGACCTCTCGACCCTGGAAATCTGGGGCGCGCTGCTCAACGGGGCCACGCTCGTCATCCTCACCAGGGACGAGGTCCTCGATCCCACCGTCTTCGCGCGCCGGCTTCTCGAAGAGCGCATCAGCGCGCTGGTCATCGCCACGGCGCTGTTCAACCTGACGGCTCGAACCCGCCCGGACGCATTCCGCATGCTGCGCTGGGTGGTGTTTGGTGGCGAAGCAGCGGATGTCTCCTGCGTCAACGCGGTGCTCTCCCACGGTGCGCCCGGGACGTTGCTGAACGGCTACGGCCCCACGGAGAACACCACGTTCAGCACGTGGTTTCGCGCGGGGCCGGGTCCGGAGGGCTCCGTTCCCATCGGACACCCCGTGTCCAACGGCACGGCCTACGTGCTCGACTCACACCTTCAACCCCTCCCTCTCGGCGTGGCAGGTGAGCTCTTCGTCGGCGGCGACGGTCTGGCGATGGGCTACTGGAACCGGCCCGACCTCACCGCCGAGCGATTCATCCCCCATCCCTTCTCGACTGCACCCGGTGCGCGCCTCTATCGCACCGGAGACCTCGCGCGACGCCGGCATGATGGGGCATTGGAGTTCATCGGCCGCCGCGACAACCAGGTCAAGCTACGAGGCTTCCGCATCGAACTGGGCGAGGTTGAAGCCGCCCTGCGTCGGCACCCCGCTGTCCGCGAGTCCGCGGTCCTGGTCCAGGAGGACACACCCGGAATCAAGCAGCTCGTGGCGTATGTGGCCACGAACGTTGCTCCCACCGCGCTCCGCGAGCACCTGCGTGAGTCGTTGCCCAACTACATGCTGCCCAGCGCCTTCGTCGTGCTGGATGCGCTCCCGCTGACCCCGAACGGGAAGCTGGACCGCCGCGCGCTGCCAGCTCCCGGAGCACTCGGCTCCGACACCGAGGCATTCACCGAGCCGCGGACTCCGCTGGAGAAGCAGGTCGCCGGCATCTGGAGCGAAGTGCTGGGACGTCCGGACATCAGCGTCACCGCCAACTTCTTCGACCTGGGCGGGCACTCACTGCTGGCCACGCAAGTGGTGTCGCGCGTTCAGGAAGCCCTTGGGGTGCCGCTCCCGGTCAGGACCCTTTTCGAGGCGCCCACCATCGAAGACTTTGCGTGCGCGCTTCAACAGCGACTCACGGGCCAGACAGGGAATCCCGAGGCGGTACTCATCCCGGTCACCCCTCGACAGGGACCACTGCCCCTTTCGTTCGCACAGGAGCGACTGTGGTTCCTCAGCCAGTTCCATGACGACCACCGGGTCTACAACCTCCCGATGGCCGTTCGCCTGGTGGGGCCACTTGACGTCCAGGCATTGAAGGACGCGCTCCAGGCGGTGGTCGCCCGGCATGAGGCGCTCCGAACCTGCTTTCCGGGTAGCGCCGTTCCCACGCAGGTCATCGCCGATACGCTCGACGTGCCCCTCAGCGGCACAAGCAGCTTGGAGTCCTCCGCGCTTGCCAGCATTCAGCACGAAGCAGAGTCCCCCTTCATGCTGGCCGAAGGGCCACTGATCCGCGCGCGCCTCCTGGAGCTCGCAGCGCACCAGCACATCCTCGTGCTCAACCTGCACCACATCATCTCCGACGGCTGGTCCCTGGGCGTCCTCTACCGGGAGCTGTCCGCCGAGTACCGCGCCCGCCTCTCCGGCCTGCCGTCCCCGCTGGCCCCGCTCCCCATCCAGTACGCCGACTTCGCCGCCTGGCAACGTCAGTGGCTCCAGGGGGACGTCCTCCAGCGCCTCCTCGACTTCTGGACCGGCCACCTCCACGGCGCCCCTCACCTCCTCGAGCTGCCCACCGACTTCCCTCGTCCTCCCACCCAGCACTTCTCCGGCGATACCTTCCGCTTCTCCCTTCCTCGCTCCCTCCACTCCTCCCTCGTGCGCTTCAGCCGTCAGCACGGCGCCACCCTCTTCATGGCGCTCCTCTCCGGCTTCCAGCTCCTCCTCTCCCGCTACTCCGGACAGTCCGACTTCCTCGTCGGCACTCCCATCGCCAACCGCACGCACCCACTCCTCGAAGGCCTCATCGGCTTCTTCGTCAACACACTCCCGCTTCGCGCCCGCCTCGACGCCAACCCCTCCTTCCTTCAGCTCCTCCTCCGCGTCCGCGACTGCTGCCTCGACGCCTACGCACACCAGGAGCTGCCCTTCGAGAAGCTCGTCGAGGCCCTCCACGTCGAGCGCTCCCTGAGCCACGCCCCGCTCATCCAGGTCATGTTCGCCTTGCAGAACGCCCCAGGTGCTCTGCCTGAGCTCCCGGGCCTTCAGGCGGACACCATCGAACTGCAGACCCATACGTCGAAATTCGACCTGACCTTGATGCTGGAGGAGTCGGACGACGGCCTGCGCGGTGCCATCGAGTACGCAACCTCGCTCTTCACGCGCGATAGCATTGAAGCACTCGCTGCGCACTACCAGGTCCTGCTGGAAGAAATTGTCCGAGCCCCTGAGACACCTGTCCACAGCGTGCAGCTGCTCCGTGGTGACGAGCGCCAGCGCCTGCTGATGGATTGGAACGCCACCGCCCGTCCCTATCCCGCCGACGCCTCCCTGCCCCAGCTCTTCCAGGCCCAGGTCCTCGCTCGCCCTCACGCCATCGCCGTCCAGCAGGGCAACGCCTCCCTCTCCTACGCCCAGCTCGACGCACGCTCCGACTCACTCGCCTGCCTCCTCCGCTCGCACGGCGTCTCGCCACTCCGTCCTCTCGTTGGCGTCTGCCTCCAACGCTCCCCGGACCTCATCGTCTCCTTCCTCGCCATCCTCAAGGCAGGGGCCGCCTACGTCCCTCTCGACCCTGACTACCCCTCCGAGCGCCTCGCCTTCATGGCCCGCGATGCGCGCCTCTCCGCCATCGTCACTGACTCCTCCCTCCTCTCGCGCCTTCCCTCCGACTATGCGCGCCTGTGCCTCGACGCCCTTGGCTCCGAGCTCGCACGCCTCGACGTACGGCCCCCTGCCTCCAACGCCACGGGCCAGGACATCGCTCACGTCATCTACACCTCGGGCTCCACCGGTATCCCCAAGGGCGTCTGCATCACGCACCGAGGCGTCAGCCGGCTGGTGGTCAACGCCGACTACTTCCAGTTCACACCCGAGGACCGAGTTGCCCAGGCGGCCACTGCATCGTTCGATGCATCCACCTTCGAGATCTGGGGTGCGCTGCTCAACGGCGCCACGCTTGTCATCCTCTCCAAGGATGACGTCCTCGACCCAGTCGCCCTGGAGCAGAAACTCCACGCCGAACGAATCTCGGTCCTGTTCCTCACCACCGCGCTTCTCAACCATGTCGCGCGACACCGGCCGTCGGCGGTTCGAGGCCTCCGAGGACTCTTCTTCGGTGGAGAGGCCGCGGATGCGGCATGCGTTCAGCGCATTCTCGCGCACAGTGCACCGGGCTTCCTGGTCAATGCCTATGGACCGACGGAGAATGCGACCTTCAGCACATGTCAGCAGGTGCTCCAGGCCGTTCCGAATAGCCTGACCGTCCCTATCGGACGCCCCATCGCGAACAGCACGGCCTATGTTCTGGACGCGCGGCTCCAACCCGTTCCCCTCGGCGTCACGGGTGAGCTCTTCGTTGGCGGCGACGGCCTGGCGATGGGCTATTGGAACCGCCCCGACCTCACCGCCGAGCATTTCATCCCCCATCCCTTCTCGACCGAGCCGGGTGCACGCCTCTACCGCACCGGAGATCTCGTGCGTCAGCGCCGGGATGGAGCACTGGAGTTCGTGGGCCGCCGCGACACCCAGGTCAAGGTGCGTGGCTTCCGCATCGAGCCAGGAGAAATCGAAGCAGCGCTGGGTCAGCATCCCGAAGTCCGAGGCGCCATCGTGCTCGTCCGTGAGGAATTCCCGGGCGACAAGCGACTGGTGGCCTATGCCGCGTCCACCGCCTCCACCACCGAACTGCGGACCCATCTGCAGGGCCTGCTGCCTGGGCACATGGTACCGGCCACCATCCTCGTGCTCGACGAGCTGCCGCTCACGCCCAATGGCAAGGTGGACCGCCGGGCCCTTCCATCACCCATGGACGGCGGAAGCCCCGAGGACGAGGCACCACCGTCACGAACACTGACGGAGCTCGAACAGAAGCTCGCCCCCATCTGGTGCGACGTGCTTCGGCTTCCCCGCCTCGACCCCCGCGCCAATTTCTTCGAGTTGGGTGGGCACTCGCTTCTCGCCACCCAGTTGGTGTCACGCACGCAGGAAACGCTCGGCATCCCGTTGTCGGTCCGAGTGCTGTTCGAGGCGCCGACGCTCGAGTCCTTCGCCCTCGCTGTGGGGCCCCGACTCGGAGCAGACAAGGCCGTCACCCTTCCGACCCCCATTCCGACGCAGCATCGAGACGGGCCGCTGCCGCTCTCCTTCGCACAGGAGCGCTTGTGGTTCCTCAACCAGCTCCATGTCGATCGGTCCGTCTACAACGTGCCGATGGCCGTCCAACTCGACGGTCCACTGGATGTGACCGCACTGGAGCTCAGCGTGCAGGCACTGGTCCAGCGGCATGAGTCGCTGCGCACACGCTTTCCCGGCGAAGGCATCCCCGAGCAAAAGATTGCTGTCGCGCTGGATGTCCACCTGGAGCACGCCACCGCCTCGTCACTGGACGAAACACGTGAGCTGCTGCTCCGCGCAGCCAGCGAGCCTTTCGACGTCGCTCAAGGCCCACTGTTCCGAGCCTTCCTTGTCGCGCTCGGTGACGAGCAGCACGTCTTGCTCCTCAACCTGCACCACATCATCTCCGACGGCTGGTCCCTGGGCGTCCTCTACCGGGAGCTGTCCGCCGAGTACCGCGCCCGCCTCTCCGGCCTGCCGTCCCCGCTGGCCCCGCTCCCCATCCAGTACGCCGACTTCGCCGCCTGGCAGCGCCAGTGGCTCCAGGGGGACGTCCTCCAGCGCCTCCTCGACTTCTGGACCGGCCACCTCCACGGCGCCCCCCACTTCCTCGAGCTGCCCACCGACTTCCCTCGTCCTCCCACCCAGCACTTCTCCGGCGATACCTTCCGCTTCTCCCTTCCTCGCTCCCTCCACTCCTCCCTCGTGCGCTTCAGCCGTCAGCACGGCGCCACCCTCTTCATGGCGCTCCTCTCCGGCTTCCAGCTCCTCCTCTCCCGCTACTCCGGACAGTCCGACTTCCTCGTCGGCACTCCCATCGCCAACCGCACGCACCCACTCCTCGAAGGCCTCATCGGCTTCTTCGTCAACACACTCCCGCTTCGCGCCCGCCTCGACGCCAACCTCTCCTTCCTCCAGCTCCTCCTCCGCGTCCGCGACTGCTGCCTCGACGCCTACGCACACCAGGAGCTGCCCTTCGAGAAGCTCGTCGAGGCCCTCCACGTCGAGCGCTCCCTGAGCCACGCCCCGCTCGTCCAGGTCATGTTCGCCTTGCAGAACGCCCCAGGTGCTCTGCCTGAGCTGACTGGGACGCAAGCCACAGCGCTGCCCCTGCACAACCGCACGGCGAAGTTCGATCTGACGTTGTCGCTCGAAGAGACAGCCGATGGCCTGCACGGCACCATCGAGTATGCGACCACGCTCTTCACACGCTCCACCGTGGAAAGAATGTCGTCGCACTACGTCCGCCTGCTGCACGCGCTGGTCGATGCGCCCCTTGCCCCCGTGGGCGGGCTGGAACTGATGTCCGAAGACGAACGGCATCAGGCGCTGCTCGAATGGAACGCCACGGCACGGCCCTATCCGTCCGAGACCTCCATTGCGCACGTTGTCGAGGCGCAGGCCGCGAAGTTCCCCGAAGCCATCGCGGTTCGCCACGGTGACGAGGTGCTCACCTATGGGCAGCTCGACCGGCGGGCACAGGCGCTCGCGTCCCTGCTGCAGGCACACGGCGTGAGCCGGCGTCAGCCGCAGGTAGGGGTGTGCCTGCCTCGGTCCTGTGACCTCGTGGTCGCGCTCCTCGCCATCCTCAAGGCCGGCGGCGCGTATGTGCCGCTCGACCCGGACTACCCGCCCGAGCGACTGTCGTTCATGGCTCGAGACGCCCAGATGCGGCGAGTCATCACGCACAGCTGCCTGGCGAGCCGCGTGCCCACGGAAGCCGGAGAGCCCCTCTGCATCGACGCGCTCGCTCCGTCCGCTCCGTCCGCCGCGCTTCGTCGACAGCCGCAAGTCGGCGCGGATGACCTCGCGTACGTCATCTATACATCTGGGTCCACGGGGACGCCCAAGGGCGTCTGCGTTCCCCATCGGGGTGTCCTCCGGCTGGTGCTGGACACGGACTATCTCCAACTGGGGCCAGAGGACCGGGTCGCACAGGCCGCCACCGCCTCGTTCGACGCATCGACGTTCGAGATCTGGGGAGCGCTGCTCAATGGCGCCACGCTCGTCATCCTCTCCAAGGATGACATCCTCGACCCGGCCGTCCTGGCCAGGCGCCTCGCCGAGGAGCGCATCACGGCGCTCTTCCTCACCACCGCTCTCTTCAACCACGTCGCCCGCACTCAACCGGCGGCGTTCCAACCCCAGCGGACGCTCCTCTTCGGCGGTGAGGCCGTGGACCCCGACTGCGTCCGAGCAGTCCTCGCGCACGGTGGCCCGCAGCGGCTGCTCCACGTCTACGGCCCGACCGAGAACACCACGTTCAGCTCGTGGCACCTGACGTCCCAGGTCGAGCCCTCGGCGCACTCCGTTCCCATCGGGCAGCCGCTGGCCAACAGCACCGCGTACGTATTGGATGCCCGGCTCCAGCCCGTCCCCATCGGCGTCACCGGCGAGCTGTTCGTCGGAGGTGACGGGCTCGCATGGGGCTATTGGGCCCGCCCCGAGCTCACCGCCGAGCGCTTCGTCCCGCATCCCTATTCCGCCACCGCTGGCGCGCGTCTCTACCGCACTGGAGACCTGGTGCGACGCGGCCCGGATGGCGCGCTGGAGTTCGTCGGCCGCCGTGACAACCAGGTGAAGCTGCGTGGCTTCCGCATCGAGCTGGGTGAGGTCGAAGCCGCCCTGCGCCGGCACGACCAGGTCCATGACGCCGTCGTGCTCGTCCGGGAAGACGCGCCCGGGGACAGGCGGCTGGTGGCCTATGCCGCCGCGAACGCGCCGCCTGCGTCACTGCGCGAGCACCTCCAGCGTCAGCTGCCCTCGCACATGGTGCCCTCGGCCGTCATCGTCCTGGACGCACTGCCGCTGACGCCGAACGGCAAGGTCGACCACCGCGCGCTGCCACGCCCCGCGGATGCCACGGATGACACCGCCGATGAGGTGGAGCCACGAACGCCGCTCGAGCAGGAGCTCGCGGCGCTCTGGGCGGAGGTCCTGGGCCGTCCATCCGTCAGCGTGACGGCCAGCTTCTTCGACCTGGGCGGCCACTCGCTGCTGGCGGCGCAGCTGGTGGCGAAGCTCTCCGAGCGGCTCGGCGTGAAGGTCCCCTTGCAGGTCCTCTTCCAGAGTCCCACGGTGGCCGCGCTCGCCCGGTGGCTCCAGGACCTGAAACGCGGCGGAGGGACGGAAGGCGTGGGCCCTTCGCTACCAGGAAGCCTCGTGCTGCTCCAGCAGGGGCGGGCCGACCTGCCTCCGCTGCTGTGCATGCACCCCGTGGGCGGCACGGTGTTCTGCTACCAGGACCTGGTCCGAGCGCTGGGCCCGGAACGGACCGTCTACGGCTTCCAGGCGCCCGGAGTGAATGGCGAGTGCGAGCCCTTGCAGACGGTCGAGCAGCTGGCGTCGGTGCACCTCGACGCGCTGCTCCAGCACCTGCCGCGCCCGCCGTACTACCTGGTGGGGCTCTCCATGGGCGGAACGATTGTCTACGACATGGCGCAGCGCATGCGGCGCATGGGGATTGCGCCGGAACTCCTGGTGTTCCTCGACACGCCCGGCCCCGGACAGTTGCCCACGCAGTTCGAGGACGACGCCGCGCTCCTGGCGGCTGCGTTCGGCGATGCCTCGGAGGAGTTGACCCAGCACCTGCGAAGGCTCGCTCCCCATGAGCAGATGCTCGAGGTCCTCCGCCGAGCCCGTGCCGACGGTGTCGTCGAGGCGTCGTTCTCGCTCGTGGACCTGCAGACGTTCCTCGCCGTCTGGAAGGCGCACATGCGCGCGCTGTTCAGCTACCAGCCCCAGCCCTATGACGGAGCGGCCGTCTACCTCCGAGCCTCGGAGTATGTGCCGCCCCATCCCCGGCATCCGGAACGGCCCTGGCAGCAGCTCGTCCGCGGTGGCCTGGAGCTCGTGCATGTCCCGGGAAACCACCAGACGATGATCGAGCCCCCGAACGTCGAGGTCATGGCGCGCCACCTCACCGCCTTCCTCCAGCGCGTCGAAGCGCGAGCCCCCATCGGCGAAACAGGCACCTGAGCACCGGGGAGCGGGTCGTCCTGGAACACGCGCCGCCTGCCCGGCCCCTGGGGCGGCTGGCACCCAAATCGCCAGGAAAGACGGGAAGTTGAGGGACCGGCCAAGCGCGTGTTACGACCGCCGATGGCCAATCCCTCCACCCCCAAACTGGCCATTCGGAGCCGGCTTTCCATGAGCGAGCGCAACGACGTCCCGCGGACCACTGTTCCCGTGGCCCCCCTGCCTGCGCCCGGCGCGCCCGCGAGCCCGAACGCTCCGGCCACGGAGACGCTGGCCCAGGCCGCCCCCCACCTTCCCGCGGCCGCCGCCAACACCCGCGCCGAAGACGAGGCGCGAGAGCGCATCGCGTCGCTGGAGCGTGAGGCCAAGGCCCTCAGCGCCTCGGAGCCCCACACGGCGGCATTGCTCTTCCACGAAGTGGGACTGCTCTGGGAAGAGCCGCTCAAGAATCCACGCAATGCAGCGGTCGCGTTCCAGAACGCGTACAAGCTGTCACCGCGCTACCTCGTCAACATCCGCGCCGCGCGCCGCCTGTTCTCGGACGTGGGCAACTGGCAGATGGTGCTGCAGCTGATGGACGCGGAGCTCGCCGCCACCGAGGACACGCGCCACCAGGCCGCGCTGCTCTTCGAGAAGGGCATCATCCTCCAGGAGCGCCTGTCCCGTGACGAGGAGTCCGCCGCCTGCCTGCGCCAGTGCCTGGACCGCCGGCCCACCGACGTCGTCGTGCTCACGCAGCTGGAGTCCGTGTACGCCGCGCGGAACGACGCCCCGGCGCTGGTGGAGGTGTACCGGCTGCTCGCCGCCGCCGTGCAGCAGCCGTCGCTGCGCGCGCACTACCTCACCGCCGCGGGCCTGCTCCTGGAGGAGCGCCTGAAGCAGCGGGACGGCGCCGCGGCCCTGTTCCGCGAGGCCTTCGCGCTGGACCGGTCGGACCTCCAGCTCCTCGCCGCGATGAAGCGCCTGGCCGAGCGCGAGGGCCGCGTCGACGAGCTGCTCGCCGCG
Organism: Pseudomyxococcus flavus; assembly: GCF_050038885.1. Taxonomy (NCBI): domain Bacteria; kingdom Pseudomonadati; phylum Myxococcota; class Myxococcia; order Myxococcales; family Myxococcaceae; genus Pseudomyxococcus; species Pseudomyxococcus flavus. The sequence continues at coordinate 7,830,769 of NZ_CP143624.1, read as the reverse complement.
CTGGGCGCGGAGGCCGCAGCGCTGGGCGCACAGGCGGCGCCCGCGTACCTGCAGATCGCCAAGGTGTACGAGCGCAATGGCCGCAAGGATGACGCGCTGGCCGCGCTGCTCGCCGCGCGGCAGGTGTCCCCCAACGAGCCGCTGGTGCTGAGCGAGCTGGCCGGCATCTACGAGACACAGGGCCGCTTCGAGGAGCTGGCGGACGTGCTGCTGGCGCGCGTGGGCTCGCTCAACGACGAGAGCGAGCTGGTGGCCACCAACCTGCGCCTGGCCGCGCTGTACGAGGAGGTCCTCAAGCGCGAGGCGGACGCGGCGGCGCGCTACCAGGCCATCGTCGCGCGCATCCCCGGTCATGCGGCGGCGCTCGCGGGCCTGGGCAAGCTGTACTACCGCATGCAGAACTGGGAGGGGCTGGTCGCCGTCTTCGACGCGGAGGTCGCCGCCGCCGAGGACGCGAAGCAGAAGGCCGCGCGCATGTACAAGGCGGCCGAAATCCTGGAGGAGCGCCTGGGCCGGCAGGAAGAGGCCATCGCCCGCTACAACACCTGCCTCCAGCTCCAGCCCGGCTACCTCCCCGCGCAGAAGGCACTCACCCGCCTCTACGAGCGCCAGGGACGCTTCGCCGAGCTGGTGGCCATGTATGAGCAGGACCTGCTCCAGACGAGCGACCGGGATCAGCTCATCACCACGCTGAACAAGATGTCGGTGGTGTACGAGGACCGGCTGGGCGACCTGGACCACGCCATCGAGTGCATGAAGCGCATCCTCGACCTGGCGTCGGACCACCTGCCCACCATCCGCAACCTCGCGCGGCTGTACGAGCGGGCCGGCCGCTACCGCGAGCTGCTGGACACGCACGACCTGGAGGCCTCGCTCGCGGGTGACACCAAGCAGGTGCTGTCGCTGCTGCACCGCAACGCGGAGATTCTCGACGAGCACCTCAAGGACCGCGCGGGCGCCATCGCCGCGTACGAGCGCGTGCTGGCGCTGTCCCCGTCCTACCTGCCCGCGCTCAAGGCCCTGGGCCGGCTGTACGCGCAGGAGGGCCGCTGGGAGAAGCTGGTCGACATGTACCGGGCGGAGTCGGAGAGCTCGACCTCCACCGAGCAGGCCGCCGCGCTCATCTACAAGATTGGCGAGCTGTACGAGCAGCGGCTGAACCAGGACAACGAGGCCATCGCGTCCTACAACGAGGCGCTGATGCTGGCGCCCAGCTACTTCCCGGCGCTGCGTGCGCTGGCGCGCATCTACCGCGCGCAGGGCGCGTGGGAGAGCCTGGTCGAGGTGCTCCGCGCCGAGGCCGCCAACCGCACCGACCCGCTGGAGCGCGCCAATGCGCTCTACCAGGCCGCGGCCATCTGGGAGGAGCAGCTGCTGCGGCCGGAGCTGGCCATCGACACGTACCAGGAGGTGCTGCGCCTGACGCCGGGCCATGCCGCCACCCTGCGCGCGCTGGAGCGACTGTACCTGGCCCAGGACAACGCGAAGGAGCTGGTCGGCATCCTCGACCGCGAGACGCAGGTGGGCGGCACACCCGCCGCCAAGGTGACGGCGTACCTGAAGCTGGCGAGGCTGTACCTGGACCGGTTCCAGGAGCCCTCGCGCGCGGCCCAGTGCTGCGAGGCCGTGCTGGGACTGGACGCGGGCAACCTCACCGCCCTCACCCTGCTGGAGCGCATCCGCGCCTCGGACCGCCCCCGCCGCGCGGAGCTGCGCCAGCGCATCGCCGAGCGCGTGAACGACCCTCGGCTGGCCACCGCGCTGCGGTTGTCCGCCGCGGTGGACCTGGACCGGAGCCCCGCCGAAGGCACGCTGGAGGCCTACAAGCGCGCCTTCGAGGCCGACCCGGGCGACGCGCGACTGGCCTTCGTGCTGGAGCGCGGCCTGCGGCAGGCCGGTGACGCGTCGGGGCTGGCGCGCATGTACACCATGCGGCTGGCCGCCGCGCAGGATGTGGACGAGGCGCTGGAGATGCTGCTGCGGACCGCGGAGCTGGCGGACACGCGCTTCAACGATCTGGAGCGCGCGGCGGCGCTCTACCACCAGGCCCTGGAGCTGCAGCCACACGGCCTGCCCGCGCTCCAGGGCGCTCGCCGCGTGGCCCTGAAGCGGGGTGACTTTGCGGGCGCCCGTGCCGCGCTGGAGACGGAAGCCCGTGCGTGCAAGGACCCTCGCGGCGCCATCGACGCGTTCATCGGCGCGGCGCGGCTGGCCGCCCAGCGGCTGAACGACCCTGACGGCGCGGCGGCGCTGTACCGCCAGGCGTTGGAGCGGGATCCGCTCCACGCGGGCGCGCAGGCGGGGCTGGAGGAGCTGCTGGCCCAGCGCGGAGGCTCCGCGGACCTGGCGGCGCTGCATGAGCGGCGCGGCGAGGCGAAGCTGGCACAGCGGGACGGGCTCGCCGCGGCCACGGCCTTCGTCAGCGCGGCACGGCTGTGCCACGGCGCACTGAACGACCGGGCGAAGGCGCTGGCCCTGCTGGAGCGGGCACTGGCCGCACAGCCGGGCCACCCGGAAGCCCTGGAGCTGCGCGGCGCGCTGCTCCTGGAGGCGCAGCAGTACGCGGAGGCCGCGGCCATGCTGAGCCAGCGCGTGCAACTGGGCGGCGACCCGCGCACCCTGGCCCAGTTCCACCTGACGCTGGGCAACCTGTACGCGACGCACCTCAATGACCCGAGCCGCGCCGCCGCGCACTTCCAGACGGTGCTGGCCACCCTGCCCCGCCACCTGGAGGCCCTGGAGCGGCTGGCCGGGCTCCATGTCCAGGCGCGCAACTATGCGGGCGCGGTGGACTGCCTGCACAAGCTGCTGCAGCAGGAGCTGCCTCCGGAGCACCGGGCGCGCTTCACGCTGGAGCTGGCGCGCACCTACGACGAGGGGCTGGGCGACGCGGGCGCGGCGACGCCGCTCTACCGGCGGGCGCTGGAGCTGTCTCCGGGCAACCTCGCCCTGGTGGATCGGCTGGTCGTCCTCTACGAGCGCGCGCGCAACCTGCCCGAGCTGGCGCAGCTCCTGGAGGCGCAGGCCGCGGGCCAGCTTCCGGTGGATCCGAAGCGCGCCGCGACGCTCCGGATGCGGGCCGCGGACCTGTACGCGGGGCCGCTGTCCGAGCCGGCTCGCGCCACCGCCCTGTACCGGCAGGTGGTGGACGGCGATGGCACCAACCTCCAGGCGCGCGCGGTGCTCGCGGACCTGTATGCGCGGGACTCGTCGTCGGTGCCCCTGGCCATCGAGGAGCACCGTCAAATCCTCCGCCAGGACCCGACGCGGGTGGACAGCCTGCACGCGCTGTTCAAGCTCTGGGAGGGCTTGAAGCAGCTGGACAAGGCCTTCTGCGCGGCGGCGGTGCTGCACTTCCTGCGCTCCGCCAACGAGGTGGAGCTGGCCTTCTACATGGAGGCTCGCACGCGGCTGGCACAGGAGGCCCGCGAGTCCCTGACGCAGACGGATGTGGACGCCGTGCTGATGCACCCGGGTGCGCGGAGCCCGCTGCTCGAGGTGCTGCGTGCCATGGGCGAGCACCTGGAAAAGGTGTACCCGCCCAACTTCGACATCGTGGGCGTCAACCCGAAGGCGGATCGGCTGAAGGCCGACTCGGCCGTTTACAAGGCCATCCGCGCCGTGGCGCAGGTGTTCGGCGTGGAGGACTTCGAGGCCTACCAGGCGCGGCGCGGCCTGACGGTGCTGGAGACCACCGAGCCCTTGTCGGTGTGCATCGGCCAGGACGTGGTGCGGCGCTTCAACGCCCGCGAGCAGAAGTTCCTCCTGGGCCGCGCGGCGCTGGGGCTGCTCAACAAGTCGGCCGTGCTGGAGAAGCTGTCCCAGGGTGAGACGGCGGACCTCTTCGGCAACGCCATCCGCATCCACGCGCCGCAGTTCAGCGCGCTGGGCCGGCGCAACGACGAGTCGGTGAAGCAGCTCAAGCGGGCCTTCCCGCGCAAGGCGCTCAAGGCGCTGGAGATTCCAGCGATGGCGCTGGGCGACGTGCAGAAGGTCGAGCTGGCGCCATGGCTGGAGGCCGTCGACTACTCGGCGGACCGCGCGGGCATGCTGATGTGCGGCGACGTGGCGGTGGGCCTGGGCATGGTGCTGCGCGAGGACCCGAACTTCGCGGGCGCCCGGCTGGACACGCCCGAGCCCATGCTCCAGGCCGTGCGCGAGGGCGAGCGGCTGCGCACCATCCTGGCGTGGGCCTTCACGGATGACTTCTTCCGGCTGCGTCAGCGGCTGGGATTGGGGCTGTAGCCCCGCGTCGGCTCGTGATGCGGCGGGGCCCTACTCCCGCCGCACCACCGCGCCCTCGGGCAGGCCCGTGACGATCCGCTCCAGGGCGTCGTCCACGGGCCCGCGCTGTGCGGACTCGATGGTCACCTTCACCCGGTAGTCCTTGGCCGGGTCGAACTCCGGGTAGGAGCCGATGGCCACGTGCGGCATGTCGAGCGCCACCCGGTCCAGCACGGCGGCGATGTCGCTCTCGCCCAGGCTGAGGTAGAGGCAGCTCATCGCCACGGGTGAACCGCTCAGGCGCGCGAGCACCGTCTCCAATTGCAGCCGGAAGAGCTGTGGCACGCCGGGGAGCAGGAAGATGTCATCCACGGAGAGTACGGGGAACCAGGTGCCGGACTGGGGGAGCAGCACGGCGCCCTCGGGAGCATCGGCGAGCCGCAGGGCCTCGGGTGTCAACTGCCGCTCGGTGGCCCGGGACATGATGAGGTCCAGCATCTCCTGGAGCCGCACCACCTTGCGGCCCATGGCCATGGCCACCGCGCGCACGGTGACGTCGTCGTGCGTCGGGCCGATGCCGCCGCTGGTGAAGACGTAGCGGGCCTTGCGCCGTGCCCGGGACACCGCGTCCACGATGGCGTCCACGTCGTCGAGGACGGTCTCCACCGACAACAGCGGGATGCCCACCTCGCGCAGGCGCTTGATGAGGTGCGGCCCGTTCAGGTCCTGGACCTTCGCCGTCAGGACCTCATTGCCGATGATGACTGCCGCCGCGCCGGTCCGCTCCATCATAAGGAGCGGGACTGTACCGCAAACTCTCACGTGACAGGCGGCGCGGCTCACGTCCTGGTCCCACTTGGCATCGGCTACATGGTGCCAGGGTAGCGACCAGGCGAGACTCCCTCAGCGCTTGCGACCCAGCAGCTTGCGAATCTCCACCAGCGACGCGGCCGTCACCGCCTCGATGCCCTGCTCACCATCGATGTGGATGATGCGCTCGTGCTTCTCCCGGCGGCGGATGGCGGCGAGGTACTGCTTCGCGATCCGCCGCTGCGCCTCGTCCGCCTCGAAGAGCTCCGCCGCCCCGCCCCGCGCCTTGCGCCGGCGGGCCGCCACCTCGGGCGCCACCCCGACGAACAGCGTCAGGTCCGGCGACACCGCGCAGGCATTCACCGCCTCCACCCACTCCATGGGCAACGTCGCCCCCTGGTAGGCCAGGGACGACAGGACATAGCGGTCGCAGAGGACAAGCTGCCCCGCGGCCAGCGCCGGGAGCACCCGCGCCGTGAGGTGGTCCGTCCGGTCCGCCGCGAAGAGCAGCGCCAGCGTCTCCGGCGCCAGGGGCCCCCCTCCTCCGGGCAGCCCCAGCCGACCCGTGAGGGCCTGACGGATCATCGTCCCCACGGGGCCATCCGAGGGCTCCCGCGTCGTCAGGACCGAGTGCCCCTCCCCGCGCAGGGCCGAGGCCAGCCGCTCCACCTGCGTCGTGGTGCCCGCGCCATCCAGCCCCTCCAGGACGATGAACCGCCCCGGGTAGCGCGCGATGGCCTTCTTCCGGGCAGCGCTCACTGGGGAAGCAGCGCCGAGGGGTCGTCCAGCCGCAGCTCGCTGCGCAGGGCCAGCATCGACTCGTATTGCTTCAGCTCGTCCACCAGGAGCTTGCGCCCCATGCGGTAGCTGATGAAGGCGTACACCAGCAGCCCCAGGGACAGCAGGGCGGCCGCCCAGGCCAGCAGGGGCGTCCGGATGGAGTCGTAGAAGAGCTTGCCCGCCGCCCCACCCACCAGGAGGGCGATGACGGTGGCCACCCCCGCATGGGCGAAGCGCGTCGTGCTGTGACGGGTGGCAAGACGGTCCTGGAGCTGGTCGAGCCGAGCCCGGAGTTCCTGGGTATTGGAAGTCATCACGGCGCCAAGCACCCTACATCAGGGCATCTCCCACGTCGAGTCGGCGCCCCCTGCCCACCTCATCCCCGCCATCACCCCCACACACGCCTACGGGCCGGTTGGCTTGCGAGCCACGGGCGCCCACGCTACATGCGCCGCACATGCAGCCCTCCGCCCGGACCGAACCCTCCATGCGCCACGACAGCGAGCTCTCCTCCATCGACGATGCCATCCGCGACATCCAGGAAGGCAAGTTCGTCATCGTCGCCGACGACGAGGACCGTGAGAACGAGGGTGACCTCATCATGGCCGCGGAGAAGGTGACGCCCGAGCACCTCGCCTTCATGGTGCGCCACACCAGCGGCATCGTCTGCATGCCCATGCTGGCCGAGCGGCTGGACGAGCTCCGCCTGCCGCAGATGGTGTCGGACAACACCGAATCCCACCGCACCGCCTTCACCGTCTCCGTGGACTACCGCCACGGCACCCACACGGGCGTCTCCGCGGCGGACCGCGCGAAGACCATCCGCGCCCTGGTGGACCCCACCAGCAAGGCGGAGGACTTCCTGCGCCCGGGTCACATCTTCCCGCTCCGTTACCGCGAGGGCGGCGTCCTCCGGCGGGCCGGCCACACCGAGGCCACCGTGGACCTGTCCCGCCTCGCGGGCCTGGCCCCCTCTGGCATCCTCTGCGAGCTGGTGAAGGACGACGGCACCATGATGCGGATGCCGGACCTCAAGGTCTTCGCCCGCGAGCACAAGCTGTCGCTCATCACCATCGCGGACCTCATCGAGTACCGCCGCCGCAAGGACCGGCTGGTGCGCCGCGAGCCCGGCCAGCACACCGTCAGCACCCGCTACGGCGACTTCACCGCCCTCACGTATTCGTGGCTGCCCGACGGCGCGAAGTCCCTGGTGCTCATGAAGGGCGACCCGGCCTCGCGCCCCAGCGCGCTGGTCCGCCTGCACGCGGCGTGCGCCATGGGCGACGTGTTCGGCTCGCCGACGTGCAACTGCAACGCGCTGCTGGACCAAGCGCTGGCGCGCATCGCTCGCGAGGGCAACGGCGTGCTCGTGTACCTGCCGGGCATGCACGGCGACGACTTCGGCATCCACCACAAGCGCAACACGGACGGCAGCAGCGGCCCCACCCGGGGCCCCCAGGAGTCGCGCGACCTGGGCATGGGCTGCCAGATCCTCAACGACCTGGGCGTGCGCACGCTGCAGGTGATGACCAACTCGGACATCACCTACCGGGGGCTCGCCGGCTTCGGCCTCACCATCGAGAAGCGCGTCCCGCTCCAGCCGGACTGACGTGTGCCAGCCAGGCGGACCGGAGCGGCGTCAGCCCAGGTCCGCCAGTGCGCCCTTCACCGCGTCCAGCGTCGCCGGCAGCTCCACGGGCGGGTTGGCGAATTGGCTCTGAACGTCCGCCAGCGCACCCCGGTGGTAGCCCACCTTGAAGTCAGCGAACTTCAGGCCGTGCGCGGTGGACACCACCGCCACCCGCGAGCCCCGGGCAATCACGCCCTGGGCCACCAGCTTCTCCAGCGCGGCCAGCGCCACACCCGTGTGCGGGCAGGCGAAGGTTCCCTCCCGGTCCGCGCGCGCCGCGGCGTTGGCCAGCTCGGACTCCGTGGCGTCTTCCACCACGCCCTCGAAGGCCTTGAGCACCTTCACCGCGCGCTTGAAGGACACCGGGTTGCCAATCTGGATGGCCGACGCCAGCGTGGGCTCGGCCTGCAGGGGCACCAGCTCCTGGAAGCCGCCCCGGAACGAGCGCACCAGGGGGTTGGCCCGCTGCGCCTGTGCCACGGCGATGCGCGGCCGGCGGGAGATGAGCCCCAGCTCGAACATCAGCTCGAAGCCCTTCCCCAACGCGCTGGCGTTGCCCAGGTTGCCCCCGGGAATCACCACCCAGTCCGGCGGCTCCCAGCCCAGGTCCTGACAGAGCTCCACGGCGACCATCTTCTGCCCCTCGATGCGCAGCGAGTTCATCGAGTTGGCCAGATACAGCCCCGTGTCCGCCGTCACCGCCTGCACCAGCTTCATGCAGCCGTCGAAGTCCGTGTCCAGCGACAGCACGCGCGCGCCATTGGCGATGGGCTGCACGAGCTGCGCGAGCGACACCTTGTTGCGCGGCAGGAACACCACCGCCGGAATCCCCGCCGCCGCGCAGTAGGCGGAGAGCGCCGCGGACGTGTCGCCGGTGGAAGCACACGCCACCGCGCGCAGCGGGACGCCCCGGGCGCGCATGTGCTTCACCGCGGACACGAGGACCGTCATGCCCCAGTCCTTGAAGCTGCCCGTGGGCGAGACCCCGCACTCCTTCAGGTCGAGCGCGGCGAGTCCCAGCTCCGCCGCCATGCGCGGCAGGGGCTTGAGCGGCACGCGCCCCTCACCGAGGGACACGATGTCCTCCGTGGGGAGCTGCGGATAGGCCCACTCCCGCTTGCCCCAGACGCCCGAGCCATCCGGCAGCCGCGCGGAGCCGAAGCGCGTCTCGAAACGGCGCTTCCACTCCGCGGCGGGCACGGTGCGCAGCGCGGCCACGTCGTGCGAGACCTCCAGCAACCCACCGCAGCGTGGGCACCGGTACACCACGTCCAGCAGCGAGGCGCGAAAGTCACAGCCCTCGCTGCATGCGAACTCCGCGCGGAAAGCCGAAGCCAGGCCCTCGCTCATGCGTCCTCCTGAGCCCGCGTGCCGCACTCCGGACAGGCCTTCCCGGGCCGCACGGGTGTATGGCACGACGTGCAGGCCCTCCACCCATCTTCGCCACCAGAGTTCTTCGCGGGAGCCGCTGCCGCCGTGGGACGCACCCGTGGCAGCCGCATGCCGCAGTTGTCGCAGAGCAGGCCCGCGGCCTGGGTGTTGCGACAGTAGCGACAGACGACGGCCCCCAGGGGCGCCGCGGTGCGAACGCCATCATCCGCGGCACGGCCCGTGTCCAGCTCGGCCATGGGCGCCACAGGCACCGGCCCCATGTCCCGGGCACGCGTCAGTTGCAGGTCGGGGACCATCTGCACCGGAAGGTCCGGGCCGGAGCGCAGCCGCGTCAGGTCCAGGTCCGGCAGGGCCGTGACGTTGACGGGCGCGCGGCCTCCGGCGTGCGGCGTCACCTCCAGCTCGGGCAGCGTCGCGACGGGCGTCGCGTCGGCCGTGGGCAGAGGGAAGCGCTTGCCGCAGACATCGCACTCCGTCCCTTCGGGCTGAACGTGGTCGCAGAGCGGACAGATAATCATGATGTGCGAACGTTAGCGGGCCACCGCGGACATGGCGAGCAAGCGGACAGTCAGCATGTCGGCTGCCTCACCGGGTCAGGCCCTACCCGAGCCCCCTTAGCCCGATGAAAGGGCCTGCCCTGTCATGGGCACGAAGCGGACGGAGAGCAGGGATTCCACCCGGGGCAGCTCGCCCGCCTGGAGCGAGCGCTGGATGCGCAGCAGCTGCTGGGTGCCCCCTTGGGGGCCCACCGGAATCAGCATTCGCCCGCCCGGCTTGAGCTGTGCGAGCAGCTGGAGTGGCACGTCCTGGGGCGCCGCCGCCGCGAGGATGGCGTCGAACGGCGCCTCCTCGGGCCACCCCAGGGAGCCATCGCCCTCGCGGAAAGACACGTTGTGAAAGCCCTGCTGCCGCAGCACCTGCTGCGCCGACCGGGCCAGCTCGGGAACGATTTCCACCGTGAAGAGCGCACGGCACAGCTGGGCCAGGACCGCCGTCTGATAGCCAGAGCCCGTGCCTATCTCCAGCACGCGCTCCGTCCCCTGGAGCTGGAGCGCCTCGGTCATCAGCGCGACGACGTAGGGCTGGCTGATGGTCTGCCCGTGACCGATGGGCAGCGCCACATCCGCCCCCGCTTCCTCCCGCAGCGCCTCGGGGACGAAGTCCGCGCGGTTCAGCCGCGCAATCGCGTCCAGGACACGCCGGTCCTGGATGCCATGCCGTGACAGATAGTCAGCCCGTCCCCAGTCTCCCATGCCCCAACCCTAGCCATGAAAGGACTGACGGGCACGGCGCCAGAGCGACGCCCCAGCTCCACCCACGAGGGCCAGGACTACCCGACGCGCGCGAGCGCGAGCCGCCCTTCCCACCGCTCCTCGAGCGCCTTCACGAGACCCTGGTTCTCCTTCGCCTTCATCTCCGGGTCCTTCTCCAGGATGCGGCGGGCCTCCGACTGCGCCATGGAGAGCAGGTCCCCATCCCGCGCCAGGTTGGCCACCGCCAGCTCGGGCAGGCCGCTCTGGCGGGTGCCCAGGAATTCGCCCGGACCTCGAATCTCCAGGTCCTTCTCCGCGATGACGAAGCCGTCGCTGCTCTGCTCCATCACCGTCAGGCGCTCGGCGGATTCCCAGGAGCGCGCGTTCCCCGCCACCAGGTGGCAGAAGCTCGCCGCCGCGCCACGGCCCACGCGCCCTCGAAGCTGGTGCAGCTGGGACAGGCCGAAGCGCTCCGCGGACTCCACCACCATCACCGAGGCGTTGGGGACGTCCACGCCCACCTCCACCACGGTGGTGCAGACGAGCAGGTGGAGTCGCTTCTCCCGGAAGTCCTCCATGACGGCGTCCTTCTCGTCCGCCTTCATGCGCCCGTGCAGCAGGCCCACCTTCGCGTCGGGGAACACCTTGCGCAGCTTCTCCACCCCGCGCGTGGCATCCTCCAGGTCCAGCTTCTCCGACTCCTCCACCAGCGGGTAGACGACGTAGGCCTGGTGCCCCTTGGCCAGCTCCGCGCCCACGGACTCGTAGACGAGCGCGCGCTGCTTGTCGTTGAAGACGCGAGTGCGGATGGGCGTGCGCCCCGGCGGCAGCTGGTCGATGACGGACAGGTCGAGGTCGCCGTAGAGCGTCATGGCCAGCGTGCGGGGAATGGGCGTGGCCGTCATGACGAGCACGTCCGGCTTGGGCCCCTTGCTCATGAGCGTGTGACGCTGGAGGACGCCGAAGCGGTGCTGCTCGTCAATCACGACGAGGCCCAGGCGCTGGAAGGACACGTCGTCCTGAAGCAGCGCATGCGTTCCCACGGCCAGGTGGATGTCGCCCCGGGCCACGGCCTCGCGAACCTGGCGCTTGGACTTCGCCGTGCCCGCCGCGCTCACCAGCCCCACCTGATAGCCCAGGGGCTCCATGACCTTGCGGAAGTTGCGCTCGTGCTGCTCGGCGAGGATTTCCGTGGGGGCCATGACGGCCACCTGGTAGCCCGCCTGCAGCGCGATGAGCGCGGAGACCATGGCCACGGCCGTCTTGCCGCTGCCCACGTCGCCCTGGACCAGCCGGTTCATGGGCTCCGGGCGCGCCATGTCCCGGCAGAGCTCCTCCACCACCCGGGCCTGGGCGCCGGTGAGCTGGAAGGGCAGCGCCCCGCGGGCCTTCGCCAGCCGAGGCTCGGAGACGTCGAAGGCGATGCCGACCTCCGCCTTCACGCCCTGGCGCTTGAGCGCCATGCCGAGCTGGAGGAAGAACAGCTCGTCGAACGCGAGCCGCCGGTGCGCGGGGCTCTGGTGCGCATCGAGCGCCTCCAGGTCCGCGTCCCCCGGCGGGAAGTGGATGTAGCGCAGCGCGTCCGGCAGGCCCATCAGGTCCAGGCGACGGCGCAGCTCCACGGGCAGCGGGTCATCGAGCTCATGCGCGAACTGCTCGCCGACCCGGGCGGTCAGCTCGCGGAAGGAGCGCTGCTCGCCGCGCTCGAAGCCCGGGTACACGGGGACGATGCGGTTGAAGTGGACCGAGGTCGTGGACTCGATGTCCTCCGCGGGCTCGATCTCCGGGTGCGCCATCTCCCGGCCCGACATGGTGGCGCGGACCTCGCCGGAGAGGACGATGCGCTTGCCCACGGTGAAGCGGCTCTTCAGCCACGGCCCGGCGTTGAAGTAGGTGGCGGCGATGCTGCCCGAGCGGTCTCCCACGACGGCGCGGAACATCCTGCGGCCCTGCCGGCCCGCCACGAAGTCCGCGACCTTCACGATGCCCACGGTGACGCCGCGCTCGCCGGGCTCCAGCTCGGCGATGGTGCGCAGCTGGCGGCGGTCCTCGTAGCAGCGCGGCAGCATGAAGAGGATGTCGCCCATGCGACGCAGCCCCTTCTTGTCCAGCGTGGAGACCAGCCGGGGCCCCAGCCGCTTTCCCAGCGTCTTCAGCGGCGAGGACAGCGGCCCGGAGCGCGGCGCGATGGAGAGGAGCTTGGCCTCGGAGCGCGAGGCCTCCGCCGCAACGGCGCGCTTCTTCTTGCGCTGGGCCTTCTCCTTGCGCGTCTTCGCCCCGGGGACCTCGCCGCTCCCGGTGTCGAACGTCCCCTGGCGGCTTCCCGGATTGCCACGCATCGACGGGGCGCCTGCCCCGTTCGAGTCCACTGGACCGCGGCTGACCGGCCTCGCCCCCTGGATGTCCGAATCTGGCCGTGGCGCGCGCGCCATGGCGGTCTCGGGTCCCTGACGGCCCCGGGGTTCCATCGAGCCGGCCGGAAAGGGTCCCGGCGCCGTGCCCCGTGGCGGGGGCTTCACCGGCCGACCTTGGAGCTCGCCCGACTGCACCCGCGAAGGCTGACGCCCCAGGGCGCTGGGCGCCATCGCATCCGACTGGCTGCGCGCCGAATGCGGCTCCGCAGCACCGGGGGCCAATGCGCCCCGCTGGCTCCGGAGCGCATAGGAGCTCCCACGCGGAGAACCCTGCTCGGAGGCAGCACGCGCGGGATGCGTGCCAACGGGTCCACGTGCCTGCCTCCCCTCCCCCGTCCCACGCGCTGGAGGGAGCGGGTCCGTGGACTTCCAGGGCGGCACGTAGCCCGGAGGCGTTGCATCCACGGCGGCCGGACTCCCCCGCGCGGGCGTCGGGCGCGGCGAGGCGCCCACGGCGGCCGGGCCCCCGTGTGCGGGCGTGGGGCGCGGCGGAGCGCCATCCCCCGACACGCCGAGCAGCTCCTCGGGCAACGCCACCCCACTCAGCTTCAACCCCGCCACGACGCGCCGGAGCGCGGCCTTGCGCCGCTCGGGCACCGGGTGGTCCACATAGGGCAGCGCGGCCTGCAGGTGCGCCAGCGCCTGGGCGTCCACGCCGCTGGCACCAGCGAGCGCGCGCTCCAGCACCGGGCGCAACGACTTCACGGTGGCGAGCATCGCGAAGTCGCGCTGGCACGCATACCGGAGGGGTCCAACGAGGCTGGCGAGCGGATGGTTCACGCGCGGGTTCCGCCGTACATCCTACGGAACGGGGATGACGTCTCCCACAAAACGAGACCGGGGAAGCGAGCACTGGCCCGCTCCCCCGGCAACTGACTGGGTATTCCGAGGTTCAGCTCTCGCCTGCCGGGGCCTCGTCCTCGGGCTCCTCGAAGCGAATCTCCGTGACTTCCAGCTCGCGCACGCCGCCGGGGCTCTGCACCGTGGCGATGTCGCCCACCTTCTTGCCGATGAGCGCACGCGCCACCGGCGAGGTGACGGCAATCCAGCGCTTCTTCAGATCGGCCTCGATCTCACCGACGAGCCGGTAGGTCACCGGCTTGTCCGTCTCGGTGTCGATCAGGTCCACCGTCGCTCCGAAGACGACCTTGTCGCCGCCCAGCTTGGTCGGGTCGATGACCTCCGCGCGGGCAATCCAGTCGTTGAGGGTCAGGATGCGGCCCTCGATGTGCGACTGCTTCTCCTTCGCCGCGTGGTACTCCGCGTTCTCGCGCAGGTCGCCATGGGCGCGAGCGACCTCGATCTCGCGCGAGATCTTCCCCCGTTCGACGGACTGAAGGTGCTTCAGCTCCTCCTTCAGCTTGCGCAGTCCAGACGGGGTCATCGGGATGTTGTCGCTCCCGCTGCTCATCGACACAGCTCCTTCCACCACTCCCAGGTTCAAGATGCTTGGAGGCTGGCGCTCCTCCCGGAGCCGCCCCCACGACCAAAAGGCCAATGTAGGGAACCACTGACAAGTTGGTCAATGAAACCCGTACAGGGAACGGGAGATGCACTGGGCGCGCGCCCGGTGACCCGCTAGTCTGGCCCCGTGCTGTCCGTCCAGGAATTGCGCGCGCTCGGCGCGGCCCTGCCCTCCAGTGCCTTCCAGCGTCAGCTGGGGCCCTTCGCACTCATCCAGCGTCCGCCCTCCGAGGCCTCGGCCGCGGTGCTCGCGCCCACGCGCATGGCGACGCCCACGGAGATCGAGCAGGGCATGCTCGCGCTCCTGTTCGAATTCGAACACCTGCGCGTGGCCACGCTGCCGCCCCTGAACGCCACGGACCGGCTGCGCATCGGCCGCCGCATGGACTGCGACCTGGTCGTCGACGATGCGTCCGTGTCCAAGATGCACGCGGAGCTGCGGTGGAACGAGGCCGATCAGCGCTGCACGGTCCAGGACCTGGGCTCCACCAACGGCACCTTCCTCAACGCCCGCTCGCTGGGCGGACGCGAAGCGGTGCTGCGCGATGGCGACATCCTGAGCGTGGGCAACGTGCAGTTCTGGTACCTGCTCACCAGCACCCTGCACGAACGCCTGCGCGTGGGTGAAGCCACCGGCCTGGGCTCGCGCAGCGGGTGACGCCCCGCGCCGGAAGCAGCCGCCCTCCGTGCCGTCGGTTATGGTCCGAGCCCAGGCCGGTACAGGGGGCGCACAGCAATGGCCGTCGAGGCGGAAGAGCACGAGCTACGGGAAACGGTTCGCAAGTTGGAGGCCACGGTCGCGACGCTGGAAGCACGGCTGGCTCGGCTGGAGGAGGCCCAGTCGCGTCCCGAGACATCGCTCCCGCGGGTCACGAGCCCCCTCCCCGCCCCCACCGCGCCGGCAGCTCCCGTGGTCCCTCCGGCGAAGCGGGACCTGGAGGCGCACCTTGGCACGTACTGGCTGAGCCGGGTGGGCATCGTCGCCCTCATCATCGGCATCGCGTACCTCATCACGTACTACTTCGGTGAGCTGGGGATGCTGGCGCGCGTGGCGGCCGGCTACCTGTTGAGCGCGGGCCTGGGGGCCTTCGGCTTGTGGTTGTCGCGGCGGCACCAGCTCTTCGGCCGCATCGTCTTCGGCGGAGGGCTCGCGCTGGCCTACTTCGTCACCTACGCCCTGCACTTCCTGCCCTCGGTGCGCGTCATCGAGAGCCAGGCACTGGCGCTGGTCCTGCTCGCCGCGGTGGTGGTCGGCATCGTGGTCATCGCGCAGCGGATGCACTCGGAGACGGTGGCGGGCATCGCGCTCTTCCTCGGGCTGCACACGGGGATGCTGAGTGACATCACCCCGTTCACCCTGCTGTCCACCACGATGCTGGCCGCGGGCGCGCTCTTCTTCCTGGTCCGGAACCGCTGGGTCGTCGTGCCCCTGTCCAGCCTCGTGGCCGTGTACTCCACGCACATCGTCTGGGCGCTGCGCAACGACGGCGTGGCGCCAGGGGCGCCCGAGAACGAACGGTTGCTGCTGAGCCTCGGGTTCCTTGCCCTCTACTTCATGCTCTTCACGGTGGCGCTGCTGGCGCGCCCCCGCGAGCTGTCCATGCCCGCGTGCCTCGCCTTCGCGCTGCTCAACTGGGTGGGGATGCTGCTGCTGGGTGGATACGAGGTGGCCCAGTGGAGTGAGGGCCGCCTCTTCCTCTTCTTCGTGGTGCTGGCGCTCGCCCAGGCGGGGAGCGCGGTGGTGGCCCGGGAGCGGCGCGCGCCCAGCGCCCTGTTCCACACCTATCTCCTGCTGTGCGCGCTCACCTTCGCCACGGCGATGCCCGCCGAGTACAGTCGCGCCTCGCTGGTGGCCGCGTGGACGGTGACGGGCGTGGCGACGGCGCTGGCCTCCCGAAGTGTGGGCGCCCCGCTGCTGCGCTGGGCGGGCCTGCTGATCCTCGTCGCCGCGCTGGGCACCTGCTACGTCTTCGTACCGAAGCACGCACTGCTCCACGCCGTGCTGCTCGCGGCGTTCGTGCTGGCGGAGCGCGCGCATGTCCTGCCCCTGCCGGGCAGCGCGGCCACGAGCGGCCGGGCGCCGGAGGGCCTTCTGCACGCCCTGGGCGCGGCGGGCGCGGGGCTGGCCCTGGTGGGACTGGTGAGCGCCTGGATGCCCGCGGGCTTGACCACGCTGGGCTGGGTCGTGGCCGCCTTCGGCCTGTTCGGACTCGGCTTCGCAGTGAGGGAGCGCTGGTACCGGCTGGCGGCGCTCGCCGTCCTCGGCTTCGCGCTGCTCCGCCTGCTGCTGGTGGACCTGGCCAGCCTCCCGGTCAACCAACGTATCCTTACCTTCATCCTGCTGGGTGTGATGCTGCTCGTCATCTCGTACACGTACACCCGCCTGAGGGACCGGAAGAGTTGACGCCTCGTCCCATCCCCGAACGACGCCAGGAGCACGCCATGTCCACGCCCACCCGCGACGAGCGCGACTACTACGAGCGCATCTACACGGTCACCTGCCAGGTCCCCCATGGGCAGGTGGCCACCTACGGCGACATCGCGACCATCGTCGGAGACGGCTGCGATGCGCGCATCGTGGGCCATGCCCTGGGGGCACTGGGCTCTCGCGCGGACCGTGTTCCCTGGCAGCGTGTCATCAATCGCACCGGAGGTATCAGCACCTCGGGTTACGGCCAGCGCGAGGCCCTGGAAGCCGAGGGCGTCACGTTCGACGAGCGTGACCATGTGCGGATGGAGACGCACCACTGGTCAGGCCCCAGCGAGGACTGGGCGCGAGCCCATGGGTTCCAGCCACTGCCTCCTCGTGCGGAGAAGCCGACAGATGCGCAGCTGCGTCTGTTCTGAACAAGCGCCTGCCCTCCCGTCTGCTTGCCTCTGGGAGCAGACGCGCGAAAGTTCGGATTCCGGCCACCGGGCCGGCGTCCAAACATGTCGCTCGCGCTGCTCCGCTGGGGTGTCTTTCTCCTCTTGTGCCTGTTCGCGCCCCATGCCCTCGCCGGCGATGCCAAGCCCCGGCGAACCGCGGCCAGGGCATCGAAGCTCGTGCGTCTCAAGAACGGGCAGATGCTGCACCGTGATGCCGCGGCCGCGTACCAGCGGATGAAGGCCGAAGCGCGCACGAAGAACATCTACCTCTGGGTCCGCAGCGGCTACCGCTCCCACGCGAAGCAGCGCCGGCTCTACGAGCGCTACCGCAAGGGGAAGGGGCCGCAGGCCGCGAAGCCCGGGCGCTCCAATCATCAACGCGGGCTGGCGGTGGACCTGGTCATCGGCGGCGTCAAGACGCCGACGTACGAGTGGCTCGTGTCGAACGCGTGCCGCTTCGGCTTCAAGCGGACGGTGCGCTCGGAGCCGTGGCACTGGGAGTACCGCCCGCGCTCCACCCGCGAACCCGAGCCGGGCCGCGACTGCGTGGGCCGCCCCCTGAAGCGCCCGCGGCGGGAAACGTCCGCCGTGGCCAGCACGGAGAAGAGCTGAGCCGGGCCCCCAGGGGCGGGCCCGCTAGCCCCAATGCGCTGCGTCGTCAATCCGACGCCGGGGCATTCCGACCTCCTGGGTTGTGGCCATTTGACCGGGGGGACTGATTTTTATCAGACACATCGGCTACGGTGGACGACCATGCTCGTCGTCCCATCCCACCTCGATGCAGTCACCGTCTACGCAGCGGGCGCGCTGTGTACGCGACTCGCCACGATTCCATCGACGGGGGGGCACCTCCCCTCGCAGGTGCGAATCGACGGCCTGCCCTTGTCGTTACAGCCGGGGTCGCTCCGCGCCTCCGTGGTCCGAGGTCCCTCCGGGCTCGCCGTGCGAGACCTCCGCCCCACCTACGACATCCAGCTTCCGCCCGAGGTCGATGTGCCCGCGGAGCACCGCGCGCTGGTGGAAGCCCAGTTCCACCACGCCCAGATCCAGGGGCAGCTGTCGCGCGTGGTGCAGGAGCTGGAGAGCGTGTCGAACCTCGCGCCCGGGTTCCCGCCCAGGCCGAAGGACGGCCCTCCCGAACCACGGGAAGCGCCCGTGGCGGCGATGCTGTCACTCATGTCCTTCGTGGATGCCGAGTTGGAGAAGCTCCACTCGCGCAAGCTGGACCTGGAGCGGCAGCTGCGCGACGCCGAGGCCGAAATCACCCTGCGCCGCAACCGCGTGGCCGAGGCCTCTTCCTCCCTCCGGGGCCAGCGTGCCCGCGTGCACCGCGCGGTCGTCCTGACGCTCAGCGGCCCACTGCCCGCCGAGCAGGGCGCGCAGCTCGCGCTCGAATACGCCGTCCAGGGCGCGCGCTGGGTTCCCACCTATGACTTGCGCCTGCCCCGGACGCTCGAAGAGGGCACGCTGCGCATGCGGGCCTCGGTGCTCCAGCGCACCGGTGAAGACTGGACCGGCGTGAAGCTGTCCGTCTCCACCGCGGACCTCGCCCGGAACGCGGAGGTGCCGGAGCTGAAGGCCCTGCGCATTGGCCGCCACCAGCCGCCCCCGGCGCGCTCGGGATGGCGAGAGCCACCTGCCGGGTTGGATGAGCTGTTCGCGGGCTACGACGCGGTGCGCGCGCCCATGCCCGTTCCGCAGCCCACCCTCGGTGGCGTGTTCAGGGGGGCCCCGGCACCGGCTCCCAAGCCAGACGGTGCGGCCCGCCTGGAGCCCTCGGAATCCTATGAGCCGGAAGCCGACCTGGCCGTACCGGAGTCCATGCCCCCAACTGCCCCCCCAGCGGCGGCCCCCAGGAGCGTTGGGCGAGTGCGTCCCGCGGCCTCGGCGGCGCCCATGAAGAAGCTTGGGTCCCGAGGGGGCGCCATGATGCCGCGCGCCAGCAGGCCGCCCATTCCCGCGGAGGTGGACGCAGAACAGGAGGAGGCGCTCAGCGACGACGAGCTTGCGCTCGAGCTCGAAGGCGGCGGGCCTGGAGGCGGTGGCGGCGAAGAACGCGCGCCCTCCAGGCAGGAGCCGTCGGACGCGCTGCTGGACTACGACCGGCTGGCGCTGGCTCCCGCGGACGAGCCCGGCTCGCGCGGCCGTCTGCGCCCTCGCGCCGCGCACGCCACCCGGGAGCTGCGGGCACTGGCGGCGATTCACGTGCAGATCGACATCACGGCGCTCATCGCGGTGAGCGAACAGGAGGCCTCCTCTGTCTGGGCGGTGTCCGCCCCCGCATGGTCGCAACCACCGCGTGCCTCGTCGCAGCACTTCGACGCGCGCTTCGACGTGGAGGCACGGGCGGATGTGCCCTCCGATGCGGTGTGGCACACCGTGCCGGTCCTGTCCGTCCCGGTGGGGCTGGCCGCCGAGTACGTCTGCGTCCCGTCCGTGGAGCCGCGCGCCTTCCGCACGGTGCGGCTGGAGAACCGGACGCCGTATCCCCTGCTCGCCGGCCCCGTGGATGTCACGCTGGAGAGTGAATTCCTGATGACGTCGCCGCTGCCCACCATGGCCCCCGGCTCCACGCAGCGCCTGGGCCTGGGGGTCGAGGAGTCCATCAAGGTCGCGCGCAACACGCGCTTCGACGAGGCCACGGGCGGCATGTTCGGCGGCTCGACGATGCTCACGCACCACGTCTCGGTGGAGCTGGCGAACCGCCTGTCCAACCGCGTCCTCGTCGAGGTGTGCGAGCGCGTCCCGACGGTGCCGCCCAGCGCGGAGAAGGACATCAAGGTGGAAGAAGTCGAGGTGGCGCCGGTGTGGCAGAAGCGACTGCCGCTGCCCGGCGAGCTGAAGGTGGAGGGTGAGCGCGCGTGGCGTGTGGTGCTCCAGCCCGGTGAGGCACAGACGCTGAAGGCGACATGGACCGTCAAGATTCCCGGCAACAAGATGCTCGGGGGCGGCAACCGGAGGACATGATGGGCACCCCATTCACGCTGCCGGTGGTCAAGGTCACGGTCCTGGAGGACCGGGCGCTCGTCGAGCGGCGAGGTGAAATCCCACTGTCCGTGGGCACCCAGCGGCTGCTCGTCCAGGGGCTGTCCCCGCTCGCCGTGGACCGGTCGCTCCAGGCGAAGGTGGCGGGCGGAACCATCTCCCAGGCGCGCATCCGGCGGACGGCCCGTCCCGTCCCGCCCGAGGCGCAGCGCGAGCACCGCACCGAGGTGAGCCGGCGCGTCGCCGAGCTGGAGCAGGACCTCCGGCGCTTCGAGGCGGACGCAGCGCGACTGGAGGCTCGCAAGCGGCTGCTCAAGGCCGCGCGTGCGGACGTCTACCGCGCCATCTCCGAGCAGGCCGGCGCGGGCCAGGCACGACCGGAGGCCTGGCGGGAGCAGTTGGAGGCGGTGCGGCGGGAAGAAGCGTCCGTCGACGCGGCACTTCACGACAACGTCCGGCAACTCGGTTCGCTGCGGAAGCAGCTCGAAGAAGCCCGGGCCTCGCAGTCCTTCGCCGAGCCGGAGGCCCAGCCGAAGCTCGACGTCCAGGCCGAGCTGGAGGTGGGCCACCCCACCGGAGGCTCCGCGACGCTGTCCATCACCTACCTGGTCCCCTGCGCGGCGTGGCGTCCGTCCTACCGGGCCACGCTGTCCCGCGAGGGCGCTGGCGAGGCCGTGACGCTGGAGTGCGAGGCCGTCGTCTGGCAACGCACCGAGGAGGAGTGGAAGGACGTCGAGCTGGCCTTCTCCACCGCGCGTCCCACCCTGGGCGCCTCGCCGCCCCGGCTCCAGGAGGACCGGCTGTGGCTCCGCGACAAGACGGAGCGCGAGAAGCAGGTCGTGGAGGTGGCCATCCGCGAGGAGGTCATCCAGACCACGGGAGAACCCGGTGCGGCCCGGCGGGAGGACGCCCTGCCCGGCATGGACGACGGAGGCGAGCCCCTGACGGTGGCGGCGCCCCACCGGGCCAGGGTGCCTCCGGACGGAGAGCCCTACCGCGTGCCCCTCTTCCAGTTCACCGCGCCCGCGACCTCGGAGCTGGTGGCCTGCCCCGAGCAGTCGCCCCTGGTGCACCGGGTCGCTCGCTTCGACAACGTGGGCCCCACGGTGCTGCTCGCGGGCCCCGTGAATCTGGTGCGCACCAGCGGCTATGTGGGGCGCGCGCAGCTGCGCTTCACCGGCAAGGGTGAGCGCGTGAAGCTGGGCTTCGGCAGCGAGGACGCGCTGCGCGTGGCGCGCACGGAGGAGCAGGCACGGGAGACCAGCCGGCTGACGGGCCGCAAGGTGACGACGCACAAGGTGCGGCTGTTCCTCTCCAACATGGGCGCGCAGTCCATGCCCGTCGCCATCGAGGAGCGGATTCCCGTCTCCGAGGTGGAGTCCGTGGAAGTGCAGCTGCTGCGGGAGCAGATGAAGCCCGCGCCGGCCCGGGTGAGCGAGGATGGCATCGTCCGCTTCGAGCTGACCGCCGCACCGCGCTCGCAGCGGGAGCTGGCGATGGACTACGTGGTCACGAGCGCGGCGAAAGTCGCGGGGCTCTGAGGCGGCGCTCGTTCCACCGCGAAACAGCCCTGGGGGGCCGGGGCTTCCGCCGGGAACGGGGCGGAAGCATTCCTCGTCCGAGAGGAAGCCCCATGAGCGTCATTCGCGTGGTGTGCACCGTCAGTGTGCTGGTGTCTTCCAGCCTGTCGCCGGCAGCCCTGGCGACGGAGGCATCCGAGGAGTCAAGGGCGCCCGGCCTACCGCCGCAGCTCGCCGTCGAAGTGGGCGGGACGCTGGCGCCCATGCGCCACCCGGCGACGCAGGTGCCCACGTTGCGTTCACGGGTGCGAACGGTGGACGCGCGCCGAGGCGCGGCGCGCCTGTCCGGTGGGATTCACTTCAACCTGGTTCGGAATTTCGACCGGAGCGACTGGTGGTGGACGAACGGCATCGATTGGTACCTTGCCGGCGGTGACGTCCAGGTCCTGGCGCTGCGGCCCGGGTTGGAGAAGCGGTTCATGCTGACACGGAGCCTGACACTCGGCCTCAGCATGTTCGGCAGCGCGGCGGAGGTGTCCCTGCCGACGGGGAGGATCAACGCGCTTCAGCCGGGGGACCCGGGCTACAGGCCCCTGGACGGAATCAACTTCTATGAGGGCCGCATGCGGAAGTGGGCCCTGGGCGCGGGCGGCCTGGTGGCCCTCCAGCTCCAGCTCGCCCGCCATGTGCATGGGCGAATCCACGGGGGTTACACCCACTACTTCCGAGAGGCCGCCGGCCTCAGGCCCACGCCCGACACCGAGCCCTTCGCGGTGGAGCTTCAAGGCCCCTTCGCGGGGGCGCTGTTGGGTCTCGACCTATGATGCCGGCTTCGGCATCCGTCCATCCAAAACACGCACCGCCATGAACGCATCCGTGCCCGTCGAAATCGCCCAGCAAGTCTCGAGCGCCGGCGAGTTGCTTGAGCGTGACCTTGCCGGTTCGCTGCAATCCATCCACCTGTTCGGCTCCGCGGTCGATGGCGGGTTGAAACCCCAGAGCGACATCGACCTCCTGGTCACCGTCAGCGCCCCACTGCCCGACACGGTTCGACGCGCGCTGATGAGGGACCTGCTGTCGGTCTCGGCATGGCCGGTGACACGCGAGTCGCTCCGCCCTCTCGAAGTGACCGTGGTCGTCCGGGATGCGGTCGTTCCCTGGCGATACCCGCCGATGCGCGAGCTCCAGTTCGGGGAATGGCTTCGCGCGGAGCTCGAAGCGGGCCACGTTCAGCCCGCCATCGTGGACCACGACTTGGCCATCCTGCTGACCAAGGCACGGCAACACAGCATCCCCCTGCTGGGCGCGCCCGCCTCCGAGTTCTTCGCCCCCGTGCCCCGGGGCGATCTGGCGAGAGCGCTCCACGACACCGTGCTCCAATGGAATGAAGCCGCGGATTGGAAGGGGGACGAAAGGAACGTGGTGCTCGCGCTGGCGCGCATCTGGTTCAGCCTGTCGACGGGCGGAATCGCGCCCAAGGACGTCGCGGCTCAGTGGGCCATCGAGCGCCTGCCGGATGAACACCGGGCGCTCATGCAGCGTGCGCGGGCATCGTACCTGGGAGAGGCGCAGGACGACCTGGCGAGCCGCGGCCCAGCAGTCGCCGCGTTCGTTCGGTTCGCCAGAGAGACGCTCGAAGGAGTGTTTCGGGAACTGCAGCCGGCCCCTCCATCACCTCGCTGAGCGTCCTGGAAGCGCGATGGGCAGGGCTGGGTCCGGCCACCTTGGACGTGCGGTGATGCACTCAAGATGCGTCGCGCACGAGGTCCCGGAGCTGCCGGGCGGCGAGTCCGCTGGGGACGAGCTGGAAGAGCGTATTCCGCATGAAGCGGCCCGCCGCGTTCTCCCACTGGGCCACGCGGCCCACGTTCCATGAACGGGTGACGAACGCATTGGCCCGCTCGCGGCGACGCGCCTCGTAGGCGGCCAGCGCCGCCTCCACGGGGCTGTCTCCGGCGAGGCACTCGCCCAGCACCACCGCGTCCTCGATGGCCTGACATCCGCCCTGCCCCAGATTCGGCGTCATCGGATGCGCGGCATCGCCCAGCAACGTCACCCGGCCCCGGCTCCAGCGGCCCACGGGCGGCCGGTCGTGGATGTCCGTGCGGATGATGTTCGCCTCGTCCGTCGCGGCGATGAGGTCCGCGATGGGCGCGTGCCAGCCCCCGAAGATGGACTGCAGCCGCGCTCGCGACTCGCCGGGGGCATCCTGCCCACCCGCCGGCGCGTTCTGCGTGGCGAACCAGTACATCTGACCGAAGCCGATGGGGACCACGCCGAAACGTGCCCCCGCGCCCCACGTCTCGGAGACGAGGCCTGGCGTCGCACTGGGGACTTCAGGGCAGACACCCCGCCAGCTCGTGTAGCCCGAGTAGCGCAGCGGCGCGTCGCCCAGCAGGGCCCCACGCACCACCGAGCGCAGTCCATCCGCCCCCACCAGAGCGTCGCCCGTCACGGAGCTTCCGTCCGACAGCCGCACCGTCACCGTCTTGCCGTCATCATGGAACGCCGTCACGGTGCAGCCCAGGCGGACGTTCTCCTCCCCGGCGTGAGCCAGCAGGATGGCCTGGAGCCGTGCCCGGTGGATGCACACCAGCGGCAGCCCCAGCTCCTCCTGAAGCCGGGACACCGGCAGCCGCGTCAGCGCCGAGCCCGATGGCCGAAGGATGGCGCTGTCCGTGGGACACGCCCCTGCCTTCGCGACCTCGTCACACAGGCCGATGCGGCGCAGCGCGGCCGTCGCGTTCATCTGCACCGTGAGGCCCGCCCCGACCCATCGCAACGCCTCGGAGCGCTCGAACACGGTGACGGAGAGGCCCGCGCGCCGAAGCGCACAGGCCAGCGTGAGTCCACCGATTCCAGCTCCAGCGACGAGGACGTGTCGGGGCGTTGCCGTGCTCATGACTCGCGCTTTAACAGGAATGGCGCAGCGAGTCGTGAGTCACGTGCAACCCGATGGCGTGAGGTCAGTGCTGCACCACCGCCACGTAGTTGCCGTACCGCGTCTGGATTTCCGACACGTACTTCACGGGCTCGGAGCCCCGGCAGTACCCGTGGCGGGCCCTCCGGAAGTGCTGGGGCTTCTCCAGCATGAGCATCGCCTTCTCCACGTTGCCGAACCACTTGTTCGGGTCCAGCCCCTGCTCCTGGGCCAGCCGGCGTGCGTCCAGCACGTGGCCCAACCCCGCGTTGTAGGAGGCCAACGCGAAGCGCAGCCGCTGCTTGAAGGGAATCTCCGGGGCGACGCGGCCCAGCATCTGGTGCATGTACTTCACCCCCGCGTGGATGCCCTGCTCCGGGTCCTCCAGCTTCTGGAAGCCCAGCTCCTTGCCCGTCACCGGCATCACCTGGAAGAGCCCCTGCGCCCCTACGAAGCTGCGCGCCTTCGGGTCGAAGCGGCTCTCCTGGAACATCTGCGCCACCATCAGCCGCCAGTCCAGGCCGTAGCGCGCCGAGTACGACTGCACCAGGTCGTCATACGGCGAGATACGTCCCTCAGCCGTCGCGATGCTCGTCGGAGGCGGCTGGTTGCGGCGGCCCTCGAAATAACGCCGGCGCGTCATGTTGTACTCGACGCCACGGTAGGTCTTCTTCACGAAGCCATCGAGGAACTCACGCAGCTTCACGTTCTCCTTCCGGACGGCGAAGGCGATGCCGTAGTGGCCGTCCTTCCCCGCGGGCTCGCCCTGCCCCGGCAAGGTGAACGCGGCCTCGACGTCATCCCGGAACACCTGCTCCGCGGCGAGGATGTGGCTGTCGGTGACGGTGTAGGGAATCTCGCCGCGCGCCAGGCGGTCCAGCAGTGCGCTGATCTCCTGGTCCTCGGGCTCCTCGACGACGTTGAAGCCGTGCACGCCCTTCAAGGCGTTCAACGTGGCCAGGTGGCTGGTGCCCGTCGGCACGTGGATGGTCTTCCCCTTCAACGCCTCCAGCGATTCGACCTTGGGAGCTCCGACGCGCTGGACCAGCACCTCGTCCGTGTAGAGGTAGGGGCGACTGAAGGCCACCAGCTGCCGGCGTGCCTCGGTGTCCGTCATCGCGGCGGCGATCATGTCGCCCCGCCCTTCCTGCAACCACGGGATGAGCTGCTCGAAGGTCGGAGGAACGACGACCTCCAGACGGACGTTGAGCTCCTTCGCGACCATGTTCGCCAGGTGGTAATCGAAGCCAGCCTGGTCGCCCCGGTGCAGGTAGTAGCTGACCGCGCTGTTGCGCGTGAGCACGCGCAGCACGCCACGCTTGCGGATGCCGTCCAGGTCGCCCGTGAACCGCTGCTCGCGGTACTCGGTGAGGGCGTGCTCCACGAGGAATGTATTCAGCGCGGTGCGGAGCTTCGGGTTCTCCAGGCGCATCGCCCACGCCAGGGGCCGCGCCGTGGCGATGGGGAACAGCCCCTCCACGTCCGTGTTGTACGTCTCGATGGCCGCGAGCAGGTGGCTGTCCACCACCGTCAGGGGAATCTCGCCACGAGAGACCTGCCACACCAGGTGCTCGGGGTCGACGGACTCAGGGGCATCGGCGATGACGAGCCCCGGCGCCTTCTTGTCGAGCGCCCGGAGCGATGCCGCGAAGGTCGAGCTGGGACGCACGTGAACGGTCCGGCCCGCGAGGTCCTCCACCTTCCGAGGCAGGTTCTCCGCGCCTCGGCGACCCACGACGACCTCGTTGACCCGCGTCAGCGGGCGCGTGAAGGCCACCTGCTTCTCTCGCTCCTTCGTCACGGCCAGGTCCGCGGCGATGACGTCGCCGTGGCCCTCCTGAAGCAGGGGAATGAGCTTGTCGAAGCTATCGACGGTGAGGAACTCCACCGTCAGTCCGTGCTTCGCCCCGAAGCGCTCCAGCAAGGCGCGGTCCTGCGCCTTCGGCATGCCCTGGCGCGGGAGGAACTCCTCTTCGGTCCCCTCCACCAGGACTCTCAGCACCCCGCGCTTCTGGAGCTCCGGCATGTCTCCCTTGAAGGGAGGTCCCTTCAGCCGCTCGGAGGTGGACTCGGTGGCAGCACCCGTGGGCGCCAACGCGGCTTCCGGGAACGGTGAGTCCTCCGGGTTCGCGGGCGCGGCAGCGGCTGCGGGCGTCTTGGGCGCCGCGGGGGCCTCCGCGGGCTCTCGCTTGCAGGCGACAATCAGGACCAGGGCGGCGGATAGGAGCCACCGCGTGGACGTCAGGCTCGTACGGAACAAGGTCATCAGGTTTCATCCCCCTTCGCTCGGATGCCCCCGACGCGCCGCCCCATGGCCGGCAGCGCACGAACACCCTCGGCAGAATTCTCTACCCGATTCCGTACGGTCGATTGAACCCTTCCCGAGGGTTGACTTGCCAGGTGGATTGCGATGCACGGCCGCGCCGCACGCGGACGCACTCTCACGTGGAGTGCGCGGAGCACGGCGTCATGACGCGTGACTCAGCCGAACCAGCGGCCCGTCTCGGGCGCGAAGACGCGGACGCGCTCGGACAGCGCGGGCGGCAGTCGTGCTCGCAGCGTGGCGTGGACGACTTCGGGCGAGGCCGACTGGCTGAAGTGCATGAGGATGAGGGTCTCGTTCCGGAACTGGTCGGCCCGCGCGATGAGCTCGTCCAGGTGGAGGTGGCCCCACGCCTGCGCGTCCTCCACCGTCGTGTGGCTCGCATCGACGAAGGTGCATTCGAGAATCAGGACGCGGGAGTCGAGGAGGCTCGGCTCCGTCTCCAGAACCCGGGAGAGGGTGTCGGTGGCGTAGGCCAGCTCCAGCCGCTCGACCTCGTTGAAGAGGTCCTCTCCGGCCTGCCTCCGGGTCGCGATCTCCTGGGGCGGGAGTGCTTGATACTCGGGACGGAGCTTCGTGACACGACGGAAGAACTGGTAGCCGAGCGATGGCCCTGGATGGTGCGTCTGGAATGCGCGGACGAAGAGGCCACGCCCGAGCGGCTGCTCGTCTCCCGGCCGCATCGGCACGGTGTGCACCGCCATGGTGGTGTGGTGAAGGCGGGACATGGCGGCGAGCGCGTCCTGGACGTTCGCCTCGATCTCAGCGGGCAGGAAGACTCGCGGGGGTGTGGCCTTCCCGATGAGCCCGCGGATGCCGAGAAACGCTCCCAGTCCGCTGGCATGGTCGGGATGCGCGTGACTGAGAAAGATGCGGTCAGTGCCGCAGAAGGAGCGGATGGGCAGCCCCACATCGAGCACTGCGTCCAGCTCCGGCACCTGGAGCGACGTGTAGACGCCCCCCACGGATATGCCGCGAACGGTGTAGGGCCCTGCTTTCACTTCGGTCATCATCGTCAGGACTCCATTTTTCGTGCGGCCAGCGTTTCGTATACCGGCTCCGAACGAATGGGCAGCCCGAGCTGGCACGGAGCGCTCGTCGAGCGTCACGCCGCCAATGCTCGGACCAGCGCCTGACGCACCGCGGAGCGCACGGGTGCGGGGACCTCGTCGCCGGGAATGCGGCGACAGAGGGACACCGTGCGCTTCAACGCGTCACAGGCCTCGGCACAGCGCGGGCAGCGTGACAGATGGTCCTCCAGCCGGACACACGTCGCCTGGTCCACATCCCGCGCCGCGAACGCGGAGAGCTCGCGCGCCAGCTCCTGGCATCCAGCGCGTGCGCCCTCGGCGTGGTCCCCCATCAACGTGGCGAGGTGCTCTCGAAGCTGGAGCCTCGCCCGGTGGAGCCGGCTCTTGAGTGCCCGCACCTCGATCCCCACCACCTCCGCGGCCTCCTCGGCCGTGAGGCCCTCGACATCCCGGAGGATGAGCACTTCACGCTGTGCCTCGGGCAGCGCGAGGATGGCGGCCTGGAGGACTTCCCCCATCTGCCGTGCATGCGAAGCCATGTCCGGCGCGGCGTCCTCCGCAGCCACCTGGGCGGCCACGGCGCCATCGAGAGGCTGGAATGCACTGGGCGCCCCGACGCGCCGCCGACGCTGGCGGAAGCAATGGGTGCGCGCAATCTGAAAGAGCCACGTGGAGAGTCCAGCTTCGCCCCGGAACGCGTGGATGTTTCGGAACGCAGCAATGAGCGTCTCCTGAAGTACCTCCTTCGCCTCGTCCTCGGAGCCGCACATCCGCAGGCCATAGCGGTACACCTGCATCTCGTGGCGAGCGAGCACCTCCTCCAGTGCCTGCGCGTCCCCCTCTCGAGCTGCGTCGAGCAACTGCTTGTCCGTCCGCGACGGGCTCACTCCGGGGCCTCCTCCCTCACGTTCCAATCCATCGAGAAGAACGCTGGAACGGCAGGATACCTTCCTGAGCAGCCCCATGAAGTCGGCCGGTGGCGGGCATGAGGTCCCGCCCGCGGCGTGCGGTTTCGTGACGATCGCCTCGGCGCGACAACTGCGATACCCACCTGCCAGCCGGCTCCGTGCACCGTGACGACCAGGTCGCGCTCACTCCCACGCCGACATCGGGCCCAGGTTGACGACCTGCTGGAAGCCGCGCGCCTTCAGCAGGCGCTCGGCGCGACTGCTTCGCGCACCACTTCCGCAATAGACGACCACGGGCTGCTCCGGCGACCCCAGCTCTCCGAGCCGTTCCTGCAAGGCGTCCACCGGAATGTTCACGGCTCCCGGCAAGTGACTGGCGGCGAACTCCTGTGGCGTACGCACGTCCACCAGCAGCGCACCCGCATTCACCAGCCGATGGGCCTCATCACGAACAGGCCGCTGGTGCGCACACGCAGAGAGAAACAGGGCAACGACGACGAACACGGTCTTCATCGAATGTCTCCAGGGTGTTCCGGCGGCGCCTCGCCGCAGGGGTATGAGGCCCTGACTCGTGAGAGCCACAGAGCGGGTCGGAGGATTCCACCTGTGAGCCCAGGTGACGCCGGAAATGCCGCCCCATGCCGGAGGTTCAGCAACGCCCTACGGTGAGGACGCTGCGGCGCCGCCGAGCGTCTCGACCTTCTCGCGCTTGCGCGCCTGCACCACCTGGACCAGGTACATGCCGGCGAACATCGCGGGGACGAAGACCAGGAGCTGAACGGCCCCCGTGGCCAGCGAAGTGAGCGCGGGCCCCGGGCAATACCCGCCCAGCCCCCAGCCCACTCCGAACACCGCCGCGCCCGCGACGAGCTTCCCATCCACGCGCCGGGCCGCGGCGGCTGGAAACGCGGCGGCCGCCCAGGGCCGCGCCCGCTTGAGGATGAGCGGCCGCAACGCGGCGTGCACGGCGATGGCTCCGCCCATCACGAATGCGAGCCGAAAATCCCAGGCCCCAGCGATGTCGAGGAAGCCCAGGACGTTGGCCGGGTCGGTCATGCCGCTGAGCCCCAGGCCGATGGCGAAGAGAAGACCACTGACGAACGCGCTGAAAGGACCCATGGTGGAAGCTCGTTAGAAGACGTGGCGAACCAGGTAGACGGTGAGGACGCCCGTGGCCATGAACGTGACGGTGGCCACGATGGAGCGGAGCGAGCCTCGGCTGATGCCGCAGACGCCGTGACCGCTGGTGCAGCCGTTGCCCAGTCGTGAGCCCACGCCCACCATCAGCCCCGCCCCGGCCAGCATCGCCGCGCCGCCCAGGCTCAAGGGCGCCGGCGCCGAGAACGCCTGGGGAAGCAGCCATGCCAGCAGCAGCCCCCCAGCCAGGAGGCCCGCGGAGAACTGGAGGCGCCACGAGACGTCCCCTCTCACAGGCATCAAGAGCGAGCCCACCACGCCGCTGATGCCGGCAATGCGTCCATGGGACAGGAGAAGCAGCGAGGCGCTCAAGCCGATGAGCGCACCGCCAAGCAGCGGAGCGAGGAGGTCGGAAGTCATCATCCTGTGAGAGCCAGTGTCCCACGCGGAGGATTCACGCCGAAGCACGTCGGGCGAGACGAATCCTCCTCGCTGCGCCAGGATGCGCGCGTCGCATCTTCACTCCAGGCAGGGTCCCCTCATGGAAACCGCATCTCTCCAGGAAATCGTCGCGCCGGAAGGCATCTGCTACGGCTGCGGCGGCAAGAACCCGCACGGACTGCACATCAAGAGCTACTGGCATGAAGACGGTGTCCACGTCATGGCCCGCCACACGCCCGAGCCCCAGTACAGCGGCTGGCCGGAGCTGGTCTACGGCGGCCTGATTGCCATGCTCGTGGACTGTCACTCGAACTGGACGGCCATGGCCTACCACTACCGAGCCGAAGGCCGCGCGCCGGGGAGTCAGCCACCCATCGAGTGCGTCACGGGCAGCCTCGGCGTGAAGTTCATCAAGCCCAC
The DNA here is from genome assembly GCF_050038885.1 of Pseudomyxococcus flavus. NCBI lineage: Bacteria > Pseudomonadati > Myxococcota > Myxococcia > Myxococcales > Myxococcaceae > Pseudomyxococcus > Pseudomyxococcus flavus. Next base: position 7,800,249 of record NZ_CP143624.1, on the reverse strand, counting down.
GCCCATGGGCGTCCCGCTCACCCTCCGCGCGCATGTGGAGGGCGAGGTCGGCCGCAAGAGCCGCGTCATCTGCGAGGTCTATGCCGGGGAGACGCTGACCGCGGTGGGTGACTCCATCTTCGTCCGCGTCGACACCGCGCAACTCCAGGCGGCGGCGCACGGCCGCGACCGCTGAGGCGCGGTGCGCCCGCGCCCTACCCGTTCTTCTCGGGCAACCCCAGCTCGGCGCGGAGCTCCGCGGTGGTCTTGCCCGTATGGTGTCGACGGTGGTTCTCCGCGGTGGTGAAGCTCCGCGACTCCATCCGGTCCACGTAGAGCGTGCCGTCCAGGTGGTCCAGCTCGTGCTGGAGGATGCGCGCATACCACCCCCGCGCATGCACCGTCACGGGCTGGCCCTGCTCGTTGAGGGCTTCCACGCGCACGCCGCGGGCACGAGCGACCAGGGCCGCGAAGCCGCTCACGCTCAGACAGCCTTCGTGGAACTCCGCGGGCGTTGCGTCCTCCACCACCAGCTTCGGGTTGATGAGGACGTGAAATGGCACGGGCGCCCGCTCGCGTGCCGCCAGCTCCTTGGCGGTGAGTCCCGCCTGGTACTCCGCCCGGTCCTCCACCACCACCAGGCGCAGGCCGACGCCCACCTGCGGCGCCGCCAGCCCGACGCCCGGCGCGTCCCGCATCGTGTCGCGCATCATCTCGATGAGCCGCTGCGTCTCCGGGCTGGCAATCTCCTCTGGCGTCAGGTCGCGCGCCTTGCGCCGCAGCACCGGCTCCCCTGCCTGGACAATCTTGAGCACCATGCCGGCACCGTAGCAGGGCTCACGCCGCTCCGGACACGCGCTGGTGCTCCGCCCACTGGCGGCCATGCGACGTGTCCACTCCGCAGCGTTCCAGGCCCGGGAACACGACGTCCCGCAGGGCTTGAACGAAGACCTCGACCTTGCGCGCATGCGGAAGGACGCCGTGCGCCAGGAGGATGGGACTTTCGGCCTCGGGCGCATCCTTGGCGAAGAGCCTGGGGGACACGCTCTGCTCCAGCATCGCGGGCACCAGCGGTGCCAGGAACGCCACCGAGCCCTCCCTGGACGCGTGAGCGAGGTACGCCCACCCGAGCCGACTGTGGGCGACCTCGTCCCGGAGGATGTCCCGGAGCACCGCGCGCACCCGCGGGGGCCCCTCCACCGCCAGGACCGACGTCAGGCCCGCCGTGCTCTCCGTCTCCGAGATGCAGCACGCGGCGACCACTTCGTACAGCACCTGTTCCGGGAAGCTCAGCTCCGGTGGCGCCGTCTCTCGTGCGGACACCGGGACAGGAGACAGCACCTCCTGACCGTAGGTGCGCGCCATCAGCTCGCACATGCCTGCGTGGCGGCGTTCGTCCTCCGCCGCGCGACGCGCCAGCCCGACCAGGGACTCGGGGGCGCCCAGCTTCTCGAGCGCGTCCGCGAGGCGGGCGAAGCGCAGCGCCGCGTCCAGTTCCTCCTGGCGGCGAGAGGCCCACGTCTCCGCCACGAGCCGCCGGAGTCCTTCGGGCAGCGACACCGGATGTGCCGTCCTCATCGGCCCGGCCTCCGAAGCATGCCCTGCACCGTCGAACATCCGCCGTCGGGATCGTCTTTCATGGTGGCCTCGCTTGCCCGAGCCTACCCGACGTGGCCACCGTTCCGGCCACGGGGAATACCGTGTCGCGGTGAGTCATCACGTCGGGCATTGCACGGTCGCCGTCGCGAGCGCCGCGGGCCACCTGGCCGGCCGCTTCGAGGAGTCCACCGGCGACATCGAGGTCATCGGCTTCCGCAACCCGCGGCTCGTGTGCCAGGCCGCCTGCTGCGGTCCACTGATGCTACGCTGAGGCCCCATGGCTCGTCGCAAGAAGGCCGATGAAATGGCCTCCCGCGTCCGAAACCTGCTCGCGATGGACGCCGCGGGCATCATGCGCCGGCTCGATGCGCGCCGGGATGAGATGTTCGCCCTCTTCTCGCGCCTGCGCAGCCGCGAGCCCCTGCTGGAGGCCATCGCCTCTCGCTATGCGGACGGCGCGTTCGACCAGCTCATCCATCTGCCCGAACAGGAACAAGCCGTGGTGGACCACTTCTACGGCCGCCTGGAAGAGCTGCGCTGGTACTTCACCTACACCGAGGACATGCCCGGCACCGCGCAGCAGGTCTTCACCAAGCTGCACAAACGGCTGGAGGAATCCTATCGCGTGCTCGTGGTGACGCTGGGCCCGCCCGTTCCTCCGGACGGCGTCCGCGTGGTGGACGTGGAGGCCGTTCGTCGCGATGCCGAGCAGGTCCCGCCCCAGAAGACGCTGGAGCGCACCACCGCGTCCGCGCGCCAGCGGCGCGCCTAGCGAGACCACCGAGGAACAGCCCCCATGACGAGTCCATCTGGCTCCGGAAAGAGAATCGACGCTGCTTCGCGAGTCATCGCGGCACCCGTGGACACGCTCTATCGCGCGTTCGTGGACGCCGCGGCGGTGGCCTCCTGGCTTCCCCCCGAGGGGATGAAGGGCCACATGCACGTGTTCGAGCCACGAGCGGGCGGGACGTATCGGATGACGCTGACGTACGAGCGCCCAGAGCACACGGCGCCCGGGAAGACGTCGGCCAACGAGGACGTCGTCAACGGTCGGTTCGTGGAGCTGGTCCCGAACGAACGCGTCGTGCAGCGGTTCGAGTTCGAGTCGGACGACCCGGCCTTCGCGGGCACGATGACCATGACCTGGAAGCTGGCCCCGACGCCCGGGGGCACCGAGGTCTCGGTCATCTGTGAGAACGTGCCCGAGGGCGTCCGCCAGGAAGACCACATCGCCGGTCTGACCTCGACCCTGGCGAACCTCGCGGCCTTCGTCGAATCGTCGACGCGCTGAGCTTCACGCCGCGGGCGCGGCAGCCACGGGGGGCTCAACGGCCTCCACGGCCCGGCGCTTCGGGGCGAGCCTCCGCATGGAGGCCTTGCCCACCACGACATCCACCATCTTCTTCGCGCGCGTCCAGACGCTCTCCTGCACGTACGGGACGCCGTACTTCTCGCAGAGCTCGCGCACCTTCGGCTGGACCTCCCGGTACTTCAGCATGGGCAGGTCCGGCCAGATGTGGTGCTCGATTTGATAGTTCAGCCACAGGTGGGCGAAGTCGTTCAGGTCGCCGCCCGTCCGGTAGTTCGCGCTGCCAATCACCTGCTGCACGTAGCGCTCGCCCCGGCTCTCCGGCTTCGAGTCGAAGCGGTAGAGGTCCTCGCCCGTGTGGTTGGGCCCGACCACCAGGAACGTGTGCAGGCTGGTGAGGACGTCGGCCATCACCGAGTTGCAGAACGCGCTGAACGAAGCCCAGGGGCCCAGCACCAGGTAGAGCGCGGGGAACAGGCCGAACTGCACCGCCGAGTACGGGAGGTAGCAGCGCAGCAGCAGCTCCTTCAGCTCCTCGCGCGTCAGCGCCCCACCCTTGCGCCGACCCTTGCGGCGCAGCGAGCTCAGCGTCTCCGGCGCGTAGTAGCTGGCCCGCCACGTGAGCGCGAGGAGCGCGAGCTGGGCGTACCGAATCGCCAGGGGCCGCTCCGGGTTGCGCAGCGTGCCCTCCGCGTTGCGCTCCAGGAGGTCCGGATCCGCGTCCTCGCCGGTGTGCGAGTGGTGGAGCACGTTGTGCTCGAACACCCAGGCCTCCGGCAGCATCCAGTCCAGCCAGTCCAGGTAGCGGCGCCGCCCCTTGGCGAAGCCCTTGCCCATTCGAGACGCGGGAAGACCGGGGACGCGGTCATAGCCCCGGTGCCCCACATGGTGCATCAGGAGCCAGCGCGTGGACCGCCCCACACTGAGCGCCGCGGCGCTGAATGGGTTCGGTGCAATCCAGCAGGTGGCCGCCCCCAGCAGCGTCGCCGTGCGGCCCCAGCGTTCGATCTTCCGCAGGTGTGCGGCGTCCGCCTCTCCCAGCGAGGCGTCCACCTGCTCGCGCAGCGCCTTCAGCTCGCGGAGAAAGCCCTCCACGTCCACGGAGGAGATGTCGAAGTCGGGGGCGGCCTGGGACGGCATGAGGGGTTCTCCTCGGTCACGGGGGTAGACGCGGGATGGGAGGGAACGGTGCGGCGCGCACGGTAGCCGCCAGGGTCCGCGGGCGTCCAGCCGCCCTTTCCCCTCGGCCGCTGCTTTCGGCGCGGGTCATGCGGCACCGGAAGTCACAGGTTATACGCTGCGCCCCATGTCCGGCGGCCAAGGCGCCCCCACATGACGAAAGCGAGATGCCGACATGACGGACCTGTTCGCCCCCCTCGAGCTGAGAAAGAACATCATCGCGCCCAACCGCATCTGGCTTGCGCCTCTGACGAACACCCAGAGTCATCCGGATGGCACGCTCTCCGACGCGGAGCTGCGCTTCCTGGCGATGCGCGCCGACGGCGGGTTCGGCATGGTGGAGACGTGCGCCGCGTACGTCTCGCAGGACGGAAAGACCTGGCCGGGCGAGCTGGGCGTGCACGACGACGCGATGCTGCCGGGCCTGAAGCGCCTCGCCGCGCGCATCCACGAAGGGGGCGCCCTGCTGTCCGCTCAGTTGTTCCATGGCGGGCTGCGCGCCAACGCCGAAGTCAGCCAGCGCGAGGTGTGGAGCGCGAGCGCCTACGACGGTGAAGGGCTCCACTGCCGCGAAGGCACCGAGGCCGACATCGAGGGAACCATCGCCGCCTTCGCGAATGCAGCGCGCCGCTGTGCCGAAGCCGGCTTCGACGCCGTGGAGCTCCACGGCGCGCACGGCTACCTGCTCTCACAGTTCCTGAGCAACGTCTTCAACCGCCGCAAGGACCGCTGGGGCGGCTCGCTGGAGAACCGCTGGCGCCTGCTCCAGGAGACGGTCCGCGCGGTGCGGCGCGCGGCCCCCTCGCTGGTGCTCGCCGTACGGCTGTCACCGGAGGACGCGAGGCAGGCCCGGGGCATCGACCTGGACGAATCGCTGGAGGTCGCCCGGATGCTCAAGAGCGAGGGCGTGGACATCCTCCACCTGTCCCTGTGGAAGGCGGCCCTCAACACCCAGAAGCGGCCGGACCAGCACGCGACACCGCTCTTCCGACAGGCCGTGGGCCCAGACATGCGCATCGTCGTCGCGGGCGAGGTGCGGACGCGCGAGGAGGCGGACGCCCAGCTTGCGCGCGGCGCGGATGCCGTCGCCGTGGGCCGCGCGGCCATCGCGAACCACGACTGGCCCCGGCGCGTCCAGCGAGGCGACGCGCTCCAGGTGCCGCCGCTGTCCCCCTCCACGCTCCATGCCGAGGGCCTGTCCGACGTCTTCGTGAACTACATGCGCAACTGGCGCGACTTCGTGCAAGACACCTCGGTCTCTGCGTAGGCCCCTGAAACGCAGACGGCCCCACTCCCAGGAGGAGCGGGGCCGCGTGCTTCAGACAGGGCGGACCGTCAGCGCCGGGCGCCCACGGGCGCCGCGCTGATGCCCAGGTGCTCCTGGAGCGGCTTCACCTCCAGCTCCGTGCGCTTGAGCGCCTCCAGCGCGCCCACCGCCATGCGCGCCGCCTGCACCGTCGTGTAGTACGGCACCGAGTGCATCAGCGACTCGCGGCGGATGGAGAAGCTGTCCGCGATCTCCTGCTTGCCGAAGGTGGTGTTGATGACCAGCACGATTTCGCCGTCGACAATCTTGTCGACGATGTTCGGGCGGCCCTCCTTCACCTTCTGCACCACCTGCGTCTCGATGCCCTTCGTCGCCAGGTAGGCGTGGGTGCCGCTGGTGGCGACGAGCGAATAGCCCATGCTGCGCAGGCGCCGGGCCAGATCCACCACCGCCGGCTTGTCCTCGTCCTTGACGGAGATGAACACCTTGCCGCTCTTGGGCAGCTTCACGCCCGCGGCGAGCTGGCTCTTGGCGAAGGCCGACGCGTAGTCGTTCGCCAGGCCCATCACCTCGCCCGTGGACTTCATCTCCGGGCCCAGGATGACGTCCACGCCCGCGAAGCGCGCGAAGGGGAACACGCTCTCCTTCACCGCCACGTGCTTGAACTCCGGCTCCTGCGTGGCGCCCAGCTCCTGGAGCGTCTTGCCCACCATGCACAGCGCGGCAATCTTCGCCATCGCCACGCCGGTGGCCTTGGAGATGAAGGGCACCGTGCGGCTCGCGCGCGGGTTCACCTCCAGGATGTAGATGGTCTTCCCCTGGATGGCGAACTGCACGTTCATCAGGCCCACCACGCCCAGCTCGCGCGCCAGGGCGATGGCCTGGTCCTTCATCCGCTCCACCAGGTCCGGCGACAGCGAGTGCGGCGGCAGCGTGGCCGCGGCGTCACCCGAGTGCACGCCCGCCTCCTGGATGTGCTCCAGCACGCCGCCAATCATCACCGCGCCCGTGCGGTCCGCCACCAGGTCCAGGTCCACCTCGATGGCGTCCTTCAGGAAGCGGTCGATGAGCACCGGGTGCTCGGGCGACGCGCTGACCGCCTCGCGCATGTAGCGCTCCAGGCTGGCCACGTCGTAGACGGTCTCCATGGCCCGGCCGCCCAGCACGTAGGAGGGCCGCACCATGACGGGATAGCCGATGCGCTCGGCCACCTTGAAGGCCTCCGCGTGGCTGCGCGCGACGCCGTTCTCCGGCTGCTTCAGGCCCAGCTTCTCGATGAGCTTGGAGAAGCGCTCGCGGTCCTCCGCGCGGTCGATGGCGTCCGGCGGCGTGCCCAGGATGGGCAGGCCCGCCTTCTCCAGCGGCACGGAGATGCGCAGCGGTGTCTGGCCGCCGAACTGGACGATGGCGCCCACCGGCTTCTCGCGCTGCGACACCTCGAGCACGTCCTCGATGGTCAGCGGCTCGAAGTAGAGGCGGTCCGACGTGTCGTAGTCCGTGGACACCGTCTCCGGGTTGCAGTTGACCATCACCGTCTCGAACCCGGCCTCGCGCAGCGCGAAGGCGGCGTGGACGCACGCGTAGTCGAACTCGATGCCCTGGCCGATGCGGATGGGGCCGCTGCCCAGGATGAGCACCTTCTGCCGGTCCGTGGGGGGCGCCTCGTCCTCCTCCTCGTAGGTGGAGTACAGGTACGGCGTGTACGCCTCGAACTCCGCGGCGCAGGTGTCCACCCGCTTGAAGACGGGCCGGATGTTGCGCGCGTGCCGGTGCGCCCGCACCTCGTCCTCCGGGTAGCCCAGGAGCTTGCCCAGGTACTTGTCGGAGAAGCCGTGGGCCTTGGCCTGCCGGAGCACCTCGTCCGGGAGCTGGTCCAGGCGGCCGTACTCCTGGAGCGACTGCGCCTCGTTCACCAGCATCTGGATGTAGCGCAGGAACCAGGGGTCGATGGCGGACAGCGCGTGCACGTCCTCCACCGTCAGGCCCTCGCGGAAGGCCTGGGCCACGTACCAGGGGCGCTCGGGACGCGGGATGCGCAGCGCCTCGCGCAGCACCTTCTCCCGCTCCTCCTTCTCCGTGGGCAGCTCGGGCGACTCCAGGCCCACGCGGCCCAGCTCCATGGAGCGCAGCGCCTTCATGTACGCCTCGGGGAAGGTGCGGCCAATGGCCATCACCTCGCCCACCGAGCGCATGCTGGTGGTCAGCGTCCGGTCCGCGTGCGGGAACTTCTCGAAGTTGAAGCGCGGCACCTTCACCACCACGTAGTCCAGCGTCGGCTCGAACGAGGCCGGCGTGTCGCGGGTGATGTCGTTGCGCAGCTCGTCCAGCGTGTAGCCCAGCGCCAGCTTCGCGGCGATCTTCGCGATGGGGTAGCCCGTCGCCTTCGACGCCAGCGCGCTGGAGCGCGACACGCGGGGGTTCATCTCGATGACGACCATGCGGCCGTCCTTCGGGTTGATGCCGAACTGGATGTTGGAGCCGCCCGTGTCGACGCCAATCTCCCGGATGATGGCCAGCGACGCCTGCCGCATCCGCTGGTACTCGCGGTCCGTCAGCGTCTGCGCGGGCGCCACGGTGATGGAGTCACCGGTGTGCACGCCCATGGGGTCCAGGTTCTCGATGGAGCAGACGATGATGACGTTGTCCGCCGTGTCGCGGACCACCTCGAGCTCGTACTCCTTCCAGCCCAGCACGCTCTCCTCCACCAGGATGGTGGTGGTGGGGCTGGCCTTGAGGCCCGCGCGGCAGATGGTCTCGAACTCCTCGCGGTTGTACGCGATGCCGCCGCCCGTGCCGCCCAGCGTGAAGGACGGCCGGATGATGGCCGGGAAGCCGATGTCCTCCACAAGCTTCATGGCCTGATCCAGCGTCGTCGCGTACCCGCTCTTGGGCAGCGCCACGCCAATCTTCTGCATGGCCGCCTTGAAGAGCTGACGGTCCTCGGCCTTGTTGATGGCCTCCAGCGACGCGCCGATGAGGCGCACCCCGTACTTCTCCAGGATGCCCTGCTCCGCCAGCGCCTTGGCGAGGTTGAGCGCCGTCTGGCCTCCCATGGTGGGCAGCAGCGAGTCCGGCCGCTCCGAGGCGAGGATGCGCTCCGCCGCCTCCACGGTAATCGGCTCGATGTAGGTGCGATGCGCGAACTCAGGGTCCGTCATCACGGTGGCGGGGTTGCTGTTGAGCAGCACCACCTCCACGCCTTCGTCCCGGAGCGCCTTGATGGCTTGTGTACCGGAGTAGTCGAACTCGACGGCCTGCCCGATGACAATCGGACCCGAGCCAATCACCAGAACCTTGCGGATATCGGTACGCTTGGGCATCGGGGCGCCCCCATACCAACGTCCGCCCCCACATGCGAGGACTGTGTTGAGGCCGCCTGCTCGGCATGCACGCACGTGCCTGGGCACGGTCCTCTGGTAGGCTCCGCCGCCCACGGAGGTCCCATGCGCCACTGGTCCCTGGCACTGCTCGTTTCGCTCGCTTCTCCTGCCCTCGCCCAGGATGCCGCCGCACCCGCGCCCGAAGGCGCCGCGCCCGCGGCGCCCACACCCGCCGCGGCGGAGGCGCCCGCGGCCAAGCCTGGGGCGTCCGCCGCCACCACCGAACAGACCGCTTCCCCCGCAAAGGCCGCGGGCGCCGCTGATACCGCCGAGCAGCCCGCGTCCTCCAGCAAGCCCGAGGCCCCTGCCGCGAAGACCGCCGCTTCCGCGCAGCCCGCCGCGGGCGAGGCACCCTCCGGCAAGGCCGAGGCCCCTGCCGCCAGGACCGCCACTTCCGCGCAGCCCGCCGCGGCCGAGACGACCGCTGGCACGGCGGGAGCCCCTGCCGCCAGGCCTGCGGCGGCCGTGCACCCCTCTCCCGCCGGGAAGACCGGGCCGTCAGCGAAGCCCGCCGTCGCCGAGGTGCCCTCCGGGCAAGCCGGTGCCATGGCCGTTCCCGCGGCTGCCAAGGTCGCCGCGCCAGCGCCCCAGAAGCCATCGGCGGCTTCCGCCCCCACCCAGGCGGCCGCGCCCACACCACCCCCTGCTGGCTCACCGCCACCGGGGCTCCCACCTGGAATCCTGGACCTGAAGCGCGAGCCCGTTCCGGAGACGCCGCCCCTCTCGCCCGAGGAGCAGATCCGCCGCGACATCCAGGCGGACGCCCGCTTCCTCTTCGAGAGCCTGCTGACCGGGGACGTGCGCTCGGCGTCCAATGAGCTGCTCTACCCCTTCAGCCTGGAGTCGGAGCGCTACGCCACCCCCGAGGAGCTCGTGTCCGCCTGGGTGAAGCAGCTCCGCCTGAAGCGCACGGACCTCGTCACCCTCTACGACATCGAGGTGATGCCGCTGGAGGCCATGGAGAAGAAGTACGGCAAGGCCCCCGCGCGGCTGGGGCTGGACCTGCGCAATCCGAAGGAAGTCTGGACCGCGGTGGGCAACCTCTCCGGCCGCCCCGCCGTCCTCGTGTACCGCCTGTATCGCGAAGAGTACCGCGCCTTCGCGTACACGGACTGATGCGCGTCAGCTCAGGGCCTTGACCAGCTCGCCCAGGCGGGTCAGGCCCTTCTGCAGCACCTCGCGCGAGGTGACGAAGCTCATGCGGATGTAGCCCTCCGCGCCGAAGGGCTCGCCCGGCACCGCGGCGACGCGGAAGTCGTCCAGGAGAATCTCGGACAGCTGCATCGCGGACGTCACCGGCTTGCCCTTGTAGGAGCGCCCCAGCAGGCCGCGCACGTCCGCGAAGGCGTAGAAGGCGCCCTCGGGCATCCGGCAGCGCACGCCGTCCAGCGCGTTGAGCCCCGCGACGAAGAAGTCACGGCGCTCGCGGTACTCCTTCACCATGGCGGCGAGGGTGTCCGGCGGCCCCTGGAGCGCCGCCAGCGCGGCCTTCTGGCCAATGGACGAGGCGTTGGAGGTGGACTGGTCCTGCACCATCTGCATGGCGGACACCAGCGGCTTGGGCCCGGCGACGTACCCCATGCGCCAGCCCGTCATGGAGTACGCCTTGCTCATGCCGTTCACCACGACGAGCCGCGGCACCAGGTCCGGCGCCACGTCGCTGATGCCCAGGCGCTCGTCCGTGTAGAGCAGCTTCTCGTAGATGTCGTCGGTGACGATGAGGCAGTCGTGGGGACGCAGCACCTCGGCGATGCGCTCCAGCGCGGCGCGCGAGTAGACGGCGCCCGTCGGGTTGCCGGGGCTGTTGATGATGACGGCGCGCGTGCGCGGCGTCAGCGCGCGGCGGATGGCGTCCGGGTCCGGCGCGAAGCCGTCCTCTTCCCGCGTGGAGACGATGACGGGCGTGGCGCCCGCCAGCCGCACCATGTCCGGGTAGCTGACCCAGAAGGGCGCGAAGACGATGACCTCGTCCCCCTCCTCCAGCGCTGCCTGGCAGAAGTTGTAGAGCGCCTGCTTGCCACCCGACGTGACGAGCACCTGGTCCGGCGTGTACCGCAGGTTGTTGTCCCGCTCGAGCTTGGCGCAGATGGCCTCGCGCAGCTCGAGGATGCCGTTGGTGGCGGTGTACTTGGTGAAGCCCGCCCGCAGCGCGTCCACCGCGGCCTGCTTCACGTACTCCGGAGTGTCGAAGTCGGGCTCTCCCGCGGCCAGCACCACCACGTCCACACCCTTGGCGGCGAGCGCCTTGGCGCGCGAGTTGAGAGCGAGCGTCGGAGACGGCTTGATGGCCTGGAGCCGGCGAGCGAGTTTCATGTCCCCTGCCTAACGCGGAGCACCACGCCGAACAAGAGGCCTGCCCGCTACTTCCTTCCAGCGAACTTCGCCTTCAAACCTTCGTGCACGTTGGGAGGCACCAGCCCGGTGACGTCTCCGCCGAAGGAGGCCACCTCCCGGACGAGGTTGGAGGAGATGTAGAAGTAGTCCTCCCCCGTCATCATGAAGACGGTCTCCACGTCGGGCGCCAGCTTCCGGTTCATGTTCGCGAGCTGGAACTCGTATTCGAAGTCCGACACCGCCCGCAGCCCGCGGACGATGACTCCCACGTTGCGGCTGCGCACGTAGTCCACCAGCAGGCCGTGGAAGGCGTCCACCTCCACACGGTCGTCCTGCACGGCCTCGCGAATCAGCGAGCGGCGCTCGTCCTCGGAGAAGAGCGGCGTCTTCTTCGGGTTCACCGCGATGGCGACGATGAGCCGATCGAACATCTTCAGGCTGCGCTGAATCAGGCTCAGGTGCCCGTTGGTGAGCGGATCAAAGGAACCAGGATAGATGGCGACCGGCATGCGCCTGGAAGTCTCGGATGCCCCTGAGAGCCGGTCAAGGACTGCTCACGGCGCGCGATAGAAGCTCACCAGCGTGTCCCCGAAGCGGCGCTGGTCTTCCAGGTTAAGCCCGGCATGCGACTCCGGTGCCGCCTCACGTTTATCGTGCTCCACCACCACCATGGCGGAGGGCGCCAGGAGTCCCGCCGCCACGAGGCCGTCGAGCACCGCCTCCACCACGCGCGCGGCGTAGGGCGGATCCGCGAAGACGAGCTCGAAGCGCTCCCCTCGCCGCTTCAGCGTCTCCAGCGCCCGCGTCACCGGCGCGGCGAGAATCTCCACCTGCCCGGCCAGCCCCACCGACGCTGCGTTCTGACGGCAGAGGGCGAGCGCCTCGCGGTCCTGGTCCACCAGCACCGCCTGCCCGGCGCCGCGCGACACGGCCTCCAGCCCCAGCGCGCCCGTGCCGGCGTACAGGTCCAGCACGCGCTGGCCGTCCAGGAACTGGCCCAGCACATTGAAGAGCGTCTCCCGGACGCGGTCGGCCGTGGGACGGATGTGCCGTGACGTGGCCTTGGGGCCGGCCAGGGCGCGGCCCTTCGCGGTGCCAGCGACGATTCGCATGGGGCCCCTTCTACACCGCTTGGGCCTCAGTCACCGCGCTTCTCCGCCAGGAAGCGCAGCGACGTCTGGCCCGTGCGGGTGGCGCCAAGGGCGGCCAGCACGTCGGTGGCCTCCATGAAGGACAGGGCCTCCAGCTTCTCCCGTGCGGCGTCGTCCAGCGGAGGCAGCTGCTCCTCCAGCACGCTCAGCAGCTGGCCCGCGGGCAACCCGGCGGCCGCGGCCTTCTCCTCCACGCCCGCGCGGACCTCCGCGGGCCAGGCGTCGAGCGCCAGCCGCTCGAAGCCCCCCACGCAGTCCACCTTGCGCACGCCAGAGGCCACATAGGTGGGGAGCACGTCGGGCATCAGCGCCCCCGCCTCGCCCACCGACAGCCGGGTGCCGTACTCCGTGGCCAGGTCCACCAGCGTGCGCAGCCGGGCCACGTCCGGCTCACCCTCGCCGAGCGCGGCCTCCGGCACGCGGATGAAGTCCACCGGCACGTGCCACTGCCGCAAGCCCTCCAGCAGCGTCCGGTACGCGTCCGCCCAGTCGCCGGAGGGAGCCGGCGCCGTCAGCTCCAGCGCCAGCTCACGCTCCGTCACCGGGGCCACCAGCGCGTTCACGGCCTCCACCGCGGCGTAGGAGTCCACCCGGGACAGGTCCAGCGACACCAGCGCGAAGCCCGCGTCCACCACGCGGTAGATGCCGTCCCGCAGCGCGTCCAGTGTGTCCGCGTCCGCGCGGGCCACCCGGATGGGTCCTGCCTGGAGGAACAAGGGCCGCGCATGCTCGGCCTCCGCCGCCGCCTGGTGCGCGGCCAGCACGAAGCGCTCGGGCGCCCCCCGGTCCGACAGGGGATGCGGGCAGGCCAGCCCCAGCACGGCGTCCTCCGCCCGCGCCGCGCGCAGCAGCCCCGGCAGGGCGCTCTTCGCCTGCACGGGCAGACACGGCAGTGCCGCGGGCGCCCGCTCCAGGGCACGCAGCAGCTCCCTGGGGTTGAGCAGCGGCACGCGAGAGCCGGCGCCTACCCGGGCCACCGTGTTCCCCGGCCGTAACGTCAGGACCTTGTCCAGCAGGTTCATGGAGCGCGGAGAATCGTCCGCCCACGCCACCCGAGGCAAGGCGAAGCTGCCGGGAGCGTCCACCCAGGTACGCGTCCGGGCAGGCCGCGGTGCCCCTGGCAGGGCCCCGGGCCCGGAGGCGTCAGTGGACCTCGCCCAGGTGGGCGTAGGTCTCGCTCTCGATTTGAATCGTGGTGTGGTCGATGCCGAAGCGGTCGAACAGGTCGTGCTTCACCGCGGAGAGGATCGCGTCGTTGTTGCAGACCATGGGGTCCTGCACCACCAGGTGCGCGGACAGCGCGTACACGCCGCTGGAGATGGTCCACACGTGCAGGTCATGCACCGCCGTCACGCCCTGGGCGCGCAGCATCAGCTCCTTGATTTGCGCCAGGTCCACGTGCGCCGGCACCGCCTCCATCAGCACGTCCACCGCGTCGCGCACGAGCCGCACCGCGCCCACCACGATGACGATGGAGATGACCACCGAGATGATGGGGTCCACGACGTACCAGCCCGTGTACGCCATGATGCCCGCGCCCACGAGCACCCCCACCGAGGAGAGCGTGTCCCCCAGCACGTGGAGGAACGCCCCGCGCACGTTCATGGAGTGGGAGCGGTGGAGGAAGGCCAGCGCGCCCAGGTTGGCCACGAGGCCCACCGACGCCACGATGGCCATGGGCCCCAGCTTCACCTCCGTCGGCGAGCGGACGCGCTCCCACGCCTCGAAGAGGATGAAGCCGGTGATGCCCATCAGCAGCACGCCGTTGAGCAGCGCGCTGAGGATCTCCATCCGGTAGTAGCCGTAGGTCTTCTTCACGTCCGCCGGCTTGCCCGCGAACCACAGCGCCACCAGGCTCAGCGCCAGCGCGGACACGTCCGTCAGCATGTGGCCCGCGTCGGAGAGCAGGGCCAGCGAGTTCGTCAGCCAGCCGCCCACCGCCTCCGCCAGCGCGATGGTGGCCGTCAGGACCAGGGCGAAGACGAGCCGATGCTTGTCCTTCTTCCGCTCCTCCGCCAGCCCGCCCTTCCGGGGACCGTGCCCGTGCCCATGCCCATGCCCGTGGCCGTGATGATGGTGGTGGTGGCCATGGCCGTCGCCGTGGTCATGCGCGTGGCCATGCCCGGATTCACCGCGGGTGTAGGGAGAGGTAGTCACGGGAGAGAGGGGTGCGGATAATGCCCATTCATGAGGTATGAGAGGCCGGGAATCTGGCAGGCGCCAGGCCCGGTGTCCCCTGCTCCGGAGCGTGGGGAGACGCGACGGAGGTGGGGATGGACTACGGGAAGCATCTGAACCTGCACACCATCATCATGCTCAGGGATGTCATCCGCAAGTGGTGGCAGATGGAGCTCGCGTTCGCGGACCGGCACGGCGTGGTGCATGCGTGGCAGCACGGCGACATCACCCCTCCCCCCAACGCGATGTGCCGGCTCGCCCTGACGTCCAAGGAGGGCCTGCGCCGCTGTGGCCAGTCCATCCGGGTGCTGAACGAGAAGTTCAAGGCGAACAAGAAGGTGCGTCGCTCGCTCGTCCATGACTGCCACCTCAACTTCACCATCGTGGGCGCGCCACTCTACATCGCCAACGAGTACGAGGGCTTCCTCTTCGTCGAGGGCTTCGCCCGCCAGCCGCTCGACGCGCGCGAGGCGGAGGTGCTCAAGTCGAAGGTGCGCCAGTTCGCTCCGCCGCACGCGGACCTCGACACGCTGTCCGATCAGGTGCCGGTGCTCGACGGCGCCGACCTGAGCAAGCTGTCCGATCTCCTCGAGCGCGCGGCGAGCGAGATCGCCAACCACGAGGCAGTGGCCGCCGAGCAGGAGACGCACGCGCCCGCGCTGCCCGGCGAGCTGAACGACCGCTACCGCTTCGAGAAGATCATCGGGCGCTCCGGCCCCATGATGGAGGTGTTCCGGTTGATGGAGAAGGTGGCCAACTCCGACTCCACCGTCCTCATCAACGGCGAGTCCGGCACCGGCAAGGAGCTGGTGGCGCGCGCCATCCACCACAGCGGCCCGCGCGCGCAGCAGCCCTTCGTGGTGCAGAACTGCTCCGCCTTCAACGACAACCTGCTGGAGAGCGCCCTCTTCGGCCACACGCGCGGCGCCTTCACCGGCGCGCTGCGGGACAAGAAGGGCCTCTTCGAGGTCGCCGACGGCGGCACCTTCTTCCTGGACGAGGTGGGCGACATGTCCGCCGCGCTCCAGGTGAAGCTGCTGCGCGTGCTCCAGGAGGGCACCTTCCTGCCCGTGGGCGGCACCCAGCTCAAGGAGGTCAACGTCCGCGTCATCGCCGCCACCCACAAGGACCTGGGCGAGCTCGTCAAGCGCGGCGAGTTCCGCGAGGACCTCTACTACCGCATCAACGTCATCCGCGTGCAGCTGCCGCCCCTGCGCGAGCGCCGGGACGACATGCCCGTCCTCATCGACCATTTCCTGCGCAAGCACCACCGCGAGGGCCAGCGCGCCCGGGGCCTGGACCCGGAGGCCCTGGCCATCCTGAGCGCCTACGCGTGGCCCGGAAACATCCGCGAGCTGGAGAACGAAATCGAGCGGTTGCTCGTGCTGGGGGGCGAGCTGGAGTCCATTCCCGCGGAGCTCATCTCCAGCCGCATCCGCGATGCGGTGGTTCCTGGCGGAGGCCCCTTCATCTCGCCCCGCGCCCACGGCAAGCTGCACGAGGCGGTGGAGGCCCTGGAGCGAGAGATGATCCAGCAGGGACTGATGCGCACGCGCTACAACAAGAGCCGGCTGGCGCGGGAGCTGGGCATCAGCCGCTCCAACCTCATCCTGAAGATCTCCCGCTACGGCCTGGACAAGGGCCTGCCCGACGACGAGGCGGAGATGGGCGAGGCATGAGCCCCAGCGCGCGGTACTTCCACCAGGACCGCCTGCGCGTCCCGGATGGCGCGGAGCTGTACTACCAGGTCCAGGGGGACGGCCTGCCCGGCATGGTGCTCTGCGACGGCCTGGGCTGTGATGGCTTCGCCTGGAAGTACCTGGCGCCCTACCTGACGCGGCGCCACCGCGTGCTCCGCTGGCACTACCGCGGCCATGGGCGCTCCACCGTTCCGCAGGACCGCACCCGCATCGGCATGCTGTACACCTGCGACGACCTGCGCCGGGTGCTGGACGCCACCGGCCTGGAGCGCGTCGTCCTCTTCGGGCACTCCATGGGCGTCCAGGTGGCGCTGGAGTTCCAGCGCCGCTACGCCAGCCGCGTCTGCGGGCTCGTCCTCATGTGCGGCAGCTACGGCAACCCGCTGGACACCTTCCACGACTCCACCGCGCTCAAGCGCGCCTTCCCCCTCATCCGCCGCGTGGTGGAGCACTACCCGGGCCCGTCCGCCCGCATCATTCGTACGCTGCTGCGCACGGAGCTGGCCGTGCAGCTCGCCATCACCCTGGAGATGAACCGCGAGCGCATCGCCCGCAACGACCTGGCCCCCTACTTCGACCACCTGGCCCGCATGGACCCCGTCGTCTTCGTGCGTACGCTGGACTCCATGGCCGAGCACAACGCCTGGGACCACCTGCCCCATGTGAGCGTGCCCACCCTGGTGGTGGCCGGCGGGAAGGACAAGTTCACCCCGGGTTGGATCTCCGAGGAGATGGCGGACCGGATTCCCGGCGCCGAGCTGGAGCTCATCCCCGATGGCACCCACACCGCCCCACTTGAAGCGCCCGGGCTGGTGGAGGCCCGCGTCGAGCGCTTCCTCCGCGAGCGACTGAACGTGCGTACCGTCTCTCCTTCGCCCGAGCCCACACCCTCGGTGAGTCCGCCTCCGCCTCTCTAGGGCCGTGTAGGCGACCTGCCGGAAGGAACGCGCGCCCCGGCCGTGTTCATGGATGGCAGAGGCGGGGCTTCTCCATGACCTCGCGGTGAAATCTCGCCCGCCCGGACGCTGGACTTCCGGCTGCATTGCAGGGGACGCACTCGCGGCATATAAGCGCCCGCCTCCCGGGTTCCGGTGGGGTTCGGAAGCCCCGGCCTCCTCGGGCGTTCCCCACCTTCCATCACAGTTCGGTTCGTATGATTCCTCGCGAAAACATCCGTAACGTCGCCATCGTCGCCCACGTCGACCATGGCAAGACCACGCTCGTCGATCACCTGCTTCGCCAGGCGGGCACCTTCCGTACCAACGAGCACGTCGCCGAACGGGTGATGGACTCGAACGACCTCGAGCGCGAGAAGGGCATCACCATTCTCGCGAAGAACACCGCGGTCAACTACAAGGGCATGCAGATCAACATCATCGATACCCCGGGTCACGCCGACTTCGGTGGTGAGGTGGAGCGTGGTCTGCGCCTCGTCGATGGCGTCATCCTGCTGGTGGACGCCGCCGAGGGTCCCCTGCCCCAGACGCGCTTCGTGCTCAGCAAGGCCCTGGCCATGGGCCTGAAGACGGTGCTGGTCATCAACAAGATCGACCGCCAGGACGCCCGCGCGAAGGAGGTGCTGGACCTGGTGTACTCGCTCTACATCGACCTGGGCGCGGACGAGCACCAGCTGGAGATGCCCGTCCTCTACACCATCGCCCGCCAGGGTCAGGCGTCGCTCGACCTGGACGTGCCCGGCAAGACGCTGGAGCCCCTGTACGACGCCATCATCAACCACATCCCGCCGCCGCCGAAGTCGGACGAGACGTCGCTGCAGCTCCTGGTCGCCAACCTGGACTACGACGACTACGTCGGCCGTCTGGCCGTGGGTCGCGTGCAGGCCGGCCGCATCACCTCCAACATGCCCGTCTCCGTCTGCCGCGAGGGAGGCAAGATCCAGCAGGGCAAGATCGTCAAGCTGTACGGCTTCTCCGGCCTGAAGCGCGTGGAGATTCCGGACGCCGGTCCGGGTGAAATCGTCTCCATCGCCGGCATCGAGGAGATCTCCATCGGCGACACCATCTCCGACGTGGAGAAGCCGGTGCCGCTGCCCCGCATCACCGTGGACGAGCCCACGATGATGATGATCTTCAAGGTCAATGACGGGCCGCTCGCGGGCAAGGAGGGCAAGTTCGTCACCTCCCGCAACCTGCGTGAGCGCCTCTACCGCGAGGCCTACCGCAACGTGGGTGTCCGCGTGGAGGACACCGACACGCCGGACGCGTTCCGCGTGGTGGGCCGCGGCGAGCTCGCCCTGGCCGTCATCATCGAGAACATGCGCCGCGAGGGCTATGAGCTGACCGCCTCCAACCCGGAGCCCATCACCAAGGAGATCGACGGCCAGCTCCACGAGCCCATGGAGCTGCTGTTCTGCGACGTGCCGGAGAACAGCGTCGGCTCGGTGACGGAGCGCCTGGGGCCCCGCAAGGGCCGCATGGTGGACATGGCCACCCTCGGCTCGGGCCGCACCCGCCTCCAGTTCCGCATCCCCGCGCGCGGCCTCATCGGCTTCCGCTCGGAGTTCCTCACCATCACCCGTGGCGAGGGCATCATGAGCAGCCAGTTCGACGGCTACGAGCCGTGGTTCGGCTACATCCCCAAGCGGCAGAACGGCGCCATCGTCTCCGACCGCCTGGGCGACACCGTGCCCTACGCGCTCTTCAGCATCCAGGAGCGCGGCACGCTCTTCGTGGGCGCCGGCACCACGGTGTACGAGGGCATGATCATCGGCGAGCACTCGCACGCGTCCGAGCTGAACGTGAACTGCTGCCGTGAGAAGAAGCTCACCAACATCCGCGCCGCCGGCCGCGACGAGAACGTCATCCTCACCCCGCCGCGGGAGATGAGCCTGGAGAAGGCGCTCGAGTGGATCGCCGACGACGAGCTGGTCGAGGTGACGCCCAAGTCCATCCGCATGCGCAAGAAGGCGCTGGCGGTGGGCGAGCGCTACCGCGCCGAGCGTGACCGCAAGCGCGAGGAGCGCGCAGCCGAAGGCCAGTAGCCCTTCGCGGCGCGTCCGGCGCCGCTGGGATCCACGAGGGCCCGTTCCCACTACGTCGGGGGCGGGCCCTTCGTGTTTCCACCGTCAGAACGTGTACTTCACCTTCGGGAAGATGGCGAAGGAGGTGATGTTGGGCCCGATGATGTAGCGGCCCACCAGGTCCGCGCCGACGGAGAAGTGGTCCATGCCCGTGGCGTACTCCACGCCGAAGCCCAGGCCCGCGTTGGGCGCGCTGATGGCGCGGCCCGGGTCACCCTCGTCGGGGTCCACGGGCGCCGGATCCAGCCGCGTATAGCCAGCCACCACCTTCGGCGTGAGGAAGAGGCGGTCCATGACGCGCACGTGGTAGGCCACCGACGCATTGAAGAAGGCCATGGTGAAGTTGTCCGACAGCGCGCACGTCTCCGTGCCGGGCAGGTAGCCCGCGAAGCAGTTCTGCGCGGACGAGCCGAGCCCGAAGTGCGCGCCCAGCGACAGCTTCTCCGTGAGGTCGTACCCCACGCCGAGCTGAAGGTACGTCTGGGCATTGGAATAGACGTTCTCCCCGCCCAGGGTGAAGAACACGCCGATATCCGTCTCGGTGAAGAAGCCGCGGCGCGGCTGGAACTCCACCCCCTCCGGGGGCGTGGCCGCAAGAACCGGAGACGACAGCAGCGCGAGCGCGGCAATCAACGGAGACTTCTTCACGGGTCCTCCCGACAGGCATGCCCTCCCGGCTCAACGCGGGAGCGGCGCAGACGTTAATGACGCCCCCGCGGAACCGGCAGTGGGGGGGAAAACGAAAGTGGCGTGGACCGTTCCGTCCACGCCACTCGGGTGCTTCAGGGACCGCTACCGGGGCTCACCCGCCCGCGCCCGCGGGCGAGAAGAGCCAGGGGTACGTCACCGACACCACGCCGCCGCCCTTGGGCTCCGGGAACTTCCAGCGGCGGATCCGGGACAGCATGCAGCGCTCCGCCGCGGCGTTGTTCAGCGTCGTCTCGGAGACACTCGCGTCGGACACCGCGCCCGTGGGGTCGATGACGAAGGCCACCGCCACCTTGCCGGCGAGGCTCGGGTCCTTGTTCAGCTCGGACTCGTAGCAGTACTTGATCTCCCCCTGGTGGCGCCGGATGACCTTGGCGATGACATCCTTGTCGAGACCGCCGACCACCGTCGTCTTGCCGGGGATGACCTTGGTGATGGACTTGCCACGGCCGCCCAGGTCGATGCCACCCGAGCCGCCCGTGCCGCGCCCCGTGCCCTGCGTGCCCAGGCCGCCGATGCCCAGCGCGGTACCGCCACCACCCTTGCCCGTGCCACGCGTGCCCAGGCCGCCCACGCCCTGCGCGTCACCCATGGCCGCGCCGCCCTTCAGGCCACCCAGCGCGTTGTTGAGGCCCGTGCCGAAACCGCCGGGACCGAACACGTCCGAGGCCCCGCCCTTCAGCCCCTTGAACGCGCCGAGCAGACCGGCCTTGCCCACCGCCTGCCGGTCCTTCTCCTTCTTGCTCTTGTCCACCACCGGCGTGCCGGGCTTGGAGGGCGCAGCCTCCTGCTGCTTCGCGTCCTCCTTGCCGAACTTGCCTTCCTCGTCCTTCGCCTTCGCGCCCTCTTCCGGCGCGGAGAGCTGGAGCTTCTTCGCCTCCAGCTTCTTCTCCGGGGTGATGAGGAACTTCGCCACGCGCTGCTGGGACTCGAAGATGTCCGCGCTCTGCGGCAGCTCCTGGCGCGGCGTCAGCACCATGGCCAGCACCACCGCCAGGCCCGCCAGCATGCAGATGGACGTAATCTTGAAGAACGTGAAGTCGGAGTCCTTCAGCGACGCGGCCGTGATGACCGGGGACGGTTTCACGTAGCGCGCCACGAAGGAGACCGTGCCCAGCGACACCTCGACCCGGTCATGCAGGCCCAGGGTGAAGCGCTGCTCGGCGTCCTCACTGGCCTGGCCGGAGAGCGCGCCCGCGGCCCGCAGCGCGTCCTTGGTCCGCACGTTGCCCTGGTTGGTGACGAAGGCGCGCGCCCCCGCCGGGACGCGCACCTCCAGCGCCTCCTTGCGGCTGACGGCCAGCACGTGGCTCTTGCCCACCGACGGCGCGAAGACGTTGAAGAAGTTCTTCTTCGCCTCGCCAATGGTGACGGGCACGCCGTCCTTGAAGTGCTGGACCTCCAGCATGGTGTCGCCCCACAGCAGCGCGACCTGGAGGACGCGCGCCTCGGGCGTGGGCATCGCCTCCGGAGGCAGGGGCTCCTGGAGGTGCGGCGCCACCGTGCGGCGCGTCGCCGCGGCGGTGTTCGCCGCGGACACGGGCGTGCGAGCCGTGGACGGCGTCGTCCGGGTCTGGAGGCCCGGCGGAATCGGCCGGGGCGCCGCGGGAGGCTCCATCGGAATCGCCCCGGGAGACGCGACACGCTCGACGCGGTTGCCCAGCGCCGCGGACACGGGGCGCGAGGGTGCCCGGATGGACGGCGGCGCCGGAACCAGGTTCGGCACGTCCGCTCGCGGGGCCGCGCCCGTGGGCGCCGCCGGCGGCAGGTGGCCCTGGAACGCCGGACCCGTCACACGCGCCCCCGCGGGCTGCGGCCGTTCGGTCGCGGTGGGGCCGAAGAGCACCTCCACCTGGCTGCCACCTACCTTCAACACGTCCCCGGGATTGAGCGCGGTGGGGAGGACCAGCCGTTGCCCTCGCACCTCCGTGCCGCCTTCACTGCCCAGGTCGATGGCCGTGACCGAGCCATCCTTGTCCACCTTGAGCATCACATGAAGGTTCGAGACCCTCGGGTCCTGAATCTTCACCGCCGCCTGAGCGCCCGACCCCACAATGACGCTCTCGGCCTCCGACACGGCTTCCGCCGTGGAGCCATCCGGCCCGGTGATCCGAAGCGTCAAGCCGTTGTTCTTCGCCGCCGCCATGAGGATTTTCCCTCTTCCCTTCCGCCCTGAGAACGACTGCCGCCGCCCGCTGCCGCTAGAGGTTGTCGACTGACTTCTGCAACTCTGGATCGAAGTTGTCCCGGACCTTGATGAGGCTTTGGAAGTCCGTCTTCTTCCGGTGGAGCACGTAGGAGCCCTCCGGCTTCGTGAGCTCGCCTTCCACCGCGACATCCGTGAAGTCGATGACTGTCTTCTTGCGGAAGACGGTGCGGTCCTCTTCCTGGATGATCTTCACCGTGTCCTTCGACTCCTGCGCCACCGCCACCGCTGGTGCCACCCACAGGCCCAGCCACATCGCCGATACCAGTCGCCTCATACCCAGCCTCCCAATCGCTTCATCGGGTGAGACAGCGGGCCCACCAACAGGTTCCCGCCGGTCCTTTGCACAGCGCGATCCAACTTCAAGTCCCTGATTCCAGAGGAGCTCGCCTGCTCATCCGGGTGCAGCAGGCTGGAGAGGAGAAAAAAGTTCCGTCCCCTGCTGCCAGAACTCCAGCCTGCCTACCGGGGTGAGGCGACAGGCAACACTTCAACCGAGCCCATGCCCACCGCGCCGAGAAGGGGCACAGTGGCTGATCGATTCTTCACACCGCTGGGTGTGGTGGATGCAGGGGAGCTCGTCGAGAACGCAGCCACGTCACAGGCTGCGTTGTCTCGCGTTGCGTTCATGACGTCCTGACGCATCTGCACTTCTGTTGACCAGGACGCCACGCGCACTCCGGGCCGCGTTGGTACTGCGGAGAGACGACGCCTTGCATCGAGCGATGGCATTGCTTCCCGGCATCACCGTTCGGCACGCCCGAGTCCCCTGGCTTGGGCTGAACACCGTGCCCTCACGGAATTGCCCGCGGATTATTCGCCCTTGCCCTGAGCGCCAGAGCCGCCGGTGGCGTCTCCCTGCTGCGCGCCTGCACCACCGGTGACGCCACCTCCCACGTTGGGACCTTCCGCCGGCTGCGTGCCAGCGCCGCCCGTGGCGTCTCCTTCATGCGTCACGTCCGAGCCCTCAGCCGGCTGCGTGCCATCACTACCCTTCGCATCGCTCCCGGGCGCCACGTCCGAGCCTTCCGCGGGCTGCCTGCCAGCACCGCCCGTGGCGTCTCCTTCGGGCGCCGTGCCAGAGCCCTGCGTGGGCTGTCGGCCAGCACCACCCGTGGCACCGCCTTCAGGCGCCACGTCTGAGCCTGCCTCGGGCTGTCTGCCAGCACCGCCCGTGGCGTCTGCTTCGGGCGCCATGCCGGTGCCTTCCGCCGGCGGCATGCCGGCGCCACCCGTCGCATCTCCGGCGGGAGCCACGTCCGTGCCCTGCGCGGGCGGCGTGCCTTCGCCCCCCT
This sequence comes from Pseudomyxococcus flavus, assembly GCF_050038885.1. Classification (NCBI taxonomy): domain Bacteria; kingdom Pseudomonadati; phylum Myxococcota; class Myxococcia; order Myxococcales; family Myxococcaceae; genus Pseudomyxococcus; species Pseudomyxococcus flavus. The sequence goes on along the minus strand of NZ_CP143624.1, from coordinate 7,776,924 downwards.
CCGTAGGCTGAGCACCACCGCCACCGATGGCCTCGTCCGGCGCTGCCCCCTCACCTTCCGCCGTGGCGGGAGCAGGCGCGGGCGCCTTGAGCATGTTCTGCAGGCCCTGGACCTTGGCGGTGATCATCTGCTTGTCGGTATCCGACGTCGTCTCGAACGCCTTGCAGCGGTCGAGGAACGCAATCGCCTTCTCCCAGCCGGAGCGGTCCGACGCATACGCCCAGCCCGCGCCGCAGACGGCCTCGGGGAGGTCCGCCCGCGTGGCCAGCACCTTCTCGAACGCCTCACCCGCGGCGAGGCCCTTCTTCGGGTCACGCCCCTTCTGCCCATCCAACGCCCAGGCGAGGTACAGCGTCGCCTCCGGAGAGCCCGGCTCCAGCTCCACGGCCTTGCCGAAGGAGCGCTCCGCGCCCGCGTAGTCCCGGTAGCTCAGCGCCAGCGCGCCCAGGTTGAGGTAGCCCGGCGTGAACTTCGCATCCAGGGACACCGCCTTCTGGAACTGGACCAGCGCCCGCGCGCGGTCTTCCAGCTTCAGGTAGACCATGCCCAGCAGGTTGTAGATGGACGGGTCGTTCTGCGCGTGCTTGCGCGCTGTGCCGGCCAGCAGCTCCGCCAGGCGGTACTTCTCTCGCGCGTAGGCCACGTGCGCCAGGTTCTTGTACGCCCCCGGGTTGTCCTTGTTGCGAACCAGGACACGGCGGGCGGCGGCCTCGGACTCATCCAGCTTTCCCGCCACGCGGTAGGTGATGGACAGGCTGTTGAGCAGCGACGCGTCGTACTCGCGCCCCGGCGTCTTCAGCGCGCGCTCGAACAGCGCGATGGCCTCGTCCACCCGGCCCTGCTCCCGGTACATGACGCCCAGGTTGACGACCGCGGGCACGTGCGCTGGGTCCAGCAGCAGCACCTTCTCGTAGGCCACGCGAGCGTCGTCCGGCCGGCCCTGCCGTTCCGCGATGACGCCCAGGTTGAACTGCGCGTTGAGGCTCTGCGGCACCACGTCCACCACCGCCTCGAAGCCCTTGCGCGCGGCGTCCAGATCTCCGGCCTCGTAAGCCCGGAGCGCGGCCGCGAAGGACTCCTCCGCGCTGCCAGGCTTGTCCTCGGGAGGCGCGACGGGCTTCTGCACGGGCGCGACCTGCTGAGCCGCGGACGGCGGCACCTCCGGCATGGCGGCCGGCTTCTTCTGCGGCCCCGACGCGCACGCCGCCGTGAAGGCCAGCGAGCCGACGAGGAGCGAACGGAACCAGTTCATCTGCGCCTTCCCCGACCCCACCTGAATCGAATCGATGCGAAACGGCTTCATCGCAGCACCTCCCCACGCGCGGCGGTGTGCTCCTGCGCCGCGTCATCCGACGGCTGCGGCTGTCCCGCCGGTTCCCCGGGTGCTTCCGGCTTCTCCGACGGCGGCACCGGCGTCGTGGCCGTGGCGCCCTCGAGCACGCGCACCAGGTCCGAGCGGACGAGCGTGTCGCTGCCGCGGTAGCTGACCGGCCGGACCTGCGCGTAGGCGCCCGGACGCAGGCGGTTCACCTGGTCCTGCGCGGTCAGGGTCCAGGAGCTGTAGACGCCCAGCTCGTAGGCCTTCTCCAGGGCCTTCTCCAGGGCCTCGGCCGCCTTGTCCTCCAGCGGGAGCGCCAGGTTCTCCAGCTCGCTGCGGTACATGGCGAGCTGCTCCTCGTCGAGCCCGGACGGGTCCGGCGAGTCCATGATGTTGCGAGCGAAGTCCGCGTAGGCCAGGCCCACGCGCGTGAGGGCCGCGATGCCCCAGTCACCCGAGCCGGTGGAGAGCACCGCGAGGTACTCCTTCTCCAGCCGCTGGATCTCCTTCTGCTTCGCGGCCAGGTCCCGGCGGATGGTGCTCACCCGCGAGAAGCGGATGCCGGTGTAGCGCTTCCACGCGGGCTCCAGCGCCAGGAAGCGCGCGTGGCCGTAGGCATTGAGCACCGCCGTGTCCTTGCGCGCGCTCTCCGGCAGGCGGTTCCAGGCGCGCACCAGCTCGGCTTGCACGCGCTCCTGCTCGCGCGTGTTCTTCAGCTGCTCGTACGCGAGCAGCTCGTGGTAGCGCGCCAGGTACACCTGCGCGGAGCTGGAGCGCGAGTCACGCCCGTAGGTCTCCGCGAACTTGCCAAAGGCCCGGGCCGCCTCGCTCCAGCGCTTCTCCTTCTCCCAGACGAGCGCCGCGGCGAAGGCCACCTGTGGCACGTCCTTTCGGTCCTTGAAGCGGGACACGTAGGCGTTGTACGCGGCCACGGCCTTCTGCGGCTCGCCCGCGCCTTCCCACCAGACTCCCGCGTTGAACTGCGCATCCGCCACCCAGGCGCCGGCCTCGTCCACCAGCGCCTTGCGCTCGGCGGCCAGCCGCTCACGCCGGGACTCCGCATCCTCCGCGCCCGGTGCCGACTCCGCCCTGGCCGTGGCCTTCTTGGACGCGGTCCGCTTCTTCTCGGCGTCCTGCGCCTTCACGGCGGCGTCGTAGGCGGCGATGAAGGACTCCGCCATCACGGCGGCCTTCTTGTACTCCGCGACCTTCTCGTAGAGGCCCGCCAGCGAGTAGCGCGCCTTCAGCTCGAAGGGGCTGCGCGGGTACTCCTTGAGGAAGCGCTCGCCGGCCGCCAGGCCCTTGTCGATTTCGTCCGCCTCCTGCGCGATGATCATCGCATAGGTGAGCGCGCGGTCCGCGTTCTCCGACTTGGGGAACTCGGAGACGAAGCGGAGGAACTCCTCGGCGGCCTTCTTCGGGTTCTTCTCCTTCTTGTAGACGATTTCGTCCACCCACTTGTACTGGCTGCCTTCGACGACGCGGGCCACTCGCGCGGCGAAGTCCGTTCCTGGCTTGGACAGCTTCTTGTTCTGCAGGAACTTGCGCGACAGCGTGTTGAGCTCGAGCCACTCCTCGCGGCTCTCCAGCACGTACATGGTGAGGTCGGCCGCGTCACGCGAGCGTCGCTCCTCGGGGAACTTCTCGATGATCTCCCCGAAGCGCCGGGCCGCGTCCACGAAGTGGCTGCGGTCGTAGAGGATGACGGCCGCCTGGTAGCGCAGGTCGATCTCATCCGGCGAGTTCGGGTAGAGCTTCACGTAGGTGTCACACGCGGCGACCAGCCGGTCCTCGAACCGGGTGAGCGACTCCTCCTGGCGGTCCTTCGCGTCGCGCTTGACGATCTTCTGCTTGGCGACGTCGCCCTTGTCCTTCTTCTCGTCGACCTTCTGGCCGTCGCGCAGGTCGCTCTTGGCGAGCTGGCCGCGCTCGATCTTCACCAGCTTGTCGTAGGCGAGGATGGCGTTGTACGCGGCGCTCTTGCGGTAGGACTCGTTGGAGACCTCGCGCGCCGTGTCGCGGTCCGGAATCTTGAACGCCACCACGGCGTCGTACTCCGCCGCCGCGGCCTCCCACTCCTCCAGCGCCCAGAGGATTTCCGCGTAGAAGAAGCGGAGGTTGAAGGCCGAGTCCGCCACGAAGTCCGGGTTCGCGTTGGAGGCGAACGCATTCACGTACTGCTTGTAGATGTCGCGCGCGAGCCGGTAGGTCTCCACCTGGCGCGTCTTCTGCGCCTCCTGGTGGTACTCGGTCACCATCACGCGCATGGCCTCTTCGGTGACGTTGAAGGCGTTGCGCAGGACGGTCGTCTTGCCCTCGTTCGCCCGCCACCAGTCGCCGCCCGGGCTGTAGAGGTCCACCATCCGCTTCATCTCCTTGCGGACCTGCTGACGCTGGCGGAGCCCTTCGAGCGCGCGGACGATGGCCTGCTGGTACTCCGGCGCGTTGGCGCCCATGGGTTCATCGTCCACGAGCGTGCGGTAGGTGAGGATGGCGCTGTCGAAGTGGCCCGCGTCCACCAGGCCCGCGGCCGTCTTGGCCAGCAGCCGGCCCACGCGCTGCGCCGGCGCCTTCTCCTTGAAGTAGGCGATGGCCTGTCTGGGCTGGTCGAGCTGGACGTAGAAGACGGTCAGGTCATTGAGCGCCTCGGTCCGCAGGTCGCCCAGCTCGGGGCTCTTGGAGGCGTAGTCCACCACCTCGTGCAGCTTCTTCAGGCCCTGCTCGTAGTCGCCAGTGTTGTAGTCACACCAGGACAGCTTGTAGACGGCGTAGGCGTAGATCTTGGGCACGCCCGAGTCCCGCGCCTTCTCGTAGTTCTGCTTGGCGGGGATGAGCTTGTTGTTCTCGAAGTAGTGGTTGCCGAGCTGGATGTACGCGTCCGGCACGAACTGCGACTTGGGGAAGTCGCGAATCAGCTCCTCGTAGCGGGCCACCGCCTCCTCGCGGCGTCCCAGCTCGTAGTAGTTGTAGCCCATGGAGAAGAGGACCTCGTCGCGCTGCGGGTACTCCGGGTAGGCGCGGAGGAGCTCCTCGTAGATGGCCATCGTCTCGGAGCGGTAGCGCTCACTGTCGCGGTGGTCCTGCTTCGGGGCATCCACCTTCTCGCCCCGCGCGATGGCCGCGTCGTATTGCTTCTCCGCGGCCAGGAAGCGCGCCATCTCCAGCTGGTAGAGGTACTTGGACTTCTCCCAGTAGAGCTCCGACAGCCGGTACATCATCTCCGCCTTCTGCGGGTTGCCGTCGCGCAGCTTGGGGATGAGCCGCTTGAAGGCCTCGATGGCCTCGTCGCGCTTCTTGTCCGCCAGCGCATCCCGCTTCGCGTCGGGGATGCGCGGCGTCTCCGCGAACTTCGCCGTGGCGGGCTGTACCCGCGCGGGGCCCTGGCGCACGTCCTCGGGCGCGACGCCAGGCGGGGGCGCCTTCTCCTCCGCCTTGCGCGCGGCCCGGGCCTTCGCGGACTTCTTCTTGCCCGCGGCCTTGGCCCCGGAGGTCTTCGACGCGGACGCCGAGGCGGGCTTCTTCCCCGCCCCGCGAGCCCGCGTTTCCGCCGCCTCTCCCACCCCGCCAGTGATGAGCACCGCGCCCACCGCCAGCGCACCGAAACGAAGCACCACCTTCATGCGAGCTCCTGCCGTGAAGCCGACCCGGCATGCGGGCAATCCAACACCCACGCTGACGAGGGACGACGAAAAGTAGATGCGCACTTCTGGATTGAGAAGTGGCCAAGACGAAGGGGCCGCATCCGCGATACATCACGCGGAAGCGGCCCCTCGAAGGTGCGACGCCGGGCGACAGTGCCGCCCGTGTGCTCACGGCTGTTGTTCCGCCGTCTTCGCCGGACAGCCACGCTTCAGCGTGTATTGGTAATAACCAATCTCATCGCGCCAGAACTCACCCTGGAACTTCCAGTAGTTCCAGGCCGCGCCCGGCATCTTCGGGCGATACAGCGACTGCCGCGTCAGCAACGCTTTCTGATCCACTCCCGCCTGCAGCAAATCCTTCTCATCCAATGCCGTCTGCACGCGGATGATTTCCGCCTGGTCCGAGAAGGTCCGCAGGTTGTCCGATGCTTCACGGATGCGGCTCTGTGCCAGGGTGCCCCCCACCTGCAGCAAGGTGCCGCGCACGTCCTCCAGTGACGCGGTGGTCTGCGCGGCCAGCGGCGTGCCACGCCAGCGGCCAGCAAACAGCTCCCGCTTCTCCGTGTCCACGCGCTCCAGCATCCGCATCACCTCGCGGATGCGCTCGTTGTTGCGCAGCCACAGGTACACGGGCCGCGGCAGCCGGCGGTTCTCCGCCGCCACCAGGTTGTAGGCCTGCACCAGCGGCAGGTCCTCGCCGGCGAAGGGCTCGAGCTGCTTCTCCATGGGGCCATAGAGCTCGTCGAAGGCCGCCAGGGTCGTCTTCACCTCGTCGTAGAGACACGAGTAGTAGTAGACGGTGGCCTTCAGGATCCAGGACTCGGGCTGGAAGGCCCCGGCGAACTGCGGCGCGTGCAGCGCCTGGAGGCTGCCGAGCGCGCCGCCAAAGTCCTCATTCTGGAAGCGCGCGAAGCCATTCTCGAAGAGGGCCTGGTCCCAGTAGCGCGAGTAGCGAGGCACCCGCTCGTACGCCGCGGAGGCCTCCGCGTACTCGCCGCGCCGGTAGTGCAGGCGGCCCAGGGCGATGAACGCCAGGTGCTGCGTGGACTTCAGGTCGAGCTGGCCCTCCTTCGCGGCCAGCACCGCGTTGAACGCACCCAGCGCCTCCTTGTCGAGCGCGTCCGACTCCCCCGGCCGTCCCGGGAAGCGCGGGTCCGACAGCACGACGCCGAGCAGGTAGCGGGCCTTCGCGTAGACGCGGCTGTCCTGGGGCACCGCCTCCAGCAGCGAGCGGGCCTCCTCGAAGCGGCTCTTGCGCTGGCTCACCGTGCCCACCAGGTAGTTGATGCGCGCGAGCACCTCCTTGGGCAGCGTCACCCAGCGGTCACTCACTCCGTCCGTGTAGGCCTGGTTGAGGATGCTGGGGATGAGGTTGTGCTCGTCCAGCTGCTGCTGCATGTCCACCAGCCCCTCCACCGCCTTGAGGTACGAGGGGTGTGAGGGCCCGGCGTTGACGATGTCCGCGTAGGCGATGAAGGCGGCGACGGGCAGGCCCTTCTTCGCCAGGGCCTGGCCGAGGAAGTACTCCGCCTTGCCCTTCACCTCCGGGTCGGAGGCGCGCTCGGAGAGCTCGAAGAAGAGCGGCGCGGCGGTGTCCATGTCGCCCGCGTTGAAGGCGGCCAGCGCGCGGTTGTAGCTCCCCGAATCAGACTGGGCGAGCACCGCGAGCGGCGCCAGGGCGACGAAGAGGCTGAGCAGTCGTTTCATGGCGGTTCGGGCCTTCCTGCGCGTCAGAAGAGGACAGAGAAGCCGGCGTAGAAGCTGACGTTGTTGAGGACGCTCGACGACGGCTCGGCCACCAGGTCACGGGCCAGGATGATGTCCTCGCGGTAGTTCTTCTTCGTCTTGGGGTCCACGCCGTCGAACTTCTCGTAGCGGCAGCTGCCGCTCAGGTTCAGGGTGGAGAAGTCCTGGTTCGTGGTGCGGGCCGCCTCCAGCGCCTCGAAGTCTCCCAGGTTGCAGCCGTCCACCCGGTCCACGCGCGCGGTGTAGATGAGGTCGCGGACCTCCACGCGCAGCGCATACGACTCACCGAACTGGAGGCGGAAGCCGCCACCCACCGAGCCCAGGAACTTGGTGCCCGTGTCGCCGAAGCGCGCCGGCACGTTGAACGTCTCGCCGTTCACGTCGTTCGTCACCGCCGGGCGGATGAGGTGGCGCGTGGAGCCGATGCCCGCGCCGCCGCTGAGCACGATGCTGAACTGCGCGAGCGAGTTGTTGAGGAAGGCGAACTTGCCGTAGAGCGGCGTGACCTCGACGCCCGCGTGCGCGCCCCAGACGAGCAGCAGCGACGAGGCCGCCTGCGCCTGCTCACGCACCTTGTCGATGAGCTCCAGGTTGAAGTCGCTCTCGTTCGAGTACCAGTTGTACTGGCCCATCACCTGGAGCGCGAAGTTCTCCTGCAGGTGGTAGGTGTAGTGCGCCGCCGTGCCCGCGTGGTTGGTGTACTTGCCGTTCACCTGCACCGTCGCCGGGTACAGCGTCAGCTCGTGCCGGCCCTCGTCCGCGAAGCGCTTCTTCTGGACGATGTGCACCGAGACGTTCGGGTTGTAGAGCGGCGCGCCGTTCACCAGCCGCTGCTGCCGGGCGTTTGTGGTGCGTGGCGCCTCCGAGCCCAACAGGTCGGACGCGAGCACCGGCGCGTCATCGGGCGCGGGCGGCGCTTCCTGGCCTGCGACACCGCTCGCCGGGGGCTCGGTGTCGGGCGCGGGCTCGGCGTCCGCCTCGGCTTCGTCCAGCGTCGCGGGTCCATCACCCGGTGTGCCTTCCGCCGCCGGGGGCGGCTCCGGCGCACCGCGACCGGGCGCGGCGTCGGTGCTCGGGGACTCGGGCACCAGGGGCTCCGGCCGGGACGCGGGCCCGCTGGGGGCCTCGGGAAGCGACTGGGGCTGTGGGGTGGGCTCGGGCGGCACGGACGTCTCCGCACCGGGCGCGGGCACCTGCTGCACCTGGGCCAGCGCGAAGGCCGGGGCCGGGACGCGCGGCGCGGCCTGCGTGGCCGTGGCGACAAGGAGCGCGAGGGACAGGAACGGTCGCATAGTCAGGTGGACCTAGAAGGAGAAGGTGTAGCCAAGGTCGAACTGCACCAGGTGCGTGAGGCCGGGGCTGCGCGCGGGCTCCCCCGTCGCCTCCCCCGCCTCCCATGCGTCGCGCACCAGGTTGACGCGGTACTTGTCCTGGAAGACCCAGTCGCGCAGCTCCAGGCGCAGGCCGTGCTTGTCCAGGATGAAGAAGCGGAAGCCCACCGCCGCGGACACCACCGGCGCCACCCGCGTCTCCCTCACCCAGTAGTCCTGGGTGGCCGAGCCGCGATCATCCACCGACGTGCGGTTGTCACAGATGCCCAGCTCGCGGTTCACCACCTGCGTGCACTGGATGACGGAGTTGCGCTGGAACGAGCCCAGGCCGCCGCCCGCCCAGACATAGGCCTGGAAGTGGGCGGGCAGATCCGACAGCAGGCTGAGCTTGCCGTAGACAGGCGCCCAGCGGACACCGGCCACCCCGTGGAGGTTCATCTCCCAGAGGTCCGCCAGCTCGTCGGTGACGCGCTTGTCCTCGCGATTGAGGAAGCTCTCGGAGATGGAGCGCGCCAGGCCCGTGTGCCGGCTGGCCGCGTAGCCTGCGCGCGCCTCCACGGCGAAGGTGTCGAAGAGGTTGTAGGCCACGCCGACGTTGAAGACGTAGTGCGCCGTCAGCCGGGACTGCAGCGGCAGCCCCACACCGAGGGACACCTCCAACTGCCCGCCCGGCTCGTACAGCCGGTTGCGGACCACGACGTTGTCGAGGACGTTCTCCTCGTCCTGCGCCGAGGCGACTGGCGCCGCCAGCGACACTGCCAACGAAGCAAAGACGCAGAGCGTGCGTGCGATCATAATCCTGCCCGGCCCGTGGGGTGGGCCGCCATGAGCGGGAGTGCCTGGACTCCCCGAGCCACGGAGCCCGCGTCACCCGACGCTCAGGCTCCTCTGTGGGGCCTGGATGTGCGCACGCCTTCCACGACCGACAAGCCGAGATGGCCTGGAGTCGGAATTCTTTTCACGGTCGTCCCCACCGGACGCCCACCGGTCAACGTTTCCGGGGCATGCCATGGCACGGGATGAGATGCAGCGGGCAGCCGGGTCGTCACGCGGGGCAAGCACCTGCCCACCCGCGGAAACCCCACGCGCCCTGCCCCGCAAAAGCAAACGCCCCGCCCGATGCCCGGAAGACCGGGCCCGGAAGCGGGGCGTCTCGAGCGTCAGACGCTCAGAAGCAGACTACGCGCCGCGCGCGGCCTTGTGCTGCGCGCGCATGGCCACCTTGATGCTGGGGCGGATGTAGACGACGCTGTCCTTGTGGCCGGCGACGGCGCCCTTCACGAGCACCAGGCCCTTCTCCACGTCCACGTCGACGACGGTCAGGTTCTGGGTGGTGACCTGCTCCACGCCGTAGTGACCGGGCATCTTCTTGTTCGGGTACACGCGGCCCGGCGTCTTACGCTGACCGATGGCGCCCGGGTGACGCTGGTACTCGTGCGTACCGTGCGTCTTGGTCTGCGAGCCCTTGAAGTTCCAGCGGCGCATGACGCCGGAGAACCCGCGGCCCTTGGTGACGCCGGTGACGTCCACCAGCTCGCCCTTGCTGAACATGTCCGCCTTGACGGCGTCGCCCACGTTGAAGGAGGCGGCCTCCTCCGGCGTGACGCGGAACTCCTTCAGGTGGCGGCGGTAAGGCGCGTTGGCCTTCTTGAAGAAGCCGCGCTCGGCCTGGTTGAGAATCTTCTCGCGGATCTCACCAAAGCCAATGGTCACCGCGGAGTACTTGTCCTTCTCCGGGGTGCGCTTGCCAACGACCTGGCACGTGCCCACGTCGATCACCGTGACCGGGACGAGGTTGCCCTCATCGTTGAACACCTGGGTCATGCCGATCTTCTTGCCAATCAGACCCTTCACGTCGTCCTCACTGCCAGCGCGCTGGTGGCGCGGAAAAACCCAATAAGTTCAATGACCTGGACTTCACGCGTCCCCGCGGTCCCCAGGAAGCGGCGCAATGTAGCAGACAGGTCCCCGCCGTCAAGCACTACGGGCGGGGGGTCCTCTCACTGCGCGCGATCCAAGCGCGGGTAGAACGGTGCGAGCTGCGCATCGTTGATGCGCTGTGCATACACGTCTTCGCCGAGAAGGAACAGTGCTTGATCCAGATAATCCTCCGCGGCCTGGACCTGCTGCTCCTTGGCGGCGATCGCCTGGTCGAGCTCCGCCATGCGGTGCTCGTGGTCCAGCTTGCGCTCCTCCGCCTCGTCCTCCATCTCCAGCATGCGCTTGTGCGCCAGGATGCCCGCCGCGCCGGGCTGGCCGGGCTCGGGGGTGAGCGCGGTGGCCAGGCGGGCCTCCAGGTCCTCGAGCTCGCGGCCGAGCCGCATCTGCTGGAGCCGGTTCTTCTTGAGGTTGGTCCGGGCCACCTCGAGCTTGGCGGGTGACTCGCCCGTCAGCTCCATGTCGCTGATCTTCTGCTCCAGCTTGCCCAGGCCGTCCTCGGCGTAGCGCAGGTCCGCCTTGCGCGACGCGAGCGTCTTGCGCAGGTCCTTCACCTTGCCGTCGATGGCGTCCACCGCCTTCTTCCACTTCTTGACGATGGCTCCCTGCCGGGCGCGCTCCGCTTCCAGCTCGGCGAGATAGTCCGAATACGCAGCGTCCTCGTCGTTCATCTCCTGCTCGAGCGCCGCCAGTTCGTCCCGGCGAGCCACCACCGCCTCTTCGGCGCGGTAGACGCGGTCCATGGAACGGGGGCAGTTGGGCTTGCCAGGGAGTCTGTCTCGCGCCAGGTCGCCCAGCTGGAAGATGAGGTCGTTGTAGCTCTCCTTCGGCATGGACGGATTTCTACGCCCAACACGCCGGCACTGTCACCGACAGAGCGAGCCACCCGTGTCATTCCCTCAGGAATCGCCGGGCGCGGCGCTGGCCGGCGTGTCGCCGTGCACCACGGGGCCCAGCGCGCCCTCCGCCAGGGCCAGCAGCTCCCGGGAGCGGTCCTGCTCCTCGGTGCGGTTGAGCTCACAGACCCACGCGGAGGACAGGTCCGCCTGCTGACGGGCCAGCTCGGCCGTCGTCTCGTAGCGGGCGGCGGACGCCCGGGCGAAGGCGCCCTCGCGGCGCAGCTCCAGCAGCGTATCCGGGTCCAGCTCGATGTCCTCGGGTGGAACCGGGAGCGGCCCGCGGCCCAGCGCGGCCAGCCGTGCGAGCAGCCGCGACGCATGGGCCCGGCAGAATGCGGCCAGGACCATCAACCGCGCCCTGACCCGCGCATCCGCGATTCGCTCCGCCAGCGCTGTCATCCGCCGGGCGGAGACGACCTCCGCCTCCCACGCGGCAGCCAGCGCCGCGGCCAGCCGGGTATGCCTCGCACCCATCGACGTCCCCCTGTTCCCTACCTTCAAGCCGCCAACGTAGGGACGCCCCGCGTGGGATTCAACCGAGAGCGCGCTCGAACATCCAGAACCCACCAGCCGCGAGGATTCCGATGGACAATGCCCTCACGGCCCTCGTGTGCAAAGCCGGACGCCTTTGGACCATGCGGAGGACGGGCAGCAGCACCGCCACCACCACCGCCTGCCCCAGCTCCACGCCGACGTTGAAGCCCAGGAGCGCCGTGGCCACGGACTCTCCCAGGCCATAGCCGGCCAGCACGCCCGCGAAGCCGAAGCCGTGGATCAACCCGAACAGGAAGGTGACGAGCACCCGGTGCCGGTGCTCGCGCCGCACCAGGTTCTCCACCGCGACATAGATGATGGAGGCGGCGATGGCGGCCTCCACCCAGCGGCTCCAGGCCCCGTCGAGCACCACCCAGCCCAGGGCGGCGGCCCCCAGCGTCAGCGAGTGCGCCACCGTGAAGGACGTCACCAGCAGCAACACCCGCTTGAGGCCGCCCCCCACCAGCAGCACGGCCAGCAGGAAGGCCAGGTGGTCCACGCCCTCGAAGATGTGGCGCATGCCCAGGCCCACCCACCCCGCGAAGCGCCCGAGCAGCGAGGTGCGCTGGCCACCTTCCGGCATCGCCACCTCCGGCCGCGCGGCGTCCGCGAACATCGCGCCGGGGAGCTCCCCTTCCCGCACGCTTCCCAGGATCACCCGGTACTCGGGCGGCAGCCGCGCCAGGACGGCGAAGCGCTGACGCAGCGGCCCCGGTGGGCAGGTGAAGGTGGCGGTCAGCTCCACGAAGGACTGCCTCGGCAGCGCGGTGTGGGCGGTCCGCGTGCACGGCTGGCCCCCCGCGGTGAGCGGCGCCGCGTCCCATACACCGGCGGCAATGGCGTCGAGCCGGCCGGCCAGCGCGTCCCGTGTGTTCAGGGACACCCCCGTCCCGTCCATGGACAGGAGGCGGGCCAGCGTCTCCGGCGTCAGCGTCATCACCTCGCGCAGCTCGGAGGACTCCGGCGCGGCGCGTTGTGCCTCGACATAGATGATGTCGGCGTCGTGCGCGGAGGCGGCGCTCGCGGCCAGCAGCAGGCTCGCGAGCACGGCCCGAGGGGAAACACGCGTCATGTCCCCTCCAGCCTGCCGTCAGCGCCGGCCCGCGTCCACTCCGGGCGTCACTCCGGAATGAAGCGGAGCTCCACCTGCTGGCGACCGCTCATCGGGTCATGCCGCGCGCCGCAGGAGAAGCAGTGGAGCGTCTGCTCCCAGTCCCAGAGCACCTTCACCTCTTCCCCACAGCACAGCATGGGCAGGACGCGCAGCAGCTCGTCCGGCTCCGGCGCCATGGGGCCCGGCAGCGCCTCGGGCTCCACCGCGACGAAGGTGGGGCTCGGGTTGACGGACAGCGTGCGCGCCACGTGGGCGAGCTGCTCATAGCGGACATGGTTGGCCCAGCCGCGCGCCACCGACTCCAGGTGCGTCTGCTGCGCGGGGGTGAGGAAGGCGTCCGCCTCCGCGCGGTAGCCGCAGTACGGGCAGCCCCAGACGGGAACGCCCTCCACGCACTCGTGCGCGTTCTCGAACGGGAAGAAGCCCTGAAGCTTGTGCAGCACGGCGCGCGCGTCCAGCGGGCCGGGCCGCGTCTTGAAGGCCCGCTGGCACTCGGGGCACTCGCGCCGCGTGAAGCCGGCGGCGTCCCGGGGCAGCTCCACCCGGGTCATGTCCGGCGCCTCGCGCTTCACGCGGAGGCCGCCCGGCGGCCGCGGGACACCACCGCCAACAGGAGCGCCACCATGGCGAACAACAGCAGCAGGTGGACCCAGTATCCCTCGGTGGAGCCGGTGGTCAGCCCCAGCCCCCACAACACCAACAGGATGATTCCCATCGTCCAGTACACGCCGCACCTCCACGCACCACAGCCTGGCGCGGCCAAAGCTAGGAACAGGCACCCGGACGAGCAACCCGGTGCTTTTCACAGCCTCCCGTTGGGAACGCCACGTCTCCACCCGGGCATTTTTTCAGGCCGCCCGGGGAAACCGGGGCCCCAGGAAGGGCAAATTCGGCGGCGCTCATAAGGAGGGGCACGCCGCGTGCGAGTCCTGGCACGCGAGCTGCTTAGGCGCTGCTCCGTCGGCAGGTCGGTGCATCCGCATCGGCCGCACGGGTTCCAAGGGCGCGAGCAGCATGGCGGCGCCGGGAGGGGTGGGATGAGGGGTTGGGCGGTGGCGATGGCAGCGGGCTGGTTGACGGGGACGGCGGCGCTCGCATTTCCGGTGCAGGTGCCCGAAGGCGCCCAGGGTGAGGGGCCGGAGGTGACGGAGCTGCGCGCCCTGCTGGCGGAGCGCGACGCGGAGCTGAAGGCCACCCTGGCCCGGCTGGAGCTCTACGAGGACGAGACGCACTACGCCGAGGCCGAGGCCCTGGGCATCACGGAGATGGTGAAGGCGTCCGGCCTTCCCCCCCGGCAGCAGCGGCGCCTGGCGGTGGCCATCGTCCGCGAGGCGGCGCGCAACAACCTGGACCCGCTGCTGGTGGTGGCCGTCATCCGCTGCGAGAGCTCGTTCAACAACTACGCGGTGTCCCACGTGGGGGCCATGGGCCTGATGCAGGTGATGCCGGACACGGGCACCTGGCTGGCGGACAAGGCCGGCATCCGCCTGGGCCGCAGCAGCAACCTCTTCGACTCGGAGACCAACGTGGAGCTGGGGACCGCGTACCTGGCGGACCTCATCAGGCGCTTCGGCACGGTGGAGAAGGCCCTGGTCGCCTACAACGCCGGCCCCGGCCTGGCCCGGCGCATCCTGGCCAAGAAGGAGTCCCGGACGAAGTTCATGGCCGGCTACCCCGCCAAGGTGGTGAAGGAATTCCGCAAGCTGAAGGCCGAGCAGCAGAAGCAGCTCACGCTGCGTGAAGCGCAGAAGGGCGGCGGCCAGAAGAGCTGAGCGCTGTGCAACAGGCCCTGCGACCGTTGCCTGACATTCGCGAGAAAGTTGCCTCAGGGGGGTAACCAAACCAGCGAAGCATGTGCACTGTGCGCCGGGCGGGAGCACCCCACGGGTCGTCCGTGGAGGGACCGGAGCGACGCCGGTCCGGCACAGGCTCCTCGCCAACTTGGAGAACACAGCAATGGCGGGGCTACAGATCCACCGTGAAGAGTCCGCAGGTTCGGTGACGCTGCGGCTGGAAGGCACGCTGGACGGCAAGACGGCGGAAGAGGTGCGGACCTCCCTCAGCGCGCTGACCGGACGCGAGGTCGTCCTGGACTTCACCCACCTGCGAGAGTTCAAGGACAGCGCCGTGGGCGTCCTCACGCGCGGGCTGGTGGAGCGCCCCGTGCAGCTCCGCGGCCTGGCCACCCACCACGAGCGGATGTTCCGGTACTTCGGTGTGGGGACAGGGACGTCTACGCGCCCCGCGTACTACACGCCCGAGGACATCTTCCAGGCCTAGGCGCTCCGCCGCCCCTGGAGGGAGCGTCCGAGGCGAAAGCCCGGATGCGAAGCATGTTGGCAACCGAGGGAGTGGGCTACAGTGGCGGCAGATGAACCAGCCAGCCCGCGCCCTCTCCCCGGTGCCCTCCCCCGTCAACGCGCGCTCGGCGATGGAACGCATCGCCACTGAACTGGGCCGCGCGGTTCAGGGAAAACAATCCCAGCTCCAGCTCGTCGTGACGTCCATCGTGGCCGGCGGCCACGTGCTGCTCGAGGACGTCCCCGGCGTGGGCAAGACGACGCTCGCCGAGGCCCTGGCCAAGGCCTGCGGCCTGAGCTTCGCGCGCGTCCAGTTCACCGCGGACCTGATGCCCGCCGACGTCCTGGGCGCCCAGGTCTTCCACGCGCAGACGGCCACCTTCCAGTTCCGCCCCGGTCCCCTCTTCCGGCAGCTCGTGCTGGCGGACGAGCTGAACCGCGCGCCGCCGCGCACCCAGTCCGCGCTGCTGGAGGCCATGGCCCAGGGCCAAGTCTCGCTGGACGGCGCCACCCACGCCCTGCCCGCCCCCTTCACGGTGGTGGCCACGCAGAACCCGGTGGACTTCTCCGGGACGTACCCGCTCCCGGACTCGCAGCTCGACCGCTTCATGGTGCGCATGTCGCTGGGCCACCCGACGCCCGAGGTCGAGGCGGGGCTGCTGGTCAGCCGCGACGGCACGCCGCCGCTCGACGCGGTGGAGACGGTGTCCGGCCCCGAGGAGCTGGCCTCGCTGCGCGCCTTCGCCGCGGCGCTGCGGCTGGACGCCTCGGTGGCGGACTACATCGTGCGGCTGGCCACGGCCACGCGCGCCCATGGTGACCTGGACCGCGGCGCCTCCACCCGCGCGGTGCTGGCGCTGGGCGCCGCCGCCCGCGCCAACGCGCTCTGGGACGCGCGGGACTTCGTCACGCCCGGCGACGTGCGCGCGGTGCTCGTCCCCTGCTGGTCCCACCGCGTCCTGCTCCGCAGCGCCGTGCAGGGTGTGTCGGCGCGAGACGAGGCGGCCCACCTGCTGGAAGAGATTGCCCGAAAGGTTCCGGCGCCCCGGTGATGCCCCGGCGCACGCCCTGGTGGGCCCGGGTTCGCTCGCGGCTCCGCCCCCCGCGCACCCTCAAGGTGACGCGCATCGGCCGCACCTACCTGGTGGTGACGTTCGGCGTGGGCCTGGGGGCCCTCAACACCGGCAACAACCTCCTCTACCTGCTGCTCGGCCTGCTGCTGAGCATGGTGGTGGTGTCGGGCGTGCTGTCCGAGCGCTGCCTGCGGCACCTGACCGTACGGCGCGTGGGCGCCGACGCGGCCTTCGCCCAGGAGCCCTTCACCTTCCGCTGGGCCATCTCCCGCAGCCAGGGCCATGCCTTCGCGCTCACCCTGTCCGAAGCGGACGCGCCCCTCACCGGCGCGGGCGGCGTGGGCTACCTGCCCGAGGGCGTGGACCACGTGGTGCGCGCGGACCTCACGGCGCCCCAGCGCGGGCCGGTGCGGCTCACGGGCGTGCGCGTCACCACCACCTGGCCGCTGGGGCTGTTCGCCAAGACGCGGACCTTTCCCCTGGAGAGCACGCTGCTCATCTACCCGCGGCGGACCTACGCCTGCCAGGACCCGGGCGCCCCGGAGCAGGGCCCCGTGGGCGACGCGGGCAACCCCCGCCGCAACGACGGCAACGGTGACGTCGCCGGCCTGCGCGAGCTGGCCCCGGGCGAGGACGCGCGGCGCATCCACTGGCGCAAGAGCGCCTCGGCCGGGAAGCTGCTGCGGGTCGAGCGGGAGCGCGAGGAGCGGCGCACCTTCGTGCTGACCATCGCGGACGGGCTCGACGCGCAGGCGCTGGAGCGCCGCTGCGAGGACGTGGCCGCGCTGGCCCACCGGCTCATCGAGGAAGGCCACGAGGTGGGACTGGACACGCCCGAGGAGCGCATCCGTCCCGCGGCGGGCACGGCGCAGGAGCGGCGCCTGCTCCGGGCGCTCGCGTGGCTGGGCCATGAGCGCCCGCGCGGTCACGAGGAGGCGGCATGAGGAAGGGCACGCGGCTGCGCCTGGTGCTGCGGGACCTGGGGGCTGGCTTCGCCTTCGCCTCCATGGCGGTGTCCGGCCAGCTTCCCGCCTGGGCCCTGGGCCTCTATGCCGTGGCCCTGGTGCTCGCGCTGGCGGGCAAGCGCCCGTTCTCCAACCGGGTCAAGCTCACCGCGGTGCTGCTGCTGGCGGTGGCGCTGACGCTGGGTACCAACGTGCTCGCGGGCTCGCTCAACCTGGTGGTGGCGGCGTGTACCTTCGCGGGCCTCATCTCCGCGCAGCGCCTGCTCTCCACGCCGGACGCGGCCACCGACGGGCAGGTCCTCCTGTCCGGTCTGCTGATGGTGGCGGGTGGCGCCGCCCTCTCCGGTGAGCTCGTCTACGGCCTGTTCCTCGTCGTGTTCGGCGTGCTGGCCAGCATCTCCCTGGCGCTGGGCGTGGTGGAGTCCGCCGTCCCCGAAGGCGAGCCGGTGCCGGTGCGCTCGGTGATGGGCCCCCTGGCCAAGGGCGTGGGCTTCGCCGTGGTGGGCGCGGTGGCGTTCTTCATCTTCTTCCCCCGCCTCAACTGGAACATGATCGGCCCCAGCGCCGCGCCCGGCCTGGGCGTGGCGACCGCCGGCTTCTCCGACACCGTGCGGCTGGGCGGCGCGGGCACCATCAAGGACAACCCGCGCATCGTGCTGCGGGCCACCCTGTCTCCGGACCCGGAGAAGGAAGCGCTCGACGCGTACTGGGTGGGCCGCACCTATGACGTCTTCGACGGCCAGGAGTGGACCAACGCGCGCAAGGCCAGCCGCAAGCCCGAGTTCATGACGACGCTGCGGCCTGGGCAGGACAACCTGGTGCACCAGCAGATGGAGCTGATGCCGGCCTACGGCGCCCGCACGCTGGTGGCGCTGGAGACGCCCTCCCGGCTGGGCAACGCGGTGGCCAACACCCAGCTGGGCCCCCGGCGCACGCCCATCTTCGAGCTGGGCGGTGGCGAGGTGCGCTTCCAGAACCCGGGCATCTCCTACTCCTACGAGGCGTACAGCCTGCCGACAGCCGCCAGCGGCGATGACCTCCGGGACCTTCCTCCCGAGGAACAGGACGCCCTGCTGTCGCTGCCGGAGGGGCTCGACGTCCGCGTGGCGCAGACGGCCGCGCGCGTGCTGAATGGCGAGCGCGACCCGCTGGCCGCCGCGCAGAAGCTGTCCGCGTGGCTGCAGCGCGAGTACAGCTACACGCTGGAGCTGGGCGGCGAGGTGCCGGACCCCGTCGCCGACTTCCTCTTCCAGCGCAAGCAGGGCCACTGCGAGCACTTCGCCACCGCGCTCACGCTGATGCTGCGCACCCAGGGCATGCGCGCGCGGCTGGCCACCGGCTTTTTCGGAGGCGAGCGCGTCACGGGCGGCTACGTGGTCCGCGCCGGTGACGCGCACGCCTGGACGCACGTGCTCGTCCCGGGGCGCGGCTTCGTCACCGTGGACGCGACGCCGCCGGCCCACCGCGCGAGCCAGTCGCCCCGGCTGCTGGAGCAGCTCATCAACTTCTACGAGGTCGTGGAGTCGCAATGGCGCGACGTCGTCCTCGACTACAACTTCCGCGACCAGCTGATGGTCGCCCGGGCCCTCATGAGCAGCTCGCGGCCGGCGCCGGAGCAGGCTGAAGCGCCCCGCCGCGGGCCTCCGCCCCGGGCCTGGGGCGCCGCGGTCCTGGCCGCCGCGGCGGCGTATGCCGCCTGGCGCATGCTGGCGCAGTTCCTGTCGAGAGAGCGCCCCCTGGAGGCCACGCGCTTCGCCGACGCCGTGGAGGCCCTGCTCGCGTCCGCTCGCGTCACCCGCGCCGAAGGCGAGACCCTCGAGGATCTGGACGCCCGCCTGGCGCGCGAGGGGCACCCGCTGACCCCGGCCCTGGCGCCGCTCACCCGTCGGTACCTGGAAGCCCGCTTCGGAGGCCGCCCCTTGCAGCAGGGCGAGGCCCAGCAGCATCTGTCGACGTTGAGGAGCGCTGTCGCCAGGGAGGCCCAGCGTCTCGCCAGCGAGGGCACGCGACCGCCCCAGGCACGCGCGTCCTGAAGCCCAGACATGCCCCCTGACGCCTGACGGTCCGCCTGCCCGGCGTGCCGTCCAGCGGCCGGCGTATGTCATCCAGCCGAAGCGGCGTTACGCCTTTTCCGGCGGGTCGGCCACGTCGTTGGACGTGCGCCGCTCCGAGGGCCGCCATGCTCATTCATCGGGTACGCGGCCTTTCGCTGCCCCGCTCTCCGAGCGGGCTCGCGCTGACGCACAGGCAGGAGGCACGAATGCCAACAGTTCTGAATCTCCTACAGCTAGCGCATTGGGCGATTCATACCGGTTCAACGTAACGGTTACAGACTTTCGGCCCTGTGCACGCGGCGGGAGCGCGCCAACCCCTCGCAGACATTGGGAATGGTCCTGTGGGGCAGATTGGCACTTCCGTTGCTCTTGCTCCCCTCGTCACGTCGTCAGACGAAACCATCCATTCTTCGGCCTCCCCGCGAGGCCCACCGTCGGAGAAACCATCCATGCAGGCTTCCACCGAGCAGTCGTCCAACTCCGGCTCCCTGGCGATGTACCTCTCGGAGATCAACCACTACGCCCTCCTCAAGGTGGAGGAGGAGCAGGAGCTGGCGCGCCGCTACTTGAAGGGTGACCTGGCAGCCGGGCACCGCATGGTGACGGCGAACCTGCGCTTCGTGGTGAAGGTCGCCTACGAGTACCGCTCCTACGGCATCAAGATGTCCGACCTCATCCAGGAGGGGAACATCGGCCTGATGAAGGCGGTGCAGAAGTTCGACCCGGACAAGGGCATCCGCCTCATCTCCTACGCCGTCTGGTGGATTCGCGCGTACATCCAGAACTACATCCTGAAGAGCTGGTCGCTGGTGAAGCTGGGGACCACGCAGGCGCAGCGGAAGCTGTTCTTCAGCCTGGCCCGCACGCGCCGCGAGCTGGAGAAGTTTGGCAGCGGCGACGTGGCGGTGAACGTGGATGACATCGCCCGCCGGCTCCACGTGAAGCCGGGCGAGGTCCGGGAGATGGAGCAGCGCATGGGCGGCCGGGACCTGTCGCTGGACGCGCCCATGGGCGAGGACGGCGGCAACAGCCACGTGGACTTCGTGGTGAGCGCCGCCGCGTCGCAGGACGACGAGTTCGCGGACAAGGAGGAGGCGGGCCTCATCAACGCCCGCGTCCGCACCGCGCTGATGCGCCTGGACCCTCGTGAGCGCTTCATCATCGAGCAGCGCGTCATGAACGAGCGCCCCATGACGCTCAAGGAGCTGGGCGAGCACTTCGGCTTCTCGCGCGAGCGCGCCCGGCAGCTGGAGATTCGCGCCAAGGACAAGCTGAAGTCCGAGCTGGCCGCGCTGATGGCGGAGGTGGACCCCGAGGCCGCCGCCGTCCAGCAGTAAGCCGCCCCCAGGCCAGCCGCCTGCCCTGGCAATCCGGGGCTGGCCTTCCTGTCGAGCGCCTCTTCCCTACCGGCGGAGGCGCTTGTCATTTGAGGGCGTTGTTTCACGGCCAGCCGGGGCCCTGCTAGAAGGGGCGGGTTTCCCTTTGAAGGAGCCCCCGCTTGGCCCACGGTTCGCCGCCGATCTCCGAGGATCGCGTCCCGGTCGCGCAGACCCACTCGCAGGTCGCCCATACCCCCTACGTTCCCCCCGACAAGTCTCCGGCGGAGATGACGATGCGGGCGCTGGTGCTCGGCTCGCTGCTGGGCATCGTCTTCGCCGCCTCGTCCGTGTACCTGGCCATCAAGGTGGGCCTCACGGTGTCGGCGTCCATCCCGGTGGCGGTGCTCTCCATCGCCATCTTCCGGGCCCTGGGCAACTCCAGCATCCTGGAGAACACCATCGTCCAGACGACGGGCTCGGCCGGTGAGTCGCTCGCCTTCGGTGTAGCGGCCGCGCTGCCCGCGCTGCTCCTGCTGGGCTACGACATCAGCCTCACGCACGCCTTCCTCACGGCGGCGCTGGGCGGCGTGCTCGGCGTCCTGATGATGATTCCGCTGCGCCAGGGCCTCATCGTCCAGGAGCACGGGAAGCTCCCCTACCCCGAAGGCACCGCCAGCGCGGACGTGCTCATCGTCGGCGAGCAGGGCGGCACCAACGCCCGCACCGTCATCACCGGCTTCCTGGTGGGCGGCATCTACAAGCTCGCCTACTCCGGCATGAAGCTGTTCCGCGAGGTGCTCAGCACCCCGCTGAAGGGCCTCAAGAGCGCCACCGTCTCCACCGAGGTGAGCCCGGAGCTGCTGGGCGTGGGCTACATCATCGGCCCCCGCGTGGCGGCCATCACCTTCGCGGGCGGCGTGCTCAGCTACCTCATCCTCATCCCCGCCATCTCCTTCTTCGGCGGTGGGATGGACACGCCCCTGCTGATGCACAACGGCCAGCTCATCCGGGACATGTCACCGGACGAGATTCGCAACGCCTACGTGCTCTACATCGGCGCGGGCGCGGTGGCGACGGGCGGCCTCATCAGTCTCATCCGCTCGCTGCCCACCATCGTCGGTGCCTTCAAGCGCAGCCTGGAGACGCTCCGGGCGTCGCGCGGCCAGGGCGCCATGCCGCAGCTGCTCCGCACCGAGCAGGACCTGCCCATCACAGTGGTGCTGGGCGGCAGCGCGGCCCTGGTGCTGGCCATCTGGCTGGCGCCGCCGCTGGAGGTGAACTTCATCTCCGCCGTCCTCATCGTCATCTTCGGCTTCTTCTTCGTGACGGTGAGCGCGCGCATCACCGGTGAGATTGGCAGCTCGTCCAACCCCATCTCCGGCATGGTCGTGGCCACGCTGCTCATCACCTGCCTCGTGTACCTGCTCGCCGGCTGGACGTCGTCCCAGGACCGCTTCATGGCCCTCACCACGGCGGCCATCGTCGGCATCGCCGCGTCCAATGGCGGCACCACCGCGCAGGACCTCAAGACGGCCTTCCTGGTGGGCGGCACGCCCCGGCGCCAGCAGGTGGCGCTCTTCGTCGGCGTGCTCACCAGCGCGATGTTCATTGGCCTCGTCCTGGTGACGCTCAACCGCGGCGCCACCGCCACCATCCCCGAGCCCCACCCCGGCGTGGCGGTGACCGAGCTCACCAGCGAGACGCGCGTCCAGCACACCTTCCCCTGGACCGTCTCCGCCGAGGCGCTGGCCTCGCGCGGTCTGGACGAGGCGGCGCTGCGCAAGGCCGTGTGGGCGCAGGGCTACGAGCTGAACACGCAGGGCGGCGCGCTGGAGCTGCGCAGCTGGCGGGACGTGTCCCCACAGGAGCTGGGCGCGGTGACGCTCAACCTGCCCACGGGCGCGCCCGCGAAGATCGCCGACCTGGGCGCCGTCTCGGAGGGCCCGCAGCGCACCTACAAGGAAGGCTACGTGCGCGGCGCGGACACCCCGGTGCCCGCCGGCCTGTACCTGGTCGACGAGGCGGGCGCCATCCAGTACGTGGTGGACCCGGGCATCGGCGGGCGCGTCAGTGCCTATGAGGGCCAGCCGCTGACCCGCTACGCGGCGCCGAAGGCGCAGCTCTTCGCGCTCATCATCGACGGCATCCTCACCCAGAAGCTGCCGTGGGACCTGGTGCTGCTGGGCGTGTTCATCGCCCTGATGCTGGAGCTGTGCGGCGTGTCGTCCCTGCCCTTCGCGGTGGGTGTCTACCTGCCCATCAGCAGCAGCGCGCCGCTCTTCGTGGGCGGCATCGTGCGCTACATCGTGGACCGCGTCCGCGGCGCCGAGTCCGACTTCTCGCCCGGCACCCTGCTCTCGTCCGGCTTCATCGCCGGTGGCTCCATCGCGGGCGTGCTCATCGCCTTCCTGGAGATCGCCACGGACGGCGCCGGCACCCGCGCGCTCAACCTCCCTGCCCTGCTGGGCAACCAGGGGGGCCTGGGCGCCTTCCTGAATACCGTGGGAGAGAGCGAGCACGCGCACCCGCTGTGGTCCAACCTCTGGGGTCTGCTCTTCTTCGCCGGCCTGACGCTGTTCCTGCTGCGCTCCGCCCTCAAGGGTCAGAGCGCCGCCATGTCCCCGCCGCCGCAGAAGGAGGCGTGAGCCCCGGCCCCGGCGTGGGGCACCGGTGAAACACACCTGAGACACCCCGAGGCGGCGAGGCCCATCCTCGCCGCCTCAATCATTTCCAGGGAGGGGAGGCGGCGCGCACCCACTGGGTCCGAACCTCAGAGCGCCGGATGTGACTCGGGCACCTCGTCCGGGAGCGGTGCCGCCTGCACCCCCTCGGCACACACGTACTCGGTGCGAAGCGGTGCGACGATGCCCAGGGTCGCCACGAAGGCGACGGGGCCCCACCAGGGCCAGTAGACGTCCACGCGCGACAGGCCGTGCTGACACTCGGGTGTCACCACGTTGGACGTCGTCAGCCCCGCAACGAGGCTCACCCCCGACTGCTCCGCCGGGGCGCCGCCACGAGGCGCACCCGAGCGCAGGCTCATCCGGAAACACCCCGACAGCGACAACAGCAGCAGCAAGCACGTCATCAACCGCGCCATGGACATCGCCCCCTCCGGTGGATGACGCATGCGGTAACACAACCGGAATTTCCCGCCATTCTCAGGCCCCCGTCACCGGGCCGTCACCCAAGCCATGAGACTTCCTCGGACCGCCTCCTGGGTGGCCGCGCGAAATCAGGTTAGGCTTGGGTGACAGCATGGCCCCCCCCGCTAAAGCCATTCAGGACTCCACCGCGGAGCCGCAGCTCTCGCCCGAGGCGCGCGAGAAGGTCGAACTGGCGAAGAACTTCGCCTTCCACCTGCTCAAGGGCATCAAGCAAATCGGCATGTATCGCCACAACGAGTCGCGCTTCCCGGAGTTCCTGGGGAAGGCGCTCGAGTCGGTCGCCGTCTACACCGAGAAGTTCGGCCCGCTCTCGATGAAGGTGGAGCAGCAGAACTTCGTCCTCCTCGGCGAGCCGCTGTTCTCCGAGGACACCCCGCTTCCCTACAAGTTCTTCCGCGACGGCATCCGGCAGCTCATCTTCCGCCCGGGCCTGACGGTGGAGGAGCTGACCACCTTCACGCTCATCGCCCTCTCCGAGCCCGAGCGCGGCGCCGAGGACGTGCTGGCGCAGCTGTGGCGCGCGAGCATGGAGCACGTCGAGTACGTGGTGGTGGAAGGCTTCTCCATGGAGAACGCCAGCGAGGAGGAAGTCCAGGTCGAGGTGGACAAGGTGGTGGGCTACCTCTACTCGCGTCTGCAGACGAACTCGGATGACTACCTGCGCTTCGCGCGCGTGTCCGCGGAGGACCTGGACGCCAAGCTGGACGGCGTGGAGCAGATTCGTGGCCTCGTCGTGGGCGGCCGGCACGCCTCGGACGAGCTGAAGGCGAAGCTCCAGCGCGAGGTGATGGAGGAGGAGAACGCGCGGCTGTTCCCCAAGCTGGTGAGCGCCGTGTTCCAGGTGGTGGAAGGCGGCGTGGACGACGCGACGCTGCTCGAGGAGATCTTCGTGCAGCTCCTGGACATGCTCCTCATCCAGGACGACTTCGGCACCATCAACCAGATCGTCCTCAAGCTGCGCGCGCTGTCGCAGCGCGAGGGCAACGGCGACCTGGCGCACATGCTGGACAACTTCCTCCACAAGATGGGCGAGGAACAGCGCCTGATGCGCGTGGGCGAGTCGCTCAAGTCCACCCGCCCCAAGAACCCCGCCGACGTGGCGCGCTACCTCCAGGCGCTGGACCGCGACGCCATCATCCCGCTGCTCACGGTGCTGGAGACCATCGAGGTCGCCGACAACCGCATCCTGCTGTGTGACGCGCTGGCGGGCTTCGCGCGGGAGCTGCCGGAGCCCTTCGTCGCGCGGCTGATGTCAGACCGGCCGCAGACAGTGCGCGACATGGTCTACATCCTGGAGAAGAGCAACCACCCGGAGCGGGTGAAGATGTTCGGCCAGGTGCTGAAGAGCCCCAACCTGGTGGTGAAGCTGGAGGTGCTCGGCATCATCGGCCGGGGCCGCACGGGCGAGGCCCGGCGCATCATCGTGGACGCGCTCACGGACCCCATCTCCCAGGTGCGCATGCTGGCGGCGAAGCTGCTGCCGGAGTTCGACCGCGACAAGGCCTACGTGGACCTGATGCGCCTGCTCCGGGAGCCGGGCTTCGACAAGAAGACGCCCGACGAGCGCGCGGCGGTGTACGCCGCCATCGGCTCCACCGGTACCCCGGGGGCCCTGTCGATGCTGCAGCAGATGCTCGCCGTCAAACCCTCGCTGCTCAACAAGAAGCGGGTGCTGGAGGACAAGCTGCTGGCCATCCACGGCCTGGGCGGCGCGTGCTCCATCCAGGGCTACAAGCTGTTGCAAGCGGTGGTGGAGGACAAGACGCAGCCGCTGGAGGTCCTCACCTCGGCGCGCAAGGCGATGTACCAGACGAAGAAGGCGCTCTTCGGAGACTCGGCGCTGTCAGAGGAGGCATAGGCACATGGCCGACAATCTGAAAATCACCCAGGCGCAGGAAGAGAGCACCAGCGAGTTCGGCCGCGAGCACAACGAGAAGCTCCAGGGCCTGGCGCGCTCGCTGGTGGCCGGCCTCTACATGCTGGTGCGCTCGGTGAAGATGTATGACCCGGAGAACGCGGTCTTCCAGAAGCCGCTGCACCAGCTCCAGGACATCATCAATCAAATCATCGGCAAGGAAGGCCGGCTCGAGCTCACGGGCGTCAAGGAGTCCTACTACCTGAACGGCATGCTGGTGAAGGTGGACCTCAACTCCATCGAGAACCAGCGCTACCTGCTGGCGGAGATGCGCTCCAAGGACGTGGGCGGCTTCACGCTCACCAAGCCCGTCACCGTCCCGGAGCTGAAGAACTTCATCTGGATCTTCAGCAAGGAGCAGACGGCCTCGTCCGAAGAGGACGGCCTGGCGAACCGCAAGCTGCTCAACATGCGGGTGGCCAAGTTCTCCAAGCTGAAGGAGAAGCTGAACAAGGACCTGGACAACCCGGGCGACCAGAAGGTGGACCGCAAGAAGTACGCGATGACCATCTACGCCCGCGCCGTGTTCTTCATCACCAAGTACCTGGAGTCGGTGCGGGCCGGAAAGCCCATCAACGCCTCCAAGGCGCTGCGGCTGGTACAGGACTTCGTCGACATCTCCTTCGAGCAGAAGACGCACTTCCTGGGCATGACGACCATGCGGCGCGAGGAGGACTACCTCGTGTACCACCAGGTCAACGTGTGCCTCATGAGCATCGTCTTCGGCGCCGAGCTGGGGCTGACGAAGCCGCAGCTGCGAGACCTGGGCTACATCGCCCTCTTCCACGACGCCGGCATGGCCACGCTGTCGGAGGAGCTGTCGACGAAGCGCGGCGCGCTGACGCCCGAGGAGAAGCAGACGGTGCAGCGCGCGCCGCTCATCTCCGTGCGCAACATCCTCATGGAGAAGGGCTTCAGCCGCTCCACCCTGCTGCGCGTGGTGACGACGTTCGAGCACAAGACGGACTTCGGCACCGCGGTGCGCGACTCGCGCGGCAACATCCAGATGATCATCCCGAAGACGAACCTCGGGGTGTACGCGAAGATCATCGCCATCTGCGACGCCTACGACGCGCTCACCTCGAAGCGCCCCTACCGCGATGCCTATGGGCCCGAGGTGGCCCTGATGCTGATGTGGTCGGAGATGCGGAACAAGTTCGACCCGGAGCTGCTGTCCGTCTTCATGCGGGTCATGGCCATCCAGCCCGTGAAGGTGCTGTCCAAGCGCCAGCAGTCGCTCAGCGTGTCCGGCCTGTAGTCCGCTTCCGGCCCGCCGCCGCGGAGGGCTTCCTCTCGGGGGCGGGAACGGTGCCCCGGAGCAGCGTCAGCGCCGCATCGAAGTCCGCCGGAATGGGCGCCTCCAGCTTCAGCACCTTGCCCGTGCGCGGGTGCGCGAAGGACAGGCGCCACGCGTGCAGCGCCTGCCGGCCCAGCTTCTCCTGGGCCTCGGCCGCCGCGCCCTTCCCCTTGCGCCCGGCGCCGTAGAGCGCGTCGCACAGCAGGGGGTGGCCGGCCTCGGACAGGTGCACGCGAATCTGGTGCGTGCGCCCGGTGAGCAGGTCCACCTCCACCAGCGCCGCGCCGTCGAAGGACTCGAGGACGCGGAACTCGGTGATGGCGGGCTTGCCCTCCTTCACCTTGCCGGTGAAGCGCTGGCGGTGGATGGGGTGACGGCCGTAGAGCGTCTCGATGCGGCCTTCCGCGGGCGGCACGCCGTGCACCAGCGCGAGGTACGTCTTCTCCACCGCGCGCGTCTTGAAGGCCTTCTGCAGCGCCACCAGCGTCTGCTCGTTCTTCGCGACGACGAGGCAGCCGGTGGTGTCCTTGTCGAGCCGGTGGACGATGCCCGGCCGCAGCTCGCCCCCGACGCCGGCCAGGTCCTTCACCCGGTGCAGCAAGGCGTTGACGAGCGTCCCCGAGGCATGGCCCGCGCCGGGATGGACGACCATGCCCGCGGCCTTGTCGACCACGACGAGGTCCCGGTCCTCGTGGAGCAGCGCGAGGGGCAGCTCCTCGGCCACCGGGACGGCGGGAACGGGCGCGGGGACGTGGAGGACGAGCAGTTCGCCGCCCCGCAGCCGCCGGGACGGCTTGGCGGGCTGGCCGTCCGCGAGGACGTGGCCGGCCTCGATGAGGCCATGGATGCGGGAACGGGTGAGGTCCGGGAACGCCCGCGCGAGGTACTGGTCCACGCGCTCGCCACGTGCTTCGGGCGGAGCGCGGTGCTCTCGCGTGTCGGGCGCTACCACGGGGAAGGAGTTACCAGATCTTCGACTTCACATGCGCCTTCGAGCGCAGGACGATGTCGTTGATCGCCCGCTCGAAGAAGTTCATCTTCGTGAAGATCTCCGGGCTGACGCGGCTCTTGTAGAGCTCGCGGCCCTCTTCCAGTTCCTCCTTGAGGACCTCGAAGAGGTTGTCCTGTTCGATTCCCTTGATGATCTTCTGCTCGTTGTAGAGCGAGATATCCGAGGCAATCGCACGGGCGAGCCGCATCGCCTTGACCTTTTCCTCGTCCGTCATCGTGCTACCTACTTAGGCAGCGCCCGGAGACGAGTCAACTTTCCTCGCAACGCCGGTGACATCCCGACACCGTCCGCTGGCTCCCCTACTTCCTGCCCGACTTCTCAGAAGCCAGGGCGAGATAGCTCTTGGACACCCGGAGCGGATCCAGCCCCAGCTCCCGCGCGAGGTTCATCAGGATACCTCGCAGGTAGACGGCCGCCGGGAGGACGTTGTACCGGTCCGCTTCGACGTTCTCCAGGTGGCTGCGGGAGATGCGGGTGCGGTCGGCGACCTGCTGAAGGGTCATCCCCCGGGCCTCGCGCACCTGGCGGAGCAGCTCGCCATTGAACTCGGCGTCAGCGGGGATGTCCGGGATGCGAGGACGCGGCTCGCGGGCCCGGGACGCGGCCTGGGACACCTGCGCCAGGGCTGCCTCCGCCGTGGCAATGGCGGCGTCCTGGGCGATCTGCGGCGCATCCCCCAGCGGGCGCCCGGTGCGCGCGGGCGGACGCGGCGCTTCGGACGATGGCTCGGCGGCCGTCGGCGCATGGGCAGGGACGATGGCCGTCGACTCGGACACGGTCGCCGCCGCGCGTGACGCATCCGGCCCAGTTGGCGACTGGGCGGGCACGGGAGGAGGCGCCATGGTGGCCGGCGCGGTCGTCTGAACCGCGGCCGGCACGGAGGTGACGGCGGGGGCCGAGGACGACGGCGATGCCGCCGGTGCGGCGTCCGGCACGGGAGCGACGGCCGGCTCCGTGTTCGCCGGCGTTGGCGCTTGGGGCGCCTGGGCAGCGGCCGGATCCGTGATTGCCGGCGTTGACGCCTGGGCGACGGCTGGCTCCGTGTTTGCCGGCGTTGACGCCTGGGCGACGGCCGGATCCGTGTTTGCCGGCGTTGACGCCTGGGGCGCCTGGGCGACGGCCGCGCCACTCGGAATCACCGCCGAGGAAGACGGAGAGACCGATGCTGACGCGCCGTTCGACGAGGCGTTGGCGTCAGGGGCCTGAGTGTCGCTCGAAGCCGGAGCGCTTGTGGACGCGCCTCCGGCCGCGCGGTTGGCGTCCGCGGCGTGCACGGGGACAGCCGGAGCCTGTGCACCGGACGCTGCTCCCGGCGCAGCGCTGGCGTCCGAGCCATGCTCGGCGGCAGTCTGAGCCGACCCGCCCTGAGGTGCTTGCGGAGCAGACGGGGCCGACGTCCCGGACACCGAGCCAGTGGCCGGAGCCGCAACGTCGGCCGCCGCGGGAACCGCACTGGCGGGCGCGACGCTGACCGTCGCGGCGGACGAGACATTCT
Organism: Pseudomyxococcus flavus; assembly: GCF_050038885.1. NCBI lineage: Bacteria > Pseudomonadati > Myxococcota > Myxococcia > Myxococcales > Myxococcaceae > Pseudomyxococcus > Pseudomyxococcus flavus. Next base: position 7,747,806 of record NZ_CP143624.1, on the reverse strand, counting down.
GGGGTGCCTCGACAGCTTGAGCCACCGGCGCCGGAGCGGACGAAGCCGTCGCCCCCAGCGTCGCAGCGGCAGGCACGCTCGCGGCGGGTACAGGCGCCGCCGCGGGCTGCATCGAAGCCGCCGGCACATTGACCGCGCTCCCCAGGCTCTGCGTGTCCTGGAGAGAGCTGGACACGTACGCGAACGAGAAGCCGCGGAAGAACGAGGCGCGGAAGTCGGCCTTCCCTGCTGGCACCGCCACCGGTGGTGCGGCGGCCTGCGGCGCCTCGGCCGCGTCCTGCCTGTCCGCCTCCCGCTCTCCGCTCGCGCAATCCGGATCCTGTACCGGCACGTGTCGCACTGCCTCTGGCCTCCCGTTCGTCCCCGCTTCGGGGACCTGCGTGACAAGAGGCGCAGTCTGATCTTCCGCGACGGATGCGGCAACCCCAACCCGCTCCGGCTCCGCACGCTCTGGCTCCGGCGCGGCCTCCTTGTGCGTCATCGCGCCGCCCGTGGCCACGGCGTCCATCAGCCGCCGCGCGGGGAGCCCGAGGTCCTTGTCGTACTCGGCACGCAAGTCCTCGTCGCTGAGAATCTCCAGCGCCTCGGCCATCCGGGCGCGGAGCCCCTCCACCTGGCCCTCGTCCACGAGCGCATAGACGGCGATGGAGTCCGGCGAATACAGCTCCATCAGCCGGTCGTAGGCCGCGCGAATCTCCTCCAGGGGCGCGGTGACGGGAACTTCGAGAATCTCGTAGTAGGTCTGCTGCTCGAAGGGCTTCATGGTGCGGTGCGCTGAGGGGGGCCGTCGAGCGCAAGGATACGCGTTGCGATGCCCTGAATGGCAGTGGCCGCAGCCGAATCCGGCCGTTCGATGAGCACGGGCTTCCGTTTACGCACCGCGCGCCAGGCCTCGTCGTCGTAGCGGATGGCGCCCAGGACATCCATTTCGATGCCGAAGAACTTCTTCCACGCGGCGGCCACCGAGGCGCCCACCGACAGGTCCGCGTCCGTGCGCGCCTGGTTCACGATGAGCCGGATGCGGAAGGCCGAGAGCTCGCGCTCCAGGCGCTCCGCGATGGCCGGGTCCTTCCGCCGCGCCTGGGCCATCACGTCATGCAGCGTGCGCAGCGCGCCCTCGCGGGTGGTGAGCGCGTCCTCCACCAGGTCCTCGATGCCGTACTGCGACTCCACCTGCTGGAGCTTGCGGAAGAAGGCCGCCTTCGCGAAGCGGTAGGCGTTCTCCACCGACGTGGGCTCCGGCAGCATCACCAGCACCCCGTGGTCCGCGAGGACGAAGAAGTCGATGGTGTTGAAGCTCGTCCCCGCGCCCAGGTCCAGGATGAGGTAGTCCGCCGACGTGCTCATCAGCGTCCGCAGCAGCTTCTGCTTCTGCGCGTACTTGAGGTTCGCCGCGTCCAGCGCGTCCTGCGCGCCTGCGATCAGCGACAGCCGGGGCACCCCGGTGGGGACGATGACCTCTTCAATCTGAGCCTTGTTCCGCCGCAGGAAGTCCGACAGGGTCGCGTTGGGCTGCCCGACGCCCAGGCACGTGTGCAGGTTGGCCCCGCCCAGGTCCACGTCCACGAGCAGCACGTTGGCGCCCGACTGCGCCAGGGCCACGCCCAGGTTCGCGGACACCATGGACTTGCCAATGCCACCCTTGCCGCCTCCCACGGCGATGATGCGCCGGGGACGCGGACGGCGTGACAGCCCAGGTGGACCGGAGACCATGGGACCTGGCTCCGTAGGGCCCAGGACACGGGATTCCGTCCGGGGCACTCGCGAGGGTTCGGACATGCCCCCCCATCAAATCCCGAACCCGGGGTCGCGTCGACTCCCCGACCTTCCGCATCCGTTCAGTGCAACAACCTGGACCGCGCGTGCGCCGGAAACCCGTCACTCCCAGGAAGCCGCTTCCGTCCGACGCCCTTTGAGGCGTGCCCGGCCGCCCACCGGGCAGGCACTACTCGTCCAGGAGCTCGACGTTCCAGTACGAGGCATCCGCCAGGTGCAGGAACGGCAACCACTCCCTGTACGTCACCTTGCGGGTGGCGCCCCGGAACAGCGGCGTCCAGCGCGGGCGCACGGGCTTCTTGAGCAGCTTCATGCTGGCCTGCTCCGGCGTCCGTCCGCCCTTCTTCAGGTTGCAGGGCACGCAGGAACACACGACGTTCTCCCACGTCGTCTTGCCTCCCTGCGTGCGCGGCAGGACGTGGTCCAGGTTCAGCTCGCTGCGCGGCAGGTTCTTCCCGCAGTACTGGCAGGTGTCGTTGTCGCGCGCGTAGATGTTGAGCCGGGAGAAGCGCACCCGCCCCCGGGGGAGGTGGTCATACGCGCTGAGCACCAGGACGCGAGGGATGCGGATGGTGCGGTCGATGGTGGTGATGCAGTCCTGCGTGGCGCTCAGCTCTGCCCAATCCGCGAACTCGTAGAGCCGGTACTGCGAGTCGATGGCCTTCGCCACCCCCAGGTACAGAAGCGAAAATGCCCGCTTCACCGAGGTGACGTGCACCGGCTGGTAGTACCGGTTGAGGACAAGCACGGCGCTGTTGATCATGGCGGGTTCCCTGGAATGGCGGCCGCGACGGCATCCGCGACCGTCTGGAGCTCCTCCTCCTCGAGACATCGGACGTCGAGGAGCACCTCGCCATCCGCGATCCTGCCAATAACCGGCCGCATTCCCCCGCGCAGGCGGTCGAGGAATGTTTCCGGCGTCTCTAGGGTGAGGATGCAGGCGAAGGACGGCAACCCGGCCAGCGGCATGGCACCCCCACCCACCTGTCCCACCACGCTGGCAACCCGAGCACGCACGCCCTGCTCCGCCAGCAAGCCCTGCAGCCGCACCGCCCTGGCGCGCAGCGCCTCTGGCGACTGGGCAAGCAGGCGGTGCACCGGAACGTCTTCCGCCCGGCCATCCCGGTACAGCTCCAGGGTGGCTTCGAGCGCGGCGACCGTCAGCTTGTCCACCCGCAGGGCCCGCATGAGCGGATGGGCCTTGATGCGCGCCAGCAGCGCGGACCGGCCCACCACCACTCCCGCCTGGGGTCCTCCCAACAACTTGTCTCCTGAAAAGGCCACCACGTCCGCGCCCGCCGCCACCGCCTGGGCCACGGTGAGCTCCGGGCTCAGCCCCTCGCCCGTCAGCGGCACCAGCGCGCCCGCGCCGAGGTCCTGGAACACCGGCACGCCGCGCGCCCGCCCCAGCGAGGCCAGCTCCGCCACCGGCGCCTCGTGCGTGAAGCCCACCATCGCGAAGTTGGAGCGGTGCACCTTCACCAGCAGCCCCGTCTCCGGCCCCACCGCCGCCGCGTAGTCCGAAAGCCGCGTGCGGTTGGTGGTGCCCACCTCCACCAGCTTCGCGCCGGACTGGCGCATCACGTCCGGGACGCGGAAGCCACCGCCAATCTCCACCAGCTCCCCGCGAGACACCACGCACTCGCGGCCGGACGCCAGCGCCGCCAGCACCAGCAGCACCGCGCCCGCGCAGTTGTTGACGACCACCGCGTCCTCCGCGCCCGTCAGCGAGCGCAGCAGGCCCACCAGCGGCGCGTAGCGGCTCCCCCGCTCGCCCTCCTCCAGGTCGTATTCCAGGTTGGAGTAGCCCCGGGCCACCGCCGCCACGCGCTCCACCGCCGAGGGCGCCAGGGGGGCGCGGCCCAGGTTGGTATGCAGCACCACCCCGGTGGCGTTGAGCACGGGCCGCAAGCCCGGCGTGGCCAGCGTGTCCAGCGCGAACCGGACGTCCGCGTCCTCGAAGCCAGGCCCCGCGCCTGACACCAGCCGGCCGCGGGCACGGTCCACGGCCAGCCGGAGCGCGGCCACCGCACGGGCCCGGGGGACTCGGCTCAACAGGGGTTCCAGCGACGGGCGCCGCAGGAGCTGCTCGACGGAGGGGAGCGCGCGCAGGAGCGCATTCTTCCCACCGTCTCCACTGTTCGACGGGGCGCCCATGGCCCGAGTCTAGGAGAGCAGCCGGCCAACTTCCAGGCAGGCCCCCCAACATCGGGGTGACAAAAAGGAAAAGGCCCAGCCTCCCTCGGGAGACTGAGCCTTCGAACCGAGCGCGGCGCGCGCTCAGTGGGAACTCAGACCGGGCGAACGTTCTGAGCCTGCAGGCCCTTGGGGCCCCGGGCCACGTCGAACTCGACCTTCTGGCCTTCCTGCAGCGTGCGGAAGCCCTGGGTCTGAATCGCAGTGTGGTGGCAGAAGAGGTCCTCGCCCCCGCCGTCCTGCATGATGAACCCAAAGCCCTTCGCGTCGTTGAACCACTTCACGGTACCAGTCGCCATTACGCTTCTCTTCTTCTTTCTCTTCCAGCTTCATGAATTGAGCTGGTTGCCACGCCGTATACGGGTGCGGCCCCCGCCGTGTGACACGTTTCCACCCGGTTGCATAGGGGGGTACACCTTCAACAGCACCCTTTTTCCGGGCGTGGACATAACCGACGGCATCCACGCCGCATTCCGCCCGAATTCTCCGCTGCCACCACCCGGTTCCCACCCGGATGGAGGCCGCTTCCCTACTTCGCGGCGCTCTTGAGCACGGGCAACTTGGGCGCCCGGCCATACAGGAGCTGGTACGTGTTGAAGGAGCGGAGCACGCGCTTGATGTAGCCGCGCGTCTCGGAGATGGGGATTTCCTCCACCCACGCGTCGAGCGCCAGGTCCGGTTTGTCGGACCTCCAACGATTCACCGCGCCCGGCCCGGCGTTGTAGCTGCCCACCGCGTACGGCGTGTGCCCGTCGAAGCGCTTCAGCAGCCCGCCGAGGTAGTGGGCGCCCAGGCGGATGTTCAGGTCCGGATCGAGCAACTGGTCCACGCTGAAGCGCTTGAGCTTCAACTGGCGCGCCACGCTCTTCGCCGTGGAAGGCATCAGCTGCGTCAGCCCCAGCGCGCCCGCCCACGACAGCGCCTTGGGGTCGAGCGCGCTCTCCTCCCGCATCAGCGCCTGGAGCAGGTCCGGCTCCACGCCCGCGACGGCGGTGTGCTTCTCGATGAGCTCGCGGAAGGCGTTGGGATAGGCCACCTCCCATATCCCGCGCGTCTCCGGGGTGATGCGTCCGCTCAGGTCCTTGCGCAGCGCCAGCCGCGCCACCGCGTGCGCGGCGCGCTCGTCGCCCGCCTCGTGCAGCACCAGCACCAGCAGCCGCAGGGACTCCGCGGGCAGGTTCGTCCGGTTGACGGCGAGCAGCTCGGACGACACCGCCTCCGTGAAGCCCAGCCGGTACAGCTCCACGCCCGCGCGGAAGTGCGGGTCCTCGCCCATGGGGCCGGCGAACAGCGGCCAGGGGCTGACGGCCTCGGGCACGGTGAAAATCTCGGCGGACACGCGCTCCAGCCGCGACGGGTCCGCCTTCGCCAGCTGCGAGCGGGCCATCAGCCCGTAGTACGTGGCGGGGTGGTCCACCGAGAGCTTCTCGAACAGCTCCGCCGCGCCCTCGATGTTGCCCTTCTCCTGCAGCGTCCGCGCCCGCCAGTAGCGCGCGCGCTCCACGTCGTAGCTCTCGTCGGCCTTGGCGAACTGGGCCTCGATGCGGTCCAGGAACGACAGGCCGGCGTCCTCGGCGCCGGTCGTGCGTGCAATCCAGTACGCCTTGAAGAGCGCCTCACCCAGGAAGTCCCCCTGCGGATAGAGCCGGGCCAGCGTGTCCAGCCGGGCCATCGCCTCCTGGGGCCGCCCCGTCTTCAGGTAGAGGTCGGCCGCGTAGAACAGGCCGTCGTCCGCGAACGAGTGGTCCGGGAACTCGCGCGCCAGCCGCTCATAGGTCTCCATGCCCCGCGCCTGGTCGACGATGGAGCGCGACGAGCCGAGCACGTACAGCACGCGCGGAAGCAGGTCACGGTCCTGGCACTTCTCCGCCACTGGCGTCAGCACCTGGATGGCGCGCGTGTGCTGGCGCTCCTTGCGCAGGCCCTTGCCGAAGGCGAAGTGCGCGCGGCAGGCCAGCGCGTCCGGCAGCTGGAGCTTCGGCAGCAGCGGTTCGAGCTGGTCCAGTCCCGCCTTGTTGCGGTGCAGCTCCACCAGGGTCTCGCCCCGGCCCACCTTCGCCTCCAGCGGCGGCGTCTGCCCCTTGAGGCGCCGCTCGGCCTGCTTCGCCAGGGCGGACAGCGGATGCGCGGCCCACAGGCGCCACAGCGCGGCGCGCTCGGCGGCCTTGTCCTTCTTCTCCGCGGCGATGTCGGCAATCGCCATCAGCGCCTCGGCGCCCACGTTGCGGCCCCAGCTCGGCGCCGCGCGAGCGGTCAGCGGCTCCAGCGCGGCCATGGCGCCCGCCGCGTCCTTCTTCTTGCGCAGCACCCGGGACAGCGCCAGCCGCGCGTCCACGTACAGCTTCGACTCGGGCGGAACCTGCTCCAGCAGCGCCGCGGCCTCGTCGAAGCGGCGCAGGCTCTCCAGCGCCACGCCGCCATGCGTCAAGCAGCGGTCCCTCAGCGCGGGGTAGTCGGGCGCCAGCGCGGAGAACTCCGCCGCGGCGGCCGCGTCATCCCCGGCGCGCACGGCCGCCAGGGCCCGCAGGTAGCGCACCGGCGCGCTGTCGCCCTCGTCCTTCAGCAGCTCGCGCGCGCGCGTGTACTGTCCGCGGTCGAACGCGTCCCGGGCCTCCTTCTTCTTCCCCTCCCCGAAGTACGGAGCCAGGTCCTCCAGCCCGTACCGGCGGCCCCGGTGCACCACCGGCGTGGGCGGCGCGGCGTTGGGGAAGGCGGGGTTGAGCACCTCCACGTACCCCACGGGCAGCGGCGCCTTCTCCGAGTCGGGAGGCGGCGAAAGCTGCGCCTCGGGGGGCGCGTTGCTGGGGTGCTGGGCCGGCGCTTCGGACGCCTCGGGCTCGGCCGGCGTGGACGAAACCGCCGGTGGGGCGGGGGCCTGCGCGGACACCAACAGCGCGGAGGCGACGACGGCGAGCTTGGACAGGAAGGGCTTCTTCATACGCGGGGGCTGGTTCGCAGGGAGATGCGCGCGGGCTCGCCCCAGGACAACCAGCAGGACATGGAAAATTTCCGGAGGCGGACACAGGTTAGACTGTCCGCCTCCTCATGGACATCCGGACACAGAGCGCGCTGCTCGCTTCCATCATCGGGCTCGCCCTGGGCGTGTCCATGTTGCTGCGGCCCGGCCGGCCCAGGGTGCTGACGCTGTACTCCGTCTTCGCGCTGACGGTCGCCGGCTACTACCTTTCGCTGTTCTTTCACAGCATCTTCCCCGCGGCCGACTACCCGTGGACATCCCGTATCTCCGTGGGCGCCACCATCCTGGTGGCCTCCCTGGTGCCGGGCGCCGCCGTCGCCTTCTTCCTCGAGTTCCTGGGCGTCAGCAAGGGCACCCACCTGATGGGCCGCCGGCTCGCCCTCCTGTCCGCCTTCCTGGGGCTGACCGTGGCCGTCACCCCCCTGGCCGACAAGCTCTGGGCGCGGGTGTGCATGGGCGTGTGGGTGCTGGGCACGCTGGTGACCTACGGTTCGTTGCTGCTCCACCGGGTCCGCACCACGGAGTCGCGCATCGAGAAGTTCCGGCTGGCGTACCTGGCCATCGGCGCGGGCGCGGCCATCCTCTTCTCGGCGCTGGATTTCCTGGTCAGCTTCGGCATCCCCTTCCCCACGCTGGGGTCGGTCTTCTCCACGCTGTACCTGTTCTTCCTGGCCCACACGCTGCTGCGGCTGCGGCTCATGGACCTGCACGAGCTGCTGGGCAAGATTGCCTCGCAGACGGTGCTGGCCAGCATCCTCGCGGCCGTCTTCACGGTGCTGACGGCGTGGGTGGAGGAGAACACGGGACTGTTCCTCTTCAACACGGTGGTGGCCGCGTTCGTCATCCTCATCCTCCTGGAGCCGCTGAAGGTGAAGGTGGAGGAGATGGTGGTGCGCATCTTCTTCCGCGAGCGCTTCGCCCTGCTGGAGTCGCTGGGTTCGCTGCGCGCGCGCATGGCGAACGTCATCGAGATCTCCGAGCTGGCCCGGCTGGTACTGGACACCCTCCACGAGACAGGGCGCGTGACGCACGCGTCGGTGTACCTGCTGGCGGAGGACCGACCCGGGTACCGGCTGTTGGACTCACGGGGCCCGCTGCCCGTGGCCTTCCTGGACACGGCGGTGGCGCGCGGCCTGCTCTTCGCGGCGGCCAGCGGCCAGAAGGCGGTGCTGCGGGAGAACGTGGAGCGCCGCATCGCGACCATGCGGCTGCAGGCCGTGGAGGGCAAGCGCTACCGCGACGAGCTCAAGCGCCTCAACGACACGCGCGCGGCGCTGGTGCAGGTGAAGGCCGGCATCACCGTGCCGCTGATGGGCAATGACCGCGTCATCGGGTTCCTCAACCTGTGGGATGAACGGGTGCCGGAGGCGTACGCGTCCGACGAAATCGCCATCATCCTGGAGGTGGCGGAGCGGCTGGCGACGGTGCTGGAGAACTCCAAGCTGTACGAGAAGATTCGCGAGCGCGACCGCCTGGCCGCGCTGGGTGAGATGGCGGCGGGCCTCGCGCACGAGATTCGCAACCCGCTGGGGGCCATCAAGGGCGCGGCGCAGTGCCTGGACCCGGCGCAGTTCCACGGCGAGGACGCCGAGTTCCTGGAGGTCATCGTCGAGGAGGTCAACCGCCTCAACGGCGTGGTGACGGCGTTCCTGGACTACGCGCGTCCGCTGAAGCAGAGCTTCGGCACCACCGACCTCAACGAGGTGGTGACGCGCACCATGCGGCTCATCCAGAACGACGTGCCGTCCAACCTCAACCTCGCCGTGGAGCTGGATTTGATGCTGCCGCGCGTGGATGGCGACGCGGAGCAGCTCAAGCAGGTGCTCATCAACCTGGTGCAGAACGCGGTGCAGGCGCTGGGCACGCGCGAGGGACGCATCAGCGTGCGCACGGAGAAGCCGGAGCGCTTCGGCGAGCTGCGCAGCGCGGGCGCCGAGTTCGTGGAGGTGCAGGTGTCCGACAACGGGCCCGGCATTCCTCCGGACCAGCACCCGCACATCTTCGTGCCGTTCTACACGACGAAGCAGAAGGGTACGGGCCTGGGGCTGGCCATCTGCCAGCGCATCGTGAAGAACCACGGCGGCAGCATCTCGGTGCAGAGCAAGGTGGGCGAAGGCACCACGTTCATCATCCGCCTCCCCGCCCTGCCCTCCGAGCAGTCACCCGCGGAGGCCTCCTCCGTCGACGGGCTGCCTGCCCCCAGCACACGTCCGTCGCAATCACTGCCCATGCCCGAGGAGCTGCGGGATGCGGCGAAGCCGGCGCCGCGGGAGCCTCGCGCCAAGCGGGAGCGCCGCAAGCGGGTGCGGGCGTAACGCCCCCGGGCGGTGCACACTCAGGCCGCCCAGTCGGCCTGGCCCGCCGGGTTCCGGGTGGCGGCACTTCACGGCATCAGGCCCGTGAGACGCCGAGCCTGCCAACCTCCTCCGACACCAGGGACACCGATGCTGCCCACGCCTGGGGGCCTCGTCGAATCAGGCAAACACGGCACAGACTGCTTTCGGCCCGAGCAGTGGGCGCCTATAGGCTCGTCGGTATGAGCGCCTGCCCCTTCTGCCAGACGGCGATGCAGCTCGCCCCAAGCGGCGAGCTCCCCATGGAAAGCTGCACGGACTGCGGCGCTGTGTGGTTCGAGGGAGAGGCCCTCGCGAAGGTGATGGGAGGCTCCATCTCGGATGCGCTCCTGCGTCGCGCGGAGAGCCGACCGGGCATCTGCAAGGGCTGTCAGGCTGAGCTCCGGCGCGTCCCACACTGCACCGACTGCGGCACCCGCGCCCCCACGTGCCCGCGCTGTCACCAGGCGCCCATGCCCGTGGTGGAGGCGTTGGGGGTGCCCATGGAGGTGTGCGCGGACTGCGCGGGCGTGGCGCTGGACGCGGGTGAGCTCGAGCTGTTGGAGGAGGCCGTAGAGGCGTACCGGAACGAGCCCATCACCACCACGGTCCGCCCCTCCGTGAAAATCCAAGGGAGGCCGAGCTGCACCACGTGCCAGCGCAACCTGCGGCCGGAGCACGGCTTCGTCTGGGAGGACGCGTTCTACTGCGGAAGCTGTGCCCCCAGCGGCGCCATTCCCTTCACGAACGAGCTCAACCGGGAGGACTTCATTCCCCTCTTCGTCCCGACCTCGGACGGCGGTGCCGCGCTCAACGTCGGAGGGTTCGCCTCCGCCGCCTTGAGGTGGCTGTTCCAGGAGCTGAAGCGCCGCGGCCGGGCGGGCATCGGCTGAGGCCCGTGCGCGGCGACCCCCGTCACGGGCCCTCCGCGCCGGCTCACCCGAGCGAAGCGGACGCCTCGGCCAGCTTCTCCTGCGCGGCCTCCCACCGGGCATAGAGGTCTTCCAGCTCCTCCTTGCCGGCCCGGTGCGTGTCCATCAGCGGCTTGGCGCGCGCGAAGTCGTTGTAGAGGTCGGGGTCCGCGAGCTGCGCCTCGCGCTCCTTCTGACTGGCCTCCACCTCGGCGATGCGCGCCTCCAGCTTCGCGATCTCCTTCTTGATGGGCCCCTCCACCACGCTGCGACGCTGACGGGCCTCCGCCTCCAGGCGCTTGCGGTCCTTCTCCGTCATCGGCCCGGAGGGCACCTTCTCGCCCCGGGCGCTCCCCGCCGCCGCGGCCTGCTGGAGCTGCTGCTGGTGGTACAGGTAGTCGTCCAGGTTGCCCGGGTGCGGCGTGAGCTTGCCGTCCGCCACCTCCCAGACATGGGACGCCAGTCCGTTGATGAAGCTGCGGTTGTGGCTGACGAACAGCAGCGTGCCGCTGTAGCTCTTCAGCGCTTCAATCAGCATCTCGGACGAGTCCAGGTCCAGGTGGTTGGTGGGCTCGTCCATCAGCAGGAAGTTGGAGGGGACCAGCAGCAGCTTGGCCAGCGCCACGCGCGCGCGCTCACCGCCGCTGAGCACGCCAATGGGCTTCTCGACGTCATCGCCGCTGAAGAGGAACGCGCCGAGCACGCCGCGCACGTAGCTCTCCGGCTTGTCCGCGGCCAGCGGGCGGACCTCCTCGATGATGGTGTTCCGCCGGTCCAGCTTGTCCGCGTGGTGCTGCGCGTAATACCCCACGACCACATTGTGCCCGAGCGTCACGGTGCCGGAGTCCGGCGTCAGCTCCCCCGCCACCATCTTCAGCAGCGTCGTCTTGCCCGCGCCGTTCGCGCCCACCACGGCGATGCGCTGGCCACGCTCCACCCGCCCGGAGAGGCCGTCGTACACCGTCTGGGCGCCGTAGCGCTTGGTGATGCCCTCCAGCGTCACCACGTCGCGGCCGCTCCGCTCCACCTCGGGGAAGCGGAACTTCATCGAGGTCCGCTCCTCCAGTACCTGCACCTTCTCCAGCTTCTCCAACATCTTGGCGCGGCTCTGCGCCTGCCGCGCCTTGGTGGCCTTGGCGCCGAAGCGGTCGATGAAGCCCTGCAGCTCCGCGCGGCGGGCCTCCACCTTCTCGGCGCGCGCCTTCAGCAGCTCCTTCTCCTCCGCGCGCAGCCGCTTGTACTCGTCGTAGTTGCCCGCGTACTCGCGCACGCCCTCCACTTCCAGGGACACCACCCGGTTGATCTGCCGGTTGAGGAAGTCCTTGTCGTGGGAGATGAGCACCAGCGCCTTGTTGGAGCGGCGCATGAAGTCGTCGAACCACGTGAGCGTGGGCACGTCCAGGTGGTTGGTGGGCTCGTCCAGCAGCAGCAGGTCCGGGTCCTGGAGCAACAGCCCCGCCAGGGCCGCGCGCATGCGCCAGCCGCCGGACAGCGCCGAGGTGGGCTTGGCCAGGTCCGTGTCGCGGAAGCCCAGGCCCTTGAGGATGCGCTCGGCGTGGTGCCGGCCGTAGCGGTTCTCGAAGTCGTCCAGCTCCGCGTGCAGGTCCGCCAGGGACTGGGACAGCTCGAGCTGGTCCTCCTCGTCCGTGGCGGCGGCGAGCGCCTCCTCGGTCTCCTTGAGGCGGGCCTCCAGGGCATCACGGCCGGGCACGGTGCTCATTACCGCCTCCACCACCGTCCCGTCCGGCAGCCCGGCGATCTCCTGCGGCAGGTAACCCGCCCGGGCCTTGCGGCTGTACTGCACCGTCCCGGAGTCCGGCTGGGACACGCCCGCCAGGATCTTCATCAGCGAGCTCTTGCCCGTCCCGTTGGCCCCCACGAGGCCCACCCGGTCCCTTGGACCCAGAGTGAAACTGTCATGATCGAAGAGGACCTTCTTTCCGTAGGCGAGGCAGAGGTCCTGGGCGATGACGAGGCTCATGGCGGCGGGGATGTAACAGCCCGCGAGGCCCTCGGGAATGTCGGATGTGCCCGCCCGTTTGCTTCACGGCCCTACAGGGGCTTTCCGGACCGGGGCTGGGCCTGTCTATACTCCGGGCCCACATGGCTGCCCCCTGTCCACACTGCGGAAGCACTGACGGCGTCGACCACCTTTGCTCCGGCCAGAGCCTCCAGCTCCTCGGCCAGGTCCTCGACGGCCGTTACAAGATTGAGAGCGTGTTGGGCCAGGGCGGCATGGGCATGGTGTTCCGCGCCACCCAGACCTCCGTGCAGCGCCCGGTGGCGGTGAAGACGCTCAACCCGTCGCTCGCCGCCGCGCCCCAGTTCTTCGAGCGCTTCCGCCGCGAGGCGGAGCTCGCCAGCCGCCTTCGCCACCCGAACGTCATCACCATCTTCGACTTCGGCCGGTCCCCGGATGGCACCTGCTACTACGTGATGGAGCTCCTGGAGGGCGAAAGCCTCAAGGAGATGGTGAAGCGCCAGGGCCCCATGTCCCTGCGCCGCGCGCTCAGCCTCGTGGAGCAGGCGTGCCAGGGTCTGGCGCACGCCCACGCGGAAGGCTGCGTCCACCGCGACCTGAAGCCGCACAACATCATGGTGCAGCAGCTCAGCGGCCAGGACTTCGTGAAGGTGCTGGACTTCGGTCTGGTGAAGGCCATGGAGTCCGAGGAGGAGGAGCAGCTCACCTCCACCGGACAGGTGCTCGGGACGCCGCAGTACATGCCGCCCGAGCAGGCCGGCGGCGAGTCCGTGGACCAGCGCTCCGACCTCTACTCCATGGCGGGCGTCCTCTACTTCTGCCTCACGGGCAGCTCGCCCTTCGGCGCCAACACCGTGCGCAAGGCGCTGACGGCGTCGCTCACCCAGGCGGTGCCTTCCGTCAACACCAAGCGCCAGGGAGCCCCCGTCCCTGCCGCGCTGGATGCCTTCTTCAAGAAGGCGCTCGCCCCGGAGAAGGAGGACCGCTACCAGAACGCGCAGGAGTTCATCGACGCGATGCTGGACACGGTGGCGGACCTCTCCAACGAGGAGCTCGACGCCATGCCGAGCGGCGGCGCCTCGGGCGGAAACGAGCGCGGCAGCGGCAGCCGCAGCCGGCCGGGGAGCCGCTCCAGCCGTCAGGGCAGCCAGAGCGGCATCCGCTCCTCGCGCGTGGGCGCCTCGCCGACGCTGGGCCGGGGCTCCACCCCGTCCAACGTCGTGGTGGCCAGGCCCCAGGGTGGCAGCGGCGCTACCTCCGCCAGCCGGGTACGTGCCGCGGCTCCCCGGGGTGCGACGCCCCCTCCCCCGGCCCCGCCTCCCGAGCCGGAGGGCATGTCCACCGCCAAGAAGGCGGCGCTCGTCGCGGTGCCCCTGGTGCTGCTGGGCATCGGCGCCGCGGTCGTCCTGGGCAACCAGGGCAGCGCCCCACCGGCGACGCCGGTGGTGGTGAACGTCCCGAAGGACAGCGCGCCTCCAACGACGCAGGTCGCCGCGGGCAACACGGCCTCGGCGCCCACCGAGTCGGCCCTCATCACCGTCAGCCTCGACTCGACGCCGACGGGCGCCTCCATCTACGAGGGTGAGGAGATGGTGGGCAGCACGCCCACGAAGCTGCAGCTGCGCCGCGACAAGGTGCACACCTTCACCTTCCGCTCGCCGGGGCATCAGGACAAGGAGCTGACGCTCAACCTTCGGCGTGTCGCGGGAGATACGCAGACGGCGAACGTGGTGCTGGACCCCGTGCGTGCCGCCGCCCCTGCTCGTCCGGCGCGCCCCGCGCCGAAGCCGTCGAGCCCGTCCGGTCCCGACATCTCCGTGTTCGAGTAGCTGGCCGTTCGGCCCGGTGGGCACGCGCCTTCACCCGTGCCCATCGGTGACGCCGAGTCAACGCTCCGCCCGCCTCAGACGAGCTTCGCCAGGGTGGGCAGGACCTCCCCGCTCCTCCCCTGGACGAGGTTCTCGAAGCGGCTGGAGTTCTCCGCCGGGTCGAGGTTGACGAGCCACGTCTCGCCACCGGCCTTGCGCACGTGGTCGACGATGCCCGCGGCCGGGTACACGGCGCCGGAGGTCCCCGCCGCCAGGAAGACGAAGCGCCCACCGGAGGTGGAGCCCCGCAGGGCAAAGTCCTCGATGCGCGCCATGTCGGCCGGATCCAGGTATTCGCCGAACCACACGATGTGGGGCCGCAGCCGCTTGCCGCACGCGTCGCACTCGGGCACCGCCCCCGCCGGGTACACGGTGGCGTCGTCGAACGCGGGCCGGTCGCAGTGGCTGCACCGCGTCTTGAACAGGTTGCCGTGCATCTCCACGACGCGCTGGCTGCCCGCGCGCGTGTGCAGGCCATCGACGTTCTGGGTGGCGAGCAGGAAGCGGTCCCCCAGGTGGCGCTCCCACGCGACGAGCGCCTCGTGGCCCGGGTTGGGATGGACGGCCGCCGCGGCCTTGCGGCGCTCCGAATAGAAGCGCCACACCAGCGCCGGGTCCCTCATGAAACCCTGTGGCGACGCCACGGCCTCCACGGGCTGGTCCTCCCAGAGTCCGCCCATCCCGCGGAAGGTGGGAACTCCGCTTTCAGCGGAGACTCCCGCGCCCGTGAGGACGAGCAGCCAGGTACGCGAATCGAGGATGAGCGAATCCATGTCGGCTCCTGTGCGGCGAATCGAGATTCAAGCTATGGATGGGACGCTGACCCTTCCGGGGCCTGACGCCTCGCGAAGGTCGCGCTTCGAGGTCCCATCATGGCGGAAGTCACTCTGGATCTGCGCGGCCTGCCCAAGGCCGAAGCCTACGCCGAGCTGAAGCAGCACGTGCGGGCGGTGCTCGAGGGCATCGACGACGACATCACCGGCATGTCCACCATGAGCTGCCTGCTGCACCACGCCTTCGGCCACCTGTGGACGGGCTTCTACCGCGTCGTCACGCCGGGCCGGCTGCTGCGGGTGGGCCCCTATCAAGGCACGCTCGGGTGCCTGGAGATTCCCTTCGGCAAGGGCGTGTGCGGCGCTTCCGCGGCCAAGGGTGAGACGGTGGTGGTGGAGGACGTCCACGCCTTCCCGGGCCACATCACCTGCGACGGGCGCTCGGCGTCGGAGATTGTCGTCCCGGTGTTTGGCCGGAACCGGGAGCTGATTGCCGTGCTCGACATCGACTCCGAGCACAAGGGCACCTTCGACGAGGTGGACCGCCGCGAGCTGGAAGACCTGGTGCACTGGTTCCAGCAGTAGCGGCGGCCCGTGCTCCCACTCAGCGCGCGCGTGCGTACGCCACGGCGAGCTGACCAGCGAAGCGCGCGTTGTTCGTCAGCAGCGCCAGGTTGGCCTTGAGCGTCTTGCCTCCCGTGCGCTTCGCCATCTCCGACAGCAGGAAGGGCGTCACGGCCTTGCCACGGATGCCCTGCCGGTCCGCGTCGGCGAGCGTGGCGGCGATGTGAAGCTCCACCTCGTTGCGCGGCAGGGACGTCTCCTCGGGCGGGGGCACCGTGTAGAGCACCCCGCCCTGCTTCAGGGACTCGAAGCGAGCGCGGGCGATGCGCGCCGCCGTGTCCACGTCGTCCACGCGGTGCTCCAGGGAAATGCCGGAGCCGCGGCTGTAGAACGACGGGAGCTCCTCCGTCCCCACACCGATGACGGGCACGCCGGCCGTCTCCAGCAGCTCCATCGTCTTGGGCAGGTCCAGCACGGACTTGGCCCCCGCGCACACCACGGCGACGGGGAAACGGGCCAGGGCGGCGATGTCCTGGGAGATGTCGAAGTGCTCTGACGCCCCCCGATGCACGCCGCCAATGCCTCCGGTGGAGAAGACGCGGATGCCCGCGGCGGCGGCCATCTCGCAGGTGGCGCTCACGGTGGTGCCCCCCGTGGCGCGCGTGGCCACGGCGACGGCCAGGTCCCGCGAGCCGAGCTTGAGCAGGCGCTCCTTTCCCTCCGCCAACCGGCGCATCTCGGCCTCTTCCAGGCCCACGCACAGCTGGCCATCGATGATGGCGGTGGCCGCGGGAACGGCGCCCGCTCGGCGGACGGCTTCCTCGCAGGCTCGGGCCGCGGCCAGGTTGTCCGGGTACGGAAGGCCCTGGGCCACGACGCTCGTCTCCAGCGCCACCAGGGGTTGGCCGGCCTCGAGCGCGCGGCGCACCTCGTCCGAAAAGCGTAGGTCCATGGCCCAGGCGTTTAGCACGCCCGCCTCCCCACGTCGGCTTGCGCGCGAAGCCCTTGGGGCCTATTCCCCTGGCGCCGTGTCCACTACCACCACCTCCGTGGTCCCCGCGCCTCCGCGCGCCTTCTCCGCGTCCGACCTGGCCATCGTCGGCGTCGTCATTGTCTGGGGCACCAACTACACGGTGGTGAAGGAGGCGATGGACACCCTGCCTCCGCTGGCCTTCATGTCGCTGCGCTTCACCATCGCGGCGCTGGCCATGGGCGCGCTGCTCCTCGGCATCGAGGGCTGGAAGCCGCTGCCCCGCCCGGTGTTCCTCAAGTTGATGGGGCTCGGACTGGTGGGCAACACCGTGTACCAGCTGTGCTTCATCCTCGGCCTGGCGAACACCTCCGTGGCGAACAGCGGGATGCTGACGGCGGTGACGCCGGTGCTGGTGGCGGCACTCGGCGCGGTGCTCGGCGTGGAGCGCCTCACCCGCCCGCTCGTCACGGCGCTCGCCCTGGGTGTCGCGGGGATGTTGCTGGTGTTGGGAGGACGCGGCTCCTCGTTGAGTGGCGCGACCTGGCTCGGGGACGGGCTCATCGTCGGCGCGAGCGTGTGCTGGGCCATCTACACCGTGGGCATCCGCACCCTGGGCCCCGGGGTCTCCGCGCTGCGCATCACCGCCATCTGCATGCTGACGGGCGCGCCGGGCGTGGTGCTCGCGGGCGTGCCCGAGCTGATGCGGCTGGACACGACGCACATCCGCTTCGGCGCCTGGGCGGGCGTGGTGTACTCCGCATTGGTGCCGCTGGTGCTCGCGTACTTCATCTGGGGCCGCACCGTGCAGAAGGTGGGCAGCAGCCGCGCGGGCCTCTACAACACGGGCATCCCCGTGGTGGCCGCCCTCACCGCCTGGGCCGTCCGCGGCGAGCGGCCCACCCTGCTCCAGGTCCTGGGCGCGGCGCTGGTCCTCGGTGGTGTGCTGCTCAGCCGCCGGAAGTAGGCCCGGGCGGGCTCATCCCCGACGCCGCTCCACCGCCAGGCCGTACTCCTCAATCTTCTTGTCCAGCGTGGGCCGGCTGATGCCGAGCAACTCCGCGGCGCGGACCTTCTTGCCGGCTGCCTCACGGAGGGCCTCGGCGATGGCGTCCCGCTCCAGGCGGGCCACGCGGCCCTGGAGCGTCTTTGCGCCGGAGTCGCCCCCTTCCTGAATCTCCGGAGGCAGTTGCAGCGCGCCCACCGAGCTGCCCGCATACAGGAGGCCGAGCCGCTCCCCCACCAACTCCAGCTCTCGCAGGTTCTGCGGCCACGCATACTCCGTGAGCAGGCGCCGGGCCTCGGGGCTGAATGTCGGAGGCTCCTTGCGAACCCGTCGGGCCGCGCGCTGCGCGAACTGCTCCAGCAGCGACATGACGTCCGCCTTGCGTTCCCGCATGGGCGGCGCATCCAGCTCGAAGCCCCCGAGGACGCGCGCCAGCGAAGGCTCCACGTCCCCCCGGGCCGAAAGCAGCGTGACGGGCGCGGGCGCGGTGGCGAGGATGCGCACGTCCACGGGCTCCTCGCCCCCCTGCCGCGCTGGCGCCGCGCGGCGTGCCAGCGCCCTCGCGAGCCGCTCCGAGGCGGGCCGCGACAGCGACTCCACGTGCAACAGCAGGAGCGAGCCGCCATCGGCACGCAGCAGCGCGGAGACGACGGGCGGCTGGCCGGGAGCGCTCGGGCGGCCGAACAGGGACTCCTCGACGGCCCCGGACGGCTCGCGGCAGTCCACCACGACGAAGGGCCCCAGGGCCCGTGGTGAGCGCGCGTGGACGTAGCGGGCCAGCAGCGCCTTGCCCACCCCCGCCTCGCCGTGGATGACCACCGGCGCCGCGCTGGCCGCCACCCTTCGGGCCAGCTCCAGCAACGCGCGCAGGGGCCGGGACGTCCCGGCGAGCGCGGGCGCCGGGGCCTCGCCTTCCACCCGCGCGTTCACGGTGGTGTAGGCCTCACCGCCCAGGCGCCCCAGCGCCGCGAGCAACTGGCCCTCGCCCTCCGTGAACTTCGGCTCCGCGCGCGTGACGTACAGCACGCCAAAGGGCATTCCGCCCGAGGCGACCAGCGGCGCGCAGAGGACGTCATCCGTCTGGATCAGCTCCTTGCGCTCCAGCGCGGCCTGCGCCAGCACGCGCGGCATCGTCAGCGCTTCCGCACCCGCCACCGCGGCGGTGAGCAGGCCTTCGCTGCTCCCCAGCAGCGCCGCGGCGCGGTCCGCGTTGAGCGCGTGCGCGACCTCGTCCGCCAGCCGCCGCAGCACCAGCGCGCCGCTCGTCGCGCCCAGCAGCGCGATGCCCGCCGAGTACATCGCCGCCGCCGTCCCGACGTGCGGCAGCACCTCCTCGATGGGGACCTGCCCCATGCGCTCCGGCGCGTCGGCCACCAGCGTCACCGGGGGCGGCTCGAAGAGGGCCGTCGTCGCGCCCACCCGCACCTGATCTCCCGGCTTGAGCACCACCTCGCCGGCGAGGCGCTCGCCATTGACCAGCGTCCCATTGCGCGAGCGCAGGTCGCGGATCCGCGCCTGCCCGTCGACGACGGAGATCAACGCATGCCTGCGGGAGACCTGATGGTCCTCCAGCGGGATGTCACACGACGGACTGCGGCCAATCGTCGCCTCCGCGAGGACGTCGTAACGTCGCCCCGCGGAAGGGCCGGAGAGCAGCAGGAGGGCGGGCATGGGCCCACTGAGCCTATCGCCCCGCCAAGCGCGGGCAAAACCCCACGGAACGGCCGCTACATCGGCCGTTCAGCGTCCAGAAGCTCACGAAGCTCCCGTTCGTCCAGCGCCCGGCCCTCACGGCTGATGGCCAGCGCATTGACCTGGGTCTCCGCGACCTCCACATGGGCGCCCTTGCGCCACTCGGTGGTATGCACGGCGCCATCCACCAGCTTCCCCACGACAGAGCCTTCGTCCCGGGCCATGACTTCCAGCCACAGATTTTCGGTGACGGTGTTTCCGTCCGGGTGGGTGTCGAAGGGGGCGCGCACCAGGAACGTGAGGGGCTCCATCAATCCCTTGCGCTGGAAGCGCGCCAGGAAGGACGGGAGCAGCGCCTGCGTCTCCCGCCGCATGGCCTGCGTCTGCTCCTCGGGCTCCTTCTCGAAGCGCTCCCGGTAGGGCGCCAGCAGCTCGGACGTGTTGTGCCGGCCCAGCGGGGACACCACGGTGAGGAAGAGGCCCTCATGGCCCTCGAAGGTGTCCAGCGGCACGCCCAGCAGGTTGGCCCGGGCCTCCTCGGACGGCACGAGCATGAACACCTGTCCCTCGCTGGTGCCCACCTGCGTGCGAAGCGCGGGCCCCTGCGCGAATGCCAGGTCCGTGCACAGCTCGTGGAGGAAGCTCTCCGCGGCCAGCAGGTCCTTCTCCGCGAGGTGGAAGATCTCCAGGTCCCTGGCCCCGAACTTCTCCATTCCATGGGAGTGCACCCACAGGGGCGTCTCCCCCTCCGTCGCCTCCACGGCGTGGAGGTGGACATGGTCTCGGATGTCGAAGTCCAGCTCCGTGATTTCCACCACGTCTTCGGGCTCGTGCAGCTTGAAGGCGGTGAGGTCCACCAGCACACCCTGCACGTGCTCCAGCACCGTGCGCACGGCCCACAGCGCCTCGAAGACGGGCAGCGTGGGCTGCGCGCCGCCCGGCTCCACCGACAGGTGGTAGAAGGCCTTGGAGCGCCCCAGCCGCTCGAAGGCGTCCGGACTGCCGCTGAAGACCTCCTTGCGGAAGCGCGGCAGGCCCTCGGCCCCCCGCGTCACGCGCACCTGGACCTCGGAGCCATCCGCGCGAAGCGTGAAGCCCTCCCCG
The DNA here is from genome assembly GCF_050038885.1 of Pseudomyxococcus flavus. Lineage (NCBI taxonomy): Bacteria > Pseudomonadati > Myxococcota > Myxococcia > Myxococcales > Myxococcaceae > Pseudomyxococcus > Pseudomyxococcus flavus. The sequence goes on along the minus strand of NZ_CP143624.1, from coordinate 7,727,655 downwards.
TCCGCGTCCGGGATGAACTCCACCTCGTCGTTCGCGAAGGACGCCCGCAGGGCCTCAAGGGGAACCGGCCCCTCCTGCTCCGTCGCCAGCAGGTAGACCTCCTTCACAGGTGCTTCTCGATCTGCCGGAAGAGGTCCACGCGGTCCACCAGGTTGGTCAAGTAGTCGAGCTTGTCCGTGGCCAGCACCAGCACTGGCGACAGCCGGTAGCCCTCGAACCACTCCTCGTAGAGGGCGTTGAGGCGCTGGAGATAGCGGGTGGGGATGTCCCGCTCCATGGCTCGTCCACGGATGCGGATGCGCTCACGAATGGTCTGCACCGGGCAGCGGAGGTAGATCATCAGGTCGGGGGGCCGCAACGACTCCGAAATCGTCTCGTACAACTCCCAGTACGTCTTCCAGTCCCGCTTGTCGATGAGTCGCTGCCGGTGGAGGTTCTTGGCGAAGATCTCCGCGTCCTCATAGAGCGTCCGGTCCTGGAGCACCGTCCCGGACGTCCGCTCCAGCTCCCGATGCAGGCGGAACTTGTGCGTCAGGAAGAAGAGCTGCGAGCGGAACGCCCACGTCTTCATGTCCTTGTAGAAGTCCGCCAGATAGGGGTTCTGGTCGTTCGGTTCGAAGGAGGGCGTCAGCCCGTACTTCCGGCAGAGGAAGGACGTCAGCTCCGTCTTCCCGGCGCCGATGTTGCCCGCGATGGCGATGAACTTTTTCCTGGCCACACCACCCCTGCTTGTAACCCCGGCAAGCGGCGCGCACCAGAAACAACGTGTAGGTAGGACGTGGTAGAAGAAGTGCATGCCCTCCTGCCGCTCCGTTCAACGCATGACAGGCACCGCCGTCCTCCCGACCGGGGCCGGCCGCCCGCCAGCCTGGACGGGGAGTCGCAGGAGGCATGCCCGCGGGCCCGGGCACCTTCCGGCCCTGAACATCGGCCCCCGGGAGGAGGGCTGAGGGATGCGCAAGCTCTTTTGCATATTCGTGGCCGGAGCCTGGACCGCGGTCTGTTTCCCGTTTGTCCTGCTGTCGATGCTGACGTTCACCCCGGCCATCACGCTCTGGATTCCCCGCCGGATGTGGTCGCCCGTGCTGCTGTGGGCCGGAGGTGCGAAGCTGGAGGTCATCGGCCAGGAGAACGTGGACCCGAAGCGGCCCACAATCTATGTGGCCAACCACCAGTCCACCATCGACATCCCGGCCCACTTCCTGGCCGTTCCCATCCCCTTCCGCTACGTCGCGAAGTCGCAGCTGAAGTGGGTGCCCATCATCGGCCAGTACCTGTGGATCACGGGCAACATCTTCATCAACCGGACGAACCGGAAGAAGGCCATCGCCTCGCTGGACAGGGCCGCGGAGAAGATTCGCAGTGGCACCAGCATCTTCCTGTACCCGGAGGGCACGCGCTCCTCGGACGGGCGCGTCCTCCCGTTCAAGAAGGGCCCCTTCGCCCTGGCGCTGAAGGCCCGCGTCCCCATCTGCCCCGTCACCATCGAGGGCTCGGGCGCGCTGATGCCCAAGTCCACCTGGAACATCACCCCAGGCCCCATCCGCGTGAAGGTGGGCAAGCCCATCGACACCACCGCATTCGCCGAGGACGACCGGGAAGGCCTGGCCCGGGCCGTCCGCGCCGTCATCATCGCGGACAACCTGGCCCTGGGGGGCAAGGGCGGCGACCCGGATGACGCCGTGGCCGCCGCGGGCGCCGAGGGCGTCAGCGACTCGAGCCCCCAAGCCCTCTCCTCCATCTGAGACCCGCCATCGAGATGACGCTCCGTTCGCTCCGTACCCGTCCCTGGATTCGCGCCGCCGTGCTCGGCGTGGGCCTTCTGTCTGGCTGCAGCCACACCCCGTCCGCTCCCGACAGCGCGCGCCCCATGGACGCGCACTCCCAGGCGCGGGCCTATCTGGACGAGCACCAGCCCACGAAAGCCCTGGGCCTGCTGACGGAGCTGCACCGCCAGTCTCCGGACGACCTGGACGTGGCCCGGCTCCTCACCGAAGCCCAGGTGAAGGCGGGCCAGACGGACGCGTGGATTGCAGAGCTCCAGAAGCGCATCGCCTCGGGTGAGCGCGCCGTCGACCAGTACATGCTGGGGCTGGCCCTCTTCTCCCGTGCACGAGACGCGGGGGCTCCCAGCGTCGCGGCCTTCGAGCGGGCCACCACCCTGGCGCCCGACACGGCGGAGTACCACTACCGGCTGGGGCTCGCGCTGCTGGAGTCGGAGCAGTATGCCGAGGCCCTGCCGCCGCTGAAGCGGGCGACGGCGCTGGCGCCGGACCGCAACGCCTGGCGGCTGCCCCTGGCCAAGGCCCTGCACCGTACGGGAGACGCCCCAGGCGCGGTGGAGGCGCTGGGCGCGGTGGTGCGTGGCCAGCCCACGCCCGCCGAGGTCGCCACGGCGCGGGCGCTGATGGAGCAGATTGCGGACCCCTTCTCGGGCTTCCCCAAGGCCGCCGAGGGCAAGCTCGAGGAGGGCATGCGCTACCTGAAGGACCTGGACGCGCCCCAGCACGCCATCCTCGCCTTCGAGGAGATCCTCCTCGACTACCCGGACGTCGCGGTGGTGCACGCGCTGCTGGGCCTCGCCTACCAGCGCCTGGACGACGCCGGTCGCGCGGTGGACGAGTTCAAGCAGGCCATCGAGCGCGCCCCGCGCGACGGGAAGAACCACTTCTACCTGGGCGAGCTCTACCTGGCCCGCCAGCGTCCCGACGCGGCCCGCGCGTCCTTCGAGAAGGCCGTCGCGTTGCATCCCCTGCTGGAGACGGCCTGGTTCCACCTGGGCGACCTCCACCTGGAGCGCAGGGACCTCACCGCCGCCCGCCAGGCGTTCCTCGTCGCCACGTCACTGGCGCCAGACGCCGTGCCCATGCGGGGCAAGCTGGCCCTCGTGTACCAGTTGGAGGGTGACTTCGCCGGCGCCGAGCGCGAGCTGCGGCACGTGGTCGAAAAGGACCCGGAGAACATGGAGTTCACCCTGCGATTGGGGCTGCTCTTCACCGAGCAGGCGCTGAAGGCCACGCGGCCCGAAGCGCGGAAGACGGCGGCGGCGGAAGCCGAGCGCTGGCTGATGAAGGTGCTGGAGACCCAGCCCGAGAACGCGGTGGCGTCGCGCGCGCTTCAACAGCTCAAGGCGCAGTAGCCATTCACGGGCCCAGCCCTCTACACTCGCTGTCCGATGAGCGACGGTCGCAAGCCCTCACCTCCAGGCACGCAGCCTCCCCGTGCTGCGTCTCCGTCTGGCGCCCACCCACGCACGCCGACGAACCCGGGCATGCCGCGCGCGCCGAGCGCCACCAACCTGCGGGTGATGTCCGCCGCGCGCGCCGAGCCTCTCCAGAAGGAGAAGCCGGAAGGCCCTCTGGGGAAACGCCTCGCCGGGGACGCGTCCAACTACCTCCTCAACGGGCTCGCCATCCTCAAGGAGCTGGTCGCGGACTTCCGTCAGCGCGACCGCTTCTTCAAGTACAAGGCCTCCATCGTCACCGGCTGGGTGATGATGACCGCGGTCAGCCTGGCCATTGCCTGCCCGGGAAGCGACGTGCGCCGCGGGGAGATGGATGCGCGCCTGGTGCTCAGCGACAAGCTGGACCGCCCCTCCGTCACCATCTGGAACGAGAGCAAGGAGCCCTGGTACGACGTCACCCTCACCGTCAACGGGCAGTACCAGGCGGCGGTGCCGTCCGTGGCGCCGGGGGAGTTCATCACCATCACCCCCAAGCAGCTCATGAGCTCCAGCGGCGCCGCCCCTGCGGACCTGCGCTTCCAGTCGCTGCAGATGCGCAGCCGGGACGACAGCGCGGACCTTACGGAGGACCTCAACCGCGCCTGGGAGCGAATCCGTACCTCCCGGTAGGGCGGGCCCGGAAACACGAAGGGCGCCCTTCCTCGTCGGAAGCGCGCCCTCGCGTTGCTCCTGGCCCCACCTCACGATGGGGCCAGGGATGCCGGCCGCGAACTACTCGGCCTTCGTCTCGGCCTCGGGCGCAGCAGCCGCCTCGGCGTCGACAGGAGCGGCCTTCTCCGGCCGATCCACGAGCTCCAGGAGGGCCATCTCCGCGGCGTCGCCCCGGCGGAAGCCGAGCCGGACGATGCGGGTGTAGCCACCGGGACGGCTGGCGTACCGGTCCTTGTACTCGCCGAACACCTTCTGCAGCACCTCGCGGTCCTTGACCGTCCGGGCCGCCAGGCGAACGTTGGCGAGGCCGCCACGCTTGCCCAGGGTGATGATCCGCTCCGCGATCTTCCGGGCCTCCTTGGCCTTGGGAAGCGTGGTGCGGATGGCCTGGTGCTCCAGCAGCGAGGTCACCATGTTGTTGAGCATCGCGAGACGGTGGCTCGTGGTGCGGTGCAGCTTCCTCTGTCCAACCTTGTGGCGCATCGTCGTGCTCCGGAGTCCCGGTGGGACTCCACCACTCCGGCCGTATCAGGTACCGGGTGGGATGGGCGGACCCGGCACGGAGTCCGCCGCTGTCATTCGGGCCGGAGGACATCCAGCCCCCTCCCCTCGCGCCGCTGACCGCCGTGCCCGCGGACGCGTGGGGAGGCCCTGCGTGAACCCTACTACGCCTTCGGCTGCGCGGGCGCCGGCGCCTGCTTCGGCGGCCAGTTCTCCAGCTTCATGCCCAGAGACAGGCCCATCTCCGCGAGGATCTCCTTGATCTCCTTCAGGGACTTGCGGCCGAAGTTCTTCGTCTTGAGCATCTCGGCCTCGGTGCGCTGCACGAGGTCGCCGATGGTCTTGATGTTCGCCTGCTGCAGGCAGTTCGCCGAGCGGACCGACAGCTCGAGCTCATCCACCGAGCGGAACAGGTTCTCGTTGAGCTTCGCCTCTTCCTTCGGCGCCTCGGCGACGACGGGCTCCTCCGTCTCGTCGAAGTTCACGAAGACGGTGAGCTGCTCCTTGATGATCTTCGCCGCGTACGCCACCGCGTCCTGGGGCGACACCGAGCCGTCCGTCCAGACCTCGAGCGACAGCTTGTCGTAGTCGGTGACCTGACCGACACGCGCGTTGGTGACCTGGTAGTTCACCTTGCGGATGGGCGAGAACAGCGAGTCGATGGGGATGGTGCCAATCGGCGAGCCCGGAATCTTGTTCGCGGTCGCCGGGGTGTACCCGCGGCCGCGCCGGCACGTCAGCTCCATCCGGAGCTTGCCGCCCTCGGAGATGGTGCAGATGTGGTGACCGGGGTTGAGGATCTCGGTGTCCGGGTCGGTGATGATGTCACCGGCCTTGACCTCCTTGGGGCCCTCCGCCTCGATGCGCAGCGTCTTCGTCTCGTTCGTGTGCATCCGAAGGAGGACTTCCTTCAGGTTCAGCACGACGTCCGTGACGTCCTCGGACACCTCGGGGATGGTGGTGAACTCGTGGTCCACACCCTCGATCTTCACGGAGGTGATGGCGGCGCCCTGCAGCGACGACAGCAGCACCCGGCGCAGCGAGTTGCCCAGCGTCGTACCGAAACCGCGCTCGAGCGGCTCCGCGACGAACTTGCCGTAGGTGGGGGTCGCGCTGTCCTGATCCACCTCCATGCGACGGGGCTTGATCAGGTCACGCCAGTTCTTCGCAACAAACGTATCTGCCATGATGGACTGCTCCTCGAGACGTGCCGCACCACCGACTTACCCACCGGCCTGGCGGGAGGATGCGCACGCGAAGACTGCGACTGCTGGAAAGCAAGACGCCCCGGCCTCGTCGGCCAGGGCGTCCACTGCGACATCCGAAGCGCTTACTTCGAGTAGAGCTCGACGATGAGCTGCTCGGAGATGGGCATTGTCAGGTCCTCACGGTTCGGAACCGTGGTGACCGTGCCCTTGAACGCCTTCTTGTCCAGGGAGATCCACTGCGGAACGCCACGGCGGTCCACCGTCTCCAGAGCCTCGGAGATGCGGAGCACCTTGCGGCTCTTCTCCACCACCTCGACCGCGCTGCCCGGCTTCACGGCGAACGAAGGGATGTTCACCTTGCGGCCGTTGACCTGGAAGTGACCGTGGCGCACCAGCTGGCGCGCCTCGTTGCGCGTGTCCGCGAAGCCCATGCGGAACACCACGTTGTCCAGACGGAGCTCCAGCTGCTGCAGGAGGTTCTCACCCGTCTTGCCCTTGGCGGCGGACGCGCGGTGGTAGTAGCCGCGGAACTGGTTCTCCAGCAGGCCGTACATGCGCTTGACCTTCTGCTTCTCGCGCAGCTGCACGCCGTAGCCGGAGAACTTCACGCGGCCCTGGCCGTGCTGGCCCGGGGGATAGGGGCGACGCTCAATGGCGCACTTGTCCGTGTAGCAACGGTCGCCCTTGAGGTACATCTTCAGGTTTTCGCGCCGGCAGATGCGGCAGGCGCTGGCAGTGTAACGAGCCATTGAGAGGTCCTTAGAGATGATCTGGAGCGTCCCCCACACCAGGGCGTGGGGGATGCCCGGAAGGAGTTAGACGCGGCGACGCTTGGGCTGACGGCACCCGTTGTGCGGGATGGGCGTCACGTCGCGGATGAGGTTGATCTTCAGACCGGCGGCGGCCAGCGCGCGCAGCGCGGACTCGCGGCCCGCACCCGGGCCCTTCACGAACACGGACACGTTCTTCAGGCCGTGCTCCATCGCCTTCGCCGCGGCATCGCCGGCGGCCACCTGGGCCGCGAACGGGGTGGATTTGCGGCTTCCCTTGAAGCCACGCGCCCCGGCGGACGACCAGGAGATCACGTTCCCGGACACGTCCGTGATCGTGATGATGGTGTTGTTGAACGTGGACTGGATGTGGACCACGCCGTTGAGGATGTTCTTCTTGCCCTTGCGCTTGGACTTCTTGGCGGCAGGGGCCTCGCCCTCGGTGCCCGTGGGCGCCGCAGCCGTATTGATCTCGTCAGCCATGTGGATTGCTGCTCCTGGGAGGAGGTGATCGACGCCGGCACCTCACGGCACCGGCGCTGCGTCTACCGACCGGCGGCCGGCTTGGCCCGGACGATGCCCCGCTTCGGACCCTTGCGGGTACGCGCGTTGGTGTGCGTCCGCTGGCCGCGAACAGGCAGGCCCTTACGGTGACGAAGCCCCCGGTAGCAACCCAGGTCCATCAGCCGCTTGATGTTCATGGTGACTTCGCGCCGAAGGTCACCCTCCACCTTGTAGCTGGCCTCGATGATCTCGCGGATCTTGCGGGCCTGCTCCTCGGTAAGGTCCTTGGTCCGGGTCGTGGGATCGATGCCCGCCGCATTGATGATGTCTTGCGCGGACTTGTTGCCGATCCCGTAGATGTACTGGAGCGAGATCACCGCGCGCTTGTTGGGCGGCAGATCGATGCCGGCGATACGAGCCATCTTCGGTCTTCCTTCTTAGGTGGAGTTGGTCTGAAGCCAACGGCCGGCTGGCCGTTAGCCCTGGCGCTGCTTGTGCCGGGGGTTGGAAGCGCAGATGACGCGCACGATACCCTTACGGCGAACAACCTTGCACTTGTCGCAAATCTTCTTGACGGACGCCCGAACCTTCATGGGAGCGAACTTCCTTCCTCAGCTAAAGAAAAGCCCTGCGGGCGTCCCGCCATTCCCCGGCGGGTGCACCCTACTACTTCGCCCGGTACGTGATCCGCCCGCGCGTCAGGTCGTACGGAGACAGTTCGACCTTCACCTTGTCACCCGGGAGGATGCGGATGAAGTGCATCCTCATCTTGCCCGAGATGTGCGCGAGCACCTTGTGGCCGTTGTCCAGCACCACGCGGAACATCGCGTTCGGGAGGGGCTCCATTACGGTCCCCTCGACTTCGATGGAATCATCCTTCGGCAAGCGTCAGACTCTCTTCCCGGACCACGAACCTCTTGGAAGCGCGGCGGCATAGCACTTTGGTCCGCAAGTGGCAAGCGTCGCGCGACTGCAAAACTTGGATTCCTACCAACCCGACATAACAGCGAGCGACTTCACCCGCAGTTGCACTCTATCAAGCCCCGCTGACACCACACGTCCCGCCTCCACGCCCTGGGGGTCTACTGCAGGGTGAACCTGTGTCCTACCCTACCGGGAGTCCAGGAGGCGCAGGCGAGGAGCTCACCATGTCCGCAGGGGGAGCCAGCGGGCTGGCGCTCGCAAGGCCAGCGCCCGCCCCGCCAGGCCCGTGGATCAGGCCTTTCCTGCGGCGGCCTTGATCTCCTCGTAGATGCCCTCGGGCGTCCCCACGCCGTCCACGCTCTTCAGCAGGCCCTTCTTCGCATAGAAGGCCTTCAGCGGGGCCGTCTCCGAGTCGTACTTCTGCAGCCGCTTCTCGATGACCTCCGGCATGTCATCCGGCCGCTGGACCAGGCCCGTGTTGCACTTGTCGCAGTAGCCTGCCCGCTTCGGGGGGCTCTGGTACACGTGGTAGACGCTGCCATCCACCGGGCACACCCGCCGCCCGGAGCCGCGCTCCACGAGCTTCTCGTGGGGCACCTCGAGCGAGATGACGGCGTCGAGCTCCTTGCCCAGGCGGCTCAGCATCTTGTCCAGTGCATCCGCCTGGCCGGGCGTCCGCGGGAAGCCGTCCAGGACAAAGCCCTTGGCGACGTCCGCCTCCTTGAGGCGCTCCTCGACGATGCCGATGACGACGTCATCCGGGACGTACTGGCCAGCGGCCATCAGCGGACCGGCGACCTTGCCCAGCTCCGTTCCCTCCGCAACCGCCTTGCGGAGGATGTCCCCGGTGGAGATCTGGGGAATCTGGAAGTCGGCGAACAGTCGCTTCGCCTGCGTGCCCTTCCCCGCGTTCGGCGGCCCCAAAAGGATCAGGTTCATGTGCTCCTCTCTGCTCCGAAGGAAGGCACGGAAGTCGTAGGACTCAAACCTCCGCGCGCGCTCCGTGTGCACCAGCGAATATCTTGAACGACACCTAGCCTGGAACGACGAGGCGCCCCTCCCCGCGACAGGGAGAGGCGCCTGGTACGCCCGCGCGGAGGCTCAGGCCGCCACGCGCACCCGGCCCCGGATGCGCGGGCCGCGAGGACCGGCGAAGCCCTCGTAGTTACGACTGATGAGGTGGCCCTCGATCTGCTGCACCGTGTCCAGCGCAACGCCCACGACGATGAGCAGCGCCGTGCCGCCGAAGGTGAAGGGCACGCCGAGCAGACCGCTGATGACCGACGGAATCACGCAGATGACGGACAGGTAGATGGCGCCACCGAACGTGAGCCGGTTGAGCACACGCTCAATGAACTCAGCCGTCTGACGGCCAGGACGGATACCCGGAATGTAGCCGCCCTGCTTCTTGATGTTGTCCGCCACATCGTCCGGCCGGAACGTCAGCGCCGTGTAGAAGTAGGCGAAGAAGATGACCATCACGACGAACAGGCCGTTGTAGATCCACAGGTTGCCTTCGATGGCGCGCTGGAAGCCCTGCAGGAACGGGAACCAGGTCCCCAGCGTCGCGGGGAAGGACAGCACCGCGCCGGCGAAGATGGGCGGGATCACGCCCGAGGTGTTCACCTTCATCGGGAAGTACGTCGCCTGGCCCGCGAACATCCGGCGCCCCGCCATCCGCTTCGCATACTGGATGGGGATGCGCCGCATGCCGCGCTCCACGTAGACGACCGCGGCGATGATGACGAGCATGAAGACGACCAGGGCGAGGACCCCGGCCACCGAGATGACCTCGTTCTGGGTCAGGTCCAGCAGCGTCTTGGCGCCCGGGAGCAGGCCCGCCACGATGCCGGCGAAGATGATGAGCGAGATACCGTTGCCGATGCCCCGCTCGGTGATGCGCTCGCCCAGCCACATGATGAACGCGGTGCCCGCCGTGAGGCTGATCACCGTCATGAACGTGAACCAGACGCTGTCGTCGGGGACGACCACCTGGTTGAAGCCACCCTGACCGCCGTCCGAGCGGCCCAGCGTCGCCAGCCACCGGGAGATGCCCACGCCCTGGATGATGGACAGGACGATGGTGCCGTACCGGGTGTACTGGTTGATCTTCTGCCGGCCGCCCGCGCCCTCCTTCTGGAGGCGCTCCAGGCTGGGCACCACGACGGCCAGCAGCTGCATGATGATGGAGGCGCTGACGTACGGCATGATGCCCAGGCCGAAGATGGACATCTGCTCCAGTGCGCCACCGGAGAAGAGGTTGAACAGCGAGACGAGGCCGCCCGATTGCTTCTGGGCGTCCATGAACGCGTTCATCGCCGAACGGTCCACGCCTGGCGTGTTGATGAAGATGCCGATGCGATAGACGGCGAGCAGCGCGAGCGTATACGCGAGCCGACTGCGCAGCTCAGCGATACGGAAGACGTTGGCGAAGGCGTTCAGAGCCACGGGGTAGCCATCCTCTTCGAGAGGGTTCTGCCAGGACGACAAAACGCCCCTGTTCCACGAGCGGGAAAGGGGCGCAGAAGCCTACACAAGCGAAACGACACGCACCACCAGCAAGTGATGCGTGCCTAACACGCTCAGGCCTGGGGCTGCCGAGGAGCCTTCACGCCCTTGCCCGCGTGGGCCTTGGCAGCGGACTCCGGCTTGTGGGCGACCAGAGGAATCTCCTCCACCGCACCGCCCGCCTTCTGGATGGCCGCCTTGGCAGCCTCAGAGGCCTTGTGCACCACCACGGTGACCTTCTTGGTCAGCTCGCCGCGGGCCAGCAGCTTGACGCCGTGGTAGCGCCCCTTCACCAGCCCGACCTTGCGCAGCGTCTCCACGTCCGCCGTGGCGCCCGCGTCGAAGTGCTGCTCGAGGTCCGACAGGTTGATGACCGCGTAGATGGTGCGGTTGGGCGGCGTGAAGCCGAACTTCGGCAGGCGCCGCTGCAGGGGGCTCTGGCCACCCTCGAAGCCTTCGAACCGCATGTTGCCGGTGCGGGCCTTCTGGCCCTTGCCACCCCGGCCGGCCGTCTTGCCAAGACCACTACCCTGGCCGCGGCCCACGCGCTTCTTGCGGTGCCACGAGCGCGCCGGACGCTGCAGTTTGTTCAGAGTGCTCATCGTCTCGATCCTCTCGTGACTCAGGCCTGGTTCTGCTTGGCCTGATACGCGCGCGCCCGCTCACGCAGGGCGACCTTGGCCGGCTTGCGACGCTTGGGCGCCGGCGCCTCGCCAGAAACGGTTTCCAGGGTGACCAGGTGCTTCACCTTGAACCACATGCCGCGAATCGCGGGCGTGTCCTTGAGGATCCGCTCCTCACCGAACTTCTTCAGGCCCAGCCCACGGATGGTGTCCAGCATGTCGCTGGACGCACCCGCAAAGCTCTTCACCAGCTTCACCTTGAGCGCCATGGACTAAGCCCTCTGCTCCCCGGCGAGCTTCGCCGGCTCGACGTCCTTGCCACGGAGGCGCGAGACCTGCTCCGCGCTGCGCAGCAGCTTCAGGCCCGCGACAGTGGCCTTCAGCACGTTGTGCGGGTTCCGCGACCCCTGGCTCTTCGTCAGGATGTTGCGGATACCAGCCGCCTCCAGCACCGCGCGAACCGCGCCGCCGGCGATGACGCCCGTACCCTGGCTGGCCGGCTTCAGCAGCACCCAGCCAGCGCCGAAGTGCCCGAGCACCTCGTGCGGAATCGTGTGACCCACGAGCGGAACGCGGAACAGGTTCTTCTTCGCGTTCTCACCACCCTTGCGGATGGCTTCGGGCACTTCGTTGGCCTTGCCCAGGCCGACGCCCACATGCCCGGCACCGTCCCCCACCACCACGAGGGCGGCGAACGAGAAACGGCGGCCGCCCTTCACGACCTTCGCCACGCGGTTGATGTTCACCACGCGGTCGGTGAGGTCCAGATCGTTCGGATTGATCGGAGTTGCCACTTGGGGGATTCCTTTCTTAGAACTTCAGCCCGGCCTCGCGCGCGGCGTCGGCCACGGCGGCGATGCGCCCGTGATAGGGGAAGCCGTTGCGGTCGAACACCACCGCTTCGACGTTGGCGGCCTTGCACTTCTGCGCAATCAGGGTGCCAACACGCTTCGCATCCGCCTTCTTGTCGCCCTCGTCCTGACCCTTCAGGTCCTTGGACAGCGACGAGGCGAACGCGAGCGTCTTGCCCGTGGTGTCGTCCACCACCTGCGCGTAGATGTGCTTGAGGCTCTTGTAAACGGTGAGCCGCGGCCGCTCCGTCGTTCCCGACAGCTTCTTGCGGATGCGGTTCTTCCTCTTGAGACGGGCGTCGATCTTCGTAGGCATGGCTGCTTCCTTTTCCGTCCGGCGGCGATGCGGCCTTCCGCCGCCGGATGATGCCACCAGGGCCTGAGGACCTGGTGGAGTTTGGAACACTCAGGGAAGGCGGAACGACTAGGTCGTACCCGTCTTGCCCTCCTTGCGGCGGATGCGCTCCTCGGCGTACTTGATGCCCTTGCCCTTGTACGGCTCGGGCGGACGCAGCGAGCGGATGTTCACCGCCGTCGCGCCCAGGACTTCCTTGTCCGACGAGCGCAGCGTCAGGCCCACGGTGGGCAGGCTGTCCTCGGTGCGGGGAGCCTTGTCGACCTCGGCCGTCACGCCCTCGGGCAGGTTGAAGACCACCGGGTGCGAGTAGCCCAGCGCGAAGTGAATGGCCTTGCCCTTCACCTCGGCGCGGAAACCGACGCCGCGGATGTCCAGCTTCTTCTCGAAGCCCGTCGTCACACCCTTCGCGGCGTTCGCGAGGATGGTGCGCGTCAGGCCGTGCTGGCTGCGCGCCTCGCGCGAGTCATCCACGCGCTGCACCGTCACCTGGCCGTCCTTGATCTCGACCTTGACCTTGCCAGGCACCTTCACCGACAGCTTGCCCTTGGGGCCTTCGAAGTTCACCTGCTCGCCGGCGATGACGGCCTTCGTCTTGTCGCCGAGCTTGATCGCCAGTTTTCCAATCCGACTCATGGTTGCCTCGGTCCTCTGTGCCTGGGGGGCGCACCCTCACGGGGCGCCGCTCCCTGGCGGCTGGCTAGTAGACGGTGCAGAGCAGCTCGCCGCCGACCTTCTGCTTGCGGGCCTCGGAATCCACCATGACGCCGCGCGAGGTGGAGAGAATGGAGATACCCAGGCCACCCAGCACCTGAGGAATCTCGCGGACGGTCGCGTAGCGGCGCAGACCCGGCTTCGAGATGCGGCGGATGCCGGTGATGGCGGGCGCGCGGTCCGGGCCGTACTTCAGCTGCACGGAGATCTCCGGGAACACGGTGCGCTTGTTCTGCACGGTGCGCTCGTGAACCACGTACTCGCCGATGTAGCCCTCGTCCTTGAGGACCTTGATGATCTCGAGCTTGAGCTTCGAGTGGGGAATGACGACCTTGTCGTGACGCGCGCGCGAAGCGTTGCGCAGGCGGGTCAGCATGTCGCCGACGGGATCATTGACCGGCATGGAGTACCTTCCGAAGCGAGGCCCCTGTCCGGGCGCCCCGCGTTTGCAGCCACTACGCCTGCCGGGCCCATCCCGGGGGTTCGCAGCGACCGCCACTTCGAACTGCGGACATCAGTGCGGAGGCTTCCGGAGGAGCCACCGCGAGTGCGCCTGGTGGGAGCTTCCGACCAGGCGCCCTGCCCTTCCGACTACCAGGACGACTTGGTGACGCCGGTGATCTCGCCGCGGAGGGCGCGATTGCGGAGGCAGATACGGCACATCTTGAACTTGCGCAGGAACGCGCGCGGCCGGCCACACAGCGGGCAGCGGTTGTACTGGCGCACCGAGAACTTCGGCTTGCGCTTTGCCTGGGCGATCTTGGAGAGCTTGGCCATGTTTCGTCGGGTCCTTGGCTCGAGGGCTTACTGACGGAACGGCATGCCGAAGTGACGCATCAGCGCCAGCCCCTGCTCGTCGTTGACCGCAGTGGTGACGAAGCTGATGTTGAGCCCCTTCACCTTCTCGATCTGGTCGTAGTTGATCTCAGGGAAGATGATCTGCTCCCGCACGCCGAGCGTGTAGTTGCCCTTCCCGTCGAACGCCTTGGGGGACACGCCCTTGAAGTCACGCACGCGCGGCAGCGCCACGGTGATGAGGCGGTCCATGAACTCGTACATGCGGTCGCCGCGCAGCGTCACGGCGGCACCGATGGCCTGCCCCTGGCGCAGCTTGAAGTTCGCGATGGACTTGCGAGCGCGCGTAACGATGGGCTTCTGGCCGGTGATCGCCGCGAGCTGATCCACCGCCGACTCCAGGATCTTGTTGTTGGCGAGCGCCTCGCCCAGACCCATGTTGACGACGATCTTCTCCAGCCGGGGAACCTGCATCGGGTTCTTCAGGTTCAGTTCCTTCAGGAGGGAGGGAACACCTTCCTTGAAGAAACGCACCTTCAGGCGCGCCGGCTTGGACTCGAGGCCCTCCTCGATGTTGGCGGCAAAGCCAACCTTCTTGGCCTCTTCCTTCTTACCGCGCTTCGCCTTCTTTTCCTTCTGCTCGGCCTTCTTCTCGTCAGCCATCGTCCTGTCCTCTGCTTCGGGGCGCCGTCGTGGACCCAGCACGCCCGATCAGTCCTTCGTTTGGAACCTGGAAACACCGCGAGGGCCCCTGTTGCTCCACGGGCCCCCAATGCCTGCACGCCCGCCCTTCCCCACCACCCGGGTGGGAAAAGGGCGCGCATACATGCACCAACGCGGACACCTAGTCAATCAGGGCGTCGCAGTTCTTGCAGAACCGCTTCTTCTTGCCCTCTTCACCCTCGGTACGGATGCCCACCCGGGTCGGCTTGTCGCACTTGGCGCAAACCACCTGCACGTTCGCCAGCGCGATCGTGCCCGGCTTCTCGACGATGCCGCCTTCGGGGCTCTGGGGCGTCTTCTTCAAGTGACGCTTGACCAGGCGCAGGCCCTCGACCGTCACGCGCTCCGCCTCGCGATCGATCTTCAGCACCTTGCCGCGCTTGGTCGCCGGATTCTTCTCGGAGGCCTCGGCCCCGGCCATGACCTGGACCGTGTCTCCCACCTTCAGCTTCTGCATGGCTTCCTCTCTCTGGCTGCTCGCCGTCCGGCCTGCCGTCCTCTCAGAGGACCTCGGGCGCCAGCGAGATGATCTTCATGAACTTGCGGGCGCGGAGCTCACGGGCAACAGGCCCGAAGATACGCGTACCGATGGGCTCCATGTCCTTGTTGATGAGAACCGCGGAGTTGCCGTCGAACTTGATGTAGCTGCCGTCCGGACGACCCACCTCGCGCTTGGTGCGGACGATGACGGCCTTGGCCACGTCACCCTTCTTCACCTTCGAGTTGGGCAGCGCCTCGCGCACCGACACGACAATCACGTCGCCGATGGACGCGTACTTGCGCTTCGAGCCGCCGAGCACCTTGATGCAGAACACCTTCTTCGCGCCCGAGTTGTCCGCCACGTCGAGCACGCTCGTCATCTGAATCATCTGGGAATCTCCTGTCGCCGGTGACCGTCCCGCGCCGCCTCACGGCCACGCGGAAGGGACATGCGTGCTAGACGTTCTTGCTCTTCTCCAGCACCTCGACCACGCGCCAACGCTTGTCCTTCGAAGCGGGCTTGGTCTCGGCGATCCGGACCCGATCACCCTCGTTGATGGTGATCTTCTTGGGGTAGTCGTGGTCCTCCACGTGCGCCTTGTACTTCTCGCGCAGGCTCATGATCTTCCCGTACTTCGGGTGCGGAGCCCGGCGCTGGACGGTGACGACGACCGTCTTCTGCATCTTGTTGGAAGTGACGATCCCCACGCGCGTCTTGGGACGGCCACGGGTGGAAGTCGCGGGAGCCTGCGTCTCGGTCGCTTCAGCCATCTTCTCTCTCACTGTCTCTCATGCACCCGGGCCTTCCTGCCCGGATGGCCGCACGCGCCCCTCACTCACCTGGGCGCGCTTGGAGTCGTGGGGTTCAGCCCTGAGCCTTCGTCTTCTGGGTCAGCACGGTCAGAACCCGCGCCAGGTCCCGTCGGTGCTGGGTGCGCTCGGCCGGGTTGTCCAGCGAACCGGTCCGCCGCTTCAGCTGGTCCTGGAACAGCGTCTCGCGCAGCTCGGCCGCGCGCTGCTTCAGGTCGTCCGCCGACAGTTCCTTCAATTCCTTCGCAGTCGCCATTTCTCTCTCCATGCGAGCGGAAGCCGTCCTGACGACCGGCCCCCGCCGCTCGGTGCCTTAGAGGCTCAGGTCCGCCCGCTTCACGATCTTCGTGAGCACCGGCAGCTTCGCCTGCGCCAGCTTCAGCGCCCCGGTGGCCACCTCCGGCGTCATGCCCTCCATCTCGTAGAGGATGCGGCCGGGCTTCACCACCGCGACGTAGTACTCCACGCCACCCTTACCGGTACCCATACGGGTCTCAGCGGGCTTCTTGGTGATGGGCTTGTCCGGGAAGATACGGATCCAGATCTTGCCGCCACGCTTCACGTGACGCGTCATCGCGATACGGGCCGCCTCGATCTGCCGGGAGGTGATCCACCCAGGCTGGAGGCTCATCAGGCCGTACTCACCGTAGGTCATGTCGCTACCACGGTGGGCACTGCCGGGCGTGCGGCCCTTGTGCATCTTGCGGTACTTCGTACGAGCAGGCTGAAGCATCGTCGCTGTCCTTCGCCGCCCTGCCCCGGACGCTCCCAGAGAGAGCGCCCGGTGCGGGTGGGCTGATTACCGGTTGGAGGGCATGGGGGCCTGGCCGCCCTTGCCCGGGAGGACCTCGCCCTTGCAGACCCAGACCTTGCAGCCGATCTTGCCGTAGGTCGTCTTCGCCTCGGCGAAACCGTAGTCGATGTCCGCGCGCAGGGTGTGCAGGGGCACGCGGCCCTCGCGGTACCACTCGTAGCGCGCCATCTCCGCGCCGCCCAGGCGGCCCGAGCAGGACACGCGGATACCCTTGGCGCCGAACTTCATGGCCGTCTGCAGCGCCTTCTTCATGGCGCGGCGGAAGGCGATGCGGCGCTCGAGCTGCGTGGCGATGTTCTCCGCCACGAGCTGCGCGTCGGTCTCCGCCTTGCGGACCTCGACGATGTTGAGGAAGACCTCGTTCTTCGTGAACTGCTGGAGGTCCTTCTTCACCGTCTCGATGCCCGCGCCACGCTTGCCGATGACGATGCCCGGCCGCGCGGTGTGGACGTTGACCTTGACCTTGTTGGCGGCGCGCTCGATCTCCACCTTGGACACGCCCGCGTGGTTCAGCGACTTCTTCACGAACTCGCGGATGCGGATGTCCTCATGGAGCCACTGCGCGTAGTTCTTGTGCTCGAACCACTTGGAGTCCCAGGTCTTGATGACTCCCAGCCGGAACCCGATCGGATGAACTTTCTGTCCCAACGTGAATCTCCTTGAAGCGTCCGGGCAGGGCCCGACGGGTCCTACTTCTTCGCCTCGGCGAGCACCACGTGGACGTGGGCCGTCTTCTTCTTGATAGGGGTGGCCCGGCCCATGGCGCGCGGCATGAACCGGCGCTGGGTGGGGCCCTGGTCCACGGAGATGGTCTTCACGTAGAGCGTGTCCACGTCGACCTGGCCCTTGGACTTGTCAGTCGCGTTGGCCACGGCGCTCTTGATGAGCTTCTCCACCGGCTTGGCCGCGGCGCGCTTGGTGAACTTCAGGATGTTGAGGGCCGCCTCGACAGGCTTGCCCCGGACGAGCTCCGCAACGGTGGAAATCTTGCGGGGGCTCATGCGCAGGAAACGCAGATGTGCAGTCGACTCCATGGTCTTCTCCTCAGGCTCTCAGGCAATGCGCCAGGCTACTTGCCCGGGGCCTTGGCGACCTTCTTCTCCGCCGAGTGACCGCCGAACGTACGCGTCGGGGCGAACTCGCCGAGCTTGTGGCCAACCATGTTCTCCGTGACGAACACCGGGATGAACTTCTTCCCGTTGTGCACCGCGAAGGTGTGACCCACGAACTCCGGAAGGATGGTGGAGCGGCGGGACCACGTCTTTACGACGGCCTTCTTGTTCGTCTTGATCATGTCCTCGATCTTCTTCACGAGGAAGTCGTCGACGAACGGACCCTTCTTGATCGAACGAGCCATGGAATCCTCTTACTGGCTGCGCGCGCCCTGGCGGCGGCCGGACACGATGAACTTGTCAGTGCGCTTGTTGGTGCGCGTGGTGAGACCCTTGGTCTTCTTGCCCCAAGGCGACACCGGGTGCGGGTTACCCTGACCGGACTTGCCTTCACCACCGCCGTGCGGGTGGTCGACCGGGTTCATCGCCAGACCGCGGACGGTGGGACGGATGCCCAGCCAGCGGCTCTTACCCGCCTTGCCGATACGGATGATTTCGTGCTCGATGTTGCCCACCTGGCCCACGGTGGCGCGGCACTCGATGAGGACCTTGCGGACGGTGCCGGAGGGCATACGCACCTGCGCGTAGCGGTCCTCCTTCGCCATCAGCTGGCCAGACGTGCCGGCGGAGCGGATGACCTGGGCGCCACGGCCCGGCTTCAGCTCCACGTTGTGGATGACCGTACCCACCGGGATGTTCTGCAGCGGCAGGCTGTTGCCAGGCCGGATGTCCGCGGACTCGCCGGCGAACACCGTGTCACCCACGCTCAGACCCACCGGAGCGAGGATGTAGCGCTTCTCGCCGTCCGCGTAGTGCAGCAGCGCGATGTTGGCGGTGCGGTTGGGGTCGTACTCGACGGCCACGACCTTCGCGGGGACGCCATCCTTGTCCCGGCGCTTGAAGTCGATGACGCGGTAGCGGCGCTTGTGGCCGCCGCCCTGGTGCCGGCGGGTGATGTGCCCGTGGACGTTGCGACCACCGGAGCGCTTGAGCGGCTCGGTGAGGCTCTTCTCGGGCGAGTCCTTGGTGATGTCCGCGAAGTCGGACACCGTCATCAGACGGCGGGCGGCGCTAGTCGGCTTGTACTTCTTGATGCCCATGGTGTGTTCCTCAGGCTGGCTCGACGCCGTGGCGTCAGGCCGCCCCTCCCTCGAAGAGTTCGATCGAGTCGCCCTGCTTCAGCGTCACAACCGCCTTCTTGAAGTTGGGCCGCTTGCCGATGCTACGACCCACCCGCTTGATCTTTCCGCGGACGATGTTGGTGTTCACGCCCTCGACGGTGACCTTGAACAGCGTCTCCACCGCGCGGGCCACGTCGTGCTTCGTCGCCTTGCGGTCGACGATGAACGAGTACTGCCGGAACTTCTCGCGGGCCTTGTCCAGCTTCTCGGTGATGAGCGGGCCCTTGATGACGTCGTTCAGATTCATGACAGCGCCCCCTCGAGGGTCTTCGCGGCCGCGGACGTGAGCACGAGGTGCGAGTGCCGGAGAACAGCCTCGAGGTTGAGACCCTCGGGCGGGAGCACGTCGAACTTCGCCAGGTTGCGCACGCTGCGGTGCAGGTTGGTGTTGCCCTTGTCGTCGATCACCAGCGCGTTCTGGAGCTTCAAGCGCTTGGTGAGGACCTCGAAGGCCTGCTTGCTCTTCGGAGCATCCAGGGAGAAGCCATCCAGGATGATGAGCGTCTTCTCCTGGGCCCGCAGGGACAGCGCGGACTTCAGGGCGCCGCGGCGCACCTTACGGGGCGGCCGGTAGAAGTAGTCGCGAGCCTTGGGAGCCATCGCCTTACCGCCGCCCACCCAGTGGGAAGCGCGGATGGAGCCCTGGCGGGCGCGACCGGTGCCCTTCTGCTTCCAGGGCTTCTTGCCGCCGCCGCTGACCAGCGAGGTGTTCTTCACCCCGACCGTGCCGCGGCGCCGGTTGATCTGCTGCATCTTCGCCACCTCGTAGAACAGGTGGGCGTTCGGCTGAGCGCCGAAGACATCGTCGGAGAGCTCGATCTCCGACACCTTCTTCAAATCCAGGTCGACTACGTCAAACTTCGCCATGGCACTTTCCTCGCGGGGGTCGGAGTGAAACCACTCGGACGCCCACCCGCTTCCTAGGACTTGATCTCGACGTCAACGCCAGCCGAAAGATCCAGCTTCATCAGCGCATCCAGCGTCTGCTGCGTGGGCTCGAGGATGTCGAGCAGGCGCTTGTGCGTGCGGATCTCGAACTGCTCACGGCTCTTCTTGTCCACGTGCGGGGACCGCAGCACCGTGAACTTGTTGATGCGCGTGGGAAGGGGGATCGGACCGGCCACCTTCGCGCCCGTGCGCTTGGCCGTCTCGACGATCTCACCCGCGCTCTGGTCCAGGAGCTTCGAGTCGTACGCCTTCAGCCGGATGCGGATCTTCTGTGTCGCCATTCGCAAGAACCTCTTTGAACGGACTCTGCCTCTGCCGCGGGAGGGCGTTACGACCGACGTCCCCTGGATTTCACAGAGCCGTTTCTTCAGAACGAAGGGGCGCGGTGTCTACCATCCCGCCCCAGGGTGTGCAACTGGATTCCCATCAGCTCCCTGAAAATTCCCCAAATGGGAACCCAGGGAGCCGCTGGGGGTCTACGCTACGCGATGATGTCCGACACGACGCCGGCGCCCACCGTGCGGCCGCCTTCGCGAACGGCGAAGCGCAGCTCCTTCTCCATGGCCACCGGGGTAATCAGCTCCACCTCGATGGCGATGTTGTCGCCCGGCATCACCATTTCGACGTTGTCCGGCAGCTTCACCGTGCCCGTCACGTCCGTGGTGCGGAAGTAGAACTGCGGACGGTACCCCTTGAAGAACGGGGTGTGACGGCCGCCCTCCTCCTTCGACAGCACGTAAATCTGCGCCTTGAACTTGGTGTGCGGCGTGATGCTGCCCGGCTTGGCCAGCACCTGGCCGCGCTCCATGTCCTCGCGCTTCAGGCCACGCACCAGCGCGCCGATGTTGTCGCCCGCCATGCCCTGGTCCAGCAGCTTGCGGAACATCTCCACGCCCGTGACGACCGTCTTCTGCGTCGGACGCAGGCCGACGACTTCCACTTCCTCGCCCACCTTGATGACACCGCGCTCCACGCGGCCGGTGGCCACCGTACCGCGGCCCGAGATGGAGAACACGTCCTCCACCGGCATCAGGAAGGGCTTGTCCGTCGCGCGCTGCGGCGTCGGAATGTAGCTGTCCACCGCCTCCATCAGCTTCAGGATGGCCGGCTCGCCGATGTCGCTGGTGTCACCCTCCAGCGCCTTGAGCGCGGAGCCCGGGATGATGGGGATGGTGTCGCCAGGGAACTCGTACTTCTTCAGCAGGTCGCGGACTTCCATCTCCACGAGCTCGCGCAGCTCGGGGTCGTCCAGCATGTCCACCTTGTTCAGGAAGACCACGATGTAGGGAACGCCGACCTGGCGCGCCAGCAGGATGTGCTCACGCGTCTGCGGCATCGGGCCGTCCGCCGCCGACACCACCAGGATGGCGCCGTCCATCTGCGCCGCGCCCGTAATCATGTTCTTCACGTAGTCGGCGTGGCCCGGGCAGTCGACGTGGGCATAGTGCCGGTTCGTCGTCTGGTACTCCACGTGCGCCGTCGAAATGGTGATTCCGCGCTCACGCTCCTCCGGCGCCTTGTCAATCATGTCGTACGCCAGGAACGTGGCGCCGCCCGTCTTCGCCAGCACCTTCGTGATGGCGGCGGTCAGCGACGTCTTGCCGTGGTCCACGTGTCCGATCGTGCCGATGTTCACGTGGGGCTTGTTACGCTCGAACTTCTCCTTGGCCATGGCCTCTCCTCACGGGGTTGCCGGTCCGAAGCCCGGCACGTCTCGACTCGCGGAAAACAACTGCGAAGGTGCTGCGTCCTGCTCCAAAGCTGCCACAACGTCAACTGAAATCGCCCGGCAGGCACCCCGCCGGGCGGAGGGCACTCAGCGGTTGAGCGCCGTCTTCGGCGCGGGCGCGTAGTGACTGAACTGCATGGTGTAGGTCGCCCTTCCCTGGCTGCGGCTGCGCAGGTCGGTCGAGTACCCGAACATGGCCGCCAGCGGGACCTGTGCCTGGATGGCCTGCACGCGGCCAGGCCGGGGATTCATGCCCAGCACCTTCCCGCGACGGCCGTTCAGGTCGCCGATGACGTCGCCCATGAACTCCTCGGGGGTGACGATCTCGCAGTTCATGATGGGCTCGAGCAGCACGGGCGCGGCCGTGCGGACGGCGTCCTTGAACGCCAGCGAACCGGCGATCTTGAACGCCATCTCGCTGGAGTCCACGTCGTGCATGGAGCCGTCGTAGGCCTCCACCTTCACGTCCACCATGGGGTAGCCCGCCACCGGGCCGTTCTGCATGGCCTCGGCGCAGCCGGCCTTCACGGCCTCGACGAACTCCTTGGACACCACGCCGCCCGTCACCTTGTTCTCGAAGGAGAAGCCCTTGCCCGGCTCGTTGGGCGCCACGCGCAGCCAGATGTGGCCGTACTGACCGCGGCCCCCCGTCTGGCGGATGTACTTTCCTTCCATCTCCACCTGCGAGGTGACCGTCTCGCGGTAGGCCACCTGGGGCTTGCCGATGTTCGCGTCGACCTTGAACTCGCGCAGGAGGCGGTCGACGATGATCTCGAGGTGGAGCTCGCCCATGCCGGCGATCAGCGTCTGCCCCGTCTCCTCGTTCGTCTTCACGCGGAAGGACGGGTCCTCCATGGCCAGGCGCTGCAGCGACTGGAGGATCTTGTCCTGGTCCGCCGTCGACTTGGGCTCGATGGCGATGTCGATGACGGGCTCAGGGAACTCCATCCGCTCCAGGATGACGGGGTGCTTGTCGTCGCAGAGCGTGTCACCCGTACCCGCCAGCTTCAGGCCCACCACCGCGCAGATGTCACCGGCGTAGCACTCGGTGATCTCGTCCTTCTTGTCCGCGCGCATCTGCACGAGCCGGCTGACGCGCTCGCGCTTGCCCTTCACCGAGTTCCACACCGCAGAGCCCGCCTCCAGCTTGCCCGAGTACACCCGGAGGAAGGTCAGCGTCTGGGACTGGAACGCGGGGTCGTTCATGATCTTGAACGCCAGCGCGCTGAAGGGCGCGTCGTCCCGCGTCTCGCGCACGGCGTCCTCGCCATTGGGCGTCTTGCCGTGGATGGGGGGGACCTCCAGCGGGCTCGGCAGGTAGTCCACCACCGCGTCCAGCAGCGGCTGCACGCCCTTGTGGCGGAAGGCCGAGCCGCAGAACACCGGGAACAGCTTCAGGCCCACGCAGCCCTTCCGGATGGCGCCCCGGATCTCGTCCTCGGTCAGCTCCACCCCCTCCAGGAACTTCTCCGTGAGCGCGTCGTCCTGCTCGGCCGCGGCCTCGAGCAGCTCGGCGCGGGCGGCCTCGGCGGCCTCCTTGAGCTCCTCGGGGATGTCCGTCTCGTCGTAGCGGCTGCCCTGCTCCGAGTCGTGGAACACCAGGGCCTTCATCTTCAGCAGGTCGATGACGCCGCGGTGCTTTTCCTCCGCGCCCAGCGGCAGCTGCATGCGGACCGCCCGCGCGCCCAGCTTCTCGCGGATGGTGCCCACGGACATCTCGAAGTCCGCGCCCACCCGGTCCATCTTGTTGATGAAACAGATGCGGGGGACCTTGTACTTGTCCGCCTGGCGCCACACCGTCTCGGACTGCGGCTCCACGCCGTTCACCGCGTCGAAGACGGCGATGGCGCCGTCCAGCACACGCAGGCTGCGCTCCACCTCGATGGTGAAGTCCACGTGCCCCGGCGTGTCGATGATGTTCACGCGGTAGCGCTGCTCGCGCCGATTCCAGAAGGCGGAGATGGCGGCGGACGTGATCGTGATGCCGCGCTCGCGCTCCTGCACCATCCAGTCGGTGGTGGTGTTGCCCTCGTGCACCTCGCCCATCCGATGGATGGCGCCGGTGTAGAAGAGGATGCGCTCCGTGGTCGTCGTCTTGCCGGCATCGATGTGCGCCATGATGCCGATGTTGCGGTAGCGCTCGAGGGGGTACTCACGGGCCATGACTCAATACCTCTCCAGGTAGGAAGGGCGGGCCCAAGGCCTCGACACCTGCCGGCCGGACGATTTCAGAGAACCTGCTTCATCTAACAAAACCGCCCGGATGCATCCTCTGCATCCGGGCGGCGACCGCGAAGCCTCGAGGGCCTACCAGCGGTAGTGAGCGAAGGCCTTGTTGGCCTCCGCCATCTTGTGCGTGTCTTCACGCTTCTTCACCGCGTTGCCGCGGTTGTTGGCGGCGTCCATGATCTCGCCGGCCAGCTTCTCCTTCATGGTCTTCTCACCACGCGCCTTGGAGTAGGTGATGATCCAGCGCATGCCGAGCGCCACGCGGCGGTCCTGACGGACCTCGACGGGCACCTGGTAGGTGGCGCCACCGACGCGGCGGCTCTTCACCTCGAGCACCGGCTTGACGTTGTCGAGGGCCTTCTTGAAGGTCTTGAGGGGGTCTTCCTTCGCGCGCTCCTCGATGAGGGCGAAGGCACCGTAGCAAACGCCTTCCGCGATGGACTTCTTGCCCTTCCGCATCAGGTCGTTGACGAACTTGGTGACGAGCCGGTCCTGGAACTTCGGATCCGGAAGAATCTTGCGCTTGGCGACTACGCGACGGCGAGGCATCTCTTCTCTCTTCCCTTACGCCCCACCCTCCTCTTGGGAGAGCACTCACGGGGCTTCACGTACTGCTGGAGGAACTTCTCGAGGACGCTCCCCAGGGTGCGGGGCGAAACGTCCGGACACTTCGATTCAGAAGGTGATCCGCGAGACGACCGAATCAGCTCGGGCGCTTCGCACCGTACTTCGAGCGGCTCTGCTTGCGGCCTGCCACACCCACGGAGTCCAGCGTTCCACGGACGATGTGGTAGCGGACACCCGGGAGGTCCTTCACACGGCCACCGCGAATCATCACCACCGAGTGCTCCTGGAGGTTGTGACCCACGCCGGGGATGTAGGACGTGACCTCGATCCCGTTCGTCAGGCGAACACGGGCCACCTTGCGGAGTGCCGAGTTCGGCTTCTTCGGGGTCGTGGTGTACACGCGCGTGCAGACGCCACGCTTCTGGGGGGACTCCTTGAGCGCGGGGCTCTTGCCCTTGACGACGAGCTTCTCGCGGCCCTTGCGGACCAGCTGGCTAATGGTCGGCACTGATACCTCTTCTTCGGGTTCGTCGCCGCCAGAGACACGAGGCGGCGCATATCTACCTACAAGACTACGGAAAGGCGCGCGAGTATAGGAAGGGGCCTATCCGTGTCAAGCACGGCCTGGCCCTTGCCTACAACCGGCGAGGGCCCCAGGTCCCATTCCCAGCCTCGATGCGCCTGCGCACGGCCGGTTTACAACGGGGCGGTCGTCTACTCCGCGTGCGGCTAGAAGTCGAGGACCATCACCACGGCGTCCTCACCCTCGTCCACGTAGTAGTTCGGACGGATGCCGACCGGGCGGAAGCCGAAGGCACGGTAGAGCTGGAGCGCCGCCTCGTTGCTCTTGCGCACCTCCAGGGTCGCCAGCGTGCAGCGGCGGGCCCGGCCGCGCTCCAGGACCTCTTCCATGACGGCGCGTGCGACGCCCCGGCGCCGGTGCTTGGGGGCGGTGGCCACGTTCAGCACGTGCACCTCATCATGGACGATCCAGAAGATGGCCAGCCCCAGCAGCTCGGGGGGGCCTTCCTCCCGCTCCTCCTCCACGAGGAGGATGGTGGACCACTCGTGTTGCAGCTCCCGCTTGAGCAGGTCCTGGGACCAGGGGTTCTTGAACGCGGCCTGCTCCAGCGCCATGACGGCGGGCAGGTCCTCCGCCATCATCTGCCGGATGGTGTAGCCGTGCCGGGCACCAGGCGCCGGCTCCTCGCGCATCCGCCTCATCGACTTCCCTCCCGGGCAAACGGCGCCACGCGGCGAACCTGCGCCGAGGCCCGCACCTGCGCCAGCTCCTCTGCCGCCAGCGCCCCATACCGCTCCCGAACCAGCTTCTCCCGGATGGTGGCCCGAGCGGCCTCGTAGCCCTCCGGGTACTCCTCCGTGTGCTGCTCGTAGTGCCGCCGGACCTCCGTCTCCCCCACCTGCGCCCGCAGCCGGATGCGGCTGTCCAGGATGCGCTCGGCCCGCAGGCCCCGGGCCAGCACCTGCTCCAGCCCCTGGGCATCGACGTCATGGCGGGCCAGGAACTGCTTCAACGCCGTGGCGCCCCCCAGCGCCGCCTGGAAGGCCGCCAGGCGCGCCTGGACCTCGGCGGGCTCGGCCGGAAACGCCTGGAGCCGGTCCGCATTCAGGACCTGGACCCGCTGATTGATGATGAGCTCCAGGGCGCCCCGGAGCGTGTCCTCGTCGAGCGGGAGGTCCAGGGCCTGGCCGCCTCCTCGCTGGATGAGCGCCACCCGCGCCTCGAAGCGGAGCTCGCTCAGGGTGAGGACCTGGCCCTCGATGATGGCGACCACCCGGTCCGCCACCCTGCCCTCCACGCTGGACGGAGGCGCGGCCGCGGCGCCCGCGGCGGGCATCAGTGAGAGCCAGCCCGCCAACCACAGGGTATCCGCTCCGAGCCAGCGAGGCGGTGACATGGGCTCCCTCATCCTCCGGCGACTTTATACATCTCGCACGGTTCGGACAGTCCGTGCTGGCGCGTGCCTACCGGCTGGTTACGTTCAGACGGGTACACCACGGCGGGAACAAATGGCGGACGACTACTACCAGATCCTCGGCGTCGACCGGTCGGCCTCTGCGGAGGACGTCAAGAAGGCGTACCGCAAGCTGGCACGCAAGTACCATCCGGACGTCAACCCGGGCAACAAGGCCGCCGAGGAGAAGTTCAAGCAGCTCAGCTCCGCGTTCGAGGTGCTGTCGGACCCCAGGAAACGCAAGCTGTACGACGAGTTCGGCCCCGACGCGGAGAAGATTGGTTTCGACGAGAAGAAGGCGGAGGCCTACCGGGCCTACAAAGCCTCAGCCGGGAGCGCGGGCGCGGGGGGCATCCCCTACGGCGCCGAGGGTTTCGACCTGGGCGACCTCTTTGGCGATCTGTTCGGAGGCCGGGGTGGCGGCGCGGGCGCCGCGGGCGGCTTCGACATCGGCGAGATGTTCGGCCGGCGCGCCCGGAGCTCCGGTCCGGAGCGCGGTGAGGACCTCTCCGCCCGCGTCCACCTCAGCCTGGCCGAGGCCGTCTCCGGCACCGAGCGCCAGCTCGCCATCACCCGTCCGGGCCGGTGCGCCACGTGCAGTGGCCGGGGCACGTCGGGCGCGGTGACCACCTGCACCGTCTGCAACGGCACCGGAAGGGCGCGCCGGGCCGGGAGCCTGTTCGGGAGCGCTGGCGCCTGCCCCAACTGCCACGGCACGGGCAAGGCCGCGCCGTCCTGCCCCCAGTGCGGGGGCACGGGCGTCCGTGAGGAGCAGACCCGGCTGACAGTGAAGATCCCCGCCGGCGTCCAGACGGGTTCCAAGGTCCGGCTCGCGGGCCAGGGCGCGGCGGGCACCCGCGGCGGGCCACCGGGCGACCTCTATATCGAGACCGAGGTGGCGGAACACCCGCTGGTGCGCCGCGAGGGCGACGACCTGCACCTCGACCTGCCCGTGACGGTGTCCGAAGCCCTGCTGGGCGCCGACGTGCGCGTGCCCACCTTCCAGGGAGAAGTCACCGTGAAGGTGCTGCCGCATTCCCAATCGGGCCGCCGCATGCGGCTGAAGGGACGCGGCGTCCCCTCGCTCAAGGGCGGGACGCCGGGCGACCTGTACCTCCACCTCCAGGTGAAGGTCCCCGAGGAGACCACCCCCGAAGCCCGGGCCGCCGCGGAGGCCCTTGCCCGGGCGTACCAGGGTGACGTCCGCCGCGAGCTGACGCTCTAACCTCTTGCCTCTTGTCCTGGGCGCCGCACCGTCATAGACGGACGGCGCCCCATCTCTTCACGCCGCCGAACCAAACGGAGCACACGCGAACATGGGCCTCTTTGACTTCTTCACGGGCGGCTCGGGCCCCGAGAAAGCCCTCAAGCTCAAGCCCAAGGTCATTCAGAAGTACGGTGACCCCTCGACCCGGCAGAAGGCCATTCAGCAGCTGGGGGAGATGAAGATCCCCGAGGCCGTCACGGTGCTGCTCAGCCGCTTCACCATCACCGTGGACCCGCTCACCACGGACGCCGACGAGAAGGAGCACACCTTCGAGCTGGTGAAGAGCTTCGGCAAGGACGTCGCCGTACCGCCCATCCTGGAGTTCCTCCGGACCAGCGAGCAGGCCGCGTCGTGGGCACTTCGTCTGCTGGGTGAGCTGACGTCCGAGGAAGAGGTCATCACCGCCTGCGTGGACGCGCTCCAGCACCTGTCGGCCCACTACACGCGCAACCCGGAGAAGAAGGTGGTGCTGCTGCACCATGTGGCCGGGAGCCAGGACCCTCGCATCCCCCCCGTGGTGGTGCCCTTCCTGGAAGACATGTCCGACGACGTGAAGATCGCCGCGCTCAAGGCGCTGGGCGCCTTCAAGTACGAGCCGGCGCGCGAGCCCATGCTGAAGCTGCTCACCGCCGACGAGACGGCTCGCCGGGTGCAGACCTCCGCCCTGAGCGCCCTGGCCGAGGGCGGCTT
The DNA here is from genome assembly GCF_050038885.1 of Pseudomyxococcus flavus. Classification (NCBI taxonomy): domain Bacteria; kingdom Pseudomonadati; phylum Myxococcota; class Myxococcia; order Myxococcales; family Myxococcaceae; genus Pseudomyxococcus; species Pseudomyxococcus flavus. Next base: position 7,699,481 of record NZ_CP143624.1, on the reverse strand, counting down.
CTCCGTGGAGGGCTACCAGGAGAAGGTGCAGCCGCTCCTGGTGGAGCCCTACGCCCTGGGCAACGACCAGCGCATCCAGCGCCGGGCCTGAGCCCCGGCTGTCGTCCAGGTGACACGGCCACTGTCCTCCGGAAGGCCCCGGAGGGCGGGGGCCGTTCCCATGCGCGCGGAAGTTGAGCGAGGATTCACCCGTGCGCTCCAAGAAGAAGGCGACGCTGGCGGAAGTCGTACCGCTGCGTCCGATTGCGAAGGCGACGAAGAAGACTCCCAAGAAGCGTGCAGCGAAGCCGGTTCCCCCGGTGGATGCGGATGCCGCCCACCGCGCCCTGCTGGAGATGGCGCGGCACCTGACGGACAACGCGGGGCCCACCGAGGCGCTCCGCTCCCATCTGCAGACGCTCCACACGCTGCTGAAGCCAAAGGTCTGCTACGTGGCGCGCTACTTCCCGTCCCGGGAGCAGCTCCACGTCGAGCACGTGCGGGGCCGCTACGACGACCGCGTGACGGCAGCCGTCCCCGGAGAGGGCGTGGTGGGCAAGGCCTTCTCGCAGAAGGCCCTGCTGCGCGACGGAGACACCATCGCCGTGCCGCTCGAGGGCCCCTCGGGCGTGGGCGGCGTGCTGGTGGTGCTGGGTGCCCGGCGCGAGCCCTCCGACACGCTGCTTCAGTCACTGGCCGCGCAGCTCACGGCCGCCTACGAGGTAGCGCGCCTGCGCGATGACAGCGCGCGACGCAACAAGGACCTGCAAACGGCCATCGCCGGACTCAAGAGTCTGGAGCAGAACCGCGAGGAGCTCCTGGGCAACGTCTCGCACGACCTGAAGAACCCGCTCACCACCATCAAGTCCTACCTGGCGATGATGGGCCGCGAGAAGCTGGGGCCCCTCACGGACGCCCAGCGGCGCGCGGTGCAGATCTGCGACCGGAACTCGGACCGCATGCTGCGCATGGTGAACGACCTGCTGCTCATGTCCCGGCTCCAGTCCGGGAAGATGCAGCTCAACCAGCGGCCCTTCGGGCTCAAGGCGGTGGCCGAGGAAGTGGTCCGTGCACTGGGTGCCCTGGCGGAGCACTGCAAGGTCCGGGTGGTGATTCCCCCCTGCCCCGAAGTCTTCGTCCGCGGCGACCGCGAGCGCATCGCCGAGGCCATCCACAACCTCGTGGAGAACGGCATCCACCACAGCGAGGCCGACGACACCGTCGAGGTGCGCGTGTCCTCCGAGGACGGGCTGGCCATGCTGACCGTGAAGGACAGCGGGCCGGGCATGTCCAGCGAGGCGCTGGAGCACGTGTTCGACGCCTTCTACCGCGCCACCCCCGGCATGCCCCGGCCCCCCGGCGCGGGGCTGGGACTGCCGTTGGTGGGGAAGATTGTCGCCCTTCACGGCGGACGGATGGAGAGCGCCAGCGTGCTCGGCGAGGGCAGCACCTTCCAGATGGTGCTCCCGATGTTCGCCGGAGCCGTCAGCGCGCCGGAGATGGCGCAGGCGGCCCCCAAGTCCGGCGGCATCCTGCTGGTGGAGGACGACGCCGACTGCCGCGAGGTGCTCCAGCAGGTGCTGGAGCAGGAGGGCTACCGGGTGATGGCCACCTCGGGCGCCTCGGAGGCCCGGTCCATCCTCTCCCACATCCGGCCGGCCATGGTCCTGCTCGACCTGCGGCTGAGCGAAGAGGACGGGCAGTCGGTGCTCCGCTTCATCCGTGGCAACGCGTCGCTGGCGGACATCGTCGTGTACATCATCTCCGGAGCCAGCGAGGTGGCCTCCCTCACCTCGGGCCAGGGGTTGGAGCGCATTGACGGCTTCTTCGAAAAGCCTCTCAACCTGCCCAAGCTGCTGGACACCGTGTCCGCGGTGGTCCGGCCCAGCCGCCGGGCCCCCGCCGTTCCCTGAGTGGCGGATTCGCTACGGGAGCGCACAAGAGGTGGCCGGAAGCCACCTCGGTTTGTCTAGTATCCGCGCGGTCCCATGAGCACTTCCGTCTACTCCCGTTACCGCGCCGCTTTCGCCCAGGCTCTTGCCAGTGCCCTGGGCGTGCCGGCGGCCGACATCGAAGCCCAGGTCAAGCCCGCCGAGCCGGCGCACGGCGACCTCAGCTTCGCCACCTTCCCTCTCGCCAAGGCCCAGAAGAAGGCCCCACCCGCCATCGCCGCCGGACTGGCGCAGTCGCTCAGCGTCCCCGGGCTCGACATCAAGGCGGTGGGCCCCTACGTCAACGCGCGCTTCGCCCCCCTGCCCTTCACGGCGGAGGTCATCGACGCCGCGCGCGCCGCGGGCATCCGCTATGGCGGTGACGACGACGCGGGCCGCGGCAAGACAGTGGTCATCGACTACTCGTCGCCGAACATCGCCAAGCCCATTGGCTTCCACCACATCCGCACGACGTTCCTCGGCCACTGCATCGCCAACATCTACCGGGCGCTGGGCTGGCGGGTGGAGGGCATCAACTACCTGGGCGACTGGGGCAAGCAGTTCGGCCTGGTGGCCGTGGGCTTCCAGGAGTACGGCGACCCGGCCCGCATCGACGACATGGCCCACCTGGTGGAGGTGTACGTCAAGGCCAACAAGCGCGCCGAGGCCGAGCCCGAGTTCGACGAGAAGGCCCGCGCCTTCTTCCGCCGCATGGAGGCCGGTGACGCCGAGGCCCTCAAGCTCTGGAACCAGTTCCGCGACACGAGCATCAAGGGCTTCAAGAAGATCTACGAGCGGATGGGCATCGAGTTCGAGCACATCGAGGGCGAGAGCCGCTACCAGGGGAAGATGGATGCGGTCATCGACCAGATTGCCCAGAAGCCCGGCGTGAAGGAGTCGCAGGGCGCGCTCATCGTCGACCTGCCCTACGCGGAGAACGAGCCGCCCATCCTGCTGAAGAAGAACGACGGCAGCACGCTGTACGCCACGCGTGACCTGGCCGCCGCGCAGGACCGCTACGAGCGCTTCCACTTCGACAAGTCGCTGTACGTCGTCGCGCAGGACCAGGCGCTGCACTTCCGGCAGGTGTTCCGCACGCTGAAGGAGATGGGCCTGCCCTGGGCGGACCGCGCCGTCCACGTCGCGTTCGGCCGCATCCACGGCATGAGCACGCGCAAGGGACAGGTGGTGCAGCTCAACGACGTGCTGGACGAGGCGCGCGAGCGCGTGTCCGTCAAGGTGCGGGAGAACGTGGAGGCCGGGCGCATCCAGACGGATGACGCGGACGCCCTCTCCGAGCAGATTGCCCTGGGCGCCATCGCCTTCGGCGACCTCAAGCACAAGCGCGCCAGCGACTACACCTTCGACTGGGACGAGGTGCTCAGCTTCGAGGGCCACACCGGTCCCTACCTCCAGTACGCCCACGCACGCGCCGTCAACGTGCTGCGCAAGGGCGGGGGCGCGCCGGCAAGCTACGACGCGGGGCTGCTGACGCTCCCCGAGGAGCAGGCCCTGCTGCGTGAAATCATGCGCCTGCCCGAGGTGGTCCGCGACGCGGCGGAGCAGTACGAGCCCAGCCTCGTGGCCCGGCTGCTGCTCGACGTGGCCTCGGCCCTCAGCCGCTACTACACGCTCGGCAACCAGGAGCGCGACAAGCGCATCAACGTCGAAGGGGATGACGCACTGCGTTCTGCGCGACTCGCCCTGATTGACGCCGCTCGGGTTACGCTGGCCGCTGGGCTGACGCTGCTGGGCATTCCCACGCCCGACAACATGTAGCCAGGAGCATCCTTGGAGACCGCGCTGTCACAGTCTGCGAATCGGGGAGCGTCCTTGTTGAAGGACGAATTCGGCCCCATGGGCCGGGCGCTGGGAACGCGCTACCTGGAGAGCGTGCACTTCCCGCCGGAGTCCGAGACGGAGCTCCGGAACCTGCACGCCAAGGGCTTCGTGGTGCACGTCATGCGCACCACCGCCTGGGTGAACTTCCTCTACCTGACGTGGGCCATGGTGCGCCGGGCGCTTCCGCCCGTGCGCGCCGTGGTGAACCTGCGGCCCTGGTTCACCAGGCCCTGGCGGCAGACGAAACAGCGCGGTGACTTCCTCCAGCGCTTCGAGCACGCCCGGCAGGCGGGCGGCAGCGGGCTCGTGTTCCTCCGCCGCACCGCCCTGCTCAGCCCTTCTGGCAAGGAGACGCGCGAGGACCCCTTCCCCGCCCTGGTGGCCATGGCGCGCCAGTCCGACCGGCCCGTGTACCTGGTGCCGGAGCTGTTCGTCTGGGAGAAGCGGCCCGCGCGGCTCAAGCCCAACTGGGTGGACGTGGTGTTCGGGAGCCCGGAGGCGCCGGGCTTCCTGCACTCCATGCTGGCCTTCTTCCGCAACTACAAGCGCGCGCAGTTCCGCGTGGGCGAGCCCATCGACCTGCAGCGCTTCGTGGCGGACAACCCGCGCGACTCGGACGAGGTGCTGGCCCGCAAGGTGCGCAGCAGCCTCCACGTCCACCTCGCGCGAGAGACGCGGGCCGTGTTCGGTCCGCCCGTGAAGCCCGCCTCCCGCATCATCGAGGAGACGCTGCGCGACCGCGCCCTGCGCAAGGTGGTGGACGAATGCGCCGCCGAGTCGGGCCGCAAGCCCGAGAGCGTGCTGCGCGAGGCGCGGCGGAACCTGGAGGCCATCGCCGCCAAGCCCAGCCCCACCGCCCTGGCGTTCACCTCGCCGGTGCTGGAGTGGGTGTTCAACCGCATCTATGACGGCATGCACGTGGACGAGGCGGGCCTGCACCGGGCGCTCAAGGCCGCGGGCCGCGCGCCCATCGTCCTGTGCCCCAGCCACAAGAGCCACGTCGACTACCTGGTGATGAGCTGGGTGCTGTGGAACCGGGGCTATTCCGTGCCCCTGGTGGCCGCGGGCGCCAATCTCTCCTTCTGGCCCCTGGGGACCTTCTTCCGCCGCTGCGGCGCCTTCTTCCTCCGGCGCTCGTTCAAGGGGGACAAGGTCTACGCCGCGTCGTTCAAGGCCTACGTGCGCAAGCTGGTGCACGACGGCATCCACCAGGAGTTCTTCCCGGAGGGCGGCCGCTCTCGCACCGGCAAGCTGCTGCTGCCCAAGCTGGGCATGTTCACCTGGCAGGTGGAGTCCGTGCTGGAGGGCGCCCGAGACGACCTCATCTTCGTGCCGGTGGCCATCGACTACGAGAAGGTCGTCGAGTCCAGCAGCTACTCGAAGGAGCTGGCGGGAGGCGAGAAGAAGCCCGAGGACATCAAGGCGCTCCTCAGCGCGCCCAAGGTCCTGGCGGCCCGCTATGGCCGCATCCACCTGGGCTTCGACGAGCCCATCTCGCTGCGCGAATTCATGAAGGCCCGTGGCATCAACCCCGACGAGCCTGTGTCGGACGAGCAGAAGAAGGGGCTCGTGCGTGCGCTGGGCAACCGGGTGATGTACGGCATCAGCAAGGTGTCCACGGTGACGCCGCACGCGCTGGTCAGCACCGCCCTGCTCTCCCACCGCCGCCGCGGCCTGACGCAGCGGGAGATGGCGGACCGCATCAACATCCTCCGCCGCATCGCCGTGGAGGAAGGCGCTCCGCAATCGGTGGAGATGCGCAACGCGCCCAGCAACCCGGAGACGCTGGGCCCCATCCAGGACGCGATGCGCACCTTCATCGACGATGAGATGGTGCGCACCCAGGAAGCGCGCGGCGAGGTCATCTACCAGGTGGAGGACGCCCGCCGCCCGGAGATGTCCTTCTACAAGAACACGCTGATGAACCTGGTGGCCTCGCGGAGCCTCGTGGCCAACGCCATTCTCGCCAGCGGGAGCCCCGCGCCCTACGACACGGTGAAGGAGCGCGCGCTCTTCCTGTCGCGTCTGTTCAAGGTGGAGTTCATCTACCGGGTGGGCACCACCTTCGACTCCATCTTCGCGGAGACGGTGGAGCGGCTGGAGCGCATGGGGCTGGTGCTCGAGGAGAACGAGACGCTCCGCGTGGCGCCGGAGGCCCATGCCCGCCCGGACCTGGAGTTCCTGGCGGACATGCTGCGGGACTACCTGGAGGCGTACCTCCTGGCGGCCATGACGATGCAGGACGTGGCCAACGGCATCGCCGAGGACCGGAAGAGCTTCGTCAAGCTGGCCCTGGAGACGGGCCGCGCGGAGTACCACGCCGGCCGCATCACCGCCTCCGAGTCCCTGGCCAAGGTGACGCTGGAGAACGCGGTGGCCTTCCTGCTGGACCAGAAGCTGCTCACCGAGGCCGACAAGAAGCTGTCGCTGGGACCCGCGGCCACCGAGCCGCAGGCACGGACGCAGCTCGCCGACGACATCCGCGAGTACCTGAAGCGGGCCTGATGCGCCCCCTGAACCGCCCGCGAACGCGGGCGGGGCACCGTGCCTCGGGGCGCTGTCGTCAACTCGCGCGTCGCTCGGCGAGCATCGTGCCCTTCCCTCACAGCCCACCGTAGGCCTCCACGCCCAGGCCCACCCGCCCCACGTAGCGCACGCGCAAGCCGTCGAAGGCGAGGATGTCACCGGCGTCACCGTAGAGCTGGCGCCCGAGACGCACCTCGAAGCCGCCGGTGGCGTAGCGCACGAAGGCGTGCAGCAGTTCCGCGTCCTCCGAGCGGAGCCCGTCCACCAGCGCCGCCTCGCCGTGCGGCAGGCCGAAGTCCGCCCAGATGCGGAGATTGGACTCGAAGCCCAGGTCCTCGCCGATGGCGAGCTCGAAGGCGTTGAGGCCCAGGTACTGGACGATTCGCCGCGGAGGCAGCAGGGCCAGCGCATCCGGTGTGCTGCCACGCCACGCGCGAATCTGGTACGCCTGCGCCTCGGTGCGGGCCTCGACCTGGAACGCCGCCGCGTGCGACGTCGCCGCATCCAGACCACGCCCCAGGATGCCCAGGACGCAGGCATGATGCCTCCACGTCCGCCGCGCTGATCGAGCCAGGCTGAAGGACGTCAAGGTTCGAACACTCTAGGAGAATCACCGTTGGAAGACGCCACCCCTAGCGCCCCCCCGCCGCCCACGCCGCCAGGGCCGCCTTCCGGAGCCAGTCCGGGCCCGAGCCCGAGGTGGCTGGCCATGGCGAGCGCGGCCCTCGCGCTCGGGCTGTTCATCCTCGTGGGAGGCACGGTCCAGCTCGCCAACCCGGCCTTCGGCATCTGGTTCACCGAGCTCATCGTCTTCCTGGGGCTGGGCTGGGTGATGCTGCGCCACGCGGGCTGGCGCCCCGTCCTCTACACGGGGCTGCTGCCCGCGCCTCGAGGCGCCACGCTCATGGGTTTCCTGCTGGGCGTGGCGAACTTCTTCGCGCTGGTGGTCCCCATCCAGTTCCTGGCCCAGTCGATTGCGCCCGAGTGGCTGACGCGGATGTTCGACAGCTCGCGGCTGTTCGAGGAACAGACCCCCGTGGAGCTGGCCCTCATCCTCGCGGGCGTGACGGTGGCGGCGCCGCTCTGCGAGGAGTTCTTCTTCCGCGGCATCTTCCAGCGAGGCATCTCCCCGGCGCCTCCCGCACCGTCCCTCCGCCCCCTGGTGATTTCGGCGGTGGTGTTCAGCGCGTTCCACCTGGACCCCGTGGGCTTCGTGGCGCGCACCGAGCTGGGCCTGCTCTTCGGGTGGCTCTACCTGAGGACCGGCTCGCTGTGGCCCGGCATTGGCGCCCACGCGGCCAACAACCTGGTGTCCTCGGTGCTCTTCCTGGCGGCCAAGGCCATGGGCGAGGAGACGGCGGATGCCTCGGAGACGACGGATCCGCGGCTGGTGCTCGCCCTGGCGGCGGCGGGCTGGGCCGGGCTGGGTGCCCTGCGCGCCTTCGCGCGCAGGAACCCGTCCATCTGGGGCCCTGGCATCCACGCCAGTGACGAGGAGGCACGGGAGGCGGGCCCCGTGCCCTCGCTGGCCAGGCTCCTGTTGCCCTGGGTGGTGGGCGCCACGGTGTCGCTGGGGGTGCTGGTGGCGGTGGACTCGCGAGGCCTGTCGCTCAACTTCTACGACGCGCAGTACCCGCTCCCCCCGCTGGAGGCCCCCGCGCCGCCTGCCTTGCACGCGGAGCGCAAGGCCCTGAGTGCGCTCCGAGCCGCCGCGCGGCGCGGCGAGCTGCCCATGGAGGCCTACTACGAGGAGCGACAGCGGCAGATCCGGGCGCACGCCTTGAAGACGGCGCCCGGGTTGAAGCCGTGATGGTGCGGCGCCCGGCTCAGACGAAGCGGTAGCTGCTGACGTGGAAGATGGGGCCCACCATGGCGCTGGTGAGCGTGTCCCCATCCACACGGCCCTCGGCCTCGATGCGCTGACCGTCCTTCTTCAGCTTCCGGTCGCCGCCGGCGAGCTGGTACGTGGTGCCGTCGTCCCCCTCCAGCACCCAGACGCCCGTTTCGATGTCGCGAAAGACGACGCGGCCCGTGAGCTTCATGCGTCCTCCTTCTGGAGCATCGCGCGGGCGATGACGAGGCAGATGACGGTGTTGAACCCCAGCCAGGGCTTGGCGAGGAACGCGAAGGGCAGCCACGCCAGCGCTGGCGCCCCCGCCCAGGCCGTGTAGGCCAGGAAGCCCGCGAAGCCGAGCGCCAGTCCGCCCATGGCGGACCGCAGCCCGCGCCACTTGATGGCCGGCAGCGACAGCAGCAGCGGGATGAGCGCGCTGTAGAAGAGCGGATTCACCGTCCTGCCCCGGCCGAAGATGATGCGCTCCCAGTCGGGGATGGGCAGCGACGCCGTCTGCACCACGTCGCCCGCCGCGCCCTCGGCGCCGCCAAACCACCCGCGCAGGAAGAAGGCCCCCACCGTGGACAGCAGCAGCGGGATGAGGAAGGCCGGCCGCACCAGCACGTTGAGGTAGCCGGGCCGCGCGCGGCCTCGCAGCGTCAACAGCACCAGCGCCAGCAGCGCCAGCGCCCAGTACAGCGGCGGCCACTGGGCCGAGCCCCCGCCCAGCGCCGCGAGCGACGCCTCGGCGTTGAGCAGGCCGTGGCCGTACTGCTCGTTCCAGGCCTGGTCCGCCGTCTTCTTCGCGCCCGCGTAGAGGGCCTTCTCCACTTCGTCCGGCCCCTTGGCGCCCGCCGCGTAGAGCATCGCCGCCACGGCCGCCACGTGCGGCGTGGCCATGCTGGTGCCCTGGTAGGACGCGTAGACGGAGCGCGCCGGGTCGCGCGGGTCGATGGTGTTCTGCAGGATGCCGCCCGCGTCGCCCTGGCGCTTGTCCCCACCCGGCGCCGCGATATCCACCTCCTTGCCGTAGGACGAGTACGGCGCCAGCGTGCCCTCGGGCCCCACCGCCGATACCGCCACCGCCCCCGGATAGGCCGCCGGGAACTCCACCTTGGGCCGCCCGCCGTTGCCAGCCGCGGCCACCACGGTGACGCCCTTCTTGCGCGCGTACTCCACCGCGCTCGCCATCACCTGCGAATACGCGCCGCCGCCCAGGGACATGTTGATGACGTCCGCCCCGTTATCCGCCGCGAAGCGGATGGCGTCCGCGATGTCCGCCGTGTTGCCGCCGCCGAAGTGGTTGAGCACCTTGACGGGCATCAGCGTGGCGTCGAAGGCCACGCCCGCTACCCCTTCACCGTTGTTGGTGGCCTGCGCGATGGTGCCCGCCACGTGCGTGCCGTGGCCGTGGTCGTCGTTGGCGTGCTCGTCGTCGTTGACGAAGTCGTAGCCCTTCACGAACTTCACGCCCTTGAGGTCCGGCACCTGCTTGAAGTCGTCGTGGTCCTCGTACGCGATGCCGGTGTCGAGCACCGCCACCACCACGCCCTTGCCCCGGTTGCGCTCCCAGGCCTTGGGCATGTCGATCATCCGCAGGTTCCACTGCTTCGCGAACTGCGGATCATTGGGCGTGAAGCTGGCGCGGACCTCCATCAGCGGCTCGGCGGCCTCGACGTCCGGGTGCTGACGGATGCGCGCGAGCACGCCGTCCACGTCGTCCACCCCGACGGCCACCGTGAGGGCCTCGCTGGCGCTCTCCACGGAGTTGAGCTCCAGGTCGACGCCCCAGTCCACCTCCCAGGCGTCGAACTCCGCCTTCGTCGTGCCGTCCTTGAAGTCCACGACGATGGCGCCCTTCACCACGTCCCGGGGGTCGAGCGCCTGCACATCCACGGGCGGGGGCGCGTCCTCCTCACGCGAAGCCGACGCACAGGCGGCCGTCAGCGTCAGGGCCAGCGCCGCGCCACCCAGGGTCCATCGCACCTTCCGCATCAGGCCACTCCTTGAGAAACGAAACACGCGTCTGGAGACCCCTACGAACGAACATCACATCGATTGGGTCTGCACCGGCAGTCTGGATGCCCCCTCTCCCGGCGTGCAAGGGCGAGCGGAACGAGAAACGTGAAGAAGTCCAAAGGTTTGCGCTGCATCGGTCATCCGCCGGAGAGCCGCCGCAGCCAGGCCGCCACGGCGTGGCCGACCTGGGGCAGGTTCCTCTGGAAGGTGGCACCGGCCTCGTCGATGACCTCTAAGTCGCCGCCAGCCCGGCCGACAGCGGCGGAGACCGCGGCCCGAGGGAGCCGGGTGTCCTCCTCCCCCTGCACCACCAGGAGCGGGCAGGTCACCCGGGAGAAGACGTCCGGATCCACCAGGGCCGGCGCCACCAGGCATAGGCCCCCGACGGTGGCGTACTTCGCCTGGAGCGCCAGCGCCACCTGGGCCCCGCCATGGAGGGCCGCCACCGCCACCGCTGGCGCCCCCGTGTTCTCCAGAAGCACCTGCATGGCGGCCTCGGCGTCCGCGAGGAGCTCCAGGTCCTTCCCCCGCTTGCCCTGGCTGGCCCCCACGCCTCGGTGGTTGAAGCGCAGTGTAGGGAAACCCGCGCTCGCCGCCGCCCAGACCAGCTCCGCCGCCACGACATGGTCCATGCCGCCCCCCTCGTCTGGCCGAGGTGGAATGATCAGCAGCGGAGGCGCCCGGCTTCCTCGGTGGGTGGTGCCCTCCATGACCTCCTGCCCCACCGGAACGAGCGTCGCCCGCTCGAGGAACTGACCTTTCTGGACCATGCCTCACCTTAACCTCGGGCCCGGGCTCCGACGCCTTCACGCGCCGTGCGACATGAGCCCACACGGGTTTTCGTGCGAAATCTGCACCAACACGAAACTTCCGGTCGGATTCGAGGACAATGCGGAAACACCCCCTGATTCCGCAGGAGCCCCCACCTCATGACCACCATCCAGCGCGGACGGAACACCATCGCGCAGACCTCCCGCAGCACCGCGGACCAAGTCCGCGAGAGTGCCGCGCCCGTCACTCGTGGCGTGCAGAACACCGTCGCGGGCGCCACCGCCCAGCGCGGCGCCGTGGTGGACGGGTTCGACAGCCGTTCGGCGCAGACGCAGGCCGTCGCCGGCGTGTTCACCGCGCCCGCGGGCGCCAAGGACAAGGTCTACGACGGCAAGCTGGTGGGCGCCGGTGGCCAGACGTTCGAGCCGACCACGCCGCTGGATCAGGTGCCCGCCTTCGTCCCGGCGAACAACCCGAACGCCCAGGAGACGGTCGTCTACGTCAACGGCATCTCCACCAACAAGGACGGCCAGGCGCGCGAGCTGCAGGCCATCGCGAACAGCACGGGCATGCGTACCATCGGCGTGCACAACGCCACGTCCGGCATGATTGCCGACGTCATCCAGGCCGCGAAGGACAAGCTGAACAAGGGCAAGAACCCCGCGGTCGACTCGCTGTCGGACATCGTCTACTCCGAGCTGAAGGCGGGCCGTGACATCCACCTGATGGGCTACAGCCATGGAGGCCTCATCACCTCCCGCGCGCTGAAGGACGTCGCCAACCGGCTGCGCATCGAAGATGGGATGTCCAAGGAGCAGGTGCAGCAGACGCTCAGCCGCGTCAACGTGGAGACCTTCGGCGCGGCGGCGGCCACCTACCCGGACGGGCCCAACTACGTGCACTACGTCAACAACAACGACGCGGTGCCCGTCCTCTTCGGCCAGGGCAGCAAGGGCTGGACGCCGGGCGACCTGTTCCGCGACGCGGGCGAGGGCGCGAAGGTCCACCACTTCTCCGAGAAGGGCATGTTCAGCGGCGCCCACTCGCTGACCGAGACGTACCTGAACCACCGCGTCCCGTTCGACGAGGCCCGCGCCGGCAACTTCTGAGGTCGAAGGCGCCCGCTCCACGGCGGACACAGCAGAGGCCACGAGGTGCGGAACCTCGTGGCCTCTCGCGTTTCAGGCGCCGCCCGCTCGCTACACGGCCTGCAGCACGTAGAACTTGAGGTACTTCCCTTCCGGGAACTGCAGCCGCACCGGGTGGTCGGGCGGCTGGTAGCGCTCCTCGACCAGCGCCAGGTCCACCCCGGCCTTGAAGCCCGCCTCGCGCACCGCGCCCATGAAGTCCTCCGGACTCACACGCGCCGAGCACGACGCCGTGGCCATCAGCCCGCCCGGCCGGAGGATGGCCAGCGCCTGGCGATTGAGCGACGCGTAGCCGTCGATGGCCGCCTGCACCGCGCGCTGGCTCTTCGCGAAGGCCGGCGGGTCCAGGATGATGAGGTCGAAGGTGCGGCCCTCGTCCTTGAAGGACTGGATGATCTTGAAGACGTCGGCCGCCAGGAAGTCGTGCTTCTCCGCGGCGATGCCGTTGCGCGTGAAGTTCTCCCGGGCCAGGGCGATGGCGTCCGGGTCCTGGTCCACGGAGAACACGCTGTTGGCCCCGCCCAGCGCCGCGTTGACGGAGAAGCCACCGCTGAAGCTGAAGCAGTTCAACACGTCGCGCCCCTTCGCCAGCCGCCGGATGAGGTAGCGGTTCTCCCGCTGGTCGAGGAAGAAGCCCGTCTTCTGCCCACGCCAGGCGTCCACGAGGAAGGTGGCGCCGCGCTCGCGGATGGGGATGAGCTCCGGGGCCTCGTGCCCGTAGAGCATCTTCCCGGAGCCACGGCCCTCGTCCTCGTCCACGTCGTCGCGGCCCACTTCGTCACGACCGATGATGCCCTTGAGGCCTGGCACCCCCGCCTTCAGCGCCTCGATGAGCAGCGGCCGGTACGGCGTCAGGCCCGCCGAGTACAGCTTCATCACCGCCCAGCCAGCGTACAGGTCCACCACGACGCCCGGCAGCCCATCTCCCTCGCCGTGAATCAGGCGGTAGCTGTCCGTGTCGGTCAGATCGATGAGGGCCGTGCGCTCGGACAGCGCCTGGCGAACCCGGCGGGTGATGAAGCCCGCGTCCACCGTGTCGCGCGGATCTCGCGTCAGCACGCGCACGGCGATGGCGGAGTGCGGGTCGTAATACCCACGCGCCACGAACTTCCCGTTCTCCGTCAGGTCCACCACGCTGCCGGCCGGAATCTTCGGCACGTACTCCAGCGCCTTGCGGAACACCCACGGGTGCCCCGCGCGCAGGTGGCGCCCCAACCCGCGCGCCAGCTCCAGCTTCACGACATTCACGGTGTCACTCCTCACGGGCCGCGCCGCGGCCCTTCCGGGCCAGGATGGCACGGGCCAGTTCCTCGAAGCCCCGCCCCTCGGGCGCCCGGGTGATGAAAGCAGGTGGCGCCTCGATGCGGTCCAGGACGGCACGCACGTTGGCCACGCCCACGCCCAGTGCAAATGCGGCGAACATCGGGGCGTCGTTGAAAGAATCCCCGGCGTATACATAACGGCCATCGCGCGGGTCCAGCCGCTCGCCCCAGGCCGTCTTCGCGAAGCGCCGCGTCGCGCTCAGCTTGTCGAAGCGCCCCAGCCAGCAGTTGATGTGGACCGACGAGCGCACGGCCGTCACGCCCCGGGCCAGCAGCAACGACTCGATGCGGTCCGCGCCCGCGTCGCCCAGCCGGGCCTCCTCGTTGTAGTCCACCGCGAGGTCGACTTCCGTGTACGCGCTGTCCATGGACAGCCGCGCGCCGGGCACCTGCTTCAGCACCCGGGCCACCTCCGCCTGGAGCCGCCGCCGGTTCGCCACCCGCTCGGCCGGCGCCTCCGCGTACACCTTCCGCAGCCGCCCCTTCGCCCCCTTCAGGAAGAACAGGCCGCCGTTCTCCACGATGACGCCGTCCACGGGGAGCTGGCGCGCCCAGGCCTCTCCCCACCCCGCCGGCCGGCCGCTCACCAGCACCACGCGCAGGCCCGCGGACGCCAGGCGCTCGAGCGCCCGCACCGTGTCCGAGCGCAGCTTGTGGCCCGTGGTCAAGGTGCCGTCCACGTCGGTGAAGACGCCCTCCACGCGGGACAGGTCCGCCTCGCGCAGCGGGCGAGGCACGGTCTGCATCGAGCGCGCCCCCATCACATCACGTCCAGTCCGGCGAGCAGGCCCTGGAAGGTGGTGAGGGTGCTCCGCAGCTCCTCGGCGGACAGCTGGCCAATCTGGAGCTTGCGCGCCTTGCGCAGGAAGGCATCCAGCTCCGGCGCCCGGCCATAGAGGAACTGCGCGCTGCCCGCCGCCTCGGCCAGGGCCCGTGCCGCCCCCACGAAGTCCGAGTCCACCAGCGACATGGCGCGCTCCAGCCGGACGCCACAGGACGCCCACACCTCGCGGTCATGGACGATGAGCAGCTGGCGCTGGTTCACCGCGGACAGGCCCTGCACGAAGGTGTTCAGCGCCTCCACCACCGTCACCAGCTCCTCGCGGGACGGGTTGGGAAGGATGGCCAGCCGGCCCACCTCGGCGCGCATCTCCACCACGTGCCGCTTGTCCTGCGCGCGCAGGTTTCGATACGCGGCCGTCCGCCCGAAGGCGTCCAGCTCCGTCTGGAGTTGCTGGGCGTTCCACTGGACGTCCTGGGCCTCGGCCTCGCGGACCTTCTTCAGGCGCGCGGTGAGGATGCGGCCCAGGTCGGCGGTGATGGCCCGGACCATCACCGCGGCCTTCACCTCCGCCGCGTAGCCGGGCACCACCTGCGCGCGCGTCACCTCGCCCAATGTGCTGGCGGACTCAAAGACGAGGTTGCTCATCTGCTCGCGGAAGCGCGCGCGGAAGCGCTGGATCTCCGCCAGCAGCGTCCACCGGTCGCTCACCACCGATGGGTTGCGCATGGCCTCGCCCAGCTGCGTGATGCCCTGGGCAATCTGGCTCATCGCCTCCTGGACGACGGCCACGGCGGACTCGGTGCTCGCCACGCCCGGGGGCTGCACGGGGAACTGCTCGCGGATGACGTTGAGCAGCCCGTTGACGTCCATCACCGTGTCGCGGATGACGGGCGCCATCTCCTCCCACAGTGACAGATCTGGCGAGGAGTCCACGACGGGCGTCTCGTACCGCACCAGGTCGAGGTCGCTCAGGCGGGAGATGGCATGCGCGGTGGCGACGTACACCTTGCGCAGACGGCCAGCGAACGCCGGATCCGGATGGGACTTGAGGATTTCATCGAGCCTCGCGGACAGCGAGGCCTGGGGGGTCTCTGCGGCTTCGGACACGGGTGTCACACTCTAGCGCTCGACTTCCGCGCGGGGGAGTTCTAGCACTCGCATGCGGGCCACGCCGCTGGCATCGGAGCGCTACGGGATGATTCAGGTCTGTCTGGTGAAGGACGGTCGGCTTCTCACCGGAGGTGAAGAGCTCCTCCAGGAGGACGGCCGGAAGTGGATCGACGTCCTGCACCCGAGCGAGGAGCTGTTGAACCGGCTGGCCGCACAGTTCGGCCTGCACAAGCTGGCCGTGGAGGACTGCCTCCACCTGGATCAACGGCCCAAGCTGGAGGAGTACCCCAACCACCAATTCATCGTGCTCCAGGGATTCACCCTCACCGGCAAGGACGTCTGTGAGCTGACGCTGCACGAGCACCACTTCTTCCTCGCGAAGGACTGGCTCATCAGCGTCCACGAGCTCCCCTTCAAGGGCCACGACACCGTCCTGCGGCGCGTGAAGGACGACCCGCATGGGACGCTCATCCGGGGCACGGACTTCGTCCTCTACATGCTGGCGGACACGCTGGTGGACGCGCAGTTCCCCATCCTCGACACGTTCAGCGACGAGCTGGAGGACCTGGAGGTCGCCATCTTCGAGAGGCCGGAGAAGTCCCACCTGCAGCGCATCTTCGCGATGAAGCGGATGCTGGTGACCTTCCGCCGCGTGCTGTCGCCCCAGCGCGACGTGGTGGGCCTGCTGTCCCGCCGAGGCATCCCGAACGTCCACGAAAAGACGACGCTCTACTTCCGTGACGTCTACGACCACCTGGTGCGGCTGTACGAACAGATTGATGCCGGGCGGGACATCATCAGCAACGTGATTGATGGTTACCTGTCCATGGTGGCGAACAAGACGAACGACATCTCCAAGCAGCTCACCATCTTCGCCACCATCTTCCTGCCGCTGTCGTGCATCGTCGGGTTCTTCGGGCAGAACTTCGACCGGCTCTACACGACGGGTGCCTGGTACGTGATGTGGGTGTCCATCCTCGCGCTGCCCGTGGGGATGGTCTTCTGGTTCAAGCACAAGGACTGGCTCTGACAGTTCCACGAGGAGAGGAATCATGCTGACCGTCACCGTGGATGGCGTCCCCCTGCACTACCGGGACGAGGGCAAGGGCCCTCCCGTGCTACTGCTCCACGCCTTCCCGCTCAACGGCAGCGCCTTCGACGCGCAGGTGAAGGCCCTGTCGGGGCGCTATCGCTTCATCGTCCCGGACATCCGCGGCTTCGGTCAGAGCTCGCTGGGCGAGGGGCCCACGGAGATGTCCCGCATCGCTCGCGATGCGCTGGCGCTACTGGACGCGCTGAACATCGACTCGGCGGTGGTGGGCGGCGTGTCCATGGGCGGCTACGCGGCCATGGCCCTGCTCCGAGAGGACGCCGGCCGCGTCAGCGGGCTGGTGCTGGTGGACACGCAGGCCACCGCGGACGACGCGGAGGGCAAGGCCCGGCGCGAGGCC
This sequence comes from Pseudomyxococcus flavus, assembly GCF_050038885.1. Classification (NCBI taxonomy): domain Bacteria; kingdom Pseudomonadati; phylum Myxococcota; class Myxococcia; order Myxococcales; family Myxococcaceae; genus Pseudomyxococcus; species Pseudomyxococcus flavus. The sequence goes on along the minus strand of NZ_CP143624.1, from coordinate 7,682,764 downwards.
AACGCGAAGCAGGCGCTGGACGCCGGGTTGGAGCCCATTGTCGAAGCCATGCTCCCCAAGCTGGTGGCGGCGGGGCCGGACTCGCCCCCGGGCCGAGAGGTGGCGACGCTCATACGCGAGGCCTCGCCCGCGGGCGTCGCCGCTGCTCAGCGCGGCATGGCCCTGCGTCCGGACAGCAAGGACATGCTGGCGCGTTACGCCGGCCCGGCGTTGGTGGTGGTGGGCGAGCACGACGCCATCACCCCATTGGCCAAGGCGAAGGAGATGGCGGACCTCATCACGGGCGCGCGGCTGGAGGTCATCCCCGGCGCCGGGCACCTGTCCAACCAGGAGCAACCGGAGCGGTTCAACGCCGTGCTGGACAGCTTCCTGTCGTCGCTGCAGGGCGCCTGAGCCGGGGCTGGCCGAAGCCCTCGCCACGTGCGAGCATGAAAGCCGGGCGCGCCCGCCTGCTTCCGTCGAGGGGCACATGGACCGCATGCATCTGAAGGACGTCGAGGAACATGAGTCCGACGGCCACTATGGCCGGATGATCCGCATGGCCCGCGAGGTGGGCTCGCCCGTCCCGCAGATCTGGCACCTGTTCGCGTACAAGCCGCGGCTGGGCGAGGCCCTCTCGCGCTTCACGCATGAAGTCATGCGGGGGCCGTCCCCGCTGTCGCCCGGCCTGCGCGAGCTGATTGCCGCGTACACGTCGCGCGGCAATGAATGTTTGTTTTGAACGGGCTCCCACGCCGCGGTCGCGGCGGAACTCCTTGGCGGTCCCGACATGGTGAAGGCGGTCCTCAAGGACGCGGCGAATGCGCCCATCTCCGAGGCCGAGAAGGCGCTCTTTGCCTTCGTGGACACCCTCAACCACCGCGCGGCCCAGGTGGGCCGGGAGGACATCGTCCGCATGAAGGACGCGGGCTGGACGGACGAGGCCATCTTCGACACCGTGACGGTGTGCGCCCTGTTCAACTTCTACAACCGCCGAACCGGATGCACCTCGTCGCGCCATCTCTACAACCCCCTGTTATTGCTGCGATTCTGTGGTGAAAGTGGAACTGCGGACCCGTCGTCGCGGCGGGCGTGTCACGCCAGTGTCCCGCGCCTGCGGGAGCGCCTCAACCGCTTGCCTGAGCGCCTCGAGCCCAGGGGCGTAATAGTGGCGTGCGGTGATGGCCGGGCTGGAGTGCCCCAGCATCATCTGAGCGAGGCGCAGGTCACCTAGCAGCGTCGCGCACGTGCTACGCAGGTGGCGGAACGTCAGTTCCATCGGAAGAGCACGTGGCAACACCGTGCTGCCGCATTTGGCGCAAGCCCTGGGCGCCTTCACGGCGCTGTCGACGCCATGCCCACACACGCAGTCAAGGCGCCAGCCTCGGACCAGTTTCGCCCTCACCAGTTTGCGCTGGAAGATGAGGTTTGCGGCGAACCGCGGCGGACGCATCGAGCCATCCGACGCCGGGAACACCCAGCGACTCGTGGCCTGTTCTTTGGCCCGGCGCATCTCCTCAGCCAGCCACGACGGCAGGGGCACCTGGCGCTCGCGGCGCCCCTTCGTCGTCTCTCTGTCGTATGAGCGGCGGACGTGGACTATCTGCGCATCCAGGTCCACGTCCGTCCACAGCAGGCCGCAGAGTTCCCCTTTGCGAAGGCCGCACATTGCCGCCACCAAGAAGAGGAGGCGGTACTTCCCAGAGACGGCCAGCAGCGCTTCCAGTTGCTCCCTGGTGAGCACTCGTGGCGAGCGGCGTGGAGCGTTCACTCGTGCCGCGTCGGACACTGGGTTGTCGCCACGGAACACACGTGCACGGCGAGCCCACGCGTACAGCACGGCGAGCCGAGCGAGGATTTGATGCACAGTCCCTGGCGCCAGCTTCGCCTGGAGCTTCGCGGAAAACGCATCAACATCTGCTGGCGTCACCTCCTGAAGAAGCTTCTTGCCGAGGTGCTTCACGATGTGGCCGAGGTTGACGCGAATCTGCGGCAAGCTCACAAGGTGGCGGACCGTCTCCTCGTAGCGCTCGGCGGCAGTTGCAATGGTCATCGGCTTCCCCACCGCTACGGCGCTCCCCGTCTTGAGGAGATACGCCTGTTGCGCCGCCTCTTGAGCCAAGCGCTCCGCCTCGGTCTCGGTGCGCGCAGGCGTCCTTTCCTGGCGCCGCTGCCCGTCCGCCCCGGTGTAATCAATCCACCAGGTACCGTTGCGCGGCGCCTCCTTGCGCTTGCCGGCGAATCCCTTCTTAGGGCGGAAGTACGCGCGGGCCATGCTCAGCGAGCCCCCTTCGTCTGCCCGTCGAGCCACTCGCGGACCTCGGCAGGACGGAAGCGAACGGCCGCGCCCAGACGCACAACCGGGAACGTGCCGGCAGCCACGCGGGTGCGGACCCACGTCTTGCCCATCTTCAAGTAGGCGCAGACCTCGTCGAGCGTCCACAGGCACTCGTCCGACGTCGTCGACGCAGAGGATGCTCCGCCGCGCACCACCGAGAGACGAGGCGACAGAGTCTCGTCGTTACCGTCACAGTTGCCCATCACTGAAGTCCCCCACTGCTGCTGAACGTCCTATCAGGTATCTTGCCGCCCTGACGTCCGCCGCCCAACCGTGCACGGGCCGATGCACGGGACCTGCCAATGTCCGGATTCGAGCGGCACTCAACACACCCCGCAGTGCCGCCATTTATCAACCTAATGAAACACAGAGACCCTTTCAACATATCGCCGTCGATTTCTCTTGACGCAATGTAAGGCCTTGCCCCGTCTGTCGACAGATACACGCCTACGCCGTCTGTCCCGAGTGACGCGATTTCACTTTGAGTGATTCGCCCCACACGCTCGCAACCGCGTCTGCAATTGCAGTCCACGCCGCGAGACAGGTGTCTGACATTGTGACAGGAGGCGGCGCCGTGCCCCGCGTCTCTGCTCGTTGCTGGCTGGAGCTGGGCGGGCACGGCGGCCACCTCAAAAACAGCACTCCCGCGTCGTCGTTCAGGAACCGCCGCGGGGTGCCGGAGCAAAAGCCGTCCAGCGCACTGGTGCGGCCCCTGCTCTCGAATCTGTGGAGTACTCGCTGCCTGAACGATACCGCTTCAGCGAGGATGATGCTTCGTCCGTCAAGGTGCCCCCGAAGGTGGGGGCTTGTCAAGTCTTCCCCGGCTAACGGCGACTGCCGGTCAATCGCCGTCCGCGTGGTGTCCGTGCTGCTCCTGGTGCTTCGGGCACTCCCACGCTGCGCCGCAGTCGCAGGCTACGCGCACGGCCGCTGCACAGCAGGTGCCCGCGTCGCGCCTGGCTGCGGTGAGCCGAGGCGGCGGACGACGTGGAGCACGGCGTGGGCGAGCTGCGACAGCGGGCGTCACCCTTCGCGCTCCCGTCCGACGGACACTGGCATCGGCTTCTCTCCGCGCACGGGGACCCAGCACCCGCCCACGTCCTTATCCTCTGCCGAGTTCTTCGGGCACGGCGGCTTGTCGTCGAGCTTGATCCAGCACCCACCTTTGAGCGCTCGCGCAGGGGACTTGCACGGGGGGGTGTCCTGCCCCTCCATCGGTCCATTCGGCACGACGATGCGCTCGCGAATGCGCCAAGGCTCAGGCGTTGAACTGCCGCGAAGGACGTCCGTGTAGGCCACGTTGTCCGTCGTTGCCTCCACGTCCCACGTGTACTCCGCCGGCAGCGGAGTCTGCACCCGGACGTTGACGGTGGCCCCCGGCCAGACGAGCAGCGCCAGCCCGGCCGCTGCCGCGAGCGCCGACGTCCACCGGGGGTGCAGGACTCGAGGAGGCGCCCGCACCGGGGACTCTGGCAGGCGAGCGCGCGAGAGATGCGCGCGCACGGCGGCCTCGTGGCCAACGACCTCGACGAGGTCTGCCGCCTGCTCAAGCGCGGCCGTGACTACCTGCGTGACGCGCCCGCTGGGCGGCGGCGTGCCCTGCACCTCGACGGCAACGCCACCAGGTGACGGCAGCGCAGTGACGAGTACCTGCACCGGCTCCAGCCGCAGGTGCGGCGTCTCACCCGTGGCCACTTGGAGGAGTGCAGGCTGTCCCGCGTCTCCCCGGGAAAGGTAGACGCGGCCAGCGTGCTCGGGGAGTCCGCGCACGCGCGGCCCGCGGTACGGGCCCCTCTCCGCGGCGCTCACTTCGCCCCGCCCTTCTTTGCGGCCGGCTTCTTCTTGGCGGCAGCGGGAGCGGGCGGAGCGGTCAGTGGGATGGGCCCGTGCTCCACCTTGAACGCCTCGATGCCGTCATGAATGAACTGCCGGATGACGTCCGCTCGCGTCGCCTCCTTCTTCGTGAGCGGCGACTTCACACCGGCCGCAGCAAGGCGCTCAGCGATGTAGTCGAGCTCACGCCAGTCTCGCTCTGTCAGGTTGACGAGCTTCCCCACCAGTTCATCGAGTGGGTCCGGCGCATCAAACAGTCCCATTGCGTCCTCTCGGCGGGTGGCTGCTGCCACAGACATATGCCCTCCTTATGTGGGTCTGTGCCGTTCGCGCAACCACCATCTAGGGTGGCGCACTCCCCCAGACAGTAGGCCACGACATATTTTTCAGCAATATGTTGCGGACATATGTCTGAGGCATTATGGTGCTTCTCGTTGGAACGGCGGACGGACGGGGCTCCCGGGAGGGAGAGGGGCGGCGACGGTGCGCGAGCTGGGTGGCCAGCGAGGACGCCGAGGACGGCAGCACTGACACAGGGGGCAGTGATGGAGACGACGGAAGAGCAGGCGATTGACGAGGCTCTCGCGCGGTGGCGGAACCCGCCGCCGCCCACCGAGGAGGAGCGACGGAAGGAACGGGCAGCCGCCGACCTGATGACGCTCCTCGGCGAGGACGAGGACTGACCCGCCGGTGCCCCGCCTACGACTGGCGGGGCATCACGCCCGCCGGAGCGCATCCGGCCTCTCACCCCTATCCCTTGCAGGAGGCGCCATGACGCTGCTGGCGGAGCTTTGCCTTGTAGTCGACAACCGAGAGGACCCGGGCCCCTGGCTGCGGCGCGCGCTGCTGGCGCTCGAGTCCCGCGCCGAGGCGGCTGGGGTGCGCACCTGGATGGTGGAGCGCGCGGTGTACGGGGCGGCGCTCCTGGGCGCCACGGTAGCCCAGCACCACGCGACGCTGGGCGCGGACCCGCTGCCCGAGGTGCTGGCCCAGGTGGCCGGCCTGTCCGTGTCGCTGGTCGCCCTCCTGGTGGGCGCCGAGCTGGACTCGATTGCCGCCCGGGAGCGCGATCAGGCCGAGGCGGAGGGCCGCGAGCCGGTGCGCGTCGAGTGCTCGCCCCGCGCCGCGCAGCTGCGCACCCTCCTCCCCTGGCTGGGCCTCGCGGGCCTGGCGCTGGCCTTCGGCTGGCTGGGCGCGCTCGGCTTCGCGTGGCGCCTCGCCTACCCCGCGTGGCGTCGCTGGTACCGGTCGCACCGTCCGCTGGGCCGAGTGCAGTGGATTCGGCAGGCGCCAAAGCAGTGCGGCCAGACTTGCGTCGCGATGCTCACGGGGCAGTCGGTGGCCGAGGTGTGCGAGTTGATGGGGCGCACCACCGAGTGCGGCGAGCTGGGCATGCGCATCGCGCTCCAGGCCGCCGGCCAAGACCTGGACCCGGCCCTGCGCCCCGGCCTGCCGGAGCCCACGAAGCGTGCCCTCGTCCTGCTGCGGCACGAGCTGACGGGCGCCGGGCACTGGGTGGTGTGGGACCGGGGCCAGGCGGTGTGCCCTGGCGAGGGACCGCTGACGGTGCGGCAGGCCGACGAGCACTGGTGGCGCCATTACTGGGAGGTGGCCGGACACCACCGCGTGCTGCCTGAGGTGGCTGACCCGGTGTCGAGCGCAACGGTTGATGCGTACCGCTCGCACGGAGGTGCGCGATGAACACCCTGACGGATGTGGCCCTATTGGAGGCGTACCTCGCCGCGGCGAAGGACCCGGCGCAGGAGGCGACGGCCCAGAAGCTGGCGGACGAAATCAAGGCGCGCGGCCCGGAGCGCGCGGCCGAGGCGCGCAAGGTGGTGGGCGAGAAGCGCGAGGCGGCGCGGCAGGTGGCACAGGAGGAGGTGCCGCTTGCCGGGCCCGGCACACCTCTGGACTTCATCAACTTCGCCGCGCTCGCGGCGGCCCTTTGTCACCCTCGTGCCGGGCGCATCGTGTACCAGTCGTCGGTCCCCCAGTGGGATGCCATTCAGCGGCGGCATGTCGATGGGCCCGCAGAGGCCCATGCTTGGGTCAGCGGCCCATGGGACTGCCTCAAGTCACTGACGGTGGCCGAACTCGTAGAAGTCGTGTTTGAGCGACTCGGGCGTCCGTCGTTCCCCGAGGAGTCCGCCGCGCTTGAACGCGAGTGGGCAGACGTTGCCCTCGTGCTCTCGCGGCAGGACGACGGGTTGCAGATGGAGCGTTGGGGTGGAGAGCGGCCGGCCAGTCACCTGCCGGTCCGCTGGCGCGTCTTAGCCCGTGGCTACTGGTGCAACGGCAACACGCCCGCCGAGGCGTTCCGGTGTGCGGGCATGGTGCTGCGCGGCGAGCTGGTCGGCACCCGCGGTGAGGCGGAGTTGCCCGAGGACGGGGTGCATCAATGAGCGGCGAGTTGGCCGACGTCGCCCGCCGGCTTCGCGGGCTGGAACGCTGGTGGCGCCCGTCCGAGGTGGGCTCCATCCGGCAGTGCCTGGAGGAGGCCGCCGCACTCCCGGGGCGCCAGGCCGAGGCCCGGAAGGCGCAGCGCGCGGCGCAGGACGAGCTCGCGCGACTCCGCCCCGACGGCACGCCCGCCACGCAGGACCGGTGGCGCGAGCTGCAGGGCACGGTCACGACGCAGGCCCGGGTGCTGCGCGAGCTGGACGCGGAGGAGTCCTCGCTGCTCGCAGCCTTGAGTGTGGAGCTGTGGTGGGCGCGGACGCGCCATTGGCAGGCGGGCGTAGCACGCATCAACGCGATGGAGCCCACGCCTCATTGAATGTCAGACGTCCTCTGTATGTGAATAGACCTAGACGGTCGAGCATCCAGAGCCTGAACCCTGGAGGTCTACCATGAATGTCTGTACCCGCTCCCCGCTTCTAACTTCCAGCCGCCTCAAGGACGCTCGCGCCTGCCAGCGGCTGCATCACCTCCGCTACGGCCTGGGCTACCGACCGCTGGAGGACGCTGCGGTGCTGCGCTTCGGGACGCTCGTCCACGCCGGCCTGGAGGCGTGGTGGAAGGCCCAGCGCGACGAGCGGCTGGAGGCGGCGCTCTCGGCTGTCACCGGTGAGGCGGACGCCTTCGAGCGGGTGCGCGCGGAGGAGATGCTGCGCGGCTACCACCTGCGGTGGAGTGCAGAGCCATACGAGGTGCTCGCCGTCGAGGCATCCTTCGACGCGCCCCTGCGCAACCCCGCCACGGGCCATGTCTCGCGCACCTGGCGGCTGGCCGGGAAGGTGGACGCCATCGTCCGGGACACCCGGGACGGACGCACGCTGCTGGTGGAGCACAAGACGTCGAGCGAGGACGTGGGGCCGGGCAGCGACTACTGGAAGCGCCTGCGCATGGACGGCCAGGTGTCCGTCTACTTCGAGGGCGCCAAGGCCCTCGGCTTCGAGGTGGACGGCTGCCTCTACGACGTGCTGGCCAAGCCGGGCCTGCGCCCCGCGAAGGCAACGCCACCGGAGTCGCGGAAGTACCGCAAGGACGGCGCCCTCTACGCGGGCCAGCGGGAGGCGGACGAGACGCCCGAGGAGTACCGGGCCCGCCTCGTGGAGGCCATCGCCACGGAGCCGCACCGCTACTTCCAGCGCGGCGAGGTGGTGCGCCTCGACGGCGAGGTGGACGACGCCCTCTGGGACGTCTGGCAAATGGGCCAGCAACTCCGCGAGGCCGAGTTGGCGGGACGCGCCCCTCGCAACCCTGACGCGTGCCTGCGCTACGGCCGCGCCTGCTCCTTCTTCGGCGTCTGCTCGGGCGAGGCCAGCCTCGACGACGCCACCCGCTTCATCCGTAGCACCGAAGTCCACCCCGAGTTGCAGCACGCCTAGCAGTGCCATCAGCAGGACGGTCGAAAGAGGAGACCGATGACACCACAACGCAGCAACCCACCACCGAAGCCCGCCGCTTCACCGCCCCCGTCCCGCATGTCGCTGGGCGCGTTGGTGAAGGGCAAGCGCAGTAGCCCCGTCCGCGTCGTCCTGTACGGCGTGGAGGGCATCGGCAAGTCCACCTTCGGGGCCGATGCGCCCGGCGCCGTCTTCCTAGGCGCCGAGGACGGCACCGACCACCTGGACGTGACGCGCTTCCCCTCCCCCGAGTCCTGGCAGGAAATCCTCGACGCCGTGCGCGTGCTGACGCTGGAGCAGCACGACTACCAGACGCTCGTCGTGGACACCCTCGACTGGGCCGAGCCCATGTTGTGGGACTTCATTTGTAAACGGGATGGCTTCGCCAACATCGAGGCATATGGCTACGGCAAGGGCTACAGCGCGGCCCTCGACGAGTGGCGCGTCTTCCTGGCGGCGCTCGACAGGCTTCGCAAGGCGAAGGCCATGAACGTCATCCTCCTGGCGCACTCCCAGATTCGCCCCTTCAAGAACCCGGAGGGCGAGGACTTCGACCGCTACGAGCTCAAGCTCCACGCCAAGGCGGGCGGACTCATCAAGGAGTGGGCGGAGCACGTCCTCTTCGCCAACTACGAAACCTTCGCCGCGAAGGACTCCAAGACGAAGCGGGTGCGCGGTGTCTCCACCGGGGCCCGCCTCGTCTACACCCAGCGCACGGCCGCCTACGACGCGAAGAACCGCGGGGACCTGCCGGAGTCCATGCCGCTGTCCTGGGCGGACTTCGCCGCCGCCCTCGCCTCACACCAGCCAGCGGACCCGAGGGCGCTGGAGGCTGCCATCCGGGAGAAGACGGCGCGGCTCTCCGAGGAGGACAGGGGCAAGGCCCTGGCCGCCATCGAGAGGGCGGCGGGTGACGCGGTGAAGCTGGCGAAGCTCAACGACTGGACGAACGCCCGCATGGGCGAGGTGGAGAACTGACCATGGAATTGGAGAACGGGAAGTACCGCGCGCGCGGTGTGCAGGGAGCCCTGGGCCTGACGAGTGGCGGCAAGGAGCAGGTGGCGGTGGAATTCCAACTGCTGGGCGAGCGCGGCGACGAGCACTACGTCGGCCAGAGCATCACCTGGTTCGGCTTTTTCACCGACAACACCCTGGAGCACACCATCAAGGGGCTGCGCGCCTGCGGATGGCAGGGCGACGACGTGTCCGACCTCGTCGGCATCAACACCAACGAGGTCATCCTCGTCATCGAGAACGAGGAGTACGAGGGCCAGTGGCGCCCGCGCGTCCGGTGGGTGAATGCTCCCGGTGGGGGGCTCGCGCTCAAGCAGCAGATGGAGCCGGCCCAGGCGCGCAGCTTCGCGCAGCAGATGAGGGGCCGCATCCTCGCGCTGGAGCAGGGTACGGGGCAGCGCCGGCCGACGCAGCCGCAACCTGGCCGGAACGCCCAGCAGCACCGGAGCGCCCCGCCGCAGCGCAGCGCGCCGCCCCAGGGACGCGGAGCGTATGGCGACTACAGCCGCGGCGGCGCGTACCAGGAGGACGTGCCGCCGCCCGGCGACGACGACTTGCCGTTCTGAGCAGTACCGCGCGGACGGACGGAGCAGCGGCCCCTGCTCCCCGCGCGCACGCCGCCTCCCATCAGGCGGCACCCCGCCCACACGGGCGGGCCTCTACGTGGTGGCGGGCGGACCAGTCGATGCCCTGGCTGGGCCGGTCATGCACCGCCCTCCACCACACCCGCCGCGGATAGGCCGCGGCGGTGCAGTCCATCACGGCGCGACGTCGGCGCCAGCTGCCCGCGGGCGGACAGGGGGGTGTTCCCGCCCGCGAGCAGCACATTTCCCACGCAGCAGGAGACGTCCATGCCGAAACGGAAGCTGAAACTGACCAAGAGGAACTTCACAGAGGTGATGGCGAACATCCGCGAGCACTCCTCCGAGGACGAGGAGGCCGCCGACGCGTACGTCGCGGCTCTCACGCAGGCGCTGGAGAGTCACGTAGCCGCCAAGCATCCCGGCACCGACGACCTGGTGGCGGACATAGACATGCTGCTTGAGGACATGGCGAACGACGACTTCTTCGACGAGGACGCGCGCGACCCGCGCGACCCCCAGCGCGACTGAGAAACGCAGCACCCGCCCGGGGGCACGCCCCTGGGCCGCGTGACGGGCACGAGACGCCCATCCCATGCAGCACCCCACGCAGCAATCACACACAGGAGCCGTACCAATGCGACTCTACATCGCAGCGCTATTCGTTTGTCTGCTGTCCGCATCCACCGCGCACGGGATGGACATCGCCCCGAGCCTTCATCCTCACGAGGTCGCGGCCGTCCGGAAGGACGTGGACATCGCCGTGAACAACTTGATCAAGATGTACGGCGAGAAATCCGGCCTCAAGCCGGGCCAGCGGCCGTCCGCCGCGGGTATGAAATGCCTGGTCCACTACGCCGCCAACCTCGTGATGACGAAGCATATCGCGAAGGTCACCGACAAGGCTCAGTTGACCCGATGGCGGCAGGCCGCTGAGTTTTACAATCAGAAGTCGTTGAAGGACTGCGACCCCAATGGGGGACCTCCCAACGATGGCCTGGTCCTGATTGTCGTTGCGGCCCAGATGGAGGGCGCCAAGAAGCAGAACGTCAACAAGGTCCAGGACCTCTGGGACGACTTCAAAGAGGCCGCCGGAAAGGCGTTCAGCGGCCAAAGGATTGGCCCGCGTGAAGTCGTGGTCATCGTCGGGGTCGGCTCGCTCATCCTGTTGAAGGAGATGGTCCCCTCGCCGCTGTAGCAGCGCATGGGCAGGGCGCGGCCCCGCTCGGCATCGGCATCGGTGGCCCAGCCACGCCGTAGCCCTCCCTCGCAGTGACGCGGTGACGCGCCCCGGGCTCGGGCGGGTGATGTCCCGAGCACCGTCGCGGAGCAGCAGCACTCTCTCCTCGCACCTGCCGGCGCACCTCCGGCCCGCGGCCTCGGCTCACGCCGAAAGCGCAGTCCAACCCGCAGCACAGGAGCAGCACCAACCTATGTTCTCCCGATTCGTTGCAGTCCTCGCCGTCGTCCTCGCGAGCGTCCCCGCGCTCGCGCAGCAGGTCACGCTTTACGAGCACGGCAAGGTGTTCACCGGCCGCGACGACCGGCCCTTCGTCGAGGCATTCGTGGTGCGCGGAGGGAAGGTCGCCGCGACTGGCAGCACGGCCGACCTTCGGATGCTGTTTCCCACCGCACGCCGGGTGGACCTCCAAGGCCGCACCGTGGTGCCGGGGCTTGTGGACGCGCATAGCCACGTCGCGCCCCTCGGGCACCCGTCGTGGTTCGTCAATGACCCGAGCTTCGCCCCTGGCCCTGGGCCGACGGCTGACGAGGTTGTTGCGCTGGTATCCGCACGCGCAGCGACCGTACCGGCCGGGACGCCCATCCTCGCCATCGTCTCGACGGCTTGGTACGCGACGGCCGGAGAGGACCCACGCGCACTGCTGGACGCCGCGGCGCCGCACCACCCGGTGGTGGGCGTGGACTGGAGCGGGCACGGCAACACCGTCAACAGCACCATGCTCGCCATGGCCGGCTACGTGGACGGCGCGCCCCACCCCTACGGCGGGCGCCTCTCGCGCGACGCCACCGGCCGGCTGACGGGCTACGTCCAGGAGGTGGCCGAGGTTGCCATCTTCAAGGCGCTCGCGGACCTGCTGCCGACAGAGCTCTACGCCGGGGCCTACGCGCAGTACGCCCAGGACGCGCTGGCCCTGGGCTACACCACCACCTGCGACATCCCCTTTGTCCTGAGCGACGAGCGCGCCGCCCAGGTCCATGCGCTCCAGCCGGTCGCCCACTTCCTCCCAGTGTGCATCATCGACACCGAGGGAGAGCAGTGCCATCCGGGCCCGGACGGCACCATCCGTCGGAAGGTGTTCCTCGACGGTGGCCCTGTGGACTGCTCGACGCACGTCACCGTGCCCTACGTGGCGCCCGAGACGTGCCCGGCGGCCAGCGCCCCCTGGCTGGGCCTGGAGGACATCACCGACGCGCAGCTCGACGGTGTGCTGGCGGACGTGCTTTCCCGCGGCGGGCACCTCCTGGTGCATGCGCTGGGCAACGGCGCCGTGGAACAGCTGCTTGGGCGCCTGGAGGCGCATCCCTCCGTGGACTGGAGCAACCGGGTGACGCTCGAGCACGGCGACATGGTGACTCCCGCCCAGGTGGCCCGGGTGGCGGCGCTCGGTATCCCCGTGGTCCAGAACCCCACGCACATTCCCGCGCTGCTGCCCCTCTTCCCGCTGCGCTACGAGGCCTCGCTGTACGCCGAAGCCCAGCCGCTCCGCTCGCTGGTGACGGCGGGCATCCCGCTCGCCTTCGGCTCAGACACCTTTGGCAGCCCCACCAGCCCCTGGGTGGACGTCATGCTGGCGGTGGCACACCCGGGTCGCCCGTCAGAGGGCATCACTGTGGCCGAGGCCGTGACGGCGTACACCCGGACGGCGGCGCGGGTGCGCGGCATCCCCGGCGGATATCTCGCTGCGGGCCAGCCGGCGACGTTCGCAGTGCTTTCGCAGGACGTCTTCACGGCCCCGCTTGAGGCGCTGCCCCTCACCTCGTCGGTGCTGACGGTGGTGGACGGAGTAACGCGCTGGAGCACCGGCGCGCTGTCCACGCCCTGAGCCACCTTCCCTCGCAGTTGCCATGCGCGCGGGCAGTGCAGCTCAGGCCGCCCGCGCTGTTGTTCCTCCCAAATTCCCCGAGGTGCACCATGACGTGTGAGACGACGGCCCAGCACATCGCCAAGGGCCACGAGGAAATCGACCGGCTGGAGAAGGCAGGTGACGTTGCCGCCCTCGCGCGCATCGCGCGGCGCGTGGCGCCTCTCATCGCAGTAGGCGAGAGCCACGGGTGGAATGGTGTCGAGAACGCGAAGGACTTGGCCACGTTCCTCAAGGACGAGCTCGGCGCCCTGGTGAAGCTCCGTGCCGGCACCACCCCGGCGCCCCCGCCCGATATGTGGCCCACGCTGACCGCCTTCACCTTGGAGATGCGCCGGCTGCTGGACAAGCACCGCCCCCGCAAGGGTGGCCGCGAAGGCTGGGTGCGAGACGCGCCCGCCACCCTTCTCCGTCGCGTCCGCGAGGAGGCCAACGAACTGGCCAACGCGCTCGCAACCGGAGCCACGCCGGCCGTCGTGATGGCCGAGGCAGCCGACGTGGCCAACCTCGCGATGATGGTCGCCGACGCCTACGCCCACCAGCGCGCACGCATGACGCCCACGCCCGCGGTGCCGGCGCTCATCGAAGGACCGATTGACGAGCCCTCCGCGACGCTCGAGCTACATGCCGAGCACTGCACGCCGGACGAGTGCAGGTACGGCGAGGGCCAGGCCTGCACCATGTGGCATGACCCGGCGCTGGAAGGGATGCCGCCCCAGCGTGTCCCGGTCATGCTGCAGGACAAGGTCCGCATGCTGGCGGACGGCACGCCGCAAATCCTCGTGGCTGGCGTCTGGAGCCCGTGGCTGTCCCGCGAGGCGACGGCCCTTGCCCAGGCCCTGGCCGACGCCCTGCGCCTCCTCGACGTCTCCGCCCGCGCGCTGTCCCAGGCCGTCCTCCACGCCGCGCAACTCGGCGCCGAGGACATGCGCGAGCAGGCGGCGACCGACCTGGAGGAGCAGTGGATCGTCAAGGACGACGCCGAGCAGCGCCTGAAGGACTCGCTCGTCCAGGGCCTGCGCGCCCTGCCCCTGCTCGGGAAGGCGGTGCGCCGTGGGTAAGTACGCCGCCGGCACGAAGGTATCCGTCTCCAAGACGGAAGCCGAAATCAAGGACCTGCTCCGCAGCCGCGGGGCCACCCGCACCGCGTTCGCCGAGGAGGAGGGCCGCGCGGTGGTGCTCTTCGACCTGAAGGACAGGCGCGTCCGCTTCACCATGCCGCTGCCCCTCCCCGTCCACCGCAGCTTCACCCACGACGGGCGCGGCACGAAGCGGACCCCGGCCGCCGCCACCCGTGCCTGGGAGCAGGCCTGCCGCGAGAAGTGGCGGGCCCTCTTCCTCACCATGAAGGCCAAGTTCGTGAGCGTGGACAGCCAGGTCGAGACGTTCGAGGAGGCATTCCTCGCGCACATCGTCACGCCCGATGGGAAGACGGTGGGGCAGCACGCGCTGCCCGCCGTCGCCGAGGCGTACCGCACGGGCACCATGCCCCCGCTGCTGCCTTCCGGGGAGGTGAACCGTGGCTGAACCGACCGTCTACCAGTACCGGCTGCGCACGCCGAAGGGCGCTTGGCTCGCGGACGTCATCCTGCGCAGCGACGGCTTCTTCGCCACGGTCTCCGACTGGGGGAACTACGCATTCCGGTGGACGAGTCCTGGGCGTCCCTTCCGGGAGTTCGTCGCTGGGCTGGAAACGTCCCCTGACTACGTGTGCAGCAAGTTGGAGAAGCGCGACTGGTGGGACGCCCGCGCCACGCTGAAATCCATCCGCGAGCACATCATTGAGTACCGGCGTGACGGCTCGTACTCGAAGGAGGAGGCGAAGGAGGCGTGGGAATCCGTCGTGGAGGCTCTCGGCTGCTGGAGCCGCCGCGAGGCGCGCTCCGTTGACGAGATGGATATCGGCCAGTTCATGGCGTGGTGCGCGGAGACGAAGGTCGAGATGCCATACGAGTTCGGCCGGTACGACTACCCGCCCGATGTGCGGAGCTTCGCCCGCGAGGTGATGCCAGCCCTGGCCACCGCCATCCGCGAGCAACTCAAGGCCGAGGCTGCGCCTGCCACGGGGAGCGAGGCGGCCCGTGGGTGAGCCCCTCACCGTGAAGAGCGCGCCGCCCAGGAAGACGCGCATCCGCGACCTCGTCAACGTCTACAGCGAGAAGTCCTGCCGCGTTTGGCTCGCACTCGACCGGCGCACGCTGGACCTGGTGGAGGCCGATTCGCTGGGCAAGCCGATGGACGTGGGCGCCCCTCCTGAATGGCTGGCCTACGAGCTGGAGGACGGCTGGGACAACCTCGTGGGCTATCCATACCGCGACGAGGGCCGCATCGCGTGGGCACTGGGGCACGGCATCGCCCCCGGCCAGCCTTTCCTCGTCGAGGTGGACCCGCCCCACTACAGCAAGCACTGGACGGACTGCGGCTACGAGTACGACACGGACTACAGCTCCGAGCTCATCCGCGTGGCGCCGCTGCCTCCGGAGGACGCGGCCAGGCGCTGGGAGGTGTGGCTCTGGTGGGCGGCGCTGGACCGCGACGCGCGTGAGCGCGCCGACGCAGCCCAGAGGGCGACGGCGGAAGCACAGCGCGCGCTCGCCCTCACGGACCCGTCCGCGCTCTACCTGACGTCGGACGTCTATTCGACGCGCGGCGACTGGGACTACCTGCCGAGCGGCTGGCGCGTCTACCTCAACAGCGCCCACCTGCAGCTGGGGAGCCGCGTGCTTGTGTACGGCGAGGACGACGGCGGCGACCATGCGAAGGCGTGGGCCATGCTTCTGGAGCGCGCGGCCAAGGTGCTGCCCAACGTGCGGCCGGAGTACCTCCGTGCGCTGCCGTGGCACCGTCCGCACGTCAGCCGTCAGGAAGGCGTCCGGTGAGCGCGCTGCTCTTCGCCTTGGTGGATGCGTGCTGGCACCTCGAACTCGCCCATCTCTGCCGGATGATGGCGTGCCGCCAGAGACTCGGCGTGCCCGTTGGGCACCACGCCGTGCGCGCTGCGGCGGCCGTGGAGCGAATCGGCTGGTGGCGCAGCCTCTGGCCGCTGGGAGGCGTGCCGTGCTCCGTCACACCCTGACCAACGCGCTCGAGGACCTGCGCCACCGGGTGTCCGCCGGCAGCCCCAGCCTGACGGTGGCGCTCCGGTACGTGAAGCTGAAGGACCGCGCCCGCGTCGAGTTGGACAAGCTGCTCGACGCCGTCCGCTTCGAGGTGGAGCGCGAGCGCCTGGCGTTCCCCTTCGCCGGCCGCGAGTCCCGGGTGCCGCCCCGGGCGCTGGTGAACTGGCGCGAGGCGTCCAAGGCCGTAGCCCACTGCGAGGGGCCGCGCTCCTCGGGAGGCCTCGGCCTCAGTGCCTGGGAGGACGTCGGCGGGCTGACGCGGCTGGAGACGGTGGGCCTGCTGACGTTGGCCCTGGAGCGCCTGGAGCGCACGCCCGAGGTGGGCCCGGGGACGCTCTTCCCAGGGCTCACCTCACCCGGGAGCCGATAAAACTGCACGCGTTGCGCAGGCCGCCAACACAGCGCCGCTGACGGCGGAATCCAGCAGAGACATACACACCATCGCCAGACGTCGCCGAGCATCGCCACGCATCGTTGAGAGCCGCCAATCCCACACACTCCGATACGCGACTTTGCGTGTCCGGCACTGTCGTTGACAGAGCTGGGTGCAGGGGCTACGTCTGGCTCACCGGCACCACGAATACCTCACGTCAGGTCACCTGCGGCATGTCTCGCCGTGTGGTGCACCGTCCGTCTCGTTGTTCGTGGCTCCGGGAGAGATGTGTCTTTTCTGGAGGCGCATACATGACGCCGTGCAAGCCGAGCAGTCTCACCATCAACGACGTGGTCGTGAACCAGGACAGCAACGGGCGCTACTGCCTCAACGACCTGCACCGCGCTGCGGGGTTGGAAAAGCGCCACCAGCCGTCCAACTTCCTGGCCATTGGCCCCACCCAGGAACTCATTGCCACGCTTGAGTCCGAAGACCGTTCCTGTCCTGGCAGGAACGGTCCGGTCGAGAGCATCCGCGGTGGGCCCGCCCAGGGAACCTACGTCTGCCGCGAACTCGTCTACGCGTACGCCGCCTGGGTGTCCCCTGCCTTCCACCTGCGCGTGCTGCGCACCTTCGACGCGGTGCTGACGGGGCAGCCCTCGGCGTCTCCGGCTGATCCGCCGCGCACCCTTCCCTCGCCCACCGAGGAGAAGGTAGCCGGCCACGGCGCCGTCCTCACGGCACTGAAGGCCGTTCCGGGCCTCCGCTCTGGCATCGCCGCGTCGATGATGCTCGACGCCATCCACGCCGACACGGGGCTCACCGTCGAGCCCTATCGCAAGGCGCTGCCTCCCGGCGAGGGCCCGGCCAGCTCGCTCAACGCGACGGCCGTGGGGAAGGCACTGGGCGTCTCCTCGAAGGCCGCCAACCTGCGACTCAAGGATGCCGGGCTCCAGACGAAAAACGAGCGCGACGAGTGGGAGTTGACGCCCGCCGGCGCGAAGTATGGCGAGGCCATTCCCTACACGCGCGGCAGTCATTCCGGGTACCAGGTGCTCTGGAAACCCGAGGCGGTTGACTACCTGCGCTCGCTGGAGAAGAAGGCGTAACGAGGAAGGCGCCTCGCCCCCGCTACCCCTCCAGAACCAGCCAGTCCCCGCGGCAGGTGGCGCACTCGCGCCTGGTGAGCCCCGGTAGCGCCACCGTGGTGGTGATGCGCGCCTCATAGGGCGAGCAGCGGCCACAGCCCTCCTCTCGAGTGCGCACCGGGAGGGTGCGTTCGTGCGGCGGGAGACGGAGCATCTTGAGCCACTCCTCGACCCAGCCCGCGTTGACCTTGAGGTCCAGCGTGTGCTCCGGGCCCTCGACCACCAGGTTGTGCTGGACGGCCAACCAGTACAATCGGAACAGGTCTGTGACGGCCTTGAGCCCCGGCCCGCGCGTGGATGCCTCGCGGCCCAGCCGCTCCAGGTGCTGTTTCAATTCCTCACGTGTCACGGGCTGAGAGTGCCACGGGGCAGCAGGTGGCGCGAGCAGACGGCCGTGCCCACCTTCCCGGCAGGAGGACCCATGCCCTGCTCCCGCCTGCCCGTCGTCCGCCAGCACCTCACCGCCGCCGCCGTGTCCCTCTTCGCGGAGGCAGCCCAGGCCGACGGTGTGCCACCTGCCCGGGTGCAGCGTGTGGCCCTCCTGGTGGACGAGGCCCTCGCCGAGCTCGACGCACCAGCGCAACTGGTGGACGTGCGCGGACCGGTGCCCGAGGACTGGCCGGCGCCGAGGTAACAACCGGCGCGCCCACCGTCCTACTGACGTGAGCCCTGCCGCCTACCGCTGCCCAGGGTGCGGCGCCCAGCTCGAGCGCCGCGGTGCCCTCCTCCACTGCCCGGCCGACGCTGCCCACCCGCTGGACCGGTTTGACCGCGCGTACCAGGCCGGCCGTCACGGGCGCCTCGAGCCCGCGTCTCGGTCGGCCTCCCCCTCATGGCGTGCAGCCCTGGCCCAGAAGACGGGCGAGGACGAGTAGTCGGCCGCCCGTCAATCCCTCTCGGGTGGGATTCGCGGGCACCCCTGCCTCACATAGCGTCGGGCCGCCGTCACCCACTCAAACGCCGATTAGCGATACCGCTATTGACATCAGTAGTGATATCGCTATTCTACTCCTCAGACGACGGCATGGCGCCGCGTCGCAAGCGGGGGTCACCATGTCGAGTGAGCGTGTCGTTGAGGCCAACTACCCGGGGTTCTGCTCGGCGTGTCGAACGAGGTATCCCGCCGGCACGGAGGTGAAGAAGGGCCCCACCGGCAAGTGGGACCACGCAGAGTGCCCGGCGCCGGCGCCGGCACCAGCCGTCCAGGCCAGCCAGCGCCCCGCGGCCCGGCACGACGCCCTCTACAACGAGGGCCGCGCGGGCGGCGGGTACAACCCGCACCAGCGCGCCGACAACGAGGTCCGCGCGGACGAACTGGAGCGCGACGGCCGCGTCGTGGCATTTGGGGGCGGCCACCGGCTGACGGTGCTGGGCCTCCGCGCGGACTGCCTCACCGGCTCTGCGGCCCAGGTGCAGTGGGCCCGGGAAATCCGCGCCAACGAGGTGCGTGGAGTACTCGAAAGCCTCGCCGCGAAGGGGCACGGCCGGGCGGTGACGGAGGCTGACGTCCTGGGACTTGCGGGGGCGATTCAGACGGTGCTGCTGCTGCCGGCGACGCAAGAGGCACAGTGGTGGATTGACCGTCGGCCGCAACGCGGCGACGCGCTGGGGGCCGCGCTGCGTGACCAGGTCCGGCAGGTGTTCAACCCAAAGCAGGCTCCGCCCGAGCACCTGCGCTGCACCATCGAGCCGCTGGCGCTCTAGGATGGCGCGCGTGAACAAGACGACAAAGGCAAGGAGCCGCACCCCGAAGGGTACCGTTGTCCGCCAACTGCCCGTCCGACTCACGGCGCGAGCTGACAGCGCCGTCCAGTTCCTCGCCGCGAAGCTGAGCGAGGAACCCAGGCACCCTGCCCTGGAAGCGTTGCTCGATGGGGAGGAGTACGCCGCCTCGGCGTCGGGAGCGCTGAACCTGGGCGTCGAGGCGGTGGCAAAGGTGCTTGGCTGGAAGCCTCCCAGCGAGGACAAGACATGACGCCCCTCTCGGAGCTCGTCGCCGAGGTGCTGTCCGCGCTTCGCGTCGCGCCGGCCGGTCTGGAGTTAGTGCCGTTCCGGGAGCGCGCCGAGTTAACGGCCCAGGCGACATGGGGCGAGTCGCTGGTGCTGTCGGCGCCACCCCTCGTCAACATGGCGGGGCTGGCGCTGGCCGGGCGCAAGGGGCTCTCCGCCCACCAGGTGCGGCCGGCCGCTGCTGCGCACGTTGCCGCGACGGACCTGCACTCCCTGCCCGACTCCCCGCCGGAGCTGCTCCGCCGGCCGTGGCTGCTGGAGGTGCGGAGGCCCAGCGCTGGCGAGCGCCTCTTCGGCTCCACCTTTGCCCTCGGTGGGTACATGCTGGAGGGCACCCACTACCTCATCGGGCTCACCGCGTCTGGTGCGGCCAACGTCGCCCCGTGGCGCCCTCAGTGGACGGGCGAGGACCTAGCGGAGGGGACGCAGCAGGAGCGTTCTCCGCTAATTGACGACGTTGGCGAGCACCAGCAGTGGGCCCGCGACGCCGCCCGGTTTGCCGTGGTGTACGCGCTCCTCTGCGAGGCCGAGGGCTCACCGCTGCGCGTGGACGAGGCGCGCAAGCGCGACGCCGTGGGGCCCCTCCCGGTGCGCAACGTCTACCTGGACGGGGCGCTGGGTGGCTCCGGGAGCACAGCATCGCCACGTGGCACGGAGGTTCCAGGCCGCGTCCCCGAGGAGCGCCCGGTGCGCGGCCACCTCAAGCGCCAGCGCCACGGGCCCGGCCACGCGCTGACGAAGTGGGTGTACGTGTCGGGGTACTCGGCGTGGCGGTGGGTGGCCCCTCCCGCATAGTCGCTGGTACGCCGCGTGCTCTGCGCCTCGGGCATGACCAGGAATCAGAGGGTGGCGCTCGCGCAGCGCCTGGGGGCGGCGGAGGCAGAGCTGCAGGCGGCAGTCGCGGGGCTGGATGGGAGTCCGGAGGCGAGGACGCGGTACGCGCGGGCGCGCGCCGAGCATCAGGCGGCCGAGGCGTGTGCGGCGGAGGCGCTTCGCGGGCGCTGCCTCGTCCTTCGCGTGAGGCAGCGCCATCCCCCTGTGCCACGGCGTGAAACACCTACCGTGGCCGCGGGTAAGCAACAGCGGCGACTCCGGGACTACTTGCCGGGCCGCCAGGCCATGACGATGGGATCGTCAGGCAACTCTCGCTGAAACGCCAACGCCTTCCCATGCAGGCACTCCGGCAACTGGGAGCAGGCGTCGTAAGCGTGGTTTCGATCCGCAGCGGGAAGCGCCCACCGCTTGTCACAATCAGACCCATCCTCATGGCATCGGGGCTTCCACACCTCCCCGTGCGTTTCAACGTGATGGCCTGACACCGCAAAGACGCATTGGGAGAAGGCCTCTTGGAGCGATGCGACAGCGTTTCCGGGGTGGACGGGGATGATGTAAAGGGGTACGTGGGACAAGGAGTCCTCCAGTTGGGGTTGGTGGAACGCAACCTGAGTGGGTGCGCCCCTAACCTCCCCCTATACGCAGCCCCGGTCCCCGGACTGCGGCCCGCCCCGGTGCCCTGGAGCGGGCCGCGTCACGTCACCAGCCGAACGTGTAGCGGACGCCCGCGGGGCGTCTGAGGGACCGTGGCCGGCGCCGTCGGGAGCGCGGTCGCGATGCCCTTGGCGGCGAACGAGCGCGACGCGGCCCGACAGGAGGCGACGGAGAATGAGGCGCCCGGCGAGGGGCTGCACCGAGGCGATTACTCGGGCTTGTCCTGCCACAGACCCAAGCGAGGACAGCACGCCGTAGACATGCTCCGTCATCAGGACTCGCCCCATGAGAACGGTCATCAGGACCATGGGGTGCTCAGGGGGCTCTAGAGCAGCAGCGCCCCAGCGCTCAACGAAGCCAGGTCCATCAGCGACACTGGACCGGGTTCTGCGCACGTTGTTGAGGGACTTGCCGTAGAAGTCCCCCACTTTATCCTCGATGCGACGCGACAACTGCTGCCGAGCAGACTCGGCGATGGACGCGGGGAACCGGGGCGACTTAGATTCCCAGACATGACACCTACAAACTCCGTCACCGACGTGTCCACGTTTTCCCGTTGGATTGAGAACAGCACTGGCACCGAATGGCAGGTGATTCGCTGCCGCAAGGCCTACATCGATGTTCCGGGGAAAAAAATGGCCGAGTGGGCGGAAATGACTGAGCGCTTCAAGGTAGACCTTGAGAATGACCTCGGCCAACCCCTGGATGTCACGGTGCGTGAGCTGTTGGCCAAATTCACGCTCGTCAGAGGGGACTTCACCGTGCGGCGGGGACTCACGGCGCCTCCGAAGGGCGAGTAGCGCTACCCCTCCAGCACCCGCCAGTCCTCGTTGCACACCGTGCACGCGCGACGTGTAAGCCCCGACAAGGCCACCAGCGTGTAGATGCCGGCCGCGTTGGGCGGGCACCGGCAACGCTCCTCCCGCGGACGCACTGGCAGGGTGTTCTCGTGCGGCGGGAGGCGGGGCATCTTCAGCCCCTCCTCCACCCAGGACGCGTTGACCTTGAGGTCCAGCGTGTGCTCCGGGCCGTCCACCACCAGGTTGTGCTGGACGGCCAGCCAGTAGAGGCGAAACAGGTCAGTGACGGCCTTGAGCCCCGGCCCGCGCGTCGTTGCTTCGCGGCCCAGTGCTTCCAGGTGTTGCTTCAGCTCCTCGCGTGTCACGGGCGCGGAGAGTGCCACGGCCCGGCAGGTGGCGCGAGCAGACGGCCGTTCCCGACCTTCCCGGAAGGAGGCCCCATGCCCTGCTCCCGCCTGCCCGTTGTCCGCCAGCACCTCACCGCCGCCGCCGTCTCCCTCTTCGCCGAGGCGGCCCAGGCCGACGGTGTGCCGCCTGCCCGCGTTCAGCGCGTGGCCATGCTGGTGGACGAGGCCCTCGCCGAGCTCGACGCGCCCGCGGCCCCGGTGGACGTGCGTGGCCCGGTCCCCGAGGACTGCACCTCCGGCGCGCCATCACCCCAGCGAGGTAGGCAGCCACGTTGACGCCCACGCCCAGCGTGCGGGAGGCTGGGCGGCATGTTTATCCCGCTGTGGTTCATTGCGGTCGTCGTAGCCCTACTCGTAGCCCGGAGTATGTTCGTCGGGTGGGCTGAACACATCGAAGAGAGGACCATTCGCGACAGCTGGCGGAAGCTCCCGCGTGTCAGGCGAGCCGAGATACTTAGAGCCCGCGAGCGGATTCACCGCGGCGCGCTGAAGGAGATTGCCACCTTCGACACGTTCACGGATGTGCAACTGGACCAAGCATTTGAAAATGCATATCGCAACGCCAAGATTGGCGAGCCATGGGCTCTGCGATTTCTGTATGAGCAGGTGCAGATTCACAAAGGAATGCAGAAGGCGAGCCCAGTAAGCCCGCTTACTGGCCCTGGAGCCTCGCCCATTGCGGCCAAGGACGAAGAGTGGATTCCCGCCGACGACACATAGCCCCAAGCATCTCCTTAGCGGTAGAATCATCTACCGCTGGGCGCGCGTCTGGCCCGTAAGGAATCGCTGCGGACCAGGAAGGTTTCCAGCCAAGGCGAACACAGAAGCACCACGCCGAGCTCGACGCGCCAGTGGCCCCGGTGAACGCGCGCGGCCCGGTGCCCGAAGACTGGTACACGGCGAGGTAACAACCCGGGCGCCTCGCGTCCTACTGGCGTGAGCCCTACCGCCTACCGTTGCCCCGGCTGCGGCGCTCAGCTCGAGCGCGCCGGCACCGTCCTCCGCTGTCTCAACGAGCGCGCCCACCCGGGAGACCGCTCCACCCGGGCCTACCGAGCCGGCCCCAACGGGCGGCTCGTGCCCGCGTCCCGCGCCGCAACGCCCGCTTGGCGTGCCGCCGTCGCCAGGATGACGGGGGAGTCCGAGTAGGTCCCTGCCCAGCCCGGCTGGTACGCCTCGTGCTCTGCGCCCAGTCCATGAACAGGAACCAGAGGGTGGCGCTCGCGCAGCGCCTCGGGGCTGCGGAGCAGGAACTGCAGGCGGCGGTGGCGGGACTGGACGGGAGTCCTGCAGCAAGGACGAAATACGCGAGAGCGCTCGCGGAGCACCATGCGGCGGAGGCGTGCGCGGTGCAGGCCATGCACGCGCGGACAGGGCGCCCAGGCCAGCGCCCGCCGAGAAGCCGGGCCCCTGCCCTACCATCTCACGCCCGCTGACACCCCTTCTCAGGCGCACGGAGGAACGGTGCGCCGAGACATCCCCCCAGCCCAGACCGCCGAGCAGCTCCGCGCCAAGCGCGTGCGTGACGACTACGCCCGCGCCAGGCAGCAGGCCGCGCTCGTCCTGCACTACCAGCACCAGGTGCACCGCGGTGGGCAGGGGCCGCTCGCCGCTTCGGATGAAGATGGGCACCGCCCGCGCCGCCGCTGACCTGTCGTGGTGGCGGCGGGCCTTCGGCGCGGCTCACACGCCCGCCCAACCACCACACCCCCGGGCATGGTGCCCGGGGGCCCTTCCTCAGAGGCACGAATGGCCGAGGAGACACAGCAGGACCCGCCGGCAGGCGTGCGCTGGGAGGCCGAGCAGTGCCGCGTCGTCAAGGACGGCCCGGACCATCACCTGGAGGCATGGGACGCGTTCGGCGACCATTCCCCGTGTTGGGAGCGGCTGGACCTAGCGGCCATGGACGCGGACGAACTGCGCCGCCTCCTCCGGCGCCTCATGGGCACCCTGTCACGACAGGGCGGCCGAAAGTAGCCGCCCTGCCGGATGCGTCACGCAGCCTCGCCCAGGCCCTCGCGCTGCGCCTGCTCGAGCCGCCGGGCCGCGGCTTCGCAGTAGCGCTCCTCGAGCTCCACGCCCACGGCGCGGCGCCCGAGTAGCTGCGCGGCGACGAGGGTGGCGCCGGTGCCCGCGAACGGGTCCAGCACCAGGCCGCCCTCCGGGCACGAGCGCTCAATCAGGAGGCGCTGCAGCGCGACAGGCTTCTCCGTGGGGTGCGTGCGCTGGGCTGGAGCTACAGGCGCGTAGCCCGCGAGGACTGCCCCCATTCTCTTGCCCACCAGCGGCCGGCGCTTCGGCCCGGACGCGTGGAGCACCACCTCGTAGTCCGGTGCGTACGAGGCCGCGCAGTCGCCCATGCCGCCCCTCGCCTTCCACCACGGTCGTGTCCCTATAAGTGTGTAGATGGCGAGGAGGGACGAGCGGGAAAGAGGGAAGCTCCTCGGTGAAACCAACCGAGCCGGTCTCCTCCTGGCAGAGGAGCCGAGGAGTTCCCCGACGTGGACGTTAGCGAGTTTGAGTCCCCCGCGCACGAAGAGGTGCAGGCCGACCTGCGGGCGCTTTTCCGCGGAGCCATTCGGATGACGCTGGAGGCCCTGCTGGAGGAGGTACGGGAGTTGGTGGGGGCCGGCCGGTGGCAGCGGATGGTGGGCCGGGCGGACGTGCGCAACGGCAGCTACCTGCGCACGCTGGTGACGACGGCGGGGGGCCGTGGACGTGGCGGTGCCACGCACGAGGCACAGTGGTAGCGCGGGGGACGTGCTGGGCCGCTACAAGCGGCGCAGCGGGGAACTCGACGAGGCGATTACCAGTGCGTACGTGCAGGGCGTCTCCACGAGGAAAATGGGCAAGGTGACACGGGCCCTCATGGGCGAGGACGTCTCGCGTTCGACGGTGAGTCGGGTGACACGGACGCTGGAGGAGAAAGTGGAGGGCTTGCGCACCCAGCCCCTCACCCAGGCCTTCCCCTACCTCTACCTGGATGCCACCTTCCTGGACGCCAGGTGGGCGCGCACGGTGCAGAACGTCTCGGCCCTGGTGGCCTATGGCGTGGGCGAGGATGGGCACCGCCACTTGCTGGCTGTCACCTTGGGCGGCAGCGAGTCGGTGGACTCCTGGCTGGACTTGCTGCGCCAGCTTCTGGAGCGAGGGCTGAGGGGCGTGCGGCTCGTCATCGCCGACGGGCACTCGGGCCTGGCCGCCGCGGCCCGCCAGGCCCTGCCCGAGGCGCGGCTGCAGCGCTGCACCGTGCACCTCACCCGGAACGTCCTCGCCAAGGCCCCCTGGAGGCTGCGTGGACGCCTCGGCAAGGAGACGTCGGCCGTCTTCGAGGCCGCCTCCCTTCAGGACGCCAGGAAGCGGCTGGAGGCCCTCCAGGAGGGACTGGGGCGGCAAGTCCCCGAAGCCATGGAGTGCCTGCGCGAGGGCTTCGCCGCTGCCACCTGCTTCTTCGCCTTCCCCAAGGCCCACTGGCGCCTTCGCAGCACCAATGGCCTCGAGCGCCTCCACGGTGAGGTGAAGCGCCGCATCCGCGGCGTCGGCGCCTTCCCGGACCGCGCCAGCGCGCTGCGCCTCATCACCGCCGTCGCCCTCGAAGTCACCGGCGTCTGGGATGACCGCCGCTACCTCGACATGTCCCTGCTGAATTCAACCCCTGACACTGCCGCTGCTTGATGCCGCCAAGGAGCCTCCCTCCCCCGAACCCCCTCCGAACCAACTACACAAG
This sequence comes from Pseudomyxococcus flavus, assembly GCF_050038885.1. Taxonomy (NCBI): domain Bacteria; kingdom Pseudomonadati; phylum Myxococcota; class Myxococcia; order Myxococcales; family Myxococcaceae; genus Pseudomyxococcus; species Pseudomyxococcus flavus. The sequence goes on along the minus strand of NZ_CP143624.1, from coordinate 7,656,992 downwards.
ATTCGGGACTTGACCTCCACCACACCAAGGCCCCCTTAATGCGAAGGTGCGCTGACACAGCATCGTAGAAGTCCGGCCAGCTCTCCCAGTGGCAGTACACGTAGACGTGGGCGTCAGGAGCCAGCGCCGCGCTTGCCGCAGACAGCGCCTGGCGGAGCACCCGCATGCCCTGGCGGGAGCCATCGGCGCGGATGGCGGCGGCGCTGCGCCCCTTCCCCTCGTAGGCCATTCCGTAGGGTGGGTCCGTGAGGAGCAAGTCCACCGACGCGGACGGTAGGTCCACGAGCTGGTCGCGGCAGTCGGCGAGGTACAGGGTGATGAGGTCGTTCTTGAAGTAGGGCTTCACGGGTCCTTTCTCGACGCGGCGAGCCCTGCCCTGCATGGAGGATGCCGTCATGCTCCGCTCCTCCTTGGCAACTGCAAAGCAGGCTACTGCGACGCGAAGGTGCCGTGACTTCATGAGAGGGCCCGCACCGGCGCTCTGGAGCGGGCCCTCTCCTCACCAGCCGAACGTGTACCGGAGCCCTGCCCCAGCCATGCGCTCGTGTTTGGTCGCCTGGCCGAACATGAACAAGCCCAGGTTCTCCGCCACCCTTGCCCCCACCTCGCCGCGCACGTACGCGCCGGAGAGGGACGACACGCCGGCCTGTACCTCCAGGTAGCCGGTACGGACCGGGACGTCCGACAGCACCCCGTCCAGCCCCGCGGCCACGGCTAGCCGCGGGGCGTCTGAGGGAGCGCCGCCACCGCGGCCGCGCTCGGCGTTCCGGAGACGGCGACGAGCGCCGCGGCGGCAGCGTTCGCCCGCGTCTTCTCCTCGGCCTTCTGCGCACCATGCAGGGCGGAGAACTCCATCCGCCCCAGCGCCTCCTCGTGCGGCTTCAGCGGGCGCCAGCCGTTGGCCTTCAGCCAGTCATCGGCCAGCTTCAGTCCCTTGGCTGCCTTGTCCGCGAAGTTCTCCGCCGGGTCCTCCGCCGCGACGTCCTCCACGATGTTGTAGGCGTGGTGGAACGCCAGGGCGATGCGGCGCTTGCGCGTGGCTGTCAGCCAGGTGCCGGCGCCGAAGAGGCCGACCGCGCCGACGATGACACTCAGCGCGGTGCCGATAGCGGTGGGGGTGAGCAGCGAGTCGAGAATGGAACCGGACGTGGCGCCAGTCGCCTGGGCCAGCGCGACGGCAGGACCGGCGAGAACCATCGCCATGGTGGCGATGGCGAGCAGCTTCAGCTTCTTCATGCGGGTACTCCTTGGAAGGGACTGCGGGCGAAGCCCGGCGTCGAGACACCGAGCGGGACGGGATGCGCGGGCGCTCAGGCGCCGGACACAGCGGGAGTGGGCACGGAGCCAGCAAGGCGCTCGCGCCGCGAGAGGACGTTGCTGGCGTAGTCCCGGCCGGTGGTGACGCCGTCCACGGCGGACAGCCGCTGCGCGTCCGTGGCGCCCGGAGGCAGGCGCGCCAGCGCGGAGCGCACCCGGCCCAGGCCCGCGTTGTAGGCGGCGAGCGCACCGGCCACGTAGCCGTCGAGGGAGTCCAGGTTGCGACGCAGGAGGCGGCAGCCGTAGAGCACGTTGACGGCCGGGTCCTGCCACAGCGGGCGGCCCAGGTCATCGACAGCACCGACGAAGCCCTTGTGGGCGCGGGCGTCCACCTGCATCAGGCCGCGGCCGTGGCCGTGGTCCCCGGTACCGGTGGGCCCCTTGGGCGTGAGCGCGTCGCCGCCCAGGGACTCCCTGTCCATGACGGCAAGCACCAGCAGCGGGTCCAGGTTGTACAGCGCGGCGATGGGCTCCACCGTGGAGAGCCACCGCGAGAGACGGGCGGGAAGCTGGGACATGAGTACTCCGAGGGAAAAAGGCCCAGAGCGAGAGCCCCGGGCGAGGTACTTCAGGGCGAGACGAAGCGAGCGGGGCTACTTCGCGACCAGGGCGCGCACCGCAGCGTCCTTGGCCTCCAGCAGCTTGCGCAGCGCCACGGTGCGCTCGGGATTGCGAGGCAGCGGCGGCCCCATCGTCACGTTGCCCGCCTCGGCGACGTTGTCACCGTGCACCATGGCGTGGGCGAGCTCGCAGAATGGCTTGCTCACCATGGCCAGGTGGGGCGGCAGGTGCGCGTACCCGAAGAACTGCAGGATGTGCTCGGGGGGCTGCGGGGCGCTGGACTGCGAGGCTTTCTCGGACATGGACGGCTCCTTCGGTAGTGCTACGGGTGGACGGGGGGCGCGCTGTGCCACCAGCGCGAAGGTGGCGGCGAGCGCGCGAGGAGACCGGAGGCTCACGGTGGGGACCGCGCCACCTTCTGCGGGTCCACGAGGTTCGCTGACTGCTGGAGCTGGCGCGCATTGCGCTCCCCCATCAGCAGGTGCGACTCGCGCACGGCGCGCTCGAGCTGGGGCCGGGCCTCGGACTGCCACGTCTCCACGCCCTTGAGGCGCAGGTCCACCAGCTTCAAGGCCGACTCATGCTCTCCCACCCGCCGCAGGTCCGCCTTGATGTCCTTGACGTCGGCAGCAACGTTCGCCACCTGCTGAAGCAGCAGTGGCACCTGGTCCACCGCGGCCTCATGCTTCGCCTGACGGCGCGAGAACAGGCCGTTGAGGACGGGGACGACGACGTTGCTGGCCGCGAACATGACAACCGCGACCTCGGGGGATAGCTCCATGAGGCCGCATCGTCCCGGCATGCGTGGACGTCGTCCGGCCCACCTCTCCTGGTGAGGCGGCGGGCCCCTCTCCAGGCCGGCACCCGGTACGACCGTCCCACGACATGGACGCATCCGTCCTACGGCCCCCCTCTACCGCGGGCCGGCACTGAGCTTGCGAGGTACCCGGCTATGACCCGCAACCTCCTGCTCCCCCTGCTTGCCGCTCTCCTCCTCACCCCACTTCAAGTCCTCGCCAACGGCCCCACGTGCAGCAACAGCGACGGCCCGTGTGCGTCGAGCGCGGACTGCTGCTCTTCGGGGAATGCCTGCGTAGAAGGCGTCTGCCGAGGCCTGAAGAAGTCGCCGAACTTCTGCATGCGAGGCGGCGGGGGCTGCTTCTCCCAGGAGAACTGCTGCCCTGGCTACGTGTGCGAAGGCAAGGACCCGGGCAATGAGTGGCAGCAGGGACGATGTATGGCCCAGCCCACATGTGCGGGCCAGGACGCCGCATGCGGCGCAGGCACGACGTGCTGCGGTGGCCTCGCATGCCGCAACGGCAACTGCACCCTCCCCAGCTTGGCGGCTGCACCGACATGCTCAGGCCCGGGGGCGCGATGTACGGCTGACGGCGGCTGCTGCACCGGGTTGACGTGCCAAGCAGGCCAGTGCGCGCCTCCCATCAGCAACATTCGCTACCACGACGAGGGAGAGTCCTGCGGCCCGCAGCAGCCGTGCTACGTGGGGAACACCTGCGTCAGTGGCACATGCATCTCGAACGTTGCTCTAAAGCAACAGCGGCAGAGTCAGTCGGCGGGCGCTGAAGGAGGCGCAGGCGGCTCACTTCCCCCTGGCCGCCGCACGCCGGAGAAAGGCGAAGCAGCCATTTGGCGCGAAGTGCATTGGGGAAAGGACGCACAGCGCCAGGAGGAGCTCCGACGACAGCAGCGTGAGGATGCGCGCCGCGAGGAAGCACGGCGGGAAGAGCGGCGCCGCCAACAGCGCGAGGAAGCGCGACGCGATGAGTCCCGGCGGGAAGCGATGCGCAGAGGCTGGTAGCGCCGGCTCCGGAGACGCCACATTCCACGGCCTGAGTTTCGCCTCCCAGCGGTCATCCAGCGAAACGAGGGAGCCTACCCCGCCCATGTCTCTTCACGGCGCGCAGCTCGGACGAGTTCTTCCACCTCCTCCGGGCTGAGCTTCGCAGGCAGGGGCCAGCGCCGCTCTATTCGCGCTCAGGGTCGAGAACTGCGCTCCGGTGGCCCGCGTCAACGGAACGCCGACGAGTCGCCCCACTCCGCCACGGGGATGAAGCGAAGCCCTTCTGGCGGAGGCGTCAGGGCGAGCACCCGCTCCACCACCGTCTGGTGAAAGAGGTGCACCGTGTCCTCCTCCAGCATGAAGGCCCGTCTCTCGTGGAGCGGAACCTCCCGGAGCACGGCTTCGTCGAGAACGAGCTTGTCGAGGCTCAGCAAGACCTGGCCCACCTCCGTCTCCTCGAACACGGAGCGCTGACGATCCATGCAGGGGATGGTCCGCCACATGTGCACCAGCCAGTAGCGCAGCACCGCGTCACCAGCTTGGACGTCCGCCGGGACGAACTGGACGCCGGGGAGATCTGCGGCTTCGAGCGCCTCCTTCAGCCGCGGCGAGACGACGGGCGATGGAAGGCTGTGGTGGTCCACCATGATGGGCCGCGGGGGGACGGGCTCCCCCAGCTTGAGCTTCACGGGCTCAAGCACCTCGACCGGTGCTGGCTTCAGGAATTGGAGGTACTCCTGGTCCCACGTCAGCAGAGGGTGCAGCTGGGAGCGCTCACGCATCAAGACGAAGTACTCGTTCTGCATACCCTACTCCCCCACCTGGAGCGTCCGCCGAACGAGAGGCGCCCCTGTGTCCCCATGACGCGAGTTGTGCTTGCGCCCGTGTGGGCATGCTCGCCGCGGCTTGTCCTGAATGCTCGATGCGCCAGCACACCCCTGGCCGCCGGCCAAGTAATCGAGGCCGTCCGTGGTGAGACTCCACTGGCCGCTCACCAGCTTGCTAAGAATGGTGCGGCTGAGCCTGTCCAGTTCTGCCGTGAGCCCGGCTGGGTCCGCACAGAAGCGCCCGCGTGCGACGGCACGGGCAAACCCAGAGAGCAGCCGCTTCACTGCGTTCGGGTACGCCAAGTCCATGTCGAAGGCCCAGCCTCCGGAGTGGGGACCGATGTGGACTGGGGCATGGAGCTCGCACGCCACGGACATCACCATGGGCAGCATGACGCCATTCTCCGGCCGGTTGATGTCGTAGCCGAAGTCCCGGCAGAACATTGCCCACTGCTCGTCATCCGCCATGGCCTCCGAGCAGATGAGGTGGTGCGCTGCGATGGACCACCTACCCGTGTACCAGGGGTGCTCTTTCGCCTCCCTCCCCGCCAGGATGTTCTCGCGCAGCTTGAGTGAGCTGCCCACGTTCGAGCCCCACCGCTCGGCGATCGTGTGCCACGCCTTCCCGCAGTACTCGCAAGGCGGCAACTCCAGCAGCGGCAGGCCATCTCCGCGCTTCGACTCCAAGTTCCCGATACGAGTGCAGCGAAGGAGGACGGTCATGCCCAGAAGCACACACCCGCCTCGTCTCCCAATGAATGGCACGCGAGCGCAGGCCAACGCGCACTTTCATACAGGAGGCCCCAGCCACACCAAGCGCCTACCAATGAGCAGGCGGTCCAAAAGCCCGGGTCAGAATGCAACGACCGTGTAGTTCCACCCAGACGTCGTCCCCGCATTCGCGACATGCACGTCATGGGGCCCTGACTCACGAGGCGAATAAAACACAATGGGATTCGTGTCCAACTCTACATCCTTCGCAACCGGGGCCCCTCCGCTTGGACCGTAGACGTAGAGGTCAATATCTGTCGTCCGGGCATCTCCTGTGGAGTAGATCGCATAGGTAGTTCCCTGCTGGAGATGCACCTGATGCTGGGTCACCCCATCTGGAGGCAGCACTGAACTGGCCTCGTGGAGCACGTCCGTATAGCCGTCCTCCATCAACTCCGACATCATTACCTGCGCGCGGGCTTCTGCATCATCTTCTGTCGCTAAGGCCTGCTGCATGGGGGCAATAGCCAGCGCTATGACTGACAGAACTACGCTTTTCTCTTCTTTAGGAATTCGACGACTCACCTTCATGGCTCCCTCCGGAGGCGGGCAAAGTCCACACCTCAATTTTGACCTTGGGGAGGCCACTCCATCCTGTCAACGCACGGACAAACTCTCGTTGCGCTTCTACCGCGGGCACTCTGGCGCGCCAAGCAACTGCCTGGCATGCGGCTTCACCAGTCATAGTATCCCCCGGGCCCCAAGCATCCTCATGGACGGCGTCATCCCATCACGCGCCTGAGGCAACCGGCCAGACTCAGACATCCAGTGAGTCCAACAGGGGAGCACGCTCACCCCCCCGAGCCAACGCCCGAGCGGAGCCGAACCGCTCGAACGAGTTGTACGAGAGTCGTCGGCGCGCCGAGCGCCTCCAGTATTTCCTCCCGGGTGGCGAAGCCGCGCAGATGAATCCCGTTGAGGCACCCATCGCAAATGAAGTCCGCGTCAGGGACGAGCCCCCACGCCTCCCGCGTGGAAGGGGGTACCATGGATACGTCCGTCATCATGTCCGCCTGCTGGTGCCGTCCACAGGGGCAAGGCCGCAGCGGATTCTCCGGCTCTTCCACCGCGGTGGGGCGCAGCACTTCACCGGCCGGCCCCCGCGCCGGCTCACCCGTCTTGGCGCGCAGCAGCATGGCCAAGGGTCGCTGGCGGGCGGCGTCGAGGTGGTCTTTCAGCGTCTTCGGCTTCCAGTTCATGCGTCGAGGGCCTCCCAATAAAGCTGGTCGCCCTCGTCTGGCGTCTTCGAGGCGTACTGGTCGCTCGAGGTGCTGTAGGTAACGCCCGCGCCCGCATCCACGCTGGAGTGCCAGACGTGCACGGTGGGCTGGTTGCTTCCCTCCGGCACGGACACGGACTTGATGCGCAGCCGAAGCCTGTCCGCAGCGCCCAGGCCCGGGGCCGCGGCCGTCAGCACCTCCCCGGTGTACGTGCGCGAGGCCTGCACCCAGTTAACGGTGTTGTTGATGGAGTTCGCCCACAAGGTAGCGGTTGCGCGCTCCACCCAGGACTGCCCCACGTCCAGGCTGTCCAGCGCCACCACGATGCGTCCCTGCGCAGTGCCAGCCTCCCAGCCCCCTCCCCCCACGCCCGTCTCCCCCGTCCTCGGCTGCGTCCGCAGGTAGATGGTGGCGTTGAAACGCAGCGCGTACTGGTCGTTCGTCGCCGGGGCATTGCTGAGCGTCACCTCCACCGTCGAGCCGATGCCCGTAGCGAGGTTGGATGCGCTGGCTGGGTTGTTCGCTCGAGCAGTGACGTTGCCCCCGCGCTGGCGCAGCCGGGCGCGCAGCGTGAAGCCGCTGCCCCCATTCATGATGGCCTGGGTGTCGTCATACGTCGGCAGAGAGGGGTTGTAGGCCCCCGTCTCAGTGCCGCTTCCCGTCGGCCCCCACTTCGCGCGCGGCTCGTGTGTGAGTCCCCCGCGCAGGAGCACCATGGGCGTGTTCTGGAAGGGCGGGCTGAAGGCCACGTAGTTCCCATGCGCGGCGAGCTGCGCCTGGCGGCCCTTGGCGATAGTGCGCGGTGCACCACTCCCGTCGGAGATGCCCACATTGTAGGAAATCGACCCGTCCGGGTTGAGGGCCGTGTACACGCGCGGCGTGGCCGATTCATCGAAGACGTCCACCACTGCGGAGTCGAAGTCCACCACCCCGTTGCCGGCGTCCAGGTTGGCGATAAGCACCAGTGACACGTACCGCGTGGCGTGGTGCATGGGCCGGGGATTGCGCGGGTCCTGCGAAGGCCAGTTTTCCGCGACGTCACCCAGCCCCTTCACCCAGCCCGTGAATTCGCTGTACTCGGTTGAAGCGGGCAGCAGCGCGCCGCCGATGCAGTAGTAGTGCTGGCTGCCCAAGTCATTGAGTCCCCCGGCATTCACCATGGTGACGCCGTCCGCGGCCCAGCCGACGAGACCGCAGTAGAGGGCTTTTCCTCCGGACGTGGGCTCCTGGAGCTGGCGCACGCGGCAGCGCAGGCGGTAGAGCTTCGTCGGGTCGTACGGCAGCTTCACCGTGGAGTACATCCACACGGCGTTGGTGCAACGCAGGACGTTGCCACCGGAGAAGCCCTCCCCCGAAACGAGGGACGCAGCCGGTGGAGGGAGAGATGGGTTAGGGAGCCAGTTGCCCAAGTCAAAGGGCGAGCGCTCGAAGGCCTCGGTGAAGGCGCCCACGGCATTCCGCGACGCCTCCTGGGCGGCCGCCGCGGGGACATTCTTCAGGTCCGCCGTGGCCAGCTTCACCGTGTCCGGGTCCGCCACCACCGCGCCCCCAAGGACGCGCCAGCTGCTCTGCGTGCCGTTGGAGTACAGGGCCTGGACGGCGCACTTCACCTCTGTCGAGGTGGACAGGCGCAGCGACACCACCACACGCCGCTCCGCGGGGCCGACGCGCACCGGCTCCAGGAAGTAGGAATCGGTGTCATTGGGGTCATCCCCTTCGTAAACGGCCACCTGGAAGCCCACCAGCAGGTGCGCAGGCAGCGTCTCGGTGTGCTCCCAGCGGATGTCGATGTACTTCGGCAGGAGTACCTGGGGGTTGGGGCTGCCCTGGGGGCCGTCAACTTCAATGCCGCCCTGCAACTCGCGTTCGCGGGAGCGCATGCTCTCCTCACGGTGGAGGGGTGGAGGAAACTGTCATGGAGATGGACGCGGGCGTGGTGGGCGCCGCGCGGACGATGACGGTGGCGTCGTTGGTGGAGGGGTTGCCCGTGGTGTCGATGGCCTTCACGCGCACCACGTAGTCCGCCGGCCCTGGCACGGGCCATTCGTGCGCGGTGGCGCGCACCCTTGAGATGAAGGTGGCCGAGTCCCAGTCGGCGCCGCCGTAGCGCAGCTCGTAGGTGTCCCGGTCCAGGTCCGGGATTTCAGTCCACCGCAGCGTGGCGGTGTTGCCGTTGAGGGTGTAGCCGAAGCCCACGACGTCCGAGGGCGGCGCCAGCTTGCCCAGCACGTTGTACGAGGCCTCGGCGTAAGCTGTGACGAGGCCGTTGAGGACGGCCGCCACCTGCACGTCGTACATGCCGGGGTTGATGTCGCGCAGCTCCCAGAAGTGGGACTGCACCCCCGTCTCCGTCGTCCAATTGCCCCCATCCACCCGCCAGCGCACCACGTACTCGGTGGCGCTGGGGCGCTGCGCCCAGCGGGCGTTGAGGGACACCTTCAGCCCGCCATTCGTCGTCTTGTAGAGGCTCTCCCCCAGCGTCAGCTCCGCGGGCGGCGCCGAGGAAGGCAGCACCGAGGTGGGCACCGGCTGCAGCTTCACGCCGAGCTCCACCTCGTCGTACTTGCCAGGGTGGTGGCGCAGCGCGGTGACTTCGTAGAGGTGCGGCTCCACCTCGGCCACGCTGAGGATGCGCCACGTGGTGGGTACCAGGTCCGACGCCGCCAGCACCCAGACGGCGTTTCGGGCGGGCGCCGCCGGGAAGGGCGTGGCGACGGTGAGGGCCCGGTACGGCGCCGGCGCCAGCTGGGCCAGTTCGCGCTCCACCACCGTCCCGTCCGGTAGCACCACGGAGAGGGAGTACGTCTTCCCCGCCTCCAGGGTGACGTCGGCGTCCAGCTCCACCTGGGTGGCGGTGGCGGCCACGACGCGCCCGCCCCAGCGGCGCCCGGCCCGGTACGGGTCCTGAATCTTCACCACGGCCCCCGGGTTTCGCAGCGCGCCCTCGAGTCCGGTGCGGAACACCACCGTCTCCGTCTCCAGCCGCTCGGTGAAGAGGAGCCACCGCCCTACCCGCTGCGCCTGGCCGCGCGAGGTACAGCCGAGCGCCACCACCTCCGTGGGGTTGTAGCCGTACTCGCGCAGGCCCTCCTCGTCCGTCACGTACTCCTTCGCGGACTTGTAGTGGTTGGCCGGGTCATTCCAGGTGACGAGCGCGACGGTGTGCCGCGCGCGCCGGCCGCTGCTGGAGTACGTGAAGAGGCCGTCCACCACGTTGGCCGGGGTGAAGAGGTACTCGGCGTCCCGTGGCGCGTCCTGGGCCACGTACACCGCGCCGCTCGCCCAGTACGTCATGCCCCGGAAAATGGACGCGAGGTTGTTCACCACCTGGTACGCGTCCGCCTGCGTCTGGAGGTAGAGGTTGCAGCGGAAGCGTGGCTCCACGCCGCCCTGCCCGTCCGGTACCAGCTCGTCGCAGTAGCGGCCGATGGTGTACAGCCCCCACTTGTCGACGTGCGCCTCGTTGAGGAAGCGGCCCAGGCCGTAGCGCTTCGTCGTCAGCAAGTCGTAGAAGCACCAGGCCGGGTTGTCCGTCCACTCCACCTTGAAGGTGCCGTCCCAGGTGCCCGAGTACTCCCGCGTCAGCGGGTTGTAGTTGCTCGGCACCCGCACCTTCAGCCCCCGAATTCGGTACGAGCGCGTGGGCACCGACTGAAACTGGTGCGCGGACACCTGGAGGGCGCACAGTGCGCTGTTGGGGTAGCTCAGCTTCTCGTCGATGAGGGTGGCGTAGGACTTCCACACCGTCTTGTTCTGCAGGTTGGCCTGCGTGCTGTCCGCGGTGAGGCGCCGCACGCGGATGTCCCACGGCGGACTGCCGGTGAGTTCCACACGGTACGTCCTCTCGTAGGGGCTGGTGCACTTGCCAGCGAAGACGCCCGCGCCCTCCATGTCCTGCTCGACGAAGCCACCGCCGTTGCTCTGCACGTCGATGGCGACCTGCACCATTGACGGCATGAGGTCGCCGGTGGTGGGACTCTGGAAGGAGAGCTGCGGCACCTGCACGGTGATGCGCACCGCGTCCACGTTGGCGTCGGTGACGCTGCGCACGACGGGGGTGTTCCGCTTCACCTCGGTGTTGACGGAGAACTCCGCCTCCGCGGAGGGGAAGCCGGGGATGTACTCCTGCCCCTGTGTCCCCTGCACGTCGTAGAGCGTGACGTCGCGGAAGTTGTACGTGTCGTCGGGATTCTGCACGGGTACGCCGTCCAGGTAGACGGACTTCAACCCGTCCACGAGTCCGACGATTTCTCCTTCGCAGAGCAAGTCCAGCACGCGGGCGTAGTTGGTGGACTTCAGCGTGTCCGGGTGCTCCACGGGCGTGCGCTGGGCACCACTGCCGCCCTTGCCCCCGCTTTCACCGCCATAGCCGATGAGGGGCCCCTTCTCAGATTTCATGAGGCGCCTCCGGGTCCGCGCGCTTCGCGTTGTGCGAGAGGAAGCCCAGCGTCTGGTAGGTGTGCGCCCCGTCTACGGTGATGCGCACCACGGGCCCGCGGCCGCACGGAGCCGCTACCCGCACCACGCCCGGCTGAGCGCCCAGCAGCAGCGTGCCAGAAACCAGGTGGCGCAACTCCACCCAGTCCTCCTCGGTGCGGACGCGGTGGTTGTACGTGCCCTCGAAGACGCGGCCGTCCTCGAGCTCCAACCGCCAGCATTCCGCCTCCATGAGGGCCACGTCGGTGACGGGGTACGCGCCCCACCTCAGCGTCGTCTCATGCTGGGTGAGCACGCGCATGCCCACCGCCACCTCGCCGGCAGGCACCTCGCGACCGTCCGCCAGGAGAATCGGCACCCACGGCGCCGGGCACCCACCGCCCGTGGGGCTCTGCCCTCCCGGGCCCGTCTGCCCGCTGCCGTACCGCCCGCCGAAGCCGCCACCCTCGCTCCATTCGGTGACGATGCCCGCGGAGATGACGCAGCTGCCCACCTCCAGCTCCCCGTAGCAGATCGGCACCGGGTGGCCCTGGGCGAGGGTATTGACGGGGCCGTTAAAGGCATAGCTGGGCTTGTTCTCCGGCGCCTCGTCCGGGGCCGCGGGCACGGGCGGCGCGAAGAGCATTTGCGACACGCCGCCCACCACCAAGGAGGCGCCCATAGTGATGAGGGGCGTGCCCGCGCCGAAGCCGTAGGCGGACAGCACCGCGCCGCCAGCGATGAGCACGGCCCCCAGCACCACCTGGAAGGCGCCCTGCTTCGCCCCGGCCAGGGCAGGCATGACGGTGATGACGGGCGCGTCAGCGGGGCGCGCCAGCTCGTCCGGGCCCACGTCGCGCTTGCCGACGAAGACGTGGAAGCCTGGCGCGCTGTGCTCCACCAGGTAGCGCGCGAAGCCTTCGCACACGGCCGAGAGGGCGCGCACGGCCTCCGCGGGCGAGGGCACGCTCAAGTCCAGCCGCCAGATGCGGCCGAAGTGCCGGCCCAACGGACCTCCGAGGACTACCGTCGTCAGCATAGGGTGCGGTGTCGGACCACCTTCCGGGTGATGCGCTCCCAGAAGCCCGAATACGTCTCCCTTCCAGACAGCCGATTCTGGAGGTGGTGGAGGACGACGTCCGCCCCCAGGTAGACGCCCGCGTGGTTGGGCACCGGGGCTCGCAGTTGCATGAGGAGGACGTCGTGCTCACGCAGCGGCTGGCCGGTGACGTCCACGAAGCCCGCCTGGGCGTACCCCTCCAGGTAGAGGTTGCCACCCTTGTCCCACCAGCCGTCCGGTCGGTGGAAGTCGAGCAGCTCGAGCCCCAGCCGCTCGCCGTAGTAGTCGCGGATGAGGCTGAAGCAGTCGAGGACGCCATGGCTAAAGGGACGGCCCACCAGCGGCGGCCGGTACCCGGTGGGGTGCCACACCCGCCAGTGGCCCACAGGGACGTTGACGATGAGCCAGGGCAGGCCCCAGCGCTCCATGCTGACGCGGTCGGCCTCGCTCGGCTCCGGGGCCGCGTTGGGGTGGGAGTGCACCACCGCCAGCACCTCCCCTTCCCCCTCCGCGCGCGCGTAGTCCTCGGGGTGGAGGATGAAGTGAGCCTGCCCTTCGGCCTGGTTGCGGCAGGGCACGTACCGCTGCCCACCGGCAACAGCCACCACGAGACCGCAGGACTCGCGGGGGTACTCGGACCGAGCATGCACTTGTGCAGCAGCAATGATAGAATGGTGCATAGCCAAAACGCTGCCGGGATGGGGGAAATGTGAGGACACCCTGACTGCCATAAGTTCTCGACGACTTCGTGGACATCGTCCAGCCAAGGCGTTCGCACCAGATCGACTCCATGCATGGATTGCACATCCAAAACCGCCATCAATCCACACACAAGGAGAGAACCTTGAAAGCACATCACATCGCACTACTCATGATTGCCGTCGCCACCCAAGGATGCGATCCATTCAGCGGCCCCAAAGAGGCACCACAAATTTCATACATAGACTACAGCCCAAGCTTCGGAGCCAACACAGCAGAGCCCGTAATTTTCACCGCCGCGCTATCCGATGACGACCACGGGCCATACACATACAGATGGGATTTTGGCGACGGACAAACATCAACCTCGCAAAGACCCGGACACAAATTCGAGTCGTCCGGGACTTACGCCGTCAGTGTAACCGTCGAAAATTCGGTCGGCTCAGACACAGACACAATATCCGTCCGAGTCGACAACCCCGACTCAGACCTTTACTTCTGGACGAACACGACAATCCACGGCTTCATCACAGTCTACATCAACGGGATGGCGCGAACAATCAGCAGGGGACACTACCAGTTCCAGGGATGCGCCAAGAACCAGGGCTACGCCGACTTTGTCGATATGCCATACGGAACGTATGAATATTTCGCAACTGCGCAGAGTGGGATGAGCTGGCGAGGCGTCGTCACCTTAAACGATAATTGCACCAATATTCTGCTTAACTAGGCCCCTCGCCACTGGTTCCCAGTCGCCGCTCAACACACTGCCAAGAGCTGCGCAGCAGCTAGTACGAGCGCTCCGCCTCACCGCAGCAGACCGACGCCGGGGAAGCCACCGAATGGTAAAACGGCGGTCTCCCCGAAGCGCAGCTTACAGCTCCCCAGCCGCTTCCCGCACCGGTCCTCCTCCGGTGCCGTCGTCGGGCTGTCGTCCACCTTCGCGACGGGAGGGCCCGCGTAGCCGCACCCCTCCTTCCGGTACTCCCACCCGCACATCTGAGTAATCACGCGCAGCGGGAGACGGATGCCGTCCAGGTCGCACCGCGCCGCGAGCGCGAACTCGATGAAGTGCTTCGACTCGGACGTCTTCTGGTCCACGACGAATTCGTCGTCGGGGAAGGCTTCCACTGGGCTGGCGGTGGGGTTGACGCCGCCAGGGAAGTTCACCGCGTCGAGGTAGCGAACGAAGGTGCGTTTACGGAGGACGCGCGCGCCGAGCAGGTCATTGAAGTCCCGGGCCAGAGCGCCGATGGTGCCCACCACGTTGGCCATGGTGAGCGTCGGCCGCGGCAGGCGCCCCGTGCCGGACTTCTCGAAGCCCCGCGCCTCCACGGGCCAGGGCTGGTACTCCGCGCCCTGCCACACCACCGGCCCGCCCAGCCCGTTGGTGCCCGCGTGGAAGTAGCTGATGCCTCCGCCAGGCAGCGACGTGGCGTCTAAGACGAAGAGCTCCACGAGAGCGCCCAGCTCCAGCTTCTGAATGTCCTCGGCGATGCTCACTGCACGCCCCCGAGCGCCCCGGGCGAAGCGCCCAGGGGCGGAATGGCGTTGGCGAGGAGCCGCGCGACGTGGACAGGGGCGCCGTGGAGCATGCCCCTATCTTCACACGCAGGGTGGACGCCGTCCGGGACTCAGCCCACCTGTGAAAGGTGGGCGGCTTCGGCCGTCCGGGGAGCAGTTGCGGCCGCATCGGCAGCTCGCCGCGTGTTCGCCTCGATAGCCACCTGGCAAAGCGCCGACTGCGCCTGAAGCTGGAGGGCGAAGGCCCGCCCCCGGCCAATGGTGACGCCGATGAAGGCGCCGACGAGCGCGCAAATAAGCGTAAACGGTGCGCCGTTCTTCATCGGCGCCGTGATGACGCTCCCACCAAGGATACCGAGGATGAAGCCGATGAAGCCCGTCATGAAGACGATGCGGCTCGCTCGACGGTAGAGTGCTTCAGCATAGCCGCGGATGATGTTCGGGTCGTACTGCACTGCCATTGCGTACCCCCAAGTACAAGCAGACCTGACTCTCCAGGTCGGTCCGGTGAGTCGCATGAGCGCGGCACACCGGACAAGAGAGGCAACCTGAACCCGCCTGGGTGTGCAATACCTCCCCGGGGTGATGCGTCAGCGCCCTTACCCTGCTTCCTCTTGGAACTCGGCGGAGACGTCGTAGGCGTTGAATCCCTTCAGTGTGCTCGTCCACCGGTCGCAGACGACGCGCAGCACCTGGGCGCCGGCCGCGGTGAAGGTGAGCTGGGCGCCAGTCGGCGGCGCCGCGGTGAAGGTGACAAGCCCCGAGGGCGCCAGTGTGTAGTCGGCCCCCGCCCCCAGCAACACGCCGTCGCGGTACACGAGCGGTGCAGCCTCCCAGCCTACAGCGGGCACCAGCTCGCCCACCGTCGCGTCCGGGGCTATGGGGCGCTGCAAGAGGAACTGCGTCCTAGCCCCGTCCCCGGTGCCGAACGGCTGCCCGGCGACGGACCATGCGCTGTCCGGCACCACAAACTCGAAGGCGGCCGTTCCCCGGTGCGCGCGGAGGAAGGCGTCGAGCGCGTCCGCCTCTGACTTCCGGCGGGCGGTGAACTGGAGGGACCAGCGCTGGAGAAGGCCCCGGGCACCGTCCTCCGAGCGCTGGGAGTAGCCGTCGCCGAACTGCGCCTTGCGCACCCGCGGCTGGCTCTCAAGCTGGGCACCCCAGCTTGGCGTGAACGGGAAACGTTCCATCGCGCAATGCTCGCGTCATGCGTGGACTGAATCCTCCGCGTTTTCTCTTCGGCGGCGGTTACACCTTGCGCCACAAATCGACCAACTCCTGATGGCGCTTGGCTTGAATATGAGATTCAAGCTTCGACTGCAGGTCACGCAGTCGTTTGACCTCGGACATGTACTCCTCGATGCGAGTAACCGTCACCTTTGACCACTTCACCGGCCCCATCGGATGGGTGTATCCAAAACTAGCAAGGACTTCATTCACCCTCGCGCTCACTGGCACATTCACGAGCTTTACGAACTCGTCAGGCGGCTGCGGATCGATTGAAGAACGCACCATTAGGCCAGTGACACCAGCATTGAAATCATGACCGGACTGGTGAGGCCAGAACTTAGGCTTCGCGAGCGCCTTACGAACGCCCGTGGCGACTTCAGTAGCTCTCGAATTGATCTTCTTCTTCAGTGCGCCGAGCCGTCCTTCTCTATTCAGCGCCCGTGTCATCTCTGCGCCAGCATTGAGGATGATTGCCTCGGCCCCCTCCCAGACTGCCTTGACAGCGTCCTCTTCCACCAACTTCGCGATTGCCGCAGCGGCGACCTCGATGGACTCAAGCTTTTGAGCGATGGCCTCCTCAACTTCCCATTGAACGTCATCCATATCCACAGCCGATTGCCTCCGCATGCAGGTGCTATCGCAAGAAAACCAGAAGCGTAGGAGCAACGGCAAGCAAGGGGGAGCCCATCTCCTGGCTTAGGAGTCCGTTCCCCTCGACGCGGAACAGCAGGGTCCCCCTCCCCTCGCCCGCGACGGAGACCAGGTAGACGTGGCCGTGCTCCAGAGTCTGCGCCGCATGCACCACCTCGAAGCCCTCCGGAGCTTCGCCGTACATGACGCGTGGCGCCCCGGGCCCGACGTGCGTCGGCAGGACGCGGACAGCCCACATCACCGCGCCGTCCTTGTCGACGATGCTTAGGGAGTCGTACCGAGGCACGCCGTCTGGTTGCGACGGCTCGCTGATGACGAAGGCCGGCGTGGGAAGGCGCTCATGGGCGGACGCCAGCTCGACGATGAGCGGCGGCTCGCAGGCCCCCACAAGGGCTGCGAGGACAGCCACCACCGCAAGCCGCAGAAGTCGGTGAAGGCGCATGGCTACGGCGCCCCCCGGCCAGCCCGGACCTCGCGCACCGCGGCCTCGAGCTGCGCGGTGTAGTCAACGCCGCCGAGGTAGAAGCGCCTCGGCGGCGTCTCGAAGAAGCCAGCGCGGTAGCCCTGCTCCAGCAGCTCGGCTTGCTGCTCCGGGTTCATCTCGCTCCAGGACTTCCCCTCCCGGAGCGCCTTGCCGAGGTTGTACCCGTCGCCGAAGGCCTGCGCGAAGAGCGCCTCGCTCATGTAGTCGGTGCCACCATTCTGGTGCTGCCAGACGTGCGCGGCCTCGTGGACGAGCAGGTCCACCTGCAGCGGGAGGAAGCGCTGGGGGATGTAGATGGTGTTCCCGTGCGCGAAGGGCCGGCCAGACGCCGTGAGGAGCCCCGCGTCGCCCTCCTTGATGCTGATGCGCGAGTAGTCGAGGGAGTCGCCGTACACCTGCCGAAGGGCAGCCTCCTCCACGCCCGTCAGCCCGCGTCGCACGGGCTCCACACCCAGGAGCGTCTGGACGGCGCTGATGGCCCTGCCGCCCACCATGAGCACCGCGTCGACCGGCGTCTGGACCACCTGCACCAGGCCGCGCGCGAGCTCGCTGAAGCCCTCCCGGAAGCGCCCGGTGAACACCTGGCCCAGGCCGCTGGCGAGCGTCTGCGCCGCCTCCGCGCCGTTGCGCACGAGGCCCACAACGGCATCCGCCGCCCCGCTCACGAGGCCACCGACGGCGTCTCCCACCCGCCGGAGGCCGCCCGACACGGCGGACCCGATGCGGCTGAGAAGCCCCTTCTGCGCCCCCTGCTCACTCCTCTGAGCCTTGAGCCCCGCGGCGGGCATGCGCTCTGCCTTTACAACGGCCTCTGGCTGCGCGCTGGCGAGGACCAGAGCCATGGCCGTGGGTCCCCCCTCGGGCCCCTGGCGCCCCGAGACGGAGCTCCCGAAGGACTCGATGGAGTTGCCCACCTTCGCAAGGGCTGAACCGCGCGGGCGTGCCGTACCCGCGGCTGCCTCCGACAATGAGGGCTCGGGCTCAAGGCCCGGGAGGCCCGTGCTGCGTGACGTGATGGATTCCATGGGTGCTCCATGCTGAGAGAGGTGGAAGTCGCAGCCTTCCAGCCAGCGCGCCCACGGCGAGCCGGGCAGGCCGGGAAGAGAGCTGCGCAGTGAATTGGCGCCCGCTGGGCGGGACACGCGTCAGAAGCCGCAGGTGTGGACGTTCTGCCCTGGGAAGTACCGGCAGTCGCTCGGGTTGCTGCACAGCGGTCGGCACTGGCCCGCGGCGTTGGGCACGGAGCACGTGTTGCAGAAGCAGCTCGTCTGGTGGCCGAACGCCGTTACGAACGTGGAACAAAAGCCCGCTGAGGAGTTGGTTTCCGCGGCGCAGTTCGACGCGATGAGCACGCCCGCACTCGTCGCGCACGTGAAGTGGACCCGCGGATTGGCCACGCTGGTGCCCGTGGCGGACGCGCAAACGCCGTTGGCATCGACGCTGCCGCACCGGCACGCCCCGCTGCCGTCAGCCGCGATTCGCTTGCACTGCCCGGGCCCGCAGTTGAGCGCGACAACCCCCTCCTGAGCGTCGCACCTCACCCAGGTGTCGCCGGTGCAGTATCCGTACTGGTTGATGCCCTGGCAGGCGCCGCCGATGCGCACGCAGCCCGTTCCGGCCTGGTTCGGGACGTACCCGGCGGCACAAGCGCAGCTTTCCCCGTCGGCATTGCAGGTGGAGTTGGCCGGGCAGGTGCCGCAAGTTCCGCCACACCCGTCGGAGCCGCACACCTTGTCCTGGCACTGAGGTACGCAGACACAGGCGCCTGTCGCGTTGCACATGGTGCCCGTGCGGCAGGTGCCGCAGGTGCCACCGCAGCCGTCCGGCCCACACAGCCTCCCGTCGCACTTCGGGACGCACACGCACCGGCCGCCCTCGCACGCATCACCGGAGCCGCACGAGCCGCAGCTTCCTCCACACCCGTCGCTGCCGCACGTCTTCCCGGAGCACGAAGGAGTGCAGGTGGCCGCGCACTGCCCGTCCGCGTCGCACACCGTCCCTGCCCTACAGGTGCCGCACGTCCCGCCGCAGCCGTCTGGGCCGCAGGACTTGCCCGAGCACCTCGGGGTACAGGTGCTGCCGGCGTCACCTGGGGGCGCCCCGGCGTCCTGCTCGACGGAGCCCCCGTCTCGCGAGGATGACGGCGGCGGGCGACCGTCGTCCTCGTCAGTGGGGCCGCAATGCAGGAAGGCCACGGTGGCGAGCACCGAGACGAAGCGAAGGGAAGCGGGCGCGGGACGTCCGAGGGCCATAAGGAAGTCCTCCGGCCGGAACTGCGCTGGCGAAGTCCCGCGCGAGCCCGGCTTAACGAGGCCGCCCAGAGCAAGGACCATGCCGTCCTCCACCGCTCTCACCGCGCCAGCGCTGGCGTCTCCCCGGTGAGACGGTCACGCCACGCAGAGACGCCAGGTCCCTTCTTCAAACGCCCTCGGATTCACCGGCTGCTCGGATGAGACAAGGCACGTGCTGCTAACCGAGGGAGACACGAGCCGTTAGCATTGACGCGCATCCCCCCGCAACTGTGTACGCGGGAGAACCTGCGATACTGTCGCAGACCTCTCGTCTCGCGAGGCAACGTTTGACTCTCCATCCGCTCACCCAGCTCACATTGCAGCAGCCGCCATCCACTCCCGAAGGCCCCAAATGGACCGAAAAGCTCGCGGTGCTCATTGCGCTTGCGACACTTGTTCTTGGCGCGGTCACGTCTTGGAAGGACATCGGTCCCGTCGCTCCCCAGTTGGTGTCATTCGGGTCCGCCCTGAGCCTTCTACTGTTCGGCCAACCACTCCTCACGAAGTGCAGAGCGATTGTTCGTGCCCGGAAGCACGCGCGCAACGAGGCAGCGCGGCTTTCACGCTTCTCGAAAATCACGAGCGATGCACTCGCACTCGTTACAAGCCAATTGTCCCCGTGGAGGGGAGACGCGAACACCGCGTCACATACCATCGAGCAACTCGTCAATCTGCTCGATGGCAAGGCGACGCAGGAGGCACACCTGCTGAGGGATGTAGTGACGGCGTACTGCATGCCCTTTAACGTCATGCCAAAGAGCGTTACTCCACCACAGAGCGAACTGGCTGCGCGCATCCTGAACGAAGCACTCCATCGGCTCCTGGAAAAACTGCCGCGCTACCTGCGTGAATGCGAAACAGTGACGGAGCAACATGATGACAGCCGAGCGCCCTACATTTTCTCGCAGACGAACATCCTACGCCACAGGGTGAATGACCTCATCCGCGAGTACAATAGGCTTGCGAAGTTGGGGCACGAGGAGGGGTTCAGCGTCCTCAACCCAATCGACCATGCGAAGTTTCTGCTGGAGCCACCCCGGGCAAGGACGGCGGCAAAGTAGACCAACTCCTGGATATGCAGCACTACTCTCCAAGAGGGAGCGGGTGGCCAATCCACCGTGCTCATGGCTCGACGCCGCCTGAGTCAGTGCTCACCCTTCACCTTCGCCGATTGACGAAGTCGTAAACGAAGCCACCGGGCCGCATCTCCTCCAACATCACCCTGCGGACTGCTCGCCCCAGGTGCTGGCCCAGGCGCCGCGATTCCTCCGTCGTGCCAGGCGCCTGCACGTCCGCGCGCACTGAGCCGTCCTGGTGCACGTGAACGTTCACGTTGATGGGCGGCACAGCGCCTGCGGGGAGCGCCATGCTGGTGGCCCCGGTCGGCACGACGGGCGTCACCAGCTTCGCCGGCCCGTCCACCAAGGGTGAGCCGCTCTTCATAACGGCGGGCGCTGACATGTCGAAGGCCGACTTGCCCGCGGTGACGCCGCCCGCAGCGGCTCCCCCCGAGGCGAAGCTCGCCCCCGTCACGCCGCCGAGGAGCGCCGACGTCCCCATGTCCACGAAGGCCGTGAAGGCCTTGTGGGCGAGGAGCCGGGCGATGTCCTTGAGGATGGAGTTCACCATCTCCCGGAACTCGAACTTCCCCGTCGTGGCGAAGGTGACGAAGGCATCCTCCATCGCGTTGGTGGCGGACATCATCGCGTCCCGGGCCAGGGAGAAGCCGTCGCTCATCTGGCTGTGCAGGCGCACCATTTCCTTCTGGTACGCCTCCATGCTGATGCGCTCCTCGTCCAGGAGCTTGTTCAGCATCTCGACGCGCTTCCGCACCTCTTCCAGGGGGTTGAGCTGCCGCTGGAGCAGCTCCATGTCCTTCACCAGCTGAGCCTCCGCCTTCCCCTCCTTCGTCCAGAGGGTGCGGGCCTTCGCGAGCTGGTCCTGGTACTCCTTCGCGGACAGCTTCCCCTTGTCCAGTTCCTCCCGGAGGATGCGCTGCGCCTGGGCGTACTTCGCGGCGCCAGAGTCGCCCAGCTCGCGGTTCAACTCCTCGACGATGCGCTTCCGCTCCTCGTCCGCCTTCGCCGCCGCCTTCGAGGTTTCGATGATGCGGAGGGCCTCGTCGGCGCGCTTCTTCTGGACGTCCGTCAGCTTCGCGTACTGGTCGGTGAGGCGCATTGCCGCCTCGCGCGAGAGTCCGGCCCCGCGGGCCTCCTCCTCCAAGCGCAGCACCCACTCCTCGGCGCGCTCCGCGGCCTGCTCCCTGGCCTTGAGCTCATCCAGAATCTCCTTGCCGGACTTCTGCGCGGCCTCGGCGGCGACCTTGTGCTCTTGGGTGAGCGTCACGGCGGCGGCGGCTTCCTTCCTGGAGGCGGCGGCCACGGCCTCGCTCATCTTGGCCAGGGACTCCTTGATTTCGGCTGCCCGCTGCTGCTGCGCCGCGAGGTCCTTCTCCAGGGGGACGAGTCTCTTCTCAATCGTGTCCCGAAACCTGGGGTCCTGACGCGCCCGCTTGAAGTCCTTAATGTCGGCGAGTCCCCATTTGTGATTCACCGTCATGATGCGGTTCTGCATGTCCTTTACTTCCCTATTCAGCCGGTCGATTTCCTTCTCGGCATCCGCAAGATCAATGCGCGCGACCGACTCATAGGCTGCAGCCAGTTCCTGGATGGTGTCTACCTCCTCGGTCAACCGGTCCTGGTACTTCCCCCCAAGGGCGGCCATCTTCCCCTTGGCGATGGTGAACGCCTCCATCGCTCGTGTCTGGTCTTGGAGCGCACGCGTCTGCTCCACCAGGTCGACAATGATCTGGCTTCCCTTATTAGCGGAGGCGCCCGACTCCTGGGCGAACTGCCGGGCCTTCTCACGCGCCTCGTCGGCCGCTCGGCCGAACTCGAAGAAGGCCGAAATCGCTACGCCGAGAGCCATGGTCACGACGCCAATGGGCCCTCCAAGCATGCTCAGCGCCGCCGCACCGGCCCGCGCGGCCACCGAAGCCTCTGCCACGGCGATGGCCTCTCGCACCTTGGCCTGGGCGAGCGCGTTGGAGGCCAAGGCGGCGCGTGTGTGGGCGACGGTGAAGGGGCCCTCAAGCGCGGCAGCGGACTGGAGCGCCGCTTGGCGCTGCTCGAGCGTGGCCAGGGCCGCGCGAAGTGCGCCCTGCCGCGTCGTCTCCCACATCCGTACGTACCCCGCCTCGGCGAGCGCAGCCTTCGTCACGGCGTCCTTGTTCCGGTTCACCGCGGCCGCCTTGTCCAGCAGTCCCTTGGTCCATTCCTGAGCCCACGAAGCGGCCTTCATCGCCGTCAGGATGGCCATGCCTTGGGCGAGGTACCCGACGGCCGTTGCCGCGGCATCGAAGTTCTGGAGCAGGCTGCTCATGACGGGGTCCAGCTCCGCGAGTACTCCGTCACCCACCTCCGTCTGGAGCGCGACGAACTTCGCGTGGAGCTGGTCCAGCTTCATCTGCGGCGTGTCCGCCATTCGCAAGAAGGCCGTCTCCGTTCTCCCGGCGGCCGTCTCCATGTTCCGCAGCGAGTTGGCGAAGTCAGCGGCGCCACTCCCAGACAGGGTCATCGCGGGCAGTAGCGCCTCGACGCCACCCACGAGCATGGCAAGCTGGTCGGTGCTGCCCTGCGTTCGTTCCGTGATGTCGGCGAGGAATCCGGCCAGGCCCTTCGCCTTGAGCCCTGCCGTCGTGAACTCGATGCCCAGCGCCCGCGCCAGGTCCCGGGCTTCATTCGACGGCTTGGCCACCTGCGCGAGGATGGAGCGCAGTCCTTCCATGGCCGTCTCCGTCTTAATGCCGGCCTTGGTGAGGGCCGCGTTCGCCGCGAGCAACTCCTGGAGCGACACACCCACCTGAGAGGCGATGGGCGCCAGCTTGCCGATGTGCCGGGCAATCTGCTCAATGGACGTTTTCCCGTCCGCGGCAGAGACGAACATCGCGTCGGCTGCCACCGTGGCGTCGCGAATCTGGGCCCCGTAGCTCGCCATGATGGACGTGAGTCCGTCCGCCGCCACCCCCACCTCCGTCACGCCTCCGATGGCCAGCTTGTTCGCCACGCGAAGGAGTTCCGTCGCCTGAGTCGCGTCGCTCGCGCCGGCGCTCATGATTTCGTAGAGCGCCTTCGCCTGCTCCGTGGGCACGCGTCCGAACTCCGCACCGAGGGCCTTCGCCTGCTCGGTGAGGGTGCCCATCATCTGAAGCTGGTCTCCCTCAAGCAGGGTGCTGATTTGGGCCATGGCGGTGTTGAAGGCCAGCGCCTCCGACGTCGCGCTCCGGAGCGCCGAGCTCAGCGCCGCGAAGCCAGCGACCTTCGTCAGCAGCCCGCCAAGCCCCTGGGAGAGGCGGTTCACCGGCTTCTCGGTGTCCTCGACAGCGCGCTTCATCTCCTGGACGGCACCAGCGGCGCGCGTGTGCTCCGCCTGCATCTTCGAGAGGTTCATGGTGGCCTTCGACAGCTCGCCCATGAAGCGACTCACCGCCGAGGTATCGGTGAACGACGCCTGGAGCCGGCCCGTCGCGGCGTCCAATGCGCCCAGGCGCGTGTGGAAGCGCTCCAGCCCCGAGGTGTCCCGGAACGCCGCCTGGAGAGCAGTGGCTGCCTCTCCCATCGTCTCCAGGTCCTTGCTTACGGTGCGCATGCGTGCCAGCGCTTCGTTTGTCTCGTTCACCTCCTTCACCATGCGCTCCAAGCTCTTCGCGTAGAGCTCGGTGGCCGTTTCAGTCTTCTTGGTGGCCGCCTCCGTCTTCTCTGCCGCCGCTCCGAGCTTCGTCAGTTCGGTGACGCCCGTCTTCGCATCGGACGTGTCGATGCGGACGGAGAGTTCGGCGAGGTCTGGTCCGTTGGACATGGCGACTCCTTGTCACCGCCCGTGGGCGGCGTTGTGCGGGTGGGCACGGACAACCTGAACTGGTGAGTAGTGGCACACCACGCGCTTGGTGTGCTGGCCTACGGCGCCATGCGCGCGCTCTACGTAATGGTGGCCCTGGCAGTGCCTCTCTTCGGGTGCGACTTCCGCACCGATGAGGACAAACGCCTGGAGGCAAAGCGCCTGGAGATGATTCGCCTGAGCAACGAGATTGATGGCCGGCCGGATCTCCGCTGGGTGGCCGAAGGGAAGCACCACACCATCTTCATCCGCGTACAGCCATTCGGCCCCGGCACTCCGGAGCAAATTCGAGAGGCCATGTTGAAGGAGATGTCGAAGTACGACGCAGGGAAGGAAGAAACCGAGAAGGAGGGCTGGACACACGTCGGCTACCGCGACCGAGACACCGGACTTGAGGTCATCAAGCCCGTGTCCGAGCTCCGCGGCATCGACGCCGTCATGGCCGAGCAGGAAGCGAAGGAGGCAGCAGCCCGGCCCGTCGTCCCGCAGCAGCAGTAGCCGCGCCCACGCTTCCCGCCTCACGTCGTCCTCCCTCACTTCTTCGGCTTCGGCGTCATCTCCACGCGGAAGGCGTCGTCGAGTTGCCGAAGGAGGCCCACCTCCGCCGGCGTGGGCTGGTTCCCCGTGAGGCGCGCCCAGGCCTCCACGTCCTGGTAGGATATGGGCGCCAGGGAGAAGGCCCCGGGCGCCCGGGCGTTGCTCAGCTCGCAGAACCACTCCCAGACGTGGGCGAGCGCGTCAGGCAACTCGTACTCCCCCACCAGCTCGGCCGGCGCCTGGCCGGTGGCCTTCGCCACCTGCTCCAGGTGCGCCCGGAGTGGCACCCCGGAGGCGTCCGACTTGCTCAGGCGGAATTGGTGCTGGGCGAAGCCGAGGAGCTGCTCGGCGAGGTACCGAAAAAACTGGCGGCGTCCGTGACGGCTGCGTCCACCTGCCGGCGAAGCCAGGGGTGCTCCTGGTACACGCGGCGGGCATTCTCCTTCGAGAAGGGCAGCGGCTCGCCGTTCTCCTTGAAGCCCTCCCACGAGGCCGTGCAGCGCACCAGCAGCTCCAGGCCGTCCGCCTCGGTGTCCTCCGCAGTCACCTTCGAGGCGCGGCCGGAGTGCTGCAGCTTGTGGAGGCGGCGGTTGCGCAGCGCGCGGTCCGCCTCGCGGTAGGTGGGCGAGTCCACGCCGTGCACCACCACCTTCATGCCCGTGGCGTCGCCGGTGGCCGGGTGGACAATCTCCACGGTGGTGGTGTCGCTGCGCTGGAGGCTGCCGAGGTCGAGTGCGGCGGGGGTAGTCATAGGGGGCTACTCCTTCTGGAAGCGGGTGGAGGGCGCGAAGCCGCTCCGGTTACGGGTTGCTGCGCTGGTAGAGAATGGTGGCGCCGGAGGTGGCATCCAGCAGCGCGGTGAAGGGCAGGCTGACGGTGACGGGGCCCTCGCGCGGGTTGTCGACGTCGCCGCCCGTGTACTTGAGGCGGGGAATGCGGATGGAGTGGAAGTCCGTCCCGTTGACGTCCTCCAGGAGCAGCTCAAGGCTGGACTCCTCCTCGTTGAGGTAGCGGTTGAGGAGGACGTCGTCCTTGAAGTACGCGCTAATGCTGCCGGAGACGACGAAGGCCCCCTCGTGAATCTCCTGGGGGCTGTTCTGCCCGACGACGCCTTGGACGCTGCGTCCGTTGGCGATTTCCAGCTCGACGGCCGTCACGTTGGCCACCAGCTGCCCGCCCTCGTACAGCGCGCCGGTGAAAGCGTCGAAGGGGCTGCCGGTACCGGCCGGGGCCAGCGAGGCCGCGTGGGTGGCCGTGGCCTGCACCATGTCCTTGCCCAGGAAGCCCATGGTGCCCGTGACGATTTCGCCGGGAGCCACGGAGAGGGAGAGGCTGTCCACCGCGCAGCCCCGGTACAGCAGGTACTGGCCAATGTCCGTGAAGGCCCGCTCCAGGCCGAAGGTGACGAGCTCGGTGCCGTTGGCCAAGCGCTGGCCCACCAGGGCCACGGTGCGGTCCGCTGCCGCCGCGTCCACGGTGAGCGCCCTGTCCACCTCGAGGCGCAGCGCGGACACGGCCGTCACCTTCGCCCGGCCGTTGTTGTCCGCCTCGGCGAAGCCGGAGGCCGTCACCATGTCCCCGGGCAGGAAGCCGTCCTCGAGGAAGCTGCCGGCGGTGCGGACGAAGGCGTCCGCCTCCGCCGCCAGGGAGGCCGCGCCCGTCGTCACCGCGCGCCACGTGCCGCTGAGGGCGGCGGCGAGGAGGACGTCGAAGGTGCCGCGGGAGAGCTCGAAGGAGAAGTCGCCGCCCACGCTGCGCATGCCGTGGCGCAGGTCCGCCGTCTGCCGGTCGGCCCGAATCTCGTTGGACTGGTACGTCTCCTTCGTGAGGTTGAGGCTGGTGTCCGTGAAGCGGAGCGCCTGGTACGCCGTGCCGGGCACGCCGTACTCGGACTCCGGTGCGAAGCGCAGCGCGGTGCGCTGTCCAGAAGCTGAAGCCATGTGTCTCCTCCCGCTGCCCGCGAGGGGCAGCTCAGTCCAACGAGTGCACCAACCAGGAAATGCTGACGGGCGTGGCCCACCACGGCTCGTCTCGCAGCGCGGGGCCGACGGAGGCAGAGTGGATGCTCACCACCGTGTCGTTGCGCTCCAACCTCGTGCCCCGCTTGAAGGCGTCGCACAGCGCCTGGGCCACGGTGAGGCTGCCTGCCGTCCCCTCGCCGAGGGGGTGGAAGAGCAGCACCTGGAAGACTCCCGGGCGCCGCGTGTGCGAGTCCACCCCGGCTCCAGCGGGTGACGTCCGGGCCGGGAGGCAGTCCAGCCGAGCCCAGGGCACGCCCGGCGTGGGGGTGAAGACGATGTTGGGGTAGGCGAGGTTGCCCTCGCCCAGCAGCGGCGCCAGCACCTCGCGCGCGCGCAGCTCCAACGCCTGGGGGATGTCGAGAAGGGGCGGACTCACGTGCCGTCCCCCTTCCCTGCCTCCTGCTTCGCCTCGCCCACAGCCTCTCCCAGAATCTCGGACAGGTTGGCCAGGGTGGTACGCACCATGCCGCGGGGCGCCTGCTGGCTGTGGCCGAATTCCAGCCGGCGCGCGTAGGGCAGGTTGTTGGCGACGTACACGGTGTCGCCCAGCTTGGCGGCTTCGAGCGCATCCTTCGCCGCGGTGATGGTGGCGCCGCCGTCCTTGTCCGTGGCCTCCAGGGTGCCGTCGGGCCGGGCGCCCACGCCCGCGCGCCAGTTCCCCCGGAAGTGCCCGGTGTCCACGGGCGAGGCGGTGACGACGTTGGCCAGGATGCCCAGCGCCGTCTTCCGCACCACCTCGTTGGCGCGCTCCTCCGTCACCTTCACGAAGGCCTGAACCTGCCGGGTGAAGCTGCCCCGGCGTGCGCGCCGGTCCGTGTTCTTCAGACTCATGCCACCACCCGGAGGACGTAGAGGACGGGAGTGCCCTGCAGCTGCACCGGCGGGTCCGTCCGAAGCACCCGCCAGGTGCACCCTTCCAGCGGCCCCACCTCGTCGCCGGGGCCCGGCGTCACCGGCAGCCCGGCCGCGGCCACCAGCACCTTCCGCCGGCCCACCTTCACCGTGCCGGCGGGCACCAGTTCCTGGTACCCGTTGTCGGCCTGCACCAGCACCTGCACCGCGTGCGTGGTGACGGTGGCCGGCGCCGTGGAGAGGGCCGGGGCGTACGCGCCCGTCGTGCGCCGGGTGAGGGTGGCGCCCTGGCCGAAGCGCTCCAGCAGCGCGAGGGCCTTGCGGGCCAGTCTGTCCGCCTGGGCGCTCATCCCCGGACAAGCCCCACGGTGCCGATGCCACCCACGCTGGCCCCCCGCAGGAAGGGGCGCAGCAGCGTGGCCACCTGCTCCGGAATCGGCACGTGCCTCTCCGGGGACGTCTCCAGCGGCCCCACCTTCACGCCCTCGTCCACAATGGGCCCGAGGCCGGCCGTCCAGTCCTCCGCCATGAGGCGGAAGGCGAACTCCGCCACCGCCCCGCGCACGCGCAGCGGCACCGCAGTGGCGGGCAGCGTCACCCCATCCAGCACCACGCCGCGCCGGGGCCAGGCCAGGGCCTGCTGCGCCGTGGCCCGGCTGCCCGCGTAGCCGTAGTGGGTGTCCAGCAGGCGCGTGGCCCACATGAGGTGCCGCTCCTTCGCCTCCTGCGTGGCGGACTCCCACGCGGCGTTGTGGCCGCGCGCGGAGTGGTAGGCGTCCGCCTCCACCACCGTGCAGTACGAATTCGCTTCCGGCCCGCTGGGCGTTGCGTCGAGGGGCATGAGGTGTCCTCCGGGGGCTGCCGACTACTCCGCCTTCGCCTTGCCCTTGCCCTTCGCGGCGGGCGCTTCCTCAGCGGGGGCGGGTGCCGGGGCCGGGGGCGCCGCGAGCGTGTCGCGCAGCTGCGCCTGCGTGGTGCGCAGCTCGGCCTTCACCCTGTCCAGTTCGGACACCAGCTCCTCAAAGGCCTGCCGCTGCTCCTGCACCGGGGCGGCCGCCTCCGGCTGGGTGGTGCCCGCCGTGGTGCGCGAGGCACCGGCGCCGCCCCTCAGCGCTCGCTCGTAGGCTTCCTTTGCCTTGCGTCCCTCGACGCTGCCCTCCGGGTACGCGCTGTAGTAGCGCGACAGGAGGCGCTGCGCGGGCCCGCTGCTGCGCGGCGGCAGCACCAACTCGCCGCCTTTGAAGGTGAAGCCCCCAAGGGTGATGTCCTTGCCCTCGTTGGGGCCCACCAGAATCATCCGAATGCCGTCCATGCTTGCTCCTGCTGTGGAAAGGGAGGAGCGGGGAAGCACCACGCCTCCCCGCGAAACGTGAGGGGCGCAGCTCAGGCCGGCAGCGGCGCGGTGCGGATGCCCTTCACCGTGGCGAGCGCGTAGTCGTTGAAGACGGCCATCCCGCAGTACCAGACGACACGGGTGATGCGCTCATCGCGCTCCTGGTGCTCGCCCACCTCCTTGATGTGAATGCCGGCCGCCTCGCCCGGTGCCGTCAGCCCGGCGATGCCCACGCGCCGGCTGCCGTCGTCGAAGCAGCCCGCGATGATGCTGGTGCAGTCCGTCGCCGTCCCCTCCGTCTGGTTGGTGGGGATGTAGTCATTCACGAAGATGGGGATGCCGCGGTACGCCGGCACCGTCTTCCCGCTCGGCAGGGTGATGACCTCGGAGATGCTCGCGCCGCCCAGCTTGCGCAGGTACGCGTAGTGCCGGTTGAGCATCACCTCCGCCATGGAGATGAAGTCCACCTCGCCGTCCTTCGCCTTCACCTTGGAGATGAGCTCGTCCAGGAAGGAGACGTCGTAGAGGGCGCCATTCTCACCGGCCACCAGCGTCTGCCCCGCGGCCACCTGGGCCAGCAGCCCCGGGAACTCGTTGGTGAGTCCCGTGCCGTTGATGAGCATGCTGCGGAACTTGCGACCGGCGGACTTCGCCTTGGAGACAATCTGGTAGCCCTCCTGGTCGTTGACGTTGGAGCGCGTGGCCTGGACGAGGCCGTCCACCTCGGCGTCGCCGATGATGCGCGTCAGCGTCGCGGTGTCCTGCTCGACGGTGGCCGGATTCTTCGCGGTGATAGTGCCGCCGACGCCCAGCACCTCGACATCGCCGAGCACCGACTCCCGGTTGAAGGTGAAGGAGTTGCCCTCCAGCTCATCGAAGGGCAGCCGCTCGAAGAGCCGGTCCGTGGTGACGATGGTTTCGATGACGCCGGAGACAAGGGCGTCGGAGGACAGCTTCGCGGACTCGGCCAGGGTGATTGAAGCCATAGAGTGTCGCTCCTCCTCGGTGAGAGGGAGACTGAGAGAGATTGCGGACGCGCCAAGGGCGGGAGGCAACTCGGGCCCTGGAGCGCACGTGTAGTGTGGAGTCGAGAGAGGACAGCGGCCGGGCATCCCGCCCGGGTTGCCTCCGGCCGCATCCCGCGCACCGAGGGCTACTTGCTACGCCGAGCCGCCAAGGCCGCCGCGATTTTCTGCGGAGCGCTGAGCTTCTCGGTACCACCGGGCATCCCGCCCGTTTTGCCCCCCGGTTGCGTCCCGCTTCCGGAGGAACCCGAAGGCTCGAAAGCCCGGGCGAAGTTGGGGTCCTTCTTGAGCTCCGTGACGAACTCTCGAATCGTCATGAAGCCGCCCTTGCCGTTGCCGCGAGGATCCCCCTCTGCGTCAACCACCCGAGCCAAGAAGTTGCCACCTTCCTCAATCACTCTCACATGCTTCTGGACGTGAGGCAAGAGGAGCACTGCACTCCCTTTCAGCTCCGCGATGGCGGCCGTCGCCTCCGCCTCCACCAGGTGCTTGTGCAGGCTGCCCCGCATACGCTCGACGACGGCGTCGCGCTCACCGAGCGCCTTCACGTGCCCTGCCTCAAGGTCCGCCTTCAGCTTCTCGAAGTTGACCGCGCCCTCCTTCCCCTCCTGGGCCTTGGCGAGTGCAGCCTTCAGCTCTCCGAGTGACTTCTCCACCTCCTCGGGCGACTTGCCCAGCTTCGTCCAGGACTTCTGCGCCTCCGCGAGCGTCTTGTTCGCCTTGCGCTCCTTCTCCAGGGCGGTGTTGAGCCCCGTGGTGTCCATGCGCTTCGCCACCTCGGCGTCGAGGGCGAACTTCCCGCTCTCCCCCTTCGCGTACAGGCCGCGGAACTTCTCGGGGACGATGTCCAGCGCGTCCAACTCCGGCTGCCACTCGAACTCCATGTCGCTTCCCTTCTCGGCCCAGCGGGCCGGCTACAACTTCGCCTGCTTGAAAGCCTCGGCCTCTGCCTCGCGGAGCGCGTCCAGCGTCAGCGTCTTGCCGCTCGCATCGGTGAAGCGCTCCACGCTGAGCCCGCCGTCGCGGAAGAGGCGCCCGCGTGTGGGCCCCAGCACCTCGTCCTGGAATCTGGCGGACTGACGGCGCAGCCAGTCCTCGTAGGACAGCCCCTTGGGCGCCTGGCCGATGTTCTCCCGCGCCCACTTCTCGCGGACGCGGGCAATTGCGGCGCGCCGCTCCTTCTCGGACATGTCCTTCCACGCCTCACCGGCCTTGGCCTTCGCCTCGGCCCGGAAGTCGATTTCCCGCTGGCGCCGGGTGCGCGCGTCGGTGACAGCGGGCCTGTCGCCCACCAGCTTCACCCCGTCGATGACCGGCACCGTGGAGGAGCGGCACCCCGGGTGCCTGGGCGGCCGCGGCCCCTCGCGCGGGGGAAACGTCTTCCCGTCCAGGGCGATGCACCCCAGCGTGGTGCGCCCGTCCAGCGTGGCCACCCAGCGCACCGCCTTGATGATGTCCTCGTTGGCCCGGTACACCTCCTCCCTGGCCTGGGTGGAGGTGTGGTTGAGAGAGGTGCGCACCAGCGTCTCCGCGCTGCGCCGGGACATCTCCACCACGCCGTCCGTGTAGGAGGCACCACGGGTGCCCACCACGCTGCGCACAATCTGCTGCGTCGTCTGCCCCTCCACGACGCCAACCTGCACGGCCCGGGAAATGCGCTCCAGGTCCGCCGGCGCCAGCGCCTCCACCCAGTGCTCGAAGACTGCGCCGGCGAAGGGGCGTTCGAAGACGGCCGCGCGCAGCACCTCCGCGGACGGAGCCACCACGCCCAGCTCGACGATGAGCGTCTCCTGGAGCAGCGCCGCCTGCCACTCGGCCTCGTAGGCGGCGAAGACGGACAGCTCCTCGCGGAGGAAGCCGGCCGCCGCGGCGTAAGCCTCGGCGCGCACACCGCCCACGACCTCCAGCAACTCCTGGAGGCGCGCGGTGGTTTCCGGCCCTGCGTCGTAGCCGCCCGCCGCGATGATGCGCTCCACACGGACGGCCAGCTGCTCTTCGAGGCTCTCCTCGGACGCGTTGAGCAACTCCACCACCCGGCGGACGGTGCCCGCCTTGTAGCGCTCCACCTGCACGGCGTGCGCGATGGTCCGCTCGAGGATTTCCTCGTTGGCTGTAGGGCGGGTGCCGGCCACCTATGCCCCTCCCCTTGCCCGGCGGCGCACTTCGTCCAAAAGGCGGTGCGCCACGCGCAGGGCCACCGCGGCGCCCAGGGCGCGCCACGAGACAGGGCGCGCCTCTTCCGTTGGCTGTGCCGTGGTGACGCTCGCCACCCGCGCGCCGTCCGCGAGGGCCAGCTCGATGACGGTGTCCCGCTGCTCGTGAATGGACGCCCAAATGGCCTGGCCCAGGGGCTCGGCGAGGGTGATGGAGGTGCGGCCGAAGCGCCCTCCGTCCGGCCCTTCGCCGTAGCGGAAGTTCTCGTCCAGGTGCAGCACGACACGCCCTTCGGCGTTGCGCTGCACCTCCCAGCTCCTGTCGAGACGGACGGACGTCACGCGGAACCTCCAGCGGTGGCAGCTGGTGCCGCTCCAGCGCCCGAAGAGCGGCCGGCGCCGAGCGCTGAGGGCGCGGACCGGAAGGTCCCCAGGGCGGGGCCCTCGGACTCCAGGCGCTCCGCGTCCAGACTCGCGTCGAAGTCCGGCGCGAGGACGCCCCGGCGCTTGAGCTCCGTGAGGAAGGCCTCCCGCGAAATCTCCCGGCCCGCCCGCGCCTTGAATAGGACGTCCAGGTCCTGCTTGTCCTTCTCCGTCAGCCCGAAGTCGGTGTGCACCTGCACCTTCAGGGAGGCGTCCTCCACCTGGAGGCGCTGCCACCGCGCGGCGAAGTGGAAGCCCAGCTCGAGCGCATCCCCGAAGCTCTCGGCCATCGCCTGCAGCTCACTCTGGCTCTTCGCCTCGTTGATGGACTTCTCGGTGGCCGTGGCCGTGCCGGAGCGCTTGACGAGCAGCTCGATGCCAAGCGCCGCCATCTCGTCCTTCAAATCCTCCAAGTCTTGCCGGCCCGCGGCGATGGCCGCCCCACCATGCTCGACGTAGTAGAACTTCCCCTGCGGACTCTCCGTGGTGAGCAGCGTGTGCGGGCCGATGGTGAGCTTGCCACCATCCTCGCTCTGGCCTTCCCCGCCCGACGGCGGCGCGACGCCAGACGCCGCGAGCATCGGGAAGCGCGCTACGGTGAGGACGTTGCGCTGGTCGCTGGCCGACTGCCAGTGCTCCACGTTTTTGAAGGCAAGGTCCAGCAGCGGCGGCCGGGCCTGCATGAGGGCCTTGCGCTCCCCCGCGTACCAGGTGACGAGGGGGATGAATCCCAGCTGGTTCTCCCCGCTCTCCACCAGTGTCCAGCCGCCATTGCCGACGCGCTCGTGGACCTCCCACCTCGTGGGCTCGAGGACGCGGATGCGCTCCACCACCACCTCGGCGTAGCCCGACATGCGCACCTCCGTTTCCCGGAAGCGCACGTGCGTGAGGTGCTCAACGCCATCCACCACGTCGGAGTAGGCCGCGATGAGGGACTCGGCGGGGATGTGGACGAAGTAGGGCCGGACGCCCGCGCGCCGCTCGTCCTCCAGCGTCTGCACCCTCTGATGGTCCACCACGGGGAAGTCCACGAGGAAGTGGGTGAATCCCTTCGCCAGGCCGTCGGCGAAGACAGGCCGGGCCCACGCGGTGAGGTCATGCCCCTGTCGGTCCACGTCATCCGCCAGGGCCTGCAACTCCTCTGGCGCGGCGTCTCCCAGCCTCACGGGCTTGGCGAAGGGCTTGGCGGCGAGGCTCCCCAGCACCTTGGTGAAGTAGTTGAAGAGGAAGGTGCGGTTGAGTCGCGCCCGGTACTCCTTCGGCGTCTCGCGGGGGTGCCGGGGCAGGTGCCGCTCGCCGGCCGCGCGCATGGCCCGGGTACCACCCATCAGGTCCAACACCAGCTGCCAGTCCGGCAGCATGTCCCTGTACGCGCTGCTCTGCGCATTCACCTTGTTCGCCGCCATGTCAGGCCCTCCCCTCTTCCGCGTTGCCCTGGCGCCGCAGGTGGACGTAGGCCCATGCGTCGGACGGCAGGCGCGTCAGCCGGCGACAGGGGGCGTCATCCAGGTGCGCGCTGAAGCGCACGACCACCCAGACGGAGTCGCGCCGTGCCGCTCGCGGCAGGCCTCGCCCGCGCAGGCGCCGGCCAGTCCCTGGGCGATGACGGGCGGCCCTCATGCCCCACCGCCCGTCATGCGCCGCGGGGTGTCCTCGCCGAGCACCACCGTGAAGAGGGCGGCCTCGAAGAAGTCCATGCCCGGCGGGCCCGCCAGCAGCAGCTCCAGCAGCGCGGGCGTCTCCTGTGTCAGCGTCTCGCGAATGGAGGCGAGGTCCATGGCGGACAGCACCGGCCGGCCGCCCGGGTGCGTGTGCCAGTCGCCCAGGTAGCGCAGGCGCGGCCACACCCGCCGCACCAGCCGGTTGTCGCGCACCCTGTCCGACTCGAAGGTGTAGCGGGCGAGTCGCACCTTCCTCCCCGGGCCCGTCACCGCGAGGATGTGGGCCTCACCGTCCACCACCTGCCCCAGCAGCATGCCGCCCGTCTCCAGCGGCGCGGCGGCGCGCGCCAGGCGAGCCGCCTTCGCCACTGCGGACGGGGACAGCCAAGCCCGGTACCCGTCCGCCACGAACAGGGCGGCAGCACTCGCCGCATGCTTCGCGCACGCGCCGGGCATCAGTAGCTCCCCACCTGCATGGTGTTGGACGTCGTGCCCAGCATCAGCTCCGTCAGGGCCCACACCAGGGCGTCCATGCGGTTGGGGCTCCAGTCGGACTCGCCGGGCACCCACGTCGTCAGCTCGTCCTCGAGGGCCGGCAGGCGCCCCACTATGTGGGCCATGCCGCGCTCGAAGAGAGCCGCTACCGGCTCGGCGCGCTTCGCCTTTCCGCGCGAGGCCGTCACCACCTTCACCCGGACGTGCTTCTTCATCTCCCGGGCCTTCACGCGAATGTTCGTCTCCACCATGTCGCCGCCGAAGTTCTTCTCGCCGACGACGGCGTCCGCGTTCTCCTTCTCGTAGACGGCCAGGGCCTTCGCTGCCCACTCCTCCGCCGAGTACTTCTTGGAGTCGTCCCGCCACGCATAGGCTTGGCCGTTGCTGGCCTTCCCCGCGCAGACGATGCCCACCTCGTCGTTGTTGGGCCCGTCTCCGCCTGCGGGGTCCACCGCCACCACCACGCGCAGCATGGGCAGCGGGTTGCCCTCGGTGTCGCGCGGCAACTCCTTCACCCGCGTGCGCTCCAGCACGTCCACCGTCCACAGCGCGCCCACCGCCGCGGCGGCAAAGGCCTCCTCCACCGTCGCCGGGTACTCGCGACGGAAGTCGTGGACGCCCTTCTCGTAGACGGCAATCTTCCCGCGCCGCCATGCCAGCTGCTCGTCGTCCAGCTCGTAGCCGTGGGCCTTCCGGCAGAGGGCTACGTACTTGTCCTCCTCCGAGGTGCGCTCGAAGCCCGCCGGCACCGGGGAGCGGTACTCCGGCTGCCAGAACCAGGGGACGAAGATGAGCTCGTAGTCGCTCTCTCCCGCCTGAGCCGCCATGCACAGCCGGTGGAAGAGCCCCTGGGGCCCGTCGCTGGTGGACTCGAGGATGACCTCCGTGCCCGCCGCGTTGGGCACCGCCTCCAGCACGCCGCGCATGTGGGTGCTGGCGTTGGGCCAGAAGGCCACCTCGCTGCCGTGGAAGTACTGGATGGTGCTGCTGCGCCCCGTCCCCTTGCTGCCCGCGGTGCCCACCTTGTAGCCCGAGGACAGCTTGTCGAAGACGAACTCCTTGGCGTTGGACGCCCCCAGCGACGGCCGCACCAGCTCCGGGCAGTCGTCGTGGTACCGCTTCGCCATCTCGAAGAGGTTGGCGGTGGCCGGGTCCTCGTGCGTGAGGATGAAGGCGCGCACGCCCTTCCGGTGCGACACCTTCCAGTAGAAGCGCGCCTCCACGTAGGTGCTGCACCCCTGCTGACGCCCCTTGAGGATGATGGCGCGCACCTTCCCCGTCCTCTTGAGCTGCGCCTCCAGCCGCTCGTGGATGTAGAGCTGGGCCGGGTTCAGCTTCAGGTGCGGCAGCTCTCCGCCCGTCACCTCCTTGGGGCGGATGCGCAGGCACCGCGACGCGTAGTGCTGGAAGTCGTCGCGCAGGCGCTTGCGGATGGCCTTCTCGCGCGGCGACAGCTGCGGCTTCTTCTTCGCCGGCTCGTTCCGCCCGTGGCGCGAGCGGAGTTCCCGGGGGCGCCGGCCACGCGCCACCTGGCTGCGGAGGGACGGCCGCGGGCCGGTGGGGCGCGCCGCCATCATTCCAGCTCTCCAAGGGCGTCCTCGTGCGACACCCTCACGTCGCCCCCCAGTTCCACCTTGTCGGTGAGCATCTTGAGGTACTTCGCCAGCAGCTCCAGCCCCTTCTCTTTGGACCAGAGCTTCAGCTTCGTCACGGTGCCAATCTGGATGCGCTCGGAGCCCTTGCCCTCGAACAGCTCCTCCACCTCGATGCTGGAAATGGCCCGCCGGGCGTCGAGCGGCATGGCCTTCAGGTCCAGGATGCCACCGCCCTCGCCCACCATGTCGCCGATGTCGGAGAAGGCGATGCGCCGCAGCTCCCGCAGCACCTCGGCCACCTCGACGGTGACGGCGTCCTTCACCGCCTCGTCCACCTGGGCCTCGGCCTCCTCAATGGCCGCCGAAACCTTGGGAATCCTTAGCAACTTCGAGGCCGTCACCTCGGCGGAGTGCTCGGAGTAGCCCGCGCGGATGGCGGCCTGCTTCCCGTTGTGGTCGACCAGGTACTCGCGGACGAAGGCCCGCTGCTTCGCCGTCAGCTCGTCGCGCGACGACTCAGCAGGTGCCGTCTGGCCCGCGCTGGCGCTGGGCTGCCTGGGACGCTTGCTTGCCACAGGGAGGAGTCTCCCGGGCAGCGTGGACGGCGTCCGCCGAGGAGCGCCCCCTTCCATCCGTACGCCCCAGGAGAACCATTCCTCATGATTCTAGGTTGCAACCCCGAAACGTGAGATTACTATCCAGTCATGACGTCACTGACACAGGCAGCAATCCTGGCCGTGCTCACGCGAGGGAAGAGCTACGGCCTAGAGATCATTGACCAGGTCCGGGAACGCACCGGGGGGAGCATCGTCCTGCTTGAGGGGACCGTGTACCCTGCACTCCGAGCGATGGAACGGGATGGGCTGTTGCGCAGCTTCGACGGCGAGCCTGTTCCAGAACGAGGCGGACGCCCGCGTCGGTATTATGAACTCACCGGGGAGGGACGCCGTGCTGCGACTGAGCAGCGGCACGCAATCTCAGGACTCTTTGGGCTGGTTCCAGCGGGAGTGCTCACATGAAGCGGCGCCGTCGCCCAGCCAAGGATGCCCACCCTACTTTCAAGGGTGCCTCTATTTCTCAAATTTCCGGTCCACAGACCATTTCGGAGGAGACCATTAAGCAACTCCGGCGTGCGGTCGAACGAGCGACAGCAGAACATCGCCGCAAAGGGATTGCCATTCCGGACGAAGACGTCCTTGTCAGGTTCGACAAGAATCGTGTCGACTTCCGCTTCAGGCGCGACACATTCATCGAGCAGGTCTCCTTTGATGTTCAGGACATAGAGTCCGCCTTCGGTAGGTCCTCCCCTACTGCACGATTGGGACAAGCGTTGGGACGACTCTACGTTTTGGCCAAAGCAGCCACCACTGCGCGCAGCGGGCCCCAAACCTCTCATCGAGCGACGTGGATACTCGATCTTCTGTCGATGTGTGTTCCGAAGAGATTGGCTAGCGAAGAGATTGGCGACGCGTTGGAGCGAATTAACGCGATGCTGGCGGCTGGTCGGCCCTCCTGGTTCATCTATTTGAAGGTCGCCACCACTACTTGGTGGGTGGCGTGGCACTCGGTTCTCCACTACGCCGAGCGCATCGCCGGCATCATTGGCAAAGCAACGGGCGGCAAGGGGGAGTAGCGGGCCAACAGTGGGGTAAGTCCCCCACCGCTTCCCCTCTCCCTGAGAAGGCACCAGGGTGTCGAGCTACGCGTCCCCGTCGTCGCCTCCCGCCCAAAGTTGGAGTTGCACCTCACGCTGACTGATTCGTCGGCGCCGTGGCGACACAGGAACCTCCGGCCGACGAGGCTCCCCAGCGTAGGCCAGGGCTGCCTTGCGCAGCCTGTCTCGTGCCTTGGCGAACTCCTCCTCGTCATCGCTGGCATCGGCGTAGGCCAGCGCGGCGGCCGTGAGACGTTCCCAGGGGGACTCGTATGCCGGGGCCAGGGGCGTGGACATCGACTGGCCCCGCGTCACCCGCTTGAGGTGCGCCCAACACTTCTTGTGCCGGGGCGCGGCCGCGTTGCGGCAGTCGTCCACGGAGCACTGAGCAGGTTGGGAGCAGGCTGGCATCGCGACTCCAGTATCACCCAGCGGACGCAGGCGCACGAGAGGCGCTGCCACTGCACGTGGAGCGAGCGCCTCAGGTCAAGTCCCGAATCGTGTGTAGGAGGGGGGAGCGGGGGGAGGGCCTCGGTGTGCTTCAGGAGAGCTGCTGAACGGGCTGTTCTTGGGTGGGATTGAGCAGGGACATGTCGAGGTAGCGGCGGTCGCTCCAGACGCTGGAGACCTCCCATGCGACGGTGGTGATGAGGCGCAGGGCACTGGCTCTATCTGGGAAGGCACCGACGCTGCGGATGCGACGCTTCACCTCTCCGTGCAGACGCTCCAGGCCATTGGTGGAGCGAAGGCGGCGCCAGTGCCCCTGGGGGAACTCGTAGAAGACGGTAGCCGCAGCGAAGCCCTTCTCCAGGCAGGCGACGGCCTCGGGCAGTTGGGCGCCCAGTCCCGTTTTGAAGGCCTCCATGCGGACCTTGGCCTCCTTGCGGCTGGGCGCGTTGAAGACGGCGGACACCTCACGGGCGACGCGCTGGCGCACGCGCTGAGGCACCTTGGCGGCCACATTTCGAGTCAGGTGCACGGTGCAGCGCTGTTGGCGAGCCTCTGGCAGCAGCCGGCGCACAGCGGCTTCCAGGCCCGAGTGGCCGTCGGCGATGACCAGGCGCACGCCGCCCAGGCCTCGGTCCACCAACTGTTCGAGCAGCTCCTCCCAGCTGGCCTGGGACTCGCTGGGCCCCAGGGTGACGGCGAGCAGGTGCCGATGCCCGTCCTCGCCGACGCCGTAGGCCACCAGGGCCGAAACGTTCTCCACCGCGCGGGCCCACCGGGCATCGAGGAAGGTGGCGTCCAGGTAGACGTAGGGAAAGGCCTGCGTGAGGCGGGCCCTCTTCAAGCCCTCCACCTTCTCTTCCAGGGACTTCGTCACCCGGCTCACTGTGGAGCGGCCCACGCCCCCTCCCATGAGCGCGGCCGTCACCTTGCCCATCTTCCGGGTGGAGACGCCTTGCACGTAGGCCGCGGTAATGGCGTCGTCCACCTCCTCGGTGCGCCGCCGATAGCGCCCGAGCACGGCTCCCGCGCCT
This sequence comes from Pseudomyxococcus flavus, assembly GCF_050038885.1. Lineage (NCBI taxonomy): Bacteria > Pseudomonadati > Myxococcota > Myxococcia > Myxococcales > Myxococcaceae > Pseudomyxococcus > Pseudomyxococcus flavus. Next base: position 7,618,014 of record NZ_CP143624.1, on the reverse strand, counting down.
CCGCGACCGCGAGTGCGTGGCACCTCCACCTCCAGCTTTCCCACCGAGGTGGTGAGGCCGCGCCGGTAGTAGCCGTTGCGCGAGTCCTGTCGGCCCTCCACACGCTCGAAGCGGCCGACCCCTACCAGTCGCTCCACCTCCTCTTCGAGCAGCACTGTCAGCGTCATGTGGATGGCCTGGAGAAACAGCGCGCGCAGGTCCGCACCCACCTCCTCTTGGGTGGGAGGGGCAAACTCGGTAGCCTTCTTCACGGGGAACTCCTTGGGCCTCCCCTGGCCGGGAGGTTTCGGTGGTTGGGTTCACCGAGGAGCTTCCCCGCTCCTTGCCGGCTCTGCGAATACTCGGAGCCGGCCTCCTACACACTTATAGGGACACGACCGCGCCTCAGCACACACCGTATAGGGAGGATGCCCCCAAGGCATTCCGGTGGGCGCCGCACCAGCGCGGAAAGCGCTTCAATGCCCTCCGTATAGGGGAGGGTATGGCGCCATTTCGGATGCCATTTTCACGGAGCCGCTATGTCACTCCCCATCAAAGGCATCATCCTCGTTCCGCCCGCCCCAGGAGACAGGCTCGCGCACTTCCGCGCCTTGTACCCTGACGAGGTCTTCGAGGAGACCGGGTACGCCATAAGGGTACCGTCGTTCTGGTGGCGGTCGTCGCACCACGACGGCACACCGTGCGACGACTTGGTGGACCCATTCGACCGCATGCGGCTAGCGCCTGGGGACATCCTGGGCGACTGCGCCCACATGAAGGCCTGCATCTACCAACAGACCCGGAGCGACGCCACCGTCGTCCGGACCGGCAACGCCTGACGGAGCTTCCCGTCCCCCATCCGTCCACGACTCCAGCGTCTGGAGCACCACTGCCGTCTGGGTGGTGAGCCAGCGCGCTTGGTTGCGGTTCGGCTCGGCGACATGGCCACCATGCACAGCCGCGGCGAGCTGGGCGGCCGTCCGGGCGTAGCTCAGCACCAGCGCGGGTGGCCCGGGCGGAGGGGCGTAGCGCGCGGACAGGAGGGCCCCGAGGTCTCGCTCGCCGTCCGCCATGCGCGCGGCGAGCTCCGGGTGCGACGCGGCCACCTCGCGGAACAGCGTGCGGAGGTCCTCGACGGCTGAGCGGCGGCGGGGAATCACGCGGCCTCCCTCCGGAGCAGGTAGGCGCGGCACCGCCATGCGTGGTGAAGGGCCGAGTCGTACAACTCCCAGGCCTCGTACTCCCCCGTCGCCTCCGCCGCCTGGCGCCAATGCGCGGCGCCGGCGAGCGCGTCGAAGAAGGCACCCGCGGACGCCTCGCCCTCCATTCCCTGGAGAGCGCCCACCCGCTGGCCCGAGGACACCCTCCGCATGGTGTCCAGGACCAGCGCCTCCCACGCCGCCCGCCCAGGGCCGGCACCTGCCGCGCGGGCTCGCGCCTCGCAGTCCTCAGCGAGCAGAGCCCATGCCTCGGGGGATGCGCTGACACCCGAGAGGGCGCGGAGCCCCACGTCCCCGGGCAGTGCCACCCCCACGCCATCCCCGCTCCCCTCCTCCACTGTCCTGTCCGCCACCCCAGCCCGGTTCATCACGCGCCCTCCCTTCCGGCCGTGCATCCCTCCACAGGGCACGCTCGGTCCGTGAGCGGGAATCCCTCTTCCGTGCACCGCACGCACCGGCCCCAGTCTTCGTTGCCGGGCACGGGCTGGACGTCGTGGTCGCACCTGGGCGCCAGCAGCTCGTCCACGCGCACGCCCTTCCCCCTCCTGAGCAGGGACAGCCGGGTGACCAGCGCCCTCGCCCTCTCCACCAGCTCTTCCACAGCCCGGGTGCCGTCCAGCCGATGGACTGTCCCGCCGGAGGACTCGATGCGGGCCAGGGCCTGCGCGTAGCCCGCGGCAGCTTCGCGCGCCCGCTCCAGCGTCTCGAAGGCATCCGCCTCCCGCTGGCCGGCCAAGCGCGCTAGGCCCACCTCCGGCGGGGTGTCGATGAAGAAGAGCAGGTCAGGTGCCGGCGCGTGCGCGTTCACCGCCTCCACCCACTCAATGCCCAACGCCGGCCCCTGGTACGCCAGCGACGAGAGGGTGTACCGGCTGGAAAGGACCAGGAAGCCGGCCGCGCGCGCGGGCTGGACCATGGTGCGTAGGTGGTGCAGTCGGTCCGCGGCGAACAGGAGCGCCCACTCCGCGGGGGAAGTGGCCCGGGCAGCCTCCGGGTCCGTGAGCAGCGCGCGCAGGTTCTGCCCGGTGGGGCCGGTGCTCGGCTCGGCGGTGAGCACCACCTGGTGGCCGTCCGCCTTGAGCGCCTGGGCCAGCGCTCGAAGCAGCGCCGTCTTCCCCGCGCCGTCCCCACCCTCCACGACGATGAACAGCCCCCTCCGTGCATCCGGGTGAGGCTCACCCAAGGGGCGCGTCATGGCGACCTCCACGTCACAGCGCTCCGCTTCGTGCCCCGGCGTCGCTTCACCACCGGACCGGGGGCCTGCTCCGGCGGCGACAGCCGCGATTCCACGGCCTGCGCCAGCGCTTGGCCAGCGGCAGCGCCCAGTGCCGCAAGGACACCGCGCGCCGCCTCCATCGCCAACGTGCGCACCCACGGGCTCATGGTCCAATCCCTCCGAAGAAGTGCTCCGGGTCGTCGCAGTGGCCCGGGGCCAGGCAGTCAGCGTCGCTGCACTTCGGGCAGCTGACGTCACGCCTCGTGAGACCACCCGTCACCTCCAGCCGGGGAAAGAGCGCGAGCAGGGCAGCTGCAGCAGCCCGCCGCTCCAACGTCTCCACGCGGACAGCGGGCCAAAGGTAGTGGAGCGCCAGCTCCGCCTTCGCGCAGACCAATTCGGACTCGCGGAGCTTCTCTCCGAGTCCACGTGCCCACTCGTCTGTCGCGGTCTGCAGCTTCAGCGCCTCGCCGTGTCGCCGGGCCCACCACCGGAGGCGGAGGGACACCAGCACGAGGGCCACGCCGAAGGTGGCCAGGGCCAGCGCGCCGCCCCACCCTACCTGCGCGGTGAGGAGCGCGTTCATCTTCCCTCCGGCTCGGCGGCCAGGGCCCGAAGCGCCGTCACCAGCTCGGAGACGCCCGACTCCCCCGGGTCCATCCCCAGGGCGCGGGCAAGCGAGTCCCACGCCTCGGAACTGCCCGCCGAGCGGTCGTCGATGTACAGGAACGCCAGCAGCGCCGCGCTGGCGAGGGCTTCAATGCGCTTGTTGAGTGCCTGCATCTCCTCGAATGCCTTCGTTCTGGAGGCAACGAGTTCGCCCTCCTTGAACTCCACCCGATCGAGCAGCGCAGCCTCGGATGCCTCCGCCTTCTTCATGCGCTCCAGCAGAGCGGCATTCGTCTTCTTGGCGGACTCAGCGCGGCCGATGGCCAGATTGAGTTGCAGGGCGTAGGTGGGCGGCTCGTTGCCAGCCGTGCCGTTGGCGATGATGGCGGCCATCTCCGGCCAGAATCCCCGCTCCTTCGCCATGTCCTTCAGGCGCTCAAGCCGGACGGCATACCAGGACTCGGTGTGCTCCTTGCGGCTCTCCGCCAGCTCCGCGCGCTTCTTCAGCGATTCAATCTCCGAGCTGCGGAGCCCCGCCTCCTCGTTGGCCGCCCGAGCTGCGTCCAGCGCCCCGTACGCCTCCTCCTGGGCGCCCTGGACCCGCTTGCGCAAGGACTCCACGTCCACCTCCGCCCTCTCCATCCGCTCAATCAGCGCGAGGACGGCGGCGGGGTTCGCAACCTCTCGGAAGACCACCAATGCCTTGAACCCGGCTCCGCCAGGGAGGGCCGCCTGCGCCAGCAACTTCAACTTCGCCACGTCAATCGTGCTCGTGCCCGGCCCTCCCATGTAGGCGACGTGCTGCCCCAGCACCTCGTCCCTGTCCTCGGGCCGGGCACGCAATGAGGCGATGAAGGCATTCAGCAGGCGACAGGCCTTGAACTGGTCAGCGCAGGTCATCCCCCTGGGGTAGCCCAGGAGTCCCACAGCGCGAGCGCCGAATTCGCGTCAGCATCTGGTGCAACGTGTTGAGTCGGATACCCGTCTCCACATGCACGACGGTGGGGGCGGCGCCATTGCTGAGAAGCTCCCGGGCCTTGTCCGCCAAGCGCCGAGCCTCACGCCAGTCGAGCCCACCTGCGCCACGCAGGCACACCCCCTCTTCGGCCCCGCGTCGGCGCCGCGGTGGAGACAAGGACAGCTCGAGCTGGACAGGGCGCGCACACGCCATGGCTACCCTTCCGCCTCTGCCCGCACTTCGGCGGCCCATGCGTCGAAGGCGGGCTGGACTCGCAGGACAATCTGCCGGGCGCCTTCTCGTGTGGCGAGCCCCGCCTCCTCCGCGAGCACGTCCAGCGTCACGCCCTCGAAGCGGTGGCGGAGGAAGAAGGCAACGTCCCGCCGGGACCGCCTACGCTGACCGGGCGTTGGCCGCGCTCCGAATCGCGCGAGGTGCCGGCGTAGCAGCTTTTCGGCCGCCTGGGCCATGAGGCGCTCCCCGTCCCGGGCGTCCAGCCCATCGTCCGCCGGAGTCCAGGTGAATAGGTCCAGTCGCGTGGAGTCCGCCTCCTCATCGTCAACGCCGGATGACCGCTGGTCGAGGCTCCACTCCTGGGGCGGCACCCACTCGCCCGCCGGGAGCGGCACGACGCGCGAGCCGCGCCTGTCGTACTTCCCCACGAAGCACCGCACCCACCAGAGGAGGTACGTGCAGAACTTTCCCTGCTCCGGTTTCCACGTCTGGGCCGCCCTCGCCACAGCGAGCCGCGCCTCCTGGAGAGCGTCCTCGTCCTGCCGTCGGAGGTGCCTGGCCCGCGCGAGGTGGCGGTGGGCCAGCATGAGGGCGTACCCCTCCCACTGGAGACACAGCGCCTGCTGCTCGCGGGTGAGCGGCTTCACTGCACACGTCACGGTCTGCTCCTATGCACATTCGGGGTTGCGAACTGCGCCCAGGACTTCGCCGGCGACGCCTTCCTGGGGGCCGTGGCCGGGTGCTCCTTATTGGACTTGGCGGCTGTCCGGGGTTTGGCCACAGGCGGCAGCGGTACCGGCGGCGGGGGCGGCTGGAGCGCGTCGCGAGCACGGATAGTCTCGGCTAGCGGGTCATCGCCCCAAGCCAGTTCCACCACCACGGCAGCTGGCCCCTGGACCTGGGCGTAGCTCCACCGCACCAGCGGCGACGCGTCGTCCAACCTGAGCTGGCGGGCCACCTCGTCGCGCACCGGCTTCAAGGCTGCCGGCAGGTTGTCCTCCTCGTCCAGCAGCCGGGGCGACACTCGGGTGAGGCGAACCACCAGCAACCGCGGCCCCCTCCACCCGGGCCAAGCCGCAGCAGTCTCCTCCCGCTCGTCCCGGACGCGCCGAGCTCGAGCGTGGTGGTGCTCCCGGGTGTTGGTGGGGTTGACGGTGCCGGTGGGCACGGTGAATTCGATGCGCGAGCAGCTCAACGGGACCTCCGCTGGGGCCTGGAGGGGCACGGGCAACGTCACGGGTTGATGCCTCCCTCACGGATGCGGTCATGCAGTCCGCACGAGCACGCCAGCCGGCCCCAGGTGCGCGACAACCGGCACCCGCGCAGGTGGCGCCCGTACCGGTCCAGGGACTCGGCCAGGCGGCGCACCTTGGCGGAGAGCTCGGCGTTCTTCTGGCGCTCCAGTTGCAACGCCTTGTCCACGTCGGGGTGCTTGCGGCAGAGCGTCACGACACAACCTCCTCGGACACCACGCGTCCATCATGGGAGAGAATCAGGACACGGCCCTTCCACCCCTCCGCCCGGCAGAGCGACACCAGGCTCCGCGTGTCCTTGCCCAGCGTTGAGTCCGTGTGCGCCGCTACCCAGCGGACCGCCCACCCGCGCCGGGCGTACCCACGCGCGGCCTCGCGCATCAGCTCGTTGCGGTGAGGGCCCGCGCGCCGGCCCAGCCCCTTCCAGTCGGGCGCGATGCGGTCCACGTGCTCCGGGCTGAAGCCGGGCAACTCCACCGCGCACGCCACCTCCCAGAGGCGGTCCGCGCCCAGTGCCGCTGGCGCGTCGTCCCTGCGCGTGTCGCCGGCACCGTGGATGAGGCGCAGCAGGACGACGTCGGCGAAACGGCGCACGTAGGCGCGGAGCGCTGGCAGGTGCGCCACCGTGAGTCCACTGCTGCCGCACGCGAGGAGGGCCAGCCGCTTGCAAGCCGTCATTGGAGTCCTCCGGCGTGGGCATCAGCGTGTGCCCGCTGCGAGGCCACCCACGCGGCCACCGTGGAAGCGGACAAGCGGGGCTCCTCCACCTCGAGGCGCGCGGAGCACGGGCGGCACAGGCCATGCCCCCAGACGGCCTGGGCGCTGGGGGCCCCGCAGCCGGTGGCACAGGGGGCGTCCGGCTCCTCCCCTCGCCCTACGGCCGCGTCCGCCCGACGACGGGACTCCGCGGGCGTCTCCTGCGCCGGCGCCGAGCCCTCGCGCTGGCCGGGGATGTGCTGGGACCAGATGTGGTCGGCGATGAACGCGCTGGCCGGGCACGGCGTCCGCAGGTCTCGCCCCCACGGGTCCACGAACCACCGCCGACACGTCTCCCGGAGTTTCTCGACGTCGCCGCCGATGAGCGGATGCGCGAGCGCGCGGGTGAACCACTCCGACCACCTGGGCAGCAGTTTCGCGGGCAGCCCATCTGCCGCGTTGGGGTGGAACCGGCGCCGCTCCTCCTCGTACCAGGCCAGGAAGAGCTTGTCGGGGCTGGGGGTGACGGGCTCCTGCCACTTCGCCTTGCGGATGGCGGGAGACTTCGCGGCGGGCGCGGGCGTGCCCCCCGGGGGGACAGCCGGGGGGGACATGTCCCCGGGGGACAGGGGGGACAGCCGGGGGGACAACTCGCGCGTGCGTTCAGCAGCAGCTTCTTTCTCAGCCCTCAGTCTCGCTCTCTTCTTCGCTTTCTTCCGTCTGTCTCGCTCTCTTCTCTTCTCTGCTGCTGCTGAACCCCCCTTCCCCCCCTTTGCGGCACCTGTCCCCCGGGGGACAGCCGTCGTCTCGTCCCTCTGGGACGGGGGGACAACCTGGGGGACGCGTCCCCCTATGTCCCCGGGGGACAGGGGGACGGTCGGGGGGACGTAGAGGGGGACAGGGGGACGCGACGCCAGCGCCTGGGACAGGTTCATGACCACCCGGTCCAGCCGCTCCGCCCTCTCCTCCGCGCGCTCCCGGGCAGCGCGCTCCAGCTCGAGCTCGGCGAGCAGGTCCGCCACCTGGGGGTGTATGCACGGCGCCGGCGAGTACTCGGCGCCCAGCTCCGGCGTGCGGCGCACCTGGGGGCCCGTCCGCTGCGGCGGGATGACCAGCTCGGTTTCAGTCGGTGGGTTCGCGCAGGGGGCCATGGCTAGGGCACCTCGGTGGTGGAGTCGGAAGGGAGAAGGGGCGCCCGCTCCAGCACGCAGGGCGGGTGCAGGCAGCACGGGGGCGGGACGGGCTGGTTGCGGCACCCGGCCCGCCAGGGCACGTCGTGGCGGCATGTGGGCCACGGGCCCGGGTAGGCGGCGCGCGCGGCAGCACCTGCGGCCGTGGCCGCATGAGGCGCCAGGTGCCCGGACTCAGTGAGGCTGGTGCCCAGCCGGACGGCGCCGCACTGCTTGCAGGTGGTGGCGCGGAGGCAACTCACCGCCCACCTCCTGCGGCGACGGCGAAGAGCGCGCGCTGGACGCGGCCCCAGCGCTCCACGGAGGCGTCCGCGTAGCGAGCGTTCAGCTCGACGCCCAGGTAGCGCCGCCCGTGCTCCATCGCGACAAGCCCCGTCGTCCCCGCGCCGCTGAACGGGTCCAGGACGGTGTCCCCGGGCGCGCTGCCGGCGAGGATGCACCGCCGCGCCAGGTCGGGCGGCATCGTGGCGAAGTGCTCCACGCCGCTGGGACGGGTGGCGATGGTCCAGACGCTGCGGGCGTTGCGCCCCTTCGGGTGGTAATAGCGGTCAGCCGTGTCGCTCGACCCGCGGGCTCGAATCTGGGCTTGTCCGCGGAAGGCAGAGGCACCCGCCTTCTTCTCGCGCCGGTCGACGTGCGGCTCTCGGATGGTGTCGGCCTCGTAGAAGTATCGCTCCGACTTCGCCAGGAGGAACACGTACTCGTGGGACTTCGTCGGCCGGTCGGTGACGCTCTCCGGCATTGGGTTGGGCTTGCAGTTGTGGGTGAGGACGCCAGACGCCAATGCGAACAGGTGGGGCTCGTCCTCCACTGCGATGTCCCAGAACTGCCGGGCTCGGCTGGCGCGAATCTCTACCACCTCGCCTCTGTCTGCCTCGTTGAAGTGGCCGCTCCGCTCCCAGCGCCACTCGCCACGGAACGCGGGGCGCTTGCCGCCCTGGTAGGACACCACGACTGGGCGAAGCGTCAGTGTTGCGCCCAGTCGCGCTGCCAGCGTGCGCAGGTCTCGCTCTAGAAGGTAGTTCCGGGAAAACCCGAGCCGCCACCGCCCATTCTGCACGTCGTGGTGGGCGTCCCCGTCAAGGTATCCGAAGGCAATCAACCGGAGTGAGGCATCATCCAGCATCCACGCGTTGTTGCGCAGGTGCTTGTCGTTCGCAGTTCGTCCGCCAATAAACCTGTCGAGCGTTGCCGCCACGACGCCGCCATAGATACGGACATTAAGACATCTGCCGGACGTGGTGTGTGTGACCGTGCCTCCGAGGTGCGCGACGGATGCGCGGATGCGCGGGAGCCATTCAGCCTCGTCGGCATTCAGCGAGAGCTGGATGGTGGCGCCTGAGCGGCTACCTTCCGCCAGATAGAGGCCGCAGAGCCAAAGCACGTCATCCGTTAGAAAACCCGGCCGTGATGCGCGGAGGGGTTCTGGCAGGCGGCACGTCTTGATGACGTCTCCAGGACGCAGGTCCCGTGCCGCTACATTGCCTCGCTGCGTCGGCCAGAGGTGTCCGCCAGTGCAGCCAATTCGCTCGCCAGAGCGCAGGACTAATTCGAATCGCTGCGACGTGTCATTACTTGGGCCCCACCCAAGCACGCGCGTCCATGCCTCTCCGTTCCAGAGGCTCACGGTGCTGGGGTCGAGACGCACAAGGTCCTTGACCATGACGGGCATGTCGCCCTTCTGGGTGCGCGCGTACACCCATGCTCCCCCAGATAGACACCACACGATGTCGCTGCGCAGGTACCAGCCGTCCTCCTGCAGAGCGAAAGCCACTCGCCAGGGGATGCCGACGAGGTCCTTGTTCTTGAGCCCTGGCGTCCGCGCGAGGCTGCCCGTTCCGCGCTCGCGGCGCTGGGCGGCCGCCACCTGGCGGGCAGCGCATGCCGTTCGCCCAGCGAGGGCGCCCGTCTTGCCCTGCCGCCCCTGCGCGCCCCATGAGCCGGCGTAGCTGTCTCCCAGGTTGAGCCAGAGGGTGCCGTCGTCGGTGAGCGCCCGGCGCACCTCGCGGAAGACGGCCACGAGGTTGGCCACGTACTCCGCGGGGGTGCGCTCGGCCCCGAGCTGGCCGGCGACGCCGTAGTCGCGGAGCCCCCAGTACGGCGGCGAGGTGACGCAGGTGCGCGCGGAGGACTCCGGCAGGGACGCCAGCACCTCGCGGCAGTCGCCCACGTACAGCGTCGCGTCGTTGTCTGTGAAGTGAGGGCAGCTCAAGGGTGCGCCTCCTGGTGGCAGGCATGGGGTCCGCAGTCGGGGCTGGGGCAGCGAAAGGCGCGGCACGAGGGGCACGGCGTCATCGCCCGGCGGCAGCTGCATAGGCGCAGCACCTTGTCCTTGAGCCCCGGCGCAGGCGGGCGCGCCAGCGCCTTCGCAGCGCGCGCGTTGAAGTCGTCCCAGTGGGCCTTCCGCTCGGCCTGGACGGTGCCGTACCCGGAGCGCACCGCGGCGCGCGCGTCCTCGGGCAACTCCCAGCACCGCCCCACCGGGCCCACCTCAACGGGCACCAACTCCGGCAGGCACACCACGCCGTCCAGCCACAGGCCCGCGGGGCCCCGGTACCATCGCGACTCTTGGGGTACGTCGGCGGCCACAGCCACCCCGACGACGCGGCCCACGGCGAGCACCACGCCGGTGTGCACGTCCTCGGGAGGCAGAGGCTTCACGCCGCCGACGGCGTCCATCCAGCCGGTGAGGCGCGCGTCATACTCGCCCGCGCACACGGCGACGTAGGCGCCCAGCGCTCCGGGCGGCACCGCGTCCACGTTGACGACGGGCGAGGCGCGCACCGCCACGCTGTAGGCGTAGGGCTGGGGCACGGTGACGGCGAGCAGGCGCGCTCGCGGCGTGGCGCAGGTGGTGCTCATGAGCGGTGGCTCCGAACGAAAGGTGCGAAGAACGCCGCGATGACGACGGTGCAGAACGCCGCGGAGGCGGCGGCCTGGAGCTGCTGCTCGCTCAGCCGGGGCAGCACGGCACCGGCGACGGTGGCGCCCATGGCGATGGCGCAGAGGGCGAAGGCGCGCGAGTTCACCATCGTCCCTCCGCGAGCCGCGCCACCTTCGCGCGCTCCTCCGCGAGCTTCGCCTCCCAGTGGCGGGCGAAGCCGCCGGCGCCACCCTGGAACAACACCGCCGCGTCCTCGGCCTGCTCGCGGACGGTGCGACGCGGCGAATAGTCGACGTAGCCGCATGCGGCGCACACCAGGTGCTCCTTCCCCTCCGGCGGGTAGAGGGCGTTCTGCTGGCAGTGTGGGCACTGGGGGAATTCAGGCGTCATGCCGCTCCCCCTCCGTCGGCCCGCGGAGTCCCGCGAAGACGGTGTCCGCCGTCACGTCCCGGGCCGCATCCTCCGTGGAGCGACGCTGGCGCATCAGCGACGCCAACCGCTGCGCAATGGCCTCGCGGCTCGTCTGCTTCGCGCGAATCTCCTCCTCCGTCAGGTGGCACTCGCAGGGCTCGGCCTTCGTGCCACCGCCGCACCGCTTCTTGTCCTTGTGGCGCTTGCCCTTCAGTTCCTCCTCGTCCAGCTCCCTCTCGGAGTGGTCGGAGAGCTCGTGGCCGCAGCGCCAGCAGCGCTCCGCAGCCACGGCGAGCACCAGCTCCACGGGCGTCGGCCTGACGACGTCGGTGCCACCGACATCCCCGCCGATGCGGACGTGCCAGTCGCCGTTCGGCTTCCGTCCCTTGAAGCGCCCCCCCTTCACAGCACGTACCAGCAGCTTCGTCTTGTCGTGCTCGGCCTTCAGCTGGTCAATCTGCTGCCAGATGGAGCTAGCCACGGGCCACCTCCCCCGCGGGGAACATGGCGCGGGCGACTGTCTCCAGGCGCCGCACGTCCTCGCCGGTGAGGCGACGGGCCCGGATGAAGCCGAGGAGGGGCGCGGCCACGTCGGCCGCTTCGTCGGCCGCGCCCAGCAGCGCCGCCATGGTGGTGTCGAGTGCCCGCGCCAATCGCTCCAGCGTCTCCACGTGAGGGACGCGGGCGCCGCGCTCAATCATCCTGATGTAGTTGGACGCGAGGCTCGCCCTCTCGGCGAGCGCCTCCTGCGTCAGCGCCAGCGACTTCCGCCGGGCCTGAATCGTCTTCCCCAACTTCGAGGTCACATCGCTCACGGCGTGGCTCCTTCCTGGACGGCGGTGTTGGCGACAGCGGACAGCAGCGGCGACAGCAGGTGCGTGCGCAGGTAGTCCTGGGCGGCGGCCCTGCCGGCCGCAGTGAGGCGCAGCCCACGGGCGATGCCGGGCGTTCGCGTCAGCAGGCCGTGCCCGGCCAGGCGCTGGAGGTAGTCGGCCGAGGAATTGGTGGAGGCCCAGCCAAAGCGGGCGCACAGTTCGTGGGTGCTGGGCGCGCGCTCGAAGGCCACCTGGTGCAGGTGGACGAAGGCGAGCACCTCGAGCTGGCGCGCGGTGGGCTCACCATGGGCGCCGTGCTCCGGCGGAGGACGACGAGGCGGACGGTTGGGCGCGGGGCACGTCATGCAGCACCTGCCTTTCGGGCGGGGCGGCGGTCCTCCCGGCTCCTGCAGCGCTCGCGATAGAGCGTCGTCAGGTGCTGGGTGAGCAGCCGCACGTCGTTGGGGGTGTTCTGAATGCCCTTCCACTCGCGGCGGCCGACGGGCGCCGGGAAGTCCCAGGCCCCCTTCGTCCACGCGCAGTCCGCCGCCACCAGGGCGAGTTCGCGGCGGAACAACTCTTCGGTGAGCGCCTCGCCTGCGCGGCGGAGCTTGTCCACCGCTGCGTCCATGAGCAGGCCCAGGGCCGTCACGCCCGCGCCGTGGAAGAGGCGCGACTCGCTGGGGTGCTTGCCCCACGCCTCCGGCCAGGTGGAGCGCACGGCCGCCCACCACGCGCCCACCAGCCGCACCATGGCGTCCACGTCCTGCGGCTCCCGGCTGTAGAGCGCGCCGTCGGAGAGGGAGTACTCCAGCGCCTTGAGAAGGCTGGTGTCCTTGAGCAGCGCCGTCCGCCCCTTCCACGCCGCAGGCGTGCGCCCGGTGCGCAGGGGGTTGGTGACGGTGACGACGAGGCCTCGCAGCGGGCTGGACTCGTCCTGGTTGAGGCGCTCCACCAGCACGGCCGGCAGGCGCTTCGCCTCCAGCGCCGCGGGCAGTGCGCCCCGCGTCGTGGGCAGGAGTTCGTGGATGAGCCCGGCTGGAAGCGGCTTCGTCCGGTTGACGAGGATGAACTGCTCGGCCTGCTCGCCGCGGCTGTCGGTGATGAACGCGGAGCACGCGAGCGGGAAGGACGCCACCTCCGCGTCGCGCACGGCCGCCAGGCGCTGCTGGCCGTCCACGATGAAGCCCGGCGCGTTCTCCCCCGCCTCCAGGGGGATTTCGAGGTGCCCGTGCTCGGCGCCTGGTGCCAGCTCCTTGAAGCGGACGCGCGAGTCGAAGGCCAGCACCACGGCGTTGGGCACCAGCGGCGACGCGCTCTCCATGTATTCGCGAATGGCCGCGATGTGGCCCATCGCCTCGGGCCGCTGGTAGCCGGTGAGCAGCCCGTCCTCGCGCCGCACACGGGAGACGGTCGCGAACTCCGGCACGCGCTTGCCGTCCACACTGAAGAGATAGAGGTGGCGCCCCGGGGACTGCGCCACGCGGAGCGCCGCGACACGCAGCACATGGGCCGGTGTCGCATCCCGGGCAGCCTCGCGGGCTCGGCGCACCTCGGACAGCATGCGCAGCCTCACGCCCTGGGTGGCGCCCTTGAGGGGCTCCACCAGCGTCCAGCCCTCAAGAGGAGAAGCAGCAAGGGCAGCGCGGAGCGGCGCCACATAGGCCGCCCCTGCGTAGACGTACAACTCCACGGAGCCAGCCGGGTAGATACGAGCCAGAGACTCCAGCACGCCCCGCCCCCAGGCAGCCCGCGCGTCACGGTCAAACCCGGCCAGCGTGACGTCGTAGGGCTCCACCTCGGCGTCCAGCGCCAGCAGCCCATGGAGCGCCGACACCACGTAGACGTGCTGGCTGGTGGCCTCCGCCTCCGCGAGGTGCGCGCGAAATAGCGCGCCAGTGTAGAGCTCCCGAGCGGGGGCAGCGTGGGTCAGCTTGGCCTTGCCACAGCCCACCAGGGCGATGCGCAGGGGCGTCATGACAGGACCTCCGTTGGGTCGAACTGGAGTTGAACGGCGAAGTCGTCGAGGTTGAGGGGCTGGCCGCGAGCGGCGGACTCGTCGGCCAGGTGCTGCAGGCGGGCGTAGGCGGCGGCGTCTGCGGCCTCGCTGGTGGGCGCGTCCGCCACCACCTCCGGCAGCCCGTCGGCGCGGATGGTGGTGCGCCAGCCAGTGGCGGTGCGCGTGCTGACGTAGACGAGAGTGCGGCGGCGGCAAGGCGTCATGACGCGCGCCTCCGCACGAAGGGCACGCCGTCGGGGTGCTTCGCCGCGATTCGCTCCAGCTTGGACACGAGCCGCTCCACCTCGTGCCCTGCGGTGGTACGCGACGCGTCCCACACGGACACGACAGGGTGGCCGTCAGCGTCCAGCGCGGTGACGCGGTACCCGGTGCCGCTGCGCACGGAGGTGCGCGAGACGGCGGGCGTGGGCCGAGCGTCGGGGTACGCGGGCTGGGGCAGGACGTTGAGGTGGAGGACGCTCACGCAGCACCGCCCTTCGCCACCCGCTGGTGCGCGTCGAAGTGGATGGCCAGCGCCTGCGCCGCCTTCTGGCGCGTCACGTACAGCGGCTTGCGGCGCTCCTGCCCCACCACCTGGAGCTGCCAGCGGACGACGGTGGAGAGGCGCGCCTTGTTCGGACCGACGACGGACTTCATCGCCTCCACCCGCGCCACCTGCCCGAGCAGCACGCCGTCACGGCGCACCTCGTAGACGTCGCCCGGGAGAGCTTTGAACTTGAGGGGGCTCATGCTGCACCTCGCACCCGCACCACGAGGGCCGTGCAGTTGTCCTCGCTGCCCTCCACCAGGGCGCGGCGCACCAGCCTCTCGGCCATTCGCGGCGCGCTCTCCATGGGCTGGCTGAGCACGTCGACAAGGGCGTCCTGGTTGAGCGTGTCGCAGACGCCGTCAGTGGCAAGCAGCCACACGTCGCCCGGCTTGGTGTCCAGCGCGCGGGTGTCCGGCTCAGGGGGGCACGCGGGGCTGACGGAGCCCAGTGCCCGGTTGAGGGTGTGACGGCCGATGCGGTGGTCCTGGGTGAGCTGCTCGAGGACGCCGGCCCGGTACCGGTACACCCGGCTGTCGCCGACGTGGGCCACCACCACCCGCGAGCCCGACACGAGCAGCATGGCCAGGGTGGTAGCTCCGAGCGTGTTGAAGACGGCCATGTCCGCCTGGGCCACGGTGCTGCGCGCCATCACCTCCGTGGCGGGCCCTTCGCCCTGGGCGACGGTGAGCACCTGGTCCACCGCGGCGCGGCTGGCCATGTCCCCGTTGCTGTGGCCCCCGACGCCGTCAGCCACCGCGAAGACGGACACGGCGCCCAGCTCGTGGCCGGCAGCGTCCTCCTGGTACGCGCGCAGGCCGCGCTCCGTGCAGGCGCCGACGTCGTAGGCCAGGGGCTGGGCCTGGAGTGCAGGGGCGCTCACCGGCCACCGCCCTTCCCCGCCTGGGTGTCCGGCGTGGTGGACGGCTGTCCGGAGGCGGCGACGTGCTTGCGGGCCACCTCGGCCAGGACGGCCGTGAATGCCTGAAGGAGCGCGAAGGCCCCCGTGCGGCTGGCGAAGATGTTTCCGCAGTTCACCTGCCAGCCGCCGTCGAGTTGCACGAAAACGACGCCGAAGCGGGCCGGGAGACGGCTGGACGGGGCATCCCCGGGGCGTCCCGTCCGTGTCCCATCAGTGTCCCGCCCGCGCTGAATCGGGGCGGCATCTGGCGATGCGCGGCGGTGCCCAGCACCATCCGCCTCACTCTGTGGCGACACTCTGCGGCGCCCAGCGATACTCCGCGATGCGCCCCTGTTTTGTACAACTTCTACAATCGCTGGATTGACGGCACGGGCGTTCGGGACATGCCCGCGGAGATGTATCAACGCAGCGCCCAGCGGATGGCCGTCTCGGGCTACGCGCCGCCGGCTGCGAAACCCGAGGAATAGCGCGGTCGCATGGCGGCTCAGCGCCGCTGCTTTCGCTGGGCCGCTTCGAGGACGGCATCCTTGAGGCGGGGCCGAACGTCTCGAAACGGAGCGCCAGCCCCCTGGCCAAACTCCGCCTCAGGGCTGGCACGTCACCTGACTGTCCTCGACGGTGCACTGAGTACAGGTGGCCGTCTCCGTCAGCACGCCCTGCCTGCACTCCAGCACAGCCAGGCCATCCGCGCGGCACAGCCCCGTGCCCTCGGCACTGGAGGCACAGGCGTCTCCCGCGACGTTGTTGGAGGTGTCACACCGCACGGCCTCGTCCGTCTCGCGGCAGCCCAGCGGGCCCCGACAGGGCACCTCACGCCAGGTCCCACCACGGCACTCCAGCGCCAGCACCCGCTCCTGGCAGACGAAACCGCCCCCGTCGCAGTCGCCTCCCGCGCTCGGGCCACAAGCAGCAAGGAGCAGAGAGCCAACCACCGGGACGGATGCGAGGAGTGAGCGGTTCATGGACACCGGGCAATATTTCGAGCGTCCCGCCGCCGGTCAACCACCCAGTGTCTCCTGGAAGAAACGGCGGAAGTTTCCTCCCATGATGCGCTCCACCCAGGACTCCGGATGTCGGCGCAACAACGCTTCCGTGAGCAGGGGCAACCCCGTGACATCCCTCATGCCGCGAGGCAGCGGCACCATGCCGTCGTAGTCCGAGCCCAGACCGACGCCCCCCTCCCCCATCACATCCACGGCGTGTTCGATGTGGCGAACCACGTCGTCCACCGTGTCGCCCCCCAGGTACACGGGCGCGAAGATGATGCCCACCACCCCGCCCCGGTCCGCGATGAACCGGAGGGATTCGTCGGAGAGGTTGCGCCAGCCGCCCCCCGCCGCGCGCACGCCGGTGTGGGAGCAGAAGAACCGCACGGACGGATGGGAGAAGAGGTCCTTCAGCGTGGACTCCGAGGCATGCGCCACGTCCACGCTCAGCCCCAACCGGGCCATCTCCTCCATCACCTCGCGCCCCAGCGCCGTCAGGCCCCGGTTGCCCATCATCGGGAAGGAGGAGCCCCCCAGGTCGTTGTTGGACAGGTGGGTGAGGCCCATGAAGCGGACGCCGCGCTGGTGGAGCTCCGCCAGGCGTTCCACCCGCCCTTCGATGGCGTGCCCCCCTTCCACCCCCAGCACCGCGGACAACCGCCCCTGGGCCAGGTTGTCCTCCAGCATGGCGCCCGTGGTGGTGATGCGGGCCGTATCACCAGAGCGCTGGCAGAACGACGCCATCTGCTCAATCTGCCAGAGCGCCCGGGTCCACTCGCTCGCCCGGGCCTCGCGAGGCCACCCGCGCCACGCGGCGAACACCGGGAAGCCGCCGATGAAGGGAAAGCCACGGGTGACGATGGTGAAGCACTGCAGCTTCACCCCCGCCTCCCGCAGGCGGGGGAAGTCCACGTGGCCCTCTTCCGCGCGGGCACACAGGTCACGGTTCCACATGAGGGAGTCCGCATGACCGTCCGCGATGCACCACCGCCGATGGAGCTCTTGCACGTCACCCATGCGCCCAAGTCTGCCCACCCGCGTGGCCAAAACAAGCACGCCCCGCGTTCGCTGTCGTGTGGCCCCCGTGGCGACCGCGCCCCACCTCCAGCCCTGCCTCAAGGCCCCGGTCTGGACGTCCCACGGTCGGGAGCATCCGGAGGCACGGAGTCTTCCAGACGGAGCACGTCCGCCATGTGCCGGCGGGAGCGGGCATCGCGACGCACCTGGGTGGCCTCGCGTGCGGCCTCGTTCGGGCCATAGGCGTACCCCTGCCCGGCCAGCACGGCGCGCAGCGCGTCCGCCAGCTCCTGGCCGGACTGGAAGCGCTCCGCCGGATCACGCCGCAGCAGCCGGCCCAGGATGACGCGCATGGCCGGTGACAGCCCCTGGGTCGCGCGCTCCACGTGCGCGGGTGAGAGGCATGCCATGCGCGCCGCCATCAGCGGGGCGGGCAACCAGCTGGGCACCTCCGCGAGCAGCACCTCCGCTTCGGGCACCGGCCCCGCCGCGAGCGCGGCGCGCTCCACGTCCTCCAGGTCCAGCAGGTGGAGCCCCGTGAGGACCTCCAGAAGCACCACCCCCAGCGAGAACAGGTCCGAGCGGCCATCCAGCGGTTGACGCGCCAGTGCCTCCGGGGACGCATAGGCCAGGTCCCCCCGGACGACATGGGCCTCCGTGACGATGCGCCCCGGCAACCGCGCCCACGCCATGGCGAAGTCCGACAACTTCACGTGTCCGCGCGAATCCAGACGCACGCTGCGCGGCGACACGTCCCGGTGGACGATGCCCAGCGGCCGCCCCCGGGCATCCTCCAGCGTGTGGGCATGGTGCAGCGCGTCCGCCACCTCCGCGCCCACATACGCGGCGAATGCTTCGGAGAACGGCCGGCGCCGCAGCGCCGCGAGGCTGATGAGCGTCTCCAGGCACTTGCCGTCCACGTACTCCATGACGAGGTGGGGCATGCCCTCATGCACCCGCACCAGGAACACTTGAACGATGGCGGGGTGGTGGAGCCGCATCAGCAGCTTGACCTCTTCGCGCAGCCGGGCACGTCCCTGGGCATCTCCGGCGTCCTGCAAGCGCTTGACGAGGACGAGGTCCCCGGGAACGCCTGCGTAGTGCCGGCGGGCCAGCAGCATCTCCCCGGAGCCCCGCGCCCCGAGGTAGCGCACCAGTTCATAGGACGTGGCGCCGGTGGTGAAGAGGATGAAGGGCTTCGAAGCGGGTGGCTCTGGGGGGTGAGTGGACATCTCGGGTGGTGCCTCCTGGGCAGGATGGCCTCCCCTGGGTTGGGAAGGCGTGAGAGAACCTCACGCATCACTCCTACCACCCACGTCCGACACACCCTTCCAACCTCCCAGCACGGATTCAGGGAAAAAAGGAAACGGCCCCCGCCGAAGCGGAGGCCGTCCCCGAGCGGCTCATGACGAACCGCCCACCGCGCATGAAAGCGATGCCGACTACTTCTTCTTCTGCACCGGCTGCGTCACGTTCAGCTCGCGAACCACCATGTCCTCGCCCTCCATCACATACGAGGCGCGGACCTGGGCACCCTCCTGGATGTCATCCAGCTTCAGCGGCTGGTTGTTGTGCAGGATGCGCGTCTGGTCGTTCGTCTTCAGCTCCAGCTGACGGTT
Source organism: Pseudomyxococcus flavus (assembly GCF_050038885.1). NCBI lineage: Bacteria > Pseudomonadati > Myxococcota > Myxococcia > Myxococcales > Myxococcaceae > Pseudomyxococcus > Pseudomyxococcus flavus. Next base: position 7,599,459 of record NZ_CP143624.1, on the reverse strand, counting down.
GTTGCTGGTGTCCACCAGGGTCAGCTCATCGCTCCCCGTGGAGAGGACGCGGCCGTTGACGCTGCTCGCAGCAGCGGCGGCACCCGCGGCGCCCGAGCCGCCCAGGGCCGTGTCGTCATTCAGGTCCTGCTGGCGGTCAGCCTCGGCCTCGGCCAGGTCCTGGCGTTCCTCCTGGACGTCCTGCTGCGCGCTGGCGACGTCCTCGGAGGCCTCACGCTGGGTCCCGACGATGTCCTCCTGGGCCTCCGTCTGCGTGCTGGCGATGTCCTCGCGGGCATCCTGGCGGATCTCCGCCGTCTCCTGCTGAGCCTCCATCTGCGCCTCGGCGACGTCCTGGCGCTGCGACTCGACGTTGTCGCGCTTGCTACAGCCAGAAACGACCAGCGACATCCCCGCAACCGCAGTGACCGCCATCATGAGCTTGCGCATTTGTTCCTGCTCCTTTCACATGGGAACGGGAGAAGGTTTCCCCCTCTTTTCGCCTGCGGCCGAGAGAGCGTTTCCCCCGGCGTTGGCCAGAAAGTGGGCGCTCCCCCCGCCCTTGAACAGGGGTTGTCCGGAGCGAGGGGAAGACCTAGGGGCTCAAGCCAGATGACGAAGGGCACGGCCGTCTGCCTGCCCTGCCAGGGAACACGGCGCGAGAACGGGAATACCGAGGCCAGGCGTGCGCGCCCTAGGGCCCGCCGTCCTCGCCGCCTGCGTCCGCGCACAACGGCGTGCCTTCGCTCGCCCAGCGCGCGATGCGCTCACGCTCCTGCGCGGAAGGCATCGGAACGCCGCGCCCCGGTGGGGGCATGTCCTGGAACACGTACGCGCGCGCCAGGATTCTCGCGGCCATGGCCTGCGCGCCGGGAACGCCGCCGTCCTCGGGCGCGAAGTAGTCCAGGCGGAACGACGTGATGCCGCTGCCGCTGGTGTCGGCGCCGTGGCATGAGCTCACACAGCTGGTCGCGAGGATGGGCTGGATATCCCCGCACCACGTGGGCACGGGCCCTGCGTCGCCGCCGTCAGGCGCTCCGGGCAGTCCCAGCACCTCGCAGGTGCGGCCCGCTCCCTCGCGCGCGGCGACGCAGGTATAGGGCGGCGGGCAGTCACTGGCGGCTTCGCACGTCTTGCCGGTGAAGTCGGTGGTGTCGAGCGTACAGGCCAGGACCCCACAGACAGAAATGGATGCGCTCGCGAGGAGTCTCTTCATGGTGGCGTGACGAAAGCGGCGTTTCACGGCGGGCGTCAGTCCCGCCGTCCGTGTCGCAGTAGGACGCTCCGGCTTCGCTCCACCGCCCCAGCAGCGCGCGCGCCTCGGCGGTGGGCTTCGGGTTGTAGCAGGAGGGCGGCATCGTCGTCGTGTTCACCGCGCGCGCCAGGATGTGCAGCGCCTGCGACTTCGCGCCTGGAACGCCGCCGTCCTCCGCCACGTAGGAGTCCAGCCGGAACGAGGCATGGCCACTGTTGTACGACTCCGCGCCATGGCAGTTGGAGACACAGCTGGCGGCCATCCCGGGCTGCACGTCCTTGCACCGCGCGGGCACCACGCCTCCGTCATCGGGCGAGGCGCTGCCTGCGTCCGAGCCGCCGTCCAGCGACGCCGACGGCCGGGGCGGGAAGAGGACCTCGCACATGCGATGGCCGGCGGGCACCGTCACGCAGTGGCAGGAGGAGGGACAGCCGCTGTCATCGACGCACGCCAAGCCGGCGGCATCGTCTTCGGAGAACGCACACGGGCCAGCGGCCGCGACGGCCTCGCACGCAAGCAGTCGGGAGGCACGGAGGGAAGTCACGGGAAGGCGCCCGAATCAGAAGCGGTACGTGAGGGTGGCGGCCTCGGCGGCGGGTTCGGGGAGCAGCTCCACCAGCAGCCCGTACAGCACGGCGGCGCCCGCCGCGGCGTAGAGGACGTTCGCGGTGGCGGCGGCGGTCCGCGCCCGGTCCAGCGAGGCGCGGGCCTCGCGAGCGGACGTCAGGCGCTGGGAGCGGCGCGACTCACCCTGCGCGACGAAGCCCAGGCCCAGGCCCCCCAGTGCCAGGACCCCACCCGCGACGTAGGCGTAGCGGTGCCCATGGAGCACGGGGGCGGACTCCCGGCGCGGAACGTCCAGCGAGCCAGGCTCCGCCGCGGATGCCGGCAGGGCAACCATCCACAGCAGCACGAGCGCGATGAGCCGGCGGGAAGCCATGAGCACGTTTCCGAGTATACCGATGACGGCGGCGGACGCACCGGCTGGCGAGCGCGTTGACAGCGCGGAGTCGCCCCTGTAGTGCGTGCCCAGGTCCCCGTCGCAAGGAGCCGTGACGCCATGCAGGTCTGGGTCAACGGAGAGACGCGCGAGGTGCCCGAAGGCACCACCCTTTCGGCACTGTTGGAGTCGCTTCAGGTGGGCGGTCCCGGCGTCGCCGTCGAGGTGAACGCGGAGGTGGTGCGCCGCGCCCGCCACCCCGAGCACCACCTTCAGGCGGGGGACCGCGTGGAAATCGTCACCTTTGTCGGCGGCGGCTAGCCAGGAGTCGGCACATGAGCATCCAGGACAAGCCTTTCACCATCGCCGGAGTGACGTTCAACTCCCGGCTCATCCTCGGCACGGGGAAGTACCCCAGCCACGACATCATGAAGCGCTGCCATGAAGCCTCGGGCACGGAGATGGTGACCGTGGCGGTGCGCCGTCTCGACCTGAAGGCCACGGGCGAGGCGTCCCTGATGAACTGGATTGACCGCAACCGCCTGCGCCTGCTGCCCAATACCGCGCTCTGCTACACGGCGGATGACGCGGTCCGCACCTGCCGGCTCGCCGAGGAGCTGGGCATGAGCAAGTGGGTGAAGCTCGAGGTGCTCGGCGACGAGAAGACGCTCTACCCGGACGTCGAGGAGACGGTGAAGGCGGCCCGCATCCTGGTGAAGGAAGGCTTCACCGTGCTGCCCTACACCAGCGACGACCCCATCACCGCCCGCAAGCTGGAGGACGCGGGCTGCGCGGCCGTCATGCCCCTGGCCGCGCCCATCGGCAGCGGCCTGGGCATCCGCAACCCGCACAACATCCGCCTCATCCTGGAGACGGTGAAGGTCCCCGTCATCGTGGACGCGGGCGTGGGCACGGCGTCCGACGCGGCCATCGCCATGGAGCTGGGCGTGGAGGCCGTGCTGATGAACACCGCCATCGCCGGCGCCCAGGATCCGGTGCGCATGGCCGTGGCCATGAAGAAGGCCGTGGAGGCGGGCCGCGACGCGTACCTGGCTGGCCGCATCCCGCGTAAGGCCTACGGCTCCGCGTCCAGCCCCCTCGAAGGGCTCGTCCACCACTGACGGCCCGGTGCTCGCGGTGGCGTCTTCCGCCCTCCCCCGGCTCGTCGTCATCACCGACTGGCGCCTGCCGCCCGAGCGCCTGAAGTGGGCGCTCACGCGGGCCCTCGAAGCGGGCCCCGAAGTCGCCGTCCAGCACCGCCACCCGGAGGCCACCGGGCGCCGCTTCCTGGAAGAGGCCCGGGAGCTGGCCGCGCTGTGCCACGCACGCGGCAATCCGCTCTTCGTCAACGGGCGCGTGGACATCGCGCTGCTCGTGGGCGCGCACGTCCACCTGCCCGCCCACGGCCCTGCTCCAACGGATGTCCGTCCGCACCTCCCCGCTGGGCGCCTCATCAGCGCGGCGGTCCATGACGTGGCGGAGGCCCGTTGGGCCGAGGGCGCGGACCTGGCCCTGGTGAGCCCCGTCTTCCCCCCCGGCTCCAAGCCCCTCGACACGCGCCCCCCGCTGGGGCCGGAGGGCTTCCGCGCCCTGAGCGGAACCCTGCCATGCGCCGCGCTGGCCCTGGGTGGCATCACCCCGGAGCGCGCGGCGGCCCTCCCGGACGCGGCGGGCTTCGCCGTCATCTCCGGCGTGCTGGAAGCCGAGGACCCCGCGGCGGCGGCCCGGACGCTGCTGGCTGCTCGCTCGGGGCGGGCTATGCTGCGCCCCCTGTGAGCCCCAAGCCCGCCGTCGCCGAGCTGCGCCCCCTCGCCATGGGGGAGATGATTGACCGCGCCGCCACCTTCTGGCGCTCCCACCTGAAGTCCCTCTTCCTGCTGAGCTTCGGCTTCACGCTGGTGAACTACATCGCGACCAAGACGGCGCTGGTGGTGGGACAGCGGCTGGCCCCGCAGCTCTACATGGGGGACGCGGAGTCGCGTGCACTGCAGGACCCCACCGTCATGCTGCAACAGGCGTCCGTCACCCTCGTGCTGTGGTCGGCGCTGTTCCTCTTCCTGCTCTGGATGTACTGGCTGGCCACCCTGGCCACATCCCGCTATGTCCTGGCGGCCCAGCTGGGCGAGCCGGTCCGTCCGGCGGAGGCGCTGCAGCGGTGCTTCTCACGCGCAGGCACGCTGACGGGCGTCTACCTGCTGTCGCTCGGCTGGTCGACGCTGGTGACGGTGGTGCTCATGCTCCCGGGCCTCCTCCTGGCGGGAGTCGGCATCGTCGGCGGGGTGGCGGCGGGCTCCAACACCCTGGCGGCCGTGCTGGGCATTGGTGGCGCCCTGCTCGCGAGCCTGGGAATGGTTGCCGCGGTCCTCTGGTACATGCTGCGCTTCCTGCTGGTTCCCCCGGTGCTGGCCATGGAGGACCTGGGCGCGTGGGAGACCTTCCGGCGATCCGGTCAGCTCCTGTCGGGGCGCGTGGCACCTGGCTTCCTCGGCCGGGTGATGGTGCGCGCGATGATTCTCTTCACCGTGGTGAGCCTCATCCTCATCTCCGTCCAGCTCGTCTCCGGGCTGCCCTCGTGGCTGGCGATGATGCCCTACGGCAATCCCTTCGACCCGGGGACGATGGCGCGAACGCCACAGCTGCTGCTGGTGCCCGTGGAGCTCATCCAGACGGTGGCGCAGTCGCTCTTCACGCCCATCAACTTCGTCTTCTGCGCGCTCTTCTATCTGGACATGCGCGTGCGCCGCGAAGCGCTGGACCTGGAACACCAGCTCGATGTGGCGCCGCCCGCCGCGTAACGGCGCCCCCTGGACTCTTCCGTGCCGAGCCTCCCACTCCTCCTGCTGCTGGCCTCGCTGCCCTGCGCCGACCGCGAGGACACCGTCCTGGACCTGCGCGAGGCCGCGCAGCACCGCCCCGCCGAGTTCGCCGACGCGGTGAACACGCTGTCGACCAGACTGGGTGGCATACCACTTCCGCCCGAGCGAGAAGGCGACAGCGAACCGGAGCGCGCGGAGCAGATTGCGCGTTTCCTGAAGGCGTCCTGTGACGTCCAGGCGCTGGCGAACGCTCCTGGCGCCATCGCCCCGCCGCCGACCGAGCCGGAGCGCCTCCAGGCCATCCTCGACCGCCCGGAGTTCGCCCGCGCGCGCCAGCGCCAGGGCGATGCGCTGAAGCGGCTGATGCGCGAGGTGACGGCCTGGCTGGAGGGCCTCTTCGAGTCGAGACAGGCGCAGGGCTTCGCGGTGGCCACGCGCGCGGTGATGCTGGGGCTGGCGCTCGCGCTGCTGCTCTGGGGCGCGCTGAAGCTCCGCGCGCGGCGTGGGCGGCGGCTGGCGACGACGGCAGCCAAGGACTCGTCGGCGGACGCGGAGCCCCTGGTGCTGGACTCGCCGGGCGAGCACCTGCGCCGCGCCCGCTCGGCGCTGTCCACGGACGCGCGTGAAGCCATTCGCGAAGGCCTGCTCAGCCTCCTGTCCGCGCTGGAGGAGCGGCGGCTGGCCCGGCCGGACCGCGTGAGGACCAACCGCGAGCTGGCCGCGGAGCTGCCGGGCCGAGGCGCCCCCGCCCCCCTCGTGCGCGAGGTGGAGCGGCTCATGGACTGGTACGACCGCGCCTTCTACTCGCTCGCGCCGGTCCCCCCGGACGAGGCGGCGCGCTTCGTCACCGAGGTGGAGACGCTGAACGGCAACCTGGTCGCGGAGGGCGCGCGGTGAGGAACACCCGGACCGTCGCCGTCTTCGGTGTGCTCATCGCCCTGGCGCTCGCGGTGGGGCTGTCCACGCGCACGGACGCGCCCGACTCACCGGTGCCCACCGTGGAGAACACCGCGCCGCAGGGTGCGCGCGCGCTCTACCTGTACCTGCGCGAAGGCGGCAGGGCCGTGGACACGCGCCTGACGCCCCTGGACGCGATTGCCCCGGAGGTGCGCACGGTGGTGCTCGCGGCCCCGGAGGGCCGCCCAGTGACGGAGGACGAAGTCACAGAGCTGGAGCGCTTCGTCCGCGCGGGCGGCACGCTGGTGTACCTCTCGACGCGCGAGCTGGGAAAACACCAGCCGGCCCTGGAGGCGTGGCTCGGCCTGGAGCCGGGCCTGATGATGCCCGCGAGCAGCCAGGGCCTGGACTCGACGCTGACCGACGTGGGCGGCACCACGGTGGACGTGTGGCTGCCGGTGGGGCCGCTGCAGGGCCTCTCCCGCCTGCGCGTGTCCCAGGACCGCGGTCTGCGCATGGACCACGAGGACGCCGTGCCCGTCGCGGGGCATGGCGGTTCGGTGGCGATATGGCGGCGCGCGCTGGGCGCGGGCGAGGTGTACGTGCTCGCGGGCGCGGACCTCGTGGAGAATCGGCGGCTGGAGCTGCTGGACAATCTCCGCTTCTGGGAGACCCTGGCCGCTCGCGGCCCCTTGCTGTTCGACGAGTACCACCACGAGCTGCTGCCGCCCCCTCCGTTCTCTCGGGGCATCTGGGTCTTCGTCGCGCAGGTGCTGGCGGTGGGGCTGCTCTACACCGTGTCGCGCGGCACGCGCTTCGGTGCGCCGCGTCCGCTGCGTGTGGAGCGGCACCGGTCCGCGCTCGAGTACGTGCGCAGCATGGGCTGGCTCATGCGCCGCGCGAAGGTGGAGAAGGAGCTCCTCCCCGAGCTGGACCATGCGCTGCGCCAGCAGATGCAGGAGCGGCTGGGCATCCCCCTGGCCTTGTCGGACGCGGATGCCGCGCGCCTGCTGGAACAGGACGGCGGCATTCCCGCCTCCGACTACCTGGAGGCGAAGGCCGACCTGACGCGAACCCAGGCACAGCCCACCGTCGCACCGGCGGACTATGCCCGGGTGGCCCGCCGCTACGCCCACCTGGAGCGGGCGCTGGCGGGCCGCGAAGGCCGCGCGTAGCCCGGCGTCGCGTCAGAGGTCCTTGCCACATCCGCCATGAGCGCGGCGCCCACGTGGTGGCGAATCTCGTCGACGCGAGCGTCCCAGCTCTCGCTGAAGATGCGCTCGGCGCGCGCCCGGTCGGGACCGGGCTTGTCCGCCAGGCACTCGTCCACCTTGCGCACGAAGTCCTCGGTGTCGCTGGCGATCCTGCACAGCCCCACCTTGCGGACCTCGGGCAGGTCCGTGGACACCACGGGCAGACCCGCCGCCAGGTACTCACGCACCTTGAGCGGGTTCGCGTTCAGCGTCAGCTCGCTGACCTTGAAGGGCATCAGCGCCACGTCGAAGGCCTTGCTGTAGCCCGGCAGGTCCGCGTACCGCTTGCGGCCCAGCATGTGGATGTTCGGCTCGGCCCGTAGCGCGGAGTCGTCGCAGTCCGGCGTCGTCTTCCCGATGATGACCACCGAGCCCTCCCGGTGCGCGCGGGCCGTGGCGATGATGGCCTCCTGGTCCACCCAGTCCGCCACCAGGCCGAAGAAGCCGATGATGGGCTTGGGCAGGCGGGCGATGTCCTCCGGGATGGGCGTGGCCGGGTCGCACGCCTTCACGAAGTGGCTGAAGTCCGTGCCATGGCGCACCAGCACCGTGCGCGGGTTGACCCGGGCCTTGCTCTCACGCAGCCGCTCGGCCGAGGTGATGCAGAGGTCGGCGCGCTTGAGCAGCCGCTCCTCCAGCTCCGCGATGTGGCGACCGTTGGTGTCGCTGAACGCGGAGAACTCATCCACGCAGTGGTAGATGACGAATTCCTCACCCAGCGTGCCGGACACCGGTGCGGAGGCCGGCAGGAAGCTCCAGGAGATGGGCTTCTTGAAGCCGAGCCGCTTCATGGCCCGGAGCACCTGGAGCCGCAGCAACTCCCGGTTGGCGCCGCGCACCAGCTCCGAGCCATAGAAGGGTATGGCCAGCGGCGACAGCACGTGGATGTTCGGCTCCACCTCGCGCAGGCCTTCGGTGAAGCGGCTCAGCTTGTTGAAGATGCGCTTCACGTCGTGCGCGTTGGCCTTGGGCGCGCGGTTGCCGATGCTGTTCACCCAGAGGATGCGATTCTCCCGGGCGAGAATCCGCATGATGTGGACCTTCGACAGCGGGTCCCCATCCCAGTCATTGGAGAACACCACCAGGTCCCGCCCGCGCAGCGCCCTGCGCGCCAGGTCCATGTCATCACTGCGCCGCATGTCTCGTATCCCCCAGGTCGAAACCCTGTTCGTGTGACGTCTTCAATCCGTTGCGGGCGCCCAGCGCCTCGTACAGCGAGAGCAGCACCGGCCCCGCATCCACCTGGGGCGCATGCACGGGCCCTGCCGCGACCGCCTCGCGGAGCGCCTGCGCCAGGGCGCTGGCATCCCCCGCGGCGAACACGCGCGTCCCCTCCGGCCGGACGCAGACATTGCTGGCCACACAGGGCACCCCCAGGGCCAGGGCCTCGCGAACGGAGATGGCATCCCCGTCATGCGTGGTGGGCCGCACGAAGGCATCACTGCGCGCGATGAGCCCCAGCGCCGCGGTGTGCTCCAGCTCGCCCAGCACCTCCAGGTGTCCCGCCACTCGCGCCTCGCGGACGTCGCGGATGAACGCCTCCGAATCCAGCCCCGGCCCGAACAGCGCCAGCCCCACGTCCGGAGACGTCTGTGCCAGCTCGCGCAAGGCCCGGAACATCAGCGTGCGTCCGTAGACGGGTGAGGGATGGTGCGCCATGGCCAGCAGCGTCCGCCGGCGCGTGCGCGCGGCCTCCACCGCCGCCGGTACCTGCCCGGGACGCACCTGCGACGCGCAGAAGGCCGGGAGGACCTCCACCTTTTCCGCGGGAACCCCACAGCCCACCAGCGCGTCCTTCACCGCGGTGGACACGGCCACCACGCGCGAGTAGCCGGCCAGCGCCAGGCGGGCGAAGCTGCGCCGGGGACTCGATGCCGCGAGGAAGTCCGGGAGCAGGCCGGAGTGGAGGGTGATGACCCGGGACGCCTTCGGCCCGGGGAGGCCCCCCACCATGCCGGCCAGCACCCATGACTTGGGATTGTTCCCGCTGGTGTGGACGTGGACCGTCCACCCGGCGGCAACGTACCGCGCGAGCCGCAGGCCGAACCGAGCGGCGCCCCGCGCCGGGATGACGTCCGGAGCCGGCCGGCCACCCTTCCCGATGTCGAGCACCTTCACTTCGACCCCGCGGCTGCGCAGGAATCCATGAAGCTGTTGAACGTGAACCGCGACGCCGCCATGCGGCGGCGGGTAGTCCCCGACGAGGAGCACGCGCATCGATGTGTCTCCCGCGGGCTATTGCCGCAGCGACGAGGGCGAAGGCACCGACACCAGCGACACCCGGGGCGGCAGCTGCCCCATCTCCCGCTGGTACGTGGCCAGCGGATCCGGGTCCTGGCGGATCACCCGCGCCGGAACCCCGGCCACCACCGCACCCGGCGCGACGTCCTTCACCACCACCGCGTTGGCGCCGATGACGGCGAAGTCACCGATGTGGATGTTGCCGAGAATCTTCGCGCCCGCGCCCATGCGCACGTAGTCCCCGATGACGGGCGCGCCCTCGATGCCCGAGCGCCCGCCAATGGTCACCTGCTGGGAGATGAGGCAGTGGCGGCCAATCTTCGCGGCCTTGTGGATGACCACGCCAATGCCGCCGTAGCCGACCTGCGTCCCCTCGCCAATCTCCGCGTCCTCGGGGATGTACGAGCTGTGCAGATAGTAGATGGCCTTGCGCAGCACGGCCGGCAGCAGGGGCACCCCCCGCTTCTTCAGCCCGCGCGCGAGCCGGTAGAACGTCATCGCGTCGACACCCATCACGCCTCCCAAACCCCGTGTTCCGACCCGCACCAAACTAGGTACCACCCCGCAGGGTGGGAAGTGCCCTACCCCGCCCTCCGCGCTCGCAGCCCAGCGATCAAGCTGAGCGGCCGCACGCCCGCGAAGTGCAGCACCACCAGGTACCCGATGAAGAACAGCGCCCCCGCCACCGCCAGCGGCAGGACGCGCCAGAGGAAGCCGGTGGGCAGATGCGCCCAGGCCCCGTGCGCCCCCGCCCGCAGGAGGAACACCGCCGCCGACGCCGCGCACGCCGCCAGCGTGGCCTTGCCCAGCGACGGCCAGGGAATCACGTCCGCCACGCCCAGCTTCCGGTTCGGGGTGGACAGCGCCGCCGGCACCCGGGCCAGCAGCATGGCCTTGCCCACCACCTCCGCCACCGCCCACGAGCCGATGCCGCCCATCAGCCCGAAGTGCTTCACGCCCAGCCACACGAGCGGCACCGTCACCGCCGCCTTCACCGCGTAGGACGCGAAGATCGCGCGCGTCTGCCCCCGGGCGCGCAGCGTCCCGTCCATGGGCAGGATGGAGAGCACCACGCCCAGCACGCTGACGCGGAAGACGGGCACCGCGGGCAGGAACTTCTCGCCGAACATCGCCCCGATGAACTCCGGCGCCGCCGAGAAGAGGAACGCGGCGAAGGGCAGGAAGAAGTAGGCCAGCTTCCCCGCCGCCTCACGGAAGGCCTCCACGCCCTCCTCCAGGCGGCCCTCGCGCTCCAGCTCGCCCAGGCGCACCATCAGTACCTCGCTGGTGGGCGTGTAGAGCAGGTCCACGACGGGGAGCTGGAAGCAGCCCACGCGGTAGAGCGCGTACAGCGCCGGCGCCACCGCGCCCGCCACCGCGTACAGGTGCGCGTTCTGCTGGGGGATGGCCAGCAGCATGGCCGCGCCGAAGGGCGCCGCGTAGGCGAGCTGCTCACGGAAGCGAGGGCCGTCCACCAGGGGCCCGGTGGCGCCGCGCAGCGAGACCAGCCACGTCGCCAGGTAGCGCAGCCCCGCGAAGCCGGCCACCGCCATCATCATCCCGTAGAGCGAGGCGCCCAGCAGCGGCGGCACCACCATCACCGAGGCGCGCACCGCGTCCGACACCAAGTAGACGGCCGCGGACGCGCGCGTGCGCCCCTGCGACGTCAGGGACACCTCCAGCGGGAAGCTGCCCAGCAGGAAGGCGGTATACGCGGCCAGCGGCAGGCGGTACTCGGCCAGCGCGGGATTGGAGAACCAGCCCGCCACGTGGCCCAGCAGTGCCCACACTGCGACCGCGCCCACCAGCCCCGCCGCGGACATGAACAGCAGCGTCTGACCCAGGAAGGGCCGCTTCGCCTCCGCGCGAGGCAGGAAGTAGTAGAGGCTCTGCACCACGCCGAACGGCAGGACGTAGTAGAGCGTCGTGGCGATGAGGAAGAGCTGGTAGTACGTGCCGTAGTCGTCCAGGTTCAGCACCCGGGCGAGCACGAGGGGAATGGACAGCGTCAGCCCGGCGGTGAACAGCCGGGCCAACACCAGGGGGCCGGCGCGCCCGAGGAACGAGCCCCCGGACGCGGCCGGCGTGGAGCTTCCGCTCACGGAGCCTCCTGGACCGACGGGGTCGCCTCCGGGCCGACCACCAGCTCATTGCCGCCGCCCGCGGCCCTGGGGGAGAGCCGCCCCGAGCCGCTGACCTGGTTTCCCGCCGTGGGGGCGCTGATGAAATGGGGGCGCTTGCCTGGCACCGGGCTGCTCATGCCCAGCACGCCGAAGCAGTCATCCAGCTGGCAGGCGGTGAGCGACGACGAGTAGTCGCCCAGCATGCCCAGGCTGAAGTTCTCCCACAGCACCTTGCGCTTGAGCGTGAAGGGGTCGCCGCCAATGCGGTTGGGCAGGTCCTCCGTGGTGACGCCCGAGCGGAAGCCGTTGGCCGACAGCACGCGGATGACCTCGTCCGAGTACCAGCCGTTGCAGTAGGCGAAGTCCCGCACGGTGATGCCCACCTCGCGCTCGATGGCGCGCTTGGACTCGAGAATCTCGCGCTCCACCACCTCCTGCGGCTCGAGCGTCAGCACCGTGTGCCCCAGCGTGTGCGCGCCGAACTCGAAGCCGTCGCGCGCCATGCGGCGCACCTCGTCCCAGCTCATGACGTCGCCCTGCTCCGGAATCAGGTCCGTGCCGCCGCCGAGCTGCTGCTCCAGCGCGTCGATGATTTCCGTCAGCACCCGCGCGGGGTGCTCGCCGATGAAGTCGTCCAGCGAGGCCGACACCGTCTTCTGCCCGGAGAGGATGGGGCCCAGCAGTTGGAGCGCCGGCGCCGGCAGCGTGTCATAGAGCGGCCGGAAGCGGCGCTCCTGGACGCGGCGCAGCAGGTGGAAGAGCCGGTCGTGGTTGAAGCGCCTGTCGGTGTTGATGAATGCCGTGGGCAGGTAGGTGATGGCCGGCACGCCCATCTGCTTGAGGATCGGATAGGCGTATCGGTAGACGTCCCGGTAGCCGTCATCGAACGTGACGACGCACAGGTCCTTCTTCGCCACCCGGCGGCCGCTCATGACGTCCACCGCGTCCCCGATGGAGGCCAGCTCGAAGCCCGCCGCGTGCGCCTCCTCCAGGTGACGCCGGAATGTCTCCTGGGAGATGAGCAGGCCGGGAATCGAGCGCTGCAGTTCCCCGGTGAAGTCGCTCACCACGCGGTGGTAGCTCACGATGAGGATGCGCCGGCCACCCGATTGCGAGCGACGGTAGGCCGCCATGGCCCGCCGCATCCCGCTGTAATGGAGCATCCCCGCCGCCGCCGCCTTGACCGCCCTTCGCAGTACTTTTCCCGTCGCCATTCACGCCCTCCGCGCGGATCAGCGGATCCGCTTCGCATGCCCGCGCACCATGCAGGGGGGGTGCCATGAAGCGGGGTCCCCTGGGCCGGGCAGTCGAGAGGGCCGTCCATCCGCACGGGTCGCATGGCGAGCAGTGGACGTTCCTCTTCGTGGAACCGGATTGGCCCCCGGCGGGCACCTGCGACCACATGGGGTGGAAAACCTTTCCCGCTGACAGGCCCGCTCCTTCTCCGTCCGGCCCACCGCCCCGGGTTTCACTGGTGGACACCCGGGTTTCCGGATACGTACGGCACCGCCGATGCCTCCCCTCTCCGACGCCCCCGCGCTCGCCCTGCACGACGTCAGCAAGCGATATGGCCGCCGGTGGGCCCTCGCGCGCCTGACGTACGCGCTCCCCGCCGGACGCTCCCTGCTGCTCACGGGCCACAATGGCTCGGGGAAGACGACCCTGCTGCGCCTGCTGGCCACCGCCCTCAGCCCCACGGCGGGCCGGGTGGAGGTGCTCGGCCGGGACGCCGTGGCGGAGCGCGACGCGGTGCGCCGGAACGTGGCGCTGCTGTCCCACGCCAGCTTCCTCTACGAGGACCTCACAGCGCACCAGAACCTCACCGTGCTGGCCCGGCTCCTGGGCCTGCCCTCGCCCGAGGACGCGGCCAACGCGGGCCTCACCCGGGTGGGCCTCGGCCGCCGCTCGGACAGTCCGGTCCGCAGCTTCAGCGCCGGCATGCGCAAGCGGCTGGCCATCGCCCGCCTGCTGCTCAAGGCGCCCTCCATCGCGCTGCTCGACGAGCCCTTCGGCGAGCTGGACCCCGCGGGAATCCACGACATGGAGGGCATCATCGCGGAGCTCAAGGCCAGCGGCGTCACCGTCATCCTCGCCACCCACCTCATCGAGCAGGGCCTGACGCTGTGTGAAGAGCGCCTTCACCTCCAGGAAGGCCGGGCGGTGGCCGCATGAGCACGCCCCGCCCCATCGGCCTGCTGACGGCGACGCTGGCCCTGCTGCGCAAGGACCTGCTCATCGAGTGGCGCACCCGGGCGCGCCTCAACGCCATCATCTTCTTCGCGCTGGCCACGCTGCTGATGTTCTCCTTCGCGCTGGGCCCGGACACGAAGCTGCTGGAGAAGAACGCCGGCGGCTACTTCTGGCTCGCCATCCTCTTCGCCAGCGTGCTCGCGCTGGGCGAGTCCTTCCGCGTCGAGTCGGAGAACGCCTGCATGGACGGCATCCGCCTGGCCCCCGCGGACGCCCGCGCCATCTTCCTCTCCAAGGCGCTGGGCAACTCCCTGCTCCTGACGGCCCTGGGCGCCCTGCTCGTGCCGGTCATGGTGGCCCTCTACGGGGTCCGCATCGTCACCAGCGCCGCAGACCTGGGGCTCGTGCTCCTGCTCGGCAGCCTGGCCCTCAGCGCCCCCGGAACTGTCTACGCTGCGATTTCGAGCAATGCCCGGGCACGGGACGTGCTCCTGCCTTTGCTATTGTTCCCGCTCGTCATCCCCGCCCTGCTCTCCGCGGCCAAGGCGACCACGCTCGTACTTCAAGGAGACCCCATGAATCAGTTTGGCTCATGGATGGGGCTTTTGGGCGGATTCAATCTGATTTATTGGGGCGTAGGCTTCTTGCTGTTCCCGCGGATCATCGAGGACTGACGGATGGGAAAGTTCATCAAGTGGGGTCTGCCGGCGCTGGCGCTGGTCGTTCTCGCCGCGGGGTGGTGGCTCGGCCTGGTCTGGGCGCCGCCGGACCGTGAGATGGGCGACGTGCAGCGCATCATGTACGTGCACGTGCCGCTCCAGTGGGTGGCCATGGTGGCCATGGCCGTCAACTTCGTGGCGGCCGTCACCTACCTCATGAAGGCGGGCTGGAAGCTGGATGCCACCGCCGAGGCGGCCGCGGAGGTCGGCCTGGTGCTGGGCACCGCGGGCATGATCACCGGCGCCATCTGGGGCCGTCCGACCTGGGGCGTCTACTGGTCGTGGGATCCACGCCTCACCTCGCAGGCCATCATGCTGGTGACCTACACCGGCTACCTGGTGCTGCGGCGCTTCGTGGAGGACCCGGAGAAGCGCGCCACGTGGAGCTCGGTGGTGGCCATCATCGGCGCCATCAACCTGCCCATCGTCTGGTTCTCCGTGCGCTGGTGGCGCAGCCTCCACCAGGTGCAGTCGACGCCGAAGACGGTGGACCCGGAGATGACGCTGGCCCTGCGCGTGTCGGCCTTCGGCATGCTGTTCCTCACCATCTGGTTCCTGGTGCTGCGCTACCGCCAGGCCCTGGCCGAGCGCCACGCCGAGGTGGCCCTCCCGGACGCGCTGCCACAGGACCTCTCCGCCGCCAGCGGCGCCAGCTCCACGAGGGTGGCCTGAACATGATGACGCTTTCGACGCAGATGTTGTGGGTCCTCGCGGCGGCGCCCGGCCAGGTGGGCAGCGGCCGCATCGTCGGCGGCTGGGGCTATGTCTGGGCCTGCTACGCCATTACAGTCGCCATGCTGGTTCTCTACGCCGTGTCTCTCTGGGTTCGTCGGCCCAAGGCCCCCACCGACGCCAAGGAGTGATTCGCCATGTCTCCTGTCGCTCGCAACCGTCTGATTGCCCTGGGGGCCCTGCTCGTCGCGGGGGCCGGCCTGGGGTTCGTGGCCTTCGGCAACATCGGTGAGAACCTCGTCTACTACTGGAGCCCGTCGGAGATGCTGGGCCAGGGTGACAAGGCGTACTCGGCCACCATCCGCCTGGGCGGCGTGGTGGAGCCGGGCAGCATCCAGTGGAACGCCGAGCACACCACCCTGCACTTCCGCGTGGCGGATGACGTCAAGGAAGGCTCGCCCAGCGTGCTGGTGCGCTCCACGGAGACGCCGCCGCAGATGTTCCGCGACAAGATTGGCGTCGTGGTGGAGGGCACCTACGACAAGTCCGGCGTCTTCAGCTCCAACCGGCTGATGGTGAACCACTCCAACGAGTACCGCGCCCCGAAGGAGGGCGAGGATCCTCGCAAGTGGCAGGAGACGCTCTCCGACGCCACGACCGCCGTGGGTGCGAAGTGAACGGAACCGTCGGATACGGCCTGGTGCTCGGAGGGCTCGCGTTCGCGGCCTTCGGCGCGCTCGTGGGCCTGGTGAGTGGCCTGCGCCGCAGTGACGCGGGCCTGCCCTGGGTGATGCGCGCGGTGTGGGGCTTCGCCGCGTGCATGATTGGCTCCAACCTGGTGATGGTGCACGCGCTCGTCACGCACGACTTCAGCGTGCGCTACGTGGCGCAGGTGGGCAGCCGGGCCACCCCGCTGGTCTACACCATCGTCTCGCTGTGGAGCGCCCTGGAGGGGTCCATCCTCTTCTGGGGCCTCATCATGGGCGGCTACATCGCCGCCTTCGCGTACATCCACCGCAAGGAGCACGCGCGCTACATGCAGCTGGCGCTGGGCACCATGCTGGCGGTGGGCGTCTTCTTCGCCTTCCTCATCGCCGGCCCGGCCAACCCCTGGGGCACCGTGTCCCCGGTGCCCGCGGACGGCCCCGGCCCCAACCCGCTGCTCCAGAACCACGTCCTGATGATCATCCACCCGCCCATGCTGTACCTGGGCTACGTGGGGATGACGGTGCCCTTCGGCGTCGCGGTGGCGGGCCTGCTGCGCGGCGAGATTGGCGAGGCGTGGATGGCGCCCCTGCGGCGCTGGACGCTGGCGGCGTGGCTCTTCCTGTCCATCGGCATCATCCTGGGCGCCTGGTGGGCCTATGCCGTGCTGGGCTGGGGCGGCTACTGGGCGTGGGACCCGGTGGAGAACGCGTCCTTCCTGCCCTGGCTGACGGCGACGGCGTTCATGCACTCCACCATGGTGCAGGAGCGCAAGCGGATGCTGAAGCTGTGGACGATCAGCCTCGCGCTCGCCTCCTTCGTGCTCACCATCCTGGGCACGTTCATGACGCGCTCGGGCATCTTCAACTCGGTGCACTCGTTCACCCAGTCGGACATCGGCCCCACCTTCCTGGTGTTCCTCGGCGTCCTGCTGGTGCTGTGCGTGGGCCTGCTGGCGGTGCGCGGGCACCTGCTGGTGCCGGAAGGCCAGCTGGCCTCGCCCCTGTCGCGCGAGGCGAGCATCCTGGTGAACAACCTGGTGTTCGTGGCCATCACCTTCACGGTGCTGCTGGGCACGCTGTATCCGCTCATCTCCGAGTCGGTGCGCGGCGTGCGGGTGAGCGTGGGCGAGCCGTACTTCAACAAGATGGCGGTGCCGGGCGGCATCGCGGTGCTCTTCCTGATGGGCGTGGGCCCGGTGCTCCCCTGGGGCAAGCCGGATCCGGCCACGCTGCGCCGGCAGTTCATCATCCCCACGGTCGTGGGGCTGGTGGTGACGGCGGTGTGCTTCGCGGTGGGGCTGCGCGGCGTGTACCCGCTGCTGACCTTCGGCCTGGCGGGCTTCGTCACCGTCATCACCCTGCGGGAGCTGGTGGCGCCGGTGCGGGTGCGCATGTCCGAGCGCAAGGAGGGCTTCGTCACCGCGCTCACCACCAGCGCCCTCAAGGCCCAGCGCCGCTTCGGCGGCTACGTGGTGCACCTGGGCATCGTGCTCATCATCGTCGCCGTGGCGGCCTCGTCCGCGTACGTGGAGCACACGTCGGGAACGCTGAAGAAGGGACAGAGCATCGAGCTGGGCGGCTACCAGATGAAGTACCTGGGGCTGGTCAGCGGCGAGGAGCCCCACCGCACCTACGTGGCCGCGCGCGTGGAGGTGACGGCGCCGAACGGCAAGGTGTCCGAGCTGAAGCCGCGCCTCAACTACTACGAGCGCAGCACGGACCCCATCGGCACGCCCGGCGTGCGCGAGACGCCCGCCGAGGACCTCTACATGTCGCTGATGGCCTTCTCCGAGCAGGCGGGGACGGCCAGCTTCAACGTCTGGGTCTTCCCGCTCGTCGGGTGGATCTGGTGGAGCATTCCCCTGCTGGTGCTGGGCACGCTCATCGCGCTCTGGCCGCGCCGCAAGGCGGCCGTGGCCATGGCGGGCGCGCCGGCCCTGGGGACGTCACCGCTGACCGGTGGTGACGCCGAACGGGGTGCGGCGTGATGAAGGGCTGGCGCTACACGCTGGGCTTCGTGGTCCTCTGCGCGGGGCTGCTCTTCGTGCTCTTCAAGGGCTTCGGGCGCAACCCGCACGAGGTGCCCTTCATGATGAAGGGCAAGCCCGCGCCCGACTTCGGGCTGCGCGCGCTGGACAGCGGTGAGATGGTGAGCCTGGCCGACCTCAAGGGCCGGCCAGTGGTCATCAACTTCTGGGCGTCCTGGTGCGGTCCGTGCCGCGTCGAGCACCCGGTGCTGGAATGGGGCGCGCGGCAGTACGGCTCGCAGGCGGTGTTCCTGGGCGTGGTGTTCCAGGACACCGACGACAACGCGCGCGGGTTCCTCCAGCAGTATGGCGCCAGCTTCCCGCAGCTCGTGGACCCCCGCTCGCGCATGGCGCTGGACTACGGCGTGGCCGGCGTGCCGGAGACGTACTTCATCGACCCCAACGGCATCATCCGGGGCAAGCACGTGGGGCCCATCGATCCGCAGACGCTGGCCCTGCGGATCCAGGAGCTGTCCACGGCCCCTGCCCCCGCCGAGGCCGCGCGCCAGTAGCTCCCAGCCAGTCACAACGAGGTGGCGGTATGCGGTGCCCGGAGTGTGGTGAAGACTCCAATGCCCGGTTGCGGTACTGCGAGAACTGCGGCGCGACCATGCCCGAGCAGCCCAGGGCCACGCTCGGCCGGCCCGCGCCGCGCCCCTCGCGCCCCCGTCGCGACGCGGCGGAGCCTTCCTACGCGGCGGAGATTCTCGAGGAGGCCGAGGAGCACGAGCAGCGCCGCCCCTATGCCGTGAGCGACGTCCCCGAGCTCCCGCCCGAGGACAAGACGGACCCTGGCCAGTCCGAGCCCGCCTATGACGGGCCCCGCTGGCTGGCCCACGTCCCCGGGCACTCCCCCACCGTGCTGGGCGTCATGGTGGTGGCTGGCGTGCTCCTCCTGTCCCTCCTGAACATCGGCTCGTTCGTGGGCATCCCCGGCCTGTTGCTGGCGCTGGTGGCTGGCGCGGTGCTGGTCGCCCGTGAGCTGCGCGACGCGGGGGAGGCCCCCGGCTTCACCGAGCGGATGCCCGCGGTGCTGATGACGCCCGAGGCTGCCGCCGCGGCCACCGCGCTGTTCGTGGCGCTCGCCTTCCGCTCGTTGAGCCTGGGCGTCACGCCGCTGCTGTGGTTGGCGGGCGCCGGGCTGATGGCCCATGACCAGTACCGCAAGGTCATCGCCGGGCCGGACGGCGTGGGCCGTTACTTCGAGCCGCGCCAGCTCCTCATGATGCCGGAGATGGTGGGCCTGGGCGGCGTCGTGGTGTGCCTGCTGGCGCTGTTCGTGCCGTGGGGGACGGTGAAGCTGGGCCTGGACGCCGTGCCGGACAACGCGCCGGTGCCGCAGGGGCCACCCGAGCTGCGCGTCATCCCGTCTCACCGGCCCACCGACGACATGCTCTACAGCTACGGCGGCGGCGTCACCACCGTGCGCGGCTGGGACCTGCCAGCGTCCGTGGTGGTGGAGCTGGCGCTGCTGGCCGTGCTCGCCCTGCTGGCGCTGCGCCCGGAAGTGGAGCGTCCGTCATGGACCCGCTACCTGCCCGCGGGGGCGGTGGTCGTGGCCCTGGCGTTCGCGGCGTTGAACATGCGCCTGCTGCCCGGGCCCTTCGCCTTCGTCGTCGGCCTGGGGGCCGTGGGCTTCCTCGCCGTGCAGCGGCTTCGCGCGCCTCGCGACGAAGCGCCGCCCGAGCAGTACGAGCAGGATGAGCTGTACGAAGAGGAAGAGCGGGGCTGAACCGGCTCAGCCCGCGTAGGGCACCGGCTCGACGCCCCGGACCCCGGGTGACAGCTCGAAGAGCCCACCGGCCAGCGGCTGGGCGGCGAGCGCCTCCGCGTCGAGGCCGTCTCGCGCGGTGGTGACGAACAGCCGGTCCAACCCTTTCCCGCCGAAGGCGACGCTGGTCGTCTTCGCGGCGGGGAGCCGGTACTCGGCCAGCCACTCGCCTTCCGGCGAGAAGTGGCGCACACAGCCGCCGGCGTAGAAGGCAATCCACAGTCCGCCCTCCGCATCGACGGTGATGCCGTCCGGAAAGCCATGGGGCTCCTCGAAGCGGAGGAGCACCCGCCGGCCGCCCGGCACGCCGTCGGCGCTCATGTCGAAGGCGTAGGTGACGCGCTGGGGCGAGTCATTCACATACAGCGTCCGCCCGTCGGGGCTGAAGGCGGGGCCGTTCGTCACCGTGTAGCCATCATCGAAGCGCGCGAGGTGCCCCTGCGCGTCGAACCGGTAGAGCGCGCCCGTTGGCGCCTCCTCGTGGTCATCCATGGTGCCCACCCAGAAGCGGCCCGCCAGGTCGACCTTGCCGTCGTTGCAGCGGTTGTGGGGCCGTTCGGGCTCGGGGTTCAACAGCCGCTCCAGACGGCCGCTCCGGGGCTCATAGAAGGCCAACCCCCGCTCCGTCCCCGCGATGAAGCCTCCCTGTCTCCGAGGCGCCAGCGCGGTCATCCGCAGCGGCGTCTCCCAGCTCTCCCGGGCCCCCCCTTCCAGCGCCAGCCGGTGAACCTTCCGCCCCTTGATGTCGAGCCAGTAGAGCGCGCCCTGGGAAGGCACCCAGAGCGCCCCCTCACCGAGCTCGGCCCGTGCGGGCCACACGCACTGTGCTGCGTCTTGCGAGAAGACCTTCAGGGTGCCCATGCGTGGTGCCTCCAAGAAAGTGAGAGATGGCCTTCCGCGCAAAGTAGACACGCCGAGCGAAGCGGGCATGTCTCCGCGGGACGGAACCTCATGAGTCACACGGCGAGCACACCCGCCTGCCCGGCTGGCCATGCCTTGCGTCGGCTGAGCGACCCACCAGGTTGAGGTCCGTTAACAGGACGCACAGAACAGGGTTATCCCAGAACTTCTGGTGATGGAGGTCACTCCGGGTTCACGTACTTTGACCAGGCCTTCAACGACGTGACGACAACATCGCGAATCCAGGCACGGGGGGAGCGCGGCATGGTCAGTCCGAGGACGGCACCGATCCGGACAGGGAACACGAGCACCTTCATCCTGAAGCAGCGACGGCTGCATCTGGTGCTGGTGGACCCCCACGAGGTGCCCTACGCGGATACCGAGTACGTCCTCACGGTGGGCCGTACCGAGCACGTCGGAAGGACAGCGGCGGATGGCTCGCTGAGCCACGACGTACCAGGTCTCACCGAGGGCGAGTTGCTGCTGAAGCTGGCCAGGCCCCCAGCAGCGCCGCCGCGCCAGCGCGTGCCTCCCGTCCCTCCCCGGGGCGTGCCGCCGCCCTACCCGCCCGTCATCACGCAAGAGGACTTCCCGGAAGCGGCGCCCGCCACCCCGTCCGAGCCGGTGACGCTCCGCTGGGCGCTGCAGCTCCAGTCCCTGGCGGGCTTCGAGTCCGATGCCCTCCGGGCCGCGCAGGAGCGGCTGCACAATCTGGGCTTCTCCATCAAGGGCGAGCGAGGGACGCCCGGCGCCTCGACGAAGGCGGCCGTGCGCGCCTTCCAGCGACGCCATGGGTTGCCGGAAACGGGACAGCTCACGGACATCACCCGCGAGCTCATCCGCCAGCACGACGCCTGAGGCCCGCTCCCATGCCACGCATCTCACTGACCGCCAGTGTCGCCCTCGCTGCGCCCGGGGGCCGCCACCGCAACCGCCTTCGTCCCGCCAGCCACGGCATCGCGGACTTCCGACTCCGCAGTCCTGGAGGCCCTGAGTCCCGCTGTCATCGCCCGGCCCACGTCCCCGCGCTCGCGGGAGGCGATGACGGCTTCCACTTCGCACCGGAGGTCGAGCCGGTGGAGCTGACCTGGCGTGTGCTGGACACCGCCGGACTCGTGCGTTCCGGCAAGCTGGAGCTCTTCACGCGCTATCGCAAGGCGCCGCTGTGGTCGCGCGCGCTGAGCGCCGAGGAGCTGCTCCCGGGCGAGCACCGCATGGAATGGGACGGACGCGTCCCGGCGTCGGAGACATTTCCGGACGGCGTCGTCACGGTGGAGCACTCGCCTTACAAGCTGAAGCTGACGCTCCAGGGTGAGGGCCTGCCACAGGCGCCCGTCGCCTGGACGTACTTCCACGTCCTGGTGGCGGGCCTGGAGCTGGAGCTGGGTGAGCCCCGGGTGCTTGCCCGGCAGCGGGACCGTGAGCTCACCCAGGCGCTGAAGCGCCTCCCCTCGCCTGGTGAAAAGGTCGAGCTCCGGCTGGTGGGAAACCTCTTCAAGACGAAACCGTCGGAGATGGCCGACGACACCGACTTCCGGTTGCATCGGAGGCACTGGGGGTGTGGCCCGGAGATTCCGCTCTTCGCGCGGGCCTGGCTGAAGGACTCGCGCGGCAACCGGGTGGATGCGCCCAAGGCCCTGGGGCGCGTGCGCTTCCTCTGGGACTGGGAGGACGAGACCGAAGCCCTCGAGCACCATGCGCCCAACGTCCGCGCCTTCCTCGGCCATGCGCTGGACCGGAATCGCTCGACGTCGCAACCCAAGGGAGACAACGCGCACCGGGACGTGGGCGGGAAGCGCGGCGCGCCGTCGGCGACGGTGTTCCCCCGGCAGGCGGGCTACGCCCCTCAGGCCAGTCCTCGAGACGGGGCCTTCCCGTTCCGCGTCATGCCCTGCCACACGCGTGGGTGGGCCGCGTACAGCCAGGCGTGGACGCAGGGCGCCTTCGCGGGAAGAACGGGCGTGCTGTTCCAACCGTCCAGCATCGCGGGCGATGCGTGGCGCGTCACCGTGCAGCTCGCCTATGACCGGCGCAAGGACGGCGGCGTGGTGCTGGACGTGGACGACGACGCGCCGCTCCCCGCGGCCGTGCGCGCCTCCACGGGCATCTTCGAGTCCTGGCGAGAGGTCCACCTCTCCCGCCTCCTGCGCAAGGGCACGGGCGCCACCGGCTTCTCGTTGCCCATCGTGCAGGAGCACTTCAAGCGCGCCTTCCTCCGCCTGGAGGACCGCACGGGCGGCATCTCGGAGTGGCGCGCCGAGGACTACAACACACGCATCGCCACGGCGGTGGCGACGTCCCGGCACTGGGAGCTCCGCGCGGCAATCGACCCCTCGGTGGACCAGTTCGCCGCGGGAGGCCACGCCATCACCTTCCGCTCCCACGCCGAGTTCCTGGCCGAGGTGAAGCGCGTGAAGCACTGCGGTGACGCGGACCTTCCCCGGTGGCTGGCGCCCACGCGTGAGCGCCGGCTGCCGCTGCTGGAGGCGCGTGAGTACCACCGGCAGTGCAAGGACTGGGCGAAGGAGCTGCTCACCCGGGCGTTGGACTCGGAGCTGGGAACGGCACCGGGCATCGCGCTCTTCCATTTCTCCGGGCTCTACAACCTGGAGACGACGGTTGACGGCATTCGCGTGAACGGCTTCGCGTCCGAGTTCCCCTCGCGCAAGCGGGACCGCTGCGCCGTCATCCAATGCGCGGCGCCGGGCAACTACCGCAACACCTTCAACACGCTGGAACAGACGCTGGCGCATGAAATCGGGCACCAGCTCTTCCTGCCGCATGCGCCCTTCCCCTCGGACCGAAGGATTGGTGGGGCCCAGGCGAAGCGCCACGACCTCGACGGGAAGGACTGCCTGATGGGCTACGACTTCACGAAGGAGCGGCGCTTCTGTGGGCTCTGCCTGCTGCGCCTGCGCGGATGGAACACCCGCGTCCTGGACTGTGACGGAGCCCGGAACGCGCGCCCATGAGCGTCCCCTTCCTCCCCGGGCCCTGGCTGCTCGTGCTGACCCTGTCTGCGGCGAGCCCCACTCCGGCGCCGTCCCAAATCAAGGCGCCACCCACCCCACCGCCTGGAGGTGCGCCCATGCGCATCCAACTCCGACTGTCCAAGGCGCAGCTCGTCACCTCGGAAGACCTGGACGTGCGCATCGCCCTCTCGAACGAGAGCGCCACGCCCCTGGAGTTCCCCGACCCCTTCCGGCACTCGGACCAATCCCTGACGTACACCGTCACGGGCCCCGAATACCCGAAGGGACATGCCGTCAATCATTACGCCGTCATCGAGCGGGAGGGTACGCAGCCACTGGGTGGCGTCGTCCCGCCCCAGGTCCGGTTGGGCGCGGGGCGCATGCTCGAGTCCGTCATGCCGCTTCAGGAATGGGTGCCCATTCGCCAGCCCGGCCGCTACCGGCTGACCGCGAGGCTCCAGGCCGCGGGCATCGACGCGGTATCCGAGCCGGTCGAGTTCGACGTCGTGACCGGGCGGCCAGGCTCCGCGTCGGCGGGGATGATGATTGGTGGCGAGCCGTACTCCGGGGTTGGCACCGTGTGGCTGCAGCACCTGGAGGGGCAGACACTGCTGATGCAGGCTGTCTTCGTGGACGAGACGGACGAGGACGGGCGCGGCGTCTCCCGGAGGACCTCGAAGGTACTGGGGGCGGTGGCGCCGGGTGCTTCCGACGCGCTGGCGCCGTGGACCAACGACGCCCCGGGCGGTGAGGCCGTGAGCTGGGTCGTGTGGAGGCAAGGCGCGTCGATTCTCGCCCTGGCTCCGCCCGCGACGACCACGGCGCCCTTCCGCTTCGACCTGGGCGCGCCGCCCGAGAGGCTCGTGCGTCCGCCGCTGGAGACACATGCGGGAGAGCTCTTCGTCCCCATCGTGGACGCTGGGGGCAAGGAACTGCGGCTCCTGCGCTTCCAGTCGACCATGGACGCCACCGAGGTCACTCCCGGCAAGGAAGTGGGACGCGTGCGGCTTCCGTCCGTTCCCCTGGCTGCACGCGCCACGCTGCAACCCGGGTCCGTGGGCAATGGCATCAGCATCGTGCTCGTGAGCGCGGCGGCGGGAGGGCTGGATATCCAGCACGTGCGAGCCACGGGCGCCGGTCGTCTCAGCCGCGCGGCGAGCACGCTCCTCCGTGGGCTGAGCGCGCTTCCAAATTCCGAACCGGGTGTCTGGATTGATGACGCGGGCTCCGTCCACACGGCGCTGGTGGCGGCGTCACTGAAGAACCCACGCCAGCCCATGCTGGCGGAGGTCCGCTTCCGGTCCGATGGGAGGCTCGCTGCGCCCCCGCGCATGTCGCCCTTGCCCCAGCTCCCCACGAATGCCCGCGCCGCGGTGGCGCGACACTGCCATCACCCGCATTCCGACAGAGCGGGCGAAGTGCGCTGGGCCATTCTCCTGGAGGACGGAAGGCTGGTGCATACCGGGCAGCGAGGTCCCCCCTCGTCACCGAAGCAGCCCGTGGCAAGTCCACTGGAGTTGCTTGAAATGCTCCAGGGCACGTTCATTCTCACCACGGACCCCATCCTGGGCCCTGTGTTTGAATGGCTTTAGCGTTCCTTTCAAACACAGTTCCGCAGGCACGCCAGAACGCGTCCGTTCCCTGGCATGCGCACCTTCAGGGCATGAGGCGTGGACTGGTGCCTGATGCTCTCTGGAAGCGGATAGCCCCCTGTATCAGGGAAGTTGTCGCCTCGGCTGAGGGGCTTGAGCACGAGGGCCCCGCGACATTCATCGCGAGGCCCGTGTCATTCAGACAGAAAGGTCCTGTCGGGTGGCGGGACCTCTCGTTCAGTTCCCTGGGCTTCGGGGAAGCGCACAGGGCCTCATCATCCCGCCGCCGGGCAAGTCGCCGGCTCGAGGTAGAAGCCTTCCCACGCGCCAGCGTCGACGGGATTGCAAACGCCGCCGTTGCCGCCATTACCGCTCTGGATGGGGGCGCCGGTGGTGACTTCCTTCCAGTGACGCGCGGTGCCCGTCGACGATTCGAAGCCATAGCGATTGCGGCCACCGTGGACGCCGCAGTCGTGTCGGGTGAATGACTCCGCCGTGGTGAGCGAAGCGTTCATGGTGAGCTGGTCCGCGACCACGGCCAGGTACGCGCCGCTCGCGCCCTTGAACTTGTACTTCGTGCCGCTCGTGACGAGCTCGAAGACTTCGCCGCCGCTCTGCGTCGGGCTGAGGGCAGCCACCGTGCCCGCGCCGTCGACGGTGAGCCAATTGTCGGAGCGCTCGCTTTGGATACGGAAGCAGCCGGCGCTGCCAGTCTCGATATGGCACGTCGCATCGCAGCCATCGCCCGGTTGGGTGTTGCCGTCGTCGCATTGCTCGCCGCTCTCGAGCATGCCATTGCCACACGCAGGGGCGGTGTTGCCATCCGGGCAGGTCACCGGTTCGAGGTAGAAGGCTTCCCAGGCGCCGCCATCGGCCGGATTGCAGGCGCCGCCATTACCCCCGTCACCGCTCTGGATCGGCTCGTCCGGCGTGACTTCCTTCCAGTGGGGCGCACTCCCCGCAGAAGCCTGGAAGCCGACACGCGTGCGCCCGCCATAGCCGCAGGCGAGCCGCGTGAACGACTCCGCGCTGGTGAAGTTGGCGCTCATCGTGAGCTGATTCGAATCCACCGTCAGGAATGCGTCACCCGAGCCCTTGATCTTGTATTGCGCACCATTCGGAACGAGCTGGAAGATCTGCGCGCCTGATTGTGTCGCGCTGCCGGCGACGACCTTGCCCGCGGCGTTGACGATGAGCCACCTGTCGGTGCGCTCGCTCTGAATCTGGTAGCAGCTCCCGCCCGAAGTCTCGACGAACGTGGCTGTGTAGGTGGCCGGGCTGCCTGGCGTGGTGAAGGTATGCGATTGCGCGCCGCCATCCGACCACGAAACGAATGACCAGAATTTCCCGTTCGCGTACTGTGGCGAGTCGACCCCTATCGAGCGGATGACCCCGACCACGCCGGTCGTGGCGTGTGGCGCGGTGAACGGCTGCCCGTCCATCAGCACCTGCAGCCCGCTCGGCACACTGGTCACCGTGAGCGGGACCGTGACGGGGTGTACGTCGCGATACGTCGTGTGCGTGAGGCCAATCGAGTCGCGCACCGTGAGTCGTACGCGATACCAGACGTTGCCCGAGCTCTCGCCGACGTTGGGGATGGGCCAACCGCCGCTCGCGATGCCAGTGGTATCGGCCATGGCCGGATGCGTGTGGGTATCGTGATGGAAGATGATGTTCCAGGTCATCGCGCTCGGAGGCAGCGTGCCATCCTCCTCGTCGTTGGCCGTGCCGGAGAACAGCAGGTGGGTGCCCGCGGTGTAGGTCGCGCCTGCGGCCGGCGTCACGATGGTGGCCACCGGCGGCTTGTTGGACGTCACCGTCAGCACCGCCTCGGCACTGGTGGTCGAGCCAATCCCGTTGGTCACGACCACGCGGAAGCGGGCGCCGCTGTCGGTCAGCTGCGCGGCGCTCAGCACGTAGCCGGGCGAGGTCGCGCCGGCGATGTCCACGCCGTCCCGCTGCCACTGATAGGTGAGAGGCGGCTCGCCGCTCGCCGACACCGCGAAGGTCGCTGGGTGGCCGACAGATACCAATGTGCTCGTTGGTTGCTGCGCGATGCTCGGCGGCAGCGAAGCGGTGTAGGCGATGCGCCCCACCTGGCCCGCGCCACGCGCCAGGTAGTAGAGCGCGCCGTCGGGTCCCACATCGAGGTCCACGGGCCCCGCGGCGGCCGTCGCGAACAGCGCATGCGCACCAGTGTCCGGGTCGATGCGCGAGATCCAATCGTTGGTGTAGTCCGCGAAGAAGTACTGGCCGACGTACGCGTCGGGAAACGCGGGGGCCGGTGGATTGTAGAAGGCACCGCCAGCGATGCAGTTGCCTGCGGCGGTGCCGGAGCCGTGCGGGTACGCGTAGAACGGCTGCGTGAGCTCCGGACGGTTCGTGAAGTAGCCCTCCGTCATCGGCCAGCCGTAGTTGGCACCGGCCTGACCACGGTTGATCTCCTCCCAGCCGCCCTCCCCCACGTCGTTGATGAACATGACCCCGGTGCCGGGCTGGATGTCGAAGGTGAAGGGGTTGCGCAGCCCCATCGCCCACGTCGCCTTGGCGAGCCCGGTGGCGGTCGCGTAGAACGGGTTGTCCGTCGGAATACTGCCGTCCGGGTTGAAGCGCAGCAGCTTCCCGAGCGGGGTGTCCAGGCTCTGAGAGTTGGAGGAGACTGCGTTCTCACCGACCGAAACGTAGAGCTTGCCGTCGGGCCCGAAGCGAACCGCCCCACCGTTGTGGTTGGCGGCGTCGAGCGTCGGGAAGTCCGCGAGCACCAGCTCGCTTCCGGGAACCACCACATTGCCGTTGGCGGTGAAGCGGCTGAGTCGATTGTGGATGCTGCCGTCGATCGACGTGTAATAGACATACAGGTAATGGTTGTGTTCGAAGTTGGGGTCGAACGCGACGCCCATCAACCCGCGCTCGTTGTCGGTGTCCACGGCGAGCGTCATGAACGGGGTCGCCAGAAGCTGGCCGTTCTGGACGATGCGGAGCGAGCCGTTCTTCTCCGAGATGAACAGGCGCCCGTCGGGCGCGAAGGTCATGGTCGTCGGTCCCTGGAGGCCGCTGACGAAGACGGAGTCAGCGAAGTTGGGATCTTGAACGACCGCAGCTGCGCGGGAGACCGCGAGCGCCGGGTCTGACTCCGTCGAGCAGCCCACGACGAGCGAGATGACCGCGCACACGACGAATAGCAGGATGGGAGACCCCGCTCGTTCACTCGTTCTCAGCTGTGATTGCATCACTATGGCTCCCGGGCGGACAGGCTCACGTGGCCCGTGGGCTGCGTGAACGCTTGTGGCGCCGTCCAGCCTACCGCGAAAACCCACCTGATCTTGATAATCACGGAAACGAACGAGGGACTGCTTATGGTGCGGGTGTAGCTTTCTCAAAACGTTGATCCGGCCGCCCGTGCAGGACGCGAGTTGCCTGGCGGAAGACCCGACCCGCAGCAATCTGTTGGGCGAGCCCGGCGTTAGCCGAGCAACGGAGCCGCGCGGCGTTCGCCGAGAAACCTCTGCGGCGTCACGCCTGTGAACGCGCGGAACTCGGCGATGTACCGCACCGGATTGTCGAGGCATCAGGCTGGTCGTCATCAGGCCGCGTGCTTCGATTGCATCAGCTCTCGCCGGGCCTGACTGGGCGAAAGGAAGTTGTGGCGCTCCAGCAGCCAGTGCTCGTTGTACCGGTGAGCCCGCTGCAGCAGGGTCAGCCGGAGTTCTTCCACGGTGGCGAAGGTGCGCACCCAGAGCAGTTGCTCCTTGAGGGTGCGGATGAAGCGCTCTGCACAGCCATTGCCCTCGGGACTTGCGGACGAAGGACGGACTGGACTGGGCGCCCAGGAAGCGCAACTCGCTCTGGAAAGCGCCGGAGGTGTACTGGCTGCCGTTGTCGTGGCGAATGGACAGCCCCGTTGCCACGCCCCGGCTGTAGGCACCGAAGCGCGCCTTGACGCCCTGACAAATGGGCTCGAGGGCCTCGAAACGGGTGCCCACCTTGGCCGCGTGGATGCCGACGCACTCGGCGGTGCCATGGTCGACGGCGACGAAGACGGTGGCCTGGCCCTCCAGCGTCGTCACGGTGCAGGTAGCGTCGGTGCCCCACATGACGTCGGGCATGTCGGTGATGATGGTGCCGTCGTGGTGGCGAGGGCCCAGCACCCGGCGGGCACGGCCCGGGGCCAGCAGTCCCGCCTCGCGCACCAGCCGCAGGCAGCGGGCCTTCGAGGTGCGCACGCCATGGGCCCGCAGCCGGGCCCATACCCTGCGGTACCCCTCGCCCAGGAAGGGCGAAGCCGCCAGCACGCCGCGGATGGCCTCCAGCACGGCCTCCTCCGTCAGCGCCGTCTTGGGGCCGCGCCGGGCTGGCGGCTGGACCTCGGCCTGGCGGCGGGCGCGGTGTCGGTACACCGTGGCGCGAGGAATACCCCAGGTGGCCGTCACGAGCGCCAGTCCGTACCGATTGACGCTGGAAGGCGAGAGGCTGGCTCAGCACCCGCCAGGAACTTCTCCCGCCACTCACTCAGCACCGCCGCGGTGACGCCCAGTTCCCGAGACAGCGCGTCCAGTTCCTCGCCCTTGAGCAACCGGAGCACGGCCTCCTTCTTCCTCTTCGCTTCAGAACCGACCGCGCTCCGCCGTCCTGTCCTGCTTCTGCTGCTTCTTCACATCCACCTCACGAGGGGGAGGTCATCCCCCCGAGAGGTGTCTCAAGAAATCCTGGGGCGGAGGAAGGTCAGCCTCGCACCTGCCGTGGGCAGGCCCAGCACCAGCGACGACCTTCGGCGCCGAGCTCGAGCGGAGGTCAGTGCAGCCGCTGTGCAGACCTGGTGATGCACCGGCGCGGAACCGACTGGAGGAAGGCCCGCAGCGCGTGACTGTCGTATTCCGCCAGCCGCATGCCACCTGTGCGCAGTGGATGCGGGTGCGCGTGACCCTCACCCTCCGGCCTCGGCGCGGATGGGCCGCGCCATCACAAGGAAGCCGTCATGAAGCCCCACCTTCCCCTCCTCATCCTTCTGGGCGCCGCGGGTTGTGGCACCGAAGGCGAAGACGTCACCGAAGGCGAAGACGTCGCTGTCCAGAGTCAGGCGTCCGACCTGAGTCAGAAGTGGGAGTTGTGCGGGAAGAAGGCCGTCCGATTGGCGGACATCCGCCCCGGCTCGGCGGGGTCCGATCCCGCCGACCTGGTGCATGGCGACCGTGTGCTCTTCTTCACCGCAGATGATGGGACCCACGGACGAGAGTTGTGGCGCAGCAGCGGAACGGGCGGGAGCGGTACGGCCCTCGTGAAGGACATCTACCCGGGGCCGGAAGGGTCGGGGATCTCGAACTTCACACGCGTGGGGAACCGGCTGTTCTTTGCCGCTGATGACGGTGTTCACGGCTACGAGTTGTGGGTGACCGATGGGACCTCGGCCGGTACGTACCTGGTGAAGGACATCTACCCGGGGCCGGAGAACGGCATCTTCCGGCAGGACCCGCTCTTCGGAAGGAACGAGCCCCAGTTGGTCGAGTTCGGCGGAGTCCTGTACTTCGGCGCGAATGACGGCGTCCACGGCTTCGAGCTGTGGCTCAGTGATGGGACCGCCGCAGGGACGTACCTCGTCGAGGACATCGAGCCCGGCCCTGATGGCTCCTTCCCGCGAGACCTGGTTCGCGTGGGCAACGAGGCCTTCTACTTCGTGGCGGCCAAGGAGGGGCCCTCTAGCGACGAGATTCACCTCTGGCGTAGCACCGGAGTGCCAGGCGCAACTCCCGTTCTCAGCCGGGAGGGCGACAACATCATCTTCAATCTCATGGCCGTGAAATCGCGCCTCTACTTCCTCGTGGATAACGACGATGGCGAGGCCAGCTTGTGGAAGACGGATGGGGCCGCCTCGAACACGGAGTCGTTGCGGTACTTCTTCGGCGAGTATCCGCACGACCTGGTCGCGCTGGGGAATCGTCTCGTCTTCAGCGCCGGGAGCGGGGAGCTCGAGGGCGAGGAACTCTGGATCAGCAACGGCTCGCCGCCGCCAGGCACCAAGCTGGTGAAGGACATCTGGCCAGGGCCCATGAGCTCCTCGCCGAGCTCGCTGGCGGTGCTGGGCTCGCGCGTCTTCTTCGCCGCGAATGATGGTTCGGGTGATGGGCGCGAGCTCTGGGTGAGCAATGGCACCGGAGCGGGGACCCGGCTCTTCAAGGACCTGGCATCCGGCGGTGGGTCATCGGACCCCAACGCGCTGGCCTCCATCGAAGGCACCTTGTTCTTCTCCGCGAATGATGGCGTGCATGGCTTCGAGCCCTGGGTGAGTGATGGCACCCGGTCGGGCACGAAACAGCTGCACGGGCTGGCGCATGGGAGCGCTTCTTCGTACCCGCGCGACTTCGTGCGCTCGGGCTGGGACGTGTTCTTCTCCGCCGATGACGGCAAGACGGGACGCGAGCTGTGGGCGCTGCCATTCCGTCCGAAGGGGGAGTGCGAGCAGCACCACTTCGATTGAGCTTCAACCGGCGGAAACGGGGCGGGGCGTCAGCTTCCGCCCCATGGCGCTTCGTGTGAAATAAGGAATTCAAGGGGCTGGCTCAGGTCGCTGTGAGGAGGTCGAACGAGCAGCCCCTCGTGCGTGAAGCGTGGACTACCGCCTCACGCCGCTGGGACGAACCCCGCTTGAACCCGCCATCGCGCTCGCCACGTGGGCGCAACGCGACCGGCCCGAGGTCCAACGTGCTCGCGAGGCCGCGCTGGCTGAGGCCTGGAGAGCCCTGGGGCGGTGACACCTCCCGCCCCAGGGAATGCACTCAAGGGGAAGGCTGCAGCGCCTTGCGCTCCTTCGCGCAGACCTGGACCAGCTCCAGCATGCTCATGCTGGTGCCGCCGACGTCGAACTTCTGCTCCTTGAAGTCGGGGTATCGGTTCTCGAGGATGCGCCCCTCCGCGATGCAATCGTTGAGTCGCGCGAGCGCCTCGTTCTTGCGCCCCTTGGAGAGGTGGGCCTTCGCCGCGTCATAGGCCTTCCGCTGGCCCTCCTGGAACCGGAGCTCCACGTCGACCCGCGTCAGGGGCGCCTGCAGGGCCTCGGCCTGCTTGGCACACCGAGCCATCACGTCCTGGGGCTGGGTGGGGACCCCGTCCACGAGCACGTCGACCGCCGCGAGGCTGGCGTTCTCCTGCACCATCCGGGCGCCCTCGTCCTGGCAAGCCCTGAGCTTCTCCGCCGCGCTCGCGTACAAGGCCCTGCGCTTACGCAGGTCCGCGGAGGACGCGGCGGATGCAACCGCCTTGCCGGCGACATCCAGCGCCTCACCGGTCAGCCGGCGCAGCGCCCTCGCCTGCTTCGCGAACTCGAGCGCCTCGACCATCTTCAGCCAGTCGGCGCGCGACCGCTCGGCGGCCGCTGCGTAGCTCGCGTCCTGCCGCTCCAGTGCCGCGTGCGCCTCGAACATCTGCATGACCTCGTCCACGCTCTTCGAGGCGGCCTCGACCTCGGCGTCGGTCGCGGAGATGGCCTTGGCGACCTCGAGCTTCTCCTTCGTGGTGGCCAGCCGGGACGCGAGCTGGCTCCGGGCATCCGCCGCGGCCAGGACGATCTTCCGCCGGGTGATGCGGTCGCTCAGCTCCGCCATGCGTTCCTTCGACTCCTTGGCGTACAGGGCGTAGTCACGGTCCTTCTTGACGAAGGCGGCACCGGCCTCCAGCACCACGCCAATCTGCTTGACCGCGTTCTCCGCCGCCTGGAGCTGCGCCTCGGAGGGCGTCTCCTTCTGGACCTGGGTGACCAGCGCCGCCGCGTTCTTCCGGGCCTCGTCCACCTTCGCGCGCTGCTGCTGCAGGTCGACCTCGTACCGGCGCCGCTCCATCGTCGCCCGCCCGTCCTTGAGGAGCTGACGCGCGTCGGCGGCGGCCGGACTGATGGCGGGGTTCTTCACGTGGACCGTCTCGAGCGTCTTCTCCAGGACGACCATCGCCGTCTTCGCCTCCTCGAACTGCTCGTCGGTCACGGACCGCTTCTCGACGTTCCGCAGCGCCTGGACGACCTCGGCGCGCGCCGCGTCGAGAGTGCGGATCTGGAGCGCCACCTCCACCTCGACGAGCGTGTTCTTCACTTCGGCGAGGTACTGGCCAATGGCCTGGCTCCTCGCCGCCTGCGGCTCGTACTTGTCAACCAGCTTCCGGACGACGAACGCCGCGGTCTTTGCCTCGGAGAGCTGCTCGGGCTGGGGCCGCTTCACCCGGAGCGCCTTGGCGGACCTCCGGAGCTCTTCATGGGCGGGCTCCAGCTCCACCTTGACCCGCGAGACCCCCGCCTGCGCCACGAGCTCGTCCATCCGACGCCGGGCCTGGGTGACCTCGGCGCGGGCCTTTTCCGCCTCCGCGCGATAGGCCTTGTCCTGCGCCTCGAGCGGCCTGCCTTCCTCGAGCTGCTTCTGCAGCGCCGCCACCGCCTTGTCGGTGGCCGCGAACTTCTCGTCCGACCAGGCCTTGCCCACCTCGGCGAGCGAGCTCGCCAGGGTCTTCCGGCTCTCGTCCAGAAGGCCCCGCTGCTTCTGCGCCATCAGCTGCAACCACCGCTCGTCGAGCGTCTTCCGGTGACGGGCGAGGGTCGCCTCGACCTCGGTGAGGTACGTGGAGAACTTCGGGTCCTGGCTCTTGAGGGGCCGGCCCTCCTCCGCCAGCTTCTCGAGCGCGTCCACCGCGGCGCGGGCCTCGTCCATCGCCTTGGCGCCCGGATCGCCCTGGCCGAGCTTCGCGATGCGCTCGTTCAGGGGCGCGAGCGCGGCGTCGATGCGTCGGCGGTACTCGTGGATGTGGACCTTGGCCCGGCGTTCATCGACGTACTCCCGCTGCGTCCGGAGCTGCTTGCGCGCCGCCAGGACCAGCTTCGCGTACTCGAGGTCCTCCGTCTCGAAGCTCGCCCCGGCATCGAGCGCGGCTTTCAGCGCCTCCACCGCCGCGAGGGCGGCGTCGAGGTCGGCGTTGCGCGGCGGCTCCACTTCGATCCGCTGCACGGCCGCCGCGAGGTCGGCGCGCGCACGCTCCACTCGCTTCGATGCCTCCTCGATGGACCTCGCTGCGCCAGCCTCGGCGGACGCGGCGGAGGCCCCGGCGGAGGCGAGGATGATGCACCCGATCAACACCAGCCTTGAAGTACGTACCATTCACGCAAACCTACTACAGCGAGGCGAGAGAACCCCGCATAGTGTCCGCCCCGCGCCACGCATCGGACAGGATGGAACCCGAGGTGGGCGCGCCGAGGGGGCCTGCCTCCCGGGCAGGACGCGAATCCTCACGCGCCCGGAGTTGTCGGGTGGCCCAGGCTCCGGAAGAAGCGGCCTCTTCCATGCGCAGGCGGCGGAGGGACTCGCGCACATGCCCGAGGCGGGCCGTGCCATGATTCAGCAGCAGGTCGAGGTTGGCGGCTCGGCCCCCTGGGCTGATCGGGTTGCTGCCTTGGCTGAGCTGCTGCTTGGATGGGAGGCCCGGCATCCTCCAACCGTCGTCCTTCATCACCAGCACCATGCGTCTGTCCTCTGCTGGCAAAACGCAGCAGGCCGGCTGGCTGCTTCCCTGCCGAAACAGGCGCACAGGAGGTCGCCAGAAGAAGCCGAGCAGTCTCAACGGACGGCTCGGCTCTTCCGCCGAGTCCGCGCGAACGGCCGAGGCGCGGAGGAAGCCAGCGTCGTCAGCCCGTCCACCCATGCAGGTGGCGCTCACTTCACGACGCAGCAGGTGCGGCTCACTCCACGGCGAAGTGATAGTTGGAGCCGTAGTTGCTGTCGTAGCGCACGCAGGAGCTGCGGTCCGTGTTGCGGAACCACATCTCCAGGTGGCGGGCACCGGCCGGAGCGGTGATGGCCGTCGGCTCGGACCTGCCGGAGCCGGTGACGACCGTCTCCTGGATGGGGCCGTTGTCGAAGCGGTACTGCGCGACAATCGCCCAGGCCGGGCCGTTGTAGGTCGCGCGGCACTCGGGCAGGCGGGCCACGTCGTAGTTGACGATGAACTCCTGGCCAGCACGCAGCGTGCCCGCCACCATCTCGTCCCAGTTCGCGTTGAAGGAGAGGGTCGGCGCGCCGATGGCGAAGTGGTAGTTGCTTCCGTAGTTGGAGTCCCAGGCCTGGCAGCCCTGGCTCGAGATGTCGAACCACATCACCAGGGCGCCGCTCACCCCAGCGGGGAGATGCAGGGTGCGCTGGGAGGGGTTGCCGTCCGGCGCGTGGCCGGCCACCCAGAAGCTCACCACCGGGCCGCGGTTCACCTGGACGTGGCCAGTGATGGTCCAGGTCGGGTCGCCCGAGGACGTGGTGCCCCGGCACTGCGGCAGGCGGCTGGTGTCGTAGTTGACGACCACCTGGCCACCCACGGGAATCACCTCTGCCGACGGCGTCTCGTTCCAGTAGCCATCGAACGTGATGGAGGTGGGGGTGGTCTGCGCCGCGGCCGTGGAGGCCACCAGCACCAGCGGCAGGAGGGAGGGAAGAAATCGCCGAACCAAGATGCGCTCCTTTCGAGCGGTAGAGGGACGGGATGGCGCTATCCCGCTCCCGCACATCAGGTCAATGGTTTCCCCGCTTATACGTAAAGACTGGGGCTCATCGACAACCTGCTGGAGGCGGTGGGCCCTGCGCTGCTCCCTGGACTTCGGCCCAGCAGCCCCGCGAGTCGTCGTGGCCAGGAGTTGAATCGGTCGAAAGGAAGAGCAGACTCATCGAGGAGCAGAGGGGACCGCATCGTTGGCCACCGCCAAACCAGCAGCGCCCGCGAGCAGTGCCGTGGCTCGCCCCCAGAAACTACTCCTCCTCCCCAACAAGCGCAGGAGATGGGGAAGTGAGCATGGCGAATCTGACGCGCGTGGTGAGCCGCGGAGCCTGGGTCTGGTTCTTCGGAGGGTTGCTTATTTCCGCTGGGGCGGTCGCCCACGAAGGACCGCGACGGTTCGAGGAGAAGTTCGGCCCGGTGTTGAACCTGAGCGACACACCGACCTCCAACTTCGAGTACGCGGTGGCCACCTCAGGAAACGACGTCTATGTCGTCTGGAGTGACACGCCGGATGGAGGCGTCTCCAGCATCATCCTGCGGAGGAGCTCGGACCGGGGCAAGACCTTCGGCCCTCCCCAGACCTTGAGCAGCGGCGTCACACCCGCCTTCAGCCCGTCCGTGTTCGCGGAGGGGAAGAAGGTCTACGTCGCCTGGAGCGAGCAGGGCATCCGGTTCCGCGCGAGCCACGACCACGGCCGGACGTTCGAGCCGCCCCTGACACTCAGCACCAGAGGCTTCACTCCTCGGCTGGCGGCGGAGAACGGCGACGTGTACGTGACGTGGGGTGTCACGACCGGGGAGGAGTCAGTCGACCAGCTCTTCCGGGCGAGCCATGACCGGGGCCAGAGCTTTGGCCCCACGCTCACCATCGACAATGGCCAGGAAATTGGCGTCACGGAAATCGTCGCGTCGAACAACGGAGTGTTCCTGGTCGGAGACGACGCGGGAGTGGATGACATTCCCGACGTGCGCTTCCGCCGCAGCACCAACGAGGGGCGTACCTTCGACCCCCTCATCAACCTCAGCGTCGACCAGGGCCCGATCCAGCCGTCCCAGCGCGCCCGCATCGCGGTGAAAGACCAGAAGGTCCACGTGGTCTGGGAGGAGTGTGATGACTTCTTCCCCAGCCTTTGTGACATTGTCTACCGGCGCAGCCTCAACCGGGGAGCGACCTTCGAGCCGTCCGTGGTCCTGAGCGACGGGGTGGGCCTGGCGCTCGATCCGGACCTCGAGGTCTCGGGCCAACACGTCTACGTGGCGTGGCAGGACAATGGCCCCGGGAACTTCGACATCTTTCTCCGTGTCAGCGACAACCGCGGCGACTCGTTCGCCAAGGCCCGGAACCTGAGCAAGAGCGCCGGTGACTCCGGGGCCGTCAACCTCTCTGCCGAGAACGAGTTCCTCCGCGTCGTGTGGGAAGACAGCACGCCGGGCCCAACCGACATCTTCTACCGGGCCAGCGGCGACTTCGGTGAGTCCTTCGAGCCCATCAAGAACCTGAGCGACTCCCCCGTGCGCTCCTCCACCCCACGGGTCCTCTCATCCAAGGAGGGGAAGAACGGCTACGTTACCTGGCTGGAGGCTCTGACGGTCGACAACACGGATGTGTTGTTCCGACGCACCGAGGTGAAGTAGGCCGCGCCGGCCCGGCAGCAGACCATCCGGAGGACCGTCGCGCGCATCAGTGTCAACGCACCCAGGCACCGCATCCGTTCAATGGATGGCGGTGCCTGTCCGGCTCGGTCCCCGTGATTCCCATTTGCACGTTGAAGGAACCGGTCGAGCGGCGTTACCCCGAAACCGGGGCGACTTCAGCCTGTGGGTTCGACTCTCGCGGCCTCCACGACTCCAGTGCTCGCCCGCCTTGCCTCAAGGGGCAGGCACGATTGGCGCCCCAAACGCTTTCCGCATGAAAGTGTCAATTGTGAGTGATTGACCCTACATAGTGCTCCGCTCGATGGGCTCCCTCGGTACTTTCGACATCCAAGCCCGGAGACTCCTCACACGCTCAAGACCCCACGAGGAGATGAGCACCGCGTCGATGTCGTGAAACGGCAGCCCCTGGGCAGGAGTCACGTGCCGTGAATGAACCAGAGACCCCATCGGCTGGGCTGCAGGATGTAATGCTCGACCCGCGGATGCGCTGGCGCATCGTTCGCAGTGCAAGGAGAATCATCTCCACAAGCGCGGCGCTCTATCTGGTGTCGCTCTTCTTCCTGGTCATCACAGTGATCTGTATACGGGAGGCCCTGAGCCAGCTCCTCCAGAACATGGAGGCCATCGACTTTGAAATCGAAAATCACCTCCGATACCATCCGGATGTGGTCAACGATCAGCCAGATGACCCAGGAATCCTCTCCTTCACCTTCGACGCCGCACAGGTCTCCCCTGACAAAGATGCTGCGGTCAGGGCGCGACAGCTCGCTCGGCGAATTGAGGGGGCCTTCGCCGCCATGGCCAAAGACATGCTGGCCACCGACGACCCTGGCTGCGACAACCCGGACGGTGGCCTTCCGAAGTCCGTGCAACAGTTCGACCGAGAGCTTCCCGACACCACGGTTCCGCAGCAACGGCAGCAGTGGAAAGCAACCCTCAGAGATCAAATCTGCAACTATCGGTGTGCCCCTTACGCCAAGTCCGTCAAACACTGTCCTGTAGAAGATACCCCTCCTCGTCCGGACGAGTTCATGTTCGGCACGCCAGGATGCGATTTGACCATTGAACTGCGAACCCAACTCTTCGTCCCCGCGACACTCGACAACTGCCGCTCCGACCACGAATGCACGGCGCAATGCGAGTGCTCGGATGCGACCAGGTCGGGCGACGACGGCGCAGAGTGTTTCTCTCCCCGGACGCACGAAACCGCAGCACTCTCCCGTCCCCTGGATGTTGTGCTGCAGGCCTTCGCGAATCAGCAGTGCGACTTCTCTGACGACGAATCATCCCTGGTCGCTGTCTACTTCACGACCCCGGAAGGAATCATCCGCCAATGGAGCTGCACACCCGCCCCCGGAGCACGCACCATCCATGTCGCCGAGTTTGCGGCCCAGGCAAGCTATGTTCGCCGGTTGTTCAGGCGCGCCACCGTGGGTGACTACGAAACGGACATCTACCTAGATTCCACTGGCTTCGGGCCAATACGCACCCGCTGTGTCCGCATCGAAAAGCCACGTGCAAGGAACCCTCTACTGATGGGCGTCCTCTGCTTCGATTTCACGGTGTCTCTCAACCGGTTCCTCGATCCACTCATTCGTAGCAACATCATTGCGGTCGACGAGGCACGGGCCATCATGCCTGATGCAGGGGAAGACATTACCGTCGCCGGCTACTGGACGTTTGACGCTCCAGGGACGCAGCTCGTCACGGACCACAAGAAGCGCGTCAAGGTCGCCGCGAACAGACCCATATGGGAAGCTTTCGAGAAGGACCTGCAGCATACTTTCGACCAACTTCTTGCTCGCGAAGACAATGCCTCCACGGTACTTCGGCGGGTCGAGCGGTCGATTACTCAGCTTGCCAGTGTGGCCAACACGTCGTTCCCCCACGATGGCCGCTACCTGCTCCCTGGCGGCTGGAGCGACGACGGTCGCAGCCGCAAGCTGCTGATCGTGCGGCCCGCGGTGGCAACGTTTCGAGGTGCCAAGGCGTTTGGCGGTGCGGCGATCGCATCTTTCCTTCTGATGTTCCTCACAGTATGGCGAGGAAATCGCTGGACCCGACGAATGTCGGAGAATGAGCTCGCCATCGAGTTGCTCCGAAAGCTTGGCGTCGGAATCATGTTATTGGACGAAGACGGGATGGTCATGGCAGCCAACGACGCCGCGGAGGATGTCGTGAGCCTGTTCCTTCCTCAGCTCAATACGTGGCGGCTTCGCATCAACGAAGGATTTCGGCAGAAGCGACTGCCGTCCGACCCAGCGGTCCAGGTGGCCAATATCATCGAGCCTGACGTCGTACTGGCAGAAGAGAAGAAAAAGGTCCCCTACAAAGAAATCTGGGAGCAGCGGCTTCGCGGACAGCCTGCCACCTTCTACGCGCGGACGAAGAAGCGCAACGGCAAGTCGAACTGGATCAAGGTTACGGCTGCTCCCGTCGTCTTCAAGAGAGCCGGAAAAAAGAAACACACCACATCCCTATCGATAGTCGAGCCTGTCTCAGAAACCAACGTCAAGCTCTTACAAGGCCTGGACAAGATTGTCTCACCAGAGGGGGCCCAATGACGTGGTCGGACGTGCTCAAAGGACTAATACCCGCAGTTCCCGTTGCCTTTCTACTCATACTCATTTCCTCGGTCATCCGAACACACATTCATATCTTCATCAGCGGAAATCCTCACGAACAGAAGTACCGCATCCATCTCGAAAACATGGATGACATTGCTTCTCTCGACAACATACGCCTTGAGTTGCGGATTCGAGGACAAGGTTCATTCTCTCCAAAATGCACTCAGCATCTGGGTTTGGCTCCGTGGCCAGCGGCATTCACATCGAAGTTCGAGGAACGCACCGCAGTGTTCACCGCAGCAGGACTGCGAGGCGGTGAACGCTGGCTTTTTGAGATCTTTACGAATGGGGGCGAACAAGGCGTCGAAGTGGCGTGCCGCATCGGACGCAGAGAGCTACCAATCATCTCCAGTGACGCCGTTGCAGAGTTTGCTGATAACCCGAGCACCTCTCCCCTCAATCGCTGGCTGGGACTTCCGCTTGAGGTGGACCCCATCGGCTGGACCACTTTGGGGCAATCCATCTTTGCGCCTGAGCCGACGGTGAGAGTGTGTTGATACGTCGTCGTCGTGGTCGTGTCGAGGGGGGCGCGGGGGGAGACTCGTAACCTGTGGATAGCTGTGGAGGCCTGTGGAGTCACGCCGCGTGCTCGATGAGGCCGGTGCGGTAGACATGCATGGGCGTGCGGTACCCGAGCGCCTGGTGCGGGCGCTCAAGGTTGTAGAAGCGCAGCCAGCGGCCCACGCCCGCCCAGGCCTGGCGCACGTCGGCGTAGGCGTTGAGATAGACCTCCTCGTACTTGAGGCTGCGCCAGAGCCGCTCGACGAAGATGTTGTCCACGCACCGGCCCTTGCCGTCCATGCTGATGCGCACCTGCTGCCCCTTGAGCACCGCGAGCCAGTCCTTGTCCGTGAACTGCGCCCCCTGGTCGGTGTTGAAGATGCTGGGAGGTCCATGGTGGCGCAGGGCCTCTTCGAGAGCCTCGATGCAGAAGTCCGTCGAGAGCGTGTTGGACACGCGCCAGGCCAGCACCACCCGGCTGAACCAGTCCATGATGGCCACCAGGTACGCCCACCCGTACGCCAGCGGCACGTACGTGATGTCGGCCGCCCAGGCCTGGTTCGGCTTCACGATAGCCAGCCCTCGAAGCAGGTACGGGTAGACGGGATGCTCCGGGTGGGGCCGGCTGGTATGCGGCCCAGGTGCCATCCCCTCCAGGCCCATGAGGCGCATGAGCCGCTGCACGCGCTTGCGGTTCACCTCGTACCCCTCGTGCTGGAGCACCACCGTCATGCGGCGGCTGCCGTAGAAGGGCCGCGCCAGGTACAGCTCGTCGATGCGGCGCATGAGCTGGAGCTCCTCGGCGTTCACTTCGATGGGCTGGTAGTAGAGCCCCGAGCGCGAGACCTGGAGCAGGTCGCACTGCTTGCGCACCGAGAGCGTGTCGAGTCCGGGCTGCACCATCGCTCGCCTCTCGCTCAGCGGGAGCGCTGCAGCCCGCGCGCTAAAAAATCGCGCTCCACCGTCAGCTCGCCGATTTTCCGCAGCAGTTCGTCCTGCACCTTCTCGGCGTCCCGCCCCGCGGCCTCGGTGGTGAAGGCCGTGGCCGCCTTCTCCAGCAGCTGCTTCTTCCACTGGCCCACCAGCACCGGGTGCACCCCGTGCCGGCGCCCCAGCTGCGCCAGGCTCTCCTTCTCCTGCAGCGCCTCCAGCGCTACGCGCGCCTTGAACTCCGGGTCGAACCGCTTCTTGTTCCTCTGCTTCATGGCCGTTCTCCTACGTGGGAGTCGGCTCAAAACGCAAAGATGGGGGTGGTCCAAAAAACGGGGTCCACTTCACCTCGCGGTCATGCTCTACTTGTCTGGCACGATGGGGCTGCGGCTTTGGCAAGAACGAACCCCCATCCTCCAGTGGCTGGATATCGCAGCAAGCATCATGATCATCATTGCCGGCATGCTCATCCACTGGATCATGATGAAGCCACATCAGGCTATCGTCGCATTACCCACCACTCGCCCGGCGTTCCCACGCAGCTCGCAGTCTGCGCAACAGTGCCCGCCCTCTTCGGCAGGCAGGAAACCCAGGCTCCGAGTGCTCTGGGACCTCCGCAAGGGGCTATTCAGGAAGCAGCGTTGACCACGTCAGCCCTACGCGGTGCAAGTGAAGGAAACGGTGAGAGTCACCCATGTTGAAGGGCGGCTCTCAAGCCCGTTAGTTGCACGACGCGGGAGCTGCGCTGACCGCTCGGCGGAGCCGCGCGCGCTCACTTCGCGCCAGGCGTCACGCGGGCGGCCAGCATGGCGCGGAACACGTCCCGGTACGCCCAGGCCAGGTAGACTTCAAGGGCGAGTACAATGACAGTCATCACCATACCGCTCGGCGCCAGGAAGACGTGGTACGCGACGATGTTGACGATGACGGGGGCGAGGAGTGTCAGCGCCAGCGGCACGAAGCGGTTCGCCAGCAACAGCACGCCCGCCAGCACCTCGGTGCCCTTGATGAGCGGCATCATGTAGCCCGTCTTCGCGAGTGCGACGCTGAACGCCATGGCCGCCTCGGGAATGGTCTCCGGTGGCGGCGGCGGAATGAAGTTCAGGAAGCCGTTCAGCCCGAAGACGAAGAACAGCAGCCCCTGCAACACCCGCGCGACCTTCAGCAAATGACGACCGAGCGACTTCGTGCCCTGCCCTGCTGCAGCGACATCCACGTTCAGCGGCGTTCCGGTCGACATGGCTTGCTCCCCTTCTTCGTTCCTTCAGGTTGGCGCCAGAGCCATCCGCCCCGGCTTCTAACGTGACGACGAACGAGGTTTGGGGAGATCGACATGCCGGCCAATGATTCGACCACCCCACATAACCCCCTGAAACAACTGGCCTCCATGCCTATCGAGCGGGCGCGTCACGTGGTGTAGCCGACCGGCACCCCATGCAGTTGGAGCACGTGCTCGTGGAGACCGCCACGCCCGGTCGTGGAAGGCCAGGCGTGGGTGGCCAAGGGCGACTCAGGCGTCGCCGCTAAAGGTGCCCACGACCTGGATGTGGC
The DNA here is from genome assembly GCF_050038885.1 of Pseudomyxococcus flavus. Classification (NCBI taxonomy): domain Bacteria; kingdom Pseudomonadati; phylum Myxococcota; class Myxococcia; order Myxococcales; family Myxococcaceae; genus Pseudomyxococcus; species Pseudomyxococcus flavus. Next base: position 7,556,631 of record NZ_CP143624.1, on the reverse strand, counting down.
TCTTACCCGTCTCCGAGCAGGTCGCGTTGACGCTGACGCTCCAGTCCGGAACCTCGGAATGCCAGGTGACCGAGCCTGTCCAGCTCGTGCATTCTCCAGCGTTATTATCCGCGTACAGGTAGAGCGATACCCTTGAATTCGGAAGGGTGAAGACCTGCCCGGGCGTCGTCAGGGGGCGGGTCACGCGGATGACCAAGGTCGAGAAGACGGCGCCACAGGTGACGCTCTCACCGCCCGTAATTCCCATCTGCACATTGAAGACATCGTTCGAGGCGCAGCTCGTCGGACCATAGCAGTAGTAGTTGCCAGACCTGAGGCTGCCCCCCACACCGTTCCCATAGACCGAGCCCGTGGTGGTGATGGGGCGGGTCATGTTCCACTGGCAGGCGGGCTTCTCGGTGCGGCAGCACGCGGCATCGCCAGGGGCACAGGCGGTCGTGTAGCACCCGACGGGATTCACCGCGGAGCCCCCAGTACACTTCGTGCTCAGCACCGCGTCGGTGCCCGAACGCGTGCAGGCCCACAGATTCGCACCCTCGCAGAAGAGCTCACCCGGCGCGCAGATTTCCGGCAACTCACCCACGGGGCCCATGGGGCCAGCCGGACCCGTATCGCCCCTGGGGCCCTGCGGACCTTGAGGCCCCATGTCGCCGCGCGGGCCCTGCGCGCCGGTGTCCCCCTTGGGCCCTTGTGGCCCCTGGGGCCCCATCACGCCGCGCGGGCCTTGCTCGCCCATCGGGCCCTGCGGTCCCGTCAGCCCCCGTTCGCCACGCGGGCCGGCGGGCCCCTGCGGTCCAGGAGGTCCACCCGCAGGCCCCTGTGGCCCTTGGGGCCCCTGAGGCCCCACCGGTCCCTGAGGACCCATGGTGCCCTCGGAAGAACAGGCGGCGGAAAACAGAAGACTCAGCAACAACGGGAGGAGTGCTCGGGAGGAGTATTGGGTCATTGAGGGGCGCGCCCATACAGCTTGCTCTTGCGCGGAGCAAGCCCGCCCGTGCACACGGCTCTGCGCCGGCCACCGCCGGGCGATTACAGACGCTTTCCCGCGACGTCGAACAGCGGGCCCCTGAAGACAATGGCACCTGGCAGGGGCCGATAGCCCATCACCTCGTTGAGATGGCGGATGGAGGCGTTCCCCACGACGTTCTCTGTCACCATGCGCTTGAAGCCCGCGTGAATGGCGCCTGCGACCTGAGCCCGCTTGAGCGCGCTGGCGATGCCCCTCCCACGCCAGGCGCGCTTTACGCCGGTGAGACTGTGGAAGACGACGCCACGCTGGCCGCGCTGGAGCACCGCGTAGCCCACCACCTCGTCGCCGTGGAGCGCGATGAAGGTCAGGTCCGGCGTGTGGAGGGGCCGGTCGATGTCGGAGGCGCGCCACTCCGCGAAGGTGCCCGCCTCCTCCGGCGGGTCAACGGGCATGTCGGGGATGGCCTCCAACGCCACCTGGTACATCCCCGGCAGCAGGTCGTCGCGTCCTGTCCGCGAGATGATTCGCACGCCCTCCGGGGGCCGCACCTCGGGCGCGGGGACACCCTCCAGTTCCAGGATGAGCTCGGTGTGCCGGAACGCCTCCTGGTAACCGCGCCTGAGGAGGTACCGCAGCGCGTCCTCCTGGGACGCGTAGGCCTCTACCTCCAACTCCGTCACGCCGAGCCCATGCGCGTAGGCAGACAGCGTGCGGTGCAGCGCGGAACCCAATCCCTGCCCTCGATGCTCGCGACGCACCCAGATGCCGGCCACCGCGCACGTCCCACCACTGCCAGGGGAGGGAGGCTCCACGAACGCGGCGCCCACGGGAGCGCCGTCCAGCTTCAGCACGGAGTCGACCCGTCCCGCCCGCAACCCGCGCAGGTAGCGCGCATCCTCGAACGAGGGCACGCCCCACACGTCCGTGGAATCCACCACCGCCACCCACTGCCGCAGGGTGGCGTCATCCCGCACGATCTCGATTGTGCTCTGTGCCATCGCCCCTCCTTCTACGTGAAGACAACGCCCCCGCTTCCAACAAGACCGCCGCTGAGCGGCGCCTCTCGAAAGCCGCTCCGGGGCGGGGTGCCAGCGACGGATAGGAGGGACAAAGCCCTGCCGTGCTAGATACGGCCGCCATGTCCACCGAGCGCCCCAAGTACGACCCTGCGTCCATCGAGCCCAAGTGGCAGGCCCGCTGGGAGCAGGAGAAGACCTTCGAAGCCCGCCGTCACCCGGGCCGGCCCAAGGCCTACATCCTCGACATGTTCCCCTACCCGTCCGGCTCGGGGCTCCACGTGGGCCACCCGGAGGGATACACCGCCACCGACATCGTCGCCCGCTACCAGCGCATGCGCGGCGTGGACGTGCTCCACCCCATGGGCTGGGACTCGTTCGGCCTCCCCGCCGAGCAGCACGCCATCGAGACCGGCACCCACCCCGCCCAGACGACCGCGAAGAACATCGCCACCTTCAAGCGGCAGCTCAAGTCGCTCGGCTTCTCGTATGACTGGTCGCGTGAGCTGGCCACCACCGACGAGGCCTACGTCCGCTGGACGCAGTGGATCTTCCTGAAACTCTTCGAGCGCGGGCTCGCCTATCAGGCCGAGCTCCCGGTGAACTGGTGCCCCGCCCTGGGCACCGTGCTCGCCAACGAGGAGGTCATCGACGGCAAGAGCGAGCGCGGGGGGCACCCCGTGGTCCGCCTCCCGCTGCGTCAGTGGACGCTGCGCATCACCGCCTACGCGGACCGCCTGGCGCAGGAGCTCCAGGGGCTCGACTGGCCCGAGACGAAGGAGAAGCAGATCCACTGGATCGGCCGCAGCGAGGGCGCCGAGGTGGACTTCGCCCTCGAAGGCCGCGGCGAGAAGCTCCGCATCTTCACCACGCGCCCGGACACCCTCTTCGGCGCCACGTACATGGTCATCGCCCCCGAGCACCCGCTGCTCGAGTCGCTCGTCACCCCGGAGCACCGCCAGCAGGTGCTCGCCTACCGGGACTCGGTGGTCAGCAAGAGCGACCTGGACCGCACGGCGCTCACCAAGACGAAGACAGGAGCGTTCACCGGCGCCTATGCGCTCCACCCCATCACCGGGGCGCGGCTGCCCATCTGGGTGGCGGACTTCGTGCTGGGCTCCTACGGCACGGGCGCCATCATGAGCGTGCCCGCGCACGACGAGCGTGACTTCGAGTTCGCCCGTGCCTTCGGGCTGCCCGTGGTCGAGGTCGTCTCGCCGGACGGCCAGCTCCACGACACCGCCTCCTGGACCGAGGCCGTCACCACGGACGGCGTCGCCGTCCGCTCGGGGTTCCTCGACGGCCTTCGCACGCCCGAGGCCAAGGCCGCGATGATCTCCCATCTGGAGCAGAACAGCCTGGGCACGCGCCGGGTGCAGTACCGCCTGCGCGACTGGGTCTTCTCGCGCCAGCGCTACTGGGGCGAGCCCATCCCGGTCTACTTCCCCGTCGAGCTGCCCGCCGGCTCCACGGATCCGCGCAAGCACCCCCACACGGTGCGCTACGACCAGCCCATCCCCGTGCCGGAGAGCGAGCTGCCCGTGCGCCTCCCCGAGCTCGAGGACTTCAAGCCCTCGGACGATCCCGCCGGCCCCCTGTCGCGCGCGCTCGACTGGCGCTTCTTCCAGAAGGATGGCCAGTGGTTCGCCCGCGAGACCAACACCATGCCCCAGTGGGCGGGCTCGTGCTGGTACTACCTGCGCTTCCTCGACCCACACAACACTCAGGCCGCCTTCTCCCAGGAAGCCTATGACGCCTGGATGCCCGTGGACCTGTATGTCGGCGGCGCCGAGCACGCGGTGCTCCACCTGCTCTACGCCCGCTTCTGGCACAAGGTCCTCTTCGACTGCGGCGTGGTCTCGCACCCCGAGCCCTTCGGCAAGCTCGTCCACCAGGGGATGATCCTCGGCGAGAACAACGAGAAGATGTCCAAGTCGCGCGGCAACGTCGTCAACCCCGACGAGGTCGTCCAGCGCCACGGCGCCGACTCCCTGCGTGTCTATGAGATGTTCATGGGGCCGCTCGAGGCCGTGAAGCCCTGGCAGACCCAGGGCGTCATCGGCGTCCGCCGCTTCCTGGACCGCGTCTGGAATACGCTGGCGTTCGTGAAGGAGGAGCCCGGCTCCGCCGAGGCCACGCTCGACGACGAGACGCTCCGCCTGCTGCACAAGACCATCAAGAAGGTGGGCGAGGACATCGAGACGCTCCGGCTCAACACCGCCGTCAGCGCGCTGATGATCCTCTCCAACAAGCTCGCGGAGCTTCCTCGCGTCCCGCTCGAGGCGGCCCGTACGTTCGCGCTCCTGCTGTCGCCCTTCGCGCCCCACCTCGCCGAGGAGCTGTGGCAGCGGCTCGGTGCCGCCCAGACGCTGGCCTACGAGCCCTGGCCCTCCTATGACGCCGCCCTCACCGTGGACGATGTCGTCGAGATGGGCGTCCAGGTGAACGGGAAGCTGCGGAGCAAGGTGAAGCTGCGCCGCGATGCCTCCGAGGCCGATGTTCGCGCCGCCATCGCGAACGATCCCAATGTCCTGGCCCATACCCAGGGCAAGACGGAGAAGAAGTTCGTCTACGTCCCGGGCCGCATCATCAACCTGGTCGTCGGCTGAACGGATTCTGGGAGGCGGGCCCATTCCTGGGCCCCTCTCCCCTCCTGTCGGCCTCACCCGCGTTTCGGCGGGGCGCGGAGGGCACGTCGGTAGCTCTCTAGCTCCCGCTCCCGAGCCCGCTTCCCGCGCGCGGAGAGGTGTACTGCGCGAACGCGGAGAGGATGCGCAGCTTGGGACATTGGTCCCGGAGCCACGCGACGCCCTCTTTCGTCACCTGGGTGCCGCGCAGGTGCACGCGGCGGAGGTTCAGGACGGGCAGGTGCTTCAGGCCAGCGTCGCTGACCCGCGTGTTTTCAAGGTAGAGATCACGGAGTGTCGACAGCTTCAGCAAGTGCGCGAGCCCTGCGTCGCTCACGGAAGTCTTGTCCAACGTGAGCGAGCGCAGCCGAGTGAGCCCCGCTAGCGCACGCAGGTTTTCGTCCCCCACCGCCGTCTTCTGGAGTGACAGCGTGCTCAGCAACTGGAAACGGCGAAGCGTCTCCAGCGACTTCACCGGCGATCCCGCCACGTCGAGCTCCACGAGCGAATCGAGGGAAGGAAGCGTTCCGAAGTCTGTAAACGAAGACGCGTGCAGGCGGAGTGACGTCAAGCTCGGCAGCGAGGCGAGTGTGGAAACGCCCTTGAGGAGCGCCCCCTGGACCTCGACCTCGAGGTCCTCCAGCCCGGAGAACCCGTCGATGGCGCGGAGATCGATGGGCAGTTCGGGGGCCGCTTGCCAGACCAGATCGCGCAGCGGTACGCCTACGAATTGGCGGAGGCCCGGCCCCAGGATGCGCGTCTTCTCCAGCCGGAGAAGCCGCAATGCCGGCAGCGACGTTCGAGAGAGCGCCTCCAGGATGCTGTCATCCAGAGCCGGACCGGACAGCACCAGGGTCTCCACGTGCAATGACCGACTTCTGAGTCTGGCTAATTCCGCCTCACTCCTGACCTGCACGTGCCAGTAAAGGCTATAGCGCCTTCTATTTTCGATGTCGTACGACGGCGGCAGGGGTGGGCCGAGGACGTGAAAGGGCGGGTATCCCTCGCGCTCATGGTAGAGGAGCTGCTCGTTGGCAGTGAAGCGCCCACAGCAGGCCACCTCGATGGCTGTGTGCTCGCCGTCCTCCCGACTCACTGAGAGGTCGATCCACTCGGGGACGGTCCCTTCGCGCCACAACAGCTCGACGACCTCCTCTCGCGTGAGCCCCGAGCCAGACGTGGCCGGGATCCGCTCGGGGTCCTCCGGGTAGATGCGCTCATCCGGGTGCAGTTGGTTGCCGTCGTACGAGCAGTTGAGCTGGACATCGAAGCGGATGGCGTCCGGCAGCGATTCGAAGATGAGCGTGCGGGTGAAGTCACGGGTCCGTTCGGCGGCACGCCGCAACCGCTCAGCAAAGACGCTCTTGTCCATGGAAGGCACATGATGCCACGCCAGGACAGACCTGCGCCGACCGGAAGCGCCTGCGAGCCGCCTCCCCCACCCGGCAGGTTCGCTCAATGCGGTGGCCCCCGGGGGCAAAGCGACGGATGAGCACCGGCCCCGGGTGATGCCGGGGCTCACCCATCGAAGCGCACGGTCTCCGAGAAGGAGCGGTCTCCCTTCACAGCGAGCGCCTTGAGCTTGGGGAACCGTCCCTTCACGCGCTCCAGCAGGTCAGGCAGCACACTGCTCGCCTCAAGGTCGTCGCGGAACTCGCACGTGAGTTCTTCGAGCGTACGTGAGTGCATCCGGTCCAGGTCATACAGGAACAGGCGGTCGGCCCGCACCGTCACGGAGCGCACGCGCGGGAGCAGGTCCACCATCGAGGGACTGAAGCAATAGAGCCCCACCGTGGCGGACTCGGACGTGTCCACACTGGAGCGCCGACGCCGCCAGGTGAAGGCGGGCACCGTGATGCGCGTATGGACGCTGCCATTCCACTCGGGCGCAAGGCCGTGCTTGCGCAGCGCCTCGACCACGGCCTCGGCGACCTTCAGGTCCTGATCGGTGAGTTCCTCGCCGTCCAGGGTTCCGAAGGCGATGCAGACGCCGTGGCCCTTCAGGGCAATGTCCAGGTCCTGCTCATGGAAGAACGCGGCGGCCCAGCTCTTCACACCACGGCGCGCCCGCTCCGCCGCGATTTCTCGGACGTAGCTCCACCCTCCGCTCAGCGTGTTGGTCGCGCCCATCTCGGCGACGATGCCCGCCCGGTTCAGGTCGTCGAAGGCGGCATCCAGCCGGTCCGCCTCGATGACCTCGGGCCAGTGCCTTTCTTCCTCGAGCCGCGCCCGCACCTCTTTTTCGAACGCCTTCCAGACCTCGCGGCGCACGCGGTCATCATCCAAATCGTCCCAATCTCCCCCGCCGCTGCCATCTGAGATGTCGGGCAGCGCGTAGGTGCCGTACTCGAAGGTCCTGCGAAGCTCCGCCAGTGGCTCCTGAATCAGCGAGGCCTGCGCTTCTGATAGCGGAGGCGGCGCGTACGATAGCTCGCCCAGCCGGCGCGCCAGTTCCTCCGCCCGGGCCCGCAGCCCGAACGCCTCGGTCCGCTTCGGCATTGGCACGTCGCCGCGCGTCGTCGCCAGCACCATGTACTCGAACTTGAACTTCTCCTCGTGGACCAGCTCGACGTCCACCTGGAGATGCCCCTCGTCGTCCTCCCAGACGATGGGGTCGAAGCCCGAGCCTTTCAGGACCTCGCGAGCAATTGCCTCGATCTGCTTCGTCGTGGCCGATTCGTCCTGTGGGGGCACGAGCGCCACGGCGCTCCACCTCCGAGCCACCTCTTCGACGCGCTCCGTCCACTCCAGCTTCGCGACGAGCTCGGGCCGCAGAACACTCCCGTCCGATGAAGCGATAGCGCGCTCCAGCACCTCACCCGAATCCTGGTTCACCCAATTCAGTATCAGGAACCAGATGCCATCCGCTCGAACATGGACACCGAGGTCTTCGACGTCTGGCATCACCTCGTCGACGACGGCACGAGCCTGCTCGTACTGCGACGCTTCATCCATGACGTGCACCCTTGCACTCGTTCTATCCACAGCACCGAAAGATCCGCCGACTCAGGCGCAATCCGCGCTCTTCCCGCATGGCGACCGTACTCCTTAGATGCAAGTGGATTACACAACGACTCCGCGGGAGAAAGCCATGGTCCTACGTACGTCCGTCTTCCTGATCGTCGCCATCGCCGGCCTGTTCGGATGTAGAGCCAGTTCTTCGAAATGGCCGGAAGGCCCCGGGGCTGCCCCTCCGGGCCGGCAGGCACCGACACCTGAGTCCCAAGCGGTCCCGGACTCTGCCGCGGCGAAAGCCTCGACCTCAACGGTCGAGCCCGCAATCACGGCCTCGTCCGCGCTGGTTGACGCGACCGAGTCCCTGACGGGGACCTGGACCTGTAGCGGTTCGGTCCATGGGCCCGGTGGTGCGAGCCCAAGCGAGGTCACCGTCACTGTCAGGCCCGACCTCGACAAGGCATGGCTGCGAACCGACTTCGTGGTGTTGTCCGGCGAGTACAAATACAACTTCACCTCGTACCGCACGTTCGACGCAGCATCGAGCAAGTGGGTGAATGTCATCGTCGACAACTTGGGTGGTCACGCCAGGTCTTCGTCCACGGACGGCGTCACCTGGCTTGGGGAGTCGAGCGGCCCCATGGGCGAGATGAAAATCATGGACACAGAGAATGCCGTCTCGCCAGGCATGATGAAGATGCGTGGCCAGTACTCGCTGGATGGCCGGAACTGGAGCACCGGGTACGATCTGTCCTGCAAGAAGTGAGGGTCGAGCACCTCGCGCCGGCCCCAGGCCCCCACGGCCACGTCCAGGGACGAACATTTCGCTTGGCGACCCGACGCTTCAGCGGCGACATACCGCCTCGACTGTCAGGATGCGCGTCCCGACGAGGTCGTGGCGCATCGAACCGTGGCCGACCGGAGCTCCGTCCTCCTCGGACGGGTGGATGGGCGCTCCAGCCTCGGGATGACTCGACTGAAAGGATGCCCCGGATGTCCCCCTCCCCGAACGATGCCCCCCAGATCCTCGAGCTCGCCGCCACGCATGGCCTGGAGCTCAAACCCGACTCCCTCTCCGTCAACGAGGCCGGGCTCGACTACCGCGTCGTCATGGCGCGCGGTCTCGACGACACCCAGTGGGTCCTGCGCATCCCCCGGCGGGACGATGTCTCCGAGAAGCTCGACGCCGAGCGCAGGATCCTGGACTTCATCGCCCCCCGCCTCGGCGTGGCCGTTCCACAGTGGCAGGTCGCCAACCGGCGCCTCATCGCCTACAGGGCCCTGCCCGGCAAACCGGGCCTGACGCTGGACCCGGCCACGAGCCAGCCCATCTGGCACTTCGACAACACCTCCCGCGTCTATGCCCAGGAGTTCGGCCGTCTGCTCCAGCGGATGCACGCCATCGACATCGAGGAGGCCCGGCGGGCGGGCCTGGTGGTCGAGACACCCGAGCAGGTTCGCGCCAACTGGGCCGCCGATATCGCCCGGGTCCGCTCGGAGTTCGACGTCGAGGCGTCGCTCGCCCGGCGCTGGGAGAGCTGGCTGGCGGACGATTCGTACTGGCCCCGGCACGTCGTGATGACCCACGGTGAAATGTACCCCGCCCACGTCCTGCTCAACCCGGATGACACCATCACGGGCGTGCTCGACTGGACCACGGCCAAGGTGGGAGACCCGGCCCGGGACTTCGTCTTCCAGAAGATGCTCGGCGTGGACGCCGTCTTCGAGGCCACGGTCGACGCCTATGTGAAGGCCGGCGGGAAGGTCTGGGACCGGCTGGGCGACCACTGCACGGAGCTGCTCGCGGCCGGGCCCGTGGGCTACGCCATCTATGCGCTGGTCACGGGCGCACCGGAGCACCGGGCGGCCGCCCAGGCGCAGCTGAAGCCCTCCGGGGCCATGTAGGCATGCAGGCTGGGCGGCAGGCCGAGGGCCCGCCGCTCAGGTTTCACTGTCCAATAAAGGCCTGGGGCGCTAGGTAGGGACGGCTCGCCGGAGCTTCCGATGACCGCTGCCCTCCTGTCCCTGTCCCTCGCCTTCACCCTCGTCACCGGCCAGTTCGCGCCGCAAGAAGCGGGAAGCGACCCGCTCGCGCCGGAGCTGGAGGCGCGAGTCCAGTCCCTGGGCAAGCAGCTGCGCTGCGCCGTCTGCCAGGGCCTCTCCGTCGCGGACAGCCCGTCCTCCATGGCCCGCGCCCAGCTGGACATGATTCGCGCGCAGGTCGCCGAGGGGAAGAGCGACTCGGAAATCGTCGAGTACTTCGTCGCTCGCTACGGCGAGTGGGTGCTGCTGTCCCCCCGCGCGGAGGGCTTCAACTGGTTCGTGTGGCTGGGGCCGGTGGCGCTCGTCGTCGGGGGCGCCTTCGTCATCTGGCGCCAGCTCCAGCGGGGCCCGGGCACGGCGGAGACGCCCCCCACGCCTTCTGAAGAGTCGAAACCCGCGGCCCCGGCCGCGCCCGCCGGAACGCCTCCGGCGGATGAAGAGGACCCGTACCTCCAGGCCGTGCGCCGGGAGCTCGAGCGCTAGGAGCGCCAGGCCATGCAGCCGCAGACGACCAACTGGTTGCCCGGAATCATCGTTCTCGCCGCCACCTTCGTGCTGGCGGCGGGCTGGCTTCTCTTCCAGCGCCGCAAGGGCGCGCTCGTCTCGGACGAGCCCCGCGACGGCGTGCTCGATGACCTGACGCAGCGCGCGCAGTCGCTCATCGACCAGCTCCGGGCGCTCGAAGCGGAGAAGCACAACCAGAGCCCTGAGCAGTACGCCGCCGAGAAGGCCCGCCTGGAGCGCGAGGCCGCCGCGGCCCTGCGCGCCAAGGACGAGCACCTCCAGCGCAAGGCCTCCGGTCAGGGCTCGCGCCCCCGGCCCCAGGCACCGGCCCCCACCGGCTGGGCATCGCGCAATCCACAGCTCGTGGGTGCGGTCTGGGGCGCGGGCATCGTCCTGTTCTTCGGCGGCCTCGGCTACCTGCTCGTCTCCGAGCAGCAGACGCGCACCGAAGGCATGGAGGCCACCGGCCGCACGCCGCCGGGCGGCGCCACCGCGCAGCAGCAGCAGCAGGGCGCGGGCATGGACGGGCAGATGCCGGACAGCCCTGAGATGCAGCAGGCCCGCGCGCGGCTGGATGCCAACGCCGGTGACGTGGAGGCCGCCGCCTTGCTGAGCCACGAGCTCATCCGCCGGCAGCAATTCGACGAGGCCGCGAAGGTCACCGCGAAGGGCCTGGCGGCGGACCCGTTCAACGTCGAGCTCAAGGTGCACCGCGGCGTGCTGCGCGCCACCCAGGGCGACATGCCCGGCGCCGAGGCCGAGCTGACGGAGCTGGTGGACACCTGGCCGGACGCGCAGGAGGCGCTCATCTTCCTGGGCAGCCTCGCCCTGCGGCGCGGCGACAAGGCCACGGCGCTGGCCCACTTCGAGCGCTTCTCCGTCGAGGTGCCGCGCAACATGCAGCCCCCGCAGCTCGGGCCCGCCATCGCCCAGCTCCGCTCCGAGGTCGCTGCCGGCGTGCCCTGACGGGCGGTCAGCGGCGTCCGACGCAGCCTCGCGGCGTCACTCCGGCCCACCGCCGGAGTCGACGCCGCGCTCGTATCGTGGCCCCGCCGCCGCTCAGGGCACCGCGGCCCGGCGGCGGCGCAGGCGCCGCACCTTCTCCACCAGCGTGTCCGGCATCACCGCCTTGGCGCAGTCGCGCAGCCCACGCGCCAGGGCCTCGGACTGGGAGAACCAGCGCCCCTCCCAGGTGCCCGCGTGGACGCGCACGGACACCGTCCGCCGCTGCTTCGACACCCAGTCCGACTTGTACGTCTCCGTTCCCCGGAGGAAGTCGTACTCGGTCAGGCCCGCGTCGATGGCGTCGCGGAACGTCTCCCCCACCAGCACCAGGCCCACGCTGCGATTGCGCCACGCCGGGTCATAGCCGGACTGGAAGTACACGAAGCTGTTCCGGTGGAGGATGCCGTACACCGACGCCACGGCCCGCCCGCCCACCTTCATCGTGTACATGCGCAGCCGGCCCCGCTCCGCGAGGAACTGCGTGGCATCCCGGTGGAAGGCCTCCACCCCCGTGCCCTTGATGCCCTGCGAGCCCCCGTCCGCGGCCCACCGCGCCGAGTGCAGGCGGAAGAAGTCCGTCAGCGGCGCCGCCAGCTCGCCCGGCGCATCCGTGCGCTCGATTCGGTAGCCCTCCTGCTTCTCCAGCCACTTGCGCCGCCGCAGGAAGTTGTCCCGGCGCCCCGTGCGCTTGAGGAACGCCTCGAAGGGCTCCCCCGGCGACAGCGTGTCGTAGGGGCACACGTAGCGCGGCGTCACGCGCACGTCCTGCGCCGCGAAGGTCTCCCGGAGCACGTCCACCGTGGGCGAGCCCTCGCGCAGGTCCGACAAATCCAGCACGTCCCACTCGTCGCGAAGCGCGTGCAACATCCGCGCGAAGACGCCGGCCACCTCGCGCTCGCGGCCCCTGCGCGCCACGATGTCCAGGTAGTCGCTGCCCACGTGCGTCTCGCCCAGGAAGCTCAGCCGCCGCACCGGTACGCCGGTGACGCCCAGGTACTCGACCCCCAGCGGCATCAGCCCCACCAGCGCGCCCGTCCTGTCGCGTGCCGTCAGCACCAGCGGCCGCCGGGCGGCGGCAATCCGCCGGCACCACGGATACAGCCACTCCCACGCGTTGAAGGGGCCCGCGTCGCTCGCATCCAGCAGCGCGTCCCACTCCTCCCGCATCCTCGCCAGCGTGGAGAGGCTGCCCACGGCGCCCACCTCCAGCAGGTGCGAGGCCCGCGGTCCCTGCGACAGCTCGTCCTCCCGAATCAACGCCCGTCCTCCCGGAGGGGCGGCAGCCCCTCCCCTGTCCCTTGGATGAACCTCAGCCCACGCGCTTCTTCGTTCGATGGTCCGCCTTCACGGCCTCGCGCACCGCCTGCGCCACGTCCGCCATGACCTCGGGCGTCAGGTCCTGGTGGCACGGAATCTCCACGATGGAGCGACGCAGCTGCGCCACCTCCGGGAAGGCCGACGCGTCACAGGCCGGGTGGAAGCGCTTCCAGAAGTCGATGGCGTCGATGCCCTGTGCCCGCAGCCGCGCCAGCACCTCCGCCTTGTCCTGCACCACCAGCGGGTAGAACAGCGGGCAGGCCCCGGGCGGGAGCTGGTTGAACAGCGGCGGCGACACCTCGCGCAGCCGGCCCAGCAGGAAGAAGTAGTTGCGGCGCCGCTGCTCGACGATGGCCTCCAGGTCCTGCGCCAGGGCGATGCGCTTCGTCAGCGGGCTCATGCCCAGGTCCACGTGCCGCCGGTCGAAGTGTTGCGTACCCGTGGCCACGCGCTCGATGCTGGCCGCCTTCACGGTGCCATGCCCCACCGCGCGCACGGCGCTGCGCAGCGCCCGGCCCGCCAGGCCGCCGCGCAGCTCCAGGTTCTGCAGCAGCGCGGACACCGTGTGGCTGAACGTGGACGTGGCCGGCGGCGCGGGCGGCTCGGGCAGGCTGTACTGGCGCGGACCGTTGACGACCAAGGCGCCCCCATTGGGAACCGGCAGCGTCTTGTAGAGACAGAAAATGCCCACGTCCCCCGTCGTCCCCAGGGGCACCGCGCCGTCGGACGACAGGAGCGACAGCGCGCAGTCCTCGATGAGGATGAGGCCGTGCTGGTCCGCCAGCTTGCGCATCTCCGCGACCGGGCCCGGGAAGCCCGCATAGTGCGTGAGGTAGAGCGCCCGCGTCTTCGGGCCGATGCGCCGGGCCACGTCGTCCAGGTCCACGTCCCAGCGGCTGCCCACCCGGTAGAAGCGCGGCGTGGCGCCCGCATCCACCAGGGCCTCCACCTCCACGCCGTGGTGGTACGCCGGCATCAACACCTCGCCCGAGTCCAGCCCCAGCATCTTCACCGTGAGCCAGATGGCGTTGCGGGCGAAGTAGAAGTAGCGGACGTTGGGCGAGGAGAATGGCGGCAGCGCGCCCGGCTTCGGCCGTGACAGCAACATGTGCGGCCACAGCGTGGGCAGGGACGGAACGAACAGCCGGCCAGAGTGCTTCATCGTCTCCATCGCGACACCACCTCTTTCACCGCGGGCCCCCACCGGAACTTGGCCGCACAAAGCGCCCGGCCGAAGGGAGAGTCATTGAACACGTAGAGCCAGGTGTGGCGCCGGACCTCGTTCGTCCAGTCGCGCTTCCACACCATGTCCGGCCCCAGGAAGTCGAACTCGTGCAGCCGCCGGTCGATGCTGCGCCCGATGACCTCGTCCACCAGGAGCTGTCCCGGGCTGCACTCACGCAGGCCTTCGTCGTAGCCGGGCTTCAGCAGGAAGTAGCGCCCGCCGTACTCCAGGCCGTACTGGAAGGCCACCGGCCGCCCATCCAGGCGCAGGAAGTACAGCGCCAGCCGTTGACGGTAGGCCGCGTCCCGCGCCAGCTCCGTGTAGAAGCCGCGCGTGCGCGCATCCTGCGCCATGGCGGTGCCGCGGGCGCCCTTCCAGCCGCTCTGCTCCAGCTCGAAGCCCTCCTCCAGCGCGCCCTCCAGCCCGAGCCCGCCGTCCACCCGCTCGAAGGTCACCCGCCCCTTCTCCTCCAGCTTCCGGCGCCGGCGGCGGCAGTTGGCCTTGAACTTGGACTGCAAGCGCTTCTGGAAGGCCTCCCGCGTGGCGGGCAGCGGGACGTAGGGCGAGCGCAGCGACTCCCACTCCCCCACGGCCATGCCCGCCTCGCGCGCCACGGCATGCAGCCGCCAGGCCGCGCCGCCGTCCGGGACATCCGTGAGGCGAAGGACATCCCAGCCGCCCTGCGCGCGCAGGTGCGACATGAAGGCCGCCGCCGCGACGTCCGGCGCCTTCGCCAGCAGGTCGAACCGGCAGGAGTGGGCGTTGGCCGCCGCGGACAGCTGCCGCACCGGCACGCCCACCAAGGTGGTGCGCTCCTCCCACAGCGGGAGCGCGGCGCTCAGGGTCCCATCCGCGTCCCGCAGCGTCAGCACGCGCGGGCTCACGCCGGGGACGAAGTTGTCCAGCCAGATGCGGAGGAGCTCGTGCCGGTAGAACAGCTCGTTGGAGGTGGCCTCCACGAGCGCGTTCCACTCGGACTCCAGGGCCATGAAGGCCGCGCGTCCCGTCACTTCCACGACGCGCGGCGAGGCAGAGAGGTGTCTTGCTTCCATGAGGTGTAGGGCGCCCAAGGTGGTGATGAAGGTTCGCGGCTACAAGCCACTGCGGGCCATCTTCAGGAGGCAGGCAGCGACCTTGCGGCTGTCGTGTCGAATCCTCGACCCTGCCTTGAGCAGGTCCGCCTGGACGGGCACCACGCCCGCGCCAATCAGGTCCCTCGGGTGGGCCGAGACGACGAACGAGCCCCGCCGCGCATAGCGCTGGGTGGACTCCTCGGAGGGCTTCGTGCCGTTGACGAGCACCGCGTCCAGCACCGGCCCCACGTGGTCGGTGACGGCCTGGACATGGTCCAGGCAGGACATGCCGTCCGTCTCGCCCGGCTGCGTCATCAGGTTGGCCACCATGACCTTGAGCGCCCGCGTCTCCTTGAGCGCCTGGGCCACGCCGTCCACCAGCAGGTTGGGCAGCACGCTCGAGTAGAGCGAGCCCGGGCCAATGGCGACGAGGTCCGCGGTGTAGATGGCCTCCAGCAGGCCCTCGGTGGGCGGCGGTGAGCGCGGGCTCAGCGTGACGCGGCGCACCCGGCCGTGCGCGCGGCAGATGTTGCGCTCCCCCACCACCTCCGTGTCGTCATGCATCTGCGCCACCAGCTGCACCGACGCCAGCGTGGACGGCAACACCTGGCCCCGGGCGCCGAGCAGCTCGCCGGACATGCGCACCGCCTCCAGGAAGTCACCCTTCAGCTCCGCGAGCGCGGCGATGAGCAGGTTGCCCACCGCGTGGCCGGCGAGGCCGCGCGCGCCGCCGAAGCGGAACTGGAAGACGTCCTTGAGCGCGTTCTTCCCGCCCGCCAGCGCCACCAGGCAGTTGCGGATGTCGCCCGGCGGCAGCGCGCCGTGCAGCCTGCGCAGGCGACCGGAGCTGCCTCCGTCGTCGCTCATGGCCACCACCGCAGTGATGTCGATGCCGGGCTCGCGCGCCTTGGGCAGCGCGCGCCGCGCCAGCCCCCGGAGCACCATGGGCAGGCCCGTCCCCCCGCCAATGGCGACGATGCGCGTCGGCCGGTCCACCTGCCCCTGGAGCAACTCGTTGCCCTGGCGCTCCAGCTCGAGCCTGCGCCGAGCCTCGGCCCAGTCCGCGGGCAGCGGCGCTTCCATGTCCATTCCCACCATGACGCTAACCCCCATCCACGACGCCCCAACCCGCCTCCCCAGGCGGGCCCACCCACCCCGGCCTCCCTCATGAGGCCGGGGAAGTGGATTGCCCTACCGCGCCCCACGACCGAGCAGTACGTGCCTCACGGTGTGGAAGATGATGCCCACATCCAGGAACAGCGAACCGTTCTTCACGTAGTACAGGTCGAACTCCAGCTTGTTGCGCGCATCCTCCACCGACGCACCGTAGGGGTAGCGAATCTGCGCCCACCCCGTCAGGCCTGGCTTCACCGCCTCCCGCAGTCCGTAGAAAGGAATCTGCTGCTTCAACTGCTCGACGAACACTGGCCTCTCGGGGCGAGGCCCTACGAAACTCATGTCTCCCGTCAGGATGTTGAAGACCTGGGGAATCTCGTCGATGCGCGTGCGGCGGATGAAGCGGCCCACCCGCGTGACACGGTCATCGTTCGCCTTCGCCCAGACCGCGCCATCCTTCTCCGCGTCCGTGCGCATGCTGCGGAACTTCCACAGGTGATAGGTGCTCCCGAACAGCCCGGTCCTTTCCTGCCGGTAGAAGATGGGCCCCTTCGAGTCCAGCTTGATGGCCACCGCGACCAGCAGCAGGAAGGGCGCGGACAGCAAAAGCAGGAGTGATGCCACCGCGATGTCGAACCCCCGCTTGAGCAGGCGGCGCAGCGGGGACACGGTGAGCTCGTCCGCGAAGGCGAAGTCACTGGCCCGCAGGAACTGCACCGGAATCCGGCGCAGCACGCGCTCGCAGAAGCCCGTCGCTTCGTAGACGCGCCGCCCCTGGAGCCGGCAGCGCAGCAGCGCGTCCACCCAGTTGGCGCCTCGCATGTCGTCCGCGGCCTGCACGACATACGCCGCGTTCAGCCGCGCGGCCGTCTGCTCCAGCGGCTCGCCGGAGGTGCGCGGGTCCGTCAGGCCCACGATGCGGTAGGTGCCCTCCCCGCCCGCCTCGATGGCGCTGGCCACCGCCCGGGCCTTGGGGCCATCACCGACGATGAGCACCGAGTGAGGCGCCCCCACCAGCGCGCGGATGGACACCCGCACCATCAGCGTGCCGGCCAGGGCGCCCATGGCCCCGCCCAGCAAGGTACCCGGCGGCAGCTGCACCGGCATCACCAGCGGCGTCACCAGCATGACACCGCCCGCCACCATCGCGGTGACGCCCGCGGCCTTGAGGAACCGGTAGCCCCGCACCCGGTCCTCCGCGGCCACGCGGAGGTCGTACAGGTCGAGCAGGTACAGCGTGAACTGGAAGGTGACGACGAAAGCAGCGCCCAGCCCCACCAGCGTGGGCCACAGCTCCGTCAGGGGCGTATGGGTCCCCTCGGGCGCGAAGAGTGCCGCGCAGGCCGCCGCGCCCATCACGCAGGCCAGTGCGATCGCCGAGCTCTCGGCGAGGAAGAACGTCAGTTTCTTTGCAGAGAAATAGTGGTGAAAAACGCGGAGCACGTGCCCCTCCAACCAACCCGCCCGACCCTCTGCCACCTCCGACTCCGCCCCCCGTCACCAGGAGGCGGAGCCGGAGACTCACGCCGCTACCTCTTCTCGTAGTTCTTCAAGTACGGCGCCGAGTGGATCTCCGCGCCATTCAGCACACAGCCGACGATGGGCGCGCCGCCCAGCGTCTCGACCGCCTGGTGCACCGCCTTGCCCGAGGTGACGTTGGCGCGGATGACCATCAGCACGCCGTCCACCTGGTGGCCGAGGATGGCCGCGTCCGCGAAGGGCAGCGTCGGCGGCAGGTCGATGTAGACCTCGTCGAAGCCCTCGCGCACCGCCTTGAGGAACTGCTTCATCCGCGTGCTCGCCAGCACCTGCGCGGTGTCCTCCGGCGTGACGCCCGCGGGGATGAGGGCCAGGCGCGTGGAGTTGAACCGCCGCACCACGTCGCGCACCTCGCACTCCCCCGCCAGCAGCTCCGCCAGGCCCGTCTTGTTGCGCATGCCCAGCGTGGCCGCCACGCCCCCCCGGCGCAGGTCCGCATCCACCAGCAGGATGCGGCGCTCCGGGTTCGCCCGGGCCGCGGCGAGCGCCAGGTTGACGCTCGTCACCGTCTTGCCCTCGCCCGGCATCGCCGAGGTGAGCGCCACGACCTTCATCGGCCGCAGGTCCCGCATGCGCTCCAGCCTGTAATAAAGGCTGCGGTACTGCTCGGCCGCCGCCGACGCCGGCGCCGTCAGCGTCACCACCCGGCGATCCACCGCGTTGCCGCCCGCCGGGTTGTCATCCACTCGAGGGAGGAAGTTGCCCGCCCGCTCCATCGTCTGATCCATCTCCGTCCTCCGTCCTTTTCGGCGAGACTCAGTTCAACGACGTGGGGTTGGACACGCTGTTCCGAGCCCCCGAAGCCGGCATCAGAATCCGCCGCTCCGTCTTGCCCTGCATTTCCGGGACCACCGCCAGCACAGGCAGCGTCAGGCGCTGGCGGACCTCCATGCCGTCACGCAGGCTGTCATCGCGCATCTCCAGCACCGCGCCCGTCAGAACACCCAGGCCCAGGGCCAGCAGGAAGACGATGAGCATGCCCGTCATGCGGTCCGGCCGGGCCGGGGTCGCCGGCACGCCCGCCGGCGAGATGACGTTGAACAGGCTCTTGGCGCTCTTGGCCTCCAGCTCCTGCGCAATCTCCGCCTCCACCTTGCGGCTCACCACGCTCTGGTACTTGGTGCGCGCGATTTCGTAGTCGCGGTTCATCACCGCCAGCTCGTGCGCCCAGCGCGGGGTGTTGTTGAGGCGGGCCTGGTAGGCCTCGGCCTGCTTCTGCAGGTCCTGGATCTCCTGCTGGATGTTGCCAATCAGCGTGGCCACGCGGGTGCGCTCGGCGCGCTCGGCCCACAGGCGCCCTTCCGCCTCCTTGCGGCGGGCCGTCATGCCCTCCAGCTCCGCCTGCAGGCGCTTCACCTCCGGGTGGTCATCCGTCCAGGTGGTGCGCGCGTTCACCAGGGCCCGCGTGAGGCCGTTCTCCGCGGCCTCCAGCCGGCCCGCCTCGCTGTCCACCGCGTTGCGCGCCCGCGCCAGGTCGGAGCGCCGCGCCTCGGCGACGCGCAGCTCCTCGGACTTCGTCTGGAGCTGGTGGGACACGCGCTCCAGCCCGCGCATGTTCATCTCCATCTGCTCGGGCAGCTCGCCCAGGTGGTCCACCTTGAACTGGGAGATCTTCGTCTCCCAGTTGCTGACCGCCCTGCCCAGCGCGACCATCTCCTCGTTGAAGAGCTCGGTGGCGCGCGCCGCCTGCGCCTGGCGAATCTTGAGCGTCTCCTCGGAGAAGATGGTCGGCAGGCGGTTGGCCACCTGCGCCGCCACCTGCGGGTCGCGGTTCGCGTAGGTGAGCTCGAAGGCCGTCTCACCCTCCACGCGCACCGTCAGGTCCTTGCGCATCTGCGCGACGGCGGCCTCCATGCCCTTCTCGGAGACGATTTCCGGGTAGAGGTTCATCTCCTCGATGGCCTTCTGGAGCACCGGGCGCGCCAGCAGCTCCTGGCGGACGGTGAGCAGCCGCTGCTCGATGATTTCGCTCACCGTGCGCTGCACCATCTCCTCGCCCGGCCGCTGCGGCTCCACGCGGACGACCACGGATGCTTCGTACATGCTTGGCCGGGTCATCACGATGGCTGCCCCCACCACGAAGACCACTGCTGCGATGGCACCAACCAGTGCCTTGCGCCGCCACAGCGCCGCCAGAAGCTGGTCTGCCGTCATCCCTCGCTCCATGTTCCGCTCCTCCTCCATCCCACTCGCTGTACCTACCAAGGCGTCACCACCAGACGGACGGCGAAGACATTGCGCGTCAGGTCCACCGCGCTCGCCGAATCCGCCAGCCCCACCTGTGCAATGCGATCCACCGCACCCTGCGCCGCCAGGCGCCGGTCGATGCGGTACTCCACGCCACCACTCACCGCGTAGCCTTGAGACACCCGCGGCGCTCCTCGGAACACGGCCCAGTCCACCGACGGGGCCTGCCCGTTGCGGAAGAAACTGGCCGCGCCGAACACCGAGAACTTCTGGGTGAAGCGACGCGCCAGCATCACCGACGCGTAGTCCGCCCACAGCGCGTTCGTGAAGCCGTTGGCGCCCACCAGGTCGTGTCCCATCGACACGCCCAGGTCGAGCAGCTCGCCTTCACGCTGCAGCTCCACGTGCACGCGCGGAACCCAGCCACCCTCCTGGCCCAGCGGCGCCAGGTACCGCACCGGGCCCGCCCGGACGGTGAGGGTGGTAGGCCGCGTCAGCCGGTACCGCAACCCCAGCGCCGCGCCATGCGCCTGGCTCAGCGTCCCGTCGTAGAGGAAGCCCTGGTACCGGTACTCCAGGCCCAGGCTGAGCCGCCGCGTGGTGCGGTACCACGCCTCCAGCGACGGCGCATGCGCATAGCCCGCCTGCTGGCCGGCCTCGAGGATGCGCACCACCTCGAAGCGGTAGCCCGCGCGCAGGTCCAGCCGCGACGTCACGCGGTTCGTCACGCCCAGCGTCGCCTGCGTGAAGAACGTGGGCTGCGTGGAGCGGGCCAGGCCGTCACGCGGCAGGGAGCTGGGGTCGGTGACGCGGAACACCCGCACCGCGGCATCCAGCCGCAGCGTGCGCGACAGCAGGTGCCGGGCCTCGAGCCCGCCCCGGTGGTCCAGCGTCGTCCTGCCCGAGCCGTGCCGCATCAGCAGGTCGGCCGCGTAGAAGCTGTCCAGCGTGAGCCGCGCGTCCTTCGCCTCCAGCCCCAGCCGCGGCGTCAGCTTGGTCATCAGCTGGCCGGTGCCGTCCCCGCCCAGGCGGAGGTCGTCGTCGAACCGCTCCTCGGCCGTCAGCCGCAGCCGGGGCTCCCAGACAGTCGCGCCGTGCGCGGCGGGAGCAGCGAGCATCAGGCCCGCCAGTAGCCACTTCTTCCAGTTGCCCTTCACCGTCGCCCTCCGTCCCGCACACCCGCCACCGTCCACGTCCACTCCGCCCACGGCCTCCCCACACCTCACGGCACGACGATGGTGTCACCCGGGCGGAGCATGAGCTCGTGTCCGCCATCCGGAGAGATGAGGTCGCGGTAGCGCACCGGAATCTGCCCGCCGTTCTTGTCGCTGCGGATGACCACGATTCCATCCGAGTTCGCGAAGTCCGTGAAACCGCCCGCCAGGGCGATGGCCTGCAGCAGCGACACCCGGCCGCGCAGCGGATAGGCGCCCGGGTGGGCCACCTCGCCGGTGACGAACACGCGGCTGCTGTTCACCTCGCGGACGATGACCGTCACGCGGGGGTCCTGCACGTACGGCTGGAACGCCTGCTTCAGGGACTCGGCCAGCTCCGTGGGCGTCTTCCCCGCCGCGTGGACCTCGCCCACCATGGGCATGGAGATGTAGCCATCCGGACGGACAGGAAGCGTCCGGGACAGCTCCGCGTCACGCCAAACGGCGATGTCCAGCACGTCCTCGCGGCCAATCCGATAGGGCTGCTCCGTGTTGTCCACCTTCACCGCCGGCTGGTGCGCGCAGCCCCCCAGGAGCATCACACCCAACACCGTCCAGAACCCCGCGCTCGTCTTGCCCATCGTCCAATCTCCCTCAAAAGCGTGTGTTGCGCTCCCGGCCCGTCAGCAGCCGGGCGTTGCTTCCGGCGCCGTTGCCTTAGCAGCGGATGTGCCACGTACCAGGGGGAGGGAAAGCCCATGGATCGCAGTGGGTTACGAACTGCCCTCGTGTAGGAGCCCATGGGGTTCAGGAAATTTTTCCGGCATTGTCCCCGCGTCGCATCCAGTGCTTTCTTCAGACAGTGCTCCGATCGCGGAACGACTTTTCCCTCTTCGTCCCCCCGGACTTCCCAATCCAAGCGTCCAGTGGCTGGCACGCGTCTTGGAATGACCTTCGCGCGGGGTAAGGAAGTCCACAACGCGTGATGAGTTCGCGAGAACGGGGGAAGGACGGATGAGGAAGGCGGCAGGGGCGGTGGCGGCGTCGTTCGCGATGGGCACCGGAGCCATGACCCTGATGGGCGTGGCCTTCGCGACGCAGATGGAGGCCGCGGTGGTCGCGGTGGTGGGCCTGGCGCTGTATGCCAGCAGCGCGCTGCTCACGAACAAGACGCCCACGCCGGCGGCGACCAGCGTCGCGAAGCAGGCGTAGTCGGAGGCACGTGGAAGAGGCCTGGCGCCGGCGTCCTGGCGCCGGGCCTCGGGCGGTCCACCCGCGCGGTTTCGCGCGAAGGCGCTGGAATCCCGAGCCCGGCCCTGCTCTATGGTGCGCCGCCATGGCAAAGCCTCAGTACTGGCTCATCAAGAGCGAACCCTCCGTCTACGCCTACGCCCAGCTGGAGAAGGACGGGAAGACGGAGTGGACGGGCGTACGCAACTTCGAGGCGCGCAACAACATCCGGGCCATGAAGCCCGGCGACCTGTGCCTCTACTACCACTCCAATGAAGACAAGGCCGTGGTGGGCGTGGCCCGCGTGCTCACGCCGCCGGGCCCGGACTCCACCGCGCCCGGCGAGGACTGGGCGGCCACGTTCATGGGCCCCGTCATCCCCTTCACCCAGCCGGTGGATCTGGCCACCATCAAGGCCACGGCCTCGCTGAGCGACTTCCCGCTGGTCACCCGCGGCCGGCTGAGCGTGGCCCCCGTCACCGCCACGCACTTCAAGCAGGTGTTGAAGCTGGGAAGAACAGTCCTGCCGAAGTAGTACCGCGATGCTGGTAGGGCGCTGCCCCCGAGGGCATACTCCGGCGCCGTGAGTACCACCGATATCCGCAGGATTCCGGCCCGGGAGACGCGCGGCTTGCGCCACGCCATCCTCCGCCCCAACCAGCCTCCGGAGATGGCTGTCTATCCAGGCGATGACGACACGGACACGCTCCACCTGGGCGCCTTCCTGCAGGGGCGCCTGGTGGGCGTGGCCTCGCTCTACCGCGAGCCGCCACCGGACGCGCTGCGCGCCACCACGGCGTGGCGGCTGCGAGGCATGGCGGTGGACCCGACCTTGCGAGGTCACGGCCATGGCGCCGCCCTCCTGAAGGCCTGCATGGAGCATGCGGCGCAGCAGGGCGGTTCCCAGGTGTGGTGCAACGCGCGGATGACGGCCTCAGGGTTCTATCGCGCGCAGGGCTTCGCCCAGCGGGGCGAGCCCTTCGACCTTCCCGGCATCGGGCCCCATCACCTCATGTGGCGCAACCTCGAGACCTCGTGATGACCACCCTCCCCGACCTCGACGCCATCCGGACGTCCATCGAGCGCATCGACGAGGAAATCCTCGACGCGCTCCGCCGCCGCATGGACCTGGCGGACGACGTGGCCCGGGCCAAGCTGGCCGCGGCCGCCCCCTTCCGGGACCAGCGCCGCGAGGACCTGCTTTTGCGCCGCATCCGCACCCGCGCCGCGGAGCACGGGCTGGACCCGCACGAGGTGGAGCGCATCTGGCGTCTCTTCATCGACATGTCCGTGGCCCGGCAGCACGAGCTCGTCACCCGCCTGGACAGCACGCCGCTGCGCGTGGGCTACCCCGGCGTGGAGGGCTCCTACAGCCACCTCGCCGCGCGCCGCCGCTACGCGAATCGCGCGGGCGGCGTGCTGCTCACCGGGTTCGACCTGGCCCGGGAGGCCGTGGAGGCGCTGCGCCGCGGCGAGCAGGACCTGGTGCTGCTGCCCATCGAGAACACCACCGCGGGCAGCATGAACGAGACCTATGACCTGCTCGCCGAGGGCGGCGTGGTCATCACCGCGGAGCTCGTCAGCCAGGTGGACCACCGGCTCCTGGGCCTGCCGGGCTCGAAGCTGGAGGACCTGCGCGAGGTGCTCTCGCACCCGCAGGCGCTGGCGCAGTGCGAGGCGTTCCTCCGCGAGAAGGTGCCCTGGGCCCGCGCGGTGCCGGACGTGGACACCGGCGGCGCGGCGCAGAAGGTCCGCGAGCGCAATGACCCGACGGTGGCGGCCATCGCCAGCGAGACGGCGGCGCAGCGCTTCGGCCTGGAGGTGCTCGCGGGGGATTTGCAGCCGGCCTTCGACTACACGCGCTTCGTGGAGGTGGGCCGCGAGGCCACGCCCCTGTCTCCCGGCGTGCCCTGCAAGACGTCCCTGATGGTGGTGCTGGAGCATCGCCCCGGCTCGCTGGGGGAGCTGCTGCAGCGGCTCACGCTGCGCGGGGTGAACCTGAGCAAGCTGGAGTCGCGCCCCATCCCCGGACAGCCGTGGCAGTACCGCTTCTACCTGGACGTGGAGGGCCACGCCGCCTCCGCCGCGGTGACGGCGGCCCTGGAGGACATCCGTCCCCTCACCTCGTCGCTGCGGGTGCTGGGCACGTATGCGCGCGCGGAGGCGCCACATGGCTGAGCCGCGGCGGCACCGCATCGCCTTCCAGGGCGAGCCCGGTGCCTACGGTGAAGAGGCCCTGCGCGTGCTCCATGGCGCGGACGTGGAGGCCGTCCCCTGCCTCACCTTCCGCGCCGTCTTCGAGGCCGTGGCCGAGGGCCGCGTGCACGGCGGCGTGGTGCCGGTGGAGAGCTCGCTCGGCGGCCCGGTGGCGGAGACGGTGGACCTGCTGCTGGAGCACGACGTGCCGGTGACGGGCGAGCTGTCCCTGCGCATCCGCCACTGCCTGCTGGCCCCGCCGGGGCAGACGCTGGAGGGCATCCAGCAGGCCCTCTCGCACCCGCAGGCCCTGGCCCAGTGCGCGGGCTACCTGCGGCGGCGCGGCATCACCCCGCTGCCGGAGACGAACACCGCCATCGCCGCCCGGAAGGTGGCCGAGGAGGCCCCACCCCACACGGCCGCCATCGCCAGCCGGCTGTCCGCGTCGCTGTACGGGCTGACGGTGCTGGAGGAAGGCGTGGAGGACTCGCCGGACAACTACACGCGCTTCCTCGCCCTGGGGCCCGCGCCCGAGCGCCCGTGGACGCGGCGGAAGACGGCCCTGGCGTTGACCGTGGAGAACGGGCCGGGCGCGCTCTACCGCGCGCTGAGCGCGTTCTCCTCGCGCGGCCTCAACGTGGCGCGGCTGGAGTCGCGGCCCCAGCGCCGCGCGTGGGAGTACGTCTGGTGCCTGGACGTGGACGGCGCGCTGGAGGACCCGCGGGTGCGCGAGGCGGTGGAGGCCGCCCAGGCCGCCTGCATCACCCTGCGGGTGCTCGGAAGCTACGGCGTGGTGTGAGCCTCAGGCGGGGGTGCCGCCCAGGCCGTCGCCGTTGCGCACCGCCTCGTCGTACGCGCCGCGGACCAGGTTGACGTAGCGCTGGAGCGCCGGGAGCTGCTCCATCCGCAGCGCCTGCGGGCCGTCGCACAGGGCGGCCTCGGGCTGCGGGTGGAAGTCCACCAGCACCATGGAGGCGCCAGCGATGAGGCCCTGGCCAATGGCGTGGAAGATGTCGGGCAGCCCGTCCGGCGGCGCCGCGGCCTGGCCAATGGCGTGCGACGGGTCCACGCACACCGGCAGGCGCGTCAGCCGCCGCACCACCGGCACGTGCGCGAAGTCCACCATGTTGCGGTGCGGGTCACCCAGGTGCGTCTTCACGCCGCGCAGGCAGAAGACGATCTTCGGGTTGCCCTCGCTCGCCACGTACTCGCACGCGTTGAGGGACTCCTCCAGGGTGATGCCCATGCCGCGCTTGAAGAGCACGGGGAAGACGCGCTGCTGGCCAATGCTCTTCAGCAGCTCGAAGTTCTGCGCGTTGCGCGTGCCCACCTGGAGCATGACGCCCGTGGCGTTGCCCGAGCGCTCCAGCGCGTCGCGAATCTCGTCGATGTGACGCGGGTGCGTCACCTCCATCGCGATGACCTTGATGCCGTGCTTGCCCGCCGACTCGAACACCCACGGCAGGCAGGCGGCGCCCAGGCCCTGGAACTCGTAGGGGTTGGTGCGGGGCTTGTAGGCGCCCATGCGCGTGGTGCGGATGCCGACGCGCGCGAGCGCCGCCATCATCGTGTCCACGTTCTCCCGGTTGTCCACGGCGCACAGGCCGGCGAACACCTGCACGGAGCGCTCGTCGAAGGTGATGCCGTTGTACTCGAAGCCCGCCGACGTCCGCTGGCCCTTGTGCCGGCCGATGACGCGGTACTTCTGCGAGACGCGCACCACCTGCCGCACGCCCGGAATCTGCTCGAAGGGCTCGACGGGCACCTGCGCCGTTGGCCCCAGCAGGTAGACCTCCGTAATCGTGTACTCGGAGCCCCCGATGACGTGCGTCCGAGGCGTCACGCCTTTGTACTGCGAGGCGACCTGGAGGACGGCGGACACCACGGACTCAGGTGAGTCCGGCTCGAGCATGACGATCATTCTGGATTCTCCCGGGCGGCGTTGTCGTGCTTTACGCGAATTTCTTGAAGTATAACGGAAAAAGGCCGCGTCAGGTGTAACATTCCGAACCGCCTTGGCGCGTCCGGACTTGAAACCGGGAGCGAAAGCCGACGCGTCCGGCACTGGCCGGGCCGGCGGTCAGCCCCCTGCTAGGCCGGCACGGGGCGAAGCCGGGTGGCGAGCTGGGCGTAGTGGTCGCGCTGGGCGGTGTCGCCCAGGTGCTCCCAGACGTCGGCCAGGGCCCTGGCGCACTCGGCGTAGGCCGGGGACAGCTCCAGCGCGAGCTCGAAGACGTGGCGCGCCTGGCGGTAGCGGGCCTTGTCGGGGCGGCGCGAGCCCCGCGTCAGCAGCGCGTTGCCCAGGGTGTATATCTGGACGGCGGTCGACTCGCGGAAGCCCGGCGTGGGGTTGAGCTGCGTGGCGCGCTGGAGGAGCTGCGACGCGGCCTCCGGTTCGCCCAGCTCCAACTGGCAGAGCGCGGCCTCGCGATGAGTCTCCGCACCACTCGGGTCCACCTCGATGGCCCGCTCGAAGCAGCGCAGCGCCTCCTCGAAGCGCTCGAGCGTGGCCAGCGACGCCCCCTTCGCGGTGAGCGCCGGGACGTGCTTGGGGTCCACGGCCAGGACCTTGTCGAACGCGAGGATGGCCGCCGCGTGGTTGCCCGCCATGGACAGACTCACGCCGTCGTTGAAGGCCGCGAACAGCAACTTGGACATCACTCCCCCAGGGCAAGGGTTGCACCGGCCGTCCTCAGCGCCGGAGGGTCAGCCTCTCACCGGGGAAGC
Source organism: Pseudomyxococcus flavus (assembly GCF_050038885.1). Classification (NCBI taxonomy): domain Bacteria; kingdom Pseudomonadati; phylum Myxococcota; class Myxococcia; order Myxococcales; family Myxococcaceae; genus Pseudomyxococcus; species Pseudomyxococcus flavus. The sequence continues at coordinate 7,529,747 of NZ_CP143624.1, read as the reverse complement.
GTGAATGGAAAGGCGCCATTCCAAAGCGCCCTTTCGTCCCGCTGATGGGAGCCATCGGCCCCGCGTCAGAGCCGCAGGCCCACCTGTACACCGGGCCACAGGAGCACGTCCCCGGCGTCACGCCTCGACAGGCGGCTCAGGTTGTCCACCACCTCGCCGTTCGCGCCGTGCAGGACATTGAAGGTGGGGCCCGCGATGACGGCGAAGCGCTGTGACACCTGGAAGCCGGCCACCACGCGAAGCTGGTGCACGAAACGGTTGCCCTCGAAAGCGGCATCCCAGTCGTAGAGCGTGTTCGACACCGCGTCCACGTCGAGGAAGAAGCGCTGGGAGAGCGGCAGGTGCGCGCCCAGGCCCAGGCCCAGCGACCAGTGGCTGGGGCCGCGCGAGCCCTCCGCGCTGCCCATGCCCACCACCAGCGTGGAGTAGAAGTGCCGGCTGCCCACCTTGACGGCGGCGTTGGCGTAGTTGAAGTCGTTGCCGAAGGCCTCGACGTGGAACTGGCCGTTGCGCGCGATGCTCACCAGCCCCACCGGCACGCCGGACTCCATCTCGCGCGACACGTTGACCAGCCCCAGCTGGAGGCCGTTCATCCGCCCCGCGACGTTGACGATGCCCACCTGCGCGCCCTTCACGTCGCCGCCCACGTTGAGGAGCGACAGCTGCGCGCCCCGGACCTCCGCCGCCCGGCTCATACCCACGGCCACCTGGAAGCCCGACATCCGCCCCTGCGTGTAATTGAAGCCCGCCGCGCCTTGCATGCCCACGACGTCTCCGGCCGTCCAGTTGCCGCCCACCGCGAGCTGCGTGCCCGCCAGGGAGGTGCTGGACACGTTCGCGCCCACCGCGAGCTGACTCAGCGTGCCGCTGCGGCGCGACCGGTTGAGGCCCACCGCGGCCTGGACGCCTTCCGCCGTGCCGTGCGTCCAGTTGGCGCCCACGGCCAGCTGCACGCCGGTGATGTCGCCCCAAGCCACGTTGGTACCCAGCGCCAGCTGCAGGCCCTCCACCGAGTCCGTGGCCAGATTCGCCCCCAGCGCCATCGCCACGCCATCCAGCCGCGCCATGCGGGACATGCCCAGGGCGATGGACAGGCTGTTGTCCACGGCGTCGCCACCGCTCATCACGTCATTCGTCTGGAGGCCGGGAGCCAGGCCCGCGTTGAAGAAGCGGTGCCGGCGCCCCGAGCCCGCGACCGCGACCTCGGCCACGCCCGCTGCGGCCGCAACCGTCGGCAGCGAGCCACCGCCGCGCATGGCCGTCAGCTCGCCGTCCACGGCGCGGAAGGCGGACGCGGCCAGCACCGTGCGGCCGCCGTCCCCCAGCTCGAACTCCGCCTGCGACGTCTGGTCGAGCAGCTTGCGCATCACCGTGTAGCGGCCCTTCTGGAGCCCCAGCTCGGTGGTGCGGCCCGCGTACTTCTTCAGCTCCACCACCAGCCGGCCCTGGGCGTCGCGAACGTAGAGACGCCCATCCACCATGTCGCCCAGCACCAGCACCGCCGACGTGGAGCGCAGGTCGGTCATCACCAGGTCGCCCGTGCCCGCCAGCTCGATGTCATACGCGGGATGCTGGGCCCCGGCGCGCGTCTCCTCCGTGCGCGCCAGCGTCTCGTGGAAGGCGAACTGGTAGGCCTCGTGCAACGTCACCCGGCCGTCGCCCGACATGTCCGCCGCGCCGCGCAGGCCGGACACCAGGTTGTGGGTGAAGAAGGAGCCGCCGATGCGGTCGGACTCCTGGGACACCTCGTCCTCGGACGACGACGTGAGGATGGCGTGGCCCCGCACCGCGGAGGACGCATCCACCATGAAGGCCGGCCGCCGCACCCCGCCCTTCTGCCGCGCCAGCGTGCCCGACGCGCACGAGTCCAGGATGGCGATGCGCACGTCGGCGGGCAGCGACTCCAGCGCCTTGCGCAGCTCGCGGTAGCCGAAGCGGTCCTTCTGGAGCAGCAGTCCCTGCTCGTCGGAGTGCCCCGAGTAATAGATGAGGGCCTCGATGCGCGTGCCGGCCTTGGTTGCCGCGGCCAGCATGGACTTGAAGCGCGCCAGCGCGGACTCCAGGGCGGCGCGGTTGCCCTCGAACACCATCAGCTTGTCCTGGGGCTGCACGCCGCCGAGCTCCTCCAGGACGCTGCCGAAGGAGCGCGCGTCCGAGACGGCGTAGCGGAGCCTGGCGCGGCCCTCGCCCCCGTCGTTGACGCCCACCAGCAGCGCGAACCGGCGCACCGCCAGCGGCGGTGCCGTGGGCTCGGGGGCCGCCGTGGCCAGCACCGGCACCAGCAGCAGCAAGGAGAGGAAGGACCGCGTCATCACCGCACCTTTTCCAACGTGAAGGACGTCTGGCCCAGGGTATCCGGAAGTGGCAGCGCCCGGGTGCGCGCATCGGAGGGCTGGCGGGCGAGAACGCGTGCCGCCTCCAGCACTGCCCCCACCTCCAGCGGCGCATCGGAGGTCACGAAGAGGAAACGCTCGAAGTCCGGCGCGTCGTCGAGCTCGTACGCGTGGGCCAGGGACACCGCCTCCCCCGTGGCCAGCTCCGTACTTCCCGTCACTGTGGTGGGGTGGTGCAGCGTCACCGTGCCGCGCCCATCCACCGACACCACGACACCATGGCGGCTGCCGGCGGACACATAGCTGAGCTGCAGTACATCCCCGCGCCGGGCGGGAGCATGGTCGGCGAGCAGCTCCGGTTCACCAGCCACCTGCCGGTGGACGCGCAGGCGGGGGGTGCCCTTGATGCGCCCCGTCTCCAGCACGACCAGTGGGGACGTCATCCCGGCGGGCTCCGGCAGCTCTCCCGGCGCGGACATGAAGAGCAATGCGAGCGAGGCGGCCACGGGGAGGCTGAGCGACAGGCCATGCCAGCCCTGCGAGTCGCCGCGCTGCGCCAAAGCCGTCTGGACCTGGGCCACGCGCGCTCGCCGGGCCACCTCCGCGGCAACGGCTGCGGGCGGGTGGCGCTCCAGCGTCCGACGTGAGTCCGCGTCCAGACGGGCGAGCCGCGCGGCGCCGCCGGGCTCGCGCGCCAGCCGCTCACGCGCGGCGTCCAGCGTCTCCGGCGGAAGCTCGCCCAGCGCGATTCGCTCCAGAAGCCAGTCAGGGATGCCAGGGGCCATGCGCAGCGGGTCTCCAACGCGGCGAAGCGCCCTCGGTTTCCAGGTACTGACGCCTCCGGCCTCGCGCGTCTCCTGGAACACCGCCCCCTCGAAAATCTGTCACCCGCCGCACGCCAGGCCCCGGGAGGACGCGAGACGCCCTCGGGCGGCCATGCGACTCAGAGGGTGAGGACCATCAGCTCCTCGTCGACGAAGGTCTCCCCCACCCTCAGCGCGTGCGGCTCCACGCCATAGGTCCGGAACCCCATCGACCGGTACAGCGCATGCGCCGGCGCGTTCCCCACCGCGACGCCGAGCAGCAGGCACTGGATGCCGCCCATCTTCCGCGCCTCCTCGATGAGGGCGGAGAGCAACCGGCGGCCCACGCCCCGCGAGCGGGCCTCGGGGACCACGTACATGCCCCACACCACGGCCTTGTGCGCCAGCTTGGCCCGGGCCTCGCGCTTCAGGCCCAGCACGCCCACCAGGTGCTCGCCATCGAAGGCGCCCAGGACGCACTGGGACGTGCCCGAAAGCCAGCCACGCAGGGCGTCCAGCGGCAGCGCCGCGTCCTCCTCCAGCGAGGCCGCGAAGGCCTCCGGACTGTCCTGGAGCCCGCGCAGCCGCAGCGCGCGGAACACCTCCACGTCATCGGGCTGGAGCCTGCGCAGGGTGATGCGCGAAGGCCCCGCGTGACGGCCCTCGGCCTCCAGCATCGCCGTGTACCCCGCGATGAAGTCCGGGTAGCGAGGCGCCCAGCCCAGCGTCCGCAGGCGTGCGTTCGACACGGCCCTATCGCCCCGCACCGTCTCGTTGAGGCTCTCCAGGGGAACGCGGGGCGGCATCGGCACGCCCAGCCGCTGGCAGAGCCAGGCCACCGGCTCCTCGGTGGGCGCGGCGCGATCATCCGCGACGCAGTAGACGGCGCCCGCGTCTCCCCGCACCAGCACCACGCGGATGGCGTCCACCAGGTCGTCCACGTGGATGCGGGAGATGCGCCCACCGCCCCCCTCCGGGAGCCGGAGCGCGCCGGAGAGCAGCCGCGTGTGCATGCTGCGTCCGGGCCCGTAGATGCCGGCGATGCGCATCACCATCGCGCCCAGTGGCAGGAAGCGGGACTCCGCGTCGATGCGCGCGCGCGCCGACGGCGTGGACAGCTCCACGGGCGTGTCCTCGTCCACGTGGCCCCGCGCCCGGCCGTAGACCCCCGTGGACGAGAGGTAGATGAGCCGCTCGGGCGGACGCTCCGCCAGCGCCGAGGCGATGCGGTCATCCAGCCCCGCCTCGGGCGGCACGGAGACGACGACGTGCGCCCCCGCCGTCTGCGTCAGCGCTTCTTCCAGGGAGGTGACGCGGGCGCCCGCGCGCTCCAGCTCGGCGCGGCGCGTGGCATCTCGCGTGGCCGCCCGCACATCACGGCCCGCGCGGGCCTCCGCCACCGCGAACCGCGTGAGCGTGTACCCGGACCCCAGGAGGACGAGAGGAGGCGTCATGTCCCCGCGATAGCGAGACCGCGGGGACTGTGCAAGTGGAGGCTGGAGGGGCCTACAGCTCCGCGCTGGCGCGCGGGTCGATGATGCCGCACTCCTTGATTTTGTAGAGGAGCGCCTTGTAGCTGATGCGCAGCTTGGTGGCCGCTCGCCGCTTGTTCCACGCGGTGCGTTGGAGCATGGCGAGAATCGCCTCACGCTCGGCCAGCATCGCCGCCCGCTTGCCAATGTCCTTCAGCGACAGCTCGCCGGTGGGCGCGGGCGGAGGCGGCGGCTGCGGCACGTCGAAGGGATTGACGTAGCGCGGCGCGGGCACCACCGCGTTCGCGGGCTCCATCGGAATGGGCGCGTGCGAGGGCGGCGGCAACGGAGACACGGAGGCCAGGCCGAAGGCGGCCCCCCGCGACGGCATCTCCAGCACCTGCACCGAGGGCGGCGGCGTGCGGAAGCCCTCGTCATGCGCGCGGCCGAACGGGCCTCCGTCATCCCCCGCGTAGGACGTGGGCAGCGACGGGGCGCTCGCCGGCGTGCGGACGGCGGCACGCAGCTCGTCCAGCACCAGCGTCGGGTCCTTCAGCACGCACAGCCGGCGGACCATGTTCTCCAGCTCGCGCACGTTGCCCGGCCAGTCGTAGTCCGCGAAGGCGTGCAGCACCTCCGTGGGCAGCTCGGACACGCCGCTGAGATAGCCGCGGCCGTACTTCTTCAGGAAGTGGTCGGTCAGCGGCACCACGTCCTCGCGGCGCTCGCGCAGCGGCGGCAGGCGGATGGCCACCACGTTGAGGCGGTAGAAGAGGTCCTCGCGGAAGTTGCCCAGCGCGATTTCCTTCTCCAGGTCGCGGTTGGTGGCCACGACGACGCGGCTGTCCACGCGCACGCTCTTCTTGCCGCCGACGCGGAAGAACTCCTCGTCCTGGAGGACCTGGAGCAGCTTGGCCTGGAGCCGGATGGCCATCTCGCCAATCTCGTCCAGGAAGATGGTGCCCTCGTCGGCCAGCTCGAACTTGCCCGGCTTCTCGGCCGTGGCGCCGGTGAAGGCGCCGCGCTCGTGGCCGAACAGCTCGCTCTCCAGCAGCTCACCGGGCAGCGCCGCGCAGTTCACCTTGATGAAGGGGCGGCTGCGCCGCTGGCTGCGCGCGTGGATCTCCCGCGCGATGACCTCCTTGCCCGTACCGGACTCGCCCAGGAGCAGCACCGGCACGTCGGTGTCCGCGATGCGCTCCACCAGCGCGCGAGCGCGGCGCATGGCCGGCGACGTCGAGATGAGCACGCGCGGCTCCATGGACGCATCCACCACCGGCAGCACGCCGCGCTGGGGCAGGACGGGCGCCGCGGCCTGACGCTCCGGGGCCCGCGTCCCCAGGGCACGGGCGAGCGCATCCTGCAACTCGTCATTGCCAAACGGCTTCGCCAGGTAGTCGCTGGCGCCCATCTTCAGCGCTCGGACGGCGTCGTCCGCTCCCGCCAGCGCGCTCAACACGATGACCGGCGCGCCGCCGCCCATGGACTGGTAGCGGCGCAGCACCTCCAGGCCGCTCATCTCCGGCATCACCACGTCCAGGAGCACCGCGTCGAAGGAGCCACCCGACAGCATCTCCAACGCCTGGGTGCCGCTGGCGGCACAGCGCACCTGGTAGCCCGCGCTGCCGAGCAGCTCGGAAAGGAACGTGCGCACAGACTCTTCGTCATCCACCACCAGTACCGCGATCCGGTCCATCCCCTCGCCTCCACTCGCCCGCTGCATCGAAGTCCTACCCGCCCTCAGACCGATAGCCGGGACGCGCTCCCGACCATTCGGCGAAACTCACGTGCACGGCGCATGTCCTGCTGCGCCGCGCGCAACAACTGCGTGGGCGTCCCCACCGAGTCCGGGAAGCTCACCGTCCCCAGCTCCAGCGAGGTGCGCACCACCTTGCCCTCGACCTGGAAGCGCGCCGTCTCGAAGCGCGCCGCCACGCGGGATACCACCTCCTGCACCGACTCCGCGGGCGTTCCCGGCAGCATCAGCGCGAATTGACAGTCACCCACGCGTGCCACCGCGTCCGCCTCGCGCACCGTCTGCCCGAGCACCACCGCGCTGTAGACCAGCAGACGCTCCGCCATGCCGCGCCCGAACTCCTTGCGGAAGGCCGCCCAGCCCCCCACCTCGGCCGCCACCACGGAGAAGCCTCCGCCGTAGCGCTCCGCCCGCCGGGCCTCCAGGCTGATGAGCTCCAGCAGGAAGGGCCGGTTGTAGAGCCCGGTCGCCGGGTCATGGAGCGCCTGCGCCGTCCCCGCCTCCTCCCCCGCGGCGGCCCGCAGCACGGCGTCCTTCAGCTGGAGCTGCGCATGGAGCTTCATGGCCAGCTCCGAGCCACTGCCCGAGCGGGGCACCAGGTCCACGCACTGCCCACGCTCCAGGCAGTAGCGCCGGGCCTCCACGTCCTGCTCATCCACCAGGTAGAGCAGCGGCACCGCGCCATGGCTGAGCTGCCGCAGCCGGCGAGCCACCTGCACGGCCGCGAAGTCCGGGGCCTGCGCGGCCAGCAGCACCGCGGACGGACGGATGACCTCGAAGAGCGGCACCGCCGCGTCGAAGCGCGTCACCGGCACCACCCGGAAGCCCGCCTCCGCCAGGAGCAACCGGGTCCGCTCCAGGTCCGTTGCTCGGGGCTCGACGACGAGCACGGTGGGCGGCTGCCCCGCCTTGCCCATCCGTTTCCTTCTCACACCCACCGTTCCACCTTCCCGCGTGAAGATTTCTCCGCCGCTTCTGGAGGCCCTCCCCCGGAATTACAGCCTCGCACCCCGTCCTGACTGCCCCATCCCCCCGGATTTACTAGGGAAGGGAACCCTGCTACCCATCCTGGGCAGCGGTTTTAGCAATGGCTGTGCCACCTTTGACCTCATGCAGCCTCGCCTCGAGCTCGGCGGGGTCCACACGGTGGATGAAGGCGGGCACGCCATCGATGACGACCACGGGGATGTCGTAACGCCACCGGGCGAAGGCCTCAGGGTCCTCCAGGATGGAGATGATCCGTAGCTCGAAGGGGATGCGGGCTTGGACGGACGCCACGACGGCAGCCGCCTTGTCGCAGAGGGAGCAGTTGGGTTTCGAGTAGATATCGACGCGCATGCGGGGCAGGATGGGCGGTTGATGCGTGGCTTGTCTGGCGACTTCTCGACGATGCCTCTCAAGGACCTCGTCGTCTATCTGGGGAACCGGCGAGCGACGGGGTCCCTGAAGGTGGAGCGTGGGGACGTACGCAAGCAACTCGAACTGCGCGAGGGCCACGTGGTCAGCGCCAGTTCCAACCAGCCGCGCGAGTTCTTCGGTCAGTTCCTCATCAATATGGGGCACCTGACGGAGGATCAGCTCGAGAAGGCCTTCTCCACCCAGGCGGCGACGCGCATCTTCCTGGGGAAGATCTTGGTGATGACGGGGCTGGTGCCGGAGCCCACCGTCCGCGGCACGCTCAGCCACAAGTTCCGGGAGATGATTCTCGACGCCTTCCACTGGGAGGACGGCGGCTTCGTCTTCGAGGCCGCGGACACGGCGCCGGAGGTCGCGGGCCTGGACGTCAGCGTGGACCTGCTGGACATCCACCGCGAGGGCGAGTTCCGGGAGACCGCCTGGCAGGCCATCCGCGCCGTCTTTCCGTCCGGCGCCGTCCGGCTCTCGGTGGACGAGCGCAAGCTGCCCGAGCGCAAGCCCGGCAGCATGGACGAGCGCATCGTCGCGCTCATCAAGGAAGGCCTCACCATCGACGGCATCGCCCTGGCGCTGCACGCCACGGACTTCTTCCTCTATCAGCGCCTGTACGCGCTCTACCGGCTGGACGCGGTGAAGGTCTCCGACGAGCCCCCCGCCGACGAGACGTCCGTCGTGGTGGAGGAGGAGCAGGACACCGGCGTCATCGGCTCGGAGACCTCGTCGGACGAGGTGCTCCAGGCCGCGCAGCTCTTCCTCGATGCCGGCAACGTCCGGGACGGTGAGGCGCTGGCCCGGCGCGCGCATGAGATGGCGCCCTCCCCCCGCACGGCGGAGTTCGTCAAGGCGGCGCAGGAGAAGCTGCTGGTGCACCTGCGCCGGGAGCTGGCCGAGCCGCCTCGGGTCCCCACCCTCCAGGTGGCGCCCGCGCACCTGAAGACGCTCCAGCTCTCGGCCCCGGAGCGCTACCTGCTGTCCCGCATCGACGGCCGACGCGACGTGGCCGCCATCGTCCACGTGTCACCGCTCCAGGAGCTGGACGCGCTGAAGTTCTTCGCGGGCTTCGTGGACGCGGGGCTGGTCAAGCTGGCGCCCCGCTGACGCGCCGTCCCCTCAGTGCTTGCCCGCGGCGGAGGCCGGGGCCGTCACTTCCACCGGCGCGGGAAGGCGCTCCAGGCCCAGGCGCAGCGCCTCGCGGCCCAGCCACGGCGCGCGGATGCGCCACTTCGGATCATTGACGATGAGCGCGGCCACCGCGACGCGCGGGTTGTCCTTGGGCGCGAAGCCCACGAACCAGGAGTAGTCCCGGAACGGCTCCCGGTCCGCCAGCGAGCCCGTCTTGCCCACGGCGTCCTCGACGCGGAACCCGCGCTCGCGGAACACGCTGCGCGCGGTGCCGTGGGTGACGGTCGTCTCCATCAGGGTGGTCAGGTCCTTCGCCACCGCCGGCGTGAGCACGGGCTCGCCCTCGGCCGGGAGCAGCGGCGCGGGCCCCTCGGGCTCGATGAGGACGGGGTCCACCCAGCGCCCCTCGTTGGCCGCCACCGCGGCCACCAGCGCGCCGTGGAGCGGAGACAGGTACACGTCCCCGAAGCCAGCGCCGGTGTTGGCCAGGCCGAAGGACTCCTCGGGGATGGCGGCCAGCGACACGTCCGTCGGGACGGGGAAGTCAATCTCGCGGTTGAAGCGGAAGCGGGCGGCCATGCGGCGCAGCGCGTCCACCGTGAGGTGCTTGCTCGTCAGCTTGGCGAAGATGACGTTGGCGCTCTTGCCCATGGCCATCGCCAGCGAATAGCAGGAGCCGTCCTTCTCGCTGTCCACCAGCAGCTTCTCGGAGAGGCGTCGCTTGCCACCGTGGAAGCACTCCTCCGTTTCCGGGGTGACGCCGGCCTCGAGCAGCGCGCTGCCGGTGATGATCTTGAACACGCTGGCCGCGGGGAACACCGCGCGCACCGGCAGGCCGCGCAGCTCCGGCTGCGCCGCGGAGTGCTCCGCTAGCGCCAGCACGCGCCCCGTGGAGGGCTCCAGCACCACCGCCGCGCCGTAGGGGACTTCATAGGTGCGGAGGATCTTCGTCAGCGACGCCTGCAGCACCGGGTCGATGGTGAGGCGCTTCTTCGCGCCGCCCTTCTCCTTCACCACCAGCGTCTCGCCCTCCAGCGTCGCGCGGGCCAGCAGGTCCACCTTCTTCGCCAGCGGCTTCACCTTGGCGATGGGCGGCGCCTTCTCACGCGAGGGCACCGGCGCCGGGGGCACCATGCCCGGCTCCGCCGCCAGGGCCGCGAGGCCGCCATCCGGCGCGCCGCCCAGCACCGCCGCGGCGGACACCGCGTCCGACGTGCCCGCGTCCTGCGCGGGGTTGGCAGCCGCCGCGCCGGCGTCCGTCTGGGCGACGACACCTATCCCCCCATCGTCGGCCCCAGGGGCCGGCGGGACGGACTCCGGCGCCGCCAATCCGAGCAGGGCGACGAGGGGGAACAGCGCAGCGGCGGTCAGGAGACGGCGATGGATGCTCATTGCTGCGGGTGGGCTCCGGGGGGTGAGCGCGGGCCCGAATCCTACCGGCTGGGGGCGCGCTGTCCACGGACGCTGCAATCAGAAACTTGGCGGACGGGTGCGCATCTCCGCTAGGTTCCCCCACACCTTGGACGGATTGAAAGAGACATTGGTGATCTGGAGCGCCGAGCTCCGCCGGGCCGTGCGCAGTGGCCGCACGGTGGTGCTGCTCGGCCTCTACAGCATGTTCTCCGCGCTGGTCCTGCTGGTGGTGGGCTGGATCGCGGGCGAGATCCGCAGCGCCGTCGCCAAGCAGTTGGAGGGCGCGGACGCGAGCGCCTCGGAGCAATTCAACGAGGAGATGCGCAAGGGCGTGCTGGGCTTCCTCACCAGCAACGACAGCGCGATGATCGAGGCGCTGGAGCAGGTGCCGCTCGAGGTGCTGGCCGTCTTCAAGATCACCCTCTTCTTCCTGCCGGCCTACATCGCGCTGATGGGCTTCGACCAGATCAGCGGTGAGGTGGGCCCGCGCTCCATGCGCTACCTCACGGTGCGCGCCCGGCGCTCGTCGGTGCTGCTGGGCAAGTTCCTCACGCAGGCGACGCTGCTGCTCGGGCTGGTGCTCATCATCGACCTGGCCATCTTCGTGTACGCCCGCGTCGCCAACCCGGACTTCGGCTTCGCGACCATGGCGCTCAACCTTCTGAAGTTCTGGCTGGCGGCCATCGTCTTCTCGCTGGCCTACGTGGCGCTCACGACGCTCTGCTCCAGCCTGTTCCGCTCGCCCGCGGTGAGCCTGGTCTTCAACTTCATCCTGCTGTTCGTCTTCTGGCTGATGGACACCATCGGCCGGGCCTCGGGTGACACGGGCAGCCTGCGCTTCCTGCGTTACCTGTCACCGTCGTACTACGCCGGCGACCTGCTGCATCCGGGCCTGGCGCAGTTCGGCGCGAGCGGAGCCGCCTACGCGGGCTTCGCGCTCGTCTTCCTGGTGGCGGCCTACGGCATCCTGCGCGCGAGGGACCTGTGAGCGACGTGGCCATTGAACTGTTCGGCGTCTCCAAGCGCTTCGGCCCCAAGGTGGCCGTCAACGGCGTCAGCTTCAGCGTGCCCCGGGGCGCGGTGTACGGCCTCATCGGGCCCAACGGCGCCGGCAAGACGACCACCTTCTCCATGATGTGCGGCTACCTCTACCCTTCCGAGGGCACGCTCAAGGTCATGGACGTGGACCCCACCACGCCGGGCGCCCTCAAGGGCCGGCTGGGCGCGCTGCCCCAGGACGCCGTGCTGCCGCCCGGCTGGGAGGTGGGTGCCCTGCTGACGTACTGGGCCCGCCTGTCCGCGCTCGCCGAGCCCCAGCGCGAGGCCCGCGAGGCCCTGGACAAGGTGGGCCTCGGCGAGGCCTGGAACGTCCAGACGCAGGCGCTCAGCCACGGCATGGCCAAGCGCGCCGCCATGGCGCAGGCGCTCATGGGCAACCCGCCGCTGGTGCTGCTGGACGAGCCCACCGCCGGCCTGGATCCGCGCATCGCCGCCCAGGTGCGCCAGGTCATCCGCGACATGAAGGGCCGCCAGACGGTGGTGGTGTCCAGCCACAACCTCCAGGAGCTGGAGGAGCTCTGTGACGCCGCCGCCATCCTCGACAAGGGCACGCTCGCGCAGGCCGGCAGCATGTCCGAGCTCACCGGCCAGGGCGCCGAGTTCCGCGTGCAGATCGCCCGCGGCACCGTGCTCATCCCCGAGCTCACCGCGATGACCCACGTCACCGACGCGCGCATGGAGAGCGACACCGTGCTGCGCGTGCGCTTCAGCGGCGGCGTGGCGCCCGAGGAGGTCATCAGCCAGGTCGTGCGGCACCTGCTCCAGCACGACGTGCTCATCCTCGGCGTCAGCCGCGGGCAGCGCCTGGAAGATCGCGTCCTCCAGATGCTCTGAGGCGCCCGGCGGGCCGGGCGCCGCTCAGCCCGCCTTTCGCACCCAGCCCACGTAGCACTGCTCCCGCCGCTCCATGCGGACCAGTGGATTCCCCGTAGCCTCGCACCACGCCGGAAGGTCGGCCTCCAGCCCGCGGTCCGTGGCGACGACCTCCACCAGCGTCCCTGGCGCCAGTGCTCTCATGGCCTTGGCGAGCTCCAGGATGGGCATGGGACACAAGGTGCCCCGGGCATCGATGCGCACGTCGGCGTCCATGATCGAGACTCTGACGGAATTTTTCTGAGGTCTCCCAAGTTTTGGGGCCCCTAGGGGGGCTCGGCTCCCTGGAAGGCTAGACCGGCTTGCTTGCGCGTCTGGAATTCCCTCTGTTAAGACCGCCGCCCTCTGCCCTCGTTGAAAACCCGCTCGGGCCCACAATGCCGGCCCCATGGCGAAGGAGCATGACCCACTCATGAAGCCCAATGTCATCGTGGCCCTGCTGGTCGGCCTGGTGCTCGGGTTCGTCGGAGGCCGCGTCACGACCGGCCCGTCCGCGAAGTCCGAGTCCGCCAAGGCCGCACCGAACTCTCCCGCCGCTCAGGCGCCGGGTGGCCGTCGGCCGGTGGACCCTACCGTCTACAAGGTCCCCATTGATAACTCGCCCAGCCACGGCAGCGCTGACGCGCTCGTCACCGTGGTCGAGTTCTCCGACTACGAGTGCCCCTTCTGCAGCCGGGCCAACGTCACCATCGAGAAGCTGCAGGCGAAGTACGGCAAGGACCTGCGCGTGGTGATGAAGCAGAACCCCCTGTCCTTCCACCCCCGCGCCAAGCCCGCGGCCATCGCCGCGATGGCGGCCGGTGAGCAGGGCAAGTACTGGGAGTACCACGCCAAGCTCTTCGCCAATCAGAAGAAGCTCGATGACGCCTCCCTGGAGCAGTACGCGAAGGACGTGGGCCTGAACGTCGAGAAGTGGAAGGCCGAGCTGGCCAACCCCAAGTACCAGGACATCATCACCCGCGACCAGGCCCTGGCCAGCCAGCTGGGCGCCAGCGGCACCCCGGCCTTCTTCATCAACGGCCGCTTCCTGTCGGGCGCGCAGCCCATCGCCAACTTCGAGGCCCTCATCGACGAGGAGAAGGCCAAGGCGGAGGCCCTGGTGAAGAGCGGCACGCCGCGCAGCAAGGTCTACGAGACCATCATCGCGAAGGGCGCCGAGCGCGCCGCGCCCAAGGCGCAGCCGCAGCAGCCCGCCGCCAAGGTCCAGAAGGTGGACATCCCCGCGGACTCCCCCTCCTTCGGCCCGGCCACCGCCAAGGTGACCATCGTCGAGTGGTCCGACTTCGAGTGCCCCTTCTGCAGCCGCGTGGGCCCCACCCTGGCGAAGATCAAGGAGACCTACGCCAAGGACGTGCGCGTGGTGTTCCGTCACCAGCCGCTGCCCTTCCACCCGAACGCGAAGCTGGCCGCCGAGGCCTCGCACGCCGCGCACGAGCAGGGCAAGTTCTGGGAGTACCACGACAAGCTCTTCGCCAACCAGAAGGCCCTGGACCGCGCCTCGCTGGAGAAGTACGCGCAGGAGCTGGGCCTGAACGTCGCCAAGTTCAAGGCCGCCCTGGACCAGGGCAAGTTCAAGGCGAAGGTGGAGGCCGACTCGGCCGCTGGCAACGCCCTGGGCGCCAACGGCACCCCGACGTTCTTCATCAACGGCCGTGAGTTCGTGGGCGCGCAGCCCTTCGACGCCTTCAAGCGCGTCATCGACGAGGAGATCGCCAAGGCCGACAAGCTGCTGGCCGCCGGCACCAAGCCCGAGGAGCTCTACGCCAAGCTGAACGCGGAGAACGTCGCCAACGCCCCGAAGACGCCGACCGGCGCCCCCGGCGCCCCGGCCGAGCCGCCGGTCCAGAAGGTGGACGTGGGCAACGCCCCGGTGAAGGGTGAGAAGAACGCGCCCGTCACCATCGTCGCCTTCTCCGACTTCGAGTGCCCCTTCTGCAGCCGCGTGGTGCCCACGCTGAAGCAGCTCGAGGACCAGTACGCCGGGAAGATCAAGGTCGCCTTCAAGAACCAGCCCCTGCCCTTCCACGCCAACGCCAAGCCGGCCGCCGCCGCCGCGCTGGCCGCGCACGAGCAGGGCAAGTTCTGGGAGTACCACGACAAGCTCTTCGCCAATCAGCGCGCGCTGGACCGCGCCTCCCTGGAGAAGTACGCGCAGGAGCTGGGCCTGAACATGGACAAGTTCAAGGCCGCCCTGGACCAGGGCAAGTTCAACGCGCAGATCGAGGCGGACATGGCCCAGGCCTCCAGCCTCGGCGCCAACGGCACCCCGACGTTCTTCATCAATGGCCGCACGCTCGTGGGCGCCGTGCCCGTCGACGCGTTCAAGCGCATCATCGATGAGGAGCTGAAGAAGGCCGGCCCCACGGTGGCCGACTCGAAGTAGTGCCTGCTCGGGCCCCTGAGGCCTGAAGCGACAAAGGCCGTCGGACCCCAGCGGTCCGGCGGCCTTCGTCTTTCCAGCGGTGGGCAGGCGCGTCAGGAGACGGCGATGGCGTCGATTTCCACGTTGGCGCCCTTCGGCAGGGCGGACACCTGGACGGTGGCGCGGGCCGGCGGCGCGCCGGTGAAGTAGCGGCCGTAGACCTCGTTCACCCGGGCGAAGTCACCCAGGTTGGTGAGGTAGATGGTGCAGCGCACGACGTGGGCGAAGTCGAGCCCGCTCGCGGCGAGCACGGCCTTCAGGTTCTCCATCACCTGCTCCGCCTGCGCGACGACGTCCCCCTGCACCATCTCCATGGTGGCGGGGTTGAGCGGAATCTGACCGGAGAGGAAGGTCATCTTCCCCGCGTCCACCTGAACGGCCTGGGAGTACGGGCCAATGGCCTTGGGGGCCTGGTCGGAGTGGATTGCCTTGCGAGCCATGCGGCACACCTCGGGTGTGGGAGCGGCCCGCCGCGACGGACCGCCCGGGGTTTCCGGGCGCTCTACCACGAAACGCCGAGGCCGTTAGATGCGCTCGACCGAGTAGACGCCCTGGAGCCGCTCGATGGTCCGCATCAGGTCGGTGAGCTGCTTGAGGTCGGAGATGATGACCTCGAAAGTGTTCACCGCCCGGTCATCGCCCGTGGCCCGGCAGTTGGCCTGGGAGATGTTGACGCCCTTCTTGGAGAAGGTGTTGGTGATGTCCGCCAGGAGGCCCGGACGGTCCGCGGTGAGGACGCGCAGGGTGACGGGGCGCTTGAAGTCGCCCCGGACGTCCCACGTCACGTCCACGCGCCGCTCGGGGTCCGTGGCCAGTGCCTTTTCACAGCCGACCGTATGCACGGTAACGCCCCGTCCCCGGGTGATGAAGCCGGCGATGGGGTCGCCGGGGACGGGGTTGCAACACCGCCCGAAGCGCACGAGGACGTCGTCCACGCCACCAATCTGCACGCCGCTGCGGTTGCTGCGGCCCACCAGGCGCTTCGCCAGGTCGGTGACGCGCGACAGCCCGGGCAGCACCGAGTTGCCCCCCGTCCCTGCTGGCGTCGTGGCGGCCGAGGCGGCATCCGCGCGGGCGCCCGCCTCCACCGCGTTGAGCTTGTCCTGGGGGACGAGCCGGTGAACCAGCTGCTGCGGCGTCACCTTGCCGTAGCCAATGGCCACCAGCATGTCGTCTTCCACCCGGAAGCCCAGGTCGACGGCGGCCTTCTTCATCTCGCCGGACTTGAGCAGCCGGTTGAAGTTCAGCTGGAAGCGCTTGAGCTCGCGGTCCGCCAGCTCACGGCCCAGCTGGAGGCTCTTCTCGCGCTGCTGCTGCTTGATGAAGCCACGGATGCGCTGCTGCGCGCGGCTCGTCTTGACGAAGGTGAGCCAGTCCTTGGACGGGTGCTGCTGGGGGCTGGTGAGCACCTCCACCGTGTCCCCGTTCTTCATCTTGTAGCGAAGCGGGACGATCTTCCCGTTCACCTTGGCGCCCACGCACCGGTTGCCTACGTCCGAGTGGATGGCGTAGGCGAAGTCCACTGGCGTGGCGCCGCGCGGCAGCGAGCGCACGTCGCCCTTGGGCGTGAAGACGAAGACCTCGTCGGTGAAGAGGTCCACCTTCACCGTCTCCAGGAACTCCTTCGGGTCCTTGAGGTCCTGCTGCCACTCCATCAGCTGCCGCAGCCAGGCGAACTTCTCGTCATCCTTGGAGATGACGGCCTTGCCCTCCTTGTACTTCCAGTGCGCGGCGATGCCTTCCTCGGCGATCTTGTGCATCTCCGCGGTGCGGATCTGCACCTCCACGCGCTCGCTGAGCGGACCGATGATGGTCGTGTGCAGCGACTGGTACATGTTGGGCTTCGGGATCGCGATGAAGTCCTTGAAGCGCCCCGGCACCGGCTTCCACATCTCGTGCACCAGGCCCAGCGCCTCGTAACAGGAGGGCGCCGTGGGCGCGATGATGCGGAAGGCGATGATGTCGTGGATCTGATCGAAGTCGATGCCCTGCGCCTTGATCTTCTTGTAGATGCTGTAGACGTGCTTGAAGCGGCCGCTCACCTCGCCCTTCAGCCCGCGCTCGGCCAGCTTCGAGCGGATGAGCTCGCACGTCTCCTCGATGTACTTCTCCCGCTCCTTCTTGCGCTTGTTCAGCTTCTCCTGGAGCGCGAAGAACTCCTGCGGCTTCACGTAGCGGAAGCTCAGGTCCTCCAGCTCCGTCTTGATCCACGAGATGCCGAGCCGGTTGGCCAGCGGCGCGTAGATGTCGAGCGTCTCCTGCGCGATGCGGGCCTGCTTCTCCTCCGACATGTGGTCCAGCGTCCGCATGTTGTGCGTGCGGTCCGCCAGCTTTACCAGGATGACGCGGATGTCCTGCGCCATCGCGATGATCATCTTCCGGAAGTTCTCCGCCTGCTTCTCCTCCTGCGACAGGCTCGCGGACGCGGAGAACTTGGACAGCTTGGTGACGCCATCCACCAGGTGGGCCACCTCGGAACCGAAGAGCTCCGTCAGCTCCTCGGCCGTGGCCAGCGTGTCCTCGATGGTGTCGTGTAGCAGTCCGGTGACGATGGACGCCTCGTCCAGCTTGAGCTCGCCCAGGATGCCGGCGACCTCCAGCGGGTGGACGAGGTAGGGCTCGCCTGACTTCCGGAGCTGCCCCTGGTGGACCTTGGCCGAGTAGACGTAGGCCTTCTTGATGATGTCCAGGTCGGGGTCGGGGTGGTACTGGGAAACCCGTTGGAGGATGTCGTTCAGGCGAATCATCGAATGAGGAGCAATCGTAACTTTGCAACAACGGAGGGGCAACGTTGCCCCACACCTGGACGTCACCCGCCTCTCGGACGCCCCAGTTGGTGCGTTCGCTTTCGTTGACCCGGTGTTTTGCGCCCCCCTAAATTCGCTCCGCTCATGTCACAGCTCCTGCTGTCCTCCCTCGCCGTGGTCTGCCCGAACTGTGACGGGTACAACTCGCCTCGCTCGGCGGCATGCACGCTCTGCGGCCAGGCGTTGAGCGAACAGTCTCCTGCCCCCCAGACGGCCGCCCCCCGTCCCCCGCTGGCGGTTGCCCGGCCGGGGACGCCTCCCGGCAGCCGTCCCGTGGCGGTGTCCAGCTTCCCGGGTGGCAAGGTGGCGGAGCCCGTGATTCCGCCCGCGCCCAGCGCTGTTCCGCCCGGGCTGCGCCCGTCCGCGCGCACGCCGCCGCCCACCGCCGCGGGGATGATGGTGGAGCGGGCCCCCGTCGGGCGCGCTCCCACGGCGCCCCCGGGCATCGTGGCCCGCACGGGCAACGCACCGGCTCCGGGCCCCGCCACCACGCGTCCGCCCCCGCCCGTTCCGGACAGCGCGATGCCTGGCCGCGCGGGCGTGGCCCCCGCCCCGGCCCGGCCCGCGCCTCCGGCGGCCTCCCGCTTCGGGCTGGCCGTCGTCGCCGGCTCCGCCCGGGGCCAGCGCTACAAGCTCCCTGTCACCGGCTGCGTCGTGGGCCGCCAGCGCGGCGCCATCCTGTTCTCGGACGACGTCTACGTGTCTCCCCTGCACGCCACCTTCCTGGTGAAGGACGGCGCGCTGTACGTGCGTGACGAGTCCAGCGCGTCCGGCGTCTTCGTCACCGTGGGCGGCACCGAGGCGCTCACCCCGCGCACGCTCTTCAGCGCCGGACAGCGGCTGTTCCGCTTCACGGGGCGCCTCGAGCCCCAGCCGCCCGTGTCGGGCCGCCCCGCCATCTACGGCGCTCCGGTGCCGCTGGGGCAGGCCGTCTACGGCGTGGAGGAGATTCTCGTCGGTGGCCGTGCGGGCCGCGCGGTGATGACCGCCGCGCCGCTGCTCACCATCGGCCTGGCGCACTGTGACCTGAGCTTCCCGGGCGACGAGGGCCTCGCCGGGCGCCACTGCGAGCTGTCCCCCACCCCCACGGGCGCGCTGCTGCGCGACCTGTCCGGCGGGCTGGGCACCTATGTTCGCCTCACCAGCGGCGTGGAGCGTCCGCTCCGTCCGGGCGACCGCGTCCGGCTGGGGCAGCACGTGGTGCAGGTGGAAGCGCTGGGCTGAACGCAGGCGGCCCACCCACCTCGGCCAACACCCGTCACCGGTGGAAGCCCGGGCCTTGCCGCCCTCTCTCCTCTGTTGGGAATGGCGGCTCGCGCCCCGGGGAAGCCGCCGCCTGGGCCCGGGAGCCCGCCGCGGCACCTCCGCCCGAGCCGCTACGGCGAGGCGGGCTGTGCCACGGTGCCGTTCAGCCGCTGCTCGATGAGGGCGCGCGCCTTGGACGCGGGCTGCTCACGCAGGTGGCGGTTCCACCAGCCTCGCGCCTCTTCCTTGTCGGGATTCTGGCGGTGCCAGTAGACCTCGCCCAGCTTCAGCGCCAGCTCCGGGTCCCCGCTGCGGCTGAAGGCCTCGCGGTACTTGGTCGCCGCCAGGCCCACGTCAGCGCGCTGCAGGGCCTTGTCCCCTTCTCGCGCCAGCTCCAGCGCGCGCTCCACGTTGCGCTCGCCCGAGACAATCGCCCGGTCATAGAGCGGCACGTCCGGGCTGGCACCCACGGCGGTGAGGTTGTTGGAGGAGCCCGCGGGCACCGGCGCGTTGTTGGGCAGGGCATACGGCAGGTCCTGCGCCCCGCTGCCCGCTCCCATGAAGAAGTAGTAGGCGAAGAACCCCGCCGCCGCGACCACCAGGAGGATGGTCAGCGACTTGAAGAAGAAGGCCACGCCGCCGCTGCCACCGGCACCGGGCTGGGTGTGGACGAGCGAATCCGTCTGCTCCCGGGCGACGTCCATCGCCTCGGCGTTCGCCGGCAGCGGCTCCAGCACCCCCGGCAGGGCGCGCACGGTCGCCTCCATCGTCACTTCGTTGCCCCACCCTGGCAGCGTGGCGTCGCGACCGTCCCCCTGCGGCTGCGGGCCGGCGGCGGACTTGCGCGGCAGCGGTGCCAGCACCGCCGACGAATTCGCCGCGCGGCGCGGCGCCGAGTCCATCCGGCGGCGCTCCTTGTCCACGGCCTGGAGCTCGGCCTTGAAGGCCTCGGCGCTGGCGGGCCGGTCCGCGGGATTCTTGGACAGCGCCCGCAGGATGAGCCGCTCCATGGCCGGGGAGATGCGAGCGTCCGGCCGCCGGCGCGAGGGCGGTGGTGGCTCCTCGGTGAGGTGCTTGGTGGCGAAGCCCACCGCCGAGTCGGACTCGAAGGGCAGCAGGCCCGTCATCAGCTGGTAGAGGATGACGCCCACCGCGTACAGGTCGGAGCGGTGGTCCAGCTGCGAGCCCCGCGCCTGCTCGGGCGACATGTACTCGGGGGTGCCGCACACGAAGCCCGCACGCGTGAGCGCCGGCCCGTCATCCGTGGAGTCGGTGATCTTCGCGATGCCGAAGTCGAGCACCTTGACGAAGTCCGGCTCGTTGCGCCGGGGCTCCACCATGATGTTCTCGGGCTTGAGGTCGCGGTGGATGACACCCGCGCCGTGCGCGTCCGACAGCGCGCTCAGCACCTGGCTGACGATGCGCACGACGCGCGCCTCGCTCAGCGGCCACTCGCGGCTGAGAATCTGGTGCAGGTCCTGCCCCGCCACGTACTCCATGGCGATGTAGAGGGCGCCGTCCTCGGCCTGCCCGAAGTCGAGCACGCTGATGGAGTTGGGGTGGTTGAGGCGGCTGGCGGCCTTGGCCTCGCGCTGGAAGCGCGCCACGGTGCGCTCGTCCGACAGCAGCGTGTGCCGCAGCACCTTCAGCACCACCACCTTGTCCAGGGCGAGCTGACGGGCGCGGTACACCTTGCCCATACCGCCCTCGCCAATGAGGGCCTCGACCCGGTACTTGTAGGCAATCGTCTTGCCGACGTACTCGTCCGCGTCGGGCGCGCGCACGAGCGTCGCGCCGCAAGCGGGACAGAAACGGGAGGATTCTTGGGCGTCAGCGCCGCAGGAGGGGCAGTGCAAGGAAACGTTCCCCAAAGGGGTGGGACACGGACTTCACCACGCCGCTCGGGTACTGGGCAAGCCGCGCGCAACGCAACGCGAGCAACCGGGCTCCGGCCCTGGTACAACCCCTAGCCCGCCATGGACGCGATGGAATACTGCCCACGCTGTGACACCGAAAACCCCCGGGACGCCTCCGTCTGCCGGGCGTGCGGCTCGCCGCTGCGCTCCGGAACGATGGTGATGGCCGTCGCCAGCGTCGCCTCGCGGCCCCAGGTCTCCATCCGCGTGGTCCGGGCGGACGGCGGCCCCGAGTCCATCGTCCGCATGCAGCGCGACACCCTCACCTGTGGCCAGCAGGGGGACATCGCGCTCGCGGACGACCCCTTCATCATGCCCCTCCAGGTGCGCTTCTTCTTCTCCGGCGCCCGGCTGGCCGTGGAGGACGTGGGCGGCGCCAATGGCGTCTTCATCCGCCTGCGCCAGGAGCGCGAGCTGCCCCCGGGCGGCGAGCTGCGCCTGGGACGCCAGCGGCTCGTCCTGGAGCCCATTCCCACCGCCGCCACCGGCCCCGGCGGCACGCAGGTCTGGGGCTCACCGGACCCCGGCTACCGGCTGCGGCTGGTGCAATTGCTGGAGGGAGGCCTGCGCGGCGGCGCCTTCCCCCTCCGCGAGGGCGACAACCTGCTGGGGCGCGAGCAGGGCGACCTCACCTTCCCCACGGACGGCTTCGTCTCCGGCCGTCACGCGGTGCTGCAGGTGCGGCAGGACCGCCTCCAGGTCCGCGACGTGGGCTCCTCCAACGGCACCTTCATCCGCCTGTCGGGGCCCACCTTCGTGGACAACGGGGACCACTTCCTCATCGGCCGTCAGCTGCTGCGCGTGGAAATCCAGGCGCCCGCGGCCTGAAAAAGCAAAGGGCCGCACGGGGGAGTCCCCGCGCGGCCCCACAGCCTCCGGCGCTCAGCCGTAGGACTTCTCCTTCTTCTCCTGCTCTTCCTTGCAGCGGATGCAGAGCGTCGTCACCGGGCGCGCCTCCAGGCGCTTGGGCGAGATGTCCTCCTCGCACCGCTCGCAGATGCCGAAGGTGCCGTCCTCGATGCGGACCAGCGCCTTCTCGATTTTCTGCAACAGGAACTTCTCACGGTCCCGCAGGCGGAAGACCATCGACTGCGCGTATTCGGAAGACGCCAGGTCGATCTCATCGGGAAGGTCGTCCGTGTCGAAACTGGACTCCTCCACCAGGGTCTTCTTGGCGCTCTCGAGCAGGCTCGTCTTGCTGTCCTCGAGCATCTTCTTGTAACGCTTGAGATCTTTCTGGTTCACAGCCTTCGCTCCAGTCCAGCGAGGGTTTGGGGCCCTGCACCCCAAAAAAAGGGCCCGAAAGCTTTATTCATGTGGTCTTCGGTGTCAAGCTGACCTGGGTACGTACCGAGGGTGAAGGGAGGGGCGTTTGACCGAGAACACCAAGTTCGATCGAGAGTTCCTTCGCTCGGCCCTCTCGCTGGCCGGCAAGAACGAAGTCGATCACTTCCTCTATATCTGCGACACGCCCATTCCCGCCGAGGAGTTTCGCGGCCGGCCCGCTCGGAAGAAGCTCGTCTACGCGGTCACGATGCCCAAGCTGGCGGAGGAACACCTCGCCAAGAAGGTGCGCGCGCTCGTCATTCCCGCCTACGACTATTCGCGCACCGAGCGGGTGAAGGTGGCGCTCGTGTCCGCGCTGTCCCAGGGCGCGTTCAAGGAAGGCGACCTCGTGCTGTGCATGACGGGCAAGGTCGGCCGCGCGCCGGACACGCTGATGCAGATGCGCATCGGCGGCTCGCTCGATGACCGGCTCGCCATCGAAGGCGTGAAGCTGGGTGACGAATTCAACTCGCAGGTGGTGGACGCCCTCATCCAGCTCGCGCTCCAGATTGGCCAGGAGGGCTTCGAGGGCCACCCCATCGGCACCATCATCACCATCGGCGCCCACACCACCGTGCTGGAGAAGAGCCGGCAGATGACCATCAACCCGTTCCAGGGCCTCTCCGAGGCGGAACGGAACGTGCTCGACCCGAAGATTCGCGAGGCCATCAAGAACTTCTCGGTGCTCGACGGGGCCTTCGTCATCCGCGAGGACGGCGTGGTGCTGGCCGCCGGCCGCTACCTGTCCGCCGCGGACGAGGCGGTGAAGATTCCGCTCGGGCTGGGCGCCCGGCACGCCGCCGCCGCGGGCATGACGTCCACCACCGGCTGCATCGCGCTTGTGGTGAGCCAGACGTCGGGCGCGGTGCGGCTCTTCAAGGGCGGCAACATCGTCCTGGAGCTGCACCAGACGGCGCGCCGCACCTGAGGCGTCCCTCAGTCCCCCTGCTCATTCCGCTCCTCGCGGTAGATGTCCGCCAGGGCGTGCGCCCGCTCGACCTCGTCCCGGGCCGCGTCCACCACCAGCGCCTGATCGAAGCGGGCCACGCGTTCGCGCAAGGCCTCGGTGACGATGCCGCCCACGGTGAGCCGCGCCGAGGCGCTGTCTCGCTCGCGGCGCAGCTCCGCCACCCGGTCCCCCAGCTCGCTCGCGGCCTCCAGCAGCAGACGCCCGTCGGACTCGGCCCGCGCCAGTGAGTCACGCGTGGTGGCGAGCAGGTCCTCCGCCTGGGCCTGGTCCTTCTCCAGGACACGCACGGCGTGCACGTCCCCCCGCTCCTTGGCGGTGGCCCGCCGCGAGGTCAGCGCTTCCAGCCGCCGTGCATAGCGCTCCTCGGCGCGTGCCAGGTCCGCCTTGAGCGCGAGCAGCGTGGCCGCGGACTTCCGGACCTCGGCGGCCTGCCGGTCCAGGGTTTCGATGAGCTGGTCGAAAGCGGCCAGCGGGTCCGCTGGACGCGACGGCTCCTTCTTCCGTTTCCCGAACAGGCCGAAGAACATGGGCGTGGGCACAGCCTACCCGAAGGGCCGGCACAACAGCCGCACGCGCTGCAGGGCCGCCTGCGTGGCCTGCCCACCGGCGGACAGCGCTGCCAGGTAGCGCGACGGGGTCAATCCGTACACGCCCAGCAGGTGCTGGAGCAGCAGCAGGCTCTCCGCCGCGCGACGGTCCGCGGGTGCCAGCGCGGCGGCCTCCACCAGCGCGCCCAGGATGTCCGTCACCCGGTGCACGACGTCCGCCCCCGGCACCTCCGCGCCGACGGGGTGCTCGGGCTGCTCGGGGAAGAGCGCGTCGAACGACGCCTCCACGGCCACGGGCGCCGGAGCGGCCCTCCCCGCCGCCACGGCCTCCAGCGCGTCCAGGTGGGGCGCGAGCTGCTCGAGCGCGTCACCCGACACCGGCACGTCCCGCGGCAGGAGCGTGCGCCAGGGCGTGTCGAACTCCGTTCGCGCCCAGAGAATCTCCTCGTCGGAGAGGTGGTGGTAGAAGGCGCGGCCTCCCGCGGCGCGCTGCTCGCGCACGAGCACCCGGAGGTCGGGGTTCTCCTCGCCCAGGGAGATGAAGCTCAGCGCGATGTCCAGCGCGTCCATGGGCGCGCGGGTGCGTCGGATGAGCTCCAGGTCCACGCGGTCCTCGCCGTCGGTGATGAGCACCACGGTGGCCCGCGCGAGATAGGGGTCGCGGCCCTGCGCGGCGCGGATGGAGTCGAAGGCGGACATCAGCGCCAGCGTGATGTCCGTCTGGCCCTCGGCGGGCGAGTCCCGGAACAGCTTCTCAAGCTGCCGCGTGGCCTCCAGCGCCGAGTCCACCCGCGACAGCTCAGTGGGCACGTCATTGAAGAAGCTGAAGTACAGCGGATCGAAGTTCTCTCCCCGGCGAGCCTTGACGCGCAGGTTGTTGAGCTCCGCGATGACGATGGCGTCCCGGAACCGGGCGCGCGCGCCATGCATGGACCCCGACGCGTCGCAGACATACACGCGCACCGCCGTGCGCTTCACCTTCCGAGGACGCGGAGGCGGCTCGTCGTCCAGATAGGCGCGCACCAGCTGGTGGCCCGCCGCCAGGTCGCGCAGCAACATCCGAGGGTCGGTGAGGACGAAGTTGTGGACTTCGTGGAGGCTGCCCGTCGTGTCGTACGTCATCGTCTGCGTCGGGTATGGAACGCGTCGGGGCACGGCCCTCGCCGCGCGCGTATCCGCCAGGACGATCTCCTCCGACAGCGCATCCTCCACATCGAAGTAGCGGGCGCAGCCCGCGGCCAACTCGAACGTGGAGAGCTGCTCGGGCCGCAGGGAGAAGGCCAGGTCCGTCAGCAGCTCATCGGGCCGTGGCGGCCCGGAAGGCGCGTCGGGTGGCGCGGGCGCCTCGCCGAACCAGTGCGACAGGGAATCGAGCTCCGCTCGCTCCATCAGTGTCGACAGGTGCGCGGGCGGGGGCAGCAGCGGCGTCAGCGCGGCGCGGGCCGCGTTCGCCAGCGCCACGTCCCCGGCTTCCAGCGCGCGCTCGTAGAGGCCCTTGAGCGAGCGGTAGGCCACCTGGGGCTCACGCCGGGCCGTATGCCGCACGTGCCGGAGCAGCTCGTCCATGGAGCGCACCGCGGGGACGGCGCGCACCCGCTCACGGGACTCGGCCACCTGGCGCCGCAACGCCATGCCCCGCTCACGGTCATGGTCCGTGCCCAGCCTCAGCAGCAGCTCATGCGCCAGGTCCAGGTCCCTGCGCTTCTGCATGACATCCGTGGCATTCGCCCGAGCCCGTCCCGCGAAGAACTCCGCGGCCGCCAGACGCGCACTGGACGGCGCCTGCCGCGCACGGGGCGCGTCCGCGCGCACGTAGATTTCGAGCCCCTCATCGTCTCCCTCCGGCTCCGAGGCTGGCCGGGCGAAGAGCTCCGCCACCTTCACCACGCGCGCCAGCTGGACGAAGGCCTTCTCCAGGACGGCGAGCGCCCCCGGGAGCGGCTCTCCCGCCCGCCACGCGCGCTCCACGAGCTCCACGCACGCCTCGACCTCTTCGAGCGCCTGATGGGCCCGCTCCAGCAGGCCTTGCGCCAGGACCCCGGCCCTTCCCTTTCGCAGGCCCAGGGACTTGAGGAGCTGCGCGTCCGCCGACGTGTGCACCCCTACCCGGTCCAGGTCCCGGTCCAACGCGGAGAGCACCGGAAGCGCGAGGTCCTCCGGCCCCCGCGCCCGGCGCCCCAGCAGCGCCCACGAGCGCCACCGTCCGCGGGAGGGGGCGGGTTGCTGGAGCGTGTCCAGGCGCTTCCGCAGGTCCGCGAGCCGCCGCGCCAGCACGCTCAGCGCCCCCGCCCCACGTCACCAGGCCGTGGCTCGAAGGGCCTGCTCATGGCGCCGCCCGCCGCTCCAGCACCTGCCGGCTGAAGCGCCCGAAGTCCTCGTCGATGCCCCGGAGCTGCTGCTCCAACCGCCGGGCCCCCTCCCCCAGGTCTCCCGGCATGCTCCCCAGCAAGGCGAGGACGCCCCGGAGCCGCACCAGTTCCCCCTCCTTCAGGGCGAGCATCGGGAAACGGCTGCGCACCAGCCGGTCCACGGTGCGCTCGGCCTCGGACCGCTCCGTCAGCGACTCGGGAGGCGGCAGGGCCGTGAGCAGCTGGGTCAGCCAGCTGCGCAGGTACTTGACGCGTGTCTGGACGAAGGACAGCTCCGCGTGGGCCACCGCCGCGCGCACCGCTTCCGAGAGAAATCCCGGAGCGGCGATGCCTCGGCTCGGTGAGAGCTGCCCATCCAAGCCCAGGAGCGCGGCCAGCTCCCCATCCGGCGCGTTCGCTGCGAACTCGCCCCGGTAGAACACGTAGGCGTCGCCATTGAGCACGGACATGGCCGCGGGAGGCGGGCTGCTCACCTCGCGTGAGAGCCGCCGGGCGTGCTCGCGCAGCCGGGACTCGATGACTTCACGGCACTCGGTGAAGACCGCCTCCACGGGCACGCCCTCCCGCCGGAGGTTCTCCGCCACCGACTGCACCGCGCGTCCGTACTGCTCGATTCGCTCGAAGGGCGTGGACGACAGCGCCTCGCGCGCATAGGCGATGCCCAGGGGCAGCAGCAGCTCCTGCTTCAGGCCCTGCTGCGTGGGGTCCAGCGCGGCCAGGGAGGCCTCCAGCTGGGACAGGCGGCGCGAGTCCACCGACAGCGCCTCGAGCGGCTCACGGCGGCCGCGCGCCAGGCTCCCCTGGAAGGCGAACACCGCGCGCCGGCGCAGCGCGGCCACGACGCGAGAACGCACGGCCCTCTCGGACGCGCGCAGGCGCTCCAGCGCAGTGGGGGCCCCTTCCGCCAGCAGCCCCGCCAGCTCCACCGTCTGGGAGAGCTCCTCCTCCAGGTTGTCCGCCAGTCCGACCAGGCTCTCCAGCTTGAGCCCATCCTCGAAGTCCACGCTCTCCGCGGAGAGGGCGATCATCTCCTGCGCCCCCTCCAGGAAGCGCGCGGTGGCCTCGCACAGGTGCGCATGGCCCGGC
This sequence comes from Pseudomyxococcus flavus, assembly GCF_050038885.1. Lineage (NCBI taxonomy): Bacteria > Pseudomonadati > Myxococcota > Myxococcia > Myxococcales > Myxococcaceae > Pseudomyxococcus > Pseudomyxococcus flavus. The sequence continues at coordinate 7,502,811 of NZ_CP143624.1, read as the reverse complement.
CGGAGCTCGGGAACGCCCTGACACAGCGCCAGCACGTCGCCGAACGAGGACAGCAGCGCGATGCCGCCCCGCCCCTCGCCGTGGCCCGCCATGCCGCGCGCGAGGCGCTGCTCCTGCGCCGCCACCAGCGCGCGCGCCGCGGCCACCAGGGGGGCCCGATTCTGCGCATGCCGGGGCCCTGGAACCAGCTTGGTCAGCAACGAGCGCGCGGTGGAGGAGACGAGCGCGGGCTGCCAGTTGCGCCCCAGGGACTCGGCCGCCCCCACCTCCTCGGACGACGCGAACGCCTGGGCCTCACGCTCCACGCCGCCGCCCAGGTCCTGCCGCACCTTGGCGAGCGACTCGTCGAAGGCGCGCTGCTCCAGCCGGACGATTTCGAGCTGCGCCCGCTCCCGCGGGTCCACCACCGCCTTGAGCAACGCCTCCGTCTCTCCCGCGGGCGGACCACCGAGAAGGAAGAACCAGCGCAATGCATCCAGGTCCTCGACGGTGGCCTCCAGGGGCCGGTCCGGCCGCCGGTAGATCTGGTCCCGCACGACGGCGGCCTTCAGCGCCCAGAGCGCCTTCACCACGGAGCGCTGGGAGAAGTACTTCGTCGGGACGTAGTCCGGCAGCTTCGAGACCTGCACCGCCAGCGCGCGCTCCAGGGAGTCCGCCAGCAGCTCCACGCCCTCCATGACGTGGCTGGGCACCACCACCTTCGTCACCGCGTCCTGGAGCAGGTCCACCTGCTGCAGCGACAGCTGCGCGCGCAGGTCGGGCCGGGCGCCGTGGGAGTAGCGCTGCAGCATGGCCGCCCGGCTCTCCCGGCGGGCAAAGGACTTGGGCACGAAGCAGATGAAGCTCAGCCGGTCCGCGAAGGCCAGGAGCAGCTCCGGCGAGCGCGCGAGCACCTCCGAGAGGTACCGGTTGCTCGTCATCACCACGCACTCGGTGCGCCCCGCCGTCACCCGCCGGCCGTGCTTCAGCTCGCGCTCGTACAGCACGTTGAGGATGGAGCGCAGCAGCATGTCCCGGCCGTCGAACACCTCGTCCAGGAACGCATGCTCGGCGCCGAGCATGCCCTCATCCGTGAGGTACTCGGTGCGCCCCGTCTCCGTCAGCACCTTGAAGTCCACCGGGCCGATGAGGTCCGTCTGCACGGTGGACTCCGCGAGCTGCTTGGAGAACAGCGAGGGCAGGCCCGTGCGCTCGTCGACGATGCGGCCCAGGACGGCGCTTGCGATGGCGCTCTTCGCCGTCCCAGGCGGCCCGACCACGAGCACGTGCTCGCGCCCCAGCAGCGCCAGCTCCAGCTGCGTGAAGAGCGTCTCTCGCTCCAGGTATGCCTCCCGGAGCTCACCGAAGAAGTGGCGGAAGGCCCGGGCGGCCTGGACGTATGAGGACGGTTGAGCTTGCACGGACGAACCCGAGGTTGCGGGGAGAAGCCATGCTATCCGCCGCCCTCGCCCTATTTGAAGTGGAGCGCGCACGCGCCGTCCGGGCACTGCCGTCCGGCGATGCGGAACCGGTAGCGGGCCACGAGGCGGTAGAGCACGTCCAGGAGCTGCCGCAGCCCGGGCAGGTAGTACACCCGGAGCAGCCTTCCCAGCGGCCGCCGCCCCAGCGCCAGGACGACGGCCTCCAGCCCCTCCACCACCCGCCCCTCCGGCAGGACGAGCTGCATGGCCCGCTCACAGCGGTCCGCGGTGACGCCCGGAAATGCGGCCAGCACGCCTTCGTCCCGGAACGAGCGCAGCCGCGTCCCCGAGGCCCCCAGCATCCGCTGGAGCCTCCGCGCCGCCCCGCTGCACAGGCGGCAATGCCCGTCGTAGAGAATCACGTCATGGCCCGGGGGCGTCGTGTGGAGCACCGAGCCCATGTCAGCGAGGCCTCAGGACGTCATGGAGGTGCCCGTGGACCTCGCGCCAGATGTCGTGCTGCCGCTCGATGGGGTCCATCAACTTCATGCCCAGGGTGGTCGCGGGGGAGCTGCCCTGGAAGGCGGAGTACTGACGCACCTGGGTGCCACCCTCCCCGTCCCCTTCAAAGACGAAGCGGTTCGTTCCGCGAAGCGGGTGCCCGTCCAGGGTGGTGATGTGAAGCGTGTTCGCACCGGGCTCCAGGCGCACGGTGATGGGCGCCCAGACCGGCGGCAGCCCCTTCTCCTCCAGGAACAGCTTCGCGCCATCCGCCAGCACCGCGGTCGCCGGTCGAATGCGGATGCCCGCCGCCTCGAAGACCGCAGCCGGGTGGCGGACGAAGTACGCATAGACCTGCTCCGGTGCGACGCCGGGGATGGTGCTGGTGTAGTCCGTCAGGGACGTGGGCGCGCCCGGGATGGGCGGGCTCGGCTTCAACTGGTCCAGGTGGACGCGCGCATAGGCGTCCACCGCGGCGTTGTCCCCCATCACCATGCTGGCCGCGGCGGCTTCGGACTGAGCCGCCGTCAGCGCCCCCTGCCGCAGCTGCTCCATCAGGTTGCCGGTGGGCTTGGGAGGAAACGCGCCGCCCACGCCGAAATCGAACTGATTGTCCGCGCCGGTCCGGGGGCCGCTGCGGGGCCCGGGAACAGCCAGCTCCGGCTGCCGCGCCAGGGACGGCCCCCGGTAGGGCTCCACCGACGAGGCCCCCGAGGCGGAGGCAGGCCGGCACTGCGCCGTGCGCGTGGGTGGAGGAAGCGGCGCTGGCACGGACGCCCCCTCGGTGGGAGCAGTGCCAGGCGGAAGCGGGGACGGCGACGACGCGATGCGGGACATGGGACGCCCTTTCACGAAAGGAAAGCCGCGCCAGTCCTTGCACCGGCACCGCCACCCGAGCCCCCAGTCCCATCAGCCGCTTGGCGCCCTCCGGCGTCCCGCTTCTCGTACAGCCGTCCTCGCTTCCGGAGCGCCACACCCGGTGCCCCGCAAAGCGGAAGGGCCGGCCCCCTCGAGTGGGAACCGGCCCTCCGCGTCACTTCAGCGGCTCACCGCGCCGGCACTACGACTGCCGGAACTCGGCGTCCACCACGTCGTCCTTCTTGGCGCTGGCCTGCGAGCCCGGCGCCGCGGAGGGACCGGCGCCCGGCGCGCCCTCGGCGCCCGGAGCCGCGCCGGTGGCGCGGTACATCTCCTCGGCGGCCTTGTAGCTGGCGGCCTGGAGCGTATCGAGCGCCGCCTTGATGGCGTCCTTGTCCTGGCCCTCGCGGACCTTGTTGAGCTCCGCCACCGCGTCCTCGAGCGCCTTCGCCGTGTCCGCGGACAGCTTGTCCTTGTTCTCCTTCAGCAGCTTCTCGGTCGCGTAGGACTGGCTCTCCGCCTGGTTCTTCATGTCCACCAGCTCGCGGCGGGCCTTGTCGGCCGCCTCGTTGGAGCGGGCGTCGGCGACCATCTTCTCCACCTCGTCCTTCGCGAGGCCGGACGAGTGGGTGATGGTGACCTTCTGCTCCTTGCCCGTGGCCTTGTCCTTGGCGCTGACGTTGAGGATGCCGTTCGCGTCGATGTCGAACGTCACCTCGATCTGCGGCACGCCGCGCGGCGCGCCCGGGATGCCCGTCAGGTGGAAGCGGCCGAGGCTGCGGTTGTCAGCCGCCATCTCACGCTCGCCCTGGAGCACGTGGATCTCCACCTGCGTCTGGCCGTCCGCGGCCGTGGAGAAGGTCTCCGACTTGCGCGTGGGGATGGTGGTGTTGCGCTCGATGAGCTTCGTCATCACCCCGCCCAGCGTCTCCACGCCCAGGCTCAGCGGCGTCACGTCCAGCAGGAGGATGTCCTTCACCTCGCCGGAGAGCACGCCGGCCTGCACCGCGGCGCCCACGGCCACGACCTCGTCCGGGTTCACCGAGCGGTTCGGCTCCTTGCCGAACAGGCGCTTCACGGCCTCCTGCACCTTCGGGATGCGCGTGGTGCCGCCGACGAGGACGATCTCGTTCAGGTCCTTCGGCTCCACCCCCGCGTCCTTCAGACACTTGCGGCAGGGCTCCAGCGAACGCTCGATGAGGTCATCGATCATCGCCTCGAACTTGGCGCGCGTCAGCTTGACGTTGAGGTGCTTCGGACCGCTCGCGTCCGCCGTGAGGAACGGCAGGTTGACGTCCGTCTCCATCGCGCTGGACAGCTCGATCTTCGCCTTCTCCGCCGCCTCCTTCAGGCGCTGGAGGACCATCTTGTCCTTGCTGACGTCGAGCCCGGTGTCCTTCTTGAACTCGGCGATCAGCCAGTCCATGATCCGCTGGTCGATGTTGTCGCCACCCAGGTGCGTGTCACCGTTGGTCGCGAGCACGTCGACCACGTTCTCGCCCACCTCCAGGATGGACACGTCGAACGTGCCACCGCCGAAGTCGTAGACGGCGATCTTCTCGTCCTTCTTCTTGTCCAGTCCGTACGCGAGCGCCGCGGCGGTCGGCTCGTTCACGATGCGCCGCACCGTGAGGCCCGCGATCTCACCCGCGTCCTTGGTGGCCTGGCGCTGGGCGTCGTTGAAGTACGCCGGGACGGTGATGACCGCCTCCGTCACCTTCTCACCCAGGTAGTTCTCCGCCGCGCGCTTCAGCTTCAGCAGCACCTGCGCGCTGATCTCCGGCGCGCTGTACTGCTTGCCGTCGATGTCCACGCGCGCGTCGCCGTTGGGGCCCCGGGCGACCTTGTACGGCACCAGCTTGGCCTCCTCGGGCACCTCGTCGTGCCGGCGGCCCATGAAGCGCTTGGCCGAGTAGACGGTGCGCTCCGGGTTGGTGATGGACTGGCGCTTCGCCACCTGGCCGACCAGGCGCTCCCCGTCCTTCGTGAACGCAACCACCGAGGGCGTGATGCGGCTGCCTTCCTCGTTGACGATCACCTTGGGCTCGCGACCCTCCATGATCGCCACCACGCTGTTCGTGGTGCCCAGGTCGATCCCGATAATCTTGCCCACGGTTCGTATCCTCCGGAAAAGACTGCGTTTTTCTTGAAAGCTTCTGATGTACGCCCAACGTAACCACCCACCCTGGGCTGTCAAACGGGATGGGGCACCGGGCCACACACTGAAGGTGGCACTCGCCGCTGCGTAGCGCAGTGCGCAGCGACCCGCGCGCTGCGTCACAGTCGCGCCACCTGGCCGCCACGGGTGCGTAACGCGCTCTACACCTCCGTCACCCCGCGGTAGCAACCGGGCGGGCCTCTGGACAGCAGGGAACGATTCAACCCCTCGGAATTCCTTACCTGCCCGCCTGCTAACGCATTGCATCAAGACTTGGCGAGGATTGTGCACTGGCTCCCCGTGTCGCCGCCGGGTCCCCCACCGGCGTCACCTTTCGGAGCCGCCCACATGCTGGTCCAGCCCCTCCGTTCTCCTGATCTCCGCCGTGCGCCCACATCGGACGTTGCCGCCGAGCCCAAGGTCGCGGTCCTGCTGAACGCCAACGCCCGGAAGGTCGATGCGCGCGTGGTGAAGTCCCTGTCGCACGTGGTGCCGGAGCAGGACCTGTTCCTCTCCCGCTCGCCGCTGGACGCCCGCCGCATCATCCAGACGGTGCTGGAGCGCGGCTACCCCATGGTCTTCACCGGCGGTGGTGACGGCACCTTCATGGGCTTCGTGAACGAGGTCCTCCACCAGGTCGGCCCACGAGGCCGCTTCGCGGGCCGGACGCCGCCCCGCTTCGGCATCCTCAAGCTGGGCACGGGCAACGGCCTGGCCGCCTACGTCAACGCCTCCGGCACGCGCGGCGACGGCATCCTCAATGACGTGCTCCGCGCCCGCACGGGCGAGGTGCCCGGCTACCGCCCCATGGACCTGCTGATGGTGGACGGACAGCGCGCGCCCTTCGCCGGCCTCGGCGTGGATGGCAAGGTGCTCAACGACTACATCTGGGTGAAGGAGAACCTGGGCAAGGGCCTCTTCAAGAGCGTCCTCAGCGGCGGCGGCGGCTACTTCTCCGCGGTGGCCTGCAAGACGGTGCCCCACTACCTCACCCACTCCACGTGGGTGGAGTGCGAGGTCGTCAATGGCGACTCCAGCGAGGCCTACCGGCTGGGACCGGATGGCAGCGCGGTGGGTGAGCCGCTGGCCCCGGGCGCCACGCTCTTCCGCGGCCGGCTGATGATGGCGGCGGCGGGCACCATGCCCTTCTACGGCTACGGCTTCCGCATGTTCCCCTTCGCGGGCCAGCGCCAGGGCTTCATGCAGCTCCGCCTGGGCCAGGTGACGCCCACGCAGGTGCTCGCCCACCTGCCCCGGCTGTGGAGCGGCCGCTGGTTCCCCGAAGGCATCATGGACTTCCACGCCCGCGAGGTGACCATCCGCTTCGCCAACCCCATGCCCTTCCAGGTGGGCGGCGACGCGGCCGGCTACCGCGAGCAGGTCAACCTGTCCGTGGCCGCCGAGTCCGTCGAGCTGGTGGACTTCACCGGCGCGTTGAACTGAGCGCCGCACCGCCCGCCGGGCTACCCGCGATCCCTGGACGCCGGGGGCTTCTCCCCTGGCTCCTTGCGGCGGCCCACGATGAAGGCATAGCTGACGCTGGCCTTGCCGTTGCTCTCGCGATGCAGCGCGACCTCCTCGCGCAGCGCCGCGGGCTGCGAGCCGGGAATGGAGGCCAGGAACGCCTCGAGCTCCCGGTAGTGCGCGTCCAGCTCCGTGTCGTGGAGCGTCTCCGCGGACTCGGGCTCGTAGCCAGCGCCCTCCACCACCTGCAGCAGCTCGCGCGGCAGCAGCAAGGGGCCAGCGATGCGGCGCTCCCAGAAGTCCAGCGTGGCCTTGGGCGCGAAGCGCCCCACCCGCGCGGGGAACGTGAAGCCCAGCCGGCCCCGTCTCGCCAGCAGGCCGCGCAGGTTCGCCAGCGTGGCGTTCAGCGGATAGAGCACCCGTCCCTGGATGAGGATGCCGTGGAACGCGCCGTCCGGGAGGCCCAGCGCGTCGAGCGACACCCGCTGCACCTCGATCTGGTCCGTGAGCCCCTGCGCCCGCACGCGCTCGCGCACCGGGTTGAGGACGGCGTCCTCCGTGTCGGCGACCACGACCGAGCAGCCCAGCTCCCGGGCCAGCAGCAGGGCCGCGCCTCCGTCCGGCCCACAGCCGAGCACCAGCACGCGCGAGCCGGGCTCCAGCTGAGCCACCTTGGCGAAGCGACGCGTTGCATCATCAGAGCTGAAGGCGCGCCGGACGTCCGCGGGGTGATACAGCGGGAAGGGCTCGGGGGGGCTCATGGCCTCCTCATATACCCGCCCCGTCTGGAGACTTCCAGCCAGGGCCGGGCCTGGATGCGACCGGGCCCGGGCGGCCGAGCCATCACAGGTAGTATTTGACGCGCTCGTCCTTGTGGAGGGCGTCGTAGATGCCGCGGCGGTGCTCCTCGGACAGCAGGTACACCGACACGCTCAACGACACGTACTTGCCCTTGCTGCTGGGCTGCTCGCGGATGGAGTCCGGTGAGATTTCCGTCCCCATGAGCCGCTTGAACAGCTCGCGGACGTGCTCCGTGAAGCCGGCCTCCTGCGCGCCCATCACCTTGAAGGTGTAGACGGTGGGGTACTCGATGAGGGGCTTCTTCTCCCCGTCCGCGTCGGGGGGGCTTCCAGCGTCTTGCTTCGTCATGTCTCGTACCAGCGCTACAGCAGGTTGGCGGCGAGCTCGGCCAGCGCACTGCGCTCACCCTTGGCCATGGTGATGTGCGCCGCGATCTTCTCGCTCTTGAATCGGTTGACCACGTGGACCAGACCGTTGTTGGTCGCGTCCACGTACGGGTTGTCGATCTGGAACGGGTCTCCCGTGAGGATGATCTTCGTGTTGTCGCCCACGCGGGTGATGATGGTCTTCACCTCGTGGGGGGTGAGGTTCTGCGCCTCGTCCACGATGATGAACTGGTTGGGCAGGCTCCGGCCGCGGATGTACGTGAGCGGCTCGATCTCCATCAGCCCCAGGTCCAGCAGCTCGTGGTAGCCGCGCCCGGCTTTCTTGTCCGCACGGCTGAGGTTCATCAGGAACTCCACGTTGTCGAAGATGGGCTGCATCCAGGGGTTGAGCTTCTCCTCGACGCTGCCGGGCAGGTAGCCGATGTCCCGGCCCAGCGGGAAGATGGGCCGGCTGACGAGCAGCTTCTGGTAGAGCCCCTCCTCCGTCACCTTCTGCAGGCCCGCGGCGATGGCGAGCAGCGTCTTGCCCGTGCCCGCCTTGCCGACGATGGTCACCAGCTTGATGTCGTCGTTGAGCAGGAGGTCCAGGCAGAAGGCCTGCTCCATGTTGCGCGGGCGGATGCCCCACGTCCCGTCCTTGATCTGCCGCACCAGCGGCACGAGCCGGTTCCTGGCGCCGCTGAAGCGGGCCATGGCGGTGTGGGACGGGTTCGTCTCGTCCTTGAGCAGCACCAGCTGGTTGGCGAACAGGGACTCCGCGTCCGGGAGCTCCACCTCCGCGCCCTGGCGGTACATCTGGTCCACCAGGTCCTTGGGGACGAGCCGCTCCGCGAAGCCGGTGTACAGCTCGGTGATCTCCACGCGCTCGGTGTCGTAGTCCTCGGCGATGAGGCCGAGCGCGTCCGCGCGGATTCGGAGGTTGGTGTCCTTGGTGATGAAGACGGCCTGCGTCTCCGGCTCCGACTCCATCAGGTCGAGCGCCACCCCGAGGATGCGGTTGTCCATCAGGTTGCTGTCCGCCATGGACGACGGCAGCGCCCGCTCGGTGAAGCTCACGCGGAGCATGCCTCCGTGCGGCAGGGGGACGCCCTCCTTCAGCGAGCCCTCCGCGCGGAAGGAGTCCAGGTACCGCGCCACCAGGCGCGCGTTACGCCCCAGCTCGGAGAGGTCGCGCTTGAACTGGTCGATCTCCTCGATGACGTAGATGGGGATGATGACGTTGTTGTCTTTGAATCCGTAGATGCTGCGGGGATCGTGGAGCAGGACGTTGGTGTCGAGAATGAAGTTCTTACGCATCGTGGGTTGCGCGACCTGAAGGTTCGGCTGCGACCGCGAGGGACCGTGCGACGGAGAGTCTCCTGACCACTATAGGCACCCCCTCCAGGGGAAACAGCCTGCTTGTGGTGGAGGCGGCCCGCTGTCCGATACCCCACGCCGCAGGCGCGGGGAATGACGACATCGTCCGGAGTGACTTTCGACGGGCCGGCATGCATCAGCCCTGTAGCACGAGCCGACGTCCGTTCAGTGCGCCACGACGGGCGCGAGCGGATCATACCCGAGCAGCTCCGCCACCCGCTCGGGCGGCGGCCCCGGAGGCATCCGCTCCCACGGGAAGCGGCGCTGGAGCGTCTCCTCGTCGAGCGAAATGAGCCGCCGCGCTTCGAGCTGGAGCGCATCGTCCCACGCGTTCGCATCGAAGTGTTGCCCCAGCCGCGACGACAGCGGTCTCAGCATGGGCGTGGGCTTGAAGGCCACCGTCTGCCCCGTCTCGTCGCGCATGCACCGCAGCTCCACCGCCCAGGCATGGAGCCAGCGCGGAAGGTGCTGCCCGGCCTGGCGGAGCGCGAGGAAGCGGCCCTGCGCGGCGCCGTCCACGAAGAGGAAGCGACGGTCGTAGACGCACGCGGCGGCGAAGGTGGACGGCGTGAGCGCCAGGGCCTCGGTGCCGATGCGCCGGGCCATGAGCAGCAGCACGTCCAGGATGTGGCCCGCGAGCTTCAGCCCGGGATGGTTCTGCCCGGGGAGCGGCGGCCGGTTCCAGTCGAAGGCGCGGCCCGGGTTCTGGAGCAGCAGCGAGTCCAGGTACAGCAGCGGCGTGGTCGCGAACGCGTCACCGAGCCCCACCTCGGCCCCCGTCGTCCGGCGCAGCTCCAGGTCCGCGACGGGCACGTAGAAGCGGCGGCTCATGAGGATGATGCGCGGCCGGTACGGGTCCGTGCAGACGACGCGGAGCTCCAGGGGCCCTACCCGCTCCTCGACCCGCTGGAACAGGCCGTAGGCGCGCAGGGCCCGCTCCAGGCCCTGCGGGCTGTAGGTACCGAAGACGAGGTCCACCCGGGAGGCCTCGGTGTTGGCCAGCCCCAGGTCCTCGAGGGACATGCCTGCGTTCTCGGAGACGGCCAGGTCCGGCCCGCTCAGCGCCTGGTAGATGCGGCGGTAGCGGGGATTGACGGGCTGGATCCGAGGCATGGCATTCCCCTCCTCATTCGTAGCGGATGTCCACCACCGTGAGCTCGATCTCGCCCCGCGGCCGCCGCACCTCGACCGAGTCCCCCACGGCCTTGCGGAGCAGCGCGCGTCCCATGGGGGACTCCACGCTGATCCGGCCCCCGGACGCGTCGATCTCGTCCGAGCCGACAATCTGGTAGGTGCTCCGGACGCCGTCCTCGTCCTCCAGGCTCACCGTCGCGCCGAAGTAGACGCGAGAACGGTCACTCTGCTCGGAGGGGGTGACGATGGTGGCGGTGTCCAGGCGCTTTTGGAGGAAGCGGAGGCGGCGGTCGATCTCGCGCAGGCGCTTCTTTCCGTAGATGTACTCGGCGTTCTCCGAGCGGTCGCCCTGGGCGGCGGCGGCGGAGACCTCGGCGGTAACCTTGGGGCGCTCCTCGTTGAGGAGGTGGACGAGCTCGCGGTGCAGGCGCTCGGCGCCCGCCCGGGTGAGGTAGCGGCGGAACGGGGCGCGCTCGGCGTCGTCCTCGGCCTCCGGTTCGTCGGGATGTACGTCCTGGGACATGGCTCCTGTATATCGCCAGGGGGTGACGAGGAGGGAAAGGCGGCGGCGGGGACGTTCACCGGAAAGCGGACGGGGCGCCGTCAGAAACGCCCCCATGCGCTCGCCAGTGGAAAGCGCCGCCGAGTGCTGGTAGGAAGCGCCTGCCTCGGGGGCTTCCGGGGTGGTCGGTGAAGAAATTCAAAAAAGAATAGTGCGAGTCGCTAGCTCAGCTGGTAGAGCACCGGCCTTTTAAGCCGAGGGTCGGGGGTTCGATCCCCCCGCGACTCATGTGGTCGAAGTGTCGTCCCCGTCGTCTAGAGGCCCAGGACGCTGGCCTTTCAAGCCGGTAACACGGGTTCGAATCCCGTCGGGGACACTGAGTGCGGTAGTAGTTTCGCGGGTTTAGGTGCGCACCGGAGCGCATATGAATGCTCCGGTGCGCACCAGAACCTCGCCAAGTTCCCGCCAAGAAACGCCCCTACTCCCCGCGCCGCATCCGCTCGATTCGCTCGGTCACTGCCACTCGGCACCAGTCCGAGAGGGACACGCCTTCCGCAGCTGCTAAGTCCGAAGCCGTTTCTTTGAGCGCGCGCCCCAAGCTGAACGTCACCCGGTCTCCCTCCCCAGGCTCGGACTTTTTCGGCTCGGCCGCAGGGGGCCGGCCTCGCCGGTCGCGTTGGTAGCACCGCGGGCACAGCCCACGGGCCGAACCAGGGACGCTCGCGTCACGCCCACACACCTTGCAAGTAGTCATCCGCGCACACTACGCGAGCGCCACCACTAAACAATCTGCTGCATCAATTTACATTACGCAGCGAAGTGTATACCGTCTGCCGTACCCAGGCGATTCGCGCCGGGGCGGGAGACCCACCATGCGCACGAGCGGCAACATCCCCAACCAAGTCCGAGCGACCGATCTCATCCTCGATGAAGGGCGCGTGTTCGCACAGCCCGGTGACGTCGGCGAACTCCTCGACGCTGGCGAAGACGACGGCATCCCCTGGGTGATGGCCCTGTTTCCCAGCGCTCCCCAGGTGACGACGTGCCTCCTTGGAGTCGAAGTGAAACTGGTGTCCGCAGCCGATGCTAGCCCGGAGGTCCCCGAGCCGGAGACGGGCGGAGGCGTTCGCCGAGAGTAGCGCCACCAGCTGAACCGCACCCACGGGGGCCCGGTGCCGCAAGGTGCCGGGCCCCTGTCCGTTGACGGCTCAGATCCGCGCCATGAGCGCCGTCTTCTTCGTCTCGAACTCCTCAGTCGTGATGACGCCAGACTTATGGAGTTCCGCCAGCGCTTTCAGCTGCGCCAGCGGATCCGCCGCGGGTGCAACTGAAGGGGCTGGCGGTGCGGCAGGTGCGGCGCGCTTGGAGCGCCCCTGCTCTACCGCTTCGTATGCCTTGTCGAATTGCCCCGCCTGCTCAAAGGTCTTGAACGACAGTTCGTCGTGCGAAGTGTGGAGCGTCATCTGTCGATGCCCCATGAGGGACTTCTGCTCGACGGATGTAACGGACGCCAGCGGGATGGTTTCGAAGACTTCTCCGAACCATCCCTTCCTGTAGAAGACCACCCGCTCAGTAGTGATGATCAAGGCGCCGTTGTGCTGGGCCTTGTCGCCACTCCCCATCATCTCCCCGATGTAGCCCTCGAGGAACTCAACGACCATTTCCCCGGGCTTCGCTTTCGCCTTCTCAAACGCAACGACGTGGCTGGTCTTCTTCCTGTCCACTGAACGCCCCCAAGTAGCAGAGACCGCCCAGTCTAGGGGAGCCCCCACGGCGAAATCCACCGCGCCGCCCTGTCGGTGCCGCGTGACGCGGTCGGGACTCACTCCGTATAAATCGCGACCCTAGAGCGCCGAACAGGTTAGTGGAACCTCAGGCCGCAAGACACTGTTGCTCGGCGATGCGGCGGTGGACGGTCTCCAGGTTCTGGAGCGCGCAGAGCCGGCGAAGGTCGAAGAGGTTCTTGCGGGTGCCGCGGTAACGGGCCCGTGGGCCCTGCCGCTGGCTCAGATGGGCGAGTTGGTGCTCGACGGGCACTCGCTCGCGCAGCTTCGCCCGCCCCGAACGAGTGTCTTGTAGTCGCCGCAGTCGCTTCTGCAGGGCCTCGTCCTCGCCCAGCCGGACGCTCCTGCCGCGTCCGGAGGCCGCCTGCGTGCATTGGGCGCGCAGCGCGCACGCTCCGCACACCTCCGGGGCGAATTGCACCACCTGCCCAGGCTCGAAGGTCTCTACCTGGCCCGCCGGGCAGGTAATGGTGCCGGCCTTCACGTCCACGGCGAAGTCCTTCTTGCCGTACAGGCCTGGCTTCACACCGCGCCCGGGCCATGGCTTGCACACCACCTCGCCACCGGCCGCCTTCACCTCCTTGGTCAGCTCGCTATTTACATACGCCCGGTCAATGAATACCGCGACTGGCCCCAGGCCCAGCCTCCGCAAGTCCTCCTTCAACTCCGGGGTGGCCTCCTCTTCGGGGCGGTTGGCCGGTGTCACCGCACACGCCAGCACCAGCTCGGCATCCAGGTGCGTGCCGATGTGCTGCTTGTAGCCATTGAAACGCTTGCTCCTGCTCTTACGCCCGTGCCGCATCTGTTCGTCTTCAATGGACACACGCCTGTCTGGCGCGACGCCCTGGCGCAGGCGCACCCCGCCTGTCTCCACCGGCTCCAAATCTTGCGCCTTCACCTGCACGAGCGCTTCGATGTAGCGCCGCAGCGGGGCCTCCTCGGCCCCGTCCACATGGCGATTCACCCATGCTGCCAACCGGTCCACCTGCCGCACCAGTCGAGTCAGCGCCGCCTGCTTCGCTTCGGCGTCACTCCAGTCGATGTCCAGCGCGGCCTTCACGCTGGAGCCCAGCAGCACGGGCGCCCGAGCCTGACGACACACCTCCTCCACGTCCGTGCCCAGCAGTCGAGCGGCGCCCTCGGCCAGCTTCCTCCCCGCGTGGCCGAGCAGGTTGAAGGTGTCTTCAACCCGCCCGGCTCCCTCTAAAGGGCGGCTGTCTACCGCCAGGCGGAGGGTGCCTGGGAGCTTCTTCCAGTCGAAGGCCCTCGTCCTCCGGGCCACCTCCACCGTGCGCTCCAGCAGGCGCCGGTCCAGGTCGTGGTGGATGAGCCGCTCGCGGAACTGCTGCAAGCCGCCCTGCGAAAAGGCGGGCGCGTCGTCGTCGGGTTCCAGGGTGCCCAGCACCACCCGCCAGCACCGGTCCGTGGCCGACAGCCGCACCGCCTCCGCATCGGAGACTTGCAGGTAGCCTTGCAGCAGCAGCGCCATGCACAGCAGGGCCGGGGGCTGAGGCGCCTCCCCCTGGCCCGTCTGTCGGTACATGCCCTCCAGCTCTTGCTGGAAGGCCTCGTCGAATAGCTCGTGGCGGTGCCGCCGCAAGAAGACCAAGAGCTTGCGGCTCTTGCCCGCCAGCTTCAGCAGCCGCTCTTCCCTCTCGCTACACGCGACCTCGGGGCTCCACCGGTCCATGTTCACTCCTGCCGTGTCCATGGGCCTACCTGCTCACTTCTGACGCTGGCGTCGATCCCCTGGTCCCTGCCTGCTCGCTCGCCGTAACCTGATCGACGTTCTAGCGCTCCAGCGCCGACCGCGCGCCTTGTGGCACCGCCCGTCACTGGTGGCCGAGCACCACGAACATCACCGCGTGCGAGCCGGACGACACGTTCAGCGGGTTGAAGCTGGTATCGTAGACGGACATGGCGAACGAGCTCGTCCCCATGGAATGCACGCCCACGGCGGGATTCTCCGCGATGCCGGCGGAGACGACCTTGTTCGCGGACACCGTGTAGAAGTTGCTCGACAGGGTGCCCGCGAGGTTCACCGTGATCGCGGTCCCGCTGGCCGCGACGCTCGCAACGTTGAAGCCGTTCTGCAGCGTGGCCGTGCCGCCGCTGACGTTGATCCTGCCCCACGCCTTGACGATGTTCGCTTTCGTCAAGGTGTTCGTGAACGCGGTATTACTGGCCGGGGTCGTCCCGCCCACCGTGATCGGCGCGCTCGTCTGCGTTGAGCCAGCGAGACTGATTTTCCCGCCGCTGCCGGGCGTCACCTCGACGTCCCCGCCCGACAGGCTGTTGACGAGTGCCAGGACGGATGAACCCGCAGCGCCGTAGCCCAGGAACCCGCTGCGCGTATTCGGAGCGGACGTACGCGCGAAGAACTCCAGGTAGACGTGATCGATGGTGCCAGGCTTCAGCTGCACGCTGGGACCGCCGTTGTTTGCCGTCACCGCCGCGCTGAACGTCTGCGCGCCCTGCCAGGTGTTCGCGGTCGCCTTCCGTCCGAAACGCGAGTCGAGCGCCTGGAGCAGCTGCCCGTTGTTCCCTTTCTCGAGCGCGATCCCCTCCGCCTCGATGACGGTGCACGGCTCTTCCTGCAGTGCGTTCAGCGCGTCCGCGTCACAAACGGTGGCCTCCTGCCCCAGCACAGGGTTGCCGTTTGTGTACTTCCCATCCACGTTGCCATCACTGTCAATTCGATGCATGCGATTGCTCCGGCGTATGCGATTAGAATGCGGTGTGCCCACTCCCCCGAAGGAGCCCGCGTGACGAGCGCGGCGGCGGCAGGGGGGAGTGAGCTTGTTTCGAGCGGGCACACCGCGCGCCCCGTGTGGTTTGCCACCGAATCTCTTACATCACGCGCCCGACAGCAGCACGGCGCCCGACGTGGCGCCGCTCGCGACGGCAGCGGCGGCGTAGCCGATCCGCGTGTTGCTCGTGCTCGTGGTGGTGCAGTTCTTCGCGGTGTCGTCCCAGTACAGCGCCGCGCCCTCACTCCACTCCTGGCCGGTGGCCTTCGGCAGCGTGAACACACCCACGCGCTGGCCCTGGAACAGGGCGCCCGCGTCGGCATCCGCGGCGGCAACCACGGGGAGCGCGCCGATCACGTACAGGCCACCGGACACCACACCGCCGCTCGGCGCGGTGAACTCCAGGACGTCGCCCGATTGAATGTAATTCCGCATCTTGTATTTCTCCGTTGCGAGTGGGGCGGCCTATCCGAGCGCGGCCCCGGTGTGTTCAAGGTAAGGGCGCGCCCGGGTTCTTGTAGAGACCCTCGTACGAGATGACGCCGCACCCGAAGTCCATGCGCGCTTTCCACTGGCGGCCCTCGACCTCGAAGCCCTCGTTCTCGATGACCTCGGGGCCGGTCGCGCCGTCCAGGTAACTGTGCTCGATGGTCGGCGCCTGCTCGGGGCTCGCCGCGAGATACCAGGCGGCCGCGCTCACGATGTCGAGGCGCGGGTCGACGAGCACTTCCAGCCGGCCGGAGAACGGGTTCACGTTCGAGGTCTGCGTCGCGTTGATCTGCGTCGTCACCTGGAGCGCCAGCACTTCGAGCGCCGCGGGCACCACCAGGAACATGGGGCGAACGTTGAGTGGCGTCACGCCGTCGAGCCCCTTCTGCACGCGCATCGCGCGAGCGCCCTCGCCGAGCGAGGCGATGGAGATGACGGAGCCGGACGCGGCGAGGTTGCCATGTGCAGACGAGAACAGCGTCGAACCGTCCATGAGCTTGTTCCCCGTCAGCAGCCCGACGATCTGCGTGACCTCGAGCTCGGCGGCGGCGCGTCCGTACTTCCGCACCATGTCGAACGCGCCCAGGTCGTCGTTGATGATCGCCTGTCGGGTCATGCCGAAGATCTTCGCGAACGTCGCGAGCGCGTAGCCGGTCGACGTGCTGGCCATCGTTCCGGCCTTCACCTCCCCCGACTCTGGGACCTTCTCCAGCGCGGGCGCCTCGCCGAGCCGCAGGAGCGACTTGGGGCGGAAGTCCATGGCGCTCGACTGCCGGGAAATGCGGCGGATGCTGGTCGGGTCGTTGGCCAGCGCGCCGTAGCCGTCGAGCAGCACGCGATTCCCTGCTTCCCCCAACAGGGCGCCGAAGTCCGAGATCGTGTGCAGGCCGCCCATCGCGCGCTGCAGGACCTGGCCACGCGACAGGAGCCGCGTGGAACCCGGGCTGCGCGCCTCCAGGCACACGCGGGCCATGTCCACGAGTCCGAGCTGCGCGTACTGCTGCGCGCGCTCGGTGAGCTTTGCGCGGACGCCGCAGCGGTGCGCGAGCGCCTCGCCCATGTCACGGACGCGGTTGTCGAAGCTGTCGTGCGTCTCACCGACGGCAACGTGAGCCGTCTGCCCGGGGCCGCCGCGGTCACTACGCTCCGCGAGCGCGTCGAGGATGGCGTTTCGCGCGTCGTGGACACTCACGCCCTCGTTGATGAGGCGGGCCTCCAACTCGGCGGGGAGGTTGTGCTTGCGCATCAAAGTGGTGATGACGTTGATGCGCTCGCGCTCGGCGCGGACCTTCACGTCGGTGTCGTTGTTGCTGTCGTTGTTCGTGGCGGACATCGTGCGTTTCTCCTGTGTGCTTCGGATGTGGGAAGCCGGGTCGGCAGGCATCGCTACGGCGGAAGCCTCCATCGGCTCCCAGTCGACGACGCGATAAGTGGGCGGAGTCCCGTCGCCGCCCGTCGTCTTCTCCATCTTCAAGACGCGGTAGCCGGCGGAGATGCTGGAGAGCACGCCCTGACGGATCTTGTTGAAAACGCTGTCCGCGTTCGGGTCGTCCTTCAGCATCCGCACCAGCGCGCGGCCCTCGCCCTTTACGAGCCAAGCGCGCTCGATAACGCCGACGTGGGCACGGGAGTCCCAGCGGTTGTGCTCGAGCAGGAAGGGAGCTCGGCCCGACTGGAATCGCGCCATGCGGACGTGCTTGGGGTCGAGGCTCAGCTCCTCGAAATACTCGCCGTCCCAGTCCACGCGCCGGACGGGCGTGCCAGTGGCGAAGGTGATCTCGAAGGTCCGCGCGGCCTCGTTGATGCTCGACGGGACGACGGTGAACGACTCTTTGCGCGTGCCCTCACCGCGCTGGGTGATTTCGTTCCCGTGGGCGTCGCGCTCGACGGTTGCCGTTGAAGTCATGGCGCCGTTGTCACACGGCGCCAATGCAATTCACATACAGGGAAATTGCATACCCTCAAGCACGTTGAAGAGCTGTCGCCACTTCGGAACGGTGTCGCGCGCGAGCAGCGCGTACGCGAGGCACCCTTCCAGGCTGTTCAGGTCCGGATGCGCCGGGCGCGTGCGGCGCCGCGCGGCGGACAGCGCCGCGTGGAGCTGCCGGGCTCGCTCGGTGAGCGACAGGTCCGCGGGGAGGAATCCCGCGGCGGCGCGCAGGGCGCGGTCCCGGTGCGCCTGCCGGGCCTCATACGGAAGCCCGGACAGCATCACCTGGAGCGCCCAGCTCCGCAGCATCGGGTCCAGCACGCCCAACGTCTCCCGCTCGAAGGTGACGAACATCGCAGGATCAACGGCGTGCATGGCGGCGGCCCTCAGTGAAGGTGGGAGCGCGGCGACTCGCGCCCCACGGTGATGGCCACCGCGGCCCTGCCGGCCTTGCGAATCTCCTCGCGAGCCACCGCGCGGGTGATGCTCTCACCCAGGGCGACGAGCTGCTCTGCCCGCTCGCTGACGAGCTTCGCGATCTTCGCGTGCTGGGTCTCACTCGGCGCCGGGTATCGTCCGGACGCCAGCAGCGTTCGGCCGGCCGCAGTGCCGATGCACAGCAACTCAGACCGCCGGGCGACCACGTCCGGCACCAGGTGCCCCGACAGCTCAGCGGCGAGCAGAAGAACGGCGGACCGGGCGAGCAGGTCCAGCGCGTCGTTTTCCTCGCTCTCGACAAGCACGCGCATGGCTTCGGCCATCCGAATCACGAACTCCTCTTCCCTGTCCGGCGGGAGAGGTCCGAAGCGCCGCGCCGCGAACGTCACGGCCTCGCGC
The DNA here is from genome assembly GCF_050038885.1 of Pseudomyxococcus flavus. Lineage (NCBI taxonomy): Bacteria > Pseudomonadati > Myxococcota > Myxococcia > Myxococcales > Myxococcaceae > Pseudomyxococcus > Pseudomyxococcus flavus. The sequence continues at coordinate 7,484,461 of NZ_CP143624.1, read as the reverse complement.
CCGTGCTGCGTCACCAGCTGCAACCGCTTGCTATTCTCCGCTTCCGTCCTCGTCATGTGTGCGCTCCTCTGCCTGGCATTGCGCCTTAGAGACAAGATTTGAAATATATGGATATAGGACTAAGTCAATGGCACCACCCTGACACCCCGACACACCCCCGGTGACACAGGCGGCGATGGTCGTCACCAGGGGTGTCAGGCGTTGGGCTGCAGCCACGCGCGCCCGCCAGAAGTCGAGCGCGCTCGAGCGGTCCCGACGACCGACGCCCATATACTGACGACACCTATCCGGACCCCCGCCTAGACGGAAACTGCGCTCTGCGCACCCTCTGGAAGGGGGGCTCCCGCGAAGAACCTACACCCGGGGGTGGGCACGTGTGCGACATGATGTATCTGGGTCCTTCCTCGGGACGTGCCTGGAACGGGTGCGTAGACCGCAGGACTTGGGCACGTCGAGGCGTTCGCAGGTCCGAACCGAACACCACCGGCTTTGTGGTTACCGTGGTTTCTGTGGTTGGTTTCAACTCTCTATTTCCAAAGATGTAGAGAGATTAATTCCGTGTGTTCTCCCTGCCGCCGCTTAAAACCAACCACGCTAACCACGGTAACCACAGTCCTAGGGTAGACGCTCTACCCACCAGCGCGAGCCGTGGTGGTCCGACTGCCCAACGATTCGCAGCCCATCCACGGGGCGCCCCTTGTGCTTGCTCAGCCACTTCCCCAGGGTGCGGCCGTCTGGCCTGCCCCGGTTGCTGGACACGGCGCTGATCGCGTCCTTGAACGCCTGGAGCGCGGGACTGTGCGGGTCGAACCGCTCGGCTTCCTTCAACAGGTCGGCGGCCGTGCGCCACTTCTCCGCGCCGGTCCCGAGCCGCTCCGCCCACGCGGTGAGGACGGACCGATGCATCGCCATCAGCGGATCTTCGGCACGCGCCGTCTCCATGGTGGCGCACGGGTCAGCGCAGCCCAGCCAGATCAGCGCGCTGCGTACGGTGTCGCTCCAGCCCTGGAACGACGCGAGCGGGGCAGCTGCGCACGCTGGCCGGCCCGCGACGACGTACGCCCGAGCGATGGTCAGTGCGGCGGCCACGTAGCGCCCGCGGTCTGCCAGGACTTCCGCAACCGGGTTGCGCTTGAATGCGCGCAGTTCGGGCCGCTCCATGTTCGCTTCAAGCCGCGCCAGCAGCATTCGCCGGGTTACGTCACCCCTCAACAGGATGTTGTTTCCCGTCGCATACATCGTTGAGCGGGACTCGACGCGGATCAGCTCCGACTTGCCCAGCACGCGCACCTCGACGATTGGGCGCTCCAGGATTTGGCACAAGGCGTCCCCTCCGAGGGGCGCGCTCACGTTGTCGAGGGACACCAGCGGCTGACCGGTCATGATCGCGGAGCTAAGCCTCTTCTCCATCTCCTCTTCGGACGGTCCCGCCGACATGACGGGCATCGGCTGGCCCAGTGCCACGGCGGCGGCAACGTCGCACGCGAAAGACTTCCCCGTGCCTGGCGTGCTCGCGCTGAACACGTGCCCGGGAGAAACGGGGAACGCGCCGCGCACAACGGGCGTGATGATGGCGGAGAGCGCGACGCTACGGCTCGCGTCGTCGACGAACGGAAATTCATCCAGGAGCGCCAACAGCACCGCCAGGGCTTTCTGTGCGTCGTGCGGTGTCGGAGCGTCGGGGATGGCGGGCATGTTCGGCGGCGCCATGAGCACGAGCCGCGTCTCCGCGTCGTAGCCGGGGGCGCTCAGGATCGAGCCGTCCGGGCGCATCGTGGGGCAGGTGATGACACCCGCGAGCGTAGGGAACCGCCACTCCCCCTCGCGCGCCAGCACGGTCTGTGCGACGTCGAGCGGAGGATCGGCGGTGACAAGCTCACCCGCTCGCTTGTCGAAGCGAGCGAACTTCGCATGCCGCGCCATCAGGTCTCGCGTGTACGTGCCTTCGAGCTTGGCGAGCCGGGCGATTTTCGTGCGCCGGCCGTGCGCGGCTTCCGCTTCCTCAACCACGGGGCGCACGAGCCGCGCGCCTCGTACGTAGATGGGGACGCGAGCCTGCACGAGCGCGTCTTCAGCTTCGCTCGCGATCTCCGCGAGGCGCCCCGCGACGAGCTCAATCACGGGCTTGCGCTTCGCGCCGAGCGTGCCCTTCGCGGACTTCCGCCCGCGCGCCAGCCGGTAGCGCAGCCCTTCGGGCCCGTCGTCCTCCAGGTCGAAGGGCGTGGGGTTGCGTGCGTTCCACTCCACCAGCAGCGGCCACGCCTCTTCATCGGAGAGCGCGAAGTCCCGCACGAGAATCATTGCCGCCTGCACCGCATGGAGCCCCCCGCCCTCGCCGTCAACGCGCGCGGGTGAGGGACCATGGCGCCGGAGTGCTTCCCGCGCTTCGTCGAGCACGGCTGGCGTCGCGGGCGGGAAGGTGCTCGGCGCCCAGGAGTGCTCGGCTCGCTCGGCAGGCGCACGGACGCGCGCAAGCAACCAATCGGGGGCATCGGCCGGCGGCGTTTCCCACGGCGGCAGGATCCACCGGTACTGGCCCCTCCCGCTGACGGACGGTGCGGCGACGATCTGCCCACCGGTGCCACGTACGTCGAGCCCTGGACCAACCTTGTTTGCCGTATTGCTGACGCCGCCCTCTGGCCAGCGGAAGAGATAGTGATCGCCGCCGCTCCCGGTCATTGCGCGCGTAGTGCGCGGAAGCGGGCCGTACTTGTCCACGAGCGCCGCGAGCGAATCCCGGCCCCCGTTCTCGGGGTCAACGTCGAGGGCGAATATCCCAGACTCCTCACCGGTCACGATACCGACGTTCCCGTCCTTCCATTTCCCCCACCAGGACGCGATCTCCTGGGGGTCGCGCGTGCCGCGGTCCTGCCACCTGCTGAGCCGCGGATGCTTGCCCCGCTGCTTCACAGGACACGATGCCCCCTCCTGGCACGAGCACACGCCAGCGGGGGTGATGTTGTGCAGCGGAATCACGCGCCAGCCCACCTCACGTGCGTAGAAGGCAGCGACCTTGCTCATGCGAGACGGGGTTGCAGCGGGGGGAGCAATTGCAATACTATCCGTGTGCATTCGTTCACCTAGACATCGCGAGTGCATGAGGGCGTCGGTCCTGGCGGGGAGCGGCGCCCTTGGTGTTTTCAGCGCTTGCGCCACTGCTCGCGCTGCTGCTCTGCGAGACGAGCCAAGTCGCTTCTGAAGTCGCGCGGTGCGCGCAGTTTCGGCGGTGCGGTCGGCTCAAGCACCAGCGGGGCCGGCGGCACAAGAGCGGCCTCGACGGACTCGGCGGTGATCACCGTCTTTCGCCCGAACTTCGGCCCGCGGACCAGCGTCCCGTCCGAGAGGAGTTCGAACACGCGGCGAGTCGAGCACCGCAGTCGAGCGGCGGCCTCGTTCACGTCGAGCAGCGATGTCACGGCTGAGCCTCGCGGCTCTCCGCCAGGGCGGCACGAATGGCCGCCACGGTGCCTCGGTTGATTCCCAGGCCGCCAAGCGCACGGGCGAGAGTGGCATTGCCAATTCCCGCGCGCTGGGAAAATGCGTTTTCCCCGTCCTTCGCCACCATGGCAGCGAGCGGGCCCCGGAGGTCGTCAGGGAGGGGCGCGCGAGTCAGCTTCCGTCCGTTCGAGTCTGGAGTATGAGGTTGCATGTCTCCAGAACACTATATGTTTTCGGTGTTCTGGCAATACCACCCCAATAGCGCCCCAATCCCTTAGACAGACGTAAACGTTCTGATAAATTTATGAACAAAAACCACAACCATTCCAGATGGTTACAGCTTGAGGTCGCGGAGGGAGCTCGCAGCACGGCGGCGTTTCGGAGGGGGCGTGGTTTCGGCGGGCGCCTCACCGTGGCGGGCCAAGTGCTTGAGCTGCTCGCGGGGGATGTACCGGCGCCCGGCCACCGTCACCGGGCGGAGCACCCCGCGGGCGATGAGCCCAGGCAATGTGGAGTTCCGGCCGACGCCGAGCAGCTTCGCGGCCTCACGAAACGAGCAAAGGAGGGGAGTGGATTTCATCGTCCGCATTTACCAGCACGAGGGGCACGACGACCATCGGCGGGATGTGGACGCCCAGGTAATGCCGGCGTGCAGTGCGGATGCTATGTCCCGTCACTTGGCTGATCGCATCCAGTGATACGCCTCCCGCGCGTGCGGTGACGAGCCGCCCACCATTCGCACTAAGCGTGACGAACGTGTGGCGCAGGCGCTCGAAGCTGAAGCCGTCCAGCTCTGGCCGCGCCGCGATGACGCGCGCCACGGCGCGGGACGTGGCGACTCGATCCGGGGCCCTGCCCGCGGCCTGGAGCCGCTGCGCTGCGGCGAGCGCCTGGCAGCCGATGCTCACTGCATGCGCACCGCCGTTCTTGTGCTTGAACTCCAGCACCGCAGCGATCTCCCCCTCCCCTTCCAGCACGCGGATGCGGCCCTCACCTCGGGCCAGGCGCTCGATTTCCGTGCCGTGCATGCCGCACAGCGCCCGGAGCAGGAAGACATCGCGGATGGGCTGCAGGTCCACGCGCAAGCGCGGGGCCTCCGGCGGCGCGTCGTCCCCGTAGCCCGGGGCGTACGTGTAGTCCCGGAGCGCGGCGTAGAACGTGGCTACCTGCTCAGCGGTGAAGGCGCGGTCCGCCACCGGCCGGGGCGTCACCTTGGGCACCTCCAGCCAGAGGGAGGGATCATCCTTTTGGTCAAGGCGGCCCGCTGAGCGCGCCCAGGCCGTGAACGCCTTCAGTGCGACGACGCGTTTATGCCGTGCACTCTCCCACCCGGCCAGCGTGACACGCAGTTCTGCGAGCGTCACGGTGCGGAGCTCTCGCCCACCAAGAGCGTCGGCCCACGCGCGCAGGTACGGCTGAAGCGTATGGCGGACATACCCCGGAGACAGCTCCCCCGCATCGACCCTCGCCTTGGCGTCCGCATCGAATGCGGCCAGCGCCGCGGCGTCGAGGCGAAGGCCAGGCGCGCTCGCTGCGGCTCGCTCCCGTCGCTGCTGGGCGCGCGTCCGGTAGCCCTCCGGGTCGCGTTCGAACAGGGCCAGCTCTGCCAGGGCTTGCCTGTGCGTCTGGGCGTCCAGAGTGACCTTCCAGGCCCGGCCGTTAATCCCGCGTTCGATGACGAAAACTTCACGCCCATCGCGGGAAAGGCGGACGAAGCCGCCTTCCCAAGTACGGACTCGCTTCTGGGAAGGATATGGGGGCTTGGACATCGGCGTTCTCCTGGGCTCGCCAAGTTCTCGCCAAGTAGCACGAACGGCGCGCTCATGACAGAGCGGCTAGCCACTCGCCTTTCAAGCCGGTAACACGGGTTCGAATCCCGTCGGGGACACTTCAATCGGGGCCGGAAGCCGCGGATGAAACCGCGGTTTCCGGCCCCGGGGCGTTTGGGGCTCCGGCGCAGCTACATTCGAATGCCTCCAAGCCTAAGCGGCGCCCCTCCTCCAGCCTCCGGCTGGCCCACCGCCATCCCATCCTCGCAGTAGTGCCGTCTCTCGCACCGTTAGTGTCGGGCTCATGTCAGCGCTGAATCCCGGTGCCGGGATGTGACATCAGCCACGCGGACCTCAACCGGTTCGCTGGGTTTCCCCGACACGGGTGGGCCGCCCTTGGCTCCTTTGCGCCACCCACCAACGCAATCATGTTGCAATAGTTTCGCGCAATATTATCTCATCGCGATGCAACATGCTGCTTCAAGAATCCGAATCACGCGTTCACGGAACCAGGGCCTTCGCGGAATTTGCCCGATTGGCTGAAAGCGCCTGCGCAGATGCAGCGCATCTCCCTTGGCTCCGACGCGTGTGCTCCGCGTCCCCCTCCTACGAGACACATCGAATGCTCCGGAAACATGCATTTCTCACGGCGCTCGCCGCCTGCTGGATGACCGCCCCCTCGGCATGGGCACAGGAACTGGCGCCGCTGCCGCCTGCTCGCCCCTGGTCGGGGAAGAGCGAGGCGCTGGTCGTCGCGCCGTCACATCCCTGGCTCACGCCCGCCGAGCGCGCCGGGTTTGAGGCCACGCCCTCGTACGCGGAGACGCGCGCCTGGCTGGAGAAACTGGTCGCCGCGTCCCCCTTGCTGACCCTGAAGGAATTCGGGCGGACACCCGAGGGCCGCGCCATTTTCTATGTCCGGGCGAGCAAGGGCGGCGCGGACAAGCCAGTGGTGCTGGCACAGGCGGGAATCCACGCGGGGGAAATCGACGGCAAGGACGCCGGGCTGATGCTCCTGCGAGACATCGCGAAGCGCGGCAAGAGCGAGCTGCTCGACCATGTCGACCTGGTCTTCGTCCCCATCCTGAACATCGACGGTCACGAACGGGCGAGCATCTGGTCTCGCGGTCATCAGCGAGGACCGCGCGAGAAGGGCTGGCGCGCCACCGCGCAGAACATCAATCTCAACCGCGACTATGCGAAGGCCGATGCGCCTGAAACCCGCGCCATCATCGGCCTGCTGCGCGAGCTGGACCCAGCGCTGTATATCGACTTCCACGTCAGTGACGGTCCCGACATGCAATATGACGTGACCTACACCTTCGCGGGCTGGGGAACCTATGCCCGCGCCCGTGCCATCACGGGCTGGCTGGAGAAACGGTTCAAGCCCGCAGTGGATGCCGCGCTGACCGCGCAGGGCCATGTGCCGGGCGTCTATCCCAGCCTGATTGACGGCCGCGATCCGGCGTCGGGCCTGCGCTTCTCGCCCGAAGGGCCTCGCTACTCCACCGGCTATGGCGATTTCACCGGCATCCCGACCGTGCTGGTCGAGAACCACTCGCTCAAGCCCTACAAGCAGCGGGTCCTGGGCACCTATGTCCTGCTGGAGGCGGCGCTGCGTGCGGTTGGCGCCGATGCCGCGGTCATCGCGCGGGCAAAGTCCGAGGACCGCGCCGCGCGCCCCAGCCGATTGATGGTGAAATGGGAGAGACTGACGAAGCCGATCGCCACGGTTGAATTCAAGGGCATCAGCTATGACCGCTATCGGTCGCCCGCATCGGGCCGCGAAGAGATTCGCTGGCTGGGCAAGCCCGTCACCACGCGCAAGCCGGTCATTGGCTTCAAAGAAAGCCTCTCAGTGACCATTCCGCGCGCATGGTTCATTCCGGCCAGCGAAACAGCGGTCATTGACCGCCTCAAGCTGCACGGCATCCAGCTCGAGACCCTTGACCGGCCCATGACGCTGACGCTGGACACGGTGCGACTGATCGATCCGACCCATGGCGACGCGCAGGAAGGTCGGGTGCGATTGCAAGCAACCTTCCAGCATGAGAAGCGGCAACAGACCGTGCCCGCTGGAACGGTGCGCGTCTCATCCGATCAGCCGCTGCGCCTGCTGGCCGCCGCCTTGCTGGAACCGGAGAGCGACGATTCGCTGCTCGCCTGGGGCTTCTTTCCCCATGTCCTCTCCCCCGGAGGATTCTCCCTGGAGGATTACGCCCTGGCCCCCATGGCGGATCGGATGCTCAGCGAGAACCCCGCCTTGCGCGAAGCCTTCGAGGCGAAGCTGAAAGCGGACCCAGCCTTTGCTCGGGATGGCGACGCAAGGCTGCGATGGTTCTTCGCACAAACGCCCTACAGCGACCCTCGCTACCGTCTCTATCCGGTCCTGCGTCAGGTGGACTGAGCCGTGAGACTGCGTGCCCCCGGCGTCACACCGTGGGGCACCCAGCACCGCCCTTCCGAACCAACGACACACGATTCGGAACTTGACCCGCCGTCGTCGCTGGCTTCGCGGTGGTTCACCTCCTCGGAAACAGCCCCCGCAGCGTGAAGCGGCGCGGGTGGTCAGCCCTCATCTCACCGGGCAGCGGCCTTCTCCTGCTCTGCGCAAGGCGGAGGCGACGGCGCGTCAAGTGGGGGCTGCCCTGCAGCCGCTCCTCGTTCGAGCGATTGGGCCTTGAGGTGGGAGCATTGTACGGCCACCAGCGGCCCCGGGTGGAGGCCGCTGGTGGCCGCAGCCCAGCAAGTCCCCGAGGGTTCGCACAGCGTGAGCGTCAGCACGAACCAGGAGGCTCCTGGACGCGCGGCCCAGGCTTTCTCCAGCGGCCAGAAGACACGCGCACGAAGCCGAGCCCGAGGGTCGCGGGGAGGACCGCCACTGCAAGAAGGTCCTTGCCTGCCTGAGATGGCACCGACGCGCGTGTTCCCGTTGGCCGAGAAGGCGCACCCTGCGTGTCTTTTGCGTGCGGACGCACAACATCTCAGCGGCTGAGAAGATAATCCAGGCAGGCCCCCCATACTCCCTGGAGATTGACATGGTTTCCCGGCTCAATCGCTCCTCCCGGAGCCGTCCCACCCGCCTGCCCGAGGCGATCGAACACAATCGTCTCCAGAAGCCGAAGCCCCGCGTAAGGCCTTCTCGGCCAGACACCTTCGAGCCGGCGCGCACCGAAAGAACGAATGCGTCCAATGCGCGGAACGCGGCGAGGCCGACCAAGCCGGAGGTCGTGTCCCGCCCGACCGACAACTTCAATGAGCGGCCCCCTGGGCAGGACATCGACACCATCGTCCTGCACCACACCGCGGACGGCTCCGACGAGAGCAGCCTGGAGACGCTCACGGGCAAGGCGGACAACCTGCTCGGCCAGGCGTGGCTGTGGGCCAAGGAGCAGGTCAAGGGTGAGGTCAGCGCCCACTACACCATCGCCAAGGATGGGACCATCTACCAGCACGTCGATGATGAGATGCGCGCCTGGCACGCCGGTGAGGGCTCGCTGCGGGGCGATGGCGCCGACGTGAATGACCGCTCCATCGGTATCGAGATCGTCAACGAGGGTGATGGAAGGGACGCGTACACGGAGGAACAGTACCGCGCGCTCGAACAGCTCGTGCCGTACCTGGCGAGCGAGCACGGTGTTCCCCTGGAGAACGTGGTGGGCCACAGGGAGACGAACCCGGACAAGGTGGACCCGTCCCCGAACTTCGACTTCGACCGCATCCGCGAGGCCACCCGGCGGGTGCTGTAGGTGGGCCGTCAGGACACAAAGGGCGTCCGCTTCGCCCAGCGCGTCTTGTCGTAAGGGCCAGTCCCGAACCTTGTGTCATGGGATAGCGGGGTTCGACCGAACCAGGTCCACAGGATTCGGGACTGGACCCGCGACCGACCGGCGCAAGCCTCACACGGGCCTGCGGGCGGTCCGTCGCATAAAGGACCTGCTCGTGTCCTGAATCAATACGGGTAGAGCTCCGCCGCCGCCTGTGCGTCGCAGGACGTCACGGCGGCCGCGCACACGGTGGGGTTGGAGTACATGATCGAGTTGCAGTCCCGGTGGTGGTTGAAGCCGAGGCTGTGACCGATTTCGTGGAGGGTGACGGTCTTCGTGTGGTGCGCGCCCGCGCGGTACGTCTCGTTCAGCTGGATGGTGCTCCGCGTCAGACAGGTGCCCGACCAGTTGTTGTACGCGTACCCGTACCAGCCGTTGTAGCCATACGCCGCCGCGTAGACCATGACGTCGGAGGCACCGCTGGCGCGCCAGTGGAGATACAGGCTGTTCGAGATGGTCGTGTACATCCACGCGTTCATCGAATCACCCACGGGCCAGTTCGGGCCCGTGAGGTCCGTGAAGGTGACGTTCGTGGGCCGCCGGCACCACTTGTAGCCAAAGAGGGGAAGCCCGCACCAGCTCTGGGCGGTCGGCCCGGGGAACGCCTCCTTCAGCATGGGCACCGGGCGCGCCTCGGGGCGCACGTACGCGACGGTCCTCGCGCGCTCCTCGACCTTGGCGAGCAGCGCGTCGACCGGCTGGCCTACGTGCGCGCCCAATGCGGTGGCGTGATGGGAGTCGCCCGCGCTCTGGACGAGGCCGCCCTCCACCAGGATCCGTCCCCTCGGTCCGCCCGTCACCGCGTAGAGGCCACTCAGGGAGCTCGCGACCATGGGCTTCTCGCCCACCTGCGGCGTGAGGAAGAGGACCGACTGCTCGCCCACCTTCGGCAGCGGGTTGTCCTCCGGCGCGAGCGTGCATCCGTCGGCGAGCAGGCCGCCGGGGAACACGACGTCCACGGTGGCTCCCTGCGCGAGCACGCCGCCTGAGGCGGACTTCAGCTCCATCGAGGAGCGCGCGACGTCGGCGATTCGCACGGTCGCGATGGTCACCGGAAGGTCGCTGTAGAGGCCGCTCTCCTCTCCGAGGGGGCGCCCATCCTCCTTGGACAGTGCGTGAGCGCGGACGACGTCGAAGCGCGTGGACTCCACCCGGCCGTTGATGATCAACGCGGAGTGGTCGGTCAGCGCGTCGATGGAATCCTCCTCAAGAATCCAGTCGACCGTGAGCGTGTGCGCCGTGCCCTCGGCGTGCGCGTGGGTGGGCACCGGCGTCCCGGGGACCCAGGCCGCCACGTAGCCATCCACCGCGGGAGCCGGAAGCACCTCATCATCACCTCCAGTCTTGGCACACCCCACCACACCCAGGAGCACCAACGGCACGGCCCAGGAACGCACATCTCGCTTCGTCATGACTGCCTCCGAGGGGGAACGCTGCGGTACTTCCCCTTTGACGAGAAAAGGGGAATTTCGTCCCACCCGGCTGGCGCGATTTCCGGGTCCTTCAGTCCGTCATGAGCTGTCGCAGGCTGACGTCGAGCTGACTCCCCACGAGGCGCAGCATGCTGTCCAGCTCGTCGGGGGTCAGCCCGAGCCGCGCCATCAGCTCCTCGCGGGTGAGCGTCAGCAGCCGCTCGCGGGCGCGAGCAATCCAGCGCGCCACGGTGGAGCGAGGCGCTTGATAGGTGGCGCCCACCGAGTCCATGGACAGGCCGTGGACATGGTGCAGCCGCAGCAGGTTGCGCTCCCGCGCATCCAACCGACCCAACGCGGCACGGAAGGCCACGCGAAAGTCCTCCTGGTGCCGCTCGCGGATGAAGGCCAGCTCGGGGTCCGCGCCCAGCCGCTCCGCCAGCCCCGCCGGGAGCTCCCCCACGGGCTGCTCACGCGGCGCGGCGCGCTGCTGGTCGATGTGGAGCCGCAGCGCCACTGCCTTCACCCACTGCTCCAGCGGACCGCGCCCGGAATAGGAGGCCAGCTTCGGCGCGCCCCCGTCCACCGGGACGAGCAGCCGCTGGCTCAACACCTGCCGCAGCTCGTCCACGAGGGAGGGCGCCTCACGCGGCAGCCAGGTCCTCACCTGCGACAACACGTGCGCCTCGAACGCCTCGACGGCCCGAGCGTCTCCCCGCGCGCAGGCGAAGGCGAGGAAGAGGTCCCCCGCGCGCAGCCGCGCGAGCACCTCGCCGACCTCGCCCGTGGAGGGCAGCCGCTCGGCCACGTGCGCCAGGAAGGCCTCCACGTCCATGTCCACCCGTGGCCACGCCTCGCGCGCCTCCCGCACCAGGCCCGCGAGGGCGTCCTCCAGGCCCGGATGGGCCCGCAGCGCCGGGACGAGCGCCGGCGGCGCCCGCGAGAGGAAGGACTCGGTCTGCTCGGACATCAAGAAGCACCTCCACCGACGAGCCCGCACGCGCGGGCAGGAGTGAGACACGGCGCCGGCTCAGGGAGGGCCGTGCGCGGTCAGCCAGGCCTGCACGTCACGCACGCGGGGCGCGTAGGCGGGCGCGCCGCGGGCGTAGGCGTCCCGGGCCTCCCGCGCCAGCGCAAGCGCCCGCGGCCGCTCCCCGTGAGAGCGCCAGAGAAGGCGGGCCAGCGCGAAGAGCGCCCGGGCCCGCTCGGGAGGGGCCTGTTCCACCCGCGCGGAGAGCGCCACCGCCCGCTCCAGCAGCTCGCGGGCCTCGTGCGGCTGGCCTCCCTCCAGCAGCGCCTCGCCCAGCAGCCCGAGCGTCTGCGCCACCCGGGGGTGCTCCGCCCCGAGCACCTGCTCGCGCACCGCCAGCGCCCGCCGCAGGTGGACGAGCGCCGGGCGCACCCTGCGCAGGCGCAGCTCCACGTGTCCCAGGTTGTACAGCGCGCTCGCCACCTTCGGGTGGCTGGGCCCCAGCGTGGCCTCCCACAGCGCGCGCGCCGCCTCGAAGTGGGCCCGCGCCTCCTCCAGGCGGCCCGCGTCCATCGCCACCCAGCCCAGGTTGTTGCGCGACAGGGCCACGTCCGGATGCCGGGGGCCGAGCCGCGCCTCCTGGATTTCGAGCGCCTCGCGGTAGGCCGCCTCCGCCTGCGCGAGCTGCCCCAGGTCCAGCCGGACATTGCCCAGGCTCAGCAGCACGTTGGCCACTCGCAACTGCCCGCCCTCCCCGGCCTTGCGCAGGCCCGACAGGGCGCGCTCGTAGTGGGGCAGCGCCGCCTCGAGCTGGCCCTGCCGCGAGAGCGCGTCGCCCAGGTTCACCCGTATCATGCTGGTGCTGGCGTGCTCCGGCCCGAGGAGGCGCTCGCCTAGCGTGAGCGCCTCGCCGTAGCGCGCCACCGCCTCGGCCACCTTCCCCTGGAGTCGCAGCGCGGTGGCCACGTTGTTGAGGTGCGCGGCGCGCAGCGGGTGTTCGAGGCCATACACCGCCTCCACCAGCCCCAGGGCGCGCGCATGGTGCTGCTCCGCCTCGACGTAGCGCCCCAGCGCGTTGAGGGCCTGGCCCATGCCGATGTGCACATCGGCGAGCGCCACGTCCTGCGGCCCGCGTGCCCGCTCCAGCAGCGCGAGGGACTGGCTGGCATCGGTGAGCGCCCGCGCGTACTCGCCCTTCTTGAGGCTGAGACTGCTGCGGACGCGGTACAGCTCCGCGGCCAGCTCCAGGGAGGCCTCGGGCCCCAGCCGCTCCAGGGCCGCCTCCGCCATGCGCGCGGTGCGCTCGGCCTCCTTCACCAGGCCCATGCCCTCGCTTTCCGTATAGAGCAGGCGGTTCCATGCACGCGCGGCCGTCTCGTCGTCGCGCCCGGCCTCCGCGACGCGCACTGCCTCCTCCAGCGCCTCGCGCGCTGGCGCGAAGCTCCCGGCGGTGCCCCGCAGCTCGCCCAGCAGCAGCAGGGCCCGCGCCAGCGTGGGCCGGTGCCCCAGCCCCCGCAGCTCCGCCACCACCGCCTCCAGCCGGGGCAACGCGCGCACGTGGAATCCGGCCGCGGCCTGCACGCGCAGCCCGTCCACCTCCCGGCCCAGCGCCGCCAACCGCCTCCGGGCCTCCGGCGACGGCGGCAGCGGGTCCACGCGGGCGAGCGCATCCCGATCCGCGCACGCAGCCAGCGAAGGGAGCTGCCGCGCGGCCTCGGGCGCCCGGGTGAGCGTTTCCCGCTCCCCCTCCTCCAGCAGGTCCACCAGGACGCGCAGCGCCTGGCGCCGGCCATCCAGGCACGCAGCGCGCAAATCCATCAGCCGCTCGGACTGCGCCTGCCGGACGCGCGTGTCCTCACAGGACTCACGCTCCTGGGCCACCAGCGCCTGGGCATAGGCGTCCAGCGCCCGCGCCGTGGACTCGAAGGCATCCCGGGGCGCCAGCAGCGCGTGCTGACGGAAGCGCTGCTCCAGCCGGGCCCGGCGGGCCGCGTCCCAGGTGCCCTCCAGCCGGGACTCCAGGCCGGTGCACACTCGCGCGGCGTCACCCCGAGCCAGCGCGAAGCCCACCGCGGCGCTGGCCGTCACGCCCATGGCCAGCACCACGGCCGCCCGCCGCCAGCGGCGCGCACGCGAGGCGGACTCGAGCCGGGCCAGCAGCGCGTCCAGCGAGGAGTGTCGGGAGGCTGGCTCCACGGCCAGGCCGCGCAGCACGGCGTCGCGCACGGCGCCGGGCACGCGCGAGCCACGGGGCGGTGGCACCAGCCGCCACTCCGCCCGACTCCCCTCGAAGGGCCGCTGGCCGAAGAGGGCCTCGTAGAGCGCGACGCAGAAGCTGAACTGGTCGCTGCGCGCGTCCGCGCGCTGGCCCCGCCACTGCTCGGGGGACATATACGCGGGGGTGCCCTGCCGCACGCCGAGCTGGGCGTCGCCCCCTCCTGACGAGGCCTCCGGGCAGGAGCCGTCGCCCGTCTCCTGCTCGGAGGGAGCCGGGCGCGCGAGGCCGAAGTCGGTGACGCGCACCTGGCCGTCGTCTCCCAGCAGCACGTTGTCTGGTTTGAAGTCGCGGTGCACCAGCCCCACCGCGTGCGCGGCCGCCAACCCCCGGCCCGCCTGGAGGAATGTCGCGAGCACCTCGCGCCACGGCCGCGGCGCCTCCGCCAGCCAGTGGCGCAGCGTCCGCCCCCGCACGAGCGCCATGGCGAGGAAGACGGTGTCGCCGTCCAGGCCCACGTCATGCACGGTGACGACATTGGGGTGCGAGAGCCGGGCCAGCGCCTGGGCCTCGCGCACCAGCCACCCGTGCGCCTGCGCGTCCGCGACGGGCCCCGGCTTGAGCAGCTTGAGCGCCACCTCCCGGTCCAGGTCCGGGTCATACGCGGCGAAGACCACCCCCATGCCGCCCTCGCCCACACGGCGCAGCAGCACGTAGCGCCCCACGCGCGCTCCAGCCCGAGGAGACGCCTCCGGCCCGTGCGGGGCCAGGGACGCCTCGGCCAGGGCCCCCTGGCCCGCGAGCCCCGCCACCACCGCGCAGCACGCCGCACACCGGTCCAGGTGGGCCTCCAGCCGGGTCACCGCGTCCGCGGACAGGCGCCCCTGCTCCCACTCCAGCAGCTCGTTCTCGTCAGGACACGGGGGCATGGGACCAGCGCTGAGACTGCCTCGCCCCGGAAACATACGTCAGCCAGATTTCCGGCTGCAGCCACCTGTTGGCGGGAGGATGCCCCGCACCTGCTCCTGGTGCGTCGGGCTCGGCGCCTCCTGCCGGACGAACACGCGCGCCACGACGGGAGCCGCCTGGGGCGAGGAAGCGCTGGCGGCCTGTTGCAACGGAGCCCTCGCGCACGCCACGAGCGTGAGCAGGTCGTGGTGCCCATGCCGGAGGTGGGCAGGGACTACGAGCCCTACTCGGGGGGGCCTGGCCAGTCCCAGGGAGACTCCACGCTGGAGGTCCGCTCGTGACAGTCGCCTCATGCGGCCCGCGGCCAATCCCCAGTGGGGAGGGCAATGAAGACAGCACTGCCGCCACCATCCGACCGCGTGCGCCAGGTGCCCACAAGATTCCCCGCACCGCCGAGATGCCGGGCGTCAAGTCAGTGCGGCTTCGACAGGACATACCGCGTGATGACCCCGCCCCTTCAAGCTGACCAGCCATATCAATCACCACCTTTGACATGTCAGCCAGCGCTCGTGACATGTCAGGCGCCATTCCCGACATGCCTTTCAATGCCAGTCCCCCAGGGAAAGCGCACCACCGTGGATTGGCATGCCCCGTGCTGGGTGTGCCGCTCGGGCGCTCATGCCCTCCTCGCGCCCTCGACCGGTCGCGGGCCCACCCCTGAAGGCTGCCATGTCATCATCCGACAGCAAACTCAATCTCTGTCAGCAGGCGTTCCTCCTCTCTCATGAGTCCAACTACCTCGGCGACAACAAGGACAATGGTTTGCCCGGCGTGCTGGGCATCGAGCTGGGGCTTCATCTCATCGGTGAGGTCTTTCCCAAGCTGGCGGGACGAGGATATCCGTGGTCGCTCGCCTGGGGCCCGGCGGTCTATGCGCCGCTCGGTGTCCCCGCCAATGTCATGTACGTCGCGACGAACGCCGACAAGTCCGTCTACGTCGTCGCCATCGCGGGGACCAACTTCAACGCGCTCCTGACCGATGTCATCATCGAGGACAATTGCGTCATCAATGCAATCCCTTGGGCAAATGCGTTCCCGTCGCTGAATGGATGCGATGCGCCCTCTGGCGCCCAAACGCCGCACATCTCGCAAGGGACCCAGATCGGCGTCAACAACCTGCTGGCGATGACCGACCTGGCCAAGAGAAGCCTGGTTGATTTTCTCGGCTCGCTGCGCGCGAAGGGCTCCAAGACGCTCATCTTCGCCGGCCACAGCCTGGGTGGCGCGCTGGCGCCGACGCTCGCGCTGGCCCTCGCCACGTCGAAGAACAAGGCGCTCAACATCGCGGACTGGGGCAATGTCTACGTTCTCCCGACGGCTGGCCCCACGCCGGGAGACGAGAACTTCGCCAACCTCTTCAACAAGGTGTTCCCACCGGTCAAGCTGACGAACGCTCCACAGGCCTACTACGCCTGGAACCAGAACATCTGGAACAGTCTCGACGCCGTGCCGCATGCATGGGAAGCCTCCATGCTCGGCCAGATTCCATCGCTCTACAAGCAGGCGCCCTGGATGCAGAAGCCCCCCACCCAGCCGATGCCCCCAGCGCTCGCGGGGCTCGTCACGGGGGCCAGCCTGCTCTCGTTGATTTTCAACATCAATGCCTCCAGCCCCTTCAAGCAAATCCAGAACATCCAGGTGGACGGCACCTTCTGCGATGACGATCGCATCCAGGGCGATGGTCCCGACGCGCTCTTCCAGTCGTTCCTGGCGCAGGTCGGTTACCAGCATATCGACGCGTACTCGAAATTCTACCAGGTCACCGATCTGGTCACGCCGGCTGCCAAGGCAGGCCTGCACCATCGCATCTCCGGGTTGGCTGGCGCCGTCCAGAAGATGGCCCAGCAGTCGAAGCGACAAGCTGCCCTGCAGAGCCTGACCGAGACGCTCGGCAAGATCCCCCTCAAGGCAGGGTGAAATCAGCGCGGAGACAGCTCCTCGTTCCCGGCAATGACCGTCGCTCCCAGAAGTCCCAGCAGCCCCGCTAGGGGCTGCGGGCCCTGGAAGTGACTCGGCGTCGTCGAGTGGAGGGGATGGCTCGGGCCGGCACGACGACCGCTGGGAATGGCGACGCCACGAGCCCCGCCAGCCCGGCGGCGCCGTCGCCGGCATGGGCGTGCCGCTCACGCCGGGGCGCGGGGCGGACGTGCTCCGTAGAGCTCCGCGGCCGACACCTCCACCGGCACACGCACCAACGCCAGCGGCGGCGGCGACAGCGACAGGCGCAGCGCCTGGTAGGTCGCTTCGCTCGACATGCCGTAGGGCGCGGCGTCGGCATTGTCGAAGGCGTAGAAGACCTGCCTCACGCCGACCATCGTCAGCGCGGCCAGGCACATCGGACACGGATGGCCGCTCGCGTAGACCACGGCGTCAGGCAGATGGGGCCTGCCCAGCTTGCGGCAGGCGGCTCGCAGCGCCTCCAGCTCGGCATGGGCGGTGGGGTCGTGACTGTGGACGATGTCGTTGACGCCGGTCGCCACCACCTCGCCGTCAATGGCGACCACCGCCCCGAACGGTCGGCCGCCGCAGGCGGCATTGGCTTGGGCAAGGCGCACGGCCTCGCGTATCAGGCTTTCATGGGTCATCGGGATAGAAGGAAAAGAGTGACCACCTGCCGTGAGGCGAGAAGGAATCCATCCATTCCCACACGGTAGGCTTCCTTGGAGCTTATCGGACAGCATGGTGATGCAGCGGATGGAATGCCGTCCACCGGGGCAATCCGCTCATCCGCTCCAGCAGCAATGCGCACTGCGCAAGCCCCACCGGCGGGTGGAGACGTCTGGTGGGCTGCCATCGGGCCGCCTGCCAACCGCAGCGCCCCGCGGTGGCTGGCCGCCGAGCCTGCCGTTCAGGGCCCGGTCGAGCGAGACAAGAGTACCAGCGCCTGGAAGGACGGCGGTGAACGTCACCTCCTGCCCCGCCGTACCCGCCCGTGTGCGAACCGCCGCGGTGGAGAGGTTCCGCGACACCCCACGTCCCCCAAGCCAACGCGAGAAACCGGTCCAGTCGTGGCTCAGCGTCTGCGCCCTGGGCAACCGCCACCCTTGCGTCACACAGATGTGGCCCGTGCCCGCTTGCGTCGAAGGAGGACGACGAGGAGCCCCATGGTGAAGGGCGCCGTGCCGCTCGTCGAGGAGCACCCACTCGACTTCTGGTCCGGCGAAGGCGCGTACCGGAAGGCAGGCACCAGCTCCACCACCGTGCGCGCCGTGGCGCCCTCGTCATCGGTCACGACGACCTCGAACGTCGAGTTCTCGAGCCCCGTTCGGCTCGGCGAAGGCCACCTGGGGATTCGCGAAGGAGCGCGCCAGGGCCTGCCCACGCTCGCACGCGGCGTCGTCATCCCCCTGCGCTCTGGAGGCCGCGTCCAGCGGTTTCGCGAAGGCATGGCCCATGGCCTCCGCCGGCGGACTGGAGGACCGCCGGATGTCCACCTGCGTCCCCGGCCTCGAGCCGCAGCACCTCTCCGTCCGCAGGTTCCGGCTCGCGGCTCTCGAGGTTGGCCTCGGCCCCAACCAGAGGGGGCGATCCCCGGAGAGGTGTCTCAAGAAATCCCGGGGCGAAGACGACCGACGGCGCGCCCTCCTCGAAGGGATGGTAACGCCCGGGGCCGCTGAGCTATTGGGAATGGATGCACGACCCCCTGAGCATCTGCAAGCAGTCGTTCAAGGACCTTCCAGTCCCGCTCGTCGACAACACGAAGGTGGCAGTCATCGTGTCCGAGGGGACGGTCTGGCAGGAAGGAGGCCTCTTCTGTATCGTGACCTTCGCGTACAAAGATGAGGCAGGGAACTGGTCCACCGTCGTCGAAGAGCCGGTCGAGCTCGTTCCCGCCGAGCATCTCCACGACGAGCGCATCCCTTCGTACCTTCGGGCAGTGCCGCGTGCGGTGATCGAGCTCATGAATGGGCGAGGCTGTTTGTGGTTCACGCCAGCGACTGCGCTTCAATCAGATGCAACGACCGAAGACGCATTCGTGGCGGAGATTGTAGAGCGCAGCGAGCCGATGTGGTGAGCCGGTGCGCCTCATCGGCGCCCAGCCGGTGGGGCGGCATGCACTGACACGGGGACTGGGGGCCCGACGGCGTGCTCACTCCTCGGTGGGCTCGCTCGGGTCCTTCCTGCCGGTGGCCAGGTACGCCTCCGCACGGGCCTCCAGGTGGGCGGCGAGCCGGGGTTCCACACGCGAAAGCACCTCCCATTCGATATCCATGGCGCGGCGCACGACGGGCCGCGTCGGCGACAGGGGCTCCCCCGGGACGGAGGACGCCGCCGCGCCTTCCCCCAGCTTCGCGTCTCGATTGCCTGCGCCCATGCTCGGATGCGAGGGCGCGCGCCCGTTGGTGGTGTAGTCCATCCGGTAGGCCCGCACCACGGAGCGGCCGTCCGACAGCGGATGCACCTGCACGAAGATACGGGACCAGGCGGCGCCCAGGTCCGTGTTGCCCCGGATGCGCCAGGTGGTGTGGATGTAGAGCGGGTCCGCGGTGGGGAGCAGCTCGTACTTCTGCTCCGCGAGCAGGCGTCGCGTCGTCGCCAGCAGGGCGTCGGGCGGCAGCTTGTAGACGGCATTGCCGCTGGTGGTCTCCACCAGTTGCTGGCGGGTCTCGGGCGTGACGGCGCAACCGCACGCGCCCAACAGGAGCCCGACCGTCAACCACATCAAAAGGTGTGAGCGCATGACGACGTTCTCGGCATTGCCCGGGGCAAGGCGGGATGGAGCATGGCCTCCGCGCCCGGGCCTGGCTCTCGGAGGACACTCCTGAGAACGCACCGTGCGTGCCCCACATATCGCCATGCAGGCTCGAATTGGCCTGCTGAATCACTGCCCCAGGCCCAGTTCGTCTACGTCTGGCGCCCCGCTCAGCCGCGCCCCGCCGACGAGTCCGTTCTCGTAGGACGATTCTCCAGGAGTCGCTCAGGCCCAGTTTGCAACAACACGACGGACAGCTCAGTTCTGGATCAGCCTGAGCAAGGTTCCGTTCAAATCAATCAGGGCGCCCATCCGGAGCCCTGACTTTTCAATCGTCGCCGGATGCAGCCGAGGCCAGCCTCGGCTCTGCTCAGGCACGCCAGCGGCCTGACACACGGCGTAGAAGCCGTCCAGGTCATCCATTCTCAGACAGCAACTGAACCAGCTCTCCCCCGGATTCAGGCCGGGATGATGGAAGAACTCCAGTTTGACGCTTCCCCGCGTCATGATCATCCAGCTGTCGTCTCGCCAGCGCTGCTCGAAGCCAAGCCGTCGATAGAACTGAGACGTTGCCTCGAAGTCGATGGCCGGGAGGTTGGGAGTCGCCTGATCCGCCATGGTCAGTCCTCACAACGCCGCACCGCTCTCGCTACGAGCAGAGGAAGAAGGTGTCCGTGAAATACGCCGTCACCTGCCCCGACTGCGTGATGTACCCGGAACAGTCGGCGTGCCACGCCCCCGCCCAGTTCTGCTTGGCTGCGTCGTGGTAGTAGGTCCGATGCTGGCCATACCGCGTTCCACCGCCCGGCTCCTCCGAGCGCTGCTCCACCGAGGCCGTGTCACCCACTGGAAGCCCGGCCCCTGACTCGGCCGGACCACCGCAAGCGCCAAGAAGCAGCGCGGAGATCCCAACGACCCAACGAGATAGCGCCATTCGTGGCTCCTTGTCGCGATACGTGCTTTGAAGTTGCAGTTACAACCTTATCAAGACAGGGCGGAGAGCGTCCACACGGCGGGAACCGAGGAGACCACCGAGCCGCCAGCCCGGAACTGGCGACCCTACGCCCACCATGCCGATACATTTAGGATGGCTCGGCTCTGCGGACCTGGCGCGTCCAGGTCCACCTGCGTGAAGGTCCGCTGGAGGGGTCACACCCGCCAGATGCGCGTCCCCGACTCCTGCATGCGCTGGACGACGTAGGCCGGGTCCAGCAGCCCCTCGGGGTGGTGCAATCCCGGCGCGGCGGGCGGCCCTCCCGCGAGGCCGAGCATCCGCTCCGTGGCGAGCGCCGCGCCCAGGGCACTCAGTCCCGAGTGGACATCCGGGTCCACGAGCGCATGGCGGACGCGGGCCGTCGTCCCATCCGGCAGCTCGCCGGTGATGTCGATGATTGTCTCGAAACCAGCCCCCTGCCCTTGCGGACGCTGAGCCGCGGCCCGAATTGCGAAGTCGAGCCGCACCGTGGCCGCGCCCGTCGTCGCCGCGAGGCTCACCACGTCGAGCAAGGGATACGCACGGCCCGTCCACGCCGTACCATCCGCGCTGTGGAACACACGCGAGGCCGCCTCGTCCGAGGCCCACACGAACTTCCCATCCTGACGAATCAGTGGACTGGGCACGCCGCGCGTCAAGCGCTCCATGTCACCGGACGCCGCCGGCCCTCCCACGTCCTCCTCGTCGAAGAGGCCACCCATCTCGATGGCGTGGACCTTCTTGAACTCGCGTGCCAGGTGCAGCGTCGCCAGGGTCATGGTGCCCCCCAGGAAGTGCCCCAGGAAGAGAATGGGCGCGGCGGCGGGACGATGCGCGTGGAGCGCCACGGCGGGCCCGATGTCGAACGCGAAGTCGGAGAAGGCGATGTACGGTACGCCTTTCGCCTGCGCGTACTTCATGGAACGTAGCGTGTCGTCCTTGAGCAGCACGACGACCCCACTGACGGCTGCGTCCGGAGGAAGTCCCAGGTCGTCCCGCTCCAGGTCGATGCGCACCGCTTCCGCGAGGCCAACCTCGCTCGCGAGCGCCGCGGCCTTGTCGCGATCACGGCCCCCAATCCAGATGGGCAGCGTGGGCTGGAGTCGACGCAGGGCCTTCACGGCTCGGCGTCCGACGACGCCCGAGCCTCCGATGATGAGGACGGGATTCAGCGTGTTCGTGGACATGATGAAGCTCCTAGGGCGATGAGAGAGGAACAGGTTCAAACGCGGCTGAAGCGGACACCGCTCTCCTGGAGGCGCTGCACCAGGTACTCGGGCGCGATGAGCGTCTCCGGGAGGTAGAGCCCCGGCGCCGCGGGGGCTCCACCCGAGAGCCCCAGCAGGCGCTCGACGGCCACGGCCACGCCCATCGCCGTCACCGGCGCCTGCCCCCGCGGGTGGGTGACCTCGTGGCGGACGCGCGCCCGCGTTCCGTCCTCGAGCACGCCTTCCAGCTCGATGATGAACTCCGTGGAGAAGGGCTCGCCTCGGCGGCGCGAGGAGGACATC
Organism: Pseudomyxococcus flavus; assembly: GCF_050038885.1. Classification (NCBI taxonomy): domain Bacteria; kingdom Pseudomonadati; phylum Myxococcota; class Myxococcia; order Myxococcales; family Myxococcaceae; genus Pseudomyxococcus; species Pseudomyxococcus flavus. The sequence continues at coordinate 7,462,684 of NZ_CP143624.1, read as the reverse complement.
CCGACCGAGACATCGAAGCGGACGGATTTCGCCTCGGTCGCCGCCGCGAGGCTCGCGGGGTCGAGCAGCGAGTACGGCTGGGCGTGGAGCGCGTGCCCATCCACGCCACGCACGGTACGTGCCGAGCTCGCAGCCTCGGCCCAGCGCCAGCGGCCCTGCTCCAGCACGAGGCTGCTCGGCGCAGCCTTCGTCTGGCGCTCCAAATCCACCAGGGCCGCCGGTCCCCCCACGTCCTGCTCGTCGAGCACGGCCGTGATTTCAATCGCGTCCAATGACTGGAACGCGCGGGCGAAGTGCAGCGTGGAGAGCGTCGCCGCGCCGGCCAGCCAGTTGCTGGCCATGAGCACGGCGGAGCGCGTGGGCTGGTGGATGAAGTACGCCACCTCGGGCGCGACCTCGAACAGCGCCGTGGAGATGCCCAGATACGCCGCCCCCTGTGTCTGCGCATAGCGCAGCGAGTTCAGCGTGTCGTCCTTCACGAACATCACGATGGCGCTGTAGGCCCGCGACCCGGGCTGGCCCAGGTCCGGCCGCCCCAGGTCCACGCGGGCGGCATCCGCGTTCCCGAGCTCCCGCGCCACAGCCTCCGCGCGGGCGAGGTCACGACCGCCAATCGTGATGGGCAAGGCCGGCTGGAGCTGGCGCAACGTCTTCGCGGCCAGGGAGCCGACGACGCCCGAGCCTCCAATGATGAGTACGGGTTTCTGCGAGTTCGTGGACATGACGAATGCACTCCCCTGCCCCTTCGGGCAGACGACAGGTGTGGCCGCCGGGGCGGCGCGGTGGACTGTCCTGGTAACCCTACGAACAGTAAGTTACCAAAAGTAGGTTCGCCACGAATTCGTACGGGACGGTCGCCGGTTGCGAGTCGGTACCGGGAGGACTAAGCCCAGAAGCGAGTCCACGACGTCTCCATGAGCGACACCTCCACCAAGAAGCTGCCGAAGGCCCAGCGGCGCGACCAACTGCTCGATACGGCGATGGCCATCGTGCGGGAGGAAGGGACGGACGCGCTGACGCTCGGTCACCTCGCCGAGCGCGCGGGCGTCAGCAAGCCCATCCCCTACGAGCATTTCAAGACGCGCGCCGGCCTGTTGATGGCGTTGTACGAGCGCTCCGACAGCCAGCAGATGGCGATGCTCACCGAGGCGTTGCAGCGGACGCGCCGCAAGCTGGAGGACGTGGCGAAGGTGATGAGCGCGGCGTACATGCACTGCTACATGAGCATGGGGCCGGAGCTGCACGCCGTCTCCGCCGCACTCAAGGGCGACGGGCAGATGGAGTCCTTCTACCAGCGCGTGCTCGACGGCTACGTGGCCCACTACCAGGAGGCGCTCGCCCCCTACTGCGAGCTGCCCCGGGACACGCTGCGGCAGCGCTGCGTGGGCATCATCGGCGCGGCGGAAGCGATTTCGCGCGAGATGCTCCGGGGCACCATCCCGGAGAGCACCGCCGCCGCGACCCTCGCATCGCTCATCGTCGCCTGGCTGTCGTCGAAGAAGTAGCGCGGGCCGCGCATCACGGCCCCCCTGCGCCGGCCCAGCCCTCCACCTCGCTCGCGGCGGCGCGTGCGAGCTTCGCGGCCGCCGCGGGGTCCAACCTCGCGGTGACGAGCACGCCAATGACGGAGCCCAGCAGCAGCTCCACCCGACGGGCCACCGTCTTCCGCGGCATGACACCCGACCGCGCCGCGGCCTCCAGGGCCTTCGTCAGGTGTCCCTGCAAGAGGGCCCGGTAGTCCTCCACCGCGCGATGGGCCTCGGCGTCATGCGGGGCCAGCTCCGTGGCCGTGTTGACGAGCAGGCACCCGCGGCGCGTCAGGGCTGGCGGCGCGGTGAGCATCGTCGTCGCGAGCGACTCGAAGTACGCCGCCACCTGCGCCAGGCCCGCCGGGCTCGTGGCGAAGACGGCCAGCCGGGGGGTGATGACCTCCTGGAGGTACAGCGCCACCGCCCGCGAGAACAGCCCCCGCTTGCTCTCGAACGCCTGGTACAGGCTGGAGCGGTTCAGCCCCGTCGCCTCCTCCAGGTCCGCCAGCGAGGTGGCCTCGTATCCCCTGGACCAGAACACCCCCAGCGCCTTGCGCACCGCCTCCGTCTCGTCGAACGCACGCGTCCGCGCCACGTCACCCTCCTTGACAATTCTGGACCGATCGTTTCAATATGATTCGGAACTGACTGGTTCAGAATAGCGAACTTCCGGAGGGGAGTCATCATGTCGCCACTGGCACAGGGCTTCGCGGTCATCGCCGCGCTCATTCACGTGTTGTTCTTCGTCATGGAGAGCATCGTCTTCTCGCAGCCGAAGGTCTGGCGGCGCTTCGGACTGAAGTCGCAGGCGGAGGCGGACGTGGTGAAGCCCATGGCGCTCAACCAGGGCTTCTACAATTTGTTCCTCGCGCTGGGAGTATTGACAGGCGTGTCGCTCGTGCACACCGACGCGGTCGCCTCCGGCGTCGCGGTGGTCATGTTCGGCTGTGCATGCATGGCGCTGGCCGCGCTGGTGCTCGTGTCGACCAACCGCCGCTTCCTCACGGCCAGCATCATCCAGGGCGCCCTGCCCGCGCTAGCCATTGCGCTCGTCGCAATCTGAGCGGCGGCATGGCGCCAGAAGCGCGTGAGCATCCGGAATGCTCCCGAACACGGGCAATCCCACTCGACAACCAGCAAATCCAAGAACCCTGGACAGAGCAGAACCCGCGCGCTATCCGAGCGCGGCGCCCGGCCCCCACCCGGGCGCCCCCTCGACGTCGAGAGAAACCGCATGCTCGAAAAACACCGCCCGCCCCTGCTCTCACCGCCCTCCTCACACGTTCTCGCCGTGGCGCTGTCCCTGCTGGTGCCTGGCGCAGCCTCGGCGTTCTGCCTCTACAACAGCATCAATGCGTCGGCGGACGTGAAAGTCCTTGGAGGAGACTTCAGCTCCAACGTTTCGGCCGGTGCCAATGCGTGCTGTCACTGGAGCAACAAGGACTGCAACCCTGCAGGTACGCAAGGTGCCATGCTCCGTGCGCAGTTCGAGGTAGGCACGTTCAACTGCGTGGTGCCGTTGCAGGCAGGGGGGTATGCGTCCGTCGAGCAGGAGGATCGCTCCCATCTACGCCTCCCGCCCAACTACTACTGCAAGTCGTTCACACACGACCACCAGCTCATCTACCAGTCGAACTATGGTGTCGGCTTCACGAAGCGGGACGTCCGGTTCCTGGTGACGGGCGACCCCCAGTACCAGAACAGCGGTGACAACAGCACCGCGAATCAAACGCTGGCAACGATGGTCAACGCCATCAGCCAGAATCCGCAGGTTCGGGGCATGGTGGTCGCCGGAGATCTGACGCAGAACACCCGGCCACGGGACGAGTTCGCCTCGTACAAGCGTGCCATCTCGGGCATGAGCCGGTTCGTCTATGACGGCATCGGCAACCATGACCAGCACGAGGCGACGTTCGCTCAGCAGTTCGCCTGCGGACTCCCGTCTGGAATGGACTCCACGTGCGTCGACCGTGTGGAGATCCAGAACGACATTCATGAGCGGAAGCGGTCCACCGTCTTGACCCTCCGTGGAAATCCTCACTACTCGTGGGACTGGCATGACATCCACTTCGTCCAGCTCAACCTCTTCCCGGGGACGGAGGCATCGCCCACCCGTCCCGAGCACTCTCCCAAGGACTCGCTCGTCTTCCTGATGATGGACCTGGCCTTCCATGTCGGGACCTCGGGACGTCCGGTGGTCCTCATCCATCACTACGGCTTCGATCCCTTCTCCACGGGTGAGGAGAACGGCAAGTACTGGTGGACCGAGGCGCAGCGCGTGGCCTACTGGGATGCCATCGCGAGCTACAACGTCATCGCCATCTTCACGGGGCACAACCACCGAGGCCCGGGCTCGCCGTTCCAGGAGTTCTTTTATCGACCCGCGGGCCGGATCTCGGGGCCCGATCGGTTCCTCTCCTTCGTATCGGGCGCGGCCACTTCGGGTGCCTATCTGGACGTGATGGTGGACGACGCCGCGCTCACGCTGACCCAGAAGGACAGCCATGGTACGCCCACGGGCATGTTCGCCCAGATTCCCTTCAGGAACCTGGCGCTGAACAAGCCCGCCACTCAGTCCTCGCTCCTCAATGACGCTCAGGCCTGGAAAGCGGTCGACGGGAACACGGATGGCGTCTTCCCCAACCTCTCGGTGACCCACACCCTGGGCGCGCCACAGGACCCGCAGCCCTGGTGGATGGTCGACCTCGAGGCACAGCGATGGATTGGCTCGGTGGTACTCCATAACCGCACGGACTGCTGCGCGGAGCGCCTCTCCAACTTCAAGTTGATGGTCTCCGCGGACGGGACGACGTGGCACGAGTTCCCGCACCCAGGCCAGGCAGGCACCGTCACGCGCATTCCCGTGCGTCGCTCGGGCCGCTACGTCAAGGTCCAGCTCCTTGGTGGAGGACCGCTCAGCCTCGCCGAGGTCGAGGTCTTCGAATAGCGCTCGATATTCGAAGATGGCCGGCCTGGCGTCCCCTACGCCGGGCCGCCGACCGCACAGTGCATTCCTGGCCACAGCCGACGGTAGCGAAGGCCCGTCGCGAGGCTTGAATCGCGGCGAGCCAGGCAGCCGCCTCCGACCGCCCTCATGACCCGGCCGCCCCAGCGCGGCACGGAACGCCGAGCCTGCCGACGAGTCACGCCATGAACAGCCTCACGAAAGGCGGTGTGTGGCCTGCCAACGCCAGGACGCAGGGCACCGGCAGGAGATACCGGCTGACTCATCTCGCATCGCCTGCATGGAGGCCACGGGCCCCCATCCACTTGACCTCGAAGCGAGCCCCCAACTCCGGAGTCCTTGGACGTGAACCCAGGCAAAGGAACATCCCGGCGGGCGCGCCCGGCCAAGGCAGAGGCCACTGGCCGCGGTGCGAAGTCCTCCGAGGCAATCAGGAAGGCCGGAACGACAGCGCAGCCATCCCAGCGCGCCCCGAGGCAAGCGCATCACCAGCGTGAGCCGGGTGGCGCCCAGCAGGAACGTCGCTGGTCCTGCGACGTGACGGAGCGAAGCAATGCGCTCGACCTCGAAGAGGGCGTCTTCACGCGAGCCCCGAAGGACATGGCCCGCTCCCTGAAACGTTCGGCGGAACAAAGCAGCCGGCGGAAGGCTTCACCGTTCCAATCCGCCATGTCGATGCTCACGTTCTTCGAGAACCGGGCGGGCCGCAGGCTGGCGCCGGAACGGCGGCGAGCGCTCGAGCAAGCCAAGGATGAGCTACGGAGGCTCTATGGCCGGCCTCCGAAGGGCACGGCCCCCGCCTGATGCAACGCCGCGCCCGCTCACCGCGCCCGCGTCATGACGCCGCCTCGCTCCAGCAAGACGAACATGTCCACGAGCGCTTCGATGGGAAAGACATGACCGTACTCGGCATAGGCAGCGTCACGGATGTCGGCGACGGAGCGCTGACCATTGGCGTAGCTCGCGAGGGCATCGGCCAGTTGATAGAAACGCAGCTCGCCCTCGCCGCTCTGACGCAGGGCCGTGGTCGCGGCGTCCAACGCGGCCTTCACCGCCGCCAGCCGGGGCTGGTCCTCGGCGCCCAGCTTGCCCGTGACCTCGTCGAAGGCCGCGAGCTCCTGGCCCTTCACCCTGCGCGGAATGAAGCCCCGCGCCCGGCGCTCTGCGTCGGAGAGGGCGGGCTCCTTGGGAACCGGGCCGCGCAGCTTCACGTCCGTTTCGATGCGGCTCAGCGCCTGGGACTCGGCGGTGTCCAGTGCCTTGACCATGGCCTTCACGGTGGCGGCGGACGCGCCCAGGGGAAGGCATGAGCGGAGGGCCTCTCGCTCGCGCTGATAGGCGGCGCGAACCACCGCGCGGGCCAGCCGGTAGCTGACAGACAGCTCGGAGGGGGACGCCGCGGCCAGGTCGCGGCGGGCCCTGAACTCGTCCTCCGCCGCCCGGCGCGCGCCGTGGACCGACACCAGACGCGCCAGCTCGACGGCCTCGGTGCCATGGGTCCAGGCCGCCACCGTGACAGTCGCCAGGCCCGCGAAGGCGGCACGGTGAAGCTGGGTGGGGTCCACGTTCTCCGGCCGGTCTTCACTGGTGTGGTAGGCATCATCGGGCCACGTGGTGAAGGCCACGCCTGGAATGCCATGGTCGTTGAAGAGCTGGTGGTCCGAGCCCCGGCTGTAGCGGTCCATGCGCGCATCCAGCGGATCCCGGGAACCTGTCACCGAGTCGATACGGAAGTCCTTCCGCGGAGGGTAGACCACGGCGTTGAACCGGTTCATGAAGGCCACCGTGGACTCGGAGACGGCATTCACGAAGCTGCCGTTCCAGTCCGGCGTGTACGTCACCAGGAAGCGCGAGTGCACACGCGACAGGCCGGCGCCCAGCATGTCGAAGTTGAAGTGAGCCACGCGGCGCACCGGGTCCTCGGCATGATGAGAGAACCACTCCCGCGTCCCCTCGAACTCCGGCAGCCACAGCACGCGCAACGTACGGACCGGCGGCGGCAGCACCCCGCGACGGATGAGCGAGGTGTACGTCCGCACCATCTCCAGCAAGGTGGCCGCCCCCGAGGCATTGTCATCCGCGCCCGGCTTGTAGTGGTCCAGGTGCGCGGTGAGGACAATCTCCTCTCCCGGCTGACGCCCGGGGATGACACCGCTGACGATGCTGAAGTGCCCTGGGGCCTGCTCGGTGGCGACGCTCACGTCCACCTTCACGGGCCCCGTCCGCAACTGCGCGCGCAGCTCACGTCCTACCCGGTCTGAGACCATGAACAGGAAGGGCGCCGGCGCCCCCGGCGGCATCAGCTTCGGGGGAACCAGGGCCCAGCCCACCTGGTCCGGAAAGTCACCGTCCATGCGGTTGGGCAGATTCCACGGCGGTGTCGAGTACGAGGAGACCACCCCCACCGCGCCATGCCGCACGACGGCCTGGCGCAAAGCGGCGGTGGGATGCCCATCGATGAGCGCCACCTTGCCCTTCAACGCCTTGCCCGCGTACTCGGCATCCTGGGCACCCGACCCTACGTCGACGAGCTCCAGGTCCGTGCCCTCGAAGCTGCCACTGCCAACCGCCAGCGCCATGGGCATGTCCGCATGCGACGTCACACGGTAGCGCTGCGGCCCCGCCACCCACAGCTCGCCACGCGTGGCGCGCCACTGGGGGCCGCTCTTCATGGGCTCCAGCCGGACGTCCTGCAGGCCCGCGGCCTCGGCGGCCCGCTGCATCCACGCCGCGGCCTCGGAATACCCCGCGTGAGTGTCCCGGGCGATCAACGCGAGGCGCTGGACCCCATCGTGGATCCGGTCCCCAGAGCTCTCATGGATGAGCGCGCGGACCACGTCGTCTCGGAGCACCAGCCCCGTCGCGGGCGACACAGGCCCGATGGGAGACGGCGGCGGCTGAGCGTTCGCGCGGTGAGTCAGGAGCAACGAGAGGCAGGCGAGGAGAACGGGCACGGTACGCATGAGGAGTCTCGGGGTGCTTCACACATCGATTCTGCCCGCCGGTATCCCTCAACCCGGGCGCGGACTCCAGCCCAAGGCGACCGCCCCCGCGTCTCGAAGCCCTGCACAGACGTGCGCGTACCCTTTCACACAGAGAATGATGCGCCCCCATGTCTGACTTGGAGCCCTTGGCACCCACGATGGTTGACATTGAGTGGTCTTGCGCATGTGCCGTGCAAGGCCTTGCCCCATGCATCATCATTCCGGCGACGAGCGGGTCCACGCCCGCTGTGGCTTCCCCTTCCTCCCCTCCCGTGCCTTGCTCGCGGCCTAGAGAGGTCGCCTCACGGCGGGACGAGGCGCTCTCCCCGGGGTCATCAGCTCAAGCATTCGCTGCGATTCGTTGAAGTCCTGCTGGCACCGCGTCGCGCCCGATTCCATACGGCATCGCGCCCACTCTCGGTGGACGCAGGGGCATCCCAGCGCCTTGAATCAGGGGACATGACGCGGAGACTCGGAGAGCGGCTGGTGCTGGATGGCGTGCTGACGCCCGAGTTGCTGTCCCGAGCGCTCGCCCACCAGCAGGAGACGGGGCAGAAGCTGGGAGAGTGCCTCGTTCGCCTGGGCGTGGACGAGACACCGGTCCTTCGGCTGCTGGCCCAGGCGCTCCAGACACGCTTCGTGTCCACGGAGAAGCTGGCCCAGGCGCAGGTGGCCCCCACGCTGCTGGAAAAAGTTCCCGTGCGGCTGGCCGAGGGCTTCGACTTCATGCCCCTCCGGCTGACACAGGGCGTGCTGTACGTGGCCATCGCGGAGCCCCAGCGGCAGCGCGCCCTGGAGGAAATCGTCCGCGCCGTGGGCGTCACGCAGGTGCTGCCCTTCATCGCGGTGCGCAGGTCCATCCGGGCGGCCATCCGGAAGCACTACTACGCGGACACGCTCGCCTTCGAGCACCCGCCCGAGGATGACGCGTGCCCTCACTGCGGCGCCCCCACCCAGCCAGGGGACTTCCAGTGCGCGCGCTGCGAGCTGCTGCTGGTGCGGAACGTGGACGAACTGCCGCCTCGGGACAATGTGTCGCTGGTCCGGGCGCTGCTGACCCAGCCGGAACGAACCGGGAAGCACGGCACGCCCCGGCCAGAGGCCACGCGCATCGCGACGTTCCACACGCCCACCGGAGGCGCCCAGGCCCGGCCATTCCTCGTGGGAGGGCTCAACGTGGCGAGCCTCAAGCTCAGCCCATTCGAGGCATACATCCTGTCGTTGGTGGACGGTCACACGTCCCTGGCGGAGCTGGCGCTCATCACCCAGCTGTCGGAGGTGGAGCTGCGCGCCCTCTTCGCGTCGCTGGAGGAGCGTGGCGTCGCACGGCTCTACGAAGTTCCGCCCCCCACGGCTCGGGCAGCTCCCGCGCGCACAGAGCACACCGAGGGCAGGAGCACGCCGCCCCCGCGGAAGGAGGCGGCTGCGCAGCCTGGCCGAACCGAGACACGAGCTGCCGCCAGACCCGCCACTCCTCCCGCGCCAGCGGCGCCGCCGGCCCGAGCGGAGGACTCGAATGAGGACGTGCTCCAGCGGGTCATCCGGCTGGAGCAATCCGGCCGCCTGGCGGAAGCCGTCGAGTTGCTGGAGCGAGGTATCGGACTGCTCCCCGCCCCCGCCCCCCTGTACAACCGGCTGGGGATGATCCTCCTCAACCACCAGCGCGACTATGAACGCGCCACCGCGCTGTTCCAGAAGGCCGCGGACCTGGAGCCAGAGAACAGCCTCTACACGATGAACCTGTACTCGGTGATGTGCCTCATGGCGGACGCCACCAACGCGGGCCAGAAGACGCGGCGCTGAGCCATTCGCCCGTGTCGCGGCGCGGGGCCCTTCACTCCGCCCCACGCCTGGCAACCTGGCACGTCGAGCACAGGGACGCCACGAGAGCCGACGAGGCGCTCTCTCAGCTTCCAACGAGTGCTTTCTCGACACCCCGAGAGACCGGGGACGGCCCTACCCGTTGGAGGGGACCGCCGGGGCCGATGCAGACGAACACCCGCGTTGATACACCTCCAGCGCCTGTTTGAAGCGCGCCCGTTCTTCCTCGGGCCATGCCTCGGGCAGTTTCGTCACGGCCAACTGCTGTTCCTCGATAGCCTCACGGCACCGCCCGCGGTGGAAGGCAACCCGCGCCGCGGTCTCTAGCACGTAGGGATTTTCGGGCGCGGAGCGTCGCCCCACCTTCGCCAGGGGCTCAGCCTCCGCGTACCTCCCCTCCTCCGCTCGCAACCACGCCAGCTCGGTCGCGGACCACCAATACTGAGGCGACAGACGGTTCAGGGAATCGAGCGCCTTGCCATACCACGGGTCCTCGGGCGCATCCCTCGCGAGGATTCGCGCAAGGTTATCCCAGGCCGCACTGCTAGCGGGAAACTGAGAGACGCGTGTACGCGCCCATTGCAGTTCCTGTTCCTTGGACAGGCTCACTTCCGGATGAAATATCCTGAAGGTGAACGTATACGGGATCTCGATGGGATGGCCCGCCAGCTTCGCGGGCTCGTAGATGAACGTACTCAGTGCCTTGATGACCTCCTCGGTCATGCCAAAAGGCGCGGACTCCACCACTGTGAAGTCGCGCGGGCGACCGTTGGTTCCAAGGCGGGCACCGATGACCACCGCGGCCACCGCCTTCTTCTCGAACGCGCTTCGAGTCAGCGACGGCGTCGCGCCCGACAGCCGCTTGGGCCGCTTCAGTTGCTCCCGCATGTATGTGCAAGCCTCGGGCAGTTCCGCGCGACAGGCAGCAACGAGGTCGAGCTGTGCCTTCCGCAACTGTTCCGCGGAAGGTGTCCCCGAAAGCACCTGAACGACCTCCTGGAAGACGGCAGGTGCTTCTTCCGCCGAGAGCTCCTGGCGCGGAGTGGCCTGCTCCGCCTCAAGTCTCCACAAGGCGTTGAGGGGCTCCATGGAACCATTCATCTGGTCCAGGTAGCGGGCCATGGACTGGGAGAGGTGACCATGGCCCGCTCGCAGAGAGGGCTTGTCCACATGCCGGCAGCCAGTGGCCACGGGCAAGCACACGCAAAGGAAAAGGAGAAGGCGTCGCATGGACGTACAACGCTACCGGCATCCCCCCATCGGGAGAAGTGCGCCCGGATTCAGAACGAGCTCGGGTGTGTCCCGAGCTCACGCGGCGTGCAGCACGACAGGGAGCGTGGCGGGCCCTCGCACCACCAAGGTCCGATGCCACGACACCGGCTCGCTGCCGCGCTCCAGCGCTCCGCACCGGTCCAGCAGCGCCTCCAGCGCCACCCTGCCCTCCATGCGCGCCAGCTGGGCCCCCAGGCAGAAGTGCGCCCCATGCCCGAAGGGCAGGTTCTGCGGCCCCATCCGGTCCATGTCGAAACGGTCGCCCTCCGGGTACTGCGCGTCGTCATGGCAGGCGGAGCCGATGAGCACCAGCAGCGGCGCCCCTTTGGGCAGCCGGACGCCGCCCAACTCCACCTCCTCGGTCGTCATGCGTGGCACGGCCTGCGCGGGGGGCTCGTAGCGGAGCACCTCCTCGACGAAGGCTGGGATGCGCGAGCGCTCTGAACGCAGCCGTGCCCAGAGCGCGGGACGCTCCATCAACACCACCAGGGAGGCCGCCAGCATATTCACCGCGGTCTCGATGCCACCCACCAGCAACAACGCCAGGAAGGCGATGAGCTCGTCGTCCGTCAGCGACTGCCCCTCCACCCGTGCCGATAGCAGGTCACTGACCATGTCGTCGCCAGGGGAGTGTCGCCGCTCGTCCAGCAGCGCGCCGAAGTACGTCTTCAGCTCCTTCACCGCATCACGCGCCAACTGCTTCCGCGCCTCCTCGTCCGGCCGGACCGTGGTGACCCCACCGGTGATGAGGTCCGCCCACTGCTTGAGCCGCGGATGCATCACAGGGTCCACCCCCAGGATGCCGCCGATGACGTTGGCGGGGATTCGCAAGGCATAGGGCCCCATGGCGTCGAAGGGCTGCCCCAGGGGAAGCGCCTCTACGGCCTCGCGCGAGTAGGCACGGACCTGTTTCTCCAGCCGGGCGATGGCCGAGACACCAAATGCCTTCGAGACGAGCACCCGCAGTCGCCCGTGCTGCGGCGGATCCATGGTGAGCATCGACTCGGAGAAGGGATTGCCGCCCAGCCACGGCGGATTCGTGGCCACCCGGAACCCCTGCGACGAGAAGCGCTGCGGGTTCTTCAGCACATGCATCACGTCTTCGTAACGGGACACGGCCCACATCCCTCCCGGGTCCACCTGGCACACCGGGGCGTCGCGACGCATGGCCGCGTACGTCGGGTAGGGATTGGTCTTCACCTCGGCCGACAGCAGGTTGTAGCGGGGCGTCATGGGAATGGTCGGTGGAATGGGGAACGGAAACCTGATGGGGATACGCAACGAGCGAATTTTCCTGGCCGTCCCCCTCGTCGCCGCCGGAACAGGCTCCCGCCGTCCAACAATGCACGCGCGCACATCCGGAGCCAGGGCGGACCATGTCGCAGCACGATATCGAGGACCTCGTCGAGGAGAGCGCGCGAGGGGTGCTGCGCTCCTGGAGTTTGATTCCATACAACGGGCACTCGTAGCGTCTGCCTTGCCCCACGCCCCAGGAGACCGTCCATGAAGCAGCTTCGCTCCCTCCGCCGCGCTTCGGTGCTCGCCGTGTCTGTCCTTGCACTGGCCTGTGGAGGGGCACCGGAATCCCTGACCACGGACGATGACGAGGTCTACTTCAACTGCCCCTAGGTCTGGATTGACGCTTCCCAGCACGGTGGTTACGGAATGCGGATGACCCACCGACGAATCGTGCTCGCATCCCGCCCCGAAGGCCGGCCCACGCCAGCGAACTTCCGCATCGAGGACGCCGCCGTGCCGGAGCCTCGAGACGGCGAGCTCCTGCTGAAGGTCCTGTACCTGTCACTGGACCCATACATGCGCGGCCGGATGAGCGCCGCCAAATCGTATGCCCCACCCGTGGAGCTGGGGGCCGTGATGGTCGGCGGCACCGTCGCCCAGGTGGTCCGCTCCCGTCACCCGGACTACACCGAGGGTGACTTCGTCCTCTCCTACTCCGGCTGGCAGTCCCATGACCTGTCCAACGGAAAGGGCCTGCGCAAGCTTGACCCCAAGGCGGCGCCCCTCTCCACGGCGCTGGGGGTGCTCGGCATGCCCGGCTTCACGGCCTACTCCGGCCTCCTGACGATTGGCCGTCCGCAGCCCGGCGAGACGGTCGTCGTCGCCGCGGCGAGCGGCCCGGTGGGCGCCACGGTGGGCCAGCTCGCCCGCATCAAGGGTGCCCGTGCGGTGGGCATCGCGGGAGGGCCGGAGAAGTGCGCCTATGTCCGGGACGAGCTCGGCTTCGACGCCGCCGTGGACCACCGCGCACCGGACTTCGCCAGGCAACTGAAGGAGGCCTGCCCCAAGGGCGTGGACGTGTACTTCGAGAACGTGGGCGGCGCGGTCTGGGACGCCGTGTTCCCGCTCTTCAACGAGTTCGCCCGCATCCCCGTCTGCGGCCTCATCGCCCAGTACAACAGCACCGGCCCCTTCGAGGGCCCGGACCGGCTGCCCATCGTCATGCGCGACGTGCTCTCCAAGAGCCTGACGCTGCGAGGCTTCATCCAGCGGGAGTTCGTCAGCCAGCTGCCTGACTTCTACCGGGACATGAGCGCCTGGATTCGCGAGGGGCGCGTCCGCTACCGCGAGGACATCGTCGAGGGCCTGGACCGGGCGCCCGAGGCATTCATCGGGCTCCTCGAGGGCCGCAACTTCGGCAAGCTCGTGGTCAAGGTGGCCGAACCGAGCTGACCCACGAAAGGCGCCCCTGCGCGCCCGCCAGCAACGGGCGCACAGGGGCGCGAAGACGTCAGCCCGCCTTGGGGCGCACGGCCTGGACGATGCGCGTCGCGCCGCTCACGAGCAGCAGGATGAGCCCACCGGCGAGGATGCCAGCCACCGCGTTGAGGAGCGTCGGCACGAGCGCGGCCAGCAAGCCCCCCACGCCGGGCACCGTCGCCACGGCGGTGCCGGCGTGCTCGATGAAGTGATGCACGGGCGCGATGCCGTGGGTGAGGATGCCGCCGCCCACCATGAACATGGCGGCGGTGCCGATGATGGCCAGGCTCTTCATCAGGTACGGTGCCGCGGCGAGGATGCCTCGGCCCAGGCTGCGCTGGAATCCGATGAAGCCCCCGGTGCCCTGCTTCTGCATCAGGTGGAGGCCCGCGTCATCGAGCTTCACGATGCCCGCGACCAGGCCGTAGACGCCCACCGTCATGAGGAGGGCGATGCTCGCCAGCACAGCGACCTGGAGCCCGAAGCTCGCCTCGGAGATGGTCCCGAGCGAGATGACGACGATTTCAGCGGACAGGATGAAGTCGGTGCGGACGGCGCCACGGATCTTGTCCTTCTCCATGGCCACCAGGTCGACCGCGGGGTCGGCCACCGCCTTGATGCGCTCCTGCTGCTCGGCCTCCTGCGCTTCCTTGTCGTGCAGGAACTTGTGCGCCAGCTTCTCGAAGCCCTCGAAGCAGAGGAAGGCGCCGCCCAGCATCAGCAGCGGGGTGATGGCCCAGGGCGCCAGCGCGCTGATGGCCAGGGCCGCGGGGACGAGGATCGCCTTGTTGACCAACGAGCCCTTCGCGACCGCCCAGACCACGGGAAGCTCGCGGTCGGCTTTCACACCGGTGACCTGCTGGGCGTTGAGCGCGAGGTCGTCCCCGAGCACACCCGCGGTCTTCCGGGTCGCCACCTTGGTCATTGCGGCGATGTCGTCCAGCAGGCTGGCGATGTCATCAATCAGGGTGAGAAGACTGCTTCCGGCCACGAGAATCTTCCTGGTGTAGAGGGCGCGGGTGTTTCGCCTGGAAACCACCCACACCCGGGATATAGCCCGGATTAAGCGCGGGAACGCGGCTTCGATAGCCCCTTCAGGCGCATTGTTCCCCACCCCGGGTTGCGCCTAGCTTTCTTGGATTCACCGAAGAGGTCCGTGACGTGCGAGCCCGGCGCGACTGGTGGGGTCCCTCGTTGCTGCTGGTGGCCCTGGCCTCCTGCTCCCATTCCGCCCCCGCGCGGCCGGTCGCCCCGCCCCCGCCGCCAGCCAGGGGCTGTGAGGCCCCCGGGACGCGCTGCTGGGATTTCGAGGAGGGCCGCATCCCCGACGGCTGGACGCCGTACCGCGACGAGCTCAGCGGCGAGCTGCGCGTGGATGACTCGCGGGCGCGCTCGGGACGGTATGCGCTGCATGCCAGCAAGCTGGTCGGCGGCACGGAAGGAAGCCAGGGCGGCCCGAAGAAGACGCTCCGCTTCGACCTGCCCGCCGGCTTCGGCCCCGTGCTGTGGGGCCGCGTCTACGTCTATACGACGCCGGCTCGCCCGCTGTCGCACGCCGGCCTCTTCAACGCGCGCTACCCCAGGCCGGGGCAGTCCGGCGGCGCGGTGGAGACGCTCGACTGGTATGAGCTCGCCACGTACCGGCAGCGCTACATGGCCATCTGGCATCCGCCCGAGCCCCCGGGCTTCCCCGAGTGGGTGCAGCTGTCGGACACCCCGCTCGTGCTCGATGCGTGGGCCTGCCTGGAATGGCTCTTCGACGGCGCCAATGGCACGCACCCCGAGGCCGCCGAGCCTCGCGTGTGGCTGAATGGCACCGAGCTCCGGTGGCCGGAGACGTTCGTCTTCGCCGATCCTCCCACGACGGAGCGCCCCGTGCGGGAGAAGGCCACGCGCTTCACCATGCTCGAAGCAGGCGTCTTCCTCTACCAGGGGCTCTCCGTTCCCACGGACTGGTGGCTGGACGACCTGGCCGTGGGCCCCCAGCGCATCGGCTGCGAGCCACCAGCCGCGGAGGCCGCCCGGTAAGCGCGCTGGACCTGGCAGGCTGATTCGGGCATGCGTGGGGACGGAGATTCACCGGCTCCCGGCACAGGGCGCCCACACCCGGCACCCGAGGCCCGCGGAGCCCCGAGCGCCAGCGAGAGGAGTCCATGCGAGCCTGCCCGTGCTGCAGGGAGGTGCTGACAGCCGGAATCCTGGGGCTGGGCGCCCGCCGCCTCGCGGGGAGCTGCGAGGTGTGCGGCGACACGGTCTGCCAGGTGTGCCTGAGCACGCAGGTGCTGGATGCCGGTGAGCTCCGGCAGCGCCCCAACGTCGCGGGCCACGCGCCACGCAAGGCCCGCGGCCGCGTGTGCCGCGCCTGCTGGTGGGAGCACCTGACGGAGCGCGGCGTCCAGCCGCCCTTCCCCGCGCCACCAGGCCAGCGGGAGCGCGCCGCACGCGCGGCGAGGGCCGCGTGCCAGCACCCGAACGTCACCCAGGCCATGGCCTTCTGTCCGGGCTGCGGTGATGAGGTGGCCTGGAAGGCCGAGCACGACAACCCCGTCTGCACCGCCTGCGAAGCGCCGTCCCACCCGCGCTTCAACGCCTGCTGGGCCTGTGGTGAGTCCTTCGAGGAAGCGAACCCGCCCGAGCCCGTGGCCCTGGGCTACCGGCTCGAGTTCGACTGCGACTCCGAGGCGTGCCTGGGGAAGCTGGCCTGGCTCATGCCCTTCTGTCCGTGGTGTGGCGAAGCGAAGGACTGGGAGCCGACCAGCGGCGGCAACCTGGAGTGCACGGAGTGCGAGAGCCGGATGGACCGGGCGTGGGCTCACTGCGTGCGCTGCGGCGAAGAAGCGCCGCTGCCCGACGACTGTCCCCGCTGTGGCCAGGACCTGGAGGAGGCCGCTTCCGCCGCGCGCTGTGAGGGGTGCCAGCACATCGTGTGCGGTGATTGCTTCGACACCCGCGTCGTGCCCGCCCCGGAGGGAACGCTCCACGAGCGCCTGCTGTGCTCGCGGTGCGGAGCAGGCTTCGACCGGCCCGCACCTCCTCCTCCCGAGCCGCATGTCGAAGACGCAGAAGAGGCGGAGGACGAGGCCTGGACCGCCCCCGAAGCAGAGGAGGAGCCGGAACCCGAGCCCGAGCCGGAACCCGATCCGGAGCCCCGCCCCGGGCCGGCCCGCGCGCCCGAGCCCACGCCCTGGGAGGTGCTCGGCATCACGCCTGGGACGCCGCTCGCCGAGGCACGGCGGGCCTACCTCACGCTGGTGGCGCAGTACCACCCGGACAAGGTCGCGCAG
Organism: Pseudomyxococcus flavus; assembly: GCF_050038885.1. Taxonomy (NCBI): domain Bacteria; kingdom Pseudomonadati; phylum Myxococcota; class Myxococcia; order Myxococcales; family Myxococcaceae; genus Pseudomyxococcus; species Pseudomyxococcus flavus. Next base: position 7,446,111 of record NZ_CP143624.1, on the reverse strand, counting down.
CTTGGACCGAAGCTGCAGGCGCTGGCCCTGGAAGAGACGCGCAAGCTCAACGAGGCCTGGGAGCACGTCCGCAGGAAAACTCCATCAACGGGCTAATCTCCATCGCCATGAAATGCCTGTTGCGTCAGCACCGACACACTCGCGGTGAGCTGCCACGACGGGAGCCATGGACTGAAGACGAACGGGATGATGTGAAGCACCGCGCTGTTGGCGGCATCCCCAGGCCCAACGACTACAAGCTCTGCGCCTCCGCGGTGAACCGCGCCTTCTAGCGACACCGGAAGTCCGTGGGCTGTGGGCCCGGGCGCGTATTGCGTCCGGGCTCACACGCTCAAGGTTCAGGCCGGTGACGAAGGCTGGGCCTCGGCGCCCGCGCGAATCTTGTCGGAGCGCTCGCGGAGCTCGCGCCAGGACGCCTCGTAGTCCTTCTTCAATTTGGACCAGTTGTCGCCGTGGCTGCTCATCAGCCGCCGGAGCGCGGACTCCGTGTCGTGGAACGAGCGGCGGATGAACTCGAGCTCCTGGCGCGTGAGCCGCGAGTCCTCGGAGCGGGACTGCGAGATGGAGGCTTCCCAGCCGTCCATCTGCGCGCCAAGCTCGCGAAGCTCCGCCTCCCGCTTGCGCTCGTAGCCCGCCCGGACGAGCGCCATGCGCGCGTCCATGTCGATGACGGCCTGGTTGAGGTCGTCGTAGGACTTGCGAAGCTCGGCCTTTCCCTGGTCGAAGTTCTGGGTCTGTCGGCTGCTCAATTCGTCGAGCTTCTGGCGGAACCGGTCGAAGACACGCCGGACGCCCGACAGGTCCTTGAGCTCGGCATCCGCCTGGCGGACGTCTGCCTGCGCCTCGGTTTCGGCAATCCGGGCATCGAGCCTCCGCTTCTCCGCATCCATCTGCTTCACGTAGGCCTCTTGCTCCGTCATGGCGTGCTGCCTCCTTCCGCGGGACCTTCCGGGCGCGGCGCTGTGCTGACGTCATGCATGAGGGCTCACCCCCACGGACGTACACAGAGCAGGAGGCGAGGCCCGGGAGTCCGGCTCCCAGGGCCTCGCGTGGACGGAGGGCTCCCCCGGCAGCCCGGCGTCTCTGGCGGTATTGGGCCAGAAGGCGAGCGCGGATGAGGCAGGGGGCTCGTCGCGATGACCGTGACCGGGGCAATAGGCGGGCCCGCTGCCGGCCCCGTCAACACCTGAATCCTATCGGGGCGGCCCTGGCTCTCACGTGTCGAGGCCGGGGCGACAGCGATGAGCACGGGATGATGGCGTCGACGAGCGGCCCGGCGTCGAGCGCGAATTCGAACCCGAGGAAGCCACCACGGTGCATGCATGGGACCTTTCGTGTGCGGTAGCGATGTTCCGGGGGTGACACCGCGAGCCCCGCCGAAGTTCCCGCGCGGAAAGGAGATGCGCGGACGTGTCTCCATGTGCATAAAGAAGCCCATGCGCCGTCCCATCTGCGCCCCGCTCCTGCTCGCGCTCGCTCTGCTCCTGGGAGCGTGTGACCGCTACGACCGCCCCGGCACGCCGGTGCCGGAGAGCCTGCGGGCGGAGACGCTGGAGGGCGAGCGCATCGACCGGGCGGCACTGCTGGGCCGCCCCTGGGTCATCAATGTGTGGGCCCCAGGCTGACACGCCTGCGCTCGGGAGTTGCCCGAGCTCGAAGCCCTGAGAAGTGAGTACGAGGCGCGCGGCGTCGGCTTCCTCGCGCTCTCGATCAACCCCAGCGAGGCGCGCAACCGCCGCACCGCGGCTGAGCTGGGGGTGCACATGACCGTGGCCACGGCGAAGGGCGAGGTGCTGGGCCCGCTGCGCATCTCCACCGTGCCCGCCACCGTCTTCATCAACCGCGAGGGCGTGGTGGTGGTGGCCGTCAATGGCGAGCGCTCGCGTGAGTTCTACGCGCGGCGCCTGGAGGCGCTGCTCGCTGCGCCATAGGACTGGATGGCCAGGGCGTGACGGGCTCGGGCAACAGCCCTGAAGCCCCCAGGCAATGTCAGGCACACGTCCGGTGCGCCGTCGGCGGCCCAAAACAAATCTCTCGCCGAACGGAAGTGGCGTCATGCCGAAGCTGAACCAGATCATCGCCGTCGAGAAGGGCGTCAAGAACCGCAGCCAGCAGGAGCTCACGCAGGCGCATCACGACCTCCAGAAGCCGCAGCTCCTGAGCGGTATCTCCCGTACGTATCAACCCCGTGACGAAGAAGGTGAGCGCTTCCCTCCCGAGTCCACCCGCGTGCAGGTACGGACCCAGGACGTCCTCAAGAAGACGCAGGAGATTCTGACCCGGCTCTTCGACGTCACCGCCACCAAGGACCTCACCAACTGCCATGCCAAGGCCGACGTGCGCGTGGATGGCCGGGTGCTGCTGAAGGGAGTCCCCGCCACGTACCTGCTCTTCCTGGAGAAGCAGCTCGTGGACCTGCACACGTTCGTGAAGAAGCTCCCCACGCTGGACCCGTCGGAGTCGTGGGTTCCCGACCCGGCGCAGGGCCTGTGGGCGACCGAGCCCGTGCAGACGGCGAAGACGAAGAAGGTTCCCCGGAACCACGTGAAGTCCGAGGCGACCGAGAAGCACCCGGCCCAGGTCGAGGTCTATTACGAGGACATCGTCGTGGGTTACTGGAAGACGGTGAAGTTCTCCGGCGCCCTCCCCGCCACGCGCGTGAATGACCTGCTGGAGCGCGTGGAGAAGTTGCAGCAGGCCGTCAAGTTCGCCCGCGAAGAGGCGAACGCCGTCGAGGTGGAGGAAATGAAGGCCGGCGAGGCACTCCTCGGCTACCTGTTCGGCTAGGCTCACGGCCGCAGACCTTTCGGAGTCCAAGCTCAAACTCAGCAGCAGCTTCACGCCAGACGTTCTCCGGCCGTCCCCAGTGCAGGTTCGAGCCCTGCCCCCGCCCCCACCTCATGCGGCGGGGTAGCCCAATCCCGGTAGAGGCAAGCGGCAACACGAGCACGCGAGGCACCCCAATCTCAGATTCTCACTCCAGACTCAGCATTCGCTGTCGCAGGCCCGATCGACCGTTCCCGCCCCTTCCCTCGTGATGCTGGTGCAATTCCAGCCCGCCGCTCCATTCCACCTTGCGCGGCGGTCGTTCAATCGCAGGACCCGAGGTCTCAACCGCAGGCAGGAACTTAAACGTGCGGGTCTCATCCATGGCAGCACCCCGAGCCCGGGCAGGAGGACACCCTGCTCGGGCTCACGCTTTTGCACACCCTGTGGCGGGACTTGACGCGCCTGGGCGGGAGCGCTCGGATGCGCGCCCATGGACCCGCTGCTGACCCGCGCTGAAGCGTCGAACTACACGCAAACGTCCCTTCACTCCGACGTGCTGGCCTTCGTCGACGCGCTCTGCCAGCGCACGAAGCTGGCCCGGCGGGTGGACTTCGGCCGCAGCGGCGAAGGCCAGCCCCTGGTGGCGCTCGTGGTCAGCGACCGCGGCTGCTTCACGCCCGAGCAGGCGCGCAAGCAGAAGAAGGTCGTGGTGATGGTGGAGGCCAACATCCACGCGGGCGAGGTCGAGGGCAAGGAGGCCGTGCTCGCGCTCGCGCGCGACCTCACGCTCACCAAGCTGGGGCAGACGCTGCTCGACAAGCTGTGCCTGGTGCTGGTCCCCAACTTCAACCCCGACGGCAACGACCGGATCAGCCCCAACAACCGGAAGCTCAACCTCCAGGACCTGGAGGGACAGGTGAACCCCGAGGGCGGCGTGGGGACGCGCTACACGGGCGAGGGCTGGAACCTCAACCGCGACAGCACGAAGCAGGAGGCTCCGGAGACGCGCGCCATGGCCGCGCTGCACCAGACCTGGTGGCCCCACGTCTTCATCGACTGCCATACCACCGACGGCAGCATCCACGCCTTCGACCTCACGTTCGACACGTCGCACTCGAACGAGCCCCTCTTCTCCAAGCTGCGCGCCTACAACCGCGGCATGCTGGAGCGCGTGGCCAGGGCCGTGCAGACGCGCCACGGCTTCGACAGCTTCTGGTACGGCAACTACAAGGACGAGGGTGACCCCAGCTCGGGCTGGCACACGTACCCGGCGCTGCCGCGCTTCGGCAGCCACTACCGCGGGCTGCTCGGCCGGCTGGATGTGCTGCTGGAGACGTACAGCTACATCGACTTCCCGCGTCGCTGCGCGGTGATGCGCGCCTGGCTGCTGGAGCTCTTCCGTGATGCGGCCCGCCATGCCGCCGCCTACCGCGCTATCACCGAGGAGGCCCAGGAGGACATCATCGCGCGCGGCACGGCGCCTGATGTGCAGACGCTCGTGGGCATCAACTACGGCGTGGCCACGCGCGACGCCCAGGGCGCCCTGGCCTTCGAGTATCCCGCCCATGCTCTGCCCGGAGACGTGGCCCACATCCTCGCCTTCGACGAAGCCAGCATCGCCGCGCGGCGCTACCCCGGTAAGCGCAAGCGCACCTACAAGATGCCGCACTACCGGACCTTCGTACCCACCCAGGCCGTGAGCACGCCCGAGGCGTACCTGGCGCCACCGGAGCTGGCCGAGCGGCTGGAAGGCCACGGCATCCGGTTCGAGCGGCTGCCGAAGCCGCGGGCGTTCACGGTGGACAGCTACCGCGTGGCCCGGCGCGAGGAGACCTTCAGCCCCGACGTGGCCGCCAACGTGCCGCTGCCAGGAGAGGCCGAGGTGCCCCTCAGCCAGAAGCCCAAGCCCGTCCGCTTCGAGACGGTGCTCACCGTGGCCCCGGAGCGCACCACGCGTGAGTTCCCCGCCGGTACGCTCTACGTGCCCACGGCCCAGCGCGCCGGCACCCTCGCCGTGTATCTGCTGGAGCCGCACTCCGATGACGGATTCTGCCGCTGGCAGTTCCTCGACGGAGCCATCACCACCGGCGAGCTGTACCCCGTCCACCGCGTGGTACACCCCGCCGCCGCGCCGAAGAAGGCGGAGTAGCGCAACGCGCCGGCGGGCCATCTCCCCCCGGAAGCGACACACGGTCGGCTTCCGGGGCATGGCGGTCCTGGGAGCCGGCGGCGCTCAGCGGCGCCAGCCGTTGTTCCGGTCCCGGTAGACGTCCCGGCGGCCCTCGGTCCGCTCACGCTCGGCCAGCTGGATGAGCTCCAGGATGAGCGTGCGCTTGTGGTGGAGCGCACCGGGCTGACGCAGCCCCTCGATCTCATCGAGCTCACGGGCAATCGCCTTCTTCGTGCGCAGCGCGGCGTGCTCCGCGCGCAGGTCGCTCCGGGCCCCCACGGCGGCGGCCTGTCCCCACATGGTGGCGCGGGGGCCTCCCCACTGCGCCACGCGCGCCTCACGCCGGGTCCGCCGCGCCTCCGCCCAGTCCTTGGACAGCTCGCGCTGGCTCTCCGCGAGCTCGGCGCGGAGCAGCTTGCGCAAGCTGGCCTCCACGTTCGCCATCTGTCGCTCGCTCCGGCGCGCCCACGCCGAATCGAAGCGGGCCAGCACGTCCCGCAGCTGCTCCAGGTCCTTTTGATCGTCCCGGAGCTCACGCCGCTCCACGCGGTTGGAACGGTGCCCAGGACCCTGGGCCTGGGCACTGCCTGAGAGGAGAAGGGCTGCGACAAGCGCGAAAGCGATGCGGTTCATGGGGTGCGTCCTCGTGAGCTCTGGGCCCGCCGTCGTGTTCGGAGAGACAGACGGTGGCGCCCCGCGCCTATTCAGAATCCGTCACCTCGCGACCGGGCTCAAGCACTGTCCCGTAGCGCACATTCCTCCTGGCGACACATCCCCCATCGGGGATTCCGTTCGGATGAATCAAACCCCATCTTCCTGGAATGGCGACCGCCAGCGCATCCGAGCGACCGATGGAGGGGGAAGACCGACCGCGCGCCACCATCCTCAACGTGAATGACACGCCGTCCGTCCTCTACCTCACCAGCCTCATCCTCAAGAACGCCGGCTACCATGTGGTGGACGCGAGCAGCGGCACCGAGGCGCTCCGCCTGGCGAGCGGTCGGCCTGACATGGTGCTCCTCGACGTCCATCTGCCGGACATCGACGGCTATGAGGTGTGCCGGCGGCTGCGAAGTCAGGAGGAGACGCGAGACCTGCTCATTGCGCACCTGTCCGCCGTCTCCGTCCGACGCGAGGACCGGCTCCGCGGGCTGGCCCAGGGTGCGGATGCCTACTGGACCACGCCCCTGGCGGATGACGAGCTGCTCGCCAATATCGAGGCCCTGCTCCGACTCCAGTCGCGTGCCCAGGCGGCGGTCCGCGCCCGGGACGAGTTCCTCTCCATCGCGGCGCACGAGCTGAGGACGCCGCTCACGGCGCTGCGGCTCAACCTGGAGCGGCTCGTCCACCGCCTCACCCGGAGCGCGGGCGACACCGTCCCGCGTCACGCCATCGAGGCAAGCACCACGCCCGCGCTGCGGCAGTTGGTCCGCCTCCAGCAATTGCTGGACACGCTGCTGGACGTCTCTCGCGTCGGCAGCCGCAAGCTGCGGCTCCACATCGAGCTGTTCGACCTGGCCGAGGCCGCGCATGACGTGGCCCAGCGGCTGGCCATGCCCGCCCGTGCGGCCGGCATTACCTTGACCCTGGACCTTCCCGACCGGCCCACCCTGCTGCTGGGAGACCGCATCCGCCTGGAGCAGGTCATCAGCAACCTGCTCACGAATGCCTTCCGCTATGGCGACAGCAAGCCCGTCCGACTATCCATCGAAGAGCATGTCGACGTCCTCAAGCTGTGTGTGAAGGACCACGGCATCGGCATCGCGAAGGAGGACCAGGCCCGTATCTTCAACCGGTTCGAGCGCGCGGCGTCCGCTGGCAGCGCCGAAGGACTGGGCCTGGGCCTCTTCATTGCCCGCGAAATCGTCGCCGCACACGCGGGGACCCTCACCGTTGAAAGCGAGCTGGGCCAGGGAGCGACGTTCCAGGTCACGCTGCCCCGTCACCGGATGGAAGCGTACTGACTGAAAGGAGAGCGGTTCGTGTCAGCTGAGGAAGAAGGCGGAGGCGGCGGACGAAAGACGGTCCATCCCCGGATGGAGACCGGCGTCCCCCGGCTCGACTTCATCACGAAGGGAGGCCTGCTCCAGGGGGCCTCCTACGCGGTGCTGGGCCCACCTGGGTCAGGCAAGACGGTGCTGGCGCACCAGATTGCGTTCTGGCACGTCAAGCACGGCGGCAAGGCCCTCTACGTCACGCTGCTCACCGAGTCGCATGCACGCATGCTGGCGAACCTGGAGGGGATGGCCTTCTTCGACGCCAGCGCCATCCCCGACAAGCTCCACTACATCAGCGGCTACCGCCAGCTGGAGACCGAGGGGCTCAAGGGGCTGCTGGAGCTGGTGCGGCGCGCGGCGCGGCAGCACCAGGCGACGCTGCTCATCATGGACGGCATGGACGTGGCGAAGGAGTTCGCTCGCGACGACCTGACCTACAAGCGATTCCTCCAGGAGCTGCAGACGTTCATCAGCATCATCGGCTGCACCACGCTGCTGCTGTCGCCCCACAATCCCGGCGACCTGCCCCCCGAGACGACGGCGGTGGACGGCATCTTCGAGCTGTCACTCTGGCTGGCGGGCCCTCGCGCCGTGCGGGAGATGGTCGCGCTCAAGTTCCGGGGCAGCGACTCGCTGCTCGGCAAGCACGAGCTCGAAATCTCCGACAAGGGAATCATCGTCCACCCTCGCACCGAGGTGCAGTTCTCCAAGCCCAACGAGCAGGGCGAGGAGCACCGCATCCGGATGGCCTTTGGCATCCCCCGCCTGGATGAGTCGCTCCACGGCGGGCTCCTGTCCGGCTCCACCACGCTGCTGCTGGGCGCGCCCGGCACGGGCAAGACGCTGCTGGGGCTGCGCTTCCTCCTGGAGGGCGCGCGGCAGGGCCAGCCGGGCGTGTACTTCGGCTTCTACGAGACGTCCCAGCGGCTCTTCGAGAAGGCCGAGGGCGTGGGCATGGGGGACCTCAAGAAGTACGTGGACGAAGGGCTCATTGAAATCCAGTGGCAGCCGCCGCTGGAGCACAACCTGGACTCGCTCGCCGAGCGGCTCCTGGAGCGCATCCACGAGCGGAAGGTGAAGCGGATGCGCCTCTTCGTCGACAGCGTCGCGGGCTTCCGCTCGGCGAGCGTCTACCCGGAGCGCATGAGCCGCTTCTTCTCCGCCCTCTCCCATCAACTCCGGATGCTGGACGTCACCACCATCTACTCGGAGGAGACGGCCTTGTTCTCCCCAGGTGTGGATGCGCCCCAGCCCGATGCCACCGCGTACGTGGAGAACGTCATCCTGCTGCGCTACGTGGAGCTGCGCTCGCAGCTCTACCGGCTGCTCTCCATCATGAAGATGCGAGAGAGCCAGTACGACAGCGGCATCCGGGAGTTCTCCATCACCGACGAGGGCATCACCGTCGCGGACACCTTCGAGAGCGCCGAGGCCGTGCTCACCGGCCACGCCGTCCTGGCGGGGACGCCGAAGACGGCCCGGCGCAAGCCGCCCATGGGCGTCAGGTCGCCGCGGAAGAAGCCCGCCTCGAAGGCCAAGCGGAAGACAGCCCGCCGGAGGCGCTCATGAAAACGGTGCTGGTCGTCGACGACGAGCTGGACATCGCGGAGGCCGTGAAGTCCATCCTCGAGGACGAGGGCTACAGGGTCGTCACCTGCGCCAACGGTCGCGAAGCCCTCGACTGTCTGGAGGAGACACGGCCGGATCTGGCCATCATCGATGTCATGATGCCGGTGATGAATGGCTTCGAGACCATCCGGGCCATCCGAAACTCCCAGGCCTTCGCCAGCCTTCCGGTGCTCGTCATGAGCGCCATCGACCCGTCGGTGCGTCCGCCTGACGGCGGCTGGGCGGGGTTTCTCAAGAAGCCCTTCTCGCTCGAACACCTGCTGGAGCAGGTCCACAGGCTGGCACCGCTCGCGGCGTAGGGGGCCGCGGGCGGGCTGGAGCCTCCCCCCTGCCGGGGGCTACGCTCCGGACGTCCGGCCGCCATGGCTGGAGGTCCGAATCAGGAGGCTCCCGGTCGCATGCGATTCCTCGCCACGGTCCTTTGGGTATTGCTCGTTGCCCCCGCCTGCCATGCCGCGGACCGGGTGGCCGCGGCGCGCGAGGCGCGGTCGAAGCAGGTCGCCGCGCTCTTCAGCAAAGCGGGTGTCTCCTGGCCCCCCGAGCAGCTCTATCTGAGGGCCTTCAAGCACGAGCGCGAGCTGGAGGTCTGGGCGGGCTCGCGGACCGGTGCCCTGGTGAAGGTGCAGACGTATCCATTCTGCGCTGCATCCGGCGTGCTGGGCCCCAAGCGGCGTCAGGGGGACGAGCAGGTGCCGGAGGGCTTCTACACCATCGACCTCTTCAATCCGAAGAGCAGCTTCCACCTGTCCATGCGCGTCAGCTACCCGAACGCCGCGGACCGCTTCCACAAGGTGGCCGGGGTGCCGCTCGGCGGTGACATCTACATTCATGGCAGCTGCGTGAGCATCGGCTGCATCGCCATCGAGAACGGCCCCATCGAGGAGCTGTATCTCATCACGTTGGACACCCGAACGAAGACGAAGCGCGACGTGCCCATCCACATTTTCCCGCGCCGGCTGGATGCCGCGGGCCTGGCGGCGCTGACGAAAGACCTGCCTCCGGAGTCACCCCTCGCGGCCTTCTGGCGAAGCCTCGAGCCGGCCTACAGCCAGTTCGAGGCGCTGCGGCGGGTCCCCGTGACGTCGGTCGATCCGAAGACGGGCCGGTACCTCGTGAAGCCCGCGCCCACCGCGCACCGCTGAAGCCCGTTCAGAAGACCTTGCCTGGGTTGAGGATGCCCAGCGGGTCCAGCGCCGCCTTGATGGCGCGGTGCATCTGGAGGCCGCCCTCTCCAAGTTGCTCGCCCAGGAAGGGCCGCTTTAGCGCCCCCACGCCGTGTTCGCCGGTGATGGTGCCCCCCAGCGACAGCGCCGCGCTGACGATGTCGTCGAACGCCGCCCGCGCCCGTATCAGCTCGCCGGCGTCGTTGCGGTCGAAGACCACCGTCGGGTGCATGTTGCCGTCGCCCGCGTGGCCGAAGGTGCCGATGAGGACACCGCGTTCGGACGCGATGCGCTCGATGGCGGACAGCAACTCCGCGATGCGCGACAGCGGAACGCCGACATCGTCGAGCAGCGTGGCGCCCTGCTTCTCCAGCGCGGGATAGGCCAGGCGGCGGGCCTGCATCAGCAGGTCACCCTCGGCCGGGTCCGTGGACTGGGCCACGAAGGTCGCGCCCGCGGCTTCACATGCGGCGGCCATGGCGGCCGTCTCCTCGGCGCCTTGCTGGCCCCCCGCGTCCGAGCGCGCCAGCAGCAACGCCGCGGCCTCTACATCCAATCCCATGGCCGCGTGGGACTCCACCGCACGGACCGTGGTGCGGTCCATGAGCTCCAGGAGCGACGGGCGCGTGGAGGCCATGATGTCCGTTACCGCCACACCCGCGGCGACCAGCGTCGGAAACGCGGCCAGCAGGGTGGTGGCCGGGGGCGGCCGTGGCCTCAGCTTGAGCGTGGCCTCGGTGATGACCCCGAGCGTGCCCTCGGAGCCAACGAAGAGCCGCGTCAGCCCGTACCCCGCCGAGCTCTTCATCGTGCGACCACCTGCTCGGACCACCGAGCCATCCGCGAGCACGGCTTCCAGCCCCAGCACCGCGTCCCCCGTCACGCCGTACTTCACGCAGCACAGGCCTCCCGCGTTCGTGGCGAGGTTGCCTCCGATGGAGGAGAACTCCCAGCTCGCCGGGTCGGGGGCGTACCAGAGCCCCTGCTCCGCCGCGGCGGCCTTCACGGCGGCGTTGAGCACCCCGGGTTGGACCACCGCGAACATGCCGCGACGGTCCACCTCCAGCACGCGGTTCATCCGCGCGAGCGACAGGACGATGCAGCCATCCACCGCGTTCGCTCCACCCGAGAGGCCCGAGCCCGCGCCCCGGGGAACCACCGGAACGCGCAGCGCCGTGGCAATGCGCAGCACGGCCTGCACCTGGGCTGTGGAGGCGGGCCGCACCAGGACGCCAGGTGTACCGGCCGGCGCCCACTCGGCCTGGTCCCAGCGGTGTGCTTCGAGCACGTCGGCGTCGGTGACCACGACCTCCGGCGGCAACTCCGCCGTCAGCTCACGCAGCAGCGTGTCCACGGAACCAGGCTTCAATGCGCACCTCCGGAGCGTCCGGGCCCTCAACCCGGGACGGTGTTGACACCATCCCGGGCCGTGAGCCTCGCACAGCCGGGAACGGAGACGGGCCGATGAACGACCGCCCCCCGGGCGGGCTCATGGGGACCGATGTACCGGTCTGAGGGGCGTGGCTCGGCGGTGCCCTGGAAGCGCGGAAGCGGCGCGCACGTCGCAGCACGCGCCTCGGGTGGGGACCGGCGTACCGGTCTGAGGGGCGTGGTTCGGCGGTGCCCTGGAAGCGCGGAAGCGGCGCGCACGTCGCAGCACGCGCCTCGGGTGGGGACCTACGCACCGGGCTGAGGACTCGCCTCGGGTGGGGACCTACGGCACCGGGCTGAGCGGCGTAGTTCGGCGGTGCCCTGGCCCTGGAGGTGCGACGTCACGTAGGACGCGCCTCGGGTGGCCATCGCTGCCCACGTGCCGCGTTGCTACTTCGAGCGCAGCAACACGAACTCGACGCGCCGGTTCAGCTCCCGCCCACGCGGCAGCAGGTTCGGCGCCTTCGGCCGCGCATCCCCCAGGCCCGTCGTCTCGATGCGCGACGCATCCAACCCCGCCGCGACCAGGGCCTTGGCCACGGCTTCGGCGCGCGCTTCGGCCAGCGCCTTCCGGGCACTCGCCGGGCGCTCCCGGTTGTCCGTGTGCCCTTCGATGCGCAGGCGGAGGCTCTCGTCGCGGACCAGCATGTCCACCAGGAGCGCCAACCCCGCGGTGGAGCCCTTTCGCGGCGTGGCCTGCTTCTCCGCGAAGCGCGGAGGCCGAGGCAGCACCACGACCTCCTTCTTCACCTGGGCCTTCTGCGACTTCTTCACCGGCGCCCTCGCCAGGGCGAACGCCACTGTCGGCGCCGCCTCCCGCGAGAGCGTCACCTTCCGCGTCTGCGCCAGGTATCCCTGGGAGAGGACGTCCACCCGGTAGTCGCCCGGCGGCAACATCACCTCCACCGGCTTGCGCGCCTTGCGGTCCAGCACCACCCGCTGAGGCGCCCCCGAGGCCGACCGCAGATACACGGTCGCCGCGGCGGGGCGCTTCCCGGCCAGCACCTTCAGCAGGAGCTTCGCGGGGGCCACGGGCCCCTCTTCCGGCGCCTCCACGGCCTTCACCGGCGCGGTCACGGGCGGCGCGGCCGCCACGGGCGTGCTGACGGGGGATACCGGCGGGGGCGGCGTCTTGGCGGGCGCCTGGGCCACCGCGGGCGCTCCCACGTCCACCTTGTCCGGAACCGCCACGTCCGCCAGCGGCACCGTCATCTCCGCTGTCACGTCATGGGACAGCTTCAGCTTCAGCCGGGGGTCCGGCGCCGTGGGGTTGATGGCCGGGAGCACCCGCACCCGTGCCCGCAACCCGCGCTGCACCTGCACCGTCACCGACGCCGTCAGCTTCCAGAGGAACCCGCTCTCCTCGCTGAAGAGGTTCCAGGACTCGTTGGCATAGGTGACGTGGGAGACGAGCGTGTACGAGCCCTCCTCCACCGTGAGGACGGCGAGCCGGTGCTGCCCCGGGCCGTTGAGCTTGTCGAGCCCGGGGATGGCCAGGGGCTGGCCATTCACCAGGAAGTCGGCCTCCACCAGCTTGTAGCCCTTGGACGTGCCCGCTCCGGGCAGGCCCTCGAAGGAGATGATGATTTCCGGCGGCGGCGTCTTCACCATCTCCTGGAGCTGCCGGTCCAGGTCCTCGCGCGCCCGCTGCTCCACGGCGGACGGCTCCGCGGCGCGCGCGGAGGCGGCGAGCAGACCCATGAAAACGAGAAGAGAGACTTGAGCGGAGATGGCGGCCACGGGGGCTCACAGCATCGCACAACCTGGCGCCTCCGCGAGTTGTCCGCCACCTGAGCTGACGACCAGTCGACCCTCCGTGAGCCCCCTCCCCGTCCCTGTATCAGGCTGTTTCAGGAGTGAAGGGACTTGTAGCTCCCATGCGGAGAGATTTTCTCCCCGCTGCGTTCCGGCTACCCACGAGGGCCGCAAGAGCGCTACGCCTATGGGCCATGACCGATTTCCAGTTCCAGGAAATGCTCCCGCTGGGCAAGGACGAGACGCCGTACCGGCTGCTGTCCAAGGACCACGTCTCCACGTTCGAAGCCGGTGGCCGCACCTTCCTCCAGGTGGCGCCCGAGGCGCTCACCCTGCTCACCCGCGAGGCCATGCGCGACATCGCGCACCTGCTGCGCCCCGGGCACCTGCAGCAGCTGGCCAACATCCTCGAAGACCCCGAGGCGTCGTCCAACGACCGCTTCGTGGCGCTGGAGCTGCTGAAGAACGCCAACATCGCCGCCGGCGGCGTGCTGCCCTCCTGCCAGGACACGGGCACCGCCATCGTCATGGGCAAGAAGGGCCAGTACGTCATCACCGGCGGCAATGACGAGGAGGCCATCTCCCGCGGCGTGTTCGACACGTACCAGACGTCGAACCTGCGCTACTCGCAGATGGCGCCGCTCGACATGTACAAGGAGGTCAACACCGGCAACAACCTGCCCGCGCAGATCGAGCTCTACGCGACGGACGGTGACGCCTACAAGTTCCTCTTCATGGCCAAGGGCGGCGGCTCCGCCAACAAGAGCTACCTCTTCCAGGAGACGAAGGCGCTGCTCAACCCGCAGAGCCTGCTGAGCTTCGTGGACGCGAAGATCCGCTCGCTGGGCACCGCGGCCTGCCCGCCCTACCACCTGGCCATCGTCATCGGCGGCACGTCCGCCGAGTACGCGCTGAAGACGGCCAAGTACGCCTCGGCGCGCTACCTGGACTCGCTGCCCACCGAGGGCAACAAGCTGGGCCGCGGCTTCCGCGACGTCGGGCTGGAGCAGGAGATCCTCAAGCTCACGCAGCGCACCGGCATTGGCGCGCAGTTCGGCGGCAAGTACTTCTGCCATGACGTGCGCGTCATCCGCCTGCCCCGCCACGGCGCGTCCTGCCCGGTGGCCATCGCGGTGTCGTGCTCGGCGGACCGTCAGATTCTCGGGAAGATTACGAAGGACGGCATCTTCCTGGAGCAGCTCGAGACCGACCCGGCGAAGTACCTGCCGGAGACGACGGACAGCCAGCTCGGCGGCGAGGTGGTGAAGATCGACCTCAACCGCCCCATGAGCGAGATTCGCGCCGAGCTGTCGCGCTACCCCATCAAGACGCGCCTGTCCCTCACCGGCCCGCTGGTGGTGGCGCGCGACATCGCCCACGCGAAGATCAAGGAGCGCCTGGACGCCGGCCACGGCATGCCGCAGTACCTGAAGGACTACATGGTCTACTACGCCGGCCCGGCGAAGACGCCGGAAGGCTATGCGTCCGGCTCCTTCGGCCCGACGACGGCCGGCCGCATGGACGCGTACGTGGATCAGTTCCAGGCCGCGGGCGGCAGCTTCGTGATGCTGGCCAAGGGCAACCGCTCGCCCGCCGTCACCGAGGCGTGCAAGAAGCACGGCGGCTTCTACCTGGGCTCCATCGGCGGCCCGGCGGCCCGGCTGGCGAAGGACTGCATCACCAAGGTCGAGGTGCTGGAGTACCCCGAGCTGGGCATGGAGGCCGTCTGGAAGATTGAAGTGGTGGACTTCCCCGCCTTCATCGTCGTGGATGACAAGGGCAACGACTTCTTCGCCAACATCAACAAGCCGTCGGCGGCGGCGAAGAAGGCCTGAGCGCTCTCATGCCCTCCCCGGCGGTCATCACCTGGGACGCGCGCTACCGCGAGGACTTCGCGCGGCTCAACCGGGAGTGGATTGAAGCGCACTTCCGGCTGGAGCCCGCGGACCTGGAGAGCTTCGCGGACCCCGATGGAACGTTCGTGGCGCCCGGGGGCGAGGTCTTCTTCGCCCTCGTGGACGGTCAGGTGCTGGGCACCTGTGCGCTCCGCCGCGAGACGGAAGACACCTTCGAGCTGTGCAAGATGGCCGTGGCCCCCGAGGCGCGCGGCCTGGGCCTGGGGCACGCGCTGATGCAGGCCGTGCTCCAGTGGGCCCAGGCGCATGGCGCCCGCCGGGTGTACCTCGTGTCCAACACGAAGCTGGCGCCCGCGCTGGCCCTGTACCGACGCCACGGCTTCGTGACGACGCGCCAGGGGGACGCCGTGTCGCGCGACACGGGCTACGACCGCGCGGACATCGAGATGGAGCGAACCTTCCGCTGACGCTCAGACCCCGGGCGGCTCGCTGCCCTTCGGGGTCTGGGCGCGCCGCTTCGGGATGATGGAGCGGCGTGGCCCCTTGATGGCCACGCCCAGCAGCATGGTGGCCGGGAGCAGCATTCCCAGCCCCTGCGTGAGGTTGTCAGGGGGCCTCACGATGGCCCCTGACACCAGGACGGCGAACAGCAGGCCACAGACGAGCCGGAGGACGAGGGCGTTCACGCCTCCAGCCTAGACAGTCCGTGGCCGCTGTCCACCGGCCCCGCCGTCGGGGGCTACCAGATCTTGACGCGCTGCTCGGGCGGCAGCCAGCTGCCGTCGCCCTGCTTGACGCCGAAGGCCTCGTAGAACTCGGGCATGTTCCGCACCACGCCGTTGACGCGGTACTGCGGCGGCGAGTGGGGGTCGGTCAGCAGCATCTGCCGCATGGCATCGTCCCGGTACAGGCCGCGCCAGATCTGCCCCCAGCCCAGGAAGAAGCGCTGGTCGCCCGTGAAGCCGTCGATGACGGGCGGCGTCTGGCCCTGGGTGGAGAGCTTGTAGGCCTGGTAGGCCACGGTGAGGCCGCTCAGGTCGCCGATGTTCTCCCCCAGCGTCAGCTTGCCGTTGACGTTCATGGCCTCCAGCGGGCTGAAGCCGTTGTACTGCGCCACCAGCATGTTGGTGCGCTGCTCGAAGCCGGACTTGTCCTCGGGCGTCCACCAGTCGCGCAGGTTGCCGTCGCCGTCGGAGCGGCTGCCCTGGTCGTCGAAGCCGTGGCTGAACTCGTGGCCGATGACGCCGCCGATGGCGCCGTAGTTCGTCGCGTCGTCCGCCTCCGGGTTGAAGAACGGCGGCTGGAGGATGGCGGCCGGGAAGACAATCTCGTTCATCGTGGAGCTGTAGTAGGCATTCACCGTCTGCGGCGTCATGCCCCACTCCTCGCGGTCGATGGGCTTGCCCAGCTTGCCCACCGCGCGCTCGTGCTCGAACAGCTCGCCCCGGCGGACGTTGCCCACCAGGTCACCCGCGACGATGTCCAGCTTCGAGTAGTCCCGCCACTTGTCCGGGTAGCCAATCTTCACGCCGAACTTCGCCAGCTTGGCCTGGGCCTGCGCCTTGGTGGCGGGGCTCATCCAGTCCAGCTTGTCGATGCCCTGGCGGAAGGCCTCGCGCAGGTTGGCCACCAGCTCCTGCATGCGCTTCTTGGAGTCGGGGCTGAAGTGGCGCTCCACGTAGAGCTGGCCCACCGCCTCGCCGACGACGTCGTTCACCTGGGCCACGCCACGCTTCCAGCGCGGGCGGTTCTCCTCCAGGCCCTGGAGCGTCTTGCCGCGGAACTCGAAGTGCGCCTGCTCGAAGGCGCTGCTGAGCAGCGGCGCGCGCGTGTCCAGCACCTTGAAGGCCAGGTAGTGCTTGAGCACTGGCAGCGGCGTGGACTTCAGCAGCCCCGCCAGGGCCTCGAAGTAGTCCGGCTGGCGGACGATGACGCCCGGGGTGGCCTCGGCGCCCGACGCCTTGAGGAAGCGGGCCCACGAGAAGCCCGGCGTCAGCGCGTCCAGCTCCGCGACGCTCTTCAGGTTGTACGTCTTCTCCCGGTCGCGGTTGCGCGCGCGGTCCCACTGCTTCGCGGCCAGCGCCGTCTCGAAGGCCATGACGTCCTGGGCGGCCTTCTTCGCGTTCTTCTCACCCGCCAGCGAGAGCAGCTTCTCGATGTAGGCCACGTACGCGGCGCGGACCTCGACGAAGCGCGGCTCCTGCTTGGTGTAGTAGTCCCGGTCCGGCAGGCCCAGGCCCAGCTGCGTGGCGTAGACGATGTACCGGGTGGCCTGCTTCTGGTCCTGGCCCACGTAGATGCCGAAGGGCACCGGCACGCCCTCGCGGAGCATGTCCGCGAACAGCTCCGGCAGCGCATCCGCGCGCTTCAGGGCCTTCACGCGCTGCAGCTCGTCGCTCACCGGCTTCAGGCCCAGCGACTCGATGTGCTGGGTGTCCATGAAGCTGTTGTAGAGGTCGCCCACCTTCTGCGCGGTGGAGCCCGGGTGGCGCTCCTTCGCCGCGGCGGACTCCTCGATGATGGCGCGCATCGCCAGCTCGGCCTTGTCCGCCAGCTCGATGAAGGTGCCGTAGCGGGCGCGGTCCGCGGGGATGGGCGTCGTCTTCAGCCAGTTGCCGTTGACGAAGGTGTAGAAGTCGTCCTGCGGCCGGACGCTGCGGTCCAGGTTCTTCAGCTCCACGCCCAGCGAGCGCACGGCCGCCGCCGAGGCCGCCTTGGCGGCGGGCGCGGAGGCAGGAGCGGGGACGGCGGGCGGGGGCGCGTCATCCGAGGGCGCCGGCTGCTGCGTGGACGCACAGCCGGTGAGGAGCAAGGTACCGAGGGCGCTGCTGGCCCAGGCGCGGCGGACGAGGATCTTCTTGGGGCTCAATGCGGCTCCGAGAGGAATGAGGGGCGGCAGATGCTGCCAGACGCGGAGGGTTGTCGTCCCTCCGGGCAGGCAGGAAGAACATTCTGGCGGACACCCTATTCCATGGGCAGGGCCCTGCTCGCACCTTCCGCGCGGTGGGGCCCCTCGGAGCGCTGGGCTACTCGCTCTTCTGGCCCAGCACGGGTCCCGGCACCGGGGCCTGGGACGGCGGGGCCGCCGGCGCCACGGTGACGTCCTGCGCCAGCGCCTCCAGGTCGTGGAAGCCCTTGGCGGTCACCTCCCCGCCCCGGAACACCGCCCAGCCGGGCATGCCGCGGTGGTAGGCGCGCGTCATGTGCCAGAGCTGGAGCCCGCTGTTGGCCAGGAACAGGTAGAGCGACCTCTTCGGATTCCACGGATTCGGCAACGCCACGGCCAGGCCATCATCCGGGCGGCCATACGTCTTGCCCTGCCAGCGGAAGTAGCGCGTTCCCAGCTCCACGGGCAGCTTCGGGTTGCCCACCAGCCGCGCAATCAGCGCGTGGTCCTCCGCACCGCCGAAGAGGATGAGGTCCCGGTCCGCCAGCTCCGCGTCCGTCACCTCGGCATCCGGCTTGATGGGCAGCAGGTACTCCACGAACGCGTCCGCCAGCACCTCGCGATAGCCCAGCGCCAGCGTGCGCATGGACTCCGTCTGACGCGCCGTACCGTGGACCAGCAGCAGCCGCTCCCAGGCATCCAGCTGGTTCGTCAGGGTCTGGAAGCGCTCGCGAGGCACGGGAATGTCATTGGCCGCGTTGAACACCACGCGGACGGGCGCCTCGGCCGTGCGGAAGGTGAACGTCTCGTGGGCGGCCTTCACCTCCACGCGCTCCAGCGTGGCGCCCTTCGCCGTGCGGACCTCCACCAGCGTGACGAAGTGCCAGGGACGCGAGCCGGGCTGCTCCACCTTCAGCGTCACCTCGTAGCCGTCCTTCACCTGCGTGGCGCTGGCGAGGATGCGCGGCTGCGGCAGCCCCGTCTGCTCGACCCACTGCGCGACGAAGGGTCCCACGTCCCGGCCGGTGGCCTCCAGCACCGCGCGCTTGAAGTCCGCCGTGGTGACGTCCTTGTTGGCGTAGCGGCCGTGCAGGAAGTTCATCGCCTTGGAGAAGCTCGCGTTCCCCAGCAGCAGCCGGAGCTGGTGCAGCAGGAAGGTGCCCTTGATGCGCGGCAGCAGGTACGCGCCGTAGCGGCCGTAGTCCGTCTTGGCGGTCGCCGGCACCACGTCCGCCTCGCGCGAGGTGGTGAAGAGATAGCGCGCGTTGAGGTCGGCCAGCGCGTTGCGCTGGTACTCGAAGGCCTTGTCCGACGTGCCTTCCCCCGTGGGGAGCTCCTTCAGGAGCTTCCAGTACGCGGCGGTGCCGCTGACCAGCCAGTTGTCCCCATCCGTCTTCGGGAACAGGGTGTTGGCCCACAGCAGGCTCCGGTCGAAGGCGAACACGTCCTTCACCTTCGACATGTCACGCGGGAGCGCGGTGGGCTCCGCGGGCGGCTTCCACGTCTTGTGGGCCGCCTTGAGCTTGTCCGCGACGACGACGGGGCTGAAGGCCGTGTAGCCCAGGGACAGGTGCGGCGTGGCGCCGGGCAGGTCGGGAATCCACCGGCCGCCCACCATCTTCTCGCGCAGCGTCGTCTTCCCGTAGTGGGCCAGGAACATCAGCTTCTGGGCCATCTCGGACGTGGTGACCTTGCCGTCACACGCATGGGGCCGGTTGATGGGGCTGGAGGCCATCATCCGGATGGCGGTGTCCAGGTCGAAGCCCTTCTTGCCGTACTTCGCGTAGTACTCCTGGAAGGCGATGTCGCGGTTCCAGGTGTTGAAGGCCAGGTCCACCGGGGCGTTGTCCGGGTTGGGCACGTACTCCTTGCGCACCTCCAGGTCCCGGTTGTTGTTGTTGGCCCAGATGAAGTCCTTGAGGTTGCCCGGCGTGTCCGCGGCGTGCCCCTTGCCGCCGGTGCGCCACAGGCGCGTCTTCTTCGTCCCCAGCAGCAGGCAGGCGCCCTCGTCCGTCTTCGTGTCCGCCAGCGTCCAGTCGTTGGTGTAGAGGCCGTTGTTGCCGTCCTTCATGATGCGGGCCACGTCATCGATGGACGACGCATACTGCGCGGCCTTGCGGATGCGGTTGCTCTGCGGCGAGCCATTCATGTCGAACGGCGACTGGCCCACCGTCGTCTCGCCGATGACGAGCCCCGACGCGTTGACGTACCAGTCCGAGCCGCTGTGGATGCCGCCGGGGAAGGTCTGCATCACGAAGCGGTGGCCCTTGGTGGGCTGCACGTCCAGCATCACGTCCCAGTGCACGCCCGTGTAGCCGCCCCACATGAAGATCTGCCCCATGATGGCGCGGCCGTCAGGGGTGGCGGACTTCGTGGCCACGAAGGACGAGCAGTGGTCGCCCTTGCCGGCGCGCTCGGCCTCCTCCTCCGCCTTGAGGAAGGTTCGGCCGGTGAGCGGCGTGGCCGTGGCCCGGTTCGCCTCCGCGAGCTGCCCGGCGTCCACGGCCGAGTTGAGCGTGACGATGTCCAGCAGGTCCAGCTCGCGGTCCTTGAACTTCGCGCCCGCCTTGTTCGCGCCGTCCGCGATGCCCTTCATCTCCTCCAGGTACTCCGCGTCGTACTTGCGCAGGAAGAGCGCGTCCGCCAGCAGGCGCTGGTGGTTCCAGCCCTTGGCCGCGTCCGTCTTGTCCTTCTCGATGCCCAGCTTCTCGATGTAGCGGACGATTTCCTGCGGCACGAGCTGGCCGAACTGGTGGCCCCGCTCGTAGGGCTCGCCCTCGATGTGAACGAAGATCCAGCCGCCCTCGTCATAGCGGAAGCCCTTGCCGGCCCAGCGCACCGTCTCCATCGGGATGTAGGCGGTGATGTCCTCCACCTTCTCCACGCGCACGTCGTCGAAGTGCGCGGTGCCCGTGGCCTTGCCGTTGCGGCCCAGGTGGAGCTGCACGCGGTCCGTGGACTGGGTGGCGAAGAAGAGCACCGACGCGCGGCCCCCCGCCTCGGTGGCCGGCGCGGGCGAGCAGTTGGTGAAGGGGAAGCTCTTCATCGACAGGCACGCGCCATGGGCCGTGGGATAGCGCGCTTGGGGATCCGTCTGGACGCCCCGCGTGCGGACCCAGGCGCTGAGCCGGTACAACTGGCCCACCTGGAGCTTCATCGCCTCGGACTCGACGGTCGTCTCGGCACCGCCGACCGGGTTCTCGATGGCGAGGCCGCGCTTGCCCTCGACCTTCGCCGCCGCGGAGCCGGATACCTTCCCCTGCCCCCGGACCTTCCAGAACGCGGGGAGCGAACCCGTGCCCCCCGCCAGTTCGAAGTTCCCGTTGGGCACGGGGACGGGCGTGGAAGCGGGCGCGGCGGCCCAGGAAGGCGCCGCGGTGAGCGTGCTCACGGACAGCAGCAGCGCGCCGAGGAGCTTGGACGTCATGCGAGAGTCGGACATGGGAATCCCAACCCGGAGAGGACGCCGGGCAACGGGTGGAGGTGGCCGGGCGCATGACACCGCCCCACTCCCCGAGCGTCAATCGCGATGCGGTGCGCGCCGGTCATGACGCGCGGCGGCTTCCCGGCACCGCCGCACGCCCGTCAGCGGAGCACCCAGGCGCTCGTGCGGAGCAGCAGCCGCGCCGCGCGGCGCAGGGCATCCACGCGCCGCGCCGCCGCCACCGGCGGGTCCACGGGGGCGTCCCAGTCGAAGGTCCTCAGCCGCGTCAGGAAGCCCTGGCGCACGCAGCCCTCCAGGCTGAAGACGTGGAGGTCATGCGTCCACCGCACCGCCAGTCGCAGGTCCCGTGAGAGCTCGGCCCAGTCCAGGGGCCTGGCGGCGAAGGCGCCCGGAAACTCCACGCCGCCGCCCGTCACGCCCACCGCGATGGACTGGCTCCCGGGGCCGTAGCTCCAGAGCACGGCGGGGCCGTAGGGGCGCAGGAAGCTGGTGTAGAGCATCAGCACCTCCCGGTCCGGCCGCAGGTCGAGCACGCCCGCCAGCCGCTGCACCAGCGAGGAGCGGGACTCCCGCTCATCCACGATGACGGGGAACTGGTACGTGTCCACGCGGTAGCCATCCGCGCGGATGCGCTCCATGAGGCGCGAGTACGCGTCCCGAGCGTCACGGACGCGCCGCCCCTGGACCAGCCGCGGGACGATTTCGCCCATCTGTCGCCACCCACCCTCCATCCACCGCCGCAGCTCGCGGATGTCCGGCTCGATGTCGAGCCCCACGCCCTCCCACACCAGGCCATGCGCCTGCGTCCAGGACCGGAAGGCGTCATAACGGGCCGTGGCCTGCTCCACGTTGCCCGCGTGGAACCAATACCCCTGTTCGGTGGGCAACAGCAGCCACGCGGTGACGGGGATGCCCACCCGGTTCAATCGCTGGACCACCTGGGCCCGCTCCGGCCCCAGGTCGATAAGCCCCAGGCTCACGCCCGCCTCCAGCGCGGACAGGTCCTCCAGGACGCCGGGCGTGGCGAAAAGCTCACGGAGCGGGCCTGCCTCGAGCTCACAGAAGAAGGTCAGCATGTGCGGTTTCATGTCAGCCTCCCGCCCCCCAACGCACGGGCCCGGGTCTGTGGGCCATATCACCGTGGCGCAACCCGATGGAATTCCACAAGAGCCGCCTGTTCGCTCACGTCCATGGGAACCACACCGACGCCGTGTTCCACGGCCCGTCGACGCGCCGGCCGCCTCCGTGGTGATGAAGCCCGCGTCCAGGCGCGGGGCGACGTCCCGGGTCGGGCCGCGAGGTGTCTACCGTCCGCACCCGCTCGCGTGCGGCGCTGGACGCTCGGGCCGAGCAGGCGTCAGAACGTGGACGGACGTGCGGGTCGCTGACGCCACGGTGACCGGCGATGATTACGCAAGGCGCATGGCGTCCCGCGATGGCATCGACTCCCTGCTCCTCATCGAGAGCGTCAAGCCGCGGCTGCGCGGCGTGTCCCACGCCGTGGCCTTCGTGGCGGCGTTGCTCGGGTGCCTCCAGCTGGCGCTCATCCCGGCCCGGGGCGCCCAGTACGTGGCGGACCTGGTGTTCGGCGGGAGCCTGGTGCTGATGTTCGGCATCAGCGCCACCTATCACCGCTTCACCTGGAGCCTGGAGGCGTACCGCCGCATCCAGCGCTTCGACCACGCGGCCATCTACATCCTCATCGCGGGCTCCTTCACCCCCATGGCCACCCTGGACACCTCGGGGGACACGAGCCGCTATCTGCTCTGGTTGATGTGGATCGCCGCGCTGACGGGCGCGGGGCTGACGCTCCTGGGCGTGCACACGTCGCGAGGGCTGCGCTCGGCGCTCTACGTCGCGCTGGGCGCGGTGGCGACCCCGGTGATGCTGCGGCTCCCGGAGGTGATTGGCTCGGGCCGCGTCGCGTGCTTGATGCTGGGTGGGGTCCTCTACGCCGTGGGCGCGGTCATCTATGCGCGCCGCTGGCCCGACCCGGTGCCCACCGTCTTCGGCTACCACGAGATCTTCCACCTGCTCGTCGTCGCCGCGGCAGGCGTGCACTACGCCGTCATCCTGGACATCGTGCGGGGTGGCTGAAGCCTCATCGTCGGTGCCGGTGGAAGGCGTCGTAGCGCCCTTCACGCTCCGGCCTGGATTCGGGTCGACGCGGTCAGCCGCCCCTCACGGGCGTTCCGCCAGGCCGGTGCCCGGCGGAACGCGGTGAGGCGCGGGCGCGTCCTCAGTACGACCAGGGGAAGCGCTTGAAGTCGCGCTTGCGCTTCTGGACGAAGGCGTCGCGGCCTTCCTGCGCCTCGTCGGTGCCGTAGGCCAGGCGCGTGGCCTCACCCGCGAAGAGCTGCTGGCCCACCATGCCGTCGTCGGGCAGGTTGAAGGCGTACTTCAGCATCTTGATGGCCGTGGGGCTCTTCGTGTTGATCTCCGCCGCCCACTCCAGCGCGAACTCCTCCAGCTGCGCGTGGGGCACCACGGCGTTGACCATGCCCATCTGGAACGCCTCCTCCGCCGAGTAGTTCGCCCCGACGAAGAAGATCTCGCGCGCCCGCTTCTGGCCAATCTGCCGCGCCAGCAGCGCGGAGCCATAGCCGCCATCGAACGACGCCACGTCCGCGTCCGTCTGCTTGAACACCGCGTGCTCCTTGCTCGCGATGGTCATGTCGCAGACGACGTGGAGGCTGTGCCCACCGCCCACCGCCCAGCCCGGCACCACGGCGATGACGGCCTTGGGCAGGAAGCGAATCTGCCGCTGGACCTCCAGGATGTGCAGGCGGCCCAGGCGCGCGGGGTCGGACTCGCCCTCCTCGCCTTCGTACTTATAGCCGTCCTTGCCACGGATGCGCTGGTCACCGCCGGAGCAGAACGCCCAGCCGCCGTCCTTCGGGGACGGGCCGTTGCCGGTGATGAGCACGCACCCCACGTCCGTCATGAAGCGCGTGGCCTCCAGCGCCCGGGACAGCTCGTCCACGGTGCGGGGACGGAACGCGTTGCGGACCTCGGGCCGGTTGAACGCGATGCGGACCGTGCCCTGGTCCACCGCGCGGTGGAAGGTGATGTCCTTGAACTTGAAGCCCTCGACGGCCTTCCAGCGCGCCGGATTGAAGATGTCCGAGACCATGGTGTTCTCACTCGGGGGGTAGGAATGATTGCGCGCGGACCCTAGGCGCCGAGCCCGCGTCCGTCCAGGGATGCGCGCACGGCCTGCCCCGGAGGGCCTCCGACTCCAGCGCTGGTCCACGTTGTGCGCCCTACATGACCCCGTGGCGGCCTTCCGGGACGGCTTGTTCCGCGAGGCCGGCGGGGTGTTCGCTTTGCGGGATTCACGTCCCGAGCGAGGAAGGACCATGGACCTGCTCCCGCGCATCCTGCTGCACCGGCGCACCGTGCTGACCGCGATGGTCGGGGGCGCGGCGGCCTCCGTCCTGGGCTGCCGCAAGTCGCCCGCCCCGACGCCCCCTCCGGAGGGTGTCCACATCCCGGACGTCCGGAGCGGCGAGGACGTGTTCCGGTACGTCCAGCGCATCCGAGGCGCCTTCGACGAGACGCTCTACAAGCAGGTGCTGGGCGCCGCCAACGCCTTCAAGGAAGGCGATGCGCTGGTCGGCGTCGCCGCGGCGGACGAGTCGTCGCGTGAGAACGCGCGCTGGCTGCTGGGGAACACGCGAATCGCGGACCTGAGGCAGCACCCGCTGCTCCAGGATTCACTCCACGCGCTGCTGCTGGAAGCCGAGGACCCACAAGCCGCGGCCCACGTGGCGGACTGGTCCCTGGCCCGGCTGAAGCACTTCCTCCTGGACGCCGACGAAGCAGCCATCCACGCCATCAGCCCCGGCCTGGGCAGCGACGTCATCGGCTGCGTCGTCAAGCTGATGAGCGACGGGGAGCTCATCGCCCTGGGACGCAAGGTGTTCAACCCGCTGCCGGGCAGCAAGGTGGGTGCGCGGGGCTACATGGGCGCGCGCATCCAGCCCAACTCGCCCACCGACAACGTGGACGACATCCGCTGGCAGGTGTTCGACGGATTCTCGTATGCCGTGGGTGACGTGGTGCTGGGGTGCAACCCGGTGTCCTCCACGCCGGAGTCCGTGGGCGCCATCGAGTCCGCGCTGCACGAGGTGCTGGTGACGTTCGGGCTGGTGGACGTGCTGCCGCACTGCGTGCTGTCGCACATCGACGTGCAGGCGGAGGTGGAGCGCCGGCAGCCCGGCACCACGGGCGTCTGGTTCCAGAGCATCGCTGGCAGTGACAGCGCCAACGCGACCTTCGACATCTCCGTGGAGAAGATGCTCGCCTACGCGGACGGCCGCACCGGACCGTATGGCCTCTATTTCGAGACCGGCCAGGGCGCGGACTTCACCAATGGCCACAGCCACGGTTACGACATGGTCCTCCACGAGTCGCGCAAGTACGGCTTCGCGAGGGCCCTGGCCCAGCGCGTGTCCCGGGCGCGGCAGGGCGCGGCGCCGTGGGTGCACCTCAACGACGTGGCGGGCTTCATCGGGCCGGAGGTGTTCCGCACCCGCGAGCAGCTCGTGCGCTGCTGCCTGGAAGACATTGCCATGGGCAAGCTGCACGGGCTCACCATTGGCCTGGACGTCTGCTCCACGCTCCACATGGACGTGTCGCTGGACGACCTGGACTGGTGCATCGAGCGCATCATGCCGGCGAACCCGGCGTACCTCATGGCGCTGCCCACGAAGAACGACCCGATGCTGGGCTACCTCACCACCGGGTTCCAGGACCACGTCCGCGTCCGCGAGCGGTTCGGCTACAAGGTGGATGACCGGATGTGGGCCTTCTTCCAGCGGCTGGGCGTCATCGATGCGGAGGGCAAGCCAACCGCGCACTTCGGCGACCCCGTCTGGGTCTACCTCCAGTACCTGCGTGCGAAGGGGGATGCGCGCTCCGAGGCGGACATCCGGGCGGACGCCGAGCGGCAGCTCGCGGAGGTGCGCTCGCGCGGCGTGCCGATTGCGCGAGGGCACGGCGCGAACCCGTGGGACCTGGAGCCGGCGCTGGACGCGGAGATGCGCCGCGTCTACGCGGACGCGAAGCAGAGCCTGTGGACGGAGCTGACGCCCGCGTTCATCTCGGCCGTGCCCGAGGGCGTGCGGCTGGTGTCCAAGTCACAGAACCGGACGGAGTACATCCTCCATCCCGAGACGGGTGAGCAGCTCGACGCCGCATCCTTGGAGCTGCTGCGCTCGCTCAGGGCGCGTCACGCGGGGCGCTATGACGTCCAATTGATGGTGTCGGACGGGCTCAACGCGCTGGCCATCATGGACGACGGGCACCTGGAGCCCTACCTGGAGGCCCTGCGCGCGGCGCTGACCGAGGCGGGCTATCAGCCGGCACCGGAGCACCTGGTGCTCACCGCCGGGCGCGTGCGCGCGGGCTACCGGGTGGGCGAGGTGCTCTTTGGCGGACTGGCCGAAGGGACCCGGCACCGCGCCCTCATCCACGTCATCGGCGAACGGCCTGGTACCGGCCACCACACCTTCTCCGCGTACATCACCGCGCCGACCGGCGAGGTCTGGTCCCAGCCAGGAAAGGTGGACCACAACATCACTCGGGTGGTGTCCGGTGTCGCAGTCACCGCGTATGCGCCGACGCTGGCCGCGCCTGAGACGGTGCGACTGCTCCAGCAGATGGCGCCACGAGGAGGCTGATGGACTCAGCGCGGGCGGCCAATCGCCGCGGGCCAGCGCCGTCCCGCCGGACATCAATCAACGTAGTACTCGTGGTGCACCTTCGTCACGATGCCCTCATTCGAGACCCGCACCGTTCGCTGGTGATAGTGGGAATCGGTGGGACTCCGCGAGTAGCGCCAAAGGCTTCCCTGCGTTGGCGACTCGAACTTATCCAGCGGTTCTCCCAGCAACTTCACGACCTCGACCTGGCTCATTCCGGGATGAACGCGCCAGTAGGCAAGCGACGAGTAGCCGGGGGCGAATTGCGTGCTCGGAGTGAAGAGCATTGACAACAGCAGGCCGTCCAGA
This sequence comes from Pseudomyxococcus flavus, assembly GCF_050038885.1. Classification (NCBI taxonomy): domain Bacteria; kingdom Pseudomonadati; phylum Myxococcota; class Myxococcia; order Myxococcales; family Myxococcaceae; genus Pseudomyxococcus; species Pseudomyxococcus flavus. The sequence continues at coordinate 7,418,995 of NZ_CP143624.1, read as the reverse complement.
CCGTCGAGCAGCAGCAGGTGCACTGAGAGCCCGACGAAGAGACCAGCGGCAGTTCCCAGCATGCGATTCCGCAGCTTGACCAATCTCATTGGAATAGCACTCGCTCTGCGGGAAAACCCGAATCGCTCTCAGGCATGGAGCGACATTGGCACCACGTCTTACTGCGTGGGCAACCAGAACCACCGGCCCCCGGACCGAAGCGCACCCGCCAGGAACTCCCGAAAGGACTCAGAAATCCTGGGGCAGTAGTCCGGGTCTGGGAACGCCTCGTTGTAGCCGTCACGGAGGGGATACCGGCCCGCATACGCCTCGCTCACGTCAAGCAGAACGAAGTTGCTGTCGCGCAGACGGCAGAGGGCATACCAGGACGCGGGTCCAGCATCAGCTGTGTCCCGGTTGCGCATCACGACTCGGGCACGCCGAAGGTCTGGCAGCGGAACGAAGGAGAAGGCAGGATCGACGCGGTCGAAGAGGTCTGCGCCATTGCAATGCAGATAGAAGGCACGCAGGTCCGGGTCCAGTCGCCACCCGACACGCTGCTCGAACGACGCGATCTGCTCGGGCGTCGCCGGAGGACGCGTGAAGTGGAGCCGCGACACCTCTGCGAGCAGTTCGGCCATGGATGGGTCAGTGTCCATACGGATAGTCCACACCGGTCGTGATCCAAGGTGGGTTGTTGGCGTAGCACTGCTTATACGCCTCCGGTAGCTGCTGGTGCAGATCTCGCGGGAACGGGATGATGTTATCCCAGTCTGTCGGGTTACCTCCGTGCCAGAGGTCCCAGACGTGATGCCCCTCGTAGAGAGTGCCGTTGGCTTCGGTAGGCCAGGCACCAAATCGGTTCGCCCATTGGTCCCTGAAGTCGGCACGCATGCTGTCCCATCGACTGCGCGCTGCGCTGGTTTGCGCCGGAGGAAGCGTGCCGTAGTTGCAGCAGCAGTGCGTCATTCCGAAGCGGCTCCCTGCACGAACAACGGTGCCCTGAAAGTCCATCTTCACATCCGCCAGCCACATACACCCCTGCAGTGCATGACCGGTGCCAGAACACTTGCGTTGGCAGTAGGTCATGAGCTGAGCGCTGCATTGCCACGGGCCATAGTAGATGATGGTCTGGAACTGTCCCCCGCCCGGCACATTTACGCGAGGCCCCACCCACTTCCGGACTGCACTGGCGGTACTGGGAAGCGGAGCCTCAGCACACGCAATGCAGCACAGGGATGCAGCCACAATGCCCCGAAGCATCAGGGATGGCCACCTAATCAGATTTTCCATGACCAGAAACGTACCGCGCGCCGCCCACGCGCGCATGGCACGTGTCAGACGCTCCAGGTAGGGTGGCGCTCACTCACGCAACCATGAATCCTGCCGAGAAAGCCGCCGTCTTCCTCGAGCGTCTCCGGGAAGCCCATCCGGACGCGCGCTACGAGCTCAACTGGTCCACGCCCTTCGAGCTGCTCGTTGCCACCATCCTGGCCGCGCAGTGCACGGACGAGCGCGTCAATCGCGTCACCGCCACCGTGTTTCCCAAGTACCCAGGTCCACAAGCCTTCGCCGACGCGGATACCGCCGCCCTGGAGGAGGACCTCAAGCCCACGGGCTTCTTCAAGCAGAAGACCAAGTCCGTCCAGGCCATGAGCCGCGCGCTCCTCGACAAGTTCGGCGGAGAAGTGCCGCGCACCATCGAGGAACTGGTGACGCTCCCAGGCGTTGCGCGGAAGACGGCCAACGTCGTCCTCAACACCGCCTTCAATCTCCCCTCCGGCATCATCGTCGACACCCACGTGGCGCGCGTCAGCCAGCGGCTGGGCCTCACGAAGAAAGAGAAGCCCGACGCAATTGAAGAAGACCTGATGAAGTTGCTTCCCCAGGACCAGTGGACCTTCTTCGGCCCTGCCACCGTCCTTCATGGGCGGTACACCTGCACCGCGAAGAAGCCGAAGTGCGAGGCGTGCATCGTGAAGGACATCTGCCCCCGCATTGGCGTATAGGCCAAGGCGTGGTCATGACGAAGGCGGACGGCAGATCCCCCGCTCCGCCAGCTTCAATTCTGGCCATTGTTGAAGCGGGTTGCCAAATCGCGCAAGCGCCCCAGCGGCCTCGGTGGCGTTGCTGGGATTTGCGTGTTCGGACCTGGGATGAACGAGTGGACTGTCCGGTTCCGGGACGCCCAAACACAATCATTCCCAATATGGGTCATGGCAATCGAGGCGCGCCTGTGGCGTTTTACTGTCACCATGCCCCCTGTCCCGACTTCCACGGTTCCCGCGCCGCCCGCCGAAGCCCGTCCGGTGGATGCCAGTGAGCGGTTGGAGCTTCTCGATGCCCTCCGAGGCTTCGCGCTGCTCGGCGTGTTCATCTCGAACGTGATGATGTGGTTCAGCGGCAGGGTGTTCCTCCCTCCCGCTGAGGCCGAAGCAGCGATGGAGAACGCATCGCTTCTGGATAGCGTCACCCGGTACGCCTACGAGATTCTGGTCTCCGGGAAGTTCATCACCCTCTTCTCGTTTCTCTTCGGCCTGGGGTTCGCGGTGCAACTCCAGCGGGCCGATGCGCGAGGGGCATCCATCATTCCGCTCTACTCCCGACGACTCGGCGTGCTGCTGGGAATCGGGCTGCTGCACCTGTTCCTGCTCTGGTACGGCGACATCCTCGCCTCGTATGCCGTCATGGGGTTCGGCCTGCTGCTCCTGCGGCGACGTTCGGAGCGGACGCTGCTCATCGTCGCGGCGTTGCTCTGCTTCGTGTGGCCCCTCTTCCAGACCGCCATCTTCCGCCTGCCCCAGCTCCTGGCCGACACGCCGGAGGCCGGCGCGGCCTTGATGAAGGCGGCCCGAGAGCAAACCCTGGCGCACCATGCTCAGGTGCTGGCGGCCATCACCAGCGGAAGCTGGCTGGACGTGGTGAAGGTGAGCGCCCGGTTCTACGGCAGCGAGTTCCTTCCAATGATGGCCCTGGGCCTGCTGGCGACCCTGGGGCGGTTCGTGCTCGGACTCTGGGCTGGCCGGCGCCGGCTCTTCCATGACGTGGACCAGCACCTGGGCTTCTTCCGCCGCATGCTGGGCTGGGGACTGGTGACCGGCATCGTTGGCAGCGGCGCGGGGCTCATCGTTCACCTGCTGTTCCGCTGGAAGGTGTTCACGCCCGATTCGACGCCCCTATGGCTTCCCTTCGTGACGGCCCCGCTGCGCAACCTGGGGCAACTGGGGCTCGCGGCCTTCTACGTGGCCGCCATCACCCTGCTCTTCCAGCGCGGCGCCTGGCAGCGCGTGCTCGGGTTGCTCGCGCCCGCGGGCCGCATGGCACTGACAAACTACCTGTCTCAGACGGTCCTCAGCCTGCTCATCTTCTACGGCTACGGCCTGGGGCAGGTGGGCAAGCGAGGCCCCTTCGCCTGTGTCGTCATCTGCGTGGGCGTATTCTGCGTCCAGGTGCTGTGGAGCCACCTGTGGCTGTCGCGCTTCCGCTTCGGCCCCGTGGAGTGGGTGTGGCGCTCGCTGACGTACGGAAAGGCGCAGCCCATGCGGCGCTCCACGTCCGACAGTCCACCTTCGCCCCTGGCGGTGTGACGTCCTCCGGCCCCCGGCGTCGCTTCAGGTCTTGTCCGCCGGGGCCGGCGCGGCCACCCTCACACGGAAGCCAAAGCCGATCCACACGTGGAAGGCACGCTCACGGAGGCTCTCGCGTCCGGAGCCGCCCGTCATGTTCACCTTCAGCGTGTCGTACTCGCCGCCCGTGCCCATGACGAAGAGGCCAGCCCAGAAGTTCCCGCCGAAGTTCTTGTCGAACCCGGCCTGGAGCGAGACGTCAGGCCCGGAGTACGTGACTTCAGCGCCGGGTATCTCGAACGAAGTGGTGTCGTACCCCAGCGCCACCCCCGACCAGAGGTCGATGGGACCTGACGGATTCCAGTGGTAGTTCCCTTGCAACCCGAAGCGCAGGTTGCTGCCGGGGCATACCCGACCGGCAGCGCAGCGGATGCGCATCTGCGCGTAGGAAAACTGGGCCCAGGGGCCCAATTCAACGTGAGCGCCGAGCCGGAAGGTGGGCTCGACGATGGCGGCGAAGAGCCCCTTGTAGACTTCGTACAGATAGAGCGGTTCGGTGGCGCCATCCATGCGCCCGCCCGGCATGAGGTAGCCCCCGCGCACGGAGAGCGCAAGCCAGCTCGGAAAGCCCGAGCCGCGCCCCTCCGGCTCCTCCGCGAAGGTTGGCCAAGACACCAGGAGTGACAGCAGGACCAGGGCCCGCACGGCGGGACGAGAGAGTGTTTGCATGGGCTGACGTTCGGTTATTACGGTCGCTCGACCGCCGTCAATCCAAGGTTTCCCAGTGCCCCGCCTCCGCTCCTTCATCCTCCCGCGCCTGTTCGCGCTGCTGGCCATTGGCCTCCTCGCCGCCTGTGGTGGCCCCTCCGCCGAGGAGGACGCGCGCGTTTGCGCCAACGTGGAATGCAGCGCGGGGCGCTGCGTCGCCGAAGACGGCGCCCCCGTGTGCCGATGCGGCGCCTGGGAACAGGCCGCGGGCCTCACGTGCGCCATCGTGGCCTACCAGCAGGCCGACGACCACGGCGACACGCCGAAGGCCGCCACGGCGGTGGCACCGTCCGAGGACTTCCACGAAGGCGCCATCCAGCCCCCCTTCCGAGGGAACCCGGACCGGGACGTCTTCGCCATGCCCACCGCGGCGGGCCATGGCTATCGCGTCATCGTCCGGGCTGGCACCCTGCCCCAGGTGGACGTGCGCCTCCTGGATGCCTCGGGGAACCCGGTGCGCTCGCGGCCCGTTCAGGCGCAAGACGGAACCCACCTGGAGTTCGTCTCCACGGAAGAGGCCCCTCGATTCATCTCCGTGGCGGCTCCGGAAGGCAGCTCGGCGTCCGGGACGTACACCTACCGGTTGGAGGACCTGGGCCGTGACGCGCACGGCGATACGCTCGCCACGGCGACCCCGCTCGCCGTGACGAACACGCCCTTCCCGCTCGCGCTCGAGTTCGAGGGAGACGAGGATGTCTTCACCTTCCGCACCGAGTCGAACCAGGGCTTCCTGTTCTCCTGCGAGGGTACGGACGTCTCCCTGGTCCTCATGGATGGAGCGGGAGCCACGGTGGATGGCGCGTCGCAGTGGGATTCGTCGCGACGCGGCGTGAGCCAACTGGGCCTGGAGGCGAGCACGTGGTTCGTTCGCGTCTACAGCTCGACGGACGAGGTCCTGGCCGCCCACTGCCAGTTGGAGGACCTGGGTCGGGATGACCACGCGAACGAACCCCAAGGAGCGACCCCGCTGACGCCAAGCGTTTCCGTGGCCGGACGGCTCCATGGCCTCAACGACGTGGATGTCTTCTCCTTCTTCGCCACGTCGGGGCACACCTATGAGCTCCAGGTGTCACCCTCTCGCGCGTGGCGCTTCAGGCTCACGGACGCGGACGGCAAGACGTTGGCTGAACCTTCCTGGAACCGAATCCTCCATGAAGCGACGACGACGGGAACCTATTACGTGCAGGTCCTCCCGGATGTGTCCGGGGTCCGTGACTTCGAGATGAAATGGGATGACCTGGGTCGGGATGACCATGGTGGCACGCCCGAAACAGCGACCCCCGCGGAAGTGGGCGAGACGATCACGGGAGTCATCCACACGGAGACGGACGTGGACGCCATCGCGGTTCCGCTCGACGTCGATGGCGTCTATCGCCTCACCTGTACCCCCGACTGTTCGCTGGCGACGCGCCTGGCCAGCACGTACGTCATCCTGCAGAAGGTCGAGCCCGGCGTGTGGAACGTGCTTGCGCCGTTTTCAGGGCTCGCCACGTTCTTCGTCAGCTCGGGGTCCACCCCTGACGCCTTCACGTTCCGGATGGAGCAAGTGGGCACGGATGACCACGGCGACGTCGCGGACCATGCCACGCCGCAGAGCGTCCCCGTGAACGCGACTGGCGTCTTCGAAGTGCCCTCCGATTCCGACTTCCTCGTCTTCCCCTTGGAAGCAGGCCGGACCTACGTCCTGGACAGCAACGCGGCGACCTTCAGCATCATCGACCCGGAGCGCTACCAGGTGTACGTGGAGTACGGAGAAGCGGGGGCTCGGTACTTCACGGCCCGTTTGTCGGGGACCTATGTGGCGGCGCTCACATCGGCCCGGCCCGACTTGAACCAGGCCGTGCCCTGGACTTTCTTCCTGCGCGAGCAGTGAACATCCACCAGGCCATGTCGAACCTGGACCTGTTCCCCCCTGCCCCGCCGCCTCCGGGGCCGGGGCCGCTGGACGCCCTGCTGAAGGTGTCCCGCATCTACGTGGAGGCGGGCGTCGAGGAGCACCTGCGCGGACGTGAAATCCTCGCGCGCTTCCCGGACGCGGAGCGCATTCCCGTGGCCTCCCACCAGGGCATCCCCGGGCTGTTCGGCAGCGAGGGCAACGCCGAGGCGTGGAACCGCATCAAGGGCAGCACCCTGGTGCTGGGTGTGAAGAAGACGATGTCCTTCACGCCCAACGGCCGCAGCTGCGACTTCATCCCGCCGTCCGCCGCCAACGGGTGCGTCATGAGCTGCGCCTACTGCTACGTGCCCCGGCACAAGGGGTATGCCAACCCCGTCACCGTCTTCGTCAACATCGACCGGATTCTCGCCGCCATCCGCCGCCACGCGGGACGGCTGGGCCCCAAGTCGGAGCCCAACAGCGTGGACCCGCGCTACTGGGTCTATGACATCGGCTGCAACAGCGACTGCGCCGCGGACGCCGCGCTCAGTGACAACGTGAAGGACCTGGTGCGGCTGTTCACCACGCTGCCCAATGCCATGGGCACCTTCGCCACCAAGCTGGTGAACCGCGAGCTGCTCACCTACGCCCCCCAGGGCAAGACGCGCATCCGCTTCAGCCTGATGCCCGCCGCCAAGGCGAAGCTGCTCGACGTGCGCACCAGCCCCATCGCCGAGCGGATTGCCGCCATCGACGAATTCGTGGCCGCCGGCTACGAGGTACACCTCAACTTCTCCCCCGTCGTCATCTACGAGGGCTGGCAGGAGGAATACGACGCGCTGTTCCAGCAGGTGGACACGGCCATCGGCCCCGCCGCCAAGGCGCAGCTCGCCGCCGAGGTCATCTTCCTCACCCACCATCAGGGCCTCCATGAAGTGAACCTCCGCTGGCACCCCAAGGCGGAGGCCCTGCTGTGGACGCCGGACACCCAGGAGGCCAAGGTGTCCCAGGGCGGAGGCCACAACGTGCGGTACCGCACCGGACTCAAGGGCCGCCTGGTCGCTGAATTCAAGGAACTGCTGGCCCGCCGGCTGCCCTACTGCCGGGTGCGTTACGCGTTTTGACCCGGACTCCGTGACAAGGGCGTGACGGCGACGGCCCGGCCTGTGGCAGACTCGGCCGGACCATGTGGGATTGGGTCCGCCAGCTGGCGGAGTGGTCGCGAGACGATGTTCCGTTCGCCGTGGCGACCGTGACGGTGTGTCAGGGAAGCACTCCCGCCGAGCCCGGCGCGAAGCTGCTCGTCCGTGCGGATGGGACGTTCCACGGCACGGTGGGCGGTGGGCACCTGGAGCAGCTCGTCCTGGCGGATGCCCGCGCCTGCCTGGAGAAAGGGGAACCCCGTGCGTACCGGTACCCGCTGGGCTCGAAGCTTGGCCAGTGCTGCGGCGGCGTGGTGGACGTCTTCGTGGAGCCGGTGAATCACGGGCCGCGCCTGTACCTCTTCGGCGCCGGCCACGTGGGCCAGGCCCTGTGCCGGACGCTGGAGGGCACGCCCTTCCAGATTCACCTCGTGGACGAGCGGCCGGAGTGGCTCCATGGCGAGCGCATCCCCGCCTCGGTCGTCCGCCACGAGGAGCCCTGGGACGTCTTCGCCTCCCGCGCCGTCTGGGACGCGCGCCGCACCTATGTCGCGGTGATGACGCACCGGCACGACCTGGACCAGGAGATCATCGCCTTCGCCATGGAGAAGCCCGCGCGCTACGTGGGCCTCATTGGCAGCCGCACGAAGTGGGCCCGCTTCCGGCAGCGGCTGGAGGCCCGGGGTGCGACGGCCGCGCAGCTGGCGCGCGTGCGCTGCCCCATGGGCCTGGAGATTGGTGGCAAGTCGCCCCAGGAGGTCGCGGTGAGCATCGCCGCGGGGCTCCTCCAGTTGCATCACCAGGGCGCCGACGCCCAGGGGGCAGACGCCAACCCTACCGCCGAGGCCCCGGCCTCGGAGACGCCCCGCCTGCGCGGGGTCTCGTCAGGAGAATGAGCAATATGTTCGAGTTCCGGCTCAATGGCGCGACGGTCCGCGTCGATGGCGTCTCCCCCAACACCACGCTGCTCGACTTCCTGCGCGCCCGCGGCCTCACCGGCACCAAGCAGGGCTGCGCGGAGGGCGACTGCGGCGCGTGCACCGTGGCCATGGTGGACAGGGACGCCCAGGGCAACCGGTGCCTGCGTGCCTTCAACGCCTGCATCGCCCTGGTGCCCATGGTGGCCGGGCGCGAGCTGGTGACGGTGGAAGGCGTGGGCAGCGGCGACAAGCCCCACCCCGTGCAGCAGGCCATGGTGAAGCACTACGGCTCGCAGTGTGGCTTCTGCACGCCGGGCTTCATCGTCTCCATGGCGGAGGCGTACTCGCGCAAGGACGTCTGTACCCCCGCCACCGTGGCGGACCAGCTGTGCGGCAACCTCTGCCGCTGCACCGGCTACCGCCCCATCCGCGACGCGATGATGGAGGCGCTGGCCTCGCGCGACGCGGGGCCCGCGCCCGCGACGGCGATTCCCTCGGCGCCGCTCGAAGGGCCGGCCGAGCCCCTGTCCCCGCTGCGCTACGAGGCCGGCGGACAGACCTTCCTGCGCCCCACGTCGTGGGAGGAGCTGCTGGAGCTGCGCGCGAGGCACCCGGAGGCGCACCTGGTCGCGGGCGCCACCGAGCTGGGCGTGGACATCACCAAGAAGGCCCGCCGCTACCCCTTCCTCATCTCCACCGAGGGCGTGGAGTCCCTGCGCGCCATCCGCCGCGAGCCGGACGGCTGGTACGTGGGCGGCGCGTCCTCGCTGGTGGCGCTGGAGGAGGCGCTTGGCGACGAACTGCCCGAGGTGACGAAGATGCTCAACGTCTTCGCCTCCCGGCAGATTCGCCAGCGCGCCACCCTGGCCGGGAACCTGGTGACGGCCTCGCCCATTGGCGACATGGCGCCGGTGCTGCTCGCGCTGGACGCGTCGCTCGTCCTGAGCTCGGTACGGGGCGAGCGAATGGTGGCGCTGGCTGACTTCTTCCTCGCCTACCGGCAGACGGCGCTCCAGCCGGACGAGGTCGTCCGCCACATCGTCATCCCCCACCCCTCGGTGCCCGAGGGTGGCCAGCGGCTCTCCGACTCCTTCAAGGTGTCCAAGCGGCGCGAGCTGGACATCAGCATCGTCGCCGCGGGCTTCCGCGTGGAGCTGGACGCGAGCGGCGTGGTGCGGCTGGCGCGACTGGGCTACGGCGGTGTCGCGGCCACGCCGGTGCGGGCGCGCCGCGCGGAGGCGGTGCTCACCGGACAGCCCTGGACGCGCGAGACGGTGGCGCAGGTGCTTCCGGTGCTCGCGGAGGAAATCACCCCCATCAGCGACCTGCGTGGCAGCGCGGAGTACCGGCGGGGGCTGGTGGCGGGCCTGTTCGAGAAGTTCTTCTCCGGCTCGCGCAGCCCCACCCTGGACGACGCGCCGGGCTTCGAAAAGGGCGACGCGCAGGCCCCCGCGGACGCCGGACGCGCGCTGCGGCACGAGAGCGCGCTGGGCCACGTGACGGGAACCGCGCAGTACGTGGACGACCTGGCACAGAAGCGGCCCATGCTGGAGGTCTGGCCGGTGTGCGCGCCCCATGCGCACGCGCGCATCCTCAAGCGGGACCCCACCGCGGCGCGCAAGGTGCCCGGCGTGGTGAAGGTGCTCATGGCCGAGGACATCCCCGGGATGAACGACACCGGCCCCATCCGCCACGACGAACCGCTGCTGGCGGACCGCGAGGTGCTCTTCCACGGGCAGATTGTGGCGCTGGTGGTGGGTGAGTCCGTGGAGGCCTGCCGCGCTGGCGCTCGCGCGGTGGAGGTGGAGTACGAGCCGCTGCCCGCCATCCTCACGGTGGAGGACGCCGTGGCGCGGAGCAGCTACCACACCGAACCGCACGTCATCCGCCGGGGCGACGTGGACGCCGCGCTGGCCAGCAGCCCGCACCGCCTGTCGGGAACGCTGGCCATCGGCGGACAGGAGCACTTCTACCTGGAGACGCAGGCCGCCTTCGCCGAGCGCGGTGACGACGGTGACATCACCGTCGTGTCCTCCACCCAGCACCCGTCGGAGGTGCAGGCCATCATCTCGCACGTGCTGCACCTGCCGCGCAGCCGCGTGGTGGTGAAGTCGCCGCGCATGGGCGGCGGCTTCGGCGGCAAGGAGACGCAGGGCAATGCGCCCGCCGCGTTCGTCGCGCTGGCCGCGTGGCACACGGGGCGCCCGGTGCGGTGGATGCTGGACCGCGACGTGGACATGACGGTGACGGGCAAGCGCCACCCGTTCCACGCCACCTATGAGGTCGGCTTCGACGACCAGGGCCGGCTGCTGGCCCTGCGCGTCCAGCTGGTGTCCAACGGCGGCTGGTCCCTGGACCTGTCCGAGTCCATCCTGGATCGCGCGCTGTTCCACCTGGACAACGCGTACTACGTGCCGGCGCTGGCGTACTCCGGGCGGGTGGCGAAGACGCACCTCGTCTCCAACACCGCCTTCCGCGGCTTCGGCGGCCCGCAGGGCATGTTGGTGACGGAAGAAGTCCTCGCCCGCGTGGCCCGGGCCGTGGGCCTGCCGGCGGAAGAGGTCCGTGAGCGCAACCTCTACCGGGGCACCGGCGAGACGAACACCACGCACTACGGCCAGGAGCTGGAGGACGAGCGAATCCTCCGCGTGTGGGAGGAGCTCAAGGCGTCCTCGGACTTCGAGCGCCGGCGGCGCGAGGTGGATGCCTTCAATGCCCACTCCCGCTTCATCAAGCGGGGCCTGGCCATCACCCCGATGAAGTTCGGCATCTCCTTCACCGCCACCTTCCTCAACCAGGCGGGCGCGCTGGTGCACCTCTACCGGGATGGCTCGGTGATGGTGTCCCACGGCGGAACGGAGATGGGCCAGGGCCTGCACACCAAGGTGCTGGGCGTGGCCATGCGCGAGCTGGGCGTCGAGGCCAGCGCGGTGCGGATGGCGAAGACGGCGACGGACAAGGTGCCCAACACGTCCGCCACCGCGGCCTCCAGCGGCTCCGACCTGAATGGTGCCGCCGTGCGCGCGGCCTGCATCACCCTGCGCGAGCGGCTGACGCCGGTGGCGGTGCGACTGCTGTCGGACCGCCATGGCCGCAATGTGGCGCCGGACGCACTCTTCTTCAGCGACGGGAAGGTGGGGCTCCGCGGCGAGCCGGAGGTCGCCCTCCCCTTCGCGGACGTGGTGGAGGCGGCCTACGTGGCCCGGGTGAGCCTGTCCGCGACGGGCTACTACCAGACGCCGGGCATTGGCTATGACAAGGCCAGGGGCCGCGGGCGCCCCTTCCTGTACTTCGCCTACGGCGCGGCGGTGTGCGAGGTGGAGGTGGACGGGCACACGGGCGTCAAGCGCGTGCTGCGCGTGGACCTGCTGGAGGACGTGGGCGACTCGCTCAACCCCGGCGTGGACCGCGGGCAGATTGAAGGCGGCTTCGTCCAGGGGCTGGGCTGGCTCACGGGCGAGGAGCTGCGCTGGGACGCGAACGGGCGGCTGCTGACGCACTCGGCGAGCACCTACGCGGTGCCCGCCTTCAGCGACGCGCCCATCGACTTCCGGGTGCGGTTGCTGGAGCGGGCGCACCAGCACAACACCATCCACGGCAGCAAGGCCGTGGGCGAGCCGCCGCTGATGCTCGCCATGTCCGCGCGCGAGGCCCTGCGCGACGCGGTGGCGGCCTTCGGGCAGGCCGGTGGAGACGTGGAACTGGCCTCGCCCGCCACGCATGAGGCGCTGTTCCTCGCCATCCAGAAGCGTCTGGCTCGCGGGGCGAGGGAGGACGGTCGGGAGGCCGCATGACATTCAAATGTCACCGCGGCATCTGGAGCCACTCCCGCCAGTAGCCCTCCGGGCGGGTGTCCCACCAACGCGTGGAGGCGGGCCCGCGGCGCCCCGGGGCCCCGTGACGTTCAAATGTCACCGCGGCGCCTGGAGCCGCTCCCGCCGGTAGCCTTCGGGGCTGGTGCCCCACCAACGCTTGAAGGCTCGATGGAACGCCACCGGGTCCGCATAGCCGAGGAGGAACGACACCTCGGCGATGGACATCCGCCGCTGGAGGTATGCGGCGGACAGCTCGCGCCGCAGTGACTCGACGATGGCCGCGTAACTCTGGCCCTCGGCCGCCAGCCGCCGCTGGAGCGTGCGCGGCGGCTGCCGCAGCGCCCGGGCCACGGCCGCGAACGAGAAGTCCCCACCCGCCAGCTCGCGCCGGACCTGCTCGCGGACGCGCTCGGTGGCCGTCGCCACCTCGGGCAGCCGCTCCAGTGCACGCTGCGCCTGACGCTCGAACATGGCGTTGAGCAGCGCGTCCGCGTGGATGAAGGGCCGCTCGACGTCCTCGTGCGAGAAGTCGATGGCATTGAAGGGCGCATCGAACTCCAGTGGGCAGCCGAAGAGGGCTTCGTGCTCGCGGAGGTCCTCGGGGGCCGGATGCTGGAACCGCACGCACAGGGGCCGCACGTCCACGCCCGTGAAGGCGCGCACCCCGGTGGCGAACTGCACGAGCGCCGCCTCCACCAGGTGCCGGTGCGCGGGTCGCGGCGCGCCCACGGGCGTGAAGCGCATCCTCACGCCGTGCGCCGTGTCCTCCATCTGGAACCGCTCCCCGTCTCCCCACACGCGCTGGTAGCGGCAACCCCGGGCCATGGCATCCCGCAGCGTCGCGCTGGTGAGGACGACGAAGGTGGCCGGGTCGTCCAGGTCCACCATGTCCACGCGCGCGATGTGCAGGCCCAGGTTGGCGTCCCCGGACAGCGCGGCGGCCCGCTCCAGCAACCCGTCCAGCGCCGCATAGGGGATGCGAAGCTCGGGGTCATCCAGGTCCTCTTCCCGGAAGCCGGCCTCCCGGCAGAGCGCCTCCAGCGGAAGGCCCAGCTTTCCCGCGAGCCGGAGCGCCTGCCGCGCCATGCGCGCGGACAATGAGGGCTCACGGGCTGGGGACGGGGGCGGCTTCGCCACGCCGGGGACGCTAATGGCGTGCTGGCGCGTGCGGCAAGCCGTTCTGTCGCCCGCCGTCAGTGCACGGCTCGCGCGAGGCCTGCACGCTTGGCTCATGGACGACACACCCTCGCTGCTGCCCCGGCTGCACCTCTTCGAGTTCACCGACCAGGAGTGGTTCCCCGACGCGCTCCGGGACCTGACCACCGACTACCTCCACACCGTCAGCACCCGCCTGGGCCTGTTCGACGCCGCCGCGGAAGTCCTGGCGCGCGGCCTGCTGGCCACGCAGCGTCCGGAGCTGGTGGACCTGGGCTCGGGGGGCCGCGGTCCCCTGCCACGCCTGCGCCAACTGCTAGCGGAGAAACACGGCATCGACGCGCGCGTGGTGCTCACCGACAAGTTCCCCAATGCCCAGGCCGCGAGGCGGGCGCGGGCGGAGGGTGTCGACTACCTGGAGCGCTCGGTGGACGCGCTCCAGGTGCCACCGGACCTGCGCGGCATGCGCACGATCTTCAACGCCCTGCACCACTTCCGCCCGGACGAAGCCCGCGCCGTGCTCGCCGATGCCCAGGCCCGCGGCGTTCCCATCGCCGCGTTCGAGACGGTGCGCCGCACGCCCCCCGCGCTCCTGTCCATGCTGCTGGTGCCCCTGCTGGTGTTGCTCTTCACGCCCCTGGTGCGTCCGCTGACGCCCCTGCGGCTCTTGCTGACGTACGTGGTGCCCGTGGCGCCGCTCCTCATCTTCTGGGATGGGATGGTGTCGGCGCTCCGGACGCACCAGCCCGACGAGCTGCGGCGGATGACCGCCTCCCTGGCGCGCGAGGGCTACACCTGGGAGGTGGGCGAAGCGAAGGCCCCCGGCAAGGTCGCCATCTCCTACGTGCTCGGCCGGCCCACGCGCTGAAGGTCAGCGCACGTGCAGCAAGGCCAGGAGCACGAAGAGGCCATTGAGGCCCACGCCCACGGACATGTACCCGCCGCTGGCCCGGGACATGCCCGCCGCGACGTTGACGTGGCCCACGAAGCTCATGCACAGCCGTGCGCCCACCTCGGCGCCCACGTTGAAGCCCGGGTCGCGGGAGTACCGGGTCGCCGAGCCCATCATCATCCGCCCATAGGGCACGAGCCACGATGTGGCGAAGTGCTGATAGCCGACGAAGCCGTTGAACTCGGAGATGCCCAGGCTCGTATAGGCGAGGTTCGAGCCGAGGGTGAGCCGCCGGTCCAGGAAGGCCATGGGCTGGATGTTGAGCGCGATGTCCGCCGTCGGCCGCCACGCCCCGATGCGGTACTGCATGGCGACGTCGAAGGGCGGTTTGTCGATGGCAGGGGCCTCCCAGCGCAGCTTCGCCGCGGCCTGTGCGTGCGCCTCACCGCCTCGCGCGTCGTAGAGGTCCGCGAGCGCCAGGGCGCCTTCCTCGCTGTCCGTCTCGTACACCTTGACGAGCGGGGCCTCGGCGCCGGCCAGGTTCCCGTCCGCGATGCGCAGCCGCCCCAGCGCCAGACATCCTTGCTCCGAGCCCCCGTCGCAGGCGCGGGCGAAGGCAGCCTCCGCCGTGCTCCGGTCGCCGTCCTGGAGAAGCTCCTCGCCCCACTCGTTGCACGCCCAGAGCCTGCCCTTCTCGCAGGAGGTGCTCTTGGGCAGGGCCTGCGTCGTGGCGCACGCCACGAAGAGAGGGGCCATCAACGCCAGGACCGCGAGTCGCCGCATGTCCGGTATTGAACCACAAGTGTGCTTCCTCGTGCCTCGTCGCGCCGGCGGCGCGCCCGGGTGGCCGCCCGCCCTGCAGTCGAACGGGACGGCCCGGCCAGCCCTTCATTCCTCGGGAGGCCCCTGGCCATGGGGAGGGTGAGCGCAGAACTTGGAGGGAAGAAGGAGGATCCGTGGCGCCCGTTGCCTATCTGGAAGACGAGGAGGTCCGATGAAGGTCCCGGAGATGCTGGAGCACCTGCCCGGGGTCGGCCCCCTCCTCGGCCGCATGGCCCACGTGCCGGAGGAGTCCTTGTCTCGGCGTGAGGCCACCGTGGTCCTGCCCGACTTCGCCTCCGTGCCCATCCCTCGGACCGAGCGGGCGCTGGGGGATGGCCGCACGCTCGTCGTCCGGCATCCCGCGGCGCGCGCCCCCCGGGGACCTGGGCTCACGGTGATGACGTACAACATCCTGCTCGGCGGCACGCGCCGCGAGGCGCTCCTGGCGTACTTCGACACGCTCGAGGCCCAGGGACGCATGCCGGACGTGCTTGGCCTCCAGGAGGCCAATGTCCCCATCTCGGTGCTCCTGGCGGAGCGCTACGGCTTCCACCTGGCCTACCAGGGGCATGACGGCGGCCCGGGGGCGCGGCTCCTGAATGGCAAGGCCTTCCTCACCCGCCATCCGCTCGTCGACGCGGCGCACTTCACCTATGTCACCCCCGACGCGGAGCGGGACGCCGCCATCATGCGGCGCGGCGGAGACCCCTGCGAGATTCCCGAGGACCGGGGCGCGCTCTACGTGCGCCTGGAGGTGGAGGGGCACCCCGTCGTCCTCTACAACGTGCACCACACGCTGGGAGACTCCGGCATCAACGCGCGCAACCTCCGGCAGCTCAACGCGCTGCTGCACCAGCGCGAGGTCATGCACGCGGTGGTCCTGGGCGACTTCAACGCAAACACCGCCATCAAGAAGGGCGGCTCCTGGTTGATGGCGCACCTCAAGACGTATGACGACACCGATACGGTGGAAGAGTACGAGGTGCGCTACGGCGAGCCCCACGCCAGCGTGGGTGACCGGGGGGTGGGCAACATCGCCGACCCCCGCCTGCGGCACGAGCTGCACGTGCTGGAGCAGGGCTTGCCGGAGACCATCGCCCACGCCACCACGGCCCAGGTGCGCCTGCCGGATGGCTCGTTGATGACCCCGAAGCAGGCCTGCGCCGAGCTGCGCTCCGGCCGTGTGAAGCGCGGCAGCGAGCAGTGGCTACGGCTGCAGGACGTCGCCGACAGCGCCACCCTCACCTCCCTGCCGGACGAGCACGGCGTGGTGCCGGCGACGGGCAAGCGCTTCGACAACGTGTACGCCAGCCCCGGGCTGGTGCCCGTCCTCTTCGAGGTGGACCGCAGCACGGAGTCCTCCGACCACCAGCCCGTGATTGCCCACTATGACGTGCGGAGCCCGGGCCTGAAGGATGGCAAGCCCGCGCCGGGCACCGTCCAGCGACCCGCCTGACGCGCCTGGCCCACCGTGGGGCCAGGCGCGGCGTCACCCCACGCCTCAGCGCCCCTCGGGACAGTCATGCAGGGAGGTGATCCAGGCGTCCACCAGCGCCGTGCCCTCCGTGTCCACCACGGCCGTGGCGAGCGGCGGCATGCGCGCCGTCGCCAACGTGTGCATGCGCCGCGACACCATCGACTTCGTGGGGGCCCCCGGCGCAACGAGCATGGCGCCTGCCTCTCCCAGGTCGCCGTGCTGCGGGGCCACGCCACAGACCTTCATGCCAGCGACAGGCGTGGCGTAGCGCATGTCCGACTCACCGCGGCCCAGGCCATTGGGACGGTGGCACACGGCGCAGTTCACGTGGAGGTACGCCTTCGCCCGCGCCTCCACGGGCTCCGGTCCGTTGTAGGCCGGCATCCGGGGCAGCTGCTCCGGCGGAGCGGGCAGCGTCAGCACGCCGATGTGCGACAGCGTCCCGAGCTGCGAGGCCAGGCGGCCGCCGGGGTACTTGAAGTTGCGGTTGAGCTGGGCCACCTCCAGCCCCAGCAAGAAGCCCGCGGCGGCAGTGTGGCACTGCATGCACTCCCCCCGGCTGGGGAAGGTCCACGTCTGGGTGCCCACCGTCTTCACCTTGCCCGTCTCCAGCAGCACCGCGTCCGTGCCCGCGTCGTTCCACTCATACGAGTAGCCCGCCCAGACGCCGTCCGGATGGCGCATGAAGAGCCGGGTCTCCACGAGGCGGCCTCCCAGCGCGAACGTCTTCACCGCCACGGTGCCGGGCGGAGCATCCAGGACACCCTCCGGTCCCACCGTCATTGACGTGCCGTCCGGAACCCCGATGAAGCGCTCCTTCTGCGCGCCGTCCGACCAGAGCGGGGCGTTCACGTCGTAGGGAATGAGGCCCGCCGAGGGCAGCTTCACGTCCGCGGGGTCCGCGCAGCCCGTGGCGGACAGCAGCGCGGGGAACGAGCTGCCCCCAGGTGGAGGCGTGGCAGGCAGTGAGGCCTTGATGCGATGCAGGCCGCCGCCCGCGAAGTCCACCACCAGCAGTTCGCCGTCGTTCAGCTCCGCGAAGGAGGAGATGCTGAGCGCGGTGCTGAAGAGCAGCTCCGGCTTCGCCCCTCCTCCAGGCTGCGCATCTCCCGGGAGCGTCCAGACGCGGCCCGCGCCGAAGTCCCCGAAGACATACTTGCCGACCAGCGTCGGCACGGCCGTGCCCCGGTACACATAGCCGCCGGTGACGGAGACGCCCTCGGCACGGCCGTAGGTGGCCACGGGTGGCGTCAGCCCGGTGGTGTCACAGCCCGCGCCTCGCACGCACTCGGTGCCCTCCAGGACGCTCCAGCCGTAGTTGCCGCCCAGCTCGACGCGGTCAATCTCCTCGAGGAGCTTCTCCCCCACGTCCCCCAGCCAGAGCGCACCAGTGGCCCGGTCGAAGCTCCAGCGCCAGGGATTGCGGAAACCCGAGGCGTAGATTTCCTTCCGCCCTCCGGCCGTCGCGTACGGGTTGGTGGGAGGAATGGCGTAGGGCCGGGCGCTGTCCACGTCGAGGCGCAGCATCTTCCCGAACAGCTCGTTGGGGTTCTGGGCCGTCCGGTTCGGGTCCATGCGACCGCCCCCATCGCCGAACGCGAAGTAGAGGAAGCCGTCTGGACCGAACGCCAGGTGGCCACCGTTGTGGAAGGAGAAGGGTTGGTCCTGCTCCAGCACCAGCTCCGCGCTCGCCGGGTCCAGCGTGGCGCCGCCGTCCGCGCTCCGATAGCGGACGATGTACGAGCGGAGGCCTCCCATCTCGTTGTTCCCCACGTAGGAGAGGAACACCTGCCCGTTGGTGGCGAAGTTCGGATGGAAGGCCATGCCGAGCAGGCCCGTCTCGTCATGCTCCGTGTTGACCCGCCCGGAGAGGTCGGCGAACACCGAGCTCGTCACCGGCGTGACGCTCGAGTCGAAGACGCGGACCCGTCCGCCCCGCTCCACGACATAGATGCGGCGGTTGTCCCCTGGCGCCTGGAGCGCGAACAGGGGCTGGGTGAAGCTCAGCTCCGGAAAGGCACGCTCGAGGGCCACGCCCGCGGGGTCCGGAGGGCGAGGGGGCGCGACACAGGTGGGGTTCGAAGGCCGTACATCGAGCCCGAAGGGGAGCGGCGCATCCGGGGCTTCGCCATCGGGCGAGTGCGGTGTGCTCCCATCTGCCTCGGTGCCCGGTCCACCATCGCCCGGAGGGTCGTGGATGTCCTTGCCGTCCCCTGGCCCGACGCCCGGGTCGGTCGATGAACCGGGACATGCGAGGGAGATGCCGAGCAGGCCCAATGCGACAATCACCAGCGACAGCAGCATCATGAGTGACGGACGTCGTTGTTTCATGGCGATGCTCTGGTGGTTCAGGGGGGAGCCGGATGCCAGGGGCCGGACCCCGCGGCCGAGGCCGCGTCTGCCGGATGCCGGACCGCGCGAAGTGCAGCCGTCATGAAGTGAGCCAGCGACTCGTTCCGGGGACGTCGCGGCCCGGACAGGAACTCGCCACGCGACAGTTGTGCCGTTCGAGGCAAGGCAACGGAGCGAGGCCCTCCTCCCCTGCTCCGCCTCGGGGCGGACCGCCCGCCGGGGGCCGGCCTCTCCGTGCGCGGACGCCTAGATTGCTTGAAAAGGAGGCTCCATGAAGACAGGCAGGGGGACATCCAGGCGCGTTCGTCCGTTGGCTCGCGCAGCCATCACCGTGGCACTCGGCGTCGCGGCGGCGCCCTGGGTCGTGGCCGCGCAGGAGCTTGCTCCACAGGTGTCCTGCTACCAGCGCGCGACCGAGGGAGGGCTCGATGATTCCCTGGCCGCACAGCTCTGCCGGGGCGCTCGCTCCTCGGCCCCCGCCGACTGCTTCGTGCGCGCCCAGGACGATGGCTCCCTCTCCCAGAGCCAGGCCGTCCAGCTGTGCCAGTTCACCGCGCCGGACGAAGACCCCGCGGGCTGCTACATCCAGGCGCGGCAGCAGACCTTCTCCGACCCCTCGCGCGTCGTGCAGCTCTGCCAGCCCGCCATCTTGTCCTGCCCCGGCTACGTGGACTGAGCCCGGGGGGCGTCCTTCCGCAGCCGGAGCAGCTCGCGCAGACGCGCGAGGTCCACCGGCTTCACGAGGTGCGCGTCGAAGCCAGCCTCCAGCGCCCGGCGCCGGTCCTCTTCCAGGCCGTAGCCCGTCACCGCGATGAGCACGAGGGCACGGCCCTCGTCCGACGTCCGCAGCGCCCGCGCCACCTCGTACCCGTCCATCCCGGGCAGGCCGATGTCGAGCAGCACGACGTCGGGACGCAGCTCGCGCGCCTTCGCCAGTCCGGAGGGGCCGTCCTCCGCCTCGCTGACGGTGTGCCCCTCCAGCTCCAGCAGCTCCCGCACGAGCATGCGGCTGTCCTCGTGGTCATCCACGAGCAGGACGCGGCGGGCCGGCGCGGGCTCCGGCGCCTGCGCAGGCAACGCCGGTGGCCGCACCACCTGCCCTCGCGGCAGGTGCACCGTGAAGAGGCTCCCCTTTGTCGGCCCCTCGCTCCGCGCGCGCACCACGCCGCCGTGCAGCTCCACCAGGCGCTTCACCAGCGTGAGGCCAATGCCCAGGCCACCCTGTGCGCGGTCCAGCGTGCGCTCCGCCTGGAAGAAGAGCTCGAACACGCGCTCCTGCAGCTCGGGAGACAGGCCATCCCCTGTATCGGACACCTCCAGCACCACGTGGCCGGGCTCCTCGCGCGTCACGACCCGCACGCGCCCACCCGGCGGGGTGTACTTGAGCGCGTTGGACACCAGGTTCGAGGCGACCTGCTCCAGGCGGCTCTCGTCGCCTTCCAGCCACGCGGGCGCGACGTCGACCTCGAGCTGGTGCGCCTGCGTCTTCCCCGAGGCCTCCAGCGCGGCGATGGCGCGACGCACGCACTCCGCCAGGTCCATGGCGCGCTTCCGCAGCAGGATGCGGCCGCTGCTCACGCGCTCCACGTCGAGCAGGTCGTCCACCAGGCGGGCCAGGTGGAAGGCCTGCCGCTCCACCAGGGCTCGCGCCCGCTCACGGCTGGCGGCGTCGTCCGCCACGGCCAGCCGCTTCACGCCGTGGGTGATGGCGGACAGCGGGTTGCGCAGCTCGTGGCCCAGCATGGCGAGGAACTGGTCCTTGGCGAGGTTGGCCGCCTCCGCCTCCAACATCTTCGTTCGAAGCGCCTCCTCGCGATCCGTCACCATGGCGGCGGTGAGCGCGAGCGTCGCGCGCAGGTCCTCCAGCTCGGAGATGCCGGTGGCGCCCACGTTGGTGAAGGCATCCGGCGAGTCCGGGCGCTCGCGGGCCGCGCTCGCCAGCGCCCGGAGCGGGTGCGAGATGCGGCGGCCCACCCAGGTGGCCCAGACGGCCGCGATGACACAGCAGCCCAGGCCCGCGACGAGCAGCGCGCCCAGCGTCTCGTTCACCGACGCCTTGAAGGCCGCGCGCGGCCCCGAGAACGACACCGTCCAGGGCACGAGCTGGAGGCGCGCGAAGGCCGCGTACGACTTCATCCCTTCCACCGTGCGCGACGCGAAGAAGCCCTCCCGCCCCTCGCGGATTCGCTTGATGTACTCGGGCCGGGCCTTGGTGCCCACGAAGCGGGCACGGCCGCGGCTGCGCGAGAGGATGATGCCGTCCTCGTCCACCAGCGTGCCCACCCAGTCGCCGGAGATGCGCTGCTCGGCCCAGAGCCGGTCGAAGTGCTGCATGGCATACGTCGCCACCAGCACCCCGGTGAGCACACCCAGGCGCCTCACCGGCATCGCCACCACCACCGTGGGCGGCCCCTGCATGCGCTGATAGGGAAAGTCGGTGATGACGGGCCGCCCCGTCGCGACCACCTCACGCACGTAGGGCCGGTCATCCACCTGGGCCGTCAGGTCGGTCCCGAAGGGGTGGTCCGTGGTGAACATCGTCCGCCCCTCCGCATCCAGCAGGGTGAGCGAGCCCCACGGCTCCTGGGTGCGCACCACGGACTGACACGTGGCGTAGAACGTCTCGAGGTCTCCGGCCTCCAGCGCGGCCGAGCGCACGAGCACCTCCAGCGCCCGGACGGACTGCCCCAGCTCACGTTCCACCACGAGCGCCAGCGCCCGGGCCGTCTCACGCATGCCTTGAGCGCGCGCCTCTCGCTGCGAGTCCGCGAAGCGATTCACCACGCCCGCCGCGAAGAGCACGACCGGCACGAGCAGGCCGAATGCGAGCAACCCCAGGTAGAAGCGAAGCGAGCGCGCCTTCATCGACCAGGCACCCGAAGGAAATCGTGCAATGGACGTCCGGCGACCTCCCTCCAGGGAGCGTCGCGGCCCCATCGTGCACGGACACCAGGCCCCGGTGCCCTCCAGTGCAAGGGAATGACCTGGACTGGACAGACCGCCGCCGCGACGGCCGAGCGTCGACTGGCGGATGAACGCATGCACGCGGCACGGACTCCGCGAATGGACCGCGTTGACTGCGGGAGAAGCAGGGGCGCACAGTCGAGAGCGTCATGAGCGAGAAGAGCACGCCCTACCAGTCGTGGCTGGAGTCGTTCGCCAGCGAGCACGGCGCCACCGCCGGCACCGTCCACATCCAGCGAGGAGATGACCTCTTCCTCGTGGCGGCCCTCAACATCCCGCCGCCGCTGATGACGGCCGTCCAGCACGTGCCCCACGGCAAGGGCATGGCGGGCCTCGCCCAGGTGCGCAAGGCGCCGGTGCAGACGTGCAACCTCCAGGAGGACACCTCTTCGGACATCAAGCCGGGCGCCAAGGCGGTGGACGCACGCGCGGCCGTGGCGCTGCCCGTGCTCGACGCGACGGGCCGCGTCCGCGCGGTGGTGGGCATCGCCTTCATGGAGGAAGGCGCGCTGGCCATCGATCGCGAGGCGTCCCTGATGGCCGCGGCATCCCGGCTCCCGCTCGCGGATGGGTGAGCCCGCGCCGGGCGTGACGGTGGGCGCGAGCCGCCCCTCCGGACGCGTCCTCTCCGGATGGGCCGCCTTCTGCGGCCTGCTGCTGGCCGGCGTCCTGGTGCCCTTCGCCTTCTTCGGCCCAGGCCTGGAGGCGGCGGCCCAGGCCTTCCTCGCCGCGAGGCCCCCGTCCTGGCAGGTGGCGCTGCTGCTGGGCGGCCTGCTGGCGGGGGACGTCGTGCTGCCGGTGCCCTCCAGCCTCGTGGGCACCGCGGCCGGCGGCCTGCTGGGCTTCTGGGGCGGTGCCGCCACGTCCTGGCTGGGGATGATGGCGGGCTGCGCTGTCGGCTACGTGCTGGGCGCGCGGGCCGGGACGGCGGCGCTGCGGCGCATGGCGGGCGACACGGAGGTGGCCCGGCTGATGCGCGCCGCGGAGCGGATGGGGCCCTGGTTCCTGCTCACGTTCCGCGCCGTGCCCGTGCTGGCGGAGACGTCCGTGCTCTTCGCGGGCACCAGTCGCATGGGCGCACGGGCCTTCCTCACCACCACCGCGCTGGCCAACCTCGGCGTGTCCGTCACGTACGCCGCGCTGGGCGCCAGCGCCGCGGAGCTGGAGTCGTTCCTGCTGCTCTTCGCGGGCATGGTGCTGCTGCCGGGCCTGGCGCTGGCCTGGGTGCGGCGGCGCTCACCGCCGCCTCCAGACGCCTAGCGCCACCGGGCCTCGCTCAGCTCCGCGCCGCGCGGGCGTCGCGGCCCCGGGCGCGGGCGGCCTTGGCGAGCGCGTCGGTGCCCTGCTCGTCGCCGCGCATCCACGCCTTCATCGCGGGCACCACCGACTTGCTCCAGCTCTTGCCCGCGCGCACCGACAGGTAGTCGTGGACCAGCGCGTCCACCATGGCGGACAGTTGCTCCATCAGGAAGAGCCGCTCGGAGAGCTGGTCATCCTCCTCCTCGCTCATCAGCGCCGGCAGTTTGCCCGCGCGGATGTCGAGGAACTCGGAGTCGAGCGTGGCCTCGTACTCCTTCTCCCCATGGGTGAAGCGCAGGCGCGCCTGCGCCACCAGGAGGCCCCGGTCCAGGGAGTGCTTCACCTGCTCGGAGTACGGCGCCAGCGTGCCCTTGGCGCTCATCTCCGTGACCTCGCCGGAGATGCCGCGCAGCACCACGCGCCCCATGAAGAGGACGCTGACGCCCTCCCCCTCCACCTCCACCAGCGGACCTCCAGCCTCGGTGCGCCACAGCAGCCACGTGAGGAACTCCCGGCCCAGGTAGGCCCGGCCCCGCAGCAGTTGCTCTCGCGCTTTGCCCTTTTCGACTTCGGCCTCGTCCTGCGTCTCCTCGGTGGCCGCGCCGTCCACGCCGACGTCGCCCCGCATGAAGGCCGCCTCGGCCCGCGCCTCGTCACGCCTCGCCATGAGCCACCTCCTCCGAAGCCGTCGCCGGCAGGTCCATGCCAATCAACTCCGCGGTGGGGCCCAGCGCGGACTCGTCGATGCCCGCCGTCTGCGCCATGGCCGCGGGCGTCATGCCAAAGAACTTCACGTTCAACCCGCCCTCCAGCGCGACGGTGATTTCGTCCACCACCTTGCGGGACGCGGACCAGATCTGCACCTGCTGCGTCTTCAGGTTCCAGCTCACGTCCACCGTGGTGGTGCGCGGCGTGGCGCGGTTGCGCAGCATCTGCCGGATTTCACCGCGGCTCTGCGTCTTCTCGCCCCGGCTGGGCGGGCGGCCGTTCTCCTTCTCGAAGGCGGCGGCCCACTTCGCCAGCTCGGCCTTGAGCGCCGCGGCCGGCACCTTGATGGTGTCGATGCGGAAGGCAAAAAGGGCGTACTCGCCATAATAGAGACGGCTGGCGGGGAACTCGCTGGACTCCTCGTTCTCCAGCTCCACGAAGCCCACGGCGCGCTCTTCCTCGGAGCGGCGGTCGATGGGCTCGAACGCGTGCGCCTTGAGGCCGCGCGTCAGCCAGCGTTTGACATCCGAGGGCGCTTCCTTCGCCGGTTCGACCCGGAAGCGCGACAACGTGACAGCACCACGAAGGACAGGCATGGGGCGCGGCAGGATGGTGGGCGAGCGCCGTGCCGTCAAGGCACTCGGCGTGGCTGGCGGGCGCCTTCCCAGGAGACACGCCCGTTTTCCAGCCAGCCGGCCCCCCACCGCATGACATGCCCGCGCCCCGGCGGTAGCGTGGCCGGCGACATGCGCCGCGTTCCGTCCGCCTCGCTGCTGCTCGTGGCTTCCCTGGCGCTCTCCGGCTGCTTCCACACGAAGCGGCCCGAGGAGACCGCCACCACGCTCCCCGACCTGGCCCAGGGCCTCATCGACACGCTGGAGGCCGAGGGCGCCCTCGCGAGCGCCTACGTGGTGGACGCGCGGACGGGCGAGCCGCTCTTCCACCACCGGGAGCACATGCGGCTCTTGCCAGCCTCGACGATGAAGGTGGTCTCCACCGCGTCCGTCCTCGCCGCCCTGGGACCGGACTACCGCTTCCAGACGCCGGTGGCGCTGGAGGGCACCGTCGACGGCGGGCTGTTCCTCGGAGACGTCGTGGTGGACCCGGCGGGCGACCCGTCCCTGGGCTCATGGCGATTCCCGGAGACGGCGCGGGCCTGCGAGCAGGTCGCGGACGCCATGCAGGCCCGAGGCATCCGCCAGTGGCGTGGCCAGGTGCGCGTGCGCGGCGCGCGTGACGGGGAGCTCCCCTTCGGTCCCGGTTGGGCCTGGGACGACGCCGCCTACGCCTACAGCGCGGCCCCCACGGCCTTCGTCTTCCGGGAGAACGTGGTGGACCTGACGCTGTCGCGGCCGGACGGCGTGGACTGCGCGCAGCCGCCCACCCTCCAGGTGGCGCCCGCCTTCGCGTCGCTCAAGGCCGTGGTGCGCGTGGACACGGACGCGGAGCGCCCCACGCTGGCCTGCGTACGCCAGCGCGGCGGCCCGGGCGTGCGCTGCCTGTGGCGCTCTCCCGCGGATGCGTGTCCCCGCACCGCGGCCGTGCGGCTCTCCGTGGACGAGCCCGAGCAGCTCTTCTCCGCGTGTGTCGAAGCCGCCCTGCTCGAGCGCGGCATCCCCCGGCTGCCGCTGACGCTGGAGGCCCCCACCCCCTCGAGCCCCCCGGTGCCTTCGCCGCTCGTCACGCTGGTCAGCCCGCCGCTGTCCGAGCTGGTGAAGGTGACGAACAAGGAGTCCCTCAACCTGTACGCGGAGCGGCTGGGCCTGCGCTTCGCGCGAGAGCTCACGGGCGCGGAGGACTATGCCGCGCTGCGCACCGCCCTGACGGCGGAGCTGTCCCGCCGCGGCATCCCCTCGCGAGACCTGCGCCCGGTGGATGGCAGCGGCCTGTCCCGCTACAACCTGGCCACCGCCCGCGGGCTGGTGGGCGTCCTCTACACCAGCCTGCGCGAGTCCTATGGTGACGCGCTGCTGGACAGCCTGCCCGTGGCCGGACAGGACGGCACGCTGGCCACCCGCCCCGTCACCGCCGACACCGCGGGCCACATCCGCGCGAAGACGGGCACGCTGTCGGGTCAGAAGTGCTTCGTGGGCGTGGTGGACCGCCCAGGCGATTCCCGTCACCCGCGCGTCGTCTTCGCCCTGATGCTGGGGAACATGGACGACGGCACCGCCCTGCCCGCCAACGTGGCGTTCGACCGGTTCGCGCAAGGGCTGGTCACACTGCCGCTGCGTTGATGTCTCGCGCCCAGTGTCGCAGTTCCGACACTGGAACGGTGGCGGCGCGAGCGAACACCCGGGCCGCGACGGCATTCCCGACGCACGCAGGGCCTGCCTCGACACGAGGGACGTGGCAGGCTGCGCGGACCTTTCCCAACCCCCGAGGTGAACCGTGAAGCTGAAGACCGCATTGACGGCGGCGGTGCTGACACTGCCGCTGGCTGCGCCGGCGGCCCCTGCCCCCGCGCCCGCCGCGTCGGCGCCCCGCAAGGCCGCCGCCAAGGCGCCCGCGACGGCGAAGCAGGAGAAGGTGGACACCTACCACGGCACGCAGGTGAAGGACCCGTACCAGTGGCTGGAGGCATCTTCCGACCCGAAGGTGCAGCAGTGGAACGACGCGCAGAACGCGTACACGCGGGCCGTCCTGGACAAGCTCCCGGGCCGCGAGGCCATCCGCCAGCGCGTCACCGAGCTGCTGAGCTGGAAGTCCCCGGGCTATGGCGCGCTGCACGAGGCGGGCGGCACCCTGTTCGCCATGAAGGCGCAGCCGCCCAAGCAGCAGGCCTTCCTGGTCGTGCTCGGCTCGGTGGATGACACGTCGAAGGAGCGCGTGCTGCTGGACCCCATGGTCGTGGATCCGTCGGGGCACACCACCATCGACTGGTACGTCCCCACGCTGGACGGCAAGAAGGTCGCCGTCTCGCTGTCGAAGAACGGCACGGAGAGCGGCGACGTCACCGTCTATGACGTGGCGACCGGCAAACCGCTGCCCAACGAGACGGTGCCGCGGGTGAACGGCGGCACCGCGGGCGGCAGCCTGGCGTGGACCGCGGACGGCAAGGGCTTCTTCTACACGCGCTATCCGCGCGGCGAGGAGCGCCCCGCGGCGGACCGGGACTTCTACCAGCAGGTCTGGTTCCACCAGCTCGGCACGCCCACGGAGAAGGACACCTACGTCCTGGGCAAGGACTTCCCGCGCATCGCGATGACGGAGCTGGATACCTCGCACGACGGCAAGTACGTGTCCGCGGTCGTGGCCAACGGCGACGGCGGCGAGTACATGCTGTACCTGCGCGACCCTGCCGGGAAGTGGACGCAGGTGTCGAAGTTCGAGGACAAGGTCATCCGCGCCCGCTTCGGGCATGACGGGGCCATCTACCTCCTGAGCCGCAAGGACGCGCCGCGCGGCAAGGTGCTGCGGCTGCCGCTGGCCACGCCCACGCTGGACAAGGCCACCGTCCTGGTTCCGGAGGGCGAGGCCAGCATCCAGGGCGTCTTCCCCACGAAGTCGCGCCTCTACGTGAGCGAGCAGCTCGGCGGGCCGTCGCAGCTGCGCATGGTGGACCTGAAGGGCAAGGCCCTGGGGATGGTGCCCACCCTGCCCGTGTCCGCCGTGGGCGGGCTGGTGAGCCAGGGTGGAGATGATGTGCTCTTCATCAACTCCAGCTTCACCCAGCCCATGGCCTGGTACCGGTACTCCGCGAAGGACAACACGGTGAAGAAGACGGCCCTGGCCCGCACGTCGCCGCTGGACCTGAGCGACGTGGACGTGGTGCGGGCGTTCGCCACGTCCAAGGACGGCACGAAGGTGCCCGTCAGCATCCTCAAGAAGAAGGGCCTCAAGCTCAACGGCAACAACCCGGCGCTGCTGACCGGCTACGGCGGCTTCAACATCTCCATCAGCCCGGGCTTCAACGTGCTGGCCGGCTTCTGGCTGGAGCAGGGCGGCGTGTACGCGGTGGCCAACCTGCGCGGCGGCTCGGAGTTCGGCGAGAAGTGGCACGCCGAGGGCTCGCTCACGAAGAAGCAGAACGTCTTCGACGACTTCTACGCCGTCGCGAAGCTGCTGGTGGACCAGAAGTACACGCAGCCGAAGAAGCTGGCCATCCAGGGTGGCAGCAACGGCGGCCTGCTGATGGGCGCGGCCGTCACCCAGCACCCGGAGATGTACGGCGCCGTCGTGGCCCGCGTGGGCATCTATGACATGCTCCGGGTGGAGCTGACGCCCAACGGCCAGTTCAACATCACCGAGTACGGCTCCGTGAAGGACCCGGAGCAGTTCAAGGCGCTGTACGCGTACTCGCCGTTCCACAACGTGAAGGACGGCACCCGGTACCCGTCCGTGCTCTTCACGTCCGGCGCGAACGACCCGCGCGTGGACCCGTTCCACTCGCGGAAGATGGTGGCCCGGCTGCAGGAGGCCACGACGGCGCCGAACCCCATCCTGCTGCGCGCCAACGCGGAGACGGGCCACGGCGCTGGCACGCCGTTGAACGCGCGCATCGAGG
Organism: Pseudomyxococcus flavus; assembly: GCF_050038885.1. NCBI lineage: Bacteria > Pseudomonadati > Myxococcota > Myxococcia > Myxococcales > Myxococcaceae > Pseudomyxococcus > Pseudomyxococcus flavus. The sequence continues at coordinate 7,390,753 of NZ_CP143624.1, read as the reverse complement.
AGGAAGTGGACGTCTACTCGTTCGTGTTCAACGCGCTGGGCATGAAGTACCAGCCGCCGGCGAAGAAGGTCGCGGCGCCCAAGCCGCAGTAGCCGCGTGAGCGACACCTCCACCGCCGCCCCGCAGTCGGTGCGGCGGTGGAGCAGTTGCCGCCCGGAGGCTCAGCAGGTCCAGGTGCAGGCCGTTCCGCCGTAGACCTGGTTGCAGCGGTCCGGCGTCTGGGGAAGCGAGTCACAGAAGGCCTGCGTCGTCCCCGGCAATGCCTGACAGCACGACGGGCACACCCAGGCGCAGGCCGTGCCACCGTAGGCCTGGTTGCAGCGGTCCGGCGTCTGGGGAAGCGAGTCACAGAAGGCCTGTGTCGTCCCCGGCAATGCCTGACAGCACCCGGTGTCGAGCGCGGCTTCCGCGCCCACCGTGTCGGGAGCCGCGCCTTCGTCCTCCACGACACCACAGCCCGTGAGCCCCACGACGGCCAGCAACACGGCACCATGAAGCCCGAACCGCTTCAGTGAACCCCGCATGCGAAACCACCTTTCTGTGTGAGCTGCGCGTCCAGCCTAGCTCGGAGAAAGTTGGAAAGGCACGCCCGCCCCTCAGAGTCCACGGACCTCGAACGTGCGGGCTTCGGGCTCGACGAAGCGCAGGAGGGCCTCGCCTTCCTTCGCCAGCGCGTCGCGGTCCTTCTTCTTGAGTGGCGCGAACGGCTCGACGACGAGGGCGGCAAGCGCGCGCTTGCGCTCCACCGTCCAGGTCCCGGCGACGAAGCCATCCACGAGGAAGGTCGCGGGGACCCGCAGATTCTTCGTGATGAGTCTGGAGCGATACGCGTCATCCACCAGCCGCGCCCGGTCATCGTGGCCGAGCACCAGGCTGTCGAAGTCCGGGAGGAAGCGCGCCGGCGCGGGCGTGTCCTCGTCTGGCCGGGGCGCCTTGGGCAGGTCGAACAACTCCCGCCCGCTCTCATCCCGGAACGTGCGCAATGACGGACGCAGCGACTCGAAGACGGGCCTCAGCCTCTTGAGGCCGGACCACGTCTGGGCGTCCGCCACCGAGGCCGGTCCCAACGCCGCCAGGTAGCGCAGCACCAGCGTGGAGAGGTCCGCCTCCGTTCGCAGCGACGTCCCCAGCCACGACTCCGCGACCGCGAAGTCCGTGGTGCCTGGATAGCCCCACTCCGCCTCCGTGGGGACCTGGATGAGCGGCAGGAACATCCGCACCGCGAACCCCATGGCGCGCTCGTCCTTCTCGGGATGACGGGCCACCAGGTGGTCGCGCAGCGCCTCGAAGGTGCGGGGCGCTTCCTCGAAGAAGGCGCGGCATTCCTTGACGAGCGGCGCGATGTCCAGCCCCTTCGCCCGCTCGCGCAGCACCGATGCCACCGACGCTTCGAGCAGCGGCGTGAAGCTGGCACGCAGGTGCAGGTAGTCCTTCGCGCTCGCGAGGTGCAACGTGCCGCGCATCAACGTGGCCCGGACGACCTCCCGGCGCTGGAGCAATGACAGCAGCGCTCCCCGCTCGAAGCCCGAGACACGCGACCACAGGCCAATGAAGGGAGGCCTGGCCTGCTGGGCTTGAAGCGCCAGGAGCCGCTCCACCGCCTCGAGCACGGAGACCGTCCCACGCTCCAACAACAGCTGCCGAGCGAGCGTCGCGCGGTTGAGGGCTCTTCGAGTCAGTGGAGTGTCTGGCATGTGTCGCGGTGGTGTACCACCCCACGGCGCGAAGGACAGGGCCCGTCGTTCCCCTTGGAAGCCCGCGCTGCCCGGTGTCAGCATGCGCGCCATGGACGTGAGCTGGCTCGATATGACCGTGACGCCCGCGGCCCTCGTGGACCTGGACCGCGTAGAGGCCAATCTGGCGCGGGTGGCCGCCTACACCCGACAGCGCGGCCTGCGCTGGCGCCCGCATACGAAGACCCACAAGACGCCCGAGCTCGCCCAGCTCCAGCTGGCCGCCGGCGCCCAGGGCGTCACGGTGGCCACGGTCCGGGAGGCCGAGGTCATGGCCTCCGTCTGTGACGACGTGCTGCTGGCCTACCCGCCCGTGGGAACGGAGCGGCTCGACCGGCTCATGGACCTGCCACCACACGTGCGGCTCACCGTCGCGCTGGACTCCTCCGAAGCACTGCACCCGCTGGCCCATGCGGCGCGACGTGCCGGCCGCACCGTGGGTGTCCTGGTGGAGCTGGAGATGGGCATGCGCCGCGTGGGCGTCCAGTCGCCGGCGGACGCCGTCAAGCTGGCACGCGAGGCGGCGTACAGCAGCGGCGTCGAGTACCGGGGCATCACCTTCTACGCCGGCCATTTGCGCCTGCCTCAAGCGGAGCTGGGCCCCGCGATGCGCGCGCAATCCGAGCGCCTGCTCGCTTTCGTGGAGGCACTGACAGCCGAGGGCCTGCGCCCCGAAACCGTGAGTGGGGGCTCCACGCCGACACTGTGGCGCTCGCACGACGTCGCCGGGCTCACGGAGATTCGCCCCGGCATCAACATCTTCAACGACCGCAACTCCGTGTCGGTGGGCGCCTGCGAATGGAGCGAGTGCGCCTACTCCGTGCTGGCCACCGTGGTCAGCACCGCGGTGCCCGGACAGGCCGTCATCGACGCGGGTTCCAAGGCGCTGGCCAAGGAGGAAGGCTTCGATGCCTCGGGCGGCTACGGCGCCCTGCTCGACATGCCGGAGGTGCGGGTACACGGGCTGTCCGAAGAGCACGGCCTGCTGGACCTGTCCCGCACCGACTGGCGTCCTCGCGTGGGCGACCGCGTGCGCGTCGTGCCCAACCACGCGTGCGCCTCCGTCAACCTGCACGAGAAGCTGCATGTGATGCGGCAAGACCGCCACGTGGCGACGCATGCGATTGCCGCACGCGGCTGGTGACGCCCTCCCCTCCGTTCAGTCCAGCCGCTGGAGCTCCTTCGCGAGCAGTGACTCCAGCTCGCGAATGCTGCGGTAGACGATGCAGCGATATGACGCGACGTCGAAGCGGAGCTCCTTCACGTCACGCACCAGGAGCAGCGTGGGCCGGCCGCGCCCCCATGCATAGCCAACCTCCAGGTACACGTTGGGGTTCGCCAGCGAGAGGTCGGCAATCACGACCTTCGCCGTCTCGATGCGCTCGCGGATGCGCTGGATGATGGGACCATCGAACACGGCCTGGTCCACGCGCTCGCACAGCAGGCCCGCGGCCTTCACCGGGCCCTGGATGCCATAATGATAGGTGTCCTCCATCTCAGGCGAGAAGGGCATCGCCACGAAGGCGTGAGGCTTTGCCATGGACACCGTGCCCGCCGTCGCCAGGGGCGGCGCCTGCGTGACGGCAGACATCCGCCACACGCGAAAGACGCCCTCCGGGAGCGCCTGGACTCCCGGCGTTTCGCTCATGCCCCGCGCCAACGTCCTGGCGAGGCTTCGCGCACGGCGCGAGTCGCGCTCCACCACCGTGAAGCGCGTCAGGGATTGGGGCCCGGCGCCACGCTGGAAAGCCTCGACGAGCCCGCCCACGAAGGCCAGCACCGCCTCGTCCTCGTCCAGGCCGTAGTTGGGGCCATGGACCGTCCCGGCGACATGCGTGAGCGCCGAGCGGGGCTCCAGCGCCGTCAACGCGCGCACCGCGAACTGGCGAATCTCGTGGTAGCCGAACTCACCCAGACGCACCGTGCCCAGGAAGAGCGCCAGCGGCGCGGACAGGACCCCACGGGTCTCGACGAAGCGATGGCTCCCCGGAGCGAGCGTGAGCTGCGACGCGGGTATGCCCACCCCCTCCAGGCGCCTCGCCGCCTGACCCGACGCGCCATAGAAGCTCTGTGCATATTTGAACAGCACGGCATCCGCGGGGAACTCGGTGATGTCTCCCACCTTCAACGCCACGTCGATGTACTGGCTCATTGACTGTCACTGTAAAGCCTTGTGCCTGCTGTTCCCAACCGGACGCAAACGTCTGCCCATCAGGGCATGACGCAACGCGGCTCCAATTTTCTCGGCTATCAAGTACGTCCTGTCTGAAGTTCTCCGATTGTGTTGTGTTAAGGAACGCCCCCGGCCCTTGGGGGGTCCATCCCGACACAGACAGCCATGAAGGCACGGGACACGGAGGAAAGTCATATGGAGCACATTGGAATCGTTGGCGCTGGCACCGCGGGGCTGCACCTGGGGCTGAAGCTGCTGTCCCACGGTGTTCCTGTGACCATCTACACGGAGCAGGAGCCGAGCAGACTACGGGGTTCCCGTCTGCTCAACACGGTGGCGCACCACGCGCCCACGCGCACGCGCGAGCGCGTGCTGGGCGTGGACCACTGGAGCGGCCCCAACGCCGACATGTTCTATATCGGCATCCACGTGAACGGTGGCCCCCAGCCCTTCAGCCTCCGTGGCCGCGTGGACTCGCCTTCCATCTTCGTGGACTACCGTCAGTACCAGCCGCGCCTGGCGGAGGACTTCGTCGCGCGAGGTGGCAAGCTGGAGGTCCTCCCCGTCGACGTGGATGTGCTGGAGCGCCTGGCCGCGCAGCACGCGCTGATGGTGGTCGCCACCGGCCGCAATGGCCTGACGCGCCTGTTCCCCCGCGTGCCCGAGCTGTCGCCGCACACGCAGCCGCCGCGCATGCTGTTCGCCGCGCTGCTGAAGGGCGTGCGCATGCAGGAGCCGATCGGCATGAACGCCAACCTGATTCCGGGCCAGGGCGAGATCTTCGAGTCCCAGGTCGTCACCGCGGAGGGCCGCGTTCCCAGCGTCCTCATCGAGGCGCTGCCAGGCAGCGAGCTGTCGCGGCTCAGCACCCAGCGCTACGACGAGGACCCGCGTGGCTTCGAGGCGCTGCTGCTGGACTTCCTGCGCCGCTTCGCGCCCACCACCTACGAGCGCGTGGACCCGGCCCGCTTCGGTGTGCGCGGGCCCCTCGACTACCTCCAGGGTTCCTTCACGCCGGTGGTGCGCCAGGGCTGGGCGCGCCTCGCGGGTGGCCGCTTCGCCCTGGCGGTGGGCGACACGCACGTGACGAACGACCCGGTCGCGGGACAGGGCGCCAACGCGGGCTCCGCCTCCGCGTTCGCCCTGGCGGAGAACATCGTCACCGCGCTGGCGGAGCAGCGCCCCTTCGATGAGGCCTTCTGTCGCGAGGCCGAGGCGAGTTCGTGGGCCGCCACGGCGCCCGCGACGCACTGGACGAATGCGCTGCTGCAGCCTCCTCCGCCGCATGTCATCGAGCTGCTCGCCGCGGGCAGCAAGGACGCGCGCGTTGCGGATGCCATCGCCACCGCCTTCGTGACACCGGAGCTCATCCTCTCCGCATGTGCCAGCCCGGAGAGCAGCGCGGCGTTCATCTCGCGCCACCGCCGCACCACCCGCGAGGCCGCTCCGCCCACCAGCCCGCTCGCGTGGCACCCGCCTCCCGAGGAGGCCACCGTCCACGTGTCGCTGACGCGCTGAGCTCGGCCACGCCCACGTGTCATGGTGGGCGCGACCAGCACAGTTCGCGGCGCGATGATGCGCTGAGTGCGGGCACGGCATTCCAGCCTGCTGGGGCGTCGAGACGCGGTTATCTTCCGCGCCATGCGATTCGCCATCGTGGGTTCAGGAGGCGTCGGTGCGTACTTCGGCGCGAGGCTGGTCCGGGCCGGCCATGACGTGACATTCCTCGCTCGCGGCGCGCACCTGCGTGCCATGCGCGAGCGGGGACTGAGCATTCGCAGCCCCGACGGAGACTTCACCCTCCCCGTCAAGGCGGAAGATGACGTCCAGCGCTTCGGTCCCGTGGACGGCGTGTTCCTCGCCGTGAAGACCTACGACGTCGCCTCCGTGCTGCCAGCAGTGAAGACGTTGCTCTCCGCCCGAGGCGATGTCCCGCAGGGAGCGACGCCGCCGTGGGTGCTCACCTTGCAGAACGGCGTGGACAGTCCCGCCGAGGTGGCGGCCGTCGTCGGAGAATCCGCCGTCATGGGCGGCACCACGTACATCTCCGCCGCCATCACCGAGCCGGGTGTCATCACCCAGGTGGGCACGATCCACCGCATCGTGCTGGGCGAGGTCTTCGGCGATACCTCCCGAGTCTCACCCCGGGCACAAGCCCTGCGGGACGCGCTGGCCGGCGCGGGCGTCACCGTGGAGGCCGTGCCGGATGCCCGCGGAGCGCTCTGGGACAAGCTCTCGTTCCTGGGTTGCCTGTCCGGCTTCGGCACCGTGACCCGGCTTCCCGCGGGCGTGCTGCGGGAGAGCCCTGCCCTTCGCGAGGTCTTCCAGCAAGCGGGCGCCGAGGTGCTCCAGGTCGCCGCCGCGGAGGGCGTCACCACGACCCGGACACCGGAGGCCTTGCTGCAGTACCTGGACGGGCTGCCCGCCCACATGCGGCCCTCCATGCTCGGCGACCTGGAGAACGGCAAGCCGCTGGAGGTCGAATACCTCCAGGGCGCGGTGGTGCGCCGAGGCCGCGCGCGCGGCGTCCCCACGCCGGTCATGGCCACGCTGTATGCCCTGCTGCTGCCGCACGCCCGAGGGGAACGGAAGGGCTGAGGGCCGCCGCCCGGTTGGGAGCCAGCCAACAGCCCGCCCTCCAGGCCCAGCGCAATCGCCAGGAGAGATGGGCATATGAAGGACATATGACCGAGCCGAAGCCCCGTCCTCCCGCGAACGAGCTGCCCCCGGTATTGAGCCGCGTGGCCTTCCTCTCCGTCGTCTCGGGCCTGACGCCGCTCATCCCCGTCCCCTTCCTGGACGACTACGCGCTCCGCCAGGCCCGAGAGAGCATGGTCCTCACGCTCCTCTCCGAACACCGCCTGCCCAAGCCGTCCCGGACCGTGGAAATCCTCGCCGGCTCCCACGTCGGCCGGACGGCGGGCGGACGGGTGTTGAGCTACGTGAAGGGCCTGGCGCTCTTCCCCCTGCGCAAGGTGTTCCGGAAGGTCTTCTTCGTGCTGTGGGTGAAGGACTGCGTCGACGTGGCCTCGTCGGCCCTGCATCATGGGTACCTGCTCAACCATGCCCTGGAGCGCGGCGACCTGAGGCCCGAGGACATGGAGGGCAAGCGCCCCGACGCAATTCACGACGCCATCGTCGCCGCATGCGCGGAGCTGGACCCGCGCCCCGTCAACCAGGCCCTGCGCCGGCTCTTCGCGGGCAGCCGCCTGCTGATGGCCGAGGCCAGCCGCGCCTTCTTCAGCGCCCAGTCCCCCGGCCCCCGCACGCCCACGCCGGACGAGAGCGCCGAGGTGAAGACGCTGACCGAGCGCCTCATCGCGGCGCTCTGGGAGGAGCGCGGCTACTTCGTCACGCTGCAACAGCACTACGACGCGCACCTGAAGGCGCGCTCGGCCGCGTAGGCGGCGCGCGAGCCGTCACGGGCCGCTGTCAGCGGCGGTGGCCACCAGGGGCTCGCGGATGCGCCGCGAGAAGTCCGGACGCCCGTGCGCCGCCAACGCGCGGGCGTTGATGTGGTGGCGCTTGCGCACCTCCTCCAGCGGGACGTCCCGGTCGATGAGCTCCAGGTCGTACGCCAGCGCGTCGGAGAAGGCTGGAAACAGCGTGCGGTGGTCGTAGGGGACCTGGACCTGGCTCACCTTCTCCAGGTGCCGCACCAGGTTGGTGGTGCAGTTGTTGGTGAGCGTGTCGTAGAACTCCGGGCGCTCGTGCAGCGCGTTCATCCGCGCCACCATGTCGAGGAAGAAGCTGGCGATGCGCTCCTTCGACGCGTCCACCGGATACAGGTAGACGTCGTCCTTGCGGTGGTTGGAGCGCAGCTGCACCAGGTCACGCTCGTCCCCCACCACATAGGTGAGCTCGAACTGGCGGAAGAGCCCACCCAGCGCGGAGAACGTCTCGCCCTTCTCGCGCCGGACCTCCACGGAGAAGACGAGGTAGCGGCCGTCGGCGAAGCCGAAGCTCACCATGGTGTGGGCCGCGCCCCAGACGCCGGAGAAGGGCTCCACGATGAACCACGCCCCCGTGAGCTCCCGCGTGTCGTAGGTGGCCGAGTACCACGCCGCGTCCCAGTCCGAGGTGCTGCGGTAGCGGAAGTCGCGCACGTCATGGAGCGTCACCCGGGTGCCGTCCACGTCGGCCCGCGCGGAGCGCGCCAGGTCTGGCGCCCAGTCCGCCTGCTTCACCGGCCGGACCGTCTGGGTCCACCCCCAGATGACCGCACACCCCACCACCATCACCGCCGTGGCCGCACGCTTCGAGTGGCGCCGCCACGCCGCCACCGCGGCGGCCGAGAGGAGCACGGCTCCCAGCCCCCGGAGCAGGTGTGGGCCCTCGGGCCCCGCCCCCGTCAACGACAGGGCGAGCGCGGCCCACACGCCCCCCAGCAGGAGGAACGCGGCCAAAATGAAACGAGACACGTGACGCATGGCCGGCGAGTATAGGAGGCGCCCGGCCACGACGCGCGCTCACACCTTCCGCGTCTTGACCCCTTTTCCTGGATTGTGACCAGAATGCGGCCGTTCGAGGAGAGTCATCATGGCGGATGAGCGCGAGGACACGACCATCTACAAGGTCGTGGTGAACCACGAGGAGCAGTACTCCATCTGGCCTGCCGACCGCGAGAACGCGCTCGGCTGGAAGGATGCGGGCAAGCAGGGCCTCAAGGCCGAGTGCCTCGAGTACATCAAGGAGGTCTGGACGGACATGCGTCCGCTGAGCCTCCGCAAGAAGATGGAAGAGATGTCGAAGCAGTAGGCACCGCGACCGCCGTGCGCACGCCCCCTGCGAACCCGGGCCACCTCGCCCAGGTCCGGGGGGCGTGCTGCATGCGCGGTACGGCGTGCCGCGGACTAGAGGTCCGGCGGCGGGCGCACGCCCAGGTGGCACGCCCTGAGCGCCAGCTGGGTCCGGTTCTCCGCGCCCAGCTTCCGGTACAGCTGCGTGACGTGGGACTTCACGGTGCGCTCGGCAATCTGCAGGTGCGCGGCAATCTTCAGGTTGTCCGCGCCGCCCGCCACGTACGCCAGCACCTCGCGCTCACGCTGCGTGAGTGCCAGCAGCACGCTCGCGGTGGGCGACGTCACCGGCGGATGCTCGAAGTCATTGCGCAACAGCTGCACCGGGAACAACCGCTCGCCACGGACCAGCGAGTTGATGGCGGAGGCGACGGCCGTCGTCCCCAGGCCCGCCCGGAACAGGTAGCCGGAGGCGCCTTCATCGAAGCACTGAGAGATGATCTCCGGCGAGCTCACCGCGGAGAGCAACAGCATCCTCACCTCGAGCCGGCGCTTGCGCGCTTCTCTGAGGAGGTTGATGCCTTCCGTCACGGAGCAGCCCACGGCCGCCTCGCTGTCACCCTCGACGTCCATCACCGCGACCTGCGGCGGGTCCGTGCCCAGGCTGTCGAGGAACAGGCGCACGTCCCTCGTCACCGAGGACACTTGTACACCCTCACCCCGGAGCCCGTCGGCCAGGCCCTGCCAGGCCGCCCACGGTCCTTCGAGAATCGATACACGAATCGCTGCTTGATTGGTTGCCATGCGAAGGCCCCCCAGCCGTCATGGCGAAAACTGCATGAACAGACAACTGACCACAGCCGGCTCCGGTACATCCTGGGCCAGTGGGTTGTGTGACAGGGAAGAACGAGCGTGTCCGCTGAGCCACTCCGGAGTCGACCTACCGATGTACGACTCGACTCCTGACTGTATTTGACTTTCTGCTACTTCCGACGTCCCAGCGGGCCGCACCTCCTTCGGCCCAGGTTCATGGTCCAACGGCTGAAACCCTATCACCGGGAAAGCGCAGACGCGAACCAGCCCTAACGGGAGTGTCCAGTGTGCATGAATCAGAGCACGTTACGGGGGTTTCATCCGTTGGTTCGTCATCGCTGTCGGCCTCACGACACGCCGTGACGTCCACAAGTCGATGAAAGCACCCTCCTTCGCCAGCCCGGATGTCATCCGCTCTACACGCGATAGGGCCCCGGAAACCCCGCAACTCCGCGCTGAAACGCGGCGCACATGTCGGCGGGTGTGGAAGGCGGGCGTGTATGCTGCGCCTCCAGCATGAGCCCTGCTCCGACTCCCCATCTCGACGTCGCCACGCCCGAGCGCGTGGCGCTCACGCTTCCCGTTGCGGGCATCGGCTACCGGTGCCTGGCGTGGCTGGTGGACGCGAGCCTGCTGTTCTTCTTCTGGCTGGTCGCCTACTTCGTCTTCACGCTGCTGGTGTCGGACGTGCTCGGCGTCTTCCAGGGGCTGTCGGGCGTGGCGCAGACGCTGCTGGTGGTGGGCATCTTCGCCACGCAGTGGCTGTACTGGACGGTGAGCGAGGTCCTCTTCCACGGGCAGACGGTGGGCAAGCGAGCGCTCGGCATCCGCGTGGTGCGGGTGGATGGCTCGCCGGTGGGCGTCTACGAGAGCGCGGTCCGCAACCTCTGCCGCGCGGTGGACTTCCTGCCCATGCTGTACGCCGCCGCCTGCATCAGCATGCTGCTCTCCCGCCAGCACCGGCGGCTCGGGGATTTGCTGGCCGGCACGCTGCTGGTGCGCGAGGAGCGCATCGACCTGGACAAGTACACCGCCGCGCCGCCCGCCTCCCTGACGGAGGCCGCGCCCCAGTCCGCCGGCGCGCGGCCCCTCTCGCCGGAGGACGTGGAGCTGGTGCTGTCCTTCCTGTCGCGCGCGCCCGGGCTCTCTCCGGAGGTGCGGCAGCGGCTGGGCGCGCGGCTGGTGGAGCGCGTGGGCCCGCCGGATGCGGAGGCGCGCGCGGCGGTGCTGGCCTCCTCCGAGAGCACCGAGGCCTTCCTGCGCGCCCGCGTCCAGGGGGAGCGCTGACATGGCCACGCCCCTGCCCGCCTACGTGGCCCGCCGGAGGGCGGACTGGGACGCCCTCCAGGCCCTGCTGGCGCGCCAGCGCTCCGGGACGCTGAAGCTGGACGAGCTGCGCACGCTGGACACGCTGTACCGGCGCGCGTCCGCCGACCTGGCCCACACGCAGACGTTCTACCCGGGGACGGACGCGCACCGCTTCCTCAACCAGCTCTGCGGCCAGGCCTACGCCGCCATCTACCAGCCTCCGCGCGAGCGCTGGCCCGCGGTGCGCGACTTCTTCCGCCGCGAGTTCCCCGCCACGCTGCGCCGCGAGCGCGGCTTCGTGGGCGCCAGCGCCGCGCTGTTCGTCCTGGGCATCCTGCTGGGCGCGGTGGTGGTGCTGTGGGAGCCCCAGGGCGCCGAGCTGCTGGTGCCCTCCGGCGTGCGCCACTACGTGGCCCAGGGCCGCATGTGGACGGACGACATCCTGTCGGTGGCCCCGCCCAACTCGGTGGCGTCGGGCATCGCCACCAACAACCTCACCGTCACCATCGTCACCTTCGCCCTGGGCATCACCTTCGGGCTGGGCACGCTGTTCGTGCTGGTGAACAACGGGGTGCACATCGGCGCCATCGGCGCGCTGTGCGCCCGCGAGGGCATGCTGGGTGGGCTCCTGGACTTCATCGCCGCGCACGGGCCGGTGGAGCTGTCCATCATCGTCATCGCCGGCGGGGCGGGGCTGATGGTGGGCCAGGCGCTCATCGACCCGGGGGAGCTTCCCCGGGGACAGGCGCTGGCGCTGCGCGGGCGGGAGGCGGTGAAGCTGGTGCTGGGCTGCGCGCCCTTCCTCGCGCTCATCGGCGTGGTGGAGGGCTACGTCTCACCCGGCGACCTGTTCCCCACCTGGATGAAGGCGGGGCTGGGGCTGGCCCTGGGGGCGCTCTTCTGGGGCTACCTGCTGCGCGCGGGCAGGACGGACGCGGAGGCCGCGGAGATGCCGGCCGACAGCGCCTCCTGACGCTTGCGCTGACGGTGCCGGAGGATGCGCTCGTAGGCCGCGTTCAGCTCCCGCATCTTCTCCGCCGAGCCGCCGCGGTCCGGGTGCCGCTCCATGGCCAGCGCGTGGTAGCGCGCGCGCACCGTCTCCGCCGAGTCCAGCGGCGACACGCCCAGCAGCCGGTACGGGTCCTGCTCCTCCAGCGCGGAGAGCCACCGGTCCAGCCGGTCCTTGACCTCGATGAACTGCTCGTCCCGGGCGTCCGTGTCCTTCACGGGGTGGGTCCGCACCTTCGCGTCCGCCCGGAAGACGTCGGAGTACACGCTGGACACCCAGCGGTGGCACCCGGAACACCGGAAGTAGCGAACCCGGGTCCCCGGTTGCAGGGTCATCCGGATGCCGCAGTGGGTGCACTCCACATCGACGTTTTCCAGGGTCTGCCAGTTCGCGGCCGCCGCGTTCATCGAACCTTGCTCCCGTTCGCAACACACCTGTAGCAGCGGGGAAGCTCCCACGATGGGCGATCGCGTCAAGAAAATCTCTTCACCTCGGAGTAGAAGGGCCTCCATGCGTCCCGTGCTCCTCGCTGGCCTGCTGCTTGCCACCGCCGCCCGCGCCCAGGCCCCGACCCCGCCGCCCCTGGCGTCCGCGGCCCCGGCGACAGAGCCGGTCGCCTCGGCCTCGCCCTCGGACGACACCGCCCTGCTCCGGGGGCTGCTGGGGGCCGTGAAGCCGGCACCGGAGGAGATTCGGGCCATGGCCATCGAGGACCTGGCCCTGCTGGGAGATGCCCGCGCCCTGGACGCCCTGGCGGTGCTGCTGTGGGACCCCAACCCCCGCATCCAGCAGGCCGCCCTGCGCGCCGTGACGCTGTTCCAGCACGCGCGGGCGGAGGAAATCCTGGCCAACGTGGTGCGCCACCCCCGCCTGCCGGACGCACTGAAGATCCAGGCGCTCAACGGGCTCATCTTCCAGCGCACCCCCACCGCGCGCCGCGCCGTCCAGGACGCCGCCGTGGACGCCCGCCTCACCTCGGGCGTGCAGAACGCCGCGCGCACCGTCGTGTCCCAGTGGGACGCTGTCCGCCGCTGACGCCTCCCCGCCGGGCAGGCAGCCAGGCACCACCCGCCGGGGCGGCGGCCCGGGTCAAGGGCCGATTCCTGGAGAAGTGACGCCCCTGCGCTACACTGCGGCGTCATGAAAATCACCCCGCTCGACATCCGGCAGAAACGGTTCGAAACGGCCCTGCGCGGCTTCTCCCGCCGTGAGGTGGAGGCCTACCTCGAGCTCATCGCCGGCGAGTTCGAGGAGGTGGTGAAGGAGAACATCGCGCTCAAGGAGGAAGTGAAGCGCACCCAGTTCAAGGTCGAACAGCACCAGGAACGGGAGCGCACCCTCCAGGAGACCATGGTCACCGCCCAGCGCATCAGCGAGGACCTGAAGGACGCCGCGAAGAAGGAAGCGGAAATCATCATCGCGGACGCCGAGCACCAGGCGGAGAAGATCGTCCACGGCGCCCACCAGCGGCTGGTGCAGGTGGTGGAGGACATCAACGAGCTGAAGCGCCAGCGCGCGCAGTTCGAATCGCAGGTCCGCTCGGTGTTGGACGCCCATCAAAAGCTGCTGGAGACGTTCAAGAGCCCGGCGTTCGCAGACCGCGACTACGCCCGCGTCGAGGACAACGTGGCCTACCTGTCCCAGAAGAAGGCCAACGCCGACTCCTGACGCACCGCGCAGCATGCCGCGAGGTTGCGGCAATCGGGGGCGAGGCTGTTATGTCAGTGGGAACGTGAGGCCGCCGCACATGCGCCACCTGCTTGTCCTGCTCCTGCTGCTGGCCACCCCGGGTGCCCGGGCCCAGGGACCGGGCGGCACCCCGGGCCCCCACGGCCATGACGTGGTGTACGACGCGGCCCTGGTGCCGCTGACCCGTCCGGCCGAGGTGAGTGGCGAAGTCACGACGAAGCGCTTCCGCATCCTCCACACCGCCGCCGCCACGGCCGCCGCGCACGAGCTCGCCCGCCAGATTGAAGGCGTCCGGGACGCCTTTGGCTCCATCCTGGGCAAGGACTGGCCAGGCGTGACGGAGATTCGCCTGGGCGTGGGGCGCTCGGAGTTCGAGGCGCTGGCGCTGCCCGGCGGCAAGCCCCCGGGCTGGGCCGTGGCCCTGGCCTACCCCGCCCATCAAATCATCCTCCTGGACGCGCTCAGCCTGCATGCCCCCGACGGGCAGCAGACGCTCCGGCACGAGCTGGCGCACGTCGCCCTGGGACAGCTCGCCCCGGAGTGGCCCCGCTGGTTCCAGGAGGGCGTCGCGCAGAACGTCACCGGGGAGCACTTCTCCATCACCCACTACGCCGCCCTCTTCCGCGCCGTGACGCAGGAGCGCGTCTTCCACTTCGAGCACCTGGCGCGGGCCTGGCCGGACGTGCCGTCCGACGTGGAAATCGCCTACGCCCAGAGCGCGGCCTTCGTCGCGCACCTGTCCTCGAAGTTCGGCCCGCAGGGCATGGCCGCGCTCGTGGACGGCGTGGCGCGCGGCGAGCCCTTCGAGACAGCCTTCGGCAAGGCCTTCCGCACCTCGCTGCTGGTGGAGGAGACGGCGTGGCGTGACGGCCTGGCCGCGCGCTACGGCTGGCTGCCCCTCACCACCAGCTCCGCGCTGGTGTGGCTGGGCGCGTCCTTCCTCTGCGTGGCCGCCTACGCCCGGCGCCGCCAGCAGCGGGCCGCCCGGCTGGCGGAGATGGCCGCCCAGGACGCGGCGGAGGACGCCACCCTGCGCCTGCTGGCGGCCCAGGCCGCGGCGGCGAACGCCCAGGCCCCCCTGGCCAGCGCCGCGGACGCGACGTGGCCGGACTGGCCCTCGGGCCCCCCGGGCACGGAGTCCCATGCGCCGCCCCCGGACACGGACGCCGTGCTCGCCGATGGCGCCTCCCCGGACTTCCCGGGTGACGCGGACGACGAGGATGGCCCCCACGGCCGCCCGCCCAAGCCCACCCTGCACTGAGGCCGGTGGCCCCGAGCCCGGCATCGCTACAGGGCCGGCCCTGTAGTTTCTACGGCCGCACTGCTCCTCTGCCTGCCCAGCCCTTCAGGGCAACCTGCTGAATTCACTGGCGATGTGTCTTCTGGTGGCGTTGGCAGCCGGTTTGCTTTGGCCTCCGTACGCGATGCGGAAGGCACTGGACATGAGCGAGCGGGGACGTAAGGCAGCCGTGCTGGCGCGGTTCTTCCGCCAGCAGCCGGATCGAATCTCCGCGCTGTGGCGGCGGATGGTGCTGGCGGCGCCCGACTCCGAGGCCTCGCAGGGCATGCCCACGCAGCTGGACAACCTGGTGGAGCCCTTCATCCGCGAGCTGGGCCGGACGCTGGCGGGTGAGGAGACGAGCCCCTGGAGCCGCACGCGCGCGGTGCTGCGCCTGTCGCCGCACCGGGGGGCCCGCTCCCTCTATGACGAGTTCGCGGCGCTGCGGCGCTGCCTGGTGGACGCCTCCGAGGTGCTCGGCGGCGGGGATTGGGAACGCGAGCGCATCAACCGCGCGGTCGACGAGGCCGTGGACTCCGCGGTGGCGCTCCTGCAACGGATGAAGGACCCGAGGGCGGATGGGCCGCGGGTGCCCTTCGGTGGCTTGGTCGTCGAGTACTTCGAGCGCCCGTCTCGCACGCGGCGCGTGTCACCGGACACAGGAGATGGCCGCACGGCAATGCACTGAGGGCGTGTAGGGGTTGGCCGGCCCGTTCGACTTGACGCCCCCGGCAACGGGCGCGTCCGAGACCGGCGGGAGGGAGTGCGCCTGGGTGGGGGCCCACGGCGCACTGAGTGGGAAGGCGTGCTCCCGCTGGGGAGTGGTGAGCGCGCACCGCGAGCCGCTGGCAAGACGCGTGGATGGGGGTCCACGCGACTCGCCGGTCGGACGGGTCGGCGCATTTGTCGCAGTGGGAGTGCAGTGGCGGCCGTGGGGGCCGCGGGGGTGCAGCATCGGGAGGGGCGCCTACGGGGGTGGGCGCTCCTCCCGTCTTTTTTCTGGCCGTCGCGGCCGCGTCAGTGCGCGTCCGCCCAGCTGCGACCCGCGCCCACCTCCACCTTGAGCGGCACCTTCAGGTCCGCCACCGAGGACATGGCCTGCACCGCCAGGGCCTTCACCTGCTCCACCTCGGCATCGGGCGCCTCGAAGAGGAGCTCGTCGTGCACCTGGAGCAGCATCTGGGTGCGCAGCTTCTGGGCCTTCAACGCCACGTCCACCGCGAGCATCGCCTTCTTGATGAGGTCCGCGGCCGTGCCCTGGATGGGCATGTTGATGGCGGCGCGCTCGGCGGCCTGGGCCACGCCGCGGTTCTTGGAGTTCAGGTCCGCCATGTACCGGCGGCGGCCGTAGAGCGTCTCCACGTAGCCCGTCTTGCGCGCCCGGTCGACCGTCTCCTCCAGGTAGCGCTTGATGCCCGCGTAGCGCGTGAAGTAGCGCTCGATGATGTCGCGGGCCACGTCCTGGGCGATGCCGAGCCGCGCGGCCAGGCCATGGGGCGACAGGCCATAGGCGATTCCGAAGTTCACCATCTTCGCCACCCGCCGCTGCTCCCGGTCCACCTGGTCCGGGGCCACGCCGAACACCTCGGCGGCGGTGCGGGTGTGGATGTCCTCGTCGTGGCGGAAGGCCTCGATGAGCACCGCGTCCTCCGCGATGTGCGCCAGCAGCCGCAGCTCCACCTGGCTGTAGTCGGCGCTGACCAGCTGGTGACCCTCCGCGGCCACGAAGGCCCGACGGATTTCCCGGCCCAGCTCCGTGCGGACAGGGATGTTCTGGAGGTTCGGGTCGGTGGAGGACAGCCGCCCGGTGGCGGTGGCCGCCTGGTGGTAGGTGGTGTGGATGCGTCCGTCCGCGGCCACCAGCGTGGGCAGCGTGTCCAGGTACGTGCTCTTCAGCTTGGACAGGCCGCGGTACTCGATGATGGCGCCGGGGAGCGGGTGCTCCTCGGACAGCTTCTCCAGCACCTCCTGGTCCGCCGAGGGGCCCGTCTTCCCCTTCTTGATGACGGGCAGCTTCAGCTCGTTGAAGAGCACGTCGACGAGCTGCGGGTTGGAGCCGATGTTGAACTCGCGGCCCGCGTGCCGGTAGACCTCCTTCACCTGCGCCTCGACGGCGGCGTCCACCTTCACCGAGGTGCGCGACAGCTCGGCGGTGTCCAGCAGCACGCCCCGCCGCTCCATCTGCGCCAGCAGTGGCAGCAGCGGCAGTTCCAGATCCCGGGCCAGGTCCGCCAGCTTCGCGGCCTCCAGCTCCTTCCACAGCTCGGGCGCCAGCCGGCGGGCGGCCTCGGCGCGGATGGCGAAGCCCGTGGCCACCTCCTCCACCGTGTGGTCCGCCAGGGCGCGGTCCTTCTTGCCCCGCTTGCCCTCGGCGGCGGGCGGCAGCGGCGGCAGCTCCGTGTGCAGCCGCTCGCGGGCCAGGTCCACCAGCGCGTGCTCCCGGCGGGACGGGTTGAGCAGGTAGCTGAGCAGCTCCACGTCGTCGTGGGCGCCGCGCAGGGTGATGCCGTCGTTGGCGAGCACCAGGCAGAGCGCCTTGAGGTCGTGGCCCCCCTTCTTCACCGCCGCGTCCTCCAGCACCTCGCGGAAGGCCGCGGTGAAGGACTCCGGCTTCACCTGCGTGACACCGAGCTGCGCGTGCCGCAGCGGCACATAGGCCGTCTGTCCGTCCGGCAGCGCGAGGCCCAGGCCCACCAGCTTCGCGCCGAAGGGCGCGCCTTCGAAGGCGGGGATCAGTGTGACGGCGCCCTGCTCGCGCACGGCAGCCGCCAGCGTGGCGAGCTCCGCGTCCTCGCTCACCATTTTCGGCGTCACCGTCAGGGGCGCCGGCTTCTCCCTGGCGGCTTCGGGCGCGCCCGCGGCGCCGTCCTGCTGCGGCAGCTCCTTGAGGAGCGCGAAGAACTCCAGCTCGGTGAACAGCTCGCGCGAGCGCTGCGCGTCCAGGGGCCTGCGGGCCAGGTCCGCCATGCGCACGTCCAGCGGCAGGTCCGTCTTGAAGGTGACGAGCTGCTTGGCGCGCAGGAGGCTCTCGCGGTGGGAGGCGATGTTCTCGCGAATCTTCGGCTTCTTCACCTCGTCCAGCCGCGCGAGCAGCGTCTCCACGTCACCGAACTGCTGGATGAGCTCCGTGGCCGTCTTCGGGCCGATGCCCGGCACTTTCGGGACGTTGTCCACCGCGTCGCCGATGAGGGCCAGGTAGTCCCGCATCTGCCGCGGCTCGATGCCCAGGCGGGCCTTCACGTCCGCGGGCAGCGTGTGCACGTCCTTCATCGGGTCGTACAGGCGCACGTCGTCATCGACAATCTGCACGAAGTCCTTGTCGCCGGTGACGACCTGGACGCAGAAGCCCTCCTGCTTCGCCTTCACGGCGAGCGTGCCGATGACGTCATCCGCCTCCCAGCCGGCGACCTCCAGCACGGGCACGTTGATGGCTTCCACCACGCGACGGATGAGGGCGAACTGCGGGACGAGGTCCTCCGGGGGCCCCTCGCGGTTCGCCTTGTACGTGGGGTCAATCTTCTGGCGCTCGGTGCGGCTCTCCTTGTCGAAGGCGAGCGCCACGTGCGTGGGCGTCAGCTCGCGCAGGGCCTTGAGCACCATGCGCGTGAAGCCCAGCACGGCGTTGGTCTGCACGCCCTTGCTCGTCGTGAGCGGAGGGATGGCGTGGTAGGCGCGGAAGATGAAGCCGGACGCGTCGATGAGGACCAGGGTGGGCGCGGAGCGCGAGGGGCTGGTGTCGACCATGCCCCGTGCCTAGCGCGCCCGCCCCTCCCTGTCCATGACGGGCGCTACTTGCAGCCCAGCTCGGCCTTCTTCGCGACGACCATCTCCTCCACGCCGTCGCCCTTGACGGCGTAGTCCAGCGCCACCGCCATGTCGCCGCAGCCGCCCGCGGCCCGGAAGGCCTCCAGCGCCCGGGTGGAGCAGAAGGCCGCCGCCTTGTTGAGGTTCGGGTTGCCCGCGTAGAAGCTGAAGCCCAGCTTCCAGACGCGGCAGGCGCGGCGGTGGTCCTCGCGATCGGCCCAGTGCTTGCCGCGCTGGTAGGACTTCTCCGCGAAGTCCTGGAGGATGTTGCGGCGGTAGAAGGACGGCTTGGACTCGGCCAGGTCCAGCATCAGGGCCTTGTCCGTGGCGAGCGCCTCGCGGAAGGGCTCCGCGGCCTTCTCGGGGTCCTCCGCGGCCAGGAAGCTCTGGCCCGCCTTGAAGAGCTGATCCACCGTGGACATGATCTTCATCAGCTCGTCCGCCTGGGCGTGGTACTGCGCGGCCTCGTAGTTGGCGCGCAGCTTCTGCATGGTGGCCAGCGCCTCGCTGCCGCGACCACTCCAGTAGTCCAGCAGCGCGGCCTGCATCAGCTTGTTGGGGAAGCGCTTCTTGGCCGCCTCCGCGACGACGGTGCGCGGGTCCACGACGCGCTCGTCTCCCGCGAGGACCTCCGCCACCGGGCACACCCACGGCGCCGCGTTGGCGTCCAGGCGCTGCCGCGCGATGAGGAACTTCACGAACAGCGGGTCCTTCGGCCGCCACTCGTTGCGCCGCAGGCGGCCCGTCAGCTTCAGGGTGAAGCCCAGGGGCGGCTGCAGGTCCTCGCGGGACACCGACTGGCACCACACCGCCATGTACACCTCGCAGCGCGGCACGGCGGCGCTCCACTGCGAGTCCCGCAGGTACAGCTTGCAGTCCTCCAGGGCGCGCTTCGTCACCGCCTCCGCGGCCTCGCGAGCCTTGGCACGGGCCCGGCGGAAGTACTCGCTCTCCTTCTGGATCTTCCGGAACGACTCCAGGGCCTCTTCGGGCTTGAGGCGCTCGAGCAGACGCTCACCCTGCGAGTAGTACTCGAAGGACTCCTTCTCCAGCTTGATGCGCCGGATGAGCGTGTTCGCCTCCGGGTGGATGGGGTCCAGGTCCAGCGCCTGGGTGCAGACCTCGTTGGCCTTGTCCCAGTTGGGCGCGCCCAGCTCGCTGGACGCGTAGGAGCGGCACTCGCTCAGCAGCTCCTGGATCTTCGCGGCCTGGTCCTCCTGGGCGGCCGCGGCGGAGGCCGGCACGTCCGCGGGTGGCGGACTGAGGATGGACGACACCATGCCCACCATCAGCAGCACGCCCACCAGGGCTGCCGCGACGACGATGAGCTTCTTGCGCTTCGCGGCCGGGTCCTCGACCGCCCCGCCCCGGCTCGCCGCCCCCGCGCCACGGCGCACCGGCGCCGCGGACGCGTCCGGCTCGAAGGTCATCTCCACCACGCCGAACTGGAGCTGATCCCCCGGCTCCAGCGGCACCGGCGTCTGGTCCAGCGGCTCGCCGTTGAGCAGCGTCCCGTTGGCGCTGCCCAGGTCCCGCACCGTCACGCCGGCGCTGGTGGCCTCCAGCTCCGCGTGCCGACGGCTGACCGAGTCGTCATCCAGCAGGATGCTCGCCGGCGGCTGACGGCCCACCAGCACCTTGCCCTTGAGCGGGTACGTCTGCCCGGCCCAGGGCCCCACCATGCCGCGCAGTGACGGCCCGCCGCGGCCTGGCTCTGGACGCGCGCCGCCGGGCGCGGAACGGGCCGGCCGCGGCCGCTTCGCCAGCTCCGAGCCGGCCGCGCCCTTCGCGGCGCCGGGCCCCTTCTTGATGCTGGGCATGGCCCGGGTGGCCCGAGCACCGCCGCCCTCGCCGCCCACCGGCATCGGCGCCTCCACGTCCGCGGGAGGCTTCGCCGCGCGCCGGGAGCCCGAGGCCCGAGCAGGGGCCTTGAGCCGCAGCGTGTAGTCCCCGAGCAGGACCTCCGACTGAGGCGTCAGCGCCGTGGGCGCCATGATGCGCTTGCCGTCCACGAAGGTGCCGTTCGCGCTGCCCACGTCATCGATGAAGACGGTGCCGCCCTCCTCGAAGACGCGCGCGTGCGTGCGTGACACACCGCCCTCGGTGAGGAGGATGTCACTGCCCTGCTGGCGGCCAATCTTCAGCTCGCCGGTGATGACGAATTCGTTCTCGGTACCGTCAGGCAGACGGACGACCAGGGTGGGCATGGGCGCGTCAGTCCTCGCGGAAGATGCTCATGTTGACGGGGATGCCCTTGCGCTGGAGCTCGTCGTAGAACTTCGGCACGAAGCCGGAAGCGACGTAGCGGCCACGCACCTTGTGGTCCTCCGTGAAGCCATCCTGCTTGAAATAGAAGATGTCCTGGAGGGTCACGATGTCGACCTCCATGCCGGACACCTCGGTGATGAAGCAGATCTTGCGCGTGCCGTCGGAGAAGCGCGTCTGCTGCACGATGATGTGCACGGCGCTGGCGATCTGCTCGCGGATGGCCTTCACCGGCAGGTCCATGCCGGACATGAGCACCATCGTCTCCAGGCGGGCGATGGCGTCACGGGGCGTGTTCGCATGAAGCGTGGTGAGCGAGCCGTCATGGCCCGTGTTCATCGCCTGGAGCATGTCCAGCGTCTCACCGGAGCGGCACTCGCCCACGACGATGCGGTCGGGCCGCATGCGCAGGCAGTTCTTCACCAGCTCGCGGATGGTGATGGCGCCCTTGCCTTCCAGGTTGGGCGGACGGCTCTCCAGTTGCACCCAGTGGTCCTGCGGCAGCTGCAGCTCGGCGGCGTCCTCCACGGTGATGATGCGCTCACCCTCCGGGATGAACGAGCTGATGATGTTCAGCGTCGTCGTCTTGCCGGAGCCCGTGCCGCCGGAGATGACGATGTTGCGCCGGGCCTTGACGCACATCTCCAGGAACTCGGCCATCTGCGCCGTGACGGTCTTGAACTTGATGAGGTCCGAGATCTTCAGCGAGTCCTTCTTGAACTTGCGGATGGTGATGCAAGGCCCCTTCAGCGCCAGCGGAGGGATGATGGCGTTGACGCGGCTGCCATCCTTGAGGCGCGCGTCCACCAGCGGGCTGGACTCGTCGATGCGGCGGCCGATGGGCGCCACGATGCGCTCGATGACGCCGAGCACCGCCTGGTTGGAGGAGAAGGTCTTCTCCGACAGCGTCAGCTTGCCCTTGCGCTCGATGTAGATCTGGTTGGCGTGGTTCACCATGATCTCGCTGATCTCATCCGACGCGAGGAACGCCTCGAGGGGCCCGAGCCCCAGCGCCTCGTTGATGACGTCGGTGAGCAGCTCCTCGCGGTCCACGTCCTCCGGAAGCTCTCCATCCGCTTCCATCTGGTCGATGATGTCGCGGATGGCCTTCTCGGTGCGCCGCCACAGCTCGTCGTCGCCGAGCCGGTCCATGTCCATCCGGCGCAGGTCGAGGTACTCGATGAGGCGGTCGTGGATCTCCTTCTGGAGGCGCGTGTAGCGCTCCACGCGCGGGTCCACCTTGCGCTTGTTCTTCGCCAGCGCGGAGGCCAGCGACGCCGGCATGTTCTTGGGCGAGGGCGCGGGAGGCGGAGGCTCCTCCTCCTCGTAGGGCTCCTCGTCTTCGTAGGCCCCTTCCTCGTCCTCGTAGGGCTCCTCGCCCTGGTCGTCGTAGTACTCCTCTTCCGGCTGGCCCGCGCGGGTCATCGCCGGGCCCTCGTCCTCGAGCGCCTCGACGTTGAGGATGTAGTCGCCGATGTAGACCTGGTCCGTCGGCTTGAGGACCTGGGGCGCGGCAATCTTCTTGCCGTTCACGAACGTGCCGTTCGTGGACTTCATGTCCACGATGATGAACTTCCCGTCCTTGGCGACGATTCGCGAGTGGTACTTGGAGACGTTGCCCTTCGCGAGGATGATGTCATTGCCCGGCAGACGGCCGATGGTGACCTCATTCTTGTGGTACTCGCGCTGCTCGGTCCCGCCGCCCTTTTCCGCGAGGGTGATGAGAAACATGGGGACGGATGCTAGCAAGCCCCCCTTCGACCTCAAAGCGTGAGAACCAGGTCGCACGCTTGCCCGCAAAGCGACGGGCCGGCGTCCCTCCCCAGGAGGGAGGAAGCCGGCCCGTTGGGTGGCCCGTGAAGGCCGCGCTGGAGCGGCGCCCGGGGCGCCCGCCTCAGTCGAAGATGTTGAAGTTCACCTCGGACCGGGCCTGCTTGTAGCGGCTCTTCACGTCCTCGATGATGGTGCGGACCTTGTCGGAGTCCGGGTTGACGATGCGCGGGGTGACGAAGATCACCAGCTCGCGCTTGGTGGAGTCGAACCCGCGGCTCTTGAAGAGCTCGCCCACGATCGGGATGTGGCCCAGGCCCGGAATCTTCGACACCGACTTCTGCTCGTCGTGGCTGAACACGCCGGAGAGGACGATGGTCTCACCGTGGCGCACGGTGACGTTGGTCTTCACCTTGCGGGTGCGGAAGCCCGGGATGGACGCCGAGCCGCCGAAGGACACCGCCACGGACGTGTCGATCTCGGACGCCTCCGCCTCGATCTCCGTCTGGATGTTGCCGTTGCGGTCCGCGGTGGGGCGCAGGTTCAGGATGACGCCGTACTTCTTGAACTCCACCGTGAACTGGTTGTTGGTGATGAGCGGGATGGGCACCTCGCCGCCGGCGAGGAACTCCGCCTTCTCGCCGCTGGCGCACACCAGCTTGGGCTGCGCGAGCAGGCGGCCATAACCGTCGTTGCCCTGGAAGCCGAAGGAGAAGTCCGCGGAGGCGTTGAGGCCGATGTTGGCCACGCCGGAGCCGAAGGTCCCCGGGAAGAGCTCCTGGGTGATGGTGGAGACCGCCGTCGCGGTGCCGGTGATGTCCGTGGGGTAGCGGATGCCGTAGCGGTCGCGGCTGTTGCGGCGGATCTCCACGAACTGGACCTCGGAGAGGATCATCCGCTTGATGCCCACCACGAGGAGGTTCTCCACCTTCTCGCCAATGGCCTTGGTGATGAGCTCCGCCTTCTGGAGGTCCTGCTGGCTCTCCACCGAGCCCTCCAGGAAGATGGTGGCGCCCACCACGTTGGCCTGCACGTTCTTCAGGCCCGCCTTCTGGAAGGCCGCGTTGAGGTTCTGGGCCACCAGCTTCTTGGCGTTGGGGGCAATCTTCACGAACGACTTCACGTTCGGGTACAGGCCCACCACCTGCTCGATGCGGTCGGCGTCCTGCGTGGTGTAGGCCTGGCCGTCCAGGTAGATGCGGTCACCCACCATGCGGACGGAGACGCCTTCGATCTCCCCGAGCAGGCGCTTGATCTCGGTGATGATCTCGTTGGGGTCCTGCTTGCGGACCGACACCAGGTAGCTGACGCGCTGACCGGACGACTTCCAGACGAGCAGCGTCGTGCGGCCCTCGGCCTGGCCGGTGATGAGGAGCTGGCCGGAGCCCAGCGTCTTCACGTCCGCGATGCTCGGATCGCCGAGCGCGACGCGGCTGAGGCCAGGGATGGTGACCACCTTCTGGGAGCCCACGCCGATGCTGATGTTGGTGCCATCCTGCGCCAGGGCGCTACCGCCCGCCACCAGTGCGATGAGGGCGCCAAGCGCCGCGGCATGCGTGATGCGTGTGAACATCGTCCGTGTCCCTTCTTCTCTTCCAGAAGTCCGAGCTAACCCAACGTTCCGTGCTGCCACCACAGAGCCCAGAAGGTGCCGAGCGCGATGGCCACGCCGTAAGGAATGTGGCGCTGGGGGGCGGGGTTCTCGTCCGCGCTCGCAAGCCGGACCCGAACCGCCCACCGACGCACCACCGCCGCCAGCGTGTCCCAGACCGCCCCTTGCCAGAGCAGCGTCACCACGGCCTGCAGTGCCCCCACCAATGAGATGAAGGCCGCTGCCGCGAGCACCGCCGGGAATCCCAGCACGGTGCCCACCCCTCCCATCAACTTCACGTCGCCCCACCCCATCCGCCCGCGCAGCGCCGCTGGCAGCAGCAACAACGCGAGTCCTGCCCCCGACACCAGCCCGCTGACGAGGCCCTGGTCCAGGTCCCCCACCCCTTCGGTGGCGAGACGCACGCCCAGGCCCACCGCCATCAGCGGGTAGGTGACCACGTCGAGGATCTCGCGGCGAAGCACATCCGTCACCACCGAGATCACGAGGGCCACTCCGAGAACCATCCAAAGCGCGATTTGAACAGGCGTCATCAGCGCCTGTCCCATTCGCGGCAGGCGTCCGGTATCAAACCAGGGACGCCCGGAGCCCGTCAATTGGCGAACAACCAGAAGCCCCGCAAGACGGGGCTTGGGTCATCGCGTTATCGGAGCAAGAGACGGATTTTCTCGCTGCAGATGAAATACTCGTCCCCGTCCTCGACCTTGCGGCGCTTGATGCGCTGCTTGTTGAACCAGGTGCCGTTGGACGAGCCGAGGTCCTCGATGATCCAGTCGTCCCCCTCGCGGAGGATGACGGCGTGCTCGCGAGAGACCTTGCCGGAGTTGATGACGAAGTCGCAGTGCTTGCCGCGCCCGATGACGAAGCGATCCTTGACGATCTGCTCCTGCTCACCCGACTCGGTGACGAGGTACAGCGCCCCGCCCTCCTCCTCCTCGGCCAGGTCGTCCGCGGGCTCTTCCTCGGCCTCTTCCGGGGGCGGCTCCTCGTCCATGAGGCCCGGGTCCTCGGCCTCGGGCAGCGGCTCCTCGTCCTCGACCAGGTCGTCGGCCGGCGGGGGCGGCTCGCTGTTCTTGCCCTTGATGAGGCGCTCGAGCTCGGCGGCGGTCTCCAGGACGCGCTCGGCGACCTCGCGACGCACCGGGTCGTTGTCCAGGCCGTTGGCGGAGGCGCGCTCCTCCGGCGTGGCGCGCACGGGCGGGCGCACTGGGGCGGGCGTGGGCTCCGGCTTGGGCGCGGGCGCCAGCACCGGCGGCGAGGACGGACGGACCGGCGCGGCCTGCACGGGCTTCACCGGCGCGGAGGCAGCGGCCACCGGCGCCATGGCGGCCTCGGAGCGGGACTTCACTTCGAGGAAGCCGTTCAGGCGCGCGAACATGAAGAGCGCCTGGTTGATCAGCGCATCGCGATCCGAGCCCATCTGCTGGGCCATGTCTTCGTACGTCTCCCACAGGTGGTCGGCGATACCGACCTTGCGGGCAGGACGGGAGTTCTGATCGATCATCGGTCTTGACTCGCGTGAAACTGGAAGCCCCGGACGATAGCAGAGGCCTCCATTCCCGCCCAGTTACTCGAAGGGGACAAATCCCAGGGACTGCGCCCGGTTGTCGTAGATGGCTTGCAGGCTGATCTGGAGGATGCCGTCCGCCGACGGGTAGGCGATGTAGGCAAAGTCCGCCTCCCCATTCTGGGCGGCCGTGACCGGCCCAGGCAGCGAGTAGAACGCCAGCCCCGTGCCCGCCGTGACATCCGGCGTGAGGATGTAGGTCCGGATGCCGGCAGCCACCGTCACTGCGTAGCGGTCGCCTCGACGCACCTCACGCCCGACGGCCGCCACCCGGATGTGCAGTGGAGGGGGCGGCTGGGGGAAGAGGGCCTGATTGGGGACCGGCGGCGTCTGCGGGTCTTCGTCGTCGTCGACGTAGAACCCTTCCGGGTGGAAGAAGTACTCGGTGGGCATGCTGTAGCTCGATGCCCCCGTCACATCCCGCGACAGGAAGGTACCAGCCTCATCGAAGAGCACGAAGGGCTGATCACCGCCCGCGCGCACGGTGAAGCGCGGCAGGCTGGCGCACTCGGTGGGAATCTCCTGCGTGTCCGGGATGACGAAGCGCACCCGGGTGGTCCCCGGAACGGGCTCCACGGCAGAAATCGACAGGTCGACGGCGCACAGTGCTTCCGAGCTCTCGAGAACGATGATGTCCCCTGCCCGCGCGTTCGCGGCGACGGCGGCCTCGGCCTCGAAGCGCCGGGGGTCATCGACATTGCGATCCAGACTGTTCAGCCCCGGGAGCCCGCCCTGGTAGATGATGCGGTAGAAGCCGTTGGGCACCGAGCCCTCGTAGAGCACCGACCGCTGGAGCGTCGGATCCTGGGTCACCATCACCAGGTCCGCGGTCTCGATGGTCACCGGAAGCTCGTTGCTGTCCAGAAGTGACACGATGGAGCGCGCCGTCGCGGCCGACAGGTCGAACTGGCGAAGGTCGCCGGCCGAGAACATCGTGATGTAGCCGTTGGACGCCGGCATGACCCCCAGCAGCGGGACGGTGATGACGCCTGACGACGCATCATCAAGGGTGATGTTCAGGGGCGCATTGGGGATGAGTGCCAGCCCGGTGGGAATGCCGCCCGCCGGGTAGATGGGCAGCATGGGGGCACCGCTGAGGTCCCGCGCCGTCTGTCCCGGGGGTGACGACTCGAGGTCCACCGCGAGCACCCCTGAACACTCACGTGCGCCCGCGCACGCGGACTCGTCCCGGATGCCGAAGAGGTAGCGCCCCGCGTTGAGGGTCTCCACATTGGGGATCTCCGCGCGGGGGTGGCTCACGAGGAGCCGCACGGGCACGTTGCCGAAGCCCGCGGAGACGTCCAGCGTGGGCGCGGAGGGCTGGAGGCAATCCGCGACCGGCCCGGAGTCCGTGACGACCAGCGTGCGGCCCGAACGGCCCGACGCCTGCCGCGTGGCCACCGCGAACTGCCCCTGCCCTGCCAGCATCGTCATGGACAGGATGGACTCCCCCGGCTGGAGGCAGAACACCGTCACTGGCGGCGGTAGCGGGGCGGGCTCGGCGGCCAGGAGGGCATCGGGACCTGGGATTTCCTGCCGGAGGATGCGTGCCCCGCCGGTGTCGGTGTCGAAGACGCCGTCGGGGTCCTGGATGGCGAAGTACAGCGTGCTGGGCTCATCCGTCTCGGGCGCGGGAGAGCGCGCGGCGAACGCGGTGACGATGCTTGGCGCCTGGAGGCGGACCACCTGCCGGAGCAGCTCGCGCGCCGCGGCCACCACCGAAATCTCCGAGGAGCCCGAGCTGCGGGCGTAGATGTAGGGCCCCGGGACGTCGTCTCCCGTGGCGCTGAAGCCCACATCGCGCGTGAGCGCATCCGGGCGGTCCAGCACTGGGATGGACAGCGCCTCCAGCGGGTTGGGCGCGGGGACGAAGGCGCGGGGATTGGACGCCACGTCGAGCACGCGCAGCTCGTCCCGGTCCGACGACGTGACGAAGACGAAGTCTCCGGTCAGCGTGACGTCGAAGGTACCGGACAGGCCGGCGAAGCCGGTCGTCACGTCGGTCGCGGAGCAACTACCGGCCAGGCCGGCGCACGCGAACAGGGCTGCAAGGGCGCTGCGCTTCACGGGGAGGTCTCCTGGCACAGGCTGGTGCCCTGGCGCGGGTCACGCCCCTGCCGGGCGCCGAGCCTCGCCACCAGCCGGGCATTCTGCGGCCGGTCAAGGTCGGGGATGTCGATGATGGCCACGCGGCCATCACCAAAGGTGCTGGCGAAGATGCGAGCGGCATTGCCCCGAATGTCCGCGGCGAGCCCGAAGGGCTGGCTGGGGTTGTTCGGGTCATTGTCGCCCACCTGCACCTGGGCGACGAGCTGCCCCACTTCCTCGTCGAAGATGACGACGGCCTCGTCGCCGCTGCCCGTCACCGCCACGAGGTTGCCGCGGCCTTCGCCGCGCGGAATCACTTCCAGCTCGCTGGCGCCCGCGGGCATCGGAAGCGCGGACACGATGCGCACCGTGGGGAGGTTCCCCGCCTCGGGCGCCGTGCCCGCCGCGTTCAGGACGTCCAGGACGAGCAGCGTGTCCGGACCGCGCGCCAGCAGGTACACGCGCTCATCCACGATGGTCTGGTCCGGCTGGGCCGGGTCGGGGACGCGCGTGGCCGCGGGCACCACCGCCACCCCGCGCGCCTCGCGCACCGAGTAGGACAGCTCGAGGTCGGTCTCCAGCACCCGCCCTGGCGTCGTCCGGTCCACCAGCCGCAGGATGAAGCGCGCGGGCAGCGCGCCCAGCATGTTCGACGAGGAGTTCCGCCCGGACGCGTACACGTACCGGCTGCCAATCGCCGTCGCGTGCGCCACGCCGGAGAGCCGGTCGTTGGTCCCCAGCACCACGAACTCGTTGACGTCCAGCGCCTCGCGCGTGGGGTTCGCTGCGGGCAGGTTGAGCAGGTAGCCCTCCAGGTCCGCCTCGGCGGTGGCCGACGCCGGGCCCGCCAGCTCCGTGTGCGTCACCCAGACGCGGGCGTCCTCACCATTCCCCGCCACGCTCACGCCCAGGGGGCCCGGCGCCGACGGCAGCCCATTGGAAGAGCCCGGCACGTCCAGCAGGGACAGCGCGTTGACGCGGCAGTCGCGGTCGCCGCCCTGGACGCAGCTCAGGGTGAGGCCGTCCGCCCCCACGTCGATGGCGTGCAGCAGGCTGCCCTCGGCGCGCGCCGGGACGAAGAGCCGCGGTGGACGCCCTGGCGGGCTCCACATCGCCATCTCTCCGGCGAAGCTCTGGATCTGCAGGTAGGACTGCGGGCCAATCCCCAGCGAGGTGACGTCGTTGGGCAGGCTCTCCGAGGGGTCGAAGGGCGTTCCGAAGGGCCGCACGCCCACCGCGTCCAGGTCCAGTGCGACGACCGAGCCGGAGTCATAGCACTTGTCGAAGTTGGCGCTCGCCACGTAGAGGTATCCGTTGGTGGACGGACCCGTCTCGGGGCGCCAGAAGGCAAGGCCACTCGGGTAGACGAGCCGGGTGGTCGGAGGGGGCTTGCTCTCGGAGCCGACGTCACACGACACGAGAAGCAACGCGGAGGTCAGAAGGTAGGCGCGCATCAGAGGGGGGCGGAGTGTAGGGAGGGGCCTCCCCCCGGGCAACCGGAAACGCGGCGCGCCATTCCCGTGCGCCCGGCGCCCGACGCCTGCGTGCCCCCCGGGGTGCTTCATTCCCCGGAGGGCAGGCAGGCCACCCGTCAGGCCGCGGCCGTCTCGGCTTGAATCTTCGAGAAGTCGGCCACCTGGTTGAACAGGGCGCCAATCTCCACGAGCAGCCGGATGCGGTTTTCCCTGAGAGCCTTGTCCTCGGCCATCACCATCACCTTGTCGAAGAAGGTGTCCACGACAGGCTTCAGGCTGGTGATTTCCCGCAGGGCACCGGCGAAGTCATCCGCGCGCACCAGTCCGGACACGGAGTTCCGGGCCTGGGTGAAGGCGGCGTGGAGGTTCCGCTCGGGCTCGTCCACCAGCTTCTGGGGGTTGGTCTCCCCGCCCTGGACGTCGCGCCCCTGCTTCTCCACGATGTTGACCACGCGCTTGAAGGCCACCGCCAGCGGCTGGAAGTCCGCCCGCCCCACGATGAGGCTCAGCGCCTCCAGGCGCTTCTGGGCGGCCACCAGGTCGTCGAAGCCGGCGGAGAGCACGGCCTCCACCACGTCCGTGCGGTGCTGCTCGCCCCACAGCGCCTTGAGGCGGCCGCGGAAGAACTCCAGCACCTGCTCGCGCGGGGCGGCGTCCCCGGCCTTGCGCTTGACGTTGGCAAGCTTCGGCGCCAGCAGCCGCAGCGCCTCGTCCACGGCGGCCGTCAGGCTGAAGCGATAGCCACGGCCCAGCACCAGCCGGATGATGGCGATGCACGCGCGCCGCAGGGCGAACGGGTCCGCCGCGCCGGTGGGCGCCTTGCCGATGGCGAAGATGCCGCACAGCGAGTCCAGCCGGTCCGCGATACCGATGAGCGCGCCCGCGTCCTGCGTGGGCAGCGCGTCCTCGGCGCCGCGCGGCAGGTAGTGCTCGGCGATGGCCAGGGCCACCGCTTCCGGCTCGCCGCCCGCGCGGGCGTACTCGCGGCCCATGATGCCCTGGAGCTCGGGGAACTCGCCCACCATGCCGGTGACGAGGTCCGCCTTGGCCAGCGTGGCCCCGCGCTCGATGGTGGCCGCCTCCCCTGCCTTGCCGGACTGCGCCGCCAGCCACAGCGCCAGCGAGCGGAAGCGCTCCACCTTCTCCTGGTAGCTGCCCAGCTGCCCCTGCCACACCACGCGGCCCAGCTTCTCCACGCGGTCGATGAGCGGCGTCTTGCGGTCCTCGTCGAAGAAGAACCGGCCGTCCGCGAGCCGCGCGCGCAGCACGCGCTGGTAGCCGCGCAGGCTGAGCTGCTCGTCACGCACCGGCGTGTTGGACACGGCGATGAACTTGGGCAGCAGCTTGCCCGCGCCGTCCACCAGCGAAAAGTAGCGCTGGTGGCTCTTCATCTCCTGCACCAGCACCTCGGGAGGCAGGTCGAGGTGGCGCTCCTCGAACGTCCCCACCACCGGGCTCGGCAGCTCGACCAGGTTGGTGACCTGGTCCACCAGCGCCTCGTCCTCCAGCAGCTGGGCGCCGGCCTTGCTCGCCGCCGCCTTCACCTTCTCCACCAGCTGCGCGCGGCGCTTCGCGATGTCCGCCACCACGTGCGCCTTCTCCAGCACCGCCTCGTAGTCCGCCGGAGCCTTCAGCTCGATGGCACCGGGCGCCAGGAAGCGGTGCCCCCGCGTGGCGCGGCCGCTCGACACGTCACCGAACACCACGGGCAGCACATCGCCGCCCAGCAGCGCCACCAGCCACTGCACCGGCCGCGCGAAGGACGTGTCCACGTCGCCCCAGCGCATGGACTTGCGGAAGTTGATGGCGTGCACCGCCGTGTGCAGCGCGTCCTTGAGGATGTCCGCAGCCGGGCGGCCCTTCTCCTCCACGCGCGCGGACAGGTACTCACCCTTGGGCGTGGTGGCGCGCCCGAGCTGCTCCACCGTGAGCTTGAGGCCCTCGGCGAACTTCTCCGCCGCCTTGGTGGGCTTGCCCTGTGCGTCGAAGGCGGCCTTGGCGCTGGGGCCCAGCACCTCCTTCACGATGTCCTCGCCCGCGTCCGCCACGTCCTTCACCCACACGGCCAGGCGCCGGGGCGTCCCGAAGGTGCGGACCTCGCCGTGCTTGAGGCGGGCCTCGGCCATGCGCTCGGTGAGGATGCGCTCGAGGTCATCCAGCGCGGGGCCGATGAACGACGCCGGAATCTCCTCGGCGCCCACTTCCAGGAGCAGGTCACGCGCCATGGGCCACCTCCGCCTTCTGCTTCTTCTCCACGGGCTTGTTGAGCTGCACGTGCTTCCAGTAGTCGCTGGCCGGCTTGCCCTCCAGCACCGGGGGCTGCTCGCCCACCGTCCACGGTGACTTCAAGAGCGGGTAGCCCAGCCGCTCGCGCATCTGGAGGTAGCCCTCCGCGCACAGCCTGGCGTTGTCGCGCACGCGCTTGATGAAGTTGGCGCGCTCGGTGACGGAGATGGCGCCGCGCGCGTCCAGCAGGTTGAAGGTGTGCGAGCACTTCAGCGCGAAGTCATACGCGGGCAGCGGCAGCTGACGCTCGATGAGCCGCTTGCACTCCTTCTCGTACGCGTCGAAGAGCGCGAAGAGCATCTGCGCGTCCGACTCCTGGAGCGCGTACTTGCTCATCTCCACCTCGTTCGGGTGGAACACCTCGCGGTACTTCACGCCCTTGACCCACTCGATGTCGAAGACGTTCTCCACGTTCTGCAGGTACATGCAGATGCGCTCGAGCCCGTAGGTGAGCTCCGCGGAGACGGGCTTGCAGTCGAAGCCGCCGCACTGCTGGAAGTAGGTGAACTGCGTCACCTCCATCCCGTCGCACCAGACCTCCCAGCCCAGGCCCCAGGCGCCGAGCGTGGGCGACTCCCAGTCGTCCTCGACGAAGCGGATGTCGTGCTCGAGCGGGTCGATGCCAATCTTGCGCAGCGACTCCAGGTACAGCTCCTGGACGTTCTTCGGCGCCGGCTTGAGGATGACCTGGAACTGGTGGTGCTGGAACAGGCGGTTGGGATTCTCTCCGAACCGGCCGTCCGCGGGGCGCCGCGAGGGCTGCACGTACGCCACGTTCCAGGGCTCCGGGCCCAGGGCACGCAGGAAGGTGTACGGGGCCATCGTGCCCGCGCCGACCTCGACATCGTAGGGCTGCGTGTTGATGCAGCCCTGATCGGCCCAGTGCTTCTGGAGCGTGAAGATAAGGTCCTGAAAATACATAGCGCGCGGACCCTAGTGACGGGGGTCCGGAGCGTCAAGGACGGCGCTCAGTCCTTGTAAAGTGGGAGATCCGCCAGCCGAATCTGGATTTTCGTCTCCTCGCCCGGCTTGATGGGCGCCGACAGCAGGCGGCTCTCCGGCTCCGCGTTCGTCGGGTCCACGACGCGGAACCGGTAGACCCCCACGGGCAGCGGGAACTTCTTCAGGGGCGTGGTGCCCAGCTGGGTGGCCCCATCGAACACGGCCGCCCGCGGCACCGTATAGAGCGTCACCCACCCCAGGCCCGCCTTCGCGGCCCCCTTCGGCGTGCTCGTGTCCAGCACCTCCGCCATTCCCTCCGGGTCCTGGGTCACGGTGGTGACGGGCTCGTCCTCGGGACGGGTGGCCGCGACAGGGGGCGTCGACGCCGGGCCTGACGCCTTGCCCGACTCACCGCCAGCCCCTGTGGAAGACGCCTTGGCGCTGACGGCTTCAGGCACGGCCTTGGAGGCGGACGCCAACCGGGCGGGTGAAGTGGCGTCCTTGCCCTTGCGCGTGGGGGCGGGCTTCGAGGACGGCCTGGCCTTGTCGCCCGCGGGCTCCTTGGCAGCCTCGGCGTTGGGCGCCTCGGCCGGAGCTTCCGCGACCGGATCCGAGGGCTTCGGCTCCGGCTGCGCCGCAGGGCGCGGGAACCCCGGCGGAGGCCCTGCCTGTTGCGGCGGCCACGGCGCGTTCGCGGGGTCTGCCTCGGGCGGAGGGTCCAGCTCCGCCTTCACCCAGGTCTTGGCGGCTTCGTACCCGGGCTGCAGTTGCGCACGCACGGCGGGCAGCGTCGCCGCCCACCCCAGGCCCCCCAGCACGGCCAGCAGGAACAGGCGCCCGGCCCACCGTGACGGCGGGCGGACGGCGGGCGTTTCCACCGGCGTATCCGTGGGGAGCGGCGCCCCGGCGCGGGCCGGTCGAACCGTGGTGCGAGCCCCTTCCGCGCCGGGTCGTGGCGGTCGCGACGGGAGCCGCTGGGTCCGCAGGTCGCTGGGCTCGTCGAACAGCTCGGGCTCCGCGCGAGACTCGTGCCGGGGCCCTGTCCGCGGCCGTGGGGTCCGTGACGCAGCGGCCCCCTCGTGCCCACCGCGCGGGGAGCGCGGCGCCGGGGCGGCGGCATCGGCCGTGCGGCGTTGGGGCGCGGGCTTGGGCGCGCTGCCTCCCCCCGCGCTGCCCTGCCCCCGCGGCGACGGGGCGTCCCCGGGTCGTCGGGTGGGGGCGGCCCTCGGCGCGCTTGCGCTCGCACCTCCGGAGCGGCCAGCTCCCGGCGACGCGGGGCGGGCGCGAGGCGCAGGCATCTGGGACGTCGGTGCGGTATCGGAGCCATCGTCCTGTTGAAGGGCGCCAGCGGCCTCGCTGACGCGGGCATCCTCGGCCCGGCTGGCCAGCTCCAGCAACGTGCGCGTCTTCTGGCGCTTGTCCGCGAAGAGGTCGCCCATGACGGCGGTGACGCCGTCCTCGTCGAACAGCTCCGAGCCCAGCGCCGCCTCGATGGCACGCGCCATCTCCCGGCAGTTGGTGAACCGCTGTGACACGTCCCGGGCCAGCGCCCGCATCACCACCGCTTCGAGCGCCTCTGGCACATCCGGGTTGATGCTGCGCGGAGCCGGAATGTCGGCCTCCACGATCTGGAGCATCACCGCCGCCTCGTGCGGCCCGGTGAACAGGCGCTGCCCGCACAGCAGCTCGTGCAGCATGACGCCCACGGAGAACAGGTCGCTGCGGCCGTCCAGGGTGGCCACGCCCCGCACCTGCTCGGGGGACATGTAGCCGCTGGTTCCCTTCACCGTGCCCACCTGCGTGCGGCCCAGCCGCCCGCGCGCCTTGGCGATGCCGAAGTCGATCACCTTGACGACGCCGTCGTACGTCAGCATCACGTTCTTCGGCGACACGTCGCGGTGCACCACCACCGCGGGCCGGCCCGACGGGTCCGTGAAGTGGTGCGCATAGTGCAGGCCCAGGCAGGTATCCCGGATCACCCGCCCGACGAAGCCCATCGGCAGCGGGTAGCCCTGGCGCGCGGCGGCCTTCACCACCTGCTCCAGGTTCTGCCCGGGCAGGAACTCCATGGCGAGGTACAGCTCCCCGCCCTCCTCGCCCAGGTCGAACACCTGCCCGATGTTCGCGTGCGAGAAGGCCGCGGTGATGCGCGCCTCATCCAGGAACATCTGGACGAACTGCTCGTCCTTCTTGATGTCCGGGAGAATCTGCTTCACCGCGACGAACTTGCGAAACCCTCCAGGCCCCGACGTGTACGCCAGGAACAGCTCCGCCATGCCTCCCATGGAGAGGCGTGTGAGGATTTCGTACTTTCCGATGCGCCGCCCCCGATCGGGATCATCTCCAGCGCCACCCTGCATGGTCATGCAGCGCGGCATGTTATCGCCCGCCTGGGTCCACGTCGACCTTCGACTCGAGCCGTGGTGTCCCGGGTCCGCCCAGGCCACAGCGGCGCCTCCGGCTGACAGCCGGCCCGTCCACCGGCCGGAGTGTCCGATGTCCGAAGGGTCCCCCACGTGTTTCCCCATGGCATCCGGGCCCGTGTTTTCATATCGAGCACGTCGAAGCAGGAGCTCCATGCCAGACACCAACGGTTGCCCTGGGAGTGCCAGGAGCATCGCATACGCCGAGCAAGGCGATTCCAAGCAGGACACCGCGGATCAGCTCAGGCTGTTGATCGAGAGCGTCACCGACCATGCCATCCTGACGCTCGACGTGAGCGGCCACGTTGCCAGCTGGAACCCGGGCGCCGAGCGCATCAAGGGCTACCGCGCGGACGAAATCCTCGGCCAGCACTTCAGCCGCTTCTATCCACCGGAAGCGGTCGCGGCGAACAAGCCCCAGCGCGGGCTCGACGTGGCCATGCGGGAGGGACGCTTCGAGGAGGACGGCTGGCGGGTGCGCAAGGACGGCAGCCACTTCTGGGCCAACGTCGTCATCACCGCCCTCTTCGACGAGACGGGGCAGCTTCGTGGCTTCGGCAAGGTCACCCGCGATTTCACCGCCCGGTACCAGGCCCAGGAACGAAGGGAGATGGAACGCCTGCGCGAGGCCCTGCGCATCCGGGACGACTTCCTGTCCGTGGCCTCCCATGAGCTGCGCACGCCCCTGACCCCGCTGCAGCTGAAGCTGACGGCCATACGCCGCGCCGTCGACAACGCGCCGAACGGCACCTTGTCGAGCGAGCGCGTGGGCCGCGACCTCGACGTCGCGGTCCGGCAGGTGCGCAAGCTGGTGGAGCTCGTCGATGACCTGCTCGATGTGTCGCGCATCAGCGTGGGGCAGATGCAACTGGAGCGAACGCCCGCTGACCTCGCACCCTTGCTCCGGGAGGTCATCGCGCGCTACCTGCCGCAAGCCACCCAGGTCGGCAGCAACGTGACGCTGGAGGCCGCGACGTCCGTCCGGGGGGAATGGGACGCGCGCCGCATGGAGCAGGTGATGACCAACCTGCTCTCCAATGCGCTCAAGTACGGCGCGGGAAAGCCCATTCACGTCAGCCTCCGCGCGGAGGACGGCATGGCGCTGCTGACCGTCCGCGACCAGGGCATCGGCATCGCGACAGAGGCCCTGCCCCACATCTTCGACCGCTTCATGCGCGCGGTCTCCGGGCGCAACTACGGCGGGCTGGGGCTGGGCCTCTACATCACCCACCAGGTCGTCACGGCCCACGGCGGGGATATCCGCGTGGACAGCGCGCCGGGCCAGGGGAGCACCTTCAGCGTCCGCCTCCCGCTCGCCCCCGCGTAGCCCAGGCATGGAGCCTGGGCCGGCGGCATGGACGGGCCGCGGGGCTCAGGCGCTCAGGGCGCGGACGCGGCCGGCGAGGTTCTGGGTGAAGAGGCGGTAGATTCGCAGCGCCGCCGCCTCGTGCGTGTCCACGTATCGTTCGAAGTCCGCGCGGCTGATGCGCAGCGCGCGCACGGAGGTCCGCGCGCGCACGTGGGCGGAGACGGGCCCGTCCTGGACCAGGGAGATTTCCCCCAGGTACGCCCCTGGGCCCAGCGTGTTGAGATGCCGGGCGTCATCCTCCGGCCCGCTGAAGACGTCCACCGAGCCGTCCATCAGGACGAAGAGCCCCGCGCCGGGAGCGCCCTTCTCCAGCAGCACCGCGCCCGGCGCGATGATGACCTGACGCGCCAGCCGGTAGAGGTCCTTCATGTCCTCCAGGGAGAGCTCCCCGAAGATGGGGATGGCCTTGAGGAAGCGGTAGCCGTTGGCGGACGGCGCCGAGGCCGCTGCCGAGCGGCGGATGAGCATGGCCTCCGCTTCCGCCTCCATGCCCATGCGGCGCAGCAGCCGCGCCTTCTCCGTCACCAGGTCGGGATGCCCACGCGCCACGTCCGAGCTGCTCACCGCGTCCGCCAGCACCGCGAGCGCCCGGTGGGTGAAGCCCTCGGCATCCAGCAGCTCACAGCAGCGCAGCACCGCTTCCACGTAGCGCGGGTCGTCCGGCCGGACGCCGCCGAGCGCCTCCACCTCCGCGTGGACCTGTCCCATCTCCTGGTAGAGCGCCGCCGCCTCGAAAGGCCGGTCCAACCGGACCAGGCACTGCGCCATGGCCTCGCGAGCGCCCAGCTCGCGATAGAGCGACAGGGCGCGCTCCAGCGCTCCCCCTCGCTCGAAGGCGGCGGCGGCGCGCTCGGCCTCACCGGCGCGGAGGTAGCTCTCCGCGGCCGCCATGTACTTCCCACTCTGGAAGTAGAGGTCGGCGGCGGTGGCGTCCTCACCGTGGCCGTCCATCAGCCGCGCGGCGCCCAGGAAGTCACGCGCCCGCCGCAACACCTCGACGAGGCCCCGGCGCTCCTTCGCCGGCACCCGCGCGGCTTCCCGGCGGATGCGCTCGCGCTGCGCGTCCCCCAGCTCCTCATAGAGCTGTGCCGCCCGGTCCGTGTCCTCCAGCGCCACCAGCGACTGGACCGCGCGCAAGGCCCCTTCGCCAGGCATGCGAAACCGCCCGCCTGCGTCGCCCTGGCCACCTGCCGACTCTGACATTGTTGGCTCCCCCGTTCCGGTGGGACCGGTCAGCTCCTTCCTGGCCTGCCCCTCCTTGCGGGAGACTCGCATTGAACGCCGAACCTGCCAAACGCAAGCACGCGGCAGACGGCCGCGGCGCTCAGCCCCCGCCCTGCTCCCGCTCGGCGAGCTGGCGCTTGGAGGCGCTCCGCCGCCACGCGTCCTCCAGGAGTTGGCGGACCAACGGCGGGCGCGCCCGGGCGACCCGCACGAGCATGTACTCGGGGTAGCCCGCGTAGTGGTCGGTGATGAAGCAGCTCTCCGGCTCGGCCTGCATGAGGACCTCGCGCATGCCCGGCTCCAACTTCACGACGAGCGACTCCCCGTCCTCATGAAAGCGCGCGATGAGCTTCTTGCGCACCCGGAAGGCAGGCGTCCCGAACGACGTCCCCTCCTCCATCCCCGGGAGGGACAGCGCCAGCTCCCGCACCGCGTCGAATGTCAGGGCCGCTCCCGTGCCGCCGCGCCCCGCGCGAACCTTGCCTCGTGTCGCCATGGTGGGCTCCTCTCCCGGACTCCAGGCAATCACGTCCAGCCGCCGCCGGTGGAACAATCCGGACGGCGCCTGGGCCGGTGATAACAGGCGAGATGCCGTCTCGGGCCTGACGCTCCACGCCACTTCGACTAGGGGAATTCCCGCACTCCCTGTGACTTCCACCCGAAGCGGGCTCGCTTCCAGAACGGGCAGCCCCCGCTGACGGGACTTCGTACATCGCCATCGGGAGAGAACGATTCGTGTGTCTGCCCCCATGATATCTTGACTTCCATGTCTGCACCGGATCGGGCTCGGGCCACACCTTCGTCGCCGGACACCAAAGGCGAGTCGCAGTGGACGACGGAAGTCGCAGGTGACGGTGACGCACCGCTGCACGTCACCTTGCCCTACGAGCACGGCCGCAGGGCCTACGACGCCTCCACGGTGCGACGGTTCCGCCTCACGGTGGCAGAGGGCCCTGGCATGGGCACCACCTGGGAGTCCACGGGCGACACGTGCTCGGTGGGGTCACACCCGCTGAACGACTTCACCGTGGAGGACTCCACGGTGTCCCGGTTCCACTGCGAGGTGCGCATCGGCCCCCGGGGCCCCCAGGTCAAGGACCTGGACAGCCTCAACGGCGTCATCGTCGACGGCGTCCAGGTGGTGGAGGGCGTGCTGCGCAGCGGCAGCCTGCTCCGGCTGGGCCGCGTGGTGCTGCGCTTCGACTTCAGCGCGGAGAACAACCGCCTGCCGCTGTCGGAGAACTCGCGCTTCGGCACGCTGGTGGGCGCCTCGGTCGCCATGCGCGGCTGCTTCGCGATGATGGAGCGCGCCGCAGGGCGCGACGTGACGGTGCTGCTCGAAGGCGAGACGGGCACCGGGAAGAGCCAGGCCGCGCTGGCCATCCACCAGGCCAGCCCCCGCCGCGACGCGCCCTTCCTCATCGTGGACTGCGGCGCCATCCCCGCCCACCTGCTGGAGAGCGAGCTGTTCGGGCACGAGAAGGGCGCGTTCACCGGCGCCGTGCAGCGGCGCGCGGGCGTCTTCGAGGAGGCCGACGGCGGCACCGTCTTCCTGGACGAGATTGGCGAGCTGCCCGCGGAGCTGCAGCCCAAGCTGCTGCGCGTGCTGGAGAACCGCGAGATTCGCCGGGTGGGCAGCAACACGTATCAGCCGGTGGATGTGCGCCTCATGGCCGCCACCCACCGCGACCTCCGCGCGGAGGTCAACGCGGGGCGCTTCCGCTCGGACCTCTTCTTCCGGCTCGCGGTGCTGCGCCTGCTGCTTCCCCCGCTGCGGCAGCGCCCGGAGGACCTGCCCATGCTGGTGGAGGGCAT
Organism: Pseudomyxococcus flavus; assembly: GCF_050038885.1. Classification (NCBI taxonomy): domain Bacteria; kingdom Pseudomonadati; phylum Myxococcota; class Myxococcia; order Myxococcales; family Myxococcaceae; genus Pseudomyxococcus; species Pseudomyxococcus flavus. The sequence goes on along the minus strand of NZ_CP143624.1, from coordinate 7,351,370 downwards.
CCTCGACTCGCTCGGCGCGGACCCGGAGCGGACGGCCGCGCTGCGGACACCGGACTTCCTCGCGCGGCTGCGGCACGCAGCCTGGCCTGGCAACGTGCGCGAGCTGCGGAACTACCTGGAACGCTGCCTCGTCTTCGAGGAGGCCGTGGAGCTCTCCGAGGAAGAGGCGCGTCGCGTGGGCCCGCCCGAGGTGGACCCCACGCAGCCCTACGCGGATCAGCGGCGCCACGTCGTGGATGACTTCGAGCGTCGCTACCTGCGCGCGCTGCTGGAGAAGCACCAGGGCAAGGTGGCGCAGGCCGCCGTCACGGCCGGCATGGACCGCGTCCACCTCTACCGCCTGCTGCGCCGCCACGGCATCAAACCGTGAGCCTCAGCGGGCGCGGCGGACCCGCCAGCAGCCCAGCCGCGCGCCGGACACGGGCGCCGCATCGATGGCCGTCTCCAGTCCCTCGAGCGCGGCCGCCGTCGCCACCAGCCCCGTCCCCGGCGGCTCCGCGACCCAGCCTGGCAGATGCAACAGGCCATCCGCGCCGCCGCCCTCTTCGGCCGGGAGCGGCGCGACGTGCACGGTGATGGCCAGGTCCACCGGCCGCATCGCCTCGCCCGACTCGACGTGCTCCACCAGCTCCAGCGCCGCGTGCAGGATGCGGGCGCGCGTGGCGCGCTGCGCTTCCGCGTCGTGCGGCAACGGCGCGACCGCTAGCAGGCACCCGCTCCCCTCCAGTCGCACGTCCAGCCCCGCTGCGCGCGCGGTGCCGCCCACGTGCTCTAGCAGCGCATCGAGCCGCTCCAGGGAGGAAGCCTCCAGCGCACCATGGAGGCGGGCCTCCGCGTAGAGCGCCATGGCGAGCACGGACCGCTCCGACGTCGCGCCGCCTGTCACCGCTCGCCGCAGCGCCTCGAGCAGCGCGTCCACATCCGGGTAGCGGTCCTCGCGGCGCTTGCCCATGCTGCGCAGGACCACCGAGTCCAGCGCCGCCGGAACGGGGGCGTGCTCGCTGGGCCTCGGCGGCGGCGCGTTCAGGTGCAGGTCCTCCACCTCGTGCCGCGTGGCGCCCCGGAATGGCGGCTGGCCGGTGACCAGGTGGAACAGCAGCACCCCCATCGCGTACAGGTCGGTGCGCGCGTCGGGCGGCTCGCCGCGAATCTGCTCGGGCGCCATGGACAGCGGCGTGCCCAGCGAGACACCCGTCAACGTGAGGGTGGAGGCACCGGGCGCATCCGGCGTGAGCCCCTTGGCCACGCCGAAGTCCACCAGCTTCACCCGCGGCGCCTCGCCTTCGTGGGACAGGCGCACCACGTTCTGGGCCTTCAAGTCGCGGTGCACGACCCCGGCCGCATGCGCGGCGCGCAGCGCGCCGCCCACCTGTTCCAGCACCTCCAGCGCCTCGGCTGGTGACAGGGGACCGCGCACCTCCAGCTCCGCGGCCAGGTCGCGCCCCTCCAGCCACTCCATGGCGATGAAGGGCCGTCCATCCGGCAGCGTGCCATAGCCGAGGACGACGACGATGTTCGGATGGCTCAACCGCTGGAGCGTCGCCGCCTCCCGGCGGAAGCGGCGCAGCGCGACGTCCGAAGGCTGCGGCAGCAGCACCTTCAACGCCGCCGGAGCGCCCGTGCGGGCATGCCGCGCACGGTAGAGCGTGGAGACAGGCCCCCGATACTGGACGTGCTCCACCAGCCAGTCCGCCACCAGGGCGCCAACGCCCAGCTCCTCGCCATAGAGGGCTTCTTCGTCACCCGAGGCCATGCGCGCTAAGGAAGCTGGAGGGCATCCTTCTTCCCGGGCGGGAACCAGGGCAGCTCCTTCGGCGGCACCGGCTCGAATGACTGCTCGACCCGGCCACAAGCCTGGGCGCGCAGCCCCTGCGTCACCGTGTCGCAAGGCGCATGCAGGTAGGTGGTCACCGACTGTGGCCACAGCCGGTTCTCGTGGTCACGGCACAGCTCGTAGTCACCATCCCCCGGCGTGAGGCCACCGTCCTGGATGGCGCACTTGCCGGCCACCGGAGGACTCAGCGAGGTGAAGCAGGCGCCCGTCGCCCTCGCGGCGCAGTTGGCGCTCAACGAGGGAATCGCGCAGACGCGATTCGACGCATAGGCGGCGCCGCTCGACCAGGCCGGGTCATGGCAGGAGAACATCTTTCGATAGATGGAGCCGCGAATGACGACGTCGGTCCCCACCACCACGAAGCGGGTCTCCTTCCCGTCGAAGACCTCCTTGACCTCGACCTCCGTGGCCAGCTGGTCCGGCAGGAAGATGTTGCCGTAGAACGCGCCCTCGCGAACCCGATACACCTGCTGCTCGGACAGCCCGTAGGTCGTGACGCTGTCGGGCCGCGCGTCCACGGTCGCCACCATGTTCGAGGTCGTGCTGGAGGCCGGCGCGGTCATCACGCTGTAGTAGCCGCCCGCCGGGCAGGTGAAGGTGACCACCGGCGTGGGCGACGTCCCCGCGCAGCTTCCCGTGGCCTCGCCCAGGTTGCGCACGTCGAGGTGGTCGCAACCCGCGATGCCCTCGCACACGCGGAGCACCGCGGGGCCATTCACGCTGGAGCCCAGCGGCAACGACGGGCCCCCGCAGGACATCGGCCCGCCCGCTCCCACGGAGACGGTCGACAACGGCGTGCAGCTCCCGATGCCATCCGCCGTCCACCCGCAGTCACGCTCCGGCCCCGACTCGCCCAGGCCACAGGCGTCGAAGCTGGCGAGCCGCTCCCCGGTGATGGGCCGGTGCTCGGCGGGCAGTGTCCTCGACTCCAGCGCGTAGATGTTGGGGCCCGACGAGCTGAAGCGGTGCTCGCCGCGAATGGAGAGCTCCACGCGCCGCCCCTGCGCGTTGTTGCGGGCCAGGATGCAGGCGGACACGCGCTCCAGGCAGTCGTCGGTCGGCGCGGACGTGGCCCACGCCGGACAGAGGCCCGCCTGCCCCTCCCAGTGTCTCACGCCGGGGCTGGGCATCCGCGGATCGTAGTAGGCCACGGACTGGCCGGCCGACAGCGCACAACCCACCAGGTACTCCATGAACTTCTGCGCGTTCGGATCATGCAGGCGCCGGCGCGTGTTGGCATCGCCCAGCGTCGGGTGGAACAACTGCTCGAGTGCCGTCGTGCCCAGGAGCGCGTTCGACTGGCTGTTGGTGGAGATGGCGTTGAGGACCAGCGCCTGCGTGGTGAGCGCGTTGGCGATGCGAATCTCCGACGTCTGCGTCCCCGTCGTGGCCCCCTCCTCTTCCAGAGGCCCGGTTCCACAGCCCGACAAGGCGAACAGCAGGAGCGTGGGAACCGCCAGCAAGCGAGGCGAACGAAGGACCATGAGACTTCCTCCAGCGACGACGGAAGTAAGGGGGACGACGTCCCAGCAAGCATGTGCCGAGCCAGCCTGGGAGGTGGGAGGCCTCTTTATCAGAGCAGAGTTCCCGCCTGCGTTCGTGTAGCGCTTCACGTCACATCTCCGCGAGACCGTGACATTCCACGCTACAGGCCTGCCAGGGCCTCGCGCAGCGAATCCAGCCGGGTCCGCCACAGGGGCGCCCCGTCCTCGATCGCGCGCTCGGCGCGTGCCAGCCAGGTGCGGGCTTCGTCGGCACGGCCGGCCTGGAGCGCGCCCCGGGCCGCCTGGAGGAGGATTTCCGCCTTCTCATCCGCCGAGGCCAGCGTGTCCGCGTCGTCCGCCAGCGCCCGCCAGGCGTCCGTCGGCGACGCGCCCGGCGCCGCGTCCCGGACCTGGAGCTCCACCAGCCGGCGCATGACGGCGGTGGGTGGCAGCGACTCCGGGGGACAGTGGGCATCGATCCACCGCAGTTGCCGGGTGGCCTCGCCCAGATCCCCCTTCGCCGCGCCGATGCGCGCCAGGAGCAGCGCGTCCACCGGCACGGGGTGCTCCCGGAAGAAGCGCACGCCCAGTTCGTGGGCACGCCGGGCCAGCGGCAGGGCCTCCTCCAGGCGGCCTTGCATGTAGAGGACCTCGGCGAGGTTGAACGTGGACCAGCGCTCCACCTGGGCGTGGCCCAGCTCGCGCCCCAGCGCCATGGCGCGGCGCAGGTCCTCTTCCATCCGGGACACGTCGCCCAGGCGCAGCCACAGCAGCACGCGATTGATGAGGGTGGCGGCCTGATGCAGGGCGTCCCCGGCCTGTTCGCAGCGCAGCAGCGCCTCGTCGAAGCGGCTGGCGGCCTCGCCCGTGCGGTCCAGGAATGTCAGCGCGGAGCCGAGCAGCGCCAGGGCCACCACGAGCGTCTCGTGGTCATGCGCCCGCTCCGCGCCCTCCACGACTCCCGAGAGGATCCGCACGGCGGCGCTCCACTCGCCCAGACGGACGTGCAACCGGCCTCGGGCCAGCGAGCAGCGCAGCGACAGCCGCGGGTCATCCAGCCGCTCGATGCGCTCCAGCGCCTCACGCGCGCACGAGGAGGAACCTTCGATGTCCTCCATCCAATCGCGGGCGGTGGCTTCCTCCAGCAGGAGCTCCACCTGGAGCGCTTCATCGCCCCGCGCCTCGGCCAGGGCCCGCGCCGCGCCCAGGTCCGCCAGGCCCTCACGAAAGCGCTGGAGCCGGTGCCGGACCCGTCCGCGCCCCGACAACGCCAGGGCCCGGCGCTCCACGTCGCCCTCCGGCAACAGCGCGAGCGCGCGCGTGTAGTGCTGCTCCGCTTCGACGGAGAGGTGCGCGCGCCGGGCCGCCTCCGCGAGCGCGAGAAACGCGGCGGTGGCTTCCGCGTGGGCGCCACAGGCCGCGGCGTGGTGGGCCCAGCGGCGGCGTTCGACCTTGCCGTCGCGAGGCGTAGCGCGCAGCGCGGCGGCGTGAAGGGCCCGGCGCGCCGAGGCGGGAAGGAGCGCCTCCAGCGCCTCGCGCAGCAGCGGATGTCGGAAGGCGAATCGCCCCGGCGACATGGGCCGCAGCAGCCCCGAGCGCGCCAGCCGCTGAAGCCCCGTCCCCGCGTCGAGCGACGTCACCCGGGCCGTGTCCTCGCTCGGCTCCAGGTGGCGGAGGGCGGCGTCGACACCGGCCACCTCCACCTCCGAGCCCAGCACCGCGCACAGTCGCGCGAGCACGCGATGCGCCGCGGGCAGTCCCGCCAGCGCCCGGGCCGCGAGGCGCTCGAAGAGGGGCGTCACGGAGACGTCCAGCAGCGCGTCCGGAGCGATGTACCAGCCACCGCCGGGCGAGGCCCGCAGGGCACCCGCGGCCCGCAGCGCGCCGGCCAGCTCCACCAGCGACAGCGGAACGCCCTGCGCGAGCTGCTCCAGCCGCGCCAGCACGGGCTCGGGCACGTGCTCGGCGGGGCGCAGCAGGTGCAGCAGCAGCGAGCGGCTGGCCTCGGGCGACAGCGGAGGCAGCGTGAGCCTCGTCACGCGCGCGCTGCGCTCGCCCAGGTGAGGACGCAGGCCCAGCAGCGCGGGCCGCGCCGCGACGCAGACCCAGAGGGGTGCGCGGGCCCCGGCCAGGGTGGCGACCTCCAGCGCGTCCAGGCTGGTGGGGTCCGCCAGGTGGCCATCATCCACCAACAGCACGCGAGGCGCCTCGTGGGCCCGCCGCCACAACCCCTCGGCGAGCCCGCGCGCGACGACGTGGCGCTCGTCCGCGACCGGGAGGCCCGAGGTGCGAGCGACGGGGGACGACTCGGCCGCGACCCGCAGGGACTCCAGCAGCGACACCGCGGACGCCGCGTCGGGAGACGGAGCTCGCAATCGCACCACCCGGCACGAGCCCGAGGCCTCCAGGCGCGTGGCCAGCGCCTCCAGGACGCGAGACGCCCCATGGCCCACCTCGCCGGTGAGGACACAGAGGCCCGGCACGCCATCCACGATGCAGCGCGAGGCCTCCGCCTCCAGCTCCGCCAGGAGGGATTCCCGCCCCGAAAGGGGTGGCGCGTCCGCGGACGACGTGGACGCACCGCCGTCGTGCAGGCGCAGCCGGGCGCCGTCGGACGTGGACTCGGTCGCCCCCGGCCCCAGCCGGGCCGCCGCGCTGGCGGTAACGCGGGCCTCGCTTGGCGCCAGGTCCTCCGGCCACCAGTCGCCGACGTCCTCCAGGGCGGGCCCCGCGACGCGCGTGGTGGTGGCACCGGGGCGCACGTGGAGCTGCGCGAGGTGCAGCACGGTGGCTGCCGTCCCTTCCTCCACCAACTTCCGAGCGACGAGCGCGCCCGCGCGCAGATTGGCCTCGGCGGAGAGAGACTCCGGGAAGGCCACGACATAGCCCCGGGCCCGCACGCGCGCGAGCGCGCCACCGTGCGGCTCGATGACCGCGCGGAGCGCATCCACGGACACCTCCGCGCGGACGCCGAGCAACGCCACCCAGCGCGCCCCGCCCCCGGGCGCGGAGGGCATGGGAGCAGTGGTGCCCTCACCTTCAGTCGGCGCGGAGGCGCCGGTCAGCGCTTGGCTGCACGCGGCATCGAACGCGGCGAGCACGTCCGCGGCGCGCGAGAAGCGCTCGGCGGGCGCCTTGGCCAGACACCGCCGCAGCACCTCGTCGAGCGCGGTGGGCACGGAGGCGCGCTCCGACACGCCGGGCGGCCGGAGGCTGACGTGGCCGTGGCGAATCTCCTCCGCGCCACCGGTGAAGGGCGGCGCCCCCGTGAGCAGCTCGAAGAGGAGGATGCCCAGCGCGTAGATGTCGGCGGGCACGCCGGCCTCGCGCGCATCCAGGCACTGCTCGGGGGCCATGTAATAGGGCGTACCCAAGCGCTGCCCCACGAGCGTCAGCCCCTCCGGTACAGCCTCCCCACCCTCACCTTCCTCGGGCGTGCCCACGAAGCGCGCCAGTCCCAGGTCCAGCAGGCTGAGCGCGCCCCCCTCGCGCAGGAAGACGTTCTCTGGCTTGACGTCACGGTGGGCCACGCCCGCGGCATGGACGCGCTCCAGCGCGGAGCAGAGCCCGCGGAGCAGCTCGCGCACGCGCGGCACGGATGCGGCGCCCGCGCCAGGCAACGCGGCCATCCACGCGGCGAGCGTCTGACCATGCAGCCGCTCCATGACGAGGAAAGGACGGCCTCCGACGACACCGGACTGGAACAACTCGGGCGTCGTCGGCGCGCCGATGCGACGGAGCGCGGCCGCCTCGCGGGCAAAGCGCTCCTGGTGCGCCGCGCGCCCGAGCTTGAGCGCGACCTCGCGGCCGTCCTCTTCACGGTAAGCGCTGAAGACGTGGGAGAAGCCCCCCGTGCCGAGCAGCGCTCCGGGGCTCAGGCCCTCTACGTCGGGAAGCGGAAGGGGCTCGGTGTCAGGGCCAGGCGGCGAAGCGCACTGGCCATGCACGGGACACCCCGCGCCGGTGGCGAGACGGCGGTGGCAGACCGGACAGCGCATGGGGCGAAGCGGACGTTACCAGAGCGCCTGGCCCAGGACGATGACAACTCCCATCAACCCTTCACCCGCGATGAGGCCGGCGGCCAGCGTCACCATTCCTCCATCCTGCGAGGCGGGACGCACCTTGCGCGCCACCGCCGCGGCAAGTCCCCCCAGGAAGAACCCCAGCGCGGTGGACGCGGGCAGCAGGCACGCCAGCCCCATGCCCAGCGGCGATGGCACCCAGGGTCGCATCCGGGCCGGCAGCAACCGCTCGGCCAGTGTGAGCCCAGCGGCGATGAGCGCGGCCCATCCGAGCGCCGCGCGGGTACCGGACTCCAGCCCGGCAAGGCCGGACGACAGCACCTGCGCGACGCTGGCCGTCACGGTCGCCGCCGGCGCGGGGAAGCGCTCGCCGCCCAGCGCGGCGCGGTCGGGGACCAACAGGAAGAACAGGGGCACCACGGCGGCGGCGCCCACGACACACCCCAGCAACTGCGCCAGGAAGATGCGCCGGGGATGGGCCCCCAGCAGATGGCCCGTCTTCGCGTCGCTGAGGAGGTCCGCGGCCGAGGAGGCCGCGTTGACGGTGATGCCGGCGGTGGCGAGGTTCGCCTCCACGTTGCGCGGCAGCAGCACGCCGTAGGTCATCTGCGTCACCTGCCCCAGCGGGCCCACGGGCGTCACGTCCGTCTCTCCCGTGACGCGACAGGCGATGAGGCACAGCACGAACGCCAGCGCCACCGCGAGCGCGCCGTGCGGAAGCGGCACGCCGAAGCCCACCTTCGCCACGGCGAGCGTGGCTGGCGTCAGCACGACGAGCCCCGCGAACAACCAGCGCCCGGGAACCTGGAGCGCGTCCACCGCATGCACGGGCGTCATGCGCCGGTGGAACAGCCCTTTCACGGCGCGGCCCAGCACGCGGCCCTCCAGGGCGAAGTGCAAGAGCGACGCGGTGGTGAGGGCCGCGGTGCCCGGCCAGAGGCTCCACGCCAGGAAGTCCCCATCCGGAGGCAACAGCCCCGAGCCGAAAACGCGAGGCGCCACGACGCCGTGGATGAGCAGCGCCCCCAGGAACCAGGACGCCGTGAGACGAAGCCCCAGCAGCGCGCCGGCGCCCAGGGGAAGCAGGCTGGTCTCGAAGCCGAAGCCCAGGCGTTCCAGCGGCACGCCCCCCAGCGCGCCGGGAAACGGGAACACGTAGGGCACGCGGCCGAGGCCGTCCCGCACCAGCGTGACGAGCGCCGCGAAGGCGCCGCCCACGCCCAGCATCGACAGCCGGGGACGGGATGCCTCGCCGGGGGTGTGCAGGGCGCGAATCGTGGCCGCGGCGGCGGTGCCCGTGGCGAAGGGGAGCTGCTCGTGGTCCACGAGCTTGCGCTTGAGGGGCACGGCGAAGAGCACGCCCAGGGCGGACAGGAGGAAGGTCCACGCCAGCAATGCCCACGCCGGAGGATGGCTGCCCGTCGTGAGCAGCCAGGCGCCCTGCACCGACACCAGCGCGCCCCCCGTCGCGTAGCCCGCGGACGAAGCCACGGCCTGCGCGGAGCACGCCTCCAGCGGGGACAACGGCGTGCCCGCCATGCCGGGGGCCACGCGCCGCAGCGCCCCATGTGCGGTGTGCGCGAGCAGCGCGGCGGTGATGGCCACGGGAAAGGCCACCGCCATCTTCAGGCCCGCGTAGAGGTTGGTCGCGCAGGTGACGATGCCAATGCCGCTGCCGAGCAGCACGGCCCGCAGGGTGAGCTGCGGCACCCGGTCTCCCTGGAAGACCTCGCGCAGCCAGAAGCTGTCCAGGGCCTCGGGCGTGTCTCCCGGAATCCGCAGCACCGTCAGCGGTGCCGGGGATGGCGCCACTTCCTGGGACTCGACGTGGGGAACGGGCTGGGACATGGCCGGCCCATCCTTTCACCCCAGGGCCCCGGGGGACGAGCCCCCTGCCTCGCTTGTCGCCTCGGGCCGCAATCGCTGGACGCTGAGCATGAGCAGGTACCGGTCCGAGACGCCGGGCAGGTATCGCTCCAGGTGCAAGCCATCGGGGCGAAAGCCCAGTTCGGCCAGGAAGCGGAAGACGCGGTGTGCGGCCGGTTCATCACGTACCGCGCACTCCAACGTCGCGAAGAGTGTTGGGGGTACGTCCTGACGCCGGGTGCCGGGAGGCAGCCGGCGTCGTGGCTTGATGCGGAAGCCCACCTCCCCGCGCAGCTGCCCGTCCTGGATGTCGAGCGTGCGGACATAGCCGCTGGTGAGGACGGGGATGCCCCGCCGCTCCAGTTCCTTCTTCCGCATGGGAACCGCCGCGCGAAATGCCAGGGGCACCGGCGGCGCGGACACGGGGGACCACACGAGCACGGACGGTTCGTTCCAGTGCTCCAGGTGCACCCGGGGCCCCGAGGACGCCTCCAGGCCCCGCAGGTACTGGTCCGCGAGCTGGAGGGAGAGCAGGCGCGCGGACAGGTCCTGCCGCCAGACCGTGAGCAACTGCTCGCGCGCACGCGAATCCTGGCGGAGGAACTCGCGGATGGCGGAGAGGGAGATGCCCGCGGCCCGCAGGCTGCTGATGAACCGGGCCTCCGCCACCTGTCCCGGTGCGTAGGCGCGGTAGCCGTTCTCCCGCCGCGCGGACGGCACGAGGAGCCCGCGGCGCTCGTAGAAGCGCAACGCGCTGGGGGACAGACCACACCGGTCCGCGAACTGCGAAATCGTCAGCATGCGACCACTTTCACCTTGAGGTTGAACCTGCTTCAAGGTGGAGGGTTCGGACACCATGAACGTCTCCATCGTCTCCCGAGGTGCAATCCAACTGGTGGGTCTCAAGGTCGTGGGCCGGCGAAGCGAGCTGAGCCACCGGGTCCCCCTGGCCTGGCTCGAGCTGGTGCAACGCCTGGATGACATGACCCACGTCGTGGACCGCGACGTGTTCTACGGCTGCGTGCCGGGAAGCGACCACGCCCAGGAGAACGCCGACCCCGTCTACCAGTACTGGGTCACCACCGAGGTCGCTGACGTCCGGTCCGTCCCGGAGGGCTTGCAGTCCCTGTCCCTTCCCCCACGGGACTATGCGCTGACGCCCGTGCAGGGAACGGCAGAGGCCATCGATGCCGCCTACATCGCGTTGTCACAGTGGCTCTCCAGTCAGGGCCGTCGTTCCGACCCGGAGGCCTTCGTCCTGGAACGGTATGACCAGCGCAGGCAGCGCGTGACGCCGCCCTACGAGCGCTTCGACTACGACCTGCTCACGCCGCTGGCCCCCTGAGCAGCGAAGGAACGCGGTGCGCCCGGAATGCGGCCACCCGCCGTGCCGGTGCGAGTAGGCGCGGCGCGCCGGTCAGGCACCTAGCGAGAAGCAGGCGAACGGACGGGCATCACCTGGACGAGCGCCTCCGCTCGCGGCAGCCCCTCCACCGCGCCGAGCCGCTCCACCACCCGTGCGCCAACCTCGCAGGCGAACTGCGCCAGCACCGTCAGCTCGTCACCCGAGGCGCCACGGAGCGCGTCGGCGCTGCCGTACCAGCGCACCAGGCCATGCAGCAGCCCCGCGACGAAACCATCCCCCGCGCCCGTGGTGTCCACCGCTTGCACCGGTGGCGCGGGCACGTGGAGCCGCTCGCCCTTCCACAACAACACGGCGCCGCGGTCGCCCAGCGTCACCACGGGAAGCGCCACGCCCATGCCGGCCAGCCGCGCCAGCGCCTCTTCGGGGACCTCCGTGCCGGTGACAAAGCCAATCTCCTCCTCGGAGAGCTTCACCACCGTGCACAGCGGCAGCATCCGCGCGAGCAGCCCTTTCAACTCGGACGTGTCTTCCCAGGCGTGCAGACGCAGGTTGGGGTCGCAGCACACGATGCGCCCAGCGTCTCGCGCGAGGCCCAGAATCCGCACCGCTGCGTCACGCGCCTCGGGCCACTGGAGCGAGTTGGAGCCGCAGTGCACCGCTTTCGCGTCCTGCACGAAGGCCTCGTCCACGTCCGCGTGGCCCAGCAGGAACTCCGCCGAGCGCGTGCGAAAGAAGGTGAAGGAGCGCTCGCCCCTGGCATCGAGCGAGATGAACACCAGCCCGGTGCGGGCCTCCGGCGTCTGGCGCAGGTGGCTCACGTCCACGCCCTCCGCCGCCAGCCGCTCCCGCAGGAAGTGGCCGAACTCGTCGGCGCCCACCACGCCCAGCATCGCGGGCCGCAGCCCCAGTCGCGCCAGCCCCACGGCGACGTTCGCCGGCGAGCCGCCCGAGCACGGATGCCATGCGCTCACCTCGCGGACCCGCTGTCCCGGAGCCGCCGGAAGGAAGTCCACCAACGTCTCCCCAAAGCACACGACGTCCAGCGGCGGCATGAGCCCCTCGCTCCCGACCTTCGTCAGTCCAGGCCCACCTGGGCCATGAAGTCCACGCTCTTGAGCCGGCGGCCCAGGTGGTGCGCGATGAAGACGTTGAGCAGCCCGCGCGCCCGGGCACGCAAATCCGGAGGCAGCGGCGTCCGCGCGCCCTCCTGGAGCGCGCGCAGGCCCGCCAGCAGGTTCGCCGGCACCGCCACGGATTCGCGCGCGCGGGCGCCACACGGCTCGCACACCGCGCCGCCGTGTGCCTGGTCGAAGCGCGGGCGCTCGCCCGGCAGCCCCCCACACAGCGAGCACGAATCGAAGCGCGGCATCAGGCCCGCGTGCGCCAGCGCGGACAGCTCGAAGGCCAGCAGCGACGTGGGCCCTGCCTCCTTCGCGTCCAGCCGCGTCAGGTACGACTCGAGCAGGACGAACAGCTCCGGCTGCGGCTCATGGTCCCGGGTCAGCTCGCGGCACAACTCCACCGCGTACAGCGCCCGGGCAATGAGCGACAGGTCTTCTCGCGCGGCGTAGAAGCCCGCGACGATGTCCGCGCCGTCCAGCCGCACGGTGCTGCCGCGCGTCTCCACGATGTGCACCCGGAGCCGCATGAAGGGCTCCAGCGCGCCGGCGAAGCGCCGCTTGCTCTTGCGGGCGCCCGCGGCGAAGGCGGTCAGCTTGCCGTGCTCACGCGTCAGCAGCGTGACGAGCCGGTCGGACTCGCCATAGTCCACCGAGGACAGCACGAGCGCGTCGTCGTCGTATCGCTCCATGGAGGTGTTGTTTCAACGCAGGCGCGGGCTGGGAATCTTTCCGCTCAGCACGAGGAACAGGTACACGCCCAGGAGGAGCGCCGCCACCAGCACCGACAGCCCGGCGTACGCCCGCTTGCGCCGCTCCTTCTCGAGTTGCGCGGGCGACGGCGCCGGCACCGACTTGTCCACCTCTTCGTAGCGCAGCACCGCATCGTCCGGAGACATGCCAATGACCTGCGCGTACGCGCGGATGTAGTTCACCACGAAGATGCGCGAGGGAAGCCGCTCTACCTGACCGGCCTCGAGCGCGGCGATGAGCGTGGGAGGAATCTTCGTCTCCCGAGCAACGTCATCGCGCGACAGTCCCCGCAGCTCTCGCTGCTGGCTCAGGTATTTGCCGAATTCGACGTGGTCCACGGGTCCCCAGATACCCAACGCGCTAGAGCTTTTCCAGCAGCCTCCGGCAATCGTCTTTCAGCACCTGTTCACCAGCTTTCGCCTTGCTCTCGCAGGCGGCGAACGCGGCCTTGGCCGCATCGACCTGTCCCTGCTTGGCCTGGCAGACGCCCTCGCGCATGTACGCGTCCGCCACGTCCGGGCAGTTCTCGCGGTAGAGCGTGAACTGGCGGCACGCGTCAGCGGTGCGCCCCGTCTCGTCGTAGATGACGCCCAGGTTCTTGTAGCCCAAACAGAAGTTGGGGTTGGTCGTCACCGCGGCCTTGATGCTCTCCACCCCGCGCTCCGTCTCCCCCTTCTTGTAGAGCGCCCAGCCCAGGTTTCCCTGGGCGATGAAGGGCGTGGGGTAGAGCATGTCATTGAGGACCGCCTCGTAGAGCTTGATGGCCTCGTCGTAGCGGCCCTGGTCCAGGTGCACGTTGGCCAGGTTGGTGCGGGCCTCGGAGAAGTCGGGGCGAATCTTCAGCGCCCGCTCGTAGTGCTTGATGGCCTCGTCCGGCCGGCGGAACGCCAGGTGGAGCAGGATGCCGATGGCGTTGTTGGCGTCGGGGTAGTCCGGGTCGTTCTTCAGCGACGTCTGCAGCTCGCGCAGCGCGTCCTGGAGCTCGCCGGCCTGCTGCGCCTGGAGGGCCAGCTCATAGTGAATCTCCGCGCTCCGCCGCTCCTTCTCCGAGGGGGTATGGGAGCAACCAGCGGACACCAGCAGCAGCGCGAGCGAACAGGACGCGGTGGAAAGGCGGGACATGGCGAGCAGCTCTTGAGCGGGGGGGGTGAGGGACAGACTCGGTCAGAATGCGGCCAGGAAACGGCCCAGGGTGGTGGTCACGTTCTTCTTTTCCTCGGCGCGCGCGACCACGGCGGGAACGAGCTTCGGGTCCTTGAAGAACACCGGCAGCGTCTTGAGCAGCTCGTCCTGCTGCCCCGCGTCCAGCGCGCGCCAGTTGGCGTCATCCATCATGAAGCCCAGCGACTCCACGAAGGCCAGCGCGTCACCCTCGTCGTCGCGGTACTCGTCGGCCGACATGTTGCGCCGGCCCGACAGGTACACCGCGCAGTCCGCGGCTTCCGACAGGTAGAGGTAGACGAAGACGGCGGCGGCGCCCTGCCCTCCCCGGATGCCCACGACGAAGGCCTGCGCCGGTCCGGCCTGCTTGCCCGGAATGGCCACGTGCGGCGTGTTGAGGGAGGTATGCAGCGCCAGGACCTGCTCCCGCGTCGCGGGCAGCCCCCGGTAGCGCTCGTCGAGGTTGAACACGGTCGTCTCCGTTACCCGAGGTCCCGCACCCGTCAGCGCGTGGTGAGGGTGAACTCCTGCGTGGCGTCCTGCGTGTCCGCCGCCGTCTTCTGGAAGCGGATGAGGGGATTGTCGATCATCACGTTCCCGCCGCCCTCGTTCCCCTCGCCAATGATGACCCGAAACACGTGGCCTGGCGAACTGCTGCGCGCTTCGCCCGCGGCGCCCTTCCGGGCGATGAACGTCACCGTGTTCGCCCCCGGCTGCAGGCTCCGGGTGATGTCCGTCACCACCTGGTCCTCGTTGCCGCGCAGCTTTCGCAGCCACTTGGAGTTGATGAACACGTCGATGTCGTACCCCGTCATCCCCGGCACCGTCTGCTCGGTCACCAGCCAGTAACGCTGGGTGATGCGCCCGGGCGTGGCGGCCGCGGCAGCCTTTGGCGGCGCGGCGGGCGCCTTGGCGGCGGGGGCCTGCGCGGCCGGAGCGGGCGTGCCGGGCGCGGGAGCCTGGGCCGCGGGCGCCTGCGCGGATGGGCCCGGGGGCGTCACCGTCGTCACCCGCGCCGCGTACCCCGGTGCGTCGATGTGCACGTTGCCCGCCTCGTCGATGCGGACCGTGGCCTTCTCGAACTTCTGGTTGGTGACGCCATCAATCTTGACGCCGTTGAGGAACACCGAGCCAGCGTGCGCGCCGAAAGGCGACAAGGCCAGGACGGCGGCCACGGCGCCGGAGAGCAAAGGCTTATTCATGCGGGTCACTCCTGGGAATCTTCAACAGTCCCGGGCACTTGGAACGCTTAGCGCACCCTGCGGGACGGAACAAGGCGCGCGTGCACCCCGTTGGAGCGGCTCAGCTGCTCCAAGATTCACCTGCCCGCTCAGGGCATGGGCTCGGGAGGGACCTCGCGCTGCGCCAGGGCCCAGTCTCCGCCCAGGCCGTGGCCTTCGCGGAAGCGCCGGAAGTCCCTGCGCACGGCGCGGGGGTAGCGCCGGAAGCGCTCCAGGTCGCCCTGCTTGATGGCGTTGCGGATGCGGGTGGGGCCGGCGTTGTAGGCCATCAAGGCCAGGTCCAGGTCCCCGCCGAAGCGCTCCTGCAGCGAGCGCAGGTACCGGATGCCCAGGCGCACGCAGAGCGCGGGGTCGGCCGTCACTTCCTCGCGGGACAGGCGCAGGCCTTCCTTCTCCGCCAGGAAGTGGAGCGTGCTGGGCTTGATTTGCATCAGCCCCCGCGCGCCCTTCACGGACACGGCGTCTTCCGTGAAATCAGACTCCACGTCGATGATGGCCAGGATCAGCAGCGGGTCATACGCCAGCCGTCCGGCCTCTTCCGCGATGGCCTGGATGAGCTGCCGGCGCAGCGTGAGCCCCAGGTCCGGGGCGCGCCGCGCCAGCACGGCGTCGATGAGCGACGCCTCGGGAGACACGACCTCCGCCGCCACGACGCCAGGAACGACGGGCTGCACCGGTCGCTCTTCCAGCAGCGGCACGAGCCGCGCGGACACGACGAGCGCGGCCCCCGCGAGGAGCGGGAGCCGGGAACAACCCGAGCTGAAGGCGTGGAGACGTTCGAAGAGCCGCGTACCGAAGGACCTCCCGCCCGTGGGGGCGGGAACCTTCACTTCCGCTGCTCCAGTTCCTGGATGCGCTCGGCCAGCTTGGACAGCCGGGCATCGAAGGCCGACAACTCCTCACGGCGCGGCAGCTTCATCTTCGACAGGGCCAGGCGCACACGCTCCTCCACGTTGTGCTCCAGGTCCTTGCGGTGGCCAGCCAGCCGCTCGCCGAACTCACGGGCCTGGCGCCGCACCTCGTCCTGGCTCCAACCCGCCACCGCCGCCACGCGCTGAACGGCCCGGGAGGCTTCCTCCTCGGCCGTGTTCACCGCCAGCAGGGCCTGGCTCCAGAGACGCTCGAACGTCTCCGCGACGGGGTTCTTCTCTCGGGGGGCCTCGGGCTTGTTGTCCATGGGGTCTCTCCGGGAGGTGTGCGGGCTTAGCGTCCAGGCCCGAACCGGTCAGGAACGGCGGAAATAAGCACACCCCCGCTGTGAAAGAAACGACGGTGTTGCACCTCTCCCCTTCCCCCTTCACTCCGGGAAGGAGAGAGGCAACACACGCTGTCGGGATTCAGCAGGACTTCAGGCGCGAGGCGAGGACGCGGGGCTGCTGGCCGCGGGCTTCGCGCCGTTGACCCGGCGCACCGGCTTCAGCAGGGAGTCCACCTTGCGCGACAGCTTCGCCAGCTCCTTGTTGAGGTCCTTGAGCTGGGCCTGGCTGGCCACGCCCACCGCCTCGACAACGCGCGTCTGGATGCCATCAAAGCGCTTGCGCAGCTCGGTGCCCGCCGCATCCACCCGCCGGCTCAGCTCGGTGCTGGCCGCGTTGGCGCGCTTGCTCAGCTCCTGCACGCGCGGGTCGGACAGCAGCTCGCCAGCCTGCAGCTTCGCCCACAGGGCCTGGGCTTCCTTGGCAGCTTCCTGGCCGCGGGATTCAAGCGTCTTCACGACCTTGCCCGCTTCCCCTTCCAGCTCCTCGATGCGCTTCTGCGCCTGGGCCAGCTGGGCCTTCAGGAAGCTCTCCACGTTCTGCGCCAACCCGCTCTTCGCGGCGGCCTCGGTGCTCTGAACTTCGTTCTGCGTCGCCTCGGTCTCGGTCTTCGTCGTGGCCATACCGTCCTCCCCTATCCCGGCTTTCACCGGGCGGTAACCAGGTGCGTCAATGCAGCGTTCAACAGCTAACGCAGCGCGCCATGAGCGTCAAGCCAAGCACAGACGCATAACGCGATTAGCCATAACCAAATGAAAACCGCCGCCCCGGTGGAAGCACCGGAGGCGGCGGCTGTCTTCAAGCGAACGCTTTGGACGCTGCCGGAACGCGGACTAGGCCGCGCCGGTCGTCTGGGTCCCCTCGGGGCGCGCAGGCGGCGCGCTCAGGGGGCCGGTGTCGCCATGCGTGGCGGCCAGGGCGGCCTCCATCTCGTTGACCTCGTCGGTGGGGCTCTCCACCGCGATGTCCAGGTGCTTGTAGTTCGGCAGGCCCGTGCCGGCGGGGATGAGCCGGCCCATGATGACGTTCTCCTTGAGGCCGCGCAGGTAGTCCACCTTGCCGTTGATGGCGGCCTCGGTGAGCACCTTGGTGGTCTCCTGGAAGGACGACGCCGAGATGAACGACTCGGTGGAGAGCGAGGCCTTGGTGATGCCGAGCAGCAGCGGCTCGCCGACGGCGGGACGCTTGCCTTCCGACATGACCTTCTCGTTCTCCTCCTCGAACACCCACTTCTCGACCTGCTCGTCGACCAGGAAGTTGGTGTCGCCCACATCGGTGACGCGCACGCGGCGCAGCATCTGCCGCACGATGGTCTCGATGTGCTTGTCGTTAATCTTCACGCCCTGGAGCCGGTAGACCTCCTGCACCTCGTCCACCAGGTAGCGCGCGAGTTCCTTCTCGCCCAGTACCTTGAGGATGTCGTGCGGGTTGGCCGAGCCGTCCATCATCGCCTCGCCGGCCTTCACGCGGTCGCCGGAGTGGACGCTGATGTTCTTGCCCTTGGAGATCAGGTACTCCTTGGCCAGGTCCGTGCGCTGCTCGCCATTCACCTCGGGGGTGATGATGAGCTTGCGCTTGCCCTTGGTGTCCTTGCCGAACGACACCACGCCGTCGATCTCCGCGATCGCCGCCGCGTCCTTCGGCTTGCGCGCCTCGAAGAGCTCGGCCACGCGGGGCAGACCGCCCGTGATGTCCTTGGTCTTCGTCGTCTCGCGCGGCACCTTGGCGATGACCTCGCCCGGGTGGATCTCATCGCCGTCGTTGACGGTGATGATGGAGCCCTGGGGCAGGAAGTAGCTCGCCGGGTTGCGGGAGCTCGGCAGGTCCTTCACGTTGCCGTTGGCGTCGCGGATGGTGACGCGCGGACGCGCCTCCGGGTCCTTGGACTCGATGACCGTCTTGCGCGACAGACCGGTCACCTCGTCCAGCGTCTCGGACATCGTCACGCCTTCGATGATGTCCTCGTAGCGCACGACACCGCCAACCTCGGTCAGCAGCGGGATGGCGAACGGGTCCCACTCCGCCATGAGGAGGCCCGGCTCGATGCGCTGGCCTTCCTTCACAAGGATGCGGGCGCCATAGATGACCTGGTAGCGCTCGCGCTCGCGGCCCGAGTCGTCCACGACGACGATCTCGCCGTTGCGGTTCATGGCCACCAGCGTGCCGTCCGTCTTCTGCACGGTGATGAGGCCGGCGAACTTCACGCTACCCGCGTACCGGTTCTCCAGGCTGGACTGCTCCGCGCGCCGCGTCGCCGCACCACCGATGTGGAAGGTGCGCATCGTGAGCTGCGTACCCGGCTCACCGATGGACTGCGCCGCGATGACGCCGACCGCCTCACCCACGGACACCTTGCGGCCGCGGGCCAGGTCACGGCCGTAGCACTCCACGCAGATGCCGCGCTTGGCCTGGCAGGTGAGCACCGAGCGGATCTTCACCTTGTCCATGCCGCTGTTCTCGATGCGGCGGACGCGGTCCTCGTCGATCTCCTCGTTGGCGCGCACCAGCACCTCGCCCGTGACGGGATCGAGGATGTCGTCCAGGGCCACGCGGCCCAGGATGCGCTCGCCGAGCGGCTCGATGATCTCACCGCCCTCCACCAGGGCGCCGATGTACAGGCCGTCCATGGTGCCGCAGTCGTACTCGTTGATGATGGCGTCCTGCGCCACGTCCACGAGACGGCGGGTGAGGTAACCGGAGTTGGCCGTCTTGAGCGCCGTGTCCGCCAGGCCCTTGCGGGCGCCGTGCGTGGAGATGAAGTACTGCAGCACGGAGAGGCCTTCACGGAAGTTGGCCGTGATGGGCGTCTCGATGATCTCGCCGGACGGCTTCGCCATCAGGCCGCGCATACCCGCCAGCTGGCGGATCTGCTGGGCGCTACCACGCGCGCCCGAGTCGGCCATGATGTAGATGGGGTTGAAGGACGGCTGCTTGCGCGTCTCGCGCTTGCCGTCGCGCTCGCCCGTCGTCTCCTCCTGGGAGATCTGCTGCATCATCTCCTGGGCGACCTTCTCGGTGATCTCCGCCCAGATATCGATGACCTTGTTGTAGCGCTCGCCGTCGGTGATGAGACCCTCGAGGTACTGGTTCTCGATCTCCGACACCTCCTTGCGCGCGAAGTCCAGGAACTCCTGCTTCTTCGCAGGGATGATCATGTCCTTGAGCGCGATGGAGATACCGGCGCGGGTGGCGTTGTAGTAGCCGAGGCTGCGCACGCGATCCGCGAGCAGCACCGTCTCCTTCTCACCCGTGAGGCGGTAGCAGAGGTCGATGAGGCCGCCGAGCGACTTCTTGTCGAGCACCTTGTTGATGGCGTCGAAGCCCACCGCGCGCGGGACGACCTCCCACAGGAGGACGCGGCCGACGGTGGTCTCCTTGCGCTTGCCGTCGATGCGGCAGACGATCTTCGCCTGCAGGTGCACCTCGCCGTGGTCGTACGCGGCACGCACCTCGTCGGGCGAGGAGAACACGCGGCCCTCGCCGTTGGCGAACTCGCGGGCGCGGGTCATGTAGTAGATGCCGAGCACCATGTCCTGCGTCGGGACGATGATGGGCTTGCCGTTCGCGGGGCTGAGGATGTTGTTCGTCGACATCATCAGCACGCGGGCCTCCATCTGAGCCTCGATGGAGAGCGGCACGTGCACGGCCATCTGGTCGCCGTCGAAGTCGGCGTTGAAGGCGGCGCACACCAGCGGGTGCAGCTGGATGGCCTTGCCTTCAATCAGCACGGGCTCGAAGGCCTGCATGCCCAGACGGTGCAGCGTGGGCGCGCGGTTGAGGAGCACCGGGTGCTCGCGGATGACGTCCTCGAGGATGTCCCAGACCTCGGGACGCTCCTTCTCCACCATCTTCTTCGCGGACTTGATGGTGGTGACGTACCCCTTCTCTTCGAGCTTGTTGTAGATGAACGGCTTGAACAGCTCGAGCGCCATGATCTTGGGCAGGCCGCACTGGTGCAGGCGCAGCTCGGGCCCCACGACGATGACGGAGCGGCCCGAGTAGTCCACGCGCTTGCCGAGCAGGTTCTGGCGGAACCGGCCCTGCTTGCCCTTGAGCATGTCGGACAGCGACTTCAGCGGGCGCTTGTTGGGGCCGGTGATCGTCTTCCCGCGGCGGCCGTTGTCGAAGAGCGCGTCCACGGCCTCCTGCAGCATCCGCTTCTCGTTGCGGATGATGATGTCCGGAGCGTTGAGCTCCTGGAGGCGCTTCAGACGGTTGTTGCGGTTGATGACGCGGCGGTACAGGTCGTTCAGGTCGGAGGTCGCGAAGCGGCCACCGTCGAGGGGAACGAGCGGGCGCAGGTCCGGCGGAATCACCGGAATCACGTCCAGCATCATCCACTCCGGCTTGTTGCCGGAGGCGCGGAACGCCTCGGCCACCTTCAGGCGCTTGGCGTACTTCTTCCGCTTCGCCTCGCTGGTGGTCTCGCGCATGTCCTTGCGCAGCTCTTCGGACAGCTTCTCCACGTCCAGGGACTTGAGCATCTCCCGGACGGCCTCGCCGCCCATGCCGGCGGTGAACGAGTCCTCACCGTGCTCCTCGAAGAGCCGGTGCATCTTGTCCTCGCTGATGAGCTCGCCCTTCTGCAGCGGCGTCGCCTTCGGGTCGAGGACGATGTAGCTCTCGCAGTAGAGGACCTTCTCCAGCTCCTTCAGCGTGATGTCGAGCAGGTTGCCGATGCGGCTCGGCAGCGACTTGAGGAACCAGATGTGGGCCACCGGCGTGGCCAGGGTGATGTGGCCCAGGCGCTCACGGCGCACCTTGGACTGGATGACCTCGACGCCGCACTTCTCGCACACCACGCCGCGGTGCTTCATGCGCTTGTACTTGCCGCAGTTGCACTCGTAGTCCTTCACCGGCCCGAAGATGCGCGCGCAGAAGAGCCCGTCCCGCTCCGGCTTGAACGTGCGGTAGTTAATCGTCTCCGGCTTCTTCACTTCGCCATGGGACCACTGGCGGATCTTGTCGGGCGACGCCAGCGCAATGCGGATGGCGTTGAACGACAGCGGGTCCTTCGGCTTCTCGAAGAAGTTGAAAATGTCCTTCACGTTGCCTCCGAAATCTCGTTGGGCGCCCTCCCCTTCCAGGAGGGCCGCCAGCTGATTCGGGCCCCCGCCCCGGCCCGGCCGCGCCCGCCCCTCTCAAGGGACGGCGGGCGGCCGGTCAGGCGGGCGCTCCGTGCAATCAGGCCTCGGTTCCCGTCTTGCGCTCCTCGCCGTCACCACCGCCGAGGAAGTCGCCTCCGAAGCTGCGCTGCCGCTCCGGCGGGGCGCTCTCCAGCAGCTCCACGTCGAGCGCGAGCGACTGGAGCTCCTTGAGGAGCACGTTGAACGACTCGGGCAGGCCGCTCTCCAGGACGTTGTCGCCCTTGACGATGGCCTCGTACATGCGCGTGCGGCCCACCACGTCGTCCGACTTGACGGTGAGGAACTCCTGCAGCGTGTACGCCGCGCCGTAGGCCTCCATCGCCCAGACTTCCATCTCGCCCAGACGCTGACCGCCGAACTGCGCCTTGCCGCCCAGGGGCTGCTGCGTGACGAGCGAGTAGGGCCCGATGGAGCGGGCGTGGATCTTCTCGTCCACCAGGTGGTGCAGCTTCAGCATGTACATGACGCCCACGGTGACGTTCTGGTCGAACGGCTCACCGGTGCGCCCGTCGAAGAGCACCATCTGGCCCGTGCGGGGCAGCTGGCCCTCGTCCAGCAGGGCGTGGATCTCCGTCTCCTGCGCGCCGTCGAAGACGGGCGTGGCCACGTGGATGCCCTTCTTGAAGCGCAGGCAGAGCTGCTTGACCTCGTCCTCGCTCAGCTTGTCGAGGAACTCGCCGAACGCCGGGTCGCTGTAGATGACCTTGAGGCGCTCCTTGATGGCCTCGGCGCTCCAGTTGGCCTCGACGTAGCGCTGCAGCGCCTCGCCGGTGCCCTTGGCCGCCCAGCCCAGGTGCGTCTCGAGGATCTGCCCGATGTTCATGCGCGAGGGCACGCCCAGCGGGTTGAGGACGATGTCCACCGGACGCCCGTCCTCCAGGTACGGCATGTCCTCCTCGGGGAGGATGCGGGACACGACGCCCTTGTTGCCGTGGCGGCCGGCCATCTTGTCGCCCACGGCCAGCTTGCGCTTGATGGCGACGTACACCTTCACCATCTTGATGACGCCCGGGGGCAGCTCGTCGCCCTTCTTGATGCGGGCGATCTTCTCGCCGAAGGCCAGCTTCACGGCCTCCTTCGTCTCCTCCAGGTTGCGGAGGATGTCGCGCAGACGGGAGTCCAGCGGGTCGCCGACGGAGATCTCACCCCAGTACTTGTAGGGCACCGTGGAGAGCAGCTCGTCGTCGAGGATGTCCCCCTTCTTCAGGAGGATCTTCCCCTTGTCGTCCACGAGCTTGCCCTGGACCTCCTTGCCACGCACCAGGCTGCGGATGCGGCCGAACGCGCTGTCCTGGAGGACCTTGATCTCGTCGTTCTGGTCCTTGAGGAACTTGGCCTCCTCCATGGACTCGATCTGCTTGGCGCGCTCGTCCTTCTCCACGCCCTTGCGGCTGAACACCTTGGCGTTGATGACGGTGCCCACCACGCCCGGCGGCACGCGCAGCGAGCTGTCACGCACGTCGCCGGCCTTCTCGCCGAAGATGGCGCGCAGCAGCTTCTCTTCGGGGGAGAGCTGCGTCTCGCCCTTCGGGGTGATCTTGCCCACCAGCACGTCGCCGGGCTTCACCTCGGCGCCGATGCGGATGATGCCGCTCTCGTCCAGGTCCTTGAGGGCCTCCTCACCCACGTTCGGGATGTCGCGGGTGATCTCCTCCTTGCCCAGCTTGGTGTCGCGCGCGATGCACTCGAACTCCTCGATGTGGATCGACGTGAAGACGTCGTCCTTGAGGATGCGCTCGCTGATGAGGATGGAGTCCTCGAAGTTGTAGCCCTGCCACGGCATGAACGCGACGACCACGTTCTGCCCCAGCGCCAGCTCACCCGTCTCGGTGGCCGGGCCGTCCGCGATGACGTCACCCTTCTTCACCCGGTCGCCCTTGCTGATGATGGGCTTCTGGTTGAGGCAGGTGTTCTGGTTGGAGCGCTGGTACTTGAGCAGGTTGTAGATGTCGACCTCGCTCGTGACGTCGCTGAGCGAGTCCGGCACGTCCGCCTTCACCACGATGCGGCCGGCGTCCACGCTCTCCACGATGCCGTCGCGCCGGGCCACGCAGGTGACGCCGGAGTCGCGCGCCACGATGGCCTCGATGCCCGTGCCCACCAGCGGCGCCGCGGTGCGCAGCAGCGGAACCGCCTGGCGCTGCATGTTGGAGCCCATGAGCGCGCGGTTGGCGTCGTCGTTCTCGAGGAACGGGATGAGCGACGCGGCCACCGACACCAGCTGGTTCGGGGACACGTCCATCAGGTCCACGTCCTCGGCACGAGCCTGGACGAACTCACCGCCGCGACGGCTGGACACCAGCGCGTTGATGAACTTGCCCTTCTTGTCCGTCTCGGCGTTGGCCTGGGCGATGGTGTGCTTCTCCTCCTCGAGCGCGGAGTAGAAGGCCACGTCGTTCGTCACCACGCCGGCCTCGACCTTGCGGTACGGGGTCTCCACGAAGCCGAACTCGTTGACGCGCGCGTAGGTGGACAGCGACGCGATGAGGCCGATGTTCGGACCTTCCGGCGTCTCGATGGGGCAGATGCGGCCGTAGTGCGTCGGGTGCACGTCGCGCACCTCGAAGCCCGCGCGCTCGCGGGTGAGACCGCCAGGCCCGAGCGCCGACAGGCGGCGCTTGTGCGTGACCTCGGACAGAGGGTTGTTCTGGTCCATGAACTGCGACAGCTGGCTGGACCCGAAGAACTCCTTGATGACCGCCGTGACGGGCTTGGCGTTGATGAGGTCGTGCGGCATGAGCGTCTCGATCTCCTGGAGGCTCATGCGCTCCTTGATCGCCCGCTCCATGCGCACCAGGCCGATGCGGTACTGGTTCTCCAGCAGCTCGCCCACCGCGCGGACGCGGCGGTTGCCCAGGTGGTCGATGTCGTCGATGGTGCCCTTGCCGTTCTTCAGATCGATCAGGTAGCGGATCACCTCGAGGATGTCCCGCTTGGTGAGGATCTGCCCGTCGAGCGGCTCCTCCAGGCCGAACTTGAAGTTCAGCTTGAGGCGACCGACCTTGGAGAGGTCGTAGCGCTCCGGGTTGAAGAACAGGTTGGTGAACAGGTTGATGGCCGTCTCCGGCGTCGGCGGATCGCCAGGACGCAGGCGGCGGTAGATCTCCATGATGGACTGCTCGGGGGTCTCGAGCTTGTCCAGCATCATCGTCTCACGCAGGTACGGCCCCACGTTGAGGTTGTCGATGAAGAGAACCTTGAACTCCTTGATGCCGTGCTTCAGGAGCTCGTCGACCTTCTCCTGGGAGACCTCCTCGTTGCACTCGAGGAGCACCACGCCGGAGTTCTCGTCGACGACGTCGTAGGCCGACACCTTGGTGAAGAGCTCGTCCGCGTCGATGGGGAGCGTCTTCATCTTCGCCGCCTCGAGCTTCTTGATGGCGGCGCGCGTGAACTTGCGGTTCTTCTTGACGATCAGGTCGCCCGACTTCGTCTTGATGTCGCGGGTGGCGCGCTGACCGGGCAGCAGCTCGAGCTCGACGCTCTTCTCGAACTCCTCGGCGCTCTGGAGGTAGATGGTCTCCGTCGCGTAGTAGTAGTTGAGGATCTCCTCGGGCGTGCCCTTGAACTCCAGCGGGTTCTTCTTCGCGGTGTCCGGGACGGCGCCGAGCGCGCGGATGAGCACCGTGGCCGGCAGCTTGCGGCGGCGGTCGATGCGCACGTACAGCAGGTCCTTGTGGTCGAACTCGAAGTCGATCCACGAACCGCGGTAGGGAATGATGCGGGCGTTGTAGAGCAGCTTGCCAGACGAGTGGCTCTTGCCCTTGTCGTGGTCGAAGAAGGCACCCGGGCTGCGGTGCAGCTGGCTGACGACGACGCGCTCGGTCCCGTTGATGATGAAGGTGCCGTTCTGGGTCATCAGCGGGATTTCGCCGAAGTAGACCTCCTGCTCCTTCACGTCACGGATGGACTGGGCGCCGGTCTCCTCGTCCTTGTCCCACACGACCAGGCGGACGACGACCTTGATGGGCGCCGAGTAGGTCATGCCACGCTGGTGGCACTCATCCACGTCGTACTTGGGGCGCTCCAGGTGGTAGCTGACGAACTCCAGCGAGGAGGTCTCGTTGAAGTCGCGGATAGGGAACACCGACTTGAAGACGCCCTGAAGTCCCAGGTCCTCGCGCTTGTCGGGGGCGATGTCCGCCTGGAGGAACTTCTCGTAGGACTGCTTCTGGATGTTGATAAGGTTGGGAATGTCGATGATCTTCGCGATCTTCGCGAAGGTCTTCCGCACGCGGAAATTGTTCTGGATCTGCGTCGGCATTCTGGCTCCGGGGACGACTGCTCGGGCGGGCAAACTTCAGTAACGCGCGGCGGCGCCGGGAAATTTGCTACGGACAAATGGGCAAAGCCGGCGCCCCCACTCAGGGAGCGCCGGCCTGCACATCCGGTCAGGAGACTGCCCGAAATTTCCCGGAAAACCGGACAGCCCCTGTGGCAACTACTTGATCTCGACGGTCGCACCAGCCGCGGTGAGCTGGTCCTTGATCTTCTTGGCGTCGTCCTTGTTGACGCCTTCCTTGACGTTCTTCGGAGCGCCCTCGACCAAGTCCTTGGCCTCCTTCAGGCCCAGGCCGGTGATCGCGCGGATCTCCTTGATGACGTTGATCTTGTTGGCGCCGGCGTTGGCCAGCACCACCGTGAACTCCGTCTTCTCCTCGACGGGAGCAGCGGTGGCGCCGCCCGCAGGAGCGGCCACGGCCACGGCGGCGGCGGAGACGCCCCACTTGCTCTCGAGCTGCTTCACGAGCTCGGCCGCCTCGAGGACGGTCAGGGAGGAAAGCTGGTCAACGATCGCGTTCAGGTCAGCCATTGAAATGTGTCCTTCTGGTTTCGACTAACGGCCAACTCCCCTTTGGAGAGTTCCGGCCGGAGAGGTTGCGGTAGAAAAACTTCTCGGACAGATGAGGGAAAACTACCCCTGCGCCTTGTCCGCGTTGGCCTGGACGACCCGGGCGAGCTGCGAACCCGGAGCCGCGATGGTCCGAACCAGCTTGCTCGCGGGCTGGCTGATGACGCCCAGCAGCTGAGCACGGAGCTCGGGCAGACCCGGCAGCTTCGCCAGGGCCTTCACACCGGCGACGTCGACCTTGCGGCCCTCGACGACGGCAGTGCGGATCTTGATCTTGTCCTCGATGTCCTTCGAGAACTCGACCAGGATCTTCGCGGGAGCCACCACGTCGCCGTAGCTGATGCACAGGGCCACGGGGCCCGTGAAGTCATCAGCGATGACCGACACGGACGTGCCCTGCGCGGCACGGCGCGCCAGCGTGTTCTTGATGACCTTGTACTCGACGTTGCCCTCGCGGAACTTCTTGCGGAGCTTCGTCACCGTCTCCACGTCCACCTTGGTGAACTCGGCGACGATGGCGGAGGTCGTCCGCGAGAACTTCTCGTGGAGCTCCTTGATCATCTCTTCCTTCTCGCTCTTCAGCACTTTGACTCACCTCCTTACTGGGCCCGCCTTTCAGGACGGGCGTGATGCCTGGGCCAAAGTGGCAGAGCGAGAGGAGCCTTCGAGAGGCACCACACCGCACCTCCAGTCTCGGCAGGGCTGACCTTCCGGTCGTTTGAACCAGGGTTCGAAGGCGCGGTCCGCCCGGTTGCCCGGTTGCCAACGGAACATGCACCCTCTTCACCCAGGTCCCTGCTGTCATGAACCAGGTGTCGGGACACCACGCCTCACGACGTGGCGCCCCAATTGCAAAAGCCGGGGGCCTATACCCCCGGCTTCAGCAAAGATCCAGAACTTTCGAACCTGAGACGTCAGACAGGTGACAGCCCTGACCAGGAAGCCAGGGGCCACCCACCCGTCTGGTTGGCAGGACGACTAGCCGTGGCGCGCCTTGATCTCCGTGGTGTCGAGCTTGATGCCCGGGCCCATGGAGGAGGAAATGGCGATGCCCTGGAGGTAGACACCCTTCGCCGCGGCCGGCTTCAGCTTCATCACCAGGTCCACCAGTGCGTTGAAGTTGGCCTCGAGCTTCTCCACCTCGAAGGAGGACTTGCCCAGCTTGGCGTGGACGATGCCGGCCCGCTCAGCGCGGAACTCGACCTTACCACCCTTGGCATCACGGATGGCCTTCGCGACGTCCATGGTCACCGTACCGACCTTCGGGTTCGGCATCAGGCCGCGGGGACCGAGCACCTTACCGAGGCGACCGACGACACCCATCATGTCCGGGGTGGCGATGACGGTGTCGAAATCGAGGAACCCCTCCTCGATGCGCTTCTGCAGGTCCTCGGCGCCGACCACGTCCGCGCCCGCGTTGGCCGCGTCGGTGGCCTTCTCACCCTTGGCGAACACGGCCACACGCACGGTGGCGCCCGTGCCGTGCGGGAGCACCACGGCGCCACGGACCATCTGGTCCGCGTGCTTCGGGTCCACGCCCAGGTTGAGGGAGACATCGACCGTCTGGTCGTACTTGGTGGCGCGAGCCTCCACCGTCTTCTTCAGGAGCTGGAAGCCCTCGGCGACGCTGTAGCGCTTGTCGCGGTCCACCAGAGCAGCGGCCGCACGAAACTTCTTCCCAGTCTTAGCCATGACAGAAATCCTTGTCGTGAGTGGGGCGCGGCGGCTTAGCCGACGACGTCGATGCCCATGGAGCGCGCGGTGCCGGCAATGGTGTTCATGCAGGCTTCGATCGACGCAGCGGTGGTGTCCTGGATCTTCTTCTTCGCGATTTCCTCGAGCTGAGCGCGGGTGATCTGCCCGACCTTCTCCTTGCCCGGCTTCTTCGCGCCCGAGCCCTTCTTCTTCTCGGTGTGCAGACCGGCGGCCTTCTTGATGAGGACGGCGGCGGGCGGGGTCTTCAGGATGAAGGTGAAGGAGCGGTCCGCATACACGGTGATGACCACCGGGATGATGAGCCCTTCCTTGGCCTCCGCCTGGGTCTTCGCGTTGAACTGCTTGCAGAACTCCATGATGTTCACGCCCTGCTGACCGAGCGCGGGGCCGATCGGCGGAGCGGGGTTCGCCTTACCGGCGGGAATCTGCAGCTTGACCTGACCTGTGATCTTCTTCATCGACCGACAACTGCCTTTCGAGTGGGTGGTGCGAGCGGGCCACCAGACGGGGAGGCCCTCCCACCCATGGAACCGGCCCCAACAAGGGGGCCGGAAACGCGGATGCCGCGCACTCCATACAGGGGTGCACGGCGGCGCATCAACTAGCCGGTGGTCTTCTCCACCTGCATGAAGTCCAGCTCCACGGGAGTGGCGCGGCCGAAGATGCTCACCAGCACCTTCACCCTGCCCTTCTCCGCGTTGACCTCTTCCACGGTGCCATTGAAGTTCGCGAACGGACCGTCGATGACGCGCACCGTGTCGCCCTCGTCGAACTGCACCTTGGGCTTCGGCTTGAGCGTGCCTTCGGAAATCTGGGAGGTGAGCCGCGCCACCTCCTGGTCGGAGATGGGAAGCGGGTTCTGGTTCTGCGCCGTCCCGGGGAACCCCGTGATCTTCGGCGTGTTCTTCACCACGTGGAGCGTCCGGTCGTTCAGCTCCATCTGCACGAAGATGTAGCCGGGGAAGAACTTGCGGCGAGACGTCTTCTTCTCGCCCTTCACCATTTCGACGACCTGCTCCATGGGGATCAGGATCTCACCGAATTGGTCCTGAAGGCCCTCCAGACGGACCTTCTCTTCCAGGCTCTTCTTCGCCTGGTTCTCGAAGTTCGAGTAGGTGTGGACCACGTACCATTTCATCGCCATTACAGCTTCCCCCACATGGTCGGCAGCCACTCCACCATCAGGTTGTAGGCGGCGGTGTCGATGCAGAAGAGGACGACGGCGGCAACCAGCGAGGCCACGACCACGGCCATGGTCGACGCCTTGGTCTCCGTCCAGGTCGGCCAGGTGACCTTCATCAACTCCGAAGCCACGTCGATGGACAGCACGTGGGTGCGCGGGTGGAAGTACGCGCCCGCCGCCAGCCCCACGGCCAGCACGTAGCCCACCAGCGTGGACACCTTCCAGTCCAGGCCCTCGATGAGGACCGGGTCGCTCCAACCGAACCGCGCCCAGAGCAACCCGAAGACATGCTCCAGGAAGAGGGCCAGGACGATGCCGGCGAGAAGGTAGAAGATGACCACGAGCCGCTTCGGATCCATCGCCGAGCGGTTAGCCTGCTGGCTGGCCTCAGATGCCGTCGCCATGGTGCCTCACGAGGTACTGCGGATGCGAATTCGCGGAACTGCGAAAACACAGGAACCCCCGGCACCTCCAGGTACCGGGGGCCCCGCGACTACTGAGAGTTGGCAGGCCAGGAGGGATTCGAACCCCCAACACGCGGATTTGGAGACCGCTGCTCTACCGTTGGAGCTACTGGCCTAAAACCTTCCCTGAACTACCGACCTAGACCTTGCCTTCCTTGTGGCCCTGGTGCTTGCGGCAACGAGGACAGAACTTGCTCAGTTCGAGCTTGTCCTGGCTCTTCTTCTTGTTCTTCGTGGTCGTGTAGTTCCGCTCCTTGCACACCGTGCACTCGAGCGAAATGATGGAGCGATTGCCCTTCGCCATGACCTACCTCATCAGATACGGAGAGGGGAAGGCTACCACATGCAGCCCTCCCCTCGAAATCGGGACAGTGTGCCCGGCGGCCCTACGGCCGGCCCGACACTACGCGATGATGTCCGACACGACGCCGGCGCCCACCGTGCGGCCGCCTTCGCGAACGGCGAAGCGCAGCTCCTTCTCCATGGCCACCGGGGTAATCAGCTCCACCTCGATGGCGATGTTGTCGCCCGGCATCACCATTTCGACGTTGTCCGGCAGCTTCACCGTGCCCGTCACGTCCGTGGTGCGGAAGTAGAACTGCGGACGGTACCCCTTGAAGAACGGGGTGTGACGGCCGCCCTCCTCCTTCGACAGCACGTAAATCTGCGCCTTGAACTTGGTGTGCGGGGTGATGCTGCCCGGCTTGGCCAGCACCTGGCCGCGCTCCATGTCCTCGCGCTTCAGGCCACGCACCAGCGCGCCGATGTTGTCGCCTGCCATGCCCTGGTCCAGCAGCTTGCGGAACATCTCCACGCCCGTGACGACCGTCTTCTGCGTCGGACGCAGGCCGACGACTTCCACTTCCTCGCCCACCTTGATGACACCGCGCTCCACGCGGCCGGTGGCCACCGTACCGCGGCCCGAGATGGAGAACACGTCCTCCACCGGCATCAGGAAGGGCTTGTCCGTCGCGCGCTGCGGCGTCGGAATGTAGCTGTCCACCGCCTCCATCAGCTTCAGGATGGCCGGCTCGCCGATGTCGCTGGTGTCACCCTCCAGCGCCTTGAGCGCGGAGCCCGGGATAATGGGGATGGTGTCGCCAGGGAACTCGTACTTCTTCAGCAGGTCGCGGACTTCCATCTCCACGAGCTCGCGCAGCTCGGGGTCGTCCAGCATGTCCACCTTGTTCAGGAAGACCACGATGTAGGGAACGCCGACCTGGCGCGCCAGCAGGATGTGCTCACGCGTCTGCGGCATCGGGCCGTCCGCCGCCGACACCACCAGGATGGCGCCGTCCATCTGCGCCGCGCCCGTAATCATGTTCTTCACGTAGTCGGCGTGGCCCGGGCAGTCGACGTGGGCATAGTGCCGGTTCGTCGTCTGGTACTCCACGTGCGCCGTCGAAATGGTGATTCCGCGCTCACGCTCCTCCGGCGCCTTGTCAATCATGTCGTACGCCAGGAACGTGGCGCCGCCCGTCTTCGCCAGCACCTTCGTGATGGCGGCGGTCAGCGACGTCTTGCCGTGGTCCACGTGTCCGATCGTGCCGATGTTCACGTGGGGCTTGTTACGCTCGAACTTCTCCTTGGCCATGACACTCCTCAAAAATAAATGGAGCCCTGAACCAGGATTGAACTGGTGACCTCATCCTTACCAAGGATGCGCTCTGCCAACTGAGCTATCAGGGCTTGGCGATGCTGTGACTACAACATTTGGAGCGGGAAATGGGACTCGAACCCACGACATTCAGCTTGGAAGGCTGACGCTCTACCAACTGAGCTATTCCCGCATTGCCGAGTGGAGGGAGATGGATTCGAACCATCGAAGGCGTAGAGCCGGCAGATTTACAGTCTGCTCCCTTTGGCCGCTTGGGTATCCCTCCGAATATTCACTTGTCCTACCACATCCCGGGCCCTCATCCGCGGCCCCGTCCTACCTGGCCGGCGGCGGGATTTGAACCCGCGACCTACTGATTACAAATCAGTTGCTCTACCAGCTGAGCTACACCGGCACTCATCCGGTACTGCGACTGCCGCCCTACCCCACACCCGCGGCTCCGTCAACCACCCGTCACCGCCCTGAGAGGGGCGCCCTTCTAGAATTCCCATTCGCCCAAGTCAAGGAGATTGATCCCGAACTTCGACTACCGGCCGGAAGCGGCGCCCCGCTGCCGGGCGACCTCGTATAACAGAATACCGGCAGAAACGGACGCATTCAGTGAACCCACCTGCCCCGCCATCGGAATCCGGAGGCGGAAGTCACAGTGCTTGAGCACGCCTTCCCGGACGCCGGCCCCTTCGGCGCCCACCACGAGCGCCAGGGGACCATCCAGCCGGGCGCTCCACATGGGCTCCTGGGCGTCGACATCCGCCGCGGCGACCCATAGCCCGGCCTCCTTCAGCTCCTCCAGCGCCCTGGAGATGTTCACCACGCGGGCGATGCGGCTGTGCTCCACCGCCCCCGCGGAGGCCTTGGCCACCGTCCCCGTCACCTGCACCGCCCGGTCCCTGGCGATCACCACGCCGTGCGCCCCCAATGCATCCGCGGACCGGATGATGGCGCCCAGGTTGTGCGGGTCCTGGATTCCATCCAGCACCACCACCAGTGGGGCCTGACCGCGAGACTTCGCGGCCTCAAGGATGTCCTCCAGCTCTACGTACTTGAACCCGCGCAGCTCGACGACCACCCCTTGGTGCACACCGCCATCGGCGAGGGTGGCCAGGCGCTCGCGGGTCACCTTCTCCACGCGGATGCCAGACTCACGTGCCCGGCTGAGCAGTTCCCCGGCGGCCCGGGCTCCGAGCTGCCCCTCCACGAGGTACAGGCGCTCCACCTCGTCCGGACGGGCCCGGAGCGCCTCCAGGACGGGGTTCACACCGTAGACGAAACGGGAGGCTTCCCCGCCTCCACGCTCCCCGCGGCTGGTGCGCTGGGGGGGCACGTCGTTCCCGCGCTCGCCGCGGCCGCCCTTGGAAGAACGCTCACGCATGGGGATTCAGAGGACCTCGACGGGAAGGGAGAAGGTCTTCTGCTGGCGTGCGCAGATCTTCTCCGTGCAGATGAAGAAGGTGAGCTTGGCGTCCACGGAGCCCTTCCCCGCCGCTGCGGCCGTAAAGGGGACCTCGAAGCGAGGGTCCGCGAACTCCTGACCTTCCGCCTTCTTGGCCACCGAGTCCGCGAGGGACAGCTTCTCCTTCGCTGGCGTCAGCTGGGTGCCCTTCACCTCGAGCTTCAGCGGTGCCTCGTCTGAGACGTGAGCGCCCGCCTTCGACTTGATGGCCAGCACGAAGGTCCCCTTCTCCCCTGCCTTGACCTGCGTCGAGGTGCCGTCAGTGGAGACCTCATACAAGGAGGCGGGGTCCACATCCGCGGCCAGTACTGGCGCGGAGCAGGTCACTGCCGCCAGCAGGGCGGCCAGGGAGGAAAGGCGTCGACGGTGAAGCATGGGGCGTCTCCTGGAAACGAGGGGTGCGTATCACGCTTGAGACGGCCCAGGCCGTCTTTCTCTTCACGCGCTGCCTTCCCCGGTCCGCCCCCGGCGCCCGGGGCCCTTCCGCTGGGTGGCGGGCATGGCCAGCGCCGCCGGAACCGGCAGCGCGACAGGCGGCGACAGGTCTGGCACCGAGATGGGGGAAGCCCCCTCCACGAGCGCTTCCGCGCGGGCAATGATGACCGAGGCCAGGTCCACGCCGGTCGCGGCCTCCATCTCGGGCAGCGCGGGCGAGCTGTTCACCTCGAAAACCTTGGGCTGTCCCTGCACGTCCAGCAAGTCGACCGCGGCCACCTCGAGGCCGATGAGCCGCGTGGCCTTTTCCGCGGTGGCGCGCTGCCCGGGAGAGAGCTCGTGTGCCTCCAGGCGAGCCCCCTTGATGAGGGTGTGCGCCAACCGCCCCGGGCGTGGCCGACGGCGTACCGCCGCCACTGCCTCGCCGCCCACGACGAGCACGCGGACATCGAGCCCCGTGCTCTTCACGTACTCCTGCATGACGAGGTTGTGGCCGAGCCCCAACACGGCCTCGAGCGCGGCCTCCAGGGATTGGAGGCTCTCGCACACCATGACGCCGTGCTTCTCCTGCCCCTGCAGCAGCTTGACCAGGACTGGCACGCCTCCCAGCAGACCCACCATCTCCTTGAGGTGCGCCGCGTCTCGGGCCATGACCGTGCCCGGAATGTCGATGCCGTGCGCGGACAGCAGTTGCAGTGAGCGCATCTTGTTGCGCGACTGCGCGATGGCCTGCGCATGGTTGACCAGCGGCACACCTGCGAGCCCGAACTGGTTCACCACGGCAAGCCCGTAGTTGTTGATGGACTGGGCGATGCGAGGGAGGACGACGTCCGTGGGCGCCAGCTTCTTGCGGCCGTAATAGAGCGTGGCGCTGCGCCCATCCAGGTGCATCTGCACGCGGAGCGGGTTGAGCACCCGCACCCGGTGCCCTCTGGCGCGCGCCACCTCGACGAGTCGCCGGGTGGACGGAATGGAAGCGGAGCGCGAGAGGATGGTGGCTTTCATGAGCGGGGCGGCCATTCCGGGGAGCGAGGGACCTATAATCCCCGCCCCACGCCGGGTAAAGCCGCCCCGCGAACTGCGTAGCTACCGCTGACGGATGGCCCGCACTTCAATCCGCACGGGCGACTCCGGCGTGGAGGCCAGGATGCGATCACAGGTCTCTCCCGTGAAGAGCACGCCCTTCTCGGTCAGCGACCACGTGCTGTCGCTCGGCGCGGTGCGCTCACCTTCCACGTAGACCACGAGCAGCTTGGGATCCGACGGGCGCTCGGGACCTTCCAGCTTGATTAGGCAGGGCTCCGGGAGCCTGACCGCCAGACTGATTTCCTCCAGAGCGTGAGCAAGCTCAGCCTGGTTCCCAGCCTGGTAGAAGGAGCGGTTGCACAGGCCTGTCGTCGGATTGCACGTGTCGTCGGCGCCGCAGGACCCCTGGTCGTCGCACTCCCGAGCGAAACCACCCGCCCGAGCCATGGCGTCCAGCACCGCCGGGCCCTCGCCACTGGCAGTCTCCGCGCCGAAGCCGATCACGATGGTCGAAATCCCTTTCTGCTCCAGCGCCTGCACTGCGGCCACGGAGGCATCCATGTCCAGGCACCCACGGCGCAGATACGAGGAGGTCTGGCAACCGTTGGTGCCCTCGATGGTGCACTTGCACAACTCGGGGTTCGTGCCGTCGTTGACGTTCCCATTGTTGCAGTTCGGCAGACCGTCCGTCAGCAGGATGACGAAGTTCTCCCGGTTCGGATCCTGGAGCCCCTCCAGTGAGCCCACGAAGTTCAGGCTTCCACTCGTCGGAGTGCCACCCAGGGGCCGTCCCTCACCCGCATTGGGGATGCCCTGAAGAATGTCGTTGATCTCACTCGCATGGGCGAGAAGGGAGGCATCGTCCTCCTGTTCCGGCAGCCCCTTCAACAGTGCGTTCGAGGTTGCCTCCCGGCACGAGTCGGCGACAGTGAGCCCACCACGAGTCTCAGGGTAGGTCGTCAGCGCGAAGCGAACGAATGGCCCACTGTTCTCAAGGAACGCGGGAACTGCCGCCTGCAACTCCGTCCAGCGAGTGGGACAGACGTCGACATTACACGGCACATCGCGGCCACAAAGAGTCGGGGAACCTTGGTA
Organism: Pseudomyxococcus flavus; assembly: GCF_050038885.1. Lineage (NCBI taxonomy): Bacteria > Pseudomonadati > Myxococcota > Myxococcia > Myxococcales > Myxococcaceae > Pseudomyxococcus > Pseudomyxococcus flavus. The sequence continues at coordinate 7,316,280 of NZ_CP143624.1, read as the reverse complement.
GTCCACGATGCAGGCCGGATTCGAAGGGTCCACTGGGTCCGTCATCGATGCAGAGGTATCCACCAACAGCATGATGTTGGGCTTGCTCTGACGGGCGTTGATGACCTGCTCGACCGTCGTCTGCGCGATGGCCAGCGGCTCCACCGGCTCGAAGTCGTATGTCTGGCAGGCCAGGACGAGCGCGCCGGCAGAGAGTGCACTCAGAAGGGGCAGCTTGGAGCGCATAGGCAATGGGTTCCTTCTGCTACTGGGGACGCGGAGCTTCCCGCGCGGCCGGGGTTCTCCAATGGGGGTACGGCGTAGCGACAGGTTATCGCGTCATTCCCGTCGGGCGCTACAGCGTCTGCAGACTGATTCCAGACCGTTTGGATGCCACTGCGACGTTACAGCGAGAACCGACACGCCAGACGGTACAGGTGCCCACGCGCGGCGGACGTAGGCCCCCGGACCACCTACTACAGGGTGAGAATCCGTGCCCCTTCGGTCATTCGCCACAGCGAGGCCATCCCCATCACCTCATCGAGGGTGCCCTCCAGCGCGTCCGGCTCGTAGCCACAGAGGCGTACCGTAGTGTCGCAGGCGATCAGCCTCGCGCCCAGCGTACGCGCCTCCGCCAGCATCCGCGCTGGCGCCAGCACTCCGAGTGACTTCGCGCGCGCGGCCTCCTCGTGCTCACGCTCGGTCGACGGATGGCCATAAGCGCCGCTCACGAGCTGGCGAAGCGCATCGAAGGCGAAGACGAAGTAGACCTCGTCGCCCATGGCCGCGGCGGTGATTCCCATGGTGGCGGCCTGGAAGGCCGGCTCGAACGTCGCGTGCTGCAGGAAGAAGAAGACTCGTCCGGCCATGACGCGCCGACCATAACGGGCTTCCCGTCCTGTTGCGGCACCAATGACGTATAAACCGGGGCGTCCCCCTCCCCTGACCGGGAAGCCCCCATGACGACCTCCCTGCCCTCACGCCCTGGAACCGTCCCCTCGCGGTCCTCCCGCTGCCAGGCCTGGCAACCCATGGTGCTCGGCGGCGTGCTGCTCGTGGCCTCCGGGAGCATGGCCCGGTTCATCGTGCCCGCTACACCTGAGCCCTCTCACGCCTCCAGCGCGCCCACGCCGGGCGGTGACGTCCAAGCCCAGGTCATGGCGCTCCTCGATGCCACGCGTACCGGCGCCCAACCCGAAGAGGCGTGGCGGCGACTGGGCCCCGCAGCCGCTCCGGTCCTGTCCGCGCTCGTCGTGGATCCATCCGTGCCCGCCGAGCGAAGGAAGCTGGCCGTGACCTCGCTGGCCCTGGTGGACCCCGCAGGAGGCGCGGCCCCCATTCGCAAGGTGCTCGAGGATGCAAAGGCGCCAGCCGAGGTGCGGGCGAGCGCGGCAGGAGCGCTGGGACGGTGCCTGGGGCTCGACGCCATCCCTCCCCTCATCTCCCGCCTCCAGGACCCGGAAACCCAGGTTCGGGAAGCCGTGGCCGTGGCGCTTGGACGCCTGGGCGGGAAGGAGGCCCGGCAAGCGCTGGAGGACCGGCTGCCCTTGGAGGAGCGCGCCCTGGTCCGGGAGGCGCTCCAGCGTGGCCTCACGCTCGTCGAGCCCTGAGGGAGCGCGGGACGCCTGACTCCGGGCTCGCGTCGGCACGGGGCTTCCATTAGATGGGGACCATGCGTCCCACCGTCCTTCTCTTCGATATCGATGGAACCCTGGTCACCACGGGAGGCGCGGGGCGCCGCGCCATGGAAGCCGCCTTCGAAAAACTGCATGGGCGCCGGGACGCGTGCGACTCGTTCGCCATGTCCGGCATGACCGACCGGGCCATCGTCCGCAAGGCCATGCGCATCATCGGCGTGGAGGACACGACCGAGGCCATCGATGCGGTCATCGACGCCTACGTCGCCCACCTCACCGACGAGGTGCACAAGGTCGATGACCAGCGCTACCGCGTGTTCCCCGGCATGCGCGAGGCCGTGAAGGAGGCCCGCAGCCGCCCCGGGTTCGCGGTGGGACTGGGCACCGGCAACGTCCGGGCAGGCGCCCGCGTGAAGCTGGAGCGCGTGAGCATCTACGACCAGTTCGACTTCGGCGGCTTCGGCTGCGACAACGAGGACCGGACCGAGCTCATCCGCTGCGGCGCCAAGGCCGGCGCGGCGCTGCTCGGCGTGCCCATGGAGGAATGCCGGGTCGTCGTCATTGGCGATACGCCCAAGGACGTTCATGCGGCCCAGGGCATCGGCGCCGAGTGCATCGGCGTGGGAACCGGCACCTTCACGGCCCAGGCGCTCCTGGACGCGGGAGCCACCGTCGCCTTCCCTGACTTCTCGCACCCCGAGGCCATGGAGACGCTGCTCGGCGGGCGCTGAGGCCCCTGCCCGGCCGCTCGGTGCACCGCGCCGGGTGTGCTATCTCCCGCCGCCCTTCCGAGGAGCCGCTGCATGTCGTCCACGCTCGAATCGTACGAGCTCATCCGCTTTGCCGAAGCCTTCGAGGCCCGCCTCGCCGCGGCGGGGGAAATGCTCACCGGCCGGCCTGGCCTCGACGCCGAGAAGGGCTGGCTCGCCACCGCGCTGGAGCTGGTCCGTACCGCGCGCGCCCCCACCGCGGGCGTGCTGGACCGCGTGAAGGACCTGCCCGAGCTCGAAGAGGCCCGCGAGGAATACGCGTTCCATCAGCAGGGGCTGTGGGTGGATGCCCTGGAGAAGCTGCACGCTGGCATCACCTTCACCGCCAGCAGCCGTGCGCCCGTCATCGAGGCCCTCTTCCCCCATCTGAAGTTCCCGCAGTTGCGGCGCGCCCCGCGTGAGGCCGTCCTCGAGTACGCGACGTCCTACGAGCGGCGAACCAAGAGTGCCTACGTGACGCGCATCTTCGCTCGCGAGGACTTCGCGCTCGTCCGGCCCGTCATGGAGCAGGTGCTGGCCGCCCATACCGCATGGCGCACCAGCCATGAGCCCGCGCCGCTGACGCAGGAACAGGAGAACCTCCTGCGCGAGGAGTTGGTGACGTTGGGCCGCAAGCTCGACCAGTCCCTCCGCCAGGCGCGTCTGCTGGCCGAGGCCGCGCTCGTGCCCGTGCCCACCGTCTACGAAGCAGCCGGGCTGCACCTCAAACCCAAGCGCCGCGCCGGGCGGGGACTGTCGCTCGCTGACGACACGCTGGCTGGGCTTGAGGAGCCCGTGGACTCCATGGAGCCCACGGAAGCTGAGCTCGCCGAGGTCGCCGCCCTGGATGCCGGTGGTGATATCGCGCCCCACGATGCAGCTGCGCCGTCGGCGCCCTCGAACGTCGCGGCGGCGGCTGACACCGGCGCAGGCGGCGTTGAAGCGTCGGCGGACAACGACCGCTCGGTGGACAGCACCGATGCGCACCGTGGCGCCAGCGCCGGTGCGGCGGAGAGCGCCAGCGAGAGCCGTGGCGCCAGCACCGGTACAGCGGAGAGCGCCAGCGAGAGCCGTGCTCCCAGCGCCGGTGCGGCGGAGAGCGCCGGCAAGAACCTCGACGCCAGTCCACGCCGGGCCGGGAGCGACAGCACAGCCGACACGGGTTCAGTGGGTGGTGACGACACCGTGCGGGGCAACAGTGCCGAGGCGGCACCTGGCAGCGAGCCCGCCGTGACGGACCAGGGCCGCAAAGGGGACTCCGCGAAGACGGACGGTGGAGAGGACGTCGGGGCCGCAGCATCGGCTGCAATCGAGAACGGTCCGGGGGAGACACGCGCCCCTCGAGAAGGTGCGCCCGGTCAGGCGCCGCGCACTACGCGCGGGGGCCGAAAGAAGGTCGACGCAGCGGAGCCCGCTTCCGTCGAGGCAGCCGGCGACACGCAGGCGTCCCCTGCTCGGGAGCAGGCGGTTGCAGGAGAGCCCGCCTTGCCCAAGGCCGGCAGCTTGTCGGAGAGCGAAGCCCAAGCGTCCCGTGCCCGCAGAAAGGCGGATGCCGCGCGGCCAGGTTCGCCCGATGCCGAGGACGCGCCAGCGGGCGAGACGCAGGCGTCCCGTCCCCGCAAGAAGGCGGACGCAGCGAACACCGTGCCCGCTGAGCCCACCGCCACGAGCGAGGCACCTCGTGGCCGCAAGAAGCCGGACGCTGCGGCGCCGGTCTCGCCCGACTCCGGCGAGGGTGCCCCCGCGAGCGAGGCGCAGGCCCCCCGCGTCCGCAAGAAGAAGCCACCCACGCAGTCCGCGCCCTCGACGCCTGGCGCGGAGACGCCCTAGAGGACACCGGGCCATGGCGGATGTCGCGCTTCCTATCGATCCCCTGCTTCCGGACATTGTCTCCACCCTGCGTGGCGCGCGCTCGCTCGTGCTGGAGGCGCCCCCGGGCGCGGGCAAGACCACCCGTGTGCCCCGCGCGCTCCTGGAGGCCGGGCTGGGCCAGGGCAAGGAGCTCATCGTCCTCCAGCCTCGCCGGCTCCCGACCCGGCTCGCCGCACAGCGCGTGGCCGAAGAAGTGGGCGAGCGCGTCGGCGAGTCGGTGGGCTACCAGGTCCGCTTCGAAGACGTTCGCAGCGCGAAGACCCGCCTGTCCTTCGTCACCGAAGGCGTCCTGGGCCGCCGACTGCTCTCCGACCCGAAGCTGCGCGACGTGGGCATCGTCGTGCTCGACGAGTTCCACGAGCGCCATCTCTCCGCCGACATCTCCCTGGCGATGCTCCGCCGCCTCCAGGAGACGACGCGGCCGGACCTCAAGGTCGTCGTCATGTCCGCGACCCTGGAGGCGGAGCCCATCCGGGCGTACCTCGGCGGCGCCCCATCACTCCGCTCGGAAGGCCGCCGCTTCGACGTCAGCGTGGAGTACCTGGCCGCGCCCGATGACCGCCACCTGGACCAGCAGGTGCTCTCCGGCCTCAAGCGCGTCTTCGCCCAGGGCGTGGATGGCGACGTGCTCGTCTTCCTCCCCGGCGCGGGCGAAATCCGCCGCGCGCGCGACGCCTGCGCCGAGTTCGCCGAGCGCCATGGCGCCGACGTGCTCCCCCTCCACGGCGACCTCTCCCCCGCCGAGCAGGACCGCGCCGTGCGCCGCAGCTCGCGGCGGAAGATCATCCTCTCCACCAACGTCGCCGAGACGTCCGTCACCATCGACGGCGTCGCCGTGGTCATCGACTCGGGCCTCGCGCGCGTGGCGTCCCACTCGCCCTGGTCCGGCCTGCCCACGCTCAAGCTGTCCAAGGTCAGCCGCGCGTCCGCCATCCAGCGGGCGGGCCGCGCTGGCCGCACGCGCGCCGGCCACTGCCTGCGCCTCTACACGCAGCACGACTTCGACGGCCGCCCCGAGCAGGACGCCCCGGAGATTCGCCGCATGGACCTGGCGGAGACCGTGCTCTCCCTGCGCGCCTCCGGCATCACCGACCTGGGGGCATTCCCCTTCTTCGAGCCCCCTCCCCCCGCATCGCTCGACGCCGCGGAGACCCTGCTGCGCCGGCTGGGCGCGGTCGATGCCCAGGGCCGCGTCACGGACGTCGGCGAGCGGCTCCTGCGCTTCCCCGTCCACCCGCGCCAGGCACGCATCATCGTCGAGGGCGAACGCCGGGGCGTGGGCGCCGAGGCCGCCGTGCTCGCCGCCCTCATGGGCGAACGCGACATCCGCCGCGAGGCCCGCGCCAACCTGGGCCACGGAGGCCGCCCGGCCGCCGTCGTCAGCGGGCCCTCCGACCTGCTGGAGTTGTTCGAGCGCTTCCGCGAGGCCGAGCGTGCGGGGTTCGCCTCGGGACGCATGCACTCGCTCTCGCTGGAGGCCGGTGCCGTTCAGTCCGTGGACCGGGTCCAGAAGCAGCTGCGGCGCGCCGTGCGCTCCCAAGGCGAGCGGCCCCACCGTGCCGAGGACGTGGAACAGGCGCTGATGCTGAGCGTGCTCGCGGGCTACCCCGACCGCGTCGCCCGCCGGCGCCGCCCCCGCGCGCCGGAGCTGCTCATGTTCGGCGGCGGAACGGCCACCCTGTCCGAGGTCAGCGTCGTCCAGGACGCCGACCTCATGGTGGCCGCGGACGCCGAGGAGCGCCCCGGCAAGGGCGCCGTGGTGCGGCTCGCCAGCGCCGTGGAGCCCGAGTGGCTGCTGGACCTGTACCCGGAGACGCTCGAGGAGGTGGACACCCTCCAGTGGAACGCCGAGGCCCGGCGTGTGGAGCGGCTCACCCGCCTGTCCTACGGAAACCTGGTACTGGAGGAGACGCGGACCCCCGCACCCGCGTCCGAGGCCACCGCCCGCGTGCTCGTGGAGGCCGCGCTGGCCGCGGGCCCGGGGAAGTTCGCGGACCCGGAGGCCCTGGAGCAGTGGCGCACCCGCGTGGCCCTGCTGGCGGAGGCCTTCCCCGAGGCGAAGTTCCCCTCGGTCGACGAGGCCTTCCTGCGCGATGCGCTGGCGTCGCTGTGCTCGGACGCGCGCAGCTTCAAGGACCTGGAGGGCGTGTCGCTCCTCGACGCGCTCTACGCGCGGCTCACCTCCGAGCAGCAGCGGCTGCTGGCCACCCATGCCCCCGAGCGCGTGACGCTGCCCGGTGGCCGCGGCGTCAAGGTCCACTACGAGCCGGGCAAGCCGCCCTGGGTGGAGTCACGCCTGCAGGACTTCTTCGGCATGGCGCAGGGGCCCACCGTCTGCGCGGGCCGCGTCCCGCTGGTGCTGCACCTGCTGGCCCCGAACATGCGCGCGGTGCAGGTGACGACCGACCTGTCGGGCTTCTGGGAGCGGCACTACCCCGCCATCCGCAAGGAGCTGTGCCGCAAGTACCCCCGCCACTCGTGGCCGGAGGATCCGCGGCATGCCCAGCCACCCGCCCCCCGGCCGCCACGGCGGTGACGTCCGTCAGAAGCGCTTGTGCATCTCCAGGTGCTCCATGCCGGCTTCCTCGAAGACGCCGCCAACCGGCTGGTAGCCGTGCTTCTTGTAGAAGTCGAGCGCGTAGAGTTGCGCGTGCAGCATGATGCCGTTGACGCCGCGCCGACGCGCCTCCTCCTCGAGGGACGTCAGCAGCCTGGAGCCGATGCGCGCCTTGCGGTGCGACTGGAGGACCGCCATGCGGCCAATCTGGCCCCACTTGCCCTCCTGGTTCGCCGGAGGCTGCGCCAGCATCACCAGTCGGCCCGTGCCGATGGCGTGCCCGCCCTGGTGGGCGATGACGTGGTAGGCGTGCGCGTCCTCGGCGTCGCGCTCGATGCCCTCGGGAACCGCTTGTTCCTCGATGAACACCACCTCGCGGATGGCGAGCGCCTGCATGAGCTCCGCCTCGTTCTGGATCGGAGCGATGGTAACGGGCGCGGAGGTATCCGTGGGAGAAGCCATGTCGCGGGCAAGGTACACAAAAGCCCGCGAGGTCAACAGGCGGAAAAAGCACCGTGGCGGGCCGGGGTTGCGCCCCCACGCCCCGCCTGCCCCCCATGCTAGGCTGCCAGGCGCCATGCGCTTCAACCGACTGCTCGCACTCGTCCTGGCCTTGTCGGCCATGCCCGCAACCGCCCAGCCGGAGCTCTTCTTCGGCAACGGCCAGGCGCCCGTCTTCCGCGAGGAGGACCTGGACAAGCGCTTCACCCGGTCGAAGCTGAACCAGGGGTTGAAGCAGGGCACCCAGGACGCGGGGTGTGCCCAGGTGCTCGGCGCGATGCTCACCCTGCTGGGTGAGGCGGGCGTGTACTTCCACAAGCGCGACGAGAACTTCATGCTGGACCCGGTGCTGGTGAACGCGCTCAGCACCCAGCTCGTCAACCAGCGCTTTCCCGGCAACGCCTTCTTCGTGGCCATGGTCCGGCGCGTGCTCATCGACCGGAAGCTGCCGCCCGAGTGGCTGGTGACGGCGGAGGCGCTGGCCCCCCACTACCCGGCCATCGACACCGGCCGGCTGCGCTTCCTCGCCGCGGGGGTGAAGCCGCTGGACAGCTTCCTGGTCACCCTGCCCGCGCTGCGCGAGCGCTATGCCCAGGAGGTGCAGCGCGCCACGTCCGTGGGGGCCTCCACCGCCGAGGCCCTGTTCCGCGAGAACTACCTGGACCACGAGGTCGCCTTCAGCGCGCTGGAGCTGCTGGACGTGAAGCTCGTGAAGCCGAAGAAGAAGCGTCTCAAGAAGGGCGAAGAGCCCGAAGCGCCCTACATGCTCGCCCGCCTCATGTGGGAGGAGCCCGAGGCGCCGACGACGGAGCGCTACGAGTTCCAGTTCGGCAAGCCGACCAAGCGCCCCCGCGTGGAAATCACGGCGAAGCTCCAGGACACGCAGTTCACGGACCTCAACAAGCTGCTCAAGGGTTCCCGCGTCATCGTGCGTGGCCGCTTCTGGGAGTACAAGAAGGGCCTGACGTCCATCGAGCTGCGGGATGCGCTGCTCTTCCCGGAGCGCGACTGGACGAAGACGCCCATCCTGGTGGACCCCGCCACCGTGGCCAGCTGCCCCATGGCCGTCAACGACCTGACGGGCCTGGCCCCCATCCAGCCCGGCGCCTTCGGCACCCACCGCTGACCCACATCCCGCGCCTGGACGCCCATCCACGCGGGAGTACCACCCCGGCGGTGCCCGTCCGTCGTCTGCTCCTGGCATGTCCCCTGCTTCGTCCCCGCGCCATCGCACGAGGGATGCCATGAAGGTCGACAGTCAGGAGCCCGCCACGCGGGCCAGGCAGGCGAAGTCATCCGACGCAGAGCGCTTCAAGAAGGCACTGGAGGAAGCGGAGCCCCGTGGCGAAGCGCAGCCGTCCCGGCGAGCGCCCACGGCCCCGCCAGCGGCCCTGCAGTTCCGGCCCGCGCCTGCCCTGGTGGCGCGCGCCACCGGGCCCGTGATTGCCCCCCAGCGAGGCGCCATCTCCAGCCCCGAGAGTCTGGGCCTCAAGCGCCAGGCGATGCACGCCGAGGTCCAGCGGCTGGGCACCGTCCGCAGCGAGGCGCAGCTGCAAGGCCAGGAGCGCACCGAGCACCGCCTCCAGGAGCTCATCGCCCGTGAGCTGTCGAGGGACTGTCGCGCCGCGGCGCCCGCGCCACCGGACACCCGCGCCACACCCGTGCCGCTCCCGGTGGACACGCAGCGCTCCATGCCGGAGTCCACAGGCCGCGAGGGCGCCCTGGCCGCAGCGGGCCGAGCCTCAGGGGGGAGCAGCGCCGCGGCAGAGAGCGTCCACGCCGCCACGCGCGCCGAGGCGGCGATGGCGCTCATCGAACGCATCGACGTCTTCGTGAAGTCGCAGCGACCCGCGCTCAGCATGAGCGTGCGCGGCCACCTGGACGCCACGGTGGAAGTCGAGCGAATCGGCCCACGCGAAGTATCCCTGCGCATCCAGGGGCGACGGGGCCCCCTGGCCGAGGAGGACCTGCACCGGCTGCGCGATGCGCTCGAGGCGCGAGGCCTGAAGCTGCGCGCGCTGCACGCACAGTAGCTTCCTTCAACGAAGAAGGCCCTCTCGCCGGGACGAAAGGGCCTTCCGGGACACGCGATGATGGATGGCCTATGCGCCCGGCGAAGGATCCAGAAGGGAGCGCTTGCCCTCCTTCTCCTTGAACTCCTCGGCCTCGGGCAGCGCGGACTTCTTCTCCGCGATGTTCGGCCACTTCGCCGAGAAGTCGGCGTTCAGCGCCTTGTACTCCTTCCACTGCTCCGGAAGCTCCGTCTCAGGGAAGATGGCCTTGGTGGGGCACACGGGCTCGCAAGCGCCGCAGTCAATGCACTCATCCGGGTGGATGACCAGGAAGTTGGCACCCTCGTAGAAGCAGTTGACCGGGCACACCTCGACACAGTCGGTGTACTTGCACTTGATGCAAGGGTCGGCGACGACGTAGGCCATTGAAAAGTCTCCTCTCGGTAGAAACCAGGCGCGTCCGTGGGCGCGCAGAGTAGTGGTTCGAGCTGGCGATGGCACCCTGAATCTGTGACCGCCGTGTGTCAGTGCCGGGGTTCAGCCCAACAAGCCCTGGGCCAGCAGCAGCTCGGCCACGAGGATGGCGCCTCGCGCGGCCCCCATCTTGGTGTTGTGGGACACCAGGACGTACTTGAAGCCGTTCTCCAGGACGCCGTCCTCGCGGATGCGGCCCACCGTGGTGGCCATACCGCCGTGCGTGTCCCGGTCCAACCGGGGCTGGGGTCGGAATGGATCGTCCAGCACCTCAATCCACCGCGGCGCGGCGGACGGCAGGTTCCGGGCCAGCTCGGCGCCCTGCCATTCCCGGAGGGCCTGGGTCACCTCGGCCACCGTGGCCTTCTTCTCCAGCGAGACGAAGACGGACTCGGTGTGCCCCTCCATCACCGCCACGCGGGTGCAGGTGCAGGACACGCGGACGTCGTGCGGCGTGAGGCCCTCGCCACCCGGCCGGAGCGCGCCAAGGATCTTCTTCGTCTCCACCTCGACCTTGTGCTCCTCCTTGGGGATGTAGGGGATGACGTTGTCGAGGATGTCCATGCCGATGACGCCCGGCGAGCGGCCCGCGCCGGACATGGCCTGCAGGCTGGTCATCAGCACCGCCTTGACGCCGAAGCGCTCCACCAGCGGGGCCAGCGTCACCGCGAGGCCGGTGGTGGTGCAGTTGGGGATGGGGACGATGAAGCCCTTCCAGCCGCGCCGGCGCTGCTGCTCCCGCACGAGGGGGGCGTGCGAGGCGTTGACGGGGGGAATCAGCAGCGGGACGTCGTCCTCGTAGCGGAAGGCGCTGGCGGCGGAGAACACGGGGATGTCCTTCGCCAGGCGCGGCTCCAGCTCGCGCGCCACGTCCGCCTCCACGGCGGAGAAGACCAGGTCATAGTCCTTGGCCTCCAGCGCGTCTCCGGCCACCACCTTCATGCGGGCGATGTCGGCCGACAGCGGCTCCGGGACGAACCACGCCGTCATGCCGTTCGCCGTTTTCAAGGCCTCCGCGTACGTCTTGCCCGACGAGCGGGGCGAGGCCGCGAGGCCCGTCAGCTCGATGGAGGGATGGTCCTTGAGGGCCGCGATGAATTGCTGTCCGGCGAGTCCAGTGGCACCGATGAGTGCCGCGCGAAGCCTGGCCATGGGGGCGTGTCTCCAATCTCCCAACGAAGGAGGAAGTCGCCCGCTCCATTACACCCTTTCCCGACGCACCGCATCCACCCCGATGCTCAGCGGGGCATCACGGCCACCGGAGCCCGGGTGTGCCGCTCCGTGGGGAAGCCACCTGTCACCCACGCCAGCAGTCCCCCTTCGAGGCAGACGGCCTCGCGCCCCTTCATCCGCAGCAGGCGGCACAACCGGCGGCAGTCCCTTCCGTCCGGAGAGCAGCCGCAGAGGACGATGAGCTCGTCGTCCGGGAGCATGTGGTGGTCGCGGGCGATCTCCGCGGACGTCATCCGCAGGGCTCCGGGGATGTGCAGGTCATAGCGCTCCCAATCGGCAGCGTCCCGACAGTCGAGGACGAGCACTTCGTCGTCCCCCAGACGCATGTACAGCTCGGCACAGAGGATGGTGGGCTCCACGGCGACCTCCGCGGGGTCTTCTCGGGTAACCCGGAGCTCCAACGGCCTGTTCCGCGCCGCCTCCCCGCCTGCCCTCCGCGTGGCGGGCGGGGCGCCGTGCCGCACCGCGCCCCCGCCCTACAGGCCGAGCTGCTTGGCGATGATTTCGTTCATCACCTCACTGGTGCCGCCGCCGATGGGGCCCAGCCGCGCGTCCCGCCAGTGGCGCTGGATGTCGTACTCCATCATGTAGCCCGCGCCGCCGTGGAGCTGGAGGCACTCGTCCGCCACGCGGCAGCACGTCTCCGTGGCCACCTTCTTCGCCATGGATGTCTGCGCCACGGCCCACTCGCCCGCCACGTGCAGGCGCAGCGCGTGGTACGTGAGCTGCCGCGCCGACTCGCGGGCGGTGAAGAGCTCCGCCAGCTTGTGGCGCACCACCTGGAACTGGTGGAGCGACCGGCCGAAGGCGCGCCGCGACTTCACGTGCGCCAGCACCGTCTCCAGCATCTCCTCCATGGCGCCCACCGCGCCCAGCGCCAGCGACAGGCGCTCCCACTGGAAGTTGCCCATGATCTGCGAGAAGCCTTGCCCCTCCACGCCGAGCAGGTTCTCCGCGGGGACGCGGCAGTCCTCGAAGAACAGCTCCGCCGTGTCCGACGCGCGCCAGCCCAGCTTGTCCAGCTTGCGCCCCACGCTGAAGCCCGGGGTGCCCTTCTCCACCACCAGCATGGACAGGCCCTTGTGGCCGGCCGCCGGGTCCGTCTTCACCGCCAGCACCACGAAGTCCGCGCGGACGCCGTTGGTGATGTACGTCTTGGAGCCGTTCACCACGTAGCAGTCACCCTCACGCCGCGCGGTGGTGCGCAGGCCCGCCACGTCGGAGCCGGCGTCGGGCTCGGTGATGCCCAGCGCGCCAATCTTCTCGCCCCGGATGGCGGGCGTCAGCCAGCGGCGCTTCTGCGCCTCCGTGCCGAACAGGTGGAGCGGCCCCGTGGAGATGGTGAACTGCGCCCCCAGTCCCGCGGACACGCCGCCCGAGCCGCACCGGCCCAGCTCCTCCAGGAGCACCGCCTCGTAGAGCTCCCCCGCGGCCGAGCCCCCGTACTCCACCGGGTACTTCAAGCCGAGGAAGCCCAGCTCGCCAAAGCGGGTGAAGAGCTCCCGGGGGAACTCCTCGCGGGCCTCCCACTCCCGGACGAAGGGGCGGATCTCCTTCTCCACCACTGCACGCACCGTGCGACGAAACGCGTCATGCTCTTCCAGGTACAGTCCATGGCCGTGAAGCATCGTTCGAGCACCTCGTCCGTTCGGATGCCTGCACGCGCACCCGGGGTGGAACCTTTCCGTGGCGGAATGCTAACGGGACGCCCGAACACCCGACAGCGGTTGCGTCCTTGACCGCGTGGTGGCGGGCTGCGTATAAAGCCGACCCCATCCTCTCGGCGCCATAGCCAAGTGGTAAGGCAAAGGTCTGCAAAACCTTCATTCCCCGGTTCGAATCCGGGTGGCGCCTCAAAGCAACAAGGCCCGGTGCGGAAAGTGACTCCGCATCGGGCCTTGGCCTTTTCAGGGGTCGGTGACGCGGGTCAGCAGCCCAGCTCCACCGCGCCGATGTCCGGCCCGGCGCCGCAGAATGGCATGCCGATGTCCTCGCCCGAGTCCTGGGCCATGGGCCCCGGCGCGAAGGCCGCGCCCAGGTCCGCGGCCCCGGCGCGGGAGGTGGTATCACCCGTGGCGGCCTGGAAGGCGGTCAGGTCCACGGCGACGCCTTCCTGCTTGAACTGGGCTCCCGCCGGAAAGAGGTTGTGGCCCATCTTCATGCCCGGGGCCATGGGGCCCAGGTTCACCGCGATGGGCGCGTCCGCGAAGATGTTGTTCCGCACCACCGCGGCCTGGGTGGGCCCACCCGTGCCGTGGCCGAGGGTGAGCGCGGTGGCCGCCCGGGTGACGGTGTTGTTGACCACCAGGGTGCCCTCCGAGTTCTCCAGGCGAATGGCCGTGCCCTCGCCGCCGCCGGCATCGGTGATGTCGTGCAGGCGGTTGCGGCGGACAATCACGCCGCTAGGCAGGGCACCATCGCGGCTGCCCCCCACCGAGATGCCCTTGGCGCTGTCGTAGATTTCGTTGTCCTCCACCAGCACGTTGCTCGCGGAGTAATGGACGACGACGACCTCGCCCTTGGCCGTGGAGGTCGGGAGGAACCGGTGCATCCGGTTGTTGCGGACGACGACGTCGAAGCACGTCTTGATGTCCACCGCGTTCTCCCGGTTGCCGTAGAGGTGGTTGTTCTCCACCAGCAGGCCCTCGGCGGGAGGCAGGTTGCTGAAGCCCTCGGGGCCCAGGCACTGCACGGAGTCGCCCGAGTTGTCGTGGATGTCGTTGTTGCGCACCGTGACATCGCGCGACGTGGGCTGCACGACGACGCCGTGAGAGTCCTCGTTGCCCGTCGTCTTCACGAAGTCATGGATGTGGTTGTTCTCGATGATGGGGCCGGTGGCGCCGTTGAACGTCGTCACCGCGCCGCCGCCCGTGCCCCCGTGAAGGTCCGAGTTGACGAGCATCGAGCCCGTCACGTCGCCCTCGAAGGTGACGGCGAAGGGCGTCTGGCCCTCCAGGTCGAGCTCGAAGCCGTCGATGATCCAATGCGGCTGGCGCACCTGCACCAGGCCGTGCTCACCGGGGCCCAGGACGATGCGCGGGTTGCCCTCGCCCTGGAGCGTGATTTTCGCATCCGCCGTGCCCGGCTTCGCGTTGTCACCGATGATGACGCGCTCCGCGTACGTGCCGGCGAGGACGCGGATGAGCTCGCCGGGGCCCGCCAGGCGGATGGCCTGGTTGATGGTGCGCAGCGGCCGCGCGGCGCTGCCGTCGCCCGCGTCGTCGCCGGACGTGCTCACCACCCACTCGCGGGTATACGTAGGCGCCTCGGGCTCGGACATCGTCATGGCGCTGACGGCCGGCTGAGGGGACGGGTCCTCGATGTTGGCGTGGTCCGAGTGGTCCGGCAGCGCGGCCACGGGCGTTCCCGGCACCGCCTGCACGCCGATGGGCGGCCGCGCCGAGAAGGTGCGCGGGGGCGCGGGAGACGCCACGGGTTCCGGAGACTCCACGACTTCGGACTCCGGCGCGGGCGCCGAGGAGCGGGGGGACTGGCTCGGCAGGGGCACGAAGGTCCCGCCGTTACTGTCGGAGCCACCGCAGGCCGCCGCGCCCAGCAGGAGCACGCTCGTCACCAGGGGCTTCAGCTTCAGGCAGTTGCCATGTCGGATTTTCATGAGCAGGGGCAACGCCGGAGGCCGGGTCCGGTATTCATCCCCCCGCGTCCTGGCACGCGTTGAACGGCCGGCCCTGCAGGCGCCAGGCGAACGGCTCGTGACAGCTTGGAGGTGCGACAGTACGGTGTCGCCCCCCGTGCGCCACGCCGTCCTGCTCCTCATCGCCTCCGTCCTGCTCTCCGCCTGCGCGGCCCCGAAGCCTGCCCCGGACGGTCCCCGCTCACCCGGAGCCGAGCCGCGCGTCTCGCTACCGACCGAGGACCCCACTTCCGTGGCAGGAGAGGAAGGGAGCCGACCCGCCCCGACAGCCGAGCGCGATGGCACGGAGCCCTCCGCCCCAGGGAGGCCGTCCTCCCAGCAGCCGGGCAGCGGACCGGCGTCTCCTGGCGATGGCCTGGCGGAGTCGCCAGGCCCGGGCCCTTCGGACAGCGGTCTGGCGTCCCCTGACGGTAGCGGGAACGCAGAGGGCCTGGCGGGGTCCCCTGGTTCGGGCACTGGGAAGGCGGCGGAGGGTACGTCGGCCACCGGCGCGCCTCCTGGCACGGCCGCTTCGGCGCAGGCCGCGCAGCCTCCGGAGGACCCGCTCGCGCAGGGCATCCCCACGCCCGGGGACCTCAAGCGCCTGGACTTCCGAGGCGGTGAGCCGCGTGTGCCCGTCCGGCTGATGGAGGGCCGGCGCGAGGTCACCTTCTCACCGCGAGGCCGGATGCGCCTGCGCTTCGGGGGGCCTGACGACAAGGTGCTCGACGCGGCGGCCGGAACGCGGTGGACGGTGCGGGTGACGCAGGGGACGCCCGCGGTGCTGTCCGCGCGTGTCCAACTGGCCGAGTTCCGCATCACCGACCGCGCGGGCATGCAAGCCGCCCTGGAGGCGTGGCGGGAGAAGGGCCTCGCGGTCCGCACCCAGGTCCTGGGCACCGTCTACGGCATCGCCGGGAAGGTCATCGACAACCGGCGCACCCTGCTCCTCGTGGACGAGGTGCTCACGCCCGAGGCGGCCGGCCGCAGGCAGGCGGAGCTGCTGCGGAGCCACGGCGCCCAGACGACCCTGTTCGAAGAGGTTCGGACCCCGGCCAGCGCCATCCTCGAGGTCCGCGACGAGTCAGGCGCCGTGGTGGGCCTGGCCCAGGACCGGCTGGACGCGGAGACGCCGGATGGCGCGGGCTTCGACGTGCGGCAGGTGGAGTACGGCGTCGGCTACGACTTCCATGGATTCGAGGACCGCACCTTCCGGGGCGCGCTCCAGCTCGTCGTGGACCGGGCGGGCCTGCTGGCCGTGGTCAACGTGGTGCCGCTGGAGGACCTGCTGAAGGGGCTCGTGCCCGCGGAGATCTTCGCGCGCGCCCACCCGGAGGCCCTGAAGGCCCAGGCCGTCACCGCCCGGGGCGAGGTGCTGGCCAAGGTGGGCATCAAGCACCTGGCGGACCCCTACCTGCTCTGCTCCGAGCAGCACTGCGCCGTCTACCGGGGCCGCACGGGTGAGGCGGCGAGCACCACGGCCGCCGTGGAGGCCACCCGCGGCGAGGGCCTCTTCAACGAGGAAGGCCGGCTGGTGGACTCCGTCTACAGCGCCGTCTGCGGCGGCCACACCGAGGACAACGACGTGGTGTGGGGCGGGCCCCCGGACCCCAGCCTCCGGGGCCGCCCGGACGTCATCGGCCCGGTGGGCGGCCATCGCCTGCCCGCCAGCCTGGAGCGCTGGCTGACGGCCAGCCACCTGCCCGCCGCCTGCCGCCTCTCCAGCTTCGCGCAGCCCAGCAAGTTCCGCTGGGAGAGGCGCTTCACGGCCGAGCAGGTGGACGCGCGCCTGAAGCGGCTGGGCGTTGGCCACGTCCAGGCGCTCGCGCTGACGGACCGGGGCGTCTCCGGCCGGGCGAGCGTGCTGACGGTGTCCGGCGACAAGGGCGCCACCCAGGTCCGGGGCGAGCTGAACATCCGCCGCCTGTTCGGCATGCTCAACAGCAGCATGGCCGTGGTGGAGGCCGAGCGGGACGCCGAGGGCCGGCTCACCGGCTGGCTTTTCCGTGGCGGGGGGTGGGGGCACGGCGTAGGAATGTGCCAGACGGGCGCCATTGGCCGGGCGGAGGCCGGGCAGCGCTACCAGGACATCCTCCGTCACTACTTCAACGGTGCCGAGGTGGCTCCCATCTATTGAGGCCGGAAGGGGTTATCCTGCAAACCGGTGCGCGGCTCGCGAATCGACGTCCCACTTCACCTGTTCAGCCGCGAACGCGACGGGACTAGTCCGCCCGTCCGGAGGTTTATCATCCCGCCGTGAGCACGGGTTCTCCATCCAGCTGGCGCCGCCGGAGGCGGCAGACGTCATCGGCGGGGCGGTTCGCCGCGGCGGTGGCGCTCGCCCTGCTCATCCACGCCATCTATGTGGGCACCCTGCTGCTGACCAGCTCGCTCCAGGGTGAGCCGGTGGCGCGCAAGCCCGCGACGCGGCCCACCTCCGTGGCCGTGCGCCCGCTCACCGCGGAGCAGTGGGCGCAGAATCGCGGCAAGGCGTCGCCCCAGACGAAGTCCCAGACGTCCGAGCGGACCCGCGCGCAGGAGAAGAAGCCGGAGGAGAAGAAGCCCGAGGAACCACCCAAGGGCCAGGTGGTGGACGTCGCGCCTGGCAACAACGAGGTGGACCCGAACGCCAAGTACCTCGCGGAGAGCAACAACCGGGTGAACAAGGAGACGCGCGCCCGGGAGCAGACGCC
This sequence comes from Pseudomyxococcus flavus, assembly GCF_050038885.1. NCBI lineage: Bacteria > Pseudomonadati > Myxococcota > Myxococcia > Myxococcales > Myxococcaceae > Pseudomyxococcus > Pseudomyxococcus flavus. The sequence continues at coordinate 7,298,939 of NZ_CP143624.1, read as the reverse complement.
CTTCTACCGGAACGCCATGCCCCAGCGGACGGCGCCGCAGAACCAGGAGGGGCAGAACACGGACGCCCAGACTCCGCCCCGGCTGGCCGGCAACAACGGCATGGGCAACGACGACCGGCCCGTGGCCCAGGGCGGTCAGAAGCCCGCCTTCGAGATTCCCGACGCGCGCCGGAAGAGCGAGGTGGCCATGAAGACGGACCCCACGTCGCCGGGGCCGGGCGTGGAGGTGCACAACCAGAGCGAGAGCGACGAGGTGGTGGGCAACTCCAAGCGCCTCAACATCCAGCCGGGCACTGGCGGCGAGGAGGCGGGCTCCGCCGGACGCGCGGGTGCTCCGGGGCTGGCGTCGCTGGCGCCGTCGCGCGCCGTCATGGACAAGATTCTCGGCGCCGCGCCCAATGACCACCTGCAGGACGCCGAGGAGGGCGACGAGACCCTCCTCAACACGCGCGAGTGGAAGTACGCCAGCTTCTTCAACCGCGTGAAGCAGAGCGTGGGCATGCACTGGAACCCCAACGAGCAGCTGCGCCGCAGGGACCCCACCGGCGGCATCTACACGGGCAGGGACCGGTACACGCTGTTGGAAATCACGCTCGACGAGCGCGGCCAGCTGACGGACATCCAGGTGGAGAAGAGCAGCGGCCTGGACTTCCTGGACTTCGAGGCGGTGTCCTCCTTCAAGCGCGCGCAGCCCTTCCCCAACCCGCCGCCGGGCCTCCTGTCGGAGGACTCCAAGGTGAAGTTCCAGTTCGGCTTCTTCATGGAGATGGGGGGCGGGCCCCGGATGCGGCTGTTCCGCCAGCCCAACTGAGCGCCCCGCGACTGCGGGCTTCTCCACGTCCGGCCGCACACCCTCTCGCGGCCGGGCACGCTTCCCACTACGGTGCCGCGCCGTGGAAGCGACGCTCTCCGACCGAAACCTCGCGCAGCAGGAGCGGAACCGGAAGGTCCGAAACGTGCTGCTGGGCATCCTCGCCGCCAACTGGGTGGTGGCCGGCGCCAAGCTGGCCTTCGGCATGCTCAGCCAGTCCGCGGCGGTGACGGCGGACGGGCTGCACTCCTTCATTGACGGGGGCTCCAATGTGCTGGGGCTGGTGGCCATGGGCGTGGCCTCCCGGCCCGCGGACGCGGACCACCCCTACGGACATGGCAAGTTCGAGGCGCTCGCGTCGCTGGGCATCGGCGCGATGATTGGCGTGGGCATGCTCGAGCTGGGGCGCATGGCGCTCGACTCGGTGCTCAACGACACGCACCCGCAGGTGACGGGTACCATGGCGGCGGTCATGGCCTTCACCCTGGTGGTGAACCTGGTGGTGACGCGCGTGGAGCGCCACTACGGGCGCAAGTACAAGAGCGCCCTGCTGCTGGCGGATGCGAGCCACACGATGTCCGACGTCTACGTCACCCTGGCGGTGCTGGGCTCCCTGGGCCTGGTGTGGCTGGGCTACCCGCGCGCGGACGGGCTGATTGCGCTGGTCGTCATGGTCTTCGTGGCGTGGGTGGCCTACGGCATCGTCCGGCAGGCGGTGGGCATCCTCTCCGACACCGCCCGGCTGGACCCGGACGAGGTGAAGCGGCACACCCTGGCGATACCCGGCGTGCGCTCCTGCCGCGACGTGCGCAGCCGCGGCATGGAGGAGAGCGTCTACGTGGACCTGAAAATCGAGGTCGACCCGCAGCTCACCACCGCGCAGGCCCATGAGATGGCGGACCGCGTGGAGCGGACGCTCCAGGCCGCCTACCCCCAGGTGGTGGACGTGGTGGTGCACGTCGAGCCCGACCGGGCCATGGCCTCGACGGCGTAGAAAGGCGAAGGCCGCCTCCCCATGAAGGGAAGCGGCCTCCTGGGACTTCCGGAACGCCAGGGGCGTCAGGCCGTGGCGGCCTTCGGCTCCGGCGTCATGTAGTCCTCGATGGGCGGGCACGAGCACACCAGCTTGCGGTCGCCCAGCACGCTGTTGAGCCGCCCCACCGAGGGCCAGAACTTGTTCTCACGCACCCACGGCGTCGGGAAGACAGCCTGCTCCCGCGAGTACGGCCGGTTCCACTCCGGCGCGGTGGCGACGCGCGAGGTGTGCGGGGCGTGCTTCAGGACGTTGTTGTCCTTGGGCATGCGGCCCTCCTCGATGTCGCGAATCTCCTGGCGGATGGCGATCATCGCGTCACAGAAGCGGTCCAGCTCCGCCTTGGACTCGCTCTCCGTGGGCTCGATCATCAGCGTGCCCGCCACCGGGAAGGACACCGTGGGCGCGTGGAAGCCGTAGTCCATGAGGCGCTTGGCCACGTCCTCCACCTCGATGCCGGCCGTCTTCTTCAGCGGGCGCAGGTCCACGATGCACTCGTGCGCCACCTTGCCCCGCTTGCCCCGGTACAGCACCGGGTAGTGCGGGTGCAGCCGCTCGGCGATGTAGTTGGCGTTGAGGATGGCCAGCTTGGTGGCCTGCGTGAGGCCCTCGCCGCCCATCATCGCGATGTACATCCAGGAGATGAGCAGGATGCTCGCGCTCCCCCACGGCGCCGCGGAGATGGCGCCGATGGCCTCCGAGCCGCCCGTCTGGATGACGGGGTGCCCCGGCAGGAACTTCACCAGGTGGCTGGCCACGCAGATGGGCCCCATGCCCGGGCCGCCGCCGCCGTGCGGGATGCAGAACGTCTTGTGCAGGTTGATGTGGCACACGTCCGCGCCAATCAGGCCCGGCGCCGTGAGGCCCACCTGCGCGTTGAGGTTCGCGCCGTCCATGTACACCTGGCCGCCACGCTCGTGGACGATGGCGCAGATTTCGCGAATCTCCTCCTCGAACACGCCGTGGGTGGACGGGTACGTCACCATCAGCGCGGCGAGCGCGTCCTTGTGCGCATCCGCCTTGGCCCGCAGGTCGTCCAGGTCGATGTTGCCGTTCTCGTCGCACTTCGTGACGACGACCTTGTAGCCCGCCATCACCGCCGAGGCCGGGTTGGTGCCGTGCGCGGAGGACGGAATCAGGCACACGTCCCGGTGCCCCTGGCCGCGGCTCTGGTGGTACGCGCGGATGACGAGCAGGCCCGCGTACTCACCCTGGCTGCCCGCGTTGGGCTGCAGCGAGCACCCGGCGAAGCCCGTCACCTGCGTCAGCATCTGCTCCAGCTGCTCGAAGATGACCTTGTAGCCGGCCGCCTGCGAGGTGGGCGCGAACGGGTGCAGCCGGCCGAACTGCGGCCACGTCACCGGAATCATCTCCGCGGTGGCGTTGAGCTTCATGGTGCAGCTGCCCAGCGGAATCATCGAGTGCGTGAGGGACAGGTCCTTCGCCTCGAGCCGCCGGATGTAGCGCAGCATCTCCGTTTCGGAGTGGTAGCTGTTGAAGACGGGGTGCGTGAGGTACGCGCTGGCGCGGCGCAGGGCCGGCTCCACCGGGCTCTCCACGCCGTCGCCCGCCAGGTCCGCCAGGTTCGGCGGCGCGCAGGACTTGCCGGCGCCGATGACGAAGGCCCCCAGGATGTCCTCCACGTCGGAGGGCCGCGTCGTCTCGTCCAGGGACAGGCCCAGCGTCTTCTCGTCGATGCGGCGGAAGTTCATCCGCGCCGCCTCGGCGGCCCCCAGCACGCCGCGAACCTGCGGCGGCGACAGCTCCACGCGCAGCGTGTCGAAGAACTGCTCGTGCTTCACCTTGAAGCCCAGCTTCGCCAGGCCGCGCGCCAGCAGCACCGTGAGGCCGTGCACGCGCTCGGCGATGGCCTTCAGGCCCCGCGGCCCGTGGTAGACGGCGTACATGCTGGCGATGACGGCCAGCAGCACCTGCGCGGTGCAGATGTTGCTCGTCGCCTTCTCGCGGCGGATGTGCTGCTCGCGCGTCTGGAGCGCCATGCGCAGCGCGCGGCGGCCCTGCGCGTCCTCGGACACGCCGATGATACGGCCGGGCATGACGCGCGTGTACGCGTTCTTCGTGGCGAAGTAGCCGGCGTGCGGACCGCCGTAGCCCATGGGCACGCCGAAGCGCTGGGCGCTGCCCACCGCCACGTCCGCGCCGAACTCGCCCGGCGGTGTCAGCAGCGTGAGGCTCAGCAGGTCCGCGGCCACCACCAGCAGGCCGCCCGCCGCGTGCACCTGCTCCGCGAAGGCGCGGTAGTCGTGCACGGCGCCGTCGGTGGCCGGGTACTGCACCAGCGCGCCCACGAACTTCTTCGAGCCCAGGTCCACGGTGCGGTGGTCGCCCACCACCACCTCCACGCCCAGCGGCTGGGCGCGGGTGCGAACCACGTCCACCGTCTGCGGATGGCAGGCCTCGGAGACGAAGAAGGCGGCGCTGGCGTCGTCGCCCTTGACGTGGAGCGCCAGGGCCATGGCCTCGGCGGCGGCGGTGCCCTCGTCGAGCAGCGAGGCGTTCGCCACCTCCAGGCCCGTCAGGTCCATCACCATCGTCTGGAAGTTGAGCAGGGCTTCCAGCCGGCCCTGCGCAATCTCCGCCTGGTAGGGCGTGTACTGGGTGTACCAGCCCGGGTTCTGGAAGATGTTGCGGAGGATGACGTTCGGCGTGTGCGTGTCGTGGTAGCCCATGCCGATGAAGGACCGGAACACCTGGTTCTTCGCGGCGATGGACTCCAGGGCCGCCAGCAGCTCGTGCTCCCCCCGCGCCGGAGCGAGCTTCAAGGGCTCCCTGGCGCGGATGGCGGGCGGGACGGCCTGGTCGATGAAGGCATCGAGCGAGTCCACGCCCAGCGCGGACAGCAGCTGCTTCAGCTCGGTGTCATCCGGACCGATGTGACGGCCGGCAAACGGCTCCTGGTACTTCCAGTTCAAGGACATGGCGTTGGGGCTCGCGGGCGAGTCGTGAGTCGAGAAGTCGAGGACCGTGCCTAACAGCCAGTCCCCGCCGCTTCACTCTCAGGCGTTCTTGACCAGCTCGGCGTAAGCGGCGGCATCCAGGAGACCGTCCACCTGCTTGGGGTCCGAGGGCTCGATCTCCACGAGCCAGCCGGCGCCGTAGGGGTCGTCGTTCACCTGGGACGGGTTGTCCGTCAGGCTGTCGTTCACCTTCACCACCGTGCCCGACAGGGGCGAGAACAGCTCGGACACCGCCTTGGTGGACTCGATGGTGCCCACCGAGGCGCCGGCCGTCACCTTGGCGCCCACCTTGGGCAGCTCCACGTACACCACGTCACCCAGGGACGTCTGGGCGTGGTCCGTCACGCCCACCACCACCACGTTGCCCTGAGCGCGGGCCCACTCGTGCTCACGGGTGTACTTCAGGTCGCCAGGAATGTTGTCGGCCATGTCGGTGCTCCTGTCTGGAACGGGGATGCTTCAGGGCTTCTTGTAGAACGGCGTCTTCACCACCACCGCGGGCACGGCGCGGCCGCGGATGTCCACGTCGAAGGTCGAGCCCTCCGCGGACAGCTCCGCCGGCACGTAGCCGATGCCGATGGCCTTCTTCACCGAGGGGCCCATGGTGCCGCTGGTCACCTCGCCCACCTTGGCGCCGTCCTTCAGGATGGCGTAGCCGTGGCGGGGGATGCCGCTGCCGGTGAGCTCGAAGCCCACCAGCTTGCGCTTCACGCCCGAGGCCTTCTGGGCCACCAGCGCTTCCTTGCCAATGAAGGCCGGCTTGTCGAGCTTGACGATCCACCCCAGCCCGGCCTCGAGCGCGGTGTGCTGGTCGTCGATGTCGTTGCCGTACAGCGCGTACTTCATCTCCGTGCGCAGGCTGTCACGCGCGCCCAGGCCGCACGGCTTCACGCCGTCCTGCTGGCCCTCGGTGAGCAGCGCGTCCCACAGCGCCACCGCGTCCTTCGCGGCGCAGTACAGCTCGAAGCCGTCCTCACCGGTGTAGCCGGTGCGGGAGATGATGCTCGGGATGCCGGCGACCTCGCCCTCCGCGAAGCGGTAGGTGCCAATCTTCGACACGTCCGTCTTCGTCAGGCGCTGCACCAGGCCCGCGGCCTTGGGGCCCTGCACGGCGATCTGCGCGTAGTCGTCGCTGCGGTCCACGGGCGTGACGCCCCTGGCGTGCGCCTTCATCCACGCGAAGTCCTTCTCGCGGTTGCTGGAGTTGACGCAGATGAGGATGCGCTCGGGGCTGAAGCGGTAGGCGACGACGTCGTCCACGAAGGTGCCCCGCTCGTCGAGCAGGCCCGCGTAGACGGCCTGCCCGTCCGCGATGCGGGCCAGGTCGTTGGAGATGAGCGCGTTGACCGTGTCCAGGGCGCCGGGACCGGTGAACTCCACCTCGCCCATGTGCGAGACGTCGAACAGGCCCACGGCCGTGCGCACGGCCTCGTGCTCGCCGATGATGGAGGTGTACTGGACGGGCATGTCCCAGCCAGCGAAGTCGACCATCCTGGCCCCCAGCTTGCGGTGAGCCTCGTTGAGGGGCGTTTGCCGGGCCATCTTCTTCTCCTGGAGGGGTGTGGAAAACGGCGCGGACTATAGCCGCGAGACTTGCCCGATCAAGGACGACGCGGAGCGTCTAGACTGGGGGCGACATGAAGATTCGTAATCGGTTGAATCCCTCGGACCCGTGCTTCTCCTTCGAGTTCTTTCCGCCCCGAACGGAGGAAGGCGAGGCCAACCTGCTCAAGGCCCTGGAGGACCTGGCGTCCCTGCAGCCCGGGTTCGTGTCGGTGACCGAGGGCGCGGGCGGCAGCACGCGCGCCAAGACGGTGGAGCTGGTGCTGCGCATCAAGCAGGAGACGGGCATCGAGGCCATGGCCCACCTGACCTGCGGGGGCCACGCCCCCGACGAGCTGCGCTCCGTGCTGCAGCGGCTCGAAGCCGCGAAGGTGGACAACATCCTGGTGCTCCGCGGAGACCCGCCCCAGGGCCAGACGCGCTTCGAGCCCCAGCCCGGCGGCTTCCGCTACGCGTCGGAGATGGTGCGATTCATCCGAGAAGAGGATTTCAACTTCTGCCTGGGGGGAGCGTGCTATCCGGAGGGCCACGTGGAGACGCCCTCGCGTGACGACGACCTGCGTCATCTCAAGGCGAAGGTGGACGCGGGCCTGGACTTCGTGGTGACGCAGCTCTTCTTCGACAACGCGTTCTACTTCGACTTCGTGGAGCGGGCGCGGCGCGCGGGCATCAACGTCCCCATCGTCCCCGGCATCATGCCCATCACCAACTACGAGCAGATTCAGCGGTTCACGCGCCTGTGCGGCGCCACCGTGCCCATGCGCCTGGCGTTGCAGCTCGAGAAGGTGAAGGACCAGCCGGACGCGGTTGCCCAGCTCGGCGTGGCCCACGCCACGGTGCAGTGCATGGAGCTGCTGTCCCGGGGTGTCCCCGGCATCCACTTCTACACGCTCAACAAGTCCCCGGCGACGCGGATGATTGTGAGCGCACTGAGAGCCCGTTCATGAGTGGTCCTGGAATCCAGCTGCCCAAAGACGACCCGCGCAACAAGGTCCTCAACATCATCCGTCCGCCCGCCTTCTTCCTGCTGTGCGTGGGCGTGCTCAACGTCATCTACAACATCGCGGGCTTCATCCTGGCGGCGCTGAAGGTGACCTCGCCCTTCGTCCCCGCGGGCGCCGAGGCGAACACGCTGGAGCTGACGCCAGCGCTGGCGCTGATGCTGGTGGTGGGCATCCTCTGCGGCGTGCTCTCCGCCTGGGGCGCCATCAGCGCGCTCAACCTGCGCGGCTATGGCCTGGCCACGGTGGGCGGCATCACCGCGCTCTACATCCTCTCCCCCGGCTGCGTCATCGGCGTGCCGGTGGCCATCTGGATGCTCTTCACGCTGCGCCGGGAAGGCGTGCGTGAGGCCTTCACCGTCTGAGCGTTCAAAACGCGGCGGTTGGCCTCCGTACCAACCGCAAGGAATTGATGGTCAGGCTACACCGCCGGCCCGCGCCCGCACACGCCGCCGCGGGCCGGCGCTCCCTCTGACGGAGCGCCTGCTCTGTTCACCACTGGGGCTCCCGCTGCCCCGGGGTAGCAGCCGTGCGGGCTTTCACCCTTCCTCGGATTCCCTCACGTTCGTAGCCACACGAGGGGCGCGAGGACCGGGCGCCTCCTCCCTGCAGGGGAGTGGCCATGATTGCGTTCGAGGTCGAGCGGGACACGCCTGAACCTTTGACGGAGCTGGCTCGGCGCTTGAGCCGCGCGGAGGACAATGACCGGGCCCGGGGCATGTTCTTCCTGGGCGCGCTGGACGTCGTGCGCAAGGAAGCGGGCGAGGCCGCCGCGGCGCGATGTCTGGCCGCCTCGCGCGAGCGCTCCTTCGTGCCCTTCTTCCTGTACCCCATCACCAGCTTCCTGCGGCTGTCGTACAGCGCCGCGGGGCTGCTGGCGCCCAGGCTCGGCGGCTTCGAGTCGGCGATGCGGACCATGGGCGCCCGCTCCGCCCAGGACTTCCTGAGCACCGTGGTCGGGCGCAGCTTCCTGGCGCTCGCCGGCGGGTGCCCGCGCCGGCTCGTCAGCAACCTGCCCTCTGGCTACAGCACCGCCGTCAGCTACGGCGAGCGGGACGTGGCGTGGCTGGGCGAGCGCCAGGGCCGCGTCAGCATGTTCCGCGACTTCATGCCGCACAGCTACCACGAGGGGGTGCTGCGGGCCGCGCTGGAGGCCATTGGCGCCCGCGACACGTACATCCACGGGCGCGCGATGGGCCTGCTGGACAGTGAGTACGTGGTGTCCTGGCGCTAGACGGCCACCTCAGCGCCGGAGCCGCCCGCGGGGAGGCAGAGGGTGAAGACGCTGCCCTCCCCTTCCCGGCTCTCCACGCGCAGGGTCCCTCCGTGCTGCCGCACCGTGCTGGCCACCACCGACAGGCCCAGCCCGGTGCCCGCGGGCTTGGTGGTGAAGAGCGGCTCGAAGATGCGCTCCTGCATGGGCTCCGGAATGCCCATGCCGTTGTCGGACACGCGGATGATGAAGGGGCTGCCTTCGCCGCCCTCCGCGCTCACCTCCACGCGCCCCGCGCGGCCCTGCGGCATGGCCTCCACCGCGTTCTGCACCAGGTTGATGAGCACCTGGCGCAGCAGCTCGCGGTCCACCCAGGGCGGCTCCAGGCTCGCGGGCACGTTGTTGAGGATGCGCACGTCCTCGCGGCGAGGCACCACGTCGAGCACCTCCTCCATCAGCGCGTGCAGCGAGCAGGGCCGCAGCGTCAGCGGGCGCTCGCGCGCGAAGTCCAGCAGCTCCGAGGAGATGCGCGAGCACACCTCCAGCTCGCGCTCGATGATCTCCAGGAAGCGCTGCAGGCGCTGGTCCGCCAGCGTCACGTCCAGCTTGCGCAGGTGGCGGACCACCACGGCGTTGGCGGTGCGCGCGGCGGCCAGCGGGTTGCGCAGCTCGTGGCTCACCGTCGCCGTCATGCGCCCCACCGCCGCCAGCTTCTCCACCCGGGCCGCCTGCTCGCGGTAGGAGCTCAGCTCGCGCCGCACGCGCGCCAGGGCGTGCTCGTGGTCCACGCGCTCGCTCGCGTAGGCGCCCTCCAGGAGCACCTGCTGCACCGCCACCCGCCGCATCTCACGCAGCGTCTCGCGGCACGCAATCACCAGCACCCCGTTGACGAACACCATCCAGAAGGAGTGCTCCAGGAAGCGCCACCATGCGGGGTTGGCCACGCCGAAGATGGACTCTGGCCACCAGATGCCCCGCAGGCAGTGCTCCACCACCGCCGTGACGGTGGCCGTGGCCATCACCGCCGGGTCCCGGTAGAAGGCCAGGAACGCGAGCGAGCCGAAGACATAGAAGTGCGTCTCGATGCGCCCGCCCGTCAGGTGGATGAAGAGCGCAGCCCACAGCATCTGCGCCACCGCCACCACATGACGGGTGGCGACGTCGCCCGGGCGCACGTGCACCAGCACCAGCGGGAAGGCGGACAGCAGCCCACCCAACAACGCCGCCACCTGTAGGTGGGGGTGCACTTCGCGCGACGTCCCCTGCCAGGCAAAGGGAGAGAGCACGGCCGCCACGGCGATGGCCACCAGCCACTGTCCGACCATCAACGCGGCGAAGCGGGAATCGACCCGCCGGCGCACCGCCTCCAGGTGTTCCCCCAGCAGCGCGTCCACCCGCGCATCCAGCGCGCCCTCTTCCCCATCGCGCAGCATGCTGTCGGAAGCCTCCGCTGACACGGTCCCCTCCGTCCGCACGTCCTCCACGCGTGTATGGCCGAATCGCCCCCGAAACACAGGCGCGCCCACATCCTGGTCAATCATTCCGTGACTCACCCCGGCCATACCGGCCCCCCCGGATGAGTCGCCATCCTAACCCCTTACACACCCCTGGCAATCCAAACTTGTCGGAATAAGCAGACTGTCGCGACAAAAACATGCAACTCGCCCTGAGGGCTCGCTGATGACGCCGTGAAACACGCGCTTATCCCATCCATCCATCCACAGGGATTGAACAAGGATTGAACACTCAGGCCGCATGAAGCACCGGCGCCGAGCCCGGAGGCGTGACGCCACGTGGAGCGCCTCCCCGCTTCATGTCGCGCCCGCGACGTGCCCGAGCAGCTTCTGCAGGAGGGGCTGCATCAATTCCCGGCCGCGCAATGCCTCACGCCACCGCGCGGGGATGCCCTGCACACCATGGATGAGCCCCGCGATACCTCCGGCCACCGCGGCCGTGGTGTCGGTGTCTCGTCCCAGACGTACCGCGGCCTTCACCACCTGCTCATACGTGTTTCCTTCTACGACGCACTGGCGTGCCGAGCGCAGGCAATCCACGACGTACCCCGAGCCCGTGCCGCGCGCCGTCTCCCAGCCCGGTGGCAGCACGTGCGTGTCCAGCTCGGTGCGGGCCTCGAAGCCTTCCGGGTACAAGGCCCGGAAGGTCTCCACGGCGTCCGTCCACGCGTCCCCGGAGCCTTCCAGGATGCGCCGCGCCCACAGGCAGTACAGCGCGCAGCACACCTGCGAGCGCATGTGCCCGTGGGTGATGCGCGACTGGGTCATCGCATCCGACGCCAGCTTCGCGTCGCTGCCCTCATGCCAGAGCGCCAGGGGCAGCACGCGCATGAGCGAGCCATTGCCATTGTCCCGCTCGCCCGTGGGCCCTGCCAGGAGCGCGGGCGTCCCGGCGTAGAGGGCGCCCAGCGCCGTGCGTGTCTGGATGCCCACGTCGAACACCTGGCCATCCACCGCGAGGTAGCCCCACTCCAGCCAGTTCACCAGCCGCCGCCCCAGGTCCTCCGGATCCAACCGGCCGCGGTAGAGCAACGAGTCCAGCAGACACAGCGCATGCGCGCCGTCGTCGGACCAGGTGCCCGGCGGCACGCCGTCATGCGCCCGCGCGAAGCCCGCCGGGGGCTGGAGCTCGATGAGCTCCGGCGATGGAATCTGCTCCGGCGCATGGAACTCGTAGGGCACGCCCAGGGCATCTCCCACGAGCAATCCCTGAAGGCCTCCGGTGATGCGCTCCGCCTTGCTCGGCATGATGGTGCCCTCCCGCATGAGGCGCGGCGCGCCACCTTAGGGCGGCCCCCGACGGGCGTACAGCGGAGGCCCGACACAGAACGTCTGGCCCAGGGCGCTATTGCAACGAACTTGCACCGCTCCACCCCGCCATGCAGGCTCCCCACAACTTCCGGCTCGTGCCACGCCCCCTTCTTCCAAGGAGCCCTCATGTCCGCCGTGTCGCCCCTTGCGCAGCCCGAGGCCTGGAACCTCGTGGCCCCGGACTACGTACGAGAGCTGATGCCCACCTTCGAGACCTTCTCCCGGGACGCGCTCATCCGGGCTGGCGTCGTCCGGGGCACGCGCGTCGTGGACGTCGCCGCGGGCCCCGGCACGCTCGCGCTGCTGGCCGCGCGCAACGGCGCGCATGTGACGGCGGTCGACTTCGCGCCGGAGATGATTGCGGCCCTGCGCGCGCACGCCGCCGAGGCCCGGCTGGAGCTCGACGCGCTGGAGGGCGACGGCATGGCGCTGCCCTTCGAGACGCACACCTTCGACGCGGCCTTCTCCATGTTCGGCCTGATGTTCTTCCCGGACCGCGAGCGCGGCTTCCGGGAGCTCCACCGCGTGCTGAAACCGGGCGGGCGCGCCGTCGTGTCGAGCTGGACGCCCTTCGACCGCTCACGTGAGATGCGCGCGGTCTACGCCCCACTCTGGGAGCAGATGGGCGCGAAGCCGTCACAACCTGGCGCCGTCCCCCTGTCCGACCCCGACAGCTGTCAACGAGAGATGTCGGGCGCGGGCTTCGCCGACGTCTCCGTGCACGAGGTCGAGGGCCATATCGACTACCCCTCCACCGCGGCCATGGTGGATGCCACCACGCGCTCCAGTGCGCCCGTCGTGCTGGCCCGGAAGGCGCTCGGCGCGCGGTGGGACGAGCTGCTCTGGGCCATGCACGAGCACGCGCAGTCCGAGCTGGGCTCCGGCCCCCAGCGCGTCACGCTCACGGCCTACCTGACGGTGGGCGTCAAGCCGTAGCGGCGCTGGCGTCACGCCAGGGTGCGCTCGGCCGCCTCCAGCGTGTTGCGCATCAACATCGCAATCGTCATGGGGCCCACGCCCCCGGGCACGGGGGTGATGTACGCGGCGCGCTCGGCGGCCGTCGCGAACGCCACGTCCCCCACCAGCTTGCCGTCGGGCCCGCGGTTCATGCCCACGTCAATCACCACCGCGCCGGGCTTGATCCACTCGCCCTTCACCAGCTCGGCCACGCCCACGGCGACCACCAGGATGTCCGCGCCCTCCACCTCCCGGCGCACATCGCTCTTGCTGTGGCAGAGGGTCACCGTGGCGTTCTTCTGGAGCAGCATCAGCGCCATGGGCTTGCCCACGATGTTGCTGCGCCCCACCACCACGGCCCGCTTGCCCGCGGGGTCGCAGCCAATCTCCTCCAGCAGCCGCATCACGCCATAGGGCGTGCACGCGCGCGTCGTGGGTCGCCCCAGCATCAGGTTGCCCGCGTTGAGCGGATGGAAGCCGTCCACGTCCTTCTCCGGCTTCACGGCGGAGATGATGACGTCCGGGTCGATGTGCTTCGGCAGGGGGAGCTGCACCAGGATGCCGTGCACCGCCGGGTCCTCGTTGAGCCGGTGGACAAGGGCCAGCAGCCCGTCCTGGGAGATGTCCGCGTCCGGGTGGTGCTCCCAGGAGTGGAAGCCCACCTCCCCGGCGGCCTTCTTCTTGCCGTCGACGTACACCTTGGAGGCGGGGTCCTCCCCCACGCGCACCACCGCCAGGCCCGGCGTCAGGCCGTGCTCGCGCTTGAGCCGGTCGACCTCCGCCTTGACCTCCGCCCGGACCCGCGCCGCGACTGCCTTGCCATCAATCAACTGGGCCATGAGGCATGGCACTCTATGCGAAACTCCCCCGCCGGAAAGGGAGCGGAACCTCGGTCATGGGCGCAGGAACAGTTCTGGGAGGAATGCTGGGGCTGATGGGGGGGCTGCTCGTGGGCAGCCCGTGGGCCATCGTCCTGCTCCTCATCGTGGGCGGCTTCGCCGGGCGCTACTACGACTCCCTGAATGCGATGCCGCCCCAGGACCCGGAGGCCCTGTCGGACTTCTCGCCCACCTATGCCCTGGCGTACGACGAGGCGGCGCCTGCCGAGCGCGAGGAGGAACCCTACGAGCAGCTCGCCAGCGACCTGTGCGCCGTATTCGTCGAGGTGGCCCATGCCGACGGGGACGTCCGCCGCGATGAGGTGAAGGTGGTCCGCCGGTACTTCCAGCAGACGCTCGGGTACGGGCCCGAGGCCCTGGAGGTCGTCCGGCGCCACCTGAAGGCCTTCCTGGCCCACCCGCCCGACCTGGACGCCGCGGTGAGCGCCTGTGAGGCCCAGCTCCCCGCCGCAGAACGGCACCGGCTGCTCGACACGCTGTACGAGCTGGCGCTCGCCGATGGCGGCATGCAGCGCTCCGAGCGGGAAGTGCTGCGCCGGGTGGCCGAGGGCCTGGGCATCTCCGAGGCGGACGAGCACGCCATCATCGCCCTCCACCTGGGCGCGGGCGACGAGCACTACGCCGCCCTGGGACTGACGCCGGACGCCACCGACATCGAGGTGAAGCGCGCCTTCCGCCAGCTCGCCGCCGAGCTCCACCCCGACAAGTCCGCACACCTGGGCCGGCAGGCCGCCGAGCAGGCCGCCCGTCGCTTCCAGCAGGTTCGCGACGCCTACGAAGAGATTCGGCGCCTGCGCGGCCTGTAACGCCGGATTACATCCCCCACAGTCGCCCACGACGAGGACGCACCTCCCGCCATGAGTCAGCAGCGCAACGGTCCCAAGAAGAAGGAAGCGGCTTTCACCAACAACCCCTTCAAGTCCGCCATCCAGGTGATGAAGGACCAGGAGAAGAAGGAGGCGCAGGAGAAGGCCGCGGCGGAGGCCGCGAAGCGCAAGGCCGCGGCGGCACCGGCACCCCGCGCCGCGAAGGCCCCCAAGGTGCGTGAGGAGGACGAGGCCGCCCTCTTCTTCTCCGCCATGGACGGCGTGCAGCAGCTCACGAACCGGGGCGAGGCTCCCGCGCCCAACCCGCGGCTGCCGGACATCATCGATGAGAACGCGGAGGCGCTCGCGCAGCTCTCCGAGCTGGTCGCCGGCCAGGGTGATTTCGACTTCTCCGGCACGGACGAGTTCATCGAGGGCGCGGGCCCGGGCATCGACCGGAACCTGCTGCGCGCGCTGCGCCGGGGCGACTTCGCCATCCAGGGACAGCTGGACCTGCACGGGAAGACGCAGGCGGAGGCGCGCGACGCGCTGGAGCGTTTCCTCGGTGACAGCCGCCGCGCGAAGAAGCGCTGCGTGCTCGTCGTGCACGGCCGCGGTTTGAATTCCAAGGACCAGATTCCCGTGCTGAAGGAGCGGCTCAAGGGGTGGCTGTCGGAGAAGCGCATCGGCCGGATGGTGCTGGCGTTCGCTACCGCACGCCCTCAGGACGGAGGCACCGGCGCCGTGTACGTGCTGCTCCGGCGGTAGTCTTTACGCGCGCCCGGCACTGTGCATACATGCCGACATGGCACGCGATCTGATCGACCTGCACATCCACGTGGGTGGCGCCGTGGCGCCCCACATCCTCTGGTCCATCGCCCACCAGCAGGGTTTCAAGCTCCCGGTGAAGAACTACTTCGACTTCGTGGAGCTCATCACCTCACGTCCGGGAAAGGTGGGAAGCCTGGACGACTACCTGAAGATCCTCCACACCTGGACGGAGAAGATTCAATCCTCGCCCAGCGCGATCGAGCGCTCCGTCTACGAGGTCATCGGCAAGGAGTACCGCGGCAGCCGCGTGACGCAGATGGAGCTGCGCTTCAACCCGATGAAGCGCAACCTGAACTCGGAGCTGGACCTGGACCACATCATCCACGCCGCGCTGCGCGGCATGGACCGCGCGGTGCTGGAGTACGGCGTGAAGATGGGCCTCATCTTCTGCCTGGCCCGTGAGTTCGACCACCGGCTCAACAGCATCATCGTGGACAAGGCCATCAAGTACCGCACGCGCGGCGTCTACGGCATCGACCTGGCCGGTACGGAGACGAACGCCATGGAGCTGAGGCCTGAGGTCGTCACCCAGTACGAGGAGCTCTTCTCGCGGGCGCGCCGCGCCGGGCTCAAGTGCACGGTGCACACCGGCGAGACGCGCGGCACCGGCGCCGAGGGCGTCATGGCGGTGGTGGAGAAGCTCCAGCCGCACCGCATCGGCCACGGCATCCGCGCCGCCTACGACGAGCACGCGATGAAGGTGCTGCGCGAGCGCGACATCGTCCTGGAGCTGTGCCCCACGTCCAACCTGCACACCAAGGCCGTGGAGGGCGTGGAGGAGCTGCGCCACATCGTCCGCACCTTCTGGGACCGCAAGGTGAAGTTCACCATCAACACGGACGGCCCCTACCTGCTGGAGACGGACATGCGGCGGGAGATCGACCTCATCGAACAGAACGGCATCCTCACGCCCGAGCAGGTGAACCAGACGCTCGCGTGGGCCCGCGAAGCCTCGTTCATCCCCGCCTGAGCCTGACCATGTACGGACTCACCCGCTCGCTGCTCTTCCAGCTCTCCGCCGAGCGCGCACACCGGCTCGGCATGGCCGGGCTGCGCTACCTGGGCCGTTCGCGGGACCTGTGCGAGGCCCTCCGGGAGAGGGCCCTGGAGGGCGCCCCGCCCGGGCTGGCCGTGGAGGTGGCCGGCCTGCGCTTCGCCCACCCCGTGGCGCTGGCCGCGGGCCTGGACAAGGACGCCGAGGCCGTGGACGGCCTCTTCGCCTGCGGCTTCTCCGCGGTGGAGATTGGCACCCTCACGCCGCGGCCCCAGCCGGGCAACCCCAGCCCCCGCCTGTTCCGCCTGCCGGAGCACCGGGCCGTCATCAACCGGATGGGCTTCAACAACCACGGCGCCGCCCAGGCCGCCACGCGGCTGCGGATGCAGACGTGGCGCCCGGGCCCGCTGGGGGTGAACATCGGCAAGAACAAGGACACGCCGCTGGAGCACGCCGTGGACGACTACGTGGCCTGCGTGGACGCGCTGGCGCCGCTGGGTGACTACGTGGTGGTCAACGCCTCGTCCCCCAACACGCCGGGCCTGCGCAAGCTGCAGGAGCCCGAGCAGCTCAGCCAGCTTCTGGGCGCGGTCCAGGACCGCCTGGCCACCGTGGCCCCGGGCAAGCCGCTGTTCCTCAAGATTGCCCCGGACCTGACGCCCGAGGCCGTGGACGAGGTGGTGGACGTCGCGCGGGCCAGCAGGCTCGCGGGCCTCATCGCCACCAACACCACCCTGGCCCGCCCCTTCGAGCACCCGCTGGCGAAGGAAGCGGGCGGCCTGTCCGGCGCGCCCGTGCGCGAGCCGGCCAACGCCGTCATCCGCCGGGCCTGGCTGCGAAGCGGGGGCGCGCTCCCCATCATCGGCGTGGGCGGCGTCTTCACCGCCCAGGACGTCTACGAGAAGCTGCGCGCGGGCGCGTCCGTGGTGCAGGTCTACACGGGCTTCATCTACGAAGGGCCCGGCATGGTGGGGCACATCCTCCCCGCGCTGGCCACCCTGCTCGCCCGCGACGGCTTCAAGCAGGTCCGCGACGTCATCGGCGCCGAGCACCGGGCGCCCGCCGCACCGGCCAGCCCCCAGGCACCCGCCTGACGCACCAAGTCAATTCGCGGACAAAAAATGAGCGCTCGCCGGCGCCTTGGAGTTTCACCGGCGAGCGCCCCGGGCCCAGTGCTTGACGGGCCTCGAAAGCTATTCCTGCACGGCGAGCGAGCCGCTGACCGTGCTGACTTCCACCGCGTGGGTGCCCGCGCCATACGTCTTCTCGCGGCTGCCCAACCTCGCGGCGCTGTCGTTGAAACGACCACTGACAGAATTGAATTCCAACCTCACGTCCGCCCTGGCCGGCAGCTTCAGCCGGACATCCCCGCTCACCGTGGACACAGAAGTAGTCACGACCTTCCGTGGTGCCAACGTCACGCTGCCTTCCACCGTGCTGACGTCCAACCGCCCCTCGGAACCGTTCACTTCCACACGGCCGCCGACCGTCGCCAGCTCCTGAGCCCCCACCACTCCATTCACCGTCACCGGCCCGCCCACCGTCGCCACTTCCAGACGCGAGCCCCGAGGGACCTTCACCGAGAACCGCACGGCCCCAACCTTCCGACGGCACGTGCTCATCGCTTCTTCACACGGACCGCAGCACACCCGCGCCCGGATGGCGTCTCCCTCTTGGACGACCTCCACCTCGAGTTCGTTCCGGGATTTCTCCGCGCCTTCCCTAACAACCTCGAAAACCGCGCCATTCCCGTCTACCGCATCTACGCGCACCGCGCCATCAACATTGGCGATGTGAACTTCAGGCGTACCGTCCGTGTCGAACTTCCACGTCTGGGTGGCTGGCGCGGCGGCGAGAACGAGCAGCAAGGGCAGGACCATGTGGGGCTCCGGGGGAGGGATGACTCCCCCTCCCTACGCCCTGGACCCACCCTCATTGCGCCCGACGGAGACGCAGTATCCACGCCGCTCTGACATGCCTCAGGCGGCCGCCCCCCGGGCGATGCGCTGGTACAGCGTGTCATGGCGCCGGACCATCTTCTCCAGCGACAGCTCCCGCGCCACGAAGTCCCGCGCCGCCTGCCCCATCTCTCTCGCCTTCTCGGGATTCGAGAGCAAGTGGCGGAAGGCCTGGGCGAGCTGTGCGGGGCGCTCGGGCTCCACCACCAGGCCCCGCTCGCCGTCGCGGATGAGGTCGGGGTTGCCGCCCACGCGAGTCACCACCATGGGGAGGCCCGCGGCCATGCCCTCCATCACCGCGTTGGACATGCCCTCCGCGGTGGAGCAGAGGACGCCGAAGGTGGCCCGGGCGTAGATGGCGGGCACGTCGGTGCGATGCCGAAGGAAGTGCACGGTATCGGACACCCCCAGCTCCCCGGCCAGCTTCTCCAGGTCGGGCCGACGCGGGCCGTCCCCCACCAGGAAGGCATGCAGCGTCAGGCCCTCGTGGCGCAGCATGGCCAGCGCGAGCAGCAGGTCCTCCTGCCGCTTCACCGGGTGGTTCATGTTGGCCACGTGGACCACCACGGGCGCGCCGCCCGCGTCGGGCAGCGGGCCCCGCAGGCCCTCGCGCTGGCGGGCCTCGAAGCGCGGCAGGTCCAGGCCGTTGTGGATGACGGACACGCGCGAGGCGGGCAGCCCCTCCTCGGTGATGAGCTGGTTGCGGATGGCCTCCGCGTTGCCAATCACGTGGTCGGCCATGCGCGTCAGCCGCGCGTGCACCGCGCGCCGTGCCTTGCCCTGCCAGTGCGACAAGTCCAGCCGGCCGACAATCACCTTGGTGCCCGCCAGCTTCGCCGCCGGCACCGCCACCATCGTGGAGTAGAAGTCGTGCACGTGCACCAGCTCCACGCGGTTCCGCCGGAGCCAGCGCGCCATCCGGTACACCTGATACGCCGTGTTCGCCTGCACCACCGAGCCCTTGAGCGGGAAGGCCTCGGGCGCGTGGCCCAGCTTCCACACCGCGCCAATCAACGGCCCCGAGTCATCCAGGACGGACACCTGCAACCGATAGCTGGGGGGCAGGCCCCGCAGCAGCTCCAGCACCTGCACCTCGGTCCCTCCAATGTGGAACGACCGGGTGAACTGCACCAGGCGGAGGGGCTCTCGCCCCATCCGCGCTTCCTCACGCCGCATGTCCGGACCCCTCCCACGTCGCCACCACCGGCTCGCGCGGAGCCGGAACCCGTTGCATGTCGGCCGCGGCTGCCTCCGACGCGCGCGCGATGCGGTGCGCCGCCGCCGCCAACCCGAAGAGCACGTAGCAGTGCGCGGACAGGATGTAGCCGGAGAACAAGTCACATACGAGGTAGCCCGCCACCGACGCCGACAGCGCCCGCGCCAGCCAGCCAATCTCCTTGTCCCGCGACGCCTCGAAGGCGCCGCCCGCGGCCCCTCCCGCGAACACCATGAAGAACAGCAGGCCCACCCACCCCAGCTCGCCGATGACGTCCAGGAAGATGTTGTGGGCCACGTAAGCCCGGCGCGCCTCGGGCGGCGCGTACATGGGCCACGCGTAGCGGAAGCCACCCGCGCCCACGCCCAGCAGCGGCTTGTCCAGGCTCATGCGGCTGGCCACCTGCCACGCGTAGACGCGGCCCATCGCGGACGCATCCTCGTGGAACTCGGTCACCGTCTCGTTGCGCTGCCAGAAGCTCTGCGGCGCGAAGACGAGCAGGCCCAGCACGAAGACCGAGCCCACGACAATGGCCTGGATGCGGCGCTTCTCGCGGATGGCCCACAGCGCCATCGCCACCGACAGGCCGATGAAGCCGCCGCGCGAGTGCGAGACGACGATGGCCGCCACCGACAGCCCCGCCGCCGTCAGGCACGCCAGCCGCCACACCCAGTTGCTGCCCCGGCGCGCGACGAAAGCCACCGCCAGCGGCACCACCAGCGCCAGGTTCATGGCCATGTGGTTCGGGTCCGCGTAGACGCCCACCCAGCGCGCGCGGAAGCCCTCCACCAGGTCCTCGCCCACGAGGTACCAGTTGATGGCGCCAATGGACGTCACCACCGAGGCCAGCACCATGGCGCCGCACACCACCGCCAGCCGCCTGCCCGTGGTGATGACGTTGACGAAGGTGAGGTAGATGGCCGTCAGCTTCAGCAGCTCGATGCCCGTGGCGCTCGTCACCTCCGGGTTCACCGACCAGCCGATGGACGCCACCGCCAGCGCGGAGAAGGCGATGAGCGCCATGCCCCGCGAGCCATCCACGTAGAGCGGCTCCGCCCTTCCCAGGCGGCGAATCACCATGAGCCCCGCCGCCACGCCGGACGTCACCAGCGCGAGGCGCAGCGGCTCGAGCGCCGGTATCCACTCACCCGGCGCCGCGTACATCACCGCCGCGAAAGCGGTCAGCGCATAGAAGGCCCACACGTCACGGCGCTGCCCCTGCTCTCCCAGCACCATTCACCCCACCTCCCGGCAGTTGCGTCGCGCACCAATACGCGTGCCTGGGCGAAAGCAGAGGACATGCCAGGGGCCCCATCGGGCAAAGCCCTGAATCTTCTCGGACGGGACGGCCTCGCCTCACCGGAAGGCCGCCCCGGACTGAAATTCCTACGGGACCGGCGCGGACTCCATGGGAAGGATCGCCGAGGCCACCGGATCCAGCCGGCCCTCCAGGAGCCACGCCGTCCCCAGCTCCTCCTGGAGCCGTGAGAGGGTGAGGCCCACCAGCCGGTGCAGCTCCGCATGCGCCTCGGGTGGCACCGACGGCTCCAGCCCCTTCCGGGCCCGCTCCGCCGCGGAGTCGCGCACGCGGGGCGCATCCGGCGTGCCCTCGAAGAGGCGCTGGCCCAGCTCCACCACGCGTCCCAGGGGCACGGGACGCGCGTCCGCCCGCTCCTCCAGCACCGCCATGGCCACCACCGCGGCGAAGAGACGCTCCACGCCCAGCGTCTCCAGGGGCACGCCGAAGCGGGCCACGGCCACCCGCGCCGCGCCGTCATTGCCGCCCAGCACACCGCGCAGCACCTGCACCTGGGCCTCCGCGCGGGCGAGCAGCGCCTCGCTGGCGGCCAGCTCACGCCGGGAGCGGAACGGCACTGGCTCCGCGCCCTCCACCCGCAGCGCCCGCCGCGGCCGCTTCTGCCGCAGCGCCGCGATGGCGGCGGCCTCTTCCGGAAGCACCAGCAGCACGCCGTCCAGCAGGGCGCCGGCCGCCTTCACCAGCCGGTCCGCGCGGAACTTGAGCTGGAGCGTCAGCGAGAAGCCCGTCTGGAAGATGCGCCGCATGGGCGTGTCGCGGAGCACGTCCGTGGCGCGCTCCGTGTCCCCGCCCGTCAGGTGCTCGAGCCCCAGCGACAGGTAGTCCCGCACCGTCTCGCTCGCGCGGCGGATGGCGTCCAGGTCGCCGGGGTCCGCCAGGTCCGCCACCAGCGCGGCGCTCACCACCTCGCGCAGCTCGTCCTCGGCGTTCATCGCCTCCGTCATCGTCAGGCCGCGGAAGGCGGCCTCCAGGTAGTCCACGTGGCCGCTGGTGGGCGCCAGGCCGGGACGGGCGGTGGACGCGGGCGGCGGCCCCACGTCCACGCGGCTGAAGAGCGCCACGGCGTCCTCCAGGGACGGGAAGCCGAGGTCCGCCAGCCGCCCCTGGCGGAACTGGTACGCCGTCTCCTCGATTTCAGTGGGGAGCTCCCAGCGCACCGCCTCGAGCAGCCGCACGGCCTCGAAGGGGTTCTCCGCGATGAGGTCGTTGAGGAGCATGCGGATGGCGGACATCTCCACGCCCTCCGCCTTGATTTCGATGAGGTAGCGCCCCTCGGGCGTCTCCATCGTCACGCCCGGCGGGTTGACGTCCGGGTTCTCCTCCAGGTCGTACACCTCGACGAACTCGCGCAGGAGGTACTCGAGCACCTCCAGGTCCACCGCGTGCAGCTTGCGCAGGAACTCCGCCGTGTCCTCCACCCCGCCACGCGCGGCGCGCAGCCACGTCAGCACGGCGTGCGGGTCCAGCTTGTCGCGCCGCCAGCCGCCCAGGTCCACGAAGGCGCGGAACTGCGCGGGCGACGCCAGCTGCACCAGCTCCGTCGCGTCCGCCAGCCCCAGCTCCTGGATGGTGACGTAGAGGTCCTCGGCGGGCATCGAGCGCACCAGCGCCCGCGCCTCCGCGACGTCCAGGAGGGCGTCCACCCGCTGACGTGGGGACATCCTCATCAACCGCTGCCGCAGCTCCCGGGGAGCGAGCTGCGCGTCCTTGCCATTTCCCTTGCCGTTCTCGGACACGGCGCGTGCCTACCACAGCGCCCACCGGCCCGGGAGGGGAACCCACCACGAGCGGCCGCTACCGGATGGAGGCGGCGCCCCGGGCCCCGCTCAGACGCGGGTGGACTTGCCGAAGGTATCCAGCAGCGCGCCCCAGACCTCCTCCACACCCAGCTTCTCCGTGGAGGAGAACGGGAGGATGACCTCCAGCGGGAGGTCCATGGCCTTGGCGAGCTCCACCATGCGGGGCTTGCGCCGGGCCTTGGTGAGCCGGTCCACCTTGGTGGCCACCACCAGCACCCGGCGATTGTGCGCCTGGAGATAGTCGAGCGTGGCGAGGTCGTCCGGCGTGGGGCCCACCTCGGCGTCGATGATGCTCACCACGGCTTCCAAGCGGTGCCGCTTCTCCAGGTAGGTGGTGATCATCTTCTCCCACTGGGCCTTGTCCGCCTTGCTGGCGCGGGCGAAGCCGTAGCCGGGCAGGTCCGCCAGGCGGATCTGGTGGCGGGTGGTGCCGCGCTCCAGGTCCACGTCGAAGAAGTTCAGCGTCCGGGTGCGGCCGGGCGTGTTGGACACGCGCACCAGCTTCTTGCGGCCGGTGAGCGCGTTGATCATGGAGGACTTGCCCACGTTGGAGCGGCCGACGAAGGCCACCTCCACCGTGTGGTCCGTCGGGTAGCCCTTGGGCTCCACGGCGGTGGTGACGAAGCGTGCGTCGAGGACCTTGATCACGACGTCATTTCTTGGCCGACGGATCCGTACCGGCGGCGCGGCGGGCGCGCTCGGCGGACCAGTGGTCAATGGCCTTGAGCGACTCCTTGAAGTCGAACGGCCGCAGGGAGGGCGAGGAGGCGTCGTGGCAGGAGCGGCACTGCTTCTCCGACGGGTCCACCAGCCCCACCAGCCGCGCCAGCTCCGAGTCCTTCATCACGTACTCGGGCGAGTAGTACTGGCCGCCGCCGTGGCACGTCTCGCAGGTGACATTGACGGTGGCCTGGGTGACCTGCTCCGGCGAGTGGCAGGACAGGCAGCGCCCGTCCTTCTTCTGCTGCTCGGTCAGCGAGCTCTCCGCCCGGGCGTGCTTCGACTGCATCCAGGCGTCGTAGGCCTCGGGGTGACACCCCTTGCAGCTGTCCGGGCCTACGAAGTCGGCGCCCCCGGCCGCACCAGCGGCGGCCAGCACGAGAAGGGAGAGGATCCTGATGCCAGGAACGCGCATGGTTGTCGGAGTAGCAGAGCCCCCCGGACGGGGCAAGGCGTCTCGTGGTTGAATGACCGGCAGAAACTTCCGTCGGGCAGCACGGGTTTGTTAGAGCCTTGGCTGCTCGAACCATCAGGGAGGAGCCGTGATGCGCATCCTGACCGTCCTCGCCGTCCTCACACTCGCCGTCCCCGCGGCCGCCAAGCCGTGGCAGGGAATCGAGCCGGGCGTGTCCAAGCGCGAGGAGATCCTCAAGAAGTTCGGCGAGCCCTCACGCACCGTCAAGCAGGACGGCAAGGAGGTCATCGCCTATCTGGCCAAGGAGGCCATCAAGGGCACCACCCAGGCCCAGTTCAAGGTGGACCCGGAGACGCAGGTCGTCGAGCGCATCGACGTGTTCCCCGGGCCCGTCATCGACAAGGAGACGGTGGAGAACAGCTACGGCCCCGCCTGCCCCTCGGGGGCCGCGCCCGCCACGCCCTGCTACCTGCGCAAGCTGACGGACGACTTCCGCACCTACTTCCTCTACCCCCGCCTGGGCCTGGCCATCTTCTTCAACGAGGACGGCAAGACGGTTCAGTCGTTGACGTTCACCACGCAGAAGGCCGCGAAGTAGGGCCGCGCCCGTGCACGTCTTCGGGCTGACGGGCGGCATCGCCTCCGGGAAGAGCACCGTCACCCGGTTCCTCCGGGAGCTGGGCGCCCAGGTGCTGGACGCGGACGTGATTGCCCGCGAGGTGGTGGAGCCGGGCACGCCGGGCCTGGCCGCCGTGGCGGCGCGCTTCCCCGGGGTGGTGGGCCCGGACGGCCGGCTGGACCGGGCGAAGCTCGGCGCGCGTGTCTTCGCCGACCCCGCCGAGCGCGCCGCGCTCAACGACATCACCCACCCCCTGGTGCGCCAGGCCTTCATGGAGAAGCTCCAGGCGCTGGAGGCGCGGGGCGTGGCGCGCGTCGTCTACGACGTGCCCCTGCTCATCGAGAGCGGCATGCACGCCTGGATGGAAGGCGTGGCGGTGGTGTGGGTCCCCCGGGAGGTGCAGAAGGCCCGGCTGATGTCGCGAGACGGCCTGGACGCGGCCGCCGCCGAGGCCCGGCTGGCCGCCCAGCTTCCGCTGGATGACAAGCGCGCCCATGCCACCTGGGTCATCGACAACAGTGGCGACCTGGACGCCACCCGCGCCCAGGTGGAGGCGATGTGGCGCGCCATGCTCGCGCGCGGCTGAGCGCCGGGTATGCTGCGCGCCGCATGAGCGAGACGCGCAAGAAGGCCACGGCCGGGACGTACTTCCTCACCGGCTACCCGGGGTTCATCGGCAAGCGGCTGGTGGAGCACATCGCCCGCGAGGACCCGAAGGGGCACATCTACGCGCTGGTGCAGCCCAAGAACTTCAAGGAGGCGCAGCAGCACGCCGCCCGGGTGAAGGGCGCCAGGGTGGAGCTGCTCACCGGCGACGTGGTGGACATGCACCTGGGCCTGTCCGGCGAGGAGTACCAGCGCCTCTGTGAGCGGGTGACGGACATCTTCCACCTGGCGGCGGTGGCCCAGCTCGGGGTGGCCAAGGAGACGGCGTGGCGGGTGAACGTGGACGGCACCCGCAACATGCTGGAGCTGGCCCGGGACTGCGGGAAGCTCGCGCGCTTCAACTACTTCTCCACCTGCTACGTGTCCGGCGACCGCCTGGGCGTCATCGCCGAGGACGAGCTGGACCGGGGCCAGGGCTTCCGCAACGCCTACGAGGAGACGAAGTTCCAGGCGGAGCGGCTGGTGCAGCGCGCGGGCGCCACCCTGCCCATCACCGTCTTCCGCCCCTCCAGCGTGGTGGGTGACTCGCGCACGGGCGAAATCGACCGCTTCGAGGGGCCCTACTACCTGGGCATCCTGCTGGTGACGTCACCCCTGGTGGTGCCGCTGCCCCTGCCGGGCAACGGCGTGGCGCCGCTGAACGTGGTGCCCGTGGACTTCGTGGTGGAGGCGGTGTGGCGTCTGTCGAAGGACCCGCGCGCCCAGGGCAACACCTTCCACCTGGTGGACCCCAACCCCATGAGCGCGCGGCGCGTCTACGAGCTCATCGCGGAGAAGTCGAACAAGAAGCTGCCGCGCTTCAACCTCTCCGCCCGGGCGGCGGACGTCATGCTGCGGCTGCCGGTGCTGGAGAAGCTGGCCCGCCCGCAGCGCGCCGCCATCAGCTACGTCAACCACCTGGCCATCTACAATTGCCACAACACGCTGGAGCTGCTGGACGGCACCGGGGTGCGGTGCCCTCCCCTGTCATCCTATCTGGATCAGCTCGTGGGCTACGTGCGGGAGCAGTACCGCAAGCGCCGCGAGGGCTCGGACGAGGACGACCCGTTGGATCAGGGAATCGCCCGGGACGCGGAGGGTCCCTGAACCCGCGCGGCGGCCAGCCGTGGTAGATCCACGGTTCCATGCCACGCACCTACCAGCCAGGCGACACGTTCACGCACGTCCGCGAGTGCGACCGGTACCGGCCGATTTACTACGCGGGCGCTTCGGGGGACTACAACCCCATCCACATCGACCCGGAGGCGGGCGCCGCCGCCGGGCTCCAAGGCAACATCCTCCAGGGGCTGTGCACCCTGGGCTGGGTGGTGGAGGCCATCGCCGGCTTCGTGGAGGACCCGGGCCGGGTCCGCCGCGTGAAGGCGCGCTTCTCGCGCCCGGTGCGGCCGGAGGACACCATCACCTTCCAGGGCCGCGTCACCACCGTCCAGGATGGCCGTCTCACGGCGGAAGTGTCCGCCACCAACCAGCGCGGCGAGGACGTCCTCAAGGGCGCCATCGTCGAAGCCTCCATCGAGTAACGCCCATGGCCCTCGACAAGCGCTTCATCGGCCGCGAGTACGGCCCCTACCGCTACACCATCGGCGAGGAGAAGATGCGCGAGTTCACGCTCGCCATCGGCGGCGCGAAGCCCGGCGCCGGGACACCGGGCGTGCCGCCCGCCCACGTCAGCCCGCTCCTCCATGACGAGCAGGCGGCGAAGGCCGGGCCCCACGGCGGGCTCATCGCCTTTCCCAGCTTCGCCGTCGTCTTCGCCATCCGCCCCTTCAGCGCCGCCATCGCGGACCCGGAGCTGGCCATCAACATGCAGATGGTGGTGCACGGCGAGCAGGACCTGGAGTTCCTGGACGTCATGCGCCCCGGCGATGTGATGACGACCACGGGCCGCATCGCGGACCTCTACGAGCGCGCGCGCATGGGCTTCGTCGTCGTCACCAGCGAGTCGCGCAACCAGCACGGCACCGTCGTCGTGAAGGGCACGTGGACGGCCATCATCCGCGGCTAGCCGTCAGTCCGCGGAGATGACGCCCTCGTCGAGGAGCTGGGCGAGGATGCGCGCGGTATCCAAGCGCGTCATCCCCGACAGCGAGAAGAGGTCCTCGTAGGTCACCAGGCCGTCAATCTGGGCCAGCACGAAGCCGGCCCGGTGGTCCAGGTTGAGCCAGATGATGTCGTCCGGCTGAAGGCGCACCACGGGCACCCGCCCCAGGTCGCCCAGCCGGGACTCCAGGCGCGTCATCAGCATGCGCTCGCTGCGCACGCGCAGCGCCTCGACGCGCGCGTCCGCGGGCGCCAGCTCCTTGGCCTTGAAGAGCAGGTCCACCGCGCCGGAGTGGTCATCCAGCTCCAGCAGGTCCTCCGCCCCGCGCAGCAACAGGTCCAGCTCGCTCTCCGCCGCGGGCAGGCCGAACTCCTGCGTGTTCCCCTCCGGGACGCCGTACTCGTCAGTATCGCCCTGGGGGATGACGACGGGCTCGTCGGCGTCGGGCACCATGTCGCGCGCCAGCAGCTCCAGCACGTCCGCCTGCGTCCCCTCCGGCTCCGTCGGGAGCACCACCGGCGCGGGCGCGGACTTGCCGCCGCCCTCCAGGGGGCCGCCCTTCCCTTCCGCCCACGCCCCCCAGTCGCCTTCCAGCGCTGGCGCGGCGGGCAGGCCCGCGGCCGCGGGCATCAGCCGCCCGGGCAACGGCTCCAGGTCCGGGGGCCGCTCGAACGGCGAGGCCGTCCCGCGCGGCGGCGCGCCCGCGGCGGCTGTCAGGTATTCGCGAGCGCGCGTGTTGGCTGGGTCCAGCTCCAGGGCCCGCTCGAAGAGCCGCTGCGCGCCCTGGGCGTCGCCGCTGAGGCGCAGCCACAGTCCGGCTTCGATGAGCTGGTTCGCGCGCTGGCTGCTCATCTACCGCCCCGTGCCGCTGGCCAGCGGCCCCTTGAGCTGCGCCAAGCACCCCGCGAGCAGCTCGCACGCGCGTCCGAGCGCCGCCACGTCCTCCCCGGCGCGGACCGCGCGCGCATGCTCCAGCATCTGCTCCGCGCGGGGCATGACGTCCGGCGCGAGCCCGCCGCCGCCCGGAAGCAGCCGCGCCCGTGTCAGGGCGTCCACCACGTCGCGCGCCAGCGAGTCCAGCTCCACGCGCCGCGTCTTCAACTCCTCTGAGGCGCGCGCGGCCAGCAGGTAGCCGCGCTGCTCGTCCATGATGCGCTGGAGCTCCTCCTCCGTGAGGCCGCTGGACGCGGTGACGGTGATGGACTGGCGCAGCCCCGTCTCCCGGTCCTTCGCGTGGACGGAGACGATGCCCTCGGCGTTGATGTCGAACGTGACGTCAATCTCCACCTGGCCCCGGGGCGCCTCGCGCAGGCCGGTGAGGACGAACTCGCCCAGGAGCTCGTTCTGGTGCGCCAGCTCGTGCTCGCCCTGCAGCACCATGATCTTCACCACGCGCTGGAAGTCCTTCGACGTGGCGAAGACCTCGGTGGCGGAGGTGGGCACCGTGGTGTTCTTGGGGATGAGCCGGCGCACGGAGCCCCCGGCGATGGCCACGCCCAGGCTCTGCGGCGTCACGTCCAGCAGCAGCAGCTCGTGCTCCGGCTGCACCAGCGCGTATGCCTGGATGGCGGCGCCCAGCGCCACCACCTCGTCCGGGTGGACGCCCTTGCAGGGCTCCCGGCGGAAGTAGCCGCGCACGGCCTCCACTATCTTCGGCATGCGCGACATGCCGCCGACGAGGATGACCTCCTTCAGCTCCGACGCGCGCACGCCCGCCTCGCCCAGCACCTCGGTGGTGATGCCCACCACCCGCTCGGCCAGGTCGGACGTCAGGTCGTCCAGCTTGTCCCGGCTCAGCGTGGCCTGGAGGTGCAGCGCGGCGCCGCCGCCGGGCGGGGTGCTGATGAAGGGCAGGTTGATGCCCGTCTCGCGCACGCTGGACAGCTCCACCTTGGCCTTCTCCGCCGCGTCCTTGAGCCGCTGCAGCGCCATGCGGTCCTTGCGCAGGTCGATGCCGTGCTCCTTGGCGAAGCCGAAGACGAGCCACTCGATGATGCGGTTGTCCCAGTCCTCGCCGCCCAGGTACGTGTCCCCGCCGGTGCCCACCACGTCGAAGACGCCCTGGGAAATCTCCAGCACGGACACGTCGAAGGTGCCGCCGCCCAGGTCCAGCACCGCCACGCGGCCATTCACCGTGCGCCCGAAGCCGTAGGCCAGCGCCGCCGCCGTGGGCTCGTTGATGATGCGCAGCACGTCCAGCCCGGCGATGCGGCCGGCGTCCTTGGTGGCCTGCCGCTGGGCGTCGTTGAAGTAGGCCGGCACGGTGATGACGGCCTTGCTGACGGGGCGGCCGAAGTGCGCCTCCGCGTCCGCCTTCAGCTCCTGGAGGATCATGGCGCTGATCTCCGGAACCGACAGGTCCTTGCCTCCCATGCGGATGCGCAGGTCGTCGTGCTGGCCGGCCACGACCTCGTAGGGCAGCGCGCGCAGCGCGTCCTGCACCTCGTGGGAAGAGAACTTCCGGCCGATGAGCCGCTTGGCGGCGTACACCGTCTCCTGGGGGTTGGTGATGGCCTGACGCTTGGCGATGCTGCCCACCAGGCGCTTGCCATTCTTCGCCATGGCGATGACGGAGGGCGTGAGCGTCTGCCCCGTGCGGTTCTTGATGACCACGGGTTCGCCGTCCTGGACGGTGGCGACGAGGCTGTTCGTCGTGCCCAGATCGATGCCGATGAGAGGTTCAGGCTCAGCCATGGGGAACCGTGCTCACTCCTAGAACGTCCATCGCAGCTTCTTCAGCGCCGCCTTGGCCTCGGCGTTGTCCGGGGCCAGCTTCGCGGCGTCCTCGAAGGCCCGCTTGGCGAGTTTCTTCGATCCCGCGTCCAACAGCACCTTTCCCAACGTCAGGTGGTGCTCGACCTTGCTGGAATCCAGCTCCACGGCCCGTTGCGCCAGCCCCCGGATCTCCACCGCATCCTGCCCCAGGAGGTGCCCCAGGCGGGCGGCGCGCCAGGCAGCCTCGGCGTTCTGGTCGTCCAACGAGCAGGCGAGCCGATAAGCCGCCTGCGCCCCAAGGCTGTCGCCGTGATGCTCCAGCTCGCGCCCCCGCGCCACCTCGACGCCCGCCCGCTGCGCATCGTGGGCGCGCCGGGCCTTCACCAGGAGGATGGCGGCTTCCCGGTTCTTCGGGTCCAGGTTCTGGAGCTGGTTGAACTCATGGTAGGCGCGCTCCCAGTCGCCAGCGGCGATGGCGGCCTTTCCCCGCGCCAACAGCTCCGCCAGCCGCCCCGTCCGGGCCAGATAGGGATGCCGAGCAAGTCGGGCCTGTCGCTCGGCGCGCCGGGCCTCGGAGGCCCCGTCGTCCGGCGGCGGCAGGGGCCTGGACGGTGGCGGCACGCTGGACGTGGGCGGCCTTGGCGGAGGCGGGGTGAATCCTGGCGACGGCAGCGGCCTGGACGGTGGCGGCACACTGGGCGCTGGCGACGGCCGGGCGACCGAAGCTGCCGACGCCACCTGATGGACCGGCGGCGGCTCGGGCGTCAGCAGCGGCTGCGCGGCGGGCGGCGGCGCGACGGGAGGAGGCGGCGCGGAGGCCCGCTCCGCCTGGGCCAGGGCGGGATTCGCGCGGAGATAGGCCTCGCGCTTGTCCGGCTGGATGAGCACGTTGTGCGCGTCCGTGAGGCGCCGGAAGATGCGCTCCATGCGGGCGCGGAAGCTGCCCAGGTTCTTCCCGAAGTAGCGGTCCGGATGGAAGCGGCGCGAGGCGTTGTAGTACGCCTGCTTCACCTCCGCCGCCGCGGCCCCGGGCTTCAACCCAAGCACGGCGAAGTGGTCCATGCCGTCGAGCGCGCGATCCAGCTCGATGATTTCCTTCTTCCGCTCCGGCTCGAGGTCCA
Source organism: Pseudomyxococcus flavus (assembly GCF_050038885.1). Lineage (NCBI taxonomy): Bacteria > Pseudomonadati > Myxococcota > Myxococcia > Myxococcales > Myxococcaceae > Pseudomyxococcus > Pseudomyxococcus flavus. The sequence goes on along the minus strand of NZ_CP143624.1, from coordinate 7,268,440 downwards.
CCTCCTCGGCCATGGCCGCGTCCACCACGGGCGCGGGTGCCGCGCGAGGCACCACCCGTGCGGGGACGATGGCGCCCTTGGCGCGCAGGGCCAGCAGCACCGCGATGGTGCGCGGCTGCCCCAGACGGGAGCGCGCGAGCACCTGGTCGATGCGCTCCACGCGTCCCACCAGCTGGAGCACCGCGGCCTCCTCCGCGGAGAGCTGGAGGCGCGCCGTATCCAGTTGGGGCACCGTGGCGATGTGATCCGTCAGGGCCCCCAGCCCGACGATCGTGTTTGACGCACTCACAGTGGCGGTCCGAGGAAAGACTTCCGGAGTTTCCAGGTTAGGGGTTCCGGACGCAGGGCGTCAAACGTCCATGAACCCCTGGCACGCGCGGTGGACGGCGGCCGCGGCCCTCAGTTGACGGCGAGCACGCGCTCGAGGATGGCCAGGCCCTCGTCCAGCTCGCGCACCGTGACGATGAAGGGCGGCGCGAAGCGGAGCGTGCGGTCACCGGCGGCGTTCACCAGCAGACCCTCGCCCCGCAGCTGCGCGATGACGGGGGCCACCTCGCGATCCAGCTCCACGCCCAGGAGCAGGCCCTGGCCGCGCACGGCCTGGATGCGTCCCGTGGGCAGGCGACCCTGGAGCTCGCGCGCACGCGCCAGGAAATAGGCGCCCTTCTCCTGGACCTCGTCCAGCAGGCCGGGCCGCCGGAGGATGCGCACCACGGCGTTGGCGGCGGCAGCGGCCACCGGGTTGCCGCCGAAGGTGGAGCCGTGGGTGCCCGGCGTCAGGCTGGCCCCCAGCGCCTCCTTGCAGAGCATGGCGCCGATGGGCAGGCCATTGCCCAGCGCCTTGGCCAGGCTGATGCCGTCCGGGAGGATGCCCTCGTGCATGAAACCAAACGGCTTGCCGGTGCGGCCCATGCCCGTCTGCACCTCGTCCACCAGCAGCAGCAGGCCGTGCTCGTCGCACAGCGCGCGCAGGGCGGAGAGGAAGCCCGGAGGCGCCACGCGCACCCCACCCTCGCCCTGGATGGACTCCACCAGGATGGCGGCGGTGGACGGCCCCACCGCCTTGCGCACCGCCTCCAGGTCTCCGTAGGGCACGTGGGTGAAGCCGGCGGGCAGCGGCTCGAAGCCCTTCTGGTACTTCGCCTGGCCGGTGGCGGTGACGGTGGCCAGGGTGCGGCCATGGAAGCTGCTGTCGAAGGTGATGACCTCGAAGCGCTCGGGCGTGCCCCGGTCCTTCATCACCTTGCGCGTCAGCTTGAGCAGCGCCTCGTTCGCCTCCGCGCCCGAGTTGCAGAAGAAGGCGCGATCCAGGCCGGACCACTCCGTCAGCTGCGCGGCCAGGTCAATCTGCGGCTGCGAGTAGAAGGCGTTGGAGACGTGCCACAGCGAGTCGAGCTGCGCCTTCGCGGCGGCCACCACGTCCGGGTGGCAGTGCCCCAGCGCGCACGTGGCGATGCCGCCAATCAGGTCCAGGTACTCGCGACCCTCCGTGTCCCAGACTCGCGTGCCCTGTCCACGCGCCAGCACGAAGGGCGGCTGCTTGTAGTTCTGCAGCAGGTGGCGCTTCGCCTTCTGGACGAGGGCGTCGGTGGAAGCGTCGGACGATGCGGAGGGAGACAACTCGGATTGCGACAAGGCAGCCATCCTTCGTGCGGTGCTGTGCCCCTCCGCATATAGCGCGCTAGAGGATGTAGCGCGACAGGTCCTCGTCCTGGACGATGGCGGCCAGGCGCTCGCGTACGTAAGCAGCGTCCACCTGGAAATCCCGGGGCCCCATCTCACTCGCCGAGAAGGACACCTCGTCCAGCAGTCGCTCCAGGATGGTGTGGAGCCGGCGGGCGCCGATGTTGGCCGTGCGCTCGTTGGCTTGCTGGGCGATGCGCGCCAGCTCCGTCACCGCGTCGTCGGTGAAGGAGAGCCGCACACCTTCGGTGCCGAGCAGCGCCGTGTACTGTCGCAGGAGTGAATTCTTCGGTTCCCGGAGGATCCGCATCAGGTCGTCGCCCGTGAGGGGCTCCAGCTCCACGCGGATGGGGAAGCGGCCCTGGAGCTCCGGGATGAGGTCGCTGGGCTTGGAGACGTGGAACGCGCCGGCGGCGATGAAGAGCATGTGGTCCGTCTTCACCACGCCGTACTTGGTGTTGACGGACGAGCCCTCGACGATGGGGAGGATGTCCCGCTGGACGCCTTCCCGGGAGACATCCGGGCCACCGCCGCCCTTCCCGCCTTCACGGCTGGCGATCTTGTCGATTTCGTCGATGAAGATGATGCCGCTCGTCTCGGCGCGGGCCACGGCCTCGCGCTGGACGCGATCGGGGTCCACCAGCTTGGCGGCCTCTTCCTTGCGCAGCAGCTGGAGCGCCTCGGGCACGCGCACGCGGCGGCGGCGCGTCTTGTTCATGCCCGGCATGTTCTTGAAGAGGTCCTGGAGGTTGACGCCAATCTCCTCCATGCCCTGGCCGGAGAAGCCGCGCATGAACGTGGGCGCGGAGTCGGCGGTCTCCACCTCCACCTCCACGTCGTCCAGGGTGCCGGCGCGGAGCTGGGCGCGGAGCTTCTCCCGCGCGCTGTCGCTCATGCGCTGGGCCGGGGGCGGCGGCGGAGGGGCGAAGCCGAACGGCGGCGCCGAGGGGGGCGGCTTCGAGCCGCTCTGCATCAGCTCCATCAGCCGGTCCTCGGCCAGCTCCTCGGCGCGGGGGCCGACCTTCTCCGTCTCCTCCTCGCGGACCAGGGCGATGGCGGCCTCGACGAGGTCGCGGATCATGGACTCGACGTCGCGGCCGACGTAACCGACCTCGGTGAACTTGGAGGCCTCCACCTTGACGAAGGGCGCCTGGGCCAGCTTCGCGAGCCGGCGGGCAATCTCCGTCTTCCCCACGCCGGTGGGGCCAATCATGATGATGTTCTTCGGGTGGATTTCGTCGCGCAGGTCATCGGTCACCTGCTGGCGGCGCCACCGGTTGCGCAGGGCAATGGCGACGGCGCGCTTGGCGGCGTTCTGCCCGACGATGTAGCGGTCCAGCTCGCTGACGACCTCGCGAGGCGTGAAGGCGGACAACTTGCGCGATTCGGCCACGGGGTGTGTCTCCTAGAGCTCTTCGATGGAGATGTTGGCGTTGGTGTAGATGTCGATTTCGCCCGCGATGGAGAGCGCCTGGTGGACCACCTCTCGCGCGGAGAGCTGGGTATGGGCCAGGAGGGCGCGCGCGGCGGCGAAGGCGTAGGGGCCACCGCTGCCCACGGCGGCGATGCCGTAGTCGGGCTCGATGACGTCGCCCGCGCCGGAGAGGATGAAGGTCTTCTCCTTGTCGGCGACGATGAGGAGCGCTTCCAGCCGACGGAGGAAGCGGTCGGTGCGCCAGTCCTTGCCCAGCTCCACACAGGCGCGGGCCATGTTCTTCTGGTGCTCCTTCAGCTTGGCCTCGAAGCGCTCGAAGAGCGTGAAGGCGTCCGCGGTGCTGCCAGCGAAGCCGGCGAGCACCTGGCCTTCACCCAGGCGGCGGACCTTCTTCGCCGTGTTCTTCATCACGGTCTTCTCGAGGGAGACCTGGCCGTCGCTGGCGATGGCGACCTTCCCGTCGCGCCGCACGCAGAGAATGGTGGTGCCGTGGAACATAGGACCCCGGGTTTAACAAGCCGGGCCCGGCGATTCCAAGGAACAGTGACTGCCTGTCTGCTCCCGTACCGTTTCGTGCGCGGCGGGGTGGCGCGTCACGGTCGCCGCGCCCGTTTCTTCCCTGCGCCTCGTGAACAAGGAGGAGCCGAGGCGCGCGGTTGACCGTCATCCAGGGGCCACGTCACGGCTGACGGCGCATCAGCACCGCTGGCAGCGCCCACTGCACCAGCCCATGAACAATGAACAATCCCGCGAGAAGGGGGACGAAGCAGTCCAGCGACAGAAAGGAGCGGATTGAACAGAACAGAAGGTAGAAAATCAGGGCGAGCACTGGCACGCCCGAGGCCATCCGCGGCTGATGTCTCGTGCTCCAGAACAGGAGGACGGTCCACGCGTCACTCAACAACCCGAGCCCCAGAAAGCCCCAGGCCAGCACGTTGGCGATGGACATGAGCGAAGCCGACACAACACCCCCTCTGCAATCCCCATCACGAAGCTCAAGTCAGTTACCGCAATGCACATTCGGCCCCGCTCGGCCCTTCATCTCTCACTTCGAGTCGGACGATAACGACTCGCGAAACTCATCAACCAATTCCCAATACACATCCCATGTTTCTTGTTCGCTCTGGGTTTTACCTAAAATCGCAGCAACGGGACCCAATTCACCAAGCCATTCTCTCGTCCTGGAGAGATATAGGGCAAACTCAAGATTAAACCTCTCAACAGGCTCGCGGGTTCCATGAGCATGAAGCGCACGTTCGTACCCAAACAGCATGTCTTCCAGACTCGGAAGCTGAAGCCGTGAGGTGGACCCCATCGGCTGGACCACTTTGGGGCAATCCATCTTTGCGCCTGAGCCGACGGTGAGAGTGTGTTGATACGTCGTCGTCGTGGTCGTGTCGAGGGGGGCGCGGGGGGAGACTCGTAACCTGTGGATAGCTGTGGAGGCCTGTGGAGTCACGCCGCGTGCTCGATGAGGCCGGTGCGGTAGACATGCATGGGCGTGCGGTACCCGAGCGCCTGGTGCGGGCGCTCGAGGTTGTAGAAGCGCAGCCAGCGGCCCACGCCCGCCCAGGCCTGGCGCACGTCGGCGTAGGCGTTGAGATAGACCTCCTCGTACTTGAGGCTGCGCCAGAGCCGCTCGACGAAGATGTTGTCCACGCACCGGCCCTTGCCGTCCATGCTGATGCGCACCTGCTGCCCCTTGAGCACCGCGAGCCAGTCCTTGTCCGTGAACTGCGCCCCCTGGTCGGTGTTGAAGATGCTGGGAGGTCCATGGTGGCGCAGGGCCTCTTCGAGAGCCTCGATGCAGAAGTCCGTCGAGAGCGTGTTGGACACGCGCCAGGCCAGCACCGCCCGGCTGAACCAGTCCATGATGGCCACCAGGTACGCCCACCCGTACGCCAGCGGCACGTACGTGATGTCGGCCGCCCAGGCTTGGTTCGGCTTCACGATAGCCAGCCCTCGAAGCAGGTACGGGTAGACGGGATGCTCCGGGTGGGGCCGGCTGGTATGCGGCCCAGGTGCCATCCCCTCCAGGCCCATGAGGCGCATGAGCCGCTGCACGCGCTTGCGGTTCACCTCGTGCCCCTCGTGCTGGAGCACCACCGTCATGCGGCGGCTGCCGTAGAAGGGCCGCGCCAGGTACAGCTCGTCGATGCGGCGCATGAGCTGGAGCTCCTCGGCGTTCACTTCGATGGGCTGGTAGTAGAGCCCCGAGCGCGAGACCTGGAGCAGGTCGCACTGCTTGCGCACCGAGAGCGTGTCGAGTCCGGGCTGCACCATCGCTCGCCTCTCGCTCAGCGGGAGCGCTGCAGCCCGCGCGCTAAAAAATCGCGCTCCACCGTCAGCTCGCCGATTTTCCGCAGCAGTTCGTCCTGCACCTTCTCGGCGTCCCGCCCCGCGGCCTCGGTGGTGAAGGCCGTGGCCGCCTTCTCCAGCAGCTGCTTCTTCCACTGGCCCACCAGCACCGGGTGCACCCCGTGCCGGCGCCCCAGCTGCGCCAGGCTCTCCTTCTCCTGCAGCGCCTCCAGCGCTACGCGCGCCTTGAACTCCGGGTCGAACCGCTTCTTGTTCCTCTGCTTCATGGCCGTTCTCCTACGTGGGAGTCGGCTCAAAACGCAAAGATGGGGGTGGTCCAAAAAACGGGGTCCACTTCACCGTCTCTGTGACTCATCGTACCTGAAAACCAGCGAGGGGCGTTTGCGTACATCCTCGAGAAGATCGAACACAGAAGCCAGAGCCATTCCGCCCCTCTCACAACGAATCCAACACGTGGATTCCTGCACTCACGCCCGCGGATGCGCGGAGTCATAGACCTGCTGCAGCTGCTCCCACGTCACCTGCGTATACCGCTGCGTGGTGGACAAGCTCGAATGGCCCAGCAGCTCCTGGATGCTGCGGATGTCCGCCCCACCGCCCAGCAGGTGCGTGGCGAAGGAGTGACGCATGGCGTGCGGGCTCACCTTCCGCGTCAGCGCGCACTTCAGCACATACGTATCCAGGTGCCGCGCGATGCTCCTCGGTGTCAGGCGCCCGCCCCGGAAGTTGAGGAACATCGCCTCCGGCGCCTGCCCTGGTCGAATCGTGGCCAGCAGTTCGCCCCGCCGTGCCAGATACGCCTCCAGCGCGCGGATGGACTGCGCGTTCACCGGAACGAGCCGCTCCTTGCTCCCCTTGCCCATCACCCGGACGATGCGCCCGCTCCGGTCGATGTCCAGCAGGTCCAGGCCGCACAGCTCGCTGATACGCAGGCCCCCGCCGTAGAGCAGCTCCAGGATCGCCTTGTCCCGCAGCCCGAGCACCGTCTTCACGTCGGGCATGTCCAGGATGGCGAAGACCTCCTCCACCGGCAGCACCTTGGGCAACGACTTCGGCAGCTTCGGGCTCTTCACCAGCTTCGCGGGGCTGGCGGGCAAGAGCTTCTGCCGCACGAGATACTTGTAGAACGACTTGATGCTCGCCAGCCGCCGAGCCCGGCTCGACGGTGCATGGTCCGTGCTCAGCGTGCCCAGGTAGCCGCGAATCGCCGCGTGCGTCCCCGAGAGGAGCGACAGCTTCATCCGCTCCACCAGGTACTTTTCGAAGTCCACCAGGTCGATGAGGTAGTTGCGCACCGTGTGGGGGGACGAGCCCTTCTCGTCCTCCAGGTGGGCGCGGAACTTCTCCAGCAGCGGCGACAGGCTCGTCATCGGGGACGAGCCTACGGGCCGCAGGTTTCCTGGCAAGATTCGCGGTGACCCTACGGCGCCTTGGCCGGTGCCGCGGCGGGCGCCGCAGCCGCGGGGGCCGCCGGAGCCGGCTCGGCCTGGGACGGCAGCAACGCCAGGCAGGTGTCCTCGGACAGCCAGCCCGCGTGGCAGAACCAGGTCAGCAGCGGAATCCGGACCTGCCAGAGCAGCACGAAAATCACCGCCAGCGTCACGGCGAGCTTCGTCCAGCCCGACGTGCCTTCCTCCTCGTCGTGCTCCTGCTGGCGGGCCAGCGCCGAGCGCACCATGTCCAGGCGGTCCACCCGGGCATTCGCCGGCAGCTTCGGCCGGCGCGTCACCAGCGAGGACAGCTCGGGCGTCAGCATCAGCCGGTCATTCAGCGCCCAGCCCGAGCCTTCCAGGAGCTGCGCCAGGTTGCGCTTGCGCAGCTTCAGCCAGCCCAGGAGCCCCGCGGGCGCCATCACCACGATGGCGATCATTGTCGCCGCGGAGATGAGGTCCACCAGCGTCAGCGACTTCACCTGCGTCATGATGAACGCGAAGGAAGACCCCAGCGCCGCCGCCGCGACGCCTCCCGCCGCCACGATGCCCGCGACCCCGCCCCCCGCGGGTGCCGCCGCGGCCGGAGCAGCCCCCGCTTTCGGAGGAGGCGCCACCGGCGGCGCGTTCGTCGCGTGCGTGTAGCCCTGCTCCAGCGTCGAATCGAAGGTCTTCTCGCCTGTCGCCGCCAGGCCCTCCACCTTCGAGGTGATGAAGGCACCGATGCGCGCGAAGGGCATCGTCATGGCCTCCCACAGCGACACCGGCTGGCGAATCACGTGCGTCACGATGGCGTCGCTCTCGACGCCGTCCACGTCGTAGAAGACGCCCCGCTTGCCCACCGAGAGCTCCGTGCTCCGGCCGCTCGTCACCGGCACCGCCACCTCGTACCCGGGCGAGCCGTCCTTCGGCGCCACCTGGACGTAGAGGATGCACGTCGTGCCCAGCGACGTGAGCGCGGAGTGCGCGGCCCGGTTCGTCACCAGCACCGACAGCGTGTACTTGCGCCCGGCCAGGATGAGCGTCCCCTTCTCCACCAGCGCCGTCCGCTTCGGCATGTAGAGGCTGGGCATGCTGATGAAGTTGTTGGCGAACTGCAGCAACCACCGCTGGTACAGCACCAGCCGCTCCAGCTCGACGATGGCGTCCAGCGTCGGCTTGAGCGCGAGGTCCGCCGCGCTCGCGGCGTCGAGGGCGTCCAGGTCCGCGTCCGCCACCGACGGCAGCGTCTCCATTAGCTTGCGCACCGGGCTCGCGTCATGCTGCGCCTGCCACGCCAGCACGCCGTCCGCCTTCGCGACCAGCTCACGCCACGCCGAGTCCGTCAGCCGCTGCGAGTCCCCCGTCAACGGCGTGGCGACGTCCTTCCGGAACGCCTCCAGCGCCTCGTAGGCCGGGCCGCGCAGCAGGCGCGACCACTCCAGCACGCCCGACGCATCGGGCGGCGCGATGGGCAGGTCTCCCGCCGCCTTCCCCAGCGCCGCCACATCGCCCAGCGCCCCTTCCACCCGCTCCGCGCGCAGGCGCAGGCTCGCCGCCGCCTCTGGTTGCGCGGCCACCAGCCGACACTGCACGAAGTACGCGTCCAGCAGCGGCGCCACCTCGCGCACGCGCTTCGCCGTGTCCAGGCTCGCATCGCCCCAGACGAAGGCCGCGCCCTTCTTCTCCTGGTGCGCCAGCAGCGCCGCCCGCTCCTCGCGGAAGCGCTTCACCAGCGACGAGTCCACCCCCGCCAACCCCGCCCGGTTCGTCAGCGCGGGGAACGCGGCCATCAGCTCCTGGGCCAGGGGCCGCAGGGGCTCGGGCAGGTGCACGGGCGCGACGATGCCATCACCGTTCTGCCCGGACTCCCGGAGGGCCTTCTCGCTCTCGCGCACCTGCGCCAGGGAGATCTTCCCCGTGTCGGTGGCCTTGAGCGTCTGGAGGATGCGCTCCGCCGCGGCGCGCAGGGGCCGGGCCTCCTCACTCAGCGCATCCAGCTCCAGCACGTCACTCGACGCATCCGCACCGCGCCGGTCCTTGAGCTGCCGGGCGGCCCAGGCGACCGCGCTGCGGACCTCGGCGACCCGGATGCGGCCATTGCCGTCCGAGTCCATGAGCGTCAGCAGCCGAGAGTCACAGTTCAGGCCCTCGAGCGGGCACGCCGTGGCAATCCACTGCGTTTCAGGGATGCGGACCGCCTCCACGAGCACGTCGAAGGAGGGAATGTCCACCTGGAGCGAGCCGCCATAGCGGCGATAGATGAGCGAAGCCATACGAGCGGAGGAAGTAAGCACACCGCCCGACGAATCGCACGATCCCCAACACTCGAAAAACTACGGCGTTGCGGGGACGCTGTAGACGCCCGCCTTGGGCCCCTGGGTAATCGCGTACACGGCGAGCGAGTCATTTTCGCCACCGAAGGACACCGGAACCTGGACCCCCTGGTCCAGCGTCTTCCGCGCCTGTGTCTTCACGTCGTACACCGCCACGTCGTAGGTGTCCGAGTCCATGCGGGCATACGTCACCAGGACCCGCTGGCCGTCCGAGGAGAACTTGTAGCTGAAGATGCCCTGCAGCCACGTCCGCGGGTCCGCCTGCCGGGGCAGGTCCATGGCCATGAAGTCACACGAGCGCCCGTTGCGGATGCAGTTGGAGCGGAACACCATCTGCCCGTTCCCGGGCGCGAAGCCATAGCCGAAGACGCCCTGCTGCACCTTGGACGCCTTCTCCTCGCCCAGGGCGTAGAGCATCAGGTCCACCGAGTACGCGGGCTTGAGGAAGCGCGAGAGGAACGCCACGTAGCGCCCATCCGCGCCCCAGACGAAGTTGGGGACGCGGCCGCCCACCTGCTTCGCCGTCCCATCCGGCAGCGACGCCACCGACATCAGCCCCGCGTTCGCCGTCGAGTCGTACTTCTCCAGGAAGCCCACCGCCTGCGAGTCCGGCGAGAAGGCCACCTTCTCCACCTGCACGCCCAGCTTGCGCCCCGCGCCACCCGACGCCGGGCCCAGGTGCAGGTCACCCGGTACGTTCGGCTTCCCGTTCTCCGTGCGCGCCAGCCACTTGCCGTCGGGCGAGAAGGCGAACACCCCCGACGCCACCGCCAGCCGCTTCGCCTTCAGCTCCGGCAGCTCCGCCAGGTACAGGTCATACAGCCCGCGCACCGCCTCGCTGCGCACCTGGAACGCCACGCGCTGGCCGTCCGGCGAGATTTCGTAGTCCCCCACCTGGTCGGCCAGCTTGAGCGGCGCGGCGTCCGGCTTCTCCACCGACACCGCCGCCAGCCCACCCGCCGCGGACAGCCGGCGCTTGAAGAGCAGCGTCTTCCCGTCCGGGGTGAACTGGGCCGTGCTGACCTCCGCCGCCACGTCGGTGAAGGGGCCCGACGGCAGCGCGCCCAGCTTCAGCTTGCCGCCGTCCACGTAGGCCAGCTTCGTCCCGTCCGGGCTGGGCAGCATGTAGCTGACCGCCGTGCCCAGCACCACCGGCTCCGCCTTGGGGTCCTCCAGCGAGGCCACGTTCAGTGCGCCCGACTGGGACGCCGGGTTGTAGCCCGTCAGGAACAGCACGTACCTGGAGCCCGGCGCCGTGAGCTGCCCGCCGGGCACGTTCGTCACGCCCTCCCCCAGCTTGCGCGGCTCGCCGCCCGTCACCGGCACCACGAACAGCTCGCCCAGCACCATCTGCGGCGGGATGCCGTCCAGGCGGGGCTTCTCGCCGTTGCGGATATACGTGGCGAAGCGGCCATCCGGCGTCACCCGCAGGTCCGTCACCCGGCCCGCGGCCAGCAGCGTGCCCTGCCCCGCGCCAGGGGCTCCGGGCGGTGGCGGCTTCTCCGCCGCGGCGGCCTTGGTGCGGCGCACCCCTGGCGCCTCCGAGCCGCCATTCTCCCCCTGCTTGCAGCCCGCGCCCGCCACCATCAGCGAGGCCACCAGGCCCGCGGTCCAAAGCCGCCCCTGCCGCATCCGCATCATGCGCTCCTCTGCTCCACGTGCTCGGGGGCGCCCGCTCCCGGGACGCCCGCGTGCGGCAGCCATGCCGCCAGGTCCTGCTTCGCCCGCGCCGAATACGCCGCGCGCTTCTCCGACTTCTTCATCCGCCCGGTCAGCGGCGGGAAGATGCCGAAGATGATGTTGGAGGGCTGGTGCGGGTAGTCCGGCGGGTGCGCTTCACCCGTCACGTGCCGCAGCAGCGCGCCCATCGCCGTGGTGGCCGGCGGCGGCACCCACTCCGCCCCCGTCAGTCGCGCATGCAGCGCCAGCGCCACCAGGTATCCACATGCCGCGCTCTCCACGTAGCCCTCCACGCCGGAGACCTGGCCCGCGAAGTAGAGCCGGGGCTCCGTCTTCAGCGACAGGTCCTTCGACAGCAGCCGGGGCGAGTCGATGAAGGTGTTGCGGTGGATCTGCCCCATCCGGAGGAATTCCGCCTGCTGAAGTCCGGGGATGCAGGTGGTGAAGATGCGCTTCTGTTCACCCCAGGTCAGCCGCGTCTGGAAGCCCACCATGTTCCACGACGTGCCCCCCGCGTCCTCCATGCGCAGTTGCACCACCGCGTAGGGCTCCTGCCCCGTGCGAGGGTCTCTCAGCCCCACCGGCTTCATGGGCCCGTAGGCCAGGGTGTCGTCGCCGCGTTCAGCCATCACCTCGATGGGCAGACACCCTTCGAAGTACTTGGGTTCCTCGAATGCGTGCGGAACCACCTTCTGGCCCGCCTTCACCTCGGCGATGAAGCGGTAGTACTCCTCCTTCGTCAGCGGCAGGTTGAGGTAGTCGTCCCCGCCGCCCTTGCCGTAGCGGCTCTGGCGGAACGCGATGTCCATGTCGATGGAGTCCGCCGACACGATGGGCGCGATGGCGTCGTAGAAGTAGAGCTTGGCGCCCACGTACCGCTCCAGCTCCCGCGTCAGCGCGTCCGAGGTGAGCGGCCCCGTGGCAATCACCACCGGCCCGTCCTCGGGCAGGTGCTCCACCTCGCCGGCCACCAGCTCCACGCCGGGCTGGCGCAGCAGGGACTCCGTGATCGCGGCGGAGAAGCGCTCCCGCTCCACCGCCAGCGCGTCACCCGCGGGCACGCGGTTCGCGTCCGCGGCGCTCAGCACCAGCGAGCCCAGCGCGCGCAGCTCCGCGTGCAGCAGGCCAATGGCGCTCTCCGGGTTGTCCGAGCGCAGCGAGTTGCTGCACACCAGCTCCGCCAGCGTGTCCGACTTGTGCGCCGGCGAGCGCTTTTGGGGCTTCATCTCCCGCAGCACCACCGGCACCCCACGGCGGGCGAGCTGGTAGGCGCACTCGGTTCCCGCCAGGCCTCCGCCAATCACCGTCACCCGCTGCTTCTGATCCGCCATCCGCATCCTCCCGGCCCGCGCCAGGGGGCCGTCCCATCTCTGTTAGCAGGACTGACACGCCCTGTCCCAGCGTCGATTCGGCCGTGGCGCGCGCAACGGAGGCGGCCCGGCGCCATGCCCGCCCGGCTGCCCACCAGCCCACCTGCGACACCGGCTGGAAGGCGCGGTTTCCCTACCTGAATTGCACCCCTACGTTTCTCGCGTTCGTCGCCCGGGGGCGGCCTGCATCCGGGCGAGCGCCAATGAACTCGAAGTCTGGGAGTACCCAAGCCATGGCCACCCGCCGAGACCAGGACCTGAACCGGATCCGCGAACTCCTGCAGCGCCGCCGCCGGGAGATCCTCAGCGCCAACGAAGGTGCCCACCGCGAGCTCACCGCCCTGAAGAACCAGGAGCGGGACCCGGAGTACGAGGAGAACGCCCAGTCCGAGCTGGCCGACTACACCCTCTCCAGCCTCCTGGAGTCGCAGCGGCGCGAAATCATGCTCATCGACGCCGCGCTGCGCCGCATGGACATGGGCGTCTTCGGCGAGTGCGTGGACTGCGGCTTCGAGATTCCCATCGAGCGCCTGGAGGCCCTGCCCTTCGCCATCCGCTGCGAGGAGGACGCCAGCATCCACGAGCACGAGACGCGCGGCGGCCCCATGGCCAGCCCGTCCCTCTAGGGACGCACCGGGGACGCGCTCCCGGTGCCGCCCCGGGAGCGCGCTACTCGCCGTCCTTCTTCAGCACCACGAAGCGGTAGTTCTCCAGCTCGTTCTGCCCCGCCGTGTAGAGCACCGTGAGGAGCATGTCGTAGGGAATCTTCTTGTCCGCGATGACGGACAGCTCCCCACTGAAGGGCGCAGCCGGGTTGCGCGCGGCGATGTACTTCAACTTCTCCACTTCCTTCTTCAGCTGGGCATCCAGCGGCAGCACCAGCCGGCCCTGGAGCTGATCGGCCGGGAACTGGCCGTTCTGCAGCCGGAGCACCTCCCGCTCCCCCACCAGGACATTCTTGGGGGTGATGGTGACGGCCACCGTGTCGCGGGGCGTGGCGCGCGTGGAGGACACCGGCGGCCGCACGTCCTCGGACGCCGTCACCGAGGCGGACGACGAGGCGAAGGACTTGAGCAGGAACACCAGGAGGATGGTCATCATGTCCATCATCGCGGTGATGTTCAGCTCCTTGATTTCGCCCGCGGCCTCGCGCTCCTTGCGCTTCTTGCGCGCCAGGGCCCGGCGGTAGCTCAGCCGCGCCACGGCCTCCGCGTCGGGCGTGTCCAGGGCGGATGTCGTCGGCTCGGCCATGGCTCAGATGGCTCCCAGGGTGACGTCCGGGAACAGCAGCCGGCGCTCGCGGCCCTGCGTCTCGCGGATGGCGTCCAGCGTCTGCGTCAGCGTCTCGTAGGGGACATCCGGGTCCGCGCCCACGATGACCTTCGTCTCCTGGGGGAACGCGGACTTGATCTCCACCATCTTCGCGTTGAGCGCGCCGAAGTCGTGCGTCCCATCCGCCTTCACCGGGATGGTGGGCGCGCCCGCCTCGCCGAGGATGGCGTTCTCACTGCTGACGAAGTGCCCCTTCTTGGAGATGAGCACGGACAGCGTCAGCTTGGGCGCGTCGTCCGGGTTCTCCTGCGTCATGCCCGCCGTCGGGCCGCCATAGGCGGGGGCGTTGACGTTGATGATGCCGAACGTCGCCAGCCCGGTGATGGACAGCAGCATGAAGATGATGAGGTTCATGAGGATGTCGAGGTACGGGACGATGTTCAGCTCGCCCGACTCCTCTTCCTCGCGGACCTTCAGCTTGCGCCGGGAGTAGTAGAACGCCATGGCCCCGTGCCCCCGCGCACTACGACGCGCGCGCCTCGAGCTCCGTGGTGCCCGGGTCCACCGTCCCCCGGCGCGACAGCAGGTTCTCCAGCTTGAGCGCGTTCAGCTCCAGCCCCTCCACCATGCTCTTCGCGTACGACGTGAGGAACAGGTGGAAGATGATGCAGATGACGGCGATGGAGAGCGCGAAGGCGGTGTTGTTCATCGCCTTGGAGATGCCGTCCGACAGCAGCACCTGCTTCTGCTCCGCCGGCACGTTGCCCAGCGCCTGGAAGGTGCCGATGAGGCCGAAGATGGTGCCCACCAGCCCCACCAGCGTGGCGATGTTCGCCAGGGACCACAGCCAGGGGATGCGCTTGGACACGTGCGGGCTGTGCTCGACGATGGCCTCTTCCACCGCCTTGGCGACCTCGATCTCGCCCCGGTTGGCGTTCACCAGGCCCGCGCGCACCACCTTGGCCAGCGGCGCGTTGGGCGCCATGCCGCACACCTTCACGGCCCGGTCCAGGTTGCCGCTACGCACCAGCTTCGCGATCTGCTCCATGAAGGGCGGCGCGTTGAGGTTGTAGCGGAACACGAGCGTCACCACCCGCTCCAGCGCCACCGCCAGCGAGCACGCCAGCCAGAACAGGTTCACGAACATGAACGGCCCGCCATCCTTGAAGAACTTGATGACGGAGTCCGTGACGCCCATCTTGCCGCCTTCCGTGGCCGCGAAGGTCACGTCCAGCAGCAGCTCGCTTACCGAGGGAATCATTGCGCCCAGAGTCCTTTCGACGCCCGCCCCCCGGGGCGCGCCCGTCCGGACGCGGGCACCCGCTCGACGTTCCCCGGGGAGGGAGCAGCCTGGACTTCTAGGGCGGGCCCGCCGAGGCTGTCAAGCCACGGACGGGCCATGCCCACGTAACTATTGGGCTTTCAAGCAGCCGAGGAGGCTTCCGGTGACCCACCCGGGCCCGCCGGCTGCTCGGTGATTTCGCGCCGGTAGTCGCACTCCTTGTTGGGGCACGCCACGTACGGGCCGTCCCGCTTGGAGAACTTCTGGAGCAGGTAGGGCGAGGCGCAGGTGGGGCACGGCTCGGCCAGCGGCCGGTCCCAGGCGGCGAACTTGCAATCCGGGTAGCGGTTGCAGCCGAAGAAGATCTTGCCGCGGCCGCTGCGCCGCTCCGTCAGGTAGCCCTCCTTGCACTCCGGGCAGGCCACGCCGATGGAGATGGGCTTGGACGTCTTGCAGTCCGGGTAGCCGGAGCAGGCCAGGAAGCGGCCGAAGCGGCCCCGCTTGATGACCATGGGCTTGCCGCACTTCTCGCAGACCTCGTCGGTGGTCTCCTCCTCCACCATGACGATCTTGCCCTCGGCGTCGCGCTTGAAGTCCTTCGTGTTCTTGCAGTCCGGGTAGTTCGAGCACGCGAGGAAGTGCCCCATCTTCCCGAACTTGATGACGAAGAGGTTGCCGCACTTCTCGCAGGGGATGTCCGTCTTGATCTCCTCCCGCTTGACGTCGCGCATCTCCGCTTCGGCCTTCTCGAGCGTCTCCTTGAAGGGCCCGTAGAAGTCGTGCAGCACCGCCTTCCAGTTGGCGCCGCCCTCGGAGATCTGGTCGAGCTTCTCCTCCATGGTCGCCGTGAAGGTGACGTCCAGCTCCTGGGGGAAGTGCTTGACCAGCATCTCGTTGGTCATGTTCCCCAGGTCCGTGGGCCGGAAGCGGCCCTCCAGCTTCTCCACGTACTTCTTGTCCTGGATGGTGGAGAGAATGGCGGCGTAGGTGGACGGGCGGCCGATGCCGCGCTCTTCCAGCTCCTTCACCAGCGTGGCCTCGCTGAAGCGCGGGGGCGGCTGGGTGAAGTGCTGCTCGTGGAGCAGCTTCTGGAGGTTGAGCGCGTCGCCGTCGTTCAGCACCGGCAGCTCGCCCACCGCGTCGGCGCCCTCGGCGTTCTCGTCACCGGCGGCCTTGGCCTTCTCCTTCTCCGCCTCTTCCTCCGGCGTCAGGCCGGCGCCGTACACCGCCAGGTAGCCGGGGAACTTCAGCGTGCTGCCGGAGGCCCGGAAGGTGGCCCGGCCCGCGGAGATGTCCGCGCTGGTCTGGTCATAGACGGCGGGCTTCATCTGACACGCCACGAAGCGGTTCCAGATGAGCTCGTAGAGGCGGTACATGTCCTCCTCGCCCATGGCCTCGAAGAAGGGCTTCACCCGCTCCGGCGGGTACTCCAGGGACGTGGGCCGGATGGCCTCGTGCGCGTCCTGGGCGCTCTTCTTGCTGCGGTACACCATGGGCTCGTCGGGCAGGTAGTCCTTGCCGTACTTGCCGTCGATGAACTCGCGCACCTGCTTCACCGCGTCGTCGGACAGACGCGTGGAGTCCGTACGCATGTACGTGATGAGCGCCGTCTGGCCCTCGTCACCCAGCGGCACGCCTTCGTAGAGGCGCTGCGCCAGCGTCATCGTCTTCTTCGCGGTGAAGGACAGCCGGTTGGCCGCCTCCTGCTGGAGCTTGGAGGTGATGAAGGGCGCGGGCGCGTTGCGGCGGCGCTCGCGACGGTCCACCTTGGCCACCACGAAGCTGGCCGTCTGCAGCTCGGCGACCAGGCCTTCGGTGACGGCGCGGTCCTTCAGCTCCACCTTCTTGCCGTCCACCTTGGACAGCTTGGCCTTGAACGGCGGCGGACCGGAGGGCCCCTCCAGCAGCGCGTCCAGCGTCCAGTACTCCTCGGGGACGAAGGCCTTGATTTCGTCCTCGCGCTCCACGATGAGCCGCACCGCCACGGACTGAACGCGGCCGGCGGACAGGCCACGGCGCACCTTCTTCCAGAGCAGCGGGGAGATTTGATACCCCACCAGCCGGTCGAGGATGCGGCGCGTCTGCTGCGAGTCGTAGTTGTCCTGGTTGAGCTCGCGCGGCTGCGCGATGGCCTCCTGGATGGCCTTCTTGGTGATTTCGTTGAAGGTCACCCGGAGCGCGTCGGGGTGCGCGAGCTCCTCCTTGATGTGCCACGCAATGGCCTCGCCCTCGCGGTCGGGGTCCGTGGCCAGGAAGACGCGGTCGGCCGACCGGGCCATCTTCTTGAGCTCGTTGAGGACCTTCTCCTTGCCCTTGATGACCGTGTACTCGGGCTGGAAGTCGTGCTCCACGTCGACGCCCATCTTGCTCTTGGGCAGGTCCTTCACGTGGCCCACGGACGCCTTCACGGTGTAGCCGGAGCCCAGGTACTTCTTGATGGTCTTCGCCTTGGCGGGAGACTCCACGACGACCAGGTAGTGCGGCCCCTTGCCGCGCGGCGTGGCCTCCTCCTCCGCGTCGGCTTCCACGGTGGGGAGCTCGTCCTCGTCGCCCTTCTTGGTGCGACGACGGGCCGCCGTCTTCTTGGCGGCGGTCTTCTTCTTGGCCGCAGGCTTCTTCTTGGCGGCGGCCTTCTTGACGGGCGCCTTCACCTCGGCCGCCTCAGTCTCTTCCACCTTCTTCTTCGTCCGCGTGGCCATGACTCTCCTACCTAGATTCTCTCGTACAGCCTTCCCGGGTGCTGGATGACCAGCCCCGTCAACTCCAGCTCCACCAGCGCGCTGACGAGCGCGGCCGGTGACAGGGTGCTGCCGATCAGCACCTCATCGAAGCTGCGGGGAACCCGGTCCAACATCGCGAAGGTCCCCTTCGCTTCCGCCGAAAGCGCCTCCCACGAGCCCCGCTCTCCGGGAGGAACCGCCGTGCGCGGATCCACCTTCAACACCCGCCACAGATCCTCCGGGCGCAGGCACGCCGCCGCCTCCCCGTTGCGCAGCAGCGTATTGCAGCCGGCCGCCGCCTCCTGCCGCAGGTCGCCCGGCATCGCGAACACCGGCCGCCCCTGCGCCCGCCCTGCCTTCGCCGTGTAGATGCTGCCCGACCGCTCCCCCGCCCTCAGCACCAGGACCGCGTCAGATGCCCCGGAGATGAGCCGGTTGCGGCGCGGAAACGTCGTGGTGCTTGCCCGAACACCGGGCGGCAATTCGCTGAAGAACATGCCCCCTCTGTCCAGGAAATGAGGAAGCAGGCGGGCTTGCGCCACGTCGAGCGCATCCAGCGCCGAGCCCAGGAAGGCCCACGTCTCCCCCTTCACTTCCAATGCGCCCCAATGGCAGGCCTGATCCACCCCCGCCGCCGCGCCCGACACCACCCCCACCCCGGCCTCCGCCACCTGCCGGGCGAACCGCCGCGCGAACGGCAGGAAGCCCTGGTCCGGATGCCGGCTGCCCACCATGGCCAGCCGCCGCCGGGGAAGGCCCGGCTCGCCCCGGTAGAACAGCAGCGGCGGCGCGTCCAGCACCTCCGCCAGCCGCTCCGGATAGGCCCGCTGGCCCGCGAAGGCCACGCCCATGCCCGACCTCCGGCAGGCCTCCAGGACCCGCCAGGCCACCGGCGCCAGGCGCTCCACGGAGGCCAGCCGGCGCCGCACCTGTGAGGAAACCGGCGCCTGGGACACCCAGTCTCGCACCGGAGCCGCGACGAGCGGGGCGAGGCTTCCGTCCGCGAACGCGCGCAAGGCGGCCAGCGTCCTCGGCCCCAGGCCGGGAACGGCCCAGAGCGCCAGGCATGCCTGCTGCTCCGCCGTGAGGCTGTCCGTCTCAGCGTCCGCCATACCCGTCCCCCGCTCGATACCCACCTATATAGAAGGTGGGGCCGCTGGGAGGGGCGCGACACATAAACACCGGACCGCCACCGGTCAAGCACTCAGCCCCTCCGTGTGGGGGGCCGGATGCACTTTTCCTGCCGCCGCTCAGCGGCTGGCGGTGGGCGACGAGGACACCGCCATGTGAGCGCGGTCGCCAGGAACCAGCTCCTCCAGGGAGCGCGTCAGGAGGCAGTTGGACGTGCGCTCCTTGACCTCGGTCACCATGCAGGAGCCGATGCTCCGCCAGGGGAAGGCCTGCTCCTCCTTGGACGGCTTGCGCACGTCGTGGCCCAGCACGTGGCGGGACGGGTCGCCCTTGCGGAGGATCTCGAAGGTGTTGCCCAGCTCCACGCCGTCCGCGCTGCCCCTGTCCACGACGATGCTGTTGTTCTCACCCAGCACGGTCAGGTACGGCACCAGAGCGGTGATGACGGTGCCGTCCACCTGCTTCGTGTTCGGTCTCGGCGCCACGCGCTCGGTGAGGCGCTCACCCATGGGGCCCACCAGGTCGCCGCGCTCGATGCCGTCCCACGTGTCCATGATCTGCGCGGTGACGACGCCGTCGCCCACGCGCTGCACGCGCAGGGTGCCCACGAAGTCGGTGAGGTAGCCCAGCGCCCGCCCCGTCACCGGGTGCTTGACCGCCTGGGTCGTGTGGAAGACGACGTAGCGGTCACCCACCTTCACGTCGCCCCGCCGCTTGAAGCGCACGTAGACGTTGTCCGGGAAGGACAGCATCACCGCGTTGGAGGGAGAGCCCTCGATGCGGCCGGCCTCGTCCAGCTCGCGCTGGGTGACGAAGCCCTGCGTCCTCACGGGGACGGAGCTGGCCACGTCGAAGCCAATCTTGCCCGTCACGGTGACCCGGTCATTGGAGGTCATCTCCATGGGGGCCGTGACGTCGCCCTCGTCGACCACCATCTCCGTCACCTGCGTGGGGACCTCCTCGCCGGCGGGGAAGAAGCGGACCTGGTTGCCGGGGTAGATCCAGTGCGGGTTGGCGATCTCCGGGTTGTAGGACCAGACCTTGGGCCAGTACCAGGGGCTGCCCAGGTAGCGCTGGGACAGGTCCCAGAGCGTGTCACCCGACTCGACGGAGTGGACCTCGCCCGGCGCGCTCTCGCGGCCCCGCGGCGCGCCTGGCGGAATGGCCACGGAGGTCTGCTGCGGGGCCTCGGGCGCCTCGTCCATCACCTCGGCGCTGTCCATCTCGCCGCCGGTGTCCTGGGTGTCCTGCTCCTCCTCGTTCTCCGCCTGGGCATGCGCGGCCGGCGCGACGGCGAGGCTCAACATCAGCGAGGTGAGGATCCGGGAGCGCATCGCGAGACGTCCTTTCAAAAGAAGCTTCACTGGGGGAGCGCGGCGAGCCGCTGTTCCGCCTGGGTAGCAGCCGCCGTCCCCGGGAACTGGGTGACGACGCGGGTGTAGAGCACCTTGGCATCCGCGGCCTGGTTGAGCCGCATCCGGCACTCGGCGAGCCGGAGCATGCCGTCCAGCATGGCGTCCCCGGCGGGATAGCTGTCGATGAGCCGCTCGAAGGTGCTGGCGGCCTGCTTGAACTCGTTGAGGCCGATCTGCCCCAGCCCGCTGAAGTACAGCGCGTTGTCCGCGCGCGGGTGGCGCGGGTTCTCCTCGGCGAAGCGCTTCAGCCGCTCCACCCCGCCCTCCACGTTGCCGGTGCGGAGCATCGACACGCCCTTTTCGAACTCCAGCTCCAGCAGGTCGGGGTCCTGCTGCGCCTGCGCGTCCGCGTCGTCGTTGGACGCGACCATGGTGGCGGCTCCGGCGGCGCTCGGCGAGGCGGCGGGCTCCTCGGCCACGGGGCTGATGAACATCTCCATCTGCTCGTCGTCCGGCTCCACCACGGCCACGGCGGTGGGCAGCTTCGGCGCGGGCTCGTGGCGCGGCTTGAGCTTCACCACCGACAGCTCCGGCATGGCGCTCAGCGCATTCCCGGGGGCGGGCTCCACCTTCACCGGGACGGGCTTCGCGGCGGCGCCGTCGCTCGCGCTCGCCGCGCGCGCCACGGTGTCATGCGCCTCCAGGCGAGCCACCCGCTCCATCAGCCGTTCCTGCGAGGCGCGCAGCGTGCGCAGCTCGGACCGCAACGCGCTCACCTCCGCCTCCGCCGGAGCGGTGGTGGCACAGGCGCTCAGCGCGCACAGGGGCGCGGCGGCGAGCAGGCGGAGGATGACGGAGCGCGCGGGCACGGGCCTTTTTCAGCAGAGGGGTCTCCCCGAGGATAGGAAGGCCCGTCGGAGAGCGTCAAGAAATCGGCCCCCCACACCGGCGGGCTAGAAGCGGTGTACCACGTAATTGAGGTGCCGCCCCGTGCGCCCCGCATCGCGCCGGTGGGAGAAGAAGCGCACGGGCTCACACGCCGTACAAGCCTGTAGCACGTCGATGTGCGCCGGCTTCAGCCCCGCGCGCTCCAGCGACTGGCGCACCGCCCGAGGCAGGTCCAGGTGCACCTTGCCTCCAGCCGCCGCCACCACCTCCGGCCCGAAGCGCGTGCGAAAGCGCTGCCCCAGCTCGTCCGACACCTCATAGCAACAGGCCTGGATCGCCGGCCCCACCGCGGCGAGCAGCCGCTCCGGCCGGGCGCCGCGCGCCACCAGCAGCTCCACGGCGCGCGCGCTGATGTCCGCGTCCGTGCCCCGCCAGCCGGAGTGCACCGCGGCCACCCGGCGGCCACCCGGGTCCACCAGCAGCACCGGCACGCAGTCCGCCGTGCCCACCGCCACCCAGTGCTCCGGCGTCTGCGTCCACAGGCCGTCCGCCTCGCCCTCTGTCGGGCGCAGCCCCGTGGCCCCCTCCCCTCCCCGCGCCTCCACCACCCGGTCACCATGCACCTGGGACACGCGGCTCAGCGCCCCGAGCGCCGCGCCGGCGGCCTCCGCCAGACGCCGATGGTTCTCCTCGACGCGCGCCCGCTCATCGCCCACGGAGAAGCCCAGGTTGAGGGAGGCGTAGGGCCCTTCCGAACAGCCACCAGCGCGGGTGGTGAAGCCGTGTGGCACGGGCAACAGCGCGGACGTGAGAAACTCGGTCGACATGGAATCTCCAGGAATCCACCTCGCTGACGCACCAGGAGGTGATCCAGCAGCAGTGCAATCGTAGAATGATTTCAGCGCAGCGTTTGACAGGTCGCGTTAGCCAACTGACAATTCACGGACCTGCCGAACTCCGTGAAACAAGTACGAACCCCCGCGCTCGAGAGCTGCGAGCAAACGCATGCCCCTGGGTCCCGACACCGTTGGCCGCAAGCTGCTTTGGAGCATCGCCCTGCCCGGGTTGCTCCTGGCGCTGCTGGGTGTCGGCCACTTCTGGCGTGAGGCGCGGGTCGCGGTCCAGGACGCGACGCAGGTGGAGTCCCTGGCGCTCGCGGAATTCGTCGCGTCCACCTTCACCCTCCCGCAGGCGCGAGGCTCCCCGGCCCACGGCGCCGTGACGGAGGTCATCCGCTCGGACACTCGGCTGTTCCGCTCGGTGGAGGACGTGCGGGTGCTGACGCCGGACGGGCGCATCCTCTGGTCCCGCCGGCCCGGTGAAGAAGACACGCGACACCCGGAGGCCGCGCGGCTGACGGCGCCCGGCCCCGAGCGCGCGCGTTCGGTGGCGCAGATGACGGAGGTGATTCGTCCCCTCGGCGGCCCCGAGTGCGCGGGCTGTCACACCAGCGGGGACGTCCCGGGGGCGAGCATCCTCCAATTGCGCGTGGCGGAGCCGGCGCTGCACCAGCAGCTGTCGACCGTGTTCGGCGCCGCGCTCGGCTCCATGGGCCTGTTCGTGGTGGTGCTGGCCCTCATCACCGGGCTGGCGCTGCACTTCGTCCTCACCCGGCCCCTGCGCAAGCTGAGCGCGGCCATGCGCCGTGCGGAGGCGGGCGACCTGCTGGTGCGCGCGGACGCGCGGGGCTCGGACGAGCTGGCGCAGCTTGGCGCGGCCTTCAACCAGATGCTGGCGCGGCTCACCTCCATGAAGGCGGAGGAGATCGACACCCACCGCGACCTGGAGCTGGTGAAGGAGAAGCTGGCCCTCAAGGACGAGCTGGAGGACCGCCTCAAGGAGCTGTCCCTGCTCTTCGACGTGGCCCGCTCCCTCAACGCCACCCTGGAGCTGGACGAGCTGCTGGACGCCGTCACCCGCCTGGTGACGGAGCGCCTGCGCATCCCCGAGTTCTCCATCATGTTGATGAACCCGGAGGGCCAGCTGGAAATCAAGCACGCGTGGCCCGAGGGACGGGGCGCCGAGGGGCTCACCTTCGCCCTGGGCGAGGGCGCCTGCGGGCGCGCGGCGGAGACGCGCAAGTCGGTGTACCTGCCGGACACGTCGGACCGCTCCAGCGTGTTCGCCAAGCCGGACCTGGTGAAGGGCGGGCTGAACACCGGCGCGCTGCTGGCGGCGCCCATGGTGCACATGGAGACGCTGCTGGGCGTGATGAACTTCCAGCGCCCGGAGGTGGCCAGCTTCTCCGCGGAGGAAATCGAGCTGCTCACCGCGGTGGCGGACGTGGTGGCCACGGCGGTGAAGAACGCCCGGCTGCACGCGGAGACGGTGAAGCTCACCATGACGGACCCGCTCACCGGCGTGCCCAACCGGCGCCACCTCTTCCAGCGCATGGAGCTGGAGCTGGCGCGGGCGCAGCGCTTCGGCACGCCGCTGGCGCTGCTCATGGTGGACGTGGACCACTTCAAGCGCATCAACGACCTGGCCGGACACCGCATGGGCGATGAGGCCCTGCGCCGCGTCTGCGACGTGCTGCGGCTGCGCGTGCGCAAGGTGGACACGCTCGCCCGCTACGGTGGCGAGGAGTTCGTGCTGCTGCTGCCCCAGACGACCAAGGCGGAGGCGATGGAGGTCGCCGAGAAGCTGCGCCGCGCGGTGGCGGAGTCGGTGGCGCTGGCCCAGCCGGGACTGCCCGGCAACCACATCACGGTGTCCATCGGCGTGTCGCACTTCCCCACCGACGCCACGGCCCAGGAAGAGCTGGTGGACTGCGCGGACGCGGCGCTCTACTCCAGCAAGCGCACCGGCCGCAACCGCACCACGCAGTACGAGGCCGGCATGGAGCTGCACCCCGGCCGCGAGCGCGGACGTCACGCGCCCCCCACCGAACCCCCCAGCGTGGCCGTCCCCAAGCCGCCGGGCGGCGTGGCCAAGGCGTAGCCCTCACTCGCTCAGCGCCGCACCAGCGACTTCACCAGGGGCAGCATCAGCTCCGCCCACTCCGCGTAGCCCTCGTCCGAGGGATGGAAGCCGTCGCCCGAGAAGAAATGCGGGCTGTGCGGAATCATCACCTTGCTCGCGGAGAAGAGGTCCACCAGGTGCATGCCGTGCGCTCGGGCCACCTCGGCGATGGCGGTGTTGAAGGGCTCGATGCGGCCTTCGTACAGCGCGGCGGGCACGAGCTTCGCCACCGGCGCGAGCGCCAGGTCCACCAGGTTCACCACCACCAGCGGCGCTCCCGTCTGCTTCAGCCGGCGGGCGATGCGATCCAGGTCGTCCTGGAAGTCCTCCAGCGGCGTGCCGCGCCAGACGTCGTTGGTGCCGATGCCCAGCGTCACCAGCGTGGGCTGTGCGGCCACGGCGCGCTTCACCTGTCCGGTGAGGACGTCCCGGATGCGCGCGCCGCTCTGCCCCAGGTTGGTGAGCCCCACGGGGAGGCCGTCGGCGCGGAGGCGGGAGGCGAGGCGGTCGGGATACCCGCCCCCTCGCGATGCGCCCACGCCCACGGCCGTGCTGTCTCCGAGCGCGACGTAGTCCACGCTCATCCGCCGCGCCCCTCTCCGCCGCTCACGGCACGCGCAGGGCGCGCAGGTTGCGAGCGCCCCCTGGTGCCGTCACGCGCAGCAGCAAGGTGCTTCCGGAAGCGGCGCCCTTGATGATGCGGGCCAGGGCATCCGCGCTCTCCACCTTCTTGCGGTTGGCCTCGATGACGACCATGCCGGGCTCCAGCTGCGCGCGGTCGGCCGGAGAGCCGGGCACCACGTCGGTGATGAGCGCGCCGCTGCTGTCCGTGAAGCCGGCCTGCTGCGCCGTGCGTGCATCCAGGTTCTGGAGGCTGACGCCCACGCGCCGCGAGCTCTCCTGCTGGTCCTCGGGCTTCTGCTTCGCCGAGGCCACGCCCTCCAGGTCCGGCCGCGTGCCCAGCGCCACCTTCACGTCCTGCTTCTTGCCGTCGCGGTAGAGCGTCAGCGTGGACGTGCTGCCCGGGCGCTTGAGCGCCACCGTGCGCGTCAGCTCACCGCTGGAGGTGACGGTCCGCCCGTCGATGGCGACGACGACGTCGTCCTGCTTCAGCCCCGCCTTGGCCGCCGGGGAGGACGGCATGATCTGCGTGAGGATGGCGCCCTCGTTCACCGGGAGCTTGAGCGCGCTCGCCAGGTCCCGCGTGAGGTCCTGGATGCCCACGCCCAGCCATGCGCGCGTGACGGCGCCCTCCTTCTGCAGCTGCGGCAGCAGGGAGCTGACGAGGGTGCTGGGTACGGCGAAGCCGATGCCTGAGCCTCCACCCACGATGGCGGTGTTGATGCCCACCACCTCGCCCCGCATGTTGAAGAGCGGGCCACCGGAGTTGCCGGGGTTGATGGCCGCGTCCGTCTGGAGGAACTCGTCGTACTGGCTGGCGCCAATCTCGCGCGCCCGCGCGGAGACGATGCCCAGGCTGACGCTGGACGCCAGCCCGAACGGGTTGCCAATGGCCACCACCCAGTCGCCCACGCGCAGCGCGTCCGAGTCGCCCAGCTTCACCGTGGGCAGTCCGTCCACCTTCTCCTTCAGGCGCACGAGCGCCACGTCGGTGAGCGGGTCGCGCCCCACCACGTCGCCGCTGAAGGTGCGGCCGTCATCCAGGCGGATGGTGATGCTGACCGCGTCCTCCACGACGTGGTTGTTGGTGAGAATCAGGCCCTTGGGGTCGATGATGAAGCCAGAGCCCGCGCCCTGACGGAGCGGCTCGCGGCGCGAGCTTCCCCCTTCCCGGCCCCCACCGAAGAACCGGTCGAAGAGCGGGTTGCCCTCCATCCCGCGCGGCATCCCGCCACCGGCTCGTGCCTGCACGTCCACGTTGACCACGGCGGACTTCACCGACTCCACAAGCGGCGCCAGGGACGGGAGCGCCTGGGCCTCGCGCGTCGCGGGCTGGAGGACGTTGCCCGCGCCTTGAGGGTTGGCCGCGGGCGCCGGCTTCGACGCGGGCGCCTGGGCGGCGGAGGGCAACGCGACCAGAAGCGCGGCGACGAGCGCCTTCCGGAAGGACACGGACGAACGGTTCATATGCACTCCAAGCTAGATATGAAAACCCGCCCCGCAAGCCCAACCGCCTCTCGTGGCGGCAAGAAGACACACCGCCCCACCCTCCTTCCCAGCGCCCTCAGGCGGGCAGATAGAGGCGGTAGTCCAGCTCCGGATAGATGTTGTCGCGCGCCTCGACGTGGGACAGCCACTCCTCGTCCACGCCGCCCCCACGCAGCTGCTCGTGCAGGCGCTGGAAACGGAGGATGTGCTCGCGCGTGCGGCGCTGGGCGTACTCCACCATGGTGCCCGTCTTCATGATGAAGGCCCAGTCGGAGGACTGCGCGAGCATCAACTCCCTCGCGGCCTGGTTGAGCGCGCGGCGTTGCAACACCCCCGCGTCCGGGAAATCCCGCGCCAGCGCCACCATCTGCTTCGCGCAGTGGTTGAGGTGGCGGTAGATCCAGTCGTTGCTCCCGTCGAGCCACATGCCCGCGTAGCCCCCCGCGCCCCACGAGGACAGCGGCGGCGTCGCCACCTGGTTCTCCGGGTTCTCCCGCAGGTCATCGGATGGCGTCACCAGCCGGAACGTCTTCTGGTCGTACGCGGCCTTGCGGATGAAGAAGTCGAGGAACTGGGGCCCTTCGAACCACCAGTGGCCGAAGAGCTCCGCGTCGTAGGGCGCGACCACCACGGGCGACCGCCCTCCCAGCCGCGCGGCGAGGTCCTCAATCTGCCGCTCGCGGTTGAACATGAAGTTGCCCGCATGCACCGCGGCGCGCTCGCGTGCGGCCCGCGGGTCATAGGGGCGCTTCTCGTTCGTCTTCCCGGTGATGCGGTAGTACTTGAAGCCGGTGTTCTTGCGCTCGCCGGTGGGCTGGATGAACGGGCGGATGTAGTCCAGGTCCAGGTCCCAGCCGATGTCCCGGTAGAACTCACGGTAGTCCGGGTCGCCCGGGTAGCCGTACTCGGTGCTCCAGACCTGCTGACTGCTCTCCGGGTCGCGCGCGTACGCGGCCACGCCCTTCTCGGTGAAGACGGGCGCATAGGGCCCGTGCAGCGGCCGGGGGACGGCGTCCGTCAAGCCGTGCGTGTCCACGAAGAAGTAGCGGATGCGCTCGTTGGCCAGCAGTCGCTCCAGGCCCGGGTAGTAGCCGCATTCGGCGAGCCAGATGCCCGCGGGGTCCCTGCCGAAGTGCTGGCGGTAGTGGTTGGCCGCCACCGTCACCTGGGCCCTGACGGCCTCGGGCACCGGCTGCATCAACGGCAGGAAGCCGTGCGTGGCGTTGCACGTGAGGATGTCCAGGTAGCCGGCGTCCTGGAGACGTCGGAACGCGGAGACCAGGTCGCGCCGGTAGCGCTCGTGGAACACGTGACGCAGCGACTCGAAGTGGTCCCGGTAGAAGTGGGCAATGGGCCCGAAGGTGGCGTCGTGACGCGTTCGGTGCACCTCTCGCGCGCCCAGCTCACAGAGCAGGTCCAGGCGCCGCGCGTAACGGCTCATCAGCAGCTCGTCGCGCAGCATGGAGACGAGCGTCGGGGACAGCGTCATCGACAGGCGGAACGGGACGCCGTCCTCCGCCAGCCCGTCGAAGACCTGGAGCAGCGGGAGGTACGTCTCGGAGATGGCTTCATAGAGCCAGTCCTCCTCGAGGAAATCCTCGTGCTCCGGGTGCCGAACGAAGGGGAGATGCGCGTGGAGAACCAACGCGAGGGAGCCCAGGCTCATGGTCGTTCTAAGTCTCCGTGCGGGTTCATGAACGGCCGTCGCCCGAAGGCGGCTTCCGGGGAAGAGACGCGGCCGAAGGCGCCTCGAAGTACCGATGATTCTCCACGTCATCGGTGGCGTGGGCCGGGGCTCCCGTGGACGGTGGAGCGGCGCCGCCTTGCGGACGTGTTGGCACTTCGAAATAGCGGTGGTTCTCCACGGGCTCCGGGACCTCTGGCGGCGCGCTCGCAGGCGTCGGGGCGACCGCGCCGTAAGGAGGTGCGGAGGACTCGAAGGACCGCTGTTGCGGCTCGGAGCCTGCGGGCTGGCGTGGCGCTTCAGCATGCCTCGAAGCCGGTGTGTCGAGCCCCTGCGCTCGAGGGTCGTGTTGACCGTGGGGCGAAGCGCTCCCTCCGTGTGTCGGGCGGGCGACGGCCTCTGTGGCCGACTCCGGGGAGCGCGGCTCCGAGGCGCCCGGCGCGTGTCCATGCTTCTGCAGGTAACGCAGGTCGGATGCCCCTGCCGGCACGTCGAGGT
The DNA here is from genome assembly GCF_050038885.1 of Pseudomyxococcus flavus. Classification (NCBI taxonomy): domain Bacteria; kingdom Pseudomonadati; phylum Myxococcota; class Myxococcia; order Myxococcales; family Myxococcaceae; genus Pseudomyxococcus; species Pseudomyxococcus flavus. The sequence continues at coordinate 7,240,308 of NZ_CP143624.1, read as the reverse complement.
AGCGCTGCTCCGACGCGCCCGGTGCGCGCGGCACGGGCCCCAGGTAGTGCGAATCCGCAGTCCCTGTCGCGCGCGGCGGCTCCGAGAGGTAGCGCAGGTCCGAGGCGCCCGGGATGCCACGCACGTCCAGGTACGCATGCGACGACGGGGCTGCCCCAGCCGGCCTCGCGCCACCTTCCATGTAACGGAGGTCGGACGCACCGGGCACACCACGCACGTCCAGGTACGCATGTGACGACGGGGCTGCCCCAGCCGGCCGCGCGCCACCTTCCATGTAACGGAGGTCGGACGCGCCGGGCACGCCACGCACGTCCAGGTACGCATGCGACGACGGAGCACTCCCCCCGGCACGCGTGGCACCTTCCGCATAGCGGAGGTCCGAGGCACCGGGCATGCCGCGGACGTCCAGGTACACGCGCGACGCGGAGCCACTCCCGCCGGGGCGTGCAGCACCTTCGGTGTAGCGGAGGTCCGACGCGCCCGGCACGCCGCGCACGTCCAGGTACACGCGAGACGCGGAGCCGCTCCCACTGGGATGCGCGGGGCCTTCGGCGTAGCGGAGGTCCGACGCGCCCGGCATGCCGCGCACGTCCAGGTACGCACGCGCCGAGTCGCCACTCCCCACCGAGCGCACGCCAACTCCCGTGTACCGCTGGTCGGACGCCCCCGGAGCCCGGCTCAGCGTCTCCAGGTAACGTGGGACCTGAGCCGCTCCGGGCCCGTGCGCCACGCGCGCGCTCCACGGAGCCGCCCCCGACAGGTACCGCTCGTCCGACGCGCCACGCATGCGCTCCGCCGCTTCCACATAGCGCTGGTCGGAGGCCCCAGGCGCGCGCGCCGCTCCTGCGACATAGCGCTGGTCCGACGCCCCCGGAGCGCGCTCGACACCCTCCAGATGAGGTTCGGCCGTCCCGCCACCCCTGCGCTTGCGGTGGACCTCGGGCACGTCGAACGCGCCTCCGCTCCCTGGCAGGTTCACCCGGCGCCAGGAGATGTACTCACGCTCCTCGTCCGGCATCGCGTGTACATCGGCAATGGGGGACGGCAGCTCGACCGGCGGCACCCGCAGGAATCGCACCGTCAGGTCCGTGGAGACGCCTGCCGGCGGCAATGCCACGCGGTTGCTCGATGCGCCGATGCGGCGGCTCCGCCCGTCGCGCCCAACGAAATGGGCCTCGACGCGATACGTCCGGCCCGGTGCCATCCCCTGGAGGTAGAAGCCGTTCGCCTCCAGCACGAAGCCCAGCTCCCGCACGACCTGTTCACCATCGAACACGCGCAGCACGGGCCGTGGTGCCTCCAGGCCCTCCTCCGCCCGAAGACGGGCGCCCAGGCTGAAATCCCACGACACGAAGAGCGTGTAGGGGTCTCGCGGCAACAGCAGCACCGTGTCGTCCCCATAGCCAGCCGGCAGCGCACCGAGGTGCTCGGCGTCGTCGACCGCGGGGGGCTGCTCTGGCGCGGGCGGACGCTCCACCAGGTGGTGGTGCCTCGCCTCCTCCTCGCCAGCCACGCGGGCGACGAAGAAGCCCTCCACCACGGGCTCCGCGGGCTGCTGAGCCGGCGTGGGCAGCGCGGCGGGCGCCGCTTCGCTCACGGGCTTCCGAGGGGCGGGGCTCGTGTAGGAGGAGACCACCGGGGTCACCGGCTCTCTCGCGCGCTCCACACGGGGCTTCGGAGGGAAGGTCACCACCGTCGCCGGCCTGGAGGAGGGCTTGCTTCCAGCCTTCTCGGACGCACGCTTGGCGGCCACCCGCTTGGGCGCGGACACCCGCCCCTTCCCTGTCGCACCTGCCTCGCTCGCCTTGCTGGCGGCCGCGTCCTTGGGCGGCTTCACGGTCTTCGCGGGAGCAGCGCGCCCCGCGCGGGGTGCCTTGGAAGTGGCCCCCTTGGCCGATGCGGATGCAGGCTTCGCGGAAGGGCGCTTGCGAGCCACTCGGATGCCCGCGAGCCGGGCGAGCTTCGCCAGGGCGGGGACGTAGGCGGCCAGGGCGGCGAGCAGCTCCTCCTTCTTCATCCGGCTGTAGCCGGTCCCCAGGTGCTTCCGGGCCAACTCCCTGAGGTAGCCGACCGTCACGCTCTTGAGGTCTTCCATAGGCAAGCAGGCCTTTAGGTCGCTGGTCGTAGAGGGTCAACGTGCCAGCATTTCATGTGTTCTTCGCCCGACCCCGCTTCTCTTCCATCACCCGATGACACTCCGGGGGCGGCTAGGTATCCTGCCCACGCTTGAGCGACCTGCCCAGACTGCTCCTGTGCAGTTTCGACGTCATCCCCGGTCCGTCGGGTTCCTCCCGACGTCTGTCCGAATACCTGAAGGCGTTGCCGGACCGCTTCTCCGTGGTGGTGCTGTCGGCGAAGACGCCTGACCACTCCCATATCGAGAAGTACCAGGGCGCTCGGCTGCTGCGCGTCCCGGTAGGCTCGGGTGACCTGGCCTCCCGCATCCAGGCCTTCGAGCGGGCCGTGCGGCGGCAGCTCGAGAGCGAGGACTACGCGCTCGCCCACTTCACGGACCCCTTCGGCGGCTACGCACTGTGTGAGCTGAAGGGCGACTACGGGTATCGCCTCATCTATGAGGCCCAGACCTTCCCTTCACAAGAGCTGCGCTACACGCATCCCCAGACGGAGGGGGACCGGCGCTTCCTGGCCAAGATCCGCCGGCAGGAGCTCTTCTGCCTGATGAACGCGGACCTCGTCGTCACCGGTTCGCAGACGACGCGAGCGTACATCCAGTCGCTCGGCGCGAGCGAGGACCAGGTCCGGGTGTTCCCGGCGCCGGTGGACCTCGCGCCCTACACGCCCGACGTGCTCGGCGTTCCCGATGGCGAGCCCTTGCGGATGATGTACCTGGGAAGCCAGGTGGGATGGCAGGGCCTGTCCACGCTGCTGCGCGCCGTGGCGCTGGCGGCCCGGCAGGAGGAAGTGCGCCTCACGGTGGTGGGCGCGCGGCACCCGGACTGGCAGCCGCACCTGGATGACCTGGTGAAGGAGCTGGGACTGGGAGACCGGGTCGAGTTCCAGCCCCCCGTGCTCCATGACGACCTGGCCAAGGTCCTCGCGCTCGCGGACGTGGGCGTGCTCCCGCTGGATGACGTGGAGCGCAATCGCGTCCAGGGGGGCCCCCTGGCGAAGGTGTCCGAATACTGCGCCGCCGGGCGCCCCATCATCGCGGCGGACCTGCCGGTGACGCGCGAGCTGGTCCCCGAAAGCGCCGCGGTGTTCTTCCCGCCCGGAAACAGTGAGGTGCTGGCGGACCGAATCATCGAGCTGGCGCGCAACGTTCCGCGCCGCCTGGCGCTGGGTCGCGCGGCCCGGGCCCATGCGGAGGACGTCCTCGATGCGGGGCTCATCCGCGGCAAGCTCCTGGACCTGTACGACTCGCTCCTGGAGAAGCGGTCGGAGCCGGTCTCGACCACGAGCGAGGACGACCTCCCCATGCCGACCACGGTGACGGGGACGCCCACGAATCGCCTGGCGGCGCTGCTCCCTCCCGAGCCCGCGCCCACGGCGGCGCCCGTGTCCAAGGCGAAGGGAACGGAGGCGAAGAAGGAGGCCGGGCCCAAGGCGCCGTCGCGTGAGGAGCTGCCGCTGGTCATGGGGCAGGTGCTCGACGAGGGAATCGACACGCGGCTCGTCAAGACGGAGCTGGAGTCGAATCCCATTGGACCTCCGGTGGTGATGGGCGCGCCGCTGCGGGAGGCGCCTTCGGCGGCCACCTCTGGCGCCGGGTCCGCCCCTGAGCGCGAGGCTTTCGCTTGGGATGGACGGAAGGACGCAGAGACATCGTCGACAGCCGAGCCAGAAACCACCGACGAGGACGGCGAGGCGTCGCTCCCCATCGTCCAGGCGACGGAGGTCGAGCCCGAGGAGGCTCCGTTACCGACGCCCGTGGTCCGGGTTCCCCCGCCTCCGGGCCGGAACGCGCCGGTGACGGGAGCGGACGCAAGCAATGCCGCCTCCTCCATGCCCGTGGTCCGGGTGCCGCCTCCTCCGGGCCGGAATCCGGCGACGTCGAGCACGGACGCAAGCGACGCGTCGTCGACGCCTGTCGTCAAAGCGTCCACGGTGCTGAGCCGAAGCGCATCCGAAGCAAGCGTGGACCTGGATGACGCCTCGTCCACGACGCCGGTCGTCAAGGCACCCGCCCCACTACACCGGGGCGCCTCGGCATCGAGTACGGACGCGAGTGACGCCTCGTCGACAACGCCCATCGTCAAGGCCCCTGCATCACTGAATCGGGGGACCTCGACGTCGGGCTCGGATTCCAGCGACGCCTCGTCTGCAACGCCCATCGTCAAGGCGCCCGCGTCATTGGACCGAGGCAACTCGGCTTCGAGCGCCGACGCGAGCGACGCCTCGTCCGCAACGCCCATCGTGAAGGCACCGGCGCTGTCGACCCGGTCCCTTGGCGACGATGCCGACGAGCCGCCCGCGCCCACGCCCGTCGTCAAGGCTCCCTCGCCATCGAGCCGGACCAGCACGCGCGAACGTGCCCTGGACACCGACGAGACGCCCGAGCCCCCCGCGCCAACGCCCATCATCCGCGTGCCGACGGAGCTGCTGCGGGAGCTGCTCCCCACGCGCTCCTCCAGCAGCCGCGGCGCCAGCACCCCGAGCCGCCCGGAGGAGTTCCCCACTCCCACCCCCATCGTGCCCGCTCCCTCGCCGCTCGCGAGCCGGAGCATCTCGTCACGCATGGAGACGCCCGTGGGGCGCATCGCGTCCCTGCCCACGCAGGCGCGGACCTCGTCTGCCTCCGACGCCGAGCGTCCCCCGCCGGTCCTCCGGCCCAGCACCGGCGCGTCGGAGGCAGACCGGCTTCCGCCCATCCGGGGAGGAATGGCTGCGTCGTCCTCGGAGCGGGAGCGCACGCCGCCCACGCTCCGTCCGAGCTCCACGACTTCGGACACCGAACGCCCACCGGCCCTCCCGCCGCGAGCGGCGACACCGCCGCCGGTGCCGCGACAGCGTCCGCCCAGGCTCCAGTCCGTGGACGGCCCTCCTCGCCTCGAGCCCGTGGGCCCACCGGCCCTCAAGGCCTCAGCGACCACGCCCAGCGGCCACGACGACGAGCCCGAGGAGATCTCCGAGGACGAGGCCGAGTCCATCGACGACGCCGACAACGACACCCCGTCGCGCGCCCGGCCCCAGCCTGAAGAGCCGGACGAAATCAGCAGCGACGAGGTAGAGGAGGCGGAGATTTCCGCCACGGGTGCAGCGCAGCTCATCGACGCGGATGACGCCATCGAGGACGCCGAGGCCGAATCCGCCCCGGAGCCCGAGGACGAAGGTCCCGCCCCGGAGCCCGTCCCTTCGACGCTGAATCCGTGGTTTGCCCAGCTCGCCCACGGCTACTGTCCCCCCGACGGCATCCGCTTCGACCGTCACACGCCCCCCACGACCTTCCCGGGCCGGGACGAAACGACGAACCCCTCCCACCCGAGCCCCTCGGTCCGTTCGGAAGTCGTCGCCCGCGGCAAGAGCTCGTGAGGCAACCAACCGAGCTGATCCTGGAAACTTTCCAAGGGTCGCAGGCGCCCGATAGGATGTTCCGGTTTTCACAGCACTTTTTCCGGGACAAAGGGCTTCATGGAGCGTCGGGTCCTCATCGTCGAAAGCGAGCATGATTTAGCGCTCAGCATGGCCACCGTGCTGAAGGGCGCGGGCTACCAGACGGCCTTGGCTGAGACGGCCGCTGACGCGCAGCGTGAGTTGGAGAAGCGACGGCCAGACCTGGTCGTCCTCCGCGCCGAGCTGAAGGATCAGTCCGGTTTCGTGCTCTGCGGCAACATCAAGAAGGGCAAGTGGGGCCAGAACCTCAAGGTGCTCCTGCTTTCCTCCGAAAGCGGCGTGGATGGCCTGGCGCAGCATCGCCAGTCGCCACAGGCCGCGGACGGCTACCTCGTCATTCCCTTCGAAATGGGCGAGCTGGCCGCCATGAGCCACGGCATCGTTCCGCCCGGCACGGAGGACGCAGGTGCGCCGGCCGATGCGGCCAGTGGTCCGCGCGAGGCACCGCCGCCCATGCCCGTGTCGCCCAAGGCCGCCGCCGGTGGGCCGCCGAAGCTGCCCAAGCGCGAGCGCCGCAGCGCGATGACGGAAGAGGACCGCGCGTTCCTCGACCGCACCTTCCAGTCCATCGCGGACCGCAAGGCGGAGCTGCTCGCCGAGTCCCGTCAGCTCAAGCGCCCGCCCCCGCGGCGCGAGCTGATGGGCACGCCCGAGGGCAAGATTCAAATCCTCCGCGACGAGCTGAAGACGCGCGAGGCCCAGCTCGCCCGCCTCTCCGAAATCTGGAGCGTGCGCGAGCGCGAGCTGCTCTCCGGCGAGGACCGACTCCACGAGAAGGACGTGGAGCTCCAGGGCCTGAAGATGCAGGTGGACGACCTGCTCCGCCGCTTCAACGAGGCCCAGCAGGCCACCATCCAGAAGGAGCGCGAGCACGGCGCCACCGTCGATGACCTGCTGCTCCAGAAGTTCTCCGCGGAGAAGGACCTCATCGAGGTCGTCGCCTCCAAGGAGAAGGACATCAACCTCCTGCGCCGGGAAGTCTCCCGCGCCGAGGAGGAGCTGGCCCGCCGCGCCGCCGAGCTGGAGCACGGCCGCAACGAGTACGACAAGCTGGAGAAGCACCTCGGCGTCGTCACGCTCGAGTTCGAGGTCAAGGAGCAGAAGCTCCAGGACACCCTCCTCGCGAACGAGGGAGAAATCGCCCGGCTGACGAAGCGCGGCGACGACTTCGAGGCCGAGCTGAGCCGCACCATCAGCGAGCGCGACCAGCGCTTCGCCGAGTTGGACGGTGAAATCCAGGCGCTCCAGGAGCGGCTGCAGCAGACGGAGCAGGAGCGCGACGCCACCGTGCGGGGCCTGGAGGCCCGCGCCACCCGCGCCGAGCAGCACGGCGCCCATGCGGACGCGGAGATCCACCGGCTGAACGCCGAGCGCGACGCCCTGGAGGCGAAGCTCAGTCAGCAGATTTCGGACCTGGAGACCGACCTCGCGCGCACCACGGGCGAGCGCGACCAGCTCCGCCTGGACAAGGACGCCCAGGAGGCCGAGCTCACCCAGCGCGTCGAGGAGCGCGACGCGAAGATTGGCACGCTCGAGCGGGAGCTGGCGGAGACCATCGCCCGGAACGAGCACACCGAGGCGGAGCTCAACGCCAACATCCAGCAGCAGTTGGAGCGCATCGGTGAGCTCGAGGGCGAGGTCGAGGCCGTCAAGACGCACCTGGAGGACCGCGAGGCAGAGCTGACCGCGGAGCTCCAGGCGCTCGGTCAGGCCAAGGACGAGCTGGAGACGGACCTCAACGACCGGCTCCAGGCGCTCTCCCAGGCGAAGGATGCGCTGGAGGCGGACCTCAGCCGCCAGTTGGAGGAGCTGCGCGCCGCCAAGGCCGAGCTGGAAGCGGACCTCACCGGGCAGATCCAGGCACTCACCTCGCAGCTTGAGGAGACGCAGCGGCAGCTCGACGACTCGCAGCGGACCGGCGAGCAGCTCTCCGCGCGCGTCGCGATGCTGGAGGACACCGTCACCCAGCGCGACGCCACCATCGAGTCCCTGCAAGGGGACGTGGCCGCGCGCGACCAGCGCATCTCCGAGCTGAGCGGTGACCTGGAGGCCACCACCCAGACGCTGGCGCAGACGCAGCAGACGCTGGCGCAAACCGAGCAGCAGCTCGCCGACACCCAGAACACCCTCGCCAGCACCGAGGGGACGCTGGCGGAGACGCGGGGCGAGCTGGAGGCCACCAGCCAGACGCTGGCGCAGACGCAGCAGACGCTGGCCCAGACCGAGGACACGCTGGCGCAGACGCGCGGCGAGCTGGAGGCCACCAGCCAGACGCTGACGCAGACGCAGCAGACCCTGTCCCAGACCGAGCAGCAGCTCGCCGATACGCAGAACACCCTCGCCAGCACCGAGGGCACGCTGGCGGAGACGCGAGGGGAGCTCGACGCCACCAGCCAGACGCTGGCGCAGACGCAGCAGGCCCTGGCGCAGACCGAGGACACGCTGGCGCAGACGCGCGGCGAGCTCGACGCCACCAGCCAGACGCTGACCCAGACGCAGCAGGCGTTGGCGCAGACGGAGCAGCAGCTCGCGGACACGCAGAACACCCTCACCCGCACCGAGGGCACGCTGGCGGAGACGCGCGGCGAGCTGGAAGCCACCAGCCAGACGCTGTCGGATACGCAGGTGCGCCTCGCGGATACCGAGGCCGCGCTGGCCCAGACGACCCACGAGCGCGACCAGCGCATCGCGGAGCTGGCGGACCTGGGCGCGGCGAAGGACGCGCTGGAGCAGGAGCTCACCGGCCAGATTGGCCAGCTCCGCAGCGAGCTGTCCGAGACGCAGGGGAACTACGAGGCGGAGCGCGCCGCGCACGAGAAGCTGGCCGCCGAGACGAGCGCGCACATTGGTGACCTCACCAGCGAGCGCGATGGACTGCGCTCCGAGCTGGAGGCCACCAGCGCGACGCTGGGGCAGACGCAGAGCCAGCTCACGGCCACCCGCGAGGCCCTGGCACGCGAGCAGCACGCGCACCAGGAAAGCCGCCAGGCCGCCGCCAACGCCCAGGCCGCGCTGGAAGGACAGCTCGCCGAGGCGCGGGCCCATGGCGAGGACCTGGGCGAGCACCTCACCCTCACCAAGCACGAGCTGGGCACGCGCGTCGCCGAGGTGACGCAGCTCACCGCCACGCTGGCGCAGACGGAGAACGCCCGGGCCAGCCTGGAGGAGCGGCTGCACACCCTCACCGTGGAGTCGCAGCGGCGCGAGGAGCTCCTCCAGAACGACCTGACGCAGAAGGGCACGGAGCTGTCGGACACGCTCCGCAAGCTCACCCACGTGACGCAGGAGAAGATGCGTCAGGCCGAGGTGCTCAACCGCGAGGTGGCCAACCGCACCGAGCAGCTCAAGGCCATGGAGGCCAAGCTCCACGCCCAGGCCGACGAGGCCCGGCGCCAGGCCGACGGCCTGGGCCAGCAGATTGCCGGCCTCAACGAGCAGCTTGAGCAGGGCCGCAAGGCACTGGCCGGGCGCGAGGAGCAGCTCCGTGCCGCGGGCACCGCGCAGCAGAAGCTCACCGCCGAGCGGGACGGACTCGCCGGCCAGCTCCAGCAGGCCGAGGCCCGGCTCCAGCAGCAGGCCCAGCAGGCCTCGCAGGAGCGCGCCGACGCCAAGCGCGCCGCGGACGAGCTGGCGGCGAAGCTGGCCAAGGCCGAGCAGCGCATCGCCCAGCTCACCCAGGAGGCCCAGACCCACGCCGCCGAGGCCGACGCCAGGTCCAAGGAGCTGCAGGGTCAGCTGAGCGCGCGGGCGAAGAAGATCCAGGACCTGGAGCTGGCGCTGGAGAACGCGCAGGGCGCCAAGGCCCGGGCGGAGAAGGAGCTCAACGCGAAGGTGACCGCCGCCGAGAGCAAGGCCCACGAGGCCGCCACCCGCCTGGCCGCCGCGCAGAAGGAGCGCAAGGACCTGGAGGCGCGGCACCTCAAGGAGCAGGAGGACCTGGTCGCCAAGCAGAAGGCGGAGCTGGAGCGCCGCGACGCCATCAAGGCCCAGGAGGTCGCCCGCCTCCAGCAGTCGGTGCAGGAGAAGAGCAAGGCCCTCAAGGTCGCCGAGCTGGAGCTGGCGCGCTACAAGAGCAAGTCCGCCACCGCGCCCGCCGCGTCCGCCAAGGCCGCGGCGCCCAAACCCGCCCCGGCCGAGGAGGACGACCTGGCCGTGAGGACCCAGCTCAATCAGGTCATCCCGCCGGCGGCGGCCCAGGCGCCAGCGGCCGCGGCGAAGAAGCCCGCGGCCAAGGCCGCCGCCCCCGCCGCGAAGAAGGCTCCTGCGCCAGCCCCGGCGCCCGCCCCAACCGCCGCGCTGGGGGAGGACTCCGAGCCCACCGACCGGACCCTGCTCATCCAGCTCCCCACGGCCAAGGAAGACGACGACTGGACGGCCCTGGTGGACGAGCTGGACAAGTAGCCAAGTCCATGCGCCGGGCGAGCTCCGGCGCCTGCGACCGGGATTCCGGCATCCCCGCCGGAATCCCGGCGGTCCCCTGCCTCAAAAAGCACGCGACCCGCGCGAGGACCCCTGACATCCGCGCCCTAGCAGGGCACGCGTGTCAGGCCCGCGGCGGGTGCCTTCACGTCATGATTTTGACGGAACCTGCCGCGCTCAGAGCGCGGCGCGCGCCTCGCGAACCAGCTCCTTGAAGTGGAGCGTGGAGACGACGTCCCGGAAGGACACGTCGCGGCCGCCATTGAGGGCCTCGGCCTGGGCACGGCGCCAGCTGTTGCGGAGCGTTCGCAGGGAGACATAGGCCAACAGCAGCGGGAACCCGCCCGGAAGCAGGACGACCGCCACCATCATCACCATCCTCAACCACGCCCACACCATGACCGCTGACCTCACTGAGTCCTTGAGTTGCGGACAAGAGATGCACGGTGCATGCCCACGATGCGCAGAATATTTCCCACTGGAGTTACGCAGGGTTGCCCGGCAGCGAGGCGGACTGGCCACGATGGCGACGCCGGAACCCTGGCATTTTTGCCGCAGTCGCCCGGAGGCCGTCGGTTAAGTTCACAGGGTGAGCACCCCTTCGACGGTTGAGAGCCACGCCTTCACCAGCGTGGAGGACGCGGAGCAGCGCCTGGAGCAGGTGGGCTACCTGTCCTCGCCGGAAATCGCCACGGCCGCCTTCCTGGCGGACCGGATGAACAAGCCCATCCTGGTGGAGGGCCCGGCCGGCGTCGGCAAGACGGAGCTGGCCAAGGCGCTGGCCCAGGCCCTGGGCCGCGAGTTCATCCGGCTCCAGTGCTACGAGGGCCTGGACGAGGCGAAGGCCCTCTACGAGTGGGAGTACGCCAAGCAGCTGCTCTACACCCAGCTCCTCAAGGACAAGATCGGGGACATGGTGCAGGGCACCACCACGCTGGCGCAGGCGGCGGACCGGCTGGCCTCCAGCGACGCGGTGTTCTTCTCCGAGCGCTTCCTGCTGCCGCGCCCGGTGCTGCGCGCCCAGCTCTCCGAGCGCCCTGCCCTGCTGCTGGTGGACGAAATCGACAAGGCGGACCCGGAGTTCGAGGCCTTCCTGCTGGAGGTGCTGTCCGACAACGCCGTCACCATCCCCGAGCTGGGCACCTTCCGCGCGAAGCACATCCCCCGCGTGCTGCTCACCTCCAACGCCGCCCGCGAGCTGTCCGACGCGCTCAAGCGCCGCTGCCTGCACCTGCACATCGACTTCCCGGACCGCGAGCGCGAGCTGCGCATCGTCCGCGCGCGCCTGCCCGAGGTCCCCCAGGTGCTGGCCGAACAGGTGGTGGAGGCGGTGGCCGCCATCCGCTCGCTCGACCTGAAGAAGGCGCCCTCCATCAGCGAGACACTGGACTGGGCGCAGAGCCTGGCGCTGCTGAACGCGGAGCAGCTCACCGCGGACGTGGTGGCCTCCACGCTCAACCTGGTCCTCAAATACGAAGGCGACATCGAGAAGGCGAAGGCGAACCTCTCGCAGATCGCCCAGGCCTGACGGGCCTACGAAGTCCGTGCTACTGAAGGAACGCTTTCAAATCACCCGCCCGCTCGAGGAGATGGAGCTCGTCCTCGTGCGCGCGGCCATGGCCAACCCCGCGCTGGTGGACGCGCGGGAGGAAGCCATCCTGCGCACCGCCCTGTCCCTGGCGCGCCTGTACAAGGTGCAGCACGGCGGGCTCGACGTCGGCGTGGGCGCGCTGCTCACCCCCTTCCGGGAAGAGGTGGAGCGACGCCTGGGCCCCGTCCTCCGCGGCCCCCACCCGCCCACGCGGGACCGGCTGATGCCGCACGTGAAGGACCTGCGCCAGCACGCGGCGAAGGCCCGCGACGCGGTGGCGCAGCGGCTGCGCGGGCGCGTTCCGCTGGAGGCGCTGGACCTGGAGATTCGCCAGAAGGCGCTGGTGCTCGTCGCCGGCGGTGGCGGCGGCACGGCGTATGTTTACCTGGGGGTGATGAGCCTGCTGGACGAGCACGGCCTGGAGCCGCGCCTGCTCGCCGGGACGTCCATGGGCGCCATCCTCACCCTCATGCGCTCGCGCCTGGCGCGCTTCGACCCCACGGACATGATCAACATCGTCCGGGGCCTGTCCTTCCGGAAGCTCTTCCGCTTCATCTCCACGGAGAGCCGCTACGGCCTGCCCGCCGCGCTGCGGCTCTTCCTGCGCGCGGGGCTGGGACGCTTCTTCGGCGCGGGGCCGGAGAGCAGCGGCATGCGGCTGAAGGACCTGCCGGTGCCCACCCTCATCGCCGTGGGCGGCATCCGCCGCGGCATGCTTCCCCGCCCGCTGGAGTATTACGAGCGCCTGCTGGGCACCAGCCCGCTGGGGCTGCTCAACCCCGCCGGCGTGGCGCGCCGCATCCAGGCCGCCATGGGCGCCATGGCCGAGCTGTTCACCCGCCCCGAAATCACCGCCCGCCTCTACCTGGGAGCCGACGATGCCAGCGGTGACTTCGACGCGCTCGACGCCGCGGGCTTCTCGTCCGCGCTGCCCGGCGTCATCCACTACGACGTGCTGCGCGACGACCCGGGCATGCACACCCTGGTGGAAGGACTGATGGCCCAGCACGGCGTGGCGCGACTCATCGACGGAGGCCTGGTGGACAACCTGCCCGCGAAGGCGGCGTGGAAGGCGGTGGCCCGCGGCCGCATCGGCACGCGCAACGCCTTCATCCTCGCGCTCGACGGCTTCGCCCCCAAGCTGACCACGCCCTTCTGGCTCCCCCTCCAGCGGCTGGCCGCGATGACGGTGGCGCCCAACCTCCCCTATACGCACCACGTCAAACGCTTCCCCCGAACATTGTCGCCGCTCGAGGTCGTCCCTTCAGTGGAACTGGCTTCGAAGGCGCTACACTTTGGAAGAAAGGCCCTGGCAGAGGACATCCCCTTCCTGCGCAGGATGCTCGCCCCCCTGCCATCGGTGCTGTGACCCGGTGGCCGGAGCGAGAAACACGCTTTGACCTCATAGGGTTCGGTGGATAGAAGGCCCGGGCTGTCCCACACCTCAACCATCCAGGCGAAGGAACATCGAATGAGCTCGACCTCGAGTAATGGAGTGCGCGCCGAGCAAATCTGGCTCGACGGCCGACTGATGAAGTGGGACGAGGGCCACGTGCATCTGATGACGCACGCGCTGCACTACGGTCTCGGCGTCTTCGAGGGCATCCGCGCGTACAAGACGCATGACGGACGTCTGGCCATCTTCCGGCTGCGCGAGCACATCCGCCGGCTGCTCGACTCGGCCCACATCATCATGCTGAAGATTCCGTACACCGAGGACGAGCTCTTCGACGCGTGCGTGAATCTGCTCCGCGCGCAGAAGGACCTGTTCGCCAACGGCGCGTACCTGCGGCCCGTGGCCTTCATGGGCGACGGCGCCATGGGCCTGGGCGCGGTGAACCCCACCCGCACGGCCGTGACGGCCTGGGACTGGGGCGCGTACCTGGGTGACAAGGGCATCAAGGAAGGCATCCGCGCCAAGGTCAGCTCGTACACGCGCATGCACGTGAACGTGAACATGGTGCGCGGCAAGATTACCGGCCAGTACGTCAACTCCATCCTCGCCAAGCGGGAGGCGGTGCTGGCGGGCTACGACGAGGCCATCCTCCTGGACATCAGCGGCTTCGTCGCCGAGGCCTCCGGCGAGAACATCTTCCAGGTGAACAAGAAGGGCATCATCAAGACGCCCCCGCTGTCCTGCCCCATCCTGGACGGCATCACCCGCGACACGGTGCTGCGCATCCTCCGCGACAGCGGCCGCGCCGTGGAGGAGGTCACCTTCACCCGCGACGCGCTCTACATCACCAACGAGGTCTTCTTCTGCGGCACGGCGGCGGAAATCACCCCCGTGCGCGAGGTGGACAACCGCCAGGTGGGCGACGGCAAGCCCGGCCCCATCACCCGGTACGTGCAGGACATGTACTTCCGCATCGTGCGCGGCCAGGAGCCGCGCTACGCGGAGTGGCTCACCTACGTCTGAGCCGCCGTCCGCCCCCCTCTTCCGCCTCGTGGGAGGGGGGCCCGGCCCGGGTGGTCTCCCGCCCGCCCCCCGGGCCGCCCGCAGAAGACGCCACGTCCCGTGCCCTGCCCACCGCTGGATGGGCTAGAACGGGGCTTGATGGCTCCTCCCGCTGGCTACGCCTACGACGACAATCCGTTCAAGCTCGAGAACCCATCCATCCTCGACATCGCTCCGCCGGAGCCGAAGTCCGTGGAGGACACGGGGCTCAAGATGGGCATCCTGTCCGACATCGCCCTGAAGTACCTCTATTACACGGGGACGGGCACGGGCATGGGCATCGCGGACGAGATGCGCCTGCCCTGGCCGGGCGTCATCGAGCACGTGGTGGACTTCATCGCCACCGAGAAGCTCGTGGACCTGCGCGGCGGCAAGGGCTTCGGCCGCGCGTCGGTGGAGTTCATCCTGTCGGAGAAGGGCCGCGAGTACGCGCGCGACGCGCTCAGCCGCAACACGTACGTAGGCCCCGCCCCGGTGCCCATCGAGCAGTACAACGCCCTCATCACCAGCCAGACGGAGGAGACGCCCGTCGTCAGCCAGGAGGAGCTGGTGATGGCGCTCAGCCACCTCACCGTCCCCGCCGAGCTGATGGACAAGCTGGGCCCCGCGGTGAACTCCGGCCGCTCCCTGTTCCTCTATGGCGCCCCCGGCAACGGCAAGACGAGCCTGGCCGAGGCGGTGTCGAACATGTTCGGCGGCGAGGTGTTCGTCCCCCACTGCCTGGAGATTGGCAACCAGATCATCCAGGTCTACGACCGGCTCATCCACACCCCGGTGGCCCTGGAGGTCGGCCGCGACGCCACCGGGCGACGGCAGACCTTCGAGATGGACAACCGGTGGATGCTCTGCCGCCGGCCCTCCGTCGTCGTGGGCGGCGAGCTGACGCTGGCCATGCTGGACCTCATCTACTCGGAGAGCACCCGCTTCTACGAGGCCCCGTTCCAGGTGAAGGCCAACGGCGGCATGCTCCTCATCGACGACTTCGGCCGCCAGAAGGTCCACCCCACGGACCTGCTCAACCGGTGGATCGTCCCCCTGGAGAAGCGGGTGGACTTCCTCACCCTCCACACCGGCAAGAAGTTCGAAATCCCCTTCGACCAGCTCCTCGTCTTCTCCACCAACCTGGACCCCAAGGAGCTGGTGGACGAGGCCTTCCTGCGCCGCATCAAGTACAAGATTGAGGTCGGAAATCCCGACGAAGAGGCTTACCGGGAAATCTTCAGCCGCGTCTGCGAGGCAGCGGGAATCCCGTACGTTGACCAGGCCGTGACGTACCTCATCGAGCACTACTACAAGCCCCGAAGCATGGAGCTGCGCTCGTGCCACCCCCGGGACCTGGTGAGCCTCATCCGGGACGCCGCCCGCTACCGGCAGATACCTCCGGCGCTCTCCAAGGACCTGCTCGACCAGGCGTGCGAGGTGTTCCTCGTCAATCTGTGATGATTTCGTTGTTACAACTGCGCGGAATTTCTAGAATCCACGCGCCGTTGTACCGCTCGGCCGCATGCTTCGAGTACCGCCCGCGGCGGACCCGCAGCGAGAAGGAGCCGCAGTCCGTGAAGGAACGCTACCAGGACATCGACGAGAAGAACGAGACGCTGCGCGGGTACCTCGACATCTACAAGGACAAGCCAGACGGGCGCGAGTTCGTCGACAAGCTCGAGATGTCGTGGATCTACCACGATGCCGCGCTGGAAGGAGTCGTCTACACCCATCAGGAGCTGATGGCGGCGCTCTTCCCGCATAAGACCAGCGCGGAGGCCTCGATGATTCCCGTGGTCCTCGAGATCCGGAATCACAAGGCCGTCTGCGACTACATCCGCGAGGAGGCGGCGGGCGCCAAGAAGCAGGCGCAGATCACGCTGACCACCATCAAGCGGATGCACGACCTCTTCCTGGGCAACACGCCCGAGGCCCAGTCGGAGCGCGCGCGCATGGAGCGCCGCGAGCGCACCGAGAAGGAGCTGGCCAAGGAGCGCGAGCGGTCCGGCCTGCGCAAGGACATGCCGCTGCACCGCACGTACTTCCACGACATCGCCCAGCCGTCGAAGATCCAGGCGGAGCTGGAGAAGCTCGTGGACTACACGGCCAGCGCCGAGTTCCGCGAGTTCCATCCCATCAAGCAGGCGGCCACGGTCCAGCACAAGTTCGTGCAGATCTTCCCCTTCACCGAGCACAGCGGGAAGGTGGGGCGCATGTGCAGCAACCTCATCCTGCTGCGCAACGGCTACATGCCCGCCGTCATCCACTCCATCGACCGGCAGCGCTACTACGAGTCCTTCCGGGGCCCGGCGTCCGCGTTCCGCACGGTGCTGATGGACGCGATGGAGAACTCGCTCGACAACGGCGTGAAGTACTTCCGGGACCTGGGCCGCAAGTACAAGGCCCTGAACGGCTAGGTCCCACCGGCATGCCTCCGGCCCATGCATGGCGCCCCCTTCGCGGGGGCCGTGCGTGCGTGGGCATGCGCGGCGTCCCGTAACCCCCTGTGCGCCCGTGCTGGCCCGGCGAGGGAGCACGCGGGCTCACGCCCCTCCCGTACCTCGTGAAGGATGCAGGGTCCGTCGACACCATTGATGTGTTGGCAACAGACCCCGGATTCTCGAATCCCACGACGGGAGGAAGTAAGAAGAATACCCATGCCCGTGACACAGTCCTTCAACAGCCGCCGCGGAACCGGAAACTCGGGAGGCGAGCTGACGGAGCCCCCGCCAGCGCGACTGGCGCATCTGCCTGCGCGCGACAAGCTGGACCGGCTCCTGCGTGTGGCGGGTGGCCATGAGAAGGCCCTCATCCTCACGCACGACAACCCGGATCCGGACTCGCTGGCGGCGGCGGTGGCGCTCGCCCACCTGCTCGAGCGGAAGGCGGGCGTGGAGGCGCACGTCGGCTACGGCGGCATCATCGGCCGGGCGGAGAACATCGCCTTCGTGAGGGTGCTGCGCCTGCCCATCTCCCACGTGTCGGAGCTCGACTTCGACGAGTACGACCTCTTCGGGCTCGTGGACACGCAGCCCAAGGTAGGCAACCACTCGCTGCCCGCGCGGCTGGAGGCGCACCTGGTGGTGGACCACCACCCGCTGCGACAGGAGAGCCTGGAGGCCCCCTTCGCGGACGTGGGCGGCGACTTCGGCGCCACGTCCACCATGCTGGTGGAGTACCTGCGCGCCGCGCGGATGGAGCCCTCGGTGGAGGTGGCCACCGCCCTCTTCTACGGCATCAAGGCGGACACCCGCGACCTGGGCCGCGAGACGACGCCCGTCGACGTGGACAGCTACCTGTGGCTGTTCCCGCGCATGGACAAGACGCTGCTGGCGCAGATTGAACACCCCGAGCTGCCGGCGCGGTACTTCCAGCTGTACCACACGGCCTACGAGCGGGCGAAGGTGTACGGCACCGCCATCGTCACCGACCTGGAGGAGGTCTACTCCCCGGACATGGTGGCGGAGGTGGCCGAGCGGCTGATGTTCCTCGAGGGCATGAAGTGGTCGCTGGCCTTCGGCACCTACCGCAACCAGCTCTTCCTCAGCCTGCGGGTGAAGGACCGGCGGATGAACGCGGGGCGCCTCATCCGCGAAATCTGCGAGGGCTACGGCGGCTCGTCCGGTGGCCACGGCAGCATGGCCGGCGCGCGGCTCCCCCTGTCGGGCAAGCTGGCGCAGCGCAAGGCGCTCAAGCGCGAGCTGGTGTCGAAGTTCCTCGAGGCCTTCGGCGTCGAGGACGAGCGTCCGGTGTCGCTGCTGTACGCCCAGGACTCGTGACGTACTGGGACTACAACGCGACCGCGCCGGTGCGCCCGGAGGTGGCGTCGCTGCTGGCGCGGGCCTTCGCCTCGGGCGGCTTCGGCAATGCCTCCAGCGTGCACCAGGAGGGCCGCGCGGCCCGGGCGCGGCTGGACGCGGCGCGAGCGAAGGTGGCCCGGCTGCTCGGCTGCGAGCCCAAGGAGGTCAGCTTCACCGGCTCCGGCAGCGAGGCGAACGCGCTGGCGCTGATGGGCGCCTGGCATGCACGGCCGCATCCCGAGCGGCGGCGCGTGGTGACGTCCGCCATCGAGCACCCCGCCCTGCTGGCCGCGGCGGCGCAGCTGGAGCGCGACGGCGCGGACGTCGTGCGCGTGGCGCCGGGCCCGGATGGACGCGTGCGCGAGGCGGACGTGCTCGAGGCCCTGACGCCAGACACGGCGCTGTGCTCGTTGATGTGGGCCAACAACGAGACGGGCGTGCTGCAACCCGCGAGGGACATCGCGCGCGCCTGCCGGCAGCGCGGCGTGCTGTTCCACACGGACGCGGTGCAGGCGGCGGGCAAGGTGCCCCTGTCGTTGCGCGAGGTGGACGCCGACCTCCTATCGCTCGCCGCGCACAAGTTCGGCGGGCCTCCGGGCGTGGGCCTGCTGGTGGTGCGCAAGAGCGTGGACGTGCGCGCGCTGACGCCAGGGCACCAGGAAGGTGGCCGCCGTGGCGGGACGCAGAACGTGCCCTTCGCGGAGGCCCTGGCCCTGGCCCTGGAGCTGGCAACGGCCGAGCAGCCGGAGACGGCGGCGCGGCTGACGGCGCTGCGAGACGCCTTCGAGCGTGAGGTGCGCAGCGCCCTGCCGGGCGTGCACGTGAATGGCGACGGCGCGCCGCGCGTGCCCAACACCAGCAACCTGCGCTTCGAAGGCGTCGAGGGTGAGGCGCTGCTCATCGCGCTGGACCTGGACGGTATCTGCGTGTCGTCCGGCGCCGCGTGCGCGTCGGGAACGCTGACGCCCTCACACGTGCTGCGGGCCATGGGCCTCACCGCGGCCGAGGCCCGTGGCAGCCTGCGCTTCAGCCTGGGGCCCGGCACGACGGAGGCGGACGTGGAGCGCGTGGTCTCCGCGCTCCGCGAGCATGTGCCGAACGTGCGCGCGCTCTGACGATTCCTGACAGTCCGCTGTCACGGCGGACGTGCAGGGTCCTCCTGTCTACCCGAGCCGGTCCAGGAGGACTTTCATGAAGCTCTACTTCCATCCCATGTCTGGAAACTCGCGCCGCGTGCTGCTCGTGGCCACCCACCTCGACGTGCCCCTCGAGCGCGTCCTCGTCGATCTGCCCCGGGGCGAGCAGCGCGGGGAGGCGCACCTGGGCCGCAACCCCAATGGGAAGGTCCCGGTCCTCGATGACGACGGCTTCATCCTGTGGGAGTCGCGCGCCATCATGGCGTACCTGGCCGACAAGACGCCGGGGCAGACCCTGCTTCCCACGGACGCCCAAGGCCGCGCGGATGTGAACCGTTGGCTCTTCTGGTGCGCCATGCACATGGCCCCGGCGGCATCCATCATCGTCTTCGAGAACTTCGTAAAGCCACTGACGGGCGGCCAGACGGACGCCGCCGAAGTCGCGCGGGGGGAGGCACTCTTCGCGCAGCATGCGCCGCTGCTGGACGCGCACCTTGCGAGCAGGACCTGGGTCGCCCAGGAGCGTCTGACCCTCGCGGACTTTTCCCTGGCCGCGGCGTTCGCTCTTGCTGGCCCGGCGCGCCTGCCGCTCGGTGGCTACGCCAACATCCAGGCCTGGCGCGAACGCGTGCAGGCACTCGATGCGTGGAAGCGCACCGAGCCGTCAGCTCCTCGCGGCTGACCAGTCGCTCGCATCAGCGGCGCCCCGCGCGATGGGCGTTCGCGGGTACAGGACACTCTCGATTTCCTGTCGGCCGTGAAGGAGCGCGCGGTGCGCGCCGCTGGCTCACCACTCCTGCTCGGGCAGCGACTGCTCGCGCACATCCTCATCCGGCTGGCCGTAGCCGGGCATCCCATCCTCCCGGGCCTCTTCGGCCTTGGACATCCGCTTGCGCTCGGACGCCTCTCCCGTGCGCTCGGACGCGTCCTTCTCTGTCTTCGGTTGCTTGGGCTCGGTCGCCATCTGCATTCCTCCCCCGCGCGACGGCGCGCGTCGGAAGGAAAGGTCGTCATCGCGATGGCCCGCGGGCAGGGCGCGACAGATGGGGCGGTGCCGCGCTCGCTCCCCTACCCCGCGCGCGAGCCCGGCGTCGGCGGGGCGCCATTCGCCGGGGACACGGTGGGCGTCTCGTCGCTGGCACCGAAGAGCCCGCGCACCACGGCGGCAATCGCCAGCGGGGTCCCCACGCGCTCGTCATAGTGCGGCGTCAGCGCCTGGGCGAAGGCCTCGGCCGATGGGAACCGGTCCTCGGGTCGCTCCGCGAAGGCCCGCGCCACCACCGCCTCCAGCGCCTCCGGGACGTCGGGCCGCAGCTCGCGCAGGGGCCGGTACTGCCGGGCGCGGATGGCGCCGAAGACGGCATCCGGCGTGGCGCCGGTGAAGGGCCGCTCCAGCGTCAGCAGCTCGTAGAGGACCACGGTGGCCGCCCACAGGTCGGCCTCCGGGCTCACCTCGCCGAGCAACGACTCCGGGGACAGGTAGTACGGCTTTCCCAGCACGTCCCCGCCCTGGAGCTTGCCGTCCACCAGTACGCGGGACACGCCGAAGTCGCCCAGCTTGATTTCGCCCACCCGGGAGATGAAGAGGTTGGACGGCGACACGTCGCAGTGGACGATGCCCAGCCGTTCCCCCTGAGGCCCCGTGGCCGAGTGCGCGTAGGCGAGCGCCTCCAGCAGCACCTTGCCCAGGTACACCGCGAAGTCGAGCGGCAGCGGAATCCCGCGCACCTTGCAGCGCCGGAGGATCTGCCCCAGGTCGCGGCCGTCCACCAGCTCCATCACGATGAAGTAGATGCCCTCCAGCGCGCCGGCATCGAGCACCGTGACGATGTTCGGGTGGTGGAGCTGCTTGGACAGCTGCGCCTCGCGGGCGAAGAGCGCCACCGACTCCGGGTCTCGCGTCAGCGCGGGCAGCAGCCGCTTGAGCGCCACCGTCCAACCCTCGCGCGGGCCGGACAGCACGCGCGCCCGATACACCTCCGCCATGCCGCCTTTGCCGAGCACGGACAGGACTTCATAGTTGCCGAAGACCCGGGTGGCCTTCTGCGGCGGAGGCGACTGACTCACGGCGTGGTGTTTCCGGCCCCCGCCGGGGCGCGAACCGGCCCCCGCTTCCGGGCCCGCTGCTGCTGGATGAGCGCCTCGATGTCCTTCAGTTCCTCCCGCAGCGCCTGCTCCGCCACGGCCTCCGACGTGCGGCCCGCCGGCGTCCACCCCATCTCGAACGCCTTGCGCAACGCCTCGCGGGAGCGCGCGCGGCTGCCCTCGCGCTGGTACGCGTAGGCCAGCCACAGGTGGACGTCCGCGCGGCCCAGCGCGCGGCCCGCCTCCAGCGTCTTCACCGCCCGGGCCACGTCATTCAGCGCGAGCTGGCTGGCGCCCAGCCCCACCACCGCGGAGGCATTGCGCGGGTCCTTCTGCAGCGCCAGCTCGAAGTGCCGCAGCGCCACCGCCGCGTTCCCCGCCAGGAGCTGCCGCTGCCCCTCCTCCAGGGACGAGACCTCCGCCTGCCGCCCCAGTCCCGCCGCCACCAGCGCCGCCGAGGAGCCCGCGCCATCCGAGGAGGCCACGGCCGTGGCCGCCGCGGGGCGCGCCGGCTCCAGGGCCTCCGCCTCACGGGACAGGGGCCGCAGGAGCAGCAATGTGTCGTTCTTCAACACCGGCGACCGGCACCCCTCCTTCAACCGGAAGAGCGCCGTCATCACCCCGTCTTCCGGGTTGAACACGACGAGCGCTGGCTGACGGACCTGCGGCTCACAATGCGGCCCCGTTTGGCAGAGCAACACCTGGCCCACCAGGACGTTGTCCTGGAACTCGCCAGAGAGCACTTCCGTATCCGGTTCGAAGGCGCAGGGACCACCGGTCGCGGTACCAACCAGCCGGTCTCCCTGCATTCGCATGGACACGGCGCCATAGAAGTCCCCTTGATAGGAGCTTGACACCGTGGGGGGTCCCGCCCACGCGAGGCCGGAGGCAACGGAAAGAACCGTCGCGAGACCCTTGTTCAATAGCGAGGGCGGCATATGTGGGTGGATTCGGGCTCTTTCCATCATAGAGGTCCCGTGCCTGCCTTGTAAACGCGCGAGGATGCCTTGACCCCGCCGCCCCCCATCCTTATCATTTCCAAAGACTCTGGCGGGATTTCCCAATAGATTCGAGGACTTGGTAGCACTGTAGCTTTGTTCAAGGGCTGTCCCCTGCGGGGCGCGTGATGCCCGGCAGAAATTCGAACCGATACGTCCATTCCGGGGTCCGTTTCGGTCTCCATGTGCAAGCCCTCCCCTCTCACGGGGGATGAGGGAAGCCTGCGGAGACATGACTTCGGTCCCCACCTGGCTTTTAGAGGGTTCAATGGACGCCGGGCACACGGCCATGCTGCGGGGGACTTTTTTTGCGGAGCGGCGTCGGTGAGCGAGACGGTGGTGGAAGAGGCGGCGGCGAGGAAGCAGACCCTTCGCGAGGAACTCACGGCGCGCCGGAAGGCGATGACGCCGGACCTCATCGATACGCGGGGTCTCAAGGTTCAGTCTCGGTTCCTGGCGGCGCCCTACTATCAGAAGGCGCGGACGGTGGCGCTCTACGCTCCCATTCGGGGAGAGGTGCCAACCCGGGATATCCTGATTGCGGCGCTGCAAGACGGCAAGATTGTCTGCTACCCGCTCTCACATGTTCACGGGCGGATACTCTCGTTCCGGGCCATCAAGTCGGAAAGCGAGCTGGAGCCGGGGCGGCTGGGGGTTCGGGAGCCCAGCAACTCCTCGGACCTCATCGCGGTGGATCAGATTGACCTCTTCGTGGTGCCGGGCCTGGGCTTCACCCGGGATGGCAAGCGGCTGGGGCGCGGGGGCGGTTACTACGACGCCACCCTCCGCGCGGCCAGCCAGCGCAGTCGTCGGGTGGGCCTGGCCTTCAATGACCAGGTCGTCCCGGTGCTGCCCACGACTGGGGATGACGTCGACATGGACCTGGTCGTAACGGAGTCCGAGTCCCTGCGCGGCCTGTACCGCGACTGGGACTTCCTCGATACGTGAAAGTCCTCTTCATGGGAGACGTGGTGGGCCGCCCGGGACTCCAGGCGGTCCGCACGCTCCTCCCGAGGGTCCGCGCCGAGCACGGCGTGGACGTGGTGGTCGCCAACGCGGAGAACAGCGACCAGGGCTCGGGCATCACCTCAGAGACGGCCCACTACCTGCTCGACAGCGGCGTCCAGCTGCTGACGAGCGGTAATCATTTCTACTCCAAGAAGGCCATCCTCCCCTGGGTGAAGGAGCATCCGGACCTGCTGCTGCGTCCGGCCAACTACCCCAAGGGTACGCCGGGCAAGGGCCACGGCGTGGTGAAGCTGCCGGACGGCCGCGCGCTGGGCGTCATCAACCTGGAGGGGCGCGTCTTCATGCGCACCGAGGCCAGCCCCTTCGAGGTGGTGGAGGGACTGGTGGAGGAGCTGCGCCAGCAGACGCCCTGCATCCTGGTGGACATGCACTGCGAGGCCTCCAGCGAGAAGAACGCCATGGGCGTCCACCTGGACGGCCGTGTCTCGGTGGTGGTGGGCACGCACACGCACGTGCAGACGGCGGACGAGCGCGTGCTCCCCGGCGGGACGGCCTTCATCACCGACGTGGGCATGTGCGGACCGCTGGACTCGGTCATCGGGATGAAGAAGGAGTCCTCCCTGGCACGCTTCCTGGGCAAGACGGCGCCCTACGAGGTGGCGGAGCGGCTGGTGTACCTCCAGGGGGTGGTGGTGGACATCGATGACACCACGGGCCGGGCGCGGAGCATCCAGCGCGTGCGTGCGCACCTGCCAGGCACCTGAAACCCGGTGGAGGAAGTGCGTCCACGGCTGGCGCACTTCGGGTAGCTTGCGGCGTCATGAATCCGGACGCGCTGCGCAAGGCGACCCCCGAGGAACAGTTCGACGAAGTGACCCGTGGCACGGTGGACCTCCACTCGCCCGAGGACCTGAAGAAGAAGCTCCGGCACTCGTATGACACGGGCAAGCCGCTCATCATCAAGGCGGGCTTCGATCCAAGCCGTCCGGACCTGCACCTGGGCCACTCGCTGCTGCTCACGCGCATGCGGCGCTTCCAGGAGTTCGGCCACACGGTGGTGTTCCTCATCGGCGACTTCACGGGGTTGATTGGCGACCCGACGGGCCGCAACGCCACGCGCCCGGCGCTGACGCGCGACGAGGTGAAGGCCAACGCGGAGACCTACAAGAAGCAGGTCTTCAAGGTGTTGGACGAGGCGAAGACGCAGGTGCGCTTCAACTCCACCTGGCTGGACACGCTGGGGACGGAGGGGATGATCCGCCTGGCCTCGCGCTACTCGGTGCAGCGCATGCTGGAGCGCGACGACTTCAAGAAGCGCTTCCGCAGTGAGGTCTCCATCTCCATCCACGAGTTCCTCTACCCGCTCCTGCAGGGCTACGACTCGGTGGTGCTCAAGGCGGACGTGGAGCTGGGCGCCACGGATCAGCTCTTCAACCTGCTGGTGGGCCGCCAGCTCATGAAGGAAGAGGGCATGGCGCCCCAGGTCATCATGACCGGCCCCATCCTCGAGGGCCTCGACGCGAAGCTGGTGGAGGGGAAGATCTCCGGCGCGAAGATGTCCAAGAGCCTGGACAACTACGTGGGCATCGACGAGCCGGCGAACATCATCTTCGGCAAGTTGATGAGCATCACGGACGACCTGATGTGGCGGTACTACGAGCTGCTCTCCGCGAAGACGCGCAAGGAGCTGGCGGAGATGCGCGCCCAGGTGGAGTCCGGTGCGCTGCACCCCAAGGCCGCGAAGGTCGCCTTCGCGCAGGAGATGACCACGCGCTTCCATGGCGAGGAGGCCGGGAAGAAGGCCGCCGAGGACTTCGAGAAGCGCTTCGCGAAGAAGGAGCTGTCCGCGGACGAGCTCCCCCTGGTGGAGGTGTCGCTGGGGGGCGGGGAGAAGCTGCCGGTGACGAAGCTGCTGCCGGAGACGAAGCTGGTGGCGTCCGCCACCGAGGCGCGCAAGCTGATGGCGCAGGGCGGCGTGCGCGTCAACGGCGAGAAGGTGATGGACGCCAAGGCGGAGCTGGGCGCCGGTGAGTACACGGTGCAGGTGGGCAAGCTGAAGGCGGCCCGCGTGAAGCTCGGTTGAATCCCGGGCCGGTGACGGCCGTCGCAGGCGCAGGACGAGCCCCCCTGCCCCTCCTCGGAGGGGCACGGCGGGGACTGCTGTAGACTCCCGTGCGCCATGCGTCTTCCCCTCCCCTGTCTTGCCCTGCTGCTGAGCGTTTCGCTCCCGGCCCTTGCGGCCCGTGGCGTCTTCATGTCCGACGTCGCGGTGGACGCCGTCGAGCAGCCCGAGTCCCGCAAGGTCGTCTTCAACGTGGAGCCCGGGAGGCCCTACCCCCTGCTGAAGAAGGGCGGTCCCAACCGCGCCTGGTGCAAGCTGCAGGGTGCGTCCGCCGAAGGCTGGGTGCTGTGTGAAGGCGCGCCGGAGTCCACCGCTCCCGCCGCTCCGAGCGCGGCGGCGCTGGTGGCCGCGGACCGGTCGCGCCATGACCTGGACGAGGAGCAGGCGGGCCCGGCGAGCGCACGGGCCGTGAGCTGGAAGCCCGCCACCGGCTGCGCGACGACGTGTGACAGCGCGCCGTTGTTCGCGAAGCCGCCGCCCCTGTCGGCCATGGACCGCGAGGTGCTGGACCTGTGCCCCGCGCGCCCGGATGTCAGCGTGAGCGAAGGCGACGTCCGCCGCTTCATCACCCGCCACTATGACGACCCGCGCCTCCAGCGGGCACTGTCCGTGGCGGGCCGGCCCGGCGCGCGGCAGGCCAACATCGACTGGCTCACGGGCCTGTGGGTGAGCACCGGGCCACGCAACGCCTTCACCCACGTCTTCTGTGGCGACGACTGGCAGCGAGGCCCCATTGGCGGGCTGCACTTCCTCCCGCGCTACGCCCAGCTCGAGGCAGAGGGCCGCATCTGCTACCAGGGCCCGGCGCGCGGCAAAGCGGCCTTGAAGGGCGACGCGTACCTCATCCGGTTCAAGGGCGTGGCGCCCTGGTCCTGTGGCGAGAAGCGCATCGGCGGATTCTCGCGCTCGCCAGACGCGGTGGGCCTGGTGTCCATCGGCACACGGGCATTCGCCCGGTGCTGTGCGCGCGGCGGCGCGAAGAAGGAAGGCGGCGTGTACTCGGCGCCGGACCTGGGCGGGACGAACTGGCGCATCTGGTGCGGCACGCGCAATGGCACCTACGGCATCGCCACCCTCCACCCCACGGACGACAAGGCCACGTGCGGGGAGTGAGCCCGGGCTGAAGCGCCCACTCCCCTCGGTGGACCGCGCTACTGCGCCGCGCCCACCGTGAGCACCGCCCCGCTCGAGTACGCGGTGAACTCCGGCGCGTACATGGACTGCACGGTGGCGGGGCCCACCTTGAACTGGCCGGCCATGTTGGCGCGCAGCCGGTACTTGAAGGTGTACTCACCGGCGGGCAGGTGCTCGAAGAAGAAGTTGGTGCCGGAGTCCCGCGTCTCCTCGTACCAGGCGATGCCCAAGTCCCACCGGTGGCGGGACTGCACGTTCTCCGGCTCCAGGCCCGCGGCGCGCGGGTCCCTCAAGTGCACGTACTCCGCCGCGTGCTTCGCGCGCAGGGACAGCTGCACCTCCACCTCGTCACCGGGCAGCACGACGGCGCCCTCGGCCAGCGGGACCAGCAGCGCCTCGCGGCCCTGGCGCTCGCGCAGGAAGTAGCGCCGCGACACCTGGAAGAAGTCGCCGCGCTCGCTGTCCGGCAGCTTCTCCGTGGAGAAGTGCCACGTCGCGGACGCGAAGGCGAAGCCCGGCGTCGTCTTCTCCACCACCACCGAGCTCATCGTCTCCGGGTTCAGCTCCGGCCCGGGCACGACGACCTGGTTCTTCTTGCCCGTGTACTCGTCCGGCGCGAAGGACATGCGCACCACGCGTGGCCCCACCGTCACCTGCGCGTCCTCGCGCACGCCCAGCGCGCCTTCCGCCTGGAGGTACTTCACCAGCGCGTAGAGCGCCTCCGCCGTCGCGCGGGTGGACTTCCAGTGGTTGAGCTTCTTGTCCAGCAGCAGCCACTGGACCAGGCCCTCGCGGCGGGCGTCCTTCGGACTCAGCTC
Source organism: Pseudomyxococcus flavus (assembly GCF_050038885.1). Classification (NCBI taxonomy): domain Bacteria; kingdom Pseudomonadati; phylum Myxococcota; class Myxococcia; order Myxococcales; family Myxococcaceae; genus Pseudomyxococcus; species Pseudomyxococcus flavus. The sequence continues at coordinate 7,213,225 of NZ_CP143624.1, read as the reverse complement.
CGTCAGCGTGCGCAGCGCGAAGGCATGCGTCTCCGTGGTGTCGTTGTACCAGAGCCAGCTCCGGTCCTCCTGCGCCCAGTAGGTGCCCAGCTCGGGGCTCGTCTTCGCCGAGTCCATGACGCTCTCCCAGACACGGCTTGCGTCCGCGCCGCGCCCCGCGCGCTTCAGCGTCAGCGCCAGGTAGCCCTTGAGGTAGGGCGAGTGCTGCTTCCAGTGCTTGTAGCTGAACGCGAGCATGCGCTCGCGCTCCGCCGCGGTGAGGGCCTCCCCGGTGTACCGCTCGTTCGGATACGCGGAGGCCGTGTAGTTGAGGAAGGTGAGGAACTCCCAACCTCGGTCCTCCTTCATCAGCTTCGTCGCGTACTCCTCGCGGAAGTGCCTCGCCAGGTAGCCCCAGGCGCCGCGGGTGATTTCCGGCGGGACTTCCACGCCGAACTCCATCGCGCGGGAGAGGCCATGCACGATGTAGAGCGTCATGTACGGCGACGGCGGACCGCCTGGCCACCAGGGGAAGCCGCCGCTGGACGTCTGCGCCTTGCGGAGCTTCGCCAGCGCGGCCGTGCGCTCGGCGGCCGCGACCTTCGGGTCCAACACCTTCACCAGCCCGGCCTCCGGCCCCGCGCCGCCCTTCGCCAGCTCCAGCCAGGGCGTCTCCTCCAGCGCCATCTTCCGGTTGGGGTCCACCGCGTCCCACGTCTCCAGCTGGCTGGGGCGCTCGCTCAATTGCTTGGCCATCCGCGCCACCGACGGGTACTGCCCGTACAGGCTGGCCAGGATGCCCGTGGACACGAAGCGGTTGAGCGTCTGCTCCGTGCACTCGTAGGGATAGTTCACCAGGTACGGCAGCGCCTGGAGCGCCGAGTAGAACAGCTGCGTATCCACGGTGACGACCAGCTGCTCGTTCACCCGCGTCGGGTCGCCGCCCGCGCGCAGGTCCTCGAACCGCATCGTCTTGGCGTCCTTGCCCTTCAGCGTCACGAAGCGCGACTGCGCCAGGTGCATCCGGCCCGGCAGCAGCGGCAGCGGGCGCAGCTCCCCATCGCTGTGATTCTCCGCGCGGGCCTCCACGCGGAACGCCACGCTCCCCACCCGCGTGGGCGTGGTGAGCGGGAATCGGAGGCGTGTCCCCTTCCCCGCCGCCACGGTGAAGGCCTGTGAGGCCTTCCGGACGCCGAAGTCCGGCAGCACGCTCTGCTGCGTCTCCACGTCCAGGATGTCCAGCGTGAGCGTGCCCTGCATCGGGCGCGACGCCGCGTTGTTCACCATCACCTCCAGCACCGCGCGGTCCCCTTCCCGCAGGAAGCGCGGCACGTAGGGGCGCACCATCAGCTCCTTCACGCTGCGGGAGGTCCGCTGCAACGCGCCGCCCTTCAAGTCCCGGGTGAGGGCATGGACCCAGACGCTCCACGCCGTCACCGAATCAGGCACGGTGAACTCCAGCGTCGCCGAGCCATCCGCTCCGGTGAGCACCTGGGGCAACCAGAACGCCGTCTCCGCGAAGTTGGAGCGCAGGGACTGCGGAGCCTCCGCGCTCGGACTTCCGCTGCCAAAGCCAGCTTCCGTGTCCGCCGCCATCTTCGCCTCCGCGCGGGCAGGCGCCTTGGAGGCCGGCGGGGGCGGCGGCGCGCCAGGAGCCGGGGCCGCGGCCAGGGCCATGGCGGCCTGCGGCATTGACTCCTGCCTGCCCCCGCGCATCATCGGCCGGATCCGCCGCCGCCCCGGGCCTCCCAGCCCCGCGCCCTCCTCGAAACGCAGGGCGTCCGGCTCGGGCTGGGACCAGCTCGCCACCTCGCCATAACGGTCGTTCACCAACCACTGTGTGTCACTCAGGCCCACCGACGGCTGCATGTCCATGTAGGCATGCCGCTGGGGGTACAGTGACGCCACGCTGGGAGGCGTCTGCTTCGCGAACAGGTCCAGGGACTGGTCATACATGTACGCGAGCAGCTCGGCCGTGCCCGCCTCCACCTTCGCGCCCTTCGGGCCACGCACCGTCACCCGCCACGTCTCCTTCCCGCCCGGGCGCAGCGTGTCGCGGAACGTGGCGAACTCCAGCTGCAGCTCCTTGTCGTCCCAGGGCACGAAGAGGGCCTTCGAGAAGCTCAGGTACTGGTAGTCCCGCACCGTGGACAGCACCACGGTGAAGCCGCCGCGCAGCTCCGCCGTCACCGGCACCTCCACCACGCCGGAAGACTGGCCCGCGGTGAGCTTGCGCCGGGAGACGCGCCGCTCTCCCTGGTAGATGTCGAGCACCAGCGGCTGCCCCTTGAACCCGGAGACGGCCATCAGCCGCGCCACCTCTCCCACCCGCACCGTCTCCTTCTCGGCCACCAGCGCCGCGGGCACCGCGACGGGCGTCGTCTTCCCGGCCACCAGCAGGTCGCGCCCCACGGTGTACGTCTGACCGAACGCGTCCGTCGTCTCGTAGTGCAGGCGATACGCCCCTGCCTTGAGCGGCGGCAGCTTCAGCACGGCCAGCCCTTGCGCGTCGTGCGCCACCGCGCCCGCCGCCTGCTCGGCCCCATCCGCCCAGCGTCGGATGGTGGCGTCCGGCGAATACGACTCGAACCACCGGGGACGCTGCGCATCTCCAGGCGTGGGGGTGAAGACCGCCTCGGGGTCCTTGTACTCCGGCAGGTCGTAGGGCTCCTCGGCGGGCAGGAGGGGCTGCGCGGGCTGATTCAGCGACACCAGCCGCCACTTGCCCGGGCCCGGCTGTGGCGCGCCGTCCAACGTGGCGCGCGTCAGCCGGACCTCAGCCGCGGTACCTTCCGGGATGAACCCCGTGTCCAGGTCCACGCGCGTCTCCACGGCGACGAAGCCCAGCCGGAAGGACCGGCTGGCCGAGCGCGTCTCCCCGCCCTCGTCCGTCGCGTCCGCCTCGATGCGGTAGCTCCACGTCAGCCCCGGCGTGGCCGCGGACCGCTCATCCGCCTCGGGCGTGAAGCCGATGGTGAAGCCACCATCCGCGCCCAGCGACGACGTCCCCGTCGCTACCACCTGGCGCTCCCTGGCCCCGGGCCGCGAGCCGCCCCACCACCACCAGGGGAGCACGGGCTCGCGGAACGCACGCCACCGCACGGTGCCGGACGTCACCGGCATGCCGAAGTAGTAGCGGGCCTCGCCTTGGAACGTCGCGGGCCGGTTGAGGCGCAGCGGCGCCTTCGCGTCCTTCAGCGTCACCTCGAAGGTGGGCCGCTTGTACTCCTCCACGCGAATCGCCGCGCTGCCGCCCGCGCTCACACGCACGGACCACGCGCCCAGCATGCGGCCGGTGGGAATGGTGAATTCGCCCGCGGCGGAGCCGAAGTCGTTGGTGCGGACCTCCCGCGACTCCACCACCTGATGGTTCGGGTCGACCAGCGCCACCTGGAGCGGATGGTTCGCCAGCGTCTGGTAACGCGCCTGCGCTCCCTGGCCGCTGTAGGCCACGGCCTTCCACTGCACCTTCTGCTGGGGCCGGTACACCGCGCGGTCGGTGAAGACGAGCGAGGAATGGACCTCGCCTCGCTCATGCCGCGTGTAGAACGGGTGATGGCCCGGGTGCAGCAGGGCGTCCCGCCCGCGGCCGGCCACCAGGACGAAGCTGCGGTAGCCCTCGCCTGGGGCCGCCTCGAAGGTGGCCGCGCCGTCCGCGTCCGAGGTGGCGCGCGACACCTCGCGGAAGCCGCGGCGGTAGTCCATCTGGATGAGGCGCAGGGGCACCTTCGGCACGGGCTCGCCGGTGTCGCCGTCCACCACGCGCACCTCCAGGACCTTCCCGCCCACGTTGCGCGTGACGAGCACCCAGGGCGTCACCGTCAGGTTCACCGCGACGATGCGGTTGTTCTTCTCGCGGAAGTCCTCATGGGCGGAAGCCGTGATGACGTACGTCCCCCGGGCCGTGAGCGGCGGCGTGACGAAGGTGCGGTGCTCCCGGAAGTCCTCCGTCTTCGGCAGCGGCACGCTCCACGTGGCCACCGGGCGCTGGCTCTTCACCAGGGCTTTCAGCGCCGCGCCTTCCGGCATGAGGATGTAGTCATCCGCCTGGGCCAGCCGCTTCTCCAGGTCGATGGAATACGCGCGGAAGTGCAGCATGGAGACGTTGCGGTGGGTGACCTGCACAGAGCGGCGCCGCGGCCCGTCCGAAAACTGGGAGCCCATGCTGAACTCGGGCGCCTCGATGGCGCTCAGGAGCGCCCGGCAACGCTGCGCGCCCTTGGACTCGGGGAACGTGGCCGAGCACGCCTTCGCCAGCGCATGGGCACGCACCGCGTGGTCCGCCGCGTTCTCCATCTCCGCGAGCTGGGCCTGCCCCATGGTCGACCAGGACAGGTCGCGGAACGCGGGCAGGAAGGCGGCCAGGTGCTGGCGGATGCGGGTCCGGTCCGACGCGTCCGTGAAGTGCCGGTGCAGCACCGCGTAGCGCTGCAGCCGGGCCTCCAGCGCCGACTCGCGCCGCCCCGCGCCCTGGTGCCACGCCTCCAGGTCCCCCAGCACCGCGGCGACCTTCACCAGCGGATGGACGCCGGGGTCCGTCAGCGCCGCCTTGGGCGTCCCCTCCAGGAGCGCTCCCAGGTCCAGGCGGTACACCTCATTGGCCTGCTCCGGCCGCCAGTGCGAGCTGTCCGCCAGCAGGTCCGCGCGCAGATAGGACACGGCATCCCGCAGCGTGGAGCGAAGCCCCACCGGGTAGGTGTTGGGCTTCACGTACTCGGCCAGCGCCTTCAGCGGCTCGCCGCCGAGCTGCTGCCGCTGCTTCCACACGTCCTCATAGGCCCGCTGCGCCTCGGTGAGGATCTCCTCGTACGTCCACAGCTTGAGGTCCACCGACCCGGAGGACGCCACGGACTCGCGCTGGCGCACCTCCCAGCCGTAGGCCTGCGCATACGTGACGAGCGCATTCGCGTAGAAGAGGTTCAGCGTCGCGCGGGGCAGCACGCCCTTGGGCCAGGGCGCTTCGCGCAGGAAGCGCACCGCCGTCTCGTAGCCATGCAACGCGGTGCGCAACTGCACCGTGCGCACCAGGGCGCGCGTCCACTCGGCCTCGTCGCCCTGGACCTTCGCCTGCGTCAGGCGGGCCTCCGCGGCCTGGGCGGCGGCCTCCACCTTCTGCTCGTCGACCATCGCCTCGATGGCCTTCCACGACGGCGGTGCCTTGCCCTGCCCCAATACGGGCGAGGCCAGGAGGAGGAGGGACAACAGCCAGAAACGAACGAAAGGCGCGCGGGTCCAGGAGGTCCGGTGCATGGTGGCACTCTAGACACAGCCGGTCCCGCGAACGTTCCACAATGAACGTCAGCTTTCCCCGGAGGCCTCTGGCGCGCGGCGGCGGAGACCCACCAGGTAGACCTCCATGCTGGCGCCGCGCGTTGCTTCCGGGCGGACCACCTTCACCTCCTCGAAGTGGGTGCGCACCTGGTTGCGGAAGTCCTCGAAGTCGCCGCCCATGAAGACCTTGGCCACGAAGGACGAGCCGGGCCGGCCCCGTGCCACGGCCACCTCCAGCGCCTTGCCCGCCAGCCGCAGGCTGCGCGCCTCGTCGGTGGCCTTGATGCCGCTCGTCTTGGGCGCCATGTCGGAGATGACCGCGTCGAAGGGCCCGTCGTACATCGCGGCCAGCTTCGCGTCGAAGTCATCCGCGAGCACGTCCAGCACCGTCGTCTGCACGAAGGGCTGGCTGAAGGGACGGATGGGGACGATGTCCACGCCGATGACGCGCCCCTTCGGACCCACGGCGTCGGCCAGGATCTGGAGGAAGCCACCCGGCGCGGCGCCCAGGTCGAGCACGACGTGCCCCTTCTTCACCATGGGGAAACGCTTGATGAGCTCGTCGACCTTGAAGGCCGAGCGTGCCCGCAGGCCCTCTTGCTTGGCCTTCTGGAAATAGTGGTCTTTAGGACGGTAGGGCTTGCCCATGTCAGGGGGGCTCCCTAGCATCCGCTACTGTCTTCGGGAAGCCGGAGCAGTCACGGGTGTCACGACCCGTGCAACGGCCAGTCCGGAGGACGTTGGATGGGCACCACCCGGAGCGTGATGACGGCGCTTTGCATCTCCCTGCTGACGGCGGGAGGCGCGGCCTACTGCTACGTCCGAGCCGACGCCCTCCAGGTCCAGGGCCAGTGGCTGATGGAGCGCGGCACCGCCCAAGCGGAGGACTACGCGGAGCGGCTCGATGGCACCGCGGCGGACGCCCAGCTCAAGACGTTCGCCGAGCGCCGCGCCGTGCTGGAGAAGGCCCACGTGTGGCAGCGCGGCATGCTGCTGGGCGTGCTGGCCTCCGCGCTAGCCGCAGTGTGCGCGTACCTGCTGTTCCTGCTCAAGCGGCTGAATGACCAGCTGCTCGACGCCACGGGCAGCCACGCGGACGCACACGCGGAGCGGGAGCCCGCTCCCTCGGAGCACGTCCAGGCCCTGGCGCCCAGCCCCCTGCGCTGAACGCTCGCCGCGCGCGGCGGCACGCTGGCACAATGAAGGCCCCCGTCGGATTGGAGGAGGCCATGCCCGGCTGCGCGCACTGTGGACACAGCCTCGACATCATCGCGAACCAGGTGGGACGGCGTGACGCCTGCCCGCACTGCGGCGAGGACATCCGCTCGTGCCGCAACTGCCGCCACTTCGACCCGGGTGTGGCGAAGGAGTGCAAGGAGCCCTTCGCCGAGGTGCCCAAGGACAAGGACGGCGCCAACTTCTGCGAGCTGTTCCAGATTGGAGAGGGCGGCCTCCACGCAAAGGAGAGCCGCGACGCCCTGCTGAGCGCCGCGGAGGCGCTGTTCCGGAAGAAGTGACGCGGAGCCAGCCCGCCCCACCAGCCCGAGGCCGCCCCACCACGCGAGGCCCTCGCCCGCCCCAGGTCCGTGCCCCCCAGGAGCACCGGAACGTGGCGCGCTATAGTCCGCGGCCTTCCAGAGAGGGGTGCGGATGCGGTGGTTGAAGAATCTCTACGTCCAGGTGCTGCTCGCCATCGCCGTGGGCGTCATCCTCGGCTGGCTGCGGCCGGACCTGGGCGCGTCGATGAAGCCCCTGGGCGACGGCTTCATCAAGCTGGTGAAGATGATCATCGCCCCGGTCATCTTCCTCACCATCGTCGCGGGCATCGCGAAGATGGGCGACCTCAAGCACGTGGGCCGCATCGGCCTCAAGGCGCTCATCTACTTCGAGGTGCTGACGACGCTGGCGCTCGTCGTCGGCCTGGTCGTGGTGAACTCGCTCGAGCCCGGCACGGGGATGAACATCGACCCGTCGCAGATCGACACCTCCGGCATCACCCAGTACCGCGAGTCCGCGTCCCAGCAGGGCACCATCCCCTTCCTGCTGGACATCATCCCGCATGACTTCCTGTCCGCCTTCACCGAGGGGAAGCTGCTCCAGGTGCTCCTCGTCGCGGTGCTGACGGGCGTGGCGCTCACGCGCCTGGGGCCCATGGGACAGCGCGTGCTGGACCTGTCGGACGACCTGGCCCAGGTCTTCTTCGGCATCGTCGGGATGATCATGAAGCTCGCCCCGGTGGGCGCCTTCGGCGCCATGGCCTTCACCGTGGGCAAGTTCGGCGTCGAGTCGCTCAGCTCGCTGGGCCGCCTGCTCATCGCCGTCTACGTCACCTGCGGCCTGTTCGTGTTCCTGGTGCTGGGGTTGGTGGCGCGGCTGTCCGGCTTCTCGCTCTGGAAGCTCTTGCGCTACATGCGCAGCGAGCTGCTGCTCGTGCTGGGCACGTCCTCGTCCGAGTCCGCGCTGCCGCGGCTGCTCAAGCGCTTGGAGACGCTGGGGTGTGACCGGGGCGCGGTGGGCCTGGTGCTGCCCACGGGGTACTCGTTCAACCTGGATGGGACGTGCATCTACCTGACGATGGCCGCCATCTTCATCGCCCAGGCGGTGAACGTGGACCTGACGCTGGGCGAGGAGCTCACCCTGCTGGGCGTGCTCCTGCTGACGTCGAAGGGCGCGGCGGGCGTCACGGGCTCCGGCTTCATCACCCTGATGGCCACCCTGGCGGCGCTCAACGGCAAGGTGCCGGTGGAGGGCGTGGCCCTGCTGCTGGGCGTGGACCGCTTCATGTCCGAGGCCCGCGCCATCACCAACGTCATCGGCAACGCCGTGGCGACGTTGGTGGTCTCCAAGTGGGAAGGCGTGCGCGACGACGACGTCATGCACGCCGAGCTGGCCAGCGGGCCCAAGCCGCTCGAGGGAGTGCACCTGGGCCACGGCACCTGAGCGCGGCTCAGAAGCCGGACAGCTTGGAGATGATCTCCTTCATCACCTCGGAGGTGCCGCCGCCGATGGTGATGAGGCGCACGTCGCGCCACATGCGGGCGATGGCCGTCTCCTCGACGTAGCCCATGCCGCCGTAGAACTGCTGGCAGTCGTAGGCCACGCGCTGGGCCAGGTCGCCCGCGAACAGCTTCGCCATGGAGATCTCCTTCACCGGGTTCTCCTTCCGGTCGAAGAGGTCCACCGCGTGGTACGTCAGCCGCTTGGCCGCCTCGATGGCCGTCAGGTGCTCCACGAACTTGTGGCGCCACACCTGGAACTTCATCAGCGGCCGGCCGAAGGCCTCGCGCTCGTTGCCGTAGCGGATGGAGTCCTCCACCATCCGCTCCATGCCCGCCACCGTGGTGATGGCGCCCACCAGGCGCTCACCCTGGAAGTTGGTCATGATGTGGTAGAAGCCCTGGTTTTCCTCGCCCAGCACGTAGCGCGCGGGGATGCGGCAATCCTCGAAGTAGAGGACGGCCGTGTCCGAGGACAGGTTGCCCACCTTGTCCAGCTTCTTGGAGACGCCGAAGCCCTTCACGTCCGTGGGGAAGGTCACCAGGGAGATGCCCGAGTAGCCCTCGCCGCCCGTGCGCACCGCCAGCGTGATGAAGTCCGCCCGCGTGCCGTTGGTGATCCACATCTTCGAGCCGTTGATGACGTAGTCGTCCCCGTCACGGCGCGCCGTCGTCTTGATGCTCGCCACGTCCGAGCCGCAGCCCGGCTCGCTCACCCCCAGCGCGGCGATCTTCTCGCCCTTGAGCGCCGGCTCGAGGAACTCGCGCTTCTGCTCGTCCGTCCCAATCTCGTTGATGATGGGCGTGGCCATCTGGCTCTGCACCAGCAACGCCATGTTCACGCCCGCGTTGAGGCTGCGGCTCAGCTCCTCCGCGAAGACGGTGACGTACCAGTAGTCCAGCCCGCTGCCACCGTACTTCGGGTCGTGGTTGATGCCCAGGAAGCCCAGCTCACCCGCCTTGCGGAAGAGCTCCTTGGGGAAGATGCCCGCCCGGTCCCACTCGAGGCTGTGGGGCGTCATCTCCTTCTCCACGAAGCTGCGGACCGTGTTGCGAAAGGCCTCGTGTTCCTCGGTGAACGGGTGGGGCATGGGGTGTCCTCGACGCGAAAGGATTGATTCTGGAGTCAATAACAGGGGCCTCTAGGTGCCACAAGCAGAGCCTCCGTGGCACACCCGCCCCCGTCCAGGGACCAAGGGACGCCCAACACGCGCTGTGTCATTTTTTCCCTGCCCGCTCAGCGGCCAGGCGTTAAACGTCCCGGACAGGAGATAATCCGCATTGCGGAGTATCCCCTTGACAGACAGTTCAGAGTCTGTAGTTTCCGGGGCGCAGATTTTCCATGTAGAAGCCGGCCCGGAAGTGTCTCCCAGGGGACAAGCACCCCGTGACCGGCAGGAGCAGGACGACCGTGATTCGACGCATGTGGATGGCCGCGGCAATGGCAGCGGTGGTGACGACGGGCTGTGGCAAGGCGGGCGACAAGCCGGCGCTTCCCGCGGAGACGGGGCCCGCGGCAATGGGCGTGCGGGCCATCACGCCTTCCACGGAGCTGAGCGCGGACGTCACCCGCGTGACGGGGCAGATCCGCTCGAAGCACGAGGCGGTCCTCGGCCCCCAGGCCACCGGCACCATCGCCAAGATGAACGTGCGGGTGGGTGACAAGGTGAAGAAGGGCCAGGTCCTGGCCACGCTGGACGCCTCGAACGTCGTCATCGGCGTGGAGCAGGCGCGGGCGGTGAAGCAGGCGGCGGACGCGGCGCTGGAGCTGGCCACGTCCACCCTGGAGCGCACCCGCAAGGTGGCCGAGTCCGGTGGCGTGGCCGCCGCGGGCCTGGACCAGGCCGTGATTGGCCAGAAGCAGGCCGCCGCCCAGGCCGCCCAGGCCGCCGCCGCGCTGCGCCTGGCGGAGGAGAACCTGCGCGACCACTCCATCGTCGCCCCCTTCGACGGCATCATCACCTCGCGGACGAAGAACGTCGGTGACTCGGTGGCGATGACGCCCTCCACGCCCATCTTCACCATCGTCGACACCGCCAGCCTGGAGGTCCGCGCGCAGGTCCCCGAGTCCGTGGTGGACAAGGTCCGCGTGGGCGCCAAGACGCAGGGCACCGTGAGCCCCAGCGGCGCGCGCTTCGACGTGCAGGTGGCCGTCGTGGGCGCGGTGGTGGACACCACCAACCGGACGGTGGAGGTGCTGGCGGACGTGGTGGGTGAGCCTTCCTCGGCGCTGCGCCCGGGCGCCCTGGTGGAAGTGGATTTCTCGAGCACGGGAGAGACCGACGACAAGGGCCTCTTCCTCCCCTCCCAGGCCGTCAGCGCCCGGGGTCAGGAGGGCTTCGTGTGGGTGGTGCAGGACGGCACGGTGCGCAAGCGGGATGTGCGCGTCGAGCGAGTGCTGCCTGGTTACGTCCGTGTCCTCCAGGGTCTGGGTGCCGACGAGCGCGTGCTCGCCGACTCCTCCCTGGACGTGAAGGAGGGCACGGCCGTCCGCGTGGTGCAGTGACGCCTGCCCTCCCCTTTCAAGTTCGGAGTCCCTGAATGCTCAAGACATTCATTTCCCGCCCCGTCTTCACCGCGATGCTGATGCTCGCGGTGGTCGTGTTTGGCATCAATGCCTACCCACGCATCGGCGTGGACCAGTTCCCCGACGTCGAGTTCCCCGTCGTCACCGTGACCACGGTGCTGCCCGGCGCGGACCCCGAGTCGGTCGAGAAGAACATCAGCGACCCGCTGGAGGAGGCGCTCAACACCCTCAACGGCGTGGAGCAGCTGCGCTCGGTCAACCTGGAGAGCGTGTCGCAGATCATCGTCCGCTTCACCCTGGACACCCAGGTGGACGTGGCGTCCCAGGACGTGCGTGACCGCGTCCAGGCCACCCTGAGCAAGCTGCCGGAAGAAATCGAGACGCCGGTGGTGGAGAAGTTCGACATCGGCGCGGCGCCCATCATGACGCTGTCACTGGCCGGCGCGCTCCCCATCGAGGAGATGACGCGCGTCGCCGAGGACGTGGTGAAGCCGGCGCTCCAGCGTCAGCCGGGCGTGGGCAGCATCGACGTGGTCGGTGGCCGCGAGCGTGAGATCCAGATTGTCGTGGACCCGGAGCGGATGCGGGGCTTCGGGCTGGCCGTCAGCGACGTGAGCCAGGCGGTGCAGGCGCAGAACCTGGACGTCCCGGGCGGCCGCACCATGGACAACGGCCGTGAGCGCGTGGTCCGCCTGACGTCCGAGGCGAAGAGCGTGGACGAGGTGCGCAACATCATCATCGCCAGCCCCAACGGCGCGCCGGTGCGCGTGCGTGACGTGGCCGACGTGGTGGACGGTCCGGAGGAGGCGCGCTCGAGCGCCAAGAGCGGTGACCGCAGCGCCGTGGCGCTGGTGGTGCGCAAGCAGTCCGGCTCCAACACGGTGCAGGTGGCCGAGTCCATCAAGGAGTCCCTGGGCGAGGTGAACAGCCTGCTGCCCGAGGGCGTGCGCACGGAGATGGTGACGGACAACTCGCGGTTCATCCGCTCGTCCATCGCCGCGGTGCAGTTCGACCTGGTGCTCGGTGGCATCCTGGCCGTGCTCATCGTGCTGGTGTTCCTGCGCAACCTGAACTCCACGCTGGTGGCCGCCATCGCGCTGCCCGTGTCCGTCGTCGGTACCTTCGCCGTCATGGCGGCCCTGGACTTCACGTTCAACGTCGTCACGATGCTGGCGCTGACGCTGTCCATCGGTCTGCTCATCGACGACGCCATCGTGGTCATCGAGAACATCGTCCGTCACCTGGAAGAGGGAAAGACGCCCATGCAGGCGGCGCTCGAGGGCGCCGGGCAGATCGCGCTCGCGGTGTTCGCCGTGACGCTGGCCATCGTCGCCGTGTTCATCCCCGTGGCCTTCATGGACGGAACGATGGGCATGTTCTTCTACCAGTTCGGCGTCACAGTGGCCGTGGCCGTGCTCATCTCCTACGCCGTGTCCATGACGCTCACGCCCATGCTGTCGTCGCGCATGCTGAGCCACCATGGCAGCCCCAAGGGCCTCTCCGCGGCGGTGGAGAAGGTGCTGGTCGCGACGGAGACGGGCTACCGGAACATCCTGGCGAGCATCCTGCGGCACCGGGCCATCACCCTGGTGGTCGCCGTGGGCGTGCTCTTCCTCACCTTCTTCATGGCCGGCTTCCTGAAGTTCACGTTCATCCCGGAGCAGGACAACGGCAACATCAAGCTGGCGGTGGAGCTGCCCATCGGCTCCACGCTGCAGGAGACGCAGGCGGAGCTGGACGCGCTGGACGCGCAGGTTCGCGCCCTGCCGGGCATCGACTCCACCTTCGCCACCGCCGGTGGCGGCGTGCAGGAGGAAGTGCACAAGGGCGAGCTCCTCATCAACCTGGTGCCGCTGAAGGAGCGCGCCTTCAACCAGGGCGAGCTGAAGACGTACCTGCGCAGCGCCATCAAGCCCCGCGCCGGCGTCATCGTCACGGTGCAGGACATCTCGCCCGTGGGCGGCGGCAGCGGCGCCCGCACGCAGCAGATCCAGTTCAACCTGCGCGGTGACAACTGGGAGGAGCTGATCGCGGCGGCGGAGAAGGTCCAGGCCGAGATGCGGAAGAACCCGGGCCTGGTGGACGTGGACATGACGTTCCGCTCCGGCAAGCCCCAGTACGACGTGAAGGTGGACCGCGAGCGCGCGGCCGCCCTGGGCGTGCCGGCCGCGTCCCTGGGCACCACGCTGCGCGCCTTCCTGGGCAAGGACAAGTTCGGCGACTACCGCGAGGGCGGCGAGACGTATGAGATCAAGCTGGCGCTCCCGCCGGCGACGCTGGCGTCCGCCGACGCGCTGGGCAAGCTGACCGTGCGCAGCACGACGGGACAGCTGGTGGAGCTGCGCAACATCGCGGCCATCACCCCGGCGGATGGCCCGGTGCAGATCGACCGCGAGGCGCAGAAGCGGCAGATCACCCTGCTCGCCAACCTCGCCAGCAACTACGCGCTGAGCGACGGTATGAACTTCCTCAACGACTACGCGGCGAAGAACCTGCCCAAGAGCATCATCTACGACTTCGAGGGTAACGCGAAGGAGATGGGCAAGTCGGTGGCTGCGTTCGGCTCCGCCCTGCTGCTGGGCATCGTCCTCATCTACATGATTCTCGCGGCGCAGTTCGAGAGCCTCATCCACCCGTTCACCATCATGATGTCGCTGCCCTTCGCCCTCATCGGCGCCATTGGCGGTCTGCTCATCACCGGTCAGGCCATGTCGATGTTCGCCCTCATCGGCATCATCATGCTCATGGGTCTGGTGGTGAAGAACGGCATCCTCCTGGTGGACTTCACGCTGCAGCTGCGTGAGGAAGGCAAGACGGCCACCGAGGCCCTGCTCCAGGCGGCCCCCGTGCGTCTGCGTCCCATCCTGATGACGACCATCGCGATGATCGCCGGCATGGTTCCGGTGGCGGTCGCCAAGGGCGACGGCGCGGAGACGCGCGCGCCCATGGCCATCACCATCATCGGTGGCCTGGTGACGTCCACGTTCCTCACGCTGGGCGTGGTGCCGGTGGTGTACTCGCTGATGGACCAGCTCACCGAGAAGTTCAAGCGGCGCAAGGGCCCGGACGCGACCTCGGGCACGCCCCACGCGGTGGGTCCGAAGCACGGCGACGAGTCTCCTTCCGTGGCCGCCGCGGCCCGGGTGGAGACGGCCTGATGCGGCGGCCGGATCATAAACCGGCCGTCGTCGCGAACCCGCGAGGCGACACGGGCGCGGAGGGACATGACCTCAACGAAGACGGTGGCCCCGACGAGAGCCACGGTCTGGAGCACGAGGTCGAAGCCTCCACGCCCGAGTCGCGGCGCCTCCACGAGCTGTTGATCGAGTTCAGTCGCTACCGCTCGCTGAAGAACCCGCTGGCGGGCATCTGCGAGGACCTCCAGCTCACGCCGACGCAGATGCATGCGTTGTCGTGGCTGGGGAACGACGGTCCGGTGCAGGTGGGCGTCCTGGCGCTGCGCGTCGGCATCACCCGGAAGACCATCACCGGGGTCGTCGATCGGCTGGAGAGCATGGGCCTGGTGGAGCGGACGCGGGACGTGGAGGACCGGCGCGCCGTCGTCGTGCGCCTCACCGAGGAAGGCAGTCGCGTCTTCGCCCGCATCGACCGGGGCCTGGACGAGAGCCTGCGCCGCGTCCTGGACCTGATGAGCCCCGAGGACCGGGACGCCGTGTTCGGAATCCTGGAGCGCATGCTGGCTCGCCTCACGGCCGAGGCGGCGTCCACCAGCGGCGATACGCAGGCCAGCTGACGCTGCGGTTCCCCCACGATGCGCGTCGGTCCGTTCCCGGGCCGGCGCGCATTCGTATTTGAGCGGCGGCGTGCAGGCACGGCCTCCAGCTGCGACACTGGCGGGCGCGCCGCGCATGAAGACGACCGCCTTGCTCCAGATTGGATTCGCCCTGAGCCTGGGGGCTCCGTCGCTCCCCGCGAGGGCGGATGTCGCCGAGACGCCCGCGGCCCTCCGCGCCGCCTCCCCGGCACAGCCGACCTCCAGCGCCCCGCCCTCTACGGCCGACGCCTCGCGCGCGGCGTCGGATGCGCCGCATCCGAGGCATGTTGCGTCGCCGCCGGCCCAGCGGCTCTCCAGCCCACCGCGCTTCCCGGTCGAGCCCTCGCGTACCGCCTCCCGGACGATGGGGACAGGCGACATGGCTTCGCTGCTGGCCAGCCGGTGCAGGCAGTGGGCGTCAGCGCCCGACAATCCCTGGGCCCTGGCGCATGGCATGGTGCTCGACGGGCGGAGCTTCCGCACCCGTGACGGCCAACCCGCGGCGGACGCCATCATCGCGCGATACCTGAGACGGACGCCCTCGACCGGGGGAAGTGTCCGGGCCCCCCAGGTGGAGGCGACTCCTCTCGACAGCGGAGCCTCCCACGAGCGGCTCTACTTCGAGGCCCGGACCGCCGACGGCACGCCGGTGGAGCCCCACCCCGCCCTCCAGCTGAAGACGCTGCTGCGCTCCGGCCATCCCCTGTCGCACCGCTTCGACGCGGCCTGGGGCCCCGTCACCGTGCAGGCGCTCGTGGACCAGTTGCAGCGGGACTACCGCCCGGCGCTCATCGCCAGCCCGGAAGGTGCGTGGGCCCTGGACGCGCTGTCCCTGGCGCACGAACCCGGCGACAGCTTCCGGGACGGCGCTGGCGTCACGGTGCGCATCGACGCGGTGATGCAGGAGGCGCTCACCACCCTCGAGGCGGCCCAGGCCGAGCTCACCGCCGGAATGCGGGCCGGGCTCGCCCAGGTCCCCAAGCGCAAGCAGGGCATCTATGCCCACCCGTGCGGAGGGCTCCACTACTTCCAGGCCGTGGCCGGCTGGGCCCGGCACGCCACCGTGCGCAAGGCGTGGCGCAAGCGGCTGGACGCGCAGCGGGACGTGCTCCTGTACCGGCTGGACTCGGAGGGACGCCAGTACGAGGCGGCCCTGGCCTCCGTCCCTCCCGAGTACCGGCTCCTCGTGCTGGTGCAGATGCTGAAGTTCCAGGGCCACCTGCTGGAGACGCTCGGCCGCTACCGCGACGACACGGGCTGGCAGCCGACGAAGGCCCAGCGGCGGACCGTGGAGCGCGCGCGCACGGCGCTGGAAAGCACGGTGCGCCGGCTGGACGCGGCGGGCGCCTTCGACGACGTGCCGGCCCTGGCGAAACGGCAGCCGCAGCTCGCGCTGGACCTCGTGGGCGACACCTGCCACGCCGCGCGCGGCGAGGCCCTGTGGCTCAGTGCCCCAGCCGCGCCCGCTCCTCGGCGCTGAAGCCCGCCTCCTCGAGAATCTCCGTCGAGTGCTGCCCCAGCGTGGGTGGGGCCCGCAGCGGCGTGTCCCCCATGCGCAGCGGCGTGAGCAGGTGCGTCACCTGGCGGCCCAGCGTCGCGTCCTCCGCCTCCACGAAGAGGCCCCGCGCCCGGAGCTGCGCGTCCTTCAGCACGTCGTCGCCCTCCGCCACCGCCTCGATGCACAGGTCCGAGCCCGCGAAGCGCTCCTGCCAGTAGGCCAGCGGGTGCTCGGCAATCAGGCGCGTCAGCTCCGCCTTCACGCGCGCGCCCGCCTCGCCCGGGGCGTAGGCGTCCTCCATCAGGTCCGGCCGCCCCAGGCGCTCGCAGACGCCGGCGAAGAACTTCGGCTCCAGCGCGCCCACCGCCAGCCACCGGTCATCCGCCGTGCGATAGAGGCCGTAGCACGCATAGCCGCCGTTGAGCGCCTCGGTCCCCCGCTGGAGCGGCGCCCCCTCCGCGCCCAGGAAGAGCCGCGACGCCAGGTGCATGTGCAGGAAGGCCAGCGCTCCGTCCGTCATGGACACGTCCACGAAGCGCCCCTTCCCGGTGCGCTCGCGCTCGTGCAGCGCCGCGAGGATGCCCACCAGCGCGAAGAGGCTGCCGCCGCCGATGTCGGCCATCTGCACGCCGGGAAACGCGGGCGCGCCGCCCGGCTCGCCGCCGTAGCCCAGCAGCCCGGCGCGGGCCACGTAGTTCAGGTCATGTCCGGCCTTCAGCCGGTCCGGCCCCGTCTGGCCATAGCCGGAGATGGAGCAGACGATGAGCCGCGGGTTCTCCGCGCGCAGCACGGCCTCCCCCACGCCCAGCTTGTCCAGCACGCCGGGCCGAAAGCTCTCCACCAGCACGTCGTAGTGGCGCACCAGCCGCTTCAGGGCCTCGCGGCCCTCGGGCTGCTTCAGGTTCAGCGTCAGCGAGCGCTTGTTCCGGTTGAGGCCGTAGAACAACCCGCTGACCTCGTCGCGGATGGGCGGCATCTGCCGGACGTAGTCTCCGCCCTCCGGCTCCTCCAGCTTGTCCACGGTGGCCCCCAGGTCGGCCAGCACCAGGGTGGCGTAGGGGCCCGGCAGCAGGCGCGACAAGTCCAGCACGCGCAGACCGGTGAGCGGAAGCGACGACATGGGCACTCCTCGACGAAGAAATTCAGGGGTGTGGAAACGACAGCGGCGCGGCCCCGGAGAGGAGACGCGCCGCGGGAGTCGGAAGACCCGGCCCGGATTAGAGCAGCTTCGCGAGCTTCATCGCGAGGCCCATGTCCATGGGCTTGAACTTCAGCTTGCCCTGCATGGCCGCCATCTGCGCGTTGAGCTTCTTCTCGCGGATCTTCACGAAGTCGTCGTTGCTCACGCTGATGGTCATCTTCGCGTTGTCCGCGGCACCCTCGGTCACCCAGCCCTCCGACTTGGTGGTGTCCAGCGTCCACTTGCCGCCGCCCTCACCCGAGACGTCGAACACGATGACCGCGTTGATGTCCTTCGCCAGCTCCGGCTTCGCCTTGAGGGTCTCCGGAATCTGGTTCTCGATGATGTCCTTCGCGCTCATGACACACTCCTTGTGGCCTGATCGTTGATTTGAAAATCAAAGACAGGGGGACCGTAATGGCGCCCCCTTGGCAGGTCAAGCCACGGATGCGGCATCTGTCACGCGCTGGTGGACGCGGCGGCGGGGTTCAGCGAGCGGCGAACCATGTCCAACAAGTCGTTGAGCTCGAAGGGCTTGGCCAGGTGGCCCACCGCGCCAATGTCGGCGGCCTTGCTCCCCACGTTCCGGTCCGCGCTGAGGACGATGAGGGGGATGCGCGCCACCTCCGGCGGCTTCTGCCGCATGCGCTGGGCGAACTCCCAGCCGTCCATCACCGGCATCATGAGGTCGAGCAGGATGAGGTTCGGCGGCTCGGGCTCGAGCCGCTCCAGCGCCTCCTTCCCATTCCGCGCCCGGCGGATCTCGAAGCCTTCGGCTTCCAGAATCTCTGAAAGGGCCTCCAGGATGTCCGGGTCGTCATCGACGACCAGGACGACCGGGGCACCCGCATGCTGTGCATTGTGCAAGGTCAGAGCAGTCTCCCGAGGTGCGACGCAGGGATTCTTCAACCATCCTCCCACACGGCCACGCAAGAAAATGCGCCCATGCCGCTGGCCATGGGCCCACGTTGCAAAACCGACAGTCACTGCCCACCCTTTCCGTGACCTGATGGACTGGAGGCGAGGAACGTGGCGAGCGTGGGGGAGCTGACGGCAGGCGGCATGGCGGCACCCGGGCTTCTGCTGCTCCCCCGCGAGGGCGGTCCCCGTCTGCTCGGACGCTCCTTGCTGGAGCAGCTGGGCCTGGATGCCCTCCCCCCGCGCGTGGGCTCGCTGACGGAGCTGCTGGAGGCGGCGGGCTTCCAGCGGCGCCCCGGCAGCGGCAGCCTGTGGGAGCGTGACGGCCGGGTGGTGATGGCGGGCGAGGAGCGGCTGGAGGACGGCGGCCTGCTGCTGTGGACCTCTCCCCTGGCCTGGGACGAGGCGGAGGTGCGCCGTCGGGTGCGCTACCTGTCCATGGCGTCGCATGACCTGCGCGGCTCGCTGGCCAACGTCCGCTCCTACGCGGCCCTGCTGCTCAACGGCCGGGTGCCCCTGGAGCCCAAGGTGCAGCGCGGGCTGGAGACCATCCTCCGCAACGCGGACCGCTCGCTCGCCTTCTCCCAGGACTTCTTCGACGCCAGCCGGGCGGACCTGGGCTCCCTGCCCTGCGATCCGGAGCGCCAGTCCCTGCTCCCCATCCTGGACGCCGCGGTGGAGCGGCAGCGCGCCGCGGCCACGGCGGCCCAGGTCGCCCTCGTCCTGGACCTGGGCCCCGGGGACGCGGCGCCGGACGTCATCGTGGACGGAGCCCGCATCCAGCACGCCGTGGAGTCGTTCATCCAGTACCAGCTGGCGCGCGCCCAGGCGGGCGAGGTCATCCACCTCCGCGTCCGCGCCCTCTCGCCCCGGGTCCGGGTGGAGGTCCGGCGGGAGGGCGCCCCCCTGACGGACGAGGACGCCTCGGCCGTGTTCCAGCGCGAGGAGCGGGCCTTCCGGGAGAAGAAGCTGGAGGACCCCCTGCGCGTCTACCTGGCCCGCCAGGAGGTGGAGGCCCACGGCGGCGGCGTGGGCGTGGAGTCCGACCGGGCCGGTAGCACCCTGTTCCTCACCCTCCCGCAAGCCCCCGCGGCGACGCTCGGTTCGCCAGCGAGCATGCAGGCTTGAGTCGTCCGCCGGTCTTGCTGGCGGTCGGGGGCGCCCATCGGTATGCTCCCTGCGTCTTCACGAAGGAGCCGAGTGATGGGTTTGAAGGGAATGGAAATCCTGCTGATCATGGCGGTGCTGCTGCTCCTGTTCGGAGCGTCGCGCCTGCCGCAGCTCGGCTCGTCGCTGGGAAGTGCGATCCGTAACTTCAAGCGCGGCTTCGGCGGCGAGGGCGACGAGGCCCCCGCGCAGGGGGACAACAAGCCCGCCGCCACGCTGTCCAGCAGCACCAGCGTGGAGAACAACGTCTCCAAGAGCCAGACGCCCAGCGGCCACGCCTGAGCCGCCGTCAGGGGGCCTCCCCTGACCTGGAATGCACGACGCCCGCACCACCCCAGGAACCTGGAGTGGCCGGGCGTTCGCGCTTTCCGGCCCGGAGCGTTCAGTCGACGACGGCGCTTCCCTCGTACAGCCGGTCGAGCTGGGCCTTGTACTTCTGGCTGCAGACCTTGCGCTTGACGCTCAGCTTGGGCGTCAGCTCCCCCGTCTCCTGGCTGAAGTCGTTCTCCAGCACCGCGAAGCGCTTCAGCGTGGCGTAGGGCGGCTGCTGCGAGTTGACCTGATCCACCGCGGCCTTCACCGCCGCGTGCACCTCCGGGTGCCGGGCGTTCTCCGCGTAGGTGCCCACGGGCGCGCCCTTCTCCTGGAGGAGCTTGCGCGCGGCCTCGTCCGACACGGTGATGAGCACCACCAGGTAGGGCCGCTTGTCGCCGAACACCATGGCCTGGCTGACGATGGCGTGCGTCTTGAGGGCGTTCTCCAGGTTCTGCGGCGCCACGTTCTTTCCGCCCGCGGTGACGATGATGTCCTTCTTGCGGTCGGTGATGCGCAGGTAGTTGTCCGCGTCCAGCTCGCCGATGTCGCCGGTGTGGAACCAGCCCTCCGCGTCGATGGCGTCCGCCGTGGCCTGGGGATTCTTGTAGTACCCCTTCATCACCGAGAGCCCGCGGACGAGGATTTCACCGTCGGAGGCAATCTTGACCTCCAGGCCGGGCATGGGCGCGCCCACGGTGCCAATCTTGATTTTGTGCTCGCGGTTGACGGTGGTGCCAGCGGCCGTCTCCGTCAGGCCGTAGCCCTCCAGCACCTTGAGGCCCAGCAGGTCGAAGAAGTAGCCAATCTTCGGGGACAGGGGCGCCCCGCCGGAGATGAACACCCGCATATTGCCGCCCAGCTTCTCGCTGATGGCCGCGTGCACCTTGGAGAACACCAGCTTCTTCGCCAGCGCGAAGCCCAGCGAGTTGTACTCGCGGCCCTGGCTGCGGGCCTCGACGTACTCGTCGAAGAGCTTGAAGGCCCAGCGGAAGAGCCGGCCCTTGAGGCCCGGGGCCGCCGAGCCGTTGGCCACCACGTTGTTGTAGACCTTCTCGAAGACGCGCGGCACCGACGGCAGCGCGGTCGGGCGCGTCTCCACCAGGTTGGCCAGCAGCTTGTCCACCGACTCGGCGACGATGAGCCGGTAGCCCATGCTCAGCCAGGAGGCCTTCACCACCTGCGCGAAGACGTGCGCCAGCGGCAGGAACAGCATCACCGAGTCGCCGGGCACCATCATCCCCACCGACTGGGCGGCCCTCGCCTCATAGGCCCAGTTCTGGTGGGTGAGGATGACGCCCTTGGGGTCCCCCGTGGTGCCGGACGTGTAGATGAGCGAGGCGGTGTCCTCCATGGACACGTTCGCCACGCGCTCGTCGAAGGCCTCCGGCCGGGCGGCGTGCGCTTCGCGGCCCTGGGCCATGAGGTCCGCGAGCGACAGCTCGGCGCCGCCGGCGACCGGGCCGTCGAAGGCGACGACCCTGCTCACGGTGGGACACTCGGAGAGCGTCTGTCGCAGGCGCGTGAGGCGGCCGGGCTGCCGGGCGTCCTTCTCGTCGTTGTCGACGAAGACGAGCGTCGTCTCGGAGTGGTTGAGGATGTACCGGCACTCGTCTGGCGTGTTGGAGGCGTAGATGGGAACGGTGATGGCCTGCGCGGCGCTGATGGCCACGTCACAGACGAGCCACTGCAGGCTGGTGTTGGCGAAGATGGCCACCCGGTCTCCGGGCTTCACGCCTTGCGCCACCAGGCCCGCGGACAGCGCCTTCACGTCCTCCAGGAACTGGGCGAAGGTGACGTCCTGCCAGCGGCCGTCCTTCTTGTGAGACGCGCCCACCGTCGACGCGTTCCTCGCGCGCTGGATGAGCAGCTGTACCAGCGTCCCTTCCTGGGCTCCCCCCGCGGTAGCGGAAGCCGCCACCTGATTCTCTGCCCTCATCTGAGCTCCTTCTCGATGTCGGCTTCGACTTTCTTGGACCACTCCTTCACGCGCCGCCCCTCCGCGGGGTCGTACGCGACGCTGCCTTGCTTCACCTTGAGAATGGCCTCGCGCGCCTGCTCCGCCTTGCCGTCCTTGAGGAGCGTCTCGGCCAGGAAGTAGTAGGCGCGCAGCATCTGCGGATGCTTCGCGGCGGCCTTCTGGTAGAGGCTCGCGGACTTGCCCAGGTCGCGCTTGGGCCAGGGCAGCTCGTAGTAGTAGCGGCCCTTGGCCAGCAGCGGCGCGCCCCGGTCATAGTCCGGGTCCAGTTGGATGGCCTTGTCGAGGCGCTCGTTGAACTTGCCCTCCAGCCCCTCCCCCAGCGCCTTCATGACGCCCACTGCCTGGGAGTACGCCCCGATGCCGGCGGCCGCGTAGTAGTGGCCCTCGACCCGGCCGGGCGCGAGCTTCACCGCCTTGTCACCCCAGTCCCACGTCTGCCGGCCCAGCACCTTCTTGAGCTTCTCGTTCCCCGCCCCGTCCGCCTGCCACTGGAGGATGCGCGCCTTGCGCCACACCAGCTCGTAGTCCTCCGGCGCCGCGTCCAGCGCCGCCTTGAGCGCGGCCTCGTAGGCCTTCTCCCCACCCGGCTCGCCCCGCTTCGCGTAGAGGTCGTCAAGCTGGGTGAGCAGCGCCGGCTCCGCCCCCCAGGCAGGCAGGCTCAGGAGCAGGCACAAAGCAAATGAAATCAGGCGCATAAGCGCGGGGCTTAGCACGCACGTTTGCTCGCTAGCAAACCAACGGGCCCCAAACATCCACCAAAAGACAAGAGGCGGGAGCGGTCCGGGATAACCCGTACCGTCCCGCCTCGGTGGCGCGCCGTCCCAGGTGGGGAGGCTCTCTGTGGGGCGCTCACGCGGCGTCGGCCGTGTGGTCGCCCAGGTGCTCCTCGTTCTCGTTGAACGCGGAGAGGTAGCGCTCCAGGAAGTTCTTCGTCTTCAGCTCCACCTGGCGCACGCGCTCGCGCGACACGCCCCAGCGCTGGCCCAGCTCCTCCAGCGTCAGCGGCTTGTCCTGGGTGAGGCGCTCCGTGAGGATGTCCCAGCCCAGGTCGCCAATGCGCTTGCGCACCTTGGCGAGCGCCTCCTGAATCTCGGCGTCCTGCTCGTGCGACAGGAACACCTGCTGCGGCGAGGGGCTGGTGTCCTCGAGCCGGTCGAGGAACGTCGTCTCGCCGTCCTCGTCGATGGTGGCGTCCAGTGAGAAGTCCACCATGCTGCCGCGCTCCGCCTCACCGCCGCGCACCTGGCTGCGGTTGTCCTTCAGATACCGGGTGATGTAGGCGCGAATCCACCACACCGCGTAGGTGGCGAAGCGCACGTTCTTCTTGGGGTCGAAGTGCTCGATCGCCTTCATGAGACCCACGTTGCCTTCCTGGATGAGGTCATCCAGGCGCGCGCCGCGATTGGCGAACTTCTTCGCGACAGCGACAACGAAGGCCAGATTGGAGCTGGCAAGCGTCTGCCGCGCGGACTCGTCACCCTTGCGGGCGCGGCGCGCAAGCTCGTACTCCTGCTCGCGCGTCAGCTGCTGGTGCCCGCCCAGATTCCGAAGGTAGTGCGACAGGCCTTCCGCAGCGTACTTCGTCGTATTGGCCATGATTTCCCGTCCTCCGTTCGATGCCGGACGCGCTCTCCCCCCGCCGCCTCGCGTCCACCTGGAACTAAGACGCGCAACGAGCGAAAGGGTTTCTCATTCCAGTCCCGAATGAGCATTTCGAGCGGCATTCCCAGCCCTTCCCGTGACTTGGACGGTAAGCCGCTCGACGCCGGGACGAAAAAGAGCCCGCGTCGGCCACGAATCAAGAACGCTTGGGCGCCGGGAAGATTTTCGCGGGATTGAGCAACCCTGATGGATCGAAGAAGGCTTTGAGGCGGCGCTGCAAGTCGATGAGCGCGTCTGATTGCTCGAGCGACAGATATTCCCGCTTCGCGTGGCCCACACCATGCTCGCCTGTGATGGTGCCACCCAGCGACACAGTCAGCTCGAGCATGCGCCGCAAGGCCTCGTCCACGAGCGGCCGTTGATGCGGACCTTCATAGAGAATGTTCGCATGCAGGTTGCCGTCGCCCGCATGGCCATATGTGGCCACGGTGAGGCCCAGCTCCTGGCCCATGGCCTTCAAGCGCTCGATGACCTCGGGAATGCGTGAGCGCGGGACGACAATGTCCTCGGAAATCTTGTGAGGCTTGAGGGCCCGGAGGGCTGGGGAAATCACCCGGCGCGCGGCCCAGAGCTTCTCGCGCTGGGACGCGTCCTGGGCCACCAGCGTCTCGGTGGCGCCCTGCCGGGCACAGATGTCACCCAACTGGGACAATTCCGTCAGCAAGCCCTCACGTCCGTTGCCGTCCACCTCGACGATGACGGCCGAGCCCGCGCCCGGCGGGAACTGGAAGCCCCGGCCGCCCACCGCTCGCAGGGCCACATCGTCGATGAGCTCCAGGCAGCGCGGCAGGATGCCCGCGGCGAGCACGGCGGACACACCGCGGGCGGCGTGCAGCACCGACGGAAACACCACCAGGGCCGTGAGCACCTCGCGCGGGAGCGGGATGAGCTGCACGGTGATTTCGGTGGCGACCCCCAGCGTGCCCTCCGAGCCGACGAAGAGGCCCACCAGGTCATAGCCCGCCACGCCCTTGATGGTGCGCCGGCCCACGCGGACCACCTCGCCGTCCGGCAACACCCATTCCAGCCCGATGACATAGTCGCGGGTAACCCCGTACTTGAGCGCGCGAGGCCCCCCCGCGTTCTCCGCCACGTTGCCGCCCAGCGTGCAGAACTCCCACGAGTTCGGGTCGGGTGGATAGAAGAGGCCCACCGCTTCCACGGCCTTCATGAATTCACCGGTGATGACGCCGGGCTGCACCACCGCCGTGAGGTCCTCTGGCGAGATGGCGAGGATGCGGTTCATCCGCTCCAGGCTCACCGCCACGCCGCCCTGCAGGGGGAGCGAGCCGCCGCTCTTGCCGCTGCGCGCGCCGCACGGCGTGAAGGGCACGCCCTGCGCGCCGCACGCCCGGAAGATTTCGGAGACCTGCCGGGTATCCGTCGGGAACACGACGACGTCGGGCGCATACACCCCGCTGTCCGACTCATCCTTCGAGTAGGCGGCGAGCGTGGCCGCGTCGCGGCGCATCTGGTCCGGTGCGAGCATGCCGGCCAGCGCCTCGCACACCCGCGTCACGCGCTCGGGCGCCACGCGGGGGAAGCGCGGAGGCGAGCCGCTCATCGCCGGGCTCCCAGCCGGGCCCACAGCTCGCGGCGCAGCGGCCCGTCACGGCGCAGGGTGCCCTCATAGGCCTCCGCGTGGGTGACGGCGTCGCGCTGCTTGTCGCCCCGGAGACGCAAGCACGCCTGCTCCGCCTCGATGATGCAGGCCGTGGCGGGGCTGCCCAGCACCTGGGCCAGGGCACGCGCCACCTCGCGCGCCAGGTCCTCCTGGAGGATGAGCCGGTGCGCGAAGCAGTCCACCAGCGCGGACAGCCGGCCGAAGCCCACCACGCGCTTGCCTGGCACGTAGGCCACATGGGCGCGGCCGGTGAGCGGCAGCAGGTGGTGCGGACACATGGAGTGGAAGCGCAGGTCCGTCACCACCACCAGCTCGCCGGACGAGCCTGGCGGCGCGGGGAACGTCTCCCCCAGCGCCTGCTCGGGCGTGCGGCCATAGCCGTCGAGGAACTCGGAGGTCCAGGCCTCGGCCACGCGCGTGGGCGTGTCCGCCAGGTGGACGTCCTGGAGGTTCAGGCCGGCGGCGCGCAGGAAGTCCGCCACCGCGCGCGCCATGGCCGAGGTGTCGGGGGCGCTGGCGGGGACGGGGGCGGTGGGCGCTTTGCGGCGGGCACGGGACGAGGTCACAGCGGAATCGCTCCTGGAAGGGGCCGGCAATCAGGGGGCCGGGACGCTACCTGATGCGGCCACGAGGATGTGCTGTCCCTGCACACGCACCTCATAGGTGGGGACCCGTATCCCTGGGTGCCGAGGGCACAGCCCCGTCCGGACGTCGAACGGCCAGGTGTGCAACGGGCAGTGCACCACGTATCCCACCAGGTCCCCCTCGGACAGGGGGCCGCCCCGGTGGGGGCAGGCGTCCGCCACCGCGTGGAGCACGCCATTCACCTGGAAGAGGGCCACCGTGACGCCACCCACCTGCACGACGGCGCGGCCTCGCGCGTCGAGTGCGTCCAGCGTCGCGACAGGAATGAATCCGCCGTCCAGGTGTCCGTTCATCTTCGAGAATCCTCAACGCGCCGGAGGCGCCGACACATCCCCACCTGCGCGAAACAGAGCGTGATACCGTGCCTTGACACCGGCCGTGCCGCGTCATTAGAGCAGCCGGTCGACGCCCTCTCCCGATGAATCAGCGAGCCCACACCTTCGCCCGCTGCACCGCGACGCTGCTGGCCGTGCTGTGGCTGTGTCAGCCGCTGAGCGCGTTGCTGCACGCGAGGGACGAGCACGCCCACCGCTTCTGTCCGCAGCACCAGACGTTCGAAGAGACGGCGCTCGGCACGGGGGCCCGCATCGCCCGCGTCGCCCTCGAGCAGGGGGCACAGATTTCCGCCCTGCCCGAGGCGGCGACGGACTCGGCGGCCCTCACGCACGAGGAGTGTCCGCTGGTGACGTCCAGCTCCCGCCCGGAGCTGCTGTCGCCCTACCATCCGTCCCTGGTGCTGACGCTGCTCGCGGTGAGCCGTCCGGCCACCGCCCCGCCCCAGGTCCACCCTCCCCTCGCCATCCTCGACACCGCTCCCAAGGCCTCGCCTCCAGCGCGCGCGTGACGTGCGTCGTCTGAAGTCTGGCAGGTCATGGTGGGCGCAGCCGCTTCGCGGGCGCCCCGTTCGTGGAGCATTCCAGGTGGACAACCGTTCGCACCGTCAGCGCGGTGCACTCATCGTCATTTCACTCATGCCGTGGCTGTACGCCAGCGGCGCCCAGGCCCAGGAACCCTCCGCGCCTCCCGCGGACGCCCCCGTTCAAGAGGAGGAAGCGGCCCCCGCGCTCACACCCGAGGAGCTGAAGGAGATCGAGGAGGCGCTCGGCAGTGACGCCGCGGCCTCGCAGCAGAGCGCGCCCACCGGCACCGCGACGCCGCCGCCTTCCGGCACGCCAGGCGCCACCAGCGGGCTCTCCGTTCCGGGGGTGAACAACACGGGCGCCGGGGCGAACTTCCTCGACCTGAGCTTCATCCTGGACGTGGCCGCCGCGGCCTTCACGGACAAGGAGCCCTTGCAGAGCGGCGCGCACGACCCCACGCGCAACGGCTTCAACCTCCAGCAGCTCGAGCTGTCCATCGGCTCGGTGGTGGACCCCTACTTCCGCTTCGACGGCAACATCGTCTTCAGCCAGTTCGGCGTGGAGATCGAGGAGGCGTACGGCACCACGCTGGCGCTGCCCTACAACCTCCAGGTGCGCGCCGGTCAGTTCCTCACGCGCTTCGGCCGCATCAACCCCACCCACCCGCATTCCTGGGACTTCGTGGACCAGCCCTTCGCGGTGGGCCGCATCTTCGGCGCCGAGGGCAACCGCGGCCTGGGCGCGGAGGTGTCCTGGCTGGCCCCGCTGCCCTGGTACGTGGAGGTGATGGGCAGCCTCACGGACGCCACGGGCGAGGCCACCGCGCGCAGCTTCCTGGGCGCCACCAGTGAGCGCGTGCAGTCGCCGCTCGACCTGCAGGCCACGGGCGCGGTGAAGCAGTTCTTCCCGCTGTCGGACGACCTGTCCCTGATGTGGGGCCTGTCCACCGCCACCGGCCCCAACCCCACCGGCTACCGCAACCGCACGGACGTGTTCGGCACGGACGTGTACCTGCGCTACCGGCCCATCACCCAGGCCTACAACACCACGCTCATCACCTTCCAGGCGGAGGCCTATTACCGCCGCCGTCAGGTGCCGGGGAACGTGCTGACGGACTTCAACACCTACGCCCAGGCCGCGTGGCGCTTCTCGCCGCGCTGGGCCACCGCGCTGCGCTACGAGCTGGGCACGGCGGCGCGAGGGGAAGGCGGTGAGCGCGTCACCGACCCGCTGGACCCGGAGTGGACGGAGGAGCGCAACCGCGTGTCCGCCAACGTCACCTTCTGGCCCACCGAGTTCTCCCGGCTGCGCCTCCAGGCGGCCAGGGACCGGGCGGGATGGCGGGACGAGGCCGGCTACTCGCTGATGCTCGCGCTCGAGCTGGTGACGGGTGCCCACGGCGCCCACGCATTCTGAACCCTTTCGCAGGAGCCATGACCATGCGCCCTACCCGACTGTTCGCGGCCGTCTGCGCCGCCCTCACGCTCTTCGTCGCCGCCCCCGCGCGCGCGGACCTCAACGTCGTCACCACGCTCCCGGACCTGGCCGCGCTCACCAAGGCGGTGGGTGGCAAGCACGTCCAGGTGCAGGCCCTGGCGCTGTCCAGCCAGGACCCGCACTTCGTGGACGCCAAGCCCAACCTGGCCCTGGCCCTCAACCGCGCCGACCTGCTCATCGCCGTGGGCCTGGACCTGGAAGTCGGCTGGCTGCCCACGCTCCAGGTGGGCGCGCGCAACTCGAAGATCCTCGTGGGCGCACCGGGCTACCTCGTGGCCTCGCAGTTCGCGAAGCTGCTGGAGGTCCCCACCGTGCAGGTGGACCGGGGCCAGGGCGACGTCCACCCGGGCGGCAACCCCCACTTCCTCTATGACCCGCGGCAGGCGCTGGCCGTGGCGCGCGGCATCACCGACCGGCTGGCGCAGCTCGACGCGAAGAACGCCGCGGCGTACCGCGCGAACCTCGCCACCTTCACCACCGAGCTGGAGAAGGCGCGCGCGGACTGGGAGAAGCGGCTGGCGGCCCTGCGCGGCCAGCCCGTCATCGCCTATCACCGGACCACGGCGTACCTGTCCGACTGGCTGGGCTTCGAGACCATCGCGTACCTGGAGCCCAAGCCCGGCATCCCGCCCAACCCGTCGCACGTCGCGGGCGTGCTGGCCCAGGGCCGCCAGCGCAAGGCGCGCATGGTGCTGATGGAGAGCTACTACCCGGACACCACCGCGCGGCTGGTGGCCTCGAAGATTCCCGCCCCGCTCGTCACGCTCCACGGCGGCACCGACTTCAAGGCGAACGAGACGTACATCCAGCACATCAACGAGATGGTCGAGCGCCTGGAGAAGGGGCTCGCCGGCAAGGGGAGCTGAGTCATGCGCACCCGCCTCCTCCTTCCCCTGCTCCTGCTGTCCGGCTGCGCGCTGGAGCCCGGTGAGAGCTTCGCCGTGCTGGAGCCCACCGTGCGCGCGGACTATGCGCCCGTGGACTCACGCGACGCGGGCAACGGCTTCCAGCGGCTGGCCTCCGACTTCCAGCTCCGGCTGGACGGCGCCGCGCTGGGCGTGGCCCACATCGACCTGGTGGGCGGCGCGAGCACCGGCGGCCCCACCACGTTCGACCCGGCCAACCCGCCCCCGGGCTACACCAACTGCCACAACGGCCACTGCCACCGCGATGACGGCGCGCTGGTGGACTACGAGGACATCCAGGCGGAGCTGGATGGTGGCGGAGGTGGCTCGGAGGCCACGGTGGCCAGCCTGCACGTGGACGCCGACCTGGACCTGCTGACGGACGAGACGCTCACGCCCGAGTGCGAGCCGTCCTGCGAGCTGGCCCGGACCACCATCAACCGCTACCAGTGGGACGTCACCACCGTGCGGCTGGAAGGCGCCGTGCGCGACAGCCGCGCCACGCCGCGCTTCACGGGCGAGCGCCCCTTCCGGCTCGTCCTGACGACGGACGACAACGCCGAGGAGGGCCAGCCGCTGTTCGCGCTCCGGGGTGCGGTGGACATCCCCGCCGACCGGGAGAACAAGCCGCGCGTGAAGCTGGCCATGCACCTCACGCTGTCACCGGCGCTGTTCGACACGCTGGACTGGGCCCCCCTCACGCCCGGCCCCGACGGCGTGGTGGACCTGAACGCCCCCGAGCACACGGCCTTCCGGACCGCGCTGCTGGAGTCCCTGTCCGCCCTGGAGCCGCAAGCGGAGGTCCGCCGTGAAGACCGTTGAGCCCACGGCCAGCACCCACGCGGTGCCGGCCTCGTTCGTCCCGGGTGACGCGCTGCTCACCTGCGAGAAGCTCGTCATCGGCTACGACGGCAAGGCCATCCTGCCGCCCATCGACCTGACCATCCGGCGCGGGCAGTTCGTGGCGGTGGTGGGCCGCAACGGCTCCGGCAAGAGCACCTGGTTCCGGACGCTGCTGGGCATGCTGCCGCCGGTGTCCGGCACCATCTCCCGGGCATCGGCCCAGGTGCGCAGCGCCTATGTGCCACAGACGAACGCCATCGACACGCTGCTGCCGCTGCGCGCGGACGAGCTGACGGGCTGGGGCCGGCTGCGTGGCTGGAGCTTCCTGTGGCCCTTCGCCCGGAAGACGGACCGGCAGGCGGTGCAGAGCGCGCTGGAGACGGCCGGCGCGAAGCCCTTCGCGTCCCGCCCGTACCGCGAGCTCTCGGAGGGCCAGAAGCAGCGCACCCTGCTGGCGCGGCTGGTGGCCACCGAGGCGGACCTGGTGCTGCTGGACGAGCCCACCGCCGCCATGGACGCGGTGGCCGAGCGCGAGACGATGCAGCGGCTGTGCACCCTCTCCCGCGAGCGCGGCCTGGGCGTGGTGGTGGTGTGCCACGACCTGGAGGTCGCCGCGGAGCACGCGGACGTGCTCGTCTTCGTGGACCGCGAGACGTCCGCCTTCGTCGTGGGCGACGCCCGCACCGTCTTCTGTCACCCCGCCTTCCGCCGCCAGTACGGCGACGAGTACTGCCAACGCGCGCCCCTGGGACCTCACCGTGGAAACGACGCTCGCTGAACCGTCCAAGTGGGAGCAGTTCCACCTGGCGTTCGACCTGTTCAGGGACCCGCTGCTGTGCGCGCTCATCGCCGGCGGCGTGCTGGGCTTCCTGAGCGTGTACGTGGTGCTGCGCCGCATGGTGTTCGTCAGCGCCGCCGTGGCCCAGTCGGCGGGCCTGGGCGTGGCGCTCGCCTTCTATGCCGCCATCCACCTGGGCACGCACGTGGAGCCGGTGCTGGGCGCCACCACGCTGGCCCTGCTGGCCACGCTGCTGCTGATGACGGAGCCGGCGAAGCTGCGCCTCACGCGGGAGAGCCTGCTGGGACTCGCCTACGCGCTGGCGGGTGGCGCGGCGGTGCTCGTGGGCGACCGCATCGCCCAGGAGGCGCACGACATCCAGGGCATCCTCTTCGGCACCGCGGTGCTGGTGACGCCCGAGCAGCTCTACACGGTGGCCATCGCCGGCGCGGGCGTCATGTTCATCCAGCTGTGGTGGTACCGGGGCATCACCTTCGCCAGCTTCGACCGGACGGGCGCCCTGGTGCAGGGGCTGCCGGTGCGCCTGCTGGACGGCGTGCTGATGGTCAGCATCGGCGTCATGGTGGGCGTGTGCGCCCGCGCCCTCGGCGCGCTGCCGGTGTTCGCCTTCTCCACGCTGTCCGCCATCGCCGCGCTGATGCTGGAGCTGCGGCTGCCCTGGACCTTCTTCGTCGCCACGTTGATGGGGGCCATCTCGGGCGTGGGCGGCTACCTCTTCGCCTTCTTCTACGACTTCCCCGTGGGCGGCTCGCAGACGGTGTTCGCCGCGGCCATGGTGGCCGTGGCGACCGTCATCCGGATGCTCGCCCACGCCGTGCAGAAGGCGCGCTGAGCGGCGTCAGCGCACCGCGGCGGAGACCTGCTTGAACTCGGGCGAGCCCGCGCGCCCGAGCAGGTCGAACAGCGCGGC
This sequence comes from Pseudomyxococcus flavus, assembly GCF_050038885.1. Classification (NCBI taxonomy): domain Bacteria; kingdom Pseudomonadati; phylum Myxococcota; class Myxococcia; order Myxococcales; family Myxococcaceae; genus Pseudomyxococcus; species Pseudomyxococcus flavus. Next base: position 7,181,876 of record NZ_CP143624.1, on the reverse strand, counting down.
CTCCACCGTGACGACGTGCGCCCCCGCGTCGCGGCACAGCTGGAGGCCCACCTTCCGGTCCTCCTGCGCCCGGGACAGCACGGCATCCGCCAGCAGGAAGGGGGACAACCCGCGCTCGGCCAGGTCGCGCACCGTCTGGAAGACGCAGATGTGCGTCTCCATGCCCGCCACCAGCACCTGCGTGCGCCCACCGAGCGCGGCCAGCACGTCCGGCACGGCGGCGCTGAACTCCAGCTTCTCCACCGCCTTGACGTCCTTGAGCGCGCGCATGCGGAGGAGCGAGTGCGTGGGCCCGAGCCCCTTGGGGTACTGCTCGGTGAGGAGGATGGGCAGTCCCAGCGCCCGCGCGCCCTCGATGGCGGCGCCGGTGCGGCTGAGCATCCGGTCCAGCGCGTCCCGGTCCATGGCGGCGCACAGCCGCTCCTGGATGTCCACGACGAGCAACGCGGCCTGGTCCTGCTTGAGGCGGAAGGTAGGCATGGGCTCCTCCTCGCGCGAAGGACGCGGGCCCGTCAAGCGGCGGGCGCCGCCAGCGCTGGCCGTGGACGCTCGCGCGGGGCCGACTTCCGGCGGGTAACAATCGAGCCGCGCCCCGCGACGCCACTCAACAGGACGCCGTCCCCTGGGCGGAGAGCGCCGCCGTCCCATGCTCACGCAGGGCGAGGATCTCCGGCGGGCGGACCAGACGGAGCACCCGGCCCCGTCCCGCGATGAAGGCGCGGGCCCGTCGAAGCTCCGGCTGATGCGGGTCCGCGTTCCGCCAGCATTCGAGGAACGCGGTGAAGTCCTCCACCGCGCCGCTCCAGGCGCCCAGGGCCACCTGGGACTCCGCCGCCAACAGCCGGAAGTGGCCGCAGCCGGGCCGCTCCGCTACCAGCGAGCGCGCCAGCTCCAGCGCCTTGTCCTCGCGGTCCGAGCGCAGGCGCAGCCGGACCAGGGCCTCGCGCGCCGGACGCGAGAAGGCGGCCGGCCCCGCGGCGCGCAGGCGGCGCTCCAGGCGCATGGCGCGCGTCAGCGTGGCCTCGGCACGCCCCACCTCGCCCCTGCGCGCCTCCAGCGCGCCCCGCAGCTCCTGCGCGGCCACCTCGACGACGCGCGCCACGTCCCGAGGGCACAGCGTCCGGTCCTCCGAGCGGCGCGCCTCCACGAGCGGCGGGTGCAGGCCGTCCAGCGTGCCGCATACGCGCTCCACCTCGCCCAGGCGCCCCGCCTCCAGCAGGCTGAGCCCCCGCGTGTAGAGGCGCATGCCGTCGCGCAGGGCCTGCTCGGCCAGCCCCGCCCCTGCGGGCAGGTCCATGGGCACGTCCGCCGCCGCGCGCCAGAAGCCGAAGCGCAGGTGCGCGGCCACCAGGGTGGACGCGGCGAAGAGCACGGCCTGGCTGTCGCCGTCCGCGCCTTCCACCCGCTGCCGCAACCGACGGGCCCAGGCCTGCGCCTCCCCGTACTGGCCGGCCTCGGCACACCCCAGGCTGAGCAGCCGCATGGCGGCCTCCGCGCTGGGGGCGTCGGTGACGGGCAGCCCCTCCTCCGCGAGGTACGCGTCGTCGGCGGCCACCGCCGCCACCAGCGCCTGGTGCGCCTCCTCCATCAGGCCGACGCGCTGGAGCAGGCGGCCCGCCGCGAGGAGCGCGGGGCTGGCCTGGGGCGCCAGCGCGAGCAGCCGCCGCGCGCTGTCCCGGGCGGCCTCGGGCCGGCCGCTGTCGAGCATCGCCTGCACCCACGCGTGGTGCACGCCGGCGCAGTCCGGGTGGGTGCGCAAGAGCTCGCGCAGCAGGGCCTGGGCATACGGCTGGCCCTGGCCGGGCCGACCATCCGGCTCGTAGCCGTCGAGGAGGAAGCCGGCCAGGAGCAGCCGTGCATCCCCGTCTTCGGGGTAACGGTCGATGAGGCACTCCATGTCGCGCACGAAGGCATGACGGCCATTGGCGGGCCCCTTCTCCGCCAGCAGGCTGGCCGCGACGATGTAGCGCTGCTCGCGGTCCGTGATGCCCTCACTCAACGCCAGCGCGCGGCCCATGGCCTCCGCGCGGGCGGCGGCGAAGCGCGCCCCCGGCCCGCGCGTCAGGGCCAGCCCCCACCACGCCATGGCCAGCGAGGGGTCCACCCGCGCGGCCTCCGCGAAGGCACGGCGCGCCTCGCTGCCCCACCCCAGGTGCAACAGCCGCAAGCCCTGGTCGAACCAGGCCTGCGCCCGGGGCTCGGAGGTGGTGACCTCCAGGTGCGCGCAACCCAGGCCGTCTCGAAGACGAGGCGAAGGCAGCGCGTCGTCCGCGAGCGCCTCCCAGGGCGCACGGACGTAGACAGAAGGTTCATCGGCTCGCAGGAGTCGCGCCAACATGAGGTCCTCCTCAGGCCCCGGAGACCGGGGCGGTGCAGATGTTGAATCCAGCGTCCAGGGAACGCAGACGGGAGGCGAAGCGACGCCACGCCGCGGCCAGCCCCTCCGCTGCGACAGGTGGGGCCTTGCGACGTGCCGCGAAGCACTCGCGCCGCCAGGACGGCCCCAGTTCCTGGGCTACCCACTCCTCGTGCTCGGCCAGCCAGCTCGCGAGCGTCACGAGCCCCGCGCGAAGCGCCCGCCGCTGCGGCCCCGTGGACACGAGGCGCACCGGGCCCAGGTCCTCCGCGCGGAACGGCAGGGTGTCCGGCACGCTGTCCAGCAGGACGGGCGCGAAGCCCGCCCGGGGAACGAAGACGGCTTCGCCGCACTCGCACAGCGCGCCGAAGCCCCAGAGCGTCAAGCGCCCACCTTCCGGCAGGTCCATCGTGTACGGGCTCTGTCCCTCCGCGCCCTCGGGACGCGCGTGACGCACGAGCCCCCGGCGCACGAGGAGGTTCCCCTCCGGGCAGAGGACATCCCGCCCCAGGCACCACATGGAGACGTCGAACAGCCGGTCTCCGTCACGTTGCAGCTCGCAGGGAATCACGGTGGACATGGCATGGCCGGACATGGGCGCGCGCTCCTCTCAGCTCAGGACTTCTTCGCGGCGCCGCGGCGCACGGGGCTGGCACCGAAGAGCGTGGGCGCGTCCACGGGGCTTCCTCCTTGCTTCCCCAGCACCGCGTTGACGGCGCGCACCAGCTTTCCGCGCACGCGGGCCGGCAGCGGCCGGTCTCCCAGCGCGGCCTGGAGTTGCTGGGCGCTGATGCCCCGGCCGCTCCTCGGCTTGCCAATGGACAGCGACTCGTAGCTCTTGCCCTGCGTGTCCTTGCCCCTGCGGCTGGCGCTGCGCTGCCTCAGCAGGGTGCGGCCCTCGGAGCCATTGGACTCGAGCTGCCGCGACAGGCGGAGGAGCTTCTCGGAGGGGATGTTCTTGTCCGTCAGGAACTGCTGGAAGGAACCCATGGTCTTCTCGCTTCGGGGAACGAGGGGCCGGCACCTCGGCACCGGCCCCCGGGTGAACGGGCCAGCGGCCCGGGAACGGCGTCAGTGCTCGTGGTCGTGGTCGTGGTCGTGCGCCGCCTCTTCGACGAGGACGGAGATCGTCGACGCGGTCGTGGGGCCGAAGGTCAGGATGAACGTGCCCACCGTCAGGGGCACCACGTGGCGCCCCTTGATGTCCGCGCAGTCCTCGGAGCTGCTCGTGCTCTCCTCGATATCCACCGACGCGCCGCTCGCGTCGGTGATGGAGAAGGGCACGTCCGCGTTGGTGTAGAAGATGAAGTCGGTGGCCTCGCTCGCGGCGAAGGACACGGAGCCCTGCTTGCCATCAGGTCCGTCCGCCAGGGTGACGTCGTAGCGGCGGTGGTCGGCGCGAATCGCCGGGGGCGCGTCGGTGCCCAGCGTCGCGGTGACGGCGGACGCCGGCCCCTCCTGGAGGTGCTCGCACGCCTCGGCATCGACGCCATGTTCCTCATCGGAGGCGTCGTCGCCGCAACCCGCGGACACGAGGGCGGAGGACAGCAGGAACGCAGCAAGGAGCTTCTTCTTCATGGTGTTACTCCACGGAATGGACTGCGGGTGTGCCACGCCCGCGCGCCAGCAACGGACACCGCCAGGACATGGAGGGGCCGCCACGGGTGCGTGGGAATGGAAGGGGCGTGCACGGAGCACGAAACACAGGCGCGGTGAGACAACCCAGCCGCCGTGGCCGCGAAGCCGCAATGACTCACGGACCGCACGAGGCGGACGGAGCCGTGTCTGGCTTTAGCGGACGGAGGGACTCACACGGCGCGACAGGCCGGATGAGCGAGCTGACTCCCGGGCCTCACGCGCGAGGCGGAGACGCCTTGGGAGCCAGGTGCAGCCGGGCGACGGGCTCCGCGTGGAAGCGGAATACCGCCAGCGCGGGCGCGGAGCGGGCGGGCGCCACCTGGAGGGATGGCGCGTCCTGCTGCGGAGGCGGGGCCTCCCGGCGGAAGAAGGCGTGGACACAGTGGGCGTCGGCACCGTGGGAGTCCGCCTCCGTCGTCTTGGAGGCAAGTCGCACGTCGTCGAAGGAGGTCTCCACGTGTGCGCTGCCGTGCTCCCCGTCCGCGCCCACGTGAACCACCTCACCATGCTCCAGGCACGTGGCGTGCTGGACCAGGGCGAAGTGCAGGACGCTGCCCATGTACGCCAGCACACACAGGAGCACGAGCGGCAGCGCCATACGGCGCGACCGGACGGGACTCACGGGCTGGCGGTGGGTGGAGCGGCTCACGTCAGGACATTCCCGGTTGAACAGCGTCTGCGTTTGTAAGCCAGACAGACCGTTCGCGCAAGTCGGTCTGTCTCACGCCCCGCGCCCTGGTGCAAAAGCAACACAATAACAACACGCCCATCGAAGCACGGCGTGCGTCCTGGCGAAGGGCCCCCGGCCCCTGGCCAGGAGGGCACGCGTCCGGCCCGGCCCGTCATGCCAGTCCGTGGGAAGACGGACGTCCGGTGGGGGTTGGACGCACCGCCGCCATGGACCCGCGGACCGTTCCGGACGTAGGGTGCGCGCCGCCCGGCAGAGGCCAGGGCGTACCATCGAGGTCACGACTTCGTGCAAGAGTTCATCGACGTGCTGCGGAGCCAGGCGCGCCATATCGCGCCCGACCTGGCACGGCTCGCCTACCAGCGAGGCCTGGCCGTCACGCGGCCGGACGGCACCACCCGTCCCATCCCCATCACCGCCACGCCCGTGGTGCTGGACGCCGCGGAGATTCGCCGCCGCGCGGAGCTGTCCGCCCGGCTGTCCTCCGCCACGGCGAAGGTGGCGCGCGCCCTCCTCCAGGGCTCAGCGGCCGAGGAGCTGCTGGGCGCCCTCTCTCCGCTCGAGCGCACGCTCGCCGAGCGCACCTGGAGCCAGGCCACCCGGCTGGCCACCACCCGCGTGGACTACTTCGTCGCCGGGGGAAAGCCCTGGGCGCTGGAGGTCAACGCCACCATCCCCGCCATGCAGGGGTACTCCGACATCGCGGCCCGGACCTTCATCGAGGTGGTGGGCCGCTACTTCCGCTACCCCGAGAAGTCGCTTCACGCGCTGCTGTCGCTCAACGGCAGCAACGCCCTGGCGTTGTACCGGGCGCTGCTGGATGGCTACGCCGCCGAGCGCAACGGTCAGATGCCGGACACGGTGGCCCTGCTGTGCCGCCGCAACGACGCGCAGATCACGGAGCTGCGCTGGCTGTGCGAGCGCTTCCGCGAGTTCGGCGCCGACGCCGACCTGGTCCACCCGGACGAGGTGTCCGGCGACGACGCCTTCGTGGCCCACGGAAAGAAGTACGACCTGGTGTACCGGCACCTCTTCGTGCGGCGACTGGAGGAGTCCCCCTCGCCCTGGGTGGAGGACTTCCTGAGCACGGTGCCTGGCAAGAAGGCGGTGTTCCTCAATCCGCCCGCCTCGCAGGTGGAGGTGAAGCTGACCTTCGCCCGCCTGTCCCAGGCCCTGGTCGAGCCCGCGCTGGCGGAGGCAGCGGGCCTCGCCCCGGAGGAGCTGGAGGCCGTGCGCGCCTCGGTGCCCTGGACGCGCCTGTTCCGCCCCGGCCCGGCCCAGGGCCCTGACGGTGAGCGGGTGGAGGACCTGGTGGCCCTGGTCGCCGCGTCGCCGGAGCGCTTCGTCCTCAAACGAGCGTGGGACTACGGCGGCCGGGCCGTCTTCCTGGGCCGGTCGGCGGGTACCGTCCCCTACACCGAGCGCGTGACGAGCGCCTACGGCGCGCCCCTGACGTGGGCGGAGCTGTGCGCGCGGACGGCGGCGGACATGGCGGGCGGCGGCTTCGTGGTGCAGGAGGTGGTGGACTCTCCGCCCGAGGAGCACCTGCTGTGCGAGCCCAACGGGACGGTGCTCCCGACCTCGTTCTTCGTGGACTACTCCGCCTACGCCTCCGTGGGACTGGCGAGGCAGCCGGCCTGGGGCGGCGTCTGCCGTGGGTCGATGTCGGAGATCGTCAACATCGTCGGCGGTGGCGGGGTGCTGCCGCTCATCACCTCGGAAGTCGCTTCGAAGCTTTTGATGGCGTGGAAGGCCTTTTAAGGGGTTTCACGTGGGCCCGGGCTGCGCGCACGCCCGGGCCGGACGCGCTATAAGCAGTGCGCTGCCGGGAAGGCTCCTGGCTCGAAAGGAAGTGGCCTCATGGCCTGGGAAACCTCGGGGTGGCAGACGAGCAGCAGCGGCGCTGCCGACTCCATTCTCGTTCAAGAGTCTCAGCGCGCGTTCATGTCGCGCGTCCACGGCTGGATGTTCGTCGGCCTGCTCGTCACCGGCGCGACGGCGCTGCTGACGGTCAGCAACGCGGCGCTGCTCAACGCGGTGCTCGAATGGCGCCTGGCGTTCATCGTGGCGCAGCTCGGCGCCGTCTTCGCGCTGTCCTTCATGGCGCCCCGGCTGTCGGGCCCCGCCGCCGCGGTGCTCTTCCTGGGCTACTCCGCCCTCACCGGCATGACGCTGTCGGTGCTGCTCCTCATCTTCACGGCGGGCAGCCTGGCCCAGGCGTTCTTCCTCACCGCGGCGGTGTACGGCGCCATGGCCATCTACGGCACCGTCACCAAGAAGAACCTGGGCGCCTGGGGCACCTTCCTCTTCATGGGCCTGGTGGGCGTGGTGCTAGCCAGCGTGGTCAACCTGTTCATGCGCAGCGACGCGATGAGCTTCGTCATCTCCTGCGCGTCCGTGGTCGTCTTCGCGGGCCTGACGGCGTATGACACCCAGAAGCTGCGCGAGATGCACACCGGCGCCGGCTACAACAGCATCGCCGCCCTGAGCATCGTGGGCGCGCTCACGCTGTACCTGGACTTCATCAACCTCTTCATCGCCCTGCTGCGGCTGACGGGCTCGCGCCGCTAGGCGCGGAACCCTCGGGCCTGGCGCTCCGGAGCGGCGGCGTGTCCCCAACGCGGGCACGTCCGCCGCTTCGCCGTTTCAGGGGCCGTTGACCCGATTTCCGGGTGCGCGCCCTCCCTCCTCGCATCACAGGAGGAAGGGATGACCCCAGCAGTGCAGCGGTGTGTCGGCGTCTCGCTCGCCGTCGTCTCCATGCTGTCCGCCAGCGTGGCGCTGGCGCATGGCTCCATGGAAGTACCCCTCAGCCGCGTCTACAGCTGCTTCAAGGAAGGGCCGGAGACGCCGAAGTCCGCCGCGTGCAAGGCGCTCATCCAGGCGGGCGGCACGCAGGCGCTGTATGACTGGAATGGCGTGCGTCAGGGCAACGCCAATGACCGGCACCGCGACATCATCCCGGACGGGAAGCTGTGCAGCGCGGCGAACGAGAGCCACCGCGGCCTGGACCTCGCGCGCACGGACTGGCCGTCCACGCTCATCGCCCCGGACTCGCAGGGCCGCTTCGAGTTCGTCTTCCATGCGACGGCGGTGCACGCCACCCGCTACTTCCACTTCTACGTCACCCGCGAGGGCTACAACCCCGCGCTGCCGCTGAAGTGGTCGGACCTGGAGGCCAACCCCTTCTGCTCCATCACCCACGCCACCGCGCAGAACAACCGCTACCGGCTGAGCTGCCCGTTCCCTCAAGGGAAGACGGGCTCGCACGTCATCTACGTCATCTGGCAGCGCTCCGACAGCCCGGAGGCGTTCTACGCCTGCACCGACGTGAAGTTCAGCGACACGCCGCCGCCGCCCTCGCCCTGGAAGGAGCTGGGCCAGGTGCAGGCCCGCGAGGACCTGCCCGCGGGGAGCTCGGTGACGCTGCGCGTGTTCGACGCGCAGGGCGGTGACGCCGAATCCCACGTCCACCCGCTGGCCACCGCCACGCCCGCGGCGCAGTGGATTCACGCGCTCGCGCAGCGGGTGAACGCCGCGTCCAGCCGCGTGCAGGTGGGCGTGCTCGACGCCGAGGGCCGCGTCAATCCGGTGCAGAACGCCACGGCCAACCGCGTCTACGCGCGAGACACCGGCTACACCTTCCAGCTCGACATCACGAAGCCTCCGCCCGGCGGCAGTGGCGATCCCATCTACCCCGCGGGCATCGAGGGCTACACGGCGGGCACGGTGGTACAGGGCACCGACGGCCTGCGCTACCGCTGCAAGCCCTTCCCCTACTCCGGCTGGTGCAAGGGCTCCGCGCTGCACTACGCGCCAGGGACGGGGCTGAACTGGCAGGATGCCTGGGAGCGCATCCCCTGAGCACGCACGCGGACAGCGAAGGGCTGTCCGCGTGCCGGGCCGCCCGGAGCCTGGGTCAGCCACGCCGGTGGCTCACGGCTCCAGCGCCGGCTCCAACGTGAGCACCAGGGCGGGATCGTCCTTCACCTCCAACTGGTGCGTCACCCGCGTGCCCAGGATGAAGTGCGGCGGTTCGAAGAGCGCCACCGAGGACCAGCCCGCGTAGGCCGTGAAGAACTTGTTGCCCCCGTAGGCGACGTCCGGCAGGTACTCCTCCGCCTGGTCTCCGCCGGAGATGGGGACGCCGGCGGGGTCCCACACCTCGCCGTTCTCACCCCAGCGCGCGCCCCAGATGCGGTGCGCCCCGGTGCGGGTGTCATCCCAGACGACCAGGGACTTCGAGTTGTGGTGGGCGAGGCGCGGCTCCGACTGCACGCCAACGGCCGTGGAGATGGGGATGCCGTCAGGGTCATCGACCGTGCCATTGGAGCGCACGCGAGCACCGTAGATGTCCGCGGCCCCGTCCCGGTCGTCCGACCAGACGACCTGGTAGCGTTTGCCGCTCCACTCCACATCCGGCATGGCCTGCATACCCTCGGCCGTGGAGATGGGGAAGCCGACGCCGTCCAGGACGACGCCGTCCTCCGTCACGCGATTGCCGAAGATGTCCGCGTTCTCGGGGCCCATGCCCTGCTCGTCGGACCAGACGACCAGGAACTCCTTCTTGCTGTTGTTCCACGCCGACGAGGCGTCACGGGCGAAGTTGAACCCGGCGCTGAGCGACCTGTCGGCCTCCCTGAGCACGACGCCGTTCTTCGTCACCCGGGTGAAGAAGATGACCGTCTCGGCATCACCCGAGATGGTGAAGGTCACCAGGCAGACCTTCGGAGAGCAGGAGACCCGCACCGGTCCGAACGACTCGTCGGTCTGGATGACGCGGAACACCGGGCCGACCACGGTGCCGTCGGGCTTCACGCGCACGCCATCGACGCCAACGTCGGTCTGCCAGACGACGAAGAAGTGCGTGCCGTTGAAGGCAATGGCGGGCTGGCTGCCGGGCTCGTCGCTGATGTTGATGCGAATGCCTTCCGGGTCCACCACCGTGCCGTCCTGCTTCACCCGGGTGCCGTAGATGCCGCCGGTCCGTACGTCCGTCCACACCGCGAAGTACTTGCCGTCTCCGTAGGCCACCGCCGGCCCGACGCGCGCCAACGCGGCAGGCACGTACGCCACGTCGTGCGCCTCGAGCCCGGCCTCCGTATGAGCCGGCGACTTCATCACCGCGCGCCCCTCGCCCTCGTGCTCTTCGTCCCCAGCCGTCCCTCCACCGCAGCCGACCAGCATGGACCCGAGCAGCAACCCGGCCACGCCGGACATCACATCCCGCCTCATGTGCAGCCTCCCCCTTCGCGAATGCCGGCGCAAAGCTGGGGTGCGGTGCGTCCCACACCAGTCGCCCGGCGGGAGCAGCCTGGATTCTGCTGTGGACATGGTCCCAGCCGAGGCCCTCACAGGCCGCATGCGTGTGGAATCCGCTTCCGCTCCGTGCCCAGCAAAGCGAGCACCCCGACGCGGCGCGTGTGCCCCACTCGAGCTGGGTCGTGACGGCAGGCGAAAGTCAGCCGTCCGTGCAGCTGGCGCCGGCCTCCCGGATGTCGGCGTCGTAGTGGAGGCGGAGCGGGCCGGACGCTTCGACGTGGCGAACGAACAGGGAGCCGAAGACCTCTGCCTCGCCGCTCAGGCTGAGGACACCACGCGGTGCGTAGAGGTTGCCCGCGAAGGTACTGCCCGCGGAGAAAGCCAGTACGCTCGAACCGGCGACGTACACCCGGACGCGCGAAGGCGTGGCCGTGGAGCCGATCGTGAGCGGCCCCGCCACCGCCACGGCACCACCGAGGAACAGGTCCAGCTCTCCAGGCTCCTGGACGTCCACGGTGAGCCCCTCGCCCAGGTCCACGATGTCCTCGATGAAGAGCGCCGTCCTGGCGCGAATGGAGATTCTCGCGCGTCCCGTCCCGGTGATGCGCGTCAGGTGGAAGCGACCGCAGGGCAGCACCAGCTCACGCGCCCCTTCGATTCCCTCCAGCGCCGCGGCATCGAGCCCGATGGCGGCGTTGTCATTGTCGCGCGCGTGCCGGGCGATGATGCCGGACACATCCACCTGTGAGGCTTCGTCGCAGGCGCACGGCGTGACGGCGTCCACGGGCTCGCGACGGACCTCCGCGGCCTGGGCTGGGCCCAGCGAGAAGCCTTCCGGCACCGTCAGCACGCCTCCCACCTGGAGCGATGGCCACGCAACGTCACCTCGCACCCGTGCATCACCCGCCACGAACGCCGAGGAGGGATTCCCCGTCAGCGGGCCGCTGCTATGCAGCGATGCGCCCACCTGGAATGAGCGCCCGAGCTGGACGCCTCCAGAACCTCCGACACTCAGGGAGCCCCCCACCGACACCGCGTCGTTGGCCGACAGCGCGCCATTCACCCCGACGTCGCCGCCTGGGCCTCCGGGCTGGTACGTCCCTACCGAGCCGCGAAAGGCGTCCGTGTCGAAGGAGGCGCCCAGGGCCAGTCCCTCACAGGTGCACAGCGCGTGTCGGAAGGTCTGCTCGGCCAGACGCCCGCTGCACACGTGCTCCCCCACGAAGATGGCAGGTCCCCGCCCGGCGCAGTACGCCTCCCAGTCGTCGGGCGGCTCACCGCCGTCCGACGTCCCCGCGTCCACCGAGGAGCCCACCCCGCCCCCATCCGGAGTATCGACGGTGGCCACCAGGTCTCCGCGCGTGCAGCCGCCCAGCGACATGGCCAGCGCCAACGCCACGCACCCTGGCCGACTCATGGCGCGGTCAACTCCTGGACCCGCGCACGCGCCGAGGGCCCGAGCGGCGACTCCGGGTGGCGGGAGAGGAAGTCCTCCAGCGCGCTGCGCTCGGCCTCACGGTTCCCCAGCGCGCGGTGCGCTTCGGCGATGCCGTGCTGCGCCTCCTGGTCGAGTACCCCGCGAGGATGGAGGCGGAGCGCCGCCTTGAACTGGTGAAGGGCGCCGCGTGCATCGCCCAGGTGCTCCAGGCGGAGTGAACCCGACGCGACCCGCGCCACGTACGCCGCGAGGGATGACGGATGGGTGCGGATGACGCGCAGGTAGAGCGACTCAGCGTCCTTCCACCGCCCCTCCGAGCGGAGCGCATTGGCCTTGAGCAGCAGGTCCTCCGCGGCGCGCGCGACGAGCGGCCTCGCAGCACTGGTGGGCTGCTGGTCCTCCACGGCGCGCGCGACGGGCGGCCTCGCGGTGCTGGTGGGCTGCTGGTGGGCTCGGGCCGTTCCCTTCCCTTCCCCCCTGTCGCCGGCGGCCTCTGCGCCCACCTTCGACGTGAGCGACGGCGCTGACTCCAGCGCGCCGTGCGCGTCGGCGGACTTCTCCGACACAGTCAATGGCGCGGCCCCCTGCGCGGAGACTGAATCGGCGCTCTTCTGTAAGTCGGGCGACGGCACTGTTCCCTGCACGGAGGATGGCTCGGCGGTTTTCTGCAACCCGGGCGGCGGCACAGCCCCCTCAGCGGCGACTGACTCGGCAGGCGTCTGCAATCCGGGCGATGACGCTGCTCCCTGCGATGCGGACACCTCGGTGGTCTCGAGGGTGCCGTGCCCCTCCATGGTCGTGCTGGCGGCTCCAGCCATGTGCTGCGCCGCCTGCCGCTTCGATTCGTCGGCGCGCTCGACCGCCATGGACGCCTGGGTGCCCGATACGCGGCCGGGGCGCGTGAAGGTCCAGACCGCCGCGGCCGCCGCGCCCGCTGCCAGCAACACGCCCGTCATCAGCCAGACCGGTGGCCGCTTGGCACGGGGCCGCCGCAGCGGCTGCGCCGTCAGTGCGCTTGCATCCAGTGCCGCGAGGACCATCGCCGTCGACTTCTCCCGGGAGATGCGCCGGGCAGGTCCCGCTGCTTCGTCGAGAGGCCGGAGCAGCGCGTTCAGGGCTTCATCCCCCTCTTCCCTGAAGTCACTCATCCCCGCGCCTCCCCTCCGCCATCCTCCGCCGTGGCCAACGAGCGCAGCGCGGTCCGCCCCAAGCGGAGACGGCTGCGCACCGTCTCGAAGGGGATGCCCAGCTCCGACGAAATCTCCGGCACGCTCAACTCCAACACGTGATGCAACACCAGCGCATGCCGCTGCTCGTTCGATAGCCGGTCCAGGAGTGTCACCATGTGCCGGCGATGAACATACTCGTCGGGGAGCGCGTCCTCGGAAGGAACCGCGACGAGCTCCACCGGCTCATCCGCGTGCTGCGCCTCCCGCCCCCGTGAGCGCTTCAGCCACGCGAACGTGGTCCGCGCCACCACCCGGTCCGCCCAGGCCTCGAAGCGGCCTTCGGCACGGAACGAGGGGAGTCCTCGCACCAGTGCGATGAGCGCCTCCTGGGCGATGTCCTCCACGTCCGCGTCCCCACGCACCAGATAGCGCACGAGGTTCCGCACCCGGGGCAGCAACTCCAGCAGCAGCGCCCCCGTCGCCTCGCGCTCGCCCTGGATGGCCGCCTGGATGCGAGGGTCCTCCGCCGAACGAGGCCTGTCCGCCGCCTGTGAGCCCGAGCTCCTCATTGACGGCATGGAGGACGCCCACCGTCCAATCGGGTCATCCCCGCTCACGGAAAAACCACCAGCGCCAGGCCCAGCCGGGGGCGAACGGCCCAGCCATCACCACGCGACACGAAGTTTCCGTCAACGGCGTACCGCAGCTCGGGCCGGCCCAGGAGGACCTCGGCGGACACGCTCGCCTCCACACCCACGCGAGCCGCCAGCCGCCACCGGGCGCGGAGCTCCGACCCGAGGAGCATGGCCAGCATCGTTCCAGGCGGTGCGGCCTTCACCTCTGGGGCCAGCGCCGCCGTGTGACGTCGGAAGCCCACCACGCCCAGCCCGAGCCCGGCTTCAACGTCGAGACGTTCCGCCAGCGCCCAGGGCAGCCCCGCCCACAGTGACGCCGCGTACTGCCCCAAGGTCACCTCGGTGCGTGCATCGCGAAGCCGTGACGGCCATCCGGCCAGGAGCTGCGCGCGCAGCCGCGCCCGTCCCGGCTGCCCGCCCGCGCCCAGGGACAGCCCTTGATGCCCGGCTCGGGTGTATCCATCCAACGCGGCATGCCCCCCGACCGAGAGCCACCATCGCCGCATCGGGCGCTCCGCGCGCGCGGAAGGCTCCGGTACGGACGGGCCCGCGTTCGGCCGGTGGAGCATGGCCGTGACGGTCTGCTCCGATGCGCCCCCAGGCACGTCCCCATGCGACGGAACGGTCTCCACCACCTCGCCAAGCGGCGCCCCCGCCTCCACCGCGCGCAACGCGGAGCGGGCCGCGAGCGCCAGCGCCTCCGCCCCCGCGGACCACTCCAGCGAGCCCGGCGTCTCCCCCAGCCCGGCAGCCCGTGTGAACAGGTGCCGGCCCTGGAGCTCCGCCACCAGGACGCGCACCTCGTGCCCCTCGCGCACGAACCAGAGGACGGCGCGGGCCTGATGTCGCGCGGCCAGCTGCTCCGCCGCGCGCCACTGCTCGGCAGGCGTCCCCGACCATGGCATTCCCGGTGACGGTTCGAGCCGCACGGCCAGGTCGCTGCTCTGCCCTCTCACCCGGGCCAGCAGCGCGCCGTCCTCCTCCGACGTCACCCGCACCACGGCGGTCCACGGCGCCGCGGCCACGGAAGAGCTGGAGAGCGCCACCAGCAGGACAGCAGCCGCGAAGGACATGCTGCAAACCCTATCGCCATGACGCCGGGGAACAGAAGTCCCCCGGCGTATGGCTTCACAACACGCGCGCAATGCCTGTCAGCACGTCAGGCAGTGCACGCTCCACTCCGCTCAGCGCAGCTTCTGTGCCAGCGTATCCAGGAGCGAGCCATCATCCCCGCTCAGCTCCCAGAACATCGCGCCGCCCAGGCCCTTGCTCAGGATGTAGTCCGCCTTGGCGCTCATGCTCTGCGCGTCGTCGTAACCAATCCAGATGCCCGTGGCCGGGCTGTACACGTAGGCCTGCTTCGCCTCCGGGTGGAAGAACTTCGTGTAACCGGAACCGGCGCGCTCGTAGTTGGCCTTGATGTCCTTGAAGTCGAACACGCCCGTCAGGCCCGACGAGCCGTCATCCCAGGTGCCCCGAGTGGGGACGCCGCTCTGGAACAAGCCATTGTTCACATTGGCCACGCCGCCCCAGCCACGGCCATAGAAGGGCACGCCGACGACAATCTTCGAGGGCGGCACCCCCAGCGCCAGCATCTTCGACACCGAGCCATCGGTATAGAAGCCCACGGCGGCGCCCGGGTCTCCCGTGACGCGGTTGAGCGCCGAGTGGAAGTTCGTCGTGCTCTCGAAGGCCCCGTGGTAGTCGTAGGACATCACGTTGATCCAATCGAGCACGTCGGACAGCTTCTTCGTCTCCTGCTTGTTCTCCAGCAGGTCCGGCGAGGCGCCCGTGGCGATGGTCAGCAGGTACGGCTTGCCCGTCTGCGCGGTGACGGCGTTGAGCTGGCTGCGGAACTCCTGCATCAGCAACGTGTAGTTCTGCTTGTCCGCGGGGCTGTTGCTGTTGCCAGGCAGGCCGCCGCCCACGGGGTACTCCCAGTCGATGTCGATGCCGTCGAAGACGCCCTCGCCGTTGACCGGGTCCACGCCGGGGTACTGGCCGCGGATGTAGAGGTCCACGCAGGACTTCACGAAGGCCGCGCGCGAGGCCGCGGTGGAGGCCACGGTGGAGAAGTGCGTGGACCAGGACCAGCCGCCCACGGAGATGAGCAGCTTCAGGTGCGGGTTCGTCCGCTTCAGCTCCTTGAACGCCCGGAAGTTGCCGCGCAGCTGGCCAGGGTTCCACTCGCCCTGCCATCCGCCGCTCTTGTCGATGTCCGCGAACGGATCGCCCAGGATGCAGCGCCCATCCGCGGAGATGTTGGAGAAGGCGTAGTTGATGTGCGTCAGCTTCGACGGCTGCACGTTGGACACGTGGTAGTTGCGCGCGTAGATGCCCCACGCGGTGAAGTAGCCGACGATGCGCTTGCCTCCCGGCGGAGGCCCGCCCGGAATCTCCACGACGACGGTGAGCGTGGTGGTCCCCACGTTGCCCGCGGCGTCGTAGGCGCGCACCGCGTAGACGTACGTGCCGTTCTGCTCCCAGCCGGTGAAGGCGCGGCTGAACTGCGTCCCACTGGCGACGACGGTGCCGTTCTCCAGGATCTCCACCCGCGCCACGCCCACGTCGTCCGTCGCCGTGGCGGTCAGCGTCAGCGGGCCCGCTGCGGTGATGCGCGAGGCACTGGCATTCAAGCCGACCGTCGGCGCGGTGACGTCTCCCCCCGTCCCGCCGTCGTTGCCACCCGTGCCCGCGTCGATGTCACCGCCCGCCGGCCCCAGATCCAGCCACAGCGCGGGCACCGCGGTCGGCGTCCAGTCCGCCTGGGACGTGTGCGGTTGCCGGCACTCGTAGAGCCGCCCCTGGTAGGTGACGCGCGTCCCCACGCTGTACGAAACGCCCACGGCCCACTCCGCGGCCAGCGCCGACGTCTGGACCGATGCCGGATCCGCGCCATGGAACGTCGTCACTTCGGAATCACAGCCAGCCACGCTCAAGGCGGTGGCAATCAGGCCCGAGGCCCACCAACTGCGACGCATGCGTGCACTCCTCGCGGCGACGGGCGCACACCAGTCCCAGCCTCGGAGCGCGACGGCTCCGGACCAATCCTGATGCTGCCCGCGCGGCTCCTCTGCGGGTTCGCGAAGAGAGAGCCATGCGTCGATTTTTTCGGGTTAATCGCGGGTAGCGCGGCTTAGCCGGGCTGCTGGGCCTTGCGCGAGAAGGGCATCAGCAGCCGCTCCACGGGGCGGCCTTCGATGAGGTGCTGCTCGACGATGTCCTTCACGTCCTCCACCTTCACGCCGCCGTACCAGGTGCCCTCGGGATAGACGACGACGGCGACACCGAAGGCGCACGTGTCGAGACAGCCCGCGGCGTTGGCGCGCATGCGTCCCTTGAGGCCGCGCTTGTCGAGCTCCGCCTTGAAGGCGGCGCGCACTTCCTCCGCGCCCTTGGTGGCGCAGCACCCCTTGGGGTGCCCATCCGGGCGGCGGTTGGTGCAGACGAAGACGTGGCGCTGGAATGGAGGAGCCATGTCCGCCTCCTAACGCGGCCTCTGGCCAAAATCGACGCCCTCGTTCACCAGCGGACCGCGGCCGACGCTGATCCACCGCCCACTCCAGGTCGGATCACTTGGCGCACGCATGAGACATGCACAGACTCACAGCAAACGTCTCCCAGTGATCACGCTTGCTTGCCTTGGAGTGACGATACATGGCTCGCCATCTGGACGCAGGCACTGCAAAGCATGTGTTGCCATGGCCAGCCGAGGGCTCTAGATCGGGCGTCCCTGATCCACGTTGTAGCGGCTGGGCGAGCAGGCAGGCCCATCTCACCCACCTCCCAGGTGTACACAATTCATGGTGGGTATGAACTTGCTTAGTACCATTTGTTGTATCAGCAGTTTCTTTGACGGAGGTGCTACAGGGGTCTATCCATGGCCCCGTCCGGCAGTCTGGCGGGCATCTCCCAGAAATCGAACGAGGGGCCGGGCGCGCCCCTGCGCTGACGTCGCGAATCCAGCTCCGAGATCAGCCGCGGCTCACCGCGGAGGGCTCCTCGGATCCATCGGGATCTCGCGACGTTAGCGTTTTGCAAATTTTGCATCCGAACTCGTAGTGAATTCGCGGAGGGTGGCGACATGGATAAAGAGCTGAGCTCGAAGTCCACGGTGAACGGGAAGGAGCGGCGCACGGCGCGGAAGGCGCGCGCGGCGGCCACGGGCCTGACGGTGGAGCGCTTCTTCACGACGCCGGGCGTGGACCCCGCGGACGAGTTGGCCTGGGAATATCGCAGCGCCAGCATCACGGGCGAGGATGGCAAGGCCGTCTTCGAACAGAAGCACATCGAGGTGCCGAAGTCCTGGTCGATGCTGGCGACGAACGTCGTCGCGTCGAAGTATTTCCGGGGCACGCCCGGGACTCCCGAGCGCGAGTCGAGCGTGCGCAAGCTCGTCGCCCGCGTGGTGGACACCCTCACCCGCTGGGGTGTGGAAGGCGGCTACTTCACCCGCGACGCGGACCGCGAGGCCTTCCACGCGGAGCTGACGCACCTGCTGCTGCGGCAGAAGGCGTCGTTCAACTCCCCCGTGTGGTTCAACGTGGGCGTGGAGACCCAGCCGCAGTGCTCCGCCTGTTTCATCAACAGCGTGGAGGACAGCATGGAGTCCATCCTCACGCTGGCGCGCACGGAGGGAATGCTCTTCAAGTACGGCAGCGGCACGGGCAGCAACCTGTCCACCATCCGCGGCAGCAAGGAGCTGCTGGCCGGTGGCGGCACCGCGTCCGGTCCAGTGTCGTTCATGCGCGGCTTCGACGCCTTCGCCGGTGTCATCAAGAGCGGCGGCAAGACGCGCCGCGCGGCGAAGATGGTCATCCTCAACGCCGACCACCCGGACATCCTCGAGTTCATCCGCTGCAAGTCGAGCGAGGAGAAGAAGGCGTGGGCGCTCATCGAGGCCGGGTATGACCCGTCCTTCAACGGCGAGGCGTACTCCTCGGTCTTCTTCCAGAACTCGAACAACTCGGTTCGCGTCACCGACGACTTCATGAAGGCGGTGGTGGACGACGGCCCGTGGACGACGCGCACGGTGCGCGAGGGCCTGCCGCTGGACACCTACAAGGCCCGGGAGCTGTTCCGGGAGATCGCCGAGGCGGCGCACCTGTGTGGCGACCCGGGCATGCAGTTCGACACCACGGTGAACAACTGGCACACGTGCTCGGGCACAGCGCGCATCAACGCGTCCAATCCGTGCTCGGAGTACATGTTCCTGGACGACTCGGCCTGCAACCTGGCGTCCCTGAACCTGATGCACTTCCGCACCATCGACGGCGACTTCGACGTGACGGCGTTCCGCCACGCGGTCGACATCATGCTGATGGCGCAGGAGATCATCGTCGGCAACTCGCGCTACCCCACCGAGCGCATCCAGAAGAACAGCCACGACTACCGGCCCCTGGGCCTGGGCTACGCCAACCTGGGCGCGCTGCTGATGGCCACGGGCCTGCCGTATGACTCGCCCGCGGGCCGCAACTACGCGGCGGCGATTACATCGCTGATGTGCGGCGAGGCGTACGCGATGAGCGCACGCATGGCGGAGAAGCAGGGCCCCTTCGCCGGCTACGCGAAGAACGCGGAGCCCATGCTGGGCGTCATCCGCAAGCACCGCAAGGCTGCCTACAACATCGCGCCGGAGGGCGTGAGCCAGGCGCTGTTCGCCGCGCAGAAGGACGCGTGGGACCGCGCGCTCGCGCTGGGGGAGTCACATGGCTTCCGCAACAGCCAGGTGACGGTGCTGGCCCCCACGGGGACCATCGGCTTCATGATGGACTGCGACACCACCGGCATCGAGCCCGACATCGCGCTCATCAAGTACAAGAAGCTGGTGGGCGGCGGCATGCTGAAGATCGTCAACCAGACGGTGCCGCTCGCGCTGGAGAAGCTGGGCTACCCGCAGACGCAGGCCCAGGACATCATCAGCTACCTGGACAAGCAGGACACCATCGAGGGCGCGCCGCACCTCAAGCCCGAGCACCTGCCGGTGTTCGACTGCGCCTTCAAGCCGGCCCAGGGCCAGCGCAGCATCCACTGGATGGGCCACATCCAGATGATGGAGGCCTGCCAGCCCTTCCTCTCCGGCGCCATCTCCAAGACGGTGAACATGCCGTCGGACGCCACGGTGGAGGACATCGAGAAGGCGTACCTGGAGGCCTGGAAGCGCGGGCTCAAGGCGATTGCCGTGTACCGCGACGGCTGCAAGCGGACGCAGCCGCTCAACACGTCCAAGGAGCAGGTGAAGGACACCCGTTCGGCCAAGGCCACGGTGGCGGCCGAGCCCGCCCCCGCCGTCAAGCCGGAGCCGCGCGCCGTTCGCCGGCGGCTGCCGGATGAGCGCCGCTCCATCACGCACAAGTTCTCCATCGGCGGCCACGAGGGCTACCTGACGGTGGGCATGTACGAGGACGGCCTGCCGGGTGAGCTCTTCATCGTCATGGCGAAGGAAGGCTCGGTGGTGAGCGGGTTGATGGACAGCTTCGCCACCAGCGTGTCCCTGGCGCTCCAGTACGGCGTGCCCCTGAAGGTCCTGATCGACAAGCTCAGCCACACCCGCTTCGAGCCCAGCGGCTTCACCGGCAACCCGGACATCCCCATCGCCAAGTCCATCACCGACTACATCTTCCGCTGGCTGGAGCTGAAGTTCATGCCGCGCGAGGAGGAGGACGCGGTGCTGGACCGGCTGGACGTCCAGCCCCAGCGCGAGGCCCTGCCCTCCGATACGGGCGCGCTGCAGCTCCCCTCGTCGCAGTCGAAGCGGTCCACGTGGCTCAATCAGGCGGACGCTCCGCCGTGCCACACCTGCGGCGCCATCATGGTGCGCAGCGGCGCCTGCTACAAATGCAGCAACTGCGGTGCGACCAGCGGCTGCAGCTGAGCCCGGCGCGAGGCGCATGACGTGAAAAGGGCTCCGGAGCCGCGCGCTCCGGAGCCCTTCTGCTTTCCACCCTGCCCCGCGTCAGCCGCGCCGGGACGTGGGGAGCCGGGCGAAGGCCTCCGAGGCCTTCTGGGCAATGCGGGCGAGCTCGTCCAGCGCGGGGCCGGCGAGTGGCTCCGCGCCAGGGTCCGCGACGATGAACGCCACCGCTTGCCCCTGGTTCCGGATGGTGACGACCGCGAGTTGCGAAGCGCTGGCGCCGCCCAGCGCGGCGAAGATGGCTTCGTCCTGGGCGCACTCCGGCACGCTGAAGATGCTGGGGCCCGTTGACGCCGTTGCCGCCTGGAGCAGCGAGGGCGCTTCGAGGTCGACCTTCAGCCCGGCGACCGCCTCGCTGTCACTGCCAGGCCCCCAGGCGTGCCCCACCCGAGCCAGCCCCAGGCTCTCGCCGAGGAGGAAGGCTCGCTGGAAGCGCCCCGCGCAGTACGCCAGCACCACCTTGCCGAGCGTCCCCTGGGTGCTCACGGCATCGAGCGCCGTCAGGACCTGCTCCGCTGTCACGGGGGGGCCTCCGGCGGGAACGTCCGTCGCCGCACTGGCCGCCGCGGACAGGAGCGCGGTGACGGCTTCCGCGGGCTCCTGGGGCTGGGGCTGCCACGGCTGCTGGATGAAGTCCCAGGCGGAGGCCAGGGGGAGCTCGGTGGCCGGGGGAGTGACGGCTGGGCCTTCCAGGTCCACCACGCGGTCCGCCCAGGTCGTGTCCGACGCATGGCCGATGGTTCCCGAGTCATCGTTCCCCTGCCACCCGACGAACTCCCACGTCGATGCGAGCTGCATCGGCTCGTCCGACGCACCGGGCAGCTCATCGAGCTCGATGGGAGCACGTGGCGTGGCCGCGTGCGGGGTGAGGTCGGTCGACTCGCCGGCCGCGAGGGTCTCCGCGCTCGCGGGGATGTCGTGGACGATGGCCGGCGCGACGGGCGTGGTGAGCAACTCGCCGTGTTCCGCCACGACGAAGCCACGAGGCTCGAGCAGTGCTTGCGTGGCCGTCTCCGTGAGCTCGGAGACCTGTGGCGCGTCGCCCCGTTCACCCGTGGGCGCCGCCGCCTCCTTCGCGGGCAGCGCGCCCTCCCCTTCCTCGAGGTCCGTGCTCTCCAGCCGCTTACCGAATGGCTGGGTGACTTCGACCTCCGCATGGACTGCGCTGGCTGGAGCAGGCGCGGCGGCCTCGGTGACTGCGTCGCGTGCGCTCGCGACCGCGCCGTCCATCTCTGGTGTGGAAGCAGCTTCCAGAGACGGTATTACGGCTCCGCCAGACGGTGTTTCCCCGCCGGATGCCGGGGCGCTTGCCGCCACCTGCTCCGGACTCCGGGCGTCGGCATGTTCGGAAGAGGCACTCACCGCCCCCGCGTCGGTGGGCGCAGTGACATCGGCAGGCACTGGGGCAGCGACGGGCGCCTGGACCTCTGTCGATGCTTCAGCCCCAGCCAGCGACGACGTCGCGGGCGTATCGCCCCGTTCACCCGGAGACGCCTCGGTCTCCTTCGCATCCAGCGACACTCCGGCCTGCGTTGGAGAGGCCGCCGCGATCGATCCGGCCTCGGCGGTAACGGTCGATGACTGAGCTGGCGTCTGGACCGCTGTGCCCTCCTGCACTGTTGATGCAGTCGCCGCGTCGAGGCCTTCGGTCGCATCGGCCGTCGCCAGGGCCGTCACTGCCCCCTGCGCCGCGTCGTCCGACAGCGCCAACGTTACCGTGGCACCTTCGGCCCCCTGGGAACGCACAAGTTCCTCGGGCGCCTCCAGGGCGTCGCCCACCGCTGACGTGGCTGGCCCGGACACTGCTTCAGCGGTGGGCGTCTCGGCGCCATGCGCGGCAACGGACTCCGGAGGCGCTTCGTCGATGTGTGTCGCGCCAACGGTATGAACCGCGATGTCTGCCCCTGCATCGGAAGCTGGGGCCACATCGATGGGCGCGCTGGCGCCAGATGACTCCTGTGGAGTCGGCTGGCCTGAGGCGTTTGAGGACGCGCTGGTGGCGGGTACCGCATCGACTGACGGCGCCTCGGTCGCCGAAGACTCACCGAGGGTCGAAGGCTGCTCGGCGATCGAATCGGCCTCGCCCGGCTGCGAAGACACAGCGAGCGCTTCCGCATGCCCCATTTCGGCAACAGGGCTGACATCAACCGGTGCCTCCGCCAGAAGCGAAGTGGCAGAGGATGCCACCGCATTCCCCACTTCGACAGCAGGGCTACCCTCAGCTGGCGCCTCCGCGACAGCGTGGGCCGCAACGGCATCACTTGCCTCGACAACCGCGACAGTGGTGGTCGTGACCGGTGCTGCCGGTTCGCTCGAAGTCTCCACGAGCGCGCTTCCCGCATCGGCGCTCGACTCGCCTTGCGCAGCAGCGTGTTCACTCGTCGGGACCGACGTCGATTCGTGCGTGGACGGAGAGGCCTCATTCGGTGAGGCATCCGCCTCGGCCGCAGAGGAAACGGTGGGCTCGCTGGTGGACGCGGTCAGCACCCCGGGCTCTGCGCGCTGGGCCGACGGCACGGAGGTGCTCGCATCGAGAGCGTGGGGAGACGCATCGGTGTGCGCCGAGGATTCTCCCTGCACATCTTCGCGGACGGGCGGCTCGCTGCCCGTCTTGGCGGCCGTGGACGTCTCTTGCCCGGACGTTGCAGGCACAACGTCTGGCCCTGCCGCGTCCGGCAAGCCGCTCCCTGCGGGAGGCTCCACAACGAGCGCTGGCGTCGCGGGCGCATCGGGCCGCGGAGCTTCGCTGCCTGCGGTACCAGCAGCCATGGCAGGCTCGCCACGCTCCAGCGAAACGGCCTCCTGAGGAACACGCGGGCCCGCATCAAGCGTGGCGTCAGAGCTTGACCGAGCCACCTCGAGCGATTGATTCGTGGGAAGAGGCGCTGGCTGAGCCGCGACAGGCTCCGTCAGCGCAGCCTGGCTTGTGGCCGCCTGGAGCTGCTCGTCGAGCACTTGCTGCGCCAGCGAGTCCGATACCGGCGCAACCGCAGATGGCTCCGCACTTGGAATCGCCGCCACCGAGGAAGTCGTCGCGTCCGCGTCCTGCGTTGGCCGCGAGGGCTCCACTTCGGCTGCCGGCGACGCCACCTCGGGCACGTCGGCCGTTGGCGACCGCAGTGCCTCTCCCTGCGCGGCGTCAACCAGCGGCTGGGCACCGGCGTCGTCGCGGACCGGAGGCACCTCAGCGCGCGACTCGCTGGCCGCCGGAGACGGCTGGGCTTCGGTATCCGCACTGCCAGCCAGGACCTGAGCGGCTCCAGTATCACTGCCAGGATGCGCGCGACCCTCCGAACCGGTGGTCGTCGCGACCTGCGCACCGGGCTCAGGCGGCAGGGAGATTTTGCCCTCATCCGCGAGAGCAACCGGCTGCGCCACGTCCGTGGCGCTCAGCTCGACAAGCTCGCTGGGACTGGAGCTCGACAGAGGCTCGGAGAGCGCAGGCACAGCCTGCGTGGCCTCTCTGCCGTCAGCTGGCACATCGGTTCCCGCCACTCCCTCCGTGGCAGGCTGCGCAGTGCCCGAACTGGCAATGCGAAGGGCGTCCTCAAGCTGTGCCTGAGCCGAATGGCCATCACCCGCCGGCCCCACCGCCGTGCTCGCGGAGGCACCCATCTCTCCGCCTGCAGTCGACTCCTGCGCAGGAGCCGCGACCATGGCTGCGTCCGCGGTAGCGGCGCCATCCGTGCTCGCGAGCGCCTCCGCTGAAGCAACGAACACTTGCGTTGCTGCCGACGAAACCGCCGAGTCCGGACTTGCAGACGCCTCTGCAACAGTGGCGTCCGTGGACGTCGCAGCCCCTTCGCTCGCGAGCGTCTCCGGCGACTGAACGGCCACGGGCGTCGCTTGAGTTGAAGCCGCCGCGTCCGGACTTGCAGGTGCCTCTGCCACAGAGGCGCTGGGAACGGCGGAGTCCGCAGACGTTGCAACCACCGCGCTCGCGAGCGCCTCCGGCGGAGGAGCGGCCACGGGCGTCGCTTCAGCCGAAGCCGTGGACAGCCCAACGGCTGGGCTTTCGACAGCAGCGGTGTCCGTCGGCCTCGCGCCACCAAGAGGCTCTGTTGTCGGGGCAGCCACGTGCGCCGAGCCCTGCGAGGCCACGTCCTCCGAGCTGCCGGGCGCCTTGGACACGGCGGGCGACACATCGACATGGCCGTGGGAATCGGCCGCATGCAGCGTAGGCCCAGGCGGCTCGGCCACCGTACCGAGACTGGCGCCTGCGGCCACCACTGGGACCTGCGCGGAATCCGAAACCGGAGACGCAGCAGCCACCTCGGGCAGCGCCGCTCCAGCGCGAGGCTCGGACGCAGCCGATGCATCCAGCGCCGCCCCGCGAGCATCATCGAGGTTCGCCGGTGCAGCGGACACCGTTCCCGGCGGCGGCTGTGCAGCGGACGGCACCGGCACGACGGCCGACGCCGCGACGGTGCCCTGTGGCATCGCGGCACGCGCCACGTCCGCCGCGGGCGGAACCACCTGCGCCTGATGCGAGCTCGCGACCGGCCCCACTGGTGCGCCATGCGACGGCGTGGGCATGTTCGCCTGCACAGGCCCCGCGCCCACGGGTACCTGCTGCGCCCCCACGCCCCCATGAGGCATTCCGGGAGGTTGGGCCTGCGGCGGGGTACCGGCCACAGGCGTCCCAGGCGGTGGCATCGGACGCGCGCTCGCAGGAGGCCCGTTGAACGGACGATGTGCGGATGCGGGATGTGGAGCGCCATGCACAGGAGGGGGCATTCCTCCTCCGGCAACAGGCGGGTGCGCGACTCCGGGGGGCACAGGCCCCTGCGCCACCGGCAATCCCGACATGGACGGAGGACGCGTCCCAGGCATGCCTGGAGGCACGGCGCCGTGGGGTCCAGGCACAGCCGGTAGCCCTGTTGCCGAAGGAGGCCGCGCGCCCATCATCCCGGGCGGCACCGCGCCCTGCGCCGGGGGCATGCCCGTTCCAGACGGAGGCCGAGCCCCCATCATTCCAGGAGGCACGGGGCCCTGAGGCCCCTGCATCGCAGGCAACCCTGTCGCCGAAGGAGGCCGCGCGCCCATCATCCCGGGCGGCACTGGCCCCTGGGGCCCCGGTACCGCAGCGTGCCCCGTTCCCGGGGGTGGCCGCGCGCCCATCATCCCGGGCGGCACTGGCCCAGTGGGCCCTGGCACCGCCGGCAATCCCGTTGCCGAAGGAGGCCGAGCGCCCATCATCCCGGGCGGCACCGCGCCCTGCGCCCCCGGTGCTGCGGGCATCCCCGTCGCCGAAGGAGGCCGAGCGCCCATCATCCCGGGCGGCACCGCGCCCTGCGCCCCCGGTGCTGCGGGCATCCCCGTCGCCAGAGGAGGCCGCGCGCCCATCATCCCAGGATGCATCGGCCCGTGCGGAGCCGGCCCGCCCATGGCGGAGGGCGGCTGAGCGCCTGTCATCGCAGGGGGCACCGCGCCATGTGGCCCCGGGGGCAGCGGCCCTCCCATGGCAGACGCTGATGGCATGCCCGTCATCCCCGGAGGCACGCCATGAGGCCCCGGTCCTCCCGAGCCACCCGCTGGCTGAGCACCCAACATTCCGGGGGGCACGGCACCGTGGCCCCCAGGCACAGGCGCGGACGTGGGACGCGTTCCCGAGATTCCCGCGGGCACAGCGCCCTGCGGTCCAGGCACCGCCGGCAGCCCAGTCGCGGACGGCGGCCGTGACCCCACCATTCCTGGAGGCACCTCGCCTTGTGGCCCAGACACCACTGGCAGCCCTGTCGCGGATGCAGGCCGAGCACCCACCATTCCTGGAGGCACATCGCCCTGCGGCCCAGGCACCGCCGGCAGCCCAGTCGCGGACGGCGGCCGAGCACCCGCCATGCCCGGAGGCACCGCGCCCTGATGCCCAGGCACCGCGGGCCCGCTCGCACTCACGGGCCTCGCACTCACCATCCCAGGAGGCACCGCACCATGAGGCCCAGGCACCGAGGGCCCTGGCACACCGGGCCCACTCGGAGGTCGAGCCCCCACCATCCCGGGCTGCACCGTCCCGTGCGCCCCGGACAACGCAGCAGCGCCTGGCGTCGCGGGAGGCCGAGCCCCCATCGCCCCCTGAGGCGCGGGGACCGCGGGAAGCCCCGGCGACGACGGAGGCCGAGCTCCCATCATCCCAGGCGGCACAGGCGCAGGTGCCCCCGGCCGCGCCACCATCCCCGGCGGCACGCCCTGGCCCTCCGTCGCTCCAGCTCCAGCCAGCGCATGCGCCGCAACGCCCCCTGGCGCCCGAGCTCCACCGCCATGCCGCGACATCAACCCCGGAGGCTGAGCCCCCGCGCCGTGCGGCACCGCCGCAACCGAGACAGGCGCTCGCTCGAAGCCGTCCTGCGCGGAGCCCCCCTCCTCGACGACGTCTGCGTCATCCAGAATCTCGCCCTCCTCGAGGAGGTCAATCTCCTCCGAGGGCTCCGGCGTCATCACGAGCGGGGGCGGCGCCACGACACGCGGCGTCTCCGGAGGCGTGAGCCGAGGCGGCGAAGCAGGGCGCGCGGCCACGGGCGCCGCGGCTACGGGCACCGCGGCCACGGGCGCCAGGACCGGCGGCCCCGGGACCTCGGGCGTCACCACCCGCATCTCACCGTCCTCGGAAAAGTCGATCATCGCCACGGGCGGCGCGGGAGGCGGCATGTGGTCCAGCGGATGCGCGCTGCCCGACACCGCCGGCGCCCACCGGACCGCTCCAACATCCGCGGCCTCCTCATCCGGATCATCACCGCTGAGGTACTGCCCCGGCGCCAGTCCGCCGAAAATCCCCTCAGCCTCCGGACGCACTGGCGCAGGCGGAGGTGGCGCCGCCAAGCTCATGCTCAAGCCCACCGGCTGCGAGGGAGCCGCCAGGTGCGGCGCAACGGCCTCCGTCCGCTTCGGACGCCGGGTCGACGCCATCTGGATGTAGCGCGTCTCGCGCTTGATGCCGTAGCGCTTCTCCTGGAAGTGGAACAGCCGTAGCTCGGGCGTGACGTACGGGACGATGCGCAGGCCGGTGATGAAGCCCAGCGCATCCGCGTGCTCGATTTCCAGCGGGCTGGCCATGGCCACCTTCAGCCGCCGCCCCTCCTGGGCCAGCGGAAAGGCCTGGTGCTTCTCCGCCATTGCCGCGGGCAGCAACTGCAACACGGCATCCGGCGCCGCCTCGAAGTCCGCTTCCTGGGCCACCGGATAGCGGCACATCTCCCCGAGCACCATCGCCAGCGTGTCGATGTCGAGGGCGTCCAGTTCGACAAGGTTGGAGCCCAACCGACCGCCGTAGATGAGCTGGGCCCGGAGGGCCTCGTCGAGCTGCGCCTGCGTGATGAGGCCCTTGCGGACCAGGATCGCTCCGAGCTTTTCGGCCATGTCCCGCCGATTCTAAACGTCTTCTCAGCGACAGAGACGCCCCTCCATGGCGCAAAGCTCCCCGAGAGGCTGCCTGGGCGCACGTGCGGACCTGCAAACCACCGCTCCGCGTGAAGCCCACGGCCGTGGTCATCTACGCCCCATGGCGCCATTCGCGAGCCTCAACCTCACGCGCCGTGAAAGCGAAATTCTCCAGTCACGTGGTCCATCGCTCTGAAACCGCGTCCACCAGTCGGGATTGTCAGGATTGACGACTATAACTGGGAGTGCAGCAAACCGCTGCGAGGACTCACTTCCAGGAGAGTCGATGAAACGCATCCCACTCGCATGTCTTGTCACGGCGCTGGTCAGCAGCACCCCAGTGGCACTGGCCTCGGACCCCGTGTGCCAGCCGCCGGCGGAATCCTCCCCTGCATCTCAGCGGGCCACGAAGGTGGGCGAGGAGGTCTTCCGGCGCTTCGAAACGGCCCACCCATACGCCACCACGCAAATCCGTGCCTCCGACGCGCCCATCCACACGGACGTCATCACCCACGCCGGCGCGGCGTACATCGCGCCGCACTTCGAGCGCCTGCACCTGGAGGACGGCGACTTCGTGGTCGTGCGCTCACCGGATGGGACGCGCACCTGGAAGTACGACAACCGGCACCCCGGCGCCCGCACCGGCTTCTGGGCCATCCACATCCCTGGTGACACGGCCATCATCGAGCTGCACAGCCGCGACAGCAGCAACCGCCGCGGCATCCTCAACAAGCACGGCTACTCCATCGACCGGTACGCGCGCGGCTACACCAACGAGGAGATGGGCCCGACGGGCGGGGACAAGGCGGTGTGCGGCACGGACGACTCGCAGTGGGCGCCCTGCTACGCCTCCAGCGACCCCACCCTCTACGGCCGTGCCCGCCCGGTGGCGCGCCTGCTCATCAACGGTACTGGCGCCTGCACCGGTTGGCTCGTGGGCAGCCAGGGCCACCTGATGACCAACCAGCACTGCATCGGCACCGCGAGCGAAGCGCAGAACACCAACTACGAGTTCATGGCGGAAGGCGCCAGCTGTTCGACGAGCTGCGCGAGCTGGTTTGGCTGTCCGGGCAACGTCATCGCCGGCGGCACGCTGGTGAAGGTGGATGCGCCGCGCGACTACGCCCTCATCCAGCTGTCGCAGAACCCCGTCAACACCTATGGCTACCTGCAGCTGCGCGCGACCGGCGCCGTGGTGAACGAGCGCATCTACGTGCCGCAGCACCCGGCCGGTCACGGGAAGAAGATTGCCGTGCGCTCCACGCACGCCCAGGACCAGTCCGGCTTCGCCGAGGTCTACAACCTCAATGAGGCCTCGTGCCAGTCGGGTGGCCCCGATGACGTGGGCTACTACGCGGACACGCAGGGCGGCTCGTCTGGCTCGCCCGTCATCGGCCACGCCGACAACCTGGTGGTGGCGCTGCACCACTGCGCCTACTGCCCCAACCGTGGCGTGCCCATCCAGGCCGTCATCAGCCACCTGGGCACCAGCCTTCCCGAGTGCGCGCTGCCCGCGACCGGCTGCCCGAACCCCAACGGCAACGGTGAACCGCCTCCGCCGCCGCCCCCGCCTCCTCCGCCGCCCCCTCCGCCGCCGGGCAACCCGTTCGACTACTCCGCCAGCAACACCAACAGCGCCCAGCAGAACACCACGAGCTACACCATCGCGTTGACGGCGGGGCAGACGCTGAACATCGGGACCTGTGGCGTGACGGGCGCGTCCTTCACCGGCGACACGTACCTGCGCCTGCGCGACGCGATGGGCGCCCAGGTGGCGGCCAACGACGACGCCTGCGGCGGCCGTGGCTCCAACATCATCTTCACCGCCTCCACCGGCGGCGACTACGTCATCCACGCGGGCTGCTACACCAGCGGGAGCTGCACCGGCCGCGTCGCCTGGACCATCACCGGCGGCTCCACGAACCCCACCAGCGGCAGCTTCCCGTTCAATGCCAGCAACACCAACAGCGCCCAGCAGAACACCACCAACGAGAACGTCGCCATCTCCGCGGGCCAGAGCATCACCGTGGCCACCTGTGGCGTGCCAGGCTCCAGCACCACGGGCGACACCTACCTGCGCCTCTTCAACGGCGCCACGCAGGTGGCCGGTAATGACGACGGGTGTGGCAGCGGCCTGGGCTCCAGCCTGACGTACACCGCGCCCACGAACGCCACCCTGCAGATTCGCGCGGGCTGCTACAGCAACACCACGTGCTCCGGCACCGTGGTGTGGAACATCCAGTAGCGCTCGAACGAAGCCGCCGTCACCGGGCCCGGGCCGTGGCAGCCGCCACCGCCCGGGCTCGCGGCGTCAGTAGGCGTTCTTCGACAGGAAGCCGCCCAGCGCCGTGCGGACCAGGATCTTCAGGTCCATCAGCAGCGACCAGTTCTCGATGTAGTACAGGTCGTACTCGATGCGCTTCTCGATGCACGTCTGCCCGCGCAGGCCGTTGATTTGCGCCCAGCCGGTGATGCCCGCCTTCACCTTGTGCCGCAGGTGGTAGCGGGGAATCTGCCGCTTGAACTCCTCGATGAAGACGGGGCGCTCGGGACGCGGACCCACCAGGCTCATGTCGCCGCGCAGGACGTTGAAAAACTGAGGCAGCTCGTCCAGCGAGTACTTCCGCAGGAACGTGCCAATCACCGTGCGGCGCGGGTCGTCCGGCCGGGCCATCATCGCCCCGCCGTGCTCGGCGTCGATGCGCATGGTGCGGAACTTGAGGATGGAGAAGGTGCGCCCGTCCATGCCCATGCGCTCCTGCCGGTACAGCATGGGCCCCCGGCTCGTGAGCCGCACCGCCAGCGCGGTGGCCAGCATGAGCGGCGCGGTGACGATGATGGCGAGCAGCGAGAAGATGATGTCGAAGGCCCGCTTCGCCACCCGGCTCCAGCCCTCCATCGGGTCGCCCTGGAGGCGGATGATGGGCAGGCCGCCGAACTCCTCCAGGCCGCCGTAGAGCGTGATGTACTGGTACAGGTCCGGCACCACGCGCACGTCCACGGTGCGCAGGGCCAGCTTGTCCATCAGCCCCTTCACGTGCGCATGGCCTTCCAGCGGCAGCGCGAGGATGACCTGGTCCACCGGCTGCGCGTCCAGCACCTCGTTCACCTGGTCCACGTGGCCGATGATGCGCACGCCGCCCACGTACTGGCCCACCTTCTCGTGGCGCATCGTCAGCACGCCCATCACCCGGAAGCCCAGCTCGCGGTGGTGCTCCACCGTCTCGATGACCCGCTGCCCCAGGTCTCCCGCGCCGATGACGAGGATGGACTTGAGGTTGTGGCCCCGGCGGCGAATCTCACTCAGGACGTAGCGGAACCCCAGCCGGCTGCACGTCACCAGCGCGAAGGCGTAGACGATGAAGATGGCCAGCGTGAGGCGCGAATACCGCTCGCGCACGAAGTAGGTCACCGCCACCAGGATGAGCGCCGCGGTGATGGTGGATTTGAATACCTCGAAGACCTCGCCCGTATTCGTCCGTGAGCGGTTCGTTCCGTACAGACGCGACTGATGGAAGGTCACCGGGAAGATGACGAGCACCATCAGCAGCGAGAAGAGCGAGTCACTCCAGGGAGGAGTCCCCTCCGTGACGGGGACGATGCCGGAGAAGCGGGTGGCGTACGCGAGGCCAAAGGCCAGCGCGAGCATCACCATGTCGGCGACGACCTTGATCGACGTGTAGAAACGCTGGAGACGACTGAACACCGCGGTACTCCTGTAGCGTGATCAACGGGTGGCCACCCCGGTGCAAGACTCGCGCCCTCAGCAAACGAACACGCGCCTTGCCCAACACCGTTTGACGGCCGCGGTTGCTAACACGAAAAGTTTCGTGAAACCAATGGGTTGCGACCGCCCCTCCCTCCCATGCAGGCCCTGTGTCGGCCTGCGTGCCACGGAAGACAGAGATGGGAGTGACAGCGGCGTCACAGTCCCGCAGCGGCGCCTGGGGATTCTGGCAACAGATTCCCGAGGAGGTGCTCGATTTCCCGCAGCATCGCCTGCTGAAAAGCGGCGCGGCTGAAGCGTCCGGCCTGCGCGCGGGCCTCCTCCGGACGAAAGCCCGCCTCCCAACCATCGAAGCGGCGAACGGCGGCGGCGAGCGACGCCGGCGTCTGCTCGGAGAAGAAGAGCCCCGTCCGCCCCGTCACCGTCTCGAGCACCCCGCCCCTGCCGTAGGCGATGACGGGCCGCCCCGCCGCCTGTGACTCCAGCGGGGTGATGCCGAAGTCCTCCTCGGGCGTGAAGATGAGCGCGCGCGCATCCCGATACAGCGCCGGGAGGGCTTCGTCCGAAACGTTGCCAAGGAAACGGATATTTTCAGGCAGACGCTGCGCGCCCAGGCGTGTCGCCTCCTGGCCCGTGCCCACGACCCAGAGGGGTGCTCCGAGCTGGCGGAACGCCTCGAGCGCGATGTCCAGCCGCTTGTAGGGCGCGAAGGCGCCCAGCCAGAGGAAGTAGCCCCCCTGACCGCCGCCCTCCAGCGGCACCTGGGCGAAGCGCTCCAGCGCGACGGGGGGATGGACGACGGCGGCCTCGCGCCCCCAGAAGCGCTTCACCTTCGCGGCGATGTGCCGACTGTTCGCCACGAAACGATTCACGCCCGCGGCCGTGCGCCGGTCCCATTGGCGCAGCCAGGGCCGCACCGCATGGGCCGCCGCGCGCACGGGGAGCCTCGCGCGACCCGGCCCGAAGTAGTCATCGAACAAATCCCACATGTACCGCATCGGCGCGTGCACATAGCTCAGATGCGGCGTGCCCTTCGGCGTGCGCAGCCCCTTGGCCACGCAGTGGCTGGAGGAGAGCACCAGGTCGTAGCGCCCCTGGAGGCGCAGCGACTCGATGGCGCTCGGCATCAGCGGCAGGAAGTGGCGGTAGCGCGCGTGGATGCCAGGGATGTGCTGGAGGAAGGACGTGAAGATGCGGCGCGATTCGATGGCCGGCGACTGCGTGCCCGGCTGGTGGACGAGCGTGTAGATGTCCGCGTCCGGAAGCACCTCGCAGAGGGCGTCGAGGACGCGCTCACCTCCGCGGTGCGTGACGAGCCAATCATGGACCAGGGCGACCTTCACGGGCAGGGCTTCTAGCATCGGGCGCGCGCGCCGCTGCAAGCACAGATGAACCGGGGGCGTGCCCGCCTGGCCCCCCACGGAGGCCGTGCGTGTGGTACGCGAGGGCCGTGGCTCACGTCCTCCTCGACCTGCGCATGGTGCGCGGCCGGCTGCATGGGATTGCCCGTTACGCCCTGGAGCTGGCGCGGCGGATGCCGGCGCTCGCGCCCGATCTGCGCTTCTCCGCCCTGGTGCCGCCAGAAGGGCTCTCGCGCGGGCTCGGAGCGCTCACGCCGCGCATGCCGCTGCACCGCTCGCTGGCGGGCTTTCTGTCACCTCTTGAACAGCCGGCGCTCACGGCGGACCTGGTGCGGCTGGCCCCGGACGCGTTCCACGCGACGTCGTTCTCCCTGCCACTCTTCTGGAGCGGGCGGCTGGTGGCCACGCTCCACGACGCCAACCACCTGGCCCTGGCGGACCAGTACACGCCCGCGCAGGCCATCTACTACCGCGCGGTGGTGGGGCCACGCGCGAGGCGGGCCACGGCGCTCATCACCGTGTCCGACTTCTCGCGGGACGAAATCGCCCGGCACCTGGAGCTGTCGCCCTATCGCCTCCAGGTGATTCACAACGGCGTGGAGGCCCGCTTCCAGCCGCCCACCCAGGCCGAAGCCACGGCGTTCCGCGCCCGGCATGAGCTGCCAGCGCGCTACCTGGCGGCGGTGGGCAACGCGAAGCGGTTCAAGAACCTGGCGCTGCTGAAGGACTTCGCCGCCGAGCTGCCCGTCCCGGTGGTGCTGCTCGCGGGCAAGGGCGCGGTGGCGCACGAGCTGGGCCTGCACGAGAACGTGCTCGACCTGGAGGAGCTGCCCGAGGACGAGATGCCGCTCTTCTATGGCGCGGCATCGGCGCTCCTGTTGCCATCGCGGTACGAGGGCTTCGGCCTGCCCGCGCTGGAAGCCATGGCCACGGGCTGCCCGGTGCTCGCGTCGGACGCGTCCGCCCTGCCCGAGGTGGTGGGCAACGCGGCGCTGAAGCTTCCGCCGGACGACCCGGCCGCGTGGCGCGAAGCGGCGCTGCGCGTGCTTCGGGACGAGCCGCTGCGCCGCGAGCTGGTGGAGCTCGGACGGGAGCGCGTGGCGCACTTCAACTGGGACGACTGCGCCCGCCGCACGCTCGCTGTCTACCGGCGGGCGTTGGAAGCGCCCTCTCCCGGCGGCGCTCGCGGCCGTTAGCAGCACCGATGGTGGCGGGCCCGCTCGGCGACAGGCCGCCCACGGCGCCGAGCCTGGCCGCCCCGCCACGGCACGCCCGCGCCCCGTCATTCACGGCGCGGCACCGGGAGCGCCCGGCAGTCCGACGAGCGGCTCCCGCACCGCCCTGCCCCGAAGGACGTCGCTGCCCTCACACAAGCCCAGGCCCCAGACGAGCGAGAAGGACAGGTACACGCTGGAGTGGAACGGCAGGTAATGCACCAGGGCCAGGGTGTGGAACCCCACCCACGACAGCAGCGCGCCGGTGGCCGCGAGCGAGCCCTCCCGATAGCGGCGGATGAGCGCCCGCGCCAGCAGGCCATGCACCGCCAGCATCAACAGCAAACCCACGAGGCCCGTCTCCGCCCATACCGTCAGCCACAGGTTGTGGGAGTCCGTGGCCAGCAGGTCCGTGATGCCCGTCTCGTCCTGCGTGGCCAGCGCCGCGGGCTTGTGGTTGCCGAACCCCACGCCCGTCAGCGGGTGCTCGCGCACCAGGCTCCAGCCCACGGACATGGCGTGCTCGCGCTCACCGCCGTAGATGTTGCCCAGGGCCTTCTCCATGCGCGCGCGCCACGCCGGCGTGAGCGACACCACCACCACCAGCACGGCGACCAGCACCAGCCCCACCCGCCGCGCGGCGCCCTGGACCAGCAGCAGCAACGCCAGCACGCTGACCAGCAGGGCCGCCCCCAGCGCCGCGCGCGCGAAGGCGTTGTAGACGGAGATGAGCATCCCCATCACCACCGCGCCCGCGAGCATGCGCCGCCGCGCCTGCTCCGCGCCGCCCAGCACCGACAGCGCGGGCCCGAGCGCCGCGATGGCCCCGTGAGCGAAGCGCAGCCGGTGCGAGAAGAAGCCGCCCGCGGCGTAACGCGGAGACTCCTCCGTGCCGAAGTTCTCGTGCAGCCGTCCCAGGTTCAGCTTGAGGAAGGCGGGCAGCTCCACCGACCAGCGCACCCGGTTCTGGAAGATGCCCAGCAGCGAGGCCAGCAGCCAGCCCCCCGCGAGGACCCCGGCCAGCAGCAGCCACGGCACGCCCACGGTGCCCAGGCACGCCGCCGCGGCGCCCGCGAGCGAGTCCAGCACCTGGCCATAGCGCGAGCTGCGAGGCCACGCCTCCGCGGCCCCCGTGAGCAGGGCCACCGCGGGCGACACCGCCTGCCACGCGCACAACCCCAGGCTGGCCACCGCGTACGCCCGCACGTCCGGCGCCAGTTGGAGCTTGCCTCGCGTCAGCAGCAGCACCGCCAGCAGCACCGCCGCGCCCGTCGCGACCTGGAGGACCACCTCCGCCAGCACCAGCCCCACGGTCCACATCACGAGCACGCCCGTGACGGCGCGACGCCAGCGCAAGTCCAGCGGAAGCTCGGACGCGGTTCCCATGAGCGCCGCCACGCTATCTCACCAGCAACCCGCGCCGTGGCAGCGGCAGCAGCCCCTCCCGCTGCAGCCACACCGCGCCCGCGATGAGGGCCAGCAGGAAGGTGGGCGCCCAGGCGGCGACCACCGGCGGCAACCGCTCGGTGAGCACCAGGGTCCGGCACACCATCATCAGACCCCACATGGCCACGGCGGTCAGCAGGCCTTCAATGATGGCCGCGGTGAGGTGGCCTCGGCGGTTGGCGCGCAGGGCCAGCCCCACGCCCAGCAGCGCCGCGGGGAAGGCCGCCATCGGGTAGGCGAAGCGGTTTTGCAGCGCCAGCTCGAACTGCTTCGTCGCCAGACCCACGTCCCGGCGCGCCTCGATCTGCTCCCGCAGCTCGGACGCGCGCATCTGCTCCGGGCGCCCCGGGCGGATGCGAAAGGCGGTGACGGCCACGCCCAGGTCGTAGACGGCCTCCGGGAACTGCTGCACGCGCGTCTTCCCCTCGCCTTCGAAGGTGCGCTCCACCACGTCCGTGAGGCGCCAGCGCATGCCCTCCACGGGGAACATGCCAGACGCATCCAGGCGCCGCCGCAAATCGAATGACTCCGTCACGGTGAAGACGGATACGTCCTGGAAGCCCTCCTGGGCGCTGCCCCCTCGGAGGAAGAAGATGTTCTCCCCGCGCCGGAACCACTGCTTGGGGGTGTAATAGAAGCGCCAGTCGCCCCACTTGTTGAAGCGCTGGGTGGTGATTTCATCCACGCGCCGGCCCGAGTACGTCGCCACCCGCTCGTCGAAGGCCACCAGGCCCACGCACGCGACGAAGGACGCCACCAGGATGGGCAGGTACAGCGCGGACGGGCCGAACGTCAGGGCCCGGATGGCCGTCACCTCTCCCTGCTTGCGCAGCGCCGACACGGTGGTGCCCGCCGCCAGCAGCAACGCCGCCGGGCCGAGCTGCTGCACCGCCATCATCGCCTTGTAGAAGTAGAGCTCCGCCGCGTCCAGGGCCCAGCCCGGCCCCGTGTACAGCTTCGCGCGGTCCACGAAGTCCACCACCACGAAGACGAGCACCAGCCCCGCCAGGATGCCCAGGGCGTAGCGCACGTAGGTGCGGAGCACATAGGCGAAGAGCGTGCCCCTCATTTGACCGTCCCCGAGCGGCTCACGCGGTACAGCGCCACCAGCCCCACCGCGACGAACGTCAGGTTGGCCATCTGCCCCGCCAGCCCCACGGGCATCTGGCCCTTCTGTCCCATCTGCTCGAAGACGCGGCTCAGCAGGTAGTAGAGGACGTAGCCGCCCAGCGTCAGCAGGTAGCCCCACGCCCTGCCGCCCTGACGTCGCCCCATGGCCAGCGGCGTGCCCAGCAGCGCGAAGGCGATGGGCGCCAGCGCGTTGCCCAGCCGGCTGTGCAGCGCCATCCGGAACAGGCGCGAGTCCCCGCCCGTCGCGTCCGCCTCGCGGGCCGCCTCCATCAGCTCGGCGGGCGTCAGCTCCTCGCGCGAGAAGGAGAAGCGGCCACGCTTGCCCATGGACGCGCCCACACCCACGCTGATCTCCGCCTGGTCGAACCGGATGACGCTGTACGCCTCCTCCTCACGGCCGGCGGAGCGGTGCACCTCGCCCTCCTCCAGCGCGAAGCGAAGCACCTCGCCGCTGGTGGACGTGCCCACCTGCCCCCGATTCGACAGCACCAGCAGCGGCGAGTTCGCCTCCCGGTCATCGTGCAGCAGCACGTTGGTCCATTTGCCGTCGGCGGATACGTGCTCCGCGTACAGCGTCAGGTCACTGAGGTCCTCGTAGAAGACGCCGGACTTCACGTCGCCCACGGCGTTCTTCCGGATGACCTCGCTCACCAGCACCTTGAGGCTCGACAGGCCCCAGGGCTGGGCCGTGGAGGTAATCACCAGCATCAGCAGGCTGAGCGCCACGGCGATGCCCAGCGGCGCGGCCACCAGGCGGACGGGCCCGATGCCCATCGCCTGGAGCGCGGTGAGCTCCCGGTCCTCGCCCAGCCGCCCCAGTCCCAGGAGGATGGCCAGCAGGAAGGCGATGGGCAGCGCCATCATCAGGAAGTGCGGCGCCAGGTAGGCGAGCAGCCGCACCATGTCCCCCAGCGTCACCGACGAGCCCAGCAGCACGTCCGTGCCCCGCAGGAACTGCATGACGAAGAGCAGCAGGAACATGAACGCCACCCACACGCCGAGCGGGACCAGCAGCTCCCTGAGCAGGTAGCGGGACAGGCGGTTCACGGGGAAGCCTTCAGCCCTCGCGCGCCGATGTCCCGGCGGAAGTGCATGCCCTCGAAGCGCACCGCGGCGGCCGCCGCGTAGGCCCGCTCCCGTGCGCGCGCCAGGTCCTCACCGCGCGCGCACACCGTCAGCACCCGGCCTCCCGCCGTCACCAGCCCCCCGTCGCGCGCCTCCACGCCCGCGAGGAACACCGTGGCGTCCGATGGCACCGCGTCCAGTCCGTCGATGCGCTGGCCCTTCTCCGGTGCATCCGGGTAGCCCCGCGCCGCCAGCACCACGCCCACCGAAGCCCCCGGCGCCGACACCAGCGTCCGCGGCTCCAGCGTGCCTTTCGCGCACGCATCCAGCAGCGGCAGCAGGTCTTCACCGAGCTGCATCATCAACACCTGCGTCTCCGGGTCACCGAAGCGGGCATTGAACTCCAGCACCTTCGGCCCACTTCGCGTGAGCATCAACCCCGCATACAGCACACCCCGGAAGGGAATTCCGCGGCGGCGCAGCACGGCCAGCGTTGGAGCGACCACGCGCTCTCCCACTTCGGCGAGCTGCGCGGCGGACAGGAACGGCGCCGGGCTGTAGGCGCCCATGCCGCCCGTGTTGGGACCGGTATCGCCCTCGCCCACCCGCTTGTGGTCCTGGGACAGCGGCAGCATGGCGTAGCGCTCGCCGTCGCACAGCGCCATGGCGGAGACCTCCTCGCCCTCCAGCAGCTCCTCCAGGACCATCGTCTGGCCCGCCACGCCCATGGCGCCCACGGCGCGAACCGCCGCGCGCGCGGCCTCCACGTCGTGGGCCACGATGACGCCCTTGCCCGCGGCCAGGCCGTCCGCCTTGACGACGATGCGGCCCTGCGCCACCGCGTAGGCCTCCGCCGCCGCCACGTCCGTGAAGGTGCGGAACGCCGCGGTGGGCACGCCCGCCTCGGCCATGATTTCCTTCGCGAAGGCCTTGGAGCCCTCGATGCGGGCGCCCGCCGCCACCGGGCCGAAGCACGGAATGCCCACGCCCGCCAGCGCGTCCGCGACGCCCGCGACCAGCGGCGCCTCGGGACCCACCACCACCAGGTCCACCGCCTCGCGCTTCGCGAACGCCGCCACGTCCTCCGGCGAGTCCGCGCGCAGCGGCACGTTGGTGCCCACCTTCGCCGTCCCCGGGTTGCCCGGACCACACAGGAGCTGAGTCAACCGGGGACTCTGCGACAGCTTCCACGCGAGCGCGTGCTCACGGCCACCGGAACCGAGCAGCAGGACCTTCACATCCACCTCACCGTTCCAACAGGTAGAGCATCCGCTTCGCGGGGAGGTACGCCGGGTCCAACCCCACCACCTTCACCAGGGTGTCGCGCGCCGCGCCCTTGCCCTGCGGCGCCTCCAGCTGCGCCAGCCGCGCCTGGGCCGACAACAGCGTCGGCGCCAGCGCCAGCGCGTCCCGGAGCGCGCGCTTGGCCGGCTCGACCTGCCTGGCCTCCGCGAGCGCCAGCCCCAGCGCCAGATGGGCCACCGGCTGCTGCCGTCCCGCCGCAGCGGCCCGCTCCCCCAGGCGCCGCGCGTCCGCCGTCGCGCGACGCTCCAGGGCGATGAGCGAGCGGTACGCCAGGGCACCAGCGTTGTTCGCGTCCACCTCCAGCACGCTGCGCAGGTGCCGCTCGGCGGTGTCGAACTGGTGCTGGTGGAAGCGCAGGAGCCCCTCGTACAGCAGCGGGGACGGGTCCTCGGGCCCCTCGGCGAGCGCGAGGATGACGCCCTCCACGCCCTCCACCGTCTCGCGCGGCCGCAGCCAGTACGCGGACATGACGGGCCGCGGCTCCAACCGGAGCGGGTCCGACTGCAGCGCCTGGTGCAGCGCGCGGAACGCGTCGTCCCGGCGCTTCGCGCTCGCCGCGGCCACCCCCGCCAGCAGCTGCGCGTCCAGCCGCCGCGAGTCCAGCTTCGCCGCGGCCTGGAACGCCTCCAGCGCCTCCTGCGGCTTCTTCTCCAGCAGGAGCAACCGGCCCTCGAGCACCTTCTCCAGCGCGCCGTCCTCGAGCTGCCCGCGGAAGCCGGGCAGCCGCGCCCGGGCCTTCTCCGCATCACGGCGGCCCAGCGCCACCATGAAGAGCTGGAGGTGGGCCTCGGGCAGGTCCTCCACCAGCTGGAGGGCCTCCTCGGCCGCCTTCACCGCCGCGTCCGTGCTGCCGGCGGTTCGCTCCGCGGCCGCGAGGTGCACGAGCACCTCGGCCACCTCGGGCTCGTCATAGCGGGCGCGGTTCTTCAGCAAGGCGCGCAGGTCACGCACCGCGCCCGACGCGTTGCCTTCCGACTGGTACCGCAGCATCGCCAGCGGCAACAGCGCGCGCAGCTCACCGGGCTCCGCCTTCACGCGCGCCTCGTACAGCTTGCGCGCCTCCGCGGGCTCGCCGACCTCCTGGTAGATGCGGGCGGTGAGCCCCAGGCTGTCCCAGTCCTTCGGGTGCGTCTCCAGGCGCTTCAGCAGGGTGTCCAGCGCGGCGGAGTACTCACCGCCCGACGCGTGCGCCAGCGCGCGGTAGTAGTGCAGGCGCTTGATGTCCGGCGACAGCTTCTGCGCGGAGTCGAAGTGGCTGCGCGCCAGCTCCCGCGAGGACGACAGCCACGTGCGGCCCAGCACGAGGTGGGCCTCGGCCTTCTGCGCGTCCGGGAGCTCCGCGCGGGCGAGCAGCTCCTCGGCCAGCGGACGCGCCTGCTCCGGCTGGCCCGAGCGGGCCAGGAGCAGGTTCGCATGCGCCAGCAGCAGCGGCGCCGTGCGCCCCGACCGGGACTCGGCCGCCGTCAGCAGCGCGCGGGCCTCCTGGAACGTCGCGTCGTCCATGCGCGCGCCACGCCCCAGCGCCAGCGCCTGCACGTAGCCGGCGATGGCCGCGTCGCTGGTCGGGTCCAGCAGCAACGCCTGCTGGAAGGACTCCTCCGCCTCCGAGTACGCGAAGCGCTCGTCGCGGGCGAGCTGCTGCTGCCCCTCCGCGAGCCGCTCCGCGCTGGTGCCGGTAATCTCCAGGAACTTGAGCTTCCAGCGCGGCAGCACCGCCTGCACCGCGTCCGGAATGGCCGGCGCGGGCGGAGGGCCGGCGTTGCGACGCGCGTCCTCGGAATGCTGCTGGTACAGCACGTAGCCGCCCACGCCGCCCCCCACGAGGACGAGCCCCACGAGGCCCGCCACGAGCGCGCCCTTCCCGCCTCGCGAGCGCCCCGCGGCCGGCGGCTGCGCGGGACCGATTCTCGAAGGCGAACCCCGCGCGCCGCTGCGAGGTTCGGCCCCGAGCTGCGGCACGGACGTGCGCACGCCGCTGCGCGGCTCCGGCCCCATGTCCGGGATGATGTCCGTGCTGATGGGGACGCGCGCGCCCCCACGGGACTCGGAGCCAGCACCGGGCGGGGGCTGGGCGCCGGAGGACGCGGCGCCGCCACCCAGGTCCGTCATCGGCGGCAGGAAGTCCGCGTTGCCCGCTGCCGCCGGGCGGCTCGCCGGGGCTGGAGGCACCTGCGCGGCGCCGGGCTGCCGGCAATCGTCACACACGCCCAGCGCCTGGTCGAAGGAGTCCGTCAGCGGCTTCTGGCAGACGCGGCACCCCGTGGTCGCCGGCTTCGGCGCCGCGGCGGCCTTCGGAGGCCGGGCCGGTGCCTGCTCCGTGCCCGGCGGCGCGGCCGGCGGGGGCCCCAGGAAGTCGAGCAGCGGGTCATCCACCGCGGGCCGGCCACTGCTCGGAGCGGGCGAGCCCAGGTCCGCGAAGGGGTCCACCGGCGGCGAAGAGGCCGGCGCAGGCGACGGCAGCGCGCCGACGTCGCCGAACAGGTCCGAGGCCGGCGCCGCCCCGCCACCCGGAGCGGGCCTGGCGGGGGCGGCCGCTGGCGGCGGCGCACCGAAGTCCCCGAAGAGGTCGTCCGCGGGATTCGCGGCGGGCGCCCCGCTGGAAACGGGCGTCAGGGTGACGGGCGCCTGGGGCTGCGGCGCCGCAGCGGGCGCGGCCGAAGGATCGCGCCGGACCAGCTGGAGGTTCCGGCAGCGGGGACATTGCGCGCGAACGCCCTTGGCGGTGATGAGCTTGTCATCAATCGCGTAGGCGGCCGCGCATTTCTGACAGACGATGCGCATGGGGCTCAGTGCCGGAAGTGTCGCACTCCCGTCAGCACCATGGCCATCCCATGTTCGTCCGCGGCGGCAATCAACTCCGCGTCACGGACCGAGCCGCCGGGCTGTACGACACAGGTCGCCCCCGCCCGGGCCGCCTCGTCCAGCCCGTCCCGGAAGGGGAAGAAGGCGTCGGAGGCCACGGCGCTCCCCCGCAGAGCCGCCCCGCCGCGCTGCATCGCGATGCGGACCGAGTCCACCCGGTTCGTCTGCCCGCCGCCCTGCGCCAGCAACCGGTCCTCGGAGGCGAAAACAATCGCGTTGCTCTTGACGTGCTTGCACACCTTCCAGGCGAAGCGCATGGCCCGCTCCTCCTCCGGTGTGGGCGCTCGTTTGGACACCACCTTCCAGGACAGCGGCGGCTCCACCGCGTCCCGGTCCATCAGCACCATCCCGCCGGACACGCTGCGGGCGTCCAGCTGGGCCCGCGGCCGGGCCTGGGGGCTGGCCAGCGCGGGGCCCGCCTCCAGCAGCCGTAGGTTCTTCTTCGCCGACAGCACCTGGAGCGCCTCGGCCGAGTAGGACGGCGCGATGACCGCCTCCAGGAACGTCTCCGCCATGGCCTGGGCCGTGGCCGCGTCCACCTCGCGGTTGAGCGCCACGATGCCTCCGAAGGCGGAGACCTCGTCCACCGCGCGGGCCGTGCGGTAGGCCTTCTCCAGCGAGCCGTCCACCGCCACGCCGCAGGGCGTGTTGTGCTTGATGATGACCGCGGCGGGCGCCTCGGGGAACTCGAGCAGCAGCCCCAGCGCCGCGTCCAGGTCGAGGATGTTGTTGTACGAGAGCTCCTTGCCCTGCAGCACCCTGGAGAAGGCGACCGTCGGCTCCTGCGGCGCGGAGTGCTCGCGGTAGAAGGCCCCGCGCTGGTGGGGGTTCTCGCCGTAGCGCAGGTCCTGCGCCTTCTGGAACGCCAGCGACAGCTCGCCCGGGAACGGCTCACCCGCCTGCGCGGAAAGCCACGCGGAGATGGAGGCGTCGTAGGCCGCCGTGTGCGCGAAGGCCTTGCGCATCAACTTGCGCCGCGTGTCCTCGCTCACCGACTGCTGCTGCTCCAGCTCCGCCAGCACCGCCGGGTAGTCCTCCGGGTCCACCACCACCGAGACGTGCCGGAAGTTCTTCGCGGACGCGCGCACCATGGCGGGTCCGCCGATGTCGATTTGCTCGATGACGTCCGGCTCCGCGGCGCCCGAGGCCACCGTCTGCCGGAAGGGATACAGGTTCACCGCGACCAGGGAGATGGGCTCGATGCCGTGGGCCTTCATCTCCTCACGGTCCGCCTCCAGCTCCAGCCGCCCCAGGATGCCGCCGTGGATGCGCGGGTGGAGCGTCTTCACGCGGCCACCCAGAATCTCGGGGCTCTGCGTGTGCTCGGAGACCTTCGTGACGGGCACCCCCGCGCCCTTGAGCGCCTCGAGCGTGCCCCCGGTGGACAACAGCCGGAAGCCCAGACGGACGAGCCCCTGGG
Source organism: Pseudomyxococcus flavus (assembly GCF_050038885.1). Classification (NCBI taxonomy): domain Bacteria; kingdom Pseudomonadati; phylum Myxococcota; class Myxococcia; order Myxococcales; family Myxococcaceae; genus Pseudomyxococcus; species Pseudomyxococcus flavus. The sequence goes on along the minus strand of NZ_CP143624.1, from coordinate 7,138,872 downwards.
CGAAGGGAACCAGACCTCGCTTATCGGAAACGCTGAGGAGAGCCAGCACGTGTGGGCCTCGGTGTGCGGGAAGCGGCGGTAGTAGCAACCACCTCCAGGGGTGTCAACGCAACACGTCGGCCCTCCGTTTGCGGGTGGAAACCCACCCGATGCATCAGGGCTTGCGCGCCGAAACCGGCGGCTCGGCCTCGGTGGCCTCACGCAGCTTCATCAGGCCGCGCGTCTCCACCTGGCGGATGCGCTCGCGGGTGAGGTTCATGATCTCCCCCACCTCCTCGAGCGTGATGCCGCCCTTCTCCGCCACGTCCAGGGCACAGGTGTGCTCCAGCTCCCAGATCTCCTTGTCCGGGAAGTTGAGCTTGATGGACCCCGTCTCCGGATTCACGTCCAGATAGAGGTTGTGCTTGCAGGAGACGAAGTTGCACGGCCGGGGGCCATTGACGCAGTCCGCCCGGGTCCGGGGGCGCGTGTCGTCCATCTGCTTCAGCAGCTCGGCCTCTTCAGGGTCCACCTGCCCCGTGAGGCGGCGCCTCCGCAGGTCGCGCGCCATCTCCTTGCGCGACATGGTCTTGGAACGGCGGCGCTCCTGCGCCTGGTCCGATTCCTGGTCTCCCCCCTCCTCCTGTAGCTGCTTCACTTCCGACATGTCCCCTCCACGTGAGGCCAGTCTACCCGGTTCCCGGGTATTCTATTGCGAACGGATCGTTTCGTCTGCGCGTGCGGTCACGGCGCTACCCAGCCGGGCGACATCCCGGACCAGATCCTGCGCTCTTTGCCGCAAGGTTGCCAACTGTGCCTCGAGCGAACGCCGATGCTCCCCCCCAAAGGCGCGGTCCCCCAGCTCCTCCTGGAACCCGTCCAGGACTCCCGTAAGGTCCCGTTCCAACTGGTCGATGTTGTTGCTGTGGAAGACGTAGGACCGCTTGATGTCCTCCAGGGTGTGCCCCTCCGCCATCATCTTCTTGATGACATTGATGCGGCGCACCGCTTCCACCGGGTAGAGCCCACGGCTCCCCTGGTGCTTTCCCTTCCGGCCCACCCGGCGACTCCTGGGTAGCAGGCCCGCCTGCACGTACTTCCGGAACGTCGCCTCCGACAGGCGCACGCCCCGCGGCCGGAAGATTTCCAGGATGGCGCTCGCGGGCAGGCCGCCCGCGTTCTCGCGCTCGATCCGAGCAATCTCCTCAGGAGCCAGCAGGTCCATGGATTCCATTGAATATAATCCACTGAATGGGGGCCACTGAGTGCCAGAGTCGACCGCCGGGTGTCAAGGCAGACCACCAGGCAGGCGGGCGTTCGCGGACGAATCGCTCGTCAGCGGACACGCGACGCGAGAGGTAGGAGGAGGTGGTTCTGGAGCCCGGTCGCCGGTGACGTTCAGGACCGGACGTTGGGCATGAGGAGGCCCGCGGCCATGCCGGGACGGCACGCCGCGACCTGGGGTTTAGCGGGAGTGATCAGCCCCAGAAGCTGGGGCCTCGTGGGGCACGCGGCCGCGGGCTCAGCGGCCCCGCGGGGCGCGGAACTCGCGGCTCACGGTGCCGCCCGCCGTGACGGTGACGTCGTAGCGCCGCTCACCGGCGGGGTGCTGGAACACGAGCTTGTGGACACCGGCTGGCAGCCGGTACGAGGCGCGCCCGGTCACCTCGCCCATGCGCTTGCCGTTGATGAACACGGTGGCGTAGGGCGCGGCCTGAATCTGGAGGGTGCCGCTGGCCGGCGCGGCGCGCTCCGTCTCCTGGACCTCCTCCGCGGCGGGCGGGGCGTCGTCGGCCGGAGCGTTTGCCGCGGCGAGCACTTCCTCGCGCATCAGCCCATCCACCTCGGCTTCGGAGTCAGAGGCACCTGGGTTCGCCGGCCCCCCTCCCCCGGTGTCCGACTTCACCTCCGAGCCCCCGGAGGGCGCGGCGGCGAGGGCCTCGGACGTGGAGGGCGCGGTCGTCTCCGGACGCGTCTTCTCAGCCTCCGGAGCGATGGGGGTGGACGCTTGCGGCACGGGGGCGGGAGGCGGCTCGGACCGAGCGCGCAGCAGGGCGACGCCGCCCCCGACGACGGCGAGCCCCAGTGCCACGGAGAGCCCCATCCCCCACGAGCGGCGCGATGGGGACGGAGCACCGGGAACGGGACCGGGTGCGCCGGAAGCGGAGGCAACAGCAGGCTGGCCACCGGAAGGACGGTGCACAGCCATTGGCCGCGGCTCCGGCTCCGTGGTCGAAGCGGTGTCGACCTCGTCGTCATCCTCGTCGTCCCACGTCCCCGCCAGCCCCAGGCCGCCCACGGGTTTCGGAGGCGACGCGACGGCGGGGAAGCCCTCGGGGCGACTGGGAGTCCGCGCTCCGGGCGCCCTCACCGCACGAGCGTCCGAGCCGCTTGTGTCCATGAGCTGCCGGCCCTCACCGGCCACCTGCGCGGCATCGCGGTCTGAAGGCGACGTGGGCACCGCTCCGTCCACCAGGGACACACCGTCCGGCCGGCTCGGGCGCCGCGGCGCCGCGGGCATGGACGCCCCTTCCGTCTGCGCAGAGACGATGGATGCTCCCGCCACGGGCCGGCCATCCGTCCGCCCCGACGCGCCGGCGGCGGCTCCGGAAAACTCGGCCACCCGTGCCGAAGCACCGGAGGCGGACATCCCCGGTCGTCCATCGGTCCGCTCCGAAGCGACACCCTCGGCTCCGGCCAGCCCGTCCACCCGCGCCGAAGGACTGGAGTCGGACACGCCAGGCTGTCCATCCAGCCGCGGATGTGCCCCTTGCGCGGCGCCACTCCGGGGCACGGGTGACGAAGCCACCGCGGGCAGCGGCATCATCGGCGTGGCCATGGGCGGCAGCGGCGCCGAGGCCACCGCGACGTCCTCGCCACGGCGCGGCAGCACGAAGGTCGGGGCGTTGACGTCCTCGTCCGGCGACGTCGGCAGCGCCAGTCCACTGCGGCCGGGGGGCGCCATCACCGCGGTGGGCTCGCGCGGCACCGCCACCGCGCCCGCCACGGCGCCCGGCACCTGCTCCCCCTCCACCACGTGCGTGCGCTCCTGCACCGTCGGAATCGCCTGGGTGAGGCTGGTGGGAAACAGCCGCCGCATGAAGGCGCTCAGGTCCGTGTCGTCCACGGACGTCGCATGCGTCAGCACGCACTGGGCCAGGGCGCGCTCGAGCTCGGCCGCGGTCTGGAAACGCAGCGCGGGGTCCCGCTCCAGCGCCCGCACCACGGCGGCGTCCAGGTCCGCGGGCACGTCGGGATTGAGCCGGGCCGGCGGCGGAATGGCGCTCTGCTGCACCGCGCGCAGCACCGCCACCTCGGAGTCCCCGTCGAAGAGCCGGCCGCCGGTGAGCATCTCCCAGAGCACCACGCCCAGCGCGAAGATGTCCGTGCGCGCGTCCACGGCCTCGCCCCGGGCCTGCTCGGGCGACATGTACGCGAACTTGCCCTTCAGCACGCCGGGCTGCGTGAGCTTGTTGCCCGCCTTGGCGATACCGAAGTCCGTCAGCTTCACCGCCCCGTCGAAGGACAGCAGCACGTTGTGTGGCGTGACGTCCCGGTGCACCAGGTCCAGCGGCTGCCCGTTCACCCGGAGGCGGTGGGCGTAGTGCAAGCCCCGGGCGACCTCGGCGCCGATGTGCGCCACCAGCATCGGCGGCACGGGCTCCATCAGCTCCTTGCCGCGCTTGCGCAGCTCCCACAACGAGCAGCCGCGCACGTACTCCATGGCCAGGTAGTACGTGTCCTCGTGCTTGTCGAAGTCGAAGATCTGGACGACGTTCGCGTGGTTGAGCCGCGAGGCCAGCCGCGCCTCCGCGATGAACATCCCGACGAACTCAGGGTCGCTCGCGAGGAACGCACGCACCCGCTTGATGACGACTTCCTTCTCGAAGCCCTCCGCGCCGCGCGCCGTGCACAAGTAGATTTCCGCCATGCCGCCCTCGGCGAGCTTGCGGCGGACGACATACTTGCCGATGTGAGTGCCGGCTTCGAGCGTCACGGGAGAATCCAAGGCATGGCTATTCGAACTTCACGCTCACCACGTTGAGGTCGATGGGCTTGACCTCGATACGTCGGCTGAACGTCTTCTTGAGGTCGGAGTTGTCGAACCGGCAGTCGTAGGTGCCCACGCGAAGCTCCACGGCCTCGAAGGGCGTCTCGCCCAGCCGCTTGCCTCCGCACGTCACCACGGCCCAGGGGTGGACGACGAACCGGACCCGGGCCGTGCGCGTCTCCTGACGGGGCTCGTGCCGGACGGGACGCTCCCGCACCACCGCTGCCGCCGGACGCGTCTCCGGCTCCGACTCCAGGACGAAACGCGTCACCTGCTCGGCGTCCTCGCCCACCGTCACGGTGCGCGACTGCGCCTGGTAGCGCTCGGCCTCCACCCGCACGGCCACCTGCTTTCCCACCGCCGTGTCCAGCACCACCGGGCTTCCCACCTGACGCTGGCCGTTCACGAACACCGCCGCGTCCGCCGGCTGCGTCTCGATGCGCAGCCGCACCGGCGCGGGCGTCGCCTCCGCGTGCGGCTGGGGGACCACGGGGGGCGGCTGCAGCTCGGTCGGCGTCACCGTCGGCGCCCCGGCCGTGTCCGGCACCAGCGCGGGCGCCACCGACTCGGGCGGCAACGGCATGGGCACCGGCCCGCGCGGCGTCCACGACCAGAACACCACGACCGCCGCCGCCACCAGGAGCAGGCCCAGGCCCACGTACAGCCACGGCGTGGTGCTCGCCGCCGCGGGAGGCCGCTTCGCCGGACGCGACATCCCCAGGGACAAGGTGGGCGCGTCCTCCTCGAGCGGCTCGCCATCAGCCAGCGGAATCACCACGCGCGCGGGCCGCGAATGGTCCGGCATCGCGATGGTGGGCGCGTCCTCCTCCACGACGAACCCACCCCGGACCTGCGAGCGGCTTCCCGCCCGGGCATCCACCGTGGGCGCGTCCTCGTCGTCCATCCCCCCCACGTCGAAGCGCCCCGTGCCCAGCCCCGGCCGAGGCGCGCCCCGCGGGTCCGTGGGCGCCGCGGCGGCCCCGCCCAGCTTCACGTCCGTCAGCGTCACCCGCGCGGGCGCGCGCACGTCCACCGTGGGCGCATCCTCCTCCACCGGCGGAGTCGGCAGCGGCGGCAGCACGCCCATGCCGGAGCGCGACGGGCGCTCGGGGTCCACCGCGCGCCGCTGCCCCGTCAGGCGCGGGGCCGGCTTCTCCGGCTCTAGCTCGAAGCGGCCCGTCCGGGCGGCGGGACGCGGGCGCAGCGCCGCCGTCGCGTCATCTTCCGGCGACAGGGGCGGCGGACGCGGTGGCAGCGCGGGCCGCAGCCCCGTCCGGCGCGGCGGGGCCTCCTGCCGGGAGGACCCGGAATCGGACTCCTCGCCCCACACCTCACCCGCCCGGGACTCCTCGGCCAGCCGCTCCGCGAAGACGGCCTTCATGAAGGCGGACAGGTCCGCGGACGACGCGGGCAGCTGGCGCGCGCTCAGCCAGTCCTCCAGCGCGTGCTGGAGCTGCGCCGCCTCCTGGTAGCGCTCCGACGTGTCCTTCGCGAGCGCCTTGAGCACGATGGCGTCCAGGTCCGCCGGGACGCGCGTCGTCACCTGCGAGGGCGGAATGACGCGGCACTCGGACACCGCCGTCAGCGTCTGGATGTCGTTGGGGCGCTTGAACAGGCGGGTGCCGGTGAGCAGCTCGTACAGCACGATACCCAGCGCGAAGATGTCGGAGCGGCAATCCACGCGCAGGCCGGCCGCCTGCTCCGGCGACATGTACGAGTACTTGCCCTTCAGCACCCCGGAGCGCGTCACCGTGGCCTGGTCCGCCGCCTTGGCGATGCCGAAGTCCACCACCTTCACCCCACCCTCGAACGTCACCAGGATGTTCTGCGGGGAGACGTCGCGGTGGACGATGCCCAGCGGGCGGCCCGTCGTCGGGTCCGTGCGCTTGTGCGCGTAGTCCAGCCCGGCACAGGCCTCGATGAGGATGCGGCACACCAGCGGCACCGGCAGCGGCTGCCCCATCAGCTCCGACTGCTTCCACAGCCGGCGCAGGTCGTCGCCGTGGATGTACTCCATGGCGATGAAGAAGGAGTCGTCCTGGGCCCCCAGGTCGAAAATCTGCACCACGTTGGGGTGGTTGAGCCGGGCGGCGATGCGCGCCTCGTCCAGGAACATCTTGACGAAGTCGTCGTTCTCCGCGAGGTGCGGGAGGATCCGCTTGACCACCACCCGCTTGTCGGGCTCCGCCCCCTGAGGCCGCGCAAGGTAGATCTGCGCCATCCCGCCCGTGGCGAGACGCTTCAGGAGCTGGTACCTGCCATAGGTTTCGATGGACACGGCGACCTGACCGGCCCCTGGACAACCACCCTCAAGTGGCCCCGAGTTCCGGGCGCGGGAAGGACCCGAGCGTAAGCGCACCGGGAATGAGGGTCAAACCCCCAAGCGCCCCGGAAACCGCCTTTTGGCTATCTCCGGGCGGCCCGCACCTCGCGGGTCTCCCGCATCAGCGCCTCCAGCTCGTCCAGGTGCCGCTTCAGCACCGGCATCAGCACCGGGGCGGCGTCCACCCGGTCGAACAGGTCGAGGACGCGGTCCACCTGGCGCTCGATTTCCCCGGCCCGCGCCGGACTGATACGCCGCAGCAGCAGGTCCGCCCCGGCCTCCATCAGCACCCGGGCCACGGCGTCCCGCGAGGCGAGCGGCTCCTCCCTCCGCTGCCCCTCTCCCCGGATGACGCGCAAGCCCGGGGCCTTTCGCGCGGGGCGGGCGGCGCTCGTCATCGTTGCGTCGAAGTCTTGGGAGTTCACCGGGTGCCTCCTCGGCAGCTGCAGGTACGACCTCAGGGTACACACCGCGAGGTGACCTCCAATTTTCTGGTCATCCGCACAGGGGGAAGCAGACCTGTAGCACCGGGGACTGACACCACTGTCGAGGGCCGGATGCCCGGCCCTTCCACTGCGCTACATCGCGTCGCAGGAGCGCCGGTAGTGGATGGCGATGCGCGTCCCCGCGGCCGGCACCGTGTCGAACACCACGCTGTTGGTGGCGGCGTCGTAGGTCCAGCCCGTGGTGACAGGCGTGCCATTCACGCTCACCGTCACGCTGCCCGGCTCGGGTACGTCACTGAGCGGGAAGCGCTCCTGCGCGGAGAAGGCCTTGTCGCCCACGGCCTGGAGCAGCGGCCGGTAGTCCTCCGCGCAGACGCTCACCACCTCGCCTCCCGTGCGAGCGGTGGCCTCCGCGTAGCGCGTGCCAGCACCACCGGCGGTGGCGCAGCCGCTGGCGGGCGGGGCGATGGCGTAGAACGTCGCGCGCTGCGGCTGATTCTGGCCCTTGAGCTGCTGGGCCCATGACACATAGGTGTCCACCGCGTCCGGCGAGTGGTCATCCTCGTCGCTGACGAAGAGCACCACCAGCGCGGCCTCCTCCCGCAGGAAGCCGGCGTTGCCGTCGTTGGGCAGCGGCGTGCGCGGGTCGTCCGCGTTGTTCACCAGCGGCTGGGACAGCGCGCGGCGCATGGCCTCGAAGCCCTGCTCCACCTCCGCGCACTGGCCCACCTGCACGCTCTGCTGGAGCTGCTGGGCCAGGTTCGGCGTCGCGCTCGTGAGGATGCGCGGCAGGGAGTTGTCCACCGGGAAGAAGCGGCCCGCCTCCCCGCCCTCCGCGTCGCCCGGGCACGCATTGGCCGGGTCCGGCGGCGTCACCGGGTGGATGCCCGTCGTCGTCACCGCCACGTTCAGGCTCACGCCCCGGTCCAGCGCCGTCTGCACGAAGGTGGGGATGGCGTCCACCAGCCGCGGGTGCTCCACGGCCATGGAGGCGGTGTTGTCCACCACCAGCAGCACGTCCACCTTGCTCACGTCCTGCTGGACGAACGTGTCCGTCTTCTCCACCCGCATCGACGACTCACCCACCAGCGGAATCATCAGCGGCGCCGGCAGATCACTGCTGCCCACGTACAGCGGCGACAGGTTCATGCCCGACACCATGCCGAAGTACTCCACGCCCACCGTGAAGGCCTCGTTGGGCGGCAGCAGGAAGGGAATGGGGTCGGGCACCGACGTCAGGCCGAACTCCGCGTCCGTGGTCCCCGGGCCAATCCACACGTCGTTCACCGCCACCGGCGCGGCGCAGGCATTGAGGAAGTTCACCTCCATGGGCTCGGCGGGGCAGTCCGGCCGCGCCACGCCCCAGTCCATGTAGCGGCGCGACGCCACCAGGCACACCGCCTGCGTGTTGGCCACCAGCGGCACCAGCAGCACCGGGTTGGCCGGCTGCATCTGCTCGATTTGAACGGTGCCGGTGAAGTGGCCGCCCGCCACCGGCGCCATGAAGGCCACCTGGAAGCTGAAGTAGTCGCCCGGATACAGGATACCGCCGTAGAGGTCGCCGCCCGGCAGGGTGAAGACACCGCCGCCATCATCGCGCAGGCGGATGTTCTTCACCGGGCAGAGGTCCATGCCTCGGTTCTCCAGCTTGAGGCCCAGCACCGCGCCCTGTCCGGGCGGGATGGTGCCGAAGTCCAGCGCTTGCGGCGTGAGCGTCAGCTCGCAGGGCGCATGCGCCTCCGTGTTGCCGCGGAAGTCCATCTGCACCGTGGCGGCGGAGAAGGCATTGGTCGTCATCACCAGCGAGCCCTCGGCCGCGCGCAGCTCGGTGGGCTCGTAGAAGACCTCGAGGTTGACCTCGCCGCCCGGCGGCAGCGTCACGGGCAGCGCCAGCGGCGTGTGGTTGAACTGCGCCGCCCCCCCCTGCTGCGGCAGCCACTCCAGGGTGTTGATGGTGAGCCCACCCTCGTTGGACGCGCCGCAGTTCTTCACGTTGATGACGACGCGCACCTTCGCACCCAGCGGCTGCGTGCCGAAGTCATGGAAGGACGGCGATACGCACAGCTCGGGCGCGCCGCCATAGCCGCGCAGCTCCACCGGCGTCGTCGGGTGGCGGCGGCTCTCCACGTGGTACAGCGCCGTGTCCTGCGCCGCGCCCTGGTGGTCCGGGCTGTAGCGGAAGGTGAAGGTGCGGACCTCTCCCGGCTGCAGCACGAAGGGGAAGCCGCCGTTGTTATGCGTGAAGGACGCGTCGCGGCCCTCCAGCGTCAGCTGTGTCACCGTCACCGGCTCGGTGCTGATGTTGCGGATGGCCGACTCGCGCACCGCGTCCCGGTCCACCGGCACCGCGCCGAAGTCCAGCACCGTCGGCTCGGCCACCACCGCGCGCTCCAGCGCCTCGGCGGCCACCTGCACCGTCACGTCCGCGCAGCCACGGCAGGGCGACACCGCCAGCGCCACCTGCTTTCGTCCCACGCGCACCGGACTGAACGTCACCATGAGCTCGCGGCTCTCACCGGGCGCCAGCGTCACCGGCGCCACGCTGAACTCGTCGCGGTCCGCGCCCACCAGGCGCGGCGACACGTCCACGGGCAGCTCCGTGGGATTCTCGAGCCGCAGCGGCAAGGTCTTCGTGGCGTCCGCCTCGATGCGGCCGAAGTCCAGCCGCCGCGGCGACAGGCGGGCCCAGGCGTCCACACCATGGCCCGTCAAGGGGATGCGCAGGAGCGGCTCGATGCGCGTATCCGAGCGCACCACCAGCACCGCGGGCTGCGCGCCCTCCGTGGGCGGCGCGAAGCGCACGCGCAGCGAGCACGCGCTCCCCGGCTGGAGGCTGTGTGGCCCTTCATGCGTGAACTCGGCGCGGTAGGAGCCCTCCGGCCCCTCCACCCAGACCTCGTTCACGTCGACGCGGGCCCGCCCCACGTTGCGCAGCGAGATCTCCGCCTCGCGCGCATCGAAGATGGCCACCTTCTGGAAGTCGACGCCACCGGGCGTTGCCGTCAGCCGCCCGTCCGCGAGCGTCGACCGTTCGCGATCAGCACAACCGGCAAGCAGCCCCACCACCGCGAGGGCCAACCAGCCCCAGCGCCCCGTCATGGCCCACTCCTTCCCCACTACCATCGACCTTGGTCGCCACTCGCCCCACAGGGAGGACGGCGGAAGTAACGGTGGCGAAGCTAGGCACCCACTCCAGGGTGGGCAACCAGCCATGAATGGGTAAGCCTGCGCCCTGGGGTGAGGCGCTGTCCGGTATCAAATCTTCGGGATGCGCAATGTCTTACTGATCATCGCGCTGCCGCTCGCCACATACATCAACACCAACGGATGCAGCGTCAGCGGCCCCAGGCGCCACACGCCGCCCCAGAGGTCCGGGCCGATACGGCCCGCCCACGTCGCCGCGGCCATCACCATCACCAGCGCCAGGCTGGTGGGGATGGGCGTGCCCTCGAAGTACTTCACCTTCCCCGTTTCATCCGACAGGTCCGCCGAGGTGACGTTGAAGCGCGCCAGCCGGCTGATGCCACACGCCACGAAATAGAGGAGCGCCGCCACGTCCAGCGAGCCGCGCATGCCCACGGCGAAGCCCAGCGCCGCTGGCGCCATGCCGAAGGAGATGACGTCCGCCAGCGAGTCGAGATCCGCGCCAAGCGGCGACTTCTTGAAGCGCCACCGCGCGATGCGCCCGTCCATGACGTCCATGACCAGCGCCACCGGCATCAGCCAGAAGGCCACCCACAGCCAGTCCACATCCCCCGACGCCAGGTACTGCATCGAGGCCAGGATGGCGCCCGCCCCCGCGAAGCCATTGCCCAGCGTCACGAAGTCAGCGAGCACGAACGTGCGAATCATCGAGAAGTGGCGGCGCGGGCGGCGCGCACGGGGCGGCTCGGTCGACATATGCGCGACGTCCTACCACACCCCTCCCGCGCCGCCGGTAGCACGTTCTTGCCACAGTGCGTTGTGCCCGGCGGCGTGAGAAATCATCCAGTTTCAGAAAGCTTTTGACGGTGTGATCAACCCCTCCCTACGCTCTCGCACTGTCATGCACTCAAATCTCTCATCGCCCTTCCGGCGCGGTGTGTTCCAACGACCTCGGAACACCCGCTGGCAGCTCACCCTCACCGCGGGCCTGGGCCTGCTCCTCACCACCGCGTGTGGCGGCCGCGACAACAACGTCCAGGGGATTCCCCTGCCTTCGCCGCACCCGCCACCCACCCCCAAGCCCACGTATGAGGTCACCATCCGCCGCACCGCCCACGGCGTGCCGCACATCACCGGCAAGGACATGGGCAGCGTGGCGTATGGCAATGGCTTCGCCTTCGCTCAGGATCACGTCTGCATCCTCTCGGATCAGATCGTCAAGGTCCGTGGTGAGCGCGCCCAATACCTGGGCATGGGCCCGGGCAATACCTACGCGGCCAGCGACTTCGCCTACCGTGCCCTCGGCCTCCATGAGCGCGCCGGGGCGGAGCTAAGCCAGCAGCCCGCCAACCTCCAGGCGATGCTCAAGGGCTACGCCGCCGGCTACAATCGCTATCTCGAAGAGACGCCCAAGGATCAGCTCCCCGCGCCCTGCACCAACGCGGAGTGGGTGAAGCCCATCTCCGACGTGGACCTGCTCGCCTACGCCTACAGCGTGGCGCTGACGGGCAGCAGCTACCAGCTCATCCTCCCCATCGCCGCCGCGACGCCGCCCGAGGTGACCCCGACCACCGTCGGCCTGCCGGACCGGGAATACGTCAAGGTCCAGCGGCCAGAGCTGAGCCAAGTGGGCAGCAACGGCTGGGCCATTGGCCGCGACCGCACCGCCACCGGCCACGGCATGGTGGTGGCCAATCCGCACTTCCCCTGGGAGGGCGAGCTGAAGCTGTGGGAGAGCCACCTCATTGTCCCGGGTGAGCTGGACATCTATGGCGTGGGCCTGCTCGGCGTGCCCGCGGTGCTCATCGGCTTCAACAACGACGTGGCCTGGACGCACACCTTCTCGTCCGGCCAGCGCATGACGCTGTACGGGCTCCAGCTCGTGCCGGGCAAGCCGACCTCGTACATGTACGACGGCGCCGAGCGGGAGATGACCTGGAAGGACGTCACCATCCAGGTGCGGCAGGACGACGGCACGCTCGTCGAGGTCCCCCGGCGCATGTACTTCAGCCACTACGGCCCCATCATCTCCATCCCCGGCATGGCGGAGTGGACCGAGCAGTCGGTGCTCACCTTCCGGGACGCCAACCTGGAGAACCGCACCCTGCTGTCGCAGTTCCTGGGCATGAACCAGGCGCGAAGCCTGGAAGAGTTCAAGGCCGTCTACGCGCGTGAGCAGGGCATCCCCTGGGTCAACACCATGGCGGCGGACCGCGCGGGCAACACCTGGTACGCGGACGCCGCGCCCACGCCGAACCTGTCGCCCGTGGCGCAGGCCACCTGGAACGCCGCCCGCCAGGGCGCCGACCCCGCCACCACTCTCATCTGGCAGCAGATGGGCCTGGTGCTGCTGGACGGCAGCAACAAGGAGAACGAGTGGCAGGAGGTCGAGGGGGCCCGCAGCCCGGGGCTGGTGCCTTTCAGCCAGGTGCCCCAGTTGGACCGCACCGACTTCGTCTTCAACGCCAACGACAGCTACTGGCTGGCCAACCCCGCCGCGCCGCTCACGGGCTTCTCGCCCATGCACGGCCTGGAAGACGTGCCCCAGACGCCGCGCACGCGCCTCAACGCGGTGATGCTCACCGAGGTTCGCGAGGGCGGCGCGTCCGGCGCCGACGGCAAGTTCACCCGCACCGAGCTGCAGGACGCCATCCTCAACAACCGGGGCATGATGGCCGAGCTCCTCCTCGACGACGTGGTGGCCCGCTGCACCGGCCAGACGACGGTGCCCTACCAGGGCGGCACCGTGGACATCAGCCAGGCGTGCGCGCTGCTGGCCCAGTGGGACCGGCGCTATGACGTGGACAGCGTGGGCGCCATCATCTGGCGCGAGTTCGTGGGCTCGTACCCCATTGGGCAGCTCCAGAACAGCCCGGCGCTGTACACCCAGCCCTTCGACCCGGCCGACCCCATCGCCACGCCCCACACCCTGGCGCCTGCCCCGGCAGAGGGCGAGGACCCGGTGCTGACGAACCTGGCCCGGGCGGTGACGATGCTGACCAACGCCGGGCTCGCGCTGGACCTCCCGCTGGGCGAGGCGCAGTTCACCCCGCGCGTGGCGGGCGAGCGCATCCCCCTCCACGGCGCCACCAACTACGACGGCGCGGCGAACATCGTCGGCTTCGGCACGCTCAAGTCCACCGCCCCCGACGCGGAGTACAACAGCGCCACGCGCGAGGTCATCAACTCGCGCACCGGCCTGAGCCGCGGTGGCTACATCATCAACAACGGCAGCAGCTTCATCATGGCCATGGAGTTCACGCCCACCGGCGTGCAGGCCAGCGCCGTGCTGACCTACAGCGAGTCCAGCGACCCGGCCTCGCCGTACTACGCGGACCAGACGCGGCTGTACTCCCAGAAGCAGTGGCGGCCCATCCTCTTCTCCGCCGAGGAGATCGCCGCCGCGCCGGCCGAGGAGCTCACGCTCACCGGCGACTGAGGTCCTCCGGCCCCCGATTCGTCGGGGGCCGGACACCCTCCGGCCCGGCGGGGCACTGTTCCGCCGGGGATGTCCGCCCTCCAGTCCGATTCCTTCGGCTCCTGCAACGCGCGCCAATGGACGCGCAGACCGCCAGGCACCGTCGTTCGTTCGTTCCTGGAGAAGGGGGACATCATGGAAACACCCGTCTACAAGACCGCCGTCATCGGCAGAGTGTTCTTCCTCCGCTGGGAGGCACCACCCAGCCAGGAGGAGATCCACGCCGTCTTTCAACAGATGAAGGGCACGCACGAGCAGCTCCGCCACCCGCTCGTGCTCGTTGCCAGCCTCTCGCCGAAGTCGGCCGTGCCCAACTCCGAGCAGCGGCGCAACCTGTCCACATTCCACTCGGACGCGCGGCCGCTGTTCACGGAGATTCACGCCATCGTCGAGGGCAATGAGCTGCAGTACAACCTGCAGCGCGTCATCATCTCCGGCATCAACCTGGTGACGCGGACCTTCGACGAGGCCTTCCACCGCGTCCACAAGCACGCCGACCTGGTCGCGCCCTACCTCGGCAAGAGCCTGGGGGTGGATGGCGTGAAGGTCATCGAGGAGGCGCGGGCGCTCGGCGTGGTGTGAGCCCCGCCTGGCCGCCCCACCGTCACCCCACGGGGGGCGTGCCCGCCGCTCGCGGCGGCGGAGGCTGCCGCCGCGCCAGGGCCGGCGCCGCGCGGCCCCGGACGAAGCAGTGGTCGAAGAAGTCCACGTAGAGGTACTCCGGCCACGACACCATCGCCCGGGGCCCGTGCATCACCGCGCGCGTCAGCTCCGTCACCATCATCCCCGCGGCGCTCGTGGCGCCCACGACGCAGGTGGGTGCGTGGCCGCGGCCCTGGTAGCACGCGTCCATGTACTCGCGGAGCATGTAGCTGCCCAGGTGCGGGATGATGGCCGGCAGGTCGATGCGGCCATCCGACAGGATGTAGAGGTCCTCGTACAGGGGCGCGTCCGCCTGGAAGACGTGCAGCGCCGCGCCGAAGCCCAGCATCAGCCCCGTCATCACCGGCACGCCGCGCCGGCGGCACGCGCGGTGGAGCACCTCCTTCTCGCGCGCCCCCGCGATGTCGATGACCTCCACCACGTAGTCCACCGGCGGCCCGTCCCGCCCGCCGTCGAGCACGGCCTCCACGTTGGCGGCGGTGATGCCCTCCGGCACCTGCCGGAGGCGCAGCGCCGGATGGATGTCCCGGCACATCCGCCCCACCACCTCCACCTTGGAGCGCCCCAGGGTGCTCTCGAAGCAGCCCACCTGGCGGTTCATGTTGTGGCGCTCGTAGACGTCGAAGTCCGCCAGCGTCACCGCCCCGAAGCCCAGCCGCGCCAGATCCACCGCGCACTGCCCCCCCGCGCCGCCCACGCCCGCGACCAGCACGTGCGTGCGTGACAGTTTGTCCAACGTCGCCTCGTCCACCACGCCAAGATTGCGCTGGAATCGCTGCTCGACCATGGCGTCCATCTGCGCCCCACCCCGGAGGGTAGCGAGAGCCCCATGGGGCGTGTGTTCAGCACCCCGCCCACGGGGACTGGTGCCGTCCGGACCCGGGCAATCCCCCCGTCCTGGAGCGCTAATCGGCTCTTGCTCGTTCTAAGTGCCTGTGGTCATTTGCGTGAAACCGTCGCCATTTCCTCTCACCCCTGCCGGTTTTCCTCGAAACGGCGAGGACGCCGCACCGGTGACGCGCGGGCTTCAGCAATGAAGCATTCGCGGAAGTAAGCCAGCCGTCAGGGGATGTCAGAGGTTCGATGCAGAGTGGCCTTCACCCATGAAGTCCCCACCTGGAGAACACTCCAGGAGATACAGGGGTTTAGGGATTGGCGTGGAATCTGCTCAGGGGCCGACACGCCAGGGAGTCCATGGGCCGGCGGTGACTCGACTCCCCGTACCCCTTCAGCCGATCCGAGGTCTGTATGCGTTCCGTGTTCTTCCTCTGTGTCTCGCTGGCATGTCTGTCGTTGGCTGCCCCCGCCGAAGCAGCCCCTTCTGATGAAATGCGACACGCTGTCTCACGGGCGGCCGCCCTCCAGGGCGTGGAGCTGCTCGCCGCCGGCGAGGATGTCGCCGCGCTCCTGGGTTCCCACAATCCGAGCGCGAGCGAGCGCGTGGTGCTGTTCGACAACGTGGCCCACTACCGCTACCGCCTGCGGGTGGGGGCTGGCGAGCATGACGTCGTCACCTTGCACCGGGTGGTGAAGGAGGACTGGCCGTGGTGGCCGTCGCGCGCGTCGCGGGCGGTGTTCATGGTGCATGGAGACGGCTGGGGCTTCGAGGCCGCGTTCCTGTCCAGCGCCGGCTCGGCGCACGTCCCGCCGGAGCAGTCGCTGGCCGCGTATCTGGCGAAGGAAGGCGTGGACGTGTGGGGTATCGACCTGCGGTGGGCGGGCGTCCACCAGGACACGCAGGACTTCCGCTTCATGAAGCGCTGGACGCTGGAGACGCACGCGTCGGACGTGGGCGTGGGGCTGGGGGTCGCGCGGCTGATGCGGCTGGCCGGAGGCAACTTCCAGGGCACCATGCACCTGATGGGCTGGAGCCGCGGCGCGGTGGTGAGCTACGCGTACCTCAACCAGGAGGCGCGGCTGCCGCGGACGCTTCGGCAGGTGGATGGCTTCATCCCCGTGGACATGGCGGTGCGCTTCGCCCCGGAGCACGCGCAGCAGCAGCAGTGGGCGTGTGAGCGCTACGCGGCGCTGAGCGAGGCGCGCCAGGAGGGGCAGCTGGAAGGCGGACTGCTGGGGCCGGCGCCCGGCGTCATGCTGCAGACCATGGGCCAGCTCGCCGCGCTGCAGCCGAACGAGCCGTCGCCGCTGGTGCAAGACGACATCTTCGGTCCGGGCACGGGCCGGCCCACCAACCGGAAGCTGGCCATCGTCGCGGCGGGCGCCACGAGCGTGCTCTCCGCGCCGCTGCAGCCCATCGTCCCGGCCTACCACCTCTTTGGAAGCATGCCGGACGCGCTGGGCCTGCCCGAGCAGCTCACCTTCACCCAGGACGGCTACATGTTCGAGTTCGGCCAGCGGGCCGCGCCGTACCAGAGCCTCAACGAGGTGGTGGAGACGGAGGCGTGGGCGTGCGGCGCCATCGACGTGCCCTACGACGACCGCCTGCACGAGGTGAAGGTGCCGGTGCTGTACGTGGGCGCCGCGGGTGGCGTGGGCCGCTACGGCGTGCACAGCGTGTCGCTGCTGGGCAGCCACGACGTCACCGTCCACATCGTGAGCACGCTGCCGGAGGCCGCGCACCCCCTGGACTACGGCCACGCGGACCTGTTCCTCGCGGACGACGCGCGCGTGCGCGTCTGGAAGCCCATGCTCCAGTGGATTCGGACCCACTGAAGCGGGCCTAGCCGTCTCCCTTCCACAACCCGTGGCGCCGGGCCCGCCGGCCCAGCGTCACGGGGTCCATGCCCAGCGCCACGGCCGCGCGCCGCAGCACGCCGCCATGGCGCTCCAGTGCCTCGCGGATGAGCTCCCGCTCCACCCGCTCCAGCCTCGCGCGCAGGGAGCCATCCCCGCTGGGCTCGTTGCGCAGCGCCAGGGTGGCCCCCACCGCCGGGGGCAACAGCCGCCGTGACACCACCTCCCCCGGGCGGGAGAGCAGCACCGAGCGCTCCATGACGTTGCGCAGCTCGCGCACGTTGCCCGGCCACGCATAGGCGCGCAGCGCGTCCACCGCGTCCGGCGCGATGCCGCTGGCGGAGCGGCGGAGGGTGCGGTTGAACAGCTCCAGGAAGTAGAGCGCCAGCTCCGGCACGTCCTCCGGACGCTCCCTCAGCGGAGGGATGTCCACCGTGAAGCTGTTGAGGCGGTAGAAGAGGTCCGCGCGGAAGCGGCCGGCGCGCACCTCCTCGCCCAGGTCCTTGTTGCTGGCGGCCACCACGCGCACGTCCACGTGGCGGACCTGCGTGCCGCCCACGGGGCGCACATCGCCCGTCTCCAGCACGCGCAGCAGCTTCGCCTGGAGGTTCGGGGTGGTGTTCTCGATTTCGTCCAGGAAGATGGTGCCGCCGTTGGCGAGCACGAAGAGGCCCGGGTGGTCCGCCACCGCGCCGGTGAACGCGCCCTTCACGTGGCCGAACAGCTCGCTCTCCAGCAGCGTCTCCGACAGGGCGCCGCAGTCCTGCACGACGAGCGGCACATCGCCCCGGCCGCTGAGCCGGTGGAGGATGCGCGCCAGCACCTCCTTGCCCGTGCCCGTCTCGCCCTGGAGCAGCACCGCCACGCGGTGGGGCGCCACCAGCCGCACCAGCTCCATCACCCGGTGCATGGCGGCGCTGCGAAAGCCCACCTCGTCGCTACCCCGGCCACCGGGGGCTGGCGGCAGCTCCTGCGACAGCGCCCGCTCGCGCAGCAGGCTGCGCTCCAGCTCCAGCGCCATGCGCCACTGCTCGGTGCGCACCCCGTGCTCGCGGCCCGCCTGGAGCACCGCCTGGTGCAGGGCCTCGCGCGTGGGCGAAGGTCCGAGCGCGCGGAAGATGCGGCCGGCATTGAAGAGGTCCACCAGCCGCTCCGGCGCCGCGGGTGCGCAGTAGACGATGCGCGACGCCAGATCACTGGGGGGCCCCGCGCCCGACGGGTCCGCGTCCGCGCGCCGGGCGGCCAGGGACTCCACCAGCGCCAGGGCCTGCTCCTCGTCCTGTCCACACACCACCAGGCACGCCGCGTCGCCGCGCGTCACCAGCGCGCGGGCCTCCGACGGCACGGCGGCGAAGTGGAGCTTGGCCACGCCCTCCAGCGCGGCGCTCACGAAGCGCGCCTCCTGCTCGGAGGCGAAGGCCACCACCACCTGGAGGTGGGACGAGGCCAGGTAGCGCGCCAGCTTCACGCCATCCGAGTCCTCGAAGGCGCGGAAGCTCACCCCCAGCGCCGCCACCGCGCCGGAGGCGTCATGGCGCCACCGCACCACGCCGCGCACGCGGATGTGCTCGCCCGAATCGGGAAGGGAGAAGGACAGCTCCACGTCCTCGCCCTCGTGCGGCCCTTCCGAGGCCGAGTGCGGCGTGGCGATGAGCCCGATACCCGTCTCACTGATGTTGACGGCCCAGCACCCATGGAGCGCGGGCTGCGTCACCACCTTCACGTATAGCGGCTTGCGTTCGCTTCGGGGGGCGTAGGCGGACACAGGCCGCGTCATGACCATCACACTCTACTTGAGGGATGAAGCGTCGCTGACAATTTGCGGCGCGGGAAGATTCGCCAACCATCACTCGGCCTGCATGTAGGTACAAGTCATGAACGCCACGGGTAGCGGAAGCGAGAAGCCCTGCCCCCCACCCAAGCCCCGTCAGGGGGGTGGCCCTGCTCCGGTGACGGCCCCGCCCTGGATGGAGGCCGTGCTCCCCGTGTCCCCCCGCTCCTGGCATGCTGGGCCGGTCTCATGCACACCGCAGAAGGCAACTCCTCCCGCTCCGGCCCGACGCTCCGGATTGCCCAGAGAGTCCCCCGCACGGAAGCGGAGGGTCCCGGGGTGCGCTTCGCGCTGTGGGTCCAGGGTTGCCCCCTGCGCTGCCCGGGGTGCTGCAACCCGGAGATGTTCGCGGCCGAGCGGGGCACCGTGGAATCGGTGGAGGCGCTCGCCGCGCAGGTGCTGGGCACGCCCGGCATCGAGGGCCTCACCCTCCTGGGCGGCGAGCCCTTCTCCCAGCCCGGCCCGGCCGCGGCCCTGTGCGAGCGCCTCCGCGCCGCCGGGCTGAGCATCATGGTCTTCACCGGCTACACGCTCGCGGAGCTGCGGGCGCAGGCACGTCCTGACGTGGACCGGCTGCTCGCGACGGTGGACCTGCTGGTGGACGGCCGCTTCGAGAAGGACCAGCCCGAGACGACGCGCCGGTGGATTGGCTCGCGCAACCAGGTCATGCACTTCCTCACTGACCGCTACGCACCGGACGCCCCGTGCTTCACCGCCCCCAACACGGCGGAGGTCCATTTCGTGGGCGGGCGGCTGGTCATCAACGGCTGGCCCGCGCTCGCCAACGCGTTCCGGTCATGATTCGCGTCTCGCCGTCGGAGCATCCGCTGCTCACGCTCGCCCGAGCCATTGTCGGGCTGGGCCAGTATGCGTCCGTGGAGGACCTGCTCCGCGGCCTGCACGCCGTCCCGCGCCGCTTCAGCCCCGGTGCGATGCACGTCCTGCGGGACACGCTCGCCAAGGGCAGCGTGCTCGCGCTCGCCCGGTGTGGCGGCTGGCGGCGGCAACGCGCCCTCCACGACGGCGCGGTGCGCTCCGGGCGCATGTGGGAACGGCACGCCCCGCCGGCGCTGCACTTCTCGCCCGTCACGCTCCACACGCTGCGGTGGCTGCTCGAACAGCCCCTGCTGAAGTACGGCGCCGCGCCGCTCGAGGTGGAGGGGACGCCCACGTCGGCGGACGCGCTCTTCCTGTATCTCTGCTGCCGGCTCGTGGCGGGTACGCCCTGCGCGCCGACGCTGGGCGCCCAGCCGCTCTTCCGCCGCTCCGCCCTCTGCTGGCTGGGCTTCCCGGAGCAGTTCGGGCCGAAGCCGCCGGAGCTCACGGCTGCCGACTTCGCGCCGCTGCTGGCGGACGGCGCGTGGCTGCTGGATGCGCTCAGGCCTGAGCTCGCCCGACGGTGGCGCGGGCTGGAGGAGTCCAAGCGAGGCCTCTCCTCCCCTTCCGAGGCGCTGGCCCTGGGCACCGCGCAGGAGGCCGTGCTGGCGGCGTACCTGGACGCGGTGGACACCGCCGGGCGGAGGGACCTCGCGAGCTTCCTCATCGACGCGGCGCGACCGCTGCTGGAGCAGCCCGCCTCACGGTGGGTAGAGGGCCTCTCCCGGTCCGCGACGCTCGCCTCCCGGGCCGAGGCCGCCCGAGCCGCCGCGGCCTTCCTTCGCGCCCTATCCCGGCTGTCACGCTGGGACGCGGAGCACCGCGCGGTGCGGTTCTTCGACGATGGCTACGAAACCGCCCAGCTCCTGCTGTCCGAATGGGGCGCCTTCGGTGAGGCGGGCTTCCGCCGCGCCGAGGACCACGCCCGGGAGCTGGGCACGTCCCTCACCAGCGCCGCCGCCGCGGTTCCACCTTCTTTCCCCGGGAGCGCTCCATGAGCCGCGCCTACCGAGTCTCCGTTTCCGAGTCCCTCAACCGCGTGGTCCAGGCCGAGGACGGCCTCTGCACCCGGCTGGAGCTGCTGCCCTTGTTGTCGCGAGAGGAGTTGGCCGGGTTGCTGGCGGCGGAGCTGGCGAGCCGGGGCTTCACCCGGGAAGGTGACGTGGCGCTGCGGACCGAGGCGGATGGCGTGCGCATCGCGGTGGACGTGGCGACGGGCGACGTCAGCGTCACGCTCAGTGGCCAGCAGGAGGTGGCGCTGAAGGCGCGCGGTGAGCTGGCCGTCGAAAGCCCGCACGAGGTGGAGCAGGCGAAGTTGCGGGCCCAGGACCTGGCGCGCGCGAAGCTGGAGGACGCGGCCGACGTCGCCTCCGACCAGCTGAGGCAACAATTGACGGAGAAGCTGGAAGGCCGGCTGCGTGACCTCAAGTCGGAGCTGGACGCCATCTCCAACAAGGTGACGGCGGAGGCGCTCAAGGTGCGCGCGGGGCAGCTCGGCACCATCGAAGAGGTCCACGAGGACGCGGCGACGGGCTCGCTGACCATCAAGGTGCGCGTATGAGCCAGCGCATCCCCGAGGCGTCGCTGCCCACGGAGCTGTCGCCCTTCGCGGCCGTCGAGGCGGCCTACCCCGCCGAGCTGAACCGCGTCTGCGAGGCGCTGCTGCGCGGGCTGCCCGTCATGGTGGAGGCGGACAAGGAGCTGACGCCCTACTTCTACAAGTGCCTGCGCGACAGGCTGAAGAAGGACGGCAAGCAGTTCCTCTACCTGGATGGCCGCACCGCGCAGGAGCCGCCCCCCGGCATGCCCGCGCCGAGCATGATGGCCACGCTCATCGCGCAGCTGCGGGACGCGGTGCGCGGCGCCGTGCGGGAGCGCATCGTCGTGCTGCCCCACCTGGACCTGCTCACCACCAGCAACGGCGGGCTCACCAGCGAGGCACGCGAGGTCATCCCGCTGCTCTACGAGAACCCGGAGATGGTCTGGGTCGGCTTCAAGGACCCGTCCTTCGCCGTGCCCCGCGTCATCGAGAACCTCTTCCCTCACAAGGAGAGCATCCTCGGCGTGGGGCGCGACCGGCTGCGCTACCTCGTCACCCAGCGAGAGAGCCGCAAGTTCGGGCGGGACCTCCAGCCCTATGCGCTCTACAAGCACGTCTCCGGCGTCAACGCGGTGCGCCTGCGGCGGCTGCTGGGCGCGATGACCGGCGAGGACTACCCCGCCAACCCGAAGCCCGCCTACGCGCAGCTCCGATCGGCCACGCTCACCGGCTCGCTCAGCGTGCCGGAGCTGGAGCTGCACGCGGACATCGGCGGCTACGCGAAGGTGAAGCAGCGGCTCCAGCAGGAGATTCTCGACGTCCTCGCGCGCAAGGACACGCTGAGCGACCCCGAGGCCGTGAAGCGCGTGGAGGCGCTGCTCCCGCGCGGCATGATTTTCTGGGGCCCTCCGGGCACCGGCAAGACGCTGTTCGCCAAGGCCATGGCCTCCGCGCTCGGCGCCGCCATTCAAGTGGTGAGCGGGCCAGAGCTGAAGAGCCGCTGGGTGGGCGAGAGCGAGGAGAACCTCCGCCAGATTTTCGTGCGCGCCCGGCAGGCGGCGCCCAGCATCATCGTCTTCGACGAGTTGGACTCCTTTGCCTCGGCGCGCGGCACGTACACCGGCTCGGGAGTGGAGCACTCCATGGTGAACCAGCTCCTCACGGAGATGGACGGCTTCCGCAAGGAGGAGCTCGTCTTCGTGGTGGGCACCACCAACTTCGTGGAGTCGCTGGACCCCGCGCTACTGCGCCCCGGCCGCTTCGAGTTCCAGCTCTGCATCCCCTACCCCAACAGCGCGGACCGGCGCGCCATCCTCTCCATCTACGACCAGAAGCTGGGCCTGGCGATGACGGAGCGCGCGATGGACTACGCGGTGAAGCGCACGGGCGACCGGGTGGAGGGCACCGGGACGCGCTTCTCCGGCGACCACATCCAGGCGCTGTGCCGGGCACTCGCGCGGCGCAGGCTGCGCGAAGGCGCCCAGGGCCCCACCGACGCCGTGGACGTGGAGCGTGCGCTCACGGAGTTCCTGGACCGGCCGGAGCTCACGCCCATGGAGGAGCGTGTGGTCGCCACGCACGAGGCCGGCCACGCGGTGTGCGCGCTCTTCTGCGAGCACGCGCCCGCCATCGACCGCATCAGCATCCGCGGCGACCTGGCGGGCTCGCTGGGCCACGTGCAGTACGCGGACCCGGCGCACCGGTACGTCGTCACGCGCGGCCAGTTGCTGGACAGCATCTGCATGCTCTTCGGCGGCCGGGAAGCCGAGGCCCTGCTGCTGGATGACCTGTCCCTGGGCAGCGCGCACGACCTGGAGCGCGCCACGGAGATTGCCCGCGAGCTGGTGGAAGACCTGGGCATGGGCGGCGACGGCGTGCCCGTGCGCCGCTACGAGGCCCCGGGGCGGCAGGCGGACCGGCATGCGCTGTCCGATGCGACGCGCAGCACCCTGGAGGCCGCCATCCAGGAAGTCCTCTCCGTCCAACGCGTCCGGGCGCGCGATATCCTCCAGCGGGAGAAGGAGCGGCTGGTGGCCCTGAGGGATTTGCTCATCGAACGCAAGGTGCTGGACCGCGAGGCCTTCACCCACCTGGTGCCCGCGTCCACCGCGCCTCGGAAGGAGCCCGCGCTTGGCTAGCCTCATCCTGCGACTCCAGGTGGACCCGGCGACGGGCCGCAAGGACGTCATCATCCAGTACGAAAGCGACGCGGACGCGCTCCCCATGGAACACGAGGACGAGCACCGCCGCCTCGTGGACGCGCTCATCCAGGGCGGCACGCTGAAGGCCTCCGAGCTGGGGAAGGTCATCGTCCAGCGCGACTCTCCGTCAGGCCGGACTGCGGAGCCCGCCTCCACCGCCGAGGAAGCCTCCGACAAGGTCGGCCAGAAGGCCTGATGTCCATGCTCGTCTTCCCCAGTGAGGAAGCGCTCCGGCTGGCGCTGACCTCCAGCCTCGTCCCCGCGGAAGTCCAGGCCCTCCCCGCGCGCTACCACCGGACGCCCGATGGCGCCCTCCACGTCATGCCGGAGGTGATGCCCACGAAGGACGTGCTCGCGCGCCTCACGTCCCTGGGCGTCCAGGTGACGCGGACCCGAGCCGCGGAGGCCGCTGAGGCCCGCTGCTGGGCGGAGCTGGTGTCGTCGAAGCGCGTCCCGGTGGAGAGCGCCCCCACCGGGCCCGTGTTGTTCCTGCCGCCGGACGCGGACGCGCTGCTGCCGCTCGCGGGAGAGATGCTGCGCCTGGGTTGTGACCGGCAGGAGGTGTGCCTCGCCGCGTCCTCTACTGGAGACAACCGGCGTGCCTTGCTGCGCGCGGTGGCGCCGCCCTACTTCACCCTCACCCGCGCGATGGACGCCGCGGGCCCGCTTCGGGCCTTCGTCCCCGCTGTCCCCGGGCAGCACGCCGTCTGGGTGGAGCTGGGCTACACGCATCCGCTCGCGCGCACGCTCCAGGCGCCCCGAGGCACCCTGCTGCTCATCCAGGGCGAGCGCCCGTGGCTGACCGCGCCGGATGGGCCGTGGACGGACCTGTATCAGCACACCGACTTGCGGCTCCCGGAGCCCGCGGAGGACTGGACGCCCTCGCCCACGCCGGGCCGGCTCACGGTGCCCCTGCGCCTCACGCGAGCGGCGCGCACGGAGCCCGCGAGCCTCTGGGTGCTGCGCGAGGACGCGCTCGCCCAGGTGGAGTCCCTGGTCCACACGCTGCCGGAGCCGCTGCTCGCGCAGCTTCGCTTCGCCGTCTCGGGGCCGCCCGATGCGCCGTGCATCGTGCTGCGCGCCCGGGCGGGGCGGGAACGGCCACCCGAGCTGGGCCTCTCGGGCATGGCGTATGCGCCACTGCCCCAGCTCGCGGACCTCTTCCTCCCCTGTGACGGTCTGCTGGAGCCGCCCGTGCGCCGGGACAGGCTGCGCGCGTTGCTCGTGCCCCAGCCGGACACGGTGACGTGGCTGCATCCCACGGGCGGCGGCGGGTTCCGCGCGGAGCGGCTGCCGGAGTCCGCGTTCCAGCCGCTCGACGCATGGGTGGACTACGTTGTGGACACCAGCGCCGAGGCGCTCTCGCCTTGGGTCCGGAGCGCCACCTTCGACTTCGCTGCCTTCGAGGCCACGGAGGGTGAGTGGCAGGCAGCGGCCCGCGCCGCGACGTCGGACGACGAGGACGAACGAAGCGCGCGAGGCTCCCGCCGCTCCCGTCGCACCGCCTCCACCGCGCCGGAGTTCCCCGCGAGTCCTCCGCCCATCGTCGCGGTCCGTGTCGCCCAGCACGCGCCCACCGGAGCCCGGCTCGCGCCGCTCACGCCTTCACAACTGAGCGCGGTGGAAGAAGAGCTGGGGACGTTGGAGAAGTCCTTTCTCGCGCTGGACGAGCCAGCGGATTCCCCTTCGCGCCAGGCGCTCTGGATTCACATGGCGGAGCTGAACGGTCGGCTGGGCCGAAAGCGGGACGCGAGCCTGTGCTGGACGCGCGCGCTGTGGTCCGCGTCCGACGCCACCGAGGCCGCGGAGCTGGCGCGGCGCTGGGCCGACGCGGAAACGGACGGGGCCCCCGCCGCCGAGCGGCTGGCCCTTCCCTCCCCGACGGGCGAAGACGTGCGCGCCGTCGCCAGCAACCTGGTGCGCGCAGCGCTGGCGCCCGGCGAACAAGCGCCCGGCGATGTCGCGCCGCTCCAACGGTGGCTGGACCGGCATGACGCGGAGCTCGACGTCCGCGCGTTCTGGCTCGCGAGGACGGCGCTGGACTCGCTCTCCGGGGGCGATGCGCTGGGACTGGCGCGTGCGGGAGACCGGCTGCTGGAGATGCTCCAGCAAGGCCTGTCGCTCGCGCGGGACGTGCCTCGCTTCCTGCGAGGTGAAACCGACGTGGCCCATGCGCCCCGGGTGGTGTCGCAACTGGAGGCCCTGCTGGAGCGCTTCGAGACCACGCCCCGGCGCCGCTCCTCCATCGAAGCGGCGCCGGCCCTCACCCTGGCGTATGTCCGCTTCGTCTTCGCCGTGGGGCTCGCGCGGTTGGGTCAGGCGGACCGCGCCCGGGCGCTGGCGTCCGAGGCGGCCGGGGCCGTCGATGCGCAGGACGTCATCCACGGCTTCCTCTCACGCGCTTACGGTGCGCGTGTGGCCCAGGCCCTGGAAGGCCAGCCGCCCGAGACACCCCTCCCCCCCGACATCGCCGCAGAGCTGAACGCGCTGGGCACCTTCCAGCGATACAAGGTGGACCGGCTGCGGCAGGCCTCGGTGTTGCTGGAGCCCAGTGAGCGGCTCGACCCGGCGAGGGCCTTCGGACGCGGAGCCAGGGACTTGCGCGGCGAGGAGTTCGCCGCGCTTCGCGACCTGAAGGACCCGGCACAGGTGGCCGCGCAGATGCAGGCCCTGACGGGCCGCGCCACCGATACGAGCCAGCCTCTCGCGGAGCGGCAGCGGCTCATCGGGGGCTTGCTGGACACCCTGCCCCGTGTCGCGCCGGCGCGGGCCGTGCCGCTGCTGAATCAGCTCGTCTCGTCACTGGACGCGCTGCCCGGGGAAGCCCAGGCCGTGCTGCTGGGCAACGCGCTCACCCTGGCGGCCCTCTTCGGCCGCGCGGACCACGCGGTGGCGATGGCGACGCGGCTGAACAAGGTGCTCGCCGCGCTTCCTCCCACGTCGCCCGCCTGGGCACAGGGCATCCTGGGCGTGAGCCTGCGGGGCCTGCGCCGGGTGGGCCTGGCGCGCGAAGCCGCGGAGCTGGTGAATGCGGCGCAAGGGCTCCTCACCCGGCCCAAGACACCGCTGACGGCGCAGCTCGCCGTGGCGGCGGGGCTGGCCATGGTGGGACGTGTTGCCGAGGCCGTCAGCGTGTTCGACACCGCCTTCGAAGCACTGAGCGCTGCGAAGGGCTCGCTGCCGGAGCGGCTGACGTTGATGCGAAGCCTCGCGAGCGCGCTGGCCCATGCGCCAGTGGCGCTGGCCCTGCCAGGGCTGGTCCGCATCTCGGAAGGGCTGACGACGGTGACGGACAGCTACAACACCAACAGCCACTTCTGCCTCTCCGTGGTGGAGCTGGCGGACGCGCTGGTGCTGGGCCACGTGGAGGTGGCGCAGGGCACTGGAGAGCGCGCGCGGAGCTGGCTGGACGAAGACGAATTCCTGGTGCGACGGCGCATCCATCGGGAGCTGGAGGAGCGCACATGAGCAGTCTTCCCGCCATCTCCGAGCTGACGTTCGACGCGCTCGCCAGCGAGGCCCACGGCCTGCGCGAGCGCCTCAACCGCTTCCGGCTGGCGCTGGGCCGTCACTTCGTGGGCAAGCAGACGCTGGTGGACCTGATGACGGTGGCGGCGGTGGCGCAGGAGCCGCTGCTGCTGGTGGGCCCGCCGGGCACGGCCAAGTCGGACCTCGTCCTCAAGTTCCGGGACGCGCTGCGCATCCCCAACGAGGACTACTTCGAGTACCTCCTGACGCGCTTCACCGAGCCGTCGGAGGTGCTGGGCCCCATCGACATCAACCTGCTGCGCCAGGGCCGCTACATCCGGCGCGAGGGCGGAAAGCTGCCCACGGCCCGGCTCGTCTTCCTCGACGAGGTCTTCAAGGCGAGCTCCGCCATCCTCAACGCGCTGCTCACGGTCATCAACGAGCGCAAGTTCTACCAGGACGGCGTGCCGCAGCCGGTGAAGCTCAAGGTGCTCTTCGCCGCCACCAACGAGCTGCCCGAGCACGCCGAGCTGGGCGCGCTCAAGGACCGCTTCTGTCTCAAGGCCGCGTGCCGACCGGTGCAGGACAGCTACTTCCTGGAGCTGCTGGACTCCGGCCTGGAGTCCCAGACGCACCGGGAGCTGAACCAGAAGCCCTGGGCGGAGGGCCACGCCACGCTGGACGACGTGCTCAAGGCGCACCGCTACCTGACGCTGATGATGGGGCGACGCGAGACGGGCCCGGACGGCCGTGAGCTGAGGGACAGGGACTTGTTCTTCCGCGACGACCTGCTGCGCGAGTTCCGCCGCGTGGTGCAGACGCTGACGCGCGAGGACGGCGTGTTCATCAGCGACCGCAAGCTGGTGAAGCTCTACCGCCTGCTGCGGACGCGGGCGTGGATCTTCCACGGCGGCGCGGTGGAGCGGCCGGACCTCCAGCTCCTCTCCTACCTGGGTGAGACGCGGGAGGAGATCGACCTGCTGGAGGAGAAGGTGCCCCGGCTGCTGGGCCTCTCGTGAGCCGCGGATGAGCACGGAGCCACGAAGTCCCAGGGACACGGAGCGCTGGCTGTGCGCCGGGCTGTGCCTGACGCGGCAGGAGCACCTCTCGGCCGAGGCGCTGGCCACGGCGGTGCCTTGGCTCCTGGCTGCGCTCGCCGAGTCGCCGGCCCTGCCTCCGCCGGCCCTGGTCGCGGACCTCGGGAGGCTCGCCTCGGGAGTACCGCTCGCGCCTGCCGCGCCCGTGCCGGACACGCTGCCCCGACTGCGCGATGCGGTGCGCGCGTATGACGACCACGTGCTGGCCCGGCTGGCCGCGGAGCCCCACCTGGAGGCGGTCTCCGCCGCTCTGGCGCGGCTGCCCGAGGCGCTCCGGCCTCGCGGCATTGCATTCCTGGTGACACGCGTGCTGGCGCGCATGGGCTACACGACCGGAAACCCGGTGAGCCCGGCGCAGGCCCGGCGCGTCCTGGAACGACCACCCGCGGAGCTGCTCCAAACGGGCTACGCGGCGCTGCGCGAGTCCAGCGCCAGCACCATGCTGGAGCGGCTCGCGGAAGCCTACGAAGCCCTGGCGAGCGCGGCCCGTCGTGCGCACGCCCTGCTCGGCGACGCGGAGGCCTTCACGCTGGAGAACCTGGAGCACCTCCAGGGCAAGGCCCAGCGGATGGCCCTGGAGCAGGCGGTGGAAGCGGCGGAGTCCCTGTCACAGTCGCTGCCCCCCAAGCTGCGAGCCCGCCCGGTGAGCGTCGCGCCCGTGCCCATGGCCCTGGAGGACGAAGCCGCCTTCCCGCAGGGAGGCTTCTCCTCCGTCTCCAACGTCGGCAGCCTGGAGAACCTCGTCACCTCCGAGCTCGTCTACATGGAGGACGCGCCGAACCTCGACCTCTTCGACGTGCGCTACGTGGAGGGCGAGCTCCTCTACTACACCCGCGACGAGAGCATCTCCGTGCGGCGCCGGCGCGTCATCACCTTCGTCCTGTCGCCCTCACTGGCGGACGCGCGCGTGAAGGACAGCGGCGTCCGCTGGCAGCGTTGGGTGGTGGCACTGGGACTGCTGCTCTGCCTCGTGCGGCGGCTCTCCCTGTGGCTGGGCAGCGAGGAGCTCCACTTCCGCGTCGTCTTCCTCCACGCCAGAAGCGATGGAGCGCCCCTGGAGTCGGAGCGGGGCCTGTGCGAGCTGCTGCTGCGCGAGTGGCGCGCCCGGGGCACGGCGGAGGTCCTCACCGCCGCCGCGCTGGAGGACGTTCTGGAGACAGCCGAGGCGGCTTCAAAGCGGGCGCGAGTGGACGTCGTGCTGCTCGACGCGAGCAGTCAAGCCACGAAGCCGTTCCCGACCGCGTCGTCCCGCGTGGGCCTGCACCTGCTGGACCTCAGCGGCCCCTCGCCGTTCGTACGCTTCATCCGAGGCAAGCGCGAAGTCCTGGATTCTCGAAAGCTGGAGCCCTCCGCGGGGGCCGATGGCCACGGCGAACCGTGGGAGGCCTGGACGGGCGTAACGCTTGAGCTTGCCCAGGGGCTTCTCTAGCGTCCGGGCTGACAACGCGCCCTGAGCGGCGCAACGGACGAAGGACGGGCCATGGCGCGGTACGAGTTCAAGGAAGGCAGCTCCAACAAGTTCTGGGAGATCACCCTCTCCGGCAACACCTTCACCACGCGGTGGGGCCGCATCGGGACCGATGGCCAGGAGAAGACGCAGACCTTCGCCTCGCCCGCCGAAGCCGAGAAGGAGCACGACAAGCTCGTCCGCGAGAAGGAGAAGAAGGGCTACGTGCTCGCGGGCAAGGGCGAGGACGACGAGGGCGGCGAGGATGAGGGCGCCGAGGCCGCCTCCAACCCCGAGCTGGAGGCCGCCATCCTCAAGGACCCGGACAACGTGGACGCGTACCTCGTCTACGGCGACTGGCTCCAGAGCCAGGGCGACCCGCGCGGCGAGCTCATCGCCCTCCAGCACGCGGCCTCGCAGGCCACCGGCACGGAGGCCAGTGACCTCAAGCGCAAGGCCACCGCGCTCATCAAGAAGCACCCGTCGCTGCTGCTGGGCGAGCTGGCGGACGCGGTGAAGTCCGAGGAGCTCTCCGTGGAGTGGCACCTGGGCTTCATCCGCTCCGCGCGCCTGGGCCAGAAGGACTACGACTCCGACCGGGACATCGCCGAGGCCACCCGGGAGCTGCTCGCCCTGCCCTCCGCGCGCTTCATCCGGAGCCTCACCATCGGCATGGCGAGCTTCGATGGCGAGAACGACTACGGTGACGTCATCAGCGCCATCGCGGAGGCCGGTGGCTCCAAGACGCTCACGGACCTGTTCATCGGCGACTTCGAGTACCCCGATGACACCGAGATTTCCTGGACGCACCTGACGGATGTCTCGGCGGCGCTGAAGGTGCTGCCCAACCTGCGCACGCTGCGGCTGCGCGGCGGCGAGCTCGGCCTGGGCGACATCGACCTGCCCGAGCTGCGCGAGTTCACGGTGGAGACGGGCGGCCTGCCCCTGGGCGCCATCAAGTCCATCGCCAGCGCGAAGTGGCCGAAGCTGGAGCGCCTGGAGGTGTGGTTCGGCAGCAACGACTACGGCGCGGAGGGCGGCGTGGAGGACATCCAGCCCATCCTCGACGGCAAGGGCCTGCCGAACCTCAAGCAGCTCGGCCTGCGCAACTCCGAGTTCACCGACGCGCTCGCCCAGGTGCTGCCCACCGCGAAGGTGCTCCCGCAGCTGGAGAAGCTGGACATCTCCATGGGCACCCTGTCCGACGAGGGCGCCCGCGCACTGGCCGACAAGGCGGCGGCCTTCTCCCACCTCAAGCAGTTCGACCTCACCGAGAACACCCTGACGGAGGAGGGCCAGTCGCTGCTGTCCAAGGCGATTCCCCACGCCAGCGTGGGCAATCAGCGCGAGTACGAAGAGGACTACCGCTACGCCGCGGTGGGCGAGTAGACCGACATGAGGAGCGCGCCGCCGTTCATCCTCATCGGCAATGCGGAGAACCGGCGCGTCACGTGGTTCCAGGAGGCACTTGCCCGACAGGGACTTCCCGCCGCTCACGTCGTGCCCTGGCGTGAGTTGCTAGCGGCCCCCGGGCTTCTGGCGGACCTGCCCGACATGGAGGCGCTGGTCCGCATCGACTCCACGGGAGAGAACTGGGCGGTCGAGAAGGCTCTGCTCAAGCGGGGCTACGCGGATGCGCTGGGGCATGGCTGCTCCGTCCTCACGCCGGAGCAGGTGGACCGCCTGCCCGAGGACCACGGCCGGATTCTCAGCCCTCGGCAGCACCACCTGGGCTTCCTGCGCGTCCTGGCGGAGCTGGAGGCCATCTTCGCGGCGCATCCACGCTGGCGTGTCCTCCAGAAGCCCTCCGCCATCGCGGACCTCTTCGACAAGCGCATCACCTCCCGGCGCTACGCGGCGGTGGGCGTGCCCGTTCCCGAGCCCCTGGACGGCGTCACGAATGTGGAATCGCTGCGCCAACGGATGGAGGAGGAAGACTGCCGCGAGGTGTTCGTGAAGGTGTCGTGTGGCTCCTCCGCGTCGTGCCTCGCTATCTACCGGCGAGGCCGCTCGAAGGACACGTTGACCACGACCATCGAGGTGGCGAAGACGGGTTGGTACAACTCGCTGAAGGTCCGCCGCGTCGATGACCCCGAGCAGGTGGATGAAATTCTCGCGTATCTGTTGGGTGAGGGCTCACAGGTGGAGCGCTCCATTCCCAAGGCGCGGCTCGGCGGCGACTACTTCGACTGCCGCGTATTGATGGTCCGGGGTGAGCCGGCCTTCACGGTGGTGCGGCAAAGCATGCGGCCCATCACCAACCTGCACCTGGGCGGCTGGCGGGGAGATTTGGACGACTTCCACGCGACCGTCCCCCCGAATGAGCTCGCGGATGCCATGGAGAGCTGCCGCACGGTGGCCCGCACCCATGACTGCCTGCACGTGGGCATCGACCTCATGTACGAGGAGCACTTCACCGGGCACCGCGTGCTGGAAGCCAACGCCTTCGGGGACCTGCTCCCCAACCTCCGCCGGGACGGGCTCACTGTCTATGAATGGGAGATTCGCGAAGCCCTCCGCGACCTCTCGTGACACCCCACCCGCCTGACCTTCCTTCGGTTCAGCTCATCCCGGAGCCGGCGCTGTTTCTCGACGCCGGATGCCCGACCTTCCACAGGGGCGTTGCCGGGACGCGCTCCAGGATTCCAGAGCCGAAGACCCGGTCCAGCTCGAGGTACTCCAGGTGGACGTACCCGATGTGACACCCACAGGTCTGCTTCGCGCAGGGCCGGGGCCTCAGCGCGGCGTCGAAGTCCGGCGCGTAGATGTTGCCAATCGGCTCCTCGATGAAGTGGCACCGTCGCGCCGTGCCTTCCCCATCCACGGAGATGACGGACTCCCCTCCCCGGCACGCGCGCCCCAGGCTCGGATGACGCGTGTTGTTCACCGGGAAGAGCGGGTCCAGCCGCGTGAAGCGCGCCACGTCCTCCGCCGTGTACGGCTCCTCCTGCCCGTCCTTCACCGCGTTGATCCACAGGTACGTGTCCGCGGGCAGCTCGGCGCGCAGGGCCTCGGCCTCATCGGTGAAGCGCAGGAAACCGACCACGCCCACGCTGTGACGGACACCGAGCTCCGTCAGCTTCGCGCACTGGGCCAGGAAGCGATGCCGCCTGGTCCACTCCGGGTGGTACGTGGCCCAGATGCCCAGCTTGTCCGCCCGCGTCTGGGACACCCAGTCCAGCTTGCACGACAGGTTCGTCTGGATGGCCACCCGCTCCACGTGAGGCAGGTGCGACAGGCGGGCCAGCGCCTCCTGGTACCACGGCCAGATGAGCGCCTCGCCCCACGGCGTGAAGAACACCGACACCGTGTCCTGCGTGCGAGCCTCCACCCATGCGACGAAGCGCTCCAGGTCCGCGCGGTCCTTGGCCAGCTCCTCGTCGGTGTGCTTCCACTTGCCGAAGGGGCAGTACTCGCAGCCGTAGTTGCAGCTCGACAGCGGGCCCCGATAGAGCACGGTGAGCTTCATCGCCAGGCGTACTCCTTCATCATCGCCTGCACCTGCTCGGAGTGGAGCCAGGGGCCAATCAGGTCGGAGCGCTCCACGCCCGCCGCGGTGAGCTGCACCACCCCACCGTTCGTTCGCGCCAGTCCGTGCGCCTCCAGCTCCTCCAGCTCCGGGAAGTCCTCCAGCACGTCGGTGCAGAAGCGCTGACGGTACGCCGCCAGGTCCACGCCTTCCGCCAGCAGGGACAGCAGCATGTAGCGGCGCCGACGCTCCTCGGCGTCCAGCCGGAAGCCGTAGCCCACCTCGCCGAACGACGCCTCCGTCCGCTCGCTGTACGCCTGGATGATGGAGCGCACCTCGCGCGAGCCCACCGCGTACTCGGACGAGTAATGCACCCCGCCCGTATACGAGCGCGCTCCGCATCCCAGCCCGACCATGCCGTCCTCCTGGCAGCGGTACACCGGGCCGCCCGCGTCCGGTGCGTGGCTCGCGCGGAACATCCGCATGGAGACCTGCGTGTAGCCCTGCGACAGGAGGAAGTCGCGCCCCACCCGGTACAGCGACAGGCGCAGGTCGTCCCACGCCCGCGCCTTCTTGCCCAGGAAGGTCAGCGGCCGGACGTAGAGCGGGTAGAGGTAGATTTCCTCGGGCGCGAAGCGAAGCGCGGCACGCAGCGAGTAGAGGAAGCTCTCCTCCGTCTGCCCCTCCATGCCGTAGATGAGGTCCAGGTTCAGCGTGGGGAACCCCGTGGAGCGGATGAGGTCCAGCGCCGCCTCCACCTGCGCCGTCTTCTGGGGCCGCTTCACCGCGGCCACCTCCGCCTCGATGAAGCTTTGGATGCCCATGCTCACCCGGTCCGCGCCGCGGGAGCGCAACACCTGGAGCTTCGCCGCGTCCACCGTCTCCGGCGACACCTCCACGGACACGGGGATGTTCCTCATGTCCGCGCCCATGACGCCCTCGGCCAGGTCGAACACCGTGTTCAACCCCGCCACGTCCAGCAGCGTCGGCGTGCCACCGCCGATGGCGGCCCGGGCGAAGGTCGCTGTGCCCAGCGCCTCCTTCACCCGGCGCGTCTCACGCACCAGCGCGCCCAGGTACCCGTCCACGACGTCCTGCTTCGGCCCGGCGGCGGTGAAGAGGTTGCAGAAGCCGCAGCGCATCTCACAGAAGGGCACGTGGACGTAGAGGAACAGCGCGTCGCGGCGCTCGTCCGCCCAGACGGACTCCAGCGGGAGTGCGGGCGTGAAGGGCCGGTAGGCCGTCTTGTGCGGGTAGCCGTAGAGGTACGCCACGTAGGGCGACCCTTCGAGCATCTGCTGTAGACGCGTCATGGTGCGGTGTCTCGTTCCAGCGTGAACTCAGCGTAGGGCACCGTCCACACGACGGGGTGCCCCAGGCGGTGTCCGGTATAACCGTCATCCCCGTAGGCCGTCCCGTGGTCCGAGCAGACGATGCAGAAGGCGGGGCCCCGGCGCCGCAGCGCCGCGAAGAGCGGAGGAAGCTGCGTGTCCACGTACTCCAGCGCCGCGGCGTGGGAGTCGAGCGAGTCCTCCGAGGCCCCCGGCAGGTAGTGGCGGTTCGGCTGGTGCAACGCGGACACGTTGAGGAAGAGGAACACGCGCTGCGAGCGCGGCAGCGCCTCCAGCCGCTGGACGGCCAGCGCCACCTGAAGCTCCGTGGAGCGCGGATGTGTCACGCCCAGCTCGGGGCTCCAGTGACTCTCCGCGAAGAGGCCAGGGAGCACGTTGCCCAGCGGGTTGCGCTTGTTGAAGAAGCCCACGCCGCCAATGCACACGGTGTGGTAGCCGCGGCCGCCGAGCCCCGTGACGAGGTCCGGCGCATCGAGCACGCAGGTGCCCTGTGCCGTCGTCTCGCTGCCCTCGAAGCGCATCGCGAACAGCCGGGGGTGACGGCCCGGGGTGGCGGGCGTGGGCAGGAAGCCGGCGAAGAAGGCGTGGTGCGCCGCATACGTGAAGCTGGCGGGCGAATGCCGCCGCTCCCACCGTCCCCCGGGCAGCACCGCTGACAAATGGGGCGTGCGTCCCTGCGCGGCGAGCGCCTCCGCCACGTCGTAGCGCAGGGTGTCCAGGGTGACGAAGAGCAGGTCATGCGTGCCGATGACGGCGTTCATGTCCATTGCGACAGCACCCTGGCGAAGTCCTGCGAGCGCCCGACGATTCGCTCCACCGTGTACGTGGGAGGCGCCAGCGCCGGGGGCCACGCGCGGCCATGAGACACCCAGCAGGTGGCGAGGCCCAGGCGCGCTGCGCCCTGGATGTCCCGCTCCGGGTCGTCGCCGACGTGGAGGACCTCCTGCGGCGCCCGGTCCACCGACGCCAGCGCCGCCTGGAAGATGCGCGGGTCAGGCTTCGGCGCGCCCACCTCTCCCGAGAGGAACACCTCCGGCAGGTGCGCCGTGAGGCCCGCGTGCGCCAGCTTCGCGCGCTGCACCCGACCCGAGCCGTTGGACACCACCACCACCGGCGCGCGCCGCCGAAGCGCCGCGACCATCGCTCCCGTGCCTTCGTCGGGCCGGGTGAAGGTGGGCAACCGGGAAGACATGTCCGCCCACAGCGCCTCCGCGCTCAGCGGCAAGGCCGGAAAGGCGGCCACGACATCGCGGCAGAACGCGTCGCGATCGCCGGAGCCTCGGCCATCCAGGCCGCGCAGCACCTCCAGCGCTCGCGCCCGACCGACCATGGAGAAGGCCTGTGGGTGGCGGAGGAAGAGGTCTTCCACGTACCGGTCAAAGGCGCCCGCGCGGTCAATCAACGTGTCGTCCAGGTCGAAGAAGACGGCACGGGGCCGCATCCCAGCATTCCTCCCGAGCGGGCAGGATACGCCGCCCTGCTCGCCCGGACCAGCGTGGGCCCGGCTCGCGCCGCGTCCTGGCCGCCGCTCCGCCCCCTCCATATCGTGGAAAGACACAGCATCCGCTGGCACCGGCACCCGGCGGCATGGCCCATCCCTGTCGTGCCGGACGCGGCGTGGAGGCGAGGCAGCGCCGCTTGAAGAGCAAGGTGCCGAGGGAGCGCAACGTCCTTCCCCCGGCCTGAAAGGGTCCTGGTACGGCGCGTGGTAGAGGGGAACATCGATGACGTCGAGCGCCCGGACGCTGCGCGTATCGCGCTCGACGCTCTGCAGACCTTCGTCGCGCTGCTGGACATGGAGGGGCGGCTGCTCGACCTGAACCGGACGGCGCTGGCGTGGCTGCGTGCGTCGTCGGTCGGGGAGCTGCGAGGCCGCCGTTTCTGGAAACTGCCCCTCTGGCAGAGGGTACCCCGGGCGCAAGAACGCCTCCGTCAGGCGACCGCGCGCGCCGCGGGGGGCGAGCGCTTCCGCGAAGACGTGGAGCTCCAGCACGGCACGCCGAACGAAGAGGCGCGCATCCTCGACCTCTCCCTCGCTCCCGTGCGTGCCGCCGGGGGCGGCGTGGTGTGCCTGCTCCTGGAGGGACACGACGTCACCGAGCGCAAGCAGGCCGCGGCCGCGCTCGCGCGCAGGAACGCGGAGCTGGAGGCGACCCGGCAGGCTCCCACGCGAGCGCAGACGCGGCCAGACGCACAACAGGACCCGAGTTCCTGGGAAGCCGTGCGACGCAGCGAGGAGCGCTACCGCAGCCTCGTCACCGCCATGTCCCAGGTGGTGTGGACCGCGGATGCGTCCGGCTGCACCGGGCACAACCAGGCCTGGTCCGACTTCACGGGGCAGACGGAGCGCGAGGCGATGGCACAAGGCTGGCTGGGCATGGTCCATCCCGAGGACCACGAGCGGGTTTGCGAGGACTGGCGCCGGGCGCTGGCGACGCAATCCCACTTCGATTCGGAGTACCGCGTGAGACGTCCGGACGGGCGCTACACGCCGGTCCATGCCCGGGCCGTGGCGTTGCGTGAGGCGGACGGCACCATCCGCGAATGGGTGGGCACCGTCTCCGACATCAGCCGGCGCAAGGCGGCGGAGCAGGAGCTCCGGGAGAGCCAGGCCCGGTTCCAGGCCATCATCGACGAGGCGCCCGCGTCCATCTACGTGAAGTCCCCGGATGGCCGGATGCTGATGGTCAACCGCCACTTCGAAAAGCAACTGGGACGCAGCCGGGAGCAGTTGCTGGGCCGCACGGACATGGACCTCTTTCCTCCGGAGCAGGCCGCCATCATGCGTGGCCACGATGTCAAGGTGCTGACGACGAATCATCCACTCGAGGTGGAGGAGCTCGCGTCGAATCACCAGGGTGCCCGCGTCTTCCATTCACTCAAGTTCCCGCTCCGGAGCACGGAGGGCCGGCCCACCGCGCTCGCCAGCATCACCACCGACGTCACGGAGTAGCGGCGAGTCGGCGACGTCGCCCAGCGTCTGCTGGGCATCGTCGGACATGACCTCCGCAGCCCCACCGCCGCCATCATCACCACCACCGGCATGCTGGCACGCCGGCCGATGGATGAGACCATGCGACGGCCCTTCAAGCGCATCGAGCGAAGCGCCCGCCGGGTGGAGCACCTGGTCCAGGTGCTGATGGACTTCACGCAAGCCCAGCTCGGTGGCGGTATCCAGCTCGAGCCCGTCCGCGGAGACCTGCAAGCGCTGGTGGCGTCCACCGTGGAGAAGGCACGGGCCGCCCACCCCGGACGAGAGGTGCGGCTCATCCAATGTGGCGACGCCCTGGGCGACTGGGACCCGGAGCGGCTGGAGCGCCTGCTGAACCACCTGTTGGACAATGCCTTCACGCACGGCGCGCCCCACACCCCCATCGACGTGCTCTGCCGGGCAAGCAGGAAGACGGTGCTGCTGGGCGTGCGCAACCAGGGCGCGCCCATTCCCCCGGAGGTCCGCGCGACGCTCTTCGAACCCATCCGGCGCGACTCACGCGTGGAGAAGACGGTGCGGCACTCGCTCGGCCTGAGCCTGTACCTGGTCCGCGAGCTGACCCGTGCGCACGGAGGGTGCATCCGCGTCTCGTCGGACGCCCGGCACGGGACCACCTTCTACGTCTCCGTGCCCCGCACACGCCATGTGCCCGCCTGACGCCGCCACGCCGCCCACCGTCCTCGTCATCGACGATGACACCGACATGCGAGAGTCACTCCAGGACCTGCTGGAGGGACGCCGGGTACCACGCCGTCACCGCCGGGAGTGGCGAGGACGGACTGGAGAAGCTCGCGCGGATGCGACGCCCGTGCGCCATCCTGCTCGACATGCTGATGCCGCGCGCATGGACGGCTTCGCCTTCCTCTCGCGCCTCCGGCACACCGGCGCACTGGAGGCCCTGCACGTCATCGTCGTGCCCTCCTCGGACCGACCGCCGCCCCCGGGCCTCGCGCTGGCTTCCTGGGCAAGCCGTGCGTCCTGGAAGGCATCCACCAGCCGCCCCTCGCTCCCGGCGGCAGTCCCCCCACCGGCCGCGGAGAGGGCCGCTGGGACAACGTCCTTCGCGCCGCAGCCTCTGGTGGGAGCCTCCTTCGGAGGCGGACGGGATGGAGAGCGAGATTGCCTTCCTGGAAGCAGTGACGCCCCATCAGTGCGGGAGCCGTCCCACGGCAAGCGCGGTCCCCGTCCGGCTGCGCCAGCGTCGGCGCGCCAGACGTCTGACGCTCCCTCTCCCACACTGGCAATAACAGACACATCCACCAGGCGACACGCACCGCATGGAATTGCCAGCGACAGGCACCGCAACGCGGCCTCGCCTGGCTGGGGAGCGCTTGCCAGTTTCGTGACACGGCGTTCTCTGGGCGATCCCGCGGTGCCGGAATCCTGGCGCGCCGACGCTCCCCATGGCAGCCAGGCAGGCAAACACAGAGGTTGGCAGGCTGCACGCATGGCTTCCTGCCTGGCTTTATTTCAACTCACAGGCAAGACGCGTTTTACCGCGGTCCCTGCGCGGCGGCCGAAGGTCCCGCCTGCGCCAACCCCCTGAAACAACAGGCGCCCGATACACGCCCCCGCACGAATCCGCGCAACCCTCGCGCGCCCCGAACAGGGCCTGCGCAAAGTCCGCGCGCCGATGCTCCCCACCCACGGCCTTGTAACAACCAAATTCATTTTACACTGTATTGCACGTGTATCGGCAATCAATTGAACACCAATCACTCACAAGAGGCGAATCCCAACAATGGGATTCACGGGCTGTCCGCGTGACGGCGCAGCGCCTCGCATCCTCTTGGAATCATGGCCCTCGCCCTTGCAATCCG
The DNA here is from genome assembly GCF_050038885.1 of Pseudomyxococcus flavus. Taxonomy (NCBI): domain Bacteria; kingdom Pseudomonadati; phylum Myxococcota; class Myxococcia; order Myxococcales; family Myxococcaceae; genus Pseudomyxococcus; species Pseudomyxococcus flavus. The sequence continues at coordinate 7,100,001 of NZ_CP143624.1, read as the reverse complement.
AGAAACGGGTTGTAATCAACCCCTGCATGGGTGTCGAAAGACTCCAGGGCGACAGTGAGCACCATGCATCTCTCCCGGGAGGGGGCGCACCAGGCCCCTGGTGCTGCTGTGTCACGGAATCATGGAGCGTGGTCCGCGCGTTGCAATCCCATACAGCGCACCTGATTTCCCGGTGCCACGTCTCCATCCAGAATGAACCCGTCCTGTCCTGCCCCCTCCCCTGACACCCAGTCCCTCCTGCCGCGGCACGCACCGGGCTCCCCCCTCGAGACCTTGATTCGCAAGGGCCAGCGCCTGGCGCACTCGCACGCAACGGTCCTCATCACTGGGGAGACGGGCACCGGGAAGGAGGTCTTCGCGCGCTTCATCCACGCGAGCAGCCTGCGCGGCTCGGGGCCCTTCGTGGCCGTCAACTGCGGCGCCATCGCGGAGAGCCTCGTCGAGAGCGAGCTCTTCGGGCACGTGAAGGGTGCCTTCACGGGCGCCAGCGCCAACCGCAAGGGCCGCGTGGCGATGGCCGAGGGCGGCACGCTCTTCCTCGATGAGATTGGCGAGCTGCCTCTGTCGCTCCAGGTCAAGCTCCTCCGCCTGCTCCAGGAGCGGACCTACGAGCCAGTGGGCTCCGCGCACTCCGTCTCCGCCAACTTCCGCCTCATCGCCGCCACCAACCGCGACCTGGCCGCGGAGGTCGAGGCTGGGCGCTTCCGCAGCGACCTCTACTACCGGCTCCTGGTCTGCCCGCTCCAGCTTCCCCCGCTCCGCGAGCGTCGCGGCGACATCCCGAGTCTGTTCCTGCATTTCTGGGAGCGCGCTGGCGACACCCGCCCGGTCGACGAGGCCGTGCTCCAACACCTCACCTCCTTGCCATGGAAGGGAAACATCCGGGAGCTGGAGAACTTCGCCGAGCGCCTGTCCGTCTGCGCCGAGGGCTCGTCCGTCCGGATGGAGGACCTGACAGACGTTCTGCCCGATGTCCCGCCCGCCTGCCCCTCGCCGGTGGCCTTCCCGCCGGCGTCGGCCCCTCCTGCCCACCTCTCCATCGTCCCTTCGCCCGCCTGCCTGCCGCCTGCCAGCGAGGCGGCTGACGGGAACCTCACGCTGCCCACGCTCCCTCCGCTGCCTTCCACGTGCTCGGCACCCGTCGACCTGCCCGCGCTGCTCCGGGAGCTCGAGGAGCGCTACATCCGCGCCGCGCTCGCCGCCACGCGTGGGAACAAGAAGGCCGCCGCCTCCATGCTCGGCCTCCAGCGCACCACCCTGGTCGAGAAGCTCCGGCGCCGCACGCCCGCGCCGCTCGCGGCCTCCTGACGCTCCACGCGCCCTGCCTCCATTCACGCCTTCCCGCCGCTGGCTCCGTGGGCCACTGGCGGCCCCTGCGCGAGCAGATTCCAGCAGGACCGATGCCTGTGCACGCGCGCATCAACGCCTTCCAAGCCCGCCTCGTTTCCCACTGCGCCGTCATGAAGCGGCAGGCAGCGGCTTGAGGCCCATGGGCGACGACCACATCAGCCAGGAGCAACGCACTTCCCAGCAGGATTGACGAACCCATGAATGCCCTCGCCCGTTATTCACAGACACAGAAGGAGACAGCCTCGCGCGAGCGGCTGCTGGCCCCTCTCTCCCAAGCCACCCTCCGGAACGACCACGCCGCCGCCGTGCTCGAGATGGGCCGACCCATCGATGCTCGCCAGCCGCTCGCCCGCGCCTCGGCGGGCATCGTCCTCGAGCTCGCTGCCATCCGTCCCTGCGAGGCGCCCGAGCCGTGCGAGCGCCTGGCGGCCAGCTGCGAGCTCGTCCGCTCGCGCCTCACCAAAGCCACCCCCACCCGTCGCTACGCCCCGGTGCGTGAGGCGGACTGTGCCGCCGCCCCGCTCGCCGAGGCCTTCGTGAAGGCCATGGCCCGCCCGGGCCGGAGTCCCGCGGAGAGCCTGTCATGAGCTGCGAGCGCACCCTCCTCAGCTGCATGCAGGACGCGCACGTCGCGCTCGTCCTGGGAGACGCGGTGGACGCCGCCACCCACCTGGACGCCGCCCAGCGACTGGTCCGACGGCCCGGCTTCGTGCCGCTGAAGCCCGAGGAGCAGCGGCAGCTGGTCGACCTCGTGGAGCGCTGCAAGGGCGCGGCCCGCACCCTGGTGGAGCTCCTCTGCGCGGAGATGGACCATGAGGGCACCGAACGCCGGGCGGCGCGCGCCTACCGCGGCGCGTAAGGTCAGGAGCCCGTCGCGCTCACGGGCTCCTGCTCGCGCGCATAGGCCTCCAGCGCCTGGATGACCTCGTCCTGCGAGTCCGTGAGCAGGAGGTAGCGCGCGTAGTCGTAGCCCTGCGCGAGCTGGTGCAGCAGCGGATACACGGGCCGGGTGCGCGTCCAGAACTCGGTGCCCAGGAAAATCATGGGGCTGATGACGCCCACCGAGTTGTAGTGGTTCTGGCACGCGTCCTGGAACACCTCCTGGATGGTGCCAGCGCTTCCGGGCGAATAGATGATGCCGCCCTTGGCGATGGTCAGCAGACCGTCTTCCCGCACGCTGTTGGCGAAGTACTTCGCGATGTGCGTGGCGAAGGGGTTGGGCGGCTCGTGCCCGTAGTGCCACGTGGGAATGCCCAGGCTGGCGCAGTACGGCAGGTCGTCCTCGCCCAGGGGGAAGGCCCGGCGCACCTCGAAGGCGCGAGACAGCCACTCGCGGTCCGTGTAGCTGGGTGCCTGCGCGAGCAGGGCCAGACCCTCGTCCAGCTCCGCCTCGGTGCGTCGCGCGAACCAGGCACCCACGTGGGTGGCCTCCATGGCGCCAGGGCCTCCGCCGCTGACCATGAAGAAGCCCCGGCGCGCCAGCTCTCGCGCCAGGGAAGCCACCGCGCGGTAGTCGGGCTGACCGCGCTTCATGGAGTGGCCGCCCATGATGGCCACCACCTTGCGCACGGTGCCGGACCGATAGAGCAGCCCCTCCATGGCATCCGTCACCGAGTGGTCATGAAGCCGCTGCGCCAGCGTCTCCAGCAGCGAGAGCGGGCTGCCCCGGCCATTCGCCGCCCAGTGCGCGTAGATGCGTGCGTCCGGCGTGTCCTCGTACGACTCCGGCCGCGCGGGGTCGAAGCCCGCGTAGAGCTCCTCCGGTGTATACAGCGCGCTTCGGTAGGGCAGATAGGGCACGCCGGAGATGGGCGGAAACACCATGGCCCCGTGGTCCACGGTGGCCTTCAGCGCGTCCTTCTCCAGCTCACAGCCCAGGAAGACGGCGCCCGCGAGCCTGGCGGTCACCAGCTCGCGCGTATACCGCCGCAAGTCCAACCCCTGGATGATGACGTTGGCGAACCCCACACCCGCCGCGAGGTGCCGCTCGAAGGCCTCGATGGTCTCGATTTCAATCACGCCTCAACGATTTCATGCCTCGCGGTGGCGCGGCTAGGAGCCTGTCGCGGTAATCGCGAGGGGCTTGCCCGGCGGAGTCTGAAGGGGCTCAATGCCCCGCATGAGCAAGAAGTACCGCCCCTGGAATGTGCAGCAGGACTTCCTGCTGCCGCCGTCGCTGCTGGACTGGCTGCCGGAGCACCACCTCGCGCGTTTCGTGCTGGAGGTGGTGGAGGAGTTGGACTTGGGGCCCATCTACGAGTCGTACGAGAAGCAGCTGCGAGGCTACCCGCCGTACGAGCCGAAGATGATGGTGGCGCTGCTGCTGTACGCGTACTGCACTGGGGTGACGTCCTCTCGGAAGATTGAGAGGAAGACGCAGGAGGACGTGGCCTTCCGCGTGCTGGCGGCGAACCAGTCCCCAGACCACTCGCGGATTTCGGAGATTCGACGTCGGCACGGGGCGCACTTCGAGAGTCTCTTCGTGCAGATGCTGAAGCTGTGCGCGAGGGCGGGGCTGGTGAAGCTGGGGCACGTGGCGCTGGACGGCACGAAGCTGAAGGCGAACGCCAGCAAGCACAAGGCGATGAGCTACGAGCGGATGAAGCAGGAGGAAGGGAAGCTGCGCGAGCAGGTGCGGCACCTGCTGGCCCAGGCGGAGGCCGTCGACGCGGAAGAGGACGCCCGCCACGGCAAGGGCAAGCGAGGCGACGAGCTTCCCGAGGAGTTGCGGCGCACGCGGGAGCGGCTGCAGCGCATTCGTCAGGCCCGGCAGGCGCTGGAGGCCGAAGCCAAGGCGGCCGCCGAAGCAGACAAGGGCAAGGATGATGACGACGACGCGCCCCCGCCCGCCCAGGACTTGCCCGGCCACACCGTGCCCCACACGGCCGAGGGCAAGCCGACGCCGAAGGCGCAGCGCAACTTCACCGACGCCGACAGCCGAATCATGAAGAAGGGCGCAAGCTTCGAGCAGGCCTACAACGCGCAGGCGGCGGTGGACGCGGCGCACCAGGTGATTGTCGCCCAGGCCCTCACCAACCAGCCTCCGGACGCCGAGCACCTGCCGGCACTGGTGGACCGGGTGGCCGCCCACCTCGAAGAAGTGCCCCGAAAGCTGAGCGCGGACGCGGGCTACTTCTCCGCGAAGAATGTCCGCTGGCTGGAGTCGGTGGGCGTCGAGCCGTACCTCGCCACCGGCCGCCAGAAGCATGGAGAAGCGCCACCGAAAGTCAGGGGCCGTCCGCCCGCGGGGCTCACCCCCAAGGAGCGGATGGTCCGGAAGCTGGCGACGAAGCGAGGCAAGGAGGTGTACCGGATGCGCAAGGCGATTGTGGAACCCGTCTTCGGCCAAATCAAAGAGGCACGCGGCATCCGCGCCCTGCTGCGCCGAGGCCTGAAGGCCGCCCGGGAGGAGTGGGCCCTCATCTGCGCCACCCACAACCTCCTCAAGCTCTTCCGAGCGACGGCAGCAGCGTAGCGGCCTGCCGCACCCTGCGGCCCACCGGCGTCTCTCACCCCGCCTCGCTCCCAACCCCATTACCGCGACACACTCCTAGCGAGGAGTGCGCCCCAAGGCCCCTCGGCTGGAGGTTCCGCGGAGGAGACGCTAGCGCCGCGCCTCCAACACCCGGAGGCACGCCTCCGCCTGGAGCAACTCGAGCCGGGCCCCCGCGGCGGAGGCATCCCGCGCGGCGAGCTGAAGCTGGCGCCCGGCCTCCTCCAGCTCCCCGAGCTGCAGCTGCGCCCGTCCCAGCACGCACCGCAGCAGCGACTGGAGTCGCCGGTCCTCCAGCATCGACGCCAGGTGGAGCCCGCGCAGGGCGTCTTCCTTCGCCAGCTCGGGCGCCCCCGCCCGTGTGTGCAGGAGCGCGAGGCCATGGTGCGTATACGCCATGCCCCGCCGGTCCCCGGTGCGCGAGTCCAGCTCCAGCGCGAGCTGGAAGAAGTGCGCCGCGCGCTCCCGGTCCCCCGCCCGCGAGTAGGCATCCCCCAGGTTCAGCAGCGCGGTGGAGTGCTCCCACGTGTCGCCCGCCCGCTCGCTCCAGCGCAGCACCTGGACGTACTCCGCCGCGGCGGCCTCGGGGTACCCCAACCCGAGCTGCACGCTGCCCATGGCGCGATGGAGCAGCGCCTCCACGCCCGCCCTGGCGGGCCCGGCCTCCCCAGACGCGAGCTGGAGCTGCTCGCGGGCCAGCACAATCCGGGCGCGCGCCTCCTCGAGCCGGCCCAGCGCGGCCAGCGCCAGCGCGGCCAGCGCATCCATCGACACGGACATCAGCGGTGCCCCGGTCAGGCAATCCCGCCGCCCTTCCCGGTCCAACCCCAGCACCTCTTCATGCCTGCCGAGCGCGAGCACCACCGAGGCCAGCTTGAACAGCCGCCGCGCCCGGTCGCCAATCGCAGACGCCAGTCCCCCACCATCCAGCTTCCGCGCGGTCTGCCACGCGGCCTCCGCATCCGAAATCTCCCCCGCCAGCCGGTGCGCATCCCCCATGTGCTCCCACAGCCGGCGCTGCCACTCCCGTGAAACATCGGGAGCCAGCGCGTCCGCCAGCCCCAGGGCAAAGCGATACACGGCCAGCGCGGGCCCGGGCTCCTGCGCGGCGAGGTGCCAGCCCGCCAGCGCCACCAGGTACGGCAGCGCCCGGGCACAGTCCTCGGCCGACAGCCATTGCCGCGTCAACTCCATACACGCCTGGTGGCGCAGCGGCTCGGCCAATGCCTCATACGCCTCCGCGGCCCGTCGGTGCGCCGCGGGGAGCTCCGCCTCCGGCACGTCGTCAACGCCTGGCACGGGCTCCACCGCCCACGTGTATCGCCCTCCCGCGACGGAACGCAGCCACCCTCCCGTCTCCAGAATCGCCAGGGGACCATGCCCGCCCGCCAGGGCCGCCAGCACCGCCCGGGGGAATGACGGCCCCAGCACCGAGGCGGCCTTGAGCACCGCCCGCTGCGCCTCCGGCAACGAGGCCTGGCGCGCCGCCAGCGCCGCCTCCCCGGTGAGCGGCACCGCCCGCCCCGGCTGCTCCTCGTGGAGCGTCGCCGCGTGCAGGAGGTGCAGTGGATGCCCGGCGCTCCCGCGCAGCAGCGCTTCCCGGGCCAGGGGCGTCAGCGCGTCCCGGCCACGCAGCCGTTCCTCCAGCAGCGCGGCGGCCTCGGCGAGACCGAGCCGCCCCACCGTCATCACCTCCGCCGCCACTGGCGCCGGCGCCGTGCCCCCCGGACGCTGCAACGCCAGCAGGAACAAGGGCGTGTGCGACAACCGCGACACCAGCTCCTCCACCAGGGCGTGGCTGAGCGGGTCCCCATGTTGCCAGTCCTCCAGCACCAGCAGGCGGGGTCGCCGGTGCGGCATCAACGCATGGCAGAGTGAGTCGAAAAGTGCCGTGCGCTCGGAGACGAGACTGGCCGGAACTCCCTGCCGCTCACGGCCTTCCAGGAAGCGGTTGATTCGCTCCGCGTCCGCGCTGGACACACGGCCTGTTCCCACGGGCGGGCTCAGCGCCCGAGTCGCGTCGAGCAGCTCGCGGAAGATGCCTGCCGGTGCCCCCGGGAGCGCCAGGGCGCTGCCCTCCCACACCTCGAAGCCATCCGCCACCAGCAGGTCGACGAGGGCGTCCTTGAGCCGCGTCTTGCCCAGCCCCGCCTCCCCCATCAACCACACCGCGCGTCCCAGCCCCCGTCTCACGTCATCGCCCAGCGCCAGCAGGCGCCTCAGGAGCGCGGCCCGCCCCACCAGCGCAGGCTGGCACAGCCCGGGCGACCACCGGCGGACGGGCGCGTGCCGAGCCCCACCCGGCGGGCCTCGCGGGCAGGCCAGTACGCCTCCCAGGAAACGGGCCCCACACGCGACGCATGAGCCCGAGGACGGAGTCATGACCACCTCCCTGCAGGATGACGTGGTGTGCGTCGAACGCCGATGCTTCGCGCCGCCGGTACGACCCGCGGTGTTGTAGCGCCCGGGTGCACCGGCGCGCCTCCGGCCTCCGGGGGTGTGGGACTGTTCGCTCCCCACCGCACGGCTCCGACCGCCGTCCCTGGCGGCCGCGCTGCCTCCCCAGGCCCGCAGTGCATCAAAGCCTCACACAGCGCGCGGCCTCAGCCCCCGCATCTGGCAATGACAGACAATTCCACCCACGCCAGATGAAACAGCGACATGCGTGTCCGGAGCTGCCCCCTGGAGAGCAGGCAGGCACGATTTCGCATGTTGAATACGAAATAGATTTGGCGGATGCTCGTTGCGGGCTCACACGGCAACCCCCGCCGTGACCTTGGAGAAGCCCGACACACAAAGCCAAACACCTCCCCCTCCCGCCCGTCCCCCCACGGCGCGGACACCTCCCCCGTCTGTCATTAGTTCTCAGAGAATCCCCATGAAGAAGACGCTCCTGCTGGTTGGAACGCTGCTCGGTATGGGCAGCGCGGGCTGCGGTACGCCTGACGATGCCTCCCTCGAATCCGGCGACTCGCCCATCGAAGTCGATGGCCTCGAGAGCCAGGACAGCCAGGAAGTCAGCGCCGCGGCGCTGACCACCACCGGCTGCACCCAGCTGACGGCAAAGTCCGTGATTTCCAATGGCCACGACGGCAACGTCCCGGCCAATACCATGGACTCCAACCTGGGCACCCGCTGGAGCCGCCTCGGCCGGGGTTCCTGGGTTGATTACGACTTGGGCTCCCTCAAGCAGGTCTCCGGTGTCTCCGTCGCCTGGCACGAGGGAAACAAGCGTTCCAATGAATTCTTCGTCTCTGTTTCACCGGATGGCTACACCTATACCCAGGTGTACTCCGGCAAGAGCAGCGGCAAGACGACCGCGGCGGAAACCTACAGCTTCCCGACCATCACCACGCGCCGCGTCCGCGTCACCTTCCTGAGCAATACGTTGAATGAGTGGGCCAGCATCGCCGAGGCGCGCGCCTGCTCGTCCACGTCGACGACGCAGCCGCCTCCCACGGAGGAGCCGCCTCCCACCGAGGGGCCGCAGCCGGGCACCGGCTCCAGCGTGGTGTGGGTGGGTGACTTCGAGACCAACAGCCGCTCTCAGTGGAGCAGCACGCAGATGGTGAGCGCGGATCGGCTGGCGTTGGTGACCTCGCCCGCCCGGCAGGGCCGCTACGCCCTCAAGGCCACGGTGCGCAGGGGGGATGACCCCATCAACGCCAGCGGCAACCGCAACGAGCTGGTGCGCATGACGCGCGAGCCCGTGGGCTCCGAGTACTACTACCGCTTCAGCACGATGTTCGACTCGAGCTTCCCGAGCGCCAAGACGTGGCAGCTCTTCACCCAGTGGCACCACGAGGGCAACTCGGGTTCGCCCCCGGTGGAGTTCTACGTCTACGGTGAGGAGATCCGCCTCAACATCGGCGGCAACCCGGGCACCATCGTCTGGCGCACGCCGCTGGTGCGCGGCAGGTGGCTGGACTTCATCTTCCACGTGAAGTGGTCGCCGGACTCCAAGGTGGGCTTCGTGGAGCTGTACCTGGATGGCAAGCTGGTGCTGCCGAAGCGGTACATCGCCACGCAGTACAGGGGGCAGCTCAACTACCTGAAGGTCGGCCTGTACCGGAATGACACCGTGAGCCCCGTGGGCATCGTCTACCACGACGGGTGGACCATGGCCCGGAAGCTGGAAGACGTCATCAGCCCGACGGCCGTCTTCAAGGCGCCGTAGTCACTGACGGGCAGAAGACAGCCCTGCCCCACCCGGGCCGGCGGTCGCGTCCCCACGCGGCCCCGGCCCGGAGTAGTTTCAGGGCATGTCCCACAGCCTCCTCGTCGTCCACGTGCAGGTCCACGTCAAGCCGGAGCACGTGGAAGCCTTCCACCAGGCAACGCTCGCCAACGCGCGCGAAAGCGTGAAGGAACCCGGCATCGCCCGCTTCGACGTCATGCAGGACGCCGAGGACCCCACGCGCTTCGTGCTCGTGGAGGCGTACCGCACGCCCCAGGCTCCCGCCGCGCACAAGGAGACGGCGCACTACCTCACCTGGCGCGACACCGTGGCGCCGATGATGGCCGAGCCGCGCACCAGCCGGAAGTTCGTCAACCGCTTCCCCGACGACACCGGGTGGTGACGACCGTGAGCGCGCCCACCTCGTTCGAGTTCGCCACCGCCACGCGCGTCCTCTTCGGCCCCGGCCGCCTCGCGAAGGCGCCCCAGGCCGTGCGCGCGCTCGGGGGCTCCCGCATCCTGCTCGTCACCGGGAAGGACGCCTCGCGCGCCCGGCCCCTGCGCGACGCCCTGGAGCGCGAGGGCTTGCACGTGCACGTCTTCTCCGTGGACGGCGAGCCCACGGTGGAGCTGGCCCGCGAGGGCACCGCCCGCGTGGCCGACACCGGCTGTGACGCGGTGGTGGCGCTGGGCGGTGGCAGCGCCCTGGACGCGGGCAAGGCCCTGGCGGCGCTCGCCGCCAATGGGGGTGACCCGCTGGACTACCTGGAGGTCATTGGCCGGGGCCAGCCGCTCACCCGCCCCTCGCTGCCCTTCGTGGCCATTCCCACCACCGCCGGCACCGGCTCCGAGGTGACGCGCAACGCGGTGCTCGGGTCGAAGGACGCGAAGGTGAAGGCCAGCCTGCGCAGTCCACACATGCTGCCGCGCGTGGCGCTGGTGGACCCGGACCTGCTCACGGGGGCGCCGGCCGCCGTGCTCGCCTCCAGCGGCATGGACGCGCTGTCCCAGCTCATCGAGCCCTTCCTCTCCGCGCGGGCCAACCCGCTGACGGACGCGCTGGCCCGCGAGGGCATGCGCCGCTCGGCGCGCTCGCTGCGGCGCGCGGTGCTGGAGGGTCCGGATGCCTCCGCGCGCGAGGACCTGGCCCTGGCCAGCCTCTTCGGCGGCCTGTGTCTGGCCAACTCCGGGCTGGGCGCGGTGCACGGCTTCGCCGCCCCGGTGGGCGGCATGTTCGACGCGCCCCACGGAGCGGTATGCGCGGCGCTGCTCTCCGCGGTGCTGGACGTCAACCTGCGGGCACTGCGGGCCCGCGCGCCCGGCCATCCGTCGACGTCGCGCTTCCAGGAGCTCGCGGTGCTGTTGACGGGCCAGCCCGATGCGCGGCCGGAGGACGCCGTCGCGTGGGTGGATGCCCAGCGCGCCGCGCTCGGCATCCCGGGCCTGGGGCGCTACGGCCTGACGGAGGCCCAGGTGCCCGCCCTGGTCGCGAAGGCCAAGGGGGCCAGCAGCATGAAGGCCAACCCCCTGGTGCTGACGGACACGGAGCTGACGGAGATTGCGCTCCGCTCGCTGTAGCCCCTCGGAGGCCGGCTACACCTTGTACAGCAGGTCCATGTACTTCTTGAGCAGGTCGCTCACCAGGCCGCGGAAGGGCACGCTGGCCGCCATGCCGTAGACGGGCGCCATCGTCCCCTTCTCGCCGGGGTGGGCCTTCACGTGCTCCACCGCGTCGCGCAGGTCCGTCAGGAACTGCTCGGCGACGCCGGGCTGTGTATGGCGCAGCGTCACGCACAGGTGCACGGCGGACGGCTTGTGCAGGCCATTGAGGTTCCACCCGTGCTCGCTCATCCGCTCCATCACCTTGTAGATGTCCAGGGACTCGGAGCCGAACGCGATGACGAAGAGCGGGTCTCCCAGCACGTGCAGCTCGGGGATGGCGCGGATGCCCTGCTTGATGGTCGCCGCCGTCTCCAGGATGCTCCGGGTGGCGTCCAGGTAGCCCTGCTCGCCCATGCTCACCAGCGCGGCCCACGCGGACGCGATGAGCGCCCCGGGCCGGCTGCCGGAGAAGGTGGGCGAGAAGTAGATGCCCCCGGGCCAGTCCGTCGCCGTGAAGTACTGGAACGAGCGCAGCTCGGTGCCCCGGTAGAGAACCACCGACGAGCCCTTGGCCGCGTAGCCGAACTTGTGCGTGTCCACGGACATGGACGTCACGCCCGGCAGCCGGAAGTCGAAGGGCGGCACGTCGTAGTCCAGCTTCCGCGCGAAGGGCAGCACGAAGCCGCCCAGGCACGCGTCCGTGTGGAAGCCGATGCGCTTCTTGCGAGCCAGCTCGGACAGCGCCTCGATGGGGTCGATGACGCCGTGGGGGAAGCCCGGCGCGGAGCCGATGAGGACAATGGTGTTGCGGTTGATGGCCTTGCGCATGGCGGCCACGTCCGCGCGGTAGTCCGGGCCCACCGGTACCCGCACCATCTTGATGCCGAAGTAGTGCGCCGCCTTGTCGAAGGCCGGGTGCGCGCTGGCGGGCGCCACCATCTCCGGCCGGGTGATGCCCTTCGTCTCGCGGGCCCAGTCCCGGTACGTCTTCATCGCCAGCATGATGCTCTCCGTGCCGCCCGACGACATGGCGCCGCAGATGCGGGCCTCCTCGGGCTGGCCGGCGTTGGCGACGTCCGCCCCCAGCATGCTCGCCGTCATCGCCACCACTTCCGCCTCGAACTTGGTGGCGCTGGGCCACAGGTCGGCGTGCAGCGGGTTGCTCTGCGAGTGGAGCGCGTACACGCGGTTGAGGAACGCGATGTGCTCGGCGTCACCGTTGTACACGCCGCCGGAGACCCGGCCCTCGCGCCAGCGGTACTCCTCCTGGGACTCCAGGGCCTGGAGCTCTCGCAACACGTCCTCGCGCGAGCGCCCCGTGGGGGGCAGGCGCTCGTAGGACGGCATCTTCCCCCGGTAGGGCTTGAGGCCTCCCTCCAGCTCGGACAGGAGCGAGCCCGTCTCCTTCGACAGCAGGTCCTTCACACCGGGAACGGCCTTGAGGTAGCGCTCGGCCGCGGAGAGCAGCCGTGGCGGAACATGGTTCAGCAGGCGCAGCGACTTCAGGTCGGGAAGTGCCATGGCGGGGTCCTCGGGGTTCAGGCGCTTCGCGCGCGGTTGAGCCGCGCGAAGATGGCCTTGTTCTGCTTGTAGAGATTGACGAACTCGCGGAACAGCTCGTCGTAGAGCGCCGCGTTCCTGGCGTCCGGTTGGAAGGTACGGGCGACGGGCACCAGGGCGGGAATCTCCTCCACCGTCAGCCGGCCCAGCGCCACCGCGGCCTGGAAGGCGGCGCCACGCGCGTTGGCCAGCACCGGCTCGTCCACCTGCTGCACCGTGCGGCCCAGCACGTCGGCGTGAATCTGGCACCACAGCGCGGACCGGGCGCCCCCGCCGATGATGCGCAGCGACGGCAGCTTCCGTCCCACGAATTGCTCCACATAGGTGAAGAGCCAACGTGAGTTGTAGGCCACGCCCTCCATCACCGCCCGCACCATGTGGGCCCGTGTCGTCTTCAGGGACTGGTTGAAGAAGCCGCCGCGCAGGAACTTGTCGTCCACCGGGCTGCGCTCGCCATTCAGCCACGGCATGAAGATGAGCTGGTCGCTCCCGGGAGGCACGCCGCCGGCCTGCTGCTCCATGACCTGGTACAGGTCTGGGGGGTCGCGCTCCGTGCCCGCCTGCGTGTCGCGTCCGTAGAGGATGTTGTCCTTGAGGAAGGTGAGGCAGATGCCGGCCGACTCCTGCTCGTTGGCCAGCAGGTAGCGCCCCGGAAGGGCGGAGGGCAGCGACGCCATCTGGTGGAAGAGGTCCGTCTTCTTGTACGGCACGTGGCAGCACAGCCATGACGACGTGCCCACGCACAGGTGAGGCTCGAAGTCGCCCACCGCGCCCGAGCCCACGGCGGCGGCGAGGATGTCCGGCGCGCCCGTCACCACCTGCGCGTCCTCACGCAGGCCCAGCGCGCGCGCGGCCTCCGCCTGGAGCGGCCCGAGCACCGTGGAGGCCGGCACCAGGTCCGGGAGCTTGTCGCGCTCCAGTCCCGCCAGCTTCAGCAGCCGGTCGTCGTAGACGATGCGGCCCAGCGTCCGGTTGTCCGTCACCCAGTGCAGGGTGATGGAGTCATACGAGGCGGCGCAGCGGCCGCTCAGCTTCAGGTTGAGCCAGTCCTTCGGCTCCAGGAACTTGTACGTCCGGCGGTACACGTCCGGCCGCTCGCGCTGGAGGTAGAGGATGTGGCCCACCGGGTCCTTGCCCGACAGGCTCGGCACGCCGCCCGTCAGGCGAATCCACGTCAGGAGCTGCCGGACGCCATAGCCCTCGATGGGGAGGAAGCCGCTCACCACGCGCTTCACGTCCTGCGCGCCGCGTGAGTCCATCCAGATGAGCGCCGGGCACACCGGGGTGCCCGACTCGTCCACCGCGACGGTACCGGACCACTGGGAGCTGCAGTTGACGCCAATGACGTCGTCGGCGCGCACGGCGCCCGACGCGAGCAGGCGCCGCGTCGCCAGGACGATGGCGCGCCACCAGGACTCGGGCTGCTGCTCGGCGCCACCGTCCGGGAGCAAGGACAGCTCCAGGGGCTCCACGTCTCCGCCCAGGATGCGGCCCCTCAGGGTGACCGCCGCCACCTTGACGGCCGACGTGCCGAGGTCGATGGCCAGGATGGACTGCTCACCTGCGTCAGACACGCTTCCCTCCGTACCAGGCTGTGGGGTGGCGGAGTCTAGGGAACGAACCGGCGCAGCCTGCCACCTTGACGTGGAAGTTCGTTGGTTTTCTGAAAGCCCGGGGCACGCAGGGCCCTCGTCCGCTCCCGGACCGTGGCGGCGGACCGTTCCTCCCGTGAGCCCCTCCGGCGCGCCGCGGGCTTCCTACTTTTGCGCGAGGCCCCGCCCCGCGCTCGCGCGGACAGTCCACTGGAACCACGGGGCCCAGGGGAATCACCATGGCCGAAGTACAGCAGCCCTTCCTCACGGACATCACCGAGATTCGCCGACGGGCCCGGGAGCACCTGGAGGAAGGCGCCATCACCGAGGACTACGAGGGCGACGTCAACGCCACCATCAAGCTGCTCAACGACGCGCTGGCGACGGAAATCGTCTGCGTGCTGCGCTACACCTATCATTACATCGCCGCTGTGGGCATCCACAGCGAGGCGGTGAAGGACGAGTTCGGCGACCACGCGCGCGAGGAGCAGGAGCACGCGCTGCGGATTGCCGAGCGCATCAATCAGCTCGGCGGCAAGCCGAACTTCAATCCCGAGGGCCTCCTTTCTCGCAGCGCCAGCCAGTACGCCGAGGGGCACAACCTGGTGGACATGATCAAGGAGAACCTCATCGCCGAGCGCATCGCCATCCAGACGTACCAGGAGATGGTCCGTTACTTCGCCAACCATGACCCGACGACGCGCCGGATGATGGAGGACATCCTCTCCAAGGAGGAGGAGCACGCCAACGACATGCATGACCTGCTCGTCGCCCACCAGGGCAAGCCCAACCTGAAGAGCTGAGGGCGCTGAGGCCGCAAGGCCTGACGCCTCCTGGCCGCCCGCCGGACGCCCGGTATAAGGTGCTGCGCAACGCGACCCGGGGGGTGGCATGCGCAGGCTCTTCACCATCGCGAGCGGACTGTGCGCGCGGCACCCGGTGGCCCTCGGTGCCGCCGTGACGTTTGGCCTCAGCCTGCTCCTGCGGTGGCTCTTCCTCCAGGCGGCGCCCGACCGGACGTGGCCCTTCTCCATCTTCTTCTACGGCGACTCGCGCTTCTTCCACGCCTACGCGCTCGAGCTCGTGCGTGGGCAGCCGGGCCCCGCCACCCTGCCCTACCACCCGCCCCTGTTCCCCGCGTTCCTGGGGCTGCTCTACGGGGCGCTGGGCACGCCGCAAGGCAGCGCCTACCCCTACAAGCTCGCGCTCGCCGTGCTCAACGCGGCCACCGTGGCCTTCACCTGGGTGTGGTGGCGGCGGGTGCTGGGCACGGGCTGGAGCCTGCTGGGCGCGGCCCTCTTCGCCGGCAGCTTCGGCTGGCTGGTGCTGTCCACCACGTACAGCAACGAGGTGCTCTACGCCTTCTTCCTGTCGGCCACCTGCGCGCTGATGCTCCAGCACCGCGAGGGGCCCACGGCGTGGGGCGCGGTGCTGCTGGGCGTCGTCATGGGCCTGGGCTCGCTCACCCGTGCCGAGCACCTCTACCTCTGGCCCTTCCTCCTCGCGTGGGCGTGGCTCCAGCGGGGCGCCCAGCCGGTGCGCACGCTGGCCCTGCGCTGGGGCACAGCCCTGCTCGTCACCGCCGTCGTGCTGGCCCCCTGGGCGGTGCACAACGCGCGTGTCCTCCGCGAGTTGAATGCCCGCACGCCACGGCTGGAGCCGCTGCCCGTGCTGGCGCCCATCACCGTGTATGGCCCCATCAACTTCGCCATGGCGAACCACGCCGGGGCCACGGGGGGCTTCACACCCGACAGCGTCAACAGCGCCGGGCAGGACGGCTTCCTCGACGTGGCCAACCCCGCGCAGCGTCACCTGTTGCTCCACGGGTATGCGGAGGGGCTCGCGTGGATGCGCGACCACCCCGCGGACGCGGCGCGCCTGTGGGTGGCCAAGTTGGACCGCTGGCTGGACGGCTTCCGGCTGGGGCTGGGCACCACCAACCAGCCCGCGGGGCTGAATGGCGCCCGGGCGCCCGTGGACGTCTTCGTCCCGGAAGGCGCGGGACTGAAGTGGCCCCTCACGCTGCTCCTGCTCACCGGCGCGGCGCTGTCGTTGCGTCCGGCGTGGCGCGGCTTCTCGCTCTTCACGCTCGTGCTGCTGCACCGCGCGCTCATCACCGTGGCCTTCTTCGGCTACACGCGGGGGCTGCTCGCCGTCTTTCCAGCACTCATCCCTTTGCTGCTGCTCCCGCTCGTGGCGCTCGCCGCCCGAGCGCCGGCGCGGCCCTGGGCCACGCGCTTGCCCGCGATCGCCGCCGCCGCGCTCCTGCTGCTCTGGGTGGAGGCGGGCGCCCTCGCGCTGGCGGCCCCCCGCCGCTTCATGGCCAGCGGCAGCACCGACACCACCAGCGGCAAGCTCATCCAGGATGACTGGGTGCGCATCTGGCCAGAGTGACGGCCGCGCGGCCTCCATCGGAAAACTTCATCCCGGCGCCATGAGGCCGCGGCGCTTCCCGCACCCAACCGCCCCGACTTCACTAACAGTGAACACCGTTAGTGCCCGTTTTTCTTGAGGTTCGTCGCTCGGGAATTAGATACGGAATACCTCGTATTCAGCTTTATTCATGCACCCGCTATCAGCGTTTCCGAGCTCCCTCCAGGAGCCCCCGCGAGGGCCCGTCCCTCGCGGAGCCGCAGAGGAGAAACGCATGCGCAACACACGGGTGTCAGCAGCATGTCTCGTCCTGCTCCTAGCCACGACCACCTGGGCCTTTCAGCCGCCGGACAAGGGACCGAGCGCCGTCGCCGACAAGGCATTCTTCAAGCCGGAGCTGTACCTCCCCATCCAGAACATGCCGCTGAAGCAGGCCCGCCAGCGCATGCATTCGCTCAGCGCCGACGCGTGGGATGACTTCTTCAAGCGCAACGGCCGCGAGTTCAACGTCTACCTCGACCCGCGCACCGGCACGCCCACCGCCGTGCAGGGCACCATCCCCCTCATCCCGGGCGATGGCTTCAACAACCGCGTCACCATGGACCAGGTCCGCGAGGCCATCGGCCGCTCCATCGCGGACGTGGACGAGAGCACCATCGCCGACCTCATCTTCAAGTTCATCGCGGACAACCAGGCCGCGCTCAACATCGACCTGATGCAGCTGAGCAGCCCGCGCGTGACGTTCGTCCACGACGACCTCATCCAGGTCCACATCGCCCAGCAGGTCAACGGCGTCCCCGTGCGGCATGGCCGTATCGCGGCGACCATCAGCCACGGCAACCTCATCCTCCTGGGCACCGAGGCCTGGGCCAACGTGCGCATCGGCACCCGCCCCCTGCTCGCCCCGCAGGACGCGCTGGTGGCGGGCAACGGCTTCGTGGGGCTGAACGCCAGCCCGCAGACGCTGTGGCAGCAGCCCACGCTGGAGATTGCCCCGGTGGCGCTCCAGGGCGAGTCCTTCAACGGCGCCGTGGGCACCGGCTACGAGCACCGGCTCGTGTACACGTATGGCTTCTCCGAGGCCGACGGCCACCAGCGCTGGAAGACGACGGTCGACGCCAACACCGGCGAGGTGCTGGCCATCGAGGACGACAACCACTACTTCGACGCGCAGATGAAGGGCGGCGTCTACCCGTCCACCAACATCGGCTCCTGCACCTCCAACGAGACGTGCGGCACGATGCAGCCCAACACGCCCATGCCCTGGGCCAACACGGGGCTGCCGGCACCCAACAACTTCACGGACGGCGCGGGTATCGTGAACTACAGCTCCGGCACCGTCACCACGACGCTGGCGGGCAAGTACGTCCGCGTCAACGACAACTGCGGCGCCATCAACGTCAGCTCCACCACGGGCAACCTGGACCTGGGCGGTCAGAACAACGACCACGACTGCACCGTGCCCCCGGGCACCTCGCCCGGCAACACCGCCGCGTCGCGCTCCAGCTTCTACGAGCTGAACAAGCTGGCCGAGCAGGCCCGCGGGTGGCTGCCCACCAACACCTGGCTCCAGGGCCAGCTGCTCTCCAACGTCAACCTCAACAGCACCTGCAATGCCTTCTGGAACGGCTCCTCGGTGAACTTCTACCGGAGCGGCGGCGGCTGCCGGAACACCGGTGAGATTGGCGCCGTGTTCGACCACGAGTGGGGCCACGGCATCGATGACTTCGACGCCAACGGCACGCTCAGCAACTCGTCGGAGGGCTACGCGGACATCGCGGCCATCTACCGCCTGCAGACGTCCTGCGTGGGCTATGGCTTCTTCGAGTCGGTCAACACCGGGTGCGGCCGCACGCCGGACAACACCGGCTACAACCAGCAGGAGGCGCAGGTCGCCGGCCAGTCGTGGTGCAACACGCGGTGCTCCGGCGTGCGTGACGCGGACTGGGCCGCCAGCGTGCCCAACATCCCCGCCACCCCGCAGAACTTCGTGTGCCCCATGTGCAGCTCCGGCAGCGGCCCGTGCAGCCGCCAGGTCCACTGCGCGGCCTCGCCCGTGCGCCAGGCCGCCTGGGACTTCGTCACCCGTGACCTGACGGCGCCGCCGTTCAACTACGACTCCAACACCGCCTTCATCGTGGGCAACAAGATCTTCTACCAGGGCAGCGGCAACGTGGGCACGTGGCACGCCTGCAACTGCTCGCAGGGCACCTCCGACGGCTGCGGCGCCACCAACGGCTACATGCAGTGGCTGGCCGCGGACGACGACGACGGCAACCTGGCCAACGGCACGCCGCACATGTCCGCCATCTACGCGGCGTACAACCGGCACCGCATCGCCTGCTCGACGCCGACGGTGACGGACAACGGCTGCGCGGCCGGCCCCACCGCGGCGCCCGCCAACACCACCGCCACCGCGGGTGACGGTGAGGTGGACCTGAGCTGGGATGCGTCCGCCGGCGCCACCCAGTACTGGGTGATGAAGACGGAGGGCTTCGCGGGCTGCGACTTCGGCAAGGCCAAGGTCGCCACCGTCACCGGTACCAGCTACACCGACACCGAGGTCGCCAACGGCCGGCAGTACTGCTACTCCATCGTCCCGGCCTCCTCCAACGCGTGCTACGGCGCCGCCAGCACCTGCACCTGCGCCACGCCCGTCTGCGCCGCGCCTGGCACGGCCGTGCTCGCCACGCCGTCCAACGGCGCCACCGGCGTGACGCTGGCCGCGGTGCTGGACTGGAACGACGTGTCGGGCGCCTCCACGTACGAGGTCCAGGTCGCCACCGACGCGGCCTTCACCAACGTGGTGGCCAGCGCCGCGTCGCTGACGGCCAGCACCTGGACGGTGACCCCGCCCCTGCCCACCAGCACCACCTTCTACTGGCGCGTGCGCGCCAGCAACTCGTGCGGTGGCGTGGGCGCCTGGAGCTCCGCGTCGTCCTTCACCACGCGCGGCTGCGTCACCCTCGCGGCCCCCACGCTGAGCAGCCCCGCGGACGGCGCCACCGGCATCGGCACCTCGGCCGCGCTCGACTGGAGCGACGTGACGAACGCCTCCACGTACGAGGTCCAGGTGGCGACGGACGCCGCCTTCACCAACGTGGTCCGCTCCGCCACCGCGCTGACGACCAGCGCCTGGACGGTGACGCCGGCGCTGAGCAGCAGCACCACGTACTACTGGCGCGCCCGGGCCGCGGACTCCTGCGGCACCGGCGCCTACAGCACCGCCCGCAGCTTCACCACCACCAACATCTGCACGCCGGTGGCGGCCGCCTACAACAGCACGCTGCGGGCCCCGTCCTGCGGCAACGTGTGCGGGTGTGACACCGGACCGGTGCTCGTCAACGGCCGCGGCAATCTGTCCGGCGGCGTGGAGCCCAACCAGCCCAACACCATCAACAACTCCTGCGCGGACGGCAGCTCCGGCACCTACCACAACGACGAGAGCGTCGACCGCGTGGTCCTCCGCACGGTGGACCACGGCGCCTTCGCCGTGGGCAAGCAGGTGACGGCCGAGGTGACGGTGTGGTGCTGGGGGTCCACGGACCGCTTCGACCTCTACTACACGACCAACGCCTCCGCTCCGTCGTGGACGGCGCTGACCACCAACGTGGCGTGCACGGGCTCCGGGGCGCGGACCTTCACGCACACGTTCAACCTGGGCGCCACCGCGGGCAACCACGCCATCCGCGCGCAGTTCCGCTACGGCGGCACGGCGAGCTCGTGCACCTCGGGCTCGTTCAACGACCGCGATGACCTCGTCTTCGGCGTGGCGGCCGCCGTGGCCGCCACGCCGCCGACGAAGGCGCGTACCGTCCAGGGCCGGTCGACGCAGGCCAGCCGCTGACGTCCCCACGCCGCCGTCGTGAGTGACGGTGGAATGGCCGAGAAGGGCTCCCGGGCCGTCCGCCGGGAGCCCTTTCCTTCATCCGCCGCTGACGTCAGTGAGACTCCGGATGCTCTGGCGGCGAAGCAGGCGCGTCCCCCGGCGGCGCGTGCGGCCGAGGCGGCTCCATGGGCCCCGCGAAGAGCAACCCCTCCTCCGCCGCTCCGCGCCCTGGCTCCCGCCGGGCAACCTCCTGCCGGTGCGTCCGCCGCCAGGACTCCCGGCGCAGCGTGAGCACCTCCTGCACCAGCACCTGTGCCGCCGCGGCCAGGGGCACCGCCAGCACGATGCCGGACATCCCCGCCAGGGCGCCGCCACTCAGCACCACGATGGAGATGAGCAGCGGATTCATGCGGATGGCCCGGCGCTGAATCATGGGGCTCAGCACGTTGGACTCGATCTGCTGGTACACGATGAACACGGCCACCGCGATGAGCGCGTCCTTGAGCCCCACCGTCGCCAGGGTGACGACGCCCACCAGCACCGCGCTGACGATGCTGCCCAGGAAGGGAATGATGCCCAGCAACATCACCACCATGCCCAGCGGCAGGAAGTACGGCACGCCCTGGATGAGCGCCATGGTGGCGGCCACCGTCCCGCCAATGGTCATCACCAGCAGCGTCCCCGCCAGGTAGTTGGCCACGGCCTTGCGCATCCGGGACGCCAGCATCCGGACGCGCGGCTGGCGGCGTGGCGACACCCACTGCAGGATGCTCTCGTAGAGGTCCTCGCCAAACAGGAGGCTGAACACGGTGAGGACCACCACGGAGATGCCTCCCGCCACCAGCCCCAACGTGGATGACAGCACGTTGATGAGGCGGCCCGCGAGGTCCGACGGCTCGAAGCGGACGAGGTCCTCCGCGTGCACCTGCACGCCATAGCGCTTGCTCAGCTCCTGCACCCAGCGGGACTCCGCGAGCCGCTCGAAGGCCGCCGGCATCGTCTCGACCAGTCCCTGGAGTTGGTTGACCAGCATCGGCACGAGCGTCCCCACCAGGACGCCCATCGTCCCCAGCAGCAGCAGCGCCACGACGGCCACCCCCACACCGCGCGGCAATCCCCACTGCGTCAGCCAGCGCACCAGGGGGTTCAAGGCGATGGCGAGCAACAACACCACCGCCAGCAAGGTGAGCACGGGGTACAGCGCGCGAAGCACCGTCCAGCTCAGGACCAGCAGCAGGACCTGGAGCCCGACGGTCCAGACCGTGCGCGGTGGCACATAGACGGGGAGCTGCCGACGCGAGGCCTTCATGCCTCACAAGGTAGGATGTGGTTGCCCGGACGCCAGGCAGCCCGAGGGCTCCGTGCGCACCAGCGGACATGCCCAGGCTCGAACTTCAAGGGGTTGGCGCCTTCCGGGAGGGGGCAAGCGGCCGGCCGGGCCCACGCCAGCACACCCGGGGCCAGAGCGTGCCACACGACGCCCTCGGCCGACCCCTGCCATGGGGGCGAGCGGGCCCCACACTTGAGGGCGAGGCGAAGGCGGCGCAACCTGCACGCGCCATGTCCGATAATCCCCAGACCCACCCCAGGACCCGGAGTGTGGAGGGTGACGCGATGTGGATTGAAGCCATCGTCATGCCCCGGCAGAGCGCTTCGCCGTATCAGCCTCTGCCTCGCCGCAAGCGCGGCGCCGCCGCCGTCAGGACCTCGCCTCCGGACCGCCGGTCCGCGTACGAGGCCGCGCTGGAGGAGGGACGCCGGTTCCGCGATGCCGTGCTGGCCTTCCTGCGGGCCCACCACCTGATGGACGCCGTCCGGTGGATCAGCGAGCCAGGGACGATTCCCCTCGTCACGCTCCACTGCACGCGCATCGTCCTGGAGCGCCTTCGGCAGGCGCCCGAGTTCGAAGCTGGACTGTCAATGAATCTCGAAGTCCCCGCCTGAGGCGCGAGCATCACCGCGCCCCCCGGGTGCCCGCTCAGGTTCTCCGCGGTCGCGTGGGCTCGCCGATATCCACCTGGGCGAGCCACCCCATCGCGACCTCCGCGACGACAAGCCTTTCATCGTCGCGTTCGAGCGCGGTCCCGATACAACGTAATGACTTGCGCGTGAGCTCGAGGCTGCTATCCAGCCAGAAGCTGTCCGAGGCGCGCAGGACCGCTCCCCTCCTCGGGCTGGCGGCGCTCCAGGCCATCGTCGAAGCAGGCAGGACCTGATGGCGCCGTGACACGGGCCCCTGCCGTGTCGCGCCAGCGTGTTGTCGTGCTAGACGGCGCGTGTCCGCCTCATCGGCTACCGTCGCTGTTTGTCTTGCTTCGTCAACCGCCCCTGGAGTCGTTCATGCCGTCACCCCGCCTGCTAGCGCCGCTTCTCGTCCTGCTCCTGTTGACCGCCTGCTCTGGCGATGACGACCCCAAGCCCACGCCCCCGGACAGCGGCGTCATCACCGACGCGGGGACCGACCCGGACGCGGGCTCCGAGCCAGACGCGGGCCTAGACGCGGATGCGGGAACAGACGCCGGGCAGGAGTTGGCGCCGAGCATCACCACGGAGGCGCTGCCCGAGGGCACCGTCGGACGACCGTATTCGGTCACCCTCACCGCCACGGGCGGCCGCGCGCCCTTGAGCTGGAGCCTGGCCGAGGGCACCACGCTCCCGGGCCTCACCCTGTCTGCCGCGGGCACGCTGTCCGGCACCCCCGCGGAGGTGGCGGACCGCACCGTCTCCGTCACGGTGGAGGACGCGGACGGTCAGAGTGCGTCGCGGGAGCTGACGCTCTCCGTGGTCGCACCGGGCGCGCCCGTGTTCACCGTGGGCCAGTGGAACCTGACGTACTTCGGCTCCGACTCGCGCGGTCCCGCCAATTCCTCATCGGATGGTGGCACCTCGGATGACCTCCAGATTGCCGGAGCGCGGGACATCATGCTCGCGGCGGGCGCCAACCTCTGGGCCATGGTGGAGATGGTGGATGCCGCCGACTTCGAGCTGCTCAAGGCCCAGCTCCCCGGCTTCAATGGCTTCCTCTCCAACGACGCGGCCTTCGTCTCCGGCGGCACCTCGCCGTATGGCACGAGCAGCCAGAAGGTGGGCGTGCTCTATGACAGCTCCCTCACTTTCCAGAGCGCGAGCCTGGTCCGGATTGGCAACATCAGCGACTTCGCCGACCGCCCGCCGCTCCGCGTGGACTTCACCACGGAAATCCAGGGCGAGGAGACGCCGCTGACCGTCATCGTGGTCCACATGCGCGCCAACAGCGCCGACCCGACGGGCCCGAGGGAGGCACGGGAGCGCGCCGCCGCCGCGCTCAAGGCGTACCTGGACGAGAACCTGCCCACCCAGCACGTCTTCGTCATCGGCGACTGGAACGACGACGTGGACGACTCCATCTCGCTCGACCCCAGCACCAGCGAGCCGCTGGCCACGCCCTACCAGAACTTCGTCTCCGACCCGGACCGCTACACCTTCATCACCCGCGAGCTGTCGCTGGCGGGGGACGACACCTCCATCGGCTTCGAGAACGTCGTCGACCACACCCTGGCCACCAACGAGGTGGCGGACCGCTACGTCCCCGGCTCGGCGCGCGTCATCTACGCGGACACGTGGTTCCCGGACTTCCTCAACGTGGTGAGCGACCACCGCCCGGTCGTCAGCAGCTACAGCTTCAGCGCGGAGACCGGCCCCTTCCTGCGCCTGAAGGCCCCTCAGGGCGGGACGTACCAGAGCGGGAGCACGCTGCCCATCACCTGGACGTCCTGGGGCGTGGGCGAGGTGCGCGTCGAGGTCTCCACCAACGGCGGCGCGGAGTGGAACGTCGTGGCCGCCTCGGTCCCCGCGGCCCTGGGGCGCTACGCCTGGACCGTGCCGGAGTTGGACGCCACCGAGGTCTTCGTGCGCGTGGTGGACGCCTACAATCCAGCCCATGTGGATGTGAATGACGAGGCGCTGACGCTCGTCAGCGGCCCGGCGCGGGTGTTCATCAACGAGGTGCTCGCCAACGAAGGCGAGCAGACCGCGGCCCACGAGTTCGTCGAGCTGGTCAACGCGAGCCCCTTCCCGGTGGACCTCTCCGGCTGGACGCTGTGGGACGCCACCAACGGCTCCGCGCGCCACGTCTTCGCGGCCGGGACGCAGCTGGACGGTGGCCAGGCCGTGGTCGTGTTCGGAGGCGCCGCCGCGGTGCCCACGGGCCTGGCCAACGCGGTGGCGGCTTCCGGAGGGCTCCTGGGCCTGGGCAACAGCAGCGACTCCGTGCGGCTGCGCCGGTCGGACAGCTCGCTGGTGGACCAGTTCGACTACACGGCCACCGTGCCTGGCGTGTCCGCCAACCGCTCTCCGGATGCGACGCCGGAGGCGAGCTTCGTGCCGCATGACACGCTGACGTCGGGCCTCCCGAGCTCGCCGGGCCTGCGCGCGGACGGCTCACCGTTCTGAAAATGCGGCGCGCGCCGCGCGGCTCACTGGGCCTCGTGGCGCGCCCGGGGCCCGCCGGCGGGCCCCACTGCCTCCGCGCGTCACGGCACGAAGAGGAGCCGTGACGCCTGCTGCACCCACGCCCTGCGCGTCTCGAGCGTGCCGAAGTCCAGCAGGATGAACTGGTCGAACAGCCGGGGCATCATCGAGAGCAGGCTGATCGAGGACCACACCTGGGTCAGCGCCATCCGCAGCCGATTCTCCGTCAGGTGCGGCGTCGCCGGGGCCAGCCGTCCGGCCAGCTCCGCCAGGAACGCGTTGAGGCGCTGGATGGCCCTGCCGTCGTAGCGTTGCTGAGCCAGCGCATCATGGAAGTGCGCGTGGGCGATGTACGGGTAACGCCCGCTGTTGCTCAGCAAGTCGCCGAGCAGCGTCTCGAACGCCTCGCGGATGGCGAGCCCCTCCTGCCGGAGCCGGTCGAAGTCCTCGATGACGTTCCCGAAGGCCTCGTTCAGCGTCTGCTCCAGCGCCAGGGCCACCAGCTTCTCCTTGCTCCGGAAGTAGTAGCTGATGGCCGCGCTGTTCACCTGCGCCTCACGGGCAATCTCCCGGATGCCCGTCGCGTCCAGGCCGTCCCTGCCGATGCACATGATGGTCGCCCGGAGAATCCGCTCCCGGGCTTCCTGCTCCTTGTTGCCCATCCCTGCAAACCCCTGAAACGACACGCGTCCGTGCCGGCGCTTGACAGCCGAGCGAGTCTCAACCTATCGATTCAATCAACAGATTAACCCAGGAGATTGAATCCCATGTCCAAGTCCGGAGGCGAAACTACCGCAGGAAGGCCGTCTCGACGAGGTGTGCTGCTGGGGGCGGGGCTGTTCGCAGGTGGCGCGGCGACCGCGCTGGGCCTGAGGAGCGCGCTGGCGCCAGCATCCCAGGACGTGCAGGGCATCAATCCCCGTGGAGACGCCTGGTACGACATCCGGCTCACGGGGGACGGGCTGATGGACAACCAGGTGCTCTGGTACCTGGGCCATGCGGCACATGGGCAAAGCGACGTGGGGGACGTGCTGGAGACGGCCAGCCGCATCCGTCCCGGCGACGAGGAGAGCTGGTTCGAGGCGTGGCGGAAGACGGCGCAGCGGGTCCACGGACAGGCCCGGGACGCCGAGGCCAAGGGGCACCTGCTGAGCGCGGGACAGGCCTACGCGCGGGCCGCGAACTACTACCGCGCCGCGACGATTCACTACACGGACCTGGAGGACCCGCGGATGCTCGAGGTGACGCGCCACGCGGCCACCACGTTCGAGAAGTCGAACGGGCTGCTCGGCCATGACGTGCAGCCGCTGGCCATTCCCTATGAGGGCACCACGCTCGCCGCGTACTTCGTACGCTCGCCGCACGCGAAGCCGAGCGCGCCCGTCATCCTCCTCCACCAGGGGCTGCACGCCTGGCCCGAGGAGACGAAGTGGGTCTGGGAGGGCGCGGCCCGGCGGGGCTACCACGTGCTGATGTTCCACGGGCCCGGCCAGGGGCGCTCGCTGCGCGAGCACCGGTTGAGCTTCCGGCCGGACTGGGAGAAGGCCGTCAGCCCGGTGGTGGACGCGGCCGAGCGCATCAGCGGCGTGGACCCGCGCCGCATCCTGCTCATGGGCCTGTCCTTTGGCGGCGCGCTGGCGCCCCGGGCGGCGGCCTTCGAGCCGCGCATCGCATTGTGCATCGCCAACCCGGGCGTCCTCAGCTGGTGGGAGTCCATGCGCTCGCACTTCGAGCGCTTCCTCCCGGGCTCCCTGGCGCTGCTGAAGTCGCACCCGGAGAAGTTCGACCAGGCGATTGGCGCGCTCGCGGACAGCTGGCCCACCGCCCAGTACTGGCTGCGGGACGTGTACTGGAAGCACGGCGCCCGCTCGCCGTCCGAGCTCTTCCGCAAGCTGGAGGCATTCACCAACGAGGCCATCGTCGACCGCATCCGCTGCCCGGTGCTCATCATGGAAGGCGAAGCGGAGGACGCCTCGCCGGGCCAGTCCCAGAAGCTCTACGACGCGCTCCGGGGCCCCAAGCACCTGATGCTGTTCACCCATGACGAGGCCGCGCCGCTGCACTGCCAGGCGGCGTCCACGGCGCTGGCGGAAGCGCGCCTGTTCGACTGGCTCGACGAGAACGTCTGAGGCCCCGCGATGACTCCGCTCCTCACGGCCGTCCTCGGCGTCCTCCTCGTGGCCACGCCCGAGGAGCCCAGGGAGGGGCGCTTCAGCGTCGTCCCCTTCGTGCTGCCCGCGTACCAGCCGGAGACGAGCTTCCTGCTCGGTGGCGCCGCGTCGCTCGTGTACCAGCCCCCGGCCTCGCGGGGGCGCCGGGAGTCGCAGGTGATGCTGGCCGCCGCCGCGAGCACGCGTGGCCAGTTCACCCTGCTCCTCCAGCCGGATGTGAACCTGCTCGACGACCGGCTCAACCTCACGGCCACCGCCAGCGCGGCGCGCTTCCCCGACCGCTTCTTCGGCATGGGCGCGCGCACGCGGGCGGAGGACGAGGAGGACTTCACGCCCATCTTCCTCGAGCTCGAGCTGAGCCCGAAGTGGCGCGTCGCCCCCCGGCTCTACGTGGGCCCCACCGTGCGCTATCAACGCGCGCGCTTCACCCACATGGCGGAGGACGGCGCCGTCCGGCTCACGACAGGGGCCGAGGGCGGCACCACCCTCCAGCTCGGAATCACCGCGCTGTATGACTCGCGGGACAACACCCTGAACCCGGTGACAGGAGTCCTGGCGCGGCTCAACCTGCGGCGGGCGCGCGGTGCCTGGGGCTCCGACTACGCCTTCGACGTGCTCCGGCTGGATGTCCGGCGCTACCTCACGCTGCCCTGGGGACAGCGCCACGTGCTCGCGCTGCAGGGACTGGTGGAGCTGCGCGACGGCGAGCCGCCCTTCTACGACACCGGGCGCCTGGGCGGCATGGAGCTGAGCCGGGGCTATCTGGAGGGCCGCTTCCGAGAGCGCCAGCACCTGGGCGCCCAGCTCGAATACCGCGCCCCGCTCTTCTGGCGGTTGGGTGGCGTGGCCTTCGTCTCCGCGGCGACCGTGGCTCGCAGTCCGCGCGACTTCGACGCGCGCGACATCAAGCCCGCGGCCGGTGTGGGCCTGCGCTTCGCGCCGCTCTCCGATGTGCCCGTGAACCTCCGGCTCGACGTGGCCTATGGCAACGAGCCGAGCTTCTACCTGAACGTGGGCGAAGCCTTCTGAGTCCTCTAGGGGAAACCCGGTGGCCGCCCTTCCTCGGCCCTCCGCAGGCGTGCGCCCGGATTGAGCTCGAAGGCGAGCCCGAACTGCCAGAGCGCCACCGGCTCCAGGAACAGGATGTTGTAGTAGTCCTGCCCCTTCACGTACCGCGCGAACACACCGAAGCCCGCGCCCCAGCGTGGATAGGCGCCCAGCTCCACCTTCAGCGTGGCGCGCCGCGCCGGCGTCTCTCCGAAGGGGTTCGACAGCGATGCTTCCAGCGGGAAGCGGTGGTCATTCCAGGTGCGCTGCCCCATGAGGCCGGCGGCCCACTGCCCGTCGCCATAGACGATGCGCTGCGAGCGGGTGATGCGGCCGGGGCCCACGGACGTGTTCAGCTCGATGGCCGCGAACCCACCCACAATCCATGCGCTGCGCAGGTCAGGCTTCACGTCGAACGCCAGCCGGGTGTGGAGCTCCATCCTGAAGAGATTGGTGGTGAAGCTGCCCGTCACCTCGTTCAGCGGGAGCTGTCCCTCCGACGGCGTGCAGCGCGAGTCCACTCGCGTCTGATTGCCATAGAAGCACCCTGACTCGCCATTCGAGTAGTGCGCGGCGATGACATTGAGCGCGAGCGCCAGGCTCCTGACGGCGGCGCCCTCCCTCCGAGGCTTCGCCAGCGGCCGCAGGTGTGCCACCTGGAACGTCAGCTTCGCGATGAAGGATGGTGGGATGACGGGGTCGCTGGCCGTGTCCACGATTCGCAGCTGCACCGCCGGGGTGATGATGAGGGACAGGAAATACTCGCCGCCGGGCTGGGTGAAGTCCCCCGTGTGGAGCTGCGGCAGGAAGAGGTTGGGCGCCACCTGCGCCTCGAAGATGAGCTTCTCCGAGGAGTCGGGCGCCCCCTCGCGGTGGATGCGATTGGGCGAGTCGAGGATGTAGCTGCGGTCCAGGAAGAGTGGAACCGGGGCGTCGTACTCCACGTGCCAGCCGTCCGCTCGGGTCCCTCCTGCCAGCAGCGCACACGCCCCACATAGCAGCGCGCCCCACCCTCGCCTTCCTGCCCTCCACGCCATGGACGCCCCCACGATTCGCGGGGCCAGACCTCATGCATGGCAGCAGTGGGTTGTCACCTGTCCTCCCGGTCCGTCAGCACACCGCACAGCGTCCGCGCCTCCCAGGAGCGGCGCCGTGCACACTTCCTGGTCCCGCGGTTCCATCGCCGCTGCACACCCGCGGACCGCCGGACTCGCGGGGCTCAGAAAGCCGGGGGCACACGCCAGCCGTTCG
Organism: Pseudomyxococcus flavus; assembly: GCF_050038885.1. Taxonomy (NCBI): domain Bacteria; kingdom Pseudomonadati; phylum Myxococcota; class Myxococcia; order Myxococcales; family Myxococcaceae; genus Pseudomyxococcus; species Pseudomyxococcus flavus. The sequence goes on along the minus strand of NZ_CP143624.1, from coordinate 7,071,107 downwards.
CGCGCATCGCCTTGCGCAGCCGTGGCGTGTCCTTCACGGGGTCCCAGGCTCCACAGGCCCAGGGAAGCACCTCGTCCACGATGGCGCGGTGGACCTCGCGTGCCGAATCCCGCGGAGAGAGCGGCTCCGACGGCGCTTCGCTGGCCCCGAACGCCCAGGTGATGACAGACCGACGGCTCAGCGCCCTGCATGCGGCGTGGACACAGGCCCACAGGGGGTCCTCCTCGTCAGCCGGGGCCGACGCGGAAGACGCGGTCGGCCGGGGAACGCACCGGCTGCCGTAATTCACCGACCAGGCGGCGGAGAACGCGTCCGGTGCGCAGAACTGACTGGGGATGAAGTTCCCCATGCCAGCCACCCGTTCCGCGTGCGCCTCCGTCGGCTCACTGACCCAACGGTCCATGGCCATGATGGTGCAGCGGGAGTAGTCGTTGTTCGGGTCCTGGGACTCCCACAGCCACAGCACGTGTCGCGCGGCGGCGAGCGCGACGCGCACCTTCACCTCCGTACCGAAGGCGGCCAGGGACGTGAGCCACGGGTGCAGTGCCAGGGACGGCTCTTCGGTGCGCTCGGCGGGCCACGCTACGTCCGCCAGAAGCGCGGCGCAGAGCGGCTCCTGGAAGCGGTCCGTCCTCAAGGGCGGGGATTGCTGGCGCAGCACCGCGCGCGTGATGTCGTCGATGACGGCGTCCACATAGGGCGACAGGAGCTCGAGCGCCCGAAGCGCATCGAGCGAGGCCAGCGCCTCCGCGCCCCGGGCGCCCAGCCGGCCGATGAGCAAGACCGCTTTCTTCCCGTCTTCGCTCCGTTGGGTCTCACCGGACGTGCCCCGCCAGGCCGGCGGAGGTGGCCCCTCCTGCTGACGCTTCCTCGCGTTGCTCGCCACCTCGAGCAGTCTTGGAATCGCTCGGGACGGCGCCGCCCCGGACAGTACGCGCAGCGCCTCGAGCCGATTCTCATCGTCGAGGATGGCCTGTTCCTCCAGCGCGGTGAGGACCTCTTCGCCCTGCGGGAAGCGGGCGAGGACGTGGAGCCCCTCCCGGCGCAAGGCGCGGTGGGCCTCGCCAAGGAGCGACAACCCCGCGGCACGGACCTCGTCCGGCAACGGGCCCTGCATCGCCGCCAGCGCCGTCGCCGCCTGCAGCCGTACTGGCAGGTCGCCCTTCTCCCGCAGGCACGGCAGGACGGCACGCAGGGCCGCGGGGGTCGCGTGTGGACGCATCCGCGCCAGCACCGCGAGCGCCATCCGCCGCACCCGCGAGCCGGGATGACGGAGCACTCCGAGGAGCGCGGGAATCGCGCAGGTGGGAAGCGGCTCGATGGTGCCCAGCGCCGCGACACACTGTCCGCGCATGTTGAGCGAAGCCTGCCAGGAGGACTCGTGGTCCGCGCGGGCCAGGGCCTCCACGAGCGCGGGCACCGCCGCGAGCCCCGCTTCGCGCATCCGATCGCTGGCATCCCTGCCATCGAACCAACGGATGGGTTCCCCCGGGAACTCGGCAATCCACTCGCGGACCGTCTTGCCCTGGACCTGGTAGCCCGAACGGACCAGCGCGGCATCCAGCCGCCGGAGGGAGGCGAGGTCATCCGGTCGCGCCTTGCGCCACAATGCACCCAGGTCTTCGTGTTCAGCCATGCGCGGCCCGACGGCCTCCCGACGTCATTGGAACTCGAAGGCATTCTGGCAGGGAGGCTCGCCGCATGGCCAGACAGGACCTCCGGCTGGGAGGCCTTGCGCGCTCGCGATATGACGCCAGGCCATGAACCCGTTCCGTCTCTCATTGCTCCTGGGCGCCGTGTCCTGTCTGTCGCTGGGTCCCCTGCCAGCGGAAGCGCAGTCCCCCAAGGCGAGGCCCCGCGCCCGCGACCTGGGCATCACCTTCGGCGGACAGTCCGGCCCGAACAACGCCATCACCGACGTGTCCGGCGTGGAGGTGGGCCACACGACGCTGATCTCTGGCGACATCAAAGGCCCGAGGGGCAAGGGGGCAGTGCGCACCGGCGTCACCGCCGTGCTGCCCCGAGGCAAGGACGGCGTGTCCGAGGACGTCTTCGCCGCCATCTACTCGCTCAACGGCAACGGCGAGATGACGGGCTCGCACTGGCTCACCGAAGCCGGGCAGCTCGCCGGTCCCGTGATGCTCACCAACACCAATGACGTGGGCACGGTCCGCGACTCCGTCATTACCTGGGCGATGAAGCGCGGGCTGGAGTGGGAGCTGGGGCTGCCCGTCGTCGCGGAGACGTGGGATGGCCTGCTCCATGACGCCTATGGCTTCCACGTGAAGGCGGCGCATGCCCACCGCGCGCTCGACAGCGCCAAGGGTGGCCCTGTCGCGGAGGGCTCGGTGGGTGGTGGAACGGGCATGGTGTGCCACAGCTTCAAGGGCGGCATCGGCACGGCGTCACGCAAGCTGCCCGAGTCAGAGGGCGGCTACACCGTGGGCGTGCTGTTGCAGTGCAACTACGGCGCGCGCCACCTCTTCACCGTGGAGGGCGTGCCCGTGGGTGAGGAGATCAGCGACCTGCGCCCCTGCTACACCGGCCCCAAGAAGCCGAGTCAGGGCATGTTCGAGAAGCTGCCAGCCTGCTCGACGTCGCGCGGCGACACACAGCCCCGTACGCCCGAGGGCGCTGGCTCCATCATCGTGGTGGTGGCGACGGACGCACCGCTGCTGCCGCATCAACTGGAGCGGCTGGCGAAGCGGGTGCCGCTGGGCATCGGGAAGATGGGCGGCCTGGGCGCGAACTCCTCCGGCGACATCTTCCTGGCCTTCTCCACGCAGCGGCTCAAGCCGCCCGCCGGCACGTCCGTGGCCACCGTCTCGGCGCTCGACAACGAGCGGATGACGCCGCTCTTCGAGGCCACCATCCAGGCCACGCAGGAGGCCATCCTCAACTCGATGCTGGCCTCCGACACGATGACGGGCGCGGAGGGCATCCGCGTCTACGGCCTGCCCCACGACCGGCTCCTCCAGGCGATGAAGAAGTACGGCCGGCTGGCGAAGCCCGCGCCCGCGCCGTGACGCCTCGCGCGCGTCAGGGCGCTCGTTGAGGCCTGGGCGCGGCGGCATCCTGCTGCCGCGCCGACACCCAGGCCTGGACCCGGCCCTCCAGGATGTCCAGCGGCAGGGAGCCGTCGAGCAGCACGACGTCGTGGAACTCGCGCACGTCGAAGCGTGAGCCCAGCGCCTGCTCGGCGCGGGTGCGCAGCTCCCGAATCTTGAGCTGCCCCACCTTGTACGCCAGCGCCTGCCCGGGCCAGGCGATGTAGCGGTCAACCTCGTTGGTGGTGTCGAGCTCCTGGCGCGGCGAGTTCTCCATGAAGAAGTCGAGCGCCTGCTGACGCGTCCACTGCTTCACGTGGATGCCGGTGTCCACCACCAGCCGCACCGCGCGCCACATGTCGTAGGCGAGCTGGCCGAACTTGTCGTAGGGGTCCGCATACAGCCCCAGCTCATCGCCCAGCGTCTCGCAGTAGAGCGCCCAGCCCTCGCCATAGGCCACGTGGTAGCCGTAGCGACGGAACTCCGGCAGGCCGGGCTGCTCGGCGGCCAGGGCCGTCTGGAGGTGGTGGCCGGGCACGGCTTCATGGAGCGTGAGCGGCACCATCTCCCACAGCGGGCGCGTCTCCGGCCGGTAGAGGTTCACCAGGTACGTGCCGGGTCGCGAGCCGTCCGATGCACCGGGATAGTAGAAGCCCGTCGTCGCGTCCGGGGCCATGGCCTCGGGCGTGGGCTCCACGCCGTAGGGCTGCCGGGGCAGTGTCTTGAACAGCTTCACCAGCAGCGGGTCGATGCGCTTGGACAGCGCCCGGTAGCGCATGAGCAGCTCGTCGCCGCTGCGCGCGTAGAAGCGCGGGTCCGTGCGCATGTATCGGAAGAACTCGGCCAGCGTGCCCTTGAAGCCCGTCCGCGCCTTCACCGCCTCCATCTCCCCGCGGATGCGCTGCACCTCCGCCAGGCCGAGCGCGTGAATCTCCTCCGCGCTCAGCCCCGTGGTGGTGAACTTGCGGGCCAGGAACGCATACGCCTCGGCGCCGTCGGGGAGCTGCCAGATGCCCACCTTGTCCGTGCCCTTCGGGACGTACTCCTCGGTGAGGAACTGGTGGAAGCGCTTCAGCGCGGGGAGCACGGTCTGCGCGACCGCCGCGCGGCCCTCCTTTGCCAGCCGCTGCTGCTCCGTGGCCGGGATGCTCCCCGGGAAGCGCCGGAACGGCGCGAAGAAGCCGCTGTCCGCCGGGTCCTCCACGAGCTGCTTCGCGACCTGCGGCGGGATGCGCTGGAGCACGACCTTGGGGTGGATGCGCTGCTGACGAAGTCCCTCGCGCAGGAGCGCCAGCACCTGGTCCACGTAGGTGCCGAAGCCCTTCAGCCGCGCGAGCCAGTCCTCGTAGTCCTTCACCGTCTCGAAGCGCAGCGTGTCCGCGAGCTGGTAGGCCGTCTGCACGCCCGGCGGCTGCTTCACGCCCTCGGGGATGCCGCCCAGGTGGTTGACGGGCAGCAGGTACAGCTTGAAGCGGTGCTCCTCCACCCACGTCTCGTAGTCGCGGCGGAACAGGTCATGGTGGAGCTGGTCCGCGGCGGAGAGCGACTTGCGGTCCACCGTCTTCAGCTTCGCGAGCACCTGGAGGTTGTGCTGGTGGTCCGCCTCGATGGCCTGGAGGCTCAGGTCATCCCAGCGGCCGTTCCAGCGCCGGTCGCCCTGGATCGAGGCGTACGTGGGGCTGTGCTCCAGCTGGTACTGCCATTCCTGCTGGATGAGCGCATGCAGCGCGGCGGCGCCCCGCTTCTGTGCGTCGGCAGTCTCTGGAAACATGGCCATGAACCCCAGGGCGAAGAGGAGAAGTGTGCGCATCAGGAGAACAGCTCTAGCAGGTCCTCGCGGGTGATGGCCGTCGCGGCGGCGGCTTCACTGAGCGCGGCCTCGAACAGGGCCCGCTTCTTCTCCTGGAGCCCGAGGATGCGCTCCTCCACCGTGCCCTGGGACACCAGCCGGTACACCATCACCGTGCGCTCCTGGCCGATGCGGTGCGCGCGGTCGGCGGCCTGCGCCTCCGCCGCCGGGTTCCACCAGGGGTCGAGCAGGAAGACGTGGTCGGCCGCCGTGAGGTTGAGGCCCGTGCCACCCGCCTTGAGGGACATGAGCAGCACCGGCTCGCCTTCGGCGGACTGGAAGCGCTGCGTGACCTCGCCGCGGTTGGCCGTGGCGCCATCCAGGCGACCGTAGCCGATGCCGGCCGCCTTCAGGCGCGGCTCGATGAGGTCCAGGAGCGACGTCCACTGCGAGAAGACGAGCGCCTTGTGGCCCTCCGACACGGCCGTCTCCAGCGCGTCCACCAGCGTCTCCACCTTCGACGACGTGTTGGCCCGCTGGCCGGGGACGAGCGCGGAGTGACAGGCCGCCTGACGCAGCCGGAGCAGCGCCTCCAGCGCCTTGAGCACGCTGCCGCCCTCGTTGAGCAGGGCGACGACTTCCTTCCGGGTCGCCGCCATCACCGCGTCGTAGACGGAGCGCTCGCGCTCATCCATCTGCACGTGCATGACCGAGTCGATGCGCGGCGGCAGCTCGGGCGCGACGTCGCGCTTCAGGCGCCGCAGCACGAAGGGGCGGATGCGGCGGCGCAGCCCCTCGGCCGCCTCCTGCCGGCCGTCGGCGATGGGCCGCGCCACCTTGTCCTCGAAGTGCCTCCGCCCGCCCAGCAGTCCCGGGTTGGTGAAGTGCATGAGGCTCCACAGCTCCTCCAGCCGGTTCTCCAGCGGCGTGCCGCTGAGCGCCAGCCGGAAGCCCGCCTTGAGCCCGAAGGCCGCGCGCGCCACCTGGCTGTCCGGATTCTTGATGGCCTGCGCCTCGTCCAGCACCAGCGCGTCCCACGTCCGCGCGCCGAGCACCGCCGCGTCCAGGCGCATGATGGCGTAGGTGGTGAGCGTCACGTCGGCCGCCGGGTCCAGCGCGCGGCCGGGCCCGTGGTACACGCAGACCTTGAGCGACGGACGGAAGCGCTTCAGCTCCGCCGCCCAGTTCGGCAGCACGCTGGTGGGGCACACCACGAGCGAGCCCGGCTCCAGGGCGCAAATCGTCTGGAGCGTCTTTCCCAGGCCCATGTCGTCCGCGAGGATGCCGCCCAGCCCCGCCCCGCGCAGGAAGCGCAGCCAGCTCACGCCCTGGAGCTGATACGGGCGCAGCGTCGCGTTGAGCTCCGCCGGCAGCTCGGGCGGCGGCAGCTTCTCGAAGCCGGAGATGAGCGGTGCCAGCCGGTCGAGCCCCGGCGGAGGCGGCTGCTCCAGCGTCTCGCACAGCGCGGACAGCTCCGGCAGCGCGTGGTTGGACACCTTCCCGTCCGCCTGCCGCGCGCTCAGCAGGTCCGCCACGCGCTGGCCATTCTTGTCCAGCCACGCCCGGGGCAGCGGCGCCCAGCCACCGCCGTCCAGCGGCACCAGCCCCAGCCCCTCCGTCCATGCGCGGATGACGGCCGCGGCGTCCACGGCCTTGACCTCGCCCCGCGCGCCCTCCACCTGGAACTCCAGCTGGAAGCGCACGTCGGGCACGCCCTGCCCCGTGACGCCGGACTCCACGTGGAGCGACGGGCGCAGCTTGACATCGGGGCTCACCAGACCCGCCGCGTCGCCCGCGAGGTCGCCGCGCCAGCGCCGCAGCTTGTCCGCCCAGCGCACCATCTCCGCGCCCTGCACCGTCAGCCGGCGGCCGGGCACCAGGTTCAGCTCGTCACGGAGCTGGTGGATGAGGCGCTGCTCGGCGGCCTCGTCGCGCAGCGGCACCGCGCCGCGCAGGTACACCATGCGCCCGCTGTCGATGCGCACCACCGGCGGCGCGCCGTAGACGAGCGTGGGCAGCACGGACAGGCCGGACTCGAGCTGGTTCAGCTCCAGCAGGATGCGCGGCTTCAGCTCGCGGTCCAGGCGCGGCAGGCGCTTGCTGCGGACCTCCACCGGCAGGCGGCGGCCCAGCTCGGGCATGATCTTGGACGTCAGGTCCCCCAGGTGGTCCGCCGAGTACGTGCGGACGATGGGCAGGTGCTGCAGCCAGGCCCCGGACATGGACGTCTCGCCCAGGCGGACCAGCGTGTCACTCGCGAGCGCCACCCCGGGGCTGACCACCTCCTGGATGCGCGGGTCCTTGCTCACCGTGACCACAATCTGGCCGCTGCGGTCCTCGACGACGGCGCGTGGCAGCACCTGCTCGTCGGACACCGCCACCGGCCGCCCGTCGAGCAGCACGTTGCGCGCCGACTCCAGCACCTTCAGCACCGCCTCCAGCGTCTCCGGCGCCAGCATGCCGCGCGTGCGCCGCTGCTCCAGGATGCGGTCCGCCAGCAGGTCGGCGTTCTCCACCTGGAGCTTGGCGGCCTCCGCGGGCCGGGCCATCAGCGACGTCAGGCTGCCCTCCAGCGGCGTCTCCGTCCCGTCCACCTGGACGATGGAGCGGCGCAGCTCCAGCCCGCCGTCCACGCGGGTGAAGTGGTAGACGACGCGGGCCCAGCGGGTGGCCGCCGTCTCCATGGGCGTGTCCTGCTTCTCCGCCTGCTGGATGGAGATGGCCGCGGCCACCACGTGCTCGCAGGGGTCCACCGGGCTGGGGCAGTCACACTCCCAGGCGTCGTCGTTCGGATACAGGACGACCGTGAGGGCGACCGGGCGCCCCTTGGCGCGCACCCTCAGCTCCAGCTCGCCCCCCTTCTGGGACTGGAGCACCACGGCTCCGGAGCGGGCGAGGTTCACGCCGTTGGACCAGATTCCCGGCTTGGCTTCCTTCCGGACGGCTTCGAGCAGTTGAGCAGTGGCGGACATGGGGCGCTGCTTCCCTACGCCCCAGGGAACCGTCGCGCAACGGCCATCCGCGCGCACCGTCGCGCGGCAGGCGTCCGCAGCCGGCCCCGCTCAGGCGAAGTCCCCTGCCTGGAAGCGGCGGACGATGTGGTCCGCGCTCCGGAAGCTGTTGGCCAGGATGGTCAGCGTGGGGGCCGCCCCACCCGACGTCGGCATGAAGCTGCCGTCCACCACGAACAGGTTGTCCACCTCGTGCGTCTGGCAGTGGCCATTGAGCACCGACGTCGCCGGGTCGGCTCCCGCCCGGCACGTCCCGTGGACGAGGTACGACGAGGTGCCGCCCACGACGAGCGGCTCACACGTCTCGGCGCCCAGGTCCTTGAACAGCTCGAAGGCGCGCGCCAGCAGCCACTGGCCGGCGCGGACGTGGTGCCGTGGCCGGTCCAGGTGGATGCGCGCCACCGGCAGCCCCCACCGGTCCTTCACCTCCGGGTCCAGCTCCACGAAGGTTCCCGCGTTGGGGAGGAAGTCGTGGAACACCTCGCAGAAGAGCACGTCCGAGGCCTTCGCTCCGGCGGGACCTTCGGGGACCGGCGGCCCCCGGCCGAAGCGGAGGATGCCGCCCTTGGGCAGGTCCGACACGCCGTCGGGCAGGAAGTAGTGGTCCATCACCGAGCGGCCGATGAAGGGATGCGGGTCCGCCAGGAGCGAGCCGGGGAGCCTGTCCCCGGGCAACCGCGCCTGCGCCATGGTGACGGCGTGGAACTGGAGGTGCCGCCCCACCCGTCCGCTTCCATTCGCCAGCCCGTTGGGGAAGCGTGGCGAGCGGGACAGGAGCAACAGCCGCGCGGACTCCACCGCGGAGCAGCACACGCACACCACGCGGGCCCGCACCGTGTGCTCCCGGCCCTCCGCATCCAGATAGGTGCAACCCGTGGCGCGGCCGTCCGGCCCCACGGTGACCTCGCGCACATGACATTGCGCGCGAACCTCACAGCGACCGGTGGCCTCGGCCCGAGGCAGCAGCGCGGCCTGCGAGGTGCCACGCGCGCCCACCGGACACCCCAGCCCCGAGCACTCCAGGCAGTACGCGCACGCGGGGCGGCCCTGGTATGGCCGCGAGTTGATGGAGCGCGGTGTCGGAAAGGCATGCAGGCCGCGCCGCTCGCAGGCGGCCTCCAGCGCGGCGGCCAGGGGATGCGCGTCCAGCGGCGGCAGCGGGAACGGCGTCGAGCGGGGCCCCTCGAAGGGATTCACACCCGCGAGGCCGGAGACGCCCACCTCCCGCTCCGCCACGGCATACCAGGGCTCCAGCGCGTCATAGTCATAGGGCCAGTCCGCCAGCTCCTCGTAGTCGCCGAAGCGGCTGCGCATGCGCAGGTCGTCCGGGTGGAAGCGATAGAAATAGCCACCCATGTGCACCGTCCCGCCGCCGACACAGCTCGCCGTCCAGCCCAGCGCGGTGCGCAGCGGCGCGGACGTCTTGCGCGTCACCACGGTGTGAGGGTCGTCTTCGACGCGGGGGATGAGGTCCTGCGGCCCCAACCCTGTCGCATCATGGGCATATTCCTGAGACGTATGCCTTCGGCCTCGCTCCAGCACGAGCACGCGGAGTCCTGCTTGGGAAAACTTCAACGCCAGCGGCCCGCCGCCCGCGCCACTGCCGATGATGAGCGCGTCGTACAAATCACTCCCACCTTCCCGCATGTATTTCCTTCACCGGAGGTGCGCGTCACGCGATTGACATGCAATCACGATTTGCCTTAGCTGTATCACAGTCGTCTCCCAGTTACTCCAACGAAGCCAGCTCACCGGGTATTACCCAGGAAACGAGAGGTCGCGTGGATTTCGCGCCGAGGCAGGTCGTGACGACAGAGCCCGGAGCAAGCGTGCCGTCCCGGCTCGCGCGCTGGGCCCGGGCCACCACGCTCGCGGAGCGGGCCGACTTCGCCCGGGCGGCCGATGCGATAAACCGAGACATTTCCGCCGCGGCGCACAAGCGATTGGATGCATGGCGTCAACAAGAGCCATTCGGCCAGGCGGACTGGTGGACGCGCCGCCTGCGCGCCTCGGGGCTGACGGAAGCGGCGCTGCTCTCGCTGCTGGAGTCTCCCGTCGAGGTGCCCTGGACATCGTTGGATGATGCGCCCGCGTGGGTGCGCGAGCTGGAGCAGGCCTACGCCCGGCCCGACGTGGCGCCCGTCACCTGGCCCGAACAGACGGACGGTCGCGACCGCTCCGCATTCCTGCCCCTGGTGGAGCCGCTGGTGGCCTGCGCCGAGGCACGGCTCCTCTCCGCGCTTCAGGCACTGCGCGCCGAGCTCGACCTCGAGCCGCGCCTCGTCGTCTCCTCCCTGCTGGGCCACCTGCCCCAGGTGCTGGCGCCGGTGCTCGGACGCGCCATGGTGGTGGAGCTCCACGCGGCGCAGTGGGAGGGGCACCTCAGCGGGGACACGCCCGAGGCGCGCTTCCAGGACTTCGCGCGGAGGCTCCGGCAGCCCCAGCTCGCACTGGGCATCCTGGAGCGCTATCCGGTGATGGCCCGATGCGCCGTGGAGCGCATCGCCCAGTGGGAGGCGGCGGCGCTGGAGCTGATGCGGCGTCTGGCGGAGGACGCGCCCCGCCTGTGGGAGCACTTCCAGGGAGGACGGTCGCCCGGGGCGCTGGTGGAGGCACGTGGCGGGCTCTCCGACCCGCATCGGGGCGGTCGGGGTGTCTTCATCCTGCGCTTCGAGTCTGGCCTGAGGCTCGTCTACAAGCCGCGCTCGCTGGGCGCCGAATCGGGGCTGAACCAGCTTCTGGCCTGGCTCAATGCCCACGGCGCCACGCCCGCGCTGAAAGGCGCGGCGGTGCTGGACCGGGGCGACTACGGCTGGATGGAGCACATCGCCCCCGCGCCATGCGCCTCGGAGGACGAGGTCCGCCGCTTCTATGCCCGTCAGGGGGCCTACGTCGCGCTGATGCACGTGCTCGACGGCACGGACCTGCACTTCGAGAACCTCGTGGCCGCCGGTGAGCACCCGGTGCTGGTGGACGTGGAGACGCTGTTCCATCCCCTCTCCGGCACGCGCTCGCCCCGGGACGCCGAGCACGCGCCCGAGGCGCCCCCTGTCTCCGTGCTCCGCAGCGGGCTGCTCCCGCAGCAGTTCTGGGGCACGCGGAACAAGGGTGGGGTCGACCTCAGCGGCCTGGGCGCGCGCGCCGGACAGCTCACGCCGCAGGCCGTGCTGGTGTCGGCGGAGCGCGGCACGGACCGCATGCGCTTCGAGCGGCGCCCCGTGGCCCTCCCCGCGGCGAACAACCTCCCGCGCCTGGAAGGGCAGGAAGCCCCCGTGCTGGCGTACCGCGACGCGCTGGCTGACGGCTTCTCGCGGATGTACGGCCTGCTGCTGGAGCACCGCGAGGCCCTGCTCGCGGAGGACGGGCCGCTGGCCGCCTTCGAGGACGTGCCCATGCGCGTCCTCTTCCGCAACACGGCGGTGTACGGGGCGCTCCTCTTCGAGAGCTACCACCCGCACGCGCTCACGGACGGTCTCGAGCGCCAGCGCTTCTTCGACCACCTGTGGCGCGGCGTGCTCACGGTGCCGGACCTCGAGACGCTCGTCCCCCTGGAGACAGCGGAGCTGGAGCGCGGGGACCTGCCCTACTTCGCCGCGCGCCCCGGCTCGACGGACCTGGAGTCGGGCATCGGGCAGCGCGTGCCGGGCTACTTCGCCGAGTCGGGCATGGCGCGCGTGCGGCGCCGGCTGGCGGAGCTGTCACCGGCGGACGGGATGCGCCAGCGCTGGGTCCTGGACCGCTCGCTGGACGTGCTGCTGCTGAGCTCCCGGATGGTGGACCGGCCCACGTATGCCTTCCGCGAGCACGCCATGCCGGGCCTGCGCGACGCGCTGCTGGCCGAGGCCCACCGCGCGGGTGAGCGCCTGATGACGCTGGCCTTCGAGCGCGGCGGCGAGGCCCACTGGCTGAGTCTGGACGCGGGCGAGGGTGGCTGGCGGCTGGGCTCGCCAGGAGCCGACGTGTTCCAGGGCCGCGCGGGCATCGCGCTCGCGCTGGGCTATCTCGGAGAGGCCACGGGCGACGCGCGCTTCACGGCGCTGGCACGGGCGACGCTGCGCACGCAGACGCGCATCCTGGCGGAGGAGCCCCGGAGCGTGGTGGGCCTGGGCCTCATCAATGGCTGGGGCGGCATCCTCTACGCCCTGACGCACCTGGGCGTGTTGTGGAACGACGGCGCGCTGCTGGACGAGGCCGCCGCGCACGTGCAGCGACTGCGCCCCCTGGTGGAGGAAGACCGCGTGCTGGACGTGGGCGCGGGCGCGGCGGGCTGCCTCCTGTCGCTGCTGGTGCTCGGCGAGCACCGGCCTTCCGACGCGCTGTGGGCGACGGCGGAAGCGTGCGGCCGCCGTTTGCTGGAGACGGCCACGCCCCAGCCGCGAGGCGCGGCGTGGCTCTGCGAGGCCGCGGGGAACCGCTACCTGGCGGGCATTGCGCACGGCGCGGCCGGCATCGCGCTGGCGCTGCTGCGGCTGTTCGCGCGCACGGGCGATACCCGGCTGCGGGACGCCGCCATCGCGGGCATGGCGTTCGAGCGCGGGCTCTACGCGCCCGAGGAGCGCAACTGGCCCGACCTTCGCGCGGGCGCGAAGGAGCTGGCGACGGTGGACGGGGCGGAGCACTTCCTGTGGGCGTGGTGCACCGGTGCGCCCGGCGTCGGGCTGGCGCGCCTCTTCGGCCTCCCATGGGTCGACGATGCCGCCGTGCGCGAGGAGATTGCCATCGCGGTGGACAGCACGCTGGCCCGCGGCTTCGGCCGCAACCACGGCCTGTGCCACGGCGACCTGGGCAACGCGGATTTCCTGCTGGAGGCGGCGGCAGTGCTCGGGGACGACGCGCTCAAGGCGCGGACGGACCGCGTCGCGGGCGGCATCCTTCAGGGCATCCGGGAGCGCGGCTACCTGTTCGGCTTGCAAGGCAACACGGAGACACCCGGCCTGCTGGTGGGCCTCGCCGGCATCGCCTACGGGCTGGCGCGCCTCGCTCTCCCGGAGCGGCTGCCCTCGCTGCTGGCGGTCGCCCCTCCTCGAAGAATCATCCACGGTGAACGGCTGGTCACCGCGGATGGCAGTACCTCCACCAGCCTCATCCAGGAGCAGTCATGAGCCAGAAGAAGGACCACATCCTCCGTGCGTGGCGTGACCCCGAGTACTTCAACAGCCTGACCGCCGAGGAGCGCGCCGCGCTCCCCGCCAATCCCGCCGCCGAGCTGGAGCTGGGCGACGACGTCCTGGAGAGCATCACTGGCGGCTGTGGCTGCAAGCCCGGCCAGTCCAGCGCCATCTGCACCCCGTGCCCGCCGCTGCACTGCTACTGACGGGAAGGTCGAGGTCTCACCCGCTTCCGCGGTGGTGGGCTGGCCACCGCGGGAGCTTTTCCCCCAGCCCATTCCAGGAGCAGTCATGAGCCAGAAGAAGGACCACATCCTCCGTGCATGGCGTGACCCCGAGTACTTCAACAGCCTCTCCGCCGAGGAGCGCGCGGCCCTGCCCGCCAACCCCGCGGCGGAGCTGGAGTTGAGCGACGACGTCCTGGAGAGCATCTCCGGCGCGGACAGCTGTGAGCAGTTCGGCAGCTACTACTGCACGCCCTGTCCTCCGTATCAGTGCCTGTAGTGACACCGTGGTAGGGCCCACTCCATGAGTGGGCCTGGGGGGGCTGGCCGGTTGGGGCCAGTCCCCCGCTTTCCCGCCGCGCCGGAGCGCCCGTCCGCTAACGTCCCCGCCATGCCGCCACCGACCGAAGGCCGGACGTCCATCTTCCGCAAGGAGGCCCTGGCGCACTACCAGCGCGTCGTGCAGGACGAAGGCGACCTGCTGCGCATCTCCGGCCGCTGGACGCGCTGGACCTTCGTGCTCCTCGCCGTGTTCGCCGTGGCGCTGGCCCTCTGCGCGCTGCTCTGGCCCACCCTCGTGCCTCCCGAAGGAAGCGTCCGCCGATGACGGTCGAGTCCCCGTCCCCTCCCCGCGGCCGGTGGCGATTCGGCCTCCGCAAGCGCGTGCCCGAAGTGCGGCAGATGACGATGACGGACTGCGGCGCCGCCTGCCTCGCCATGGTGCTCGCCTACCACGGCCGGGAGCTGAGCCTGGAGGCCGTGCGGGAGCTGACCGGGCCCGGGCGCGACGGCGCCAGCGCCAAGTCCATCAAGGCGGCGGCGCAGAAGCTGGGCCTGCGCGCGCGCGCCATCTCCGTGGACCTGGACCGGCTGCCCTTCCTCCCGCCGGCCACCATCCTCCACTGGCGCTTCACGCACTACGTCGTGTTCGAGCGCCTGGGACGTGGCTGGGTGGAGGTGGTGGACCCCGACCAGGGCCGGCGCCGCGTGTCCATGGAGCAGTTCAGCCAGTGCTTCACCGGCGTGGCCCTGCTGCTGGAGCCCTCCGAGGACTTCCAGCCGGGCCGCTCGCGACGCGGGCCCTACCGCTACCTGGTGCCGCTGGTGAAGCGCCAGGCGGGCGCCCTGATGAAGGTGCTCGCGCTGTCCGGCGTGCTCCAGGTGCTCACGCTGGCGGTGCCCCTGCTCACGGGCATGGTGGTGGACCGCGTGGTGCCGCGGCAGGACTACTCGCTGATGATGGTGCTGTCCGTGGCGCTGGCGGGTGTGGTGCTCTTCGAGCTGCTCACCTCCGCGGTGCGCGGCCAGCTCCTGGTGGAGCTGCGCACCCGCCTGGACGCGCAGATGACGCAGGGGCTCCTGGACCACCTGGTGAGCCTGGCCTACCCCTTCTTCCAGCTCCGGCCCGCGGGCGACCTGCTGACGCGGCTGGGCTCGCAGCAGGCCATCCGCGACTTGCTGTCCACCGGCCTGCTGTCCAGCGCGCTCGACGGCACGCTGGTGCTCCTCTACCTGGGCCTGCTGCTCGCGGCGGACGCGTCGCTGGGGTTGCTGGTGATGGGCCTGGGCCTGCTGCAGGTGCTGGTGTTCGCGCTGCCCCGCGCCCGTCAGCGCAGCCAGCTCTCGCGCAGCCTGGACATGGCGGTGCGCAGCCAGAGCTACCTGATGGCCATGCTCTCCGGCATGCAGACGCTCAAGGCGTTCGGCGTGGAGTCGCGCATGGTGGGCAGCTACTCGAACCTCTACGTGGACCTGCTCAACGTGGAGCTGGAGCGGGGCCGGCTCTCCGCGTGGCTGGACGCGCTGACGGGCACGCTGCGCCGCGTGTCGCCGCTGGTGCTGCTGTGCGTGGGCGCCTGGCGCGTGCTGGATGGCGCGATGACGCTGGGGCAGATGCTGAGCATCAACGCCCTGGCCGGCGCGCTGCTGATTCCCCTGTCCAACCTCCTGGGCACTGGCGGACAGCTCCAGTTCCTGGGCACCTACCTGGAGCGCATCAACGACGTGCTGGACACGCCTCCGGAGCGCGATGCCGCGCACCAGGGCCGCACGCCCACGCTGCGCGGCGGCGTCACCCTGGAGGACGTGCACTTCCGCTACAACCCCAACTCCGCCTGGGTGGTGCAGGGCGTGTCGGTGAGCGTGGAGCCGGGGCAGATGGTGGCGCTCGTCGGCCGCTCCGGCGCGGGCAAGAGCACCCTGGCCCACCTGCTGCTGGGCCTCTACCTGCCCACCTCCGGACGCGTCCGCTATGACGGCGTGGAGCTGGGCGAGCTGGACCTGCGCGCGGTGCGGGGCCAGCTCGGCGTGGTGCTCCAGGACGCCTCGTTCTTCAATGCGTCGCTCCGGGAGAACATCACCTTGAGCGACCCGGACCTGGACATGGAGCGCGTGGTGGAGGCCGCGAAGCTGGCCCACATCCATGACGACATCATGGCCATGCCCATGCAGTACGACACGCCGCTGACGGACCGGGGCCTGTCCCTGTCCGGCGGCCAGCGGCAGCGGCTGGCGCTGGCGCGCGCACTGGTGCGCAGGCCCGCCATCCTCCTGCTGGACGAAGCCACCAGCGCGCTGGACGCCACCACCGAGGAGCGCGTGCAGCAGGCGCTGGCCTCGCTCAAGTGCACGCGCGTCGTCATCGCCCACCGGCTGAGCACGGTGCGCAACGCCGACGCCATCCTCGTCATGGACGCGGGCCGCGTGGTGGAGGTGGGCCGCCACCAGGAGCTGCTGGAGCGCCAGGGGACCTATGCGTCGCTGGTGAACGCGCAGCGCGAGGAACGCACCCAGGCCGCCGGCTGACGCGCCTGGAGTACGACCTGGGCGTCGTGAATATCCTGCTTCCTTCAACCGGCCTGCCGCATGGCCGCTGGCGCTCGTGAGGGACTCATGAACCTGGATGACTACAGCCGCTTTGACGCAGTGGGGCTGGCGGAGCTGGTTCGTCGGAAGGAAGTCACACCCGAGGAGCTGCTCCGGGTGGCGGTGGAGGCCATCCACCGCGTCAACCCGACGCTCAACGCCGTCATCGAGACGCGCGACGCCGACGCGCGCGAGGCACTGAAGCAGGGCCTCCCCGACGGCCCCCTGCGGGGCGTGCCCTTCCTCTTCAAGGACATCGGCGTGCACGCCGCGGGTGTCCCCGCCGACTTCGGGAGCCGGCTGACCCAGGGGACGGTGTTCCCGTATGACAGCGCGTTGATCGCGCGCTACCGGCGCGCGGGACTGGTGCTGCTGGGCCGGACGAATACCCCCGAGTTCGGGAACAACGCCACCACGGAGCCGGTGCTCCACGGCCCCACGCGCAACCCGTGGGACATGGGACGCAGCCCGGGCGGCTCCAGCGGAGGCTCGGCGGCGGCGGTGGCGGCAGGCGTCGTGCCCGTGGCGCATGGCAACGACGGCGGCGGCTCCTTGCGCATCCCCGCCTCCCTTTGCGGCATCTTCGGGCTGAAGCCCACGCGCGGCCGCGTCTCGCTGGGACCGAACGTCGGCGAGGTCATCTGCGGCATGGGCGTCGAGCACGTGCTGTCGCGCTCCGTGCGTGACAGCGCGGCGCTATTGGACGCCACTCACGGCCCGGAGGCCGGCGACCCCTACTTCGCGCCCCCGCCGCAGCGCCCGTACCTGGAGGAAGTGGGCCGCGCGCCGGGGCGGCTGCGCATCGCGCTGATGACGGCGGCGCCCATGGGTGGCCCGGTGAGCCCCGAGTGCGTCGAGGCCGCGCGGCTGGCGGCGCGCCTGTGCGAGGAGCTGGGCCACGAAGTCACCGAGGCCGCGCCCGAACATGATGGCCACCTGTTGCACGAGGCCATCACCACCGCCTGGTCCGCGACCCTGGCATCCCTGGTGGCGATGGCCAGCCACGATTCCGGGCGCGAGGCCGGTCCGGACTCGCTCGAATCCAGCACGTGGGCGGTGGTCCGCCAGGGGCAGACGCTGACGGCCACGGAGCTGCAGCGGGCGCTCGGCATCTTCAACTTCGTGTCGAGGCAGGTGGGGCGCTTCTTCGAGCAGTACGACGTGCTCCTGTCCCCCACGGTGGCCACGCCCCCCTTCCCGCTGGGCCTGCTGGACGCCAACGCCCCGCGAACAGCGCGCGAGTGGTACGACCACGTCTTCGGCCACTGTCCCTTCACCGCCCTGTTCAACGTCACCGGGCAGCCGGCCATGTCCGTGCCGCTGCACTGGAGCGAGGGAGGCCTGCCCATCGGCGTCCAGTTCGCCGGCCGGTACGCCGACGAGGGCACCCTGTTCCGGCTCGCGAGCCAGCTCGAGCAGGCGCGACCCTGGGCACAGCGACGCCCACCGGTGCACGTCTCCCGCCCCGCCTAGGCCGCGCTCCGCGGTGCGCGGAAATCCGGGCCCACCGCGGGCCTCCACTCAGCCGAGAGGCGGTGGGCTTCCGCGCCCACGCGCCGTCTTCGCCCCTGCGGAGGCCGCGCCGTGGCGGTGGGCGCCCGGGCGGCCCCCACCGCACACCCCGCTCAGTCGTAGCGGCTGGTGAGCTTCAGCGTCCACGAGCGCAGCGTGCCGCTGCCCACGCCGGACGGGTTGGCGACGTGCAGCTTCCACTGGCCGTTGATGACGCCGTCGCGCGGGATGCCCCGCGTCACGACGATGCGCGCGGGCGGCGTGCCCTCATTCGGCCCGTCCCACAGCAGCGCCGTCTCGCCACCCGGGTCCTCCACCGTCAGCACCAGCCGGTGCGGCGCGGTGTGGACGAGGTCCAGCTCCACGTTGATGTCCATGGGCACGGAGGCCAGCCCCACCACCACGAGCGGCGCCGTCACCAGCGGGTTCGTCGACTGGAGCCGCAGGTCCGAGTACTCGGTGAACGACTGCCCCATCCACGCCGGAGCGCAGTAGCCCTCCACCCAGCCCGACGCCAGGCCGATGCAGATGAGCTCCGACGACGGGCAGGCCACGAACCGGGAGCACACGTCCCCGTCGCCGGGGATGGGCGCGGTGTCGATGCAGCGGCCGTAGGGGCTGGAGCCGTCACCGGGCCGGCCCTCGCAGTACAGGCCCGCCCCGCAGGTGCCGGGGCCCGTGCAGGGGTCGCCCTCGGCCGCCAGCTGCGTGTGCGCCTTGAGCTGGCCAAGCACGACGGCGTCCACGTTCGCCAGCCGCGACAGCTGCACCATGTGGAGGATGGGCCGCGCCGCCACGATGCTCTGCACCGCGGCCGCCGGAATGCCGACGACCGTCTCCAGGTTGGACGCGCTCTCCGTGTTCGCCGCGAGGATGGCGCGGCGGGCCTCCGCCACGTTGAAGGCCACACCGTGGAAGGTTCCCACGTGGCCGTCGACCGGCATCTCCACGCGGCCCGTGCCCTTGGCGTACGCCTCCAGCGCCGCGAGCGCCGCGGGGCCCACGTGAGGCACCGCGTCCACCTGCTCGATGCTCACGAAGCGGCGGTCATCCACCGTGCGGAGCACGCCGTCCGGCCCCTCGCGGAAGTCAATCAGCGCCTGCGCCGCCTGGGCGTCCAGCGGTACCTCCAGGTCCAGCACCTCGAAGGAAATGGAGAACTCGTTGAGGAAGGACAGCACGCCCTCCGCGGCGGGCGTTCCGGTGGCCAGCGCCTGGGCCTGCGTCCCGAGCACAGCGGCCTCGGGCGCGTTGTCCGCAGGCGGCGGTGCTCCGCAGCTGAACAGAGCCGGGAGCACCGAGGATAACGAAACAAACGTTCGAAGTTTGAAGTTCATTCACTCCGTGTATCTCAAGCCAAGCCCGACGCCCAGGCTGACACGTGGACGTGACCTCCCTGTGGATGCCGCGTGAGCGGGCGAACGAGCGCTCTTGGTGACGCAGCGAGCCAAACGGCGCCCCGCCCCGGCAAAATCGCGCTACATGTATGGGCATCCCTTACGCCGGGTCATGGAGGAATGATCGGGGCGTCACAGACGTCATACAGAGGGCCACGCAGCTGCGGCGGTAGCTGGTGGCGTGTCCGGAGAGGGCTCGGGCATCTGGCCACGGTCCCACCTCCCAGGTCTTCATGCCAGCGAGCCTGGCGGTCAGGTGGGTGGCACCGCAGAACGTGCGATTCCCGACCCGAAAGGCGCGAACGCCAACACCCCACTAGAGCAAGATTCCAGGTCCGCGTAGACCTGGGGCGTCCGCTGTAATCGCCAGGGACGAGCAATCCGATATTCATGACCATGCCATCCACCAAGAAGGCGCATCCAGGGCAGCAGATGGCACCGGCACCCGAGGTGCCATCCCCCCCGGCTGCCGTCTCGCCAGACGCGGCGCCCGTGGAGCCACAGCAGCGCGTCCCCAGCGCGACGGAGTCGCGCGTCGCCATCGAGCAGAAAGCGCACCTCCTCATCGGCAGCGTGAAGGACTACGCCATCTTCATGCTCGACCCACAGGGCCGGGTCGAGACCTGGAACGCGGGCGCCGAGCGCATCAAGGGCTACTCCGCCGAGGAGATCATCGGGCAGCACATCTCCCGCTTCTACACGCCGGAGGACCGCGCCGCGGGCAGGCCCGCCCGCCTGCTGGCCGAGGCCGAGCAGGTGGGCCGGGTCGAGGAGGAGAACTGGCGCGTCCGCAAGGACGGCACCCGCTTCTGGGCGGACGTCATCATCTCCGCGGTGCGTGACGCGCAGGGCGTCCTGCGCGGCTTCGCCAAGGTGACGCGGGACCTCACCGAGCGGAAGCTCGCCGAGGACGCGCTTCGTGCAAGCGAAGAGCGCTTCCGCCTCCTCATCGGCAGCGTGAAGGACTACGCCATCTTCATGCTCGACCCACAGGGCCGGGTCGAGACCTGGAACGCGGGCGTCGAGCGCATCAAGGGCTACTCCGCCGAGGAGATCATCGGGCAGCACATCTCCCGCTTCTACACGCCGGAGGACCGCGCCGCGGGCAGGCCCGCCCGCCTGCTGGCCGAGGCCGAGCAGGTGGGCCGGGTCGAGGAGGAGAACTGGCGCGTCCGCAAGGACGGCACCCGCTTCTGGGCGGACGTCATCATCTCCGCGGTGCGTGACGCGCAGGGCGTCCTGCGCGGCTTCGCCAAGGTGACGCGGGACCTCACTGAGCGGAAGCTCGCCGAGGAGGAGCGGCTGCGGCTGGCCCAGGCCCGGGAAGCCCTCCGGCTGCGTGACGAGTTCCTCTCCATCGCCTCGCACGAATTGAAGACGCCCATCACCGCCCTGCACCTCCACCTGCAAAGCATGCGTCGGGGGACGCTGGAGCCCAAGGTGGCCGCCAGCCTGGAGCGGGCAACCCGCAGCACCGAGCGGCTCACCTCGCTGGTGGAGTCCCTGCTGGACGTGGCGCGCCTGTCCACCGGCCGCCTGGCGGTGTCGCCGGAGCGGATGGACCTGACCCAGGCCGTGGGCGACGTCATCGAGCGGCACCTGTCCATCGCCACGAACGCGGGCTGCGAGCTGTCCGCGCAGCTCGAGCCAGGTGTGGTCGGCACGTGGGATCCGCTGCGCGTGGAGCAGGCGGTGGCGAACCTGCTGGCCAACGCCTTCAAGTACGCAGCGGGAACGCCCGTGCGCGTCACCCTGACGCGCGAGGGCGGGGATGCCCTGCTGGAGGTCGCCGACGGAGGGCCCGGGATTCCTCCCCAGGCCCTCTCGCGCATCTTCGACCGCTTCGAGCGCGCCATCACCGACAACAACTACAGTGGCCTCGGGCTGGGGCTCTATGTCACGCGCGAGCTCGTCGAGGCCCACGGTGGCCGAGTCACCGCCAGGAACCTGCCGGACCGGGGCGCGGCCTTCACGATTCGCCTTCCGCTCGAGCAGAACCGCGGCGCCTAGCGTCCCCGAGCCGCTTCGGCATGCCGGAGCCCTCGGTCGCTTCCGTGGGGAATAGGCCCACCTTCGTGGCAGTCTTGCGCGCCATGAGAATCCCCCACGCGCTATCCCTGGGCGCCGCCGCCCTCCTCGCGCTGTCGGCCCAGGCCGCCGCCCCCCACCGACCTGCTCCCTCCCTCCCCGCGGGCTACTGGCCCGAGGAGAAGGTGGCGGAAATCCTCGCCAAGACGCAGGAGGTGCGCCTGGCGCCGGACCTCTCGCGACTCACGCCCGACGAGCAGGCCGCGGTGAAGGACCTGCTGGAGGCGGGCGCCATCTTCCAGGGGCTCTACGAATCCTCGCGCCACCACCAGGCGCTCTCGGCCCACACGAAGCTGCAGGCGCTGGACAAGAAGCTGGGCAGCCCCAAGCGCACGCAGGACCTGCTCACGCTGTACCGCCTCTACCAGGGCCCCATCGCCAGCACGCTCACCAACGCGCGTGAGGCCTTCCTGCCGGTGGACCCGCAGGTGGCCGCCCGCAATGTCTACCCGGTGGACGTCACGCGCGCGGAGGTCGACGCCTTCCTGGAGGCCCACCCCGGCGAGCGCGAGAGGCTGCTGAACGAGAAGACGGTGGTGCGCCGCGCCACGGCGGCCAACCTGCGCCAGGACGTGAAGGTCCTCCAGACGTACCCGGTGCTGGACACGCTGCACCCGGGCCTGCGCGAGTCGCTGCAGGCCCGGGCGAAGAAGCCTGACGCCAAGGTGCTCTACGCGGTGCCCTACGCGGTGGCCTACGGGCCGGAGCTGGTGAAGGCCTATGGCCTGGTGATGCGCGCGGCGGAGCGACTGGCGCCGGGCGACGCGGAGCTGGCGCGCTACCTGCGCAACCGCGCGAGGGACTTGCTCAGCAACGACTACGAGAGCGGCGACGCGGCCTGGGTGACGGGGCGCTTCCAGAAGCTCAACGTGCAGCTCGGCGCCTACGAGACGTATGACGACGCGCTCTACGGCGTGAAGGCCTTCCACAGCCTGTCGGTGCTGCTGCGCAACGAGCCGGCCACGCAGGAGCTGCGCAAGCGCCTGGGCGGCCTCCAGGCCGTGGAGGACGCCCTCCCCTACACCGCGAAGAAGCGCGTGCGCGAGGACATCCCCGTGGGTGTGTACGAGGTCGTCGCGGACTTCGGTCAGTCCCGGGGCACCAACACCGCGAGCATCCTCCCCAATGACCCGCTCGCCGCGCGCCGCTATGGCCGCACCATCCTGCTGCGGGAGAACATCATGCGGAACCCGGACCTCTTCGCGTCCGACGAGCGCATCTGGCGCGCCGCGGTGGTGGATGCCCACGCCCGCGAGCTGGTCCCCGAAGGCAACTTCCAGCGCACGCTGTGGCACGAGGTGGGGCACTACCTGGGCCCGGACCGGGACCAGAAGGGGCGCTCGCTGGACGTGGCGCTCGAGGACTACGCCGGCGCCATGGAGGAGATGAAGGCGGACCTGGTGAGCCTCTTCTCGCTGCACGACTTCCACAAGAAGGGCACGCTCGACGCCGCCGGCCTGCGCGCGGTGCAGGCCTCCGGCATCCGCCGCACGCTCCAGAACGTGCGCCCGCGTGACGACCAGCCCTACCAGCGCATGCAGCTGGTGCAGTTCAACTGGTTCCTGGAGCACGGCCTCATCCAGGCGGACCCGCAGACGGCGCGCCTGCGCATCCACTACGACAGGTACCCGGCCGTCGTGACGTCGCTGCTGGAGCAGGTGCTCGCGCTCCAGCACCGGGGCGACAAGGCCGCCACCGCCGCGTTCTTCCAGCGCTGGAGCGCCTGGACGCCCGAGCTGCACGAGAAGCTCGCCGCCCGCATCCGCGAGGCGCAGGGGGCCCGCTACCGGCTGGTCCGCTACGGCGCGCTGGGGGACTGACTCCCGGCCCGGCCGGCTCCCGTGTAGCAGACGCGGGAGCCGGAACGAAGCCCCCGGAACGAAGCGTTCCACTGGGAAGTCTCGTGTCAGGGCCAGCGCATGGCGGCGTCGGAGGTGCCCCCACTCACCGCCACCCCTGATGCGAGGCTTCTGGATGCCAGGTTCCCGACGTCCGTCTCTTGCGCGCGCCATCCTCTTCGGCCGGAATCCGTCCCAGGACGACCCCTTCGACGTGGAGGCCGACGCGGCCGAAGCGCTGGGCGTCGACACCTACCAGGCGGACCTCGGCGCCCTGCTCTCGGGCAACGCCGAGCACGCGCTCGCCACCCTTCCCGAGCGCGGCCGGCTGCGGCTCCTCTACCGCGGCTGGATGCTGACGGAGGAGGAGTACACCGCGCTGGACGAAGCGGTGTCCGCCCGCGGGCACCGGCTGGCCACCACACCGGAGCAGTACGCGGCGGCGCTCTACCTCCCCAACTGGTACCCGCGCCTGGCGCGCTATACCGCCCGCAGCGTATGGACGGAGGGCACGGACGCGGCGGAGGCATGGCATGCGGCCCAGGCGCTCGGCCCACAGCCCTGGCTGGTGAAGGACCATGTGAAGTCGGCCAAGGAGCGCTGGGACGAAGCGTGCTTCATCCCCGCCGGCACCACGCAGGCGCGCTTCGAGCAGATCTGCGCCAACCTCGTCGACGAGCGCGCGGACCGCTTCGAGCGGGGGCTCGTCGTCCGCAAGTTCCTCCCCTTCAAGACGTACGGCCGGACGCCCGCGGGCCCGGCCCATCTCGAGTACCGCCTCTTCTTCGGAAGCGGCCGACTCCTCGCCGCCGAGCCGTACCACGAGTTCGACGTCGACGTGCCGGACTTCACCGGCTTCGAGCCGCTCGCCCGCCGCATCGACTCGCCCTTCCTCACCCTGGACGTGGCCATGCTCCAGGAGGGTGGATGGGCCGTGGTGGAGGTGAACGACGGCGGCGTCTCCGGCCTGCCGCCAGGCCTGGACCCTCGCACGCTCTTCGAGGCGCTGCTGGACATCCGCTAACGCCACCCGCGCCCGTTGCCCCTCATGGGCGCCAGAGGTTCCGCCGGGAGCGATGCGCACGTGGCAGCGCCGGACAGGGGGAAGAGCGCCGGCGCCCCCTCGCGCCGCCGCGTGGGGCGCCTTGCCCTACGAGCAGGGGCCTGTGACGCGACGAGCGGTGCGCCGCTGCTTTCACCCTCCCCGGCGTGCGCACAGCTTCGGACAAGACCCTCAGACTGGGAGGAAGCCATGGCGCAGCCAGGCGGGCGTCGCATGTACCTCGGGGTGGCCGGCACGGCCCTGTTGATGCTGGGGGGCTGTGCCTCCCATCGCTCCAGCGCGGAGGTGGACAAGGAGTGGGTGGCGCGCGTTCCTCCCGGCCAGCTGGGAGACGTGCGCCAGGCCCAGCTCACGGAAGAGAAAGCCCGCGAGCAGCTCACCCGCGCGCGGGTGGCCACGCAGGATGCCGAGCAGGCGCTGGAGGTCGCCCGCCGGAACGAGGCAGCCGCGAGGGACCGCCAGGCAGTGGGCGAGCTGGCGCTGGAGGCGGCGGAGGAGACGGGGGACACCGCGGCCATCGAGCAGGCACGGACCACCGCCTGTAACGCCCAGCACGCGCTCACCCTGGCCCAGGCCGAGACGGCCTGGCGCGACGACGCGGTGAAGACGTTGAAGTCCCTGGAGGTCATGCGCCAGCGAGAGCTGGACGTGGCCGGCGCCCAGCTCGAGCAAGCCGAATTCAAAGCGGTGAGCGCCAACGAGGACGTCCGGGCCGAGGACATGTCCGCGGGTGACTTCTCCAGCGCGGTCGCCGAGGCCCGCCGCAAGGCGGCCGAGCAACAGCACGAGGTGGACGCGAACCTCCAGCGGGAGAAGCAGGCCCGCGCGAACTATGAGCAGCTGCGGGACCAGGGCTACGGCGGCAGCGGCCTCCCGCAGCCCTGAAGCAGCTCGGGCCGCCCGCGCTACTCGCCGCGGGCCGCCTTGTCCTCACGCCACCAGTGGCTCATGCGCTCGTGAATCTCCGCCTCGTAGCCTTCCTTGCTCGGGCGATAGAAGACGGAGCGCTCCAGCGGGGCGGGCAGGTACGTCTGCCCGGGCACGTAGTGGTCCTTGTGGTTCCAGGGCGTCTGGTAGCCCTTGCCGTGCCCCAGCTCCTTCATCAGCTCCGTGGGCGCGTTGCGGATGTGGAGCGGCGGCTCCGCGTTGGGGTGCTCCTGGAGCGCCGCCATCGCGGCATCCAGGGCCTGATAGGCGCGGTTGCTCTTCTTCGCCGTGGCCAGCAGGACGACAGCGTGCGCCACGCAGATGCGCCCCTCCGGCATGCCCATGGCGTGGAAGGCCTCCTCGCAGTCACGCACGATGCTGATGGCCTCCGGCATCGCCATGCCCACGTCCTCCACGGCAATCACCTTGAGCCGGCGCCACAGCGACGCCACGTCCCCTGTCTGGAGCAGCTTCGCCGCCCAGAAGACGGCGCCCTGGACGTTGGAGCCCCGGCACGACTTCTGGAGCGCGCTCAGCAAGTCGTAGTGCTGGTCGCCATCCTTGTCGTGGCGGGACAGGCTGGTGCCCACCGCCTCGCGGGCCGTCTCGGGCGTAATCTCCGCGCCATCCGCCGTGAGGCTGGCGGCGAGCTCCAGCGCGCCCAGCGCCTTGCGCACGTCCCCCACGCCGCCCTTGGCCAGGAGCGTGAGCGCCTCCTCGCCCACCGTCAGGTTGCGAGTCCCCAGCCCACGCTTCGTGTCGGCGAGCGCCCGCGTCAGCGCCGTCTGGATGTCCGCGACGGTGAGCTCCTTGAGCTGGAACACGCGGCACCGGCTGACGAGCGCGGGGCGGACCTCGAAGCTGACGTTCTCCGTGGTGGCGCCCAGGAGGACGAAGAGGCCGCTCTCCACGTGGGGCAGCGCCTGCTCCTGCACGTTCTTCGCCCAGCGGTGGATTTCGTCCACGAAGAGGACGGTGCGCCGGCTGTACTGGTTGCGCAGGCGCTCGGCCTCGGCCACCACCTCGCGGATGCGGGGGATGCCGTCCGACACCGCGGAGAGGATGACGAACTCCGCGTCCACGCTGGAGGCCATCATCCGCGCCAGCGTCGTCTTCCCCACGCCCGGCGGCCCCCAGAAAAGAGAGGACACGATGGCCTTGCGCTCGATGAGCTGGCGCAGCGGGCGCCCCGGGCCCAGCAGGTGGGACTGGCCGATGAACTCGTCAGGTGTACGGGGCCGCATCCGCTCCGCCAGGGGCGCGAAGCGATTCACGTCGACGGAGGCGGAGAAGAGGTCGGGTCCAGCGCTCATCGGGCCGAAGGCTCCCCCCTCCGGGGTCCAGGGTCAATCCTCCGAATCGAGCGGCTCGACGAGCACCTGTCCCAGTGTCAGGTCGTTCAACGCCGTCCGCAGCGCCTCCACCTGGGTAACGGGCAGCTCCAGCCGATAGCCCACGGTGGCCGAGTACTCCTCTGACAGCACCTTCACCTCGTAGGACGGCAGGAGGCGGCGCAGACCATCGACGTGCGTGTACTCCACCTCGACGGCCAGTCGCGCCTTGCGCACACGCTCGGTGGTGGGGAGGCTCTCGAGCGCCTGCTGGACGCCCGCGGTATAGGCCCGGACCAGCCCGCCCTTCCCGAGCAGCGTCCCGCCGAAGTAGCGGGTGACGACCATGGCCACGTCGCCCACGCCGCCGTGGAGCAGCGCGGTGAGCATGGGCCTGCCGGCCGTCCCATGGGGCTCACCGTCATCGCTCATGCCCACCTGGGCGGTGGAGCCCGGCGGCCCGACGACGAAGGCCCAGCAGTTGTGGGTGGCGTCGGCGAACTCCTCGCGCACGCGGGCGATGAAGGCCTTCGCCTCCTCCACGGTGGGCGTATGGGCGGCCGTGGTGATGAAGCGGCTCTTCTGGATGTCCTGCTCCACCCGGTGGAGTCCGGCGGGGATGGGATAGCGCTTCTCGTCCATGGGTGCGGTGCCTGGCCCAGTGTCTCATATCGCCAGCAGCCGTCCCGCCGCCACCCATCGACGCGGCGGAAGAATCCGGAGGCGGCGCCGCGTTCCGGGCCCATGGCCGACACCCGGCCCCCGACGCTCCCATGCTCAACGCCTTCTCCCGCCGCCTGGCCGCCATCCTCTCGCTGAGCCTCCTCTCCCTCGCGGGCTTGCCCGCTGAAGCCGCTGTCCGGAACGCCGCCACGACCGAAGCGAGTGCCGCGGCCCCGACCTGTGGCCCCGTGAAGGACCCGGACTGGATGGAGGGCGCCGTCGTCTACGGCGTCGTTCCTCCGCTCTTCGGCGAGCAGCCCTTCCAGGCCGTCACCGCCCGCCTGGACTACCTGCGCGAGCTGGGCGTCGACGTGCTCTGGCTGTCCCCGGTGAACAAGACGACCGACCCGGGGGACTTCGGCTACGCCGTCACCGACTACTTCGACGTGCGCCCCGACTACGGGACGAAGGCCGACTTCAAGGAACTGGTCGACCAGGCCCACGCGCGCGGCATGAAGGTGATGATGGACTTCGTCCCCAACCACACCTCGAACGCGCATCCCTACTTCCAGGACGTGCTCTCGAAGGGGAAGCAGTCGCCGTACTTCGGCTACTACGACCGCGACGCCCAGGGGCAGCCGACGCACTACTTCGACTGGAAGCACCTGCCGAACCTCAACTACGACAACCCGGACGTGGTGGCGATGGTGCAGCGGGCCTTCCAGTACTGGGTCCGCGAGTTCGACGTGGACGGCTTCCGCGTGGACGTGGCCTGGGGTGTGAAGGAGCGCCAGCCCGGCTTCTGGTGTGACCTGTCCACCGCCCTGCGGAAGGAGAAGCCGGACGTGTACCTGCTCGCGGAGGCGAGCGCGCATGACCCCTACTTCGTGAGCAACGGCTTCAACGCGGCCTACGACTGGAGCGCCTCGCTGGGGCACTGGGCCTGGGAGCACGTCTTCGAGGACCGCCAGAAGGTGGCGCCGAGGCTGTACGCGGCCCTGAAGGGCGGGCAGACGCCCGTGGACCGCGTGGCCCGCTTCCTCAACAACAACGACACGGCGAAGCGCTTCATCGGCCGCTACGGCCCCGGCGCGACGCGCGTGGCCGCCGCGCTGCTGCTCACCCTGCCTGGCGTTCCCATCGTCTACACGGGCGATGAGGTCGGCGCCGAGTACGAGCCGTACCAGGAGCCGCCGCCGCTCGCGTGGGACGCGGACCCGCATGGCCTCCGGGAGCACTACCGGCGGCTCATCGCCCTGCGCGACGAGCACCCGGCGCTCGCCGCCGGCGCGTGGCTGCCCGTCCCCGTGAAGGGCAACCCGTCCGCCCTCGCCTACCTGCGCCACCAGGTCGGAGCAAGCGAGCCCGTGCTCGTCGTCCTGAACTTCGGGCCGGCCGCGACGCTGCGGCTGTCCCTCCCCGAGGCCTACGCGAACCTGTCCAATCAGGTCGCCCTGAGGGACCTGCTGACCGAGAAGAACGTCACCGTCCGCTCGAACGGGAAGCGACTCGAGGTCGCCATGCCCGCCTCGGGCGCGGTGCTGCTCACGCCCCGAAGCTGAGCGCTGCCGGGTGCCGGCCTCGGGCGTCCTGCCGCTCACGGCGCGAGGCCAGGCTCCGCCGGGTGCCGGCCTCGGACGCGCTGCTGCTCACGACGCGGCGTTGAGCGCTGCCTGGGAAGTCTTCCGCCGCGGGAGTGGTTTCAACCTTACGAAGCAGCGCTCCGAAGAAGGCTGCACGTAAGGTCGTCACCGAGACATGCACTCGACGTGGCGCCCTCGGCCCCGCGGACTCCGTGGGGTCATTGGCCCGTCGACTCACGCTCACTGTAGTGGGTGCATGCCCCTTCGCACGCGACTGCTTCGTCCCTTTCCGAGGGGAGCGTCCCACCCGGACGCTCCCCTTTCTTCTTCAGGCCTGGCGCAGCACCAGCAATCGGGGCTCCGTCATGTCCTCGATGGCGTACTTCACGCCCTCGCGCCCCAGGCCCGAGCTCTTCACGCCGCCATAGGGCATGGTGTCGACGCGGAAGCTCGGCACGTCGCCCACGACGACGCCGCCCACCTCCAGTTCGTCCCAGGCCTTCATCGCCCGCGACAGGTCCTGCGTGAAGACACCTGCCTGGAGCCCGAAGCGCCCGCGGTTCACCGCGTGCAGCGCCTCGTCGAAGTCCTCGAAGGGCTGGAGCAGGACGACAGGCCCGAACGCCTCCTCCGTGCTCAGCAGCGCGTCGGCGGGGACACCCTCCAGCACCGTGGCGTCGAGCACCGGCCCGCGACGGCCACCTCCGGCCAGCACCCGCGCCCCGCGCTGAACGGCGTCTTGAATCCACCCCTCCAGCCGCCGCGCGGCGGGCTCGTCGATCATGGGCCCCAGCGTGGTGGCCTCGTCCGAGGGATTGCCCGGCCGGAGCGCCTTCGCCCGCGCCACGAGCTTCTCCCGGAGCACGTCGTACAACGACGCATGCACCAGCACGCGCTGCACCGAGATGCAGCTCTGCCCGGCCTGGAAGAAGGCCCCGTGCGCCACCCGGTCCGCGATGACGTCCAGCGGCGCGCCGGGCGACGCATCCACCACGCACGCGGCGTTGCCGCCCAGCTCCAGCACCACCTTCTTGCGCCCGGCCCGGGCCTTCAGCTCCCACCCCACCTTCTCCGAGCCGGTGAATGACAGCAGCTTCAGCCGGTCGTCCTCGATGAGCGGGCCGATGTCTTCGAGCGCCACGGGCAGCACCGAGAACGCCCCCTCGGGCAGGTCCGTCTCCGCGAGCACCTCCGCCATGATGAGCGCGCTGACCGGCGTGCGGTCCGAGGGCTTGAGGATGAACGGGCAGCCCGCGGCGATGGCCGGTGCCACCTTGTGCGCCACCAGGTTGAGCGGGAAGTTGAACGGGGTGATGAACGAGCACGGCCCCACGGGCACGCGCTGCGTGAAGCCCCGGTAGCCAGCGGCGCGCGGCGACACCTCCAGGTTCAGCACCTCGCCCCCGCCGCGCACGGCCTCCTCGGCGGCGGCCTTGAAGGTGTCGATGAGCCGCGCTACCTCTCCTCGCGCGTCCCGCAGCGGCTTGCCCGCCTCGATGCTGAGCGCCAGCGCCAGCTCCTCAGCGCGCTCCCTGAAGCGGCGCACGCAGTGCTCGAGCACCGCCTGCCGCGCGTACGGCGCCAGCTTCCGCATGGGCCCGGCCGCTCGCACGGCGGCGGCGATGGCCTCCTCCACGGCGGCGGCGTCCGCGACCGCGACGTGCGTCACGACCTCGCCCGAGTACTTGTGGGTGACTGGCAGCGCCGCGTTGGGCTGCCGCGGCCGGTTGGCCAGGTAGTACGGATAACGTTCAGCCAGCATGGTGTTCCTTCCTTTCTCGCGTCCTGTCGAGCCCGCTCAGAGCGCGGCGAGCTCCTCCGCGCCCGCGCCGAGCGCCCGTGCGTTGTCCGAGTAGTCGATGGGCACGTCGATGACATGGACGCCGCCCGACGACAGGCAGCGTGTCAGCGTGGCGCCGAACTCGGTCGCGCTCGTGGGCCGGTGGCCATGGGCCCCATACGCCTCCGCGTAGCGGACGAAGTCCGGGTTCCCCAGCGCCATGCCGAAGTCCGGCAGGCCCATCTCCCCCTGCTTCCAGCGAATCATCCCGTAGCCGTCGTCGCGCACGACAATCACCGTCAGGTCCAGCCCCAGGCGGACCGCGGTCTCCAACTCCTGCGAGTTCATCATGAACCCACCGTCGCCGCAGACGGCCACCACCTTGCGCCGAGGGTGCACCAGCTTCGCCGCGATGGCCGACGGCAGCCCCGCGCCCATCGTCGCCAGCGCGTTGTCGAGCAGCAGCGTGTTGGGCCGACGGGTGCGGTAGTAGCGGGCGAACCACAGCTTGTACATGCCGTTGTCCAGGCACACGACGCCGTCGTCCGGCAGCGCGCGCCGCACCTCGGCGACGAGCCGCGCCGGGTAGATGGGGAAGCGGTCGTCATCGCCGCCGCGCGCCAGCTGCGCCTCCAGCCCCGCGCGGAACTTCTCGAAGGGCGTGAAGTCCCAGTGCGCCCGCGGGCCCACCCCTTCGCCGATGCGCCACACCGCGTTCGCGATGTCGCCCGTCACCTCCAGCTGCGGGAAGTACACCGGGTCCACGGCCGCCGAGGAGAAGTTGAGGTGGACCACCGTGCGCCGGCTGTCTCGCATGAAGAACGGCGGCTTCTCGATGACGTCGTGCCCCACGTTGATGATGCAGTCCGAGGCCTCGATGGCGCGGTGGACGAAGTCGCCCTCCGACAGCGCCGCCGTCCCCATCCACAAGGGATGCGACTCGTCCACCACGCCCTTTCCCATCTGCGTGCTGAAGAAGGGGATGCCGGTCCGGTCCACGAAGACGCGGAGCATCTCCGAGGTGAGCTTGCGGTTGGCGCCCGCGCCAATCATGAGCAGGGGCCTGCGGGCCGAGGCAATCGCCTCGACGGCCAGCGCGACAGACGCCTCGTCCGCCACCGGGCGCCGCTGCGCGCTGGGCGCCAGCAGCGTGGCGTCGGTCGTCTCGCGGGCCACGTCCTCCGGCAGCTCCAGGTGCGTCGCCCCGGGCCGCTCCTCCTCGGCGCGGCGGAACGCCTCGCGCACGGCCGACGGGACATGCTCCGCCGACACGAGCGTCCGCGTCAGCTTGGTCAGCGGACGCATCATCCCCACCACGTCCACAATCTGGAAGTGCCCCTGCTTGCCGGCCTTGATGGGCTTCTGCCCCGTGACCATCACCATGGGCATGGCGCCGAGCTGCGCATACGCGGCGGCCGTGACGAGGTTCGTCGCCCCGGGCCCCAGCGTCGACAGGACGACGCCCGCCTTGCCCGTCAGCCGCCCGTACGTGGCCGCCATGAAGCCCGCGGCCTGCTCGTGCCGGGTGAGGACCAGCCGCATGCCCGCGGTCCGCATGGCCTCGAGGACGTCCAGGTTCTCCTCTCCAGGAAGCCCGAAGACGCTGCGCACGCCCTCGGCCTCCAGCGCTTTGATGAACAGGTCCGCCGCCTTCATGGTGTCTCCTCCGCGCCTTCCGCGATGGCAAACACTTACGCGCGGCCCATGATTGGTACATTCGTTTGTTCCCATCGCCTTGATAGGCATGGCCTATGATGGAGCCATGGAGCTGCGCCACCTCCGCTACTTCTCCGCCGTCGCGGACACCCTTCACTTCGGGCGGGCCGCGAAGCGCGTCCACGTCTCCCAACCCACGCTGTCCCAGCAGATTCGCCAGCTCGAGGACGAGCTCGGCGCGCCGCTCTTCGAGCGTGCCCGCAGCGGCGTGCGCCTGACCCAGGCGGGTGAGCTGTTCCGCACCTACGCCTCGCGGGCCCTGGAGGACGTGGACGCTGGCAAGGTGGCCGTGGGCGCGCTGCGTGGCCTCACCACGGGCGCCCTGCGCGTGGGCTACCCACCCAGCATGCGGGGCGTCGTGCTTCCGGCGCTCGCCACCGTGCTGAGCAAGCATCCCGGGCTGGTGCTGAGCGCGGAGGAGGCCGTCGTGCGGCGCGTGGAGCGACGGCTGGCGGACGGGCGGCTCGACGTGGGGCTGGGCTACGCGCCAGCGCGCTCACCGGACCTGGAGGCGGAGCCCGTCTTCGACAGCAAGCTGGCGCTCGTGGTGGCCCGGGGGCATCCGCTGGCGAAGGCGGACACCGTGGGCGCCCGGCCCCTGGCCCAGGAGCCCTTCGCCCTGCTCTCGCGAGGCCTTCGCGCACGGGCGCGGGTGGACGCCTACTTCGCCGCCATCCGCATCGCGCCGCATGTGGCGCTCGAATCCAACGCGGTGGCCACGGTGCTCGCCATCGTGCGCGCCGGGCTGGCGGTGACGGTGCTCCCGGAGCCCCAACTGGCGGACGCCGCGGGGCTGGTGGTGAAGCGGCTTTCCCCCACGCCCCGCGCGGAGCTGGCCGCGCTGCTGTGGCGCAAGGGCGCGCCACGCACGCCGGCCGCGGAGCTGTTCGCGGCCGAGGTCCGCGGAGCAAGGCGCACCAAGGGCCGCTGACGCCCGGCCGCCCTCCCTGACGAGCAAAGCCCCGGTGAAGGGAGAGTCAGGCGAACACGGAACCGGACAACCATGCCATGGACAGCAACAGGAGCGCGGCGGGCAGGACACGCTCCGCGACCATGCCCAGATAACGCGTCCACCGCGCCGGATTCTTCACGGCGAGCGACATGCACTCGCGCCAGCGGCCTTCGCACAGCGGAACGCGAAACCGTGCATCGTCCAGCTCATCCTGCTTCCGGTGGCGGTAGCCTTCCAGCGCGGACACCACCGCGCCATGCGCGCCGGCATCCAGGGTGCGAATCAACGCGTCCGCCATTCCCACGATGCCCGTGAGACACCTGATGGGGTCCGCGACGAGCGAGCCGGGCCGCGCTCGGTAGAAATAGAGCGCCTCGTGTGACACGACCATCCGGGCAGAGGCCAACAAACAGCGCAGCAGCAGCTCGAAATCCTCTCCAGCCCGCGCCTCCGGATTGTATCGGATGCCCGTTGCGTCCAGGAACGCCTTGCGGATGAGCGGCTTCAGGATGCCATAGTCATCCGTCGCCATCTTCACCGCCGACACGTCGAACGGCTGCTGGATGCGTCCCAGGCTGCGGGCCCGGACCGTGAACAATGTCGACCAGGGCTCTGCCTCGGCGGCGTTCACCAGTAGCAGGTCGTCACAGACGATGTCCGCGCGCTGCGCCTCGGCGAGCGACAACAGCCGCTCCAGCCGGTCCGGCTTCCACCAGTCATCCGCGTCGAGCACGGCGACCCAGGCCCCCTGCGCCAGCCCGATGGCAGTATTCCTGCTCTGCGACGGCCCCTGGTTCGCCGTGTTGAGATGGACATGCACCCGAGGGTCCCGATAGCGTCTGACCACCTCCACCGTGCGGTCGGTCGAACAGTCATCCACCACGATGACCTCCACCTGCGGCAGGGTCTGCGCGAGCGCTGAGTCAATCGCCGCGCCGATGTATTGCTCCACGTTGTGCACAGGAATGATGACCGAGACGGAAGGCTTCATCGTTTTCGAGCCCCCAAGCTTTCACCCCGCTTCGCCCTTCCCGCCTGATAGCCTTCCACAACATGGCTCGAATCGTCTTCCTTCCACTTCCGGAAGCCGGACACATTCATGCAACCTTTGGTCTCGCCAAGCAGCTCGCGGCCCGGGGGCATGACATTGGCTACATGGCGCCGCCGGACGCCGAGCCCCTCTTGCATGGCCGTGCGTGGCCCTTCACGCCCATCCTGGAAGACGTGTTGCCCAAGGGCTACCAGGCCCGGTTGCACACCCGGCTCGCCGACCCGGCGCTGACGGCTCGCGAGCACCGCGAAGTCTCGAAGGAGTTCATCCGGCGCCGGGGTCTTCGCAACACGGAGGTCCTCTTCGGCGCCACCTTCGAGTCCCAACTTCGAGACAGCCGCGCGGACCTGCTGCTGGTGGATGCGACCTTCACCCTGCCGGTGCTCGCGGCGCACAAGGTCGGCATTCCCGCGTTCCAGCTATGCACCAACCTGGCCTTGAACCGAGACGTGGCGGTTCCCCCGCTGACATCCCACCACATCCCCACGGGCAGCCTGGCCTCCAACCTCCGCATCCGCTTTGCCTGGCAATGGCTGTATCTGCTCACGTTCATGCCAGGCGGCGAGCACATGCGCGCCCCCGTCCGGGCCTTCTACCGCCGGTATCCGGACGCGGTGCCGGGTGACTTCCACGCGCACCTCCAGATTGGCCCCCACCTGAGGGTCCCGACGCTGGTGACGTGCACCCCCGGCTTCGACTTCCGCCGGGCCACCAGCGACCACCACTACCTGGGCCCCTGTGTCGACCGGGAGCGCAGCGAGCCGCCCCTCCCCGCCGAGCTCGCCGATGACGACGCGCCCCTCATCCTCTGTTCGCTCGGGAGTCATGGCGATCGGGTGCGCAGATTCCACGCCTTCTTCCAGGCCGTCATCGACGCCGTCGCCCGGAGGCCCCGGTGGCGGCTGCTCATGGCGGTGGGCGGCCAGGTGGCGACGGATGCCTTCGGCCCCCTGCCTCCCAATGTCACCGTCATGGAGCGCGTGCCTCAGCTGACCGCGCTCAAGCGCGCCTCGGTGATGATTACGCACGGCGGGCTCAACAGCATCAAGGAATGCATCTGCCTGGGCGTGCCCATGATTGCCTATCCCCTGGTGTTCGATCAGCCCGGCAACGCGGCGCGCATCGCCCACCACGGCCTGGGGCTCCGAGGCAACATCGAGAAGCCCTCCGCGGAGCGGATCGGGGCGCAGCTCGACGAGGTCCTGGGCAATCCCTCCTACCGGACCCGCGTCCAGGCGCTCCAGCGAGACTTCCTGGACGCGGATGACGCCGGCCGCGGCGCCGAAACCATCGAGCGGTTGCTCCACATCCGAAAGCGAGCTGCAACATGACCCGACGCGCAACCCTGCTGATGGAGGCGGCGCCCTATGCCAACGCCTCCGGCTATATCAACGCGCTCCTCGCCAATGAGCTCTCCCGCCTGGGCTACACGTGCGAGTCGTTCCACCAGCAGCACCCCGTGCCGGGAAACGTCGTCACGCCCCTGGCCACGGCCGACCGCATCCGCCGCTTGCGCGGCTCCCCCACGGCGGACCTGGCCATCTATTGTGACAGGGCACTCGCCATGCGACTGCCCCACCCGGAGCAGGCCCGGAAGACGCTGGTCTTGTTTCATGGCCTCATGGGGTCGCCAGCGACCTGGCTGGAATCCCCTGCCATCAACGGGCACTGGGTCATTTCTCAATAT
Organism: Pseudomyxococcus flavus; assembly: GCF_050038885.1. NCBI lineage: Bacteria > Pseudomonadati > Myxococcota > Myxococcia > Myxococcales > Myxococcaceae > Pseudomyxococcus > Pseudomyxococcus flavus. The sequence continues at coordinate 7,035,475 of NZ_CP143624.1, read as the reverse complement.
ATGGAGGATGCGCTCACGTCCCTGCTGGCGCTGCCGGACTGGCGAGAGCGCCGCACCCTGCATCCCCATGCATTCCAGACGGTGTCCCGGCTCGTGCCACCGCTGCCGTGTGTCGACGAGGCCGGAGGACATCCAGAGCTGAAGGGGGCCGAGCTCCCGGACGGCTTGCGAGCCGCCCTGGAGGGTCGGGATGTCATTGGCCACGCCATCCAACCCCGTAAGCCGGATTGGGGCGCGGTCTCCGCCATCATGCTCAACCTCAACGCGCTGGCCGTCGAGCATGGCCAGCAGCAGCGCTTCCGCCTGGTCATCGATGAGGAGGACTTCGGCCTGCTGAAACAGGCCTTCGTCCGGGGTGACCCGGCCGCCCAGGTCGCACAGATGGGACTGGACGCCCTGGGCCTCACCCTGGAGGACATGCTCATCCCCACGGAGAAGCTCAGCCAGCCGGCGCTGTTCCACCTCTTCCGCGCGGCGCGCTTCGGCCTTGCCTACAACGGCTTTCCAGAGCCCTTCGGCTTCTACGTCCTCGAGTCGGTGTTCAACGGCTGCCCCGTCTACACCAATGGCAGCGGAAACAATCGCTTCGCCCTGCCGCCCGGCCACGGCATCCACGTCCAGGAGACCGCCGACATGCATCGCGGTGACGTGGGAGCGTACGCGGAGGTCGCCGCACGCATCCTCGCCGACGTGGACGCACCGGCGAGCACCCGCGAGGCGTGCCAACGCGGCCGTGAATACATTCAACGCACCTTCACCCACAGTGCGTTCGCCCATTCCGTTGAAACCTGCCTCGCGCGTCTCGAAGCGGCGTCACCTGCGCCGGTCGCCTTCGACAACCTGGAGGTCGCGATGGGGCCGCTGGTGCGAGTCATCAGCGAGGATGGCTTCGTCGTCTCCGACTTCGAGCACGCCAGCCTGACGACAGACGAGCTCCAGCTGCTCCGACAGGTTCGTGGCGTTCGAGCGCACGAGCTGCGTCACATTGGCGATACTGGCTTGTTACAAGGCCTGTTCTCCAAAGGCGTGCTGACACTGCGGCCCCCGCCCCTGTGACAATTTGAGTTACATGTCTTCTCAAGCACCGAGAATGCATATTTAGCCAGCTTTGCAGACTGGACAACATTCCCTTGACCTTCAGTTGTCCGCTGCTTCTACAATGATGAAGGCTCATGGCGACCTTTGTCATTTCTCCCGTGGATGATCATGGTCATGTCAATCCGACGCTTCGGATTGCCAGATCGCTCCATGCGAGAGGGCATCGGGTCGTCTACTGTGGTCTGCCTGACCTGGAGGACTTCGTCAGGCCCGAAGGGTTCGAGTTCATCCCCGTTTTGGAGAGCCTTTTCCCCAAGGGCTTTCAGGCGGAGATGCTCACACGGTCGAAGCAGGTGCGAGGACTGGCCTTGCTTCGCTTCGCACGAGAGGTGCAACGCCTGGAGGACCGCTTCTACACAGCGGTGCTCGACGGAGCCTTCGACGTCCCTTTCAAGAAGCTGAGACCGGATCTGGTGCTCTGTGATGTCTTGCTTCCGGAGCCGCCACTGGCGGCCCATGGACATCAGGTCCCCTGCCTGCTGCTCAATACGACGCTGCCGCTGCGGCAGGAGCGGGGACAGCCGCCGCTGACCTCGCCGCTGGTGCCCGACGGCGGTGTCGTTTCACGCGTGAAGACACGGCTGGCCTGGCTGCGTGCCACCTACCGCCAGCGGTTGGGCCTGTGGTTCCGCACGCGCACGGTGCGCCATCTGCTGCGGCTCGCGCGCCACTATGGCTTTCCCCGGGAGCGGCTCGACTTCGATGGCATCGCGCTCAAGCCCTGGGGGCCGGAGCTGGTGCTCTGCCCGCGCGAGTTCGCCGAGCTGGGCGCACCCATGCAGGCGCCGCGCGGCGAGTATCTCTTCGCCGGTCCCTCGGTGGACCTGGAGCGCCAGGAGCCGGAGTTTCCCTGGGAGCGACTGCGTGAGGGCCGGCCGCTGGTGGTGGCCTACCTGGGCACCATGCCGTACCAGACGCAGCTGGACGCGAAGCTCTTTCGCGCCGTGAGCGACGCGGCGGCGCTCCGGCCGGACTGGCAGTTCGTGCTCGGCGTGGGCCGCAAGCTGGACCCGGCGGACTTCGACGGCGCCACGCCCAACGTCATCGCCGTGCGCCGCGCGCCCGTCATCGCGCTGCTGCGGCGGGCCGCGGCGATGATTACCCACGGCGGCTTCAACAGCGTGAAGGAGTGCATCAGCCTGGAAGTCCCCATGGTGGTCGTTCCCATCCAGTACGACCAGCCCGGCATCTCCGCGCGCGTCGTGCACCATGGGCTCGGCGTCCGGAAGGCGCCCGAGCGGCTGACGCCCAGGTCCTTGCTGTGGCTGCTGGATGAGGTCATCCAGGCGCCCCGCTACCGGCAGAACCTCCGCTCGTTCCGCGCACGCTTCGAGGCGGCGGAGCAGCAGCGGCCCGCGGCAGACGTCATCGAAGGTTTCCTGAATCGCACCCCGCGTCCTCGCACGGCGAGGCCCGCGCTTGCCCTCTCGGACCACCCATGAGCCCCGACCTGTCTCCCCCTGGAGAGCCCTCCACCGCCGTCTTCGAGCAGCGTGAGTCGAACGTCCGGCTTTACTGCCGGTCGTTTCCGACCATCTTCTCGCGAGCAAAGGGCTCCACGCTGTTCGACGTCCAGGGCAAGCGCTACCTGGACTTCTTCTCCGGCGCGGGCGCGCTGAACTACGGCCACAACCCGGACGCCATCAAGCGCAAGCTCCTGGAGTACCTGGAGTCGGACGGCATCATCCACGCGCTGGACTCGTACACGTCCGCCAAGCACGCGTTCCTCACGGCCTTCGAGACGACCATCCTTTCGCCGCGGGGGCTCGACTACAAAGTCCAGTTCTGCGGTCCCACGGGGACCAACGCCGTGGAGGCGGCCCTCAAGCTGGCGCGCAAGGTGACGAAGCGCACGGGCGTCTTCTCCTTCTCGGGCGCCTACCACGGCATGTCGCTGGGCAGCAGCGCGGTGACGGCCAGCCGGGGGGTCCGCGCCGCCGCGGGCGTACCGCTGGCGAACACCACCTTCATCCCCTACCCCGTCGGCCCCAAGGGCCCCTTCGACTCGCTGGCCTACATGGAGCGCCTGCTGGAGGACCCCTGCTCCGGCGTGGACGTGCCCGCGGCCGTCATCTTCGAGAGCGTGCAGATGGACGGCGGCATCTACGTGGCCAGCCCGGACTGGCTGCAAGGGCTGCACAAGCTGACGCAGAAGCACAGCATCCTGCTCATCTGCGACGACATCCAGGCGGGCTGCGGTCGCTCCGGGCGCTTCTTCTCGTTCGAGCGCGGCGGCATCGCGCCCGACCTGGTGACGCTCTCCAAGTCCATTGGCGGCTATGGCTTCCCCATGTCGCTGCTGTTGATGAAGCCGGAGCTGGACCAGTGGCGTCCGGGCGAGCACACCGGCACGTTCCGCGGCAACCAGCTCGCCTTCGTGGCCGCCACGGCCGCGCTGGACTACTGGGCGAAGGACGACTTCACGCGGGCGCTGGAGCACAAGTCACAGCGCATGGCGGACCTGGCGAGGCAGGCGGCGCCGGGCCTGGAGGTCCGTGGCCTGGGCATGGCTTACGGCATCGAGCTGTCCGAGCACGGTGGCTACGAGCGGGGCAAGCGTGTGCAGGAGCTGTGCTTCCAGCGCGGCCTCATCCTGGAGCTCTGCGGCCGTGACGACACCGTCATCAAGCTGATGCCCCCGCTCACCACCTCGCTCGAGGAGCTGGCCGAGGGCATCTCCGTCCTGGCTGGCGCGCTCAAAGATGCCTAGTTCCGCCGTGACGTGTTGTTGACGCGGCCACGCGCGCCGTAGCCGTGGGAGGCGCTGACGTTCCGTCAGCCCCCGCCAGGCCCGCGGCGCGCTCCGTGTATCGCCATTCGACGGCGCCAGCCCCGCGCGGGCAGGCGCCTACCTGAGCCACGGGCGCCCAGGCCCGTGGCGTCAGCTCCATTCTCGCCGCAGTTCCCTTTGGAAGGCTCCCATGGCTCCGGTCCCTCCCAGCGATGCAACCGCCATCCCCACGCTGATCGACCTGCTCCAGTCGCGAAGCGCGACGCGAGGTGAGGACGAGCTCTTCCGGTTCCTCGACGACGACACGCCCCAGCCCATCTCCTTCGCGGAGCTGGACCGTCGCAGCCGGGCCGTGGGTGCGCTGCTGCAGCAGCAGGCCACCGTGGGCCAGCGCGCCATGCTCCTGTACCCGCCGGGGCTCGACTACATCGCGGGCTTCTTCGGGTGCCTCTACGGCGGCACGATTGCCGTCCCCGCCTACCCGCCGGACCCGACGCGCCTGGAGCGCACGCTGCCGCGGCTGATGGCCATCGTGCACGACTCGCAGGCCACGGTGGTGCTCACCACGTCCTTCATCCTCTCCATGGCCGAGGGCCTCTTCGAGATGGCCCCGGAGCTCGCGAAGCTCCGCTGGATTGCCACGGATGACATGCCCGCGGGCATCGAGGCGGACTGGCGCCGGCCAGCCGTGGATTCCGAGTCGCTGGCCTTCCTCCAGTACACCTCCGGCTCCACCGGCACGCCCAAGGGCGTCATGCTCAGCCACGCCAACCTGCTGCACAACGTGGAGGCGGCCAAGCAGAAGATGGGCGGGCGCGGCGCGGGGGACAGCCAGACGCGCTTCGCCTTCTGGCTGCCGCCGTACCACGACATGGGGCTCATCGGCGGCATCCTGACGCCCCTCTACTGGAACACCGTCGAGTCGGCGGTGATGATGTCGCCGTTCACCTTCCTCAAGCGCCCCATGCGCTGGCTGGAGGCCATCTCCGAGTACCGGGTGACGCTGTCGGGGGCGCCCAACTTCGCCTTCGACCTCTGCGTCCGGAAGAGCACCCCGGAGCAGCGCCAGGCGCTGGACCTGCGCTCGTGGGAAGTGGCCTTCAGCGGCGCGGAGCCCATCCGCGCCGAGACGCTGGACCGCTTCGCCGAGGCCTTCGCGTGCTCGGGCTTCCGTCCGGAGGCCTTCTACCCCTGCTACGGCCTGGCGGAGAACACGCTCATCGCCGCCGGTGGACACCGCGAGGAGAAGCCCATCGAGCGCCTGGTGGAGACCGAGGCGCTGGAGCTGGGCCGCGCCGTCCTCGCCGACGCGGACCATCCCCGGGCGCGCCGACTCATCAGCTCCGGCCGCACGCTCAACGACCAGGTGCTGCGCATCGTCAATCCCGACACGTGCCTGCCCTGCCCGGACGGCACGGTGGGCGAGATCTGGATCCAGAGCCCCAGCGTCGCCAAGGGCTACTGGCAGCGGCCCGAGGAGAGCCAGCGCACCTTCCAGGCCCATATCGCGGGCACGGGGGAAGGCCCCTTCCTGCGCACCGGTGACCTGGGCTTCGTCCTGGACCGCGAGCTGTTCATCTCCGCGCGGCTCAAGGACCTCATCATCCTGCACGGCCGCAACCACTACCCGCAGGACCTGGAGAGCACCGCCGAGCGGAGCCACCGGGCCCTGCGGCCGGGTTGCAACGCGGCGTTCGCCGTGGAGCAGGAAGGCCAGGAGCGGCTGGTCATCGTGCAGGAGCTCGACACGCGCCAGCCCTTCGACGCGGAGGAAATCTCCCAGGCCGTCCGGAGCGCGGTGGCGGACCGCCACTCCGTGCAGCTCCACACGCTGGCGCTCATTCCCTCCGGCAGCATCCACAAGACGACCAGCGGCAAGATTCAGCGCCGCGCCACCAAGGCCGCCTTCCTGGAGGGCAAGCTGGAGCTGGTGCACCTGTGGCGCGCGGAGGGGCCGAGCACCACGCCCGCCCCTGCGCCCGCGCAGGCCGCGACGCCTCCCCCGGCGCCGCGCGTCTCCAGCCACTCCGCCCGGCAGGTCGAGGGATGGATTCAGGACGCGCTCGGGCGGGCCATGAACGTGCCCGCCTCCAGCCTGGACGTGAGCACCCCGTTCGCTCAGTACGGGGTGGACTCCGTGGCCGGCGTGCAGCTCGTGGGCGAGCTGGAGGAGAAGCTGGGACGCAAGCTGCCGCCCACGCTGGTCTGGGACTTCCCCACCATCGCGGCGCTGGCGCAGCACCTGGCCGGTGAGGACGCGGCCCCCGCGCCCGCGCCGTCCACCGCCAGGGGTGTGGAGGAGGAAGAGCCCATCGCCATCATCGGCATGGGCTGCCGGTTCCCCCAGGCCGACGGCCCCCAGGCCTACTGGCGGCTGCTCACCGAGGGGCGCGACGCCATCCGCGAGGTGCCCGCGGACCGCTGGGACATCGCCGAGTACTACGACCCGGACCCCACGGCGCCGGGGAAGATGACCACGCGCTGGGGCGGCTTCCTGGACCAGTTGGACCGCTTCGACCGGGGCTTCTTCGGCCTGTCGCCCCGCGAGGCCTCGCGCATGGACCCGCAGCAGCGCCTGCTGCTGGAGGTGGCCTGGGAGGCGCTGGAGGACGCGGGCCTTCCGCCCGAGCAGCTCGCGGGCACGCGCACGGGCGTGTTCATCGGCATCGCCACCAGCGACTACGGCTCCATGCAGCTCACGGCCAAGGGGCTCGCGGATGCCTACGCGGGCACGGGCAGCGCCCTCAGCATCGCCGCCAACCGCCTGTCCTACCTGCTGGACCTGCGCGGGCCGAGCCTGGCCGTGGACACGGCGTGCTCGTCGTCCCTGGTCGCCACCCACCTGGCGTGCCGCAGCCTGCGCTCCGGCGAGTCCTCGGTGGCCATCGCCGGCGGCGTCAACGTGCTGCTGTCCCCCGCGCTCACGGTCAACTTCAGCAAGGCCGGCTTCATGGCGCCGGACGGGCGCTGCAAGGCGTTTGACGCCAGCGCCAATGGCTACGTCCGGGGCGAGGGCGCGGGCATCATCATCCTCAAGCCGCTGTCGCGCGCCCTGGCGGACGGCAACACCATCCACGCCGTCATCCGCGGCAGCGCGGTGAACCAGGACGGCCGCTCCAACGGCCTCACCGCGCCCAACCGGTTCGCTCAGGAGGCCGTGCTGCGCGCCGCCTACCAGGACGCGGGCGTGGCGCCGTCGCAAATCCAGTACGTGGAGGCCCACGGCACCGGCACGTCGCTGGGCGACCCCATCGAGGCCCAGGCCCTGGGCGCGGTGCTCGCCGAGGGGCGCGCTTCCGACGCACCGTGCGCCATCGGCTCGGTGAAGAGCAACATCGGCCACCTGGAAGCCGCCGCGGGCATCGCCGGCCTCATCAAGGTGGCGCTGTCACTGCGCCACGGCATGGTGCCGGCCACGCTGCACTTCCAGAAGCCCAACCCGCACATCCCCTTCGCCGAGCTGCCGCTGCGGGTGCAGGACCGGCTGCTCCCGTGGCCGGTGACGACCGGCGCGCGGCTGGCGGGTGTGAGCAGCTTCGGCTTCGGCGGCACCAACGCGCACGTGGTGCTCCAGGCCCACGACGCCACGGCGCTCCGGCGCGAGCCCGACCCCGGGCATGCGCACCTGGTGCCCCTCTCCGCCCGGAGCCCGGAGGCGCTGCGGGCGCTGGCGCGCGGCTATCTCGCGCTGGAGCCCCGGGGTGAGCGCCCCCTGGAGTCGCTGAGCTTCTCGGCGGCCACGCGGCGTGGGCACCACTCGCACCGCGCCGCCGTGCTGGCCACCTCCTGGGACGAGCTGCGGATGCGGCTCCAGGCCGTGGCGGATGGACAGGCCCTGCCCGGCGTCGCGACGGGCACCACCACGTCCGGCGCGCGGCCTCGGCTCGCGTTCATCTTCTCCGGCCAGGGGCCGCAGTGGTTCGGGATGGCCCGGACCCTCATGGCCCAGCAGCCCGTCTTCCGGCAGGTCGTCGAGTCGTGCGACGCCCTGCTGAAGCCGCTGGCCGGCTGGTCCATCCTGGAGGAGCTGGCCGCCGAGGAGGGCCGCTCGCGGCTGGCGGAGACGGAGTTCGCCCAGCCGGTCATGTTCGCGCTCCAGGTCGGGCTCGCCACGCTGTGGCGCTCGCTGGGCGTGGAGCCCGACCAGGTGGTGGGCCACAGCGCCGGCGAGGTCGCCGCCGCCTGCGTCGCGGGCGCGCTGTCGCTGCCGCAGGCCATCGAGGTCATCTACCACCGGGGCCGCTTCACGCAGCAGGCCGCGGGAAGGGGCCGCATGGCCCTGCTGGAGCTGCCGCTGGCCGAGGTCACCCGCGTGCTGGCGCCCTACGCGGGCCGGCTGGCCATCGCCGCACACAACGGCCCCACGTCCACCATCATCTCCGGCGACGTGGACGCGCTCACCGAGCTGCTGGCCGCGCTCGAGGCCCGGCAGGTGCACGCGCGGCTGCTGGCGGTCAACTTCGCCTCGCACTGCCACCAGATGGAGCCGGTGCGAGAGGCCATGCAGGCCGCGCTCACCGCGCTGCGTCCTTCCGCGCCCACCGTGAGCATGGTGTCCACCGTCACGGCACAGCCCGTGGAGGGCGCGACGCTCGACGGGAACTACTGGGCACGGCAGCTGCGCGAGCCCGTGCGCTTCGCCGACACGATGGAGCGGCTCGTCGACGCGGGCTGCGGCCTCTTCGTGGAGGTGGCCCCCCATCCGCTGCTGCTGGCGGACATCGCCCAGGTGCTGCGCATGCGCGAGGCGCCGGGCGTGGCCGTGCCCTCCATGCGCCGCGGCGAGGAGGACCGCGCGGTGCTGCTCGGCTCGCTGGGCGCGCTCTATGCCCACGGCGTGGACGTGCGCTGGAGCGCGCTCTTCTCCGAGGACACGCCCGTGGTGCCGCTGCCGACGTACCCCTGGCAGCGGGAGCGGTGCTGGGTGGCCCTGCCCGCTCACGGTGGCGCGGCGGTCGCCGAGCAGGCGGAGCTGTCCGAGGACTGGTTCTACGGCATGCGCTGGGAGCCGGCCGACGAGGCCCGCGCGAGCTCCGCACCCGCGCGCTGGCTGCTGCTGGGCGACACGCGAGGCACGGGCGCCGCGCTGGCCGAGCGGCTGCGGGAGCTGGGACAGTCCGTCGTCCTGGCGGCCGCCGGTGACGCGGAGATGGACTCCGCCGAGGGCCTGGGGCGGCTGCTGGAGCGCGCGTCCGCCCAGGACGGCGCCCAGCCGCTCAAGGTCGTGTACCTGCGCGCGCTCGACGCGGTGCTGTCCGCGGACGCGGACCTCGAGACGGTGCGCGCGGCCCTCGCCCTGGGCAGCGTGCCCGTGGTCTCCGCGCTGCGAGCGATGTCGGAGCGGCGTGGAACGGAGGCGCGCCTCTGGATTGTCACCCGTGGCGCCCAGCCGGTAGGCGAAGGGCCGCATGCCCTGGAGCCCGCGCAGGCGACGCTGTGGGGCTTGAGCAGCACGCTCGCCGCCGAGCACCCCGAGCTGTGGGGCGGCATGGTGGACCTGGACCCGTCGGCCGCCGGGCCCGACGCCGTGGCCGCGCTGGCCACAGCGCTCCAGGTGACGGACGGTGAGGACCGGGTGGCGCTGCGCCAGGGCCGCCGCTTCGTGGAGCGCATGGTGCGCCGCCGCGAGCTGGCCGCGCCGCGTGCGCCGATGCGGCTGCGCGCCGATGCGACCTACCTCGTCACCGGCGGTCTCGGCGGCCTGGGCGCGCACGTGGCCCGCTGGCTGGTCCAGCAAGGTGCGCGGCGCCTCATCCTCATGGGCCGCACCCGGCTGCCCGCGCGCGCGACGTGGAAGAAGCTGGGCCCGGATGCGCCGCAGGCCCGGCAGGTGGAGGTGGTGCGTCAGCTGGAGGCGCTCGGCGCCAGCGTGCACGTGGCCTCGGTCGACGTGGCGGACGCGGCGTCGCTGGGTGAGTACCTGGAGACGTTCCGCGACGAGGGCTGGCCGGAGATTCGCGGCGTCATCCACACCGCGGGCGTGCTGCTGTCGCAGGAGCAGCCCTTGCTCCAGATGGATGAGCGGCCCTTCGATGTCCTGATGCGCCCCAAGGCGCTCGGCGGCTGGCTGCTGCATCAGCTGCTGCGGGACACGCCGCTGGACTTCTTCATCGCGTTCTCGTCCGTGTCCGCCTACATCGGCTCGCCCGGACAGGCGCCGTACTCCGCGGCCAACGCGTTCCTCGCGGCCCTTGCGCACCTGCGACAGGCGCAGGGGCTGCCGGCGCTCACCATCGACTGGGGTACCTTCGCCGAGGCGGGCATGGCCGCGAGGCTGGAGCAGGGCCGCCGAATCACCGGCCGCGGCCTGCGACTGATGGAGCCCGAGCAGGTGCTCCCCTCCATGGCGCCGCTCGTCACCACCGGCGAGGCCCAGGTGGGTGTCATGGACATCCACTGGTCGAAGCTGCGCCAGGTGCTGGAGACGCGCGGTGAGCGCAAGGTGCTCTCCGTGCTGGCCGCCACCGAGCCGGATGACACCGCGCAGGCGGTCCAGGCCGGCCCGCGCGTGCGGGACGCGCTGCTCGCGCTGGAGGGCGAAGCGCGCGCCGAGGCGCTGATAGCCTTCGTCCGCGGCGAGGTCGGGGCCGTGCTGGGCATCTCACCGGGCGCGCTCGACGTGACGCAGCCGCTGGGCACGATGGGCTTCGACTCCATCATGTCCGTGGAGCTGCGCAACCGCATCCAGGCGCGCCTCCAGGTGGTGATTCCCATCGTCGAGCTGGTCAAGGGCCCCAGCCTCACGCTGCTGTCCGAGCGCCTGCTGGCGCTGCTAGCCGCCGATGCGGGGCAGGCGCCCGAGGGCTCCGGCGCGGTCCCCACGCTGCGGCGGCTCCCCGACGAGGGCAACACCCACCCGCTCTCCTACGCGCAGGAGCGCATGTGGTTCATCCAGCAGCTGGAGCCGACCAACATCGCGCTCAACGTGCCGCTGCTGGCGCGCTTCCGCACGCACCTGGAGCCGGAGCTGGTGCGCGACATCTTCACCGAGCTGCTGCACCGCCACGAGGCGCTGCGGACCACCTTCTGCACGGTGGAGGGCCGGCCGCTGCAGGTCGTCGCGCCCCCTTTCGAGGCCCACATCCCGTGCTTCGACCTGCGCGAGCTGGCCCCCGAGGCCCGCGAGCGCGTGGCGCACGAGAAGGTGATGGAGCTGTCGCGCGAGCCGTTCGACCTGGAGCGCGGCCCCATCCTCCGCCTGGCGCTGATTCAGCTCGCGGCTGACGAGTCCCACGTGCTGATGGTCATGCACCACATCATGACGGACGGCTGGTCCCTGGTGGTGCTCGCCAGCGAGCTGGGGACGCTCGTGGAAGCCCATCGCAAGGGCCGTGCCTCGTCGCTGCCCGCGCTCCCGGTGCGCTACTCGGACTTCGCGCGCTGGCAGCGGCAGTGGCTCCAGGGAGACACGCTGGAGTCCCAGCTCGCGTGGTGGAAGCAGCAGCTCGCCGGCGTTCCGGACGTGCTGGAGCTGCCCACGGACCGGCCTCGGCCCACCCTGCCCTCGCGGCGAGGTGAGCGTCATGCGTTCCGCCTGCCGCGCGAGCTCGCCACGCGGCTCAAGGCGGTCAGCCAGCAGGAAGGGGCCACCCTCTTCATGACGCTGCTGGCCGGCTTCCAGGTGCTGCTGCACCGCTACTCCGGCCAGGACGACTTCTGCGTCGGCTCGCCCACCGCAGGCCGCAGCCGCTCCGAGCTGGAGGGCCTGGTCGGCTTCTTCCTCAACACCCTGGTGCTGCGCGCCAGCCTGCGCCCCGGCATCACGTTCCGCGAGCTCATCGCCCAGGCGCGCGACGCGGCGCTGGGGGCCTACGCGCATCAGGACGTGCCCTTCGACCGGCTCGTGGAGGCACTGCGCCCCACGCGCACGCTCAGCCACGCCCCGCTGTTCCAGGTGCTCTTCATCCTCCACCGGCCGAATGACGAGTCCATCCTCACCGGCGACCTGAAGGACGTGGAGGACATCCACTTCGGCGCCACCCTGTACGACCTCAACCTCTCCTTCATGGAGGACGACCAGGGCCTCAAGGGGTGGCTGGAGTACAGCACCGACCTCTTCGACGAGGCGACCATCCTCCGCATGGTGGCGCACCTCCAGGTGGTGCTGGAGGGCGCGGCCGCCGACCCGGGCCAGCGCATCAGCGACATGCCGCTGCTCACGGCCACCGAGCGTGAGCAGTTGCTGGTGGCGTGGAACGCGACCCGCGTCGACTACCCGGACACCGGCGCCTACGCACAGCGCTTCGAGCAGCAGGTGGCCCGCGGTCCGGACGCGGTGGCGCTCGTGTGCGAGGGCCAGCAGCTCACCTACGGCGAGCTGAACACCCGCGCCAACCGGCTCGCGCACCAACTGATGGACCGGGGCGTCGGGCCGGACATGCCCGTGGGCCTGCTGGGGCCGCGCGGCATCGACTTCGTCACCGCGATGGTGGCCATCCTCAAGGCGGGTGGCACGTACCTGCCACTGGACCCGGCGCACCCGCCGCACCGCATCGCCCAGGTGCTGGAGCAGAGCCGCGCGCCGCATGTGCTGGTCGCCAGCGCGCTGGCCGACACGTTGAGCCGTGCGCGGGCCCTGCTGCCCGAGGGCGTGTCGCAGCCCCAGGCGCTGGTGCTGGAGGAGTCGCTCGCGGCGCCTGGCGCCGAGAGCAACCCACCACCGCGAGCCCAGGCGGGCCACCTGGCGTACATCATCTACACCTCCGGCTCCACGGGCGTGCCCAAGGGCGCGATGCTGGAGCACGCCGGCCTGCTCAACCACATCGACGTGCTCATCCAGCAGATGGCGCTGACGGAGCGCGACGTGGTGGCCCAGACGGCCTCCCAGTCCTTCGACATCTCCGTCTGGCAGTTCCTCACCGCGCTGCTGGTGGGTGGCCGCACGCATCTGCTGCCCAACGAGGTGGTGCAGAGCCCGCCGCGGCTGCTCCAGGCCATCGCCCAGGAGGGGCTCACCATCGTCCAGGTGGTGCCCTCCGTGCTGCGGGTGATGCTGGAAGAGGCCGAGGCGCTGGGCACCGCGAGGCCCGGCCTGGAGGCGCTGCGGTGGATGATTCCCACCGGCGAGGCGCTCCCGCCCGAGGTGAGCCGCAAGTGGTTCTCGCTCTACTCGGCCATTCCGCTGCTCAATGCCTATGGCCCAGCGGAGTGCTCCGACGACGTGACGCTCCACGTGCTGCGCCAGCCGCCAGAGTCCGTCAACACGCCCATCGGCCGCGTGGTGGCCAACCTCCAGCTCTACCTGCTGGACCGTGGGGGCCAGCCCGTCCCCGTGGGCGTGCCTGGCGAAATCCACATCGGCGGCGTGGGCGTGGGCCGCGGCTACCTCAACGATCCTCGGCGCACGGCCGAGGTCTTCGTCCCGGACCGCTTCAGCGGCATTCCGGGCGCGCGCCTCTACAAGACGGGTGACCTGGGCCGCTTCCTGCCGGACGGCAACATCGAGTTCCTCGGCCGCGTGGACCATCAGGTCAAGGTGCGCGGCTTCCGCATCGAGCTGGGCGAAATCGAGCTGGCCCTGGAGCGGCACCCCGCGGTGCTGGAGTCCGTGGTCGTCGCGCGCGAGGACGTCCCCGGAAACAAGCGGCTGGTCGGCTACGTGGCCCCACGCGCCGGCCAGGGGCTGGACGTGTCGGCGCTGCGCGCGTTCATCAAGGAGCGGTTGCCCGAGTACATGGTGCCGCCCGTGCTCGTGGTGCTGGAGGCGCTGCCGCGCTCGCCCAACGGCAAGGTGGACCGCCGGGCCCTGCCCGCGCCCACCGGCGGCGCAGCCCAGGAGCGCGAGTTCGCAGCGCCCCAGGGCCCGCTGGAGCCGCAGCTGGCCGCGATGTGGGCGGAAATCCTGCGCGTGGAGCGCGTCGGACGACATGACGACTTCTTCGAGCTGGGCGGTCACTCGCTGCTCACCACCCAGGTCCTCTCGCGCATCCGCAAGACGTTCGGCATCGAGCTGCCGCTGCGCGAGCTGTTCGATGCCTCCACCGTGGCCGCGCTCGCCGCGAGGCTGGAAGCGGCGCTCGGCGCGCCCCGGGACACGCGCGCACTGGCCCTGACGCCCGTCTCCCGGGAGGGGCGGCTGGTGCCGTCCTTCGCGCAGCAGCGCCTGCTGTTCATCGACCGGCTCCAGCCGGACAGCCCGCTCTACAACATCCCCTCGGCGGTGCTGCTGGAGGGCCCGCTGGACGCGGACGCGCTCACGCGCGCGCTGACCGAGGTGCGCCGCCGTCACGAGACGCTGCGCACCACGTTCCGCGTCGATGAGCAGGGCCCCTGCCAGTTCATCGGCACCGAGGCTGGGCTAGAGCTGGCCCGGCAGGACCTGCGGCACCTGCCCACCTCCGAGCGCATGGCGGAGTCCCTGCGGCTGGCCTCGCGCGAGGCCCAGCAGCCCTTCTCGCTGGAGCAGGGACCGCTCCTGCGCGCGCGGCTGCTCCAGCTCGAGCCGGAGCTCCACGTCCTCGCGCTGACGATGCACCACATCGTCTCCGACGGCTGGTCCATGCTGCTGCTGGTGCGCGAGGTCGCCGCGCTCTACGAGGCCTTCGTCGCCGGCAAGCCCTCGCCGCTGCCCGAGCTGGGCATCCAGTACACCGACTTCGCCCACTGGCAGCGCCAGTGGCTCCAGGGCGACGCGCTCCAGGCGCAGCTCGACTGGTGGCGGCAGCAGCTCGAAGGCGCGCCCCGCGTGCTGGAGCTGCCCACCGACAGGCCCAGCCCCGCCACGCAGTCCTTCCAGGGCGCGGCCATGCCCATCCACTACCCGCGCGCGCTGGCCGACTCCGTTCGGGCCCTGAGCCAGCAAGAGGGCGTCACGCCCTTCATGCTGCTGCTGGCCACGTTCCAGGTGCTGCTGCACCGCTACTCCGGCCAGGACGACTTCTGCGTCGGCTCGCCCACGGCCGGCCGCAACCAGGCGGAGACGGAGCCGCTCATCGGCTTCTTCGTCAACAACCTGGTGCTGCGCGCGCGGCTGGGCGGCAACCCGACCTTCCGCGAGCTGCTGGCCCACGTGCGGGAGACGACGCTGGGCGCCTTCGCGCACCAGGAGCTGCCCTTCGAGCGGCTCGTGGAAGCGCTCCAGCCCGAGCGGGACCTGACCCGCTCGCCGCTGTTCCAGACGGTGTTCGTGCTCCAGCAGGACGTGATGCCCGAGCTCAAGCTCCAGGGCCTCTCGTTGCGGCCCCTCATGGTGGAGCAGGGCACCGCCAAGTTCGACCTCGTCCTGTCGCTGACGGACACGGCGGAGGGACTGGTGGGCGCGCTGGAGTACAGCACCGACCTGTTCGACGGCTCCACCGCGGCGCGGATGGTGGAGCACCTGCACCACCTGCTGCGGGGCATCCTCGCGGACCCGACGCAGCGCATCTCCCGCCTGCCGCTGCTGGCCGAGGCCGAGCGCCACCGCCTGCTGCGCGAGTGGAGCGGGCCCAGGGCGTCCCATGCGACCACCCCGTGCGTCCATCACCAGTTCGAGGCGCACGCGGCGCGCACGCCGGGCGCCATCGCCGTCACCTTCGAGGACAGCCACCTCACCTACGGCGAGCTGAACGCGCGCGCCAACCAGCTCGCGTGGCGGCTGCGCGCCATGGGCGTGGGCCCGGAGACGCTGGTGGGCCTGTGCGTCGAGCGCTCCCTGGACATGGTGGTGGGCATCCTCGGCATCCTGAAGGCCGGCGGCGCCTACGTGCCGCTGGACCCCGCCTATCCCCAGGAGCGGCTGGCCTTCATGCTCCAGGACTCGCGGGTGCCCGTGCTGCTCACGCAGCAGGCGCTCGTGGCGGGGCTGCCCGAGCACACCGCCACCCTCGTGTGCCTGGATGCCGCGCCCGAGCTGGCGAACGAGCGGACGGACAACCCCGACTCCGGCGTGACGGCGGAGCACCTCGCCTACGTCATCTACACCTCCGGCTCCACCGGCCTGCCGAAGGGCGCGCAGATTCCGCACGGCCGCATCACCCGCCTCTTCTCCGCCACCCAGCCGTGGTTCCACTTCGACGCGCGGGACGTGTGGACGCTGTTCCACTCCTACGCGTTCGACTTCTCCGTGTGGGAGCTCTGGGGTGCGCTCATCCACGGCGGCAAGCTGGTGGTGGTGCCCTACTGGGTGAGCCGCTCCCCCGAGGCCTTCCACGCGCTGCTGCGGCGCGAGCGCGTCACGGTCCTCAACCAGACGCCCTCCGCGTTCCGGCAGCTCATCCAGGTGGATGAGTCGGTGCCGGGGCCCGCCGAGCTGACACTGCGCAACGTCATCTTCGGCGGCGAGGCGCTGGAGTTCGGCAGCCTGCGGCCGTGGTTCGCCCGGCACCCGGACACCCGTCCGCGGCTGGTCAACATGTACGGCATCACGGAGACGACCGTGCATGTCACCTACCGCCCGCTGCGTGCGGAGGACGCGCTCGGCGCTTCCGGCAGCCTCATTGGCGGCCCCATTCCGGACCTCCAACTGTACGTGCTGGACGCGCACCTCCAGCCGTCGCCCATCGGCGTGCCCGGTGAGCTCTACGTGGGCGGCATGGGTCTGGCGCGCGGCTACCTGGCCCGCCCTGCCCTCACGGCCGAGCGCTTCATCCCCGACCCGTTCAGCGACACGCCCGGCGCACGCCTCTACAAGACGGGCGACCGCGCCCGCTACCTCGTCGATGGCAGCCTGGAGTACCTGGGCCGCAACGACTTCCAGGTGAAGCTGCGCGGCTTCCGCATCGAGCTGGGAGAAATCGAGTCCGCGCTCACCCAGCACCCGGCGCTGCGCCAGGCGGCGGTGCTCGTGCGCGAGGACACGCCGGGCCACAAGCGGCTGGTAGCCTACACCGTCCCGGCCCCCGGTGAGCACGTGGACGTGGAGGCGCTGCGCGCGCACCTCAAGTCCCGCCTGCCCGAGTACATGGTGCCGGCCGCCTTCGTGAGCCTGGCCGAGCTGCCCCTCACCTCCAATGGCAAGCTCGACCGACGCGCCCTGCCCGTCCCCGAGCAGGCCATGTCAGTGGCCGAGTTCACCGCGCCCGTCACGCCCGTGGAGCAGACGCTGGCGGCGCTGTGGGCCGAGGTGCTGGGCCTGCCCCGCGTGGGCCTGCACGACAACTTCTTCGCGCTCGGCGGCGACTCCATCCTCAGCTTGCAGATCATCGCCCGCGCCCAGCGCGTGGGCCTGCGCCTCACCCCGCGCCAGGTCTTCCAGCACCAGACGGTGGCGGAGCTGGCCCAGGTGGTGGAGCACGCCGTGCAGCCGCAGTCGGAGCAGGGCCTCGTCACCGGCGAGGTGGCCCCGACGCCCATCCAGCACGCCTTCTTCGAGGCCACGCTGGAGGAGTCTCACCACTACAACCAGGCCGTGCTGCTGGACGCGTGCGAGCCGCTGGACGCGGCGCGCGTGGAGCAGGCCCTCCAGGTGATGGTGAGCCATCATGACGCCCTGCGCACGCGTGTGGCGCGGAGCGAGTCGGGCTGGACGCTGACGCAGGTGGGGCTGGACACGCCCGTCCGTCTGGAGCGCATCGCGGCGGGCGCCTCCCGCGAGCAGGCGTTGGCGCGGGTGCAGGCCAGCCTGTCACTGGACGCGGGCCTCCTGCTGGGCGCCGCTCTCTTCGAGGCCGACGGCGCCCGGCCGCAGCAACTGCTGCTGTGCATCCACCATCTCGCGGTGGACGGCGTCTCGTGGCGCGTGCTGCTGGAGGACCTGGAGACGGCGTATGGACAGCTCTCCCGGGGCGAGCCCGTGGTGCTGCCTCCGAAGACGACGCCCTTCCGCCACTGGGGCGAGCGGCTCCAGGCATACGCCCGCACGCCGGAGGTGGTGCGCGAGCTGGACTACTGGCTCACCGAGGGCCGCCGCGCCGTCCAGGAGCTGCCGGTGGACTGCGTGGGCCAGGACAACACCCAGGGCACCGTGCGCCGGGTTGCGGTGCGGTTGAGCGAGGCGGAGACGCGGACGCTCCTCCAGGAGGTTCCGACGGCCTACCGCGCCCGCATCGACGAGGTGCTGGTGGCGGCCTTGGCTCGGGCGCTGGGCCGCTGGGCCGACACGTCCGCCCTCAAGGTGGACCTGGAGGGCCACGGCCGCGAGGACCTGTTCGAGGGCGTGGACGTGTCGCGCACCGTGGGCTGGTTCACCTCCGTCTATCCCGTCGTCCTCGAGGTGCAGGCGCAGGCCACGCCAGGCACCGCGCTTCGGTCCGTGCGGGACACGCTGCGGCGGGTGCCGGGCCGGGGCCTGGGCTACGGCCTGCTCCGCTACCTGGGCGCCCCCGACACGCGCGCGCAGCTGAAGGAGCTGGCGCCCGCGCAGGTTGCCTTCAACTACCTGGGCCAGTTCGACTCCGTGGCGTCCGGCTCGGCGCGCATGCGTGCGTCGCGGGACTCCGCGGGCCCCACGCGCTCGGAGCGCGGGCTGCGCAGCCATCTGCTGGAAGTGAATGGCATGGTGCTGGGAGGCCAGCTCGAGCTGGAGTGGCACTACAGCGAGGCCGTGCATGAGCGTGACACCGTGGAAGCGCTCGCACGCGACATGGCCGACGCGCTCCGCGAGCTGATGGCCGGGCGCGACAGCGACGATGCGCGCCGCTACACCACCAGTGACTTCCCGCTCCTGGGCGTGAGCCCGGCCGTGCTGGACGCGGTGCTGCCCGCCGGCACGCCCGTGGAGGACGTGTACCCGCTGTCCCCCATGCAGCAGGGCATGCTGTTCCAGACGCTGCTGGAGCCCGGAGCGGGTGCCTACGTCGAGCAGCTCTCCTGGTCGCTGCACGCGGGACTGGACGTGACGGCCTTCCGCGGCGCCTGGCAGGCCGTGGTGGATCGGCACCCGGCGCTGCGCACGCGCTTCCACTGGGAGGGCCTGCCCGAGCCACTCCAGCTCGTGATGCCCCGCGTGGAGGTGCCGTGGCACGAGGAGGACTGGCGCGCCATTCCCGCCGCCGAGCACGAGGCGCGACTGTCCGCCTGGCTCGACGCGGACCGCGCGAAGGGCTTCGACCTGTCACGCGCGCCGCTGCTGCGACTGACGCTGCTGCGACTGGACACCCAGGTGTACCGCTGCATCTGGACCTTCCACCACCTGCTCCAGGACGGCTGGAGCATGGGGCTGCTGCTGCAGGACCTGTTCACCGCCTACGCGGCCCTCCTCCAGGGACAGCCGGCGCGGCGGGAGCCGGGCCCGTCCTTCCGTGAGTACGTCGAGTGGCAGCGCCGACAGGACGCGGCACGCGCCGAGGCATGGTGGCGGGGGGCGCTGGCGGGCTTCTCCGCGCCCACGCCGCTTCCGGGTGACGAGCGCAAGGGCGCCGTCCGCAACCGGGCCCAGGGCCGTGGCGGCATGCACGAGTTGGTGCTGTCCACCGAGGTGACGGAGGCGCTCCAGGGCTTCGCGCGGCAGCATCAGGTCACCCTCAACACGCTCATCCAGGGCGCCTGGGCGCTGCTGCTGGCGCGCCACACGCATACGGAGGACGTGGTCTTCGGCGCCACCGTCGCGGGCCGGCCCGCGGCGCTGCCCCGCGCGGCGGAGACGGTGGGCATGTTCATCAACACCGTCCCCGTCCGCGTCCGGATGGCCTCGCGCGAGCGGCTGGTGCCGTGGCTGCGCAGCCTCCAGGACCAGCAGGCGGAGGCGCGGGACTACGAGCACAGCCCCCTGGTCCAGGTGCAGAGCTGGAGCGAAGTGCCACGCGGGACGCCGCTGTTCGAGACACTCCTCGTCTTCGAGAACTACCCCGTGGACGACTCCGTGCGCGCGCGCGCCGGCGGCCTGGACGTGCGGGACGTGCGCTTCGACGAGCGGCCGAACTACGCCCTCAACGTCACCGTCATCCCCGACCGGCAGCTCCGGCTGAAGCTGGCCTACGACACCTCGCGCCTGCAGGGCGCCACGGTGGAGCGGCTGGCCGGGCACTGGCGCACGCTGATGGAAGGCATGCTGGCCCGACCCGGTCAGCGGCTGGTGGACCTGCCGCTGCTCACGGACGCGGAGCGCCGGCAGCTGCTCACCACCTGGAACGACACGCGCGCGGCCGCGCCGTCGGGTTGCGTGCATCACCTCTTCGAGGCCCAGGTGGAGCGCACGCCGGACGCGGAGGCTGTGCGTCACGGCGACCAGCGCCTGACGTACCGGGAGCTGGACCGCCGCGCCAACCAACTGGCGCATCTGCTGCGCACGCGAGGCGTGGGCGCGGGGACGCTGGTGGGGCTCTACGTCGAGCGGAATCCCGACATGGCCGTGGGCCTGCTGGGCATCCTCAAGGCCGGCGGCGCCTACGTGCCGCTGGACCCTGACTATCCCCTGGCCCGGCTCGGCTTCATGCTGGAGGACTCCGCCGTGCCCGTGCTGGTCACCCAGGAGCGGCTCGCGGACGAGCTGCCCGCCGGAGCCTTCCAGGTCGTGTGCCTGGACGCGGACGCGGACGAGATTGCCGGGCAGAGCGAGGCGCGCCCGCGGGGCATCGTCACCGAGGACGACCTCGCCTATGTCATCTACACGTCCGGCTCCACGGGCCGCCCCAAGGGCGTGCTCATCGAGCACCGTGGCGTCACCAACTACCTGGCGTGGTGCGCGCGTGCCTACCCGGCCGCCGAAGGTCCCGCGCCGGTGCACTCCTCGCTGGCGTTCGACCTGACGGTGACGAGCCTGCTGCTGCCGCTGACGGTGGGCCGCTCGGTGGTGCTTGTCCAGGAGGGCGCGGGCGTGGACGGCCTGGCGCAGGTGCTGGGCACGGAGCGCGGCGTCGGACTGGTGAAGCTGACGCCCTCCCACCTCCAGCTCCTGTCGCGGCAGCTCCCGCCGGGGGCGGCGCGCGGCGCGGCCCGTGCGTTCGTCATTGGTGGAGAAGCGCTGACCGCCGAACACGTGGCCTTCTGGCGCGAGCACGCACCGGACACCCGCCTCTTCAACGAGTACGGCCCCACCGAGACGGTGGTGGGCTGCTGCGTCCACGAGGTGAACGCCGACGTGGAGCCCGGGAGCATCGTCTCCATCGGCAGCCCCATCGCCAACATGGACCTGCACGTCCTGGACGAGCACCTGCGGCTGGTGCCCGTGGGCGTGACGGGCGAGCTGTACATCGGCGGCGCGCAGCTGGCGCGGGGCTACTGGCGCCGTGCGGACCTCACCGCGGAGCGCTTCGTCCCGCATCCGTTCAGCTGGAAGCCCGGCGCCCGCCTGTACCGGACCGGCGACCGCGTGCGCCGCGCGGCGGACGGCACGCTGGAGTTCCTCGGCCGGCTGGACGAGCAGGTCAAGGTGCGCGGCTACCGCATCGAGCTGGGCGAAGTCGAGGCCCTGCTGGCCCAGTGCCCCGGTGTGGACGCGGCCGCCGTGACGACGCGGGAGGACGCCTCGGGGGCTGCCCAGCTCGTGGCCTATGTCAGCGGCGAGGTGGACACCGCGCAGCTGCGCAGGACGCTGGCCAATCAGCTCCCGGAGTACATGGTTCCAGCCGTCTTCATCGGGCTGGAGTTCCTACCCCTCACGCCCAACGGCAAGGTGGACCGCAAGGCGCTGCCCGAGCCCGGGCTGGACACCGAGCGTCCGGACGCGGCGGGGACGTTCACCGCGCCGGCCACGCCCACCGAGGCGCTGCTGGCCGGCATCTGGGCTCAGGTGCTGCGCGTGGAGCGCGTGGGACGGGATGACGACTTCTTCGAGCTGGGCGGCCACTCCCTGCTCGCCACGCAGGTCGTCTCGCAGATTCACGACACCTTCCAGGTGGAGCTGCCGCTCGGACGCATCTTCGAGGCGGCCACCCTGCGCGCCCTCGCCGAGCGCATCGACGACGCCCGGCAGGACTCGGCGCAGCTCCCGCTGGAGCCGCGTCCGCATGCGGAGGACCTGCCGCTGTCCTTCGCCCAGCAGCGGCTGTGGTTCCTCGACCAGCTCGAACCCGGCGGCTCCGCGTACAACATCTCCAGCGCGCTGCTGCTGGAGGGCACGTTGGACGCCGAGGCCCTGGAGGCCAGCCTCCAGGCGCTGGTGGCCCGCCACGAGGCGCTCCGGACGGCCTTCCCCGCCCAGGAGGGGCGTCCCGCGCCGGTCATCGTGCCGGACACGGCGCTCTCCCTGCGCCACGAGGACCTGACGCACCTGCCCGAGGACGCTCGGCTGGACGCCGCCCTGCGCTGGGCCTCCGAGGAGACGCACCGGCCCTTCGTGCTCGCGGAGGCGCCGCTGCTGCGCGCGGGGCTGCTGCGGCTCTCACCGGAGCGCCATGTCCTGGTCCTCACCCTCCACCACATCGTCGCGGACGGCGCGTCCATGCGGGTGCTGGTGCAGGAGACGGCGGCCCTCTACCAGGCGAGGCTCGCGGAGCGTCCCGCCACCCTGCCCGCGCTCCCCGTGCAGTACGCGGACTTCGCGCATTGGCAGCGGCAGTGGCTCCAGGGCGACACGCTCCAGTCTCAGCTCGACTGGTGGCGCCAGCAGCTCGAGGGCGCACCCCATGCACTGGAGCTGCCCACCGACAGGCCTCGCCCCGCGGCGCAGTCCTATCGCGGCGCCGCCGTCCCGGTGCAGCTGCCGCGTGAGCTGACCGAGTCCCTCCAGGCCTTCAGTCGACGCGAGGGCGTCACGCCCTTCATGCTGCTGCTGGCCGCCTTCCAGGTGCTGCTGCACCGCTACTCCGGCCAGGACGACTTCTGCGTCGGCTCGCCCATCGCCGGGCGCACGCGCTCCGGCCTGGAGGGGCTGATTGGCTTCTTCGTCAACACGCTGGTGCTGCGCGCGCGCCTGGGCGGCGACCCGACCTTCCGCGAGTTGCTCGCGCAGGTCCGGCACACCGCGCTGGGGGCGTACTCCCACCAGGACCTGCCCTTCGAGCAGCTCGTGGACGCCGTGCAGCCGGAGCGCGACCTGAGCCGCTCGCCGTTGTTCCAGGTGATGTTCGTGCTCGACCAGGACGCGCTGTCCGGCGTGGAGCTGCCGGGCCTGTCCCTGCGCCCCCTGGCCGTCGAGCGCAACACCGCGAAGTTCGACCTCACGCTCGCCCTGGCCGAGACGCCGGACGGGCTGAGCGGCTCGCTGGAGTACTGCACCGACCTGTTCGACGCGCAGACCGTGGCGCGCATGGCGGCGCACCTGGAGAACCTGCTGCGCGGCATCCTGGTCGAGCCGTCCCAGCGCCTGTCCAGGCTCCCGCTGCTGTCCGAGGCCGAGCAGCACCAGCTCGTGGTGGCGTGGAACGACACCGCCCTGCCCCGCGACGCGACGCTCACCCTGCACGGCCTCGTCGAACGGCAGGTCGACCGCACCCCGGACGCGGTGGCCGTGACGTTCGAGGACACGCACCTCACCTACCGGGAGCTGGACGCACGCGCGAACCAGCTTGCTCATGCGCTGCGTGCGCGGGGTGTGGGGCCCGAGGTCCGGGTCGCGCTCTGCATGGAACGCTCCGTGGAGCTCGTGGTGGGGCTGCTGGGCATCCTCAAGGCGGGCGGCGCCTACGTCCCGCTGGAGCCCACGCTGCCGCGCGAGCGTATTCGCGCCATGCTGCATGACAGCGCGGCGCGGCTCGTCCTCACCCAGTCCCGCCACGAGTCGGCGCTCCCAGAGGACGCGCCGGAGACGCTGTGTCTGGACGTCGGCGCGAGCGTGCTGGACTCGTTCAGCGAGGCGCGGCCCCAGGTCCCGGTGCACGGCGACGGGCTGGCCTACGTCATCTTCACGTCAGGCTCCACCGGACAGCCCAAGGGCGCCATGAACACCCACGCGGCCATCTGCAACCGGCTGCTGTGGATGCAGGAGGCCTACGGGCTCACCGCCGAGGACCGCGTCCTCCAGAAGACGCCCTACGGGTTCGACGTGTCCGTGTGGGAGTTCTTCTGGCCGCTGCTGACGGGCGCGCGGCTCGTGGTGGCGAAGCCCGGCGGGCACCAGGACAGCGCGTACCTGACGCGTCTCGTCCGCGAGCAGGGCATCACCACGCTGCACTTCGTCCCGTCCATGCTGCGGGCCTTCCTGGACGAGCCCGGCGTGACGGCCTGCACCGGCCTGCGGCGGGTCATCTGCAGTGGCGAGGCGCTCCCCGCCGAGTTGCAGGCGCGCTGCCTGGCCTTGCTGGGCGCCGAGCTCCACAACCTCTACGGGCCAACCGAGGCGGCGGTGGACGTCACCGCCTGGGCCTGCCAGCGCGGCGACTCACGCGCGAGCGTGCCCATTGGCCGTCCCATCGCCAACGTGTACCTCCGCGTGCTCGGCCCCCGGCTGGAGCCGGTACCGGTGGGCGCCGTGGGCGAGCTGTACCTGGGCGGCATCGCGCTGGCGCGTGGCTACACGAATGCGCCTGGCCTCACCGCCGAGCGCTTCATTCCCGACCCGCTGGGCACGACACCGGGAGCCCGGCTCTACAAGACGGGCGACCGCGTCCGCTACCTGCCGGACGGCAGCCTCGAGTACCTGGGCCGCAGCGACTTCCAGGTGAAGCTGCGCGGCTTCCGCATCGAGCTGGGCGAAATCGAGTCCGTCCTCGCCCGGCAGCCGTCCGTGCGCCAGTGCGCGGTGCTCGTGCGCGAGGACGTGCCGGGGCAGAAGCGGCTGGTCGCCTATGTCGTCTCTCACGCCGGCCAGACGCTGGACGAGGACGCGCTGCGCGCCGCCCTCAAGGCCCAGCTCCCCGAGTACATGGTGCCGACCGCCTTCGTCGGCATGGAGGCGCTGCCGCTGTCCAGCAACGGCAAGCTCGACCGGCGCGCGCTCCCCGTCCCCGAGCGCGGCATGGACGCCACCGTGGCGCCGCGCACGCCCGTGGAGCAGACACTGGCCGCCATCTGGGCCGAGGTGCTCGGCGTGCCGCAGGTGGGCGTGCACGACAACTTCTTCCGGCTCGGGGGTGACTCCATCCTCAGCCTCCAGATTGTCGCGCGGGCACGGCGGGCGGGCATCCAGCTCAGCCCCAAGCAGCTCTTCCAGCACCAGACGGTCGCCGAGCTGGCACTGGCCGCGGGCGACGCTCCGCGCTTCCAGGCCGAGCAGGGACTCATCACGGGCCCCGTGCCGCTCACGCCCATCCAGCACTGGTTCCTGGAGCAGCCGCGGACCGAGCCCCACCACTTCAACCAGGCGGTGCTGCTCGAGGTCCTCCGGCCGCTGGACGCGTCCCTGCTGACGCGTGCCCTGCGTGCGCTGATGCAGCACCACGATGCCCTGCGCATGCGCTTCCACCGCGAAGGCTCGCAGTGGCGTCAGGACAACGCCGGTGACGCGCTGGCCATGCCCTCCGTGCAGCACGAGGACCTGTCCGCCATCCCCACCCCCGAGCAGCACGCCGCGCTCGAACGGGCCGCCGCGAAGGCCCAGGCCAGCCTCGACCTGTCCGCGGGTCCCCTGCTGCGCGCCGTCTGCTTCGACCTGGGCGCCGGCCGGCCTGGCTACCTGCTGCTCGTCATCCACCACCTCGTGGTGGACGGCGTCTCGTGGCGCGTGTTGCTGG
Source organism: Pseudomyxococcus flavus (assembly GCF_050038885.1). Classification (NCBI taxonomy): domain Bacteria; kingdom Pseudomonadati; phylum Myxococcota; class Myxococcia; order Myxococcales; family Myxococcaceae; genus Pseudomyxococcus; species Pseudomyxococcus flavus. The sequence goes on along the minus strand of NZ_CP143624.1, from coordinate 7,010,239 downwards.
AGGACCTGGACGCCACGTACACCCGGCTGCTCGGCGGGCTCGAGCCCGCGCTGCCGCCCAAGAGCACCTCGTTCAAGGCCTGGGCGGAGCGTCTGGTGGAGCACGCACGCTCCGACGCCTTCACGAGGGCACCGGCCTGGCCGGAGCCACCCGCGCCCGCGTCGCTGACCGTCGACATGCCGGAGGGCAGCAACACGCTCCGGTCCGAGCGGCGGCACGCCATCACGCTGCCCACCGAGGAGACCCATCTGCTCATCCACGAGGTGCCCACGGCGTATGGCGCCCGGCTGGAGGAGGTGCTCCTGGCCGCGCTCGCACACACGCTCGCGCCCGGCGACGGGCCGTCGCGCCTGACGGTGGACCTGGAAGGTCACGGCCGCGAGGACCTGTTCGAGAACGTGGACCTGTCCCGCACCGTGGGCTGGTTCACCACCCTCTACCCGGTGCACCTGGCGGTGGATGCCGCTCGCGGCCACGCGGCCACGCTCCGGCAGGTACGGCACGCCCTGCGCGCCGTGCCCGACCGGGGCCTCACGTACGGCCTGCGCCGCTACCTGCAACCGAACGGAGGCGGCCACGTCGCGGCCCCCGTCCTGTTCAACTACCTGGGACAGCTGGACGCCGCGCTGCCTGCCTCGTCCAACTTCCGCCTCTCGCGCCTCCCCGTGGGCCCGGTGCAAGGTGAGAGCGGCCCGCGCACGCACGTGCTGGAGGTCAACGCCGCCATCCTCGGCGGGCAGCTCGAGGTGGCCTTCCACTACAGCGAGAACCTCCACCACGCCGCCACCGTCCAGGCGATGGGGCAGCGCTTCACCGAGGTGCTCCGCGCGCTGGTGACGGAGCGGCACTCGCCCCAGGCCCATGTCCGCACCGCGGCGGACTTCCCGCTGGCGGGCATTCCGGCGCACTTCCTGGACGCGCTGCTCGAATCGCAGCCGCCGCTGGAGGACGTCTACCCGCTGGCGCCCATGCAGCGGGGCATGCTCTTCCACACGCTGCTATCGCCCGGCTCCAGCGCGTACTTCGAGCAGCTCTCCTGGGCCTTCCACAACACCGCGCTGGACGCGGACGCGCTCGCGCGCGCCTGGCAGCACGTGCTGACCCGGAATCCGGTGCTGCGGACCGGCTTCCTCTGGGAGGGGCTCGACCAGCCGCTCCAGCTCGTCCACGCTCGCGTGGAGCTGCCCTGGCGCCTGCATGACTGGCGCGGCGTGTCCGAGGACGTCCAGCGGGAACGCTTCCAGTCCCTGCTCGCCGATGACCGCGCCCAGGGCTTCGACGTCACCCGTCCGCCCCTGATGCGGCTGGCCCTCATCCGGCTCGGCGAGGATGCATGGCGGCTCGTCTGGAGCTTCCACCACCTGCTGCTGGACGGCTGGAGCGTCGCGCTGCTCCTGAAGCAGCTCTTCGCCACCTACTCCGCGCTGGCATCGGGACAGCCTGTCGCGCCCGCCGAGCCGGACGCGGGCTACCGGGACTTCATCGCGTGGCTCCAGAACCAGGACACGCCGCGGACCCAGGCGTGGTGGCGCGCACGGCTGGCCGGTCTCACGGGCCCCACGCCGTTGCCCGAGCCGCTCCTCAGCGAGCCTGACAGTGGCTCCGATGAGGGCACCGAGCGGGAGCTTGCGCTCTCCGAGCAGGACACCACGGACGTCACCGCCTTCGCGCGGAGACACCAGCTCACGCTCAACACGCTGGTGCAGGCCGCCTGGGCCCTGGTGCTGGCACGCCACGGCGGCAACGAATCCGAGGTCGTCTTCGGCGCCACCCGCTCCGGCCGTCCGGCCTCGCTCGCCCAGGGTGAGAGCGCGGTGGGTCTCTTCATCAATACCCTGCCGGTCCGCGTGGCCGTGCCTTCGCAGGCGCAGGTCCTGCCGTGGCTCCAGCAACTCCAGGCCGAACAGCTGGAGCTGGCGGACCATGAGCACACCTCGCTGGCCGACATCCAATCCTGGAGCGGCCTGCCCGGGGAGACGCCGCTCTTCGAGAGCATCCTCGTCTTCGAGAACTACCCCGTCGATGCATCGCTGAAGGCCGGTGCCCACCAGCTCGACATCCGCGAGCCGATGAGCTTCTCGCGGACCAACTACCCGCTCACCGCGGTCGCCATCCCCCAGCCCACGCTGCGGCTGCGGCTCGTCTCCGGTGTCCGGCGCTTCGGCCCGGCGACGCTGGAGCGGCTCCTGTCGCAGTGGCGCACGGCCCTCTCGCAGCTCATCCACGGCGAGGCGGGTTCGCTGTCGGACGTGACGCTGCTGCCGGCGAGCGAGCGCCAGCGCGTGTTGGTGGATTGGAACGACTCGCACGTCGCCTTCGTCCAGGACGTCTGCGCCCACCACCTCTTCGAGGCCCAGGTGGACCGCACGCCCGACGCGCCCGCGCTCGAGTTCCAGGGCGAGACGCTCACCTACCGGCAGCTGGATACGCGCGCCAACCAGCTCGCGCACCATCTGCGAAGCGTGGGCGTGGGCCCGGAGACACGGGTCGCGCTGTGCCTCGACCGCTCACCCGAGCTGGTCATCGGCATGCTCGGCATCCTCAAGGCCGGCGGCGCCTTCGTCCCGCTGGAGCCGTCCCATCCGCTCGCGCGCCTGGACTTCATGGTGCAGGACAGCGGCGCGGCGGTGCTGCTCACGCAGGGCCACCGGGCACCGGCGCTCACGGCGTCGGACGTCACGGTGCTCTTCATGGATGACGACTGGGCCCAGATTGCCACCCAGCCGACGCACGCGCCGGAAGCGCGGACGCTGCCCGACAACCTCGCCTACGTCATCTACACCTCCGGCTCCACCGGCAGGCCCAAGGGCACCCTCCTCCACCACCGCGGCCTCTCCAACACCGCCCAGGCCGCCGTCCTCCGCCACCACTTCTCTCCCGCCTCCCGCGTCCTCCAGTTCGCCTCTCCTTCCTTCGACGCCTCCGTCTGCGAGGTCTTCGCCTCCCTCCTCGCCGGCGCCTGCCTCGTCCTCGCTCCTACCGACGCCCTCCTCCCGGGGCCTCCCCTCCAGTCCTTCCTCTCCTCCCACTCCATCTCCGCCGCCACCCTCACCCCCTCCGTCCTCACCCTCCTCCAGCCCGACTCCCTCCCCTCCCTTCGCACCCTCATCTGCGCCGGTGAGGCCTCCTCCCAGGAGCTCGTCCGTCGCTGGGCCTCCCACGGCCGCACCCTCCTCAACGCCTACGGCCCCACCGAGGCCTCCGTCTGCGCCTCCATCAACCCTCACCTCTCCCCCGACTCCCTCCACATCGGCTCCCCCTGGCCCAACACCCACCTCTTCGTCCTCGACTCCTCCCTCAACCCTCTCCCCGTCGGCGCTCCCGGCGAGCTCTTCATCTCCGGCCTCGGCCTCGCTCGCGGCTACCTCTCCCAGCCTGCCCTCACCGCTGAGCGCTTCCTCCCCAACCCCTTCTCCTCCTCCCCAGGCGCTCGCCTCTACCGCACCGGCGACCTCGTCCGCTGGCTCCCCGACGGCAACCTCCAGTTCCTCGGCCGCCTCGATGACCAGGTCAAACTCCGCGGCATCCGCATCGAGCTGGCTGAAATCGAGGCCTCTCTCCGCCTCCACCCCCTCGTCTCCGACGCGCTCCTCCTGCTCCGCGAGGACGCACCCGGCGACAAGCGCCTCGTCGCCTACTTCACCTCCGACTCACCACCGTCCCACGCCGACCTCCGCTCCTTCCTCGAGCAGCGCCTGCCCTCCTTCATGCTCCCCGCTGCCTTCCTCCACCTGCCCTCCTTCCCGCTCCTCCCCAGCGGAAAGGTCGACAGGCGCGCACTCCCGGCGCCGGAAGGGCTCTCGCTGCGTGACACCGCGCGCTTCGTCGAGCCGGGCACGGAGCTGGAGCGGGCCATCGCGCGCATCTGGCAGGAGCAGCTCAAGGTGGCGCGCATCGGACGCGACGACCGCTTCTTCGAGCTGGGCGGCAACTCCCTGTCCATCGTCCAGGTGCACGGGAAGCTGCGCAGTGTGCTGGGGCTCGAAGTCGCCCTGGCGGACCTCTTCCAATACCCCACCGTGGGCGCCCTGGCCGCGCACCTCTCCCGCACCACCGAGCGTCCGTCGGTCGTGGAGGAAAGCCAGCGCCGCGTCCAGGAACGCCGCGAGCGCGCCGGGCAACGCCGGATGACGCGCCCGTCGCGGACCGACACCGAGGATGACCACGATGATTGACGAACAAGCCGCCCCACCCGAGAGCGTCGCCATCATCGGCATGGCGGGGCGCTTCCCCGGCGCCCCCGACCTGGAGACCTTCTGGCGGAACCTGCTCCACGGCGTCGAAGCTCGCACCGAGCTCACCGACGCGGACCTGGACGCCGCGGGTGTTCCCCGCGAGCTCCGGGCCCAGCCGAACTACGTGCGCGCCGGCTTCTTCCTTGACGGCGTGGAGCACTTCGACGCGGGCTTCTTCGGACTCACGCCGCGCGAGGCCGAGCTGCTGGACCCCCAGCAGCGCTTCTTCCTGGAGTGTGCCTGGGAAGCGCTCGAACGCGCCGGCTACGCCTCCGAGCAGTATCGGGGCGCCATCGGCGTGTTCGCGGGCACGAGCGCCAGCAGCTACCTGCTGTCCAACCTGCTGTCGCAGCCGGCGCTGGTGCGCACCGTCGGCGCCCAGGCCCTGGCGCTGGCCAACGACAAGGACTACCTGGCCACGCGCGCCTCGTACCTGCTCAACCTCCGGGGCTCCAGCCTCAGCGTGCAGACGGCCTGCTCGTCGTCGCTGGTGGCCGTGCATCTGGCCTGCCAGGCCTTGCTGAACGGAGAGATGGACGTGGCGCTCGCGGGGGGCGTGTCCATCCCGGTGCCGCACCGCACCGGCTATCTCTACCAGCCGGGCTCCATCAACTCGCCGGACGGACACTGCCGCGCCTTCGACGCGAAGGCGGAGGGAACCGTGGCGGGCTCGGGCGTCGGCATCGTGGTGCTCAAGCGGATGGACCGCGCGCTGGTCGAGGGAGACACCATCCTCGCCGTCATCCGGGGCTCCGCCCTCAACAATGACGGCGCCACGAAGGTGGGCTTCACCGCGCCCAGCGTCGACGGACAGGCCAGCGCCATCTCCGAGGCCCTGGCCATGTCCGGCCTGGAGCCCGGGGACATCCAGTACATCGAGGCCCACGGTACCGGCACCGCGCTGGGCGACCCCATCGAGCTGTCCGCGCTCCACCAGGCCTTCGAGGGGCGACCCGCCTCGGCGGGGCCGTGCGCCATCGGCTCGCTCAAGACGAACATCGGCCACCTCGACGCGGCGGCGGGCGTGGCGGGACTCATCAAGACGGTGCTCGCGCTGCAGCATGGGAAGCTCCCGCCCAGCCTGCACTTCCAGAAGGCCAACCCGTCGCTCCAGCTGGAGCGAGGACTCTTCCAGGTCAACACCGAGGCTCGGGACTGGCACACCGCTGGAGCACCCCGGCGCGCGGGCGTGAGCTCGTTCGGCATGGGCGGCACCAACGCGCACGTCGTCGTCGAGGAGGCCCCCGCGCCCGTGGCCACCCGCGACACACGCCCGTATCACCTGCTGCTGCTGTCGGCACGTACGGAGCAGGCGCTGGAGGTGGCGACGGACCACCTCGCCGCGTCGCTGGAGGCACAGCCCGACGTGGCGATGGCCGATGTGGCCCACACCCTCCACGCGGGCCGGCGGCGCTTCGAGCACCGCCGCGCCCTGGTCTGCCGAGACGTCGAGGACGCGCGTCAGGCCCTGCGCTCGCGGGACACACGGCGCCTGCTCACCCAGCACGCCGAGGGCCGAGACAGTCCGGTCGTCTTCCTCTTCCCGGGCCAGGGCGCCCAGCACGCCGGCATGGGACAGGCGCTCTACGAGAGCGAGCCCGTTTTCCGGAAGCACGTGGACCTCTGCTGTGAGCAACTCAAGCCCCTGCTCGGGCTGGACCTGCGCGAGGTGCTCTACCCACCCGCCGCGCAGCGCGAGCAGGCCCAGGCGCGCTTGCAGGAGACGTCGATGGCGCAGCCCGCCCTCTTCGTCACCAACCTGGCCCTGGCGCGACTCTGGATGTCCCTGGGCGTTCGCCCCAGGGCCATGCTGGGTCACAGCATCGGCGAGTACGTCGCCGCCTGCCTCGCGGAGGTGATGTCGCTGGAGGATGCGCTCGCCCTCGTCGTGGCGCGAGGGCGGCTCATGCAGTCCCTCCCCGCCGGCGCCATGGTGTCCGTCGCGCTGGACGCGGACGCGCTCCAGGCGCTGCTCGGCCCCACGCTGTCACTCGCGGCGCTCAACGCCCCCACGCTCTGCGTGGCCGCGGGGCCGGTCGCGGACGTGGAGGCGCTGGAGTCCCGGCTGCGTGAGCGAGGCGTGAACCACCGGCGGCTGCACACCTCGCATGCCTTCCACTCGTCGATGATGGACCCCATCCTGGCGCCCTTCGAAGCCCGGGTGCGCCAGACGCGCCTGTCGCCGCCGAAGCTGCCCTACGTGTCCAATGTCACGGGCATGTGGATCACCGCGGCGCAGGCCACCGACCCGCGCTACTGGGCGGAGCACCTGCGCAAGCCGGTGCGCTTCGGAGAGGGCGTGGCCGCGCTGCTCCAGGAGCCGGAGCGCCTCTTCCTGGAAGTGGGCCCCGGCCACAACCTGAGCATGCTGGCCCGGCAGTCCGGTCCGAGCGCCACGGGGCGCGTGCTGCAGCCCTCCATGCGGCGTCCCCAGGACGAGCGCTCCGACCTCGAGGTGCTGCGCGAGGCCGCGGCGCGCCTGTGGCTCGCGGGCGCCACGCTGAAGTCGTCCAAGCTGCATGGCTCGGAGCGCCGCATTCTCCTGCCCACATATCCCTTCCAGCGCCAGCGCTACTGGATTGACGCCGGGGCCCCTGCCGTCGTCTCCACGCACGCCGAGACGGACACCGGGCGGAAGTCTCCCGACGACTGGTACTACCGCCCGGTGTGGAAGCGGGCGCTGCCCCCAGCGCGGCCCGCGTCGGGAGCGGCGGGACGCTGGCTCCTGCTGCTCGACAAGGCCGGGCTGGGCCACGCGCTCGCCGCGAGCCTGCGGCAGTCGGGCGAGGACGTGGTGACGGTGGTGCCAGGTCCAGCGTTCGCCCGCGAGGCCGCGCAGCAGTACACGCTCGATGCGCGGCAGCCTGAGCACTACACCGCCCTGCTGTCGGCCCTGCAAGACGAAGGCGGAGCGCCCCGGCGCATCGTCCACCTGGGCGGTGTGTCGCGTGAGGACGCACCGCCCACCCGCGCGAGCCTCACGGCCCATCAGAACGAGGGCTTCCATGCGGTCCTGCTGCTCGCCCGGGCGCTGCTGTCTCACAAGCGCGACGGCGACACCGAGCTGACCGTCATCACCCAGGGAGCGCAAGACGTCACCGGCGCCGAGCCCCTGGCCCCCGGACGTGCCACGGTGCTGGGCCTGTGCAAGGTGCTCCAGCAGGAGGAGTCCACGCTGCGCACGCGCGCCATCGACGTGGCGCTGCCCGGGCACGGAACGCCGCAGGAGGCGCGGCTGGTGAAGCGGCTCGTGGACGAGCTGCGCTCGCCCGCGCCCGGAGCGGCCGTGGCCCTGCGAGACGGACAGCGCTGGGTGGAGTCCCTGGAGCCGGTATCCCTGCCCGAGCCCGCAACCCGTCCCGCCCTGCTGCGGGACCAGGGCGTGTACCTCATCACCGGCGGCCTCGGACGCATCGGACTGGCCCAGGCGGAGGTGCTCGCCCGGGAGGCGCGCGCGCGGCTGGTCCTCGTGGGGCGCAGCCCCATGCCGCCCCGGGAGACGTGGGCCTCCGCGGACCTCGCGCCTGGAATGCGCCAGACGGTGGCGCGGCTTCAGGCCCTGGAGGCGCTGGGCTCGGAGGTGCTGCTGGTCCAGGCCGACATCGCCCAGCCGGAGCAAGCCCGGGCCGTGGTGGCCCAGGCCCTCGCGCGCTTCGGTGCGCTACACGGCGTGATTCACTCCGCGGGCATCGTCGGTGAACAGACCTTCCTGCCCGTGCGCGAGGCGACGCCCTCCGCCTGTGAAGTCCAGTTCCAGGCCAAGGTCTACGGCACACAGGCCCTGCACGAGGCACTCCGTGAGGTGCCCGTGGATTTCGTGCTGCTCCAGTCCTCGCTGGCCTCGGTGCTGGGCGGCCTGGGTTTCGCGGCCTACGCGGCGGCCAATGCCTTCCTGGACGCCTTCGCCGACGCACGGAGCCGCGAAGGCGAGCCCTGGCTGAGCGTGAACTGGCCCGGCTGGCACGTCGGGGACTCGGCACCTCCCGAGGACGCCCTGACCTTCGCCGAGGGCCTGACCGCCTTTCGCCGGTTGCTCGATGCCCCCGTCGCGCCACGCTGGGCCGTCTGCGCCCGGGACCTGCCCACCCAGGCCGCACGGTGGCTGCGGCCCGCGGCCCAGGTCCAGCCCACGAAGGTAGGCGCGCGGCATCCACGCCCCGCCCTCCCCACGGCCTACGTCGCGCCGCGCGACGCCACCGAGCGCGAGCTCGTCACCTGCTGGGAAGAGCTGCTCGGCATCGAGGGCATCGGCGTGGACGACGACTTCTTCGAGCTGGGAGGCCACTCGCTCCTGGGCACGCAGCTGCTGTCGCGGGTGCGGGAGCTGTTCCAGGTGGACCTCACCCTGCGCGGTCTCTTCGAGACCCCCACCGTCGCGTCGCTGGCCCTGAGCATCGTCAAGCACAAGGCGGCGTCCGTCGACCCGGACATGCTGGAAGCCCTCCTGGCGGAGTTGGAGTGATTGGACATGAGTGACCTCGACCAGCGCATCGCCAGCCTTCCTCCCGAGAAGCGCGAGCTGCTGCTGCGCAAGCTCGCGGAGCAGAAGGCCGCCAAGGCCGCGCCTCCGGCCACCGCGATGGTGGCGCCGCCGCGCGACCCGAGCCACCCCGCCCCGCTCTCCTTCGCCCAGCAGCGCCTGTGGTTCCTGGAGCGGCTGCAGCCCGGCACGGCGCTGTACAACAACCCCGCGGCCTTCCGGATGAAGGGACGTGTGGATGTCGCGGCGCTCGAACGTGCCCTCACCCTGCTGGTGCAGCGGCACGAGTCACTCCGGACCGTGTTCACCGAGCGCGAGGGGCAGCCCCTCCAGGTCATCCTCCCGTCACTGAAGCTCGAGGTCGCCCGGGAGGACGTGTCGGGCCTCCCGGAGGCGGAGCGCGACGCGGCGGCGCTCGAGCTGGCATGGCGAGAAGCACAGCGGCCGTTCGACCTGGAGAAGGGGCCACTGCTTCGTGTGGGGCTGGTGCGGCTGGCGGAGCAGGAGCACCTGCTGCTGCTGACGATGCACCACATCATCTCCGACGGCTGGTCGCTGGAGGTCCTCATCCGGGAAGCGGTGGCGCTCTACACCGCGCAGCGGACGGGGGCGCCGCTCGCGCTTCCGCCCCTGCCGCTCCAGTACGCGGACTTCGCCGCCTGGCAGCGCAACTGGCTGCGCGGCGACGTGCTGCGCACGCAGCTCGACTACTGGAAGGCGCGCCTCGCGGGCACGCTGCCCGTCCTGGAGCTGCCCACGGACCACCCGCGCCCGGCCACCTTCACCCAGCGGGGCGCCACGCACACCTTCCTGCTCCCCGCCGACCTGCAGCGGCGGCTGGAGGCCCTGTGCGCGCAGGAGGGCGTGACGCTCTTCATGGCGCTGCTGGCGGTGTTCAAGCTGCTGCTCTCCCGCCACGCCGCCCAGGAGGACGTGCTGGTGGGGACGCCCATCGCGGGCCGGAACCGACGTGAGACGGAAGGCCTGATTGGCTTCTTCATCAACACGCTGGTGCTCCGCACGGACCTCTCGGGCGACCCGCCCCTGCGCGAGCTGCTGCGCCGCGTGCGCGAGGTGTGCCTGGGCGCTTATGCCCACCAGGACCTCCCCTTCGAGACGCTGGTGGAGGCGCTCCAGCCGGAGCGGCACCTGGGCCGCACGCCGCTCTTCCAGGTGATGTTCAACCTCCAGAACACCACCCGCGCGCGGGAGCCCGAGGGCCTCGCGGGGCTGACGCTCACCCCGCTGGACCTGCACTCCGGCACGTCGATGTTCGACCTGAGCCTGTCGCTGGCCCCGCACGAACACGGGCTGATGGGTCTCTTCGAGTACAGCACCGAGCTGTTCGACACGGCCACCGTCGCCCGGCTTGGCGACCACTACCTCGCGCTGGTGAAGGCGCTGGTGGAGGACGCCACCCAGCGCGCATCGTCGGTGACGCTGATGGACGGCCAGGAGCGCCAGCAGGTCCTCCAGGCGTGGAGCAACGCGGGTGCCCGTCCGCATCCCGACGCCTGCCTCCATGCGCTCTTCGAGGCTCAGGTGGCTCGCACACCGGATGCGGTGGCGGCCGTCTTCGAGCAGCAGTCCCTCACGTACCGGGAGCTGGACGCACGCGCCAATCAACTGGCGCACCACCTGCGGGAGCTGGGCGTGGGGCCCGACGCATGCGTGGGCCTGTGCGTCGAACACTCGTTGGAGCGCATCATCGGCGTGCTCGGCATCCTCAAGGCCGGGGGCGCCTACGTCCCCATGGACCCCGCGCTTCCCCGCGAGCGGCTCGCGCTGCTGCTGGAGGACAGCGCCGCGCCAGTGCTTCTGACGCAGCAGCGGCTGCGGCCCGCGTTGCCCCAGCACGGCGCACAGGTCCGCTGCCTCGATACGGACTGGGAGCACATCGCCCGCGCGCCCGCGACGCCGCCGCCGCCCACCTCGGGCCCTGGCAACGTGGCGTACGTCATCTACACCTCCGGCTCCACGGGCCGCCCCAAGGGCGTGCTCATCGAGCACCGCGCCGCGTGCAATCTGGTGACCTCGGAGGTGGCCGCCTACGGGCTCGGTCCCGGCAGCCGGATGCTCCAGTTCGCCAACATCAGCTTCGACATCTCCGTCGAGGAGATCTTCACCACCCTGGCCGCGGGCGCCACGCTGCACCTCGCGCCCGCGGAGGCGATGGCGCCGGGCCAGCCGCTCCAGCAGTTGTTGCGCCAGGCCGACATCACCGTGGTCAGCCTGACACCGGCAGTGCTCGCGGCGACGCCGTGCGACGCGCTCCCCGCGCTGCGCACGGTCATCTCCGGCGGCGAGGCCTGCTCGGCGGAGCTGGTGGCACGCTGGGGTGAAGGACGGCGCTTCTTCAACACCTACGGCCCCACGGAGGGCACGGTGGTGGCCACGCTGACCGAGTGCGTGGCAGACGGGCACACGCCGCCCATCGGCAAGCCCCTGGAGCACGTGGAGGTCTACGTCCTCGACGCCCGGATGAACCCGGTGCCCCGGGGCGTCAAGGGCGAGCTGTACCTGGGCGGCGCCGGGCTGGCCCGCGGCTACCTGCGGCAGCCAGCGCTCACGGCCGAGCGCTTCGTCCCGCATCCCTTCGCCTCGCGGCCCGGCGAGCGGCTCTACCGCACCGGAGACGTGGTGCGATTCCGCGCCGACGGCCAGCTCGTCTACGTGGGCCGCGCGGATGAGCAGGTCAAGGTGCGAGGCTTCCGCATCGAGCCGGGCGAGGTAGAGGCCGCCCTGCGCCGCCAGCCCGAGGTCGCTGCCGCCGCGGTCATCGCACGAGAGGACATCCCCGGAGACAAGCGGCTGGTGGCCTACCTCGTGGCGGCGCCCGGCGCGGCGCTGGACACCGCGGACCTGCGGCGTGCGCTCAAGGCGGACCTGCCCGACTACATGGTGCCGTCTGCGTTCGTCACGCTGGAGTCCCTGCCGCTGACGCCCAACGGCAAGCTGGACCGCCGCGCACTCCCCGCCCCCGCTCAGAACGAGGCGCGCGAGCGCGAGTACGTCGCCCCGCGCACCGACGTCCAGCGGCAGCTCGCGGCCGTGTGGGCCGAGCTGCTGCACGTGGAGCGCGTGGGCCTCCACGACGACTTCTTCGAGCTGGGTGGACACTCGCTGCTCACCACCCAGGTCCTCTCGCGCATCCGCAAGGTGTTCAACGTCGAGCTCCCGCTCCGGGAGCTGTTCGACGCGCCCACCGTGGCGGGGTTGTCCGCGCTGGTGGAGTCCGCCATCGCCCGGGGACAGGGCGTGGAGCGCCCGCCCATGGAGCGCGCATCGCGAGAGGGCCGGCTCGTCCCCTCCTTCGCCCAGCAGCGGCTGTTGTTCCTGGACCAGCTCCAGGAAGGCAGCCCGCTCTACAACATCCCCGCGGTGGTGATGCTGGAGGGGGCGCTGGATGATGTCGCGCTGGAGCGGGCCCTGGCGGAGGTGCTCCGCCGGCATGAGGTGCTGCGCACCACCTTCCACGTGGACGATGAAGGCCCGTTGCTGCGCATCGCTCCGGAGGCGCCCCCGGCGCTGAAGCGCGTGGACCTGAGCGCCCTGCCCACCGAGCAACGCCTGGCCGAGGCCCTGCGCCTGGCCACCGAGGAAGCCCAGCACCCCTTCGCGCTGGACACGGGCCCGCTCCAGCGAGCGCTGCTGATGCGGGTGTCCTCGCGCGAGCACGTGCTGGCGCTGACCATGCACCACATCGTCTCCGACGGTTGGTCCATGGGGCTGCTGGTCCGGGAGGTAGCGGCGCTGTACGCCGCCTTCCACGCGGGCCGGGCCTCTCCGCTTCCGGAGCTGAAGCTCCAGTACACCGACTTCGCGGCGTGGCAGCGAGGCTGGCTGCGAGGCCCGGCGCTCGAGACACAGGTCAACTGGTGGCGCCAGCAGCTCGCCGGAGCGTCGGACGCGCTGGAGCTGCCCACCGACAGGCCGCGCCCCGCCACCCAGAGCTTCCGGGGCGCCACCGTTCCCGTGCGAATGCCGGAGGCCCTGGCCGAGTCCGTGCGCGCGCTGTGCCAGCGCGAGGGCGTCACGCCCTTCATGCTGCTGCTCGCCGCCTTCCAGGTGCTGCTGTACCGCTACTCCGGACAGGAGGACCTCAACGTCGGCACGCCCATCGCAGGCCGCAACACGGCGGAGACCGAGGACCTCATCGGCATGTTCGTCAACTCCCTGGTGCTCCGCGCGCGCCTGGGAAGAGCCCCGTCCTTCCGCGATTTCCTCGCGCAGGTCCGAGAGACGACGCTGGGCGCCTATGCACACCAGGACCTGCCCTTCGAGCGGCTCGTGGAGGCCGTCCAGCCCGGACGCGACCTGAGCCGCTCACCGCTGTTCCAGGTGATGTTCGTCCACGACCAGGAGACCCCGGGGACGCTGGCACTCCCGGACCTCACGCTCCGTCCGCTGGACGTGGAGCAGCGCACCGCCAAGTTCGACCTCACGCTGTTCCTGTCCATGACGTCCGGCGGGCTCACGGGCGCGTTCGAGTACAACACCGACCTCTTCGACGCCGGAACGATGCGCCGCATGGCGGGGCACCTGGAGCACCTGCTGCGCGCCGCCATGGCCCAGCCCGCGGTGTCCGTCGCCCACCTGTCGCTGCTTCCGGAGGACGAGGCGCGCACGCTGCTGCGTGAGTGGAACGCCACGCACGCGGACGTCCCGGCGCACGCCACGGTGCACGAGTTCTTCCAGCAGCAGGCCGCGCGCACGCCCGAGGCCCCGGCGGTGCGCATGGGTGACACCTGCCTCACCTTCGGAGCGCTGGACGCGCGGTCCAACCAGCTCGCGCATCACCTGCGGCGACTGGGCGTGGGCCCTGGCACCTGCGTGGGCCTGTGCTTCCATCGCGGTCCCGACATGGTCGTGGCCCTGTGGGCGGTGCTGAAGGCCGGTGGGGCCTACGTGCCCATCGATTCGGCCTGGCCCACCTCGCGCGTGGCCTTCCTGCTGGAGGACACGGGCGTTCCAGTGGTGCTGACGGAGGACGCGCTGGCGGCGCGGCTGCCGGTGTCCTCGCAGCACGTGCTCCGGCTGGATGCCGAGTGGGCGCGGACAGCGGGCCGCGAGCCCACGACGCCGGTCGCCCCGCTGGCCACCGAGGACGACCTCGCCTACCTCATCTACACATCGGGAAGCACCGGGCGCCCCAAGGGCGTCATGGTGCAGCACCGCGGGGTGGTGAACTACCTGACCTGGGCAATCGAGGCCTACGGCCTCGCCGGCTGCGAAGGCTCGCTGGTCCACTCGCCGCTGTCCTTCGACCTGACGGTCACCAGCCTCATCGCGCCGCTGGTCGCGGGCCGCCCCGTGGTGCTGGTCCCCGAGGAAGCAGGCGTGGAGGGCCTGGGCGAAGCACTGCGCACGGGCCCGGGCGCCAGCCTGGTGAAGCTCACGCCCACGCACTTGCGGCTGCTGGAGCAGCAGCTTGCCCCCGAGCCCGAGCAGGCCGCTGGCCGCGCGAGCACCTTCGTCATTGGCGGCGAAGCCCTAGCCGCCGAGTCGGTGGCCTTCTGGCGCACCCACGCGCCGGGTACGAAGCTGGTCAACGAGTACGGCCCCACCGAGACGGTGGTGGGCTGCTGCGTCCACACGGTGAGCGCCTTGGACCCGGGGCACGGCCCGGTGTCCATTGGCCGCCCCATCGCCAACACGCGCCTCTACGTCCTGGACGCGCACCAGCGGCCGGTGCCCGTCGGCGTGCCCGGCGAGCTGTACATCGGCGGGCGCGGAGTGGCCCGGGGCTACTGGCGGCGACCGGAGCTGACGGCGGAGCGCTTCATCCCCGATGCCTTCGGAGACGAGCCCGGCGCACGGCTGTACCGCACTGGCGACCGCGTGCGCTGGCAGGCGGACGGCCGGCTCGAGTACCTGGGCCGGACGGACTTCCAGGTGAAGCTGCGCGGCTTCCGCATCGAGCTGGGCGAAATCGAAGCCGCCCTGCGCACGCACGCCGCCGTGCACGACGTCGTGGTGACGCTGCGCGAGGACACGCCGGGACGCTCGCGGCTGGTGGCCTACGTCGTCCCCGCGCCGGAGCAGCGGTTGGAAATGGCGGAGCTGCGCGAGCTCGCGACGAAGCGCCTTCCGGAGTACATGGTGCCCGCCGCCTTCGTGGCGCTGGAGGCCCTGCCTCTCTCCGCCAACGGCAAGGTGGACCGCAAGGCCCTGCCAGCTCCGGAGCCGCGGGTGGGCGCGGAGTCCGTCACGGCGCCGCGTACGCCCGTGGAGCAGGCCCTGGTCACCATCTGGTCCTCGGTCCTGCGCCGCGACGACATCGGCATCCACCACAACTTCTTCGAGCTGGGCGGCGACTCCATCATCAGCATGCAGGTGAGCAGCCGCGCGCGGCAGGCCGGCCTGCGGCTGACGCCGAAGCAGATCTTCCGGCACCAGACCATCGCCGAGCTGGCCACGGTGGTGACCACCAGCCAGGCCCGCCAGGACGAGCAAGGCCTCGTCACGGGCAGTGTCCCACTCACCCCCATCCAGCAATGGCTGTTCGCGCAGGACCTGCCGCGACCGGGCCACTACAACCAGTCGTTGCTGCTGGAGCCACGCGAGGCCCTCGACGCCACACGGCTGGAGCAGGCGCTCGGGAGCGTGTTGCACCACCACGACGCGCTCCGGCACCGCTTCACCCGGACGCAGGAGGGCTGGAGCCAGCACGGCGCCGGTGCGGAAGCCACGCTGCCCCTGAGCGTGGTCGACCTCGCCCACTTCCCCGAACACGAACAGTCCGCGGCCCTGGAACGGCACGCCACCGAGCTGCAGCGCGGGCTGGACCTGGAGCATGGGCCGCTGGCACAGGCCGCCCTGTTCGAGCGGGGCGCGGGACGTGCCCAGCGGCTGCTGCTGGTCATCCACCATCTCGTGGTCGATGCGGTGTCCTGGCGCTTCCTCCTGGAGGACCTGGAGCGGGCCTACCAGCAGCTCGGCCGTGGCGAGGCCGTCGCCCTCCCGCCGAAGACGACGTCCTTCAAGACGTGGGCGGAGCGGCTCCAGGCCCATGCCCAGTCGGAGGCGCTATCGCGCGAAGCGCCCTTCTGGCACGCCACCGCTCACCGCGGCATTCGTCCGCTGCCCGTGGACCTGCCGGGGGCCAACACGCTCGTGTCCGCCCGCACCGTGACGGTGGCCCTGGACGCAGAGGAGACGCGCACGCTCCTCCAGGAGGTGCTCGCCGCCTTCCACGTGCAGATGGACGACGTCCTGCTCTCCGCGCTCGCCCAGGCCTTCGCGGGGTGGACGGGGCAGTCGAAGCTCCTCGTCGACCGCGAGGGCCACGGCCGTGAAGACCTCTTCGAGGACGTGGACCTCTCCCGCACCGTGGGCTGGTTCACCGCCATGTCGCCCGTGCTGCTGGAGGCGAGCACCAACCTGCCCCCCACCACGGCCCTGCACCGGGCGCGCAAGGCGCTGCGCTCCGTCCCTGGCCGCGGCCTGGGCCACGGACTCTTGAAGTACCTCCGGCAGGACGCCCAGACGCGGCTGCCAAAGGAAGCCCCCCAGGCCCAGGTCCTCTTCAACTACCTCGGACAGTTGGACGCGCTGGCCGCGGAGTCCTCGCTCTTCACGGTGGTCTCCGAGCCCAGCGGCCCCGCGCAGAGCGAAGAGGGGCCGCGCACGCACCTGCTGGAAATCAATGGCGGCGTGTTCCAGGGACGGCTGGAGCTGTCGTGGACCTACAGCGAGAACGTCCACGCCCGCGCCACCATCGAGTCACTCGCCCAGGCGTACCTGGAGGCACTACGGGCGCTGCTGGCCGAGCACCGCGCCCTCCGCACGGCATCCGTCCCCCACCTGGACCTGTCCTTGGCGGAGCTGGACCGTCGCACGCTGGAGCACGTGCTGGCGCAGGTTCCGGAGCTGGAGGACCTCTACCCGCTCTCTCCCGTGCAGGAGGGCATGCTCTTCCACGCGCGGCTCAGCCCACACTCCGGCATCTACTTCGAGCAGCTCGTGTGGACGTTCCGCGGGCACGTGGACATGGCCGCGTTCCGCCGAGCCTGGGAGGCGCTGGTGGCGCGCAACGCCATCCTGCGCACGTCCTTCCTCTGGGATGGCATGCCCGAGCCGCTCCAGGTGGTGCGCTCGAAGGTGGCGCTGGACTGGACGGAGCACGACTGGCGAGGCCTGACGTCCACCGAGCAGCAGTCGCGCGAGGAAGCGCTCCTGCGTGATGACCGCGCCCGGGGCTTCGACCTGATTCGCGCCCCCGCCATGCGCTGGGTGATGATGCGCACGGGAGACAGTGAGTGGCGCTGCGCCTGGAGCTACCACCACCTGCTCCTGGACGGTTGGAGCGTCGGCCTGCTCTTCGAGCAACTGTTCGCGCTCTACGAGTCCTTCGAGCAGGGGCAGACGCCTCCGCGCGAGGTGACGCCCGAGTACCGGGGCTACATCGCCTGGTTGAAGCAGCAGGACCTGGGCGAGGCCGAGGCCTGGTGGCGCAAGACGCTTGCCGGCTTCCAGGCGCCCACGCCGCTGCCTGAACCGGACCTTGCGGCCCGCCACGCGGGCGCGAAGCCGGGCGTGAAGGAGCTCAAGCTGCGTATCTCCGACGAGATGACGGCGGCGTTGCAGGCCTTCGCGCGGCGGCACCACGTCACGCTGAACACCCTGGCCCAGGCCACATGGGGCCTCGTGCTCGGCCGCCATGGCCGCGTGGATGACGTGGTGTTCGGCGCCACCGTCGCCGGCCGGCCCCCCTCCCTCGCCGGTGTCGAGGACATGGTGGGCATGTTCATCAACACGCTGCCCGTGCGCGTGCGGCTGCCCGCTGGGGAGTCCCTGCTGCCGTGGCTCCGGCAGCTCCAGGAGCAGCAGCTCGAGCTGCGTCAGTTCGAGCACAGCCCGCTGGTGCAGGTACAGGGCTGGAGCCAGGTGCCACGTGGCACGCCGCTCTTCGAGAGCATCCTCGTCTTCGAGAACTACCCGGTGGCCACCGAGGTCAAGGCCCAGGCCCAGCGGCTGCAGATGGATGACGTCGAGCTGCTCGACCGGAACAACTACCCGCTCACCGCCTGCGTCATGCCCCAGGATGCCACGGTGCTGATGGTGTCCTACGACACGGAGCGCTTCAGCGACGCCAGCGCCCGGCTCCTGCTCGACCAGTGGCACACCGCCCTGGCCCAGGTGCTCGCGACGCCCGACGCCCTGCTGTCGGAGGTGACGCTGCTGGCCGCGGATGAGCGCCAGCGCGTGCTGGTGGACTGGAACGACTCGCACGTCTCCTTCGTCGAGGACACCTGCGCCCACCACCTCTTCGAGGCCCAGGTGGCTCGCACGCCGGATGCAACCGCGCTCGAGTTCGAGGGCGAGGCGCTCACCTACCGCGAGCTGAACGCCCGCGCCAACCAGCTCGCCCACCACCTGCAACTCACGGGCGTGGGACCGGATACACCGGTGGGCCTGTGCTGCACGCGCTCGCCCGAGCTGGTCATCGGCATGCTCGGCATCCTCAAGGCCGGCGGCGCCTTCGTGCCCATCGACCCGTCGTACCCGCAGGACCGCATCGCGTACATCCTGCGGGATGCCGCGGTGCCCATCCTCGTCACCCTGTCGGACATCGCCGACGAGCTGCCGTCGCAGGGTGAGCAGCTGGTGTGCCTCGACGACGACTGGCGGGTCATCTCACGCCAGCCGACGCACGCACCGGAAGCGCGGACGCTGCCCGACAACCTCGCCTACGTCATCTACACCTCCGGCTCCACCGGCAGGCCCAAGGGCACCCTCCTCCACCACCGCGGCCTCTCCAACACCGCCCAGGCCGCCGTCCTCCGCCACCACTTCTCTCCCGCCTCCCGCGTCCTCCAGTTCGCCTCTCCTTCCTTCGACGCCTCCGTCTGCGAAGTCTTCGCCTCCCTCCTCGCCGGCGCCTGCCTCGTCCTCGCTCCCACCGACGCCCTCCTCCCGGGGCCTCCCCTCCAGTCCTTCCTCTCCTCCCACTCCATCTCCGCCGCCACCCTCACCCCCTCCGTCCTCGCTCTCCTCCAGCCCGACTCCCTCCCCTCCCTTCGCACCCTCATCTGCGCTGGCGAGGCCTCCTCTCAAGAGCTCGTCCGTCGCTGGGCCTCTCACGGTCGCACCCTCCTCAACGCCTACGGCCCCACAGAGGCCTCCGTCTGCGCCTCCATCAACCCTCACCTCTCCCCCGACTCCCTCCACATCGGCTCTCCCTGGCCCAACACCCACCTCTTCGTCCTCGACTCCTCCCTCAACCCTCTCCCCGTCGGCGCTCCGGGCGAGCTCTTCATCTCTGGCCTCGGCCTCGCTCGCGGCTACCTCTCCCAGCCTGCCCTCACCGCTGAGCGCTTCCTCCCCAACCCCTTCTCCTCCTCCCCAGGCGCTCGCCTCTACCGCACCGGCGACCTCGTCCGCTGGCTCCCCGACGGCAACCTCCAGTTCCTCGGCCGCCTCGATGACCAGGTCAAACTCCGCGGCATCCGCATCGAGCTGGCTGAAATCGAGGCCTCTCTCCGCCTCCACCCCCTCGTCTCCGACGCGCTCCTCCTGCTCCGCGAGGACGCACCCGGCGACAAGCGCCTCGTCGCCTACTTCACCTCCGACTCACCACCGTCCCACGCCGACCTCCGCTCCTTCCTCGAGCAGCGCCTGCCCTCCTTCATGCTCCCCGCTGCCTTCCTCCACCTGCCCTCCTTCCCGCTCCTCCCCAGCGGAAAGGTCGACAGGCGCGCACTCCCAGCGCCGGAGCAGACGGGCCAGGAGGACAGCTACGTCGCGCCTCGCACGCCGACGGAAGAGCTGCTGACAGGCCTGTGGGCCACCATGCTCGGCAAGGAGCGCGTGGGCGTGAGCGACGACTTCTTCGAGCTGGGAGGTCACTCCCTGCTGGCCGCGCAGCTCCTCACGCGCATCCGGGCCACCTTCGACGTGGAGCTCTCGCTCACCGACTTCCTCGCGGCGCCCACCATCGCGGAGCTGGCGCAGAAGCTCGCGCCGGCAACCACCGCGCGAGGCGCCCAGCTCCCGCCTGTCGAGCCCGGCGAGCCCGCGGAGCAACTGCCCCTGTCCCTGGCGCAGCAGACCTACTGGTCACCCGAGCGCGGCGGCCCCACGAGCCCGCTCAACTCGGTGCCCATGGCGTTCGCGGTGGAGGGCGAGCTGGATGCCGAGGCGCTCGCCCAGGCCTTGTCGGAGCTCGTACGCCGGCACGAAATCCTCCGCACCACCTTCCCCACCGTGGACGGGACGCCGGTGCAGCGCATCGCGCCCGCGAGCGGCCTCCCACTGGAGCACATCGGCCTGGAGCATCTCCCCGAGCCCGAGCGAGAAGCCGCCGCCCGCATCCGCCTGCGAGAAGAAGCCTGGAAGCCCTTCGACGTGGAGCGCGGCCCGCTGATGCGCGCCTCGTTGCTGCGCCTCTCCCGCGAGCGGCACCTGCTGCTGCTCACGCTCCACCACGCCCTCACCGACATGGTCACCGCGGGGGTGCTGATGTCCGAGCTGGCCGCGCTCTACGGCGCGTTCCAGGACGGTCTGGCCTCTCCCCTGCCGGAGCCGGTGTTGCAGTACCGCGACTTCACGCGCTGGCAGCTCGCCACGATGCAGGGCGAGGCGCTGGAGACACTGCGGACCTGGTGGGCGCAGAAGCTGGAGTCGCCACTGCCACTTCCCGCGTTGCCTCCCGAGCCGGCCACCGGCGATGCCCCGTGCGACGCCAGCGTGCTTCCCTTCACCCTGTCACCGGGCCTCTCCGAGCTGCTCGTCACACTGAGCCGCGAAGAAGGCGTCACGCCCTTCATGCTCATGCTGGCGGCCTTCCAGGTGCTCCTGGCCCGGGCCTCCTCGCGCGACGAGGCGATGGTGATGTTCGCCCACGCCCACCGGCCCCGTCCGGAGCTGGAGCGAATCCCCGGCATGTTCGCCAGCATGCTCGTGGTCCGCACGCCGCTCGCGGGCAACCCGCGCTTCCGCGACGTCCTTCGCCGCGTGCGCACCCGCTACCTGGAGGCGTTCGCGCATCCGGGGCTGCCACACGTGGAGCTGATGCGGCTGCTGGGAGCGACCGCCACCGAGCCGCCCCCGGCGCTGCCCGCGGGCTTCTCCTTCGCCGTGCAGGACGAGCCCACGGCGGCGGCGATGCTGCCGGGGCTCTCGCTGCACCCCATTCCCCTGGAGCTGGACGCCACCGTGGGCGACGTATCCCTGTCGGTGGTGCAAGGCCGGGAGGGCTTCAGCGGACACTTCGAGTACCGCACGCGGAGGTATCGTCCCGAGGCGATGCAGGCGCTGCGAGTCGCCTTCGAGGCGCTGCTGGAACAGGTGGCCGCCGAGCCGGACGCGACGCTGGAGTCGTTGGAAGGGCCTGATGGAGCGCTCGCGCGGGCGTGGACGAACAGGGGTGCCGCTTGAATCTGCTGCGGATGTTGTTGAGGTCGTCGAGGGTGTCGCTGGTGCTGGCCGTGCTGAGCGGCCTGGCATCGGGCGCGAGCAGCGCGGGCCTGCTGGCGTTGACGGGCGCCGCGCTGGTCGGCAAGGCGGAGGGCATGGGCGGCTTCTTCGCCGTGCTGTGCGCCGTCACCCTGCTGTCACGCTATGCCTCACACGCGGTGCTCAACAGCATGCACCACGGGCTCGTCTATCAGATGCGGACCGAGCTGGGCCGGCAGATCCTCGCCACGCCGCTGCGGCGGCTGGAGGAGCTGGGCGGGCACCGGCTGCTCGCGGCGCTCACCGGTGACATCTCCTTCGTCGGCGCGGGCCTGATGCTGCTGCCCCAGCTCATCATCCACCTGGCCATCCTGCTCGGCTGCCTGGGCTACATGGCCTGGCTGTCCAGGCCCCTGCTGTTCGCCACGCTGGGCTTCATGGTGGTGGGGCTGGCGACGTACATGATTCCCGCCCGGCAGTCGCTGAAGCTGATGCGCACCGCGCGCGAGCTCTATGACCGGCTGCTCCGTCACTTCGACACGCTGTCGTCGGGGACGAAGGAGCTGAAGATGCACCGGCAGCGCCGGCTGGCCTTCCTGGAGGAGGACCTGGTGGGCACCGCCTCCTCGCTGCGGCGGGTGGACGCGCTCAGCGGCAACATCGACGCGGCCAACTCCAGCTGGGGCATGCTGCTGTTCTTCGCCATCATCGGGCTCTTGCTGTTCGTGATGCCGACGTTCGGCGGCATCGACGCGGCGACGCTGACGGGCTTCAGCCTGACCATCCTCTACATGCAGCAGCCCCTGGACTCCGTGCTCAACAGCTTCCACGGCGTGGGCCAGGCCACCGTTGCCCTGGCGAAGCTGGACGCGCTGGGCCTGCGACAGGAGACGCCCGCGTTGCAGGGCCCCCTGGAGGCCCCCAGGTCCTTCTCACGCCTGGAGCTGCGCGGCGTGACGCACTCGTATCACCGGGACCACGAGGACGGCCGCTTCCAGCTCGGCCCCATCCACCTCACGCTCAGCCCCGGCGAGCTGGTGTTCCTGGTGGGTGGGAACGGCAGCGGGAAGACGACTTTGGCCAAGCTGCTCATCGGCCTCTACACCCCGGAGTCGGGCGAGGTCGTCCTGGACGGCAAGCCCATCACCGACGAGCGCGACTGGGAGCGCTACCGCCAGCTCTTCTCCAGCGTGTTCGTCGACTTCTATCTCTTCGACCGGATGCTGGGCCTGGAGCGGCAGGACCTGGCCGAGCAGGCCGGGAAGTACCTGGAGCGCCTCCAGCTCACGCACAAGGTCCGCATCGACAATGGCGTGCTCTCCACGACCTCGCTGTCACAGGGCCAGCGCAAGCGGCTGGCCTTGCTGACGGCATACCTGGAGGACCGCCCCTTCTACCTCTTCGACGAGTGGGCCGCGGACCAGGACCCCATCTTCAAGGCGCTCTTCTACGAGCAGCTCCTCCCCGACCTGAAGCAGCGGGGAAAGGCGGTGCTGGTCATCTCGCACGACGACCGCTACTTCCACCTCGCGGACCGGCTGCTGCGCCTGGACTACGGTCAGCTCCGGGAGCCGGAGGCGTTGCGCCAGCACGGCTCCTGAGCCGGCCGCATCCCCCGCGGGCTTCGCGGGGGACGGCCACCACCGGACTCCTACTCGCGGAACGCAGTGAAGCCGAGCCGGTCGACGCGCTGAGCCCAGGCCTTCGCCAGCGCGGCCTGGAACTCGCCTCCGGCGAGCAGCTCTCGCAGGGCGCTGGCGGCGGACTCGAGCTCGGCGGGAACCGCGCCCGGCTGCCACGCCTGGACCAGCGTGTTGCGGCCTCCGAGCTTGTCGGTGAGCACGTCCTTGACCAGCTCACTGACCATCTCCGCCAGGTTGGCCTTGTGCCAGAAGCCAAAGGCACAGGTCGCCACCACGCCCCCCGTGCTGGTCGCGACGTGGTACGCGGAGCCCGGCCAGTACATGACGTCTCCCGGCTCGGCCTCCAGCACCGTGGCGTCGCCCTCGAACAGGGCGATGGCGTCATTGCCAATCTGGAGCTGCTGCAGCCGCTCGGGGTGCTCGTCAAAATACGCCTCGGGCCAGACGAGCATCCGCTTGCGGCCGGCGATGACCAGCGTGAGCACGTCCGCGGAGTCGTCCTTGTGGATGCCGAATGGCGTCACGTCATAGTCGCCCGCGAAGATGGTGGACTCGACGTTCCTGGCCGGAATCCCCACACGCGAAATCAGCGGGGCGAGCAGCTCACGGAAAAGGCCTCCCAGCCGCGCGTTGTACAGCTCCACGTCGTTGAGAATGATTCCCACGCGCGCGCCGTCAAACGTCGCTTTGACCTCTTGCATGTACTCCGTCAGGCCATTGCCACGGGGCATGAACTTGATGAGCTCGGTGGCGCCAATCTGCCGCCCTTCCACGAAGAGCCGCACGTGCCCGCCCCGCTGCCGGACGGGCGCGGCCTTCGGCCCCTGCCCGAGCGCGTTCGCAGCAAAGCCGCCGAACGTCTCCAAGACATCCATGCCTGAAAGCAGGTCGCTGGGCAGCACCCCCTTGAAGACAACGGGCTGCTTCTTCCAGTAGTCCCGTGCGAAGACATCCCAAAACTCGGCTGACAAAGCTTGCTGCGCCACGGAAACCTCCATTTTCTCGAAAGCCTCGACTGACACACGAACTGTGTCAACCCCAGCCATCGCGAGCATGGAGGTTTCACGCGCGCGTGGCTCAGCGCGTATCGGGGAGCTGGGTGTAGTCGTGGAAGTTTCCGTACAGCCGTTCGCCGGGCTCGCCCTCCGTGACGGCCTGGACCAGGTACTTGCCGCCCACGAAGCACCCCTTCCACGAGCCGCCGATGCCGCCGAAGACCTCCTCCCGGTCTCCACGCGAGCGAGGCGAGTTATGACCCACCTTGAAGGCCCGGAGCTCGCTGGAGAGGCGCCGATACGTGTCTGGCTCGTCGCAGGCAATGGAGGCGACGAGGGAGCCGTTGGACACGTTCATCTCGGCGATGAGCTCCTCCTCGCTGTCCACGACGACCAGCGTGTCCACGGGGCCGAAGGGCTCACCATGATAGAGCTTGCATTTGCGCGGCACGTGCAGGAGCGCATGCGGCGCCAGGTACGCGGAGACATCCTGGTCCGGCAGGAAGCGCTCCGGGTCCAAGCGCCCAGCGAAGAGCGGCACGGCCCCCCGCCCCTCTGCCTCGCTCATCAAGCCGTGAAGCTCCTCGACCTTCTGGCTGTTGATGAGCGGTCCGAAGTCGAGCGCGGGCGGCTCGCCGTCGGGAGACTCCGCCAGGAGCGGATGGCCCACCTTGAGGGCGGAGACGATGGGGAGGTACGTCTCCAGGAAGCGAGGCATGAGGCTCCGCTCCACCACGAAGCGTGGGTACGCGGTGCAGCGCTGCTTGCCGTACTCGAAGCCCTTCTTCAGCTGCTTCGCCAGCCCCTCCCAGTCGCTGAAGTGCCAGATGCCGTAGGCATTCACGCCTTCCATCTCCAGCATGTAGCGCTTGTTGCGGTCATAGAGGCTGGCGGCGATGTCGCGGCCGTTCGCCTTGCCGCCCACGAAGGACAGGCAGGCAATCTCCGGGTTGCGCACCAGCGCGTCACTGAGCTGGCCGCCCGAACCGCTGATGAGCGACACGGGCAGGCCGCAGCGCCGCGCGAGCGCCATGCTGAGTGTCAGCGAGAAGAGCCCGCCATCCGTGGGCGTCTTGGCGATGGCGCTGTTGCCCGCGAGCACCTGCACGAGCACGGCGTGTACCAACACTGACAGGGGATAGTTCCACGAGGCGATGTTGGAGATGAGCCCCAGGGGACGGCGACCATCGACCATGGACTCGATTTGAGAGACGTACCACTCCACGCCGGTGATACACCGGTCCACGCTGACGCGAGACTGCTGCACCGGCTTGCCAATCTCCCAGGCCAGGATGAGGGCCAGCAGCTCGCGTTGTTCACGCAGCAAACTCAGACATTGCGTGACGCGCTCCTTGCGCGTGTCGAGGTCCTGCTCGGCCCAGGACCGCGCCTCCGCGGCTGCCGCGCTGGCGGCGACGCGCGCGGTGTTGGCGTCAATCATGGGCAGGCGTCCCAGGACGGTGCCATCCACGGGCGACAGGTAAGGCTTTCCCTTGCCGGGATGACCCCACTCGCCAGCAATCAGGTTCAGCACTCGACCGGACGGGTCGAAGGCCTCGGGGACGAGCGCTTTGATGCGACGCTCCAGATTCGACCACTCCGCGTAAGCAGGCACCACATTCGCCATGGGCACGCCCTCCCGGACGGAGACCAGGCCGCCACTCCAATCGGCACTGGCTCATTGCGTCAAGGTGGGCGCCTGGACGGTGCGCGGCAACCGCCGCCTGCGGGCCACGGATTGCGTCGCCTTTCACGCGATGCGATTTCAGTTTTCTTCCCAGGCTGCTGCCTTGACCTGACGGATTCCGGTGCAAACTGACTACTCAGGAAGTAGCCTCGTGCGCCATGGGGCTTCCTTACCTGAATCCGGCCCGACTGCCGCCCGGGACACGGGTGGGCCCGTGGCGCCTCATGGACCTGCGGGGCCGAGGTGCCTACGGCGCCGTGTATCGCGCCCGGGACGCCACGGGGGCACACACCGTGGCCCTCAAGCTGGCGCTGCATCCAAGGGACGAGCGCTTCGCACGAGAGGCGGAGTTGCTGTCGCGCATCCACCACCCCGCCGTGCCGCGCTTGCGGGCAAGCGGCTTCTGGCAGCCCGGCAAGGGGCCGCCCCACCCGTATCTGGCGATGGACTGGGTGGAAGGGTCCCCGTTGTACGACTGGGCAAGCGAGCACTGCCCCACCTCACGGCAGGTGCTGCGCCTGCTCGCGAGGCTGGCCAGGGCGCTCGAGGCCACGCACGCGGCGGGTGGCCTCCATCGGGACGTCAAGGGTCACAACGTGCTGGTGCGGGAGGCGGATGGGCTCGCCTTCCTCATGGACTTCGGCGCCAGTCACTACGTGGGTGCCGCGACGCAGACGAGCTCGCCATTTCCTCCAGGGACGCCGGCGTATCGCTCGCCCGAGGCCTGGCGATTCGTCGCCAGCGCCGACGGAGCGGCGCCCTTGCCCTACGCCCCGGGACAGGCGGATGACCTCTTCGCCCTGGGCGTCACTGCGTACCGGCTGCTCACGGGGCGATATCCGCCGTCCACGCACCCGGACGTGGAGGAATCGCGCTTCTGGCACACGGAGGGAGCTCGGGCGCCGTCCGCGTGCGAAGCCAACGCGCGCTGCGCTCCGGAGCTGAGCCACCTCGTCTCGCGGATGCTCTCGCCCTGCCTTCGCATGCGAGGCAGCGCTCGCGAGCTGGCCGAGGCGCTGGAGCACGCCGCGCTCCGGGCAGGTCCGGCGGCGGACGTCCCCCTGTTCCCGCTGGGCCGCACACGTTCCGATGCGTCGCAGTGGCAACGTGCCGCTCCATACCGCCCCCGGAGGACGCGGTGGCCGTGGGTCGCCATCCTCGGGCTCGGGGGTCCCCTGGTGCTGAGCATCGGGTGGAGGCCACGCGCAGGTGCCGCCGTGGAGATGGCACCAACGCCGAATGCCCTATCCGCGGAGGCCGCGGATGGAGGCACGGTGGCCGTGGGTGACAGCGTGTTCGCGGCCCCGGTTGCTACCGCTCAAACCCCATCGGTTTGGTCCACCATCTCGCTCGATCTGCCACCCAAGCCCTTTCCCGGCCAGACGCGCCCCGACTCGTCCGGCCGCTGCCCACGGAAGGTTCACGTTCCCATCCATGGTGGGTGCTGGGTGAAGCTGGCGGTGGACCCCAAAGACTGTGCCGAAGACGGCTATGTGTACAAAGGCGACTGCTACCTCCCCGCCTTCCCATCAGCTCGCCCCGCCACATCAAGTCCCGCCCACTGCCCCGCGCCTCATTGATTCAAGATGCACGCAGCACCCGCGCAGCCCCGGCCACGGGAGGTCGCCGCCCACTGAGCACATTGATACGGGTAGCGGCCTTGGCACCTCGGCCCCTGTACGCGCCCGAGTACCACGTCCACATCGCAGCGTCCTGGAGAACGCTGCTCGGTGCGCGGACCGGCGGCCAACTGTTCCTGTCGCATCCACAAACAACTGTGATGCTCCGCCCTCTCGCCAGAGGCGCGGAACCCACGCCAGCCTGCCCACACCACGCGTCGCTTCGGCAACGCGCGCCGCTGCGGCATATCCTCACGCCCATGGAGCCCACCTACACAGTCACCGCGGTGAAGCACCGGGCCGAGCTGGAGCAGATCCTGGCGCTGCAGCAGAGAAACCTGAAGCAGGCGCTGTCGGCGGACGAGATGCGCTCACAGGGATTCGTCACCGTCCAGCACGACCTGCCGGCACTCGAGCAGATGCACGCCATGGCGCCCAGCATCGTCGCCCATCATGGGGAGGCACTGGTGGCCTACGCCCTGACGATGCCCCGTGAGGCCCGAACGCTGACCCCCGTGCTGGAACCCATGTTCGCGCTCTTCGACACGCTCGAATTCCGCGGCAAGCCCCTGAACCAGCACCGGTTCTATGTCATGGGACAGATCTGCATCGACAAGGCGCACCGGGGTCAGGGGCTGTTCGACCGCCTCTACCATCAGCACCGGGACCACTTCCGGGACCGGTTCGACCTCATCGTCACGGAGGTGTCCTCGCGAAACCTCCGCTCCCTGCGAGCGCACGAGCGGGTCGGCTTCGAGACCATCCACACGTACCAGGACGCAACGGACGACTGGGCGGTGGTCGCCTGGGACTGGGCGACACCAACGCCACGAAGTGCACCAGCCGCGACGGGTACGCCCAGCGAGCGCTGACGCATTCCCCGCCTAGGGGAGCTGGCGCTGGAACCGCGCGCTGAGCCCGATGAGCGCAGCGCGGTCCTCCGCGCTCAGGATGGACGCGAAGGCCCTGGCCTCGGCGGAAGGCTGCCGCTGGAAGAACTCCGTCTCGCGACGCGCGAACTCCGCGATGTTCGCTTCGGTCGCGGGCTGGCTCAGCAGTTCCCGCTGCTGCTCGTAGAACTCGCCGACCTGGCCCGCGCCGAACTCGCGGGCGTAGGTCTCCGCCGCGGGCCCCAGCCGAGTCAGCGGGCTCGTTGCCCCGGTGGCGCGCAGCACGGGTCCCACGACAGGCATGGCGTGGACCAGGGCCCCCGGGAGCGCGCCCGCGGCATGTCCCGTCGCGCCCATGACACCCATGACCCCTGTCAGCAGAGGCCGGATGGCCGCACCCACCGAGCCCGGCGGGCACTGCCGCGTCACCTCGAGGGCCCGCTGCCGCTGCCCGCCCCCCGTGGCCGCCACCTGCGGGGAGAGGTTCACCCGGGGTGCCGCACGGGAAGGCTCAAACCCGTCCCCGGCAGGGACGGACTGCCGCCGCTCGGCAGTCGCACGGACCGCGGGCGGCGAAACCTGGGCCTCCCGCGCCTGGGACGAAGAGGGCACCACCGCGCTGCGCGGCGCAACTCCAGGTCGGCTTGGACCGATAATCCCCACGCACGGAGCATACCACAGTTATTCCCCGCAATCCGGTCTTCACCCCACTTCAAGCGTCCATCCCCCAACGCTTCATCCCGCCCCATGCCGGTCACGGCCGCCTCCAGGCAAAGCCGCGTGCCGTCGCAGATAAATCCGACGCGGCACGTTCAAAACAGACACTCCAGAAGCCAATCACTCATCACCTGCCCGCGCACCGGCAGCCGATGAATCGCGCGGCATCGGACAAGGACGCGAGGGGTTGTCCCAGAGGGACATGGCACCCTATCGCGACGCAAAGAGGGCTTTGGACACACCTGGAGTGGAGACAACGAAGAACAAATTTGTGACATAGCTCAACACCGAATCAGGATTGCCAGAAACAGGCGGATTTGGTGTATTAAGCCGTCTCACTTCGTTGTCCCCCCTATCAGGAGTTCCCCCGATGCGTCGTTATGTTGGTTCCGCCTTCCTCGCCGCCGGTCTGCTCTCCGGCTGCGGCCCCACCGAGACCGAGACGTCCACGCAGCAGCCCCTGGAGCAGCAGCAGGCGCCGCTGACCGAGACGGACGTGGACGTGGCGCCCGAGTGCCAGGGCATCCTCCAGTTCGTCAACCAGGCCACGTTCAACACGCTGGACGCCTATCTGCCCAGCAACGTGGCCCACAACCTGGTCAACCGGCGCGCGGTCGCGCCGTTCGTGTCCATCGAGGACATCTCCTCCGTGTCGTTGGTCGGTCCGGCGCGCCTGGAGCAGATTGAGCAGGGCGCTCGCGGCCAGGGCTACATCGACGCGGACTGCTACGGCATCGCGGATGGGCTCGCCCTCTCGCAGGATGACGCGGCCGCCGTCGTCAACCTGGTGAACACCGTCAGCTCCACCGAGCTGCACGACATCCTCCCCTACGCCTGGAACGGCGCGCTGAACCTGCGCAACGCGCGCCCGTTCACCAACGTGGACGCCATCGCGAACACGGCGGGCATCGCCGAGGTGAGCCTCCGCAACCTCCGCAACGCCGCCACGCTGAGCCGTCCGTTCGAGGCGCTCATCGACGCGGTGAACAACCTGCCGAAGCCGCACGGCGGTGCTGTCATGGCGCGCCACTTCGACTGGTGGACGAACCTGCACGGCGACCGCTTCTACAACTTCCAGATCCACGAGTGCTTCGGCATCGAGCCGGAGCGGGTCTTCGGCGTGGAGCCCCGCGCGCACCTGGCGGATGCCGCCGAGGTCCGCGCCGAGGTCCTGGCCACCATCGCCTCGGCCGAGTACTCCGGCGCGCAGGTGGACCCGGCCGTGAAGGCAGCCGGTCTGGCGAACCTGGACGCGCTGATCGAGGGCCGTTCGTTCTTCGGCTGCTACTACGGCTACTCGCGTGACCCCTGGAGCGGCCACAGCGCGGCGTTCTTCGTCGACACCGTGTCCGGCTTCAGCGTCTACACGGACAGCTACTGGGCGGAGTGATGCCCCGGGCCTCCGGACGGGGCTGAGCCGCTCGTCCGGGGGCATGGCCCTCAGGAAACAAGCCTCAGGCCCCTCCACGGGCCTGGGGCGCCGCTTCAGGGCGATGCCCTTTTCGCACAGCGAGTAGGACGCCGCGAGAACGGGCAACTTCAGCCGTACCATGCCCCACTTCCGGTAAGGTCCGTGGAGTCGAACCGCGAGCCGGCGCGGCGCATGGACGGAGAATGAGGATGCTGCGCGAAATTCGTGAGGCCCTCCAGCCAATCCCGGGCCCGCTGAGCGCGGCGATAGCAGGACTGCGAGACCGGAAGACCCAGCCGTCCCCCTGGGACGCATGGATGGTCGTCGCGCTCATGCGCCATCTCCCCCGCCAGCGCTGGGTACGAATCGTCGTGGAGGCGCTAGGGGCTCGCCCGGAGGAACTGGCGCGCGACGGCTCTGCGGCACACCCACGCGGCAAGCGAGTGGGCCCCCTCCCGGGGCGCGGTCCCCGAAGAGCGCCTCCTGGCGCTTCACGCTGACCGATACAGCATGCAGCTCTTGCCACCGGCGCTCCACCGAGCCGGTCTCATCCAGTACTTCTTCAGCAAGGGCTCCACTGTCTTCCGGCTTTCCCCCGAAGCGGTGACCCTCGCTGGCACCGTCGCCGCGGAGTCCTTCGAGGAGCGTGAACGCACGGTCTGGTGGGCGGCCTCCTTGGGAGACTGGCCCCTGGTCGAACAACTCGCGCCCGAGCTCGATGTTCACGCACTCGCCCAGGCAACACGCGCCGCGCGGGCGTCCCGGCTCCTGGAGCTTGTCGATGACCCTCGAAAAGGCGATGCGGCGCTCCATGCACTCACCGAGGTCATGCCCCGCTCCGACTTGGAGCCAGTGCTCGGGCGCGTCGTCGAAGGCCCCGTGGATCAACGCTCGTCCATAACGTGCGTGCAGACGCAGGCCCGCGAGTTGGCGAAGCGAAAGTGAAATTCTGGCTGGGCCCCCTCCATCAGAGCGCCCGGATACCACCGACCCAATCGTCAGCTTCCAGGCCCCTGATGGCCCGCACGCCGCGCCTGGGGACCCTGCCCCTGGCAGAAAAGACGGCAGGCCCCGGGAGACCGTCCGTCCGAAACCCGACACTGCGGACCACGTCCTTTCCTGCACCAAGCAAAGGCAGACCCTCAAGGACAATGCACGCCCTACCGGCCTCAGGGCATTGTCTATCATTGACATCCCCGCGCCTCAAGATCTGACACACATCGCCTCACGCCCCAGGAGGAAGTGCGCTCATGCCTTCCCACAAGCGTCCATCCCCGGCGGTCATGCTGCTGCTATTCGTCGCGGCCCTGGGTGGAGGCTGTGAGCGCATGGACCCGGACGAGGGAATCCTGTTCGCTTGTGATTCGAACGAGCGCTGCAGCCAGCCAGGGCATACGTGTGGCCTCGACGGCCTCTGCCGCCCCGACTCAAAGCGCGGCGACGACGCTCCAGTTGAGTTCGGCCACGTCAAGCCTCCCGTCATCTCCTCTTCGGCGGCGGGTAGCGGCGGCAGCTCGAACCAGAAGGCCACGTCATCGTCCCGGGAGAGGCGCACGGACCACGACTGCGCGCAGCGGTGCGCGAAAAGGCAGGCGGAGTGCACCGCGCAATGCGAGAGCAGAGCGCAGTGTCGCCAGCACTGCGGCCGTGCCTCGGACATCTGCTATGCGCGGTGCCAGCGCGTCAACGACACGCGCGCGATGGCCAGGCAGCGTCGCGACGACAAGCACTGCATGAGCGGCGGAGGCACCATGCGACGCTGCAGCGCGGCCGAAGACAAGGAGCTGCGCGCGGCGATGGTGCAGGCGTCGAAGATGTTCTGCCGCGACCGCAGCGGCGAGCCCGTCCTCTGTCCCGGGCAGGTCGAGCAGCTCAAGAAGGCCGGTCGCTTCATATGCGAAGGCCCTGGGCGGGAATAGGCCAACGGGCTTCGGAAGCAACCCTCAGCTTCAGGAAGAACAGACATGCGGCGCGAATCCGGACAGGCGGCGGTGGAGACGGCATTGACGCTTCCACTCGTCCTGTTCGTGATTCTGGGCTGCCTGCAGCTCTTCCTTCTCTCCCAGGCCCGCCTCTTCGCGCAGTACGGGGTGTTCCAGGCGACACGGGTCGGCTCCCTGAATCACGGCGCCTGCACACCGATGACCCACGCCGCGATTCTCTCGGTACTTCCCGCGGTGCATTCGTTCCTCGGTGACCGGACGCTTCCGGGGGCCTCTGCCGGCGAACAGCTCGGCCAGGCCTTTGGCCGTTTCCGCGACAACCACTACCAGGGCTACAAGGGAGCGGGCTGGACCAGCGCTGGCGCCGCCACCGAAGCCCTCGTGTGGCTCGTGCGAGAGCAGCCAGCGCCCACGGTCGCGGACGTGGTCGCGTTCGACCAGCCCCTGCCCCGCGCCGGACGAACGGAGCCGCTTCGGCTCGAGGTCCGGATGATCTTCTGGGCGCCGCTGCGCATCCCCTTCGCGGACTGGGTGTTCTCACGCATCGCCGCGGCACGGCTGGGGATCGAAAGCTACACGAGCCAGGACCCGCTCATGCTCACCCGGACCGCGAACTGGGAAGCCAACCCTCGCCCGAGCCTCGACGCCCGGACGGCGGACGAGCTGCGGCGCCGGCTCGCACGCGGGCACTACATGTTCCCCATCGAGGTCTCCTCCACCATGCGAATGATGACACCTCCACGCCTGTCCGAATTCGCCGAGGCCGAGTGCTCGGCGCCGGGGTTCACGCCATGAACACCCGGCTCCGACCGGCCCTGCGCGGGCAGACGCTCGTGCTGTTCGCCCTGACAATGCTGCTGCTCGCGGTGATGGTGAGCATGACGCTGTCCATGGGCTCCAAGGTGAAGGAGCGCATGGAGCTGCAGACGCTGGCGGACGCGGCCGCCTACAGCTCGGCGGTGACGACGGCACGCGCGCTCAACGCGGTGGCGGTGATGAACCGGGTCCAGGTGGCGCACGCCGTCTCGACGCTCGGGACGCTGAGCCTCATCTCGTGGTCCACGCTGTACTGGAAGCACGCGGACAACGCGGCGGAGCTGTTCCGCCTGATGGCCGTGCCGTATGGCGTCAACACGGTCTTTCAGTGCTTTCCGCCGCCCAAGCCCATGTGCCGCCTGTGCTCGCGTGCGCTCGCGCAGACCCTCGCGCTCGCCACGCTGTCGACCGTGCATGCGAACCAGGTCCGCGGCAAGCTGCGACGCGACACCGAGCTCTTCACCTCGGAGACGCTGCCGCGCTGGAACGCGGCGCAGCGCATCCACGCAGCGCAGGTCGAGCTGCTGGCGCGAGCCCGCGCCCGCGTGGGAGACGGCCCCGAGGGACTCGCGCGGCAGTACCTGTCCCGGGCGAACCTCGTCGCGCCCGACGAGGTCCGTGTCCAACCCGCCGGGGCGGACGTCACCCAGCGGGAGTTGACCGACGCGGTGCTCGACCATGCGACGCCGCGCCGAGGCAGTGAGCCACACGAGGTCGGGCACATCGTGATGGGGACCCGCGGGCACCCGTTCCTGCGCGACCGGAGCGAAGGTGGCGAATGGGACCGGCTGTTCTCGTCGGACAGCGTCGCCCATCGCTCGCGGGTCCTGTTCGCCGCCGGCCACATCTTCTTCAGCGGCTCTCGGAATGGCAAAGGCTATTACGACAGCGCCTACGCGCCGCTTCCCTCTGGCCGGCCCCATGAGCCACGCGCCCATGATGGACAGGGTGGGCGAACCCGCGTCGCCTTCCTTCCCCTCGCGGACGTGGGCCGGGTACCGGGAGCCATGGAGCGACTTCGCAACTGGACGATGTGCGCGTCGCCCATTCCCGCCTTCCCCATCGCGGGAGCCATCGGCCTGGCGGGGCGCGGGGTCGGCGGTGGCGCCGTGAGTGTTTCCTCACATGAGCACTCAGGCGTCGGCCATCGGACCCAGCACGCGGTCCAGACGTTTCCACCTTTCGTCGACTTCAACGGCGCCCAGGTCCTGGATGCGGAGAACCTCCAGGGGCAGCCGAAGCTGGTGACGGCGCTGTCGCGCGACCCGGCGCCGGAACGAGATGTCTGGGACCTCTCGTTCAACTTCCGCACCGCTCCCGGGGACGGCAGGACCCTCGACCTGGGGGGTGGACAGACCTTCGGCGGCGCCCCACGCCAGGTGGCGGTGGGCTCCGGCATCGTCTACTACCACCGGTTCCAGCACTCGACGGAGCCGCCCAACCTGTTCGCTCCGTACTGGCGGGCCGGATTGACGCGGTTCTCCATCGACCGGCCTGGCGACGCATCCCCCGAGCGCAACACGTTCGACGCACGAGCGGGTGCATTCCTCTCGGACACTGGCGCCACCGAAGCCCAAGGCGCGCTCGAGAGCCTGGTCAGGAACGGGTACACCGGATGGTGACGAGAAAGAGCCTCCAAGAGCGCGTGAAGGGTGCGCGTGGACAGGCCATGGTGGAGGCCGTGCTCGGCCTCCTGGTGCTCGTCACCGTCCTGATGTTCGGCCTGCACTTCGCCGAGCTCACGCATCTGTCGCTGAAGGCCCACGAAGCGGTGGCGGCGGCAACGTGGGATGCCACCGCCTACCGCGTCGAGCGCCCGGGCGTGGACGGCGTCGACGCCTGGGCCTGGTACGACTCGGGCCGGGTTGCCGCGCCGCGAGTGACGGAGACCACCAACGAGCGGTACAGGGATTGGGATGGTCGCCAGAGCAAGCAGGGCAACCGGGGGCTCACCCAGCTCTACACCCGGGCCGGCGAGCTCACCACGGCGTGCATCCGCAACCAGGACCCGCGCAATGGCTTCCGCGTGGCGGCGACAGCGAACACGCCCGCCTACGGAGAGCCGGGAGCGCTCTCGTGCATCACGCAAGGTGCCGTGCAGACCATCAACATTCCGGCCCGACTCCTCCAGGATGCGGACGAAGGCTTCTTCTCGACGGAGCACCTCACGCGGGATGCCTTCAGGCTGTGCGGTCTGGGCCGGCCCGTGGCGGGCACCACCTGCCGCGGTTCGCTGAACATCCTCTTGGGGGACCACGGGCTCACCTCTGGTGAGGGCGAGGAGCTCGAGTGCGCCCTCCTCCAGGACGACGTCCCCGGACAGCGCTGCCAGAATCAGGCCTTCTACAGCCTCGCGCACGAGGGATGGGACCGGTCGATGGGCTGGACGGGCCTGCCCGAGCGATGGACGCAGGACGTCGTCGGGAGCGTGCCCCGGGGGCGCGTGACGGGCTTCTACCTGAGCTTCCGGGGTGAGGAGTCCGGCACCTTCGGAGAGTCCCACGAGCGCGTCTGGCAGACGCAGCCCATGGACCACAACGTCGTGCGCACCCCATCACTGGGCATGAGGCGCGGAACGTACCGCGAGTCCTACGACGCCGCGAACAGGCTCCGTTCGCGAACGGCGACCCGGTTCGTCTACCTCGGGAGGTACACATGCGACTGAGCCGAGCCCTCCTTGTCGCGACCACGTGGGTGATGACGCTCTCGGTGGGGCCGACCGCCTCGGCGAACGCCTTCGTGAAGGACGTCCCGGGGGCGATTTCAAAGCCAACGCTCGCGGAGAAGACCGTCGTCGACGGCGTCGTCATCGAGACCTCGACGCTCGTCTCGAACAAGGACGTCGCGACGCTGAAGGCCCACTTCCGCGAGCTCTTCATCCGGAGGGGGCTGTACCTCTCGGAGGCGACGGCGGAGATGAAGCTGCAGCTCGGCGAGCAGGTGACCGGGCTGGATACGGACAACCTCATCTCGTACACCGTCATCCTGCAGCCGTCAGGGAAGAACGCGACGACGCTCATCGTCAGCTCCGCGGAGCTGGGCAAGCGGCAGCAGAAGTCGGTGCCCGCGTTCGCTCCCGTCTACCCGGGCAGTGGCCCCGTCACCAGCACCCAGCTCGAGTGGATGAAGTCCATGAGCTACCCGACGACGGCGACTCCGGCCGAGGTCCGCGCGTTCTACCGAGAGAAGCTCGCCGCGCAGGGCTACGCGCCGGGCCCCGACGACACCTTCATCAAGGGCACGGAGCGCATCGCGCTGACGGTGGCACCGGGAGTCACGGAGCGCACCGTCTTCCTCATCCAGGAGATGGGCATCGCGGCGTCCGTGCGCGGCGGCCCGTAGCCGCTCTTCACGGAGTCGCTGGACTGCGCGCGGCGGGCGCCTCGGGCCGCTCCCCCGTGTAGCGGAGAATCCAGATGCCCTGGTTCTTGTGCGAGATGTAGACGTACCCCCGGCGGTCCACCAGGACGTCCTCCGTCTGCAGGGCGAGCTTTCCGATGGGCAGCGGGCCAAAGCGTTGGCGCGGCTCGGGAGGCATGAAGTGGCCCACCTCGAGGGGCCGGCGCGAATTGGAGACATCATACGCGCGCAAACCCGCATTGAAGTGCGCCAGGTACAAGAGCCCTTGCTGGGGTTCGACATCCGGATTGTGTTGCAACTGATTGAAGTTATGCGGCCCGCGCCAACCACCCTTCTCGAAGTAATCGCGATAGGGCGCACCCGGCGGAGGGGCAGGCTCCGGAAGGAGGGACAGGAGGTACGGGCGGCGAGGCTCGGAGATATCCACAATCGACGCGTGATGGAGCGCTCCCTTGGCGTACTCGACGCTCTCGGAGCAGACGTAGGCCAATCCCTTGTCCGGCAGGGGAACGACACTGTGCACGCCAAACTTGGAGTGGAACGGCGGGCTGAAGTCGAGCCGGCCCACCTGCCGGGGCCTGGAAACGTCCTGAATGTCCAACACGATGAGCCCCGCCGAGCCGTAAGGCAGATACGCGCGCTCCCCGACGACGTACGGCGGACCGTGCAGGTGCACATCCGAGTCCGAGCCACAGGCCTCGTGCCCATGCGTGGTATGGTCAGGCGGCTCGATGGCCTCGCCATCCGCCTTCGAGCCAAAGCGCTCGCCGCCAGCCTCGTGCTGTCCCGGAACCCACCACCGCCCTGCTTCGACCGGCGCGGCGGGGTTGGAGATGTCGACGATGACGTAGATGTTGCCGCGATAGCCGGGCATCGCCGCGGAGAGGTGCATGTAACGGCCACCGCCGTAGAAGTTGCGGTGCGTCCCTCCCCCACCCGTCCGGAACTCCCCCAGGAGCTGCGGCTTCGCCGGGTCGGCGATGCTCCAGAGCGCCACGCCTTCCGCGTAGTCCGCCTGAGGGTCCCCCAGTCCCGCCAGGAAGGGCTTCTCACGTGAGGTCACCATGAGGCCCTCCGCGAGGTCCACCTGGAACGTATAGGTATTGGGTGCATCCGCGACGAAACCGAGGACCTCC
The DNA here is from genome assembly GCF_050038885.1 of Pseudomyxococcus flavus. Taxonomy (NCBI): domain Bacteria; kingdom Pseudomonadati; phylum Myxococcota; class Myxococcia; order Myxococcales; family Myxococcaceae; genus Pseudomyxococcus; species Pseudomyxococcus flavus. Next base: position 6,972,908 of record NZ_CP143624.1, on the reverse strand, counting down.
GGCCTGGCAGGGTCCGTCACGTCGATGACGCTGAACCCTGGCCGCCAGAAATGTGTTGCATAGAGGTACCAGCGCCCGTCCTTTTCGTGCACGGCCAGCTTGAAGGCCGGATGGCCGCCCATCTCCGTGTAGCCAACGGGTTCGAAGTTGCGTGCGTGCCACCCATCCGGAAGCGCCACCACCTCTCGCGCTCGGTGGGCCGCGCACCCCGCCGCCGTCACAGCGACCAGGACCGACAGCGCCATGGTGCCAAGAAGCCTTCGCTTAACTTCTACGTCCGGCATTCCTCTCCTCCTTCACGGGTGTCTTTTCGGCCGGCGGACTCCGCTGATGCATGAACGCTTCGATGATCTGGTAGTACCCAGGCAGCACCCGCTCCAGGAGACGGCTGCCTTTCGACGTGAGGCGAACCACCCTGACGCGCCCGTCCTGTTGATGGCCCGTGGAGGAGACGAGCCCGTCTTGCTCGAGCGCATGGAGCGTGCGCGTCATGAGCGGACGGGAGATATCGAGCCTGGAAGCCACTTCGCTCGCCATGAGCCCATCAAGCTCAGGCTCCCGGTCGAGCACGACCAGCACCAGGAAGCGCACTTGCGACAGCTGATGCTCCGCGAAATAGGCTTCGAGCGCTCGCAGCAGCACGCTCGCATCACGGAGCAGGTGCAGCGCGCCTTCCACCGCCTCGACATTCATCGAGGGGAAGCGCTGGTGATATCCCTCGAGCATCTGCCGGGTCGGCAGTTCCTTCAGGAAGAACATGTCCCGTCCTTGGCGCGCCGCCTCGACAGCACTTCGTCTGGGCCATGCCACTCGATTTCCGGGAAATGGTTAGCATGGCAACTTGTTCGGAACAAGGTCGCAGGACACCCTTGCCTCACTGTATCTGCCTATGCGGAGGTTCCATACTTCCCACACACCCTGTCGCCGCCTGGCACTGCTGTAAGTCCATGACGGAGATTGCCTGACTCAAGGGCAGGCATGTCGGACACCGGCACCTGTTTCTTGCTAATCATCACCCGACAACGTTCGGAAAGCCTCGCATCCGAGAAGGGAACATTCCCTCGTTCCTTCCGATAATGAAGAGCCATTTCTGATGGATAAGGGGGAGCGCGATGGGTCTGTCACCTACGGGTGGAGCAGGGACTTCGAACGCAGCCGCTGCGGCCGAAGCCCAGCGTCGAGCCGCGGAAGAGGCCCGGCGTAGGGCGGAAGAGGCCCGGAAGGCAGCGGAGGCTGCCCGCAGGGCGGCGGAGGCCGCGCGCAAAGCCGCGGACGAAGCCCGCAAGGCGGCAGAGGCGGCTCGCAGGCAGCAGGCCGAGGCGAAGAAGGCCGCTGATGCCGCGAAGAAGGCCGCGGTGAAGCCTGGGCAAAAGCCCGAGGAGGCCAGGAAGACGCAGGCGGACGCGGCCGCCGCGGAGAAGGCGAAGAAGGCCGCCGACGAAAAGGCCGCAGCGGCGGAGAAGAAGCTGCAGGCCACCGAGGAGCAAGTGACGCTGGCGGCGAAGAGGGCCGAGGAGGCGATGCGCAAGGCGAACACCGCCGCCGCCCAGGAAAAGAAGCCTCAGCCATACACACAGAAGGACATCGACAGCGTCAAGCCGAAGAAGAACGAGCTGGTGTCCGCGTTCGACGGTACGAGCCGCAAGGCGGAGCTGGAGAAGCTGCTGGGCACGACGGCGCCGCCGCCGGAGGGCTCCGTCAAGCCGGTGGAGGGAGAGAAGCCGCCGGAGGCGCTGAACGCGCTGGACGCGAAGGATGTGCGGGACGCCACGAAGCTGAAGGACGGGCAGAAGTTCACGGACCCCTCCTCGGGTGCGACGTATGACGTGAAGAAGAACGCCACCACGGGCGAGACGACGCTGTCGGACGCGAAGAGTGGCAACACCGTCACCGTCAAGAAGGACGGCAGCTATACGTCGACGGTGACGACGAAGGAGACGCCGAAGGAAGGTGGTGCTCGCGAGACGACGTGGACGAAGACGGCGGACGCGCAGGGGAAGACGACGGGGCTCGAGTCGCGCAAGAGCCACACGCAGCAGCACCCGGAGACAGGCGCCACCACCACGACGTCGACGACGAAGTACGACACGTCGAAGTCCCCCCCGAAGCTCCAGTCGCGCCTCGAGGAGGTGCGCATGGAGAAGCCGCCCGCCGCGCTGGCCAACCGCACCGGGACGCCCAAGGGCCCGGCGACGATGACGACGCAGACGGACTACAGCGAATGGGGCATTCCGACGAAGCAGGTGAAGAAGACGGAGATCCGGACTCCGGGCTTCAACGCCGACGCCGTGAATGGCTTCGAGTCCGCGCAGAGCAAGGCGCTCAACGACGCGTCCAAGGGTGAGGACCACCACAAGACGGACAACTCGCCCACGTCCCTCAGGCCCGGTGAGTCCAGCCTCACGGTGACGGAGGAGACGCGCTACAACGCGAAGGGCGAGCCCGCGGTCTCCACGCAGAAGACGGAGTCGGTGGCCACCCAAGCGCTGAAGTCGGACACGAACGGCAACGGCGTGCAGGTGGTGCGAAACCAGCAGGAGGTGACGCGCGGCCCGAAGGGCGCCGTCACGACGGACTCGCTGCCCGCCGTCTCCCAGAAGACGCCGGGCAACGTCACCAGCCGCACCACGGTGACGGGCTATGACCCGGACGGCAGCCGCTTCGACGAGGGCCACGCCAACCGCACCCAGACGGTGTCGCAGTCCTCGGGCACGGTGGACGCGAACGGCCAGCTCCAGATGAAGCACCAGCCCACCGAGGTGAAGAGCCTCCAGGAGGCGAGCGACAACCGCTGGAAGTACGACCACGTCGGCTTCGAGGTGGATGCCAACGGTCAGGTGAAGAAGGACCAGGAGCCGAAGGAGCTGGACAAGGAGCGCCAGCTCCCCTGGCACCAGGATGTAAAGGACTTCGTCACCGAGGGCCTGGGAGACCTGGCCGGCATGGCCGGGGACTTCGCCAAGGACGCGCTGGGCTTCGCCAAGGACATCGTCCTCAAGCCCATCGACATGGCGATTGACCAGATCACCGCGCCGGTCGAGGACGCGGTGGCGGATGAAATCAAGAAGCTCAACAGCCCCGGCGACACGCTGACGTTGAGTGGCAACCTCGACGTCAAGGTCGGGCTGAAGGCCGGCATCGATGGCGAGGTGGAGGTCGAGAAGACGGCGGACGGCAAGTACCAGCTGTCGGCGGAGGTGACAGGGGACGTCGGCGTGGGCCTGGTGGGCTCGGCGTCGGTGTCGGCCGGTGGCCGCGTGGAGATGACCTTCGACACGCCCGAGGAGGCGGCGAAGGCGGCCGTCATCCTGGGCAAGGGCCCCGCGGCACTCGCGTCGGGTGGTGAAGACCACAAGTTCATGCTCGACCACCTGTCCGCGATGGAGGTCAACGTCGGCGCCGAGGCCGAGGCGGGCCTGGGCGCGAAGTTCGGCGCGGCCAACGCGGAGCTGTCGGCCAGCATCGGCGCGACGACGAGCTACCGCGTGGAGTTCGAAAAGGGCAAGCCGACGCACCTGGTGCGCTCGATTGAAATCGAGGGCTCGGGCGCGGCGAGCATCGCGGGCGGCCTGAAGGGCAAGGCAGGCATCAACGTCGGCGGCGAGGTCACCGGCTCGGTGAGCATGGAGTCCAGCATTCCGCTCGATGCGAGCAAGGTGGACGCCAAGGACATGCTCGCGTTCATCGCGAGCCCCGCGAGCGCGGCGTTCGCGGGCCCCGCGGAGACGAGCATCTCCATCGAGGGCTCGGTGGACGCGGGCCCCGAGGGGAAGTTCTTCACCGCCGAGGTCAGCGGCCTGAGTGGCGAGGAGGTGCAGACCATCACCAGGAACCTCGTCAACGGCAACTTCGACAACGCGTTCGAGGGTGTGAATGTGGACGCGCAGATGACCACCGGCTCGTTCAAGGACCGCGAGCTGGGGGTGGGCGCGAAGCTGGGCGTGGTGGACTTCGAGGTGAATGGGCGACACCGCGACGTCACCGCCGAGGGTGGCAGCGGCAGCGGCGGCACCACGGTCAGTCTGGGCGGTGGTCGTCGGCGCAATGGCACCAACGGGAGCGATGGCTCGAACGGCTCCAACGGGAGCAACGGCACCAATGGCTCGGACGGGGCCAACGGCTCGAACAAGCCCGGCACGCCGGGCACGACGACGACGGGGACCGCCCCCAAGCCGGGCACCACGACGGCGGGGGCCGACAATCGGCCTGGCAGGACGACGGGCAACAACCCGAGGCCCGGCACGACGGGAACGGACTCGCGCCCTGGCACCACGGCCGGGCCGGAGCAGGCCGCGCGTCCTCCACCGAACCGGGTGGAGAACCGGCCCACCCAGTACCGGGTGAACCCCGCGACGGGGCAGCTGATTCCGCTGCCCCAGACGAATGGCCCGTCGCGGCCGGATGGCACGCGTCCCACGCAGCCCGAGGTGGGCACCGACAACACCGGACGTCCCCCCGTCCCCGTGGTGCGCAACCCCGAGCTCCAGGGCCGCACGACGCATGTGCGCTACGACGACGGCAAGGTGCGCATCGAGGCGGGGCCGGACGCGACGAAGGAGGACATCCAGGCGCACATGGAGACGGCGCGGATGCTCCAGCGCTACGAGGGCGCCGTGGGCAAGGTGCGCCAGCTCATCGACAAGGTGAAGCAAGCCATCACCGGCATGCCGGGCTACGGCACCCAGGGCTTCGAGTCCCGGCTGGAGGTGCAGAAGCTCTCCAGCATCCTGCGGAGCATGGAGGCCATGCAGACGCAGCTCCACCAGGCCATCAACTCGGCCTCGGGCCAGTCCGCTCCCGCCAGCGCCGCGCGGCTCGCGGACCTGGAGCAGCGCATCTCCAGCGTGGAGAGCCAGCTGCGCACGCACGCCGCGCAGGTCGACTCGCTGACCGCCGGACGTGGCTACGTGGCCATGGAGGACACGACGGGCGTCACTCCGAGCGGGGAGCGCGACACCTCGGTCGCGAACCGGGTGCGTCAACAGGTCGAGGAGCGCATCGCGAATCCGACCTTCACGAACAAGGGCAACACCTTCACGATGCGCTACAGCGATGACGAGCTGAACGCCATCGTGCAGCGGGGCCAGGAGCTGGGGCTGGATGAGCGGCTCATCACAGACATAATCTACACCGGCTCTCGTGACGCCAAGCCTATCAGCGCCACGGACCTGAAGCAGCAGATGGAGAACTGGGCCAACGAGGTCAGTCCGCGCGGCTTCCCATACAAGTTCAACGACCGGGCGGAGTTCGAACGCTTCAGCCAGGAGCTGGTACAGGGACTGGAGCAGGCCGGGCTCCCCACGGATGACGTGCGGGTCCAGGGCTCATCGCTGCGCAACCCCGAGGCCAACGACGTCGACCTCTCGGTGTTCATGGATGACGCTGCGTTCAACACGATGCTGGTGGACTACTTCAATGGCAGGGCCCGGCTCGTCAATGAGGCCAACCCGCGCAAGCCCGGGCAGCCGCTGGACCTGAAGAGCATGTCGCGTGAGGAGCTGATGGCGCTCGCTCAGGACATCGACGACAACAAGCAGAAGTACAACGCCGTAGCCAGCACGTTCGCGAACGCCATGCTCTCGGGCACCATCAACTCGAAGTCAGACCTCTCCAAGGACCTGAAGAACCTCAGGAAGTCGCTCTCGGCGGCCTATGAGCACCTGAACCTCGAGGCGATCTCGCTCATGAGGCGCGATGGCGATTTCGACATGGTCCCGGACATGCCCATCAGCGGAAACTGAGACCCACGTCATGGACAAGTTCTCATTCAACGGAAGATTCACGACGGACGACGCCCAGGCGATCTCCCGCCTCCTCCAGGATGGATTCAAGATCCCGGAGCCGCGGACCCGGGTGGGACGCATCGGCGTGGAGATGGTGTCCGAGAGCGACGGGTTCTACCTGTTCTGCCACGAGGCGGCGACCCGGCCGGGGAATCCTCCCCAGTATCTGCTCGAAGGGTCCATGGAGGGTGCGCTTGGTCCGACCCGCGAGCGGCTCCAGCGCCTCGTGACGCTGGCCCATGAGCGGAAGATCCCGATCGACCTCGAGTTCGTCCAGGTGAACGAGGACGGCGACGAGCTGGGCGAACCGGTCATCTTTGCCTGAGCGCGCGTTTGCGCGAGACGGGGGCTCACCCGTCTCGCGCCAGGTCGCCGCCAGCGCCTTCCGCTCGCGGCGCTGGCGATACGCATCGCCTTCCGGGGGATTGGAGTCGCCCCGGTTTCACGGGGGCGGCGCCAGCCGGAGGTTCGCGTTGCACTCCACGCGCCCACAGGCCTGCACAATGGGCTGTACCTCAAGGGCCTTGGTAGGCGCAGGCCCCCGATGGCCGTGCGAGCATGCGCGGGCTGTTGTCGGAGACACGTCGGGCCCGCCGAGTGCCCCTCCACGGAACGGCCCGCCTTACGGCGTCCCGGGTGACACCTGCGCAGGCACGTCCGGACGCGAGGCGCAGTGCGCTGAGATTTGCGAGGAGAGCCACGCACGGTACGCGGAGCGCTGGTGGTCCGAAACGGACTCGTGCAGCAGATCCACCGCGCGCTCCCCGGCCACCAGCGCATCGTCGCATCGGCCCCGGGCTGCGGTCGCCACCGCCAGTGTGGCCTGCACCGCTTCGCTCCAGGGGGCCAGCTGCGCGGCCTTCACCGCCTGGGCAAGCGCGTTGCCATGCCGGCCATTGGCGGAGTACTCCCGCGCCAGCGCGACCCGCAGCGAAGGCTCCTCGGGAGCCAGCCTCACCGCATTGCGACGCGCGTCCCCTCGCTCTGCCGCCGCGGAGGCGTCGCCTTCCAGCGCGTCGCCCAGCAACCCCCAGGCCTCGGCGCTGTTCGGATGTGCCGCCACCAGCTCGCGTGCCCGCGCGAGCTTCGTCGCAATATCTGACTCCATCGAAGCACCGAGCACCGCCGCGCCGACATGTCCCGGCTCGCGCCTCAGTGTCTCGACAATGTCGAGCCGGGCCGCCTCGCGGCGCTGTTCAGGCGTCAGCGCTCCCCCACCCGGGAACAGGTGGAGCCACGCGCGCGTCAGGTGCACGTCCGCGTCCCCCATGACGCGCACCGCGACGTCGGTGGACACGGCGGGCAGCTTCCGGGTGACGATGGTGTACTCGGCGTCACCTCGGACAACGTTCGCGAGCGCTCGCTCGAGCTCCGGAACGGAGACCCCCGAGAAGGCAACCTCCCAGGCGTCTTTCGACGGCTCCCCACGGGCCAGGCGCCGCTGGAAGTCCGCGAAGCGCTCAGCCTGCCAGTTGAGCAGGTAGTGAACCCATGCCCAGGCGGATGCATAGTGATGGGCCCGCTCATGCTCGGGAGGCGCGGCCACGTCCCAGGCCCAGAGCTTTTCCAGCGGCAACACGCCCCGCAGTCGCACGCTGTTGAGCGCGTCTGGGTGGTCCAGTCCCATCTGTACCGTGTCATCGAGCCGGTCCTCGGAGACCTCCAGGTACATCGCCAGGCCTTCCGCGAACCAACGTGGCTGGTTCAGCAGCACGAACCGGCTCAGGTAATGGACGAGCTCGTGGCGAATGACCTGGGGAACGCGCTGCCGGTCGCCATCGGCCATGACGGCGAAGGGGCGAATATAGGCGTAGCTCGTATTCACATAACCGGCGACACCGGGCTCAGCGAACTCCAGCAGCGCCCCCTGGCGGCGGAGGACGACGACATCCATGGTCCCCGGCGGGTTGAACTCCGAGCCTTCGCCCCACCACAGGCCCACCATCGCCCGGGTGCGCTCCAGTGCCACGGCGACATCCCGGGCATCGTCCTCGTCCAGGTCCGTCCACACGCGGAAGTGCTCGCTCCGCGCCTCATGCCACGTGTCTCCCCCGTGAGCCGAACACTCCGCGCGAGGCCGCAGCGTGGCGCATCCCTGGGTGGTCATCAGGACGAACAGCAAGGACACGCACAACGATCGAGGCGCCATGACACGCGAGGATGCCCCGAAGCCCTCCGTACGTGCAGCCCGAGAACGGCAGGCATTCGATCACCGGCCGAAACGAAAAAGGCCCCCGAGTCTTTCGACTCGGAGGCCTGATTCGGAGTGCCCAGGGCGGGATTCGAACCCGGCAAATCACGTCGCGTCTCATGCAACTACGTCGAACGTTGCCAGGAAAATCAGGCACTTACACACCTGCCATCATCATCGAGTCGAGTCTCGTCGAAGGAAGATGTAGCAGTGTAGTTCCCGCTTACGGCCCACCTTGAGGCTCCTCGTCCCCTTGTCGCCCTTCGAGCCCAATCGACGACACGGCCCCCGCCGGAGAGAGCCTCGCCGACCTCTACGCCCTGGTGGCCACCTCCGAGGGCAACGGCCTCAACCCCGAGGACTACTTGGCCGACGTGCTGCGTCATGTGCAGACGCCCCCACTCGCGCAGCGACGAATTGCTGCCGCCCTACTGATTACGAATCGGGGCTGGGCAGAGGCAACCCCGGGCGTTTCCCTCTGAAGATGGCCCTCTCTGGCCGCTTCTGGCACGTCCCGAGTGGGGGAGAAGTGGGGGAGGAAATCGCCATGAGTCCCCCACCTCGCCACGCCTGTGGACCGGCGACGGGCCCGGAGGCTCCGCTCTGTCGGCATGGCACATCCTCCGGATGGACACCATTGCCCGAGATGTCGCTTGGGCCGAGCCCGCTCAACCCACTGACGCAGTGCGACGAGAGCGCGGAGAGGGCGCATCGCCAGGATCCTCCCAGACGTGCAGCCGGACACGTAGGTCATCAATGATTCGCGCGGGCAGCGATACGAGTCGTACGCCATCCTCATTGCCTTCCGACTCGTCCAGGTCATCGCGGCCCTCGACGTTGTCGGCGCTGACGTCCCCTCCCGTGAGGACCTCGAACATCTGGGCTCGCAGCCGCAACTCCTCGAACATCCGTTCGTCATAGGTGCCCGCCAGGAACGGAACGGAGACCCCCAGAAAGATGTCCGTCCCCGGCCTTGCGAGTTGGCGCTCGCGGAAGGTCTTGCTCCCGATGCGGTCCACCCGCCCGGTCCGCTGCTCCACAACCGCAGGGTTCCAGGCGAGATCGTAGTGGATGACATGCCGGCAGTGACGATGCAGGTCGATGCCCTCCGCGCCCACGGAGGTGCAGATCAACACCTCGGGCAGGAGGGGCGAGTTGAAGCCAGCAAAGGCCCGCTCGCGCGTCGCCGTGTCCGTTTCTCCGGAGACGAGCGATACGAAGGTACCCTCCCGGAGCCGGGTGGCCTCCAGGAAGGATGACCGGGCACTGCGTGCGTCCTGGAAGCTCCCGCTGGAAGCGCTGACGTCCTCCAGGAAGACGGCCACGCGGTGAGCCATGCTCTCCAGCTGCCCCAGCATCGGCTCGAAGAAGGCCGACACGAGCAGCTCGCCCCAGCCGCTCTCCTCCCGCCTGGTGCGCTCGGGGAGCAATCGGACCAGGACCGACTCACGGAGGACCGCGCGGCGCAGCGCCTGGAGGACACGCCGGCGCCCGTCCCACTCGAACGCGCCCTTCTCCCAGGTGACCTGGTCGAGGTGCGTCTGGAGGAGCTGGACAAGCTCCGCGACCCCCGAGCTGCCCTCCAGCATGGCCATGGGCTGGGTCCCCAGCCAGAGGCTCGGGGCCTCCAGGTAGGCATCGTAGATGGAGATGGCTCCGTTGCGACGGGCCCGCCCGCGGCGGCTCTCGATGGCCCTCGCGAGTTCGGCGACCTCCGCGTCCGTGGGCTCCCGCCGGACGGGGTAGACGGCGTGCACGCCGCGCTCGTCGAAGCTGGCGGCATCCTCCCCCGCGCCTTCCGCATCCGCGTGAGCGGTGAGGCCATAGGGGCTCTCGACCCACTCCTCCTGCGAGAGCTGCTCCAACAGCAGCTTCCACCGGCCCGTGGCCCTCCCCTCCCGTATCAACTTCCTGGCGAGTACGTGCTCAGTGGCCCGGTTGAGGAAGACGCGATCCACGTCCTCCTCATCCAGGCGCACCCCGTGGCGAAGTCCGACGCGAGCCAGTGCCTCGACTTCGTCTCCCCCGAGCGTGAGCAAATCCTCCAGCCGGGTGCCACCCCACTCCGCGCGAAGCACCCATGCATACGAGAGCAGCACCCGGTCCAGGCCCAAGACGATGAGGTCCCCGTCACGCCGCGTGAGCCGGTTGCGCAACGCCTTCATGGACTTCTCGCCGCCAAGGCAGCGCTGCCGCCGGGCCATAAGCTCCGAGTGGATCCGGTCGCTCAGAATCTCCCGGAGCCGCCGGGCCGTGTTGTTGCGGAAGCAGAAGATGAGCGTCTTCTCTCCCGCGTGCCAGGCGCGGATGACGTGCTCGGTGAGCGCCTTGACCTTGGGGTGGTCCGCATCCTGCTTCTCATCCACCATCCCCATCAGCAGGTCGAGATAGACGCTCCCGGCGGGAGACTCGCGAAGCGCTTTGGAGATGTTCTTCCCTTCGGCGGACTTGAGCAGGGTGGAATAGCAGCCCGTCAGCGCGGTCCCGAGCGAGGAGCGGCGGACCCGCTTCTGCTCGCGGTGCATCTCGGTCACACAGCGCATGAGGAGGTAGTGCGGCAGCTCCCCGTCCCCCCGCACGTCGATACCGGGCGCGGCGTGGAGTAGGTGCCGGTCCGCGCGGGCGGCGACTTCGGCGGTCTCTTGCTGGAACTCGTCTCCCACCCGGAACAGCCGGTGCTCCGTCTTCCGCCGGTGGCGGATGACCTGCCTGCCCAGCTCCTCCGACAGGTCCGCGTTGAACGTGAAGAGCTTGAGCGCCTCGCGGAACAGCTCCCGCACCTCCGGATCGAGTTCGAGGACGACGCGCCGGACGAACGGGTCCACCACTGCGGATGACAGTGCGCCCCGCTCCCGCGCCATCCGCCTCAACTCCCCTCGCGCCGCCTCCAGGGGCCTCGAATCCCAGAGCGCCTGAAGCGCCTCCGGGCGGACTCGCAGCGGGAGGCGGGCCCACGCCCTGGAGAAGCTCCGGCTCGCCTGCGCCGCGTACTGGAGGACGGGGCTGACGACCTGCTCCCGATGGGCTCGCAGGAACTCCACCCGCTCGCTGCTGCTCGCGCGCGTCAGCCCCGGGTGCATGTCATCCATGATTCGCAACAGCTCCAGGATTTCCTGGGGCCGGAGCTGGAAGGGCGTCGCGGTCAGCAACAGCATCCGGCGAGTCCTGCACGCAATGGTGCGCCGGAACTCCGCGTAGCCGTTCTTCCCGTCAGATGGGCCATTCTTCCAGTTGTGCGCCTCGTCGACGATAACGAGCGGCAGATGGCTTCGGAGCATCTCGACGCAGATGTCCCGGTAGACGTCCACCAGCAGTGTGGCCACTCGCTTGAACTGCTCGTCTCGCGAGCGTTGGTAAGGCTCGCTGATCTCCCGGCAGACCTCGAGCAGCTCCGCGAGGGTCGACTGGCTGGCGAGGGAAGGCTGTTCGAGCCGGCCCAGCGCGTCGAGCGCCTGCTCCTCGGTCCAAGGAAGTAGCTCCGCCTCCCATTCGGAGAGCGTGGTCAGCGCGTACGGGTCACCCGGCCACCCCTCCGGGGCACCTTTCAGAAGCCGCTCGCGAGCCGGTACGCCGAACCGGTTGCCCCAGTACCGGAAGAGTACCCCCAGCATGAAGCGGCGCTTCAGGTCGTAGTGCATGAGCTTCTGGGCCCCGAAGATGCCCGTCTTCGCCACGACGACGCAGCCGCCATTGCCCGGCCGCCGGAGCGCCTTCACCAGGTCATCGATGCGGTCCACCGACGTCGGCTTGAACCAGCCCTGCGCCTCCGGCTGGTGTTCCGGCAGGACACAACGGCGGACGAACTCACTGACTTCCCGCTCCCACTTCGTGAACAGCGCGTGGTTGTGCGGGGTGACGATGAGCACCTTGCGATAGCAGCCCTCCAGCTCTCCCGGCGGGCGGCCCGAGCCCATCGCCTGTAAGACCGAGTAGGCCACCGCCAGCGAGACGAAGGTCTTCCCCATCCCGACCTCGTCGGCGAGCAACTGGAGCTCCCATCGCTGGTCCTTCTTGGGATGGAAGAGCCGCGCCAGGAGCTGCCTCGCGGTGACGCTCTGCCGGTCAGCGTCACGCTTGTCCTTGATGCGCGTCGTGTCACGTCCCAGGTCGAAATGCTCCGAGAGCGGAATCATGAAGCTCTCCACAAGCCTGGCTGGATAGAACGCACATAGCGCTGGAACGAGCCCGTCCCGACCTCGCCGGGGTAATCCTTCCGAAGCTGGTGGAGCAGCCCCGTGAGCTCCTCACGCACCACTCGGGCGTACTTCTCGAAAGTCGCTGCACGCTCGGGAACATCCGCGAGCTGCTCGCCCGCCCTCCGCAACGCGGCAGCAATCTCGACGACCTGGAAGGCCCCCGCCGTTGCCGAGCGCTGCCCCGCCTTCACCGCCGCCGCCACCTGGCGACCAAGGGTGACCGGGCTGACCGGCCCCAGCAAGGCCAGCCGGATGGATGTCTCCGTTCCTTCGGCCGCCTTGCGCAGGTCATGCTCGATTCCCGTGAGCGCCTCGACGAAGGACCGGATCTGGTACGACTGGATGCGGCTGGTGTCGACCTCGGACTCGACGAGGGCTGGAGCAGCAACAGTCCCGCCAGGCTCCTCGAACCCCGGCGGAGGTGGAAAGAGGTCCTCGAACGCGATGCGTCCCTGGTAGTAGGCCAGCAGGAGCCGCTCCCCGGGGAGCCCGGAGGATTCCCCCATGGGGAGTTGCAGGCGCGCGGCCATATCCAGGTTCACCGGGAAGGACTGCCCCTTGAGCGACGCCCACCAGCCCACGTGGACCTCCTTCGACTGGAGCAGCGCCTGGAGCGACTCCGCGCTCAGGAGAATCCGCAGCGTGTCCACGGGCGTTTCGCTCCCCGGCTCCCATCGCGCGAGGAGCTCTCCTCCCTCTCCCAGCCGGAGTTCGAAGGGCCCCGCGAGCCGCTCCGGGAAGAGCTTCACCTCCAGCAGCAGTTCCCGCTCGGATGCGGTCCGGGGCGTCAGGCTGGCTTCCCGGAGGAAGGTGGGCCAGAGCACGTCATCGTCGGACTCCGGCTCGGCGGGTACGGCGGCGGGTAGCGTGGACGCGCCCAGTTCGACGGCCTGCCCCACCGTCGGAGGAATCAGCCGCGCGAGCGCCTTGGCCGCCGCGCCCGTCCTCCTCAAGATGACGCCTGCCTCGATGTTCGGCCGGCCTGGTACTCCGGGGAACCCCCAGCCGTGCCGGGTGAAGTTGGCCGAGCCGACATACGCGAGCGAGGTCTTCCTGCCACGCAGCAGCACGACCTTGGCGTGCAGGGAGCGCCGCTGGACGAAGTCCGTCCGGCCCCCCACCTCATCCGGGAGGACCATCGGGTCCACTGCGTGCGCGACACCAGCAACCTCGAAGTGCGCGGCCTCGAACGAGAGCAGGGACTCGGGAAGACGGGGCCTCGCTGTCTTCGCGGCGCTGGTGGACGCCTCGCCGTACAGCTCCAGCCTCGTGCCGGACTGGAGCAGCCGCCGGCTCCGCAACTCTGACAGGAAATGCGTCATGGGCCCCGTGCCCTGCTCCTCGGACCAGAAGGGGGACACGATGGAGATGGACTCGACCGGCTCTTCCTCGCCCCACTCCGAGAGGAACGTGCGCCAGAGCGGCTCGCCATGGCCGCTCCACACGAAGCGCGCATCGCCCACGGGGGCCGTGGGCGCCCAGCGTGCGAGCCGCTCCAATGCAAGGGAGCGGATGAGCTCGGCGGACTCGGTCCACCAGGGAGCGAGAACCGTGGGCATGGCTTCGAGCGCGGAACGAATCAGGGGCGCGAGTTCCGGCCGCTCCTCGCTCACCCCGAGCGGGAGCACCGCCTCGCGGTTCATCCGGTAGCCAGCTTCCGTAACGTTGGCACTGCCCACCATCAGTCGCACGGCCTTCTCGTGGACGAGCAGCAAGACCTTGGCATGCTGGAGCTGGCCCTCGTCCCCGACCACGGGGCGGACTTCCACATGGAGCGAGCGGGGCCTGCCGCGATACCGCCGCCCGTCCATCAGCAGAACGGTGGCCTCCATGCCAGCCAGGGCGCGTTGAAGGGCAATCCGGCTGGTCCACTTCCGGTCATCCCAGGCGCCCAGGCCGAGGCACATCGGCAGGAAGTCGAACTCGAAGAACGTCGCGTCGAACTCGTAGGTGGTGGCGAGGACGCCCAGCAGGGGGCCCAGCACGTCGGGATTGGGGGCGAGTCGATCCATCAGCTTGCGCCCGTTCACCTCGGAGGACTGCTCGCTCATGCCACCCTCCCCTCGGCCGCAGCGATGAGGGCGTCCGCGGATTGCACCCGGTACTCATGCGGGCGGATCTGCTTGACCGAGGTGGGCTCGTCCCGCAGGTCTCCGGCCCGGGCGAGCGTCAGCTCGAAGCGTGAGCCTCGCCGCTCTATCCATGGCAGCTTGGGACGTCCCATGTCGAACTTGCCTCGCTGGACCTGCCCGTGCCGGCCCACCAGCTCCTCCAGGAACGCGCCGGGCCCGCCGCCCCCCGACACCGCCGCACTGGCCCGCTGGAGGAACTGGCGCGCATCCTCAAGCCGCTGCATGCCGGACGTGAGGGCCGGCGTAGTAGCGGCCTCGATGGAATGCTCCAGCGCCTGGACGGCCGCGGGGAGCTTCGCCGCCACCTCCGCGAGAATCCCGTCTTCGGCGGCGGTGGCAACGGGAACGGACTGCGTGTCGAACTGCCTGGCCAGCCAGAGCAGCCGCTCGAAGGCGAGGAGCATGGCCTGGTAGCAGGGCTCGAAGGCGAGGATGAGCTCCAGCGCCTCGTGGAGGTCGGGGTGATCCTTTCGGGTGCTCGAGGCGCGCGCGATGCGGGACAGCCGCCCCAGCTCGGTCTCGCGGTCACTCTTGTAGGGATACTCCATCAGCAGCTCCGCCATGCGAGAGCGGACCCCATCGACATGGAGCGCCTCACCCAGGCACTCCGCCTCGACCGCTCCCGGCGGGCTCAAGATGTGCGCGCGCCTGCCCCACTCGGTCAACTGCGCGAGCGAGACCTCGGCCTCGGGGTCACGCGCCGCCTTGAGCACGGCCGAGGGGACCTTGGTTTCCTCGAGGAACGCCTCACCGAGCCGGCCGCCCAGGGCGGGTGTGAGGCTGAGCGTCCACCGGTCCAGGAGCTTCATGCCCTCGGCCACGCTTCCGTAGATACCGACGACGCCGTAGGTGACCTGGCGGGCGAGCAGCTCGAAGTCGGTGCCCGTCCTCTTCTCCCCGCGAGCGTCGAGCTGGGCCAGCCGGTCGCGCCCGTAGAGAGCCCCCCGGACGCCCGCGCGGGACGAGAGGTTCTCCTCATCCGAACCGAGCAGGTTGGCGAGCACCCAGAGCCGCTCCAGCCGGAGGACACATGGCAACCGCGCCTCGTACTGCATCCGCTCTGGGAGCTCTCCCGCCACCTGGGCCAGGGAGGCACCCGCGCACAGGAGACTGAAGTAGCGGGGGCGGCGCCCGACATTCGTCAGTCCCGGGAGGATGCGGTCCGCGAGGAAGTTGTAGCCCCGGTCGAAGCCCAGCGGGTCGATGCTCGAACCCGGGAGATCCGAAGGGTCAAAGGCAGTGAGGAAAGGCTCCAGGCCGAAGAGGTCCTGCTCTTTTTCTGTTTTCCGTGCCGCGGCGGTGCGTCGCGCCATATCTCCCCCCTGGGCCTCACGCCCCGGATGGCACCATCATCTACCAGACGTGAGGAGAAGTGGCGATACCACCGAGGAGGTGTGGCCCCTCACAGAGATTACCGATTAGGACGCTCTGGACCGCATCCTCGTCGCGCAGATGCGCACGTGGATGCCCGACACGCTCGCGTAAGGACAGTTCTCCGCATCACCGCCCGAGCATCCACCCTTCCACCGCGCGGCGAGCTGCCGTGGAGGGAGCTCCGGGTGATCGGTGCCCGAGCAGTACGTTGAGCATTCCGAGGAGACCGACGACGGCATCAAAGCCGTCGTCGCCGCCCATACCCGGCGAAGCGAAGCCGTCCTTGAACTGCGCCTGGCACTCGTCAGAGAGCCGCACGCCAAGCTCGTGTGCGTGGTCTTGCAGCCTTTCACCAGCGAGACGCCGCGAGGAGGGCTCGTTCTTCTGGACCGGTGCCACCCCGAGGTGGCCGTAGAATTCCCGCGGATACGTTTCCACGATGACGAGCCCACCTGGAGTGAGTAGTTCGTCCAACTCGCCATCGAACGGCCAGAGTCGGACGTGCTCTCGTCCCGCGTGCAGCGCGGGTTGGAGCAGACTCCTCCAACCAGAAATCACAGCAGGCCCCACCTGCTGGGCACCCACGCACCAGAAAAGGGGGGAGGCTGCGGGACGGAGTTCTGTGCCGAGATCGCATTCGCGCAGAAGCTCGCTCCGGGCGCCGAGTCCGAGCCCATTGACAAGATGGGCTTGCGAAGTGACACCTTTTTGGCCTGCATGGACCGGGTAGAACGGGCGATAGGGTGAGATCTCCTCCCGGGTTGCGGCCCTGTCGAAGAAGCGCGGAAAGCGCTCCCCACCGAGCTGCGGGAGCAGAGCTTTGAAATACGAGCAGCCGATGCGCTCCGCGTAAGCCAAGGGCACGCCGATACCGAAGTCGAATCCCGCCAGCACGGTCGCGCCAGTCCGGGCCTTGCGCAGCAAGTACGAAATGAGGGCCGGAACCTCGCCTACAGGGGCCGCGCCATCGACCCGATAGACACCGTCCGCTCCGAGCTCCGCTTGCGCATACCATTGGAACCGGCCGCTGGTGTTCCAATCCGAGTGCACTACAAGGTCAGGTCGTGTCATCACGCCACGCCAGGGACGTTCAGCTGGCGCGGGCCATTGCTTGGAGCAGGAGGACGAAGGTTCGTTGGATGAATTCTTTGAACGAATTCGAACGGCCGTTGGCTCGGAGAGCGACCCAGGTTGAGGTCCTTCCACGACGTCCGCCGCGACCGAGAACCGGTTACCCTTCCTCCACGACGGGTGCTCAAAGGGACGCGGCAGGTTCCTTGCGAGGAGCCCCTTCCAAGCGGGCTTGCTTTCAGACTCGACTTTCGCCCTTTTGGGGCGAGGGAGCGCGCGCGGAGGTCTACGCCGCGCGCCCTTGGGAGGGCGTGGCACGGGAGGCAGCGCGTAAGTTGGCGCGAAGTCGACGCGGCGAGTGCCAGCGGGTACGGGCCAGGGTGGATTGAGCCAGGCGCAAGACATCCTCGAAGCTGACAGTGGTCTTGGTGGTGTACCAGGGCCGCAGAGGTAGCTTCAGCTGCTGCCAACTGGTGGCCAGTTCCATGTACCAGAGGACGAGCAGGGTGTAGCTCAAGCCTGCGAAGGGCGCGGTGCGCAGCACGGCCAGGCGGCGGCGGGCTCGCGAGTCGGCGAAGCCGAGCAGCTGCTTCAAGTCCCGGAAGAGCACTTCAATGCTCCACCTGAAAGCATACCTTTCCACCACCTGGAGGGCGGTGAGGGAGGCGTCGGTGCAGAAAAAGACTCGCAGGGGCCGGCTGCCGCCCGTCATCCGTACGATGACGATTTTGAGCATCCGCGCTCCGGCCGCGCTCTTCCACCGAGCCACCAATTCCTTGCAGTCCACCTGTCGCGACTGGCCGTAGAGAAAGGCCGTCATCCGCTGCCAAGGCAGCGCGCCATCTCGTGCGAGGGCCTCGGGCTTGGGCACCGGCACGTCTCGCGTCAGCCACCGGCCCGTCTTCGGCGAGCGGCAGCGCTGCGTGCGCGGGCGAGTCAGCACGGCGTCTGGGCGCATGGCGCCGACGAAGATGAGTCGTTGCGGCAAGCCCTCGAGCACGGTGCTGCATGAGTAGGCCTCGTCAGCGGCGAGTTCCAGGCAACCGGTGGGCAGCCAGGCGAGGACACGCTCCACCAGCTCTCGGCCCAACTGCGTCTTCTTCCGGTGCCGCAGGCCCTTCTTCTGGCACTCGGCCTGGGTGCGGTAGAGCCGGAAGAGGACGGGCAGCGCCCAGGGGCGCGAAGCAAAGGGGACGTGCACCAGCACCGCGAGCGTCACCCAGACGTGGCCGAAGCAGAAGACATGCACGGCCCGGCTGGAGCGCACCGCATCCAGGTGGCTGCCCAGGCCGAAAACCTTCGGCCCTTTGTGGCTGCACAGGGTGTCGTCGAGGACCAGCCGCACGGGCCCCAGGGCCGCCAGCTTCAGAAGTAGCAGTCGGCCTACCTCGTCCGCACTCCAGCGAGCCCGCGAGAAGAAGCGATGGAAGGCCGCATGGTGCTGCACGCCCGCGACGCCCGAGGCCACCAGCGCCCCGGTGACCGCGTGCGTGCCGCCACAGCTCACCCAGCCGGCGAACAGGACCAGGAAGCGCAGGAACGAGGGCTCAGTAAATGCCGGCCGAACCAGCTGCAAGACTTGCAACAGTGCATACAACTGGGAGGCGGCCATCGGGAGACCTCGAAGGTGCTGGAGGAGGCGTGTCTTGCCGGACACCTCACTCAGCTGGCCTCGATGGCCGCTCTTCTCCTACCCTCAGCCCGTCCTACCCTCGCCCCCTTGCTTGGGCCACACAGCCCAAAAGGGCGAAAGTCGAGTCAGAGGCCACGCGCCAGTTCTGCGTAGTCGCCATCAATGCGAGGATGACGGATGCATCCTCTCCGACGGACACCCGCAGACGGAGCCCCGCGCCAGGCGTGGGCACAGGAAGCCAGGCGTTGTCGTGCTCACGCCAGAGAGCGTCATCTCCGATGTTCAGCAAGGGCATGGGGGCCAGGCTCCTCGCATCCGCCTCTCTTGCTACTGCCCGAGCTTGTTCTCGAATCCCCGTTTTGCCCAGAGCTTCGCAAGCCTCTTGCTGGGCTTGGGGTAGCGGCGAGGATCCTGAGGATCGAGCGTTCCTACCGCATCGACAGCCATCGAGACCTGCCCAACACCGAGCTTCAGGTTCCGGGCGAGTTCCTTGATGGCGTCAGCCCGACCAGACCTATCTGAGCGGTGAGCGAGGTGCAGCTCGATGGTCTGGTTCATCTCGGCATCAGTCCACTTGTGCCTCACCGCACCGCCGTCATCCTGGCCTATCGCAGCCGGGCTCAACGCCGCCTGTAGGAGTGAGGTCACGAGCACCGTCCTCCCCTCACGCTTGATTTGCTTGAGGTCGGGGACCTGCGACAAGAACAAGTCGATGAGCAGAGCCTCCGGTGTCCCAAGCAAGCTGGGAAGTACCGCGACGAGGTCAATCCCCCGGAAGAGCGCCGTCGCCCCCGGATTCACCTGCTCTCCAATGAACTCGGACAGAAGCTTGGCCGATGTAACGGCGAGATCGATGACGACCTTCTTCTCCGCTACGGCAACCTCTTTCAGCTCAGCAGGGAAACGTTCCGCGACTGGAGCGACGTCCGCATAGACGAAGCTGAAATCGGTCCGCTCAAGGAACCAGCTCAGCATCTCGGAATCTTGACAAAGGACTACAGGCGTCATCGGCTGCCCTCTGGATGAATGGACCGCAAGCGTCGCCGGAAATTGCCAGCGGGTCCTTCCGAGCGGCCCCTACTGTACTACATCCAACAAAGTGCTCCGCTCAGCTCCATGGATCCCCGGACAGAAACTGGCCAAACTCCCGTTCGCTAGAGCTGTCCGACCTCTGCGGCTGCGTGAAGCAAGCCGCCAGCGCCCTGATACGTGGAGATACGAAGCGCATGCTCCCCACCTGCCCGTCCCGGCTTCCCACCGAACTCCGCGAGCCCATCTTCGCCTTCGCGTCCGCATGGGCAGCGAGCCCGCTACGTCCGCGAGTAAAGCCGGAGGTGGCGCACGCGTGGGACGCGCTGCTCCACGAGTGGATCCATACCCCCGCCCTCCCGCTCTTCGTTCGCAAGGACGCCGCGCGTCGGCGTCCGGCCCCGACGCACCCATCAGGCCGCACCCTTGTCCCGTGTGACAACAGCCCCGCCATCTGGGCGTTCACCCTGGCGCTGGAGGGTAACTGCCCCACCCTTACGGAGGTCGCCGCCCTCGTGGCGAACGGCGGGATCCCTGTGGAGCTCACGCAATTGGGGCGGTTCGGGGCTTTCTACAAGGCGGGATGGAAGCTCGCGCACCTGGACGGCGTGGGGCTGAGAACGCGCACCCCATTGGAGGAGGTCCCGCTCGACACGCTGACGGAGCACTTGCGGCTGCTCCTCTCGCCCTCTAACCACTTTGCAGTTCCAAAGGTGTGGGCCGGCCTGGGGGAGATCCCCGAGGTTATTGAGGTGATCCGCACCTGCGACGCGCAGGCCCGCGGAGACGCGCCACGGCCCGCCGCACCCGTGCCGGGGGCTGTCCCCCCGATGCCGACTCCTGGGCCGACGCAGCCTCGTCGAGTCGCAGCGCTTCGCGCCAACAGCTACAGAGCCACCCGCCTCCTCTTCAGGGCCGATGTGATCGATGGACTGGCCGATGACCAGTCATTCCGCATCGAGACGCCCGACGGCACCTACGAGATGACTCGGGCGGAGTTCCTCCGCACCTTCTCCAACGTCGCTGCATCCAACACCTACCGCAGTACTGGCCAGTACAGCTACAGCACGACTCCGGCGAAGGCGCGACGTTTCCTGGTCTGACGCGCACAGCCCTGCTGCGCACCGCCGGTCGGCACGATCACCGATTCTCACTCCCCTTCGAAGTAATCGGTATCGATCTTCGGAATCCGTAGAGACTCCGCGGCCACCCCGACACCGTGCTCGATCATCAGCTCGGCGAGTTGGGCACCGTCGATGAGAACGACGCTCCCTCGCGCCTGCCGCGCGGCCTCGCGAGCCGGGCCGGAGATCGTCCCCGATGTGATTAGCACGCCCTTGTCCGCACCTTGGAGTTGGAGCGCCCCCATGAACCCCTGGATCTGCGGCGCGCCCACCTGCCCCTGCCACTTTTTCGCTTGGACGTAGACCTTCTGGAGCCCGAGCCGGTCGAGAGCGACGATCCCATCGATCCCGCCGTCGCCCGAACGCCCGGTCCGCACCAGCGCCTTCCGGCTCGTGCCGTAGCCGAGCGCATAGAGGACGTCGAGCACGAGGGACTCGAACTCCGCCGGTGTCTGCTGCGCGATGTGGTCGAGGAGGTCTCTCGCGACGCTCGCGCGTATCTGCGCCAGCGCGTCCTCGATCTGCTCGCGAGGACTCCGGGTCTCCGTCTTGGCCCCGTCGGCAGCCACAGCTCGGACCGCGCGCGGTGCCCCGCTGGAGCCGGGGAGAGGTTGGACGGCGACCTCGCGGGCCTCGCTTCCGATTCGCTCCGCCTCCGCCTCCGGGAGCCTCCCTCCATGCGCCTCCAGCAACTTCCGGCCGGCGTCGGTGATGAGCCACGATCCACGAGTGGGTGCGCTTGAAAGACCCACTCGCTTCAACGCGTCATGCGCCCAGCCGATACGGTTCTGGAAGACGGGCTGCATCCCACTGGGCAGCAACGTGGTCCGCTCAGTCTCCGAGAGTGAGAGGCGATTCGCGAGCTCCTCGTACACCGTCCGCGTACGGACCGGCGCTCGCTGCTCGCCGAGATACTGGAGGAGTGGACCGATGAATTGAACGTAGCTGGGAAGTGACATGAGTCGGAATCCTTGAACTGGCTCTATCTCGGCAGGCCGTCATGCCGCCCGAACACGCTCGCGCGGTGCCACGCCAGGTATCGGCGATGCCCGTCCTTGAGCTTGTCTACCCGGAGCGGCAGGTGCAGTCCCAGAATGCGCCTCGCCTCATCTGACAGCACGTTCGAGACCACCACGTCGCCCGCGTCCGAAACGGTGATGAATCCCTGGTCGAAGGCGGCGTCCAGATGCGGCGCGAGCAACAGCCCGTTGAAGATGTCCAGCCGCTCGGCATCGGTCTCGCAGTCCGCCCAGGGCTTGATGTGGCTCGCGCGAAGCAGCTCCGTCACGGACAGCCCCGTCACCGCACACCGCCCGTCCCAGTAGTCGATGAGGCCCTCGCGGAAGACGTCCTGGCCCACACGCTGAATCACCCACCGCTCGGCTTCGGTCGTTCGCGGCAACGACGCCACCTTGGCCTCGAACGTGTGCAGCAGCTCGTTGGGGAGCGACTTCGACAGCTGGAACGCTCGCCGGACGAGCGAATGCAAGGACGGAATGTCCGGCACGCTCCGCCCGGCCACGGCCCCCTCGGGCAGCGGCGACACCACTGGAGTGCCGAAGCCCTCCAGCGCCGCCGCCACGTGCGCCCGCGAAAAGGCCACGAGAAAAAGCGTCTCGTCGGCGAAGTGCGTGAGCCAGATCTCCAGCGGGGCTTGGGTACTGGCGTACCCGAGCCAGCCGCCGACACGCGGACGCTCGATGTCGAAGCCGTTATCGACCGCCGCCTTCTCCAGGCGAATGGCGACTGCGGGGTTCAGGGCGCTGGACATTCAAAACTCATCCCGCTCTGCCCTGGTGAATGGGCGCGCCGAGAGAGAACTCCTTCGACTTCGGACGCGAATCGAGCGCGTCGAAGCACTGGAGGATCAGAGTCTTAGTGCGGAAATCTCCGTAAGCCTTGCGATCCCGTTTCTCCACAATTGGGAACGTGTCCAGCAGGTAGGACAGCTCGTCGCGCGTCAGTCCGAAGAGTTCCCGCGCCACGATTGCGTCGAGTTCTGCCTGGAGGATCGCGCGCCGCTCCTCATCAAGCTCCCCCGGGATCTTCGCTGCGTTTAAGTGCATGGCGACCCAGCCGTCAGTGGCGAGCTGGTTCCAGAAGCCAGTCATCTCCGGGCCGGTACAGACTAGGCGCGCGACGCGAGGCACGATCTCCCTGGCCGCCGGGTCATCCTTCCGCAGCCGCGGGAACGGCAGGCTGTCGAGCACCGTATAGGACATCTTCAAACTCACCTTCTTGCGAGCTAGAAAGTCCATCACGAAGGAGTTCGCCACGGCGAGCCAAGTCGCGTATGCCCACTCAAACCCGTGCTCGAACATGATTGTGGGGACCTTGTCCCCACAAACACAGCCCGCAGGGATGATGGTCGCGATCAGGCTCCGCTCATTGGTGGGACTCGCCACGTCGCAGAAGCCGATGCGGTACTGCCGATAGCGCTCGAGCACCTTTTCGGGGAGCTTGTCCGGGGCCACGAACCACTGAGGCTGAATCGACTTGTCCGGATCAGAGAAGGCGAGGTCATGCCACTCCGCCTTCCGGCCACGGCCAGAGCGGTAGCCCTTGGCTCGGTGGTCATAGCTCGACACCATCCGGCCCTCGTAGAGGGGAATGCCGCTCTCCTCTTCGCTGAATCGCTCACGGTCATTGCCCATGTGCAGCTCGGCCATGTAATGCCGATGGGGCGGGCCCGCGTCTTCGTCCCCGAACTTGGGGTGCCGCGAGTACATCTTCGAAGCGATAGCGATGTCCCGCTGGTTGCCGAGTTCCATGAGCGCAAGGGCGTCCGGGCTGAACTCACGAACCAGCGAGACCGGTATCTCCATCGCACCGCCCTTCGAGGCCGTGAGGAGGTTGGCGTGGGTGCGAATGTTGAACGCGACCCGGAAGCGCTCAGTCCTCCCGCCGACCTGCGCGGTGTACATCGCGAACTTCTGCCGGCTATCGACACTCGGGAACCAGACGCCAGCGGAGTTCTCGAAGCCCAGCAATGAGACCAGCACACAACGATCGAAGAGTTCCTCCCGGATCTTCATGCAGTTGGCGCCGTTGTAGAGCCCCTCGGGAACAATCTGCGAGGCGCGTCCTCCGGGACGGGTGATGCGG
Organism: Pseudomyxococcus flavus; assembly: GCF_050038885.1. Classification (NCBI taxonomy): domain Bacteria; kingdom Pseudomonadati; phylum Myxococcota; class Myxococcia; order Myxococcales; family Myxococcaceae; genus Pseudomyxococcus; species Pseudomyxococcus flavus. Next base: position 6,949,270 of record NZ_CP143624.1, on the reverse strand, counting down.
AGCGCTGTCTCCACGAACATCCTGTAGACATTGAAGTCGCCCTTGCCCAGGTTGCCCGGTGCAAAGAGCGTGTACCGCCCGCTCCCCTTCATAAAAGCGACTGAGGAGTAAAGCATCCGGCAATGCTCATCCCACGCTTGGCCAATGGCCGGGTCCGACTTCAGCTGCTCGATCGTTTCCTTTTGCTCGGAGGGAGACTGGAACCGAACGGCTGAGTCCCACTGTGAGAAGAACTCTTTTGCGTCCGGGCTCAAGGTGTCCCATGGCGGGTTGCCGAGGACCAAGTCGAAGCCGCCCTTGGCGAACACCTGCGGAAACGCCAAGTGCCAGTGCAGGAAGCGGTACTGCCCGGCCAAGGCCTTCACCGTCGCTTCCGTCAACTTGGGCGGCTGACCGCGCCCGTCGCGGAGCTGCCACCACAGCTCGTTCGTCGGAGCGGCATCAGCGAGCGCGCCCGGCTGCTTCGGCCACACGAACGCCGCGCACCAGGCGTCCGCCACGAACCGCTGATGCCGGTACGCCGCCGCCGCCAGGAGCTCATCCCACTTGGCCTGCTTCTTCGCCAGCGCCACGGCGTCCGCGTCCGATGCGGCTTCCAGCTCCGCCACCGCCCTGGCCACCTGCGCGGCCTCGCCCGAGTCCGGAGTGGACCAGAGCGTCTCCATGCCCTGCTGCTTCTCGAGAGCCTCCTTCTTGTTCCGCTTCTTGAGCGCGCTCGCGGTCTTGTTGTCGTCGCCGTCAACCGGCTCCCACGCTTCATCAGGGATACCCTTCGCCATCAACTCGGGCGTGGTGCCCAGCAGCGCATTGCCCTCCTGGATGTGCGAGTCGAGGAAGCCGAGCGGCAGCCCGGGCTCCACCGCCTCCATCCACAGCCCGACCTTGCACAGCTCGACGGCCATCGGGTTCAGGTCCACGCCGTAGATGCAACGGCCCACCACCTGCCGCAGCGCGTGGCGGTACTCCGCCGCAGAGGGCGTCCCCTGCGCCTGAAGCCGCGCGACGTGCACAGCCAGCCGGCGCGCCGCCGCCAGGAGGAAGTGTCCCGAGCCGCACGCCGGGTCCACGATGGACAGCTTCAACAGCGCCTCGACGGGCTGACTGGGGTTGGCCGCCAGCGTCCGCTCAATCAGCGGCTCGAGCGCGTTATCGAGCAGTGCTTGCACGAGGCTGTCCGGCGTGTAGTAGCTGCCCGTCGTCTTGCGCGCATTCCCCTTCGTCTCCGCGCCCGTGGCGAACTCGAAAACGCGGCCGCCCTGTGAGATGTGCGGCACCAGCTCGAGCAGGCTCTCATAGACGCTTCCCAGCTCTTCCGGTCCCATGTCACGCCAGTTCACGCGCGAGAGGCCGGACGGCTCACGCAGCCACGAGAGCTTGAACACCGCGGACAGGAACGCGCTGTTCTGGAGCTTCGCCGCATCCAGATGCGGACACTGGCTGCTCGCGAAGATTCCGGCCAGCGCGGGGAGCGCCAGCCGCGGCTCGCCGACGGCCACGCCACGAAGCACCAGCTTGAGCGCCTCCCAGAGGTCAGAGTGGCGATCGTGCGCGCTGCGCCGTACCGAGCGCTCGCGAAGGCGCTTGAGGCCGTAGCCCTCCTCGTAGAGCCGCTTGGCGGATTCAGGGGCGCCTTCCGGGTGCAGGAGACCGCGCTCTTCCACCGTCAGGAGGAAGATGAGCCGGTAGACCAGCCGCAACAGTTCGTTGAAATAGCCGGTGGTGGTGAGCGCGTTCGTCCGGAGCGCCTCACGGAGCGCGTCGTTCGCGGGATGGGCGAGGAAGCCGTTGCCTAGCTCCACCAGCGCGGCCTCGACGCCGTCGCGGAGCTTCCCGCGGGCGGCGGTGCCCTGCTCGCGGGCGGCCTCGCGCCACGCCTCCAGCGCGCACTGGGTGGCCGGCTGGTCGACGCGGCCGAAGCGGGACTCGTGGGCGATGAGCCACAGCGCCGCGAAGTCGGCGTAGCGCTCCTCGAGGAAGATGCGCTCGATGCTCGCCTCGATCCACGCCGGACGGGTGAGGCTCGCATTGTCGCGCAGAATTCGCAGGGTGAGCCCATCCGATGCTAGTCCCCAGAGCGCGTTCGGCTCAGCGTTGAGGAATTCCTGCGCGAGGCCGAAGGCGCTACGACGCCGCCCGCCCTCGCCGAAGCGGACGGACAGCGCATCGAGCCCGCTCGCCGCCGAAGCGATGACCACGGGCACCCGGCCGCCCAGGGCCGCGAAGCCGATGGGATAGGTGCGCCCCTCCAGCGTCACCGGAGGCGCGGCGCACAGGGACGTGAAGCCGAAAGCCTCTCGCAGGAGGGCCTGCACGAAGCGTTCGGACAGCGCATGGGGTTCACCGCCGTTGGCACGGCCGCTCTTGAAGTCGGCCCAGTGCGCCTGGGCGATGCGCCAGTAGCGGCCGATCTCGTCGCGGAGGTTGAGGCCCTTGGGGACGCGGTAGTCCGCCTCGGATTGATGGCCCGCCGCGAGCTGGGCCGCGCGCGTCAGCCAGTCCGGAGAAAGCAACCCGCCCTCGATGGAGATTGCCTCGAACGCCAGTCTGGCTTCGCGGGTCTGGGGTCTGGAACGGAGCGCCATGGCTTCAGGCCACCTTAGGGAGGAGAACGAAGAGTCCAATCACGTCTGGCGGCTTGAGCGCTTTGACGCTGTAGCTTCCGCGCGCGTCGGCGGCCTCGCGCACTCGGCGGTGGTCGGACAGGAGCACCTGCGCGCGCTTCTCGGCGAACTCATCGAGAGCGGCGAGCCGCTCCGATTGAAGTCCGAGGGCCTGCTCGATGTGCCGGGCACGAACGTTCGCGGGCGGGTCGCCGACCGGAGGCGCGGCCAGGAGTGCGAGGGCGTCCTGCCCTTCCAGGCTCGAGGAGCCCTCAGCGCCGCCCCAGGCAATCGCGGTGGCTTCTTCCACCAGGAGCGTGGAGATGCGGCCAGGCCGCTGGGTGACGAGCTGGTGGCGCAGCCGCAGCAGCGCGACCACAGTCCGCTCGGTGACCGCGGCCGAGGTCCAGCATCCCACTCGCCCGAGGGTGGCCAGGTCCGCGTCGGCTGCGCCATCGGCGAGCGTGCGTTCGAGCAGCGTCTCAGCCACCACCGCGACCAGGGGATGGCTTCGCTGGACGGGGCGGCAGCGTGGCGCCGCCGGGTAGTCGAAGTCGATGAGGAAGTGATCAGGGAGCCCCTCGGCATGGAGCCGCTCCTTCACCTCATCCGGGAGACGCTCGAGCACGATTTTGAATCCGCGCTTGAGCGGCTCGGGTGCGGTGCCCAGTCGCGCGAGGGCGCGCGAGGTGAACCGCCGCACGTCTTCCCGTCCGCCCACCGCGGCCAGAGTCTTGTGCCACTCGGGGAGAACCTCTTCGGGCTTCAGCCGGCGCTGCGCGAACACGGTGCGGTTCTTCTTCACGGTCTCGGCCGCGTTCTTCCACCCCTCCTCGAACAGGCCCATCTGCTTCATGGGAATGGTGCTGTCGCCCCCCTTCCGCTTGAGAAGCACCGACTGGAGTAGCACCTCGGTGAGCGTCTGCCCGTCGTCCGGAAGCGGAACAGGCACACCCAGCTCCTCGCGAATCTTCTCCGCCTTGCGGAGGATGACGTCCAGCACCGCGCCGTCCACGGGGTTGTTCGCCCCGTACATCAAGGTCGCGCGAACCACCTCGCTCTGCTGCCCGAAGCGATCCACGCGGCCCTCGCGCTGCTCGTGGCGGGTGGGATTCCAAGACAGGTCGTAGTGGACCACCGCGTCGAAGGACCGCTGGAGGTTGATGCCCTCGGAGAGGCAGTCGGTGGCGATGAGCAGGCGGCGCTCCGCATCGCCGAGTGCATCCACCTTCTCCTTACGCTCGTCGGCGGTGAACTCGCCGGTAACGACGCCCACCTCGACGCCCTTCAGCGATTGGCGCAGGTGACGGCCGAGGTAATGCGCGGTGGCGATGTAGCGGCAGAAGACGACGGGGCTGAAGCCCTCTTCCAAGAGCTGCTGGAGATGCTCCGTCAGTACCTTGAGCTTGGGATCGCCCTCCTGCCCCGACAGTGCCTCGGACATGGAGATCAGCTTCTGGAGCGCGGGATCGTCGGTTGCGGCGGGCGGTTCCACGTCGTCGTCCGGCAGGACGTCGGCGGCTCCATCCAGGACGCGTTCCTGCAAGGTCTCCTCGTCCTCGGCGCTCCCCAGCCCAGCACGGGTACGCAGCGCCTGCACCGCCGCGGCGGGACTCGAGGCCACGCAACGCATCAACGCCAGGGTGCCCCAGTAGTTCAGCCGGGCCCGGCGCTCGTCGCTCCCCGCCGCCTCGACGATGGAGGCGCAGTAGTCCAGCACCGCGTTGAAGAGCGCGTCCCACTTGCCGGTGAGCTTGTAGGTGAGTTCCCGGGTCTCACGGCGAGGGAAGAGCCTGGCCTCGTGCCACTCGGCGATGTCCGGCCGGCGGCGCTGGACAAAGTGCTTGGAGAGACGATCGCGCAGGTGCTCGCGCTCGGTGCCCTTGGCTTCGGGCAGGCGCTCGAAGTCCGGATGGAGCAGCCCTAGCAGCCGGTAGAAAGCGGCCTCGTCGCCGCTGTGCGGCGTGGCGGTCAGCAGCACCAGGTGCCGCGTGGGCGAGGCAGCCAGCCCTTTGAGGAGCTCGTACCGCTGGTGGCGTCCCTGGCCAGTCGCGGCGCAGGTGTGGGCCTCGTCCACGATGACGAACTCCGGGCAGGCCCGGAGGAAGTCGGCCCGGCGGCGATCGCTCTTGATGTAGTCGAGGCTGACCACCGCGTGCGGGTAGACGGAGAAGATGCTCTCGCTCTGCGGAATATCCCGCTCGAGGCGGTTGGCGCTGGCGGCGGTAACCGCCACCGGCCGCAGGTGGAAGCGGGCCTCCAGCTCCGTCACCCACTGGTCGACCAGGTGCGGCGGACACAGCACCACCAGCCGATCGATGTCGCCGCGGTCCACCAGCTCGCGGGCGATGAGAGCCGCCTCGATGGTCTTCCCGATGCCCACGTCGTCGGCGATGAGCAGACGCACGGGGTCCAGCTTGAGTGCCATCAAGAGAGGCACGAGCTGGTATGCACGCGGCTCGACGGCGATCTGCCCGAACCCGCGGAACGGACCCGCGCCTCGGCGAAGCGAGAGCAGGAGCGCGTCACGCAAGAGCAGTGCCGCGTCATGACCTCCCACCTGATTCGCGGCTGGCGGCGGGAAGCGCGCCTCTTGGACCGGGCACACCTGAGCTTCCAGCGCCAGGTGGATGAGCGTCTGGTCCTCCTCGGAGCCGGAGATGGGGCGCACGCGGAGAACTTCGGAGTCACTCCCGGTGAGGACGATCCACTCGCGGCCCCGGGCGCTCACCAGAGTGCCGGGACTGAACTGCGTGGACGCTGCGGCGGAAGACGTACGGATTGTGCTCATGAACCTCGTCCCAGAGCGTGGGCCAGCCGATCGAACGGCGCGGCCCAGGCGGACGCTGAAGTGGGAAACTGGATGACCTCGAAGCCCTTGTTCACGAGCGTGAGGATGGCCTCGGCCGGCATGCCCTCGAAGACCGCCGCGACGTAGTGGCTGCGCCACGCCAGCGGAACCGCGACGCCATCGAGTGCGATGGGTTCCGGATCGGGCGCCGGAAGACCGCGTGCGTGCGACTGGGTCAGCCAGGGAGCGAGAACGGGGTCCGACGACCGCGGCTCCGAGGACGCGGCCGGCACGTCCTCCACGACGGTAGTTGCGCGCGCGAGGCGCAGGAGCAGCTCCCGTGCATCCGGATCGCGCCGATCCAGGTCCTCGTGGTCCGGCTGGTTGTAATAGGACATCAAGCAGCGGTAGCAGGCTGCGACACAGGAGGTCTCCTGCAAGTCGACCAGCCCCGAGCTGTTTTCGGGCAGGCCCGCGGCCCCCTCCACGTCGAAGTGCATGACGTCCAGGGCGGCGCGAGCCACCTCGGCGATCTTCCGGGGCTCGCGCACCAGACGCGTGAGCACGCCAGCACCGCCCTCAGTTGCCTCGTAGAAGAGGAAACCCTTGCGCTCGTCACGAGTCGGCATGGGCTCAGCGAGCATCTCGCCTTCCTCGAGCTGGAAGACGGACTCGATTCCACGGAGGAGCGCGTGCTGGAGGGTGACCAGCGTCGTCTGCGAGAGTGAGCCCTGCGCCGGCTGGAACAGGAGCGCGTTCTTCTGGTCGCGCACGCACGGGACGATGGCTTGCGGTTTGGTGGCCTCCGGATCTGGCGGCCCGTCTTCCTCGTCCTCGCTCTTCGCCCAGTAGCCGGAGATGGGATCGATGAGGAACCCGAGCTTCTTCTTGTCCTTGCGCCTGCGAAGGCCCTTGTTGATCCGGGTGATGGTGGCCCCAGCACCGTAAGAGAGCCGCGCCAGCTCGCCGTGGGCGTCCGCCACCGAACCCCCTCGTGCGTCCACCGTCTGGTTGCGCACCGCCCACTGGAAGGTGGTCTGGAGCTCGAAGCCCTGACGCTGGCGTTCCTCGTCGTTGGCGGTGATCCGCTCGGCGGGCTGGGTCGCTACGTTTTCGATGCGGTACACGTCGTTCACGCACTCCGCGTCGCCCAGTGAAGCACCGCACGCATGGCACAAGGACGCCTGGTTCTCGAAGTCGCTGGCGCCGCACTCCTTGCAGATCCGGAGGGACTGCGTGGGAAGCCGTGCCCCTGCCTTGTGGCCGTGCCGCTCAAGAGGGAACATCGCGCGCACCACCCGGTAGGCGCGCCCCTCATGGTAGACGAGGCTGCGCGGGCCGAACTCGGCGAGCGCAAGGAAGCGCGGGCGTTGCAAGTAGGTCTGCCGCCCCCGCCCATCGCCCGCCGCCGGGATGTAGGCCATCAACGGAAGACGCGGGAAGTTGTAGCCGGGGAGGAACCCCTCCGTAGCCAGGTAGCGGTACGTGTAGAAGTCGCTTGAGACGCCATGCGCGCCCATCTGGAGCAGGCGGAGCTGGTCGAGGGCCTGCTGGTGCCGGCTGTCCGCCGCTTTCTTCTCCTTGCGTGGAGCCGAGTAGCTGTCCATCACCTGGCGGGCGGCATCACGCTGCTCCTCCGCGGCCCGGAAGAGGTCGCGCCATCGTTGAAACGCCTGCTCGAAGCGACTCTGGGCCCTGCGGGAGATTTCCTCCGCGAAGCGCTCCCGGCCCGGGAACCACGGCGCAAGCGCGGGGGTGAGTTCCTCTTCCACCAGCGCGAGCACACGGCGGATCCGCTCGTTCGCGCGTTCGGTCACCCGCGCATCCCCCATGCGCGCCGCGAGCTCCGGTTTCAAGGGCCGTTCCGGATCGGGCAGGACCAGGAGATCCGAGATGGCGTCCGCCAGGGGCTCCTCGGTGCAGGCCAGCCAGGTCGCGTGGAGGTGGCTTTCAATCAGCTCGCGGTTGGCGAGGTCGATGAGCGGTGCTTTCACCTCGCCGTGCACCATCTTCTGTGGGTCGCGGAAGAAGTACTGATCGTGCGGGCTCAGCGCGGCGGCATAGGTGAGGACCAGCGCGGCCTGACCGCTGCGGCCAGCGCGGCCGCTGCGCTGCGCGTAGTTGGCCGGCGTGGGCGGAACGTTGCGGAGGTAGACCGCGTTCATCGACGAGATGTCGACGCCCAGCTCCATGGTGGGCGAGCAGAAGAGGACCGGGAGGAAGCGGCTCGACTCGTCCAAGTCGCGCAGCTTCTTCTCCTCGTCCGCGAGTTCCTTCTGCTCCTTCTTGCCGAAGCGGAATCGCTTCTCGCGCACCTCTCGCCGCTCTTGCTCCACCTGGGCCGTGTGCTCCCGCGCCTCAAAGCCGAACAGAGGGTGCGAGGGCTCGCGGAGCAGCCGTGCAAGGTTGGAGTAGAGGTCACGGAAGAACGCGTCATGGTTGGCGTGTGCCGCGGACACTTCGGGCTCGGCCTTCTTGAAGACCACGCACGCGTCATTGAGCTTCCACCCCGGCTGACCATCGAACGGCGTGGCCTCCTGGTGGACGAGCCCGAAGCTGGTGGCGACATCGAGCATCGACACGATCAGCGCGTCCAACTCGGCTGACTTCAGCCTGCCCGCGTTCGGCTTTTCGCCCCACGTCCTGGAGTGCCTGAGAACCCGTCCCAGCGAGCTGCGCGCTCCGCCGCGGACGAAGAGATCGGCGTCGCGGAGGCTGGCGTCGCGGGTGGTGGCGGGCGAGGAAACCATCAACCATCGGGCCGCGCGAGGTCGCTCCTCGGTGCCAAATCCCCACGGCGTCTTCAGCCAGCTATGCGAGTTCGCCGCGAGCTGCTCAACCAGGATGGGGTCCAGCACCTGGGAGCGAATCGCCATTCCCTGGCGCATGTGATCGAACAGCTTCCGGTAGGCGCCGAGCCGGACCTCGGGGGACGCCTCGCGCAGGAGGGGATGGGCGCCCGAAAAGCGTGCCTCTTCCGAAACCAACGCATCCAGCCCGGCGTACTCGACCCTGACGAGCTTGAGCTGTTCGAGGTTCGGGTTGGTGTAACGCCAGCCGCGCCGCTGGTCGAACCAGACGCGGTAGGTCAGGACCTGCCGGAGCGCGCGCTCCGCCTCCGTGAGATGGAAGCCGCTCAACGTCGGCTCCTTCAGCCACTCGGCACGCAGGCGCGCATCGGCGCCGTTGAAGCCCAATGAGCGCTGCTGTGCAGCCCCGAGCGAGTCGCTCCGCAGCCCCTCCTCCCCGGCCAGTTCAAGCGCCCCCAGGAACCCCGCGCGCACGAGGCTCACGAAGAGGAAGTCATTGAAGTGCCCTGACTGGAGGGCCGCGTCCTGCCGATTATCGGTGAAGCCGAGGAGCTTGCGCGTCTCGGGCTTGAGGCGGGAGCCAGGTCCGTGCATCCAGCGAAGCACGCTGGTCACCAGGACCGTCGTCGCCGAGCTTCGACCCTCTGCGGAGAGCGAGGCCAGCCGGTTGCGATCGCGAGACGAGCCGCCGTGAGTCTCGCCACAGCGCAGGCAAAGCCGGAAACGACCGGGGAGGAACCACGCGCTGACGCCCTCGCCCACCTTCCCCGTGGGTGCGACGGTCACGGGCAGGGCACGCGCGCCGCGGTAGTTCGGCTTGAGGCGCAGTTCGCCGGAGGCGCTCGGCTCAAGCCAAGTCTCCGGGTACTTGGACTCGTCGTCCTGGAACTCGAAGCCGTCATCCGTGGCGTGGAGCGTCAGGAAGCCGAAGACCTCCTGCTCGGTCACGTCGTCCTGGATTCTGGAGCTATCGTCACTCGCGGGCGCGGCGTCGTCGATGTCGCGGAAGTGGAAGGCGCGGTGCTCGCCATCGATGACGTAGCGGACGGGGTGGTACTCGTGACCGCAGGTCCGGCAGAAGTGGGTGGCGTAAAGCCGCTTCTCCGGGTGACCCGGTAGGAACTGCTGACCCTCGACGGTTACCGCGCGCTGGCCGGGTGGCTCAAGCGTTGCAAAGGCATGCCCCGCGCCTGAGATGAACTGGTGGAGTTTGAAAGCGAAGAAGCTGCGCTCGCTAGCGTCCTTCTCTTCCGTGCGCTTGTTCTCCGGAATGCTCGAGATGAGCAGCAAATCGCGCAAGGCGCGCTGGCAGACCTTTGCATCCTTGCCCGAGTCGGCGCTCAGCTTCTCGACAGCCCTGGTCAAGGTGACTGGCTTGGCGCGGACCCAGCGCTGATCGACGTCCGAGAACGTCACGCCCAAGTTCGTCTCCACCCATGCAGCAAGCGGGTGGACACGAAGCTGGGCATCGGTGATGGTCTCCGGAATCGCCGCTTCCACTGCCTGCCCCAGGACGGTCTTGTCCTTCAGCCTGGAACGCACGGTGGGGTCGGTCACACACTCGAGCGTCTCGCCGATGACGTTGCTGGTCGGGATCACGCTGGCGAACAGCCTGGAGGCGATGCGGGCGATCTCCGCGTTTCGCTCTTCCAGTGTGCCCTGGCTCGCCATGGTGGCGGAGGTGCCGATGCACTGGAGGCGTTCCGGAGCGAGCCGCTCGCGCACTCGGCGGACCAGCATGGCCACGTCGGCGCCCTGGCGACCACGGTAGGTGTGCAGCTCGTCAAGCACCAGGAAGCGCAGCCCCTCACAGTGGGCCATCACCCTCCGGTCGATCTCGTCCTGACGCGTCATCAGGAGCTCGAGCATCATGAAGTTGGTGAGCAGGATGTCCGGCGGGTTGTCAGCGATCCGCCGCCGCTCCTCGGGCTTTTCGGCGCCGGTGTATTTCGCGAACGTGACCGGCTTCTCCCCCTGAACGTTGCCGACGTACTTCGTGAGCTCCTCGAGCTGGCTGTTGGCCAGCGCGTTCATGGGGTAGATGACGATGGCCCGAGTGCGCGGCTCGGGCGCGGTGCGCCTCTCGCTCAGCACCGCGTTGATCACCGGAATGAAGAAGCAGAGCGACTTGCCCGAGCCGGTGCCCGTGGTGACGACATAGCTCTCGCCCGCAGCGGCGGTGGCGATCGCCTGCTGCTGGTGCTTGTACAGGTCCAGCGGCTTGCCCGAAGCCTGGAAGATCTCCGCGCACCGGTTCTCCAGAAGCCCCGCTTCCACCAACTGCCCCACGGAGGTGGTGCGTTGGTAGTTCGGATTGATCTGAAGGAGGGGCTCGGGCCAGTAACGCCCTTGCGCGTAGATCTCCTCGACCTGGCGCCGGATGTCCTCAGCGAAGATTTTCGTGAAGGAGGTCGCGAACTTCCTGTACTCGCCTACGACCGCGTCCCGAAGGGAGAAAACGTCCATGATGCCCTCGCCCGCCACCAAGTCCTACCGCGGGCATGTCGGTCGGGAGATTACCTGATCGGCCTCGAAAGCTGGCCGGGCGTGGAGACTATCCCAGGGTTCATAAGGCCGGATGCGTTTTTGGGTAACAGCCTATAAGCCCGGGAAATGAATCCCGAGCCTCCGCCAGGAGCGTCCGCATGGCCGTGATTCCCCTTCCCCCCGCCATCATCAACCATCTCGGAAAGATCACTCTGGGTGCAACAGTAACCGCCCTCGGTGGGCTTGCTTACGCCCAGCGCGAGCGCATCAGCCGGTGGCTCGATAGCGCCGACCTCGACATCTCGCCGCGCGCCCGGGACGAGGTGCTCAGGGACCTCCCCATCAAGCTGCCCCCGGGCGAGCGGGAGAAGCTCGCGTCCTTGAACGCCAACGCGGTGGCCGAGTTGAAGGGGCTCATCAACGACGTCCACGAGGAACTCGGCTCGATGGCGGAGAACATTCAGGAGCTCCGCGAAGCAATGGCGAGCCTCAAGGCCCGGCAGGACACGGTGGAGGCGGTCGTCCGCGGCAAGCCCTGCGAGGAGCGCGCCTCCGACGGCAATGGAGAACTCCCCGCCTCCCCTGCCCCGCGCCAGGCGGCGGGCCGTACCGCCGCGCTCGGCGGCAAGCGCAGGGGCAACGGCCCCGCAGGGCCCGACTCGCGCCCGGCCTGAAGCGTCCAACAAAGTTCATCCACCTTACTCGCGCCCCGTCGGCGCGCTGCTGTCAAGCGCGTCACGCGGGGCTCCGGCTTCCGTGTGTGCGCACGGAGGACACCGTGAAGAGCATCATCCATCTCCTGCGTAGCCACCGCCTCGTCCGGCCGATGACCGAAGAGGAAGCGAAGTTCATCGCCATCGAGCTGCTGCGGCCAATGGTCCGCGTGCACGAGCTGGCCATGAAAGCCGCCCTCGAGGACGAGGACTCCCTCGCCACCCTGCGCCATCTCGGGCGAGTGAGTCTTTACGCGGTAAAGACGAGCCTGACGCGGCGCAGCATCCTTCTCCATCTGCGCCTCCTCGTGGGCAGCGAGCAGGAGCGGACGGCCATCCTCACCGGCTGCTTGGATGCGAGCTTCGAGTTGATGCAGAAGAATCCGAACAGCTCGCAGAAGCCCACCATCCACTGAGGAAGAGCCCGCCATGGCGACGTTCGCGCCGTGGCGGGCTCGCCCGGCTCGAGGTCCAACCGGCGCCCGCAGCACTCATTTTTGCCAACAGCACCAGGACAGCCCTGCTGGGTTCGTGAAACCTCCGGCTCGGCTCGCAGGGTCGCCGTTAACGGTCAAGCTTCCTCGGCCGGCAGGAGCGTGAGCAGCAGTTCGTCGTCGGGATCGAGCGGACGCCAGCCGGGCGGTGGTGGCTTGGCGAGGAGCGCTGCGCTGACCTGTCTTGCTCTGTCCTGATGAGTATCTGGGGTGTAGGCAATCCACGAACTGAGCGCCTTGGCGACTTCGAAACGGTTGGCGTCATTCAACACGGCCGGCCAGCCGTTGGGGAGACCTTCGGACAGCTCGCGCACAAGCACGTCGCGAACAAAGCGTGTGACCTGCTTGCGCTGCTCCGCCTCGCCGAGCAATCCGCTCAATACTTGCACTGCTGCAACGTCATCCTTTCCAAGCTCTTCGGCCAGCAAGTACAACGGGACGGCAGGACGCGCCTTGGCAAAGGCGGTGAGCGAATCGTAGCCGTGCTCGCGGACCCGCTCATACAGGCGCGCCTTCACGTTGCCCTGCCAAGCACGCTCGTCGCTCATCGCCCTCTCCAGCGGGTGAAGTTCATCGGGATCTTGTAGTCCCTCATATTCTTCGCGACGATCTCCAGGATGTCGTTTCGCGTCAACATCCGTCCGGCCAACACCTCGGCCTCACGCAATCGGCTCATGATCATCCGGTTCCATTCACCGGGCCATGTACGTCCCAGCTTCCAGTCGCCCCCGCCGTGGATGGCCTCGTGGTGAGCCTGCTCCAGCTTGACGCAGAACTGGTCAATGTCCATGTCGCCAGTGAAGCCGCGCCTTTCGAACCATTCGCGGAACTCTTTTGGCAGGACGTGGTGCCGCGGTGGCTCGGCCATGCCAGCCCCCGCCCGGCCTGTCTCCCGCATTGCCCGTACCTCGGGCCCATCGCCCAGCGCATCGCGTACGCCCGTGGGTAGCTCTCCGTGCGCCTGCGCCAGCATCACCTGGCCCGCCTGAATCCGCACGGCGGCACTGACGACGGGCAGGGAGAGGACGCCCGCGCGCACCAACTGGCGCACCATCTCCACCCACTCGGCGGACACGACAATCCGCGTGCCCATCATCACGCCGTCGCCGCCTACCGAGAGGCCAATGCCGAGCAGGGCGGGAGCGGACGGAGACACCGAGGGCAGCGAGAACTTCAACGCCGAGAGCATGGTGAGCGCCTCGATGGCATCCTTGAGCACCAGCATCTTCGCGACGTTCTCGGCCCCCTTGCGCACGGTCTCGATGGTCGCGGCGAGCTCGCCCGAGAGATGGCCTACAAGCGCGGGGACGTCTTGCGCCGCGGCCTCCACCTGCCCGGGCTCCAGTGAGGAGAGCGCCGCCATGGCGGGCTTGAGCATCTCCTGCCAGCGCCACATGTCCGCGAACATCCTCTCCACGCTGTAGAGGTGCTGGGCGAGCAGGGCATCGGCGAGGTGGAGGAAGTCGAGCCAGACGGCGAGCAGGAGCGAGCCCATCATGGCTGCCTCGAGCCGTGGGCCGGCGAGGCGCAGCAGGGCGAGCTGCATGTCCGGGTCCTCCACCTCCGAGGCGGCGTTGGCCAGCCGGGTGGCGGCGGCGAGCTGGGCGTCGATCCACCGCAGTTGCTGGGCGCCGTAATCGACGTAGCGGACGAAGACGCCGTTTCCGCCGCTAATCCCCCGCCCACTGGCCTTGAGACTGGAGAACTCGCCGGAGATGCGGCGGGTGGAGCCCGACACGTCGAGAAGGGCACCGCGAAAAGCCAGCTGGGCCGCGAGGGCGCCCTGCCGCGCCTCCCTCTCCGCGCTGTCCAGGCCTACCGCTGTCACTTCCACCCGGGAGGCCCGGCGCCGATGCAGCCGCTCCGGTGTTTCGGACTCAGGCGTTGAGGCGAGGACGCGCGGAGCCTCGACGCCTGGCCCCTCAGCCGAGGTAGGCGCCGCCGCCTCATGCGGCGCGTGGCGGAGGTTCATCACCCGGCCGGATGGGGTCAGTGACAGACAGCCTGTGGACAGCAGGGCAGGAACGAGCAGCAGGCCCGCCCACAGGGTCCGGAGCGAGTCAGCGCGCATTGTCCACCCCCAGGCCCACGGAGGCGAAGGCCCCCAGGCGCAGCGCACCTACGCCTTCCGGAAACAGCAGCGTGCCGCCCGTGCCCAGCGCGTACAGGCGGCCCCCGAAGAGGCGCCAGCGCACCTCCTCCCCGCCCAGGTGGCGTGCCCCTGGTTGCCCGATGCCCATCGCCAAGCCCTTCACCGCCACTTCGAGGTTACGGTGGAAGAGCTGCATGGCCATCCGCCCGTCCACGTCGAAGCGGCCCCAGGTGAACGCTTCAGCACCCAGCGACAACTGCAAGTGCCGTTGCAGCCCGCCGTAGCGCGCGGCATCCCAGCCGACCACCGCCTCGCCGTATACGGAGAAGCCGTCCGGGAATGGCGCATCGGCCAGCGGCGCGCCCTCAGGGACCGCGGCCTGGAAGCGCGCCAGCTCATAGTCCGGGCCGAAGTAGCCCTGGCGGAAGCCAGCGTGCTGCCGTCGCACCTCCAGCCGCAGCGTCATGTCCAGCGTGGGCGTCACCGCATCCGCTCCCGCCCCCACCACCGCGCCCCACGCCCCGCCCTCGCCCGGCCGTCCGCCCCAACCGGCGAGCAGATGCGCTTCAAAGCCTGGGCGCACCACCACCACCGCCGTCCCATCCACATGCGCCAGCGTCACCGGGAGAGCCCGGCCCCCGCCCCTGCCCCAGTCATGCACGGCGGACAGCGCCAGGGTGTAGCGCCCGCGCTCCTTGGGCCGACCGAAGAGGAGGTGCTGCACGTCCAGCGCCACTTCCGCGCCCATCAGCCGCGCGCCCAGCACATCCGAGGCGAAAGCCTCCGCGTAGAGGGGCCCCAGCGTGCTGGTGAGGAAGGCGCCCGCCGGGTGGTAGTCCGGGTTGAGTCGGTTGGAATAGCGGCGGACGAGGTGCGCCGAGAGGAGGCTGTAGGACTCCAGTCCACCCACCCACAGCGCCACGGGCGCGTTGTCCGAGCCCAGCTTGAGGCCTCGCACCAGCTGCCCCCAGTCCGAGAGGCTGTCCCAGTCCTCCCGCCGCACGAGGCCCGCGCCGGGCTCGCCACCCGACAGCCGCACCCGCACCGGAGCGCCCACATTGAGTCCCCAGTTCTCTCCCCCGTCCAGGATGAACGTGGGTTCCACCTGGAGGAAGCCCTCCCTCGCCCCTACGCCTCCTCGCCGCAGCAGCGCGAGCGTGGTGGCCTCCCCGCGCATCAGGTAGCGCCACGGCTCATCCGAGACGGCGGCGACGGGCGCGGTTTCGGGCGTCACGTCCGGGTCCTCGGCCTGCGCCAGCAGCAGCAGAAGCAGCAGCGTAGGTGACATGGAGACCTCCGGGGACGGAAGCCTCCTGACTATCATTCAGCTCCGACATTCATGGAAAGCCAGAATGTCGGACTGGCAGCGTGCCTCATCGCCCCACCCCAGAGCGGCCCTCTCCTCTACCCATTTCGGACAAGCTCAAGGGAACGTCGAAGAAGCTGGCCCTCACGAGCATCATGAACGAGACCCGCGTGCGACTGCGCTCGTAGAGGATCAGTCCGCCGGCGGGCGTCGCTGCGGCGCGCCCGTCTTCTTTTGCCTCCGCAGCCCTTCAGCTACGCGAGACGTCGGAGTAGCGGTGCCGCCATGCTCCGCGCGCGCACTGAACAATCAGCGGGCGCCCCGACCCTTCACAGGCCCGTGAGTCACGGCGTCTGCGACGCCAGCTCGATGCGCCGCCGAGGACGCCCCCGCCATCCCAGACACGCCTTCGCGTTGCATCCCCACCCTCCCCCCTCCAGACACCCGACGACACCCACCTGCCTCCGACACGCCGGGCAACGGAAGAACGTACGCCACCCACCATGGCAGCTCGTGCTGGGCACTCGGAGCAACTCCACGGAGCAGCGGTGGCCGGCGGCCTCAATCTCAACCTCGCGCAGTCCCCGCCAGATTCGGGGGGCGAAGCGCACACGTAACTGGGCCAGGCTGAGACGTGCCGCGAGCTGGTCGGCGTAGAGCGCCAAGGCTAACGCACCCCGGTGATGTTGACGTTGTCCGTGCGGGCCATCACCACGACCGAGCGCTGCGGGCCCTCTTCCTCGCGGCGCAGCTCGGCCAGCAGCGCGGTGAGCCGGGCGGTGGTGGAGCGCAAGACCTTGTCCACCATCGCCACGCCGGCCTCGTCGCGCTTGGCCAGGCAGTCGCCCAGCAGTTGCTCGAGGTTCGTGAGCTGTAGGGAAGCCCGGGAGACGGCACGGGCCAGGGTGCGAACTCGCACTCCGCGGCTCTCCGGGCCGGCGAGAGCCTCGGCGTGCTGGCGGACGTGCTCCATGAGATCACCCGTGCCTCCGGTGACGAAGGCCGCCGCCGCGGCCTGGTCGTACACGGACAGCCCAACACGGGAGGGCTGCGTTTTGCCCAACGCGGGCGCGGACTGATTGTCCGTAGCGGGCCGGAGCTGAATCACGTTGTCAGAATCCGCAGAATATTGGTTGCTCACCCAACAATTGTGACATACGGAATGCAGCCCGCATAGCCGCTCACGCGCGAGGGGCACCGCATCGCACGGGGGGACGCCTGCCTCAGCCCGCGCTGTCCTAGCTATCTCCTGAGGACCACCGCGAACCCTCCAGGGACGTGAAGCTTCAAGAACTCGTCACCGAGCTCGAAAGAAGGTCGTAAGCCCCTGAATCCTCAGACTTTTTCGGGCCTGTAACGGACATGCTGCTCTCCGCCGCAGGTTCGTGATGGCCACCGTGGGGAGGGCCGAGGGGAAAGCCTCGGCTAGGACCCGGTCCAGTTCACCGAATACCGGCGCCGCATCTCCTGAGCGACGTCGTCGGCGAAGCGCCCCTCGAGGCCGTCCTCCTCCATGCGCGTGAAGAAGGCCATGACGTCCAACCGCTCGCGGCCGTCACGGAGCACCTGCTCCAGGTGGTCGTGGTGGCGCGCTCGCAGCCACAGCTCGGCCCCTTCCACGCGCTCTTCGAGCGTTTCCCCGTGCCGCATCTTCTGGAGGCCCTCGTGAGTCATCTCCTGGCGCACGTGACGTGGGACCGGCGCTCCGACGCCATCAACGGCCCTGAGGTAGCGCCGGTGGTAGACGCGATGAGCCTTCTCCTCGTCGGGCAAGCGCTTCGAGTACGGGTGGTCGCAGACGCGGCAGTAGCCGTCGCCAGTCGCTGGAATGGTTTCAATGAAGTTGCGCACGGTGTGGGCCTCGCTCACAGCTTGAACATCGGGTCTGCCAGAAAGCGCTCGATGGAGTTGCTGTGCCCGTCCTTGTTCCAACAGCTCGGGTCGGCGTCGTTCACGTCCACGCGCGGTCGGGTGGCCGGGTACAGCTCGCGCATGGCCTCCACCATGAGCCCACGCGCTCCGTCCACGATGCCGGAGGGCACCATGCCCTCGATCAGCGGGACCTGGATGAGCACGGCATCGAAGATGGGCAGCACCACGCGGCCACCGAGCCGCCCGAGATACGCCGCCAGGGGCGGCAGGAGCAGCTTGAGGATGCACGCCCCGCCGCCCTGGATGACGGTGTTGACGGCCCATCGCCGCTCCCAGCCGGAGAGCGGGCCGGTCTTGCCTCGGAAACGCTTGAGGCCGGTGATGCCCTCGGCGTAGCCGCGCACCACGAGCTGTTCGACGGCGCGCTCCATGCCCGTCTTGAGCGCGCTGTAGCGCTGGAAGAACCGCTCCCGGAGCTGTCGCGCCCCGGCGAGGTCCGTCCCGGCCTGGGCGGCAATGGACGCGTCCGTCATGCCGTACATCATCGCCAGGACCAGGAGCTTCATTCGGGTACGCAGGTCCGGATGCGCGCGCGCGAGCGACTCGTCATCCAGGTCGGCCTCCTCGGGCGCGAGCTCCGTGGAGCACAGCTCCCGGACCATGCGGACGTAGGGGTCCCCGCTGTTGCAATCCTCCAGCAGGACGTCGTCCCCGAAGTGCGCGGCGGCGATGAAGACCTCCTGAGCCTTGTAGTCGAGTTCCACGAGGCCGAAGCCGTCCCCGTCCGGCCGGACGACGGGCCGGAAGATGCGTCCCACGCCGACGAGGTTGCCGTCCTTGAAGGTCGGCCGGCCTGATTCGGCCCCGAGCACGTGCACCCGGGGATGGATGCGTCCGTCGCTCTCGGTGAAGTCGCCAGCGAACAGCCGCTCGTCCACGACATGGCTAAATCGGTCGAAGCGGTAGAGGAGGTCCACCACCGGGTGAACATTGCGGCAGAGTTCCAGGGCGTCCTCGTCGAAGGAGTAGCCGCTCGCCGTGTCCTCGCGCTTGAAGTGATGGAGCAGACCCAGGCGGGCGAGGGCGTGGCGACGGTCCTCCATGCTGCGCGGCCGGGTGACGCCGTAGCTGATCAATTGAGCCGCGTACTCGCTGACCGCCCTCTCGGCCGCCTTCTGAGCGAGTTGAATGCGCTCGGAGCTGACGGTGACGCCCTGCCGCTGCACCTCGGCGAGGGCTACCGCCCCCGGCAACTCCACGTTGTCGTAGTGCCAATCCAGCCCCGCCGCGGCGAGAGCCGTTCGGAGGGGCAGGTGGAGGCCCGCGACGGCGCAGGCAGACGCCGAGAGGGCCTGGGCGTCTTGAGCGGACAGGGGCGCACCAGGACCTGCGCCAAGGAGGCGCTCGCGGACCCCGTCCAGATTCACCGCCGGCGGGACGGCCACACCGTGCTCGCGCGCCAGGTGGAGCAGGTCGACGGCGCCAGCTCGCTTGTCCTTCGCACGAGCCGCCGCCTCCTCGTCGTCCGCGGCTCCCGAATCGGCCTCGTAACGCACGTGGTGCCGCCCCAGCGTGAGGAGCCGGGCCGCGAGCTGCGTCGAGAAGGCCGCCCGAGGCCATGCAATGTCCAGCGAGCGGAGCGCCAGAAAGGCCGTCGCGAGACAGTGCACCACCAGGCGCACCGGCATTCCGAGCACCCTCTTGAGGTTCGCCGCAACGCCCTCGGCGCGCACGTCCAGGGCATAGCGAACGGCGAGGAGCCGGCCTGTCGCCGCCTCGGGCACGATCGCCACCAGCCCCATCGCCAGGGACGGCGAGCCCGAGAGGCCGGCCGCCAGCCCACCGAGGTGTCCGGCTTCACGAGGAAGGACCTCAAGCGCCAGGAACGAGACCGGGAGCCGCATCAACCGCGCGGCCATCGCCTCAGCGTCCGCTTCGGATACGACCGACTGGACCATGCCGGAGAGGGCCGGGATGGACAGACGGGGACGCGTCCCGACCTCCACCGGCTCCGGCTTGCACATCTTCTCCAGCCGCTCCTTCAACTCCTTGTCGAACATGACCGCGACTTCCCCACCATGGGCTGGTCCCCCCGGGGGTGACACGAACCCTTTCTAGAGATTTATAGATAGGACTCGTGTCACCCCTGCCAGAGGCGCGCCCACCGGCGGGACACCGTGCGCTCGCTCACCCCGAGCGCCGCCGCCACCTCGGCGCGGCTCTTGCCCGCTTCACCCAACGCCGTGGCCTTCTCCGCCACCCGCCTCGCCTCCCACTCCCTCCGGGTGAGGAGACCGAAGTGCTCGCGTAGCGCCTTGAGGCTGCCGAACTCCTTCACGTCCTCGTACGGCACGCCCCCGGGTTGGAAGAAGACGACGGTGCGCGGCCGGGTGGCGAAGCGCACCCGCCCCAACGCCTGCACCGCCCAGCCCGCCTCCAGGTGCACCTGGTACTTCTGGGCCAGTACGTCGAAGCCCTGCTGGCGCGCGAAGTACCCCTTGGCCCGCACCACCCGCTGGCCCGCGTGGGACGTGACGCTCAGGCGCACCTCTTCCTCGGGGTGGTGGACGTCGTTGAGCCGCTCCTCCATCAAGTCCGGTCGCGCGTTGTAGGAGGAGAGCGCGAGGGCGACGTCGAAGTGCTCGAACGCGTTGCTGCCCACCGCCCCGTAGGTGATGAGGGGCACCACGTGACCATCCTGGATGTCCGCTTGCCCGGGGTTGACGACGACCCGGAAAGGAACACCCGTCACCTCCCGCAAGTAGCCCTCCAGCACGGTGGCGGTCTTCTTGGCGAAGCGCTTCTTCACCACCGCGAGCACGCGCTTGCCCTCCCCCGCGAACTTGCCGATGAGCTGGGCGCTGGCGAAGAGGATCTGGCTGGCGTTCTTCGGATAGTAGGTGGCCGCCCCGAGATGACTCTTGATGTTGTAGAGCCGGGTCCCCTCGTGAAGGAAGCGCACGGCCGGGCAGAGTTCCTGGAGGTTGGGCTCGCCGAGCCGCTGACGCGCGAGCTCCAAGGGGATCCCCGCCGCCGTGATGAGAACGTCGGCGCCCCGCATCTCCGGCCGGCGGATGTAGCCAACGCCGTCCTTGGTGCGCCACCAGGAGGCGTGGTTGAGCGCCTCGAGCTCAAAGCCCAGGTACTTGAAGGCCCCCGGCCACCGTCGCAGGCCTGCCTCCTGAATGGCGGCGGCGAGCTTCCGGTTCAACCGGGGGATCCGCGGCATGCTGTCCGCGCCGTCACCCGCTTCGAGCATCTGCGTGAGGGCCGCCGACCAGGCGGCCAGCGCCTTCCGTTTCCCACCCGTGTCCGCCTGCACCTCGGCCACCGCGAGCAGGTTGCGCTGGAGGTCGGCGTTCTTCAGGTCGCCGCGCAACGGGCTGTCGAGGAAGGTGGACTCGTCGAGGATGACGAGCACCCGCCGGCCCCCCGTCAGGCGCTTGAGCATGCGAATGAACCGGGGCGCCTGGATGAGGTAGGCCTGGGTGCCGGCCACCACGCGCTTGCCCTCCAGCGACTTCTTGGAGAGCTGCTCCACCCACGAGCAGCGCGAGCGCTCCGGACACGCCGCGCACAGCAACGTGCGCCCCAGCGAAGCGCACCCCGCCTGCTCCAGCTTGCGCCACTCGGCATCCCGGCTCCCACAGCGCTCGCGCGGGCGGCCCTCGAGCACCACGATGTCGCTGACCGCGCACTCCTCCTCCGTCAGCGCCTGGTACTCGCGCACGAAGGGGCGCTCGGCGAGAGTCCCCTTCTGAGGGGTGAGATAGACGACGAGGTCGTACTCGTCACCCCGGCGCAGGCGCGCCACGAGCCGGTCGATGAGGTGGCTCTTGCCGACCCCGGGATCCACATTGAGCAGGACGGACTGATGGGTAGCGAGCGCCTCCAGAGCGCGCGCCTCGTTGAGTTCGTCCTTCCGGAAGCCCGCCAGGCCCGCATCGCTACGGACCCAGCGGATGTTGTTCTTCGCGGTGCGCATCACGCCCTGGCTACAGAACCGCGAGCTCGACGCCCGGGTTGAGCAGCTGCACCTTGCGCTTGAGGCCCACGACGTCCTCGAGCAGCATCTGGTTGTCCCGGACCTCGAGCGTGGCGAGCACGTCCTCGGCGGTGGGCAGCCCACGGGCGTAGATGTCGCGCAGCACCGCGTCGCCGTAGTCCACGCCGTCCGAGCGCGGCTTGCTCGGGTCCACCACCTCGAGGAGCCGCACCTCGTGGCGCTGGGCGACCTTGGTCACCTGGATGATGACGTTGAGGTAGTCCGGGCGCTTGATGATCGGGGTGAGTTGCGTGCGCAGGCTGCCCGCGCCCCCGTCCTTGTAGAGCGTGAGGGCGGTGAGATCTCCCTCGCCGACGTTGAAGACGAGCAGCAGGTAAACCTCCGTGGGACGGAAGCCGCCGAGGCACAGCGCGCAGTCCTGGCCCGGCCCCTTGTTGCACCGGACCGTCAGCTTCTTGCCGTCCGCCCCCTGGATGCCGAAGTGGACGTGGGCCTTGACGAGCTCACGCGTCACGTAGCGCAGGATGGCGGGCTCACCCGGGCGCAGCCACAGGCGGGAGACGCGCTGCGGCGCCACCACCGAGCTGTCGTCATCCCAGAACGACGACGGGGCCATGTCGGCGTCATCGCTGAAGTCGGGGTTGTCGCTGGTGGCGGCGGATTGAGTGGGGATGAGCGTTTCATCGTTCATGGTGGGGTTGCTTCCTTTTGGATTTGGAGTGGGACTTCCTGTGCATCGACCCGAGGCGCCTTGCCGCGTCCCGGGGTACTTCCTCGCCGTTGAGCGGATCGGCTCCGCAGCGACATCTGCAATGTCAGTGGGGGGGCTGCTCGTGGGGCTCGGGAAGGAGAGCTGTCAGTCGACGTCCACCCGCCGCGCGGCCATCCACTTCTCCAACTCGTCCCTGGAGAAGACGACGAGCCGCGGGCCGAGCCGGATGTGCGGAATCTGCTTCCGGCTGACCATGGCATAGAGGGTGGGCCGCTTGAGCCCCGTCATCACCGCCGCGCCGTCGTAACGAACCTTCTCGTCCATGCGGACCTCCTCGGCCCTGCGGGCCTTGCGAGGTACATATGTACGGACGGGCCTTGCCCCACGCTCCTGCAGCGTTTTCCCAAATCGCTTCAGGGTCGCCCACGTGCTGCTTCCGCGCTGGTGGCTTCTCCGTCCAAGCAGGAGGTGCCGATGGGCTCGACAGTGGCTAGGCTCGTTCAGTGCCGGTCCCGACCTCCTCGATGCTCGGCGAGCCGCCGCGACGAGCCCAGACAGGTCGCCCCAGCACGAAACCACCTCTCCCCGGGTCCCAGCCGTGGCCACCAAGACTCGCAAGCAGAAGACGCCGGCGCCGAAGGCAAAGCCCCGTAGGCGCCAAGCCCCGTCCCTTTTGAAGGACGACGTCCGCTCCGCGGTCTTGAAGCTTATCGACCTTGGCCGCAGGTTCGAGGAGAACGGGACGCTCGGCTCTCAAATGGAGGACCGTCGCTTGGCTGAAGTGATTCATCTGCTCAGCACACAGCGGGCTGCGGAACTGAGGGACCTTGAGCACCGCTTTGTGGTGGATCTCGTGAACGGCCTCGCGGACATCTATGCCCGCGTCAAGACTGGCAAGCTCGATCGGTCGGCATTCCAGGAAGCAGTCGAGGACCACTTCTTCGCCTTCGGCTTCCGTCAGTTGAACAGGCGCAGCCTACAGTACCTGACGAAGGTGGAGTCCATCTCGAAGCGCGGTGGCCCGGTGAACTTCGCCGCAGAGGCCGTCGAGTCGGTGCTTGGAACAGGTGCCAGCGCCCGCGCCATTTTCGAGTGGCGCAAGGCGGGCGGGCGCCCGAATTACGGCCCTCGCGAACGGCGACGGCAGCTGCTCGAACGCCTCCTCTTCGTCACGCATCTCCTCCAGTTGGCCACCCGACGAAGTGATTGGATCTTGCTGCGGGAGGTGGAGATTCTGACTCGCTGGCGGCTGCGAAAGTTCCGCGATCGGCTACTGCCGAAGCCTCCACTGCGCTAGGCCGAGTACGCAGCCGAGGGCAGCAGTTCCGCCATGCGCACCAAGTTGTAGGCTGCGCCAGCAAACGGCAGGAGCAGACCGACGCAATGCTTGCTGCGATAGCTCGCCTTGCTCAGGCCCGCCACCGTCTTGCACCAGCCGAAAATCTCCTCCACCTCTTTACGGGCACACTGGCTGAGGGCATAGCCCGGTGGAGCGTGGTGCTGCCGTCCGCGTTGCTGCCACGCCGGGAGCGGTCGCCAGTGCGAGCCAGCTCTGGAAAGAACCGCGCGCGCCCCGAAGAGACGCCAAGTGCGTGGGTATAAGAGCAAACGGGCGGCTGTAGGTCGGCGGCGTGGCCGTGCGTGAGCGCCTGGGCGTCGGGCTTCCTGCCCGCTCTGCCAACTGCCCACTGGTGAGCTACCGCAGCGGTAACGCGAGGAGGGAGCCCCAGCACGCGTGAGTACCGCCTCGCACGATCTGCGCCGCCCTCCCTTCTTCACCTGATTCCCAGGAGGTCCCATGCAGGTCCACCCTCAGCTCCAGCAACTGCGCGACGAGCTGCGCGCGCGCTTTCCCGAGCGGCAAGACGTGATCGACGGCGCCCTCGCCACCATCCTCTGCGGCGAGCACGTCCTCCTCGTCGGACCGCCGGGGACGGCGAAGTCTGGCCTCATCCGGGCCATCGCGCGAGCCTTTGGCGCCGTCCTCTTCGAACGGCTTCTCACCCGGACCTCTATCCCCGAGGAGCTGCTCGGCCCGATGTCCCTCCATGCGCTCGACAAAGGCCACTTCACCCACGTCACCACCGGGATGATTCCCGAGGCTCACTTCGTCCTCATGGACCAGATCTTCGCGGCCGGCAGCCCCGTGATCAACCTGCTCATCCGGCTCCTCGACGAGCGTGTCTTCCTCAACGACGGCGCGCCCGTGCCGGTTCCACTTGTCAGCCTCTTCGGCGCCACCTCCGAGCTGCCCGAAAACGGCACGCAGGAGCACCTCTTCGACCGCTTCCTCCTACGGTTCGAGCTGGACTACCTCCAGCGACCCAGCAGCTTGCGGACTGTCCTCGCCGCGCCAGAGCCCACCGCCGCCACCATGCTGGGCATGGAAGCGCTGAGCGCCATGCAGGAGGCCATCCCCAACGTGAAGCTGACGGAGGAAACGCTCGACGCTGCCGTCGTTCTGCGCGACGCGATGAAGGAGGAGGGCCTGGTGGCGTCCGACCGCCGCTGGAAGAAGTCGCTGCGCCTGGTCCAGGCTGCGGCCTTCCTCGCGGGCGAGGCGCAAACATGCCCCGAGGACCTCACGACTCTGGTGGACGTCCTCTGGCACCACCCACGCGAGCGGGAGCGAGTGGCTCGTATCGTGGGCCGGCTGGTGAATCCCGTGGCATTCCAGGCCGGCGAGATTCTCGAGGACGGGCGCGAAGCGGCGGCCAAGGCACATGCCTTAAAGCCGCAGCATCGGCGGGCCTACCTTGCCCAGGCCGCGCGGGCGCTGCTGATACTGCGCGCGCAGGTGGAGATGCTGGTGCGCCTCTCCGGGTCCGCCAGCCGTCGCGCCCGGGCCATCATCGACGATGCCGTCGCCGAGCTGAACGAGTTGCATGCGGAGCTGGCCCGCGACGTTCACGCCAATCAGGGCCTCAAGGTGCTCAAGTAGAACGCTCTTCATCGCCACGTCGTGCATGGCTCCATGACCACGCCGAGCAGCTACATCGCCCTCATCTCCTTCCGGGGAGAGGGCTCCAGCAATCCTCGGGCTACTGCTTCCCTCCCGCGCATCAACTGCACCTCGCAGCTTTGCCGGCGCCGGCACGGCGGGAGGAAGAAGCCATGTGGACGTACTTGAGGCGGATCATCCAATCACGGCTGACCCGTCGTCTTCTTGCTGCGGCTCTGGCGGTCATCGTCGAGGAGCTCGGCGCCGCTGACCGTTTCAACCGACGCGCATACGGCAACAGCCCGTACAGCGACAGCGCACATGAGTGGTAGCCCGAGGAGAGGAGGACGCCGGTCTGTGCCCGACGGCGCCCTCCGTTTTTCACGCAGTCCCATTCCCCTCAAACCGAAGGAGGCTCATGCATGGTCGTGCCATCAGACGAAGCTACGTCCACAGATTCCCCGGAGGCTCTTACCCAAGAGGCTGAAGAGCTCGTCAGCCTCGCGGCGGAGCTGTCGCACCTGGGCGACGCAGTGAACGCCGCCACCCTGCTGTCCCAGGCTGTGACCGAAGGAGAGCTCTCCACTGCCGAGGCCACGGCCCAGGCCCCCGCCGCCATCATCGCCGTGCTGAGTTTGGTGAGGGAGCGCCTGCTCCAGGTTCGTCGCACGTTGAGAGGGGCCGAGGACCCGGCGAACATCCGCACCCCTCGCAATGCTACTGGCGAGCCGCAACCGGGCGACGATCCTGACGTCGTTCTGCGCCCGTGGTCGCCTTCGGAACGCGTCGCTCACCACGCCAAGAAGCAGGTGGAAGCTGAGTGGGCCGAGGAGCCCAAGAAGCCCCTTCCTCGGAGAGAGGGCTAACTGAGCCACCGGGGCAAGCCCAAGGAGAGCCATTCCATGGAGAATGGCATCTTCAAGCAGAGGAACCACCTGGATGCCGCCGGGCTCTTCGCGTCCAGGCCCCCTTACGTAACGAGCGCCCCCACGCGTGAGGTGCCCCGGCGCGCAGCGCAGCGTGCGGCATAGGATGTGACCGGATCGCCCCTGCGGCCAGAGCCGGCAACCCGTCAAGCTGGTTGCACGGTCCCGGCGAGCTAGCTTGAACGCCGGACGCATCAGCCCTACTCTTGAATCAAGGGAGGGCACGCGCCAAAGGCCGATACCCTCCTCAGGTGGCAAGGAGCTCTCGGCGGTACGGCCGGGGCACTGGCCCCCACCAGCGCGGGCACACGCCCGGCATGAAGGCCACGCTCTCTCGAGCGAGGAAAGGCCACCTTCCGACAGGAAGGACTCCTCGCCCATCCGTCCGCCGGTCCCGGCTGCGCAACGCAGCCGCCTCGCGGGGCCGACAGTCCGTAAGCAAAGGCACCGGCCGTGCCCCGGTGGCCACGGGTCTGTCGTGTCGCAACTCGAAGAAATCGTTCGCTTCATCATCCGTGACGAGGTCCGCCAAGCAGTGCGCGAGGAGGTGCGCGCCGCTCTCGCGGAGGCGCGCGGTGTCGTTCAGCCGGATACCGAATTCCTCACCGTGAAGGATGCGGCCTCCCTCGCCCAGGTGAGCGCGGCCACGGTGCGAGCATGGATCCAGCGCGGGCACCTCCCCTGCCACCGCACTGGACGGTTGTGGCGCATTCGCAAGGACCAGCTCCTCAGCTTCCTGGAGCGCGGCCCATCCCCGGCCGACGCTGCGGTTTCCCTCGAGGAGCGGGCCACCCGCCTCCTCGCGCGGCGCGCCCGCTGACGCTTCCACCGAAACACCACCCATAACCGAAAGGAGTGTCCCTGATGGGGACCGTGTACCTGCGTGGCAAGACGTACTGGATGGCTTACCGGGACGCCAGGGGCCAGCGCGTCCAGGAGTCGACCGGCCTCACCCGGGAGGACGAGGCGCGCGAGTTGCTCCGCATCGTCGAGCGGAAGGTGGCCGCGAGCCTCGCCCACGAGGCGCCGCAGTTCGAGGGCCTCACCGTCCGCCGCTACTTCGAGCGCTGGGTCCGCGATCGCGAGGAGCGCGGCCTGAGCAGCGCCCGAGACGACCGCACCCGCCTTGAGCGCCACGCCATGCCGGATCTTGGCCATCTCCCGCTGGCCGAGGTGCGCACGCGCCATGTCCGGGATCTCATTCGCAAGCTCCGCACCCGCATCGGACCGGCGAAGGGGCAGCTTGCTCCCCGCACGGTGCGGCACGTCTACGGCCTCATGCACCGGATGTTCGAGGACGCTCGCGCCGACGAACTCATCGAGAGCAACCCATGCGTCCTCAAAAAAGGGGACCTCCCCCCGAAGGTGGACAAAAACCCGGAGTGGCGATCCACCGCGGTCTTCACCCGCGAGGAGGTGGAGGCTCTCATCTCGGACACGCGCCTTCCGGAGGACCGGCGCGTCCTCTACGCACTCCTGTTCCTCACCGGAATGCGCATCGGCGAGGCGGTAGCTCTGCGATGGAACGCCTGGGACGCCGCGGCCCGCCCCCTGGGACGCCTCCGGGTGTCCAGGGCCTTCCACCGCAAGCAGCGGCGGGAGAAGGGCGTGAAGACGGAGCGCCCTCGCGAGGTGCCGGTCCACCCCGTACTCGCCTGCGTCCTTGAAGCGTGGCGCCAGGAAGGATGGGAGCGTAAACAAGGGCGAGCGACCACGGCTGACGACCTCGTCGTGCCCTCCCGGCGTGGAGAGCACCGGCGCGATCCCGTCGTCCACGGGCAGCTCCGGGAGGACCTCGAGCTGCTCGGCCTGCGAGGCCGGCGGGTCCACGACACCCGCCGCACCTTCATCAGCCTGGCATTGGCGGACGGGGCAGACCGGGACAAGCTCGCCTGGGTCACGCACGGGCCGAAGGGGGACATCGTGAGCCTCTACACGACGCTCCCCTGGAAGTCGCTCTGCGCGGAGGTGGCGAAGCTGAAGGTGGAGCTTCGGCCGCCGTCGACGCCGACAGGAGACGCGCTGCCCTCGGACGAGGCTCGGTAGCTACAGTCGAGCTACAGTCCGGAGCAGCAAACGAAAAAGCCCCCAAGTCTCAAGGACTTGGAGGCTTTTTTTGGAGTGCCCAGGGCGGGATTCGAACCCGCACACCTTTCGGCGCCACCCCCTCAAGATGGTGTGTCTACCAGTTCCACCACCTGGGCGTTTGCTGCGGCGTCCATCTACCGGAGCTTCCTGATTCACGCAACGACAATCTCAACCGCTGCGTGAATCAGCTTCTTCCTACGAACCGCGTACCGCGAGCGACTACTGCGCCGGAGCCGGCTCCTGCGTCGCGGGAGCGGACTCACCCGTCGCCGGGTTGCCACCACCCTCGGCGGGCGGCGTGGACTGCTCGCCGCGCGGCTGCTCCATGCTGCCTGGAGCGGCCGGCGCCGCCTCACCCGACGTGGCGGGGGCCGTCTGGGCCGGAGGCGTGGCGACCGAACCACCCGTCACCACCGAGGAGCGCAGCCCCACGAAGGACAGGCCGAGCGAGCTGAAGAAGAACAGCGCCGCGAACACGCCGGTCAGCTTGCTGAGGAACGTCACCGCACCTCGGCCGCCGAAGGCGCTCGTGGCGGCACCACCGCCCAGCGCGGAGCCCATGCCGGCGTCCTTCCCCGGCTGGAGCAGAATGACGAAGATCATGAACACGCACACCAGGACGTGCACGATCGTGACGAAGGTCAGCATGTGGACTCTTTCGGACGTTCCGTGAAAAGGAGGCGCACCCTACACAATGTGGTGAAGGGGTGACAACTTCTTCCGCCCGCCTCCAGGATCAACTCTAACTGGCCGCCTTGACGATGGCCGCGAAGTCGCCCGCCTTCAGGCTCGCGCCCCCGACCAGCGCTCCGTCAACATCCGGCTGGCCCAGCAATTCCGCGGCGTTGTCCGGCTTCACGCTGCCGCCGTACTGGATGCGCACCCGCCCGGCCGTCTCCCCGTCGTACAGCCGCTCGAGCAGCCCCCGGATCGCCGCATGGACCTCCTGCGCCTGCGCCGCCGTGGCGTTGCGCCCCGTGCCAATGGCCCACACTGGCTCGTAGGCCAGCACGAAGGTGGCCACGTCCTTGGCCTCGAAGCCCTCCAGCGCCCCGCGCACCTGGCGCTCCACCACCGCCAGCGTCTGGTTCGCCTCCCGCTCGGCCAGCGTCTCGCCCACGCAGATGATGGGCGTCATGCCGGCCGCGCGGACGGCCTTCGCCCGCCGGTTCACCTGCTCGTCCGTGTCCCCGAAGAGCTGCCGGCGCTCGGAGTGCCCCACGATGACGTAGGCACACCCCAGCTCGGCCAGCATGGGCGCGGAGATCTCCCCGGTGAAGGCGCCCGAGGACTCCCAGTGGCAGTTCTGCGCCGCCAGCACCAGCGGCGCGCCTTCCAGCGCCACGTGGAGCGGCTGCAGCGCCACGAACGGCGGCGCCACCACCACCTCCACCGTGTCCCCCAGGGAGGCCACCTGGCCCCGGAGCTCGCGCACCAGGGCGAGCGCCTCCGGTACCGTCTTGTTCATCTTCCAGTTGCCAGCAACGATCTTCCGGCGACGCGTGGTGGCCATGGGGTCCCCAGGGGTGAGTGGTGTGTCGGACGCGGAGCCTACCGCGTCTCCAGCGCCTTGATGCCCGGCAACTCGCGACCTTCAAGGAATTCCAGGGACGCACCTCCACCAGTGGACACATGGCTCATCTTGTCCGCGAAGCCCATCTGCTCCACGGCCGCGGCGCTGTCCCCGCCGCCGATGACGGTGGTGGCCTGGGTGTTGATGGCCATGGCCGCGGCGACGGAGCGGGTGCCCTCCGCGAACTTGGGCACCTCGAACAGGCCCATGGGCCCGTTCCACACCACCGTCTTCGCGTCGCGGATGTGCTGCGCGTAGATGGCGCGCGTCTTGGGGCCGATGTCCAGGCCCATCATGTCCGCGGGGATCGCGTTGTCCGGCGTCTCCTTCGCGGGGCTGTTCTCCGTGGGCTCGGTGCCCACGATGTGGTCCACCGGCAGCACCAGCTGCGTCTTGAACCGGTGCGCCGCCTCCAGGATGCGCGTGGCCAGCGACAGCTTGTCGCCCTCGACGCGGGACTTGCCCACCTCGATGCCCTGCGCCTTGAGGAAGGTGTACGCCATGGCGCCGCCGATGAGCAGCGCGTCCACCTTGGGCAGCAGGCTCTCGATGACCTTGATCTTGTCGCTCACCTTCGAGCCACCCAGGATGGCCACGAAGGGCTTCTCCGGGTTCTTGAGCACCTTGCCCAGGTACTCGATCTCCTTCCGCATCAGGAAGCCGGCCGCCTTCTCCTTCACGAAGGGCACCATGCCCGCGGTGGACGCGTGGGCGCGGTGGGCGGTGCCGAAGGCGTCGTTGACGTAGACGTCCGCCAGCGACGCCAGCTCGCGGGCGAACGTCTCGTCGTTGGCCTCCTCTTCCTTGTGGAAGCGGAGGTTCTCCAGGACGACCACCTGGCCTTCCTTGAGCTCCTTCACCTGCTTCTTCACGCCGTCGCCGACGCAGTCATCCGTGAGGATGACCTCGTGCTTGCCGCCGAGCAGCTCGGCGAGCCGCGCGGCGACGGGCTCCAGCGACAGCTTCGGGTCCGGCCCCTTGGGGCGACCGAGGTGGGAGGCCAGGATGACCTTCCCGCCCATCTCGAGCGCGCGCCGGATGGTGGGCATCGCCTCGCGGATGCGGGTGTCGTCGGTCACGCGCCGCCCTTCCAGCGGGACGTTGAAGTCCACGCGGATGAAGACGCGCTTCCCGGTCAGCTGCAGGTCGTCGATGTAGCGGATCATCTCGGTCCTTCCCTCTCGGTGCCCTGAACGCCCCTGGGACTAGACGCCCTTGGAGACGAGGAACTTCGCCGTGTCCACCATGCGGTTGGAGAAGCCCCACTCGTTGTCGTACCAGGCCATGACCTTGAGCATGTTGTCGCCCATCACGAAGCAGTTCGTGGAGTCGAAGATGGCCGAGTGCGGGTTGCCGTTGTAGTCCACCGACACCGTCTTCTCGTCGCTGAACTCCAGGATACCCTTGAGCTCGCCCTCGGCGGCCTTGCGGAAGGCCTCGATGACGGCCTCGGCGGTGACCTTCTTCTCGGTGTTCACCGTCAGGTCCACCAGCGACACGTTCGGGGTGGGCACGCGCACCGCCAGGCCGTGCATCTTGCCCTTGAGCTGCGGAATCACCTCACCGATGGCCTTCGCGGCGCCGGTGCTGGTGGGAATCATGGAGAGCGCGGCGGCGCGGGCGCGGCGCATGTCCTCGTGGGTGAGGTCCAGGATGCGCTGGTCGTTGGTGTAGCTGTGGACCGTGGTCATCAGGCCCTTCTCGATGCCGAAGTTGTCCACCAGCACCTTGGCGATGGGCGCCAGGCAGTTGGTGGTGCACGAGGCGTTCGAGATGACGTGGTGCCTGGCCGGGTCGTACTCGTTGTGGTTGATGCCGTAGGCGATGGTCATGTCCGGGCCCTTGGCCGGGGCGGAGATGATGACCTTCTTCGCGCCCGCCTTCAGGTGCTTCTCCGCCGCATCGCGCGCGGTGAAGCGGCCGGTGCACTCCAGCACCACGTCCACGTTCAGGCTCTTCCAGGGCAGCGCCGTCGGGTCCTTCTCGGCGGTGACGGCGATCTCCTTGCCGTCCACCACGATGCCCTTCTCCGTGGCCTTCACCGTGCCCGGCCAGGTGCGGTGCACGGAGTCGTACTTGAACAGGTGCGCCAGCGCCGCGGGCTTGTCGAGGTCGTTGATGGCGACAATCTCGAGGTCCTCCTTGCGGCTGAGCACCGCGCGCAGGATGCAGCGACCGATGCGGCCAAAGCCATTGATGGCAATCCGGGTAGCCATGTTCGTCGTCTCCTTGAGCTGTGGGCGCCAGGCACCCACGGGTCGTCACGTCAAATTCGAGGGCGGCCGACCGTAGGCATCGCGACCCGCCGAGTCAACGCCCGGCGACATCCCCGCGACGGCGCGCACGCCGAAGCTGAACAATCACCCCGAGCAACAGCCAGACGGCGGTGCCCGTTCCCCCACCCGCCCCGCAGCCACAGCCGGAATCGCCCAGCGGATAGAACTGCGGAACCACGTCCACCACGTGCGGCTCGGGCTCCGGCTCCGGCTCGGGCTCCGGCGGCGGATGCGGGTCCACGCCCCGCGCCGCCACGCAGGCGGTGAGCAGGCTCGCGGCGCCGGATTCCTCGGACGGCGGCACGGGCGCCTCGGCGAGCAGGCCCGCCTGCACCAGGAACGAGGACATGAGCCCGGCGCGATGCACCGGACTGACGATGCCCTCGAAGGGCACCCCCAGCAGCAGCACCCGCCCGTTCGGCGCGGAGACCACCCCCGCCGCCCAGTCCGTCCCCAGGTAGCGCAGCACTGTCGTCCCGCCCGACGCGGGCGTCAGCACGTCCGTCGCGCCCACCGCGTAGCCGCCTCGCGTGCCGTCATCCAGGCCCACCCCGGCGAGCTGCGCCAGCCAGTCGCCCGGCACCCCTTCCACCGAGAACGGAGGCGTCCCGCTGCCCGGCGCCGCCCGGAGGATGTCCGCCAGGAAGGCCTGGTCCTCCGCCGTGCCCACGGCGAGCGCGGACGCCAGGTGGCTGCCCGACAGCAGCAGGTGCCCGCCCTGCATCACGAAGCCGCGCAGCGCGTCCTGCTCCTCCCGCGTAGGCCGGGCACCCCCCACCCCACCCCGGCCCGTGAACCAGTCCACCAGCGGGTACGGCGCGCCCACCGTCACCAACTCCGCCGCCACCGCCGCGCGCGTCGCGCTGTCGAAGGCCCGGCCCGCGTGCGCCAGGGCGGCGCCGTGACGGCGCACGTAGGTGCCGTCGTTCATCGTCTCCACCAGCAAGCGCACCGGCGCCTGCAAGTCATAGGCGTCCAGGGGCTCGGCGCAGGCCTGGGACGCGTCCAGCCGCTCGAAGCCGTTGACGACGAGCACCGGGGCCTCCGTGTCGCCCGGCGTCCGCACGCCCACGGTGGCGGACGGGAAGCCCTCGCCGCCCGCGTTGAGCGCGGCCACCCGGAAGTAGCGCACAGTGCCCGGCGGCAGCGTGGTGCGGAAGGACGTGCCCGCCTCGTCTGTGCCGTCGTCCCAGCCCAGCCCGTCCGCGCTCTGGTAGACGCGGTAGCCGGTGGGCGCGTCGCGGCCCTCCTCGTCCGGGTTGGCCGGCGGCAGCGCCCAGCGCACCTCCACCGTGCCGCCGGTGCCGTTGAGCGCGGCCACCGCCTCGGGGGCCTCGGGCGGCAGGACGACGGGCACCCCGTCCCGGGCCGCGTAGTACTTGATGAGCCCCTGGAGGATGGCGCGCGCGGCCACCCGGCGGAACGCGGGCTCCTTCAGCCGGTTCGAGTCGGTGACGTTGTCGTGGTAGGCGACCTCCAGCAGCACGGAGGGCATCTCGTTGTTGTGCCGGGGGTTCACCTCGCCCAGGTTCGCCGAGCGCAGGTTGCGCACCCGCCAGCTCGGGTCCACCTCGCGGCGCATGTCCTGCGCCAGCTCGTCCAGCAGCGCCTGCGCCAGCACGTCGCTGCCCGGGAAACCCGTGAAGTTGAGCGTGCCGTCCACCGGGTTGGGCCCGTACACATAGGCCTCCGTCCCCGACACATTGCCGGTGGTGGACGCGTTGGTGTGCCACGCCACGTACACCGCGTCCTCCCCCTCCTCGTGCAGCCACGCGGCGAAGCGCGGGCGCGCGGTGACGTCCGCGTTGCGCTCGTTCGTCAACGCGTTGGCCCCCGTGGGCGCATACACGTCCGCCGGCGCGCCACTGAACTGCACGTGGTAGCGCGCGGACTCCTCGTAGCGGGGCCGCGCCAGGGGCGCCATGGCGTCATCGCCGATGACGCCGCTGCCTCCGCCGAAGCGCACCGCGTCCAGCGACAGCGTGCCGCCCTCCGCGGTGTCGTTCAACGCCACCACCGCGCCCGTCTCCGGGTGCTGCCCCGCCTTGAAGTAGAAGCGCCCCAGCAGCACCCACGTCCCGCCGTGGCGACGCTGGTTGACGCGGAAGTGGCTCTCGCCGCCCGCGTGCCGCACCACGTAGTGCGCATCCGGGGCCCGCGAGGGGTCGGCCGCGTACGAGACGTAGACGTGGTAGCTGCCGTCCGCCGGAATCTCGGGCGCCCAGGTGGCGCTCGCGGTGGCGGTGCGCGCGGAGGCCATGACCCGCGTGGTGCCCAGCGTGAAGGGCTCCACCGCGTTGCCCATGGGCGTGGGCGGCGCGCCCCAGCCCGGCTGCGCGGACGCCTCGAAGGCGTCGCCCTCCTCCGAGTA
Organism: Pseudomyxococcus flavus; assembly: GCF_050038885.1. Lineage (NCBI taxonomy): Bacteria > Pseudomonadati > Myxococcota > Myxococcia > Myxococcales > Myxococcaceae > Pseudomyxococcus > Pseudomyxococcus flavus. The sequence continues at coordinate 6,915,212 of NZ_CP143624.1, read as the reverse complement.
GCCCGCCTGGCCGTCGTCGATGATGACCATGCGCGCGTTGAGGTCCGGCTCGCGCAGCGGCACCACGGTGGCGCCCGCGCCCGTCAGCATGGGCAGCAGGTACTGGTTGAGCACCTCGGCGGAGATGAGGTCCTCCACCACCGCCCAGGTGTTGGGCCGCTGCGTGGCCCAGCGGTTCAGCGGCGCGCTGCGCGTGAAGCCGTGGCCGGGGCTCAGGTACACCACCTTGCCGGAGAGCGCGCCCGTGCGCTGGCGCGTCTGCGGCACGCCCGACTTCGTCCCGGCGCGCACCGGCTGTTCACGCCGGACCACGGGCGGCTCCAGGGCCGACAGGCGGCGTGACTCGTGCGGCCGGGGCCCGGGCGCCGGCAGGTACTGCACGCCCGGCGGCTCCAGGCCACACGCCCCTTCATCCAGCGCGTGGTCGTGCGCGGGGGACTTGGCGCGGGCCAGGGAGGAAGTCAACAACAGCGCGAGAAGTGGGCCACCCAGACGGACGCGATGGAGGTAGGAAGGGGCTTTCACAGGGTCGGACCATACCCCTTCACACCGGAGGGGCAATCGGTCCTGCGGGTGCTAGCGTGCCCCGCGCTTCCGCCATCGATGAACGCACCTCCCCGGCCACCCGCCTCCTTCCCTCCCCGCAACGGCACGGGGCTGCTCGCCTCCTTCGGTCACGCGTGGGCGGGGCTCATCCACACCGTCATCTACCAGCGCAACATGCGCATCCACCTCGTCGCCGCCGTGCTGGTGGGGCTGGTGGGAAGCGGCATCCCGCTGGGGCTGGCGGAGAAGGTGACGCTCATCTTCTGCGTGCTGCTCATCTTCTTCGCCGAGATCCTCAACAGCGCGCTGGAGCACCTGGTGGACCTGGCCGTCCAGCAGTTCGACGAGAAGGCCCGGATCGCCAAGGACGCGGCCGCCGCGGGCGTGCTGGTGCTCGCGCTGGGCACGGTGGTCATCTTCGCCGCCATCCTGGTGCACAACTGGGACACCGTGCGCGCAAGCACCGACGCCATCATCCGGCAGGTGGCGCTGGGCCTCCCGCTGACGGCGTGCGTGCTGATGCTGGTGCTGCCACGGCCCCGCCCCGTCTGGGTGGACGTGGCCGCCTTCACCGCCGGCGCCGGGTTGATGGCGCTCCAGGCGCTCCAGACGGCCAGCAGCGTCTTCACCGCCCTCACCGCGGGTCTGCTTTTCGTCGCCGGAGCGGCTGCGTACCAGCGGAGGCGGGAGCAGCGGGCCTGATTTCCGAGTCAGCCGAAACGAAAAGACCGGCTCGCGCCGGTCCGCTTCACCACCCTGCTGCTCCCACGCGGGCGGGAGCCCCGGAACCCGTCCGGAGCCCGCACGCCCGCGGGGAAGAACCCGGGACCTCAGGCGTGCGGACGCAGCTCCTGCGTCTGCTCCTGCGCGGCCTGGACGGCCGCCGCCTTATCGCCCTCCTTGAGGTCCGTGGTCACCAGCTCGAGCAGCTCCGTGGCGATGCCAATCACCTGGTGCGGGGTGTAGCCGCTCGCGCGCAGCTGGTTGAAGAAGGTGCGCGCCAGGATCCGGGTGCCCTTTTGATCGGTGCTCAAGGTCAGTGCCTCCAAAAGCGGCCGGGAAGAAGCGGCGCCGCTTAATCACGCTACGGCGCTGTTTCAACCCCCGTGCCACACGTTTCCTTCCAAACGGATTCTTCAACATTTCCCAAGGGTTGAAGTAGACCAGGGCCCCGAACGGCCCTGGAGGGCAGTGCGAACGCGGTTGCGCACTCCTCGCTGGTACGGGGGATTGGCGCGGGGGGGTGCATCAGCGGGTTCGCACCCGGATTTCAAGGGCTTGCAAACTTTCAACGGGGCGGCGAGATACGCGCCCCACCAGGAGCGGACGGCAATGGCGTATCGGGTGAACAACATCGGGCTGTGGCTGGACGAGCCGGAGGAGCTGCTCGGCCAGCGGGCCGCCGAGAAGCTGGGCGTCACCCGCTCCGACCTCGCGTCCGTGCGCGTGGTGCGCTCGGTGCTGGACGCGCGGAAGAAGGGCAGCCCGCGCTACATCTACACGCTGGAGGTGGAGCTGGCCCGGGGCAAGAAGCCGGCGAAGCTGCCGCCCGACGTGGGCGAGGCGCCGCCGCCGCCCGAGCCCCTTCCCTCCGTGAAGCCGCCGGAGCAGTGGCCCATCATCATCGGCACGGGCCCCGCGGGGCTCTTCGCCGCCCTGGGCCTGCTGGAGCGCGGCGTGCGCAGCATCCTGCTGGAGCGGGGCCGCGAGGTGGTGTCGCGCCGCAAGGACGTGGCGAAGCTGATGCGCGACGGCACGCTCGACCCCGAAAGCAACATGAACTTCGGCGAGGGCGGCGCGGGCGCGTACACGGACGGCAAGCTGTCCACGCGCATCAACCACCCCATGGTGCGCAAGGTCATCGAGGCCTTCGCCCGCTACGGCGCGCCGGACCAGATTCTCATCGACGGCAAGCCGCACATCGGCTCGGACCTGCTGCCCGGCGCGGTGGCGAAGCTGCGCGAGGAGCTCATCGCCGGCGGCTGCCAGGTGCACTTCGGCACGCGCGTGGAGGACCTGCTCTACAAGGACGGCCGCGTGGCCGGCGTGAAGCTGTCCGACGGCCGCACGCTGGAGAGCGACCGCGTCATCCTGGCCCCCGGCAACTCCGCGCGCGAGCTGTACGAGCGCTTCGCCGCCGACGGCCGGGTGATTGTCGAGGCCAAGCCCTTCGCGCTGGGCTTCCGCGCCGAGCACCCGCAGGCGCTCATCAACGGCATCCAGTACGGCAGCGCGGCCAAGAATCCGCGCCTGCCCCCGGCGGACTACAAGCTGGCGGAGAACCTGGAGGTGGACGGCGAGGTGCGCGGCGTCTACTCGTTCTGCATGTGCCCGGGCGGCATCGTGGTGCCCACGCCCACCGAGGAAGGGCTCCAGTGCACCAACGGCATGAGCAACTCGCGGCGCAACGCGCGCTACGCCAACGCCGGCATCGTCGTGTCCGTGTCCGTGGCGGACTTCGAGCGCGAGGGCTTCCGCGGTCCGCTGGCGGGCCTGGCGTTCCAGCGCCACTGGGAGGCCAAGGCGTATGAGCTGGGTGGAGGCCGCTTCTATGCCCCGGCCCAGACGATTCCGGACTACCTGGCCGGGCGCGTGAAGAAGGACCCGGGCGGCACCAGCTACCGGCCCGGCCTGGCGCACGTGGACCTCAACCGGCTCTTCCCGGAGCGGCTCACCGAGTCGCTCAAGCAGGCCCTGCGCACCTTCGAGCGGAAGATGCGCGGCTTCATCAGCGAGGAGGGCAAGCTCATCGGCATCGAGAGCCGCACCTCCTCGCCGGTCCGCATCACCCGCGGCGAGGACCTCCAGTCGGTATCGCTCAAGGGGCTCTACCCCGCGGGCGAGGGCTGCGGCTACGCGGGCGGCATCGTGTCGTCCGCCATTGATGGACTGCGCGTCGCTGAGCAGATTGCCACCGAGCTGTCCTGACGGACGGCCGGGAGGAGGGCGCATGGGCTACGTCGTGCGGACGCCAGAGGGCGAGCTGGTCTACCCCAGCCTGCTGGACGTGGAGCGGGCCTATGTCCAGGGGCTGGTGGACCCGGAGGACGACATCCGGGAGGAGACGGCCACCACCTGGCGCAAGGCGGCGAGCCTCCCCGCGCTGGCGAGGGCCCGGCCCACACGCTCCGGGGCGTTGCAGCGAGGCCAGGTCCTCCGGGTGGCGGCGGTGGTGCTGCTGAGCGTGCTGGCCCTCTCGCTGGTGTTCCGCGACGAGCTGCGGCTGCGCGGCCTGGGCATCGTCCTGGCGCTGGTGGCCAGCACCCTGCTCTTCCAGGTCACCACCAAGGCCTTCAAGCGCGCGCCCTCCGGGAGCTGAGGCCAGAGGGGACGGCGCACGCGCCCGCCCGCCCGGCAGCCCCCCGACGTGGCGCTCCGGGACGGGCAGCCATCCGCGCGCAAGCACCCCATGTTCTTCCCTGGCAGCACGCCGTGGGCGCCGGTGCCCGCGGGCCGCCGCGAGAGGAGCGACCACCGTGCTCAGCACCTACCTGTCCCGCGACGCCGCTCGCCGCCTGCGCCATGGCGCGCCGTGGTTGCGCCGGGAGGACATCGTCTCCATGGAGGGGACGCCGCTGCCAGGGGAGCCGGTGCAGCTCCGGGACGAGGACGGCTCGGTGCTGGGGCTGGGCGACGTGGACCTGGAGGCCTCGTACGCGGTGCGGCGGCTCGGCCAGCCGGACGAGGCGGTGGAGGGGCTCATCCCCCGCCACCTCCGCCACGCCTTCGAGCGGCGGGGCCGGCTGGTGGACGACCCGCGCTTCTGCCGCATCGTCAACGATGACGGGGACGGCCTGCCCGGCCTCATCGTGGACCGCTACGACGCGCACTTCGTGGTGCAGACGCTCACCCGCGCCATGGACGCGCGCCAGGAGGAGCTGACCCGCGCGCTGGTGGAGGTGGCGGGTGCGGGCTCGGTGCTGCTGCGCAACGACACGGCGCGGCGCAAGGCCCTGGGCCTGCCCACGCAGCGCCCCCACGTCCTCTATGGCACCCCGCCCCGCTGGTGCCGGCTGCTGGAGCTGGGCGCGCGCTTCACCGTGGACCTCACCTACGGCCAGGGCACCGGCTACGCGTATGACCAGCGCGAGGTGCGCCGCTTCGTGGCGCGCATGGCCCAGGGGGCCCGCGTGCTGGACGCGAGCTGCAATGTGGGCGGCCTCTTCGTCCACGCGGGCGTACATGGCGCCCGGCACATCCTCGCCTTCGACGCCAACCCGGACGCGGCGGACCTGGCCCGGGAGAACGCCGAGGCCAACGGCCTGCTGGGCCGGGTAACGGTGGAGACGGGCAAGCCGGCCCAGGTGCTGCGCGCCGTCCGGGACACCTTCGACCTGGTGCTGCTGGACACGCTCAGCGCGCAGACGGACGAGGAATTCGCGGAACTGCTGCGGCTGGCCCTGCGCAGGACGCGACACGGGGGCTGGCTGATGGTGACGGGGTACCATCCGCCCCTCCCCCCGGGCAGCTTCGATGAGCTGGTGGCCACCGCCTGCGAGGGCGAGGCGCGCATCGCCACCCGGCTGGCCCGCCCGGGGCTGCCGCCGGACCACCCGACCCTGGCCGGGTCCCCAGGGGCCGAGTACCTCGACGCCGTGGCGCTGGAAGTGAGCTGAAGCGGTCCCCCCGCGCGGCCCCCGGAGTGGTAGTGTCCGCCGCCGCAATGACCAACGAAAACGTGCCCGAGTCCGCGTCCCCCGCTGCCCAGGAAGGTTCCGTGGAGACCGTCCGCAAGGTGTACGCGGCCGACCTGCGGGAGAAGGACCGCGTCCATACCGTCTTCCGTGTCACCAAGAAGGACAAGGTGACGGCCCGCAGCGGCAAGGTGTTCGTCGCCGCCACGCTCGTCGACAAGAGTGGCGAGGTGGACGCGCGCATCTTCGACAAGGTCGAGGCGCTCGAGCCCGCCTTCCAGGCCGGCGACTTCGTGCTCGTCCAGGGCAACGTCATCTCGTTCCACGGCCGCACCCAGGTGGTGGTGGAGTCGCTGGAGCGCCTGGACCCGGAGCCGCTCGACCCCCAGGAGTTCGAGCCGCCCCCGGCCCCGCCCGCCGAGGCCAGGCCCGCGCCCGAGGCCAGGCCGGCCCCGGAGGCCAGGCCGGCCCCGGAGGCCAAGGCCGAGAAGGCCGAGAAGGGCGAGGCCCGTGGGCATGATGGCGCGGGTGGCGCGCGCGCCGCCGGCCTCATCCGGGAGATGGTCACCGAGCGCATCGGCGACGCGTTCGTGAAGCAGCTCCTGATTGCCTTCCTGGACGACCCGAAGATTGCCGCCGGCCTGCCGGTGGCCCAGGGCGCCCGGGGCACGCACCACACGTGGCGCGGCGGCGTGGCCGAGCACATCCTGTCGGTGATGCGGCTGACGCTCCGCGTGGCGGACCAGTACCCCATGGTGGACCGCGACCTGCTGCTGGCCGGCGCGCTGCTGCAGCAGGTGATGAAGGCGGCGGACGCCAACGAGTCCACGGACGAGGGCCGGCTGGTGGGCAACCTGGTCCTCACCGCGCAGAAGCTGCGCGAGAAGGCGCTGGCCATCCCCGGCTTCCCGCCGCTCCTGGAGCAGCACCTCACCCACCTGGTCATCTCCCAGCACGGCGACGCGCAGCACGGCAGCCCGAAGTCGCCGGTGACGCTGGAGGCGCAAATCCTCCACACGCTGGAGTCGCTGGACGCGCGCATCGCCTCGTGGCTGGAGGCCATGCAGCGCGACTCGCACGACCGGTGGACGGACGTGGTGCGCCCCTACGAGCGCCAGCTCTGGAAGGGCCCCTCGCCCACCTCGCGGGGCCGCGCCCCGGTGGAGGGCGGTGGCCGCCGCAAGGGCCGCGAGGAGAAGCGCAAGGCCCGGGCGGAGAAGGCGCAGCAGGGTGGCGCCCCGGCCGCCGAGGGCGCGCCGCAGGAGCAGGCGCAGCGCCCGCCGCGCAAGGAGCGTCCGCCCCGCGAGGAGCGCCCGCGGGAGGAGCGTCCGCCCCGGCCGCCGCGCGAGGAGCGCCCGCCGCGTGACGCGAGCTCGCTGCCCAAGGAGCTGACCTTCAAGCCCTTCAGCGCGCTGACGTCGCTGTCGCCGGATTCGGGCAACGCGGGCGGCGAGGGTTCCTCGGAGAGCTGAGGCAGCCACATGGCGAAGAGGTTGGGAGAGCGCCTCATCGAGGCGGGGCTCGTCAACGCCGCGGCCGTGGAGCAGGCCCTGGAGCACCAGAAAATCACCGGCCACAAGGTCGGTGACTGCCTGGTGGAGCTGGGCCTGCTCCAGGAGACGGCGCTGCTGCGCTTCCTGGCGGCGGAGTTCCAGACGCGCTTCGTCAGCGCGGACAAGCTGGCCAAGGCGCGCATCGCCACCGAGGTGCTGGACCGGCTCCCGGTACGCCTGGCCGAGGCGCAGAACGTGCTGCCGCTGGCGGTGGACCCGGAGCGCAAGCTGCTCTCCGTGGTCGCCGCCGAGCCGCAGAACAAGTCGCTGATGGACGAGATTGCGCTCGTCACCGGCATGTCGGAGGTCTACGCGTACGTGGGCCTGCGCAGCGCCATCTCCGCCGCCATCCGCAAGCACTACTACGGCGACCCCACCGCCTTCACCGCGCTGCTGGAGGGCGCCAGCACGCAGGGCCAGCCCCCATCCCTCCCGGGCCGCACGGGCGCACCGGAGCACGGGCGCACCTCCGCGGGCAGCGGGACGGGCACGGGCAACCGGGGCGGGCTCAGCCTCAGCTTCCGCGTGGAGACGGACGCGCGGATGCGGCTGCAGCGCGGCAGCAGCACCGGCACGCCCGCGGTGCGTCCCTCCACGCAGCGGCGCGAGCCCGGCGGGCCACGCGGCCTGGTCAGCGACAGCGACTACGTGGAGACGCTGGGCATCATGGTGGGCCTGCTGGAGCAGGACCGGCAGCGCCACCGGGGCCACTCCGCACAGCTGGCCCGGCAGGCCGGCATCGTGGGCCAGCGCATGGGCATGCCCCACAAGGAGCTGGCCGCGCTGTCCATCGCCGCCTACCTGCACGACCTGGGCAAGCCGGCCGAGCGCCACTTCTCGCTGGCCAGCAACGCCATCAACCCGGAGTGGAAGGCCCAGGCGAAGCAGGCCTGCCGCATCCCCACCCGGATGTTCGAGACGGTGCACCTGCCCGCGCAGACGAACACCATCCTCGCGCAGATGTACGAGGCCTGGGACGGCTCCGGCACGCCCCAGGGCGCCAAGGGCGAGGACATCACCCTGGGCGCGCGCATCCTCGCCGCGGTGGACAGCTTCCTGGAGCTGACGAAGAACCCGGGCAACGCCCTGGGCCGCGTGCTGCCCAAGGAGCAGGCCCTGGAGCACCTGCGCAAGTACGCGGGCGTGCTCTACGACCCGGTGGTGGCGGACATCGTCATCCAGCTCCAGAGCGGGGAGCTGCTGCGCCACCGCCTGGAGAGCGAGGGCCGGCAGGTGCTCGTGGTGGAGCCGGACGAGACGGCGCGCGGCGAGCTGCTAGAGGCGGTGCTGAAGCAGGGCCTGGTGGCGCACGCGCTGTCCACCGTGGAGGGCGCACACGACGGCCTGGCCCGGCAGGACTGCGACGTGCTGGTGGTGAGCCTGCGCCTGGGTGTGCAGGACGTGCTCGAGCTGCTGGAGCAGGCGCGCTCGGTGCCGGAGACGGCGGGGCTTCCCATCGCCGTGGTGGGCGAGCCCGACGCGGCCACCCGCGAGCGGCTCCTCATGGGCGGCGCCACCGAGGTGCTGTCGCCCGCCGACAAGGCCGTCATCGCCACCACGGTGAAGACGCTGCTGGACGACCGGGTGCAGCACAACGGCCCGGGGCGGGTGGTGCGCGGCAGCTTCGACGAGCTTCCCCCGCGCGAGCTGCTGCGCACACTGGGCGGTGGCCACAAGAGCGGCCGGCTCAACCTGCGCCAGCACACGCTGGAGGGCTACCTCCACCTGGAGCGGGGCCGCGTCGTCTTCGCGTCCTTCGGCGGCCACTCGGGCGAGCCCGCCCTGCAGGCGCTGCTGAAGCTGAAGCAGGCCGACTTCCAGTACGACCCGGACGCGCTGCTGCTCGATGTGCCGCAGATGGACCAGGACCTCGCGGCCCTGGCCGGCGGCGTCAACGGAGCGTGAGGTTGAAGAGGGCGGCGGCGTTGGCGGTGGTGACCGCGGCCACCTCCTCCAGCGTCACGCCCTTGAGCTCCGCGACCTTCTTCGCCGTCTCCACCACGTGCGAGGGCTGGTTCTTCCGCCCGCGGTGCGGCACCGGCGCCAGGTACGGGCTGTCCGTCTCCACCATCAGCCGGTCCAGGGGCGCGAAGCGCACCGCGTCCTGCAGCGCCTCCGTCTTCTTGTAGGTGACGACGCCCGACAGGGACAGGAAGAAGCCCCGGTCCAGGTAGCGCCGCGCGGCGTCCGTGTCGCCGGTGAAGCAGTGGATGACGCCCTTCGACACGCCCGTCTCCCGGAGGATGGCGTCGCAGTCGTCATGCGCGTCGCGCACGTGCACCACCAGCGGCTTGTCCAGCCGGAGCGCCAGCGCGCACTGCCGCCGGAACACCTCCGCCTGCGCCTCGCGCGGCGAGTGGTCATAGTAGTAGTCCAGCCCCGCCTCCCCCACTGCCCGCACCTCCGGGCGCGCGCAGGTGCGCTCCAGCGTGGCCAGGTCGTCCTCGGTGGCGCGCGCGGCCTCGTGGGGGTGGATGCCCAGCGTGGGCGACAGGAACTCCGGGTGCGCCGCGGCCAGCTCCAGCGCGTTGCCCCAGTTGCCCGGCCCGTGGAACTGCCCCACCACGACGGCGTGGACGAGCCCCGCGGCGCGGGCCGCGTCCAGCACGGCCATGACGTCCGGGTAGTCCTTCACCTCGAGGTGGCAGTGGGCGTCGACGAATTTCATGGCTCCTCCTGCAACAGCTCTTCCAGCTCCGCGCGGGCCTCGGGTGTTGGAAAGGTACTCACCGCGTTGCGAACGGCCTCACGCGCCTCGGTGCCTCCGAGGCGCCACAGCCCATCAGCTGCGTCCAGGCGGCAGTCCTCGGAAGCCTGCGTGTCCTGAAGCAAGGCGACCAGCCAGGGCAGCGCCCGCGCATCCCCCAGCCGGCCCAGACCGCGCGCGGCGGCGCCTCGGCAGGGGTCCTTCACGTCGTCCAGGATTTCCTTCAGGCGCTCCAGCGCGCCGGGCGCCTTCACCTCGCCGCAGAGCTCCACGGCCAGGGGCCGGTCCGGGCTCCACCGCTTCTTCGCCGTCCGCTGGAGGAGGTAGGTCGCGCCATCCGGGTCCCCCAGCTTCGCCAGCACGCCGGCGGCTTGCGTCCGCTCGAAGGCGGGCAGGAGCCAGCGGCCGAAGAGCTTCTTCACCGGCGGCAGCGCGCGCGCGTCCCCCAGCTCCGCCAGCGCGCCCAGGGCCCGGAAGCGGAGCAGGTCCACGTTCAGCGCCTCCAGCAGCACGTCCAGCCCCGCGGCGTGCTGGAGGGTGGCGATGCCCCGCGCCGCCTCGAAGCGGACCTCGAAGGTGCCGTCCTCCAGCATGCTGGCCAGCGCGCCGCGCAGCTCCGGCTGGCCCAGGTCGGCCAACCGGCCGGTGGCCTCCAGCCGAATCTGCCACTCCTCGTCGCGCAGCCGGGCGATGAGCAGGTCGGGCAGCTCGTCGCGAGGCACCACCACGGAGGCCAGGCTCACCCCCGCGCGGCGCACCTCCACCTGCGTGTCCGACAGCAGGCGGGGGAGCGCCTCGAGGAACTCGGCGGCGTGCTCGGGGACCTCGGACGCGAGGTGGTAGAGCTGGAGCGCGGCCTCCGTCCGGAACGCCGGGCGCTTCTCGCGCTCCAGCGTCAGGAGGGCCTGGTCCCGTTCGGCACGCCAGTCCGTCACGTCACTTCACCTCGCTGCCAGGGGCCACGTCGCCCGGGTCGAGCAGCGACAGGTCCTTGCCGCCCGGCCCCGCCGTCAGGAGCATGCCGCGGGACTCGATGCCCTTGAGCTTGCGCGGCTTGAGGTTGGCCACCACCACCACGTTGCGCCCGGTGAGCGCCTCGGGCGCGAAGGCCTCCGCGATGCCGGAGACGATGGTGCGCGGGCTCCCCTCGCCCAGGTCGATGCTGAGCTTGAGCAGCTTGTCCGCCTTCTGCACCTTCTCCGCGGCCAGCACCTTGCCCGCCTTGAGCACCACCTTGGCGAAGTCGTCGTACTCGATTTCGCCCGAGGCCTCGCCCGCGCCCGGCGAGGCCTGCGTCGCGGCGGGAGCCTCGGCGGGCTTCTTCTCCGCCTTCTGGCCCTTGGCGGGCCTGGCCTCCGCCGCCGCAGGCGCCGCGCCTTCCGGCGCCTTGATGATGGCGTTGACGCGCTCCTCCTCCAGCCGCGGAAGCAGCGGCTCCGGCGTGCCGATGGGCCGGCTGCGGTCCAGCAGCGGGTACTTCGCGCCCTCCAGGGCCTGGAACGTCAGCGGCTCCGCGCCGAGCTGGGCGAAGAGCTTCTCCGACAGGCGCGGCGTCACCGGGGCGAGCAGCGCGCCCAGGAGGTAGGCCACGTCCGCGGCGTCCGAGAGGTCCGCGCGAGCCACCTCCGCGTCCTTCTTCACCTGGGCCCACGGCGCGGCCGTCTGGAGGAAGCCGTTGGCCGCCGACGCAATCTCGGTGATGACGCGGATGGCGGACCGGTACTCCAGCTTCTCGAACGCGTCGCGCACCTCTGGCACTCGGGCAAGAGCGGCCTCCACCAGCGCCCGGCCCGGCCCCTCGGCACGGCCCGGCGCGAGCCGCTTCTCCAGCGGCCCGGCCAGCAGCGACAGCGCGCGGTTGGCCAGGTTGCCCACGTTGTTCACCAGCTCGCCATTCACGCGCTGGCGGAAGTCCTTGAGGTTGAGGTCCAGGTCCTCCACGCCCGGGCCCAGGTTGGCCGCGTAGAAGTAGCGCAGGTAGCTGGGGTCCAGATGCTCCAGGTAGTCGCGCACCGGCACCATGGTGCCTCGGCTCTTGGACATCTTCTCGCCGTTCACCGTCAGGTGGCCGTGGACCTTGATTTCGCTGGGGATGTGGAAACCCGCGACGTTGAGCACGGCCGGCCAGAACAGCGCGTGGAAGTAGACGATGTCCTTGCCGATGAAGTGGATGATGCGGGTGTCGGCGTCCGCGGCCCAGTAGTCGAGCGCGCTCTTCGCCTTGCCCGTCTCCTTCGCCCACTTCTCCGTGGTGGCGATGTACCCGATGGGCGCGTCCAGCCAGACGTAGAAGTACTTGTCCGTCTCGCCCGGAATGGCGAAGCCGAAGTACGGCCCGTCACGGCTGATGTCCCAGTCCGCCAGGCCCTTCTCGAAGAAGCCCTGGAGCTGCGTCGCCAGGCCCGGGTGGAGGAAGCCCGGCTTTCGCAGCACGTCCTGGAGGAAGTCCGCGTGCCGCGACAGCTTGAAGAACAGGTGCTCGGAGTGCTTGCGGACCGGGGGCGTGCCGCACAGGGCACAGCGCGGGTCGATGAGGTCCGTGGGCGAGTAGGCCTTGCCGCACTTCTCGCAGGAGTCGCCGTACTGGTCCGGCGCCTTGCAGTTGGGGCAGGTGCCCTTGATGAAGCGGTCCGGCAGGAAGCGGCGGTCCTTCTCGCAGTAGGTCTGCTCGATGTTCCGGCGCTCGATGTCGCCCTTCTCCTTCAGCCGCCCGTAGATGAGCTCCGCGTAGTGGCGGTTCTCCGGCGAGTTGGTGGAGTGGAAGTAGTCGAACCGGATGTCGAGGTCGCGGAAGTCCCGCTGGTGCTCCTCGTGGAAGCGGGCGATGAACTCCTCGGGCTTGAGGCCCTGCTTCGCCGCGTTCAGCTCGATGGGGGTGCCGTGGGTGTCATCGGCACAGAAGTAGACGACGTCCCTGCCGCACGAGCGGAGGAAACGGACGTAGATGTCGGTCTGGACGTACTCGACGGCATGGCCGATGTGGACCGGGCCGTTCGCGTAGGGAAGCGCGCTGGTGACGAGGATTCTCTCCGCCATGGACTCTCCTGAGGGCGGCGGACCTTAGCCGCTCGGATGGCCGAGGTCATCGACGGCGTGAAGGCCGCGGGCCCGAATGCGCCGCGGAGCCGAAGATGTTATCGACCGGATACGCATGTGCACCATCATCATCCTGCGCCACGTCCACCCCGAATGGCCGCTGGTGCTCGCGGCCAACCGGGACGAGTTCTACGCCCGCCCCGCCACCGGTCCCCAGGTCCTGCTGGAGTCCCCGCGCGCCGTGGGCGGCAGGGACGAGGAGCGCGGCGGGACGTGGATGGGTGTAACCCACGAGGGGCTCTTCGTCGGCCTGACGAACCAGCGGGGCGAGCGAGGCCAGGGGCCGGCCCCCCGCTCCCGGGGCGAGGTGGTGCTCGAGGCCCTCCAGGCGGGCAGCGTGGAGGCCGTGGACCGATACCTGGATACCCTGCCCGGCGATGAATTCATGCCCTTCAACCTCCTCTATGGCGACGCCCACCGGCTGCGCGTGGCGTATGCCCGGAGGACGGAGCGGCAGCTGCGGCGCGAGGATGTCCCCCCGGGCGTCCATGTCCTGCCCAATGACGTGTTGAACGCCCCGGAGCTGCCCAAGGTGGAGCGGGCCCGCCTGCTGGCGACGGAGGTGGCGAAGAAGCCCTGGCCGGAGCTGGAGGCGGGCCTGAAGGCCGTGCTGGCGGACCCGACGCTGCCGGCCGAGGAGCTGATTCCACCGCCGGGCGTGGGCGAGGACCTGCCCCGCGACCTCCTGCGCCAGCTCCAGGCGCTCTGCATCCACACCCCGCTGTACGGCACGCGCTCGTCCGCGGTGGTGGCGCTGGCGCCAGGGCGTGTCGGGCGCTACCTCGCCTCCGACACGGCGCCCTGCCAGGGGCCGTGGAAGGACGTCACCGAGCTGCTGACCGTCCCTGCTGGGGCGTAGCGCGAAGACCTCGCCAGCCGGGGGGCGGACAACCCTCCCGTGTCGGACGCGGCGCCGCGCCGGGGACGGTGGAAGGACGTCACCCGCCTGCGGCCCCCGCTGGAGCAAAGTGCCAGGCCGGAGACCGCGGACGGTCGTCACGCCCCTGCTGCCGGCGGCGGGCGGTGCTCGCCCACGATGACGCGGGCCCGCCCGTCCATGGAGAGCTTCACCTCCTCCACGAGCGCGAAGCCGGACTCACGGGCCAGCTCGGCCAGGTGCCGCATCCACGGGTTGTAGGGCATCCCGTTGTCGGAGCAGCACGGCACCACCGCGAAGGGCAGCCGGTGCGCCGCCGCGTACTGGATGATGATGCGGGTGGCGCCGTCCGGGTGCATGCCCACCACCAGCTCCGCCTCGCATGGCTCCTCCAACGTGAAGATGCGCTGGGCGTAGTTGACGGGCAGGTGCTTGTGCCGCAGGTCGAACGTCGTGACGGTCCGCCCCCGCTTCGTCAGGGCCTCATTCAGCTTCCCCTGCCCTCCGGCCACGTCGAAGACGCGCGGGGCGCTGAAGCGCTCCACCAGGAAGTCCGCGAAGAGGTCGAAACGACGCTTGTCCGCCATGAGCGCTACCTCTAACCGGCGCCGTGCTGGCGCACACACACCGTGGCCAGCAGCCGCTCGATGACCAGCCGGCCGTTCGCCGAGGACTTCAGCGCCAGGTCCGCCTCGGCGCAGGCCACCAGCGCGCCCAGCAGCTCGCGCCGCTCGTAGCCCGCCGCGGCCTTCATGCTGAACGTCAGCGCCCACGCGTTGGGCATCTTCCGCTTGCTGCCCTTCAGCTCCGCCTCCAGGCGGGGGAAGACGCGCGCCTCCACGTCCTTCGCGGTGCGCGGCGGCGTGCCTCCCGCGTAGCGCCACAGCCACTCGTGGCTCTCCAGCAGGCTCCGGACGATGGAGGCCACCGCGCCCAGCAACTGCAGCGCGTGCGTCCCCTGCCCCATGGCGTCATCCGCGTAGGCGAGTGCCCCGGCGAAGTCGCGCTTCTGGAGCGCCTCGGACAGCTCGAAGAACTCCTCCTCGCGCGCGTGGTGGACCAGCGCGACCACGTCCGCCCGCTCAATCGCGGGCCCTTCCGAGTACGTGGCCAGCTTCTCCAGCTCCGACTGGAGCAGGCGGATGTTCCCGCCGATGCGCTCCTTGAGCTCGTCCAGCGCGCCGGGGCCCAGCTTCTTCTTGAAGGGGGCCAGGAACTCCTTGGCGATGTCCGACAGGTCCAGGTCCTTGTGGCGCGCGGCCACCTTCCGCTCGACGACGTAGCCCTTGTCGTGGGCCAGCTTCACCAGCGGGTTCTTCGCATCCACGTCCGACGCGGCCAGCACCAGCGCATGGCCCGCCGGCACCCCCTTCTGGAGCAGGTCCAGCAGCGCGGTGGTGTCTCCTTCCGGCGCGGAGATGCGCTCCTCGCGGCAGTAGGCAGCGGCCTCCTTGAGGAAGGCCACGTCCGCGTCGGCCAGCTCCACGTTGAGCTCTTCCTTCCACTTCTCGACGGAGGGCGCCCCCGGGCTGCCCGGGTCCAGTTGCTCCACGCCCCAGCCCGCGCGCGCCGCCAGCGCCAGCAGCCGCCGCGCGCCTTCCTTGCGCTTGCCTGCCTTCCACGCCTCGCGCGCCTTGCCCAGCGCGTCCCCCCGCCCCTTCTTGGGCGCCAGGAACTCCGGGTCGCGGACCAGCACCACCTTGCGGCCGGGGAACAGCGGCAGCGTGGCCAGCTCCTGCGCCACCTCGCGCGGGCTGCCCGCGTCCAGCACCGCCAGGTTGAGGCCCATGGCCGCGTCCGGGACGAGCAGCTTCACCAGCTCGTCGGCGCCCTTGCGGACCAGGAACTCCTCACCCGCCAGCAGGTACACGGGAGCGACCTTCCCCGCCTTCACGCTGGACAGCACCTCATCCATGTCACTGGCGCTCATCGCGGCATCTCCGTGAACAGGTCGATGAGCATCCGCTCCAGTTGGAGCCGGGGCGCGCCGTTGCGGGCGATGGCCGCGCGCGCGCCCTCCAGCAGCGAATGCCGGCGGTGCAGGAGGAGGTCCGTCGTCCGGGCCGCCACCTGCCGGGCCAGCTCCAGCAAGTCCCGGTTCGCCAGCCCCGCCTCCTGGCCCGCCTTCACGAGCGCCAGGTCGCGCGTCCACAGCACCAGCAGCTCCAGGGTGCCCTCCGCGTCCTCGCGCGAGCCGCCATGGGCCTCCGCGAAGCGCAGCAGGCCCACCGCATCCTCGCCGCGCAGGGCCTCGAAGGCGGTGACGATGTCCTTGCGCTTCGCCAGCGCGTCCACGTCCAGCGCCATGGCCCGGCCCAGGCTGCCGCCGGCCATCACGGCCGCGAGCTTGGCCGTCTCCGGGTCCAGCTTGCGCGCCTCGGCCACGCGCTGGGCGACCAGCTCCACTGGCAGTGGACCGAAGTGGACCTTGCTGCACCGGCTGCGGATGGTGGGCAGCAGCCGGTCCATGGCGCTGGCCACCAGGACCAGGGTGGTGTCCGAGGGCGGCTCCTCCAGCGTCTTGAGGAAGGCATTCTGCGCCTGCACGTTCATCGTCTGGGCGGAGACGATGAGCGCCACCTTGCGGCGCGACTCCAGGCCGCGCAGGGCGATGCGCTCCTGGAGCTGGCGGACCTGCTCCACGCGCAGCTCCCGGCTGGGCGTCCCAGTGAAGTCGGACCGGCCCGCCAGTCCCCGGGAGACGCGCTCGTCGTCCGGCATCACCCAGGTCACGTCCGGGTGAAGCCCCTTCTCCACGCGCTGGCAGCTCGCGCAGGCGCCGCAGCCCACGTCCGGCTGCTCGGGGCACGTGAGGGCCTGGGCCAGCCCCACCGCGGCCAGCTCCTTGCCCACCCCTTCCGGCCCGGCGAAGAGGTACGCGTGGTGGACCGCGCCGCTGCGCAAGGCCGCCTGGAGGGCGTCCACCGCGCGCGGCTGTCCCAGTACCGATGCGAGCGTCATGCCGCGTGTATCCCCGCTCACGCGGCACGCGTCAACGGCCGCCTTGACCCTCACTCAGATGGCGGGAGACATTCCCCCCGCCTTGCTGCCCTTCCTTCAGAGCAACCTGTCCCTGGCCGTGGGTGCGCTGCTCATCGTCGTGCTCATGGGGGTGCGCACCGCCTCCCATGACCCCGACCTTCGGCAGGACCTGAAGAGCGCCATCCGCCTCCTCATCGCGTTCGTCGTGCTCCGGTTGGCCTCGTGGGCCATGCCCGAGGCGGCCCCCGGCGGCCTGAAGAAGGCGCTCCAGGTGGGCTGGATGTTGATGTTCACCTTCGGTGGCATCCGCGCCTCCGTGGCGCTGGCACTGAAGCTCATCCGGCTGCGCGCGCCAGCGGTGGGCACGCCGAAGATCCTCCGCAACGTCATCGACTTCACGCTGTACCCGCTGGCGGTGCTGCCGCTCCTGCGCACCCAGTTCGACGTGGACCTGGCGGGCCTGGTGGCCACGTCCGCGGTGCTGTCGGTGGTCATCGGTCTGGCGCTCCAGGAGACGCTGGGCAACCTCTTCGCCGGCCTGTCGCTCCAGCTGGACCGGCCCTTCGAGGTGGGCCACTTCATCCGCATCGGGACGCACACCGGGCGTGTCGTCTTCATCGGCTGGCGCTCCATCCGGCTGTCCAACTTCCGCCGCGAGGTCATCACGCTGCCCAACAGCATGGTGGCCAAGGAGCTGGTGCAGAACTTCACCCAGGACCTGAACCCGGTCGGCATCGACGTGGAGTTCCGCCTGTCGCGGGACACCCCGCCCAACCAGGTGAAGAACGCGCTGCTGGAGACGCTGCGGGAGACGCCGCTCGTCCTGCCGGAGCCCTCGCCCATCGCGCGCACGCTGAGCTACGAGGACAACGCCATCCGCTATATGGTGCGCTTCTTCATCGCCGACTACGGCATGGCCGACGCGGTGAAGGAGGACCTGCACACCCGCCTGTGGTACCGGCTGCGCCGGGAGAACATCGAGATTCCCTACGCGCAGCGCACCGTGCACGTGAAGCAGGAAATGGCGCGCGCGGAGCTGTCCGAGGACACCATCCGCAGCGTCCTGGGCGCCGTGGACCTCTTCCAGACGCTGAACGCCGAGGACCTGGACCGGCTGCGCCAGGAGTCGCTGGTGCGCCGCTTCGGCGCGGGCGAGCGCATCATCCAGGAGGGCGATGAGGGCCGGACCTTCTACGTGCTCGCCTCCGGCGAGGTCAGCGTGCGCGCCGGCAGGGCCCAGTCAGAAGTCACCCGCCTGGGACGCGGCAGCTACTTCGGGGAGATGTCCCTGCTGACGGGCGAGCGGCGCTCGGCCACGGTGGTGGCGGTGCAGGACTCGCTGCTCCTCGAGGTGGACCGACCCACCTTCGCCCGGCTCTTCAGCGAATACCCCGGCCTGGCCCGGCAGCTCTCCTCCATGCTCGCCCAGCGACGGACCCAGCTGCGGGCCGTGGCCGAGGCGAGCGGACCGAGCACCGACGCCATTCCCGCCGAAGTCGGTCGTATACTCGGGCGGCTGCGCCAGATATTCGGGCTCCACGCCACACACGAGTAGGTTGGAAGCAGCGGGGGGATGCCGTGACAGACCTCGGTACTCCGATTCCAAAGCTGGGGCGGCTTCGACCCGCCTCGTCCTGTGCTGAATTGAACTGCTGGAAGCGGTACTTTGCAGGATCACTGTCATGACGGAAGACGTTGAGGGGCTATCGGAGTCTCCAGACATCGCGGTGGTGGGAATGGCCGCGCGACTGCCTGGAGCACGCGACGTGGACACGTTCTGGCGTCGCGTGCGCGACGGCGTCGAGTCCGTCACTCACTTCACCGATGCGCAGCTGTTGAGCGCGGGCGTGGACCCCGCGCTGCTCCAGGACCCGAACTACGTGAAGTCGGGCATGGTGTACGAGGGCCTCGAGGACTTCGACGCGGGCTTCTTCGGCTTCAGCGCGCGCGAGGCGTCCCTGATGGACCCGCAGCACCGGCACTTCCTGGAGGTGTGCTGGGAAGCGCTGGAGCACAGCGGCCATCCGCCGGAGCGCTTCAAGGGCCCCATCGGCGTGTTTGGCGGCTCGGGCATGAACGCGTACATGCCCTACAACCTCTTCACCAACCCGCAGCTCATGGAGCAGGTCGGCCTGTTCCTGGTGCGGCACACGGGCAACGACAAGGACTTCCTCACCACGCGCGTCTCGTATTGCCTGGACCTGCGCGGGCCCAGCCTCAATGTGCAGACGGCGTGCTCCACGTCGCTGGTCGCCATCCACTCCGCCTGCCAGAGCCTGCTGGCGCGCGAGTGTGACCTGGCGCTGGCGGGCGGTGTCACGCTGGAGCTGCCGCATTACCGGGGCTACCTGTACCAGGAAGGGGAAATCCTCTCACCGGACGGGCACTGCCGCGCCTTCGACCATCGCTCGCAGGGCACGCTCTTCGGCAGCGGCGCGGGTGTCGTCGTCCTGCGCCGGCTGGAGGACGCGCTGGCGGACGGTGACACCATCTACGCGGTGGTGAAGGGCAGCGCGGTCAACAACGACGGCGCGCGCAAGGTGGGCTACCTGGCCCCGTCCGTCGACGGACAGGCGGACGCGGTGGTGGAGGCGCTCAACGTCTCCGGCATCAGCGCCGACACCATCGACTACATCGAGTGCCACGGCACCGGCACGCCGGTGGGCGACCCGATTGAAATCACCGCCCTCACCCAGGCCTTCCGCACGCAGACGCAGAAGAGCGGGTTCTGCCGCATCGGCTCGGTGAAGACGAACATCGGCCACCTGGACACGGCCGCGGGTGTGGCGAGCTTCATCAAGGTCGTCCAGATGCTGCGGCACAAGCAGATGGCGCCCACGCTGCACTTCGAGAAGCCCAACCCGCAGATTGACTTCGCGCGCTCGCCCTTCAGCGTGAATGCCACGCTGCGCGACTGGGCCGCGGCCAGGGGCCGTCCGCGCCGGGCCGCGGTGAACTCGCTGGGCGTGGGCGGCACCAACGCACACGTCATCCTGGAGGAGGCGCCCGCGCAGCCGCAGACATCCGCAGCGCGGCCCTTCGAGACGCTGTGGCTGTCCGCGCGCACGCCCGCCGCCCTGGAGCGCGCCGCCCAGCGGCTGGCACAGCGCCTGGGCGAGCCGGACGCGCCCAACCTGGGTGACGCTTCGTACACGCTGCTGGCCGGCCGCCGCCGCTTCGCGCACCGCCGCGCGGTGGTGGCGTCATCGCGCGAGGAGGCCGTGCGCCTGCTGTCGCAGCCGGAGGCCGCGCGGACGGCCCAGGCGCAGACGGAGGCAGAGGGCCGCCCGGTGGTGTTCCTCTTCCCGGGTGGTGGCGCGCAGTACCCGGGCATGGCGAAGGGCCTCTACGAGCAGGAGCCCGTGTTCCGCCGCGCGCTGGACGAGTGCCTCGCGCTGCTGGAGCAGCACCAGTCGCTGAAGCTGCGCCCCCTGCTCTTCCCGGAGCCCGGCGCAGAGTCGGATGCCCGCGCCCAGCTGGAGCAGGCCACGTACGCGCTGCCAGCGCTGCTGTCCGTGGAGCTGTCGCTCGCGGCCCTGTGGAAGGCGCGCGGGCTGACGCCACAGGCGTGCCTGGGTCACAGCATGGGCGAGTACGCCTGCGCCCAGCTCAACGGCGTCTTCTCGGTGAAGGACGCCCTGGGCATCGTCGCGTGCCGTGGTCGGCTGTTCGACCAGCTCCCCGCGGGCGCGATGCTGAGCGTGGAGCTGCCCGAGGCCGAGCTGAGGCCCCTCCTGGGCGAGGGCCTGGACCTGGGCGCGCACAACGCGCCGGGGCTGTGCCTCGTGTCCGGCGAGGTGGCCGCCATCGAGGCGCTGGAGGCCCAGCTCAAGGCGAGTGAGGTGGAGACGCGGCGGCTGCACATCAAGGTGGCCGCGCACTCGCGCATGCTGGAGCCCATCCTCGCGCCGTTCCGCGAGTTCCTGGGCACGGTGCGCTTCTCCAAGCCCACCGCGCCGTGGATCTCCAACGTCACCGGGACGTGGGTGACGCCCGAGGAGGCCACCTCGCCCGACTACTGGGTGCGCCACCTGCGCCAGCCGGTGCGCTTCGCCGAGGGCGCGGGCGTGCTCCTGGCAGACAAGGCGCGCGTCTACCTGGAGGTCGGCCCCGGCCAGACGCTCACGCAGCTGCTGCGCGCCCAGGTAGAGAAGCCCCAGGCCGAGCAGCTGGTGCCGTCGCTGCGGCACCCGAACGACTCCGTCGCGGACCTCGCGTTCTTCCAGCTCGCGCTCGGCCGGCTGTGGGCGGCCGGCGTGGACCTGGACGCCGCGGCGCTCTTCGACGGCCAGAAGCGGCGCCGCGTGGCGCTGCCGACGTATGCGTTCGAACGCGAGCGCCACTGGGTGGAGCCGGGCAGCGGCACCTTCATGGCGCGGCGCGAAGGCGAGCGCCCGCTGGTGCGCGAGGACAATGTGTCGCGCTGGGGCTACGTGCCCCGCTTCCGGGAGCAGGCCGGCGCGGCCCCCGAGGTGCCCGCGGAGAACGAGCGCTGGCTCCTGGTGGGCGAAGACACCGTGCTGGTCAACGAGCTCGCGCGCGAGCTGTCGGCGCGCGGCGCCCAGGTATCACGCGTGCTCCCCGGCGATGCCTTCGGACGCGCGGCCGAGCGGCGCTTCACGCTGCGGCTCGATGCACGCGAGGACTGGGAAGCGCTCTGGGATGCGATGGGTAGCGAGCGGCGCGTGCCGCCTCGCATCGTGGACGTCACCGGCCGGGACCTTGCCGCGTTGGGATGGGAACGCGCGGTGTCGCGCTACTTCCTCACACCGCTGGCGCTGATGCAGTCCCTGACCGCCGAGTCGCTCCCGTCAGGCCTCCGCTACGTGCGGGTGACGCAGGAGGCCCTTCCGGCCGAAGGACATGCCACGAGCCCCGAGCAGGCGCTCAGCTTCGGTCCGCTGCTCGTGGGTCCCAAGGAGCTCCCCGAGCTCAAGGCCCGCGTGGTGGACCTGCAACTGGTGGTCAACGTGATGGGCCAGGCGCGGGAGCTCGTGGAGGAGCTGCTGCGTCCGGACGTCGAGGCCCCGGTGGCACTGCGCGGTGGGCGCCGGCTGGTGCAGGTGCTGGAGCGGACGGCGCTCGACGAGGGCCCGACGCCGCTGCGTGAGGAGGGCGTCTACCTCATCACGGGCGGCCTGGGCGGCATCGGCCGCACGCTGGCCGAGCTGTTCGCGCGCAAGGCCAGGGCCCGGCTCGCGCTCGTGTCGCGGTCGGCGGCCAGCGCCTCGCACGCGGAGCTGCAACGCACGCTGGAAGGGCTTGGCGCCCAGGTGCTGCTGCTCAAGGCGGACGTCACCGACGCTGAGCAACTGCGCGCGGCCATCGCCCAGGTGAAGGAGCGCTTCGGCGCGCTGCACGGCGTGGTGCACGCGGCGGGTACGCTCGAGGACGGGCCGCTGGAGGCGAAGACGCGCGACTCGGCGCTGCGGGTGCTCGCGTCCAAGGCCCTGGGGGCGCTCGCGCTGGAAGAGGCCCTGCAAGGCGCGGCGCTGGACTTCTTCGTCAGCTTCGCGTCGACCAGCGCCTGGCTGGCGCCGCCGGGACAGGTGGACTACGTCGCCGCCAACGCATTCCTGCTCGCCCAGGCCGCGCGGCTGGAGGCCACGGGCATCGCGAAGCGCGCGCTCGCGCTGGGCTGGGGCGTCTGGCAGGAAGTGGGCATGGCCGCGGCGCAGCTCGCGCCGCAACTGCCGCCCGGTGAGGCCGTCAGTCATCCGCTGCTCCAGCGGCGCGTCGAGGCGCCGGAGGGGCACCACGTCTTCCGCGCCATCTACGACGCGAAGGCCCTCTGGGTGCTGGACGAGCACCGCATGCGCGGAGGAGGCCCCGTCCTCCCCGGCACCGCGTACGTCGAGCTGGCCCGTGCCGCCTGGACGCTGGCCCGTCCCGGCGAGCCGCTGGAGCTGTCCCAGCTCTCGCTCGTGTCTCCGCTGGACGTCCCGGATGGAGAGGTCCGCGAGGTGGAGGTCTCCCTGGCCCCCGAGGGCGACGGCTGCTCCTTCCGCGTGCGCAGCCGCGCGTCCGGAAACGCCTGGACGGAGCACGCCACCGCGCGCCTCCACGCGGCCCAGGGCTCGCGCCCCGCCGCGCTGGACCTGTCCACCGTCCGGGCGCGGTGTGGTGAGCGGCCGTTGACCTTTGGCGAGGGCGAGCAGTCCCTGCCGCAGGACGCGCTCATCGCGTTCGGTCCTCGCTGGAAGGTGCTGCGCACCGCGGGCTTCGGCACGTCCGAGGCCCTGGCCCGGCTGGAGCTGCCTCGCGCCTTCCGCGAGGACCTGGCCACGTATGGGATTCCGCCCGGGCTGCTGGACATCGCGTCCGGCTTCGCCTTCTCGCTGCTCCCCGACGCGGGGCAGCCAGGGAAGCTGCACGTGCCCGTCTCGTACCGGCAGCTCCAGGTCTGGGGCCCGTGGCCCGAGGTGGCCATGAGCCACGTGCGCGTGCGCCAGGAGGAGGGCCGCGGCGCGCTGCTCGACGTGACGCTCACCGACACGGACGGCAACGTCTTCTGCGCCATCGAGGGCTACCTGGTCGCGGCCGTCGAGGCGCGGCGATTCGGCCGCGCGCCGCAGAAGAAGGGCTCGATGTTGGAGAGCTGGCTGCCGCTGGGCATCAAGCCCGCGGAAGGCCAGGACGCCTTCCTGCGCGCGCTGTCGCTCAAGGACACGCCGGCGCTCTTCGTCAGCTCCATGGACCTGCACGCCCTCGCGGCCCGCATGCGTCCGAAGCAGGAGGCGGCGAAGTCCTCGCCGGCTCCGGCCACGTCCGCTCACGACGGGCAGGCGGCAGACACGGCCGCCGCGGACGCCCCGCGCGACGACGTGGAGCGCAAGCTGGCCGAGCTGTGGCAACAGCTGCTCGGCGCACCCAAGGTCGGCCTGAAGGACAACTTCTTCGAGCTGGGCGGTCACTCGCTCATCGCGGTGCGCCTGTTCGCGCGCATCAAGAAGACCTTGGGCGCGGACCTCACGCTGGCCACCCTGTTCGAGGCCCCCACGCTGGAGCAGTGCGCCGCCCTGGTGCGCGAGGCCGCGGGGATTCCCTTCACGCCGGACGCGGCTCCCGGTGACGCGGCGCCCGCCGCACAGGCCCCGGCGGTCAAGGTGGCAGCGAAGAGCTGGTCCCCCCTGGTCACCATCCAGAAGGGTGGCAACGCCCTGCCCTTCTTCTGCGTGCACGGCGCGGGAGGCAACGTCCTCAACTTCCGCGAGCTGGCGCAGGCGCTCGGCAAGGAGCAGCCCTTCTACGGGCTCCAGGCACGCGGCGTGGACGGCAAGCTGCCCCCGGCGGACAGCATCGAGGAGATGGCGGACATCTACCTGGAGAGCATCCGCCAGGTGCAGCCCCACGGGCCGTACCTGCTCGGTGGCTACTCCGGAGGTGGCGTCGTCGCCTACGAGATGGCGCAGCGGCTGCACGCGCTGGGTGAGCCGGTGGCGCTGGTCGCGTTCCTGGACACCTTCCACCCGGCCACCCAGGAGCGGCGCCAGTCCTTCAACGAGCGGCTGCGTGAGCTGCGCCGCGAAGGCGCTGCCAGCTACGTCTCCCGCAAGCTGCGCACCAAGGTCGAGCGCGACGGCACCCGGCTGTGGAGCCAGCTCAGGCTGCGCTGGTACGAGCAGCGCGGTGAAGCCCTGCCCATCGAGCTGCGCAACCTCCAGCTCACCGAGCGCTTCCAGCTGCTCGCGAGCCGCTACACGCCCAGCCCCTACGCGGGCCCCGTGACGCTGTTCCGCGCGCAGGAGATTCACGCCATCTACGCGCACATGGGCACCAGCCTGGGCTGGGAGCCGCTGGTGCCGGCGCTGACCATCCGCGAGGTACCGGGCGACCATGACAGCCTGGTCCGCGAGCCCAACGTCCACGTCCTGGGCCGGCTGCTGCGCGAGGCGTTGGACGAGGCGCAACACGGCTCGCGGGGAGAGGTTCGATGGACTGGTTCGAGGTAAAGACATCCAGCCGTGAAGTGGGTCGCTTCTCAGCACGGAACGCGACGCCTGCAATCGCAGTCGTGCTGGTGGTGTGGATACTCATGGTGGGATGGCCTCGACACGACCCTGAAATCCCTGGCCCGTTCCCGTACACCGGCGCGCCGCTGACAGCGGCGGAGCGGGGTGAGCTGGCGGCTGGCGGCTGGACGCTCACGGGCCCCGACGCGGTGCCCTCGAATGTCGCGCTGACGCGCCCTCCCTCCAACGGAGAGACGCGGTGGCTGGTCTACTTCGGTGGCAACACGCCGGGATACCTCGCCGAAGCGAAGTCCATCCTGCTCTCGCTGGACCAGGGGCGCGGGCTCGGGCTGGCCGCCTTCGCGCCGCCCGGCTTCGATGGCTCGCCGGGGCAGCCCTCCCCCGAGGCGCTTCGCGACAGCGCCGCGAACGCCATGCGCTGGCTGGTGTCGACACACCCCTCCTCCGCTCAGGGCATCCACCTCGTGGGCTTCTCCATGGGCAGCATGGCGGCGCTCGCGGCGGCCCACACGCTCCATGAGCGGGCGACCCCCGCCAGGAGGCTGGTGCTGTTCGCGCCCTTCCACCAGATGAAGGTGCGCCCCGAGGGGCTCCTGGGCCGCCTCTACAGGCAGCACCACTACGACAACCGGCCGCTGCTCCAGGTGAAGCAACTGCCGCCCACGCTCGTGCTGCATGGCATGGCCGACAGCGCCCTGCCGACTGTCCAGGGCGAGCTCGTCAGCCGCGGGCTGGGCGCCACCCTCAAGTTCTACGAGGACATCGGACACGCCGACTTGCTGAAGCATCCCCCCGCGCTCGCCGACGCCCGACAGGGCCTGGGCCTTTGAGCCGTGGGACACCCGAATCGCAGAAACCCAGGAGGCACTGAATGAGCGCGGCTCCGGAGTCGCCCAGCTGTTTCATCATCGGCGAGGGCACCCTCGTCGTCCCCTGCGCGCAGGCGCTCACCGAGCGCGGCGTCCGGATTCTCGGGCTCGTCACGCGCGAGCCCGCGCTCCAGCGCTGGGCGGAGGAACAGGGCATCCCCCACGTGCTCCCTGGCGATCAGGTGCTGCCCTTCCTGTCCCAGGAGCCCTTCGACTGGCTCTTCAGCATCGTCAACCTGAGCATGGTGAAGGACGACATCCTCCGCCTGCCCCGGCGCATGGCCATCAACTTCCATGACGGCCCCCTGCCCCGCTACGCCGGTCTCAACGTCACCTCGTGGGCCCTGCTGAACCGGGAGTCGCGGCACGGCGTCACCTGGCACGAGATGACGCAGGGCGCGGACAAGGGCCGCATCCTCAAGCAGCGCCTCTTCGACATCGCCCCGGGCGAGACAGCCTTCAGCCTCAATGCCCGCTGCTACACGCTGGGCATGGAGACCTTCGCCGAGCTCGCGGAGGAGCTGGTCGCGGGCACGGCCGAGCCGAAGGAGCAGGACTTCTCCCAGCGCAGCTACTTCGGCCTCGCGCAGCGGCCGGAGGCGGCGGCCGTGCTCGACCTCCACGGTGACGTGGACGTGGCGCACGCGCTGGTGTCGGCGCTCGACTATGGCGGCTATCCCAACCCGCTGGCCTTCGCGAAGGTGTGGCTGGGCAACGGGCCCGTCGCCATCTCCGAGGCCCGCCGCGCCGAGCCAGCCTCCGAGGCGGCCCCGGGCACGGTGCTCGACATCGAGGGCGACGCGCTGACGGTGGCGCTCCAGGGCGGAGACCTCACGCTGAAGGGCCCCAAGGGCCTGTGCGGCGCGCCGCTGGCGTGGCCGGACCTGCTCGGCGCGCGCATGCTCGCCCGGGGCGATGTGCTGCCCGTCGCCTCGCCGGAGCTGCGCGCCCGGCTGACCGAGGTGGGCATGCTGGCGGGCAAGGCGGAGTCCTTCTTCCTCCACCGCCTGGAGACGTTGTCGCCGCCGGACCTGCCCTTCCTGGGTGGCAGCTCCAAGGACACGGGCATCCACACGCTGAAGTTCGAGGCCAGCGACCTGGCTCCGGGCTGGGCCACGGACCTGCCGCCCGAGGAGCGGCTGCTCTTCACCGCCGCGGCCTTCCTCGCGCGGCTGTCGCCCGAGCCCCGCTTCGACGTGGGCTACGCGGATGCCTCCACACGCGCCCGCATCGAGGGCGTGGAGGGCTTCTTCGCCTCGCAGCTCCCGCTGCGCATCGAGCTGCCGATGAAGGACGCGCCGGAGCAGGCCGCTGGCGCCTTCCGCAAGGCGCTGACGCAGCTGCGCGACAAGGGCGTGCTCGCGCGGGACGTGCTGGGCCGCTCCGCTCAGCTGTCCAGCCTCCAGCGCCACGGCGGTGAGGTGGCCTATCCCGTCGCGCTGCGCATCGGCGCGCCGAACCCCGGGGTGGGGGGCGCGGCGCTGGTCATCGATGTGGACGCCCAGGGCCGTCACGCCCACCTGCACTTCGACGCCACGCGCGTGGACAAGGCCCGCGTGGACGACGTGGCGCGCCAGCTCGCCGCGTTCCTCGCCTCGCTCCGGGATGCCCCGGGCAAGGCCGTGGGCGAGCACGACCTGCTGGGCGCGGAGGAGCGCCAGCTGCTGGCCCGCTGGAACGACACACGGCGCGAGTTCCCCCACGACGCCACCCTGGCCTCCCTCTTCCAGGCCCAGGCCCAGCGCACGCCGGACGCCACCGCGCTCATCTGCCGGGGCGCCTCGCTGACCTACCGAGAGCTGGACGCGCGCGCCGAGACGCTCGCCCGGCATCTGCGTGGCCAGGGCGTGGGCCGCGACGTCCGCGTGGGCATCTTCATGGAGCGCTCGCTGGAGATGATGGTGGGCGTGCTGGCCACGCACAAGGCGGGGGGCTGCTACGTGCCGCTCGACCCGGCCTACCCCGCCGAGCGCATCGCCTTCATGGTGGAGGACGCGGGCTGCCACCTGGTGCTCACCCAGGAGCGACTGCTGACGCGCGTGCCCTCCGCGGCACAGCGCGTGCTCGCGGTGGACCAGGAATGGGAGCGCATCGCCGCCGCGCCGGAGGCCCGGACGCCGCCGGCCACGCCGGACAGCCTGGCCTACGTCATCTACACCTCGGGCAGCACGGGCAAGCCCAAGGGCGTGATGATTGAGCACCGCAACGTCGTGAACTTCGGCATCGGCATGGACGAGCGCCTGGGCACGGAGCGCGGGACGTGGCTGGCCGTGACGAGCCTCAACTTCGACATCTCCGTGCTGGAGCTGCTCTGGACGCTCACGCGCGGCTTCACGGTGGTCATCCACGCGGAGCGGCACGGCCCGGCGCAGGAGGGCCAGCACGCCTCGCGCGCCATGGCGTTCAGCCTCTTCTACTTCTCCAGCGACGAGGGTGAGCGTCCCGAGGGCCGCTACGACTTGCTGCTGGAGAGCGCGCGCTTCGCGGACACGAACGGCTTCTGCGCCGTGTGGACGCCGGAGCGGCACTTCCACGCCTTCGGCGGGCTCTTCCCCAACCCGGCCGTGACGTCCGCCGCGCTGGCGGCGGTGACGCGCAACGTGCAGCTTCGCGCGGGGAGCCTCGTGTCGCCCCTGCACCCCACGCTGCGCATCGCCGAGGACTGGTCCGTGGTGGACAACATCTCCCACGGCCGCGTGGGGATTTCGTTCGCCGCGGGCTGGCAGCCCAACGACTTCGCGCTGCGTCCGGAGAACTTCCCGGACCGCAAGCGCGTCATGTTCCAGCAGATTGAAGACGTGCGCCGGCTGTGGCGCGGCGAGGCGCTGGAGACGAAGAGCGGCACGGGCCATCCGGTGAAGCTGCGCACCCTGCCCCGGCCGGTGCAGAAGGAGCTGCCCATCTGGGTCACCACCGCCGGCAACCCGGAGACGTTCGAGGAGGCCGCGCGCGCCGGCTGCCACGTCCTCACGCACCTGCTCGGCCAGTCCGTGGAGGAGGTGGCGCAGAAGATTGCCCTGTACCGGGAGACGTGGGCCAAGGCCGGGCACCCCGGCAAGGGCACCGTGTCCCTGATGCTGCACACCTTCGTCGGCGACTCCGAGGCATCCGTGAAGGAGGTCGTCCGCGGCCCGATGAAGGCCTACCTCAAGTCGTCGGTGGGGCTCATCAAGGAGGCGGCCTGGAGCTTCCCGGCCTTCAAGGCGCAGACGACGCTGGCCAACGGCAACTTCGGCACCGACCACCTCTCCGCCGAGGAGATGGACGCCCTGCTCGACTTCTCCTTCGAGCGTTACTTCCAGTCCTCGGGCCTCTTCGGCAGCGTGGACACGTGCGTCGCCCTGGTGGACCGGCTCAAGGGCCTGGACGTGGACGAGATTGCCTGCCTCGTGGACTTCGGCGTCCCCACGGAGCTGGTGATGAAGCACCTGCCGCTGCTCGCCGAGGTGCGCAAGCGCGCCAACGCGAGCGTCGGCCAGCCGAGCGCCGAGCCCGAGCTGGACGGCTCCATCCCCGCGCTGCTGGAGCGCCACGCCGTGACGCACCTGCAGTGCACGCCGTCCCAGGCGAGCATGCTGCTGGCCGAGGAGCGCTCGCGCGAGGGCCTCAAGCGCCTGCGGAAGATGATGGTGGGCGGCGAGGCCTTCCCCGTCCCGCTGGCGCGCCAGCTCTCCGAGACGGTCTCCGGCGACGTCATCAACATGTACGGGCCCACCGAGACGACCATCTGGTCCTCCACACAGCCGGTGAAGAACGTGGGCGAGAGCGTTCCCATCGGCACGCCCATCGCGAACACGCAGCTCTACGTCCTGGACGCGCAGCAGCGGCCGCTGCCCATCGGCGCGGCGGGCGAGCTCTACATCGGCGGCGCGGGCGTGGTGCGGGGCTACCACCACCGCCCGGAGCTGGACCGCGAGCGCTTCGTGCCGGACCCGTTCTCCTCGCAGCCGGGCGCGCGCATGTACCGCACCGGTGACGCCGCGCGGTGGCGGCAGGACGGCGTGGTGGAGTTCATCGGCCGCCTGGACCACCAGGTGAAGGTGCGGGGCTTCCGCATCGAGCTGGGCGAAATCGAGTCCCGGCTGGGCGAGCACCCCGCGGTGCGCGAGACGGTCGTCATCGTCCGTGAGGACATCCCGGGCGACAAGCGACTGGTGGCGTACCTCATCGCGAAGCCGGGCGAGCCCCCCGCGGCGGACGCGCTGCGCGAGTTCCTCCGTGCGCGCCTGCCCGAGTACATGGTGCCGCAGGCCTTCGTGACGCTGAGCGCCTTCCCGCAGACGCCGAACAAGAAGGTGGACCGCAAGGCGCTGCCGCCTCCGGAGCAGGCCCAGGCGCGCGGCGAGCTCGTCCGGCCCGAGGGCGAGACGGAGGCGCTGATCGCCGCCATCTGGCAGGACGTGCTCAAGCTCGACAAGGTCGGCGTGGAGGACAAGTTCGTCGACCTGGGCGGCCACTCGCTGCTGATGGTGCAGGTGCTGGAGAAGCTCAAGGCGCAGGTGGAGAAGCCGCTCACGCTGGTGGACCTCTTCCGCTACCCCACCATCCGCGCGCTCTCCGGCTTCCTCTCGGGCGACAGCGGTGAGGAAGCGGCGCTCAAGGAGGTCGCGGCGCGCGGCGAGGCACGTGCCGCGGCTCGCCGCGCCATGCAGCAGCGCCGTCGCCGGTAGGCGTTCATTGGCGGGGCCGGTCGCCGAGCCTGCTCGGGCGTCCCGTCCCCGCCACGGAGACCTGCCCTGTTCGCGCAGCCAGAGGGCTCCGCGAACAGGGGCCGCCGCAGCCCCGAGCTACAGCGTCTTGAGGTACTCGATCAACGCCAGGCGCTCCGGGTCGGTGAGCACGGCGTTGAACTCATGCCCGCCGTTGTCCTGGCCAAAGGCGTGGGTGTTGTAGATTTTCCGATCCTCGAGCTGCCGTCGCGTGCGGGTCGGCGGGAAGAGGATGTTCCAGGTGACAATCAGGTTGCTGTAGAGAACGCTCATCATCTCCTGCGCCAGGGGCGTTCGGAACTCGTCGCCTGGGTCGCAGTTGATGTACGGAGACACCGCTGGATTCAGCGGTGAACGCCACTGACAAGCGATGGTGTCGTACTTCCAGCCGAGCTTCACGGGGTCGAAGGCACGTTGGAGGTTGGTGTCGAAGCCCATGATGACGCCAGGCTGGTCCCAGCGCGCTGGCGCGGAGACCCGGCGCCAGATGGGCTTGCGGTCCGAGGGCTTGAGCACCTCCCAGACGTTGGGGACCGAGCCGTTGTGGAAGTACGGAGCGGTCGCCCAGACACCGTACAGCGGCGGCGCGAGGTAACCGAGCTTCCGGTCGCCCCGGATGTGTGGCTGGTTCTGCGGGCCACAGTCCTGCGCGGTGCCGGCCGTCGGCGGGTAGCCGAAGAAGTTCTTGGCGCCAGCGGTCTGCACCGCATGGTTGTTGGTATTCACCCGGACGGGGTCCGTGCCAATGATGTCCAGGGGGACGATGTAGCTCGCCATCCCCTCCAGCGCCGGAGTCGCGAGGAAGGCAGGGTCATTGACATAGCGAGGCGAGTAGGCGCCGTGGCAGCTCGCGCAGGACCCGTTGCCCTGGGGCCGTGGCACGGGGTTGTTGCGCCCCGGCGCCCACATGTCGAGCGTGTGGAACAGCACGGCCCCCTGCTCCGCCAGTGTCTGGTTGATGGGCAAAGGATAGGCAGGTGACTTGAGCGATTCGACCCAGGTGTTGAGCGGCGGGCCGTTGGAGCGCATCCAGTCCTGCCCCGCCTCGCTCAGTGGCCCACCGATGCCTCCAAACAAGCCGAAGAACGGCGTGTAGAACACCATGTCCACGCGCGGCGCATCCATGGGGAACACCCCATCGACGAACTTCACCGGCCGATGCCCCATGTTCCACCAGGCGGGCGTATCCATACCGGCCGTGGACCCGGAGTTGATGAGGCCGATGACCTCGGAGGGCGTCAGTGGCTCCTCATCCGGGAAGAGGAAGGCGAGGTTGATGTCGCTCGCGTTGTTGGTGCCACGGGTGCGATTGAGGTTCAGGAAGGTGGCCAGCGACGCGGGATAGCCCAGGGGCAGCAAGTCACTCAGGAACAGGTCCAGGTCCGCCAGGCTGCTGCCGCCCCCCTCCACCACGCCCAGCCCGGGCCCGTCCGCGGGAGTCCCCACCGCGCCGCTGTGACAGGCGTGGCATGTGACGCCGATGCGTCCGCTCCAGCTTCCGTCCGGGTTCCGCAGCTGCGTGAGCATCTGTGGCAACTGCCCGCTCCCGCCATTGGTGCGGTTGGGGTTCTGCCCGGGCAGCGGGTAGGGGTTTCGCTCGGTGCTCAGGCCTGACCCGTAGCGCTGGGCCACCAGCGCGTCGAAGTTGTCGGGACGGAAGAGAAAGCCCCAGACACGCCACAGCTCATTGTACTGCGCGGCCGTGAAGGTGGAGATGCCAAACGCCGACTCGATCGCCGTGGGGTCGGTGCCGGTGAACAGTGCGCCCACGCCGGGGTGACCGTTCGTCAGCAGGGCCGCGCCACGATTGTAGCGCTGGCGCAGTTCCCCACAGGTTCGCGCGGGGCCCTCCTCCTGCACCGCCTCGGGGTCGACATGACAGTCCTTCCAGAACGCATTGAAATGCACCGCGCGACCATTGCTGATACCCGGCTGCACCAGGGTTCGCGGGTCCACTGGCAAGAGGGCGCTGTCTGGCTTGCCATAACAAAAGTCCCACTGCACGGAGCCACCTCGGCGACTGCCGAGCAGATCGCTTGCACCGGCCACGGTGGGGCTCGCCAGTGCTCCCGCGACCAACAACGTTCGAATGAACGGAACGGTGGTCCTGACCGTCGCGAACGATTCCCTCACGGTGCTCATGGGTCCCTCCTCCCTCACTGCGTGTTACCGGCTCCCTGCCGGCTGTGTGCGGCGACGCAGAGGTTCGAGGAAAGACTCATCACGGAGCGCCTCGCCAGGCTCAGCTGTCATGCCACGGTCATCCCGCAGCCATTGCGCACCACGGGCCGGTGGAGCCCTGGGCTTGGGCCTGCTCGACACCCAATCGTCAGGCGGACTGGCTGGTCACGGGAACGACGCGAAGCTCGACTTCTTGGAGATGATGGACCGCTATTGGCATTCCGTCAATAGCGCCCACTTCATATCCAGACGTAAGCGTTTGCCCTGCACCGTCTGACTTGAAGCTGGAACGTCCCAACGCACGGCGTCAGTGGTCCTGGCGCTTGGGGAGCGCGACAGTGCCTGGATGCTCGATGGTGGCGAGCACTGCGCGGTCAGGGTCCTGGCTGTTCCCGCCCAGGTGGGTCGACTCGAACGGCGTCCCGCCGGGATGGACTGCCGTTGTGCGCTTGCGGCCCACGGCCACGTCGTGCATCAGCTGCTCGCGCTGGTTGTCATTGCCCCCTTGGAGGCGTGCCGTGCCGCCAGGCAAGGGCAGCCCCGGCGCGCATTGCGGCCTGGCAGGGCGTCAAAGCACGCAGGGAGGCAGTGGCCCGGGGCAGGCATGGCGCCGTCCGTTCCCTGATGCCGCGTCGGGCCGTGCGCACCTCCACGGGGATGCCAGTGATGGCTCCATCACCTTCCAGGAGGCCTGTGACCATGGTTCGCTCTCTACTGCCGCGTCGCTTCGCGTCTTCCAGGTCAGGACATGACTCGCTGCTGAGAGACACGGCCATGGGGGCCGCGGCGGGGCTGCTCGGCACGCTCGCCATGACGTCGGTGACATCGAAGCTCCCGAGCCTGATCAGCCGGCTGCTGGAGGAGGAATCGAGCGGAGGCGCGCAGGAGTCCTCCACGGAGAAGGTCGCGCGCAAGGCGCTGTCCCCGCTGGGCGTCCGGGTCGAGGGGCAGCGCAAGAAGCGGCTCGGCAACCTGGTGCACCTCACCTACGGCACCATGTGGGGCGCGATTTACGGCGCCCTGTGGTCGCGCACGCCCCTGCTCGGGAAGCTCTGGGGCCTGGGCTTCGGCACGGTCCTCTTCCTCGCGGGCGACGAGGTGGCGGTGCCCGCATTGAAGCTCTCACCGCCGCCCAACAAGACGCCCGCCAGCAGCCACCTGGGCGCGCTCGCCGCGCACTGGGTGTACGGCGCCACCACGGAAACCGCGTTCCGGGGGCTCTCGCACATCGCGGCACGGGCGTAGGCATCCTCCTTTCAAGAAGGACGGGCTCAACATCCGCAGCCGGTGGCAGGCAGAGAAGGGCGACCGCCGCACGGACGCGTCGCTCGCCTTCTACGGCACCGAAGGCAAGCTCTACCCCAAGGACGACTACTACAACCTCGTTCCCTGGAAGCTGGAGCCGGCGGCGGCCTGAGTCATTCCTCTCCACCGGAGCGGCGCACGGCGTCTGGCGCCGCTCCGGCAGTCCCGCCACTACGCCTTCTGGCGACGGGCCATGTGCTCTCCGGTCAGCGAGCCCGGGTGAGCGGCTAGCTGTGCGGGAAGGCCCTCGAAGACGACGCGTCCGCCCTCGTGACCGGCGCCGGGCCCCAGGTCAATCACCCAGTCCGCGCGAGACACCACGTCCAGGTTGTGCTCGATGACGATGACCGTCGAGCCGCCATCCACCAGGCGGTCGAACAGGCCAATCAGCGTATCCACGTCGTTCATGTGCAGGCCCGTGGTCGGCTCGTCGAGCACGTAGATGTTGCCCGACCGCCCCAGCTCCGCCGCGAGCTTCAGGCGCTGGCGCTCGCCGCCGGACAGCGTCGAGAGCGGCTGGCCCAGCGTCAGGTAGCCCAGGCCCACGTCATCCAGCCCCTGGAGAATCCTGGCGATGGCCGGCTCGGTGAAGAAGGCCACGGCGTCGCTGATCGACATCTCGTAGATGTCGCTGATGGACTTGCCGCGCAGCCGGTGAGCCAGCACCTCCTCGGTGAAGCGCTTGCCCTCGCACGTCTCGCAGAGCGTCACCATGGGGTCCAGGTGGGCCAGGTCCGTGTAGATGACGCCCAGCCCGTTGCAGTCCGGGCAGGCACCCTTCGAGTTGGCCGAGAACAGCGCCGCATCCACCTTGTTCGCCTTGGCGAAGGCCTTGCGGACGTTGTCGAGGATGCCGGTATAGGTGGCGGTGTTGGAGCGGCGCGAACCCCGCGCCAGGTTCTGGTCGATGATGAGCGTCTCCGGATAGGCCTTGGGCAGGCAGCCCTGAATCAGGGACGACTTGCCCGAGCCCGCCACGCCCGTCACCACCGTCAGCACGCCCTTCGGAATGGAGACGGAGACGTTCTGGAGGTTGTTGAGCCGTGCGCCCTTGATTTGGAGCTGGCCCGTGGGCTTGCGCGGCGTCGTCTTGATGGGCTGGTGCTTCTTCATGTGGTTGCCCGTGAGCGTCCCTGAGGTCAGCAACCCCTCGTAGGTGCCCTGGTAGACCACCGTCCCTCCGTGCGCCCCGGCCTTGGGCCCCATGTCGACCACATGGTCCCCAATGGCAATCATGTCCGGCTTGTGCTCGACGATGAGCACGGTGTTGCCCTTGTCTCGGAGCTGCTTCATCAGCCCGGCGAGCCGGCCGACGTCGTGCGGGTGGAGCCCCACGCTGGGCTCGTCGAAGATGTACGTCACGTCGGTGAGGCTGGAGCCCAGGTGGCGCACCATCTTCACCCGCTGGCTCTCACCGCCCGACAGCGTCGAGCTCTCACGGTCGAGGCTGAGGTAGCCCAGGCCAATCGTCACCAGGTTGTCGAGCCGGTGGGCCAGGGCCTCCAGCATCGGTCCCACGGAGGGCGCGGCAATCTTGCGGACGAACACGGCGAGGTCGGAGACCTGCATCGCGGAGCACTCGGCGATGTTCTTCCCCATGACGCGGCTGTTGAGCGCGGCCTGATTGAGGCGCCCGCCCTTGCACGCGGGACAGGTTGCGCGCGTGAAGATGCGCTCGTACTCCGCTCGGACGTGCGGCTGGACGTTCTCCGGGTCCTTGGAGCCCAGCGTCCGCCGGAGCCGGGGGACGAGCCCCTCGTAGGTGAGGTTCAGCTTGTCCACCTTGATCTTCCGGCCGTCGTCCAGGTGGAGGAGCTTGTCCAGCTCCTCCTTCGTGTACTTGGACAGCTTCTTGTCGAGGTCGAAGTATCCGGACCGCGCGTAGATGGCCCAGTTCCAGCTGTCGACCGCGTAGTCCTTGGGGAGGATGGCGCCCTCGTTGAGGGACCTGGACGTGTCGATGACCGCGTCCATGTCCATGGACGCGACCTGGCCGATGCCCTCGCAGTCGGGGCAGAGGCCACGCGGGTCGTTGTAGGAATAGAAGCCGGGGCTGCCGAGCTGGGGCTCGGCCAGCCGGGAGAACACCACGCGCAGCATCTGCGCGGCATCGGTGACGGTGGCGACCGTCGAGCGCGAGTTCCCGCCGAGCCGCTGCTGGTCGACGATGATGGCCGCGGAGATGTTCTCCAGGCTGTCCGCGTCCGGCTGGCCGTAGTGCGGCATGAACTGCTGCACGAAGGCCGGATAGGTCTCGTTGATGAGGCGCTGGCTCTCCGCCGCGATGGTGCCAAAGACGAGAGACGACTTGCCCGAGCCCGAGACGCCGGTGAAGACGGTGATCTTCCGCTTGGGGATGTCGAGCGAGACGTTCTTCAGGTTGTTCTCGCGAGCCCCACGAATCTTGATGGAACCGTACATGGACACCTTCTCCTCAGAGTGAGGCACGTTTGATGGCCGTGGCGCCCACCGCCAGGCCGACCAGACCCACAACCGCCGCGACGCCCACGCCCTGGACGACGGTCCGTGTGAACAACTCCCCCGCGAACAAGGCCCGCTCCGCTTCGACCAGGTACGCCAGGGGGTTGAAGCGCGAGGCAATGTAGAGCCAGCGCGGCGCCATCTCCATGGGAAGCAGCACGCCGCCCAGGAGCATCAGCGGCAGGGAGACGGAATGGGAGACGAGGTAGAACAGCGAGCCGTCGCGCTTGCTCGCGATGGCGAGGGAGTAGGACAGCGCCGCCACGCCGACGCCGAAGGCCAGGAGCAGCGCGAGCCCCACCAGCATGGACACGGCGTGGAGCTCGAGCCCGAAGGGTACCGCCACGGCGATGACGATGAGCGCCTGGACCAGCAGTGGCACCAACTCCTTCAAGGCCCGGCCCACGAGGATGGCGGGGCGGCTCATGGGCGTGGCGAGGAACCGCTCGAAGGAGCCCGAATGCAGCTCCTCGGTCAGGCTCCAGCCGCAGGACACGGTGGTGAAGAGCACCAGCATGACCACCATGCCGGGCACGAACCACTGGAGCGGACTGCCCGTCGCGCCCGTGGGCACGTTCCCGAGCAACGGAACGAAGAGCCCCAGGTAGAGCAGCGGCTGGATGACGCCGAAGACGATGTAGTACCAGCTTCGGAGCGTGGGACCAATCTCACGGCCGAACGCAATCCGGGTGTCGATGAGGAAACGCATGATGGAGTTCTCCGAGAATGAGGAGGACGCGGTCAGGACGCGGCGGACTCACGGAGGGACCGGCCGGTGAGACCGAGGAACACGTCATCGAGCGTCGGGCGTTTGACCGAGGCGCTCACGGCCTCGATTCCCGCGCGCTGCAGCCTACGAAGGAATTCGGGGAGCATGATCTCGCCATCGCGGAGCGTCACCGAGACGGAGCGGTCCTCGCGGCGAACCTCGCGAACCTCAGGCAGGGCCTGGGCCAGCTCGGCGGCCTTGCCGGCCTGGGCTTCGTCGCTCACGGTGACTCGCAGCGCGTCGCCGGCCAGGTCGGCCTTGAGCTTCTCGGGCGTGTCGTCGGCAATCACCACGCCGTGGTCCATGATGAGGACCCGCTCGGCCATGGTGTCGGCCTCGTCGAGGTAGTGGGTGGTCAGGAAGAGCGTCATGCCGCTCTGCTTGCGGAGGCGGGTGATGTGCTCCCAGAGGTTGGCGCGGCTGTGTGGGTCGAGCCCCGTGGACGGCTCGTCGAGGAACAGGATTCTGGGCGTGTGCATCAGGCCCAGCGCCACGTCGAGCCGGCGCCGCTGCCCACCCGAGAGTGAGGCACAGTCCCGGTCCGCCAGCCCTTCGAGCTCGAGCATGCCGAGCAGCTCATCCGCGCGCTTCCGGGCCGCCGCGGAGCTCATGCGCTGGGCGAGGCCCTGCGTCACCAGCTCATCGCGGACGCGGTGGTAGGGCCCCGAGCCGCTCCCCTGCCCCACGTAGCCAATCTGCCTGCGCACGGAGGCAGGCTCCGCCGCCACGTCATACCCGCCCACGCGCGCAGTCCCGGATGACGGAGGCAGCAGCGTCGTCAGCATGCGCACCGAGGTGGACTTCCCTGCGCCATTGGGCCCGAGAAACGCCACCAACTCCCCTTCCGCCACCTCCAGGTCGAGTCCTCGGACAGCCTCCACCGTGCCGGTCTTGGTCTTGAAACTGCGCGTCAAACCGCGAGCAGAAATCATGAGGGGCTCCTCTCGCTGGGACTTTGGACAGACGACTCCCGTCCCGCGGACGAGGCGCGTCCACGGGCGGGCGTTCAGCAAATCGCTCGACATCTCTTCAGGCGGGCCGTAACTTCGTACAGCGCACGAGGTTTAGCACAACAACCCCGTACGCTGTAAATAGTTATCGCGGGGTACGGATGAGCGACGAGATTTCGGGACGGGGCGACCCGTTGAAATCCCTGCAGTTGCTGTGGGGGCGGACGGAGGCGCCGAAGCGGGGCCCGAAGGCCAAGGCGAGCGTGGCGGACCTGGTGGCAGCGGCCGTGGCCATCGCGGACACCGAGGGCCTGGATGCCGTCAGCACGCGCCGGGTGGCGGAAGCGGTCGGCATCTCGCCCATGTCGTTCTACACGCACATCCCCGGCAAGGCGGAGCTGCTCGACCTGATGCTGGACGCGGTGTCAGGGGACATCCTCAAGGACCAGCCCGTCTTCAAGCCCGCCGCATGGCGGGCCAACCTGGCCCGGGTGGCGAACGATTATCGCCAGTTCTACCTGGCCCACCCGTGGGTGATTCAACTGGTGACGCACCGGACCGTGCTCGGTCCGAACACGTTCCGGTCCGCGAACATTGCCCTGAGCGCCATCGAAGGGCTCGGGCTCACGGACCTGGAGATGGACCGCATCATTACGATGGTCCTCGACTACGTCCACGGAGCGGTCCGCAACGCGGCCCGCGAGAAGATGGTCAAGGAGCTGACCGGAATGACGGACGAGGAATGGTGGTACCGCGTCGCACCGTTCCTCGAAACCGTCGACTACACGCCCTACCCCGTGCTGGCCCGTGTCGGGAAGACCGCCGGTGAGACCTACGGGGCGCACGACCCCGAAGGCGCGTTTGCGTTCGGGATGGAGCGCGTGCTGGATGGGTTGGCTGCGTTTATCGAGGGGAAAACGAAAGTCAAGGCGCATCGATGATGTAGCAGCGAAACCTGCCCGGATTCCGACGGCAATAGGCAGCTACCATCGGAGGCGGCGGGAATCGAAGCCGCACAGGCGGATTTGGTCCCTACTCGGGCCACAGGCTGCCCGCCTGGTTTTCCCTCTGAAAAGAGGGGTGGCCTTCCGTCCGGGTGAGTCCAGGACCGTCCATTGGATTTGGTTCTTTTTTGGTCCCTGCGGGGCATCAAACCCGGGCGCCGCGCCGCCTTGGAGCCGTGGTGCTTAACCGGCGCGCTGTGGGGGCCAGCATACAAGCCCCGCGCTACTCCGGGCCAGGGTGGCGCCAGCCCGCGCTGAATGCCACTTCGGAGCCGAGGCGCCTGCCCGTGCCGAGCGCCACCTCGGGCCGTGGCGCTTGCCCAGTGCGTGGTGGCCGCAAGGGCTCGTGCCGAGCACCACCCCAGACCGTGGTGCCTGCCCGGTGCGTTGCGGCCGCCAGCGCCCACGCCGAATGCCAAGGCCGAGCCGTGGCACCTGCCCGGTGCGTTGTGGCGTAAGCGTCCGGCCAACGACGTGCGGAGGGACGTTGAGTGAGGCGTCGGCGCCGTGGACCCTGGCGGCATGTCGAAGCCGGTGGAGAAGCAGGAGTGGTTCCGGGTCGCTGAAGCCTTCGAGGCGAGCGGGCTGACGCAGCAGGAGTTCGCGTCGCAGCGGGGGCTGCGGCTGAGCACGCTGCAGTCGTGGGTGTACCGGCGGAGGCGCCAGCTGGCCAGGAAGGCGGAGCCGGTGCGCCTGCTGCCGGTGGAGGTAACGGGCACGCCGCAGCCGAGTCCGGCGCTGCTGGAGGTGGTGCTGGCCAGCGGAGCGCGGGTGCGCTTCTCCATGGGCACCGACGTCGACTACGTGGCCCGGCTCGTCACCGCGCTGGGGCGTTGAGACGTGTTCGCCCTACCTGCGTCGGTACGCGTGGTGCTGGCGACGGCGCCCGTGGACATGCGCAAGTCGATTGATGGCCTCATGGCGCTGGTGCGCGCTGAGTGGGGCGAGGACGTCTACTCAGGGCACCTCTTCGCCTTCGTCTCGCGCAAGGGCGACAGAGTCAAAGTGCTGACGTGGAGCCGGGGAGGTTTCGTGCTGCTGTACAAGCGGCTGGAGACGGGGCGCTTCCGGCTGCCTCCGGTGGACGCGGGCGCGCAGGTGGTGCACCTGGATGCCACGCAGTTGGCCATGCTGCTGGACGGCATTGACGTGGCCCAGGTGCGGCGTCAGCCCGCCTGGACGCCTCCCGGGCGCACGGGCACCTGACGGGCCCGGCTCGGGACGCAGCGTGGCGGCAGCGTGTTGAGGCCACGTGCCGCGAGTGCTGCCTCAAGACCATTTCTGCCCCTGGCGCGAGGAAGCCGAGGAGCTCAAGGCCGAGGTGAGCCGCATCGGCGGAGAGGTGGACGCGCTCAAGGGGCAGCTGGCGGCCCTGCAGCGCCACGTCTTCGGCCGCAGGACTGAGAAGCTGCCCACGGTGGCCGCCGAGCTTCGTGGGGCCGCGTCCGAGGCGGATTCGAAGGCGGCCCGGGACGAGGCGGCGAAGAAGAAGCGCCGGGAAAGGGCGGCCCGGAAAGCCGAGGAGGCACCCGCACGGGAGATTCGCCACGCGGTGCCAGCCGAGGAGCGCTGCTGCCCCGCGTGCGGCGGCGAGGACCTGAAGCCGCTGGGAAAAGGCCGTGCCTCGGTGGTGTACGAGTACGTGCCCGCGAGATTCGAGAAGCAGGTGCACGTGCAGGAAGTCCTGGCCTGCACGTGCGGCCGGGGCGTCGTCACCGCCTCGCCTCCGGCCCGAGTGGTGGACAGGGGCGAGTATGGCCCTGGCTTCCTGGCGCACGTGGTGACGTCCAAGTGCGCCGATGCCATGCCGCTGCACCGGCTGGCGCAAAGAGTCGAGAGAAGCGGCGTACCCATGAGCCGCAGCACGCTGACGGACCTCTTTCACCAGGCTGCCTCGGTGCTGCTGCCTCTCTCCCAGCACCTCTTGCAGTGCATTGCGTCCGCGGACGTGGTGTGGGCCGACGAGACGCCGCTGCGTGTGCTGGACGTGAAGAAGACGAAGCTGGGCTACCTCTGGACTTTCCTCACCCAGAATGAGGCGGGCGAGTGGCTCATCGGCTACCGCTTCAGCATGGGCCGGGCCAGCAGGACGCCGAAGGAGGTGCTGGGTGGCACCTCGGGCGCCCTCGTGGTGGACGCATACACCGGCTACAACGCGGTGACGCTGCCAAAGGGCCGGGTGCGCGTCGGCTGCTGGGCCCACGTCCGCCGCCGCTTCTTCGACGCGCTGGCCACCGCCCCCCAGGCGCGTGAGGCCCTGGACTTCATCCTCGAGCTTTACCGGGTGGAAGCCCAGGCGCGCGAGGCGGGCGTGGTGCGTACGGCCGCCCACCGCGAGCTGCGCCAGGTGCATAGCGCCCCCGTCCTCGCGCGACTGCGCGTCTGGCTGGAAGCCCAGGCACCGCGTCACCCGCCCAAAAGTCCACTGGGCCAGGCCATCTCCTACGCGATGAAGCAGTGGGAGGCCCTCACGCGCTTCGTCGAGGACGTGCGGCTGCCACTGGACAACAATGCCTCGGAGCGAGCACTGAGGAAGGCGGCCCTGGGCCGTAAAAACTTTCTCTTCGTCGGGCACGAGGCCGCGGGCGAAAACCTCGCCGGCCTCTACGCGCTGGTGGCCACCTGCGAGGCCAACGGCGTCAATCCCGAAGCGTACTTGGCCGACGTGCTGCTGCGGGTGCAGACGCATCCCAACTCACGCATCGGTGAGCTGCTGCCCCACGAGTGGATTCGTCGACGCGCCGCCGACCCGCCCGACTCACTCTTCCAGCCCAGCCTCTAAATCCTCGCGGTGCTCGCCGACCACGGTCCTCGTCCGTCTGCAACCGCTCACGCCACGTCACTGGCCGGACGGTTACCAAGGGCCGGTGCGTGGACAACATCTTCGTCGAGCGGCTCTGGCGCAGCCTCAAGTACGAGGAGGTCTATCTCAACGCCTACGCCGACGTGCGCCAGGCCTGGGCGGGCGTGGGCCGCTGGCTGCGCTTCTACAACCTCGAGCGCCCGCACCAGGCGCTCGGGTACCGCACGCCCATGCATGTCTACCGCACCGGCCTCATCGAGCACGCGGCGTGACTCCACAGGCCTCCACAGCTATCCACAGGTTACGAGTCTCCCCCCGCGCCCCCCTCGACACGACCACGACGACGACGTATCAACACACTCTCACCGTCGGCTCAGGCGCAAAGATGGATTGCCCCAAAGTGGTCCAGCCGATGGGGTCCACCTCACAGTTCTCAATGCATCTAGATGGGGCGTTGTCATGACGCGTGCGTCAGGGTGCATTGTCGCTGCGTATTCAATCACAGAGGCGGGATGCACCATGATGGGAGTGGCCGTGCAGGTTGGTCCGTACTGGGTGTGGCTCTGGAACTGAGCAACGAGTGAGCAGCCAGGTAGGGGGCTCACTGTGAGCCTGGTAGCCGGCAGAATGAGAGGTTTCTGGTGGGTTGTGCCACCGGAGGACATCAAACGATGCCGAAGGTCACCATCGAAGTGCCGGAAGGGTTCGAGGACAGCGTCAAGGAGTTGGAGGAGACGCTGAAGCGCGCCCACCGAGGCGTGGAGGGGGCGAGTAGAGGGGACCTGGCCGCGTTCGACGCCGCATGGCAGGAGGTGAATGCCGGAGCGGAGCGGACGGAGCGGTTGGTGAAGCGGAGGTTGCTTCGAGGGCTCGACCTCGACGCGGCACGAGTCCTCATCGACGGCCAGCCCTACGTCCGAGTCGGACGGTACGCGGCGACGTACAAAACGCGGCAAGGCCCCGTCGAAATAGAGAGAAGCCTCTACCGGCGGGTGGGTGAGCGCAATGGCCCCACAGTGGACACCATCAGCGTCCAAGCCGGGTGCGTCGCTGACGGCTGGTTGCCGGAGGCGGCGGTGCCCATGGCGTACCTGCTGGCCCGGGGCACCTCGCGGGAGGCGGAGGCGACGGCGCGCCAGGTGGGCGTGCTGCCCTATTGCCGTGCCTCCTTCGAGCGGGTGGGGCATGCGGTGGGAGCGCTGTATGGCGGCCAGCGGCCTCGGGTGGAGGCGGCGCAGGCCCGGGAGCTGCGAGTGCCCCGAGGCACCCGCGGCGTGAGCGTCAGCATGGACAGGGTGGCCGTGCCGATGGAGGAGCCGAAGAAGCGGCCAGTGGGCCGCCCTCGCAAGGGCGCCCCCACGCGCCCGGTGGACGTCGTCTGGCGCATGGCCTACGCGGCCTGCCTCTCCTTCCACGACGCCCACGGCGAAGCGCTGGGCACCCTCCGCTACGGGCGGATGCCGCGGGGCGAGGCCCGCGAGGTTGCCGAGCGCCTGGCCCGCGACGTCCAAACCCTGGTTTCCAGACGGCGCGACCTGTCCGTCGTCGTCCTCACCGATGGCGCTCCTGAGTTGCACGCCCTGCTGGACGAGGCGCTGGCCACCCACGCCCCCGGGGCCAAGAAGCTGGCGCGCCTGGTGGACTTCTGGCACCTGATGGAGAAGCTTGGGAGTGCGGCGCGCGTGGTGGCTGGGG
Organism: Pseudomyxococcus flavus; assembly: GCF_050038885.1. Lineage (NCBI taxonomy): Bacteria > Pseudomonadati > Myxococcota > Myxococcia > Myxococcales > Myxococcaceae > Pseudomyxococcus > Pseudomyxococcus flavus. Next base: position 6,872,078 of record NZ_CP143624.1, on the reverse strand, counting down.
AAGAGAAGGCCTCCGCGCTGCGTGAGAAGTGGAAGCTGTCCCTTCTCAACACGCCCGGGGCGGCGTGGACCATTGCCATCGCGTTGCACGCCAGCGGCAAACGGCATGTCGTCCTCGGCGACGGCCAACCGGTGCACGAGGCCCTCACCTACCTGGAGAACCACGGCGAGCGAATGCACTACGCGGAGGCGCGAGCGCGGGGGCTGCCCATTGGCAGCGGCAACGTGGAGGCCACCTGCAAGTCTCTCGTCACCCTGCGCATGAAGCGCCCTGGAGCCCGCTGGAAGGAGGCGTCCGGTCAGCACATCCTGGACTTGCGCGCCCTGGTGCTCTCGGAACGGTGGGACGCGGCCATGCGCCTCACGCTTGCGCCGCAGCGGGCCGAGGTGCGGCGCGCAGCATGATCAGGATGGGAGCCACACCCTCCGTACTTCTCCGTGAACCAAGTCACAGAGCCTGTGAGTTGATTGCAGTAATCCTTGGCAATGGTGTCGACGGTTGCGCCGTTCTTGCATTCGATGACGTAGAACTTTTGCCTTCCTAAGCTCCATAGTACGTCGGGGCCTCTACCCGTTGTGCCTTCCGGAGTTTGGCTGAGGTATCCGATTGTAAGCGCGAGGTCTGCCAGGGTTTTCTCAAAAACCGGCGCTGTACCCGGTTTGAATATGAGCGCATCAAGGTAGGCGTTCATCTGGAGAATGAAGGTGTTCGGGCTCGGATACTGCTGGCGCAGATACGACAGGCAGAGGCTTGCTTGCTCCGCCAGCTTGCTTGGCAGCTTGGTGTACTCGATGCCCTCCAGCGGACGCGGGGTAATCTGCGGATTAAGGCGAACCGCCTCCTTGAGTATTAGCTGTGACTGCACTGCGTCGGTGCGATGCTGATATTCGGCCATCTGCAGCATCAGCCAAGCTTTTGTCTTGTCGTTCTTTTCGGCATTTACAGCGTTCTGCATCGCGGACTGTGCGTCGCGATAGTCACCATTGACGGCAGAGTTGAAGGCGCGTCGCTGACTTAGTGCTATGTGGCTGGTCTGGCCCGTTGCGTATTTTGCGCCAACAATGGCTGCTTTGGACGCCTGGATCCAGTCGGGGTCTCGCTTGATAAACTGTCGCACAGCTTGATGAATGTCGTTAATGCTTGGATTGTTGAACTGCTTTGCAAGCTGCTCCGACAACTCAAGTTGCGCCCTGGTGGCGGCGCTAAAGAACGACTTCGCGTTTCGTGCATAGAGATGGCTTGTTAAAGAGCGCCCCATCAGGAATACGGCGCAGTAGTCCTCGTTGGACCGAATGCCACGTCCCATTCCTTGCTCGATTCGCTGTATGGAGCCTCGAACAACTTGATCGCTGCCAAACAGCATGCCCTGTTCGATCTTTTCAAGACGGCCTCGAACATCTGGAAGCCCATCGATCGCGAGGATGCGACAGGCATCGTCGGGAAGGTCGATGCCGTCATATTTGTTCGCGAGCACCACTAGCCCTACGTGGCCTTGCCTGAGTTTCGCGATTCCCGCTTGAAGATCGTCGGTGCTAAGTGTGACTGCGGCTGCGTCCGCCCAGTACTTGGCGCGAAAGTTGGATGGAACGATCACAACAACGTTAACTACTTGGGCGCATTGCTTGAGGTACTCTTTGACTTGGTCGTCGGTAAGGGATGGATTGAGTTCTTGAGGAACAAGAATCATCCGGTCCCCAATGTCACCGGAACTCTCCGGATGGATCGGCTTTTGAACTGATTCGGGCGCGGCGTCGAAGTGCGTCACGAGTACGCTGTCGTCGCTGACTGTGGCGCTCATGAAGATGCGGCGCTGTGCTGATTGAAAGCTGGGAATCACCGAAATTGGGAGGCAGCGCAGGGTGATTTCCGCCTCTCCTTCGCCAAACACGCATTCGCATAGACTCAGGTGATCCTTGATTAGGGGATACCTAAACAGGGCAATGTCCTTATATTCTTTGTTGTCCTTGTCCTTGTCGTTCTTAAATTTGCGAACGAACTCGCGAAGGATCTGTTGGACTTGCTGTTGTTTGCTTTCCCACGCCCAATACGGGACAAGCATGTTTCTGTTGGGCTCTTGTTCGGTGATTTCTGTTGCCCCAGAAAGCGACTGATGTTCAAAATCGGAGATGAAGAGTTTTAGGAGGTCTTTGTAGGCTTGGACAGGCGAGACGAGTTTAATTGAAAACTGCTCTTCGGTTTCGGCGAGGCACGCGTGGACGTCGTCGATTACGATGCTTCCAATTGGGATTTCGACCCCTTCGCTGCCAACGCCAAAAACGGACTGTCCGTTGATGAGCTTGTGAACGTTGATTACCAGAATGGCTTTCCCGCTCATTACGCGGGGCGATCGAGGATCCTCCGTAAGCTCAAGCCCAAGATCGCGTCCTTCCTTGAGGACTTGCTGGACCAAGTAGGGCGTCGGCGTTACGTACACCGCAGGTCCCGCCCCTTCGTTCAAGCAACTCTTAAGAATAAGCAGCCCGACGACGGTTTTCCCGCTGCCGGTGTTCATTTTGATGGTGAGATCGCGCTCGTTGCGTCGGTTAAACCATTGGTTCCAGACGTCGGCTTGAACGTCGCGTGGGTACTGGTAGCGGGGCGCCTTGGCCGGAAGAACATTAAAGAGATCCCGAGGGACGATGAGCTTGTCTGCCGCGCTACCGCCACCTAAGCTTTTGAAGTCCATCGCGTCGTCTCCCTGCGTTCTTGTCCTGGCTGAGGCGGGTTCTCGGCCGACACAACTGGGGTGGGCCTGCTGACACGTTAGTGAGGCTGTCCCTTTATGGTCAAGGTGCCAGCTCGTGATCGTAGGGCTCAAGACAGGACTGCGGCAAGGCGAGCTGATCGTGCTCCAGGAGGCCGACGTGGACTTGCCGCGCGGCAATCTGCCCCCTGTGTCAGGGAATTGGTCGCCTCGGCCGACCGGCCGAGGCGACCACCCCAAGGGACGAGTGCAAGCAGGTAGCTGTATCCCGGAACCGTGGCAGCCTTCCGGCGCGCGGTGGCATCCGGGGCCGAACCGAGCACCGCCACTCCGCCATCCGCTTCGTCACGCCCGACGACAGGCACTTCGGCCGCAAGGCCGCGCTCCTCACCCAGCGCCACCAAGTGTACCAGCGCGCCCGCGTCCGTCACCCCGAGCGCTGGAGCCGCGACACGCGCGACTGGACACCGGCAGGGCCGGTGCGCCTCAACTCCTCCCCGAACCCCACCCCGGCCGTGCAGGAGTTGAAGCGCATCGGTTGAACTCTCTCACGCGACAACTACCTTGACGCTCACCGGCTTTGTCATCCCGCTCCCGCCTCGCTCCTCACTCGGAATGCCTCCGGTAGGGGCCCTTCGCTCCACGGGCGTTACCCCGCTTCTGCGCTACTACGGCCCCATCCGCCGGGCTCTCGCCTTCGCCGGGCTTCGCCTCGTCGGCTCGCCGCGGCTACCTTGCTTCCGCGGGTTTTCTCCGCGGGACGAGGAGCCCTTCCCTGTTTCCACTCATGTCCTTGTGCACGTGCCGTCACCCTCTACCCCGCCGGGTGGTACGTCCCCTCGGTCGTTCTGCAGGAACGTCCTGCTGCCTTCGCCGTAGTTGTGACGGCTCGGCACCCGGAGGTATCAATTGACGGGGCCTCGACCAGGCGTTCACGCATCGTTACGGCCCGCGCACTCGCTCACCCCGCTGAAGCGGGGCTTTGTCGGTGGGCTTCACCGGAGGGGTCTCCCCTGTCGGCGCCACCCCAGCTATGCGGCTTCGACCTGTTGCCGCTTCGGGACTCTCACCCTACGGGTCCATGAGTTCCTCCAGGCATCACACAACTTTCCTGACACAGGGGGCTTCAACCACGTGGAGCGTACGCCGGGGACGCGGCGCGTCCTCAAAGGACGCGGTGGCCAATGACAGTTCATCGCACCATCCTGTGGGCACTGAGAGGCACAGACCTTGCTGAATGCCGGGCCTCGGAATGCCAGGCCGCTGCCCTCGCATTCCGCATCCGTTCCCCACCCGAACCGGAGCCCCAGCCGTGACCACCTCTCAAAACACCGTTGCCCGAGATCCCTCGCTCATTCCCACGGATACCGCGGCACTACGGGCACTGGCCCAGGCCGCCATCAACGTGGAGCTCTTCACCATCCCGCTCTACATGGCGGGGATGTACTCCATCCAGGGCATGCATGAGATCAACGCCGCGAAGCAGACCTTCTACAAGGGTCGGCGCTGGCCCGGTGCCGCGACGACCCACGCGCCTGGCACCGCCAACGAGAAGGCCTTCAACATCCTCTTCAGCGTCTTCATCCAGGAGATGCTCCACCTTCAGCTCGCGGCCAACCTCGCCACGGGCATGGGGGTGAAGCCAGACTTCACCAGCAGGACCTTGCAGACGCCCCGCTACGGCTGGACCTGCTACGGCCCCACCCTGTCGACCATTCCTCACATCATCGATCTCCGTGACACCACCACCTACGAGAACATCAAGGTCCAGATCGGGGCACTCGACAAGAACCTCATCGAGCTGTTCCTCGCCATCGAGGAGCCCGAGAACGCGGCCCGCGAGCGCATCAAGCCCAGCGCGCTCTCCAAGTACTTCCCGGCCGTGCCCTTCAAGGACTGGACCCCGAACAAGACGGAGTCGGACCTGCCACTGTTTGGGACCATCGGATACATGTACGAGTGCATGGTTCAGTACATGCAACTTCGCTACAGCGATGGCACGACGCTGTGGGAACGCGTCTACACCCCCTCGGGGGTCCAACGGGACCTCTTCAACACGTCCAGCCCCGGCCACACCATGGCGGAATATCCCGGCTTCGCTGCGATGCTGCCGAAGGGCACCCAGGCGGAGGCCCTGCACGCGGCCATCAACATGATCAACGCCATCACCGACCAGGGCGAAGGCCGCACCGTGGGCGTCAAGCTCCGAGCCATGCTCAAGAGCGAGGGGCTCGAGGGCCTGGAGGTCGTGGCCCCCAACTACCGGTCCTCCGAGCCTGCGCTGAAGGCCGACTATCCCTCCTACGACGCCAATGGAAATTTGGCGCCATCCCGGGACGCCTCGGCTCGCTACGGTAATGACGCGTCCGACCACTACGAGCGCTTCTCCAAGATCAAGACGGAGCTCCTCGGCAAGATTGTCACGTGGCCCAAGTGGCACGCGGACCGCGGCGGAGCGCCGTGGAAGCCCGCGGACCTGCTGACCGGCACGGCGGTCGATCCCTCCTCGAAGATTCCCCCGGCCGCGGATGTCGCGGCGGCGCTCAACCGGCTCAAGGCCCGCAACCGGGACGGCAGCGTTCACACGCAGTTCAGCCAGATTGCCGCGGGTGCCATTGCCGGCATCACCCGCGTGCTGAACGACTACTGGAGCGGGAAGGTCAGCCAGTTCCCCTTCCCCTCGATGAGCGGCTCCGGGGACCGGATGGCGATGTGCTGGGCCACGCTCGGCCAGGCTCCGGACCTCTCGTTGGGCATTGAGGAGGCCAAGCCGGGCACGCTCTACCACGCCTGCCAGGGGCTCAGCCTCGACCAGCCGGGCAAAGGCGGGATGCCATCGATTTCAACGTACCACACCTGCCGGGGCTCCAATGCCTGCAAGGGCCAGGGCGGCTGCGGCTTCGTGCAGTCCGTCAATGGAGGCGGCAGCTGCGGGACGTCCCTCAAGGCCCAGGTCCTGTGTGGTGGCGGCGACACGCTCTACAGCGCTCCCAGCGACAACCGCTGCGGTGGCTTCGGGGGCTGCGCAGTGCCAATCGCCGCCGCGCAGCTCTTCCCGAACTCCGGGAAGATGCAGGTCTTCGACATCCACGCCAACACCGAGTCCACGCCCATCGGCACCCTGCCGTTCGAAAAGGGGGCGCCCGTCTATGACGTCGCATGGGACGCCTACTGCATGGTGTTGCAGTACCGCCAGCAGACGCCCCCCCAGAAGCCCTCGCAGCCGGATGACCTGCGCCTGGCCTTCCCTCCCTCCACTTGATGGCTCGTAGGTACCCGGCAATGCAAACGCCAGCGCGTCTGGGCCTGCCTGCGCTCGGACTCGGGCTCGGACTGCGCGCCCAGCACTTCCACCACCTGCTGCATCACCCGCCGCAGGTGGACTGGTTCGAAATCATCAGTGAGAACTTCATGGGCGATCACGGCTTCGCTCGCCATGTGCTGCTGAAGCTGGCGCGCGAGGTGCCCATCGTCATGCATGGCGTCTCGCTGTCCATTGGCTCGACGGACCCATTGGACATGGACTACCTCGCGAAGCTGCGCCACCTGGCGGACGCCGTATCGCCGGCGTGGGTTTCGGACCACTTGTGCTGGACCGGCGTCGCCGGGCGCACCAGCCACGACCTGCTGCCGCTGCCACTGACGGAGGAGGCGCTGGAGCACGTCACGGAACGGGTCCTTCGCGTCCAGGAAGTCCTCGGCCGCCCCCTGGTGCTGGAGAACCCAAGCACGTACCTGGAGTTCCACGCCTCGACGATTCCCGAGTGGGAGTTCCTGTCCGAGCTCGCGCGGCGAACTGGCTGCGGCCTGCTGCTCGACGTCAACAACGTGTTCGTCTCGTCCCACAATCACGGCTTCGACCCGGAGCACTACGTTCGCGAGCTCCCCCACGCGCACATCGTGCAGCTTCACATCGCCGGGCCGACCGACTTCGGGCAGTACCTCATCGATACCCACGACCACCCTGTCCCGACACCGGTCTGGCGCCTCTACCGACTCGCGCAGGAGTTGACCGGAGGCGTATCGACCCTGCTCGAGTGGGACGCGGCCATCCCCAGCTACCCCGACCTCGTCGCGGAGCTGCACAAGGCCCGAGGCGTGCTCGCGGGGGAGCTGCCAGACGTGCCACTGTCCGGTCCGGTCCGAGAAGGCGTCCACGCCAACCCGCTGCCACTCGGGGTGCTCCATGACCTCGTTCGCTGAGACCGAGACACGGACCGGAGGGCCCTCGCTGCGGGAATTGCAGACATGGTTCCTGACAGTCATCACCGCCCCTGGGTTCCCCGCGAGAGGTCACACCGCCTCGTCGCGATGCGAGGCGTTCGTGCGCGGTGCCCGGGGGCTCGGGGCTCCGGAGCGCGTCGCCATCTACGCCCAGGGCTACCTCGCCCGGCTCCAGGAGTGCCTGCGGGCTGATTTCCCGGCCCTGCGGGCGCTGGTGGGAGAGGCCCTCTTCGAGCGCTTCGTGGTGGGCTATCTCTGGTCGAGTCCCCCACGAAGCTACGACCTGTTCGAGCTGGGGGCGGGCCTCGCTGGATACCTCGAGCGAACCCGGCCGCCCGATTCCTCGGTGCCGGAGGAGCGGCGCGCGCTGCTGGACCTGCCCGCGGACCTGGCCCGGGTGGAGCGCGCAAGGCTCGAAGCCCTGCGGGCGCCGGGGCTGGAGGGTACGGTGACGAGCCCAGACATCAGCCCCTACGGGCTGTTGCTCGGTACCGAAGTGGTCGTCGCGACCGCGCCGTGTCTGCGGCTGGTCGAGGCTCGTCACGACGTTCGCCCCTTCCTCGCGGCCGTGGAGCGCGGCATTCAGCCCGAAGCGCCGCCGCCAGCACGCACGGTGCTGGCGGTGAGCCGCATGGACTTCCGCCCGACGATGGCGCCGCTACACGACTGGCAACGGGTAACGCTCGAAGGCTGCGCGACGCCACGGCCGCTACCGCAGCTGGCGAAGGAGCTCGCGGTGCGGGTCGGCGAAACCGAAGGGGCGATGCTGGCGGAGCTCACCTTGTGGCTGCCGGTCGCGCGGGAGCAAGGGCTTGTCACGCTCACGGAGCGTGAGCGAAGCCAGGTCCAAAGCCCCCTCGGTGACATGCCGAAGTGAACGGAAGCAGGCGTTGGCGGGCAAGACGGGGCACCGAAGTATGGCACCCGTCCTGGGTGACCCGCGCCTCTCGGTACACCCGCTCCTGGAATCGCGCGTCAGCGCCAAGGCTTTGAACCCCACCCGCCGCAATCGCCCTGGAAGAGCGCCTTCACTCAATCGTGGAGTCGGTCACGCGGATGGGCGTGTCGTCATGATTGGAGATCTGCGGATACGTCGGGTACCACGAGCCGCCCGTGTTGTTCCGGATGACGGAGCGGTCGATGCGGATGTCGCCCGAGTGGTCATTGCTCACGAAGAAGATGGCGCTTCCATGCGCGTTGACCGCGTTGTGCTCGATTCGCGTTCCGCATAGGGACAGCGTCATCGTGTTCCCATCGTTGTAGATGGCCCCACCACTGCCCCCACCCGGCGTCCCCGGCTGGGCGGGGTTCGCCCCATTGCCAACGGCCCGGTTGTAGGAGAACAGGCTGTTGATGATGGTCCACGACACGCCGATGCTGCTGATGCCGCCGCCGTTGGAGCAGGTCCCGCCGTAGCCGGGCCTGCCGCCGAAGGTCGTGTTCACCACGTACACGGGCTGGTTCCGGTGCTGGCTGAACACCCTGAGGGCGCCGCCCCCTACGTCGGGTCCGACGTCCGCGCAGACGTTGTTGAAGAACCGGGAGTTGATGACCTTCACGCGCCCACCGCGCACCCAGACCGCGCCGCCGCCGTCGTACTCGGTCTCCGCCTTGGAGCTGGCGTCCACGAACGTCAGGTTCTGCAGCGTCAGCCGGGGGTGGTCCTGATCCTGGCAGTGGGCCGTCGTCCACACCTGCTCCGGGTCGCAGGTGTTCATGTAGAGGATGCGGTGCCGCCCTGCCCCGCTGAGCGTCACCAGCCCCTTGCCGTCGATGACGATCTCCGGCCCCGTGTCGTTGAATATCTTCGCCGTCCGGTCGAGGGTGATGGTGACGGGCTCGGGTCCGCAGTCGAAGGTAATCACTCCACCCCGGGCCACCGCCTCGATGAACGCGTCACTGGTACAGCTCTCCGGGCTTCCCGTGCCCACCACCGAGGTGGGCCGGGAGACGTCCGCGAGGCCCGCCTCCGCTGGGATGGTGCACGTGGCCTCCGGGTTCTGATTTCCCGCGGGCGGCCCATCCTTGGGATTCGTCAGCGGGTTGGGCGTGTCCACGCCCGGGTCATCCTCCGAGCACCCCATCGCCCCCGTGAAGGACAGTCCAAGAAGCAGGAGCGCGGGCAGCCGACGGAATCTCTCAAGGTGCATGAAGCCTCCGGTGTGCGCGCAGTGTAGCCCCGCTCGGCATGTCGGCGGGCACCAACCGCAGCGCCCAGCCTCGGGCCCGGCAGCGGAGGCCACTCACGGCGCAGCGGCCTCCGCACCTCCCGCTACCCCCACCCGCCTCGCGCGACATGGGGCGCCTGCGTCGACTCGAACGGGCGCGCCCTACTCCTGCCCGCCGAGCCAGGGCCCCCACTTCACGAGCCGCGCCCCACCCGCCGACTCACGCTGGCCTCCTGGCCCCGTGCGCTCGGTGCCACTGACGAGCGCCTGGAAGCGCGCTTCATACGGCAGACCCGCGAGCCCCGGGGCCCAGGGGTCCTCCGCATAAGTCTCCGAGAAGACGTGCTGCGTGCCCTCGACGTCTTCGGGGCGCTGGTCAGTGACCGCGGGAATGGAGCGGCCCTCCGCCGTGAAGGTGCCACGGGCGCCCGTGGCGCCACCGGGAGGCCAGTCACCCGAGGACAGCACCTCCCAGGGCAGCCCCATCAGCAGGTCCTCCAGGGGCTCCGGCTCCGCCTGGGAGAAGTCGGAGCACGGGTCCGCCCCGTCACCGACCGGCCCCTCCGAGCGGAGGACGTAGCCACGCTCCGCGGTGAAACACACACGCAGCACTTCGTGGGTGGGAGCGAAGTCCACCTGTCGATCAAAATACGCCCCAGGCCCCAGCGGACGCTCCAGCGCGGGCGCGGGTGCTTGGGTGGCGGGCGAGCCCTCATTCAGCTCACGCAACGACAGCTGGATGCGGCCCGGCGTGCGGAACCCGGCCGTCTCGACGCTCGCCTCCAGCAGTCCCCGGGTGAGATAGAGCGGCCCTGGCTCATTCGCATACATGCGTGAGCGCAGCGGCCCATCCACGGGGCGCTGATCGCTGACGTAACGAAGGGCCTCCCACGTACGGCCCGCGATGGACGGGCGCTCCGCGGTGGCCGTTCCCGGGTGCGGTACCTCGAGCGCGAGTGTATCATCCGAGCGCACGGGCACCATGAGGTCCCTCGCCAACCGCGGATGCGCCAGCGCGCCACCCGAGGCGTCCGTGAACGCCACGCGAACCCAGACCCAGGGCCGCTGGACGGAGACCACTTGCAGCGTCAACTGCCCTTCCAGGGTCCGCGCGGTATCGCCGCCCTCAGGCGAGGGCCCCTGGCTCGCGGAGAAGGCATAGGTGACGCGGTCCCCCACGCGAGCGCGACTCCAGGCTTCAGCCGCCTGGCGAGCCGAGGACTCCTGGCCCTGCGCATTCAGCGGAGAGGGACTGCTCGACTTCGTTCCCCCACAGCCAGCAAGGAACGACAGAGCCGCGCCCAGCAGCGCGGCGACGGGATAGGTGACGTGGCGCATTGGCATGGGTGACTGGATACACCGAGCAAGTGTTGACATGGCCATCTTTCCCGGATGACGCGCGCAGCCGTGCGTCAGTTCACTTTTCAGCGGCCGCGTCATTTCAGGGATGAAGTTTGTTTTCAGTTGTGGCAAACAATGACTGGGGTGTCTTTGCCCCATGGGGCAGGTGCCCGATAACCAGACATCACTGTGTGGTTTCGCAACGCCCCTCCTTTCAAGCAGAATCCCCTGTGTTGGTGCGGGGTTGGCGCCCCGGACGTCAAACCCGTTTACGAGTTCGACACCGAGCCCTGGTGCGCTGGCACTCCAGACTAAACAACGGTTTCTGCTTTATCAGTCTGTGGGATGGGTTGGCCCTTCGATTGCTCAGAGGCGGGGCGCGTCTGGCCGCGGCTGGTGGACACCAGGCGGACGACGCGTCCCCCGAAGTCATTGAGTACGAGGAACCTCCGATGCCCATGTTCCAGAAGATGTTCAAGGGAGCTGCAGTCCTCGTGGTGAGCGGTAGCGCGCTGCTGGCCGGCTGCGGTACCGACATGCAGGCCGACACGCAGGGCGAGCACGAGGAGATCATCTCCAACCTGGTCGAGGCCGGCTTCCCGGCGGACGACATCATGGTCGCCGACGGCCAGGTGTACGTGGGCCGCGACGCGCACGTGACGCTCGATGCGTCCCGCGAGATGCTCCAGACGGACCCTCACACGCAGGAGCAGTACCGCACGACGAACCTCGTCAGCTCCTCCATCAGCCGCATCTGCATCGTTCCGAACGCGGCCTTCTCCAACAACTCCACCCTGATGTCCGCCCTCGACCGGGCCATCGCGAACTACAACGCCCTGGGCCTGTCCTTCACCATGCAGCGTGGCGGCTCCGGCTGCAGCGCGACCATCTCCGCGCGCACCATGTCCGGCGCTGGCGGCTCGGCGGGCTTCCCCTCCGGCGGCCGTCCCTACGGCATCATCAACATCGGCACCGGCACCGCCAGCTACGGCGTGGCCGTGGTCGAGCACGTCATCACCCACGAGTTGGGCCACTGCGTGGGCCTGCGCCACTCTGACTACTACAACCGCAGCATCAGCTGCGGTGGCGCGGCCACCAACGAGGGCTCCGCGGGCGTGGGCGCCATCCACATCCCCAACACGCCGACCACGGCCACCCGGGGCGGCTCGCTCATGAACTCCTGCTTCGGCTCGTCCGAGACCGGTAACTTCAAGAGCTCCGACGTCACGGCGCTCCAGACCCTGTACTGAGTCATGGCGCGACACCCCACGGATTCCCGCATGACGCTGTGGGGTTCGCTCCTCGCTGGGACCGTCCTCCTGGGCCTCACCGCCTGTGGAGGACGGTCCGAGCGGACCGAGCCTTCGGTCTGTGAGCCTCCCTCCAGACCGGAGGTTCGTGCCTTCGAGCAGTGCGGTCCGACGCTCGACTTCACCCCCATCAACAGCTACGTGGGCGAGTTCTCGGACGTCATCCAGGACCGGGAAGACGCCGTCGTGCTCATTGACGGGCGCTGTACCGGAACGCTGATCCAAGCGAGCGCCGGCCCCGTGGTGCTCACCGCGGGCCACTGTGTCCGGCTCGGGGACGTGCCGCTGATTGTCTTCAACTTCGAGGACGACGAGGACGGCGACCCCTTGATTACGGCGGGCACGGTCATCGAGCACTCGGTGGAGCCCGACTTTGCGCTCATCGAGCTCGACGTCCTCCCGGACGTCACCCCCATCCTGCTGACGACCCTGGCCACCGAGCAGCTGGCCATCGTCCAGCATCCCCGCGGCTACCCCAAGTCCATCGCCGAGGGCCGGTACCTGGACTCGTGCAACCAGCTCATCTTCTACGGGGACCTGGACACCCTGGTCGGCAGCTCCGGCGCGGGCGTGCTCAACCGGCAGGGGCACCTGGTGGGTGTCCACACCGACGGCGACTGTGAGGTCAGCGGCCGGGGCGCCAACCGGGGCTGGACCGCGGAGTCGATTGTCGAAGCCTCCTCATACCTGCAAGGCGAGGATATCGCCGAGCGCTGAGTCGAGGCGCGACCGTTCCGACGCTTGCCGGGCGGCATTGGCAACGACCGGTCAGCGGCTGGCGTCCACGCCCTCCCCCGGTTGCAGCCCGGCCATGCGCTCGACGCGCAGCCCTCATGAACCACCGATTCGGCGGCTTCGAAAGCCAGGCAAGCCACGCGCTGACGTCAAGCCATTGGTGTTCAAACCAGACGCCGGAACCCAGCTGTTACTCAGGTGCCGTTGACGCGCAGAGCCGTGCCGATTATCCGCACGGCTCACCGCGCCAGCGGTCGCCGGGCGACGTGCGAGGGGCTCCTGTTGTTTGAACACAAATCAAGCAATGGCACCCGCACCTCACGTCACTCGACGCGCTGCTCGCGACATGCGAGACGCTGGCGCGAGCCGAGGCGTTGTCGCGCTCGCCTCACGGAGTAGACGCCCCCATGGAAGTCGCAGCATCGCCGAACGCCGGGTCCAACGACGCAGCCTCGTTGGGCCTTTTCCGCCTCACCTGGCCCATCTTCCTGGAGCTGCTCCTGTTCATGATGATGGGCACGGCGGACACGCTGATGCTCAGCGGTGTGTCGGACGACGCCGTCGCCTCGGTGGGTGTCGTCAACCAGTACGTCTTCATCTGCATCCTCATCATGGAAGTGGTGGGCCACGGCGCGGCCATCGTGGTGGCCCAGTACCTGGGCGCGCGCCGGCAGGCGGAGGCCGCGCGCATCTCCGCCATCGCCGTCACCATGAACCTGGCGCTCGGCCTCACCGTCAGCGCGGGCCTGCTGCTCAGCGGTGACGCCATCCTGGGCGGGATGAACCTGCAGGGCCACATGCTGGCGTACGCCAAGACGTACCTGCACATCGTCGGCGGCTTCCTGTTCCTCCAGGCGCTCATCAACGTCTTCGCCGGCCTGCTGCGCACCTACGGCTTCACCCGCGCGTCCATGTTCGTCTCGCTGGGCATGAACGTGCTGCACGTGGGCGGCAACTACCTGCTCATCGCCGGCCACTTCGGCGTCCCCGCGCTGGGTGTGGCGGGCGCGGCCATCTCCACCGTGGTGAGCCGGGCCGTCGCGCTGGGCGTCTTCGTCTGGGTGCTGTACCGCGTGATGCCGGTGAAGATGAAGCCGCGCGACTACGTGGCGTTCTCCAGGGACCACGTCCGCAAGATTCTCAAGGTCGGCCTGCCCTCCGCCTTCGAGCAGGCCACGTACCAGGGCTGCCAGACGGTGTTCCTGTACTACGTGACGTTCCTGGGCCCGGTGGCGATGGCCTCCCGGCAGTACGCGCACTCCGTCTCCCAGTACGTCTTCCTGTGCAGCCTGGCCATCGGCATGGGGACGTCCATCATCGTGGGACGCCTGGTGGGTGCCAACCGCGCGGACGACGCGTTCCAGCAGGCGCTGCGGAGCCTGAAGTGGGGCCTGGGCATCACCGTGGCGGTGGACGCGGCCGTCATCCTCTTCCGCGTCCCGCTCGTCTCGCAGTTCACCCACAACGCCGACATCATCCAGCTGACGGCGCAGGTCATCGTCATCGGGCTCGCGCTCGAGACGGGGCGCTGCTTCAACCTGGTGCTCATCAACGCGCTGCGCGCCGCCGGTGACGCCACGTTCACCGTCTACATGGGCATCGCGTCCATGGTCTGCATGAGCCTGCCGCTGGGCTACTACCTCGTCTTCCACATGGGCCTGGGGCTGGCCGGCGTGTGGCTGGCGGTGGCCGCGGACGAATGGGTGCGCGGCATCACCATGTGGCTGCGCTGGAGGAGCCGCGCCTGGGAGAAGCAGGCCCTGGTCTCCCCCACCTCGGAGCCGGAGGCCGCGCCGGTCGCCGTGGCCGCCTGAGCTCAGGCGGTGACGACCATCCCGTCGCGTACCGTCACCGGCCACGGGGTGAGCCGGCCGCCCGAGCACGGGCCGCCCACGCACAGCCCGTCCTCCACCTGGAACAGCGCCCCGTGCCAGGCACAGGCGATGAGGCGCTTGTCGGGCGTGAGGTAGTGGTCCAGCTCGCGCGCCAGCGGCAGGCCCGCGTGAGGGCACCGGTCCACGTAGCCGTGGACGGCCTCTCCCTTGCGCACCAGGAAGCCGTGGAAGAACGCGTCCCCTATCTGGAGGACCAGGTTGCGCGCCCCCGGATCCTCCAGGGCACTCAACGGGAGCAGCTTCACGTTGGCCGGGGTCGCCCAGACGCGCTTGCGCCCCGCCGTCTCACCGCCCGCGCTCACGCGGCCCTCACGGCAGCCGGGCCTTCTGGAAGCCCGCCCAGCACGCGTCGTAGTCCGGCTGGAGCGCCGGAGACTCCATGGCGAAGCGCGTGGGGCGGATGACCCAGCGCGACTCGAACATGAAGGCCAGCGTGTCCTTGATTTTGTGCGGCTTCAGCTCCGCCTGGACGGCCTGCTCGTAGCTGGCCCGGTCCGGGCCGTGGCCGCTCATGCAGTTGTGCAGGGACGCGCCGCCCGGCGCGAAACCACCCGCCTTGGCGTCATAGACGCCGTGCACCAGGCCCATGAACTCGCTCATCACGTTGCGGTGGAACCAGGGGGGCCGGAAGGTGTGCTCGGCCACCATCCACCGCGGCGGGAAGATGACGAAGTCGCAGTTGGCCGTCCCCGGCACCTCGCTGGGCGAGGTGAGGACGGTGAAGATGGACGGGTCCGGGTGGTCGAAGCTCACCGTGTTGATGGTGTTGAACCGGGCCAGGTCGTACTTGTACGGCGCCAGGTTCCCGTGCCACGCCACCACGTCCAGCGGCGAGTGCCCGTACCGGGCCGACCACAGCTTCCCCTGGAACTTCTGCACCACCTCCGTGGGACGCTCGACGTCCTCGAAGGCTGCCACGGGCGTCAGGAAGTCGCGCGGGTTCGCCAGCCCGTTGGCCCCGATGGGCCCCAGGTCCGGCAGGCGGAAATACGCGCCATGGTTCTCGCAGACGTAGCCGGAGGCCTGCCCCTCCGGCAGCTCCGCCCGGAAGCGCACGCCCCGGGGCACCACGCCGATTTCGCCCGGGGCCACCTCCAGCACGCCCAGCTCCGTGACGAGCCGCAGCCGCCCCGCCTGCGGGACGAGGAGCAGCTCGCCGTCCGCGTCGAAGAACACGCGGTCCACCATGGGGCGGTTGGCCCCATAGAGGTGGATGCTGATGCCCGCGCCCGTGCCCACGTCACCGTTGCCCGCGTAGGTGACGAGCCCCTCCACGAAGTCCGTGGGCGCGGACGGCGGCGGCTGCGGGTCCCACCGCAGCCGGTTGGGCGGCACGGGCACCTCGTCGAAGGGCCCGCTGCGCACCTGTCCCTGGGGGAACGGCTGGAACGCCGGATGCGCGGCGCTGGGCCGCAGGCGGTACAGCCACGAGCGCCGGTTCTCCCGGCGCGGTGCGGTGAAGGCCGAGCCCGACAGCTGCTCGGCGTAGAGGCCATACGGCGCCCGCTGCGGCGAGTTCTGCCCCACGGGCAGTGCGCCGGGCACCGCCTCGGTGGCGAACTCGTTGCCGAAGCCGGAGAGATAGGCGCCGGGAGCCGCCTTGAGGGCGCTCCCCGGCGACACCTCGGTGTGAGGCTGAGTGGTCACCGGAATCTCCTCGAAGGAAGCGCGACGCGCGGACTAGCTGGCCGGGTCGACCTTGATGACGCCGCGGCGAATCTGGTCCAGCTCGATGGACTCGAAGAGCGCCTGGAAGTTGCCGTTGCCGAAGCCCTCGTTGCCCTTGCGCTGGATGATTTCGAAGAAGATGGGCCCGAAGAGGTTTTCGGTGAAGATCTGCAGCAGCAGCCCTTCCTCCTCGCTGCCGTCGATGAGGATGCGATTCTTCCGCATCCGCGCCAGGTCCTCGCCATGGTTCGGGACGCGCTTGTCGACCAGGTCGTAGTAGGTGTCGAGCGTGTCCTGCAGGGCCACGCCGCGCGCGCGCAGCCGCTCCACGGTGTCGTAGATGTCCTGCGTGGTGAGCGCCAGGTGCTGGATGCCCTCGCCGTTGTACTGGCGGATGAACTCCTCGATCTGCGACTTGTCGTCCTGGCTCTCGTTGAGCGGAATCCGGATGGCCTGGTCCGGGGCGATCATCGCCTGGCTGAACAGGCCCGTGGCCTGGCCCTTGATGTCGAAGTACTTCTGCTCGGTGAAGCCGAAGATGCGGCTGTAGAAGGCGGACCAGGTGCGCATCTGGCCCCGGCGCACGTTGTGCGTCAGGTGGTCCAGCGTCTCCAGGCCCACGCTGTTCTTCGCCTCGGCCTCCTCGGCGCCGGGAATCTCCTGCCAGGTGTCATAGAGCGAGCCCTTCGCCCCGTGACGGTCCACGAGATACAGCAGGCTGCCGCCGATGCCCTCCAGGACATAGGAGCCCTCGCCCAGCGAGCCGCGCTCCGGGTCCGCCGCCTTCGCGCCGCGCTCCAGCGCCATCTCGTACGCCGCGCGCGCGTTGGCCACGCGGAAGGCCATTCCACTGGCGGACGGGCCGTGCGCCGCGCGGAACTCGGCGGCCTGCCCCGTCGGCTCGCGGTTGACGAGCAGGTTGATGCCACCCTGCTTGTAGCGGATCAGCTCCTTGGAAGGGTGCTTGGAGTACGCGGTGAACCCCAGCCGCTCGAAGAGCCGCTCCATCACCTCGGGCTCGGGGCTCGTGAACTCCACGAACTCGAAACCGTTCAGCCCCAGCGGGTTCTCTGCCGTATCCACCATGACGCCACCTCCATGTGTCGCTGAGCGCGGCCTGCTCCTGCCGCGCGAGTCACGAGATGCCCCTAACACCGGGGCCCTTCCCTCGCCGAAAGTAGGAATGCCCCCCTTGCGGAAAAAGTACAAAGACCTGCCAGAGACTGTCAGGCGGCTGCACAGCGCTTCGCGTCGTGAACCGGGCTTCAAGTCGCTCCCGGCGCGCCTTCACGGTGGGGACGCGCGGGTGTTCACGAGCAGACGCTGGCGAAACACCGGGCGCTCGGCGTCTCGCCAGGCCTCGACTCAGCCATGCCCATGCGGCCAGAAACAGGCAGGCTGCTTACTCCATGGGGACAGGCCGCAGTCCGACTTCGACCACGACCGACCGCGTGAAACATCTCACTTCCCAGACGGAACCTCCCGTGCCCGGTGGCGAGCTGGGTGCGCTGCTGCGCACCCATGACTGGAGCCGCACGAAGCTGGGCCCCTACGAAGCCTGGCCGCGGCCGCTGAAGTCGTTCGTCGCGATGATCCTGGAGATGCCGGCCCCCGCCATCATCTTCTGGGGCCACGAGCTCATCCAGCTCTACAACGACGGCTACGCCGTCATCATGGGCCCTCGGCATCCGAAGTACCTGGGCGCCACCTACCGGGAATGCTGGCCCGACACCTATCCCGTCATCCATCCGTGGATGCGCAAGCTGCTGGAGACGGGCGCGGTCACCCAGGTCGAGAAGGCCTTCTTCCTGCTCACCCGCTACGGGTTCAACGAGGAGGCCTACTTCACCTTCGACTTCAGCCCGCTGCGGGACGACGACGGCGCCATCGCGGGCATCCTCCAGGTCGTCTTCGAGGTCACCGACGTCGTGCTCGGCGAGCGCCGCCTGGCGACGCTCCGCGCGCTGGCCCCCCGCGTGGACGCCCCTCCGGAGAGCCCCACCCAGGACGCCATCCGCGCGCTGGCGGACAACCCGAAGGACATTCCCTTCGCGCTCATCTACCAGTGGGACCGGAACGCGCAGCGGCTGGAGCTCACGGCCACCACGGGACTGGACGGGCTTGAGCAGCACGCGCCCGCGGGCCTGGAGCGCCTCACCGAGGCCGCGCGGCAGGCGGTGGAGTCCAGCGCGCCGGTGATGATCGAGCCGGCGGAAACGCTCCTCGGCGCCCGCCACGTCGGCTACTGGCCGGAGCCCACGGAGTCCGCGCTGGCCCTGCCCCTGCGGCGCTCCAGCGCGGATGGGTCGCGCGGCGTGGTCGTCCTGGGCATCAGCCCGCGCCTGCGCTTCGACGCCACCTACCGCCAGTTCTTCGAGGACCTGGCGCGCGAGCTGGCCACCCACCTGGCCGTGGAGCAGGAGAAGCGCGCCGAGCGCGAGGCCTTCGCCCGTGCCCAGGAGGCCCGGGCCCAGGCCGAGGCGGAGGTGGCGCGAAGGGCCCAGGCGGAGGCGGCGCTCCGGGCCAGCGAGGAGCGGCTGCGGATGGCGCTCGCCGCCGGGCAGCTCGGCGTCGTGGAGCTTCAGTACGCGCGTGGCGTGCTGGAATGGGACGAGCGGGCGCTCCAGCTCTTCGGCCTGCCCCCTGGACAGCAGCCCTCGCTCCGGGACGCCGTGGCCCGGCTCCACCCCGACGACACGGAGCGGGCGCACCGCATCGTCGACCAGGCCCTGCACCCGGGGGCCGGCGCGGCGCGCCTGGAGTGCCGCGTACGAGGCTGGGACGGCGTGGAGCGCTCGCTGCTCGCCATGGTGAAGACGCACTTCGACGCGCAGGGACGGCCCGACCGTGTCGTGGGCGCCCTGCAGGACGTAACGGAACAGCGGCGCGCGGAGCTGGAGCGGGAGCGGCTGGCCACCATCGTCGATCAATCCACCGACTTCATCGGCGTGGGCAGCGAGCAGGGCACGGCCCTGTATGTGAACGAGGCGGGCCGGCGGCTCCTGGGCATCGGCCGAGACGAGGACGTCAGTCAGTATTCGCTGACCGACTTCTTCATGCCGGAGGACCGGCCGTACGTCGAAAGCCACATCGCCCCTCGCATCTTCCAGGGCGGCCGGTGGGAGGGGGAGTTCCGCTTCCGGCATTTCCAGACGGGGGCGCCCATCCCGGCGCAGTACAACACCTTCGCCCTCATGGAGCCCGGAACGCAGCGGCAGATTGGCATCGCCACCGTCAGCCGGGACATCCGTGAGCAGAAGCGGCTGGAGGCGGAGCGGGAGCGCCTGCTCGTGCGCGAGCGCGCGGCGCGCGAGGAGGCGGAGGAGGCCAACCGGCTCAAGGACGAGTTCCTCGCCACCGTCTCGCACGAGCTGCGCACCCCGCTCACGGCGGTGCTGGGCTGGGTGCAGATGCTGCGCACGGGGACGCTGCCGCCGGAGAAGCGGGAGCGCGCGCTCGCCACGGTGGAGCGCAACGCCCGCGCCCAGGGCCAGCTCATCGAGGACCTGCTCGACGTGAGCCGCATCATGACGGGCAAGCTGAAGCTGGAGGTGTCGTCCGTTGACGTCAGCCAGGTCGTCGAGGCCGCGCTCGAGTCGATACGACCCGCCGCCGAGGCGAAGGGCATCCGCGTCCAGGCCGCGCTTGACTCGGGTGGCAGCATCATGGGCGACACCAGCCGGCTCCAGCAGGTGGTGTGGAACCTGCTGTCCAACGCGGTGAAGTTCACCCCCAAGGAGGGCCGCGTCCAGGTGCTGGTGGAGCGGCGCAACTCCTCGGTGGAAATCACCGTCGCGGACACTGGCCAGGGCATCCCGCCCGGGTTCCTGCCCCATGTCTTCGAGCGCTTCCGCCAGGCCGATGGCAGCACCACGCGCAAGACGGGCGGGCTCGGGCTGGGCCTGTCCATCGTCCGTCACCTCGTGGAGCTCCACGGGGGCACCGTGTCCGCGGCCAGCGAGGGCGAAGGCAAGGGCGCCACCTTCGTGGTCAGCCTGCCCCAGGCCGTGGCCCTGCGGCGGGAGGTCCTGGTGCCCCCCGCGCTGCGCAGCCCGATGCTGCCCCAGGACCTGCCCTGCCCGCCCCAGCTCGCGGGGCTCCGGCTGCTCGTCGTGGATGACGAGGAGGACACGCGCGAGCTGCTGCGCAGCATCCTCGAGACCTGCGGAGGAATCGTCACCACGGCCAGCTCCGCCGAGGAGGCGCTGACCATCCTGCGCCGCGACCCCTTCGACGTGCTCGTCTCCGACGTCGGCATGCCCGTGGAGGACGGCTACCACTTCATCGCCCGGGTGCGAGCCCTGTCAGCGGCGGAGGGCGGCGGTATCCCCGCGGTGGCCCTCACGGCCTATACGCGGATGGAGGACCGGACGCGGGCGCTGCTGGCCGGCTTCACCACCCACGTGCCCAAGCCCATCGAGCCCGTGGAGCTGCTGGCCGTCATCGCCTCCATGGCCAACCGCAGGCCGCCAGCGCGGGGGTGATGCGGCCTACCTGTCAGGGGGGAACCCATCTCTGGGCGGCGGCCTCCGGGGCCGCCGCCGGCATGTCAGACCCTTCCGGTAGTCTTCCTTCATTCCCGAAGCCGGAAAGGAAGGCCTGAAGATGCCTGTCACCCGTGAGAATCCGCGCGTCTCCGTCAACAAGCTGGGCCAGTACCTCACCGCGACGCCGTCGCTGCGAAAGCGCATCATCCAGGGCCAGAAGCACCCGGTGGATCCGCAGTACCTGCGCTACCCCGCCGCGGCCGAGGCCATCGTCGAGTTCCTGTGTGAGGGCCGGGACGAGGTCATCCTCCGCTATCACCAGCGGCGGCTGCTCAATGCCCAGCCCGCATCCGACTATGACGCCCACCGGCTGGCGCTGTGCGCAGAGGCGCTCCAGCGCTGCCTGGTGGCCATGGACGGACTGGCGTCGCGCGCCGTCGCCAGCCCCGCGGAGGCGGACCTGCCGCCCCTGGCGCTGGGAGGCGTGGACGTCAGCGTGCGGCCCGAGGTGCTGCTGCGCAGCGTGGATGCCCAGGGGATGATGCGCTCGGGGCTCCTGAAGCTCTATTTCTCCAAGCACACGCCGCTGGATGAGCGCTCCGGGCAGTACATCGCCACCGTGCTCCTGCGCTACGCCGAGGAGCGGCTGGAGCAGCGTGGCCCGGTGGATCCGCGGCTGGTGGGCGTCTTCGACGTCTTCGCGGGCCGGCTCTACCAGGCGCCCCGGGCACGCCAGCGCCGCATGAACGACGTGGTGCTGGCTTGCGAGGAGATCGCCGCCCGCTGGCCCGTCCACTGAGGGCGCCCCGGGCGCACGGGCCTTCACGGCGTGTCCGTTTGCGGGACGCGTGTTCCCGTATCCGAGCAGTCCACCGCGCGCCGCGGGGCGGCGCCCCTCCGGCTGCCCGGTGATTGCACCAACATGGCGGGTTGGCATGTCCTTCGCTGAGAGCCGACGCCATGGACTCCCTCCGCCAGGACCTCCGCTACGCGCTGCGAACCCTCACACGCACCCCTGGCTTCACGCTGGCCGCGGGCTTCACCCTGGCGCTGGTCATCGGGGCGAACACCGTCCTCTTCAGCGCCATCCACGCCATGCTGCTGCGCCCCCTGCCCTTTCCCACGCCAGAGTCGCTGGTGCGCATCTGGTGCGCGCAGGAGTCGGTGAGCCACGCATCGGTGTCCCCGCCGGAGCTGCTGGGCTGGCGGGAGCACGCGAAGGGCTTCAGCCAGTTCGCGGGCTTCGGGCGCGTCAACCTCAACCGGACGGGCACGGACGAGCCGGAGCGGGTCCGGGCCGGGCGCGTGACGACCAACTTCTTCTCCCTGTTGGGCGTCCACCCCGCGCAGGGCCGTGACTTCCGCGAGGAGGACGCACCGGCAGGAGGCGAGACGTCCGTGGTGGTGGTGGGCCACGGCTACTGGCAGCGGGCGCTCGCGGGGGCGCCGGACGTGGTGGGCAAGACGCTGGTCCTGAACGGGCGCAGCCACACGGTGGTGGGCGTCCTGCCAGAGGACTTCTCGTTTCCGGAGTTCTCGGAGGACATGGACCTGTGGATTCCCGAGTGGCTGGACCCGCAGCGGCACGGCAACCACTACGAGTCGGTGCTGGGCCGGCTGGCGCCGGGAACCTCGCTGGAGGCGGCCCGGGCGGACCTGGAGCGGGTGGCCGAGGCCATTGGCATCCCCGAGCCGGGACAGCAGCTCCACACCGTGCGCGTGACGGGCTGGCAGGAGCACCTGACGTCCAACACGCGGGACGTGCTGTGGATGCTGTGGGCGGCGGTGGGCTTCGTGTTGCTCATCGCGTGCGCCAACGTGGCCAACCTCATGCTGGTGCGCACGCTGGCGAGGCAGCGGGACGGCGCCATCCGCGCGGCGCTGGGCGCCAGCAGGGGGCGGCGGGTCCAGCAGTCCCTGGTGGAGAGCGTGCTCCTGTCGCTCTTCGGCGGCGTCGTGGGGCTGCTGCTGGTGCTGTGGGGCGCGGAGCTGGTGCGCACGCTGCTGCCCGCCAACATGCTCCGCGTGGCGCCGCTGGAATTGAATGCCACCGTCCTGGCGTTCAGCGCCCTGCTGTCGGTGGGGACCGGCCTGCTCTTCGGCCTGGCGCCGGCGCTGCACGCGACGGGCATGGACGTGCTGCCCATGCTGCGGCAGTCCGGGAGCGCCGTGAGTGCGCGCACCGGGCATCCGCTGCGAAACGCGCTCGTCATGGTGCAGCTCGCGCTCGCGCTGGTCCTGACGGTGGGCACGGGGCTCATCGTGCGCTCGCTCTACAACGTCATGGCGGTGGACCCGGGCTTCGACCCGGCGGGCGTCGTCAGCGCGCAGCTGTCGCTCTCTCCGGAGAAATACGAGGACGACGCGCGCAAACGGGCCTTCTTCGACAGCGTCGCGGAGCGGCTGGCGGCCCGGCCCGGCGTGGAAGCGGTGGGCATCGTCAACGACGCGCCCCTGGGCAACACCAGCTCCGGTGGCGACTTCGCCCTGGAGGGGAGCACGGCCTCCCCCAGCGAGCGGTTCTACACGGACTTCCGCGTGGCCTCGCCCGGCTATTTCCAGGCCATGCGCATCGCCGTGCGGCAGGGCCGTGACTTCGGGCCCCAGGACACCGAGAAGGGCGCGCCCGTCATCATCGTCAACGAGGCCTTCGTCCGGAAGTTCCTTGGTGGTGGCGAGGCGCTGGGCCGCAGGGTGCGGGTGGACTGGGATGACCAGCAGCCCTTCCGGGACGTCATCGGCGTGGTGGCGGACGTCCGCCACGAGAGCCTCACGAAGCCCGCCAAGCCCGAAGTCTACCTGCCTTATGCCCAGTATCCCCTGCGCACCATGACGATGGTGGTGCGGACCCACGATGACGTGGCATCCGCGCTGGCCGCGCTGCGGGAGGAGGTGAAGGCCGTGGACGCCGAGCAGCCCATCTACGACCTGGTTCCCTTCACCGACCGCGTGGAGCGCGTCCTGGTCCGGCCCACGGGCACGGCGCGGCTGCTGGGCGCCTTCGCCGTGCTCGCCGTCATCCTGGCTGGCGTCGGCGTCTACGGCGTGCTGGCCTATTCCGTGGGCCAGCGGACCCGCGAGCTGGGCATCCGGATGGCGTTGGGCGCGCACCCCATGCAAGTCCTGAGGCTCGTGCTGGGCCAGGGCCTGCGGTTGACGGCCCTGGGCGTGGGCATGGGGCTCATCGCCGCCTTCGGCGCCACCCGGCTCATGGCGGCGACCCTCTATGGGGTGGAGCCCTTCGCTCCGGACATCTTCCTGGGCATGTCCGTGGCGCTGGCCGCCCTCTCGCTGCTCGCGTGCCTGGTGCCCGCGCTGCGCGCCAGCCGCGTCTCACCCGCGGTGTCGCTGCGCGCGGAGTAGGCTTCCAGCGCCTGGTGGGCAGGCGCGCCTGCCGGGGTGGGATGACCTCCCTCTTCCGGGCAGGTGGGCGGACACGGCTGGACGGCGCCTGATATGGAATAAGCCGTCTCAGCTTCCGTCGGAGAAGACGTGAACAAGCTCGCCAGCATTGCCGCCCTCGTCCTGGCCGCCACGGCGCTCGTGGTGGCCCTCTGGAGTCCCCGTGAGCCGGTGCAGGCCCCTCCGCCGGCCCCGCCGCCCGAGCAGCCCACCAGCGCCGCGGCGGACGTCATCGCCCTGGAGCGGCGCGTGAAAGCCCTGGAGGACACCGCCATCGGCCTGTCGCGGCGGCTGATGGAGGTGGAGAAGCGCCCCACCGTGACGGCGGATGGCAAGGTGGTGACGTCCCCGGCGCCGGCCTCGCTCGCGGCGGAGGTGGAACAGCTCCGCTCGGAGGTGCAAGGCATGGTCGCCGGCGAGGCGCTCAACTCCGAGGGCGGTCGCGACTTCCTCAAGGACATGGTGCGCAACGTCCAGGACGAGATGCGCGACGAGCAGCGCGCGGAGCGCCAGCAGCGGTGGCAGCAGGCCCAGGTTCAGCAGCAGGCACAGCAGCAGGAGCGCGTGCGCCAGTTCATCACCGACGCGCGGCTCAACTACAACCAGGAGCAGACGCTGACGCGCCGGCTGGAGGCCGAGTCCACCAAGCGGCAGGCCCTCATGGAGGAGGTTCGCGCCGGGACGAAGTCCATGCGCGACGTGCGGCAGGCGCTGCGCGCCGAGACGCAGCAGACCGACCAGGAGATGAACGCCATCCTCGACGAGAGCCAGCGGGCCCAGTACCAGACGCTGCGCCGCGGGGACCGGCGCTTCGGCGGCCCCCCGGGGGGACGGACTGGCGGCCAGGGCCGCGGACAGTGAGTCGCGCCCCGGCGCGAGGCGCCTAGCCGTCGAAGGGGGGCCTCGCGTTGTGGGAGATGACGAGGACCTCGTCGGGCCGCCGCTCCGACCGGGCCCAGACCAGCAGCGCGGCGAGGGCATCCGCCGCCTTCGGCTCCGCCGTCTCCAGCGCGATGTCCTCGCGGTACGGAAAGAAGAGGTCCTTGGAGCCCAGGCTCTGCTCCGCCCAGCGGCGCCAGCCGGGCATCGCCCTTCCGGGCGCGGGCTGCAGGCCCACCACCTCATAGCCCGCCGCCGTGAAGGGCCGGTGCAGCCCCGCCACGGTGGCGCCGGTGCCAAAGCCACACACCACGCACCGCACGGCCGGGAACACGTCCTGCACCACGTCGAGCAGCCGCGTGGTCCACGACTCCACGCTCTCCACCAGCGCGCCATTGGCGAGCTGCCGGGGCCAGAACCAGCCCTGGCGCTCGTAGTCCAGCGCCAGCTCCCAGGCCTGGGTGAAGCCGTGCACGGTGCGAACCTCACCCCCGAAGCCGTGGGCCCGCAGGTACGCCGAGCCGGTGGAGTCCGTCAGGGCCACCACCGGAAGCCCGCGCTCGCGGCCCAGCGCGTCCAGCGCCAGCGCCGACGACGCGCCGGACAGCTCCACCAGCCCCTTGGTCTCCGCGGGCGCGGACTCGAGGTGATGGGAGAACGTCAGGTACTTCAGACTCCCGGCCGGAAGCGCCCCACCCCAGAGCACCACCGGCCCCCCCGGCCAGGGCCGTGACAAGGGAAACACGACGCGCATGCGTGAACCTCCGGCCCCAACGTCCCCGGGGAGGCCCGCTGGCGCCAGCCGCGTGACGCACGCGCTGTCCGGACGTGGACCTGGCGTCCGCTCGCTCACCGGCCCAGGACATTCGGCCCCGCCAGGAGGCCGACGCGAAAAGCCTCGGGGACCAGGCGGCTGTGCAATAGTCGTCGGCGGCTCCACATGCTGCGCCGGCTCCTTCCTACGCTCGTCGCCCTGGGTTGTGGCCTCCTGGCCCTGGGCTGGGGGCTGGTCAGCCTCCAGCGCATCTTCAGCCGCGAGCGCGACGACGCCCACGCGCAGCTGCGCTCCCGCCGCGACGCCCTGGCCCACGCGGGTGAGGAGGCCCTGCGGCAGAACCTGACGCGCAAGCTCGACGAGAGCATCGTCCCCCTCCACGCCGCCGTGGGGGACCCGCTCGAGCCCGGCGAGGGCTTCTACCTCAACTTCCGCGACTACCAGTTCCTCCCCCGGCTCACCATCCCCATGCCAGGCACCGAGACGCCGGCCCGGGACCTGTGGGCGCGGCTCGGCGCCCGGCTGAAGGACGGCGGGGCCGCGGGAGCCTGGGAGCCGCGCCTCACGCGGCTGCGCGCCGTGGAGGCCGCGCTGGCGGCGAAGGATGCACGGGGCGTGGCCATGCGGGTGGAGGAGCTGCTGCGCTACCACGCCGCCCACCGGCTGCCGCCGGAGCAGGAGCTGCCCTTCCTGCTGCTGGTGGTGGAGCGGCTCCAGCGCGGCGACGCCACGCCGCCCCTGGTCCGGGCCCTGCTGCGCGAAGGGCTGCCGGAGGACTTCGGCGGCTTCGCCCGGGCGTCAGGGCTCCAGCGGGACCTGCTGCGCGAGCGCTCGCGCTTCACGCAGGCGGACTTCGACTTCCTCCATGCGCGCGTCGTCCAGGTCAGCGCCGCGCTGGGTGAGCCCACGGCGGACTTCCTCGCCCGCGCGAGCGAGGCGGGCGCCGGCATGCTGGTGATTCCCGAGGACCTCTACGAGCCCACCCTCCTGGGCGAGCTCTGGTACGTGGAGCCCCGGGGCGAGGCGCTGTACGGCATCGCCGTGGACCTGGAGGCGATGCTCCAGCCGATTACCCAGGACATGCAGGCGCGAGGCCTCTTCGACTCGACGGGGCGGCTGCGGCTGCGCGCCGGGGGCGCCTTCCGGCCGCTGCGGACGCTGAAGCTGGCGGTGGACCTGCCCGAGTGGGCACGCCAGGAGGCGGACATCGACGCGCGCTACGGGCTGAAGACGCTGCTGGTGGCCGTGTGCGGCGCGCTGGCGGTGGCCATCTTCGCGCTGGCGGTGGTGGCGCAGCAGCGCAAGTACCGCTTCCTGGAGCTCAAGAGCGACTTCGTGGCCACCGTGTCCCACGAGCTGCGCACGCCCCTGGCCTCCATCCGCCTGCTGGGCGAGACGCTGGAGCGCAAGCTCGCGCAGGCGCCGGAGGTGCGGGACTACCCGGCCCGCATCGTCCAGGCCGCGGACGGGCTGCACTTCCTGGTGGAGAACATCCTGTCGTTCAACCGCATTGACAAGGGCCGCTGGAGGCTGCGGACCTCGCGCGTGCGCCTGGAGGAGCTGGTGCCTCCGCTGCGCGACGAGCTGGCCAGCGCCACGTCCGTCCCCGTCCACGTCACCGCGGACGTGGACGGCGCGGAGCTGGAAGCCGACCTGGGCCTCCTGCGGATGCTCTTCTCCAACCTGGGCCGCAACGCCTGCGCCTACAACCGGCGCGACCCCATCGAAATCACCATCCGCGCGCAGGTGATTCCGGGCTACGGCTGCACGGTGCTCTTCCAGGACAACGGCATCGGCATCCCCGCGTCCGAATGGGAGAACGCCTTCCTGGACTTCTACCGGGTGACAACGCCCGGCACGGAGGTCCATGGCAGCGGGCTGGGCCTTGCGCTGTGCCGGAGAATCATGAAGTTGCACCGGGGCGACATCCAGGTCGCCGCCTCGGGGCCAGACGGCACCACGTTCGCGCTGATATTCAACGAGCCGCATCGATGACCACCGCCCCGCCCGCCGCCTCCACCCGCCCTTCCATCCTCATCGTCGAGGACGATGCCCACCTGCGCGTGGGCCTTCGGGACAACCTGCTGGACGAAGGCTACCTCGTCGCCGAGGCCCCCAACGCCCGCGACGCGGAGCGGCTGCTCCAGGAGCGCGCCTTCGACCTGCTCATCCTCGACGTCATGCTGCCGGGCGAGGACGGCTACAGCTTCTGCCGCCGGCTGCGGGCGCAGGGCAACAAGAGCATGGTGTTGATGCTCACGGCGCGCTCGCTGGAGGACGACATCCTCAAGGGCTTCGAGGTGGGCGCGCAGGACTACCTCACCAAGCCCTACCGGCTGCGGGAGCTGCTGGCCCGGGTGCGCGCCCTGGTGCGGCGGGTGGGCGCGGCTCCGCCCGAGCAGATGACCTTCAGCGGCTTCACCCTGGACCTGGGGAAGCGGCAGGTGTCCCGGCCGGATGGCACGACCGTGGAGCTGACGCGCACGGAGTTCGACCTGCTGGCCTTCATGCTGCGCCACAAGGACCGGGCCCTGCCCCGGGGCGAAATCCTGGACGCCGTCTGGGGCCGCGACGTGGTGGTGGACCCGCGCACGGTGGACAACTTCGTCTCCAGCCTGAAGAAGAAGCTGGGCTGGACGAGCGCCTCCGGGTTCTCCATCCACACCATCCGGGGCGTGGGCTACCGCATGGAGGTCTCCTCGTCATGACACAACGATGACGAAGGAATGGCGGGCCCACCGCCATTCGATGGCACCGACTCCGTAGGTTGACTCCTGCGTGGACAGGGCGCTCCGAAGCCACCCGTCCCCGCCGGTGTGGTCCGCCCTGCGCGGCCCTCCACCGGGAGCGCCTGACGCGGAAGGAGGCCATCCAGAATGTTCAAGTCGGTCATCGAGCGGCAGCGGGCTGGACGTCTTGGCACGGGCGTGTGGGTGTCCATCGCCCTGCATGCGGCGCTCTTCGGCGCGGTGCTCTTCATCTCCGCGAGGCCGCAGGGCCCCGTCGAACCACCAGAGCCGCCGGACCTGGTGCTCCGGGTGGCCCAGGCGCCGCGGGTGGCGAAGGGCGTGCCCGCCCCCACCCAGCCGAAGCAGGCCACCGCGCCACGGCCGCGCCCGCGCAACCGGGACCGCATGCCCTCACGCGTGCCGCCGCCGGTGGTGGATGCGCCGCCCCAGCCGGTGGAAGCGGTGGCGAGCACCGACGACAGCGCCGCGACAGACGAACAGGCGGACCCCGGCGACGGGCTGGTGGGCGGACACCCGGATGGCTACGAGGACAGCACCGTGGTGGGCGTGGCGTTCGTCCCCGGTCTCGACCAGGTGCAGGGGGCCACGGGAACGGACGTTCTCGACTTCGGCTCGGGCATGACGCCGCCCCGGCTGCTCGGAAGCCCGGGCATCGATTACACGCACCAGGCGCTCGCCGCCCGCGTGGAGGGCACCATGATTGCCAGGTGCGTCATCACGGTGCGAGGCGACGTGACGGGCTGCCGCATCATCAAGGGCCTGCCGCACATGAACGAGGCGGTGCTCGATGCGCTGCACAGCCGCCGCTACGCCCCGGTGGAGTTCCAGGGCCGGCCCGTGAGCGTGTCCTACGTGTTCACCATCCGGCTCAAGCTGCCCCGTTAGCCGCGCCGCTCAGCCTTCGCGACGCCCCGCCGGCACCAGGACGTGCGTGAGCACGTATCGCTTGAGCCGCTGGCGGAGCGCGTCGTCCAGGGTGAGCACGACGTGGGGGTGGACGCGCGCGCCCACCTCGAACAGCACCACCTCCAGCAGCAGGCCCTCCTGGGCGATGTCGAACAGGCGGTCCAGCGTGGGGTCCAGCGCATCCATCTTGCCCTCGGCCTTCTGGCTCTCGTGGACGGCCAGCGCCGACGCCAGGCACTCCATCTCCTCCACGGAGGTGAACTGCTCCTCGGTGGAGCCGGTCATCTTCTCCCGGTGGGACGGCTCGCCCAGCCACAGGGCCTTGCAGTTGGCAAAGGCGAACCACCCCGGGTCGTGGTTGGGGTCGAACTGGATGGAGACGCCCTCGGCGTCGCGCTCCGCATAGCCCCGGGGGACGATGACATCCCCCCGGATGACGAGCCCCAGATGCGCGTTGGTCCGGAAGAACTGGCGGATGACGGGGTAGCGCGGGTTCAGCACCAGGCACCACGCCCAGGCCTCCAGGGCCTCCTCGAAGCGGCCGAGCTTCGCCAGCGCGTTGCCCTGGAAGAACCACGCGCGGTGGTCATGGGGGTTGAGCGTGGTGGCCCGGCGGTAGTGCTCGAGCGCCGTGGCCGCGTCGCCCGCGAAGTATGCGGCGTCCCCCCGGAAGACCCAGGCCACGTAGTTGTTTGGGTACCTCTCGGTGGCGCGGGCGTACAGCGTCGCCGCCTCGTCGTAGCGCCGGGCCTGGAAGTGGGGCTCGGCTTCGTCGAGCAGGGCCTTCACCTCAGCCTCGACGGGCCACTCGCGGATGAGGCGGCGGCCATTCTCCTCCACCACCCAGGGCACCTCCACCGACGGCATGCGCTGGGGCCAGAGCTGGTCCACCCATCCGCCCGGCGGAGAGTCCTTTCCTTCGACGCGGTACCGCACCGGCGAAGCCTCCAACTGCTTCACGATTTCGGAGGGAGACAGGTACGGCGGCGTCTCGGACTCCACCACGGACGTCACGCCGGCTTCCGGGGCAGCAGGCGCGGGCCGGGGCGTGGACGCGCAACCGAGAATGAAGGCACAGCCGAGAAAGACGAAGGATTGGCGCACGCGCAGGAGCCCCTTCCATGAGTGGAGTGCCCCCAGTCTACGCCCATGGCGCCCTCGCGCCGGAGCGTCGAAACGCGCCGACATGTGCCGGCGCCTGCGCTTCGCGAGATGTCCACCGCCAGGCAAGCATCTGGAAGGCGGTGACGAATGGCTCGCGAGTCGCCCCCCGCATCCATTAGGACGCGTGGGAGAGGCAGCCTCGGGCTCCGGATGGGGACGATGCCAGGCACCTGGTACGACGCGGTGGTGGTGGGCGCGGGGTTCGGCGGGCTGGCCACCGCGCTGGAGCTGTCGCGCCGGGGCGCGCGCGTGGCCCTGTGCGAGGCGCTGAACTACCCGGGCGGCTGCGCCAGCACCTTCCAGCGGGACGGCTACGCATTCGAAGCGGGCGCCACGCTCTTCTCCGGCTTCGAGCCGCACCAGCTCTTCGGCCGGTGGATTCGGGAGCTCGCCCTGCCGGTGACGGTGGACTGGCTGGACCCGGTGGTGGAGCTGCGCACGCCGGCCTTTCGGCTTCCCGTGCACCGCGACCGTGCCCGGTTCGTCGAGTCCCTGTGTGCCCTGCCCGACGCGCCGGCGCCCGCCGTGCGGCGGCTCTTCGCGCTCCAGGCCCAGGTGGCAGGCGCGCTGTGGCCTCTCTTCGACGACCCGACGCTGCTGCCGCCGCTGGACATGAAGGCGCTGCTGAGACACGCGGGGCGGGCGCACCTGTATCCGCCGCTGCTGCGGTGGCTGGGACGGCCGCTGGGCGCGGTGCTGGAGCAGCTCGGACTCTCGGGTTTCGCGCCGCTGCGCACCTACCTGGACGCGCTCTGCCAGATTACCGTCCAGTGCAGTGCCGCCGAGGCGGAGGCCCCGTTCGCCCTCGCCGCCATGGACTACTACTGGCGCGGCACCGGCCACGTGCGGGGCGGCATCGGGCAGCTCGCCAGGGCGCTGGCAGGCGCGGTGGAGGCGCAGGGCGGCGCCGTGCTGCTGGCCAACCGGGTGAAGGGCGTGACACCGGTTGCAGGTGGCTGGCGGGTGGATGCGCGCCGGGATGAGCTGAAGGCACGCCACGTCGTCGCGAACGTGCTGCCGCGCGGACTGAGCAGGCTGACAGGCGTCCCACTGGAAGCCTTGCCCGGGATGGAGCCGCTGTCCCGCACCGTCGAAGCGGGCTGGGGCGCCGCCATGCGGTACCTGGTGGTGCGCCCACCGGAAGCGGCGGACAGAAGCGCGCATCACCTGGAGCTGGTGGAGGACGTGGCCGCGCCCTTCATCGAAGGCAACCACCTGTTCATGTCCATCAGCGGCGAGGCGGACGCGGACCGCGCGCCGCCGGGGCACCGCACGGTGACGGTGTCCACCCATGTGCCGCTGAAGGCGCTGTCGCAGCTGCCAGCGGCCGAGCAGCGCAGCTACATCGAGCGCGTCCAGGCCCGGATGGACGCGGGGCTGCGGCGGCTCGCGCCCGAGTGGCTCGCGGGCCTCGTGCACGCGCTTCCGGCCTCTCCTCGCACGTTTCAACGCTTCACGCAGCGCGACGGCGG
This sequence comes from Pseudomyxococcus flavus, assembly GCF_050038885.1. Lineage (NCBI taxonomy): Bacteria > Pseudomonadati > Myxococcota > Myxococcia > Myxococcales > Myxococcaceae > Pseudomyxococcus > Pseudomyxococcus flavus. The sequence continues at coordinate 6,840,198 of NZ_CP143624.1, read as the reverse complement.
CGCGGTGGGCGGCGTTCCCCGCCGCGCGGGCCTGGCGAACTACCGGCAGCTGGGACCGCGGCAGGTCCGGAAGGGCCTGTGGCTGGTGGGCGACTCGGTGTTCCCGGGCCAGAGCACCCTGGCCACCGCCGTGGGCGGCGTGCGCACGGCGGCGAGCATCGCGGCACAGCGCTGAGCACGGCGCCCCTCAAGCGTCGAGCAGGTCCGCCCAGAAGCGCACCAGCCGCCACACGTCCATCAGCCCCTGAGGGCCGTCCATCTCCGCATGGGTGATGAGCGGCGTGGCCAGGGCGTGGACCTGGGTGTGGGGCCGCAGCGCCTGGGCCAGCCGCTGGGACTCCATGGCGGGAATCACCGTGTCTCCTTCGCCATGGAGCAGGAACACCGGCGCGGCGGGAGGCGGCGAGCGCTCCGGCGACAGGGCCGGGTCCGCGGAGAACGACTTCACGAATGGCAGCAGCCGCGGGCCCAGCTCCGCCACGTTGCGCGTGTTCACGAACCCCATCAACGTGGCCGCCGGCTCTGGCATCGCGGCCTGCATGTCGCGCGCCCTGGCGAAGGTCTGCTCCGCGAGGCGCCCGTCCACCATGGCCTGGTGCGAAGCGCGCAGGAAGGTCCGGATGCCGGCGCGCAGGGGCTCGACCTGCTCGGGCGGCACCAGCTTCTCCGCCACGTTGAGCAGGATGATGACCACGCCATAGTCATGCGGGGCCAGGTGGCCGCCCTCCGGCAACTCCCCGGTGCAGAGGAACGCCAGCACGCGAGGCAGGTCGCCATGCCCACCGAAAGAGAGCGTGGCCGCCACCCGGTCCTTCAGCGCGGGCCGCCCCGCCGCCACCACCGACAGCCCGCCAGAGAAGCTGATGCCGTACAGCGCCACCTTCCCATCGGGCGCCAGGTCCTGCTGCGAAGCGGCCCAGACAGCGGCGTCCTCGATGATGTCCGGCAGGCGCGGGGTGATTTCGTAGCGCAGCAGGTCCGTCGGCTCGGGCGTGAGCACCGGCTGGCCGCCCATCGCGAGGTCCTCCGCCAGCTTCACCAGCCGCGGCTCGTCGATGCCGTCCGCATGGACACCCGAGGTGAGCACCACCGTGCGGCCCCGAGGCGTCACGGGCCGGTACAGCCGGGCACGCACCGGGCCGTGCCGCGTGGGCACCTGCAAGTCCTTCACGTCGTAGGCGCCGACGCGCCAGTTCGCGAGCGCCGCCTCCACCGTGCCTTGCATCCCCGCCGCCCGAACGACCAGGGACAGGCCCCGCAGGTAGTCCGGAACCAGCAGCAGGGCGACGGCCAGGAGCGCCACGACCAGCGCGGCCAGCGTGCGCCGGACCGCACGACTCATTGGATGAGGTGCTCCACGAAGGTGCACAGGCGCTCGCGCTCGAAGGGCTTCTCCAGCAGCCCGCGCGTGCGACGGCCCACGAACTCACGCGCCTGCGCGGTGAAGGCGCCGCCCGTCATCAACCCGGTGCGCAGCGCCAGCTCCGGGGCCAGGCGCTCCAGCTCCACCACGAAATCCATCCCGCTCATGCCGGGCATCATCACATCGCAGAGGATGGCGTCGAAGCGCTCGCCCATGGAGAGGAGCCGGAGGGCCTCGCGCGCATCCTGGACGACGTGAATCTCATACACGTCACGCACCAGCCGGCTGACCGAGTTGCCCACCGAAGGCTCGTCGTCGATGAGCAGCAGGCGGCGGCGCTGCCGGGGCAGCGCGGGCTCCGGCGCGTGGGCCGCGCTCGCGCCCGCCGTCCAGCCCGCGGCCTGCGCGGGCAGCACGATGCGGAAGGTGCTCCCCCAGCCCGGCGCGCTGGAGACCTCGATGCGGCCGCCCATCGCCTGCACCAGCGTGAGGCAGATGGACAGCCCCAGCCCGGTCCCCTCGCCCACCGGGCGCGTCGAGAAGAACGGGTCGAAGATGCGGCGCTGGACGTCCGGCGCCATGCCATGCCCGTTGTCGGAGACCTCCAGCTCCACGTGGCGGGTGCTGCTGGCGCGCAGCGATACCCGCACCCGGTTCTCTTCCGGCGCCCGGTCCGGCAGGGCCTGGAGCGCGTTCAGGAGCAGGTTCACGACAATCTGGCTCAGGCGCGCCTCGTTGCCATGGACGGGCAGCACCGGCTCCAACGTGCACGTCAGCCGGGCGCGCAGCGCAATCTGGTTGCGGAGCAGCCGGAGCGCACCGTCCACCACGTGGCCCATGTCCACGGGCCCGTGGAGCTCTTCATCCGCGCGGGAGAAGGTGCGCAGGTCCCGGACAATCGCGCTGACGCGGCCAGCGCCCTCCTGCGCCTCGGCCACCACCTCTCGCAGCTCCATCATCTGCTCGGGTGGCAACGCCGGCTGGGAGAGCAGCTCGCGCATGTACGACAGGTTGGAGCTGACGTAGGACAAGGGGTTGTTGATTTCGTGCGCGACGCCCGCGGCCAGCGTGCCAATCGAAGCCATCCGGTCCGCGAGCACCCACTGCGACTCCACCCGCGCGCGGTCCGTCGCGTCCGGGTGGACTGGCGAGGGCCCCTCACTTCCGTCGGGCCTCGCCTCCAGGCGCCTGCGGAGCCCCACGAGCCGGGCGCCCCAGTGCATTCCCGGCGCGGACAGGCACTCGTCCGCGCCCGCTTCGGCCAGGCGCTCGGCCTCCGCCGGGGCGCGCCCGGTGAGCACGACGAAGTGCGTGCGGGCCACCGTCCGGCGCGCATGGAGCTGATGACAGCGCTCGAGCGTCTCCGCGAGCGGACCGCCCTCGTCCCACAGGACGATGAGCCCTTCGGAGATGGCATCGGGCAAGGTGCCCGCTGGGGGCACATGAAGGAGCTGGCAGTTCCGGCCCGCCGCGGAGTGGAGAATCCCTTGCTCGACCTCCTCCGACACCTCGGGAGGCAGTGCCACCAGCGTTGCAAACACGGCGTCAATCCTCCGGCCCCATGAGGCCCCGGGTTCCGCGCGCATGAGCCGGAGCCACGTGCCCATTGCAGCGCCCGCGCGAGCCCCGGTCAACGGCGTCGCGTCTCGGACAGTCCATTACCCTTTCGGCCGGTGGTTCCACCGACCCGCCGGGTCGCCATGGCCACCACGCCTGGCCCTACCTCACACGCCTGCAACAGTGGACAGCGAGCACAGTTCTCCGGCACGGGCTGCGCGGGGCACGCCCCACTCATGCCGTAATGACACAACGCGAAGTCGTAACGGACAGGGTCGTCCGCGTCCAACGCCCGCAGGGCGGCCGTCACCTCCTCTGCCGTGCGCCACGTCAGGTCGCTGCGACGTGTCAGCCCCAGGTGCCGGGAGATGCGACCAATGTGGGTGTCCAATGGAACCAGGAGCGCGGCGGCCGGCACCCGCGTCCAGATGCCGAAGTCCACGGTGTCCGGCCCCCGAACCATCCACCGGAGGAAGAGGTTGAGGCGCTTGGCCGCGCCCCCGCCCAGGGGTGAGGGCAGCAGGTGATGCAGGCCCCGTTCGGGCCCGAGCGCCGCGCGCAGGGCCTCCATGGGCACCGCGCGCAAGGCCGTCGTGAAATGGTCCAGCGCGCCGTGCAGGGTGCCGCGCGACTGGAGCCCCTGGACGAACAGGGCCTCCAGGCTGCCCTGCTCCCGCAGCACGCGCCCCATTCCCATCAGGAGCACGGCGACGTCCGTTCCCACGTTGAAGCGATACACGAAGCCGGTGAGCAGCTTCCGCGTGCCGCGTACGTCGAGCGCACGGACGAAGGCGGCGGGTGAATCCCCCATCTGTCGAAGCAGTGCATCGACTTTGGGGCGGAACAGGTCCGCGCGGCCGTAGGCCAACCCGGCGGCCAGGAGCGCGCTGACCTCGATGTCCCGAGGGTCCCCATAGCGGTGCGGGAACTCCACCGGGTCGAAGCCGATGCGGGTCCGCGCGTCGGTGGACGTCAGCACCGCCTCCAGTCGCGGGCGCAGATGCTCGACGGCCTGGGGCGAAAGTCCGGCCGCAGCCGGGGTGCGCCTGTTGGACCTCGGTGTCACGTCAGGGGCTCCCAAATGTTCCTGGAACGGCGGGCCGCCCTCCCGTCTTCCCGACTACGGAGCGAGCTCGGAGTCCTGGTCGCCATCACGGCGGATTGCGGAGCACCGGGTCGCGGTGACGAAGCCCCCGTCCCCTTGCGAGCGACGGAGGCTTCCTCGAGGTCAATACGTGGTGGGGTCACGTCCCACGGTGAAGATGAGGTCGTCGTGGTCGGTGTAGCTCGCCGGGTTGCACGGATTGGCGCTGCCACTGAGCCGGAAGACGGCGCGCACCGCCTGGGCACCCGTCCCCGCCGGCAGCTCATACGTGGCGGACAGTACGTGCCGGCCCCTGGACGGCGCCGACAATGTGCCGATGAGCTGCCACTCGGGGGCATTGGCGTTGGCCGCATAGAACAGGTCGAGCCGGTCGCTGCGGGGGTTGAAGACCCAGACCGTCGCATCGACCTGTACCTGCTTGCCCGCCGTGAAGTGCGCCCCATCCAGCGTGTACACCTGGATGTGCTCGTTCGACTGTTCCCGGAGGTAGGTGCCCGCCACGCCGTCCGCACAGGAGTTGTTGATGGTGTTCGGCGCGTTCGCCTCGGGCCCCATGCCGCCCCGTCCGTTGAGCAGCGTGCCGGACTCACACGCATGGGACTCCGAGAAGCACCGCGGCGCCCTCAGCACCGGGTCGAAGCCCGCCACGCTGGGGACATTGCGCACCGTCACCGAAACGCCGGGGCTGAGCGCCGACTGGCCCCCACCGTCGTGCGCCCGGGCTTCCAGCCTATGACTGCCATTGGGCTCCGCGGCCGTGTTCCACGCGAACGTGTAGGGCGCCGTGGCGACCGTCGCCTTCACCACGCCGTCCACGAGGAACTCCACGCGATTCACGCCCGACGCATCCGAAGCCGAGGCGGTGACGGTCGTCACCCCCGACACCATGCTCCCCGCCGCGGGCGAGGTGATGGCCACCTGCGGCGCCTTCCCGTCGTCCAGGAAGCCCTTGGCCAGCTCGACCAGGTACGCGGTGGCAATCTTCGCGAACTTGACCGAGTGGCGGGCATCGCCGCCGCTGTTCTGGAGCGTGTCGTTGGCCGTGTGGATGTGGGGATTGGACTCGCTCAGCGGCGCCTCGAAGGGCATCGAGGCCACGAATCCGGCGGACGTCCACGATGCATGGTCGGAACAGGCGTATCCGCACCACGTGGTCGTCCACTTGATCTCGTCGTTGAAGTACGTGCCGATGAGGCTGGTGATGAACGTGTTCTGCGCCGCGCTGGTGCGGTCGGACACCAGGGCCACGTCATGGCTCGCCGATCCCTTGTAGTTCGTCATGTCGAGCTGCAGGACGCCCACCACGTCTACACCCTTCGAGCGGTAGTCGTTGGCGATGGCGGTCGAGCCGCGCAGGCCCACTTCCTCGGCCGCGTAGGCCATGAACTTCACGGTTCGCGCCGGGCGGTAGCCCCGAAGCAGGGCCACGCGAATCACCTCGGTGAGGGTGGCGATGCCCGACGCGTCGTCATCCGCACCCGGGGCGGTGCGGCCCGAGCTGGTCGAGTCCAGGTGGCCGCCCAGCACGACGACCTCCTCCTTCAGCGAGGAACCAGGGATGGTCAGGATGACGGATGGCTGCGCCCACGAATGGGCGAAGTGCTCGACGGTGATGTCGGTGCGCTCCGCGGGAACCAGCGCCTCCCAGCGCTGCTTCAGCGAGTGGGCGGCGGAAACGCCCGTCTCTGACGAGTAGTAACGGGTCGCATAGCTGGACAGGTGGTCGATGGTGTCGCGGATGCGGAACTCCTGGAGCTCCTTCACCAGGGCGTTCACCGTCTCCGCATTGTCGATGCTGTACGTGACGGCGGTGGCGGGAACCGCCTTCCGAGCGGCGGAGACGTCCAGCGCCGCGAGCGCCGCCGCCTCGGTGTCATGGTAGATGAAGCCGCCGCAGCGGTTCAGCTTCTCATGCATCATTCGCGAGATGAGGTTGAGCTGGGATTCGCGCACGCGCAGCGCGGTGACCTCGTCCTTCTGACCGGACAGGACCGCGGCCTCGTGCCCCGCGCCCTTCAAGGCAGCGTTGACGTGCTCGAGGGCATCCGAGCCGAGGGTGATCCACACCACACGGTCCGGCGCCTTCACGAGCGGTGTCCTCGCGGGGGGGGCCTTCGCGAACGCCGAGGCGCTCCAGAGCACCAGGAGGACGGAGGCCAGGCGCTTCATGTTCATGCGTTTCTCCACTGCCATGAGGGACGTTGCGGCCGGGGCTGCAGGACCTGCGTCCCCCGCGTTCGCCGGGAATCTACACGCCCGGCAAAGGCAGGGGATATTGCTCAGGCCGAGCCAATCGCCCTGGACGGCATTCTCATGGCGTGAGAGCCACGCGATGCGGCGTCAGCGAGACAGCTCGCGCACGGCGTGCCCCAGCTCCGGAAGGATGAGCGCCTCGAGCGCGAGCCGCACCGCCTTGGGCGAGCCCGGCAGTGCGAAGACAATCATCCCCTGATACGTACCCGCGGTTGCACGGGACATCATCGCCGCGCTTCCCACCTGGCGGTAGGACAGCATCCGGAAGAGCTCCCCGAAGCCGGGGAGCTCCTTCTCGAACAGCGGGCGCAGCGTCTCCACGGTGCAGTCGCGCCGGCCAATGCCCGTGCCGCCTGTGAACAGCACGGCGCGGGCCCCCGTCTCGCGGGCCGATTCCAGCGCACCCCGAATCGCGTCCGGGTCGTCCTTCACCACCACGGACCCGGTGACGACATGGCCGGCGGCTTCCAGTCCGTCACGCAAGACCTGGCCGCTCTCGTCGCGCTTCGCGTCCCGACTGTCCGAACACGTCACGACGAAGGCGCTGACATGCGCCGGAGCGCGAGCCTTGTGCTCCGCTACCGGCCCCGCGTCGTGTGTATGGGGCGCATGGTGGTGATGCTCGTGGCCGTGATCATGCGCGTGGTCATGGCCGTGAGCATGCACATGGCCGTGGCCGTGTTCATGGCGGTGCGCGTGCCCATGCTCGTGACGGTGCGCGGCGTGAGGGGCGTGGCCGTGGGAGTGAGCGTGCTCGTGGCCATGGTCGGAATGCGCGTGGCCATGGTGATGGTGGCCGTGCTCGTGCCCATGGTCAGAATGCGCGTGGCCATGGTGATGGTGGCCGTGCTCGTGCCCGTGGTGGTGGTGCCCGTGGTCGACATGCTCGTGGGCATGGTGGTGGTGCCCGTGGTCGACATGCTCGTGGCCGTGGGCAGGGTCGTCCCCATGATGATGGGCATGGCCGTGGTGAGGGTGGCCGTGCTCATGCACGTGACCGGGGTCATCCCCATGGCTGTGCGCGGTGTCGCGGCGCGGATGACAGGGGTCATCCCCCGGCTCGTGAGGCTCATCTGCGTGCGCATCACCGCGGCGCGGATGCAAGGGGTCGTGTGCCATGACAGGTGCTCCGGAGTGCGAGAGTTCCCTCAGGAATGGTCGGGCAGCTCGACGACGAGCGCACCGTCCTCGACCGACACCGACACTGTCGGCTGGTCGTCACAGACCCCGGGTGAGGTCTCGTTGCGCCCGGTATCCATGTCGAAGCCGACCTCATGACACGGGCAGACGACCATATTGTTCTCGATGCGGCCGCCGGACAGCAGGCACCCGGCGTGGTTGCACCAATCATCCAGGCCCTTGTAGCGCCCGTGGATCTTCGCGATACACACGTTGCGCTTTCCGACCTCGTAGCCCCGCATTTCCCTCTCGGCGAAGTCCGCCGGTCCCAGCTTGATCTTCGTCATCGCGGCCCCCTTTTCCCACAACGCCGGACGGGCTGCACTCCCGATGCCCGGGCATTACCTTCAGCCAGTGAACCCCGACGTGACCATCCCCACTGCCGTCGACAAGGCTACCGTCGCCCAGGTCCTCCGCGACATCTCCCTCCTGCTCCAGCTCCAGGGAGAGAGCGGGTTCCGCGTCCGCGCTTACGACATGGCCGCGGACCGCATCGCCGGCCTCCCCCAGGAGCTGGGGAGCGTGGTCGCGGAAGGCCGCCTGGAGAGCCTGCCGGGAATCGGGCCCGCGCTCGCGGAGAAGATCACCGAGCTGGTGACCACCGGCCGGCTCGGCTACCTGGAGGAACTCAAGGCCCAGTTCCCGCCCGGCCTGCTGGAGCTCACGCAGTTACCCGACATCGGCCCCAAGAAGGTGGCCACACTCTGGCGCGAGCTGCAGATCAGCGGCCTCGACGAGCTGGAGCGGGCCTGCCGCGAAGGCCGCGTGCAGAAGCTCCGCGGCTTCGGCGCGAAGAGCGAGGCGAAGATGCTGGAAGGCATCGCCCTGTACCGGCGCGCGCGCGGCGAGCGCAAGCTGCTGGGCGATGTGCTCCCCGTCGCCACGGCCCTGCTGGAGCGCGTGAAGGCCGCGCCGGGCGTGGTGCGCGCCAGCCTGGGCGGCAGTGTGCGCCGGCAGGCGGAGACGGTGGCGGACGTGGACATCATCGCTTCCGCGGCGGACGCGGGCCCGGTGCTCGACGCCCTGGCGAACGCTCCGGGCGTGGCGCGGGTGCTCGGCAAGGGTGACAGCAAGTGCTCGGTGCGCCTGGAAAACGGCGACCTCCAGGTGGACCTGCGCGTGCTGCCCGACGAGGACTTCGCCACCGCGCTGCATCACTTCACGGGCTCCAAGGCGCACCACATCCGCCTCCGCAACCTCGGCCACGAGCGCGGGCTCAAGATCTCCGAGTGGGGCATCCACCGGGAGGACGGCAGCAAGGTGCCGGTGAAGGAGGAGGCCGACCTCTACGCCCTGCTGGACATGCAGTACGTGCCGCCCGAGCTGCGCGAGGACACCGGCGAGTTCGAGGCCGCGCGAGAGGGCCATCTCCCGACGGACCTCGTCACGCTGGAGGACGTCCTGGGCGCGGTCCACGCGCACAGCACCTGGTCCGACGGGCGAAACAGCCTCGAGGAGATGGCGCACGCGGCCCGGGCACTGGGCCTCAAGTACCTCACCGTCACCGAGCACAGCGAGGCGGCCATCTACGCCGGCGGCTTGAAGGTGGACGACCTCAAGCGCCAGTGGGAGGAGATCGACCGCATCAACGAGGCCGTCCCCGGGGTGCGCCTGCTCAAGGGCATCGAGGTCGACATCCTGGAGTCCGGCGCGCTCGACTACGCGGACAGCGTGCTGGAGCAGCTCGAGGTCGTCATCGGCTCCATCCACGTCCGGCACGGCATGGACGAGGACCAGATGACGCGCCGGCTGCTGGCCGCCCTGGACAACCCCTGCCTCCAGATTCTGGGACACCCCACGGGCCGGCTCATCAACAGCCGGGAGCCCTACCCCGTCCGCATGGACGAAATCCTGGAGCGGGCGGCCGAGCGCGGCGTGGCGGTGGAGGTGAACGGCAAGCCCGCGCGGCTGGACATCAAGGCCGAGTACGTCCGGCAAGCGGTGAAGCGAGGCGTTCGACTGGTGGTGAGCTGCGACGCCCACCAGAAGGAGGACCTGCGAAACCTGGCCTTCGCGGTAGCCACCGCGCGCCGGGGCTGGGCCCGCAAGCGGGACGTGCTCAACACGCTCCCGGCCGACCGCTTCGTCACCGCACTGCGCGAGCGCCGGTGATAGGCTGCGGCCTCCGCCGATGGCCCGCCTGTTGCCGCTCGTCCTCTGTCTCGTCTCCTCCTCCGCCACCGCCGCGGATGGAGACCGCCCTTCTCGCGCCGACCTCCAGCGGGTGCTGGAGCGACATGGGCGCTCGGTGGTGCACGTCAAGGGCCCCCGCCGGGCGGGCCCGGGTGTCTTCGTGGGCGCCGAGGGCCAGGTGCTCACCTCGGTGGCCCCGGTGGGCACGCGCTTCACGGGCCTGAACGCCACCACGGTGGAGCACGACGGGAAGTCCCTGCCAGCCCGGGTGGTGATGGCCAGCGAGGACCTCCAGGTGGCGGTGCTCGCCGCGCCGGACGGCACCTACCCCGCCGCGCCCGTGAAGGTCCTGAAGGAAGGCGCCAGCCTCGAGGGACAGTGGCTGGTGGGCGTCCTCCCCGCGACCCGGCGCCAGCCCGCGACGCCCGTGCCAGCGCAGGCCCGCGCCGCCCCGCCTCCCTTCTATGACGTCCCGCTGGCCCTCCCCGCCGGCAGCCCCGTCTTCGACGCGGAGGGGCGCCTGGTGGCCGTGGTCGTGAAGCAGCATCGCCGCGGCTGCCGCGTGCTGCCGCTGGGCGCGGTGAAGGTCCAGCTCGCCGCCATGGATACACCATGACCCAGGCCACCACGACTCCCTGGCGCCCGAGCGCCGTGCAGGAAGCGATGGGCCTGTGGGCCGTGGGCTTCCTGGCCATCGTCGCCGCCTTCCTCCTCTTTGGCGGCTCCAGCTTCCCCAAGCTGGTCGCCACCGTGGGCTTCCTCTATCTGCCGCTCATCCCCATGCGCTGGCGGGACGAGGACTACCGGGACTACGGCCTGTCGCTCCGCGCCTGGCGCGAGGACGTGAAGCTGTTCCTCATTCTGTCCGCGGTGGTGGGCCCCCTGTTCTTCCTGGGCTTCGCCGGGTTCGTGGAGGTGCTGCCCCACCTGCCCCCGGCGCTCGCGAAGCACCTCACGCCGCTGATGGGCGAGGCCCGCTTCCAGCCCCGGCTGCCTCCGCGCTTCGGCGAGTGGATGATCGACCAGCTCTTCGTCGTCGCCCTGCCGGAGGAGTTCTTCTACCGGGGCTACCTCCAGACGCGCCTGCGGGACGCCTGGCCTCAGGGACGGAAGTTCCTCGGGGGCCGGCTGGGGCCCGCGTTCTGGCTCACCGCGGTGCTGTTCGCCCTGGGCCACCTGGCCATCTTCCAGGCCTGGCGACTGTCGGTGTTCTTCCCGGCGCTGATCTTCGGCTGGATGCGTGAGCGCACCGGCACCGTCATCGGCGCCGCCCTGTTTCACGCGGCCTGCAACCTCTACGTGCGGTTTCTTGAGGTTTCTTTTTTCGGCTGATTTCCGCCGGATTTCGCCGCGACCACACTCCGTGCGACAGTGCCGAGGTGACTGGCCGTGAAACGCGGGCGTGTTTCACCTGCCCGTAACCTGATTTCAACGGAACTGCGACCAGGCTTTACCTGCTTTACCCGGTGGGCGCCCTGTGTCGAAATTGTCACAGGAAACTCCCTGGCACAGCGCGGCGATAACCTTTCAACCCCCTTGCACTGAGTTCGAGACCCCCATGACGATCCGCCGCACCGAAGGTCCGAAGCCAACGATTCGCACCACCCCTGCTTCCGAGGCGCAGCCGAAGACGGCGGCCAAGGCCGCGACCATCGCGCCCAACGTCATCAAGGATGGGTTCGGCCCGGCGGCGAAGACGACGGACCTGGCCCGCGCCGAGCAGACGCTGAAGCCGCTGCCGCCGCCGGTGGGTCGCCTTTCTCTGGAGAGCCGCGAGGCCCAGACGGCCATCCAGACGTCGCTGGCGCACCTGGCCCCCACCACCCAGGCCTCCATCCGCAACCCGGGCGTCATCGGCGGCGTGCAGTTCCCCGCGTACACGCCGAAGAGCGTGGAGCGTGACTCGCTGGGCATGACGCACGTGCGCCTGGACCGCCAGCACGAGGGCGTGAAGGTCTTCGGCGAGCAGGTCGTCACGCACCTGGATCAGCAGGGCAAGGTCAAGAGCGTCACCGGTGACCAGTCCGACATCCCCGCCGGGCTCGGCAAGGAGAAGCCGGCGGTGTCGCACAGCCAGGCGCTGGAGATCGCGCTGAAGGAGTTCGACGGCAAGCCGGACCGCCAGCCGCACTCCGAGCGCGTCATCTACAAGGACATCTCCGGCGAGTACCACTCCGCCTACCGCGTGGAAGTCACCAACGTGGATGGCACCGACAATCCCCGGAAGATGAACTACCTGGTGGACGCCAACACCGGGAAGGTCTTCGAGCAGTTCAACGCCATTGACGGCTACGCCCGTCAGCACGGCGCCGCGCACGGCCACAGCCACGCCCACGGCGCGGACCACGCCGACCACGCGCACGCCCACGGCGCGGACCACGCCGACCACGCGCACGGCGCCGCCGCGACGCCCGCGGAGATCAAGGCCACGGCCACGCCGAAGGCGGCGATCGCCGACCTGGCCACCGTCACGTCGAAGATCACCGTGGCCGACGACGTCACCGTGGATCAGCTGAAGCTGGACCTGGACATCGACCACACGTTCAAGGGCGACCTGTCGGTGACGCTCACCAGCCCCTCCGGCAAGTCGGAGGTGGTGCACAACCGCAAGGGTGGCAGCGCGGACAACATCAAGGAGGGCTTCGACCTGAGCGCCTTCGCCGGTGAGTCCGCGAAGGGCGAGTGGACGCTGACGGTGAAGGACAACGCGCGCCGCGACACGGGCACGCTGAACAGCTGGGGCCTGAGCATCACCCCGAAGGGCGCGCAGGAGCCCGGCGAGCCGCCTCCGGCCGGCAAGGTCGCGGACGACACGTCGATGTACAGCGGCAAGGTCGCGCTGGACACGAAGAAGCAGGCGGACGGCACCTACACGCTGGAGGACAACACGCGCGGCAAGGGCGTGGCGACCTACGACGCGCTGAACCGCGAGCGCGCCAGCGGCCAGACGCAGATCAAGGACGACAACGACGTCTGGGGCGAGCCCACGGACCCCGAGCGCAACAAGGCCGCCGTCGACGCGCACTACGGCGGGCAGATGATGTACGACTTCATGAAGGACATGCTCGGCCGTGACTCCATCGACGGCGCGGGCGAGAAGCTGGTGTCCTACGTCCACGTCAGCAACAACTACGTGAACGCGTACTGGGACGGCGAGAAGATGAGCTACGGCGACGGCGATGGCCGCAACTCCGGACCGCTCACCGCGCTGGACATCGCGGGCCACGAGATTGCCCACGGCCTCACCGAGCGCACCGCCGGCCTCATCTACCGCGGCGAGTCCGGTGGCCTGAACGAGGCGATGAGCGACATCATGGGCGCTGGCCTCGAGTGGTACGTGTCCCAGAAGAACCCCGACGTGAAGTTCAACTGGACGGTGGGCGAGACGGCCTGGACGCCGAACGACGGCGATCCCACCGACGGCCTGCGCTACATGGACGATCCGACGAAGGACAACTACTCGATCGACCACTACAGCAACTACCCGAAGCAGACCGAGGTGCACGGCTCCAGCGGCATCGCCAACAACGCCTTCTACCTGCTGACCAGCGGCGGCACCAACCGCACGTCGGGCATCGAGGTGAAGGACGGCATCGGCATGGAGAAGAGCCTGAAGATCTACTACCGCGCCCTGGCCCACTACATGACGCCGAGCACCACCTTCGCGCAGGCCCGTACCGCGACCATCAACGCGGCCACCGACCTCTTCGGCGCGGACTCGCCGGAGGTGGCGAAGGTCAAGGAGAGCTGGACCGCCGTCGGCGTGAAGTAGCGCCCGGCTTCACGGAAGACACCTGAGCCCGGCCCGGCCCGCGACACCCCGCGGGCTGGCGCCGGGCTCCGGCTTTTGAAGCGAGAGGCTTCAGACAGAGGGCTCCGCCGTCTCGGTGACGGGCGTCGTCGCGGGCACACCTTCCACGAGGAGCATGATGGAGTGCGCGCTCTCGTGGCGCAGCGCCTTGGCGGCGGCGTACTCCGGAGAGGCCCACCAGGCCCGGGCCTGCTCCATGCTGGGGAACTCCAGGATGACGAAGCGCGGCGGCTGCCAGGTGCCTTCCAGTGCCTGGGTCGGGCCGCCCCGGACGAGGTAGCGGCCACCGTAGGGCTCGAGCGACGGAGGAGCGAGCTGCTTGTACCGCTCGTAGGTCTGGGCATCGTGCACCGAGACCTCGACCACGACGTAGGCAGGCATGGACGCTCCTTGCGGCGGCTCAGAACTCGTACCGGAAGACGACAGGCGCTCCCTGTGTGCGATGCCTGGGGAATGTCCAGGCGCCAATCTTCTGCTGCATGCAACGCACGAGCGGCGTGCCCCGCAGCCACGGCGTCTCGGTCGTGATGGACTCCACCTTGCCGCTGGGCAGGACGCTCAGGCGCAGCACTGCCCGGTCGCCCTCCTGAGGCGGTACGGCCTGCTCCCGGCCACACGCCGCGAGCTCCGAACGACGTGAGTGCACCACCGCGAAGACGGTGGCCAGGTCGAGCGTCTCCCTGGGCGCGGTCGGATCCGGCGGCACCCAGACGGTCCGCTTCTGGGGCTTGGTGGCATTGGGCCCCGGTCCCGAGAGCATCCGGTCGAAGTCCTCGTCCGGGCCCAGGTCGTCCTCCGAGCGGGGGGACACGGCGGCCTCGGCCACCGTCGTGGCCTGCCGGGGGGCAGGCTCGGGCTCCAGCGCGGGCGCCACGGAGTGCTTGCCGATGACGAACGCGACGGCGACGTCCCGCGACGAGAGGCTTCCGGTAGGCCGCTCGAAGACCTGCTCCGCGGGCGAGGACCTCGTGCCGCCGGTCGCCGCGCGTGACGTGCTCTCGGTACCCGTCAGCTCCGGAACGCGGCCACCGCGGTCGACCGAGACGGCGGCGAGGGCCGGCGTGCTCGCCCTGGCCCCGTCCTGAGGCTGCGCCTGCTGAGGGCTTCGCGCGGTCTCCGCCACGTCCGAGCCAAGGCTCCCGCCACCGCTGGCGCCTGGGTTCGCGCGGCCTCCGCTCCCCGTCGACGTCGTGGGCGCCGCGGTGTCGGGGCTCGGCTGCGCGACGGCTTCCGATGCGGGGGCCTCGACGGCCGCCGTGGAGGGCGAAGCCTTCGGGGGGGCCTCCACCGCATCGGTGGCGCTCCCTGCTCCCCGCCCCCCGCCCACACCGAACACGCCCAGGGCCAGCGCCACCGACATGCCGCCCACCGCACCTCCCGCCAGGAGGATGCCCAGCCGGCGCTTGCGGCGCGCTCGCGCTTCGAGCGAAGCGGACGTCAGCACAGCGTGTGTTCCCACCGGAGGCGGCACGGCTTCCGCCTGCGGCGCCAACGCGGAAGCGGGCACACGGGACGCTCCCTGCAGCGGCTCGCCCTCGGCCGCCTGCGGCCCCGCGCCACCCAGGGCGTCACCGTGAGCCACGGCCGCGCCCGCAGGCTGGATCTGCGGCGCCGTGCCCCCCTGCGCCGTGAAGGGGCTGTCAGTGGCTGCCCCCGGCACGGTGCCTTCATGCGCCGGGAAGGCACCGGCGGCAGACGCCTGCGCCACGGCGCCGCCATGGGCCACGGGCGCACCCGCCGCTTGCGTCGCTGCACCGCCCCAGTCACCACCGTGCGCGCTCCGCCCGGCCGCGCCGAAGCCACTCGCTTCGGGCGTGCTCGGGACAGAGCCTCCGCCCGGGTGTGCCATTCCAGGCTGGGACACCGCCCCGCCGAATGCAGCGGAGGACGCCGGCGAAGCGGAGGCGGCGTGCGCCTCCAGAATCACCCGCTCCGTGGTGGCCTCGGAGAGGTCCACCGCTGCCCGCGGCGAGAGCGCACCCGCGACAGCCACGGGCAAGGGCGGCGCCCCCGGAGGAACGGACGGTGGCAGCAGCGCCGAGGCGAGCTCCGGAACATGCCCCAGGGGCATCCACTCGCCGAAGCCCTCGCGCCAGCAGAGGGAGTCCGGCCCCAGCGCGCCCCGCTCGACATGGGCCTTCAGCTCCGCGACGTCGTGGGGGCCGTAGGCCGCGCCGCCCATGACGACATACCAGGCGTGCTTCACGGGCGCCGGAGCCTCCGGGGGAGGCGGCTCCTCGCCCAGGGAGGACGCGCGCGTGCGGCCTGCGCCACGATGCAAGCGCTCGGACTGCATGGCCTCGCGCGAGCGTGGCTGGGCGGAAGGACGAACACGGAGGCTCTTGTCCGTGCGCAGCTGGCCCACGATGGCATCCAGCTCCGCATCCGACACGCCGTCCAGCACGGGTGAGCTGCCCGTGTCTGCGGGCTCCGGGGCTGCCTCCCGGCGGCTGCCCGGGTTGGCGCTGTCTTCCCCTGAGTTACCGGCCATCGAACCGCTCCTTGATTCCATCCGGTCCCGGTTAAACCGCACCATCAGACCTCACCCAATGGAATGCCACCACGGCGATTCGTCAACGGCGAGCGTCTGCGTGGAGGTGGACACTGCCCCCACGTGGGACGGACCCCTAGCGTAATTCCCCGGACCCACCCGCGTACACTCATCAGACTGTGTGGCATGAGCGCACAGCACACGATGCAACATCATCCGCTTCGCGTACCCAACACGTAGGCGCATCAGCGGAGACGTCGCACTTCGCGGCACCGCGGCCCCACGGGTGGGCGTCCTGACCTTGTCGCGCCCCGTGCTGGGGTGCGACGGCGCTCACACCGGCGACTTCTCCGAAGCAGCAGCAGGCGCCACCAGTCCGAGCATCTCATCCGCGAGGCGCTGAGCGGCCTCCCGCTCCGCCTGGGCCGTCCGAGCGCCCGTCACCTGGATGCCGAGCACCGCCAGGCCCTCCTCGAGCCCCAGCGCCGTCTCCACGCCGTCGAGCTCGATGCCCATGCTCTGCAGCGTGAGCGCCACGTCCGCGCCCATGCCGCAGAGCACGGTGCGCGTGCCCATCAACCGCGCGGAGGCCGCCAGCCGCGCCAGCACCGCGCACAGGTGGCTGTCCACCATCCAGAGTCCGGAGATGTCCACCACCATGCCGCGCGCGCCGGTGCGCTGGATGTCCAGGAGCACGTCCGAGCACAACTGCGCGGCCTGCGCGTCGGTGATGTCGCCCTGCAAGGGGACGATGAGATTGCCCCAGAGCGGAATGATGGGGATGCGGGCGGTGTCACGCTCGAGCCGTGAGGCTCCGGAGGAATCGGTGAAGCTCATGCGGTCTCCACGTCCGCCACCAGCACGGTGGCGTCGTCAGTGGTTCGGCCATAGCGCGCCATTAGCAGGTCGCAGGCCGCTCCGGGAGGAAGATGACGGGCGTCCTCCAGCTCCAGCCGGGAGCTCAAGCCGTCACTGAAGAGGGTCAGCCGGTCGCCGGCGCACAGGGGCACGGAGACCACGCGCAGCGCGCGGTAGGACTGCCCCAGGATGCCCGGCGTGGGAATCACCGGCACGCGGGTGCCTCGCGCGCGCAGCTCCACGTTGCCCACGCCACCGCAGTGAAGCGTGCACCCGTCGAAGAGCGCGAGCATCACCGCCGCGCCGCGCCCGTGCCGCAGCGCCGCGTGCACCGCGGCCACGATGGACTCCACGTCCTGGTCCATGGGGACCTGGGCCAGACACCCCACCGCGTCGGCGGAGACCTGGGCCGCCACCGGCCCGTGGCCGAGCGCGTCCACCACCGCGACCAGGCTCCGCGGGCCCTCCTGCCGGACCATCACCCCGTCGCCGTTCTCCTGCTCGCCGACCTTGGGCCGGGAGCGGTGGGCCACGGCGAGCCTCACAGCCACACCTCGAAGTCCACCAGGGTGCCTTTGGGCCCGGTGCGGACATCGAAGCGATCCGCCAGCCGCTTGACGCCCAGCAGCCCGAGCCCCATGCCCGTCTTGCTCTTGTACGTGCCCGACAGTACCTGCTGCAGGTCCGCGATGCCCTGCCCCGAGTCCTCGGCGCTGACCCGGAGCACGCGCTTGGGTGAGAGTTGCGGGGCCAGGTGGATGGTGCCGCCGCCCGCGTAGGAGATCTGGTTGCGCGCCAGCTCACTCACGGCCGTGGCCACCTTCTGGCACTCGAAGCCTCGGCCACCCATCGTCTCGCACATGATGCGGGCGGCGAGCCTCGCGTGGCTCGCGTCCGCCTCCGTGCGCACCAGATACGTCGTGGGCCGGACCTCCGGCGCGGAGACAGCCGCCGGCGCATTCGCCGCCGGATGGGACACGAGCAACAGCTTGAGCTGCGCCATCATCTGCGCCTTGCGCGATGGGTCCACGAAGTGACGCGTGGCCGGCTCCAGCGCCTCGATGATGCGGGGCAGCTCCGCGGGCGTCACCGTGTCCAGCGACAGCCGCAGGGGCTCCAGGGTGCCACGCAGCACCAGCCGCGCCGCCGTTTCCGACATGAACTGCTGAAGAACGCGCAGCACCCCCGCGCACACAGAACCGCCGCTCACGCATGCCTCCGCTTCTCGTGAACCACCCGCTTGCGCGCCACCACCTCCAGGCCCCCACCCTCGCGGTTGGCCACGTGCACGGAGTCGCTGAGCCGACGGACGGCGGCGCCACCCTCGCCCAGGCTTTCCCCTGGCAACGGGCCCGGCTGCCCCTCCTCCCGGCCCGCGAAGAGCCGCGACGGATCCACCATGCCGGGTCCACGGTCCAGCGATCGGATGCAGAGCCACTCCGGCTCGCGCCACACCTCGACCCAACCCCGCCCGCCCGCGTGCCGCACCAGGTTGGTGGCGAGCTCACTCACCACCACGGCCACCTCCGCGCTGGCTCGAGCCGACAGCCCGTGCTCCCGGGCGTAGCGGCGACCCAGCGCGGCGGCGACCGCCGCATCGGACCTCGACGAGACCTCGATGCTGAACATCGGCTCAACTTCTGAGAGCATGGAAACAGAAGCGCTTAAATTCAACTGAGCTGCAATATTGCGTCGCAACGTGCTGAATCGAAGCACCAGCGCATCAGAGATGTAAAGCAACGAACGGTCATCTCCGCCCGTCGGCTTCCATTTCCGGAAAGGCCGGACTTGAATGATGGATTTCCCCGAAGTCAATACAGGGTTCAGCGCTTCGCGCCGGGGCAGCCTGGAGTTTCCGGAGCCGACGCTGACCTCTGCGCCAGGTGCCCGCGCGGCCCTGAGGCGGCTCGGGCCATCATGCCGCTCACGGGCCGGACAGCTCGTTCAACTGAAGGTCCGGTCCCACCGCCAGGGTGTGGCCATGCGCCAGCTCCACCCACCCCGCGGAGCGCTTGAGATGGCTGGCCACCACGACGGTACGACGGCGGCGGTGCGCGCTCACGGCGGGCTGCGTTTCCGGCGTCGTCGGCGTCACCTCGCACAGCTCGCACTCCGCGGTCCCCTCCAGGCGCGTGCAGGACAAGGGCAGCTCGCCGAAGCGGGTCGCGGCCAGGAGGGTGCCGTTGGTGGCCACCAGGTTGAGGGTGGGCGCGCGCGCCGCTCCCGCCTGGGCCGCGGCGCGGGCCACCTCTCGGGCCGTCTCCGCCAGGACGCGTCCGGCCACCTCGGGCTCCAGGCGCGGATCATCCGTGCGGCCCAGCTCACGCAGGTTCTTGAGGAAGACGGCGAACAGCAGCTCTCCCGCCGTGCCTCCGCGCACCTGGCGCCGCAGGTGGTCGGGCAGCGACTCCAGCAGCGACGCGCGCACGGGCTCGAGCCCCTGTCCGCCTCCCTGATGGGCGAACAGCCATCGTCGCGACCGGAAGGGCTGGGTGTTCTCCTCCAGCGACAGGCCGACCGGGAGCTGGCCTGCGTGGAACAACAGCGCCTCGGACTCATGCGGCGGAGCGAGCGAATCCACCGTCAAGGCGGCGCTGCTCGAGAAGCGCCGCAGGAGGACCTCCTCCTGGGCGTAGGCCCCCACCCCCACGGCATTCGCCCTCGGCTCTCCGTGGAGCAGGACCTGGCCTTCCAGGCGGTGCAGCTCGCAGCGCAGCAGGTTCGGGTCGGACGTCAAGGCAGCGAGGATGACGGACATGGATGAGCAAACCCCCTTCCCCTTGAGAGATAATGGCCTGGACACGCCCCCTCAAGCCAGCGGGCCTGCTCCCCTGCACCCTCGCTAAGCCCTTGAAATGGCTGGACTTTATTGACACGGGAACGTTGACACCCGCTCCTGGGGGTGCCTAACCTCCGTGCCCTTCACCGACGGACCTCCCCTGGAGGTCTTCACCGGAGACGGAATGGCGGACGACATCGCAATTGGCATCGACCTGGGCACTTCGTACTCGTGCGTGTCGGTGGTCCAGGACGGCCAGCCCATCGTCATCCCCAACGAGTGGGGTGAGACGACTCATGCCTCCTGCGTCTCGTTCCTCGAGGACGGCTCGGTGCTGGTGGGCAACGCGGCCAAGAAGAACATCATCACCAGCCCCGAGCAGACCGTGTACTCCGCCAAGCGCCTCATCGGGCGCTACTACTTCTCCGACGAGGTGAAGAAGGCGCAGGCGGTGATGCCGTACCGCATCGTCGAGGGCGAGAACAACTCGGTGCGCATCGCCGTGAACGGCCACTCGTATTCGCTCCCGGAGATCAGCGCGCTGGTCCTCAAGGAGATGAAGGCGGTGGCGGAGACGTACCTCGGCCAGGAGGTGACCAAGGCCGTCATCACCGTGCCCGCGTACTTCAACGACAACCAGCGCCAGGCCACCAAGGACGCCGGCCGCATCGCGGGCATGGAGGTGCTGCGCATCCTCAACGAGCCCACGGCGGCGGCGCTCGCGTACGGCTTCGGCCGCGACGTCAACCAGCGCGTGGTGGTCTACGACCTGGGCGGCGGCACCTTCGACGTGTCCATCCTCGAGATTGGCAAGGACGTGTTCGAGGTCCTGGCCACCGCGGGCGACACCTACCTGGGCGGCGACGACTTCGACGACCGCATCATGACGTGGCTGGCGGACGACTTCCTGGCCCGCACGCGCCTGGACCTGCGGCAGAACAAGTTCTGCCTGCAGATGCTCAAGGATGCGGCGGAGAAGGCGAAGATCGACGTGGGCCAGACGGGCTCCGCCGAGATCCTCTGCCAGGGCATCTGCCAGGACGCGGACGGCAACATCATGGACCTGCGCGGGCAGCTCAACCAGGACCAGTTCAACCGCATGGTGATGGACCTGGTGCAGCGCACGTTCAAGGTCTGCGACGAGGCCCTGCAGAGCGCGCGCCTGACGGCGGCGGACATCGACGCGGTCATCCTCGTCGGCGGGCCGACGCGGCTGCCCATCATCCACAACTCGGTGAAGCACTACTTCCAGAAGGCTCCGCTGGAGGGCATCAACCCGGACCAGGTCGTGGCCATGGGCGCGGCGCTCCAGTCGCACGCGCTGCTCGACAGCAAGACGGAGACGTTCCTGGTGGACGTCACGCCGCTGTCGCTGCGGATCGGCACGGTGGGCGGGTACACCGAGAAGATCATCGACAAGAACACGCCGGTGCCCATCGACCGCTCGAAGACGTTCACCACCAGCCGCGATGGCCAGGAGAAGGTGAAGATTCGCGTGTACCAGGGCGAGTCCAACCGCGCCGACGAGTGCGAGATGCTCGGCGAGTTCGAGTTCGCGGGCTTCCGCATCGGCTATCGCGGTGAGGTGAAGATCGAGGTCACCTTCGAGATCAACACCGATGGCCTGGTGCATGTCTCCGCCTGCGACACGGAGACGGGCCAGAAGACGTCGACCTCCATCACCTTGTCCTCCGGCATGAGCGAGGCCGACATCCAGCAGTCCATCCAGGCCAACCGGAACACCCGGCTCGCCGGCCACAACAGCAACGACCTGCCCGCCGTGGCCCAGTAGGGCCGCGCCCCGAACACGCCGATGTCCCAGCCTTCAGACCCCAGCGCCGGAAAACCGCCGGGAGCGCCGCCCGGGACACCGGCCACGCCCGCTCGGCCCGCGGTCCCCCGGGTGACGGCCGCCGTCCCCGGTCCCGTCACGCCCGGGACACTTCCGGCGGCGCCCGCCACCAGCGCGCCGACACCGGCGCCTCGACCGCAGGCCCCCGCCCGCTCCCCCGCGACGGCACCAACGCCGCCGCCTCGAGCCACGATGACGGGGATTCCCGCGGTGCGCACGGGCGCGGGGCCTGGCGCGGGAGGCGCGGCCACCGGACGCGCGGCGGCTCCAGCGGTGGGGACGCCTGCGCAACCGGGTCCGGCGACGCGCACGGCGGCGGGAGCTGCCTCGGCCTCGCGCGGAGCAGCCGCCGTTCCGCCCGCTGGCGCCCAGGACTCGGGTGCTGCGCCCGCCACGCTGCCCGACCTTCCGGCGGTGGCCTCTGGACCCACGCCGCGCGGTACGCCCACCACGCTGCCGAACATTCCGTCCGTGGCGCCTGCGACAGGCGTTGCCCCGACGTCCACGCCGCGTGGCGCCCCCGCGACGTCCGCGGGCGCGGCAGTGCGCGGCGCTCCCGCGACGCTGCCGAACATCGCTCCCGTGGACTCGGGCTCCGCTGGCACAGGAGCACCGGCGACCCTGCCTGACATCCCTTCCGTGGCGCGTGACATGACGGCCGCTTCGGGCACGGTGCCGAGCAGTGCGCCGACGACGCTGCCCAACATCCCTTCCGTGGCACCGGCGAACGTGGGCACGGTGCCGAGCGGTGCGCCGACGACGCTGCCCAGCCTCCCGTCCGTGGCGCCCGCGGGCTCAGGTCCGGCTCCGCGTGGCACGCCCGCGGCATTGCCCAGCCTCCCGTCCGTGGCACCAGCGAGCACCTCAAAGCCTGGCCCCGCGCCCGCGACGCTGCCCAACATCCCGTCCGTGGCGCCGGCAGGCTCGGGCCCGGCTCCGCGTGGCACGCCCGCGACGCTGCCCAGCATTCCGTCCGTGGCACCCGCTCATTCGGGCCCCGCTCCGCGTGGCACGCCCGCCACGCTTTCCGGCATCCCTGCCGTTGCCGGAGCTTCGGCGCCTCCGAACACCGGGGCCGGTGCCTCGTCTCCCGGCACGATGGTTCCCAGCGCACCTGCGGCGCAGCGGACGCCCGTGAGCGGCACGCCTTCGACGGCCTCGGCCGCCACGCCCATGCCGCGTCCAGCAGGGGCGACGCACGCAGCAGGAGGCCAGCCCCCTGCGCCCCGCGCAGGTGCCGATGCGAGGACGCCGGCGCCTCGTCCGGTCGCGGGAACGCACAGCCCCGAGGGCAGTGCCCCAGCGCCACAGCCAGCCGCCATCGCGAATCCAGCGGATGCGCGGGCGGCCGCCTCGCGTCCCACCGCCGCAGTCGCGGGTGCAACGACGCCCGTCCCTCGCCCCGTCGCGGGAGCGGCGGGTGCGGCGACCCCGGCGCCGAAACAGGCAACTGGCGCCCCCGCCCCCCCGTCAGCGGCCAGTCCGACACCGGCTGGCGCCAATACCGCGGCTCCGCGTCCTGGCCCCGTGGCTGGCGGCGCCACCCCCGTCCCACGCGTCGCACCGGCAGGCGCCCATCCCTCCAGCGCGCCGACGCCCCTCCCCCGCCCGGCCGCTTCGCCGAACGCCGCTGGAGGGATGACGCCGGCACCGCGTCCAGCCGGTGCGTCGGCTCCGACGCCCCGCCCAACCACAGGCGCCGTCCCCGCCATCGCACCGCTCGGGAGCCCCCCTCAGGTGGCCCCCACCGCCGGGCCAGGAGTGCCTCCGGTTCCGGCCGTACCGGCGCTGACGGGAGGCGTGCCCCCCGTGTCGCCCGTGGCTGCGGGGTCCGTGCCTTCCGTCGCCCCCGTGGTCCGTCCGCCCGGAGCGGCCACACCGCCGAAGCCCCCACCGGTGCTCGCGCTCGGCCAGGTCGCCCCGCCGATTGCGCCCTCCACGACACCGCCCCAGCGGCCCGGGGCCCGGCCCACCATGTCGCTGCCCGCGCTGGCGCCCGCGGGCTCCACACCGCCGCGCCCGCCTCCCGCCGTCCCGCCGGCGGTCCCCGCCATCCCGGGGGTGCCGCCCATCGCGCCCGTTGGCACACCGCCACGTGCGTCCTCCACGGCCGTGCCGGCGATTCCCTCGGTGGCCCCCGCCATCCCGCCAGCGGCCACCGCCGTCACGCCGCCCCCGCCGCCTTCCGCGACGAAAGGCCTGGGGCTCGACGTCCAGCAGCTCGCGGACCTGGAGGCCCGCTGCGCGAAGCTCGACCAGCTCGACTACTTCGAGCTGCTCATGCTGGAGCGGACGGCCACGCCGGCTGACATCAAGCGCGCCTTCTACCGGGAGAGCCGCACCTACCATCCGGACCGCTTCTTCCACGTGGAGTCGAAGGAGCTGAAGGAACGCGTCAACGAGCTCTACAAGCGCGTCACCGAGGCCTACTACGTCCTGCGCGACGACACGAAGCGCAAGAAGTACGTCGCCGACGTGTCGGGCCCCGAGCGCGCCCAGAAGCTGCGCTTCACCGAGGCCTCCGAGGCGGAGACGAAGGCCGCCGCCAAGAAGGAGCAGGAAGAGCAGATCGGCACCCACCCCAAGGGCCGCCAGTTCTTCCAGCAGGCGCAGCGGGACGCGGATGCCGGCAACTGGGCCGCCGCCGAGCGCAACCTCAAGATGGCGCTCACGTACGAGCCCGCCAACGCCCGCTACAAGGAGCGCCTGGCGGAGGTCCAGAAGCAGTCCCAGGACGAGGCCCGCGACAAGGGCGGCTCGTTCAAGATTCGCTGACGGCGGCGCGCGGGGGGACCATGGTCATCGACCTCATCATCCTCGGCCTGGTGCTGTTCTTCGCCCTCATCGGCGCCGTCACCGGGGTGTCGCGCCAGGTCGCCAACCTGGTGGGGCTCGCGGTGGGCTACTTCGCCTCGCGCCGCCTGGGCCCCGTCGCGGGGCCGCACCTGGCGGAGGCCCTGGGCAGCCCGCTCTTCCTGGGCGTCATCGTGGGCACGGTGCTCCTGTTCATCTGCACGTGGCTCGCGGTGCGCTACGCGCTGGGCGCCCTGCTCCTGCGCATCCTCTCCACCGGCCAGCACAACGAGAATCGGGGCCTGGACCGCTTCCTCGGCTTCGTCCTGGGCGGCGCGAAGATGGCCCTCATCGCCTGGGTCATCCTCAGCGCCATCGCCTTCTTCGAGCAGCACGTCGTCATCGCCGGGCGCCGCGTGGGCATCTCCCCGAAGGAGTCGCTCTCCATCGAGGTGGCCCGCCGCTACAACCTCTTCGAGATGACCCAGTTCGCCCCCGTGCGGAACCTCGTGGAGGTGTCGAAGGCCGCCAGCGACCCGAAGCGCGCCAGCCGGCTCCAGGACGACCCGGCCTACAAGGCCCTGCGCAAGGACCCGCGCTTCCAGCGCCTGCTCCAGGACCCGAAGCTGAAGCAGGCCCTGGCGCGAGGCGACACCGCCGCGCTGCTGCGCAACGACCGCGTGCTCCAGCTCATCCAGGACCCGGACGTGGCGGCGCGCCTGGGCGCGGCGGCGCGCGCGTCCGAGCGCGAGCCCTGACTCACACGTCGAGCTGCGCCGAGTCCAGCCCCCGCAGCCGCTCCCGGACGAAGTCGGCGTCCACCTTCACGTGGTGCCGCCGCCGCTCGGGCGCCTCGAACATGACGTCCGCCATGACATGCTCCAGGATGGAGCGCAGCCCGCGGGCGCCCAGCCCCCGCTCCACGGAGTAGCGCACCACCTCGCGCAGCCCGCCCTCGGCGAAGTCCACCTCCAGGTCGTCCATGGCCAGCAGCTCCCGGAACTCGCGGACGATGGCGTCCGGCGGCTCGGTGAGCACCCGCAACAGGTCGTCCTCGCCCAGCCGGTCCAGCTGCACCACCACCGGCAGGCGGCCGAGGAACTCCGCCAGCATGCCGAACTCCGTGAGCTGCCGCGTGCTGATGCGTCGCTGTCGGCGCTTCGCCGCGTCGTCCGCGCCAAAGCCCATGGTGCGGCCACCCTCGTCGCCATAGTCGTGCAGGTCGCTGAAGGTGCCGGCACAGATGAAGAGGATGTCGCGCGTGTCCACCTGCACGAAGTCGCTCTTGTTCCAGGCCTGGGTGACGTTGAGGGGCACGTACACCTCGCGGCCCTCCAGCAGCTTCAGCAGCGACTGCTGCACCCCCTCACCGCCGATGTCCCGACTGCCCGCACCGTTGCGCGCCCCCTGGGAGCGCCGGGCAATCTTGTCCACCTCGTCGATGAAGATGATGCCCCGCTGGGTGTCCTCCACGGAGTGGTTCGCCTTGAAGAGGAGGTCGGAGATCATCACCTCCACGTCCTTCCCGTAGTAGCCGGCCTCCGTGTACTCGGTGGCGTCCACGGTGGTGAACGGGACGTGGAGGATGTCCGCCAGGTTGCGGGCGATGTGCGTCTTGCCGCTCCCGGTGGGGCCAATCAGCAAGATGTTGGATTTCTTGATGAGCGACGTCCTGCGCAGCCTTCGCGCCAGCAAGCGCTTGAGGTGATTGTGGGCGGCGATGGCCACGGCGCGCTTGGCGCCATCCTGGCCGATGACGAAGCGGTCCAGCCGCTCGTAGATTTCCCGCGGGGTCAGCACCGCTTCTTCCCTGCGTGCGGACGACTCCATGTACCCTCCCCTTGTTTCCACGCGTCCTTCGGACCTCACGTGGAAAGGGTAGGAATTGAATGGATGAGCGGCCCGAGGGAGAGAAGCACCGGGCGGCCGTCCCGCCAGCCCGCCTGCCCTCCGCACAGGCGGCTGTTGAATACCGGGGGGGTTTCCGATAGTTCCCGCGCGGATTTCCCGTGCCCGCTTCCGCAGTTCATGGGAGTCACCCCCTCTACCCAGGGAGCCTCGAGACGCCGATGCCCGCAAACGCCCCTCCCCACCGCTGGACCCTTGCCGACGCGCACGAGCTGTACGGAATCCGCAACTGGGGCAACCCCTACTTCGGCATCAATGAGAAGGGCCATGTCATCGTCCACCCGGACGGTCCCCAGGCCCCCAATATGGACCTGAAGGAGCTGGTGGACGAGGTGCGCCGCCGAGGCATCGGCCTGCCGCTGCTCATCCGCTTCACGGACGTGCTGCGCCACCGCGTCGTCCACCTGAACGAGGCCTTCCGCAAGGCCATGACGGACCAGGGCTTCAAGGGTGGCTACCGCGGCGTCTACCCCATCAAGGTGAACCAGCACCGCTACGTGGTGGAGACGCTCATCGAGGCGGGCAAGGGCTACAACTACGGCCTGGAGGCCGGCAGCAAGCCCGAGCTGCTCGCGGTGATGGCGCTGCTGGAGAACGAGAACGCGCTCGTCATCTGCAACGGCTACAAGGACGAGGAGTACATCGAGACGGCGCTCTTCTACTCGCGCCTGGGCCGCAACGTCATCCTGGTGGTGGAGAAGCCCAGCGAACTGCCGCTCATCGCCGAGGTCGCCCGCCGCACGGGCATCACCCCGCGGCTGGGCATGCGCGTGAAGCTGTCCACGCGCGGCGCCGGCAAGTGGGAGGCCAGCGGCGGTGATCGGTCCAAGTTCGGCCTGTCCTCCTCCGAGCTCATGAACTGCATCAGCTTCATGAAGGACACGGGCCTGCTGCCCTCCTTCGAGCTGCTGCACTTCCACCTGGGCAGCCAGATTTCGAACATCCGCAACGTCAAGAACGCGCTGCGCGAGGTGGGCTGCTTCTACGTCGAGGTGGCCCGCCAGGGCGCGCCGCTGAAGTACCTGGACGTGGGCGGCGGCCTGGGCGTGGACTACGACGGCTCCCAGACGAACTTCGCCTCCTCCATGAACTACACCACGGAGGAGTACGCCAACGACGTGGTGTTCGGCGTCATGGAGGCCTGCGATCGGGCCGGCGTGGCCCACCCCACCATCGTCTCCGAGTCCGGCCGCGCCGTGGTGGCGCACCACGCGGTGCTGGTGGTGGACGTGCTGGGCACCAGCGAGTTCGACCCGGCCCAGGTCCCGGAGACGGTGGACGACAAGGCGCCCTCCGTGGTGCGCAACCTCTGGTCCACCTACCGCGAGGTCACCAACAAGAACCTGCTGGAGGCGTGGCACGACGCGCAGGACGCCAAGGAGGAGAGCCTCACCCTCTTCTCGCTGGGCCACCTGTCGCTGGAGCAGCGCGTGGCCGCCGAGAACATCTACTGGGCGACCTGCCACAAGATCATGCGCATCGCGCGCGAGCAGGGCGAGATTCCCGAGGAACTGGAGTCCCTGGAGAAGGCGCTGAGCGACACGTACTTCTGCAACTTCTCCGTGTTCCAGTCGCTGCCGGACTCGTGGGCCATCGACCAGCTCTTCCCGATGATGCCCATCCACCGGCTCGCGGAGAAGCCGACGCGCCGCGCGACGCTGGCGGACATCACCTGCGACTCGGACGGGAAGATCGAGCACTTCATCGACAAGCGCGAGGTGAAGGACGCGCTCGAGCTGCACGCCCTCAACGACGACGACTACTACCTGGGCATCTTCATGGTGGGCGCCTACCAGGAGATCCTGGGCGACCTCCACAACCTCTTCGGTGACACCCACGCGGTGCAGGTGTCCCTGGGGCCCAACGGCGGCTACCTCATCGACAACGTGGTGGCCGGCGACACGGTGACGGAGGTGCTCAACTACGTCAGCTACACCAAGGACGACCTGGTGGCGAAGCTGCGCAAGTTCACCGAGGCCGCGCTGCGCCAGGGCCGCATCACCCTGGACGAGTCGCGCAACCTGCTCCGCATGTACGAGGATGGCCTGTCCGGCTACACGTACCTGGAGCGCGAGGTGGACGCGAGCTTCGCCGCCAGCGCCAGCCAGCTGCGGCTGGTGCCCACGCCGGACGCCTCGGGCAGCCGGCCCGCGTCCACGCAGCCGGGGGCGTCGGGGACGTCGGGCTCCTGAGCCCCTCCCCGCTCGAAGGAAGTCACGGCCCCCTGGCGCGCCCCGCGGCGACAGGGGGCTTCTTCATGCCCGCGCTCAGGGGCCAGCGACCAGCGGCTCGCCCGAGCCGAAGGGCTGCGGCTCGTCCGCGAAGGCCACGTCCGCCGCCTGGGCCCGCAGGCGCTGGAGCACCGAGTGCTGGGCCTCGCCACGCTGGACGAGCGCCTCGAACGGGAAGCGCGCCAGCCGCGCGTCCTTCACCGAGATGCGCGCCAGGGTGCGCCACAGGGACAGCCGGCCCTCCGTGGCCGAGCACAGCGCTTCCAGCTCCAGGAGGCGACTCAGTGGCGAGTAGCGCACCAGCGAACCGTTGAGCTTCAACCGGGACACCTTCTCCGCGGCCCATGCGGCACGCGTCTTCAGGGGGTCCCGCTTCAGCTCCAGGGCATCCATCACCGACAGGAGCGTCTGCTGGTCCTCCGTCAGCTCGGGGATGAGCGTCGCCAGGTAGCGGCCCAGCAGGTTGCCTCGGTTCTCCGCCTCGGTGCGGCGCGCCAGCTCCAGCCCGCCCACCGAGCCCGCCAGGTGGTCATTGAAGTAGATGCCCAGCCGCTTCGTGTGCATGCCCAATCCTCCCGAGGGGAACCCCGCAGCCGGGGAGGATGGACACGGTGAAGCCCGTCCGCAGCGGGAGCGGGCAGGCCCTGTCGGACAGCAGACGGCCTGCCGTCCTCAATCCGGATAGCTGAACGAGATGGGCAGCTTCACGTCGGGGTGGAGGCTCCGGGCCACCGGGCACTCGCGGCCCACCGTCTCCAGCCTCGCCCGCTGCTCGGCGGACAGGCCCGCTGGCATCTGGATGTCCAGCACCAGCTCGCCAATGCGGCGCGGCGGCGGCGTCATGCGCTTCTCCACCCGGGCGCGCACCTCGCCCAGGGGAATTCCCTCGCGCGAGGCGAACAGGTGCATCGTCGTCACCGCGCACGACATCAGCGCCGCGCCCACCAGGTCCGTGGGCGAGAAGCTGCCACCGGTGCCGCCGTTGTCGCGCGGCGCCTCCGTCTGGCTCACCGTGCCGGACGGGCCATGGGTGAGCTGCGTCTTGAACTGGGGCTGGCTGACCACGGTCATCACCACGCCCGTGGCGGGGGTCTGCGGCTGGCTCATGTCGGCACTCCTGAAGTGGACTCGGGTGGCTCTAGCGGACGTACGCCTCGTGCTTCTTCGCGTCGTCCACGGTGGAAGGCTCCGCGTCCTCCACGCTCCAGTCCAGCGTCTTCATCAGCGACTTGCGGCGCTTCTGCACGTCCGCGTCGAGGAAGGCGATGGCGTCCGCCATCCTGTCCATCAGCCGCATCGGCTTGCGCTTGTTCTTCGGCTCGTTCAGCAGCGCGTGCGTCAGCCAGGGGAACACCGCCGTCACGTCGCAGTGCACGTACACCGAGCCCGTCTCCACCGCCTCCACGGAGACCTTGCCCCAGGTGTGGCCCTCACCGGCCGGGCAGCTGGAGAGCGCGCCGTTGTCCACCGGGTCCACGCAGAACTGCACGTCGATGTCGAAGCCCTGCGTGGGGACGTTGAGAATCTGGTCCAGCAGCGGCTCGCCCTGGAGCGTGTAGTTCTTGGGCACGCCGCCGCCCAGAATCCAGATGGCCAGCTGCTTGCTGCCGTGGTGGCGGCAGAAGTGCTGCATGGCGGCCATGGAGTAGACGTCGTCGTTGATGTCGAGCTCGAACTTGAAGTCCGCGCCCAGAAGGCGCTTGAGCTTGACGACGTTGAGGAAGATGGAGCCGTCCTGCACCGCGCCCACCCAGATGGGCACCGCGTGCTTGTAGGCCGTGGACAGGAGCGACGGCTGCTTCACGCCGAGCTTCTTCTCAATCTGGTAGATGGCCTTGCCCAGCAGGTAGTGGAACTCCGGCGTGGTCATCTTCCGCTGGAACTCCGGGCCGCGGATGATGGCGGAGAAGAGCCGGTCGGTGTCCAGCAGCGCCTCCTCCCAGAAGCCCAGGTCGTAGATGCGGATGATGCGCGCCAGCCGGTACTGGAGGTCGCCCGCGTTCGGGTTCACCTCGCGGATGGCGTGGCCGATGATGCGGTGGGCGTCGTGGTAGAGGTTGGCGCCCGTGGTGGTGATGGCGGAGATGACGCCCTTCTCGATGAGCGGGATGATGCAGCTCTGGTGCAGGCCCGCGGGCGTCATCGCGCCGGACAGCGTGAGGAAGACGGACGCGTCCTGCTCCATGGACTTCGACATCAGCTCGAACGCGGTGCGCTCCTGGCGTCCCACGTAGGCGCTGAAGGCGTGCGCGAGCAGCTCCGCCGGCTTCTCCTTGCCGGTGATGGGACGAGGATCCGCCTTGCGCGCCCCGGAGTACGCGGCGCGCAGGGACTTCTTCGGGTTCGAGGAAGGCTTGGCCATGGCGCGGCGACATACCACCCGACCGGCCCGCGGCTCTACTTGTTGCGCTTCCGGGCCGCGCCGGACACCTTGGAGGGAGCCTCCGGGACACGCTCGGGCGCGCCGAGCACCTGGGCCCGCACCTGCTCGGCCGGCAGATGGGAAGTGTCCGCCATGACACAGGACACGAAGGCCAGCTCCGCCAGGGCCCGGCGCGCGCGCTGACGCACCGCGGGGTCCTCCGAGGACAGGACGTCGGTGGCGGACGCGACGTAGCTGCTCGCCAGCGATTCGAAGAGGTACACCCGGTTCTCGATGGTCGTATCGGTCTTCTTGCCCATAGGCCCGTGAGAGTAGGCCCCCCGGGTGGCCATGGCACCCTGGATGCCGCAAGTTGGTGTGAAACCCGGCACAGGTCGCGTAAGGGACATGACGCACCTCTCACCTCGGAGCCCGCCGTGATTGACCTGCACTCGCACACCACCGCCAGCGACGGTCAATACGCCCCCACCGAGCTCCTGACGCGGGCGGCCGCCGCGGGCGTCACCGTGCTGGCGGTGACGGACCACGACACCGTCGCGGGGCTCGAGGAGGCGGCGGAGGCGGCCCGCGCCCAGGGCGTGGAGCTGGTGCCCGGCATCGAAATCTCCGCGTTCATCCACGGGCGCGAGTGCCACATCCTGGGGCACTTCCTCCGGCCCGACGACGAGGACATCGCCCGCTTCGCCGACCGGCTCCGCCACGAGCGCGAGCAGCGGATGGAGGCCCTGCTGGAGCGGATGCGGCAGCTCGGCTACCCGGTGCGCATGGAGCACGTCCGGGCGGTGGCCGGTGACGCGCAGCTGGGCCGCCCGCACCTGGCCCGCGTGCTGGTGGAGCGCGGCTGGGTGGTGGACGTGAAGGAGGCCTTCGACCGCTTCCTGGGCACGCGCGGCGCCGCCTGGGTGGAGCGCTTCAAGCTGGCGGGCGAGGACGCCATCCGCCTCATCCGCAACGCGGGCGGCACGGCCACCCTCGCCCACCCCGGCGCGTCACGGATGGAGCGGCTCGAAATCCGCGCGCTCGCCCAGGCCGGCCTCGCGGGCCTGGAGGTGCTGCACGAGGACCACAACCCCAGCGTGCGTCAGAAGTACCTGGCCCTGGCGAAGGAGCTGGACCTGGTCCCCACCGCGGGCAGCGACTTCCACGGCGAGGCCATCTCCCCGGACCACCGCCTGGGCTCCGCGTCCATGCCGCCCGAGCTGTTCGCGAAGCTCAAGGCCCGGGCCCGGGCCTGAGCCGCCGGGCGTCCCCGAACTGCGACGACGAGGTCCGTCGAAAATCCGATAGGCTCTGAGCGCCGT
The DNA here is from genome assembly GCF_050038885.1 of Pseudomyxococcus flavus. NCBI lineage: Bacteria > Pseudomonadati > Myxococcota > Myxococcia > Myxococcales > Myxococcaceae > Pseudomyxococcus > Pseudomyxococcus flavus. The sequence goes on along the minus strand of NZ_CP143624.1, from coordinate 6,808,201 downwards.
GGCGACACCGCCGAGGCCCACCCCCGCCCCACAGAAAGACGAGCCCACGACGATGGCGCAGAAGAAGACGAAGCGAGCCGACCGGGATTTGGAGAAGACGTACCCACGCAAGGACTTCGTCGCGAAGCTGCGGCGCCTGGCGGATGCCATCGAGGCCGGCAAGGCCTTCAACATCCAGGTCGCCGGCGAGCGCCTGCGCATCCCCGCCGACGCGCTCTTCAACATCGAGCACGAGCGCGAAGGCGGCGTGGACGAGGTCGAGTTCCAGCTCCGCTGGCAGCGCGAGTGACGCTCAGCCCCGCGTCGTCTTGAAGCGGCTGGTGACGGCGGTGAGCCCCTCGGCCACCGCCTGAAGGTCCTGGGCGATGCGCGTCGTGCGGCCCGTCGCGTCCACGCCCTGCTTCACCAGCTCCGCGACATTGCGCGCGCCCTGCACCGCCTGCTCGCTGGACTGGCGCTGCTGCCGCGTGGCGATGGCAATCTGCCGCGCGGCCTCGCTGGTGCCTCGCGCCAGCTCGACGATGCGCTGGAACACGGCGGAAGCCTGCTCGGCCACCTCCACGCCCCGGTCGCTGGTGGCCATGCCCACGCGGGCCTTGGCGGCGGCCTCCTCGCCGGAGTCCTGCACCTGCTCCACGATGCGGGCGATGTCGCGCGCGGAGGCCGACACGTTCTCCGCCAGCTTGCGCATCTCCGCGGCCACCAGCGAGAAGCCCCGTCCCACCTCGCCCGCCTTGGTGCCCTCCAGCGCCGCGTTCAGCGCCAGCAGGTCCGAGCGCTCCGCCACCTGGTTGATGACCTGGGCAATCTTCGACACCTGCTGGAGGTCCTGGTTGAGGCCGACAATCGCGTCCGCCACGCCCTTGGACTCGGTGCGGATGTCGTTGATGCCGGCCACCACCTGCGCCACCACGGCCATGGCCTCCGCCACCGCCTCGTGCGTGCGCCGCGCGCTCGACTCCACCACCTCCGTGGAGCTCGAAATCTGCTCCGCCGTGCGGCTCAGCTCCTCGAACGTGGCCGCAATCTGCTGCGCGTAGGCCGCCTGCTGGCTGATGACGTGCTCCTGGTCCGCGGACGCCCCGAGCAGGCCGCGCGACGCGCCGGAGAGCTGCTCCGTGCGCGACACCATCTCCATCACCGACGTGCGCAGCGTGCCCAGCATCTTGTTGAACGACTGCGCCATGAGCCGCACCTCGCCCGTGGCCGGCACGTCCAGCTCGCCGCGCGACACATCGCCCCGGGCCACGGCCCGCACCACCTCCGTCACCCGGGAGACCGGCTCCGCGATGGCGCGGCTGATGAAGAGCGACAGCGCCAGGCCCAGCACCAGCGCCCCCGCGAGCCCCGCCCCCACCGCGCCCCGCAGGTCGTCCACGGACGTCAGCGCCTCCTGCACGCTGAAGCCCGCCACGTAGACGCGCTCCCCGCTGCGGCAGCGCACCGACACCTCGTCATGCCGGGCGGACGTGGAGCAGCCCTCCACGTCCAGCGCGCCGGGCTGGCGCGCGGCATCGGGGATATGGCCGCGGGCGTGGAGCACCGTGCCGTCCGCCTCCACCAGGCCCTGGTAGCTCAGGGTGAAGCCGCCGCGCTCGCTCAGCGGCTCCGGGGCCTCGAGCAGCGACAGCACGTCCTTCACCCGGGCCAGGGACTGCGGCGAGCCATCCGCCGCCAGCAACGCCGGGTGCTGGGACATCAGCCGCCCCACCACGCGCACCCGCTTCTGGAGCAGCTCCAGGGTGACCTCCCGCTGATGCATGGGGAAGTACACGATGCAGAAGCCCACCACCGCCAGGCAGGGCACGAGCACCGCGATGGCCACCTGCGTCCGCAAGCCGAGCCGGCCCCACATGCCTTGTCGTCTCCCAGGTGCGAAAGTTCCACGCCGGACGGAGGCCGGGCGTTCTCGGACGGTAGGCGTCCCTTCGCGGAGCGTCAAACTGGCCGCCCGGGGGAGCGGCGGGCGGGCGGCTGATCCACCGCGGCGGCGGCATAGGGTGGCATGAACGCCGCTTTTCGCCGTCATTCTGAGGGGTTGGCGCGCCGCCCCCTGGACTTTCCCTTTGACATGCCGCGCGCGGTGTCATTAGGTTCCGCGCGCGATGACTCCGACTCCCCTCACGCCCTACCTGCCGCTGGCCGTGGTCCTGCTGCTGGCGGGTGGCATGGCGATGCTGATTCCCCAGATCACCACGCGGCTGGGTCCCCGCCGTCCGAGCGCCATCAAGGCCACCAGCTTCGAGGCCGGCTCCGAGTCGAGCGGCCCGGCGCGGCAGCGCTTCGCGGTGAAGTTCTACGTCGTGGCCCTGCTCTTCATCGTGTTCGACGTGGAGGCGGTGTTCCTGTACCCCTGGGCGGTGAACTTCCAGGCGCTCGCGTGGTTCGGGTACGTGGAGATGCTCGTTTTCGCGGCGACGCTGGTGGTCGGCCTTATCTACATCTGGAAGAAGGGCGCCCTGGACTGGGAGAGCTGAGACATCATGGCTGACGCTGACCTCGGAAACATCGTTACCACGCGCCGCGAAGAGTCCATGGGCTGGCTCCAGTCCATCGTCTCCAAGGGCCTGGGTTGGGCGCGCAAGTACTCGCTCTTCACCTATCCGTACGCCACGGCCTGCTGCGGCATGGAGTACATGTCCGTGGCCGCCAGCCGGCACGACATCTCCCGCTTCGGCGCCGAGTTCCCCCGCTTCTCGCCCCGCCAGGCGGACCTGCTGATGGTGGTGGGCACCATCAACCTGAAGCAGGCCCCCATCCTCAAGCGCGTCTACGAGCAGATGGCCGAGCCCAAGTGGGTCGTGGCCTTCGGCGTGTGCGCGTCCTCGGGCGGCTTCTACGACAACTACGCGGTGCTCCAGGGCATCGACCGCATCATCCCGGTGGACGTGTACATCCCCGGCTGCCCGCCGCGCCCGGAGCAGGTGCTCGACGGCCTGATGCTGCTCCAGGACAAGATTGGCAACCAGGTCCACCGCATCGCGGACCGCGAGCAGGCGAACCCCACCGCCGCGCGGCACGACCTGCTGCTGTCGATGAACAAGTAACGCGCCCCACGCGCGGTACCGCCAGGGCCCCGCCCGCTTCCCGCTTCGTCGGCGGAAGCGCCGGGGCCTTGGTATTTCCGGCGCCTACCAGCGGTGGTACGCGGGGTGGCCCGGCTTCACGGCGACGAAGGTGCCCCGGCAGGTGGCCGTCACCTTCCCGCCCGCGCTGAGCGTGCCTTCGATGACGGCGCGGTCCCCCTGGATTTCCACCGGCTTCGCCTCCAGGCGCAGCGGCCCCGCCATGGGCGTGGGACGCTTGAGGGTGATGGCGTACTCGGCGGTGACGGTGCAGGGCGGCGCGTCCGCGCCCTGTGCCCGCATCAGGTGATAGGCGGCCGTCCAGTTGCAGTGGCAGTCCAGCAGCGTGCCGACGATGCCACCGCTGAGAACGCCATCGAAGGCGTGGTGGTGCGCCTGCGGCGTCCAGTCAGCAACGACGAGGTCACCCTCCACGCGGCTGCGGATGCGCAGCCCCTGAAGGTTGGCCGGGCCGCAGCCGAAGCAGCTGTTCTGGGGGGCGTAGCGTTCCTGGAGACTGGGGGCTTCCGGAGTCGTCGACATGGCCGGCCACCTTACGCCAGCCGCCGCGCTCCGTGCGGCCCTGCACGCCGTCCAGCCACGTCTCCAGCGCGAGGGCGTCCGGCCCTTCACAGTCACCCGTGCACGAGCGCAGCACCCGCCCATCCGCCCGGGGCCGGTCCACCCACCAGCGCTTCCCGTCGAAGGCGCCCACGTCCTTCTCCTGGAGGATGCCCTCGTGGGCCTCGGGGCCCATCTCCACCACGCCGTCGGGACGGATGCGGTACGCGTCGAAGGCCCGGGGCGCGCCCGGCCAGTGCCCGGGGTCGAACACCTCGGGCAGCACGTGCGTGAAGCCCGTCTCGGCGTACAGCGCCAGCGGGGCCAGCGGCTCGCCACGGAGCAGCGGCGCCAGGGACACGCCGTCCACGTCGTCAGGCAGGCGCGGCAGGCCGGACAGCTCCAGCAGCGTGGGCCCCACGTCCACCAGCCGCACCAGCGCGTCCACGGACGCGGGCATGGTCCCCCGCCCCCGGGGCGGCTTCACCGCCAGCAGGATGCGGTTCTCCTCCTCCGACAACCGCGCGCCATGCACGGGCGTGGCCCCCGCGAGGTCCTCCCGGTCCGCGTGGAAGCTCTCGCCATGGTCCGACAGCAGGACGATGAGCGCGTCGTCATAGCGCCCGGCCCGGCGGAGCGCGTCCAGCAGGGTCCCCACCTGCGCGTCTGCCTGTGCGATGAGCTCGTCGTAGAGCGCCTCGGCCCCCGCGCGGTGCCATCCCCCCTTCGCGCCCGGCGACACCGGCGCGAAGTGCATGCGCAGCCGGCGCTCCAGGGGCTCCGACGGCGACACGAAGCGCCGGTAGAAGGGATGCACCGGGTCGCCCGGAAAGTGCGCCGCCGTCGCGTGGAAGGCGAACAGCGTGGGCCCCTGGCTCGCCTCGTCCACCAGCCGAGACGCCAGCCGCCGCGAGTACCCCATCGGGTCATGGATGCCGGCCAGCGCGCGGTTGTCGATGAACTCGGGCACCCAGGCAGCGCCCAGGGCATGGTCCGCGAAGAATCCGAGCGCGCGGTAGCGCAGCTTCTCCAGGAGGAAGTTCACCGCCCCGCGAGGCGGCTGCAGGCGCGTCTCGAAACCGGATGCGGGCCCCTCGGCGTGGAAGCGAGAGCAGTCGGTGGCGAACACCGTGCGCCATCCCGCCTGGGCGAAGGACTCGGCGAAGGTGCGCTGCAGTTGCATCCGCGAGTCCGACGTCAGCGAATAGCGGACCCCCGTTGCGTGAGGCCACCGCGCGGTGAGCAGCGAACGCCACGCGGGCTCCGTCTGGGCGATGGGCGTGTATGCGTGGGTGAAGAGCGTGGCGTCCTCCAGCAGACGCTCCACGTTCGGCGCCACCACCCCCGACCCGCCCTGCGACTTCAGCCGGTCTGGCCGGAAGGCGTCGATGCCAATGACGACCACCAGCGGATGGGCCTGCCCGCCCCGTCCCGCCGTGCCCTGCCCCACCACCAGCACCGCCGCCAGTCCCGCCGCCACGGCGCCCAGCCAGAGGGCCCGGCGCCAGCAGCGCGTCCGCCAGACCCAGACAGCGGCATGCCCTACCAGCCACGCCACCGCGATGGCACGCGGATGCCAGGGCTCGCCGTGGTCCACCAGCCACGCCAGCAGCGGCCGCAGCGCGGGCAGGTCATCGAAGAGCGCCGGCCGCGCAATGGCCCTGTCCCAGGCCAGCAGTGCGAAGAGCACCAGTCCCTGTCCCAGCGTCACCAGGGCGCCCCCCCGCCCCGAGGCACGCGCCAGCAGCGTCGCCGCCGCCGCGAGCACCGCGCCCGCCACTGCGTACACGCTGGCCACGCGCAGCAGCAGGCCGGGAACGACGGGCCGCACGGCGGCCATCAGCGCCGCGTAGGGCCCGTCCACCGGGATGCCCATGCCCACCACGCCCGAGCGCAACAGCAGCCACGACTCGCCCGCGAACAGCAACAAACCCAGCGCGGCGCCGGCAAGCAGGCGCAGCAACCACGAGCGGAGGATGCCGGACGGAGGGAAAACGGGCATGACCTGTTCTTCTATACCCGATTGCAACAGACGCGTATCGGCGGGCGCTCCCGCACGTAGGACGTGCACCGCCTTCCGGGGATGCCCCTTGGCGTGCGCTGACACTTCCCCGACGCCCCAGGCGCATGGTGAGCCCAGCGGTGGATGCCCGGTGTTGCCACCAGGGCCGGAAGTGGGTTGGCGCGACCTCGGGGCGACTGGCACGCGACTGCCGGGCATGGACCTCCATCCGCGGCCTGACCGGGAGCATCACCGGACTGGGAGGCAACCCTGGGGCGCAGGTGCCGACACTGGCGCCGCATCCTCCTGGGACGGATGGCGGTGGCTGCCCGCTGGCGCCACGGCGTCTGCTGGACCCGGTCCATGCTGGCCATCATGGGCGCCCCCACCTCGGTGATACTTCTCGCCATCAGTAGTAGACCAACTGCGACGGCAGCCCTCGCTCCCTCGTGGCTCGATCAACGCCCGAACGAAGCCAGCGCACGATACCCACCTCCCGGGCCCACCTCCCGGGCCCACCTCCCGGGCCCACCGCGACCACGGCGCCGAGGCCATCGCCGGGGCCCCGGTGAACCCCGCCTGGTGCCGGTGAGCGGCGGCCGGTGGCTACCTTTGCCCCAGGTGTGGGACAGCCCCAGGCCGTGCGTGCGGCCGGCTGATCCACCCCCTGTCCGGGTCAACGCCCTCCCTTGCGGCGGGCCTGGCGCAACGCCCGCTTCTGGGCCTCCTAAGTGGGCTACATGGTTGAGGGTTTACGTTGACGCACCCGCCGAGGGCTCCTTATAAAGCCGCGGATTCTTCTCCCTTAGTCATTGGGGCCCCCTTGAGCACTTTCGCGTTGGACAGGGTCTCCGCCCAGCTCCCAGAGGCGGTGGCGGATCGCTACGTGGACCGGACCGGAGGCGCCTGGGCCGTCATCCATGCGGACTCGCTCCCGAAGGTCGCCGCGTTCCTGAAGAACGACCCGGAGCTGGAGTTCAAGCTGTTCGGCTCCATCGACGCCGTGGATCGACTGCACCTGGCGGAGAACGACCCTCGCTTCGAGGTCGTCTACTTCCTCTACTCGCTCAAGCGGCACGAGCACGTGCGGCTGAAGGTGCGCGTGAGCGAGGCCAATCCCGTGGTGCCCAGCCTGGTGCCGCTCTTCAAGGGCGCCAACTGGTGGGAGCGCCTGACCTTCGACTTCTACGGCATCCGCTTCGACGGGCACCCGGACCTGCGCCGCATCCTCCTCTACGAGGAGTTCGAGGGGCACCCGCTCCGCAAGGACTACGCCCTGCGCGCCCGGCAGCCGCTCATCCCCGAGCGCCCCATCAAGGACATCTTCCGCGGTCCCGGCACCAGCGGGCTCTCCTGAGCGAGGACATCCATGGCTGACACCCTCAAGCCCGAAGCGCCGAACCCCGACACCGACGCGTACGCCCACGAGTCGGAGCTGGAGGCCCACCTCCAGACCAAGCGGATGGTCATCAACATGGGCCCCTCGCACCCCGCCACGCACGGCACCGTGCGCCTGAAGGTGGAGCTCGAGGGTGAGACCATCGTCAAGATCGACCCCGAGATTGGCTTCCTGCACCGCGGCTTCCAGAAGAGCTGCGAGAACGTCACGTGGACGCAGTGCCTGCCCTACACGGACCGGCTCAACTACCTGTCCGCGATGATGAACAACTTCGGGTTCCTCAACGCCGTGGAGAAGCTCATCGGCCTGGAGATTCCCGAGCGCGCCCAGTACATCCGCGTCATCGGCTCCGAGCTCCACCGCCTGACGGACCACCTGACGTGCGTGGGCGCCACCGGCCTGGAGATGGGCGGCTTCGCGCCGTTCCTCCTCGCCATGGAGTTCCGCGAGCTCATCCATGACCGCACCGCCGAGCTGACGGGCGCGCGCCTCACCACCAGCTTCGGCCGCGTGGGTGGCAGCAACCGCGACCTGCCCGAGGGCTGGATTCCGCGCGTCCACAAGACGCTGGACCAGGGCCTCGCGCTGCTCGACGAGATGGAAGGCCTGCTGACGAACAACCGCATCTTCGTGGACCGCACGAAGGGCACGGGTGTCATCAGCGCCGAGGACGCCATCGACTTCGGCTACACCGGCCCCGCCCTGCGCGCGTGCGGCGTGGACTACGACATCCGCAAGGTGAAGCCGTACTGGGTCTACGACCGGTTCGACTTCGACATCCCGCTGGGCGAGCACGGTGACAACTACGACCGCTACCTCGTCCGGCTCGAGGAGATGCGCCAGTCCATCCGCATCCTCCGCCAGGCCATGGACACCATCCCCGCGGGCCCCATCATTGTGGATGACTGGCGCATCGCGCTGCCGCCCAAGCCCGAGGTCTACGGCACCATCGAAGGCGTGATGTCCCACTTCAAGCTGGTGATGGAGGGCATCCAGGTGCCCGCCGGCGAGGTGTACGACGCCACCGAGGCCTCCAACGGCGAGCTGGGCTGGTACCTGGTGAGCGACGGCCGCGGCCGTCCCTACAAGGTCCACGTGCGCGCGCCGGGCTTCCCGGTGCTCGCGGCGGTCCCGCACATCATCGAAGGCAAGATGCTCGCGGACCTCATCCCTACGTTTGACACCATCAACATGATCGGCGGCGAGGTCGAGCAGTGAGCGACAACGACACGAAGAAGCCCACCGGTGATGCGCAGCCGCCTCCGAAGGGGGCGCCCACGGACACGCCCGCGGCCAAGATTGGCCCCGAGCCGTCCAACCCGCCCGCCGGCGCGAAGCTGGACAACCCGCCCGCCGCCGCCAGCGGCCCGACGGGGACGCCTCCGCCCAAGCCGCCCGCGGGCCCTCCGCCCAAGCCGGCGCCCAAGAACCCGGGGTTCATCACCGCCACCATCGACGGCAAGGAAGTCGTGGTGAAGCCGGGGACGAACATGATCGAGGCGGCCAAGACGGTCGGCTCGGAGATTCCGTACTACTGCTACCACCCGCGCCTCTCCATCGCGGCCAACTGCCGCATCTGCCTCATCGAGGCGTCGAACGCGCCCAAGCTGGTGCCCGCGTGCCAGACGCCGCTCGCCGAGGGCGTGGCCATCAAGACCACCACGCCGAAGGTGAAGGAGCAGCAGCGCGCGGTGATGGAGTTCCTGCTGCTGAACCACCCGGTCGACTGCTCCATCTGCGACCAGGCCGGTGAGTGCAAGCTGCAGGACTACTACATGAAGTACGACTACCGGCCCTCGCGCCTGGAGGGCACCAAGGCCCTCAAGAACAAGCGCAAGGTGCTGGGGCCCCGCGTCGTGCTGGACCAGGAGCGCTGCATCATGTGCACCCGCTGCGTGCGCGTGATGAACGAGGTGGCCAAGGAGCCGCAGCTCGGCGTGTTCGGCCGCGGCAGCCACGAGCGCATCGACGTGTTCCCGGGCAGCGAGCTGAGCAGCAACTACTCGCTCAACACCGTGGACGTGTGCCCGGTGGGCGCGCTGCTCAGCCGCGACTTCCGCTTCAAGGCGCGCGCGTGGTTCCTGTCCGCCACCCCGTCGGTGTGCACCGGCTGCTCGCGCGGCTGCACCACCTACGTGGACTGGATGTCGCAGGACTCGTACCGCTACCGCCCGCGGGAGAACGAGGCCATCAACAAGAGCTGGATGTGCGACGAGGGCCGGCTCTCCTACAAGTACCTGAACCTGGGCCGCGTGCTGCTGCCGCAGGTGGGCCGCCGCGCGGGCCGCGCCGGTGAGGCCGAGCCCGTCACCACCCGCAAGGAGGCGGTGCAGGCCGCCGCCAAGGCGCTCCGCCCGCTGGTGGGCAGCAAGCAGCTCGCCGTGCTGGCCTCGCCCCTGGCCTCCAACGAGGACCTGCTGGCGGGCCTGAGCTTCGCCAAGGCCACGCTGGGCGTGTCCACCGTGTACGTGGGCGGCCGCGCTCCGGGCGCCGCCGACCACTTCCTGATGACGGCGGACAAGAACCCCAACCGCAAGGGCCTGGAGCTCATCGCGAAGGGGCTGGGCCTGAAGCTGGAGACCTTCGACGCGCTCACCACCGCGCTGAAGGCGGGCACGGTGAAGGCGCTCTACGCCATCGGCACCGAGGTGCCGGGCAACGTGGACGCCTTCGCGGAGGCCGCCGGCCGGCTCGAGGTCTTCGTGGCGCAGGCCTTCACCGAGTCCGCCGTCACCGCGCAGGCCACGGTGCTGCTGCCGGCCTCCGTGCACGTCGAGGACGAAGGCTCGTTCGTCCAGCAGGACGGCATCATCCAGCGCTTCCGCAAGGCGTACCCGCCCAAGGGCGACGTCGTCCCCGGCTGGGAGTGGATCCGGGAGCTGACGCGTGAGCTGGGCGGCGAGGCCCCTGCCTGGAAGTACGCGCGCGATGTGTGGCGCGAGCTGGCTGGCAAGGTGGCCGAGTTCGCGGAGTTCAATTGGGACAAGGCGTCTCCGGCGGACCGGGAGAAGCCGGGCATCAATCCGCTGCCGGCAGGTGCCGACGGTCGCCCCGCCGGGTACCGTGAGTTCGGCACGCCTCGGGTGAGGGGTATCTAGTCATGAGCCGCGTACTGACGATTCTCGTCGCCATGGTCACCATCGTCGTCCTGATGGCGGGTGGCATGGCGTCCGCCTACCTCGTGGGTGGGCTGGTGGAGGAGCACTGGTTCACCGGCGCGAGCCGGCTGACCAACGTGGTGTTCCTCGTGCTCATCTTCGTGATGGTCATCGCCACGCTGCTGACCATGGCGGAGCGCAAGTGGAGCGCGTTCATCCAGGACCGCATGGGTCCCAACCGCGCGCGCATCGCCCTTCCTGGCCTGAAGAACCGCTCGCTGGGCGGCCTCCCGCACATCCTCACGGACGTGCTGAAGATGCTGACCAAGGAGGACGTGATTCCGGCCGCGGCCAACCGGTTCATGTTCAACCTGGGCCCCATCCTCGCCTTCGCGCCGACCTTCGCGCTGTTCGCCGTGGTGCCCGCGGGCCCGTCGGTGAGCGTGTTCGGCCACAAGGTGGACATGGTGGTGGCCACGCCGGACTTCGGCATCCTCTACGTGCTCGCCATCGCCTCGCTGGCCGTCTATGGCACCGCGCTGGCCGGCTGGGCCTCCAACAACAAGTTCGCGCTGCTGGGCGGCGTGCGCGCCACCTCGCAGATGATCTCCTACGAGGTCGCGCTCGGCCTGTCCCTGGTCGGCCTGTTCCTGACCTTCTCCTCGGTGCAGTTCCCCGCCATCATCGGTGACATCGGCAACGCGCTGGTCGGCGGCACCGGCCAGGCGCAGTACCTGTGGCGCACCGACGGCGCCTTCGACCTGGGCCTGCCCGCGTGGGGCATCATCATCCAGCCGCTGGGCTTCCTGCTCTTCTTCGCCGCGTCCTTCGCGGAGACCAAGCGCGCCCCGTTCGACCTTCCGGAAGGCGAGTCCGAAATCATCGGCTACTTCGTCGAGTACTCCGGCATGAAGTTCGGCCTCTTCATGATCTCCGAGTTCGTGGAGGTCGTGGTGCTCGCCGGCGTGACGACGGCGCTGTTCTTCGGCGGCTACCACCTGCCCTTCGGCAACGAGTGGCTGGCCAACCTGCCCATCATGCAGGAGCACGGCTGGCTGCTGGGCACCATCCTGGGCACGGTGTTCTGGCTGAAGGTGCTGTTCCTCATCTGGGTGCAGCTGCTCATCCGCTGGACCTTCCCCCGCTTCCGCTACGACCAGATTCAGTCCCTGGGCTGGAAGATTCTCCTCCCCATCGGCCTGGTGAACGTGTTCGCGACCGGTGCGCTGGTCCTCTGGGATCCCTCCCTGCGGGCGCTGGCCGTCCTGGGCCTGCTGGAGATTGGCTTGCTCCTGGTGCTGACCACGACCCAGAAAGCCTCAGCGGACGTCGTGGCGCATGGGGCGCACGGCGGCCATGGTCATGACCACGGACACGGACACGCCGGGCACGGTGCCCATGACCTGCCGACGCACGCCCACAGCGTAGCCCCGGCCTCCACCCACTAGGCCGCACCTTTCGGCCCCAGCATCCGGGAATCGAGAACCATCATGGCCTACAAGGTAAGCAAGGACCCTCGCACGGACATCCGCGAGCGGACCTATGTGCCCAACCTGCTGCGCGGCTTGGGCATCACCGCGAAGCACTTCCTCCGCAACCTCTTCGGGACGCGTGACACCAACACGCAGGTGGTGGACCGCACCGGCACCAGCCTGATGACGACGGTGGCGTACCCCGAGGAGAAGCCCATCTACCCCGAGGGCTACCGCGGGCTGCACCGCCTGGTTCCGCGCGAGGACGGCAAGCCGCGCTGCGTGGCCTGCTACATGTGCGCCACCATCTGCCCGGCGCAGTGCATCTACATCGAGGCGGGCGAGTACGGGGAGGACGGCGGTGACGCCGAGGACCGCGTCATCGAGAAGTACCCCACCCAGTTCGTCATCGACGAGCTGCGGTGCATCGTGTGCGGTCTCTGCGTGGACGCGTGCCCCAAGGACGCCATCCGCATGGACACCTACATGCACACGCCGCCCGAGTACACGCGGCAGAACTTCGTCTACGACATCCCGAAGCTGCTCAAGGGCGCGCCGGTGTCCCACCCGTCGGACCCGTGGAACAAGCGCGAGAGCTCCGCGGAGCCGCACCACGTCCACAAGGAGGCCCACACGCGCATCGGCGAGGGCCTCGTGGAGCTGAAGCTGCCTCACGGCGACCACGGCCATGACAAGGCCCTTCCCGCGACCGCCCACGGCGGCCACCAGGCGGTCGTCACGCAGCAAGGCCCCATCCAGGTGACCAAGTTCATCAAGTGAATCCAGATTCCCTGTGAGGGCCGTAGGGGCCCCACCAGGATTCCCGGCCCGCCCTCCCGCGTTGATTCGCGGAAGGCGGGCCGGCGCTTTTTCAGGGGGCTGGTGGTGAGGATGAAGCTCTTCAATACGCTTGATGGCCAGGGGACGCCGCCTTGAAGCGCTACCGCCTGTCGGTGTGCAAGGGCTCCAGCTGCAAGGCGGGCGGCGCGGACGCCGTCTACGCCGAGGCCAGGGATGCGCTGTCGGGCCAGGGGCTGGTGCCTCGCTGTGAGCTGTACCGCGGCGGCTGCTACGGCTTCTGCCACATGGGGCCCAATGTCGTCGTGCGCGAGGACACGGGCCGAAAGAGAGATCCGCTCTCCCCGGAGGACTACCAGCTCATGGGGTGGCCGGGTGAGGTGTACTACTCGGCGATGACGCCAGAGAAGATGCGCCGCGTGGTGGCGGAGCACATCGCGAAGGACGCCCCCGTGAAGGAGCTCTTCGGCCAGCCGGACTCGGACGCCGGCGAGGAGTGACTCACGCCGCCTCGGCCGAGGGCCCGCCCTCCTCCACGCCGTGCGCGCCGTCCCAATCCGCCGGCGGCGGCGTGACGAGGAAGCGGGCGCAGCGTCCCACGTAGAGCGCCGCGACGGCGTCCTGGAACTCGTGCGAGGCCCGCTCGAAGAGCGCGTGCGCCTCCGCGAAGCGCCGCTGGTGATAGGCCGTGAAGGCCTGCTCGTGGAGCGCGAGCTGCTCCTGCATGCGCGGGGTGAGCTCTCCGCGGCGCGCCACCAGCTCATGCACGCGCACCGGCTGCGCGCGCCCCTTGAAGCGCACGTGGTCCACCACGCGGAAGACGTAGCTGCCGCTCGCGAGCTGCGCGGTGGTGTCACCCGCCAGCACGTAGGTGCCGTACACCTTGTTGATGGCCTCCAGGCGCGCCGCCAGCCCCACCGCGTCTCCGAGCACGGTGTAGTTGGACTTCATGTCGCCGCCCAGGTCGCCCACCACCAGCTCGCCGGTGTCCACCGCGGCGCGGAAGGTCAGGCGGTGGCCGTACTTCTTCTCCCAGGCGGCCTGACGCTCGGCCAGCACCTCGCGCATCTTCAGCGCGGCCTCGCAGGCCAGGTGCGCGTGGCGGTCCGTGCGCACCGGCGCGCCCCAGAAGGCCATCACCGAGTCGCCGATGTACTTGTCCACCTGCCCCGCCGTGGCGCGCACCACCGCGGAGATTTCCGTGAGGTACTCGTTGAAGAGGGCCACGAGCTGCTCGGGCGGCAGGCCCTCCGACAGGCGCGTGAAGCCCTCGATGTCGCAGATGTACACGGACATCTGCCTGCGCTCGGGGCGCATCAGGCTCAAATCCCGCGCCACCAGCCGCGCCACGTCCGGGCTGACGTAGCGGCCGAGCGCGTTGTGGACGAAGTCGCGAATCTGCCGCTCCGTGCCATAGGCGTACCGGATGGTGACGACGAAGGCGCCCACCATGGCCAGCAGCGGCCCCGCCATGGCGACCCAGAGGCGTTGCTCCACGAAGACGTAGGCCGCCCCGAAGGTGTAGGCCGTGCCCGCGGCCACCAGGAACCCCACGTAGAGCACGGCCCCGCGCACCGAGCGCAGCAGGAAGCTGAGCGACAGCGCGAGGAAGGCACCCACGAAGGCCAGGCCCACGGTGAGCAGCAGGTCCAGGTCCGGCGAGGCGCGGGTGATGCCATCCGAGCGGAGGATGTTGGCCAGCGCCTGGCCCAGGATTGCGCCCCCCGGCGTCTCCGCGCCAATGGGCGTGGCGCGCACGTGCCCGGACTCTCCCGACGTCCGCGTGAGGACGACGGTGCGGCCCTCCAGGTCGTTCTCGAAGCGCGCGGGGCGCTCATCCGCGACGTCGAAGACGTTGAGGAGCACGTTCCACGCGCGGATGGAGCGGGCCAGGGAGCCACGCGAGCCCCGGCCCGCATTGGGCGCGTCCCAGCGCAGGAGGCTGAGGCCCGAGGCGCTCATGGGAAAGGCGTACTGGTCGCCCACATGCAACTTGCCGTCCGCATAGCGGAGGGTGCGCGTCCCGGCCAGCCGCATGGCCGCGGCCAGCGGCAACGACGGCAGGATGTAGCGCTTGCCGCGCACGGTGTAGCTCACGAGGTGGGGAATGGCGCGCACCTGTCCGTCCGGGTCCGCCAGGAGCGTGGACGCACCGAAGCCACTGCCCGCGCCCAGCAGCGGCACCACGGGGTGCTGGAGCTGGCGCAGCTCGATGAGCTCCGCCGCGTCCAGCCCCTCCACCTCCACCGCCGCCAGCGCGACGAAGAGCTCGGTGGGCCCCACGCGGTGGCTGTCATCCGCGGCGCGGCGCTCCTCGAGGATGGGCGCCGTGGCCCCCAGGCGCGCCCCCAGCGCCTTGCCGTCCGCGTCGTCCGACACCCCACCCCACACCTCCACCTGGCTACCGGCGGGGAGGATGAAGGCGGGACGCTGCGCCGCGAGCACGGCCTGCGCCCGGGCATAGGCGTCCTCGGGCGTGTCATAGACGCCCAGCCGCACGCGGTAGGGCCAGAGCCGGCTGGCTGGCGGCAAAACGCGCGGGCCATGCGACTCCCAGGTGAACGCAAGCAGCGCGCGCCCCGGGTCCTGCTGCAACAGCGCGGCGAAGGCGGCGTCGTCACAGGACGGCACCTGGGGCGACGGGGACGCCCCGGCGCAGGCATTGGGGCTGAGGTCCGTGAAGGGCAGGTCCACGAGGACCAGCAGCGCGCCCTCCTGCACCAGCCGGTGCACCAGCCGCCCCACGAGCTGGCGGGGCCAGGGCTGCGTCGCCACGCCGGGCCGGACGTCCTGCCGCGCCTCGGCGAGCGTCTCATCGTCGATGGCGATGACCACGGCCTCGTCCGGACGCTCGGAGCGCTCCCCGAGCACCTGCACGCGCCAGTCGTAGGTGACGCGTTCCCAGCCTTCCAGCCAGCCCTGCACGGCATCCACCGCCGCCGAGGGAACCCACGCCGCCGTCGCGTCCCTGGGCACCACGATGCCCGAGGGGCGCAGGTACACGAGCAGCCCCAGCACTCCGCCGAAGAGGAGGGCCATCAACAGGGAGACGCCAAGCCGCTTCAGGAAGCGCCGGCCTGCGGAGTGAACGCGGTGACCTTGCACGGGTGGACCGGAGGATACCCCGAGACAGGCCCGCGCGAGGGCGTCCTTCCGCGCATGCCTGTTATGCTCGCGGCCCCATGAAACGCCTCCTGGTGTCCGCGGCGGTCGCCGCCTCCTCTCTCGCCCTCCAGGCCTGCGACCTGGAGCAGCTCACCGCCGACCACGTCATGGTGGGCACCTTGCTCTCGACGCCGGAGGTCGAGGTCTCCGCCTCCGCGCTGGCGGGCTTCGACGCGGGCACCTTCCCCGACGGAGGTGATGTCCTCGCCCTGCCCGCCCAGACGGCCGCCGTCATCTTCTTCGGCAGCCGGACGGGGGAGAACTCGCAGCCCTCGGGCCTGTCGGGCGCCACCGTCACGGTGCAGCCGGTGGGCGGCCAGGCCACGACGCTCACCGACGAGGGCTCCGGCAACTATGGCCGCTCCAGCGTGGGCGCGTCCGACTTCGAGTACCAGCCCGGCGCCACGTACCAGTTCATCGCCACCCGGGGAGGCAAGCGCTACGTGGGCCAAGTGGACAACGCGCCGATGCGGGAGACCATCGCCGCGCTCCATCCGCCCGAGGGCTTCCTCCGCATCGACGCGCGCACGCCCCTGTCCTTCGACCGGCCCGCGCCCCCGGCGAACGCGGACCGCACGCTGGGCTTCGTCACGGTGGTGCCGCTGAGCGCGGAGGGCGCGCAGGGCGAGCCGACGTACACCAACCTCCCGTCGACGCCGCTCCAGCTCCTCCAGTTGGTGGGGCTGCCGGGGCCGTACCGCGAGGCACGGGTGACGATTCCGGGGGACGCCTTCCCTGAGCGCGAGCAGACCTACCTCGTCATGTTCCACGCCGTGCGCATGGGCGGCGCCGAGTCCGACAACCTGTTCCTGGGAAGCGCGCTGCTCGCGGGCACCGCCGAAGTGGGCGTGGTGCGCACGCGCTAAGGCTCCGCGCTCCGGCGGGCCCGTCCCCGTCCGCCGGAGGCGCGGGTCGCCCACTCCGTGGCTTGAGGCACGGACTCAGTGTTCCGTGCGATGCGCCGCGCGCCCACCTACGGGCCGGCCGCAGCTCCACGAGCCGAGCGGTCCGCTCCGATGCCGGACATGACGGAGCCCGACCCGCCGCACCGCAGCGCCCCCGCGACGCGGTGGGCCTCGGCGCGGCCGGGCGGAATCCACCACTTCCAACGCCCCTCCCGTTCGCGGCGCCGCTGACGCGCGGCTCAGCCCACTTCGATGTCCAGCCCGATGCGCCCCTCCAGCTTGAGACGCAGCAGGTAGCCCGCGAAGCGCTCCGACTCGTCGCGGGAGAGGATGTTGCGGAAGGTTGAGCCATCCGCGACCTCCACCTCCAGCACCGCACCGCGCTGAAGCAGGCGGAAGAAGTCCTCGCCCCCGGACGGCTTCGGCACGAACACGGGCAGGAAGCCCTTCAACGGCAGCACCTCCCCTGCCCCGCGCACCCGCGCCTCCAGCGCCGCCGCGTCCGGGCGCACCGCCTCCGGCGCCACGTCCTCGTCCGCATAGAGCGGCGCGGGGGGCAGAGACACGTCCTCGGTGGAGTCATCCAGCAGGAAGCCGTGCCGCGACGGAATCCGCCCGGTGAGCAGGAAGCACAGCAGCACCGGCGTGTCCCCGGACACGCGTGACAGGTGCAGGATGGAGCGCTCCGCCCCCAACCGGCGCAGCATCAGCGTCAACGCCGGCCGGCTCGCGCCCAGGTAGCGCTGGACGCGGTCCTTCAGCGTGGCGCGAATCTCCGCGAAGGCCTCCGCATGCCGCGCCTCGCTCTCCGCTTCCCGCTGGGCCAGCGCCTCGCGCGCCTGGGTGAGCTTCGCTTCCGCGTCGCGCAGGAAGTCATCCGCGGGAGCCGCCCCGGCCACCAGCCCCGGCTCCGAGCCCGCCGGCGGCGCCAACCCCGCGGCGCGCACCGCGCCCAGCAGGAAGGAGCCCTGCTGCTCCAGCCGCTCGCGCTCCTCCCGGAAGCGCAGGCGCGACGCGGCCAGTTCCAGCTTCAGCTCCAGCCACGCCTCGTAGCCCGACTCCAGCGTCTCCAGCGCGCGCAGCCGCGCCAGCGCCGCGTCCGGGCCCCCGGCCTCACCGGGGCGCTTCACCAACCCACCCTGCGTCGTGTCACTCACGGGCCATGAGTCTACCCGCCCGGAAACGAGAAGGCCCCCACCCGCGACCGTCACCGGCGCGAATGGAGGCCCTCTGCCCTGCGCGGCAGGCGCCGCGAATCAGGCGGTGCGCGACACGGTGCCCTGCGGCCCGGTCTGCGCCTGGGAGCCCTCGCTGGAGCGGCCCACGGCGTTGGACAGGTACTCCTGGCCGCTCTGCAGCCGCTGACGGAGGTCGTCACGCAGCTGGTTGCCCGGCTTGGGCGCCAGCAGCAGGCCCAGGCCCGCGCCCACCAGGATGCCGGCGGCGAAGGCGCCCACGACGGGCAGCAGCGTGTCCACCGCGTCCCGGCGCGTCTCCAGGCCCACCAGGTGCAGCAGGTCGTCCTTGTCCAGCTTCTTGAGGTTGTTGAAGTTCACGATTTGCGACTCCAGGGGTTTGGGGGTGGAGGAATGCCCGGCCTAGTACGTCGGCGGGCGAGGAGTGCCTGCGGAGGTCGCGTTCGCCGAGGCAGCGCCCTCGGACCCCGCGCCGGCGATGCCACGACCTGTCTGATATCCCTGGAAGGCCGCTTCCGCCATGCCCAACAGCTCGTCCTTGACCAGGGGCAGCGCCGCCAGGCGCACGCCCAGGCGGAGGATACGCGCCGTCAGCGGCGTGAAGAGTCCGCCCCCCAGCAGATAGCCGACGCCCACCGCCGCCGCCATCATCCCATACGGGTTGCGCTGCACGCGCCCCCGCAGGTCCAGGGTCTGCCCCAAGTCCTCCACCGCGCCGCGCGCGTCGGACCAGAGCTGTTGTGCCTCACTGCCAATGTGGTCCACGCGCTGCCCGAAACCGCCGCCCTGCGGGTCCTGCGGCGAGCCGTTGCCCGATGCACCTGGAAACGTCGTCATGCGTTCACCCTCTCGTGTGGTTCCAGCGCGTCCGCTCAGCGGCGCGAGGCAATGCGTCCGACGAGGAAGCCCACGGCCACCGCGCCCAGCAGGCACGTGCCCGGGTTGGCGCGGATGAAGCTCACCACGCGCTCGTTCAGGTCCACGAGGTTCTGGCGAGCCTCGCCGATTTGCGGGACCACGCGGTCCTGGAACTGACGAGCCCTGTCGGCCATCTGCTGCGGATTCATCTCCATCGACGCCATCTCCTGATTGGGGGGTGCTACGAAAGTCGTCAGTCGCGCGAGCCCAGCCACAAGCCCACGGCGAACGCGGCGCCCAGGCTCACGTAGGGGTGGCGATGCACCCACTGGCGCCAGTCGGTGGCCACCGCCACTTCTTCGCGCAGGGCGCTCACGGAGGTGGCCAGCTCGGCGCGCGTGCGCTCGATTTCGGCGCGCAGCTCCGCGCTGCTGCGGGGGCTGTAGGCCTTGGACTGTCCATTGCTACCGGCCATTCTGGGGCTCCTTGAAGAGTTCACGGCTCGCGCCCTGCAGCCCATTCACGGGCGCGCTGGGAGCGGCGCTGGTGAGCGCGGCCACGCTGAGCGAAAGCTGCTGCGAAGTGTCGTCCATCATCCGGCGCGCCTTCAGCCGGTTCACCGCCCAGAGCGCACCGCCCACGCCGCCCGCGAGGTTCAACACGCCGATGCCGGCCAGCGCGCCGGACCACCCCAGCCACGTGGACAACCACGCCGCCAGCGCCGCGCACACGAAGCCGTAGCCCACGAGGATGAAGGGCACGAAGGCCGCAATCATCGCCACGTCCAGGCCCGTGGCCTTCACGTCCTCGGCCAGCTCCATGCGCGCCAGCTGCAGGTGCTGCGTCACCAGCCGGCTGAAGCCATCGGCCATGCGCCCGACGAGCGCGGAGATACCGCGCTCGGTCTGTTCACTCCCCACGTGCATGCGCTCTCCGGCCGACGCGTACGGCCTCACAGGTGCGGGCCAACCTAGGCATGCACCTGCTCCGCGACAACCACGTCACGGTGTTTTTGTCCGGCACGCGTAAGCGTCGGCCAGTGAACGCGCGCCAGCTCATCCGTCCAGTCTAGCCGATGAGCTGCACCGGAGGAGAGACCAGAGGCGCCACGGCGATGGGCGCCTCGAAGCGCAGCACGAGCGGCAGGTGGTCAGATGCCAGCCGGCTCAGGGGCGTGCGGTGCGGATGGATGGCCAGGGGACGCACGCCCGCGTCCACGAAGATACGGTCCAGGCGCAGCATGGGCAGGCGCGTCGGGTATGTCCGCGCGGGCTCGCCGAGCTCCAGCGCCGCGTCATGGATGGCCTGTCGCACCAGCGACGGCACCGGACCATTCCCCCAATAGTTGAAATCGCCACACACCACCAAGGGGGCCTTGCGCGCCGCATCGCGGAGGATGTCCGACGACAGGAGCAGCGCCTCCTGCCTGCGCCGCTCGCCCCACCACAGGCCCAGGTGGAGCGAGAAGACGTGGAGCTGCAGTCCACCGCCCAGGTCCAGGTCGCACCGCAGCGCCCCACGAGGCTCCCGGCGCCTCACGCTCAAGTCGTAGTTCTTCGACTTGAGGATGGGCAGCCGGGAGAGGATGGCGTTGCCGTAGCGACGGCCGTTGCGCACGACGTTGGGCCCGAAGGCCATGTGCAGCCCGAGCATGTCCGCCAGGTGCTCGGGCTGGTCCTCCCGCGGCGTCACGGCGCGGAAGTCCCCCACCTCCTGAAGGGCGATGATGTCCGCGTCCACCTCGCGGAGCACCTCGCCCACGCGGCCCAGGTCGAAGCGGCCGTCCGTCCCGATGCCGCTATGGATGTTGTACGAAACGAGCCTCAGCTCCACGCGTGTCGTCCATCCCTTCAGGACCTCAGGACCTCAGGACAACGGCAGGATGCGGCCCGCGGCCATGCGGACGACGGTGACAGGCAGCCGGATGAGCCGGGACACGGCCTTGATGGCGTCCCCCAGGCCGCCGCGCAGCGCCTGGAGCTGATGCTGCGCCTCATCGCGAATCTCCGGCATCCGCGCGCGCTGAGGAGGCTGCTCGCGCGTGGGCGGCAGCGCGCCAATCGGCGTCGTGCCCCCGACAACGGGCGCCGCCTCCCGCTTCTTCGCCGTGCGCGCGCCAGGCTTGGGGCCCGTGAAGCCAGGCCCGTGCGAGAACTTGGCATCCGGCTCGGGGCGCGCCAGCTCCTCGAGCTGCGCCTCCATCTGATGCGCGACGTAGAGCTCTTCCGTCTCCGCGAAGCGCTTGCCGTAGTGCACGCCCTCATGGCTCTCCATGGCCTCGGGATGGGCCCGGGAACCGGCCAGCCGCGCCTTGTCCTGCCGACGCAGACTTCGTTTTTGCGCCGGCAGCGTCTTTGGGACCTGGTAGTGGTCAAAGCTATAGGGACGAGGCATCCGCAAATCTCCCATTCATCGAGTCCGTTCAGAAGCTAGGAAGCCCCCAGTCCCTCGGGTACGCCTTGACGCGATTGGCCCTGCCTGGACGCCTGCCCTTCGACCGGGCAGCCACGGTGAAGCCCGGATGCCACGTCCAAGTGCCGACAAACTCTGGGCTCCGCGCCACCGTCAGGTCGCGAGCAACCCTCATCCCACCCAGGCGGCGAGACGAGCGCTTTCGGGCATTGGAGCAAGCGTGCGGCGGATCAGCGCCATACCCCGGGAAGAGTTGCGCGAGACGTGGTGTAAAAACGGCCCATGCCTTCGCTCGCTCCTGGCCGGATTGATTCCAAGTCCTCCTTCCTGCTGCTCGCCCTGCTCGTCCTCGGAGCGAAGGCGGGAGCGGCCGAAAACGCGGCCATCCCCGCCCCCACGGAGACCGGGCGGGCCGCCGTCGAGACCTCGCCGCAGCTGACGCTCCAGCCCAGCACGGCCAAGCCCGGGGACCCGGTGCTGGTGACAGTGCGCGGCGTGACGGCGCCTCCCACCGGGACGCTGGCGGGGCGCGCGCTGCGCTTCTTCCCGTGGGGTGACGGCTATCTGGCGGTGACGGGCCTGCCGGTGGAGCTGACGCCCGGCGCCGCGCAGGTGACGGCCATGGGCCCCGTCACGCCCGGGGCTCCGCAGGTGGAGCTGACGGGCACGCTGGACGTCGTGGAGCCCGGCTACCCGTCGCGCGAGCTGCGCGTGGCCGGCAAGTACGTGAAGCCGCCAGCGGCGGTGCGCAAGCGCATGGCCGCGGACCGGCGCGCCTTCGCCGAGGCCTTCGCGCAGCCGTTCACCCCGCCGCACTTCGCGCAGAACTTCGCGTGGCCCCGGCAGGACCGCATCACCGCGCCCTTCGGCGACCGCCGCACCTTCAACGGCAAGCTGTCCAGCCAGCACTTCGGCGTGGACATCGACGGAGACCCGGGCACGCCGGTGCAGGCCGCCAATGACGGCACGGTGGTGATGGCGCGCAACAACTATGCGGCGGGCAACACGGTGCTGGTGCACCACGGCGCGGGCCTCTACACGGCGTACTTCCACCTGTCCCGCATCGGCGTGAAGCTGGGTGAGACGGTGAAGCAGGGCCAGGAGCTGGGCCGGGTGGGCAGCACCGGCCGCGTCACCGGACCGCACCTCCACTGGGGCGTGAAGGTGGACGGGCTGTGGGTGGACGGAGAGAGCCTGCTGAAGATGGACTTCTTCCCGCACCTGCCGGAAAGCGTGGCCCGGGGCGGTACCACCACCCGGCTGGACACGCCGTAGCCGCCGTCAGCGGTCGTGCCACTTCGGCGGGCGCTTCTCCAGGAAGGCGGAGATGCCCTCCCCTGCGTCGTCCGCCAGCACGTTCAGCGACAGCTGCGAGGCCAGGTACTCGAGGGCGGCGGGCAGCGGCAGGTCCTCCGCGGTGAAGAAGGCGCGGCGCCCCAGCGCCAGCACGGCCTGGCTCTTTCCGGCCAGCTTCCCGGCGAGCGCGGAGACGGCAGCATCCAGCTCCGCGGCGGGCACCACGCGGTTGAGCAGCCCCAACGCGAGCGCCTCGCGCGCGGGCAGCCGGTCACCGGTGAGCACCAGCTCCAGCGCCCGCTTGCGGCCCAGGTGCCGCTGCAGCAGCGCCATCATCATCATGGGGAAGAGGCCCACGTCGATTTCGGGCGTGCCCAGGTCCGCGGTCTCCACGGCGACGGCCAGGTCGCATGCGAGCACCAGGCCCAGGCCTCCTGCCAGTGCGTGCCCGTTGACGCGCGCCACCGTGGGCTTGCGCAGCTCCTGGAAGCGGGCCAGCAGCCGCCCGTACGAGCGGCGCCCCTCATGCGTGGACAGGAAGCCCTCGTCCCCGGCCAGGGTCCCCAGGTCCCCGCCCGCGCAGAAGACCTTCTCGCCCGCGCCGGTGAGCACCACCACCCGGACCGAGGCGTCGGACTCGGCGCGCTCCAGCGACGCCATCAGCTCGCGCACCACGCCCGGAGACAGGGCGTTGCGGGCCTTGGGCCGGTCGATGGTCAGGAGCGCTTGGGGGCCTTGGACTTCGTAGCGGACTTCTCCGGCTTCCATTCGGACACCTCCGCTGCCTGGGCGCCCGTGAGGACACCGTATAGGAAGGAGTTCGCAATCTGCGCCTTGGCCCGCTCCAGCGCCTCGTTGTCCCGCGCGTCCGCGAGCCCCACGACGAAGGCGGTGAGCCCCATCTCGATGTTGCCGAAGAGCAGCGCGGAGGCCAGGTGCGGATCCAGCTCCGGCCGCAGCTCCCCGCGCTCCTTGGCGACGTTGAACAGCTCCGAGCTGAGCCGGATGGCGTCCACGAAGGCCGTCTGCCGGTTGATGCGCGAGCCGGCCGGGCTGCGCGCAATCTCCAGGATGAGGACCTTCACCGCGCGCGGATCCACCCGGTAGGCCTCGAAGGCCACATCCACGATGCCGCGCACCTTCTCCGCCAGCGAGCCCTCGCCCTCCACCACCGCGCGCACGCGCGTGACGAAGCCGCTCCAGCCCGTGTCGAACACGGTCTCCAGCAGCTCGTCCTTGTTCTTGAAGTAGTGGTAGACGAGGCCGTACGCGACGCCGGCCTCCTTGGCCACGTCCGCGATGCGGCAGCCGTGGTAGCCCTTGCGGGCGAACACGTCGATGGCCGCCCGGAGGATGGTGCGGCGGCGCTCGTTCTCACGAGAACCGTTGTCCGCGGCCGGCTTGTTCTGCTGACCCACGACGTCCTCCACCGGCGGGTGATTCGCCAGTCAACCAGTGGAGAACCTACGGAGGGCGGGCCCTGGGGTCAATGCCTTCGTGGGCCCGCCCGGCGGAACGGCGCTGACTACTCCACCGTGCCGGTCATGGTGGGGCCCGTGACGACGACCTCGTGGCCCTCCTCCTGCGCCGCCGTGTACTTGCACAGCGGCGTCACCTTCCACGCCACGGGCGGCGAGTAGGGCGGCGGCGGGTCGCCGTCGGCGGGCTGCTCGTGCGTGTCGCTGATGAGGTACGTCTCGAAGTTGAAGGACGGGTACGTCAACGCGATGCCGCCATTGGCCTGGGACACCTTGACGGGGCCCGAGGCGCCACCGACGCAGCCGTCATCATCGCTGTTCTGCGCGATGCGGTTGAACCAGGGGTCGGAGACGATGAAGGAGACGGCGATGCCGCTGAAGTGAGCGATGAGCGGCGGCGGCGCGTTGGGCGGGGGGTCGAGCTGGCGCTGCGTCTCGGTCCGGTCCAGCGCATGGGGCATGCCCGTCCAGAGGATGCGCTCCTGCACCCAGATGAGCGTGCTGGCGTCGTACCGGCCGTTCTTGCCCGTCCAGCGGCCATCCCCGTTGGTGTCCACGTAGCGCTCGCCCGGGTCCCAGGTGCCGTTGTCGTTGTTGTCGACGAAGGGCTCCGTCGTGTCCTCGAAGGGCTCGCCCGAGTCCCACACGCCGTTGTTGTTGAGGTCGTCGAAGGCCTCCTCGCCGCTGGTGATGGCGATCAGCGAGACCAGGTTGTCACGCGGGTTGTTGACGACGTTCGGACGGATGGGGTCCGGCCGGCGCGGCTCGGGACGGTCCACCTGCGGCTGCGGGGCGTTGCCGTAGCTGGCGATCGGGTTCTCGTCCCAGAGGAACGGGTGCATCCAGAGCGGAGCAAGGTACTCGCCGGTGTGCGTCTCATCCTTCAGCGGGGTCCAGGTGAACACGCCCGGATCCACGTCCTCCGGCAGCGGCAGCGAGGTCTTGTAGAGGACCTCCGCGTTGCCCACCACGTCCGTGACGGACACCGCGCTGGGACCGATGGTGCCGGCCTCGGTGAGGAAGGACACCTGGGCGCCGACCACGCCGTCGCCGTTGCGGTCACCCACGTGCGCGATGCACTTGAGCTTCACGCCCGCGATGAGGTTGCGCGTCTCGTCCCAGGCGCCCACGGCGTGGTGCAGACCGGAGCCGTTGCCGGAGAACGAACCGCACTGGAAGGTGAACTGGCGGGAGCTCGAGTTGGCGCCGGCGAAGCTGACCACGGGACTGACGGCCCGCTTCATCTCGGAACCCGAGCCCGCGGTGGCGATGACGACGGCGGAAGCCACCCGGCCGCCGCGCGCCACGATCTGCACGGACACGATGCCGTCGCCGGAGTTGGTGACGCCCTCGGTGGGCGACAGCTCGACGCCCGGCACCGGGGACTCCAGCGAGAAGGACACGTTCGTACCGGCCTGCGGCTGTCCTCGGGAGTCCACCGCGCGGAAGCGCAGCGTGGTGATTTCTCCCAGTCGCGGCTGAGCCGGTGACTGGTCCACGAATTCAAGTGTGGCGGGAGCCGACGGCGAGCATGCGACGAACAGCAAGCTCGCGAAGGCCACCCACGGGGCCAGACCCGGACGCATCAGTGGAGACTCCTTGAAGGCGATGAAGGAAGCGGGCTGTACGCGAGCAGCGCACAGCGCATCTTCCCCATCTTCCCGGGCCAGCTACCGTCCAGTCAAGGACAGGACAGGCCGACTGAAGCCCTCTTGCGTCCGGAGCCTGGAATCCCCGGGGGATGTCAGGCGGCGGTGCCGCTGAACATCACCCGCGCCACGCCCAGCAGGCGGTCCACGTCCCGGGCGGTGAGGCCACGGGCACGCGCGAAGTCAGACAGGGGCCGCAGGAGGTCCTCCGTCTGAGCAAGGGTCTGCTCCGTTCCCGTGAAGAGCTCGCCCAGGCTGACGCCCAGGGCATTGGCCAGCGCCGCCAGCGTCTCCACGTGGGGGACGCGCTCACCGCGCTCGATCATCGAGAGGAACGACACGCTGATCTGCGCCCGCTCCGCGAGCTCCTCCTGCGTCCAGCGCTCCGGCCGCTGTGTCCGAAGCTCGCGGATTCGCTGCCCAATTCGTTTTCCGAGGTCCGACACGAAGTACTTCTCCTGGCTGTTTCGGGGTTGGAGGAACCACCACCCACGGCTGGTGATTCCTAGCCTCCGGAACCAAAGGATCCGAAATCCGCCACGATGAGGTTGATGCCGGAGAATTCCAGCCCCAAGTCCCGCCGCAGCGTCATGACTCCCTCGACCCGCCAGCAGTCACATGCAGGCCCATACGAGAGGCCGAACGTCTGCTGGTCAGCAACGAATCGAGGTTCTCGGGTTGTTAGATCCCGGTAAAGCGGTAGCACGAAGGCTTCGTACCGCACTCCAAGCCCAAATCCGAGCTTCAAACGCGTACCCGCGATGAGGGCTTGAGCCCGTTCGGCCGCAGGGAAGCCGGGCTCGACTCGGGATAGTCCGCCTACCAGGGTATCCACAGTCCGGCGGAAGACGTCCGGCCCCACGGAGCGCGGATCCGCGCCGAGGTTGATCGCTGGCAGCCCCACGGTCAATACATCATCGAAGCGCGCATAGACGGCGTGGCCCTTGCCGTCATCGACATTGAGTTCGGCGGACAGGCCTGCGATGCGGCCCATGTTGGGGTCGTATCGGACGGTGCCCGCGGCGGTGAAGATGCCCGCGGTCGCGGTGAGCCGAGCGAAGGTGTCGCGCAGCACGGGGCCCGGGTCGTCCACCTTTCCCACCGCGGGAACGTGCCGGGTGAGATCGAAGCCCTGTCCGATTCGCAGGCGCAGGGGCTCGCGGATGGCGTTGCCTCGCTTGATGCGCAGCGTCTGATCCACGGCGAGCACCGCGTGCAGGAAACCGCGCGTGCGCCCATCGAGCTGATACGGCACGGCCGCGTCCAGCTCGTCGTAGGGGCGGGCCGCGCCATCTTCAGAAGCGCCGGCCGTAGGAAGGCTGCCCCACCCTCCCGGCACGTAGCGCAGCTCCAGCGACGGGGTGATGGCATGGCGGAAGCTGGTGTCGCGTCCCTGGAACGTGCGCGTGAGCTGGCTCTCCAGCAGCACGCCCGCGATGGGATAGCCCCGCTGCCACGTCCGCCCCGAGACCTCGCCCAGCCACACGTCCTGGCGCACCGCCAGCGACGGCGAGACGCGCATCAGGTCGCCCACCGCGAACGACGTCGACAGGCGCGGGAGGAAGTCCACGCGGTTGCGGGCCTCACGGTCGTTCGCGTTGAAGACGCCGTCGGACTGCGTCGCGTCCAGGAAGGCGTTGGCAGAACCAAACTCCGTGTAGTTCCCGTCGGCCCGGAAGATGCCGTCGATGCCCTCGTCCCCATACCCACCGCGCAGCGGCGCCAGGCGGAGGTACTGCACCGTCAGGCCTCCCATGAGGCCGCCGAGCACGGGACGCTCGGGCAAAGCCAACGTGAGGGCTGGCAACCTCTGGAAGGTGGAGGGGCCCTTCAAGTCCGGACGCGCGGGGTCGGCGGCCGCGGGGACACGGTTGTCCTGGAAGAAGCGGTACCCCCACCGGATGTCCTGGCGCAGCCCCACATCGAGCCCCGCGTACAGGTCATCCTGGCGCTGATACAGCGTGGCCGTACTGCGCAGGTACTGGAAGTTATTGACGATAACGTCCGCCGTGAGGTCGCGCGTGTAGAAGCCGTCCGAGACGAACGCGGCGTCCACGCGGTCATGCCACCCGTTTCCCAGGTCCTGGGTGTGCTGCCAGGAAGCCTCGCCCCGGAGACCCCGCCGCTCGTCGACGAACTCGCTCGTCTCGACGCCGTCGACGATCCGTCGATAGAACTCACCAGTGCTCGGGTCCCGAATGGGCCGGAGGTCGTAGAGGAACCCCAGCGTGGCCCGCCCCCGGGTCCGCTCGCTGGGCGCGTAGCGGAACTCGGTGAGCAAGCGAGGCCCCTTCACGCCCTGGGCGCGCATTCTCCGAACTCCATCCACGACCACATCGCTCCCGCCACTGAAGTATCCCGGCGTGAACGTCAGGTCGTAGCTGCGCCCCAGCGTGATGAAGAGGGGCTGCTCCAGCGTGAAGCCATTCAGCGCGGAAACGGTGGGCTTCGGGAGCAGCAAGCCCGTGCGCCGCTGGGACAGGGGCATGTAGATCCACGGCAGCGCGAACACGGGGACGGACTTCACGTACACGACGGGCAACGTCATCGTGGCGCGCTCGCCCAGGACGACGGTGGCCGACGTGGCTTCCATGCGCCAGCCGGGCTCGTTCGGGCTGCAGTTGCAGGGCGTGAAGGCCAGGTTCTCCACCGCGAAGGTGTTCTCCCCTGTCCTACGGATGCGTGAGCCGCTGAGCAGGATGGGCGTCTCGCCCATCGCCCGAAGCTCCTGGGGCGTCTTCGCCGAGAACAGGGCGTCCTGGGTGACGCCCTCCTTCTGCATGAAGAGGCCGCCCTCGAGGTTCGCCTCGTAGGTGCGCACGTCCATCTTCACGGATTCGGCGACGGCGGCCATGCCACCGGGCCCCACGAACATGACGTTGCCGGTGGCCGTGACGAACGGGTTCACCGAGTCGTACGTCACCTCGTCGGCGCGCAGCTGCATGGTGTCCGTGCGCAGCACGGCGTTGCCACGCGCGGTGACGACCTTCGTCTCCGCCTCGTAGACGACCATGTCCGCGGTGAGCTGCGCCTTCTCACCGTTGGGCAGCGCCAACGGCGTGGCGAGCGGCACCTGGGACGTGGTGACCAGCAGCGCAGCGGCGAGCGGAACGAGGAGGCTCATTCAGGGGTGCAGGGTATGCCGCGCCCGGGCCGAGCGGCCCCCCCTTTTCACCGCCCTGTGCGCTGGAAGTCCAATGAAATGACGTTGCCTTCCTGGCGGGCCTGGAACGGCGCGGACTGCCGGAGCTCGATGGTGACGCGGACGTCGCGGCCGGACGTGCTCGGGTCGACCCGGAGCACCGGGGACGCGAAGAAGGACGTATCCAGCGGCAGCGTGTTGTTGCTGGAGTCCACCCGGGTGTTCTCGAGCTCCAGCACCACGGTGCGGCCCTGCTCGCCCACGGAGTAGCTGACCGGCTCGTTGGTCTGGACGAAGACACGCGAGGCGCCCGGCTGCTGCCGGAACCCGACCAGGGTCAGTGTCTTGCGGCGGGACGACACCTCTCCGCTCGCCGAAGCCTGCTGCTGGCGGTTCTCACGCGCGGCGCGGGCGTCGGCCTGACGCTGGCGACGCTCCTCGGCGGCGGCCTGTGCCTGGGCACGGCGCTCCTCGGCGGCGGCCTGCGCCTGGGCGCGACGCTCCTCGGCGGCAGCCTGCTGGCGTGCACGGCGCTCCTCCGCGGCGGCGCGCTCGGAGGCCTGACGCTGCTCGGCCTCGGCCCGTGCGGCTTCCCGCTTCCGCTGCTGCTCCTCGGCGGCGGCCTGAGCCTGGGCGCGGCGCTCGTCCTCGGCGGCCTGCTTGGATGCGCGCGCGGCCTCCTCCTGGCGCCGCTTCTCCTCGGCGGCCTCCGCGGACGCGCGCGCGGCCTCCTCTTCCTGACGCTTGCGCTCCGCCTCGGCCTGCGCCTGGGCCCGAGCCTGCGCTTCCTCCTGCTGACGCTGGGCAGCGGCGCGCGCCTCTTCCTGGCGCTTCGCCTCGGCCTCGGCGTCCCGCTGCGCGGCGGCGGCCGCCTCGGCAGCGGCCTTCTCCTGGGCCTCCCGCTCGGCCCGAGCCGCGGCAGCGGCGTCCGCGGCGGCCCTCTCCTGGGCCTCACGGTCCGCCGCGGCGGCCTCGGCGGCTTGCTCAGCGGTGTTCCCCGCCGGAGGCTGCTCCGTGGCCGGAGCCTGCGCCACGGCCTGCCCCCCACCGCCCGCGACGCGGACGATGAGCTGATTGCCCTGGGCCTGGATGTCCGCCTCCACCTCGCGCGCATAGCCGATGAGCACGCGGGCAATGGAGGATGCGTCGGAGCCGTAGCTGGCGGTGCGGATGCCCGTCACCGTGCCGTTCCCCACCTGAATCTCCTCGGGCACCTCGGAGAAGACGGCCTCGGAGATGTCGATGACGAGCCGCGGCGGGTCCGTCATGGTGAAGGTGGTGAAGTTGGGCTTCTGCGTGCCGGTGATGGTCACTGTCCCACCATTCACCTGCACCGCGGTGATGGTGTTCAGGTTCACTGCCGGCGCCTGCGCGAGCGCCGCGAAGGGCACGAGCACCACACCAAGCAGCCACACGGCAAAGGCCTTCATCGACCACACCCCTTCACGTTGACAGAAGAGCATGGAGGCTATCACGCACCGCCGTGCCTCCAACTTTCCGTCCAGACGCGCCTAGCGGAGCCGCGGCAGGCTCGGCGAACGGTGGCGGTGGGTCCGCGCGTACTCGATAAGGTTCTTGATGTCGTAGCAGATCTGCCGGATGTCGTGCCCCATCGTCAGCTCGATGTGGCTGTTACCCTTCACCGGCCGCCACAGCAGGTACTCGCTCTTCGCGGCGCGATACACGCTGCGCGTCGACTCCAGGGAGGCCAGGGGGTCCAGGTCCCCGAAGATGATGGCCATGGGAATCTCGATGCGCCCGAAGCCCCGCTTGAAGTCGAAGCCGGTGCGATAGCAGACCATCTCGCCCCGGCGAATCCACCGCGCGAACTGCTCCAGCACGCGGCGCGGCTCACGCTCCCCGCCTTCACGGAGCAGCCAGCGGATGTCGTCGGCGCTCACGCGTTCCGGGTTGATGAGCCGGTTCAGCCGCGTGGTGAGTTGTTGATACAGCCGTGAGTCCTCCGCCTTCGCGAGCTGCCGCTCCAGCGTCTTGAGGATGATGTCCACCGGCACCGCGTCGAAGCGCAGCGTCCGCCGGTCGCGCGGCGTCAGCCTGCGGCCCAGGCCCTTGTTCAGCAGGCCCACGCCCTGCGCGAGCAGCTTGCGCCCCGCGCCCTCCACCTTCCCGCCAACGTTGAGGCTGGCGAGCGTCAGGTCGATCATCCCCGCCAGCATGGGCGCGCCATGTGCCAGCAGGCGCAGCAGCATGAAGCCCCGCCCCAGGTCCGCCGGAGAGCCGATGGTGATGAGGCCCTCGAAGTCGTTGTGGATGCCGGCGTAGCCGTAGCCCAGCATCCCGCCCATCGAGTGGCCGCAGTAGAAGATGCGCTCGCGCCGGGTGATGCGCTTCACCCCTGAGACAGCGGCTGGCAGGTCGTAGAGGAAGTAGCTGTCGATGTCCCAGCCGTAGTCCAGGTCGGGCGGCAGGGGGCGCTTGAACCGCTCGGCGCGCTCCTTCTGGAAGGCGATGGAGCTCTTGCCGTGCCCGCGCAGCTCCAGGATGTGGATGTCCACCCCGAAGAAGAGCAGGTTCTTGACGAACTGCCCGCTCGTCCATGTGTGCCGGTTTTGTGAGAAACCGTGCACCAGCAGCAGGGCTTCGCCAAACAACGGTTGCGGAAAAGGCTGCTTCACCGGACGGTAGCGGGTGATGACCAGCGACCAGCCGTCCGCCGTCTCCACGACGTACTTCGTCTTCGAGTAAAGCGCCCGGAAATCGACTTCGTCGATGGAGGGGATGGGTGGCCCCGGTGTCGCGGCGGCTCTCCAGTCCGGCAGGCGCATGTCTTGAATCTACGGCGGCTGCTGCATCGCGCCAAGGTTTCGATACAAGCGAGCCTTCAACATCCCGACCAGGAACAGTGAACCTGTACCCAGGACGAGGTCGTCCGCGGCTGCCCGCTTGCGCGCAGCGTCCAGTGCGGCGTCCACGTCCGGCCAGGCTGTCACGTCCGGACACAGCGTGCGAGCCTCGGCCAGATAGGCTTCGGGCGCCAGCGAGCGCGGCGTCTCCAGCGGGGTGAGCTGCACCGAGGCGCACTCTGGGAAGAGCGCTCGCATCATCGGCCCCCGGTCCTTGTCCCCCACCACGCCGAAGACGAGGTGGATGCGGCGTCCCGGATACAGGTCCTTCAGCGACGCGAGCAGCACCTCCACGCCCGCAGGGTTGTGGGCGCCGTCGAGCAGGACGACGGGCCGCTGCCCCACCTCCTCCAGGCGCCCCGGCCAGCACGCCGACGCCAGCCCTGCACGCGCGGCCTCGGGCGGCACCGTCATGCGGCGCTCCTGCAAGGCCTCCAGGCAGGCGAGCGCCACCGCCGCGTTCTGCTGCTGGTGCGGCCCCCGCAGCGCCAGGGACAAGCCGTCCAGGCTCCATGCGGCCCCGCGGTATGACAGGCTGCCATCTGGCTGACGCTCGGCGGCGAAGTCGCGCCCCTCCAGCCGCAGCGGCGCGCCCACCGCCTCCGCCTTGCGAACGATGGCGTCGAGGGCCTCCGGGGCCTGCCGCGCCACGATACAGGGCACGCCGGGCTTGAGGATGCCCGCCTTCTCCCCGGCGATGGCGGCCAGCGTGTTGCCCAGGTACTCCATGTGGTCGAACGACACGGGGGTGATGGCCGTCACCACCGGGCTCGCGGCGGTGGTGGCATCCAGCCGGCCCCCCAGTCCCGTCTCCAGCACGGCCACGTCCACGCGCACCCGGGCGAAGTGCCACAGGGCCACCACGGTGCCGAACTCGAAGTACGTCATCGGCGAGGACACCGCGCTGGGGTAGCGCTCCAGCACCTCCAGGATGCGCAGGCCGAAGTCCGCGTCGGAGATGTCCTCGCTGTCCACGCGGATGCGCTCGTTGACGCGCACCAGGTGGGGCGACGTGTAGAGGCCCACGCGGTGGCCGGCGGCATGGAGCGCGGCCGCCGTCATGGCGCAGGTGCTGCCCTTCCCGTTCGTCCCCGCGACGTGGAGCGCCGGGTACTGGCGCTCCGGGTGTCCCAGCGCGGCCAGCGCCTCCTGGACGCGCTCCAACCCCAGCTTGATGCCCGAGGGGTTGAGCCTGGAGAAGAAGGCGAGCGCCTCCTCCGGTGTCCGGGGCGCGTTCAGCCGAGCAACCCCAGGATCTGCCCCAGCTTCGCCCGCAGGTCCTTGCGGTGGACGATGCCGTCAATCATCCCGTGCTCCAGCAGGAACTCCGAGCGCTGGAAGCCCTCCGGCAGCTTCTGGCGGATGGTCTGCTCGATGACGCGGGGGCCGGCGAAGCCGATGAGGGCCTTGGGCTCGGCGAGGATGATGTCGCCCAGCCACGAGAAGGACGCCGCGACGCCGCCGGTGGTGGGGTTGAGCAGCACGGAGATGTACGGCCGCGTGCCGGTGCGGAAGCGGGCGATGGCCGCGGACGTCTTGGCCATCTGCATGAGGGAGAAGATGCCCTCCTGCATGCGCGCGCCGCCCGACGCGGAGAAGACGATGGCGGAGCACTTCAGCTCGTGCGCGCGCTCGAACACGCGGGCCACCTTCTCGCCCACCACCGAGCCCATGGAGCCGCCCATGAACTCGAAGACGAAGCAGCCCACCGACACCTGGTGGCCCTGGATGCGGCCCACGCCGGAGATGAAGGCATCCGGCTCACCCAGGTTCTTGCGGGTGGACTTCAGCCGGTCCTTGTACTTCTTCGAGTCACTGAACCCGAGCGGGTCCTGCGGCTCCAGCTCCTTGTCGAACTCCTCGAAGCTGTCGGGGTCCAGCAGCGCCAACAGCCGCGCGCGAGCCGCCCAGTAGTGGTGGTGCTCGCAGTGCGGACACACCATCCAGTTCTTCTCGAGCTCCTGGCGGTAGATGATCTCGTCGCACGACTCGCACTTCGCCCACAGGCCCTCCATGCGGGACGGGCGGGGCTCGGCTTGCGTTTCGGTGTCGACGGCGATGCGCGGCTTCTTCGAAAACCAGGCCATGGGGTGCGCGGGGTTAATCCGGCGGCTGACAGTCGTCAACCCCTCCGTGTGGCGCGGCGCGTCTAGAGCTCGAAGGTATCGCCCAGCTCCAGCACCTCGACAGGCAGCTCGGCCAGCTCCTTCTTGAGCTGCGTCACGAAGGCGGGCTTGAGGTGATAGAGCAGCACCGAGGCGCCATTACGCTCGAACTTCTGGAGTTCCAGGCTCAGCGTGTGCGGCGTGAGGTGGCCGGAGATGTCGGCCAGGGACTGGAGCTTGTTGGGGAAGGACGTCTCGAGCAGCAGCGCCTTGAGGTTCTTCGTCTCGTTGAGCGCCTTCCACAGCTTGTCGGTGGGGCCGGTGTCGCCGCTCATCGCCAGGGCGCTCTTGCCGTTGGAGACGATGAAGCCGCACGACTCCACGGGGTGGCTCACCGGCACGCTGCGCACGGTGTAGGGCCCCACCTGGAAGGTGCCCCCGGCGCGGAACGTCTTGATCTGCAGCACGGGCTGACGCTTGGTCGGGATTCGGGTGAAGTCCGGCCACAGCGCGTTGTTGAACATGTTCTCGCGCAGGGCCCGGGCACACTCGCGCGAGGCGTAGATGGTGACGGGCGTCTCGCGCCGCCCGATGACCAGGTCCGCCATCAGCGGCAGGTCCTTCACGTGGTCGAAGTGGCTGTGCCCCACCAGGACGTGGTCCACGCGGCACAGCTCCTCCAGCGACAACGTCCCCGTGAGCGCCCCCGCATCGAGCGCCAGCACGTCATCGACGAGAAAGCAGGTGCTCTTGCAGTTGGGTAGCTCGCCGCCGTGGCAGCCGAGGACTCGCAGCTTCACGCTAGAGGTCTCCGAACTTCCACTTCATCTCCAGGTATTGGAGGAAGTCGTGCAGCTTGCCCGTGTCCGGCACGGTCATCCGGTCCCCGTCCCGCTCGACCAGCCCCGTGCGCTCCAGCCGACTCACCACGCTGCGCACCGCCGGCTCGCCCACGCCAATCACGCGGGGCAGCTCCCGCACCGGGAAGTCAATCTCCACGCCGTCGTCCACCGGGCGGCCGCGGCTCTGGCACGTCTGGAGAATCTGGTGCACCACCCGGCTGGCCGGGTCGTTGTGCAGCAGGTTCTCGATCTGGGCGTCCGCCTCGGAGAGGCGCTCGGCCAGCTTCTTGATCATCCGGACGGCGATTTCGGCGTTCCCGCGGATCATCCCCTCGAACGTCTTGGGGTCGATGACCAGCAGCCGCGCGTCCTCGTTGACGGTGGCGCTGGCGTTGCGGGGCTTGTTGGAGATGATGGCCATCTCCCCGAAGAACTCTCCGGGGCCCAGCACGGCGAGGACCTTCTCCACGTCACGGACCCGCTTGGAGATGGCCACCCGTCCCGACTGGATGACGAACATCTCCTTGCCGGGTTCTCCCTCGCGGAAGAGCTCGGTGCCCTGGGGGAACTCCTTGCCGAAACGTTGAAAGAGGGTTTCCTCGGCGCCCATCCTGCAGGGAGTCAATCAGCCCACACTCGCCCGGTCAAATTCCCTTTTCTGTGCGCGGCGGTGGGACAGCCCCAACGCCACGCGAGACACCGGCGCGGGGGCCGGGTAGAAGGCCGCCCGTGGGAACGACCTACAAGCAGTCCGGAGTGGACATCGAGGCCGGCGACGCGTTCGTCGAGCGCATCAAGCCCCATGCCGCGCGCACGATGCGCCCCGAAGTCATGGGGGGCGTCGGTGGATTCGGCGGTCTGTTCGCCCTGCCGCCGGGCAAGTACCAGGAGCCGGTGCTGGTGGCCGGCACCGACGGCGTGGGCACCAAGCTGAAGGTGGCCTTCGCCGCCGGACGCCATGGCACGGTGGGCATCGACCTGGTGGCCATGTCGGTGAATGACATCCTCACCTGCGGGGCCGAGCCGCTCTTCTTCCTCGACTACTTCGCCACGGGGCGCCTGGAAGTCGACGCGGCCGCCGAGGTGGTGAAGGGCATCGCGCAGGGCTGCGAGCAGGCGGGCTGCGCGCTGCTGGGCGGCGAGACAGCGGAGATGCCGGGCTTCTACGCACGAGGCGAGTACGACCTGGCGGGCTTCTGCGTCGGCGTGGTGGAGCGCTCGGCCATCATCGACGGCAAGAGCGTGAAGCCGGGCGACGCGCTCATCGGGCTCCCCTCTTCCGGCCTGCACAGCAACGGCTACTCGCTGGCGCGCAAGGTGCTGCTGGACGACGGGAAGCTGGCCCTGGACGCGACGCCGGAGGGCCTGGACCGGCCGCTCGCGGACGCGCTGCTGGAGCCCACGCGCATCTACGTGAAGGACGTGCTGGCCCTGCTCCAGGCGGTGAAGGTGAAGGGCCTGGCGCACATCACCGGCAGCGGCATCCCGGGCAACCTGCCCCGCTGCCTGCCGGACGGCACGCGCGCGGTGCTGAGCGAGAAGACGTGGCCCAAGCCGCCCATCTTCGACCTCATCGCGAAGCTGGGCAGCGTGGCCCGTGACGAGATGTTCAGCACGTTCAACATGGGCCTGGGGCTCATCCTCGTCGTGGCGAAGGAAGACATCGCCCAGGCGCTGAGCGTGCTGAGCGGCCGGGGCGTGCAGGCCTTCGAGGTCGGCCGCGTGGAGGCGGGCCAGGGCGAGGCCACGGCGGTCATCGAGCCATGAGCGGCCAGCGGGCCCGCCTGGGCGTGCTGGTGTCCGGCAGCGGCAGCAACCTCCAGGCGCTGCTGGACGCCTGCGCGCAGGAGGACTTCCCCGCCGAGGTCGCCTGCGTGGTGTCCAATGTGCCCACGGCCTTCGCGCTGGAGCGGGCTCGCCAGGCGGGCGTGACGGCCACGGTGGTGGACCACAAGGCGCACGCGTCCAAGGCGGACTTCGAGCAGGCGATTCTGGACGCACTTCGTGCCGCCAGCGTGGAGTGGGTGTGCCTCGCGGGGTTCATGCGCCTGCTGAGCGCGGACTTCCTGGGCCACTACGCGGGGCGGGTGCTGAACATCCACCCGTCGCTGCTGCCTTCCTTCCCGGGGCTCCATGCACAGCGGCAGGCGCTGGAGCGCGGCGTGAAGGTGGCGGGCTGTACCGTGCACTTCGTCGACGCGGGCACGGACACCGGGCCCATCATCGCGCAGGCGGCGGTGCCCGTGCTCCCGGACGACGACGAGAAGGCGCTGAGCTCGCGCATTCTCGCGGAGGAGCATCGGCTCTATCCGCTGGCCGTGCGGCTCGCGGTGACGGGCAAGGTGACGCTGGACGCGATGCGGACGCGCGTGGACGCACGGCCCTCGGTGGGCGAGCTGGCGCTGCGCAACCCTGGACAGCCCCGGTGAGTCCCGAAGCAACTCCGGGCGGTCCTGCCCACCCGGCGGACTCGCAAGCCGCAGCCGCCCTGCCCTCTCGCGAGGAACGGGTCGCGGCCCTCCAGGACGCCCGGGTGGTGCTGGTCAGCGCATGCCTGCTGGGCGAGGCGTGCCGGTACGACGGCCGCTCCCAGCGCTCCGAGCGCGTCCTCGCGGCGCTGGCGGGCAAGGACGTCGTGCCCGTGTGCCCTGAAGTGGCCTCGGGCCTGCCCGTGCCGCGCCCCCCCGTGGACCTTCGTGGAGGAACCGGCGTGGACGTCTGGGCTGGCCGGGCCACCGCGGTGGAGCGAGCCGCAGGCGTCGACCGGACGGAGGCCTTTCAGCGGGGCGCTCGCATCGCGCTTGAAGCGGCGCGGCGCTTCGGCGCGACGGTGGCGCTGCTGAAGGAGAAGAGCCCCTCATGCGGGAGCCAGCGCGTCTACGAGTCGGGGCAGCTCCGCGACGGAGAGGGCATCACCGCGGCGCTGCTGCGTGCCGAGGGCATCATCGTCCTCAGTGACGAGGACCTGTAGCCGCGCCCCGCATCGCCTCCGCCATGCAGCCGACGTCAGGACGAAGGTGCATGAACGGCCCGTCGTGAGGCGCGGGATGCGTCCGCCGCGACGCCATGGTTCTCGGCGTGACGCGCCCCGACTCTGATAGGCATGCCTACCCGCGCGCAGGCACCGTCCACGCATCGTCGGGCAGCGGCGCGAACAGCGCTTCCACCGCCTCGTCGGTGACCTCCGCCAGCGTGGCGGGCTGCCAGTGCGGCTTGTTGTCCTTGTCCACGAGCACCGCGCGGATGCCCTCACGGAAGTCCGGCCGCACCGTCATCGTCTGGCTGAGCCGGTACTCCACGTTGGCCATCTCGTCATACGTGCGCGTGCGCCCCATGCGGAGCTGGCGCAGCGTCACCTTGAGGCTGGCGGGGCACATACGCAGCAGCGTGGCCCATGTCTCCTGGGCCCACGGCGTCCCCTCCAGCTCCAGCGCCTGCTGGATATCGTCCACGCGCTCGGCGGCGAAGCACCGGTCGATGGCCGCGTGCTGCACGCTCAGCGGCGACGTCCCCGCGTCCGCATGGAAGCCCGCGAGCACCGTGTCCACCACCGTGCTCGCCGCGGCGCTGCCCCAGGGCGCGGCCACCAGTGCGTCCAGCACCGCGTCGAGCACCGCGGACTCCACGTGGTGCGTGCCGTAGCCCAGCCACATCGCGTCCGCCGCGTTGCACCGGGCCCCGGTGAGCCCCAGGTACGTGCCGGACTCGCCCGGGAAGCGCGGCAGGAACCAGCCACCGCCCACGTCCGGGAACAGGCCGATCGCCGTCTCCGGCATGGCCAGCACCAGCTTCTCCGTGACGACCCGGTGCGTCCCGTGAATCGACAGCCCGAGCCCTCCGCCCATGCACACGCCGTCCACCAGCGAGATGTACGGCTTCCCGAGATAGTGGATGCGGTGATTCAGCCCGTACTCGGCACGGAAGAACTCCCGAGACACGCGCTCCTTCTCGTCGCGGGAGGCATCCCCCACCGACAGCGCCACCGCGCGCACGTCGCCGCCCGCGCAGAAGGCCCGGCCGCCTGCGCCTCGAATGACCACCGCCTGGATGGCCGGCTCCACCGCCCAGGCGTCGAGCGCCGGATGGAGCTTGCGACACATCTCCAGGTTCAGCGCGTTCAGGGCCTTGGGCCGGTTCAGGGTCACCACGCCTACCGCGCCACGCGTCTCGAGCAGGAGGTCGTCAGTCATGCCTCCGGGGATATCAAGCGAGCGGCCCCTTGGGTGGATTCAATTGGCCCACCCTGCCGCCAGACGCGCTATGGGGGACGCCATGACCTCCGCACTCGCGCCTCTGCGTGCCGTCGTCTTCGACATGGACGGCACCCTCGTCGACAACATGCGCTTCCACAACGAGGCCTGGGTCTCGTTCGCCCGGAAGCTCGGCCTGCCCCTGACCGCCGAGGACTTCCAGAGCCGCTACGCCGGCAAGAAGAACGAGGAGATCATCCCGGAGCTGCTCGGCCGTCCGGTGGCCCCGGACGAGCTCACCCGCATCGCCGAAGAGAAGGAGAGCCACTACCGCAACCTCTACCGGCCCCACCTGCAGCTTCACCGGGGCGCGGAGGCCTTCATCCAGCGCCTGCGTGACGCGCGCGTCCCCGCGGCCATCGCCACCGCCGCGCCCCAGGGCAACCGTGAGCTGGTGCTGGACGGGCTCGGAATCCGCCCCCTCTTCGCCAGCATCGTCGGCGCGGAGCAGGTGACGCGCGGCAAGCCCGCCCCCGACATCTTCCTGGCCGCGGCGAAGGCGCTGGGCGTGGAGCCCACCGCGTGCCTCGCCTTCGAGGACGCCGTGCTGGGCGTCACCTCCGCACGCGAGGCCGGCATGACGGTGGTGGGTTTGACCACCGGCGCGCCCGAGGCCGACCTCCGCCAGGCCGGTGCGCACTGGGTTCTCCCGGACTTCACCACGCTGCCCCCGGAGCTGGAGCAGCGGCTCTTCGGCGGTCCGGCGCGCTGACCCGCCCCCGGCGGGCGCCCCGTGGTGAAAAGGGCGCCAGCGGCGGGCACGTTGTGTAGTGTTGCCCGCCTCATGGCGACGTCCTCTGCCAAGCTCAAGCTTCCCGCCGGTCCGTCCCGGCATGTCTACGACGTCATCGTGCTCGGCAGTCAGCTGGGCGGTGCGCTCGCGGCAGCCCTCCTGGCGAAGCGCAGCCACCGGGTCCTGCTGGTGGAGCACGATGGGATGGGGCCTGGCTACGAGCACGGCGGCTACGTGCTCCCCTACGCGCCCTTCGTCGCGCCGCCCCTCAAGGCCATGCCCGCCGTGGAGGAGGCCCTCACGGAGCTGGGCCTCACCACCACGGTGCAGCGGGCGCTGCGGCCCCATGCCCCGGAGCTGCAGCTGCTCATGCCGCGCAGCCGGCTGGACCTTCATGGCGACGCCGCCCGCCGCAAGGCCGAGGTGACGCGGGAGCTGGGCGACGAGGGCGAGTCCCTCCTGAGCGCCCTGGCCGGTGCGGCCGCGCAGCACGAGGCCAGTGATGCCTTCTTCAAGGCAGGCCCCGCCCTGCCTCCGGACGGATTCTTCGAGGGCTGGGGCCTGAAGAAGCTCATCAAGGCGCACCCGGGCCTGGAGACTCCGCCCCGGCTCACGGGTGACACCGCGTCCGTGTCCCTGGTGCGAGGCCTGCAGCCCTTCGTCAGCCACCTGGACCGCCCCGAGTCGCCGCTGGCCCAGACGCGGGCCATGTCCCAGGTGCTGTCGTCGCCGTCCTTCTTCGCCGGCGGTCACGAGGGCCTGCGCGAGCTGCTCGCCCGCCGCGTGGCGGAGCTGGGGGGTGACGTGCTCGGCCGGGACAACCCCGCGGGCTTCATCGTGGAGGAGCTGGCCTTCGACGGCAGCAAGTTCGCGGGTCTGAAGCTGATGCGCTCGGACACCGTGTACCGCGCCTCCTGCCTGGTGGCCGCCACGGACGCGGGCGCGCTGCGGCGGCTGGTGACGGACAAGAAGCACCACCGCGGCCTGCTGGAGCACCTGGACCAGTCGAACACCCGCTCCCTGCTCTTCGCCGTCAACTGGGTGGTACCGGAGTCGGCGCTCCCCCGAGGCCTGGGCGAGCTGGCGCTGCTGGACACGGGCGACGCGGAGCTGGGGCCGCTGCTGATCCAGGTCCACCCGGCGCGCGCGGCGCAGGCGCACGGCGGCAAGGAGGCCAAGCCGACGGAAGGCGTGCGCGTGGTGTGCGCGGGTGCATTCATACCCGCCTCGGCCCGCGACCTGGGCGAGGAGCACCTCCAGGCAGTGGCCACACGCATCGACGAGCACCTGGACGTGCTGATGCCGTTCACCGCCGAGCACCGCCTGCTGCGCTCGGCGCCCTACCTGGACGCTGGCGGCGTGCGCGGCAGCCGGCTGGCGCCCCATCCCCTGTTCAGCTTCGAGTCGGAAGCCTTCCTGGGCGTCACGGGTTTGCCCCAGCGCACGCCAGCGAAGAACGTCCTGCTCGCCAGCCGGGAGGTCCTCCCCGGGCTTGGCCTGGAGGGCGAGCTGCTCGCGGGCATCCGGGCCGCACGCCTGGTGCAGGACATGTTGAAGAAGAAGGATCCGCTCAAGGGCTGATCCTGGATCTAAGGCTGGATTTCCGGGCCGTTATCTGGCAGGTTCCGCCGCTCTTTTATACGGCAGGCGTCCAACGCCCCAGTTTTCAAGGAGTTAGAAGTCATGGCGTGGAAGTGTGACATCTGTGGCAAGCGTCCGCTGGTGGGTAACAACGTCAGCCACGCGAACAACAAGACCAAGAAGCGGACCCTGCCGAATCTCCAGAAGATCCGGGCCAGCGTGCAGGGCAGCACCCAGCGCGTTCTCGCGTGCACCCGCTGCATCAAGGCGGGCAAGGTGACGAAGGCCGCGTGAGGTCCTTGCGCTCGAGGGAGGGCACGACGCGCGCCTCACTACCGCGACGGCCCCCCTACCGAGCGGACTCAACACCGCGTGGACACCGCATTCCTGCCCTCGGGCAGCGCGGTGGTTCGCCGGTGGCATGAATTACTGGCCGCCGTCCGTGCGGTTCGTGCCGTGCTTCCCTCACTTGAGGAAGCGGCGTGAGCCGTTGCGGATGCCTTGCGGGCGCGCATCCTGGCGAGCCTGCCTTGAGCCTGTGGCCCCACCATCACCGCCGCGCCTCGCGGGCTCCGAGTGAATGTCTCGTCGCCAACTGGCGCGAGGTGTCAAGTCGGACTAGGTAAGCTGACACCGTGAGCAGCGTCAATCTGATGGCCCGCGAAGTGGCCGCGAAAATCGTCTTCTACGGGCCGGGCCTGTCTGGGAAGACGACCTCGCTGAGGAAGATCTACGAGACGGTCCGCCCCGCGCACCGCGGCGAGATGATGTCCATCGCGACCGAGGGGGACCGGACGCTCTTCTTCGACTTCCTTCCAGTGAAGGTGGAGCGCGTGGGCGACTGCTCGGTGCGGCTCGCGCTCTACACCGTGCCGGGCCAGGTCTTCTACAACGCCACCCGCAAGCTGGTGCTCCAGGGCGCCGACGGCGTGGTGTTCGTCGCGGACTCGCAGCCAGAGGCCATGGACGCCAACCGCGAGTCCCTGGCCAACCTGGAGGAGAACCTCTTCGAGCACGGCATCCGGCTGGACCGCTTCCCGCTGGTGATGCAGTGGAACAAGCGGGACCTGGATGGGGTGCTGCCCGTGGAGGTGCTCCGCAAGGAGCTCAACCCGCGCGGCGTCCCCGAGCAGGAGACCTCCGCCGCCAATGGCCGCGGGGTGCTCGACACGCTCAAGGCCATCACCCGGCTGGTCATCAAGGACCTGCGCGCCAAGCGCATCGTCCCGCCGCCCCGTCCCGCCGCCGGTGCGCAGCCCGCGGGCCTGGAGGCCCAGCTCGCCCAGCACCTCCAGCACCGGCAGCCGCCCGGCACGGCGCCCCAGGCCGGAAGCCCGGTGCCTCGCGTGAGCCCGGTGGCCGTAGTGCCGCCGCCGCGAGTGGAGCCCGCCCCCATCCCCACGCCCCCGCCCGGGCCCAAGCTGCTGGGCGCCGCGAGCGCGCTGGCCCCCGGCGACATGTTCGACCACGCGCGCGCCGCGGAGGCCGCGTTCATGTCGGGCGACTATTCCACCTGCGTCACGGCGTGCTCCGACGCCATCCGGCGGGCGCTGGCCTTCGCGGGTGAGGGCTCCCTGGGGCAGCAGGCCTTCCTCCTCCGCGTGGACGGCGCCGACCTGCTCCGGCTCCAGGGCCTGGCCACCCAGCAGCACCTGCGCGTGGACGACGCCGCCTTCTCCCTCTACGTGATGATGCAGGTGTTCGTGCGCCTCAACGCGGTGGGCCTGCCCAGCAGCGCGGAGTAGCTCCGTGGCGCCCGCGGGGCCGCGGGCGCCCTGCCCCGCTCAGCGCGGGAAGCCGAGCTGCAACAGCCCCATGCGCTGGAGCTTCGCCAACGTCTTCAGCGTCTCCAGCTCCCGCGCGGGGCTGGCGAGCACCAGCGTGGACACGTCCCACGTGCCATTCACCAGCCCGGCAATCTGACGCTCCTCGGGCTTCAGCAGCGCCTGTCCCTGCGGGTCATGCACCATGTGGGGTACCGCCAGCGGCGGCATGTCCGCGTAGAGGGCCGCCACATGCTCGCGCTGCACCAGCCGGGCGAACTCGCGCACGCGCCGGTCCGCCGGGTCGCTGGCCAGCAGCGACGCGCAGACGATGCCCGCGGCGTCGTACTGGCCCTCGCGCATCAGCACCGCGCCCTTCTCCAGCATCTCCGCCACCGGGTCCGCCTCTACCTGCGGCGCCCCGTCCACCTCCACCAGCTTCGCGCGCAGCAGCTCGTGCACCCGCCGCGTCACCGACGAGCGGGACACGCCCATGGACAGGCGCAGCCGCCCGAGGTTCTGCGGCGACGCGCACAGCCCCAGGATGATCCGGTGCATCAGCGGCTGGCTCGGGCTCGGCGGCGCCAGCGCGCGCACGCTGAGGGCGTCAATGGGCAGCGCCTTGTCCACGTCGGGCTGCTCGTCCACCCACCGCAGCGACTCGAAGAGCAGCTCACGGATGCTCATGTCGGACGGCACCCAGTCCTCGCCGGAGCGGTCCGCGTCCTCCGTCCAGTGGAAGGTGCCGCGGCCAGCGATGGTCAGGTCCATCATCGCGGCGAAGAGCTCCTCACGGCCCAGGTCGCGAATCCACCGCGCCTGGATGCCATGGGTGTCGAACGCGGCGTCCACGTCCGGCGTGCGCGCCAGCTCGTCGAAGGCCGCGAGCACCTTCGTGCCTGACGCCAGCTTGGACAGCGTGAGGAGCCGCGCCACGCGGCCGCGGAGCCCTTCGGCGGCGGTGGCGCCCACCTGGCCGGAGAGAAGGAAGAGCTTTCGCTCACCCGCCTCCCAGGAAAGCTGGAGCGTTCCCGTCTTGCGGGAGCTGTCCAACCATTGAAGGAACTCGGGAAGTGGATAGCTGAAGAGGTCGCCGTGGAGGGCCATGCGTGTCGGATTCGAGGATACAGTCCCCAGCCGTGCGCGTCGCGCTCCTGTTCATCGATGGCGTGGGTATGGGCCGGAAGGACCCGGCGGTGAATCCGCTTGCCCGTCGGGAGCACCTGCTCTCGCACTTCGCGGACGCCCCGGCGGCGCCCCTGCCCCATGGAGGCCGCTGCCTCCCGGTGGACACCACCTTTGGCGTCCCTGGCCGGCCCCAGTCCGCCTCCAACCAGACGGCCATCCTCACCGGGGACCCGGCGCCTGTCCTCCTCGGACGCCACGTGCTGGGCTATCCCAACGCCCCGCTGCGAGGATTGATGGCGGACCGCTCCATCGTCCGGCGCCTGTCCGC
This sequence comes from Pseudomyxococcus flavus, assembly GCF_050038885.1. Lineage (NCBI taxonomy): Bacteria > Pseudomonadati > Myxococcota > Myxococcia > Myxococcales > Myxococcaceae > Pseudomyxococcus > Pseudomyxococcus flavus. The sequence goes on along the minus strand of NZ_CP143624.1, from coordinate 6,764,111 downwards.
CGCGGGAAGGACCTCGACCTTCGCCAACGCCTACCCCGCACCGTACCTGGATGCCCTGGGCGTGCCGCGCCGCCCCAGCCGCTCGCCGCCGGAGTTCGTCCTGGCTCCGGAATCACTCCGCAAGCTGAAGCCCTCCGCCTCCAAGCTGGCCTTCGCCGCGGGAGGCATCCCCCTGAGGACGCTCGACGACGCCCGCGACGGGGACGGCCTCACCCACGACATCACCGGCGAGTCTGCTCGCGCCTATGGCCTGCCGGCGCCCGCGCGCACGCCCGAGGAGGCCGCCACCGTCTTCTGGCACGTGGCCTCCAGCGCGGACTTCACCTTCTTCGAGCACTACCTCGCCGATGAGGCCGGCCACGCCCAGGATTGGACGGCCGCGCTGGCCGCGCTCGACGCATTCGACGCCTTCACCCGCGCGGTGGTGGCCTCCCGTCCCCCCGACGCCCGGGTGCTGGTGTGCAGCGACCACGGCAACGTGGAGGACCTGTCCACCCGCGGCCACACGCTCCACCCCGTCCCCGTGCTCTACTTCGGCCCGCCCGCTCCCGAGGTGGAGTCCTTCTCCACCGTGGCCGACGTCGGACGCGCGGTGCTGAGCTGGTTGGGTGCGGAGTGAATCAGGTCCTTCCTTCACCAGGGTGCCGTCCCGGACGCGCCGGATGGGTGGCGGTGCTGCTCGTCCTGGCGCTGCTCAGCGGCTGCGCCCGCAGCACCCGCGTGCCGCTCGACACGGCCGCCGGCGCCACGCGCATGTCCGCGGGCCCCAGCATCGACGTCGAGTTCCAGCCACGCGATGCCCATGCGGCCGACCAGGTGCGGCTCGCCGTCGAGCGCGCCCTGCCCCGACTCCAGCGCTGGGGCACCTTCGACGACACCGTCACCATCGTCGTCCACCCCAACCACGCCGCGCTGGAGCGCGCCGCCAACCGCCCGGGCCATGACTTCCTCCGCGCCTGGGCCCGGTACGAGCAGATCGAGGTGCAGAGCCCCCGCACCTGGACGTCCCGGGGCGCCAGCCAGTCCCAGGTGGACGAGCTGCTGCTGCACGAGCTCACCCACAGCCTCATGTACCAGGTGGCGTCGGACCGGCTCGGCTGGACCCGGAAGCGGATTCCCCTCTGGTTCCGCGAGGGCATGGCCTCCTACACCGCCGAGCAGGGCTACCGCGTCTCCAGCCTCGACGACCTGGAGCACTTCTGGCGCGAGCACCCCCATGCGGACCCGCTGTCGAAGGCGGACGCGCTCTACCAGTCCCAAAGCGGCATCGTTTACGGCGCCGCCCACCACGCCTTCACCTTCCTGGTGCGCCGCTACGGAGAGGACACCGTCCGAGCGCTGCTTCACGCCATGAGCCGAGGCCCTGACTTCGACACGGCCTTCCGCGAGGCCGTGGGCCTCTCCCACGAGAGCTTCCTGCAGGATTTCCAGCGCTACGTGCGCTTGCGAGGCTTCAAGGGCGCCCGGCAGCTACGGCCCCCCCGGCCTCGCCCCGCTCGGCTCGCACCTCCGCCTACTCTCCAGTGAAGCGCCACGGCCCATCCGTGCATTTTCAAAAACTGCACCCTCGATGCATGATAGGTGTTCACCACTAGACTTCTCATTGATTGGGAATCTGGGAGTTTGGGCGTCGTCGGGCCCTGCGTCGAGGGAGCAGGCACCATGGAGCAGGAAGACACCCGGCAGCATCGGCCCGGCGCGGTGTCGAATTCACGGACGTTGCTGGAGCGGCTGAAGGCCGCCGCGGCGAACCTGGAGCGGCTGTGCTCCGAGGAGGACGTCCACGAGGCACTCCAGGACGAGGCGGCCTCGCTTCGACGGATGCATGACGAGCTGGCCGCGCTCCTCGAGCATTTCTCCCTGGAGCGAGCGCAACGCAATGCCCGGCTCCGAGAGGAGCTGGAGCGCGAGCTGCAACAGGGGCCGCTCGGCCTCGTCGTCGCGGGGATTGTGCACGAGCTCAGCAACCCGCTCGCGTACACGACGGGGAACCTCGAGTACCTCCAGCAGCGGCTGCTCGACCCCGCCCTTCCAGCGTCCCTGGCGGAGGAGTGCCGGCAGGTGCTGGACGAGTCGTTGGAAGGCGCGCGCCACATCCGCCGCGTCGTCGCGGATATTCGTGATTTCTCCCGAGGGGCCTCGGGTGGTGGCGAGACGCCCGTGGACCTCCAGGCCGTCCTGGAGCGGACGCTGCGCATGGCCGCCAGCCATCTGCGCCACCGGGCGCGCGTGGTGAAGGACTACGGCGCGAGCGTGCCACGCGTGCTGGGCACGGAGACGCGGCTGAGCCAGGTGGCGCTCAACCTCGTGCTCAACGCGGCGCAGGCCATGCCCGAGAACCGCGTCTCCGAGAACGCGTTGACGGTCGCCCTCCGGGAAGAGGGGGACGGCGTGGTGCTGTCCATCTCCGACACCGGCCGGGGCATTGCCCCCGACCTGCTCCCCCACATCTTCGAGCCCTACTTCACCACGCGGGGCGAGGGCATGGGCATGGGGCTGGCCATCTGCCGCGAATTCGTCAAGGCGCTGGGTGGAACCATCCACGTGCGCAGCGAGCCCGGCAAGGGCACCACCGTGGAGGTGCGGCTGCGGCGCGCGGAGCCGCCTGCTCCGCCCATGGCCACGAAGCCCACTGTCGCAGCGGCGCGCCCCCGCCGAATCCTGGTGGTGGACAACGAGCCTCGGACGGTGGACCGGCTCCGGCATCTCGTGCATGGCTATGACCTGGTCACCGCCGCCCACGGGTGTGAAGCCCTGGAGCGGCTGCGTGCCCGGGCGGACTTCGACGCCATCCTCTGCGACCTGGGGTTGCCGGAGATGACCGGCATGGAGTTCTACGAGCGGGTGCGGACGTCATGGCCCGGGCTGCACGAGCGCATCGTCTTCACCACCAGCGGCGTCTTCACGTCGGAGCTGCAGCACTTCCTCCAGCAGGTGAAGAACCCGCTGCTCACCAAGCCCTTCGAGCCCCAGCGCCTGCAGGGCGTGCTCGCGTCCACGGACGAGCACCTGGGACACTGAGCGCGCGGCACCAGCCCGTGCCGCGCGCCTCATGCGCCGGAGGCGGCTACGGCTTCGCCGACGGAGCCTCCAGCGCCGCCGGGCTGGTGAGGATGGGCGGCCGGTCCTTGCCCTCCATGGTGCGCTGGAGCTCCAGCTCCTGGAGCAGCATGGCAGGCGCCACCGTGGACACCGGCACGTTGCCGCTCTCCGCGCCGCAGAAGCCATTGAAGATGCCCGGCTTCTGGCCCGAGGCCAGGATGCGGTTCACGGCCGACAGCGGCGTGCCCACGATTTCCACGCCGCGCACCAGCGTCTCCTTCCCCGTCTTCACGTCCACCCGGTACACCATGCGCGGCACGCCCTTGAAGGCCTGGTAGCCATAGCTGGACGTGTTGGTGTTGCCACCGGTGATGTCGCGGATGATGAGGCCGTAGGGCTTGCCCTGGCGCTTGGCCTCGGCGATGAGCCGCTTCTTCAGCTCCGCGTCGCTCACGCCGTTCGTGCTCTCCACCAGCAGGTTCGCCATGCGCGCCACCGGCTTCAGGTTGCCCTGGCTGCGGCCATGGCCGTTCGACTGGAGGAAACCCTCCACCGGGCGGCGCCCCTGGAGGTAGTTGCGCAGCACGCCCTTCTCCACCAGCGTCACCCGCTGGCCACGCACGCCCTCCTCGTCGAAGAGGTAGTAGCCGTTGAGCGGCTCACCGTGGAGCACGCGCCGCGTGGGGTCGTCGTGGATGGAGATGAACGACGGCAGGACCTGCTTGCCCACCTGCCCCTTGAACGTCTTGCCCTCGTTGTCACCGTCCTGCCGGTCACCCTCGAGCCGGTGGCCCACCGCCTCGTGGAAGAGCACGCCGGCCGCCTCCGGGGCGAGGATGGCGGGCCCCGTGTACGGGTCGATGGCGGGCGCCGCGCGCAGGGCCAGCAGCTCCTGGATGACGTCGTCCGCCGCCTTGTTCAGGCGCGCCGCGTCCGGCAGGCCCGCTTCCGTGGGCGCATAGAAGTTGCGCGAGTTGTCCAGCAACTGCCCGTCCGGCGCTCGCGTGACGGCGGAGACGTGCAGACCGTACAGCGACTCCTCGGTGATGATGCGGCTGCCTTCCGAGGACACGAACAGCCGCGTCACCTTGTCCTTGGTGATGCGCACCTCCGAGTCGAACAGCTCCGGGTGCGCATTGAAGCGCGCGGACACGTCGCGGGCCACCTTCACCCAGCGCGCCCGGTCGAAGGGGGCGCTCATCGGCGGATCGACGTGCTTCACCGGCGTCTCGCGCGAGAAGGACGGCGGCCGCTTCGGGTCCTCCACCGCGTAGACGTCCTCGCCCTTCTTCTTCAGGTACTGGAAGAGCGCGGACTTGTACTTCTCGTCGGTGATGAGCCACAGCGCGGTGCGCAGCGCCAGCGGCGAGTCGTCCAGCGGGCCTTCCTTGCGCGACACATAGCTGGTGCCCTTGGTGGAGAAGCTGAACTCGAGCCCCTCCGCCACCGAGCTGTCGAAGTCGTAGTCGCCCACGCGCACGTCGACGTACAGCTTCCGCTCTCGGTAGCCGTCGTCCATGAACAGCGCCCCGTAGCGCGCGGAGATGGCGTGCTGCTCGTAGTCCTTGAGCTGGTAGCTCATGAAGTACGGCGGCTCATGGTTCTGCATCTTCAACTGCTGGTGGTTGCGGGACAGCTCCGCGGCCATCGCGTCGAGCAACTGCACGCGCGCGTCCGGCGCGGGCGCCGCCGCCGTCAGCAGCGCCGAGACCGCCAGCAGGGGAAACACGGGTCGAAGGAGGACTTGCACGGCCCCGACACTAGCCCATCCACTCCGGGATACGAGCAGCTCCGCGCTCACGGATGCCGCCCGAGCGGAATCCGTGAACGAGGGGCCCCCCGCCCGGAGGGTCGGTTTCCGGGCGGGCGGCAGATGACTGTCAGGCCTTCGTCACTTTCTCACGACCCTTGCTCACACCCTTGGTGGCGTTGCGCGTGTCGATGACGACCTTGGCGCGGTCCACCACCATGGCGTAGTCGATGTCCGAGTGGTCCGTGAGGATGAGGACCGCGTCGTACTGGCCCAGCGTCTCCGGCTTCAGCGGAACGGACTTCATCTCCATGTTGAAGCCGTGGCCCTTGTGCAGCTCGGGGACGTACGGGTCGTGGTACGCCAGGTCCGCGCCCTTCTCCGCCAGCAGCGTCATGACGCGCAGCGACGGGCTCTCGCGCATGTCGTCGATGTCCTTCTTGTACGCCGCGCCCAGGCAGAGGACCTTCGCGCCGTTGAGCGTCTTCTTGTTCTTGTTGAGCGCCTCCATCGTGCGCTGCACCACGTAGTACGGCATCTGCCAGTTCACCTCGCCGGCCAGCTCGATGAACTTGGTGTGGAACTCGTACTCGCGCGCCTTCCACGTCAGGTAGAACGGGTCGATGGGGATGCAGTGCCCGCCGAGGCCCGGGCCCGGGTAGAAGGGCATGAAGCCGAACGGCTTGGTGCTCGCCGCCTGGATGACCTCCCACACGTCCACGTTCATGCGGTCGCAGAGCATCTTCATCTCGTTGACCATGGCGATGTTGACGCAGCGGAAGATGTTCTCCAGCAGCTTGGCCAGCTCCGCCACGCGCGTGGAGGACACCGGCACCACTTCCTTCAGCGCGCTGCCGTAGAGGGCCGCGGCCACCTCGGAGCACTCGGGCGAGTAGCCGCCGACAATCTTCGGAATCGTCTTGGTGTTGAAGCTCTTGTTGCCCGGGTCCTCACGCTCGGGGCTGAAGGCCAGGTAGAAATCCTTGCCCGCCTTGAGGCCGTTCTTCTCCAGCAGCGGCTTGAGCACCTCCTCCGTCGTCCCCGGGTACGTGGTGGACTCCAGGATGAAGAGCTGTCCAGGACGCACGTGCGGCGCGAGCGCCTCGCCCGTCTGGATGATGTAGCTCATGTCCGGCTCACGCGACGCCGTCAGCGGCGTGGGCACGCAGATGATGACGCAGTCCATGTCCTTCGCCTTGGCGAAGTCCGTGGTGGCCTTCAGCTTGCCCGACTTGCTCAGCTCCGACAGGGGCGCGCTGGGGATGTGCTTGATGTAGCTCTCACCCTTCTCAATCTTGTCGATCTTCCGCTTGTCGATGTCGAGCCCCATGACAGGGAAGCCCGCCTCCGCGAACGCCATGCCCAGCGGAAGACCGACGTAACCAAGCCCGACCACGCCCACCTTCGCGTCCCGCTTCTTGATGCGATCCAGCAGCGGGCTGCTCACCATCACCCTCATCGTCCTCACCTCTCCTGATGCGACGTGCCGTGCAATGCGGTCACGTCCCGACCCGACACTCAGCGGAAAACGACCACCCACCTCAACCACGCCGGAGGCGTCACCTGCCCCCGGAACTCCACCGCCAGCGACGGCACCACCCGCCCGTATCCCGGCGAATACCGGGACGGCACCAACTGCGCCGCCCAGCCCTTCTCCAGCACCACCCAGGCGAGCGGAGCCCCGGCGGGGCCCAGCTCCACCACGAGCGGCTCGAACGTCACCGGCTCTTCCATCACACGACCCGCGCGTGACAGGACCTGCACGTCTGGCGCCACCACACGCGCCTGTTCATCTGGCAGATGGAACCTGCCCACCACGTCATGCCGGCCCGTGCCCACGAAGCGGTCACGTCCGGCCAGCGCGCGCTCGCCCCGGTCCAGCCGGAACGTGCGCTCGATTCCCACGGGCGCTGGCAGCCGGCGGTAGCCGTCATGCCGCACCAGCAGCCTGTCCACCGTCTTCCCGGGCACGAAGGCCACCACCCGCGCCCGGGCCTCCTCCGGCAGCGCGAACAACCGCGCCGGGTCCAGGGACGCCTGCTCCGCGCCGTCCACCTGCACCGTGTTGTGCGCCGCCGTGCCGCGGAACCAGTTCCGCAGCGCGGGCTCGCGCGTATAGGTGCCCGTGCCCGGATCCACGATGACGGGGCGCCCGTCGAGGTGGAGCTCGAAAGAGAGTTTGTCGTTGTGGCTGTGTCCCCCGACGCCGCCCTGTCCCTGCTTGCCCGCGCTGACAGTGATAACGACGCCGTCTCCGCGCAAGACGTGGAAGCCACCTTCCGGAAAGCTCACCGACGCGGGCGCGGGGGCGGGCGCCAGCGCGGCGAAGCGCGTCTGACCGGCACGGCCCAGCAGCCACGCGGCCTCGTCCACGAGCTCGCCACCGCCCAGCCCCGCGTCACCGAAGAGCGCCGCCCCCAGGCCCACGAGGTAGCCGTGCGCGTTGTCCTCGCGATCTCGCAGCGGGAAGACGCGGCCGGAGTCGTTGTCGCCAATCTGCGGCGCCAATCCCCGCTCCGAGCACCACGCGCGCACCGCGTGGAACATGCGGCGCAGCCGGGACTCGTACTTGGGCCCCAGCGGCACGCCCGCCCCGCGCGCGACGACGTACGCCAGGGTGAACAGCTCCACTGACAGGCGGTGGTAGGGAATGGAGCCCTCGAAGGAGGTGCCCTCGAGGTGGACCTGCTTCTCCATCTGCTCTCGCAGGCCGCCCACCGCCAGTGAGACGTGCTGCGGCGCCCCTGGCAGCTCTGGGAAGAGCAGGCCCACCACCAGCAGCCCCACGTAGTTGGAGACCAGGTGGTTGTTGGGCACCGCGCCCCGGTCCTCGAGGTGCGCCTCCACCCACGCCGTGTGGTCCGCGAGCGCGCTCAGCACCGGCACCACGAACTCCGGCCGGTTCACCTCGGGCGCATCCGAGAACATCACCAGCGCCTGCGCCAGGTTCGCGGCGCGCAGCGCCACCTCCATGGCGCACGTCCAGTGCACGCCCTGCCCCACGGGGTTCGCCTGCAGGAAGTCCAGCACCTGCGACACGAAGGCGCGCGACAGGCGCGTGCGCATGTCCGGCGCCGTCTCCACCCAGGAGCCCTGGCCCAGCGCGACCACGCTGTCGAGGCGGCCCATCACCCACGGGTACTTCGGATCCCTGCCCGTCGCCGCGAGCGACATGCGCTCCACCGGCTCCACCGGGTAGCGGTGACCGCTTCCCGGGTCGAGCGACCAGTCCACCGGGCGGCCCTCGCCGAAGGCCACCATGGTTCCGAAGATGTCCCACTCCTGGCGGAGCGCCGCCTGCGCGCGGGCCCGGGCGCGCTCCAGCCCACCCGGCACCGCGGCGAGCGCCTCCAACACCGACGCGCGCTGCGAGACTTCACACCAGATGCGCGAGGTGCGCTGGCCCAGCGCCAGCTCCACCAGCTCCGTGCTGTCCGCGGCCCCGTAGGCCTGGAGGAGCTGCACCTCGTCCGCACGCTCACGCCGACGATAAAGCGCCTGCCGCGCGACACCCTGGACACGCTTCACCGCGCTCCGCGCCAGGCCCCCTGGTGCGAGTCGAGCGATCGCCGCGTAGTAATCGAGAGTCCCCATTCGCCCCTTCCGCCACCCGTGCCGGATGCCGTTAGCAAGTGCCCGGCCAGTGCCTCATTCTCAGGAGTTGAGCGGGGTTGCGCGGAGGCGACGTTCCCCCTGACGGTAAAAAGTGGGGGGATCACACGCCCTGGAGGGAAAAGGATTTCCGATTCGCGAGCCCCGGTCTCCCACCCTGGGCAGCGTTGCGGCGCGTTCAGGGCGTGCCCATACCTTCCAGCGTGCTGGCAGGTGCTTGGACGGGGTGGCGCATCGAGCACGAGCTCGATGCAGGGGTGGAGCAGGCGCTCGCGCGGATCGCCGAGCGCGCGCTGAGGTGCGGAGCACGTGCGGGTTTGGAAGCGCTGGCCCAGGAGACGCTGCGGATGACGGGTGCCTCCGGGGTGGCGCTCTACGACGGCCGCGTCCGCGTGGCGGCGGCCGGGTTCGTTGCACCCGCGCGTCGTGGGTCCACGCTGGTCGTCTGGCCCGAGCCTCCCGCGGGACAGGAGGCGCGGGTGCTGTCCCGGCTGTCGGCATTCGGTGCCGTCCTCCTCGCGGCCCATGCCCGGGAGAGACACGCGGCGGCGCGGCAGGTGCATCTCCTGAAGACGCAGCGGCGATTGGAGCAGCGGGTGGCGAGCCAGGAGCAGCGGCGCTCCCGGGCGGCACACGACCTCAGGACACCATTGATGGTCATCAAGGGATACGTGGACATGATGCTGAAGGGGACGGCGGGCGGACTGGCGGCACCGATTCAACGGTATCTGGAACGGCTGAAGCGCTCGGCAGAGGACCAGAGCGCCATCATCGACCGGCGGCTCGCGAAGGTGAGCGACGAGGGGGTGGTCGACCTGCGCCCGCTGCTGCGCACGGCCTTCATCCCCGCCGCGCGTGGCCCTCGCGCGGTGGACACGGCGCTGACGCTCCCGGACCGGCCCGTGGCGGTGCCCGGCTCCCGTGATGACGTGGAGCTGCTGGTGCGCACGCTGGCGCGCGCGGTGGCCAGCTCGGGGGTGCCCGCCGCCGTGCGGGTGGAAGCCGCCGGGGACGCGGGCGTGTGGCAGCTGCGCGTCGCGCTCCGGGGGGGCAGATCAATGCCGGAGAGGACCGTCGCCACGTTGCGGCTGTTGGCGCAGCGGCTGCGCGGCGGACTCTCGTTGCCCGAGGAGACAGGCAACGGGCTCGTGGTGCACCTGCCGGTGGACGACACGGTGCCCGTGGTGCCTCGCGACGCTTGAACCTCCGGGGCGGGTGGCGGGCAACGGCTGGCACACCCGCGCCAGTGACCAGCCCCGCTCCACCTCGCAACGCCTGCCCCTCGTCGGCATGAGGCAGGCAGCAGCTGGCGCGCCAGTTCCAGCAGCCGGCCCCACTCCACCTCGCGACGCCGGCGCCTCGCCGGCATGAGGCAGGCAGCAGCTGACGTGCCAGTTCAAGCAGCCGGCCCCGCTCCACCTCGCAATGCCGACGCCTCGTCGGCATGAGGCAGGCAGCAGCTGGCGCACCAGCTCCAGCAGCCGGCCCCGCTCCACCTCGCAACGCCGACGCCTCGTCGTCAGGAGGCAGGCAGCAGCTGGAACACCCGCTCCAGTGACCAGCTCCGCATCACCTCGCGACGCCGACGCATCGCCGTCAGGACGCGGGCAGCAGCTCGCACACCAGCTCCAGCAGCCGGCCCCGCGCCTTCTCGCAACGCCTGCGCCTCGCCGGCATGAGGCAGCCAGCAACTCGCGCACCAGCTCCAGCGGCCGGCCCCGCGCCTTCTCGCAACGTCTGCCCCTCGCCGTCAGGACGCAGGCAGCAGCTGGCGCACCAGCTCCAGCAGCCGGCCCCGCTCCACCTCTCGCTTGACGAGGTAGCCGTCCGCGCCCGCTTCCAGGCCGGCGGCCCGGTCCTCGGGGCTGTCCAGCGACGTCACCAGGATGATGGGCGTGCGGTGCAGCTGCGGGTGGGACTTGATGCGCCGGGCCAGGCCGACGCCGTCCAGCCGGGGCATCTGCCAATCGCTCACCACGAGCTGACAGCCCGTGCGCTCCAGGATGCCCCACGCCTCCTCGCCATCCGCCGCCGTCACCACCGGGTAGCCGGCAATCTCCAGCAGCGACTTCATGGCGAAGCGCGTGGTGAGCGCGTCGTCGCAGACGAGAATGCGCGGCCGCGCCGTCTCGGGCGCCGCAGAGCGCGTCTCCGGCCGCGCCGCCCTCACCAGCTCGGGCGCGTTGAGCACCGGCACCACGCGGCCATCGTCCAGCACCGCCGCGCCCGCCAGGTGCCGCACGGCCCGCAGGTGACGCCCCAGGGAGCGGACGACAATCTCCTGCTGCCCCACCACCTCGTCGATGGCGAACAGCACCTTGTCCTCGCCCACCGTCAGGAGCGCGGCCGGCTGCACCTTGCCCGAGTCCAGCGCCAGCGGCAGCCGGGGCAGGCCGATGGCCTCCGCCAGCGACAGGAACGTGAGCTGCTCCCCGTCCAGCCGCGCCACCACGCGCCCCGCCACGGTGCCCACGTCGGCCGGCTCCAACCGCAGGATGCGGTTGACGCTGTCGGAGGGAATCGCGGACACCGTCGTGCCCGTCCGCACCAGCAGGCCCAGCGCGGCGGCCAGCGTCAGCGGCAGGTCCACGGTGAAGCGCGTTCCCCGCCCCGCCGTGAAGGCCACGTCCACCGACCCCTGTAGCCGCTGCGCCGTCGCCTGCACCACGTCCAGACCGACGCCCCGGCCCGAGGTCGCCGTCACCTGCTCCCGGGTGGAGAAGCCCGGCTGGAACACCAGCCGCGCCGCCTGCGCGTCCGACAGCTTCGCCGCCGCCTCGGCCGTGAGCAGGCCCCGCTTCACCGCCGTGGCGCGCACCCGATCCGGAGACAGACCGGAGCCGTCGTCCTCCACCACCACCGCGATGCGCGAGCCCCGCGGCTCCACGCGCACCGTCAGGTGCCCCGCCTCCGGCTTGCCCAGGGCGCGCCGCTCCTCGGTGGACTCCAGGCCGTGGTCGATGGCGTTGCGCACCAGGTGCAGCAGCGGGTCCTTCAGCGCGTCGAGGATGCGCCGGTCCAGCCGCACCTCGCCACCGGTCAGCTCCAGGGTGACGTCCTTGTTCAGGCGCGCGGACGTCTCGCGCACGGTGCGCCGCAGCGGCTCCAGCACCTGGGAGGCCGGCACCATGCGCAGGTCCCGCAGGTCGTCACGGGCCACCTGCGCCACCAGCGCGAGCTGCTCACCGTCCCGGTGCGACTCCTTCGTCAGCTCCAGCAGCTGCTTCTGGAGCGTGCGCATCTGCGTCACGCCCGCGCGCAGCGGCTCCAGCGCCGGGCCGCCGCCCGCCATGGCCAGCTGCGACGCCGAGCGCTCCAGGTGCATGAGCACCTCGCGCATGCCGTCCATCAACTGCCGGTGCGCCGCGCCACGTCGCGCCTGCTGCGCGCGGCCCGCCAGGAGCAGCTCGACCTGGAGCGCGATGGACTCCAGCGTCTTCAACGACACCCGCACCACCTGGTCCGAGGCCCCGCGCGATTCCTGCGCGGCCGCAGCGCCCGCTGGCCCCGGCTGCGCGGACGGGCCCTCCTCCTGCGTGGGCGAAGGCGCCGAGCGCAGCGCCTGGACGGCGCGCGCCACCGCTCCGGCCCCGCCCGCCGCCTCCAGCGCCGCGCGGAGGTCCACCAACGTGCCGGCGACGTCCGACGCGGCCAGGCCCGCGGAGTCGCCTCCCGGCTCCATCCGCGTGAAGCCCAGCGCCGCCGCCTCCGCCAGGGTGGCCACCTTCGGGACACCCGCAGCGTCCGCGGACGCCTTCAACGCCCGGGCCCGCTCCACCGCCGTGCGCACCACCGCCGCCCGGTCCGGGACGTCTGGCGAGCACAGGGCGCTCAGCGTCGCCTCCAGCTGGTCCAGCACCTCCAGCCCCTGCGCCGCGGCGCCAGAGGGTGCCCCCGAGGTGGGACTGGCTTCTGGCGCCGCGTGGCCGAGCGCCGTGAGCAGCGAGGCCAGCCCGTCCACCGAGGGCGTCTGTCCGGCGTCGCCTCGCGCCATGGCGCCTTCGATGGCGGAGAGGCCCCTCAGCATGGCCTCGACCGTGTCGCGTGGCAGCCGCTCCTCGGGATTGAAGGTGGCCAGCCCGTCCTCGATGGCGTGCACCACCTGCTCGATGTCGTCGAGCCCCAGGCTGGCCGCGGAGCCCTTGAGGCTGTGGACCAGGCGCTTGAGCGACGGGAGCAGGTCCGGCTCACGCCCCTGCGCCGGTCCCTCCAAGCCCAACACCTTCGAGCCGATGGCCTGGATCTGCTCTCGCGTCTCCGCGGAGAACACCGGCCAGATGCTGCGCAAGAGCTGAGGATCCATGGTGCGTGCCTACTCCCCATCGGGCCGCGTGGCGGACGGGCCCCCGAGCTGCTCCAGGTCCAGCACCGTCAGCCGGTCCGGCGTGAGGAACAAGAAGGGGCCGGGCGGTGGCTGCGACAGCTCCACCTTGGGCAGCTCCTTTCGCCCCTCCACGGACTCCGCCGCCAGGCCGAAGGTCTCTTCACTGTCACCCGTCTCGACCACCACCACCTTGCTGAGGTCGGACATGCCGCCGCCCTCCAGGCCCAGCAACTGGCGAAGGTCCAGCACCGGCACGACCCGCGAGCGGCTCACCAGCGCGCCCAGCACGTGCCGGGGCGCGCCTGGCAGCGAGGCGATGCCGCGCGCCTCCAGCACGTGGTCCACGTGCTCGATGCGCACCGCGTAGCGCTCGCCGCCCACCTGGAAGGCCAGCACGGAGAGCACCTCCTGGCGCTCCTCATGACGGGATTCGGCCAGGGCTCGGGCGCGCGCGCTCAGCACCTCGCGCCGCTTCTCCGGGCTCACCGCCTGCCGGCCATCCAGCAGCGAGTGCGCCTCCGAGAGCTGCCGCTTCAGCCCCGCGTAGTCGATCTTGGCGTCGTCCGTCGACATGCGCTCAGTACCGGGTCGCGGGCAGCTTCAGGATGTCGCGCACCTTCGAGCGAAGGTCGTCCACGGACACCGGCTTGTTGAGGAACGCGCTGGCCCCCACCAGCTTGCCCTTCTGTCGGCTCGCGTCGTCCTTCAGCGAGGTGAGCATCATGAACGGCGTGTCGTGCAGCTGCGGGTCCGCCCGCACCGCCGCGCACAGCGCGAAGCCATCCATCTCCGGCATCTGCACGTCGGAGATGATGAGGTCCGGCTTGAGCTCCCGCGCCTTGGTCAAGCCTTGCACGCCATTCGGCGCATCGAAGAACTCCAGCCCCCACCCCATCAGGTACACCTGCAGGAGGTTGGTGATGGTCTTCGTGTCTTCGACAATCAGCACCTTCGCGTTCATAGCTGGTACCTACCCACCAGGTCCGAGAACCGTTTCGAGAGATTGGACAGGTTGCCCGCCACCTGCTCGATGCGCCGCGTGCTCTCCACGGCGTCGCCCATGGCGGAGGTCAACTCGCCCATGGCCGTGGAGATCTGCTCCACGCCAATTGTCTGTTGACGCGTGTTGCCGGCAATCTGCCGTGCCGCCCCCGACGACTCCCGGATGACCTCCGACAGTCCGAGGATGGTGGTGCCCGCCTCGCGCGCCAGCTCCATGGCCGCCTGCGCCCGGCGGCTGCCTTCCTCCGTGGCGCTGACGGCCTGCCGGGTGCCCTTCTGCACCTCGTTGAGCAGCCCGCGCACCTGCTCAGCGGCGATGCGGGATTGCTCCGCCAGGGTGCGCATCTCCGTGGCCACCACCGCGAAGCCGCGGCCGTGCTCCCCGGCCTTCGCCGCTTCGATGGAGGCGTTGAGCGCTAGCAGGTTGGACTGCTCGGCCACGTCCTTCACCGTGCTGATGATGTCGCCAATCTGCAGCGTGCGCTCGCTGAGCTCGGTGATGGACAGGGCGATGGCCTTCACCTGCTCGCCCAGCTTCTCCATGCCGGCGACGCTCTCGCTGACCACCTTCTGGCCCTCCGCGCTGAGGGCCTCCGACTTCTGCGTCTGGGCGATGACCGAGTCCGCGTAGGACGTCGCCTGCTTGGACGTCTGGGCAATCTCCGCCACCGTGGTGCTCGTCTCGTTGATGGCGGACGCCTGCTGGTGGGCCATGGCGGACTGCTGCGTGGAGGTGGACAGCACGCCCGCCGCCTCGCGCTCCATCTCCGCCGCCGCGCCCCGCAGGTCCTGCAGCAGATGCGAGAGCGCGTCCGTCATGGCGGCGAAGCTGCGCGCCACGTCACCAATCTCATCCGAACCATTGAGCTCGATCTGCTGACGCAGGTCCCCGGAGGCGATGCCCGCCGCCGCGCGCGCCAGGCGCTCCAGGGGAACGACGAGCACGCCGGACACCAGCCACGCGACCACCAGGCAGGCCACCAGGACGAGCACGCTGATGATGGCGGTGAACCGCGTCGCCTCGCGGAGCGTCGTGCTGAGGCCTTCTTCATGGAGCGCCACCTGGAGGGTGCCCAGGTGCGTCGGGGTGCCCGGCAGCAGCACCGGCGCGGTGATTTCCAGCAGCCCCACGCCCTTGGCCATGCGCCTGCGGGACACCGAGGCCTCCCCCTCGATGGAGGCGGGCGCGTGCGCCTCACCGACGAAGCGCTCCGCGGCGGCCTCGCCCAGGAGCACCCCGTCCGCGTCGTGCACGCGCACGTAGGCCACCTCGGGGCTCAGGCTCAGCGCGCCCTGCACCACGTCATGGAGCCGCTCCGGCTCGCGCTTCGCGGCCATCAACGGCGTCACCGCCTTCACCAGCTCGGTGCTCACCGAGTCGGCGCGGCGGGACAGGTCGTTGCGCAGCGCTTCGCCCATCTGAATCCAGGTCGTCACGATGAGGATGAAGGCGACCAGTGCGCCCGTCGCGCCCGTGAGCGCGAGGATCTTCATCCGCAGGCTGAGCCTGCCCCCTGGCGCCCGGCCCGGCGGTGTCAGGTGCGTCCCTTTGACGTCCACGTTGCCTCCCACCTCGTGAGGAGCGCGCACGACTCAGCGCGCTCCGTGCCAGCCAGCCTGCTCGACTGGCGCCAGGGCCTGCCTGAGGCCCCCGGCCGTCATCGTCTCCACCCCACGCAGCGGGTGTTCATCATCCAGTCCGTCCAGCGCGCGCAGGGCGTTCTGCCGTGCCCGCTCCGCGTCCTCGCGGCGCTCCATCCGGCCGTACAACGCCACCAGCGAGGCGTGGCCCAGCGCGAGCTGCGGCTCCAGGTACAGCGCCTTGCGGACCGCCTCCACGGCGCCGTTCAGGTCCCCCCGCATCTCGGCCACCATGGAGAGGAGGAGGTAGGCCTCGGGGATCAGCGCCTTCGCGGCCTCACGTGCCAGCGTCTCGGCCTCCTCGAAGCGCCCCGCCCGCGCCGCGTCGATGGCGCGCTCCAGCGGCGGTGCCTGCCCGGACGAAGACGCGCATGCCTCCACCGCGGTATCGGACGTGAGCGCCGAGCGGCCTCCGTGCGCCCCAAGGGCGGAGGCCAGCTCGCTCGGAGACGAAGCCGCGTCCACGGCGGCCGTCGACATCCGCGCGAGCCCGCCCGGCGCGGCGCGGCCGATGGGCTCGACCTTCCCGGGGCCCCCGGGCGGCACCGGTGCAGACCGCCAGGAGGCGTCCTGCGCGAGCCGCTCCGACGTAGCGCCAGGGGCCGTGGGCCACGTGAGCGAGGGCGCCGCCGTCGCCCGCCCAACCCGTCCGCGAGCGGACCTGCCCACGCGAGACAACCCGGCCTCCACCGCCTCCGCCCGCGCCTCGCCCGGCATCGGCATCCGCAGCGCCACGCTGCCCTCGGCATCCACCATCTCCAGGCCCAGGCCGTTGGTGAGCGGCACCTCGGCGGGAGAGACGAAGAGGAGCCCACCCGGGGCGAGCGCCTCGACGAAGCGCCGCAGCACCTCGCGCGCCAGCTCCGTCGGGAAGTAGATGAGGACGTTCCGGCAGAAGATGGCGCCCAGGCCCAGGAAGGGCGCCGGGTCCACGGCCAGGTTGTGGCGGCGGAACTCGACCGCGCGCCGGACCTGGGGAACGACGGTGTAGGAATCCCCGTCCGCCACCAGGAAGCGCTTCTCCTGCTCGGGCTCGATGCGGCGCAGGGACCACGCCCCATACACGCCGTCCTTCGCGCGCTGGAGCGCCCGGCCCGACACGTCCGTCGCCAGCACGCGGAAGCGGCCCTCGGGCAGTCCCTCCGCCAGCAGCGCCATGGCGATGCTGTAGGGCTCCTCCCCGCTCGCGCAGCCCGCGCTCCACACCTGGAAGCACGGGGATGCATGGGACTGCGCCAGCCGCGCCACGGTGCGCAGGTGCTCCGGGTGGCGGAAGAAGTACGTCTCTCCAATGACCGCGTGCTCGATGAAGCACTCCACCGCCGCGGACTCGCGCAGGAGCAGCCGGCGCAGGAAGGCCTCTGGCTCCAGGTCCCGCGAGCGCGCGGCGCGGCCCAGCGCCGTCTCCAGGGAGCGGCGGAGGCTGCGCGCCAGCGTCACGCCACAGGCCGAGCGGAGGACCTCCTCGACCCGGAGCAGCGTCGCGTCATCGAGCACGCCCTCGCTCACGGCGCCTCCGGGCTCACCAGCACCGCGGACGTCCGCAGCAAGGGGCGCACGCCTTCGGGCGTCCGGCACAGACCCGCCATCAATCCGCTCGCGTCCCACGGCAGCGGCGCCGACCCGTCCGGCGTCCCATCCACCAGCACGGGCGCCTCCACCAGGTCCCGCACGCGGTCCACGAGCAGCGCCACCGTCCGGGCACCGCCACAGACGACCAGGTGGGCATCCAGCGAGGCCTCCCGCTTCACCCCCAGCAGCGCCGCCAGGTCCACCACGACCGCAGGGCTCCCCCGGTAGACGAAGGTCCCCGCCACATGGGCCGGCGCCCCGGGCAAGGGCTCCAGCTCCACCAGCCTCACCACCTCCTGCACGGACTCCGTGTCCATCAGCGCGCTGGTGCCCGCCGCGTCCACCGTCAGGTACATGCCCGGCAGTCGCAGCTCACCCGCCAGCGACGTCAGCTCCTGGCGCAGTCGGGCCTGCTCCGCCTCAAGCTGGCGCAGCCGCTCCTCGACAGAGAGACGGCGCGACTGCGCGACCGTGGGATTGTCTGGTGTGTCTGCCATCAGGGGAACTCCCGCCGCTCATTGAAGCGCGGGATTGGAGCACGCTAGTCCGTCAGACAAAGAAGCGTCAATGCGGGCTAACCGGCATCCACTCTCTCACGTCCGACGCATGATGGCGGCAACGGAAGGAATCAGACGTGCTGGATCGGACAGCCCCCTGGTGCGTAGCCGACCGCAGATATGGTTTGATGAAGTACGGCGACACTTCTGGAGAACCGATGTTGCTTGCAGTCTGGGGCTACCAATGATCAAGGGCGACTCGCCGAATCCCGAGACACCCGCAGGCGCGGGCGCGGATCCTCTCATCGGCCGGACCCTGAACGGCCGCTTCAGCATCCTGGAACCTCTGGGCATTGGCGGCATGGGGAAGGTCTATCGTGCCCTCCAAGCCCCTCTCGAGCGCGTGGTGGCGCTCAAGATTCTCAATCCCAACTTCCCCAGCAGCCGGGACCCGGGGTTCCAGAAGCGCTTCCTGCGCGAGGCGTCGCTCACGTCCAAGCTGCGCCATCCCAACACCGTCACCGTCATCGACTACGGCCAGACGGACGACGGCATCTTCTACATCGCGATGGAGTACCTGGACGGCCGGACGCTGGCCCAGGTGCTGGGTCAGGTGGGACCATTGGCGTGGTCCCGCGCCATCTCCATCACCCAGCAGATCTGCCGCTCGCTGCGCGAGGCGCACAGCCTGGGCATCGTCCACCGCGACCTGAAGCCAGCCAACATCATGCTCCTCAACGAGCACGATCAGGACCTGGTGAAGGTGCTGGACTTCGGCCTGGTGAAGTCCGTGGCGGCGCCGCAGGAGGGCCAGCCCTCTCCTGAAATCACCCAGAACGGCACCTTCCTGGGCTCGCCGCAGTACATGGCGCCCGAGCAGGCGCGCAACGTCACCGACGCCCGCAGCGACGTGTACTCGCTGGGCATCGTGCTCTTCCAGATGCTGATGGGGCGTCCGCCGTTCATCGCGCGGGACCACATCGAGCTCATCTTCGCCCACTACAAGGAAGCCCCGCCCACCTTCCAGCAGGTGCGGCCGGACCTGCACATCCCCCCGGAAATCGAGGCGGTGGTGCGCCGCTGCCTGGAGAAGGACCCGGCGCGCCGCTACCAGACGATGGACGAGATGCTGGAGGGCCTGCGCGAGGCGAGCGCGGCCGCCGGTGGCAACAGCGGCATCTTCAAGCGTCCCGGCGGCGCGACGACGACGGGCCCCTATCCGTCCCCTGCCCTCTTCTCCAACGTGGGCAACAACACCGAGTCGGGTGACACGCTCGCGGTGGACATCAGCGTGGAGGTGCCCCAGGAGGTCAAGCGCGCCCGGCAGCGCACGCTGCTGACCGGGGGCCTGGGCGGCCTCGTGGTGGCGGGCCTCATCGCGGGCGGCGCCATCTTCTTCCTGACGAACAAGGAGGCGCCTCCTCCAGCCCCCGCGCCCACGGAGGCCCCGGCGCCCGTCGCCGCCGCGCCCGCCGCGCAGCCGGAGCCCGAGGTCGCCCCCGCCAACACCGGCAAGGTGCGTTTCAAGCTGATGAGCCAGCCCACCGGCGCCCGCGTCTTCTACCGGGGCAAGGAGCGGGGCGTCACGCCCTTCACCCTGGAGATTCCCGCGGGACAGGATGGCTCCGTCACGGTGGAGCTGACGTTCGCGCTGGAGGGCTACCAGATGGAGACCGTCGTGACGGGCGGTACCGGTGAGGTGGTGCTCTCCCAGAAGCTGCAGAAGCGCCGCGGCGGCGCGGGCGGCAGCCGCCACGTCGAGGTGGCCTCGGTGTCGTCGGACGAGGGCATCGACGAGGCCGAGCCGGTGGCCACGCCGGGCGGCATGTCCGCGCCGGTGATGCTCGCCCCCACCGCCTCGCCCGCCGCCGAGCTGCCCATCGCGGCCGCTGTCGGCGGCGCCGCGGCCGCGACGGCCCCGGCACCGGCCAAGGGCGCGGCCACGGGCCTTGCGCTCCCGGTGCTGCCCACCGCGGCGGTCGCGTCGGCGCGCGGTGACGTGCTCCCCTACAACGAGGACATGCCCCGTCCGGAAATGGTCGACCAGGGCAAGGACATCATCTACACGCGCGAGGCGATGGCCGCGAAGTCGAGCGGGGTGATGATTGTCCGCTGCACCATCACCCAGCAGGGCCGCGTGGAGAAGTGCCGCACCATCAAGTCCGTGGCCCACATGGAGCGGGCGGTGCTCGACGCGCTCCAGTCCCGCACCTACAAGCCCATCGTCTACAAGGGCCATCCGGTGAACGTGGACTACACCTTCAGCATGCGGCTGGTGGCGCCGCGCCGCTGAGCCCCACCTGCCCCGGCGCGCGCCGTGCGCGTCAGGGCCCCGTGGAAGGCACCACGGGCGGCGCGGGCGGAATCGCCGGAGCGCCGCCCCCCGGCGGTACGCCCCAGTCCACCACCGGCCATCCCCGCTTGCGAGCATGGCGCCGCAGCCGGTGGTCGGGGTGGACCGCCACGGGTCGCCCCACCACCTCCATCACCGGCAGGTCCGAGTAGGAGTCGGTGTAGAAGGCGCACGCCGACAGCGGCACGCCGGCCTCGCGCACGTACGCCTCGGCGCAGAGGCGCTTGCCCTCACCGAAGCAGATGGTGCCCTCCGGGCGTCCGGTGTGCAGGCCATTGCCGTCGACCTCGAAGCGGTTGCACAGCACCGCGTCCAGGCGCAGCTCCCGCGCCACCAGCTCCGACAGGTAACCCGTGGAGGACGTCAGCAGGACGAGCCGCTCCCCCGCGCGGCGGTGGGCCTCCAGGACGGCCCACGCCCCTGGCCGGTAGAGGGGGCGCACCTGCTCTTCGTAGAAGACGGCGGTGCGCGCCTGCAGCGGCTGCGCGGGCGTGCCCGCGAGCTGGGCAATGGCGCGGGCCACGGCGTCCTGCATGGACACGAAGCCCAGGTGATAGCGCGCAATCCACAGGCTGGCGCGCAACGCCTGCAGGCGGGAGATGTGCCCCAGCTCGAGCTCCCGGCGAATCCACAGCGAGCCCGAGTTGGCGGCGATGAGCGTCTTGTCCAGGTCGAAGAATGCGACGGCCACGCCCAGACCTCTAATCCCGCTCGCGAGGCGCCGCAGCACGGACGGCGCCGTTGCCAGCCCGACGTCGGCGGCGAGCCACGGCCAGCGCGGCCAACCCCAGACCCAAGGCCGCGGGCCCCGGCGCCGCCGCACAGCCGGTGCCACGTCCGTCCGCCTTCAGCGCCAGGCCCGCCCCCTCGCGCACGTAGCACTGCGTGGGCGGAAGGTGCCGCGGGTAGATGGAGCAGAAGCCAGCGGCCGAGCCGGAGTCGATGACGCGCTTCTGCGTCTCTCCCGGTGGCGCGGTGGCCTCCATGGTGGCGCCTGGGATGGCGACGTGGTCCAGCCCCACCACGTGCCCTATCTCGTGTGTCATCGTGTTCTGCAGGTCCGTGGACACGCAGTCCACCGCCGGCCCCCGCTCGCACACCGGCGTGTCCACGGTGGTGAAGAGGAACCCGAAGCCGTCCGCCGACACGGAGGCGTTCAGCTCGATGTCCGAGTCCAGCACGCGCCCGTCGCGATACGAGAACGTGGACGTGGTGAGGCCGATGGTGCCAGCCCCGTGCTCCCAGCACCGGTGGGTGTTGCCACACGTCTCGTCGTCCCAGCAGGGGTCGTCGGCGGCGACCACCTCCCGACAGGATGTCTCCCGGAAGGTGACGATGTTGTAGTTGTCCTGGGGTCGCGTCTGGTCGTAGCCGACGACCACGGGCTTGCGCCAGTCCTCCCCCCGGATGAACCGGAAGTCGCTGCACGCGTCGGAGAGCCGCCGCCAGGAGTCGAAGGACGCCTCGATGGCGGCCACCTCGGAGTCTCCCGGCGTGCGCGCGCTGCCCGCCGCGTCCAGGTGGTACACGTAGTCGCGCACCGGCCACAGCAGGCACAGCGGGTAGCCAGGAACCACCGTGCGGCGGTAGGCAGGCTCCTCACTCACCTGCGCCTGGGCGGAGAGGGCGAGCAGCCCGGCCACGAGCCCCAGTGCCTTCCTCACGGGCCCTCCTCCTGGCGGCGGGCCCGACGCATCAGCCACAGCGCCCAGACGCCCAGCAGTGACAGTGCTCCGCCCGGCCCCGCGGCGGAGCAGCCCGCCTTGGGCCCCAGCTCGAGAGAGGTCACCGGGTGGAGACAGGCCTGGCTGACCTGGCCCTTCGGATAGGCCTCGCAGACGAAGTCGCGCGAGCCCGTGTCCACGATGCGCTTGGACACCTCTCCCGGCGGAGCGTTCGGGAACATGGTGGAGCCCGAAGCGCGGGTGTGGTCCAGGCCGATGAGGTGGCCCACCTCGTGCGTGGCGGTGTTCTGCACGTCGGTGGCCACGCAGTTCGTCGTCACCGGCGGGAAGCACGTCGGCCCGTTCGCGGTGGTGAAGGAGAAGCGCGCCGCATTGAAGGAGATGTCCGAGTCGTAGATGATGCCCGAGCGCTCGTCGTACGTGGTGAGGGTGATGGCGATGGTGTTGTCGTCATCGTCCCAGCAGTCATACGCGTTGGCGCAGTCGTCATCGTCCCAGCACGCGTCCTCGGCGGGCACCACCGTGTTGCAGTCCCGGGTGCGGAAGAGCACCAGGTTGGTGTTGTCGCCCTGCCGCCGATAGCCCACCTCGCGCTCATCGACGCGCGGCCCCTCCTCCAGCGTGAGGTTGCCGCACTCGGCGAAGATGTCCTGCCAGCTCTGGAACGAGGCGCGAATCGCGTCGAACTCGGTGTCTCCCTGCGTGTCCGGATTGCCGTAGGTGCTCTGGTTCCAGACGATTCGCGAGGACGTCCAGTAGAGACACTGCGTGCGCGTGTCGCCGGCGTCGACGCGGCTGCGGACATAGGGAGCCGTCTGCCCCAGCGACAGCGCGAGGAGGATGGGAGCCAGGGGTGTCACGGTGCCTGCTCCCCGAGCGCCTCGCGGATGGCGGCCTTCAGCGCCTCCAGCGACATCGGCTGGAGCGCGGATGCGGTCGGCTTGCGGGTGACGGGGTCCAGCAGCTGTGACTCGGTGGGCTCCGGCACCGCGAGCGCCGTCTTGCCCTCGCGCTTCACCTGGAACTTGCCCTGCGCCATGTCCGACACCCGGAAGGCACGAGGGCCGCGCTTCTGGAGGAACACCACCACCTCCTCGCCCGGCGCGAAGGAGGCCAGGCCATGCACCACCTGGCCGATGTCTCCCATGCGGCCGCCGGGCTGGGTGACGAGCACCGTGCCTCCTGGCTGGCCCTTGAGGGACTCGGTCACCTGGATCTCGACGTCGGTGAGGATGCGCATCCCATCACCGCTCCAGCGGCTCTCCACGCGCCGGACCACGCCGTGGACGACGGCGTCCGCCCCCACCGCGAGCCCCGACAGGTCCACGCGGAGCTGGGTGGTGGCGCCCGCGGGCACGCCCACCAGGAAGACAGCCAGGAGCAACGTGCGAACTACCTGACGAATCGACATACGAGTTCTCCCTGGCCATCCAACTTACTCCAGGAATGCCCCTCCGCGTTGACCCTCCATTCACGCCCTGCTAATCCGCGCGCCCGTATGCCTCCTGCCCTTCGCGTCCGCTTCGCTCCCTCGCCCACTGGCTACCTTCACATTGGCGGTGCCCGTACCGCGCTGATGAACTTCCTCCAGGCGCGACGCCAGGGCGGGACCTTCGTGCTGCGCATGGAGGACACGGACCAGGGCCGCTCCACCCCCGAGTCGGTGCAGGCCATCCTGGACGGGCTGACGTGGCTGGGCATCGACTGGGACGAGGGCCCCGGCAAGGAGGGTCCCTACGCGCCCTACTTCCAGATGCAGCGGCTGGACACCTACCGCAAGCACGCGGACCAGCTCATCGCCGAGGGCAAGGCCTACCGGTGCTACTGCACGAAGGAGGAGCTCGACGCGCAGCGGCAGGTGGCGGAGAAGGCGGGCGGCGCCTTCAAGTACCCGGGCACCTGCCGTGAGCGGACCGAGCCTCCCGCCGGCCGCAGCGCGGACGAGGCCGTCATCCGCTTCAAGATGCCCCCGGGCGAGGGCTCCGTGTCCTTCACCGACAAGGCCCTGGGCACCATCACCAAGACGTACAGCGACCTGGACGACTGGGTCATGATGCGCGCGGACGGCATCCCCGTTTACAACTTCGGATGCGTCATCGATGACCACCTGATGGACATCACCCTGGTCGCGCGCGGCCAGGAGCACGTCAACTCCACCTTCCCGCAGCTCATGCTGTACCAGGCGCTGGGGTGGACGCCCCCCGAGTTCGCCCACCTGCCGCTCATCCTGGGGCCGGACCGCGAGAAGCTGTCCAAGCGCAAGCACCCGGAAGCGGACGTCATGGTGCACAAGCGCAACGGCATCATGCCGGAGGCGCTGCTCAACTTCGTCATCCGCCTGGGCTGGAGCCACGGCAACGACGAGGTCATCAGCCGCGAGCAGATGCAGGCGTGGTTCGACTTCAGCGACGTGGGCACCACCTCCGGCGTGTGGAACCCGGAGAAGCTGCTGTGGCTCAACCAGCAGTGGATGAAGCAGCTGCCGGTGGAGACCGTCGTCGAGCGGCTGCTCCCCTTCCTTGAGGCGAAGGGCATCCAGGCCAAGGGCGACCCGCGGCTGGAGACGCTGGTGCGCACACTGCGCGAGCGCTCCAACACCCTGGAGGACATCGCCACTACCGCCGCCAACGTCTACTTCCGCTCCGGCATCACCCTGGACGAGAAGGCCGCCGCCAAGCACCTGTCCGGCGAGTCCCTCAACCTGCTGCGCAAGGTGCGCGAGACGCTCGCCGCCCTGCCGGACTGGACGGTGGAGGCGCTGGATGGCGTGGTGAAGCAGGTGAGCGAGGCCTCCAGCGTCGGCATGGGCAAGGTGGCGCAGCCCATCCGCGTGGCGCTCACCGGCAACACCACCAGCCCGGGCATCGGCGAGACGCTCGTCCTGGTGGGCCGCGACGAATCCTTGCGGCGCATTGACGCGGCGCTGACGCGCGCTTGAGCCGGCAGGCGCAGGTTGCGGTGGACGTCAGCGCCCCTGGCCCCTATCTTTCGGACCCATGATGCGTGCCCTTGACAGCCTGAAACGCGGTTTCTATAAGGCGCGCCCGCTCGGAGCGGCGCTGGTGGCGCTCTGGGTGGCTCCAGCGAGCGCCGAGGTCGTCAATGGCGCGCAGTTGCCAGATGGGTCCAGGCGCGTCGGTGAGAATCGCTACCGGTCGCCCAGGGATTTCGATGGCACGCTGGATTACTACCGCGCGGTCTACTCGACGAGCGGTTACCCTCGCCGGCAGATCGTGAACCAGCCGGGCGTGAAGGCGGTTCACATCAGCAACCCCTCGGGGAAGAACTTCGCGGGGCTGAACATTTACGAGGCGAACGACGAGGTTCGCATCTACATCGTCCCCACCCAGCAGGCGGCCAAGCCTGCGAAGAAGTCGGAGACGACGAAGAGCAGGAAGAAGTAAACGTCGCACCGAAGTTGTTGCAGTCCCGAAGTGGTGTTGGTAGAGAAGCGCCGCAGTCGAGCAGGTCCTTGGGGAATCGTCTAACGGCAGGACAGCAGACTCTGACTCTGCTTATCTAGGTTCGAATCCTAGTTCCCCAGCTCGTCGTACCTGTAGCACCGCAGTACTCGTCGGTCCGAATCAACCAAGTGGTCGAAATAAAACGGTTGACGAGGACGGACGAAAAAAGGTAGAAATCGCCGGCGGTTAGCAGCGGTTGAAACAAGTAACGGCCCTGTCGTCTAGTGGTTAGGACGGAGCCCTCTCACGGCTCAAACTCGGGTTCGAATCCCGGCAGGGTCACTGAGACGCCCACCTTCTGAAAAGAAGGTGGGCGTTTCGCTTTTGCGGGCTTGAGCGACAAGCACAGACCGCCCAGCCCAGCAGCCGCCCGCGGCACATGGGCTTCGGGCGGGCCCGTAGGCCCGCGGATGACCTGACTGCGGCGGACTTCAGGGGGATGGCGCGGCGATGCTCTGCCGGAAGGTGGCGAGCGCCGCGGCGAGCCGGTCCTGCGCGCGCTGCACGCCCCGCCTCAGCAGCAGCATCCGCACCTTCTCCGGCAGGGCGGCGGCCCCCTGGCTGGTACCGAAACCCACCAGGTCCATGCGGAGCGTAATCGCCTCCAGCAGGTCCCCCAGGTCCGCCTGAGGGCTGGCGAGCAGCAGCACGTCGGGAGGCCGGCGTTGCAGCCGCTCGGCTAGGGTTCGCCACTGCGGGTCCCCTGTCTCGACGATGACGACGTCCGCGTGCTCGAGCTCCGCCGCGTAGGGCGGCAGTTCAACCGCGTCGAAGCCAGCGTCCCGCAGGACAGCGACGGTTTCCGAGCCCCCCACGACCGCCACCCGGCCGTTCAGGCCCAGGCGAACGGCTTCCTCGTAGGCACGAAGCTCGGCCTCCAGCGTCTCGTAGGCGGGCTCCGGCGCATCCTGGCCCGAGGCCAGGAGGGCCGCGGCCTCGCGCGCCACCTCGCGGGCCTGCTCCCGGACGCGGATGCCGGCGGTCCGTCGCTCCAGGGCCGCGCGCACCTTGGCGCGGAGCACCCGGAGGTCATCGAAGGGCTTGAGGATGTAGTCACTGGCGCCCGCAGCGAAGGCGGCGACGACGGACTCGGAGCTGGCGTAGCCCGTAATCATCACCGCCTCGAGGGACGGCTGGAGGCGGCGCGCCTCGGCGATGAGCTCCACCCCGCCCATGCCCGGCAGGTTCTTGTCCGTCACCAGGACGTCGAAGCGCTGCTCCGACAGCAGCGGCAGCGCCTCCTCGGCGCTCGCGGCCAGCGTCACCATCAGGTCGGCGTCTCGCTCCAGGAGGCGGGCGCAGATGTCCAGCACGACGGGCTCGTCATCCACGACCAGCACCGTCGAGGCGAGCGTCCTCTCTCCCCCTCCCTCACCTTCACCGGTCTCGAACGGGAGATCCATGGCTACACAGATTCGCACAGCTCACTTCCAGTTACGAAGCGCGCATTTGAGGACCGCTATGCTGGAGGCGTGGCGAGCTTCGAGGATGCGTTGCAGGACAACCGGGTGCCCGGGCGGCTGGGCGACGTGAGGCTGCGCTATGACGGCGGCCGGCTGGTGGGCGAGTCCCTGCCGCCTCCATGGGACCGGCGCGCCCTGCCCAGCCTGTGTGTCGGGGTGGGGCTGGGTTGCGCGGTGGGCGCGGCGCTGCTGGTGGGAATGCGGGAGGGCGCCGGCCCCGCGGCCGCCCTGGGGCTGCTGGCGGCGGCCCTGGTGGGACTGGCCCTCAAGCTGGAGGCCCACGTGGGGCGGCGGCGCTTCGTCCTCCACTTCCGCAGCGAGTCCCTCCGGCTGGAGCGGCTGACGTGGGCACCCGGCGCCACGCACGCGGAGCTGGTGCCCTTCGACGCGGTGAGGGCCGTGCATATGGTGGAGCGCCCGGGCCCGCGCTACGCGCTGGTGGTGGAGTATGCGCCGGACGCAGCGGAAGGCCCGCTGCGGCGCGCCGTGCTGGTGGAGCACATCCGCGCCACCGAGGGCGAGACGCTGCACCGCGTCTGGCGCCTGCTCAGCAATGCCTTCGGGCTCAGGGGAGCGGGGCTCGCCGGAGGGTGATTTCGATTTCGGTGCCCTCGCCCGGCGTGGAGGACAGGCGGAGGTTGCCGCCGAACTGCGTGACGAGCTCACGGCAGATGGACAGGCCCAGCCCGGTGCCCACGCCCACGGGCTTGGTGGTGAACATGGGCTGGAAGACGCGCTCCTGCAGCTCCATGGGGATGCCGCAGCCGTTGTCCGCCACGGTGAGCACCACGTCGTCCGGCCGCGCCGTCCAGCGGACCTCGATGCGCCCGGCGCGGCCCGTGTTGCCCATGGCCTGGGCCGCGTTGACGATGAGGTTGAGCAGCACCTGGCACAGCTTCACGGGGCCGAAGGTGACGCGCACGGGCTCGCCGTTGCTCGTCAGCCGCGCCCGCTCGCGCACCTCGGCGCGCGCCAGCTTCACCGCGAAGGACACGACTTCCGCCACGTCCGCCGTGGCCTCCAGGTCCTCGCCGCGCGCCTGGGCGCGCAGCCCCAGCGCCACCTGCCGCAGGTGCTCGGCGCCGTCCGCCAGGTCCTTGATGAGCGCGGGCAGGTCCTCCACCGTCTCCGCCACGGCCGCGTCCGGGTCGTCCTGGAGGTGCCGCGACACATACTGGATGACGTGGCCCAGGTCGCGCTGCAGCGACGCCACGTTCTGCGACAGGTAGCCCACGGGGCCCATCAGCTCGTGCGCGATGCCCGCCGTCACCTGCCCCAGGGTGGCCAGGCGCTCGGACTTCATCATGCGCCCTTCCACCTCGCGGATGCGCAGCTCCAGGCGGGCAATCTTGAGCGCGTCGTCGAGCGCGGCCTGCAGCTCCGTCCGGTCCCACGGCTTGACGAAGTAGCGCGTCACCTGGCCGCGGTTGACCGCGTCGATGACGGCCTGCATGTCCGCGTAGGCCGTGACGAGCATGCGCTTGGCGTCCGGCGCAATCGTGCGCGCCCGCTCCAGCAGCTCCACGCCCGTCATCCCGGGCATGCGCTGGTCGGAGAGGATGACGCCAATCTCGCCCTTGCGCTGCTCGAGCAACGCCAGCGCCTCGCTGGGCGAGGAGCAGCGGAAGATTCGAAAGCGCTGCCCGAAGTTCGCGTCGAAGACCCGGAGGTTCAGCGCGTCATCGTCGACGTAGAGGACCGCGGGGAGTTCAGACGGGTTCATGACGCTCCTCCTGGCCAGCGTCCCATGCAGGGGGCCAGGCTGGTGGGCCGTAGGATAGCGCCTCCTCCCCTTGGCGATCTGCTGGGTACGCCGCGCACCACCAGCATAGGGCGAGCGCCTGACGCGTCGCGCCTCTCGGTAGGCGGTGACCCCACCTGTTTTTTCTCAGCGCGCAGAAGCGGGCTGCGGCGCATCGGCCGCGTCCAGGTCACCCTCGAGGGCACGGGCCACGGCGTCCACGGAGCCAAAGCTCGCCCTCGGGAGCGACCCCAGCAGCGAGAGCACCATGGCCGAGGCCTCGTTCTCACGGGCGACCCAGGTCAACTGCCGCGCGGAGAGCGGGAACACCGCGCCTTCGAGCGCCTTGTGCAGCGATTCGGCGAGCGGCAGCGGTGGACCTACGCGCGACTCCAACTCCGACACACCTTGGGCAAGCCGCTCGCGTGTCATGTCGTCGTTCATTGGAACGAAGTTAAGCAGCGAACCTGGACGGCTGCCGTCATTTTTTTCGAGCTCGCCGGGCAGGCAGGGAAACGAGCCATGCCGCCTGCCCGCGGGTGGTCATGCCGCGGCACACGTCCCACCGTTACCGCCACGAAGCGTGCCAGAGAGCACCCGCGCAGGAGGACGCGACATGGCGAACACCAAGGACAAATCCGAGGAAACGAAGCGCAACGCGGCCGGAGATAACGGTTACGCGGAGCGAATCGAGCATGTGGAGGGCACCCGACCGGAGCCGTGGCCTGGAATCCGCGGCCGCTCGGATGACGAGGAGAACGAGCTGCCGACCGGAACGCCGCGCGAGCGGCAGGCGAGCGTGACGGAAACGCAACGCAAGCTGGAGCAGGAGGCGCACGGCCACAAGGGGCCGACGCGAAAGTAGCGGCCCCTGCCCCGCCTCCGCGCGGCCCCGGACAGGGACGCGCGGAGCGGGGCACCAGGCCCTTCTAGGAGCGGGGCACCAGGCCCTTCTAGAAGAGCAGCCGCGTGGGGTGCTCGAGCAGCCCGCGCAGTTCGCGCAGGAACTCGGCGCCAATGGCTCCGTCGATGACGCGGTGGTCGCATGACAGCGTCGCCGTCATCATCTTCCGGACCGCCAGCTGACCGTCCCGCACCACGGCCTTCTCCGTCACCGCGCCCACGGCGAGGATGGAGGCCTGCGGCGGGTTGATGACGGCCACGAACTGGTCGATGCCGTACATGCCCAGGTTGCTGACGGTGATGGAGCCGCCGGTGTACTCCTCCGGCTTGAGGGCCCGCTTGCGGGCGCGCTCGGCCAGCTCACGGACGCCCGTGGCGATGGCCTGCAGGCCCTTCTGGTCCGCGTCCCGGAGGACGGGGGTGATGAGGCCCTCTTCCAGCGCCACCGCGATGCCCACGTCCACGCTGTGGAACTGGACGACCTTGTCGCCCTGCAGCGAGACGTTGATCTTCGGGTAGCGGCGCACCGCCATGGCCACGGCCTTCACGATGAGGTCGTTGACGGAGACCTTGAGGTCCATCGCCTTCGCCTCTTCGCGCACCTTCGACGCCGCCTCCATGTCCACCTCGATGGTGAGGTAGAAGTGAGGCACGCCGGGCTTCACCTCCGTCATCCGCTGCGCGATGACCTTGCGCATGGACGTCAGGGGCACGACGGTCGGCTCGGGACGCACGCCCGGCGCGGGGGGAGCCGCCGGCGCCTTCTTCGCCGCGGGCGCCGCCACCGGGCCGCGCGTCAGCGCCTCCTCGATGTCGCGCTTCACCACGCGGCCCGAGGGACCGGAGCCACTCACCTGCGCGAGGTCCAGGCCCTTCTCGCGAGCCATCTTCTTCGCCACGGGACTGGCGCGCACGCGACGTCCTCCGGCCTGGGCCGGCTTCGCCACGGGCTCGGGAGCAGGCGCGGCGGCCGGCTTCGGGGCAGCCGCCGGAGCCGCCGGGACAGGCGCCGCGGGCTTCGGAGCGGGAGCCGCCGGCGCCGCCTTGGCGCCCTTGCCGGTGAGGTACGCGATGGGCGCGCCCACCTTGGCCATCTGGTTCTCCCCGACGAGGATCTCCGCCAGGGTGCCGTCGTCGTAGGCCTCGATTTCGAGGTTGGACTTGTCCGTCTCCACCTCGGCGACAGCCTCGCCGGAGGACACCTTGTCCCCCTGCTTCTTGAGCCACTTGACGATCTTCCCCTCCGTCATCGTCGGGGACAGGCTCGGCATCTGGATGGCGATGCGGTTGTCCCCGCCTGACGGCGGCGGTGCGGACGGCGGCTGCACGGCGGCGGCCTGCGGCGCGGGGGCCGGCTGGGGCTTCTCCTCGGAGGGCTTCGCGGCGGCGGGCGCGGCGGCAGCGCCGGCGTCCACCTTCTCACCCTTGGCGCCAATGAAGGCGATGGGCGCGCCCACCTTGGCCATCTCGCCCTCGCCGACGAGCACCTGCAGCAGGTAGCCGTCGTCGTAGGCCTCGATTTCGAGGTTGGACTTGTCCGTCTCCACCTCGGCGACGGCCTCGCCGGAGGACACCTTGTCCCCCTGCTTCTTGAGCCACTTGACGATCTTCCCCTCCGTCATCGTCGGGGACAGGCTCGGCATCTGGATGGGAATGGCCATACGCGTTCAGGCTCCCTCGCGGTACAGCACCTTCTTCACCGCGGCGATGATCTTGGGTGCATCCGGCTGCGTCGCGTTCTCCAGGTTCGCCGCGTAGGACATGTTCACGTCGAGCCCCGTGACGCGCTCCACCGGCGCGTCCAGGTCGTCGAACGCCTTCGACTGGATGAGGTCCACCACGGAGGCGCCCACGCCAGCGAGCGCCCAGCCCTCCTCCACGATGACGACGCGGTTCGTCTTCGCCACGCTCGCCAGGATGGCCTCCTCGTCCAGGGGCCGCAGCGTGCGCAGGTCCAGGACCTCCGCGCTGATGCCCTCCTTCGCCAACTCCTCGGCCGCCTGCATGCAGAAGTAATACATGCGGCTCCAGGTGATGATGGTGACGTCCGTGCCCTCGCGCTTCACGTCCGCCTTGCCGAGCGGGACGATGTGCTCGCCTTCCGGCACCTCACCCTTGATGGCGTAGAGCCGCTCGCCCTCGAACATGACCACCGGGTTGTCGTCCCGGATGGCCGCCTTGAGCATGCCCTTGGCGTCCGCGGGCGTGGCGGGCGCAATCACCTTCAGGCCGGGGAAGTGGGCGTAGTTGGCCTCCAGCGCCTGGCTGTGCTGGCTGGACAGACGGCCACCCGCGCCGCCCGGACCACGGAACACGATGGGGCAGCGCAGCTGGCCGCCGGACATGTGCCGCAGCTTGGCGGCGTTGTTGACAATCTGGTCCATCGCGAGAATCGCGAAGTTCCAGGTCATCATCTCCACCACCGGACGCAAGCCCACCATGGCGGCGCCCACGCTCAGGCCGGTGAAGCCCAGCTCGGAGATGGGCGCGTCGATGATGCGCGCGCTCCCGAACCGGTCCAGCAGTCCCTGCGACACCTTGAAGGCGCCGTTGTAGCGGCCCACCTCCTCGCCAATGAGGTAGACGTTGGCGTCGCGCTCCATTTCCTCGGCGAGTGCCTGGTTCAGCGCCTCGCGGTACATCAACTCGGGCATCGTCGGCTCCGACTCGAAATCAAAAAAGGGTTGGTCGACAGGTCAGCGCGGCGCCTAGCGGATGAGGCCCGCCTTCTTGTCGGCGGCCTCGGCCTGCTCGCGCGGCTCCAGGTCCCACGTCACCTTCAGCTCCTGGCCACTGGGGTACTTCGGCCAGTTCACCTTCATGCCCAGCACGCGCTCGCGGGGGCGCACGTCCTCCTCGCCCTCCTCGACGATGGTGTCGCGCCACAGCTCTTCCAGGCTGGGCTCGGGCGACTCGTCGGCGAACTTCACCGCCTGGTCCACCAGCGCCTTGACCTCGTCCTCGATGGCCTCGAACACGTCGTCCTGGGCCAGGCCCTGCTTCAGGATGTAGGCGCGCAGCTTCGGAATCGGGTCGTTCTTCCGCTCGTCCTCCACCTCCTGCTTGGTGCGGTAGGTCGCAGGGTCGGCCATGGAGTGACCGCGGAAGCGGTACGTGTTCGCCTCCAGCAGCACGGGGCCCTTGCCGGCGCGGCAGTACTCGGCGGCGTCCTTGACGGCCTCGTACATGGTCAGCACGTCCATGCCGTCCACCGGCTCGCCGCGCATGTCATAGGCGCTGGCGCGCTTGTAGATTTCCGGCACCGCCGACGTGCGGGAGATGGCCGTGCCCATGCCGTAGCGGTTGTTCTCGCAGATGTAGATGACCGGGAGCTTCCACTTGGACGCCATGTTGAGCGTCTCGTGGAAGGAGCCCTGGTTGGCCGCCGCGTCGCCGAAGTAGCAGACCGTGACGCGGTCCTCGTTGCGATAGCGGCTGGCGAAGGCCATGCCCGCCGCCAGGGGAATCTGGCCGCCGACGATGCCGTAGCCGCCATAGAAGTGGTGCTCGATATCGAAGATGTGCATCGAGCCACCCTTGCCCTTGCTGTAGCCGGTGCCCCGGCCCATCAGCTCGGCCATGACCATGCCCGCGTCGCTGCCACGGGCCAGCGGCTGGCCGTGGTCGCGGTACGCACTGAGCATGTAGTCATCCGGCCGGAGGGCCTCCGCCGGCCCCACCGCCACGGCCTCCTGGCCGATGTAGAGGTGGCAGAAGCCGGCGATCTTCCCCAGCGTGTACTGCTGACCCGCGCGCTCCTCGAAGCGGCGGATGAGGTACATCTTCCGGTACATGTCCAACAGCAGTTCTTTCGAGTACGGGCTGGCCACCGCGGAATGCCTCCATGCAGGCCGCCCACGGGACTCCCGGGGCGGCGGACGCCGAGCGACTCAATAGCGCGCGGCAGTGGGACTTCAAAGCCTTTCAAACCCCGACACGAACGGGCCTTTTTCAGGCGCGGTGCGTCAGGACTCCAGCGCGAAGTGCGGGACGGAGATGACGCCGTCGAGCAGCTCCACGGGCCGGCCCGAATGGTCCGTGGCCAGATGGATGACGGTGGCGTCTGGGAACTTCCGTCGGTAGTCGTTCGCGTGCGTGGGCTCGTTGTCGAAGGCGGCCACCACGCTCCCCAGCCGGCCCAGCTTCGCGTGGGCCTCCCGCTTGAAGGCGTCGTCGTCCTCGGCCAGCGTGGGCTTCATCAGGAGCAGCACCCGCTCGTCATCCGGGAGCGCCAGGCCGTGGCGGCGCATGCAGGACACGGAGCCCTCCCGCATGCCCTCGTGGCGGCCCGTCACGTAGACGAGCCGCGCGCCGGTGGCCACCACGTCGTGGGTGAAGCGGGCCGCGCCGTCGATGGCGATGTCGTCCATGCAGTAGTCGCTGGTGAAGAAGCGCTCGGCCCAGAAGCGGCGGGCGTCCGCGAAGTAGGCCTCCACCAGGGCGTCCTCCAGGCCGCAGGCGCGCATGGCCTCCTTCATGTCCCAGCCCGTCACCCAGTGGTGGGGCTCGCAGGCCGCCAGCACCGCTAGCGAGCGGGCGGCACCGAACTCGCGGAGGATGCGGGCCTGCCGGGGCCGGTTGTCGAACAGGGTGGAGTCCAGGTCGAACGCCAGGACGGCGGAAGGGCCCACGGAGCGGGCGCGCTCCAGGATGGAACGCAGGGTGTCTCGCCAGTCGTCGCGGATGCGCTTCTTGAAGTCGTCGTAAGCCATGTGCGCGGGGAGATTACCTGTGTGGTCAAGCTTCAGGGAGAGAAGGTCGCATGCCCTCTACCCACTTGAGTGGCTCCTAGGGGATTCCTCGCTCATCAAAGCGGGAATGAGTCAAGCACATCGAAGTGCCGGCCACAGCCCGCCCGCCCATCTTACGGACCAGCCATGCACGGATGAACAACGCCGTCAATCAGCTTTTTGCTCGGCCCGTCATTTCACGGTTTTCCGTCTATCCTTTTAGCCACTCAGTGTCTCATTCGCGGGACCCCTATCCCGCTGAAGGGACGGCGCTCCAGCAAAGAACCAGATGCCATCAACCTGTATGCGCTGATTCCCCTTGGAGACCAATGAAGCTTCTTTGAGACGGGCAATGGGAAGACATGAGCCACCCTCCCCTCCCCTCAACTATCAGCCGCTGACAGCGCATTTCTCTCGTCCCAAGCGCGCAGCAGTGCTGGAAATTTGAGTACGCAGTCCTCACTGACCCACCGTATCGAATTGGCCCGGCAAAGCCCAAAGGGCTGTGCGCACCGGAACTGGGTTCGGAAGACTCAAGTCATTGCTGCAGGTCTCTCGATCTAATGTAAGCGACGCGCACGGACCAGCAAGGCACGACTTTCGCATTAGCCAAGGCTCCCCCGCAGAATACACACTCACATTGACTGGCTGGGGCCAACTTCCCGTCTCTACTCGACGCTACACTACGAATGCACTACAAGGCGCCCCGGCTGCCGAGTCAAGTCGGACGCCAGGGGGCTCCATCCAACGAACAATGCTCCGCGGCCCTCCCGTAGCTCACATGATCCAGCCAGCCCTGTACGCGATGCCCTTCAGCATCAGGTGATGTCCAGGATCCTCCTACAACATCACGCCACCCCCTCAAAGAAAGCCATCCAATGTAACCCGCCAACACACCCAGCCAACCCTCCGAATCCGACACTCGCGCCACTCGCACCTCCTAATCCATCACCTACACACAACCTCGTCCCACTGAAACCACAGCACAAAACACCAATGAAAAACAACACAACAACAGGCGCCATTATCTTGGCACTTGCTGGAATTTGGTTCACGGCGTGCGGGAATGCCCCTCCCGATGGCGACGTCGAACTGTCCACACAAACAACAGCCGCCCCACTAGGACTCGCGACAACTAGCACTTGCACTCCCGCCCAAGTCTCGTGGGATCAGAACCCGAGTATTCCGGATGAACAGCAAATCTGTGCGGGCTCCTGGGAGTATCAGACCTATGTCTCGCCGTGTTACGCCGCGACCGACTCAAGCGCGTGTCCCCTCATTGGATACGAACAAAAGACATGCACCCATTATCACTCATGTAGGGACCCGGCATTCGGCATCGAACGATTCGAAACGATCAACCAGACCCCAGTCATCAGTGGAACCCGTTACTCTGTAATGGAGTGCCTGCCAGGACATGGCTGCCAGCAGTTCGACGAATACGACTACGACAATCAAGGAGGCTGCAGTGCCAGCGTCCGCACGCTAAGAGACTCACTCCTGGGAGGATGGCATTATACCGTCACTTCGACCTGGAGCGAAGGCCCCATTACCATCGTTAGTGTAAACGGCGACGTCGCGCGCTTCACACAGGAGTGCTACGTCACGCTTTTCAATGTCCCACTCTATTACCAGAGAGCGGAAGCCCCCTGTCCCATCTCACATACAACCCAGTGCGACGACACCTCAAGCCCCATTTACGAGATTTGTCGACATGAGAGCCACGGTGAGGCTCCAACCGAAAGCGAATGCGGCCTTGCCAATGGCGGCGCCAGGACAGCTTCTCCTCGAGGACTTTCACTGGAGTCCCTCAAGACGACTCACGATACCGCAGCAGCCATTGATCTGGCTCCGCATTGTACTACCTGCGACAACCTTCCGATGCAGAACGCCTCGGATGTAAATGCAAAATACACCTGCATTAGGCAGCGACTCGCGCGACTCATCAGGGATAGCAAGGCCGACGTCACAGAGCGCAACGTCACAGCCACCCAACTCCGGCGCCTCATCGAGATGCGGGGTGACGAGCTGACTGAAGCAAATCTAGCCGATGCACTTAGCATCTATCGCAACGCTCGTTTTCGCTCGAACTGTGGCAATGACCTGATGGTTCCCGAGGTGAGCCCGACTTGCGACCCCACGTTCAATCACGACCGCTCATTCCTCGAAACGGTTTGCCACCCACTTGCACTTGATCATGTCCAAGTAGCTGTCACTCGCCAGTTCTTGGATGAATGCATCGACTTCATCGAAAACGCCCCGCTCGACCCTCAATGCGGACTTCAGCCGTACGCAGTTCCCTACCGAGACGTCTCCATCTCGTTGCTGAAGAAGGTCTTCGCGGCACCTCACGGCCCGAGCGGAGCATCACGGCAACAAACATTGATCCACAACCTGGCTGCCATAGAGAGGTGGCGCCACCACTCGCTCCACGTTCTCCATTCGAGCGACAACTACCTGGGTGCGCCGCCTCAGTTCTGGGAAGAACTGAGCGTGCTGATGAGTGCATTCTGGAAGGGCGCGTACGACAGCGAGCAACAAATCGGCACGACCCTCACTCCCGAGGCCCTTGACGATCTGTCCGCAGCCTACATGAAAGTGGACCGTGAAATCCTTCTCAGCGCATTTGCCCCGGAGTCCTACGTCCAATCGGCGCTCCTCCTCCCCGTGATGAGCGACGCGTTTCACGGGATGGTGGATCGACTCCGGGTGGCAAGTGCATCTCACGACCTTGCGTGCCGCTATCTCACCTGCGCCAGCGGCCAGCTGAACACAGAAGTGAGTCAGCTCTGGAAACTTCTCAGTGTACTCGATGACGGTGCAGCGCTACAAAATGCGCTCAATAGTGCGACCAAGGTCCGCAGCGAGTGGAGAGCAGTCTTTCAGGCCATCGTGAATCAACACTCACGCATGGATGCGGCGGTGTCAGACGCCCTGGGCCAGAATCCACTGCCTCCTGGCTCCCCCCTGCGAACCTGGAATCAAGAGCAGATACCGCAGATTGCCCTGGGAATGTCTCAACTCTTGAGGGAAGCCCACGCCCGGACCACGAGCTATGAAGCGCATGGATTGTTCGACTCCCTCCATCGGAACGTGCTTTCCCGGGGAATGAACACCGGTACGTTTGAGCAAGAATGGTTTGACGATGAACTGGACCGGGTTCGGGACAACCTCAGCCAGCGGATCTCTGAGTACACCTCGACTCGGACCGCACTGATTCAGAACCTGCTTGCAAACCTGCAGACCAAGCAGGTTGAAACGTCCGGAATGTGGCGAATCACCGCACTTCATGAGCACATGAAGGTTGTGTCGGAAGATCTTGCCGGCCTTCGTAACAACGTGGAGGTAGCCAACGTGCGGCAGGGCGACTTCATGGAAGCCTTCGACGAATTGGTCGCGACCACGGATTTGAATCTCCTCATCCAACAAGACACCGTCCCTCCCATCATGCTCAGCGCGGGCAATGCGGTCTACGCTGGAGGCAGTCCCAACCCTGAGACTCCCATCGCTGACATCGCTGCCAGGACGAATGGAACAACACCTTGGATGATGGCTACAGAAGCCGGTGATTTTCTTACGCTCGCGGTGACCGGACAGTGGTCACCGACCTGTGCGATCAGTCAAGGAACCCACAGGTTGCCTGGAGACCCGAACACGACGAGACCCATTCGT
Source organism: Pseudomyxococcus flavus (assembly GCF_050038885.1). Taxonomy (NCBI): domain Bacteria; kingdom Pseudomonadati; phylum Myxococcota; class Myxococcia; order Myxococcales; family Myxococcaceae; genus Pseudomyxococcus; species Pseudomyxococcus flavus. The sequence goes on along the minus strand of NZ_CP143624.1, from coordinate 6,726,660 downwards.
GTCACCCGAACCGAACAAGGTCCCAATGGACCTCAGACAGTTCCAGTTCTAACGGGCCCCGAAGGGTTCCTTGTCAACCTGCAAAACAGCAATTTCCAGGCAATTTCCAAACAGTCCGTGAAAGAAGACGGCACCTACAGGACGTTTGACCAGACGTCATCCACCTGCGCAGGTATGGAGGCCTCATATGGCTCCCCGAGCATTGTCGATGTATGGGGCGCCTCCTTCAGGGCCTATGTCAAGACCGAAGCGTGCCTGAAGTGGGACTGGGGTGAACGCAGCTCCTCAACCGAGATCGATAATAATGCGAACGGCTCAGAAAGCCGCAGTGTCGCGGCATTCACCACCGGGCTCCGCGCAGCCAACACTCCCTTCCCACAACTTCCAGCCGGAAGTCTGTTGCTCTTGGAGGTCGAACGTCCGCCGGATTCCACACAGGCATTGCGCAGCCACATCCGGAACATCCATCTTGTCCAGGCGCCGCACACATCCATCGCAATCGATCGCGCCTCGGACCTCTACCTGGTGGTCAATGACAAAACAGGTTGCGGTCCCACGGCAACCGGCAGCCTCACCGTCAACATCAGCCACTCTCGACCCCTCGCCGCCAGTATCCAACAACTGGGCAGGGCCATGGCAGCCGTGAGGGAAGACCTTCGCAGCAAGTTTCCGGATTACCTGCGACAAGGGAGGCTGCATCCCCAGGATCTGTCAGCACTGCGAAGTCAAGCGTTCGCCCGGCTTGCCGCGGAATGCAATTGCGACGTGAATGATCCTTCGAAGATTCCAACCACCTTCAATGGCTTGTTCTCTGCCTGGCTAGAGCATGACCTCTCTATTCTCCAGAGGCAGGTGGAGATTCTCGCGGTCAGGCGGGAGCAGGATATTTTGGCCTTGGAGCTCAGGGCACTCCGTGACGAACTGGCATCCGCCCAAGAAGAGTCCCGGTGGGTTCGCATGCTTCCATTGTGGAACCTGCGCAACCTGGACGGCTCTCAACTCGATTCCACCACACGCGAAGTCGTAGCTGGCCTCAATCAGTACCTCTACCCCATCATCCATCTTCGCTACCCCAGTGTCATCACAGCCATCGCAAATGACTCAACTGCACGATCCCGCCTCATGCACTTGGTCGACATGGACTGGATGGCACCGGCACTGGACCGCGCCGAATCCATCCTTGATGTTGAATTCGACATTCGAGACAAGTTCGCCTCGGCGAGGGCTGCCGCAAACCACCTGACTCCAAAGTTCGTTGCACTCAGCTTTCCACGTCCAGGCGCCCCAGCTGACACTCCTTATCGGAAGGTCAGTGACTCCAGGTCCGCGCAAATGTGGAACCATCTGCTGACAACTGGCATCGCCCCCTTCACGGTACTACCGGAGGATTTCTATTCGGCCTCCGGAGGACACGCGCAGTTGCTCTGCTTCGAGAGCTCTCCGATCATCCGCGCCATGGGCCTGTTCGCACGCGTCCATGGATCGGACGGAAATGCACTCAGCGGCGCGCTTGCAACGCGGGCGCTTACTCAGTTCGGATCGCAACTCGCGTTTCCCACACTCGCGGGGTTGGAGACGTATCAACAAGACAACGCAGAGTGGCATTTTGGAGGACTTCCCGTGAACTATGGAGGGCCGTTCGATGCACTGAGCGAATTCGACACCCGAGTCCTTCCTGATCGAGCAGGGAATGGCCTCTCCCCATTCACCCAGTTCGATGTCGATGGGACGGCCTTGTTCGAACCGATTCAACCTGGCGAAGGCCCTCTCATTGATACTGTGAGCGAGTTTGTCCTCGTATTTCAAGTCGAGCCTCGGCAGCTTACTCAGCCGATGACGTGGCTCCGGACGTGCCCCTCCGGAACTACGCTCACGAGCGCGGGACTGCTGAGCGTCGAATCGGACATGCAGTAGCCAAGGGACGCTAAGCGTCCTTCGAGGGGGCGGGCAGTTGTCAACTGTCTGTCCCCTTTTCTCAATCCACAACCTTCGATATACACTTGAGGCATTTCATGAATTACGTGCGGCTCTCAACCGCGCTCGTGTTGCATGGGCTTTTGATTGCCCCCTGCGCGTTTGCACAAACATCCTCTTCGCTGGACGCAAAGGTCCAAGCACCAGAACTCGGCGAGCCTCAACGCGGAGCACTCGCAGGCCAGCTTGCGAGTGTCACGTTTGGTCCTGCCGATGTCAGCCGTGGAGCATTCAGTCTCCAGGCACCGTTTTCATACCCCACTGAACGCGGCGCCCCCATGGGGGCATTCTTCCCCACCTACGCCGTGGATAACGGACTGTCGGAGTGGGGCGCAGGTTGGCAAAACGCGCTCTCCTTCACGCGGTGGCGCGTGAAAGGCAGCCCCGACTACATCACCGATGAGCTCGCCGGTCCCTGGGGGCGGTTCGTGCCCGGAGACGACGGCTACTGGTATCCCAGCGGCCTAGATTCGATGATCCGCCTTGAGCACCTCGGCGACACCCTCATCGCGTACCACTCGGATGGGAGTCGATGGAGATTCGGAGGAACTCACCGAATTGTCACCCCTCGCGGGACTTGGTCGTGGTTCCTTGAAGAAGTCGTCACCGCAACAGGGCGGAAAACTCGCTTCGATTATGAGGCCAACGCTTCGGGACGAATGTTCCTCAAAATGGTCTCGTATGGCGGCGTCGGGGATGACTTCCAGCACCGCGTCCTGCTAGAATACGAACTGCTGCCTCATCCCTTTCGGGACTTTCGCTCAGGTCTAGAGTTGACGCTCGACCGACGAGTGTCCGCCGTCATTTCGCAAACGAAGCATGCAGTCACAGGCTCCTTCGAGGAGCGATGGCGACACGAGCCCACCTGGCAGGCAGATGAACTTGGCCCATCGTTCTACCTTCAGTCGGTTGTCCAGCGTTTTGCGTCAGGACAAACCGCCCCGCCATCAACGTACACGTATCAACTTGCTACCGAACGCCTTTCCATGGCGTCTCTCGAACGAGTGCCCAAGCTCGATGCCCTGTTCACGTCTTTTTCATCGGACGCGCTCCAGCCCAACCGGGGGACCCTGCTCGACATCAATGAGGACGGTCGAATTGACATCGAGCACCACGTAAGCAACACGCTGCTAGTTCAAGGGGATGATGGATTCGTTTACGAGCCACTCCCCCCTCGGCCGCCCGACGCGGCATGGGCCTGCCGCGCCCCCCAGTCATCCTTCAATCTGCCTCGCAACCTTGCGCAACTCCGTGCTGACGGCGAGTACCAGGTCGTAAGTCTCCAACCGTCTTCATTGCGGACGCAAACGACGCTCACCGTATGCAACCGTCTTGGCCAATCCTTGGCGGTCCAGACGATCCCTGGAGATTGGGAACTCGGGGCCAACGTTAAATTGGTGGACATCAACCGGGATCATCAGCCCGATATCGTCCGCGTCAGCAGCGGCGAGTATCGTGTCCTCCCTAATACCAGTACTGCGAGTACCTACGCCTTCGGCGCTCCGATTCAGGGAGCGCTCCATCCCGTCATCGCCCCTAATGCCTCATGGCTTCACGACTTCAATGGCGATGGAGTCCCGGACATCGTATCCCGGTACAGTGGCGGGCTCATGGTCTGGTTCGGATTGGGAAATGCCTCATTCCTGCAGAATGGCCAGCCATTCGAACTCCGAACGCTTTCAGGGCTGTCCCTCACGAATCTCTCCGACTTTCAACTCAACTTCATTGACATCAACCGAGATGGGCTCACGGACATTCTCCTCACCCGGATCTCCAGTCCAGCGACCATCCTGGTAGTCAATACAGGGACTCGCTTCCAAGAAGTCTCCGTGCCCGCCCTCGCAAGCGTAGGCATGTCCTTCAGTCGCCCAGTCATCGCGGACTTCTCTGGCAGCGGCAACGTCGAGGTCTCATACACGAGGCTGGAACAGTTCATCACACGTGCCTATCGAATTTCTCTCGACACGCCTGGTACCGGACTGATGCGCACCGCCAATGACGGCAAAGGTACAGTGCTGCATTTCGAATATGCGCAGAGTAACGCTACTCCTGGGGCACGGCAGCGCCAGCCGCTGCTTTCCGCGATGGAGATAGAGTCCTCCGGTCATGACACGGTTCGATTCACGTACAATCACCTGGAGCCCACTCTTCATACGCAAGGAAAATTCCTTGTTGGATTCAACAAGGTAACGCGAACAACCAGCACACAAGAGCACGACATCGAATTCCTCAATACTGATGACTATTCTGGACTGAGGACCAAGGAAGTTCGGCGAGATCCGCTCACGGTTGGGGTCTATGCATTCGAACAATGGGATTACGAAGATGCCCCTTTCCACGGGGTCAACAGGAAGCAACTCAAGGAAAACCTGCGTGGCTGGGCGTCCGACACCGCTGGCCACCTCGCTTCCGTGGAGAAGACGGAATACCAAGCTTACGCAATGGAGATCTGTCCTTCCACTGTGAAGCAGACGAATGAGCACGGAACACTGCTCATCGAGAAGTCACGCGCAACTGTTCCTGGGTTTGGCCCTGCGCTGCATTGCTTGGAGGAGACCATCCGCCACACAGGCATCCACACGGATCCCACGTTCGACTTCCGTCACGAAGTCCAGATTGCGCGCAACGCAGCCGGCCTCGCCACGGATGTCTACAGCGTCACACCAAGCCAGCCCCTGGCGCTGCAACACGTCACCTACTCGGCCGACTACATGATTTCTGCAATTACCCTACCGGGCCGAGGCACCACGCACTTCGAGTACGAGCCTGACTCCCGTATCTTGCGAGAAATCACCACTCCAGATGGCGTGATGACCCACGTGACGCAACGGCATCCCCTCAGCGATGCGATTCTGTCCTTGGAGAAGGATCGCGGTGCGCAGCAATACACACGCTATTTCCGGTACGATGGGTTGGAGCGCCTGGAGAAAGAGTGGGACAACCTCGCTGGCTCAGAGGCCCAACCCAAGCAGACCTACAGCTATCAGTATGCCACCGGGGTGGCTCCAGCATCCATCTTCATCTCAAGCCTGATTGACGAGCAGGATGGATCGGCGCAGGACAGCGTGTTGTTCGCCACTGCGGCGGGCGAGCAGGTCACGGAGGCCACACGCATTCCCGAAGGCTGGGTATTCGATGGCATCGTGGAGCGAAGAACTTCCGTTGCTGAAACGCGAACGTTTATGCGATCTACGATGCCCAGCACTGAGAACATTCTTGCATTGAACTACGCAGGGCTTTTCTCCGGGGGGCATTTCGTTGACTTTTCACGCAAGTCCACTTTCGGGCATGATGTCGCCACAACAAAATCACTTCACGCGGGCGTTGAGAAGCAGGTCGCGACGTCCCTGCGGTTGGATGCAGGACTGCTCCACCGCACCGCATGGGAGAATGGAACCCTCCGCACGCAAGTGACCCTGGATGCATCACAACGCCTCGTCGCACGTGAAGACGAAGCCAGCGTTCGCCATGCATTTCGCTACGATGCCCTCGGGCGAATGCGCCAGGTCGAACTACCGGACGGTAGTAAGCACCAAGCGCACTTCGACGACCATGGCCGAGTCTCGTTGATGATTCGCGAGGGCGTGGCGAACATCGAATACGCCTACGACCCACTCTCTGGTCTTCTCCTGCTCAAGCGATTCTCGTCTCCCTCGGGCGTCGTGCAGCGGCAGGTCACATTCACGCACGATTCGGCAGGTAGACTCGAGAGTGAAACCCATGCGGACTTCGCTGGCAGCGCTCCTCTCGTGTACCGATATTACCATGACGGAACGAGCCCTGAGCATCCGACGTTCCGCACCACCTTGGGACTCGTCTCAGCGATTCAGGGAGAGGGATATACCAAGCGGCTGGAGTACCGTTCAGACGGGCTCGTCTCCAGGCGAATTCTTCAGTTCCACGGCTGGCACACGGTTGAATGGTTATACACCTATGCAGCGACGGGCGACGTGCGCAGCGAGACCATGAAGCTGTGGAGCCCACAGGGACCGCTCCAGTCAAGCAACACCAAGTCCTGGCACTGGAACACCTATGGCCAGCTCTCGGAGCTGTATCTGAACGGGCAGCCGCTTGCCATCCTGGATTACAATGAGAATGGGCTGCCAACCACGATTGAATTCTCTACGGGTGGGAGCGCGTCGTTGGGTTATGACCCATTGACGCGAGAGGTGACTTCGCTCTCTCAGGTTGGGCTCAATTGGAGCGCCTCCACTTCATTGCGGCTGAACTCACGGGGCCTCATGAGTCACGAGTCGTTCTCACTCGGCGATACCCACTTGTTGCGTCAATATGGCCACTCGCCGCAGGGATTTCTCGTCAGCGCCGAGGATTCACAACACGTCTACAACTACGGCTTCGATGACTCTGGGCTCCCCACGTTCATTGAGGAACAAGAAGCGACGCGGGCCTTCTCACGCCAGGGCAATACGCTCATGGTTGGCGGAACACCCCATGTCTTCGACGCATTGGGGCGGACTATCTCCAAGGGAGACCTGTCGCTCATCTACGGCCCCAATGGACAGATTGCCACAGCGACACGCCCACCGGGCCAGTGGAACTACCTCTACGATGAGACGGGCCAGCGCATCCTCAAGCTCGTCGCGGGTATCCCAGTGGCAGGCTTTCTTGAGGGCGGCGTCTATCTGGACGCTTCCGGACTCACGGAGCCACTCCGTTTCGGTGGCCAACTGGTGGGCCTGCTCAAGAACGGGCAGTTCCAGATGGTGGCAACCGACCTGCGGGGAACCATCTTGGCTGACACCGATGGAACACCGCGGTGGGTCTCTCCGTTCGGAAATCGAAGTGCCCATCCCGACATCGCCGCGGCGCTCGACTACACTCAACATGGCTACGACGCGGATCTAGGCGTCATTCGCATGGGTGTGCGCGACTACGACCCGACAATCAATCGATTCCTGACGCCAGACCCACTCTACCTTGAAAGTCTGGAAAACTGCAGTGAAAAACCCGTCGAATGCAATCTCTACGGCTATGCCCGCAATGCGCCGCTGAACCTCGTTGACCCGTCGGGGCTCGACACAGTGGTGCTCCACGGCGGCGGTCCAGGAGATGCTAGTGGCGTGACATTGTTGGAAAGCACCGTTAAATCCCTCCTACCAGACGTACGGACCGTCGTCCCCAATAAGGTCCATGGAAGTGGCTGGTTCAGAAAGGATCCTGCGCCCGCGCAAGCCTTCGCCACCAACCATGTCCATGTGGACCAGTCCCAGAAGAACCTTGTGGGTTTTAGCCTAGGTGGAGACGCGGCCATCCTAGCGACGGCGGCGGCGGGGCCTCAGGGCGCATCCGACGTCAAGTGGAACAACGTCATCGTGTTCGGAGCGCGGGTCGACAGGATCATGGCCAACCTTGAGGCCGCTGCGAAGAACTCGGAGCATCTCATCATCGTCAACCTCGTCGGCGACCAGTACACAATCGGCGGTGGAAACAACATGTTCGGAGACCGTAAGGCTGAGTCGCTCGCCGACCAAATCATCCGTAGGTACGGCTCGCTGGAGGACTTCTCCAAGAAGTTTCCAAACGTCACGCTCGGAAGCGCGGAGGGGGCACATGGTGGTGCGGCCAATAGGGAGACCTCAATGACTTCGATTCGAGCCGCGTTTGAAGCCTCTCGCGAACGCTCCGGCACCCACACGATGCAGTTGCCCACGGAGCCTTCACCATGAAGCACGCCCCGCCTCCCACTCCATTGGGAAATGCGCGGGGCGCCAGGCCCCACGTCACGCGATGGGTCGGCGCTGCCGCCGCCTCAGCAAATACTGTGATCTATCTGGTCATCCTATTCCGTGAACTGCACGACGCGGGCAGCGGCCCCCTGCTCGAGCGAGCGAGGATGTTTACGGACGAAATTCCCGCCCCCATCAACCATTGGACGGCGCTGTTGAACCTCCCCGCATACCTTTCGGCCACCGTGGCCCTGGGGCTCATCGATGACCGAGCGTCGCTCGCTGCGGTGGTCGCACCCCAGCTCACGTTCGTGGTCGTGTCCTCACTCCAGACCGCGCTCATTGCTATGGGCATTTGCCGGCTATTGCAAGCCGGGCATGCCTTGTGGCTACGTCATCGGGCGATAGATTGAAATCAAGCGGAGGCTCCCGGCGACAGGGCCGGGAGCTTCACGCCGCCGTCTTCCACCCGGGGCGGCTGGGCGTCGTGCCCGATCCCGGCTCCGGGAAGCGCTGCATGCGCTGGATGCCATTCCGGTCCAGCACCAGGCGCACGAACTGGACGGACTCCTGGCTGCGCTCCTTCTCCTCCTCCACCACGGAGAAGCGGAACACCATGTCCACCGGGTAGCGCTTGGTGCCGCGGATGTGCCCCACGGACAGGTCCGCCAGGTCCACGTACTCCAGCGCCAGCTCCGGCTCGTCCATGTCGCGCAGGAAGCGCTCCACGTTGAGGCGGAGGATGTCCGTCACGCCCGTCAGGCCCCGCTGCGTGCGCGGCAGGTGCCGGGCGTCCAGGACAATCTGCTTCTGGTAGCGGATGACCGTCTCCGACAGCTCGCCCTGGGTGGCGGTGAGGAAGTCATCCTGCTGGCGCAGCGCGGACACCGTGTTCGGCACCTTCAGCGAGGGCCCGTAGTCCACGCGCTCCTCGCACGCGCCGATGACGCGCCCGGTGACGGGGTCCACCAGGTTCGTGGTGCGGTCCGCCAGGTGCATGGCCGCCACCCGGCTGAGCATGCGGCGCAGGCCCTCCTTGATGCGGTCCTTCACCATGTAGCCCACCACGAGGATGAGGAAGAAGTTGAGGCTGGCCTGCGCGTAGCGCTCCTGCGCCCAGAAGGCCACCGCGGTGGCGACCGTCATCGCCACGCCCGCGGCCAGCGCGAAGAGCATCTCCTCCCAGCCCTGCCGCTTCTGCCGCCGCTTCGACGACAGGAACAGCACGTTCATGCAGAACTTCTTCAGGAAGCCCAGCCGGAGGATGTACTCCTCGTTGTCGCCCGTGGGGCTGAGCACGCTGCGCAGCTGGTGCTCCTTGCGGTACGCCTCCTCCCGCAGCACCGCCTCCATCAGCCCCTTGCGCAGTCCGTGCCAGGGCTCGCCACGCGGCAGCGACTTCATGTCCGCCACCGCCCGCCGGAAGCCGCCCTCCACCAGGAGGCTGACGTACTCGTCCACCAGCCGCAGCGAGGCCCGCGAGCGCTCCTGCAGCCGCATCTCTCCCACCGCGCGCAGCCACGCGCGGAAGCGCTCCAGCACCTGAGACACGCCGTCCTGCATCGCCAGGACCTCGGACTCCAGCACCGCACACGCGTCGGTGGGCAGGGCCCCCGGCCCCTCGCAGCGCGACTCCACGCCCGTGGCGAAGCGGCGCAGCGCCCCGCGCAGCACGCACGACAGCAGCTTGGCCTGGTAGACGACGTCCTTCTCCGCCCCCATCCCCGTGCGCAGCCACGCCTCCAGGCGCACTAGCGGTGAGGTCTCCGAGCTGAGCAGCTCGCTCACCGCCATCACCGGCGTTTTGAAGCGCACGTAGTTGTGGATGTCCGCGTAGAAGTCCGCGCGCGGGTACGTCTCCGCGTCGATGTTCAGGCTCCCGGGCAGGAAGAGGTACGCCTCCACGAGGTAGCGTGTCTCGTCCGCCCCGGAGGGCTGGTACTCGAGCTTTATCTCGAACTGCTTCCGGTCATGGACCTCGAAGCGGCTCTGCAGGGGTGCGGGTGACTGGGACACGGCAGGAGTCTACGTTACATCCCTGTCACGCGGGAGTGACCCCAACGTCACGCATCGTTGGGGCCGCACGGACATCACCCTTCAGTGCCGGTTCGGTTGGCCGGTGCCGCGGGAGGAACCGGCAGGGTGGCCGGAACGGGCGTGGACTTCGGCTGCGGCCGGGCGTTCCACACCTGGGTGGCCAGCAGCAGGCCCACGAAGGACAGCGGCAGCATGGCGTAGGGCCAGTTGCTCCAGTTGGCCGCGAGCTTCGCCTCGTCCCCTGACGGAAGGATGGAGCCCAAAAGGACGGACTGCAGCGCGGTGCCCGCGTACACGGCGCCGTCGATGATGCCCACCGCGAGGCCCGCGTTCTTCTTCCCGCCGAAGTCCATGCTCGCCGTGCCGGACAGCATGCCGTGCACGCCGATGACACACAGCGACATGAAGATGACCGTCCAGCCCAGGAAGGCGTTCTCCAGCACGAACACGGAGATGACGGCGCCCAGCGACATGCCGCCGTAGAGCACGGCGGACACGGGGCCGCGCCGCGAGTCGAAGACGCGGTCGCTGATGACGCCGGCGAACATGCCGCCGGTGATGCCGGCCACGCACAGCAGCATGCCCCAGTTGGCCGCCACGAAGGTCTCCGCGAGGCCCGTCGCCTTCGCGAACTTGGGGTACCACTGCATGATGGCGTTGCGCATGAAGCCGCTGCAGAACTCGATGCAGAGGATGATGATGATGGCCCGGTTGGTCAGCATCTTCTTCAGCACGTCCACCACGCCGAGCTGAGGCCCCGTCTCCCCGGACGACGCGTCCGCGGTGTCGAAGTCCACGTGCCCCGCCTGGCTGGGCGTGTCGCGGATGACGAAGAAGTCCACCACCAGGAACACGACGAGGATGGCCGCGGGCACGAAGAACGCCCAGTACGTGGGCGCCGCATTCACGATGAGCCGGCTCCAGTCGTAGGCGAAGTAGATGCCCAGGGAAATGAGGATGCCGAACACGCCGCCCAGCAGGCCGCGCTCACGCACGTGGAACCAGGCCGCGTTCACCTTGACGATGGAGACCGCGCCGAAGCTCTGGAAGTACATGTTGACGGCGTAGAGGAACGACAGCGTCGCCACCAGGCCGCCCGGCGGCGCCCAGTTCCGCGTCAGCACCGCGTACACCACGCCGCCCATGGCCAGGTTGGCCAGCGCCGAGCCGGCCGCGGACATCAGGATGGTCTTCCGGCCGCCGAGCTTGTCCGTCAGCGGGCCGTTGAGGAGGAAGGCCACGCCGTACACCGCGGTGCCCCACGCGAAGATGGTGCCGAAGTCCGCGTTGGAGGTGCGGTCCCCCATGGCGCTGGTGGCCACGTTGAGGTTGTAGCGCCCCATGTAGAGGAACGCGTACGTCATGCCCAGCGGGAACCAGTTGAAGAGCCGGCGGCGCTTGAAGGCCTCCGAGTGTCCCAGCTCCACCTTCGGCAGGCGCGCGAGGACGAGGCCAATGGCCCCCAGGAGGATGAGGATAGGCAGGAACTGGGCCAGCCAGGGGGGCAGCGACGACATGCAGCAACCTCTGCGGTGGATTTCGGGACGCCGCGCACCCTACCCCGGCACGCGGCCGTGCGAAACCCGTGCGCGCCCGTCAGGGCTGAAGGGCGAGCAGCCGCGTCAGGGCCACCTCCGTCTTCGCATCCGGGATGTCACCGCGCCGGCACGCTTCCAACACCTCGAGGATGGGGCGCCACTGCAGCTGCGTGCCCTCCTCCAGCGGCGAGCCATCCCCTTCGGGCTCCTCGGGCGACACATCGGTGACGTCCACCGCCGCGGGAAAGACCTTCTCCGACAGGATGCCCGGCGCGAGGAAGAACGAACCTCCGAGCAGCTGGATGGCCTCGGGCCGCACCGGGTAGCCCGCCTCTTCGTGGACCTCCGCCGCCGCGCGACGGCGCAGGCCGTCCTCGCCCTTGTCCTCCGGCTCCAGCAGCCCCGCGACGATTTCTTCCACACGCAAGTAGCCGGACGCGGGGTCCGGAACGGTCATCGCGCCGCGGTTGTCCTTCCGGAAATACGCCGCGGGCCGGAGGTTCATCCGCGTCAGGACCTCCAGGCCTGACGCACCGCGGCGGTAGACGAGCACCGCCACCGCGTCCAGGCGGGGCCGGTCCACCACATCCACCCGGTACATGGGAGAGGACGAACCGTCCGCGCGCCGGTTGCGGCACCGCAGCCTCCGAACCCTGAGAAAGCCCTCGTCGCACCTCGCGGTAGACGAGAAATCCTCGATGATCTCGATGTCAGTCACACTGGAATGACGCTGCCGCATGTCCGCCTGCTCTCCTGGGGAGTAGGAACGCCACTGGCAGGAACCCGGCCCGACATGGTGGCGTTGCTTGCTCGACAAAGCTTGATCCCGTACCTTGCGCCCGCTTTACCGCTGTCCTCCCCCTGAAACACGGAATTCTCTTGATGCGTCGCCTCCTGCTCGGCCTCAGCTGCGCCCTGGCCTCTGCTTCGTGCATGCCGGTGTTGGAAGGCCAGGATTACAACCTCGAGGGGCAGGAGGTGCGCCTGACGCTCCTTCATACCTCGGACATCCACTCGCGCCTCATCCCCTATGACTTCGCGCCGTTGAAGACGGACGTGGACCTGGGGACCGTCCCCGAGGCGGGCCCCTTCGGTGGCGCCACGCGCATGGGCGCGCTGCTCAAGCGCGAGCGCGCCCAGGGCGAGCGCGTGCTGCACGTGGACTCGGGCGACTGCTTCCAGGGCGCGCCCATCTTCAACCTCAACACCGGCGAGGTGGAGTTCAAGTTCCTCTCGCAGGCCCGGCTGGACGCGGCCGTCGTGGGCAACCACGAGTTCGACGCGGGCCTCCTCAACTTCACCGAGATGGCCCGGCAGCACGCGACGTTCCCGCTGCTGGCCGCCAACTACTTCTGGGATGACTGGCGGTCGAACGGCAACCACCAGACGGCCCTGGAAGTGGAGCCGTACACCATCCGCAACGTGAAGGGCCTGCGGGTGGCCATCATCGGCATGGCCAACCTCTCGTCGCTCAACTCCATCGTCGAGGGCGGCAACAGCCTGCAGGTGACGCCGCTGGAGCAGAACGAGGTGGCGCGCGCCTACGTGGAGCTGCTGCGCCCCGTGTCGGACCTCATCGTCCTGGTCAGCCACCTGGGCCTCCACGAGGACCAGGACGTCATCCATGGCTACGAGGCCTATTACGAGTACGAGCGCGCCAAGCCCTTCGTGGAGCGCTCGAAGGAGCCCTGGCAGGTGCTGGAGTGGTTCGGCCCCGAGGGTGACGACAAGTCCGTGGTGCGCGTGCGCATCCCCGGCGTGGTGGGCGTGGACGCCATCATGGGCGGCCACCTGCACGTCGTGCTCAACCCGCCGCAGCTGCTCACCGACCCGGCGGGCCGCAAGGTGGTGCTCGCGCACTCCGGCGCCTTCGCCAAGTACGTGGGCCGGCTGGAGCTCGTGGTGAAGATGCCGGATGTGCTCGGCAGCGGCGAGGGCGGAGAGATCATCAGCCAGGACTACCGCGTCTTCCCCATGGACGCCCTGTGGTGCGACGACGCGATGCGCCGCTTCCGCCACGACCCCAACGTGTTCTGGGAAGAGGGCCAGTTCCTCAGTGACGAGCGGGTCCGCCAGGCCATCCAGGAGTGCAAGAACCAGGAGGACCGGATGACCACCCATCTGCTCCAGCCGTACATCCTGGGCATGGACTTCAACCTGCAGCTGACGTCCATCTTCTCCTACGCGCCGCGCGACGTGCAGCGCCGCAACAACTCCACGGGTGGTGACTCGCCGCTGGGCAACATCGCGGCGGACTCCATGCGCAAGCGCCGCCGCGTCGAGGCGGAGATGGCGCTCACCAACTCGCTGGGCATCCGCGACAACCTCTATGCCGGCGTGGTGACGCAGGAGTCGATGTTCAACGTGTTCCCGTTCGAGAACACCATCAACATCATGTACCTCTCCGGTAAGGAGATGCAGGAGCTGTTCGACTTCGTCACCGAGCGCTCCGCGGAGCGTGGCTGCGTCAGCCAGGCCCAGATTTCCGGCGCCCGCTTCACCATGGACTGCGCCCAGGTGCAGGTGAACGACCTGCAGATTGCCTGCAACCCCGCGCTCAACGGCACCGACTGCCCCAACCAGGACCGCCAGGGCCACGCGCCGTGGCAGTGCCTGGTGGACCAGAGCACGAACGCGAACGTGGGCCGCTGCTACGCGCACCCGGGTACCGACATCGAGATCAACGGCAAGCCGCTGGACCCGACGGGCACCTACAAGATCGCCGTCAACGACTACATCGCCAAGGGTGGCTCGGGCTTCAACGTGCTCAAGCGCAACACCACCCGCATCGAGACGGGCATCTCGCTGCGCGACTCGCTCATCGGCTACATGCAGGGCTTCTGCACCTGCGAGGACATCCTCGCGGGGCGGCAGACGTCCAAGACGGGCCACTACTGCGGCAACCTCATCAACGGCCGCTGGACGGTGAACGAGCAGGTGGTGGGCTACTGCCGCGCCGCCTCCGAGTTCAAGGCCGCGCTGGAGCGCGAGGTGGGCAGCTGCACCTGCAGCGACCTGCTGTCGCTTCCCGCGGACGCGGCGGAGCGCTGCGGCGTGCCGGGCCTGACGGCCGAGGACATCCAGAGCCAGTGCAATGTGCCGGACGGCCCGTACACCGGCCGCTGCAGCTGCCGCGACGTGCTGGCGGGCAACAACCCCATCTGCGGCACGGTGACGAACCAGCTGCGGACTTTCTGTGAGAACCCCACCGCCATGTCCATCGCGGACGCGGTGGAGGACTCTCGTATCGGCCGGAGGGTGAAGTAAATGAAGCGCCTGCTCTTCCTGTCGGCCCTGGCGGCGGCCGGCTGCTACACCGAAGAAACGCCCGAGCCCAACGGCGTCGCCTCCTTCCAGGTCACCCTCCAGGGCATCTACACCGGCGGCACCCGCACGCCGCTGCCGGTGGTGAATGAGTGCGCCGACGCGCACGGTGGCCAGGACCAGGTGCCGCTGGAGATCCGCGGCACGGAGAACTGCCGGCTGGCCCTGCCCCGCACGCCGGTGGACTTCGACGTGGAGATCACCGCCCTGGACGCGAAGGGCCAGCCCATGGAGTCCTTCAACGGGCCCGTGTCCTTCCGTACGGTGCCGGGCAACCTGGTGGGCGAGTACCGCTACCGGTGGACGCAGCTCACCAACGGCCGGGGCGCCGGCACGGTGCGCGCCGGCCAGCTCTATGGTGACGCCCACGTGTGGGTGCAGGACGAGCCCCCGCAGGTGGACTACGCCGACGGACAGATCGTCCCCGGCGAGCTGCCCGAGGAGCCGGCGACGCGCACCCACTCCACCGGCCTGTCGCGGCTCATGAAGTTCGAGGAGCCGACCATCGCCACGGTCCAGGTTCCGCAAGACGGCGAGCAACTCACCGCCTACGCGGGGACGTACATGCGCCTCGGACGTAACCCGGAGGCTGGCCCCCCCCTGCTTCAGAATTGCCCCGAGGGCGACCCGAACGACAAACAGCCAGTCACGCTGCTGGTGACGGGCACGGACCCGAGCGGCTTCTTCGTCACTGACCTGACCGCCTGTCGCGTCCGCGAGGACAGCATTCCGGGCGCCAACATCCAGACGAGAGAGCCGGACGGCTACTATCCCGGTCGCTTCAACTCGCTCTACATCTACAACTACTCCTTCCCCGAGGGGCTGGACGCGGGTGACCTGGTGTGGTCGGTTTCCGGCTCCGTGCAGGAGTTCACCGCCACCACGCAGCTCACCTTCCCTGCGTGGACGGTGCGCGAGCGCGTCCGGCTGCTGCCACAGACGGAGTGGGACAAGTACCTGAAGCTGGTGACTCCGGTTGAGATCAACGGCCGCCTGTGCGGTTACAGCGCCTCGCTCTACATCACCGACCCACTGTGTGGTTACAGCTACGACAACTACAAGATGGAGGGCCTGGAGTCGTCGCTGGTGAAGCTCTCTCGCGTGAAGTTCCCGCGCGTCTTCCACAACTGCGACGCCAACGGCAACGGCACCGTGCCCTTCTTCTGCCCCAACACCCGCGCGGGGACGTGGGGCAGCTGCGGCACGGACAACCCGAACGACCCGGACATCGCCGAGCGCCAGTGCAACATCGACTGCACCCTGGGCATCGGCGAGTTCGCCGGCGTCCACTGCACGGAGCGCAACACGTACAACGGCTTCGGACAGTTCGTGGTGGAGATGAACCCCACGGGCGCCGCCGCGGCCGGGCTCGATGAGTCCGTCCCAGCGCGCATCCAGACCTTCACCGCCGAGGTGAACGCGGACCCGACCGTCGTCACCTGGGCGCAGTCCGGGAGCTTCGCGAGGGGCACCCCCATCAACGTCTCGTGCGACAAGCCGGCCAACGTGCGCTTCAGCGCCAGCGGCACGCCGGTGGCGCTGCCCGCCAACACCCCGCTGCAGCACACGATGGGCACGGGCGAGAGCATGGTGTTCGCCTCCGTGCAGAACCGCGAGGACGGCACGCTCACCTGCAAGGCGGCGGCGGACGCGCGCACCCGCATCAACCTGGTGACGAAGGACGCGGTGCCGGACCTCAACCCCGACTGCAACAGGGAGGACCCGGATGCCGAGGCGGCCGAGCAGTGCCGCTTCCTGCAGGAGGCCACCTTCGACGTCGTGGGTCACCTGCGGCAGGTGAGCGCCGCCCGGCCCCGCTGGAACGTGCTGCCTCGCGACCAGGACGACATCTGCTGCTACCCGGGCCCGGGTCTGGAGTGCCCGCGGCCCATCCGGCCTTGCGTCAATCCGTAGTCTTTTGATGATTCTCGCGACCCGGTGACGGGAAGCAGGGAGGAGTGGCCCCCCCGGGCCACTCCGTGGAGAGGGACATTGAAAACGTTTCAGAAGCTGGCCCTGACCGGCCTGATTTCCCTGAGTGCGCCCGCCTGGGCCAGTGACTTCGTGGATACCCGTCTGTCGTTCGTCTTCGCGGACGACAACGTGCTGGCGGGCTCCGGTGAGACGACGCCGAACAGCCCCAATGCGCGGTTCGGCGCCGGCAACCAGAACACCCAGTTCTACGACAACTTCAACACCCGGTTCTCCGGCTTCGAGTCCCTCTCGAACGTGGTGCTCTACAAGCGGGCACCGGCATTCTTCGAGGGCCTGACGACCGAAGCGGCGCTGACGCTGCTGGTGCTCGAGCGGCCGTCGGGCGGCGTCGATATCCGCGACAACTCCAGCTACATCCGCCTCAACTACCAGCCGCCCGGCTGGGGTGAGAAGGAAGGCATCTCGCTCGTCGGCTTCCCGGTGTCCGCCGACCGCTTCCGTCTGGGCTATGCGTACCGCATCTCCTGGGGCGGCAGCGGCGTGTTCACCACCCGCGCCGCCGCCAACGGCGTGCCCGGCGGCAAGCTGCAGATCACGCGCAACAACTGGTACGCGTACGTCGGCGGCAAGACGGCGCTCATCCAGAACGAGCTCATCCTCGAGGAAGAGACGAAGTACGGCGTCATGGCCGGCGCCGGCTGGGACATCCTGGAGACGCTGCGCGTCGAGGCGGGCGGCGGTTACTTCCAGAAGGGCCTGGTGCCCGGCCTGGCGACGCTCGGCGTGGAAGCGCCGGTGAACGCCGCGGGCGTGTCCGGTCAAATCGTCTACCACGTGGGCGTGCCCGTCGGCACCAGCGTGGACTTCCGGCTCTACAAGAACGACCCGGACATCTATCAGCGCTTCTTCGCGCCGGAGCAGTACCCGGGCGGCCTGTCGTACACCGTGTCGCTCGAGGGCAGCTACCTGTCGCAGACGCTGGAGAAGCCCGACGAGTTCGGCGCCACCAAGCCCCAGGGCGCCACCGCCGTGGCCCTCCAGGCGCGCGCCAAGTACGACCTGCTCCGCGTCAGCCTGCTGGCCCTCTACCGCAGCCTGTCCTTCATCCAGTTCGAGGTGCCGGGCTTCCCGCCGTTCCAGGACTTCCCCGAGGGCACGGAGCTGAAGCCGGAGATGTTCGTCGCCGTGGGCGCGGACTACCACCTGCCGAAGCTGCACCTCACGCCGGGCTTCATCATCGGCGTGCAGCAGCCGGCCTCGTTCCGCAGCCCCACGCCGGTGCTCGGCGGCAACCAACCGCCGGAGAACCTCATCGGCACGCGCACCGTCGTGGTGCGTGACGTGAACCAGCTCAGCATCCTTCCGGAGACGTGCGGCCGCGGCAACGCGGTGTGCAAGGCGGAGCCCATCTACTCCGCGAAGGCCACGTTCCGCTGGGACCTGTCCGACTCCGTCGCCGCCGTCGGCGAGGTCTACTACACCTACGACACCAACCGGACCACGTTCCGGGACGACGTGACGGGCGTGGCACAGCCGAGCTTCGAGCGCCCGCACGCGCTGGGCTTCAACACGCTGCTCCAGGCGCGCTTCTAGGCGCCGCCCCTGCCCCACCGGGGCCTTCGGGAAGCACCGCGGCCCGGTCTCTCCTCGTGGGAGGCCGGGCCGTCGCGCGTCAGACGGTCGTCATCCGCACCACCTCGTCGAAGGCGGTGAGCCCCTGGGCCAGCTTGCGCACGGCCGCCTCGCGCAGCGTCCGCATGCCGGAGCGCCGGGCCGCCTCCACCATCTGCGCATAGGGCGCCTCGCGGGCGATGAGGTCTCTCAGCTCGCCCGCCGCGGTGACGATTTCGAAGACGCCCGTGCGCCCCACGAAGCCCGTGCCGCGGCAGCGCACGCAGCCCGCGCCCTTGAGCAGGCGCACGCCGCCGGGCAGCAGCGGCAGGGGCGCCTGGAGCGCCAGCAACTCGTCCGGCGTCAGCGTCGTCTCCTGCGCGCAGTGGCTGCACACCCGGCGCAGCAGGCGCTGGGCCATGACGCCCAGCAGGCTCTGCGCGAGGAGGAAGGACGGCACGCCCAGGTCCCGCATGCGCGCCACCGCGCCGAGCGCGTCGTTGGTGTGCAGGGTGGACAGCACGAGGTGGCCGGTGAGCGCGGACTGAATCGCGTTCTCCGCCGTCTCCGGGTCGCGAATCTCGCCCACCATGATGACGTCCGGGTCCTGGCGCAGGATGTGGCGCAGCGCCCCCGCGAAGTCGAGCCCCACCTTGGGCTGCACCTGCACCTGGTTGAAGGCGTCCCACACCATTTCGATGGGGTCCTCAATCGTGGTGACGTTGACGTCGGGGCCGGCCAGCGCCTTGAGGGCGGAGTACAGCGTCGTCGTCTTGCCGCTGCCCGTGGGGCCGGTGACGAGGATGAGGCCGTGCGGCTGGTCAATCCATGACTCGAAGGCGCTCTTCTCGTCCGGCTCGAAGCCGAGCTGGGCGATGTCCTGCACCAGCGTCTCCGGGTCGAAGATACGGATGACGACCTTCTCGCCGAACGCGGTGGGCAGCGTGGACACGCGAAGCTCGACCTCGCGGCCGTCCCGCTCCGTCTTGATGCGGCCGTCCTGCGGCTTGCGGCGCTCGGAGATGTCGATGCGCGCCAGCATCTTCACGCGCGAGACGATGGGCGGATGCACGGGCGCCGGCAGCGTGTGCACCGGATGCAGCACGCCGTCGATGCGCAGGCGCACCACGCTGGTGGTGCGCTTGGGCTCGATGTGGATGTCCGAGGCGCGGTTGTCGAAGGCATAGCGCAGCAGGTAGTCCACCGCCTGCACCACGGGCCGGTCCGAGGCCTCCAGCTCCTGGGTGCCGCTGAGCGACACGAGCTGCTCGAAGTTGGCGACCTGCGCGCCGGCCGCGGCGCTGAAGTCGTCGGCGGCGCGGGCCAGCGTCTTCTTGAAGCCGTAGATGTCGCTGATGGACTTGAGGATGTCCGACTTGGCGCTGAGGATGGGCTCCACGGGCATGCCCGTGAGGCGGTGGAAGCTCTCGAAGAGCTCGCGGTCGAAGGGGTTGGCCACCGCGACCAGCAGCCGCCCCTGCGGCGTGCGCTCCAGCGGGAGCAGCACGTGCTTCTGGGCGTAGGGCCTGGACACGGTGCGCGTGGCCAGCGCCATGTCGAGCTTCAGCGGGTCAATCTTCCGGTAGGGCATGCCCGCGGCGCGGGCGGCGGCCTCGGTGATGCGGTCCTCGTCGAGTACGCCCCGGCCGTTGGACAGCGGCACCTGGAACACCGCGACGATTTCCACCGGCGACACGTCATAGCGCGCGGCTTCCTTGCCACCGGTGGCCCCCCGGGCCTTGAGGACGCGGGCGCGCGCGGCGGCTTCCTTGGCGAGCACCTCCTGCGCCTGCTGGCGTTGCAGCAGCCCCTGGGCGACGAGGGCCTCCAGCACGAACAACGTGGTGAAGTCGTCCCGGCTCTTCGGGGCAGTGCCACCCACGCCGCTTGCTGGCTGTACCAAGCTCGTCTCCTTTCACCCCGGCCGCCCGCCGGAGCGCGGCCCCGGAGCGTACCAGACGCGCTCGGGCGCACGGCGGAGCACGCTCCCGACAGCGGCGCCTGACCCCCTCGCCCGTGCCCTGACGGGCAGGCACAGCACCGCCCCCCGCGCCGGCACTCACCGGTGACGTGCCGCAGGCTCGCCGTCAGTGCACGGTGCTCGTCACCGCCAGCACGGCGGCGTCCACCAGGGCCTCCGGCGTGGGCCGCTCGGCGACGGCGGCCGCGGGCACGCCGAGCCGCTCCAGCGCGGACGCGGTCGTCGGGCCAATGGCCACCACCCGCGCGGCGGACAGGCGCTCGCGCCCGGCCTCCTCCAGGAAGGCCTCCGCGGTGCGCGGAGAGGCGAAGAGCACCACGTCCGGAGGAGCCGCATCCAGCATGGCCAGCGACTCCGGCGGCAGCGACGCGGGGGTGGAACGGTACGCGGTCACTCGCGACACCAGGACACCGTGCTCACGCAGCCCGTCTTCCAGCTCGCGCCGCCCCTCCTCCGCGGCGGGCAGGAGGACCTCGTCCCCCGGCTGCAGCGCATCCTTGATGAGGTTGAAGAGGGCCTCGCCCGTGCCCTCGGCCGGCTCGGCGACCACCTCCAGGCCATAGCCCTCCGCGGCGCGCGTCGTGCGCGGCCCCACGGTGGCCACCTTGACATGCCGAATCCGGTCCTGGGTGCCGGCCTCGCGCAGGGCCTCCATCAACGCCTCCACGCCGGACGGGCTGGCGAACACCACCCACCGGTAACGGTGGATGTGCTCAGCCGCGGACAGCAGCGGACGCCGGTCCTCCGGCGGATGCAGCTCCAGCAGGGGCACGCTGAGCACTTCCGCGCCCTCGTCCTCCAGCAGGAAGCACAGCTCCTCGGCCCGCTCACGCGGGCGCGTCACCAAGACTCTCTTGCCTTCCAGTCGCCGTTCCACGCGCACGGCAGTCTAGGACTCTCGCGCCTCTGCGCGGCGGGCGAAATCACGCAAGATGTCCGCCGCGCCACGCGACAGCAGGTCGTCCGCCAGGGCCTCGCCCAGCGCCTGGGCCTGCGACACCGGGCCGCTCACCTCGCCTCGCACCACCCGTGTGCCGTCCGGACGGCCCACGAGTCCGCGCAGGAGCAACGTCTCCCCGGCCACGGTGGCGTGGCCCGCCAGCGGCACGGTGCAGCCGCCCTCCAGCTTCGCCAGGAGCGCGCGCTCGGCGGTGACGGCGATGCGCGTGGTGGCGTGCTCCAGCGGCGCCAGCAGCTCGCGCACGCGGGCGTCATCCGTGCGGCACTGGATGGCCAGCACCCCCTGCCCCACCGCGGGCAGGCTCACCTCGGGCGGCAGCACCTGGGTGATGACGTCCTCCAGCCCCAGGCGCTTGAGCCCCGCGAAGGCCAGCAGCGCGCCCGCCAGGCCCTGCTCGCGCGTCCTCGCCAGCCGCGTCTGCACGTTGCCGCGGATGCTGACGATGTCCACGTCCGGCCGCCGCTCGCGGAGGATGCAGCTGCGGCGCAGCGACGAGGTCCCCACCCGAGCGCCCTGGGGAAGCGTGTCCAGCGTCACCCCGCCCAGGCCACAGAAGACGTCACGGGGGTCCTCACGCTCCGGCACCGCCGCCAGCACCAGGCCCTCCGGGAACACGGACGTCATGTCCTTGAGGCTGTGCACGGCGATGTCCGCCCGGCCGTCGAGCAGCGCCTGCTCGATTTCCTTCACGAACAGGCCCTTGCCGCCCACGGCGGACAGCGGCGCGGACAGGAAGCGGTCTCCTTCGGTGGTCATCTCCACCAGGGCCACGTCGAGCCCGGGGTGATGCGAGGCCAGCAGCGCGCCCACGTGGCGCGCCTGCCAGAGCGCCAGCGGGCTCTGACGGGTGGCGATGCGCACGCGCGACATCACTTGCCCCCCGTGGCGGCGTGGACCGGCGCGGCCATGACCGACGGCGCCGCGGCGGCGGCCCCCACCTCATCCTCCAGGAGGCCGAACAGCTCGGCGGCGGCCCCGGCGAGCCGGTTCCCCTCACCCTCGGGTCCCACGGCGCGCAGCCGCGCGGTGGGCTCATGCAGCAGCTTGTTGACGATGGCTCGGCCCATGGCCTCGATGCTCTTGCGTTGCTTGTCGTTGAGTCCTTCACCCAGCGCGCTCAGCGTGCGCTCGACCTCGGTGCGGGCAATGGCCTCCGCGCGCTGCCGCAGCCGCGCCAGCACCGGCGTCCCCTCGCGCAGCGCGCGCTCCTTGACGAAGCGCGCCACCTCCTGCGCCACCAGCACGCCCGCCTTCTGCGCCTCTTCCGCGCGCGCCGCGGCGTTGTCCGCGACGAACTTCTGGATGTCATCCACGTCGTAGGCATGCACCCAGTCCAGGGTCCCCACGGCGGGGTCGATGTCGCGGGGCACCGCCAGGTCCACCATGAACAGCGGCCGGCCGCGGCGCCCACGGCCCAGCGCCCCCACGTTGTCGCGGGTGAAGAGGGGCACGGGCGACGCCGTGCTGCACACCACCACGTCCGCCGCCGCCACCAGGCCGAGCAGCTCCTCGAAGGGCCGGGCCTGGCCGCCCACCTCGGCCGCCAGCGCCTCCGCGCGTGCCAGGGTGCGGTTGGTGACGTAGAGCTTCGAGGCGCCCGCCTGCTTCAGGTGCCGCGCCGCCAGCTCGCCCATCTCCCCCGCGCCCACCACCAGCACCGTCTTGCCCGACAGCCCGTCGAACACCTTGCTGGCCAGCTGCACCGCCGCCGCCGCCATGGACGTGGCCGCGCGGCCAATGGCCGTCTCCGTGCGCACGCGCTTGGCACAGCTGAACGCGGCCGCGCAGGCGCGCATCAGCTCCCCGCGCACCGCGCCGGCGCCCTGGCCCCGCTCGAAGGCGTCCTTCACCTGGCCCAGTATCTGGGCCTCGCCCAGCACCATGGAGTCCAGGCTGCACGCCACGCGGAACAGGTGGACCAGCGCCGCCTCGCCCTGGTGCTCGTAGAGGTGCTCCAGCGCCGCGGTGCCGCCCAGGGACTCCAGCTCCGCCAGCGCGCGCTGCCGGGCCATCTCGGCGCTCGGCGCCGCCAGGTACACCTCCACGCGGTTGCACGTGGAGACCCACAGCGCCTCCACGGGCGCCTGGGCCAGCCGCTGGAGCACGGCGACC
Organism: Pseudomyxococcus flavus; assembly: GCF_050038885.1. Taxonomy (NCBI): domain Bacteria; kingdom Pseudomonadati; phylum Myxococcota; class Myxococcia; order Myxococcales; family Myxococcaceae; genus Pseudomyxococcus; species Pseudomyxococcus flavus. The sequence continues at coordinate 6,703,500 of NZ_CP143624.1, read as the reverse complement.
TGCCGCGGCTCCGGCAGGGCCAGCCGCTCGCGGACGTCGAGAGGCGCCGTCCGGTGGGACAGGCCGATGCAGATGAGCTCCATACTCACGGCATCCTCATGGCCGCCGCCGTGGGCGACGACAGGTCATACGAGGACAGGAAGGACACCAGGACCAGGCAGAAGCCCGCCATGGTGAGGAAGGCCACGCGGCGCCCCTGCCAACCCGCGAAGGTGCGCGCCATCAACAGCGCGGCGAAGACGGCCCAGGCCACCAGCGTGGCCAGCGTCTTCCCGTCCACGGACCAGGGGCCCGGCGCGGAGCCCACGAAGAAGGCCCCGGTGGCGAGGGTGATGGACAGGGCCAGGAAGCCCCACACCACCAGCCGCCGGTTCAGCGTGTCCAGGAACTCCAGCGAGGGCAGCCGGGAGAAGAGCAGCCCGAAGCGCTTCGCCTTCACCTGCCGCTCCATGAGCACGTACATGACGCCCACCCCCGCGGCCACCGCGAACGCGGCCAGGCCCATGAGCGCCAGGGTGATGTGCAGCGGCAGGAGCGGCTGACGCACCCCGGCGGGCAGCGGCGCCTGCCCGCCCTGCAACAGCAGCCCGGGCAGCAGCGCGGCCAGGGCCAGGGGCGTGAGGAACGCGCCGATGACGGGCCGGCGGTAGCGAACGTCCAGGAACAGGAAGATGGCCAGCAGCAGGAAGGCCAGCGCGGAGAAGCCCTGGGCCAGCCCCACCGGCCGCCCGTTCTGGGCACCGAGCAGCTCGAAGAGCGCCACGCCGTGCAGCGCCAACCCTCCGCCCACCAGCACGCGCCCGGCGGTGGCCAGCGCCTCGGATTGGCGGACCAGGTAGGCGAGGTAGGCCACGGCGGCGATGCCATACGCGTGGCAGGCGAGCGAAACGAGCGTGTGGCTCATAGGGGCAGGCTCATAACCACGGGAGACAGGCGAATCAGCCCATCTTGTTCAAGATGAAGGCGGCCAGAAGGTCTGCTTCGGAATCCGGCTTCTTCTCCGCGCCCTCTGGCCGGGGCGCACCGGCGGCCACCTCTGCTACATACCCCGGAACGACCTCATAGGCGTTGTCCCCCACCAGGACCGAGTCGGCCATCTGCTCGGCCCCCAGCCTGGCAAGTTGCTCCTCGGTCTTCACCCGGGCCACCAGCCCCTGGGTGTCCTCGCCCGACACGAGCTGGACGAAATGCACCGCCGGCGTGAGGGGGAAGGCCACGCCCCCTTCCGCCATCACCACCAGCCGGCCGTCCCGCAGGTCCGCTTTGTCCGCCAGTGCCCACTCCTCGAGCTGGGTCTGGGGCAGGAAGAGCTTCGTCACGCCCTTCAGCTTACACCACCCATCCGCCCGGGGGTGGAAGCGGTGGGGGAAATGGTTGAAACAGCCGCCACGAGTCCGCATCTGTGCCGCTAGATTGGCTGATGCCCGGCCGATCCTTGCAGGGCCCCCGGACGCGTAATACAGGACGCGACGGAGCTGCCCGGAGCGGGCACGAGGAGACACCATGGCAGGCGCGGACGTGACGAACATCGGAGATGGCGACTTCAAGCAGCAGGTCCTGGACGCTCAGGAGCCCGTGCTGGTGGACTTCTGGGCGACGTGGTGCGCGCCGTGCCGCGCCATCGCGCCCTCCATCGAGGCGCTGGCCTCGCAGTACAAGGGGCAGGTGAAGTTCACCAAGCTCAACATCGACGAGAACCAGGATACGCCGCAGGAGTACGGCATCCGCTCCATCCCCACCCTGCTCCTCTTCAAGGGCGGCAAGGTCGTGGAGCAGATCGTCGGCGCGGTGCCCAAGGCCCGCATCGAGGACGCCGTCAAGAAGGCCCTGACGTAGTCTTCCGCGCCGCGGGGCCGAGCGCGCGGGTGGGCCCCTGCTCCCCGCGCCCCTTCGCGGCGCCCGTCTCACGACAGCAGCGCCACGCACCGTCGCAGCACCTCCAGGCGCGAGTAGCGCTTGTCATTGCCCGGCACCACGTGCCACGGCGCGTCGGGACGGTGCGTGCGGTCCAGCATGTCCTGGATGGCCTGCTCGTACTGCCTCCATTTCGACCGGTTGCGCCAGTCGTCGGGCCCCAGCTTGTAGCGCTTGGCGGGGTCCTGCTCGCGCTCGCGGAAGCGCTTGAGCTGCGTCTTCTTGTCGATGTGGATGAAGAACTTCACCATCCGCACACCGTCCGCGGTGAGCATGTGTTCAAAAGCGTTGATTTCATCGTACGCGCGCCGCCACTCGGCGGGCGTGGCGAGCCGCTCCACCCGCTCCACGAGCACGCGCCCGTACCAGCTCCGGTCGAACACACAGAGCTCTCCAGCCCCTGGCGTCTTGCGCCAGAAGCGCCAGAGATAGTGATGGCGGCGCTCCTCCTCGGATGGCGCGGAGATGGGCCACACTTTGTAACCGCGTGGGTCCATCAGCGTGGTGAGTCTGCGGATGGCGCCACCCTTTCCAGCGGCATCCCATCCCTCGAAGACAATGACGGCCTTCCGCCCTGCCAGGTAGTTCTGCGTCTGCAGCTCGAAGACACGCTCCTGGAGTGATTTGAGCGTCTTCTCATATTCCGCGTGTTCACCCGCTGAGACGGATGGATCGACCGCTGCGAGTGTCACAGTGCCGTGAGGACATACGGGAAACACGTATCCATTTGCAGTCTTGTCATCAATTTTTTGAGATCGTTTACGAGTCAAGACAGACCCTCCAAGGTTGTATTGACAGCGATGACTTCAACCGCCAAATAGGCACATAGCAGTGTCTGTGTTGGTTGACTGTTTTCACTTGGAGTATTCATGGCACGTCCACGCAAAGAACTGTCCGCCGTCCCGCTGACGCCGGCCATGGTGAACTGGGCCGAAGCCCTGGGTGACGCCATTGGCCGCGGCATGCTGCGCGCCCTCAACGACGGCATGCCCCGCCTGGGCGCCTCCGCACCGAGCTCCGCGGCGCTCACCGCGGGCCGCCGCAGGGGCCGTCCGCCGAAGGTCATGGCGGGCGCCAGCCTGGTGTCGCTGGACCGGCGCTGCACGATGGATGGCTGCACGCGGGAGCAGCGCTCGAAGGGGCTGTGCTCCGCGCACTATCAGGCCGAGCGCCGTCGGCAGATCTCGAACAGCAAGTCGGCTTGATTGACGGCCCTCCGGACACCCGCCCACGGCCCTGGGCGATGGCCGGTGTGAAACGTCATCCCTGCCATGGGTCGGAGACGGAAGACGTGGCCTTGAGCAGCTCCCAGGCCGCCAGCACGTCCACCACGCGTTCCACTTCACTGGGCAGGGAGCGAGCCCGCTGGGACTTGAGATAGTCCTCCGCGAAGGCCCTCAGCCGCATCCCCACGAAGAGCCGCGCCAGCGCCACCTCCGTCTGTCCGCTGAAGTCGAGGAAGCGCACGCCGAAGCCGCTGCGCCCGCCCGGCCCGTCACCCCGCTCCTCCCGCACGATTTCCGCGCGCGCCAGCACCGGCGTGGCGCCCTCCTCCAGCGCGAAGCGCACCCCGAGCACCGTGCCCAGCGGCAGGTAGAAGGTGCTCTCCAAGAAGGCGCCGCTGACGCTGACGTTGACGGACATGAGGCTCGCCGCGAAGCGCCGCCCGCCCGCGTCGTCATCCACCCAGACCTCGAAGCGCGTGGCGAGCTGGGCCCGGGGAAAGTGCCGGTGCTCGGCCTCGCCCTGATTCATCTCTATCAAGGGTGAGAAGGCGGGCCTCGGCTCGGCCCTCACCGCCGCTGCCGCCCCGCCGCCAGGACGCGCGGGCACCGCCGCGGGGCGAGCCTCCTTCGCCAGCGCCGGCGCCTGCGCGGGCGCTCGCGTGGGCGCGCGCACCGGCGCCTCCACGCGCGTTGTCCCCACTGCCTTCTGGCCACCCTTCCTCTGCATGATGCGTCCTCACCTGCCCGGGAGGGCCTCGCCCTCCAGCTGCGTTGGTGGGGTGATTCATACACCACCCCATGCCGCGCGCCGAGAAACGCTTGCGCCCGCCTGGTGAGGATAAATTCCGGGAATTCTCAGAACATGTGACGTCGCATGCTGATGTTCACCAGCAAGCCGATGCTGAGCATCACCGAAAGCAGGGAGGAGCCGCCGTAACTCATGAGCGGCAAGGTGATGCCCGTCACCGGCAGCAGGCCAATCACCATGCCGATGTTCTCGAACACCTGCCAGAAGAGCATGGCCACCACGCCCACGGCGACGAAGGCGCCAAACCTGTCTCGCGCGTTGAAGCCCACGCCCAGGCCGAAGATGAAGATGGCGCCATAGAGCACCAGCAGGAGGATACACATGACGAAGCCGTGCTCCTCGGCCCACACCGAGAAGATGAAGTCGGTGTGCTGCTCGGGCAGGAAGCGCAGGCCCGTCTGGGTGCCCTCGCGCCAGCCCTTGCCGGAGACGCCGCCGCTGCCCACCGCGATTTTCGACTGCGCCGCGTGGTAGCCGCTGCCCCGCAGGTCCGCCTCGGGGTCCAGCCAGCCGGAGATGCGCTGGCTCTGGTGCTTCTTCAGATAGTGGCGGACGATGGTGGGCCGGGGCTCCGGCACGTCGCGGATGTAGTCGTTCCAGATGACGATGCCCGCGGCGAGCACGCCCGCCACCAGCGTGGCCACCAGGTACCAGCGCACCTTCCCGAACAGGATGATGGTGAGCGAGGACAGGCCAATCATCAGCGCGGTGCCCAGGTCCGGCTGCACCAGCACCAGGGCGAAGGGCACGAAGACGACGAGCACCGGCTTCCACAGCCGCGTCAGGCCGTAGGACGGCTCATTGGGCTGGAAGTCGTCATGGTAGACCTTGGCCAGCATCAGCACGACGCCAATCTTCATGAACTCGGCCGGCTGCATGCGGAACGGGCCGATGACGAACCAGCTCTCGGCGCCCTTGGCCGTGTGGCCGAAGAAGCGCAACGCGATGAGCAGCAGGATGTTGCCCACGTAGATGGGCACCGCCATCCGCTGAATCCAGCGGTAGTCCACCAGGCACACCACCATCACCGCGACGATGCTGATGCCCAGGTACAGCGCCTGAGAGCCCCACACGGGCGAGTGCGGGGGGCGCGACGCCGAGGCCAGGTTCCAGATGCCCAGGCCGCACACCGCCAGCACGGAGAAGATGAGGCCCCAGGGAATGTGGGGCACCATCCGGCGCTCAATCCGCAGTTGCACGTGCGCTGTCCTCTTCGTCGCCCGGCAACCGGGTCGGTGGCCGCACGCCCCGCGTCAACGCCGCCTCTTCAGGGCCAGGCGCGCGCGACGCGGAAGACGGCGTATAGGGCTGGTTGGGACGCGGCGGCGGCGCCGTGGCGTCCAGCTTCTTCAAGTCGAAGTACTTCTGGAACACCGCCATGGCGGTGGGGGCCGCGTCCGAGCCGCCGTGGCCGCCGTGCTCGTTGAGCACGACGATGGCCAGCTCCGGCTTGTCCGCGGGCGCGAAGCCCGCGAACCACGCGTGGTCGCGCTCGAAGTAGCTCATCTGGTGCGTCTTGAGGCGGATGGCGCCCAGGCGGGCCACCTGCGCGGTGCCCGTCTTCGCCGCGATGAGGATGTCCTTGTCGCGCATGTGGTTCATGCGCGCCCGGTAGGCGGTGCCGCCCGGCTCGTGCGCCACCATCACCAGGCCGTCCACCACCGCCTTCAGGTGCGGGGCCGGCAGGTCCACCTTGCGCACCACCTCCGGCTGGAAGGACTCGATGGTCTTCCCATCCAGGTCCTCCAGACGGCTCACCATCTGCGGCTTGTAGAGCGTGCCACCGTTGGCGATGGCCGCGTACAGCAGCGCGAGCTGGAGCGGCGTGACGTTGTTGTCGCCCTGGCCGATGGAGCTGTTGAGCGCCATGCCCTTGGTGTAGCCACCGGGTGACGCCTTGTCGTGGTAGGCGCTGGTCGGCATGATGCCCGGCACCTCCGCCACCACGTTGACGCCGGTGGGGCTGCCCAGGCCCAGCGACTTGCCCATCTCCCCGATGGGGTCCAGGCCGATGGTGTCCGCCACCTTGTAGAACCAGGTGTCGCACGACGTCTTCATCGCCGTGAGCCCGTCCATGTGCCCGTGGCCGGCGTCCTTGTGGCAGCGCCAGGTGCGCGCGCCCAGCCGGTAGCCGCCGGGGCAGTTCACCACCGTCTCGGGACGGAAGGCGCCCGACTTGAACGCGGCCAGCGCGGTGACGACCTTGAAGGTGGAGCCCGGGCTGTAGTGCTCGGCCGCCACGCGGTTGATCATCGGGTCCAACGGGTCCCTGGAGAGCAGCGCCATCTGCTGGGGCGTCACGCGGCCGGTGAGCAGGTTGGGGTCGAAGCCGGGCCGGGACACCAGCGCGCGGATGAAGCCGGTATGGACGTCAATGGCCACCACCGCGCCCGTCACGCCCGGGAAGGCCCGCTCCGCCTCCTCCTGCAGCCGCATGTCGATGGACAGCACCAGGTTGCTGCCCGGACGCGGCGGCACCACGGCGTTGTCCCCCAGCTTGTCGTTCAGCTCCTCGATGGTCTGCCCGCGCGCGTTCACCACTTCCTTGCGCACGCCGTCGGTGCCGCGCAGGCGGTTCTCGAAGTAGCGCTCCAGGCCGCGCCGGCCGATGTAGTCCCCCAGCGCGTAGCGGGCGCCGTCGCCGTTGAGGCGCTCCAGCTCCTCCTGGGTGATTTCGTTCATGTAGCCCAGCACGTGGGACAGCACGGTGTTGGTGCGGTAGTGCCGGTGCGGCACCGGCGCCACCTCCACGCCGTCCAGGATGTCGCGCCGCGCGGCGATGCGGTCGTACTCGTCGCGCGACAGGTCCACCCGCACCGGCACGGGCTGGAAGGGCGCGTGGCGCCGCCCCATGCGCACGATGTCCTCCACCTTCTTGCGCTGGTCGGCGTCCCACTGGAGCAGCTCCGCCAGCCGGGGGATGACCTGCTCGAAGCAGTCGGTGCAGAAGGCGGGGGTGATGAAGGCGTCGAAGGACGGGCGGCTGTCCACCAGGATGGTGCCGCGCGCGTCCTTGATGACGCCGCGGTCGGCGCGCAGCCGCACCTCCTTGACGAAGTTGGCAACGCTCTTGGCGGCGTACTCCTCGCCCCGGGTGATTTGCAGCCGGTAGAGCTGGATGGAAATCAGGCCCAGGCCCAGCACCATGGCCAGGCCCAGCCACACGAAGCGACGCTTGAGCTCGCGCCCCGGCGTCGTATTGCCCAGCGTCGGAGGCGTCACCGCAGCAACCCCGCGGGTCGCTCCTGCGACGCCTCGAAGCGGCGCAGCAGCGGGAAGAGCGCCAGCGCCGCCAGGCCCGTGAGCGCCACCTGCAGCGGCATCTCCGCCAGCAGCGAGCCTGGCCCGTCCTCCTTCACCGTCAGCCAGGTGAAGAACGAGGCGAGCAGCGAATGCGCCACGTCCGCGGCCATGGCGAACAGGGCGAAGGCCAGCGGGCCCCGTACCTCCACGAAGGTGGGCACCACCCGGCCCACCAGGAAGATGAACACCGCCAGGAAGGTGAAGAGCCACGTGGGCTGCCCGCTCATCAGGTCGAGCAGATACCCCACGCAGAAGGCGGAGAAGGCCCCTTCCACGAGCGTGGCCCGCAGGGCCAGGAACGCCACCAGCACCACGGTGACGTCAATCCGGCCGAGCTCCAGGCCCGCCTGCTTCACGATGACCGACTCCAGCGTGAGCAACGCCAGCGCCAGTGCGACCGACACCAGGAACTTCATTTCGACGCGCCCTCCGCGGTGCTGCCCGGCGCCATGGCGCTGTACGGGCTGCCCACCACCAGCACCTCTTCCAGCTTGCTCGTATCCACCGCCGGCACGATGTCCGCGCCCCGGAACATGCCGTGCTCCTTCTTCTCCAGGTTCGTCACGCGGCCCACCACCATGCCGGGCGGATAGACGCCGTCCGTGCCCGCGGTGATGATGAGGTCTCCGTCCTCGACGTCCTCGGTGCGCAGCATGTTCTCCAGCTTCAGGGGACCGCCTCCCGTGCCCGCCGCGGTGCCCCGGGCGCGCGAGCGCTGCACGCGCACCGCCACCCGGCTCTGGGGGTCCGTCACCAGCGCCACGTCCGCATAGCCGCCCGTGGCCCGGATGACCTGCCCCACGATTCCGTCCGGCGTCACCACGGACATGCCCCGGAAGACGCCCTGCTGCTCGCCACTGCTGATGCGGACCGACAACAGCTTCGCCACCGGATTGACGCCCACCACCCGCGCGGGGATTTCCGGCCCCGGCTCGGCCTCCGCGTAGCCGAGCAGCTTGCGCAGTCGCTCGTTCTCCATTCGCGACTCGCCCAGGGCCTGGACGGCCGCTCGCAGCTGGAGGTTCTCCAAACGCAGCGCGTCATTCTCCTGCCGCACCCCGCGCAGGTCCAGGTAGTTCTGGACCGCGGAAATCGAGCCCTCGATGGCGGAGGTGAGCCCCTGCTGGATGGGGGACGTCACGGCGATGATCGCCCGGTCGACGAAGAAGGTCCCCCGGCCCTTGCTGCCGCCGAGCAGGAAGGCCACGAGCGGGAAAAGGAGCAGAAAGCCCACGAAAAGGGGGCGGTAGTACCGCTTGAGGAGCGACCACACAGGCAGGGGATTCCGGGGGTTTTAGGGGAGCAGGGGCGGGCTAAGGGCTCTAAATCGCTTGCATTTTCCGGTGCGTTATCCTAGGCAGTCAAGGCCTGCATGGGGGGCGGTCCCTGGTCCACCACCCACCGGCCGGGCTACCAACAACACCGCGTCGCGAGTCCTTCCGCACGGGTTTTCTCGGCGCGTTTGCCCCTGAAGTGACGACAATGGACGGTCTGAATCCCCGGAAGGTTGCCTCGCTCCTGTTCATCATCGGCATCGCGGTGGTGTTCACGCTCCAGTTCGGCCCGGGCAGCACCGGCTTCGGCGCCTCGGGTGGCACGACGGCGCCCGGCTCGGTGGCGACGGTGAACGGCAAGGAAATCCCGCTGCGTGACTTCGCCGCGGCGTGGGCCCAGCAGATGAACTTCCTGCGCGCGCAGGGCAGCCCCGTCCCGGAGTCGCTCGCCCGCCAGTTCGGCATGCACACGCAGGTGCTCGACCGGCTGGTGAGCACGGAGCTGCTGGCCCAGGCCGCCGAGCGCCACGGCATCACCCCGTCCGACGACGAGCTGCGCAAGCTGCTCTTCCAGAACACCGACTTCCACAAGGACGGCCAGTTCGACGTCGAGCGCTACCAGCAGGTGCTGCGCGACTTCTACCGGAAGTCGCCGCAGGACTTCGAGGCGGAGCTGCGCCGCCAGCTGGCCGCCCAGAAGATGCTGGACGTGGTGCGCTCGAACGCCGTCGTGTCCGACGACGAGGTCCGCGCCCGCTTCGAGAAGGAAGGCAACCAGGCCAAGCTCGTCTTCGCGCGCTTCCTGCCGGCCATGTACGCCGACAAGGTCCCCGCCCCCACCGCCGCGCAGCTGGCCGAGTGGAAGAAGGCGCACGAGAAGGAAATCAAGGAGTACTTCGAGGCCAACCGCTTCGTGTACCAGCAGCCGGAGCGCATCCGCGCGCGTCAGGTGCTGGTGAAGCTGCCCCCGGAGGCCACCGCCGAGCAGAAGACGGCCGCCATGGAGAAGGCGCAGGCGCTGCGCAAGGAGATTGAAGGCGGCAAGGACTTCGCCCAGGTGGCGCGCGACAGCAGCGAGGACCCGGGCAGCAAGTCGCGCGGTGGCGACCTGGGCTGGGTGGAGCGCGGCAGCTGGGAGCCGGCGCTGGCGGACGCGGCCTTCGCGCTGAAGGCGGGCGAGGTAACGCAGCCGGTGGAGACGAAGTTCGGCGTGCACCTGGTGAAGGTGGAGGAGAAGCAGGCGGCCCAGGACAAGAAGCTCGAGGACGTCCAGGACGAGATTGCCACCACCCTCTACAAGCAGGAGCGCGCCAAGCAGCAGGCCCGCGCCGAGGCGGACAAGGCCCTGGCCTCCATCAAGGGCGGCCAGTCCCTGAAGACGCTCTTCCCGCCGGAGAAGGAGCAGCCCGCGCTGCTGCGCTTCGAGACGGAGACGCGCCCGGAGGCCGTGGAGACGGACAGCTTCACCGCCGAGGGTGAGGCGGTGCCGCACCTGGGCCCCGCGCCCGAGCTGGTGAAGGCGGCCTTCGCCGTCAGCACCCCGCAGGCCGTGGACGGCGTGTTCCCCGCGGGTGAGGGCTTCGTGGTGGCGCAGGTGGTGGAGCGCCAGAAGCCGGACGCGGAGGGCTTCGAGAAGCGCAAGGAGGAGCTGCGCAACCAGGCCCGCCAGGCCAAGCAGATCGAGCTGACGGACTCCTTCCTCAAGGCGCTCCGCGAGCAGGGCTCGGTGGTGACGAACACCGCAGCCATCGACTCCGTGGTGGGCACCGGGTGATGTCAGGCGTCCAGCCGTGACGCCGCCGCGAGGGCCGGGCCGAGGGAACTCCCCTCCCCGGCCCTCTCGCATTGCGGGCTCCCGCGTGTGAAGGGAGCGCTACCGCTCGGGGAAGTCGGGCGAGCCGCTGCCCTGGGGCGAGGTGGGCTCGGCGACGCAGAGCGCGTCGCGCCCCCGGGCCTTGGCGGCGTACATGGCGAAGTCCGCGGCGCGGATGAGGTCCAGCGCGGACGCCGCATGGTCCGGGTAGGTGGCCACGCCCACGCTGGCGGTGAGGCGCACGTCCAGGCCCTGGTCGTGGAGGAAGCCGCGGCCACGGAAGGCCTCGCAGACGCGCTGACCGATGATGGCCGCGCCATCCTGGTCCGTCTCCACCAGCAGCATGGCGAACTCGTCGCCGCCGTAGCGGAAGACGGCGTCCAGGTTCTGCCGGCCCAGGGTCATCAGCAGGTCCCCCACTTCCTTCAGGGTGGCGCTGCCCACCAGGTGTCCGTGGGTGTCGTTGACGCTCTTGAAGTGGTCCAGGTCCAGGAAGACGAGCGACAGCGGATGCCGGAAACGCTCCGAACGCTTCACTTCCTGGTCCAACAGGGCGCGCAGGTGGCGGGCGTTGTAGCAGCCGGTGTGCTCGTCCGTAATCGTCAGCTCCTGCACCCGCCGGAAGTTGCGCGCGTTCTCGATGGCGATGGCCGCGTAGTCCGCGATGGCGGTGAGGATGGTGAGGTCCTCGTTGGTGAAGGGCGGGTCCATGGGCCCGTTCACCAGCTCGATGATGCCCAGCACCCGGCCCCGGGCCAGCAGCGGCACGGCGAGGATGGAGCGGGTGTGGAAGGCGGAGGCCTGGTCGAAGCGCGGGGCGAAGCTGGGGTCGCCGCCCACGTCATGGACGAGGCGGGCCACGCCGGAGGTGAAGACGGCCCCGGCGATGCCCTCGCCCGGGTTGAGCTGGAGGCCCTTGAGCACGTCCGCGCCGTCGCCCACCGCGATTTCGAAGTAGAGCTTTCCGGTGCGCTCGTCCTGGAGGATGAGCGACCAGTTGCGAGGCAGCAGCAGGCTGCTGACCTTCTGCATCACCAGCGCCAGCACCTCGCGCAGCTCGAGCGTCGAGGTCAGGGCCTTGGCCATCTCATTGAAGGCGGCCAGCTGCTCCACCGTCCGCTTCATGGCCGACAGGAGGTCCGCGGGATTCATCCGTAGAGTCCACTCCGGGGCACAAGTCTGGTAAGGCCGGGTCGAGCCGTAACATGCACATGAACGCAGATCAAACGTTGCTCGTCCTCGCCTCCGCGTCGCCGCGACGCCGGGAACTTCTGTCCCAGCTGGATATCCGCTTCACCGTCTCGGCCGCGGACATCGACGAGACGCCCCGCGCGGGCGAGGCGGCGCCGGCCTACGTCGAGCGGCTCGCCCGGGAGAAGGCCGGCGTGGTGGCCACCCGTCACCCCGGCGCCTGGGTGCTGGCCGCCGATACCACCGTCGCCCTGGGCACCGAGCTGATGGGCAAGCCCCGGGACGCGGAGGAGGCCCAGGCCATGCTCGCGCGCCTGTCCGGGCGCACGCATGACGTCTACACCGGCGTGGCCCTGGCCGGCCGTCATGAGGCGGCGCTGGTGGTCCACACCCGCGTCACCTTCCGGGCGCTGAGCGCCGCGGAGATGGCCTGGTATGCCCACACCGGCGAGCCGCTGGACAAGGCGGGAGCCTACGCCATCCAGGGCAAGGGCGGCTTCCTGGTGGCGGGCGTGGAGGGCAGTACCTCCAACGTCGTGGGTCTGCCGCTGGCGGAGACGGTGGCCCTGCTGGAGCGCGCCGGCGTGCCCGTGCCCTGGAGGACTTCATGAGCGTGGCGGAGCGACTGGCGGCGGTGCGGGAGCGCGTGGCCGCGGCGTGTGCCCGCGCGGGCCGGCCGGTGGAGTCGGTGACGCTGGTGGCGGTGTCCAAGCTGAAGCCCGCCGCCCTCATCCGCGAGGCCTATGCCGCCGGCCAGCGCGACTTCGGGGAGAACTACGCGCAGGAGCTGCGGGACAAGGCGGCGGAGCTCGCCGACCTGGACGGCCTGCGCTGGCACGCGATTGGCGCGCTCCAGACGAACAAGGTGAAGTACGTGGCGCGGGTTGCCGGGGCCTTCCACGCGTTGGAGCGGCTGGAGGTCGCCCGCGAGCTGTCGAAGCGCCGCGAGGGTTCCCCGCCCCTGCCCGTCTACGTCGAGGTCAACGTGGGCGCGGAGGCCACCAAGAGCGGGCTGGCCCCCGACGCGCTCGGGGCCTTCCTGGACGAGGCCCGCGCCCTGCCAGGCCTCCAGGTCGTCGGGTTGATGGCGCTTCCGCCGCCCACCGACGACGAGGCCCGCGCCCGGGGCGACTTCCGGATGCTGCGCGAGCTGGCCCGGACGCACAGCCTGTCGGGCCTGTCCATGGGCACCACCCACGACTTCGAGTGGGCCATCGAGGAAGGCGCCACCGTCGTCCGCGTGGGCACCGCCATCTTCGGCGAGCGGACCTGAAGGCCCGGGGATGGCGGCTCACAGCTCCTTGAACTTCACCCGCCCCTCCGAGTTCACGGTGACCTTGAACTCGGAGCCGCAGTAGTTGCAGCGCACCTCGTCCCCGTGGCCCAGGGGCTCGTCCAAGGGGTTGTTGGCGTTGCATGAGGGACAATCGAAGTCCTTGTGCGCCTTGCCGCTGCCTCGCGTGGATTCCTTCTCGTCATCGTCGAAGTCGTAAGAACCGCCACCACCAGACATGGGCTCCTCCTGCGGTATGGCGCCCGACACCGCGGGCCGCACCTCGGAAAGGCTATCAGCGGTGTCAGCGAGTGGACATGCCACCGTGCGGCATTCCCGCCTGCCGTGCGCTCAGGCTCGGGGCGCCAGGAGGCGCGCCACCCGTTGACGTGCGAAAGTGTGCCTCCCCGTGGAGTGGCCGGCCTTCGATTGAATGGCTGGTCAACGACCGCGTCAGTGGAAATGGCCGGTGGCGGGAATGGTTCGGAACCAGGTCTGGCGAATCGCAACCAGGCTACCTAACTTCCAAGCGAGGGAGCTCACCCGATGCAAACGCAGTCCAAGTGGGGGGTCGCGGCGATGCTCGCGGGCCTGGTGTGGTCGGCAACGGCCGCGGCCCAGGAGTCCGTGAACCCGGCGTTCGGCCCCGGTGAGCAGAGCTCGTACCGCGTCCGGTACCTGGGCATCACCGCCGGCACCGCGCAGGTGACGGTGGGCGCCACCATGAAGCAGTGGGGCGAGGAGGTCTGGCCCATCGTCGCGTTGGCCCGCTCCAATGACATGCTGGGCATCTGGCCCATCAAGGACAAGTTCGTGTCCTACTGGCAACCGGAGCAGCAGCGCGTGGTGGGCAGTGAACTGCACGCCGACGAAAACGGCTCGCGCCGCCGCCAGCGCATCAAGATGCTGCCGGATGGCCGCTCCGCTTTCGTCGTGAAGCAGAAGGAAGGCGAGGCGGCGCGGGAGTCCACGCGTGAGGTGGCCGAGGGCACGCTGGACATGACGGGCGCGACGTTCGCGCTGCGCAACCGGGACCTGGCGGTGGGCGAGGAGTATGCCTATCCCGTGTTCACCGGGAGCAAGGTGTTCACCCTCCGCGCGAAGGTGGAAGGACAAGAGGTGCTGAGCACGGAGCTGGGCAAGAAGGAAGTGTTCAAGCTCAGCGTGAAGACGGAGTTCGAGGGCAAGCTGGCCTCGAAGCGAGACATGTTCGTCTACTTCACCACCGACCCGAGCCACGTGCCGGTGCGGGTGGAGGCGGACCTCGCGCTGGGCACCATCGTCGCGGAGATTACCGACTACAAGCCGGGCCGGAGCATGACGGTGGCCCGCGCAGAGAATGGCGGGTAGCACCCGCCGGAGAGTGAAGGGGGCGGATGGGAGCGGGATGGGCGTGGGCGGTGGTGGCGGCGGCGATGTCCGCCACGCAGGAACCGCAGGTGCTGTCGCCCCTGGTCAAGGTCCGGCCGGGGGAGAGCGTGAAGGGCCGCAAGGACGCGCGGCTCAGCCTCGCGCGAGGTGAATGCGAGGCCGTGCAGGTGGCGCTTCCCGGCCGGGTGGAGCGCCCCGGCGTCGAACCCCTGACGCTGAAGGGGCCCGGCGCGGCCTTGAACGCCTCCGTCTGGCGAGAGGCCTTCATCGACGTGAAGACGCCGTCCAACGGCCAGGGCCGCACGGGCCCCTGGCCGGACGCGCTGGTGCCGGTGGACGCGCCGGGACACGACCCGAAGCTGCCCACCGTCTTCTACGTGGAGGTGTGCGCCCCGGAGAAGCAGGAGCCGGGGACGTACCGGGGCCAGCTCCACGTGAAGGCCGGGGGCGCCCGGCCCGTCCCGGTGTCCTTCACCGCGGAGGTGCAGCCCTTCGCGCTGCCCGCCACGTCCTCGCTGCCCAACAGCTTCGGGGTGTCGATGTACAGCATCGCCCGCGGCCACGGCGTGGACCCGGAGTCGCCCGAGGCGCGCAAGCTGCTGCGCGACTACGGACGGGCGCTGCTGGAGCACCGGGTGAGCGCGCATGGCATGAGCATGACGCCGCCCCCCGTGCGCTTCGAGAAGGGCCGCGCGGTGGTGGACTGGAGCGCCTACGACGCGGAGCTGGGCCCCTTCCTGGACGGCAGCCTGCTGCCCTCGGGCGCGCGCTTCACCAGCACCGACGTGCGCGACAGCAAACAGGCCAGGACGGACGCGGAGAAGACGGCGTACTACCGCGCCTTCGCCGAGCACTTCCGCCAGAAGGGCTGGCCGGTGCAGCTCTTCTTCTACGCCAAGGACGAGCCCAAGCCCGAGGACGTGCCCCTGGTGAAGGCGCAGTCCGCGCGGGTGCGCGCGGCGGGTGGCATCCCGGTGCTCGTCACCAGCCCGCTGGATGACGCGCTGAACGGCTCGGCGGACATCCTGACGCCCACGCTCAACTGCTTCTACCCGCGCCCCGGGCCGCAGACGTGCCACACCGTCATGGAGCCCGGAGCGCTGCGCAAGCGGCTGGCAGGTACCACCCGGGTGTGGTGGTATCAGAGCTGCAATTCGCACGGCTGCAACGGTGGCCCGCCGGCCGACAAGAAGGTGGACGCCGCCTACAGCGGATGGGCCTCGTACATGGTGGACCACCCCGCCCCGCTCAACCGCGCCATGGGCGTGCTGGCCTTCTCGGCCAGCGTGGATGGCGAGCTCTATTTCGACACCGTCTTCGCCTACAACACGAAGAAGGACCCCTGGAAGGACGTCTTCGAGTTCGGTGGCAACGGCGATGGCACGCTCTTCTACCCGGGCACGCCGAACCGGGTGGGTCCTTCCGGCCACCAGCCGGTGCTCACGCTGCGGCTGAAGCACATCCGGGATGGGCTCGAAGACTACGAGTACCTCCGGCTGCTCTCCGAACTGGGTGACGCCGCGTTCGCCCGGACGGCCGCACGGCGGCTGGCACGCACCGGTTGGGACATCACCACGGATGCGGGAGAATGGGAGGCGGTCCGCGAGGAAGTCACCGCCCGGCTCCGCAAGCGTTGGGCGGAATCCGAATATGCGAAGGGCCCGGGCCGTCTGACGCCGCAGAGCACCCCGTAGTCCACCTGGAAGGAAAAGGATGAGCCCCATGCGCACCCTCCTCGCGGCCGTGTTGTCTCTGTCCACTGCCAGCGCCTGGGCCCAGCTTCCGGACACGGAGGCGGACGCGCCGGAGCCCGCGAAGGCCGAGCAGGAGAAGGCCGAGGCTCCCGTCACCGTCGCCCCCTGCGCCTCGGCCCTGCCAGCGCTGCGCACGCCCCTGGCGTTCATGCCCGGCGAGGTGCTCGAGTTCGACCTCGACGCCATGGGCGCCCAGGCCGGCACCATGACGATGCGCGTCCACAAGCCCAAGGACGGGCACCTGCCCATCCAGGTGGAGGCGCAGACGAACACCTTCTTCTCCAAGGTCCGGCGCGTGCGTGGCAGCGCCACCGCGTACCTCCATCCGCGCACGCTGCGCCCCAGGCGCTACGTCGAGGACACGATGGAGAACGAGCAGCGCCGCAAGGTGGAGGTCGCCTTCGGCCAGAAGGAGCGCACCGTCAAGGTGGACTACCAGTTCGGCCAGCGCCCCAAGGGCCAGTTCAACTACACCTTCGACAAGGACGGCCTCGACGTGGCCGGCGCCATCTATTTGATGCGCCAGCTCCCGCTCAAGGACGACCTCCCGGTGTGCTTCGACGTGTACGGCGTGCGCCGCATGTGGCGCATGCAGGGCTCGGTGGTGAAGCGCGAGCAGGTGACGACGCCGCTGGGCCAGTTCAACGCCTGGCACCTGAAGGGCGTCGCCGTGCGCCTGGACAGGCCCAAGCAGCAGCGCGAAGTGCACGTTTGGATTTCCGACGACGCGCGCCGCCTGCCCCTGGCCGCCGTGGGCACCATCGACCTGGGCGCCGTGCGCGCCACCCTCACCGCCGTCTCGCGCCCTGGCGAGAAGCCACAAAAGAGTGAAGGCGAGGAAACGATGAAGTGGTGAGGCGCTGCGGCGCCCTGCCCCGCTGTCCTCGAGGCCCGTGGCCGCCGCGCCGCGGGCCTTCTTTCGGTCCGGACTGGAAAATTGACGGAGCGCTACGTGCCTGTAGCGTCAGGGCATGGCCCCTCCGGCACTCGCTTACGCCGCCCCCACGCCGCTGCGCCGCGCCGACCCGGTCCGGGTGGCCATGGAGCGGCTCGCCCATTCGCTGCCCGCCCGCACCGATGCGGAGGTTCTCGTGGACCTGCTGGAGGATGACCTCCGCGAGGGCCTGGGCGCGCTCGGCGAGGTCGAGGCCCACTTCACGGACCTGCTCGATACGCTCCGCACGGAGGCGCTGACCCCAGCCACCCTGGTGGATACAGGGGATGACCTGCGCGTCCTGCAGCAACTGGATGCCCTGCATGATGCCGTCGTGCGGCTGCGCAAGCGCCTGTCCCAGGCCGCGACCCTGAGCCGCCTGGCCCAGGCGCCGGCTCGCGGGCGCTGAGGCACGGGCCTCGCGGGTCCGTACGCGGTTCCGCTCCACTCCCACTGCACCGCTCCGCAGCGCGTCCAGACGCCTCCGCGCGGCACCGACGCCACGTCGCGACGCCTCCCCGCCACACGGCGAAGCACCGCTGGCCCGCGGAGGCGCCTCACGCCCTCGGCGCACGGCACCATGCCGGCCGAGGCGCGCAGCGCGACAGGGCTCAACGCCCTCGCCCAACCCTCACGCGCTCGGCCCACGGCACCATGCCGACCGAGGCGCGTAGCGCGACGGGGCTCAACGCCCCCGCCGCCCCCCTCACGCCCTCGGCGCACGGCACCATGCCAGCCGAGGCGCGCAGCGCGACGGGGCGCGACGGGGCTCAACGCCCTCACCGCCCCCGCCTCACGCCCTGACGCGCCTCACCTCGACCGGGTCCTTCAGGGGCCCGCGGCAGGTGCCGGAGCGGCCGCCGGCGCGGGCGTGGCCGGAGCCACCGTCGTCGCCGGCCCCGTCACCGGTGACGGGGTCGTGGGCAACGCGATCGCAGGCCCCGCGTTGAGCGGCGCGGGCGTGCCCAGCAGCGGCGGCGGCAAGGCCCCATTCAGGGGCGTGGGCGTGCTCAGCAGCCCGGGAGGCGGCGTGCCCGGGCTCGAGTTCAGCGGCGTTGGCGTGGCGAGGATGCCCGCGCTCGACTGTCCCGTCCCGACGAAGGCATCGAAGGTCCCCGGCGTCAGCGGCTGCACCGTGAACGTGCCGAACGTGGACACCGTCGGCGGGGTCGTGAACGCTCCCATCGTGGTGCCGGCTCCCGTCGTGCTCGCCACTGGCGCGCCGGTCCCATCCAGCGGCGCCGTCGGGAGCTGGCCGGAGAATGTGGCGGGACCGTTGGACGTCGGCAGCTGCGCGGACAGGTCGCCGCTGACGACGTCCGGCGTCACGGGCGTCACGGGTGCTCCAGGCACCGCCGCGCTCGGGATGGGGGTCGCCGCGAGGTCCCCCGTGGCCATGGACGTGGCGGGCACGGTCACCCGCGTGATGGCCCCGGTGTCCTGAAGTGGAGCCCCCACGACGGGCCCCGTCGTGCCGCTCCCCCCCACCGTCCCACTGCCACCCGTTGCCGATGGCGCGGGCGGCGGCGACGCGGTGATGGGCGCCCCCACCGTGGCCCCTGGCGGCACGGGCGTGAGCGCATTCCAGCTCAGCGGCGGCCCGCCCGTGTTCTCCACGAAGGGCCGCGAGCGCACCGCCGTTCCATCCAGGTCGATGGCCACGTCCTCGAACACGAACTGGATGAAGCCCCGCGGCTCGAGCTGCGGCGGCAGGTTCCACACCAGCACCACCAGCTCCGTGTCGTCGTAGCGGGCCTGACGCAGGAGCCGGTGCGTGTCGTCATCCGCGTAGGCGCCCGCGGCCAGCGCCGCCGCATGCACGAAGGCCGTGTCCGTCAGCAGCTGCCCGTTGCGCCAGACGCTGCCCACGCCCCACACCGCCACCGCGGCATGCGTGCGCGTCATCGCCGTCCACCCCAGGCCGCTATCGCCATAGAGCGGCACGTCCAGCAGCACGCCGCCGCCAATGGTGTGCGGTGGCGGCCGCGGCAATGGCCCCGCCGTCCCTTGCCCACGCGCCTGCGCGGGTGGAAAGCCCGCCTGCGTCAGCTCCACCCGGTACTCGGTGGCCCCCAGGCGGAACGACGCCTCCAGTTGGCCCTTGTCACCGAAGGTGGCGCCCGGCAGGGACACGCGGTCCTCCACCGTGAGAGACGCGCTCCCGGTGCCGTCCTCGGCCAGGTCCGTGAAGGGAAGTGAACCTTGGATGAAGAAGCCGTCTGGCTGCTCGGTTCTCGCGCTGGCCTCCCGGCCCTCGAACGTGAACCCGCCTGGCGCCGCGGCCAGCAAACCGGACAGAACGAACGTGGTGATGGGTCCCGCCATCGACGCTGCCTCCTTGGTTCACAAGGTAGGCAGCGGAGCGGGGAGCGGCATGCCCCACCCCTGAGAACTAGATGAGGCCGCGAGCCCGGCGAATCTGCTCGACCGTCTTGTTGTACTCGATGTCGAAGGCGCTGGTGCCCTCCTGCAGGTGCTTCAGGCGGGAGCGGGCCTCCTTGTCGATTTCGTCGTCCACGTCCAGGTGGCGCTTCATGACGGCGAAGATCTTCTGACGCAGCCCGTTATCCGCCGAATACACCTCTTCGACGTTGCGGCTGATGAGCAGGAACTCAATCATCTGGTTGATGACGTATTCGATGCCCTCGTCGCCCATCTTGAAGCCGCGGACGTCCGCCATCTCGCGCTTCACCTGGTTGAACTTGGAGTAGTCATAGCCGCGACGCTCCAGCGCCTCACGCGTCGCCTGGTTCACACGCTCCTCGTTCGCGAGGTACTCACGCATGATGGCCGACAGGTCCATCTCGGCGTCCGCCACGCGCATCGGCTCCACCTCGATGTCCCCGTCCTGCATGAGCTGCTGAATGGCCTCGCGCGAGATGATCGGGATCACCTTCGGATACAGCCTCATGTCGGTCCCTCGCCCTCTGTAAAACGTGCTCGGAATCGTCAACCGCTATAGTTCAGCGCCGAGCCCAGTCGCAATGAAAAACCCCAGGAACGTCGCGCTTCCAGCGCACTCCCAGCAGGTCTGCAGCGGAAATTAATCACGCGGCCCCGGGTGGCAGCCCTCCCTGCGTTTTTTCGTTCACAGGTTCGCTCGCATCGTCCAGGGAGGCCTCGCGTACGGGGTCCTCCGCATCCTCTTCCGGGTGGCCGTGAAGGCCCGCATGGACGCGCTCCGCCATGGCCGGTCCCACCACCTCGGCGAGCTCCTCGATGGAGGCCTCCCCCACCCGCTTGAGAGACCCGAAGTGCCGCAACAGTTGCTTGCGCCGCGTCTCACCCACGCCGGGAATGTCCTCCAGCGCCGAGCGGACCCGGCTCTTGCGCAGCACCTGCTTCTGGAAGGTGATGGCGAAGCGGTGGGCCTCGTCCCGCATTCGGGTGAGCATGAACATCTCCGCCGAGTTCTGGGTCAGGACGATGGGGTCCTTGCGCCCCACCACGAAGACACGCTCGGGGCTCCGCGCGCTCTCCGCGTCACGGTCGAACACCTCCAGGTCGCGGCTCTTGGCCAGACCCACCACGTCCACCGTCTCCACGCCCGCGTCCTTCATCGCCGCGTGCGCGCTGGCGAGCTGCCCCTTGCCACCGTCGATGACGAGCAGGTCTGGCAGGTCGTTGTCCTCCAGGCCCCGCTTGAGGCGCCGCGAGATGACCTCGTACATGCTGGCGAAGTCGTCCTGCTTCTCCAGTGTCTTGATCTTGTACTTCCGGTAGCGCGACTTGTCCGCCTCCCCGTCCGTCACCGCCACCTGCGAGGCAACGATGGCCGAGCCCTGGAAGTGCGAGATGTCGAAGCACTCCATGCGGCGCGGGAAGTTGCGCAGCCCCAGCCGCTGCTGGAGCCGGGACAGCACGGTGTCCGTCTCGTCCTTCGTGCGGCGGCGCTCCACGAAGGCCTGCTCGGCGTTCTTCGCCGCCATCTTCACCAGGTCGTGCTTCTCGCCGCGCTTGGGCACCATCACCCGCACGCGTTCGCCCTTGCGCTCCGTGAGCAGGGCCTCCAGGCCACCGGTGCCGTCCTCGAGCTCCAGCGGCAGCAGCACCTCCTCCGGCACGAAGCTGCCCTGGTCGTAGTAGAGGTTCACGAACGAGGCGAGCAGCTCCTCGTCGGGAAACTCCTGGCTTCCGAAGGGAAAGGCCTGTCCGCCGTTGAGGCGGCCCTGCCGCACCCAGAGGACGTAGAACAGGATGCGGTCGCCCTCGCGGTGGAAGGCGAAGACGTCCTGGTCCTTGAAGTCGGTGGTGGCGACCTTCTGGCGCTCCAGGCTGCGCTCGATGGCGCTCAGCTGGTCTCTCAGCCGCGCGGCCTCCTCGAACTTCAGCTCCTGCGCGGCGCGCTTCATGCGCAGGCGCAGGCCTTCCACCAGCTCGCCGGCCTTGCCCTCCAGGAACAGCACCACCTCGTCCACGCTGCGGCGGTAGTCCTCCTGGGGCACCGGGTACACGCAGGGCGCGGGGCAGCGGCCAATCTGGTGCAGCAGACAGGGCCGCTTGCGGTTGGCCAGCACGTGGTCGGTGCAGGTCCGCAGGTGGAAGAAGCGGTTGACGACCCGCAGTGTCTCGCGAATGGCGCCCGCGCTGGAGTACGGCCCGAAGTAGCGCGCGCCGTCCCGCTCGTACTTGCGCACCACCTCCAGGCGCGGGTACGGCTGCGTCCGGTCCAGACGCAACGAGATGAACTGCTTGTCGTCCTTGAGCAGGACGTTGAAGCGCGGCCGGTGCTTCTTGATGAGCTCGTTCTCGAGGAGCAGCGCCTCCTTCTCGTTGCTGACGAGCACCGTCTCCAGGTCGCCGAGGAGCTGGTCCAGCAGCGACACGAAGACGCGCGTGTCCCCCGTGCGGGTGAAGTACGAGCGCACGCGGTTGCGCAGGTTGATGGCCTTGCCCACGTAGATGACGTGCCCGCGGCGGTCCTTCATCAGGTACACGCCGGGCTCGGTGGGCAGTGCGTCCAGCTTCTCCTGAAGCTTCGCGTCCATGACGGCCCCCTCCTCCCCCGCTACCGGCGGGCCCGGGCCCGGGAGGTCCGGCCTCCGCCACCACCCCGGCCCCGGCCCTTCTTCGCGGGCTCCGCCTCCGCGGCCTTCGGCGGCGCCTTCAGCAGCGAGCGCGACGCCGGCTTGAGCCCCATGTCCATGTCCTTCAGGAGCTGCACGCGGTCGCGGTACTCGGCGGCCTTCTCGAACTGCATCTCGTCCGCGGCGGCGAGCATGTCCTTGGTGAATTCCTCGATGAGCCGCTTGATTTCCTTCGGCTGGAGGACGTCGTCCTCGCCTTCTGCCGCCATGGGCAGCGCGGCGACGTCGCCCGCGTCGTAGGCCACGTGCTCGGACAGGTCGGTGATGTGGCTCTTCACCGAGCGCGGGGTGATGCCGTGTTCCTTGTTGTAGGCGCGCTGGATGTCGCGGCGGCGCGTCGTCTCGTCCAGGGCCTTCTTCATGGAGTCGGTGACGTTGTCCGCGTACATGATGACGCGGCCGTTCACGTTGCGGGCCGCTCGGCCAATCGTCTGGATGAGGGAGACGTGGCTGCGCAGGAAGCCCTCCTTGTCCGCGTCGAGGATGGCCACCAGCGACACCTCGGGGATGTCCAGGCCCTCGCGCAGCAGGTTGATGCCCACCAGCACGTCGAACTCGCCCTTGCGCAAGTCGCGGATGATGGCGGTGCGCTCGATCGCGTCGATGTCCGAGTGCAGGTAGCGCACGCGCACGCCCACGTCGGCGAAGTACTCCGTGAGGTCCTCGGCCATGCGCTTGGTGAGCGTCGTCACCAGGACGCGCTCGTTGCGGGCGACGCGCTGGCGCACCTCCTCCAGCAAGTCATCCACCTGGTTGCCCACGGGGCGAATCTCCACCTCAGGGTCCGTCAGGCCCGTGGGGCGGATGATCTGCTCCACCACCACGCCCTGCGACTTCTGCAGCTCGTACTCGGCCGGCGTCGCGGAGACGAAGATGGCCTGGGGCACCAGCTCCTCGAACTCACCGAACTTGAGCGGGCGGTTGTCCAGCGCGCTCGGCAGGCGGAAGCCGAAGCTGACCAGCGTCTCCTTGCGCGCGCGGTCGCCGCGGTACATGGCGCCAATCTGCGGCACCGTCTGGTGGCTCTCGTCGAGCATCACCAGCAGGTTGCGCGGGAAGTAGTCGATGAGGCACGGCGGTGGCTCGCCGGCGGCGCGCCCCGAGAAGTGCCGCGAGTAGTTCTCGATGCCGCTGCAGTAGCCAACCTGTTCAATCATCTCGAGGTCGAACATGGCGCGCTGCTCCAGCCGCTGCGCCTCCAGCAGCTTGCCCTCGCGCTTGAAGATCTGGAGCTGCTCGGCCAGCTCGTCGCGGATGGTCTGGATGGCTCGGCGGCGCACGTCCTCCTCGGCCACGTAGTGGCTGGCGGGGAAGATGACGATCTTGTCCAGCGCGCCCAGCGTCACGCCACGCAGCGGGTCGAACTCGGTGACGCGCTCCACCTCGTCGCCGAAGAAGCTGACGCGCACGGCGCGCTCCTCCTCGTAGGCGGGGAACACCTCGACGGTGTCGCCGCGCGCGCGGAAGGTGCCGCGGTGGAAGTCCAGATCGTTGCGCTTGTACTGGGCCTCCACCAGCTTGCGCATGAACGTGTCGCGGCCCATCTCCTCGCCCACCACCGCGCGAACCGCCAGGTCCACGTAGCTGCGGGCCGCGCCGAGGCCGTAGATACAGGAGACGCTGGCGACGATGATGACGTCGTCGCGCGTGCGCAGCGAATGGGTGGCCGAATGGCGCATCCGCTCGATGTTGTCGTTGATGGACGAGTCCTTCTCGATGAAGGTGTCCGTCGACGGGACGTAGGCCTCGGGCTGGTAGTAGTCGTAGTACGAGACGAAGTACTCGACGGCGTTGTGCGGGAAGAGCGCCTTGAACTCGCCGTAGAGCTGCGCGGCCAGCGTCTTGTTGTGGGCCATCACCAGCGTGGGCCGCTTCACGTTGGCGATGACGTTCGCCATGGTGAACGTCTTGCCCGACCCGGTGACACCCAGGAGGGTCTGATAGCGGTCGCCCCGCAGGACGCCCTGCGTGAGTTCGTCAATGGCCCTCGGCTGGTCGCCCTCGGGCTTGTGGTCGCTGACGAGTTGGAAGTCCGGCATACCCGCGAGATCTAACACCGTGCGGATGGGAAGGCCGGATGTTCGTGGCCTTGACTACCGCGAAGTGTCCAGCCGCTTCAGCGCTTCCAGGGATTGCAGGCGGGCGGCCTCGAACTCGTCTCCCTTGTTCCAGCGCGGCATCTGCGGGCTGCGGGCCACGTGGGCCCCCAGCAGGAAGAACAGGCGCGCGTCTTCCACCGCGCCGGAAAAGTCCCAGTCCGGGCGAAGCTCGTCCGAGGGCTGGTGGTAGTGCTTCGACTCCCACACCTCGCGCTGCTGCCTGCCCCAGCCCTCCGGCCGGCCGATGAAGTCCATCCCACTGCCGAAGTAGGCGGCGGGAATCCCCCGCTTGGCGAAGCTGAACTGGTCCGAGCGGTAGAAGAAGCCCCGGTCGGACAGCTGGTCCGCCTTCACCACCCGGCCCTGAGCCTTCGCCAGGGCGACGAGCGTGGCATCCAGGTTGGACTTGCCCAGGCCGATGGCGGTGATGTCGCGCGTGCGGCCGTGGATGTTGGCGCCATCGATGTTGATGTTCGCGGCCACGCGGCCGTGGGGCACCGGCGGGTGCTCGGCCAGGTACTGGGAGCCCAGCAGTCCCTGCTCCTCCGCGGCCACGGCGGCGAAGAGGATGGAGCGGCGCGGCGCCTGGGGCAGCGCCCGGAACGCCCGCGCGACGGCGAGCATGGCGGACACGCCGGACGCGTTGTCGAGCGCGCCGTTGTAGATGGTGTCCTCGCCCGGCGCGCCGCCCTCCTTCCGGCCGAGGTGGTCATGGTGCGCGGTGTAGAGCACCACCTCCTGGGACAGCTTGGGGTCACTGCCGGGCAGCAGCGCCAGCACGTTGGCCGTGGGGCTGCGGCGCACCGAGTTGACGAGCCTCGAAGACACCGTCACGCCAAGTGGCACGGGCTGGAAGTCGCGCCGCTGCGCGGTGGCCCGGAGCGCGTCCAGGTCCTTGCCCGCGAGCTGCAGCACCCGGCGCGTCGCCGCCTCGGTCGTCCACCCCTTCACCTGGAGGCGAGGCCCCTCGGCGGCGGGTAGCTCGAACTGCTCGCCCGTCCACGACGTCTGCACCACCTGCCATGGATAGCCCGCGCTCGGCGTGGTGTGGAGGATGATGGCGCCGGCCGCCCCCATCTTCGCCGCCTGCTCGTACTTGTAATCCCAGCGGCCGTACCAGAGGCGCGTCCGGCCCGCGAAGAGCGCCGGGTCGTCCTCCGGGTCGCTGTTGAGGATGAGCAGCGTCTTGCCGCGCACGTCCATCCCCTTGAAGTCGTCCCACTGGTACTCGGGCGCCTGGATACCGTAGCCCACGAAGACGAGCTCGGAGTCCTCCAGCTTCGCCTCGGGCGACTGCACGCCGGACACGGCGATGAAGTCCTCCTGGAACTTCAGGTCCACCGTGCCCTGGGGCGCGCGGAACGTCAGGTGCTTCGGGCTACTGGTGACGCCCACCAGGTCGAAGGGCTGCAGGTACGAGCCGTCCGTGCCCATGGGCTTCAGCCCGAGCGCCTCGAACTGCGAGGCGATGTACGCCTGCGCGAGCGCGTCCCCCCGCGTGCCGGGCCCGCGTCCCTCCAGCAGGTCATGCGCGAGGAAACGCACGTGGGCACGCAGCACGTCCGGAACGATGGCGCCAGACGCGGACTTCTCCGCGGGCGTCGTCAGCGGCACGCGCTGCGCGAGCGACGGAGCGGAGCAGAGGACGAGGAGCAGGGGCAGCGAGCGCATCATGGTGCCCCGAGCCCTAACACGAAGCCCGGGACACCCGAAGCCCTGCCTCACCCCTGCGCGGGCGCCACCTTCCACGTCGTGCCGGCGGGCGTGTCCATGATTTCCACGCCCTTCTGCTTCAGCTCGCTTCGCACCCGGTCCGCGGCGGCGAAGTCCTTCGCGGCGCGCGCGGCGGTGCGCTCGCTCAGCAGGCGCTCCACGTCCGCCACGTCGATGCCGCGCTCGCGCACGGCACGCTCCCGGCGGCGCAACAGCCACGCGGCCGGCGCGTCCTCGAAGAGCCCCAGGACGCCCG
Organism: Pseudomyxococcus flavus; assembly: GCF_050038885.1. Lineage (NCBI taxonomy): Bacteria > Pseudomonadati > Myxococcota > Myxococcia > Myxococcales > Myxococcaceae > Pseudomyxococcus > Pseudomyxococcus flavus. The sequence goes on along the minus strand of NZ_CP143624.1, from coordinate 6,677,484 downwards.
ATACGCGGCGCACGTCCTCGCGCAGCGCCTGGAGCGTGCGGCCCATCAGCGCCTTGTCCTTCACCGGCGGCTTGTCGGTCAGCTCGTTCATCATCCCGAAGAGCCCCGACAACGCGCCCAGGCCGCCCGCGGTGTTGAAGTCGTCGTCCATGGCGGACTCGAACTCGGCGAAGAAGCGGTGTGGCTCGCCGTGCAGCGGCCCCTTGCCGAAGTCCTTGCCCGCCACGCGCTCGTCCACCTTGCGGAGCGTCTCGTAGAAGTACTCCATGCGCGCCTCCGCGTCCGACAGGGCCTTGTCGGAGAACGACAGCGGGTGGCGGTAGTGCGTGGAGAGGAAGAAGAAGCGCAGCGCCTCCGGGTCCACCTTGGTCAGCGCGTCGCGCAGGCGCACCACGTTGCCCAGCGACTTGGACATCTTCGCGCCTTCCAGGTCCAGGAAGCCGCAGTGCATCCAGTACCGGGCGAAGGTCACCCCGTTGGCCGACTCGCTCTGCGCGATTTCGTTCTCGTGGTGGGGAAAGATGAGGTCCAGCGCGCCGCCGTGGATGTCGAACGTCTCACCCAGGTACTTCGCGCTCATGGCGGAGCACTCGATGTGCCAGCCCGGCCGGCCCGGTCCCCAGGGGCTGTCCCAGGCGGGCTCGCCCGGCTTGGCGGCCTTCCACAGCGCGAAGTCGAGCGGCTCGCGCTTCTGCTCGCCCGGCTGCACGCGCTCCCCCACGCACAAGTCATCCAGGTTGCGCTTGGACAGCTTCGCGTAGTCCGGGTCGCTGCTCACCGAGAAGTACACGTCTCCCTGCGACGCGTACGCGTGCCCCTTGTCCACCAGCTTCTGGATGATGGCGATGATTTCCGGCAGGTGGTCGCTCACGCGCGGCGACACGTCCGGCTCCTGCAGGTGCAGCGCCCGGGCATCCTCCCGGAAGATCTCCACGAACCGCGCCGCCAGCGCCACGGGGGCCTCCCCTGTCTCCGCGGCGGCCTTGATGATCTTGTCGTCCACGTCCGTGAAGTTGCGGACGTAACGCACCTTCAGCCCCCGGTGACGAAGGTAGCGGACTACCACGTCGAAGGAGGTGAAGGTGCGCGCGTTCCCGATATGAATGTAGCTGTAGACGGTAGGACCACAGACGTAGACCCCCACCTCGCCCGGGACAGCGGGCTGCAGCAGCTCCTTCTGCATGGTCATGGTGTTGAAGAGCCGGATGGCGGGCGGGGTCACGTGCGGCAATCCTCTTGGGTCCATAGGCGTGGGTGTATCCCTCACTCTAGAGTCTCGGGTCCCGGACAGGCCAGTATTCGCGAGGGGTTCGTCGCCGCCCCCAATCTGGGAGAATGGCCATCATGGCTCCACCGAACTCCAAGCGGCCTCCTCGGCCGCCCCGCCCGCCCGGTACGCAGGCGCCCCAGGATTCCGACGTGGAGCTCCCCTTCGACGATGACGAGGTGGACCCGCTCCAGGCAGACGACCCGCGGCCGCAGCGCGTTCCCCAATATCCCGCCGGCTCGCGAAGGAACCGGCGTCAGGGTCCGGGCGTGCGCGCCAACAGCGACCGGGAGCTCGCCTCCCGCTTCGACACCGCGCACGAATACTCGGACCCGGGCTACGCGCCCGCCTTCCTGTACGTCGAGCGAGGGCCCGGCGCCGGACAGCTCGTCCCCGTGAAGCAGGGCGCGCTGGTGATTGGGCGCTCGTCCTCGTCGGATCTGCGGTTGCAGCACCCGTCCATCAGCCGGCGCCATGCGCACCTGACCCGCCGGGGTGAGCGCTTCTTCCTCAAGGACCTGAGCAGCCAGAACGGCACCTTCCTCAACCGCCACCGCATCGCCTCCGAAGTCGAGCTGCTGCCGGGGGATGAGATTTCCCTCGGCAACGCCCTGCTGCGCCTGCGTGGCCATGGCACGCCCGCTCATGGCATCCCCCAGGTGGCGACGCCCGAAGCGGCGCCCCCGCGCAAGGCCCTGAGCTCCCTGGGGGTGGCCCTGGGCGCCGCGGCGCTGGGTTCTGGGGTGGCGGCACTCATCGCTCTGCTCTCCATGCGTCTGGCGGGTGGCGCGGAGGATTCGGTGTCGCCACCGCTGGCCGCGTCGCAGCAGTCCGCCTCTGCGCCGGCTGCACCTGGTGACGGCTCGGCGTCGGGCACCATCGGTGAGGCACTCCCGGCCGAGAGGAGTGGTGACGGCTCGGCGGCCATGGTCGCGAAGGCAGGAGTGGGCTCGGCGGGGTTGGACGCGACGGCAGGGAGCGGCGTGGCAGGTACGGGCGCAATGGCGCGGAACGGCGCGGCGACTACGGACGGCCCGGATGCGCGAGTCGATGTCGGAGTATCGGCCCCGGACTCGGGCGCGAAGACTGGCGCAGCGTCCGCGGCCGCCTCATCGGAGTCGACCACAGGCTCCAGGACGGGAGCTGCCGCCTCCACCGCCGACGCAATGGCGCGGGCATCGCCGGGCGCCCCCGCTGGCACCACCCACGATGCGCATGGTTCGTATCGGGCAGGCGACGTCGCCTCAGGTCGGGCCCCCCAGGAAGCACTGACACCCAAAGCCACTGGCATCAGCGCCTTGAACGTCGCGCGAGGGACGACGAAGCAGGTCCGGCCCGTGCCTCTCACCGCCAGCGATCGCATGGCGATGAACCGGGACGACACGGCCATCCTCCAGCGCCCCGCGCATGACCAGGACGCCACCGCGCCTGGAGCCCGAAACATCGCGGCCAGCAGTACCAGGACCGGCCACCCGACGCGCACGGCCTCGAGCTCACGCGCATCCTCGGCGGGCGGCGCCCACGCCGACGTGGGTGCGTCCGACGCGGAAGCCGACGTGCTGCGCCACTACGAAGCCGGGAACGTCGCGGCGGCGCGCAACCTGGCCCAGTCGGCGAACCTCGGCGCGCTACACGAACAACTCGTCCAGTTCGCGACCGCCGAAGCAGCAGCACGCAAGGCCCTGGCGAAGCGCGACATCCCCGAGGCCATCACCCAGCTGACGCTCGCGCTGTCCGTCGATGACGCGCTGGCGCACGGCTGGAGCAAGCACGGCCCGCCGCTGCGCAAGCAGCTGTCCCGCCTGCACCTCCAGGTCGGCGTCGAGCACGCCGCCGCGGGTCGCCCCACCGAAGCACGCGCCGCGTTCGAGCAGGCCCTCAAGCACGACACCGGGAACCGCGAGGCACGCGAGCACCTCGCCCGGCTCAACGGCGCTTCAGCCCCCTGACGAGCAGCATGGCGTTGAGCACCACGAAGGTGACCAGCGCCAACGACACCAGGAGCAGGCCCCGGTCGGCGCCGGGGCGTTCCCCCTCGACGAGGAGCCACAGCCGGCCCTCGTGGGGCTGGACCTCGCCCATGCGCTCCAGCAAGGCCAGCGCATCCCGGTAGCGGGGCGTGTCCTCCTGTGCCAGCAACCGGCCGCGAACCGCGAAGGGGCGCTGGTCGGGCTGCGGCGGAGGACGCCCCTCCGTCCACTGCTCGCCCGGGAGCGCAGAGCGCCGCACGACGAAGGGCGAGTCGCGCAGCCCCACCAGGACATAGAGCCCTCCGTCCGCGCGCTCATAGGCCCCTCGGACCGTGGGCACGCCATGCACCTGCGCATAGCGATTGGAGACGAGCGCCTCGAACCGGTACGCCCCTTCCGCGCCCAGCGTCAACGGCACGTCCGGGGACAGGAAGTACGACAAATCCCTCCACTGCATCCCCAGCAGCGTCAGGCCCACGGCGATGGCCATGAGCGCGGCCACCGGCCGCACGCCCACGCGGCGGCGCGACAGCCGCGCCTCCAACTCGGCGATACGGCGGTCCCGCTCCTCCTCCGTGGGGGACTTCGGACGCGGCTCACTCATGGGCGGACATGACGTGGCGTGGAAAGACGAAGCCCCGAGCTCCCTGCATGGGAACCCGGGGCGACGAGTCTCGGACAGCAGCCCGGCCCGCTCAGGCCAGGTTGAAGATCTTCTTCAGGTCCGACTCGATCTCTTCCTCGGAGCAGTCCTTGGCCAGCGACAGCTCCTTGATGAGCAGCGAGCGGGCGGTGTCCAGCATCTTCCGCTCGCCGAAGGACAGGTCCTTGTCGCCCTTCAGGAGGTAGAGGTCGCGGAGCACCTCGGCAATTTCGAACACCGAGCCCGTCTTGATCTTCTCCATGTACTCCCGGTAGCGACGGTTCCACGTCGTGGAGTCGACGGAGATGTCCTTCTCCTTGAGGATGGAGTAGACCTGCTTGACGTCCTCCTCGCTGATGATCTCCCGGAGACCGACCGACCCGACCTTGTTGATCGGGATCATGATCCGCATTCCGTTCTCCAGGATGCGCAGCACGTAGAAGGACTGGCGCTGCCCGGCCACCTCGGTGTGTTCGATACCCATCACCTCACCGACGCCCTGGCCCGGGTAAACCGCCTTGTCACCAGTCTTGAAGCTGGTCTGCACTCACTGCCTCCTTGAAAGACTCGCTCCCGGCCTTTCAGCCGGGCACTACTACCACAAACCACATCCGCGGGCAACGATATCGCCTTGACCACCCAGGACGCGCCCGACTACGTTGTCGGTTTCTACACGCGGTGTCGGCAGATGTGTGCACCAGCGTGACGGGCGGCGGGTGGGGGTGGGAAGGTGGAACGTCATGCGTGGCGCGACCTGGGCGCGCGTCCTCTCTTCTTTCCCGCCCTGAGCCTGTCTCTCGGAGCACTCTGCGCCCCGGTAACAAGTGCAACGGGCGGTCCATTTCTCGTTTGTGGGCTTTTACTTGGAGCACTCGGGCTGGCGCTCGCCAGGCTGCCCGGTGCGCATCTCGCCGTGCTGGCGTCGCTCTGGGCGGTGGGCGCGGGGCTCGCCACGTGGGAAACCCGGGTCGACGTGCCGCCAGTGCTGGCGCAAGGCGGGCCCGTCATCGTCGAAGGTGAAACCGAGCGCGTGGAGCGCTTCGACGGCACGACGCGGGTGAGGCTGGCCGTCGCGCGGGCCGGCGTGCCTCCGGGGCCGCTGGAGCCCGTGCGGTTCCGGATGAACCTGTCCTTGCGGGGTGAGCCGCCACCGCTGCTTCCCGGGCAGCGCGTCAGGGCGGAGACGAAGTTGATGCCGGATGCGCCCCCGTCCAATCCCGGCGAGAAGGACTTCGGGGTGACGCGCCGTCGGCAAGGCGTGGCCTTCACCGGCGGCCTGGACGCACGGCGGCTGCTGGTGCTCTCCCCTGCTCCGGCGTGGCGCGTGGCGCTGGAGGGCACGCGCACGCGGCTGGCGGAGGCGGTGCATGCGGTGGCGCCGTCCACGGACGCCGCGGCGCTCTTCCTCACCCTGGCCGCGGGACAGCGCGCGGCGCTGGATGACGCGTGGGAAGACGCCTTCTCCCGCGCGGGGCTGGCGCACGTCCTGAGCGTCAGCGGCCTGCATGTGGCCGCGCTGGCACTGATGACGCTCGCGGTGCTGCGGCGCGTGGTGGTGCGCACGGGCTCGCGCTGGCGGATGCTGGACGCGCGACAGGTGGCGGCCCCCGCGTCCATTCCCTTCGTCTGGGCCTACGTCGTCTTCACCGACAACCAGCCTCCCGCGGTGCGCTCCGCGGTCATGGCCACCGTGGTGCTGCTCGGCCTGGCGCTGTGGCGTCGCGCGGACGGGCTCAATGGGCTCGCGGCGGCGGCCGTGGTGCTGGTGGCGTGGGCGCCTTCCAGCGTGGTCGACCTGTCGCTGCGGCTGTCATTCCTCGCCGTGCTGGGGCTGGTGCTGCTCTCTCCGCCCCTGAGGCAGGCACTTCCCCTGGCGGAGCCCGACCCGTCCGAGCCCCGCCGCGTGCGGCGCTGGTGGGGCCAGGTCAAGGAGACGGTGGCCCAGACGCTGTGCGCGAGCGCCGCGGCGACGCTGTCGGGGCTGCCCATCGTCGCCGCGACCTTTGGACGGGTGAGCCTCGCGGGGCTCGTGTCGAACGTCATCGCCCTGCCCCTCTGCGGGCTGCTCACGGGCCTGGCGGCGGGCGGTGCCGCCCTCTTCGTCGTGGCCCCCGTCCTGGCCACCCCCGTGCTGTGGGCCGGCGCCTGGGCCTCCGAGCTGCTGCTGGCGCTGACGCGCTTCTTCGCCGCGGTGCCCCTGGCTTCGGTGGAGGTGCCATCGCTGGGGCTCCTGTCGGTGTTCTACGCCGCTGGGCTCCTGGCGTGGGCGCTGGGGACGGGGCGCTGGCGGCTGGCCGGGCTGCTGGCTCCCGCCGCCGTCGGCGCCGCGATGCTGGCGCCCGTGCTCACCCCGCAGCCCGGTCTGCGTGTCACCTTCCTCGCGGTGGGCCAGGGCGATTCCGTGGTGGTCAGCTCGCGGGGCGAGCACCTTCTGGTGGATGGCGGGGGCGTCCCGGGTGGCATGGACCCCGGAGAGCGATTCGTCCTGCCGTACCTGAAGCACGCGGGCATCTCCCGGCTGGCCCTGGCCGTGCTGTCCCATCCCCACCCGGACCATGCGCTCGGGCTGGCATCCGCGCTGAAGCAGGTCCCCACCGAGCGGCTATGGCTGCCCGCGGGTGAAGAAGACGGCCCCCTGACACGGCAGGTGGTGGCAGCCGCTGGAGACGCGCGCGTGGAGGAGGTCGAGGCAGGCCATCCGCCCTTGCGCCTGGGCGAGGCCGTGGTGGAAGTCCTCGGCCCACCGGAGCCAGACGCGCGCGAGCTGCTGGAGGGCGCGAACGACCGGAGCGTGGTGCTGCTCGTGCGCCATGGCGACGTCACCGTGCTCCTCACCGGCGACGTGGAAGCGGATGGCGAGGACGCCCTGGCCGAGCGGCTCGGTCCGGTGACGGTGATGAAGGCGCCGCACCATGGCTCGCGCACCTCCTCCACGGAGGCCCTGCTCGCGCGCACGCGCCCCCGGCACGTCGTCTTCTGCGTGGGGCGGCGCAACCGGTACGGGTTTCCCCACACGGAGGTGGAAGCCCGCTATCGCGCCCTGGGGAGCGAGTGCTGGCGCACGGACCGGCACGGCGCCGTCACCGTGGAGAGTGATGGCCGGGACGTCCGCTTGATCCCCTTCCTGCCAGCCGAGCCCACCGTCGCCGAGGCGCCCCCGGTTGCGCGCGCCACCTCCCCATCCTCACCTTCAGGCCGATGATTCCAGAGGACATCGACCTCCAGCAGCTCACCGCCGACCTGAAGAACGCGCTCGGCCCGGGCGAACCCGTGGGGTACCTCCGAGGCAAGTCCGTCATGCGCAACCTGCTCGTGGACCTGCGCGGGTTCTCGGAGCTGGAGGCCGAGGAGCTCATCGACACGATGGAGCTCCGAGGCTTCCTCCGCTTCCTGGGAGACCCCACCGAGCGCTCGATGGCGGAATCCCATTGGGACATCACCCCTCACGCGTGAGCACGGCCGCGCTCACTCGAACACGAGCCAGCCGAAGCGCGGCAGCGCGTGGAAGTCGCCGATGAAGAGGGGCGAGAAGGATTGTCCCTCCACCGTGCGGCGGTCATGGTGCTCCAGCCGGTAGAGGTTGAAGCGCCAGCGGTCACCCGGCCGGGGCGGGCGGTGAGGGACTTCCGCCAGCCGGTCGAAGGGAATCCGCATCTCCACCGACCAGCCCTCGTCGCGGTCCGACGCGTCGTCCAGCGTGCCGCGCACCTTCACCGCGGACGTCATCCCCGAATCCCACGAGCGGTCCATGCCCTGCCGGCGCGCCGGGAAGTATGCGTCGAAGATGACGTTGTGGGGAGACACCTGGAGCTCGTTGTACGTGCGCCCATCCGCGTTGGCGTCGAGGAAGATTTCCACCACCTCCTCCTCGTAGATGGGGTCATCGCGCTTGCGCAGCGTGCCCCACACGTCCGGGTCCTCCAGGTCGAAGGCCACGTAGAGGAACTCGCCGTCGTGGACGAGCCGCGCCTCGGTGCGCAGGCGCGCCGGGCGCCCGTCGAAGCTGCGGCGCAGCACCACCGGCCGGGCCTGCTTCCACGCCGCGTCATCGAGCACCCCGTCGATGGTGGGCGCCTGGCTCACCCGTGGAACGGTGTACTCGGGCAGCTCCGGCGCGGCACCACCCAGCTGTGGCCCCAGCATGCGCTGCGAGCCGTCATGCGCGTCCGCGTCATCCACGGGCAGCCTCGAATCGCCCCGCCAGAAGCCCAGCACCACACGCGCGGGCACGTTGGGCATGGCCACGGTGTGGACGTCCTCGATGACCTTGCCCACCGGCCATGAGGCCAGCGGCGCGGCGCCGCCCTGCACCTCATGGTCCGCGTTGGTCAGCATGCCGCCACTGGCCGGGTCCACCACGTGGACGAAGAAGCTGAAGCCCCGCGGGGGCGGGCGCACCGCCTGGAAGTAGTGGGACAGCCGCACCTGCGCGCCGGGCGCGGCCTTCTCCGGCGACACCTTGGAGCCCAGGTACACCACCGCCCCGCCGGCGAACGTCTTGCCGCTGCGGAAGGTGAGGTCCGCGGGCGCGGCATCCAGCGTGCGCATTTGCGTGGGAGCGGGGATGCGTGGCTCGCGCGGACGCGGACCGGCCTGCTCATCACGGCAGGCGGTGGCAAGGCAGGTGACGGCCAGCAGCGGAGCGATGACGAAGGATGAAAGACGCATCGGGGCCGCGCATCCTAGCGGGCTTCACACCGGATGGGTCCACCACGCGCTGGGCGAGCAGGCGGGCTGGATGGGCGCGCCGCGTCGCGGCCTCGGCAATTGTCATGCCGAGCGGTGACTCCCATCTTCTCGCCTCAAACAGTGGTTCAGGCCCAAAGGGAGGCGCGAATGAAGACTCTACTCAAGGTGGGAGCGGTGGTGGGTGTGCTGGGAGCGGGGAGCGCCATGGCGCAGGAGCGGCTGGAGTCCTCTGCCGACATGCGGGGCCTGACGTTCCTCATCGGCGGCGGTGTCGAGGGCTACACGAGCGCACTGGGCTCCGACATCAACCCCGGCCTCGGCTACGGCGTGACGGTGGCCATCAAGCCCTCGAAGGTGCTGGGCATCGAGCTGGGCTACTCGGGCGCCATCAACAACTTCGACGAGCGCGTGCTGACGGGCTCCACGAGCGGCCCCGACCTGGTGCGTAACGGCGCGCACGCGGTGGCCACCCTGGGCCTGGGCGCCGCGCCCCTCCAGCCCTACGTCCTGGGCGGCGTCGGCCTCAGCCGGTACAACGTGCGCGCCCCGACGCTCGCGTTCTCGGATGACACGGTGGCCAGCGTCCCCGTGGGCGGCGGCCTGCGCCTGCACATGGGCAGCTTCACCGCCGACGCGCGCGTCCAGTACAACTTCCTCATCGACCAGGAGTTCGCGGCGAACGCCCCGCCCGGTGACGTCACCATTGGCGACCGCAACTTCAACAGCGGAGGCAGCTACGCGGGCACCCTGAACATCGGAGCGACCTGGTAGGCCCACCGAGCGCAGCACTCCAACTACTGCGAGGGGTGAGCGAGCGCCACGCGCGCCCGCCACCACGTTGGACATCGGGCAGCGCCGCGCACTACGCGTAGGGCATGCGCCCCTTCCTCACGGCCTCGTGGCGGTATCTCCTGATGCTCAACTACGAGGTGGACCCGGACGTGCTCCGTCCCCTCGTTCCGAGCGGCACGGAGCTGGACACGTGGCAGGGCCGGACCTTCGCCAGCATGGTGGGGTTCCGCTTCCTCGACACCCGCGTTCGGGGGCTGCCGGTTCCTTTCCACCGGAACTTCGACGAGGTGAACCTGCGCTTCTACGTGCGGCACTTCGCCGAGGACGGCTGGCGGCGCGGCGTCGTGTTCGTGAAGGAAATCGTCCCCCGTCTGGCCATCGCCACCGTGGCGCGCGTGCTCTACAACGAGCCGTATGTCGCCCTCCCCATGCGGCACGTCGTGGCCATGGAAGGGGCGGAGGCGGGCGCTGCTGGCCAGCTCGAGTATGCGTGGAAGGCGAACGGGCGGTGGCAGCACCTGTCCGCCACGACGCGCGGCGCACCGCGCCCGAGCGAGCCCGGCTCCGAGGAAGAATTCATCACCGAGCACTACTGGGGCTACACCGCACAGCGCGACGGCGGCTGCGCGGAGTACCGCGTGGAACACCCCCGCTGGTCCGTGTGGCAGGTGGAGCGCTCCCAGCTCGAGGTCGACGTGGCGGGGATGTACGGCGAGCGGTTCGTCCCCTTCCTGCGCGGCAAGCCCAGCTCCGCGTTCGTCGCGGATGGCTCTGCCGTGGCCGTCTTCCCGGGCGCGCGGCTGGGCCCAGACACCCGCACGCCCCCGTCCCCGGAAACCTCGCGCGCGGCCTGAGCCGGTGGGCACCGACGTCCCGCCTCCAGGACGGCCCCGTCCGCCCCGGGACGCTCCCGCGCGGCAAGTCCGCGAAACCCCGGGCCCTCGCAGCGGTCAGGACGTTGCTTCCCTTCGCGGTCCATGCGCTTCGAATTCGAGCACCTGGGCACCACCACCCCTTTCGAGCTCGCCGAGGGCCTCCACCTGCTGGGAGGCGGCCCGGAGGACGACATCCACCTGGAAGGCCTGCCGCCGAAGCTGCTCAGCCTTCGCATCGAAGCGCAGCGGCTGATGGTGGAGGCCGCGCGCACCTTCTCCGTCAACGGCGTGCTCGTCCCCCCAGGCGTGCCACGGTTGGTGTTGCCCGGAGAGGCGCTCGGCCTGCCCGAGGACATGGGGCTGCGGGTGCTCCAGGAGTCCGTCGGCGAGCGCGGCGTGGGCACGGTGGCCCTCCTCAAGGGCCTGCTCACGGGAACAAATGAACCGGGGCTGTCCCGGGCGGCCACCCTCACCTGTCTCACCGGGCTGGACGTGGGGCGCGTCCACGCCCTCGCGGAGCCCACCACGGAGATTGGCCGAGGGCGCGAGGTGGCCCTGCGCCTGAGGGACAGGGCCGTCTCCAGGATGCATGCCCGCGTCCTTCACGGAGAGGATGGCTTCACGCTGGAGGACCTCGGCAGTCCCAACGGCGTCTTCCTCAACGGCCGGCGCGTCGAAGCCCGAGTGCCCCTGGCCGACGGCGACGTCATCGAGCTGGGCCGCTCACTGCTCCGCTTCCAGGCGGCGATGGAGGAACCGGCCCCCCCTGCCCCACCCGCCCCCGAGGAGCCGCCCTCCGCCGAGGCGCCCGCGCCCAGCTCCGTCGAGCCGTCGTCAGACGCGCCCCCGGAGACGACGCCCGAAAGCCCCAAGCGCCGAGGCGAATGGTGGTTGATTGGCCTGGGCACCTTGGCGGCCTCCGCGGGCGTCGCCATCACCTGGCTGCTGGCGACGGGAAGCCCCTGACGCCCCCGAGCGGCGGCTCAGCCCGGTAACGGCCCCAGTCCCGCGCGTTCCACGAGAAGCCGGGCAAGCTGCTGGTGGTGGCGGAAGAAGCTGGTGAAGTGGACCAGCCCCGCTTTGCCCCGGATGGCGTAGACCGTCACGGGCCCCGGCAGCACATCCAGCTTGCGGATGTCCGCGAAGGTGAAGCGCCGCGTCCGCACCATGCCGCGGTAGGTCAGCCCTCGGGCGTCCACCACGATGAGCGTGCGCCCGTAGTACATGAGCGACACGGCGAAGAAGAGGACGAAGAAGCCCGCCGACAGGAACGTCTTGAGCGGGACTTCATCGAAGAAGCGCAGGAGGTACACCAGCACGGCCACCCAGAGCAGTCCTGCTGCGGCCATCACCGCCGCGAGGACCCGTCGGGGCCTGAAGACCTGCCGTCCGTTCGATTCCGCGTCGTGCCCGGTCATTCATGGAAGCTAATGCTTGGGGCTGACACGGTCCACCTGCCCCCAGGCTTCCTGCCTGCCGGTCAACGCAGGCGCGCCGCCTTCTGTCGGGATTCCTCCTGGAGTTGAGGACGGACGTCCGCGGCGGAGGAGGCGGCGTAGCGCTCGTAGAGCTCGCGCGCCTCGAGCGCACGGCCCATCGCGCGGAAAGATTCGGCCAGCCCGTAAAGCGGAGAAGCCGAACCAGGCTCCAGCTCCAGCGCGTACTGGTAGTCCGCCGCGGCCTCCGCGTAACGACGAAGGCCGATGTTCGCGCTGCCGCGCGCGACGTAGGCCACCGCCAACATGGGCTCTTGCTGGATGGCCTGGGTCAGGCTCGAGAGCGCGCCGCTGAAGTCCTTGCTGGCGATGCGCTGCACGCCCTGCTCGTAGGCACGGCGGGCCTGGGCGCGGGTCGTGTCCGCCACGGGTCCCGAGCCGGGTGCCAGCCCCGCGGCCTGGGGGGACGCGCCCTGCTGCACCTGCTTCGCGCGGGCGCGGTCGATGTTCTCCCTGGCGCTCTGGCGGATGGCGGCATCCTGCGTCAGCGTGGAAGCCCGCTCCCACTGGACCACCGCCTGGCCGTAGTAGCCCAGCACCGCCAGGGCATTGCCCAGCTTGAACAGCGCCTCGACATGGCCGGCATCCGCGTGGGACGCATCCAGGAAGGCGAAGGCCGCCTCACGGTAGCGGCGCTCCTTCATCAGCGCGTCGCCGTCACGGATGCGCGAGGCCGCCAGCGCCGGATTGGCTGTCCGGGACTCCGCGGACTCGGTCGACATGGCGGCGGCTGCGACGGCCGGCGAGGCCTCCGCCACGGCGGCAGCGGAGGCCGGGAGGGGCTCGGCGCCCAGGGCCTTCAGGTGCTCGGTCGCCTTGAGGACCCAGACCTGCTCCCCCTTGCGATGCTCGCGGGCGATGTACGCCTGATACGCGGCAATGGCCTTCGGATTCTGGCCGAGCTGCCGGTAGCTCTCCCCCAGCCCGTAGTACCCATCCGCGTCGCCGGGTTCGAGCTGGGTGTAGTGCTCGTAGGCCTGCGCCGCGGTGGCCGCGTCTCCCGCCTTGCGAGCGGCATAGCCCAGGTTGAACCACGCCATCTTGAAGCCAGGGTCGGCCTGGGTGGCCGCTCGGAAGTGCGTGAGCGATTCCTCCACCTGCCCCTTGCGGAAGAGCACGCTGCCCAGGCCGTTGAGGGCGGCGGGGTAGCCGGGCGTCTCGGCCAGGGCCTCGCGGTACGCCGCGGCCGCGTCATCCCAGCGGCCACGCGACAGCGCCGCCTCCCCCCGGAGAAAGGCGGCCCGGGCCGCGTCGGAAGGCTCCGCGGCACCCAACAGCATTGCCGCGGACAGCGCGATGACGAATCTGCGCAAGACGACCATGACGGCTCCCGGGGGTGTCGAACCAGGAGCCGTAGCAGAAAAACCCGGGCCTCGTCAGCGCCCACACGACGGGCGGGTGCCCGTTCAGCTCCGGAACGGGTTCTGGAGCAGCACCGTCTCGCCGCGGTCCGCACCCACGGACACACACACCACGGGGACGCCGCTGACCTCCTCCACCCGCCGCACGTAGCGCTTGGCGTTCTCCGGCAGCTCGTCGAAGGTCCGCACGCCGGCGATCTGCTCGTCCCAGCCCTGGAGCGTCTCGTAGATGGGCTTGACGCGGGCCAGGTCCTCGTAGTCGCCGGGCAGCTCCGTCACCTTCTGGCCGTCCAGCTCGTACGCGGTGCAGATCTGCAGCGTCTTGAGGCCGCTGAGCACGTCCAGCTTGGTGAGCGCCATGCCCCACAGGCCGTTGACGCGGGCGGCGTAGCGCAGCACCACGCCGTCCAGCCAGCCGCAGCGGCGGGGACGGCCCGTGGTGGCACCGAACTCGTCACCCACCTTGCGCAGCTGGTCGCCGGTGGCGTCGTTCAGCTCCGTCGGGAAGGGGCCGCCGCCCACGCGCGTGGTGTAGGCCTTGCTGATGCCCATCACCTTGTCGATGGCCGTGGGCCCCAGGCCCGAGCCCACCGCCGCGTTGCCCGCGACGCAGTTGGAAGACGTCACGAACGGATAGGTGCCGTGGTCCACGTCCAGCAGCGTGCCCTGCGCGCCCTCGAAGAGGATGCGCGCGCCGCGGCGCACCTGGCCGGACAGGTAGAGCGAGGCGTCGTGGACGAAGGGCTTGAGCCGCTCACCCAGGGCGGAGAACTCGGCCAGCACCTGCGGCACCTCCAGCTGGGGCACCGGGGCCCCTGCCTGGGCGCACAGCTCCTTGAGCTCGTCCAGCGCCTGCGGCAGCCGCGCCTCGATGCGCGCGCGCAGCCGCTCCGCGTTGAGCAGGTCCCGCACGCGGATGCCGCGCCGGGCGACCTTGTCCTCGTACGCGGGGCCAATGCCCCGGCCCGTGGTGCCAATGGCGCTGCCACCGCGCGCCTTCTCGCGGAAGCTGTCCAGCAGCTTGTGCCACGGGAAGATGACGTGGGCATTGTCGGAGATGAGGAGCTGCGCGTCGTCCTTGAGGAAGCCGCGCGCCTTCAGCGCGTCAATCTCCCCAACGAGGACGGCGGGGTCCACCACCACTCCGTTGCCAATGACACACGTCTTCCCCGGGTGGAGAATGCCCGAGGGAATCAGGTGCAGGACGGTCTTCTGCCCGCCCACGACAAGGGTATGCCCGGCGTTGTTGCCGCCCTGGAAGCGGACGACCACCTGGGCATGCTCGGTGAGCAGGTCCACGACCTTGCCCTTCCCCTCATCTCCCCACTGCGCTCCGATGACGACGACGTTCGGCATGGTGCTCGCCGCTTAGCACGCGCGGGGGGCCGGGTGACAGTGTTCCGAGAAGCCGCAATGCAGGGCCTGGCAGGCTGCCTTCTCCCTCCCATCCCATTCACCCCGGGCCTCACCGCGTGCCACCGCCCGTGCCGCCCCCGCGAGCCGCCCCGACGCCTCTTCAAGTCCCCGACTTCCCGAGAGCCACTCGGGCTCCGGCGAGGACTCGCGCAGGAAGACGACTCCCACCCGCACCGGCACCCCTTCTCGCACCATGCGCCGGGCCACCAGCCCCAGGGCCGCCAGCTCGTACGTGTAAGCGGCCACTCCCAGCGGATGGCGTCCGCCGTGTTTGAACGCCACCACCACGGCCTCCCCCTGGGGTGACTCCCACAGGAGGTCCACCGCGCCCTCGACACTGACTTCGCCCTCCAGGGCGAGCACGAACGGCACGTTCCGGTGAATCGTGTGTGACGGCGCTTGCGCCAGTTGACGCGCGAACGCCGACGCCAGGAAGCGCTCCACGGTCCGCAGCACCGCGTCCATGCCCTCGTCGCCGGGGAGCGCCCCCGCGTCGCGCAGCAGACCTTCCAGGTGGGCCCGGCGCTCCGAGGCGTCCACGTCGGGCGCCGCGAGGCGCAGGTCCACCTCGCGAAGCAGGCGCTGCGCGAGGTCATCGGGTCGCTCCACGGGTAGCCATCCGTCGGGCTCCACCAGCAGCGGCGCGCCCCGGGGCGGCACCTCCCAGGGCCACGGCGCGCCGCGGAGCCCCAGCCGGTGCACATAGTGGAAGCGGCGCGGGCAGGCGATGAAATCCTGAAGCGCCTCCGCGGTGGCCACCGCGGCGCCGGGCGACTCGGCCTGGGGCGCAGGCGCGCCGCGCACCCGCAGCAGCGCGGCCTCGACGCGCGCTTCGGCCAGCAACAGCTCCTCCGGGCCGGGCGGCACCGGGTCCGCGGGCGGCGGCAGCGAGTCGACGTCCAGGTCCTCCACCAGCTCGCGCAGCTCGGCGTCCACCTCCAGCCGCCCGTCGATGAGGTGCCACCATGTGTCCTTGCCGCCGCGCGGCTCCGCGCCCCCCGACAGCACCAGTCTGTCGCGGGCACGCGTGAGCGCGACGTAGAGCAGGCGGCGGTACTCCGCGTCCTCGCGGGCCTTCAGCTCGGCGCGCACCGCATCGAAGCGGCTGGACGTGTAGCCATCCAGCGAGTCCGGGACCCAGGGCCGCAGCGAAATCCCGTGGGTGCGCTCGAAGTGGGCGCGCCCCGTGGTGGAGCGCCGCCGCCCGCCCAGCGCGGGCACCACCACCACCGGCCACTCCAGGCCCTTGGCCCGGTGGATGGTGAGGAGCTGCACCGCGCGCGGGTCGTTCGCGTCCAGCAGGTCCGCCTGCGCCTCCGTCGGGTCGTTCTCCGCCAGCATGCGCAGCTCACGCGCGAAGGCCACGCAGCCACCGGTGCCGCGCTCGTCCCGCTTCGACGCCAGCGCCAGCAGCTTCTCCACGTTGGCGCTGGCCTGCTCCGCATAGGGAGAGCCCGCCAGCGCCTCGCGGTAGCCCGTCACGTCCAGCGCGGACAACAGCAGCTCCCGCACGCCCAGCCGGTCCCGCTCGCGCCGCAGGCCGGGGAGCGCGGCGAGGAAGCGCTCCAGGCGCTGGTGCTCGCGCTCGGGAAGCGACGCCAGCACCTGTGGCTCCGTCAGGCGGGGCGAGCCCAGCGACAGGGGCGCATCCCCCGCCAGGAGGAACAGGGACGCATCCGACAAACCCACCAGGGGCGAGCGCAGCACCGCGGCGAAGGCGAGCGCGTCCTCGGCGTCCGCCAGCAAGGCCAGCAGCGAGGCCAGGTCCAGCACCTCCTGCGCGCCATAGAAGCCGCGGCCGCGCAGCACCCGGTGCGGTACGCCGTGGCGGATGAGGGCCTGCCGGTACACCTCCAGGTGCGTGAAGGTCCGGAAGAGCATGGCCACGTCGCCGCCACGCGCCGGGCGCAGGCCCTCACCGTCCTCGCGCGGAACGGTCGGCGGTGCCCCCGGCGCCAGCAGGCACCGCAGCCGCCGGGCAATGGCATCCGCGTCCAGCCAGCGCAGGTCCGCGGCCGTGTCCGCCTCTTCCAGCTGGAGGCGCTCCACCACCGGCCCGTCCACCAGCGAGGGCCGCACCGCCGCCAGGTCGTCCTCCTCCGGGACGTAGACGACCTCGAAGGGGCGCGGGGCCCGGGCATCGGCGGCGACGAGCACGCCCGCGAAGGTGCGGTTGAAGAACGACAGCAGGCCGGGCACGGAGCGGCGGTTGTGCTGGAGGAAGCCCCTCGCGCCGCCCTCGGCCTCCAGCTTCTTCGCCAGCACCGAGAAGACGGACACGTCCGCGCCGCGGAACTCGTAGATGGACTGCTTGCGGTCACCCACGGCGCAGAGGAAGGCGGGCTCCAGCGGCAGCGCCGTCACCAGGTCCGCGTCCGGCGCCAGCTCGCGGGGCCCGTCCTCGCGCTTCTCCGCCAGCAGCAGGACCAGCTCCAGCTGGAGGCGGTTGGTGTCCTGGAACTCGTCCACCAGCAGCGCGCCGATGCGCTCCTGCACCTGGCGGCGGAACTCGGGATGGGCCCGGAGCAGGTCGCGCGACTTCACCAGCAGCGACGTGAAGTCGAGCACGTTGCGGCGCGACAGCTCGGTGTCATGCCGCGCCTCCACGCGCGTCAGCAGCTCGCGGAACGTCACCTCGAAGGGCGCGGTGCGCCACGCGGCCCAGGCATCGTCAAGCCGGGGCACGGAGCCGTCGCTCTTGCCGAAGACGCGCCAGTACAGGTCCCGCACGGGGCCGGCGGCCCCCTTGCTGAGCCGCGCGAAGTTGCGCCCGTCCGCCTTGAAGCAGGCGCGCAGCCAGGGAAAGCGCTCGCCCTGACCGAAGTTCTCCGCCGTCATCCCGTTGAGCGCGCGCTCCAGCCCGCCCAGCAGCCGGCTCCACTCCCCCTTCGCGTCCAGGCCCCGCGCCTCGGCGCACAGCTCCAGGCAGCGCGTAATCGACGACTCCAGCTCCGCGCGCGCCTCCGCGGCGTCACTCACGGCGGCGGTCGCCGCGCGCAGCCCTTCCTCGCGCAGCTTGCCGTAGACGGACACCAGCGCGGCCACCAGCCCGTCGGAGAAGCCCGAGCCGGAGAAGCCCAGCTCCTGACACAGCTCGCGCACCTGCGCGTCGCCGGCCTCCAGCGCGTCCAGCACCACGCGCTCGCAGACGTCCTGCACCAGCCCCGTGGCCTCGAGCGAGTCCAGCACCTCGAAGTTCGGGTCGATGCCCACCGCGGGTGGCGCGCGGCGCAGGAGCTGACCGCAGAGCGAGTGGAAGGTGCCCACCGTGGCCGCGCCCAGCTCCTCGCGGAGCTCTCGCCATGCGTCCGGCAGCGGGAAGGGCTTGTCCAGCCGCGCCAGGGAGGCCCGCAGCTCCACCTCCTGGTCCATCCGCGTGTCGCCCTGGGCCAGCGCATCCAGACGCTGGCGCACACGCGAGCGCATCTCCGCGGCGGCCTTGTCCGTGAACGTCAGCATGCACAGCCGCGACGGCCGCACCGCCTCTCCGACCGCGCGAGCTCCGGCCAGCAGGTGCAGCGTCATCGTGACGAGGCTGTACGTCTTGCCCGCGCCGGCACCCGCCATCAGGGCGAGGTTGCGCTCCAGCGCGAGCAGGGACGGCTCGGCGCTCATCCACCCTCCTCCGTCATCCGGCGCTCGGTAATCCGGCACACCGCGCGGTAGCCACACGTCCCGCAGTCCTGGGGCCGCGCGGCGAACTTGCCCTGGCGCAGCGTGCCCACCAGCGCCTCCACCGCGTTGGGCAGGTTGAGGCCGGACTTCTCCGCCACCTTCGCGCGGACCTCGGGGTCCTTCGACAGGAGCTCGTCCAGCTCGTCGCCCGAGACGACCTCGGACAGGTGGATGGTGGCCCCGGTGCGCAGCGAGAACCAGGCCGCCTGACGCGCGTCCTTGTGGCCGCTCTCACGCGCCGCATAGAGGTACAGCGGGAGCTGGAAGTCCGACGTCAGCAGCCGCTCCTTCAGCGAGCGTTTGTCCAGCCGGCCCGACTTGTAGTCGATGACGCCCACCTCGGCGCCCGACGCGTCCAGCCGGTCGATGGTGCCCTCGAAGTACACCGGCTCGTCGCCCGCGTGCAGGACGACGTTGCTCCACTTGTCGTCACGGGCCGCGGGGCCGAAGCGGAACTCGAAGTTCTCCGGCGTCATCGCGTCGAAGGGCAGCCCCCGTCGCTCGTCCACGAGGATGCGGCGGGCCATGGCCCGGGCCCGCTCGTGCGCCAGCTTCCACAGCTCCGGATGGCCCACGTGGTGGACGCGCTCGAAGTCCTTGATGGCGTTCTTCAGCGCGGCGTCCAGCACCTCGTCCGGAACCTCCTCCGGCGCCTTGCCCAGGAGCTGCTTCTCCTTCAGCGCCGCGAACACCTCCTCCACCACCTTGTGCCAGAAGGTTCCACGGCCCCGCGCGTCGAACTCCTCCCCTGGCACGTCCGGCTCGGACACCTTCAGCCCGTAGGACAAGAAGCCCTGGAAGCCGCAGTTGCCGAAGCGCGCCAGCGCGGACGCGGACAGCGGCCGGGTGATGTCGAAGCGGAACGTCTCCCGCAGGGACTCTCGCAGGGTATTCGCGTCCACCGAGCCCGTGTATGGCCCCGGCTGCCGGTTGGGGTCGCCGAAGAAGAACAAGCGCTCCACCTCCACCTGCGACAGCTCGCGCGCGCCCGCGTACCAGGCCTCCGGCTCGAAGCGACGCCGGAGCACGGAGGCCGCCGCGTCGGGCTCGGTGACGCGCAGCTTCGGCTGGGACAGGGCCTCCAGCGCCACGCAGCGGCGCAGCTCGGACTCGGTGAGCACCTCGTCCAGCGGCGGGATGGGCGACAGCGAGCGCGGCGTCCACGTCAACGCGGTGAGCCGGCGCACCTCCTCCAGGAACGCGGAGGGCACCTGCTCCTGCCCTCCCGCGGACTCCACCGCGAAGGACAGGCTGACGCTGGCCTCGGCCGCCGCCAGCGCGCTGGCGAACAGCAGGCGGTCCTCGGTGAGACGCCAGGCCGCGCGCTCGTCGAACTCGCCTCCCGTGAGGCGGAAGATGTCGCGGCCCAGGTGCTTGTTGAGGGCGGCGCGCTCCGCATCCGCCAGCAACGGTGACGGCGCGTCACGACCGGGGAAGCGGCCCTCCGTCATCCCCGCGATGAAGAGGTGCTGGAAGGAGCGCCCCGGCAGCTCGGCCACGTCCAGCACCTCGACGGCGGCGCCCCGAGGGCCGCGAGGTGGCAGGTGCGCGTCCGACATCGCGTCGCGCAGCCAGCGGCCGAACGTGCGTCGGCGCATCGTCGGTCCACCGCCCACCGCCTTCATCATCCGCGTCAGGCCCTGCACGCGCAGACGGAGCGCCTCGCGCGCGGCATCGTCCCGGGCCCGCGCATCCACCGCCCGCGCGCCCAGCCCACCGTCCTCACGCGGCTCCAGCGCGCCCTCGGAATCCATCAGCCCCAGGCGCTCCACCACCTGCCACCAGGCCGCGAGCAGCTCGGCGGCGGTCCCCTCCTCCGGAATCCGCCGGCAGGACTCCACCAGCAGCAGACAGCGCTCACGAAGCAGCTTCACGGCATGGACCCGTGTGGCGTCCTGCGCGTTGCGCGTGCCGTTGAGCGCGAGCAGCCGCCGCGCCAGGCCGTCCAGCCGCACGTCGTAGGCGCCCCGCCCGCGCACCGCGCCCAGCCGGTCATCGCGCACGGCCGCCTGGGCGAAGAGGCTCGCGGGAGCATCCGGGCCGCCGCGCGACAGCGTGGGCGCATAGCGGCTGCCCATCAGCTCCGCCACGCGCTCGGCCGGGAAGCCGTCCTCCACCAGCAGCGGCAGGTCCAGGGCCAGCCGGACGGGGCCGGCGAGGCCCAGCGGCTCGCCCCAGGGCAGGCGCACCGGAACGCCCAGCTCTCCCAGCGACTCGGCGAGCCACCCTGCCTCCGGCCCCAGCTCGCGGTAGGCCACCGCGATGTCTCCAGGGGCCACGCCCTGGGACAGCAAGCGCCGCACGTCCCGGGCCAGCAGGCGAGCCTCGTCTCGCGCCGTGGCGGCGCTCCACACGCGCAGCGACGGCACCGCCTCCTTCAACACGTCGCGCGGCGCCCGGGACGAGAAGAGGTGACGCCCCAGCTCGATGAAGGGCCGGCCCTCGAAGGTGACGTCCGCCTTGAAGAGGTCCACGTGCGTCAGGGCGTCGCCCCGGTTCTCGAAGGCGCGGAAGAGCGCCGTCAGCGCCGCGTCCGCCACGGGCGAGCCCCCCACGGGGGTCTCCACGCGCAACGTCACCCGCCGCGACTCACACGCCGCCGCCAGCGCCAGCAGCAGCTCCAGGCTGGAGGGCCGCACGTCATAGACGCCATGCAGGACGAGCGTGCTCAGCCCCTCCCATCCCGCCGGCCACGCGCCCCGGCCCAGGGCTTCCCTGGCGCCTCGGAGCACGTCCTCGCGGTCCGCGAGCCCCAGCTCCGCCATGCGCTGCTCATACAGGTGGTACAGGCGTGCAATCACCCGCCCACGGGACCGCCGCTCCTGCGGGAGGACCTCCACCGCGTCCTGGAGCTCACGGGCGGACAGGCGCCCGGCCTTGAGGTCGAGCACCACGTCGAGCGCGGCCCGGGCGAACGCGGGCTCATGCACGTAGTCTCCAAAGGGCGTTGCCCCCAGGGACACGCCCAGAGACGCCACCACGGCGCGCGCCGCCACCGCCGGGCAGGGGCGCCGGTTGAGCTCCCGGGCACCACCGAGCTTCTGCAACAGCTCGTCCCAGGTCAGCAGGTGCGCACCCACACTCAACCCGCCGGCATCGCCCATGGCGCGCAACGCGGCCTGACGCCGGCCAGCGTCGGGAAACACGTGGAGGGTGCGGCCGGAGCGGAGGGGCATGCGGGGTGGATTCTAGAACGACCGGGCGGGTGACTTTCATGCTCCATTCCGGGCCCGCCGCCCAGGTCATTTCGATGGCCGCCCGTCTGCCCTCCTCGCAATCCCGGCATGTCCCTGGAGAACGGCGTCAGCGCGGGCACCACCGGATTCAGCGTCCTTCAGCGCGGGACCTCGGCGGTGGACGCCGTGCCTCCAGGCCGCGCGGCGACGGGCTCGAATGGCAGCGAGAGCTCGAGCTGCGTGAGCGCGGTCTGCGTGAAGCCGGCCTCCAGGAAGAACCGCCCGGCGCGGCCCTCCGGAACCACGGCGCTCACCGCGAACGGCTTCCCGGGCCACCGCGCGGCCAGGGCTTGCAACAGCCTGCGTCCGGCCCCCTGACTCCGCGCGCGGGCCTCCACGCCAATGGAACGAAGCACCAGCGTGGGGGCCGAAACGTCCGCCACCACCGCCACCGCCGGCCCCAGCCGGAATGCACGCGCCGGCAGCCCCAGCCCTTCCACCGTCGCGGGAGCGAGCTGCCACGGCAGTCCCTCGGGCAACAGCCGCGCGCACTCGCACGGGTCCACCTCTTCCAGCCCCGCCGCGTCACCGGCGTCCGCGGCCCCAGGCATCCCCGCGAAGCCCACCAGCCGGCGGACGCGCTCGAATCCCAGGCGCGCATAGAGCGCCAGCGCTGGAGCGTTCTGCTCGATGACCTCCAGCACCATCCGGACGTCGCCGCGCGCCCGCGCCTCTTCCAGCAGCGGACGCAGCATGGCGCCGCCCAGCTTCTGGTTCCTCCAGGCCGGCACCACGCCCATTCCCGCCACCCGGCTCACCCGTCCCCGCCGGGCCATCAGCACCAGCCCCACGGGCTCGCCGTCCACCCGGGCCACGCGGCTTTCCTCCAGCGAGATGTGCTCGCTGCGCATGCGCGCGTCCAGCAGGGCGGGCGCGTCGGGGATGGTGACGAAGTACCCCTCGAAGGCGTGTGCGAACAACGCGGAGAGGGCACGAAGCGGCAGCTCTGACGCGGCAGTCAAGTACATGGCAGGGCAAGCCTCCCGGGGTGGCATGGGGGCGCTGACATTCTACGCACCCGGCGTGAGAACACCGCTGGAAGACAGCGGGACGGGGCCCCTATGCTGCCGCCCGTGCATCGACCTTATCGAGCAGTTGCCGTTGCCCTCCTGCTGGCCTTCGTTCCCGCCCTGCCCGCCGCCGCGCAGGAAGGCGCGGACGAGCCGCGGCTGCATGAGCTCCGCTTCGATTGGACGCGGGATGGCATCATCACCGGCGCGGCGGGTGTGCTGTGGATTTCCAGCGAGACGTTCCTGAAGGACAACCTGGCCCCGGCGCAATGCCGCTGGTGTGACCGCGCCCCGGATGGAACGGACCGCCTCAACCGGCTGGACCGTTGGGGCCGGGGCCTCGCCGGGTCGACGGCGGAGTCGCGCAAACGGGCGCACCAATGGAGCAACGTCATCGGGTTCGCCGCGCTGCCCGCGGGCGTCCTGGGCTTGCAATACGCCATGGGGAACAGCTCGGGCGCTCCGAGCCGCTTCTTCGCCGAAGACGCCTCCATCATCGTCCAGAGCGCGGTGCTCGCCTCGCTGGCGAACCAGACGGTGAAGTTCATCGCCGGCCGTGAGCGGCCCTTCGTCCATGTGCTCCCCGAGGACCAGAAGGGCCTCACCGCGCAACCCAGCGACAACAACCTGTCCTTCTACAGCGGCCACACCAACCTCGCCTTCTCGCTGGTGGTGTCCGCGGGCACCGTCGCCGCGATGCGCGGCTACAAGCACCAGGCGTGGATCTGGGCCGCGGGCCTGCCCGTGGCCACCTCGGTGGGCCTGCTGCGCATGGGCGCCGACAAGCACTACCTCACGGACGTCGCCATGGGCGCGCTGCTCGGCTCGGCTGTCGGCTTCGCCGTGCCCATGCTGCTCCACAGCCGGAAGAGCGACTCGGCGCCAGCCACCGCCCAGACCGGGCAGCTCCGGGTGACGCCCATGGCCGGCACCCAGATGGTGGGCATCTCCGGGGCCTTCTAGCGAGGACGTTCGCGGCGCCGGCCCTCAGAGTCCGAATTCGGCCGGCGCGCCGTCGCCCTCCCCCAGCGTCGCGGGCAGCGAGGCCATGTCCCACCGCTGGCCCGCCGTCCAGGCCACTGCGCCAGACACGCCCCAGCCCGCGCGCAGGGCCTCGCGCCCCTCGTACTCCAGCCAGAAGATGGACTCCTGGGGCCGGGCCGCCTGGTCCAGGCAGGCAATGCGCGTGGGCGGCCGCTCCGGCCCCTCGAGCGTGACGGCGAAGCCCTTGTGCGAGTGGCCACACAGCATCCACTTCGGCAGCACGGTGTCCACCAGCCGCCGCGTCACGGGGTTGCCAATCCAGTACGACGGCAGGGGCCGCGGTGGCGACGGGTTCTCGTCCCGCGCACGCTGGACGATGCCGCGCGGCCATTCATGGACCAGCATCAGGTCCACGTCGCGCAGCGCCGCCACCTGCTCGACCTCGGGCGTGCGGAAGTAGCCGGCCTGCTTCACCATGTCCGGCGTGCTGGGCGGCCGCAGGGGCTGGTCGATGAAGCGGGGCGCGTGGATGCCGGACAGGTAGGCCACGCGCAGCCCCTGCAGCTCGCGCAGTCCCGCCCGCCCCAGATAGGTCACGTTGGGCGCCAGCGCGCCCCCCTGCTGGAGGTCGTGCAGCGCCTCGAAGTCCTCGTTGTTCCCGCCGATGAAGTACAGCGGCCGCTTCACCTGGCGGAGGCCGTCCGCGTACTCCGCGAACTCCGCGGGCATGGCGCGCTTGGCGGCCTTGCGGCGGTGGTCATCCGCGCGGCGGAAGGCCTCCACGTCCCCCACCGCCAGCACCAGGTCCACCCGGCGGCCACGCGCCTGTTCCAGTGCGTCCAGCCACGTCTCAACCCGGTGGAAACGGCCATGGATGTCGCCCACGGCCGCGACAAGGAGGGGTTCCGGCATCTTGCTTGAAAGGCTGCACGCGCCCCCCTCACCTGTCGAGTCGACTTCACCCCATGTCGCCAATGGCTGACAGTCCGGCCCCTCCCCGGGCGGCCGGTGCCCGGCCCCGCGCCGATGACGCACCCCGTCCAACGGCCCTCATTGACGTCCGAAAGCGGCCAGACATGGCCCGCCATATATGGGAATCAACGCCCATGAACTGCCTGGACCCCGCCGCGTGCTACCGCGCGGTGCAGACACGGGATGCCCGCTTCGACGGACGGTTCTTCACCGCCGTCCGCACGACGCGCATCTACTGTCGGCCCATCTGCCCGGCCCGCACGCCTCGGTTCGAGAACTGCACCTTCTACCCGAGTGCCGCCGGCGCGCAGGAGGCAGGCTACCGACCCTGCCTGCGGTGCCGCCCGGAGACCTCACCGGACCTCGCCTTCTGGCGGGGGACCTCCAATACCGTCGCCCGCGCCCTGGCGCTCATCGCCGACGGCGGGCTGGATGACGAAGGCACCGGCGTGGCGACGCTCGCGGACAGGCTGGGCGTGGGGGACCGGCAGCTGCGGCGGCTGTTCCAGCAGCACCTGGGCGCCTCGCCCATCGCGGTGGCCCAGACGCGGCGCGTGCTGTTCGCCCGGCAGCTCCTCCGTGAGACCTCGCTGCCCATGGCCCAGGTGGCGCTCGCCGCGGGGTTCCGCAGCGTCCGCCGCTTCAACGCCGTCTTCCGCACGCTCCATGGGCGCCCGCCCAGCGCGCTGCGCCGGAGCCGGTCCCCAGCGGGCCCCTCGGCCGCGGGCGTCACGCTCTTCATTCCCTACCGGCCTCCCTACGATTGGGCGTCGATGCAGGCGCACCTGGAAGCGCGAGCCCTGTCCGGGCTGGAGCTGGTCGAAGCCGGGCGCTATCGGCGCACGGTGGCCCATGCCCGGGGCGCGGGCGTCGTCGAGGTCGTCCCGGCGCCGGGGCGCGACGGGCTGCTCGCGACGCTCCGGCTCCCCGACGTCCAGGCCCTTCCCTCCGTCGTCGCGCAGGTCCGCCGCGTCTTCGACGTGGGCGCGGACACGGAGGTCATTGGCGCTCACCTGTCGAGAGACGCACGCCTGGCGCCGCTCGTCGCGCGGCGGCCAGGGCTGAGGGCTCCGGGCGGTTGGGACGGCTTCGAGCTCGCGGTGCGGGCCGTGCTGGGGCAGCAGGTGACGGTGGCCGCGGCCCGGAACCTCGGGAGCCGGCTGGTCGCGGAGTACGGCGAGCCCGCACGCCCCGAGGCCACGGGAGACAGCCGGCTCACCCGGACCTTTCCCCGCCCGGAGCGGCTCGCGCACGAGGACCTCCGCCGGCTCGGGATGCCCGCCGCGCGAGCCAGGACGCTCACGAGCCTGGCCGCCGCGGCCGCCGCGGACCCGAGGCTGTTCCAACCGGGCGCCTCGCTGGAGGACACCGTGGCTCGCTTCAAGCGCATCCCCGGCATCGGGGATTGGACGGCGCAGTACATCGCGCTGCGCGCCGTGCGAGAGCCGGATGCCTTTCCCTCCGCGGACGTCGCGTTGCTGCGCGCGCTCACGGATGCCCAGGGCCTGCGGCCGACGCCAGACGAAGTGCTCCGCCAGTCAGAGCGCTGGAGCCCGTGGCGCGCCTACGCCGCGCAACACCTCTGGGCCGCCGATGCCGACCGCGCTTCACCCCACCCCCTGCCCCCAGACCTCTCGGAGTGATGACCATGCCCCCGCCGCTGCGACTGCTCATCGACCGCGCGCCCACGCCCATCGGACAGGTGCTGGTCGTCTGTGACGAGGAGGGCGCCCTCCGCGCCGTCGACTGGGAGGACTACGAAGCGAGGATGCTCCGCCTGCTGCGGCTTCACTATGGCGAGCAGGGCTACACCCTGGCACCCGCGAGCGACCCGTTCGGTCGGACCTCCGCGTTGCAGGCGTACCTGCGGGGCCAGGTCGGCATCATCGACACGCTTCCCGTGGCCACCGCGGGCACGCCCTTCCAACGCGCCGTCTGGCGCGCGCTGCGCGACATCCCCGCGGGCGCCACCACCAGCTACGGCAAGCTGGCCGAGCAGATTGGACGTCCCAAGGCCGTGCGCGCCGTGGGCATGGCCAACGGCGCCAATCCGGTGGGCGTCGTGGTGCCCTGCCACCGCGTGGTGGGCGCGAACGCGTCGCTGACGGGCTACGGTGGCGGGCTCGAGCGCAAGCAGTGGCTGCTCGACCACGAGCGCCGGCACGCAGCGCCCCGGGCGGAATGACGCCCGCAAGCCCTTTCAACTCGCAGTCCCGCCCAGGAGACCGACTCCAGATGAATCCCGACATCGCCCGCCGTGCAGAGGCCTTCCACGCACTTCACCAGGGGCCCGAGCTCCTCGTCCTGGCCAACGCCTGGGACGCCGCCAGCGCACGGCTCTTCGAGAGCCTGGGCGCGAAGGCCGTCGCCACCACGAGCGCGGGCGTCGCGTGGGCCCACGGCTACCCGGATGACGACACCCTGCCGCTCGAGCGACTGCTCGCCACGGTCAGCGCCATCACCCGCGTCATCCAGGTGCCGCTGACCGTCGACATCGAGGGTGGCTATTCGGACGACCCGGCCGAGGTCGGCGCCACCGTGGCCCGGCTCATCGAGGCAGGCGCGGTGGGCATCAACCTCGAGGACGGCACGGGCTCGCCCGCCGCGCTGTGCGAGAAGCTTGCCCACGTGAAGCAGGCCAGCCAGCGCCTCGGCGTCCGCCTCTTCGTCAACGTGCGCACCGACGTCTACCTCCGCGGACTCGTCCCCGAGGCGCAGCGGCAGCAGGAGACGCTCGCCCGGGCAGAGCAGTATCGCGCCGCGGGTGCCGACGGCCTCTTCGTCCCCGCGCTGGTGGACACCGCGGGCCTGCAAGCCATCGCGAAGGGAACGACCTTGCCCGTCAACGCCATGGTGCACCCGGGGCTCCCGGATGGCCGCGAGCTACAGCGGCTCGGCGTGCGCCGGCTCTCCAGTGGGGCCTCCATTCCCAAGGCCCTCTGGAGCCAGGCCTCGGCCCTGGTCAGCGCGTTCCTCGCAGACGGACGCTCCGAGCCGCTGTGCAACGGCGCGGCCAGCTACGTGGAGGTCAACGCGATGATGAAGCCGGCCTCGCGCGCCTGAGACCGCCCGCGGTGGCCGGCGCCACGCCACAGCGCCGGCCAGGGTGACGCCGGGCCCGGCGGTCCTCTCCAGAGCGCCGGGCCCTCCACGCTCGGGGCGCTCAGCCGCAGCCCAGCGGGTACGTCACCTCCACCAGCGAGCCCGCCGTGGGCGCGGCGGACCGGTCGAAGAGGATGGCGTTGTCGCGCGCGTCGTACTGCCAGCCCGACGTCACCGGGACGCCGTCCACCTGGACGACGATGCTCGCCGGGTCCATCGGCGTCTCGGAGAGGGGGAACTTCCGGTTGGCGCCAAAGGTGCTCTCGGAGAGGTTCTCCAGGGAGCTGGCCCAGTTCGGCGTGCAGATGCTCTCCACCACGCCGCCCGTGGTCTGCGCCAGCTGGATGTAGCGGCTGCCCGTGCTGCTCGACGTCGGGCACGTGGACAGCTCGGCGGGCCCGACGATGGCGTTGACGCTCAGCTTCGAGCGGTCATTGCCCTTCAGCGCCAGCAGGTACGTCTCGTAGAAGGACACCGGCTGCGCGCTGAAGTCCTCCTCGTCCGACACGAAGATGATGGCCAGGCGCGCATCCTCGCGCAGGAACCCACCGTTGCCGTCGTTGGGCTGCTCGGTCCGGGAGTCGTCCTCGCTGTAGAGCAGCGGGTCCGCCAGCGCGCGGTAGGCCGCCTCCAGGCCCTGCTCGTTCCAGTGGCACACCCCCACGCGCGTGTTGTTCGCGAAGACGCTCGCGGCGTCCGGCGTCCGCGGCGTGATGATGCGCGGCCGCGAGCCATCCACCGGGAACAGCCGCCCGTTCTCCCCGCCCTGCGCGCCGCCCGGGCACTCCGACCAGCCGCCCGGAGACGGGTCCAACCCCGTCGTGGTGACGCCGATGCGGTAGTCCACCGACGCGAGCTCCGCCGCGCTCAGGAAGGCCGCGAAGTTCTGCCCCAGGCTCTGCTGCTCCTCCATCATCGAGCCGGAGTTATCCACCACGAAGAGCACGTCCACCTTCGCCTGCGACTCCTGGAAGAAGCGGTCCGTCTGCTCCGCGTTCGTCACGCCCAGGCCCACCATCCCCACCGTGTAGACGTCACCATCCGCCAGGGTGAAGCGCAGCGCCCCCGTGTCGGTCCCCTCATCCACCGGCGCATACGTCGCCGTCAGCGGCCGCGAGCTCTGCCCCGCCAGCGTCCACGGCCCGTTGCCGCCATCCACCGTGAACTCACCAGCGTCCGCGTCGAACGCCATCTGGGCCACCTGCACGGGCCCGACGCACGAGTTGACGGCCAGCAGCTCGCGCGTCCTGGGACCACACGACAGCTTGGTGAGCCCGAAGTCCACCGTGGTGGGCTGAAGCGCGAAGCACCCCACCACGCCTTCGCCGTGGAGCTGCACCAGCGGATGCCCCAGCGTGGGGCTGTTCACCCAGGCCTCGGCCAGCCCCGCGA
Source organism: Pseudomyxococcus flavus (assembly GCF_050038885.1). NCBI lineage: Bacteria > Pseudomonadati > Myxococcota > Myxococcia > Myxococcales > Myxococcaceae > Pseudomyxococcus > Pseudomyxococcus flavus. The sequence continues at coordinate 6,648,604 of NZ_CP143624.1, read as the reverse complement.
AGCTGCCTTCCGAAGGGGGCTTGAAGCGCACCAGCAGCGTCGCCTTCCCGCCGGGCTCCAGCACGCCGTTCTGCACCGGCTTCGCGGAGAACGCCCCGTCCGAGCCCTGGGCAACCTGCATCGAGGCCATGTAGCAGGCCTCCGTGCCCGTGTTCCGCAGCGTCACGCCGAGCGCCACCTCCGCGCCCACCGGCACCTTGCCGAAGTCGAGCGTCTCGGGCAGCGCGTACTGACACGGTGAGAACACGCCGGTCCGCCCCTCCAGCTCCACCGCCTCCGTGGAGAGGGAGCTGGCGTCACGCACCGTGACGGAGAGCAACCCGGAACTGGCGTCCGTGCTCCCCGGCCTCGGGCTGAACGTGACGCCCACCTGGACGTTCTGCCCCGCGGGCACCTGCACGCTGGCGGGCGCCTGTGCCAGGGTGAAGTAGCCCCCCTGGTGCGTGTCGAGCTCGAGGTCGCTCACGCTCACGTCCTCGCGGCAGCGGTTGAAGACGGTGACCTGCCGCGTGGCCGTCATGCCCTGCGGCACCGCGCCGAAGGACACGCGGCGCGGCAGCACCGCCACGCAGGAGCCCCCGCCCTCCCCCGCCAGGGACACCTTGGGCCCCGGCGCGCTGGAGCCCTGCTCGCGCACGCCAATCTCCACCCGCCCCTCACGCACCTTGCCCACGGCCGCGGGCGTGAAGGCCACCCGCAGCTCCACGGCCGCGCCCGGCGCCAGCAGGCCGTTGGCCACCACCGGCTCATCGGTGATGCGGAAGACGCCGTCCGAGCTGTCCACGAGCTGCGAGCCCGTGAAGCTCAGCGGCAGCGTGCCCTGGTTGCGCACGGTGATGACCTGCTCCGCCGTGGCCCCCAGCGCCACGCGCCCGAAGTCCACGCGCAGCGGCGTCACCTCCAGGTTGGATGCCACGCCCGTGCCCGTCAGCGGCACCACGGCCGGCTCGCAGCCGTCGCACACCACCACATGCAGCGCCGCCTCGGCCGCCCCCAACCGCCGCGGGGCATAGGCCACCGGCACCACCCGCGCCTCGCCCGGCGCCAGGGTGGCGGGCAGCCCCTGTCCGACGGTGAACTGGTCGGCGTCCGCGCCCTGCAACGACAGCAGGAGCGGGCTGTCCACGTCGGAGGGATTGCGCACCGTCACCTCCCGCATCTCCACCAGCCCCATGGCCACGTTGCCGAAGTCGAGGGCGTCCGTGGGCACCTCGATGAAGGCCTTCACCCCGCGACCGGACACCGGCACCCGGCCGCTGACCTCCGCGTCCGTGAGAATCTCCACCTGGCCCTGAATCTCGCCCTCCACCTGCGGAGCGAAGTGGATTTCGATTTCCTGCTCGCCGCCAGCGGACAGGACGAAGGGCTCGAAGGGGGGGATGTCCACGTTGGGCACGCTGGAGATGGCGCCCTCCACGCGGTACGAGGCGCGCCCGGCGTTGGCGATTCGCAGCTTGAACGTCTTGGTATGACCGAGCGCCGCGGGGCCGAAATCAATGGCCTCCGGCCGGACGACGAAGGCGCTCTTGGCCTTCTGCGAGGCGGGCCGCTCACACGCCACCGCCAGCACCATCGCCGCCACCAACCCCACCGCCCCGAACGCCCGTCGCATAGCAACCTCCCGCCCACACCGGGAGACGCCAGGCACCCGCCCTGGTCCGCCTCACGGCTCCAGCGGGGGGCCCTTTGCAACCTCGGTGCCCGATCGGCCCACAGCGTGGCGGTTCACGCTCCAACGCGGCAACCGTCTGACCCTCCAGGGAAAGAGCCGCACCCGTGCGGGGAAGGCGAGGCCCCCTCCAGGGGCGCATCCCGTAATTCCTTCAGGAACTCCGTTTCCCACACAGACGAAACCTCCGTCCGGGAGGGGCAGGCAGGCGTCTTCCAGGACGACAGGGCCCTTGTTCGTCAACACGGCGTCACGTCCCCGGGACGGCGGCCCGCCTGGAGGGTCGGCCAATGTGGGATGGGCGGCGCAACCCAGGGCGTTCTTCCGCATCTCCCTCGTTTCCGACGTGTTTCCCCCTACCGGAACGCATATTCAGTGGTAGATCGCCCGCCCATGTCCGAGCCCGACGTCATTTCCCTCAGAGGCGCCAAGGAGCACAACCTCAAGAACGTCTCCCTGGACATTCCCAAGAAGAAGCTCGTCGTCTTCACCGGCGTGTCCGGTTCGGGCAAGAGCTCGCTCGCCTTCGACACGCTCTACGCGGAAGGCCAGCGCCGCTACGTGGAGAGCCTCTCTGCCTACGCCCGGCAATTCCTGGGACAGATGGAGAAGCCGAAGTACGACACCATCCGCGGCCTGTCGCCCACCATCTCCATCGAGCAGAAGGCGGCCAGCAACAACCCCCGCTCCACGGTGGGCACCGTCACGGAGGTCCATGACTACCTGCGTGTCCTCTATGCCTCCATCGGGGTGCAGCACTGCCCCAACTGTGGCGTGAAGGTGGGCAAGCAGAGCGCGCAGCAGATCGTGGACGAAATCCTCAAGTCCCCCGCGGGCACCAAGCTCCAGGTGCTGGCGCCGCTGGTGACGAACCGCAAGGGCGAGCACAAGGACCTGCTCGCCGAGGCCCAGAAGCGCGGCTTCTCCCGCGCGCGCATCGACGGCGTGCTCAAGAGCCTGGAGGAGCGCATCGAGCTGGACAAGAAGTCCAAGCACGACATCGCGCTCGTCATCGACCGCGTGGTGCTCAAGCCGGACGTGAAGACGCGGCTCACCGACTCCGTGGAGACGGCGCTGCGCGAGGGCAAGGGCACGCTCATCCTCACCGACGAGAAGGGCACGCCCGGCTCGGACCGGGTGATGAGCGAGCTCAACGCCTGCGCGAAGTGCGGCCTGTCCTTCGGCGATTTGACGCCCGCGTCCTTCTCCTTCAACAACCCGCTGGGCATGTGCACGGACTGCAACGGCCTGGGCACCAAGCCGGAGATGGACCCGGACCTCATCGTCCCCGACCCGTCGCGCAGCATCCGGGACGGCGCGATTGAGCCGTGGGCCGGCAGCATGAACCGCGGCGAGGGCTGGACGGCCGACTTCGTGGAGAGCCTGGCCAAGGCGTTCAAGATTGACCTGGACGTGCCCTACGCCAAGCTGACCAAGCGCGAGAAGGACACGCTGATGTACGGCGCCAGCGGCAAGTCCTTCACCGTCGCCTGGGGCGAGGGCGGCAAGTACAAGATGGAGTGGGAGGGGCTCGTCGAGCGCATGATGCGCAACTTCAAGACGACCACCTCGGAGGCCCGCCGCACCGAGCTGCAGAAGTACTTCAGCGACAAGCCCTGCCCGTCCTGCAAGGGCGAGCGCCTGAAGCCGGAGAGCCGCGCCGTGAAGGTGCACGGGCGCACCATCGTCGAGCTGAGCCGGATGACCATCTCCGACTCGCTGGGCTTCCTGGCCGGCATGGCCCTGACGGCGCACGAGCGGAAGATCGCCACCGAGCTGCTGAAGGAGATTCGCAGCCGGCTCTCCTTCCTCGTGGACGTGGGCCTGGGCTACCTGATGCTGGACCGCACCGCGTCCACGCTGTCGGGCGGAGAGAGCCAGCGCATCCGCCTGGCGTCGCAGATGGGCAGCGAGCTGACCGGCGTCATCTACATCCTGGACGAGCCCTCCATCGGCCTGCACCAGCGCGACAACGGCAAGCTGCTGACCACGCTCAAGCGCCTGAGGGACTTGGGCAACTCCGTCATCGTCGTGGAGCACGACGAGGAGACGATGGAGGAAGCGGACTGGCTGGTGGACTTCGGTCCTGGCGCGGGCGAGCTGGGCGGCCAGGTGGTGGCGCAGGGCACGCCGGCGCAGGTGATGGCGAACGAGGCCAGCTCCACCGGCGCCTACCTGTCGGGCCGGCTGGAAATCGAGGTGCCTCGCGAGCGCCGCAAGCCGGACCCGAAGCGCAAGCTCGTCATCCAGGGCGCCCAGGAGAACAACCTGAAGAACGTGGACGCGGAGATTCCGCTGGGCATCTTCACCGCCGTCACCGGCGTGTCCGGCGCGGGCAAGTCCACGCTCATCAACGAAATCCTCTTCCCCGCCCTGGCGCGGCACCTCTACGAGAGCCGCGAAGCCCCCGGCAAGCACAAGGCCGTGCTGGGCCTGGAGCACCTGGACAAGGTCATCGACATCGACCAGCGCCCCATTGGCCGCACCCCGCGCAGCAACCCGGCCACGTACACCAAGCTCTTCGACAGCATCCGCGAGGTGTTCGCGATGACGCCCGAGGCGCGCGCGTTCGGCTACGGCCCGGGCCGCTTCAGCTTCAACATCAAGGGCGGCCGCTGCGAGGCCTGCGAGGGCGACGGCGTGAAGCTGGTGGAGATGCACTTCCTGGCGGACGTCTACGTCCCCTGCGAGGTGTGCGCCGGCAAGCGCTTCAACGAGGCCACCCTGCGCGTGCGCTACAAGGGGAAGAATGTCGCCGAGGTGCTCGACATGAGCGTGCGCGAGGCGATGGAGCACTTCAGCGCGCACCGCGACATCATGCGCGTGCTCCAGACGCTGCATGACGTGGGACTGGGCTACATCCGCCTGGGCCAGCCCTCGCCCACCCTGTCCGGCGGCGAGGCCCAGCGCATCAAGCTGGCGCGCGAGCTGGCCCGCGTGGCCACCGGGCGCACCCTCTACATCCTCGACGAGCCCACCACCGGCCTGCACTTCGAGGACATCCGCAAGCTGCTGTCGGTGCTCAACCGGCTGGTGGAGGCGGGCAACAGCGTGCTCGTCATCGAGCACAACCTGGACGTCATCAAGAGCGCGGACTGGATCATCGACCTGGGGCCCGAGGGCGGCGCGGGCGGAGGCCGCATCCTGGCCGCTGGCACGCCCGAGCAGGTCGCCCAGGTCGAGGGCAGCCACACCGGCCGCTACCTGGGACACGTGCTGACCAAGGCGCGCAGGGCACGCGTGGGCGTGCGGGTGGATGGCCCGGCGCCCGTGCTCCAGGGCGCGCGCGGCTGACGACGCACCGCGCCATCCCTTCAAGGAAAATGGAGCGGGGGGACGGGGGTGCCTTCATTCACCCCCATCCCCTCGCACCACCTTGGAGGAAAGACATCACGGGAAATGATAGGGACATTCCAATTCCTGTCAAACCCAGCCATGGAACTTGAGTTGTATCAATAAACACACACGCCCACCGGAATGACGCAGGCAGTCTTGCGGGACATTTCCGGCGCGGGTGCGGACCGGGGCACATCGCCCCGCGGGGCGAGCAAGCGCCGTGCGGTGGAGTCCGGCGCGCTCGTTGGGTAGGGTGCGGCTTCTCGGAATCTAGGAGCCCCCACCTTTCGTCACCAGGGAGCACCCCGTCGCATGGCCCAGGCAACCGCCGCGCAGAACAACAAGTTCCCGCCGCAAATCCCCTTCATCATCGGCAACGAGGCGTGTGAGCGCTTCAGCTTCTACGGGATGCGGAACATCCTCACGGTGTTCCTCATCGACTACCTCCTGCGCACCCAGGTGCCGGATGACGCACTGCGTGAGGCCGAAGCGAAGAGCCTGATGCACACGTTCATGGCGGGCGTGTACTTCTTCCCGCTCATCGGCGGGTACCTGGCGGACCGCTTCTTCGGGAAGTACCGCATCATCCTGGGGCTCAGCCTGGTGTACTGCCTGGGCCACGCCTGCCTGGCGGTGTTCGAGCACAACGCCACGGGCTTCTTCACGGGCCTGGCGCTCATCGCCATTGGCAGCGGCGGCATCAAGCCCTGCGTGGCGGCCATGGTGGGCGACCAGTTCAACGAGTCGAACAGCCACCTGGTGAAGAAGGTCTTCGCCATCTTCTACTGGACCATCAACTTCGGCTCGTTCTTCGCGTCGCTGTTCATCCCCCTCCTGCTCAAGCACTTCGGGCCGTCGGTGGCCTTCGGCATCCCCGGGGTGCTGATGTTCATCGCGACGTTCATCTTCTGGCTGGGCCGGCACAAGTACGTCCGCGTGCCCGCGACGGGCGCCAACCCGCACAGCTTCTTCAGGGTGGTGTCCAGCGCGCTGCGCAACCGGGGTCAGGGTGGAAGCTGGCTGGACGGCGCGAAGAAGGAGCACCCCGAGGAGTCCGTGGAGGGCGTGAAGGCGGTGTTCCGCGTGAGCGGGCTGCTGCTGCCCTTCGTGCCCTTCTTCTGGATGCTCTTCGACCAGAAGGCGTCCACGTGGGTGGTGCAGGCCCGGGCCATGGACCCGCAGGTGGGGCCGTTCACCTTCCAGGCCAGCCAGATGCAGTTCGTCAATCCGCTGCTGGTGATGCTGCTCATCCCCTTCCTGACGGCCGTCGTCTACCCGGCCTTCCAGCGGGCCGGCTGGGAGCTGACGCCGCTGCGGCGCATGCCGCTGGGCCTGGTGATTGGCGCGCTGTCGTTCATCATCGCCGGCATCTTCCAGGTGACCATGGAGGGCGGCACCACGCTGAACATCGCCTGGCAGATTCTCCCGTACATCGTGCTGACGCTGGGCGAAATCCTGATGTCCACCACGGGCCTGGAGTTCGCGTACACGCAGGCCCCGCGGGAGATGAAGGGCACCATCCAGAGCGTGTGGCTGGTGACGAACACCCTGGCCAACGTGGCCGTGGCCATCACCTCGAAGCTGAACGTCTTCACCGGCTCCGGGCAGTTCTTCTTCTACGCCGGCTTCGCGCTGCTGGCCGCCGTGGGCATGGCCCTGGTGGCCCGCCGCTACGTGGTCCGCGACTACTACCAGACGTCCGCGCCCATCCCCACCGAGGAGCGCAACGCCGCTGGCGTGACGCCCGGCACGGCGAAGTCCGCGTAGCACACGCCCCTCGCCCCTCGCAGTGAGCCCCGACGCCGGTGCGCCTGAGTGGCGCGCCGGCGTTCGCGTTTCCGGGACGCCCCTGGAAACAGAAACGCCGGCGCCCCGCTTCGGGACACCGGCGTCTGCACGTCAACCTGTGACGCGGGGCCGCGGCTCAGGCCGCCGCCACCGAGCCCCCCTGCTGCTCGGAGGTCGGCGCGGCCGGCTTCACCTCGTCCGTGCCGTGCATCATCCGCTTGAGGAGCGGAGCGACGAGCAGCAGCACCACGCCGGCGGCGCCCGTGCCGATGGCGATGGTGCGGAACACGCCGAACTCGCCCATCTGCTCCGAGTAGCCACCGAGGACGCCGGCCAGCTTGTTGGCCGCCGCGTTCGCCAGGAACCACACGCCCATCATCGCGGAGACGATGCGCGCTGGCGCCACCTTGGTCACCATGGACAGGCCGACGGGCGACAGGCACAGCTCGCCCATGGTGTGGAGCAGGTAGGCCATCACCACCCACCACGCGGCCGCCTTGCCCGTCGCCGCGCTCTCGCTGGAGGCGCCCAGCATGAAGAGGAAGCCCGCGGAGAGGAACAGCAGGCCCAGGCTCATCTTCACGGGGATGCTCGGGTCCTTGCCCCGCGCGGCCAGCCAGCTCCACAGGCCGGCGAACACCGGCGCCAGCGTGACGATGAAGATGGAGTTGAAGTTCTGGAACCAGGTGGTCGGCACCTCCCAGCCCAGGATGGAGCGGTCGACCTTCGCGTCCGTGTAGAGGTTCATCAACCCGCCGGCCTGCTCGAAGCCCGTCCAGAAGGCGACGACGAAGATGGCGATGATGAAGATGACGATGATGCGGTCGATTTCGTCGCGGCTGAAGCCCGTCTTCTTCTCGGTGCCCGGCTTCGCCTCGGCGGCGGCGACCATCTTCTCCGGGACCAGCCCCACCTGCCCCAGCAGCTTGTTCTGCAGCGCCAGGAAGGCGACGAGCCCCAGGAACATGCCCACGCCAGCGGCGCCGAAGCCCCAGTGCCAGCCCACGCGCTCGCCCAGCGTGCCGCAGATGAAGTTGCCGAGCACCGCGCCCAGGTTGATGCCCATGTAGAAGATGGTGAAGGCGCTGTCGCGGCGGCCGTCACCGGGGGCGTACAGCCCGCCCACCATGGTGGAGATGTTCGGCTTGAAGAAGCCGTTGCCGATGATGAGGAACGCCAGGCCCGTGTAGAACATGGCCACGCTGGGCAAGGCCAGGACGAGGTGGCCTATCATCATCAGCACGCCACCGAGCACCACCGCCCGGCGCTGCCCCATGTAGCGGTCCGCGATGAAGCCGCCGATGATGGGCGTCAGGTACACCAGGCCCGTATAGGTGCCGTAGAGACTGAGCGCGTCCGCGGTGGACCAGCCAAAGCCTCCGTTGACCTTGCTCGTGAGGAAGAGCACGAGCAGGCCACGCATGCCGTAGTACGACATGCGCTCCCACATCTCGGTGAAGAACAGGAGGTAGAGCCCTCGCGGGTGCCCCTTGCGGGCATCGCCCGCGGCTACGGTACCTTGCATGCGGTGCTTTCCTTGAATGGAGAGGTGCGACGAAAAAGTGGCGTGACTGTAGCAGACACGCGGGCCGTGCCCAGGAGGACACCTGGGGCGGTGGGGAATTCCCTGTCTCCGCCGCCCGGCCGCCACGCGCCCGGACGGGGCCTTCACGCCCCGCGTCAGCCCAGCCGGCCGATGCGTGGCTCGGACGCGTGCTCGGGCGCGGCGCCCGCGGGCAGGGCCGGGGCCTGACGCAGCGGGAGGCGGACCTCCACCTGCGTCCCCTTCCCCGGCGTGCTGGACAGCGTGATGTGCCCGCCGTGCTGGACGACGATGCGGCGGCTGAGCGCCAGGCCCAGCCCCGTGCCCTCGCCGGCCGCCCGGGTGGAGAAGAAGGGCTGGAAGAGCCGCTCCATGTCCTCCGGCCGGATGCCCACCCCGTCGTCGCTGATGGTGACCACGGCTTCCTCCGCCGTGCTCGCGGTGGCGATGCGGACCCGGCCCTTCGGCCCCACCGCGCGCAGGGCGTTGTCCAGGAGGTTGAGCCAGACCTGGTTCAAGGCACCGGGGTTGCCGCGCACGGGCTCGCCGCAATCATAGGCGCGCTCCACCTTGACGTCCGGGGGGATTTTCCAGGCCAGCACGCTGAGCGTGGAGTCCAGCGAGGCATCCAGCGACAGCACCACGGGGTTCTCGCTCGTGCGCGTGAAGGCCAGCAGGGACTCGGCCAGGTGGCGGATGCGCTGGCCGCACTCCTCCACCACCTCCAGCATGGCCTTGCCCAGGTCCGCGTCGGACACGCCGCCCGCCAGCATGTCCTTGAGCGGCAGCAGCGCGTTCATCAGCCCGTTGAGCGGGTTGCGCACCTCGTGCGCGAAGCCGGACGTCAGCAGGCCGATGGCGGCCAGCCGCTCGTTCTCCGCGGCGCGCACCGCCGCCTCGCGCAGGCGCAGCTGCGTCTCGATGCGCGCCAGCAGCTCGCGCGGGCTGAAGGGCTTGCCCAGGTAGTCGTTGGCCCCGGTGCCCAGGCCCTCCACCTTGGCCGTCACCTCCTGGCGCGCGGTGAGGAGGATGACGGGGATGTCCACCGTCTGCGGCTCATTGCGCAGCGCCGTCAGCATCTGCAGGCCGGACATGACGGGCATCATCACGTCCGACACGATGAGGTCCGGGCGCTCGCTCAGCGCGCGCTGCCGGCCGTCGTCGCCGTTGACGGCCTCCAGCACGCGGTAGTGCTGGGACAGCAGCCGGGCGATGAAGCCGCGGATCTCCGCGTCGTCCTCCACCACCAGGATGCGCGCCGCGTCCTGCCCCGGCCCGGCGTGGTCCCTGGCCGGCGCGCTCACCGAGTCCGCCACGTCCGGTGAGCCCCGCTCCACCGAGGGGTACGCTCCGGAGATGCGCCGCTCGCGCCGCACCGGCATGGCAACCTGGCGGCGCTCGCGCAGGTCCTCCCGGATGTGGGCGGTGCCCTTGGGCAGACGCACGCGGAAGGTCGAGCCCTTGCCCAGCTCGCTCGTCACGGAGATGCCGCCTGCGTGCAGCTCCAGCGTCTCCTTCACCAGCGCCAGCCCGATGCCCGTGCCGCCGAAGCGGCGGGTGCCGCTGGTGTCCGCCTGGGAGAAGCGGTCGAAGATGACGGGGATGTCGTGTGGGGCGATGCCGAGGCCGGTGTCCTCCACCTCGACGTGCACGTCGTTGTCGTCCTCGCGCACGCGCACCGTCACCCCGCCCTTCTGGGTGAACTTCAGCGCGTTGGACAGCAGGTTCTGGAAGACGATGTCCATGCGCTCGGTGTCCACATGGACCGGCGTCACCGCGGCGCCCTCCAGCCGCAGCGTCACGCCCTGCCGCTCCGCCATGGCGTAGAAGGGCGGCACCACGGTGCTGAGGAAGCTGTGCAGCTCCAGCGGCTGGTAGCGCAGACGCGCCTTCCCGGACTCCAGCTGGGCCAGGTCCAGCAGGTTGTTGATGAGCCGCAAGAGGCGCTGCGCGCTGCGCTCCATCGTGGTGACGTGCGGCTGCAGCTCTGGCGGCAGCTGGTCCGCCTGCTTCATCAGCGACTCCAGCGTCAGCAGGATGAGCGTCAGCGGCGTGCGCAGCTCGTGGCTCACGTTGTCGAAGAACTCGCTCTTGAGTCGGTCCAGCTCCTGCTGCCGCACGAGCGCGGCCTCCAGCTTGGTGTTGGCCTCGGACAGCGCCAGCGTCCGCTCCGCCACCCGGTCCTCGAGCGCCTTGTTGGCGCGGAAGATCTCCTCGTTGCGCCGTTGCAGGTCCTCCAGGGACGTCTGCAGGCCCTGGTGCTGCTCCGACAACTGCGCGTCCTTGCGCATCAGCGCCGCCCGCGTGTCCAGCCACGCGCCGGCCGCGATGCCCACCATGCCCAGCGAGCTGACCGCGAAGATGGGCGGCGCCAGGTTCCAGGTGCCCGCCACGAGGCCCGCCACCATGCCCGCCATGCCGCCCACGATGTAGCGCCACGCCAGCGGCGGCAGGTTCTGCCAGCGGATGTCGTACTCGCAGCAGTCCGCCCCATCCACCTGGCAGCGCAGCTCCTTCACCTCCGCCAGGGGCAGGTTCCAGATGGCGGGGAACGCGGACAGGTTGCCCTGCCGCGCGCGGCAGAAGTTGCGATCCTTCTCGCGGATGCGGCTGACGTAGCGCACCTGCACCCGCGAGTCGGTGAGCGTGTCGATGTGGAAGCCACCCACTCGGTTGTACGTGTGGTCCAGCTCCAGCGCGCGCTCGTAGACGCTGCGCGGCGTGGCCAGCGCCTTCATCATGTAATAGAGGAAGCCCACCGCCTCCGGGCTGGCGATGCTCCGCCCCGCCTTGGTCATGAAGTCCGGGTCGCCCGAGTCCTTGTCGAGCACGTCGAAGAGGCGCTCGGTGAAGCCCACGGAGACGAAGTTGGTGAGCGTCTCCATGTAGTCGAGCGACAGCGGCAAGGCCTCACGCTGCCACAAGCGGACCAGCCGCTCCCGGCCATAGGTCCGCTCGTAATAGAGCATGATGCTGCGCAGCATCCGGACGCTCAGCTCGGGGGTGTCGGGGGCTGAGGACGCGGCCGCCGGTTCTGCGGAGACGGTCAACGCTTCACTCCTTCGGTCGTCAACACCATCGCATACTTGAGGGTGTCGGCGTCATCCAGGAGCGCCATGAAGCGTTGGCAGAAGGCATCGTAGGGCTCGGCACCGCCGAAAAAAGGCGCCGCAAGTGGCCGCAGGGTCCGGAAGCGGATGACCCAGTCCTCGTGGAGTCGCGCGTCCACGGCGCCCGCCGCCACGTAGAAGGGAGAGATGTGCACGCGCACGTCCTCCAGTCCCGCCTTGCGGAAGAGGTGGAACAGCTTGCGGCCCGCGTGCAGGTCGAAGCGTGCAGCCCGCAGGGCCGCCAGGAGCTTCTGGCTCTCCTCCTGGAGGTCCTCCGGGAAGGGCCAGTTCCACAGGCCGACGCCGTCGATATCCGCCACCACCACCCGCCCCCCCGGGCGCACCACCCGCACCAGCTCCTCCAGCGCGGCGGCCTGCTCCCCCAGGTACTCGAAGACGTACTGACACCACACGTAGTCGAACCGATTGGAGGGCAGCCGCGTGTCCGGCAGCGCCCCCTGGAGCAGCTCCACGTTGGGCCGGTCCCCGAGCAACGCCCGGGCCGCCGCGAGGTGCTCGGCCTGCGGCTCGATGCCCACCACACGGCCCTCGGGACCGACGACGTCCAGCATCTCCGAGGTGATGATGCCCGGTCCGCACCCCACATCCAGGGCGGTGTGCCCGGCGCTCAAACCGGTGAGCCGCAGGCGGTCCGCATAGGAGGTGGCGCTCGCCTGGGCCTTCAGGCGGCCCACTTCCTGGGCCGACTCCATCAGGTACGTCATGCCGCGATGTCCTTGTCGTCCACGCGACCGCCGCCGCGGCCATGGGCAGCCAGCCGCTCGAAGACGGCGAGCAGGTACGCGTTCCAGTCACGCACGAGCCGGCGGTGGGCGGTGAACTCCATGACCTTGCCCAGGCTGTGGAAACCCAGCGCCTCCAGGGCGGGCAGGTCCGCGTCCGCGGCCAGGCACTCCGCGGTGGAGCGGCCGCGCCGGGCCGAGTCCGCCACCGCATGCGTCACCAGGGCCTGACGCACGGCGTCCGCCTCCTGCGCGTCCTGCTCCAAAATGACGAGCGAGAAGGCGTTGTACCACTCCGCCCAGAACAGGCCGGGCGTGGCGTCCTCCATGAGGACGTAGCCCCTGGGGCCGTCCTGGCCGTCCACCAGTGCGATGCGGCGCGAGCGCCGCATCCCCGCGTCCGCGTAGCGCCCGCCCAGCGTCCCCAGCGACATCTCTCCTTCCACCAGGTCCGAGCTGCGCAGGCGCACCACGTCCTGCGTCTCGCGCAGGTGCTGCTCCAGCCAGCGCAGGTCGGACGCCTCCGCGGGGCGAACGCGCAGGTCCGCGCGAGGTGGCGGCAGCGCGGCGTCCACGGGAAGCCGGCAGGGCGTGAAGCCGTGCAGGCAGCTCAGCCCCGGCCGCTCCAGCCGGCTGGCGATGGCGCCGTAGATGCGCGAGGTCCACCGGTTGCGGCAGCGCCACAGGGCGCGCAGGTACTCCACGTCCTCCAGGCTCTCCGCGTAGTCGGCCGCGAGCGCCACCAACTCCTGGGAGATGGACTCATGGCGGTGATAGCCGGGCCGCACCACCAGGTGCTGCGACAGCCAGGTGCGTGAATAGATGCGCAGACCGGAGATGTGGCCGTAGAGCCGGCCATCGCGCTGGTAGACGATGGCCTTGGACAGGCCATGGATGCCATTGCCCAGCCGCTGGTGCGCGTCCACCAGCAGCTCGGGGGTGCCGTTGTCGTGGAAGGGATAGTCCGGGAAGCGCACGTCGGCGGAGCGGAACAGGTCCCAGACGTCGGAGAAGGGGAGCTCGGACGCATCGCGCGCGTCGGGACAACGGGCCTTGATGAAGGCATCCAGGATGGCGGTGCGCGCCTCGGGCTCCAGCGCGAGGATGCGCAGGCCGCAGCGGCGCGGACGACTCATGCTGGCGCTCTCCTCCGTCACCGTGAGCTGCCCGGTGTCCTGCACCTGCGCGCGGCAGTGCGAGCGCCGGCCATCCGGCAGCTGGAGCGTCACATCGTCCAGCACCAGCCCCGGCGGAAAGGCCTCCCGGCCGGCGTCGAAGGGGAACGCGAAGCCGCCTGTGTGCAGGTCCAGCAGCGGGCGGACGATGGCCTCCCCCGTCAGCGGGGAATTGAAGGACACCGCGAACGGCCGCTCCGCGGTGGAGCGGAAGCGCAGGCTGTTGCGGCGGTGGTGCAGGCTGAGCGTGCGCGGCAGCGCCACCTCCACCTGGTGGGGCTCGGCGGCCAGCACCGCCGTGGTCCCCACGTGGCACACGCCGCCGAAGTCCAGGCACAGCCGCACCACGTCACCCGGGTGGAAGAGCGCCCCCGGCTGCGACTGGTCGCGCAGCACCAGCCGCGACTCCTCCGCCAGCACCTCCGCGCGGGTGAAGTCCACCAGCCGGTTGCCCTCATGCGTGCGCAGCCCGAAGCCCACCCCCGCGCGCACGGCCCGGCGCAGCAAGCCGCGGATGCGCACCGCGTCGTTGAGCAGCGGCGCGGCGGACGTGCGCGCATGCTCCACCGGCCGCTCCAGCGAAACGCCCAGGTGGAAGCCGTGGCCCTCGGTCGCGCGCAGGGGGCGCACCATGCGCACCGTGGCATGGCCCGCGCGCAGCACCAGCGCCTCACCGCGCAGCACCTGGAGGCCCTCCAGCTCCGTGCCTGGCGTGAGCCGCTCGATGCGCACGTTGGACTCCAGCCGCAGGCCCAGGCCGCCCGTGGCCACGTCGAGCACCCGCGCGCGGAAGGACGCCCCCTCCGCGGTGAAGCATGCATCGAGGATGCCCTGGGGTTCCCTGCGCTCGGACTCGCGCAGCTCCAGCAGCTCCTGGACGGCGCGCCGCAGTGCCGGTGAGGGGTCGTCCTCCAGGGTGAAGAACATGTGCCCCGCAGCAGCCACGTCCACCAGGCTGTGGTGGGCCTGGGCGTTGTCTTTGGGACAGAGCACCGCGCGGATGGAGCGCGGGGTGTAGCGCTCCAGGTCCTTCAACAACCGGGGAAAGACGTCCGGGTGCGTCAACACCAGCGCGGGAGCGGATTTCGTGAGGAATTCGACCGCCTCCTGCCGGTTGGAGGCCTCGAGCACGTCGTAGCCGTCCAGCAAGGCGCGAAGCCGACCCCGACGCTCCGCCTCCGGATGCACGACCAGCACTGCGCGCGTCGTCACGGTCATCTGTCCTCCTCCACCGGAGCTCCTGCTGCCTGCCCCGGATGAACCACTTCACGGGTCGGAATGTGACCTCCAGCCTCCACGACCGCGCCTCATGGCGACGGCCCCCTCACATTCCCCCATGGTCCGAAGTCCCTGGATGCAATGGCCGAACCGCATGTGCGGCGTCCGGCCCGGAGAGCCATCTTACCGGACCTCATGGGGAAGGGAGTGCCCCAGCATGAGGACAGGGCGGATGTTGGAAAAGGGCCGCCCGCCTGATTCACAACCACCCGGGCATGAGCGAAGTGGGGCAAACCGCACCCTGGCCGGCACTTCCAGTCCCGGTTAAATGTGGGACTCGAGGAGGTGCCATGGGCGCCGAAGTGGACTACGCGAAGGAAATCCAGGAGCTCAAGCGTTCCATGAACGCAGTCATCCTGGCGCACTATTACCAGGAGAGCGAAGTTCAGGACCTCGCGGATTTCGTGGGAGACAGCCTGGCATTGGCCCAGGCGGCGGCACGGACCCAGGCAGACGTCATCGTCTTCTGTGGCGTTCATTTCATGGCCGAGACGGCGAAGATCCTCAATCCGTCCCGGCAGGTGCTGCTGCCGGACCTGAAGGCGGGCTGCTCGCTGTCGGACCGGTGCCCTCCGGGCGCCTTCAAGGCGTTCAAGGACAAGCACCCCGGAGCCTTCGTGGTGAGCTACGTCAACAGCTCCGCCGCGGTGAAGGCCATGAGCGACGTCATCTGCACGTCATCCAACGCGGTGAAAATCGTGAACCAGGTTCCGAAGGACCGGCAGATTCTCTTCGCGCCGGACCAGCACCTGGGCCGCTTCGTGATGAAGCAGACGGGCCGCGACATGGTGCTGTGGCCGGGCAGCTGCATCGTCCACGAAATCTTCAGCGAGAAGAAACTGGTTCAGCTCAAGGTGGAGCATCCGGAGGCGGAGGTGGTGGCTCACCCCGAGTGTGAGCAGGCCGTCCTGCGCCACGCGGACTTCATCGGCTCCACCAAGGCCATCCTCGATTACGCGGTGCGTAGCCCGAAGCAGCAGTTCATCGTGGTGACGGAGGCGGGCATCCTCCACCAGATGAAGAAGGCCGCGCCGGAAAAGACCTTCATCCCCGCGCCGCCAGACAACGGCTGCGCGTGCAACGAGTGCCCGTACATGCGCTTGAACACGCTGGAGAAGCTGTGGCGCTGCATGAAGGACCGCACGCCCGAGCTGACCATGCCTGAGTCGCTGCGCGAGGGTGCTCGCGCACCGCTGCAGCGCATGCTGGAGTGGTCTCAGTAGCCGCTGGACAAGCGGCAGCAGCGGACAATTGCCAACTCGCGTCTTGCACCGCGCGAAGCACAATGCGATGGAGCCACCGTGGCCTTCCGATTCCTCGCAGTCCCCGGGCACCGACTGGTCAACTTCCCCCAGGCGTTGCCGGACGATGAGCGCCTCGAGCCGGAGCTGCCTCCGGTCCACGAGGCCGTGGAGCGCGCCCTCACTGGCGCCGAATTCCGAGACATGCGCGCCCGCGACCGGCTGCGCACCCTGCTGCAGGGGGACCGCCCCCCGCTCCTGGGCGCACCCGAGACGGGCTTCGGTCCTTCCGCCGTCTTCGCGCAGCCACCGCAGGACCTGCCGGCGCTGCTGCGCCTGGCGGACGAGCTGGAGAACCTGGCCCGCCGCGAGGCTGGCGAGCGCGCCCTGGTGTGGAAGTGCGGCGACTGTGGCGCCCGCTACGCGGTGCCGGTGGCGCTGGTGCGCCAGGTGTCCATCCGCTGCGAGCGGTGCGGTACGCCGGTGGAGCTGAGCGCCACGCGCAGCCTGGGTGAGGAGTCCCTCATCGACCCCTTCCTGGGCGCGGTGAATCACAGCCGCCGGGAGCTGGCGGCCTTCTTCCGCGAGGCCATGGCGCGCGGCTGGCCGGTGCTGGTGGCCGAGGACAAGCGCGTGCCTCGCACGCAGCCCTCGGCCTGACGCGGCCCGGTCGAAAAGCGGTTCTCGCGCCGCGCGGGGGACGGTAGCCTTGCCGCCCCCATGCGGCGCGCGCTCGTTCCCCTCCTGCGGTGTCCCCGGTGCCGCCGCGGTGTCCTCCAGCCGGAGGCGGACGCCCCGGTGCACTTCTTCGGTCCCCTGCGCTGCCTGGAGTGTGGCGCCAGCCACCCGGTGGCCGAGGGCGTCGCCGACCTCGTGGTGGACCCGGCCGCCTCCGGCCCGCTCCAGCGCGGCATGGAGCAGCGCTGGGTGGCGCGCTCCTACGAGCGCTACATGCGGCCGGTGCTCCAGCGGGCCCTCACCCGCCAGCCGCTGGACGGCGACAGCGAATTCCTCCTCTACCGCAGCCTCCTGGGCCAGCCGGCGGCGCCAGTGCTGGACGTGGGCTGTGGCACCGGCCTGCTGGCGCGGCGGCTGGCGCGCGAGCCGGACCTGCCGCTGGTGGCCGCGATGGACCTGTCACGCGCCATGCTGGAGGAAGGCGTGGCCCAGGCGCGTGAAGCGGGCGTCGCCGTGGACTTCCTGCGCGCCGAGGCGCCCTATCTGCCCTTCCAGGACGGCACGCTGGGCGCGGTGCTGATGAGCGACGCCCTCCCCTTCGTGGCGGACCTGCCGCGGCTGCTGCTGGAGGTGCACCGCGTGCTCCGGCCCGGTGGCCGCTGGGTGGCCAGCACGTACGCGCCGCCGAAGGCGCCTCGTGCGCTGCTCCACCGCGGGGTCGGCCTGCATCCGCGCGGCGAAGCCGAGCTGCGACGGGAGGCCGCGGCGGCGGGCTTCGTGCGCTTCGAGCGCGTGGCCCTGCCGCCCCTGCTGGTGGTGAAGGCGGAGAAGGGCTCCGCCGAGACGCCTAGATGAACACGCCCGCGGACGCGTCGTAGCGCGCCTCGTCGAGCTTCAGCTCCGCGGGCTGGCCGCGCAGCGCGTCCATCACCCGCCGCTTCGGCTTCTTGCACTTGCTGCACTCGCACGAGCCCTTCTTGCACGTGCAGTCCGCCTTGCTGCCGCACTGGCACTTGGCGGTCAGCAGCGAGTCGAGGACGTCCAGCGGACGCTCCAGGTCGCCGGTGGGCGACTCGCCGCCGGCCTTCTTCGCCTCCGCCGCCTTGGCCTCCGCGGCGCGCTGGTGGGCCTCGCAGGCCTCCGCCGCGCCCGGGGCCAGCAGCAGGCCGCTCGTCATCAGCCCTCCGGCCATCCACAATCCGATGCGCGTCATGTCTCTCTCCTCGGGGAGGCCCCAGGGCCGCCCCTCTCGTCAGCCGGCGCCTATACCGCAGCCTCCCGCGACTGCCAAGGCCGCCGGCCACACCTTTGTCTACCTGGGAAACAGGGGCTGGCCTGGGTGCACGGGTGGCTCGCGGGGCGGGGGGACGCCGCGTACAGTCCGCGGCCTCCGTGACGCTCCGACCCTCACGCCTCGTCCATGCCGCCGCGCTCGTCCTGGGGACGCTTCCCCTGTGGGTGTCGCGCCACCTGCCCATGGTGGACCTGCCCCAGCACCTGTACCTCATCTCCGTGCTGCACCGGCTGGATGACCCCACCACGCTGTATCCGCAGCTCTTCGCCGCGCGCCATGCCCTGACGCCCTACCTGGGCTACTACTACCTCGTCAGCGCGCTCAACTGGCTGCTGCCGCTGGAGGTGGCCAACCGCGTCTTCCTCTCCGCCTACGTGGTGGGGCTGCCGCTGAGCCTGGGCTTCCTGCTGCGCAGCCTGGGCCGCCCCACCTGGCCCGCCCTGCTGGCGCTCCCGTTCGCCTACGGGGACAGCTTCAACTGGGGCTTCATCAACTACTGCGCCGCGCTGCCGCTGACCCTGCTGTGCTGTGGCTTGTTCGTGCGCACGCTGGAGGACGCGCCGCGCCGCCGCGCCTGGGCCCTGGGGCTGGCCGCGTGCCTGGTCGCGGTGCTGCTCTTCCATGTGCAGGCCTTCGGGTTCCTCGCCTTCGGCCTGCCGTGGCTGCTGCTCACCACGCGCGTGCCCGAGGATGCCACCGCCCAGGGGCTCGTGGCCCGGCTGCGGCCCCGCGTACCGGCGCTGCTGGGCGTCGTTCCCGGCGTGGCGCTCTTCCTCGGCTGGGTGGTGCTGCGCTTCGGTGAGCCCGCGGACATCCAGCCCGGCGTGCCGTGGAAGGCGTGGGGCCCCACCTTCTCGCCGCAGAACCTGGCCTGGAAGAGCTTCGAGCAGAATCGCGCCGAGCTGCTGCAGGTGCTCGCCAACACGTTCCGGGACGGCTCGGACCGCTGGGCCTTGTACGCCGTGGGCGTGGTGGCGGCCGTCGGCTGGCTGGCGGGGCTGCTGCGTCCGGAGCGCCCGGCCGCGCAGGGCATGGTGGCGCGCTCGCGGCTGATGGGGCTGGGGCTGCTGGCGCTCGCGCTCTACTTCCTGCTGCCCTTCGATATCCGCGGCTACGTCTACTACCTCAACACCCGCTACGCGCATCTGGCCGCCGCGCTGCTGGTGGCCACCGTCCCCGTGACGCTCCCCGCGTGGCGACGCCCCCTGCGCGTCGGCGCCCTGGCCTGCGCCCTGGTGCTGGCCGTGGTGATGGCGCGTGGCTACCGCGCCTTCTCCCGCGAAGCCCAGGCCGAGTGGGGACCGCTGGTGGCCGCGACTGCGTCCAGGCCGCGTGTCATGGGGTTGATGTTCGACCCTGGCTCGCGGGTGGTGCGACAGCCTGTCTTCATCCACAGCGCGGCGGTGCTGGCGCGGGCGCGCGGCGGCGTGCCCAACTTCACCTTCGCCTCCACGCCCCACTCCCCGCTGCGCTACACCGGCGAGGAGCCGCCCACCTTCCCGTCCGAGTGGCGACCGCAACAGATGGACTATGCGCGCCAGGGCGTCTGGTACGACCACTTCATCGTGCGCGGAGCGCCGCCATCGCGCGTGTTCGGCGAGCGGCTCCAGTCGGAGCTGGCCGTGGTGGCGGAGCCTGGACGCAGCGCGCTGGTCCGGCGACGCTGACAACCGCGCCCCGCGCCGGACTGTGGCCTGTTGTGCGCAATGCCCCCGGCGGGCATGCCCCTCGACGCGCGCTGTGCAGTAGATGGTCCGGCATGAGCCCTTCCTCTTCGGACCCTTGCTCCCTGCTGGATGCGCTGCGCGCCGGCACGCCGCTGCCTGCCTTCCCCGCCGACGCGGTGGAGTCCGCCCGCTCGCTCGTGCGCGAGGTGGCCCAGGCCGACGTCGCCCGCGTGGAGCCCCTGCCCGAGCCGCTGGCCCAGGCCGTGCTCGAAGCCGCCGTGGCGGAGGGCCACCCTGCCCTGCCCGAGGCGCTGTCCACCTCCGCCGTGAAGCCCCTGGCCAAGGCCGCGAAGAAGGCGCTCTACCGCCTGCGCTCGCGCGGCGTTACCGTGGCCGAGCCGTCGCGCCCCAAGGACACCGAGCAGCCCCGCGGCGCCGCCGCGCCCGAGGTGCTCAACGCGCTCGCCAGCGCCATCACCGGCACCGGCGAGCGGGCGCTCGTCATGGCCCGCACGCTACGAGGCGCCGGCGTGGAAGTGGTCCAGATGCAGCTGTCCGACGAACACGGCGTGGTGGCGCTCCAGGTGGGCGACAGGAGCCGCGCCACCTGGCGGAAGCTGGTGAAGGAAGGGCTGGCCCACGGCGGCATCGTCGAGCTCCCATACGAAGTGGCCACCGGCCTGCTGGCGGAGGCCGCCGGCATCAACCTGCGCACGCACACGCCCTTTCCGGAGGGCCTGGACGTGGTGCTGCGCCACTTTGGCGTGCAGCCACAGCTGGCCCCCACCGAGCTGCCGCGTCCCGAGCTGGAGGATGTGCGCCGCGCCCTGGAAGCAGATGCCCTCCACGACACGGTGGAGCTGGCGGCATGGCTGCCCCCGGAGCCCGAGATGCGGCTGCTGGTGCAGAAGATGGACGAGGTGGTGCACAGCCCCCTGGCGCTGAGCGACGTGCAGCGCCAGGAGCAACTGCAGGCGGCCGTGCTCAACGTGGCCCGCGGGTTCTTCACCCCCGAGGTGCGCCAGCGCTACGCGCTGCGGCTGTGGCGGATGGCGGACTACTTCGAGCGGAGCGCCAGGCCCCGGGAGGCGGACATCGCCCGGGCGGAGGCTCGCCGGCTCTTCCACGGCCCCCAGGAGCCCTTCTCCCGCTTCGCCGAGCGACTCTTCGAGAAGGTGCTGGCCCTGGTGGCCGCCGCCGGAGCGCAGGCGGCGGTCGAGGCACGGCCCGGCGTGGGGGCCGGCCCCGGGGAGGCCGCGCCAGCTCCCATCCAGGAGCGGCGCAGCCCCGGCGGCCTCATCATCCCTTGAGGCCGCGGGATGAACGCACGGCCCCTGACTCAGGCCGGCGTCACGCGGGCTCGCAGCAGCAGGTCCAGGTTCTCCCGCTCCCAGGCCAGGGCCCGGGCGTAGTCATGGAACTGCTTCTCGTGCTCTATCAACTCGGGCGGGTGGATGCAGCGCCGCCCGTCCTCGCCCTTCCGGGTCCGGTACACGTGGTGGAGCATCTCGTGGAAGACAATCCACTCCACGAAGTAGCGGGGAACCACCGGCTGGTCCAACGCCGGATGGATGCGGATGACCTTCGAGTCCGCCGAGTAGGAGCCCATCTTGATGCTCTTGCGAGGCCCCTTCACCCGCGGCGCCGGGCCGTAGGTGATGGCCGCGTCGATGCGGCCATCGAAGTAGCGCTCGTTCAGCCGGTCGTAGATGCGCTCCAGGTCGTGGTGCTGTCCCACCGGCACCAGGCGGATGCGCTTGCGCATCTGCGCCGGGGACAGACGCCGGATGTAGACGCGGTTGCGCTCGATGAACTTGTCCAGGAGCACGCTGGCGTCCGGGTCCCCCTTGCGCACGAAGCTGGCGAGCGCCTGCACCACGTCGTCCGGAGCGACCAGGAACATGTGGTGCAGCCGCAGCCGCCACATGGCCCGCTGACGTTGGAACGTCAGCATGGTGTGCGTGTTGTCGTGAATCTCCAACGCCACCTTCGCGCGCAGGCGCGTGCGCAGCCGACGTTCGAGCACGCGACGCCAGACCTTCAGGAGCCTGTTGGGCTCGGGGACGATGGGAACCTGCCGGGCCACCCGGCCGGCCGTGTAACTCCGCTTCCTGATTACGTTTTTCTGACTCTTCGGGCGCGCCATAAGGGCTCCGGATTCTACGGACCCGTCTGACATGTGTAAACGCGCTCGGGATGACGAAAACCCAGGAATTCCAACGACTTAAGGCCACTCAAGCCCACCAGGGCCCACTTGTCCGCCCCTGGGGGTGGATGCCGCATACCGGGCAAATGCCCGATGTCACTAGCGTCGCTTCTTGCACGGAATCTGCAGGACGAGCGGTCCCTCGCCCGCCGGCTCTATGAGGTAGGGCTTTGTGCCCTTTGGCCGCCGACGTCCCGGGCACTGGTAGCTCACCCGGATGGGGCCGGCGGGCAGCGAGACGAGCGTGTTGATGGGCAGGCGCGCACCGCCCTCTCGGCGCAGCACTGTCCGCGCGGGCGCGTCGAAGCGGACCTCCACCAGGGCCTGCGCGGCTTCCGGCGAGGCACTGGGAGCAGTCGCGTCCTCGCTGGCCGAAGCGTCACCGGGCACCACCTGGGTCCCCGCGGCGCTCGCGCCCCCCACGGATGCAGGCGCGGCCGTGGGCTCGGGTGCTGCCTCGGGCGGCGTGGCCGTGGGCCGCGGCCCGGGCCCAGCCTGAGACGCCAGACGCGAGGTGGCCGGTGACGTGCCGGCCGGTGCGTCCAACGCCCCCATCGACAAGTCCCGGGCAGGTGCCGCCGATGCGCCCTGTGCGCGGCCCATGAACCACAGCAGCCCCGCGCCGAGCGCCAGCAACCCCATGACACACGCCGCGAGCAGCACCAGCGGGCGGCGCCTGCGCGGAGGCAGCGAGGCCCGGGTGTCGGCGGCCTCCTCCTCCACGTTGCCGGGGTAGCCCATGGTGGACTCGTCGTCGTCCGGATCATCCCGGAGCGTGGGACGCGGGTCCGTGTACTCGAGCGAGGACAGGCTCAGGTCGGTGTGCAGGGACTCCTCGTCATCCTCCCGAAAGCCTCCACGGATGGCAGACGCACTCCGGGGCGGCGGCCGGTGGTTCACCGTCGCGGGGGTGAGGGAGACGGACTGCGAGACCTCCAGGTCCAGCGACGAGGGCCTGCGGGGCGGTGGCGGCGTGACGGAGACGGACTGCGACGCCTCGTCATCCGGAGGCGGCGTCCGGCGCGACGCCACGGGCGCGGGCGGCGGGACGGTGCGCCGAGCGCGTGGCGGCTCGGAGGGTGGCGGCACACGCGAGGGTGACGGCTCCGCATGTGCCCCCGAGCGACGCACGGGCGGCGCCGTGGGCGGCCGCGGCGGCACATCGCGCGCGCGGCCCCGCTGCGGCACGGTGGACTCGCCGTCGCCGATGTCGAGGTCCTCCGCCACGAGCGCCGCGTTCCGGTAGCCCGCGGGCGTGGTGCTGACGGCGGTGGACATCTCCGAGTCCTCGTCGTCGTCATCGACCCGGCTGGCGGGCAGCTCGCGCGGACGCGCCATCTGCGTGGCGGGCTCGGGCTCATCACCGGAGAACGACAGCGGGACGGCGTCGCGCGACGCACGGCGCGGCGTGGGCCGGGCAGTGAGGCCAGGCGTGAGCTGGGCGCTCGGCACCGGCGCCAGGTCCGACTCGGGCGTGGTGGAGGACAGGGTGGGCGCGGTGGACTCCAGCGCCGACGGGCGATGTGGCGGCTCCGCGTCCTGGGAGAGCCGGGCCCCCGGCAAGGGCACGGTGGCCTCGCGCCGCCCGGGGCCCTTGGCCTCCGGGATGTGGAGGATGGTGCGCTCTTCCTCGGCGCCGAGCAGCCGGCAAATGTACTCCGACACGTCCAGGCTCTGCCGGATGGCGCCGGAGGCGAGAAAGGCCTCCAGCGCGTCGTGCACCTCGGAGGCGCGCTGGTAGCGCTGGGCCCGGTCCTTGGTGAGGCAGCGCATGACGATGCGCGAGAGCGCCTGCGGATAGTCGTCGCGCAGCAGGTGCGGCGGCGATGGGTCCTCATAGCGGATGGCGTAGAGGATGCCCTCCGTCGTCGGCTTGGCGAAGGGCTGCCGGCCGGTGGTGATTTCGTACAGCATGGTGCCCAGCGCGAAGATGTCCGCGCGGTGGTCCAGCCGCTCCTGCGACACCTGCTCCGGCGCCAGGTAGAGGAACTTGCCCTTGATGACGCCGGGCTTGCTGCGCTCCATGAACGCGCCCGCCTTGGCGATGCCGAAGTCGACCAGCTTGACGCGCCCGTCATAGCCAATCATCACGTTCTGCGGGCTGACGTCGCGGTGGATCAGCTCCAGGGGGCGCCCGTCCACGCCACGGCTGTGGTGCGCGTAGTCCAGGCCGGCCGCCACTTGCGCGCAGATGCGCGCGGCCACGCCATAGGGCACCGTGGCGCCGAACTTGGACTCCTCGGCCATGACGCGCCGCAGGTCCACGCCCTCCACGTACTCCATGGCGATGAAGATGTTGTCGCCCTCCTTCCCCAGCTCGTGCACCTGCACGATGTTGGGGTGGTGGAGCTGCGCGGCGATGCGCGCCTCGTCCAGGAACATCTGGACGAACTCGGGCTCCTCCGACAGGTACGGGAGGATGCGCTTGAGGACGACCAGCTCGGGGTCCGGCGGCCGCTGCGACAGGAACAGCTCCGCCATGCCTCCCACGGCGAGCCGCTTGATCAGCAGGTAGTTTCCGAACGGGATGGCCGTCTGGGGCGAGCTCACGAAGAAAGGCCGTCTGTTTGAAGGTGAATGGGCTGGACTTTTCCGGAGCTTACCCACAATCACCGGCTCCTGGGAGCCAGGGACCCGCTTCGGTGGGTTCCGGACACCCACCCCGCCTTCCGGGCCCAAAAAGAAGCCGCCCCTCCCCGGGTGGGCGAGGGGCGGCCAATTCCACTGACGAGGGACGAACCCCCGTCATCAGTCGCTACTCGAGATCAGCTCCGGGAGCGACAGGCGGTGCCTCGATGACTTCCGCCGGCAGGTCGTGGCAGCCCTCGGGATAGAGCACCGTCGTCCAGGTGTTGTTCGCACCGGGGATCACGCCCGCGTCGTTGAAGCAGCTGAAGGTACTGGTGCCGCCGTCCATGCAGGGAGCGTGCGTGAAGGTATCCCACACGCCGCGGATGCCGTCGGGGAAGGTAACGGAGCCACCCTCGTTCACCATGACGCGGTAGTCGCAGCGAGGCGTGCCACCATCCTGGGTCGTGCCGAAGGTGCTGTTGTTGTTCACGAGCACGCCGCCGGAGACCTCGAAGCCGTAGTGGACGTCGTCGCCCTCGATCGCCGACAGCCGCTTCATGGCCATCGGGTTAGCGTCGGTGAGCGTCAGCGGGCCCTGAATGTGCACGCGCGCGCCCAGGTACTCCTGGCTGGGTCGGCCCGAGCCGCCATCCGAGTTACCGAAGCCGTTGTCGATGCTGACCACGATGTCGTTGGGCGGCGTCATCGTCCCCGTCTTGGTGATGACCATGGGGGTGGCTTCGCCAGTGCCGCGGAAGTCAAAGTTGTTCTTGAGGACCTTGCGGTAGCCCTCGCGATCCCTGAAGCGGCTATTGTTCTGGACGTAGCCCTGGATGGTGAGGACGTCACCCCGAGCGGGGACGTACGTATTCGGCGGATCCGTCCGGTACTTCTGGACGAAGATGCCATCCTGCGGGTTGTTGGGATCAGCGACCCAGAAGTCCGCCGAAACGCCCGTGGGGTTCGTGTTGACGTAGGCGACCGTGGTGACGACCACGCCCTCCAGAATGATCTGAGGGCGGTCCTCCAGGAGCCGCGCCTCACGGATGGTCACCGTCTGGACGCCCGCGTCGCCCGTGCCGGCATCACCCGTGCCCGCGTCACCCGTTCCGGCATCACCCGTGCCGGAGTCCGGGGTACAGGTTCCAACACAGCCAGCGTCCGGCTGAGGATCCGAACCATCGTCGCGGCCAGAACAGCCCGCCATGGAAGCCATCGTCGCCGCGGTGACCAGCGCCGCCGCGCCCAGCGTCTTGCGCAGTTGCATCTTCGAGAATCTCCATTCGTTCCGGCGCTGCGGTTCGTGAAAACCGACGCCTGTCGGCCAGGGGTTGGGGCCTTATACCGGTGCCCCAAGGGGGGCGGCAAGGAACCCACATAGCCGAAGGTGTCGGTCAGGTGAAATCGAGGCCGAGGCGGATCGTAAGCGCAACCGCCTCCAGCCCACCGTTATTTCACGAAATCCAGACTGAAATGGCTCCATCCAGGACACTGTGACCAGGAGACGGCGCTCACAGTGAGAGCACGGCGTCCCCTGCGTCCGTTCCATGGGATTCCCATCCGCCCGTGGAAACAACCGCGTCCCCGCAGCCGCAGGCATCCAGTTCCAAGTGCCCTCGCGAACTGGTCTGTCCGGAGTGCTGCATGCCACCATGGAACGCGTCCTGCACTTGTTCACTCCATGACCTCCTCCAAGTACCTTTCTGCGTTGCTGGGCTTCAGCGTCCTGACCGCCTGCATCGATGTTCCGGATGTCGTCGAACCACCGGACGCCGGCGAACATCCCCCGGATAGTGGGACGCCTCCCATCAGGCTCCAACTCGCGGGTGGCGCGACCCACGTTCGCGACACAGTGACGATTCGGATCGAGACGGACGGTGAAGCAGCCTTCCAAGTCGAGCTCTTGCTTGATGGCGCGCATCTCGCGAATGTCACGGCTCCGTCCGATTTTTCCTGGGACACGTCGGCCCACATGGAGGGCCAACACACCCTGACCGCACGTACCAGCCGCTCAGGTGAGAACTGGACCAGCGCCCCGCTCCTCGTCACCGTCGACCGGACGCCTCCATCGATTGCTCACCGAGAGCCAGCGGCTGGGGCCGAAAACGTCACGGTGGCGCATCCCATCCGGGTCGAGTTCTCCGAAGCAATCGACCCTGAGAGCATAGCTGGAGCCCACGTTGAGCTCCTCGTCAACGGCACGAGCGTCGCCAGAACGGTGAGCCTCTCCGAGTCACAAACGACGCTGGAGATTCACGCTGACGCTGCACTCACGCTTCCTCGGCAAGTCGAAGTCGTGCTCTCCGAAGTCCGTGACCTCGCGGGAAACCTGCTCACGACAGCTTCCTCGCAATGGACCTGGAATGTTCCTGCATGGATTGCGGTCGGTCCACGCGATGGGCTCTTGATGGAAGAAGGGGCAGCAACGCTGTCGCGGCTGGCGCTGTCTCAACACCATCCGCAAACTGCGGCCGTCGCGTTCCGTGTCGCCGAAGGCGTGGGCGTCCTGCACTGGACCGGCGAGTCGTGGGCGCGGCTGGGCCCCGTCCTCACCCCCGCGAGAACCGCCGCTGACATCCAATTCAGCAGCGACGGCGAACCCGCCATTGCCTTCTCCGACTACTACGTTCATCTCAACGAAGAAGAAGTGCAGGTCACCCTAGCGGAGACCTATATCCATCAGTGGCGTGGGCGTTCGTGGGAGCGCATCGCGGTGACATCCAGGGACTGGGACAACTCCTGGCCACTTGGCTGGAACCTGCAGCGCGAGGCACCTTCATTTGCCCTCGGCGCGACAGGAGCGCCCTGGCTTGCGCAAGGCAACGCGGAGTACTGGGGATTTGGCTGCCAGGGTGACATCCAGCTCGCCATCGAAACGCAAATCGACGGGGAATGGCTCCATGTCGACAATCCCTCTCGCGGGGATCCCGAGCAGTGCGGAGTCATTTCCACTCCCTCCATGGTGTTGGGTGCCTCACAACTTCCGATCGTTGCCTGGACCGAAGCCACGCATGCCGGAGGAACCCCAAACAACGACGCTCGTATCTTCGTCAAGCAACGTACAGCTGCCGGCTGGAAAGCCCTGGGCAACGCCATCAAACATCACCCGAGTGGAACGTCCGCGACTCAGCCTGTCCTGCGGCTCTCGTCAGCAAACGTCCCGGTTCTCGCCTGGAAGGAATCGAATCCAGCTGGCTCGGGCACGACGGCCACGGACATCCACGTACGCCGGTGGGAAAACCTCGAGTGGAAGCCCCTCGGAGGACGAATCAGCGCCACCTCGGGTGAGACGCCCGCGGAAAGCCCTTCACTCGCATTGCACAACGACGGCACCCCGGTGCTCGCATGGGTTGAAGGCAGCGGCACTGGCAAGCGTGTCCACGTCCGGCAGTGGAATGGCGAGGACTGGGTAACACTCGATGGCGCCCCCAGTGACATTCCTGAGTCCACCGGAGCGGCCCAGGTGTCACTCCAGTTGGATAAGGCCGGGACACCGTGGGTCGCGTGGGACGGCAGTCGCGATGGGACCCCGGCACGAATCTTCGTCTACCGCTTCAACCGCTGACCCGCCCCCTGCCGCCAGTCGCTACACTGGCGGCATGGCTTCTCCTTCCCTTCCCTTCCTCCAGGGCCTGCGGCCCACGCTGCACATCGCCCACCGTGGAGGCGCGGCCGTGGCGCCGGAGAACACCCTGGCCGCCTTCCGGCAGGCGGTGGAGCGTTACCGCACGGACATGCTGGAGCTGGACGTGCACCTCACGCGGGACGGCGAGCTCGTTGTCGCCCACGACGCCACCGTGGAGCGATGCACGGATGGCACCGGGCCGCTGGCCGCGCTCACGCTGGCCGAGCTCCAGCGACTGGATGCGGGCTTCCACTTCACCGCCGACGAGGGCCGGACCTTCCCCTTCCGGGGCCAGGGCCTGTGCATCCCCACCTTGCGCGAGCTGCTGCGCGCCTTTCCCGACCTGCGGCTCAACGTGGAGCTCAAGCCGGACGTGCCCGGCATCGAGGAGGCCTTCGCCCAGGTGCTCCAGGAGGAAGGTGCGCTGGAGCGGGTCTGCATGGGCAGTGAGCTGGACACCATCGCCGAGCGGCTGGCCGCGCGACTTCCTTCCGCCTGCCACTTCTATCCCCGTGACGCGCTGGCCGCCTTCGTCATCGCCCTGCGCGGCGGGGACACGCCACCAGACGAGCCGCGCTACACGGTGCTCGACATGCCGCTGTACTTCGGGGAGATCCGGCTGGTGGACGTGGACTTCCTCCAGCAGTGCGCGGCCCGGGGCAAGTGGGTCAACGTCTGGACGGTGGACGACCCCGGCGAGATGCGACAGCTCCTGGCCGAGGGGGTCGGCGGCATCATGACCGACCGGCCGGACGTCCTGAGGCAGATCATGGACGCCTCCCCGAAGCCGGGATAAGCCCCGGTTTCATGCCTCGCCCCCCCGCTCGCACGCGCTCGAAGCCCGCTCCCGCTCCGGAAGAGGTCCCCGCGGCAACCCCGCGTCCCCGCAACACGTTGCGCGTCAAGGTGCCCAAGGCACGCCGCTTCGTGGCGCTCGCGGGTAACATCGGCGCGGGCAAGACGACGGCGGCGAAGATGATCAGCCAGGCCTTCGGCTACGAGCTGTTCGACGAGCCCGTCATCGACAACCGCTTCCTGCGGGACTACTACGCGGACATGACGCGCTGGTCCTTCACGCTCCAGCTCGAGTTCCTCATCCGGCGCGTCGAGCACCACGAGCTCATCCACTCGTACCGACGCAGCTGCGTGCAGGACCGCACGCTGTACGAGGACCCGGAGATCTTCGCCAAGTACCTCCACGGCCTGGGGCACATGACGAACGCGGAGCTGGACCTCTACTACGAGTACTTCCAGCGGCTGTCGCGCCACATCATCCGCCCTGACAAGGTCATCTGCTTCGAGGTGGGCAGCGTGGAGGTGCTCCTCCAGCGCATCCGCACCCGCGGCCGCGAGGAGGAAAAGGGCATCCGCCACCAGTTCCTGCGGGGCCTCAACGGCTACTACGCCAGCTTCCCCCTGGTGCTGCAGGAGAAGTACGGCGTGGACTGCCTCATCATGGATGTGTCCAAGCAGGACATCCGGCGCGGCCGGGGGCGCGAGGAGTTCCTCGACCGCGTCTCCACCTTCCTGGCCTGAGGGCTTCGCACGCGCCGCGGAGGTGCGGCCGTGCCCTTCTCGGGTGCGGTACGACGGGACACGGACGGGTGCGCCGCGTTAGAGCATGGCGCATCGACCGGATGACACGGCGCGGCTTCACCGCCGGCCCTGTCCGACAACCCAAGGTGCGCGATGAACGACCTGTCCCCGAAGAACCCGAAGGACACGGAGGTGGTGATGACCCAGCTCATCCTTCCTCCCGACGCCAACAACCTGGATGCCGCGTTCGGTGGCAAGGTGATGCAGTGGATTGACATCTGCGGCGCCGTGGCCGCGCAGCGGCACTGCCGTCAGGTCGTGGTCACCGCCTCCATGGACGACCTGCACTTCCACGCCCCCATCAAGGTGGGCTGGGTGGCGCTGCTGCACGGCCGGGTGCTGGCCGCGTTCCGCACGTCCATGGAAGTGGGCGTCACGGTGCACGCGGAGAACCCGCTCACCGGTGAGCGCCACCTCACCACCAGCGCGCTGCTGACCTTCGTGGCCATCGACAAGGACGGCAACCGCGTGAAGGTGCCGCCGCTCATCATGGCGACGGACGCGGACCGCGCCGCCTTCCAGGAGGCCGAGGCCCGCAGGGCCCAGCGGCTCGCGCGCCAGAAGGAGAACCAGAGCTGGCTGCAGGTGATGAAGCCCATCGCCGGCGCCTGAACGCCGCAGGCATGGCCGGCAGGACGCACGAAGGCCGGGCGAGGCGTACGCCCCGTCCCGGCCTCGTTGCCCGTCAGCTACGGCACGTGGCCTGGCTCAGGTCGTGAACGAGGTGCCGCAGCCGCAGGAGGACTTCGCGTTCGGGTTGTTGAACTTGAAGCCCGAACCGGTGATGGCGGAGACGTAGTCGATTTCCGTTCCCGCGAGGTACTGGCTGCTCATCGGGTCGGTGGCGATCTTCACGCCGTCCTGCTCCCAGACGCTGTCACCGGCCTTGGACTCCTTGACCAGGTTCAGGTCATAGCCCAGGCCGCTGCAGCCGGCGGGCACCACGCGGATGGAGAAGAAGTAGCCCTCGAAGCCCTGGGCCTTGATGACGCTCTTCACCTGCTGGATGGCGGCGTCCGTCAGGCGCACGGCCACCGGGGTGGACTGGGGGGCCGGCGAGGCGGCGGGGGTGGCGGAAGTCGTGGGGGTGCTGTCCATGTCCATGTCTCCTCTAGAGGCCTTATAACGCCCGGGCCCGGAAAATCCATCGGCCCAGCCCCTGGGTTATATGCATCCGACATGGCTCGGACCTTCCAGACGCTGCTGGCCGGAGTGAAACAGGAGATTCGCGAGGTCTCCGTGGAGGACGTGAAGCGGCTGCTGGACGCCCGGGCCCCCGTGAAGCTGCTCGACGTCCGGGAGTCGGACGAATACGCCGGCGGCCGCCTGCCCGGTGCCCTCCACATTCCCAGGGGTTACCTGGAGCTCCGCGTCGAGAGCCTGCTCCGGCGGGACGAGGAGGTGGTCGTCTACTGCGCTGGAGGCACCCGCTCCGCCCTGGCTGTCAGGACGCTGAAGGAGCTGGGGTACGAGCGGGTGGCCTCCCTGGCCGGGGGTTACAACCGCTGGAGCGACGCGGCCCTCCCGGTGGAGAAGCCCTTCGTCCTCACCGCGGAGCAGAAGGAGCGCTATCGCCGCCACCTCAGCCTCCCCGAGGTCGGAGAGGCGGGCCAGGAGAAGCTGCTCCAGGCCCGCGTGCTGCTGCTGGGCGCCGGCGGGCTGGGCTCACCCGCGGCGCTGTACCTCGCCGCCGCGGGCGTGGGCACGCTGGGCATCGTCGACTCGGACGTGGTGGACCTGAGCAACCTCCAGCGGCAGGTCATCCATACCCGTGAGCGGCAGGGCCAGCCCAAGGTGGTCAGCGCGAGGGCGGCCATCGAGGCCCTCAACCCGGACGTCAAGGTGGTGGGTTTCGAGGAGCGTCTCGACTCGCGAAACGTCCTGCGGATTCTGGAGGGCTTCGACCTCGTCCTGGACGGCGGTGACAACTTCCCCACGCGCTACCTGCTCAACGACGCGTGCCTCATGCTCGGCCGGCCCAACGTCCACGGCTCCATCTTCCGCTTCGAGGGCCAGGTGACGACCTTCCTCCCGGGCCAGGGCCCCTGCTACCGCTGCCTGTACCCCGCGCCACCGCCCCCGGAGCTGGCGCCGTCGTGCGCCGAGGCCGGCGTCCTGGGCGTCCTCCCCGGCCTCATCGGCCTGCTCCAGGCCACCGAGGCCCTCAAGCTCATCCTCGGCCAGGGCGAGCCGCTGGTGGGGCGGCTGCTCACCTTCGACGCGCTGGGCACCCGCTTCCAGGAGCTGAAGCTGCGCCGGGACGCGCAATGCCCGGTGTGCGCGCCGGGCGCGAAGGTGGAGCTCATCGACTACGAGCGCTTCTGCGCCGCCCCCACATCCGCTTGAGACACGACATGCCCATCCCCGAGATTGCCCCCGCCCAGCTCGCCGCGTTGCTCGCGGGCCCCGCGGAGTCCCGCCCCGCCCTGCTCGACGTGCGCTTTCCCACGGAACATGCGTGGGTGGCGCTGCCGGACTCGCTGCTGATACCGCTGCCGGAGCTGGAGGAGCGCGCCGATGAGCTGGAGGCGCTGCGAGGCAGGCCCGTCGTCGTCTACTGCCACCACGGCGTGCGCAGCCTGGACGGCGCGGCCTTCCTCATGTCGCTGGGCTTCGACGCGGTGTCGCTGCGCGGCGGCATCGACCTGTACGCCCGGCAGGTGGACCCCAGCCTGCCCCGCTACTGACGGGGCGCGGGGCCACCTAGCCCACGAAGGCGGACAGGTCCTCGGTCTGCTTGTTGATGATGCCGGGCTTGATGTCGACCTCGAACATGAAGGGCTCCTTCAGCGGCCCGCCCTGGAGCTCCAGCTTGTGGCGGCCCTCCATGAGCTCGATCTTCATGCCCCTGTTGCCCAGGTAGGTGCCCATGTCCTGGCCGTTGCGCTTCACGGAGATGCCGCGCATGCCGTCCGGCTTCAGCGTGAGCTGGAGCTGGCCCCGGCGGAACTCGTAGGTGAAGGACTTGGCCTGCCCGGGCTCACCGAAGGCGAGCGTGTCGCTCTCCTCCTTGTAGATGCCCTGCTGCTCGTTCACCAGGATGAGCGTGTCCTGGAGGTGGGCGCCCGCCGCGTTGACGATGGGCGTCTCGCCCAGCTCCGTCACCGGCTGCGGGCTGCCGCAGCGGTCGGTGTGGCGCACCGACACCCGGACCTTCTCGTTGGTGTTGACCGACAGCGTCACCGCCTGACCGTCGGAGGCGCGGCTGTTGAGCACCGCGAGGATGGGCTTGTGGAACACCAGGCCCACCGCCACCAGCCCCACGATGAAGCCCACGGTGGCGACGTTGCGCTTGGACACGCCGGCGCGGGCGCTGCGCTCGGACTTCTCCAGCGCGTGGTCCACCGCGTCGGCCTCCTCGCGCGAGCGCGCCAGGGCGACGCCGGACGTACGGGAGCGCGGCGGCGCCGACGGCATCTCCGCGCGGCTGGACGTGCGGCGGCGCGGCGGCGACTCGGCGGCGTGGACGCCGGACTGCATGCCGGTGCGGCGGCGTGGCGGCGGAGCAGGCTCCGGCGGCGGCAGCATGGTCCGCTCGTCGTCGTCCTCGTCCTCCATCCGCGTGCGCTCGTCGACCGCCGCCATGCTCGCGCGCGAACGCGACGGAGGCGGCGGCCCGGGGTCTTCCACGATGGGCGCGGCGCGCGTGGCGGAGCGGCGCGGCGCGGGAGCCTCGCCCGTGCCGGCACGGCTCAGGTCCGCGCGGGAGCTCGTCCGGGCAATCTGGGTGGAGTTGGGGTTGGAGGGCCGGCGCAGCTCCGCCGATGTCCTGCTCCGGCGCGGCGGCGCCTCCTCGATGCCCGACGGCGCCTCCCACTCGTGCTCGTCCGGCTCCACCGCGGGGGCGGCGGCCGAGGTGCGCCGGGGTGCCATCGACGTGCGCGAGGACGAGCCCCGCGCGCGCTCACGCACCGGGGCCTCGCCCGGCGGGGCCTCCCAGCTCATGTCCGCGGCCGGGCTGCGGCTGCGGCCCCGCTCCTGCGGCGGCGGCGTGGGCGGCATGGGCGTACCGGAGTTGGCCGAGTCCTCGCCCACGGGAACGACCTGCCCCTGGGCCTTCTCCTCCGCCAGGCGCTCGGCGAAGAGCGTCTCCATCAGCTCGGAAATCTGCACCGAGCCGGCCACCCAGCGCTGCCCGACGAGAATCTCCTCGAGCGCCATCTGGAACTGGCGCGCGTCGCGGTAGCGGTCGTCCGCGTTCTTCGCGATGGCCCGCATCACCACCGGGTCCATCTCTTCCGGAACGTCCGCCACCTGCGAGGGCGCGGCGATGGCGCACTCCATGGCGGCCTGCAGCGTGGCCAGCTCCGAGTCGCGCTTCAGCGGACGCACGCCCGTGAGCAGCTCGTAGAGCACCAGGCCGATGGCGAAGATGTCCGCGCGCCCGTCCAGGGGCTTGCCCGCGGCCTGCTCCGGCGCCATGTACGCGAACTTGCCCTTGATGGCGCCCGACTTCGTGAGCGACGCCTGGTCCGCCGCCTTGGCGATGCCGAAGTCCACCAGCTTCACCGAGCCGTCGAAGCTGATGAGGATGTTCTGCGGCGAGATGTCGCGGTGCACCACGCGCAGCGGCCGGCCCGCGTCATCCGTGCGGCTGTGGGCGTAGTGCAGGCCCTCGCACGCCGCGGCCACGATGCGGATGGCCAGCGGCCGGGCCACCCACTGCCCGGTGCTCGCGGCCTTGCGCATCACCCGGCCCAGGTCCTCGCCGTGGATGAACTCCATGGCGATGTAGTAGGTGCCGTTGGCCTCGCCGAACTCGTAGACCTGGGCGATGTTCGGGTGGTTGAAGCGCGCGGCGATCAGCGCCTCGTTCCGGAACATCTCCACGAACTCACGGTCTTCCGCGAGGTGCGGCAGGATGCGCTTCACCACGAGGTTCTTGTGGAACCCCTCGATGCCCGTCTGGCGCGCCAGCCAGACCTCGGCCATGCCGCCCGTGGCGAGCTTCTTAAGAAGCTGATATTTCCCGAATGATTGTGGGTTCATCCCGGGACATTGCCGGCGGGGAGCAGGCTCAGGTGGAATGCAGCAGGGCAGCGCATCTTAGAGGACAGCCACTTCATAGGCAAAGGCGACCCGTTTCGAAAACCGGGTGGGGACTTATTGCCTGCCTCTTGGTTGCAACTACCACGGTTGCGGCCCCGGCCAACGATCAGATTCGCGTCGAGCGCCGCGGAAATGTCCTGGAGCTCCGCTGGTCCGACGCGGAAGAGCGCCTCCAGGGGACCATCCACCCCGCCATGCCGCGCGAGGGTGAGCCCATCTCCGTGTCGTTGCATGTAGGTAACTTCGAAGGCCCCGAGTTCGACGGCCCGCTCACCCTCACCTTCCACCCGGCCGGTTCGCCGGAGCAGCAGACGAAGACGCTGACGCGGGACGGGGTCAACTGGCACACCGAGCTGGTTCCGGATGGCCCGGGGCCGTGGGACCTGGAGGTCCGCTACCGCCGGACGCACCTCAAGGTGCTGACCGCGCGTTTCGTGGTGTCGAGCACGCCCATTCCGCGCGGCGTCGGCTGGGGCCTGGTGCTGGTGGGCGCGGGCGCGGCGCTGGCCTTCGGCGTGCGCAACGTGCTCCGGCGCGTGAAGTCGTCCGGTCCTGGTCCGCTGGCTCCGACGACATCACCCCACCCTCCGGCCCCCGGCACCGCGCCGGAACCGGGCGAGGCTCCGGCCCCCCCGGCCGATCCTGCGTCCAGGCAGTAACTCCTTCCAGCCGACGGACATTCGTACAGGCCCGCTTGCCGCAACAGTGGGAACTTTCTTTCCCTGTCACGGCAATGTGACGGCCTGGTCACGTGTTTTCTGCGCCGTCCGGCCCGCCATCCGTCCGGAACCGGACCCCGCTCCACCCTCCGCGTCCACTCATCGAACGGGCACCCGTGTTGCAGTGGACGCGCTCCGATTGCGGTCGGGGAGGCGTGGACATGGGCGGGTGGCGGGTGGATGAACGGGCGAGGAAGGGCCTTCTCGTCGCGATGCTGATGGGCGTGCCGGCGGTTTCTGTCGCCGCGCCCCCTGGCCCGCAGTCGGAGGCGGTGGTCGCCCAGGCGGAGGAAGACCCCTTCTCAGGCGGCGTGGAGCCCCCGGTGGCCCTCCTTCCGGAGGACCCGACGGAACAACCCGCCTCCCCGGACGGTGACACGGACACGTCGCTCGAGGGCGCGGTGGCCCAGGCGTTGCCGCCGCCGGAGCGGACGACGCCGGGCGTGCAGGTACCGCAGGTGAGCCCGCTGCCTGGGGGCGCTGACGCCACCCAGGCCGAGCAGGACGCGAAGAAGGGAAAGAAGAAGCAGCGTCCCGGCCAGGCCCAGGACGACTCCCTGGGCGAGAACCCCGACGCGCTGGACGACCTGCCCGCGAAAGAGGTGCAGGCCATCCGCGTCATCGGACGCGTGTCGGCCCAGGCGCGCGCGGACCAGCGCAACCAGTTCCAGCGCCGGCTGTCGATCGCCGACGCGCGGGTGGGCGTGAGCACGTCGCTGTCCAACCTCGAGGCGGAGGTGACTGCGGACCTGGCGGACTCGCAGATGCTCAAGGACGCCTTCGTGCGTCTGGCGGACGACAAGAAGCGCTTCCGGCTCTACGGCGGCCAGTTCAAGACGCCCTTCCTGCAGCGCTCGCTGGAGTCGTCGTGGGACCTGCCCCTCCAGGACCGCGGCCTGGTGGAGGAGTACATCACCGAGACGCACCAGATGGGCGGCCGCCGCATGGGCGTCATGGGCGAAGTCCGGCTGAAGCAGGTCTGGGGCCTCAAGGTCTCCGCGGGCTTCTTCCAGGGTGCCCTCGACGAAGCGGGCGTGCGCCTCAAGGAGGACGCCGCCGCGCGGGTGAGCGTGCGCCCCTTCAACTTCAAGCCGCTCACCGTGGGCGTGAGCACCTACGTATCGGAGGCGCTGGACCTGGCGCGCAAACACGCGGTGGCGGCCGACGCGGAGCTGAAGCTCGCGGGCTTCGTCTTCACGGGCGAGGCCATCTCCGGCCGGCTCCCCTTGGGCCCCTTCACGGCGCAGATGCTGCTGGCGCAGTACCTCATCCACGTGGGGAAGGAGTGGGCCATCCAGCCCGTCGCGGGCTTCGAGGCGCTGCAGCTCCGCGGCGACACGGTGCGCGGTGATGGCCACGCCCTGGTGGGCGGCTTCAACGTGCTGCTCGGCACCCGCTTCCGCGCGCAGTTCCAGACGGAGCGCGCGCTCCGCCCCGGAGATGAAGTTCCCGGCCTGCAGCACTCCATCGAATTCGGCGCACGCTTCTGAGCACGGAGAGTCCAACGATGCTGTCGTTCGCGGAAGGTGAAGTCACCAAGCTCCGGAGGGAGTTCAAGCTGGTGCTGGAGGCACAGACGGCGGTGGCGCTGAGCACGCGCCTGTCGCTGGAGCTGGAGGGGCACCTGCCGCCCCCCACGCGCATCGTCTCCGTCTACTTCGACCGGCCCGGAAGCCCGCTGGCGGCGCGGGCGCTGCGCACGCCGGACGACTGTCTCAAGGTCCGGACCAAGGAGTACTCGCCGGACCTGGGCGCCAGCGGCGCGGCGCGGGTGGTGCTGGAGGTGAAGCGCGAGCGGCGCGGCCTGACGCAGAAGCGCCGCGTCTGGGTGCCTCGCTCGGAGCTGGGCCGGGTGCTCCGCGGCGGCGCCAGCCTGCTGCCGCTCATCGCGGGAGGCAGCCTCGGCCCGGTGCTGGCGGTGACGTACACGCGGCACGTGTACCAGTCGTCGCACGCGTGGCGGGTGACGGTGGATCGCGACATCCGCTACCACCGGATTGCCCCGGAGCAGGCGCTGTCACAGCTTCCGCTGACCGTGGAGCGGCTGCAGCCCGCGTTCTGGAGGGAGCCACGGGTGGTGGTGGAGGTGAAGCACCTCGGGCACGAGCTGCCCGAGTGGCTGGCGGCGCTCAATCCAGGGGGCGCGCCGGCCTACAGCAAGTTCGCAGAGGGCATGTCGAAGGCGCACGCCTTCGCCACGGACGGCGTCGTAGGGGGATAGGGCACAGTGTTCATCGACTTCGAAGGGATTGACGGCAGCGGCAAGACGACGCTCTCCAACCTGCTGGCCGCGAAGCTCAAGCGGCTGGGCTACCGGGTGGCGCACGCCCGGGAGGGAGGTGAGCTTCAGGCGCCCACGGCGCGGCGCGTGCGGGAGCTGACGCGCGACTCGCGGCTGTTGGAGATGTCGCCGCGCGCGGAGTTCTTCCTCAACCTGGCGCGGGATGCCCAGCAACTGGACGAGGTGATTGCCCCCGCGCTGTCCCGGGGCGAGGTGTGCATCAGCGACCGCTACCTGTACTCGCAGCTGGCACTGAGCGGCGGGGGCCGTGGGCTGCCCCTGGACGAGCTGCGTCCGGCCTGTGAGCTGGCCTCGCAGGGCCTCTGGCCCGACCTGGTCATCCTGGTGGACGTGGACCCGGACCTGGCGCGCCTGCGCAAGCGCCTGGGCAAGCTCCAGAGCAAGCGCGTCAGTGACAGCGACAGCCGCAAGGGCCTGGCGGGCGCGGGCCTCGCGGTGCGGGTGCGCGAGTCCTTCCTGGAGATGGCGCGGAGGGACCCGCAGCGCTGGCTCATCCTGGAGAACAACGACGTGCCCCTGCGCGTGCTGGAGCAGCGCCTGGTGGATGCGGTGGTGGCGCGCCTGGAGGGCCGCGAGCAGCAGGTGCAGCGCATCGTCCCCGTCTCCACCAGCCGCCGTCCGGAGGGCCCCGTCACCGTCCAGAACGTGGAGGAGCGCTTCTTCCAGGCCCTGGATGCGGTGGAGCAGCGAGAGCCGGCGCTCGCGGTCTGGCTGCTCAACGGCCTCCCGGGCCTGCCCGCGCACCAGCAGCGGCTGGCCTTCGCGGAGCGCTTCCCGGGCCTCGTCGCGCGCGGCATGAATGGGCTGGACGACGAGCCCGCCATGGACCTGCGCGAGGTCCTGGCCGAGCTCGCGCCC
Source organism: Pseudomyxococcus flavus (assembly GCF_050038885.1). Taxonomy (NCBI): domain Bacteria; kingdom Pseudomonadati; phylum Myxococcota; class Myxococcia; order Myxococcales; family Myxococcaceae; genus Pseudomyxococcus; species Pseudomyxococcus flavus. The sequence goes on along the minus strand of NZ_CP143624.1, from coordinate 6,610,156 downwards.
GCGGAGGTGGCCTTCAGCCTCACCGGCCGCACCTGTACGCGCGCGGCCATGCTGCGTCAGCGCCTGTACGCGCAGGCGCCCGCCGAGGTGCTCGCGAGCCTCAAGAACGATGGCACGCCCCAGGCCTGGGCCCTGCGCGAGCGCGCCCTGCGGGACGGAAAGCTGGCCGAGGTGCTCGCCGGACTCGCCGGGCAGGACTGCGAGGAGTCCTGGGTGGTGCGCGAGGCCGGGATGCAGCGCAAGCTCTACGCGGATGTGGCCCGCAGCCTCACCGGGCTCCCGGGAAGCCGGGCGGACGCGCTGCGCGAGGTGCTGCTCCCCCATGACCGGCTCGCCGTGCTGCGCAGCACCCTGGGCCTGGACACGCCCGTGGCCCGGGGCGTGCGCGAGGCCCTGGCGGGCAAGGCGCTGAAGCTGGTGCTCCGCTCGGTGACAGGCCTGGACACGGAGGAGGCCTGGGCCCTGCGCGAGCGCGGAGCGCCGCTGACGAAGGAGGCGCTGGACTCCGTGGACGGCATGAACGCCCCGCGCGCCTGGAAGCTGCGCGTGGAGCACCTGGGCCGGTGGCCCACCACGGCGGTGTCCTCCCTCGTGGGCCTGCCGCTGGGGCCCCACGCCCAGGCGCTCATCGAGCGCGTGCTGGCCGCCCATCCGAACAAGCTGCCGCTGCTGCGCAATGCCTACGCCGCGGTCGCCACCGCGCGGGCGCTCTCGGCGCGGCCCGCGGGCACGCGCCGGCTCGACGCGGATGCCGCCAACCGGGTGGAGGCCTAGGTCCCCATCATGGATGCCCCATTCTCAGCCCTCTTCGAGGGAGCGAAGGCGGAGCTCAGCACGCTGTCCATCGCCGCCATCCTTCCGCGGATGCTGGCGGCGGCCCTCATCGGCGCGCTGCTGTCGCTGCGCCCCTGGCGCCTGCTCATGAAGCGGGCCCTGCCGAAGGCGGACATGATTCAGGCACAGGTGCTCTTGTGCGCGGCGGCGGCGGTCATCACCGCCGTCATCGGCGACAGCTTGGCGAAGGCCTTCGGCCTGGTGGGCCTGGGCGGCTTCGTGCGGTTCCGCTCCGGGCTCAAGGACCCGCGCGACGCGGCCATCCTCTTCCTGATGATTGGCCTGGGCATGGCCTGCGGCCACGGCAGCCTCGGGCTGGCCTCCGTCGGGATGCTGTTCGTCATGGCCCTGCTCTTCGTCCTGGACCTGTTCAACCGCGAGGAGACACCGGCCACGGCGAAGCAGCGGCTGTTGCTGTCGGCACAGTCGGACGACCTGGTGGGCGCGGAGGCCATGCTGCGCCGCGCGCTGGGCGAGCGGAACGTCATGGTGAAGAGCTGCGCGCTCGACTTCGACGGGCGGCGGCTGGAGCTGGAAGTGGAGGAGCCGGAGCCGGGCTCCCTGGTCGCGGCGCTGGGCCGCACCGAGGGGTCGGCCCTGCGCGGCTTGCGGTGGACGGCGATGAATCCGAGAAGCACACGGGAGGAGCGGGTATGAGGCGCAGCTGGGTGGCCGCATTCGCGGCGGGGTGGTTGGTGGCGTGTGGCGGCAACAGTCTGCCCGGGGGTGACGCGCAAGGGCCCGCGCCGGGTGGCGACGTCCTTCCAGGGGATCCGGTCGAGCCGGGCGGCCCTGGTGGGCAGGGCAACGACGAGGAGCCCGCCGCGTCCCAGTCGATGTGGCCGCTGACCACGGGCTCGACGTGGGTCTATGACATCCAGGACCCCGTCCAGGGCAACTTCCAGAAGCGCGTGACGGTGGTGGGGCCGGGCGAGGTCCCCGGTCAGCCCGGCATCAACGCCATCCAGGTGCACAGCCGGCAGGACCGCGTGCTCAACGGCTTCGTCTACGAGGAATACTCGTGGCAGGTGGAGCTCACCAATGGCCTCGTCGTGCGCCTGCGCGAGGACGACTACCGGGACGGCCAGCAGCTGCGCTCCACCACCTGGAACCCCGCCACGGTGAAGTCCGTGGCCCGCGTCCCGGATGCCCTGCCCTGGACGTACCGGAGCGACGTGCTCGAGTACATCAGCATGGGCGACGGCTCCCAGGAGCAGAAGGACCCGACGTACATCTGGAAGGTGCTGGAGACGGGCGTGACGGTGCAGACGCGCGCGGGCACCTTCACCAACGCCGTCAAGATTCAGCGCGACAAGGTCAACAACCAGGGCGAGGTGAAGCAGGACAAGACGCGCTACTACTGGCTCGTGCCCGGCATCGGGAAGGTGCGTGAAGAGGGGGAACGCACCGAGGACCTGGTCTCGTACGACATCAAGAAGTAGGCCCGCCCGGGGAGGTGGCGGCGGCACGGGGCCTCGCTCCGCCGCCTCCTCCCGGGAGGGGGGGCAGGATGAAGGTCAGCGGTTGAACGGTTGCGCCTCCATCCCGAGCTTGTTCGGGAGGAGGCCGCATGCACCGGAAGACCCCCTTTTACCTTGCACCCCTGGCGGCCTCGCTGGCGCTGATGGCCAGCACCGCGAGCGCAGGGACGCTGTACCGGGACCCCTACCTGCAGAAGGTCGGTCCCGACACGGCGACGGTGGCGTTCCGGCTCGCATCGAACTGCACGCCGGAGGTGCGCTACGGCGAGGGGGCGGCCGACCAGGCCGCCGTCTCCCAGGACAGCGGGAAGGCGCACGCGGTGGTGCTCACCGGCCTGCAGCCCGGCACCGAGTACACGTACGAGGTGTTGGCCTGTGGCCTGCGCACGCCGCCCAAGCGCTTCCGCACCGCGCCCGTGCCGGGGACGCGCAGCGTGCACTTCATCACGGTGGGAGACTTCGGCACGGGTGGCTCGGCCCAGCGGAAGGTGACCGCGGCCATGGTCCAGCGGAAGGCGGAGCTGTTCATCGCGCTGGGCGACAACGCCTACGCCGACGGCACCGAGGCCGAAATCCAGAACAACCTCTTCGTGCCGATGGAAGCCCTGCTGGCCGAGGTGCCCTTCTTCGCCGCGCTGGGCAACCACGAGTACGTGACGAACCAGGGCCAGCCCTACCTGGACAACCTCTACCTCCCCACCAACAACCCGGAGGGCTCGGAGCGGTACTACTCCTTCGACTGGGGACACGTGCACTTCGTGGCGCTCGACTCCAACTGCGCCGTGGGCCTGGCGTCCGCGGATCGCTGCACGCGCGACGCGCAGAAGGCGTGGCTGGAGCGGGACCTCGCGGGCTCGACGCAGCCATGGAAGATTGTCTTCTTCCACCACCCGCCCTGGTCCAGCGGCGAGCACGGCTCACAGCTCTCCATGCGGCGCCACTTCGGCCCCATCATGGAGAAGTACGGCGTGGACCTGGTGCTCACGGGCCATGACCACAACTACGAGCGCAGCAAGCCCATGAAGGGCGACGCCATCGCCGGCGCTGGCGAGCGCGGCATCCCGTACCTCGTGGTGGGCGGTGGCGGCGCGACGCTGCGGGATCTCCCCGGCTCCAAGCCGGACTGGAGCGTCATCCGCGACAACCAGTCCTACGGTTTCCTGGACGTGACGGTCGTCGACGGCACGCTCACCGCCCAGCTGCTGGGCGTGGATGGCAGCACGGTGGACAGCTTCACGCTGGAGAAGGAGCTGCCCCCGCAGGAGCAGCCGCCCGCCGGTGAGATGACGCTGGTGGTGGAGGGCGAGCGAGGCGTGGCCCCGCACCAGGCCTTCTTCCGCGCCACCCCGACCCTCCAGGACGCGACGGTGACCTGGGACTTCGGCGACGGAGGCGCCGCCGAGGGCGAACAGGTGGAGCACGTCTTCGCCACCCCGGGCCAGTACACGGTGACGGCCACCGCCACTCGGGGCACGGTGAAGCAGACGGCCACCGCCCTGGTCCAGGTGGCCCAGGCGGAGTCCCCAGATGATGGGGAGGACGCGCCGGACTCGGGTACGCCAGAGCCGGGTGCCCCCGACGTGGGCGTACCAACCCCGGGCACGCCGGGCGCGAGCGGCGGCTGCGCCGCGGGCCCCACGGCCACCCTCCTCCCGGCGGCGCTGGCCTTGCTGGCCTCGGGTCTCCTCTGTCGGCGGCGTCGCCCATAGGCACCGTCCGGGCAGGGCGGCACGAGAGGCGCCCCGCCCACGCGCCCCGCCCCCAGGTCGGAATTGCTTTCCGCGCTTGTCAACCCGGCCTGGGGAATGCAAAGCCGCATTCCGTCATGGCCACCCATCGCAAGTCCCGCCCGCCCTCGCGGTCGGCCCCGAAGAAGTCCAGCGCCCCGTCCGGGAAGAAACCCGCCCCCTCCGAGCGCCCCGAGCGGCCCCTGCGCGAGGACCTGGTCCTCCAGGCCTGCCTTGAGGCCTACGGCTCGGTCCGGCACGAGGGCCGCATGGCGGACCGGGCCCTGGACTTCACGTTGCGCCGCAAGGCCAACCTCTACTCCAACGAGCGCCGCGCCGTGGCCGAGCGCGTGTACGGCCTGCTGCGCCGCCAGCGCACCGTGGACTTCCTGCTGTCCCGCGCGCACCCGCGCTTCGACACCCTGGAGACCTCGCGCCAGGACGTGCTCCGGCTGGCGGCCTCGCGCGTCCTCTACGGCGAGCCCCATGGCCTGGTCGCCCGGCAGTCCGCCCTGGCCCCCGCGGATGCCGCGGCCCTGGGCGCGCTGCCGGAAGCCGCCGCCGGCCTGGAGGCCATGCCCCCACGAGCGCACTTCCCCATCGCCGCGTCGCTGCCGGACTTCCTCGCCGAGCGCTTCCTCGCGACCTTCGGCCGGGACGCCGCGCGCGCCGCGGAGGCGATGAACGAGCGTGCCCCCCTGGTCGCCCGCGCCAACCTCCTCAAGGGAGACCGGGACGCGCTGGCGCAGCGGCTGCGGGCCGAGTCCGTGGAGGTGACGCCCACGCCCCTGTCCCCGCTCGGCCTGGTGCTGGAGACGCGCATCAACGCCTTCTCCCTGGAGAGCTTCCGCGAAGGGCTGATGGAGCTCCAGGACGAGGGCAGCCAGTTGCTCGGCATGCTGGTGGACGCACCGCCCACGCGCGTGGTGGACGCCTGTGCGGGCGCGGGTGGCAAGACGTTGCAGCTGGCCGCGCAGATGAAGAACCGGGGCGACCTGCACGCGCTGGACGTGGATGAGCGGCGCATGGAGGACCTGAAGAAGCGCGCGCGCCGCGCGGGCGTGCACAACGTGCGCACCCAGCTCATCCCCCACGAGGGCCCCGAGGCCGACGCCGCGCTCACACCTCTCAAGGGCAAGGCGGACCGGGTGCTCGTGGACGCGCCGTGCAGCGGCACCGGCACCTTCCGCCGCAAGCCCGACGCGCGCTACCGCCTCACGCCGGAGGACCTGGAGATGCACGTGGGCCGGCAGAAGGCCCTGCTGGCCCGCTTCGCCAGGCTGGTGAAGCCGGGCGGCCGGCTCATCTACGGTACCTGCAGCGTGCTGCGGGAGGAGAACGAAGGCGTGGTGGAGGACTTCCTCGCCAGGCACCCCGACTTCACCGTGAAGCCGGTGGCCGAGCTGCTGGGCCCCGAGCTGGGCGAGAAGGTGGGCCCCGGCCCCTTCCTGCGCCTGGCGCCCCACACCCACGGTACGGACGGCTTCTTCGGCGCGGTCCTCGTCCGGGCGAAGTAGCCTGGGGCCTGGGGGGAGAGAGACTTCGCTCATGCACCCAGCCGTCCGCTACCGCGTCTCCATGCCCCGGCCGCACTCGCACCTCCTCGAGGTGGAGGCCTCCTTTCCGGGAGGCCCCGAGGTGCTCGACGCCGTACTGCCCGTGTGGACGCCAGGGAGCTACCTGGTGCGCGAGTTCGCGCGGCAGGTGCAGGAGGTCACGGCCCACGCGCCGGATGGCACGCCGCTGCCGGTGCGGCGCACGGACAAGCGGACCTGGCGGGTGGAGGCCAAGGGGCTCGCGGCGACGCTGCGCTACCGCGTCTACGCCAACGAGCTGACGGTGCGCACCAACCACCTGGACGGCTCGCACGCCTACTTCAACGGCGCCGCCACGTTCCTCTACACGGAGGCCACGCGCGGACTCGAGCACCACGTCACCGTGGACGCGCCGCCGGGGTGGAAGACGTTCTGCGCGCTGGGACAGCGCGCGGACAGCTTCGTCGCGAGCGACTACGACGAGCTGGTGGACAGCCCCTTCGAGGTCGGTCCGCACACGCCGCTCACCTTCAGCGTGGAGGGTGTGCCGCACGAGATTGTCGTGTGGGGCGACACCGTGGCGGACCCGGAGCGGCTGTGCGCGGAGCTCCAGCGCATCTGCGAGTGCCAGGCCCGCGTGTTCGGCGTGCTGCCGATGCCGCGCTACCTCATCCTCCTGTACCTGACCGACCGGGGCCGCGGGGGACTGGAGCACAAGGCGAGCACCGCCCTGCTCTTCCCGCGCGCCGGGCTCTCCAGCAGCCGCGGCTGGGAGGACCTGCTCACCCTGGTCGCGCACGAGTACTTCCACCTGTGGTTCATCAAGCGGGTGAAGCCGCGCGCGCTGGTGCCCTTCGACTACGCGCAGGAGAACTACACCACGCTGCTGTGGGCCTTCGAGGGGACCACCGCGTACTACGACAACCTCTTCGTGCGGCGCGCCGGGTTGATGTCCGCGCCGCGCTACCTCACGCGCCTGGGCGAGACGCTCACCCTGCTCCAGGCCACGCCCGGCCGCCGGGTGCAGACGCTGGCGGACGCCTCGCTGGTGACGTGGGTGAAGCACTACCGCCCGGACGAGAACTCGGCCAACAGCGCCATCTCCTACTACCTCAAGGGCGAGGTGGTCTCCGCGTTGCTCGACCTGGAAATCCGCCGCGCCACGGGCGACGCCCGGAGCCTGGACGACGTGGTGCGCCTGCTGTGGCAGCGCTACGGCGACGGCTCCGGCGTTCCCGAGGGCGGCGTGGAGGCCACGGCGAGCGAGGTGGCGGGGGTGGACCTCTCGCCCTTCTTCGACCGGGCCCTGCGCAGCACGCAGGACCTGGACTACTCCGTCTTCTCGCACGTGGGCCTGGAGGTGTGCTTCCGGCCGCGCGAGTCCGCCAGCGACAAGGGGGGCACACCGCCGCCGAGAGGCAGGACGGGCGAAGGCAGGCCCAGGGGGTGGCTGGGCCTCACCATCCGGGGCAGCGGCACCATCTCCGGGGTGCTGGACGGCTCGCCGGCGCAGGACGCGGGCCTCTATGTAGAAGACGAGCTCGTCGCGCTGGATGGCTGGCGGGTGGATGGGAACAGCCTCCTCGGCCGCTGCGAGGACCGCAGGCCCGGAGAGACGGTGCGCCTCACGGTGTTCCGCCGGGACCGGCTGCTGGAGATTCCCGTGGTGCTGGGCACGAAGCCGGCCGAGGCCGCATGGCTGGCGCGCGTGGAACGGCCCACCGACGCCCAGAAGGCGGCATACCAGGCGTGGCTCGGTGCCCCCTGGGAGGATGCCCCCGGTCAGGCGTAGTCTGCCGGGGCCATGAGCCCGCAGCCGAACAACGTCGTCCCGCTGGATACCCCTCTCCTTTCGTGCCGGAACCACCGCTCGGCGCGCGCGGGGTGGCGCTGTACGGCCTGCGAGGCACCGCTGTGTCCCGACTGTGTCGTGGGGCGCCGGGCCCAGACGGTGGAGCTGGTGTCCTGCCGCCAGTGTGGTGACGTCGCCGAGCCGCTGCTCACGCACCGCCGCCGCGTGCCGCTGGCGCAGCGGATGAAGTCGGCGTGGCGCTACGTGTTCTCCACCTCGGGCCTGCAGGTCCTGGTGGCCGTGAGCATCCCCCTGATGGTGCTCGGGTGGCTGACGGAGATGACCATCATCTTCCTCAAGCCCATCACCCTGCTCATGTACTGGAGCGTCTTCTGGGCCACCTTCTACAAGCTGGCGCGCGAGTCGGCTCGAGGGGAGATGGAGCTGAGCACGCCGGACTACAGCAACTACATCCAGGACGGCATCGTCCCTGGCCTCATGGGGATGGTGACGTTCGCCCTGGTGTGGCTGCCCGCGCTCGTCTACGCCACCCTGGTGCGCCCCCTCCTGCTGGAAGCCTCCGAGGGCAAGCCGTTCTACTCCGCGCTGCTCGGCCCCTTCTCGGAGTTCCCGGTGACGGACCCGGTGCTGTGGGGACTGGTGTTGCTCGCCCTCGCCTGGCTCCCCGTGGTGCTGCTGCTCACCGCGGCGGGCAGTCCCGTCAGCACCCTCGTCAACGTGCGAGCCGCGATGCGGCTCGTGCGCAAGCTGGGTCGCGACTATGCGGTCCTCGTCGGCGGGCTCGCGGTGCTGGGCGTCGTGCACCTGCTGGCGCATGGGCTGGCCGACGCGCTGCTCTGGATGGACGTGCTCCTCGTCTCGAGGCTGCTGGCGGAGGCCGTCACGCTGGTCGTCCCCTTCACCACCGCGCACGTCCTGGGGCTGGTCCTCTACACCCGCGGGGACGCGCTGGGCTACGGCCTGGACCGCGAGTACCTGGAGCCCGTGCTCGGCGCCACGCCGCCGAAGCATCAGGCTTCGCCCCTGCGGGAGGACGCGCTCTTTCCCAACGCGGGCGAAGCGGCGCCCTTCGTCGAGGTGGAGACGCCCACACAGAAGGCGGCGAATGACGCACTGGCGGCGCTGGCGGCGGCCGTGGATGCCCGCGACGTTCCGCTCGCGATGTCGCTCTATGCCACCTTGCGGCAGCAGCCGCACGTGCGTGTGCCTCCGGCGCATCATCTGTTCGTCGGTCAGGCCGCGGCCACGGAAGGAAATTTCCCACTGGCGGTACAGGCGTTGGAATCCGCGGCGGACGTGGCACCGGAAGACCCCATCGCGCCCCGCGCGCTGGTCCTCCTGGCGCGCGTGCTGGGCGAGCGGATGCAAGACATCCCACGCGCGGAAGAAGTCTACCGCTACGTGCTCCACCGTTACCCAGACACGGCAGCGGCGCGCTTCGCACGCGAGCGCGTGGCTCCGACTTCCGACTGATACAGACGTTGCCTCGCCTGAACGCCAGCATCACCCTTCCTGGCATGGTTCGCGCTCGCTGGCTTCTAGGGTTCATGGGTTTGGGTCTCCTCGCGGCATGTGACCAGGCTCCGCGCGTACAGCGCGCGGTGGACGACTGCGAGGCAGAGCTGGTGTCGCTCAGGGTCGAGGTGGTGTCCGCGGAGGGCGCGCACATTCGCGGTGCGACGGTCACCGGCACCAACGTGACATCCAACGTGAGCATCACCGGCGTCACGGATGAACGGGGCGTCACCACCGCCATCAACGAATCGCTCGCGCCCAGCCCGGTGCGGGTGGTGGCCACCGCGGGCGCCAAGGTGTCCCCGGCGCAGCAGGTCGAGTGGCTGTGTGACAGTTGCAACTGCAGGCCCGAGCCGGCCACCGTGCAGCTCCGGCTCAATCCGTAGGGCCGCACCGCGCAAAGTGGCGACAGCCAGGGCTTTCCGGATTCCGCAGGATGGACGCGAGGGAGGTTGTGCTCCACCCGCCCCATGGAGTACGGCTGTCGACATGCGTGACGCTCGTCAGCCCGCCCCGCGTCTGGCCCACCCTGCCTTCAGGGAGGCCTTCCCGTCGGCCTCCTCCATGCATGGGAAGGTGGGGACGTGTTGCCGCTGCGAGTGCGTTTCCTCTTCAGGGGGGCCTGTCGGCACACGTTCCAGGTAGGTCCGGGCCCACGTCATGTCCGCCGAATCCGTGGAACAGTTGCTCCAGTGCGCGCTGTCCGAGCTGACCGCGCGCTTCGTCACCCAGGCGAACCCCGTCCCCGCTGGCCTGCTGGAGGCGCTGGACGCGGACAGCCGGAGTGGCGCCCGGGCGTTGGCCCGGCGCATCCGCTCCCGCCAGGAGAAGAACCGCGCGGAGGGCCAGCGCCTGCGCCGCCTGCTCCGCTACGAGACGGCGCTGTGGGAGCAAGGCGTCGTGCACATCGCCGGCGTGGACGAGGCCGGCATGGCCCCGCTCGCGGGCCCGGTGGTCGCGGCCGCGGCGGTGCTGCCCAGGGGGTTCCGGCTCAAGGGTCTGGACGATTCGAAGAAGATTCTCGACGTCGAGAAGCGCGAGGCGCTGGCCGTGGCCATTAAGCAGGAGGCGGTGGCCTGGGCCGTGGGCCGCGCGGAGGTCGAGGAGATCGACCGCATCAACATCTACCACGCGGGGTTGCTGGCCATGCGCCGCGCGGTGGAGGGGCTCGCGGTGAAGCCGGACCACCTGCTGGTGGACGCGCGGACGGTGCCGGAGTGCGCGGTGCCCCAGCAGGGCATCATCAAGGGTGACGCGCTCTCCCTGAGCATCGCCGCGGCCTCCATCCTGGCGAAGACGACGCGAGACCGCTGGATGGCGGAGCTGGATGTCCAGTACCCGGGCTACGGGCTCGCCGCGCACAAGGGCTACCCGACGCCGCAGCATCTCCAGGCCCTGCGTGAGAAGGGCGTGCTGCCCATCCACCGGCGCAGCTTCGCGCCGGTGCGCGAGGCCCTGGGCCTGCCGACCGCCACGGCGCCCTCCGCCGCGCAGGCGGAGCTCTTCCCCGTGGCCGCTTCCCGACCGGCGGTGAAGTCATGAGCGCCGACCGGGACATCGACGAGTGGATGGCCGCGCGAGGCATCACCCTGCCGGACGCCCGCGTCCGGGCCCGCGCGGTGCTGGAGGAGGCGGGCCTCACGCGGCCCGGGAAACAGCGGATGAGCGAGCCCAAGCTGCTGAAGGCGGCGGGCCTGCTGACCGAGCGCTTCTTCCCGGTGTGCGCGGACACCGCGTGCCTCAAGGTGGCCCAGGCCAGCGGCCGCGAGCCGCTTCGCATCGAGCCGCGGCTGCACTGCGAGCGGTGTGGTGGCTCGGCCAACCGCCGCGCGGAGGTGGCCTTCGTGGAGACCTGCCAGCGCTACGGCGTGCGCCGCGTGGTGGTGGTGGGCGGCTCGCCCGCGGTGCGCGAGGAGCTGGAGGCGAAGCTCGGCCACCAGATTGACCTGCGCATGGTGGACGGCACGGAGCGCCGCACGGCGGACCGCGCCCGGAGCGACCTGGACTGGGCGGACCTGGTGCTGGTGTGGGGCGCCACGGAGCTGCACCACAAGGTCAGCGGCCACTACACACACGGGGGGCCCGCCTACAGCCGCAAGGTGGTGCACGTGGTGAAGCGCGGCGTGGCGGCCCTGTTGGAGGAAGGCATCACCCACCTGGAGCGGACGCGCTGAGTGCTGGACTCAGGCGCCGCCCCGGGGCGACGCTGGAGCACCATGACGACCGAGTTCATCCTGCTCCGCCACGGAGAGACGGAGTGGAACTCCCTGGGGCGCCTCCAGGGACACCAGGACAGCACCTTGAGCACGGTGGGGCTGCGCCAGGCGGACGCCCTGGCCGCGCGTCTGGCGCCGGTGTCCTTCTCCGCGCTCTACTGCAGCGACCTGGGCCGGGCCCTGGAGACGGCCCGGCGCATCGCCGCGCGTACCGGCCATACCGTCCAGCCCGACACACGCCTGCGCGAGCGGGGCCTGGGCATCCTCGAGGGCCTCACCCGGGACGAGGCGCGCCTGCGGCACCCGGACGTCTTCGCGGCGTACTCGGGAGGCGCGCCGGACTACGTCGTCCCCGGCGGGGAGAGCACGGCCCAGCGGCTGCGCCACGCGGTGGAGTGCCTGGAGGAGCTGGGCGCGCGCCACCGCGGTGAGCGACTGGTGGTGGTGACGCATGGAGGCGTACTCAGCCTCCTGTTCCGCCACAGCCTGGGGATTCCCCACTCGGCGCCGCGCACCTTCTCCGTGCTCAACGCCGGGTGGAACCAGTTCGACTACCACGAGGGCGCGTGGCGGCTCGTCACCTGGGGCGACGTCACGCACCTGCGCGCCGCCAGCCTCGACGACACCTGAGCCGCCCGGGCGGCGGTGAGGCTACAGCTCCACCTGCGCGCGGCTGTCGCGGCGCACCGGGCGCGAGGCGCTCGGCCGCACCTCCAGCTCCGTCCGGGCCTCGTCGATGGCGTCGCACACGCCGTCGGCGGCCTGGCGCACCTGCTCCAGCGTGTGGGCCGCCATCACCTGCATGCGGAAGCGCGTCTCGCGCACGCGAACGGCCGGGTACTCCACCAGGTTGGCGAAGATGCCGCGCTCGAACACCTTCTTCGAGGCCAGCCGCGCCACCTTCGCGTCGCCCACCTGGACGGGCACCACGTTGGACGGCTCGCCCAGGCACTTCACGCCGCGAGCCTGGAACGCGCCGCGCAGCGCGAGGACGTTCTCCTCCGCCTTCGCGCGCAGCGCCGCGCCCTCTTCGGAGCGGACGATGCGCAGGGACTCCAGCACCACCGCGGCCTGCATGGGCAGCAGCGCGTTGGAGAAGATGTGCGGCCCACCCATGATGCGGATGAACTGACGCACCGCCGGCGAGCGCGTGGCCACGAAGCCACCATTGGTCGCGAACGTCTTGGAGAAGGCGCCCACCATTAGGTCCACCTTCCCCAGCATCTCCTGCACGCCCAGGCTGCCCGTGCCCCGGGGCCCCAGCGCGCCCAGGTCATGGGCGACGTCCACCAGCAGCGTCGCGCCGTGCTCGTGGCAGATGGCCTGGAGCTCCTCCAGCCGCGGCACGTCCGAGTCCATGGAGAACAGACCCTCGGTGACGACGAGCACCGCGTTCTTCGTGTCCCGGGCGCGAATCTCCTGGAGCTTGCGCTTCATGGCGCGGTTGTTGAGGTGCGGCACGCGGCTCACGTTCGTCGTCGCGGCGGCGGCGCCCTGCTGGAGGCACGCGTGCGAGAGCGCGTCGAGCACCACGTGGTCGTCCGGCCGCACCAGCCCGGCGATGACGCCGAACCCCGCCCCCCAGCCGGTGGAGAACAGCGCCACGTGCGGCATCTGCAGGTGCTCCGCGAGCGCCTTCTCCAGCATCAGCGACGGCGTCGTGTTGCCCCCCAGCATGGCCGAGCCCGCGCTGTGCAGGCCGTAGTCCTGGATGGCCCGCTGGGCCGCCTCCACCACCGCCGGGTGCGTGGACAGCGACAGGTAGTCCTGCGAGCCGAAGTTCAGCCCCTGGCGCGTCGCCCCCGTCTCGCTGCGCACACCGCACTCCGCCTTCGGGGCTGCCTCCAGGCTGCGCGAGTACGGCCAGAGCCCCGCCTGCCGACGCGACTCCTGCCAGTCGAAGAAGGGTTCCGTCCGCCCCAGCAGGTCCGCCCCGGTGGGATGGGCGTAGTTGGAGATGAAGTGGGTGAAGAGCGGCGAGTCCAGCTGAGCTCGAAAATCCATGAAGCACGTCCAGGGGGGAAGGTCGCGCTGTCAATGAGAGGCGCGGCACTCGGGGGAGGGGCGAGCGGCGCATTTAATGCCTCTGCATCTTTCCAGTGTCAACCCGTCTACCTTGACGGCCCTGCTGTATTCGTTTGTTCCGATTCAACCGAATGCGCTGCGTAGGGTGAAACAGGCGCGAGACACCCAGACAAACCTGATTTTCAGCGGGATGAAATCGACCAATCCGGGTCTTTCATGCCCGGGGAGAGGTCGTTTTTGACGACCCCTGCCCCGGAGTGCGAGTGAGTGTCCGTCAGTCGTCGTTCTGGCGCAGGGCGGCCAGGACGTTGAGGTCCTCCAAGGTGGTGGTGTCCCCGGAGGACTGCTTGCCCGCGGCCACATCACGCAGCAGCCGGCGCATGATCTTCCCCGAGCGCGTCTTCGGCAGCGCCTCCGCGAAGCGGATTTCATCCGGGCGGGCGATGGCGCCAATCTCCTTGCCCACGTGGACGGCCAGCGTCTTCTTCAGCGCGTCGGAGGGCGTGTTGCCCTGCTTCAGCGTGACGAAGGCCACCAGCGCGGTGCCCTTCAGCTCGTCCGGGCGGCCCACCACGGCGGCCTCGGCGACGGCCTCGTGCGCCACCAGCGCGCTCTCCACCTCGGCGGTGCCCAACCGGTGGCCGGCGACGTTGACCACGTCGTCCACGCGGCCCATCAACCAGATGTAGCCATCCTCGTCCGTGCGAGCGCCGTCACCGGTGAAGTACATGCCGGGCAGCTCGTTGAAGTACGTGCGCACGTAGCGGTCCGGGTCGCCGTACACGGTGCGGAGCATGGAGGGCCAGGGGCGCGTGACGAAGAGCAGGCCGCCCTGCCCTCGCGGCACCTTGTTGCCTTCGCGGTCCAGAATCTCCGCGTGGATGCCCGGCAGCGCCAGCGTGGCCGAGCCCGGCTTGGTGGGCGTGGCCCCCGGGAGCGGCGACACCATGATGCAGCCCGTCTCCGTCTGCCACCACGTGTCCACCACGGGGCAGCGGCCACCGCCGATGACGTCGCGGTACCACATCCACGCCTCGGGGTTGATGGGCTCACCCACGCTGCCCAGCAGGCGCAGCGAGGACAGGTCGTGCTTGCGCACGGGCTCCTCGCCCAGGCGCATGAAGGCGCGGATGGCGGTGGGCGCGGTGTAGAGGATGGTGGCCTTGTACCGCTCGATGATGTCCCAGAAGCGGTCCGGGCCCGGCTGCGTGGGCGCGCCCTCGTAGAGGACGGTGGTGATGCCGTTCATCAGCGGGCCGTAGACGACATACGTGTGGCCCGTCACCCAGCCCACGTCGGCGGTGCACCAGTAGATGTCATCGTCGCGCAGGTCGAACACCCAGCGCGTGGTGAGCGACGTATTCACCGCGTAGCCGCCGGTGGTGTGCAGCACGCCCTTGGGCTTTCCGGTGGAACCCGATGTGTAGAGGATGAACAGGGGGTGCTCGCTCTCCACCCACTCCGGTTCGCATTCGGCGGACTGGTTGCTCACCAGCGCGTCCCATGCCACCAGCTTGGGGTCGGACAGCGACAGCGAGTCGCCCGTGCGGCGCAGCACCACCACCTTCTCCATGGTGGGCATGTGGGGGAGCGCGGCCTCCACGTTCTTCAGCAGCGGCACCACCGCGCCCTTGCGCCACCCACCGTCCGCGGTGAGCAGCACCTTCGCGCCCGCGTCGTTCATGCGCTCGTGGAGCGCCTCCGCGGAGAAGCCACCGAACACGACGGAGTGCACCGCGCCGATGCGGGCACACGCCAGCATGGCCACCGCGGCCTCGGGCACCATGGGCAGGTAGATGCCCACCCGGTCCCCCTTCCGGACGCCGAGCGACTTGAGCGCGTTGGCCAGCTTGTTCACCTCGGTGGCCAGCTCGCCGAACGTGACGCTGCGCCGGTCCCCCGGTTCCCCCTCGAAGAGGATGGCGGGCTTGTCGCGGCGGTTGGCCAGGTGCCGGTCCAGGCAGTTGTAGGCCAGGTTCGTCTTGCCCTCGACGAACCACTTCGCGTGCGGCGGCTTCCAGTCGAGGACCGTCTGGAAGGGCTCCTTCCAGTACAGCTCCTCGCGGGCCCGGTCGCCCCAGTACTTGTCCGGGTCCTTGGCGGCCTCGTCCCAGAGCTGCTGGTACTGCTCCATGCTCCGGATGTGCGCGCGCCGGGCGAACGCCTCTGGCGGCGGAAAGACGCGTGCTTCCGTCAGGACCGAGTGAATCTCGTGCTTCGACTCCGCCATGCGCTCCTCCAGCGTGGACACTGCCACCCTGTTCTAGGAACGCGGCGCGCGCGGCTCAACCCTCCGTGTCGCAGCGCTTCGATTCCGTGACGGCCTCGTAGCGCATCCACAGCTCGCAGACGCACTCATCGGGGCGGCGCGTGTCGTAGCGGACCCGCAACACTCCGTTGAACTGCGTTTCGCACTGCGTCGTACCGTCCACGTGGATGTTGATCTGGTCCAGCAGGCACTCCTGCCCGTTCACCTCGGCGGCGGCCCTGACCACGCTGCCGTCGAGCGTGAAGTGGTCACCATCCTCCAGGAAGTAGCCGACGAGATGGCTGTCCAGGAAGCCGAAGTCCAGGCGGACGACGCGCCCGCTGATCTGAAGGGTGCCGTAGAACTTGTCGCGGTTGGCCTCCAGCAGCCCGCAGTCGTCGCGGAGCACCTCGACAGGCTCGAAGACGTAGTCACCCGGCTCCTGCACGCGGGGCAGGCAGCTCGCCAGGCAGGCCAGGAGCAGGCCAGGGAGGACGAGGCGATGGCGTCTCGAAGTGGACACGTCGCGCACCATACCCCACGGCGCGCTTCTAGGAAGCGTGCGCGTGGTGGCAGAGGGTAGACTGGGGGATATGCCCGAATACCGCAACCCCAAGCCCACCGTGGACTGCATCATCGAGCTGCCTGGTGAACGCATCGTCCTCATCCGGCGCGCGAATCCACCCGTGGGGTGGGCCCTGCCCGGTGGCTTCGTGGACGAGGGCGAGCCCCTGGACGTCGCCGCCGTGCGCGAGGTCGAAGAGGAGACGGGACTGCACGTGAAGCTGACTGAGCAGTTCTTCACGTACTCGGACCCCAAGCGGGACCCGCGCCAGCACAACATCTCCACCGTCTACATCGGCTCGGCCGAGGGTGAGCCCAAGGGCGCCGACGACGCGGCCGAGGCCCGGGCCTTCCCGCTGGACGCGCTGCCGAAGGACCTCTGCTTCGACCACGACACCATCCTGTCCGACTACGTGACGTACAAGCGGACGGGCCAGCGGCGGAAGTTGTAGGAGCGGCGCGGAAGGATGCATTACGCGCTCGTCCTGCTCGCCCTGGGAGGGCTGCTGACCCTCCACGAGCTGGGGCACCTCGTCGCCGCGCGGATGCTCGGTGTGCGAGTGCCCCGCTTCGTCTTTGGCTTCGGCCCACCGCTGGTGTCCTTCCGGCTGTGGGGAACCCAGTACGTGGTGGCGGCCGTTCCGCTGGGCGCCACGGCCCACCTGCAGGGGATGAACCCGCACCGCGCGGATGCAGAGGAGGCCGCGGGCTACGCCTCGCGAGGCCCCCTGCTGCGCATCCTCATCATCCTCGCGGGGCCGCTGGCCAACTACGCGGTCGCGCTGGGAATCCTGTTCGCGCTGTACACGTCGGGCACGCACGTGGTGGTGCCGCTGACGGTGGGCACGGTGCAGCCCGGCTCGGAGGCCGCGCGGGCGCAGATGCTGCCGGGAGACCGCATCGTCCAGGTAGCGGGCCAGCCGCTGCGGAACTGGTCGGAATTCGTGGAGAAGGTCGGCGCGGCGCCCGGCGTCCCGCTGGAGCTGGCGGTGGAGCGCGGCGGCGAGCCGCGCACCGTGGTGGTGCGGCCTCGGCCGGACGAGCGGGGAACGGGACGCATCGGGGTGAGCCAGCAGTACGTCTACAAGGCGCACGGTGCGGCGGACGCGCTGAGCCATTCCTTCACCCACACCGTCAACGTGGCATCCGAGGGCGTGGCGCTGCTGACGCGGATGATGCGCGGCATGGAGGACCCGGACGCGGCGAGCCCGGGGGCACTGGTGCGCCAGGAGTCCGCGGATGCGATGGCCTCCGGAACGGATGCGCTGCTGCGGACCCTCGTCGCGGCGTCGGTGGTGCTGGCGCTGCTGACGCTGCTGCCCGTGCCCGGGTTGGATGGTGGCCGGATTTTGCTGCTGCTAATCGAAGCGGCGAGCGGGCGGCGGATTCCCCCACGCGTGGAGACGGTGGCGCAGACGGTGGGGTTCCTGGGCATCGCCATCGCCGTCGTCATGATGGCCACCGCGGAGATTCGACGCGCGCTGCCTGCGCGGCTGCGCATGGATGCATCGCCCGCGGCGGGCACGCAGGCGGTGGCTCCCTCACCGTCGACCCTGCCAGACGCGGGGCCTGGTACGGTGCTGGCCCCAGGAACGGGTCCCAACGTGGGGACGGCCCCAGGCGGGCCTCCGGCAGTGATTCCACGTCCCGCGGGGGGGCAGCCTGCCAGTTCGTCGACAGCGCCCAGCACCGCGGCAGCGCCAGGTCGTAACGGAACCGCCGCAGCGGGAGCGCCCTCCAGCACCGCATCTGCACCGGGCGCAACGGGCACGACGCCCAGCACCGCGACCGCACCGGGCGCAACGGGCACGACGCCCAGCACCGCGACCGCACCGGGCGCACCGGGCGCAACACCCAGCACCGCAACTGCACCTGGCACGACGCCCAGCACCGCAACTGCACCTAGCTCTCCCTCCGGGATGCCTCGTGGAGGCACAACGACGCCGGGCGATTCTGCGGCAACGAAACAAGATGCCGCGGCGGGCACGCGCGGCCCGGCAGGCGTGGCGCCCGGCGCCACCGCGACACCGGGTGGCGCTCCCGCCGGGGAAACCGCGGCCAGCAGCGCAGCGGCCACGAGCACCTCCGCGGGACGTGCCCCGGGAAAGGCAGACACCGCGCCAGTCCCCGCGGGAGGAACAGCGCAGGGCTCGGGCACGGCTGCAACGCCACCTCCCAGTGCACCTCCGACAGGAGGCGTGGCGCCCTCGGGGAAATAGTCCATCCGCGGCCAGCGCGCCCGGCTGTCGAGCCCCTCCCCGAGGCGCCACCACCTGCGTCCGCCGGCGGAGCGTCGCACCGCCTCAACCCCGACCGCTTGCTGGCCGGGCGCCCCGGCGACGACGATTTCAGACCGGCACCCGTCAGGCGTGGCGCGGCGTCCACGTCCCGGCCTCGGCTCACCGCGCGTGGCGCCTGGCGTTACCCGGTAATTGTCGAGCAGCGTCACGTTTGCAAACCCCCGCCCCCGAGGGAATCAGCACGATGGGAGACGCCGAATCCGCAGATGAGTGAGCCGCGGCAACACGTCCCCCGTTGCTGCGGCCATCTGTCCCAATCCATCGCGGTTCCCGTGGAGAGGCAGAGCGCCGCCAGATGTTCCTCGTTTGTGCGGACTCCATCGTGCCTGACTCAAAAACCCTGTCGTGGAATCACGCCCTGCCAGCAGCGCTGCTGCTGATGGCGCCCTTCGACCTCCTGGCCTCGCTGGCCATGGACATCTATCTCCCCGTCGTTCCAGCGATGCCCGGCATCCTCAACACCTCGCCGGGCATCGTCCAACTCACACTCAGTCTGTACATGGCCGTCCTCGGACTCGGGCAGATGGTGTTCGGGCCCGTCTCGGACCGCATTGGTCGGCGCCGGGTCTTGCTGTGTGGTGCGGCCCTTTTCGCAGCCACCTCTTTCCTGCTCGCGGGAACGACCGACGCCCTGCTGTTCGTCGCCCTGCGGCTCCTGCAAGCCGTGGGGGCCTCCGCGGCGCTCGTGGCCACTTTCGCCACGGTCCGTGATGTCTATGCGGAGCGCCCCGAAAGCGCGGTCATCTACAGCCTGTTCAGCTCGATGCTGGCCTTCGTCCCCGCGCTGGGCCCCATCGTGGGGGCCTTGCTCTCGAAGCACTTCGGCTGGCGCGCCATCTTCCTCACGCTCGGCGTCCTGGGGACGATGGCACTCCTCCAGGCATTTCCGAAGTGGCAGGAGACCCGCCCGCAGCATGGGACAGCCCGTCGCGCCGCGTTCCGGCCCATCCTGCGCAGCACCGCGTTCTGGACGTACACCCTGGGCTTCAGCGCGGCCATGGGCGCGTTCTTCGTGTTCTTCTCCACGGCACCGCGGGTCCTGATGGGGCAGGCGGGCTTCTCGGAGCTTCGCTTCAGCCTGGCCTTCGCCACCGCGGCGCTCGCGATGATTGTCACGACACGCTTCGCGAAGCGCTTCGTGGCGGCCTGGGGCCTGGAGGGCAGCCTCGCCCGGGGCATGGCGCTGTTGCTGCTGGGGGCGCTGTTGCTGCTGGCCGGGCACGTCCTCGCGCCCCCCTCATTCGGGACGTTCGTCGTGCCGATGTGGGTCATCGCGACCGGAATCGTGTTCACCGTCTCCGTCACCGCCAATGGTGCGCTCCAGGCCTTTGGCGACGTGGCGGGGACGGCGGTCGCGCTCTACTTCTGCATCCAGAGCCTCATCGTCGGCGTCCTCGGCACGCTGGCGGTCGTCCTGCTCGACGGGGACACCGCCTGGCCGCTGGTGGGCTATGCGGCGCTCATGGCCCTGGTGACGCTGACCGCGCTGAAGTTCCTGCGAGGCCAGCAGCGCCGCCCTTCGACGCGGATACAGCCCGACGGGCCTCACACTCCGTAGCGCTTCCGCCCACACCCGCGGCATCCCCACCGGCAAATGGCCGGTCCGAGCCGCGTCGCGAGGGCCCCCTCCGGCGCGGCCTCGGCCTTCGCCACCTCGGGCGGAACCCACGGCGCCCCCTGGCTGTCGAGGAGACAGCCGGGCGTCTCCCGTCGTGGGGGCAACGTCTCCCGGTCGATGAAGGAGCCGCGAGCCATGCAAGGCCCTATGCTTCCCGCCGCGATGAACACCAAGTCGGGCGGTGGACTCTTCTGTGAGCTGTACTGGGGCAACAACCTGTCCGAGGCGTGGAGCTATGGCCCGGAGCACTCGAGCGTCCACGCCGCGCCGGACGAGACGGCCCCCCTTCCGCTCTATGGCTTCACCCTGCCAGAAGAGCCGTTCCTGCTCGCCGAGCGCACCCCCCAGGGCTGGCGCATCCACCTGCCCCCCGCGGCCCATGCCGAGCGCTCCCTCCAGGGCGATACCTACGCCGCGGTGCCATCAACGGACCTGCGTCAGCAGGACGGCCGCACCTCGGTGGACCTCGCGGAGGGCATGACGCTGCGGCTCTCCGAGGGCCAGCTGTCCCTGCGCATCCAGGGCTCCGTCGTGAAGGAGCAGGTCAACCGGCTTCAGTGGAAGGACTTCGGCTGGATTGCCATCGTGAGCATGCTGTTCCTCAGCCTGCCGGTGGGGTTCCTCGTCGCGGGCCCCACGCCCCAGCGCATGGAGGAATCCAAGGTCCGCGCCATGAAGATGGCGGCCGACAAGGAAGCCGAGCGCCGCAAGGCCATGGGCCTGGACACACCGATGCGCCCCCTCACCGACGCCGAGCTCGAGGCCCAGCCCGACGGCGGCGCCGAGGTCACGGTCCCCGCCTTCCTCCGCGTGCGCTGACCGAGCGCGGCCGCCCGTCAGGGCCCCAGGCCCACCCAGACCTCGCCATCCTCGAAGAACTCCTTCTTCCAGATGGGGACGTCCTGCTTGAGCCGCTCGATGGCGTACTCACACCCGCCGAACGCCTCCTTCCGGTGGGGCGCCGCGGCGGCGATGACGACCGCCAGCTCACCGGGCACCAGCGTGCCCACGCGGTGGATGATGGACAGGCGCACACCGGGCCACTTCGCGGCCGCCTCCGCGCCTATCTCCGCCAGCTTCTTCTCCGCCATGGGCGCGTAGGCCTCGTACTCCAGCCGCAGCACGCGCCGGCCCTTCGTCTGGTTGCGCACGGAGCCACTGAACGTCACGAGCCCGCCATAGGCCTCACCGCTGACGGCCTCCACCACCTCATCCAGCTTCAGCGGCCTGTCCACCACCAGGAACCGCCCTGCCGATCCGCCCGCCACGGGCGGAATCAGCGCCACCTCCGCCCCCGCGCGCACGGGCGCATCGGGCCCCACGAACTCCTGGTCCACCGCCACCCGGAGATGTGGAAGCAGCGGCACCAGCGCTGGATGCCGCTCGGTCAGCACGCGCAGGACGTCGCGGACGTGCGACCCCTCGGGCACCTCCACCACCTCACGCGGTTGGCCGGTGCGCTCGCGTGCCGCGGCGAAGTAGAGGACGTTTACCTGCATGCTCAACGCGAAGCCTCCTGCGCGGCGCGCAACGACAGCCGCCCCTTGAGCCGGCCGCCTCCCTCCACGGGGACGAAGTCGAGGAAGCCCGAGTCCAGCGGCGTAATCTGGTCGAGCAGCGCTCCAGAAAGCGCCTTCGTCGCACCGAGCAGCGCGTTCGGCACGCCGGGGATCTTCTCCGCCGCCCGCAGGTCCGCGCGCAGCCGGCCCAGGTCGACCATGGCTGACACATGGCCGGAGCTGAAGGCCTCGCCGCCGAAACGCTCGCGCAGCTCTGCGCCGACGTCACCTCGGGGCCGGCCCTCCAGGGACTCACCGGCCAGCAGCGTGGCGCGCTCAGGCGCGATTCGCAGCTCGACGGCATGCTCGCGAATCCGCGTCCGGAAGAGCGTCTCCTCTGAATCCTGCTGGGTCGTGTAGCGCAGCGAGGAGCCCTCCAGGTGCTTCTGCACCAGGGCTCGCACCGGCTCCGACGCCGACAGTCCCGCCTCCACCACGATGGAGCCCTTGAGGTCGGGCCGCTTGTTCCGGATGAAGTTCCGGAAGAAGGCTGGGATGTCGAAGTACACGCGCAGCACCACGTCACCACGCAGCGCCTTGAGCAGCGCCTCCACGTCCAGCCCCTCCCGCCGCCAGGAGGCCACCACGCGCTCGCGACGCGCGGAGCCGGGCGCGCCGAAGGCCAGCCGCGCGAGCTCCTCGGGAGGAACGGAGAGCTGCGCCGCGGCGACAGGCCCCAGGACCGCGTCCTTCAGCAGCTCGGAGGCAGGCGCCCGCGCGCCCTGGAACAGGGGGGTCGAGGAGGACAGGAAGCCATCCAGCTCCACCCGCTCCGGCATCACCGCCAGCGATGCGCTGAAGCCACGGAGCGGACCGGCATCCTCGCCCTCCCGCGCGCTTCCGGGCGGCTGCCCCGAGAACAGGTACATGCTCCCGTCCGCCACCTTTGCGCGCAGCTCGGTCAGCAACGGGTCCTCGGAGATGCCCGCTCCCACCGAATCCCGCACCGCCTGGCGCGCCACCTCGGCGTCGGGGATGGCCAGCACCTGCGCCCGGACGGTTGCGCCCTCGTCTTCCTCGTCCTGGAGGTCCGGCACCGCGAGGTACAGGTAGCCGCGGTCCTCGAAGAGCAACATGGGAGGCCCGCCCGCCGCGGGCTCCACGATGGCCGAACCATCGGCCCGGGGCATCACGCCGTGTCCGGCGCGCTCCAGCTCACGGGCCACCGAGCGCATGGCGGACTCCGGCTCGGTGATGCCCAGCAGCGTCACGACGCCGTCGAACTCCGGCAGCAGGAAGAAGCCGAAGCCCTCATCGGGGTCCACCACGGCGTCCGGCCCGCCCTCCAGGTCCTTGAGCAGCAGTGGCAACAGCGGAGAGGACTCCACGGCCTCCCGGGCCCGCTCCGGCCCCACGAGGCGCGCATAGAAGTCCATCAACCGGTCGACGTGACCGCGAAGCTGGGGCAGCCACATCACCGTGCGCGCGCTGGCGGGCACGGCGCGAAGCACCGGCCGCGGCACCACCGTCAACTGGACGCGGCCGACCTCCTCGCCCTCATGCAGCGCTCGCACGGTGTACGTGCCTGAGCGGGCGAAGGCGTGCGACACCCAGGGAGCCGTCTCGGCATCGCTGCCGTCGCCCAGGTCCCAGGTGACGGCGGTGGCGTCCTCTCGCTGCGAGCCGAAGTCCACCGGCACGCCCGCCTCCACCGTCCGGTCCTGCCCCAGGTCCGGCTTCACCATCCTGCGGCAGCCGGAGGCCCAGGGGCCCACGGCGGCCGTCATCAGGATGAGCGCGAGAAAGGCCCCCGGGCGGCGCGGAATGAGCGGCATGAGCCGCTTAGTAGTCCAGCGCCAGTCCGAAACTCCAGCGCCGGGTGGACAGGTTCAGCCCCGCTCCGCCGAAGTTGTCCACATCCGCATAGGTGTACTCGGCGAAGATGTAGCTGTGGTTCACGCCGAGGTCCGAGTCGAAGTCCCGGGCGAAGCGCGGCTCGAGCACGTCGAGGAGGAAGGCAACACCCGCTGTGGCGCCCCAGCCCCACTTGCCGCCCCTACCCCGGTTGCCGTCCACGGACTCGGTATCCGCGCCCTTGGTAATCCACCACGGCGTGTAGATGAGCCCCAGCTTGCCGTAGGGCACCAGGGGGATGCCCCACTCGAAGGCGGCGTAGTCGAACTTGTAGAAGGCGTTGAAGCTCAGGGGCACCAGGCGTAGCGACGTGCGCTCAGCTGCGACAGCGCCCGACTCCAGACGCGCCGAGCCGTACTTCTCGCCGTAGCCAGCGGAGAAGCCCACACCCGCCGTGCCAACCCCCTGGTAGAAGTAGCGCTGGAGTTCGACCTCGAACGTCAGCAGCGACTCGTCGTTGAAGTAATCCTTGTAAGGCGTGCCATTGAGGCCGGGCTCCTCGTCGATGAGGGGCTTGTACCCGCCCAAACGGAACTGGATGCCTCCGGTGCGCGGCGAACGCAGCGAGGCCTGCTCTTCCTCCATCACGACCGTGTCCTGCCCCCAGGCGGGCAGCGCGGCGAGCAACGCCACGACTCCCAGGGCCGATGCCCGACTCATGAACGCTTCCTCCGCGACGACAGCCAGATTCCGAGGGACACCAGCATCGCGCATCCCGTGAGACTTCCACCCGCAGCCGAGCAGCCGCCCGTCTCCGCGCCGCCAGCATCGAGGTATCCACCGTAGAAACCATTGCTCGCGATGGGCGTGCCCCTTGTGATGGGCGACGGCTCGCTCGTATTTCCCGCCGCGTCGATAGCACGCGCCCGCACGGCATATTCGACGCCGTTTTCGAGCCCCTCCAGACGGAACGCCGTGTTCGACGAAGTCTGCTCCCGCGAGCTCACCACCTCGCCCAGGACCACGCCGCCGTCCGCATCCGCCGTGAGCTCGAGCGCTTCCACCACCATGAGCGATGCATCACTCGGGGCCTTGACGGTCGCTCCCAGCGCCCCGTCCAAGCCCGTTACCGTCGGAGCCTCAGGTACGGCTGGAGGCTCGGGGTCATAGACCAGGTCGATGGTGGGCGACCCAATCGAGCTGAGCGTATCAGCGCAGGTCTCGAAGCCGATGGTCCCCGTCAACCGCTTGGTGGACGCACAGAGGCGGAACTCCTTGGTCGTCGTTTGGGACTCACAGGTCGCGCCGGCACGAACGAGCGCCTGACTCGCGGTAAAGGTCAGGCTCCCCGACGTCGCCGAATCATTCGCTGCGATCTCCTGAAGCAGCACGTCCGCAGCCGCAGGCTCCCTCGTGCAACTGGAGTCGCTCGAGAGCCATAGGTAGAGCGTGTCGCAGTACCTCCCCTCCCTTTGAAAGGTCACGGTACGTTGCGATGTGCAGTTCGCCGCGGAGACGACGATTTCGTCATTCTGGATGACATTGCCCGTGGCTGAAAACGTCACGGTCTGCCCCAGAGCAGTCGACGCGAAGAGCAAGAGGCCAACGAGTGTGAGGCGCATGGGTACGCGCAGGCTAGCAAGCGGGAGGCCACATGAAACGACTTCCTGTCCACAGGAGCGCCCTCCTCATGAGCCGTCCCGCCGCGCCAAACAGGCAGGACGGCTCCGGGGGCTTTGCCAATTTGTCAGGCGGGCCGCTCGGCCAGTCGGAGACCGGCCTCCACCAGGTTGAGGGCGGCGCCCCGGCTGGCGTTGTCCACCGAGGCGAACAGCGTCACCCACTCCGGCGCCTGTGGGAAAGCGCGCACCCGGCCTACATGCACCGCCGGGTCCGAGGTGACGAGCATCGGCATGGGGTACACGCGCTCCCCGGGCACATCCAGCACCTTCAGGACGGAGGACGTCTTGAGGGCCGCGCGCACCTGCTCCACCGGGCCCGGCTTCTTGAGCTGCACGTTGAGCGTGACGCCGTGCCCGTAGAAGGACGGCACCTGCACCGCCGTCCCGGCGATGACGGGCACATCCCCCTTGGATGAGAAGAGGCGGGCCGCCTCCAGCGTCCAGCCCCCCTCCTCCTCCGTCCACGGCGAGTTCACCATGAAGCCCCCCACCTGGGGCACCAGGTTGAACCCCACGCGGTGCGGGAAGACGTGCGGCTCCGGCTCGCGGCCGGACATCAGGTCCGCGGTCTGCTTCTCCAGCTCGGCCACGCCGCGCACGCCCGCGCTGGACGCCGACATCAGCGCCGTCACCTGCGCCCGCACCACCCCGAAGGCCTTCCGCAGCGGCTCCACCACGTGCACCGCGGCGGTGGTGACGGCGCCCGGCAGACACACGATGCGGCCCTTGAAGGTGAAGCCCGCGCCCAGCACGTCCGCGTTGAACCCCGGCAGCACCAGGGGGACGTTGCCGTCCCCCCGGAAGGCGGCGCTGGCGTCTACCACCCACGCGCCCGCGGCCTGCGCGGCCTGCGCCAGCGTGCGAGAGGCCTCGGCCGGCGTGGCCAGGAGCACCAGCTTCACCCCGCGGAAGGCATCCGGCGTCGCGTGCTCCACCTCGAGCGAGTCCTCGCCGTACTCCACCTCCATGCCCTTCGAGCGCTCGGAGCCGAAGGCGCGCACGCGCTCGGCGGGCACGTCCTGCGCGTACAGCGCGGCGAGCACCTCGCGGCCCACCACGCCCGTCGCGCCCACCACGCCAATCGTCAAGTCGTCTCTCATGGCGCGTCCTTTACGCCACCGGGGCCCGGGAGCGCGAGCGCCACGCGACGCCTCAGTCTTCCTTCAACCGTGCGGTGGGCGCCGGGCCGGGCAGCGGCGGGAACTTCGGGTTGCGCTCCGGCTCGGAGGCCCGCACGTAGTGCGGCTCCATCGCGAAGAGCGCCTCCAGCGACTGCTGCTCCGGGAAGCGCGCCAGCTGGGCCAGCGCCACCGCCGACGGGAAGCTCGGCGCCGTCAAAAGCCGCTCCGGCGCCACGCCGTGCGACTCCAGGGCGGCGCGGTAGTCCACCAGCGCCGGCCCCAGCGCCACGGCTCGAGGCTCGGCCGCCATGCGCGCGGCCACCTCCGCGGGCGACATGGCCGTCTCCGGCTCCAGCGCCTCCACCGTCCCGCCCTGGCGCACGTACGCCCCCAGGTACAGGTCGTCCTTGCGCGCCACGGCCAGGCAGTACAGCGGCACTCCCTCGGGCCCCTCCAGCGCCACCGCCGCCAGCGACGAAGCCCCGGCCACCTTCAGCCCCGTCGCGTAGGCCAGCGACTTCACCGTGGCCAAGCCGATGCGCAGCCCTGTGAAGGAGCCCGGCCCCAACCCCACCACCAGCCCCTCCAGGGAGGGCAGCGTGGCGCCATGCCGCGCGAGCAGCTCCCCGACGATGCCCGGGAGCACCTCGCTCTGCTTCCGCGGAGGCCCCACCACCACGTGCTCCACGGTGCGCAGCCCGCCTCCGGGCTCACGCGCCACCAGGGCCAGCGACAGGGTCAACGTCGAGGTGTCCAGCGCGAGAAACATGGGACGGCTCACTACACCGGCGCGGCCCACATTGCCTGCGGAATCTCCGACAAGCGGTCATTGCAGCGGTACAGCCGCACACGCACCACGCCCTTGTCCAGCATGTCCAGCTTCCGCGCGGCGCCGCGGGACAGGTCGACGATGCGGCCCTCGATGAAGGGGCCCCGGTCATTCACCCGCACCTTCACCGCGCGGCCGTTCTCCATGTTCACCACGCGCAGGCACGAGCCGAAGCGCAGCTTCCGGTGCGCGGCCGTCATCGCCTCCTGGTCGAAGCGCTCGCCGCTGGCGGTGGGCCGCCCGTGCAGGCCAGGGCCGTAGAAGGAGGCCAGCCCCTCGCCCAGGTACGAGCGCGGCATCTTCTCGCGCTTCGTCACGCCAGGCGTGCCACTGCGGGGCTTCGACTTCGATGGGGCGGGAGTGCGCTCCACCGGGTCGGGCTTCGCCGCGCGCGAGGCGCAGGCGGAGATGAGGGCCAGGGAGAGCAGTCCGGCAACGGCGGTTCCTCGCATGCGTCCTCTAGCGGGTGATGTCGTTGGTCACGGCCAACAGCATCAGCAGGACGAGCAACGCCAGCCCCACCATGTTGGCCACCTCGCGGACGCGAACAGGGATGGGGCGGCGGCGAATTCCCTCCCAGGCGGCGGAGAGCAGGTGGAAGCCGTCCAGCACGGGGATGGGCAGCAGGTTCATCACGCCCAGGTTGATGGAGATGAGCGCCATCAGGTGCAGGAAGCTGTCCAGGCCCTGCTCGGCGCTCTTGGACGCGAGCTGGTACATCATGATGGGGCCGCCCACGGTGTTCAGCGGCACCGACCCCACCGCCAGCCCGCCGATGACGCGCACCATCTGCCCGACGATTTTCGGGACGATGAGCGCGGCCTGCTTCAGCGCGTCGCCCGGCCCCATGTGCACCGTCACCTCGTCGAACACCGGCATGTCCGCCGCGGAGAGCACCCAGTTGCGCACGCCCAGGACGATGGGCGACGTCGCCGTGCCCATCTCGTCCTCCGTCTTCAGCGGCGCCTGCGCCAGCGTCTCCGTGCGCTCACCGTCCGCGCCCCGCCACGTCAGCTGGAAGGACCGCTCCTGCAGGGCGTTCAGCGCCATGGACAGCTCGACGAACGACTCCAGCTTCTTGCCATCCAGGGCGATGACGCGGTCTCCCGGCCGCAGGCCGCCCTTCTCGGCCGCGCTCCCCGGGGCCACCGTGGCCAGGTACAGGTCCGACGTCTCCGCGCCCACCGCCGCCAGCCCCACCCCCGCCTGCTTCGGCACGGTGACCTTCAGCACCGTGGGCACCCGCCCCGTCACGGCGCCCGCCGCCACCGGGTCCATACGGCGGACGGTCAGCTCCAGCGGCGCGCCCTCCGCGTACTTGTCCATCTCCTTCTGGAAGCGCCCCTCCGTCTCCACGCTCACGCCATTGATGGCCAGGATGCGGTCGAAGGTGCGAAGCCCGGCCTGCTCCGCCACCGAGCCCGGGGGCACGCCGAGGATGGCCGGCTTCGCCACGGCCTCCACGCCGATGGAGCCGCGCTCCACCGTGTCGATGGGCGACGTGTCCACCTGCTTCTTGGGCGTCACGTCCAGGGTCAGCTTCTCGCCGTTGCGCTCCAGGACGATGGGGATGGGCCGCTCGAAGCGCCCCACCAGGGCATCGCGCATCTCGGTGAACGTGCGGACCGGCTCACCGTCGACGGAGAGCACCCGGTCCCCCGGGCGGATGCCCGCGGCATACGCGGGAGTCCCCGGGCTCACCGACCCCACGTAGGTGGAGGTGGCCTGGTGCGGGCCCAGGAAGACGAAGAAATAGACGAGGATGGGGAAGATGAGGTTGAAGGCCGGCCCCGCCAGGACGATGAGGCCGCGCTTCCACGGCGGCTGCGCCAGGAAGCCCCGGCTGGCCTCCTCCGGGCTGAGCTCCTCGTGGGGCATGTCCCCCGCCATCTTCACGTAGCCGCCCAGCGGGAGCAGGGCAATCTGGTACTCCGTCTCGCCCTTGGTGAAGCCGATCAGCTTCGGCCCGAAGCCGATGGAGAACTTCAGGACCTTCACACCACAGGCCTTCGCCACCAGGAAGTGGCCGAGCTCGTGCACCGTGACGAGCACGCCGAGCAGAATGACGAAGAACCCGATGTTTTGGAGCATGGGCGCAACACTAATCGTGGGCGCCTGGGCGGACAACGCGCAACCGGGCCCGCCGAGCAGCCGGGCAGCCGGAACGGGCGCTTTCTAGGGCAACAGGCCCCGGACGAACTGCACGTAGACGAACACCAGCGGGGCGTTGAACAGCAGCGCGTCGATGCGGTCCAGCACGCCGCCGTGGCCCGGGATGAGGAACCCCGAGTCCTTCACCCCGTAGGCCCGCTTGAGCATGGACTCACACAGGTCGCCCACCGGCCCCAGGATGCCACCCGCGACGCCCAGCAGCACGCAGTCCCACACCGTGAACACGGGGAAGAAGAACTGCCGGGCAATGAACATGCCGCCCACCGAGCCCAGCATGCCGCCGAAGAAGCCCTCCCACGTCTTGTTGGGGCTGACCTCCGGGTAGAGCTTGTGCTTCCCCAGGAAGCGGCCGAAGAAGTAGGCGGCGGTGTCGTTGGCCCAGGTGATGACCAGCGCACAGATGACCCAGGCCATGCCGTGGTCGGGCAGCAACCGCAGCGCGGACATGGCCGTGAGGCCCACCGCGCCGTACAGGAAGCCATTGACCAGGTGCGCAGTGCGGGTGGGCGCCTCGGCGAGCGGCCCCTTGAAGAGGTGGTAGATCCACGCGAAGAACGCGAAGACGATGGTGAGCCAGAAGGCGGTCTCGCCCGTGCGCGCCGCGTCCCGCAACGGCAGGAAGGGCAGTACCGCGGCGAACGCCAGCCCGACCCAGGAGGCCACCGTCAGCCGCTTCTGGACGATGAGATAGTACTCACCGACGCAGGCGGCGGCGGCGGCGCCGAGCAGGGCCGCGCTCCAATATCCACCGAGGAACAACAGCAGGATGACCAGCGGCAGCAGTGTCACCGCGGAGACCACGCGGATGACGAGGTTTCGGTTCTTGTCGTTCACGCCTTGGCCTGCTGAGGGGCTTCCTCCCGCTGGACCTGAGCCGACGTGAGCCCGAACCGGCGCTCACGCTGCTGATACTGCGCCACGCAGCGGAGGAACTCGTCAGTACGGAAGTCCGGCCACAAGGCGTCGGTGAAGCACATCTCCGCGTACGCCATCTGCCAGAGCAGGAAGTTGGACACGCGCAGCTCGCCGCTGGTGCGAACCATCAAGTCCAGTGGAGGCAGTCCCTGTGTCCAGAGGAACTGCTCGAAGTCGCTCTCCTCCACCCGCCCCGCCGCCAGCTCCCCGCGCTCCACGGCCTCGGCCAGCCGCCGCGCCGCGTGCAGGATTTCCTCCCGCCCGCCGTAGGACAGCGCCAGCGACAGCACCATGCCGGTGTTGTGCGCGGAGTCGGCCCGGAGCCGGTCCAGCGGCTCGCGCACGTAGCGGGGCAGCCGGTCCACGTCACCAATGGCGTTGAGCCGGATGCCGTTGTCGAGGATCTCGGAGCGCTCCCGCTCCAGGTACTCCCGGAGCAGGTCCATCAGCCCGGCGACCTCTTCCGCCGGCCGGGCCCAGTTCTGTGACGAGAACGCGTAGAGCGTCAGCGCCTGGATGCCCAGCCGGCGCGCGGTGCGAGTCACCTCGCGCACGCTCGACGTGGCCTCCCGGTGCCCTTCCAGCCGGGGCAACCCCCGGGATTCCGCCCACCGCCCATTGCCATCCATGATGATGCCCACGTGGCGCGGCAGGGGCCGGGCCTTCACGGCTTGTTCGAGGGCGGAAATCACTGAAGGGCGTTCCATGAAGCCGCGCACCCTAGCGATGCCGCCGCGCGCCGTCCACGGGCGCGTGCCCCAACCGTCACGGTTGGCTCCTGGCCGGTCGCCTACTGGCGGTGGACCGCCCTACGCTGCCAGTGGCCATCCATGTAGGCCAAGGTAGACAAGCTCCTGTTCAGGCGGCCTTCAGTCGAGCGGCCAGTCCGGGCACGCCAGCTCCACGGGGCCATCGCGCCAGGGGGCGTAGGCGGCGTCGTCAGCCACCGCGTAGGCCTTGCCGAAGGCGCGAGCGAAGTGCTCGCCCCAGTGGGGCTGGGAGCCATCCACGTCGGTGAAGCCGTACTCCCGGGCCAGCGCCCAGGAGCTGAACACCCGGCCCGCCTTCGTGCCCACGTTCGGGTCGGCCGCGAGCGCCGCCACCGCCCGGCCGACGTAGCAGGGACTCTCCGACGCGATGAAGTTCGGGTCCTTCGCCGCGCCGTCCCGCCAGTTGGCCTCCGTGACACCGAAGTTCTCCAGCATCTCCTCGGAGCGGAGGAAGCCGGGCGTCACCGCCAGCGCGGTGACCTTCGTGCGGCGCAGTTCCCGGGACATGCCGAACGCGAGCCGGATGACGGACATCTTCACCAGGTCGTACCAGAGGTTGCCGCGATAGCCGAACGAGTCCCCGTCCGTGATTTCGACGAGCAGCCCCCGCTCCGCGCCGAGCATGAGCGGTACGGCATGCCGGCTGGTGAGCAGGTGCGTGAAGACGGCGCGCTCGAACATCTGCTGCCCCTTCGCGGCGGACTGCTTCCAGAACGCCGGCCCGAATTCGGTGAGCGCGTCTCCGCCCCAGATGTCGTTCACCAGGATGTCGAGCCGCCCCTGCTCCTCCTGGATGCGCGCGCACAGCGCTTCGACCTCTGCTTCCACGGAGTGGTCCACGCGCACGGCGATGCCCCGGCCCCCCTTGGCGTCGACGAGCTCCGCCGTCTCCTCGAGGGTCTCCGGGCGCGCCCCAGTCGCGGGACGACCGCGCACGCTGCGGCCGGTGCAGTACACCGTGGCCCCGGCTTCGCCGAGCATGGTGGCGATGCCACGTCCGGCACCACGCGTGGCTCCAGCGACAAGGGCAATGCGCCCTTCCAGCGGCTTCATGGCTGACACACCTCCAGGCCAGCGGGCGCGGTGCGCCCAGGCGGCCTTCATGGGTTCGTGTTCGCACCCTACGAAGGGAATCCTGCCACCGGCTGTCATGATTCCCCGCCTAGACTCCACCCATGCGTGCCGACCGACTCGTCAGCCTGACGCTGCTGTTGCAGACGCGCCCGAAGATGACCGCGGGCGAGCTCGCCCGCGAGCTCCAGGTCTCCGAGCGCACCATCCACCGGGACCTCGATGCACTCTCCGGCGCGGGCGTGCCGGTGTACGCCACGCGCGGCGCGGCGGGGGGTGTGTCGCTCCTGGAAGGTTGGCGCACCCAGCTCACGGGCTTCACGCGCGCCGAACTGCATGCCCTGGCGGCCGTGACGGCGCCGGGCGCCCTGGACGACCTGGGCCTGACCTCTGCGCTGCGCTCGGGGTTGATGAAGCTGGCGGCGGCGCTGCCCGCGCTCCAGCAACCCGCGCTGGAGTACGCGCGGCAGCGGCTCCACGTGGACGCGTCGTCATGGTTCGCGGAGCGCGAGGCCGTGCCCCACCTGGCGACACTGCGTGACGCCGTCTGGCAGGACCGCCGCGTGTCCCTGTCGTACCGGGACTTCGAGGGCAAGGTGAGCCGCAAGGTGGTGGACCCGTACGCGCTCGTCATCAAGGCGGACCGCTGGTACCTCGTCGCGAGCACGGGCGAAGCGACGCCCCGCGTGTACCGGGGCTCCCGGGTGGACGGCGCTCGACTGCGGCCGGAGACCTTCACCCGGCCCGAGCGCTTCGACCTGCCCTCGTTCTGGAAGGACTGGTGCGCGCGCTTCGCCGAGAAGCGCGCGCAGTACGAAGTCACGCTGCGGCTGACATCTGAAGGACTGGAGGCCTTGCGGAAGGTCCGGCCCCCCGCGGAAGGTGCGCGGCTGGATGCCGCGCCCCTGGCGCCTGACGGCAGCAAGACGGTGGTCGTGGACTTCGAGCGGGAGTCGATTGCGCTCAGCCAGCTCTGCGACATCGGACGAGGCTTCGAGGTGCTTGCGCCCGATGCCCTGCGCTCACGCCTCACTCAACTGGCGGAAGGAATCCTTGAAACGCATGGAGGTCGCGCCTCATCGAAGGGACGCATCCGCAAGGCGTGATGAGCCGCGTCAACCGAAGCGCATCGCGCGCCACGTCCCTCAGATTCCTGAGAGCATTTAGAAATCCAAGGACTTTGATGCCGTGACCTGAGCCGTAACCTTTCTCAAGCATTCGACATCTCGCTGAGTTGGAAGAGGTCCATCGATTGCAGCCGGGTGAGCCCCCTATGCGCACACCCCTGATAGACACCTGGACCCGTCGCATCGCAGCATTCCTCGTCGTAGGACTCGTCTTCACCGCTTGTAGTGATGACCCGCCGGAGCCAGTACCGGACGCGGGCACCGAAGTGGATGCGGGCACCGAAGACAGTGGCGTGCCCGACGCAGGCGGCAATGAGCCCGATGCAGGCGGCAATGAGCCCGATGCGGGCACCGATGATGGCGGCGTGCCGGACTCAGGAACGCCGGACGCGGGGGCCTCCTGCGAGCCATCTGTGACGGACATCCTCGAGAACGGCGAGTGGGACCCTCGCTTCTCCATCGCGGGCGTCTCCGGCATGGATGGTCATGTTCCGCACATATATGACGTGGCGAAAACGCCGTCGGGCGACATCATCGCCACGGGGTATTTCCGCTGGCTCGGCGCGCAGGCCACGACTCCGCTCATCCGGCGCCACGATGGGAAATGGCAATCCGAGCCCAGGACCTGGACGCAGGAGATTCCTGGCGGAGCGGGCTTCTCCGCCGTCGCGGCGAAGGACGACAGCACGCTGGCCGTGGCGACCAACGACACGTTCGGCGAGCGCAGCGGCGAGGTCTGGGAGTTGTCGCCCGAAGGCGTTCGCGTCATCGGCAGCTTCACGGGCCTGGTTCGCACCATGGCCTACGTCCGGGGCGAGCTCTGGGTCGCGGGCCAGTTCCAGCTCGCGGAGAACGGCGCCATTGGCCTCGCCATCTGGGATGGTCAGGCGTGGAAGCTCCCCCCCGGAGGTCCTGCCGATGCGCCCGTCTACGAGCTGCTCGTGGACGGTGACAATGTCTGGGTGGGCGGCGCCTTCTCCCGGGTGGGTGGCATCTCCAGCAACAAGGTCGCCCGGTGGAATGGAAGCGCGTGGACGGCGTACAACCTCCCCCTGCCTGGCAACGGCGTCTTCGCGCTCACGCTCGGCGACGACGGAACGCTCTATGCGGGAGGCACGTTCGCCTACGACTTCAACGTGGACGGCGTGGGCTCCATCGCTCGTTGGAATGGCGTCCGCTGGGAGATGCTCAACGGCGGCGTCAGCACCGGGTTCTACCCAGGCGTCGTGACGGACCTGGTGTTCAACGCGGGCAAGCTCCACGTCGGCGGCTGCTTCAACTACGTCAACGGGCAGGGCTACGGGAATCCGCTGGCTCTCCAGGCCAACGCCCTCGCGCTATGGTCCCCCGACACGGGCTGGGAGCAGTGGCCCCAATCCGAGACCCCTAACCGGACCGTCTGGTACGCACCGTTCTTCTGTGGCGACGAGGGGCCCACCGCCTTCCCGCTGTGGGAAGTCCCCGTCCAGCGCTTCCTGCTCGACGGCGAGCGCATCTACGTCGCGGGCACCCGCCCCAGCACGGACGACGCCGCGTCCCAGAGCCTCGTCTCGTATGAGGCCGGCCAGTGGCGGGCCGAGGGCGCCGAGCCCGGATTCGGGCTGACCGGCGGTGCGACCCGGTTGGCCGTGGGTGGAGCCCAGTGCACGGTGCACGCGATGGGCGCCATCTCCCATGCGGGAGGCCAGCGCGTGCCCCACACGGTGCTGCAGTTCAGCGACGCGGGTTGGAAGCCCCTGGGCGAGCTGCCGGCCATGGAGTGCCTGGACCTGGCGGTGAATGCCCAGGGCGACGTCTATGTCGCCTGCGTCGACTGGGATGCCCTCCAATCGCATGTGCTCACCTGGACCGGGGATGCCTGGGAGTCGCTCGGCGATTTGAGCGCGCACGGGTTCGTCTCCAACATGACCCTGGACTCGCTCGGCCGCCCGTGGCTGTCCACCAGCGTGGAGGCTTACTCACGCGTGGTCCGCTGGACGGGAGAGCAGTTCGACCTGGTGGCGGACGGCATCGACGGTCCCGTGTATGCGCTGTCCATTCGACCCGAGAACGAGGACCCCGACCATCCCGCGTTCGTCGTCGCGGGCGAGTTCACCCACGTGGGCGAGCT
This sequence comes from Pseudomyxococcus flavus, assembly GCF_050038885.1. Classification (NCBI taxonomy): domain Bacteria; kingdom Pseudomonadati; phylum Myxococcota; class Myxococcia; order Myxococcales; family Myxococcaceae; genus Pseudomyxococcus; species Pseudomyxococcus flavus. The sequence goes on along the minus strand of NZ_CP143624.1, from coordinate 6,575,130 downwards.
TCCGGCACGCCGCATTGCCCACTGGAACGGCACGGCCTTCGAGGCCCTGGGGGATGGCCTGAGCACCTCGGTCATCACCGCCACGTATGGACCGGCGGGCATCTACGCGAGCACCAACCATGAAATGGGTCCGGGGGGAGTGCCCGTCGCGGACCGCCTCATGCTCGGACATTGGAATGGCACCGCCTGGGTCGAGCTGGCGACGCCCGCCAACGGGATGCCTCCGCCCCTGGGCGAGGAACAGGGTGGAGTCCACAGCTTCCGGAAGCTCGTGGCGGTCGGCAACACCGTCGTTGCAGTGGGGACCATCGCGCCCGCCGATGGAGGCCCCACCCATGCGTATGTCTTCAACGGCGAGCGGTTCCTGCCCATTGGCGGCGGCATCAACGCCCTCACCGCGGACGCCATCGCGCTGACTCCGGACGGAATCTGGTTGGGCGGCAACATCGCCGAGGCGGGCCGCGGCGAGAGCCTGATTCCCAGCGTAGGCATTGCGCACCTCCGAAAGCGTGCCACCACGCCTTGATGCCCTGACGGACGCGGCTTGCCCGCAAGTGCAAGCCGCGTCCCGGAGCCACCAGGCGGCGCCAGGATAGGCTTTCAGCCCACCGCGGCAATTCCTGGCACGTTCCCATGACAGGCGAGCACACATGGTACTCTCGCCTGTCATGGGAAACCCACTTCTCAAGGGATCACCCATCCGTGGGTGGTTGTTGAGCTGCACGCTCCTGTTGCCAGGCCTGGCGCTCGGGCAGCAGCCGGCGGCACGGACGGTAACGGCCCGTGAGCACGGCTCCGCGTTCCGCTCGAGGCTGAACGCCGCCGCTCAGCTCTACGAAGAGCTCGAGTACGAGCAGGCGCTGATCGCCATCGGCAAGGCCAAGGCACTGGCCAGCACAGGGGACGAACGTGCGGAAGCGTCGGTCTACGAAGGCATCATCCTCGCGGACCTGGGCAAGCGGCCGCAGTCCCTCAAGGCCTTTCACAACGCCTTGTCATTGCGCCCCGACGCCCGCCTCCCTGTCAAGGTCTCTCCCAAGGTCGAGCGGGACTTCGAATCGGTGCGCAGCAAGGTCCAGAGTGAATCCCTGGCCATCCTTGCTCCCGAAGCGAACCAGTCCATGGGCTCCGGTGCCGGGGACCGGCCCCTTCTGACTCCCGAGCAGCACGCAACCGTCACACCGACGTCGACCCCGTCGTCGGAGCCCGCTCACCTTGCGGGCCTACCGGACGCGTCGAGGGTCGATGAAAAGGCCGGGTTCCGCGTCCGGCCGCTCCCCATGGCGCTGCTTGGAGCAGGGGTCCTGGCCGGCGGGCTGGGGAGCTACTTCGGGCTGCGTTCCCGGAGCAGCATCCAGAGCGCGCGCGACGCCATCTACGTCACCGAGAAGTCACGCCATCTGGATTCGGCGCAAGGCCAGGCGCTCGGAGCGAACATCCTGTTCGGCATCGCCGCCACGGCGGCGGCAGGCGCGGTCATCACCTGGTTCCTGGGTGACGAGGACGCGAGCGAGCGAGGTACGCCATGAATCGGCTCATGTCCGCGTGTCTGCTGCTCGCGTTCACCGCTTGCACGGTGCCCAGCCTCGACGAACTGCACCCGTGCGACATCGAGAACCTCACAGGAGGAGAGGCGGATGCGGTGCTGGGTGACAAGGCGACTTGCCGGGCCATCAAAGCAACCGTCGAGTACTCGGGCTTCCTCCCGGGCTGTGTGCTCGTGACCGTCCGGGACGAGGGCAGCGGGAGGGAGCTCTCCTCCCCCATCGAGGGCAAGGGAGCGCGCACCGGTGGCTCGCTGGCCATTGCGGTGCTGCCGCCCACGAGCTGGGGAGCCTCCGTCCAGGTGGAAGCTCGCGCGTATGAGCAGCGCTGCGAACAAGGCGCATTCGTGGTGAGCAGCGCGTCCCTCGTCACGCTCACGCCAGACGCGCCAGTCCCAGTGACGTTGTCGCTCCAGGCTCGGGACACGGACGGCGACGGCTACGTCGACGTGCTCAGCGGTGGCACGGACTGCGACGACACCAATGCCGCCGTCCGCCCGGGCGCGGAAGAGCGTTGCAACGACGTCGATGACAACTGCGACGGCATCTCGGACGAGGTGGAGCTTCGCCTGGGGCAGAGCTGCACCGTTGGCGAGAACTGCCCGGGGGTCCGCGCGTGCGGACCAGACAGTGACGTCATCTGCAACGCACCCGATGCCGTATTTGCCTACCCCGACCGGGATCAGGACGGCCGAGGCGACATGAACGCCACTCCCCGCGCCTTCTGCACGGGCATCGAGCCGGGCTACGTCCCGGGGCCCGCGGACGACTGCGACGACACCAACGCCAGCATCCGGCCCGGGGCACAGGAGCTCTGCAACGGCGTGGATGACAACTGCGACGGGAACATCGACGAGACGTTCCCCCAGTTGGGTGACGCTTGCGAAGTGGCCGCCAAGTGCCCCGGCATCCACGTCTGCGACCCGTCGGGCATCACCACGAGGTGCGAAGTCACGGTGTCCCCCAGCGACTGGTACGTGGACGAGGACGGCGACGGCGTGGGCAGCGGCCCGGCCACTCCGTCCTGCGGCCCACCTGGAACGGGGTACGTGAACCTGGGCGACGACTGCAACGACGGCAACCCGTTCATCTACCCGGGAGCGACGGAGCTGTGCGACGGCTTTGACAACAACTGCGATGGGAGCATTGACGGCATCGAGGTGTGCCCACAGGGCAACCCCAGATTCGTGACGCGAACCGTGGGAATGCCGGAACAGCAGTGGCGCTCCATCTTCACCCAGACGCCCGGCGATGTGATGGCCGTGGGCAGCGGCGGCAACAATGCAGTGCTCATCCCGGGTACGACCACATTCGACACCAGCGCCTTCGGTTGCGGCGCAAGCAACACCAATTGGAATGCGGTCTGGGCCGACATGGAGAACAACGGCCGCGGCTACATCGGTTCATCCGGAGGCAGGCTCGTATTCCTCGACAGGAATGAGAATGCCTGCACGCAGGCGCACGACATGGGTCGGTCGGTGCAGGGGCTCATAGGCTTCCGCCACGAAGGCACTCTGGAGATTCATGGCGTCACATCGGACTCGGGCTCGATCAACCAAGGATTGACGTTCATCTGGAATGGCGGAAGCGGCTCAGGCGCGCTGACCTTCGGCCCCGAGGACGTCGCACCGCTGTACGACGTCCACGGGCGATCCCGGTCCACGCTGTTCGCGGTCGGCGGTTATGAAACCGGAAGTACCCGGCCCCGCCTCTATCGCTTCAACGCCAGCAGCAGTCAGTGGCAGTCCCTGGGCATCCAAGACTCCATTCCAGGACTGGGACGTCTCCGGGGAGTCTGGGTGGCGAACGACAAGGTCGCCTTTGCCGTAGGCGAAGCGGCGAGCGGTTCGAACACGGTGATCCAATGGAACGGAAGCGCTTGGAGCAGGATGGTCTCCTTCCCCAACACGCACCTCGAATCACTCACCTCAGTCATCGCCTTTGGCGCCAAAGCCGTCTACATCACCGCGGAGAGCGGTCGCATCTACCGATACGACGGACACCAGTGGCAGATCATCTTTGACAGCCCGAGCTACCGCTTCTACGACATCGCGGGCACCAGTCCCGCGGACCTCTGGGTCGCGGGCGATAACGGACAGCTTCTCCACTGGCCGCAATAGGCGGCATCACCACCAGGGCCCGGCATCAGAGGGCCTTGGTGGCCTCGCGGCTCACTCCACCTCGAGGTTCAACTTGAACACGTTGGACTGCCCCGCCTTCACGTCGATGGTCCGGGTCACGTCCTTGCCCAGTTCCTTGTTGACGAGCCGAACGGTGTGGCGTCCCTCGGGAACCTCCACGGCCGCGAAGGGGGTCTGCCCCAGCACCTTGCCGTCGAGAGACACCACGGCGTAGGGACGGACACGAAACTCCAGGCTCCCCTTCGCAACAGTCGTTGCCCGGCGGGCAGGGGTGCTCGCCCGAACGCGAGACGGGGTCGCGGCCTTGGCCGCGGGAGGCTTCGCCAGCGCCGCCTTCGCCGCCACGGGAGCCACGTCCGCCTCCTCAGCAGGAGGATTGTTCAGACTCACCGGCTGCACGTCCCCGGCAGGACGCTCATCCGGGGGCGCTTTCGTCACGGGAACCGACTGCGTGAGAGCGGGCCTCTGCACCGCGTCAGGACTAGGACTGCCGTCTGCGGGCGAATCAACGGTCGCAGCAGCCACCTTGGACTCCTTGGGCTGGCTGCGAGGCTCCGACGGAGCCAGCGCCAACGGAGGAGGGTCCACGCGAACCGGCGTGGCCTCCCCCTCCCCGCCACGCATCAAGGCAACGCCGCCACCGACGGCCAGGACGACGAGCCCTCCAACCACCGCGGCCGCGAGACTGCTGGGCGTCTTGGCCTTTGGCGTCGCGAGATACTCCGTGCTCCGGGTGTGCACGGCGTCGTCCGCATCGCCCACAGGGGCAGCAGCCGACGCGGTCTCCTCCTGAACAACCGCCGCGGCCACCGCCATGGCCACGGCCTCCTCGTCGCGCTCCGTCCCCGACATGCGCGGAGTCCGGTGCCCGGCGGCCGCTCGCAGCTCGCTCGCCCGCGAAGGCAGGCGCTCCCGGGCCGCACCGCGAGCCACTCGCGGCTGCGCACCCGGCCGGAGCGCGGGACTCTTCACGACCACCGGATACGACTGAAGGGTGTCACGCTCATGCGGCCCCTGCGCTTCCAGCCCCCGCACCACGCCAGCGACGACCATGGGCATTGGCGTCGTCGGCGACGTCGAATCCAATGAAGCCGAAGCGTCCGGCGCCGGCAGCGCCCGAGGCATCGGCGTCGTCGGTGACGTCGAGTCCACGGGCGACTCCATGGACGGAGGCGGAGACCGGACCTCCGCCTTCGATGGCGGCGCCACGGAGCTCCGACCGGCCCCCTGTGACGGCGTCATCGCGGGCGCCGCCACCTCCGGCACCCACTGCGCGATGCGCTGCGCAATCTGATATGCGCCCACCGGCTCCCCGGTGGACAGCACGAAGCGCTCCAGGTCGTCCTGGAGCGCGCGGCAGTCCGGGTAGCGCTGCTCCCGGTCCTTCGCCAGCGCATTGTCGAGCACCTGCTGCAGCGCCACCGGCACGTCCGGCCGCCGCTGCGCCACCGGGATGAACGGCTCGAACAGGATGGCCTGCATCACGCTCACGTCCGTCGTCGCGTCGAACGGCCGCCTCCCCGAGAGCAGCTCGTACAGCACCACCCCGAGCGCGTAGACATCCACCCGCCGGTCCAGGTCCTTCGCCTGGAGCTGCTCGGGTGGCATGTACGCCACCTTGCCCTTCACCACGCCCGTCAGCGTCCGGTGCCCCTGCCCCGCCACCTTCGCGATGCCGAAGTCCACCACCTTCACCGCGCCCTGCCGCGACACCAGGATGTTGTCCGGACTCACGTCCCGGTGAATCAGTCCCAGGGGCTCGCCCGTCTCCATGTCGCGGAACTCGTGCGCATACGCGAGGCCCTCGGCCGCGGACGCCACCACCTTCGCGCAGAAGGCAGGTGGCAGCGCCTCCGCCGCCGCCTGCTTCACCAGCTTGCGCAGGTTCGGCCCGTCGATGAACTCCATCGCCAGGAAGAAGCTGCCCTCGGCCTCACCGAAGTCGAAAATCTGCACGATGTTCGGGTGCTCGAGCTGCGCCGCCAGCCGCGCCTCACCCAGGAACATGTCCACGAACGCCGGGTCCTCCGCGAGGTGCGGAAGGATTCGCTTCAGCACGAGCGTCTTCTCGAAGCCATGCGGCCCCGCGGCCTTCGCCAGGAAGACCTCGGCCATGCCGCCGGACGCAAGCTTTCGCACCAGCTGGTACTTCCCGATTCGCATTGACTCGGGTTCTCCCAGGTTTGTCGGAAAAGTAAAACCACCCGTCGCCGCTTCTGCCGGACTCCGAGCAATCAGGCGTTCCCAACGTTGACCCTGACATGACGTGGTCCGTAGGATTTCGCCACCCCATGCCCCCGAAGTTCATTGGTCCCTACCGCGTTCTGGAGACGCTTGGCAGTGGCGGGGCAGGAACCGTGTATCGGGCCCTGGACCGCCGCACCACCGACGAGGTCGCGCTGAAGCTGCTTTCGGCCGGCCCCGCACGGGACGCGCGTGCCGCGCGCAGGCTCGCGCGTGAGTTCGACACGCTGGTGGACCTGTCGCACCCCAACGTGGTGAAGGTGTTCGAGTCCGGGGTCCATCAGGGCGTGCCCTATCTGGCCATGGAGCTCATCGAGGGCCTCACGCTTCGCCACTACCTCGACCTGAGCAGCGACGACCGGATCTCTCCGCCGGGCGGACATACCCCGCGCAGCCCGCTGTCCGTGGTGCGCACCGCGGACGACGACTTCGGTCTCTCCAGGCAGCCCCTGTCGGACTCGATGGACGACTCGGATGACAGCCCGCACGAAGGCACCTTCGGCCTGGAGGCCTTCGCGGAGGAGGCGCCCAGCGAGGACCTGGAGAGCTTCGTCGGTGGCGGAGGCCTGAACGCCGGCATGGGCTCGGACGACTCGATGGACGGCTTCGACCTGATGCCTCCCGCTCCGCCCGCGTCGAAGCCCGCAGCGGAGCCTGGCCGCCTCCTCCGCGAGGAGGACCTCAACCGGCCCGAGCGCCTGGGGCGGCTCAAGGACGCCATGCTCCAGATTTGCGAGGCGCTGGCCTACATCCACGGGCACGGGCTGGTACACCGCGACCTGAAGCCGTCCAACATCATGGTGGACGACGACCGGCAGGTGCGGTTGATGGACTTCGGGCTCGCCAAGTTCCTCGCGGACGACGCGGCCATCACCGAGGCCGGCAAGCTGGTGGGCACCTACCGCTACATGGCGCCCGAGCAGATTCTGGGGGAGCCCCTGGATGGTCGCTCCGACCTGTACAGCCTGGGGGTCATCCTCTATGAGCTGCTCAGCGGGCGGCCCCCCTTCGACGCGAAGACGCCGCACGAGCTCTGGCGGCAGGTGCTGGAGACCGAGCCGCTCCCCGTGCTGTCGCTGAACCTTCATGGGGACCCGCAGCTCGCGCGCGTCGCCCACCGCCTCATCCGCAAGGAGCCGGACGACCGGTTCCAGACGGCCGAGGAAGTCTACGAGGCCCTGTCCGAGTGAATCCCTCCAAGCTGCACACCCTCACCGTGGACGCCGACAAGGCGGGCCAGCGGGTGGACCTGTTCATCGGTGACGCGCTGGGCCTGTCCCGCGCGCGCCTCAAGCGCCTCTTCGAGGCGGGCGCGGTGAAGGTGAACGGCCGCCCGGCGAAGAAGGGCCTGACGCTCACCGCCGGGCAGCACGTCGCCGTCGAGGTCGAGGAAGAATCGCGCGAGGCCGTGCCCGACGCGGACTTCCCGCTCACCGTGCTGCACGCGGACGACGCGCTCGTGTTCGTGGACAAGCCCGCGGGCCGGCCCTCGCACCCGCTGCAGTCCGGAGAGACGGGCACGGTGGCCAACGCGCTGGTGGCCCGCTACCCCGAATGCGCCCAGGCGTCCGTCGACGCGCGCGAAGGCGGCCTGTGCCACCGGCTGGACGTGGAGACCTCCGGGGTGCTCGTGGCCGCGAGGACGCGCGCGGCATGGAACGCGGTGCGCGAGGCCTTCGGCACGCGGGCCGTGGACAAGCGCTACCTGGCCCTGGTGACGGGGCCGCTGGCGGACGAGGGCGACATCGACGTCCCGCTGCGGCACCACCCCCGGCACCCGGACCGGGTGGAGCCCGCGCCCTACGGCGCCGAGGACGCCCGCGAGGCGGTGTCGAAGTTCACCGTGCTGTCGCGCTCGGGCGAGTTCAGCGTGGTGGAGGTGCGCATCCTCACGGGCGTCCTGCACCAGGTGCGCGCGCACCTGGCGGGCGTGGGGGCCCCCATCGTCGGAGACAGCCTCTACGGCGGTCGCGAGGCGCCCGAGCTGGGGCGCTTCTTCCTGCACGCCCGCTCCCTGGGCCTGACACATCCGGTGACGCGGCGGCCGATGACGGTCAGCAGTCCCCTCCCCCCGGAGCTGCGCGCGGAGCTGGAGCGCCGCGGGCTGCCACTGCCGCGAGGCGAGCACCGGGACTGAAGGCCGGTGCTACTCGCCCATCACCTTCACGATGACGCGCTTGCGGCGCTGGCCGTCGAACTCGGCGTAGAACACCTGCTGCCAGGGCCCCAGGTCGAGCTTGCCGGCCGTGACGGGGATGATGACCTGGTGGTGGACGAGCATGGACTTGAGGTGGGCGTCGCCGTTGTCCTCGCCCGTGCGGTGGTGCCGGTAGTCGGGGCCGAAGGGCGCCAGGTGCTGGAGCCACTCCCAAATGTCCTCATGGAGACCGGGCTCGTCGTCATTGACGAAGACGCCCGCGGTGATGTGCATGGCGGAGACGAGGACCATTCCCTCCTGGATGCCACTCTTGCGGACCAGTGAGGCCACCGTGTCGGTGAGGCGGACCAGCTCGCGCCGCTGCCGCGTCTCGAACCAGAGGTACTCCGTCAGGCTCTTCATGTCGGTCTCCACCGGGCGTCAGGGGGCCCCATTACAATGACTCACAACATGCGAGCCATCATCCACGTGGACATGGATGCCTTCTATGCGTCCGTGGAGCAGCGGGACAACCCGGCCCTGCGGGGCAAGCCGCTCATCGTGGGCGGGCATGCCCAGCGGGGCGTGGTGGTCGCCGCTTCGTATGAGGTCCGCCCCTTCGGCGTGCGCAGCGCCATGCCCATGGCCCGGGCCACCAAGGCCGCGCCCCATGCCATCGTGGTGAAGCCTCGCTTCTCCGCGTATGCCGAGGCCAGCGAGCAGGTGTTCGGCATCTTCGAGCGCTACACGCCGCTCATCGAGCCGCTGTCGCTGGACGAGGCCTTCCTCGACGTGACGGCGTCGGTGGGCCTCTTCGGGACGCCCGCGGACATCGCCCGGCGCATCCGCAAGGAGATTGCCGAGGAGCTGGAGCTGCCCTCCTCCGCGGGCGTGGCCACGGTGAAGTTCGTGGCGAAGATTGCCTCGGACCTCGCCAAGCCCAACGGACAGCGGGAGGTGCGCGCGGAGGAGACGGTGGCCTTCCTCGCCGGCCTGCCGGTATCGCGCCTGTGGGGCGTGGGGCCGAAGACGGAGGAGGCGCTCAAGCTCGCCGGGCTGAAGACGATTGGGGACGTTGCCGCCAGGGACCTGGACTGGCTGGAGAGCCGGCTGGGCACCAGCGGGCGGCACCTGTGGGAGCTGTCTCAGGGCATCGACCCGCGCGAGGTGGTGCCGGACCGCGCCGCCAAGAGCGTGGGCGCCGAGGACACGTTCGAGGAGGACCTCTCGGGGCTGGAGGCGCTCAAGCCGCACGTGCATGCCCAGGCCCTGCGCGTGGCCCGGCGGCTGCGGCGCGCGGCGCTGAAGGGGCGCGTGGTGCAGCTCAAGCTGAAGTTCGCGGACTTCACGCTCATCACCCGGCGCACCACCCTGCGAGAGGCCACGGATGACGGGCAGACGCTCTACCGCGCCGCGCTGGAGCTGCTGGAGAAGGCGCACCAGGGCAAGCCGCTGCGGCTCACGGGGGTCAGCGTGCAGTTGGACGAGGAGCCGCCGCAGCTGGGCCTGTTCCCCGCCGCCGCGCCGCGCACGGCGAAGCTGAACGCGGCCCTGGACAAGATTGCCGAGCGGTTCGGCAGCAAGGCCATCACCACCGCGGACATCGCGGGCAGCGAGGCCAGCGACAGCGCCGACCACCGCTCCGAGCGCCCCGTGGACAAGAGCGGGCCGAAGCCCTGAGGCATGGCGCTACGGGTGCCCCCTCCTCCGGATGGGCGGCACCCGCGCTCGCGCCGGGGCCCCGGGTCGCGATGCGGCTCAGGCGTCTCCCGCGTCGGAGCTCGGCTCGGAGGCGTCGGCGCTCTCGCCGGAAGCCCCGTTCGCGGAGGGGCGACGACGGCGGCGGCGACGGCGACGCTTGCGCTGGCCACCGGCCTCGCCCGCCTCACCGTCCGCGGCGGCGGCGCGAGGCTGCGGCACCTCACCGGCCTTCCAGGCCTCCAGCTGCTCGCGATTCTCGCCCGTCGCCTCCACCGTCATCTCGAACACGGTGAGGGCCTCGTTGAAGAGCGGGTGACGCTTGAACGCGGCGCTGCGACGGCGGCGCTCGCCCGTCAGCGTGCGCTGGGCCAGCAGCAGCATGCGGCAGCGCTCCGCGATGCGGCGCGGCAGCCGCGCGGACTGCACGAAGCCCGCGAGCAGGTCCTCCACCACCTGCGACACGGACGGGCGGCCTCCCTCCTGGGATTCCTCCGGCCCCGTCGAGCGGCTGATGGGGATGAGCAACATCGCCAGGAGGATGGCGTCGTCCAGGGGCTCCCCCGCGGACACGCGCCGGTCCAGCGCCTCGGCGAAGGCATAGAAGGTCTTCTCCCCTTCCTTGCCGTGCTGCTTCAGGTAGGCGTTGACGGGCGGCAGCAGGATTTTCAGCGCGTCCAGCGCGTCCAGCAGCTTGAGCGCCGGAGCGGACACGCCACCGCGGATGAGGCGGAACGTCTCCTCCAGCAGGCGCGCGGGGGCGCAGCGCGGCAGGTCCTCCACCGCGCCCTCCATGGCCGCGTACGTGCGCGACTCGATGTCCAGGCCCAGCTTGGCCGCGAAGCGCACGGCGCGGAGGATGCGCACCGGGTCCTCGCGCATGCGCACTTCCGGGTCGCCGATGGTGCGGATGAAGCGCTCGTCCAGGTCGCGGCGACCACGGACGTAGTCGATGACCCGTCCCTCGCTCACGTCGTAGAACAGGCCGTTGATGGTGAAGTCGCGACGACGCGCGTCCTCCTGCGCCGTGCCGAAGACGTTGTCGTGGGTGATGAGCAGGTCCTCACCGTCCCCGTCGTCCTCCCCCCCACCCGCATGGGACTCCAGCTCCGTCGGGTTCGCGCGGAAGGTGGAGACCTCGATGATCTTCCCGCCCTTGAAGTAGACGTGCGCCAGCCGGAAGCGCCGGCCGATGAGCCGGCAGTTGCGGAAGATGCCGCGCACCTCGTTGGGCGTCGCGCTGGTCGCGACATCGAAGTCCTTCGGCTTGCGCCCCAGCAGCAGGTCGCGCACGCAGCCGCCCACCAGGTACGCCTGATGGCCATGCTGATGCAGGCGCAGCACCACCTTGAGCGCGTCCGGGTCCAGCTCGTCCGGGTCGATCTCCGCCGGCTCGCCCGTGGGCCGGACGTGAGGCGCATGCAGCGCGCGCTCCGCGAGCGTGGGCTCCGGCTCGGGCTCGAGGACGGTGGGAGCCTCCTCGAGCTCCTCCTCGCGCGCCTCCGCGGCATCCTCGGCCTCGGCGGCGGCGAGCGCCTCCTCGGCGCCCAGGACGGTGTCGTCCAGGCCGTCGTCGGCGGCATCGGCCTCGTCGTCGTCTTCGTCGTCCTCGAGCTCGGCGTCCGCGTGCGCGGGGGCCGGCGGCTCGGAGGGGGCGGGCGCTGCAGTCGTGGTGGGGGTTTCTTCGGGGGCCTGCACGTCGGCGGCCAGGGGCTTGGAGGCGCTGTCCTCGTCAGAGGGCGCCGACAGCTCCAGTTGGGAGTTCATGGGTACCTCTTGTTCGCCGCGCTCGGAAGTCCCTGCCGCCTCGGGAGAGGCAACCTCGCGCGCGTCATTCTCGGGCGCAGGTGGCAGCAGACCGCCGGCAGGCGGCGTCTCAGTCGAATCTCGTGTCATCAGCCAGTGACGCCCCTCTCGGAGCGCTTGAAGGCCAGCCGTCTATACCGCATCCTCCGGGTAGGGAGTAGCGAGTGACGACATTGTTGTCGGATGTCGCCGGGCAGCGGGTGGACCTGCCCGCCGTCCTGCTCCGCCCCGGGGGCTGCGCCACGCGCTTGCGCAGCGGAGGTCGCCAGGCGGGGGACGGCTCGCGGGGATTCCTTCAGGAAGACGTGACGGGGCACTTTGTCCTGTATCAACACGGCAGCCGCGCGAAACGTTCTGGGACCGGGCGGTGCGGGGAGTGCCGGGCCCCACGCAGGGCAGGCGGCCGGCCCACCCTACCCCGGCTTGGACCGGGCCTTGTGGTTTCGCGGCAGTGCGTGGTGGATGAGGGACACGTAGTCCACCGCCTGCACCGGCGGCGGAGGTGGCGGCGTGCCCAGCGCGGCCAGGCGCTTGCTGAAGGCGGACAGGATGTCCGGCATGGGCCGCATCGCCGCGAGCAGCTTGTTGGGCCCCTCCAGCGCCTGGGACAGCGCCACCGCCGCCTGCTGGAGTGGAAGCCCGCGCCGCAACAGGTCCTGGAACGAGTTGGACAGGGTGATGATGTTGTGGCCCGCCGTCTGGACCATCTCCACGGCGATCTTCAGCACCTGATGCGCCGTCAGGTGGCCATCCGCCAGCAGCACCAGCGCCGCCTGGAAGTAGTTGAAGATGGGCACCACGCGCGGGCCATACGGCGTGAAGTGCGCCGGCGGCGTCAGCCGGTCCAGGTGGATGAAGATGCGGCGCACGGGGTCTCCCACTGGAATCTTCTTCCACGCCTCGCGCACGCGCTCCGCGTCGTCCGGGTACACCCCACCCGCCTCCAGCACCTGCGACAGCACCCGCTCGTCCACGCGGCCGGCCACCAGGTCCGCGAAGAGCGAATAGATGAACGCGTCCGCCTCCGCGTCGTCACCGAAGAGGACCTCCTCCGCCTCCACCGGCGCGTGCACCCGGCTCTCCAGGATGGCCGGCAGCTTGTAGCCCACCTGCCCGCGCAGGGCGCGGAAGCGGCCGCGCAGCAGGTTGCCCACGTTGTCCTTGAGGACGAACTCGTCCCACCGGACGCCATCCAGCTTGAGCTTCTCCTCCAGCACGGCCCGCATCTGCTTCGGACTGCCGGAGACGATGCACAGCCGCGAGTCCCCGTTCTCCGACAGCTCGCGGATGAGCGCGCTGGCGCCCGGCACGGCCACCTTCTGGTGTGCCTTCTGGAACGCCGTCCGCACCAGGTCACGGAGCGAGTCGAACTCCGTCTGGAGGTACGTCTTGTCCAGGTCCCAGCGGTAGATGCGCCGGGGCGGACGCGGGTCGATGCGGTCCGGCAGGCTCACTTCGTCAGGCCTTCCCGGATGGCGGCGCCCAGGTTGTTCGACACCACCTTCGCCGCGACCTTGCCCGCGTTGGCGATGGCCCGTGACTTCGAACGCCCGTGCGCCTTGATGAAGATTTTATCGAACCCGAGGATGGGCGCCCCGCCGTACTGGTTCCAATCCGTGATGTCCTTGATGCGCTGGATGCCGCTGGACAGCATCGCCAGCCCGGCGCGCCAGCGGAGGCTCTCCTTGTAGGCGTACTGGGCCAGCTCCACCACCGTGTCGTGGACGCCTTCCAGCATCTTCAGGCAGACGTTGCCCACGAAGCCATCGGTGACGATGACGTCCGCGGTGCCCTTCGGAATGTCGATGCCCTCCACGTTGCCGATGAAGTGGATGTCCTTCATCTCCGACAGCCGCGCGTGGGCCTCCACCACGCGGGGCGGGCCCTTCTGCGGCTCGATGCCGTTGGACAGGAGCGCGACCTTGGGGCGCTCGTTCCGGGAGATGATGCGCGCGTAGGCGGAGCCCATCACCGCGAACGTCACCAGGTCGTCCGCGGTGGCCTCCACCGTGGCGCCCACGTCGAGGATGAGCGAGAACGGGTCCCCCTTGGCGCCGCGCACCGAGCGCGTCGGGTACACCGTGGCCAGCGCCGCCCGCCGCACCCCGGGGATGAGCTGGAAGTGCCGGGCGCACGCCAGCACGCCCGCGCCCGTGTTGCCGGCGGACACCAGGGCCTGCGCCTCGCCCTCCGCCACCAGCCGCGCGGCCACCGCCACGGAGGCGTTCGGCTTGCGAGCCAGCGCCTCGCCCGGCTTCTCGTCCATGCCGATGAAGTCCGCCGCGTGCTGCACGGAGATGCGCTCGCCGTTGTGCTTCGTCTCCGCCAGCGCGTCGTCGATGAGGGCGCGGTCCCCCACCAGGAGCGTGTGGATGTGGGGGGACTCGAGCGACAGCATCGCCGCTCCCCGGACCACCTCCGCCGGGCCGTGGTCCGTCCCCATGACATCGAAAGCAATCGTCACTGGCTGCGGCTGCGTCCCCACCATGTCCTCCATCTTAGGACCTTTGCTCGGCCCCCGCGCCTGCCATTCTCGCCTGCGTCACCAGGGACAGCCCCAACAGCCCTGACAACGCCACCATTGCCGCCGCCGTCCCGTACGGCGCCTCCGGCCCCAGCCGGGCGAAGAGCCACCCGCCGAGCGCCGGCCCCAGAATCCGCCCCAGTGAGCCGAAGGCCTGGTACGCCCCCAGCACCGCCCCCAGCCGCTCCGGCGGAGCATGCAGGGATACCAGAGCGGACAGACATGGCGTCACCAGGGCCGACCCCACCGCCAGGAGTCCCATCACCGGGAACAGCCACCCGTAGTCCGGCGCCACCGGCAACAGGCCCAGCCCCGCCGCCGTCAGCCCGAAACCCGCCGTGGCCACCATGGCCTCGCGCCCCGGCCTGCTCCCGGGCCCGCCCGTCAGCCGGCGCACCAGCCCGCCCTGCACCAGCGCGGACATGACGCCCACCGCCGCGAAGAGCCAGCCCGAGCGCAAGCTGGCCTCGCGCAGCACGTCCAGGTCCGTCACCGCCGCCCGGAGGAACAGGCCGCCTTCCTGGAGCGGCACCGGGCCGGACGACAGGAAGCGTGTCAGCAGGTAGACGGAGAAGGTGCCCTCCATCTGGGCGAAGGCGGTGGTGAACACCAGCATCAGCACCAGGCAGCGGCCCACCACCGGCAGGTTCAGGGCCAGCGAGGCGCCCTGGAGCGTCCGCGCATGGCCCTCGCCGGGCCGCCCCTCCACCCGCGTCTCCGGCAGGAAGAAGTAGGTGTTCGTCAGGTTGAGGGCCACCAGGCCCGCCGCGAACAGACCGATGGCGAGGTTGCCGCCCCAGGCGCCCAGGAAGCCGCCCAGCGCCGGTCCCAGCACGAAGCCCAGCCCGAAGGCCGCGCCAATCACGCCCATGCCCCGCGCCCTGTCCTTCGGCGAGGTGATGTCCGCCACCACCGCCTGTGCGGTGGAGATGTTGCCACCAGAGATGCCGTCGATGACACGCGCCAGGAAGAGCAGCGGCAGCGACTGCGCGAAGGCGAACAGTAGATAGGCCAGCAGCGAGCCCACCTGGCTCATCAGCAGCACCGGCCGGCGCCCGTACCGGTCGCTGAGCCGCCCCAGCACCGGGGCCGACACCAGCTGCATCAGCGAGTAGATGGAGATGAGGAGCCCCACCGTGAAGGGCGAGGCGCCGAACCGCACGCCGTACACGCCCAGCTGGGGAATCAGGATGCCGAACCCGATGAGGTCCAGCGCCACGATTCCGAAGACGACACGGAGTGACGCCGCCCGCCGCACCACCTGAGGCCCCTTTGCTGAAAAAGAAAACCGCCGGGGCGCGAAGATAGCGCCCCGGCGGCTGGAATGGGGAGAAGACCTGGACCCGAGGGCGTTACATCGCCTCGGCGGACTGGATGGTCCGGTTCGCGGTGTCGCGTTCGATGCAGCCCTTGGTCATCGTGTACTGGTAGGTGCCCAGCTCGTCACGCCAGTACTCGCCTTCGTACGGCCAGTAGAGATGGTCGTCCGGCACGGCGACGGAGTACTTGTACTTCTTGACGATGGCCGTGCGGCCGCCCGCCTTGAGCTGCTCCTCGAGGAACTCCTTCTCCTTGGTGGTCGTCTCGAACTTGATGCGCAGGCCGTTGGCCAGCAGCTGCTTGAGCGCCACCAGCTCCGTCTCCAGCTTGCCCTTGGCCATGATGCCGGCCTTGGAGATGAGCGCCGTGCGCTGCACCTTGAGCCCGTCCAGCAGGGACTTGCTCAGCTCCGAGTACTTGAAGGTGTCCGCCTTGTTCCCGAAGGCGTCCATCTCCCCCTCGAGCTCGAGGATGGAGTCGTTCGTCTTGCGCAGGTCCTGGTCCGTCAGGGCCAGGCGGAGGATGCGCTCCAGGATGAAGTCCGTCTCGTTCTTCTCCAGGCCCTCCTTGTTCTTCTTCTGCACGTCGGCCAGCACCTTGTAGTACTCGCCGGCGTCCATGTTCTGCTTCACCAGCGTCTCGAGCTGGTCATGCACCGGCAGGTAGGTGCGCTCGAAGTCCTGGAGGATGATGTTGGACTCCCGGTAGCGGCAGTTCTCGTAATAGATGACCGCCTTCAGGATGAGCGCCTCGGGGAAGTACTCCTCGCGGAAGAAGGGCGACGACAGCGTGATGAGGTTGCCCAGCGCCTGCTCGTACTGGCCCACGCGGTAGTTGGCCCACGCGGACTCGAAGAGCGACTCCAGCCACTGCGTGTTCCCGCGCTCCACCTTGCTCAGATAGAAGAGCGCGAAGCGGTTCTGCTGCATGCCGTAGTGCGTGCGGGCCAGCTGCATGAAGGCCAGCTCACGCAGCGACTTGTCCATCTTCGCCTGCTCGGGGGACTTGCCCGCCACCGGACGGGTGAGGCGGACCACCTCCTTCATCGCCTCCACCGCCGCCAGCATCTCCCCGTTGGCGCGCTTGGCCGCCGCGTCCTTCTGACGGCTGCCGTTGCGGAAGAAGGCCAGGCCCTCCAGGTACTTGGCGCGGGGGAAGAACGGATCCGTGCGGGGGATGGTGAGCGCCAGGCGCTTCACTTCCGCGAAGCTCTTGTCCGCCTCCTCCGGCTGCCCCACCTGGTCCAGCGCGCGGCCACGCACGAAGTGGTAGCGCGCCAGCAGGTAGCGGAACTCGTTGCGGTACTTCTCGGGGAACTCCTGGTTCGCGTGCCGGGCAATCTCGTCGAGGATGACCGTCTCGTTCTTCGTCTTGCGGCTGATGAAGAAGAGCCACTCCAGGCTCGTCTTGAAGAACTTGGTGGACGGCCCCAGGGAGAGGATCTTGGAGAACTCCCCCAGGGACGAGTGGTACATGCCCATGCGGTAGAGCGACTTGGCCAGCACGTAGCGCGCCTCGGTGTGCAGGCCCGCCAGCTTCGGGTCTCCCAGCAGCTCGTGCGCCGCCATGGAGGCCTTCTCGTACTCGTTGTTCTTGAAGAGGCTGACGGCCACGTCCAGGCGCTGGCGGTCCGCCGTCTTGCCGGAGACGTCCACCGCGTCGAAGGACATGGTGGGCGCGGCCGGCTTGGGGGCCTCCTGCGTCAGGTCCAGCCCCATGCCCATGCTGCCGGTGCTCGCCGGAGGCGCGGCCGGGGTGGGCGCGGGCGCGGGCGCCGGCGTCTCGGGAGCAGGCGTGGCCGGAGCCGCAACGGGCACCGTCGACGCGGGCGCCTCGCTGGCGGCAGCGGCCTCGGTGTCGTCCGCGGCGTCCTCCTCGACGACGGGCGCGGGCGCGGGCTTCGCCTTCTGGGTGCGGGCCTTGCGGGTGGGCCGCTTCTTCTTGGCGGTGGTGCGCTTCTTCTTCTTGGACTGGCCGGACAGGTCCAGGCCCTCGAAGTTCTGCGCGAAGGTGGGGGCCGTCCACGCGAGCGACAGCCCGATGACGGCGACGCGGATGAGCCGGAAGGAGCGCATCATGACTCGGACCCGAAGAAGAAGGAGACACCCAGCTCGAACAGGAGCTGGTTGCGCAGGTAGTTGCCGGAGACCTCGGTGCCCTTCTCCACGTAGATGAGGTCACGCAGCTCCGTGCGCAGGGTGATCCACCGGTTGAGGAAGAAGCGCGCGCCCACGCCCAGGTTGGCGCCCGGCGTCAGGTAGTTCTTCGCCTCGCCATCCGGCGTCTCGCTGGGGCCGCGGTACTGCACCACGGAGGCACCCGCGACGCCGTACAGGTCGAAGTGGACGAACGTCTCGGCCAGCAGCGACAGCTTGCCGTAGATGGGCGCCCACTGGACGTCCGCGCCGCCCAGCAGCTTGATCTGCCCGGGCGCGTTTCCGTCCAGCTCGTCGAGCGTGGGAGGCACGCAGCCGCGCGTGGAGCCGTCGCCCCCGTCGGAGAACGTGCACTTCTGCGCCGCGCCGGCCACCGTGTTGATGGCGTAGCCCGCGCGCAGGCTGATGCCCAGCGTCTCCATGGGGTGGTACGTCAGCGTGCCGCCGAAGATGTACTTGCTGTAGAACGCGTCGCGCAGCGACAGCGTGGCGGACGGGCTGAACTCGAAGCGGCCCTTCTTGAGGAACACGTGGCCAGAGACGGGCCGGACGCGCTCGCGCAGGGGCCCGAGCCGGTCCTTGTCGACCTCGGAGACGTCGCCGGCCTCCACCTCTTCGGAGGTCTGGGCGAAGCCCAGCGCTGGCGCGGTGAGGCACAGGGCGAGGAGCACACGGAAGAGGTGCCTCATTCCGAGTCCCTCCCCGTCGACTTGAACGGCAGGAACAGCGAGATGCCTGCGTTGAGCGTCATGACGTTCTGGATGGCGCCCTTGCTGCTACCCAGGGGCTGATCCACATAAGAGGTGTTGATGAGAGCCACGTTGACGGCCAGGTAGTCCTGCGCGACGAAGCGCATGCCCAGGCCCAGGTCGGCGGCCGGGTTGAGCCCCCGGCCCGGCAGCGCCGAGGTCTCCGTCCGCACCACGCCGGCACCCGCGAGCAGGTAGCCGTCGAAGTGGAGGATGGAGTTGAGGAACGCCACCTTGCCGTAGAGCGGGCTCCACTCCACGTCGCCCATCGCGGACCACTGCGGCACGGAGTAGTAGATCTGGCTGTTGAAGGTCCGCTTCGCGGTGCGCACGTCATCCGACGGCACCACCTGCATCAGCGAGGCCCGGGCGGAGATGGCCAGCGTGTCCGCCAGGTAGTACGCGCCCCGGACCGACAACCCCACCTTCGAATAGAAGGGGTCGTTGACCGAGATGCTCACCAGGGGCGCCAGCTCGAAGCGGCCCTTCTTGAGGTACACCTTCCGCTGGACGCTCTTCACCCGGTCCTCCTGGGTGATGTCCGTCAGCGGCAACAACGGTTCCGCTTCCAATGGCTCGTCCGCGGGGCGGGACGCCGCGGCCGGACTGGCCTCCTCTACCGGAGGAGGCGCGGGTGATTCTGCATCCTGAGATGACTCGGCCTGGGACTCCTCGGTGAGGTCGAGTCCCATGCCTTCCTGGCTCTGGGCAGATGCCAGCGCGGGCACCAGACACAGGGCGAGCAGCAACTTGGGGCGGTTCAAATCCGGAGGCTCCGTGAGGGAGGGGGGCGTAACTGCCACCGGGGGTTCAGCGCGACTCTCGGCTTGCACATCCTATCGGTCGTATTCCCAACCATCAACCGCTCCGAACACGCCGCGCGACAACGTATCCCTCCGGTATTCCTTCACAATTCCACCCGACGTGCCGCCGTACGGGGACGTTGGTGTTCCAGGGGGCTGTGCTACCCTTCCCGGGCTCGCGGGCCCGAGGTCCCGTGCCCCATCCCCCCCTTTGTAGAGGTCAGAGGTCCCATGAAGATGTTCGTGCGAACCGCCCTCATGATGTCCGCCGCGCTGCTGCTGGGTGGCTGTGAGGTGGCCAGCGAGATTGGCAAGCCCTGCAGGTTGGTGCGCAAGGCCACCCCCGAGGAGCTGGCGGCCGGTAGCGATAAGGCCGTGGACATCCTCGAGAGAGAGATCGCGGACCGGCAGGACTTCATCTCCTTCGGATCCGTGAACTGCGAAGACCTGATCTGCGTGCGGGATCAGGACTACCCCCGCGCACGGAAGGAAGACGGCTCGGTGGACGAGGACGCTCCGGCCATGGGTTACTGCAGCAAGCCCTGCGTCGAGGGCGCGTCGTCGTGTGACGTGACGGACACCGACGACGTCAACCCCGACCTGCCCGGCCGGATGTCGTGCCGCTCGCTGCTGCTGGATCAGGACACGCTCGAGGCGCTCCGCTCCGCGGACGAGGACTTCTACCGGCGGACGTTCGGCGAGAACAACTCGCCCTTCTTCTGCGCCGGCGCGCTCATCCCGCGTTAGGCCACCCGACACTTTTCGCGCGGAGAGGTAGACCTTTCCGCGCGAGTCGTTCGTAAAGGCAGGGCCCGCGCCGTTTCCGCAAGGAGCCCTGTCTCATGAACCGAACGGTCCTCTTCCTCAGTCTGGCTGGCGGTCTCGCGCTCACCGCACTGGTGCTGGGGCTGCCCCAGGTGGGCACCCCGCCGGCGCCGCCCGCCATCGCGGACCCCATTCGGCCGCCCCCCGTCCAGCCGCCTCCGCCCGTCGTACCCGCCGCCGGGGGCTCGCTGACGCTGACGAGCCGCCTGTCCCATCCCTACGTCCCCACGGGCACCTCCGAGCTGTTCGCCACCTTCGATGTCACGGGCGCGGAGGTGCCGGGCGCGAAGCGCAGCCCGGTCAATCTGGCGCTCGTCATCGACCGGTCAGGCTCGATGAGCGGCTACAAGCTGGCCCAGGCGAAGCAGGCGGCACGGCACCTCATCGGCCTGCTCCGCGACGAGGACCGGCTGGCCATCGTCCACTACGGCTCGGACGTGAAGAGCCTGCCGTCCATGCCGGCCACGCCCGGCAACCGCGAGCGGATGTTCCAGTACGTGGACGGCATCTGGGACGAAGGCGGCACCAACATCGGCGCGGGCCTGTCCACCGGCCGCTACGAGCTCTCCACGGCGCAGCAGGCGTTCAGCGTCAACCGCCTCATCCTCATGAGTGACGGCCAGCCCACCGAGGGCCTCACGTCGGATGAAGAGCTGACGCGGATGGCACGGGAGTTGCGCGCCTCCGGCATCACCGTGAGCGCCATCGGCGTGGGCACCGACTTCAACGAGGACCTCATGCAGGCCTTCGCCGAGTACGGCGCGGGCGCCTACGGCTTCCTCGAGGACGCGGGCCAGCTCGCCACGCTCTTCCAGAAGGACCTGCAGCAGGCCGGCACGACGGTGGCGCGCGGCGTGACGATGACCGTCACCCTGCCCTCCGGCACGTCGCTGGGTGAAGTGCTGGGCTACCGCGCCACCCAGACGGGCAACGCGGTGCAGGTGTCACTGCCCGACTTCTCCGCGGGCCAGCTGGAGCGCGTGGTGATGCGGCTCAACGTCAGCGGCGACACCGCGGGCCAGACGATTCGCGTGGTGGACCTGAAGCTGGCCTACACCGACCTCATCCGCGACGCCGCCGCGGCCAACACCGCCTCCCTGTCCGCGGTGGTGACCGACCGGCGCGAGGAAGTGGCGGCCCGGCAGGACGTGGAGGCCACCGTCTATGCCGCCCGGGCGCGCAGCGCGGTCAACATGCAGAAGGCCGCCGAGGCCCTGAGCGAGGGACGCAAGGACGAGGCGAAGCTCTACCTGCAACGCAACCAGGCGCTCTTCCACGAAGCCAGCGCCGTGTCCGGCACGGCTGCGGTCGCCGAGGACCAGGCGGAGCAGCAGGCGGCGCTCGACGAGTACGAAAACGCCGACGGCGAAGAGGCCCGGCGCTCGCTCGTGAAGAAGAGCAAGGTGAAGGCGCTCAGGAGCTTCGGAAAGCTGGGCTCCACGTATTGAGTGTCACCCTTTACGTAGTATCCACGCCCCACGCCGCACCGCGTCGTGTTCACCAGCGGGTGCAGGTGGGGCGTGAAGTTTCAGGAAGGGGCCCACACGGGGTGCAAACAGCCCTAAGCTATGGCACCACAAATCAACCTGTTTCCCAAACAGTGGAGCCCCCCACATGCAGCTCCCGCAGTTCCAGACGCTGATCGACATCTTCAAGCGCAGCACCTCCACCTTCGGCAGCCGCGAGCTCTTCGGAGAGAAGAAGAACGGGCAATGGGTCTGGACGACCTATTCCCGCTTCGGCGAGATGGTTGACGACCTGCGCGGCGGCCTGGCGCAGCTGGGCGTGGGTGCCGGCGACCGCGTGGCCGTCATCTCCAACAACCGCCTGGAGTGGGCGGTGGGCGCGTACGCCACGTACACGCTGGGCGGCGCGTACGTGCCCATGTACGAGTCGCAGCAGGCCAAGGAGCTGCAGTTCATCCTGAAGGACTGTGGCGCCAAGGTCGTGTTCTGCGCCACGGATGAAATCGCGCAGCGCATCCAGGCGGTCCGCGCGGAGCTGCCGCAGCTGGAGCACGTCATCCGCTTCAGCGGCACCGCCAGCGACGCGGACAGCTTCGCGACGCTGCTGCGGCGGGGCGCCGAGACGCCCACGCCCCTGGTGAGCCCCAAGCCCACGGACCTGGCCGGCCTCATCTACACGTCCGGCACCACGGGCCAGCCCAAGGGCGTGATGCTCAGCCACTCGAACATCGCCCGGAACGTGTCGGCGATGCACGAGGTCTTCCCCATGTCGACGGAGGACCGCTCCCTGGCCTTCCTGCCCTGGGCGCACGTCTTCGGCCAGACGGTGGAGCTGCACGCGCTGTTCTCCATGGGCGCGTCCATGGCCATCGCGGAGGCGGTGGAGAAGATCATCGACAACCTCTCCGAGGTGAAGCCCACGCTGCTGTTCAGCGTGCCGCGCATCTTCAACCGCATCTACGACGGCCTGCAGAAGCGCATGGCCGGCGAGAAGGCGGTGACGCGCTTCATGTTCCACCGGGGCCTCGCGGTGGCGGCCCAGCGTCGCGCGCTCGCGGACCAGGGCAAGTCGAGCGGCCTGCTCGACCTCCAGCACGCCTTCTTCGACAAGGTGGTGTTCTCCAAGGTGCGCGCGCGCTTCGGCGGGCGGCTGAAGTACGCCTTCTCGGGTGGCTCGGCCATCTCCAAGGAGGTGGCGGAGTTCATCGACAACCTCGGCATCACCGTCTACGAGGGCTACGGCCTCACGGAGACGTCGCCCATCGCCACGGCCAACTACCCCAACCACCGGAAGATTGGCTCGGTGGGCAAGGCGCTGCCCGGCGTCCGCGTGGAGATTGACACGGCCGCCACCGGCGACGCGACGCAGGGCGAGATCGTCGTCCACGGCCACAACGTGATGATGGGCTACTACAACAAGCCCGAGGAGAACGAGAAGGTCTTCACCGGCAACGGCGGCTTCCGCACCGGTGACATGGGCTACCTGGACCCGGACGGCTACCTCTACATCACCGGCCGCATCAAGGAGCAGTACAAGCTGGAGAACGGCAAGTACGTGGTGCCCAGCCCCATCGAGCAGTCGCTGACGCTGTCCACCTACATCGCCAACGCCCTGGTCCACGGCATGAACAAGCCGTTCAACGTGGCCATCATCGTCGTGGACGTGGACGCGCTGAAGAAGTGGGCCACGGAGAAGGGCCTCGACACGAGCTCGATGCCGGAGCTGCTCAAGCGCCCCGAGGTGCAGCAACTCTACCGTGAGCAGGTGAACGAGTTCACCCGCGACGTGAAGGGCTACGAGCGGCCGCAGCGCTTCTTGCTCATCAGCGAGGACTTCACGGTGGCCAACGACATGCTCACCCCGAAGATGAGCGTGAAGCGCCGCAACGTCGTGGCGCGCTACAACGACGCCATCGAGGCCCTCTACCGCGAGGGCAGCGACCGCGCCGTCTCCGCGGCCTAGCCCCCGGGTGCCGGGCAGGGGCTCGTCCCCTGCCCCACCCCGCGTACGGGTGCCCACCGGGAATGCGGAAAGGACGAGGTGTCATCCTCGTCACTGGTGGCTTTCCGTGTTGACCCGTGGAATCCCCCCGCCCTATCTCCGCGTTCCTCCTGGTTTCGGCTGGACAGCGCATGGAGGTGCGCACACCAATGGCGAGCACGGTCACCCCGTGGGTCGGGGTCATCATGGGCGGTAAGAGCGACCTGGAGCACCTGCAGCCCGCGGTCGACATCCTCAAGGAGCTGGGCATCCCGCACGAGGTGCGCGTGGTGTCCGCCCACCGGACCCCGGACTGGATGATGGAGTACGCGTCCACCGCGGAGTCTCGCGGGCTGTCCGTCATCATCGCCGCCGCGGGCGGCGCGGCGCACCTGCCGGGCATGGTGTCGAGCAAGACGCTGCTGCCCGTCATCGGCGTGCCCATGCCCACCACGCTGCTCAGCGGGCTGGACGCCCTGCTGTCCATCGTCCAGATGCCCAAGGGCGTGCCGGTGGGGACGCAGGCCATTGGCAAGCCGGGCGCCGCCAACGCGGCCCTGCACGCCGCGGCCATCCTCTGCCTGAAGTACCCGGAGCTGCGCGAGCGGCTCGCGGCATGGCGCAAGGCGCGTACCGACGAGGTGCTGGCGCACCGGGAGCTGTCATGAGCCCGCGCGTGGTGCTGCCCGGCGGCACGATTGGCATGCTCGGCGGCGGCCAGCTGGGGCGGATGATGGCCCTGGCCGCGCGCACGCTCGGCTTCCAGGTCCAGGCACTGGACCCGGACGCGGACTGCCCGGCCCACTCCGTGGTGGACCGGTGCTTCACCGCGCCCTTCGGCGATGCGAGCGCCGCGGAGACGATGGCGCGTGCCTGCGACACGGTGACGCTCGAAATCGAGAAGATTCCCCTCTCCACGCTGGAAGCGGTGGCGCGGCACGCCCCCATGCGCCCGGGCGCGGACGTGCTCCGCGTGATTCAGCACCGGGGCCGCCAGAAGGGCTGGCTCGCCAAGGGTGGCTTCCCCCTGGGCCCATGGCGCGAGGCCCACTCCGCCGCGGAGCTGGCCGAGGCCATCCAGGCCCTGGGCGGCCGCTGCTTCGTGAAGTCCAGCGAGGGCGGCTATGACGGCCGCGGCCAGGTGGAGGTGACGTCCGCCGACGAGGCCGCCAGCGCCTGGCGTGAGCTGGGCGAGCGCTCCGTGGTGGTGGAGGCGGCGCTGGCGCTCCAGTCCGAGCTGTCCGTGCTGGTGGCACGCAACCCCAACGGCGAGGTGGCGGTGTATCCGCCGGCCTTCAACCACCATGAGGAACGCATCCTCGCGTGGTCGCTGCTGCCCGGCCCGCTGCCGCCCGCGGTCCTGTCCCGGGCCACCGAGCTGGCGCGCGGCATCACCGAGTCGCTCCAGGTCGAAGGTCTGCTCGTCATCGAGCTGTTCCTGCTGAAGGATGGCAGCGTGCTCGTCAACGAGCTGGCGCCGCGCCCGCACAACAGCTTCCACTCCACCGAGGTCGCGTGCCTCACCTCGCAGTTCGAGCAGGCGGTGCGCGCGGTGTGCAACCTGCCGCTCGGCTCGGTGGAGGTCGTACGGCCGGCGGCCATCGTCAACCTGCTGGGCGACTTGTGGCTGAAGGAGGGAGGCCCCCGCTTCCAGCCCGTGCTGGCCATGCCCGGCGTCCGCCTGCACCTGTATGGCAAGCGGGAGGCGCGCAAGGGCCGGAAGATGGGCCACCTGTCCGCGGTGGGCAGCTCGCCCGAGGACGCACTCGCGCGCGTGCAGGCCGCGGCCACCGCATTGGGGATGTGAGGCCGTGAAGACGAATGCCGCCCGGCTGCTGGACTCGCTCGGCGTGACGTACACGCTGCGCGACTACGACGTGGACCCGGAGGATTTGTCCGCGGAGTCAGTGGCCGCCAAGGTCGGCATGCCGGCCGAGCAGGTCTTCAAGACGCTGGTGGCGCGAGGCGACCGCACGGGCGTGCTGATGGCGGTCGTCCCCGGCAACGCGGAGCTGGACCTGAAGGCCCTGGCCCGGCTCAGCGGGGACCGCAAGGTGGACACCGTGCCGCTGAAGGAGCTCCAGCCGCTCACCGGCTATGTCCGGGGCGGCTGCACGGCCATTGGCGGCAAGAAGGACTACCCCGTCTTCGTCGACGAGACGATGGAGCTGTTCGACGTCATCGCCGTATCCGCGGGTGTGCGCGGCACGCAGATGCTGCTCGCGCCCGCGGACTACCTGCGCGTGACGAAGGCGAAGACGGGGCCCATCTCCCGCGACAAGAGCTGAGCTGCGCTCAAGGCCCGGCGCCGGGCACGTGGCCCTGCGCCGGCATGAAGAGCACCTTGCCGGACGTCATGTCCGCCGAGGCGATGCGCACGGCCTCCCCCGCGGACTCCAGCGGGAGCCGGGCGCGCACGGGCGTCTCCAGCGTCTGCCCCACCAGCGAGGGCACGCCCATCAGCGCCTTGATTTGCGCGGGCCCGAAGCCCTGCCGGTGCCACTCCGACAGCCAGAAGCCCTCCACGCGCTTGCGGCCGAAGATGAGGTCGCTCGGGGCGATGCGGCACTCCTGCTCGGAGAGCGAGCCATACACGATGACAGCGCCCCCTTCGGGCAGCGCGTGCAGGAGCTGCCCGGTGAGCCGCCCGCCCACCGGGTCGAAGGCGAGCGACACCTTCAGCTCGTGACACAGCCGCCGCAGGCGGTCCTCGAACTCGGGCTGGTGGGTGCTCAGCACATGCTCCGCGCCCAGGTCGCGCAGCAGGGCCACCTGCTCCGGCCGCCGAACCACGTTCACCATGGGCACGCCGCGCCGCTTCGCCAGCGCGAGCAACATCCGCCCCATGGTGCCCGCCGCGGCCGTCTGTGCCACCGCGGCGTGGCCGCCCTCCTTCGCGCGCTCCATCAACACCCACGCGGTGAAGGGATTGATGAAGAGGCTGGCGCCCTGCTCGTCCGACACGTGCGCCCGCAGTGGCAGGCACTGGCCCAGCGGCACCGCGGCGTACTCCGCCCACAGGCCGTCGCCCTCGCCCGGCGCCACGCAGGCCACGCGGCGCCCCACCAGCAACCGCCCCGCGACGCCGCCCGCGGCCACCACCGTCCCACTGGCCTCCAGCCCGGGCACCACCGGCAGCGGCTTCCGGATGCCGTACTGCCCCCGGACGAACATCAGGTCCGCCGGGTTGATGGGCGCCGCCGCCACGCGCACCAGCACCTGCCCCGCCGTGGGCCGGGGCACCGGCCGTGACTCGACATGCAGGGACTCGGGCCGGCCGTCGTAGGCGGTGAGGACCAGCGCGCGCATCGTCTCGGGAACGACGGGGCTCTTCATCGGCAGACCTTTTTCGCCACCCATGCGTGAAAGGGAGAGTTCCTGCCCGGTCTACATCCGTGGGGAGTCGATGAACGCCACTCTATTGCAGCTCCATCATCGAGAGGCCTTCGAGAAGACCGTGACGCGAGCGCTCACAGCGGGCGCCGGCGCCGGCGTCCTGCACCTGGTCACCTCGAGCCTGGGGCTTCCCGTGCCGCTGGCGTGGCTGGTGCCCGCGGCCGTGGTGCTCGGATGTGCACGAGGCGACAAGTGGGACCGCGTGCTCCTCGGCGGCCTGGGGGTGCTGCTCACCGCGCTGCCCTATGCCGTGGGCATGGCGCCAGGGTGGACGGTGGCCTTCAGCGCCGCGGCGGCGGGCGCGCTGCTGGTGCGCTCGCGACTCAGTGAAGGTGGCGAGGAGGGGCAGGTGGCGGATTCGCGCCCCACCCTCTTCCACTTCGGGCTGGGCGCGGCGCTGTGCGCGGGTCTGACGTTGGGAGGGCTGGAGGTCTCCCGCGTCTTCGCCGCGCGACTGGCGGACCTGGCCACCCCCGCGTTGCTCGGCGCGGGCGTGGCCGGCGGCATCCTGGGCCTCTTCGTGGGGCTGAGCTCCGTGGCCGCGCACCTCGCGCTGTCCGCGGATCCGGTCGAGGCGCGCGTGGAGGCGCTGCTGCCTCAGCTCTCCGGTGACTTCCAGGCGCTGACGGAGCGGGCGCTGCGGCTCTACAGGCAATGCGGTCAATCGCTGGCGATGCTGCCGCGCGAGCCCGCGCGCGAGGAGCTGGCGCGCACCCTGGGCCGGATGACGCGCGGTGCGGCGGAGCTGGCGTCGGAGTGGGCGGGCGTGGAAGCCCAGCTCGAGGAGCGCGCGCAAGCGGAGCTCCAGGCCGAGCGCGACGAGCTGGAACGCAGCGCCCGCGCGAGCACGGATGCCGTCGCCCGCCGGCAGCTGGAGCTGGCCGCGGCGTCGCTGGGCGAGGAGGTGGAGCGGCTGGGGACGCTGAAGCAGCGCCGCGAGCGCATCCTCGCCCGCCTCCGGGCGGAGGTGGCCCTGCTGGAACGGGCCCGTGTCGCCCTCCTTTCGCTCCGCAGCGGGCAGGCCCAGCTCAAGGCGGCGGAGCTGTCCGCGCTGGCCCGCCGCTTCCGGGCCCTCTCCTCCGTCCCATGGGAGGAAGGCCAGGCGATGGACGCCGTGGCCACGCAGGCGGCCATGGCGATATCCCCAATGATTCAGGACACTTCCAGGCCCTCGACGCAGGTGGAAGCCGTCTCACCGGAGGGCGGCGGAGGCACGGCCGGCAGCCTTCCGACCGAGGCGACGAGGGCTCGTGAAGCCTGAGCGGCGCGTCATGCAGGTGGCGCTTCGTCACGCTGTGACACGAGCGCTCGGCAGCTTCTTTGGGGGAGGGCATGGAGCCTGCGGTGGCTTGGGCTACAATTTCCACACATGAGCCTGCCCCTCTCCTCCACACCAGCTCCCCCCTGGCTGTGGAAAGGTGACGAGCCGAGCGTCACCTCGGTATTTCAGCCCATCGTCGACTTGCTGCGCGGTGAGGTCATCGGGCACGAGGTGCTGTCGCGCGGGCCGGGCGAATTGCGCGAGCCGCACGTGCTCTTCACGCAGGCGCGCCTGGAGGGCTACACGTGGGAGCTGGAGCGCGCGTGCTGGACCTCCGCGCTGCGCTGCATCTCCACGCTGCCGGAGGCTCAGCGCCGGGCGCCCTTCTTCTTCAACGTCAGTCCGGACGTGCTGAGCGATCCACGCTTCGGTGACGGCTCCACCGAGGAGCTGCTCGCGCGCTACGGGCTGAACCCGAAGAACCTCGTGCTCGAAATCACGGAGAAGGCGGCGTTCGAGGACAACGCGCTCCTCCAACGGCTGACGAAGCAGTGCTCGGCGCTGGGCTTCGGCATCGCGCTGGACGACTTCGGCGCGGGCCACTCCGGATTGGTGACGCTGGTCCACAGCGCGCCGCAGTTCATCAAGCTGGACCAGGCGCTGGTGCGAGACATCCACCGGCACAGCTACCAGCAGCACCTGGTGAAATCCCTGGTGGCCTTCGCCGCCAGCGTGAACGCCACGCTCATCGCCGAGGGCGTGGAGACGTGGGACGAGCTGGCCGTGCTGCTGAGGCTGGGCATCCGCCACGCGCAGGGCTATCTGGTCGCCCGGCCCGCGCCCGTTCCCGTGCAGCCCAGCGTCGAGTTCGAGGCGCGGCGCCATGAAGCCATGCGCGCGCTCGACTTCCGGGAGGACGAGGACGACGAGACGGTGGGCAGCATGGTCATCCGCCGCGTGTGCGTGGAGCGGCCTGTCGCTGCCGACGAGTTGGAGCGGCTCTTCCAGCAGAAGGCCGACGTGGACCACGTCGCGGTGCTGCAGGGAGAGCGGCTGGAGGCGCTGGTGCTGCGGCGGCACTCGGCGGCGAAGGGCGTCGCGCATGCGGCTCCGCTGGTCGTCGAGGACCGGATGGCCATCACCACGCTGGCGCGGCTCGCCATGGAGCGAACGCCCGAGGCCCTCTACGACCCCGTGGCGGTGACAGATGCCCAGAAGCGGTTCCTGGGCACCGTCACGATGCAGCAGCTCATCCGCCGTGTCGCGGAGCTGCTGGAGCGTCAGACGCCCGCGTGATTACGGGCAAGGCCGCGGCGCGATCTGCACGACGGGGTAATCCGACTTGATGCCCCAGTGCACACGGACACCGCCACAGGTGCAGCCCGACTGCCCAACAAGCTGGGTGTGTTCGCTATCCCGGTAGAACTCGTACCAGAACTCAAGGGCGCACGAAGCAAGCGCATCCTCCTGTGTGTCGAGCGAGAGCTCCGCCTCCTCCTGCTCCACGCCACCACAGCCCGTCAGCAGGCCCGCTACCAGCACCGCACGTCTGATGAATTGCCGCATCTGCATGTGCGCCTCCCGAGTTGAGCCACCACGACTATTTCTGCTTTCTCGGACATTGCGGACTTGAATCCAACCCGTAAAGAACTCCGGGGGTGAGACGTCCTGGCTCGCCCAGGAGCGACGTGGCGGGTTTCCATCGCGCCAGCAGGGGCAAACGGCACGCCGGTCTTGAGGTGGACCCCATCGGGCTGGGGTCGTGTCCCTATAAGTGTGTAGATGGCGAGGAGGGACGAGCGGGAAAGAGGGAAGCTCCTCGGTGAAACCAACCGAGCCGGTCTCCTCCTGGCAGAGGAGCCGAGGAGTTCCCCGACGTGGACGTTAGCGAGTTTGAGTCCCCCGCGCACGAAGAGGTGCAGGCCGACCTGCGGGCGCTTTTCCGCGGAGCCATCCGGATGACGCTGGAGGCCCTGCTGGAGGAAGAGGTACGGGAGTTGGTGGGGGCCGGCCGGTGGCAGCGGATGGTGGGCCGGGCGGACGTGCGCAACGGCAGCTACCTGCGCACGCTGGTGACGACGGCGGGGGCCGTGGACGTGGCGGTGCCGAGGACGAGGCACAGTGGTAGCGCGGGGGACGTGCTGGGCCGCTACAAGCGGCGCAGCGGGGAACTCGACGAGGCGATTACCAGTGCGTACGTGCAGGGCGTCTCCACGAGGAAAATGGGCAAGGTGACACGGGCCCTCATGGGCGAGGACGTCTCGCGTTCGACGGTGAGCCGGGTGACACGGACGCTGGAGGAGAAGGTGGAGGGCTTGCGCACCCAGCCCCTCACCCAGGCCTTCCCCTACCTCTACCTGGATGCCACCTTCCTGGACGCCAGGTGGGCGCGCACGGTGCAGAACGTCTCGGCCCTGGTGGCCTACGGCGTGGGCGAGGATGGGCACCGGCACCTGCTGGCGGTGACGCTGGGAGGCAGCGAGTCGGCGGACTCCTGGCTGGACTTGCTGCGCCAGCTTCTGGAGCGAGGGCTGAAGGGCGTGCGGCTCGTCATCGCCGACGGGCACGCGGGCCTGGCCGCCGCGGCCCGCCAGGCCCTGCCCGAGGCGCGGCTGCAGCGCTGCACCGTGCACCTCGCCCGGAACGTCCTCGCCAAGGCCCCCTGGAGGCTGCGTGGACGCCTCGGCAAGGAGACGTCGGCCGTCTTCGAGGCCGCCTCCCTTCAGGACGCCAGGAAGCGGCTGGAGGCCCTCCAGGAGGGACTGGGGCGGCAAGTCCCCGAAGCCATGGAGTGCCTGCGCGAGGGCTTCGCCGTAACCGTCCGGTAGACGTCGTGCCGGGAGGTTTGACGACGGACGAGGACCGTGTTCGGCGAGCGCCGCGATGAGCGAGGTATTCAGGGACTGGACTGGAGGGGCTCGGGCGGGTCGGCGGCGCGTCGCCGTTTCCACTCGTGGGGCAGCAGCTCACCGATGCGCGAGTTGGGGTGCGACTGCACGCGGAGCAAGACGTCCGCGAGGTACGCCTCGGGGTTGACGCCATTGGCCTCG
Source organism: Pseudomyxococcus flavus (assembly GCF_050038885.1). NCBI lineage: Bacteria > Pseudomonadati > Myxococcota > Myxococcia > Myxococcales > Myxococcaceae > Pseudomyxococcus > Pseudomyxococcus flavus. The sequence continues at coordinate 6,544,029 of NZ_CP143624.1, read as the reverse complement.
CAGGTGGCCACCAGCGCGTAGAGGCCCGCGAGGTTTTCGCCCGCGGCTTCGTGGCCGACAAAAAGAAAGTTCTTACGGCCCAGGGCCGCTTTCCTCAGTGCCGCCTCCGAGCGGTTGTTGTCGAGGGGAAGCCGCTCATTCTCCACGAAGCGGGTGAGGGCCTCCCACTGCTTGAGGGCGTAGGAAATGGCCTGGCCCAGCGGACTCTTGGGCGGGTGTCGCGGGGCCTGCGCTTCCAGCCAGGCATGCAGCCTGGCGAGGACGGTCGCGCTTTGGCGCTGCCGCAGCTCGCGGTGGGCGTCGGTGCGCACCAAGCCCGCCTCGCGCGCCTGGGCCTCCACTCGGTAGAGCTCGAGGATGAAGTCCAGGGCCTCACGCGCCTCGGGGGCGGTGGCCAGCGCGTCGAAGAAGCGGCGCCTGCAGTGGGCCCAGCACCCGACGCGCACCCGGCCCTTTGGCAGCGTCACCGCGTTGTAGCCGGTGTACGCGTCCACCACGAGCGCGCCCGCGGTGCCGCCCAGGACTTCCTTCGGCGTCTTGCTGGCGCGCCCCATGCTGAAGCGGTAGCCGATGAGCCACTGGCCTTCCTCATTCTGCGTGAGGAAAGTCCAGAGGTAGCCCAGCTTCGTCTTCTTCACGTCCAGCACGCGCAGCGGCGTCTCGTCGGCCCACACCACGTCCGCCAAGGCAATGCACTGCAGCAGGTGCTGAGAGAGAGGCAGCAGCACCGAGGCGGCCTGATGGAAGAGGTCCGTCAGCGTGCTGCGACTCATGGGCACGCCGCCTCTCTCCACCCGCTGGGCCAGGCGGTGCAGTGGCATGGCGTCCGCACACTTCGACGTCACTACGTGGGCAATGAAACCGGGGCCATACTCGCCCCTGTCCACCACTCGGGCCGGAGGCGGGGCGGTGACGACGCCCCGGCCGCACGTGCACGCCAGGACTTCCTGCACATGCACCTGCTTCTCGAATCTCGCGGGCACGTACTCGTACACCACCGAGGCACGGCCTTTTCCCAGCGGCTTCAGGTCCTCGCCGCCGCACGCGGGGCAGCAGCGCTCCTCGGCTGGCACCGCGTGGCGAATCTCCCGTGCGGGTGCCTCCTCGGATTTCCGGGCCGCCCTTTCCCGGCGCTTCTTCTTCGCCGCCTCGTCCCGGGCCGCCTTCGAATCCGCCTCGGACGCGGCCCCACGAAGCTCGGCGGCCACCGTGGGCAGCTTCTTAAGTCCTGCGGCCGAAGACGTGGCGCTGCAGGGCCGCCAGCTGCCCCTTGAGCGCGTCCACCTCTCCGCCGATGCGGCTCACCTCGGCCTTGAGCTCCTCGGCTTCCTCGCGCCAGGGGCAGAAGTGGTCTTGAGGCAGCACTCGCGGCACGTGGCCTCAACACGCTGCCGCCACGCTGCGTCCCGAGCCGGGCCCGTCAGGTGCCCGTGCGCCCGGGAGGCGTCCAGGCGGGCTGACGCCGCACCTGGGCCACGTCAATGCCGTCCAGCAGCATGGCCAACTGCGTGGCGTCCAGGTGCACCACCTGAGCGCCCGCGTCCACTGGCGGCAGCCGGAAGCGCCCCGTCTCCAACCGCTTGTACAGCAGCACGAAACCTCCCCGGCTCCACGTCAGCACTTTGACTCTGTCGCCCTTGCGCGAGACGAAGGCGAAGAGGTGCCCTGAGTAGACGTCCTCTCCCCACTCAGCGCGCACCAGCGCCATGAGGCCATCTATCGACTTGCGCATGTCCACTGGCTCCGTCGCCAGCACCACGCGCACCGACGCAGGGTAAGCGTCCGGCCAACGACGTGGTGAGGGACGTTGAGTGAGGAGTCGGCGCCGTGGACGCTGGCGTGCATGTCGAAGCCGGTGGAGAAGCAGGAGTGGTTCCGGGTCGCTGAAGCCTTCGAGGCGAGCGGGCTGACGCAGCAGGAGTTCGCGTCGCAGCGAGGGCTGCGGCTGAGCACGCTTCAGTCGTGGGTGTACCGGCGGAGGCGCCAGCTGGCTAAGAAGACGGAGCCGGTGCGCCTGCTGCCGGTGGAGGTAGCTGGCGTGGCACAGCCGCGCACGGCGCTGCTCGAGGTGGCGCTGGCCAGCGGAGCGCGCCTGCGATTCGCCTCGGGCACCGACGTCGACTACGTGGCCCGGCTCGTCACTGCGCTGGGGCGGTGAGGCGTGTTCGCCCTCCCAGCCTCGGTGCGCGTAGTGCTGGCCACGGCGCCAGTGGACATGCGCAAGTCGATAGACGGCCTCATGGCGCTGGTGCGCGCTGAGTGGGGCGAGGACGTCTACTCAGGGCACCTCTTCGCCTTCGTCTCGCGCAAGGGCGACAGAGTCAAAGTGCTGACGTGGAGCCGGGGCGGCTTCGTGCTGCTGTACAAGCGGTTGGAGACGGGGCGCTTCCGGCTGCCGCCAGTGGACGCGGGCGCTCAGGTGGTGCACCTGGACGCCACGCAGTTGGCCATGCTGCTGGACGGCATTGACGTGGCCCAGGTGCGGCGCCAGCCCGCCTGGACGCCTCCCGGGCGCACGGGCACCTGACGGGCCCGGCTCGGGACGCAGCGCGGCGGCAGCGTGTTGAGGCTGCGTGCCGCGCGAGCTCCCTCAAGACCACTTCTGCCCCTGGCGCGAGGAAGCCGAGGAGCTCAAGGCCGAGGTGAGCCGCATCGGCGGAGAGGTAGACGCGCTCAAGGGGCAGCTAGCGGCCCTGCAGCGCCACGTCTTCGGCCGCAGGGCGGAGAAATTGCCCACGGTGTTGATGGTCACCAGGAAGCGCAGATTTCTGGTCATGGACGACCAGGAGTTCGTGAGCTTCGCGGCCAGGGGCAGCGCAGGGCGCAGCCGAAAAGTTGAGGGGTGGGAAGCGAGCCGGTTGAGTTCAGGGCTGCGCGCGTCCTGAAAGTCAGAAGGCCCACCAGCGACACCTGGAGGGCCTTCCTGGAGGCGCGCCCTGGTGTGCGAGTGGGGCGAGCCGGTGAGGCAGGGGTAGCGCACTCCGGGGCGCGGCGCCAGAAGTCGGCGCGCGCACGGGAAGGTGTGCATGGAGTCGTTGCGTCTGGTTGTGTGCGGTCGGCCTGAGTGCCGGCGGCTGTTTCAGCTGTGCACTAGGTGCGACCGGGGCCAGCGCTACTGCGCGCGGGCCTGCGGCAGGAGGGCGCGCGCGGAGTCGGTGCGTGGGGCCGGGCAGCGCTATCAGCTCACGCGGGACGGGCGGCATGCCCACGCCGCGCGCCAGGCCGCCTACCGGGAGCGGCGGAGGAAAGTGACGCATCAGGCTCCCCCAGGGGTGGCCCAGGCGGCGACGGTGCCACTCGCGCCGGTCCAAGCCACCACGAAGGTGTCTTCGGAGCCGAGCGCAGCGAGGCCACCTCCCCATGCACTGCCGTCTTCTCCCGCCTGCACGTCCTGCGGGCGCCCCAGCCCCTTCCTGCGTCACACCACCCTGGCGCGCACACGGGTGGGCCCGCGCTGGCGGCGCTGCCCTCTCTGAGGAGGTGCGAGGATGATTGCCCCGGAGGTACGCGCCCGCATCCGCCGGCTGCACTACGCGGAGCACTGGCCGGTGGGCACCATCGCCGCGGAGTTGGGCCTGCACCACGACACCGTGGAGGCAGCCCTCGAGGACGCGCAGGTGGCCCTTGCCGACAGAAGCGCGGCGAAGCCCACCGTGCTGGGCCCGTACACGGACTTCATCGATGCCACGCTCAAGGCCCACCCGCGCCTGAGGGCCACGCGCCTGTTCCACATGGTGAAGGCCCGTGGCTACCCGGGCGGCTACGAGCAGGTGAAGCGCTACGTGCGGCGGGTGCGCCCGGGGCCCCAGGCCGAGGCCTTCCTGCGCCGTTGCACCCTGCCGGGCGAAGAGGCCCAGGTGGACTGGGGCAGCTTCGGCAAGGTGCAGGTGGGGAGGGCCACCCGGACGCTCTCCTGTTTCGTCCTGGTGCTGGGCCACTCGCGCGCCATGTACGCACGCTTCTTCCTGGGCCAAACCATGGAGTGCTTTCTCCAGGGCCACGTCCAGGCCTTTGAAGCGCTCGGGGGCGTCCCCCGCAGCCTCCTCTACGACAACCTGAAGTCCGTCGTGCTCGAGCGGGCTGGAGACGCCATCCGCTTCCACCCACGCGTGCTGGAGGCCGCAGGCCACTACCACTTCGCGCCCAAGCCCTGCGCCCCCTACCGCGGCAACGAGAAGGGCAAGGTGGAGCGCACCATCCGCTACCTGCGCGACTCCTTCTTCGCCGCACGCACCTTCCACGGGCTGGACGACCTCAACCGCCAGCTTCAGCGCTGGGTGGACGAGGTGGCCCACCAGCGCCGGGTGCCCGGCGACGCCTCGGGCCGCACGGTGGCGCAGGCCCTGGAAGAGGAGCGCCCGCGTCTGTTGCCGCTGCCCGCGCACCCGCTACCTACCGACGTCGTGCGCCCCGTCTCCTCCGGCAAGACGCCCTACGTGCGCTTCGACGGCAATGACTACTCCATTCCCGACGGCCTGGTACGCCGTCCCCTCACGCTGGTGGCCTCCTCCACCACGGTGCGTCTGCTCGACGGCGCCGAGGAGGTCGCTTCTCACGTGCGCAGCTGGGACAAGGGCGCCCTCGTCGAGGACGCGCAGCACCTGGCGGCGCTGGCGAAGAAGAAGGCCCACGCCCACGAATTGCGCGGCAGGGACTTGCTGCGCGCCCGCTGCCCGCGCGCCGACCTGCTTCTCCAGGCGCTCGCCGACCGCGGTGACAACCTCGGCAACCACACCGTGAAGCTGCTGGCGCTGGCCGACAGGTACGGCCCCGCCGAAACGGACGCCGCCATTGCCGAGACGCTTGCGCGTGGCGCACTCGGGCCCGTCGCCGTGGCCCATGTCCTCGACCAGAGAAGCCGCCAGAAGGGCGCGCCCCCGCCGCTGCCCCTCGTGCTGCCGGATGACCCGCGCGTGCGCGAGCAGCGCGTCCCCCAGCATTCCCTCAACGCCTACGACGCCCTCCTCGAGGACGAAGCGGAGCAAGCACCATGATGCCCTTGAAAGAACGCCTCACCGCCCTCGGGCTGCGTCACACCAGCGACGCGCTCGACGACCTCATTGCCATGGCCACCAAGCGCAGGTGGGGGCCGACCGAGCTGCTGGAGGCCATCGCCGAGGAGGAAACGAAGGACCGGGCCCGTCGCAGCGTGGAGCGGCGCCTGTCGCGCAGCAAGCTCGGCGCGCTCAGGACGATGGCCGACTTCGACTGGGGCTGGCCCAAGCGCATTGACAGGCCGGCCGTCGAGAGTGCCCTGGCCCTGGACTTCATGGCCCGCCCCGCCAACGTCGTCCTCGTCGCGCCCCAGGGCCTGGGCAAGACGATGATTGCTCAGAATATCGCCTACAACGCCGTGCAGGCCGGCCACTCCGTCCTCTTCACCACTGCCTCCCAACTGCTGCTCGACCTCGGAAGCCAGGACTCCGCCCGGGCCCTCGACAGGCGTCTGAAGCACTACTGCACCCAGGCGGGGCTGCTCGTCATCGACGAGATTGGCTACCTCTCCTACGACGCCAGGAACGCGGACCTCCTCTTCCAGGTGGTGTCACGCAGGTATGAGAAGAAGCCGATTGTCCTGACAACAAACCTCCCATTCTCGGAGTGGACCACCATCTTCCCCAACGCCGCGTGCGCCATCGCGCTCATCGACCGCGTCATCCACCACGCGAGTATCATCAGCATTGAGGGAGACAGCTACCGCCGGCGCGTGGCCGAGGAGTCCCGCGCCGAGCGCAAGGCCAAGAAGAGCTGAACGCCTCATTTACCCGCAGACCACCAGGCCCCGCTCTCCCGCTCCGCCTCCCGGCGGTCGGGGGGGGGCGGGGCCGTGCTGCTTCCGATGACCAGATTTCCGCGCTCCGCGATGACCGCCAACACACGGTAGCCGCTGAGCTGCGAGGGGACGCGGACTCGACGGCGGCGCGGGCCGAGGCCGCGATGAAGAAGCGCCAGGAGAGGGCGGCCCGGAAAGCCGAGCAGGCGCCTGCGCGGGAGATTCGTCACGCGGTGCCAGCCGAGGAGCGCCACTGCCCTGCTTGCGGCGGCGAGGACCTGAAGCCGCTGGGCAAGGGGCGTGCCTCGGTGCTGTACGAGTATGTGCCCGCGCGTTTCGAGAAGCAGGTGCACGTGCAGGAGGTGCTGGCGTGCACGTGCGGCCGGGGCGTCGTCACCGCGCCGCCTCCGGCCCGGGTGGTGGACAGGGGCGAGTACGGCCCCGGCTTCCTGGCGCACGTGGTGACGTCGAAGTGCGCCGATGCCATGCCGCTGCACCGGCTGGCCCAAAGAGTCGAGAGAAGCGGCGTACCCATGAGCCGCAGCACCCTGACGGACCTCTTCCACCAGGCCGCCTCGGTGCTGCTGCCTCTCTCCCAGCACCTCTTGCAATGCATTGCGTCCGCGGACGTGGTGTGGGCGGACGAGACGCCGCTGCGCGTGCTGGACGTGAAGAAGACGCGGCTGGGCTACCTCTGGACTTTCCTCACCCAGAATGAGGAAGGCCAGTGGCTCATCGGCTACCGCTTCAGCATGGGGCGCGCCAGCAAGACGCCGAAGGAAGTCCTGGGCGGCACCGCGGGCGCCCTCGTGGTGGACGCATACACCGGCTACAACGCGGTAACGCTGCCCCAGGGCCGAGTCCGTGTCGGGTGCTGGGCCCACGTGCGTCGCCGCTTCTTCGACGCGCTGGCCACCGCCCCCGAGGCGCGTGAGGCCCTGGACTTCATCCTCGAGCTCTACCGGGTGGAAGCCCAGGTGCGTGAGGCTGACGTGGTGCGCACCGCGGCCCATCGCGAACTGCGCCAGTTACACAGCGCCCCCGTCCTCGCCAGGCTGCGCACCTGGCTCGAAGTCCAGGCGCCGCGTCACCCGCCCAAGAGTCCACTGGGCCAAGCCATTTCCTACGCGCTGAAGCAGTGGGAGGCCCTCACCCGCTTCATCGAGAATGAGCGCCTGCCCCTCGACAACAACCGCTCGGAGGCGGCGCTAAGAAAGGCGGCCCTGGGCCGTAAGAACTTTCTTTTTGTCGGCCACGAAACCGCGGGCGAAAACCTCGCGGGCCTCTACGCGCTGGTGGCCACCTGCGAGGCCAATGGCGTCAACCCCGAGGCGTACCTCGCGGACGTCTTGCTCCGCGTGCAGTCGCACCCCAACTCGCGCATCAGTGAGCTGCTGCCCCACGAGTGGAAACGGCGACGCGCCGCCGACCCGCCCGACTCACTCGTCCAGTCCCACGCCTGAACAGCCCGCTCATCGCGGCGCCGCCGAACACGGTCCGCGTCCGCCCGCAACCCCTCGCGCCACGTCACTGGCCGGACGGTTACGACGCAGGCAGGGCGAACACGTCTCAACGCCCCAGCGCGGTGACGAGCCGGGCCACGTACTCCACGTCGGTGTCAGTGGAGAACCGCAGGCACGCCCCGCTGGCCAGCACCACCTCGAGCAGCGCCGTGCGCGGCTGCGGCGTGCCAGCTACCTCCACCGGCAGCAGGCGCACCGGCTCCGCCTTCCTGGCCAGCTGGCGCCTCCGCCGGTACACCCACGACTGCAGCGTGCTCAGCCGCAGCCCCCGCTGCGACGCGAACTCCTGCTGCGTCAGCCCGCTCGCCTCGAAGGCTTCAGCGACCCGGAACCACTCCTGCTTCTCCACCGGCTTCGACATGCACGCCAGGGTCCACGGCGCCGACGCCTCACTCAACGTCCCTCCGCACGTCGTTGGCCGGACGCTTACGCTTCGCCGCTGCCACCTGCTTCTTCGCCTTCCCCAAGGCCCACTGGAAGCGCCTTCGCAGCACCAATGGCCTGGAGCGCCTCCACGGTGAGGTGAAGCGCCGCATCCGCTCCGTGGGCGCCTTCCCGGACCGCGCCAGCGCGCTGCGCCTCATCACCGCCGTCGCCCTCGAAGTCACCGGCGTCTGGGATGACCGCCGCTACCTCGACATGTCTCTGCTGAATTCAACCCCTGACACTGTCGCTGCTTGATGCCGCCAAGGAGCCTCCCTCCCCCGAACCCCCTCCGAACCAACTACACAAGATTCGGGACTTGACCGCATTCAGCGGCCTTCCGCCCCTCGGGGATGGTGGGTGGGGCGGAAGGTGAAGGTTGTGCGCTCGGTCCACCGGACCCGCGCCTCCCTCAACCCGTGGACACTGACCGAACCAGAGGAGTCAGCTGAAACCAGGTGTCGGGATCGTCGTCCCCCTCGCAGGTCCAGTACTCAAGCGACGCACGATGAAGGTCCCGGTCAGCACGGAGCAACTCCACGATCTGAGTCCACTCGGTCGGGACACCGATCCCAGCATCCAGCCTGCGATCCACGGAGGCAAGTATCAGCGCCATAAGCGCAACCTTGTCGTCTGGGCTCAGAGGAAGTGACCGATACGCGGTCAGAAACTCACCTACGCGCGCGGGATCCGCCAGTTCGATCTCCCAGTCCTGCTCTTGGCCATTGGCTGGAAGATCAAGTGCGGCAGTCAGCTTGTCGATGGACGTTTGCTTCAAGGCGATCATGATCAGGGGATGGGGTAGGCGGTTACAAGACCGTTGGGGCCAGGGACCAGCGTCGCTCGTGTCGCGCCCACGACGGACCCGTCGGGCATGATAACCTGTCCGAGGCCTTCGGGGATGCGAATCGACGCCGGGCCATCAAGCCCAGCCCTGTGGCTGTGCAACAACTCCGCAGCGGCCTCATTGTCCAGCCACTGTCCTTGCGGCTTCCCTGTGCCTCGAGCCGTATCTGTGAGGCTACGGGTGATCTTCGCGCCCTCCCCATGTTTCTTGAACGTGTGCTGGAACGTCTTGACGCTCTTCCAGTTCACGCTCGCCTTTGCGGCCATCCCCAACGCACCTCCACGCAAGCCGCCAAGTGCATTGAATACTGTCGAAAACCGTACAACATCCTCAAGAATCGGGACCGCCATATCGGCCCCGGTCGCATCCATGGCTGCCGCAGTCCCGGTCCCGAGCTTCAGTCCTTCCACAAGCCCGAGAGCCGTTCCGGCAAAGCCTGCCGAAACGGCATAGGGAATCCACATCTGAAGCAAAGGATTAGCTGTTGCATATCCCTCTGCGTAATTCTTGACATGAAGATAGGTCTCCGTTTTCTCAATGCGCCCAGCCCATTCGTAAGGCGCCATGCTGCTAACAGTCGGCCCCTTGTTTCCAGGTTGTCCCCTTGGACCGGGGGTATCTCCCGCGCTGGGAGAATTACCCGCGCCAGGAGAATTGCCGCCCGCGGAGTATTCACTCGCAGAGGGACTGGAGAACCCGTCATCATCGCTCCCTCCTCCCTCTACGCCGACGTCCCCACCTTCGCCTCCTTCAACAAAGGTAACGGTGTCATAGGGGACGACCTTTCCGTCGACGACCGTTGTCCCCGCATTTGGCGTCACGATAGCGTCACGAACATCAGCCACGGACACTTTCGCATTAGAGAAGCCTGACGGGTCAGTCCATTTCAGCGGATTTCCCAGTGCATACGTATACCGATTGTACGACTGACTGAAGTCTGGGAATTGGACCAGCGGATCACGGCTCAGGAAGCGGCCAATCTTTGGATCGTAGATACGGCCTCGCATGTTGATGAGCCCTGACTCATCTTCATGTTCATGCCCGGTGAAGCCGTGGCGCAGTTTCGCGTTCGTTCCTACCGCAGGCAGCGCGGGATTACTGGCCAAGGCGCGAGCCCCCATGACGTCGTATTTCAATCGCTCGACAACAAGGCCGGACTCATCAGTCACCGTGTCAACAGACCCCAAGAGGTCGCCATGCAGATACAACGTCGACGTGTCAGTGATGACGCCATTCTCCTCCTTCCATACGACTTGCGCTACCCCACGCCCATCACCCTGAATGTGGAAGACGTGCTCCCCCAGTGCACCATCTCGACGGTGTTCATACAAGCCCTCCACATAAGAGGTCTGAGCCCCTGTGGAACTCCGTTTCAGCGCCCTCGTCTGGAACGCGCTGTACTGGAACGTCAGGACGTCGGAGGTCTGGATGATGCGTGAGGGCAGACCAAAGGGAGTGTAGGCGACCTGCCGCCCAGGCGCCGTCACCTGGTTGCCGTTGGCATCGTAGGAGTAGGTGCCCCAGGTCGAGTGCGTCACAGCGAAAGGACCAAACCCCATCGACGTGTCATAAGTCAGGCTGTAGGGGGTGCCGTCCCCTTCGAGTACGTCACGTCCCAACAGGTTCCCCAAGCCGTCGTACCGGAACGCATGGACAGATCGACGGGTGGGCGCCTGCACCGTCCAAGCCACGAGTCGATCCAGGTGATCATAGCCGAAGGACTCCGACACCCCCGTGACTTCGTCACCACGCGTTGCAAGGTTTCCATTTGCATCAAAGTCGTAGGCGAGCGCCTGAACAACCGTTGACGCCAACGTCGTATCAATGCGCCGAAGCACACCACGTGTCGGGTCATACATCCTGCTGGATGTGACGTTGTTGCCAAAGCGTTCGGTCTTCAGCAGTCCCGTCGCCGTCCGAGCCTCCGCGGTCCAGTAAACGTGACCATTTGAGACCGCACGCACATCCTTCAGCGCGCCCCAGGGAGAGTACGTATGCTTCACCTCGAATCGCGCTTGTCCGGGCACTTCCGGATAGGACAGCACGTCCAGGCGGCCTTGGGTGTCATAGCTCTGGTTGAGTCGGTAATAGCGGCCGTCAATCAGCCACTGGCTCTGTTCCAACCGCCCCAGGGCGTCGTACGAATACGCGGTCGCCACACCTTCGGGGCTGACAGCCGAGGCGAGCTGTCCTATGCCATTTCCACTGGCTGAGTCCCACACGAACTTCGTGTCGCCGCCTGGGCCGGACTCAAGGGTTATGCGCCCTAGCAGGTCATATTCATACGTCGTGATGGCTCCCGATGCATCCGTCCTGCGCACCACGTCACCAAAGCCATTATAAACCAAGTCCTCCCGATACGGCGTGGCGCTGTTTGGCTCAAGCAACAGAGTACGGTTGCCCAACTTGTCGTATTGGAACTCCGTCACGTTCCGGATAACATTGTCAACGAATTGTTCGGCCTTCACAGGAAGGTCGAAGGGGCCGTACGTAAAGCGTGTACCAGTATGAGACTGATGGCCCCCTTCCTGTCGATATTCGAGAGGGCGGCCACGAGCGTCGCGGATCGCACGCGTATAGTTACGCCGCGCGTCCCATGCCTCTGTGACCAGCGTGGAATAGCGATACTCTTCGAACGTCCCATCACCATGCCGGGCGAAGAGGAGACGTCCAGACCGGTCATACTCATACTCCGTCGTCACGATGGGATCGCCTGCGGAGTAAGGCGCCCAGACCTGCCTGACCCGCCCTAGGGCATCGTAGCCAGTCATTTTATAGACAGGCGCCCCGTCAGCCCCAGTGCGTTCAGTTCCCACCGGACGATCCAGCAGGTCAAAGTCATGCCGCGACCTTGCTCCGTCCGAAAAGCTCAAAGATACCGAAGAGCTTGTGAATGAAGCCCCCGTTGGGATACCGGACGCGTAGGCAACCGAAACATGGGAGCCGTCAGCGCGGCCTTCCCAGCGAACGCGCCCAAAGCCATCGTATCTCCACCGAGTGCGGACTCCATTGACTTCGGTGCGAGCGACCTGAGCGCCAAGCCCAGGGTGATAGGCCAGCTCCGTGCGCTGCCCCAGGCTGTTCGTGATGGTCACGGGGAACATCTCGTCCTGGCTGTCATATGCCGCCATCGTGTAACGACTTCGCCCCGAGGCATCGGTGGACGTTACACGGGTGGCCTGACCAAAAATGTCGCGCTCGATGACAGTCCTCAATTGGAGATTGGCGTCCCCCTCTTCGACTGTTTGTGTCGCCAATAGCCCCGTAGACGGGCTGTGCGTGGAGCTTACGCGACGTGAAACGGCTGCGCCGGAGCTGGTACGGCTGGTGACCTGCTCGCTGCGCGGGCGCCCGATGAGCCAGCGATCTGGCCAACGGTCATACTGTGCACTCCACTCTTCCTCATCGCCTGTCTCCACGCCGGCGAAGAGCGAGCGCCTGCGCGAGTATGTCGGGTTCCCATCTGTATCGTAGGCATAATCCAACTTCGTTCCGAAGGTGACCTCACCTGACTCAGGGCTGGAGCCACCCTCCCATTCCAAATGCGCCTCCAACTGATAGTTCGCCCAAGGGAACCGGACCTTTCCCTGGGCCTCCGTGTGGAGCTCATATTCAGTCCACCTCGACTGACGCATGTAGCGGCCTGATTCAAGCATCAACGTGCGCTGCTCGAAGACAGGACGATTCGCGTAGGGCCAGGCCGTGCCCACCCGAATACTCACGCCGTATCGAGTCAGCTGCTCTCCCCCCGTCCGGGCGTTCGTGACAACGTGCGTTGCAAACCCAAGCCAGCCGCGCCCTTGAAGGTCCGCACGCCCATCTATATAGCGGTGACGGAATGCCTGGAGCCCCAAGAGCCCATCCTCAACTCGATGCTCCGACACGACCCACAACCCTCGGGTCACGCGGAACTGAGGCAGTTCCGGAACGACGCCAGGCGTGTACACTGAGCTGTCTGACAGAGGCTTGTAGTCGAATTCAACGCGTGCCCCGAGGCCATCACGCACCCGTACCAACATGTCGGGCTTCAGGCCCTTTCGAATGTAGAGACGAAGCGTGCCATTCTCAGGTTGAACGATGTCGCGCAAACCGTCGCCGTTGACATCCAACAACTGGTGCATCTTCCAGCCTTCCCGCGCCTTCATCCCCAAAGGGATTGGAAGCGCGCGAGGACGGAACTCACGACCATTCGACTCGAGCACGACCCAGTGCTGCCGTGACGCTGGCGAAATGTGCGAGCTGGCAATGGCAACGTCTGCCCGCCCATCCCCGTTGAAGTCGTCCACGCGGACGCCAGACTCGTTTCCTCCGAGCCCGGCATCCATGTCACCAAACTGGAACTCAGGACTCAGCGTCTGCGTGCGATGGGGAAGAAACCCGTTACCCGTGTTGAGGCTGATTCTCGGGTCTCCGCCGTAGAAGGGAACGCTGATTGCGTCAGCCAGGCCATCACCGTTGATATCAGCAAACCAGTGGCGGAGAGCGTCCCACTGAGTCGTCATCAACGCGGTGGGCTTTCGTACCACGGCATTATCCGCGCCCAACATGACGGCAGTGTAATAATACGCATTGGAGGTCAGATGGTCCGACGTCAATAGCGCGGTCCGGCCGCTGCCATCGACATCCGCGAATTGAGCAAGCCCCTCGCTGGATGCCTGAATTGGCAGTTCAGAATACGCGGAGAGCGTCCCTTCCGAGTTGAGCCGGTATCCCCACACGTGATACCCGCCGCTGGAACTCGCGGTAATGGACCGCACGGCGTCGGGCAAACCGTCTCCGTTGAGATCGGCTGCATAGAACGTGGGAGACTGTGGCGCGCCTGAGTAGAGCCACATACGCGAAGACTCATGGTCCGTTCCATCCCATGCGAACCCGGTCCCCGTGGAGCGATAGAGGCGGTAGTGTCGCCAGGAATCACTCTCACGGTAGGCCATGTTGACGAAGTCCACCCTCCCATCCAGATTGAAGTCAATGGGCCGGCCAGCATCGAGCCGTCCCTCGTAGCTATTGTTGGGGAGATTCGCTGGCTCACGAGGCCCAAAGCCATTTCCGGTGCTCAGCCGGACCCACCAGCGTCCATATCCCCCTGAGCCGGTCGTCCCCGAAACGAACTCGCGATAGAGCAAGTCATCCCGGCCATCGCCGTTGATATCCGGAGTGTACAACATCCAAATGCCCTCGGCCCGTGCATAGCCAGGGCTGACGGTCGCATCCGAAATACCTGTGTTGACGGCCTCGAACTCCCAACTTCCTGGAGTCCATTCGAAACGCGTTGGCGCCGTGCAGACCCCAGCACCATCACACTCGTAAAGCTCCGTCAGCACGCTTCGCTTGGAAATGGATGGCGTGCCGTAGACAAGGCGATACGAACGCAACAATGACGGATGGACGGGATTCGGCCCACGCATTTCCAGGCGAACGAGCCTGCGCGAACGACGCAGCTTCAATCCATTAACAAACTGTTCCGCCACATCCGGCCGGTTCTCATAAACAAACCGAACCGAACGACTGGCAGCAGGAGCCCCCTGCACGGAGGACTCAGTGTAGACAATCTCCTCCGGCCAGTGCTCCAGCGCCTCATCCACCCCCGCGTCCCGGAGCGCACCATATTGGACTCGCAGCGCGTTCCCCGAACGGTCGCGCATCTGAGACACCGACCAACTCAAGCGCCCCCAGCTTGGGTACTGAAAGTCCACGTTGCCCAGGCTCACAGGACGCAGCCTCGCACGCGGTGCCTCGACTCGGGACTCTGGCCCTCCCCCGAACGTGAGGATTCGCCCATCCTTGAGGTACACCTCGAACGTCGTCGGCCCCATCTCATCGGGGTTCAAGGACACAATACGAGCGAAGATGTTGTTCTCGGTGCGATACTCCGTGCCATGCGCTCCATAGACACCTGCAATCGCGACCAACCGATTACCGTCCAGACAGAAGCGGTCTGACGCATCGAACTGGACGGCCTCGGCCTCGCCATCCTGGGCCACCGTGCGACGGCATCGGGAAATCTGCGAAAGGCCCGACAGCGAAAATCCAACGCCTAGGAAACCGTCACCCTGACGGCTGCTGTACTGAAGCGCGAGCTGCGGCTGGATACCAGCCCGACCAGGGGAGACCCACAGGGGAATGGAATACGTCGCAGCGCCATCCGGCGTTACGTTCCCCCCCCCTCTAATACGCCCCGGGCTCTTCCCATTGCTCTCCTGCGAGGGCACCACATCTGTGCACGACGGGCACACCGGCGCCACGCGGTATGTCACTGGCCCCTGGCTTTTCATTGCGGCCCAGTGCTGCTGAGCTTCCGCGTGGACCTGAACGAGCGACGCACCAGGCGAACTCGTCAGCAGCGGAGCCACACCGCAAGGCTCATCCGCCGGCGCCACACCATGGCTTGCGTGGCGACATTCTTCGAAAATGGGCCGCGAGGGGTCATCACACAAATAAGCATGAGAAACACCACACACAGCGCCGTCGTCCTCGCGGAACGTAGGCCAGTTCTGGAATGTAATGTCGCACGGAGCAGACACACCAGAACCATCTTCAACAATAGGGCCTTCCGTCGCAGTGAAGGTTACGCCGGAGCGAAACTGGGCTGGCAGTGTTTCAACAATCTCCGAGGCACGCTGAGAGCATGTCTTGGTCAACCGCGGCTGCTCCACCTGCTCACAGTTCTCCCCTGGCCCGCCCGCCTTAGTCACCGGAGAGGCCACAGGATCCGGCATGCACACCCACACCATGATGTAGCGGCCAGGAAGTGTCTCGTGAACCTGCCGAACACCGTAACTTTCCACGCCAAAATCAGGGTGGCGACACGTATTGTACTGGGTACAGAACATCTGCTCGAAACCACGCTGAGGACAGGCTGGTGAAGATTCGAGATTGAAACACGTCAGACCATACGTGTAGCCATCTACGCATGTCTTCTCTGAGTCCGTAGTCCCAGCGGGCCAACAACCGTTCGCATCCAATGCGCTCGTTTCCGAACAAGACGTACACGAAGGTTCGGTCCGAAACACAGGTTCGCCCTGCCCCTGCATAGCGCTCCATTCCGAGGCTGATTGAGCCTGGACTTGAGCAAGAGACACGCCTGGTTGGGTGAACCGTGTTTCCGCGCCACATTCCGAGGCAGGTGCCTCGCCGTGACTTGGGTGACGACATTCCCCGTATATCGGCTCATTACACGGATACGACTCGACACCACACTGAGGCCCGACGCCCGTGTTGTACAGCTTCGGAAAACCTGAGTACGTCACCTCACAGACATCAATGTATCGTCCCGCATCCAAGTCGTACCGACTGTACTCCCGCTGTGTATAGGTAAGCCCTTGAAGCTCTGTTTCATTGAACTGAAGCGAGGCCAGATACCACGCCGCGGCCTCTGCGCAGCTCTCCACGCCCAACCCCGCGTAGCTTTCGACGGGCGTCCGCCAAATATTGGTTCCACGAGCAGCGACGCCAAAGTCGCGGTGGGCGCACTCCAAGTAACGAGTGCAGGATTCGACTGAGCCGACTTCGTCGCAGGCCGCCGAGCTCTTCAATTGAAAACACTGCAGGCTATAAACAAAGCCACCGGAACAGACCTTCAGATCATCCGAAGTGCCTTCGGGCCAGCATGAATGCACCAAGTCACGCTGCCCGGATGACAGCGCGGGGCCTGTCTCAAGCTCGGTGCCATCAGGTGCGCCTTGACACCCCAACCACAACACCGCCACAAGCCCCAGCAAGCCCCAACCCACACTTCTGCTCTTAGGGCGTGAATTCTCCACCCCGAGACCAAAAGAGTGCTGCAGCGAGCGCGCGCGCCATCCCCTCAAGCCAGTTCCAGACAAAACGTCCCCCTCAGCAAGATTCTCCTGGATTCCACCATCATCAAACCAGTGTGGAATCAACCCCAAAACGTACAATTTGGGACAACAGGCCCTCAACCCGTACCACAAGTCATGGGCGCCCCACACTGACATTCATGATTCGACGTGACGGCGTTTGAACGACAACGCAGTGACGACTCCGCACGGCATTGACAAAGTCTATCGAGTCTTCCCCCATTGAAGTGTGAAGCACCTGCATGGTGCTCCCCGCGAAGAAGAGAAACACGGCGAAGCCCTCTACGTGAGGAGAGAAGCAAGCGCGGGAGAAGACGCGGGACGTACCGATGCGTTGGGGCCGTCGGTCGGCGCGTGTCCTGAAGCGCCCCCGTGCACAACTACGTCGATAGCCGCAGGGGCTCGCGTTGAGAGCGCCCCGACGTCTAGCTGTCAGTCCCATACGAGTTGAAGGCGGCCATCCTCGAATAGAAGCCCCGCATCCTCCAGGCCCGTGGAGCCGTTCTCGACCTGGGTCAACACGTTCGCCGGTGGCGACAGCAGCGTATCCCGCCCCTTCGTGAACGACTGCTCGCGCACCAGGAGCATGTAGGCCCGGTCCAGGTCGAGCGCGCGCTGTCGCGACGGCGTCAGCAGCCACGCCAGGTCCTGGTCTCCGCCCTTCGCCGCGCGGCGCACGGCCTGCTCATCCACGCGGCCACCGACGAAGAAGCGGCCGAGCAGCTCGTCGTTGGCCCGGAACTCGTCCCCGCCACGGACCCGCTCGAAGTAGGTGAGCACCTCGGGCCTCGTGTGACCTGCCTGGGGCACGTCGGGAATGCCTCGAAGGTCCTGCTCCCGCCAGCCGTCTGCGCCCGGAACCTTGCGGGGAAAGGCAAACGTCTGGTCCACCGTCACGCCCAGGTTGGTGTGACAGCCCATGCAGAACACGTGCTCCTCCAATGTCTGCACGCGCAGCCGCCCCCGCGCGTCTTCGATGAACCCCTGCAACCGCCAACCATGGTCGTTGAGGAGCCCCAGCTCCGGCGTGCCGGGGAACACCGGCAGGCGCGCCTGCATCTTCTTCTCCTGCTCATCGGCGTAGAAGCCCCGCACCCGCATGTCCTCGTGCTCCTCGACCTTGCGCGAGTAACGGACCTCCTTCAGCCGCCGGGACAGGAGCGATGGCGCGCTCGGGTCCACGTAGCGCACCGTGTGCAGGAACTCGGTGTCCTGGGGATAGAAGTGGCGGCGCACCCGCACCTTGGCAGCGGCCCCCACGTAGTATGAGGGCAAGCCCCGTACCTCCGCCACCCCGGCCGTGAGCAGCCCATCCGCGTTCAGGTCCACGCCACCCACGCGCTCGTCGACGTTCTCTACGCGCCGCCGCAGGGCGCTCACGTCCTTCACCTCCGGGTCGGCGGTCATCGCCGCTTCCAGGATGGCGAGGTTGAGCCGATAGACTTCACGCGACGGCCTGCCCTCCGAGTCCTCGCGAAACGCCTTGGGCAGCCGGAGATAGACATCATCCGTGTTGCCATTGGTGGGCCAGAACGTGCCCAGGAAGGGCTTGTATCGGACCGCGCGCCAATCGCTGCCGTCGCGTGCGAAGCCCTCCGCATCGAAGCCGAGCGTCAGGTCGAGGTCCGGAATCCAGCCCTTGAAGCCGCCCGGCCGTCCCAGCAGCGCGGCCCGCAGCGGCGTGTAATTGTCCTCGCGGATGTAGCGCAGCACCTCCGCGTCGGAGATACCGGCCATCTCGGACGTGCGATCGACAGCCAGATTCGTCCACTGATTCGTGAGCCCCACGTCGCTGAAGGCATACTCGGCCTGCAGCGACGCGTCGCCCATCACGTTCACCCCGACGCCGCCGGTGTGGCAGGTCCAGCAGGGGTTCGAGACGCCCTCTGTCTTCGTGTAGCACATGGACGGAATGGGCGCCTCGCGGTTGCCTATGCGGCTCCCGCTCGCCAGCGCCTGCGCGAGCGGATCGAAGGGAGGCTCCACGACTGCGGGCTCGCGGTGCTTCCACACCGCCACCGCCATCGTGGTGAGCAACAGTGCCAGCGCGAACGGTACCGCAAGCCCTCCGCGTGCCCCTCCCCTCGTCGACGTGAACATGCGCCGTCTCCTCCCGTATCGCCTTGCTACGGCCAGGTGCTGTAGTTGTCCTCGCCCGGGTGCTGGACGCTGACGAACAACGTCGTCATGTCCGAGCTGAACGCGGGGCCCGTGGCCTCGGCGTCGCTGGGCATGGAGAGCACGCGGAACGCCTTGCGGAAGTACGGGCTGTTGCGGTGGGCCGGCTCCTGGTTGAGGTAGTAGACGCTGTCAGCCGCGTCGTTGACGCCGAAGTTGCCGTCCGTGCCGAACCACACGCCGCCTTCACGGTCGATGAGCAGGTTGTCCGGCTTGGCGGCGGAGTACTCCGGCTCCGCGCTGAGCGACGCCGTCTCGCCCTTCCAGACGCGGAAGTACGTGAAGGTCTTCGAGCCGCCCGGCGCGGCGGTGTCCGACTCGCGGATGGCGAAGAGGGAACCCACCCGGTCCACCGCGCGGTTGTCGTTGGCGCCGCGCGCCTTCTTCACCCACACGCCTTCCGCATTCCGCTCCGCGGTGGCCACGCGGCCCTGCGCGTCGAGCGCCGTCGGGTCGCCGTGCTCCGTGAAGGCCACGTACAGCAGCGGCGTGCCACTGGGGTCCTTCGGGTTCCACTCCAGGTCCTCGGGGCGGTTGAGCTCCATCACTCCGACCTTGTTGGCCGCCGTCCACAGCAGCTTGCGAACCTGGTCGTCGTTCACGAAGCCACCAATCGCGTTGTAGCTGACGTCGCGCAGCGCGGCGCCCACCGTCATCGTGGGCTGCCCCAGGGCCTCGCCGTTGGGCGCGAGGTCCGTGCTGTCGAGGCTCAGCTCCACCCAGCGGCCCTGGCCTGGCGCCTCGTCGGTGGGAATCGCGCCCCCGGCCAGCGTGTCGCCGGTGGCGTTGTCCAGGCCGGCGAAATGCGCGGCGTACAGCTTGCCCTCGTCGAGCAGGGCGCGCGTCTCGGCCTTCGTCATCCCGGCCGTGTAGTTGCGGCTGGTGACGAATTTGAAGATGCGCCCGCCACGCCGATCGTCACCGCCATAGATGACGATGGGCTGTCCGGGCAGCAGCTTCCAGTCCGCCCCCACCACGAACGCGGCGTTCTCCCAGTGCGCGCGTCCCATGCCGCCCAGCTTGCGGTGGCCCTGTCCCGGGCTCGCTGCGTCGCGGCCGTACCAGTGGTCCGCCGGTGCGCCCGGATCCATCTCGGTCAGATAGCCAAACCCGTCCTTCAGGTGGCTGGAGTTGGCGTCGGTGCTGATGAAGTCGCCGGACGTCGGCGGCGAGAAATCGGGCGCGAGCGGAGCGCCGGGCGCGAAGCCCACGGCGTTCTCCTGCCAGTCGTTCTTGCCGGTCCAGAGAGCGTTCTCCGGGTCGCCGTAGGCGTACTGGACGTTCTCCTCGCCGACGAAGACGGTGCCCCACGGCGTCTGGCCACCCGAGCAGTTCGAGTGCGTCCCCGCGACGACGTTCTCCGGCAGCGAGGTGCCTTCGTCATCGCGGTCCGTCCCGGACAGCGTCACGCCCACCACCTTCGACAGCGTTCCGCTGGTCGCGTCGTAGCGGAGGTTGTCCGCCTTGCGGTCCACGGCCCACTCACCGGTGGCCGGGTCCTGCACCAGGCGCAGCCAGGAGCCGCCGACCTGCTTCTTCCACTCGCGATTGTAGATGACGAGCGAGCCCTCATCCCACGCGGCGCCGTCCTCCACGTCGTGGGAGAGGGCTCCGGTGTTCCGCAGGAACCTCGCGAAGTCCAGGTGCTGGCCCGTGGGCGCGGCGCCCACGCGCGGCTTCGTTCCGGACACGTATTCGTGGTTGATCCACAGCCAGCCGGAGTCACCGCGGCCCTGGTACTGGGCGCGGCGCCGTCCGACGCCCAGCCGTCTCCGAAGTACGCGATGTAGTCGACGTTGGCGCCGAAGCGCGCCCCCGCCTTCTCGAAGGTGATGGGGTCCATCCACTTGATGACCGTGGACGAGAAGAGGCCCGGAACCGTGCGCACGGTGTCCGTGGACGCGGGAGGCAGCGGGAACACCATGGGCGAAGGCAACGAGCCGGCCACCACCTGGTTCACTCGCGCCTTCACGTACTCGGCCACGTTGGTGGCGCCAGTTCCCAGGTCGCCCCGGAAGGTCACGGCGATCATCGAGGACAGCGGCGTGCCGGCCGCCACGCCGGGGGCGCGGGTGACGGCACCAGGCCCAGGCTGCCCCTGGGGGCCCGGGTAACCGGGCTGGCCAGGCTGCCCCGGCGGACCATCCTGACCGGGCTGGCCATCCTGCCCATCCTGCCCGTTCAAGCCAGCGGGCCCCGCGGGCCCCTGTGCTCCCTCACATCCCACGACGGCCACGGTGCTGCCCAGAAGCATCGCGCTGGTGGCGAGCCCCAAGAGACGAGATGACATGGACCACTCCCTCCGCAGGTGATGCGCCGAGAGACGACGCGCACGAATCCTGCGGGGCCCAGGTGTCAGGGCTTCGAAGGCGAGGTCACTCCTTCATCAAGGCCAGGCGGCGGCGGCGTCACGGCGACACGCGGGGCGACAGCCAGGTCACGAACCCGCAAGGGCGCTCAGGGCTGGATATCCAGGCCCGCCACGCCCTCGAAGTGGACGGCGCTGCCCTTGCGGATGCCCACCTGCTCCGTCCAGCCGCCGGGCACCTCCAGCACGTACTGACTGGGCACGCCCACGGAACGGGACGCCAGTGAACGGGGCACCGCGCGCGACACGATGCCCGCCACCTGCAGGTCCGAGGTGATGAAGATCATGTCCAGCGAGATGAGCGTGTTGCGCATCCAGAAGCCCTGGACCTGCTCGTGCGGGAAGAGGAAGAGCATCCCCTTCCCCTCGGCCAGCTCCTTGCGCCACATCATCCCCCGGGTGCGGGAGTCCGCCGTCGCGGCGATCTCGACCTCCACCCGGTGGACACCTCCGAACGCGTCCTCCAGCCGCACATGCCCACGCGGGAGCGGCGGCATGACATAGGCCTCGGCGGTGACGTCGGTGACAGGAGGACGGAGCACAGCAGCCTTCGGCGTGTCCCGGGGCGCGCTGCCCTGCGCCTCCTGCTGGCACGCCGCCACCAGCCACGGCAGGGCCACCATCAGCCACCGGACACCGCGCTTCATGAATGCGAGTGCAGCGGTTTGTTGAGGAGCTTCTCCGTCAGCTCGCCGCCGAGGCTGTCCGACATCAGGCCTTCCACCACGGTCTCGAACTCCACCCGCTGGGCCTCGCTGCTGTAGATGAAGCGGATGCCCATGCCGGGCTCCTCCGCGTCCGCCTTGGACCAGACGACCTCGCCCAGCAGCTCGAAGGGGGCCTCCCGGTGCGGGACGGTCAGCTTGAAGAGGAAGCGCGTGCCGATGGGCAGCGGCTTCTTCGTCTTGATGAACGTTCCACCCTTGCTGATGTTCTTCGTGTAGTCCGCGAAGAACGAGTTGAGCTTCTTGTAGTCGACCTTCAGCTCGATGGGCGCGCGCCCGTTCTGGCGGTGCTCTGGACCTGTCTTCTGTTCGGACATGCTGGCCGGGAGTATAGGAGAGGCCATGCGGCAAGTCCTCACCCGCGCCTCCGCCCTGTTGCGCCGCCCCGCCGTCCTGGCCACCGTGCTCCTGCTGGCGGGTGGGGGCTCGGCGCTCGTCCTGCTCCCCCTCTTCGGCGTCCCCGGCTTCGAGCTGAGCCTGGCCTTGTCCATCGCCGTGGGCCTGCTCGGCGGGGGCGTTGGCATCGCCGCGGCCGCCCAGGAGCGTCGCATCCTTCTGGGCACCGCCCCGACCCCGCCAGGCGCCGTCCCGCCAACGACGTCCGGCAACGCGGTGGGCCATGCCCTGGGCGCCGCCCTGCTCCTCAACGTGGCCGTGCTGGCGCCCCCCTTCCTGGTGGCCACGCTGTTCGCCTGGCTGCGCACGGAGTGCGACCCGTTCGCACTGGTGGGCTTCTATCCCATGCTCACGCTCCCCTCGGCCGCGCTGGCGTCCTCGGCGGGCGTGCTGTGCGGCTTCGGGGCCCAGCGCCCCCGGCGGGCCGTGGGGCTGTACGCCCTCCTCATCCTCCTGTCCGCCATCCCCACCGTCTGGCCCATCGTCGCCGGACCCCAGGTGTTCGCGTTCAACCACTTCCTCGGGCACCTCCCGGGCCCCCTGTACGACGAGGCGCTGGGCGTCTCCGCCGCGCTCGGCTGGTTCCGTCTGGAGACGCTGCTGTGGGTCACCGTGCTGGCCGGGCTCGCCGTCGCCTTGCTCGACCTCGGCACCGGGCGCCTTCGCCGCGCCAGCCTGCGCCGGGGCGTCCTGGCCACCCTCGCCCTCCCCCTGGTCGCCATCGGCTTCCTGGAGGTGCGCGGCCCCGCCCTGGGCCTGCGGATGACGGACGCGTGGCTCACCCAGGAGCTCGGCGGCCTTCGCGAGACGGAGCACTTCGTCTTCCACTACTGGCGAGGCAAGCCGCGCGAGGACGTGGACCGCTTCGCGCGAGATTTGGAGTTCCGCTGGTCCCAGACGCAGCAGTTCCTGGGCGTGGCCCCCACCGAGCGCATCCACGTCTGGCTCTACCGCGACGAGCACGAGAAGCAGCGCCTCGTGGGCGCCGGCCGCACGCAGTTCGCCAAGCCTTGGCGCCACGAGCTGCACATCCAGGACCGGCCCTTCCCCCACTCCGTGCTCCACCATGAGCTGGCGCACGTCATGGCGGCCCCGGCGGGCAGCGGTCCCTTCCGCGTCACCACCCGACTGGGCGTCTGGCCGTTGATGGGCGTCATCGAGGGCTTCGCCGTCGCCGCGGACGGCCCCGTGCAGGGCGACCTCACGCTCCATCAGTGGGCCGCGGGCATGCGCCGGCAGAAGCTGGCCCCGGACATGCGCAAGCTGATGGGCCCGGAGGGCTTCTACCAGTCTGCGCCCGCGCGCGCGTACACGGTGGCGGGGTCGTTCCTGCGTTACCTGGCGGACACCTATGGCGCGGCCCGGCTGCGGACGCTGTATGCGCACGCGGACTTCGAGGCCGCGTATGACCGCCCGCTGGGTGAGCTCGTCACCGAGTGGGAGAACTACGTCGACGCGCTCCCCCTGGACGACGCCGCCGTGGCACGCGCCTTCGCGCGCTTCCGCACGGGAAGCCTCTTCACCCGCGCCTGCGCCCGCGAGGTGGCCCGGCTGTCCGAGTCCGCCCGGCAGTCCCTGGCGAGCGACCCCGAGGACGCGCTGGAGCGCTACCGCCGCGCCGCCGAGCTCCAGCCCGACGAGCCCAGCTTCCGCATGGGCGAGGCCGTCGCGCTGTCCCAGCTGGAGCGCTACACGGACGCGGACGCCGTGCTCGCCGCGGTGGCCGAGCGCGTGAAGGGCCAGTCCGTCCTGGAGGCCGAGGTCGCCATGGCGCGCGCGGACGTGGCCCTGCGCCGCGACCAGCCCGGCGAGGCGCGG
This sequence comes from Pseudomyxococcus flavus, assembly GCF_050038885.1. Classification (NCBI taxonomy): domain Bacteria; kingdom Pseudomonadati; phylum Myxococcota; class Myxococcia; order Myxococcales; family Myxococcaceae; genus Pseudomyxococcus; species Pseudomyxococcus flavus. The sequence goes on along the minus strand of NZ_CP143624.1, from coordinate 6,520,158 downwards.
CGCTTTCTCGACACGGTGCTGGCGAAGGAAGCGGGCCCGGAGCTGACGCGCACCGCCCAGGTGAAGCTCGCCGCCATGGAGTCTCCCGCGCGCCAGGGCCCCGTCGACGCGTACTTCCGGGCCACCCAGGACGAGGTGCGCCTGCTGCTGCTCGCGCGGGCGCTGACACAGGTCCCCTCGGACCCCTACCTCAACTACCTCCTGGGGCGGCGGTTGCAGCAGGTGGGCTCGCCCGGCCTCGCGACCGGGTATCTGCAACAGGCCCTGGCGGCGGAAGGCCTGCCCGAGGCGCTCCGACGCGAGGCCCTGCGCATGCGCGTGGAGTCCGCCTACCTTTCGGGTGACTGCGGCGCCGTCCGGCATGAAGTGGGTGCACTGCCGGACTTTGGCCCCGCCTTCCGCGCCGCCGCGGACGAGTGGCGGGAGCGCTGCGATTTCGAGGAGAAGACCTTCCGTGGACTCCTGGTGCCACGACAGGCTTTCCGCTAGCCACGCTTTCCGCTAGGCAGGCAGCCAGACAGCGGTGACGTGCCAGCCTGGCAAGGAGGACGTGGATGCGTTTCGAGTCGCGGCATCGGATTCAGGGGACGGTGGACGAGGTGGAGCGCGCGCTCCTCGACGAGCGGTACTTCGAGTTCCTGCTCAAGCACCACGGCGTGCTGCTGGAGCTGCAGCCGCTGGAAGTGAAGCCGGAGGGAGACGTGGTGCGCCGCCGGGTGCGCTACCGCCCCAAGCCCGTCATCGAGAAGATTGGCCCCAAGTCCGTCCCGCCCGAGTGGTTCGCGTTCGTCGAGACGTCCACCTATGACAAGCGCCGCAAGGAGCTGACGTTCGAGAACGTCCCCACCTCGAACAAAATCTCGAAGATGCTGGTGAACACCGGCACCATGCGCTTCCGGGACCTCGGCGGCGGCCAGACGGAGCGGGTGATGGAGGGCGAGATTTCCCTCAAGCTCCCCTTCCTGCTCAAGCCCCTGGGGCTCATCGGCGAGAAGGTCATCCAGGCGGAAGGCCTGAAGATTCTCGACAACGAGGTGCCGGTCCTCAGCCGGTTCATCGCCGAGGTCATCCGGGCGGGATAGCCGTCCACCCGTCATTGGCGGGGCCTGGGAATGGGTTGACTTCCGTTGGGTTGTCCCAATAAGGCCCCGCCATGCTCAAACGCTTCCTCGCCTTCAGCGTCCTGTCCCTGCTGGCCGCGTGCGCCCCGAAGCGCATCCCCGGCACGGACATCGTCGACAACTCCGACACGCGCGCCATCCTCGCGGTCATGGAGCAGTACCGCACCGCGCTGGAGGCCCGGGACGCCCAGGCCATCGCCGCGCTCGTCTCCCCGTCGTTCCAGGACGACGGCGGCACGCCGAGCGACCCCAGCGATGACCTGACGGCGCAGACCCTGGTGCCGTACCTGGAGCGGGTGCTCCCCCGCATCCAGGGCCCCCGCATCGAGCTGAGCGTCCGCCGCATCCAGGTGGGTGAGGGCGTGGCCGCCGCCATCTACTACTGGAATGCCTCCTGGCGGATGCCGTCGCTCCACTCGCGCCCCATGAAGGAGTCCGAGCTGGAGCAGATGGTCTTCCGCAAGGAAGACGGCACCTGGAAGATTGTCACCGGCATCTGAGGCCCGTCGTCACAGGCCCAGCAGCGCGGCGAACCCCTCGGGCCCCATGGCCTTCAGCGCCCGGGCCCGCTGGAGGTAGGTGCGGTAGTCCTTGCGCACCAGCTTGTCCGCGGGCAGCGGCGACAGGTGGTAGTCCCGGATGCGGCTCGCCGTGAAGCGGACCGCCCCGTAGAGCGCGTGGCCGAAGAGGTTGGCGCGCTCCACGGACGACAGGGGGCGGACGTCCAGGTAGCCGCGGATGAAGGCCGCGCACAGCTCCGGCAGGTAGCGCCCGCCTTCGAAGCACCAGGCGTTGAGGGTGATGGCCACGTCCAGGCCGTAGTCCTCCCGGCACGCCATCTCGAAGTCGAAGAAGGCCCCCACCCGGTCTCCCAGCCACTTCACGTTGTCCATGAAGAGGTCGGCGTGGATGACACCGCGCGGCTCCAGCCCCTGTCGCGCCGCCTGCGCCCGCGCCAGGTCCCCCTCCAGCTCGCGCGCCACGGACACCAGCTCCGCGTCGGGGTGCGTCGCCAGCCCCTCCAGCCAGCCGCGCACCGTCTCCGGGCCGTACGGGTTCTCCCGCGTGCCGGTGAAGGACTGCGTGTCGCGGTGCAGCTTGGCCAGCTCGGCGCCCAGGCGCTCCAGGTGGTCCGGCGTGAGGGCCGGGTGGCGCAGTTCCTCACCCGGCAGCCACCGGAAGACGCTGACGCGCCCCCCCTCCAGCTCCAGGAAGGGCGCGCCGTCACGCGTCGCCAGCTGCACGGGCCCGGGGAAGCGGTACGCGGCCAGGTGCGCGAGCAGCGCGGCCTCGAAGCGCAGGTCCTCCGCGGAGCGCGCGGTGGTGTGGCGCACGAAGTAGCGCCCGCGCTGCGTCTCCACGCGGTGGTTGGTGTTGATGGAGCCCTGGGGGATGGGTGTCACCTCGCGCACAGTGCCCAGCCCGAATGCCTCCGCGACCCGCTCGAATGCCTCGGGGGGTAGCGCCGTGTGTACCGCCATACCTCTGACCTCCGACGTCCGTGTTCACCGCGCCGCCCCCCGTTGACAGCCCGGGGGTGCATCCCTATCTGAGCGCGGCTTCTATACCCGGCACAACGGCCGGCGCACATCCAACTCCAGCGCGGGAGACGGGTCCATGGGCACCGAAGGGCGCAAGGACTGGCAGCGGCGCGAGAGCCTCTCCAGCGCGTTGGTCCAGGTGGGCGTGGTGGCCGTGCTGCTCGCGGGCGCGGTGGCCTTCTTCGTCCACCGCGGCACCGTCCGAAGGCAGGCCGAGGAGCACCTGCGCGCGGCCCGGACGGCCGCCCTGCGCGGCAACCCCGCCGACCTCTCGAAGGCGATGACGGAGCTGGAGGCGCTGTTCCAGCTCGACGCCGATGCCCGCGACGCGCAGGCCCTGGCCGCCGACATCCAGACGGTGCTGTGGCTGGAGCACCGCCAGCCCGGCGCGGACGCGAAGGCCCGCGAGCACCTCGCCCGCGCCGCGCAGCTGGAGTCCCAGTCCGGCGAGCGCTACGGCGCGCACGCCCTCCACCTGCTCGCCGAGGGCAGGGCCGCCGAGGCGGAGCAGTACCTGGCCGGGCTCGAGTCCCGCGGCGCCAACAACGCCCGGCTGACGCTGGCACGGGCCCTGGCGCTCCAGGCACGTGGAGACCTGCCCGGCGCACGCCAGGCCTTCGCTCGCGCGGCGGAGACGTCCTGGCGCGACCCGCGCTTCACCACCGCGTACGGGGAGGCCCTGCTGGACGAAGGCCAGTATCCGCAGGCGGTGGAGGCCTTCGGCAAGGCGTTGAGCGTCAACCCGGACCACCTGCTCGCGCGCCTGTCGGCGGCGCTGGCGCACACCTACCAGGGGCGCAAGGTGGACGAGGCGCAGCAGGTGCTCTCCAGCGTGGAGGCCCGGGCCGCGGAGCTGACGCCCGTGCTGCGGGCCCGCGCGGGCGCGCTGAAGGCGGAGCTGGCGCTGGCTCGCAACGCACCGGACGAGGCGCTCGCCGCCGCGGACGCGGCGCTGAAGGCCTCTCCCGACGAGCACTACGCCCTGTTCGCCCGGGCCCGGGCCCTGGCCGTGAAGCATGACCCGCGCACGCGCGCCGCCTTCGAGTCCGCCGTGGCCCGGCGCCGCAACGCCCCCCTGCTCTACCTGGACGGCGCGCGTGCGCTCCAGGCCACGGGAGACTCCGACGGCGCGCTGGCCCTGCTCGACGCCTACGAGGCCACCTTCGGCCCCGTGCAGGTGACGACGGCGGATGGGAAGAAGAGCCCCCTGCTGGAGAAGGACGGCCGCTACTGGCTGGCGCGCGGCGGCGTGCTGGAGGCCGCCTCGCGGCAGGACGAGGCGCTCGCCGCCTATGACAAGGCGGTGGCCGCGCGCGGCGTGGAGCTGGCCCAGGCCCAATACGCCAAGGGCGCGCTGCTCCTGGCACGCCAGGACTACGAGGGCGCCCGCCCGCTACTGGCCGCGGTGGCGCCGGACACCGGCGCTGGGACGATGGCGGAGGCCTATCTCGCCATGGGAGATCTGCTCTTCGCCCAGGGCGAGCACGCCGCCGCCTGCCAGCACTACTTCTTCGGCCTCGCCAGGCAGCGGGCGCAGGGCACCCCGCGCGAGGCGCTGACCGAGCGCGTGGACGACATCCGCAAGCGCCTGGAGTCCGCCGGGCAGGCCCGCATGGCCAGGGCCTGGAAGACGGAGTCGGCGTCGCTCCTAGAGTAGGTCCGACGGGCTGATGGACTCCGGCCGGGCGCGCACCACGCGCCACTTGCCGTCCTCTTCCTTCTCGAAGGCGCCCTCGATGAGGTAGGCGCTCATGACGCTCTCGGCGGCCAGGTCCTCCACCCGCTCCGCCTGCGAGCGGCCGAAGATGAAGCGCGCCTGGAACTCCCCTTCCGAGGGAGACACCTCGCGCACCTCCAGGTTCGTCATGAAGACGCGCACCCACTGGCCGCGCAGCACCTGCGCGGTGAGGATTCCGCGCACGTCCTTCTTCGTCCAGCCGCCCGTGCCGTTGGAGCGGAAGCGCTCGGAGACGTGCTCCATCACCCCGCCCACGTCCTTCTCCTCCGCCTCGCGCGTCATCACCACCACCTGACGGCGGATGGCCTCCTCCACGGTGATTTCCTGCTGGGGCCAGAAGTAGAGCACCGCGCCGGCGGCCACGAGCGCCAGCACTCCGCCCACCACCCTCGAACGCGTCATGTTCACCATGGGCGCCTCAGGCCGCCTCGGGCTCGAGCACCAGCTCGTCCGCGTCGATGATTTCCGCGGGCCGCAGCGCCTCGCCAATCTGCTTCAGGCGCCGGTCCGACAGCTGCTCCAGGTACGTGCGGATGTGCGGGAAGGCCGTCACCAGCTCGTGGAACGCGGCGCGCTCGAGGAAGGCCGCCGCCGTCTTGCGCGCGGCCGCCACCGTGGCGGTGGCGCGCAGGCCCGTCAGCAGGGAGATTTCGCCCGCCACCTCGCCCTCGCGCAGCATGCCCAGCGTCACCACGCCGCCAGCCGGGTCCTCCTTCTGCACCACCAGCTCTCCGGCCAGCACCAGGAACAACCCCGGCGAGTGCTCGCCCTCGACCAGCACCTTCTCGCGCGCCTGGAGCGCCCGGAAGGCGAAGCGCCGCAAGAGCGCGCCCCGCTCCGACTCCGGCATCGTCTGGAACATGGGCGAGGTGGCCATCAGGTTGCGCGCCATGCGCTGCTGCGCGAAGTCCGCCAGCACCTGCGGCACCGCCGGGTGGCTCTTCGCCACCACGTTGAGGTGCTCGCGGCGAATCTCGAAGACCTCGGTGTCCGACACCGCGGACACCGTCGCCGTGGGCGGCGCGCCCGTCAGCAGCGCGATTTCACCGAAGATGGAGCCGCCGCCCAGGAAGCCCAGCGTGCGCGCCTCGCCCTCCATCTGCCGCGTCACCTCCGCCTTGCCGGCCACGAGCACATAGAGCGAGTCGGCGGGCTCGCCCTCGCGGCTCACCGCCTCGTCCGGCTTCACGCGGCGCCACCCCATCAGCCGCACCAGGTCGACGAAGGCGTCCCGATCCAGCTCGGCGAACAGGGGCAGCGGCGGGCGGCTGTTGGGGTCCGCCGCGCCGCCCGGGTCCGGCGCCGCCAGCACCTCGATGGCGCGGTTGGACAGCTCCTCGCCCTGCAGCCCCATCAGGTCCGTCTCCACCTTGCCGTCGTAGAGCGTCTCCGGAGGCAGCGGCGGGGGCACCACGGCGCGGCCCGGCGCGTTGCGCACCGCGCGCGAGTGCACGCGAATCAGCGTCTCCTTCAGGCGCCGCTCGTTGGGCGCCAGGTCCAGCGCCAGCTTGCACGCGGCCATGGCGGACAGCAGGTAGTCGCGGCGCAGCAGCCCCTCCGCGCACGCGTGGTAGGCGGTGACGGCGCGCTCGCGCTCGCCCAGCTCAGCGAGGCAGCGCGCGGCCAGCATCCGCGACCGGTGGTCCGCGGGGACGCGGCGAACCGCCTCGGCGAACACGGCGAGGGCGCGCTCGAACTGGCGCTCCTCGATGAGGTCCATCCCGAGCTCACGCAGCGACGACTCGTTCATCCCTTGTCTCCCCGGCAAATCGTTGTCACTCCGCCGCCTCTCACGGCTGGAGCTCGCTCAGATACATCTCCGCCTTGCGCTTGACGTCGGAGCCTTCCGTGGCCGTCTCGATGACGACCTTGAACATCTCCGCCGCGGCTTGCGGATCCCTGTCCCGCTGGATGTAGGCCCGGAGGAAGAGCTCCTCCGCCTTCTTCTGCAGGGTCTCCAGTCCTTCACGCGCCCGCCCGTCGCCCGGGTTGAGCCGCAGCGCCTCGCGGAAGTGCGAGCCAGCCGCGCCCAGGTCACCCTTCTTGAGCGCCCCCTGCCCCGCCGCCACGGAGGACGACGCGAGCTGCTCGTCGATGGTGGCCCCCAGCGAGCCCCGGAAGCCAATCTGGCGGTACAGCTCCGCCGCGCGCCGCAGCGGCTTGGCCGCCGCCTCCAGCGAGTTGGCGTCCAGCTTCTTCTGACCGTCCTCCAGCGCGCGCCGGAACTGGGGGATGAGACGCTTGAGGGCCAGGGCCCGGTCCTTCACTTCCTTGTCCCCCCGGTGCGCGTCAATCACCCGGTCGCACTCGAGCACGGCGCGCTGGTAGTCCCCGCCGTTGAAGCGGCGCTCCACGTCGTTGAAGGCCTCGGCGATGAACGCCTTGCGCCGCTCCTTGGCCGCCTCCGCCGCGCGCTCGCGGGCGTTGCGGTCGCGGCGCGCCGTGTCCTGGGCCTCCTTCGCCAGCTCGGCCTCCAGGTCCGTCAGCTTCACCTCGTAGGCTGGCCGGTTCAGCGGCGGCAGCAGCGCAATCAGCGGACGGATGGCCTCCGGATCGCGGCCTGCGAATGCCTCCTCCACCTGCTGGAGGCGCCAGGCCATCTCCTTCTCCTCCAGCTCCGTCTCCAGCTTGCGGCGCTGGTCGTCCGTCTTCGCCGTGCCCTGGGGCGTCTCCGCCAGCTTCGTGCGCGCCTCGTCGAACTTCTGCTCGTCGATGAGGGCCCGCACCGCATCGAGCGACGCCAGCACCTCCTGCTGCTTGCGCGCGCCCCGGGCCAGGTTGTCCACGTCGATACCCGGCACCAGCTTCTCCGCCTCTTCGACGAGCCGGACCGCGTTGGCGTAGTCATCCCCGCGGATGGACTCGCGCGCCTGCTGCATCAGCACCTTGGCCCGCTCGACCTTCGGGTCGGGCGGCGGCGGTGGCGGCGGCCCGCTGGGAATCAGCACGAGCCCGATGACGAGCAGCACCACCAGGGCACCGCCACCGCCAATGAGCGCCTTCTGCTTCCCCGTGAGCCCGCCCCCGGCCGAGCGGCTGGGCGTGCTGCGGATGGGCGGACGCCGGGGAATGGCCACCGCGCCCTTGCCACCGGAGCTCTCCTTGAGGTTGTCGGGCAGCCTGTAGTTGGCGTTGGTGGCCTCGTTGAAGCGGGGATCATTCGGATCCACCTCGCTGCCCCGCGCCGCGGCCTGGTTCTTCCGCCGCTCCTCCGCCTCGCGCGCGGCCTCTTCCTTCGCGCGCTTCTCCTCCGCCTCGCGGGCCTCCGCCTGGGCGCGCAGCTCCTTGATCTGCTCCGCCTCGTCCACGAAGCGCAGGCGCGTCTTGCCCATGGAGATCTCGTCTCCATGCTTCAGCAGACACTCGTCCACGCGCTGGTCGTTGACCTGGGTGCCGCTGACGCTGCCCAGATCGCGCATGACCACGCCCGCCTGGCCGTACACCAGCTCCAGGTGCCGGCGGGAGACGGACTGGTCCTCGAGCACGAAGTCGCAGTCCTTGTTGCGCCCCACCACCATCCGCACGCTCTGGAAGCGCTTCTTGCGGCCCTTGTCCGGGCCGTCCAGCACCACCATCTGCACCGGGGGGCCCGCGCGGGTGGCGTCCGAGTTGTCGTCCTCGTCGTCGTCCCGGGCGCGGCGCTCCGCCTCCACGTCGTCCAGGGAGGCCACGCGCGTCTCGCCCGTGCGGGAGTGCATGGGCTCCTCCTCGCCGTAGAGCTCCGGGTTGGGCGGCCCATCCTCCGGGTAGCCCTCTTCGGAGGACGGGGCGGAGAAGTCCTCATCCTCGAGCGCGGGGCGGCGCCGGGCCGGGGCCTTCATGGAGTCTGGTTCGTCCCCCGCACGACCGCTGGAACGGCCAGCACCAGCACGGGGAGAGGAAGGAGGACGAGGAGGCATGGGGCGGTTTCCAGTCTCGAAGCGTCGCGCATCTTAAAGCGCCGTCTCCACGGTGGGAATGCGGACAGGCCGCTGATCAGGGAAAGAACGGGGGCCATTGAGCGTTGCTCCCGGCGGCGCCCCCTCCTATGTAGGCTGCCACATACCCCAACGTCTTCACCGCGGGAGTTCCGAAATATGCCCCGAGCGTCTGCGCCCTCGAAGCGCGCCCCCTCCTCGAAGCTCGCCCCACCGGTGGTCCGGCGGTCCCCGCCCGCCGCCCTGCTGCCCCAGCCGCTGGTCGAGCGCCTGCTCGCCGTGGCCATGGAGCGCGGCGGTGACTTCGCGGAGGTGTACGTCGAGCGCACGCTCACCACGGCGGTCCGGCTGGAGGAGTCCCGCATCAAGAGCGCCCAGACGGGACTGGTCCAGGGCGTGGGCGTGCGCGTCATCTCGGGCGGCAAGGTGGGCTACGCCTACTCCGACGACTGGGACGAGCCCGCGCTGCTGCGGGCGGCCTCCACCGCGGCCATGATTGCCCAGGGCGGCGGCGCCGAGCGCAGCCTCCCCGTGCGCCGCGCCGCGGTCCCCAGCCACTACCACGTCACCACCCCGCTGATGGACGTGGAGGTGTCGCTGAAGACGGACCTGCTGATGCGGGCCGACAAGGCCGCCCGCGCCTTCGACGCGCGGGTGAAGCAGGTCAACGGCGGCTACGTGGACCAGACGCGCCGCATCGCGGTGGCCAACACCCATGGCCGCTATACCGAGGACACCCAGGACCTGTGCCGCCTGTCGGTGAGCGTGGTGGCCCAGGGCAAGGGCGGCGAGCGGCGCACCGGCATGTACGGCGGTGGCGGCCGCGTGCCCTTCAGCCACTGGGACACCTTCTCCCCGGAGGACGTGGCCCGCGAGGCGGCGCGGCAGGCGGTGGCCACGCTGGGCGCGGTGGACTGCGTGGCGGGCCCGCAGACGGTGGTGCTGGCCCCGGGCTGGAGCGGCATCCTCCTGCACGAGGCGGTGGGACACGGCCTGGAGGCGGACTTCATCCGCAAGGGCACGTCGTTGTTCGCTGGCAAACTCGGGGAGAAGGTGGCGTCCGACCTGGTCACCGTCATCGACGACGGCACCGTCTCCAGCGGGCGCGGCTCCATCAACATCGACGACGAGGGCAACCCCGGTGAGCGCAAGGTCCTCATCGAGAACGGCGTGCTCAAGGGCTACCTCTACGACAGCCTCAACGCGCAGCTCATGGGCCAGCGCAGCACCGGCAGCGGGCGGCGCGAGTCCTTCAAGCACCTGCCCATGCCGCGCATGACGAACACCTTCCTGGCGCCGGGCGACCACGCCCCCGAGGACATCGTCAAGGAGGTGAAGCGCGGCCTGTACTGCGCCACCTTCGGCGGCGGGCAGGTGGACATCACCAACGGCAACTTCGTCTTCGAGGTCAGCGAGGCCTACCAGATCGAGGACGGCAAGCTGGGCCGCCCGGTGAAGAACGCCACGCTCATCGGCGTGGGGCCGGAGGCGCTGAAGAACGTGTCGCGCGTGGGCTGCGACCCCATGCCCGACCCGGGCATGGGCGTGTGCGGGAAGAATGGCCAGTCCATGCCGGTGGGCGTGGGCCTGCCCACCGTGCGCATCGACAACATCACCGTCGGCGGCACCAAGGTCGCCTGAGAGGGAGCGCCAACCATGGACTACCAGCAGCTCGCGAAGCGAATCGTCCAGCGTGCGAAGCGCAAGGGTGCCCGCCAGGCGGAGGCCTTCCTGGAAGTGGGCCGCCAGAGCAGCGTGCGCGTGCACCAGGGACAGATTGAGGACCTCACCCAGTCCACCAGCAAGGGCGTGGGCGTGCGCGTGGTGCTCAAGGACCGGCTGGGCTTCGCCTACACGTCCGACTTCGAGCCCGCCGCGGTGGACCACATCGTGGACCAGGCGCTGAAGCTGGCCGCGGCCGCCGCGCCCGACAAGCTCAACGGCCTGCCCTCCGGCAAGGACCTGGGCCGCTTCGGGGACACCGGGCCTCTCTTCGACACGAAGGTCGCCGAGCTCCCCGGGGACTGGAAGATCAAGACGGCGCTGGAGACGGAGAAGGCCGCCCGCGCGGAGGACTCGCGCGTCATCGCCTTCAACGGCGTGGGCGCCGGGGACTACGTGTCCGAGGTCTACATGGCCTCCACCGAGGGCATGACGGGCGCGTACTCCGGCACCTACGTGTACCTGTACGCGGCCCCGGTGGCGTCGGACGGCAACGGGCTCCAGACAGGCTACTGGATGGACTACCGGCGCTTCCTCGACGACCTGGACGGCCCGGAGGCCATCGGCCGCGAGGCCACGCGCCGGGCGGTGCGGATGCTGGGTGCGAAGCGCGTGAAGACGCAGCAGGTGCCGGTGCTGTTCGCCCCGCAGGTGGCCGCGTCGTTCGTGTCGGACGTGGCCGGCGCGGCGAACGGCAACGCGGTGTACCAGAAGGCCAGCCTCCTGGCGCCGCTGCTGGGCAAGCGCCTGGCGGGCGCGCACGTCACGCTGGTGGATGACGGCTTGATGCCGCGCGGCCTGGCCACCGCGCCCTTCGACGGCGAGGGCGTGCCCACGCGGCGCACGCCCATCATCGAGCAGGGCGTGCTCAAGTCCTTCCTCTACGACGCCTTCACCGCCCGCAAGGCGAAGGCGCGCACCACCGGCAACGCGTCGCGCGGCTACAACGGCCTGCCCTCCATCGGCACCAGCAACCTGTACCTGGAGCCGGGCACGAAGGCGCCCGAGGCGCTGCTGCGCGAGGTGGACAGCGGCTTCTACGTCACCGCGCTGCTCGGCCACGGCACCGACCCGGTGACGGGCGAGCTGTCCGCGGGGGCCAACGGCCTGTGGATTGAAAAGGGCGAGCTGACCCACCCGGTCCAGGAGGTGACGGTGGCGGGCAACCTGCTGCAGATGCTCAAGGACCTGGACGGCGTCGGCAGCGACCTCCAGTTCCGCAGTGGCACGGTGGGCGCGCCCACTGTCCGCTTCCGGCAGCTCACCGTCTCGGGCGAGTAGCCCACCCCGCCGCGTCCCCCTACCGTGGCCCGGTGGGGGACGTGTCAGGGCCCCCTCGTAGAACGGCCGAGCAGCACGAGGAGGGTGCAGCCCATGGCAGCGAAGTCCGCACGCAAGTCCCCCGCCGCGAAGAAGGCGGCCACGCCGCGCAAGCCGCGCCGCAAGAAGGCGGAGCCGAAGTCCCGGGGCCTGTCCCCGGCGGAGGTGGCCAGCGACTCGGTGGAATACCCCACCGAGCTGCTGGAGGCGGTGCGCGAGGACGGCGGCGAGGTGCTCGGCGTCTACCGAGACCCGCTGGGCGGCCACCCGGTGGTGTTCTCCGTGCTGCCCATCGACAAGGTGGAGCCCACGCCCTACCAGCGCGACGTGTCCGAGCCCCACGTGAAGCGGCTCGCCAGCGCCATGGAGCGGCTGGACCGCTTCCTGGACCCCGTCATCGCCGTACGCAAGGACGGCCGGTACTGGACGCCCAACGGCAACCACCGCCTCAACGCCAGCCGGATGCTGGGCGCGAAGTCCATTGTCGCCCTGGTGCTGCCCGAGGAGGACGTGGCCTACCAGATCCTGGCCCTCAACACGGAGAAGGCCCACAACCTCAAGGAGCGCTCGCTGGAGGTCATCCGCATGTACCGCGGGCTGGTGGGGGCCGACCGGCAGGGGAAGGAGTCGGCCTTCGCGCACCTCTTCGAGGAGCCCGCCTTCGTCACGCTCGGCGCCGCCTACGAGCAGCGCCCCCGCTTCTCCGCGGGCGCCTACCACCCCTTCGTGAAGGCGGTGGAGGACTTCCTCGACACGCCGCTCCAGGACGCCCTGCCCCTGCGCGAGGCCCGGGCGCAGCGACTGCTGGAGCTGGACGACGCCGTGGTGGCCGTCGTGGACGCCCTCAAGGAGCGAGGCCTCCAGAGCCCGTACCTCAAGAACTTCGTCGTCGCCCGCATCAACTTCCTGCGCTTCCGCAAGGACGGCGGGAAGCCGGACTTCGACGCCACCGTGGACCGGATGCTGGCCAGCGCCCGCAAGTTCAACGTGGACAAGGTCCGGCGCGAGGACATTGGCCGCATGGACGGCGGGCCGCTGGAGCCGGACGAGGAATCCGTTTGAAGGAACACGGTTTGCAGGAGGTTCCGCCCAACATGACATCCCCCACGGTCCTGGTCGTCGACGACGACCGCGCGAACCTCGACTCGGTCATCCGCATCTTCCAGCGCGAGGGCATGGCCACGCTGGCCGCCGCCAACGGCACGGAGGCGCTGGAGCTGCTGCGCCGGCCGGAGGTCGCCGCCATGGTGACCGACCTGATGATGCCCAACATGGACGGGCAGGAGCTGCTGCGCGCCGCGCGCGCCATCCGCCCGGACGTGGAAGTGGTGCTGATGACGGCCTACGGCACGGTGGAGACGGCCGTCGCGGCGATGAAGGACGGGGCCTACGACTTCATCACCAAGCCCCTCAAGCGGCACGCGCTGGTGAAGGCCATCCAGAAGGCGCTGGAGAAGCGGGCGCTGGTGGCGGAGAACCAGTCGCTCAAGGCGAAGCTGGCGGAGATGAACGCGGCGGGCGGGCGCTCCATGGTGGGCCAGTCCCCCGCCTTCCGCGCCATGCTGGACACCATCCGCCAGGCCGCGCCCTCCACCGCCACGGTGCTGCTGCTGGGCGAGTCCGGCACGGGCAAGGAGCTGGCCGCGCGCTCCGTGCACGAGTATTCCCAGCGGGCCCGCGGGCCCTTCGTCGCCGTCAACTGCGGCGCGCTGCCGGAGAACATCCTGGAGGCGGAGCTCTTCGGCGTGGAGCGCGGCGCCTTCACCGGCGCGGTGGCCCGCCGCGAGGGCCGCTTCGAGCGCGCCCATGGCGGCACCCTCTTCCTGGACGAAGTGGGCGAGATGCCCCTGCCCGCCCAGGTGAAGCTGCTGCGCGCGCTGGCCGAGGGCGAAATCGAGCGGCTCGGCGGCACGCAGACGGTGAAGGTGGACGTGCGCCTGGTGGCCGCCACCAACAAGGACCTGCAGAAGGAGGTGGCCGAGGGCCGCTTCCGCGAGGACCTCTACTACCGCCTCAACGTGGTGGAGATTCGCGTGCCCGCGCTCGCCTCGCGCCGCGAGGACATCCCCCTGCTGGCGGACGCCTTCCTGCGCCGCTTCGCCGCCAAGAATGGCAAGGTGCTGCGCGGCTTCTCGCAGGAGGCGCTGGGCGTGCTGGAGAACTACGCCTGGCCCGGCAACGTGCGCGAACTGGAGCACGCGGTGGAGCGCGCGGTGGTGCTGGCGCGCGGCGAGGTGCTGGAGGCCAGCGACCTGCCCGAGTCCGTGCGCAAGGGCCCGCTGGGCTCGGCCGGACAGCTCGTCATCCCCATTGGCACGCCCATGGAGGAGATCGAGCGCCGGGTGATCCACGAGACGCTCCGCCACACCCGGGGCGACAAGACGCTGGCGGCCCGGCTGCTGGGCATCGCCGCGCGGACCATCTACCGCAAGCTGGAGCGCGAGCAGGCCACCGGAGACATGCCGTCCGCCCCGCCCCCCGGCTCCGACGTCGACTGACAGGGCGTCACACGGGCCCCCGCCCGCCTTTGACAATTTGTCCGGCGGGGTTTCGGAGGCGGCTCCGGGCGTCAGGGGGGCCTGCTATTCCGGAATAATTCCAAGTGGTTGGCCGTACGTCCTGTCTTGCCCGCCTGGCCCGCGATGGCACCTGGCTTGCTCAACATGGGCCCGGCTTTCACCCGGAAGCGTGATGGAACTCTTCTTTCGAAAGTACTTCTGGACAGTGAACCTGCTGTTCATCCTGCTCGTGGGCGTGCTGGCCGCGAGCACGGTGAACCTGTTCGTCGAGTCCGCCATCTCCCCCGTTCCCACCGGGGGCTCGTCCTCTCGTGCGCCATCGCAGCCGCGGCGCGACGAGACGGCGGTGGCGATGCTCGACATGCAGCGCCTGTCCCGGCTGACGGGCATCAAGCTGCCGGAACCCGAGCCCGAGGTTCAGGAGCCGGGGGGCGGCGCGACGGCGGAGGTGGACCCCAACGCCGCGCCGGTGAAGAGCGGTCTGCGGGTGAAGCTGCTCGGCACGCTGGTGGCGAGCAACCCCGACTGGTCCTTCGCCTCCATCCAGGACATGGCGACGCAGCGCTCGCAGACCTTCATGGTGGGCAACACGATTCAGGGCGCCACCGTGGAGACCATCGAGCGCGAGCGCGTCATCATCATCAACGCCGGCCGCCGCGAGTTCATCGACGGCAACCCGGGTGACGGCGCCTTCGTGCCGCCCTCGCCTCCGGTGGCCCAGGCGAACACCGCGCCGCCCAGCAACGACAGCGGCATCCGCGCCACCAGCGAGAACGAGTACGACGTCCCGCGCGCGGAAATCGACAAGACGCTCAACAACCTCAACCAGGTCGCCATGCAGGCGCGCATCGTGCCCGCGTTCAAGGACGGTCAGGCGGTGGGCTTCAAGCTCTTCTCCATCCGTCCGGACTCCATCTACTCCAAGATTGGCGTCCAGAATGGCGACGTCATCCGTCGCATCAACGGATTCGACCTCAACAGCCCGGAAAAGGCGCTGGAGGTCTATTCGAAGATGAAGGACGCATCCCGTATCGAGATCGAGATCGAGCGCAACGGTGCGCCGATCCGCAAGTCGTACAACGTCCGTTAATTACCTCCGCAGCGCCCGCTCCTCCATGAAGACGCTCCCGTCCTGGATGCTCTGCCTGTGCCTCGCGTTCGCCATTCCCGCGCAGGCACAGCGTCGCTCACCGCCCCCCGGCACCGCCGCCGGAGAGCGGACGATTTCCCCACAGGCCTCCGGCGCCACCGGCAACGGTGAGGCCACCACGGGCACCCGCCGCACGCCCACGTGCGAGGAGGCCCGCCGGAATGCCCGCTACGGCATCTACTTCGACAAGGTGGAGATCGAAAAGCTGGTCCAGACGGTGGCGGACGCCACCTGCCGCACCTTCATCCTCCCGGAGAACGTGCGGGGGAAGATCTCCATCATCGGCCCCGAGAATGGCCGGGTGGAGGTCAACGCGGACGCCTTCTACTCCGCCTTCCTCGCCGCGCTCGACGCCAACGGGCTCGCCGTCTACCAGTACGGCCGGTTCATGAAGGTCGTCGACAAGCGCTCGGCGAAGCAGAACCCCATCCCCACCATCGTCGAGGATGGCGAGCCGTACACGACGAACGAGCAGATGGTGACGAAGCTGTTCCGCGTGCAGAACGTGGAGGTGGAGCCGCTGCGCGGCGTGCTCCAGCAGCTGGTGTCCAAGGACGGCGACACGATTCCGTATCCGCCCGACACCATCATCGTCAACGACGTGGGCTCCAACATCCACCGCCTGGAGCGCATCATCCACCAGCTGGACACGCGCGCCGCCAGCGATGAGATGCGCATCGTCCAGGTGCAGTACGCCTCCGCGCAGGACGTGGCCAACACGGTGCAGCGCCTCTTCGAGGCCAAGGGTGGCCGCCCCGGCCAGCCCGCCACCCAGCGCCCCGTCCAGCCCACCGGGCGCAACGTGCCCCCCAGCAGCGCGCAGGCCCCCACGGCCCAGGAGGGCGCCCCCGGCGGTCCGGTGACGCTGTCGCAGATCATCCCGGATGAGCGCACCAACAAGCTCATCATCGTCGCCAGCCCCGCGGCCTTCGAGCGCATCCAGGACATCGTCGCGCAGATCGACATCCCCACCAGCGGCGGCGGGCGCATCAACGTCTACTACCTGGAGAACGCCAACGCCGAGGAGCTGGCCAGCACGCTCCAGTCCCTGGCCCAGGGCACCGGCAGCAGCACGCCCCGTGGCCGCGCCCCGACGCCGCAGCGTCCGCCGGGCGTGCCGGGCGCGCCCTCCACGCAGCAGGCCGCCGAGCTGTTCAGCGGCGAGGTGAAGATCTCGGCCGACAAGGGCAGCAACTCGCTGGTCATCGTCGCCAGCGCCGCGGACTACAAGAACATCGTCCAGGTCATCCAGCAGCTCGACAAGCCGCGCCGCCAGGTGTTCGTGGAGGCCGTCATCATGGAGGTCAACCTGGACCGCAACGCGCGGTTCGGCATGAACCTGCACAGCGGCTTCAGCCTGAGCACGGAGAACGGCGCGGTCCCCGGCCTCATCGGCACCAACACCTCCGGCAACGGCCTGCCGCCCTCGCTGTCGCTCACCAGCCTGGCCTCCTACGGCGGCTTCCTCGCCGGCCTCCAGGGCCCCACCATCCCCGCGCTGGAGAAGCTGGGCATCCCGGCGTTCGGCGTGGTGCTGCACGCCATGCAGCAGAGCTCGGACGTGAACGTGCTCTCCACGCCGCACATCCTCACCAGCGACAACGAGGAGGCGGAAATCACGGTGGGACAGAACGTGCCCTTCCAGTCCGGCTTCTCGCCGTCGTCGCTGGGCTCGCTCACGGGCGGCCTGGGCACCGGTGCCGGCGTGGGCGGCCTGGGCGCCGGCCTGCTGGGCGGCCTGGGTGGCCTGGGCTCGCTCTACGCGCCCATCACCCGTCAGAACGTGGAGCTGAAGCTGACGGTGAAGCCGCAGATCAACGAGAGCGACTACATCCGGCTGGTCATCAACCAGCAGACGGAGGAGATCGCCTCCACCGACCCCGTGCTCGGCCCGACGACGTCCCGCCGCAGCGCGAAGACGACGGTTATCGCCCGCGACCAGGAGACGCTGGTGATTGGCGGCATCATGCAGGACCGCACGCTGGAGAGCGTCTCCAAGGTGCCCCTGCTGGGTGACATCCCCCTGCTCGGCCACTTCTTCCGCGACACCACGCGCCGCAAGACGAAGACGAACCTGCTGCTCTTCCTGACGCCCTACATCATCCGCGGGCCGGAGGACTTCCGCGTCATCTTCGAGCGCAAGATGAAGGAGCGTCAGCAGTTCGTGGAGCAGTTCTACGGCCAGGTGCCCGGCTACGACGTGGCGGTGGACTTCAGCCGCAAGCCCGGCCCGCTGTCGCGCATGGGCCAGAAGGTGACGCAGGAGGAGCAGCGCGCGGAGAACGGCGGCCCGGGCGTGTCGGGTGAGCGCATCATCACCCCCGCGCCTCCGTCCGGCAGCCCGGGGGCCGTGCCCTCGAGCCGGCGGCAGGTCCCCGAGACGGAGGTGGACGAGGGTGGACCCGCGGTGCGGGAAGGCACGCTGCCTCCGGATGGTTCGGAGGAATCAGTGCCCGCCGCGCCCGCCCCGCAGAACTTCGAGCAGCCCCCGCCCGAGGCCGTCCCGGTCCCGTCGGAAGGGGAAGTCGAGCAGCTGCGAATCCAGCCGGACGTGGGGGACCAGACGCCATGAACCTCACCGCCGACCCCACCCCCCCGAGCGCCGCCCCCGTCGCGGATTCCCCACGCAACGACGCCACCCGGCTCGTCGCCCACGGCCAGGCCTACCTCTGTGGCCGCCCGCTGGGGGAGATTCTGCGCGCCATCGTCCCCTCGCTCACCGAGGAGAAGCTCCAGGAGGCGCTCGCCATCCAGGACGAGAAGGGGCAGCGCATCGGTGAGGCCCTGGTGGGGCTGAGGGCGGTCTCCGAGGAGGACGTGGCCAAGGCCCTGGGCCACCAGCTGGACCTGCCCTACCTGGCGCGCATCTTCACCGAGGAGGTGGACGCGGAGCTGGTCAAGCGCATCCCCATCAACTTCGCCCGCCAGTCGCACATCCTCCCGCTGTTCATGGAGGGGGACTCGGTGGCGGTGGCGGTGGCGGATCCGCTGGACACCGGCGCGCTGGACCACGTGCGCGTGCTGCTGGGCAGCAGCATCAGCCAGCGCATCGCCCTGGCCTCCACCATCACCGACGCCATCAACAGCGTCTACGACCGCTCCGTCAACGAGACCGAGCAGCTCGTGGACGAGATGGAAACGCAGGACCTGGACGCCATCGCCCACGAGCTGGACGAGCCCAAGGACCTGCTCGACGAGGACGACGAGGCCCCCGTCATCCGGCTGGTGAACTCGGTGCTGTTCCGCGCCGCCAAGGAGCGCGCGAGCGATATCCACATCGAGCCCATGGAGCGCGAGCTGATGGTGCGCTTCCGCGTGGACGGTGTGCTGCAGGAGATCATCAAGCCGCCCAAGCGCTACCAGAACGCCATCGTCAGCCGCGTGAAGGTGATGGGGCAGCTCAACATCGCCGAGAAGCGCCTGCCGCAGGACGGCCGCATCCGCATCAAGCTGGCCGGCCGCGACATCGACATCCGTCTGTCCACCATCCCCACGTCGCACGGCGAGCGCATCGTCATGCGTCTGCTGGACAAGACGGCCACGCTGCTGGACCTCGCCGAGATCGGCATGAGCCAGAAGACGCTCGAGTCGATGGAAGCCGTCATCAAGCGCTCGCACGGCATCATCCTGGTGACGGGCCCCACGGGCTCCGGCAAGACGACGACGCTCTACGGCGCCCTGTCGAAGATCAACACGCCGGACCTCAACATCCTCACCGTCGAGGACCCGGTCGAGTACCAGCTCAAGGGCATTGGCCAGATGGCCATCAACCCGAAGATTGGCCTCACCTTCGCCCAGGGGCTGCGCTCCTTCCTCCGCCAGGACCCGGACGTCATCATGGTCGGCGAGATTCGCGACAAGGAGACGGCCGAAATCGCCATCCAGGCCTCGCTGACGGGCCACCTGGTGCTCTCCACGGTGCACACCAACGACGCCGCCGGCGCCGTGACGCGTCTGGTGGACATGGGCGTGGAGCCCTTCCTCGTGGCGTCCTCGCTCACCGGCATCCTGGCCCAGCGCCTGGTGCGCCGCGTGTGCCCGGACTGCCGCGTGGCCTTCGAGCCCACCGACGCGGAGCTGAAGGAGCTGGGCCACAGCCGCGCCTCCTTCCGCGAGCGCTATGGCGTGGACCGCATCTACAAGGCCGCCGGTTGCCCCTCCTGCAACCGCAACGGCTACCGCGGCCGCACCGGCATCTACGAGTTCCTGCCCGTGGATGACGACGTGCGCCAGCTGGTGCTGAAGAACGTGGACGCGTCCACCATCAAGCGCTCCGCCATGAGCAAGGGCATGACGACCCTGCTCGAGGACGGCGCGCGCAAGATTGCCCTGGGCGAGACCACCATCGCCGAGGTGCTCAGCATCACCCAGGAGGACATGTAGCCGACAGCTCCTCCCTGGGAGGGGCCGGGGGTTCCTGAACCATGCCGGTCTTCGAGTACAGAGGTCTCAATTCCGCGGGCAAGCAGATCAAGGGCCTGCTCGAGGCGGACTCGCCCAAGACGCTGCGTTCCAAGCTGCGCGCCGACGGCATCTTCCTCACGGACGTGCTGGCCCAGGCGGAAGGCAGCCGCGCCGCCGTGGCCAAGGGCGCCAACGCCGCGCTGGTGGCGCGCGACATCGACCTGCGCAAGCTGGGCCGGGGCCGCGTCAACACCGACGACGTGGCCATCTTCACCCGGCAGCTCTCCACGCTGCTGGGCGCGGGCGTCACGCTGGTCGAGTCCCTCAGCGCGCTGGTGGACCAGGTGGAGAAGGAGCGCTTCAAGCGCGCCCTCTCCGACATCAAGCAGCGCGTCAATGAAGGCTCGTCCCTGGCGGACGCCATGGGTCAGCACCCGAAGATCTTCCCCAGCATCTACGTGAACATGGTGCGCGCGGGCGAGGCCTCCGGCGCACTGGACGCGGTGCTCACGCGCCTGGCGGACTTCACGGAGAACCAGGCCCGGCTGCAGCAGAAGATTCTCAGCACCATGCTCTACCCCGCCATCATGATGCTGGTGGGCGGCGGCATCCTCGTGGCCCTGATGGTCTTCGTGGTGCCGAAGGTGACGAAGATCTTCGAGACGATGAAGGCCACGCTGCCCCTGAGCACGCGCATCCTCATCGCCTCCAGCAACTTCTTCCAGAACTGGTGGTTCGTCCTGGTGCCCCTCATGGTGCTGGCCGGCGTGCTCTTCCAGCGCTGGACGAAGAGCGCCTCGGGCAAGCCCAAGTGGGACCGCTTCACGCTCAAGGCCCCCGTGGTGGGCAACCTGGTGCGCCTGCTGTCCATCTCCCGCTTCGCCCGCACGCTGTCCACGCTGCTCAAGAGCGGCGTCCCGCTGCTGGCGGCCATGGACATCGTCAAGGCCATCATGACGAACACCGTGCTGGCGGAGGTGGTGGAGAAGGCCCGCGACTCCATCCGCGAGGGCGAGAGCATCGCCAACCCGCTGAAGCGCTCCGGGGAGTTCCCCCCGCTGGTGTACCACATGGTCGCCATCGGCGAGCGCTCCGGTCAGCTGGAGGAGATGCTCACCAGCGTGGCGGACAACTACGAGACGCAGGTGAACGTGCGCATCAGCGCCCTCACCTCGCTCCTGGAGCCCCTCCTCATCGTGGTGATGGGCGCGGTGATTGCATTCGTCGCGCTCTCCATCCTGATGCCGATTCTGCAGGTGAACTCGGCCATCCGGTGAGGTGCCGTGGAATGATGAACGACGTGGCGGACCGTTGGATTCAACGCGTCACCCTGGCGGCGATGGTCGCCATGGCGGCGGCGCTGCTCACCGTGGGGGCCCGGCTGTATGGCCCCCTGCAGCCGCGCCCGCCCGCCGGGGCTTCGGACAGCGTCCGGACGCCCTGACAAGAAGACACGAGAACCAGAGGGTGGCCTGCCAGAAAGTCACCCGGGATGGAGAGCACACATGCGCCAGAGCCAGAAGCAGCAGAAGAAGCAGCGCCGCAACCGCGGCATGACGCTCATCGAAATCATGGTGGTCATCACCATCCTCGGCCTCATCGCCGCGGCGGTGGGCGTGGCCGTCATCCCGCAGCTGGAGGCCGCGCGTCGGGATCGCGCCGCGCTGGACATCAAGAACATCCAGGGCGCGATGAAGCTCTACTACACGAAGAAGGGGAAGTACCCGGACACGGCCTCGGGCCTGCAGGCGCTGGTGGAGGCGCAGGCGCTGGAGCAGATGCCCAAGGACCCCTGGAACAACGACTACGTGTACATCAACGAGGGCGGCAAGCCCGTCATCATCTCCTATGGCGCGGACGGCGTCTCCGGCGGCGAGGGCAACGACGCGGACATCTCCTCCGCGGACCTGGCGGCCACCGCCAACAAGTAGCGAAGAAGTCGCGCGCGACACGCGTTGACAGGGCTTGGGCATGAACGAGCACACCGCCACTGCATCCCCGACGCCCACGACCGAGGGGCAGGACCGCCGCCAGCGCCAGGGACGGTTCCTCCTCGTGTCCGTCTTCCTGGTCGCCACCACGCTCGCCTTCACCCTCGTCTACGTGACCGAGGACCGGACGCTGGACACCAACCAGCGCCGGGCGCGCACCGACATCCGCCGGCTGGAGGGCATGTTCAAGTCCCACCACCGGCTGATGGGGCGCTTCCCCTCGAAGGAGGAGGGCTTCACGCCGCTCATCCAGGCACAGCTGTTGGATGGCGTGCCGCGGGACCCCTGGGGCCACCCCTACGTGTACTGGATGAACGGGGAGACCGGCGCCGTCGTCTCCTACGGCGCGGACGGCAAGCCGGGGGGCACGGGGCCGGATGCGGACGTGAGCAGCGGCGGCGTGCTGGCCGCGGGATGGGAGCAGCCGTGAGCAACCGCCCCCTCCCACCGCGCGCCCGCGCGCGCCACCGGGCGCAGCGCGGCCTGACGCTCATCGAAATCTCCATTGCCATCATCATCGTCGCCATCCTGTTCTCCGCGGCGGTGATGGGCATCGGCTCCATCACCGGCGCCAAGGCCAAGGGCAGCGCGGGGGAGCTGGCGGGCCTCATCCGCTCGCTCTACGACTCCGCCGCGCTGCGCGGGCAGACATGCCGCCTGGTGTTCGAGATTCCCGACCCCAAGAGCGAGCAGGCCACGCGCTACCACGCCGAGTGCGCCGAGGGCGCCGTCACCACCTCCCGGGACCGGGACGAGATGCTGCGCGAGGACAACGCCGAGCGCGAGCGCGCCTCCCGCACCCCGGGCCGTGACGAGCGGCGCAACTACCTGGTGACCGGCGGCAGCGGAACGAATGCGCCCAGCGCGCAGGAGCTGCTGGAGAGCGAGAAGCTGCGCGTGGAGAACGCGGCCCGCTTCTCGTCCTACACCTCCGAAGAGGTCCCCGCGCGCGAGCTGCCGGCGGACGTGAAGGTCTCCGTGTGGACGCGCAACCAGCGCGAGCCGGTGGAGAGCGGCGTGGCCTACCTCTACTTCTTCCCGCAGGGCTACACGGAGAAGGCGTACGTGTACGTGCAGCAGGGAGACAACGTCTGGACGCTGGACGTGTCACCCCTCACCGGCAAGGTGCAGGTGGTGCCCGAGGCGCTGGAGGTGCCGCGATGAAGCGCATCCGCGGATTCACGCTGCTGGAGGTGGTGGTGGCGCTCGCCATCCTCGGGCTGGCGCTGATGGCCATCTTCGACCTCAAC
This sequence comes from Pseudomyxococcus flavus, assembly GCF_050038885.1. NCBI lineage: Bacteria > Pseudomonadati > Myxococcota > Myxococcia > Myxococcales > Myxococcaceae > Pseudomyxococcus > Pseudomyxococcus flavus. Next base: position 6,497,485 of record NZ_CP143624.1, on the reverse strand, counting down.
GCCGGCGCGGTGGCCAACCACGTCTACACCAAGCGCCTCACCGTCGCGTCGCTGCTGGCCCGCTCGAAGATGACGGACCTGGAGCAGGAGCTCTACGACGACGGCTTCGAGGTCGATGACCAGGAGGAGTCCGGCGACTTCTCCGAGGAGGGCTGGACGCAGTTCAAGTGGCGCGCGCGCATCATCGCCCCCAAGACGGACGGCGTGACGCCGGACCAGCTCATTGGCGCCATCTTCAACCTGCCCATCGGCGACAACGCCAGCGGAGACCCGCTGGGCGGGCTGGCCGGTCTGTTCGGCGGCAGCACCGGCGGTGACTCGAGCGGCGCGTCCGGGGGCCCCCAGGCCGCGGGGCTGGGCTCCATGGGCGGCGCGGCCATGGGCATGGCCCAGCCCATGTTCACGCAGATGGTGGAGCAAATCACCCAGACGGTCCGCGAGGTGCACCTCACCGTCTACTGGCAGGAAGGCACCCAGGTGGAGAGCATCGACCTGGTGACGCACGTGGTGTCGCTGGGGCCGGGCTCGGACCGCAACGGCGGCGCCGCGGCGGCCCAGGGCGGCGGCTCCGACAACCAGTGGGTGACGCAGGACGGGCGGCCGGTGGCCAACCCCATTCCGGGACCCAACGGCATCATGCTGGACCCCGCCACGCGCCAGCCCCTGCGCCGGCTGGGTGACGCCCAGCAGGACCTCGGCAGCCGCCGGGGGAACCTCGGCATCAACCCGGGCATCAACCCGCTCGGCGGCCAGAGGAGCCAGTGATGCGTCGCACTCGAGGCTTCACGCTGATGGAGGTCATGGTCGCCGTGGCCATCACCGCGCTCATGGGCACGGTGGTCGCCATGGCCTTCCAGACGGGCCTGACGGCGAAGGAGACGGTGGAGGTCGACGCGGACCGCTACCGCCAGGTCCGGGTGGCCATGAACCGCATGGGTCGCGAGATTGGCTCGGCCTTCGTCAGCGACCGGTATGACGCCACGCGCTTCCGGGACCAGAACGACCGGCCCACCAACTTCGTGGGCGAGCGCGACCGGCTGCTGTTCACCACCTTCGCGCACCAGCGCCTCTACACGGACGTGAAGGAGTCCGACCAGGCCATCGTCGAGTACTACGTGGAGGCGTCGGAGGACCGGCAGGCCAATGGCCGCCTGGACCTCAAGCGGCGCGTCAACCCGAACATCGACGAGCGGATGGACCAGGGCGGCCACGTGGACGTGCTCTTCGAGGGCGTCAAGGAGCTGGAGTTCGCGTACTGGGACTCGGACAAGAAGGAGTGGGACGACGAGTGGGACACCCGGCGGACGGAGCGCAAGAGCATCCTGCCCACCCGGGTGCGCGTGACGGTGGTGGCGGTGGACGAAACCGGCAAGGAGGCCCGTTACGTCACCCAGGCCCGAATCATGCTCAACACCGAGCTGCCGAGGTACTGAGCCATGCCCCTCCCCTTCTTCCACCAGGCGCCCCGGCGGCGGCGCAGGCCCCTGTCCCCCGCGGCGCGGCGGGAGCGGCGCTCGCGCGGCGTGGCGCTCATCATCGCGGTGGTCTCCATCGCCATCCTGACGGTCATCGCCACCGACTTCGCCTACAACAGCCGCGTCGACCTGCAGCTGGCGGCCAACCAGCGGGACGAGGTGCGCGCCTACTACCTGGCGCGCTCGGGCATCTCCCTGTCGCGGCTGCTCCTGCGCTTCCAGAAGCAGGTGGACCAGACGCCCATCCCCAACCCGGCGAGCATCCTGTCGCAGCTGGGCATCGGCGGCACGCCGCAGGCCGGGCAGGTGCAGCCGTCCTCGCTCAACATCCAGCTCTTCAAGATGGCGCGCGTGGACTGCCACATGCTCCGGGGGCTGGTGAACAACGACGGCGCGGGCGCGGGCGAGCTGTCCGCGCTGGAGCCCGACGAGGACGAGAACTTCAAGCTGGATGACGAGGACGCGGACCCGGCGGCGCGCGAGGTGGCCTCGGCGATGACCATGCGCTCGTTCGGCGGCTTCGAGGGCTGCTTCCTGGCGACCATCACCGACGAGGAGGAGAAGCTCAACGTCCACCGCCTCATCGCCGGCGCGGGTGACGCGCGCCCCACCGCCCTGCGGCTCATGGACCTGATGTCCGACCCGCGCTTCGAGTTCCTCTGGGAGCGGGATGACGCCAACAAGGTGCGCAGCACGCCCCAGGACGTGCTGCTGGCCCTCAAGGACTGGGCGGACGACGACAAGACGGGCTCGGCCTTCAACCCCGTGGACCCGGTGAATCCGCTGCCGGGTGGGTTCTCGGATGAAGGCGCGGCCTACAGCCGTTATGAGCCCAGCTATCAGCCGAAGAACGCGCGCTTCGACAGCGTGGACGAGCTGTACCGGGTCCACGGCGTCAACGACCAGTTCATGGCGGCCTTCAAGGACCGGCTCACCGTCTTCCCCGACATCAACCGCCGCCCCAACATCAACACGGACGACCCGGTGATGATGGGGCTGGCCATCATGTCGGTGGCGGACCAGACGCGGCCGGACCCGCGCCTGAGGGACCCGGTGTTCCTCAACGAGCTCATCGAGCGCGTCCGCGCCGCGCGCATGTTCAGCTTCTTCGGCATGTCGGTGCAGGACTTCGTCGCGGTGGTGGAAGCGGCGGGCATCCTCGTGGACCCGGCCGTGAAGTCCAACGTGGCGGGCAACCGGCTCGTCGGCGACAAGAGTCAGACGTTCACCATCAAATCTGTGGGAGACGCGGGCAGCGTGCAGAAGACGCTCACCGCCGTCATCCGGCTCGACGACACCCTGGGCCGGCTCCTGTACTGGAGAGAGGAATAGCATGGCCCGTATCCTTGGCCTGGACCTCGGCAGCCACGCCGTGAAGGGCGTGGTGCTGGAGGCGAAGACGAAGACGCACACCACCCACGGGTTCGCCGAGGTCCGGCGCGCCCAGGAGGGCGAGCGTGCCGACACGCTGCGCGCCGCGGTGCAGGAGCTGCTCGGCCAGCTGCCCCCGGGCAACGTGGACCAGATTGTCGTCGCCCTGCCCGGTCCCGCCCTCACCACGCACGCGCTGAGCCTGCCGTTCTCCGATGCCAAGCGCATCGAGGCGACGCTGCCCTTCGAGGTCGGCAGCCAGCTGCCCTTCGACATCTCCGACGTCGTCTACGACTACCAGGTGGTGGGTCTGAAGGACACGGAGGGGAGCAAGGAGAAGGCCGGCGACCTGCTGGTGGGCGTGGTCCGCAAGGAGGAGCTGGCGGAGCTGCTGGCGCTGCTGGCGGAGCTGAAGGTGGACCCGCGCATCGTCACGCACCCGGGCGTGGCCTACCAGAACCTGCTCTTGCAGCACGCGGGGCTCTTCCAGGGCCCGGGCGAGGGCGGCGCGGTGGCGGTGGTGGACATCGGCCACGAGCGCACCACCGTGGCGGTGGGCACGCCCGGCACCGGCGTGCAGTTCGCGCGCACCTTCTCCGGCGGCGGGCGCGACCTGAGCAAGGCGCTGGCGACGGAGTTCCAGACCTCGCTGGCGGAGGCGCACCACTGGAAGGAGCAGCACGGCGCGGTGGCCAGCGCGGCGCAGGGCCCGGACGCGGAGCGCGCGGCCTCCGCCTTCGTGCGCGGCCTGCAGCCGATGCTGCGCGAGCTGCGCCCCACGCTCAAGGCCTTCACCGCCCGCACCCGCCAGCAGGTGGGCGCGGTGGTGCTGTGCGGCGGCACGGCGAAGCTGCCCGGCATCGCCGAGCAGCTCTCCAGGGATTTGAACCTGCCGGTGCGGGTGCTGGCCCTGCCAGCGGACGCGGCGCAGAGTGTCCCCCCGGCGGAGCAGCCCGTGGCGGCCCAGGCGTACGCGCTGGCCCTGCGCGGCAACGCGACGGGCGTGCGCGCCCCGCGCTTCAACTTCCGCCGGGGCGAGTTCGGCTTCAAGGGCGACTTCGACTACGTGAAGGACAAGCTGGGCCTGCTGGCGTCCTTCGCGGCCACGCTCATCCTGCTGCTCATCGCGTTCGGCGTGGTGCGCAACTCGGTGCTGGCGCGGCGCGAGGCCCAGGTGGACGCGGTGCTGTGCGACACCACCCAGCGAATCCTGGGGCGCTGCGAGAAGGACTACAACCGCGCGCTCAACATGCTCGCGGGCGTGGAGAGCCCGGCGGCGGCGCTGCCGAAGCTGACGGCCGTCAACCTCCTGGCGGAGGTGACGGGGCGCGTGCCGGAGGAGATGCCGGTGAAGTTCACCCGCATCCAGATTGACCTGACGCGCGTCATCCTCGAGGGCGAGACGGACTCCTCGAAGCAGATCGACACGCTGTCCAACGCCATCAAGAACCACGCCTGCTTCAAGGACGTGCGGCAGGGCAAGGTGGAGAAGACGCGGGACGGCAGCAAGATGTCCTTCCGCCTGGACGTCCAGGTGCAATGCCCTGGTGAGCAGGGAGGGGAGAGCTGACCATGGCCAAGCTTCAGGAAGTCTTCGCCCCCATCCAGACGTGGTTCGAGCGGCTCAGCGACCGCGAGCGGCGGATGGTGTCCATCGCCGGCGCGGCGGTGCTGGTGTTCATCCTGTTCGCGGTGGTGATGACGTTCAGCAACAGCGCGGCGGGCTACCGCAAGCGCACCGAGGACAAGCTGGCCAAGCTGCAGGAAGTGAATGCGCTGGCCGCCAGCTTCCGCGAGGCCCAGGCCAACCGGCAGTCGGTGGAGCAGCAGCTCACGTCCAGCAACGTGCAGCTCATCAGCTACATCGAGGACAAGGCCACGCTGGCCGGCCTCCAGGTGCCCAACATGACGCCCAAGGGCGAGGTGGGCCTGGGCGACGGCAAAATCGTGGAGAGCTCCGTGGAGCTGACCTTCACGGACGTGGACCTGCGCAAGCTGACGGACTTCCTCCAGACGGTGGAGAGCGGCCCGGGGGTGGTGAAGGTGAAGCTGCTGCGCATCGAGCCGAGGCCCGCGTCGGACACGCTGACGGCGTGGACCACTGTCGCCACCTACCGGATGAAGCCCTGATTTATGTCCTCTGACTCCAAAGCCGCCCGCTGGAAGGTCCTCCTTGGCTACGCCGCGTTCGCGGTGGTGGCCTTCGTGGTGGGCCTGCTCATCACCTTCCCGTACGACGCCATCCGCAAGCGGATGGTGAGCGAGGCCGCGCAGGCGGGCTTCGCCGTGCGCATCGGCTCGCTGCGCCCCGGGCTGTTCGGCATCACCGCCACCAACGTGCGCGTGAGCAAGCCGCCCCAGCCGCTCAGCGCGGAGACGCTGGCCACGCTCACCAGCGGCGAGGGCGGGATGCTGGGCGCCGCCGAGCTGGGTGAGCCGCTGGTGCTGGAGAGCGTGGCGCTGCGCCCTGCCCTCTTCCCGCCGGGCGTGGCGATGCGCGCCAGCGTCATGGGCGGCACGCTGAGCGCCTCGGTGGGCCTGCTGGGCGACACGCGCGTCCAGGTGAAGGCCAGCGGGCTCCAGGCGTCGGGCGGAAACCTGCCGGCCTTCACCGGCATGGAGCTGGAGGGCGAGCTGAACGGCGCCCTGTCCCTGACCATGCCCAAGAATGGCGCGCAGGCGGACCTGTCCCAGGCGAACGGCGAGCTGACGCTGGACACGAAGGGCCTGGCCATCAAGGGGGGCAAGGTGTCCATCCCCATGGGCGGCGGCACCGCGGTGCCCATGGACCTGCCGCCCGTCGACCTGGGGGCGCTCACCGGGCGCATCCAGTTCGAGAAGGGCCTGGGCACGGTGGAGTCGCTGCGCCTGAAAAGCAACGAGCTGGAGGCGGTAGCCACCGGCACGCTGAAGCTGGGCAAGCGGCTGGAGTACAGCGAGCCCGGGATGGACGTGAACATCAAGCTGGACCCCGAGTTCCAGAAGCGGCTGGGCATGCTGGGCGCGGGGGTCACCATCCTCCCGCCGGACAAGAAGGACCCCAGCTTCCGCGCCGCCCGGCTCGGGGGCTTCCTCAACCGGCCCACCTTCCTCCCCCGGCGCTGACGGTCCGCCCCACGCCCGCACCGGGCGCGGGGTTGAAAGCCGAACACCAGGGCGTGTAAAGGCCTGACGGTCTGCACAGCGCAAGAGGGCTGGGATGCCGGAGCTGGTGTTCTTTCGTCGTGGCGAGGAGGTGTTGCGGGTGGCGGTGGACCGGGCCCGGCTGGTGCTCGGGCGCGGGGAGCAGAGCGACGTCGCCATACCAGACCCCGAGGTGAGCCGCCTCCAGGCGGCGCTGCTGTGGGACGGCGAGCGCTGCCGCGTCGAGGATTTGTCCGGCAAGGGCACCACCGTCGCGGGCCAGTCCATCACCCAGGGCGAGCTGCCGGACGGCGCGGACCTGGCCCTGGGCCAGTGGCGCGCGGTGTTCCGCCTCAGCGGCGGCAGCGAGGGCGCGGACGTCACCACGGAGGTGGGCCACACCACGTCCGTCCAGTCCCGCGACACCCAGGCCCCGCGGTGGCAGCCGGCCCAGGTGCGGGTGAAGCAGGGCCTCAACGAGTCCGTGCATCGCTTCACCGGCGAGGGCTTCACCGCGGGCAAGGACCCCGGCTGTGACCTGGTCCTCCAGGACCGCTTCGCCTCCAGCCGGCACCTCAAGGTGAGCCGGCGCGACGGCGTCTTCCACGTGGTGGACCTGCGCTCCACCAACGGCACGTGGCTGGGGCCGGTGCGCATCTTCGAGGCCGAGGTGCCGCTGCCCACCGTGCTGCGCGTGGGCGAGACGGAGCTGGTGCTGGAGCCCGCCGCCTCGGCGACGCGCAAGGAGCCCACGGCCTTCCACGGCATCATCGGCGGCGACCCCTCGGTGCGGCAGCTGGCGGAGCTCATCGAGCGCGTGGCGCCGTCCTCCGCGGCGGTGACGATTCTGGGTGAGTCCGGCACCGGCAAGGAGCTGGTGGCCCGGGCCATCCACGCCTGCTCGCAGCGGGCGAACCGGCCGCTGGTGCCCGTCAACTGCGCGGCCATCTCCAAGGAGCTCATCGAGAGCGAGCTGTTCGGTCACGAGAAGGGCTCCTTCACCGGCGCCATGGGCGCGCGCAAGGGCGCCTTCGAGGAGGCCGACGGCGGCACGCTCTTCCTGGATGAGATTGGCGAGCTGCCGCTGGACCTCCAGGCCAAGCTGCTGCGCGCCCTGGAGGGCGGCGAAATCAAGCGGGTGGGCGCCAGCCGCCCGGTGACGGTGGACGTGCGCGTGGTGGCGGCCACCAACCGGGATTTGCTGGCCGCGGCGCGCGAGGGCCGCTTCCGCGAGGACCTGTACTACCGACTCTGCGTCATCCCCCTGCACCTGCCCCCGCTGCGCAGCCGCAAGGCGGACCTGGGCGCCCTGGCCGAGCACTTCGTGCGCACCTACGCCCCGCGGGGGCAGACGGTGCGCTTCACGCCCGCCGCGCTGGAGCGGCTCCAGCACCACACCTGGCCGGGCAACATCCGCGAGCTGCGCAACGTGGTGCACCGCGCGCTGCTCCTGCGCAAGGGGCCCCTCATCGACGCGGGCGACATCAGCTTCGACCAGGAGCTGAACCGCGAGACGGGCATCGCCGTGCCGGAGCTGCCGCCGGGCATGACGCTGGAGCAGATGCTGGAGAAGCTGGAGCGGCAGATCGTCGAGGCCGCGCTGCGCCGGTACAACAACAACCGCGAGCGCGTGGCCCGCGAGCTGGGCGTGGCCCGCTCCACCCTCTTCAAGCGGCTCAAGGACTGGGGCCTCACGAAGCAGGACGAGCAGGAGTAGAGGCTGTCTTCCAGGGAGGTGGGGGTGTCAGCCGAAGGACGCCCCCGCCCCGGATTTGAGTGCACGGCGAAGCATGGCACCGAAGGGCGATAGACCCTTCTGCCCGCTCGTTCGTTCCTTGCCCTGTACGCCCACCCCAGGCGTGTCAGGAGGGAACCCGTCATGCACGCATGCGCGCTTCCGCCGCTGTCCGAGTTGTATACCGAGCACCGCCCTCGCGCGTTGGCGATTGCCCGACGCATCGTCGGCGACGCCGCCGACGCCGAGGACGTGGTGCAGGACGTCTTCGCCCGGCTCGCCCGCCGCGCGCCCGGCTACGGCGGCCGCGCCGCGTGGAGCACGTGGCTGCACCGGGTCATGGTGAACAGCAGCATCAACTGGCTGCGGGCGCGCAAGCGCAGGGACCGCCTGAGCCACGAGGCCCAGGAGCCGCTGTCGCCCGAGGCGCTCGCCGTGGGCTCGGAGATGGAGCGCCACTTCGGCGAGGCCCTGGAGGAAATCAACGAGCAGCAGCGCCAGGTGCTCTACCTGCGCGAGGTGCGCGGGTTGAGCTACCCGGAAATCGCCCGGCTGCTACGCATCCCCGAGGGCACGGTGAAGAGCACCCTCCACCGCGCCCGGCAGCGCACGCTGTCGCTGATGGAGGAGCGCGGCCAGCAGCCCTGACGGTGGACGGGCTCAGTCCTCGCTCTTCGAGCCGACGAACTGGTCCGCCTTCTCCTTGAAGAGGACGTTGAAGCTGGTGAGCGAGCCGTAGACGCGGGTGATGTAGCTCTGCAGCTCCACCTTCTCCGCGTCCGTCAGCTTCGGGTGTGCGTTGAGCTTCTGCTCCAGCACGCGCAGCCTGTCTCGCACCATGACGACCTTGTGGAACAGGCTGTCGATGGGCATGTCCTTGGGCTGGAGCTCGGCGTTGGCTGGCACGAGCCGCAGCGTGCCCCCTTCCCATTTGTTGGCCAGGGGCGGCGCGTCCACCATGCCGGACGCCTCCCGGAAGATGTCCATCAGCTCTTCACGCGTCATGCTCAACCCTTCCAGGTCCACCACGTCGTTGGGGTCCGCGCGGCGCCGCACCACCACCGGCGCCACGCTGCGGGCGGCGCGCGTCCGCGCCGGCTCCGCCGCCACGGGGGCCGCGCTGCCCCGGGGCGAATACTTGTCACAGATGGGCGCGGACGGCGGGAACAGCCCTCGCCACGAGTGCAGCCGGCAAGCGCCCACCCAGCCCCGGCGCTCTTCCACCGACTGCGGGTTGAACAGCTTGCAGTTGCCGCACAGGCGCTCCTCCGGCTTGAAGACCGGGAAGGGAGGCGGGCCACCCGCCGCGTCCGACATCAGCGCGACTCCCCCGCCACCGGCTTGCCCTTGCGCACGCCCAGCTCGCGCAGCAGCGCGTCCGCGTCCTCCACCTGGTCCAGCATCCAGAGGATGTAGCGCACGTCCACGTTGACGTTGCGGGCCACGTCCGGGTTGTAGCCGAAGTCATTGGCCACGTTCTCCCAGACGCGGTCGAAGTTGACGCCCACCAGCTGGCCCTTGCCGTTGACGGTGGGGCTGCCGGAGTTGCCGCCCGTGGTGTCCGCGTCCGACAGGAAGTTCACCGGCACGTCCTTGAGGCGCTTGTCCTGCCACGCGCCGAAGCGCTTCGCCTCGGCCACCTTGGCGACCTTCTCCGGCACGTCGAAGGGCTCCTCCCCCGTGTGCTTCGCCAGCATGCCCGTCAGCGTCGTCTGCGGCGTGTAGATGGCGCCGTCCCGCGGCGAGTAGCCCTTCACCTTGGCGAAGCTGACGCGCAGCGTGCTGTTGGCGTCGGGGGCCACCGGCTTGCCCGCGTGCGCCAGCACCGCCTTGCGCCACTCCGGGCGCAGGCGCATCGACGCGCCCTGGCGGCGGTCCTTCACCTCGTCCAGGGCCGCCTGCTCCTTCGCCAGGTCCAGGCCGAAGGCGAGCAACGGGTCCTTGCGCGCCTCGAGCTGCGCCACGGACTCGCCGGCCATCTTCATGCGCTCGTCCAGCGTCAGCACCTTCGTGCCCGCGTACATGGCGTCAATCTTCGCCAGGACGTCCTTCTCGGAGAACGTCTTGCCGAAGTGCTTGTCCACCGCGGCGATGCGCTCGTCCGCGCCCAGCGCCTGCGCGCGGCGCACGAAGGCCAGCAGGAGCTGCTTCTCCGCCGGGAGGAAGACATTCTTCTGCTCGCGCTCCAGCCGGTCCTTGATGCGGGCGTGCTCGCGCTCCATGTACTCCGGGCGCCGCTCCAGGTCCGGCTTCGCGCGCTCCGCGGCCAGCCGGGACAGCGTCGTCGCCAGCGCGGGGCCCCGCGCCAGCCGCGATGACGCGGACAGGAGGAACTCCCGGTCGAAGGACTTCGCGATGGCGGCCTGCTCGACGAGCAGCGCGGCCCGAGCCTCCAGCGCGGGCTGCCACTTCGCGCCGCCCTTCTGCGCCCACACGGCGACGGCGGCCTCGGCCTCGCGCTGCTTCTCCACGATGCGGCCCCGCTTCAGGCCCGCGAGCTGACCACCGGCGTTCTTGTAGACGTTGTGCAGGCCCTTGAGCTGCGAGGCGACGGCAATCTTGCCCGTGGCGTCCTTCTCCCCCACTGCCTCCAGGATGCGGATGGCCTCGCCGAACACGTCGCGGATGGTGGGGTAGAGCCGGGACTGGCGCTCGGCCATCTCCTCCGCGAGCAGCGCGCGGTACGTCATGCCCGGGTAGCCGAGCACCATGACGAAGTCGTCGGGCTTCACGCCCTGGGTGGCCAGGGGGAAGAAGAACTCCGCCTTGTAGGGGATGTTCTTCTCGCTGTAGGGCGCGGAGCTGCCGTCCGGCGCGGTGTACGCGCGGAGGATGGCGAAGTCACCGGTGTGGCGCGGCCACATCCAGTTGTCCTCCTCGCCACCGTACTCGCCCACGGCGCGCGGGGGCGCATAGACGAGCCGCACATCGGCGAGCTCCACCGAGTCCACCAGGGTGTAGTTCACGCCCCCGTCGAAGCTCGCCACCCGGCAGCGCGTCGCGGGGCGCTTCTCGCACTCGGCGACCAGCTCCTTCTCCTTGCGGTCGATGGCCTTGTAGCGCGTGATGTCGTCCGCGCCCGCGGGCACCGCGGCGAGCACCTCCTTCGTGACGTCCGTGAAGCTGCGCGGCACCTGGACGCGCGAGCCCTTGCCGGGCAGCTCGTCCTCCCGCTTGGAGGCCAGGAAGCCCTGGGTGATGAGGTCGCGCTGCGGCGTGCTGTGCTCCTGGATGACGCCGAAGGCACAGTGGTGGTTGGTGATGACCAGGCCTGAGGCGGAGATGAAGGACCCCGAGCACCCGCCGACGTTGACCGCGCCCGCGAGCAGGCCGGTGCCGCGCTTGGGGTCCCAGAGCTTCTTGGGCGAAAGCTGGAGGCCCTGGGCGCGCAGCCACGCGGGGTCCAGCTCCAGGACCTGCTGGGGAGTCCACTTGCCTTCCCCGGCCAGAGCGGGGGCAGCCACGAGCGACAGGAGGAGGAGCGTCTTCTTCATGGTGCCCTCTCCCTACTCCGTCCGGCGCCCGCAAGCGACTCCCCTTTCGAGGAATGCCTCGCGGCCTGGAGGCCGGGCTTTTTCGTGGAAGAGGGAGCCGGTTTAAGTGTTGGGGTGTCCAGGAGGGGAGCGACCGATGCGGACCGCCAGCGGTGCACAGCTCGACTTCGGCCGGTTGGCCCTGCTCGCCCTCATGCTGGGGGTGGGCTGGTATTTCTGGGATTCACCCGCCCTGTGGCCGATGAAGGTGCTGGTGGTGATGATGCACGAGAGCGGGCACGCCCTGGCGACGCTGCTGGTGGGTGGCTCGGTGGACCGCATCCACCTGGCGGCCAACGAGTCGGGCTCGTGCCTGTCCCGGCTGCCTCCGGGCACGCTCGGCCAGATTGCCGTCTACTCCGGGGGGTACCTGGGCAGCGCGGTGGCGGGGGCCGGACTGCTGCTGGCCACCTTCCGCTTCCGCCTGCGCCGCTGGGTGCTGGGCACCGCCAGCGTCTGGTTGACCGTCATGGGGGTGCTGTACGCCGGGGACGGCTTCACCCTGGTGTTCTGCCTGGGCACGGCCGTGGTCCTGGCGCTGGGCGCGAAGTTCCTGCCCGACGGGCTGGTGGACGCGGTGAACCTGTTCATCGCGGCCTTCACGGCGCTGTATGCGCTGTTCGATTTGCGTTCGGACCTGTGGAACAGCGCCGTGCGCGCGCACAGTGACGCGGCGCTCCTCGCGAACCTCACCTACGTGCCCGCCGTGGTGTGGGCGGCGCTGTGGTCGCTGCTCGCCATCGGCCTGCTGGCGGTGGCGGCGTATACGTCGCTCCACGCGAAGCCCCGGGGGATGCAGATGCCTCCCGTGTCGGCACGGGCGCGGCGGGTGTAGGTGCGCCCATCATTCGAGTCCCCAGCATGGTAGAATTCACTGACTGTGAAGACTGTCCTGAACCTGGCACTTTCGGTGCTCGCACTCTGCTTGCTGGGGTGTCCCAGCGCCGCGCGGACGCACACAGCGCAGACACAAGACGCCTCGGAGCCGGAGTGCGCAGCCCCCCATCATGATGACCAGTGTGTGTCGCTTTTATGTCATGGGGATGCGTGCGGATTCTATCGCTGCAACGACATGCCCGGCGAGGTGGAGCTTGCACGATTCCCACCTGCCCGACCGCCTGCGGCGGCCGCAGCGCCCGGACAAGGGCCTCGCAGGAACTGGGGTGGAGGACAAAAGCTACCTCGTGGCGCCGTCATGGTGTTCCCCAGCTGGAACGGAGCCCCCGAACGAGTCGCTCCTTCTTCGCATTGGCTCACACCTGGGCGCTGGGAGAAGCATCATATCTTCCCCCAGGCCAGGGATCTGGCGGAGTGGTTCAGGGATAGAGGCATCAGGATTCACGACTACACGCTGCCGATTCCGCGCGACCTCCATCAGCGAATCCACAAAGGGGGCGAAGGCGGAGGTGCCTGGAACCAGGCCTGGCGCGAGTTCAGGATTCGCAACTCGAACGCGAGCCCCGAGGAAATCTTCAAGCATGCAGGCGAACTCATCTACCGCTTCCAACTCCTGGGAGGGCCCATCCGCGCCTACCATTCCAAGCCAGGGACTTGAAAGGTTGAGCGCCTGATGCGGTACTTCTGGATACGCGAAGAGAGGTCTCCCTCCTTCAACGGCAGCTTCAATGCCTCGCACCGATGGCGTCTGCCCGGCGTAAAGTGCGACGCATGCGGAGTGACGTGGGGCAGCGCAGGGTATCATTATCCAGCGGTGGATCTGTCCCACCTGCCCGAACGGTCTCGCTTCGTCCGTCCCTGGCCCGTCCCGGTTTCGGAGCTGGCTCGACTTCGAGAGCTACTACGGCCCTTGGTACCGCCAGGCCTGCCCCTTCCCCCCGGCACTCACCTGGGGCCTCTCGAAGGCACAGCCTCTGGGAGATTTGGCCCTCTGACGTCGCAAGGGGACATCGTGTGGGTTGCGCGGCGGGACGCACTAGAACGCCTCCAGGCTGAAGGCATCAGGGGCCTGCGCGGCTGCGAAACAAGGCTAAGGTTTCGCATGAAGGAACCACCGGAACTCCTCGAACTGCAGCTCGAACCGAGAGGCAAGCTCCACGCGGACTGCCTTCCCGCAGACCTGGCACCTCCGTGCAGCGCATGCGGGCGCGTCGCGCTTCGGCTGCCCGACGAGCCGTTGCTCGACGCGGCATCCCTTCCCGAGGACCGGGACGTCTTCCGCGTGGGCGACTACGCGACCGTCATCGTGTGCACCGAGCAATTCAGCGATGCCGTGCGTCGGCTCGGCTTGGAGGGAATGACGCTCCGCGAGATTGCCACGCGTTGAACAAGGGCTCAGGGCATCAGTACACAGGGGCCGAGGCCCCTGTCAGGGCGCGAGCTCAGCCGGTGCAGGGCGGCCGACGGAGAACACTCGACGCCAAGATTCACCCCGGATGGCTTTGGAGTTCGACTATGACTCGGTTCATTGACTTTCTGGAGCAGAACACGCTTCCTTCGCGCGTCATCGAACACGCACATCAGTGGCTCCTCAATCATCTCGAGAGAGAGAGCAACGTGCTCCCTCTGCGCGACACGGGCGCCTTCGAGAACGAGGACGAGCGACTTCCAGCACGCGAGCATCGGGCGCGCCGGGTGTATCTGGCGGGGGCGGCCCGGGACGTCGTCTTCTGCGATAACGAACTTCCGGTCTGGCTTTTTCGGAGCTTTGGTTCGCCCGGCTTCTTCGACCAGAGCCTTCAGCAACTAATCGAGCAGCGAATCGCGCCGGTCGCCGACAGCCGGGCCAAGGGCGAAGGAGATGGCACCTTCCACTGCGAAACCGTCGCGCGCCCATGGGGTGCCGCGAAGCGACACAAGCACATCTTTGACGCAGGCCTCCCTCACCGCGCGAACAATTCAAGGCTGACGCGCGACGAGGTGACGTCGAAGTTTCTCCGGTTCCTGCATCCGGCGAATTGGTTCCTGTTCCCGGCGGGATTGACCCGGGATGCCGAGCAGAACAGCGCGCCCGAGTTCCAGTACGTTGCGGCGGTATGGATGGCCCGTAGGTGTCCGGGCGTGTTCAGCGAACTCATTGACTTGATCCGTCCGGAGCAGTTCGGCTGGAATCCCCTATGGGCCCAGATCGGCGAAGAGCAGGCCGAAACGCTGCGCATGCCAGAAGCCATGACTATCGTGCGGGCCGCAGCCACTCAGGCGATGATGCCACAGCTGGCACCTGACCCTGCGGCAAGCGTCCGGTGCTTCGACATCTTTGAGACGGACACAGGGCGGTTCCACCTAACCGGATTCGGCGTTTCGACCGGCGGCGTCAATCGCGACATCCCCTTCGTCTTCCGGGTCATCGACCGGAGGAACAAGGTCCTGCTCGAGTCCCAGCCCACGACGGCTGCTGCCCTTGGCATCGCCGCGCGCGGTCGCGTGGACTACAACCGGGATGGCTTTCACCAGCGGGACATCGTCGTGCGCGACTCATCGAGCCGTCAGGTCACGCCTGCAAGTGCAATCGGACGGCGCACACCCTGGAAATCGTGACAGACTACAGTGGTAGGGCGAGATGGACCGCATGTACGCGGTGGCCCGCCCCAGCTACGTGCAGATGCGCAATCGTCCCGAGTCAAAGCTGGGAACCACAGTCCTTGATGGCTCGGTCGTAGAGGCCTACGCCGTCGATGCATTTCACGTCGATGCGCGTGGCAAAGCACCCAGCGGGAACGAAGTCGCGAACGGGTTGGTGGCCTCGGCACAGCTCATGGCTGAACAGCACCGCCTGGGCTGGCCAGAATGAACCGAGACTCCAGCGGCGATTGAGCGCCGCACCTGAAATAGGCTGCCTATTGTCCGCTGCGACGATTCCATCCCCATACTACAGGCCATGCCCCACCGTCATGGCACGGGCGCGGCGGGTGTAGCGCTCCGGGGCCGCAAGGCGTCGCGCCAGACACGGCGCGCTCGACGGGAGTCGCACCGACGCGCCTCGCGGCTTGTCGCGCGGGCACGGGCTCCCCATATCCAGGCTCCCGGCACGTCCTGTCCCAGTCAGCTCCGCGTCCGCCGGCCACCCAGCCCGCGCGCGGCACTGGACGCGGCATGAGGAGTGACGATGAAGCGTCCTGGCAAGTGGCCCGCCTGGTTTCCCGGAGGACTCCTGCTGGCAGGGCTGTGCGCGGCGGGAGGCGCGGTCGTCACCGGGGCCGGGTGCGCATCAACGCCAGACAAGGCGGACATCGCCGGCATTGCCCTGTCACCGGTTCCCCTCTATGGGAAGTTCGTCTGGCACGACCTCGTCACCAACGACCCCGCCGCCGCCAAGCGCTTCTACGGCGAGCTGTTCGGCTGGGAGTTCACGGACATCCGAGGCGGCACGCGGCCCTACTCCCTCATCCGCGCCCAGGGCCGATGGATTGGAGGCATCGTCCATCCCGCGAACGCGACCGAGAAGCGCGAAGGCGCGCTGTGGCTCGGCTACCTCTCCGTGCCCGACGTGGACCGCGCCGTCACCGAGGTGAGCGCGCGCGGAGGCAAGACGCTCGACGGGCCGGTGGACCTGCGGAACATCGGCCGGGCCGCGGTGGTCGCGGATCCGCAGGGCGCGGCGGTGGGCTTCGTCCGCTCGAAGCCCGGAGACCCGGCCGACAATGGCGTTCCCGAGGAAGGCCACTTCCTGTGGATGGAGTATCTGGCCCAGGACCCCGTCGCCGCGACGGACTTCTACAAGACACTGCTGGGCTACGAGGTCCGTGAGCGCCCCCTGGGCGGAGGTCCGCACTACGTCCTCGCGCAGGGCCCGCATCCCCGAGGCGGCGTGCTGGCCAACCCCGTGAAGGGCGCACGCCCCAACTGGCTCACCTACGTGCGCGTGAAGGACCCGGGGGCGCTCGCCAACCGGGCCCAGGCACTGGGAGGGCGCGTCCTGATGGCCCCCCGGCCGGATGCGCGTGGCGGCTCGCTCGCGCTCATCGCCGACCCGAGCGGCGCCGTGCTCGCGCTCCAGCGCTACCCCTTCGAGTCGTCCACCGCCGAGGAGGCGCCCCGATGAACCACCTTCGTGAAGGAGCCCCCATGCCGCAAGCACTGACCGCTCGTGGGCTCGCGTGGGCCGTGCTGCTGGGCGGCGCCATCTTGACGTCCAGTTGCACGCAACAACCTCCGGGAGTGGGGCTCGGGTTCACCACGCCTTCTCCCTGGAACGCCACGGCGCAGATGGAAATCACCAGCACCTGGAGCGGCGGCCCGATGTACTGGACACCCTGACGCCCTCCTCGCCGCGGCCACCGCGAGCCAGGACGCCCGCTCCGATAACCAGGCCGAGTATCCGCGGCCTCGCACGTAGACTGCGAGGCATGACGGACGACGAACGAGTCATCCAGGAGTGCCTCCGAGCCGCGGTCGACGGCCCCTTCTTTCCCGATTGGGAGTTCCCCGTCCTGTTCGGGCTCGAGCGGGCGGAAGTCGCCGCCATCCTGGCGTCATGGCCAGCGTGCGACGCCCCTGAGGATCAAGCGCTCGCGATCAGAAACACCCTGAACAACCTGCTCGGCTACCCCCACCGGAAATGGGACATCTGGCCCCGGTACATCTCGGTTTCCCCCGAAGAGGTCGATGCCGTCTTCGCGCGATGGCGAAGGGCTCACTCTCGGCGAGCTTGAGCCCGCCTCCCCCGCTCAAGGGAGATTCCACCACGCGGTGTGAGCACGCACAGCCACGCCTCACGAAAACAATGGGGGCCCGCACCTGCCCGGCGCGCGAGCGCGCATGAGGCGCTGGCGCTTCTTCGGACTGCACGGACCGTCACCCACCCGGCGCGCGAGCGCACACGACGCTCCAGCGGTTCTCCGGACGATAGGGGGCCCTTACCTGCTTGGCGCGCTTGCACACATGGCGCCGGCGCTTTTCCGGACGAAGGGGTCCTTCACCTGCCCGGCGCGCGCTTGCGCACGTGGCGCTGGCGCTTCACCGGACGGAGGAAACGGCCTCCCCGGAGGCGGGCGGCAGACCGCACCACCGCGCGCCTCCAGGGAGACGGCACATCACGCCTGCGGCGCGTGCACGCCGTTGGACAGCTCGTTGCGGACGACCTCGGACACGCGCTCGCGGACCATGTCGCCCACGCGCTCGCGGACATCGGCGCTCACGCTCTCACGCACCGCGCTCGCGATGCGCTCGGGGTCGACGGAGCCGCTGTGGTGCGGCGTCGGCCCCATGGACGGACCGGCGCGCATCGCCTCACCGAGCGCGGAGCGGATGGCCTCGGGCAGCTGGGAGCGGAGCGCGTTGTCCAGCTCCGAGCGCAGGCTGCTCATGAGCCGCTCACGCAGGGCGTCCGCCAGACGCATGCGGATGGCATCCGCCAGGCGGTCCACGTCGTACATCCCCTGGCCCATCGACATGCCCTGGCCCCACATGCCGCCGTGGCCCATCATGCCCCGGTGCCGGGCCATGGCGCCGCGCAGCACCTCGCCCATGCGCTCACGCAGCACGTCGCGCACGCGCTCACGCACCACGGAGTGGAGCCGCTCCCGGAGCCCTTCGGCCAGCCGGTCCTGGAGCGCCACCGCGACGCGCTCGGGGTCGAAGGAGCCGGCCGCGATGCCGCCCCACTGGCGCGACATGACGCTGCGCAGGCCCTCGGCCATCCGCTCGCGCAGCGCGTCGCGCACGCGCTCACGCAGGCTGTAGACGAGCCCCTCGTGGAGGGCCTCGGTCAGGCGCCCGCGGATGGCGTCCGCGATGCGCTCCGCGTCGTTCGGGCTGAAGCCGGGCACACGCTCCGACATCACCGAGCGCAGCGAGTCCGCCAGCCGCTCGCGCAGGGCCTCACGCACGCCGTCGTGCGCCGCGGTGTTGATGCGCTCACGAAGCGCCTCCATCAGCCGGCCGCGCACCGCCTCCGCCAGCCGGTCGGCGTCCGGAGCGCCGAAGCCAGAGGTCGTGGCGAGGTGCCACTGCTCCATCATCGCCATGCGCAGCGACTCGGCCAGCCGCTCGCGGATGCCGTCACGGACGCGCTCGTAGACGGTGAAGCAGATGCGCTCGCGCAGCGCGTCCGCCAGGCGGGAACAAAGCGCGTCCGCGATGCGCTCGGGCTCCGGCATGCCGTAGCCCTGGGGCATCATCCCGAAACCACCCTGCGGCATCCCGCCGCCGCGCTCGAACATCGCGCTGCGGAGGGCCTCGGCCACGCGCTCACGCACCTCCCGGCCGAGCCGATCCTCAATCGCGGAGACAATCTGCTCGCGAACGGCTTCGGTGACCCGCTCCTTGATCGACTCACCGAACATCTGCTGCGACTGGGGCGAAAGCTGCTCCTGAAACATGAGAACGCTCCTGACTCGACGCCTGGACTGCGTGGAAACACGGCAGGAGGAGGACGCCTCCTGCCAGGCGCGATTGAATAGACAGGCACGCACTCACCGTAAACGTGTCCTCGGTGTGACGCCTCGTTGGGCGCCAGACATCGATCATCCCGACGTGACACGCCTCACGCGGCAAGACTATTTCCGCGGCCGCATGCGGAAGGCGACGAAGGCGTCCACGTTGTCGAAGGCGAAGTACGGATTCGACTTCCGCACCGCCTCCATGGACGACACCGGCACGTCCGCGTAGTCGTGCCCCGGATAGAGCCTCGCCGTGTCGGGCACCTTCGCCAGCACTTGAGACAGCGAGCGGTACATCTCCTCCGGGTTGCCCCCGTTCAAGTCACACCGGCCGCAGCCGTTGATGAACACCGTGTCACCGGACACCAGCGCATCGCCGGCCAGCAGGCAGTGCGAGCCAGGCGTGTGTCCTGGCGTATGCAGCGCCCGGAAGACCTCGGCGCCCACCGGCACGTCGTCGCCCGGCCCCAGGGGCCGCAGCGCGCCGCCCAGCTCGCGCAGCTCGGGCGAGAACTGGACCTCCTCCCGCTGCGCGTACACCGGCACATCCCACTGGGACAGCAGGTCGGGCAGGCCATTGATGTGGTCGAAGTGACAGTGCGAGACGAACGCCCCCACCACGCGCTTGCCGTCCTGCTTCACGGCCTGGGCAATCGCGTCCACGTCCCAGGCGGGGTCCACCACCACCACTTCGTCCGAGTGCCGGGGCCCCACCAGGTACACGAAGTTGTCCATGGGGCCGAGCTTGAGCTGCCGCACATACGGTTCACGCATCGCGAAATCCTCCTCCACGCAAGCCCCACTCTAACGTCCAGGGCTTGAAGGCGCGGCCCGCTTCCCTCTTGAATAAGCCCTTTGCCCCCTGGGGAGGTCTCAACGTGAAGCGCCCACTGCTCCTCTGCACCCTGCTCGCCAGCACCGCCCTCGCAGCCAAGGAGCGCCCCACGTTCCGCTACACCGCGCCTCCGGATGGCGAGCGTCCCGTCATCGTCGAGGCCACCGTCGGCCCCCAGGGCAGTGACTTCGCCATGCGCCTGCGCTTCGACAAGGCGCCCTGGGGCGAGGAGTGCAAGAGCCGCTGCGCCAACGCCACGCTGCTGCTCGACACCGACAACAGCAAGCAGACGGGCCTGCGCCTGCCGCAGAAGGCGCCGGGTAACGGCGCGGACGTCGCCGTGGTCATCCAGGGCGTGCGCGACTACGCGAAGCAGGAAGGCGCCGCTCCGGAGACCCGGCTGCGGGTGAAGGTCCGCGCGCTCACCAACGGCGCGACCTCCGTGGACGACGGAGAGCTGCTCGCGGAGTTCAACCACCGCCAGGACCCCGAGCGCCTCCACGTGGACGGCGAAACCGTCTACATCCTGGTGGACGCCACCAACGCCACCCTGCCCGCCGCTCGGAAGGCGCGCGTCGTGTATCAGCCCCCCGGAGGCAAGCCGATCCAGGCCACCATCCCCGGCATGATTGGCGGCGGAGCCAGCAAGGGCGTACGCATCTTCAAGGACGGCACCTGGGGAAAGGCCCGCGACGCCACACCCCGCTAGGTCGCCTGGAGCCCCAGCCAGGGGGCTAAAACCTCCCACCCGTCCCTACCATTCCTCAGCCGCCAGGGAAGCCTTCGGCCTCGGAATTCCGCGGGGTTGGAGCGCGGTTCTGCTGGCGGACAGGACTGGACAGGCGTATAGGTGGGTGTTGTTGGAGAGTGCGCAACCCCCCGAATTCGTTCCCAATGTCAGGGTGGCATGGTAGTCCGGGCGCCCTGTTACATACCTCTGCCCCCGAGGTGAGGCGTGCGCGACTCGCGCACCGCGCTCGGGGTGCGGGGCGTTCTCACCTGTGGATTGACGACCATGCTCGCAGAAGCCGAATCGAAATCGCGGAAGAAGCAGGGTGCCGGGGGAGGCGGCGGTGGCGGGGGTGGCGCCGCGGGCGGCAGTGGTGACGGGTCGGTGCCGGCCTCGCTCGCGGACGAGGCGCGCCGCCGGTACATCAACTACGCCCTGTCGGTCATCACCTCGCGCGCCCTGCCGGACGTGCGCGACGGCCTCAAGCCGGTGCAGCGCCGCATCCTCTTCGGCATGTACCACGACCACCGGCTGACGCATGACGCCAAGTACCAGAAGTCCGCCAAGGTGGTGGGCAGCGTCATGGGTCAGTACCACCCGCACGGTGACGCCTCCATCTACGAGGCGCTGGTGCGCATGGCGCAGGACTTCTCGCTGCGCTACCCGCTGGTGGACGGCCACGGCAACTTCGGCTCGCTCGACGGCGACGGCGCGGCGGCCATGCGTTACACCGAGTGCCGGCTTGCCGCCCTGTCCAGCGAGCTCCTGACGGAGCTGGGCAAGAAGACGGTGGCCTTCCGGCCCACCTACGACGGCACGCTCCAGGAGCCCGTGGTCATCCCCGCGCGGGTGCCGCAGCTGCTCATGAACGGCACCACGGGCATCGCCGTGGGCATGGCCACCAACATCCCGCCCCACCACCTGGGCGAGCTGGTGGACGCGCTGGTGGCGCTCATCGAGAACCCGCAGCTCGTGACGAAGGACCTGCTCAAGTGGGTGAAGGGCCCGGACTTCCCCACCGGCGGGCAGATCCTCAACGACAAGAAGGAGCTGCGCGACATCTACGAGTCGGGCCAGGGGAGCATCCGCATCCGGGGTGAGTACAAGCTGGAGGACCTCAAGCGGGGCGGCCAGCAGATCGTCATCACCTCCATCCCCTACACGGTGAACAAGTCCACCCTGGTGGCCAAGTTCGGCGACCTGGTGCGCGAACGGAAGCTGCCGCTCATCACCGACGTGCGCGACGAGTCCACCAAGGACGTGCGCATCGTCCTGGAGCTGAAGAAGGACGCCAACCCCGAGCTGGTGATGGCGTACCTCTACAAGCAGACGCCGCTGCAGACGAACTTCGGCGTCAACCTCACCTGCCTGGTGCCGCTCAAGGACAACCCGGAGCTGAGCGCGCCCCAGCGGCTCAACCTCAAGGACATCCTCCAGTACTTCCTCGACTTCCGCTTCGACGTGGTGACGAAGCGCTTCGAGCACGAGCTGGGCGAGCTGCTGCGGCGCGTCCACATCCTCGAGGGCTTCGAGAAGGTCTACGACGCGCTCGACGAGATGATCAAGATCATCCGCGCGTCGGAAGGAAAGCAGGACGCGGCCAAGAAGCTCATCGCGCGCTTCAAGCTGGATGAAGTCCAGGTGGACGCCATCCTGGAGATGAAGCTCTACAAGCTGGCCCGCCTGGAAATCCTCGTGGTGGAGAAGGAACTCAAGGAGAAGCGCGCCGAAATCAAGCGCATCCAGGGCATCCTCAAGGACAAGAAGAAGGTGTGGGGCACCGTCCGTGACGAGCTGGGCGACCTGAAGACGCGCTACAACGACAAGCGCCGCACCCGCATCGGCGGCGCGGGCGCCGAGGAGATGGAGTTCAGCGCCGAGGCGTTCATCGCGGACGAGGACGCCCACGTGGTCATCACCCGCGACGGGTGGGTCAAGCGCGTGCGCGAGGTGAAGGACCCGTCCACCACCCGCCTGCGTGAAGGCGACGCGGTGATGGCGGTGCTGGCCGGCAGCCTCAAGGCGAACCTGGTGCTGTTCAGCAACTTCGGCACCGCCTACGTCACCCGCTTCAACGACGTGCCCGCGTCCACGGGCTACGGCGAGCCGGTGCAGAAGTTCTTCAAGTTCGACGACGGCGAGCGCGTGGTGTCCGCCCTGTCGCTGGACGCGCGGCTGCCGCGCCCACAGAAGCTGATGGGCGTGACGAAGCAGGGCCTGGGCATGCGCTTCCCGCTGGAGCCGCACCTGGAGGTCTCCACGCGCGCCGGCCGCCGCTACGCGAAGACGGGTGAAGGCGACGAGATCATCGGCGTGCAGCCGGTGGGCGACCGCGACCTGCTGGCGCTCTTGACGGAGAAGACCAACGCCCTGGTGTGCAAGGTGGCGGAGGTCAACGAGCTGGCCGGCCCGGGCAAGGGCGTCACCGTCATCAAGGTGGACGGCAACGACCGAGTGGTGGACTTCCTCGTCGTGCCGCCCGCGAACAAGGACGCGAAGCTGGAGTTCGAGACGCAGAAGGGCCGCAAGCTGCACCTGTCCCCCGCGAAGTACGAGGTGACCGGCCGCGGCGGCAAGGGCCACGAGATGTCGAAGCGCGACGCCGTGAAGGAGGTGGCGCGGCCCGTCACCTTCATCCCGTTGCCCGAGAAGAAGGACTAGGCAGAGGACGCCATGGCGACGAAGAAGGAAACCTACACAGGCGCGGACATCCAGGTCCTGGAAGGCCTGGAGCCGGTGCGCAAGCGCCCGGCCATGTACATCGGCGGCACCGACAGCACGGGGTATCACCACCTGCTGTGGGAGATCCTCGACAACTCGGTGGACGAGGTCATCAACGGCTACGCCTCCACCGTGGAGGTGACGCTCCACAAGGACGGCCGCACCGTCACCATCGTCGACAACGGGCGTGGCATCCCCGTTGACATCATGCCCAAATACAAGAAGCCGGCCGTGGAGGTCATCCTCACGACCCTCCACGCGGGCGGCAAGTTCGAGCAGGGCAACTACATCCACTCCGGCGGTCTGCACGGCGTGGGCAGCTCGGTGGTGAACGCGCTGTCGCGCAAGCTCGTCGTGGAGATCAAGCTCCATGGCAAGAAGCATGTGCAGACGTACGCGCGCGGCAAGGCCACCAGCGCCCTGAAGGTGGATGGCGCCGCGCGTGGCACGGGCACCTCCGTCACCTTCGAGCCGGACCCGGAGATCTTCGGCGAGAAGCTGAAGTTCGACGCGGAGCTGGTGCGCGAGCGGCTGGAGGCCAAGAGCTACCTGCACAAGGGCATGACGGTCGTCTGGAAGGACGAGACGTCCAGCCCGCCCACGTCGGTGACGTACAAGCACGACGGCGGCATCGCCGAGTACCTCACCAAGGTGGTGTCGGAGCGACAGAAGCCGCTGGTGCCCGCGGGCAGCACGGCCTTCTACCACTCGCGTGACAACGGGGTGCGGCTGGAGGCGGCGCTGGCGTGGACGGAGGCCACGGACGAGCACATCCGCTCGTACGTCAACGGCATCCCCACCCCGCTGGGCGGCACGCACGAGGCGGGCCTGCGCGGCGCGGTGGTGAAGGCGGTGCGCAACTACATCGAGACGCACGGCATCGCGCCCAAGGGCGTGACGCTCACCGCGGAGGACATCCGCGAGGGCATCACCGCCATCCTGTCCACCTACGTGGTGGAGCCGCAGTTCCAGGGCCAGACGAAGGGGCGGCTCAACAACCCCGAGGTCAGCGGCCAGGTGGACGGCGTGCTGCGCCCGGCGCTGGAGAAGTGGCTCAACGACAACAAGTCCATCGCCGAGTCGGTGGTGGCCCGCATCGTGCTCGCCGCCCGCGCGCGCGAGGCCAGCCGGGCCGCGTCGCAGGCGGTGAGCCGCAAGACGGCGGTCAGCCACCGGCTCAACCTGCCGGGCAAGCTGGCGGACTGCTCGTCCACGGACCCGGGCCTGAGCGAGCTGTTCATCGTGGAGGGTGACTCCGCAGGCGGCTCCGCCAAGCAGGGGCGGGACCGGCGCACGCAGGCCATCCTCCCGCTGCGCGGCAAGGTGCTCAACGCGGAGCAGGCGTCCACCGACAAGGTGACGACCAACAAGGAGCTCCAGGACATCGTGTCCGCGCTGGGCTGCGGCATCGGCTCGGACTTCGACATCAGCAAGCTGCGCTACGGCCGCGTCTTCCTGCTGATGGACGCCGACAGCGACGGGCACCACATCGCCACGCTGCTGCTCACCTTCTTCTACCGGCACCTGCGCCCGCTCATCGAGAGCGGCACCATCCACATCGCCCAGCCGCCGCTGTACCGCGTGGACATCGGCAAGGAGACGTACTGGGCGCTGGACGAGCCGGACCGCGACCGCATCATCAAGGAGAAGGCGAAGGGCAACGCCAAGCCCAACATCATGCGCTTCAAGGGACTGGGCGAGATGACGCCCGACGAGCTGAAGCAGACGACGCTCGACCCTAAGAATCGCATGAGCCTGCGCGTCACCATCGACAAGCCGCTGGAGACCGACCGCCTCATCAACGACTTGATGGGCAAGGACGTCAGCGCCCGCTTCAGGTTCATCATGGAGCGCGCGGGCGAGGTCCAGGACCTGGACGTCTAGTCTGGGCGGAATCACCGGCGCGGGTCCCTCCTCACACCCCGGAGGGGCCCGCGAGGGGCAGCAGGACTTTGGAGCCAGAGCCCCGGCTCGGCTAGCATCCGCGCTGTGACTACGTTCCGCCGGTTCTCCCTGCTCCTCGCGCTTGTGCTGACGACCTCGCCTGCCTACGGGCAGTCGGCGCGGAAGAAGGCCAGCAAGAAGAAGCCCGCTGCCGCCCAGCCGGTGAAGACGACCAAGGCGCCTCCGGCCGAGGACGCGGGCAGCGAGGAATCCATCGAGCCCCCGATTTTCGGGCCCCCTGGGGAAGAGTCGGCCACGCAGGTTCCCCCGCAGGTGAGCCCGGACGCGCCCGCCCAGGCGGCGCAAGCTCCCGCCTCGAAGGTGGACGCGCCGACCGCCGCCGCGGTGACGGCCACGGGTCCGGTGGCGCTCTTCGCCGTGGCGCGGACGCCCGCGGTCGAAGAGGCCGCGATGAAGCTGGAGAACGAGCTGCGGCGCGGGCTGAAGGCAGGCGGCGTGGAGCTGGTGGACCTGAGCGCCGTGTTTCCTCCTCCGCCGCCAGCCTCGCTGGCGCGCGCGGACACGCTCTTCGAGCAGGGCCGCTCCGACTACGACAACCTGGACCCGGAGGCGGCGGAGGCGAAGTTCGTCGCTGCAGCGGAGGCCTACACGCAGCACCCGGCGGAGCTGAGCACGGTGCGGCTGGGCCAGACGTACCTGTTCCTGGGGGCGTCGCGGATGCTCAACGGAGACTCCGCCGGTGCCCAGGAGTCCTTCCGGCGCGCGGTGGCGGCGGAGCCGTCCACCGTCCCCGACGCCGCCCTCTTCGGCCAGGACGTGCTGAAGGCCTTCGAGCAGGCGCGCACCGAGGTGGCCGCGCGCCCGGCCGGCACGCTGGTGGTGGAGTCGAAGCCGGAGGGCGCCAACGTGGTGCTGCGGGGCCGCGAGCTGGGTGTCACGCCGCTCAAGGGCGTGGAGGTCGCCGCCGGCCAGCACCCCGTCGTGGTGTCCCTGCCTGGCTATTCATCCTTCGCGCAGTACACGGAGGTGGCATCCGGCCAGAGCGCCGAGGTGAAGGCGACGCTGGAGGCCACCCCGGGGCTCGCCGCCGTCCGCGACGCGGCGGCCCACGCCTCCACCGAGCAGGCCTTCGAGCGGGACACGCCCCCACCGGAGACGCTGGCCATCGCGGAGCGGCTCAACGCCCGCTACGTGGTGCTCGCCGCCGTGTCGCGCGGAGAGAAGGGCCGGCTGGAGGCGGAGCTCCAGGCATGGGACGTGCGCTCCAGCGCGCGGTTGCGCGGAGTGGAGATTGCGCTGGCGCCGGGAGCGACGAAGAACAGCCCGACCGCGGCGGCGGACCAGGTGCGCGCCTTCGTCAACGGCGTCGCGCTGCCGCGCGCCACGGAGGGCAACACCTTCAGCACGCTCATCAAGCGCCCCTGGTTCTGGGCGGTGGTGGGCGGCGCGGCGGCGGTGACGGCGGGCGCCGTCCTCATCGCGACGTCCAACGACAAGGGCCGTCCCTACAACCCCGTCTCCGGTGGTATCGGTTTCTGAGGCCTCTGCGCGCCGCCCTGTTTCCAAGGTCACCCCATGAAAGCCCTCGCCCTCATCCTCCTTCCTGCGCTAGCGCTCGCGGCCCCGCCCCAGTCGCGCCGCGTCTCCACCCTCCTGGTGCCCATGGACCCGGGGGCCGAGGCGTCCAGCGTGCAGATGGAAGGCTACATGAACGAAGCCCTCTCCCACTTCGCGGGGATGAGCGTCCGCAAGTCGGAGGACCTGTTCGGCATGCCGGAAGACCCGGAGGCCCGGGCCTCGCTGGAGCGCGGACGCAAGGGCTACTCGGAGAGCCTGGCCGCCTTCGACAAGAAGGAATACGAAGAGGCGGAGCGCAAGGTGCGCGCCACGCTGAAGGAGCTCCAGGGCGCGGCGGGTGCCATGCGGGGGTGCTCGCCGCTGTGTGACGCGCTGGCCCTCTATGCCGCGGTGCTGCACCTGCGCGGAGACGTGGAGGAGGCGAAGCTGGCGCTCATCGACCTGATGGCGCTGTCGCCCACGCACGAGCTGTCCCCCAAGCGCTTCACCCGTGAGTTCCTCGCCCTGCGCGTGCAGGTGGCCACCAGCCGCACGTCGCTGCTGCGGGGCACGGCCACGGTGAAGTCGCGTCCGGCCGGCGCGCGCGTCTTCGTGGACGGCGAGGCGGTGGGCTACACGCCGGTGACGCTGCCCGCGCTGCCCATTGGCAAGCACCTGCTGCGCGTGGAGCGCCCGGGCTTCCGCCAGCACGGCCAGCTCATGGAGGTGGGCACGGACGACATCGAGGTGACGGCCAACCTGGTGCCCACGTCATCCTACAAGGCCTATGACGCGCAGCTGGACCGGGTCGCGGGTGAGGTCAACCGCGCCGGTGAGAAGGCGTCCGGCGTGGCGGCCATGGCGCAGTCGCTGGGCCTGGACCGCGTCATGGTGGGCACCCTGCGCTCCAACGGCGAGGGCTCCGAGCTCATCCTGGGCTACTACGACGCGCGCACCGGCCAGAGGATGGCGGGGCGGCGCATGTCGGTCCAGGGCGACGAGTACGGCCAGCTCAAGCAGGAGATGGAGCGGGTGGTGAACCACCTGGTGAATGGCGTTGGCGAGAAGGTGTCGAAGAGCCGCGACCCGCTGGACAGCCGCGGGGGCATGGAGGACTGGTCCTCGGAGGACCGGGGCGGCCGCGCCAAGGCGCAGGACAAGAAGGCCAAGGCGGGCGACGACCCGCTCGACAGTGTGTCCGGAACCGAGGACTGGTGACGCACGGCGCTTGTCCCGGGACGGCTGATGCCTAGAGTCCCGGGGCGTATGCGCCTGCTTGCCCTCCTGCTCCTCCCCAGCCTCGCGCTCGCCCAGACGAGCGTCATCCGCCAGCCCGCCCTGCCCTCCCGGGGCGTGACGCTGCCGCCCACGGGCGCCGCGCTGGTGGACGAGGCCACGGCCCTGTCGCTCAACCCCGCGGGCCTGGGCTTCGTCAACGGCAGCCAGCTCTTCTACCTGCACGAGCGCAACCTCGTGCATGACGGGCTTGGCGACGGCGTCT
Organism: Pseudomyxococcus flavus; assembly: GCF_050038885.1. Taxonomy (NCBI): domain Bacteria; kingdom Pseudomonadati; phylum Myxococcota; class Myxococcia; order Myxococcales; family Myxococcaceae; genus Pseudomyxococcus; species Pseudomyxococcus flavus. Next base: position 6,469,662 of record NZ_CP143624.1, on the reverse strand, counting down.
TCCTGGCCACCCGGCTGCTGGGCCTGGGGATTGGCGGCTCCATGGAGTGGATTCGTGGCCGCGCGGAGCCGGACTACCGCCGCACCTCGCTGGGCCTCTCCCTCGGCACGCGTACGCTGCAGCTGGGCGCCTCGTGGCACGCGTATGGCTCGGCCCAGCGGGACATCGACTCGCTGGACACCTTCGACGTCGGCCTCACCGCGCGGCCCCTGCGCGCGCTGTCAGTGGGCGCGGTGGTGCGCGACGTCAACGCGCCCAGCGAGGGCGCGCTGGCGCTGAAGCGGCAATACAACCTGGGGCTGGGCCTGCGCCCGCTGGACGAGCGCTACACGCTGGGCGTGGACTGGCTCTTCTCCGAGGGCGCCTTCCGCCAGGGCCAGGCGACGTACACCCTCAACGCGGAGGTGATTCCGGGCCTGCGCCTGGGCGCGGGCGTGTCGCACGGCTTCACCTCCGGGATGCCCGTGGCGCTCCAGGTGGCGGCCACGCTGGACACCTCGCACCTGGGCCTCACCTACGCGGCGGGCGGGACGAGGTCCGGGCTGGACCACGTGGTGGCGGTCCGGCTGTCGTCGGAGACCTACCGCTCGCTGGCGCCGCGCGGCGGCGTGGTGACGATGCTGGACCTGAACGACGCGCTGAGCGGCGGCTCCAGCCCCGTCCTGTCCTGGCTGGGCGTCACCGAGGCGGACCCGTACCTGCGGCTGACGCGGTGGCTGGACCTGGCCACCCAGGACGAGCGGCTGGCTGGCGTGGTGCTGAAGATGGAGGGCCTGCCCGGGGTGAGCTGGGGCAAGGCGGAGGAGCTGCGCCAGGCGCTGCTGCGGCTGCGCGCCTCCGGCAAGCGGGTGATGGCGGTGGTGCTGTCCGCGGATGACCTGGGCTACTTCATCGCCTCGGCGGCGGACCGCATCTACGCGCTGCCGGAGTCGCTGCTCTACATCAACGGCCTGAGCGCGCACCTCCAGTCGTACGGCGGGACGATGGAGAAGCTGGGCGTGCACTGGGACGTGGCGCGCGTGGGCCGCTTCAAGACGGCGCCCGAGCAGCTCACGCGGGACACGCCCAGCGACGCCGCTCGCGAGTCGACCAACGCGTTCCTGGACACGGAGGTGGCCGTCTACGAGAAGGCGGTGCAGGAAGGCCGGAAGGTGCCCCTGGAGAAGCTCCACGCGCTGTGGGCGCTGGGCCTTCCCAACGCGAAGCGCGCCATGGAGCTGGGGATGGTGGACGGCGTCATCTCCTCCTCGGAGCTCGACAAGAAGGTGGCCGAGCTGATTCCCGGCGGGCGCTTCAGCACCACCTACGCGCCGCGCGACGAGCGCGAGGGCCGCTGGGGCCGGCGGCGGCGCATCGCCGTGGTGCCCGTGCTGGGCGACATCACCGGCGGCCGCAGCCGCGAGGACCCGCTGGGCTTCAGCCGCATCGCTGGCGCGGAGACGGTGATTCGCGCGCTGGAGCAGGCCCAATCGGACCCGAGCGTGGTGGCCATCGTCGTGCGCGTGGACTCCGGCGGCGGCGAGGTGCTGGCGTCCCACCTGATGTACGAGGCCGTGGTGGAGGCCGCCAAGCACAAGCCCGTCATCGCCTCCATGGGTGACGCCGCCGCGTCCGGTGGCTACTACGCCGCCGTGGGCGCGCACGAGATTCTGGCCCTGCCCACCACGCTGACGGGGAGCATCGGCGTCTTCTACATCAAGCCCGCCCTGGAGGGCCTGCTGAGCGGCGTGCTGGGCATCCAGCAGGAGAGCCTCTCGCGCGCGCCGATGGCGGACATCCTGGGCCTGTGGCGCCCCTGGACGCAGGAGGAGCAGGACGCGGCGCAGGCATGGGCGGACGCGTCGTACGACAACTTCATCACCGAGGTGGCGCTGCGGCGGAAGATGGACAAGGCGAAGGTGGACGAGGTGGCGCGCGGCCGGGTGTGGAGCGGCCAGGACGCGCTCGCCCGGGGGCTGGTGGACAAGCTGGGCGGCCTCCTGGAGGCCGTGGACGCAGCGAGGATGCGCGCGGGCATCGCCCCCAGCGAGGAGCTGGACCTGGTGGTGATGGGCGAGGCACGGGGCTTCCTCTCCGGGCTGGGCGGAGAGCCGGGCGTGCGGGCGGCCCTGTCGCTGCTGCCTCGCCAGGAGCCCGCCCTGCCGGAGTCGCTGCGGGCGCTGGCCCGCTCCGCCGGGCTGAGCCTGACGATGCTCCAGCCGGGCGTGAAGGCCATGATGCCCTTCCAGCTCACCGTCCGGTAATCCCCCGCCCGTGACGGCGGGAGGTCCGCCGGACGACACCGCGCGAAAAAAGCGGCGGCGCCGTCCCCGGCCTCTGTTACTGTTACCCATGCACCCCGGACGGCTTCCGGGCCGCCAGGGTGCTCCAGGAACCGGCGGTTCGGCCTGCTCGTCTCCAGGGCCCCGCGTCCGCTTCCTGTCCCACGGCCTGAGTCACCTTGCGTCCCCGCCCTCCTCCCGGAGCGGCCGTCCGGGGCGCACACAGTCTGGAACTCCGATGAGCGAAAACCCCGATAACCGCGACCCACGTGAAGCCCCTCCTGTTCCCGCCGCCCGCGCCGTGGCCCCGCCCGAGCCGGATGACGACGGGGGCGACGAGGGCGATGACGAGGGCCCCGACGAAGGTGAGTCCGGCGCGGCGGGCTCCCAGGGCAACGGCCCCGGGCAGCCCGGTCAGGGCACGGGCCGCCGCCGCCGCCGTCGCCGCCGTCGTCGTGGCGCGCAGGTCCACTTCACCCCGGACGGCCAGGCCTACCGGATGCAGCCGGGGCCGGACGGCCAGCAGGTCCAGGTCTTCCTCACGCCGCAGGAGCTGGAGCAGTACCGCCAGCGTCAGGCCCAGCAGCAACAGCAGCAGCAGCAACAACAGCAGCAGCCCGGACACGGTGGCCCGCAGCACGCGCGCCACGGCCAGCACGGCGGCGGTCAGCAGGCCTCGCAGCAGGCGAACCTGTCGCCGGTGGAAGGCGTGCTGGACACCGAGGTGAAGGGCCCCAACGCCTTCCTGCGCCAGCTCAAGCGCAACCTGCTGGCGGCGCCGGATGACCCGGAGCTGCCGAAGAACCTGGTCCAGAAGCTGCGGCTGCGGCAGGGCCAGTACATCACCGCCTTCGCGCAGATGCGGGGCCACAAGGGCGTCATCCAGAAGGTCGACACGGTGGACGGCCGCCCGCTGGAAGGCGCGCCGCGGCTGCCGCACTTCTCCGACCTGACGTCGGTGGACCCCACCGAGCGGCTCAAGCTGGAGAACGGGCACAAGGAGATGGTGACCCGGGTGCTGGACCTCATCTCGCCCATCGGCAAGGGACAGCGCGCGCTCATCGTCGCCCCGCCGAAGACGGGCAAGACGATCATGCTCCAGCGCATTGCCCAGGCCATCCTCTCCAATCACCCGGAGTGCCACGTGATGGTGGTGCTCATCGACGAGCGGCCCGAGGAAGTCACGGACATGCGGCGGAGCATCAAGGCGGAGGTGCTGGCCTCCAGCTCCGACCGCCCCACCGCGGACCACCTCAAGGTGGCGGAGCTGGCCCTGGAGCGCGCGCGTCGGCTGGTGGAGTCGGGCAAGGACGTGGTCATCCTCCTGGACTCGATTACCCGCCTGGCCCGTGCCTTCAACAAGGAGGTGGACAACTCCGGCCGCACCATGTCCGGCGGCGTGGACAGCCGCGCCCTGGAGCGCCCCAAGCGCATCTTCGGCGCCGCGCGCGCGACGGAGGAGGCCGGCTCGCTGACCATCATCGGCACGGCGCTCATCGACACCGGCAGCCGCATGGACGAGGTCATCTTCGAGGAGTTCAAGGGCACCGGTAACTCCGAAGTCACCCTGGACCGGCTCCTCGCGGAGAAGCGCGTCTTCCCCGCGGTCAACATCGCCCAGTCCGGCACCCGCAAGGAGGAGAAGCTCTTCACCCTGCGCGAGTACGAGAAGGTGAAGAAGCTGCGGCAGATGCTCTTCTCCGTGAAGCCGGTGGAGGCCATGGAGGCGCTCGTGAAGCGGCTGTCGCGCTACACGTACAACGACGAGTTCCTCGACGAGCTGTAGTCGCTCGCTTCGGGAGAGGTGCGGCGGGCCCGGGTGTGCGTGTAAGGTGGCGGCATGATTCAGGGCTCGGGCCGCTGCCACTACCACCCGGAGCGCGCCGGCCTCGGCGTCTGCGTGGAGTGCCGGCGCGTCATCTGCCGGGAATGCACCACGCAGTTCGAGGGCATCAACCGCTGCGCGAGCTGCCTGGCCCAGCGCCTCGAGGCGCTGGAGGGCCCGGGTGAGCGGCGCGAGTGGACCGTGGCCAACGTGGTGCTGGCGCTGGTGAGCATGGCGTTCGTCTGGGGCAGCGTGCACGTGGTCGCCGGCTGGGTGGCGAGCTAGCCCATGGCCGTCTCCGCGCTCGAGCTGCGCCCCCGTAACGCGGTCGCCATGATGGACGCCACGCTGCGCTACTGCACGCGCGACACGGGCGTGTGGGCCCTCACGCTGCCGGGTGGCGCGGCCGTGGTCGGCGCCATGTTGTACCTGGCGGAGTCGATGCGCATGGGCTGGCCGCTCGGCGTGCCCACGCTGCTGCTGACGCTGGCGTGGTTCCTCCGGGGCCTGGGCCAGGGCGCGGCCTGCCACCACGTGCAGGAGGTGCTGCTGGGCACGCAGGGCACGCCCTCCACGTGGGCCTCGCTGAAGGCCGCGCTCGGAAGGATGCCCTCACTCTTCATCGCCGTGGGGTACCTGCTGGGCCTCAATGCCCTGCTGGTGGCGCCCATGTTCGCCCTCGGCATCTTCGCGCTGAGGGCCGCGCTCGGAACCATGCCCCCGCTCGTCGTCGCCCTGGCCTACCTGCTGGGACTCAACGCCCTGCTGGTGGTGGCCGCGCTCGGCCTCGGCTTCATCGCGATGTCGGTCCAAGGCGTGAGCTTCGCGGCGGTGATGCAGGGACGCGGCGGCCCGCTGAGGCTGTACGGGACATGCTCGCGGCTGCTCGGCCCCGCGCGCCGCACGGCGACCTGGGCCCAGCTCCTCCTCATGGTCGTGCAGGTGCTGGCCTTCTTCAACCTGCACATCGCCCTCAACGCCTTCCTGTACCTGGGCCGCAAGCTGGTGGGGGTGGACCTCACGTTCGCGGAGCGCTTCGCCTCGTTGGACAACGACACGTGGCTGCTCTTCCTCGCCACCACCACCTTCTCCCTCTTCGAGCCGGTGCGCGCCGCGGCGGCCACGCTGCTGCTGGTGGATGGGCGCGTGCGGCAGGAAGGGCTCGACCTGCTCGCCGCCGTCCAGCAGCTTCCCGCGCGCAACGTGGGGCGCCCCCTGCCTCCGCCGGGCGCGTCTCGCGGCGCGCTCGGACTGGTGGTCCTCCTCGGCCTGGGCGTGCTGGCGCCAGCGTCGGCCCACGCGCAGGACAACGGCGCGTCCGAGCCCATTCCCCGCGCCGAGGCCCTGAAGCGGCTGGCCGACGTCGCCGAGGCCTGTGAGGCGATGACGCCCGGGGACGCGGCGGAGCTGGGCTCGCCCGTCGAGGCACTGGGGCCCACGGAGGCGGTGAAGCTGGACCGCTTCGTGCGCCGCCTGGAGCGCCTGGCATTCGACGAGGAGGACTGCGACGCGGCACGGAGCGCGCTGCAGCACGGGCTCACGATGATGGGCGCCACCGCCGACGCCCAGGCGCGCGCGGACGCACGGGCCGCCGCCACGCGAGCGAAGGACATCCTCTCCCGGCCCGAGTTCGCGGAGGCCGCCCCCAAGCAGGCACAGAAGGACCTCGCCGAGCCCATGCCGCCCCCCGAGCCGCCGGGCTGGTGGCGCCGCTTCACCGACTGGCTGGGCGAGCTCCTCAAGGACCTGTTCAAGCGGGAGCCGCCGGCTCGGACGGAGGCCGTCCAGTCACGGGAGTCGGGCGCCCACGTGGCCAACGTGCTGGTGGTGGTGCTGGTGACGCTCACGGTGGCGGTGCTGGGCCTGGTGCTGCTGCGCGCGCTGAACCGGAGCCGGCGAGGGCCGGATGACGCGGACATGCAGGTGTCCACCGTGGACGCGCAGACGCTCGCGGGCACCGCGAACCATGCGCTGTCCCGCCCGCCGGAGGGCTGGGCGCACCTCGCGGACGAGCTGGCCGCGCGGGGCGAGTACCGCGAGGCGGTGCGCAGCCTCTACCTGGCCTTGCTGTCCCGGCTCCACCGGGACGGCGCCATCCTCTACGACGAGACGCTGAGCAACTGGGACTACCTGCGCCAGTTCCGGGGCCGCACGGAATGGAAGGCGCCCTTCCGCGAGCTGACGCGGCGCTTCGACTTCGCGTGGTACGGCAACCTGCCGGTGGGCGCGGAGGGCTACCGCGAGTTCCGCGCCCTCACCGAGCCCTTCCTGTCCGCGCCGCCCCACCCGGAGGTGGCCGGTGCGTGACCGTTTCCCGCTGCTGGTGGTGGGAGGACTGCTGCTCGCCGCGGTGCTCGCCTCCTTCCTCGTCCGGGGGGCCCGGCGCAACGAGTTCGCGGACACCCTGTCCACGTTCCGCGCGCAGGACGATGGCGCGCGGGCGCTCTTCCTGCTGGCCCAGGAGAGCGGCCTGCCCGTGGCGCGGCGCATGTCGGACCTGCACGTCCTCTCTGACGCCGGGACGCCCGTGCTGCTCGCGGTGGAGATCGACGGTGCCTACGAGGCCGACCCGGACCAGACGGCCCTGGCCGCCGAGCCCGACGCGGGCCTGGCCGACGAGAACGTGCCCCGCTCCGGCTTCAACACCTTCCGCGCCGTCGGGCTGGACACCGAGGAGACCGAGAAGCTGCTGACCCACGTGCGCGAGGGCGGTAGCCTCGTCTACGTCCCCTGGGGCTCTCGGGAGAACCCGCTGCTGGACGCCCTGGGCGTGAAGCTCTTCAAGGCGGACACCACGCTCCCCATGCGGACGCTGGTGCCGCCACAGCCCACGCCGTACACGCTGGGCGTGGAGCGGGTGGAGGCCAAGGTCCAGGCCTACCTGGAGCTGCCCGCGAGCGCCGTCCCCGTCCTGGAAGACGAGCGGCTGGGCATGTTCGTGGCGGCGATGGTGCCCCACGGCCAGGGCCGGGTGCTGGTGGTGGGCGCGCCGGAGCTGGCCATGAACCAGGCGCTGGCGCGCGCGGACAACGCCCAGTTCTGGCTGAGCGCGCTGACCGCGCTGGGGCCAGGGCCCTACGCGTTCGACGAGTTCCACCATGGCTTCACCAACGAGCGCTCGGTGGTGGACTTCGCGCGCCGCTACGGCCTGCACTTCGCCGCCCTGCAGCTGCTGCTCGGTGTGGCGCTGTGGTCGGTGTCGCTGAAGCGCTTCGGCCGCCCGCGTCCCCCGCCCCAGGCCACGCGCGTGGGCGCCACCGACGCGCTCTTCGCCATGAGCCGCCTGTACCGCGAGGGACGGCACCATGGCTTCGCCGCCGGGCTCATCCTCCGCGGCCTCACCCAGGAGCTGGCCCTGCACGCGGGCCTGCCCGCGCATGCCGCCGCCACCGCCGTGGCCCAGGGGCTGCGCGAGCGCGGCCGCGCGGACCTGGCCCAGGGGCTCGAGGCCCTCACCGCCAGGTCGGCCGTCGTGGGCGATGACACGGACCTCCAGCGGCTGGCCGAGCACGCGGCCCAGCTGCGCCAACGTCTCCATTCCGCCGGCGCTGCCCGGCCCAGCCCTTCCGGTACGACATGAACGACACCCTGCCCGCCCCCTCTCCCACTGGCGCCGCCGTGCGGGCCGCCCATGCCATCCGCGAGGCCGTGCTGAGCGAGGTCCGCAAGGCCGTGGTCGGCCAGGACGAAGCCCTGGAGCTGATGCTGGTCGGCCTCATCGCCGGCGGCCACATCCTGCTGGAGGGCGTGCCCGGCGTGGCCAAGACGCTGATGGCCAAGGCCCTGTCCCGCGGCATCAGCGCGGAGTTCAAGCGCATCCAGTTCACCCCGGACCTGATGCCCGCGGACATCCTGGGCACCAGCGTGTTCGACCTGAAGACGCAGGGCTTCACGCTGGTGCGCGGCCCCATCTTCACGGACCTGCTGCTGGCGGACGAAATCAACCGCGCCCCGGCCAAGACGCAGTCCGCGCTGCTGGAGGCCATGCAGGAGCGCTCGGTGTCCATGGAGGGCCGCGTGCTGCCGCTCTCGCCGCTCTTCACGGTGTTCGCCACGCAGAACCCCGTGGAGTCGGAGGGCACGTACCCGCTGCCCGAGGCGCAGCTCGACCGCTTCCTGCTGAAAATCGAGGTGGGCTACCCGGCGCCGGAAGAGGAGGACGCCATCCTCGCCTCGGTGCACCGCGGCTTCGACGCGGGGGACCTGCAGCGCGCGGGCGTCAACGCGGCGGTGGCGAAGGACGGCCTGCTGGGCGCGCGCGCCGCGCTCAACGAGGTGACGGTGGAGCCGCCGGTGCTGGCCTACGTCCGCAAGCTGGTGGCGGCCACGCGTGCGTCCAGCCGCATCCGCCTGGGCGCGGGGCCTCGCGCGGGCGTGCACCTGCTGCTGGCGGCCAAGGCCCTGGCCGCGCTGCGCGGGCGCGGCTTCGTCACGCCGGACGACGTGCGCTTCCTGGCGGGGCCCGTGCTGAAGCACCGCCTGCTGCTGTCGCCGGACGCGGAGCTGGACGGCGCCACGCCTTCGGACGTGCTGCGCGAGGTGGTGCACGGCGTCGAGGTCCCCCGGTGATTCCCACCCCGCGCCTGTGGGTGCTGCTGGCGCTGCTCGCGCTGCCCATGATGCTGGCGGGCTTCAGCCCCGGCCTGGGCGGCGTCGTGCTCGCGCTGGACGCGCTGGTGCTGGCGCTGGCGGTGGTGGACGGCCTCTCCGCGCGGCGGGCCCGGCTGGAGGTCCACCGGGTGCTCCCGGCGCGGCTCAACGTGGGCGTGGCCAACAAGGTGGTGCTGCGGCTGATTCACCGGAGTGACGGCGCCATCCACGCCCGCGTGCGGGACGACGTGCCGGACGGCTTCGGCGCCACGCCGGACGAGGCGCCGCTGCGCCTGCCCGCGCAGAGCGAGTCCCGCTGGGTGTACCGCGTGACGCCCACCCGGCGCGGCCGCTTCGAGTTTGGCGACGTCCACGTCCGGGTGCGCGGGCCGCTGGGGCTCGTGTCGCACGAGCGGGCGTTCCCCGCCGCGCAGGGCATCGCCGTGTACCCGGACCTGCGCGGCGCCAACCGCCTGCTGCTGTCCGGCGCGGCGCTGGACCTGGTCAACCTGGGCCTGCGCCAGCTGCGGCGCGACGGACGCGGCAGCGAGTTCGCCCGCCTGCGAGACTACGCCCAGGGCGACAGCGTGCGGGACGTGGACTGGAAGGCCACCGCGCGACGGGGCCGTCCGGTGACGCGCGTGCTGGAGTCGGAGCGCTCGCAGTCCATCCTCATCTGCGTGGACGCGGGCCGCTCCATGGCCGCGCAGGTGGACGGCCTCACCAAGCTGGACCACGCGGTGAACGCGGCGCTCTTCCTGGCCTTCGTGGCCGTGCGCAACGGGGACCGCGTGGGCCTGGCCGTCTTCGCGGATGGCGTGAAGGCCTACCTGCCGCCCGCGGCCGGGCGCGCGCAGTACCGGAAGATGGTGGACACGCTCTACGCCACCACGCCCAGCCTCACGTACGTGGACTACCTGGCCCTCTTCAAGGAGCTGAACCTCCGCCTCACGCGCCGCAGCCTGCTGTGCGTGTTCACCGACTTCCTGGACGAGGAGCAGGCCTCCACCATGGTGACGCCGCTGCACCGCCTGGCGCGGCGGCACGTCCCCCTGTGCCTGTCGGTGAAGGACACCGCGCTCCAGAAGCTGCTGCGCACGCCACCTCCCGGCCCGGAAGAGGCGTTCCAGCACGCGGTGGCGTCGGAGCTGCTCACGGACCGCGAGGTGCTCAAGGCGCGCGTGAGCCAGGGCGGCGTGCAGATGCTCGACGTGCAGCCGGACGAGTTGAGCCTCGCGGCCGTCAACCGCTACCTGGACATCAAGGCGCGCGGCGTGCTGTAGCCATGGGCCATGCGCCCCCTCTTCCAGGCCGCGGACCTCACCGCCACCCGCATCCCCGACGCGGACGTGGCGGTGTTCCAACCCTTGCTGGAGCGATGCGAGGACTTCTTCCTCCGCTGCTACGGCCGGCCGGCGCGCCCGGACGAGGCGCTGCAGCTTCCCGCCGAGCGTCCCAGGGAAGTCCCTCCGGAGAAGGGCCACCAGCTCGCGCTGTGGACTCCGGAAGGGCAGCTGGTGGGCATCCTGGAGGGGGTGAGTGACTTCCCGGTGCCGGAGGCGTGGTACCTCGGCCTGATGCTGCTGGCGCCGGAGGTCCGCGGGCAGCGGCGCGGCGAGGCCGTCCTCCGGGCCTACGAGGACTGGATGCGCGGCCAGGGCGCGCGGCTGCTCCGGCTGGGCGTGGCGGAGCCGAATCCCTCCGCCCTCCGGTTCTGGACGCGCATGGGCTTCCAGGAGGAGCAATGGGTGGGGCCCCGGAAGGAGGGCCTGCTCACGTACCGGGTGCTGCGGATGTCGAAGCCGCTGCGGGAAGCGGCAGCCACCCCGTGAAGCGCGTGTCCGGCGCGTTGCCGCGCACGCGGTGCAGCACCTGCTTGAAGCGCGCGTAGACGCGGAAGAAGCGCTCCAGGCCCGCGCGCTCGGCGTCCGTCAGGGGCGCGGTGGCGCACACCACCTTCGGGTCGCCCCGCCCCGCGTCGACGAAGCCGATGACGCCCACCACTGGCACACGCAGGCGCTGGCCCAGCGCCAGCCGGGGGCCCAGCACCACTGCGTCGAGCGGGTCCCCTTCATCCGACGTCAGGCCCGGGATGCTGCCGTAGTTGTACGGGCACGGCAGCGGCGACACGAAGTCCACCGCCCCGTCCGCGCGGCGCTTCACGAAGGAGAAGCGCGGGCACTCGATGAGGACCTCCGGCTCGCTCGGCAGCGGTGGCACCCAGAGCCGCTCATCCATGGGCTGCCCCGGCGGTGTCACCCGGCGCCGCGCGTCCGCCGCGCAGCCAGTCCGACATCAGGTAGGCGTAGACGCCCGCGCCCACCGTCAGCGCGAAGGACACCTTGAAGGCCACCGACAGCTTCGGGGGATGAATCTGGGACACCGTGCCCTCGATGAAGCCCGCGAGCACGAACAGCAGGAGCGTGCCGAACAGCAGCTTCACCGCCGTCACCGCCTCCTGCCTCACGGCGAGGCCCCGCGGCAGCCCGCGCGGCGCCACCATGCCTCGCGCAATCACCAGCCCCGCGGCCCCCGCGATGCAGATGGCGGTGATTTCCGGGATGCCGTGCGGGAGAATCCACGCCCAGAACCAGCCCGCCATCCCCTTGGCCGCGTAGACTTGCGCGAGCGCCCCCACGAACAGCCCGTTGACGAACAGCATCAGCGCCGTGCCCAACCCCGCGGTGATTCCCAGCGCGAAGGCCAGGAAGGCCACCTGGATGTTGTGGGTGAAGAGGAAGGTGGTGAACTGGGCCTGCTCCTCCGCCGACATGCCCTGCCCCGCGGCCTCGTCCGCCGCGCGCTGGATGGGGTCCAGGTTCAGGTGCTCGGCCGGCACGAGGTAGTGCGCCCCGTCGGGGTCCACCATCATCCCCACGTAGCCGAAGCCCATGCCCGCCAGCAGGAGCAGCAGGGACGCCACGTACATCCGCCACTCGCGGCGCAGCAGCGCGGGGAAGCCCCTTGCCACGAAGCCCCACACGTCCGCGAAGCGCGCGCGCCGGCCCGGGTACGTCAACGCATAGGCACGGCCCACCAGGTCATTGAGGTAGGCATTCACGTCCGCCGAGCCGCTGCGCGCGCGCACCCACAGCAAGTCACTGGAAACGGCGCGGTACAGCCGGCCCAGCGTCCGGGCATCCTCCAGGCTCAGCGCGCGCAGCCCCTGCGTTTCGGACCGGTCCAGCAGCGACTCCAGCTGCTCCCAGCGCGGCCTGCGGGACTCGATGAACTCCGCCATCTCCATGGCCGGGCACTCTACCCCAGCGACGCGAAGGGCCACCCTGCCCTCGGCGAGCGCTTTGTGGGAAAACGCAGGTTCATGACGTGTCGGATGGTGTTGCTGGCGTGGATGCTCGCGCTGCTGTCGGGATGCGCTGGAATGCGCGCCCTGTGTCCCCGGGAGGGCGGCCGCCCCTGGGTGGAGGTGCGCAGCCCGCATTTCACCGTCCGCACCAACCTGGACGCGACGACGGCCGAGGAAGCGGCCCAGGAGCTGGAGATGCTCCGGCAGGGGCTGCTCCAGGCCTGGGGCGGCAGCTTCGACCCGCCGGGCACGGTGGACATCATCCTGCTCCACAACCGCAGCGCGCTGGAGGAGTTCACCAACATCCGCATCGAGGGTTTCTCCACCAGCACCGAGGACGGCCCGCTGCTGGTGCTGGCCGGCCACGCCTACGCGCTCAGCGAGGCGACGGCAGACATCACCACGCAGGCCCACGAGCTGACGCACTACCTCTCCGAGCGGGCGCTCGTGCGCCAGCCGCGCTGGCTGTCGGAGGGGCTGGCCAGCTACCTGGAGACCATCGCCCTGCGGCCGGAGCGGCGCGAGGTCATCCTCGGACGGCTCCATGACGCCTTCTACAACCACGTGTGGCGCCACGGCTGGCGCACGCTCGACGAGCTCTGGGAGTGGGACCGCAAGGGGATGCTCAGCACCGCCGAGTCGCGCCAGTACTACGCGTCCTCGTGGCTGTGGGTGCACTTCTTCATCAGCCGGCACGGCGCGCGCTTCGAGGACTTCCAGAAGCGGCTGATGCGCGGCGAGGAGCCCCGGCACGCCTTCGATTCCGCCTTTCACGGCGCCAAGGACCTGGCGGGCGAGCTGCACGGCTACGTCCGCCGCCCTGGCCACATGAACTACCGCACCACCACGGCGCCGCTGGCGCTCGTGCCGAGCCCGCTCCAGACGCGCCCCATGCGCACGGCCGAGGTCCACGCCGTCCGCGCACAGCTGTTCCTGATGTCACCGGGCGCGGCGCCGCTGGAGGAGCGGCTGCCCTACATCGAACGGGAGATGGAGGAAGCCACGCGCGAGGAGCCGGGCAACGTCGACGCCATGCTGCTGCGCATCCGCTCCACGGAGGACCCGTTCCGCAGGCTCGCCCTGGCGCGGGAGCTGGTGGACCGGCACCCCGACAGCGGCCACGCATGGGACGCCCTGGCGCAGGCGCTGGACGCGGCGGGCAACACGTCCGAGGAGCAGGAGGCCGCACGCGTGCGCGCGGTGGAGCTGCTGCCCGACAGCGTCAGCGCGCAGAACGGGCTGGCCGGCTTCTACGCGCGCACCGCCCAGCCGGAAAAGGGACTGGCCGCGGCGCAGCGGGCCCTCGCGCTGGCGCCGGGCAACTCCGCCGTGCTGGACACCTGGTCCACCATCCTCTTCCAGCTCGGGCGCTGCCCGGAGGCGCTGGACGCCCAGGAGCTCGCGGCGGACATGCTGCACGAAGGCACACCGCAGCGGCTGCGGCGCACGGTGCACGACACGCTGGCCCGCTACCAGGCCGTGTGCGGCGCCGAGGTCCCCTTGGACGGAGCGGGGCGCCCCACCGCGGCCCCCGCGTCGCAGCTGCCGTGACACCCGCCCCGTGAAACGGCGAAGCGCCGGAAGGGCCCTGGGTGGGGCTCCTCCGGCGCCTCGGCGCGTACGACGCGGGTCGCCTGGACTACTTCACCAGCTTCTCGATCGGCTTCTTCTCGCTGCTCTCCTTCTGCTTCGTCCAGTCCACCACCGGCGTCTGCCACGCCATGCCCGTCTCGGTGGGCTCTGGGGCCAGCTTCTCGAACTCGAAGCCGTCACCGCCGAAGTAGAGGTACTCCACGGTGGCGACGGTGTACTCCTTGTTCGGGTCCAGCGCCTTGCCCTTGGCGTCCTTGAACTTGCCCTTCCCGGCGGGCGTGAAGCCGGAGATGAGGGCGTTGGGGTTGGCCAGCTGCCGGGCCAGGTCCTCGCCCTTCAGCTTCACCATCAGGAGCGTGTTCTCGAAGGGCATCACCGAGTAGATGCTGCCGCGCGTCACCGGGCCCGCGGGCAGGTCGCCGCGGATGCCGCCGCTGTTGAGGATGGCCGCGTCCGTGCCGAGCACCTCGCGCACCGCGCCCGCCACCCACTTCGCCATGAGCGGCGACGACTGCGGGATGCCGGCCTTGGTGAAGCCAATCTGCTGGCCCAGCACCTCGTCGAGCTGCGTCTTCCACTTGCCCACGAGCTGGACCGTCTCCGCGTCCGGCGTGCCGCCCGACACCTCGACGACCTTCGTCTCCAGGCCCGTCAGCTTCTCGCCAGCGGGCTTCGCCGGGTCGAAGGTGAGGTGCGCGCGCAGGTACTTGCCGAAGCCGCGGTCCAGCGACACGAAGCTCGTGGCGCCGTCCTTCACCTCGACGGGCTGCGGGCAGCGGCCGCCGGCCACCAGGGCCAGCTTCCACTCCGGGTGCTTCGCCACCGCGGGCTGCAGGTCGGTGACGCACTCGTCGGCGAGCACCACCACCACGTCCGCGCCGGCCTTGCGGGCCTCGGGGACGGCCGTGGAGAGCGCCTCCTCGTAGCCCGTCACCTCGAGCCCCTCGGCGCGGCCCGGCATGGCGGTGCGCACCGTCTTCTCGGACGCGAGGCCCACGACGCCAATCTTCAGGCCGCGGCGCTCGAAAACCTGGAACGCGGGCATGGACAGGTCGCCCGCCAGCGCCGGGTCCTTCACCTTGAGGTTGGCGGCGAGGAACGGGAAGCCGCCCGCGCCGCGATTCTTCAGGAAGGCCTCCTTGCCGAAGGCCAGCTCGTGGTTGCCCAGGGCGGAGGCGGCGTAGCCCATGCGGCCCATCACCTCGGCCGTGGGCGTGCCCAGGAAGAAGGAGGAGATGGCCGGGCCATTCCAGTGGTCACCCGTGGCGAGCGCCAGGGTGCTGGAGTCGGCGCACGTGGCCTTGCCCTCCTTCACGGGGCCGGGACAGTGCTTCTCGTCGGCCACCCAGCGGCCGAGCAGCTCCGCCGCGCCGCCCTTGCCCTCAACGGGCTGGAGCTGGCCGAACGCGCCGCCCGTCACGAGCAACGTGACTTCGCTGGGAGCAGGGGGCGGTGCCTTCGCCTCCGGGGCGGCGGGAGGAGGAGTGGAATTGCTCTTCTCGCATCCGGTGACGGCACCGAGGGCGAGCACCAGCACGCCGGACAGCGGCTGGAAGAAGGGACGAGGACGGAGTGGGTTCGCGCTCACAGGTGCGCCTTTAGCACAACTCGGCTCGTGCTACGCTGAGACACGTGGCAGACAGCGACACGGGGCACGGCGTTTCCTCACCCGAAGGCAAGGTTCACAAACACACAGAGCAGGGGTTTGCCGGGCAGGGAGAAGCCCGGGCACGCGAGCTCTGGGGAGAGGTGAGCGCGGGTGCGCGTCACTTCTCGCGGAAGGACCGGAAGCCGCCCGAGGGCCGCCTGCGCCAGTTCTTCTACGGCGTGAGCCTGCCGTTTCATATCGGCGGGGCGCTGCTGGGAGACCCGGTCGCACGCAAACAATACATCCGTGTCGGGCTTCTCCAATCCATTGCAGCTCTGGCCTTGGCCTTGAGTTGCATGACTTCCGGAACTGAAGCGGCGAAGAGCGCCAGCAAGCGGGAGTCTCGCGCCAGGGAGCGGGCCCAGGCGGCCCAGGTCGAGAAGGTCCTGACCGCCTTCGCGGAGCGACATATCCAGAGGACCGAGGCAGAGGCGGCCCGGCGCGTGAAAGAGGTCGAGGCGGAGACCATCGAGCGCCTCAAAGCCATCGACGCGCAGATTGCCCGGCGAAAGCAGACCGAAGCAGCGGCCCGGGGTGACACCGCGTCGGAAGCGGCCGACGAGGAGGCGCCTCCCGAAGCCGCTGTCGCGAAAAGCCCCGCGGGGCCTGAAGCAACGCCCGCGGACGACGAGAATCCCGCGGCCGGCGCCGGCCCGTCCCGCTCGGAAGCCGCCCGGAGCGCCGATGCCCAAGAGGCGCCCCCGGAGGTCCCCGGGGCGCCCCTGGAGACCGGAGTCTCCCCAGCTGGTGCCCCACAGCCCGGAGACGCCTCCCCCGCCGCCGGCCTGTCGGCGGACGCCCGGCTCGACCAGCGTGTCCAGGACCTCGAGGCCGCGCTCCGGGGGGCGGATACCGACGCGGGCGCCTCCCTGGCGGAAGCCATCGCGGCGCTGACGCTCGAGGTCGCGAACAATGTGGATGAAGAGGTGGCCCGGGCCTCGGCCGAGGCGACGTCGGACCGGGCCGAGCCCGGAACGTCCGCGGACCGATTGGACGCCGTGGACGACGCTCCCGCGTCCCGCTCGGGTGACGCGTGGTGGACGGTGAAAGGCTTCTCCGTGTGGAGCCTGGCCTTCTGGGCGGCGCTGTTCGCCGCGTTGCAGCTGGCGCAGTGGGTGGTCATCGCCCTGTCGCGGGACTACCACGACGCCATCTCCCGCAAGGCCAGCCTGCTCACGGGGCTGGAGCCAGAAGAAGAGGACATCACGCCGCGCGTGCGCGTCAACTTCCCGTGGATGCGCAAGAAGTTGAAGCGGCGCTGGCGCGCCTTCCTGCTGCTCATGGTGGGCGTGCCGGCGCTGTTCGTGGTCACCCTCCCCTTCGTGTGCTTCTCCCACGCCGTGTTCACCCTCCTGTTCACCGCCTGGAGCGCGTGGTGGGCGATGGTCTTCACCGCCGCCAAGAGCTCACGGGCCTGGGAGCCTTCCGCGGGGCCCACGCGGCCGCCCTGGTTCCTGCGGGCGTGGACGACGCTCACCACGCGGGTGCCCGGGCTGCGGTGGGGCGTGCTCCAGCGGTACGGCGCGTCCTGGGGACGGCGCACGGAGGAGGTGCTCGCACCCGTCGCCAGCACGGAGCGCCACCCCTGGGTGTTCGCCGGGCTCGCGGTGGTCCGCTTCATGGGCTCGTTCCCTCCGATGAAGTTCTTCATCCGGCCACTCATTCCCGTGGCCTCGGCGCACCTGCTGGAGGAGGACGTGGCCGCGGCCAGGAAGGCGCTCGCCGCCGGCGCGGACGCCTCGCCGCCCTCGGCCCAGGTGCCCCGGCCCGCCGACGTGTGGTGACGGCGGGGCTTCCAGGCGCCGCTCAGGTGTCGTCGCGGGAGCGGTCGTCGCTGGCGTCCGGCGAAGGACCGTCCGGCAGCGGCGGCGCCAGGGGCCCCAGCGGAGCGGTCATCTCCAGCCGCTCGCCCGTCTCGCGGGAGTCGGGCAGCGCGATGAGGGCCTGGAGCTGCAGGCTCACCGCGCGGAAGAAGCCTGTCAGCAGCTCCGGCCGGTCCGCGAGCAGGTCGAGGAAGTCCCGCCGGTCGATGATGAGCACGCGCGTGTCCACCGCGGCCACCATGTCCGTGGGGCGCGGCGCGCCGTCGAGCAGGCTCACCTCACCGAAGGCCTGCTTGCCCTGGAAGCGCAGCACGTGCTCGCCGTCGTGGAAGGCATCCACGGCGCCCTCGACGATGACGTAGAGCGCGTCGCCCGGATCGCCCTGGGCGTAGATGCGCTCACCCGCGCGGAACGAGGCCTCGCGGGCCACGGCGGCGATGGCGGCGATGTCGTCCACGTCGCTCTGGGAGAAGACGCTCACGCCTTCCAGCGCGAACATCCGCTGGACCGTTCTGTCACTCATGTCACCTTCCTGCGGGAGGACGTGCAGCCCGTTCACCCACGCCACGTGGCGGGCGCACGCGCGCAGCACTCCGTCTTCGCTCTGAACCAACGCGGCCAGCCGCCGCCACAACCGGCCCGGCGCCCCGGGCGGGAGCTCGCGGTGGTGGGCCTCCACCTGCTCCATCACCAGCTCCCGGTCCTCTTCGTCGACCAGGTTCTCCAGCAGCTCCAGCGCCAGCGCCCGGCGGCGCGGGTCCGGCCCCACCAGGTTGTAGTGGATGCCGCGCATCACGTGCGACGGGTGGAGCAGCCCCAGCAGGAAGAAGCACAGCTCCAGCGCCTGGTCCATCCGGTCGCCCACGGCGCGCGTGAGCAGCGAGCCATCCCCCAGCGCCGCGCGCAGGTCGCGGAAGGCCCCCACCAGGTTCCGGTACACCTCCCGCCGCCGCCCCAGGGCCTCGCGCACGCGCTCCACGTCCACCGGGTGCTCGGGGTGCTCGTCCCGCAGGCGCGACATCTGCGCGCCAATCCGGAAGTGCAGCGAGGCGTCGTCCCGCACGTTGGAGAACAGCAGCGCGTCCAGCGCCGCCGGCGTTCCGATGCCACGCAGCACGCGAGGCAGTTGCAGCCGCATGGCCAGCGGCGCCGTGAGGTTGTTGAGCTGGTCCTCCACCAGCGGCGTCACCTGGTCTCCCAGCGCCACGAGCGCCTCGCGCGCCGCCTTGCGCTCCTCGCGCCAGGTGAGGAACGGCAGCACCCGGGGCGCCAGCTCCGCGTAGCCGCCCTTGCCCACGGCCACGAGCGCCACATGCCGCACGGAGCCATCCGCGTCCTCCAGGTAGCGCGCCAGCGGCTCCGCGAAGCGCGAGTCCTGGAGCCGCCCCAGCAGTCGCGCCACCTCGCGGCGCTCGGCCACGGGCGCGCCCTCGCCGCGAGACAGCATCGCCTGCAGCGCATCCAGCGCCGCGGCGCTCCCCGTCGACTTCACCAGCGCGCCAATGGCCGCGCACCGCAGGCCCACGTCCGGGTGGTTCAGCAGTGCCGGCAGCAGGCGCTCGGCCCGCTCCGGGGACAGCCGCGCCAGGGCCCACACGGCCTGATCCCTGGGACGGCGCGGCCCTTCCTCCACCAGCCGCTCCAGCACGGGCGCCAGCTCGTGGGCCTCCAGCTCCAGGGCCAGTGAGACGCCGCGCTCCAGCACGCGCTCGTGCGGGTGGCGCAGCAGCGCGGGCAGGTACGGCCGCAGCGGCACCTCCGCCTGCTCCATCATCGCCACCGCGCGCAGCACCCGCTCCGGAGCCGGCGCCGCCAGGGCCTCGGCGAGCAGCCGCTGCTCCTCCTCGCCCTCCAGCGCCACGTCCTCTTCCTCGGGCGCCCCCACCTGCTCGCCCAGCGCGGCCACGTAGGCGGGCTTCAGCCGCACCAGCAGCAGGCCCAGCGCGGCGCACATGCCCACCACCGCCACCGCCATGGTGACGCCGTTGGCCGCGCGGCCCGCGCCGATGAGCAGCACGCCCGCCAGCACCACGCCGCCCTTGCGCAGCAGGCCGTCCACCGTGGCGCGCAGGCCCTCGCGCTGGTCGTCCGGCACCGCCGCGTAGAGCAGCTGGATGCCCACCGGGAGGATGGAGTAGCTCACCGCCGTCTCCACCAGGCGCAGCAGGTGCACCGGCCACAGGCTGGGCGTCACCAGCGCCGCGCCCGCCAGCGGCGCCAGCACCAGGGGCACCAGCGCGACGTAGCGCAAGAGCCCCAGCCGCTTCAGCAGCCGCTGCGCGACCAGGAGCTGGAAGGCGACGCAGAAGAGGCCAATCCACAGCTGGAGCGAGCCGAAGAGCGCCGTCAGCGCGTCCTCGCTCAGCGTGCCCTCCAGGCGCAGCCGGAACAGGTAGTCCACGAACGAGGACAGCACCGCGAACGCGATGCCCAGCGCCGCCAGCACCTGGGCGTAGGGACTCTCCGCCAGGTAGCGCAGCCCCAGGAAGGACGCGGGGCGGCCCCGCGGGGGCGGGGGCGGCACGCCCTTGTACAGGTGGTGGAAGATGGCGCCCGCGGCGAGCAACCCCAGCGCCCCGCTCACGACGATGGCCGGCGTGCCCAGCTTCTCCGCCAGCCCCTGCACCAGCAGGCCTCCGGCGATGCCGCCGCCCATGGCGAAGCCGTTGAGCGCGGTGAAGGCCCGCCGCGCCTCGCGCGCGTCGAACGTGGCGGCCATGCGGCCCCAGAAGCGGAAGGACACGAACGTGGAGAACGTGTCCGCGAAGAGATACAGCGCCAGCGCGGGAAACCGCTGCCCCGCGGACAGCGCCGCCGCCAGCACCAGCGACACCACCCCGCCCATGCCCGTCAGCAGCCCCGGCGACTCGAAGGGCGAGCCCGGCTTCGAGCGCGGCAGCACCGTCATCGCCGCCGTCATCAGCGCGCCCAGCAGGTACAGGTAGGGCAGCGCTTGCGACTCGAAGCGCGACAGCACCAGGGCGTTGGAAGCCGTCTTCAGCTGCGTCACCCCTGCGATGAGCGCGAACTGAAAGGCTGCCGCCGGCCACAGGCGGCGGTTCCAGGATGAGGAGTCAGAGGGGGGCACGGTGGGAGTGCGCGGCAGACTACTCCACGCCCTCCTGCCCCAAGAATAGCGCTGTCGTGCGAGGTCCCGCCCGCCTGCCCTCCGGCCGGTGGCCATGTCACGCCGGACACCCCCACCCGACTTCCGCCGCCACACTGAAATCGTTGGAGCCGCGAGCAACGACCTCCAAGTCCGCCCGCTCGGATTCCAGCGCGGCTACACTGTGTCGGTGACGACCGCCACCGACACGCTGCTGGACGGCACCCACACGGTGCTCACCCCCGAGTACGTGGAGTTCCGCTTCACGCTGGCGGGCCTGTACTCGCGGTTCCTGGCGTGGCTGCTGGATGCCTTCATCGTCTTCGCGCTCACCAGCGCCATCCTGACGGCGCTCAGCCTGGTGATGATGGCCTTCCCGGGCTTCGCCAGCGCGCTGGGCATCGTCGTCTACTTCCTGGTGGACTGGGGTTACGCGATAACACTGGAGACGGTGTGGAGCGGGCGCACCGTGGGCAAGCGGGTGATGTCGCTGCGGGTCATCCAGGAGAGCGGCGTGCGCATCGGCTTCTACCACGCGGCGCTGCGCAACCTGGCGCGCCCGGTGGACCGGCTGCCGGTGTTCTACCTGGTGGGTGGGATTGCCGCGCTCGTGTCGAGCAACCAGCAGCGGCTGGGGGACATGCTGGCGGGGACCATCGTCGTGCGCGAGCGCCGCCTGCGGGTGCCCGCCGCGCTGGGCGCCGCCGCGGGCGAAGGCCTGCTGACGGACCCGCTCTTCGTGTCGCGCGTGAAGCGGCTGTCCGCCGAGGAGCGGGAGGTGGTGCTGACGGCGGCGCTGCGGCGCGAGGAGCTGCGCATGGAAGCGCGGCTCCGGCTGTTCGCCGCGCTCGGCGCGCGGCTGCAGGACGCGCTGGCGCTGGAGAAGCCCGCCCACCTCTCGGACGAGAAGTGGGCGTTGCTGGTGGCCGCCGCCCTGCTGCCTCCGAAGGGGAAGGCTAGAAGTACGCCGCCGCGCCGAGCGACAGCGTGAGCGTGTTCTGCGTCTCCTCGTTGAGCGCGATGTAGAAGTTGTACTGCGCGCGCGCGCCGATGCTGACCGAGTCCGACACGAAGAAGTCGACGCCGGCGTTGGGGCCGATGCCCACGAAGTTGCTGACGTTGTTCTTGAAGACGACGAGGTAGCTCAGGTCCGAACCCACGTAGGGGCGGATGGACTCCTCCATGAGCAGGTACCGGATGCCGATGGACGGCGCCAGGCCCACCACGCGCTTCTGGTCGCGGCTCGTGGTGTCGCGGGGGAAGGTAATCTTGGAGAGGGAGACCACCTCGAAGCCGTTCTCGATGTAGAGACTGGCGTCGATTCCAACGAACATCGAGTTGTCCAGGCCTCGGGTATCGTTGAAGTCCATGTAACCCAGCGACACGCCCAGGCTGCGGTTGGCGAACTGGGCATGAGCCGGGGCGGCCGCGAGAAGGGCCAGGGTGAAGCCAAGAGTGCAGAGCAGGGTACGCATGGGCCCTCACTCTACCGGCGTAACCCCCGGAAAACAGCTTGGATTCAAGCCACCCCGGGCGTTGCCTGAGCGCGGGCGCTCTCCTACACTCGCCCCGCCATGCGTGTCCGCCGACTTGTCGCTGCGCTGTCCCTGGTCTCCGCCCTCCCGTTCACCGCCTGCGTCAAGACGCCGCCGCCGCATGAACGGGCGCTCATCAACAACGAGCTATGCGTCCAGGAGATGGCCAAGGGCGACCTGACGCGCGCGGAGACGTTCTGCGACCTGGGCCTGGAGTTCTCCCCCCAGTACGCGGACCTCTGGTCCAACAAGGGCGTCATCGCCCGGTACGCGGGCCGGAACGACGACGCGAAGAAGCACTTCATCAAGGCCCTGCGCTACAACCAGGAGCATCTCCAAGCCTACCAGAACCTCGGCGGCATCTACCTGGAGGAGGGCGCCTACGGGAAGGCGCACGACAACTTCCGGCGGGCCCTGAAGGTCAATCCGGACAACCTGGAGTCGCGCTACAATCTGGCCCTGGCCCTGATGAAGATGGGGAAGCTGGACGAGTCCAGGAAGGAGCTGCGCACCCTCCTGGCCGTCAACCCCGGCATCGCGGACGCCCACCACACCCTGGGCGTCATCGCCTACGCGGAGGGCGAGTACGACGAGGCGGGTGAGCACCTCCTCCGGGCCACGCAGCTGGTCCAGAACTCGCCCCAGATGTGGCACGACCTGGGCACCGTCCTGATGGAGCTGGGGCGCTTCCCGGAAGCCCGCGAGGCCTTCGGCAACTGCGCCCAGCTCGACGAAAAGAACAGCAACTGCATCAACAACCTGGCCCTGGCCCAGCGCAAGACGGCCCTCACCGACGCGGCCTTCAAGGAGATCAAGGACACACAGCAGGCGGAGAACTCCGCGCCCGCGCTCTACATGCTCGCCCGCCAGTACCGGGAGAAGGGGCTGCTGGCCGAGGAGGAGGCCACCTATCGCAAGTGCGTGAAGCTGGATTCGAAGTACGCCGCCTGCCACTACGGCCTCTTCGAGCTCTTCTCCGAGGCCCACAAGCGCGAGCACGCGACCATCGCCTGCAAGAACTTCCTGAAGTACGGGACGTCAGAGGAATTCCCCACCGAGTACCAGACGTGTGAGAGATTCCTGAGCGACGCGACGTTCTGATGTCCCGCCTTCTCGACTCCCCTCTTCCGCGATGAGCGTTCGTCTCACCGTTACGCAGCGCAGCGAGGCCGGCGCTGCCCCGAGCACCGAGTTCGTCCTCGACGACGCGGTCATCACCCTGGGCCGCGACAAGGCCTGCCAGGTGGTGCTCGCCCAGCAGGCAGTGTCGCGCAACCACGCGCGCATCCTCCAGGAAGGGACGCTCTTCTTCCTCGAGGACCTGGGCAGCTCGTACGGCACGCAGATCAACGGCAAGCCGGTGCCCAAGGGCGAGAAGCGCCTGCTGCGTAACGGCGACGTCATCGCCATTGCCACGTACGACGTGCGCTTCGACCGGGTGTTGGACCACCTGAACGGCGAGGCCGGGGCCGAGAAGACGGCCTTCATCGCCCGGGGCATGGTGAAGGATGCCATGCGCGGCCTGGCCGGCGGCGAGGAGCGCTACCTGCGCTTCATGAACGGCCCCCGCGAGGGCGAGCGCATCGAGCTGGGGGACGCGAAAGAAGTCATCCTGGGTCGCGACGAGAAGGACGCGGACATCATCCTCAAGGATGACCTCGTCTCCCGGAAGCACGCCAAGGTGCGCCGCGACTGGTCCGGCACGCACGTGGAGGACCTGGGCAGCCGCAACGGCATCAAGGTCAACAAGAAGCGGGTCAACCGCCGGCAGCTCAAGGATGGTGACGAGCTGGAGGTGGGCGCCACCCGCTTCGTGTACGTGGACCCGACCGAGCCCGCCGAGGAGCCCGTCCAGCTGGCGAACGAGGTGAAGGCGGCGCCGCCCCCCTCCCCCCGGCGCCCGCGCCCGGAGCCCAAGCCCGTGGAGCCCCCGCCCGAGGAGCCAGCGCCCCCCGAGGAGCCGGCGCCTCCACCGGAGGAGCCTCCCGCCGAGGACCCCGCCCCGCCACCCGAGGAGCCTCCCATAGAGGAGCCGCCCCCGCCGATGTCGGCGGAGTACCCCGTGCCGGACGAACCCGCCGCGCCGAGCGCGATGTCCGCGCTGAAGGACAAGGGGAAGCTCGTGCCCCTCATCGTCATGGGGCTGGTGGGCCTGATCTTCCTGGTGCTGACGATTGCCGTGCTCGCGGGCGCCTAGTTTCCAGGCGCCGTGAGCACCGCCAGTGCCGCCGGGACTGCGTGACCTGCCGCCAGGTGGCCCGCATCGCCAGGGACGCCCGTGCGCGGGCCCGTCCCCCTGGCACCGCTCACAAGCTGCTGCATCCGCCCGCGGAAGTACATGGGGGTCCGAGGCCACGGGCGGGATGCTGCCGCGTCCGCCCGCGCGTCCCTGTCGCGCGCGGGCGTGAGGCGCGCCGCGGCTAGCGCGTGGAGATGCGCGCCACCGGCTGGATGTTCAGCTCGGGCGACAGCTCCTGGTAGCTGAGCACGGAGAACGAGGGGTTGAACTCGTACTCCAGCAGCTTGCGGACGTAGCGCCGGATGTCCATGGCCGTGAGGATGACGGGCCGCTGGGCGCTGGGCGGCAGGTGGCCGCACTCCGAGCGCACCGCCTGCACGATTTCCTGCGCCAGCTCCGGCTCCAGCGCCAGGTGCGCGCCCGCCGAGGTGCGCTTCACCGAGCCGCGGATGGCGTCCTCGATGTTCGGGTCCAGCAGGTACACCACCAGGGTGCCCGTTCCACGCGCGTACTTGTGGGAGATGTAGCGGCGCTGGGACGCGCGAACATGCTCGGTGAGCATGACGTTGTCCGCCTCCACCTGCCCGTACTCGGCCAGGGCCTGGAGGATGCCGCGCAGGTCGCGGATGGAGATTTCCTCCTCCACCAGGCGCTGCAGGATGTCCGTCAGCTTCAGCACGTTGACGACCTTGGGGATGACCTCCTTCACGATTGCGGGGAAGGCCTTCTCCAGCTGCTCCAGCATCGTCTGCACCTCCTGCACGCCGACGAACTCGCGGGCGTTGCGCCGCAGCACGGCGGCCATGTGCAGGATGATGTAGCCGGGCACGTCCCAGGTCGTGAGGCCGGCGGCCTCCAGCGTCTCGCGGTACTGCTCGGGGACCCACGCCGCGGGCTGCCGGGTGGCGGGATTCACCGCCTCGAAGCCCTGGATGTTCATGAGCCGCAGCCGGTCCACCGTGTCGTTCACGAGCACGTGGCCCAGCGTGGCCTGGCCGGTGACGACGGGAACCTCGTTGATTTGAATCTGGTACGCACCCGGCGGCAGCGAGCCGTTGCCTCGCGCGCGCACGCCCGGGAAGCGGACGCCCAGCTCCACGAAGAGGCCATCGCGCATGAACGGGATGAGCTCGAAGAGGAACTTCCCGTTGTCCTGGCGCGAGTCCACGTAGGGCACCAGCGCGTCGGAGACCTCCAGGACGATGGGCGTGACGACGGGGATGAACAGCTCGGAGTCCGGGTTGAGCGGCTCCTTGGGCGCAGGCTCCGTGGCCATCGGCGTGCCCAGGTCCGTCTCCATCGCCGGACCGGCCTCGTCCGCCGCCACCGCCTGCTGCTGCTTCTTCAGCATCGTCCAGGCGCCCAGGCCCGCACCGATGCCCAGCAGGAAGAAGGGAATCTTGGGCAGACCGGGCACCAGGCCCAGGACGATGAGCATGCCCGAGGCGATGGCGATGGCCTTCGGATAGGCCGTCAGCTGGGAGCCCATGTCCATGCCCAGGTGATTGCCCTCTTCCTCGCCAGCGACGCGCGTCACGATGATACCGGCGCAGGTGGACACGAGGATGGCGGGAATCATGCCGACGAGACCGTCACCGATGGTGAGCAGCGTGTACTTCTGCGCCGCGTCGCCGGCCGACATGCCCTTCTGCGTCACGCCGATGATGAGGCCACCGACGATGTTGACGACGGTGATGATGATGCTCGCGATGGCATCGCCCTTCACGAACTTCATGGCGCCGTCCATGGCGCCGAAGAGCTGGCTCTCGCGCTCCAGGTCGCGGCGCTTCTTCTTGCCCTGCTCCTGATCGATGGAGCCGGCCCGCAGGTCGGCGTCGATGGACATCTGCTTGCCGGGCATCGCGTCCAGGGTGAAGCGAGCGGCCACTTCGGCGACGCGCTCCGAACCCTTGGAAATCACGATGAAGTTCACGATGACCAGGATGATGAAGAGGATGGCGCCGACGACGAAGTTGCCCTGCACCACGAAGTTTCCGAACGCCACCACCACCTCCCCCGGATCACCGGTGAGGAGGATGAGACGCGTGGTGGAGATGGTCAGCGCCAGCCGGAACATCGTGGTGATGAGCAACAGCGTCGGGAACACCGACAGCTGGAGCGCCGCCGGGACGTAGAGGGACACGAGGAGCAGCACCACCGAGATGCTGATGTTCAGCGTCAGCAACACGTCCAGCAGCAGCGTGGGCAGCGGGACGATCATCATCCCGACGATGGCCACGACCACCACGGCGAGGACGATGTCGGAGTACTTGGCGAGGAAGCTGTTCGAATTGGTGGCAGCCATCAGCGGACAGGCATCCTAGGCCAACCCGCCCCCCTTCTGTCAGGGGGGGCGTCACGAAGTGCGCCCTGCCGGCTCGGGCCGAGGCCGAAGCAGCCGGGCAGTCAACCGACCTGGACTTTCGTTCTTGCGCCGCGCCCCGCCGCGCGGGTTCATCCCCCTGTCGTGCCCTGCCATCCTGGAGGGCCGGGGCAGGCCACGAGATACCTGGGAGAACACGATGCGACTGAAGAGTGCCGTGGGCAGGGGTCTTCCGTTGTTGCTGCTGGGGGCGTCCCTGGCCTGTTCAGCCTGCTCGGACAATGGCTCCTCGACCCCGAACCCGCCCCCCAACCCCGGGAACACCGAGGCCCACGTCGTCAAGGGCCGGGCCACGGACGCCACCGGCAAGCCGCTGGCGGGGGTGGAGGTCGTGGCCGACAACCAGTTCCTCGGCGATTCCAACGTCGTGGGCGTCACCGGCGCGGACGGCACCTACCGGCTGGACCTGGGCCGGGCGGCGGTGACGTGGAACACCAGCGCGAGCCTCCAGCGCGAGTTCAACGGCCGCACCTACACGTTCGACCTGCATCCCAGAAACCCGAGCCCCTTCGCGGGGAACGAGGGCGCCGTCCGGGACTTCACCTGGAAGCTCACGGGCACGCGTCCGGGAGGCGGCTTCTACGGCAGCGGCGTCTATTTCGACCTCAGGGACTATGTGGATCCTTCCGACCCGGACCAGGCGGTGACGCGTGAGCACATCGAGCTGACGCTGACGCCGACGGGGCCGCTGGTGGACGGCAGCACCGGGGCACCGGTGACGGGCCGTGGCACCAGCACGCCGGACGGCTTCGGGCTCCAGGACCTGCCGCTGGGCCGCTACACGGTGACGGGTCGCTATGCTCCGCCGGGCCAGGCCGTGCGCCCCCTGGTGGTGCGTGTGCAGGACCAGGGCAACTATGCCGAGTCCGTGACGGCGGACTTCCAGCCCGTCATGGAGGACCTGTACCGCATGGACCTGGAGCTGAAGTTCCCCTGAGCCCGGCTGGGGGTGGGCCCGGGCCGAGCACGGCCCGGCCCTATGCGGCGCCGTCGCTGCCAGACTCGGTGGAGGGCGACTCCTCGGCGCTCTCCAGCGCCGCCGCGGCCAGCATCCGGGCGCGCGCGCTGAGCGGGTCCTGCCCTTCCGGATCCAGGCCCACCGCGTGATTGAAGTCCCGGGCGGCCTCGTGGACCTTGCCCAGCCGCAGGTGGACCTCGCCACGGTTGACGAAGGGCGTGAGGTCGGTGGGGTCCAGCTCGATGGCGCGATTGAAGTAGGACTCGGCCAGGTCCAGGTCCTCCAGCGCCAGGTGGCAGGCCCCCAGCGCCGTCTGGAAGTAGGCCTCGGTGGGGTCCATGGCCGCCAGGGACTGGAACAAGGTCAGCGACTCGCGGAAGCGGCCGTCCTGGAAGAGGTTGAAGCCTTCCGTGGCCCGCTCGAGCATCTCCGGACCGGACAGGGGCTTCACGTCGTCGTTGGTCACCGAAGCCTTGGATTCAGTCGTCATCTGCACACATCCCTCACGAGGGCGGGAGGACGGCCCCGGCGGCCGGTAGGGCAAGCGGCACCGGGCGCCGGGAGCTTAGACTGTTATCGGCTTTTCCACCAAAACGGTGCGCCCCTCCTGGCGCGTTCTTCCGGCCCCAGCGGGAAAAAATGGATCAGAAAATGGGGAGGAAACTTCCGGCCCCCGTTCCCCCATAATCCGTATGTAAGCAGCGCCGCCGCAAACCACTCGCTTTCCAAACTTCTGGAGAACGCCATGACCACCGCTACCGCTTCCGCCGCCGCCCTCACCAAGGCCCTCGGTCACAGCCAGGGCCTCAGCGCCCTCGAGCAGAAGTCCCTCGCCGGTCTGACGGGCGTCGACCGCGACCGCGCCGAGGCCCAGCTGATGCTCCAGAAGCGCCAGGAGACCGTCGCCTTCGTCTCCAACATCATGAAGATGCTCAACCAGATCGCGATGAGCCAGATCTCCAACCTCAAGTAATCGAGGTTGCAGCGCAGCTCTCGGGACCAGTCCCCTCTTCGGGGGCTGGTCCTTTTCTTTTGGGCGTCGCGGGCGCTGAAAACGACGAGGTCCGGGTCGAGCGACCTCCGCTCGACTCGGACCTGGCGTGCTGGACGCGGCCTGGAACCTAGCGCGTCTTCGGCTTCTGGAGCTGCTCCGCCTGCTGCTTCAAGGTCCGCAGCGTCGCGTGAGCGCGCTGCGTCGCCCGGCGGTTGAGCCCCGGATCCCGCTGGATGGCCTTGCTGAGGTCCGCGAGCGCCTCGGGCACGTGGCCGCGGCGCAGGTGGATTTCCCCGCGGCCCACGAGTGCATCCACATGGCCCTCGTTGAACTGGAGCGCCAGCTGGAACTCCTCGAACGCCTCGTCGAAGCGCTCCAGCGTCATGTACGTCGCCGCGAGCTGCGCATGGAAGACGGCGTTGGTGGGCGAGGCCACGACCAGCCCCCTGAAGATCTGCAGCGCCTGGGAGGTGCTCCCCGCCTGCAGGAGCTGGTGAGCCTTGTTCGCCCAGCCATAAAGCTGCTCGTCGGAGATGCCAAGGAACTGCCCCAGGGTGAGCTCCCCCCGGATGACAGCCTCCGCGACAGCCTCGGGAACGGCATCCTGCTTCGTCTCACCCTTGGGAGCTCTGTCGCTCACGCCAACCTCAGAAAAGGGCCCGGAGTCCTCCGGGCCCGGAAGCGTACGTCCAACAGCTAGAACGACTGGGGACCGCGGAAGCGGACGATATCATCCAGCTTCGACAGCCGCTCCAGGGTTCCGAACATGCCGCTCAGCGCCTTGAAGGCCTCGTTCAGCCCGGCGCGGTGCTGCGCCTTGTCGTACGAGCCAAACAGGTCGTCCGCCTTGCGGTAGGGGTTGAAGCCGTTCGCGCTCGTGTTCTTCAGCTGGTCGAACGCCTTGCTGATGGACTCGAACTTCTCGTTCAGCTTGCCCAGCTCCGACCACAGCGGCTTCTGGGCCGAGGCCGACGACGACGTCCCCATGTCCCAGGTCTGCGCCTTGAGGCCGGCATACGGGGAGTCGGCCTTCGCCGAGTAGTTGAACGCCGGCGTGCGCCCCTCGGTGATGACCACATCCCCCGTCTTGAAGGTCTCGCCGCCGTTGGTGTCGCCCGTGATTTCGCGGCCCTCGAAGGTCCAGTCGGCCGTGGTCTTCCCCATGTTGAAGAAGTCCGTCTTCGAAGCCGAGTGGAAGCGGACGACCTCGTCGACGCCGTCCTGGGTGACCTTGCCGACCTTGCCCTTGCCCTTGTCGATGTCCGTCACGCGCACGTGGCTGTCACCGGAGACGATGTCGAGCTGGCCCGTCACCGTCATGCCGTTGCCCCAGGGCTTGCACGTGACGTTGATGTGGGTGCCGTCGCCCAGGACGAACGCCGTGTCGCGCTTGAAGTCGAACTTGCCGCCGTCGCTCTCGTCAACGTGCGGGTCACCCCAGACCCGGGTGTGCTCGCCGTCCGGCCCGGTGACCTTCCACTCGAACTGACCGAGCTGCTCGATGACGTAGCCACCGGGGGTGGTGATCTTCCCATCTTCGGACACCTTCAGGGAGTTGGCCTCCCGCACGGCGTCCAGGGGGTTGGGGGGCTCGGCCGGAAACGCGCCGCTCACCCCCGCGGTGTCGGCCTGCTTCGTCGGAGCAGCCTGGGACATCTGATCCAGCGCCTGCCCCGCGACGCCCACCGCCTTCTCCGCGAGGCCGACCGCCTTCTCCACCAGATTCAGCGTCGACTCGATGAGCTGAGCATTCCGCGCAATCGTTGAGGTATTGACGTTGCCCTGCGCCTGCGTCGTGGTGAGCTGCCGATTGCCACCCACTCCGCCAATTCCGTTCGACATGTCGATGCTCCCGGGGGAGGAAATGTTCGGTACCGATTCACCTTATTGTCGCAGCGGAGCCCCGGGAGTTTCGCGTCGAGAGCCACCCCCAGGTCAGAAAAATGGGGGAGGCCGCCCCGCCCCGGGGCCCTCCCCTTGTCAGCCGGGAAAAATGGATCGGAAAATGGGGAGGAAACTTCCGGCCCCCATTTCCCCATAATCCGTATGTAAGCAGCGCCGCCGCAAACCACTCGCTTTCCAAACTTCTGGAGAACGCCATGACCACCGCTACCGCTTCCGCCGCCGCCCTCACCAAGGCCCTCGGTCACAGCCAGGGCCTCAGCGCCCTCGAGCAGAAGTCCCTCGCCGGTCTGACGGGCGTCGACCGCGACCGCGCCGAGGCCCAGCTGATGCTCCAGAAGCGCCAGGAGACCGTCGCCTTCGTCTCCAACATCATGAAGATGCTCAACCAGATCGCGATGAGCCAGATCTCCAACCTCAAGTAATCGAGGTTGCAGCGCAGCTCTCGGGACCAGCCCCCTCTTCGGGGGCTGGTCCTTTTCTTTTGGGCGTCGCGGGCGCCAGGTTCGGCCGCCCCACCCACGCTGACACGCGGTGACTGCCCCTGAAAACGACACCGCCGCCCCGGTCGAGGACCCGGGCGGCGGCAGGTGAAGCATCCGGCTGTGGGCAGCGTGTGCTCGCTGGCGACTACTCCCACATGTCCTTGAGGAGCTCCTTGCGGCGGTTCATCAAGTTGTTGAAGAAGTTGTCGTCCCGCATCTTGTTGATGACCGCGTTCGTCTCGTGCTTCGACGTGGTCTTCTCGGCCTCGGCCTTGATCTCCGCGGTCGTGGCGTTGGGGTTGTTCCGGATGAACGCCTCCATGTCCGCCTGGACCTTCTCCTTCACCTGATTGATCCGGTTGTCGCCCAGGTGCTTCAGGCTGCCCTTGATCTCCGGATCATTCATCCGGTTGACGGCGGCATCCAGCACGCCCTGCCAGGCCTGCTTCTTCTCCGTGGCAGTGGGCGCCGAAGACCGTGCAGTCGTCTGGGTGTTCGAAATCTTGATGCTCATGGAGCGACTCCTCGAGAGGGAAGGAACGTCTCGACTGAGTTATCGGAGGCGCCAGGCCTGAAGTTGCGTCACCGACGCCGGGAGGCCCGTCCTGGCGCTAGCCCTTGAGCTTGCCCAGGCTCGGGTTCTTCATCCAGGCCTTGAAGGACTCCAGCTCCTTCTGCTCGGCCTTGACGTCCGGCTGAACGGACGGCGGCGGCGGCACGTCTCCGGTCAGCGCCCCGTGCTTCTTGCTGCTCGTCTCGAACGCATCCTTCGCCCCCTTGGGCGCGCCCGCGGCGGGAGCAGGCGCCGGCGCGGCGACGGGCGCGGCGGCAGCAGGGGCGTCTTCCGTCGCGAACCCGCGCGCGGCCAGGTAGGCCTGCATCCACTCCACGGCCTCCGTCACGACGGGGGGCATGGTGGCCAGCGCCGGCGTCTTCGACGCCTCGTTCAGGTGCCGGGAAAAGGCATCCTTCACGTCCTGATACAGCTGGAAGTTCAGGGAAGAGCCAGGCCGCGTGTTGGCCAGCAGCCCGGCCATCTTCCGCATCACCTGCTGCAGCGTGCCCGTCGCGGACTTCGCCTGGTTCTCCAGCTCGGTGATGATGCCCTCGCGCTTGGCGAGAATCTCGGGGGGAGCCTCCGGAGGCATCTGGGCGGGGACGCGCGGATCAGGATTCGGGTTCGACATGTCAACGACCTCCCTGACGACGAAGAATTGAGCGCCGGGCAGCCTACCAGACTCCCCGGAAGATCAGTCGATTCCGGATGTGAAATGCCGCCCTCAGCGGCGGCTCAAGGCGGAAATCATGGCCACGGCCTTGCGCACCACCGGGTCGTCCCCGGGCTGCATCGCCGCCGCCCGCCGCAGGTCCTCCAGGGCCTGGGGCTTCTGGCCCAGGGCCAGCTTCACCTCGGCGCGGCCCACGTAGACGGAGGGGTCCTGGGGCGACAGCTTCGCGGCCACGTCGAAGGCGGCGAGCGCCCCCTGGCCGTTCCCCGCGGCCATCTCCACCACGCCCAGGGCCTTGGCGAAGTACGCGTCCGTCGGGTTGACGGCGTACAGCCCCTGGAAGAGCGTGCGCGCCTCGTTCACCCGGCCCTGGTAGAAGAAGAAATAGGCCGTCTTGGCGATGGCGTAGAGCTCATCGTCCGAGTAGCCACGCACCTCGCGCAGCGTGGCCTTGCCGTCCGCCCAGCGCTGCAGCAGGGCATCCAGCTTCGCCTCGTCCTTCGGATCATCCGGGTCCAGGGCCGGCATGGTGCTAGTAGCCCTCGTCCTTCTGCGCGTCCCACATGCGCCGGATGATCTCCTTCGTCTCCTCGTTGACCTGATCCACCAGCGACAGCATGGCGGACTCGCGGTGCAGCAGCGCCTTGAGGCGCTCGAGCCGGTCGGGCGCCGCCTTCACCTTGCCCAGGCCCCGCTCCAGCATGCGGCGCTGGTCCTCGTGGCCGCGGCCCGCCACGCTGGCCAGGTGGGGCCGGTCGCTGAAGCCCTCCAGGTCCGCGTCGTGCCCGCCCGGGTGCGGGGGCAGCGGCAGGCGGAGCTCCTCCGAGGAGTGCGCCGGCCCGATGAAGTCCAGCAGCGCCGCGGACGCCAGCGCGGGGTTCTTCGGGTTGGCCGCCTTGCGAAGCTTCTTCCGGTCGACCTGCGACGGGTCGACGAGCCGCTCACGGACGCTGCGGGGACCGCCCCAGGGCCACAGGGACGGATTCGGAGACGGATTGTTGATTCTGGCCATCGTGATACCGAACCTCACTCCAGATGGGTGGGGGACGTCCAGCCCCCCTAAGTAGGCCGCCAGAAGTTCCGAGACAAATTCCGGCCGCATGCACAGCTTCCAGGGCATGCGACCGGCAAGGAGCCCTGCCGAGCTGGGGCTGACAGCATACGACAGGCGGAAGCTGGAGCGGGCGCTGCGGCAGGCACGCGATGCCCGCCACTTCCGCCGCCTTCTCGCCATCAAGCTCATCGCCGAGGGCAAAGGCCCGGGCGAGGCCTCGCACCTGGCGGCCTTGAGTCGGCCGGCCGTCTACTTCTGGTTGGAGCGCT
This sequence comes from Pseudomyxococcus flavus, assembly GCF_050038885.1. Lineage (NCBI taxonomy): Bacteria > Pseudomonadati > Myxococcota > Myxococcia > Myxococcales > Myxococcaceae > Pseudomyxococcus > Pseudomyxococcus flavus. The sequence goes on along the minus strand of NZ_CP143624.1, from coordinate 6,436,461 downwards.
ACCTGACAAAGCGCACCCCGTCCGCACTGGTGGATGCCCCGCGCTCAGGGCGGCCCAGAAAAGCCCCGCGTCTGACCTCTGAGCGTCTGCGCAGGGTGGTACGCGCCAGTCCCGAGAAGGCGGGCTGGGCCAGCCATGGCTGGACGGTGCCGCTGCTGTGCACCCACCTGAAGCGCAAGGGTTTCGAGGTGTCAGCCCGCACGCTGCGCCGACGGTTGCATGAGGCGGGCCTGGCGTGGAAGCGGCCGCGGTACGTGTATGCGACGGCGGCGCCTCACCCGGGGCAGAAAAAGGGGGCCTTGTTCGCCGTCTGAAGCGGCTCAAGCGCCAGTGGCCCCGGGCGGTGCTGCTTGTCATGGACAGCACGCTGCTGCGCTGGTTTCCACCGCTGCGCGCGATGTGGACTCCGGTAGGCGAGCAGGCGTTGGTGAAAATTACCGGCGAGAATGCCAAGCGCACGCTGTGGGGCGCCATCAATCCACGCACCGGCAGGCGCGTCGTCATGGCGACCCGGCGCGGCAGGCAGGAGGACTTCATGGCCTTCCTGCGTGCACTGCGCGCTGCCTACCCCGGTCGCTCACTGCTGCTGGTGCTCGACAGGGCCAGCTGTCACACCGCCCAGAAGTCTCAGCGGCTCGCCGCTCGTCTCGGTATCCACCTGGTGCTGCTGCCCAAGCAGCGCTCGGAGCTCAACTGCATGGACCACCTTTGGCGTCCGCTCAAGCAGCACGTGTCGGCCAATCGGCAGTACCCTACGGTGGAGCAGCACGTCGACGCCGCCATCGAGTGGGTGCTAGCCCTCTCGCCCCAGGACGCCCTCCGCAAGGCAGGCTGCCTCGCCGAGGGCTTCTGGCTGCGCGATTTGTTAGAGAACTTCTGGCGACCTACTTAGCGCCGATTGGCCGCGGCCGCCTGCTCGCGCTGCAGCTCGTAGACGAAGTTCAGGACCTCGGCCACGGCGTCATATAGCTCTTCGGGAATCTCCTGCCCCACGTCCACGCGGTAGAGGGCGTTGGCCAGGTTCACGTTCCGCATGACCGGGATGTTGTGCTCCCGGGCAATCTCGCGAATCTTCTCCGCCTTGAGCCGCATGCCCTTGGCCACCACGCGCGGAGCGCCGTCCTTCTCCTTGTCGTACTTCAGCGCGATGGCGATTTCGGCGTCGTCACTCATGGAAGGCCCCGCTGTCCCTGCATGATAGCCGCACCCCGCCCCGTCACGCGCGGCCCTCGGGGGCCGGCTGGCCGGCCTTCAGGCCGTAGACGAAGTTGAGGACCTCGGCGACCGCGTCGTACAGCTCCTCCGGGATTTCGTGCCCCACCTCCACCCGCAACAGGGCGTGGGCCAGGGGCACGTTGCGCAGCGTGGGCACGTCCTGCTCGCGGGCAATGGCCTTGATGCGCTCGGCCTTGAAGTCGATGCCCCGGGCGAGCACGCGCGGCGCGCCGTCCTTCTCCCGGTCGTACTTGAGGGCCACCGCCACGTGGTCCGGGTTGGTGACGATGACGTCCGCCTCGCGCACGGCCTCCATCTGCGCACCCTCCATGATTTCCTGGTGCATCTCCTTGCGCTTGGCCTTGTGGTGCGGGTCGCCCTCGCTCTGCTTGTACTCCTTCTTGACCTCCTCCTTCGTCATCATCATGTCCTTCATGAAGGACTTGCGCTGCCACCAGACGTCGAAGACGCCGAAGAGGACGAACAGCAGCGCCACCCGCGTGGCCACGCGCGTCACCAGCTCCCCCATGATGCTCATGATGGCGCGCGTGTCCTGGCGCACCGTCTCCGCCACCAGGGGCATGGAGTCCCGCACCACGCCGTAGACGACGTAGGCGGTGACGGTGATTTTGATGAGGTTCTTCAGCAGCTCAACAATCGCCTTCTTGTTGAGCAGGTTCTTCAAGCCCTGGATGGGGTTGAGCTTCTCCATCTTCGGCATCAGCGGATCCATGGTGAAGAGCGTCCCCACCTGGAGGTACTCCATCAGTCCGCCGACAATGGCCCCGCCCGCCAGCACCGGCAGCGACACCAGCAGCAGCGCGCGCAGGCCCAGATAGAGCATCTGCCCGGTGGCCACCGCCAGGCCCTCGGGGTTCGACAGGTGGTCGAAGGAGAACGCGAAGAGCGACGTCAGCTCCGTCTCCATCATGTCCCAGCTGAACTTGAGCGCGCCCAGGCCCACCAGCAGCACGCCCACGCCGCTCAGGTCCTTGCTCTTCCAGACCTGACCCTTCTTGCGTGAGTCATCCAGCTTCTTCTGGGATGGCTCCTCTGTTTTTTCTCCGCTCTCGTCCGACATGGCGTGTCCGGGATGAGGGGCTCAGGACAGGAGCCGCAGGGCCTGGTTCAGCATCCGCAGCATGTGGGCCATCTCCCCCTGCATGCGGGTCATCAGCGCGCCCACCACCAGGAACACGAGGAGCACGCTCACCAGGGGCTTGATGGACATCGAGATGAAGAACACCTGGATTTGCGGCGCCACGCGGTTGATGGCGCCCAGCGCCACGTCGGTGAGGAAGGTGGCCAGCATGGCCGGCGCGGCCAGCGCCAGGCTCACCCGGAGCAGGTCCGCGAACACGCGGAGCATCATGTCGAAGAAGGGCCACGGCCCGTCGGTGAAGCGGGGGAAGCCGTCCAGCGGAATCGCCACGAGGCTGTCCCCCAGCGCCTGGATGACCCGGTGGTGCCCGTCCAGGGTGAGGAACAGCACCACCGCGAGCTGGACCTTGAAGCTGGAGAAGAGCGTCACCTGCTGTCCGAGCTGCGGCACGTACAGCTGCGCGTTGTTGCTGCCGGACATGGTGTCCACCAGGTTGCCGGCCACGCGCGCCGCCTCGAAGAGCGTGTTGATGACGAAGGCCATCGTGAAGCCGACGAAGACCTCCTTCGCCATCAGCGCGATGTACGGCATCGCGCTCGTGGGGATGGACGGCACCGAGCCCGCGATGAGCGGATAGAGGACGATGGAGAGCGTCAGCCCGATGCCCATCTTCAGCTCGGTGGGGACCACCTCGCCGCCCAGGAAGGGGCTGAAGATGAGCACGGGCATCACCCGGCACATCACCAGCGCCACCGTGAAGATGACCGCCGAGACGTTGGCCCGGGTGCCCAGCTCTGCCACGAGGTCCGCGACGTTCATTTGATGAGCGCGGGGAACCTGTCGAAGACGTGGAACGTGAAGCGCACCAGCTGGCTGCCAATCCACGGGCCCGCCAGCGCCAGGATGCCGAAGACGGCGACCACCTTCGGCGCGAAGGTGAGCGTCTGCTCCTGAATCTGCGTGGTGGCCTGGAACAGCGAGATGACGAACCCCACCAGCAGGCTCATCAGCACCGGCGGCGCCGACGCGACGAGCACCAGGAACAGGGCCTCCTGGGTGATGAACGTGAGCTGATTCATGGAGCCCTCTTCCTACAGGTAGCCAACGACCAGGCCCTTGGCGATGAGATACCAACCGTCCACGAGCACGAACAGCAGCAGCTTGAACGGCATGGAGATGGTGGTCGGCGACAGCATGTGCATGCCCAGCGCCAGCAGGATGTTGGCCACCACCATGTCGATGACGATGAACGGGACGAACAGGAGGAAGCCTATCTGGAAGGCCTCCTTCAGCTCGGACACCACGAAGGCCGGGATGATGACCATGAAGTCCTTGTCCTCCACGGCATCGCGGTCCTCGCCCTGGCGCATCTTCTTGGCGAGGTTGTAGAAGAGCGCGCGGTCCTTGGTGGTGACCTTCTTCATGAGCCACTCACGCAGCGGCTCCTTGGACTTGCCGGCCGCGTTCAGCATGGACCCCACCGTCTCCGAGGAGAAGACGCCGGGCCCCTTCGCCCAGATGTCCACGCCCGCCGCGCGGTACATCTGCTGGCCCACCGGGGCCATGATGTAGACGGTGAGGATGACCGCCAGGCCGGTGATGACCTGGGTGGGCGGAATCTGCTGCGTGCCCAGCGCCGAGCGGACGATGGAGAGCACCACCGAAATCTTCACGAAGCTGGTCACCATCATCAGCGCGAAGGGCACCAGGCCCATGGCCGCGAGCGCGAGGATGAGGATGAGCGGGCGCGAGGCGAACGAGTCGCTGTTGACGGCCTCGTTGACCACCGAGTCGGGAATGGCCGGGCCCCCGCGCTTCTGGGCGAGCGCCGTGAAGGGATGGACGGCGACCGCGGCCGCGAACAGCCAGGGCGCGACGCGCGGGAGACGGGGACGGTCAGGGGAGAAGAGTTTCACGGGCACGGTCGTCAGGAGCCGGGGGGCTGGGAAGGCGAGCCACCGCCGCGGCGGGAGAGGAGCTTCTGGAGGAATGGGCTCAGTGGAACTGCGTTCGTCTGCGGGCGCTGCGCGCGAATGCGCTCCACCGCCTCCACATCCAGCTTCGACAACAGCTGCAAACCGCCCTCGCCGCCGCCCACCAGCAGGTACTCGTCCGCGGCCTTCACCACGAAGAGGCTGCGGCGCTGATCCAGGGGCAGCCGCTCCACCACGGAGACCAGCGGCTGGCGGCCCATGGCCGCGCCCTGGAGCCCCATCAGCTTGCGCAGGCCCACGTTCAGCGTGAGGTAGATGGACGCCACCACCACGCCCAGCACCAGCAGCGTGCGCACCAGCGCCCAGCCCAGGCTCTCCGGCTCCTCGGCCTCCGGTAGGGTGTCACCCGGAGGGCTGCCCCAGCCCGGCTCCGCGCGCCGGGCCCCCGCGCCCGTCAGCTCCGCGTCCAGCGCCCGGTCCGCCTCCAGCAGCGCGGGGTCCGCGTCCTGCGAGGGTGCCGCCGGAACGGCCTCGGAAGGAGGCGCGGAGGGCGCCTGCGCGGCCCCGCCGTTCGCCTCGGCCTTCACCATGGGGGCGCCCGGGGTGGACGTGGACGGAGCCTGGGCCATGGCGACGGCCGGCGCGAACACCAGCGCGGCACCCAGCAACAGGCGAATGAGAGGGGGATGGAGGACTGCCATGACTGGGCGCGAGGCTAGTGCATCAGCAGGAGGACCGCCACGGGCCCCGCCCGGTCGGCCGCACCTGCCTGCCTGCTTCGCCTCGCCTGGGACTCACCCCGCCAGGGTGATGATGCGCACGCCCAGCTGGCCTTCCAGCTCCACCAGCTCACCTCGCGCCACCACCTTGCCGTTGACGGACAGCTCCACCGGCTCCCCTGGACCGCGGTTCAGCTCGATGACCTGCCCGGTGCGCAGCCCCACCACCTGCTGCGCGGTGACGGGCACGCGCGCCAGCTCCACGGCAATGTGCAGGGGCACGTCACCGAGCAGGTCGCTTCCGTCCGGCTTGCTCACATCGTCCAAGGCCGCCCCTTCCAGTTCCGGAGGCATGTCCAGCTCCGGGTTCGTGAAGTCCTCTTCTTCGTCCGCGGGCTCCGAGCTCGCCTCGGTCGCCGACCCCGGGTGGCCCGGCTCCCCGGGAACGATGTCGGTGATGCGGGCCCGGTAGCGCCCGTCCTCGCCGACGAACACCTCGGCCTCGGCCCGCCCCGCCGTCCCCTTCCCCACCCGCAGCTGCGCCGTGCCCTGCTCACCCTTGTCCGGCCGCGCCGAGAGCACGTCCACCAGGAGCACGTCCTTCACCCGCAGGCTCGCCAGGTCCTGGCCGGAAATCTCCGCCGAGCCAATCTCCGCGCGCAGCCAGGTGCGCACCGCCGACAGGCGGCTCGCGAAGGCCTCCAGGTCCGCCTTCACCCGCGCGCGCCGCTGCGCGCTCTCCACCGCCGGCTCGGCCGCGTCCAGCACCGCCGCGGGCACCACCAGCCGCACCATGCCGCTGTGCGGCCCCAGGGTCGCGTGCAGGTGGACCGCCAGCATGGGGCCGTCATCCCCCAGCCGGGCGGAGACCTCGTCCACGCCACGCGCCACGCCATCCAGCCGGGGGCGCGGCACCGCGGGCTGGAGCCCCGGCACCAGCAGCTTGAGCCCCTCGAGGACGACGTAGGCCATCACGCCCTCCTCGATGTCCGTCAGCGGGCGCAACCCCACCGTCTCACCGGCGCCGCCCAGCAGCAGGTCCACCGCCACGTGCGCCAGCGCCAGCTCCACCTCGAGCACCGCGCGGCCCTGGAGCGCCCCCGGCGCGAGCACCGCCAGGAAGGTGGGGTCGCCCAGGAAGCGCCGGAGCTCGGCCATGGGCCGCACCTGCACCGACTCCACCGTCAGGCGCACGTCCGCGTCGAACAGCTCCTTGAGCCGCGCCGCCACGGCGGCCGCGGTGCCCTGCGCGGGGGTCAGCCAGCGAAGCCGCTCCGCGAGCAGCCCCTGGGCCCGGGAGACCTTCTCCAGGTTCCGGAACACGAAGGGCTGCCAGGTCCGCGCCTGCGGCGCCGGAGGCTCCTGGGCCGCCGGGGCCTCCTGCGGCTCCGGGCGCGAGGGCCGCAGCTGGCGCAGGTCCACCAGCATCGTGCGCTCATGGACGCCCGGTCCTTCCTCCTCGGACTCGAGACTCATGCCTTCGCCTCGAAGCGGACGTCCTCGAGCCGGAGGCCCCGGCCGCTGAGCGCGGTGCGCAGGCCCTCACTGGCCGCCTCAAGCTGCCTGAGCACCTCGCGGTTGTCGCCGCTGAACGTGGCGGAGATCTTCCCGTTCCGCGCGCTGACCTTGATGGACAGGCCGCTGAGCACGTCGCCGCGCAGGTCGATCTGGAACTCCGCGTTGCCGGCGGCGTTGGTGCCCACCCGGACCCGGTCCACGATCTTCTGCGCAATCTCGCTGGCCAGGGCCCGCAGGCGCTCCGAGCCCGCGGTGTCCTTCGGCTTGGCCACCGGCACCGGTGCCATCAGCGCCGGGTTGAACCGGAAGCCGGGGGCCATGGCCTCCGAGCCGCCCTCCTTCTTGTCCTTGCCGCCGCCGCTGCCCTTGCCACCGCCCGCGTCGGCGTCCGCCCGGATGGCGGCGCCCCGCTCGGAGCTGACCTGCCCCAGGGCCGACTCGGCCTTGCCCAGGTCCTTCTCGCGGGTCTCCGTGGTCCGCTTGTCCTCGGTGCGCCGGGACTCCCGGGCGTCCGAGGCGCGCGAGCCGCTACGGGCCTCCGAGGACTGGGCCTGCGCCATGGACTGGGTCTGCGGCTGGACCAGCTCCTTCGTCGCGGGCTGCTGCTCCTGCTGCACCCGCTCGCCAAACGTCTTGCCCTGCTGCGTGGCCCGGGCGAGCACCGCCCGCGCCAGGCCGCCCTGCTGCTGGGGCGGCGCGGGCGCCGGGCCCGGCGGCTGCGATGGCTGCTGGGACTGCTGCATCAGCCGCTGGAAGGCGGAGGCCCCCTCCTGGCGCTTCTTGGCCTGGCCCTCGGCGAGCTTCTTCTCCTGGAGGAGGCGCTCGGCCAGGCGCGCTGCTTCGCGATCGTCGTCGACTCGGCTCATGACGTCATTCCAGGGGGTTGAGGAGGCGGCAGGTTACTTGCGCTGGCGCGCCAGGAACAAGGCGTTGCCAATCTCCTCCTGGTTCAGCTCCTCGCGCTGCTGCCGCTCGTACTTCACCTGCTTCTGCCAGTTCTCGCGGTGCTTCTCGATGGCCTTCAGCTCCTTGGCCGCGTCCGCCATCTCCCGGCGGCGCTGCTCCACCACCCGCTCGGCCACCTTGACGGCCTCCCGCTGGCGCTCGACCTCCAGCGCCACCTGCGCCTCCTCGTCCTTCAGGCGCTCCTCGAAGCGGTTCATCATGTTCATGCCATTGATGCCGGCGCCCTTGAACATGACCTCCTTCAGGTAGGCGGCCACCTTCGCCTTGCGCTCGCGCTTGCGCTGCTCCAGGTCATCGATGAGACGCTGGAGCTCCGCCTTCTCCTTCTCCAGGGCCTTGATGGCGGAGGAAAAGGCCTGCTCCGCCTCTTCCTTGGCCCGGGCGCGCATGTCCTGCAGGGCCTGCAACCGGTACGGGGGCATGGTGGGCCCATCCTAACCCGGAATCCCCGCCGCGCACCCCTGGCCCGTGCCTTACTCGTCGAACAGGCCGATGAGCTGCGACACCGTGTCCTCGAAGGCCGAGTTCGAGTGGGTGTCCTGCTTGAGGAAGTCGATGATGGCGTCGTACTTGTCGATGGCCTGATCCGTGCGGGGATCCGTCCCGTACTGGTACGCCCCCAGCAGGATGAGGTCGCGCTGCTTCTCGTACGTGGAGAGCAGCTCGCGCAGGCGCCCCGCGGCCTTCTTGTGGTCCTTGGAGACGATGCCGCTCATCACACGGCTGAGGCTGGCGAGCACGTCCATGGCCGGCCACTGGTTCCGCTCACCCAGGGCACGGTTGAGGATGAAGTGGCCGTCGAGAATACCGCGGACCTCGTCCGCGATGGGCTCCTCCATGTCACCGCCGGCCACCAGGCAGGTGTAGATGGCGGTGCACTTGCCCTTCTCCGAGTTGCCCGTGCGCTCCAGGATGCGCGGCAGCATGGAGAACACGCTCGGCGGGTAGCCCTGGCGAGCCGGAGGCTCACCCACGGCGAGGCCAATCTCACGCTGGGCGCGCGCCAGACGCGTCACGGTATCCAGCATGAAGAGCACGTTGCCGCCGCGCTCCCGGAAGTACTCCGCGATGGCGGTGGCCACGTAGGCCGCGCGCAGACGCACGAGGCTGGGCTGGTCGGAGGTGGCGCACACCAGCACGGAGCGCTTCATGCCCTCCTCGCCCATGGCGTCCTCGATGAACTCGCGCACCTCGCGGCCACGCTCGCCGATGAGGGCCACCACGCAGAGGTCCGCCTTGGTGTTGCGGGCAATCTGCCCCATCAAGGTGGACTTGCCCACGCCGGAGCCTGCGAAGAGGCCCACGCGCTGGCCTTCGCCCACCGTGAGGAGTCCGTCGATGCAGCGCACGCCCAGGGGCAGCGGCCGCTCGATGCGCTGGCGCGTGAAGGGGTCCGGGCAGTCGCGGTCCACGGACCAGTCGATGAGGCCCTCCTCCGGCAGCGGCTGGCCATCCATGGGCTCACCGATGCCGTTGAGCACGCGCCCCAGCAGCGCCTCTCCGCACTTGATGCTCAGCGGCTTGCCGGTGGGGATGACCTCGCTGTCCGGGCCGATGCCCTGCAGCTCGCCCAGGGGCATGAGCATCACCTCATCCCCCTGGAAGCCCACCACCTCCGCCTTCACCGAGCCGCGGTTGCGGCTCTTGATGAGCACCAGCTCGCCCACGCGCACATTGGGCACGCTGGCCTTGATGATGAGACCCGTCAGCTCGGTGACGCGGCCGCGCACGCGCACGACCTGGGCTTCCTTGATGAGGTCGAAGTACCGCGAGAGGTCGATGGCCATGGGCGTGTCCCTGAACGCTCCGGCCTAGGCCGGCCCTTCCTTGCGGGCGGTGTCCGGCAGCAGGACGTTCTGGAGCATCTCCAGCTGCGTAGGCAGCTGCGCGTCCACCGTGCCGAACTCCGTCTGGACGATGCAGCCCACGGGGGCGACCTCGGGGTCCTCCTTGATGGCCAGGTCCACCGCGCGGCCGATGAGCTCCATGAGGACCGGCTTCTTGGCGCGGAGCACGGCGGCCGTCTTCGGGTGGACCCGCAGAATCATGGAGCGCGCGCTGCGCAGGTTCTCGATGGCCGAAGCGCACAGCTCCACCATCAGCTCCGGGTCCGTCTCCAGGCTCCGGCCGATGATCTTCTCCGCCACCTTGAGCGACAGCGCGATGACGTCCTGCTCGTGGCTGCCCAGCAGCTCCCCCGCCTGCATCTTCGCGCGGAGGATGATCTCCGTGGCCTGCGCCAGGCCCTCCTGACGGCCCTGCTCGCGCGCCTTGGCGAGGAGCTCCTCGCGCTCGCGCTGGGCCTCCGCCAGGATTCGCTCCTTCTCGCGCTGGGCCTCCTCGAGGATGGCGGAGGCGCCCTGCCGGGCCTCGAAGACCTCGGCGTTCATCACTCCCGCGCGGGGAGGCCGCAGCACGGGACGCTCGGGCGCGTGCGCCGGCTCCGCCGTCCCGTCACCTCTGATCACCTTGCCGATCGCCATGGGCCGCTCCTTGCGGGCCGGATGCTAGCGCGTTCCGCCCCGGGGTCCACGTCCCCCTGCGCCAGGAGTCGCCGGACGGTCGCTCTCCGACGGAGAGCGGGGTCGGCGCTGCACCGCCGTCCCCTCCCCCCGCGGCTTGGGCATGGGCGCCAGGGATGGGGAGGTGATGGCCCGCCCCACCAGCACCTTCGGGGGCCGCTCCGGCTCCGCGGGTTCCGGGGCCCGACCCCGTCCGCCGCCCTGCGGGCCCGACGCGCGCGACCGGAACACCCGCGACACCTCCGAGTCCTCCCGGTCCGAGGGTGGGGCCTCCGCCCGGGGCCGGCCCCGGGACGCGCGCGACAGCTCCTCGGCCGGGCGCTCCACCCGGGACGCCCGGGACAGCTCCTCCGCGGGGCGCTGCTGGACCCGCGAGGCCCCGGCGACGCGGGAGCGCTCGTCCGCGGGACGCGGCTGGACGCGGGAGCCCCCGGCGACGCGGGAGCGCTCGTCCGCGGATGCCGGGTGGACCCGGGAGCCCTCGGCGACCCGCGAGCGCTCGTCCCCGGCGTGGACCGGCGAGCCCTCCGCGGCACGCGAGCGCTCGTCCTGGCTCCCAGCGTGGACCCGGGAACCCTCCGCCACCCGGGAACGCTCTTCGGCGGAACGCGCGTGGACCCGGGAGCCCTCTGCCACCCGGGAGCGCTCTTCGGCGGAGCGTGCGTGGCCCCGGGAACCCTCGGCCACCCGGGAGCGCTCGTCCGCGCCACGCGGATGCACGCGCGAGCCCTCGGCGACGCGCGAGCGCTCCCGCTCCGACAGCGTGTCGGGCTCCTGGGGCCGGGGCCGGGCACCGCGCTGCCCCAGTCGCGATGGAGGCGGACCGATGCGCGCGCCCTCCGGATCCGCACGGGGCGGCCGGGTCTCGGGCCCCTCGCCGTCCCGACGTGCCCCGACGGCCCCAACGCTCGCGGCGTCCCGGCGTCCCGGCACCCGATGCACGGCGGAGCCCTCCTGCCCCTTCGCGGGCGTGGCCACGCGGGACGGCGCGCGTGCGGACAGCACCCCGGCGTTGCGCGCGGCACGCTCCGCCATGAAGTCGCGCCGCGCGGGCGCCGCACCGCCCTGGCGAGGCGCGCCCGGAGCCTGCCCGCGGACCGGCGGCCGCGTCGGCACGTCCCGACCTGGGCCAGCCCCCTGCGCGGCGGGCCTGGCGGACGCCCCGGCTGCCGCTGCGGGCCTGGCGGACGGCCCGGCGGCCTTGCGCGCCCCAGGCGGGGGCGGGAGGACCGCGGACTGACGCGGGGGCGGCGGAGACGCCAGCCTCACCGGGCGCTCGATGAGCCCCCGCAGGGCCAGCCGCTCCAGGTCCATGACGATGTCCGTCCGGCCGCCGTCACCGCGCGCCGTGGGGCGCACCCGCTCCTCGCGCACCCACTTCGCCAGGAGGCTGCCGAACTCGCCGCGGTACTTCTCCAGCATGCGCGCGGCGAACTCCGGCGACTGCGCCACGCACGCGCGCGCCAGGCGCTGGGCTCCCGCGCTGCGCAGGGCGACCGCGGGCCGCGTCAGCCCCTCATGCGGCTCCAGCTGGGCGCGGGCATCTTCCTCGGGCAACTTGCGCGGGGCGTTGGCCGCCACGGCCTTGGTGGCCAGCAGCTTGAGGTCCGGCGGCAGCGCCTCCAACAGCGCGTCCCGCTCGGCATCGGGCAGACCCGCTAGGGCGGGGCCCAGCACGCGCGCGCCCAGCCGGTCACACATGGTGAGCAGCTCGCGCTGCTGCAACTGGAGCACGTCCACGAACTTGAAGCCCGCGGCCTGCTGCCCCGCGACCTCCCGCGCGAGCAGCTCCTCCAGCTTCCACCGGACGATGTCGAGGACCTGGGGCCGCACCTCGCGGGTCAGCTTCACGCGGGAAGGCGGCAGGTGGGCGCGCACCGCCTCCGCCAGCGAGCCCGGCAGCGCGCGCAGCACCACCTCCACCAGCGCGCCGCGCTCTCGCTGGAGCAGCGCCGCCAGCCGCTCCGGCTCCGCGCTCCAGAGCTGGCCGCGGCGGTCCTTCACCAGCCGCTTGATCTCCTGCACCAGCGCCGGGATGCGCTTCTCGCGCGGAATCTGCAGCAGCTCCTGCGCGCGATGACGCAGGAGCGCCCCCTCCTCTTCCGGAAGGTGCTCCAACGCGCCGAGGCTCTCCTGGCCGCTGAACGTCACGGCCGTCAGGAGCAGCATGCTCTGGCGCTTGTTGAGCGAGGTGAAGAACGAGTCCAAACGTCACCTCGCGGGCCCCACGGACGCCCGCTGGGAGAAGGAAGAAAGCCCCGCCGTGAGGGGCCAGGGCGTCAGGCCTCGGGACGACCGCGCGCGCGACCTCCCCCGCGAGGCGCCGGCGCGCTGGAACCACCACCGCGCATGAAGGTCCACAGCGTCAGGCCCATCATCGCCAGGACGAGCACGAAGGCCCCCGCGAACATGACCTTGAACTGGCTGGCGCTGGCCGCCGTCATCCGCAGCCCCAGCACGTCCTGGAGCCGGCTCTCCGCGTCCGTCTCCGCCGACGGAGGCAGCGCCTGCGTCATCAGCACCGTCACCGCGCTGGCCTTCAACTCCGGCACCGCGGTGGCCGCGAACTGCTGCACCGTGGAGGCGTCGATGGGCGGCTTGCCGCCCTCGCCGGGCCGGTACTTGATGAACACCGACGCGGACGGCATCGGCTTGTTCTCCGGCTGCGTGAGGTCGTTGTTCTCCGGAATCATCACGATGGCGCGCGCCTCCAGCACGCCGTCGATCTGATTGAGGGCGTTGGAGACCTCGCCGCCCATCGCCTTGAGGAACATGGCGCGCTCCTCGGTGGCGGTGGGCACCATGCTGCCCTTGGCGAAGTGGGCCAGGCCCTTCTCCACCGGCCGCGGCAGCGAGTTGAGCTTGAGCAGCTCCGCCGCCTGCGCGGCGTCCGCCTTGGGCACGGTGATCATGAACCGCACCTCGTTGCCGCCCTCCTCCTTCTCCTTCTTGGCGTTGATGCCGTTCTTGCTGAGCAGGACGTAGATTTCGTTGGCGTCCGCCTCGCTCAGCGCGTGCTGGAGCTCGATGTGGCAGCCCGTCAGGAAGAAGAGGGCAAGAAGCGGGGCGGCAAACGCGTGCAGTCGGCGAATCATGGGCGGGTCGGAGCTTACTAGGCCCCCGAAAAACGCGGAAGGGCGCCCCCTCCCAGGAGCAAGGGAGGGACCGCCCTTCGGAAGGACGCGCCGCCGGAGGCCCGGGGGTGGTCCTGCTACACCTGGGTCTTGACGACGTCCTTCAGGCCGGTGGTGGCCTTCTCCACGACCTTGCTCGTCAGGTCCAGCTGCTGCGTGTACTGGTACATGGAGGCCTGGAGCGACAGCAGCTCCGCGTTGGAGAACTGCTTCCCGCTGGAGGCCTTCTTGATGATGTCGTCCAGGTTGACCTGCCCCTTCTCCAGGTCACCGACGATCTGCTGCATCATGTCGCCGACCTTGGACGACTTGGACGCCTCGGCCTTCGCCACCACCGGCTCGGCCGCCTTCGGCGTCACCGACTCCTGGGCGCCGCGCACCTTGTTGAGGGCGGCCTTCTCCGTCTTGTTGACGGTCTCCACCTGACGCACCGCGTCCGTGCGCTGGGTGGCCTGGGCCGCCTGGGCCTTGTTGACCTGCTGGGCCGCGTCCACCTGGCCCGCGCCCTGGGCCTTGTCAGCGAGAACTCCGTCGAACTTCGACGCGCCCTGCTTGTTCGTCTGCTGGGCGCCCTGCTCTTGCAGCTTCTGCTGAGCCACCTGCGCCGCGGAGACTCCGGCCATCGGACCCGCCATGTGAGACCCTCCTTGCATCCATCGGAGAAGGAGGCAGCTCCTCCTCCTCGTTCAAGAGTTCCTTGAGCCGGTCGATTGCGCGCGCGTGCAGCCGCGACGCCCAGCTCTTCGACTGCCCTATCTCCGCTCCCGCCTCTTCCAGCGTCCGGCCCTGGAAGTAGTACCCGAGGAGGAGCTTCCGCTCCTTCTCCGGGAGCTTTTCGATCGCCGCCCGCACCCGCGACTTCAACTGCTCCTGCTCCATCCGGACGTCGGCGGGGAGCGATTCGTCGGTGTAGCCCGCCGAGTCCGCGCCCTCCATGCTGGTGGCGAAGACCATCGCCAGCCCCGTCACCGCGTCCGAGATGTCATTCACATCATCGGCGAATGAGCTCCCGCGGTTGCCTGCTCCGGCTTCACGATCCGAAAGATTTCCCAGATACGCCGCCGCCCGCTCGCCCACGAAGGCGTTGCGGGCATCCGAGCCCCGGAGGATCCCCATCTTCCGCAGGCCGTCGAAGATGGCGCCCTTGATGCGGTAGTGCGCGAAGGTGAGGAAGTTGGCCCCGACCTTCGGGTCGAATCGCTCGGCCGCCTCGAGCAGCCCTATCTGGCCATACGCCATCAGCTCGTCCAGCTCGAGCTGGGCGTTGAACTGCTTGCGCACGGTCGCCGCCAGCGACCGGACGTAGGGCCCGTACTTCTCGAGGATGACCTTCCTGTCGTCGCCCAGAGCCAAGCGCCGCTCACTCGGCCTTCGACCACAGCCGCTCGAGTACCTGATTCAGTCGCGGATCATCCTGGAGCGCGTCTGCAATCTTGGTGGTGAGGGAAGAAGACTTCATGCGGAGCTTCTCCTTCAGGACTTCGGCGACCAGGGCCTGCGTCGCCTCTTCCTTGCTCTTGAAGCCCCCGTTCTTCAGCTTCCGGGCAATGGCCACCGCCTGGGAAGCCACCGGATCCGCGGCCTGGGGGCCCTGGACATTGCTGGAGCCTACCAGACCCGAGGGCCCGACAAGAGACTCCGTCCGGTCCACCCGGCCGCCGAAGCTGGTGCCACCCGCCGGAGCCGCGCCGGCAGGCCCCTTCGCGCCACCCGCGCGACCCTTCCCACCGCCTCGTCCGACACCGCCGACAGCCATCGCCGTGACCTCCGTCCTACGTCTTCGCCGGAGGCAGGACTCCCGCCTCCTTGGCCTGGATGAGGGCCTGCGCCAGCCGGGCACCGTCCCCGTCCGGATCCAGGTCCATGGCGGCCTTCAGCTCCTTCAGGGCCTCGGGCACCTTCCCCATGAACAGCAGCGCCTCGCCCGCATGCGCCCGAGGGAGCGAGGACTGCGGGGCCAGCCGCTGCGCGGCGCGGTACGCCTGCAGCGCCTTGTCATGCCGGCCCTGGGAGAACTCCACCGCCCCCAGCGCGAGCTGCGGCACCTCGCTCCGGGGCATCAGTGCGGCCGCCCCGGAGAAGATCTCCTTCGCCTTGTCGAAGTGGCCCATGTCGAGCCACAGGTAACCGGCCTCCAGCAGGACCTGCGCCTGCTGGCGTCCGAGCGGGACGAGGCTGTTCGAAATCTCCGAGGAGTCCGCCATGCGATCTTCCTGGGGCGACGCCCCTGGTTAGCGAAGGTTGGTGATGGAGTTCTTCACCGTATCGTTGCGCGACTTCATCACGTTCGAGATCGCGGTGAAAGTCTGCGATTCCTGCTGGATGGCGGCCTGCAGGTTCAGGAGCTTGGAGTTCTCCTCGGCCATCTTGTTCAGCGAGAAATTGCCGTTGACGATGTCGGTGGTGCTGCCACCGCCCTGCGCGCCCAGGCCCAGCGAGCCGGGGCCGGGAACCCCGCCACCCACGCCACCGCCCATGGCAAGACCGCCGCCGGACGGCGCCACCGCGCCGCTCAGGTTCGCGCTCACCGCGGTGTTCATCACGCCCGCGTACGGCGCGCCCATGCCCGAGCCGCCCGTGGCGGAGAACGTGTGCATCGAGGAGACCGCGGCGGAGACGATCTGACCGCCGGGGACCATGCCCGCCATCGCGCCCACCCCGGTGCCCACGGCGCTGGCGGCGCTGTTGAGACCGTTGTGAAGCCGCGCGCCGAAGCCCGTGTCCGGGGTCTGCCGCGCCGTCGTGATGTTGGTCGAGAGCCGAACGTTCGGGCCCATCATGTTGTCGATCTTCGCCATTTGCTTCCTCCAGGCGCTGCTGTCAGCGAAAAGGTCAGAGATCTCCGATGCTCAGGATGCTCTCCCTTGCATTATCGGCGGGGGGCAGCGGCGGTTGCCTATCCCCGGAAAAAAAGGGGAGCCCGCGCCAAAACCACCGTCATTTCCGGCCCTTGCCCCCCTTGGACTCCGCGATCAGCCGCTCGCGGGTCTCCACCAGCAGGGCCAGGAGCTCCTCGGCGCGGCCAATGGCCGCCTGGACCTTCTTCCCCTGCTCGACCTTGGGGCCCTTGAGCTCGGTGAGACCCGCCTTCACCGAGTCGAAGAGGCCGCGGACCTCTTCCACGGAGGCCGCCTCGAGCAGGGACTCGATGGCGGGGAACGAGGGCGCGGGGAGGTCCTGCGCGGTGGGGGACGGCTTGGCGGTCGGGGGCATTGCGGAGACGGTCTCCTGTCGGGCCACCAGCCGGACGGGCCAGTGGGAACTGAGGGCCCCGACGGTACGGGAAAAAGCCGGCCACCTTCAAGGCGCTCCCCTCGCCGCCTGAAGTGTGCACCCCACGAGCCACCGGCCGGAGACCGAACGGGCATTCCGGCAAGGGGGTGAGCAAGCCCTGTCCGCTTCCACGAGCGCACCTAGGTTTTCTCCAACGGAGGACGTCGCCGCCTCCGCCCACTCACATCACGTCACAGGAGAATTCTCATGAAGAAGCTCGTTGGCGTCTTCGCCACCATCGCCATGCTCGGTTCCGGCACTGCCCTGGCCAACAATGACGAAAACAAGCCGAAGGACAGCTCGGCGGCACAGGGTGGCTCTGGCCAGGTGGGACAGACTGAAATCCAGCAGGACTCCACCACCATCGAACGCGAGACGACGACCACGCCCGGCACGTCCGGCGTGGGCGGCTCCGGCACCACGGGCCAGCAGGCCAACATGGGCCAGAAGGAGCTCAATGGCCGCGTGGTGAAGGCGGAGAGCGACAAGATCTTCGTCGACATGCAGGGCGCCGTGGTCCCGCTGGAGGTCGACCGCAGCACCACCTTCAGCGACCCGACGTTGAAGAAGGCCAAGGACCTGCGCCCGGGCCAGGAGATTCGCGCCAGCTACGAGGTGAAGGAGACCAAGAACGTCGCCAAGAGCATCTCGCTCTCGGGCACGGGCGGCGCCGGTGACTCGACGCTGACGCCCGACTCCTCCATCAACCAGGACAGCAACACGGGCGGCTCCGGCCAGGACACGCATGAAGGCACCGGCGGCTCCGGGGACGACAGCACGATGAACCCGGACACGGGCTCCAGCCCCTCGCCCGACACGTACTGATGTCGCGCCCGCGCACATGACAGACCCGCACCCCGCAATGGGGACTTCAGGGCCCGCAGCCGCCACCCGGCTGTGGGCCCTGGCGCCATGAAGCGCGCGGAGCCAGGGCGCCGTCATGCCTGCATCGTCGTACAGTTCATTCAGTATTGACTGAACGAAGCCCCCCCGCCTAAATGCCTGCCCGCCAACCCGGCCGCCACGCGCCCGCCTCGGGGTGCCCGGTACGGAGAGGCGCGGAGAGCGGGCATGAAGGAGCTGGGAGCCGCCGAGCACCGCTTCATCGAATCGATGGGGCTGTACTTCGAGCGGCAGGGCGGCACGCGCATTGGCGGACGCATCTACGCGCTGCTGATGCTCGCGGGCGAGCCCCTTTCGAACAAGCGCATCGCCGAGTTGCTCAAGGTGAGCGCGGCCTCGGTGTCCACCAACCTCCGCGCGTGCGCGGACCTGGACCTGGTGGAACCGGTCAGCGTTCCCGGAGACCGGCAGCACTACTACGTCATCCATTCACAAGGCTGGGAAGGCAAGCTGCGGGTCGTGGAGGAGTCGCTGAGCGCCTTCGCCCGCATCTGCGCCGAAGCCCTCGCCGTCCCGCAGCTCGCGGGAAATCAAAATTTGCGAGAAGCGTCAGCCTTCTGTGATTTCTACAAGGCCGAGCTCTCCGGCATCGCCGAGCGGTGGCGCGCAGCGCATGCCCCCCGTCCGCCACGCCCCATCAAGACTTCGAAAGGACGTACCGCATGAATCCCACCGCATCGCAGTCCCCCATCGTCTCCATCGCGAACGTGACCAAGGACTACACCCTGGGGAAGGTGGTCGTCCCGGCGCTTCGGGGAGTGGACCTGGAGGTCCATGCCGGTGAGTTCATCTCCATCGCCGGGCCGTCCGGCAGCGGCAAGACGACGCTGCTCAACCTCATCGGGTGTGTGGACACGGCCACCAGCGGCGTGGTCCGGGTGGCCGGGCAGGACACCAAGCAGCTCTCCGAGCGCCAGCTCACGAACCTGCGGCTGAACACCATTGGCTTCATCTTCCAGAGCTTCAACCTGGTGCAGGTGCTCAGCGTCTTCCAGAACGTGGAGTTCCCCCTGCTGCTGCAGCGCAAGCTGGACAAGGCCCAGCGCCGCGAGCGGGTGATGCAGCTGCTGGAGCAGGTGGGCCTGGCCAACCACGCGAAGCACCGGCCCAACGAGCTGTCCGGCGGCCAGCGCCAGCGCGTGGCCGTGGCGCGCGCGCTCGTCACGCGGCCGCAGCTGGTGCTGGCGGACGAGCCCACCGCCAACCTCGACTCGGTGACGGGCCAGAACATCATCGACCTGATGAAGGAGCTCAACCAGAAGGAGGGCACCACCTTCATCTTCTCCACCCACGACGCGAAGGTGATGAGCCACGCCAACGCGGTGGTGCGCCTGGCGGACGGGAAGTTCCTGGACCGCATCAGCGCCGCCGAGGCCAGCCGCGCCATGGCCGCGGGAGACCACTGAGATGGGACAGCTCCGGCTGCTGTTGCAGGTGGCCTTCCGCAACCTGTTCACCAGCAAGATCAACCTGCTCATCGGCGGCATCATCTTCTTCGGCACGCTGCTGGTCGTGGTGGGCGGCGCGCTGATGGACAGCATGGACAGCGCGATGAGCCGCAGCATCATCGGCAGCGTCGCGGGCCATATTCAGGTCTACTCGGATGACTCGAAGGATCCGCTGGCCCTCTACGGCAGCATGAGCGGCGAGCCGGACCTGGCGGCGCTGGATGACTTCAGCCAGCTCAAGCCCTTCCTGCTGAAGCACCCCAACGTGCAGACGGTGGTCCCCCTGGGCACCAGCGGCGCCATCATCACCTCCGGCAACACGGTGGACCTGACGCTGTCGCGCCTGCGAGGGCTCTACAACCAGCGCGACCAGCACGGCGAGACGCCCGAGCTGCGCGAGAACATCGACAGCGTGAAGGGCCATGTCCGCCACATGGTGGAGGTGATGGCCCAGCAGACCGCCAAGAGCCGGCAGGAGCTGGGCGGTGGCGCGCTCGACCCGGCCGAGGAGGAGGCGCTCGCCCTGGCCCGCACGGACGCGTTCTGGAACGGGTTCGAGGCGGACCCGTACGGGGCGCTGGAGCTGCTGGAGAACCGCATCGCGCCGCAGCTTCCGGACGGCGACATGCTCGACCTGCGCTACGCCGGCACGGACCTGGACGCCTTCCAGCGCACCTTCGACCGCATGGAAATCGTGGACGGACAGGCGGTCCCCACCGGGCAGCGCGGCATGCTGCTGTCCAAGTTCTTCTACGAGGAGTTCCTCAAGCTGAAGGCGGCGCTCCGGCTCGACCACATCAAGCAGGAGCGGGACCTCAACCAGAAGACGCTCGCCACCGACCCCGAGCTTCAGCGCTGGGTGAAGGAGAACCAGACCCAGACGCGGGAGATCATCTTCCAGCTGGACCCGGTGAAGACGCGGCAGATGGTGGAGCGGCTGCAGAAGCTGCTGGGCAGCCAGGAGCCGTCGCTGGAGAAGCTCCTGACGCAGTTCTTCACCCTCGACGACGCCAACTTCGACACCCGCTACGCGCAGTTCTATTCGGAGCTGGCGCCCCTGCTGGAGCTGTACCGGCTCCGCATGGGGGACACCCTCACCATCACCGCCTTCACACGCACCGGCTACATGCAGAGCGTCAACGTGAAGGTCTACGGCACCTACCAGTTCAAGGGCCTGGAGAAGTCCGCCATGGCCGGCGCGCTGAGCCTGATGGACCTGATGTCCTTCCGGGACTTGTACGGCTACCTCACCGCGGACAAGAAGGCGGAGCTGGCAGAAATCCAGAAGCAGAGCGGCGTGGAGGCCCTGAGCCGGGACGAGGCCGAGCAGGCCCTCTTCGGCGAGGACAGCGACAACGTCCTGGTGGCGGAGGCCACGTCCAGCGACATCGACGAGTCCGCGGCCTTCGGCGATGATGCGGGCCCGCTCGCGCGGGAGAACCTGCTCCAGCGCGTCTACACCCAGCAGGAAATCGAGCAGGGCGTGGCCCTGAGCGCGGCGGTGATGCTCAAGAACCCCGAGCTGCTGGAGCAGACGATGGCGGAGCTGCGCCAGTCCGCGAAGGACGCGGGCCTGAAGCTGCGCGTGGTGTCCTGGCAGGAGGCGGCGGGCATCATCGGGCAGTTCGTGCTGCTCGGGAAGCTGGTGCTCTACTTCGCCGTGTTCATCATCTTCGTGGTGGCGCTGGTCATCATCAACAACGCCATGATGATGGCCACCCTGCAGCGCGTGCGCGAGGTGGGCACCATGCGGGCCATTGGCGCGCAGCGCTCCTTCGTCCTGGGCATGGTGCTGGTGGAGACGCTGGTGCTGGGGCTGGTGTTCGGCGCCGCCGGCTCGCTGGTGGGCAGCGGCATCATGGCCCTGCTGAACAGCTCCGGCATCCCCGCGGGCAACGAAGCGCTCTACTTCTTCTTCTCCGGGCCCCGGCTGTTCCCCACGCTGAGCGCCAGCAACCTGGTGGCGGCGTTCGTGATCGTCCTGGTGGTCTCCGCCATCTCCACCCTCTATCCCGCGTTCCTCGCGACCCGGGTCTCGCCCCTCCAGGCGATGCAGACGGACGAGTGAGAACATGCTCCAGCTCTTCCTCATCGCATTCCGAAACCTCGGCACCCACCGCAGGCGCACCCTGCTGCTGGGCGGCGCCATCGCCGGCGTCACGGCGCTGCTGGTCATCCTCATGGGCCTGTCCACGGGGATGAAGGAGTCGATGCTCCGCTCCGCCACCACGCTGTCCACCGGCCACGTCAACGTGGCTGGCTTCTACAAGCTGACGGCGGGACAGGCGGCGCCGGTCGTCACCGGCTATCCGGCCATCCTGGAGCAGATTCGCAAGGACGTCCCGGAGCTCGACTTCGCGGTCCAGCGCGGCCGGGGCTGGCTCAAGCTCGTGAGCGAGACGGCCTCCATGCAGGTGGGCGCGGGCGGCATCGACGTGGAGTCCGAGCCCGGCCTGCGCCAGGTGCTGCAGATTCGCGCGGGCTCGCTGGACGGGCTGGCCGAGCCGAACACGGTGCTCCTCTTCGAGAAGCAGGCGAAGCGGCTGAACGTCCAGGTGGGTGAGTCCGTGACGCTCGCCGCGCAGACGATGCGGGGCACGAGCAACACGGTGGACGCCCGGGTGGCGGCCATCGCGGCGGACATGGGGATGCTGAGCGACTTCGGCATCTTCGTCCCCTCGGACACGCTGCGCTCGCTGTACCAGTTCAAGAGCGACACGGCGGGCGCGCTGCTGCTCTACCTGAAGGACATCCAGCAGGTGCCGGTGGTCCAGGCCCGGCTGCGCAAGACGCTGGCGGACGCGGGGCACGTCGTCATGGACCATGACCCACGCGCGTTCTTCATGAAGTTCGAGACCGTCAACCGCGAGGCGTGGACGGGGCAGCGGCTGGACATCACCAACTGGGAGGACGAAATCTCCTTCATCACCTGGACGCTCACCGCGCTCAACAGCCTCACCGGCGTGCTCATCTTCGTGCTGATGGTCATCATCGCCGTGGGCATCATGAACACGCTGTGGATCGCCATCCGCGAGCGCACGCGGGAGATCGGCACGCTGCGCGCCATTGGCATGCAGCGCACGCGCGTGCTGCTGATGTTCGTCTTCGAGGCCATGCTGCTGGGCGTGCTGGGCACGCTGGCGGGCGCCGGCACCGGGCTGGCGGTGTGCCTCATCGTCAATGCCCTGGCCGTCCACGTGCCGGAAGTGGTGGCGGTCTTCATCATGTCGGACACGTTGAAGCTGGCCGTTCATCCCTCTTCCGTCGTGGGAGCCATGGCCTTCATCACCGCGTGCACCACCGCCATCTCGCTCATCCCCTCCTTCCTCGCCGCGCGGCTCAAGCCGGTGACGGCGATGCACCACATCGGGTGAACCCATGCGCCTCATGAACATGCTGTCCGCCGCGGCCACGGCCGCGGTGCTGCTGTCCGCGCCGGCGGCCCTGGCCCTGGAGCAGGCCGAGCAGGTCAAGCTGCTGGCGACCATCGACGACCGCCAGCGCAACGGCGGCGACTACAAGGCGATGGTCTACCTGGAGCAGAAGGAGAAGGGTAAAGCGGACCTCGTCTACGAGCTGGTCGTCTACCGCCGCGACGCGGACGACAAGCTGATGATGCTCTTCACCAAGCCCAAGGCGGAGGCGGGCAAGGGCTACCTGCGCCTGGACAAGAACCTGTGGAACTACGACCCCAACGTGGGCCGCTGGGAGCGCCGCACCGAGCGCGAGCGCATCGCGGGCACCGACAGCCGCCGCGCGGACTTCGACGAGTCGCGGCTGGCCGAGGAGTTCGACCCGACCTACGAGGGCGAGGCGAAGCTGGGCAAGTACACGGCCCACGTGCTGACGCTGAAGGTCAAGCCGGGCGTGGACGTGGCCTATCCCGTGCTGAAGATCTGGGTGGACAAGGCGTCGGGCAACATCCTCAAGCAGGAGGAGTACGCCCTCTCCGGCCGGAAGATGCGCACGGCGCTCTACCCGCGTTGGAAGACGATGTTCAGCGAGTCCAAGAAGGACAACGTCTGGGTCCCAGAGGAGATTCGCATCTACGACGAGGTCGAGAAGGGCAACTCCACCACCATCCTCATCAAGACGGTGGACCTGCGTCCGCTGGAAGCCAACCTCTTCACCAAGGCGTGGCTCGAGAGCAAGAGCCGATGACCCCACGAACGCTCACCCTGGCCGTGGCCGTGGCCGCGGTGCTCGCGGGCGCGCCCGCGCTGGGCCAGTCCGACGAACGGCCCGATGAGGACGCCCTCTTCGGCGGAGGCCAGGAGTCGGCGCCCCCCGAGCCACCCGCAGCGTCCAGCGGGGACCCGGACCGGCCCGACGAGGATGCCCTCTTCGGGGGCGGCCAGGAGTCGGCGCCTGCCGGGCAGCCCGCGTCGTCCGGTGAGGACTCGGACAGGCCCGACGAGGATGCCCTCTTCGGGGGCGACGGCTCGGCCCCCGCCGAGGACGCGGCCGCGGGCACCACCGGCGGCGCGAAGGAGCGGCAGCCAACGCTCACCGAGGCCGAGGAGGACCGCGACGCGGACGTCCTGTCCGGGCCCGCGACCCGCAGCGCGTTCGACACCGAGGACGTCATTGATGATCCGCTGAAGATTGGCGGTCAGTTCTACCTGCGCGGCTTCATGGCGGGCAGCGAGGACACGTCCTTCCGGAACACGGCCTTCTCCGCGCCCACGCTGGTGGACGGCTTCTTCGACGCAAGGCCCTCGGACCGGCTGCGTGGCTATATCGTCGGGCGGTTGATCTACGACCCGGCGGAGCCGCCTCGCTCGACGCCGGATGCTCCTTCGAACCCGCGCATGCTGCTGGACCAGGCGTGGCTGCGCTTCGACATCGGGCGCACGGTGTTCTTCACCGTGGGCAAGCAGCACGTGAAGTGGGGCACCGGGCAGATCTGGAACCCGACGGACTTCCTGTCTCCGCAGCGCCGCGACCCGCTCGCCTTCGTGGACCTGCGCACGGGCGTGTCGATGATGAAGGTGCACGTCCCGTGGGAGTCCAGGGGCTGGAACTTCTACGGCATCCTCATCATGGATGACCTAGGCACCGACGTGGGCGCCATCACCGACCCGAGCGGCAGCCCCACGTCCCAGGCGGGCGGGAGCGACCCGGTCAACCGGCTGGGCCGCCTGGGCGGCGCCGTCCGCGCGGAGGTCCTGCTGGGCCCCGCCGAGGTGGGCGCGAGCGCCGTGGCGCAGAATGGCCGCCGGCCTCGCTTCGGGCTCGACGTGTCGTCTCCTCTGGGGCCCCTGGACATCTACGGCGAGGTGGCGCTGAAGAAGCGCACGGACCGGCCGCTCTACCGCATCCCGGAAGGGACGACGCTCGAGGACATCGTGCAGGGCGGCGTCCAGGTGGAGGCGTACATCCCCGAAGGGCTCACCCCGCAGGTGACGGCGGGCGCGACCTACAGCTTTTCATACGGGGACAATGACCTGGCGGTGCTGGGTGCCGAGTACTTCTTCAACTCGACGGGCTACACCGGGTCGTTCGGGTACCCGTACCTGATTCTGAAGAACGGCTTCAATCCGCTCTACCTGGGACGGCACTACGGCGCCGCCTACCTGTTCCTGGACCGGCCCGGACCGCTGGAGCGGACGTCCTTCAACCTGTTCACGCTGGGGAACCTGTCGGACCGCTCCTTCACCACCCGGCTCAACGTGGTGCACCGGGCGCTCACGTACCTCACGGTGGAGGCGTATGGCTCGGTGAACTACGGACGGCGAGGTGGCGAGTTCCGGCTCGCCATCGACGTGCCCCCCGGGCTCGTCGTGGATGGGCAGGAGATTCCAGCCTTCTCCATTCCCGCGCCGACGTTCCAGCTGGGCGCGGGCCTTCGCATCAGCCTCTGAGCCACGCATTGCCTCGTGCCCGATGAGGGCCGTGCTCCCGATTCACGGGGGCACGGCCCTTGGCCTTTCAGCATGCGAGCAGGCGAGGCATGGCACCGGAGCGCGAGCAGCTTGCTTCGGGAAGCCCGCCCCGCGAGCAGGCCGGCGGGCGCCGTCGCGGCAACCGGGGTGTCCAGCGCCAGACGCGTGGGCATTTTTTTCCCATGCGCCTTTGGATTGCCATTGCCGCTGGGTTGAGCGTCTCCGCTGGGGTGAGCCTCGGCCAGTCGCTGAGCGAACCAGTCCTCATTTCCCCCGAGGACCCGTCCATCCGGGACCCCGCGGCGGCGGCGCTTCAGGACGCGAACCGGCAGGCCGCGGAGGAATTCGATGGGCTGTGGGCGCCCCCGGGCTACGTGTATCAGGCACCCCAGGACGCATCGCAGGCCAGCTTCGTGCTGACGCCTGTTCTGCCTGATGGCACCCCGCCACCGACGACCGGGCAGGTCGCCGCCGAGGAGGCCACGCAGACCTATCAGCCAATTCCCTCGCCGCTGGAGGCACTGCAAGCGGAGCAGCAGGCAGCAACCGGTGGAAGTGGACTCCCATCCGATGACGGCACCGCGGCGAGCCCGGCCACCAGCGGCACAGTGGACCAGGGCGCGCTGGACGCCACCGGAACGGATGATACGGGCACCATCGTCCAGCAGGGCCTGAGTGGCACCGCGGCGGGTGGCTCCGGTACCGTCAGCCAGCAGAACTCGAGCGGCACCGCGGCGGGTGGCTCCGGCACCGTCGGCCAGCAGGACCTGAGCGGCACCGCGGCGGGTGGCTCCGGCACCATCGGCCAGCAGGACCTGAGCGGCACCGCGACGGGGGGCACTGGCGCCGCCGGCACAGAGGACCTCACTGGAACGGAGATGGGAGTCCCGGGCACGCAGGCGACACCATCGCAAGTCGCTCCCGCTCCCGAGCAGGGCGGCACGGGCGGCGCCGGTACGGCGGGCACCGCGCCCTCCCCTTCCGCGACACCTGGCGCCACGTCCCCGGCACCCGACTTCATCGGGGGCTCGGAGCCCATCGGCCGCTCCGAGCCCATTGGACGCTCCGAGCCCATCGGCCGCTCCGAGCCCATCGGCACGCCCCCGACCGTGGCGCCCGCGAATGACACAGCCACAGGAGGCGCGGGGGCCGCGGGCACGGGCCAGCCCGCTCCCACCCCGACACCCGAGCAGCAACAACTGGAGCAGCTGCGCCAGAAGCTGAATCAACTCGAAACCCAGCTCAACGAGCGCGACGCCGACCTCACCGTGCGCAACCAGGCGGTGCAGCTCCAGGTGGACACCTTCGGTGACCGCGCCGTCGACGTGGAGGCGTCCCGCCAGCAGCGGCTGGAGCAGATTCAAAACGCCGGGCAGTGGATGCTCGCGGCGGATACCGCGCTGGAACAGGGCGAGCTGGACGTCGACAACGCGCTCGATATCGCGGACAGCGCCTTCATCGACGTGCGCGACAGCGCCTCCCAGGACGGCCAGGGCACCGTCGTCGTCCACGCGGAGCGCCTGCGCGCGCTCCTCAACCTCGCCCGGAACGCCGCCTACAACCGGGACATCTACGGCGCCCGGCGCGCGCTCCAGGATGCCGGCGTCGAGCTGAGCCTCGCCCGCGCCGCCACGCTGGGGCGACAGGGCACCGGCAACGTCCTCCTCAATCCGTGAAGGAGGGCGTCGCCGTCACCGGCGGGCTCTGGGGACGCGAGATGAGGTAGCCCTGCACGAAGTCCACGCCGTGCGCGCGGACCCAGCGCAGCTCCTCGTGCGTCTCGATGCCCTCCGCCACCGTGCGGATGCCCAGCGTCCGCGCAATCTCCAGGAGCTTCTCCACGATGGAGCCCTTGTACGGGTCCAGGTGGACGTCGCGCACCAGCTCCATGTCCAGCTTGATGATGTCCGGGCGCAGCCGGTGGATGAGGTTCAGCGACGAGAACCCCGCCCCAAGGTCATCCAGCGCCACCTGGAAGCCCGTCCGCCGGTAGAAGTCGACGATGGCGCGCAGGTGCTCCGCGTCCGCCGTCTGGTCCGTCTCGATGATTTCGAACACCACCCGCTCGGGCGGAATCCCCGCCGCGTGGATGGCCTCCACCGTGGAGCGCAGGCAGGAGTTGGCGTCGTAGATGGCCGTGGGCGTGAAGTTGATGAAGAGGTGCGCGTCCAGCCCGTGCTTCACCGCCTCGCGGACGGCGGTGGTGCGCGCCGCCAGGTCCAACTGGAAGAGCAGGTCCGCCTCGCGCGCCGTCTGCATCATCCGCCCCGGAAACACCAGCGCGCCATCCGGCTCGAGGCCCCGCATCAACGCCTCGTAAGCGAAGATGCGCCCGGTGTCCCGCGCATGGACGATGGGCTGGAAGTGCGTGGTGAGCCGCTGCTCGGCCAGCAGGTCCACCAGCCACCCCGCGCGCGTCCGCGTGACGAAGCGCTGGAGCGAGCCCACGCGGGGGTAATCCTCCAGCCCGGGCTCCGCCTCCCCGGCCATGAACAGCGCCCGGGTGGCCCGCGCCTCCTCTTGCGTGAGCGCGGCCACCAGGCTCGATGCCAGAGGCGTCACCTCCGCCTCCGGCACCCACACCACGACGCATCGGGCCTCGGCGCGCACCTGGACCTCGTGCCGCGCTTCCCGGAGGCAGGACACCAGCCGGCCCTGGCTGTGCCCCACCGGGCTCCACAAGAACAGGCGCCCCGGCCCCTCCCGCGTGGACGGAAGCGCCTGACACCTGTCACAGCCCCGCGTCGGGGTGTCGCTCATCGGTCCCCCTACTCCACGACGTCGCGGAAGATGAGCAGGCCGCGCGCGGAGTCCGTCGCGTACACGAAGCCGTCGCCCGGCGCGCGCACCTTGCTCAGCCCCTCCAGGAACGCGACGCCATGGCCCGGGTCCGACTCGCGCCAGGTGTTGTAGTAGCCCACCTGACGGGGCTCACCCGGCACGGACACGTCCACGACGCGGAGGCCGTCCTGGCCATAGGCGATGTAGGCCCTCGTCCCGGAGAGCGCCACCGAGCGGATGGACACCTCCGGGCGCGTCCGGTACTCGCCGATGCGCGACACCGTCGCCGGCATGCCCACGTCCAGCACGCTCAGGTGCGCACCCCAGTCCTCGCCCACGTCGAACGCGAGCGTCCGGTCACCCACCATGCCCACCGCGGTGGCGCGCGAGGAGGCGCTGCCGAAGCGGCCCAGCAGCTTCGGGTTCGAGGGCGTGGTGACGTCCGAAACCGTCATGCCGTAGGACCAGTTGCTGACGTAGAGCCGGCCGCCCATCGCCGTCACGTGCAGGGGGACCTCGCCGGCCCGTGGCTCGGCGCCCTCGACGAAGTAGCGCGTGAGCTGCTTCGGCTCCGCCGGCGTG
Organism: Pseudomyxococcus flavus; assembly: GCF_050038885.1. Taxonomy (NCBI): domain Bacteria; kingdom Pseudomonadati; phylum Myxococcota; class Myxococcia; order Myxococcales; family Myxococcaceae; genus Pseudomyxococcus; species Pseudomyxococcus flavus. The sequence continues at coordinate 6,408,479 of NZ_CP143624.1, read as the reverse complement.
GCGACGTCGTAGACATACACCTCCGCGTTCGGCGCCGGAGACGCCGCGTACAGGACGTTTCCATCCAGCGCGAGGGCATTCACCTCCACCACGGACTCGGGCACGGAACGGAGGCGGACGATATTGGCCGGGTTGGAGACGTCGTAGACGATGACACCGCTGCGTCGGCTGGCGACGTAGAGCGTCTGCCCGTTCACCAGCGCGTCGGTGAAATAGTCGTCGGGGGGCTCGGACATCGCCACCTGGCGCGGCTGCGCGGGGTTGCTCAGGTCGAAGATGTAGAGCCCCTTGGCGCCGGCCGTCACGAAGGCATGGCCATTGGCCACCGCGACGTTGGTGGCCGTGGCGCCGGTCAGGGCCACCTCGGCGACAAGCTCCACCCCGGAGGCTTCCTCTTCCCCCGCGCGCCGGCCCAGCCGGACCGCGTCGAAGGTGCCCTTCATGTCCACCGCGCCGTTGGCGCAGCGCCGGAAGATGCCGGACATCTGCCCGGGCCCCGTCGAGGAACACCCGGCGACGGCGAAGCGAATCGTCAGGTCGGGCGACTGCTGATACTCGCTGGCCAGGAAGAACGACTCCGGCGTGCTCTGCCGCTCGGTGGCGTTGACCCCCAGCAACAGCTGGTTGTTGCTACCCCCGCCGGACAGCCGCATGGCGGCCGCGGCACCGGAACCATCGTTGAGGTTGATGTTGAGGTTCCAGATGCCCTCGGGTTGGACGGCCGCGAGGGTCGGAAGCTGGCAGGCCGACAAATCGATGGCCTCAAGCTGACACTCCGCCTTGGGAGCGGACGGATTGTCGTTGCCGCAGGCGGTGACGAGGGCCAGGGTGCTGGTGATTGCGAGGAGGCGTTTCATGCCCCCCTGCATATCATCCGACGCCAGCCCCCGACGAACGTCGGCGCTCCTCCGGCCCCCGAGGGAGCGATGCCTACTGCCCGTCAAGTAAACGGAAAGAAATCCTCAGGCTGCTTGTATACCCGGGTCGCTGGGAGGCAGCCTCCCAGGCAGGTGTAGTCTCGCCGGTACCCCACCCACAGAGGTGCCTTCAGTGAACCCCCGTCCCCTCGCCGCAGCCCTGCTCGTCCTGTTCTTCCCGGGGCTCGCGCTTGCCCAGTTCTACGTCGTGCCCCGGCGGCCCGGGAAAACGCCGGTGAACAGCTACGTGTTCGAGTGGCGGCACGCGGACATCCTCGTCGGGCCCGGGGCCACGGGATTGGCCGAGCCTCCCGACAGGACCGCGCACGAGCAACCACCGGAGACGCCGGGGGGCGCCAACCCGGGGGCCCCCACCACCTCGCCGGAGGAAGGCGACACCGGGGCGCCCCCGCCCGGCCCCGCTCCGGAGACCACCGAAGGCGCGTCCCCGCCCGAGTCGCGGTCGGGGCTGCCCGGCAACGCGCAGGGGGCGGCCGAGACCCAGCTCGATGGAGGCTCGCCGCCGGTGACGGCGGGGGCGACGGGCGGTGAAGACAGTGGTGTGCAGGTCCCGGGAAACGGGAGCCTGGTGGCCGCGGCCGACGGAGGCACCGGGGACGGCGGCGCGCTCTCGGCGGCTGGGGGCACCGCGGATGGCGGTCTGGTCGCCTCGGTCGACGGAGGCACCGGGGACGGCGGCGCGCTCTCGGCGGCTGGGGGCACCGACGGCGGCACGCAGGACGCGGGAGGGTTCCTGACGGCGACCGACTCCGAAGATGGCGGAACGATGCTGGGCAGCGGCCAGTCGGTGTTCGGCGGCGGACCCGACGGAGGTGGGTTCAACTACACCTACGCGAAGTCGCTGGGGGACAAGACGGGCGGCGTGCGCTTCTACTTCTATGAGCGTGAGCGCATGGTGGCCGAGCGCGCCGCGCCGCTCATCGAGGAGGCCTACCGCTACCTCGTGGACCGGTTCCAGTACGTCCCCACGAAGACGTTCCCGTACATCCTCTACAGCAGCTACCAGGAGTTCCTGCAGACCAACCTCTTCGCGATTTCCGAAGGCACGCTCGGCGTCACCAGCACCGGCGAGGACCTGAAGTTGACGCTGCCGTACCTGGGCGACCACCGCCTCTTCGAGGAGGTCAGCACCCACGAGCTGGCGCACCAGTTCACCATCCAGAAGGTCCGCACCGTGGCCGAGCAGGCCAAGATGTTCGGCGACCCGCTGCAGGCCATGCCCCTGTGGTTCATCGAGGGCCTCGCCGAGTTCTACGCCAAGCGCGGCATGGACCCGGAAGCGGAGATGCTGGTGCGGGACCTGCTGGTGAACCCGGACCTCTACAAGGGCTACGCCTTCCTCGACTTCTTCTCTCCCGGTCCCTACGGCTACCTGTGGATCTACAAGGTGGGCCAGGTCCGCGTGTCCTTCCTCGAGGAGGAGTACGGCGCCGGCTTCATCCAGCGCGTGCTGGAGGAGTCGCCCCGTCTGGCGGGGGGCTCGCGCGACTCGCCGTCGCTGAAGTTCGAGGAGCTGCTGGAGCGGATGACCGGGGACAACCCGAAGCGCATCTCCGCCCGGTTCGAGAACTGGCTGAAGCGCCGGGCCTTCAAGACGTACCTGGCCTCGGAGCAGTCCGCCCCGGCGCTGGACCTGCTCGACAAGGCGCCCGGCTACACCACCGCCATGGCCTCGTCGCCGAACGGGCACGTGCTGGCGCTGCGCACCATCGTCCCGGAGACGGGCGAGAGCCGCATCTACCTCATGGACCCGCGCGCGCCGGACAAGACGGTGAAGGTGACGGGTGACGGCGTGCCGGGCGTGGAGTCGCTGCACCCCATCTCCGGGCGCAGCTTCGCGCTGACGAACGACAAGCTGGCCTTCATCGCCGAGATCACCGGGCGTGACGTCATCTACGTGCAGGACTACAAGCACACGGCGGAGCGGCGCGGCGCGGACGTGCTGGTGCGGCGCAACCCCATCCGGACCGGCATCGACCGGGAGGTGGGGCTGGTGGTGGACCTGGACGTGGGCAGCCGCACCGCGTACCGCATCGACAAGCATGGCCTGCTGGCGGCGTACTCGCCGGCCTTCTCCCCCGACGGCCGCTGGGTGGCCTTCATCGGCATCAGCGACGCGGGCCTGCGGGACATCTACGCCCTGGACCTCCAGGCGGGCCCGGACGCCCCGCCGCTGCAGCTCACCGACGACGTGTTCTCCGAGCGCGAGGTGTCGTGGGGCCCCTCGGGTGTCATCTTCACCTCGGACGCGACCTCCCACCGCCAGTTCAACCTCTTCCGCGTGCGTCCGGACGCGCCCCGGCAGGTGGAGCGGCTCACCAGCGAGGAGCGCGACCACGCCTCCCCGGTGGCATTGGAGGACGGGCGCATCTTCTTCACCGCCTTCCACAACAGCAGCTCCGACCTGCACGAGCTGACGAAGGACGGCCGCATCGTTCGGCGCACGGACCTGACGACGGGCGTCTTCGAGCCCGGCCCCGGCCCGGACGGTGGCCTGTGGATGCTCTTCCACGTGTCGGGTGAGCGCCGGCCCGCGGTGCTGCGCCCGCCGAAGATGCTGGCGCTGGACGTGGCCGCCGAGCCGCCTCCGGAGCCGCCCAATCCCCTGGCGGTGCGCCCCCTCACGGACGCCACGGCCTACAAGCCCTTCACGCGGCAGAACCTGGAGTTCGGTCCCTTCTTCGGCTTCGCGGGCGCGGGCGGCGGCGGCTTCGTGGGCCAGCTCTTCGCGGCGGCCAGCGACCGCATGAAGGACCACCAGTTCCTGCTCACGCTGGCGGTGTACGGCAGCTTCGATTTGACGGATGGCTACCTGCTCTACATCAACGACAAGAGCCGCACGACGTGGGGCGGCGGCCTCTTCCAGTCGCTGCGCTTCCGCGTGGACCGCACCTTCGAGGGCGAGGAGCCGGCCCAGCGCGCCTTCTTCACCTCGGGAGAGCGCTTCTTCGGCGTGCTCGGCAGTGTGCGCTACCCGCTGAGCACCTTCACGTTCATCCAGGGCGACCTGGCCATCGGTGGCACCAAGTACTTCCTGGACGACTACACGGAGTTCGAGCTGTTCTTCCCGGAGCGCAACCTGGCCAACATGGAGCTGCTGACCGCGTGGAACGCGCGCAACCGCGCCATCCGGTTCCAGACGGAGGTGAGCGGGCAGATTGGCTACGACACCCTGAAGTACCACTACGCCACCGGCCCGCTGTCGGGCAGCGCGGTCCTGCTGGAGACCACGCTGGGCGTGCAGCCCTTCAACAGCCAGGCCTACGGCAACGTCCGCGTGGACGCGGAGCGCTACTTCCCCATCTACGGCCGCGCCAACGTCTTCATCCGCGGCGGCCTGGGCACCACGCTGGGCGGCCAGTACGCACGCTCCTACTTCCTCTCCTCGTTCGACACGCTGCGCGGTGTGAACTTCGGCGACACCCAATGGCTGCTCGGCCGGCACTACCTCTACTCGACGCTGGAGCTGCAGCTGCCGCTCAACGACATCATCCGGGTGGCGTTCCTCAGCGACCTGGAGGCGATTGCCGGCATCGACGCGGGTGGCGTGGGTGAAGGGACGAATGACCTGTGGAATCACCGCGTGGTGAACGCCGTCGTGGGCGCCAACCTCGCGCTGGGTCCCCTGCTGCTGCGGCTGCACTTCGCGCGGCCGTTCGACGTCGGCGCCGCGGCCGGTCGGCCGGACGCGGGCTGGGTGACGAACTTCTCGCTGGGCATCGCCGGCCTCAACGGCTTCTTCGACCAGGGCAACACCGGAAAGAGTGGCGGGTCCGCGCCCGCGCCCATGTCCCCGGCCCTGGTGCCGGCGGTGGGCGGCGGCTACACAGGGCCCCGCCACTGAGGCGAACGCGTCAGGACTGCGCGGCGACGAGCGCGGCGTTGGCCCGCGCCAGGGGCCCCCCCTCCGTGGGGATGCGCTCGAAGTCGCCGCGCAGGGCCTTGATGGCGAACTTCTCCAGGTCGATTTCCCGGCGGGTGCGCACACCCAGCGCGCGCAGCAGCTCGGACAGCGGGCTGAAGCCAGACAGGCCGTGCTGGAGCATCAGCGCCCCGGCAACCGTGCTGAGCATCCGCAGGCGCCCGCCGTCCCGCCGCCCCAGCAGCAGGCCGAGCAGGGACACGGCCGAGGTCGCCACCGCGACGGCCCGGTGGACGTCCCACTCACGCTCCAGCCGCTCGAGGTAGCGCGACATCTCCGCGCGGTCCCCCCGCTCGGCCATGTACCGGACGCAGCGCTCCACGTGCTCGTCGATGCGCCGGTTCACCAGCTGTGGCGCGTGGGCACGAACGGTGTCGGACGACGTCTGGTTCCACGATTCCATGAGCAGCCCTTTCTCCCTGACGCGACGCGCCCCTGTCTCCTTGAAGCTAGGACCGCCGCCGCGCCGCGTGCACAGCCCGCTCGGGGAAAGGGGGCCCGCCCTGCCCGGCAGCCTGCCCCGCCAGGGGCCCCTTCGCGTCCCATTCCCTCCAGGGATGGGCGGGCAACCAGGTTGGGAAATCCGTTTCCCTTGCACGCGACGGCAACGGCCCACTGGCAGGCGGAAGCGTCCGGTCGCCACCAGTCCGCAGCCCTACAGGCGGGCACAGGCGTTGCTTTGCGCCTGAGTCGATGACTCCTTCCCGATTGCTGCTGTGCCTTCCGCTGCTGAGCCTGTGGGCCTGTGAGGGTTCCCAGGCGGCGCGGCCTCCGTCATTCCAGGACCCACCGGGCGTGGAGGATCCTCAAGAGCTGCCTGTCGACGAGGACCCGCCACCATCACAACCCCCGCCCGTGGACCCGCCGCCCGTGGACCCACCACCCCCGGTGGACCCGCCGCCCGTGCCCGAGGTGGAGCGGCCCTACACGATGCCGCCGGTGCAGACGTCGGTGCCGCAGTACGAGCTCATCATTCCCGAAGAGACGATGCGCCTGTTCGAGGCGGACCCGTGGACGCCGGAGCAGGACGGCCTCTTCAAGGCGAACGGCACGACGTACCGCGTGAAGGTGCGCCTGCGCGGCGCGTCCGCGCGCTTCTTCCCGAAGAAGAGCTGGAACGTGAGCTTCGAGGACGGCGTGCGCTTCGAGGGGAGGACGTCGCTCAACCTCGTGGCCGAGTACGCGGACGCGACGCTGCTGGCGGAGAAGATTGCCTTCGACCTGCTGGAGGCCATGCGGGTGCCCGCGTCGAAGGGGACGTTCGTGCGGCTGAACGTCAACGGCGTGTACCAGGGCGTGTTCCTGGAAATCGAGCAGGTGAACAAGGCCTTCCTCCGGGCGCACACCTTCCCCGATACCGATGCGACCATCTACCGCTGCGGCTGGAAGGACTGCGAGTTCAAGATGGTGAAGGTGCCCTACCAGGGCGACTGGGCGAAGAAGACCAACGAGACGCAGCCGGACGACAAGCTCTGGGAGATGCTGGCCGCCATCAACCACACGCCCGAGCCCCGGTTCGTCAGCGAGATGGAGAAGCGCTTCCAGCTGGAGCACTACCTGCGTGCCATGGTGATGGACGCGCTGATGTCCAACAACTACGTGGAGGACTCGGAGAGCTACTTCATCTACGACCGCGCGGTGGCGAAGTGGTCCTACGTCCCCTGGGACCTCAACAACGTGGACTCGCGCTGGTGGTACCCCATCAGCGTGGAGGACATGAGCCAGAGCACCAGCAACATGCGCCACCCGCTGTTCACCTTCACCCTCACCGATGCCTGGGTGGAGAAGATGTACGAGCAGCGCAAGCTCGAGACGTTGTCGTACCCGGGGTACCTGCCGGTGTTCTCCAACCTGGCCACGCGCGTGGTGATGAACCCGGTGCTGCGCGAGCGGCTGGAGGCGCGGCTGGACAAGGCGATGGCGGAGCTCTTCACCAACGAGGTGATGGACGCGCACATCGACGCGCTGCACGCGCTCATCGACCCGCACATGCGTGACGACCCCTTCATGGACTACAGCCGCTTCACCGCGGGCCGCTCCTACCTGAAGCACTACGTGCGCGAGCGCCGCGCCTTCATCCTCAAGGAACTGGAGCGTCACGCGCAGCAGCGGCCCACGCTGGTGTTCGAGGCCGTCCACCCACGCGAGGGCTGGGTGGAGGTGGGCAACCGCACCTCGGCGCCCCTCAACCTGCAGGGCATGGTGCTGACCACGCAGCTGCGCATCAGCCTGGCGCAGAGCCCCAGCCACCTCCCCACGCAGGTGCGGGCGCCCATCGGCGCGGTGCTGCCGGACCTGACGGTGGCCCCGGGCCAGCGCGTCCGCATCAACGCGGCGCAGCTGGGCATCCAGATGCCCGTCAACGGCGAGATTGGCCTGTTCGACGGGCGCTCCGTGGTGGGCGTGAAGGACCTGCTCTTCTACGGCGACCTGGGCGCGGGCAAGCGCTACGAGCGCGGCGACCAGGGCTGGGAGGTGCGCTGAGCGGCGGGCCCGCCTGAAGCCGCCCGACGATGGACGTGGACGCGGCGCTCCTGGAGACTGGGGCGCCGCGTTTCTCGTTACTGCCGCACGCGCACCACCAGCGTCCGCTTCGCGCTCAGGCCCCGGTCGTCGGTGACGAGAATCTCGTGCGAGCCCACCGACGGCGTCCACCACATGCGCTCGTCGGCGCGCGCCGTCCCGAGCAGCGCCCCATCCACGAACCACGTGAGCGCCCGCTCGTGCGAGGCCTCCGCCTCCAGCGGCACCTCCTGCTGCGAGGCCGGCACGCCGGGAATCAGGATGGCCACCTGTCCCGGCGCCGGAGAGACGATGGCGGGCGCGGCGCGCTCGCCGCCCGGCTCACACCCCGGGGCGGCCGCGGGCGGCTCCGGCAGGCGGCGGTGCTGCTCCTCCAGCCAGCGGCGGATGGTGGCGGGCCACGTCACGTACACCCGCGTCTCCGTCTTCCGCCCCGCCCGGCACATGGGCCCCACCGCGAGCCCCGTGGCCACGTCCACCTCCACGTGCTGGTGATACGGGCAGCGGGCGGTCGGCACCGCCGAGCGCCGCGCGTAGACGTGCTTGCGCTGCACGCAGGCGTCCGTCGGCAGGTGTCCCGAGTAGGCGCAGACCTCCACCACCGCCAGGTCCTCCGGCGGATTCACGGCTTCGTCCGGCAGCGCCAGGCCGCGCGGGCCCACGCCCTCCAGGATGTCGAACAGCACCGGCCCCGCCGCGTCCGCGCCCACCAGGTGCACGCTGGGCGAGTGGTCGAAGTTGCCCAGCCAGACGACCGCCGTGTGCCGGGGCCCCGAGCCCGCCGCCCAGGCGTCGCGGTGGCCGAAGCTCGTCCCCGTCTTCCAATGCACGCGGGCCGGCATGCCCGTCAGCCGCCGCCGCTCCGGGAAGTCCGGCCGGTCGCGCAGCGCCAGCGCCCGGCGCGTCAGCCACGCCGCCCCGGGCGACAGCACCTCCGCGGGCTCACCGGCCTTCGGGTCGTCCCGGAGCAGCCGGAGCGCCGGCGCGCGCCCATCTCCCGCGAGCGCCACGTAGACACCCGCCAGCTCCAGCGGCGTCATTTCGATGCCGCCCACCGCCGCGGACAGGCCATAGTAGCCGGGCTCCTGCACCAGGCTGGTGACGCCCGCCGCGCTCAGCGCGCCCAGGAAGCGCTCCACGCCCACGCGCTCCAGAAGCCGCACGAAGGGCATGTTGAGGGACTGGGACAGGGCGTACTCCAGCCGCACCAGGCCCTGGAAGCGGCCGTCGAAGTTGCGAGGCGCATAGCCGCCGTAGGCCGTGGGCACGTCCGCCACCAGCTGCTCCGGCCCCACCAGGCCCAGGTCGATGCCCATGGCGTACAGCAGGGGCTTGAGCGCCGAGCCGGGCGAGCGCGGCGTGGCGAAACCGACAATCTGCCCGCCGTGCTTCTCGTCGAAGAAGTCGAAGTTGCCCACCAGCGCGAGCACCTCCGCCTCCTGCCGGTCCACCACCACCGCCACGCCGTTGTGGATGCCGCGCGGCGCCAGCCCCACCGCCGCGTCGCGCATCAGCCGCTCCACCATGCGCTGCGTCCCGGCATCCAGCGTGGTGGACAGCCGCGCGAGCTGGGGCCGCTGCGCGCGCAGCCACACCGCCACATGCGGCGCCTCGCGGGGGAACGGCGTCAGGTCCGTGGGCACCGCCGTCTGCTGCACCTCGCGAAGCACCGCCTCCGGTGACGCGCGGGCCGTTTCCGGCCCCCGGGGGAGCGCCTCGGCCTCCAGCAGGCGGCGCGCCACGCCGTCCCGCGCCGACTTCAGCCGCGCTGCGTTGTGCGCCGACGGGAAGCGCCGGTTGGGGTTCTGCGGCACCGCCAGCAGCGTGGCGATTTCCGCCGGGCTCAGGTGCGCCGCCGTGTGGCCGAAGTACGCCAGCGCGGCGGCCTCCACCCCCTCCACGTTGCGCCCGTAGGGGACGAACTGGAGGTAGGCGGCCAGCACCTCCTGTTTGGACAGCCGCAGCTCGAGCTGGAAGGCCCGGAAGGCCTCGATGACCTTCGACGTGAAGGTGCGGGGCCGCGGCTCCAGCACGCGCACCAGCTGCATCGTCAGGGTGGACGCGCCCGACACCCGCCGCCCCGTCACCACGTTGCGCACCGCGGCGCGCAACACCGCCAGCGGATCCACGCCCGGGTGGAGGAAGAAGCGCTTGTCCTCCAGCGCCAGCAGCGCCTGGACGTAGTCCGGGTCCACGCGCTCCAGCTGCGTGGGGATGCGCCAGCGCTCGTCCGGGGCGAGGAAGACGTGGGCGGGGGTGCCGTCCCGGTACTCCATCACCACCGAGGCGGGCGCGGACAGGCGCTCGGGCAGCGGCACGCGCCACGCGGCCACCCACGCCACGCCCAGAAGGACGGCCAGGGCCAGGGTGACGCGCAACGCCTTCCGGCGGATTCGAGGGGCACGGCTCATGAGACGGTGAATCCCTGACATATGCTACGCGCGATGAATGCCATTGAAGTCGACGCCATCCTGACGTCCATCCTCGATGACCGGCGGCTCACGCCCACCGAGCAGCAGGCGCTGAAGGCCGTGCTGGCCGAGCGGCGAGCAGGCGAGGCCCTGCTCACCCTCTTCCGCTCCCGCGCGTTCGCCCTGGCGCGGTCGTCGATGAAGGACGCGCGCTCCCGCGAGGTCATCTCCTGGCTGGAGGAGACAGTGCAGGCCCTGCACGCGCCCCAGCCCGTGGAGACCTCGCGCATGGAGGCCCACTTCTCTCCCGGCGACGGCCCCCTCAACGCCATCGTCCAGCAAATCCAGTCGGCGCGCGGGTCCATCGACGTGTGCGTCTTCACGGTGACGGATGACCGCATCACCCGCGCGCTGATGGAGGCGCACCGGCGCGGCGTGCGGCTGCGAATCGTGAGTGACGACGACAAGGCCATGGACCCCGGCTCCGACATGGAGCGGCTGAGCGACGCCGGCGTCCCCGTCCGGCTGGACAACACCTCCGCCCACATGCACCACAAGTTCGCCGTGTTCGACCGGCTGCGGCTGGTGACGGGCAGCTACAACTGGACGCGCTCGGCCGCCACGCACAACCACGAGAACGTCCTGGTGTCCGACGACGCGCGGCTGGTGCAGCCCTTCAGCCGCGCGTTCGACGCGCTGTGGGAGACGCTCGGCTAGGAGCGCCTCCCCCACCCGCTGACTACAGCAGGTGGTCCTTCCACGGGCCGGACACCTGAATCGTCTGGCCCGGCTCGCGCGCCCACAGGCGTGGGTCGTACATGGCCTCCGCCTCCACCGACGGCAGGGTGAAGGCGCCCGCCGTCACGGCGCGCACCGCGTAGATGACCTTCTTCGACTCCCGGGGCCCCAGGCTGCCGAACACCTCCATGCGGTCATCGCGGATGTTCACGTAGTCCGCGGCCCACAGCGACGCCGGGTCCACCCAGTCCACGGCACCGCCCCGGCCCAGCCGCGCGTTCTCGATTTCCCAGCCCGCCGGCAGCCGGTCCACCAGGGCGATGTTCTGCACGCGCTCGGCCGTGGTGTTGCGGATTTCCAGCTCCACGTAGACGAGGTCCGCCAGGGCCACCGGCGACTGGCTGACGTTCAGCACCGAGCCGTCCAGCTTGCGCCAGGTGCGGGTGAGCGCCAGGCCCTCGCCGCCCGTGCGCGGCCGGCCCTCCGAGCGCACGCCCTCGCTGCTGAGGATGAGGTACAGCTTGCCCTCGTCCTTGGACTTCAGCTCCAGCTGGAGCCCCTGCCGCTCGCTGGCCCGCGCCAGGGACCACGTGCGATCCGACGCGCGCGCGGACTTGTCCTGCACCGGCGCCACCTCCTTGCCGTCCGCCCTCAACACCGGCGGGGTGAAATCGGTGGACGCGCCGTGGATTCGCTTGCCCAGGCCGGTGATGCCCCAGACGAGCTCCTGCGTGGTGTACCAGTCGCTGCGGTGCGCCTGGAGCGACTCGGCCACCATGCGCGCCAGCGGCTCGCCCGCGGCGTCCTTGCCGAACAGGTCCTGGAAGGTGCTCAGCATGAAGCCCCGGCGGCGGCGGTCCGAGTAGAAGGACCAGTCATTGCGCCGCTCGTCGGTGACGGGGGACAGGTCCGGGTTGCGCAGCTCCTTCTCGTAGCGACGGTCCCCCGCCAGCCACAGCGCGGCCTTGAGCATGTAGTCCCGCTCCAGCTGCTCGCCCGACAGCGGCGCCCGCTTCGCCTCCTGCGCCAGCGCGTCCACCAGCTTCTGCACGCGCGCCTTGCGGCCCTTGCCCGCCACCGAGAGCACGTAGTGCATGTAGGCCTCGGCGCTCTCGCTGTAGTCGGCGCCGCGGCTCACCCGCCCCTCGTACCGGTTCAGCTCGTTGGACATCCACGCGAGCGCGTCATCCAGCCGGTCCTGCGGCACGGGGTACTTCAGCTTCTGCGCGTCCAGCAGCATGTGCGTGACGTAGGCCGAGCCCCAGCTCACCGGCTCGGTGGCGCCCGGCCAGTAGCCGAAGCCACCCGACGGCGTCTGCATGGACAGGACGCGGTTGATGCCCGCCAGCACCATGTCCCCCACGTTGGCGCCCTGGGTCAGCGTGGGGTCCACGCTGTCCACCAGCTCGGACACGTACAGCAGCGGCCGGGTGGAGGACGTGGTCTGCTCCACGCAGCCGTACGGGTAGCGCACCAGGTACGAGAGGTGCTGGAGCGAGCGCGCGTACGGATTGGCCGTCACCCACAGGGTGGAGCGCTCCGTCGTGGGCACCCAGCCCTGGAGGTACTGCGACACGTCCGTCGTCCCCTGCGCGAGCTCGAGCTGCTGCACCAGCCGCTCCCGCGGGCCCGCGGGCGACAGCGGCACGTCCAGCGACTCGCGCGAGGTGTAACCGCCGCCCTCCACCGTCACCGTCAGTCGCGCCGCCCCCACCGCCTGCACCGCGCGGGCCTGGAAGACGAAGGTGTGCGACTGGGTGTTCTCCACCCGCGCCCGGCCCTCGCTCTTGCCCAGGAGCTGGAGGGGCGAGGTGGCCGCCGCGGGCATGACCAGCCCCGGCACCGGCAGCGACTCGGCGGTGAGCGTCACCTTCACGTCCTGCGCCTTGCCGGACAGGTTGGTGACGAAGACAGGCACCTGGATCTCGTCGTTCTGCGTGAGGAAGCGGGGCAGCGTCGTCTGGAGCACCAGCGGGTCGCGCACCAGCACCTGCGCGCTGGCCCGGCCAACGCGCTGCGGGCCCGCCGTCACCGCCATCACCCGCACCGCGCCGCGGTACTGGGGCAGCTTGAAGGGCACGCGCAGCTTGCCATTGGCCGGCACCGGCAGCAGGCCGCTCCACAGCGCCACCGGCTTGACGGGCTGCACGCGGCCGGCGGCGGAGCCCTCGCTGTCACCACCCGTGGAGCGCGACGCGCCTCCCGGCGGCACCAGCAGTGTCCAGCCCAGCGTCTCGTAGGTCTCCACGCCCAGGGCCCGCTTGGTGAAGAGCTGCTTCTGCGGGTCGGGGCTCTGGAAGCGCGTGAGGGAGAGGATGCCCTCGTCCACCACCGCCACCGTGGCGAAGGTGGGCCCCTCCTGCGGGCCCAGCTCCAGGTCCACCGTGAGGGTGTCGTTGGAGCGCACCTCCTTGGGCACGTTCATCGTCACCTGCTGCGTGTACTCCACCGGCTCCAGCGTCACGCTGCCCACGCCGAAGGCGCGGTCCGGCATGAAGGCCTCGGCGGACTCCAGGTGCGGGTCCTTCACCAGGAAGGTGCTGACGTAGACGTTGGGCGCGAAGGCGGACGGCGTGAAGGTCCACGTCACCTCGCCGGGCTCCACCGCCACCCAGTCGGACGCGAGCACGCGGTCCGTCTCCGCGGTGAAGAGCATGCGGCCCTTGTACGGCGAGCGCACCTTCACGGTGATGGCCTGCCCCACACGCGACTTCGCCGGCAGCACCAGGTCCAGCGAGGTGGGCTTGAGCGGGCGCGGCGTCTGGTCCACGCGCGAGCCCTCGCCCCACCAGTAGTAGCGTCCCTCGCCCTCCAGCTCCAGGTCCGTCTGCGTCGCGCCCGAGCGCACGCGCACGATGTAGCCCGCGGCGTCCGCGCCCGGCGTCACGTCCAGCGAGAAGCGGCCATCCTTCACCGCCACCTTGGCGCTGCCCTCGCGCAGCGGCCGCAGGTAGCGCTGGTAGCGCTCGTAGCCCTCGTTCTCGTCGTAGAAGTAGCCGTACTCCTCCTCCAGCCGCAGGTACTCCACCTCCACGGACGCGGGCGCCCGGCCCGCGGCGGACAGGAGCTTCCCGTCCCAGTCCACCACCACGCCCTTCACGTTGAAGGGCTTGCCCGCCTTCACCTTGCCCGTGCTGGCCTGGAGGCCCACGTAGTACGTCTCCGGGTGCACCGGCACCGTCACGGTGTTCACCGTGGAGCGGCCGCTGCCGGCCTCGAAGACGCTGGCCTGCGCGGCCAGCTCGGCCGCGCCCCGCAGCGCACCCATGGCGCCCTGCGCGGGGCAGCGCAGCAGCGCCTGGCCCTTGGCGTCCAGCGTGCCCTTCACGTGCCCCAGCGTGACGGCGCGCGGTTCGCTGCCGTCCTGCCGCCACAGGCCGTAGGCGTACTGCGCGTTCTCCTTCGGCTTGAACGCGGACGGCACCAGCCGGCACGTCACCTCCACCGGGCTGCCCTCCGCCGAGCCGCCGAAGAGGTACGCCGCCTCCACGCCCACGGGAATCTCCTCGCCCTGGAGGTAGCCGGGCTTCTCCGTGCGCGCCTCCACCTTCATGCGCTCGGGGACGAACTCCTCCACGCTCACGTGGTAGGAGGCCACGTCGCGGTCGGCCACCTTCAGCGTCACGCGGTAGCTGCCCGTGTCCTGGAAGGGCTCGAAGGGCAGGTCCAGCGTCACCATGCCCGCCGCGTTCGTCTTCAGCGCCACCTTCTTGAGGTCGCGCTCGCGCGGGTCCACCACGCGCAGCTCCACCGGCATCCCCGCGGGCGGCGCCTTGTTGTCCTGGCCGCGCAGCACCGCGGCGATGTGCGCGGTGTCCCCGGGCCGGTACACGCCCCGGTCCGACCAGAGCGCGGCGCGGTAGGCCTTCTCGGAGCGGTAGGGCTCGCCCTGCACGTCCGAGTTGGCAATCTCCGTCTTGAGCTCGCTGTACTTGAGGTACGTCAGCTCCTCGCCGTCGCGGGCGATGAGCGCGAAGGGCTGGCTGTCGTCGATGCCGGGGGCCGGCACCTGGAGCCGGCAGCCGTCCGCCCCCACCGTGGTGCACCGGGCCACCGTCTCGCCGCTCTTCTTCACCAGGGACACCTCGACGCCGGACAGCGGCTCGGTGTTCTCGATGCCGAGCGCCCACACCCAGATTTCCCCCGAGTCGCTGGAGCCGGGTGCCGGCCCGCCGCGCTTGGCCACGAGGCTCAGGTTGGTGAGCAGGATGCGGCTGGCCGCCTGGTAGCGGCCATTCCGGGCGGTGATTTCCACCAGGCCCCGGATGCTCGCGGGCACCAGGGTGGCCACGTCGACGTAGGTGGTGGTGAGCGTGTCCGGCGGCGCGTTGAGGGTCAGCGTGCGCCTGGCGACCACGTTCGAGGTCCGCTCGTCCGCGCGCTCCCGGTTGTCGTCGCTCATCCAGAAGACGAGGTTCTCCGGCGGCACGTTGCGGACGGTGAGCTCCGCCGAGTCCAGGTTGAGGTGCTGCAGCGGCAGGTTGCGCCACGCGCTGCGCGGCAGGTAGCGACCCGACGTCGCGAAGGACAGCTGCGGCGAGCGCGCGGGCACGGCGAAGGCGTCCTCGTAGGTGGCCAGCAGCATGCCGCCGCCAACCGACGTCGTTCCCGCGTCGATGCGCAGCGTGTACGAGCCGCGCTTGAAGTCACCGAAGATGCGGAAGCCGCGGCGCGAGGGCGCGACGGAGACCTTGACGGCGGGCGACAGGTGGATGGCGTCGGCGGCGACGCCGTCATCCAGCGTGCAGCCCCGGTTGCTGCTGTCCCAGTAGTACGGGTCATAGCCTTCCGTCTCGCGGGGCGTGGGCGGGGCGCTGCCGTCCACGTCGCGGCAGCTCACCTCGAGGTAGAAGCCGGTGCTGCCCTGCTCCACCGAGACGCGGGTGATGTCCATGCGCTTGCCGGGGCGGAGCTCGAACGCGCCACGCGCCGCGGGCGCCACCGTCTCCGCCTGCGACGCGGCGGGCAGGCCCGCCTGGAGGCTGAAGTCGACGGTGCGGCCCTGCTTGAGCAGGGTGCTCGTCAGCTGCGCGGCCACGACGTTGCGCGACGTGGGCAGGGTGCGCCACTTCACGTCCCCCACGGCCTGGCTCCCCACCCGGAAGCTGCTCCGCGCGCGCACGGCGGCGAAGTTGACCGGGCCGGAGAAGACGGCCTCCACCTCCACGCGGCCCTTCACCATGTCGAGCTGACGTGGCACCAGGCGAACGAACTGGAAGGGCGGCGTGGAGAAGGAATGCGACCACGCGCCCTCCACCGGCGGCTTCACCACGCCCGAATCCAGCGCGACCGCCGACACCGTGACGGTGTACTTCGTGTCGAAGGCGAAGCCGTTGCCCGACGGCTTGAAGGTGAGCGTGGAGGCAGTGGTCCACGAGAAGCTGCCCGGCACGTCCGGCGAGAGCGTGACGGCCGTGTCCTTCAACACCTCGCCACTGCGGGGCCGCACGTCGCGGGGGAACTCGATGACGAGCTCCTCCGGCAACGTGTCCCCGGTGGAGACGGCGCGGATGACGGGCGTCAGCGACTCGGGCGGGACGGGCCGCGGCGCCTCCGCGGCGGCCGTGCCCGAGTCCGCCGCGTCCGTGGGCGCCGACGTGACGGGCGTCTGGGGCGGCGATGCGGGCGTCTCCGTGGACGCCTCTTCCTTCTTGCAGCCGGCGAGCGTGGCGCCCACCAGCAAGGCCGCGAGGAGCCACCCGGAGCGTTTCGCCCAGGGTTGTCTCTGCGTGACGTCGGACTGCGGACCCATGTTTCCTCCAGAAGATGTCGCGTGTTCTTCACACGGCGTGCCGAGCGAAGGCACCCCGAGGAAGAGAGGGCTGTGGTCAGGCGCCCGCGGCCGCCGCGTGTCCCCCGCGCGTCAGCGGACCCGCAGGGTGTCCGGGGGGCCACACCGGCCGTGGCTCCCGGCGCCTGCGAAGGCTTCGAGGCCTCCAGGCTAGCGGAGTCCGCGGCGCCGTGGGACATCCATCGCGATAAGGTGCGCCGCGCATGGTGCTGCCCGTTCGATTCGTCCTCATGCGCCCGCGCAACGCGGAGAACCTCGGCTCCGCGGCCCGGGCCCTGAAGAACTGCGGCCTGTCCGACTGGGTCTGGGTCCGTCCCGAGGTGGAGGACCTGGAGCCGGCGCGCCGGCTCGCCGTCCACGCCGGGGACGTGCTGGACGCGGCGCGGCGCGCGGACACGCTGGAGGAGGCGGTGGCTGACTGCGTCTGGGTGGTGGGGACCAGCTCGCGCAAGGTCGAGGGCAAGCGCCGGCTCCCCCCGCGCTCGGTGGGCGAGGAGCTGGTGGCCCGGGCGCCCCAGGGGCCGGTGGCGCTCGTCTTCGGCGACGAGCGCAGCGGGCTCACCAACGCGGAGGTGGAGCGCGTCCACGACCTGTCCGCCGTGCCAACGGCTCCCGAGCAGCCCTCCATCAACCTGGCGCAGGCCGTGCTGCTGTACGCCTACGAGGTCCGCGTGGCGATGCTGGAGGCCGCCGCCACGCCTCCGGGCCCCCTCCCCGAGGCGGCCACGGACGCGGAGCTCGCGCAGGTGGAATCCACGCTGACCACCGTGCTGACGGCCGGCGGCTTCCTGGTGGACGCTCAGCCCGGCCGCACGGCGGTGCGGGACTTGTTCGCCCCCCTGCGCCGCTCACGCCTCACGCGGAAGGAGGCGCGCCTGTGGCTGGCCGCGCTGCACAGCGTCCGCAAGCGGCAGCCGCCCGGCTAGGTGACGGAGCGCGGCTTGCGCGGGACGCTCGACCCCGCGCCGATACCGCCCGGCCCCGACGGCGGTCCCTTGTGCCGCCGCGCCAGGCGCGTGGCGCTCCAGGCGAAGGCGGCGGCGGCCACCACCAGCAGCAGCACCCAGACCCACGTGGAGGGCGCGGCCATGGGCTCCCGGCCGATGGGCGCGGTGACGGGGGCCTTGCCCTCGGACTGGGACTGGGCGAACGCGAGCACGGGGACCAGCAGCGTCAGGTAGGGAATCCGGCTGAGCATGGGCGGCGGCCTCCTTACAGGGGTGTCGTCCCCGCAAGGTGTCCACTTGCGCACGGCCGTGCCCGCCGCCTCGGGACACGGCGCCGCGAGGGTGGACCGGGAAGGAGCGTCCAGGCGGGCCCTCCCCGGCGCGGCCGTTGGTTCACAAGCCCCTGCCCTCTCAAGCGCGGCCGGGTACAGTGCCGCGCCCATGTCCCGCAAGCCCGACAAGTCGAAGCCGCCGCAACACAAACGCTGGGAGGGCAAGGAGAAGCCGGACTGGCTGTCCCGGGCGCTGGCCCGCGCCGGCATCTTCCCGCAGCAGGAGGCCGAGGACGCCATCCGCGCCGGCCGCGTCAGCATCAACGGCCGCGTGGCGAAGATGGCGCTGACGCCGGTGCCTCCGGGCGCCACCGTGAAGGTGGACGGGCACGTCGTCTCGCTGGAGGCGCCGCCCACGCGCGTGCTGGCCTTCCACAAGCCCGCGGGCCTGCTGTCCTCCACGGAGCGACAGCACCGCACCGGCACCGTCTTCGAGGCGCTGCTGCCGCAGCTCCCGCCGGACCTGGCGCGCTACACGTGGCACGCCGTGGGCCGCCTGGACGTGGACTCCACGGGCCTGCTCCTCTTCACCAATGACGACAAGCTGGTGGCCCACGCGACGTCCCCGGACACGCGGCTGCCCAAGCGCTACGTGGCCACCGTCTTCAGCACCGCGGACGACGAACGCGTGGAGCCCCTGCGCCGGGGCATGACGCTGGATGACGGCCCCGCCCGCCCCGCCAGGGTCCGCGTCCGCGACGAACACACCGTGGAGGTGACGCTCACCGAGGGCCGGCACCACCAGGTGAAGCGGATGCTCGGCGCGGTGGGTCTGCCGGTGCGCGCGCTGCACCGCGAGGCGGTGGGAGGGGTGGAGCTGGAGGGCATTCCCGAAGGCGCCTTCCGGCTGCTGACGGACGACGAGGTCCGCGAGGGGCTCCGCTACGAAGGGCGCGCGCCCTCGGCTCCCTAGCCGGTCGCATTGGCTTCAAAGCCCCGGCGGGGTCGCGTACCTTCGGCCCCATGGTGGACTTCGACCTGGTGGTGATTGGCTCCGGCCCGGCCGGCGAATGGGGCGCGGTGCAGGCGGCGCTGGCGGGCAAGCGCGTGGCGGTGGTGGAGCGCGAGCCGGTGCTGGGCGGCACCGCGGCGAACACGGGCACCCTGCCCTCCAAGACACTGCGCGAGACGGCGCTCCACCTGTCCGGCTTCCGGGCCCGGGGCCTCTACAGCGTGGAGACGACGCTGAGCCATGAGGCCACCGTGTCCGACTTCCTCTTCCGCGAGCGGCGCGTGAAGGACATCGAGCGCGAGCGCATCGCCCGCAACCTCCAGCGCCACAAGGTGGAAATCATCCAGGGCACCGGCGCGCTCGCGGACGCGAACACCGTCGTCGTGCGGCGCCAGGACGCGCCCGAGCGGCGCCTCACCGCCGGCACCGTGCTGGTGGCCACCGGCTCGTCGCCGTACCGGCCGCCGCAGTACCCCTTCGAGGACCCGCGCATCCACGACTCGGACGAGGTGCTGGAGCTCTCACGGCTGCCGCGCTCGCTGGTGGTGGTGGGCGGCGGTGTCATCGGCTGCGAGTACGCGTGCATGTTCGCCGCCATGGGCATCCCCGTGACGCTGGTGGAGACGCGGGCGGAGCTGCTGCCCTTCCTGGACGACGAGTTCTCCGCGCTGCTGGGCCAGCGCATGGAGGCGCTCGGCATCCAGCTGCGCTTCGGGCAGATGGTGGAGAAGGTGGACGTGCCCCAGGACGCGGACACCCCCATCCGCATGCTGCTCTCCTCCGGGGCCGTGCTGGAGACGGACCAGGTGCTGGTCGCCTCCGGCCGCACCGCCAACACCGCGGGCCTGGGCCTGGAGGCCCTGGGTGTGAAGGTGGGCCCCCGCGGCCAGGTGGAGGTGGGCCCCACCTTCCAGACGGCCGTGCCCCACATCTACGCGGTGGGCGACGTCATCGGCTTCCCCGCGCTGGCCTCCACCTCCATGGACCAGGCGCGCATCGCCGTGGAGCACGCCTTCGGCCTGGGCGGCGGGCGCACCATGGCGCCGGTGCTGCCCTATGGCATCTACACCATCCCCGAGGTGTCCATGGCGGGTGAGACGGAGGAGGCCCTGCGCAAGCTGAACGTGCCCTACGTGGCCGGCCGCGCTCCCTTCGCCACCAACCCGCGCGGGCAGATTCTGGGCAACACCCACGGAATGCTGAAGCTGCTCTTCCACCGGGAGAGCCTCAAGCTGCTGGGCGTGCACGTCATGGGGCCCTCCGCCTCCGAGCTGGTGCACGTGGGCCTCACGGCCCTGATGACCGGCGCCACCGCCCGGCTCTTCGTGGAGACGTGCTTCAACTACCCCACGCTGTCGGAGGCCTACAAGGCGGCCACCTTCGACGCGCTGGACCAGCTCAGCGGCTGCCCCTGAGGCTGCCCACCGTGAGGCCGGTGGCCAGGGGCGCCGCCTCATGAAGGCCATCCGCCGAGGCCCGCGCCACACGTGGCGCCTCCGGAGCCGGCGCGGGCGCGGGCGCCCCACGGCCTTGCGCCCCGCCGAGCAGCGCCTGGATGCGCTGCCAGCGCTCCCGCTCCTCCACCATCAACCGCGTGAGCTCCGCGCGGGCGGACGCGTCCTCCAGCTCGGCGGCGGCCGCCGCCACGCGGTCCAGGAACGGCATCAGGTACCCGAAGTCCCTGTCGAAGGCGCTGGTGTTGGAGTTCTTCGCCACGTCCGTCCTCCTCGCTGGCTCGGCGCCAGGCACGCTAGCCCAACTGCGGAAACCGGGGGTGTCCTCAACCGTGGTACACGCGCGAGGCGACAATCTTGCCGCCGCGCACCTCCAGCACCTCCGCCACCGGCATGGGGGGCTCCCCCGGGGCGTGGCGCAGGTACTCCATGAACACCCGCTGCGCGTCCGCCGTCAGCGCCACCACCTCATAGCGCAGCCCCGGCAGCCGGGCGTTGGCCGCCTTCCACCATGCGGCCAGGGCCTGACGACCCACCAGCCGCCCGCCCGTCTCCGGGTGCAGCACCCGGATTTTGGGTGACGTGTGGGTGGCATCCTCGGCATAGAGGGACACCAGCGCGTCCACGTCGTAGGCGTTGAAAGCGTCCAACCAGGCCTGGGCCAAAGAGAAGTTTTCGCTCGCGCTCATCGTTAGTAATCCCAACTGAAACGGCATTGAGTAGGTGGAGGTGGGCTCAGGTGAGCCTCACTCCATGCGGATTTGGCTGGAAACTACGTCCTGTGGGAAGTAGAGGCCCCGCCTGCTCTGTTCCGTCAGGCACTTTCAAAAAACGAAGGACCGGATCGTGGCCGCCAACGCACCCATCGAGAAGATTCGAAACATCGGTATCTCTGCCCACATCGACTCGGGCAAGACGACGCTCTCCGAGCGCATCCTGTTCTACACGGGCAAGATTCACGAGATCCACGAGGTCCGCGGCAAGGACGGCGTGGGTGCGGTGATGGACTCGATGGACCTGGAGCGTGAGAAGGGCATCACCATCCAGTCCGCCGCCACGTACGCGATGTGGGGCGACTACAACATCAACCTCATCGACACCCCGGGACACGTGGACTTCACCATCGAGGTGGAGCGCTCCCTGCGCGTGCTCGACGGCGCCATCCTGGTCCTCTGCTCGGTGGCCGGCGTGCAGTCGCAGTCCATCACCGTGGACCGGCAGATGAAGCGCTACCGCGTTCCGCGCATCGCGTTCGTCAACAAGATGGACCGCTCGGGCGCGAACTATGATCGCGTGGCCGCCCAGCTGAAGGAGAAGCTGAACCACCACCCGGTGAAGCTCCAGCTCCCCATCGGCGCCGAGGACCGCCTCAAGGGCCTGGTCGACCTCATCAAGATGAAGGCGTACTACTTCGACGGCGACAGCGGCGAGACCGTCCGTGAGGAGGAGATTCCCGCGGAGCTGCTCGAGGACGCCAAGGCGCGCCGCCAGCAGATGATCGAGGGCGTGGCCGAGGTCGACGACCAGCTCGGTGAGCTGTTCCTGGCCGACGAGCCCATCTCCAACGAGGTGCTGGTCGCCGCCATCCGCCGGGCCACCATCGGCCTGAAGATGACGCCCGTCATGTGCGGCTCCGCCTACAAGAACAAGGGCGTGCAGCTGCTCCTGGACGCCGTCTGCGCGTACCTGCCCAACCCGACCGAGGCCACCAACGAGGCCCTGGACCAGAAGAACAACGAGGCGAAGGTCGTCCTCGAGTCCGACCCGGAGAAGCCCTTCGTCGGCCTGGCGTTCAAGCTGGAGGACGGCCGCTATGGCCAGCTCACGTACATGCGCGTCTACCAGGGCCGCGTGGCGAAGGGCGACTTCATCGTCAACCAGTCGAACCAGAAGAAGGTCAAGGTCCCGCGCATCGTCCGCATGCACTCCAGCCAGATGCACGACATCAACGATGCCACCGCCGGTGACATCGTCGCGCTGTTCGGCATCGAGTGCGCCTCCGGCGACACGTTCACCGACGGCACCGTGAACTACACGATGACGTCCATGCACGTGCCGGACGCGGTGATTTCGCTCGCCGTGGCCCCCAAGGACCGCTCCGCGCTGGCCAACTTCTCCAAGGCGCTCAACCGGTTCACCAAGGAGGACCCCACCTTCCGCGTGCACCGCGACGAGGAGTCCGGGCAGACCATCATCCGCGGCATGGGTGAGCTCCACCTGGAGATCTACATCGAGCGCATGAAGCGCGAGTACAACTGCGAGGTCCAGGCGGGCAAGCCGCAGGTGGCGTACCGCGAGACCATCAGCCAGAAGGGCGAGTTCGCGTACACGCACAAGAAGCAGACGGGTGGCTCCGGCCAGTTCGCCCGCGTGTGCGGCTACCTGGAGCCGCTGCCCGCGGACGCGGTGCAGCAGTACGAGTTCGTGGACGACATCGTGGGCGGCGCCATCCCCCGCGAGTTCATCCCCGCCTGCGACAAGGGCTTCACCGAGGCCATCAAGAAGGGCAGCCTCATCGGCTTCCCCGTGGTGGGCGTGCGCGTGGTCATCAACGACGGCGCGTTCCACGCGGTCGACTCGTCCGAAATGGCGTTCAAGACGGCCGCCATCATGGGCTTCCGTGAGGGTTACGCCGCCGCCAAGCCCATCATCCTCGAGCCGATGATGAAGGTGGAGGTCCAGGCGCCCGAGGAGTTCCAGGGCTCCCTGGTGGGGCAGATCAACCAGCGCCGTGGCACCATCATCTCCACCGAGACGGCGGAGAACTACGTGACGGTGGTGGCCGAGGTGCCGCTGAACACGATGTTCGGCTACTCCACGGACCTGCGCTCCGCCACCCAGGGCAAGGGCGAGTACTCCATGGAGTTCTCCAAGTACGCGCCGGTGCCCCGCAACGAGGCCGAGGCCCTGATGGCCGCGTACAAGGAGAAGCAGGCCGCTGAGCAGGCCGCGCGCAAGTAGTCCGCGCATCGGCCACTCACTGGCGGTAAGGAAGGCGCTCCTCTTCAGTGAGGGGCGCCTTTCGCCTTTTCAGGAGTCCGACACCGTGACGCTGCTCCGTGCCGCCAACGTCCAGCTCAGCTTCGGAAGCCGCACCGTCTTCCAGGGCCTCACCCTCACCATCGAGGAGGGCGAGCGCGTGGGCCTGGTGGGCGTCAACGGCTCCGGCAAGTCGTCGCTGATGAAGATCCTGGCCGGGGCGTCCCAGGCGGACACCGGCGAGCTGCAGCTGCGCCGCGGCGCCCGCGTCACCTACCTGCCCCAGGAGCCGGAGTTCCCGGAGGGCGCCACGGTGGCCTCGGAGCTGTCGGTGTCCCAGGCCCCGCTGAAGGAGGCCCTGGCCGCCCACGCCGAGCTGGCCAGGCGGCTGGAGTCCACGCCCGCGGACGCGCAGGCGAAGCTGCTGGAGCAGCTGGCCGCGCTCAGCGACCGCATCGAGCAGATGGGCGGCTGGGACACCGAGCACCACGCGAAGACGCTGCTGGACAGGCTGGGCGTGAAGGACTGGGACCGCCCGGTGGCGCAGCTGTCCGGCGGCCTGCGCAAGCGCGTGGCCATTGCCCGCGCGCTGCTGACGCGGCCGGACCTGCTGCTGCTGGACGAGCCCACCAACCACCTGGACGCGGACACCGTGGACTGGCTGGAGGAGGAGCTGGACAAGCTGCCCGGGGCGCTGCTGCTCGTCACGCACGACCGGTACTTCCTGGACGGGCTGGTGGACCGCATCGTCGAAATCCAGCCCGGCGCGGGCGTCACCTCCTACCCCGGCAACTACCAGACGTACCTGGAGCAGAAGCTGGTGGCGCAGGAGAACGCCGCCCTGGCGCAGCACAAGCGCGAGCGCTGGATTGCCCAGGAGGTGGCCTGGCTGCGCAAGGGCCCGGAGGCGCGCCGCACCAAGAGCAAGGCGCGCATCGAGCGCGCGCAGAAGCTGATGGCGGAGAAGGGCTTCCAGCGCCCCAAGGTGGCGGAGCTGCGCGTGGCGGCCGCGCCCCGGCTGGGCCACACCGTCATCGAGGCCGAAGGCGTGAAGAAGGCCTTCGGCGACCGGAAGGTGCTGGACGGCGTGGACTTCCGGCTCCAGCGCGGCGAGCGCGTGGGCCTGGTGGGCCCCAACGGCGTGGGCAAGACGACCTTCCTGCGCGTGCTGCTGGGCGAGGTGGCCCCCGACGACGGCAAGCTCGTCATCGGGAAGAACACGAAGGTGGCGTACTACGACCAGAGCCGGGCCCAGCTCGACCTGGAGTCCACCGTGTACGACGCGGCCTCGCAGGGCGAGGACTGGGTGGAGCTGGGCGACCAGAAGATTGCCCTGCGCGACTACCTGGACGACCTGCTCTTCCCCGTGCCCATGCAGCGCATGAAGGTGAAGGCGCTGTCGGGCGGCGAGCGCAACCGGCTGCTCCTGGCGCGCCTGTTCCTGGAGGGCGCCAACGTGCTGGTGCTGGACGAGCCCACCAACGATTTGGACATCGTCACCCTCAACATCCTGGAGCGGCTGCTCCTGGACTTCGGGGGCAGCACGCTGCTCGTCACGCACGACCGGTACTTCCTGGACAAGGTGGCCACCAGCATCCTCACCTTCGAGGGCGAGGGCCGCGTCACCCGGTACGAGGGCAACTACGCCATGTACCGGCGGCTGAAGGAGCAGGCCGACGAGAAGGCCGCGGCCGCCGCCGCGCCGAAGCCCGCGCCCCGGCACGAGGACCCCGCCCCCGCCCCCGCCGCCAAGGCCACGCGCAAGCCCGGGAAGCTCTCCTACAAGGACCAGCGCGAGCTGGACGGCATGGAGGCCACCATCGAGGCCGCCGAGTCCCGCAAGGCCAGCCTGGAGGCGCAGCTCGCCGACCCCGCCGTGTACAGCAACGGGCCCAAGGTGGCGGAGGTGCAGAAGGAGCTGGATGCCGCCGCCGCCGAGGTGGACCGGCTCTACGCGCGGTGGCAGGAGCTGCAGGACCTGGCCTCCGGGGCGTAGCCGCTGTCACGTATCAACGGGGTGCCAGTCATTCACAGCCATGTCTGTGAATGAGACTTCACCGCAACACAGGGAGAATCCGGACGCATTATCCGTCAAGCCCATGTGTTGTTTGGTACCGCAATACTTGCTGGACGGAAGGGAAAAGGTGACGCGCTTGCGCGGCGCGGCGCGACATGCGACTGCTGCGGAGCTTCGGGGCCGTCGCACTCACGCTGCGTTTCATTGGAGGCGTCGCCTTGCCGTCCCGGCCTGCGCTTGCGCTTGTCTCTGCGTTGTCCTCACTGGTCCTGTTCCTCGCGCCCACGAACGCGCGGGCCCAGGGCCGGACGCTCCCCACCTTCAACCTCCAGCGGCTGGAGCTGGACCCGGCGGCCCTGGGTTCGCTCGTCATCGGCACCGGCCGCACGCTGCCGCAGGGCGCGCTGCGCATGGCGGTGCAGGGGCACTACGAGCAGCTCCCCTTCCACTTCCAGCGGCGCTGGGAGCCGGGCAGCGGCAGCGGCCTGGTGGAGAACCGCTTCACCATGGACCTGACGGCGGCCTATGGCCTGCTGCCCTGGCTCCAGGTCGCCGCCGAGGTGCCCTTCATCGTCGGCCAGGGCGGCACGCGTCACCTCGACTTCAACCCGCCCGAGGGCTCGGGCCTGGGCACGCCGTGGCTGGGGATGCGCGCGGCGCTGGTGCGCCAGGACTTCGGCTTCCAGTTGGCGGCGGACGTCACCGCCGCGCTGCCCGTGGGCAGCGCCGCCCTGCTGGCCCGTGACGACTACGCCGTGCATCCCCGGCTCCAGGTCGGCTTCCTCGCGGAGACGTGGCAGCTGGGCGGCGAGGCGGGCGTGCTGGTGCGCAAGAAGCAGGAGCTGGTCAGCGTGTCCGGCTACTCGGAGGACGTCATCGGCAACGAGCTGCGGCTCGGCGCCACGGTGACGTCCCGGGCCGGAGAGAGCACGCGCGGCGAGGTCAGCCTGGTGGCGGGCATCCCGCTCCAGGGCGGCCGCTCGAGCGGCGAGCTGCTGATCGCCATCCGCAAGCACGCGCTGTCCTGGCTGGACCTGTACGTGCTGGGCGGGCCGGGGGTGGGCGCCGGCATGGACACGCCCACCTTCCGCTTCATCGCAGGCGCCTCGTTCTCCACCTTCCGGGTGGACTGACGAGGCGCTCCGCCTGCGGGCGGCCTACTTGGGCATCACCCCGAAGGCCTTCGCCATGGCGATGCCGATGCCTAGCAGGCTCTCCCCCGCGATGAAGCCGGAGGAGACGGGCAGCACCATGTCCTCCGCCAGCTTCGGCTTCGCGCGGCGCAGCAGCGCCGCGATGGCCGAGCCCAGGAAGAAGGCGATGGAGCTGGAGCCGGGGATGACGATGGCCAGCCCGAAGCCCGCGGGCGACGGCACGTAGGCCTTCAGCTTCGCCGGCGCCCAGCGCTCCAGCAGCACGAGGAAGATGCCGAGCGTGGCGCCGCACAGCGCGCCCACCCGCGCGGACTCCGGCAGCGCCGCCACGCCCGTGGCGAGCAGCTTCGACACGCCGGCCCACACCATGGACGCGGGCGCGGGGAACTCCTCGGTGCCCAGCATGCTGGCGTCGGGCACCAGGATGTTGAACACGGGCACCACCACCGCCGCGCCGGCCACCACGCCGAAGAGCTGCGCGACGAACTGCTGGCGCGGGTTGGCGCCCAGCAGCCACCCCGACTTCAGGTCCGTCAGCAGGTCCGCGGAGTGGAGCCCCACGCCGCCCGTCGCGTTGGCGCTCATGACGTTGGCGGGGATGTTGCCCGGCGCCAGGCCGCCGAAGATGAGCTGCGTGACGGGCCCCAGCGCCTTGGTGGGTGTGGTGTCCGTCTCACCCGTCACCCGGCTCGCGATGACGCCCATGACCACGGCCAGCGGCAGGGCCAGCACGCCCGCCCACCACGGAATCTGGAACAGGTAGGCCATGAGGAAGACGGCCACCGGGCCCAGAATCGCGAAGCCCAGGGGGAACCACGCGGGCGGGCACTCGATGCCGGCCAGCGGGTCGGCCTCCTCCTCTTTCGCGTCCTTCCCCTTGAAGAGGTTGGCCAGGGACTTGAAGGAGCGCGCCACGCTGCGCCACTGGAAGGCGAAGGAGAGCAGGCCCGAGGCCACCAGCACCGACGCGCCTGTCCACACCATCCAGCTGTTGATGGAGCGGTACGTCACCTCCGCGATGGCGCCCTGGCTCACCATGGCCGGCGCGAGGAAGCCGTAGGTGAGCACCGCGCCCAGCAGCATGGACCAGCCCGTGCGGAAGCTCACCAGCGCACCCGCGCCCACCAGCAGCAGGCTGAACTCGAAGGACAGCGACCACGCCGACGCCTTCTTCCCCAGCATCGAGAAGGGCAGGCTCACCTTCTCCGGGATGTTGGTCAGCCACGTGAAGCGCGCGTCGCGCAGCGCGACGAGCAGCGCGCCGATGCCACCCGCGAGGCCCAGGAGCCGCGACTTGCGGCGGGCCACCTCGCCATGGCCGTGGAGCGCGCGGATGGTCTCCGCGGTGGCCGTGCCCGTGGGGAACGGCAGCGCCTCCACGTTGATGAGCTGGCGCTTGATGGGGATGGCCGCGAAGACGCCCAGCGCGGAGATGACGGCGAACCAGACCATGAGCCAGCCGGCCGACGGCAGCGTCCCCGTCAGCATCAGCAGCGCGGGCACCGCGGCCATGTTTCCGCCGCCCGTCATGTAGCCGGCGGCCGAGGCCACCGAGCCCATGGCGTTGTTCTCCAGGTCGGTGAACTCCGTCTTCAGCACCCGGATCGAGCGCAGCGTGCCGAACACCGCGAAGGCGAGGATGCAGGCGGTGATGGTGACGCCCAGGCTCCAGCCCGTCTTGAGGATGACGTACAGGTTGGAGAGGCACATCACCGCGCCAATGAGCATGCCGGCGATGACGGCGCGCACGGTGAGCTGACGGGCCCCGCCCTGGTAGACGTGCTCCAGCCAGTAACGCTCCGGGTCCCTGGCCTCGGAGGCCCCTGCGTCACCGGGTGCGTCGGACGGATGGATGCGAAGGTCGCTGGGGCTCGGCGTCGGAGAGGGGGACTGGCTCATTGGGGCGGGCACGATAATTCACGCCCCACGCCCTCGCGAGCGCCGCGTGCGGCGGGCCAGCACGAGGGGCTGGCCGCGCCGCGTCAGAGCAGCACGTCAGCCGTGCTCATGCCCGCCCGGCCCATGGACGTGGCCGTGCGAGAGCTCCTCCGCCGTGGCGGCCCGCACGCCCTTCACGGTGACGTCGAAGTGCAGCGTCTTGCCGGCCAGCGGGTGGTTGAGGTCCACCACGATGCCGTCATCGCGAACCTCCTGGATGCGCAGCGGGATGTCGCCCTGGTCCGTCTGCGCCATCAGCGTCTGACCGGCCTTCGGCATGAGGCCGGGCGGCAGCATGGCGCGGGGCACGGTGCGCACACCCGAGGGGTCGTGCTCGCCGTAGCCCTGCCCCGGCGCCACCACCACCTGCTTGCTCTCGCCCAGGCTCATGCCTTCCAGGGCGCCTTCGAGCCCCGGGACAATCTGCCGGTGCCCGTGCAGGTAGGACAGCGGCTGCTCGGGGGCGCTCTGGTCGATGACCTGGCCGTCTCCCAGGTGCAGCCGGTATTCGAGTGAGACGACGGAATCCTTGGCGACCCTCATGCGGGGCTCCTTGCCGATGACTGGGGTGGAACTGCTGCTGCGGGGAAGGTGCGGCGGGAAATGACCTGTGTCAGGACGTGGACGGGTCCACCGCCCCCTCCTCGGCCGGGCTGTCGGCCGGCTCGCCGCGTGCCACGTAGACGGCCGCGGCCAGGTCGCCGGTGACGTTGAGCGTGGTGCGGCACATGTCCAGGAAGCGGTCCACGCCCAGGATGAGCCCCAGGCCCTCCACCGGAATCTTGAACATGCCCAGGATCATCGCGATGACGGGAATGGAGCCCGCGGGCACGCCGGCGGTGCCGATGCCCGCCAGGATGCAGATGAACATGATGAGCGCCTGGTCCGGCAGGCTGAGCTCCACGCCGTAGACCTGGGCCAGGAAGAGCACCGTGACGCCCTCGAAGAGCGCGGTGCCGTTCTGGTTCATCGCCGAGCCGGCGGTGAGCACGAAGCGCGACACGTTGCGCGGCAGCTTGAGGTTCTCCTCGGCCACCTTGAGCGCGGTGGGCAGCGTGGCGCTGGAGGACGACGTGGAGAAGGCGGTGACGATGGCCAGCCGGCTGCTGCGGAAGAACTCGATGGGGCTGCGCCCGCCCAGGAAGCGCACCGACAGCGAGTAGACGACGAACATGTGGAGGCCCAGCGCCAGCAGCACCGTGCCCATGTAGGCGGCGAGCTGCCCGAAGATGCTGAAGCCCAGCCGCGCCGTCATGGAGAACAGCAGCGCCGCCACACCGATGGGCGCCAGGCGCAGTACCCCTTCGATGAGCTTCATCATCACGTCGTAGAGCCCCTGGATGGACTCGCGGAGGCGCTGGACGGGCTCGCCCGGGGAGACGGCCACGCCCATCCCGAAGATGAGCGAGAAGACGATGAGGCCGATGAAGTCCCCGTCCGCCGCCGCCTTCATCGGGTTGGTGGGGACCATGGAGACCAGCACCGAGCCGAACGAGTTCGCCTGCGGCGCGGCGGCGGGCTGAATGGTGCTGCCCCCCTGGGCCAGCGCACGGGCCTCGTCGCTGAGGCCGGCGCCCGGCTCCAGCGTGTTGACCATCACCAGGCCGATGAGGACGGAGATGGAGGACAGGATGACCGTGTAGCCCAACGTGCGAACGCCCAGTCGCCCCAGCTGCTTGAGGTCCAGGTCCGCCACGCCCACGACGAGCGCTGAGAAAATCAGCGGCACCACCAGCATGAGCAGCAGGCGGATGAAGATCTGCCCCACGGGCGAGGCCACGTTGTCCACGGCGAACGCCAACGCGGGCGAGTCATTGCCCGCGACGGCGTTGGCAATCAGCCCCGCCACCGCGCCGGTGGCAATGCCGACGAGCATCTTGTGGTGCGCCTTCATCGTCCCTCCGAGCCCTCCTCGCCGGAGGAGAATGGTCCGCGCCACCGGGCGGTAGGCGAAGATGGCATGCTGTCCTCCTCGTGGAAACCCTCGTTCGACTCACCGAGAATGCCGTGCCGTCCCTCCTCTTCCGCCGGCTGCTGCGGCGCGTGGGGGCCGTGGGCACGGAGCGCCTGCGTCAGACCTACCAGACGACCTTCTGGTATGGCTTCGGCCCCGCCACCAACGTGGTGGAGGACATCATCCTCGCGCTGCGGCCCCACATCGCCGGAAAGCGCCGCGTGGCGGGCGTCGAATGGTGGCTGTCGCGCATGTACACCACGGACGTGCGCGTGGACTTCCACCAGGACCGCGACGAGAAGCTGGCGCTGCGAACCGGAGAGCTGGTGCACCCGTGCATCTCCTCGGTGCTGTTCCTCAATCGCGTGCGCGGCGGCGCGCTGGTGGTGACGCGCGAGAAGCCCGACCCCGCCAATCCGTCCCTGGCGCCCTCCCGGCTCGACACCGCCGACCTGGTGACGCCCCGGCCCAACCGGCTGGTGGTGTTCGACGGCACGCTGACGCACGGCGTGCTGGACGCGGAGAACCAGATTCCGGACGGGAAGCTGCCGGGCCGCGCGCGGCAGCGGCGCACGCTGGTGATGAACTGGTGGGGACACCGGCCCACCGACATCCCCGAGTGGGCGGACACGCGCCTCTACCGGGCGCTGGCGCGCTGAGCCTCCTCGCGCGCCGTCTCCCGCAGGCGGTGGGTGACGCGCTCGGCCCACTCGGGCTCGACTTCCAGGCACGCGGGCCGGCGCCCCAGCCGCAGCGCCGCCGAGGGCATGGAGCCGCTCCCCGCGAAAGGGTCCAGCACCGTGTCGCCCGGACGGCTGTAGGTGCGGATGAGCGGCTCCAGCACGGAGAAGGGCTTGTGGTGCGGGTGACCGCCCCAGCGCTTCGCCTCCCCGTCATCGTCGTAGCCCCCGACGACGGCCCACACGGTGGGCAGGTCCCCCGGCGCGAGCGGCGGCTCGGGCGTGCGCGCGATGACGAGCGCGACCTCGTACACGCGCAGCGTCTGCTCGTTGGCGTTCTTGTCGGTGGTGCGCTTGCCCCAGACGTACTCGCCGCGCAGGTGCGGGTAGCCCAGGCCCCGCGCGGCGGTGAGGATGGGCTCCTTGCCCAGCAGGTTCGTCCAGATGACCAGGACGGCGTCCGGCGTGAGGTGCGCGGTGGCGCGCGACAGCCAGGCCTCCGAGAAGGCGCGGTAGTCACGCACCGTCTCGAAGCGGACGATGGGGTTCTGGTCGATTTTCTTGTGCGCGCGCGTGTCCCGCAGGTCGCCGCCCTTGCGCCGCCGGGTGAGCAGGCAGTACGGCGGGTCGGTGTGGAGCAGGGACGCGCGGGTGTCGCCCAGCGCGGCGCGGTAGCCCTGTGGCTCGCGGGCGTCGGCGTTGATGCAGCGGAGGGACTCGGGCGGGGGAAGTGAGGTCATCGGCCGGAGCGGCACCCTACACGGCGGGGCGCGGGGCTCAAGTCGCGCTTCACTGCACCTGGAGGCCCTCCAGCTTCAAGGTCCGCTTGCGCCCCTCGTCCCACAGCTCGAGCGAGTACCCGCTCTGGGGCTCGCCCTCCGGCTCCTCGATGACGATGACCACGGGGTGGACGCCGGTGGCATCCACGGGCCCTTCCTGCCAGGGCGAGAGCGTCTTCAGCCGCCGGCCCTGCCCATCCGTGAGCGCCGCGCCCGCCGCCGTCCAGTCCTTTCCAGGGCCCGCCGACAGCAGCGTCAGCCGCAGCGCGGCCCACCGGGCGGACATGCGGATGTAGCTCGTCCGCCGGACGACGAAGTCGCCCTTCACCTTCCGGGGCACCCAGTTCTGGTGGAGCAGGAGGTCCTCGTCCCGGACGTCCGCCACCAGGGCCTCACGGCTGCACTCGCCAGGGCGGGAGCGCTGGAGCTGCTGGACCTGGCGCTCCAGCCGGAGCATCCCCGCACGGAGCTCCTCCACCTCCTGCCGGTAGGACGCGGCGGACCGCGCGTGGCGGTAGAGCTCGACCTGCCGCTCCGCGCGCGCGGCGTCCACGACGAGCACCAGGGCGGCCCGCTCCGGCGCCGCGCCATCATGAAACGGCACCTCCAGCCGCAGCCGCTCTCCCTCCCGGAACGTGGGCGAGGGCACCAGCACGAGGTGGTCCTCCGTCACTCCGAAGCGCTGGAAGCGCTCACGGCCCTCGAGCACCAGTTGCTCGGGGCGAATCCGGGCGTCGAAGAAGACGATGGTGGACTGCCCGGGACTGATGCGGACTTCCGGCGGTGTGGCCAGCGTGCCCGCCTGCACGTCGATGCGCCGGACCATGGCACCGCTGCCTGACGCCTCCTGAGCCGCGGCCTGCGCCGTGGCGGCCCACAACACTCCCCACGCGAGCACGATGAATGCGGGCGAACCAGACAAGGCCGAGCCACCTCCAGCAAGGACGCTTCCACACCTTGACAGGCGGGAGGGCTACTTTTCCGTCCCCAGTTTCCCGAGGACCTGAGACACCGCCAGGTTGATGCCCGTGCTCATCATCGGCTTCCCCGGCGTGCTGGCCGGGTCATACGGCATGCCCAGGTCGTCCCGGCTGGCGTTGTTGACGATGTTCGCGCAGATCTCCATCCGCCGGCCGTCGGGGAACTCCAGCTCGGTCATCCAGCCGTAGATGGCCGTCTTGCCCCGGAACAACGTGCCGTGGAAGCGGCTCCCCACCGGGATGCGTCCGCCAAAGCCGCTGGTGACGTCCATGACGGCGTAGATGGTGATGGGGCTGCCGTCCGGCGGCACGGGCACCGGATAGGCGGAGACGCGCGGCGTCAGGGACAGCGTCTCGTCATTGCCAATCATCCGGGGCGGATAGAAGCGCATGGCCCCCATGGCATCCAGCACCTCCTTCGGGCACTTGCGCTGGGGCGGCTCGTCCCGCACCTGGGGACCGCTGGCACAGGCGGCGGTGAGACAGGCCACGGCGGCGGCCTTCCCCAGCGCGGCGCCAGGCGACTGACGCTTCCGGAGACGCGGCGCGGGCGCGGACTCGGCGCCCGTGCCGACGGAGGCCACCTGGGCCAGCGCCGCGTCCTGCGCGCCCGCGTCCTGGACCGCGGCACCCGCGTCCGTGGAAGGCGGCGGCGCCGCCTGGCTGGGTATCTCGGAAGAATTCGAAGAACGACTCGTCACTGCGGGACTTCCTTTCTCAATGAGAAGAGACGGTGCGGGCGCCGGCCCCACCGCGGAGGAGGGCACGCTCCGGCTCAGCCCGAACGCCACGAGCCCCGCGGCCAGCAGGGCGGCCACGCCCAGGCCCACCGCGGCGCGGCGTCGCGTGCGAGGGACCTGCGCGGGCACGGGCGCCGCGGGCGTATCGGCGCCGGGAGCCGGCGGCAGCTCGGTGGGCGCTGGCGCCCGGGGCACGGCGGCGGTGGGCGCCTCCTGGGCCGGCGACTGCTGGGCCGAGCCTTCCTGAACGGGCGCCACCCGGGGCTCCGGGTTGAGGGGCAGCACCGGCGCGATGCCCGCCCCCTCACGCGGCCGGGACTCGGACGTGATGACGGGCGAGTCCGGCACCATGCGCACCCGCGGCGACTCCGCGTCCGCCGCGTCTTCGGGCGGCCGGTCCAGCGACACCTTCCAGGCCGGCTGCCGCTTCTCCTTCGCCACATCCCAGAGGGCCTGGAGCAGGGCCTCAGCGCTCGCGTACCTGTCCTCGGGGCGCTTGGCGAGCAGCCGCAGCGCGATGTCCCCCAGGGCCCGGGGCACCTTCGGGTTGACGACGTGGGGGGCGCGCGGCGTCACCGTCTCGATGGCCGGCAGCAGGCGGTCATAGGGTAGCTTCGGGTCGAACGCGTAGCCGTCCGTGAGCGCCTCGTACAGCAGCGCGCCCAGCCCATAGAGGTCTCCGGGGATGCCCGCGTCGAAGTTCGCGCCCTGCTGCCAGGAGCCCTCGCGCAGGAAGGCCACGCACTCGGGCGGCAGCAGGTGGGGCGACGCGGGCGCCACGCCCACCGTCAGCGTGGTGGCGCCGGGCAGCCGCACCGTGCCCAGGTCGATGAGGAAGGGCCGCTCGTCCTCGCGGCGGATGAGCAGGTTGTCGCCCTTCAAGTCCCGGTGGTGCAGGCCCCGGCGGTGCAGGTCCGCCACCACGCGCACCACCTCGGTGAAGACGGACAGCAGGTGCCCCGCCGTGGGCTTCACCCGCCAGCGCCACTCGTGGAACGTCTCACCGTCGATGTAGTCGGTGACGAAGTACAGGTAGCCGTCGGGCGGCTCGGGCCAGCGGTCCACGGCGTGCAACGCCGGGAGATTCGGATGCGGCGCGCAGGCCAGCAGCGCCGCCACTTCATGCGCCAGCCGGCCGTTGATGTCCTCTTCTTCCGCCGCGTGCAACCCCGCCGGGCGGAGCGCCATCTTCAGCGAGTAGCTCCGGCCCGCCCGGTCCACCTTGAAGACGCGGCCAAAGCCCCCCGAGCCCAACGACTCGACGACACGCCACGGCCCGACTTCGCTGCCGGGCACCAGCTGGTCCGGATGGAAGGGCGGAGACCTCACGGCCACCAGCTCCACCGGCTCGGGCGTCCGCTCCGTCCCCCCTGCCCTACCCTGCGTGTGTCCGTCCCGGGACGCACCGCCCCCGGCGGCGCGGTCCGCGCGAATGACGCTTCAACCACCCAGGGAGCGGGGCTGGACAAGGGCAACCTCCGAGGTTGACCCTATCCTTTTCGTCAGGGATGTCACGTTTTCACTTACCCGGGAGGTCACTCCGCCGCGTTTCCGGACCCAACGCCCTCCGTTGGGTCCTCCCCCACCTCGCGTGCGGCCTCCGCCCAGCGCCCATTCAGGCGGGCCTCGGCAGCCAGCGCCTCGTCCCAGGACGGGCCGTCCGGCAGGAGCCGCGAGGCGTGCGCCAGGACGAGCCGCTCCAGGGCCCGCTCCTCGCACAGCCGGCGCAGGCCCCGGTCATCCAACCCCAGGCGGGCGAGGAACGCGCCTCGCCGCGCCACGGGCACGCGCTGCTGGCGCCACCAGCCGGCCTCCACCTCGGCCACCTCGGCCTCCGAGACGTGGAGGCCCTGCGTGCGCGCCCAGCCCGCGAGCAGCGCCCGGCGCAGGCCCGCCTCGGCCAGCGCCTCCGCGTCGGGGGCCTCGCGGAGCGAGGCCAGCACGCGCCCCGACGACACCCAGCCGTCCTGCACACCCGTCACGCCGTCCACCAGCCGCCGGCGGCGGACCAGTGACGAGGGGGACTGCGCCGGCCCCCGAGGCGCGGGTGCGCCCGACGCCACCCACTCCGCCGCCGTCCGGAGGCACGCGAGGGCGTCCCGCCGCTTCAGGTCCTCCACGCCCCTGGAAAACCACACGTCCCAGGCGGCCCGGGTGGCCGTGGACCAGCGAGGCGCCACGCCCTCCAGCACCCGGGCCCAGGTGCGCTCCTGGTAGAAGACGGCCTCGCCGGCCTCGACGAGCGCGCGGGCGGCCTCGCGCCCCAGCACGCGCGCCTTCGCGGCGCACTCCGCGGCATGGCGCACGTTGACCAGCGGCACCGTCAGCGGCCGGAAGCCGTGCTCCGCGTCCGCGTGGAGCAGCGCCACCTCCGAGTCGTCCACCACCGCGCCATCGCGGTACCACTCGAAGATGCGGCCCACCCCCACCATGCCGTGCGGCGCCAGCTCCGCCGCGCGCAGGGCGCCCATGCTCCCGCCGCCGAAGACGGCCACACCGGCTTCCATCGCCGCCAGCAGCTCGTGATGCCACACCGAGGGCTGCGCCTCGAAAACGCCATCCACCAGGGCAATGGCCCGGGGCCGCAGCGACAGCGCGCGCCACACGTCGCCCTGACGCGCCGGTGGCAACACCGTGCAGGGCGCCAGCCGCCGCGCCTCCTCCGCGGGCAGCGAGGGCCCCAGGAACACCACCAGATTGTCCGCGCGCCGCTTCATAGAAGCTCCGAGATGCGCATGCCCGGCACCACCACGCGCCGCACATGGAGGCCGTCCATCGGCGGCTCCAGCTCCACCGCCGCCGCCCGCTCGAAGCCCGCGCGCTTCAGCAGCGCCAGCACCTGACGGACCCGCCGCGTGGCCGGTCCTCGCGCGTGCGCGCCCCAATCGGGCATGGTCTCCACGCTCCGCCGGGGCCGCACCTGGGCGCACGCCTCGGCGAAGCCCCGCGCCGCTTCCCGGTCCGCGGCGGCGACGTCCTCCCGGGCGCCGTGGATGTCCGTCAGCCGCGACTGCGCCGCCTCCAGCAGGGCCTTCAGCAGCGCCGCCTCACGCGTCATCGCGCACGCGTAGCCCGCGGTGAGCGGCACCGGCCCCTCCTCCAGGTCCACCAGCACCGCGGCCCCCACGGGCAGCCCCACGGCGCCGGGCGTGCGCGCGCCGGGCGTGGCGTCGAAGAGGTACACGCCGAAGCCTCGCTCGCGCAGCCGCGTGGCCAGCGCGTCCACGGCGGGCGCGGACTCGCCGAGCCCCGCGGTGCGCAGGAGGCGGCGCTGGACGACGTCCTCCGTCCACCCCTCCGGCAGCGAGCGCGTGAGCTGGTCCCGCTCCGTTGCCTCCAGCAGCGCGTGCAGCAGCGCCAGGCCCGCGTCCGGATGCGCGCCGGAGCCGTTGCTCGTCCACGCCACCGCCACCGGGCCCAGCGCGGGGCCTCCGGCGGGCGGCACGTGCAGCCCCTGCGCGGGCACCCAGACCGGCTGCCCCGAGTACAGCTCCGTGGCCTCGCGCCAGGCACAGCGCACGTGCTCGCTCCACAAGCGCGGCGCGACGAGCGCGCCCGCGGAGCCGAGGTCCTCCGCGCTCCACAGCTCGCCCATGCGCCCGTCGAGCTCCGCGAGCGAACCCCACACGCACGCGTCCGGCGTCACCGTCTCCGCCGCCCACAGCTCCGCCGTCTCCAGCAGCGCGCCCCAGGCCGCGTCCTCGTACGAGAGGCCCTTGCCGTTGCACACCTGCAGGACGTGCCCGCCGGGCCGCACGGCGCACGCCACCTCCACGCCGGTCCGGTCAAGGCCCGTCACGCGCGCGACGCGTGTCACGCCCAGCGCCCGGGCCAGTCGTTGTTGAAATTGCCGCGAGGACTGCTCGTCCCTGGAAGGCCGCACGGGCGCGGACCTTATCCTGAACGCATGTCCGGCGGTCGGACCTCAAACATGGTAGGGAGGCGGACGCATGCCTTCTGTCGGAGACATCGCGCCGGACTTCACCGCCACCGACTGCCAGGGGGCTCCCGTGCGGCTGTCCGCCCTGCGCGGGCGGCGGGTGGTGCTCTTCTTCTTCCCCAAGGCCTTCACGCTGGGCTGCACCATCGAGAACCGGGCGTTCCGCGACAACCACGAGCTGCTCAGGGGCCTGGGCGCGGAGCTCGTGGGCGTCTCCGTGGACACGCAGCGCACGCAGTGCGAGTTCGCGAAGGAGGAAGGCATCCACTTCGCGCTGCTCGGCGACTCGGACCGGACCATCAGCCGCGCCTACGACGCGCTCTGGCCCGTGCTCAACGTCGACCGCCGCATCACCTTCATCATTGGCCCGGACGGCCGCATCGAGGAAATCATCCGGCACGAGGTCCGCGTCTACCGGCACCTGGACGACGTGCTCCGCTACCTGCGCGCGCATCCGCTGCCGGACGCCCCGGCACCCTGAGGGGCGCTCACTCCCAGGCGCAGTGGTACTCGCAGTGCGGCGCTCCCCGGGCCCGGCACATGGGGTGGTTGATGCGCACCGCCCGGCCGCCGCACAGCTCGATGGCCCGCTCATGCCACCCGACGATGGTCAGGCAGTCCGGCGCGGTGACGTTCTCCGCATCGAAGGTGCGCAGCACGGCCGAGCTCGGGCCGGTGCGCTCGTACGTGCGGGAGCCCACGGCGTAATAGAAGCGGTAGATTTGCGGCGCCTGGCTCAGCAGGAAGTGCGGCTCGCCGGGCTTGACGAAGACGTGCTGCGCGCCGTGCAGCGCCTCGTCGGCGGAGGCACGCCCCATCTCGATGAAGGCCCGGTCCTCGTCCTCGGGCGACATCACCTCCGCGATGGCCGCGTCCAGCCGCAGGTTCAGCTCCAGGGGATACCAGCCGACGGGCAGCAGCATCTTCCGCAGCAGCGCCTGGTCCTCCGCGGGCAGACGCCGCAGCACCTCGTCCACCCGAACCTGCCCGCCATGGTGGCGCAGCATGTTGAGCCGCGAGATGAGCACGCCGCCCTTGATGCGTGAGCCAGTTCCTTGGGTCAACATGCCCCCGTCCCAGGTCGCAACCGTCACGCCATTGTCCCAGCGCGGACTGTCCTCCAGCAACCCGGGGCGCGGGGTTTATCGACTACAACCCTTGCAATCCAGGAACAGCAGGAAATCGTTCAGGCAAAATCCGCCGAAATTAACCTTTTCCTCCGTCCGGGGTTGGAGTCACGTGAGCATCAGGGAGACAGGCGGCCGGGTGGTGTCCCTGCCCGCGCGCGTGGCCCGGGCGGGCCTGGAGCGAGCACCCGACGAGGCGCTCTGCCGGGCCTTCCTGGACGGCGAGCCAGCGGCCTTCGAGGTGCTGGTGACGCGGCACCGCGCGCTCGTGTTCTCGCTGGTGCGCCGCTACGTGGCACGCCCGGAGGACGCGGCGGACCTGGTGCAGAGCGCGTTCCTGCGCGCGCTGGAGGCCTCGCGCCGCGTCTTCGCGCGCTTCACGCCGTCGGGGCCAGCGCCGTTCCGGGCCTGGCTGGTGCGCATCGCCCTCAACCTGGCGAAGAACCATGCGCGGCAGGGCCAGCGCTGGCGTCCCGTGCTGGTGGCCTCCGGGCCGGATGACCTGGCGGAGGACCCGTCCGAGTCCGCGCAGGAGCGGCTGGAGCGGGCCGAGCGCGAGCGCCAGGTACGCGCCGAGGTACTCGCCCTGCCCCGCCGCCAGCGCGAGGTCCTGACGCTGCGCGTGGACGGCGGCCTGGCCTTCAAGGACATCGCCGAGACGCTCGGCATCACGGAGAACAACGCGAAGGTGCAGTTCCACCATGCGATGAAGCGCCTCAAGGCGAAAGTGGGCGTCCCCGAGGAGAAGCACTGATGGCTGCGTGCCCTGACCAGGAGGAACGGCTGGACCTGCACGCCGCGGGGGCGCTGGAGGACGCGGAGGCCGTGGGGCTCGTCCAGCACATGGAGGGCTGCGAGGGATGCCGTCAGGCCTTCGCCGCGTCCGTGGAGCTGCTGTCGATGGTGGCGCTGCCGCCCATCACCGCGCAGGAGAAGGTGGAGCTGGACGAGCTGCCGCGGCGCACGCTCTCCGAGTGGCGGCGGAGCGCCCGGCGGCAGGGCCTGGGGCTGCGGACGCTGGGGGCGCTGGTGGCCACCGCCGCGGCGGTGACGTGGGTGCTGCTGGTGCCGGGCATGTGGCAGCTCCCGGGCACGGCGGCCACGGACCGGCCCGATTCGGCGGCGGCCGCGACGACGCCCGCGGCCGAGGAGGTGGACGCGGAGACGATGGCCGCCTTCGAGGCCTGGGCGGGGCTGGAGCCGCTGGACGGAATCGAGGACTCCGACAGCTGGGACGAGGACTTCGACATCGATTCGGGAGAGACGCTGTGACGACGATGGTGCGGACGCGGATGGTGGTGATGTTGTTGGCCCTGGTGCCCGTGGTGGCGGTGGCTTCGCCCTCCGGGCGCGAGGCCCGCGTCGAGGAGCGCCTGGTGCAGGCAGAGAAGCGCCACCGGCTGCGGCAGGTGCTGGAGCTGTCGGATGTGCTGGGCCTGGACAACGCCCAGGCGCTGAAGCTGGAGGAGACGCTGCGCACGTTCGACGAGCGGCGCCGTCCGCTGCGCAAGCAGGTGCGGGAGTCGGCGCGCATCCTCCACCGGGCGTCCCGGGGTGACAGCGAGGCCCTGGCCCAGGTGGACGCGGCGGCCCTGGGCGCCTTCGAGGCGCGGGAGCGCATCGCGGCGCTCGACAAGGAGCTGTACCTGACGCTGGCGAAGACGCTGCCACAGCACAAGCGCGCCACGCTCGCGCTCGCCCTGGCGCGCGCCGAGGGCCGGAAGAAGATGAAGCGAGCGCCGGACCTGGACTAGCCCCGACGTCGGGGAGGACCGGGCATCCAGCCCGGAGAGCCCCCCACGCCGTGAATACCGTCAGGGAGCCAACGGCGCGCGCCGCGCCGTCACCGAAGGAGGCTTCCTTGCGGCTGCTGACCCGACTCGCCCCACCCTTGCTGGCACTGGCCTTCGCCGCGTGCTCCGGCATCGACGTCAACACCAACTATGACCCCTCCGCCACGCAGAAGCTGGAGGGCTACCGCACCTACGCCTGGCTCCCGCAGCCCACGGGGACGGACAAGCGCGTCTACAACCCCATCGTCGGCGCGCGCGTCGAGCAGACGGTGGACCGGTACCTGCTGGCGCGCGGCTACCAGAAGGTGGATGCCAGCGCCAACCCGGACTTCCTCATCGGCTGGCATGGCGCCATCCACAACGCGCTGAAGGCGGAGACGGTGGACGCCTACTATGGCTACCCCTGGGGCGGCCCCTTCACGGACCCCTTCTACGCGGGCGGCGCGGTGACGATGCCGGAGACGTACCTGCGGGAGTACGAGGAGGGCTCGCTCATCCTGGACATCGTCGACCCCACCTCGAAACAGCTCGTCTGGCGCGGCACGGCGCAGGCGGAGCTGAGCGAGAACGCCAGCGCGGAGCAGCAGCAGCAGCGGCTGGACGAGTCCGTCGAGAAGCTGCTGAAGGACTTCCCGCCCAAGCCCAGGTAGGCGCGCCGGCCCGCCGCCCTCACGGCGCGGGCTGCTCCGCCAGGGTGCCTTCCTCCACGCGACGCGCGCGCTGCAGGGACTCGGGCACGATGAGCGGGCGCTCCAGCCGGTCCCTCGCCCAGCCGCCCAGGTCCGCGCATGCCGCGTAGGTGCTCTGCAGGAAGTCCAGCAGGTACGCCTCCGGGTCATCCGCCTGGCGCACGTCATCGTAGGCCAGCAGGTACTCCTTGATGTTGGCGTCGTACCGAGCCTTGTCCGGGCGGACCTTCGCGGCCGAGAAGCCCTGGGGCTCTGGCGCCGCGTAGCTGTAGAAGGCCGCGCCGCCCGTCTCCGGCGTGCCCGGCCAGAAGCCCGCGCTGCTGACCTCGTCGCAGTAGGCCTCCTGGGTGATGGGGTCCGCTCCGGGGCGGTCCGGCGCGGGGCGGCCCGAGAAGCGCGTCACCGCCAGGTCGAAGCTTCCCCAGAAGAAGTGCACCGGGCTGCACTTGCCGGTGAAGCGCGCGCGGAACGCCTCGAACACCAGCGCGGCCTGCAGGGTCGCCCGCCACCACCGCTCGACGGCCTCGCCGTCATAGCTGGCGTGGTGCCAGTCCTCGCCGAAGGGCGTGGTGTCATCGGGAATCTCGACGGGCTGCTCCCAGATGCGGACGTCGATGCCCATGGAGCGCAGCGTGGCCATGACGTCCCGGTAGAACTCCGCCACGGGCCGGGGCTCCAGCGCCATCACCCGCGAGGGCCCACGGCTGGCGTGGACGTGCAGCTCGTGTGAACGGAAGTCGAAGTCGACCTCGAAGGCACCATGCCCGTAGGGAATGAGGCCCGTCGTCATGCCTCGTGCCGTCACGCGGAACGCCACATTCCACCAGTGGTTCTGCGGCGGCGTCAGCGCGAGCTTCACCTTGCCGATGACCTGCGTGTACCGGTGCAGGGTGGCGTAGGTGTCCTTCCACGCGTCCAAGGGCAGCGGGGGCCACGCCGCGTCCAGGGTCTCCATGGGGGTCTCCCTTCAAGCCGTGTCGGCATTCAGGGTGAGCCCCCACCGCCGCCCATGCCAGGGTGGCCGCCCGGGTTGTACGCCTCCAGGGCAGGGGCCGGAGGGCCAGCCCCCACGCGCCCTTCTGGCGGCTACGGCTGTGTGAGTGCGCCGTCGATGGCCGCCTTCAGCTCGGCGCTGTCCGGCGTCACCGCGCTGGGGAAGGCCGCCTTCACCTGGCCATCCTTGCCCACCACGTACTTGTGGAAGTTCCACTTGGGCGCCGGGTGGTTCTTCGCCAGGAAGGCGTAGACGGGCGACTGGCCATCCCCCTTCGTCTTCACCTTCTCGAACATGGGGAAGGTGACCTTGTAGCGCAGCTCGCAGAACTTCTTGATCTCCTCCGACGAGCCCGGCTCCTGGCCGCCGAAGTCGTTGGACGGGAAGCCGACGACGACGAGGCCCCGGTCC
Organism: Pseudomyxococcus flavus; assembly: GCF_050038885.1. NCBI lineage: Bacteria > Pseudomonadati > Myxococcota > Myxococcia > Myxococcales > Myxococcaceae > Pseudomyxococcus > Pseudomyxococcus flavus. The sequence continues at coordinate 6,366,296 of NZ_CP143624.1, read as the reverse complement.
TTGTACTCCTGGTAGAGCTTCTCGAGGCCCGCGTACTGCGGCGTGTAGCCACACTCGGACGCGGTGTTCACCACCAGGACGACCTTGCCCTGGTAGGTGGAGAGCTTCTCCGGCTTGCCGTCGAGGCGGTTGGCGGTGAGGTCATGGAAGGACATGGGCTTCTTCTCGCTCGGGGTTTCGGGCTTCGCGGTGGAGGGCTTCGGCGCCGCCGGGCCCGCGGCGAGCGCCGGGGCGACGGCGAGCGCCGCGGTCAGGGTGAGCAGGGGCAGGGTCTTCATGGCGGCCCCCAGGATGCCCCACCCGCCCGTCCGTTTCACGCGCGGCGCGCCGCGGCACGAGGCCGCGTGTCCTCGCCCGAAAAGAGCGACTTGAGCACCCGCCCGGTGGGGGTCTTCAGCTTCGCCACCTCCCGCGGCGTGCCCTCGGCGACGATGGAGCCCCCCGCCTCGCCGCCGTCCGGCCCCAGCTCCACCACGTGGTCCGCGGCGCCAATCACGGACGGATGGTGCTCGATGACCACCAGCGTGTCGCCGCGGTCCACCAGCCGGCCCATGAAGGTGATGAGCTTCTCCACGTCGCCCAGGTGCAATCCGGTGGTGGGCTCGTCCAGCACGTACAGCGTGGGCTCGTGCCGGGCAGAGGCCGTCAGCTCCGCCGCCAGCTTCAGGCGCTGGGCCTCGCCGCCGGACAGGGTGTTGGAGCCCTGGCCGAGCTGCAGGTAGCCCACGCCCAGGTCGGCCAGGCACGCCAGCGGCGCGGCCACGCGGGGCAGCGCCTTGAAGACGTCCTTGGCCTCGTCGGCGGACAGGCGCAGCACGTCGCCGATGCTCAGCCCGTGGTAGCGCACCTCCAGCGTCGCCGCGTCGAAGCGCGCGCCGTTGCACGCCTCGCACGGCGTCACCACGTCCGGGAGGAAGGACATCTCATGGGAGATGGAGCCCTGCCCCTCGCACGCCGTGCAGCGGCCGCCGCTGGTCGAGTTGAAGGAGAAGCGCGTCGGCGTGAAGCCCTTGATTTTCGCCTCGGGCGTGGCCGCGAACACCCGGCGCAGCTCGTCCCAGATGCCCAGGAACGTCGCCGGCACCGAGCGCGGCGTGCGGCCGATGGGCGACTGGTCCACCGACAGCACGCGCTTCACCGCCTCCGCCCCGTGCAGCGAGGTGAAGGGGCCGGGCTTCGGCGCGACGCGGTCCAGCTTCTCGCGCAGGGCCGGGTACAGCACCTGGCGAATCAACGTGCTCTTCCCCGAGCCCGACACGCCGGACACGACGTTGAGCCGCCCCACCGGCAGCCGCAGGTCCACGCGCTTCAGGTTGTTGGCCCGCGCGCCCTTGAGCTCAATCCATTGCGTCGGCTCGCCCCGCGCGGAGGGAGGCCGCACCTGCGCCTCCTTCAGCGCGCGCGCCGTGGGCGAGTCGCTCTCCAGCACCACGTCCGGAGGCCCCTCGGCGAGGATGTGCCCGCCGCCGCGTCCACCGGTGGGCCCCAGGTCCAGCAGGTGGTCCGCCGCGCGGATGGTGTCCGAGTCATGCTCCACCACCAGCACCGTGGAGCCCGTGGCCACCAGCGCGCGCAGGTTGTCCAGCAGCCGGTGCGTGTCGCGCGGGTGCAGGCCGATGGTGGGCTCGTCCAGCACGTACATGGCGCCGGTGAGGCCCGCGCCCAGCTGCGCGGACAGCCGCAGCCGCTGCATCTCCCCGCCCGACAGCGTGGAGGCGTTGCGGTCCAGGGACAGGTAGCCCAGGCCCACGCGCTCCAGGAACTCCATGCGGCGCAGCAGCTCCTGGCGGGACGGCTCTCCCAGGAGCGCCCGGTCCCCCTTGAACTTCCACCCCCGAACGCGCGCCAGCGACGCGGTGACGGACTGCTGCACCACCTCGTGGTAGCGCGCGCCCTCCAGCCGGACGCCGCGAGGCACGGGCGCCAGCCGGCTGCCGCCGCACGCGCGGCACGGCGCCACCTCGCCCTCGGCCATCGCCTCGGCGCCGCCCTGCACGCCGGTGCCCTCGCACGACTCGCAGCGGCCCTGCTTCGTGTTGAAGGAGAACCAGCGCGGGTCCAGCTCCGGCACGGCGGTGCCGCACCTGGGGCAGGTGCGCTCGGTGGACAGCAGCGTCTCGCCCTTGCCGGCGTCCACCTTCACCGCGCCCTGGCCCCAGCCCAGCGCCTTCTCGAACACGTCGCGGCTCAGCTTCGCCAGCTTGCCCTGGTACATGACGAGGTCGATGTCGTGCTCGCGCGTCTTCGCCAGGCGCGGCGGGTCGTCCGTGGACGCGAGCTTCCCGTCGACGATGGCCTGGGTGATGCCCGCGCGCGCGGCCGCCGCGAAGACGTCCAGGTAGGTGCCCTTGCGCGAGCGCACCGCGGGCGCCAACAGCGTGCCCTCGCCCTTCATCGCCGTGAGCTGCGCGAAGAGCGCGTCCGGTGACGTGGCCGCGATGGGCGAATCGTCATTCGGGCAGTGCGGCTCACCCAGCTTGGCGAAGAGCAGGCGCAGGTAGTGGGCCACCTCGGTCACGGTGGCCACGGTGCTGGTGGCGCCCGCGCGCGAGGTGCGCTGCTCCAGCGCCACCGAGGGCGGCAGCGAGCTGATGCGCTCCACGTCCGGCCGCGGCATGGAGGGCAGGAACTGCCGCGCGTAGGGGCTCAGCGTCTCCAGGAAGCGGCGCTGCCCCTCGGCGAACACCACGTCGAACACCAGCGAGCTCTTGCCCGAGCCGCTCGGCCCGGTGACGACGGTCATCTTCCCCAGCGGAATCCGGCAGGACACGTCGTGCAGGTTGTGCTCGCGCGCGTGCTCGACCTCGATGGACGGCACCTCGCCCTGGCCCGGCTTGCGCAGCTTCACCGCGCGGCCCAGCGGCTTGCGCTCGCCGCGCAGCGCCTGGGCGGTGGCGCCCTTTCCGCGCGCGACTTCTTCCGGCGTCCCTTCGGCCACCAGCTGGCCGCCGTCTCGCCCGCCCACCGGCCCCAGGTCGATGACCCAGTCCGAGGCCTTCATCACCGCCACGTCGTGGTCCACCACCAGCACGCTCGCGCCGAAGTCCACGAGCGCATGCAGCGCGGCGATGACGTGCCGCACGTCCTCCGCGTGCAGGCCGGCGCTGGGCTCGTCGATGAGGAACAGCGTCCCCCTCGCCTCGCTGGCCAGCGCCCGCGCCAGCTTCAGGCGCTGGGCCTCGCCGCCCGACAGCGTGGACAGCGGCTGCCCTAGCGGAAGGTAGCCCAGCCCGAGCCGCGCCACGGGCCCCAGGGTGCGCTTCAGCGCCGCGTCATCCCCGAAGTGCTGGAGCACCTCGGCCACCGTCATCTCCAGCACCTGGGCCACGCTGAAGCCGTGGTGACGGACGGCGAGCACCTCTTCCTTGAAGCGCCGGCCCCGGCACACCGCGCACAGCAGCGCCACGTCGGCGAGGAACTGCATCTCCACCGTCTCGTAGCCCTCACCGGCACAGGCCTCGCAGCGGCCCTTGTCGACGTTGAACGAGAAGTGGGCCGCCGTGAGGCCGCGCACCTCCGCGTCGGGCTCGGAGGCGAAGCGCTCGCGCAGCCGGTCCCACGCCTTGGTGTACGTGGCCGCGTTGCCGCGCGAGGTCCGCCCCAGCGGAGACTGGTCCACCAGGGTGACGGCCCTCACCGCCTCCATGCCCTCCACCGCGTCCACCGCGCCGGGGGCCTCCACGTCCTTCACGCCCAGCCGCCGCGCCAGGTGCCGGTACAGCACCTCGTCCATCAGCGTGCTCTTGCCCGAGCCGCTGGGCCCCGTCACCGCGCACAGCACGCCCAGGGGCACGCGCACCGTCAGGTCCTTGAGGTTGTGCTCGCGGGCGCCGCGAATCACCAGCTCACCGGTGCGCGTTCGCGGAGTGCGCGCCTCGGCGTCCACGCCCGCCAGCAGCCGGCCCGTCGGCAGGTCCTGCTTCTTCGCCAGCGCCTCCGGCGTGCCGTCGAAGACGAGCTGTCCGCCCTGCTTGCCCGCCCCCGGGCCCAGCTCCAGCACGCGGTGCGCGGAGCGGATGACCAGCGGGTCATGCTCGATGACCAGCGCGATGTTGCCCCGCTCCGCCAGCTCGGCGATGGCCTCCGTCAGCGGCGGTACATCGCCCGGGTGCAGGCCCACGGTGGGCTCGTCCAGCACGAAGAGCGCGCCGGTGAGGGACGTCCCCAGCGCCGCCGTCAGCGACACACGCTGCGCCTCGCCGCCCGACAGGGTGCGCGCGGGCCGGTCCAGCGTGAGGTAGCCCAGCCCCACGCGCTGGAGGTAGCGCAGGCGGCCGGCCAGCTCGCGCCGCGCCAGCTCGCCCTGTCCCGTGGTGGTGCGCAGCGCGTCCAGGCGCGCCAGCGCGTCCGTCAGCTCCAGGCCATGCCACGAGGGCAGGTCCAGCCCGCCCACGCGGTACGCGCGCGCCTGCGCGTTGAGGCGTCCGCCGCCGCAGCTCTCGCACAGCGTGTAGGCGCGGTAGCGGGCCAGCAGCACGCGCACGTGCATCTTGTACGTGCGGCTCTCCATCCAGCGGAACCACGCGCGCACGCCCGGGTAGGCGCGCCCCTCGTCGTAGTCCCCCTCGCCCTCCAGCACCGACTCGCGCTGCGCGGCCGTCAGCGAGCCCCAGGGCTTGTCCCAGGGAATGCCCCGCGCCTTGCACCAGCGCTGGAGCATGCCGCGCTCCCACGTCGTGGACTGGCCGGACCAGGGGCGGATGGCGCCCTGGGCCAGGCTCAGCTCGGGGTTGGGAATCACCTTGCCCCAGTCGATGCCGATGGTGCGGCCGAACCCGCGGCACGCGGCGCACGCGCCCACCGGAGACTGGTAGCTGAAGAGGCCGGGCCGCGCGGGCTCGAACTCCTTCGCGCACTTCGGACACACCAGGCCCCGCCGCAGCCGGTGGGGCGCGCTCTGGCCAGGGACGAACAGGTGCGCCTCGCCGTCGGCGCGGTTCCACGCGTCCTCCAGCGCCTGCGTCACCCGCGACAGCTGCGCGTTCGTCAGCTTCACCCGGTCCACCACCACGCGCGCCACGCCGGCCGGGTCGGTGGCCTCTGCGGGCCGGAGCGACTCCAGCTCCTTCACCTCGCCCTGCACCATCAGCCGGTGGTAGCCGTCCTTCAGCAGCCGGGCCCGCGCGTCCAGGAAGGCCGCCGTGTCGGGGATGCGCAGCGGGAAGGTGATGATGGCCTGCGCGTCCGCGTGCTCACGGATGGCCGCGGCCGCCGCCACGCGCGCGTCGGTTCGCACCGCCTCCACGCCGCAGGTGCCGCACACGGGCACCGCCTCCCGGGTGAAGAGCGCGGACAGATACGGCTCCACGTCCGCCAGCGTGGCCACCGTGGAGCGCGAGCTCTTCACCGGCGCGCGCCGGTCCACCGCCACGCCGGCGGCCACGGGCTCCAGCGCCTCCATGGGCGGCCGCTCCAGCCGCTCGAGGAACTGCCGGGCATACGGGCTGAAGCTCTCCACGAAGCGCCGCTGCCCCTCGGCGTACAGGGTGTCGAGCGCCAGGCTCGACTTGCCGGCGCCCGAGACGCCAGTGACGCAGACGAACTCCCCTTCCGAGAGGTCGACCGACAGGTCCTTCAGGTTGTGCGTGCGCGCACCGACGAGGTGAGTCTTGTGCATACGGGTGGCACGTTTAACGACTGGACACTCCGCAGCCAATCACAACTGAGCGGGCGTCAGCGGGCCCCCGGCTCCCTGGCTGGGCGCGGGCCGGACGTCCAGCGCACGCGCAGCGCGTAGCCCGAGGCCTGCCGCTCCACCACCTCCACGTGCGGCGTCACCGAGGTGCGCAGGAGGACGCCCTCCACCACCCCCGCGACGAAGTCCGGCAGCGGGTCCGGGTCCACGACGCGGATGCGCCACTCGCCCGCCTGCACCGGCTCCAGCACCATCTTCATGTCCTCGCGCCCCGCCCGCAGGTAGGTGGGCAGCCGCGTCAGGCACCGCTCCGTCCCGAGCAGTGGCGCGGCGGTGGCGAAGATGCGGCCCACCAGCGTCTGGGCGAAGCCCTCCACGTAGCGGTACCCCAGGGCGCGGTTGGCGGCTTCGGGAGCCTGGCCCGCGCAGGCATGGCGGCGGGCCACGCCCAGGGCCGCGCGCCACACCGACAGCGGGTAGTACTCCTGCGCCGCCTCCATGTCGTAGCCAATGTCTCTCAAGGACTGGGCGAAGGCGCCCGTGGGCTTCAACGCGTGGACGAAGAGCCCTTCGAAGTTCCGCCGAGGCACCTGCACCGGCAGCGGCGGCGGTTTCTGCGGCTCGACAGCCGTCTTGTCATCGCCCCGCCGGTCCATGTGCTCCCCCTATCTCCACCGGTCCACCGCGGTCCAGGTGACAGTGTAACAGCCCAGGCGCTTCGTCACCTCCACGGCACACCGGGCTGGCCTCCGCTTTTACAACAGCAGACGTCGTGTCACGATGAGCCGCCGTCTACATGAGGAGGCCCATGCGGGTCCTGATTGTCACCCAGGGGGGAGGGGCGGACCTGGCGCCACTCGAGGCCCGGCTGCGTGAGCAGGGGCACACGGTGGTCACCGTGGCGCGCGAGGCCGACGTGCCGGCCGCCTGGCGCAGCGGGGCGTGTGGGCTGGTGGTGGTGGATGCCCGGGGTGAGACCTCCCGCGTTCCGCTGGTGCTCGCGCTGCGCAGCCTCCCGGGCGCGGAGGCGTCGGTGCTGATGCTCCTGGGCCAGCGGGGCGCGATGGCCGCGCTGCGGCCCGCGCTGGACGCCGGCGCGGACGACCTGTTGACGTGGCCGGTGGAGGACGAGGAGCTGTCGCTGCGGCTGGAGCTGGCCGACCGCCGCTTCGCCCGGCGCGAGGACCGCAAGGGCATGTCCTTCGGCAATGACCTCAAGGACACGCTGCTGGCCGTCAGCCCCGTGCCCACCTCCATCACCACCATCGCCGAAGGCCGGGTGGTGGCCGCCAACGACTTCTACTTCCAACTCTTCGACTACACCCGCGAGGAGGTCATCGGGCGCACGACGGTGGAGCTGGGCCTGTGGGAGACGCACGGCGACCGCGCGCAGGTGGTGGAGCGCCTGCGCCGGCTCGGCACGGTGCGCGGCATGGACGCGCAGTACCGCACGCGCCGCGGCGAGCTGCGCCACACCCTGCTCTTCATGGGCATGGTGTCCTATGGCGGCGCGCCCCACATCATCTCGTTCTTCCCGGACATCACCGCCCTCAAGCGCGCCGAGGAGAGCCTGCGCCGCTCGGAGGTGAGCTTCCGCACCCTCATCGGCAGCCTGCCGGACCTGGTGGCCGTCTTCGACACGAACGCGTGCGTGCGCTACGCCAACCTCAAGGTCGCCACCGCCCTGGGCTACGAGAGCGTCGACGAGCTGCTGGGCAAGCACATCTCCGACATCATCCCGAAGGAGGACTTCCCCAGCGCCGACGCGCGCATGCACGAGGCCCTGCGCACCGGCCGCGCGGCGCTCCAGGAGCGGCGGATGGTCAAGCGCGACGGGAGCGTGCTGCACGTGGAGTCCACCACCTTCCCCCTGCCCTTCGACGGCAAGGACTCCATCGTCTCCGTCTCCCACGACCTGACGGAGCGCTACCAGATGCAGGCGCGGCTGATGCTCGCGCAGCGCATGGCCTCCGTCGGCACGCTCGCCGCCGGCGTGGCGCACGAAATCAACAACCCCCTGGCCTACCTCACCGCCAACCTGGCCTTCGCGCGCGAGGAGCTCGCCAGCGTGCTGCCCGCCGGCGCGCGCGACGTGGAGCCGCGGCTGGCGGAGGCGGTGGGCAGCGCGCAGGCGGCGCTCGCCGAGGCCCAGCAGGGCGCGGACCGGGTGCGCAGCATCGTCCGGGACCTGAAGACGTTCAGCCGGGTGGACTCCGCCGAAAGCGCCGAAGTCGACATCCGGCAGGTGCTCGAGTCCACGCTGAACCTGGCCACGACGGAGATTCGCCACCGCGCCCGGCTGGTGACGCAGCTCGACGACGTGCCCACCGTCATCGGCAACGAGTCCCGCCTGGGGCAGGTGTTCCTCAACCTGCTGGTGAACGCCGCCCAGGCCATTCCCGCGGGGACGCCGGAGCGGCATGAAATCCGCGTCGTCACCCGCGTCGCGGGCCATGGCAAGGTCTGCGTGGAGGTGTCGGACACGGGCGCGGGCATCGCCAAGGAACACCTGCCGCGCCTGTTCGACCCCTTCTTCACCACCAAGGAGCCCGGGGTGGGCACGGGGCTGGGCCTGTCCATCTGCCACAGCCTCGTCACGGCCCTGGGTGGGGAAATCCACGTCACCAGCGCGCCGGGCAAGGGCTCTACCTTCCAGGTGCTCCTGCCGCCCTCCCAGCGGGCGGGAGCGGAGCCCCCACCGCCCCCACCGCCGTCCGCCCCCGCCGAGAAGCGCGGCCGCCTGCTGGTGGTGGACGACGAACCCCTGGTGTGTACGGCGCTGGGGCGCACCCTGCGTCCGCACCATGACGTCACCCTCTCCACCCGGGCCCAGGAGGCGCTGGCCCGCATCGAGGCCGGCGAGCGCTTCGACGTCGTCTTCTGCGACCTGATGATGCCGGGCATGAGCGGCATGGACTTCTACTCCGCCCTCAAGGCCCGGCACCCCGACCAGGCCCAGCGGGTCATCTTCCTCACCGGCGGCGCGGTGACGGCCCAGGCCCGGGCCTTCCTGGAGTCAGTGCCAAGCCCACATCTGGAAAAGCCCTTCGCTGGCAGGGAACTCCTCTCCCTGATCCAGGAACGGCTCGCGCACGCATAGCGAATTGTCAGCCTGTGGAAGATTTGGACAGGCCCTCCGGGCCCCTGCCCCTATCCTCCCCATCGCCCCCGACCGCAGGGCAGGGAACCGTCTTCCACCCCCTCATTCGAGTCGGGTTTTTCTGGAGTCCACCAGGACCCCATGCCTCCAACCTACTGGAATCCCAGCGATTTCGCTCTGGCGGATTCAAGTGGGCCGCGCTGGTACGCGGGTTGCTGAAGCACTGACGCGCCGCACCGCGAGACCACGCGGAGCGTGCGGTCGGGTCGGCGACCCCACTCACACGGAGGCTCTCGGACGTGACGTCGTTGCGGCAGAAAGCGTTGAGACTGGGTGCGCCGTGGCTGTGCGCGGTGGCGGTGGCGTCGAGCGGCGCCGCCGTGGCGCGGGCACCCGCGGCGAAGGCCCAGACCGCCTCCACGAAGGGCACGACGGCCTTCTCCGCTGAGACGGTGGTGGCGCGCGCGCGGGCGCTGGCGGCGAAGCCGTACCAGGCACCGCCGAAGTCGCTGCCCAAGGCGTACACCCAGCTCAACTACGACCAGTACCGCGACATCCGCTTCCGTCCTGAGCGCGCGTACTGGCGCGACGCGGGCCTGCCCTTCCACGTGCAGTTCTTCCACCCGGGCTTCCTCTTCCAGTCCCCGGTGGTGGTGAACGTCGTCGAGGCGGGGCGCTCGCAGCCGCTGCGCTTCTCCCAGGACCTCTTCAGCTACGGCAAGGTCGTCAACAAGGCGTCCCTGCCTCGCAGCGGCGTGGACGGCTTCGCCGGCCTGCGCTTCCACCACCCGCTCAACCGCCCGGACATCTTCGACGAGCTGGCGGTGTTCCAGGGCGCCAGCTACTTCCGCTCGCTGGGCAAGGGCAACCTCTACGGCCTGTCCGCGCGCGGCATCGCCATTGACACCGCGCAGCCGCGCCCCGAAGAGTTTCCGGACTTCCGTGAGTTCTGGCTGGAGCGCCCGGCATCCGGCGCGGACCGCGTGGTGCTGCACGCGCTGATGGACGGCCCCAGCATCACCGGCGCCTACCGCTTCACCATCATCCCCGGCACGAACACGGTGATGGAGGTGGAGGCCACGCTCTTCTCCCGCCGCAGCATCGAGAACCTCGGCGTGGCGCCCCTCACCAGCATGTATCTGTTCGGTGAGAACGACCGCGCCAGGTTCGACGACTTCCGGCCGGAGGTCCACGACTCGGACGGCCTCTTCGTCTGGTCCAAGGACGGCGAGCAGCTCTGGCGCCCGCTGCAGAACCCGCGGCAGGTGCGCACCTCCAGCTTCCACGCGGAGAGCCCGCGCGCCTTCGGCCTGCTGCAGCGGGACACGGCCTTCCACAACTACGAGGACCTGGAGGCCCGCTACGAGCGCCGCCCCAGCGCGTGGGTGGAGCCCGTGGGCGAGTGGGGCCCCGGCGCGGTGCGCCTGGTGGAGATTCCGACGCCGGACGAGACGCACGACAACATCGTCGCCTTCTGGGTGCCGGACGCGCCGCTCACCCCGGGCACGCCGCTGCGCGTGGCCTACCGCCTGCATTGGGGCGCCCAGTCGCCCTGGGAGAACACCGGCGGCGTCGTCACCTCGACGCGCATCACCTCCGCCATCACCCCGGGCATGCCCGTGGGCGAAGGCGTCACGCCGGCCACGCGCCGCTTCATCCTCGACTTCTCCCGTACCGCCCGCGCCGACGACGGGCCGGTGGAAGCGGTCATCACCGCGGCCAAGGGCCAGGTGCTGCGCTCCACCATCCAGCGCCATGAGCCTTCCGGTGGCTGGCGCACCACCTTCGAGCTGGAGCCCGACGGCACCAGTGAACCCATCGAGCTGCGCGCCTTCCTGCGGCGTGGTTCGGAGACCCTCACCGAGACCTGGAGCTATCTATGGATTCCGTGACGACGCCGAACACCTGCCCCTCCGTGACGACCGACTGGGTCCGTCCGGAGACGTGCGTGGCGCTCGACGCCTTCTTCCAGGGCTTCGGCTTCGAGGCCACCGAGGACCTGGCCACGCTGGCCGCCTGGGTGCTGGAAGGTGTCACTGCGTCCAACGTGAAGCCGCAGGCCGCCGTGGCCCTGGCCCGCGCCCGCATGGAGACGTGGCTGACGCGCGTGCTGGACATGGACGTGGTGGGCGAGGGCCGTCTGCTCACCCGGGGCCGCGCGGCCTTCGTCCTCTGCGACGGCGCGCGCTTCGGCGCCTCCGTCCTCACCCGGGACGCGGTGCCGCGCGAGCTGGTCCGCGCCCTGCGCGCGGCGGTGCCCGTGCCGACGCCGGCGCAGGTGGCCACGCCCATGCCGGAGCAGCAGCTCGTGCTGTGGCCGCTGGGCGAGCGCCTGCGCCGCTGGCTGCGCGCCAGCCAGCCCGACATGTCCGTCTCCCGCTGACGCAGCCGCCCCCTGCTGGGAGGCCCTTCGCGAGGTTCCGCCATGCACGCTCATTCGTTCTCACCGGAGAGCGCCGGCATCCGGCGCCTCTTCGTCCTGGGCCTCGCCGCCGTGTCCACCCTCGTGGGCACGTGGGAGATGCACCGCCTGCTGAGCGCGCGCGGCACCACCGTCCCCGAAAGCCTGTTGCTGGTGCTCTTCGCCCTGTGCTTCGGGTGGATTGCGCTGTCCTTCTGGACGGCGGTGGCGGGCTTCCTCCAGCTCGCGGTGAGCCGGCGCCTGCCCGGCCTGCGCTGGCCGACGGAGGAGGAGTCCGCCACGCGCCTCACCTCGCGCACCTCGGTGGTGATGCCCATCCACAACGAGGACCCGGCCTCCGTCTTCGCCAATGTGCAGGCCACCTACGAGTCGGTGGAGGCCACCGGCCAGCTGGACGCCTTCGACTTCTACATCCTCAGCGACTCCACCCGCCCCGAGGCATGGATTGCCGAGGAGCTGGCCTGGTCGGACCTGTGCCGCCGCGTGGGCGGCCAGGGGCGCATCTTCTACCGGCGTCGCACGGACAACACGGGCAAGAAGGCCGGCAACCTCCAGGACTTCTGCGAGCGCTGGGGCCGCCACTACGACTTCACGGTGGTGCTGGACGCCGACAGCCTGATGGACGGCCGCACGCTGGTGACGATGGCGCGGCTGATGGAGCTCAACCCGCGCGCGGGCATCCTCCAGGCGCCGCCGCTGAACGTGGGGCGCAGCACCCTCTTCGCCCGGCTGCAGCAGTTCGCCGGGCGCGTGTACGGCCCGGTGGTGGCCGCGGGCGCCGCGGCATGGCAGCTGGGTGAGTCCAACTACTGGGGCCACAACGCCATCATCCGCACGGAGGCCTTCATCCAGCACTGCGGCCTGCCGGTGCTCCCCGGCCAGCAGCCCTTCGGCGGCCACATCCTCAGCCATGACTTCGTGGAGGCCGCGCTGATGCGCCGTGCCGGCTACACCGTGTGGCTGGTGACGGAGCTGGGCGGCAGCTACGAGCAGCCGCCGCCGAGCCTGCTGGACTATGCCCAACGCGACCGCCGCTGGTGTCAGGGCAACCTCCAGCACCTGAGCCTCGTCGCCGCGGGCGGCCTGCACCCCATCAGCCGGGGCCACTTCCTGATGGGCGTGATGTCCTACGCGGCGTCCCCGCTCTGGCTGCTGTTCCTGCTGTCCGGGCTGATTGCGGGCCTCTATGACGGGTGGCTGTCGTTCTCCAACCCGCACCTGCTGGAGGACCTGGGCCCGGAGGCGCTGGCGTTCGACACCGCGGGCGCCGTGCGGCTGTTCACCGTGTCCATGGTCATGCTGTTCGCGCCCAAGTGCTTCGGGCTGCTGCTGGCCCTGGCGAGCTCGCGGGACTCGGCGCGCATGGGCGGCCGGGTGCGGCTGGTGCTGAGCGTGGTGCTGGAGAGCCTGCTGGCCACGCTGATGGCGCCGGTGATGATGCTGTTCCAGTCGCACTTCGTCTTCGGCACGTTGCTTGGCTACAAGGTGACGTGGTCCAGCCAGCAGCGCGACGACGCCGACCTGCCCTGGTCCGAGGCGGCCCGGCGGCACGCGGTCCACACCGGCGTGGGCGTGGCGCTGGCCGCGGTGGCGTACTTCCTGTCGCCCGGGCTGCTGCTGTGGCTGTCGCCCGTGGTGGCGGGCCTGTTGCTGTCCATTCCCCTCTCCGTCTTCACGTCGCGCGCGTCGCTGGGCACGTGGCTGGAGCGGCGCGGCCTGCTCGTCATCCCCGAGGAGACGGAGCCTCCCCGCGTGCTGGAGCGTGCGCGCGAGGTGGCCGAGGAGCACGCGCTGGAGCCGGTGACGGACGCGGTGGACCACGTCATCTCGGACGCCAAGGCGCACGCGCTGCACCTGGCGCTGCTGGAGTCCCAGCCCGCGCCCGCCGCCGTCCCCATGGCGCTGGCCTCCGCGCGGCGCAAGCTGCTGGGGGACAGCGTGGAGCCCCTGTCTCCGCCGGAGAAGACGGCGGTGCTGATGGACGCGCACACACTGACCGAGGCCCGCGAGCGCCGCCTGACACTCGCGGTCTCCTGAGGTGTGCGAGGCCTCCTGGCGTACGAGGGCCCCATCTCCGAATCGCGCGAGGGTCGCGTCAGCGCCGTGGCTCGCACCCATGGAGGCGGGCTCGATTCGGAGCCCCTTGCACGTTGCGAGATGCGCGGATGGCAGCAGCGGTTCCTGACGCGCATGTCGGGCATCCACCATTGTGACAAGCCGGGGCCTGACTGCATGCCCCGTTGACAGAACGCGTCATGCCATGAGACTGACGCGCGCGGCTGGCTGCTCCTTTGGGTGGCCGACCGCACGCGACGGCATGCCTCTTCCTTCCGACACACGTGCGTATTCCTGGCAGGGAACGCCCCCACATGCCCGTCCTGCGCGGGCCTGGGACAGCCTGACCCTCCGTGTGCGGGCGGCTTCCGTCACGCCACCTTGACGTGAGTCGGTCCGTGGAGGCTCTGCGGTGCGTGGCACGCGTGTGTCGCCGCCTCAGGCCGTCCGCCTCTTCCTGAATCAATCCTTCTCCGTGCGCCTCACCGGGCGGGAATGCGCGGCAGTCGTGCCGCTACCGCCCTGCGTGCGCCCTTTCCCTCCCCGTGTCCCGGGACGCGGGGGCTGCTCTGAGTACGCCTTGAATCTGACGACACGTATCGATGTGCCCCGCTTGAAGCGGGAGTGGTTCTCCAACATCCGGGGAGATGTGCTGGCGGGCGTGGTGGTGGCCCTGGCGCTCATCCCCGAAGCCATCGCGTTCTCCATCATCGCGGGCGTCGACCCGAAAGTGGGGCTGTACGCCTCGTTCATCATCGCGGTGCTGACGGCCATCTTCGGCGGGCGCCCGGGAATGGTCTCCGCGGCCACGGGCGCCATGGCGTTGCTGGTGGGCTCCCTGGTGGCGAACCACGGCGTGGAGTACCTGTTCGCGGCCACGATTCTCACCGGCGTGCTCCAGCTCGGCTTCCGGGCGCTGAAGCTCAGCCGCTACATGAAGTTCGTCCCTCGCGCGGTGATGACGGGCTTCGTCAATGCGCTGGCCATCCTCATCTTCATGGCGCAGTTGCCGCAGTTCGTGGGTGAAGGCTGGCCGATGTACGCGATGGTCGCGGGCGGGCTGGCCATCATCTATGGCCTCCCCCGGCTGACGAAGGCCGTGCCGTCCCCCCTGGTGGCCATCGTCGTCATCACCGCCATCAGCCTGCTCACCGACAGCACCGTGCGCACGGTGGGAGACATGGGGGCCCTCCCCGACTCACTGCCCTTCTTCCACCTCCCCCAGGTGCCCTACACCCTGGAGACACTGCGCATCATCTTCCCCTACGCCGTGGCGCTCTGCTTCGTCGGCCTGCTCGAATCGCTGCTCACGGCCGCCGTCGTGGACGAGTTCACGGACTCGCCCAGCGACAAACATGCCGAGGCCGCGGGACAGGGCATCGCCAACGTGGTGACGGGCCTGTTTGGCGGCATGGCGGGCTGCGCGATGATTGGCCAGTCCGTCATCAACGTGCGCTCGGGGGGCCGGGGCCGGCTGTCGAGCTGCTTCGCCGGACTCTTCCTGCTCTTCCTCATCCTCGTGCTGAGCGACTGGGTGGCACGCATCCCCATGGGCGCGCTGGTGGCGGTCATGATCATGGTGTCCATCGGCACCTTCGACTGGAAGTCGCTGGGCGCGATGCGGGTGATGCCGCTGCCGGAGACCCTCGTCATGGTGGCCACCGTGGGCACGGTGGTGCTCACGCATGACCTCGCCAAGGGCGTGCTGGTGGGGGTGGTGCTCAGCGCCATCTTCTTCGCGCGCACCGTCGCCAAGCTGGTGGTGGTGGAGAGCGCGCTCAGCGAGGATGGGGGCTCGCGCCGCTACCAGGTCTCCGGGGAGCTCTTCTTCGTCTCCGTGGAGGCCTTCGTCTCCGCCTTCGACTTCCGGGAAGCGGTCCGCGCGGTGGAGGTGGACCTGTCGCGCGCCCACATCTGGGACGTGTCGGCCGTGGCGGCGGTGGACCGCGTGGTGCTCAAGTTCCGCGCCCGGGGCGTGGAGGTGAAGCTCAGCGGCCTCAACGAGGCCAGCGCCACGCTGCTGACGCGCCTGGGCACGCATGACAAGCCCGGCGCGGTGCTCAGCGCGGGGCACTGAGCGAAAACTCCGGGGGACGAGGAGGCGCCCGCTGGCCGCGGGCCTCCTCCTTCCTTCCGCGGACCTACGCGAAGAGCCGGCTCAGCACGGCCACCATCTGCGCCACGTCGGTGGCGCACGCCATCTCCCGGATGGAATGCATGGACAGCATGGGATTGCCCACGTCCACCGTGCGGATGCCGAGCTGCCCGGCGGAGATGGGGCCGATGGTGCTGCCGCAGCCCAGGTCGGTGCGGGTGACGAAGTGCTGCGGCGTCACGCCGGCCTCGCGGCACAGGGCCGTGAAGAAGGCCCACGACTCGCCATCCGTGGCGTAGGACTGGTTCACGTTCGACTTGATGACCGGGCCCGCGCCCATGTGCGGCTGGTGCTTGGGCTCGTGCAGCGACGCGTAGTTGGGGTGGATGGCGTGCGCCATGTCCGCGCTCACCAGGAACGAGTGCGCGATGGCGCGGTGGAACGCGTCCGGCTTGCCGTCGGAGTGCGCCAGCGTCAGGCGCTCCAGCAGGGTACGCAGGAAGGGAGACGCGGCGCCCTGCGCGCTGCGGCTGCCCACCTCCTCGTGGTCGAACAGGATGACGCCGCTGGTCGCCTCGCGCGGCGCGTTGCTGGAGAGCAGCGCGGACAGGCTCGCGTGGCAGCTCGCCAGGTTGTCCAGGCGCGGCGCGTGGAGGAACTCGCCGTGCGCGCCCGAGCGCGTGGACGGCTGCAAGTCATAGAGGCACAGGTCGTAGCCGAGGATGTCCCCCGCCTGCGCCTTCACGCCTCCCTTGGCCAGCTCCTCCAGCAGCAGCCCGTGCAGCTCCGCGGCGCCGGCGCGCTCCAGGCCCAGCACCGGGACCATGTGCTCCTGAGGGTTCAGCTTGAGCCCTTCCGAGTTCACCCCGCGGTTGAGGTGGATGGCCAGGTTGGGCACGCGCAGCAGCGGCCTTCGGAAGTCCACCAGGTGCCGCTGGGGACGGCCCTCCACCATCACCATGACGCGGCCAGCGAGCGACAGGTCGCGGTCCGTCCAGGTGTGCAGCAGCACCCCGCCGTAGATTTCCACGCCAAGCTGCTGGTAGCCGTTCTTCGTCACGGCCGCGTTCGGCTTCACGCGCAGGTTCGGCGAGTCCGTGTGCGAGCCGACCAGCCGGAAGCCGGCCCGGTCCACGGGCTGGGTGCCCAGGTGGAAGGCCGCGATGCTCGTATCCCCGCGGGTGATGAAGACGCGCGCGCCGGGCTCCAGCGTCCAGGGCTCGCGCTCATCCAACTGGCGGTAGCCGGCCTGCGTCAGACGGCGGGCCGACTCGCGCACCGCGTGGTACGGCGTGGGCGAGGCGTCGATGTACTCGAGGAGGTCTCCAGCCAGGGCATCGGTGTCGGTGGGGCTCATAGGGCGCCCCAAGCTAACGCCGTCTGGCCCCGCCGCCACTCCCGAAAGTCAGCGGCCTAGCGGGCGGGCAGGCGTTTCGCCGGAGCCTGTGCGGGGAGGACGGTCGTCGCGGGTCGGGCCCCCGGGGCCGCGTCCAGGAAGGTGCCCAACAGGACCCACCGCCGGGACGCCGCCTCCCTGCCCCTCCGGGCCAGCAGCGGAGTCGTGAAGTGCCAGAAGGGCAGCCGGTACACGGTGATGCCGCCCACGGTGCTGACGCGGGTCATCTCCGTGAAGTGCCCGTCCCGGGCATAGACGAGGTACTGATGGTCCACCCCGGGCAGCGTGAGGCTGACGTGCATGTCCACGTAGCCGTCGCGGGCCTCGGGCTCCTCCGGATGGTGGTCGTTGTGGGGGCCGGAGTAGTCGCCGGGGCCGTAGCACAGCGCCTGGATGCCCCACTTGCGCCGCAGCGCCCGGCCCGTCACGGCCGCGGCGAACCCGGCGAAGGTGTCCGAGCGCAGCATGTCCGTGAGCCCCACGGACTCGGCCGCGCGCCACGAGCGGGAGCGCCGGCTCTCCAGCAGCGCGGTGCGCACGCGCACCGTCTTGGGCAGCAGCTCCATGTAGTTCATCGTCTGCCCGGAGATGGAGTCCGCCGGAATCGGGTCCTCCATGGGCACCATCGTGTCGCGCATGGCGGCGTCCAATGCGTCGCGGCAGGCGGCGGCCCGGCGGGGGTCGATGACACCCTGCAGCGAAACGAAGGGACGCGCCGGGTCCAGCAGGGCGCCCACCACGTCGCGCTCCTTGCCATCGAGGATGCGGCGGCCTCGGGGGGTCAACCAGTCAGCGAACTCTTTGGGGAAGGCCTTCATCGACGTGGAACATAGCGCCCCACGCAACCTTTACAGCCGACTTGCGATAATCACCGACAAGCTGATTTTCCCCGGAGAGCCCTGGCCATGTCCCGCATCGACAGCCGCCCCCGCGTCATCTCGAATCCTTCCGCCGCGCCCTCGCGGGCCCAGCCCGAGGCCCCGGCCCAGCAGCCGGCCAACGTGGCCCGTGCCGCCGCCGTCGGTCACACGCAGGTGAACTCCTTCGAGGGCGCCGCTCGGGCCCGTCCGGCCGTGGCGGCCCAGCCGATTCCCGGCGCCTGGCGGGGTGGCCCGGACACGGAGGTGGGCCGCGCGGTGCAGTCCATCGTGTCGCGGCTCCAGTCGAACCCGGACGCGAACAACATCACCATCAAGGGTGACACCGCGGCCAGCCTGTTCAGCCGCGCCATCCTCGACAGCAAGCACGTGACGAACGAGCAGATCATCGCCATGTCGAAGGTCACGGTGGACCAGCTCGCCACCGACGAGAAGACCAAGGCGAAGGTCCTCAAGAAGGTCCCCGAGGTGCGCGACCTGCCGGTGCACAAGTTCACCGTCGCGATGATGTCCGCCGCGACGGGCATCGACCCGCAGACGCTGTCCCAGGCCGTGCCGGACCTGGGCCTGACGGGCGCTCCCAACACGCCGCTGCTCTACGCGGCCAAGGGCGAGGGCATGCAGCGCTCCACCGCCCTGCACGACTTCACCGACTACCTGCGCGGCGCGGGCATCAAGGGCCTGAACAAGGCCGTGTGGGGCGTGGAGAACCGCATCCTCTCCGCCATCGTCTCCGCCGTGGGCGGCGGCCGCTACTGAGCGCCGCCACCGCGTCGCGGTGAGCACCGGGGCCGGGTACTCCCTCGTGGAGTCCCGGCCCTTCGTTTGTCTCTCTCATCCACAGTCCGGATTGCGCGGCCGGCCCGCCTGCGGTGCTCCGCCGGGTCAGCCCCCCTGCTCTGATGCATCCTGGATGCGCTGCCTAGCCGCCTCCAGGCGCTTCGCCCGGACCTTCCCGGCGACGCCCAGCAGCACCCGGTCCCGGGCCCAGCGCTCGCGCGTGGTGGCGTCCGTGGACGCCCAGAGGGGCTCGCACCGCTCCAGCACCGCGCGCTTCGTCAGCGCGAGCCCACCGCCCAGCGCCACGTGCGTGGCGGCCTCGGACGGCTCCGCCTGGGAGAGGCCGCGCATCATCACCGCCAGGGCGAGCAGCTCCTCGCGCACGTCGTCCGGCCAGCCACTGCGGCGCCCCACCTGGAGCAACCATCCCAGCATCGCGAGCTGGACGTGACAGTCCTCCACGGTGCGGAAGGGCTTGAGGTAGCGCGCGTAGCCATCTCCAGGCAGAACATCCTCCGGAGCCACCGCCACGTCCTCAAGGATGAGCTCCGCGTGAGGCACTTCGGGGACGAAGGACAGCTCCGGGAGCGCGCTCAGCCGGACACCGGGCCGCTTCGCGTCCACGGCCACCATGCGCAGGCGGTTGCGACCCTGGGCGTCCTGCCCTTCCGAGGCAACCACCAGCAGCAGCTCCGCGCGGGTCCCCAGCGTGACGAACGTCTTGTTGCCCGAGAGCCTCAGGCCCGCGCTGGTGTCGGCCAGCCGCGTCTCGATGACGTTGGGATGCGCTCCGGCCGGCTCGGTGGCACAGAGTGCGATGGGCTGGTCCGCCGGAAGCTCCGGGAACAGGCGGCGGAGCGCGGCGTGGTAGCCCGAAGCGAAGGCGAATCCCAACCGGTCGGCGAGGAAGCCACCCGCCAGCGCCAGGTCCGAGGGCGCGGTGAAGCGGGAGGACAGCTCCAGGTGCCGCCGCCACCAGGTGTCGACGGAGTCGAGGACCTGGGGCTCGGCGGGCGCGGTGAGCAGGAAGTGGAGGACGTCGTTCACGGGACGAGTCTATTTGCAGACCTCGCCGATTCGTCCACGGATTCTCGGATGAAAGGTCGGCCTTCCACTCCATTCAATACAATGGCTCGCAACGAACCATGCCAACGTCATGTGTCTTCTTTTGAGTCTCGAGAAGGCGGTACATCTCCACAGCAGTGCCTGACCGGGCGGCTCGCCTTCGGTCTGTTCCTGATATGCGCCAACTAGATGGGGGGCGCGATGTTCATTACTCGAATGGGACCGAGCTACCACCGGTGAGCCTGTAGGGGCGTGGCAAGGCCTGCGCAGCGACGATGACCGTGGAACTGGCCAGCGCTGCATGGAATGGTCGTCATTCGCCACCGTGGAAGAGACCTGTGAAATCCCGTGTCGACTCCAGCTCGGCAATCAGGATTGCCCTGAACCCCGTGTCTGCCGTTACGGCAACCACCTGCCACATGCCCGCAGCGGGCTCCGGCAGTGGCTGTAGGCGGGAGTAGCCCCTCACAGGGGGTGGGCGAGCGCTCGCGGCTCGTCTCGAGCAACTGCCAACGACCGAGCGCCTCACATCGAGCACCGGCGGAGTTCCCTCAACGACCGTGCTCAACACCATCACAGCACGCACGGCCGGCACAGCGGCGCCCTCTTGAAGAGGACGCCGCCCTACCTCGAACGAATCAGCTCGCGCGCTTGCGACCCGGCGACTTTGCCCGCTTCGGCGCCTTGCTGGCACCGGACGCGGACTTCTTCTTCCCCGCCGCCTTCTTGCCCCCCGCGTACAGCTTGCTCCGCGACTTCGACTTCGACGCGGCCTTCGACTTCTTCGCGGCGGGCTTCTTCCGTGCGGGCGCCTTCTTGGGCGGCGCGAGGATGGTGCCCCGGCACTCGGGCGCGCCACAGCGACACATGTAGAGCGCCTCGGCGTCCGGGCCCATGTCCTCGGTGCGCTCGTAGGCGTAGTCGTAGACCAACTCTTCACCCGGCTCGATGGTGCGGAGCGCGTAGATGTAGATGTGGCCCTTGTCGATGAGGGCCTCGCAGTTGGGCGCGCACGAGTGATTGATGTACCGCGCCTCGTTGTGGAGCGTCCCCGCGTCCAGCACCGTCTTGCTGTCGAGGTTGAACAGGAACGTGTGGTGCCGCTCCATCGCCTCGTCGTCGTAGCGGACGTCCGCCTCCGCCTGGGTGATGCGCTCACCGAGGTACTCGATGATGCGGGTGCCCTTGCGGATTCGGCGGGTGGCGAACGCCCCCGTGCCCTGGATGGACGACGGGCGCAGCTCGAAGGGGAGCGGCTTCGTGGAAGGAATGAAGTTGGGTGAGGTCATTCTGTTGTGAGTGCCCCAGGAGTTGATGTCGGCCAGGACGCTCTGTTTGCGGCGGTGTAGCGTGCACCAGTCCGACTTCCGATGAAAGGCGCACGATGATGCGGTGGTGGATCGTCCTGGGTGCTGTGAACGCTTTCCTCTCCGTCTCCGCGGGGGCCTTCGGCGCGCACGCGCTGCGGAGCCGGCTGCCCCAGGACCTTCAGGTCATCTTCGAGACCGGCGCGCGATACCACATGTACCACGCGCTCGGGCTCGTGGCCGTGGGCCTGCTGGGGCACTTCCGCCCTTCCCCCCTCCTCAATGGCGCGGGCTGGGCGATGCTGGTGGGCATCGTCCTGTTCTCGGGCAGCCTCTACGCGCTCGCCCTGTCCGGCGTCCGCGTGCTGGGCGCCATCACCCCGCTGGGCGGCCTGGGGTTCCTCGCCGGCTGGCTCCTGCTGGCGGTGGCCGCCTGGCGCGCCACGAGCTGAGCCCGTGCTCACTCCCTCCAGGACGGGGGAAGTGGGAAGTACCGGTCGAGGTCGTCGTGGTTGAAGAAGCCACACGCCTCCCGCTGCACCATGAAGCACCAGCGCTGGTGCTCGGCCTCCTTGCGCAGGGCCTGGTGTCGCGAGAGCTGCGCGCCCCGGTCCGGCCCCCGGTGGGACCGGAGGTGGCGCTCCACCTCCGCCAGTTCTCCCAGCAGGGCCTCCAGCTTCTCTGCCGACTTCCGCAACGCGGAGGCCCGCTCCTTCTGGAACTCGACTTCTAGCGCCTGAAGTGCATTCGAGCGGTCTTGGAATGCCATGAGCGTCGATCTAACACCGACGCCTTCTCGCCGCCCGAGCCTGCCTGCCCCCTGCCCATGCGCGCTCTCCTCTTCGCCTCACTGCTCGCCACCGCCGTGGCGACCGCTGCCGAACCGACGCACACCGCCCCACCGGCGTCCTACCTGCTGCGCCCCGACCGCGTCTTCGACGGCGTCACGCCCAAGCCGCACACCGGCTGGGTCGTCCTGGTGACGGGTGACCGCATCGCCGCCGCCGGCCCCGAGGCCACGGTCAAGGTCCCCGAGGGCATCACGACGGTCGACCTGCGTGGCACCACGCTGCTGCCCGGGCTCATCGAGGGCCACTCGCACCTGCTGCTCCACCCGTACAACGAAGCGTCCTGGAACGACCAGGTGCTCAAGGAGTCGCTGGCCCTGCGGGTCGCGCGCGCCACGAACCATGCCCGGGCCACCCTGATGGCGGGCTTCACCACCGCGAGGGACCTGGGCACCGAGGGCGCGGCCGACGCGGACGTGGGCCTCAAGCAGGCCATCGACCAGGGCATCATCCCCGGCCCGCGCCTGCTGGTGGCCAACCGCGCCATCGTCGCCACGGGAAGCTACGGCCCCAAGGGCTTCGCCTCGGAGTGGACGGTGCCCCAGGGCGCCGAAGAGGCGGACGGTGTGGACGCGCTGACGCGGGTGGTGCGCGCGCAGATGGGCCGGGGCGCGGACTGGGTGAAGGTGTACGGCGACTACCGGTGGGGCCCCAACCACGAGGCCCGCCCCACCTTCACGTTGGAGGAGATGAAGCGCATCGTCGACGTCGCGCGCAGCGGCGGGCGCCCCGTGTCCGTCCATGCGAGCACCCCGGAAGGCATCCGCCGCGCGGTGCTGGCGGGTGCGGAGAGCATCGAGCACGGGGACGAAGGCACGCCCGAGGTGTTCCGGCTCATGGCCCAGCGTGGCGTCTATCTCTGCCCGACCCTGGCGGCCACCGACGCGATGTTCGAACAGCGCGGCTACAAGCGAGGCGTGGATCCAGAGCCGGCCCTCATCCAGCAGAAGCGCGCCAGCTTCCGCGCGGCGCTGAGCGCGGGCGTCCCCATGTGCGCGGGCGGTGACTCCGGCGTCTTCCCGCACGGAGAGAACGCGCGCGAGCTGGAGCTGATGGTGGCCTACGGGATGACACCCGCGCAGGTGCTCCGAGCCGCCACCTCCGGCAACGCCGCCATGCTCCACCGTGAGGACCGCATCGGCCAGGTGAAGGCCGGGCTGCTCGCGGACCTCGTGGCGGTGGAAGGAGACCCGACGAAGGACATCACGGCGCTGCGCAAGGTGCGCTGGGTGATGAAGGGCGGCACCGTCACCGTGGAGCGGCGCTGACGAACGCCGTTACGGCGCCCAGGCCATAACGCCACGGGCCCCAGGCACAGGGCCTCTGAACGCTGCGGAGAAACCACGCCACGGCATCCAGACCGAGGGCAGCGCACCTGCGCTCCAGTCACCGAGGCCAACCCAGGCGCAGGGCCATGGTGCGGCGCCGAGGCTCCAAGCCGTGGGCAGCACGCCCTGCGTGTCCGTCTCGGGCGCAGGACCGTGAACCGGCGATGAGGCGCGTGGCGCTACGGCTTCCAGGCCATGGGCAACACGCCCTGCTTGCCCGTCACCGGGTCCGCCTCGGGCAGCGGCACCTGGGCAATCCGCCGGACGGAGGCGGCATGCGTCGCCTTGTCCGGGCGCTGCAAGTCATAGTCCCCGGTCCCCGCCGGATAGCCGCCCACCACGAGGAAGTCCCCGCTGGCCTCCAGCCGGCGGTGCCCCGTGCCCGCGGGAAGGACCAGCACGTCGCCGGCACTCACCGTGACTTCCTGACCGGACTCGCCGCCCAGCTTCAGCCGCGCGGTGCCCGAGGCGACGCCGAGGACCTCGTGCGCGTTTGAGTGATAGTGATGGAAGTCGTACACGGTGTACCGCCACCGTGACGGCCAGCCATTCGCGGCGAACAGCTTCTCCAGCGCGCTCGCCCTGTCGCCAGCCAGCTTCACGCCGCGATAGACGAGCGTGGGGAAGCGGCTGTTCGGCGTCATCCCGTCATCCTTGAACAACAACCGCTCGGGCGCAGCCACCTGCTGCGCCTGCGCCACGGGTGGCTGGAGTGTCAGTGTCATGGCCATGGCCCCCAACAGGAAGGTGGCCCCCAGGGCCCCGCGAAGCAACCTGGACCGTCGACGCGTCATCGCAAATCACTCCTGCGGGGTGACGGGGACAGGCCCCGCGACCCGCCGTCCCCGGTGCCACACCGCCTCGATGCGTGAGAGGTCGTCGATGTTCTTCGAGGGGTCTCCCTGGACGACCACCAGGTCCGCACGGCGGCCGGGCTCGATGACGCCCCGGTCCTGGAGCCCGAGCAGCTCCGCCGCGTTCGCCGTGGCCAGCCGGAGGGCCTCCAGCGGCGTCAGTCCCGCCTCGGTGAGCAGCTTCAGCTCGCGGTGCTCGGCGAAGCCCGGGATGCGCACGGGCGTCGCGCCCGAGTCCGTCCCGAAGCCAATCCGGACGCCCGCGTCGTGGAGCGTCTTCACGTTCTTCAGGTTGACGGCCAGTGCCCGCTTGTTGACCGGAACCGTCTTCCCATCCTCGATCACGCTGGCGCGCCACGCCGGGTCATCCAGCTGCCGGGCCAGGTCGGGCGACAGCGCCTTGCGGAAGAACGGATCCGCCATCCACTCCGGCCCCTCCGCGTAGATGTAGAAGGACTCGTTGAGGCCCAGCGTCGGGATGTACCAGGTCCCGCGCGCCTTCATCGCGTCCACGAGCTCCGCGTCGACCTCCTGGTCCCGGACCCCGTGGGCCAGCACGTCCGCGCCCGCCGCGACCAGCCGCTTGGCGTCCTCCAGGTCGTGGATGTGCGCCGCGACCCGCAGGCCCTGCCGGTGCGCCTCGTCCACCACCGCGGTGTAGACCTCCGGTGTCATCTTGTTCTTCACCGTGCCGCCGAAGTCATCCACCCAGACCTTCACGAACTCCGGATGCCGGGTCGCCGTCTCGCGCACGTCCTCGCGCGCCTCCTCGGGCGTCGCGGGCCGGTAGAGCTGCTCCTCCACCACCTTCATCGGCGGGGCGCCCTCGGGCACGCCGATGCCCCGGTCCGCGCTGAAGATGGAGGCCCCCGGCAGCGTCCCGGCCTCCACCTCCTTCTGGAGCGCGTAGACGAGCGGCGTGTTGAGGCCGAGCGACGTCACCGTCGTCACGCCGTAGGCCTCGAACTGCAAGAGCTGCCGCGCGATGTTGTCCCGCTGGTAGTTCTGCCCGCCGGAGTCCGTGCCCTGCGTCATCCCCAGGTGGGAGTGATTGGAGATGAGGCCGGGGACCACGGTCCGCCCCGGCAACTCGAGGACCGTGGCCGACGCGGGGACGTCCACCTGGTCCACGGGCCCCACGCTCAGGAGCGTCTCGCCCTGAATGACGACCGCGGCGTTCTCCAGCGGTGGACCGCCGCGCCCGTCGAGGACCCGCACGCCCCGAAGCACGGTCACCGCCTGGGAGTCCGCCGTGCGCAGCCCCTGGCGGCCCTGCCCCTGACAGGCCAGCAGGCCCGTCAGGACCCCTCCCAGCACGAACGGAACCCAGGTACGGCGGAGTGGCTGCTTCATTCCAGTCACCTCGAAAGCAGGGAACGCGAGCACTCGCCCCGAGCGCCCGCCCATGGGCAACATGTCCGCGCCGGAACCTCCACGCACCCCGAATCCGCCCGGGGCGCGCACTTCAGGAAATAGGACGGACAAGCGCTCCTTCCCCGGGCGGGAGGAGCCGGGATTACGTCCGCGGCACCGGCGTCACCGTCACCTGGGAGAAGAGGCGCTCCACATCCTCCCGGTGGCACAGGTCGGTGCCCTGGGTCAGCAGCGCGGCCGTGCCACAGGCGATGCCCCAGCGCAGCCCCTCCTCCGCGGACTTGCCTCGCGCGAGCGCGAACGTCATCCCCGCGACGAAGCTGTCCCCGGCGCCCACCGAGCTGTGCGTCTGCACCGGTGGTGGCGCCGCGCGGAACTGGGCGTCGGGCAACGTCACCAGCGCGCCCTCCGCGCCCATGGACACCGCCAGCAGCTCGGCGCGTCCCCGGGCCACCAGCTCACGCGCCGCCGCGGCCTGCGTGGCGAAGTCCTCCGTGCCCGCGCCACTGAGGTCCCGCAGCTCGCGGCGGTTGGGCTTGGCCATGTACACGCCCTCTTCCAGCGCGGCGCGCAGGGGCGGCCCGCTGGTGTCCACCACCACGCGCACGCCCCGGCGCTTCCCCAGCCGGGCCACGCGGGCATAGAAGTCCTCCGGCACGCCCGGCGCCAGGCTGCCGCTGGCGACGATGAACGCCGCGCCCGGGGCCACGTCCTCCAGCGCGTCGAGGCAGCGCTGCCACTCGCGCTCGGACAGCGTGGGCCCCGGGAGGATGAAGCGGTACTCCCGCGCGCCCGTGCCCTCCGCCACGGTGAAGCTCTCCCGGGTGGAGTCCTGCAACGGCACGGAGCGCCGCAGGAGGCCCTTCTCCTCCAGCAGTTCCTCCAGGAGGCTCCCGGTGGCCCCGCCCCGCGTGTAGACGGCGATGGACTCGCCCCCCAGCTCGCGCACCACGCGCGCCACGTTGATGCCGCCCCCACCCGGGTCCCTGCGCACGGGACCACAGCGCAGCTTGTGCTCCGGGGTGACTTCCGGCACCGACGTGGCCACGTCGATGGTCGGGTTGAGCGTCAGCGTGACGATGTGCGGCATCTCGGAAGGCCTCCTGGGAACACGGAATCGGAGGGGCCGAGCCTGCCCCAGCCAGCAGGGCGATGCCAGCCACCCGAACCCGCCGGGCGGCTCCGTCCCACGGGCAACACCCCACCCGCCGCATGGGGGCGTTGGGGGTTGCCTTCCCAGGTAGGCTCGCGAAGATGCGCCCCCATGACACAGCTCCGCCGCCCCTCACGAGATGAGCTGGAAGCAGCCACCGGCCGCACGGTGCCCGATGTCATCGCGCCCCGGCTGCGCGTGCTCTTCTGCGGCATCAACCCCAGCCTCTACTCGGCGGTCGTGGGCTACCACTTCGCCAGGCCCGGCAACCGCTTCTGGCCCACGCTGCATGCCGCGGGCATCACCCCCCATCTCTTCCAGCCCACCGAGCAGGAAGCGCTCCTGGCGCTGGGCTACGGCATCACCAACGTGGTGGACCGCGCCACCGCCACCGCGGACCTGCTGGCCCCCGGCGAACTGGCCGAGGGCGCCAAGGCCCTGGAGGCGAAGGTGGCGCGCTTCCAGCCGCGCTTCCTCGCGGTGCTGGGCGTGAGCGCCTACCGTACGGCCTTCAACCGCCCCAAGGCCTCACTGGGTCCGCAGCCGGAGCGCCTGGGCGATACGCGCCTGTGGGTGCTGCCCAATCCCAGCGGGCTCAACGCCCACTATCAACTCGGCGCGCTGGGCCAGCTCTTCTCCGAGCTGAGACGCGCCGTGGAGCAGGGCTGACGACTCCCGGTACGAGTGCGGGTCGCTTTGCACACCGCGACTTGACCCATGGGTGCGTCCACATGCAACGCTCCCGTCCAGGTTCCCCCCCGACCTGCCCGCAACAGGCGCCCCCACCTGGAGCACACACCATGGCCTCGTCCCCATTCGCCGCAATCATGAACGTCTCGCAGCTGCTCCTGGAGAACGGCTTCGAGCCCAAGACGGTCGCGGAGGCACTGGGCAAGGTGGGCGTCGCGCTCGACGTCGACCGCGTCTACATCTTCGAGAACGCCACCAGCCCCACGGGCGAGCTGCTGTGCAGCCAGCGCTACGAGTGGACCGCGGCCGCGGCCTCCGCGCAGCTCGACAACCCCGAGCTCCAGAACGTCTCCTACGCGGAGGTCCTCCCCGCGTGGGTGCCGCCCCTGTCCTCGGGCAAGGCCGTCCAGGGCCCTCCCCGGGACTTCCCGTCGCCCGCCCGGGAGCTGCTGGAGAGCCAGGACATCCGCTCGCTGCTGGTCTGCCCCATCACCGTGGGCGGCGAGTGGTGGGGCTTCGTGGGCTTCGACGACTGCAGGACCGAGCGCCAGTGGCCGCCGATGGAGGTCTCCGTGCTCCAGGCGCTGTCCAACGCGCTCGCCGGCTCGCTGCGCCACGCGAAGCTGCGCAACATGCTCTCCGGCGTCCAGACGCAGCTGCGCACCATCATCCAGCGCTGCGCGACCACGGCGTCCTGACGCGCGCGGCGTCCGCGGGGCTCAGCCGACGATGCCGGCCTCGCGGGCAAACGCAGCCACCACGGGCGCCACGCGCTCGAACGCCGCGGCGTTGCACGCCAGCAGGCCGCGGCGGTTCTGCAGCTCGGTGCCGTCGTAGGAATACGGCGTGCCGCCCAGGTCCGTCAGGATGCCGCCCGCCGCGCGCAGCACCGCCTCCGGCGCGCAGTTGTCCCAGCGGTAGCTCTTGTCGCTGACGTGCAGGTAGAGGTCGCTGGCGGCCTCGGCCAGCAGGCCGCACTTGAGCCCCACCGAGCCGCACTCCTGCTCCCGGGTGATGCCCAGCCGCCGCGCCACCGCGGCCGTCAGGCGGGAGCGGTGCGAGCGGGACACCACCAGCCGCAGCGCGGACGGCTCGGCCGTGTCCGACACCCGCAGGGCGCGGCGCCCCGACGCGTCCTCCACGAAGCCGCCCTGCCCCACCACGCCCCAGTACAACCGGTCACCCACCGGGCGGTAGACGACGCCCAGCGCGGGCCTGCCCTCGACGGCGAGCCCCACGTGGATGGCGAACTCGCCGTTGCGGTTGACGAACTCCTGGGTGCCATCCATGGGGTCCACGAACCAGCAGCGCTCGAAGCGGTTCGCGCCGGCGCTGTTGTCCGACTCCTCGGCCACCACGCCGTCGGACGGGAAGGCGGCGCGCAGCGCGTCCACGATGAAGGCGTTGGCGCGCTCGTCGGCCTCGGTGACGGGCCCCATGCCGCCGGGTTTGTCATGGACGGCGAAGGGCGTGGCGTAGACCTCCATGAGGATGGCACCCGCCTGGCGGGCGATGCGGCGAGCGGTATCGAGTTCGGTGTCGAGCGAGTGCATGAGGAGTTGGCAGTCTGCCCCTCCGCTCCGCGCCAGTCACGGGCGAGTGGGCTCGGACGGCAGGTCGATGGTGAACGTGGCGCCCTCACCGGGCCGGCTCTCCACACGAATCGTCCCGCCATGCGCCTCCACGAGCCGCCGGGTGATGAAGAGCCCCAGCCCCAGCCCTCCGTAGTTGCGGGACGCCGCGCGCTCGAAGCGCTCGAAGATGCGGGCCTGGGACGCCAGGGGAATGCCCACGCCGGAGTCCCGGACGCGGATGCGAGCGCCGGCGCCAACGCGGGTCACCTCCATGCGGATGGGCGCGCCAGCGCCGTATTTCATCGCATTCGTCAGCAGGTTGATCATCACCTGCTCCATGCGGAGCCGGTCCCAGCGTCCCATGACGGGCTCGGGCGCCACCAGCTCGAACGCACTGCCGGCCCGGCGCATCTGTCCCCGCAGATGGTCCGTCACGTCGCGCGCCACCGCCGCCAGGTCCATCGCCTCGCGCCGCAGCTCCACCTGGGGCTCGTTGACGCGTGACACGTCCAGCAGGTGGTCCACCAGGTGGGACAGGCGCCGCAGCTGGTCGCCGAAGACGTCCAGCATGGCGGTCACCTTCTCCACGGGCATCTCGCCGGATGCCTGCCGGGCCGCGGTGCGCGCCAGCTGCTGCACGCGCAGCTTCATGGAGGTGACGGGCGTCTTCAGCTCGTGCGAGGCAATCGACAGGAACTCGTCGCGCGCGCGGATGGACTCCTGCGCCTTCCGATAGAGCTGCGCGTTCTCGATGGTGAAGGCCACGCGATGTCCCAGCTCCTCCGCCAGGGTGCGCTCGCGCGGGCCAATGGGGCGCCCCGGCTGCGAGGAGACGAGGGTCAGCACGCCCAGGACGGGACCACGCGCCCGCAGGGGGACGTTCAACGAGGCCCGCGCCCCCAGCGCGCGGACCGTGCGCCACCGCTCGTCCTTCAGCCCCTCCGGGTCCAGCAGTCCCGCTGTGCCCCGGGACGCCTCCGAGCGCCCCGACGCCAGCGCCGCATAGGGCCCGTCGCGCGCGCCCGGCGACGGCGGGTGCGCCACCAGGAGCTCGCGCACCGCCCGCCCCTCGTCCGGCGCGCACGCGGCGATGGCGACGGGACGCAGCACTGACTCCGCGTCGAGCACGGAGATGATGCACAGCTCGCCCAGGGTGGGCACGGACATCTCCGCGACGCGCCGCAAGGTGGTCTCCGTGTCCAGCGACGTCACCAGCGCCTGGCTGGCCTCGGCCAGGAAGCGCTGCCCCTGCTCCATCTGCTTGAGCTCCGTCACGTCCGTGGAGATGCCGCACAGCGCGTACAGCGCCCCCGACGAGTCGATGAGCGGGAACTTCTGGGTGAGGTGCGTATGGACGCCATCGTCCAGGGGGATGCGCTCCTCCCTCTGGACGAGCTCCCCGGTGGCGAAGACGGCCAGGCTCGTCTGGCGGAAGCGCTGGGCCAGCTCCGGAGGGAAGACATCTGCGGCCGACTTCCCCGCGACCTCCTCCAGCGTGTGGTGGAAGAGCCGCTCCCACTCGCGGTTCACGAAGACGTAGCGCTCCTGCCGGTCGAGGATGAAGAAGACGGCGTTGGCGTTGTCGAGGATGGCGCGCAGCCGCTTCTCGCTCTCGACGAGCGCGTCCTCCGCCCGCTTGCGCTCCGTCACATCGGTCAGCACCGCCAGCGAGCGGACGATGCGTCCCGAGGCATCCCGCTCCGAGATGGCGGAGAGGAGCACGTCGAGCACCTCGCCATTCTTCTTCACGACCTGATACGGCACGTCCTTGCAGACGCCCGTCTTGTAGAACTCGGGCAGGACGTGCTCGCACGCGTACCGGCGGGACTCCGGCGTGAAGAAGTCCACCGAGCGGCGGCCGAGGACCTCCTCGCGCGTGTAGCCCAGGGTGCTCAACCAGAACTCGCTGACGCTGACCAGCCGCCCTTCGCTGTCGATGGAGTGCATCATCGCGGGCGTGTTCTTGTAGAGGCTCCGGAACTTCTCCTCCTCCTCGCGGAGCGCCGCCTCCGTCTGTTTGAGGGCGGTGATGTCCCGGAAGACGGAGACCGCGCCATAGGGCTCCCCCGAGTCCGTCGTGAGCCGGCGGGCGCTGATCAGCAACCAGAGCCCGTGGGGGTGGCGCTTGTTGCGCACGTAGACCTCCGCCTGGTCCACCGCCTCTCCTCGGAAGAGGGCCCGGCTGAGCGGCAGTTGCTCGGCGGGATACGGCGTCACGGTATCGGGAAGGTAGACCCCGAAATATTCGGACCACTGGGACACGGGCACGTCCGGCGGCGGCAGGGCGCCGAAAATCTCCTGGGCCATCGGGTTGAGCAGGACGAACCGGCCGTGACGGTCCACCACCGATACGCCATCGCCCATGTTGAGGAAGACGGCCTCCAGGATGCCGAGCGAACCACCGCCCTCCTCGTCCCGCGCCATGGGAACGGCCGGTCGGGAGGTGTCATCCCGGGCAAGCGGGGCTGACATCCAGGCGCTGTCTTCCAGGTGGTCCATCGCGAGGCTCGCGTCGAGCGCAAGGAGGCAGCCATCCACCAACGACTCCTGGACGCCCTACCCGTCAACATTGTTGTCTCGTGGCCATGCCGCCAAGCCGCCCATTCCAACGGGCCCATCGCCTGGCGAAGAAGCCAGATATAGGGAGGGGCCCTGTCCGCCTCTCGTCTCGGAGGAGCCTCCATGCCCGTCACCCTGCGTCCCGCCAAGCCCTCGGATGAGCCCGCCCTGGGGCGCATGGGCGCGGCGCTCGCCCGGCAGCACCATGCGTTCGACAACGCGCGCTTCATGCTCCCGGAGGACGTGGAGTCAGGCTACCGCTGGTGGCTGGGGCGCGAGGCGAAGAAGGCGGACGCGGTCGTCCTGGTGGCGGAGCTGGATGGCGAGGTGGTGGGCTACGCCTACGGCCGCGTCGAGGGCGTGGACTGGAACGCCCTGCTGGACCGCAGCGGCGCCCTCCACGACCTCTGGGTGGAGGAGAAGGCCCGAGGCGCGGGCGTGGGCGCGCTGCTCGCGGAGGAGATGATGCGGCGCCTGACGGCCCTGGGGGTGCCGCGCGTGGTGCTGCACACCGCGGCCCGGAACGCCAACGCCCAGCGCCTGTTCACGAAGCTGGGCTGGCGCCCCACCATGGTGGAGATGACGCGCGAGGCCCCGCCTCGCGACGACCTGGAGTGACTTCACGAGAAGTGCAATCGTTCCTCCCTCCCGTCGTACAGGCCCGCACGGACAGGGAGACGTCGAATGCACTGGCTCAGAGCAGGTGTCGTGAGCGCCTTCGTGGCGCTGTTCCTGGTGGCCCCCCTCGCGGAGGCCGCGTCCAAGAAGCAGGAGCTGGAGCGCTACATCCGCCGGTTCCACGAGCAGGGCATGTTCAACGGCACCGTGCTCGTGGCCAACGAGAGCGGCATCCTCCTCAAGAAGGGCTACGGCTCCGCGAACTTCGAGTGGAAGGTGCCCAACACGCCCGACACGAAGTTCCGCATCGGCTCCATCACCAAGTCCTTCACCGCCACGGTCATCCTCCAGCTCGTGGCCGAGGGGAAGCTCCAGCTGGATGACCCCATCACCCAGCACCTGCCCGACTACCGCAAGGACACCGGCGACCGCGTCACCATCACCCACCTGCTCAACCACACCTCCGGCATCCCCAGCTTCACGTCGGCCCCCGAGTACAGGGATAACCACCGCACCCCGTACAGCGTCGCGGAGTTCGTGAAGAAGTCCTGCAGCGGCGACCTGGAGTTCGAGCCCGGCACGAAGTTCGCATACAACAACTCCGGCTACTACCTGCTGGGCGCCATCATCGAGAAGCTCACGGGCCAGACGTACGCGGAGGCCGTGCAGGCGCGCATCCTCGGCCCGCTGGGGATGAAGGACTCCGGCTACGACGTCACCGCCACGGTGCTGCCCAAGCGCGCCAGCGGGTATGAGCCCGCGCCGGGCGGGCTCGTCAACGCGGACTACATCGACATGGGCCAGCCCTATGCCGCCGGTTCGCTGTACTCGACGGTGGAGGACCTCTACCGCTGGGACCGGGCCTTCTACGGCGACACGCTGATGCCCGCGGCGCTCAAGCAGAAGATGCTCACCCCGGGCCTGCAGCACTACGGCTTCGGCTGGGCCATTGCCCCGCTGAAGCTGCACGACGACAAGACGTCCATCCAGGGCATCCTCCACAGCGGCGGCATCAACGGCTTTGCCTCGATATTGGTGCGCGCGCCCGAGCGGAAGGAGGTCGTCATCCTCCTCGACAACACGAGCCGGGGCAGCCTCCAGGAAATCGCGGGCGGCGTGCTGAGCATCCTGCACGGCATCCCACCGCGGCCCGCCCGCAGGCCCATCGGCACCGTCATGCTGGAGGCGCTCGACAAGGGCTCCAGCGCCAAGGCCATCGCCACGTACCGCACGCTGAAGAAGACGAAGGCGTCCGAGTACGACTTCTCCGAGTCCCAGCTGAACACCGTGGGCTATCAGCTCCTGAGGGTCGGACGCGTGGCGGACGCCATCGAGGTGTTCAAGCTCAACGTGGAGATGTTCCCCACCGGCGCCAACTGCTACGACAGCCTCGGTGAGGCCTATGCGGCCAGCGGCGACAAGGCGCGGGCCATCGAGAACTACCGCAAGTCGCTGGAGCTGGACCCCAAGAACGAGAACGCCGTCAAGCAGCTCAAACAGCTCGAGCAGCCCGAAGCGTCGCGGTGAGCCCGGGCCCCGGGTGCCGCCTTGGGGCTGGCGGCACCCGGCACGTCCCTCGGGCGGGGGCTACTTCCCCTTCGCCTGCTCCTTCGTCCACGAGTCCTTCAGCGTCACCGTGCGGTTGAAGACGGGCTTGCCCGGCTTCGAGTCCTTCGGGTCCACGTAGAAGTACCCCGTGCGCTCGAACTGGAAGCGCGACTCGACGGCGGCGTCCGCCAGCATCGGCTCGACGCGGGCGTCGCGCAGCGTCTGGAGGCTGTGCGGGTTGAGGAAGGTGGTGAAGTCCTGCGCCTCGTCGGCGTCCGGCGCCTCCACGGAGAAGAGCCGGTCATAGAGGCGCACCTCCGCGACGGGCGCGTTGCCCGGCACCCAGTGCAGCGTGCCCTTCACCTTGCGGCCGTCCGGCGCGTTGCCACCTCGCGTGGCGGGGTCATACGAGCAGCGCAGCTCCACCACGTTGCCGGCCTCGTCCTTGATGACCCGCTCGCACTTGATGAAGTACGCCGAGCGCAGCCGCACCTCCTTGCCGGGCGACAGCCGGAAGAAGCCCTTGGGCGGCTCCTCCATGAAGTCGTCCGCCTCGATGTACAGCTCGCGCATGAAGGGCACCTGGCGCGTCCCCATCTCCGGCTTCTGCGGATGGTTCTGCACCTCCAGTGTCTCCGTCTGCCCTTCCGGGTAGTTCTCCAGCACGACCTTGAGCGGGCGCATCACCGCCATGGCGCGAGGGGCCGTCTCGTTGAGGTCCTCGCGGATGCACAGCTCCAGGAGGCTCATGTCGATGAGCTGCTGCGCCTTGCCCACGCCCACGCGCGTGGCGAAGTCGCGGATGGACGCCGGGGTGAAGCCGCGCCGGCGCAGGCCGGAAATCGTCATCATCCGCGGGTCGTCCCAGCCCGACACGAAGCCCTCGTTCACCAGCTTGAGCAGCTTGCGCTTGCTCATCACCGTGTAGTTGAGGTTCAGCCGGTTGAACTCGTACTGGTAGGGCCGGTCGCCGCTGATGAGGCTGTCGACAATCCAGTCGTAGAGCACACGCCGGTTCTCGAACTCCAGCGTGCAGATGGAGTGGGTGATGCCCTCAATCGCGTCCGACAGGCAGTGCGCGAAGTCGTAGAGCGGGTAGATGGGCCACGCATCCCCCGTGCGGTGGTGGTGGGCGTGGCGGATGCGGTAGATGGGCGGGTCGCGCAGCACCGGGTTGGGCGACGCCATGTCGATTTTCGCCCGCAGGGTGTGCTGGCCGTCGGAGAACTCGCCCGCGCGCATGCGGTGGAAGAGGTCCAGGTTCTCCTCCACGGAGCGGTCGCGGTACGGGCTGTTGCGCCCCGGCGTGGTGAAGTCGCCGCGGTACTCGCGAATCTCTTCCGGGGACAGGCTGCACACGTACGCCTTGCCCTGCTTGATGAGCTGCACGGCGAAGTCGTAGAGCTTGGGGAAGTAGTCGGACGCGAAGAACTTCCGGTCCTCCCATTCGAAGCCCAGCCACTTCACGTCACGCTGGATGGACTCGACGTAGTCGGTGTCCTCGGTGACGGGGTTGGTGTCGTCGAAGCGCAGGTTGCACTTCCCCCCGTACTGCTGCGCCAGCCCGAAGTTCAGGCAGATGGACTTGGCGTGGCCGATGTGGAGGTAGCCGTTGGGCTCGGGCGGGAAGCGGGTGTGCACGCGGCCCGCGTGCTTTCCCGTCCGCCGGTCTTCCTCGATGATTTCCTGGAGGAAGTTCAGGCCCTGCGTCTCGTTCGTCGTCGTCATGATGGGGGCGAATCCTCGTGAAGCAGCCGGGGGCCGGCAAGGAATTCCTACCTCAGGTGCCGCCCCGTGGGGCACAGCCGCCTCGCCGGAGGCCTTGGAGAAGAACCCCGGAAGGGGGCCCACTTCATTCCCCCGGCCAGAAGGCGAGGAGCCGGGCCCCTCGCCCGCCGTCAGAGTGACGAGAGCAGGGACTCCCAGGCCTTCAGGGCCCGCTCCGCGGACAGCTCCTCGGCGCGGCGCCGCGCCCGGAGGGACAGGTCCTTGCGGTGCATGTCGTCCTGGACCACGCGCCCCAGGGCATCCGCCAGCGCCTGGGGCTGCTCCATGGGCACCAGGACGCCGTGCTGACCGTGCTCCAGCACCTCGGCGGGGCCGGAGGGGCAGTCGGTGCTGACGACGGGGCAGCCCAGGGCGAGCGCCTCCAGCAGCACCATGGGCAGGCCCTCGAAGCGCGAGGACATGGCGAAGGCGGCCGCCCGCCGCATCAACGCGTGCGGGTTGGGCGCGAAGCCCGGCAGGAAGACGGAGTCCTCCACGCCCAGGGAGGCCACCAGCGCCTTCAGCTCGCCCTCCAGCGAGCCCTCGCCCAGGATGAGCAGGTGGTGGTCCACCCCGGCCTGCCGCATCAGGGCATGGCTGCGGATCAGCACGTCGAAGGCCTTCTGGTGCTCCAGCCGGCCCACGGCGATGACCACGGGCTTGCGGAAGATGGGCTCCGCCCACTCCGGCAGCGGCTGCTCACCGGCGGCGCGCACCTTGTCGCCGTCCACGAAGTTGGGGATGACGTGGAGCTGCTCCGGCCGCACGGGCACCAGGTCCCGGAAGGCCTTCGCCGAGTCGTGGCCGCAGGCGATGATGCGGCTCATCCGCGGGTAGAGCCAGCGCAGCCCCCACAGCTGCCGCCGGGGCTGCTCCCGTCGGAAGGCGCCCCAGTCGAAGTGGATCATCCCCACCACCGGCTTGCCGAGCAGCCGCCCCGCCAGACACGCGAGCAGCGCCGCCCGGCCCTCCTGGCCTGCGACGATGACGTCCACGTCGCGCGCCTCGCGCACCAGCCGCCACAAGAAGCGCGGCAGCATGTCACGCCGGTACTCGAAGACGTCGGTGCCCCACACGACCTTGGTGCGCTGCGGAATCCGGTCGCTCTGGCTCTTCGGGTGGGGACGGTGGTGGAAGAACATCTTCGTGTCGAACCGGCCAGGGTCCAACCCCGCCAGCACGTTGCACACCGACCGTTCGATACCGCCCGAGCCCAGGAACACCAGCGTGAACAACACACGCTTCCTGGCGGGTGCTGGAGCCGGCGACTCCCCCTGTGTCGTTACGAGCATCTCCCGCTCTCTCAAGTGCCTTGAAGCACCGTGGTTCGGGGCGGCTGGAGTGCCAGGACTCCCCCCGGCTCCAGGCTGACCCACCCGCCGTCTAATCAACTTGCACGCACTCCGCCACTCCCAGGCTCGGCCGGGCTCCGCTTTAATCCCTGCCATCCTGAGATATCCGTGAAAACACGCACTCATTTCCATCGTCTCGCGGTGCTGGTCCCCCTGGGTGTGCTGCTGGCGGCGGCGGGATATCCCGTGGTGAACGGTTACCGCATCGGCCAGGGCCTGCTGCATCCGCGCCCGATTCCGGTGCAGCGCCCGGTGGCGGAGCCGCTGCTCGCGGGGCTGGAGGACGTGTCCTTCACCAGCGCGGACGGCGTGGCGTTGCGGGGCTGGTACCTGCCTTCGCGCAACCGGGCCGCGGTGGTGCTGGTGCACGGCTTCGCGGACAACCGCGCGCAGCTCTTGTTCGAGGCACGCACGCTCGCGGCGGCGGGCTATGGCGTGCTGCTGTTCGACCTGCG
Source organism: Pseudomyxococcus flavus (assembly GCF_050038885.1). NCBI lineage: Bacteria > Pseudomonadati > Myxococcota > Myxococcia > Myxococcales > Myxococcaceae > Pseudomyxococcus > Pseudomyxococcus flavus. Next base: position 6,329,443 of record NZ_CP143624.1, on the reverse strand, counting down.
CGCGCATGGCGAGAGCGGTGGGAGCACCGTGACGTGGGGTGACCTGGAGCGACACGACGTGACGGCGGCGCTGGACTTCGTCTCGCGCCGTCCGGACGTGGACCCGCGGCGGCTGGGGCTGTTCGGCTTCTCCATGGGCGGCACCACGTCGCTGCTGGTGGCCAGCGAGGATGCGCGCGTGAAGGCGGTGGCCGCGGCGGGGGCCTACCCCGCGCTCGAGGCGGACATCTATTCGGGCTATGGCCGCTGGGGCGCGCTGAGCGCGGAGCCCGTGCTGTGGACGCTGCGGCGGGCGGGCGTGGCGGTGGACGCGGTGCGCCCCATTGACGGGATGTGCCGGCTGCGCGGCCGGCCGCTGCTGCTCGTCAACGGAGACGTGGACCCGGACGCGCCCGCGAAGCTCCAGGCCAGCCTCTTCCAGGCCGCCTGCGAGCCCAAGTCGCTCTGGGTGGTCCACGGCGCGGGGCATGGCCAGTACGCGCGCGTGGCGCCCGAGGAGTACGCGCGCCGGCTGCTCCATCACTTCGGGACGGCGCTCGGCGTGCTGCCTCAGGTGTCGTCCGAGGCGGCGGCCCAGTGAGGCGCCGCATCCAGCGCGGGCCGCCCCTCCAGCAGCTCGTGCGGCCGGAAGGCGCCCTTGTAGCGCAGCGACGCGCAGGCCTGGACGCGATAGCCCAGGTAGACGTGCGGGATGCCGCGCGCCTTCGCCAGCTCCACCTGGCGCACCACGTTGGCGGTGCCCAGTGACAGGTGCGCGTAGGCGGGGTCGTAGAAGAAGTACACCGCGCTCCACGCGCGCGGCGTCTCGTCGCTGATGCCCACGCCCACCAGGCGGGGGCCGCCCTCCGCGCCGTCGTCGTACCAGGCCACCTCGCGCGCGGAGGGGTGCGGATAGGAGAACTGGAGCGAGTACTCGCGCTCGGTGATGGGAGACGGCGCCCACTCCCGGGACGCCTCGCGCTCCGCATGCCACTGGCGATACAGGGCGAGCCGCGCGTCGTCCACCCGGGGCGTCCCCACCTCCACGCGCAGATGCGCGCACGCCGCACGCGCACGCCGCTGGCTGCGATTGGGGCGGAAGTCCTCCACGGGGATGCGCAGCGACACACAGGCATTGCACCCGACGCAGGCCGGCCGGAAGTACACCAGCCCGAAGCGGCGCCAGCCCCGGACCAGCAGGTGCTCGTATTCCTCCGGGGTGACGTCCTCCAGCACGAGGTTCTCGAGCGACGCCTGCCGCTCCGGAAGGTAGCTGCAGGGACGAGGCGGCTCGACTTCGTGGGCCAGGAGGAACGCCATGGATGGACCATTTCCTGTCGCGAGCGCCGCCCGGCGTCAAGCCTGACCCATGGGCCCGAGGCCCCCTCCTCCGGGCAGCCACACGTCACGCCCGAGTGACACGCGTCGTTTTTCCGATGGGGGCCTGCCCGTCCGACAGGCTGGCATGACGTCTGCAAAACCAAGGGCCAGCTTCGCCGGCGCGAGGCAGGAGGATGAACATGGCCCGCCACAGCACGCAGCCCTCACTGAACCGCCTCGCCCACTGGGATTTCGGTCGGGCGGACCGTCGGATTCGGGCGGCGACGGGCAGCCTGGACTGGGTGGGCGGTAGCGTGACGTCGGGCACTCGCGTCACGGTGAATCGGCAAAATCAGGACATCCCTGTCCTGCTTGCGGCAGCGGCTGCGCAGGTCGAAACCGACCCGGAGGACCTCTTTGGAGGTGATTTCGACCTCCACTTCGCCAGCTACTGATGTGACGGGGTGGCGCCGGCCCGGCGCTTCTCAGCCGTGGCCGTCAACACGTATAAGTCCGCCATGTCCGTTATTGACGTTTCGGTGGTGATGCCCACCCACAAGCGGGAGAAGGAAGTGGTGGAGGCCATCCGCTCGGTGCTCCGCCAGGAAGGGGTGAGTGTCGAGGTCCTGGTGCTGGACGACACCCCCGAGGGCACCGCACGCGAAGCCGTCGAAGGACTGAAGGACGAGCGCGTTCGCTACCTGGTGAACGACCCGCCCTCGAAGGGCCGCCCGGCCGTGGTGCGCAACCACGGCGCCACGCTGGCCCGAGGCCGCTACCTGCACTTCCTGGATGACGACGACATGCTCGCCGAGGGCGCGCTGCACGCCATGGTGAGCGCGCTGGACGCCCGGCCGGACGCGGGCGTGGCGGTGGGCTGGGTGGTGCCCTTCGGCGACGACGCGGACTGGCTCAAGGACAAAAGCGAGTACTTCGAGTGGGCGGCCCGGGTGGGCGCCAGCACGCCCAGCAGCGCGTGGACGGTGGCCCACATCCTCTTCCGCGGCACGCTGTATGTGAACTCCGCGTGCATGGTGCGCCGCGAGCACTTCGCGCCGCTGGGCGGCTTCGACGCCAGCATCCCCGTCTACGAGGACGTGGACTTCTACCTGCGCGGCATCCGCGCCTACGGCCACGTCTACGTCAACCGCCCCATCCTCCACTACCGCACCGGCCGCCCGTCGCTGATGCACAACCTAGGCAAGGACGGCACGCTGGTGGTGCAATCCAACGAGATGATTCACGGCAAGTACCGCAAGGCGAACGGCATGCTGGAGTACCGCATCATGCAGGCCGCCATGCGGGTGCTGCCCTTCGAGCTCGCCCGCCGTCTGCCGCTGCGCCTGCCGAACCAGGGCCGCGTGTCATGAGCCTCAAGAGCCGGCTGCTGGGGACGGCCAAGCGTCAGGTGAAGCAGACGCTGCGCCCGGTGCTCCAGCGGGCGATGACGCCCGCGCGCACCGCCATTCCCGCCTCCCACTGGGGCCTCCAGGAGCTGCCCGGCCAGGGCCTGAGCCTGGAAGGCGTGCCGCTGGCGGGGCTCGTGGAGCGCTGGGGCTCGCCGCTGCACGTGGTGCACCTGGCGGCGCTGCGCCGAAACGCGGAGCGCTTCCTCGCGGTGCCGCCGGGGCGCACCGGCGGCTGTGAAGTCTATTACTCGTACAAGACGAACCCGGTGCCGGGGGTGCTGTCCTTCCTGCACGGCCTGGGCGTGGGCGCGGAGGTCATCTCCGCCTACGAGCTGTGGCTGGCACTGAAGCTGGGCGTGCCGCCCGAGCGCATCGTCTACAACGGCCCGGTGAAGTCCGAGGCCTCGGTTCGCGAGGCCATCTCCCGGGGCATCCAGCTGCTCGCCGCCAACCACGCGGAGGAGATTGCCGTCTTCGCCCGGCTCGCCGCGGAGCTGGACCGCCGCCCGCGCGTCGCGGTGCGGGTGAGCACGAACAGCGGCTGGTCCGCGCAGTTCGGCACGCCCATCACCGGTGGCGCCGCGCTGCGGGCGTACCAGCAGGCGCGCGCCTCGCGGCACCTGGACGTGGTGGGCCTGCACGCGCACCGAGGGGAGACCATCCGCACCGAAGGCGACCTCACGTCCTTCGTGGAGGCGGTGCTCGACTTCACGGACACGCTGCACCAGGAGCTGGGCCTGGACCTGGAGGTGCTCGACCTGGGCGGCAGCCTCAACACGCCCACCGTCGAACACATCGCCGAGCGCGACTGGCGCCTCAACCTCACCTTCTTTCGCGACGTGCCCGCGCCCGACCCGGCGGCGTCGCTGTCCATCGAGCGCTACGTGGCGCTGGCGGTGGAGATGGTGGAGTCGCACTACGCGCGCCGCGGCCGCCAGCGCCCCCGCATCTTCCTGGAGCCGGGCCGAGCCATGACGGGCGACACCCAGCTGCTCCTGGGCCGCGTGCACGCGCTCAAGGCGGGCGAGGACCGGACGTGGGCGGTGCTGGACGCCGGCATCAACCATGCCGAGTGCGTGCGCAACGAGTACCACCAGCTCTTCCATGTGAACCGGCCGGACGCGCCCGCGGACAAGGTCTACACGGTGGTGGGCCCCATCTGCACCCCGGGCGACACGCTCTACCACGCCAAGCGGCTGCCAGCGCTGCGGGTGGGTGACACGCTGGCCATCATGGACGCGGGCGCCTACTTCGTGCCCTTCGCCACGTCCTTCTCCTATCCCCAGCCGGCCATCATCGCGCTGGAGGATGGCCAGGAGCGGCTGCTGCGGCGCGCGGAGACATTCGACGACCTGGTGACGTTCGACGAGAACGTCGACCGCGCCGCCCTCACCGGTTGAGCACCATCATCCGTATGAAGGCCCGGGGGTGGCGCGCGGAGCCGTAGAGAATCTGCGCCACCTCCACCGCGGTGGGCATCAGGTCATCCGCGTCGATGAGCGGATCCACCGTCAGCCCCTGGTTGTCCCCCAGCCAGCGCCGCCACTGGCGCGCCTCGTCCGCGGGGAGCGCCCCGGACAGCCGCTGGAGGTTGAGCAGCATCTCCAGCGCGATGCGGTTGCAGAACACCTCGCCGTTGCCGCGCCACTCGCGGGCGGCGTTCAGCTCGCGCCGCAGCGCGTCCCGGTCTCCCAGCGCCGCGTGGTAGGCCAGCAGCGGCAGCGGCAGGCCCCGGGCGATGTCGAAGCCCATCTGCCCGTAGTAGCGCGGGTTGAAGTCGATGAGGAGGAAGTCGTCCTTCGTCTGGATGAACTCCACCTCGAAGACGCCGTGGTAGCCCAGGTGCTTGCACAGGCGCTGGAGCCCCGCGGCCAGCTCCTCGCGCACCGGAGCGGACTCGAAGCACACGCCCACGCCCAGCCGCCGGGGACGCTGGAGCACCTTCATGGCGCCGCGCACCTCGAACAGCTCGCCCGTCTCGTCCACGAAGCCGGAGAGGCTGTAGATGCCCTCCGCCGCCTCCGGGTGGAACTCCTGCACCATGGGGCGCGACACCGCGGGGTCGAAGCGCACCAGCATGGGCGCGTAGCCGTCCCGCGAGAAGGCGCGGTACTCCTCCGCCAGCTGCGCGGGCGCCTGCACCGGCTGCCCCTTGCGGTGGGTGGAGTAGAGAATCTGCGTGGTGGGCTTGATGAGCACGGGGAAGCGCGCCTCGCGCGACACCGCGTCCAGGTCCGCCTCGGACTCCGGGAACCAGGTGCGCGGCAGCGTCAGGCCCACCGCCTGGCCCGCCTCGAAGAGCTTGCGCTTGTTGAGCAGGCCGTAGACGGCGTCGATGCCCGGGTCGTACAGGTGGAAGTACTCCGACAGCGCCTCGCGGTGCAGCGACACCAGCCACGCCAGCTCGTCGCTCGTCGGGTAGAGCACGTGCTGGAGCGGCTCGCGCCGGCCCAGCGCCAGCAGCCACTCGACGAACGCCTCGGCCTGGGACTCGGGCGGACACTGGATGCGGCGGCCCACGAAGCGAGACCAGCTCGCCGGCCCCAGCCTGCCGGGGTCCGCCACCGTGACGTCGATGCCGTTGCGCCCGAAGCAACGCGCGGCGGCGAGCGTGCCGTAGAAACCCGCGGAGAAGAGCAGCACGGATGGCCGGCCCTCCACGCGAACCCGGGGTGCCTGCTCCACCATGGCGGTCTCGTTCTCCTGCTGTCTTCCTGGCACGCCGCTCACGCCCGCGCGGCGCGAGCGCGATGACACCGGTCGCACCGAGCTGGACGCCTGGGCCGGCGTGCTGACGCCCGACGCGCTGGCGGCCAACGCCGCGGTGAGGAGGGAAAAGATGTGCCGTTTCATGTCGTAGGTGGGCCGCGCTGACGTGCGTCGATGGCGAGGACCCCGGGATTTCCCAGGCGCAGAATAGCCGCACACCCCCCGCTTGGCTTCCCTCCCCTTCGCTGTCTTCTTCTCCGACACGAGCGGCCCGCGCCTTGTCGTCAAAAACAGACACCCCCCTTGGGCCTCCAAACAACGTAGCCGTGGGAGAGGAGCCACGGGTCGGTCTCCACTCCGTCCACGCGCGTGGCCAGCCCGCACGCGGCTTCGCGAAAGGCATCGGGTGGGCGCACATGGCCCGCCGCACGGGCCTGCTGCCACGCGGCGCTCCACGCCGCGAAGAAGTCGTGGATGGGCTCCCCGGGTCGCACCCGGCGGCGCAAGTCCCTGGGCAGCCAGTCGCGGAACAGCACCGGCGCGAAGCCGTGGCTGAAGTCGGTGTAGAAGAGCAGCCCCTCCCGGAAGGGCATGCCGGCGGCGTCACTGGCGCGCCGCAGCAGGTGTGCGGAGAGCACCGCGCCCGTGGCATCCGCGCTGCCCTCCACCAGCAGGCCGGAGGGCAGCAGATACCCGGCCAGGGTGCGATGAACCTCGGGGACGCGCTCGGGGGCGCCCTGGCGGAGCAGGTTCATGGCCCGCACCAGCCGGGCGGGCTCGTCGGCGCGGAGCGGAAGCTCGAAGCCGCCCTGCCGGAAGTGCGTGCGCGCGTCGGCGTCCGCCTGCGCCGCGGCCGCGCGCTCCGCGTCCAGCTCCACGCCCACCACGGTCAGCTCCGGGTTGAGTGCGCGGAAGGCCTGGGCGCTCTCGAGCGTCGTCCACGGGTGCTCGCCAAAACCCACGTCGACGAAGACAGCGTGGGCCCAGGGCCCCTCGTTGCGCTCGAGCAGCGGACGCTCGCAGCGGCACAGGTACGCATCCAGCGCGCGCAAGCGTCCGCGAGAAGTCCGGCCGCGCGTCTTCGTGTCCAGTGACGCCATGGTGCGCTCATGGGCGACCCGGGCTCGGACGTCAAGGCCGCCGGGGTCGCACCCGCTCCGGATTTTCGCCGGACGCGCTGGACTCCTAGAGTGAGAATACCGTGGAAGCCCCTTCCGCCCTGTCCTGCCCTCGCTGCCAGTCCCCTCGCGCCGCCGGGCCGGAGTGCCCCCGCTGCGGCATCATCTACGCCAAGGCGGAGGCCCGGGCCGCGAGACAGCGCGAGGAAGTCGCCGCGCCGCCACCGGTGACCGGCGAGGAGGCACCGCCACACGTCGACCCCGCGTGGCTCCAGGCGCCGGACCTGCGCTCGGACGTCCTGCCGCCGGAGACGCCCGCGTGGGACGTGGACGCCGAGGAAGCGGCGTTCGAGCACCGCCTGCGCACCTGGGCCGTCCCCGTGGCGCTCCTCGCGGCCTTCATCGCGGTGAAGGGCAACTTCAGCGCGTTCGTGGTGCGCATCCTCACCATGCCCTTCCATGAGCTGGGCCACGCCATGACGGCCTGGCTGTGTGGCCTGTCCGCATTCCCCACGCTATGGAAGACCCTCATCTTCGGGCGCTCCCTCATGCTCGCGCTGCTGCTCGCCGCCGCGCTGGGCCTCCTGGTCTGGACGGGCTGGAAGCGCCGCCAGTGGACGTGGGTGGTGGGGGGTGGTGGCCTGCTGGCGCTTCAAGCCATGGGCACGCTCCTCCTGCCGTCGCGAACGGTGGACATGCTCGTCACCTTCGGCGGGGACGCGGGGATGATGGTGCTGGGCATGGGGATGGTCCTGACCTTCTATGCTCCCGCGGGAAGCTACCTCCACAAGCAGGCCCTGCGCTGGGGCTTCCTCCCCCTGGGGGCGCTGTCCCTCATGGATGGATTCAACACCTGGTGGGCAGCGAAGCGGGACTTCGCCGCCATCCCCTTCGGGAAGAACGAAGGTTCGGGCCTGAGCGATGCCAGCAAGCTCGTGGGGGCGCACGGCTGGGACGAAGCCCAGCTCATCAACCGGTACCTGACGCTGGCCGTGCTCTGCCTCGGCGTCGTCGCCGTGGTGTACGGGGTGCAGTTCTTCCGTGGCAGGGCGCGGCTCGCGGCGCGCTGAGCCCCTCAGGCCGCCTGGCCGAAGGGCCACGTGAAGCCGGGATGGCGCAGCACCTCCGGGGTGCGCGCGCCCCGCCAGCGCAACGACTCCCCGGGCCGCAGCACCAGGGGCCGCGGCCCGTCCTTCATCGTCCGCCGTACCTCGGCGAGCCGCTCCGGGTACGGGTCCGCATCCGGGTTCTCGTCCAGGTGGCTCGCGCCGCTCACGGGCTCGCCCGGGTAGCCCTCGTACCGGGGCCCCATGCCTTCGCGCCAGTACCAGGGTGCCCCGCCATCCGCGCACGGCACCACGTAGCGCGCGCCGAGCAACGCACCGTAGCGCAGCGCCTCCTCCGGCCCGGCCATGAGCCGCTGCGGCGCCTTCAGCGATGCCCTGGGCACGTTGACGAGGAACGCCTCCAGCGTGGTGAAGCCGAAGAAGATGGGCGCCAGCCGGAAGCCCCGGACGCCACAGAAGAGCACGTCCACGGGCGCCTCGCGGCGCACGCGCCGGCACACCGCCGCCATGTCCCCGCGCACATCGTGCCCCGAGTCCGCGAAGAAGGCGGCGGAGAAGCCCGGCGCCCGCACCAGCCACGTGCTGCCCTCGTTGAAGAGGTCGGGATAGGGCCCTTCGCCATCCGTCGGCTGCTCGCCATGGAACGGCAGCGCCCGTACCGTGACGTCGCCCACCAGCCGGGACTCGCCCCAGCGCAGGGGCTCCACGCGCGTGAAGCCGAGCTGCGCCAGCCGCAGGGCGCAGTCGGTGGAGAAGAGGCTCTCCCGGGACACGGCTGGCACGAAGATGCGCGTGTCACGAGGCAACTGCAGCAGCGAGCCCAGGTGGAAGTGGTCGCCGTGGGAATGGGTGATGACCACCGCGTCCACGCGCCCCACGTCGCGCGGCTGCATGGGTGAATAGCCCGGCACGTCCACCGCGCCAGCGGGCCGGAAGTACGGGTCCACCAGCACGCGGCCCTCGCGCCCGGCGACCAGCACCGTGTTGTGGCCCACGAAGAGCGCGCCGGGCGCCGGCACGTCCACCGGTGCCTCGTGCCGCACGAGCCAGCCCGCCTGTCCCAGGTCGGCGATGAGCTCCGCCAGCACGGGCGTGGCCGAGAAGGCCCGCAGCTCCGCGCGCGTGGCGCCCCGGGCGAGCGCCGCGAAGAAGTCCGCCACCGCTGGCCACTCGGATGCACGCACGGGAACATCCAGGCCCAGCGCGTCCTGGCGGAGGTGCAGCACGCGAGGCCGGTGGCGCGTGGCGTCCGGAAACAGCACGTCGGGCCGCAGCACCCGCCGTCCCATCCGGCGCGTCTTCCCCACGCACAACGCGGCATAGCGCGGGGTGTCCTCCAGCCAGCGCACCAGCGCCTCCGCCTCATGCAGGGCGCCCTCGCGGCCGAGCCTGGCGACATGCCGCTTCAGCGGCAGGGAGGCCCGGCGCACGGGACGCGCGGTGGGGCCCTGGATGCTGCAGCCCAGGTCCTCGTGGTGGTCGGCCTCCGTCCGGGCCGAGGCGAGCACGGCCAGACTGACGCCCCGGTGCAGGGTGAATCGCATGGCGGCGGATGTTGCCACGCCGCGCCATGCGTGCGGCGTGGCTTCGCCCTGGTGCGGGCGAGCGGGCGCACCCGCGCCCTCATCCGACGGCCCAGGTTGTGACATGAGCGCGGAAGGCCGGTACCCTTCACCTCCGAATGTCACTGCCAGCCCCCTCGCTCCCCCCGGAGCCCTCGCTTCCGTCCTCGGGTGGCGCCGCCTCCGAGCTCACCTCCCCCCGCTTCCGCTGGCTGCCCCCCGTGGGGACGTGGAAGTACCACCTGCTGCTGAGCGCGGTGGCCCTGTTCGTCCTGGGGCCCCTGGGCGGCATCGCCGCCTCGTACATGAACTTCAGCGTGGGCTTCTTCGTCGGCGGCCAGGTGCTGGCCGGCATCCTCGGCAGCGCCGTCACCTACGGCTATGGCGCGGAGGGCAAGCACGGCGCCAACTACATGCAGACGATGGCCGCCTCGGTGGCCTCGCTGTGCGCCATGTCCGTGCTCATCCAGTCCATGGTGTGGCTGGGCATGGAGATGCCCGCCGCCTGGAAGCTGATGCTCTTCGTCGGCTGCGTGGGCATGTTCGCCGTGGGCGTGGGCATGCTCTACACGCCGCTGCTCGTGGACAAGCTCCAGCTCGACTATCCGTCCGGGCTGGCGGTGGCCAACATCCTGCGCGCCCTCACGGACAAGCGCCTGCTCAAGGCGTCCATCTCCAAGCTGGGTGGCGGCACCCTCCTGGGCGCCCTGGCGGCGTGGATGACGGAGAAGGTGGCCTTCGTCGCCTCCATCGGCACCAGCGCGGCGACGCTGGGCGCGGGCATGATTGTCGGCAGCCGCATCACCGTGCCCGCCATCGTGATGGCCGTCATCGGCGTGGCGCTTCTGCCCACCTTCCGGGAAATCGGCTGGCTCGGCCCGAATGACCCCTTCCGTAAAATCGGCTTCGTCATCGGGCTGGGGATGATTTGCGGCGCGGCCGTGGTGGACCTGTCGCTGCTGGCCGTCCAGGCGGCGAAGCGCATCCGCGAGCGGACCACGGTGAAGGACGAAGCGGCGGAGGAGTCCTGGAAGAAGGTCAACATCCCCCGGCTGCTGGCCTGGGTCGCCGTCTGGGGCGGCGCGACGCTGCTGGTGGGCACGCAGGTGCTGGGTCAGCCCATCGGCTGGCTCCTCTTCGGCATGCTGCTCGCCCTGCTGTTCGTGCTCATCAACGGCATCTCGTTCGGCATCACCGACCAGAACCCCATCTCCAGCGCCTTCGTCATCTCCGTGCTCCTGATGTCCATGATGGGCCTGCGGGTTCCGCTCGTGGGCATGATGGCCGCGACCATCCTGCTCATCTCCACCTCGGTGGGCTGCGACATGCAGCAGGACCGCTCCACCGGCTGGCGCCTGGGAACCAACCGCGTCACCCAGTTCCGCTACCAGGTGCTGGGCGTCACCATGGGCGCGCTCTTGTGCGTGGGTCTGGCGCGCGTGTTCATGACGGCCTACCCGGCGCTCACCATCAACCAACTCGACAACCCCAACGCCGACGTGGGCCAGTGGGGCTCGGCGATGACGTACAAGCTGGTGGGCGCCATCCGTGACCTCGGCTCGCTGTCTCAAGCCGTCGTGAACGCCCTGCTCATCGGCCTGGCCATCGGCTTCGTCTATGAGCTGCTGCGCAAGGTGGTGCGGGGCAACGCGCGCTATCAGCAGTACGTGAAGAGCTCTCGCACGGGCTTCGCCGTGGGCTGGACGGTGGATGCCCTCCTGCTGCCCAGTCCCTATGCCTCGTCGTTCGGCGGCTTCGTGGCGTTCCCGGTGTCCTTGTGGTTCGGCGCGGGAGGCATCGTGACGTCCCTCTGGAACACGTTCACGAAGCGAGGACAGCCGTCCGCGAGCGGCAGCCCCGCCGAGGGCGAGGCCCTCCCCGAGGACATGAGCACCATGTCCCTCATGGGCGGTGGGCTCATCGCCGGTGAGTCGCTGTTCTTCCTCATCGCCGGCCTCATCGGGCTCGCGTCGCTGTTGGCGTAGCAACACCTTCACGGGCACTCCCGCCGGGACGGGAGCGCGCCGGGTACAATCGCCCGCGCGCTCTCGGTCCTGTCTGGATGGCCGTGCTTCAATTGAGGCCCCAGGGGCCGAGTTGACAATTCCTCGCGCCCCTCGCATCTTGTTTCGCGTGAGCTTCGTCATCACCACCACGACCACCGGCACCACGACTCGCTTCGGCGGGCGTGGAGCGGTGCGCGTCACGTGGTGAGCTGACGAACGCACGGTTCCCTGCCCCGCCATCTCCGGCCGGGGCAACCGTGCGCTCGCTCAGCGCTCCGTCCGGATGGCGTTTCACCCTTCCGAATCGGAGACGAAGTCATGCTCGACGAACACGACCACCGCGCGCTGGGCCAGCGCCTGGACCTCTTCCACCTGCAGGAAGAGGCCCCCGGCATGGTGTTCTGGCACCCACGTGGGTTGATGCTGTACCGCCTGCTGGAGGAGCACGTCCGCCAGCGCATGCGGCGCGAGGGCTACCAGGAAGTCAGGACCCCTCAAATCTACGCGCAGCCGCTGTGGGAGCGCAGCGGCCACTGGGAGAACTTCCGCGAGAACATGTTCCTCGTGGAGGACGGCGCGCGACACCTGGGCGTGAAGCCGGTGAGCTGCCCCGGCCACATCGAGATGGTGCAGCGCATGGCGCCGAGCTACCGCGACCTGCCGCTGCGCCTGGGCGAGTTCGGGCTGGTGCACCGCGCCGAGCCCGGGGGCGCGCTCCACGGCTTGTTCCGCCTGCGCCAGTTCACCCAGGATGATGGCCACATCTTCTGCGCCGAGGCCCAGGTGGTGCCGGAGGTGGTCCGCTTCGCGCGCTCGCTGCGCGCCTTCTACGCGGGCTTCGGCTTCGACGACGTCCAGGTCGCCTTCTCCGGCAGGCCTCCCGCCCGCGCGGGGCACGACGCGCTCTGGGACAAGGCCGAGTCGTGGCTCCTCCTCGCCGCCAGGGAAGCGGGCCTCGACTGCCACATGCAGCCGGGCGAAGGCGCCTTCTACGGCCCCAAGCTGGAGTTCGTCCTGAAGGACCGGCTGGGGCGGGCGTGGCAATGCGGCACCATCCAGCTCGACCTCGTGCTGCCCGAGCGCTTCGACCTCCACTACGTCGAAGCCTCTGGAGCCCGAGCGCGCCCGGTGATGCTTCACCGCGCGTTGCTCGGCAGCCTGGAGCGCTTCATCGGCGTCCTGCTGGAGCACCATGGCGGCGCGCTACCGCCCTGGCTGGCCCCCCAGCAGGTGGTGGTGGCCGCCGTGGGCGAGGCCGCGGGGGACTACGCCGAGCGCTTCGCAGCGCAACTGCGGGAGTCGGGCTGCCGCGCCAGCGTGGACAGCCGGGGCGAGTCCCTGTCGCGCAAGGTGCTGGATGCCCATGAGGCGGGCGTCCCGTGGCTGGTGGTCGTGGGCGCGCGGGAGATGGCGGCGGGCACCGTGCGGCTGCGGCAGCGGGATGGCGCCCAGCGGGACCTGCCGTGGGGCGTGGCCGTGGCGGAGCTCGCCGCCGCGTGCCGACCCGCTCCGGATGCGTAAGCAGCACCGGGGCGCGAGCGGTGGAGTCCGCCGCTCGCGCCCCGGAACCTCAAGCCTGCTGGAGCCGCTCCAGCACCTCGCCCGCGTGGAGGATTTCCTCGGGCACGGTGGCCAGGTCGTCCAGGCTCAGGAGGCCCACCGGCCGGCGCTCGCCATCCACCACCACGAGGCGGCGCACCATCTTCTCTTCCATCGTCTGCTCCGCCGCCTCGAGCGACGCGTCCACGTCGCACGTGATGACCGTGGCCGTCATCACCTCGCGCACGGGCGTGGTGTTCGGGTCCTGTCCCAGGGCCGCGGACCGCACCGCGATGTCCCGGTCCGTCAGCATGCCCACCAGCTGCCCCCCTTCGAGCACGGGCAGGGAGCCGATGTTGCACGTCCGCATCCTCAGGGCCGCGGCCCGGATGGGCTCACCTGCTTCGATGGTCTCCAGGTTCTTGGTCATCAGCTCGCCAATCCGCATTGCACTCTCCTTGCTCGGCGTGACGCCCCTCCCCACGACTGTGGAAACCCCGCCGCTGCGCTGCCGCCTCCCGCCCTCTCCCCGGACGTGAAGCAAGGGAACGGACAGGCCTCCCGCCTCCTCGTTGCCCACCAGGCGCGACCCTGGGGCAGGATGCGCATCTGAAATGCGCGTGGGCCCCGGTCCGGGCCCGGACAAGGAGCACGAAGGCATGGTCGACAAGCTCATTCTCAGCGACGACGAGTGGCGCAAGCGCCTGAGCCCCCAGGAGTACGAAGTCCTCCGCAAGCACGGCACGGAGCGTCCTGGCTCCGGCTGCTTCCTGGGCACGAAGACGCCCGGCACCTACGTCTGCGCGGGCTGCGGCAACCCGCTCTTCAAGGCGGGCACGAAGTTCGAGTCCGGGACGGGGTGGCCGTCCTTCACCCAGCCGGTGACGGCGGACGCCGTGGCGGAGATTCAGGACTTCTCCTACGGCATGATTCGCACCGAGGTCCGCTGCGCGCGCTGCGACGGCCACCTGGGGCACGTCTTCCCCGACGGCCCGCCGCCCACCGGCCTGCGCTACTGCATGAACTCGGTGTCCATGAAGCACGTGCCCGAAGGCCAGCCCCTGGAGCTGGTGAAGGCATAGTCGCGAAGGGGTGAGCGGGCCGGGTGACACACCGGCCCGGCTCCCCGCGCGCCGCTCAGCCCAGCCAGACGCGGGCGTTGCGGAACATGCGCATCCAGGGGCCGTCGTCGCCCCACTCGCGCGGCCGCCACGAGTGCTGCACCGAGCGGTGCACGCGCTCCGGATGCGGCATGGTGATGGTGAAGCGCCCGTCCTTCGTCGTCAGGCCGGCGATGCCGTGCGGCGAGCCGTTCGGGTTGGCGGGATACGCCTCCGTCACCCGGCCGTGGTTGTCCACCCAGCGCGTCGTCACCAGGCCCAGTCCATTGACGCGGGCCGCCTCGTCCGCGCTGGAGAACTCCGCGCGGCCCTCGCCGTGCGACGTGACGATGAGCATCCGGCTGCCTTCCATGCCCTGGTAGAAGAGCGAAGGCGTCTTCGCCACCTCGACCAGGGACAGCCGCGCCTCGTACTGCTCGGAGGCATTGCGCACGAAGCGGGGGAAGTGCTCCGCGCCCGGGATGATGTCCTTGAGCTGGGACATCATCTGGCAGCCGTTGCACACGCCCAGGCCGAAGCTGTCCGGCCGCGCGAAGAAGGCGGCGAAGGCGTCACGCGCGCGCGGGTTGAAGAGGATGGACTTCGCCCAGCCACCGCCCGCGCCCAGCACGTCACCGTAGGAGAAGCCGCCACACGCCAGCACGCCCTTGAAGTCCGCCAGCGACACGCGCCCGGTCAGGATGTCGCTCATGTGGACATCCACCGCGGCGAAGCCCGCGCGCGTGAAGGCCGCGGCCATCTCCTGCTGGCTGTTGACGCCCTGCTCGCGCAGCACCGCCACGCGTGGCCGGGCCCCCTTCACGATGAAGGGCGCGGCCACGTCCTGGGCCGGGTCGAAGGTCAGCTTCGGCGACAGGCCCGGATCCGTCGGGTCGCTCCGCGCCGCGGACTCCTGGTCGGCACACGCGGGGTTGTCGCGCAGCTTCTGCATCTCATAGCTGACGCGGGACCAAATGCGGCGCAGGGCCAGCGTGTCCTCGGACAACAGCACCTTGGCACCGTGCCGCACGCGCACGTCCAGCGCCGGTTGGGGACGGCCCAGCTCGTGGACCTGCGCCGCCAGGCCGTGCTGGCCGAGCACCTCGCGCACGCGCGCCACGTCGGCCGCCCGCACCTGCACCACCGCGCCCAGCTCCTCGTTGAAGAGGGCGGCCGTCACGTCACCGCCCAGCGCGGCCACGTCCACGTCGAAGCCGCAGCGGCCGGCGAAGGCCATCTCGCACAGCGTGGCCCAGAGGCCACCGTCGGAGCGGTCGTGGTACGCCAGCAGCGCGCCCGCGTCGTTGAGCGCCTGCACCGCGGCGAAGAAGCCACGCAGCAGCGCCGGGTCCTCCACGTCCGGGCTCTCCGGGCCCACCTGCCCGTGGACGTGCGCCGCCACGGAGCCACCCAGCCGCTGCTTGCCGCGGGCCAGGTCGATGAACAGCAGCCGCGTGTCCTCCGCCACGTCCACGAGCTGCGGCGTGAGCGACTTGCGCACGTCCAGCACGGGCGCGAACGCGGAGATGATGAGCGACACGGGCGCCGTCACGGCCTTGCGCGTGCCCTGCTCCTCCCAGACGGTCCGCATGGACATGGAGTCCTTGCCCACGGGGATGGTGAGCCCCAGCGCCGGGCACAGCTCCATGCCCACCGCGTTCACCGCGGCGTACAGGCTGGCGTCCTCACCCGGGCTGCCCGCGGAGGCCATCCAGTTGGCGGACAGCTTCACGTCGGACAGCTTGCCGATGCGCGCCGCCGCGATGTTGGTGAGCGCCTCTCCCACCGCCATGCGCGCGGAGGCCGCCGCGTCGATGAGGGCCAGCGGCGTGCGCTCCCCCATGGCCATGGCCTCGCCGGTGGTGCTCGTCACGGTGGACAGCGTCACCGCGCAGTCCGCCACCGGCACCTGCCACGGCCCCACCATCTGATCCCGGCTGCTGAGCCCGGAGACGGTGCGGTCGCCAATCGTGATGAGGAACGACTTGTCCGCCACCGTCGGGTGGCTCAGCACGCGCTCGGCCAGGTCCTTCAGCGAGCCGTCCAGCTTCAGCGGCGCGTAGGACACCGGGCGGGACGTCACGTCGCGGTGCATGCGCGGCGGCTTGCCGAACAGCACGTCCATGGGCAGGTCGATGGGCGCGTCACCGAACTGGCTGTCCGCCAGCTTCAGGGTCTGCTCGGCGGTGGCATCGCCCAGCACGGCGAAGGGCGCGCGCTCGCGCTCGCACAGGGCGGCGAAGCGAGCCAGGTCCTCCGGCGCCACGCCCAGCACGTAGCGCTCCTGCGCCTCGTTGCACCAGATTTCCACCGGGGACATGCCCGGCTCGGCGTTGGGCACCGCGCGCAGCTCCAGGCGTCCCCCCAGGTCATTGTCGTGCGCAAGCTCCGGCACCGCGTTGGAGAGGCCGCCCGCGCCCACGTCATGGATGGAGCGGATGGGGTTCTGCTCGCCCATGGCCCAGCACTGGTCGATGACCTCCTGGCAGCGCCGCTCCATCTCCGCGTTGTCGCGCTGCACGGAGGCGAAGTCGAGGTCCGCCGCGCTCGCGCCCTGAGCCATGGACGACGCCGCGCCACCGCCCAGGCCAATGAGCATCGCGGGCCCGCCCAGGACGATGAGCTTGTCCCCCGGCCGCAGCCGCGCCTTCTGCACGTGGGCCGCCCGGATGTTGCCCAGGCCACCGGCAATCATGATGGGCTTGTGGTAGCCGCGCACCTCCACGCCACCGGGCGTGGGGACCTGCACCTCGTAGCTGCGGAAGTAGCCAGCGAGGTTCGGACGGCCGAACTCGTTGTTGAACGCGGCGCCGCCCAGCGGGCCGTCCACCATGATGTCCAGCGCGGAGACGATGCGGTCCGGCTTGCCGTAGGGCACCTCCCACGGCTGCTCGAAGCCGGGGATGCGCAGGTGGCTCACGCTGAAGCCCGTGAGGCCCGCCTTCGGCCGGGCGCCGCGCCCCGTGGCCCCTTCGTCGCGAATCTCTCCGCCCGCGCCCGTGGCCGCGCCCGGGAAGGGCGAGATGGCCGTCGGGTGGTTGTGCGTCTCCACCTTGATCATGATGTGGGCCGGCTCGCGGACGAAGCCCCACTCACGAGACTCGGGGGACGGGAAGAAGCGGTCCACCTCGAAGCCTTCGATGACCGCCGCGTTGTCCTTGTAGGCGCCGAGCACGCCGTCCTTGTGCTGGACGTAGGTGTTCTTGATGGCCTGGAAGAGCGAGCGCTCCTGCGGCTTGCCGTCGATGGTCCAGCTCGCGTTGAAGATCTTGTGCCGGCAATGCTCGCTGTTGGCCTGCGCGAACATCATCAGCTCGACGTCGGTGGGGTTGCGCTTCAGCTCGGTGAAGCGCGCCACCAGGTAGTCCATCTCGTCGTCGGCCAGGGCCAGCCCCAGGTCGCGGTTGGCGACCACCAGGGCCTCACGGCCTCCCCCCAGGACGTCCACGGTGGTGAAGGGGCGCGGCGTGTGCTCGGCGAAGAGGATGGCCGCGTCCTCCAGGCGGCCCACCACGGCCTGCGTCATCCGGTCATGCAGCACCGGCTTGAGGCGCTCCAGCTCCGCCTCGGGCAGCGCACGGCCCTCCGGTCCGGCGATGAAGAAGGCCGTGCCGCGCTCCATGCGCCGCACCCTGCCCGCCAGGCCGCAGTTGTGGGTGATGTCGGTGGCCTTCGAGGACCACGGTGAAATCGTGCCCGGCCGGGGAATCACCAGCAGCAGGCTGCCGGTCCGCTCGCCCGAGGCCACGCGCGGGCCGTAGTCGAGCAGGCGGCCCAGCGCGGCCTGCTCCGCCTCGGAGAGGGGCGCCGGAGCGTCGACGAAATGCACGAACTCCGCGTGGATGGACGACACGGAGGGCACCCGCTCCCGGCACTGGGCCAGGAGCTTGGCGAGCCTGAATTCAGAAAGGGCCGGGGCCCCACGCAGGGTATGCATGCTGGACATGGTCGAAGTCGTGGCTCTGGGTAACAGCCGGGCCGTCCTTATCACCGCGCGTCGTCCCGTCGCGTGAAGAGTTCGCGCTGGACCGCCTGCCGGACACGCGGACAGGCGTCACGGTAGGTGTCAGCCGCACGTCAGAGCCTGCGGAGCGCTCGCGACAACCCGGGAAGTACGGCCAGCACGAACACATTGAGCCCGACCGCCCAGGCGACCAGCGGCTTCCACCGGTCCGCGGGGAGCCGATTGGCGCCGAGCGCGACGAGCACGAACAGCACCGGGAAGAAGTCCAGGCAGAAGCGGTGCGCGTTCAACTGCACGTATCCGTTGTTGTAGTAGAGCAGCATGTGGGTCAACGCCAGCAACACGCTGGCCCACGCGGCCCGGACAGGAACGGAGGTTCCATCTCCTCGCGCCGCCAGCGCCACGAACACGAAGGGGCTGGCGATGGTGAGGGACGTGCCGACGCCGTCCACCGCCACCGGCTGCAACAGACGCGGCGGCGAAAAGACGAAGTGCGGTCCCTCCAGGAACATGGAGACGAAGTTGAACGGCACGTAGGCCGGATGGAAGAGCCCATACTTCGCTACGCGCGCCGCGAGGAAGTCGTCCAGCGGGATGTACGCGTAGCCCGTATCGAAGGGCCCGCCAAAACGAGCGGCGTTGTAGGCCAGATACACGAGCGCGCAGAGGCCGAAGCCTCCCAGCGCGAGCACCACCTGCACCACCTGTCGCTTCCGACCGTGTGCGCTCGCGCGCCGCCACAATACGGCCAGCAGGAAGACGAGGCTGTAGACCACGAGCTGCCTCGACAGGAACGCACAGCCCGCCAGCAGCCCCACCCAAACCGCACGCCCCCGCCCAAGCGCCTCCGAGACCGCCAGCAACAGGAACGTGGCGGCCACCACATGCGCGAAGAACCAGACGCCGTTGCTCCACAGCACACAGGACCAGAAGCCCGTGCCCAGAAGCAGCGCGGCGGACAGCCACGCTCGCTCGGGCAATGCCACGTCCAGCCGCGTGAGCAGCCGCCACGTGGCCCACCCTGCCAACAGCGACAGCAATCCGGACACCATGACGACGGGCGCCCGCTCGGCGCCGGTCGCCGCCACCACCGGAAGCAACAACACGGAGGGAAATGGCGGAAACGGCACCCAGGCCCTGCCGTCATACAGCGCCAGGTCATGCGGACCGGGCGCCACATCCAACCGCCCGCCGAGCCATGCCTCTGCCTGGAGCGAATAGAGGTTGGGGCCCTGAGACCTCGTCTGGAATCCCAGGATGACCGCGACGAGGAGGATGCCCAGGAGCCAGGCTCCTGGCCTCTTCATGCGAGATGGTGTCGGGGCGCTCATCCCAGGCCCGCAGTTACCCTCCGGGCCCAAGGACAGGCAATCGAAGATATCCGCATTCCCAGTTTTTCCTACCCTCCCTTACCGGCTGCGGCCGCGGACGCCTTCGCCCAGGCCGCCAGCAGCTCGGCCTCGCGCGCGGGTGGCAGCCCCGCGCGCATCTTATCGCGCCGCTCCTGGGGCAGGCCCTTGAACCAGGCCAGCGTGTCGCGAACGGTGGCGTCCACCGGACGGAAGCGCAGGCCAGCCTTCACGGCCTTCGCGTTGCTGCGCAGGTGTGTGCCCGCGGTGTCGCCCGTCGGGGGCATGTAGATGGGAAGCCGCACGTCGCCGACCTCGCCCTGTGTCGCCAGGAACTCCGCGGGCACCCAGGTCACCTTCGTGTCCTTGCCGGTCACCTTGCGGCACGTGTCGAGCATCGCCCCCATCGTCCACGCCTGCCCGGGCCCGACGGCATTGAAGATGCCGCGGGTGTTGCGCTCGATGAGGAGCACCAGCCACTCGGCCAGGTCGCGCACGTCGATGATTTGCAGCGGGTCCTTCGGCGTTCCCGGCGCCAGCATCTCCCCGCCCTTGTCGAAGCGCACCGGCCAGTACGTGAAGCGGTCCGAGCGGTCCTCCGGGCCCACGATGTACCCCGGGCGGATGTTCGCCACGCGCCCTGGCATCGCCGCCTCCGCGGCCTCCTCGCAGGCGCGCTTGAGGCCGCCATAGAAGGCGTAGTCCTTGCCCATCTCCTCCACCGTGGGGTCCGCCAGCACGGCCGTGGGGCCCCGCTCGTCCTCGTGCGGCGTCTTGTCGCTGGCATACGCGGAGACGCTGGAGATGAAGAGGTACTGCTTCACGCTCGGCGCCAGCAGCGTCGCCGAGGCCCGCACGATGCGCGGGTAGTAGCCGGACGTGTCCACCACCGCGTCCCAGGTGCGGCCCTCGAGCGCCTTGAGCCCCTCCCCCTTGTTCGGGTCGCGGTCCCCGCGCAGCTTCTCCACCCCGGGGAACAGGTCCGGGCGCGTCCGGCCCCGGTTGAACAGCGTCAGCGAGTGCCCTCGCGCCCGCGCCGCTTCCACGACCGCGGGCCCGAGGAAGCCCGTGCCGCCCAGAATCAGGATGCGCTTCTTCACGCCCTTCGACGTCGCCGGACCGCCGGGCGCGGCCAGCGCGCCACGCTCGAGCGCGAGCAAGGACGCGCCCGCGAGGGAGTACTCCAGGAACTTCCTGCGCGATGTGGACATATGAGGCGACTCCAGGGGTCAGGAGCGCGCCGGGGGGATGGGCTCGAAACCCCACACCGCGCGTTTCATTCCCGTCGGGTGCTCCCCAGGTGGTCGCCCACGCCTACGCGGCCTCGCGCTCCGGCCTCGCCTCGGGCGCCGCCTCCAGTGTCGCCAGGTGGGCCCGCGCCAGGGCCAGGTTGTCATTGTCCAGGGGATGGAACGAGGGACGCAGGTACTGCCGCAGGCCGTGCCCCAGCACGCGGAACAGCACCGGGTCCTTCCGGTGCGCCCGCCACAGCTCTCGCAGCAGCCCCATCCACCCCAGCCCCCGCTCCTGACGCAGCAACATCACCGTGGCGGCGAACCACAGGGCGAAGAGGGACGTCACGCCCAGCACCATGCCCAGCACGCGCAGCCCGTAGCCCGGCGCCACCTTCTTCAGCACGTCGAAGGCCACCGCCTTGTGCTCGATTTCCTCCGCCGCGTGCCATTCGATGAGGCTCCGCATGGCCGGGTGCCCGTCCGCGAACACGCCCAGGCGCAACGTGTTCTCCCCCATCAACGCCGTGTAGTGCTCCAGCGCCGCGGTGATGGACAGCCGCAACGCGGGCGGCAGCCTCCCGTCGATGAAGCCCCAGAGGAACGCCTCGTAGCGGCGCATGAAGCCGCGGAGCGCGTAGCCCTGTGACTCGAGCAGCTCGATGTAGTCCTGGTGCTCGCGCGCGTGCTTGCCTTCCTGCGCGAAGAACGCCTTCACCTGCGCGCGCAGCTCCGGCGCGTCCGCCAACTGCGGCAGGTAGTGGTTGACGCTGCGCACGAAGAACCGCTCGCCCTGGGGGAAGAGCATGTTGAGCCCATTCCACAGGTGGGTGGAGCCCAGGCCGTTGCGATGCCAGATGCGTGGAAAGCTGGAGTCGAAGGGGAACTTCAGGTGAAGCCGTGGCTGGATGCGTCCGGGGTCTTGGGAAGGGACCATGAAGGGCTTTCTGACGGCAGACCGGAGAGGTTCAGGGAGGTGTGGGACGCTCGGGACGGGCCCGGCGGGCGGCCTCGGAGAGCAGCGCCGCCCGGAAGGCGAGCAGCCGCTCGCGCGCGGCGAAGGGGCCACTGCCCGCGAGCGCCGCGAAGAAGCGCTTGCGCACGCCCGGGCGGGCCGGACGGAGCACCTCCGTCACACAGAGCGCCACGCCACCGCCCACGGCGCCCAGCGGCCGCATCGTGTTGAAGAAGAGAGGAGGATGCCGTGCCAGCGCTTCATCATCGTCGACCTCCAGGGTGATTTTGGACAGCAGGGCGTTGCCCCCCAGCGCCGCGGGGACCTGCCGCAGCAGGGGCGTGCCGGCGAAGGCGCGCGTGGTGAGGGACGGCATCCACCAGGGCAGCGCCGGTGAGTACAGGGTGGAGAAGATGTCCTCCAGAACACCGCCGCCCCGCCGCGTCTGCTCCAGCACCTCCGCGACCTGCGCGGGCGTCACCGGCCCGGCGCGCGTCCGCGAGGACACCACCGCGATGCCGATACGGCGCCACTTGCGCGCCACCGAGAACGGTGACGCGGGCAGCACCGGCACCAGCAGCGAGACGTTGTCGACGGGGAACACGTCCGCGCCGGTCTGCGCCAGCGCCTCGAGCATCGCGCAGGTGAGGCTCCGGAAGTCGAGCCGCTCGGGCAGCTCCACGCGCAACACCGGGGTGGGCTCCTCCGGTCCGGTGAGCCACTCGCCCACCTGCGCGTGGTTGCGCCTTCGCGGAAGCCCCGCCGCTGCCGCTAGTGACAGCTCGGCCATCGCCGTGCCATCCATCACCAGGTGGTCGAAGCTCAGCTCCAGCGAGCCCGTGGCCTCCTCCACGCGCGCCCCCAGCCAGGCGCTGGACGTCAGCAGGTGCGAGGCCCACGCGCTGCCACCGCGCCCGGCCCGGTCCACCACCACCTGCGGACGCAGGCCAGCGCGACGAGCCTCGGCCAGCGAGCACGGACGCGTTCGGGCCAGCCGCGCCGCCACCGCCTCCGCCGTCAACGCGGCCTCGTCGAGCGGCAGCCGGACCACCTGGAACCGGCCCTCCGCACATGTCACAGCGGCGGTCAGGACCTCCGGGTCGCTGACGCGCTGGCGCGCATCGGAGCCCTCGCGCCCGAAGCGCGCCACCCAGACGTCCAAAGGCTGGTTGTGCCGGCGCACACCGCGGCTGTCCCGGTACCACCGCGCCACGCCCGATAGCAGCGCCACGGCCCACGCGCCGCCAGCCGTGTCCACGCCCACCGGCTGCACGGTCATCATGACGCGGCGCGAGCGGGACTCGGTGGCCAGGTACTGCTCCCACGTCGTCAGCGCGGGCACCACGTCCGAGGGACGGCGCGGAGGAAACAGCTGCCGCCACCCCGCACAGCCCCGCACGAGCGCGCCGATGGCGTGACGTGCGATGGGGTGAAGGTGGGGGAACTGGTGCGCCAGCGCGGCATGGACCCGCTCGATGACGCCAGCACCACGGGCTTCAACCGGAGGTGAGAGGGGACCAGAACCGTCCATGGCACACGTCCGAGCGGTCAGCGGGGGGATGACCTACGGCATCGGGTGCGTAGCCTAGCGGACATGCCTCGGGACGTTCAGTTCATCGCGCGATTCCACTGAGAGCCATGCTTTTTGACCTGACTGCGCGGGTGCATCACGACTCGTGAGGAATGCGCTGCGTCAGCGCGCACGGGTGCCGCTCCCGACGCGCCGAGCTCGCGCGGTGTCTGCCATTGGAGGCATGCGGCCCCAGCACCGTCGCGCTCATCCCTGACGCCTCCTGGTATTCTTGGACAGCCCGATATTCCCATGCACTCCCGCATGGGCCCTCCGGGCCAGGAGCCGTTCATGTCCCTCAACCGCCGTCCCTTTGCCTGGAGCGCCGCCATCCTGCTGACGTTCGCGAGCGCCGCGGTCGCCGACCCCATCAGCGCCGAGCCCCAGGCGCTCTGCGAGAGCAGCGCGCGCGCCGCCCCTGCCCCGGAGGGGGAGGAGGCCGCGGCCGGGTTCTGTTTCGCGATGTTCTGTGACGACGACTATCAGTGCCAGAACGCGTGTCCCAGCGCGCTGTGGGCTGGGTGCGTGAACAACGTCTGCGAGTACACGTACCGGACCGGCGGCGGTGGTGGCGGCGGTGGCGGTGGCCCCTTCTGCCCCGCGATGTTCTGTGCGGATGACTACCACTGCCAGTGCGGTGACCAGCAGGGCTACTGCGGCGCGGACTCCGTCTGCTACTTCTAGGCGGCTCGACGCGTCGTCGTGCTCGTCAGGCTCCGGGAAGAAAGCCCGCGCCGAGGAGTCCAGGCGCGTCGGTGAACGACTTCCCGGAGCCTCCATGCCTCGCCTGCTCGACAGCCTGCCCCTGCTCTACCGCGACCTCCTCCCCGGCTTCTTCCGGGAGGACGTGCCCGAGGAGCACAAGGCCACATGCGCCAACTGCGCCATGTGCCAGGACACCGCGCTGGGCGCCGTCGAGTCCGTGGACGGCGTGAGCCGGCTGTTCCGCCCGGACACCAAGTGCTGCACCTACTCGCCCCGCCTGCCCAACTACCTGGTGGGCGCGCTGCTGTCGGATGAGCGCCCGGAGCTGGCCGAGGGCCGCCGCCGCATGGAGGCGAAGATTGCCAGCCGCGTCGGCGTCACGCCGCAGTGGGTGAAGCCGCCGGCCAAGTTCCACCTGCTCTACAAGAACGGCAACCAGTTCTTCGGCCGCGCCGCGTCCCTGCGCTGCGCCTACTTCTCGCTGGACAGCGGCGGCTGCACCATCTGGCCATACCGCGAGGCGGTCTGCTCCACCTTCTTCTGCAAGTACGTGGCGGGCGCGGACGGCCGCAAGTTCTGGATGTCCGTCAAGACGTACCTGACGCTGGCGGAAATCCAGCTCTCGCGCTGGGCGGCGCTCCAGCTCCTGCCCGACTACGTCCTGTCCGGCAAGGACCGCGCGGAGACGCAGCAGGCGTCGCTGAGCGTGGAGGACCTGGACGACACCGCGCCGCCCGCCAAGGCGTATGCCGCGCTGTGGAAGGAGCACGAGGGCCGCGAGCTCGACTACTACCGGGACTGCTACCGGCTGGTGAAGGCGCTGCCGCCGGACGGGCTGGAGAAGCTGCTCGGCCTGGATGGCACCATCGAGCTGAAGACGCTGGAGAAGCTCCACGACACCGCCGTCTCGCCGAAGCTGCCGCGCACACTCAAGCTCAACCCCGACGCCACCGTGCAGTGGCTACCGGACGGCAGCGTGGCGCTGGGCGCCTACAGCGAGTACGACGCCGTGGCCCTCCCCGGCGAGGCCTACGGCCTGCTGGTGGACTTCACCGGACGCGAGAGCGTAGAGGCCGTGCGCCAGCACCTGCGCGAGCACAAGCAGGCGGACCTGTCCGAGGACGTCCTGCTGGAGCTGTACCGGCACCGCATCCTCGTGGAGGCCTGAGGCGCCACGCGCGCCTCACGGCTGATGGGCCAGCTCGCCGAGCTCGCGCAGCAGCCGGATGGCGGCATGGGCCTGGCGCCAGGCGAAGACGGTCTCCGACAGGTGGTCCGCCATCCACGCGCAGAAGCCGGGGTCTCCCGCGTCCAGCCACGCGGCGGACTCCGACAGCTCGGCCTCCATGGCCTCCCACGCGCGGCGGTAGGCGCTGGCCGCGGTCATCAGCTCGGAGAGCGCGTGGGTGAAGGCATCCAGCGCGGCGCGCAGCTCCAGCGGCGCGCCGAGCTCCCCCCGGCGTGAATCCCGCAGCCGGCCCAGGTGGACGAGCAGCCCCTGCTCCAGCGCGGAGGCGGTCCCCAGCCGCGCCTGGGCCCCGTGGAGGAGGACCTGGAGGTCCTCGCCCAGCTCCTGCAGCAGCTCTTCGTTGGAGCGCGCCACCGGGCGCCCGAGCCGCGTACACATGGCCTGCCAGAGGCTGCTGTACCCCAGCAACTCCGCCACGCCGCGGCGCACGTGGGGCGGAACGCGGTCCAGGAACTCGAGCGCGCAGAGCCGGGCGGACGCGGCCAGGGGCCCCGCACCGGGACCGGCCTTCGCGCACTTCAACACCCGCCAGGCCCACTGGAGCGTGGTCTCCGTGGCCCGGAACAGGGCCTCACATCCCGCGCTCAGCGCGCCGGCGTGGCTGGCATCCATCAGCGTGGTCGAGGGCGCGGGCACGGACCGGGGTTCCTCGCTGGAGACATCCTCCGGGCGAGAATCACGTTCCGATGAACCGCGGTCCGGCGACATGCTTCGCCTCCCAACACGATGAGCCAACCCCAGGTATCGCATGCCGTGCCGACAAGCTCCAACTCCCCGCGAGGGCAGGGTTCACGGCCATGCGCGTGTCCACAGACGGGCCCCGGCTCCAGGGATTCAAGCGCACGCCGCGCGACACGAAAACGATAACGGCCGGGCGCCTTGGGGGACGCCCGGCCAGTATCGACAGGCGCCGCGCGCCCTCAGTGCAGGGTGCGCTTGAGGCGGCTCAGCCGCTCATGGGTCCGCTTCTGGGCGGGAATCAGCTCCATCCGCACGAAGCGGCGGGCCTCGCCGTGTACCTGGTCCGCGTCGCGCTGGTAGTCGGCCAGGCCGTGGTCCTCTCCCTCCTCCAGCGCCTGGATGGCGGCCTTCTCGCCCAGGGCGTCCGCGCCGCTTTGGGCAAGCTTGGCGAAGGTGCCCCAGATGCCTGAGCTCTCGGTGGGCTTTCCGCCCATCTTCAAGATGCGCTCGCGAATCTCCTCGACGCGGTGCTCATGGTCGTGCTGGCAGTACTCCAGTGCGTCACGCGCCAGGCCGTCCGAGACGTGCCCGATCGCCTGCCGGTAGGTCTCCACCGCGGAGATCTCACCGCGAAGGAAGGAGTTGAGCGTCTCGACGTCCTTGTTCGTGCTCGCCATCGATGGCCTCCATTGGGTGACGGGTGAATCCCGCTTGCCGCAAAAGGTGATGCCCACCGCCACATGGGCAACGAGGGCCCGGCGCCCTGCCTCCTTCCACGAGGCCCTCCGGTGTCCAGTCTCAGGGCCACCCGGCTCCGCTGGGGCCCCGCAGCGGACTCCAGGGGCAGGCAAGCGGCGTCCCCACGCATGGGCACGAGGGCCGGTTGACGCCTTGCCGACCAGCCGTTAGCGTAGGGCCCTCGATGACGCACCTGCCCACCCCGACCGCCGCGCCGTTCCGCTGCCGCTGCTGTCGGTCGTGTGCCTGTTGTCGCCAGCCGGACCTGGGTTGTTGACGCGCACACGGGAAGCCCTTCGCCGCTTCCCATCGCGCGGTCCCCCGGCCCGGTCTCCTGTCCCAGGAACCGGGCCTTTTTCGTGTCTCCCCGTCCGTGCAGCGCGTCCTCATGTCCCTTTCCGCCGGCCTCCGCACCTCGACGTCCTCCGCGCTCTCCGCCGCGTGTGCCGCGTGCTGTCTGTGCTGTGCGTGTTCCGCGTGTCCGCCGTGGGGCGGGCGCCGAGCATCAGGAAGCGCGTAGTCCGCCCTTCTTGAACCTTCCTGCTCGTGCGGCCCGACCTCGAAAGAGGCGGGCCGTTTTCTTTTCCCCGGAGTCCCCATGACGCCCCCGCTGCCCCAGGCTTCCCCCGCTCCCAAGGCGCCCGCGGAAGCCCTGCTCGCCGAAGCCGCTGACTTGAAGAATGCCTCCGCCGAAGCCGTGCTGGCCTGGACCGAGCGTCGCTTCGGCGCTCGCGCGGCCATCGCCTCCAGCTTCGGCGTGGAGGACATGGTCCTCATCGACCTGGCGCGCCAGCACGCGCCCAGCCTGCGCATCTTCACCCTCGATACCGGCCGCCTGCCGCCGGAGACCTACGAGCTCATCGAGGTGGTCCGCAAGCGCTACGGCGCCACCGTGGAGACGTACTTCCCCGAGCGCGAGCAGGTGGAGGCGCTCGAATCCACGAAGGGGTACTTCTCCTTTCGACAGAGCCTGGAGGCGCGCAAGGAGTGCTGCGCCATCCGCAAGGTCGCGCCGCTCAAGCGCGCGCTGGCTGGCCGCGAGGCATGGGTGACAGGCCTGCGCCGCGAGCAGTCCGTCACCCGCACCGACGTGGAGACGCTGGAGCTGGACAGCACCCACGGGCTGCTCAAGCTCAACCCGCTGGCCGCGTGGAGCAGCCGCGACATCTGGGCCTACGTCCGGGCGAATGGCGTGCCCTACAACGCGCTCCATGACCGGGGCTACCCGTCCATCGGCTGCGCGCCCTGCACGCGCGCGGTGAAGCCCTACGAGGACGAGCGCGCCGGCCGCTGGTGGTGGGAGTCCGCGGAGAATCGCGAGTGCGGCCTCCATCCGGTCCGGTGAAGCGCGCCATGCCCTCCCCCCGACTCGACTACGCCGTCTGCCTCCGCCTGGAGGGGCGCCACATCCTCCTGGTGGGAGGCGGCGCCGTCGCCGAAGGGCGTGCCCTGGCGGTGCTCGACGCGGGCGCACGCCTGCGCGTCATCGCGCCGGCGGCCACGCCCACGCTGCGGCGACTGGCCGAGGAAGGCCGCCTGGAGTGGCTGCCGCGGCCCTACGCGGCGGGCGACGTGCGCGGTCATCACCTGGTGCTCGCGGCCACGGATGACCCGGCGGTGGGCCGGCAGGTGGCCGCGGAGGCGCGAGCCCTGGGCCTCTGGGTCAACACCGCGGACGAGCCCGAGCTGTGTGACTTCACCCTGCCCTCCGTGGGCAGGCGAGGCCCCATCACCGTCGCCGTGTCCACCGGAGGGCAGGCCCCCGCGCTCGCGAGCCACCTTCGCCAGGCGCTCACGGCCCAGGTGGCGCGACACCACGTCTGGCGCGCGCGGCTCAGTGGCTGGCTGCGGGGGCACCTGCCCCGAGGCGGAGCGCGGCAGCGGCTGCTGAAGGACGTGGCGACGGGCGACATCGGCGCGCGCCTGGCACGGGGCGAGCGCAAGGCCGCCTGGGTGCTGCTGCGCGCGGAACTGAAGGCTTGGAAGACTTCTGGAGAGGCACCATGAGAGAGCAGTCGAAAGGCCGTGTGTTCCTGGTGGGCGCAGGCCCGGGAGACCCGGAGTTGTTGACCCTGCGCGCCGCGCGCGTGCTTCGCGAGGCGGACACCGTCGTGTACGACCGGCTCGTGCATCCGGCGGTGCTGGAGCACGCGCGTCCTCATGCGCGGCTCATCTACGTGGGCAAGGAGGGCGGTGGCGACTCCGTCCGCCAGGACGAAATCCACGTCATCCTCATCGCCCAGGCGCTGCTCGGCCGCAGCGTGGTGCGGCTCAAGGGCGGCGACGCCTTCGTCTTCGGCCGCGGCGGCGAGGAAGCCCTCGCCCTGGAGGAGGCGGGCATCGCGTATGAAGTGGTGCCCGGCATCACCGCCGGGACGGCCGTGCCCGCGGCGGCGGCCATTCCCGTCACGCACCGGGGCGTCTCCGGCGCGGTGACGTTCGCCACCGCCCACCGGGAGGGAAGCACGCCGGACTGGGCCTTCCTCGCGCAGTCCCAGACGCTGGTCCTCTACATGGCGGGGAGCCGGCTGGAGGAGACGGCGCGGGCCCTGGTCAACGCGGGGCGGGCCGCGTCGACCCCCGCCGCCGTGGTGGAGGCCGGCACCTGGGAACACCAGCGGGTGGTGGAGGCGCCGCTGGGGCGCATCGCTCACGAGGTGAAGCGGGCCTCGCTTGGCTCGCCGTCGCTGCTCATCGTGGGCGAGGTCGTCTCGCTGCGCTCACGGCTCCCCTCGCTGGTGGCGCGGGGCACCCCATGGAACGAACCCGCGCTCGCGCGCGCGGCGGAGGGCGGTCATGAGTGAGAGTCCGGTCGCACGCACCACGCACCTGGCGGAGCTGGAGGCGGAGAGCATCCACATCATCCGGGAGACGGTGGCCGAGTTCGCCAACCCGGTGATGCTCTACAGCATTGGCAAGGACTCCCAGGTGCTGCTGCACCTGGCGCGCAAGGCCTTCCATCCGGCGCCCCTGCCCTTCCCGCTGCTCCACGTGGACACCACCTGGAAGTTCCGGGACATGTACGCGTTCCGCGATGCCTTCGTGGCCCGGCACGGGCTGCGGCTCATCGTCCACCAGAACCAGCGCGCGCTGGCCGAGGGCATCAACCCCTTCGACCACGGCAGCCAGAAGTACACGCACGCGATGAAGACGCAGGCGCTGCTCGAGGCGCTGGCGCAGCACGGCTTCGACGCGGCCTTCGGCGGCGCGCGCCGCGACGAGGAGAAGTCCCGCGCCAAGGAGCGGGTGTTCTCCTTCCGGGACCGGCATGGCCAGTGGGACCCACGGCGCCAGCGCCCGGAGCTGTGGAACCTCTACAACGGCCGCGTCGACGCCGGGGAGAGCATGCGCGTCTTCCCGCTGTCCAACTGGACGGAGCTGGACGTGTGGCACTACGTGCTGCGCGAGCGCATCCCCGTGGTGCCGCTGTACTTCGCGGCCGAGCGCCCCGTGATTGACCGGGGCGGCACCCTGCTGATGGTGGACGACGAGCGCATGCGGCTGCGGCCCGGGGAGAAGCCCGAGCTGCGGCGGGTGCGCTTCCGCACGCTGGGTTGCTATCCGCTGAGCGGCGCCATCGAGTCCTCCGCCACCACGGTGGAGAGCGTCATCCACGAGATGGTGAACGCCCGCCAGTCCGAGCGGCAGGGCCGGCTCATCGACCACGACGAAGAGGGCTCCATGGAGCTCAAGAAGCGCGAGGGCTACTTCTGATGGATACCGGGTTGCAGCAACTGCTCGAACAGCACTCCGCCCGCGAGCTGCTCCGGCTGGTGGTCGTCGGCTCCGTGGACGATGGGAAGTCCACCCTCATCGGCCGGCTCCTCTACGAGAGCGACGGGCTCTTCGAGGACCAGATTTCCGCCGTGCGCAAGGCCAGCGCGAAGCGGGCCGCCCGCCCGACGGACGCCGCGTCCAACGCGCCACCAGAGGTGCTGGCCCAGGGCCTGCGGGCCGCGGCCGGCGCCGAAGAGGAGGAGCTGGACTTCTCCCTCTTCACCGACGGCCTGCGCGCCGAACGCGAGCAGGGCATCACCATCGACGTCGCGTACCGGTACCTGAGCACCGCGCGCCGCAAGGTCATCATCGCGGACACGCCGGGGCACATTCAGTACACGCGCAACATGGCCACCGGCGCCTCCACGGCGGACGCGGCCGTCATCCTGGTGGACGCGCGGCTGGGCGTGCTGCCGCAGACGCGCCGCCACGCGTACATCGCCTCGCTGCTGGGCATCCCCTACCTGGCCGTGGCGGTGAACAAGATGGACCTGACGGGCTTCGACCAGGCCATCTTCGAACGCATCGGCGCCGAGCTGGCCGACTTCGCCCATGCGCTCGGCTTCGAGGGCGTGCGCCTCTTTCCGGTCAGCGCCAGCCGGGGCGACAACATCACCCGTCCGAGTGCCCGCACGCCCTGGCACCAGGGAGGCACGCTGCTCGCGTGGCTGGAGTCCCTCCCCCACCAGCGCCGGCAGGAGGACGCGCCCTTCCGCTTCCCCGTCCAGTACGTCCTGAGGCCGCACCAGGACTACCGGGGGCTCGCGGGGCAGCTGGCCTCCGGCACCATCCGCGTGGGAGACGAAGTGCAGGTCCATCCGTCCGGACGCCGCACGCGGGTGGCGGGAATCGACACCTTCGACGGGCCGCTGGAGGAGGCATCCTTCCCGGCCTCCATCACGCTGCGGCTCGCCGACGAGGTGGACGCCAGCCGGGGCGACCTGCTGTCACACGTCGAGCAGCCGCCCCTGTCGCTCCACCGGCTCGACGCGATGCTGGTGTGGTTCGGGGAGCAGCCGCTGGACTGCTCACGCCGCTACCTGGTGAAGCAGGCCTCTCGCACCGCGCCCGCGCACATCGAGCGGGTGCTGTGGCGCAAGGAGCTGGCGGACCTGTCCGAGCAGCCCGCGGAGTCGCTGGCCCTCAATGACATCGGACGGGTGCGGCTGGTGTGCCGCCGCCCGCTGCTGACCGACCCGTACCGGGACAATCGCCGCACGGGCGCCTTCATCGTCATCGACGCGCTCACGCACGACACGGTGGGCGCGGGCATGGTCCTGGGTCCCCCGGAGGACGCGTCGAGTGGCGCGGTGGCGTCTTCACTCGTCACGCAGTCCGAGCGGCGGGGACGGCTGGGTCAGCCGGGCGCCATCGTCCTGCTGCCCGCCACCGAGGACGCCAGCACCCGCGCCTTCCAGCTGGAGCGCCGCCTGTTCGACCTCGGCTGGCATGTCTCCGCCGTCCAGGGCGACGTGGAGGTCGCGCTCGCGCTGGCGACGGCGGGGCTGGTGGCCCTGGTCCACACGGACGCGCCCCAGGCGCGCCAGACGCTGCGCGCGGAGGCCCGGGATGCCGGCGCCGCGTGGCTGGAGCTGGATGCCAGTGAGGACCTGGAGCAGCAGCTCACCCGAATCACCACCCTCCGGGAGGCCGCACGATGAGCGCCGCCCCCGCGCCCCAGGCGCAGCCGTTCGTCAGCACGCTGCTCGGCGAGCCCCGGAGCACCCAGTTGCTCGAGCTCCTCCAGGGGCTCGATGCCTCCGCCCTCCACTGGCTGAGCGGCTACGCGGCGGGCCTCGCGGCTCGCACGCCACACGCCACCGTGGCGCCCGTGGCTCCCGCGCCCGTGGCCGCGCCGGCCGTCTCCTTCACCATCATCTACGGGACGCAGACAGGGAACAGCCGTCTGCTCGCCGAACGCCTCAAGCGTCAGGTGGAGTCCGCCGGGCTGGGCGCACGCCTGTTCCGCGCCAGTGACTATCCGGTGCGGGAGCTGGCCAAGGAGAAGTTGCTCTGCGTGGTCATCAGCACGCAGGGAGACGGCGACCCGCCAGACGACGCACGTGGTTTCTGCGAGTTCGTCCTCGGCAAGCGCGCGCCTCGCGTGGAGGGGCTGCGCTACGCCGTCCTCGGCCTCGGTGACTCCAGCTACCCGCGCTTCTGCGAGGTGGGCCGCGTGCTGGACGCCCGCTTCGCGGAGCTGGGCGCCACCCGCCTGCTGGAGCGCGCGGACTGTGACGTGGACTTCGAGCCCGTCGCCAAGGGGTGGCTCGACCAGGCCTTCGCCCGCGCGCGCGAGGCACTGGCCCCCCAGGCGCAAGCGACGGCTACTGTCGTGCCGCTGCGCGAGCCGCCCGCCACGCCCGCGCACGGCAAGGAGGCGCCCTTCGCCGCGGAGGTGCTCCTCAATCAGCGCATCACCGCGCGAGGCGCGCTCAAGGACGTGCGGCACCTGGAGCTGTCACTCGAAGGCTCCGGGCTGAGCTACGCCCCGGGCGACGCCTTGGGCGTGTGGCACCACAACCCGCCCGAGCTGGTGGAGACCCTCCTGTCCGAGCTCCGCCTGGATGGCCACGCGGACGTCACGCGCGACGGCCGCACGCTGCCCCTGGCGCGCTGGCTGAGCGACGAGCTGGAGATCACCAAGCTCAACCGCCCCTTCCTGGAGCGACACGCCGCCCTGTCGGGCAGCACGGCGCTGCGAGAGGCGCTCGAGCCCGGCCAGGCCGAGGCCTTCCGCGCGCTGCTGGCCAGCCATCAGGTCATCGACGTGCTGCGCGCGCACAAGGCGACATGGGAGGCCGCCGCACTCGTCCAGGCCCTGCGCCGGCTGACGCCCCGGCTGTACTCGATTGCCTCCAGCCCCAAGCGCGTGGGCGAGGAAGCACACCTGACCGTGTCGGTGGTGGACTACACGGCCTTCGGCCTGCGGCACTTCGGAGCTGCCTCGTCCTACCTGTCCACGCGCACGGCGGGCACCGACAAGGTCCGCGT
Organism: Pseudomyxococcus flavus; assembly: GCF_050038885.1. Taxonomy (NCBI): domain Bacteria; kingdom Pseudomonadati; phylum Myxococcota; class Myxococcia; order Myxococcales; family Myxococcaceae; genus Pseudomyxococcus; species Pseudomyxococcus flavus. The sequence continues at coordinate 6,296,420 of NZ_CP143624.1, read as the reverse complement.
CTTCGTGGAGCCGAACGAGCGCTTCCGACTGCCCGAGAATGGCGACACGGACGTGCTGATGATTGGCCCGGGCACCGGCGTGGCGCCCTTCCGCGCCTTCGTCCAGGAGCGGGCGGAGACCGGCGCTCGGGGCCGCAACTGGCTCTTCTTCGGCGAGCAGCACTTCCGGACCCAGTTCCTCTACCAGACGGAGTGGCAGGAGGCGCTGAAGAAGCAGACCTTGCACCGGCTGTCGCTCGCCTTCTCGAGAGACCGCGCCCAGAAGGTCTACGTGCAGCACCGGCTGCGCGAGGCCGGACGCGACGTGTACGCGTGGCTCGAAGGCGGCGCCTCGCTCTACGTGTGCGGCGACGCCCAGCGCATGGCCCCGGATGTCCACGCGGCATTGGTGGACATCGTCTCCACCCACGGCGGCAAGAGCCGCGAGGACGCGCACGCCTGGCTCGAGTCGCTGCGCGAGCAGCGGCGCTACCTGCGCGACGTCTACTGACCCATTCCGTTTGCGAGCAACGACATGAGCAACCAGCCCAAGCCGCTCTCCGAAGTGGAGCACATCAAGGCGCAGAGCCGCCTGCTCCGGGGAACCCTGGCGGAGAGCCTGCAGGACCCGGTGACGGGTGGCCTGGCCACGCCGGACACCAGCCTCATCAAGTTCCACGGCAGCTACCAGCAGGACGACCGCGACGTGCGCGAGGAGCGGCGTCAGCAGAAGCTCGAGCCCGACTACAGCTTCATGCTCCGCACCCGCCTTCCGGGAGGCGTCTGCACACCCGCCCAGTGGCTGGCGATGGACGCGCTGGCGAAAGCGCACGCCAACCACACGCTGCGCATCACCACACGGCAGGCGTTCCAGCTCCACGGCGTCATCAAGGACGACCTCCAGGCCACCATCGCGCGCATCAACGAAGCGATGATGGACACCCTTGCCGCCTGTGGTGACGTCAACCGCAACGTGCTGTGCAACCCCAACCCCGTGGACTCGCGCGTCCACGAAACCGTGTACCAGTGGGCGGTGCGCATCTCCGAGCACCTGCTGCCGAAGACGCGCGCCTACTACGAAGTCTGGCTGGGCAAGGAGAAGGTGGCCGGCGGCGAGGACGAGCCCATCTACGGCCCCACCTACCTGCCCCGGAAGTTCAAGACCGCCGTCGCGGTGCCGCCCCTCAACGACGTGGACGTGTTCGCCCAGGACCTGGGCTTCATCGCCATCATCGAGAACGGAGCGCTCGTGGGCTTCAACGTCTCGGTAGGCGGCGGCATGGGCGCCACGCATGGCGACGCGGCCACCTATCCCCGACTGGCGGACGTCGTCGGCTTCATCACACCGGAGAAGACGCTCACCGTCGCCGAGGAGGTGGTGAAGATTCACCGCGACTTCGGCGACCGGGCGAACCGCAAGCACGCCCGCCTGAAGTACGTCCTGGAGGAGCGCGGCGTCCCCTGGTTCACGTCGGAGCTGGAGAAGCGGCTGGGCTTCGCGCTCGAGCCGGCGCGCCCCTTCGCCTTCGAGCACAACGGGGACCGCTTCGGCTGGACGGAGGGCCATGACGGCCGGTGGCACCTGACGCTGCACCTGGACAGCGGCCGCGTGGCGGACCGGCCTGGCGCCCCGCACCTCACCGGCCTGCGGGAAATCGCGCGCATCCACACCGGGGACTTCCGCCTCACCGCGAACCAGAACCTCATCATCGCTGGAGTGCCCGCAGAAGCCCGGGCCACCATCGACGCGCTGGTGGCCGCGCATGCGCTGGACAGCTTCCGCAGCGTCAGCCCCGTGCGCCGCAACGCGCTGGCGTGCGTGGCGCTGCCCACGTGCGGCCTGGCCATGGCCGAGGCCGAGCGGTACCTGCCCACCTTCGTGGGCCGCGTGGAGGAGCGCCTGCGCGCCCATGGGCTCCAGGACGCCAACCTGCTGCTCCGCATCACCGGGTGCCCCAATGGCTGCGCGAGGCCGTACCTGGCGGAGGTGGGCCTCGTGGGCAAGGCGCCAGGCCGCTACAACCTGCACCTGGGCGGCGATGCGCGCGGCCAGCGCCTCAACCGCCTGTACCGGGAGAACATCGACGAGGACACCATCCTCGCCGCGCTGGAGCCCCTGTTCGCGGACTACGCGCGGGAACGGCAGCCCGGTGAAGGCTTCGGTGACTTCGTGGTGCGCGCGGGCCACGTCCCGGCCCCGAGCGCCTCGCCACGTCCCTCCTGAGCGGACACACAGCCTGCCCGGCGAGACATCCGGGCAGGCTGTGCTCAGCCGCCCGCGTCGCGCACCGCCGTGAGGAGCAGGTCGTACTTACCGCCCAGGAAGGTGCGGAACCCGTGCTGGTGCAGGTAGCGGCGGTAGAAGGACAGGTCCTTCACCAGCAGCGAGAGGTCGGGCTCGCGAAGGTTCCGCACCCGGGCGCCGTAGACGACCTCACCATCCCGGAAGCGTGAGTTGGGGAAGCCGAGCAGCAGCGCCGAGCTCGGCTCCAGGTGTTCCTGCACGAGCTTGCGCAGCAGCGCGTGGTCGTCCACGCCGGGGCTCTGCAACGTGCCCACCGACACCACGAGGTGGAAGCGGCCCAGCCCCTCTGGCAGCGCGTTGAGGTCCGCGACAACGAACGCGTGACGCGCATCCGGGAAGCGAGCACGGGCCTCCGCGATGGCGCTCGCGCTGTGGTCCACGCCCACGAAGCGCACGTCCGGCGTGCCTTCCAGCCACGAGAAGGCCGCCAGCTCATCCCCACGATTCACCCCCAGGTCGAGCACACGGGCGGACTCGGGCAGCCGGATGCGGCCGAGCGCGTCGAGCCAGGGCAGCAGGAAGCCCGCGTCCTCCAGCTTCCGAAGCCGAGCGAATGCGGACGCGGCGCCGTAGCGCTCCTGCGCGGGCGCGCCCCCCTCCACCTCGCCGCCCACGTGCCAGGGCGCCTCGGGCCCCAGCCGCTCGAAGGTCAGCGACACGTGCGTCCCATCCACCGCGCGAGGCGTCCGCAGCCGGCACCCGAGCCCCTCCGCCAGGTCGCACCAGCTCCGCAGGGGACGATGGACCAGCGTGCCCCCGGGGCCCACCTGCTCGCCGGGGTAACAGCCCCGCCCCAGGTCCGGGTCAGGGACCTCGATGCTCACCGAGCCCGCGCCAAGCCGCTCCAGCAGATGTCGATGGATGACGACGAGGGGCTCGTCGTGGAAGCGGCGAGGCTGCGCGGAAGGCTCGGTGGGGCTCGGCATGACGCCAGCAGCCTATCGCGGCACCTCTCCTGTATCGTTCGCCCCATGCATCGGTTCCGCTCCACTCCCGCCTTGCTCGCCGCCGTGGCGCTCATGGGCTGTCAGTCTGGACAGGACAACAAGACGCCCGCGCCACCTCCCGCCACCACCGCCCCTGCCCCCACACCGCAGGTGCCCGCGCCGGCGCCAGCGAAGCCCGCGCCCCCGCCTGCCCCCACCGTGGAGCTCGGCTACCTCAAGCCCACCGAGGACGCCGAGCACTGCGAGTGGATGCGCCAGCCCCTGCCGGGCACGCCCACGCGCGTGTTCCGCTTCGACGCCTACTGCGACCGGTCCTCGGTGTCGTGGAGCCCGGATGGGAAGCAGGGGCTCGTCTTCACATGGCCCTCGGGCGAGGGCGAGGTGCCCCGCGCCTGGCGTGTGGACGTCGACGCGAAGTCCGGCCAGCCGCTCGACCTGAAGACGCTGCCTGGAGGCAACAGCGCGGGTGAGCCGAACGAGCCTTATGTGTCCCGCCTCGGCTTCGATGCCCAGGGCCGTCCCGTCGCGCTCGTCTACGTGGCGTTCGAGGCCAAGGCCATCAAGAAGGGCGCGCTCACCTTCGCCGGCGAGAGCTTTCCCGTACCGCCCGGCCCGGGCGTCCCGGGGCTCGCCCTGGCCTTTCGCCTGGAGGACGGCGGATGGAAGCGCATCGAGGCCAAGGTGAACCGTGTCCAGGAGGACACCACGTCCGACCACGGCCTGCTCGACGCCGAGTCGACGCTCACGCCGGTGTGGACTGCCTCGCCGCCTGGCCAGCTCCTGGGGACGCGCGTCCCCGCGGCCACGGCGCAGTCATTGGATGCCCAGGCACCTGGCATCTCGAAGGACGGCTGGTGGATGGAGCTGCCCGGCCCGGGCGGCACGCTCTATTTCCGGGCCCGCCAGGAAGGCCCCCTGACCATGATGGGCCAACCCCTGCTCTGGGCACGCGGAGACGAGCGTGTGTCCCTGAAGGACCTCACGGAGCCGGACGCCTACCTGAGCTTCCTGTTCGACCGGGGCCTGCTGCTCGTGACGTCGTACGGTGGCTATGCGGCGGCCACCGTCTGGAACCCGGAGACGCGGCAGCGGGTGACGTCCATCCCGGACGCCTATGCGCCCGCCTTCTGGCCCGCGCGCTGAGCCACGGCGCCAGAAGACAACGGCCCGGCCACCGCGAGGGGGACCGGGCCGTGCGCGGAACGTCGACCGGAGGAGCTACGCCGGCCCCGCGCCGTTGTACCAGCCGGTGATCTTCCGCACGTAGTCCTGCGTCTCCTTGAACGGCGGCACGCCACCGTACTTGCTCACGTTGCCCGGCCCCGCGTTGTAGGCCGCGAGCGCCAGGCGCACGTCGCCATTGAAGCGCTTGAGCTGCTGCGAGAGGTACTTGGTGCCGCCCTCGATGCTCTGACGCGGGTCCGTCCGGTTCGTGACGCCCAGGTCGCTCGCCGTGCCGGGCATCAGCTGCATCAGCCCCACGGCCCCCGCACCCGAGCGCGCGTTCGGGTTGAAGGCGGACTCCTGCTGGATGACCGCCTTGATGAGGCGCGCGGGCACGTCGTACTTCCGCGACATCTCGTTGATGAGGTTGTCGTACTTGTTGGACGAGAAGCCGCTCAGGTCGTTGTTCCCCTTCGCCGGCCCCGCGTTGCCCGTGCCCTGCGTGCCCCCCGTGCCGCTGGTGGAGCCGCCGCTGGCCACTTCGGCGCCCAGCTTCGAGAACGCCGCGCGCGTCAGCGGGCCGTAGTAGCCCGTGTTGGGCACGCCGTTGGCGGCCTGGAACTCCTTGAGGGCCGCCTCGGTGCGGGGGCCAAAGACGCCCGGGCCGGTGTTCATCTCGGCCTGGGTCATGTAGCCGCCCTTCACCAGCGCGCTCTGGAGCTTCTCCACGGCGGGCCCGCGAGCGCCCTTCTCCAGGTCGCGGCCGGGCAGCGCCATGCCCTTCACCGAACCACCCGAGGTGGACGGCGGCGTCTCGCCAGAGCCCTGCGTACCGCCCGTGCCGTTCGTGTTGCCCGGACGCGGGTTGCCGCCCGAGAAGGTCACCAGCTCGCCCGTCGTCTTGTAGCCCTGGGGGCCCCCCGTCAGGCGGCTGCCCTGGACGTTGAGGGTGATCTCCTTCCCGGTGGCCGGATCATTCGCGTAGTAGACGGGCTTGCCGTTCTGCGTGCCGCGGCCGGTGATGGTGATCCAGTGGTCGGTGCCATTCGCGCCACCGCCGCTGCCCGCCTTGTAGTCCACGCCAACGACCACCGGCCGGCCGGCGTCGATCTGCTTGTTGATGGTGTCGAGCTTCCACGCCTGCTTCGCCGCCCCCAGGCCGCCCATGGCCGCCGCGGAGCCCCACTTGAGCGCGTTGCCCGCATAGCCGTTGTTGCGGTCCAGGTAGGCGTCCATCTCGCCCGGGTTGATGGTCTTCCCGGTGATCTTGCTCACGGCCATCGCCGTGGCCGTCATGGCACAGCCCGCCGCGGACAGGCTGGAGCTGGTGCCCAGCCGCCGCGAGCCCCACTGCGCATCGCCCTGCTTGTAGAGCGGCGTGCCGTCCCTCGACGTGGAGAAGGTGCGGCCATCGTCGTCGCGAACCTGGCCGTTGGCGGCGCGTGCCGTCGGCGGTGCCGCCGTGAAGGTGTCGCCGCCCGCGGGACGGCCAGCCGTGCCGGCGCCCGAGCTGGCTCCACCCTGTCGCGGCGCGCCCTCGAAGGCGTCCGGAATGGTCAGCTTCTGGCCCGTCCGAATCTTGTTCGGGTCTGAGATGTCATTGGCCTTGGCCAGCGCGGAAACAGACGTGTTGAACTGACGCGCCAGCGCGCTCAGCGTGTCGCCACTGCGGACGGAGTAGGTCTTCACGGCCAGAGCTCTCGTCACCCAGACAGACAGGTGCGTTGGGGGGATGCCACGATTGTCGGCAGCCGCGAGCCGAAGTTGCCTCGTGCCTCAACGAACGCTGGTGTCGGAATTGTCAAATCTGACCAAATCCACCCAGCCATTTCCCCGCCACAAGCAGTGTTGGTTTCCAAAGACAGCGGACAAATGACACGCCGCACAATTTGTGACAGTTCTGTCAAAGCGCCTTCTGACAGCTTGTCACGCACGCGTCGTGACTTCGTGACAGGGACAGCGGCGCGCGGAGTCTGCGCACGAAGCGCTCCGAGTGAAGGAACGCCCACGGCCCCCGTGGCCTCGTGATTGCTCAAGGCCTCGTGTCACTCCCATCCCGCACACGGAGACACGCACTCATGGCCTCTTTCCCGCGCAGGTCCTTCTGGCTCGTGACCACGGGCTTCATCGCGCTCACTGCGTTGCTCGTGGCGAGCACCACCAACCTGTTCGTCGAGTTCTCGCTCTCGCCTCCGGTGCCAGGTGTCGCGGATGTGACTTCATCCCCCGGCAAGCTCGACGACGCGCCCCGGACGCCCCTCGAAGGAGAACGCCTGGCCCGCCTCACCGGCCTCCGGCTGGGGAAGCCCTCCACGACAGGTGGCCCCGACGCTCCCCCCACCGCGGCGATGAACACGTCGCTGCGCTTGAAGCTGCTGGGCACGCTGGTGGCGCATGACTCGCAGTGGTCGCTTGCCTCCGTCGAGGACCTGGACGCCAGGCGCATCCGGAGCGTGATGACCGGCGACGAGCTGCTGGGCGCCCGCATCGTCTCCATCGAGCGGGAGCGCATCACCTTCTCCATCGACGGCCGCGAGGAATACCTCCAGTTCACCCGACATGGCGCCACGCCCCTGGCGCCCGTCCTGGCGAACGTCGCGCCCCTGGATTCGGGCATCCGCGCCGTGGGCGAACACACCTACGAGGTGTCCCGCCGCAGCATCGACGACGCGCTCAACAACATGGATGGGCTGCTCAGCCAGGCGCGCGTGGTTCCCGCCTTCCGTGACGGCAAGCCCCAGGGCTTCAAGCTCTACGCCGTCAAGAAGGGCTCCCTCTACGAGCAGCTCGGAGTCCAGACGGGGGACGTGCTCCGGCGCATCAATGGCATCCCGCTCGACAGTCCCGAGCGGGCCCTGGAAGCCTTCACCCTGCTGCGCGGGACACCGCACATCGAGCTCGACATCGAGCGCGGCGGAGCCCCCATCCGCAAGGTCTACGACATGAGGTGAGCCCCCGCTGCCGCTCAGCTCCGGGCCAGCGCCTCCGCGAGCCGCGGGAGCGCGTCCCCCGCCCGGGCCTCCAGGTGGACGTCCGCCAGCTCCACACCGCGGCACTCGCCGATGTTGAGGATGGCAATGGGCATGCGCCGCTCCGAGGCCCGCACCAGGAAGCGGTAGCCAGAGAAGATGGCCAACGACGAGCCCACCACCAGCAACGCATCGCCCTCCTCCAGGAGCGCGAACGCGGCCTCCACCGTGGGCGCGGGCACGTTGTCGCCGAAGAAGACGACATCCGGCTTGAGCGTGCCGCCGCAGCTCAGGCACGCCGGGACCTGGAATGAGGACAGCTGCTCGGAGGACAGGTCCGCGTCGCCGTCGGGCCTCAGCACCAGCACCTCGTGGGAGAAGCCGGGGTTGAGCGCCAGCAGCCGCTCCTGCAAGTCCGCTCGCGACTCCTGGGCGCCGCAGGCCAGGCAGCGGACCCGGGCCAGCGCGCCATGCAGCTCGATGACCCGCGAGCTGCCCGCCGCGTGGTGAAGCCGGTCCACGTTCTGGGTGATGAGGCCGCGCACATGCCCCGCCTGCTCCAGCGCCGCGAGCGCCGCATGCGCCGCGTTGGGCCGGGCCGAGGAGAAGCGCGGCCAGCCCATCAGGCTCCGCGCCCAGTAGCGCGCCCGCGCCTCGGGCCGCGTGAGGAACTCGCGATGTTGGATGGGGTTGCGCGCGCGGGCCCGCGTCCCTGGCCCCCGGTAGTCCGGGATGCCCGACTCCGTGCTGCACCCCGCACCGGTGAGCACCACCGTGCTGCGGCGCCGGAGCAGCGCGGCCAGTGCCTCCACGCTCGGGTTCGCGTCGGAGGCAGGCAGGACATCGTGCAGTGAGGTCATCGCGGCCTACATACTAACCGCGTAAACCCAGCGCCGCCGGATGTCGGCCCTCGCTGGGGTCTCCTGCCCTGAATGTGTCGTGCCTCGCCCCCTGCATCCTGCTCGGCCGGCAGGCAGGCAACCCACCGAGCACCTCAGCTCTCACGCGAGGGCGAGAGGCGGCGCAGGAAGGACGGCGCGACCAGGAAGATGAGGAGCACCCGCCCCACCTGGACCGCCAGGACGACGGACAAAGTGGCACGCGTTCCCAGCGCGATGGCCAGCACCGAATCGGCGCCGCCGGGCGAGGTCGCGAAGTAGGTGGTGATCAGGTCCACGCCCGAGGCCGCGGACCACCCCCAGGCGAGCAGCAGGCAGCCGGCCACCATCGCCACCGAGGCCACCACCGCGACGTGAGCGACCCGCTTCAACTCATGGATGGCCGAGGCATCGAACTGGCTGCCCACGCGAACGCCCAACGCCCACAAGGCGAGCAGCAGGACACCCGGAGGCAACGCGCCCACCGGAACCCCCAGGGCCGTGAGCGGGATGCCCAGCAGCACGGGGCCCAGGAAGGAGCCGGCCGGCAGGTTCAGCCGCAGTCCCAGGAAGCTCCCGACCGCGCAGACGCCCGCGGTCGTCAGCCACGCCAGCAGCGGCGAAGGCGGGCCGGGCAGGTCCGCCGCCCGGGCGAGCACCTCGTCCGGGGTGTCCCCCGCCCATCGGCCCACCGCCACGGCCACCAGGATCACGATGCACAGGCGCATGTACTGGAAGAGCGTCACCAGCCGGGCGTCCGCCCCCAGCTCGTCGCTCAGCGCGACCATCGCGGACGCGCCCCCGGGCATCAGCCCCAGGGTGGCCGTGCGCGGGTCCAGGTGCCCCAGCCGCGCGCACACCAGCGCCACGCCCTGCGCCACCGCCACCACGCCCACCACGGCGGCAAGCGACACCGCCCAGTTGTCCGCGAGCGCGCTCCAGGCCTCCGGCGAGAAGGACGCGCACAGCGCGCCACCGAGCACGGACTGAGACACCAGCATCCCTCGCCGCGACACCGGGGCATGCACGGACAGCGTCAGCGACGCCACGATGGACACCAGCATCGAGCCCAGCAGCGCGCCGGCTGGCAGGTGGGCGAGCTCGGCGAGCCCCGCGGCGAGCAGCGACACCACGGTGACGGCCACCACCCGGCGTGACTTCATCATCACGGCACCCAGGGTATCAGCCGGGCCTGCGAGACGCGCCGGATGCACGGCGAGAGAGGTCCGGCCCGCTTACCCGTGCTAGACGGCCACCTCATGCGAAGCTGGCAGTGGAAGTCCTTCCAGGCCCTGTCACTGGACGAGCTGTACGACGTGCTCGCCCTGCGGCAGGAGGTGTTCGTGGTGGAGCAGCGCTCCATCTACCAGGACGTGGACGGGTTCGACCGGGGCGCGGAGCACCTGCTCCTCCATGACGAATCCCAGGACACTCGCGTGCTCGCCGCCTACCTGCGAATCCTTCCCCCGGGCCTGAAGTACCCCGGGGAGAGCAGCCTGGGGCGCGTGGTGACGTCGCCCCGCGCACGCGGCCTGGGACTCGGACGCGAGCTGGTGGCGCGCGGCATCTCACGCCTGGACAGCCTCTACCCGGAGGCGCCCATCCACATCGGCGCCCAGCACTACCTCCAGCGCTTCTACGAAGGCTTCGGCTTCCAGGCGCGAGGCGACGTGTACGACGAGGACGGCATTCCCCACATCGACATGGTGCGGACAGCGAGCGGCCAGCGCTGACGCGCCCTGACGCGTCGCCCGCCGCTATGCCCGCGGGGGCCGGACGTTACACTGGCGAAGCGCCGGGGACCGCGCCCTGGCCCAAGGAGACAACCCGACTTGCGCCACGGCCTCGCGATGGGGGCATTGCTCGCCCTGCTCTCCACCACCCAGCTCGCGTGCGTCGTGGGCCCGCGCTTCACCACGTGTCCCGGCGAAGGGGGACGCCCCTGGGTGCGGCTGGACAGCGACCACTACACGCTCCACACGGACCTTCCCGCGGAGGACGCCCGCGAGGCCATGCGGCGGCTGGAGCGGACCCGCGCCGCCATCCTCACCGCGATGTGGCCCCAGGCCCAGGGCCAGCAGATGACGAAGGTGGACGTCTACGTCCTCCAGAGCCCACGCGAGTTCGAGGGCCTCTACCCGCGCCGCGTGCGGGCCTTCTTCCACCGCTCCGACAGCGAGGCGCTCATCGTCCTGTCGGGGCGGCCCCGGACGTGGGACCGGCTCTTCGCGGGCCTCTCCCTCTCCACCTCCTCGCCGCTGAACCATGAGCTGGCCCACTACCTGAGCGCCTATACCCTCTCCCGTCAGCCCCGGTGGCTCTCGGAGGGGCTGGCCGAGTACCTGGAGACGCTGCGCCTCTCCGAGGACGGGCAGACGGCCGTCGTGGGCTCGCCCCACTGGGAGGCCATCATGGTCATGGGCTCCTGGCTCAACGCTGTCCAGCGGGGCCTGGCGCGGGGCTGGACGATGCAGCGGGTCCTCCAGTGGGACCGGACGCTGGAGGCGCGCGAGCAGGACAAGCAGGTCGGCGCGAACTACGCGGGCAGTTGGCTGCTGGTGCACTGGCTCCTGAACGAGCGCCCCCGGCCCTTCGCCGAGTACCTGGCGCTGCTCAACCAGGGCGTCGCCCCCGATGAGGCGCTGGCGCGGGCGCTCCCCGAGCTGACCTCCCCCGAGCTCGACGCGCTGCTCTACGAATACGTGCGCAACCGCCGCTTCGTGGAGCGCACCGTCACCGTGCCGCCCGTGGGCACGGGCTTCGTCGAGGAGGTCATCGACGACGCCCAGGTCCACGCCATCCGGTCCAAGCTGGCGGCGCTGGGCGCGGCCCTGGCGCACCGGGAGCCCTTCATCTCCAACCGGCAGAAGGTGGCCAAGGACGAGCTCGAGGAAGCCCTCCGGCTGAACCCCACCGGGCTGCTGGCGCTGTCGGCGAAGCTGCGGAGCGCGCCAGAGGGCGAGCGTGTCGCCATTGCCCGCGAGGCGGTGAAGGCGCATCCCACGGAGGCCGGGGCCTGGTTGATGCTGGGGTCCGCGCTGCGCCACGAGCCGCTCGCCCACGAAGAGCGCGAGTCCGCCTACCGCGAGGCCCTCAGGCTGGACCCACGCAATGCCCATGCGGCGCGCGAGCTGGCCTGGATGTTCGTCACGCAGGGCCGGGCCGAGGAAGCCATGCCCCTGGCCCGCTGGGCCGTGACGCTTGCCCCCTGGAGCCCCAACGCACTGGACACGCTGGCCCTGGCCCTGGCCGGAAGCGGCGCATGCGAGGAAGCCCTCCAGACCGAGCAGCGGGCGCTGGAGCTCATCCAGGAAGAAGGCGTCCCGGAGCTGGAGCGGACGCTCGAGCGCCGCATCGCCGGGCTCAAGGACGGAACGCTCTGCGGAGCCCCCACCCCGGACGCCTGAGGCCCGCCTGTCCGCGGGCCGAGGGCGCGCTCCCGGAGTCGACGGACCGGCAACACTTCCCTGGCGACATCTGTCGCGTACCGCACGCGCCGGCCCCTCCGCGCCCAGGCGGGCCCATGACGCCATGCGCCTTCGTGGCTTTCCTGCGAGGCCATGAACACGCACATCGTCGACAACCCCTTCACCGGCGACGTCGCCGCGTCGGTCGAGTTCACGCCGCCCGCGAAGCTGGACGCCGTGCTGGAGCGCGCCCGGGCCGCGTCGCGCGCCCTGCGCTCCCTGCGCGTGGAGGAGCGCGTGCAGCTGGTGCTGCGCGCCTGCGAGGCGATGGAGAAGCACACCGAGGCCATTGCCCGGGACATCACCCGGCAGATGGGCAAGCCCCTCTCCCAGGCGCGGAGCGAGGTGGGCGGCATGGCGGGCCGGCTCCGCCACATGGCCGCCATCGCCGCCGAGTCGCTGGCGGACATCGTCCTGCCGCCCAAGGACGGCTTCGAACGGAGAATCGCCAAGGAACCCCTGGGCGTGGTCCTGGACCTGCCCGCGTGGAACTACCCGCTGCTCACGGCGGTGAATGCCATTGCGCCGGCGGTGCTCGCGGGCAACGCCGTCGTGGTGAAGCACTCGCCGCGCACCCCGCTGTGCGGCGCCCACTTCGCGCGCGCCTTCGCCGAGGCCGGCGCGCCCGAGGGCACCGTGCAGGCCATCTTCCTGGACTACCCCGGCACGGAGCAGCTCGTCGGCGACGCGCGGGTGGACCACGTGCTCTTCACCGGCTCGGTGCTCGGCGGCCACAGGATTCAGGCCGCCGCGCGCGAGCGCTTCCTGCACATCGGCCTGGAGCTGGGGGGCAATGACCCGGCCTACGTCGCGCCGGACTGCGACTTCGACAAGACGGTGGAGAACATCGTCGACGGCGCCATGTACAACGCCGGGCAGAGCTGCTGCGCGGTGGAGCGCGTGTACGTGCACCGCTCGCTGTACGAGCGCTTCGTCGCCGCCGCGGAGCCGCTCGTGCGCGCGTACGTGCTGGGTGACCCGGAGTCCGAGCAGACGACGATGGGGCCCATCGCCCAACCGTGGCACCCCGCCGAGCTCCAGGCCTTCGTCCAGGACGCCACCGCCCTGGGCGCCCGGCTCGTCGCGGGTGGCCAGCCCACGCAAGTCGAAGGCCGGGGCCGCTTCTTCGGGCCCACGCTGCTCCGGGACGTGAGCCCCCAGGCGCGGCTGATGCGCGAGGAGTCCTTCGGACCGCTGCTGCCCGTCGCCCCCGTCGACTCCGACGAGGAGGCCGTGGCGCTGATGAATGCCTCGCGCCTGGGGCTCACCGCGAGCGTCTGGACGTCGGACCGCGAGCGCGCGGACCGGCTGGCACGGCAGCTCGAGGCGGGCACCGTCTACATGAACCGCTGCGACGCGCTGGACCCCGCACTGCCCTGGAGCGGCGTGAAGGACTCCGGCCGCGGCGTGACGTTGAGCGCGCTGGGCTTCGACGCCCTGACGCGGCCCAAGGCGCTCCACTACCGCCTGCGCTTCTGAGACGCGGCGCTACATCTTCCGCAGGCGCACCCGCTTCACCTTGTGGTCCGGTCCCTTCAGCAGGATGAGCCGGGCGCGTGAGCGCGTGGGCGCGATGTTCTGGGCCAGGTTGGGGCCGTTGATCTCGCCCCACACCGACTCGGCCATGGCCACCGCCTGCTCATGGCTCAGCTCGGAGAAGCGGCGGAAGTAGCTGCGCTCGTCGCGGAACGCCGTCTGCTGGAGCGTGAGGAAGCGGTCCACGTACCATCGGCGGATGTCGTGCTCGTGTGCATCCACGTAGATGGAGAAGTCGAAGAAGTCGGAGAGGAACGTGGTGGGGAGCTGCTTCCCCTCCTGCGCCCCCGTCTGCAGGACGTTGAGCCCCTCCAGGATGAGGATGTCGGGCTGGCGAATGACCTGCGCCTCGCCGGGCAGCACGTCGTACACGAGGTGCGAGTACACCGGCGCTGTCACCTCGGCGCGCCCGGCCTTCAGCTCCGCCAGGAAGCGCACCAGGCCTCGCCGGTCGTAGCTCTCCGGGAACCCCTTGCGCTTCATCAGGCCGCGCTCGGTGAGCACGCCGTTGGGGAAGAGGAAGCCGTCGGTCGTCACCAACTCCACGCGCGGGTGGTCCGGCCACCGCTTCAGCAGGGCCTGGAGGATGCGCGCCGTCGTGCTCTTGCCCACCGCCACGCTCCCGGCGATGGCGATGATGAACGGCACCTTCTGCACCGTGCCGCCCAGGAAGGCCTGCTGGTCCGCCCACAGTCGCTGCGCGGCGGCCACCTGCAGGTTCAACAGCCGGGACAAGGGCAGGTAGACGTCCACCACCTCGTCCAGGTCCAGGTGCTCTCCCAGCCCCCGAAGCCCGTCAATCTCCGAGGACTCCAATGAAAGGGGCGTGGTGGCACGCAGCGCCCGCCAGGCATCCCGTTCCAGGTCGATGAACATGGATGCGGACGGGCTACTGGGGGATGAGGCCATGGATTCCACTCCAGGAGATGAACATCCAGGCCGCCGCGTAGCACAGCCGGAGCCTTCGCGCTCGGACGTTCAGGTGCCAGTCGCCGGGTCCCAACCATAGAAGCGCTTCAGCTCCTCATAGAGCGCCGGTGTCTTCTCCCTCATTTGCCGGGGTTTCTCGAAAAACGACTCGGTGGCCACCGCGAAGAACTCGGCCTCGTTGAGGCTCCCGTAGTCGTCCAGGACCTGCCGCTCCAGGCGGCGGCCCTGCTGGAGCTTGTGGAAGTGCTCGCTCATCACCGAGCTCCAGGCCCGGTAGTGCGAGTACGCCCGCAGGTTGGGCGTACCATCGAAGGCACCGTCCGCCCGGTCCAGCACGTGCGCGAACTCGTGCGTGGCGGTGTCGTGGCCGTCCACGGGGTTGCGCAGCCCCGCGAGCACCGACTCCCACGACAGGATGACCGAGCCCCAGTTCTTGGCCTCTCCCAGCACCACGCCCGTGCGGTCCGGGATGCGGAAGGCGCCGGGGTAGACGATGACTTCCCGCAGCCGGTCGTAATACCCGAGGTCCAGGTGCAGCACGAGCTGCACCGCCGTGGCGGAGATCACCACGCGCATCTCCTCGGTGACCTCCAGCCCGCCCGCGCCAATGAACTCCTTCTCCCACGCGAACACCTTGAGCTTGTCCAGGAAGGACTGCCGCAACGGGGGGGACAGCGTGCGGAAGAAGGGCACGCGCGCGTCGAGGTGGCCCAGCCAGGCCTCGGGAAAGGGCCGAAGGAGCAGGCGCCGCCGCTGGAACTGACGGAGGAAGGAGACCATACGCCCAGGCATAGCAGACGGGCCGTGTCCGGAGGTGCACCTCCCAGGGTGAAACTCAAGGTAAGTTCCGCTTCGCGGGCGCTGGCCGGCGGCCCCTTTCACGGACGTGCAACGAGCGATGAGCAGACGCGTGTGGGTTGGATGCGCGGCGCTGGTGATGAGCCTCCTGGCGCCCCGGGCAACTGCGCAATACACGGAACCGGACCCCGTGGTGGACGAAGTCGTGGTGCGAGGACCGGAGAAGACCCGTCCCGAGACGGTGCGCGCCTATGCGCGCGTGGATGAAGGAGACCCGCTCACCCAGGAGGACCTCGCCAGGATTGAACGCCGGCTCGTCGCCACGGGCCTCTTCCAGGAGGTGAAGGTGGACTTCGAGCCCGCCGGCCCAGGCCGGGTGCGGCTGATTCTCGAAGTGGAGGACAAGGCGTCGTGGGTGGTGGCGCCCACCTTCGTGTTGCAGTCGGACAACGTGGGCGGCGGCGTGCTGTACGCGGAGAACAACCTGTGGGGCCGCAGCAAGAAGTTCGCGACCGCGGCGCAGGTGAGCACGGCGGAGAGCGGCATCTTCGCGGGCTTCCTGGACCCGAACCTCTTCGGCCTGCCGCAGCTGCGCTTCAGCCTGGAAGGTCAGCTGCGCAGCGACCGGGTGGACGAGTACCGGCCCGGCTCCGGCCAGCGGCGCCCGGAGGTGGTGCGGCGGACACGCATGAACTCGGCGTCCATCGCCGGAGAGCTGGGCTTCCTGCTGTTCGAGCGGGTGCGCGCGGCGGCCAAGTACCGGCTGATGTCCATCGACGCCAAGTCCCCCGACGCCAAGGAGGAAGTGACCACGCCCGTCTTCGCCCTGGGGCCCGCGCAGACGGACGCGTCGCTGCGGCTGATGGTGGGCGTCGACACCCGGCAGAACCTGCACGCGGTGATGGAGGGGCTCAACCTGGAGGCCTCCTACGAGGTCTCCAGCCCCGACGTCGGCAGCGACTTCCGCTACGAGCGCTTCGGCCTGCTGTACCGCCACGGCCTGCGGCTGGTGGGTGAGCACAACCTGGTGCTGCGCGGAGAAGCCGTCGCCGGCGTGGACCTGCCCTTCCATCAGGAGCTCGTGATGGGCGGCAACTCGCTGCGCGGCTTCGTCTACCGCCAGTTCCGAGGCGACTCGCGGCTGAGCTTCACCGCCGAGTACCACTTCCCCCTGTTCACGGTGAGCCCGCTGTCCTTCCGCGGCGTGGCCTTCTCCGACACCGGGGTGATGATGTGGCGGAAGCTGCCCGGGAGCGGAGAGCTGCGCGACGTGAATGGCCGCGTGGTGCGCAGCTACCTGCCGGGCTCGGAAGGAGGGCTGGGGAACGCCACCGTGGCCCAGGGCGTCGGCGCGGGCCTACGCCTTTACCTGCGCAACATCGTGCTCCCGCTGGTGGGCGTGGATGCGGCTTACGGCGTCAACTCGGGTGAGTTCCGCTTCTACCTCGTCGCCGGCGTGAATCCGTCCTGATACGCCGAGGGCACTTCAAGCTGCGCGGCGGATGGGCACTCCAGAAGGAATGCCCATCCGTCGTGGCGGCTCAGAAGGCGGAGAAGCTCGCGTACTCGCCCGGCTGGAACGTCCTCAGCGTGCCGAGCCAGATCTCCTGTCCGCTGCAGTCATCCGACCAGTAGGCAATCACGTTCTCGACGTTGCTCCACCCCACGAGCGACGTGGCGGTGGCTGGAAACGCATGGCACCCGCCGGCAGGGTCCGGGAAGTTCGCCACGGGGGTCATGAAATCGTCGCTGTAGAAGGTCAGGCCCGACTCCCAGTTGATGGCGGGGGCAGCGGACGCGACGGTGGCAACGGCGATCACGGCAAGAGCAGCACGAAGAGCGACTCTGCGCATGATGACTCCCTCCCAAGACGCGAATATCCTGCAATCCAAGGCTGACGCACTCCACAGAGGGATGCAACTAATAATGCCTTTCAAAGTCAGCTATCCAGCATATACCAAGAGGTGTGCCGGATGGGCTCGCGCCCAGGAGCCGGGCGTCAGTGCTTCTCAGCGTGAGCAATGACCGCCCCCCCACACGGGGACAAACCCTGAGCGGCCCTCACGGATGTGCCCCCGCCGTGTCAGGAGCGACGTGTCAGACGGTCCCCAGGTAGGCCGTCGGGTGCGCCGCGCCAGGTCCCGGTGACATCAATGAGGACGGGCGCGGTCCCACCCTTCCTCCTGCGAGCCCGGCCATGTCCCACGAGCGCTTCACGACCAGCCGCGAGGTCTACCACCGCATCCGGTGGGACGAGCGGTTCAACCCACGCGAGTTCATCATCGGGTATGACGCCCATGGCGAGACGCTCGAGGAGATGCCATTCGACGCCTTCGTCCCGGATGGTGAGATTCCCTGGCACCGCGTCTGGTACTTCAAATGGCGCCATCAGGTCGTCTGGGACCGGCGCGAGCGCCTGAACCTGCTTGATTCTTCGCAACCTCCGCCGGGGTAGCCGTGTTGATGGGGCTTGGAGGCGAAAATCACGCACATGCTTCGAGCCCTGTTGGCCCTTGCTGGAGTCGTCTTGTTTGCCTGTGGTGGAGCGGACACGCCCGCGCCCGACGCAGGTGTCCCGGAGCCCGACGCCGGGACGCTCAACCCCGATGCGGGTGAGCCCACGGCTGACGCGGGCGTTCCGGAGCCGGACGCCGGCTCCCCGTGGGATGCCATAACGGCCGTGCTGGAAGCGCACGTCGCCGACGCCGGTACATCCGTTCCCGGCGTCGGGCTCGCCATCTACGACGCTCACGACAACAAGGTTTACGAGCGCATGGTCGGCGACTTCGCGCCGGACCGCCGGGTAGCGGTAGCCTCGGCGTCGAAGATGGTCTCCGGCACGCTCATCTTCGAGCTCATCCGGCAGGGCCACCTCTCCCTGGATTCCACCACCGGCGAGGTGCTCGGCTGGACGGGTGACAAGGCGGGCATCACCCTGCGGCACCTGCTCTCCTTCACGTCGGGCCTTGCCCCCGGCCATCACTGCACGCTCCAACCCGGCATCACGCTGGCGGCGTGTGTCGACAGCATCGCCAACACCTCGCGGGTCGCGCCGCCCGGAACGCGGTTCGACTACGGCAGCACCCACCTGCATGTCGCGGCCCGCATGGCGGAGGTGGCGACGGGCAAGACGTGGAACAACCTCTTCGCCGAGACGCTGGCGCAGCCCCTGGGGCTGCCCTCGGACGTGGCGTACTTCACGTTCCCCAACCAGCCGATTGGCACCACCAATCCCCTGGTGGCGGGTGGCCTGCGCGCGTCCATGGACGAGTACGCCCCACTGCTCGCCATCGTGTTCCACCGCGGCGTCTACGCGGGCCGGACCTTCGGCACGCCGGAGCTGTTCGACGCCCAGGCCATCGAGCCCTACCCCGACGTCATCATCGGCAGCTCGCCCTCGGCGGACATGGGGCTGGGCCTGCGCTACGGCCTGGCAGCGTGGCTGGAGTGCCCGACACCCGCGCGGGGCTGCGCCGTCATCAGCTCACCGGGCGCCTTCGGCTGGACGCCCTGGGTGGACCGCGAGACGGGCTACTACGCCGTGCTCGGCATGCACCTGGAGCGCGATGACCCGGGCGCGGGGGTCGTCAGCTTCGCGATGAACCTCTCCATGGCGGTGAAGCCGCTCATCCGAGCGGCAATGACACCCTGAGGAAGCGGCTCGCCCCCCTGCTCCGCCGAACGATTTGCATCCTCTCCGGGTGGAAATGCGCTCCCTCCAGGGACGAAGAGCCCCCGAAGTTCCGCCTTCGGAGGCCCAGCATCCCTGCCTGGCGGCGATGCTGCCGGAGGGAGCAGCTATCCGCCGAAGTTCCTCCGCCGGAGGTCCAGCATCCACGCTTCCAGCGCGGCCACGGCCTCGGCGGGAGGAACCTCGGGGAGCACGGACTCCGCCCGCGCGGCTTCGAGCACCTCGAACGAGCGCGCCACCTCGCCGCGCCACTTCACACTGAGCTCCTCGGGGAGCTCGCTCTTCTCCCCGCGGAGCTTCTGCTCCACCAGCGCATGCGCGTCCTCGAAGCCATACGGCGCCAGGAGCTCCGTCACGTCCGTCTCCACCACGCCCGTCCGCAGCGCATGCGTCCCCGTCAGCGTGGTGCGCAGGACGTAGAGCAACCGCTTCGCGGACCGGAACCCGCTCTTCTCCCACTCGCGGAGCTGGCCCTGGCCAAAGCCGTGGTAGTGCCGATGGATGCGGCGGGACAGCACCCCGCGCACCAGCGGCCGCAGCGCCTCCAGCTCCGGCGACTCACGCAGCGGGATGGCGCCCAGCACCCGCTCCAGGTAGTTCCCATTGCCCTGAAGGATGCCCTGGAGCACGGGCAGCAGCTCATTGGAGGAGTAGTCCACCTCCACGCCCTCCACCACCTCCAGCCGCTCCGTGGGGATATGCGTGGGCTGGAGGCCGAGCAACGTGGCGGTGGGCGCGACGTGGATGGACTTCAGGTCCAGGTCACTGTCCGGAGAGGGGAAGCCATAGGCATGCGCGCCCGAAAGCGACACGACCAGGTGCGAGCGGCGGCGGGACTCTTCGTCGAGCACCCGGTCCGCCATGGCGCGCTGATGTTCCGTCAAGGTGCCCTTCATTCCATCTCCCTCCACGTCATGGCCGGGGCCTCCGGGGCATCGCGTCCCAGGGGGCCGGGCTCCTTCATCACCCAGCGTCGTGCGAGCTCCTCGCCCACGCGCCGCAGCAGCCGGTCCGCGCGCGCATAGTCCGGGTGCTCCGGCAGGCGGCTCTCCCGGTGCGCGGCCTCCAGCTCCGGGGCCATGGCCTCCGCGTCCCGCAGCACATCCTCCAGCGGCACGCGGCCGGCCTTGATGTCCAGCAGACGCCCCTTGAGTGCGCCCGTGGCCTCGAAGGCGGGCACGCCCTCGCGCAGCCACCCCGTCGCCGTGGCCACCAGCCGCAGCAGGTTGTAGGCGTTCTTCGGCCGCAGCTCGCGCGCGGACGGAGGCCGCTGCCCGCCACCACGCGCGTATTCGGTCAGCGCCTTGAAGTCGTTGGCCGCCAGCAGCCCCTGGTCCCAGAGCGAGCGATAGAGCTGCTTCACGTACGTCTTCGCCGCCAGCAGCGCATCCCGGGGCGTCCGCGCTTCACGCGGCGACACGGCCGACAAGCGCCGCGCCACTTCATCCAGGTCCGGCGCGGGCTCCTCGCACAGCCACGCCAGCAGCAGGTCCCGGTGCTCCGCCAACCGCTGGCTGCGCGTGAGCTTGTCGAGCTGGCTCATGGCGTAACGCCCGAAGCTGCCGAACAGGGCCTTGGACACGAAGGCGTCGCGCTCCTCCAGGAGCCACGCGCCCACCGGGTCCAGGGCCTTCGCGCCGGGGACGAAGAGCGTCTCCAGCGTGTTGGGGTCCGCGCGCAGCGCCTGCTCCACCGTCTTGTGGACCTCCCAGTACGTGGTGCTGCCATCCGCGCTCACCAGATCGCGCGGCGGCTCCGCGAGCCCGAAGGTCCAGGGCAACGGCAGGGCGAACACGCCGCGCACGTCCACGTCGGAGCGCTCGTCCGCCAGGCCCCATGCATGACTGCCCACGCGCGTCTCCAACACCACGCAGGGTGTCAGCGCGCTCCACGCCGCCTCGCGGCGCCGGGCGAACTGCACCTGTCCCGGGCGCCGGGGCACCAGCTCGTCGCGGGCGAACCAGACCTCGCCCACGCCGACAATCTGCACGTCGAAGCCGCCGTCATGCGCGCGCACCACCCGGCCCACCACGCCCTGTGGGATGCGGCGGCCACCCGAGGCCAGTCGCTCCACGCGCGTCGTCACCTCGGTCCCGTGAGGCAAGGGCACCGACAGCCGGTCCACCTGCTCCAGGCCTCGGATGCGCGCGGCGCCAGCGCCGGGGGACTCCGTGGGAGAATCACTCATGGCTCACCTCGGGGGGGGGCGGAAGCCGCCCAGGGACGCCGGCACGGCTCCGCGCCTGACCGGCCTGGCACGGGGCGTCACCGACGGGGTGGCGGCACCACCGCATCGTGGCCCATCTCCGAAGCCAGGCGCTCGTCGGGGTCGGGCCGCTTGTCGCGCAGGGTGACGAACTCCTCGGCCGCGGTGGGGTGGATGCCCACGGTGGAGTCGAGCTGCTTCTTGGTGACGCCACACTTCACCGCCACGGCCAGCCCCTGGATGATTTCCGGCGCGTCCGTCCCCACCATGTGGCAGCCGAGCACCCGGTTGGACTCGCGGTCCACCACCACCTTCATCATGGTGCGCTCGTTGCGTCCGCTCAGCGTGTGCTTCATCGGCCGGAAGCTGGTGACGTAGATGTCCAGCTTGCCGTGCCGCGCCTTCGCCTCCAGCTCCGTCAGCCCCACGGAGGCCACGGGCGGCTGGCTGAAGACGGCGGACGGCACGTTGGTGTGGTCCATCTGCATCGGGTTGTCATTGAAGAGCGTCTCCGCCAGGGCCCGGCCCTCCGCGATGGCCACTGGCGTGAGGTTGATGCGGTCGGTGACGTCTCCCACCGCGTAGATGCTCTCCACCGAGGTGCGCGACCACTCGTCCACCACCACCGCGCCCCTCGCGTCCAGCACCACGCCGGCTTCCTCCAGCCCCAGCCCCACGGTGTTGGGAATCCGGCCGGTGGCGAAGAGCACCGCGTCCGCCTCCACCGTCTCGCCGCCGCCCGTCAGCAGGCTCACCCCGCCGTCCTCGCGCTTCTCGATGTCCCGGATGAAGGTGTCCGTCATCAGGTCGATGCCCTTCTTCCGCATCTCCTCCGTGAGGAAGGAGCGCACGTCGTCGTCGAAGCCGCCCAGCACGCTCGCGCCGCGAATCAGCATGGTCACCGTCGCGCCCAGGCCATGGAAGACGCCCGCCAGCTCCACGCCGATGTAGCCGGCCCCCACGATGGCCAGCCGCCGGGGCAGCTCCGGCAGGGACAGTGCCTCGTCCGAGGTGATGGCGTGCTCGATGCCCGTGATGTCCGGCGGCAGGTACGGCCGGGAGCCGGTGGCCACCAGGATGCGCTCTGCCGTGTACTGCTTCCCCGCCACCTCCACCGTGTGGGGGTCCAGGACGCGCCCTCGCCCCTCGAGCAGCGTCACGCCCGAGTCGCGCAGCAGCCGCGCATACACCCCCTTCAGCCGCTCCAGCTCCTTGTCCTTCGCCGCCAGCAGCTTGCGCCAGGTGAACACCGGCTCCTGGACCGACCAGCCGTAGCCCTCCGCGTCCTGGAACTCCTCGCGGAAGTGCGAGCCATACACCAGGAGCTTCTTGGGCACGCAGCCCCGGTGGACACACGTGCCGCCCACGTCGCGGTCCTCACACACCGCGACCCGGGCGCCGTGGGCCCCCGCCCTGCGGCTGGCCGCCACGCCGCCAGAACCGCCGCCAATGGTGAACAGGTCGAAGTCGTAACGGGCCATGCGCTCTCGCTCTCCTCGGTGGCGTCTGTGACTCCCCCCAGAGATAGCGCCCGGGCAGGGCTTCCGGCACCGTCGACGTGCGGCTTCGGGCCCGCCCCGTGTCAGCCGCCCGACAGGGCCAGGATGCTGTCGCGCAGCTGGCCCAGCAGCACCCGGGTCGACGCCAGCTCCTCCTGGCAGCGGTCCAGCCGCGCCGCCATGCCGTCCAGGTTGCCCGTATCCGCGTGCTGCTCGATGTCGCGAGCCTGCGCCTCCAACGCGCTGGCGCCGAACCACGCCGCGTTCGACTTGAGCGTGTGCGCCGCACGGCCCAGGTCGTCCGCGTGGCCCCGGGCCAGCGCCGCGTACGCGTCTTCCAGCAGCGCCGGCATGCTGTGCATCGCGGTGTCGATGAGGTCCGGCAGCACCAGCCCCGCCTGCGCCCCCAGCTCCGCCCACAGGCGCGCGAGCGCGAGGGGCTCCAGCCCCGGGATGCGGGCCGACTCGGGGAGGCTGTCCATGAGCGTCGTGACAGGCGTCACCACGGTGCCACCGGAGACACGCTGCTCCGGCGCCACCTCCGAGCGGCGCTGCCCACAGCGAACGAGCGCGGCCGTCAGCGCGTCCACGCGGATGGGCTTGCCGAGGAAGTCATCCATGCCCGCCGAGAAGCACTGCTCACGGTCGGAGTCCATCGCGTTGGCCGTCATGGCGATGACCCACGGCTGGGCCCTGGGCGGCAGCTCCTGTCGGATGCGGCGCGTGGCCTCCAGGCCGTCCATCTCCGGCATCTGCAGGTCCATGAGGACCACGTCGTAGCGCTTCTGGGACACGGCCTGCAGGGCTTGCCGGCCATTGAGGGCCACGTCGGCGCGGTAGCCGAGCCGCTCCAGCACCAGCAGCGCCAGCTTCTGGTTGGTGGCGTTGTCCTCCACCAGAAGGATGTCGAGCGGGATGGAATCGCCCGGCCGCACCCCCGGAAAGGGCCCCGCGCGGGAGGGCTGTGCGTCGCGGCTGCCGGGCAGGTGGGGCACGTGCTGCGAGAAGCACGACATCAGCGCGTCGTAGAGCTGCGAGGTCTTCAGCGGCCGGGACAGCACTCCGGCGAACAGCCCTTCGGGTGGATTGCCCCGCCGGCCCGGCGTCGACAGCAGCAGCAGCGGCAGGGTCGGCTCGAGCTGCCGGATGCGCTCCGCGAGCACGGTGCCATCCATCCCCGGCATGTGGTGGTCGACGAGCACCACGTCATAGCGCGCCCCCGCCTGGAACTGGGCCAGGGCCTCACTCCCCGAGGCCGTCTCCACCGGCTCTACACCCCAGGCCCGGAGCTGACGCCCCAGCAGGCGCCGGAAGAGCGCGTTGTCGTCCACGACGAGCATGCGCCGGCCTTGGAGCAGTGGCTGGTCCTGGCGCAGGTGCACCGCGTAGGCCTGTGGCGCGACCTGGGCGCGAAGGGTGAAACGGAAGGTGGTGCCCCGCCCGGGGATGCCCTCGCTCTCCACCCAGATGGAGCCTCCCATGGCTTCCACCAGCCGCTTGGAGATGGCCAGCCCCAGGCCCGTGCCTCCGAAGCGCCGGGACACCGACGCGTCCAGTTGGTTGAACGGCTGGAACAGCCCGGTGCGGCGGTCCTCGGGGATGCCGGGCCCGGTGTCCTGCACGGCGAAGGTCAACACCCACTCCGCCGAGCCCTCCTCTCCGGGGAGGCGCGCGCCGTCCACGCTCACCACCGCCCCACCCTGCTCGGTGAACTTGAGCGCGTTGCCCACGAGGTTGAGCAGCACCTGGCGGATGCGCGAGGCATCCCCCACCAGCATCTGCGGCACCTCCGGCGCGATGTCGCAGCCCAGGTCCAGGCCCTTCTCGCTGGCGCGCACGGCCAGCAGGTCCAGCACCGACTCCACGCACTGGCGCAGGTCGAAGGGCCGCAGCTCCGCCTCGAAGCGGCCCGCTTCAATCTTGGAGAAGTCCAGCACGTCGTTGAGCAGCGTCAGCAGCGCCTCGCTGCTCTGCCGGATGGTGGCGACGAAGTCTCGCTGCTCCTCTGTCAGCGCCCGGTCCAGGAGCAGCCCCGTCATGCCGATGATGGCGTTCATCGGCGTGCGGATTTCGTGGCTCATCGTGGCCAGGAAGAGGCTCTTGGCCTGGTTGGCCGCCTCCGCCGCCTTGCGCGCCCGCTCCAGGTCGGTGATGTCATGGTAGATGGCGATGAAGCCGAGCTGCCGTCCCCCCACGGATACCGGCAGCGCCCGCAGCTCCACGTCCACCACGGTGCCGTCCTTGCGCACCCGCCGGGTGACGGAGCGCAGGCGCCCGCGCAGCACGACCTCCCGCGACGCCTGCTGCGCCTCGGGGAGCACGGTCGAGTCGGTGGCCACCAGGTCGAAGATGTGCTTCCCGAGCGCCTCGGCGGGGGTGTAGCCGAACAGCCGCGTCGCCTCGGGGTTCCACGACAGCACCCGGAACTGGCGGGTGATGGTGATGATGGCCACCGGGCTGTTGATGACCACCGCCTCGAAGAACTCCTTCTGCTGGCGCAGCGACGCCTCCACCTCCAGGCGCGCCGTCATGTCCTGGAGCTGGAGCACCCAGCCCGTCTCGTGCTCGCCCGGAATCGGCAGCGTCAGCACGCGCAGATAGACAGCGGGGCCCGAGCCACCGGGGCGCTGGCCCGCCAGCTCCGTCTCGCGAGCCGCAGCGTCGGCGGACGCGCGGGGCTCGGGGGGACGCCAGCCCGGCAGGAGCAGCCCCACCGGCTGCCCCACGTAGGCGCTCCGCGGCCCGAAGATTCGCTCCGCGGCACGGTTGACCTCCACGACGTTCTGCCCAGCATCCAGCACGAGCACCCCGTCACGGGAGTGCTCGAAGACTGCCGCATGTGCGCTCGATGCCAGGTCAGCCACCCTTCCCCCTACCGCGAGAATGAAGGTCCGCTCGGACCGCATCATGCCAGAGGGCCGCGCGGTCCTGGACGGACTTGCCACGCCCGCTCAGCGGCTGTTCCACCACGCCTTGAACTCGTTCCAGGAAATCTTCCCGGTACGGTCGGTGTCGACGATGTCGATCGCGATTTCCAGCTCTTCGTCGGAGATGTTCTGGCCCAGCGCCTCCAGCAGGCGCGCGAACTCGGCGCGGTCGATGGTGCCGGTCCGGTCACGGTCATAGCGCTGGAAGATGTCGAGCACCTCGTTGCCGGTGCTGGTGAACTCATCCACCGGCGCGTGGGTGGGCGCCAGCGGCTGCACGCCCGCGGACGTGGTCTCCACCTGTTCGATGAGCGGCGAGCCCGTCGCCGGCCGGGCTGCCCGCTTCGTCGTCGCCTTCTTGCGCGCGGTGGCCTTCTTCGCCGCGGCCTTCTTCGCGGGAGCCTTCTTCGCCGCCACCTTCTTTGGCGTGGCCTTCTTCGCGGGAGCCTTCTTCGCCGCCGTCTTCTTCTTCGCGACGCCGGCCTTCTTCGCCGACGTCTTCCTGGCCGCGACCTTCCGGGCCCCGCCCTTCTTGGCAGCGGCCTTCTTGGCCGTCGCGCTCTTTCGGGATGACTTCTTCGCAACAGCCGTCTTGCGTGACTTCGTCGCCATGATGAACCCCTCCCTCAGCGGGCGCATCGTAGCGCTCCCCCGTGCGGCTCCAAGCACCGTGCGTGGAGTGGCGACTCCGCGGCGAGCCGCGCCCCCGGGCGTGGACCGGCGGGCCCCACCGGTGGGATTCCCTGCCCCGGGACGAGGGTTTGGTCCAAGATGACCCACCCCTTTCCTCAAAGCCCGGGCTCTCCTGGAACACGGGGACGCAAGCTGCTAGCAGGCCGTCCGCCAGGCTTCCTGGCAGCTTGCCGCACTGTGTTGGTAGCAAGAAGGGCCCGCGAGATGTTCACATGCCGCCGTGCGCCGCGAACAGGGCCGCCCGCACGCCACTGCGCCGACAATCTGCCCGGCCCCCACTGGAATCCCGCGTCTGAATGAATGACTCGCTAGAGACCCTCCTGGCCGATGGCATCATCGAAGCCGTCATCGGTCAGCTGAAGACGGGCAAGGAAGCAGAGGTATGGCTGGTCCAGCATGCCGGTGAGGTGGTCGCGGCCAAGCTGTACAAGGAGCGCCACGAGCGCAACTTCCGCAACAACGCGGGCTACCGGGAAGGGCGCGAGGTGCGCAACTCGCGCACGCGCCGCGCCATCGAGAAGGGCAGCCGCTTCGGCCAGAACGCCGCGGAGGACGCCTGGAAGAGCGCGGAGTCGGACTCGCTCTACAAGCTGCACGCCCAGGGCGTGCGCGTGCCCACGCCGGTGATGTTCTACGAGGGCATCCTGCTGATGGAGGTGGTGCTGGACGCGGCGGGCCACCCCGCCCCCCGCCTGGTGGAAGCACCACCGGCCACGCCCGAGGAAGCCCAGGCGCTCTACCTGGACCTGCGGGCCCAGGTCATCAACATGCTGTGCGCCGACCTCATCCACGGCGACCTGTCCCCGTACAACATCCTCATGAGCTACGCGGGGCCCACCATCATCGACTTTCCGCAGACGGTGGCGGCCGCCCGCAACAACCGCGCGGAGTTCTACTTCCGGCGCGACCTGGACAACGTCCGCAACTTCCTCGCCGCCACCGCCCCCTGGCTGCATGGCACCGCGGGTGACACGGGGGAAATCTGGAACGCCTACGTGCGGCGGGAGCTCACCCCGGACTTCACGCCGTCGGGCACGTATCGGGATGCGCCGCGTCGCAACGGGGGCCGCGGTGGCTCGCGCGGCCCGGGATCCCGGCCCCCGCGCGACGAGCGCCGTGACGCGTTCTCCCTGGAGCCCGCGCCGCTGGAGCCGGCCGCCCCCGCCCACGCGATGACGCCCGAGGAGGCCGCCGAGGCCGAGCTTCGCGAGCTGGAAGCCCTGGTGCTGAGGCAGGGCGGTGGTGAGCGCGGCAAGCCCGCGGTGGCCGCGCCCCCTCCGAGGGGTGGCCGGAACCGGGGCTTTGGCGGAGGCAGGCCCCCGCCCCGTGGCGGAAACACCCCGAACGGCCCGCGCCCACCGCAGAACGGTCAGCGGATGGGCGGCGGTGGGCCTGGGCGCTCCGGCCCAAATGAGCAGCGGACGGGAAGCGGCGGCGGTGGCCGCCCTGGGCCCAACGGCCCTCGCACGGGCAATGGCGGCCCGGGCCAGAACGAGCGGCGCATGGGTGACAATGACGGTGGCCGCCAGGGGGGCCCCAGCGGGCCTCGCGTGGGCAATGGCGGCCCGGGCCAGAACGAGCGGCGCATGGGGAGCCCTGGCCGTTCAGGTCCCAACGCGCCGCGGTGGGGCGGTGGCGCCAATGGGCACCCCGCCACAAGCGAACCGCAGGTGGGCGTCGGCGCCAATGGGCACCCCGGCGCCAGCGAGCCACGTTGGGAGCGCGGCGCCAATCGGCGCGCCGGCGCGAACGGGCCGCAGGGAGATGCCGGTGCCAATGGGCACCCCGGCGCGAGCGAGCCACGTTGGGAGCGCGGCGCCAACCGGCGCCCCAGCGCGAACGGGCCGCAGGGAGATGCCGGTGCCAATGGGCATCCCGGCGCGAACGAGCCGCGTTGGGAGCGCGGCGCGAATGGCCCCCCCGGCAAGTATGAACCCCGCCTGGGAGGCAATGGCCGCGCGGGCCCGTACGAGCCACGCACCGGCGGCGACGGCCGCACCGGTCAGGATGCGCAGCGGATGGGGAACCGAGGCAACGGCCGCTCGGGCCCCGACGAGCCGCGCCAGGGAGGCGATGGCTTCGGCCGCCAGGGGCCCAACGAGTCGAGACAGGGCCGCGGCGCCCCAGGCGGCAACGGCAATGGCCGTCCGCCTCGCCCCGGCAACCCTGGCGCCCCCTTCTCCGCCACGGGCGAGCAGGGCCCTCGCGGAGGCGGGCCTCGCTCCGAGCGGCGCGGCGGACCCAATGGCAGGCCCCAGCCCCTGGTGGAGACCCGCCCCGTGGTGGGCATGTCCTCCGAGGCCTCCCAGAACGTGCTCCGCGAGCCCCGCCCAGGTAGCGCGGGGAATGGGAATGGGCCTCGGCCTCCGCGCCCGCCTCAAGGGCGCGGAGGGCCGCGCCCCCCTCGTTCAGGTGGGCCGCAGGTCTCCTACGTCGCCCGGCCGGCGACGTCCTCCGAGCAGGAGCCGCACGAAACGGGCTCCTGAGCGAACCGGTGGCCCGGCGGCTCACCCGACCCGGATGACCACCTTGCCGAAGTGCGCGCCGCTCTTGAGGTACTCGAAGGCGGCGCGCGCCTCGTCGAAGGTGAAGACGCGGTCCACCACCGGGCGGACCTGGTGCTGGGTGAAGGCCCGGTTGAGCGCCTCGAATCCCTGACGGTGCCCCACGAAGATGCCCTGCACCCGCAGGTTCTGCATCAGGATGGGCGTCAGGGGCACCGCGCCCGCGCCACCGCTGAGCACGCCAATGACAGACACCGTGCCTCCGGGCCGCACCGCGCGCAGCGACTTCTCGAACGTCCCCGCGCCGCCCACTTCCACCACGTGGTCCACGCCCACGCCGCCCGTCAGTGCGCGCGCCGCCTTCTCCCAGTCCGGCGTCGTCACGTAGTTGACGGTCTCATGCGCCCCCAGGTCGCGGGCCCGCGCCAGCTTCTCGTCACGGCTGGAGGTGATGATGATTCGCGCGCCCATCAACCTGGCAATCTGCAACGCGAAGATGGAGACGCCGCCCGTCCCCTGAAGCAACACCGTGTCGCCTGCCTTGAGCGCCCCGTAGGTGACCAGCGCGCTCCACGCAGTGACGGCCGCGCACGGGAGCGTCGCCGCCTCTTCGTCGGAGAGATAGGCGGGCGTGGGCACCGCGCCGTCCTCATGCAGCAGCACCGTGTCCGCGAGCGCCCCGTCCAACGGGCCGCCCAGCGTGCTCACCTGCGCGGCGCGCGTCGGCTCCCCGGCGCTCCACGCCTGGGCGAAGAGGCTCATCACCCGGTCCCCGGGCTTCACCCGCGTCACGCCAGGCCCCACCGCATCCACCACGCCCGCCGCGTCCGAGTTCGGGATGAGCGGCAACTTCTGACGGGGGTTGTAGCGCCCCTCCACCATCATCAGGTCGCGGGAGTTGAGGCTCGTGGCCTTCACGCGCACCCGCACCTGCATGGGCCCCGGCGTCGGGTCCGGCCGTTCGACGCGCACCAACTTGTCCAGCCCGAACCCCGCTTGAATCTCATACGCTTGCATGCCGGGGGTTGTACCGCGCGCCCTCCCATCGCGCCTACAGTGTGGGGCCAACGTGTCCGCGCTCGTCCTCTTCACCTGTTCGCTGCTCGCCACGGCGCCCACCGCGCGTTTCCCCAAGGGCACTGCCCTCATGGACGTGGGCCCGGCGCCGCATGGCCTGCCAGGCTGGAGCGTTCAACGGTGCGAGGAATGCCACGCCGTCCAGGTCGAGGCCTGGCGGCACAGTGGCCATGCGAATGCGCGCGTGGACGACGTCTTCCAGGTGGCGCTGACCGAGGACCGTCCCGGCTGGTGCGTGCAATGTCATGCGCCGCTCGCCAGGAACCTGGAGCGGGGTCCACTCCCCAAGGACAGTCCGCCCGAGGAGCACGGTGTCACCTGCGCCGGCTGCCACGCGCCCATCAAAGATGAAGCCAAGGTCCCCGGCATGCCCTGCGCGGGCTGTCATCAGTTCGGCTTCCCCGTGGTGACGAGCGCGGGGCAGCGGGTGCGGCTGTCCTCGACGCAACTTCAACAAGACACCGTGGGCGAGTGGCGCCGCTGGCAGACGCAGCACGGAGATGCGCGCCATTGCACGTCCTGCCACATGCCTGGCGGCGACCACGGCTTCGGGGGCACGCGGCGCACGGAGTCCCTCAAGGCCGCGCTCCGGGTGGAGCAAGCCGGGGCGTCGCTCCGCGTCTCCACGCGCGACGTGGGCCACGCCTTCCCCACCGGGGATGTCATGCGCTGGGTGAGCGTGGAGGTCTCCGAGGAGCCGCTCTTCGAATCCCCCCGCACGGTGGCCACCTTCGGCCGCACGCTGGCGGTCCGGGAATGGCCTCACGAGCCGCTTCCCCACCTGGGCGCGGTGGAAGACACACGCCTGCTGCCAGGAGAGACACGCCACGTCCCGCTGCCCTCCGAGGCCCGGTACGCGCGCGTCGTCTACCACCTCGTGTCCCGCGAGCAGGAAGAGTCGGGCCTCTACCCACCGGGCCTGTCGCGGCTGGTGCTGTGGGCTTCGCCCCTCCAACCCCTTCCGTCGTCCCCCACCCCGAAGGAACGCACGCCATGATTCTCCTGTCGCTCCTCCTCGCCGCGACGCCTCCCGTCCTGCTCGAGCCCGATGCGGGCTCGGCCCACCGGCTCCATCCCCGCCGGGTGACGGCTTCCTCCTTCCTGGAGAATGGCTGGAACAAACACGCGCAGAACTACCTGCCGCTCTACGTCGCGGATGACGACCCGGCCACCGCCTGGGTGGAAGGCGCCAAGGGGCGCGGGGAAGGCCAGGCCCTGGAGTGGTGGGGCCCGGAGCTCTCGCGCGCGAAGACGTATCGCCTGTTCCTTCGCAACGGCTTCCAGAAGTCCGCGAAGCTCTTCCGCGCCAATGCCCGGCCCCGCAAGGTGAAGCTGGAACCGCTGGTCCAGGGTGAGACGGGCCCGCAGGTGACGGGCACCGCGCTGGAGACGGAGCTCAAGGACGTCCTCGGCTGGCAGGAGGTCCGCCTGCCCGTCCCGAACAAGGTCCAGGGCGTACGACTCACGCTCGTCTCCACGTATCCCGGCACGTCCTACGACGACACCTGCCTCAGCGACCTGCGCGTGTACGTGGAGGGGGAGGACCCCTACAAGCCCGAGGCCGAGGCCGCCGCCTTCGAGCAGGTCCGGTCCTTCGCGCTGGAACGGAAGCAGGCCGCCGCACGCAGCGACAGCCAGGCGAAGGTGGAGTGGGCACCCCGCTACGAAGTGGAGACGCTCCTCAGCCGGAACCGCTCCGACGAAGAGGGCGAGCGCCCCCGGGGAATGACCTTCGCCGTCGGCCAGTTCGCCACGGTGCCGGAGAAGGACAGCTACAAGGCGGCACTGGCTCGCGCGAAGAAGGCGGCCGAGCTCTTCGACCGCGCGAACCTCGACTACGAGGGCCAGGACTCGGAGGCCCGCGCGAAGTGGACGCGCGTGAAGCCCGCGCAGCTCCGGTCCCAGGCCGCCTCGGCGCGAGCGGCCCTCTCCGCCATGGAAGACGACAGCCTCGTGCGCATCGCGGGCCTGCTGCACCTGGGGGACGCGTCCTTCTTCGAAGCCGATGCGAGCCAGGCGAAAATGCTCGCGGACATCGAGAAGCTCAGCAAGCAGGAGGCCCAGGCGGCGAAGGTCTGCGTGAGCCAGTGCGAGAAGCGGCGCAAGGCCGCGGGCAAGCCGGAGCGCAGCTATGACTGCCCTTGTGCCGCTGAATGCTTGGGCTGCTACGAGCCCCTGCATCCCGCTTCCGAGAAGCTCACGCACCAGCTCACCGGCGGAGAGTTCCTCCTGGGCTCGCTGGCGCGCCCGACCGCCTTCCTGCGCGGCAAGTCCGAGCTCTCCGGCAGCCGGGAGGCCTGGTACTCCTTCCGCCAGACGCTCGTCACCTACACGGGTGACAAGGCGGACGTGGTGCTCACGTATGACCACTCGGAGATGTACCTGGAGGACGGCTCGCCCCTGCGCGTCCATGTCCTCGACTGGCGTGAAGCGAATGGCAAGGCGAGCCTGGCCGCCATCACGACCTTCATCGTCAACGAGAACATGGTCCGGGTGCTGCGCTACCGGCCCGCGACACGCGCCTGAGCTTCGGTGGGGCACCACCCGCGGCGAGCCCGGAATCGGCGTCCGGGCTCGCGCGATGCCGGCACTCCAGACGTGGGGCTCAGGGCTGCTTCTGGAGTTGCACCGTCAGCGACGTCATGCCTCCGGCGGCGCCGAAGGTGACGGTGCCCGCGGAGAAGTTCTGCTCGGTGAAGCGAGCCGTGAGGACGTCGGTGATGGTGTCATCGCTCGCCACGTCGCTGTCCCACACCTGGATGACCCACGGCTCCGCCAACAACTGGCCCGCCCGCGCCGTGCACCCACCAGTCCGCCACACAGGCGTGTAGCTCTCCGACTCCTCCGTGGTGGTCACGACAGTCGCCCCCGGGCAGGCCATCTCGACAAACACGTCCGGCGGCGAGCCTTCCGCGTCCCAGGACTCACCGTTGTTGCTGGCTGCGATCTGCGCCGACACGGGCTGCACGCGCCAGACACCATTCGGGTCCACGCCACAGGTCTGGTCCGCCTTGCACACCTGGACACTGTCGCACGCACGGCATGCGGCGCCGGCCTTTCCACAGGCCGAGGCCGTCGTCCCCGTCTGGCAGACATTGTTCAAACAGCAGCCCGCGCAGTTCGAGGCGTTGCAGTCCAGCTTCTGGGGCGAGCCCCCCGGGTTCTCGTCATCGCCTCCGCAACCAACGAGTGCGGACAGGGCCAGCGTCACGACCAATGCAATCCGGAACATGTTCTCTCGCTTGGGGTTCGAGTGCATTCGCAGCTCGCCGCGAAAGATGTTCCGGCGCTGGCAATCTGTATCTACCTCCCAGGTGGTATGCGTTGCACCGCCTGCCGTGGCGTGAGGATGAGGAACGGCAAGCCCGCACGGTCCGCCATGGAGAGCACGCGCTTGTCCTTGCTCACCAGCCACGCTGCGCCCGCGCGCGCGGCCAGGTGCAGGAACTTCTGGTCATCCCGGTCCCGGCATCGAGGTAACGCCAGGGCTGGCGCGCCACCTGCGCCCGGGGCCATGCGGACCTGCGCCCGGTAGCGTTCGAACGCGGCGCTCCGCGCGGGGGCGGCCAGGCCGGGCTGGAAGTTCCGCGAGGCCAGCACGTAGCCCAGCTCCGCCAGCGTCTCCTCGTCCGTCCAGGCGGCGAGTGCCCCGGCCTCCAGCGCCGCGGCCAGCGGGCGGGTGTGCGGGTCATCGAAGACGACCAGGTCCAGGACCACGTTGGTGTCGAGCACCACGGGGAGTGGCGAAGCAGGCGAAGAGTCAACCGAAGCGGGCATGAGACGTTCCAGGGCGGGCATCATGCCCTCCTCGCGGGCGGGAATCACGGCGACCGACTCCAGGTGGAGGACACGGCCCAACCAGGGCCTTTCCCACGAGGCCCGTTGGCGTGGTACCCCGGAGCGGTGAGCGACACCTTCGAAAAACTGGGCCTCTCGCGGGAGACGCTGGGCGCCCTGCGCCGCGCGCGCTTCACGCAGCCCACGCCCATCCAGCAACAAGCCATTCCTCCTGCCCTCGCGGGCCGGGATGTCATCGGCTGCGCGGCCACGGGGACGGGCAAGACGGCCGCCTACGTGCTCCCCCTGGTGGAGCGCCTCGCGGGGAGGAAGGGCACCCTCGCCCTGGTGCTCGCGCCCACGCGGGAGCTGGTGCAGCAGATCGCGGAGCCGGTGCGCTTCTTCGCGGAGCCCCGTGGCCTCACGCACACCGTGGTCATCGGCGGCGAGGACATGGGTGGGCAGGTCCAGGCGTTGAAGGCCCAGCCCTCCTTCGTCGTCGCCACACCGGGGCGGCTGGTGGACCTGATGGAGAATGCCTCCGTCCGGTTCCCCCAGCTGGAAGCGCTCGTCCTGGACGAGGCGGACCGGATGCTCGACATGGGCTTCCTGCCGCAGCTCGAGCGAATCCTCGACTTCCTCCCCCGTCGCCGGCAGACGCTGCTGTTCTCCGCGACGCTGGGCCCGGACGTCAGCCGCTTCGCCCGGGGCCGGCTGTACAAGCCCGTGCGCCTGGAGGTCACTCGCAGCGGCACGCCCGCCGAGCGCGCCGAGCAACGGCTGTACTTCCTCCGCCCCGAGGAGAAGACGCCGCTGCTGCTCACGCTGCTGGCGCGGGACTCGACGACGGCGCTGGTGTTCACCCGGGCGAAGGAGCGTGCGGACAAGGTGCAGCGGGCGCTGCAACGCGCGGGGCACCGGGCCGCGGTGCTGCACGCGGACCGGACGCAGAACCAGCGCAAGCAGGCGATGACGGGCTTCCGGGATGGCACGTATCGCTGCCTCGTGGCCACCGACATCGCGGCGCGCGGGCTCGACGTGGAGGACGTGGGGCACGTCATCAACTACGACCTGCCCCATGCCCCCGAAGACTACGTGCACCGCATCGGCCGCACGGCGCGCGCGGCGGCGAGCGGCATCGCCTCGACCTTCGCCACCACGCGCGAGGGACAGGTCATCACGCGCATCGAGCACCTGATGCGCGCGGAGATTCCCCGCGTGCCCGTGCCTCGCGAGGACCCCGTCTTCCAGGAAGCGTGGGCGCAGTTCCTCGCGGCCCAGCGGGACCCCGGTCCTCCGCAGAAGGACCACGGCCAGTCGAAGCGCGCGCCGGAACAGGCCCCGGGACGGCACGCACGCACACATGGCAAGCGCCGCCCGTAGTCGAGCGGGCGCCGGACCTCAGCCCTGCGCCCCCGCCGCCTCTCGCGCCAGGGCGTCCCGAAAGAAAGCGCTGCCCTTCGCGAGCTGCGCCACGTAGGGCCGCACGTCCTCCCGGGCCTCCGGGGACAGCGCCGCGAACGGCACCACGTGCTCGTCCGGCACGTAGCGGAACGTGAGGTTGATGCGGCGGGTGCGGAAGTCCGGCAGCTCGGGGGCCAGCGTCTTGCCGGTCCGCGTGTCCACCCGCTGCACGCGATGGAAGGTCTGCTCCTTCCAGCGCGCGCCACCGAAGAGCTGGAGCGAGCCGTCATCCAGCCACTGCTCCAGCACCACCGCGTCACGCTCCCCCGGGCGTGTGGAGGTGACGAACTGGATGAGGGCCCGCTCGCCGAAGGACAGCGAGGCCACCGGGCCGGGCTCGAAGTCCTTGTGCTCCCCCACGCGCGCGGTGTCGACCCAGCGGCCGTCCTCCAGGCGACTGCCGTAGAAGTTCACCAGGCAGGTGTTGAGGTGCCAGCGGGCAGGCATGTCCGGCCCCCGGTACATCCGCCGCGCCAGCTCCTCGATTTTCGCCACCTGGCGCTGGAGCACGGCGGGAAAGGGCTCGGCCTGGACGCACCTGTTCAGCACGCCCTTGGGCGGGTGGTAGTAGTCGAGGCACGCGAACTGCCAGTTGCCGAGCCAGTACACCGGCCGCAGCAGCCGCCGCTGGGACTGCCCGGGCGGCGGTGGAAAGTGCTTGGAATAACGCTCTTCCCACAGCGGGTGGAGCGTCGCGAGCCAGCGCAGGGTCTCCGCCCGGTCGACGGCGGACATGAAGCTCGCGTTGTAGTGGTGGCCGGGTGAGCGCTGACGGGCCTTGTGGGCCAGGGAGCGCCCCTTGTGCGGGGAAAACGCCATGGACGGCCCCGTGCTACCACAGTCCGGAACGAACGAGCCCCGTGTCGCCGCGAGGGTGACACGGGGCCCGGGCCCGCACGGGGAGCGGCCGAGGGTCAGCGCCCGTGGCTGATGCCCGCGGCCCCCTGCTCCGACTCCCGCACGGGCGCAGCGGACGGCTTCACGGCGGGGGTGGGCTCGGCGGCGGCAGACTTCAGCGCCGGAGCCTCGGTCGCAGCGGGAACCACCGTCGAAGCAACATTGACGGCGGCAGCCGGCTTCACCGGAGCAGCCACATCCACGGCGGTGCCGGAGGCGGACTTCACCGCCGCAGGAGCGCCGACCGAGGCCGGCATCACCTCGGCAGCCGCCTCGACCGAGGCCGCCCCCACCACGGGCGCGACGTCCATGGAAGTACCGGAAGCCGGCTTCGCCGCCGAGGCCACGCTGCCAGCCCCTCCGGCGGGCAGCACCGCGGCAGCCGCGTCGACCGAGGCCGCCCCCACCACGGGCGCGACGTCCGCCGAGGTGCCAGAAGCGGGCTTCGCGGCAGCGGCCACGCGACCAGCAGCCACCGCCGGCATCGTCGTCGCCGCTGCATCGACGGAGGCCGTCCCCACCGCGGGCGCTGCGGCCGCGGCAGCCGGGGCGCAGTCCGTCGCCGAGGGCTTGGAGGCCGAGGCCACCAGCGCGGGCGCCACCGCATCCGGCGGCAGCCGCCGCGGCGGCAGCACGAACGGCGGGGGCACGGGGCAATGCGTGCACGGCCCACGCAGGGGCACGGAGAGCCGGTTCCCCGCGCGCAGGAAGTTGCTGCGCATGCGGTTCGCCTTCTTGATCAGCGCAATCGTCGACCCGTACTTGAGCGCGATGCCGCCCAGCGTGTCGCCGGGGCGGATGCGGTGCGTGGTGACGTTGTGCTCCGGCTGGAGCGCCAGGAACGGCTGCACGCGGCGCCCCAGCTCCTGGGCCCGGGGGTTGTGGAAGCGGATATGGAAGTGGTCGCGGTGGCCGCGGGCGTGGCGGACGATGCCGGTGGGGCCGTCGTTGAAAATCGAGTCCAGCCACGCCTTGTCCTCACCCGCCCGGACCGCGTAGTCGTAGATGACCTTCCGCACGCGGCGGTCGACGAGAATCAGCTGCACGTCCGTCTTGATGAGCAGCGAGCGGATGAGCGCCCAGTTCAGGCCCACGTCGATGACGTGCTCGCGCGCGCGCGTCCGGATGGGGTCCACCGTCGGGTAGTAGAAGCCCACGTCCACGTCGCGGCCGTTCTGGTGGCTCTTGTGGGGGCGCATGTAGCCGCCCTCCTTGTGGCTCATGCCGTTGACGCGGAGCGGAGGCGCGTTCGGGAAGCGGGCGCGCACGTCACGGATGGCCTCGGCCAGGTAGTTGACGGTCTCCTCGGTGGCCCAGGCGCCCGCGGGGGTGACCACAATCCAGTCGTCGCCCTGCGGGAACTGCTTGCCGTTCACCAGCCGGCCGCTGTGCGCGAAGCCCACGGCCATGGACCCCAGCGAGGCAATCTCGTCCTTCCACCGCCTCGCCAGCTCCTCGTCGGAGATGTCCGCCGTGTAGAGCGGCCCGTCCGGCACCGCGCCCGAGGCCGCCGCGTCCGG
Source organism: Pseudomyxococcus flavus (assembly GCF_050038885.1). Lineage (NCBI taxonomy): Bacteria > Pseudomonadati > Myxococcota > Myxococcia > Myxococcales > Myxococcaceae > Pseudomyxococcus > Pseudomyxococcus flavus. The sequence goes on along the minus strand of NZ_CP143624.1, from coordinate 6,259,192 downwards.
CGTCTCCTTCTCGCCGTCGTCGCCCTCGCCCTCGGCCAGCTCCTCTTCGTCGGACGCCAGGTCCTCGGCGCTGACCGCGCACCCCTCCACGGCAGGAGTGGGCACCGCTTCGGTCTGCGTGGCCGGAGCCTCCGCCGTCACCGGCGCGGCCTCCGCGGACGGTGACACGGGCGGCGTCGCGTCCGGCGACGGCTCGGCGGCGGCCACCGGGACGGAGTCCTGGGCACGCACGGCGGCGGCCGGCGCGGGGCCAGCATGGGGAGATACGCGCGCGGCACAGCCGGCGCAGACAAGCAGGAGCCAGATTGGGTAACGCACCGGGGCGGAGGATGGCCCGGAATCCTGCTGGGCACAAAGCACCGTCCGGGAAATCTGGCCGCCCCCGGCGCATGAAAGCGCTCCGAGAGCGGCCCTCTCGTACCTCCAGAGCGGACAGGCCGGCCCCGACACCGGCCCGCCTGCCCATCCGAGGCGTGCTACGGGGCGGGCTCGGCGACGGCGACGTCCAGCGCCAGCTCAATCATCTCGTCGAACGTCGTCTGCCGCTCCTGGGGGGTGAGCTTCTCGCCGGTGATGATGTGGTCCGACACGGTGAGCAGCCCCAGGGCCCGCGCCCCCGACTCCGCGGCGACGCCGTAGAGCCCGGCGACTTCCATCTCCACGGCCAGGATGCCCATGCGCGCCAGGGTGGCGTTGAGCTGCTCCTGCGGGTGGTAGAAGAGGTCGGAGGTGAAGACGGGCCCGGCGCGTACAGGCTTGTTGCGCCGCTCCGCGGCCTCCATGGCCCGGCGCGCGAGCGTGAAGTCCGCCACCGCGGGGAAGTCGTGCCCCAGCAGCCGCATCCGGTTCACGTTCGAGTCCGTGCCGGCCCCCGTCGCGATGATGACCTCCCGGACCTTCACGTCGGTGCTCAGCGCGCCGCAGCTCCCCACGCGGATGAGGACGCGGACGCCGTACGTCTTGATGAGCTCGGTGGCGTAGATGGAGATGGAGGGAACCCCCATGCCGTGCCCCATCACCGACAGCCGGCGGCCCCGGAAGGTCCCGGTATAGCCCAGCATGTTGCGCACGGAGGTGACCTCGCGGGCCCCCTCCAGGAAGCGCTCGGAGATGTAACGGGCCCGGAGCGGGTCGCCGGGCATGAGCACCACGTCAGCGAAGTCACCGGGGGCAGCGGAGATATGAGGAGTTGCCATGGGCGCACCATATACCGCGTGCCCGCCCGGGAGCGTCCTCCCCATTCGCCTGCGCGGGCGCCACCTGCGGCCCTACGGCCCCGCGACCCAGGCCACGTGGAAGTGGGCATCCAGCGTGGCCAGCGGGAAGCTCGCCGGAAGCGGTGGGAAGGGCGCCGCCTTCTTCACGGCCGACAGCGCGGCGGCGTCCCACGCCTTGGAGCCAGACTCCGTGGAGACCTCGGTCGAGAGGAGCTTCCCGTCCCGGCCAATCACGGCCCGGACCACCGTCTTCTTCCCCAGGGCGGGCCTGCCCTTCGCGCCGGGCTGCCGCCACTTCCCGGCCACGCGCGAGTAGACCTTCTGCTGGTAGTCCACACTGGTGAGGTCCTGCTGGAAGAAGGCCTGGAGCTGCGGGCTGCCCGAAGCGGCCAGGGCCACGGGCGCCAGCGCCAGGAAGAGCACGGCGGTGAGGGCCAGGCGGCCCTTTCGGAACAGGGTTTCCAAAGGCGTATCCTCGTCGAGAAGCAGCCAATGGTAGCCCGGCACCGTGCGGCCTCCAACGGGCGGGCACGACGCCCAGGCACCTCCCCTACCGGGGTCGGACTCCGGGTGCAAAGAGTGAGGTCTCCTGCATCGAAGGGAGTGCCTGGCCATGTCCATCCATCCAGCGGGCGCCTCCACCGCCGCCCCCCTCCCACCCCGTTCTCCTGGAGCGCCGCTGCTCGGGCACGTGCGGGCCATGCGAAGCGACCCGCTCCATTTCCTGCAGGCCCAGCTGCTTCAATACGGCGACGTGGTGCGCCTCGGCAGCGGCCCGGCCTGCCTCACCCTGGTGGCGCACCCGGATGGCGTGCGCCACATCCTCCAGGACCATGCGCGCCACTACGGCAAACGGACCCGTGGCTACGCGGTGCTGCGCGAGCTTCTGGGTCAGGGGTTGCTCACCAGCGAAGGCGACTTCTGGCTGCGGCAGCGGAGGCTGGCCCAGCCCGCCTTCCATCGTCAGCGGCTGGCGGGTTTCGCGAGGACGATGGTGGACGCGGCCTCGGACCTCGCCAGCGAGCTGGAAGCCCGGGCCGATCGCGGCGCCACCTTCGACGTGGCCGAGGACTGCACCCGCCTGACGCTGCGAATCGCCAGCAGCACGCTCTTCGGGACGGACGTCAGCGGGGCGGCGCGCGACATCGGGGAGGCACTGGGCCGGGTGCAAGTCTTCACCTACCAACGGCTCACGCAGTCGGTGCCTCTTCCACGAGGGCTGCCGCTGCCCGCCCATCGGCGGTTCGAGCGTGACGTGCGCACACTCGGGAGGGTGGTGCGCGGCATCATCGAGGCGCGCCGGCGCGACACGGGGGAGCATCACGACCTGTTGCAGATGATGCTGGAGCAGCATGACGAGGACACCGGCGAGCGGATGACGGATGCCCAGCTCCGCGACGAGGTCCTGACGATGCTGCTGGCGGGACACGAGACGACGGCGAATTCCATGGCCTGGACCCTCATGCTGCTGTCACGCCATCCATCCGTGCGCAGGGACCTGGAGGCCGAGCTCGCCCGCGAGCTCGGGGGCCGCCCGCCGTCCCAGGACGACCTCCCCAGGCTGGACCTCACCCGCCGCGTGGTGGACGAGTCGCTGCGCCTCTACCCTCCGGCCTGGAGCCTCTCCCGGGTCGCCCTCCAGGACGACGTCGTCAGCGGCTTCCGGATCCCCAAGGGCTCCTACATCCTGCTGTCCCCCTGGGTGACCCACCGGCACCCGCATGTCTGGGACAACCCCGAGGGCTTCGACCCGGACCGCTTCCTGCCCGAGCGGGAGCAGGCGCGGCCGCGGTTCGCGTGGTTCCCCTTCGGGGGCGGGCCACGACAGTGCATCGGCAATCAGTTCGCGCTGATGGAGCTGGTGTTGGTCCTGGCCACGCTGCTCCAGCGCGTGCGGCTGAACCTGACGCCGGGCCAGGTCATCCGCCCTGCCGCGGCCATCACCTTGCGGCCCAAACCCGGCGTCCGGGTCACCGCGACGCGGCGCTGACGATTACTGATTGCAGCAGACGCGGACGGAGGCGTGCCAGGGAGGCCCATTCGTGATGAGGCAATGCGCGTTGATGGACTGCACGCCACCGAGCCCCGAGCAGAAGTTTGGCGCGAAGTGGCGCGCCATCTCACAGGCCTCCTCCGCGGAGACGTAGGACTCCGGCCCCGAGACAAAACCACACGTCGTCAGCTCCGCCTCCTGCGTCGTCATCTCGGCGCCCTCCTCCGGGGCGGGACCACCGCAAGCCATCATCAGCCCCGCGGCCATGGACAGCAGAGACATGTCGAGCAGCTTCATGTGCGGACCTCCGTGAGCGAACTGCCTGGGAAGCCCTGGAGCATACACAGCAATCGGAGACAAACCTGCCCTCCAGGCGCCTCCCCTACCCTCCGGCCAGCGTGCCCCCGACGCGGCCCATCATTCTTACTCGCAGGGAAGCTTCGTAGGTCTTCCGACAGCCACGGCCCCGCCCGGCTGAATGCAAGACAAGCAGGCCCGGAACACCGCATGCCGTTCGGGTTGCATCCCCTCGCCTCGTCCGGGACATTGCTCCCGGAGTAGGGATGATGCTCGGCTACCAGGCGAATCCACAGTGGCGAGACATGTCTGACTTCGTGGTCCACTTCACGAAGCCGGGACCGCCCTATCACGACGCCTACCAGAACATGATGAGCATCCTGGGCACCCGGACGCTCATCCCCGGCGCCGAGGGCTTCGGCATCGCCCGCCGCGAGCCCGCCGTCGCCGAGCGCCACCGCTCGGTGTGCTTCAGCGAGATTCCCCTCGACCAGCTCTCCCGGCTCGTCCAGCGCCGCAGCCTGTATGGCATTGGCTTCACCAAGAGCTACATCCTCTCGCAAGGCGGCGGCCCCGTCTGGTACGTCCAGTACGCCTCCCCGGCGCACCTCGCCCTGAAGCAACAGGTGGAGCGCGCGCTCGCGGCGCCCTCGCCCCAGACGGAACCCATCTGGTCCATGACGCCCTTCGTGGACATCCAGGGCGACCAGCACAACGCGCCCTACAGCTACCGCTTCGACTGGGAGCGCGAGTGGCGCGTCCCGGGCCTGCTGCGCTTCACCGAGTATGACGTCGCCGCGCTCTTCCTCCCCGAGGAGCTCCACGCCACCGCCCGCGGCTTCTTCGAGTGGGCCGTGCGCGAGAAGCAGGGCCCCGGCTACTTCTGCCCCTGCCTGGACCCGCTGTGGAAGGCGGAGCAGATCGCCGAGGCGCTCGCGAAGCACGCCGAGAACACCGTGCACCTCAAGGCCGGCTAGCCACCACGCCGACACCGCGTGTCCCACCCCCACCTCACTGTGCGCGGCTCACCCACACCCGCGAACCGACAACGGACTGCACCCCCGCCAGTTTCCCGAATGTCACAGCATGGTTAATCCTGCCCAGCGTGTCGGAGCGTTCGTGGGGGGAGGATGCCGGTGGGTGGGAAACGCGTGTCGAGGTGGTTCCTGGCTGGGTTCGCAGGGCTGGTGGTGGCGTGCGGCGGCGCCTCCAGCGACGCGGAGGCCCCTGGCCCCGCCTCGGAGTCTCCCGACACGGGAAACCGTCCCGACGCGGGATTGCCTCCCCCGGGCGGGGACGACGGAGGAACGCCGGACGCGGGGCCTCCGGATGGAACGCCCGATGGCGGTGCGCCCGACGGCGGGCCTCCGCCTGAGCAGCCCACCGTGTGCGCGCCCACCGCGGGCGAAGCGCGCTGGGTGCTCGAAGGCGAGCCCGTCTCCGCCACCGTGACGTGCGGCACCGGCCACGCCGCGGCGGGCCTCCGCTTCGCCGTGGACAACCTGCCTCCAGGCGCCCACTTCGATGAAACCACCGGCACCCTGAGCTGGACGCCCGGCAAGGACCAGGCCGCCGTGTGGCACCTCACCCTGCGCGAGCAGACCACCGGCGAGACGGGCACGCTCAAGGTGGGCGTGGCGGAGAACGAGTCCGCGCCCGGCAACGTCCCCATCGTCGACCCGGCGGCCTACACGGAGGAGTTCGGACTGCCGGTATTCCACCTCTCCTACGAGGGCAAGCTGACCGCGGGCGGCCACCGGCCGGTTCAGCTCGTCTACCGGGGCAAGCGCTTCAACCTCGAGGCGAAGTACCGGGGCGCCACCTCCAGCGTGTTCCCCAAGCGCAGCCTCACGCTGAAGTTCCCTGACGAGGACCTGTTCTCCGAGCCCGTCTTCGGCAACGGCTTCAAGGACCGCAAGCGCGTGGTGCTCATCACCACGTTCAATGACAACTCCTACCTGCGCTCGCGGCTCGCCTTCGACGTGTGGAGCCGGATGAGCCCGGCCCATATCCACATCCGGACGTACAGCGCGGTGCTCTACGCCAACAACGAATACGTCGGGCTCTTCACCGTGGCGGACCACGTCAACAAGCGCCTGGTGGCCGCGCACGGCCTCGACAAGGACAGCGATGTCTTCAAGGCCGAGGACCACCGCGCCAACTTCTCCCGCCTCCGCAAGGACGGCACGCCCAAGGGCAACCTCTACGAGGGCTTCGAGAAGTCGGAAGGCACGCCCGAGGAAGGCGAGCCCGGCGCGTTCGCCACGCTGGAGGAAATCACCGCCTTCGTCGCGGACTCGGACGCGGACACCTTCCGCACGGGCTTCGCGCAGCGGATGAACACCCAGGACTACCAGGACTGGTGGATCTTCAACACGCTCATCCTGGGCACGGACTCACAGGCGAAGAATGCCTACCACGCCTATGACCCGACCACCGGCGGCCCCTGGCGCTACATCCCATGGGATTTGGACGCGAGCTTCGGCCAGATGTACGACACCAGACGCACCTCGCCGACCGCGCGGCCGACGTTCCGGGAAGACAACCTCATCTTCCAGCGGCTGCTGGACGACCCCGCCCTCGCCGGCCCCATGCGCGAGCGCTACCGGGCCCTGCTGCGCGACGCGCTGAAGGTGGACGTGGTGATGGCGCTCATCGACCGCTACGTCCAGGAGACGGCGCCCTCCGCGCGGCGGGACTGGGCGAAATGGGGCGAGAAGCATCGCAACTTCGGCGACCCGAACGACCCGTGGGGCGGGTCCGGGAACTTCCCCCACTGGCACACGCGCCAGGACTTCAACTCCTACGAGGAGGAAGTCGAGTACGTGCGCCAGTGGGTTCGCACCCGCTGGGACGCCCTGGAAGAGCGGCTCCCATGACGGGTGCCGGGTGTCCCCTCTCCCGAGAGGAGACACCGGCGCCACGGCACGGGTTAGAACGCCGCCGAGCCCGGCACGCGCGGGTACGGAATCGCGTCGCGGATGTTCTGCAGGCCGCACATGTAGACGATGAGGCGCTCGAAGCCGAGCCCGAAGCCCGCGTGCGGCACGGTGCCGTAGCGCCGCAGGTCGCGGTACCACTGGTACCCCTCCGGCTTGAGGCCGAACTTCTCGATGCGCTGGTCCAGCACGTCCAGGCGCTCCTCGCGCTGGCTGCCACCGATGATTTCGCCAATGCCCGGGGCGAGCACGTCCATGGCGGCGACCGTCTTCCCGTCGTCGTTCAGGCGCATGTAGAAGGACTTGATGGCCTCCGGGTAGTTCATCACCACCACCGGCCGGCCCACGTGCTCCTCGGTGAGGTAGCGCTCGTGCTCCGTCTGGAGGTCCTTGCCCCACTCGGGCGCGTACTCGAACTTCTTCTTCGCCTTCTTCAGGATGTCGACGGCCTCGGTGTAGTCGATGCGCTCGAAGCTGGAGTTGATGAACTTCTCCAGTCGCTCGATGACGCCCTTCTGCACCCGCTCCTCGAAGAACTTCAGGTCCGGCGCGCAGTCGGTGAGCACCGCCTTGAAGACATATTTGAGGAAGCGCTCGGCCAGGTTCGCGTCCTCGTTGAGGTCCGCGAAGGCAATCTCCGGCTCGATCATCCAGAACTCGGCCAGGTGCCGCGTGGTGTTGGAGTTCTCCGCCCGGAAGGTGGGGCCGAACGTGTACACCTTGGACATCGCCAGGGCGTAGGCCTCCACGTTGAGCTGGCCGGAGACCGTCAGGTACGCCTCCTTGCCGAAGAAGTCCTTGTGCCAGTCAATCTTCCCATCCGGCGTCCGGGGCGGGTTCACCGCGTCCAGCGTGGAGACGCGGAACATCTGCCCGGCGCCCTCCGCGTCGCTCGCGGTGATGATGGGCGTGTTCACCCAGAAGAAGCCCTCCTCGTCGAAGAAGCGGTGGATGGCCTGGGCCGCGCGGTGGCGCACGCGCGTGACGGCGCTGAAGGTGTTGGTGCGCACGCGCAGGTGGGCCACGTCGCGCAGGAACTCCAGCGTGTGCTGCTTGGGCTGGATGGGGTACGTGTCCGGGTCGTCCACGAAGCCCAGCACCTGGACCTCGTCCGCCTGGACCTCGTAGGCCTGCCCCTTGCCCTGGGACTTCACCAGCGTGCCCCGGCAGATGACCGAGCAGCCCGCCGTGAGGTGCAGGACGTCCTTCTCGTAGTTGGGCAGCGCATTCGGGGCGACGACCTGGATGGGGTCGAAGGTCGACCCGTCGCTGACGTTGACGAAGCTGATGCCCGCCTTGGAGTCGCGGCGCGTGCGCACCCAGCCGCGGACCTCCACCTTCGTCCCCGCCTCCACCCCTCCCGCGAGGGCCTTCTTCACACTGACGACCTGCATTGACGCTCTCCCTTGAGCCATTTCGGGGACTGCGAGTTAGCCGGGCACCGGGCCCGAGGACAAGGGCGCTGTGGCCCCCGGCGCGGCTCCTGGGGCCTCCAACGACCCTCCTGGCCGCCTGAAACCCGGCCAGCCATGTCAGACCCCATAGGTATCTTTTGCTCATGGTCGCCCGGAGAGGGCGCCAGCGATTCCACGAAACCCGCATGTCCCTCGCAGGCCCAGCGGCCTGCCCTGGCCGTGCCCTACCCGGAGAGTCACATGGCTACTCGCAAGACGTCCAAGCGCAACGTCGTCGCCCGCAACCGCTCCACCGAGGCCACCAAGGCCGCCTTCGGGGAGCTGGCTCGCAAGGCGCGCAACAAGCCCATCGTCTCCACCAAGGAGCAGGACGCGCAGGACGCCCATGCCCGGAACGTCCTCGCGGACGTGGCCAGCCTCACCGCCGAGTCCGCGGTGAAGAAGGTCACCGAGGCCGGCCTCACCATCAACAAGACGCTGGCCGGTATCAACGAGCAGGTCATCTCCCTGGTGGAGGAGCTGAAGCAGCTCGACGAGGCCATCCACCTCAAGACGGAGGAGCTGAACGGCCTGCACGGCAAGGACGTCGCCGCCAGCGCCATCGACGTGCTCGTCGCCGAGTATGACAAGCAGAAGGCGGAGCTCGAGGCGGAGATGGAGCGGCTGCGCAAGGACATCGAGGATACCCGCGCGAAGGCGGACGCGGACCTGGCCGCCGAGCGCCAGGCCACCGAGGTGGCCCGCAAGCGCGCCGAGGAGGAGTACGCCTACGACACCCAGCTCCAGCGCAAGAAGGAGCAGGACGCCTTCGCCGAGTCGCTTCGCCTGCAGGCCGCCACCGAGCGCGACCGCAAGGAGAAGCTGGAGAAGGACTGGGCCACCCGTGAGGAGGCCCTCAAGCAGCGCGAGAAGGAGCTGGAGGACCTCCGCAAGCAGGTGGCGGACTTCCCGCTGGTGCTGAAGAAGGAGACGGACGCCGCCGCGGCCGTCACCGGCAACCGGGTGAAGGCCGAGTGGGAGCTGAAGCTCACGCTCGCCACCAAGGACGCGGAGACGGCGCAGCGCGTCGCGGCCATGGAGATTGCCTCTCTGAAGGAGACGGCCACGAAGCAGGCCCAGTCCCTCCAGACGCTCCAGGCGGAGCTGGCCGAGGCCAAGCGCCAGGTCCAGGCCATCGCCGAGAAGGCGCTCGAGTCCGCCTCCGGCGCCCGCGCGCTCGCCGAGGTCCAGGGTGTCATCGCCAGCCGGGACTACGCCAAGGGCAAGTAGGCCCCCTGGGGTGCCGCCCCGACCCCACCGGGGCGGCCCGACTCCCCGGCCGCAACGCTTCACGCCCAGTGATGACAGCCATTGAACAGGGATAGACTCCTGGCATGAAAATCATGTCCGAGGGGAAGCCCTCTCCCACGCAGCAGCTCTATGAGCGCATCGCTGGTTATTGGACCACCCAGGTCATTGGCACCGTGGCCCGTCTGGGAATCGCGGACCTGCTCGCGGCCGGGGCGCGTGACAGTGATTCGCTCGCGGCCGAGCTCGGCGTCTCCCCGGACGCCTTGTTCCGGCTGATGCGGGGCGGCATCACCGCGGGCATCTTTCACTCCATCGCGGACCGGACCTTCGCGCTCACGCCCATGGGCGAAGGGCTGCGCACGGGCGTGCCGGGCTCGCTGCGGGAGGCGGCCATCACCCAGAGCGACGCGTCCCACTGGCGGCCCTGGGGGCACCTGCCCGAGGCGATTCGCACTGGGAAGTCGACCGTCAGGACGGCGCTCGGGGGCGACATCTGGGAGCACTTCGCCCGTCATCCCGACGAAGCGACGCACTTCGCCCAGGCCATGGGCAATCTGTCCGCCCTGGTGGCCAGCGAGCTGACGCAGCTCATCGACTTCGCCCCCTTCGCCCGGGTGGCGGACATTGGCGGCAGCCATGGTGCGCTGCTCGCGCACGTGCTTCGCGCCCAGCCGTCCTGCCGGGGCATCCTCTTCGACCTGCCTCACGTCGTCGAAGGCGCGAAGTCCCACCTGGACGCCCAGGGCCTCACCAGCCGGGTGGACGTGGTGGCCGGGAGCTTCTTCGAGCCCGGGGTGCCCGCCGCCGAGGCCTACCTGCTCAAGCACATCCTCCATGACTGGGATGACGCGGCGTCCACCAACATCCTGCGTCAGCTCCACGCGGCGGCGCCGCCGGGGGCCCGGCTCTTCGTGGTGGAGATGGTGATTCCGGACAACCGGCATCCCGACCCGTCCCACCTGCTGGACCTCAACATGCTGGTGCTCGCGGATGGCCGGGAGCGGACCCGTGACGAGTTCCACGCCCTGCTCGCCGCCACCTCCTGGAAGGTGGAGCGCATCCTCCCCACCCGGAGCGGGTCGAGCATCATCGAGGCGGTGAAGGCCTGAGCTACGGCGCGACCTGCTCCCGGAGGAGGAAGAGCTCCGCGAGCAGGTTGTCCACCGGGGCGAAGTCATCCGTGAGCAGCAGCGCGGGGCCCGCGGACAGGTAGGCGTCGATTTCCGCGCGGGGCACCCGGCCCGTGCGGGGCTTCTCGATGCCCAGGCCCTTCAGCAGCTCCGGCAGGCGCTCCAGCTCCATGGGCCGCACCGAGCCTGCGACGATGTACACGCCCTGCCCCTTCGAGCCGCTGCGGGCATCGTGGAGCAGCTCCACGTGGGGAAACACCTCCTGCACCGTCCGGATGGCCGCGCGCAGGAAGGCGCCTCGGGGAATCTCGTCGATGACGGTCAGCAGGTAGATGCCGTCCGGCTTGAGCAGCGAGCGCACCAGCTCGTCATACTCACGCGTCATCAGGTGGTAGGGCACCGACAGGTCATTGACGGCGTCCTGGATGATGAGGTCGTAGGCCCCCCGCTCCGCCATCTCCTGGAGGTACTGCCGCCCGTCCAGGCTGAACGAGGCGATGCGCGTGTCGGGCTTCACGCCGAAGCGCTCCAGGGCGATGCGCGTGACGGCCGGGTCGATCTCCACCACCTCCATCCGGGCCTGCGGGACGTAGGTCTCCACCCAGCGCGGCACCACGTAGCCGCCACCGCCAATCACCAGCACGCGGGGCTCGACGGTGCGCGCGGCCACGTGCCGCACCACCTCCGAGTGGATGTAGCCATGCGGGTAGCCCAGGTACGACGGGTCCTCCAGGTCCACCATCGTGTGCGTCAGGTGGTCCAGCTGCATGGCCAGCAGCTTGCGGCCGTCGTGCTCCACCTGGTTGATGTTGATGCAGAAGTAGTCCGTCTCCTCGGTGCAGGGCGACGCGAACAGGCCCAGCGAGCCGAAGACGCCCGCCAGCGCGAGCACCCCCGCGGTGGCGCCGAAGAAGCGCGGACGCCGCCACACCTGCCCCACGAAGGCCGCCAGCGCCACCAGCCCCAGGCTGGCGCCCGCGACCAGCGGGTAGACGCCCACCTTCGCGATGAGCCACCAGCCGGTGAGGAACGAGCCGAGGAGCGCCCCCGCGGTGCTCCACGCGGACAGCCGGCCCACGATGCGCCCCGCCTGCCCCACGTCCGCCAGCGCCAGCCGCAGCACCTGCGGGGACAGCGTGCCCAGCGCCGTCACCGGCACGAGGAACACCGCGGCCGTATACGCGACGATGCGCGCCTGGAGCCCCAGTCCGTCGAAGAGGCCCGTCAGCACCAGCCACTGGTGGACGGGGGGAATCAACAGGCAGCTCGCGGCAGCCACCAGCATGGATGCGGCGAGGACATCCTGGCGCGGCCACCGGTCCGCGAGGTGGCCGCCCACGAGGTTGCCCAGCGCCATCCCCGTGAGCACCACGCCGATGATGCCCGTCCAGCTCAGCAGCGAGACCCCCACGGTGGGCGCCAGGATGCGGCTGGCCGCCAGCTCGATGGCGAGCGTGCAGAAGCTCGCGCAGGCCACCAGGAAGCACGCCAGCGCGGGACGGGTGCGCAGGTCCACCCCAGCGCCCGGCGCGGCCTCCGCCATGTCTCCGGTACGCGGGTCCACCTCAGCGCCCGGCGCGGCCTCCGCCACGTCCCGGGCGGCGGGCTCGGAGGCGCTCCCCTGCCGCGCCACCGGTGCCTGGACGGGCGGCGCCGCCACGGAGGCCCTGGGCAGCGCCAGGAGCGCGCAGAGGAGCAGCGCGCCGGACACGGTGAGCACGATGGTGGGCACGGGGAACCACGCCACCAGCACGAAGCCGGTGAGGAAGTTGCCCGCGAGGCCGCCCAGCGTCCCCAGCGCGTACAGCAGGCCGCCGATGCGCCCTGCGCGTCCGAGGTCCGGGAGCAGCAGCCGGAGCGCCAGCGGCGTCACCATGGCCAGCACGAAGCTGACGGGGAAGAAGCCCAGGAAGGTCAGCAGGAAGGTGCGCGGCAGCACGGGGATGGCCCGCAGCCCCGCGCCATCTCCCAGCACGGCCACCCACCCCAGCGGCAGCAGCGCCAGCGCCGCCCCCAGCGCAGTGAGGCCCGCGAGCCAGCGGAACGACGCGCCCCGCTGCGACAGCTGCCCCCCGGCGTAGCTGCCCACGCTGATGCCCGCGAGCACCACGCCGATGATGCTCGTCCAGGTGTGAAGCGAGGCGCCGATGAAGGGCGCCAGGAGCCGGGCGGCGGCCAGCTCCAGGACCAGGGTGGCGCAGCTCGTCACCAGCACGAGGAGGGCAGCGCGAAGCACATCCAGACGAGACGCGGTGGGAGGAGCCATGCAGTGGCGGCGACTCTACCACCCCCGTCCGAAGCGACGAGCCGTACGCCCCTGAAACACGCGTGGTGCGAGCACGCCTGGCCGGCGGCTACGCTCCGGCCATGGCTTCGAACGCGGCCGTCCAACGCCTGCCCTACGCAGGACTCTGGCTCGACTCCTTCACCCTGACGGCCGTCCCTGGCGGCGCGCTCGTCGTGGGTGGACAGGAGTGGCGCGCCGAAGGCGGGGGTGCCACGTCCGCGACGGTGGCGAACGCGCTGCGGTGGGACGCGAAGACGCGGACCTGGGAGACGCTCTCCCCCATGCCGCAGCCACGGCAGGGCCACGCCGCGGTGCCCCTGCCCGACGGACGCGTGCTCATCATCGGCGGGAGGAACCACACCGCCATGGCGCTGGCGAGCACGCTCTTCTGGGAGCCGGAGGCGCGAGGGTTCCGGGAAGGCCCCCCGCTGCGCGCGGAGAGGGACCGGCCCGTGGCGGTGGCCCTGGCGGATGGCTCGGTGCTCGTGCTGGGCGCCGACCATGACGACCAGGACCTGGAGCGGGGAACCCGGGCAAAGCTGCTCCGGCCGGGCGCGGAGGCCTGGGAGCCCGCGGGTCAAACGGTGCGCCTGTTCCACCCGGGCCCGGTGTGCGTGAGTGATGAGCGCGTGGTCATCGCCGGGGGCCGGGACAACGGCCTGGGTTTCGCCATCGTCGAGGGCACCCACTTCGCGCCGCCGCTCGACCCGAGCACCGAGGTCTGGCAGCTGAGCACGCGCGCCTGGCGGTCGAGCCCACCGCTCGCGGCGTCGCGCGACGACCATGTGGGCGTCACCCTCGCCGACGGGCGCATCCTCGTCGTCGGAGGACGGAGCCAGGGCGAGCGCGTCGGGACCGCGGAGGTCTGGAGCCCCACCACCGAACAATGGACGCCCACCGGCGCGCTCACCGACCTCCGCTCCGGCTTCGTGCTGACCGCCCTCCCGGACGGACGGGCGGCGGCGTTCGGCGGGCTCGGGCAAAAGGAACTCGCGGCGTCGGCCACCGTCGAGCTCTGGTCGCCGGACACCGGCACCTGGACGCCCGGTCCGCCCATGCGCGCCGCCGTCTCCGACCACCACGTCACCCGCCAGGACGACGGCACCTTCCTGGTCGTCGGCGTCATGCGCACCGGACCCGACGGCATGCCGGAGTCCGTATCCACGGTGTGGAGCCCCTGAACGAGCAGTCCCCAAGGAGAAGGCACATGGATTCCGAGGCACTCGCGCGCATCCCAGGCGTCAACCCGAATGTCCCCAACGCGGCCCGCATCTACGACTACACGCTGGGCGGGACGCACCACTTCGAAGCGGACAGGCAGGCGGCGGAGTACATGTTCTCGCTGCTGCCCTCCACGCGGAAGTGGGTGCGCATGCTGCGCGCCTGCCTGCGGACCGCGGCGCAGCGCCTGGCGGCCGACGGCTTCCACCACTGGGTGGACTTCGCCTCCGGCCTCCCGACGGAAGACCATGTCCACGCCGTGTTGCCCGGCGCGCGCGTGCTCTACAGCGACATCAACCCGCTCACCATCACCACCGCCCAGCACCTGCTGGGAAACACGCCGAACGTCCGCTACCTGGAATGTGACATCCGGCAGGCGGGCGACTTCCTGCGCCGGCCGGACGTGGACGCCTTCCTGGAGGGACAGCGCCGCGTCGCCTTCGGCGCCAATGGCATCGCCGTGTTCCTCTCCGCCGAGGAGAACCGCAGGTTCTTCCGCGACCTCTACGACTGGGCGGCGCCAGGCTCGAAGCTCTTCACCACCTTCGAGACCAAGTCACCGGACCTCAGCACGCCGAAGTGGGAGCAGTTCGTAGGCATGTTCCGGCAGATGGGCGAGTCCTTCCAGCTCTACTCCCTGCCCGAGTCCCTGGACCTCTGCGGCCCCTGGGCGAAGGGGCCCACGCAGGTGCTCCCCGTGAGCGAGTTCCTGGGACTCCCCCCCGACCACATCACCGACGCGGACCGCGAGGGCGTGGGCATCGAGTTCTACGCCGTCGTCCTCGAGAAGCGCTGAGTCCCCCACATGCAGGGCGGGCGTGCGGTCAGGCCCCCTCCCCAATGTCTGGCAGGGCGGCACCTCGACACGCCTCCCTGCCGTCTGCCTCCCCAGCGACGCATGACTACAGTCATGACAGGCAACACGCGCAAACGGAGAGGAGAGGGAGCATGTTTCAGTCGAGAAGGCGTCGGGTTTTCGCTGGCGTGATGATGGGGGCGGCCTTGACGGTCATGGGCACTACCGGTTGCAGCTCGTCCCGTGCCGCCAAGGTGGATGAGTCATGGCTGGCCCGCGTGCCCGAGGGCCAGTTGGATGACGTCCGGGAGGCGCAGACGCAGCGGCGCATGGCCCAGGACGCGGTCACCCGGTCCGATGTGGCCCTCAACGATGCGCGCCGGGAGCTGGAGGTGGCCAAGCGCAATGAGGACGCGGCCAAGTCGCGCAAGGAGGCGCATGACGCCGCGCTGAAGGCGGCCAAAGCCACCGGGCAGAGCGACAACATCAACGAGGCCCAGGCCGAGCTGCAGGACGCGGACTTGAGCCTGACCGCGGCCCAGGCCCAGGTTCAGTACCGCGAGCAGAACGTCAAGACGATGGAGGCGCAGAAGGAGCTGCGCGAGAGCGAGCTGGCGATGGTCGAAGCCAAGCTCAACCAGGCCGAGTACGAGGCCCTGAAGGCGAACGATGACGTGCGCGCCCAGGACCTCTCCGAGGCGGACTTCACCGCCGCCACGGCCGAGGCCCAGCGCAAGGTGGAGGAGGCCCAGCGCAAGGTGCAGACGCAGGAGCGCCAGGAGCAGCAGGCCCGCGCCAACTGGCAGCGGCTGCGTGACCAGGTCCGAGGCTACGGCGGCAGCGGCACCGAGTTCGAGCAGCGCAACACGCCGTAATTCCGCGGCCAGCGGCCCGGCCAGCGCAGGACGCGTGGCCGGGCCCTCGCCTCACTTCGGCGGACGGAAGACGTACTGGAACACCGGCGCATCCGGGCCAGGCGGATACTGCGCGTCCATGAAGGCGAAGTGCGCGTGGCCGGAGATGAGCGCCTCCTTCAGGCTGTCGTAGAGCACCGTCACGCCGGTGGCCCGTCCGGAGGCATCCACCTGGACCTGGACCTTGAGGTTGCCCTTGAGGCCCGGCGCCTCCTTGAGCCGGTTCATGTAGAGCGCGACCAGCCCCAGCGACACGCGGTTGTAGATCTGCTCCTGCGTTCCCCGCGCGGGCTGCGACGGCAGGCGGAAGTGCCGCACGAGCGCGGCGGCCTCGCCCTCCGCCTCGGGCACCCGGCGCTCCGGCGCCGCGAGCGCGGCCCGGTACGCGGACAGGGCATCCTGGTGGCGCTCCTGCTTCAGCACCAGCCGCGCCCGCAGCACGTGGATGTCACTGCGAGCGGGCGCGCGCTCGGAGGCCTTCACGAGCTGGGACTCGGCCGCCCCGCCATCCCCACGCGCCTCGGCCAGCTCGGCCAGGCGCAGCAGCGGCTCCGGGTCGGCGGGCGCCGCGGCGGCGAGCCGGACCAGGGCCTTCTCCTCGTCGTCCTTGCGCGCCAGCTCCCGGTACAGCCGTGCCAGCAGCGCCAGCGGTGCGGGCTCCACCCCGCCCAGCTCGGCGTAGCGCGCCAGGGACTGCGCGGCCTTCTCCTTCTCCGAGGCGGCCAGCCACAGGTCGGCCTGGAGCCGGTGCGCCTCCCGGTCGCGCGGCTTGAGGGCGACGAGCCTCTCGCCCGCGGTCGCCGCGGCGCGAACGTCGTTGGCGGCCCGGGCCAGCTGCGCCAGCTTGCGCAGCGCCTCCGGTTGTTCCGGCCATGCCTCCACCGTCCGCGTCAGCTCCGCGCGCGCCTCGGCCTCGCGCTCGGGCATCCCCGCCAGCAGCATCGCCAGGGACGTGCGAATCTGGGGCGCGTCGAGCTGGGAAAGCGCCGCGCGGAACCGCGCCTCGGCCTCCGCGGGCTTGCCCTCCGCCTGGAGCAGCAGCCCCTCCGCCCAGAGCGCCGGCGCGAAGCCGGGCACCTGCCTCAACGCGGCGGTGATGGGCTCCCGCGCCTCCGTCAGCAGCCCCCAGCGCACGTAGACGAGCCCCATGCCCACGAAGGGCCACGGGTTCTCCGGGTCCAGGGTGGAGATGGCCTTCAGCTCGTTCCAGCACCCATCCGAGGGGAACGTCAGCCATGCCCGGTACAGCCGGGGCATGAGGTCCCCTGGCCGCGCACGGGACTGCTCCTCCAGCTCGCTGTCCATCACGCTGGTGCGGCCGCGCGCGCGCGCCGCCTCCACCTGGCGCAACGTCGCCATGACGTCTTCCGGGGCGGGCAGCGCCGGAGGCACCACCGCCCCCCGTGCCGATGCGGCAAGCACGAGGAACATCAGGCACAGGCAGCGCTCGAACGGGCGGGAAGGCATGGGGCGCGCGGACGATAACAGACGCCCGTCCGCGGGAGGCTGCCGGCTCCCTTGCGTTTCCCGTGAGGCAGGTCCCCCTGGAGTCGGTGGGGACCCGGACCGAACTCAATCATTCCAGGAAAGCCCCGCTCCGGAAGCGACCTTCTTCCGGAGCGGCGCCTCACCCGTCACCTCACGACAGCGCGCTCAGCCAATCTCCAGCCTGCACGTCGAGCTGCAGCCATCGCGGCTGACGTTGTTGCCGTCGTCGCACTCCTCGCCTTCGTCCTCCTGGGTCTCGCCGTCACCGCAGCGGGGGCCCCAGAGGCAGCCGCGGCCGCACTCGCCGTAGCCACCGGCGTTGACGCCGTCGTCGCACTCCTCGCCGGCCTCCTCGTCCACGATGCCGTCGCCGCAGGTGGCGGTGCACTCGGTGCGGGCGGTGAGGAAGTTGTTGAGCGTGAGGCGGTACGAGGACGCGGAGGTGTGGCGCTCGGCCTGGAACACCACCACCTCGTAGATGCCGCCCTCCCGCAGGCCCAGGGAGCTGGCCTGGTCCGCGACGTTCACGGTGCCATTCATTGCGCCATGAACGCCACCCAGGTCCAGCGCCAGACGGCCGTTGACGAACACCCACACGTCGTCGTCACCGCGGAAGGTGAGCACCTCCGAGCCCTTGTACTCGAACCAGTAGCGCGCCTCGCTGGTGAAGCTGAAGTTGCGCTGCCCGCCCGTGTTGTCGTTGCGCAGCGGCTCGTCGCCGGTCGCCACCCAGCTGCCCGGCACATCGTCGAGCGGGAAGAACGTCTGGTCGTCGAAGACGTAGGAGCCATCGCCCTGGCGGTCGAGCACCAGGCTGCCGACGATCGTCCTGTTGATGTTGCTCGCCGACTCATCCCGGTACCACTGGTCGAACGCCGCCCGGCCGTTGGTGTTGTTCGAGGGCTGGCCCTCCTTCGCGTAGACGGGGCGGCCATTCGCGTCCAGGCGGTTCGCCATGATGCCCAGCTCGTGACCGGCGTTCTTGTTCTCGAAGTCGATATGCCCGCGCGGCAGGCCATTGGCGGCCGGCAGGTCGTAGCCGCGGAAGTCGCGGTAGACGACGGGGATGGACACCTGCGCGGGCGGCTCCTGCTCGATGAGCACGCACGCGAAGCCCTCCTCCAGCTTGCAGTCCGGCGAGCAGCCGTCGTTGGCGCGCGTGTTGCCGTCGTCGCACTCCTCGGTGGCGCTGTTGGGGAGGATGAGGCCGTCGCCGCACGTCTCCTCGCAGTTGCCGTCCGAGCAGCGCGGCTCGCGCGTGCACAGCGGCGAGCACCCGTCACCGACGACGGTGTTGCCGTCGTCGCACTGCTCCGTGCCCTCCTGGACACCATCGCCGCAGGTGGTGCGGCTGCACGGCTGCCCCGGCGGGCACTGCCAGCCGTCCTCGAGCCGGCAGACCTCGCTGCAACCGTCACCCGGAGTGGCGTTGCCGTCCTCGCACTCCTCGTCACCGGCGATGATGCCGTCACCGCACTCCTTGGCGCGGCAGCGGCCGCCCTGCGCCGGGCACGCCCAGCCATTCTCGATGCGGCAGCTTCCGTTGCAGCCGTCACCGCTGACCAGGTTCCGGTCGTCGCAGTCCTCGCCCTCCTCGACGCGACCGTTGCCGCAGTTCATCAGGCGGACGCACGGCTGCCCCGGCACCTCGCACAGGAACCCGCCCTCCACCTCGGTGCACGTCGCGTTGCAGCCGTCGCCGTCCGCCGTATTGCCGTCGTCACAGGCCTCGTGGGACTGGCGCTGGCCATCGCCACAGTCGTTGCCCGCATCGGGCGTCGACGCATCCGGGATGTCCGGGTTCGGGCCGGCATCGGGCTTCGCCGAACCTCCCCCGCCACTACATGCCACCAACGTGAAGAGAAGAGATGCGAGCAACGCGCTCGCCAGCCGTGTTCCGCGAGGGGGGTTCACCATGGGAGCAAATGCTGAAATTGCTTCGCACGCCTGTCAACGCGTCACGACAAGTCGACAGAGGTCATGTGCAGACGGCACGCAGATGTGCAGGCGGGACGGACTTTCCCGGTGTTCCCCGCACTCTGCCCACATTTGCATTCATGATAACAGCGGGCGAAACACCACTTTCGCGGAAACTCTGAGGGCGGCGCCCGGCGGTCCGCCTCAGTTCGCGACGTTGCGGACGTACTGTGCGTAGAAGCGCACCGCGTCCGCGTAGCCCTGCACGGACACGCGCTCATCCTTGCCATGGAGCCGTGACAAATCGGCGCTCTCCAGGCGCAGGGGCATGAAGCGATAGACGTTCTCGCTCAGCCCGGTGAAGTAGCGCGAGTCGGACGCACCCAGCATGAGGTACGGCGCGACGACGACGTCCGGGAACACCTGGCGCACGCTCCGCTGGAGCTGGGTCCAGGCCTCGGAGTCCATGCGCGACACCGGCGAGGGCTCGCTGCGGAAGCCCAGGGTGCTCACCTTCACCCGGGGGTCATCCACCACGCGCCGCACGTGCTCGAGCACCCCTTCCACCGAGTCTCCCGGGAGGATGCGGAAGTTCACCACCGCGCGGGCCCGGGCGGGCAGCACGTTGTCGCGCTCGCTGCCCTCGAACATGGTGGCCGCGGTGGTGGTGCGCACCGCGGCGTTGGTGGTGGCCTTGGCGGTGAGCTGCCGCAGCACCAGCGGCTCGAACAGCCACAGGTTGGCGAAGAGCACCCGCATGCCGAAGCCCATCTCCGGCCCGGCGAACTCGAAGAGCGCCCGGCTGCCGCCGCGCAGGTGCGCGGGCATGGGCGATTCCTCCAGCCGGGAGATGGCGCGGCTCAGGACGCCCACGGCCGTCTGGGGCGGCGGCATGGACGAGTGCCCGCCCTCGCCGTCCACGATGAGCTCGGCGCTGGCGAAGCCCTTCTCCGCCACCCCGACCAGTGCCACCGGCGATGTCACCCCGGGCACGGTGCCCGACATGATCATCCCGCCCTCATCGAGCACGGACTCCAGCGTCACGCCGCGCTCGCGGAGCAGCTTCGCCGTCGCCTCCGCGCCCTCGTGCCCGCCCACCTCTTCGTCCCCACCGAAGGCGAGCAGCACCGTGCGCCGGGGCTGGAAGCCCGCCGCGAGCAGCGCCTCCACCGACTCCAGGATGCCGAACACGCTCCCCTTGTCATCCAGCGCGCCACGGCCCCAGATGTAGCCGTCCGCCACCTGCCCGCTGTAGGGCGGATGCGTCCAGGACGACTCCGTGCCGGGCTCCACCGGCACCACGTCCAGGTGGCCCAGCAGCATCGCTGGCCGCAGCGACGCGTCGGTGCCCGGCCAGGTGTACAGCACCGAGTGCGCGCCCACGGGCTCGCGCTTCAGCGTCTGGTGTACGCGCGGGTACTGCTCCTGGATGTAGGCGTGGAGCGCGGCGAAGGCGGCATCCTCCGCGGGCTTGCCTTCCGACGCGGCCAGCGTCTTCAACCGCAGCGCGCCGCCCAGCCGGGACGCAGCCGCGTCCGCATCCACAGTGAAGGGCGCGGCTGCCTCCGGCTGCACCTGCCGCGAGGTGAAGCGGGCCGCCTTCGTGAGGAGCACCCCCGCGAGGATGACGACGACGACCAGCAACGACAGGAGGAGACGTTTCATCGGACAGGCTCGCGGAAGGGGCGCATCACGGTAGCAAACGCCGCCCGAGGCCCCGCGGTTTCGCCAGCCGCCTGGCAACGCCCACGCACCTCGTCCGTGAATCTATGCTTTACAGCATTGTGAACATTTTCCACCTTCACCGCGATGGGCAAGTCGTGTAGACGACGCAGTTCGTCGCAGGGGGTTCGCTGTGAGAAAGGCGTCCGCGGTGAGGAATCAGCTCTGGCTTGGCCTGCTCCTGGGGGCCCTGGTCGGCTGTGCGGGGGGTGGTGCGGATGACCCGGGACTTCCCGGCGCCCCGGAGGACGCGGCGGCCCAGGCCGCCGACGCCGAGGCCCTGGTGACGTGGAGGCCTCCCACGCGCGATGGGGGCCACCCCGTCATGTACTACATCGTGCGGTGCGAGCCCGCCTGCGGGGGCGCCATCGTCACGTCGGACGAGGTCCAGGCGACGGTGCGCGGCCTCCACAACGGCTTCGCGTACACCTTCAAGGTGTCGGCGGTGAACATCCACGGGGAAGGCCCCGCCTCGGTGCAGACGGAGCTGGTGACGCCGCAGCCCGGCCTGTCGATCGCGAACCCCACGGTTCCAGGCCAGCCCCGCTCCGTCCGCGCCACGCCCGGCAACGGGCACGCCTACGTGAGCTGGCTTGCCCCGGCCAGCTACGGCGGCAGGCCCCTGAGCCAGTACCGCCTCACCGCGGAGCCCGGCGGCGTCACGGTGACGGTGGACGCCCCGGCCGCGAGCGCCGTCATCCCGGGGCTGGTCAACGGCGTGCCCTACCGCATCACCGTCGCGGCCACCAACGCGCAGGGGCAAGGGCCCTCCGCCGCCGCCAACACCGTCCAGCCTCGCGCGGGTGGCGAGCCCACGGCGTGGGTGACGGGCTACTTCGTGGGCTACCAGCTGGGGATGCAGCCGGTGGACGCGGTGGACCTGGCGGGCATCACGCACCTCGTGGTGGGCCGCGTGAAGCCGAACCCCAACGGCACGCTGAACGCCAACTTCGACGCCAACCTCGACGACAGCCACGGCCGCGCCATGGCCAGGGCCCTGGCGGCGCGCGCCCACCAGCAGGGGCGCAAGGCGCTGCTCATGCTCGGCGGCTTCGGCGAGCACCAGAACTTCGTGCACGCGGCGTCCGAGGCCCAGCGCGCGCACTTCATCCGCAACATCATCCAGCTCATGGACGAGCTGGGCTACGACGGCGTCGACGTGGACTGGGAGCCCATCATCCTGGCGGCGGACATCCCGGAGGGCGCGCCCATGCAGCCCGACGACGGCGAGCCGCTGCTGGCGCTGCTGGAGGGCCTGCGCGCCGCCCGGCCGGACATCATCCTCACGGTGCCGGTGGACTGGCTCAACTCGAACTTCCCCATGAGCCGGCACCGGGCGGACTTCATGAAGCGGCTGGCGTCGCGCGTCGACCAGCTCAACATCATGTCCTACAAGATGAGCGGGCACTGGGGCGGCTGGGAGAGCTGGCACTCCAGTCCGCTCTACGGCCACTCGCAGTTCCACCCCACCTCCGTCTCGCACTCCGTGGAGGGCTACCTGGAGGCGGGCGTCCCCGCGGGGCGGCTGGGCATGGGCATCGGCTTCTTCGGCACGTGCTGGGGCGGCGTGACGGAGCCCCACACGCCGCTGGACGGCCGTGAGGGCGTCTTCGAGGGCCAGAGCGACAACTTCATGAGCTACGCCAACATCATGACGCACTACTACCGGGCGGATGCCAGCCGCTGGGACGACGAGGCCCAGGTGCCCTACCTGTCGTTCCCCAGCGGCCATGGCCCGGGGCTCTGCAACTACGTCTCCTACGAGGACCCGCGCTCCATCGCCCTCAAGGGCCAGTACGCGCGCGAGAAGAACCTGGGCGGCACCATCATCTGGACCATCAGCCAGGGCCACTTCCTCCAGCCGGAGAACGGGCACCGGGACCCGCTGCTCGACGCGGTGAAGCACGCCTTCCTGGACCCGTAGCGCTCGAAGCACTGGCGGCGGGGCGTCCGCTCCCGCACCATGGCGGGCATGGAGACTTCGAAGTCCGTGGCCACCGCGCTCACCATCGCCGGCTCCGACAGCGGGGGCGGCGCCGGCATCCAGGCCGACCTGAGCACCTTCGCCTTCCACCGCGTCCATGGCACCAGCGCCCTGACGGCCATCACCGCGCAGAACACGCAGGGCGTCACCCGCGTGGACGTGCTGTCCCCGGAGGCCGTCGCCGCGCAGATTGACGCCGTGGCCTCCGACATCGGCGCGGGAGCCGTGAAGACGGGCATGCTCGTCAACCCGGCCATCATCACCACCGTGGCGCAGCGCCTGCGCGCGCTGGGCCTGGGCCCGCTGGTGGTGGACCCCGTCATGGTGTCCCGCGCTGGCGCGCGCCTCATCGACGACGCGGCGGTGGGCGCGCTCAGGGAGCTGCTGCTGCCCCTGGCCACGGTGGCCACGCCCAACCGCCACGAGGCGGAGCTGCTCGCCGGCATGCGGCTGGAGACGCTGGAGGACATGCAGGAGGCGGCGCGCCGCATCCACCGGCTCGGGCCCAGGGCCGTGCTGGTGAAGGGCGGCGGCATGACGGGCGCGCTGCGCGGCACCGACGTCTGGTTCGACGGCGAGCGCCTGGAGACGCTCCACCTGCGCGCGGTGGACACGCGCAACACCCACGGCACGGGGTGCACGCTGTCGGCGGCCATCGCCGCCCACCTGGCGCTGGGGCAGCCGCCGCTGGAGGCCACCCGGCGCGCGAAGACCTACGTCACCGCCGCGCTGGAGCACCCGCTGGCCCTGGGCAAGGGCCCGGGCCCCTTCAGCCACTTCTTCCCGCTGGAGGGGTAGCCCGGGCCCGCCCCACCGGGCGAGGCTCGCTGGCGCACCGCTGGCCGCTACTTCGCGGCCTTCTTCGGCGCGGCCTGCGCGGCGGGCACGGGGAAGCCGCGCTTGCGCATCAGCGCCTGGATGCCGGCCTCACGGCCCCGGAAGGCGCGGTACGCGTCGGCCGGATCCAGGGTGTTGCCCACGGAGAACACGTGCTTGCGCAGCAGCGCGGCCACGTCCTTGTCGTAGGCGCCCTTGCCCTCCGTGAAGCGCTCGTAGGCGTCCGCCGTCAGCGTGTCCGACCACAGATAGCTGTAGTAGCCCGCCGAGTACCCGTCACCCGCGAAGACGTGGCCGAACTGCGGCGTGCGGTGCCGCATGACGATTTCCTTCGGCATGCCCAGCGCCTTCAGCGTGTCGCGCTCGAAGGCGTCCGCGTCGATGGGCGTGGCGCCCGCCAGGTGCAGCTTCATGTCCACCAGCGCGCTGGACAGGTACTCCACCGTCGCGAAGCCCTGGTTGAAGGTGGAGGCCTTCTCGATGCGGTCCACCAGCGCCTGGGGAATGGGCTTCCCCGTCTGGTAGTGCAGCGCGTAGGTGTTCAGCACCTCGGGCGTGGACAGCCAGTGCTCCAGGAGCTGCGACGGGAACTCCACGTAGTCGCGCGCCACCGCCGTGCCGGACAGCGAGGGGTACGTCACGTTGGAGCTGAGGCCGTGCAGCGCGTGGCCGAACTCGTGGAACAACGTGGAGGCATCCTCCCAGCTGATGAGCACCGGCTCCCCGGGCTGGCCCTTCACGAAGTTGGAGTTGTTGGAGACGATGGTGGTGACCTCGCCCCGGAACCGCTCCTGGCTGCGGTAGGCGTTCATCCACGCGCCGGAGCGCTTGCCCTTGCGCGCGTAGGGGTCGAAGTACCACAGCCCCACGTGCCGCCCGCTGGCCTTGTCCTTCACCTCCCAGACGCGCACATCGGGGTGGAAGACGGGCACGTCGTTCACCTGGGTGAAGGAGAAGCCGAACAGCTCGCCGGCCACCCAGAACATGCCCTCGCGCAGCTTCTCCAGCTGGAGGTAGGGCTTCACCTCGTTCTGGTCCAGGTCGTACTTCGCCTTGCGGACCTTCTCCGCGTAGTAGCGGTAGTCCCAGGGTTCAATCTTGATCTTCGCGCCCTCCTGGTCGGCCACGCGCTGCATGTCCGCGACCTCCTCGTGGACGCGGGCCACCGCGGGCTTCCAGACGGCCTCCATCAGCTCCATGGCGCGCTCGGGCGTGCGGGCCATGGCGTTCTCCAGCCGCCAGTGCGCGTGCGTCTTGTAGCCCAGCAGCGCGGCGCGCTCGGCGCGCAGCTTGAGGATTTCGGAGATGATGGCGTTGTTGTCGCGCGCGTCGCCGTTGTCACCGCGGTTGACGTAGTGGCGCCACACCTTCTCGCGCAGGTCGCGCCGAGACGAGTACGTCAGGAACGGCTCCATGGAGGAGCGCGTGTTGGTGATGACCCACTTGCCCTTCAGGCCACGCGCCTCGGCCGCGGCGGCGGCGCCCGCGCGCACGGAGTCCGGCAGGCCCGCCAGGTCCGCCTCCGACTCGAGCACGACGGTGTAGCCCTCCTCGTCCGCCAGCACGTTCTGGCTGAAGGACGTGTAGAGCGAGGCCAGCCGCTGGTTGATGGCCGCCAGCTTCTGCTTCGCCGCCGCGTCCAGCTTCGCGCCGGAGCGCACGAAGCGCGTGTAGTGCAGCCACGCGAGCCGCTGCTGCTCGGGCGTCAGCTTCGCCTTGTCCGGCGACTGGTACACCGCCTCGATGCGGCGGAAGAGCGCCTCGTTCTGGAAGATCTCGTCCTCGAAGGCGGCCAGCTTCGGCGCCATCTCCCGCTCCAGCGCCTGGAACTCCGGCCCGCTCATGGACGAGCTCCAGATGCCGTAGAGCGTCTCCACGTCACCCTGCGTCTTGCCAGCGGCCTCCAGCGCCACCAGCGTATTCTCGAAGGTCGGCGCCTCCGGGTTGTTGGCGATGGCCGCCAGCTCGCTGCGCGTCTGCGCCATCGCGGCCTCGAGCGCCGGCTTGAACAGCTCCACCTTCACCTGGTCGAACGGGGGCACGCCGCCATAGGGGCCCGCCCACTTCGCGAGCAGCGGGTTGGCCTGGGCGGCAGGCTCGGCGGGGGCGGCGGCCTGGGGCGCGGGGGATGGGGTGGCCATGGACTGGGACTCCTGCGAGGTCGTCGCACAGCCGGCGGACACGAGTACGGCCATGCCCGCGCCGGCGAAGATGAGCTTGCGCATCGAGGGATGTCTCCCGAAGTAAAGGGGCTGAACAGGGACGGAGCCTAACGGCATCCCGCCGCGAACCGGGGGACGGAATCGCGGGCGCCCCAACACGCCTGCCTGCCCACCTGTTCCCGCCCCACGCCGCGGCCCCGGACAAGACGCGGTGTGTTAGATGCCTGAGCAATGACCGCGACGAGCACGCTGAAGGACCGGATCGAGAACGCCGAGCTGCTGGCGAAGGTTGTCCCCGTCGAGGAAGCGGTGAAGCACGTCGTCCACGGCAACACCGTGGCCATCAGTGGCTTCACCAAGTCGGGTGAGCCGAAGACCTTCCTCCCTGCGCTCGCCTGGCACTTCTCCCAGACGGCGCCGGAGTCGCGCATCACGCTGCTGTCGGGCGCGTCCCTGTCCGAGGACGTGGAGGGCCCCCTGGCGCCCTTCATCGCCAGGCGCGGCCCCTATATGTCCTCGGCCGCCTCGCGGCGCCGCATCCACGCCGGCGAGATGGACTTCACGGATGTCCACCTGTCCGCCTTCGCGCGCAACCTGATGTACGGCTTCTACGGCGACATCGACGTGGCCGTCGTCGAGGTGTCGCGCGTGCGCAAGAATGGCAGCGTCATCCTCACCTCGTCGGTGGGCATCAGCGCGGAGGCGCTCGCCCGCGCGAAGAAAATCGTGCTCGAGGTCAACACCTCGGTGCCGGACTACACGGGCTTCCACGACATCGTCCTGCCCGCCGTCCACCCACACGTGGGCTGGCCGCTGCCCCTCGTGAATGTGAGGGACCGCATCGGCACGCCCTATGTGGAGTTCGACCTGAGCAAGGTCGTGGCCGTGGTGGAGTCCCGCACGCCGGACCATCCGGTGCCCTTCAAGGCCGCGGGCGACACCGACAGGCGCATCGCGGAGAACGTCATCGACTTCCTGCTGCGCTGCAAGGAGCAGTACCAGTGGGGCAAGCGACTGCCGCCCATCCAGTCCGGCGTGGGCAACGTGGCCAACGCCATCATCGGCCAGCTCTACGACTCGCCCTTCCAGAAGATCCGCTTCTGGACCGAGGTCTTCCAGGACGGAATGCTGCGCTACGTGGAGGACGACGCGAAGTTCGAGTACGCCTCCGCCACCGCGGTGTCCTTCTCCGCCGAGGGCCGCCAGCGATTCCTCGACATGTTCGAGCGCAGCAAGGACCGGCTGGTGCTGCGCCCCATGTGGCTGTCCAACAGCCCCGAGATCATCTCCCGCCTCTTCGTCATCGCGATGAACACCCCCATCGAGGTGGACATCTACGGGCACGTCAACTCCACGCACATCGACGGCTCGCGCATCGTCAACGGCCTGGGCGGCTCGGGGGACTTCTTCCGCAACGCGTACCTGAGCATCGTCCACACGCCGTCCACGCGCCGGCTGAAGGACGGCCGGACGGTGAGCTGTGTCATGCCGTACGTGCGGCACATCGACCACACCGAGCACGACATCAAGTGCGTCGTCACCGAGCAGGGCTACGCGCTCAACCTGGACATCCGCTCACCCAGGCGGCGCGCCCAGGACATCATCGACCGGTGCGCGCATCCCTACTTCCGGCCGCTGCTGCACGCCTACCTGGACATGGCGGGCCCCGGTGACGAGCCCCGCGCCACCGACATGAAGGTCCTCCAGTCCTGGTGGAGCGACTACGAGGCGGCCACCCGCGCCTTCCCGCAGACGGTGTGAGGCGCTGAGCGTGGAGCGCAACGGCCGCGAAGCCTGTCCCCCGGAGCTGGCCGCCCAGCTCCGCGAGGTGGACCGCCTGAGGCGGAGCGGACGCTACACGTCGGCGCTCGCGCTCGCCCGGGCCCTGGCCGAGGCCCATCCCCGGCAGGCGCGCGTGCTGCTGGAGGTGGCGCAGACGCTGGCCATCTGGGGTGGCCTCCCCGCCGAGGCGCTCGACTGGTACGAGCGCGTGCTGGCGCTGGCCCCCGGCCACCTCACCAGTCGGCTGCACCGCGCCCTCTGCCTGTCTCGCCTGGGCCGGCATGAGGACGCGGTGGCGGACTTCGACGCCCTCGTGGCGTCCGGCTACCGCAAGGCGCTGGTGCTCCACATGAAGCGCGCCGAGGCGCTGGAGGCCCTCGGCCGCCACGACGCGGCTGAGCGCGACTGGACGCTCGCGCTCGACGAGGCCCCCGGCAACCCCTGGCTGCTGCAGCAGCGCGCCGCCGCCAGGGCGCGCCTGGGTCGACTGAACGACGCGGTGAAGGACCTGACCGAGGCGCTGGCGTCGCAGACGGGCGACGAGGTGGACCCGGAGCTGCTCCACGCCCGAGGCGTGCTGCGCGCGCGGCAAGGCGACGTGGACGGCGCGCGCGAGGACTTCCAGGCGGGCCTCGCCGCCTTCCGCGAAGGTGACCCGCCCGCGCTGCTGGACGCGCTCCGTGAAGGAATCATGCGCAAACCATGACGGGCACCGCTCGAGCCCGCCATGCGACAACCCGGGTCATGCACACGGCCGCCTTTGCGGCCCATGCACCTCCGGGCGTGATGCACCCGGAGGAGGAGGGGACGTCGCGCGTGGCGTCGTGCCCCGAGGCACGCCTGCACACCGGGTGAGTGCGCCGGCTTGGAGCGGCGCTTGGGGACCACCCGTCCGCCAGCGGGCCTCGCACGGGCACGGGCCCCGCCAGATGGGCGTGGGCCAGAGGGAATCGCATGCCGGGTCCCGGGGAGGCGTCTCCGGCCTGCGGTTCCCTCTGGTGTCGGGGTCAGGCCGCGGCGTCGGCCTCGGGCTCCCGCCGCACCTTGGCGAGCGCCGCCACGACGACCTCCGGCCCCGCGCCCGGCTTGTGGGCGTTCTCGCTCAGGTGCCGGCGCCACGCGCGCGCGCCGGGCAGCCCCTGGAAGAGGCCCAGCATGTGCCGGGTGACGGCGCTCAGCGGCGCGCCGCGCCCCCGGGCCTTCTCGATGTACGGCAGCATCGCCTCGACGACCTCGTGCCGCTGGGGCACCGGCGTGGTGGCGCCGAAGAAGCGCCGGTCGGCCTCGGCCAGCAGGTACGGGTTCTCATAGGGCGCGCGCCCCATCATCACCCCATCCACGTGACGCAGCTGCTCCGCGGCCGCGTCCAGCGTCTTGATGCCGCCGTTGATGCTGATATCCAGGTGGGGGAACTCCGCCTTGAGGCGGTGGACCAGCTCGTAGCGCAGCGGCGGGACGTCCCGGTTCTCCTTGGGGCTCAGGCCCTGCAACCACGCCTTGCGCGCATGCACGATGAAGCGGGTGCAGCCCACGGCCGACACCTTCCGGACGAAGCCCTCCAGCGTCGGCCACTCCTCCAGGTCATCGATGGCGATGCGCGACTTGACCGTCACGGGAATGCTCACCGCCTCCCGCATGGCCCCCACCAGCCGGGCGACCAGGTCCGGCTCCGCCATCAGGCAGGCGCCGAACCGGCCGGACTGGACGCGGTCGCTCGGGCAGCCGACGTTGAGGTTGATTTCGTCGTAGCCCCACTGCTCACCGATGCGGGCCGACTCGGCCAGCGCCGCGGGCTCGGACCCGCCGAGCTGGAGCGCCACCGGGTGCTCCGCGGCGTCGTAGCCCAGCAGCCGCTCCCGGTCCCCGTGCAACACGGCGCCCGTGGTGACCATCTCCGTGTAGAGCAGCGTGTGACGGCTGAGCTGCCGGTGGAAGTACCGGCAGTTGCGGTCCGTCCAGTCCATCATCGGCGCGACAGACAGGGGCGTGGGTCGAATCGGCATCATGCAAGAACCCGGAGAAGCGGCGGGAGCGTCCCATCCGGCGGGCCGCTCCCCTGCTGCCGCCTGCATCTATCCGGCTTTGACCCCCATGCCCACCCCCTTGCCGTCCGGGGCCCGGCTCCCTCCAACGGCGCGCTTCGCAACATTACACTCCGAGCAAACCCACCTGACAGGCGGGCCCTTCCCACGCCAGTTGCCTGGCGGCCTCGACTGTCCGTGGCTAGTCATGCGCACATGAGAGCCTACGAGCTACAGAAGACGGGGAGCATCGACGGTTGGGTCCAGGTGGAGCGGCCGGAGCCCAAGCCCGGCCCGGGCCAGGCACTGGTCCGCATCCGAGCGGTGTCCCTCAACTACCGGGACCTCTTCATTGCCCTGGGCCGCTACCCTGGCGCCCGCCCGGACGCCCTCATTCCGGCGTCGGACGGCGCGGGTGAAGTGGTGGCCGTGGGCCCGGGCGTCACGCGCGTGACGCCGGGCGACCGAGTGGCCCCCACCTTCTTCCAGACCTGGACGGACGGCCCCGCCACGCCGGAGAAGACGCAGAACGCCCTGGGCGGCAGCGTGAACGGCGTGCTGGCGGAGTACGTCGTCGTGGACGCCGAGGGGCTCGTGCTCCTGCCGGACCACCTGTCCTTCGAGGACGGGGCCACCCTCCCCTGCGCGGCCGTGACCGCCTGGAACGCGCTGGTGGTGGAAGGACGGCTCCAGCCCGGACAGACGGTGCTGGCCCAGGGCACCGGCGGCGTGTCCATCTTCGCGCTCCAGCTCGCCAAGGCGCTGGGGGCGCGCGTCATCATCACCTCCAGCCAGGACGCGAAGCTGGAGCATGCCCGGCGGCTTGGCGCGGACGGCACCATCAACTACCGCACGCACCCGAACTGGGAGGAGCAGGTCCTGGCGCTGACCGGCGGACAGGGCGTGGACCACGTCCTGGAGGTCGCCGGCGAGGAGACCTTCCCCCACTCCGTCCGGGCCACGAGGCCCGGGGGCCATATCTCCCTCATCGGCATGCTCAGCGGCGGCTTCGCCAAGCCCGACCCGGCCCTGGTGGAGCCGAAGAAGCTCGACGTCCAGCGGACCTATGTGGGCAGCCGCGCCATGTTCGAGGACATGAACCGGCTCATCACCCAGCACCGGCTCGAGCCCGTCATCGACCGGAGCTTCCCCTTCGAGCAGGCGCGCGAGGCCCTGCGCTACATGGAGTCGGGCGCGCACTTCGGGAAGATTGTCATCGCCGTCTGAGCGGCCGGCCGCCGGGCGGGGGAGCAGCCCTGAGCCCCCCCCCGACGACAGCGGGCGCGCCCCTAGCGAGGGTGGGAGCCGCAGGCAAGCAGAAAGGAAGTCTGGAGATTCTCTCCACTTAGGGTACTCACGGGCGCGCCAGGGGCCGGTGACCGCCATTCCACCGGCCCTCATGAACGGCGTCGCCTGCGACCAGGCGACCTGGAGGGACGGATGCTCGAGAAGCTGATGCCGAAGTCGGACGAGTTCTTCGACGACTTCGATGCGCAATGTGCCGTCACCGTCGAAGGCGCGAAGATGCTCTACGAGCTGCTCAGTGACTACCGCGACGTCGCCGCGCGGGTCCAGGCACTCAAGGACGTGGAGCGCCGCGGGGACGAGGTCACCCACACGGCCTTCAACCGTCTGCACCAGCAGTTCATCACCCCCTTCGACCGGGGACAGATTCACACGCTGCTATCCCGCATTGACGACGTGCTGGACCTGACCAACGCCGCCGCCGCGCGCCTGCACTACTACGAAATCCCGGAGAGCCTGCCGGACGCCACGGAGCTGGCGCGCCTGCTGGTGCTGTCCACGCAGAAGGTGCAGGAGGTGGTGGCCGCGCTGCGCCTCATCAAGAAGCCGGAGCAGATTCTCGCCGGGTGCAAGGAAATCAAGCGCCTGGAGACGCAGGCGGACGAGGCCCTGCGCTCGGGCGTGGGCCGGCTCTTCAAGAGCGGCGCGGACACGCTGCTCATCATCAAGTGGAAGGAGATTTACGACTTCATCGAGACGGCCACCGACAAGTGCCAGTCGGTGGCCAACGTCATCGAAGGCGTGGTGCTGGAGCACAGCTGAGATGCTACTCGCCGCCGTCATCCTCATTGTCGCGGTCGCACTCATCTTCGATTTCATCAATGGATTCCACGACGCGGCGAACTCCATCGCCACCGTGGTGTCCACCCGAGTGCTGTCACCCAACCTGGCCGTGGCCTGGGCCGCCTTCTTCAACTTCGTGGCGGCCTTCGGTGGAGGCGTCCACGTGGCCAACACCATGGGCAAGGGCATCATCAACTTCGAGATGCTCCGGGCCCAGGGCCCCAACGCGGTGCTCGCCGTCATCTTCGCCGCGTTGATGGGCGCGATTATCTGGAACCTGCTGACCTGGTGGTGGGGCCTGCCGTCCTCGTCATCGCACGCGCTGGCGGGGGGGATGATTGGCGCCACCCTGCCCGTGCTCGGCTTCGCCGGTCTGGTGGGCTCGGGCATCGCGAAGATTGCCGCCTTCATCGTGCTGTCGCCCCTCATCGGCATGACGCTGGGCATCGGGCTGATGGTGCTGAGCACGTGGACGGTGCACCGCCAGACGCCGCTGAAGGTGGACTCGTGGTTCCGCCGGCTGCAGCTCGTGTCGTCCGCCATCTTCTCCTACAGCCATGGCACCAACGACGCGCAGAAGGTGATGGGCATCATCGCGGTGGTGCTCTTCGGCACCATCTGGAAGGACCGGCCGTTCCACATCGACTGGTGGATGATCATCTCCTGCCACGCGGCCATCGCCCTGGGCACCTTCTTTGGCGGCTGGCGCATCGTGCGCACCATGGGCCACAGCCTCACCAAGCTGGCGCCCATCGGCGGCTTCGCCGCGGAGACGGGCGGCGGTGTCACCATCATCGCGCTCGCCCAGCTCGGCATCCCGGTGTCCACCACGCACACCATCACCGGCGCCATCGTCGGCGTGGGCGCCACGCGCGGCTGGCGCACCGTGAAGTGGGGCGTCGCGGGCCGCATCGTCTGGGCCTGGGTGTTCACCATCCCCGCGTCCGCGCTCACCGCGGTGCTCATCTACGGCCTCACCCAGCTGGTCGTGCGGATGGCAAGCTGAACGCCAGGGCCGGCTCGCGTTCACCCTCGAGAGCCCGGCCCTGACGCGCGGGGACCTGCCAGGTCCCCTGCTTGACTTGCCGCGGCAAGTTCGGTCAGCCTTCGATTCATGAGCGGCGTCCACGGCCACCCCGTGCAGTGCGAGGGAACGACGTTCCCCGCCTGCCCGTGCGCCTCCGCGACGGCCGCCCTCACCTTCACGACCACCACCACGACCACGACGACCCGCCGGGCGCGGGCGGTCTAGCCTCGGAACCGCATCGGTTTCCAGCTCGGCCCCGCGCTCTCCGGCGCGGGGCTTTTTTGTTGTCAC
This sequence comes from Pseudomyxococcus flavus, assembly GCF_050038885.1. Taxonomy (NCBI): domain Bacteria; kingdom Pseudomonadati; phylum Myxococcota; class Myxococcia; order Myxococcales; family Myxococcaceae; genus Pseudomyxococcus; species Pseudomyxococcus flavus. Next base: position 6,226,374 of record NZ_CP143624.1, on the reverse strand, counting down.
ACGCCTCAGGAGCCCCGAATGCAGCCCAGCCTCCAGACGACGCCCCGCGAAGCGCAGCCCCCCTGCCCCCGCCTGCTCGGCGAGGTGCGGCCATGAGGGTGATGAAATTCGGAGGGACGAGCGTGGGCAACGCCGAGCGGATGCGCGGCGTGGTGGACCTGGCCGCGGCGGCGCGGCGGGAGACGCGGGTGATGGTGGTCGCCTCCGCCGTGTCCGGCATCACCAACCTGCTGGTGGACTCGGCCCGGGCGGCGCAGGAGGGCCAGCCGGTGGAGTCGCTGCACGGCCGCTTCGACGAGGTCCACCGCGGCATCGTCCGGGAGCTGGCGGCGGAGCTGGGGGAGGCCCGGCAGCGGTCGCTGGAGGAAGGGCTGGCCACCCTGTCCTCGGAGCTGCGAGGCCTGCTGCAGGGCGTGGGGCTGCTGCGGGAGTGCTCCCCGTCGGTGCTCGCGCACCTGTCCGGCCTGGGCGAGCGCGCCTCGTGCCTCATCCTGGGGGCGCTGATGGACGCGCGCGGGCTGGCCCCCCACGCGGTGGAGCCGCGGGACGTCATCCTCTGCGCGGGCGACCCGCTCCAGGCCACGCCGCTCCAGGAGGAGAGCCGCGCGCGCTTCGCGCCGCTCCGGGAGGCAGGCGGCCCGGGGCTGATGCTGATGCCGGGCTTCTTCGGCGGTGACAGCCGGGGCAAGACGATGTGCCTGGGGCGCGGCGGCTCGGACTACTCGGCGGCGCTGGCCGCGGCCGCGCTGGACGCGGAGCTGCTGGAAATCTGGTCGGACGTGGACGGCATCTTCAGCGCGGACCCGCGCCTAGTGCCCGAGGCCTTTCCCCTGCCGGAGGTCAGCTTCAACGAGGCCATGGAGCTGGCCTACTTCGGCGCGAAGGTGCTCCACCCCAAGACGATTGCGCCCGCGCGCGAGCGCGGCATTCCGGTGCGCGTCTGCAACAGCTTCCGTCCCGAGCACCCGGGCACCCGCGTCACCGACGACGCCTCCCCGCCCGAGCATCCGGTGCGCGGCCTGTCCTTCCTGCCCGGCATCGCGCTGGTCAACCTCGCCGGCGCCGGACTGAAGGGCGTGCCAGGCACCGCCGCCCGCGTCTTCGAGGCCATGGCCCACGCCAGCATCTCCGTGGTGCTCATCACCCAGGGCTCCAGCGAGTGCTCCATCAGCTTCTGCGTCCAGCAGGCCGACGCGGAGCGCGCCGTGCAGTCCCTGGAGGCGGCCTTCGAGATGGAGCGCGCCGCGGGCAAGGTGGACACCATCGAGCAGCAGCGCGGGCTCGCCGTGCTCAGCATCGTCGGTGACGGGATGCGCCACCGCGTGGGCGTGGCCGGCACCTTCTTCAGCGCGCTGGCGGATGTGGGTTGCAGCATCGCCGCCATCGCCCAGGGCTCCAGCGAGCGCAGCATCTCCGCCGTCATCTCGGAGACAGACGGCCCGCGCGCCCTGGCCCACGTCCACGGGCGGTGCTTCGGCACCACGGAGGTGGTGGAGCTGCTGCTGGCCGGTGTGGGGAGCGTGGGCGGCGAGCTGCTCAAGCAGGTGCGCCAGCAGGCCCCGAAGCTGCGCGCCCACGGGCTGGACCTGCGCGTGTGCGTCATCGCCAACAGCAAGCGCTGCGTGGCCGCCAGCGAGGGCCTGCCCCTGGAGGACTGGCAGGCGCGGCTCGCGGCCAGCAGTGACGGCGCGCCGCTGGACACCTTCCGCGACTGGGCCCGCGCCAAGCGGCCGGGCCGGCCCGTCTTCGTGGACTGCACCAGCAGCGAGGAGATTGCGCGCGCCTACCCGTCGCTGATGGAGGCCGGGCTCCACGTCGTCACCGCCAACAAGAAGGCCAACGCCGGCCCGTGGAGCCACTGGCGCAAGCTGCGCGAGACGGCCTCGCGGCACCAGCGGCGCTTCCTGTACGAGACGAACGTCGGCGCGGCGCTGCCCGTCATCGACACGCTGAAGAACATGCTGCGCACCGGCGACCGCGTGGTCCGCGTGGAAGGCATCCTCTCCGGCTCGCTGTCCTTCATCCTCGGCCTCACCGAGGAGGGCGTGCCCCTGTCCCGCGCGGTGGGCATCGCCATGGAGAAGCGCTTCACCGAACCGGACCCGCGCGACGACCTGCACGGGACGGACGTGGCGCGCAAGGTGCTCATCCTCGCCCGCGAGCTGGGCCGCACCGTGGAGCTGGAGCAGGTGGCCCTGGACTCGCTGCTGCCCTCGGACTTCGACGCCACCGGCCCTCTGGACGACTTCCTCGCCCGGCTCCCCCAGGTGGACGCCGCCTTCCAGCGCCGCGTGGAGACGCTCCGCGCGGAGGGCAAGGTGCTGCGCTACGTGGGCAGCGTCACGGAGGATGGCTGCTCCGTCGGGCTCGTCCCGGTTCCCCTGGAACACCCGCTGGCGGCGGTGAAGGGCGGAGAGAACGCGCTCAGCTTCACGTCCGAGCGCTACAGCCCCACACCGCTGGTGATTCGCGGCTATGGCGCGGGCGCCGCGGTGACGGCCGCCGGCGTGCTGGCGGATGTGCTGCGCCTGGTCGACGGGCCCCTGCCCTGAGCCCGCGACGTCAACGCCGGAGGCGACGAGGCAGGTCGCCAATGTGCGTTTGAAGTTGTCGGCGGACTTGTCGACAATGCCCCGCCTGCCCTCGAATGCGCGAGGGCAAGGGGGAAAATACCGAATGGACGTGACGCGCAAATCGACGCGAGGCCTCACCCGCAGGGTGCTGGCACTCGCCTTCACCCTGGCATTGGCACCTGCGTGCTCCGGTGACGACGACGATGGTGGCAATGGTGGTGGCGGCAACGACGCGGGGACGGGAGAGCCGGTCACGCTGAGCGGCACGGTGACGTATGACTTCGTCCCGGCCGTGTACTCCCCCTCCTCGCGCCGGGGCACGCTGGATTTCGCCCGGGTCTCCTCGCGCCCCGTGCGCAACGCGGTGGTCCAGGTGCGGCAGGGAACGCGCGTGGTGGGCAACGGGGTCACCGACGAACAGGGCCACTATTCGCTCACCTACACGCCCTCGGGCACCGGGAACCTGACGGTGGTCGCGCTCGCGAAGACGACCACGCCGGAAATCCAGATCGAGGACAACACCGACAACAACGCCATCTGGGGCGTGGGCAATACCCTCACCGGGTCGGAGACGAGCAAGGACCTTCACGCCACCCATGGCTGGTCCGGCTCCAGCTACACGGCGAGTCGGCGCGTCGCGGCGCCCTTCGCCATCCTCGACAGCATGTACACCGCGTCGCAGGCCTTCCTGGAGGCCCGTCCGGTCGACTTCCCCCTGCTCAAGGTGAACTGGAGCCCGAACAACGTCCCGCAGTCGGGCAGGAAGGAGCTGGGCCAGATTGGCACCTCGCACTTCTCGTTCTCGGAGAACGAAATCTACGTGCTCGGCAGGGAGGGCGTGGACACCGACGAGTTCGACGCCCACGTCATCGTCCACGAGTGGGGGCACTACTTCGAGGCCAACCTGGCGCGCGCGGACAGCCCGGGCGGGCCGCACTCCAGCGGTGACGTCCTCGACCCGCGCCTCGCCTTCGGCGAGGGCTATGGCAACGCGCTCGCCAGCATCATCCTGCCGGAGCCCATCTACGCCGACACGTATTGGGACGGCTCGACGCTGAACGCCTTCGGCTTCGACGCGGAGAGCGAGCCCACGCCCACCACCGATGACCCGAGGCGGGGCTCCTTCTCCGAGATGAGCGTCTTCCGGCTGCTCTACGACCTCCACGACTCCGGCAACAGCGAGGCCCACGACCGCGTGTCGTACGACATCGGCATCCTCTACGACGTCCTGGTGGGGCCGCAGAAGGCGACGCCGGCGCTGACCACCATCGGCTCGTTCATCAACGGGCTCAAGGCCCAGCCCGGCGTCAATGCGGCGGACGTGGACACGCTGCTGGACTTCTACGGCATCGGCTCCATCACCTCGGACTTTGGCGATGGAGACGCCCCGCTGCGGAGCATCTACACCAACGTGACCTACTTCCCGTTCAACGCCGACATCACGCTGCGCGGCGGCACCGACTACAACAAGCGCCAGCAGAACCAGTACTTCGTCTTCAACGGCACGGGCCGGACGATGACCTTCACCGCGAGCCACCCGACGGAGGACGTGGGCATCGAGGTCTACCACCGGGGAGAGGTCATCGGCAGCGCCGACCGGTACCTCTCCGGCACGGAGACCTTCAGCGCGGCCACCCAGGCCGACGAACCCTATGTCCTGGTGCTGGTGGGCTTCTCCGACACCGCCGCCAACTACACCCCCTCCCTCTCCATCACCAGCCAGTGATTCCGGAGCGCACATGAACCTCAAGGCAATCGCAGCCCTGTCCAGCCTCCTCGCGCTCACGGCGCCGGTGGCCTGCACCTCCCAGTCGAAGTCGAACCCCACGCCCGCCGAGAGTGGGGACACCCAGAAGGTCGCTGCCCCCGTTCAGGTGGACGCGAAGGTGGGTGAGAACCAGGCCCATATCGTCCTCCGCTTCGACGCCCCGGCGACCGACGTCCAGGTCAACATCAGCGGCGTGGACGGCCTGAAGGTGACGAGCGTGCCCACCCCGGTGACGGGCAGCTTCACCGAGGACTCCGTGTCCGAGTTCGACGTGAGCTTCACTCCGGGTGCAGGCCGCTCGCTCCTGGTGGTCACCGTCACGGGCGTCTTCCGGGGCACGCACCTGTCGAAGGTGTCCAGCTTCAACGTCGGCACGCCCACGGCCGAGCAGCAGAAGGCCGCGGGCACCACGGTGACGGGCGACGACGGGCAGCCCATCAAGGTGCTCCCCTCGGCCGACGCCGAGTAGCCACGGCAGCGGGCCGGCGCCCGGGAAACCGGGCCCGGCACGCGGCCAACCCCAGAAAAACACAGCGGGGAGCGCGCCCCCCGACGCACTCCCCGCCGCGTGAGCCACTCTGACGAGAGCTCCAGAAAAAACACTGGGAGCACGCCCCCTCGACGTGCTCCCAATGACTGCGCGCCCCGACTGAGGTGCGCCCTCGCCCTCCAGAAGCAACAGCCCCCCCGGGCTTGCTTCCTCCCCGTCCCCACTTCGAAATTCAAAACGCGCGGCGCCGAAAACCTTGAGGCAGGCCCTGCGTTTTTTTCGAGGCGCCTGGAGCCGCGCCTCACCCACAAGGCCCCACACGCACGATGCGTATGGGCCACGGCTCGCGCCACGGCCCCTCGACCGGCTCGGACGCGTGGCCACGCCGGGCCTGGCGCGGCCGACGGGCCGATGGTCTCCGAGGTGGAAGCGGGTTGACTCCCGGCCAGACGATGACGACTGCCCCTGAGAATCCACAAGCCGGAGTGGCTCCGCTGGCCGCCCCCTCCCCGAAGTCATCGATGCACGCCTACACCGGGGCGCTGTTCCACCTGTGGGTCTTCCTCGGCTCCTTCCTGCTGTTCCAGGTGGAGCTCATCGTCGCGCGCCTGCTGCTGCCCTCGTATGGAAGCAGCGCGGCCATCTGGACGACCTGCATGGTCTTCTACCAGGCGGTCCTGATGCTCGGGTACTTCTACTCGAGCCGCGTCGCGCTGGCGGCCCACCAGGGCCGCTATCGCTGGACGCACGTGTTCTTCGTGCTGCTCGCCGCGGCCGTGTTCCCGTTCCGGCTGCACCCGTTCGAGCTGCATCCCATCGCGGCCATCCTGCTCACGCTGACCTTCTCCCTGGGCTTGCCCTTCCTCGCGCTGTCGACGACCAGCGTCGTGGCCCAGGGCTGGTTCACGCGGACGGACCACCCCTCGCGAAGCGACCCCTTCTTCCTCTACGGCACGTCGAACGCGGGGGCGCTCTCGGCGATGCTCACCTTCCCCTTCCTGGTAGAGCCAGCGCTCGACCTGAAGCAGCAGCTGCTGTGCTGGTACCTGGGCTACGGCGCCTTCACCGTCCTGGCGCTGCTCTGCATCCAGCGGGTCCACCCGGCCCTCGCGGACGGAGCCCCGCGCGCCCCCGCGGATGTCCAGGCGGCGTCCGCGCCCCGTGCCCCGCTCGCGTCGCGCGTCACGTGGCTGCTGCTGTCCGCGAGCGCCAATGCGCTGCTGCTCGCCGTCACCAACGTCCTCACGCTGGACGCGTCCATCCCCCTGCTCTGGATTCTCCCCCTCTCGCTGTATCTGCTCACGCTCATCGTCTGCTTCTCGAAGCGGCCCCCAACGCCCAGGGGCCTGCACCGGCTCGCCCTGGGGAGCCTCATCGTCGCCGCGGGCGCGGCCCTCTTCGCCCTGGCCCGCGCCCAGACGTCCCTGCCGTCACTGGTGCTGCACAGCGCGGTGCTGTGGGTCGGCTGCTTGTTGATGCACGGCAACCTCGTCTGGTGCCGCCCGGGCGACCCTCGCCATCTGGGCTCGTTCTACTTCCACGTCTCCCTGGGCGGGCTGATTGGCACCCTGCTGCTGGCCCTCGTCGTTCCCCTGACGCTGGGCGCGCTGGCCCTCCCCTATCTGGACCATGGCCTCACGGGACTGCTGCTGCTGGGAGGACTGGCGGCGCGGGACGCGATGCGCCGGGGCCAGGGGCTGCCGGTGTCCAGGGTCGCGCCGTACTTCTCGGCGGGCGCCGCGCTGTTCGTCATCGCGGTGCTCGCGCTCTCCGGGTGGATGCTCTCTCGTGGGCGGATTGAGGGCTCGCGCACCTTCTACGGGCTCTACACCGTCAAGGACGCGGAGGGCCTGCGGCTGTTCCAGCACGGCAGCACCGTGCATGGCGTGGAGAACCTCCATCCGGATGAGCGCGGAGAGCCGCTCTCGTACTACCACCGGGGCTCCGCCGTGGGGCGGGTGCTGTCATCGGACAGCATCGTGCGTGAACGCGTCGCCGTCGTAGGGCTCGGCATCGGCAGCCTCGCGGCCTATGGCCGCCCCGGCGAGCACTGGGACTTCTACGAGCTGGACCCGGAGGTGGAGCGGCTCGCGCGCCAGCACTTCAGCGTGCTCGGCGCGAGCCCAGCGGACATCCGCGTCCTCGCCGGAGACGCGCGCCTGCGTCTGGAGGAGGCCGAGGATGGCCACTACGACGTCATCGTCCTCGACGCCTTCTCCAGCGACTTCGTTCCAACGCACCTGCTGACCCGGGAGGCGCTGGCCCTCTACCTCCAGAAGCTCCGCCCCGACGGGCTCATGCTCTTCCATGTCTCGAGCCGGCTCTTCGACCTCGTCCCCGTCCTCACCCGCTTGAGCGCGGAGCTGCGGGTCCAGGGGCTCGTGAGCCAGACCGAGCGCCTCACCCCCGAGGAGCTGGCGTCGGGCCGCTCACCCAGCGTCTGGTTCGCCATGAGCCCGGCTCCGGACGTCGTCGCGCACCTCACTCGAGAGCTGCCCTTCCGGCAGGTGCAAGCACCTCCCGATGTCCTGGACCGGCGCGTCTGGACCGACAGCTACGTCAACCTCCTGCACGCGCTCGCGAACTGACGGGCGGGGCGGCCAGGGCCCAGGAGCGGCGACCTGCGAGGCCCTGACGCCGCACCGGACAGGCACGGCAGCCAGGGCCCAGGAGCGGCGACCTGCGAGGCCCTGACGCCGCACCGGAGGAATGGCGGGGCGCGTGGCTACGCCGTCTTCTCCGCCGTCAACATGGCCGCGGGGACGGTGTCGCCCGAGTCGGCGATGCGCCGGATGAGCCGGCGGCGGACCACGTCGACGTGCTCACGGAAGAAGTAGAGGTTCTCCGCGTAGGCGAGGGGCATGGGGATGCGGTTCACCTCGCGCTCCGCCTCGTCGAGCCGCCGCAGCATGTCGTCGAGCATCTCCCGGGCCGGGCTCTCCTCGAGCTGGAGCTCGATCTCCTTCAGCCGCGCGTACCAGCGGAAGATGCGCGAGCGCACCCGCCACTGGTACAGCGCCGGCGCCACGCGCCCCAGCGGCACCAGGACGGCGATGAAGGGCACCAGCATCACCCACAGCCGGTCCACCAGGTTGGCCGCCCAGAACGGCAGGTAGCGGTGCAGGAGCGGGACGCCGGACTCGTAGTAGCGGCGCGCCTCGCTGCTGAGCGGGAAGCCCGCCTCCAGCGCGGCGGGGAACTCGCCCGTGCGGTCCAGAATGCCCGCCTTGCCATGCACCTCGCTGGCGGCGCGCATCAGCAGGTACGCCAGCGCCGGGTGGAGCGAGTCCGTCGCCACCAGGTTCGCGGTGGGGGACAGGAGCATCACGTCGTGGTCCGGAACATCCGCGCCCAGGTCGAAGACGCCGCGCGGCAGCAGCTGCTTGGACAGGAACGGGAAGCGGCGGACATAGGCCTCCGCGCGCGAGAAGCTGAGGACCTGCACGTCCGGCACGCCCGCCAGCCGCTGGATGGGCGGAGACTCCGCCGGGGATACGATGAAGACCGCGTCGACCTTGCCCTGTTTGAGCAACTCGATGCCCTCGTCGCGCCCCAAGGTGAGCAACTCCGTGGGCGCGGCGCCCACGCGGTTGGCCGCCAGCAGCTTCATGGCCAGCTCCCGCGTGCCGCTCTCCTCGGGGCCCACGACGATGCGCTTGCCCTGGAGCTCATTCAGATCGCGCAGCGGTTCTCCCCGATAGAAGACCCACAGCGGGATATAGGAGAGGCTCCCCAGCGAGACGACGTGGGGGGCCTTCGTGGCGTCGGACGTACCGCTCTGCACGAAGGCAACGTCCACGCCCGAGCCCGCGTCTTCCAGCAGCTTGATGCTGGTGAGCGAACCCTCCGTCGGCCGGATTTCCACCGTGACGCCGTGCTTGGCGAGGTACTCCTGATACTTGCGCGCGAAGTACCGGAAGCCGCCCTCGTCTCCCGCCGCGGCGATGACGAGCGTCTTCGGCGGCGCGGGCTTGACGAAGTAGAACGTGACGGCGAACGCGATGCTGACGATGACGGCCGCGGGGCCCACCGTCAGCCAGAGGTCCCACCGCAACGTTCGGCGCAGCTGGGCCTTGAACGAATCCTTCTTCATGATGGGCGCGGAGTATAGACGCGGCGCCCGTCTGAAGACGGCGCCCGGCCGCAAGCTCCACGGCCGGGGAGTCGAGAGGCGGTCATTCCCCCCGCTTCCTCCAGGGCGGCGCCACCAAGAAAGGCCGGCTCCCTCCGCAACGGTCTTCACTCCGGCGGGGTTGTTCTCACGGCGCTGGCGTCCGGCGCCATCCGTGCGGGAGGGCGGCCCTCCCTCCCGCGCGGGCGCCGTTGCCCGGGCCCTGCCGGCCCGGCCTGGTTCCCCTTGGGCGCAAATCCTCCCAAAGCGGCAAGCCGAATTGTCATGACTTGGAGATTTCCCTATATGGGCTCTAATTCACGATTTAGGGCAGGGGGGCCATGTCAGCAGTTCGGCTGGGACGCGTCGCGGCGTTCAGCGTGGCCATTGGCTGTGCCGGGGCGCCTGAACCGAGTGGCACGAAGGACTATTGGCGCTCAGGCCCTCACGTCCACGTGCGGGGCCCCTGGGCAGCCGTCACCCCGTCGTCCGACGTTGACGAGGTCATCGACCAACTCTGTCCTGCCGTCATGCAACTGCCGCGCGCGATGGAGCGCGACTATGGGCAAGAGTACTGCGGCGCCATCTACTCGCTGGGAGACGGCATCTACCACGCCAGCATGCCCTCACCTCTGGGCGAGCCCGAACCGGTTGGCCCCTCGAAGAGGAAGAAGTGCATCCCACCTCGTTACGTCGCCGATTCCAGAGGGCGGGCGATAGTGCTCGCGGACTTCCACAGCCACCCGTGGGCCCCTCGCCACTGTCGCTCGTGGACCGGCTTGCCGAGACGCAAATCTGGACCATCCGCATCCAGTTCGACCGCGCCTGCACTATCACCAAGCTCGTGCCGAATCTCGGCAGCGAACAACCCGGAGAGGTCTACCTCCGACAACGCAAGCACTGGAAGCTGGTGGGCATCATCAAGCACGAGAACAAGGCCCTCGGGCTCGTCACTACGGTGGATGACTGAAGGCTGAGCGTGTCGATGCACATCCGAAATCGTGGCCCGCACGGAGGCCCCATGAAGCGCGTTCTGCTCCCCCTTCTTTGCGTGCTGCCCGCATGCGCCCTGTTCCAACGGCCGCCGCGCCCGGTGCATGCGCCGCCGGAAGAGGCTGCCGCCTTCGCAATCCCGCTCGCGATGCCAACCGAGGGGCTGCAAGTCATCAGCGGCACCACCCTGCGCGCCATCCAGCTCGCCATGGAGGACTACCTTCCTTGGGACCGGAAGCTGCCCAAGGACGCCACACCGCTCTATGAGTGCCTCAACCGCCGCGAGTCCTACGAGGTCGCAACAGCGCCGGCCTCCCCCGGGGTTGTGCTCGTCAGCATCATCCCGAACCCGAAAAAGTGCGACATCGGCACGGCGCCCACCCTGGAGGGAGGCGCCACCTATGCGGTTGACGTGAACGCCTGGCGCATCCTCGCGGTGCAGGAGTAGTCGCGCAAGGAGTCGCCGCCGGGGATGCCGGCATGGCCCGGCGGGGCAGCCGCGCGCAGCCGCCCCACCGGATGCGTCACGCAGCCTCGCCCAGGCCCTCGCGCTGGGCTTGCTCCAACCGCCGGGGCGCGGCCTCGCAGTAGCGCTCCTCGAGATCCGCGCCCACCGCGCGCCGGCCGAGCAGCTGCGCGGCGACGAGGGTGGCGCCCGTGCCCGCGAACGGGTCCAGCACCAGGCCGCCCTCCGGGCACGAGCGATCAGCAGGCACTGCAGCGCTACGGGCTTCTCCCTCGGGTGCGTCCGCTGCTGGGGCGGCACCGGCTCGTAGCCTGCGAGGACGGCGCCCATGCGCTTGCCCACCAGCGGCCGGCGCTTCGGCCCGGCCGCATGGAGCACCACCTCGTAGTCCGGGGCGTAGGAGGCCGTGCAGTCGCCCATGCCGCCACGGTTCTTCCACCACACCAAGGCCCCCTTGATGCGCAGGTGGGCGCTCACCGCGTCGTAGAAGTCCGGCCAGCTCTCCCAGTGGAAATACACGCAGGCGTGGGCGTCAGGGGCCAGTGCCGTGCTCGGCGCGGAGAGCGCCTGGCGCAGCACCCGCATGCCCTGACGGGAGCCATCACGTCGGGGAACTCCTCGGCCTCCTCGCCAAAGGAGGACCGTCTCGGTTGGTTTCACCGAGGAGCTTCCCTATTTCCCGCTCGTCCCTCCTCGCCATCTGCACACTTATAGGGACACGACCAGCGCAAGCGTGGCCGGCCCGCGAAGCTCCACGGGCCAGCCACTTCGCTGACGTATGCCATCCAGACGGAGGTGGTGGCGCAGATTCGCCGGGGCGCCACCCGCCTCCCGTCTTTACCGGACTTCAGTCGCGGCGGCGCTTGGAGCGCGTGGCCTCCCACCCCATCAGCGTCCGGCTCCGGTCAAACCGCCGCTGGTCGCGCTCGGCGGACACGCTCGACTGACGTGCATGGAATGCCTGCTCGCGCTGCAGCCGCTCATAGCTGGCCAGCCGCTCCTGAGAGAGCACTCCGGACGCGACGGCGGCACGCACCGCGCAGCCCGGCTCACGCTGGTGCTGGCAGTCGGAGAACCGACAGTCCGCGGCCAGCTCGAGGATGTCCGAGAACGTCTGCTGGATGCCCTCGTCCTCGCCGCCCAGGAGCCCCAGCTCGCGCATACCGGGCCCGTCGATGAGCAGCCCTCCTCCCGGGAGCACGAAGAGCTCCCGATGCGTGGTGGTGTGGCGCCCCTTGTCGTCCTCCGCGCGCACGGCCTGGGTGACCAGCCGCGCCTCGCCCAGGAGCCGGTTGACCAGCGTGGACTTGCCCACGCCGGAGGAGCCGACCAGCGCCCCCGTCTTCCCGGCGGGGAGGCACGCGTACAGCGCTTCGAGGCCCTCGCCCGTCCACGCGCTCAGCGCGAGCACCGGGACGCCCGGCGCCAGGTCCTCCACCTCGGCGACGAGCGAGGCCGCGTCGGGGTGGAGGTCCGCCTTGGTCAGCACCACCACGGGCGAGGCGCCGCTGCTCCAGGCCAGGGCCAGCGCGCGCTCGATGCGGCGGGGGTTGAAGTTGCCGTCCAGGCCCGCGGCGAGGAAGACGACATCGAGGTTGGCGGCGATGAGCTGGCCGTCGCGCTCGCTGCCGGCCTCGCGCCGGGCGAGCACGCTCTGGCGTGGCAACACCGCGTGGATGAGCGCCTCGCCCTCCCCGTCGGGGAGCTGCAGCGCCACCCAGTCGCCGACGGTGGGCAGAGCCTCGGCGCTGGGCGCTTGATGGAGGAGCCGTCCGGCGGTGCGCGCGAGCAGGGCGCGCGACTGGGTCTGGACGGTGAGCAGGCCTCGCTGCTGGCGCACGACGCGGCCAGGCACGAGGGGAAGCGTGGACTGCGAGGCGAGGGACGTGAAGGCGTGGATGAAGGCTGGACCCCAGCCGAGGGACTCGAGCGACATGGTTGAAGGACTCCGGACACAACGGTGCCAGTGGCGCACCTGGTTCTTCAGGGCACCCCGAGGAGCACGGCACCGCGCTGTGCGGGACCTTCGTGGCCGGCTAGGCGGCCTGCGCCCCCGAGGCGAACAGGATTTCCACCGCGGCAAGCACAAGGGGCGTATCCACAAAGCCTCCAGAGGGTCGAAGGGCGGTGTCCATCACCGCCCGGCACGGCATTTCTACCCCGCCTCGGGCCGGCGGGGAATGGCCACGTAGTCGGAAGGTTCGAAGTACGCCACGCGGCGGCGGAACGACAGCGTGGAGCCCGGCCACAGGGTGGAGTTGCGGCCGGTGGCATCCTGGTACCAGCTCACACAGCCCCCGGTGGCCCACACGGTGCCGGCCATCCGGGCGTCGAGCTGCTGGACATACCGGGCCTGGGCCTCGGCCCATGGCTCCACCGCCGCCAGCCCACGGCCCTCCACATAGCGGAGCGCGCCGAGCACGTGCTCCATCTGGCTCTCCATCATCAGGATGACCGACGTGTGGCCCAGCCCGGTGTTCGGCCCCAGGAGCATGAAGAGGTTGGGAAACCCGTTCACCGTGGTCCCCAGGTGCGCCTTCATCGAGCCAGCCCAGGCCTGGGCGAGCGTGCGCCCGCCGCGTCCCCGGATGTGGTGGACAATGGGCATGTCCGTCACGCGGAACCCCGTGCCGAGGATGATGGCGTCCACCGGATGCACGTGGCCGTCCTGGGTGACGATGGCGTGCTCGCGCACCTCCCGGATGCCCGAGGTGAGGACCTCCACGTTCTCCCGCGCGAGGGCCGGGAAGTAGTCATCCGAACGGAGGATGCGCTTGCAGCCCATGACGTACCGGGGCGTGAGCTTCTCGCGCAGGGCGGGGTCCGCCACGGAGCGGCGCAGGTGCCGCAGCGCCTGGCGCTGGGCGAGCCGCAGGAACCACGGGTTCAAGAACCCGAACACCGAGGCCTCCCGCACCACGTAGAGGGCTCCGCGCAGCAGCGACCGTGCTCCCGGCACCCATCGGAAGAGCCACCGGGCCAGGGGCCCCAGGGCGTAGTCCTTCCGCGGCAACACCCACGCCGGCGTGCGCTGGAAGAGCAGCAATCGCTGAACCTGGGGTTGGATGCTCGGAACGACCTGGATGGCGGAGGCCCCGGTCCCGATGACGGCCACCCGCTTTCCCGCCAGCGCGTAGTCGGCATCCCACCGCGCCGAGTGCATCACCTTGCCCTGGAATGAGGCCAGCCCAGGCAGGTCCGGCACGGCGGGCTCGCTCAGCCCGCCCACGGCGGTGATGAGCATGTCCGCGGTGTAGCGCCCCGCGGACGTCTGGAGGCGCCAACGCTGCGCGCGCTCGTCCCAGGCCGCCTCGACGAGCGCATGTCCGAAGCGCAGGTGGGGCGCCAGGCCGAAGCGGTCGGCACAGGCACGCAGGTAGGCCTGAATCTCCGGCTGGGGCGAGTAGGCACGGGACCAGTCGGGATTGGGCGCGAACGAGAACGAGTAGAGGTGGGACGGGACGTCACACGCGCACCCGGGATACGTGTTGTCGCGCCAGACGCCTCCGAGCGAGCCCGCCCGCTCGAAGACGAGGAAATCCTCGATGCCCTCCTGCTTGAGGCGGATGGCCATTCCCAGGCCACCAAAGCCGCTGCCCACGATGGCGATACGCACGTGAGGAGGCTGCTGCGGACGCGTCACGGGACTCTCCCTCACCCCGATGCAACAGGGGCCCTGGACGCCCGTGTCCCAGGTGCCCGGGCGCGCTGGCTCACCCACCGTGCAATCGTGCCGCACCGGGTCGACGCGTGGAAGCCGCTCCGTGCAACCGGCCGGGCACTTGCTTCGCAGGTGGGTTCAGGTGGAATCGGCGCTGCGTGGCTGTTAGGGGCACACGTTCGCCAAGGAGCAGCCGTGTTCCGATTCGAAAACGACCGGGCGCTCATCGAGTCCTTCCGCCCGAGAGACCGTCGCGTCATCGAGATGCCCGAGGGCATCACCTTCCCGCTCTTCGTGCGCGACTACCTCGCCTGGACGGAGACGTCCGGCGCACGCGTGTACCTCATCTTCTCCGCGCCGGGCAGTCGCAGGCCCATTGGCATCATCTTCCGCCGCGACTCCCTGGGCGGCGAGCCCGTCACCCGCATGTGCGAGTGGTGCCACACCTCGGGCTCGGCCCATGAGGTGTGCCTGCTCACCACAGCCGTGGACAACAAGCGGCGCGTGGGGGTGAACCTTTGCGCCGACCTGCGGTGCAAGGAGAAGCTGGAGGACGCGGCCGACCGCGCGGGCCGGCACCCGCTCGAGTTTCTTGGAAAGCTCAATGAGCGAATGTTCCGGTTCGCTCATGAGGCCCTGGGCATCGAGGCACAGCCCGCCGCCTGATACACGAGGGCAATCGGGCTTGACCGAGGCGACATCCTTCGCTCTTTAGCGAAGTGATGCGCCCTGTCCGCCTCCTCGTCCTCACTTCGTTGCTGGCCTCGGGGCTCGCCGCCGCCGCTCCCGTCGTGCAAGTGCCGGAAGGCGGCAGGCCCGTCGAGGTGCTGACCCAGGGGGTCATCTGCGGACCGGTCCGCAACGGCTGGAGCCTGGGCCCGGATGCGCGCTCCATCCACCCGCCCGGCAGGCCGGACGAGAGCGCGCGAACGCTGGACCTCAAGGTCGCGGATACGCCCGCGCAGTGCGCGACGAGTGAGAAGACCGTCACTGTGATTGCCACCGGCCCGCTGCCTCGCATCGACGCGTCGGGCACCTCGTTCTATCCGGACGAAGGCCGGCTGGAGCTGCGGGGCGTGGGGCTCCTGAACGTGGGCGTCGCCTGGTCCGGCCAGCCGCGCGGCGAGCCGGCGCGCCCGCTCATGGAGGGCCAGGACATCTGTCTTTCGCCCTCCAAGCCCAAGGGCCTCGCGGACTGCGCGGTCCCCGTGCCGCAGGGACTGCCCACCGACACCGCGCTCTACTGGATTCCGCCGTACGGCCGAACCGGCCCGGAGGTGAAGACCTACGACGCCAACGGCAACCTGGTGAACCCCGAGTCGCTCCGCATCCGGCCCGGCCGCACCATCCTCACCGAACCCCTGGTGCTGTCCAACGGCATCGACGTGTCCCGGGGCCCCGGCAGCGTCCCCGTCAGCCACTCCGAGGCGATTGCGACCGCCGACTGCGGCATCGCCCGCTGCGAGCCCGACGAAGGCTTCATCTCCGTCCGCAACGTCCCGGGCGTGGACGCGACCGTCACGCTGCGCGCGCGCCTGGTGCCCCGCGTCTTCTTCTCCCGGGGCGACGTGCTGGACCAGGTCATCACCACCACGCTGTCCGTGCTGGCCTGCCCGCTCACGCCCGTGGAGGGCTCGGTGTTGCGCGGCGCCGAGAACTCCGCGCTCGTGGTCCGGCTCGATCCTGTCTGCGCGCATGACCCGCGCACCCTGCTGTGGACGGTCAACGGCGTGCGCGTCCGCGTGGAGCGCGTGGTGAAGCTGGCGGAGGGCACCTATGTGCTGCTGCGCACCGGCGGCACCTCCGACCAGCAGGTGACCATCACCGCGCTGACCTCCCGGCAGGATGGAACGGTGGTGGCGTCGGAGACGGCGAAGACGCTGCCCCTCCCCGTTCCTCGCGCCAGCCTCGAGCTCCCGGGGCATGGCTCCATCGACTTCATCCCCACCAACCGGCCCGCGGAGGTGGAAATGGCGTCCAACGCGGGCCTGGGGCGCTTCGTGCTGGAGCCGCTCCCCGGCGCGTACAGCGTCACGATGCGCGAGTCGGCCACCTTCATCCAGGGTGAGGCCGCCCCTGGCGCATTCGTGGCGCTGCGCTTCGGCTACCGGCTCCCCACGCTGCCGGCGGAGCTGGCCACCACCGACCTGGTGCTGGTGGACGAGCGCTTCCAGCGGGTGGTGCGCGAGGCGAGCGTGCCCACGCGCATCGAGAACCTGGTGGAGTTCGTCTGCGCGGACGCGGAGGGCAAGGACCAGCAGTTGGAGCCCAGCCGGCCCCACCGGATTCCCTATGCGATGCGCAACACGTGCCGCGTCATCGTGCACCGGGAACGCCTGAAGCCCGAGGAGGGCAATCAGGAGGTCGTCCTCCGCATCAGCGTCACCCGGCCGGATGGCTCGGTGCGCGGCGAGAGCAACGTCGAGCAGCGCATGTTCCTGCGTCCGCAAGGAGACCAGCGCGACATTCCCGTCCCGGGCAACCTCGGGCAGTACGACCGCATCACCGTCCAGGTGTCCCATGTGGCGGACGAGTCGCGCTACGCGTTGAGCACCACGGACCGCACGGGCCTGCCCTCCGCGCAGTGGACCGCCATCGTCACCGGCGGCCTCTTCCGGCTCTACACCACGGCCGCCATCCCCGCCGGTCTCTACCGCGCAACCGAGCCCACCGGGCAGCTGGCCATCAACTTCGGTGTCGTGTCGCGTCTGGCCCTGCTGAACAACGAAGGGCAGGAGCGGCTGCTGGGTATCGAGGCGGGATTGATGGGACTGGGGCTCGTGCCGCAGTCGGGTGACATCCAGTTCCCGCCCACGCTCGCGGTGGTCCTGGGCCTGGGTCTGCGTGTGCCGATCGGCCCCGGCGCCGCCGTGGGCGCGCAAGCCTGGTTGGCCTACGAGTTCCGCGGCGACATCCGGCGCCGCACGGGAGGCGACCCCGCGCTGGACCCCGTCGTGCCGTCGAGCAAGTGGTCCTTCATCTTCGGACCGAGCATCTCTGTCGGTAACGTGGGCTTCAATCTCTGAGCGCCATGACGCCGTGGAATGACGGCGCCGCACGGTGTTGAGGCGAACCGGTCCTCGCGAATGAGCTCCTCCGCTGAGGACCGGCTCCCACTCTCCCATCCCACACGCCCGAGCCGTCCGACTGAAACGGGCTGTACAGCCCCGTTTTGATTCGTCACGCCCGCCCTACCCGCCGCCCGTACCACTCCGTCCTGCTGCGCTGCGTGCTGCCCCGTCCTACCCGCCGCCCTGTGCTGCTGTGCTGCGTGCTGCCCTGTCCTGCTCGTACTGCCCCGTCCTACCCGCCGCCCTGTGCTGCTGTGCTGCGTGCTGCCCTGTCCTGCTCGTACTGCCCCATCCTCCCCGCCGCCCTGTGCTTCGCTGCTGCGTGCTGCCCCGTCCTGCTGCTTGCTGCGTACTGCCCCGTCCTGCCCGCCGCCCTGTGCTTCGCTGCTGCGTGCTGCCCCGTCCTGCTCGTACTGCCCCATCCTCCCCGCCGCCCGTACTGCCCAGCTCCACTCGGCCCTGCGAACTGCCCCGTCCTGCCCTGTACCGCCTGCTGCCCTTTACTGCCCCCGTCCTGCCCGCCGCCCGGCACTTCCCCGTATCACCCCGTCCTACAGTGCTGCGCACTGCTCCGCCCGACCCGCCGCCCGTACTGCCCCGTACCACCCTGCCCTACGGTGCTGCGTACTGCCTCGCCCGACCCGCCGCCCTGCACTGCCCCGTTCCACCCCATCCTGCGTTGCTGCGCACTGCCCCGTCCTGCTCGCCGCCCTGCACTGCCCCGTGCCACCCCGCCCTGCGTTGCTGCGCACTGCCCCGTCCTGCCCGCCGCCCGTACCGCCCCGCCCTACCCGCCGCCCTGCACTGCCCCGTACTGCTCCGCCCTGCACTTGGCCGTACCGCCACGCCCTACCCGCCCTGCACTTGGCCGTACCGCCACGCCCTACCCGCCGCTCTGCACTTCGCCGTACCGCCCCGCCCTACCCGCCGCCCTGCACTGCCCCATCAATCTGCTGCATCTCGCCATAGCAGGGCGCGTGCCGCGGCCATTTCCATCCTCAAGGCCAGCGTTTCCAGGCACTTGGAGACATCTCTCCGGGTCCACGGGGCCAGAGCCCGGCCTGCTCCGGTAAGAACTCCGGTCCCCCGGATGGAATACCGTCCCTCCAATTCAGGGTTGCCCGACGATGCCGCTCAAAACCAAACGTTGGTGTGTTCCTTCGGAGCCTGACGACGGCTTCCGCGTCCTCGTGTGCCGCTACCGGCCCCGAGGCCTGCCCAAGGCCAAGGAGACGTGGGACGCATGGCAAAGCAACCTCGCGCCCAGCCCTGAGCTCTTCGACGCCTTTTATGGAAAGGGCCGCACGCCCATCACCCTGGATGCCTATCGCGAACGGTATCTCCAGGAGATGGAGTCCCAGCGAGAAGCCATCACCGAGCTCGCCGCGCGAGTGCGTCGAGGCGAGACGGTGACCCTCCTCTGTTCAAAGGACTGCATCCTCGAGCAGGTCTGCCACCGCACCCTCTTGGCTGGGCTCATCGAAGCGGAAGCGGCCCGGACTCCCTGAGCAGCTCCGTCGCCACCACTGGAACCCGGGAAAGGCGAAAGCCGCGGCCGGGGCGGCGGTGGGACAACACCGTCACGCTCCAGACCGCGGCCGTCCCCGTGCGTCGTGGACTACTTGCTCATCTTCTCGATGGAAGACGCCATGTTCTCGGTCGTCTTCTCCACGTTGAACCGGGTCCGGACCTGGTCCCCCTCCTTGAGCTCACGCCGGAGGTGGCTGTGGATGTCCCGGTGCTTCTCGATGGGCTTCCCATCGATTTGCGTGGAGTGGTTCACGCCAATCGGAACCACCGCGCCGTTCTCGTCCTTGATGTAGACCTTGTCACGCCGCATGGCCACCACGGAGCCGCTCAGCTCCTGCTGGCCCTGCGCCTGGCTGCCGCCCATGCCACCGGACATTTGCGAGCCACCGCTGGATGGCTGCTGCATCGATGGATCCTGCTGCATCGATGAGTCCTGCTGCGTGGGTGGCTCCTGTGGCATCGACGGCTCTTGCGACCCCTGAGCCAGTGCCGCGCCACTCCACGCCAGGCCCGCGAGCATTCCCATCACCTTGAGCTTCATGACCGACCCCTTTCATCCAGGAGGATGCATCTCGCCTCCGGCACCAACCGTGGCCACGCCCCGCGGCGTTGCCAGCCGGTGCTCCGGTGCGACGTGCCTCCCGGACGTGGCGCCACGCTCGCCCCTCCCTCCTCTCGGTACGATGACGCCCGCGCCGTGGCGAAGCGCGGCGTCCCCATTCCCCGCTCAGTCCGCCCGGAGCGCCACCGCGGGAGAGACACGCGCTGCACGGCGCGCGGGCAGCAACACCGCCAGGGCCGCCACCGCGGCGAGCACCGTCGCCACCAGCACGTACGTCAGCGGATCCGTGGGCCGCACCCCGTTGAGCAGGTGCGTAAGGCCGCGGCTGACCGCCACCGCCAGCCCCAGCCCGATGACGAGCCCGCAGAGCGTGAGTCCCAGATAGCGCCCCAGGACCATTCCCACCACCTGCTGCTCACGCGCGCCCAGCGCCATGCGGATGCCCAGCTCACGGGTGCGCTGCAGCACCGCGTACGCCACGACACCATAGAGTCCCACCGCCGACAGCACCATCGCCACCGCCGCGAAGGACCCCGCCAGCAGCAGGTAGAAGCGCAGCGGCGCCACCGTGCGCTCCACCACCGAGGCCAGCGTGCGGACGCTCCCCAGCGCCAGGCTCGCGTCCAGCGCACGAACCTCCGCGCGAACCAGGGGCGCCAGGTCGAGCGGTGCCCCCTTCGTCCTCAGCAGCAGCACCATGCCCGTCGTGCGCGCCTGCACGTAGGGCACGTACACCTCTGGAAGGGACGGCGCGCCCAGCCCTTCCAGCGCCATGTCGTCCACCACACCCACCACGCGTCCACCCATGGCACCACTGCCCCAGTCCAAGCTGGATTCCAGCGTGCGCCCCAGGGGCTCTTCGCCAGGCCAGAATCGGCGCGCCGCCTCCGCGTTGACCAGCACCACGCGCCCACCCGCGCCCTGGTCCGCCGCCGAGATTCCGCGGCCTCGAAGCACCTTCACGCGCAGCGACTCCAGCGCCCCGGGCGTCACGATGCGGACACTCGCCTGCCAGGGCTCCGTCCCCTCCGGGACAGGCCGCAGCGGGTCCTTCACGGGCACGGTCCACCGGGCCCCATCCAGCGGAAGGCCATTCACGGCGCCCACCCGCTCCACTCCGGGCAAAGCTCGCAGCCGCTCGAGCAGCGTGTCGTAGAAGGTCGCGGGCGCGGCGGTGCCGAAGCCATAGTGCAGGGGCGGCAGGTCCACCCTCACCGTCAGCACGCCCGCGGGGTCGAAGCCGGGTTCGGCGCGCTGCAGGTACACGAAGCTGCGCAGCAGCAGCCCCGCGCACACCAGCAGCAGCACCGCCAGCGCCGTCTCCGCCACGACGAGCACGGAGCGGGTGCGGTGTCCCTGCGCGCTCCCGCCACCACCGCCCACGCTCCGCTTCAACCCACGCACCAGGTCCAGGCGCCCGGCCTGGAGCGCGGGCACCAGCCCGAACAGCAGCATGGTCAGCACGGCCAACCCCGCGGTGAAGGCCAGCACGGGGCCATCCAGCGTCACTTCCTCG
The DNA here is from genome assembly GCF_050038885.1 of Pseudomyxococcus flavus. Taxonomy (NCBI): domain Bacteria; kingdom Pseudomonadati; phylum Myxococcota; class Myxococcia; order Myxococcales; family Myxococcaceae; genus Pseudomyxococcus; species Pseudomyxococcus flavus. The sequence goes on along the minus strand of NZ_CP143624.1, from coordinate 6,205,633 downwards.
AGCCGAGGAATGTCCTGCGGCCCCCACGTCGCCATCGCATCCAGCGCCCACATCGCCAGCAGCAGGCCCACGGCCGCGCCCAGGCCCGCGAGCACCCCGCACTCCACCAGCAGCTCGCGTGCGATGCGGCCACGGCTCGCGCCCAGGGCGATGCGCACGGAGATGTCCCCCTCGCGCGAGGCCGCGCGCGCCAGCAGCAGATGCGTGAGGTTCGCGCATGCGATGAGCAGCACCAGCCCCACCGCGCCCAGCATCAGCAGGAGGGACAGACGGACGTTCCCGAACAGCACGTCGCGCAGCGGCTCCACGCGCGCGTACTTTCCTTCATTCGTCCGGGGGTACTGCTCCGCCAGACGGCGGGCGATGTCGGTGAGCTCGGCGCGCGCTGACGCCAGCTGCACGTCCGGGCCCAGCCGGCCGTATACCTCCAGCCAGTGCGCCCCGCGCCCCTCCGGCTTCGTCATGGCCTCCTCCCAGAGCAGCGGACTCCACAACTCCGAGCGGGAGGGGAAGTCGAAGCCCGGCGCCATCACCCCCACCACCGTCCACGGCTCTGGAGCGCCCAGGTCCACCGAGCGCCCCAGCACGGCGTCGCTCCCGCCGAAGCGCCGCTGCCACAGGCCATGGGAAATCACCGCCACCTTCGGCGCGCCGGGCCGGACGTCCTCCGGCTGCAGCGCGCGCCCCAACTGCACGCGAGCGCCCAGCAACGTGAAGAAGTCGCCCGTCACCAGTCCCGCCTGAATCTTCTCCGGCGAGGTGTCCGCGCTGTCCGCCGCCAGCGTCACGGCCACGGAGGTCACCGCGGACAGCCGCTCCAGCGTGCGGCTCTGCTCCCGCACGTCCATGAAGTCCAGCACGGACATGGGGCCCGGCCCCGGCGCCTGCTGCCGCTGGCTGTACACACGCACCAGCCGGGCATCGTCGTGCATGGGCAGCGGCCGCAGCAGCACGGCGTGCACCACGCTGAAGATGGAGACGTTGGCGCCAATCCCGAGCGCGAGCGTGGCCACCGCGACCAGCGTGAAGGTGGGACTGCCGCGAAGCCTGCGCAGCGCGAAACGGAGGTCCTGGGCCAGGGTCATCGTCATGTCCAGGACGCCCGAGCATGCCGCGTGCCACCCACGCCGTACAGAACACCTGGACGCAGCGAGAAGCCCGGTTGCTCGGGCGTGGGAATCCGCATCCCGCATCCGGACATCTGGCGCACGCAGGCGTGTCGTTTCCTCCACCCCGTCCAGCGCCCGCGGTTATCCCTCCGCCATTCCTATCCAAAGGAGCCGCGATGAAGCCGAACCGACCGAACGAAGCCCTCCAGAAGCTGGGCATCCGTCATCCCATCATCCAGGGCCCCTTCGGCGGTGGAGGCTCCACCGAGCGCCTCGCGGCGTCGGTGTCCAACCTCGGCGGGCTGGGCTCCTACGGCGCCTATCAGCTTCCCCCCGACGAGATTGGCCGCGTGGCGGACCGGATTCGCGCGCTCACGGACAAGCCCTTCGCGCTGAACCTCTGGGTCTCCGACCATGACGAGGGAGGGGACTCGCTCAGCCCGGAGGCGTTCGACCGCGTCTACCGCCTCTTCGAGCCGTACTATCGCGAGCTCGGCGTGGAGAAGCCGGCCAGGCCCGAGCGCTTCCACCATCGCTTCGAGGACCAGGTGGAGGCGCTGCTCGAAGCCCGTCCGCCCGTCTTCAGCTTCGTGTTCGGCGTGCCCCCCGCGCCGGTGCTGGCGGAGTGCCGGCGCAGGGGAATCCTCACGTGCGGAGCGGCCACCACGCTCGCCGAAGCAGAGGCCCTGGACGCGGCGGGCGTCGACCTCATCGTGGCCACGGGCTTCGAGGCCGGCGGACATCGGCCGTCCTTCCTCGCGCGCGCAGAGGACTCGCTGATGGGGACGCTGGCCCTCACGCCGCTCGTCGCCGACCGGGTGAAGGCGCCCGTCATCGCGGCGGGAGGCATCGCGGATGGCCGGGGTGTGCAAGCCGTGCTCACGCTGGGGGCCCAGGCCGCGCAACTCGGCACGGCGTTCCTCGCCTGTGAGGAGTCGGGAGCGACGGACGCCCACCGCGAGCTCCTCTTCAGCGACCGGGCGCGGAGCACCACCTTGACGCGGGCCTTCACGGGCCGGCTGGCGAGAGGCATGCGCAGTCGCTGGACGGAGGAACTGGCCGCTCAGCAGGCGACGCTCGCGCCCTTCCCCATTCAGAGCTGGTTCCTGTCGAAGCTCAAGCCCGCGGCCGTCAAGGCGGGCCGCACCGACCTCGTGTCACTGTGGGCGGGTCAGGCCACGCCCAACCTGCGGCACCGCACCGTGCCCGCCCTGATGGAATCCCTCATCAAGGAGCTCGCGGCCCACTGAAGCGGCGCCCTCCATCCGCCCAACCTTGCATCATCGAAAGCCGCGCGCATCCGGGCACCCAGCAGCGGGCCCGCACGCCCGACCGGAATCCGGGAGGACCGGCGCCACCGCTCCCGCGCCCGCACGGGCATGGCCAACGTGAGGAGATGTCCCTTGCCCGGGACTTCAAGGAGCCTCGCCCATGGCCCACTCGGACACCCCGGTCCGCCTCGACATCTGGAGCGATTACGCCTGCCCCTTCTGCTACCTGGAGCTTCCCGTCCTCCAGCACTTGCATGCCCGGCTGGGCCCGGCGCTCGACATCCACTGGCGCGCGTTCGAGCTGCACCCAGCCCCCGTGCGGCCGCTCGCCCCGGTGAGCGAGCCCCCGCGGGCGGCCTGGGCCCGCACTGTCTCTCCGCTGGCCAGGCAGCGGGGCCTGACGCTGAAGCCGCCCCCGGTGCAGCCGAGGAGCCGGCTGGCGCTCGAAGCCGCCGAGTTCGCCAAGGACGCCGAGTCCTTCTCCACGTTCCACGAAGCCCTCTTCCGCGCCTTCTTCGAGGACGGCCGGGACATTGGCGACCTGCGCGTGCTGGGAGACCTGGCGGAGGACGCGGGACTGGACCGCGAGTCCCTCATCCGCGCGCTGGAGGCCGGCCGCTACACCTCGCGGGTGCTCGCCGACGAGGAAGAGGCGCGCCGCCTGGGCATCGTCGGCATTCCGGCCATGCGGCTCTCGGGCGAAGGCCCGGTGCTGCTGCTGAGCGGCGCCCAGCCCGAGGAGGCCGTTCGCGCGGCCTTCGCGCGCGTCCGGCCGGGCCCCTCCCTGAGTGCCATGCACTGAGCGCGCAGCCATCGCCGTCCTGGCGAGCGCACTCCGCGCCGAATAGGGTGCCGGCATGGAGCACCGTCCGACCCTTGTCTTCGCTGATGGCGCCTGTTCGGGGAACCCCGGCCCGGGCGGCTGGGGGAGCATCATCGTCACGCCCGACGGCCTGGTAACGGAGCTGGGTGGCCACGAGCCGGAGACCACCAACAACCGGATGGAGCTGACGGCCGTGGGCAAGGCCCTGCGCCACCTGGAGCGCATACCGGGCCCCATCCACATCCACACGGACTCCACGTATGTAATCCAGGGCGCCACCAGGTGGGCGTTCGGCTGGAGCCGGCGCGGGTGGAAGACGGCCGAGGGCGGCGAGGTCGCCAACGCCATCTACTGGAAGCGGCTGATGGCGCTCCTGGCGCAGCGCAAGGAGCAGCACGCCGCCGAGGCCGCCGCCGTGGCCTGGTTCTACATCCGGGGCCACGTGGGCGTTCCCGGCAACGAGCGCGTGGACGCCATCGCCGTGGCCTTCTCGAAGGGGCGCGACGCGCGGCTCTACACCGGCCCGCTCCAGGGCTACGGCGTGGCGGTGCACGACCTGCCGGAGGACATGTCCTTGCCTCCGGAAAAGCCCAGGGAGCAGCGCGAGGCCTCGGCCAAGGCCTACTCCTACCTGAGTCAGGTGGGCAACTCCGTGAAGCGCCACGCCACCTGGGCCGCGTGCGAGCGCCGGGTGAAAGGGGTGTCCGGCGCCCGCTTCAAGAAGACAAAGAACGCGCTGGATGAAGCCAAAGTGCTGGAGGATTGGGGCTTCAAGGGACAGGACATCCCGTCGGAAGACTGAGTCGGCCCCTCCAAGCCCATTGCCCCGCCGGTCCATTGCGCCTATGGGTCGGTGCCATTCCCATCCCGCGAGGACGCAGCATGGCTCAAGAGCCTCTCCATATCGCCTCGGAGTTCCCGGCCCCGTCGGTGGAGGACTGGCGCCGGCTCGTGGACAAGGACCTGAAGGGCAAGCCCTTCTCCGCGCTCCAGTCACAGCTGGAAGGCGGGCTGTCGCTCCAGCCGCTGTACACGCAGCAGGACGCCGCCGCACCGCCTGAGCCTCCTGGCGTGGCGCCCTATGTGCGCGGCACCCAGGCCCTGGGCCTCACCGAGGGTGGGTGGGTGGTGTGCCAGGAGTACAGCGAGCCGGACGTGACGCAGGCCGCCGAGGCCATCCGCACGGACCTCGAACGGGGCGCCTGGGGCGTGTGGCTCCTCCTCGGCGACACGCGCGGCATCCGCGTGCCGGATGCCCAGGCGCTGCGGCGGCTGCTCGCCCATGCGCCGCTGGACACGACGCCGGTCCACCTGGAGCCCGAGTCCGACCCGCTCACCGCCGCGAACCACCTGCTCCACGTCGCGGAGCAGACGGGGGTCGCCCGCGCGGCGCTGAAGGGCAGCCTCGGCGTGGACCCGCTCGGCATCCTCGCTCGCACGGGCGCGCTGCCCGCGGGCCTGGACGCGACGCTGACCCAGGCCGCGCCCCTGGTCACCTCGCTGCGTGAAGCCTCGCCCGGCCTCCGGGTGCTGCTGGTGTCCACGCGCGCCTACGCGGACGCGGGCGCCACGTCGGTGCACGAGCTGGCCTGGGCCATCGCCACCGGCGTGGAGTACCTGCGCGGCCTGGAGCGCGCGGGCGTGTCCCCCGACGTCGCGGCGCGCTCCATCCAGTTCGCGATGTCCGTGGGTGGACAGTTCTTCCCGGAGATTGCCCGGCTGCGCGCGGCGCGGCTCTTGTGGGCCAAGGCCGTGGCGGCGTGTGGCGGCTCGCCCGAAGCCCAGGCCATGGCGCTGCACGCGCGCACCGCGAGCACCACGAAGACGCAGCGCGACCCGTGGGTGAACATCCTCCGCGCCACCGCGGAGTCCTTCGCCGCCGTCGTCGGTGGCGCGGACAGCATCAGCACCTCCCCCTTCGACGAGGCCCTGGGCACGCCCGACGCGTCCGCCCGCCGGCTGGCGCGCAACACGCAGCTCATCCTGCGCGACGAGTCGAGCCTCAACCGCGTCGCCGACCCCGCGGGCGGCAGCTACTACCTGGAGCAGCTCACCCAGGACATCGCCCGCGCGGCGTGGGCCGAGCTGCGGCGCATCGAGGCGCTTGGCGGCATGGCCAGGGCGCTGACGGAGGGCGACGTGGCGCGGGGCCTCTCGGAGACGCGCGCGGCGCGAGACAAGGCCGTGCGCACCCGCAAGCTGCCCATTGTCGGCGTGAGCGAGTTCCCCCACCTGGGCGAAGCCCCCGTGTCCCGCGAGCCGCGTCCCGCGCCGTCCGACGCAGCGCCGGCCAGCGGCCCCCTGCCCCTGCGTCCGGTGCGGGTGGCGGAGGCCTTCGAGTCCCTGCGCGACGCGAGCGACCGTCACCTCGCCGCGACCGGCGCGCGTCCCCGCGCCTTCCTGGCCAGCCTGGGCACGGTGGCCGAGCACACCACGCGCTCCACGTGGACCGCCAACGTCCTCGCGGCCGGCGGCATCGAGCCGGTGGATGCGCACGGCTTCGCGGACATCGCGGACGCGGCGGAGCGCTTCGCCGCCTCCGGCGCGCCGCTCGCCGTCATCTCCGGGCCGGACGCCCTCTACCCCGAATGGGTGCCGGCGCTCACCGCTGCGCTGAAGGCGAAGGGCGCGCGGGCGGTGGCCGTGGCGGGCCGTCCCGGTGACCACGAGGCCGCCTTCCGCGCGGCGGGCGTGGACCTCTTCCTCTACGCGGGAGCGGACCTGTTCGCGCTCCTGTCCTCGCTGCACCAGCAGCTCGGAGTGGCCTGATGCGCACCCAGGTACCGGACTTCTCGGGCATCGACTTCGACGCCCCCGAAACGCACGCCGCCGCGCCCGCGCTGGACGCGCAGCGCCGCCAGGCCGCCGAGGCCGCGCGCAACGCCGAGCGCTGGGACACGCCCGAGGGCATCCCCGTCAAGCCGGTGTACACGCCCGAGGACCTGGAGGGCGTGGAGCACCTGGGCTCGCTGCCGGGCCTGCCGCCCTTCGTGCGCGGCCCCTACTCCACCATGTACGTGCAGCAGCCGTGGACGGTGCGCCAGTACGCCGGCTTCTCCACGGCCGAGGCCTCCAACGCCTTCTACCGCCGCAACCTCGCGGCCGGTCAGAAGGGCCTGTCCATCGCGTTCGACCTCGCGACGCACCGGGGCTACGACAGCGACCATCCCCGCGTGGCGGGTGACGTGGGCATGGCGGGCGTGGCCATCGACTCCATCAAGGACATGCGCATCCTGTTCGACCGGATTCCGCTCGACCAGATGAGCGTGTCCATGACGATGAACGGGGCGGTGCTCCCGGTGCTGGCGCTCTACGTCGTCGCCGCCGAGGAGCAGGGCGTGCGCCCCGAGCAGCTCAGCGGGACCATCCAGAACGACATCCTCAAGGAGTTCATGGTCCGCAACACGTACATCTACCCGCCCGGCCCCTCGATGCGCATCATCGGCGACATCTTCCGCTTCACGGCGGAGAAGATGCCGCGCTTCAACAGCATCAGCATCAGCGGCTACCACATGCAGGAGGCCGGGGCGACGCAGGACCTGGAGCTGGGCTACACGCTGGCGGATGGCGTGGAGTACGTGCGCGCCGGGCTCGCGGCGGGGCTGGGCGTGGACGCCTTCGCGCCGCGCCTGTCCTTCTTCTGGGCCATTGGCATGAACTTCTTCATGGAAGTGGCCAAGATGCGCGCCGCCCGGCTGCTCTGGGCGAAGCTCATCAAGGGCTTCTCCCCGAAGACGGACAAGAGCCTGGCGCTGCGCACGCACAGCCAGACCTCCGGCTGGAGCCTCACCGCGCAGGACGTCTTCAACAACGTCGTTCGCACCTGCGTGGAGGCCATGGCCGCAACCCAGGGCCACACGCAGAGCCTGCACACCAACTCGCTCGACGAGGCCATCGCGCTGCCCACCGACTTCAGCGCGCGCATCGCCCGCAACACCCAGCTCTACCTCCAGCTGGAGAGCGGCACCACGCGCGTCATCGACCCGTGGGGCGGCAGCTACTACGTGGAGCGCCTCACCCACGAGCTGGCCCGGAAGGCCTGGGCCCACATCCAGGAGGTGGAGGCGCTGGGCGGCATGACGAAGGCCATCGAGGCCGGCCTGCCCAAGCTGCGCATCGAGGAGGCGGCGGCGCGCACCCAGGCGCGCATCGACTCGGGCCGCCAGGCCATCATCGGCGTGAACAAGTACCCGCCCGAGCGCGAGGACTCCATCGAGATTCTCAAGGTGGACAACTCCGCGGTGCGCGAGGCCCAGATTGCGCGCCTGCGAGAGCTGCGCGCCGAGCGCAACGCGGACGAGGTCCGCCGCAAGCTGCACGCGCTCACCGAGGCGGGCCGTCGCGGCGAGGGCAACCTGCTGGCGCTGGCCATCGACGCGGCCCGCGCCAAGGCGACGGTGGGCGAAATCAGCGACGCACTCGAGAAGGTCTTCGGGCGCTACGAGGCCACGGTGCGCAGCGTGACGGGTGTGTACTCCAGCGAGGCGGGCAAGGACGCCCAGGGCATCACCGAGGCGCGCGCGAAGGCGGACGCGTTCCTGGCGCGCTTCGGACGCCGGCCGCGCATCCTCATCGCGAAGATGGGCCAGGACGGGCACGACCGCGGCCAGAAGGTCATCGCCACCGCGTTCGCGGACCTGGGCTTCGACGTGGACATCGGCCCCCTGTTCCAGACGCCCGAGGAGTCCGCGCGGCAGGCGGTGGAGAACGACGTGCACGTCGTCGGCGCCAGCTCGCTCGCCGCCGGCCACCTGACGCTGGTGCCGCAGCTCAAGGAGGCGCTCAAGGCGCTGGGCCGCGAGGACATCATGGTCGTCGTGGGCGGCGTCATCCCCGCGCAGGACTACGACGCCCTGCGCGCCGCGGGCGCCGCGGCCATCTTCGGCCCCGGCACGGTCATCTCCAAGGCGGCCATCGAGCTGCTCGACAAGCTGGCCGCGTCGCTGGAGGAAGAGGCGTGAAGCTGCTGCCCGCGGACGCGTATGTGGACGGCGTGCGCGCGGGCGACCGGGCCATGCTCGCGCGCGCCATCACCCTGGTGGAGAGCGAGCACCCGCGCCATGCCGCGCTGGCCCAGGAAGTCCTCACGCGGCTGCTCCCCCACACGGGTGGCAGCCGGCGCGTGGGCATCAGCGGCGTGCCCGGTGTGGGCAAGAGCACCTTCATCGACGCGCTGGGCATGCACCTGGTGAACGCGGGCAAGCGCGTGGCGGTGCTGGCCATCGACCCGTCCAGCACCGTGTCCGGCGGCAGCATCCTGGGCGACAAGACGCGCATGGCGCGGCTGTCGCGCGAGTCCGCCGCCTACATCCGGCCCAGCCCCTCCAGCGGCACGCTGGGCGGCGTGGCGCGCAAGACGCGCGAGACGCTGCTGCTCTGCGAAGCGGCGGGCTTCGACGTGGTGCTGGTGGAGACGGTGGGCGTGGGCCAGTCGGAGACCGTGGTCGCCGACCTGGTGGACTTCTACCTGGTGCTCATGCTGGCGGGCGCGGGGGACGAGCTGCAGGGCATCAAGCGCGGCATCCTCGAGGTGGCGGACATGCTCGCCATCAACAAGGCGGATGGCGACAACAAGCCGCGCGCGGAGCGGGCCCGCTCGGAGCTGCGCGCCGCGTTGCACCTGATGCGTCCGGGCGCCGAGCCGGAGGTCACCACGTGCAGCGCCCTGGAGGGCAGCGGCATCGAGAAGCTGTGGACATCCCTGGAGACGCAGCTGGGCCGCGCTGACGCGTCTGGCGCGCTGCAGCGCCGCCGCAAGGCGCAGCAGGTGCAGTGGATGTGGACCATGGTGCAGGACGGCCTCCGGGCGGCCTTGCGTGCGCACCCCGAGGTGTCCGCGCTGGTACCCACGCTGGAGGCAGACGTGCGAGAAGGCCGCGTCACGCCCACCTCGGCCGCACTGCGCGTGCTGGGCGCGTTCCTCCCCGAAACGAGGGCCTGACAGGCCGCGTCGTGGAGCGGTCAGTCACGCTCCAATCCCTTGCCTCGGTCTTCACGGCGCTCTTACTGTACGCGCCGTGCGAAACGTCCAGCAGACTCCCATCCCTCAGCCTTACAAGCCCCGTTTCCACGTCCGCATCGTGACGGCCGCCTCCCTGTTCGACGGGCATGACGCCGCCATCAACGTGATGCGCCGCCTCATGCAGGCCTCGGGCGCGGAAATCATCCACCTGGGGCACAACCGCTCGGTGGCGGAGATTGTCGACTGCGCCATCCAGGAGGACGTGCAGGGCATCGCCATCACGTCCTACCAGGGCGGTCACGTCGAGTTCTTCAAGTACATGATTGACCTGCTGCGCGAGCGGAAGGCCAACATCAAGGTCTTCGGCGGCGGCGGGGGCACCATCCTCCCCTCGGAGATTGAAGAGCTCCACCGCTACGGCGTCACGCGCATCTACTCGCCGGACGACGGCCGGGCCATGGGCCTGCAGGGGATGATTGACGACCTCATCTCCCAGTGCGACTTCGAGAAGCGGCCCGCCGACTTCGCCCCCCTGCTCGACGCGCCCTCGCTGCGCGAGCCCGCGCGGATTGCCCCGCTCATCACCATCGCGGAGAACTTCGCGGACCAGGGCCCCGCCCTGCGCGAGGCCATGTCGCACATCCAGGCCAAGGGGCCGCGCGTGCCCGTGCTGGGCATCACCGGCACCGGCGGCGCGGGCAAGTCCAGCCTCGTGGACGAGCTGGTGCGGCGCTTCCTGGCGGACTTCCCGGACAAGACGCTCGCCGTGCTCTCCGTGGACCCGTCCAAGCGCAAGTCCGGCGGCGCGCTGCTCGGCGACCGCATCCGGATGAACGCCATCGACAACCCGCGCGTGTACATGCGCTCGATGGCCACCCGCCAGAGCAACCTCGCCCTGTCCAAGCACGTGGGCGACTCCATCGAAATCTGCAAGGCCGCGGGCTTCGACCTCATCGTGGTGGAGACCTCCGGCATCGGCCAGTCCGACACCGAAATCACCGAGCACTCGGACGTGGCGCTCTACGTGATGACGGCCGAGTACGGCGCGGCGACGCAGCTCGAGAAGATCGACATGCTCGACTTCGCGGACGTCATCGCCATCAACAAGTTCGACAAGCGAGGCTCGCTGGACGCGCTGCGCGACGTGCGCAAGCAGTGGAAGCGCAACCACAACGCCTTCTCCACGCCCGATGACGCCGTGCCCGTGTACGGCACCATCGCCTCCCAGTTCAACGACCCGGGGATGAACCAGCTCTACCGGGCCATCATGGATACCCTCTCCTCCAAGACGGGCGCGCCGCTGAAGTCCAGCTTCGAGCTCACGCCGGGGATGAGCGAGAAGAAGTGGATCATCCCGCCCGAGCGCACGCGCTACCTGGCGGAAATCGTGGAGACCTGCGAGTCCTACGACGCCTTCGTGAGGGCCCAGGCGGCCATCGCCCGGCGCATGTACCAGCTCCACGGCACCATCGAGGCGCTGCGCAACAACGTGGGCAAGAAGCGCCTGGAGATCGTCGAGCCCAAGGACGCCTCGGACACGGTGCAGGTCACCGAGCGCGTCGAGGGCGAGCCCGCCTATCTCACCGAGCTGGTGGAGCTGTACAAGGATCTGGAGTCCCGGCTCCACGCGGACTGCCGGCGGCTGCTGGCCGAGTGGCCCGCGACGAAGCGCCGCTACGCCGCCTCCAAGTACCAGTTCCAGGTGCGCGACCGCGTCATCGAGCTGGACCTCTACACGGAGACGCTGTCGCACCTGCGCGTCCCCAAGATTGCCCTCCCCCGCTACGAGGACTGGGGTGACATCCTCACCTGGCTGCTGCGGGAGAACGCCCCGGGCGCCTTCCCCTTCACCGCCGGCGTCTTCCCGCTCAAGCGCGAGGGCGAGGACCCGGCGCGCATGTTCGCCGGCGAGGGCGGCCCGGAGCGCACCAACAAGCGCTTCCACTACGTGTCGCGCGGCCTGCCCGCCAAGCGCCTGTCCACCGCGTTCGACTCGGTGACGTTGTACGGCGAGGACCCCGACCACCGGCCGGACATCTACGGCAAGGTGGGCAACTCGGGCGTGTCCATCGCCAACGTGGACGACGCGAAGAAGCTCTACTCCGGCTTCGACCTGGCGGACCCGTCCACCTCGGTGTCCATGACCATCAACGGCCCCGCGCCGATGCTGCTCGGCTTCTTCCTCAACGCCGCGGTGGACCAGCAGTGCGAGAAGTGGATTCGCGAGAACGGCAAGGTCGAGGAGGTCGAGAAGAAGATTGACGCCCTCTACCAGGAGCGCGGCCTGCCACGGCCCCGCTACCAGGGCGAGCTGCCGCAGGGCAATGACGGCCTGGGGCTGCTGCTCCTGGGCGTCTCCGGCGACGAGGTGCTCCCGCGCGACGTCTACGAGCGCATCCGCGCGAAGACGCTCCAGGCGGTGCGCGGCACCGTGCAGGCGGACATCCTGAAGGAGGACCAGGCGCAGAACACCTGCATCTTCTCCACGGAGTTCGCCCTGCGGGTGATGGGCGACATCCAGCAGTACTTCATCGACCAGAAGGTCCGGAACTTCTACTCGGTGTCGATTTCCGGCTACCACATCGCGGAGGCCGGAGCGAACCCCATCTCCCAGCTCGCCTTCACGCTGGCCAACGGCTTCACCTTCGTCGAGTACTACCTGTCGCGGGGCATGCACATCGACGACTTCGCGCCCAACCTCTCGTTCTTCTTCTCGAACGGGATGGACCCCGAGTACACGGTGCTCGGCCGCGTGGCGCGCCGCATCTGGGCCAAGGCCATCCGGGACAAGTACGGCGGCAATGACCGCTCGCAGAAGCTGAAGTACCACATCCAGACGTCCGGCCGGAGCCTGCACGCGCAGGAGATTGCCTTCAACGACATCCGGACCACGTTGCAGGCGCTGCTCGCGCTCAACGACAACTGCAACTCACTCCACACCAACGCCTACGACGAGGCCATCACCACGCCCACCGAGGAGAGCGTGCGCCGCGCGCTCGCCATCCAGCTGGTCATCAACAAGGAGTTCGGCCTCTCCAAGAACGAGAACCCCAACCAGGGCTCGTTCATCATCGAGGAGCTGACCGACCTGGTGGAGGCGGCGGTGCTGGCGGAGTTCCGCGCCATCTCCGAGCGCGGCGGCGTGCTGGGCGCCATGGAGCGCATGTACCAGCGCTCCAAGATTCAGGAAGAGTCGCTCTACTACGAGACGCTGAAGCACGATGGGACGCTGCCCATCATCGGCGTGAATACCTTCCTGGACCCCAAGGGCTCGCCGACGGTGACGCCGCCCGAGGTCATCCGCGCCACGACGGAGGAGAAGGACTACGCCATCGCCTCGCGTGACGCCTTCTGGAAGCGGAACGCGGAGACGGCGCCCAAGGCGCTGGAGGCCGTGCGTCGCGCGGCGCTCGACAATGGCAACATCTTCGCCGCGCTGATGGACGCCTGTAAGGTCTGCACGCTCGGCCAGCTCTCCCGCGCGCTGTACGAGGTGGGCGGGCAGTACCGGCGCAACATGTAGTCCCGACCGCCGCGCCCACGACTGGCCGGACGCGGCGGTGAGCCTCACGGGCCGAGGCGCTCCTTGCGCCTCGGCCTTGTCGTGTCACGACTCAGGGCAGCTCCAGCCTGCAGGTCTCGCTGCACCCGTCGCGGCTGGTGGTGTTGCCGTCGTCGCACTCCTCCCCTTCATGCTCCTGGACCACGGTGTCGCCACAACGGGGCGCCAGCTGGCATGTGCGGGTGCACCCGCCGTAGGCCCCGTTGTTGTTCACGCCGTCGTCGCACGCCTCGCCCAGGTCGATGACGCCATTGCCGCAGAGCGCGACGCACTCGGTCCGGCGCGTGCCGAAGCTGCTGAGCGTGAGCTGGTAGGAAGAGCCCGCCGTGTGGCGCTCCGCCTGGAAGAGGGCGACCTCGTAGACTCTGCCAGGGACCAGCCCCAGTTCCTGGGCCCGGGTGGAGAGCGTGACGGACCCCGGCTCGGCGGCATGAACGCCCCCCAGGTCCAACGCGAGCCGGCCGTTGATGAACACCCACACGTCATCATCGCCGAGGAACGAAAGCACTTCCGTTCCCTTGTATTCGAACCAGGAGCGCGTCTCGCTGGTGAAGTGGAAGTTGTGGGGTGCCGAGTCGGTGCCCTGGCGGGTCGGCTCTACCCCCTCGGCGACCCACCCCAGCCCGTCCAGCGGGAAGAAGCTCGGGTCATCGAACCGGTAGGCCCCACTGGCCATACGCGTCAGCGTCAGGGACGAGACCATGGTCTGGTTCACCCCCGGGACATCGCGATACCACTGGTCGAACGCAGCCCGTCCGTGGGTCGTCAGAGAGGGCTGTCCCTCCTTCGCGTAGACCGGCTTCCCGTCGCTGCCCAGCGTGCTCTGGACGATGCCCCGCTCCGCGCCATTCTTGTTCTGGAAGTCGATGTGCCCCCGCGGAAGACTGGACGTGGCCGGCAGGTCGTCCCCTCGGAAGTCCCGGTAGACGATGGGGAGGGATATCTGCTGGGACGGCGCGTCTTCGACAAGCACGCAGGCAAAGCCAGGCTCGAGCGTGCACTGCGGCGAGCAGCCATCATTCGCACGGAGGTTGCCGTCGTCGCACGCCTCGGTGCTGCCCGGCAGAATCACCCCGTCGCCGCACACGTCCTCGCAGAGACCATCGCGGCAACGCGGCTCGCGGCGGCAGTCGGGTAGACACCCGTCACCAAAGTGGGTGTTGCCGTCGTCGCACTGCTCGGTGCCCTGGACCTCGCCATCACCACAGACGGTGCGCACGCAATGCTCGCCCACCGTGGGGCAGTGCCAGCCCTCCTCGAGTCGGCATGAGGAATTGCAGCCATCACCATTGGCGGCGTTCCCGTCTTCGCACTCCTCGGTGCCCGCGATGAGGCCATCGCCACACATGGCCGCGGCGCAGAGCCCGCCCGCAGTCGGGCAAGTCCATCCGGGTTCGATGTCGCCGCAGGTCGCCGAGCAGCCGTCACCGCCCTCCGTGTTGCCGTCGTCACACGACTCGGGCGCCTGCACCACCCCGTCGCCGCAGGCGCTGGAACCTGCGTCAGCCGCCGAGCCCGCGTCGGGGTCCGTGCCTGAATCCGGCTCGGAGCCCGCGTCGACATCCGTGCCCGAGTCCAGCGCCGTGCCGGAATCAGGCTCCGTCCCCGCGTCCTCGACAAGGCCTCCATCCTCCGTACCGGAATCCGAGGGAACAGATGCATCCGGCAACGTCCCCGAATCGACCGGCGATGGCTCGTCACCGTCGCCGCAGGCGGAAAGGACCAGGACCAAGGCCGCGAGAATGCTCCTCGCAGCCGATACCCCACATAGCTTGTTCACCATGGAACAGATGGTGAAGGCAGCCCACACGCGCTGTCAACAACAGCCGGCGGGCAACAGCCGACGCTGCGCGGCAGGTCATTCCCGGGAGGAGCGCTCCCATCTTTCTCGGTTTCCTGCCCCCCTACGGCGCCAGGCCTGGAATGCCTCAAGGCACCAGGGCATCCGCCGGTGTCGGCACCACGGGCCCCGCCTTCAGCGCGGACAGTCGCTCCAGGACGTAGTCCACCATGCTACGCGCCAGCGCGTGCTCCCCGATGACAACCCGGTCCACGCCCAGCGACTCGAGGTAGGCCCGCTCCTCGTCGCCGTGCGTCCGGACCACCGCGGGAAGGGAGGGGTTCACGCCCTTCACCTGCTCCACGATTTCGCGGGCCTGCAGCGCGTCCGGCGTGGCGACGATGAGAATGGACGCCGTGTCGAGACGCGCGTGCTCCAGGATGCCGGGCACCGCCGCATCCCCGTAGATGGCGGGCACCCCCTCCTCCCGGAGCCGCTCCACGTACTCGCGGTTCTGCTCCACCACCACGAAGGGAATCTTCCGCTCGGTCAGGCTCTGGCCAATCACCCCGCCCACGCGCCCATAACCAATCAGCACCGCGTGCTCGCGCAGCTCCACCTCGCCCATGCCAATCGGCAGGTCGGACAGCTCGTCCTCCTCGGGGTCCATGCGGGTGGCGAACCTGGGGTTACGACGCAGCCACCCCAGCAGCGGGTCGATTGCCTTGAAAACCAACGGATTGAGGGTGATGGACAGCAGCGCGCCGCACAGCACCAGGCTCTGTCCGTCCTTCGGAAGCAGTCCGAGCGCGACGCCCAGCCCCACCAGGATGAACGAGAACTCCCCAATCTGCGCCAGGCTCGCGGACACGGTGAGCGCGGTGTTCACCGGGTAGCGGAACATCAGCACGATGAAGAAGGCGGCCAGCGACTTCCCCAGGACGATGATGGCCAGGACGGCCAGGACCTGGAGCGGCTGCCGCACCAGCACCATCGGGTCGAAGAGCATGCCGACGGACACGAAGAACAGCACCGCGAACGCATCCTGGAGCGGCAGCGAGTCCTCCGCCACGCGGTGGCTGAGGTCCGACTCACTCACCACCACGCCCGCGAAGAAGGCCCCCAGCGCGAACGAGACGCCGAAGAGCGCGGCGGCCCCGAACGCGATGCCCAACGCCACCGCCAGCACCGACAGCGTGAACAGCTCGCGCGAGTTCGTCTTGGCCGCCTGTGACAGCAGCCACGGCACCAGGCGCTTGCCGGCGACCACCATCAGCGCCACGAAGAGGCAGACCTTCCCCAGGGTGACGGCCAGCGTCCACATGAGGCTGCTACCAGAAACAGCCGCGGACTCCGGCGCCTCCGTGCTCCCGAAGACGCTGCCCAGCGCGGGAAGGAGGACCAGGGCGAGCACCATCGCCAGGTCCTCGACAATCAGCCAGCCCACGGCGATGCGGCCATTCACCGAGTCCAGGATGCCCCGCTCCTCCAGCGCGCGCAGCAGCACCACGGTGCTGGCCGTCGACAACGCGAGGCCGAACACGAGTCCCGCCCCGAGACTCCAGCCCCACCAGGACGCCACCACGGTCCCCATCACCGTGGCGGCCGCAATCTGCACGATGGCGCCCGGCACCGCGATGTTGCGCACGGCGAGCAGGTCCTTGATGGAAAAGTGAATCCCCACGCCGAACATCAGCAGGATGACGCCAATCTCCGCCAGCTGACCGGCCAGCCCCCCATCCGCGACGAAGCCCGGAGTGAACGGCCCCACGGCCACGCCCGCCAATAGATAGCCCACCAAAGGTGGCAGCTTCAGCCATCGAGCAACGAACCCGCCGACGAAGGCCAGTCCGAGTCCAACAGCGATGGTGGCAATGAGCGTGGTGTCGTGAGGCACGGCGGGTGTCTCCCTGGGGGCGGCCCGGAAGCAGTCTTGGAAAAGCGGCGCGGCGAGGAATCCAGCCCTTGGGCGGGACCCTCGAACACCTTTCGGTCATGAGTGGTCAGGAGCTGACGCTCACAGTCCTGCAGCGAGTCTCAGCCGGGCGGCAATCTACTACACCGCGCCCTCGTTCCCAACCCTCATTGGCGGCGGATAAACAATGTGCTCGCCAAGCATCACTTCGAGCGAGCAACGCGGCATGCCAGCGCGCGAGGCGCGGACACCGGGCGCCCGCGCCCCATGGGCGGAGCCGCTCCGCGTCCCCAGCTTCAGGGGGAGCACATCCGCGCGGAGGTCCCCCATGCGTGCTCCCCTGCCCCTTGTCTTGATGATGACCCTGGCGCTTGCCGGCGCGTCTGCCTCCGCGGCGGAGCACTCGGCCCCCACGCTGGACGGCCTGGCGGAGGGCGCCGTCCTGCTGGACGGCCTGGGGACGCAGGAGCGCAAGGTCACCACCGCGTCGCCCGAGGCCCAGGCCTACTTCAACCAGGGCCTGCGGCTGACGTATGGCTTCAACCACGACGAGGCCGCCCGCTCGTTCGCCCGGGCCGCGCAGCTGGACCCCACCTGCGCCATGTGCTTCTGGGGCGTCGCCCTGGTCCTGGGGCCCAACTACAACCTGCCGATGCTGGCGGAAAATGCGCCCGCCGCCTGGGAGGCGCTCCAGCGCGCCCGCCAGCTCGCCCCCCGCGCGGCGCCGGTGGAGCAAGCCCTCATCGGGGCACTCGAGAAGCGCTATCCCGGACCCCAGGGGTTGCCCCCCGAGAAGATGGCGCCCTTCAACGAGGCCTACGCGGGCGCCATGGCGGACGTGGCCGCGCGCTTCCCGGACGACCTGGACGTGCAGACGCTCCACGCCGAGGCCCTGATGGACCGGAATCCCTGGAAGCTGTATTCGCTCGACGGCGAGCCGGCCCCTGGCACGGAGCAGATTGTCGCCACCCTGGAGTCGGTGCTCGCCCGCGACCCCAATCACCTGGGGGCGAACCACTACTACATCCACGCGGTGGAGGCCTCACGCCACCCGGAGAAGGCGGAGCCCTCCGCGGACCGGCTGGGCAAGCTGGCGCCCAAGGCGGGCCACATCGTGCACATGCCTGCCCACATCTATCAGCGCGTGGGCCGGTACGCGGATGCGTCCGAGAGCAACCGGCGGGCCGCGGCGGCGGACCTGGCCTACGTGAAGCAGGCGAAGCCCCGCAGCCACGTGTACCCGATGTACACGTCCCATAACTTCGGCTTCCTCGCCTACTCCGCGTCGATGGAGGGACGGAAACAGGAGACGCTGGAAGCCGCGCGTGCCTCGGCGAAGCACTTCCCTCCGGAGATGCTCGCGACGATGCCCGGCATGGACTTCTTCGCCGCGCAGCCGCTCTTCGCCATGGTGCGCTTCGGAGACTGGGAGGGCCTGCTCGCCGAACCCCGGCCCGACCCGAAGTACCCCGTCCAAACCGGCCTGTGGCTCCACGCGCACGGCATGGCGCTGGCGGCCACGGGCCAGCTTCCGCAGGCCCGCGCGGAGCTGGCGGAGCTGGAGCGACTGGCCCAGACGGTGCCACCGACGCTGGCGGCGAACCTCAACACCGCGCGTGACGTGCTGGGCGTGGCGGTGCGCGTCCTGAAGGCCCGCATCGCCCAGGCCGAGGGCAGTCCCCAGGCGCACGAACTGTGGAAGGACGCCGTCGCCGCCGCCGACCAGCTCTCCTACGCCGAGCCCGCGGACTGGTTCTACCCGGTGCGGCACTACCAGGGCGCCGCGCTGCTGGACGCCGGACGCTACCCGGAGGCGGAGGCCGTCTACCGCGAGGACCTCCGGCGCAACCCGAAGAATGGCTGGGGCCTCTTCGGCCTGACGCAGGCGCTCGAAGGCCAGGGACGGCGGGATGAGGCCGCGCGCACCCGTGAGGCCTTCGAGGTGGCCTGGGCGCGCGCGGACTTTCCGCTGACGACGACCGCGCCCTGAATGCAAGGGGCGCGTCCCTTCCTTCGCGGTCCTCCGGAGACGCGGCGCGGGTTGCGCGTGACGCCGCGTGGGGATAGGGAAGCAGGCCTCGTATGTCTGCGACCGCGGAGCTGCTCGATGCCGTCCGGGAGGAAGCGCGCCCGGACACCTGGTCTGCCGGTGCGGGCCTCGCTCGCGCGGGCGCCGTCTCGGTGCAGTCCGTGGATGAGGAAGAGGCCGTGCTGCGCGTCCGCGTCGCCGGCCGGCCCGCTCCCGTCAAGACGGTGCTCTACCTGGATGAAGCCATCTGGGAGTGCGACTGCCGTGGCCGGGTGGACCCCTGCGAGCATGTGGTCGCGGCGGCGATGGTCCTCCATCAGTCGACGACGCGGCGAGCCCCCGCGCCGCGCACGGCCGCTCCCGCCGCGCGCCCGGGAACGAACACCGTCGCCAGGCCCGGCGCTTCCGCGGGGGGGGCACCGAAACCGGAGCGCATGGTGTACCGGTTCAAGCGCGTGGACGGCGGCCTACAGCTGGAGCGGCTCGTGGTACGCCCGGACAACACCGCGCGGCTGCTGGCGCGAAGCCTGGCATCGCTGCTGACCAACCCGGTGGAAGCGGCGCGCATCCAGGTGGAGCCGTGCGACCTGGTCGCCGACAAGCTCCTGATGAAGCCCACCCGGGGCGCGCTCCCGCCCGAGCGGCTCGCCGCGCTCCTGCGCGCGCTGGAGCCGGCGCGCACCGTGCTCTTCGACGGCGCCCTGGTCTCGGTGACGAGCGAGCCCGTCATGCCCCATGTCACCGTGGAGGATCGCGGCGAGAACACGGTGCTCAAGGTGGCGAAGGACCCGCGCGTCACCGAGGTGGTGAGCGCGGGCATCGCGCTGTGCGGCGGCACGCTCTGCCCCTTGGGCGAACAGGCGCTCACGGGGGCATGGCTGGAGAAGCTGCCGCAGGAGCGCAGCTTCGCGCCCCACCAGATGGGGGACCTGACGGGCAAGGTGCTGCCGGACATCGCCCGCCGCATGCCAGTGGATGTGCGCAGTCAGCGGCTGCCGCGCATCGACCGCACGCTGAAGCCGCGCATCTCCCTGGAGCTGAACCAGCTCGACACGGGCCTCTCGGTGCTGCCCACGCTGGTGTATGGCTCCCCGCCCTCCGCCCGCATCGACAGCGGGCGCATGGTGTACCTGCAGGGCGCCGCCCCCGTGCGCGACGAGGCCGCCGAGCAGATGCTCATCCACCAGCTCCGCGACGAGCTGAACATGGCGCCCGGCCGGCGCGTGACGGTTCAGGGCAAGGAGGCCGTCCAGCTCGCCGACAAGCTGCGGCGCTGGCGCGGCGGTCTCACGGGCGACGGGGCCGCCGTGGTGACGAACCCGAACGTGCAGCTCCGACCCGTGCTCCAGGTGGACTCGGGCGCGGCCACCTCGGGCGTCCCGCACGTGGGCTTCTCCTTCAACTTCCAGGTCGAGGGCGAGGACCGGGAGTCGCCCCGCTCCGTGGACGCGGCGGCGGTCATCCGCGCGTGGGAGGAAGGGCTCGGGCTCGTGCCCCTGGAAGGCGGCGGCTGGGCGCCGCTGCCCGCGGAGTGGCTGAAGTCCCACGGCCAGCGCGTCGCGGACCTGCTGGCCGCGCGGGGGCGGGATGGGCGACTCGCCAACCACGCCATTCCCCAGCTCACGAGCCTGTGTGAAGCGCTGGAGCACCCCTCTCCGCCGGACCTGGAGCGGCTCGCGCCCCTGGTGAAGGGCTTCGAGAAGCTGCCCGAGCCGCAACTGCCGGAAGACCTCACGGCGACGCTCCGCCCGTATCAGCTCCAGGGTGTGAGCTGGCTCACCTTCCTGCGGCAGGCGGGGCTGGGCGGCGTGCTCGCGGACGACATGGGCCTGGGCAAGACGCTGCAGACCATCTGCACGCTGGGACCGGGCACGCTGGTCGTCGCGCCCACGAGCGTGCTGCCCAACTGGGAGGCGGAGGTGAAGCGCTTCCGTCCCTCGCTGAAGGTCTCCGTGTATCACGGCCCCGGACGCACGCTGGATGAGTCCGCCGACGTGACGCTGACGACGTACGCCTTGATGCGGCTGGACGCGGAGGTGCTGGGCGCGAAGCAGTGGAACACCGTCGTGCTGGACGAGGCTCAGGCCATCAAGAACCCGGACAGCCAGGTGGCGCGCGCCGCGTATGGCTTGCAGGCGGACTTCAAGCTGGCGCTGAGTGGCACGCCCATCGAGAACCGGCTGGATGAGCTCTGGAGCCTGATGCACTTCACCAACCAGGGCCTGCTCGGCGGACGGAAGGAGTTCGAGGAGCGCTGGGCGCGGCCCGTGGCGGACAACCACAAGGGCGCGGCGGAGCGGCTGCGCGCGCGCATCCGGCCCTTCATCCTGCGCAGGCTCAAGCGGGACGTGGCGCCGGAGCTGCCTCCCCGTACGGACGCCGTGCGCCATGTCACCCTCACGGAGCGGGAGCGCGCTGTCTACGACGCCGTCTACTCCGCGACGCGTGAGGAAGTGGTGTCGCAGCTCGAAGCGGGCGGCAGCGTGCTGAAGGCCCTGGAGGCCCTGCTTCGCCTCCGGCAGGCCGCATGCCACCCCGCCCTCGTGCCGGGCCAGCAGGCAAAAACCTCTTCCAAGGTTCAGGCCCTGGTCGAGGCGCTGGGCACGGCGGTGGAGGACGGGCACAAGGCGCTCGTCTTCTCGCAGTGGACGTCCATGCTGGACCTCATCGAGCCCGCGCTCCAGGAAGCGGGCATCGGGTTCATCCGGCTGGACGGGAGTACGGCCAACCGCGGCGCGGTGGCGTCGTCATTCCAGGACCCGAAGGGCCCTCCGGTGATGCTGATTTCGCTCAAGGCAGGCGCCACGGGGCTCAACCTCACGGCGGCGGACCACGTCTTCCTCGTGGACCCGTGGTGGAACCCTTCCGTGGAAGCCCAGGCCGCGGACCGCGCGCACCGCATTGGCCAGCAGCGCCCCGTCATGGTGTACCGGCTGGTGTCCCAGGGCACGGTGGAGGAGAAAATCCTCACCCTGCAGGCGAAGAAGCGCGAGCTGTTCGAGGCCGCGCTCGGCGGAGCCTCCGGCGCCACGGCGATTACGCGTGCGGACCTGATGCAGCTCCTGGAGTAGCCGGCTCCACGAGCCCATCGATGTTCTGTGGGTGCTCGCGAAGGCGTCTGGACGGGTCACGGCATCTCGACCGTCACTCCCGCTCCGTGAACTCGCTGCATCGGCAGGACAACCGGACCCCACAGAGCTGGCGTTCCTCCCCATAGGGAACCACCAACCCCATCTGAATGGCCTCGTGGGGGGATCCAGACGGGCTGAGCCCGCCGCTCAAGCACCGCCCCATTCTCGGAGGAGACATCGAGAACTCGCAGCCGCCGAATTCGTTCTTACCCTTGAACCGGAGCGAGCGGCGGCAACGGCACTTGCTCGGCGCTCATCGGGAAACTGGGTTCGATACCGCCATCGGCCAGCAACCGAATCGTCCGGTCGGGCCCTCAGGCGAAGAGCGCCTGCGTTCGAGCGCAATCGCAGACTCGCTCTCGACCACACACCGTCATCATCTCGCCGCAGCGCACCAGACCACTTTGGCGGCGTTCGCCGGGGCTGCTCCTCGTTTCATCGAAGTAGCATGCCCCCACGTCAAGGGGGACGACGTCCTCACTGCACGAACCGCCATCCGGCAATCCAACGGCCGTTATGTACGTCGGTTCCACGGGGCGTAGAACGGCCGCAACGCAGCCACCGACGAACACGAGCGCAATGACTCCTCCGATGGAGCGGCCAATCATGGACACGTCTTTCGCGATGTACGCGTTGAAGCCCCTCAGGACTCGAAGTAGGGCTGGAGAAGCTCGCCGTCCGGAAGCCGTTCGAGGCAGACCCGCGCAGAGGACCCTCGCAGCGGGCCGCAGCCCATGCCCTGCCTTTCATCCTCAAGTCAGGCTCCTGGTGAGCGCATGGTGAACGACACGGACTCCGTGCCGAGCATGTACTCGTCACCGTCCGAGACCTGATGCCGGGTGATTCGCTCGTTGTTGAACCAGGTCCCGTTCGAGGAGTTGAGGTCCTCGATGAAGACCTCGTCTCCCACTCGCGTCACGACGGCGTGCTCGCGCGAGACGCGCTCCGACTTCACGACGAGGTTGCAGCGAGGCCCCCGGCCAATCGTGAAGCGCTCCGTGGAGACGGGCACGGGCGTGCCTTGCGCCCACCGGACGAAGACCTCCAGCGGCGCCGGGGCGCTGACGATGTTGGTGGTCTCCGCCGAGGAGTCCTCCAGAATCGTCGCGGCTTCGTCGGCAGGCCTCACCTTCGGCACTGGACGCGCGACCAGCGGACGAGCCGCAATCGGTGTCGAGACCGGGGCCTCCGCCTGAGCAGCCTCCGTGGAGTCCTCCACGATGCCCAGCGCCGCGAGCTCCGCGGCAATGTCGTCAGTGGACAGCTCCCCCTTCACGCCATTGCCCGCGGATGCCTCGGCGTCATCGGCCGAATCGTCCGCGGCAACTCCGGGCTCCGACTCGTCTGAGTCTCCCGAGGGTTCCTCGTCCGAGCCAGCATGGGACACATCGCCATCCGAGGCATCCTCAGCGGACGCACCGTCTTCGACGCCCGCGTCCGAAGCACCGTCATCGGCTACATCGTCTTCCGCGGCCGAGGCATCGTCAGCGAACACTCCGTCTTCCAAATCCTCGTCCGAGGCATCGTCTGAATCCTCATCGTCGGAGTCATCCGTTTCCGCGGCCAGCCCCTCCGAGGGCTGCACGAACGCCTCGACCTCCGCGAGAATCTCCTGCATCCGCGCGTGTACCAGCTCGGTGGAGCTCACCTGTGCCACGGCCAATGGCACCGGCGTGACACCAGGCGGTTCCGTCGCGGGCTCCTCCGCCGGGTCGTCTGCCGAGAACGTGTCGACGGCCGAAGCAGCCACAGCCGCGCCCAGGCCATCCACCGAGGCAGGCACCGTCTTCTGCGCACCGGCCCCTGGCTCGGCGGGCGACACGTCCGTTTTCACGGCGCCGACAACCGGAGGCGCAACCACGCCTGTCGCCGCTACAGAGGGATGCGCCGCCGCAGGTGCAGCCGTCTCGGCTACGGGCAGAGCACCCGGCGCCACCGTCATTGCACCGGCCGCCTCGACCACGGACTCAGCACCCGGCGCCGCCAATATTGCAATGGCCGGCGCGGCCGGCACAGCCCCCGTCACCTGGGCGACGGGCTCCGCCCCCGGCGCGGCCGTCACGGCACCACCGGCCACCTGCGGCTCCCCGCTCAGCGGAATCGCGGTGGGGGCCACGTAGCCATTCTGGCGCGCGAGCTGAAACAGGGCCTGCGCCACCAGCGCATCCCGGTCCACGCCCATGTCGCGGCTCATCAACTCCAGCGCCCGCCACAGGGGCTCGGAGACCTCAATCGTCTGACGAATCCGCTTCATGACTACCCCCTCAGATTGTCCTGCCACGGCGACACGTGGTTCGCGTCGGTCAGCCAGAAGAACATCGCCTGCGTCTCCGCGTACTGCTCCTCGGCAATCCCTGCCAGGTTGGGGTGCAGTTCCTGGAGGGCGACCCCTTCGAATTCGAACGTTGGCAGATCCGGGTCGAGCCCACCACGGGCCCGCCGGTTACGGCACTGCCACAGCCGCTGCGTCGCCTGCCCCGCCGCCTGCCCGAAGTCCGCCGGAGGCACCAGCGTCTCCGGCATCCGGAGCGACTGCTCCCCGCTCGCCCACAAGAGCCAGGTCAGCGCGCTCCAGTCCCCACGAGCCACGCGAGACAGGGCCGGCAGCCCCATCCCCTTCACGGACAGCGTCTCGTCGATGACCACCGAATCGCCATCCTCCCCCTCGACCTCTGTCTGCTCCAGTTCGACGGGCCCGTCCGGAAGCAGGGACGACAGATCGGGCGGCAGCCAGGGCACGTGCGCACCGGGCTTGAAGCGGGAGAGAATCTCCGCGCGCAGCAACTGGAGCCGCGTGGCGTACTTGCGAACCACCACCTGCACCGCGTCGAGCGCCTTCTCCGGCCCGTCGGGCACCTCCTCGAACGTGCAGTGCGCAGACTCCCGCCCCGGCCAGAAGTCGAAGCGTGGGAACAACACCCGCCCGTAAGCCGACAGGAAACTCCCCGAATCCGGCTCCGACGGCACCAACGCCGCCGCGTCCTTCTGCATCTGCTCGCCCAGCCCCAGGTTCGCCAGGATGAGGCTCCGGGTGAACAGGTACGCCGAGCGCTCCGGCGCCAGCAGCATCGCGGCCAGGATGAAGTCCAATGCCGCCCGGGGCCGGTCCTGCTGGTCGTGAAGCACCGCCAGGCCTCGGAGCAAGGTGGCGCCCTCCGCGCCTCGAATCATCGCATCCGCCAGCGCCGCCCGCTCATCTCCCGCCCTGTCCACCACCCGCTCGGCGTGCTCGCGAGCGCTCGCCTCCGCGCGAGGCAAGGAGAGCGCTTCCAGCCACGCCTTCAGCGGTCCAACATCCAGTGACATGGCGCTCGCCCGCGCCATGGCCAGCAGCGCCTCCCGGTGCCGCCGGTCCGCCCGCGCCTGCTCGGCGAACGCACGCCACTCAGTGGCACTCCGCGGCAGGTTCGAGAACACCGGCGAGCCATCCAGCGCCTCGGGGCCCTGGGCCACGCCCAAATCCCGGCTGATGACGGGCGTGCCCTCCGCGTCCAGCAGCCGCCACGTGCCGCAGGCGGAGCCGTCCTCCATCTCCCCTTCATCGAACCGAACCCGAGGGTCCGCGTATGCGTCCACGGCGCGGGAGCGGTAGCGCCCGTGTTGGCTGCCCTCGCGGAACTCGCTCTCCCAGAGGAACTGTCCCTCCCGGTCCCAGAACCGGCACAGGCCATGCCGCTCGCCCGCCGCGTTGAGAGACACGGACGCCCACTGGTCCTGGTCTTCGCGGTACTCGGCAGTCTCCGGCAGGTTCGCGGGGCGCGTGGGGTACGGCACGCCCGTGGAGGGCACCACGCGCTCACCCGCGGCGTTGTAGTGCAACACCTGCGTCACGCGGCCGTGCGCGTAGAGCATCACCGTCTTGCGAACCTTCTCGCTGACACCGTCCTCGTGCATCCGCTCCGTGGTGAACTGGTCGGATGCGTACCAGGTGCGCGGGCCATGAAGCTTGCCCTGCTCGAAGGCGCCGTCCTGCGACACCTCGCCGCTCTCATGGAAGCGCTTGAAGGGCCCGTGAGGCTTACCGTGGACGAAGCTGCACTCGTTGCAGAGGGTTCCGTCGGCGCGCCAGTACTTCCAGGGGCCGTGCTTCTCCCCGTCCTCGTCGGTGTCGCCGAAGCACCACTCCTGGTCCCCGTCATCCCATTCCGCTTCGGGCGGCACACCCGGCGGCGGCCTGCCCTCCTCCGTCAGCTTCCGGTTCACGGCCCGCTGCTGCTCGACGGCCAGGTCCACCGAGTCCAGCTTGCCCAGCCAGCTCGCGAACGCCGCGGCCGACATCGCTCCCGACACACGCCGGACCTCGACGCCATCCTTGAAGGCCACCAGCGTGGGAATGGAGCGAATCTCCATCCGGCCGGACACCTCCTCCTGCGCCTCCGTGTCGAGCTTGCCGAAGGTGATGTTCGGGAACTGCTTCGCTGCGGCCTCGAAGGTCGGCGCGAAGCCGCGGCAGGGGCCACACCACTCCGCCCAGAAGTCCACCACGCACACCCCAGGCCCCTGGGTGACACGCTCGAAGTTCTCCTGGGTCAATTCGACCGTCAGACCTGCCACGCCAACTCCCTTGCAAGGTGCGGGTGACGATAGAAGTGGGCGCGGGCCCCCGCGTCAACGTTGCAGTTCACTGCGGGAGGACAGGGCCTTCGAGCACCGCCTACTCCGGGAATCCGCTCGCGAGCCCCGTCTCAGAAAGCGAAAAAGCCCAGCCCTTGAGAAGCGTGCGCGCGCATCCCCCAACCCGGCGCGCAAGTCGCTTCCAGCGCAGAAGGGTCACCATCACCCCGGGTGAAACACCCCCGCGGAACTCCTGAAACAATTACAATCCCGGCAGGTCGCAGAGCGTAGGGCCTTCCGCGAAATCAACGGCGGCTGCATCCGTCATCGGGTGGATGGGCGCCAACGTTCTTCATCAGGCTCGGGTATACACGTCGCGTCATGAGTCGCTCATCCTTGGTGGAGACGGTGCTGGGGCAGAAGTATCAACTGCGCCGGAGGATTGGCGTGGGGGGGATGGGCACCGTCTACGAGGCCGAGCAGCTCGACGGAGGCCGCCTCGTCGCGGTCAAGGTGCTCCAGCAGCACCTCTTCGGGCAGCCGGCGGTGCACGCGCGCTTCCGCCGCGAGGCCCAGGCCACCGCGGGCGTGCGGCATCCGCACATCGTCGAGGTGATGGACTTCCATGACGGACCGGATGAGCCGCCCTACTTGGTAATGGAGCTGCTCCTCGGACAGACGCTGAAGTCCCTGCTGAAGAAGGAAGGCCCGCTGCCCGTGGCGCGCGCGGCGACCATCGCCCACCAGGTGGCGTCCGCACTGGCTGCGGCGCACCAGGCCGGCGTCATCCACCGCGACATCAAGCCCGACAACATCTTCCTCGTCGACACGGGGTCGGCCGACATCCAGGTGAAGGTGCTGGACTTCGGCGTCGCGCGGCTCCTGCACGAGGACGACGCCACCGCGCTGGGCACCGAGTCCGGCGCCTGGGTGGGAACGCCGTCCTACATGGCCCCGGAGCAGGTCCGCTGCCGTCCGGTCGACGGGCGCGCGGACATCTACTCGCTGGGAGCCTGCCTGTATCAGATGGTGACGGGGCAGCGGCCCATCGACGTGGCGGACACCGTCGCCCTGCTCTCCGCCATCCTCGAAAAGGTGCCCACGCCCCTCAGCGGCATGCGCGCGGATGTGCCGGAACACTTCTCACAGGTGGTGGAGCGCACGCTGAAGAAGGACCCGGACGCGCGCTACGCGGACGCGCGGGAGCTGGCGCAGGCGCTCGAGCCATGGACGCACGCCGCCGACACCGTGGCTCCACCACACCCCGCGCCCGAGCCCGCCGCGGCCGCACCCGCGGGCCCCGCGAACGAGGCCCAGGTACCGGAGACCGCGCCGCCCCCATGCGTCCGGCTGCAGACCGTCCTCATGGTCGCCAGCGCACTGGGAGTGGGCGTCGCTGCCACGGGAGGGCTCGTCCTGACAGCCTACGGGATGACGCATATGGATGACCCCGCCATCGTCCGTGTCGTCGAAGCACCACGGCTGGCCGGTGAAGCGGGCAGCGCGCCCGGGTCCCTGGGGTACAGCGAAGGCTGGATTGCGGAATCCATCAAGGCGCGCGCGCCCGCGCTCGACCAGTGCTACGCGAGGAACGGCGAGGACGCCGCCTGCCGGCAGGACACCTTCGCACTGGTCTACTCCCCCCAGGGCGTCGTACTGGGGGCACGGGCGCAGCCGTACCAGCCTTCCGCACTCGCTCGATGCATCAACATGGCGCTCCAGGGCATCTCCCTGGGCAGACCGCGCGAGGCTGTGGCGGGCACCGCCACCGTCCTGCTCCGGCGCGAGTAGCCCGGCGAGCCCCTTCACTCCGTCAGGTCGACGCGCGCTCCCGGCGAGAAGTCCGCTGCCTTGAAGTAGACCTGTCCCCGCGAGTTGAGCGCCTGGCGCAGGAACTCCGCCAGAGACGGGGCGACGCACACACCATGCGAGTCCTGGGGCCGCTCCACCCAGTAGACAGGGCGGGGCCCTGCCCGACGGGCGTTGAAGCGGTAGACCAGGAACCCGTGCGGACCGACATCACAGAACCGCGTCCAACCCGCCGGCGTACTGGGGCCGCCCGACCCTGGCTGGCTGGCGTTCCACCAGCGCATCTGGAAGAAGACCTCCAGCGCCTCCGTTGAACGGATGCGGTACACCGCTTCGGCGCCCTTGCCGAAGAGCGACGCCCCATTGAACGCGGCATAGAGTTGCTGGATTTCTCCCGGCAGCCCCCCGCCGCTCCACAGCTCGCGCCACTCGTCCCAGCGCGCCTCGGACATGGGAGGCTCCGCCGCATGTTCATCCTCGACGCGCCGGAGCATCGCATCCAACCCCAGGTCCTCGTGGATGACCCAGCCCGGCACCGGCCGCAGCGCCAGCGTGTCGGCGGACTGGCAGGTCCCCATGAAGCCCGCTGACAGGGCCATCCGCGCCTTCACCAGCCCCTGGTCGGTCACCACCTCGAGGAGGACGGGGACGCGAGACAGGCCCGTGGGCAGTTTTTTGCTCGAGAGGGAGACGCTCCGCTCCATGCCGTCGGGCTTGCCCAGCTCCTCGGGCTCCAACATCGGGTTGGGAACGTCATAGGCCCCCGTCGCATGGTTGCGGAGGAAGGGAAACAGCTTGCCAATCCAGCCATTGAACGTTTCCCGGCCGTAGGCGTGGTGCAGCTTGTAGATGGCACGCCAGAACTCGCGGTCCGCCTTCCCCTCGGAGGCCCGGATGAACTCGTCGCACAGCGGCTTCAGGTGCCGGGCCCAGCCCTCCAGGCCATAGCGGGGAAGCTGCTCCACCTTGTCCCGGAACTTGCGCCAGTCGTCTGGCGAGCCTTCGAGCGTGATGGTGGGGATGCCGCAGATGCACATCACCGCGTAGTCGAAGTACTCGCGCATCGCATCCATCAGCACCACCTGGCTGACCACGCGCTCCACCGGTCCCGTCGTGGAGAAGTCACACACCATCAGGTCATGCATCGCGGGCGAGTGGCCTTGAATCTGCGCGGAGAACTCCGCCACGATGCCTGGCCAGAAGTCCTCCGATGCGACGTCGCCCCGCGAGGCATCGCGCGTCACCGTCAAACGCATACGCCCCCGGTGGCGCACCAGGTCGAACCGCAGCGCCTCCGCGTTGCGGATGACGTGCAGGGCCACCCCCTGGGCGATGGTGATCCACAGGACGTCTGGCGTCAGCACCAACGGGCGGTGCCCGCTGAAGGCCAGATGCACCGCGGACAGCAGGGGGTGGGTATCCTCCGGCCGGACGAAGAGCGCCCCGGCGTGGGAGGCCCCCAGAATCTTGTCATCCAAGCGCCCCCTCAGGGCCTCCTCGAGCCGCATTTCCTCGAGTGGCAGGACGGCGGGTTTCACGTCATCGACGGCGAAGGTCACGCTGTGGGGCATGCGCATCATTACATCCCGCCTGTGCGGATGGCGGCAAGCCATCTGACGGCTGGATGTTTCCACCGGCGCGCCGACGCGTATTGGCCTCTTCATCCCGTGCGGGGTACGCGCCTCGATGCGTTAGTCTCGCGCCACCATGTCATCCACAGAGGGGTTCATGCGCCATCCCAGAAGGCTGTCCCACACACCCCTTCTCGTCCTCCCGCTGCTGCTGATGCTGACCCAGACGGCGTGTGGCGACGATACGCCGAAGCCGATTCCAGACGCGGGCCTCCAGACGATGGATGGGGGCAACGACGCGGGCTTCCCCCCGGAGGACGCCGGCACCGACGAGGATGCAGGCAACCCTCCAGGTGACGCCGGGACGGATGACGCAGGCACGCCTCCGGAGGACGCCGGCACGGACGAGGACGCGGGAGTCCTCCCGGAGGACGCCGGCACGGACGAAGACGCAGGCACCCCGCCGGAGGACGCGGGGACCGAGGTGGACGCGGGAGCGCCGCCGGACGATGGCGGAACGGGCGAGGAGGACGGGGGCACGGGCGAAGCGGACGGAGGGACGGACCCCGTCGACGCGGGCAGCGGCGATGCCGGCACGGAGCCGCCCGCGTGCCCCTTCGGTCCGCCGGACGCGGGCAGCCCGTTGCCGGGCGACCCGACCGTCGTCCTGGACCCGAACGCGGACATCCTGGACCGGCTGCGGGCGATTCCAGGCCTCACCGTGGCGGAGAATCCCAATGGCAGCAGCGTCCCCGCGGGCCATCGCTTCTTCGTCATGGAGTACGACCAGCCCGCGGACCATGTGCGCCCCGAGTGCCAGCGCTTCAAGCAGCGCATGACGCTGCTGCACCACTCCGACGCGGCGCCCATGGTCTTCCACACGAGCGGCTACTACGTGTCCATGTCCACGGGCCGCCGCGAGCTGACGACGCTGCTGGCCGCCAACCAGCTGTCCATCGAGCACCGCTTCTTCCTGCCCAGCCGCCCGGAGCCGGCGGACTGGAGCCTGCTCACCATCCAGCAGTCGGCCGCCGACTTCCACCGGGTCGTCGAGGCGCTCAAGCCCATCTACTCCGCGCGGTGGATCACCACCGGCGGCAGCAAGGGCGGCGAGACGATGGTGTTCTACCGCCGGTTCTACCCGGATGACGTGTACGCGACCGTGGCCTACGTGGCGCCGCTCGTTCTCGGCGAAGACGAACGCTTCCCCGCCTTCCAGGAAGCCGTGGGCGGCCCCGAGCAGGCCTGGTGCCGCGAGCGCATCCGTACCTTCCAGCGCGCCGTCCTCGACCGGCGTGAGGAGATGCTGGACCTGCTGCGCGCGTACGCCGCGAACCACGGCCTGACCTACAACCAACTCGGCTTCGAGCGGGCCCTGGAGCACGCCGTCATCGAGACGTACTTCGCCTTCTGGCAGTACGACTCGCCGCGGAACTGCGGCCAGTTCCCGGATGCCTCGGCCACGAGCCAGCACCTGCTGGACATGGTGAACTGGACGGTGGGCCTCGCCACCTTCTCGGACGATGGCAGCTCGGGCATTGGCCCGTACCATCCGTACTACTACCAGGCGAGCCTGGAGCTGGGCTGGCCCAAGCCCTATGAGGCCCACCTGGGCAGCCGCATCGCCTTCCCGGGGACGAACATCGCCCCCCTGTACTCCACGCCCGGCGTGCCCGTCGTGTTCCGGCCCCAGGCCATGCAGGACATCGCGGACTGGCTGGTCACCCAGGGCCAGCGGGTGATGTTCATCTACGGTGACCTGGACCCGTGGACGGCGGCGGCGTTCCCCATTGGCAATGCCGAGGACTCCCCGGTGTTCGTCGTTCCGGGTGGCAACCACGGCAGCTCCATCAGCCAGCTGCCTCCCCAGGAGCGCCTCCAGGCCGAGGAGACCGTGCGGCGTTGGGGCGGCGTCTCGTCGCTGAGGTACGCCCCCGTGCCACCGCCCGAGGTCGGCATCATCGAGTTCGGTCCGCACCTGCCGCCCCGGCTGCAGGCGCCCACGGGCCGCTAGTCCATCGCCCGCCGCTCACCCGCGCTGTTGCAGGTGAGCGGTGGCGCGCCCCGAAGCTCAGGGGCAATAGGGGCACGGCGTCAGCCCCGGGTTGTCCGCCTCGAACTGAGCGTAGATTTGGCAGTTGGCGCTGCGCTCCGAATCCCGGCCCTGGCAGCCATAGTGATACGCCGCCTGGCAGAAGCTGGAGGACTGCGGATCCGCCGTCGGCCCTGAGTATGGCCGGTCACACGCGGACGAGTTTCCAGCACACTGCGCCACCTCATCGGTCAGCTCCGAGTACGAGCAACTGCTCTCGTCACCGTAGGCCGAGCACGTGTTGTCCGAGGGGCACCACTTGCAGCCTTCCGCGATGTACTCCCCCGCGCACGCCGCGCATGTCGACAAGGAGGTGCAGGGGTCGCTCGTACAGGACATCAGGACGGGTGAGAGCGCGAGACACGCGAACAGCACGGCGGAACGAACCAATCAGGAACCCCCAGAATCGAGAACGTCTCGAAGGCTGACTGAAATCGCCGCCACATTCAACCGGGAGTGTATTTTTCCACCCACCCTCCGTTGGAGAGGGCGAAGCGAGCCCCGGCCTCTCCCCGCAACAACTGCCTGCGCCGCCGGTGAACGGCAATCCTTGCCAGCAGGCTTTGCGACACCCGACGCAAGACCTGGCGCAACATCGCCTCTGTCTCTCGAAGTCTGGCAGGTCAATCCGTGGCAATGCGATTGCACAGCTCCAGACCAAACCGGGAGGAGCCATGGATACGGCACGAATCGTCTGGGTCGGTGGTCTGGCATTGTCACTCGTGGGCTGCGAGGGAGGAACCCCCCTGGCAACGCCTGAAGCGTTTTCACAGACGCAGGCCGCCCTGGTTTCGGGCGCGCTGACATTGACGGCGGACAACAGCATCTCCGGCTACGCCGCCAAGGAGTATTGCCACGTCCCGCAGGATGTCCTGACGCTGCTCGGCAGCGGCGTGGGGCGGCAGCTCCGCGTGCGCACCGGCTCGGGCGCCTCGTTCAACGAAGGCCTCTGCACCGTCAAGCAGGCGCTCGACCCGGGTGCGGGCGTGGTGAAGATGCACTCGACGGGCATTGCCCGGCTGGACATGGCCGCCAACGCGAGCGTGGTGCTCACGGCCATGCATGGCCGCGCGACCGACCGGGACGGAGTCACCTACCATCCGGGCACGGAGACCGAGGCCGAGCTCGACGGCATGGAGGGGACGAAGCCCAACCAGATCATCGAGCGGGTGGCCGACAACGGTCTCAACAACACGCTCATCTACACCGCGCCGCACGGCGGCAACATCGAGGTGCAGACCGCGGAGCAGGTGGAGTGGATTGCCCCGGCCGCCACCTCGAAGGTGTCCACCTGGCGGGTGAAGGGCTGGTACGCGGGCAGCCTCAACGCCAGGGACCATTGGCACATCACCTCCACGGACATCGACGGCACCAGCTTCCCCGGGCTCGGCACCGTCCTGGGGCGTGACTTCAAATATGCCGTGTCGTTCCATGGCTACGCCGACACCAGCTACCCGGCGGCGGGCGTGCTGGTGGGTGGCGGAGAGGCCGCCGTGTTCCGGGAAGGCGTGGCGGAGGCCATCCGCGACGCCCTGCGAGGCCAGGGCCTGGGCGTGCTCCACGACCCACCCGTGTTCGCGGGCGCCGAGCCCTCCAACTTCGTCAACGAGCTCGCGCTGGGCGGCCGGGGCATTCAAATCGAGCAGTCCAACACCACCCGCACGCAGCACTGGCAGAAGGTGGCCGAGGCGGTGAAGGCCCACTACACGTGCCTCATCGACACCCCGGCGGAGGACGCCCTCACCCTCGCTGGCACGTCGCAGTCCGCCGCGAGTGACGGCACGGCCTACGCGTCCACGGGATGCCGCATGTACGCCCTCGACGTCAACGTGCAGCCCGGTCCGGCGGGCACGACCTACTCCGCGTGGGTGCACACGTCGCTGGTGGGACGCAAGGGCGCCAACTGCACCCATACCGAGCTGTACACGGACCTCTACAAGTGGTCCGCCGCCTCGGGCCGCTACCACCGCGTGGGAGGAACGCGCGCCAGGGGCCACCTCGTCGCCAACGGCAACGTCTGCCTCGTCGAGCAGCATCCAGACTACGCGCCACTGACCCTCCAGGCCCCTGCTCCGGGCGCGCCCCCCGACCAGTACCGGGCCGTGTCGTGGGCGCGGTTCTACGGGGACCCGGCCAGCTTCGCGCCCATGCCCGTCACCGTCGGCTTCGACGCGCCCTGAGCCTCGCCCACGCTCCGGTGCTGACGTGTCACGCCGATAGTTGACACGTCAACGACCGCACAGGCCGGCCGCCGCCACGGCCCAAGCCTGGAGAATCACTCGTATTCGAGCCGCGGCCCCGGTGGCACACGCCCTGCTCACGCGGGGCGCGATGCTGCTGCACAAGCACCTCACGCCCGAACTGAAAGCCAGGCTCGAGAGGCTCACGACCCGCAACGGGTGGACGCTCCGGAAGGCCATCCAGAGCGGCCTCGACCATGAAGACTCCCAGGTGGGTGTCTACGCGGGTGACAGCGAGTCCTACGCCCTGTTCTCGCCGCTGCTCCACCCCCTCATCCAGGAGCACGCCGGCTATGACCTGGAGGGACACGCGAGTGACTTCTCGCTCGAAGGTCTGCCCCAGGACGACCTGGACCCCACGGGCGAGTTCATCCTCTCCACGCGGATTCGCGTGGGCCGGAACCTCGCCCGGTATGCCTTCCCTCCTGCGATAGGCGCTCGCGCGAGGGCCGCGCTGGAAGCCGAGGTCGTCCAGGTCCTTGGCCAGCTGCGTGGCGAGCTCGCGGGGGAATACCATCCCCTGGCCAGCCTCTCCGAGGCGCGGCGGCGCGAGCTGGTGGAGCAGCATGTCCTCTTCAAGCCGGCGGACCGCTTCCTCGACAGCGCGGGCGTCAACCGGGACTGGCCTCGCAACCGCGGCATCTTCCACTCCGCCGACATGCGCTTCATCGTCTGGGTGGGAGAAGAGGACGCCCTGCGCATCATCAGCATGCAGCCGGGCTCCGGGCTCGCGCAGGTCTTCCATCGCCTCAAGGCGGCGCTCGACGTCCTCGAAGAACGCCTGGAGTTCGCCCGGGATGAACGGCTCGGTTACCACACGACGTGCCCCACCAACCTGGGCACGGCCATGCGCGCATCGGTGCTCATCAGGTTGCCGTGCCTGTCACGACGGCCGGACTTCCGGGCGCTCTGTTCGAAGCTGGGGCTCGCCATCCGCGGCTTGCACGGCGAGCACTCCGAGGCCCACGACGGCATCCATGACATCTCCAATGCCGTCCGCCTTGGCGTGACGGAGCGAGACATCTACCAGCAGCTGCGAAGCGGCGTCCTGAAACTCATTGCGCTGGAGTCTCGCGCCCGCCTTGCAACCCGAGGTGAAAATTCGAACCTCGCTGCGGGCGGTGAGTGAACACGGCGCAGGGTACGCAGCCGCCCCTACATTGACCCGTCAATTCGCGCGCAGCTAGCCTTTCGTTTCCCTCACGAAAGGTTGGTTTTCATGAAGCAATGGCTTGCCGTCACCCTGGGTGTCGTCGTCGGGCTTGGCGCCGTGATTCCACCGCTGGCCGTGGCGGACACGCCCGACGCGGAGCTCGACAACGCGCCCTGCTTCCTGGAGCTCGTCTGTAACAACGGCGCGGTGCTGAGCTGCCACGGCACCTGGGCGTGCGACTACCGCCCCGACGCCCCGGGCGCCCCCGGGTGGATCAGCTGTGACGGCGCGGGCTGGGGCTGCGACGGCACCATCTGGTGAGACTTCGCGCGTCCCGGGGCCCACCCATGGCCCCGGGGTCCGCGCAGGGCCGCTCAGGCCTTGGGAATCCAGCCGTCCACGAGCGCCTGGTTCTGCTTCATCCACTCACGCACGGCCTTCTCCGGCGCGTCCTCGGCGTCAGAGACGGCGCCCATCAGGCTGCCGAGCTGCTGGTCATCCAGCTTGAAGTTGCGCAGCAGGGCCGCGACGTCAGGCAGGTCCTTCTCCAATCCCACGCGAGTGAGCGTGTGGATGGACTCCGCGGCGCCATAGACGCCCTTCGGGTCCTCGAGGAACTTCAGGTCCCAGCGCGCGAACTTCCAGTGCGGCTTCCAGCCGGTGACGACCACGGGACGCTTCTTGGCGACGGCGTCCTTGAGCTCGGCGGTCATCGCCGGTCCGCTGGAGGGGACCAGCTTCAGCTCCAGCCCGTACTCCTTGATGGCCTTCTCCGTGGTGGTCATGATGCCCGCGCCCGAGTCGATACCGACGATGGTCTCGTTCAGCGCCTGCTTCTTGCCGTTGAGCTGCTCGATGCTGGTGATGTCCAGGTCCGCCGGCACCACCAGGCCAATCCGGGCCCCCTCGTAGTTGGTGCCCAGGTCCACCACCTTGCCCTGGAAGCGCTCCATGTAGCTCTTGTGGGTGACGGGCAGCCAGCCGTCCAGGAACGCGTCCGCGTCGCCATTGGCGAGCGAGGCGAACACAGGAGCCACGTCCGCCATGGTGGTCTGCACCTGGTAGCCCATCCGGTCCTCCAGGACGGCCTGGACCAGGTGGGTCATGGCCACGCCCTCGGCCCAGTTCACGTAGACGAGCCGGACCACGGGCTTCTTGGCTGGAGCGGCCGCCTCGGCGGTGTCGCCAGCGGGCGCCTTGTTCTCCTGCTTGCAGCCGGAGGCGACGAGCAACCCCGCCACGGCCGTGAGCATCAGGGGCAGGCGGTTGAGAGAGGAAATCTTCACGGGGTGGGTCTCCTTCATGATGAGCGCGTCCGGGGCTTGCCCAGCGCGTGAGTCAGGCGGTCCAGCACGATGGCCAGGATGACCACCGCGATGCCGCTCTCGAAGCCCAGCCCGATGCGAAGCTGGGTGATGCCTTTCAGGACCTGCTCGCCCAGGCCACCCGCGCCAATCATGGCGGAGATGACCACCATGGAGAGCGACAGCATGATGGTCTGATTCACCCCGGCCAGCAGCGTGGGGATGGCGATGGGGAGCTGGACGTTGATGAGCGTCTGGCGCGGCGTCGCGCCGAAGGCGATGGCGGCCTCGACGACCTCCGTGGGCACCTGCCGGATGCCCAGGTTGGTGAGGCGCACCGCGGGCGGCATGGCGAAGATGACCGTGGCCACCACGCCGGGCACCTTCCCCAGCCGGAAGAACAGCACCGCGGGGATGAGGTAGACGAAGGCGGGCATCGTCTGCATCAGGTCCAGGGCGGGACGCAGCACCCGCTCCACGGTGCGGCTGTAGGAGGCCCAGATGCCCAGGGGAATCCCCAGCACCAGCGCCACCAGCGCCGAGCTGAGCACCAGCGCCAGCGTCTCCATGGTGGCCTGCCACAGGCCCATGTCCTGGATGAGCAGCATGCCCAGCGCGGTGAACACCGCCGTCCCCAGGCCGGACAGGCGCCAGGCCAGCCCCATCAACACCGCGATGACGACGTAGCTCGGCGGCAGGAGCAGCACGTACTCCAGGCCCTGGATGCAGGCCGTGAGGACGGTACGGATGGCGTCGAACACGGGCGCGCCGCGCTCGCCCAGCCAGTCGATGAGCTCCTCGAAGCCCTCTCCGATTTTCAGTGCACTCATGTCAGCTCTTCTCCCCCGCGATGCTGGCCAGCAAGGTGGCGCGGCTGACGATGCCGAGGAAGGACTGGTCCTCGGCCACGACGGCGATGGGAATCTGGGTGGTGGCCGCCACCGCCACCAGCTTCGACAGGGGCGTGTCCGGAGACGTGGTCGGCAGGTCGGTGACGAGGATGCTCTCGAGGCTGTGCTTGTCCTCCGCCATCAGCCGCAGCGCATCCTCGATACGCACCAGCCCCACCAGCTTGCGTGCCTGGTTCGTCACGAAGAGCGTGGAGGTGCCCGACTCGCGCATGCGCTTGACGGCCAGCGCCGGCCCGTCCTTGGGGTGCACCACGGACTCGGGCCGCCGCATGATGGTCCGTGCCGTGATGACCTTGGTGCGGTCCACGTGCTCCACGAAGGCGCGCACGTAGTCGTCCGCGGGGCGCGTGAGAATCTCCTCCGGAGTGCCGAGCTGCGCGATGCGGCCGTCCTTCATGATGACGATGCGCCCGCCCAGCTTCAGCGCCTCGTCCAGGTCGTGGGTGATGAACACGATGGTCTTGTTCATCCGCGACTGGAGCTCGAGCAGCTCGTCCTGCATCTGCCGGCGGATGAGCGGGTCCAGCGCGCTGAAGGCCTCGTCCATGAGCAGGATTTCCGCGTCGGTGGCGATGGCGCGCGCCAGCCCCACGCGCTGCTGCATGCCGCCGCTCAGCTCGTGGGGGAACTTCTCCTCGTAACCCTTCAGGCCCACCAGCTCGAGCGCCTGCATCGCCTTGGGCCGCGACTCCCGCCGCTCCAGGCCCTGCATCTCCAGCCCGTACTCCACGTTCCGGATGATGCTGCGGTGCGGAAGCAGGCCGAAGTTCTGGAACACCATGGCCATCTTCCGGCGCCGCACGTCGAGCAGCCCCGCCCGGTCCGCCCGGGTGACGTCCACGCCGTCCACGTGCACGCTCCCGGCGGAGGGCTCGATGAGGCGGTTGAGGCAGCGCAGCACCGTGGACTTGCCGCTGCCGGACAGCCCCATGATGACGAAGATCTCGCCCGCCCTCACGTCGAACGAGGCCTCCTGGATGGCGACGGTGCAGCCCGTCTCCTCCAGGATCTCCTGCTTGCTCCGCCCCTTCTCCAGCAGGGCGATGGCCCGCTCCGGATGCCCGCCATAAATCTTCCGCAGGCCGCGGACTTCAATCTTCTCCATGGGCGCCTCAGAAGTAGTAACCGACGTTGATGTTGAAGCGCGTCTCCCAGGGCGCGTTCGGGTCACCCTCGGCGAGCGCATGGCCATAGCTGGGCCCCAGCCACGGCTGGTTCTTTCCGCTCGCCACGTCGACGTAGGTGAAGACGGGGCCCGCGGTGACGAGCATGCCCAGCACGTTCTGCATGGACGTCTCGAAGGCGGCGTCGGCTTTGTCGAAGAGACTGAAGTCGTCGTAGAAGGTGAGCTTGGAGATGGGCCCCCACGACACGGGCACGTCGTAGGACACCCCCGCCGCGTAGACGGTGCCCTGGGCCGCCATCTTGTAGGGGGCGTCATACGCGCCCATCGTCACGATGGCGTCGTCCTGGCCCTCCGGGTTCTTCAGGTCGTAGCGGTAGGTGAGCACCTCCATCCGGAGGTTGAAGGGACCGTAGTAGCCGTCCAGGTGCAGCGCGCCGGCCAGGTTCAGGCCATTGCGCCGGGTGACGCTGTTGTAGATCTGCCCCGCCTGCGCGGACAGGCCGACCTCCGTCCGCCCCAGATCCCCATGCTGGAAGGTGTAGGCCAGACGCGCGTTGAGCTTGTTGCTCTCATGGTTCGCGCTCTCCACGCCCAGGTACGACTCACCGGCGTTGGAGCTGCTCACCTGCACGACGTCGAAGGAGTAGCGCGCGCTGTCCGTGCTCCGGCCGGTGAAGCTGCCTTCGTCGTTCTTGTAGAAGGCGAGCTGGAGGTCCCACGGGCCCTGGGTGTGGATGAGCTTGAGCCCCAGGTCGTAGTCATCCTCCATGCCCATGTAGTAGGGCAGCGAGAAGAACCAGTTGTGAGAGGCGTAGGGCAGGACACCAAACGGCACGCGGTGGACGCCGAGCTGGAGCTGCGTGGCCTTGGAGAACTCGTAGCCCACCCACCCGTGGTGGAGCATGGAGTACCCCGAATAGAGGCGGTACTCGGCGGACATCAACACCTTGGAGAGCCTGGCGTCGACGTTGAGCCGGAAGGTGTCGAAAGCGACATCGCCACCGCGGCGCCGGTTGTCTTCTTCTCCGGGCCACGTCTTGACGAAGGCATTGAGGCGCAGCGCGCCGCCGACCTTGAGCATGTCTGCGTCTTCGGCCACGTCGTCCTCCGCGGACGCGGCGGGCGCGAAGAGGCAGGTCAATCCAGATAGGAAAAGCGCGTGCGAGAATCGGGCAAGACGGGTGGACAACCGCAACTCCTGGCAATAGGCGGCGGATGCACGCGGGCCGCGAATGGCCACGCGCGTCCAGAGCGCCTGACTTGGCACATGGGGCGGCCCTCTCCCGGTGCACACTCAGCAAGGACGCTGGCGCGCGGGACAGACCACCCGAGGAACAATGCGGTCATTCGTTAACAGGTCAGGTGGAGCCCGTCTATACTTTTGAGCTCAAACAAACTCGCGCACTGCGAGATGGCCGCCTACACGCTGAGCATGGGGCCGCCACCGGGTGCGCGAGGCGCTCAAGGTGCGCGCATCACCGTCACGGGATAGGTGTGTGACGCCCTGCGGATGAGCAGGGTGGCAGGGCTTCCCGGGGTGCCCAGCTCGCGCTCACGGGCGTCGCCCACGCTGAGGACGGGCGCACCGTCGATGGCGCGCACCACGTCGCCCACGCGCAGGGCCCCCTGGTGCAGGTCCTCCACCAGGGCGCTCACGGTGACGTCCTTGCCGTCCATGCCGAAGGAGATGCCCAGCCGCCCGGGCTCGACACGCGGAGGCCCCAGCTTCCAGTCGCCGACCTCCAGCACCTTCCCGGAGGCCAGGCTCACCTGCCGCTCCGCGCGCGCCGTCGTCCGGCTCCAGGCGATGAGTCGATGTGAGCCGGGCGCGAGGTCCGTCAGGGAGAAGCGGCCGTCAGGCCCGGTCGGGGGCGAGGCGATGCCATCCACGTCCACGAACGCCTCGGCCACGGGGGCGCCCCTGGCGTCCACCAGCCGCCCGGAGACGCCGCCCCCGGCCTCCACCACCACCTCGACCTGCGTCGTCTCCCCAGCGGTGCTGACAGCCTCCACGGCGCCAGCCCGGCCGTCCGCCAGCGTCGCGGAGACGCTGATGGGCCCGGCGGGGACGTCCTCGACGCTGAAGCGGTCGCCCGCGAACTCGAGCTCCTGGCGAGTGAGGTAGTCCTCATCCGAGCGCGTCGCGGAGACCACCAACCGGAAGCCCTCCACCGCCCTGCCGCCGGCCGAGCGCACCGTGCCCGTCAGCCGTCCCCCGGCGGAGAGCTGGAGCGTCACTGACTCTTGCGACACGGGGACCGAGGGGAGCTCCCCCCTGCGGCCGCCGTTGGTGGCCCACACGCGCATCGCGCGGGTGCTGACCGAGTCCGCGACCAGGGTGACCTGCCCCGCGGAATCCGTGAGGTCCTCGAGCAGAATCTCGTTGCTGCCCACATCGCTCGCCATGACGGTGGCCGCGACGCTGGGCGCGCCATTCGGTTCGAGCACGGTGACACGGATGGGATGGCTCGCCTCGCGCACCTGGAGCTCCACCTGCTGCGTCTGGCCCACCTCGACCTCGACGACCTTCTCCTGGTCGCCGTTCTGGTTGCCCGTGTCGGAGAGCCACGCCATGAGCTGGTAGCGCCCCGCGCGGACGCGCATGCGCCACGAGCCATCCCGCTCCGCGGGGACCTGGAGCGCCTCCGTGCGCATCAACCCGACGCGCAGGGCATAGACGGTGACGGGGCGCGGCGGCACGCGGCCGTCCTCCATCCGGACGGTGCCTTCGAGCACGCCCTCTCCGGAGAGCTGGATGCGGACGTGGCTCGTCTCCCCCGCCTTCACCGGCACCCGCTCCCGGACCTGCGTCTGGCTATCCGCACGCCGCGCGGCGACGTACACGTCCACCGCGGGGACGTCCTCCAACGCGAACTGGCCGGCTTCGTCGGTCACCGCGCCCAGGACGCCTCCGAGGGGCTGACGGCCCCAGCGCCACTCCGGCGTCACGTGGATGCCTGCCAGGGGCTGGGCATCCTCGTCCACGACCGTTCCCTCGATGCGGCCGTTCGCGTCCAGCTCCGCCACGAGCTCGAAGCGCTGGCCATCCAGCACGCTGATGCCACGGCGCTCCATTGCCTGGAAGCCTCGAGCCTGGACGCGCACGGTGTACGTCCCGGGCGCGAGCCCATCCACCTCGAAGCGGCCCTCGGCCGTGGTGACGGCGCTCGCGACGGGCACGGGCTCGGCGCTGGGAATGAGCGTCAGCGCCCCCGGGGTGATGGCCACGGCCGCGCCGCCAATGGGCTCTCCCGCGCCCTTGCGCCGCACCCATCCCGTCATCGACGCGGCGCTTCCCAGCCGGATGCGCAGGTCGCGCACCGTCATGCCCGCGCCCACCACGACGCGCCCCGGCGCCGTCCCGGTGAGCGCCCCCTGCCGGGCGGAGACCTCGTAGACCCCGGGAACGACTTCCAGGGAGAAACCGCCGCCCTCGCTGGTCTCCGCGCTGAGGGGAGCGCCCATGCCAGAGGCCGTGACGAGCGCCCTCGCCACGGGCGCGCCGTCCGCGTTCTCGACGAAGCCCTCGATGAAAGCCGAGCCGTCCAGCTCGACGATGAGCCCCGACGCGGGGACGTGGATGCGCTCGATGTGCCGGGGTGCATGCCCGGGCGCGAGGGCCTCGAGCCGGTACTCACCCGGCGCCAGGCCCTCGAAGCGGAAGCCACCGCGCGCATCACTGGAGAGGGTGTGCTGCTCTTCCTCGGGAACATCCGGTGCGCGGACCGCCAGGAGGGTGCGCGGCGTGAGTGTGAGCTGCGCGAGCGAGACGGGCTCACGCGTCGCCCGCGCCACCGTCGTGCCTTCCAGCACCACGCCCGCGCCGAGCGTGAGGCGCACCTGCGTCAGGGCCTCGCCACGCGGCCGGGCGACGCCGGCGCGAGCGGTCGCGAATCCTTCGGCCTTCGCGGTGACGAGGTAATTCCCAGGCCGGGCGGGGAGCGTCACCCGCCCCTCGGCGTCGGTGGTGCCACGCCCCGCGATGAACCAGGCCGCCCGGCCCCTTCGGATGTCGCGGGCTCCGAGGACGTACAAGGTGACACGCGCCCCGGGCTTCGGTCCTGAAGCTTCGACGACCTCGACCTGGAGTCGCCCCTCCTGCTCGCGCATCGGCTCGGCCACCAGGGGGGTCCCCGCCATGGCCTGCACGGGCGGGCCAGGAGGCGCGCTGCCTGCTCCGGCCGGGGCCGCGGAAGCCGCCTCACTGCCCGTATGCGGCGCGGCGTCCCCCACCCTTGCCGAGGCGGGGGCCTCATCCGACGGCGACAGCACCCGCCATGCGAGGGCAGCGCACAGAACAACCGCGACGATTGCCATCACGAAGGTCTGCTTTCGAGCCATGCGGCCTCCCAAGCGCACCATCCTGCCTCCAGCGGAGGCCCGACAGCCAGTCCAGGGACTCCTTGAAAGCTCAGCAATGGCCGTGGGCATCCCCCGTCAGACCCGCCCACCCGAGCCCTCCACGTGACGGGGGCGCTCGGCTCTAGAATATCCAGGAAGCCGGGCCGTCACGGCCATGAGCCCCCCTCGGAGCCTGCCATGTGCCGCCGCATCGCCCGACTCCTCCCGTTCTGCCTCCTCGCCACGGCCTGCGGGTCCTCCGCGCGACAGCAGGCCTTGCTGGAGCGCCGTGAGACCATCCGCGACTCGAATGCGGCCTTCGCGAAGGAGGCGTTCGCCAACTACCGCAGCAGCGACGGGTTCCAGGAGACGCGGTGGGGCATGTCTCCCGAGGACGTGAAGGCCCTGTATCCCGAGGCGTGGACGACCTCACCGCAGGGCGACCTGCGCGTCACCCAGGAGGTGGCGGAGCGCCCAGCCACGCTGGACTTCCTCTTCGTGCAGCACAAGCTCGCCGCCGTGTCGGTGGTGTTCAAGGCTTCCGGCCCGCTGCGCGACGAGTTCAGCGCCTTGGCGAGGGCGCTTCGGGTGAAGTACGGCGAGCCGGTCCTGGAACGGGACACCGCCGCCGACGCCGAGGCCCGGCTGCGACGAATTGAATCCAACAACCGGCTCACGGAGAGCAACGCGCGCCTGCGGGAGCTGAACAAGCCCCGGCAAGAGCGCTCGAACCGCGACCCCGTGGACCCCAGCGACAGGGCCTGGGAGGAGGAGGCACGGATGGACAACCTCCAGGCCCAGCTCGACTACGCCCTGGAGCAGGGCTGGAAGAATCCCCAGACGGAGCTTCGTCTGTCTGGACAGCGGACGCCGGACAGCCAGCAGCTCACGCTCGTGTACCTGAGCCGCTTCCTCAAGCCCCACCTGAAGGAGACGCTGTCCGATGAGGACACGCACCGGGTGCTCCGGCAGGCTCAGGATCTCTAGCCCCGCGCCACGTC
The DNA here is from genome assembly GCF_050038885.1 of Pseudomyxococcus flavus. Classification (NCBI taxonomy): domain Bacteria; kingdom Pseudomonadati; phylum Myxococcota; class Myxococcia; order Myxococcales; family Myxococcaceae; genus Pseudomyxococcus; species Pseudomyxococcus flavus. Next base: position 6,161,949 of record NZ_CP143624.1, on the reverse strand, counting down.
GGCCGCGCCAGCAAGGTCCGCTTGCTGGCCATTCCTGGCGTCGTCCCAGCGCCGCGCCTGTTCATCCCTGGCGGCGCTCGCTTCGTCCCTGAATCACAGACAGGCCCGCGGGCCACGCGTACCTCTGGAGCCCTGGCAGGGATGTCCCTGCCTCCCTCCAAGAGGAGCCTGTCATGCCTTCTCCGTTGCGCCGTCTCCCCACGCTGCTCACCGCGCTCGCGCTTTCCGTCGCCTTCCCCGCGTCCGCCTCCGCCCCGCGCACCCCGCGGGTGCTCTCTCCCGGCTTCATCTCCCTGCCGGAGCAGGAGGAATACCGCATCGCCTTCTCCCCCGACGGCCGCACGGCCTACTGGGGCGTGAGCACGGGCTTCTTCCCCGCCGACCGGCAGGCCACCATCGTCTACTCCGAGTGGCGGCACGGGCGTTGGACGGAGCCTCGCGTGGCGCCCTTCTCCGGCGAGTACGCGGACATCGACCCGTTCATCTCGCCCGACGGGCGCCGCCTGTTCTTCTCCTCCATCCGCCCCGTCAACGGCGTGCCTCGCGATGACGTCGAGCTGTGGGTGGTCGAGCGCAAGCGCGACGGCAGCTGGGGTGAGCCGCGCCACCTGGGCGAGGCCGTCCACAGCACCGCGGATGAGCTGTACCCGAGCGTGGACGCCGAGGGGACACTGTACTTCGGCTCGGACCGCGAGGGCGGCTACGGCGGCTGGGACGTGTGGCGCTCGCGCCTGCAACGCGACGGCACCTATGGCCCGGCGGAGAACCTGGGGCCCGCCATCAACACCGGGCTGTGGGAGTTCAACCCCAACATCACCCCGGACGGACGGACGCTGCTCTTCGCATCCATCGACCGGCCGGAGGGCTTCGGCTCAGGCGACCTGTACGTCGCGAAGCGGGGCCGCTGGGGCTGGCAGCCCGCCCGCAACCTGGGCCCCACGGTGAACACCGAGCTGGACGAGTACCACCCCACGCTCTCGCCCGACCACGACACGCTCTACTTCGTGCGTCACCAGTACGAGCCCTTCGTGCCGGGTGACCTCTACCACGTCCGCGTCGGCCGCCTCCTGTCCGACGCCGGATCGTGCGACTGACGAGCGCCGGCACGCGACAAAGCCTCCCAGGCGCTCCGCCTGCGGGGATGTTTCACGTGTGACACCGGGTCCCCGGTGAAACATGCGCCAGGCACACTGCGTGTGTCCTGGCTCACCCTCATGGTAGAGACGGTGTCTGCTGAATTCACCTCCAACCCCGAGTTCCCTCCATGACCTCCATCTCCAGAAAAGCGCTCACCCTCCTCGTGTTCTTCATGGCTTCTTCCGCGTCCGCCGCGGAGATGTGGGCCGAGGGGCGATCGGTGCTGCACGCCTGCGACTATGGCTACGCCTATGAAGCGCAGGTGAACCTCTCGTACCGGAACTACGACCTGCCCTGGGGCACGTCCGTGTATCTCATCTACGGCTGGGGCGGGCTCGACAGCTTCGTTCCGTTCGACTGGGAGAACGAGCAGACCATCGAGGTCTTCGCCTCGGCGCCGTGGACGTGGAGCACCACGGTGACGAGCATCACCTCCAATCGCACGTCGCCCAAGTGGTACGAGCACCTCGACCACGTCTGGAAGGTCGTGCTCCCCAACGGACATGTGTTCTACGAGAAGGGCAACAGCTCCACCTGGGGCTACTACTCGGCGAGCCTCCTCAGCATCGCCGAGCGCCCATGCACGTCGAATGGCGACTTCGTGGGCCCCATGTACCCGCTGACCGTCACCACCGTCGAGAAGTGGTGACCCCCGCTCCGTGCAGGCCAGGCTTGCGACACACGCCGGTGTCACACGCAATGGCTTGCACGGGCGCCTCCTCCGGACCGAGCTCGGCGCTCGCGGGTGAAGCCTCAGTCCCTGAAGTACCAGGTGAGTGCGAGGACGCCGCGCCACGGGCCACTTCGCGCCTCCACCTGCTGCCGGGTACCCGCCCCGCCATCGCGAAAGCGGGCACCGCCCAGGGGCCACGCCTTGTCCACCTCCAGCGACATGCCCAACCGGGAGGAGAGCGGCCACTCCATCAGGGCGCCCGCCGTGACGAAGGGCAATGTCGGGTCGCTGTCGATGAACCGCACGCCCGCGGTGGTGCCCAGCCGGAAGGAGTGGCCCAGGGGGAGCATCACCCGCGCTCCGCCTCCCAGCGAACGGTAGGGGCCCTCTCGCCCGACACTGAGCTCGGCGGCGAGAAAGGCGCCCAGCACGCCCCGATAGTCATAACCCGCGCGGAGCCCCAGCCCCGCGCCCGCTCCGTAACGCACTTCATCGGCCCGGCCCTCGGCAGGCTCCGTCACGTCCTTCCGGAACCCCGAGCTCGCCAGGCCATGCGCCCCCAGCCAGAAGCCGTTCCAGCCATGCTCCCGGGCAATCCCCTCATCCGCCTTGGCAGCGCCCAGAGGTCCGAGCAACGCCAACACCACGGCCAGGGCCTGGCATGTCGCGATGGCTGTCTTCACCTGCTCCATGTCCTCGCCAGGGAAGCCCGGGCCCCTCCCCCTCCATCCCGTGCGGGAGCAAACCATGAAGCCGGGAGCGGCTGCATGCTCAATGCAGCGTGAAGATGCGCTGGCCTGCGTCCCAGGACACGCCCAGCCTCCGCAAGGTGGGCGACACGTCAGTGCCCACGGGCGGGGGCGATGCATGGGCTTTGAAACGAAGCAGCCGCAGGGTCCGGTCCGAGGCAGACGACGCCAGCCAGGCGCCATCCGGCGAGAAGGCCACGGCGGAGGCGAAGCCCTGCTGGCCGGGGACCTCGCCCATCAGCGCGCCATCTGGGAGGCTCCAGAGCTTCACCTCACCACCCATTCCGCCCGAGGCCAGGAACCGCTCACCGGGCGCCACCGCCAGCGAGAAGACACCCACCGTGCGCTCGTCCATGGCGAGCAGCAGACGGCCGTCGTCGACATCCCAGAGTCGGATGGGTTGGCGCATCCCGGCGGTCAGCAGCGCACCGGACGACAGGAAGGCCACGGCACGAACCCGGTCCCCCGCCTCCAGGACGCGCAGCTGCGTTCCGCGCTCCACGTCCCAGACGCGCACGCTGTGGTCCGCGGCCCCCGACGCCAGCCGGCGCCCGCTCGTGTCGAAAGCCAGGGCCCAGGCCTTCCCGCGATGCCCCACCAGCCGCGCCACCTCGGTCCCCGAGGGAACCGCCCAGACCAGGATGTCGTGCCCCACGCCCGCGGCAAGCAGCGAGCCCTCCGGATTGAAAGCCAGCGCCCGGATGGACTCACGCGAGGCGGGGACCGACATGACCTCGCGCCCTGACCGCGCATCCCTCACGCGCACCTCGCCCTGCAACGTCCCCACCGCCACCCGCCCGTGCTTCACGTTCGCGGCGACGACGCCCACTGCGTCCGGCGACGCGGGCCGCGATGAAACCTCACCACTGGACGAAAGCGACCACGGGTGAAGGCCGGACTCCCCTCCCGACACGAAGGTGTCGGGCCCCACGAAGGCCAGCGTCTCCATCCAGACGGGCAGGTCTCGCAGCAGGACGTCCGGGGAAACCTCCGGCCGTGACCAGACTTTCAGGACGCCGTCCATGCCGCCGGAGGCGTACGTGCGGCCATCCGGTGACAAGGCCACGGACATGACGAACGTCCGATGCGCATCCAGCCGCTCCACCACCTCGCCATCGCGCACGTCCACGCGCTGGACCCGCCCTTCCCAACCCGCCTGCACGAGCTGCTCGAAGCGGCCATCGATGGCGACCGCGGAGAGCTCGCCGGAGGGGCGTTGCACGTCGAGCAGCGCCCCCGTCCTGGCGCTCCAGAAGCGGATGGACCGGTCCGCCGCCGCCGTCATCACCCGTTCCCCATCCGCCGAGAAGGCACAGGACTCCACCTTGTCGCCGTGCCCCGTCAGGCGATGCAGCTCGCGGCGTGCCGCCAGGTCCCACACCCTCGCGGTCCGGTCCAGGCTCGTCGAGACCAGTCGGCCGCCCTCCGAGGAGAAGGCCACGGCGGTGGCGATGTCGTCGTGGGAGAAGCGAAGCAGCTCCGCACCATCCCGGACGTTCCAGACGCGCACCGTCCGGTCCAGGCCCGCGGACGCCAGGCGCTCGCCATCGGGCGAGAAGGCCAGGCCCCGGACGACGTCCGTGTGCCCGGCCAGCAGCGCCACCCTGCGGCCCTGCTGCCAGTCCCAGAGCCACAACGCCCCGGGCCGTCCTGCGGCGGCCAACCACCGCCCGTCGGGCGAGAAGGCGACGGCATGGACCTCCGCCTCATGGCCCTTCAGCTCCGCCACCCGCGCTCCTGACTTCACGTCCCAGACGCGTACGACAGCGTCGTAGCCACCCGACGCCAGCAGCTTCCCGTCGGGCGAGAATGCCAGTGCCAGGACCGAGCCCTCGAAGCGCTGCGTCCACCGCAGGGACGAAGCGCGCGCCTCCGCCCACGCCTGTCCCCAGCGCGCGGCCGGTGAGTCCTCCTGCTGCCGCGCGGCCGCGAAGTACCCCGCCGCCGGGCCCCACTGCTTCGCCTCCACAGCGGCGTCACCTCGCGCCCGGAAGAGCTCCGACCTGACGGCTCGCACCCCGCCCTCGTCGGCGCGACGGTGCGCGGCACAAGACACCGCGAGCAGGACGAGAACGCACCACCCCATGCGAAGGACCATGCGCCTTCATCGCCCGACCCAGGCACCGAGGACAACTCCCGTGGCGCGGCCCGCCCCGCTCACGATGTGCCTTCGATGTTTCGCGAGAAGGGTCACTCCGCATTCTAGGATTTGAATGCAACTCCATCCATCGCGGTCCCCGCCGCCCGAGAGCCCCCCATGTCCCTCCCCCTTTGATACAGCCGTGCATTTCTGCTGATGAGCGCCTTGATGTCGCCGCTGGGCTGCGGCCCCCTGCCCGACGCCGGCGACGTGTCCACCATCGATGACCTGGACAGCGTGGAAGCGGCCCTGACGGCTCCGACGCTGCTCTCCGCGACCGCGGGCGACGCGAAGGTGACGCTGCGCTGGAGCCCGGGGCCGCTCGGCACGGAGCAGTACCAGGTCCGCTACCGTGTCGAGGGTGGGAGCTGGAACTACCGAGGCGCCGGAGCCACCACGACCTATGACGTCAACGGACTGACCAACGGCACCCGCTACGAGTTCCGGGTGCGCATCAAGGGCTCGACATCGGAGACGACCTCCAACTACTCGAACGCGCAGTACGCGACGCCGACCGCGACGCTGGCGGACTGCACTGGACCGGCCGTCCGCCACATCACCCCCACCGGGGCTGGCAGCCGCGACGGACTGACGGCGCAGAACGCGGGAACGATGTCCAACTTGAACGCCTTCATCGAAGCGGTGGGGCCGGGCGGCCAGGTCTGCATCCACGGCGGCACCTATTCCACGGGACACACCGTCTCCCGGGGTGGTACCGCGGAAGCACCCGTCACCATCAGGGGCTTCAACGGACGACCGCTCTTCCAGTCCACGTTCGACGCCACCACGCGAGCGAAGACGGGCCCCGTCGCGTTCAACGTGCGCGCCAGCCACCTCGTCTTCGAGAACCTGGACTTCCACCGCGTCGGCACCTGCTTCGGGTTCAAGGCGGTGACCCCCACCACGAACGTGACGCTCCAGCACTTCCGGGCGGAGAACGTCGCCACGTGCGTGGACATCGAGCGCTCCAAGACGGCGGCCTTCACGGACCTCACCGTGCGCGATGCCATGATTCTGATGTTCACCCGTGGCGGCATCTTCCTGGCCTCGGGCACGGCCGGAGCGCTCATCGAGGACGCGTATATTGACATGCAGCCCGAGCGCATGGGCGGCCAGGGCAGCGACTACCCGGTGGGCATCGCCCTCTACGACACCACGCGTGACGTCGTCATCCGCAGGGCCACCGTGCTCAACGTCGTGGGCAAGAAGACCGACTACACCCAGGGCGACGGCATCGATGGCGAGAGCACTGCGAGCGACGTCGTCGTCGAGGACAGCTACTTCCGCGGCTCGCAGGACGGCTGCATCGATACCAAGGTCCGGAACATGCTCATCCGCGATACCGTCGCCGCCGAATGCAAGCGCAACTTCCGCCTCTGGAACTCGGTGACGCCGGGCCCCCGCGTGGCGTCGGTGTCCAGCTACCAGCCGCGAGACGCCCACTTCTTCATGCGCTCGGGCACCAGCACCTCCACGGATGTAGCCGTGTACTCCAGCAATGCCTCGCGGCTGGTCGCGTATGACTGCTCCACGACGTGCGTCTTCAACGTCAATGGCATCCAGGGAACGCTGCTCGATGCCAGCCGGCTGAACGCCACGGGCTCCGTGACCGGCAACACTTTGGTCTACGGCCAGACCGTCACGGTTCCTGCCGTGCCCAATCCCACGCGCTTCACGCCGTAGCCCCGTCCCCACCCGGGACTTCATGGCCAGCTGGAGCCCGAGCGGCGATGTCAGCCATTGACCACTCAGTCCAGCATTGCTTGTCCTTGATTGATTGCATTGCTAGACAAGACATGCCGGACGATTCTCCTCTCATCCGGTGGCGCCGCCCCCGGCGTCCTCACCTCCAATGGAAGGCATGACCATGAAGAAGCTGCTCTTGGGAATGTTCCTGGCGACGATGCCACTCGTGGGATGCGGAGCGGAAGAAGCAGCCAACCCGTCGGAGACCGGCCAGGTGGTATCCACGGCTGACGGCCGCGAGATGGTCATCGAGCAGCGGACCGCTGCTCCGGGCGAGCAGGCCCCGGAAGTTGGCGCCGCCAACGTCAGCGTGTCCGAGAACGACCTCGCCTGTTGGGTGGTGCTCGACTACTGCCGTCACCCCGACACGGGCCGGCCCCATTGTACGGCCACGGGCTGCACCCTCGCCGAGGCCATTGAGCACTGCCAGGCGCTCATCGACCAGACCTGCTGAGTGGTGATGGTGGACCACGGGTCCTCCCGGCGTCGGCCGGAAGGGCCCGTGTCGTTCTGCGCCTGAGCAGACGCGGACTCCAGCGAGCGACACCGAACCGTCACGGTGCGCGCGCCGGTGTTCCGCACGCCGAGCAACGCACATTGGTGGCGCCTTGTTGCCGGAATACGGACACCACGCGCCGCCCACTCATGCGGACGTCGCCGCAACGCCGCGATTCATGCCCAGTGGGCACGTCACATCGCGGCCCGAGTGAGCCCGGCCACTCAAAAGGTATAGCGCACCCCGAACCGCACCTGCCGTGGCGACAAGGGCCGCAGAGGACTCGGTCCCGCCATCTCCATGGGAATTCTCGCGTCCATCCGCGCCGGGGGCTGTGCGTTGAGCAGATTGAGCGCGTCGAGGTTGAACGACAGCGACTGCCGCCTTGGCAGGGACTGCTCCAGGCTCACGTGGGCGTCGAGCACATGAATCCACGGGGCGCGCCCCACGCCTCCCTCCAAGGGCGTGCCAGAGACGCCCTGGTACGTCAGGCCTGCCCACATGGCATGCGTGTACGAGAGGTAGAACGGCCGGGTACTGGTGAATTTGATGGAATGCGTGCGGTCGGCTGGCAGCAGCTGCTGACGAGGCAGGGGCCGTCCTGCCTCGGCCCCGAGCGGGTCCGTCTGATTGCCGTGGAGTCTCGAGCGCGTGTAGCTGAGCTCGGACTTCCACTGGCGGTGGTACGCATGCAGCGACAACGTGACGGCGTCATGGTTTCGCACGGCCTTCGGGAGCGCCGCCGTGAGTCCGGAGCCTGGATTGCCAATCAGGACTCCGTCTTCGCCGGGCGTGAGGATGCTCGCGAGTGCACCATCCAGGTTGCGCCGGGTGTACTGCGCAGTCACCTGCAACGAGAGATTGCCATTCCTGATTGGAGAGAACTCCCGTGATGCCGCCAGAAGGAACTCATTCAAGGACGTCGGGCGCAGACCGGGGTCGATGGTGACAGGCAGCGGCTGCCCCGTGTCCACCAGACCGAGTGGCACCTGGTCATGGTACCTCGCGAAATGCGCAACGAACGCCGTCCCGAAGTGAGCGGTCGGCGTGACGACGATGCCCGCGCGAGGCGAAAGCTGGTAGCGGGTGAGCACGGAGCGTCCCCCCGTCGCGGCCCGCAGGGACTGCACGTCATAGCGGAGGCCGCCATTGACTGCGAAGTAAGGAGACACATTCCACCGGTCCTGCACGTAGCCGCCCAGCACGGTGCTTGCGGACCGGGACTCCACCGGCAGCATCCGGTCATGCACCGTGTGTTCCGTGTCCAGGCCCACCTCCAGGTGGTGGGTGCCCACGACGTTCAGCAAATACAGCCCTCGGGCCTTCGCTTGAAAGCGACGCTGCTGGCGACGCGTCTCGCCAGTCGAGGCGTGACGGGAGACCTGCTGGTTCAGCCACCCTGCCGTGAGCTTGAGCAGCAGTCGTTTGTCCAGTACCTGGCCGGCGTAATCGACCATGGCCATGACCGTGTCCACGTCACTCTCCCTGGATACCCGTGAGGCCTCCAGCTCGCGCAGTACGGACGGCGTGCCGAGGACGGAGAGAGACACGCCATGGTCGGGAGTGGGCTGGTACATCAGCCGACCCACCGCCTGGACACCGCGCTGTTCCACCTGGGTGCCGTGCTGCTCGATGCGGCTGAGCACCGGAGTAACACCCGCGAAGAACGAGAGCCGGTTCCGGAGGAGCGGGCCACCCAGCGTCACGCCAAAGTCTCCCAGGTTCACGAGCCCATCCCGTGTGGAGAAGCCCGTGCCAGCGCCGCCCCTGGGCTTGCGCGTTCCTTCCAGGCCCCCCGGCGTCCAGTACGCGAATGCGGAGCCGTAGAAGCAGGAACATCCCGGCTTCAAGCGCGTCTCGAGGATGCCACCACTCGCGCGTCCCCGGTCCGGCATGGCCCCACCCGCGTGGACCGTCACGGTTCTGACGAGCTCCAGGCTGAGCGGAAGCAGGTTCAGCCCGGAGAGGGCATCTCGCGTGGACAGCCCCTCCAGCAGGAAGCCATTCTCGAATGCCGTCGCGCCCCGGACGGAGAAGCCATATGGAACGTCCAGGACGCCAGGAACCAGCTCCGCCAGTCTTTCCGCGGCGCGGAGTCCACCCGCCTGCCCCATGGGCCTGCTGAGCGCCAGCTTCTGGAGCCTCCGGGGCTCCAGGTGCGGAGTGGCCGGGTGGAGCCATTCATCGGAGGCATGCTCGCAGTCCACGAGGTAGTGGAGATAGACCTTGGGCTGCAGGGCCGTGTCGACTCGCACCGTCGCCCCCTCCACAACGGCGAACGCTGCCTGCACATGAGCGTGGTACCGGTCCCGTTCGAAGTGAAGCACGTAACGGCCCGGCGGAACGCCCTCGATGCGATAGCCCCCGGAGGCATCGGTCACCGCCCTCAGCACCTCCTTCAGCGTGGGAGCGTTTGCCGTCACAACAACCCCCTGAAGGGGCTTGGACTTCTCCCCATCGAGGACGGTGCCCACGATGACCGCTGGCGGTGGTGATGGTGACGAAGCCCCTGTGGTCAGCACAGCGGCCAGGACGACTCCCGTGAGTCGAAGCATCCCCCTCAAGCCCATGGAGCCAGCATGGCATGGCTGTCTGCCCATGGCTCGGCTCTTGAAAATAGGCACCAAATCGCAACCATCTTCTCCCTTTGGCAGACATTTGTGCCGTCAGAGCGCTACGGCGACGGACCCGCCAAGCGCCCCGCCCGCGTCCGTCCTTCTGCGCGTGCGTGAGCGCCTCTTCACGCCTTCCTGCCCTGAACCGTGCGTGGCGCTCGCATGTCATCCCTAGCTTGGCTGTAGGGGCCGCTCACACGAATCCCGGTCCCGAAGAGGAGATTGCCATGCCCCTGGATCCTCAGCGTGAACCCACGCAGGCAACGGGAAGCGCCCTGCCCGGGCTGCCCCTGGATGATGTCGAGCAGCTACGCGCCCGCTTGCGTGGCGGGCTGGTGCGCCCGGGAGACGCCGACTACGAGGAGAGCTGCCGCGTCTACAACGCCATGATTCACAAGCACCCGGCGCTCATCGTCCGCTGCGCCGACGTGGCGGACGTCATTGCCGCGGTGGCGTTCGCTCGCGAGCATCGGCTCACGCTCGCGGTCCGCGGCGGCGGGCATAATGGCGGCGGACTGGGCACCTGTGACAACGGACTCGTCATCGACCTGTCGCGCATGCGAGGCGTCCGAGTGGACCCCAGCGCACGCACGGTGCGCGTCGCGGGAGGAAGCGTCTGGGGAGACGTGGACCACGCCGCCCATGCCTTCGGGCTCGCCGTTCCCTCGGGCATCATCTCCACCACGGGCGTGGGCGGGCTCACGCTGGGAGGCGGCCTGGGTCATCTCACGCGTCGCTTCGGCCTGACGATTGATAGCCTGCTCGCCGTGGACATGGTGCTGGCGGACGGGCGCTTCGTCACCGCGAGCGCCGAGGACCACCCGGACCTGTTCTGGGCCGTGCGCGGCGGCGGCGGCAACTTCGGCGTCGTCACCTCGTTCCTCTTCCGAGGCCACCCGGTGAGCACCATCCTGGGTGGCCCTACCCTCTGGCCACTGGAGCGCGCGGAGGAGGTGATGCGTTGGTACCGCGAGTTCATTCCCTCCGCGCCGGAGACCCTCAACGGGTTCTTTGCGTTCCTGGTCGTCCCTCCAGGGCCCCCATTCCCCGCGTCACTTCACCTGAAGAAGATGTGCGCGGTGGTCTGGTGCTACACCGGAGAGCCAGCGCTCGCGGATGCCCTGTTCGAGCCCGTGCGCGCCATGGCCCCGGCGCTCTTCGGTGTGCAGGCCATGCCCTTCCCCGCCTTGCAGAGCGCATTCGACGCGCTCTACCCGCCGGGGCTCCAGTGGTACTGGCGCGCGGACTTCGTAAGAGAGCTCGGGGACGAAGCCATCTCCCGGCACGTGGCCTTCGCCCACCGGCTGCCCACGATGCTCTCCACCATGCATCTCTATCCCATCGACGGTGCGGCACACCGGGTGGCGCCGGGCGACACGGCCTTCAGCTTTCGGGACGCGCGCTGGGCCGAGGTCATCGTCGGCGTCGACCCTGCCCCGGACAAGGCGCGGGACATCACCGCCTGGACGAAGGATTACTGGGCCGCGCTGCACCCCTATTCCGCGGGCGGCGCCTACGTGAACTTCATGATGGACGAAGGCCAGGAGCGCGTGCAGGCGACCTATCGCGGCAACTACGAACGGCTGGTGGAGGTGAAGGAGCGCTACGACCCCGACAACCTCTTCCACGTGAACCAGAACATCCGCCCCGGAGCCGGAAAACCGCTGCATCACTAGGCGACAGAGCACGCCTCCCAGTGCTCGCCTGATGCTGCGGGCATTGGTACCCTCCCACGCCTTGGTTCGGCCCCCCCCGACCACGAGGAGAGAGGCATGGCAATGGGCTTCGAGTCGTACAAGATGGCAGACCCCGCGCTCGTGGCGAGTGTTCGTGAGGCGCTGCTCCAGTCCTACTTCGCGGATTTCGATCCCAGCTTCCTGAATACCCAAGCTGGACAGTCGGATATCGCGGACCACGTGGACGGCCGCTACAATCGGTGCATCGACCATGTCCTGCCCTGGCTGGCAAGGTACATGAAGTTGGAGGCGGCGGACATCGTCGAGGTGGGCTGTGGCACGGGGTCCAGTACAGCGGCCTTTGCCCAGGTCTCCCGGCACGTCTCGGGTTACGACATCCACACGCCCTCCGTTGCCGCGGCCAGGAGCAGGATGCGCGCGCTGGGACTGAGCAACGTCAAGCTGAGTGTCGTGGAACCCGCCCGACTGCTGGAGACGGTGAAGAAGGAGCATCCCGAAGGAGCAGACGTTTTCGTGCTCTATGCCGTCCTCGAACACCAGACGCCCACTGAGCGCCTGGAGACACTCCGAGTCGGATGGGAATTGCTCCGGCCCGGAGGGATCTTCGTCGTCGTCGATACACCGAACCGGTTGGTCTACTACGACGGCCACACCTCGCTCATGCCCTTCTTCCACCTGCTGCCGCCGGAGCTGGGGTGGCCTTACGCTTCACGCTCGCCGCGGGCGGCCTTCCGGAGCGCCATGGCGCAGGTGTCGGCGGAGGACGCCCCCATGCTCCTGACACGATGGGGATTGGGCGCCAGCCATCACGAAGTCGAGCTGGCCCTGGGCGAGATTGAGCCGCTGCTGGTGGGAACCGGCTTCGAACCGGAGATCCTCTCGATGTTCCCAGTCACGCTCGACGAGGAACTGCTGCGCGTCTACGTGGAGAGAAGCGGCGCCCGTGTCCCTATGGCCTTCACGCGAAACACGCTGAATTTCGTCCTCCGCAAGGGGGACAACACTGACTTCATCGGCCGTCGAAGCGGCCCGCCCCCCTTGCAACATCTCGTCAATCCGCCACTGAGTTCGGCGCAGACTGAACGCATCCGGGAATTGGAGCAGCGCGCGGCCACGCCCCCACTGCGGTATCAGCTCGCCGATCAACTCAACAGTGCCTTCAAGAAGACGGCACTCCACCGGCAGGCACGAAAGCTCGTCCAATGGTCGCTGGAGCGGACCCGCCGCGGCTCGCGCTGAAGCACTGAAGTACCGCCCCGCAGGTCACGCTGAGGCGGGCATCCGGCGACGCAGTGCAGCGCAGGCTGCGCCGCCATGAATGGCTTGGTTGGGCACTTCGCCCAGGCCTCACCTCGGTGAAACATCACATCCCAGAAAATCCGCGCTGAATCCTCACCGCCTGTCGACACGACACACACCACCAGAGGTCAAGTAAGCGGGCGGGGTCGAGCCGACCCAATTTACAGAGCCGCTCCCGCCCCCGAGGATGGATGCATTCATGCATCGCTCCCGCGTCTCGACTCGTGCGCCGACGGCCCGCCACCGTGACAGTGTTTCATTTGTCTCAAGGATTCATGTCGCGAGGTGGCTCATCCTGCTCCTGCTCACCGTGACCTCCGCGGCCCGGGCAGGTGAGGACATGTCGAGCATCGACCTGCGCGACGGGTGGCGCTACCGCTGGGGCGACTCTCCGCTGGGCCCCACGGGCGTACCGACCTGGGCGCTCGAATCGGGAGACGGATCGGGCTGGCTGCCGGTGACCGCGCTCCAGGAGCCGCCTGGCCGAGGCGCGAATACGTTCCTCTGGCTGAGCATCCCCGTCCCCCCGGGCGCATGGCGGGAGCCCGCCCTCCAGCTGGGCGCGGTGGCCAATGCCTTCGAGCTCTACGCGGGCGGCCAGCGCATCCACTCGAGCGGAACGCTGAACCCCTCCGGGACGGAGAAGGCGGAGACACTCGCGTGGCACCTGTTCCCCCTGCCGCCTTCGGTGGAGGGACACCGGCTGCTGCTGCGCATCCAGGGTACCGGCCCGGCCATTGGCCTCAGCGGCATGGCCCGGGTCGGCGCGCACCACCAGTTGCTCGCCACGGTGACGCGTGACGGCCTGGCCCCCTTCGTCATGGGGCTGCTGTTGCTCGCCATCGCGGCGGTGGCCCTGGCAGGTGCGCTCGTGCGGCGCCGGGCGCAGATGTTCATCGCGCTCACGGTGTTCGCGGGAGGCTCCGGCGCGATGCTGCTGGGCACGAGCGGACTGCTCCCAGCCCTCTGGGGGAAACACTTGCTGGGCAGCCAGCTGACGTTGCTGGGCGCGTACTGCATCCTGCCCGGGCTCGCCTGGTTCATCTCGGACAGCATCCTGGAGGACAGGATGCGCTGGTTCCGCTGGGGCGCGTGGGGCGTCACCGTCCCCACCGTCATCCAATGCGTCGTGGTGCTCGTAGACCTGGGCACGGCGCAGCGGAACCTCGGGCTCCTCGTCGTCTACTCCGTGCCCTGCCTGCTGGTATGCGTCGGCGTCGCGGTACGCTCGGCATGGCAGGGCAACGCCGACGCCCGCATCTTCTCCATCGGCCTGGGGCTGCTCGCGGGCGTCCTCGTCCACAGCACCCTGCCCGTGTTCGGGCTGGTGGAGGGCTCGACCACGTGGATGCACTGGGGCTTCCTGGCGCTCACCCTGTCGCTGGTTGGCATCGTCGGCCGCCGCTCGTCGCAGGTGGTGCGCTCGCTCGCGGCGCACACGCGGCAACTGGAGGAACGGCGCGAGGACGTGAAGCGCCTGGCCCTGGGCATGGGGAGCGGCGCCGGCGAGCTGGCCACGGTGGTACAGCAACTGCGCACCTCGAGCGAGGTGCAGACAACGGGGCTCGGCCGGCAAGCGGCGGCGCTCCGGGAGGTCGAACAGACGGTCCAGGAAATCCGCCAGGGCTCCCGGGTGACGGCGGACAAGACCCGGCTGCTCGCCCAGTCCATCGAAAGCGCCGAGGAAGCGGGGCGCGATGGGGGCGCGGCCCTCTCCCGCACGCTCACCAATCTGGAAGCCATCCGCGTGGAAGTATCCGAGATGGCCCGGAGCATCCTCGCGCTCGATGCGCGCACGCGGGAGATTTCCGGCATCGTGGACACCGTGAAGGCCCTGGCGGACCAATCCAACATGCTGGCCATCAACGCCGCCATCGAGGCCGCGCGAAGTGGAGAGCATGGCCGCGGCTTCGGCGTGGTGTCGCGCGAGGTGCGGGCGCTCGCCGACCAGTCCATCGTGGCGACGCAGCGCATCCGCGACGTGCTCGACAGCGTCAGCACGAGCATGCGAGAGACGGCGAAGCTGAGCGAGCAGGGCGAGCAGCGGGTGAAGGCGAGCCTGGATGCCGTGCGCGCCTCCGGCACCCAGCTCCAACGGCTCACGGGCATCATCGATGACACCAGTGGCAGCGTGCGGCAGATTTCCGCCGCGGTGGCGCAGCAGGACGAGGGCACGTCCCAGATTGCCCAGGCCATCCAGGACCTGTCCTCGCAGATGCAGCACACGCTGCGCATCGTCGAGGAGACCCAGAAGGTGACGCGCTCGGTGCAGACGCTCGCGGAGCGCATGGCGGGTACGGCGCGCCTGGCGCTCGATTCAGGCACCCTGGACGACTGAGCTGTCCCAGCCTACAGCCGGACCTGGAGGCGCACCCCCGGCTGGAGCCAGAAGTGGGGGGACTTGTCTTCAATCTCCCCGGAGAGCTCGAGCCCATCGATGGTCATCGTGGCGCGGGAGTACTGCCCCAGGGTGGCGATGAAGCAGGGCCCCAGCCAGACGTGCTCGGCCACCCGGATTTCGAGGCCTGCCTCGACGTGAGCGAACTCCAGCCCCTTGTAATTTCCGGCCCCTGTCGAGCCAGCCGCCGAGGCTGAAATGCGCGTGAATTCATATCCGAGTCCAGCGCCCAGCCAGGGGCTCAGGACCGAGTCCGGGATGAAGTGGTAGCTCACGTCCACCCCGAAACGCAGCACCCTTCCACTGCAATCCACCCCCGTGGGGCAAGCGTCGCTCTGGATCCGCGCGCTCCCGAATTGGCCGTAGATGCCAAGATAGACATGGCGATTGATGAAGTAGCCCAGGTCGACTTGCGGCGCGAACACGCCACTGAACCGCTCGTCCAGGGAGAAGCCGTCATAGAAATCGCCAGACGGAATCCCGTAGCTCGCGCGCAACCCCAGGGTGACGCCCGTGCCTGTGTCATCCGCTTGCGCGTCCCCTCCTTGCGCGGCAGCGGGAATGGCCAGCAGGACGGCGGCAGGAATCAGGAACCGCGGGACGGAACATCGAAGCGAGAGGCTCATGGCAGTGCGGAGGTGCCCTGGCCGGGTCGCCGCTGGCGGAATTGCCAGCCACGAGCGCCCGGACCGTCCTCAATGGACGGCGGCGCCCGACTGCAAGTCCGCGGCCACCCGCAATCCCGAGGAAATCCGAGCGGTTTTCACGGGACGCCGCGCCTGACTGTGCACCCTGCTGCACAGACATGTGCAGAGCGGGTTCCAGTGGGGCCGCGGCACCCGCGCCATCCTGGCGCGACGCAAATTCGCCAGGACAGTGGAAACCGAGCGTCTGCCATTCAATGAATCGCAAACGTCACATGCAACTCCCGCTCTGCCTTCCATGGAGCGTGCCACCATATGCCAGGCAGCACACCCAACCCCGGACACGGAGACACCCTCATGCATTGGCTTGCGTTCCGACGCGCCACCCTCCTCGGACTGAGCACGGCAGCCTCACTGAGCCTCACGGCCACGGCGCTGCTGGCTCCGGCGCCGGCCTCCGCCTCGGAAGACACTCCGTGTCCCTATTCGGGCGCCCTCTGCCTGTTCGAGGGCCCCGACTTCACCGGTGAGATGTGGAACGTCATGGCGTGGCCGCCCGGCGGTTCGGGGACGTGCGTGAACCTTCCCGAGCACGGCTGGGGAGACCGGGCCGTCTCGGCCATCAACACCGGGCCCTATACCGCCTCCCTCTTCCTGAACGAGGATTGTGAAGGAGGGCCCTACCCCATTGGCCCTGGTGAGTGGGTCAGCCCCCTGGGCTTCGCGCCCAGGAGCGTCTGGGTGTACTGAGCAGGACTCCGGCGCTTCGAGACACCGGCTTCCGGGCGCTGCAAGCCGGAGTATTGCAGGGCCCGCCCCTCGACGGCTTACGGCGGCATCGCCAGACACGCCTCCGTTCCAGGCGCCACGCCCTTGAAACGCCGCTCCATGCCGTCCAAGCAGGCCGCGGTCGCCGCCGACCCCGCCCAATGGTAGCCCTGTGCCCTCGGCTGACTTGCCGCGCTGACTCCATCGCGAATCTGATAAATGGCGGCCCATGCACAAACGACTTCTGGTGTTCATCTCCATCCTCGCCACCTCGGGCTGCACCGTTGCCAGGCCCGCGACACTGACCGTTCCCAAGGAGCGCGCCGCGGAGTGCCGGACCATCTGCACCGACCTCGACATGAAGCTGGGTGCCGTCGTGGTCATCATGAACAGCGCGGGCTGCGTCTGTGAGCCTCACGACGCGGTCGAGACCGCGGGTCCGCATGGCGGCTCCTCCTCAATCGCCGGAGGCGCCACCATCCAGGCCTTCCTGGAGCACCAGCAGCGGACGCAGGCAAGTCAGCAGCAAAAGTAGTCGCGGCCCTCGCCTCACGGGCCATCGCCGCCGTGGCCCCCGTCACAGGCACATCTGTGACGGGTGAAAGCCTGCGCTGTCCCCCTGAGCCTACGGCTGGCGGCGCTGCCGCTCCCGGATGAGTGCAACCAGCGCGCGAAGGCTCGCGGGGGCGTGTCGGTTCGCGGGATAGTAGAGGGGGTGTGGCTCCCATCCTGATCATGCTGCGCGCCGCACCTCGGCCCGCTGCGGCGCAAGCGTGAGGCGCATGGCCGCGTCCCACCGTTCCGAGAGCACCAGGGCGCGCAAGTCCAGGATGTGCTGACCGGACGCCTCCTTCCAGCGGGCTCCAGGGCGCTTCATGCGCAGGGTGACGAGAGACTTGCAGGTGGCCTCCACGTTGCCGCTGCCAATGGGCAGCCCCCGCGCTCGCGCCTCCGCGTAGTGCATTCGCTCGCCGTGGTTCTCCAGGTAGGTGAGGGCCTCGTGCACCGGTTGGCCGTCGCCGAGGACGACATGCCGTTTGCCGCTGGCGTGCAACGCGATGGCAATGGTCCACGCCGCCCCGGGCGTGTTGAGAAGGGACAGCTTCCACTTCTCACGCAGCGCGGAGGCCTTCTCTTCCCCAGCCACCACGCGCGCCGCACTCCCAAGCTTCTCCATCAGGTGCCAGAAGTCCACCAGGCGCGCCAGCTTCTTGGCCCCGGGGGCGTGGGTGGCCAGCGCCTCGTCCAGCAGGGCGTGCAACTCAGGAGCGCCATCGGTGAGGACGACGACGGACAGGTCGCGCCGTCTGGAAACCAGGGTTTGGACGTCGCGGGCCAGGCGCTCGGCAACCTCGCGGGCCTCGCCCCGCGGCATCCGCCCGTAGCGGAGGGTGCCCAGCGCTTCGCCGTGGGCGTCGTGGAAGGAGAGGCAGGCCGCGTAGGCCATGCGCCAGACGACGTCCACCGGGCGCGTGGGGGCGCCCTTGCGAGGGCGGCCCACTGGCCGCTTCTTCGGCTCCTCCATCGGCACGGCCACCCTGTCCATGCTGACGCTCACGCCGCGGGTGCCTCGGGGCACTCGCAGCTCCCGGGCCTGCGCCGCCTCCACCCGAGGCCGCTGGCCGCCATACAGCGCTCCCACCGCATGCCCCACCCGCTCGAAGGAGGCACGGCAATAGGGCAGCACGCCCACCTGGCGCGCCGTCGCCTCCGCCTCCCGCGAGGTGCCCCGGGCCAGCAGGTACGCCATGGGCACCGCCGCCTCCGGCAACCAGCCGTCAGCGACGCACCCGGCTTGGACGCTGATGGTGTCCACTGTGGGGCCATTGCGCTCACCCACCCGCCGGTAGAGGCTTCTCTCTATTTCGACGGGGCCTTGCCGCGTTTTGTACGTCGCCGCGTACCGTCCGACTCGGACGTAGGGCTGGCCGTCGATGAGGACTCGTGCCGCGTCGAGGTCGAGCCCTCGAAGCAACCTCCGCTTCACCAACCGCTCCGTCCGCTCCGCTCCGGCATTCACCTCCTGCCATGCGGCGTCGAACGCGGCCAGGTCCCCTCTACTCGCCCCCTCCACGCCTCGGTGGGCGCGCTTCAGCGTCTCCTCCAACTCCTTGACGCTGTCCTCGAACCCTTCCGGCACTTCGATGGTGACCTTCGGCATCGTTTGATGTCCTCCGGTGGCACAACCCACCAGAAACCTCTCATTCTGCCGGCTACCAGGCTCACAGTGAGCCCCCTACCTGGCTGCTCACTCGTTGCTCAGTTCCAGAGCCACACCCAGTAGAGGCAGACACCAGGCTCGGCGGGCGTCCAGTCGCCGAGCACCTGGACGAGCCGCCGCGACCGCAGGGCCTCGTCGACGTTCCACGCGCTCACATAGGCCAGCCCGGCGCCGCCCAGGGCCGCGGCCACGACGGCGCCGTCGTCATCGAGCGTCAGCCGGCCCTTCACGTCCACCGTCAGTGCCTCGCCGTGCCGGCTGAACTCCCAGCGGTAGATGGCGCCATTGGACATCCGGTAGCGAATGCACTCGTGTCGGGCGAGCTCGGCGGGTGTTTCGGGCTCGCCGTGCTCACGCAGGTACTGGCGAGAGCCCACGACGATGAACCGGACCTCGTCGCTGCAAGGCACCGCCACCATGTCTCGCGGGATGCTCCCCGCCAGCCGGATACCGGCGTCGAAGCCCTCGGCGACGATGTCCACGGGCTTGTCTTCCGCGACAAGCTCGACGCGCATGTCGGGGAAGCGCCGCAGATACTCCAGGATGACGGGCATGATGATTCGCCGCGCCACGAGCGCCGAGGTGTTGATGCGCAAGGTGCCCGTGGGCGTCTTCTGATGCGCGTCCACCGACTCCAGGGCCTGCGCGAGCACCGCCAGCGCGGGCTTCACGCGGGAGAGGAACTCCTCGCCCGCGTCCGTGAGCGCGACGCTGCGCGTGGTCCGGTGGAAGAGCCGGACGCCCAGACGCTCCTCGAGCGCCGCAATCGCATGGCTCAAGGCGGACGGTGACAGGCCGAGCGCCACGGCCGCCGCCCGGAAGTTCCTGTGCTCGGCGACCGCGACGACCGCATTCAGCTCCGTGAGCCCCGCCCCCTGCACCCCGCCCTTCATTGATGAACCTCCTGCATCAGTTCATCTCGGAATCATCGCATTGTGGCGGCGGCCGCAGGCTCCTAGTTTTTGCCGCATGAAGAAAACAGTCCTCATCACCGGTTGCTCCTCGGGTTTCGGGCGCGCCGCCGCGCTGCACTTCGCGGCCCAGGGGTGGAATGTCGTCGCCACCATGCGCACCCCTGCCGCGGGCGCGGAGCTCGCGAAGCGGCCCGGCGTCCTCGTGACCCGGCTCGACGTTCAAGAGCGCGCGAGCATCGACGCCGCCTTGACGGCCGCCGTCGAGCGTTTTGGCGGCCTGGATGTCGTGGTCAACAACGCGGGCTTCGGGCTCCACGGCATCTTCGAGTCGACGCCACGCGAGAAGATTCTCGAGCAGTTCGAGGTGAACGTTTTCGGCGTCATGGATGTGATTCGGGCCACGCTGCCACACTTCGCGCGACGCGGCGGAGGCACGTTCGTGAACGTGAGCTCGGGCGCCGGGGTCTTCACCCTGCCGATGATTTCCCTCTACTGCGCGAGCAAGTTCGCGCTCGAGGGGTTCTCGGAAGCGCTCGCGTACGAGCTCACCTCGCAGAACGTGCGCATGAAGATTGTCGAGCCCGGTGGCGTCCTGGACTCCCAGTTCGTCTCGCGTAGCGCCCAGGAAGCGGCCCAGGGCACCATCCCGCCGCGCTATGCCGCCTTCGCGCGCGAGACCGAGCGCGTCTCCGCCTCGCTCCGCGAAGCCCGCTCCAAGGCCACCTCCGAAAGCGTCGCCGAGGTCATCTACACCGCCGCCACCGACGCGAGCGACCGCTTGCGCTACGTGGCGACCGACGGCATCAAACCGCTGGTGAAGCTGCGGCGAGAGACGTCCGAGGACACCTACCTCGCCTTCATGCGAGAGCACTTCCTCGCAAGGCCCGCCCCTGACGGTGAGGCCCCTCGCTGAAGCCGGGCTCCTGCGCGTCCCCCGTCTCGTGGCGGGAGACGCGCCTTGATGAAGACGAGGACCTCAGAGCTGCCGCAGCTCCGCGGGGGTGAGCACGCGGTTGTAGACGCGGACCTCGTCAATCCTTCCGTTGAAGGGCGTACCTCCCACGGGACGGTTGCCGATGGCCACGTTCAGCGTCGAGTTCCGCTGCGAGCCGGGCACGCCGTTCACGTAGAGCCGCAGCGCGACCCCAGGCTCATAGGTCCCGGCCAGATGAACCCACTGGCCGGTGGGCAGCGCGGTGCCATCCACGAGCACCAGGCTGGTGGCGCTGCTCGCGACCTGGAACGAGGCGTAGCCGCCGGACTCCACGTTCAACGACCAGCCCCGGTTGGTGCTCCCACCCTGCTTGTTGATGATGCGCCCGTTCTCCGCGAAGGCATCCACCCAGACCCAGGCGGACACCGTCATCGCCCCCGTGAGCTGCAGGTGGCTCGGGTTGCCCAGGTCGATGCGATCATCCGTCCCGTCGAGCTCGACGGCGCTGCCCTGCTTGCCCGCCGTCCACACCGGACCATTGACCAGCGTGCCCGTAACGCCGTGGGCCGTGGCATCCGCGGTGGTGCCACCACTGCCCTCGTCGAGCGCCCAGTGCCCCACGGGGCCCGCACCGGCTCCGGAAGGCGTGACGGTCACCACCACGCGGCGGTAGCTCGTCAGCCGGGGGCTGCCGTCGTCTCGCACGGCGAGGATGATGTGCACGGTCGCCGGAGCACTCACCGTTGGCGCGACGAAGCTCGCATCCCGGGCCGTGCTTCCGCTCAGGCTCACCGCCCCTGCGTGGGTTCCCGCCTCGCGGTACTGGAACCACTGGTAGCTCAGCACGTCACCATCCGGGCCCGAAGAGCCAATGGCGCTCAGACTCACCGTGCTGCCGGACGCAGCGGTGAGGTGGACCATCTGCCGGCTGGTATCGTTCCGGAACGCAGCCACCGGCGCGTGGTTCGCCGCGGCGTAGGTCGTCGCCACGCACCAGTCCAGGCGCGCCGCGAAGTCGTTCTGGTAGGCCTCGCGCCAGCGAGCCACCGTCCACTTGCGCCGCGTGCTGAAGTCGGAGTTGCCCGTCGACGACCAGTGCGTGTCCTCCCCGTCGATGTAGTGCTGGCCAGCGTCCAGTCGGAAGCGACCGCCCCAGCCCCCCAGGTCGGCTCCTCGGCGTTCTGCAGGCCGTTGGGCAGGAAGTAGAACCAGCTCGGGGTGTCGCCTTCCTTCACCCCGCTCGTATTGCGCGTGGAGGAGGGGTTCTGGGGCACCACGGGATAGCCAGCCCCCAGTGCGCCGTGACTGGTGCGCACGTGGGTGTTCACCCACGACCACTGGTTCAGCGGCACCACGGCGGATTCGACGAGTTGGATGACGGGACGCCCGCCGCCCGTCGAGTCGTTCTGATACATCCCGCGGAAGAGCGACGTGAAGCTGTTCGTCTCCGGGGGCCCGCCTCCACGTACCGCAGGGTCGGGAAGTTCTGGCGGAACCACTGGCCCGTTCCCTGGGGACTGGTGCCCTTGTCCTGGTCCGCAATGGCATACGGCTTCGCCTCCGTTCCTTCACCGTCACACCCGAGATGCGGAGCGCTCAGTGACTCGGTCCGGCCCCGCCGCCAGGAGTGCGGCTCTCCCCCTCGGCCGCCGCGCTTCGCTGGGCGTTCAGGTGCGAGCCTGCCTGGGACGCGGGCCTCCCGGAGGCGTTCCTGTCCGCGCCCGTCGCCTTCCCGCCGCGACGGCGCCTGCGCCGCTTCGGCGGGGCGCCGCCCGCTGGCCCGCCCAGCTCGCGCAGCACCCTGGCGCGCACGCCTCCCTCCAGCCGCAGCTCCTGCATCAGCGCGTGCACCTGCCGCGCTCCGTGGGGGTGATGCAAGGCGGTACAGAGCCGCTCCACGATGTCGGCGCGCAGGGCGACGCTCCCGAGCACCTCGTAACCAAAGGCCCGCGCATCCTGGCCCCCCACCTCCGACACATGGAGGACGGGCTCGCGAGGTACCCCCTTGGGGGCCGGACGCTGCTGGAACAACGACGTCAGCATGCAGCGCCGCTCCAGGGCCTGCGGCGCGAGCGCCTCGGCGACGTAGAAGAAGCGGTGCCCCTCACAGAGCCCCTGTGCGCTCATGCGCGCGCGCGCCTCCTCACCCAGGAGCCGCCACTGCTCACGGGCCTCGCCCTGGGGAATCACCCCCAGGCCCTCGGACAGGCGGTAGGCGAGTCCACGCGTCGCCGCGGAGGGGTCCGCGCCAGCCACGGCCTCGGCGGGGAAGCCGCCCATCGCCTCGGCGACGAGGTCCCGCGCCAGCGCCAGCAACCTCCGCTCGAGCCGCTGCCGGGCGCCGCCCGTCCAGACCTCTGGCTCCGCCAACGCGAGCTGCGGTGAGCGCCGGTCCTTGCCGCGAACGAGCCGGGCCAGGGGTTGGCCATCGAAGGCGATGTTTCCCAACGCATCCACCTCGAAGGCATCGTGTGTCGCGTCGACCACCTGCTGGACGAACTGCTCTTCCGTCAGCGCGGCGCCCTCCGAGCCCGGCACATCCCCCAGCAGGAGCCCCAGCTTGGCGAAGGGGCTGTCCGACCCGGAAGGCGACTTCGCGACGGCCCGCACGAAGCGCCGCGCACTCCTGCGCGCAGCCCGCTGCACGAAGCGCTCGACGAGCCGCTCGTGCAGGGCATCCCCCAGCGCGTCCTCGATGCTCCGGGTCCGCTCCTGCCAGTGCTCGGCGTCCTGCAGCCAGCCCGGTCGATGGCTGATGTACGTCCAGATGCGGATGGCCGCCAGCCGGTCCATCAACGTGTGGATGTCACCCGAGACGTCATCGAGCGGAGTGACCTGCCGGGAGAGCCAGACGGGGTCCAGCCGCCCATCCCCCGCGGTCAGCTGGAGGAACGTCTCGCGCAGCAAGGCGACATGCTGGCCAAAGAGGCCCTTGCGGAAGTCTGGAATCTGGCAGACCTGCCACAGCAGCTCGACCATGGGCCGTCCGGTGGCCAGTTCCTGGATGGCCGGAACGCGCGAGAGCTCCTTGAGCGCGTCGAAGTCATCCGCGCGCTCCACCCGGCTGAAGGCGTCGTGGCCCGGGGCACGCACCAGCGAATCCAGAAGGGCCTCGGGGCTGGAGAAGTCGAGCGCGGCATTGCGCCAGACGAGGCGGCGAACCGCCGGAAACCGGTGCGTCTCGATGGCGGAGACGACCCGCTGCGGCAACTCCGGCAGCGTGTTCAGGGTGCCGAAGCTGCCGTCGTTCAGGTGACGCCCGGCGCGGCCCGCAATCTGGGCCAGCTCGTCCGGAAAGAGGTCCCGCTGCTCCGCGCCGTCGAACTTGGAGAGCGCCGCGAAGGCCACGTGGTTGAGGTCCAGGTTCAGCCCCATGCCAATGGCGTCGGTGGCCACCAGGTACTGAACCTCTCCGGACTGGTACATCGCCACCTGGGCGTTGCGCGTCCGGGGTGACAGCGCGCCGAGGACAACGGCGACACCGCCCCGAAGGCGGCGCAGCGACTCCGCGAGCTCGTACACGCGGTCCGCGGAGAAGGCGACCACGGCCGAGCGCGGCGGCAGACTCTTGAGCGAGCGCTGCCCGGCGTAGCGGAGCTGGGACAGGCGGGTGGCGCGCTTCACCGTCGCGTGGGGAATCAGCGACTGGACCATGGGCCGCATCGTGTCCGCGCCCAGGAACCAGGTCTCCTTGCGGCCCCGCGCGTGGAGCAGCCGGTCCGTGAAGACGTGCCCCCGCTCGCGGTGCGCGGCGAGCTGGATTTCGTCCACGGCCACGAAGTCGACCACGCGGTCGGTCGGCATCGCCTCGACCGTGCATATCCAGTAGTCGGGCCGCGGAGGGAGGCGCTTCTCCTCTCCCGTCATCAAGGCGACCCGGCCCTCGCCCACCCGTGCGGTCACCCGGTCGTAGACTTCCCGGGCGAGCAGGCGAAGTGGAAACCCCATGATGCCCGAGCCGTGCTCGAGCATGCGTTCGATGGCCCGGTACGTCTTTCCCGTGTTCGTGGGCCCCAGCTCCGCCACGACGACGGACGAGCGGCTGGATGGGCTGGAGTTCATCCGCGGAGTCTAACTCCGAACCCCACCCTGCGCCCGGAAGGATGGCCCGCCGGGAGGCCAGGCACGAACTCCGGCGGCTCCCGTCCAGCCCGAAACGGGACTGGACAGGGCGCCCCATCCCCCGGCACCTCGCCGCGGCTCAATGGATGCGCAGCGCCAGCTTTCCGAGGTGATGCTTGCTCACGGCCTCCAGCGCGCGTTGCGCCTCGTCCAGCCGGTACACCTGGAACACCTCGACGTGGAAGGGCCCCGCCTCGATGAGCGTGTTGAGGCGCGCCAGCACGTCTGCGCTCGACTCGCCGTTGTACGACGTCACCTGGACGCCATCCCGACGCTGGGGCTCTGGCTCGACCCCGTTGGGGAACGCGATGTGGCCTCCCTTCTTCACGGCCTCCAGTGATTGGTTGGCGCCCTCGCCCCCGGCCAGCACGAGCGCCGCGTCGAGCCCGTCCGGCGCGAAGTCCCGGACGGCCTTCGCCACCTCGTTGGGCTCCCCACGCCCGTCCACCACCTTCTCCGCGCCTAGCCGCTTCACCAGGTCCACGCCATCCGGGCCCGAGGCCACCGCCACCACCCGAGCCCCCAGCCGCCGCGCGAGCTGCACCGCCAGGTGGCCCACGCCACCACTCGCGCCGTACACCAGCAGCGTCATTCCCTCGCGGACCTTGAGCGCGTCCTCCACGCCCTGGAGCGCCGTGATGCCGTCCGCGGCCAGGACGCCCGCTTGTTCCGCGCTCAGGCCCTTCGGGACGGGCGCGGTGTCCTCCGCCTTCACGACGGCGTACTCGGCATAGAAGCCCCCTTTGTCGTTGAGGAAGCCGGAGGCATAGACCCGGTCGCCCACCTTGCGCGTCTTCACGCCCTCCCCCACGGCCACCACCGTGCCCGCGCCATCCGTGCCGAGCACATAGGGGAAGGACGACTTGCGTGGCTTCATCGCCTCCATCTCACCCTCGCGCTCGGCGGAATCCCAGATGCCGACGCCCGCCGTCTCCACCTTGATGAGGACCTCGCCGGGCCCCACCTGGGGCACCGTCACCGTCTTCAAGCCGAGGACCTCGGGACCACCGAAACGGTCGATGGCGGCGGCCTTCATTTGCGATGGAATGGATGTATTCATGGAGGGCTCCTCGCGGGCGGTGGGCTCCGCCCGGACAGGGTTCCTCCGGAGGCTGAGCACGCAGAAACGAGAATGCAGAGGCGGGCTCGAAGTCCCGGACCAGGGCATGCCCTCATGCTCGCCGCCAGGTCGAGCGTGTCCCCCGTCATGGCGCCCGCATGTCCAGCCAGAGACCGGCGGAGCGCTCGAAGTGAATGGGCCATGCGCCATCGGCGACACCCGCCCGTGCACCAGGCGAGCACACCGTGACGACGCGGCACCTTGGTTGCTCCGCGAACGTCGGCCGCCGCGGCAACGTAGCCGCGGCGGAGACGGGTGGCGTCCTACTCGATGAACGACTTCGTGCTGTAGAGCGACGCGTCCACCTTGCGGAGGACGGGCAGGTTCGTGCCGGGCTCACGCTCGGACACGCGGTCGATGTACGTCTGGAGGACGTCGGCATCGAGCACGCCGATATCGGAGCGGCGCTCCGCCGGCACATTGGCCAGCGTCTCGTAGCCGTCACCGCCCGTGGCGTTGAAGCTGAGCACGAACAGGCGGTAGGTCGCCGTCGGGTTGACGGCGTTCCACTGGCCCGTCGTCTGGTCCAGGACCTCCAGGTTGCTGGCGCGCTGGCCGCGAGGCTGGGTCGCGTTGACGTCGAAGCGCAGGCCGCCCGTGTACGGATAGGGCCCCGTGGTCCCGCCTTCCCGGAAGGTGGCGTGCAGGCCGTCCTCGATCATGGACTTCACCTCCGCTCCGGTGACGTCCAGCCGGAAGAGCATGTTGCCGAAGGGCAGCACCTCGATGACATCGGCCGCGGTCACCTGCCCATGCAGGGGACGGCGCACACCACCACCGCTCTGGAGGGTGATGTCCGCACCGCCGTAGTCCGCGTTCGCCACCTCCAGGTAGGCCTGGGCGACCAGCTGCTGGATGTCACCACCGCGGGCATCGACCTCGCCCAGGGCGTTGCAGCTCACACTGGAACGGCTGCGGTCCACACTGCCGGGCACGCGGCGGTTGCAGAGCTCGTCGGAGGCCACCGCCACGACCTGCTGGCTGTACTCCTGGACCCGCGTCTGGAACGGGGCCAGCACCTGGGCAGCCGTCGCATCGGGCTGAGTCACGCGCAGGAAGCCGCTGGCCGTGGCGCTGGCGAGCATCGCGGCATTGTCCTCGGCGGAGACGGGAGTACCGTCGATGGAGAACTGGTCGCCGATGAGCACGTGCGGCGTACCGCCGCAGGACGTCACCACGCCATCGGCATCGAAGCGGACGTTCAGCTCTCCGACAACCCGCGAGTACTGCCACGCCTGGGCGATGCAGACCGTCTCGCCATCGCGGTTGCGCAGCGGCTCGCCGTAGGGCCCCGCGGGCGAACCCACGTTGAGGTCCTCCATGGCGGCCGGGCCCAGCAGGGTGTGAGAATCACCGCCGATGACCACGTCCACGCCACTCAGCTGCGGGATGATGGTCCGGTCGAGCTCGTAGCCGATGTGGCTCATCACGATGACCTTGTTGACGCCTTCGGCCCGCAGCGCGTCGATGGCCCGCTGGGCGGCCGGGACCTCGCCCTCGAAGGTGGTGTCCGGGTCGGGACTGGAGGACTCCTTCGTCTTGCCGGCAATCGTCAGCCCGACGATTCCAATCTTCTGGCCCCCGCGCTCGACCACGGTGAAGGGCTCGACGTAGCCCGGCGCCCGGGAGGGGTTCAGCGCGGAGTCCGCTCCGAAGGAGACGTTGGCGCTGATGACGGGCGTCTGGCACGAGCCGGCGTGCAGCCGGTCGATGAAGTTCTTCAGCTCGGTGTCGCCCTTGTCGAACTCGTGGTTGCCCAACGTGAAGGCGTCGAAGCACACGGTGTTCATCATCGCGGCGTCGGCCTCGCCAATCGCCCCCGCGCGGTTGAAATACAGCGTGCCGGTGAGGGCATCCCCCGCGTGCAGCTTGAGGACGTTCGCCTTGCCGGTGGCCAGCTCGCTCATCGCCCGGGTGACGCGCGCGAACCCGGCGGCGTCGACGTCGGCGGACACGGTCTCACCCGCGGCGTTGGTCACGTTCAGGGAGATGCTGTCCGACGCCAGGTGGGAGTGATGGTCATTGATGTGCAGGATGGTCAGGTCCAGCGGCGCCCCCTGCTCGGGCGGGTCCGGGATTTCCTCGTCGTCGTCCCCGCCGCACGCGGTCAGCGCGGTGGCCGCAAGCCACGCCACCGGCAACCACCGCCCGCGCCGCCACGAACGTCCCGCCCGGCGCACTTCATTCTCGGACTTCCATTGCATGAGCACTCCCTGGTGTGTCTCGGAAGCCGACATGGTGTGGGCCGAGAATGACAACCCGGTTACGCCTCACTGTGCGGGCGGTGACACTTTCATGGCGTTTGCCCGGCGCCCGTGGCACGGGGGCCCTCACCCCAGCAAGAGCTCACGCGCCATCATGTGGACGCCGAGCAGGGCCAGGCTGGCCAGGAAGCACCTGCGGAACACGACGGGGGAGAGCTTCTGGCGAAGCCACTGCCCCAACTGCATCCCGCCCCACGCCGGCAGCAGCATCACGAAGGACAGGCTCAGCGCGGCGCCAGAGTAGCGAGCGTTGAGGTAGAGCCCCGCCGCCAGGGCCACCGTGGACACCGTGAACGAAATGCCCATGGCCTGGAGCAATTCCTCACGTTCGAAGCCCAGGGCTTGCAGATACGGGACCGCGGGGACGACGAAGACGCCCGTGGCCGCGGTCACGAAGCCCGTGGCCACGCCCACTGGAAACCCCAGGCGCCGCTCGGCCTGGGAGCCCACCACGAGCCGGGCCCCACTGAGTCCCCAGGCCGCGTAGGCGACCAGGGCCGCGCCGAGCGACACCATGGCCCATGCCCCGACAGGCGCCCCCAGCGCCCATGCTCCCGCCAGCGTGCCCAGGCAGGTGCCGGACTGCATCTGCGCCAGACGCCGCAGCATCGGGCCCAGTGTCCGCCATGGCTGGAGCTGCCAGACATTGGTGGCCAGCGAGGGCACGACCAGCAAGGCCGCGGCCTCCGCTGGGGGCATCAGCAAGGCCAACAGCGCCATGGCGATGGTGGGCAGTCCCAGCCCCACCACGCCTTTGACGGTTCCCGCCAGGACGAAGACGGCGGCGGTCAGGAGCGAGAGCAGGATGGAGGTGGAGGAGACGAGGTCGACGGTAGGCATGCGACAGCGCCCGGATTCGAAGTGTGGAACGAAGCGCCGATGGTGGAGCGCACACACGTGAATGAAAATTCGGAATCGTCCGGTGCAGCCTCAGGCCCAGCCTGAGGCCAGGTGTGTTAGGGCGCGCGGTGGGAGATACGCATGCCGACGAAGAAGACCGCCGCGCCCCGTGCCCCTGCCGCGGACGCCGAGGCCCGGGCGCAGGAGGCCCTGGTGGAGCTCAGACGCCTCGCGAACCCCGCCACGCGCCAGGGGCTCGCCCGGTTCGGGATTCCAGCGGACCACGCGCTGGGCGTGGCGATGCGGGACGTCCAGGCACTCGCCCGCAAGCTCGGAAGAGACCATCCGCTGACCGCGGCCCTGTGGAAGACGGGCGTCTACGAGGCGCGTCTGCTCTGCGCGTATGTCGGGGAGGCGAGCCAGGTCACCCTCACCGAGATGAACCGGTGGTGCCGTGACTTCGACAACTGGGCCGTCTGCGACACGCTCTGCTTCGCGCTCTGGGTCCGCAGCCCGCATGCCTGGAACCGGGTCCACGCGTGGTCCAGCCACCGCGACGAGTTCATCAAGCGCGCGGCCTTCGCGCTGCTCGCCTCGCTCGCGGTGCACGACAAGGCAGCCGAGGACGCGCGCTTCCTCGAGGCGCTTCCCCTCATCGAGCGCGAATCCACCGACGCGCGCAATTTCGCCAAGAAGGCGGTGAACTGGGCCCTGCGCGCCATTGGAAGCAGGCGCAGCCCCGCCCTGCGCGGCGCGGCCCGGGAGCTGGCGGCGAAGCTCGGCGACAGCCGCGATGCCACCGCCCGGTGGAACGGCAAGGATGCGCTTCGGGCCTTCGCGAAGGCGGACGCCAGGGCACCTGTCAAACGGGCAGCCTCCTCGTCCGCGGCAAGCACCCCGAAGCCCGCCAAGGCGCGCGGCGGCGGAGCCACCGCGGCGAAGCAACGCGCGTAGGCCCCAACCAGCCGCTCCGTTCCAGCGGGCGAGGAGGCAACGGCCACGGGAATCGACCGGGCCTTGTCCTGTGTTCGGCCGATATGTACGTTCGTACACATGACCCGCCGGCACGACCCCGACCGACGCGACCGAATCATCGATGCGGCCCTCTCGGTCATCGCCGAGGGCGGCGTCGCTGGCACCTCACACCGCCGCGTCGCCGAGCGCGCCGGAGTGCCGCTGGGCTCCATGACCTATCACTTCACCAGCATGGACGAGCTGCTGCGTGAGGCCTTCACCCGCTTCGCCCTGCGCATGAGCGAGCGCTTCACCGCGCGAATCGAAGCGGCGGCCGACCTCGAGGCGCTGGTCTCCGCGGTCGTCCACATCGTGCACGATGACCTCAGTGCCGGCCCGGACGACCTCGTGCTCACGCTGGAGCTCTACACGCTCGCCGCGCGTCAGCCCGCGTTCCGGCACATCACCCACGACTGGATGCACCGGAGCCGCGCGGCGCTCGAACGGCTCGTGAGCGCCCGGATGGCGCACGAGCTCGATGCCCTGATTGAAGGGCTGTTCATTCACGTCAGCCTGGACCCGACCCCGCGCGGGCGCGCGGCCACCCGCGACGCCGTACGCCGCCTTCTCTCCCTCTGACATAGCTCCCCGATGACCACCACCTCCCCGCTGCAGGTGCTCCCCCAGTACCGCGCGGCACGCGCCGCCGTCGCGGCGATGTTCCTCACCAACGGTGCCATCTTCGCCAACCTGCTGCCACGCTACCCCCAGCTCAAGGCCGACCTCGGCCTCAGCAATGCGGAGTTCGGGCTCGCGGTCGCGGCGTTCCCCTGCGGGGCCCTGATGGCCGGGCTCTCCGCGGGCTCACTCGTCCGCCGGTTCCGCTCCTCACGCGTCGCGGTCGCCGGCACGCTGCTCACGAGCCTGGGCGTGCTCCTCGCGGGGCTGGCGCAGTCCTGGGGCATGCTCGCCGCCGCGCTCTTCTGTGCGGGCGGCCTGGACGCCATCACCGACGTGGCGCAGAACTCACACGGGCTGCGCGTCCAGCGGCTCTATGGCCGGTCCATCCTCAATGGCTTCCATGCCGTCTGGAGCATCGGCGCCGTCGTGGGAGGTCTCATGGGAGGACTCGCCGCCGGGCTCGACCTGCCACGGGGCATCCACCTGAGCCTCTCCGCCCTGCTCTTCGCCGCCGTCGCGCTGACGGCCCTGCGCTTCGCGCTTCCTGGGCCGGAGCCCACCACCCCGGGCGAGCCCGCCGAGGCTGACGCGCAGAAGGACCGTACGCCGGCCCAGCGAGGCGCGGCGGGCCCTGGGCACGTGTGGCTCATCATCGGCGCGCTCGTCCTGATTGCGTGTGGCGGGATCATGGTCGAGGACGCCGGGATGACGTGGGCCGCCGTCTACCTGTCCGGCACCCTGGGCGCGGAGGCCGCTGTCGCCTCGTTCGGTTTCGTGGCGCTGGTGGGCGCGCAGTTCATCGGGCGGCTGCTGGGCGATGGGCTCGTCGACCGCTTCGGCCAGCGGGCGGTTGCCCGCGCCGGAGGGGCGACCACTGCGCTGGGCATGAGCGCGGCGCTGCTGTTTCCGTCAGTGCCGGGAACCATCGCCGGCTTCGCGTGCGCCGGGTTCGGCGTGGCGACCCTGGTTCCCGCCGCCATGCACGGCGCCGACGAGCTACCGGGCCTGCGCGCGGGCACCGGCCTCACCGTGGTCAGCTGGCTGATGCGCCTGGGGTTCCTCGCCTCCCCACCCATCGTCGGGCTCGTCGCTGATGCATTGGGCCTGCGTGTGGGACTGCTCGTGGTGCCGCTCGCGGGCACCCTCGTGGTGCTGCTGGCGGGGGTGTTGTCCGCCGCCCGCGCCCGCCCGCCTCGCCTCTGAGGTCAGCAACGGCGGCGAGTGCCACACGGCCCACGCATTCAACCACGCGGCTCCCAAGCCAGCCGCGCGCCTGCCCCGCGGCCAGCCACGCACGTCCACGTCAAGCAGACCTCCTACCGCGGGGCGGGCTCCGCGCTGCAGTGCGCGTCCTGGCTCGATGCGGACGGCGGAGCCTGCGACCCCCATGGCGCGCTCCCGTCAGGCCACTGCGCTGACGGGGGCGCCTGATGGGCCGGGCGGCCGGACCCGCGTTCAGGCCGGCCGCTCGATGCGCCCATCCGCGTGCCGGGCGAAGCGGCCCTCCTCGCGCGGGTGGACAGGGTCGTTGCTCGGCCACGGCCAGCCACCGAAGCCGGTGCGCTGGTAGTCCGCGAAGGCCTGCTGGATTTCCTGCCGTGAGTTCATCACGAACGGGCCGTACTGGACGACGGGCTCGCCAATGGGCCGCCCTTGCAGGAGCAGCAGCTCCGCCTCGTCCGCCCCGTTCTCCAGCTCCACCGCCACGTCCGCGCGCAGGTCGATGCTGTGCGAGGGCGGAATCGCGTGGCCCGCCACGCGAATGCCGGAGCCGAGGAAGAAGTACAGCATCCGGTTGCTGCCATGCGCCGCCGCGGGCAGCGTCCACCGCGCGCCCGGGGCCAGCTTGAGCGTCCAGATGGCCACGTCCGACTCCGCCTGGGCCGCCCAGGACTTCGGCGGAGGCGGAGGCGCCTTCAGGTCCCCCAGCGCGCCCGCCACCACGGTGACCTCGGTGGTGCGGCCCTCCGCGTCCTTCGCGACGTGCCGGGGGATGACGTGACGCCAGAGCATGGAGAAGTGCGGCTCCACCAGCTTGTTCGCTCGCGGCAGGTTGAGCCAGAGCTGGAACAGCTCCACCGGGTTGGGCTGGTCACGCTTCAGCAGCGGGAACATCTCCGAGTGATTGATGCCCGCGCCCGCGGTCAGCCACTGCACGTCGCCCCCGCCGAAGCGGGCCGCCGCGCCGAGGGAATCCGAGTGGTCCAGCAACCCGCGGCGCACCACGGTGACGGTCTCGAACCCGCGATGCGGGTGCTGCGGGAAGCCGGGCACCACGGAGCCGTGGTACATGTTCCAGCCGTCCCGCCCCTCGAAGTCCTGGCCGATGTTGCGGCCCGCGAGCGAGGCGGCCGGCCCCAGCCGCTCGTTCCCCAGGGGGTACTTGTCGTCGTGGTGGACGCAGAAGAGGAACGGGTCTGGCGTGCGCCACGGCATTCCGCCGAGCGGCTCCACGCGAAGGACGGCTTCTGACGGCTGACTCATCTTCGGCTCTTCTTCCCTTCCGGAGCCCCGTGTTCATCTCACCGCGGCGGCGCTCCCGTCCCGGACACTAACAGCGAGGCCACGGCCTCGCCCGGTCCGTTGGCTGGATGCCCGGAAGCCGGGCCTCCGTCACTCCAGGCAGCCGGACGGGCGGCCTGCTCCGCAAGGGGGCCCGCACCGCCCGGGACTCAGGCCCACAGCTCGCGGGCAAGCGTGTCCACCAGCGCCACCGCGACCTCGGGTGGAGGCAGCCCCGCCTCGGAGACGAACACGGGGCTCACCGGCTCGGCGACCTCCGCGCGCAGCGCCTCCGACGCACGCTGCTTCGCCAGCCGGAGCACGTCCCGCTCCCCCGCGGAGAGCCGCGCCTGCGCCCAGTGGTCCACCTTCCAGAACAGCTCCGCGTGGCGCGTCTCGTCCTCGGCGACGCGCGCCATGAAGGCGCGAACCCCGCCATCCCGGGCATGAAGCGCCTGATGCCGTGACACCAGCGCGCCGAACGTCTCGCGCACGCAGCCCTCCACGGCGTTGTCCAGCGCCACCGCGAACAGGGAGCGCGGCGGCAGCGGCTCCACCTTCGGCAGTCCGGGCGCCGCGCCGTGCCGCCACGTCTGGCGGGTACTGCCGCCTGTGTGCATCAGCTCGTCCAGCGCGCTCACGAGCGACGCGTCCGCGCCGTGCAGGTCCAATGCGTCACGCAGCCGAACCAGGGCCTGGATGGACGTGGCCTCCACGGCATCACCGCGTGTCGCGGCGAGGAGGTCGTCACGGCGCGCGCGCTGACAGGCATTGTGGCCCCCTCGCGCGAAGAGCGGCGATGACGACGGTACGTCGTTGGGGCCGGTGACGGCCTCGGGCGGAACGAGGCCCGGAGGCGTCATGCGTGACAATTCCGCAACAGACAGACAACCCTTCACACGGGCGCGGGGCGCACCGGGCGAGGCCCGCAGGGCCCGGGAGAAGAGCAGGCGCAAGTGATTCGAATCCATCGATGAGCGGTTCCCCTGGAATGAGGCTCCGCGTTCGAGCAATGAGGATGCCAATCCCTGCGTTCCGGGAAGCACCAACGAAATGCCTGAAAACCCCGCCTTCGCCACCCCACCCTTTCAGATTCCTGAGGGTGTCACGGGCGGCTCACAGCGAATCCGTGTCGCGCGACACGCCTCGCGGCGTTCCAA
Source organism: Pseudomyxococcus flavus (assembly GCF_050038885.1). NCBI lineage: Bacteria > Pseudomonadati > Myxococcota > Myxococcia > Myxococcales > Myxococcaceae > Pseudomyxococcus > Pseudomyxococcus flavus. Next base: position 6,127,875 of record NZ_CP143624.1, on the reverse strand, counting down.
GTCAAAACAATGAAAACACTCCAACTCGGCAATGCCGCATGCCCACCGCCCTGAGAAGGCGATGTGCTGCCTTGCGAGTCAACGTTGACTTCGTCGGGGAGTGTGGCCAGGCGTCCTGTCGACGGGTCCAGACGGATCAGCGGTTTTGTATTCACGCCGAGGCCTGTGTCACAGTGCCTTCACGAGCACGGCGCAAGCGGTGGCACCCGGCCCGGTGCCCCTGCGTCGGGGGATGAGGTGCGGATGTCGTGGTTCGGATTGGTGGTCGTGCTGCTGGCGCAGATGCCCGCGGACGGCGTCGCCCAGATGAAGAAGGTGGACCGGCTGATTCCCCAGCTCCAGCAGATGGCGCTGGACCCCAGGGTCATCCAGGCCGTCCGTGAGCAGAACGCCCGCCGCGCGTCCCGGGCCACCATCGAGGAGCAGGACAAGGCCTGGATGGCGACCCCGGCCCTCACCCCCTTCAAGGAGAAGGTGCTGAGCAGCCCGTGCTCCCGCGTGCTGAACCAACACCTGAAGGAACTGAAGGGCGCCGTCGCCGAGGCCTTCGTGATGGACAACCAGGGAGCGCTGGTGGGCTCCACCCGCCGCACGTCCAACTACTGGCAAGGTGACGAGGCCAAGTTCACGGAGCCCTTCAAGAACGGAACGGTGCTGCGAGAGAAGCCCAGCTTCGACGAGTCCTCGCAGTCCTTCGTCCTCCAGATTTCCTTCCCCGTCCGTGACGGCGGCCGGACCATTGGCGCGCTCTCCGTCGGCGTCTCCCTGCTGGCCCTCTGAACCACCTGCTGGCTCGATCTCCCATGCATTTCCTTGACGGAATGACGCTGCGCACCCGCCTCACCCTGGCCATGTTCCTGCTGGTCATCGGCGCCCTGGCGCCCATGAACCTCTTCGTGAAGGTCTTCACCGAAGACGCCCTGCGCGAGCAGATTGACGCCACGCTCCGGTCGGAGGCGGAGGGCCTGAGAGAGCTGGTGGAGGCGGCGCTCACCGAACGCGAGGGCAACGCGCGCAGCTGGGCGGAGGACGCCATCCTGCGCGGCGCGCTGCTGTTCGACACCTTCGAGAAGAGCGACGCGGTGCTGGCCTCGCTCCAGAAGCGGCACGCGACCTTCGCCGGACTGGCGCTCTTCTCCGAGGACGGGCGGGTGCTCTCCGCCAGCAGCCCGGAGGTGCGCGCGGCCTTCCTCGACCGCGCCGCCGAGGTGCGGGAGACGAGCTGGTTCCAGGGCGCGCTGGAGAATCGGCTGGACGGACACTCCCTCGCGCGCGTGGACCCCTTCTTCCAGAAGCGGGTGCTGCCCTTCGCGGTGCCGGTCATCAGCCCCATCAGCCAATCGCGCATCGGCGTCCTGCTGGCCGCCTATGACTGGGGCCACGTCGGCGCGGAGGTCGCGGACGCCCTGACGCGCGCGCATAACCGAGGCCAGCCGAGCTTCGCGCTGGAGGTGCTCACCGCGGACGGCACGCCGCTGTTCGACTCACGTGGGGAGAACGCACCGCGCGCCACCAACGCGCTGCGCATCGAGGCCCTGGACGATAGGACGGAGGTCGACGTGGGTGACGGCTGGCGCTTCGTGGCCACCGTCGCGCCCGAGGAGGCCTACGCGCCGCTGCGCCGGGGGACCACCGTCGCCTTCGTCCTGACGGCCCTCTCCCTCCTTGCGAGCATGGTGGGCTCCTGGTGGCTGGCCCGGAGCGTGACGCGTCCCATCTCCACGCTCAGCGAGGTCGTGGGCCGCATCGTGCGCGAAGGCGACCTGACCCAGCACGTGGAGGTGCCCGCCCGGCAGGACGAGGTCGGGAAGCTGGCCGCGTCCTTCTCCAGCATGATGAGCCACCTGAGGGAGTCCACCGCCAGCCTCCAGCAAGGAACGCGCGTGCTCGGTCAGACGGTGGAGGAGCTGACCCAGGCCACCTCCCAGCAGGAGCGCAACCTGTCCCGCCAGGCCACCGCCCTCCAGGAGACGCAGGTGACGGCGCAGGAAATCAAGCAGACCTCGCTGATGGCGGCGGAGCGCTCCCAGGAGGTGCTCGGCGTCACCACCCGCGCCCGCGAGGTGGGCTCCGCGGGCGAGGCCACGGTCAGCGCCAGCCTCCAGGGCTTCGAGCAGCTCCGGGAGCAGGTGGGGCGGGTGGCCACCAGCATCTCCGCGCTGGAGGAGCGCACGCGCCAGATTGGCGGGATTACGCAGACGGTGAAGGACCTGGCGGACCAGTCCAACATGCTGGCGCTCAACGCGGCCATCGAGTCGGCGCGCTCGGGGGAGCACGGCAAGGGCTTCGGGGTGGTGGCCCGTGAAATCCGCAGCCTGGCGGACCAGTCCATCAGCTCCACCGGCCGCGTCCGGGAAATCCTGGAGGACGTCCAGCGCGCCATCCGCGCCACCGCCGCCTTGTCGGAAGAGGGACAGCGGCGCACCGAGTCGGGCCTGGCGCAGGTGCGCGCCAGCGGCGACAGCCTGCGCGAGCTGGCCAGCATCATCCAGGACAACGCCAACGCCGCGCAGCAGATTGCCACCGCAGTGACCCAGCAGAACGCGGGCGTGGCGCAGATCTTCACCGCCGTCACGGACCTGTCCCGGATGATGGAAGAGACGCTCGCGGGCATGCAGAGCACACAGCGGAGCACCGACAGGCTGCGTGACGTGGCGCGGCATATGGAAGCCGCCGCGGGCACCTACCGCGTCTGACCAACGCCTCGCGACAACCCCTTGCAAGACAACCGGCGGGAGAGGGAGCCTGGAGTCAAGCGAGGGGCCTACCACCGGGGGGTGAGGGACAGACTTTCAGCCCGAGCCTATTCAATGGCCTGACAGACAGACGGACCCGCAGGGTTGCCTGACCAGGCAGGAAGGAAGCTCGCGCCAATGAACCTCAGCTCGCATGAATTCGTCCTCCGTGACAGGGTCATCGCGGCCCTCAACAGCACCTTGTCCCTTCCCAAGGCCCTGGAAGCCGCCCGGGCGCCCCTGCTCGAGCTGACCCCCGCGGACTATGTGGGCCTGTGTCTCATCACCCTGGGCCCCATCGTCGACTTTCAATGGCTGGTGCCCGGTCACCGCCTCGCCCTCCTGGATGAGTATTCCAAATGGGTCGAGTCCGACTTCGTGCGGGCCCCCATCTTCGCCCGGCCCAACGTGGTCCTCCGTGACTCGGAGATGCTCTCCCGTCGGGAGTTGGAGCAAAGCGCGCTCTACCAGCGCAGCAAGGAGCTGGACCTGAGCCTGGAGCACGTCATGGCCGTCCTGCTGCCGGTGCTGCCAGGCTACTTCGGCGCCTTCACGCTGTACCGGGACCGCCGGCGGCCCTTCACCGAGCAGGACGCGGCCCTGCTGACCAGCCTCACGCCGCACCTGCTCAACGCGGTCCGCAACTGCCGAGAACTGCAGACGGTGTCGACGGGGGCCCGCCTGCTGGAGGAGCTGTACAACCGGCCCGGCTCCGCGTTCCTCATCCTCACTCCGCCCTCACGCGAGGTGTTCCGCTCGCCGAGGGCCGCCACCCTGCTGGAGCAGTGGTTCACCCCCAGCGACCTTCATTCCTCGGGCGTCCCGAACGTGCTCCTCGAGCGCCTGGAGGAGCTGCTCCACCGGAACGAGGACGCGAGGCTGGGGCTCAACCCTTGGATTTCGCTCCATGGAGACGCCTACCGCGTGGTGCGCTTCGTGGAGCTGCCCGAGGCGGACGGTCCACGCCAGTGGGCCCTCATGATGAACGAGATTCCCGTGTCCATTCCCCTGCCCGAGGTCATGCGCATCGAGCTCACCCCGCGTCAGGTCGAGATCGCCCGGGGCATGCTCCGCAACTGGTCCAACCAGGACATCGCAGCCGAGTTCAAGCTGTCCGAGGACACGGTGAAGACCCACGTGCGGGACATCTTCGCCCGGCTCAAGGTCGATAGCCGAGCGGACTTCCTCTACCAGGCGGCCCACCTCAACAAGCCCGTGTGACGTGCGCCAGGACGGGCTCGTGCGCCACCTCCGCGAGCCCATCCGCGCCGATGAAGCCCGTCGCACCGCTCAGAAGCGCGGCAGCTCCAGCAGGTTGTCCGTGAGGATGCCGTTGGCCTTCGTCCGCAGGTACGGCGGCCGGGCGTCGATGACCTCGACCTTCACGTCCCTCGGCCGGGTCTCCACCCGTGCGTCCCCGCCATTCCTGACCCACTGGACCAGCTCCTCGCGGCTGGCTTCGCCCACCGTGTTCCCCTCCTTCCAGCGAAGGCGGACGATGTGTTCGTGCAGCGCTCCGCCTTCGAGATGGATTTGGGTGATGTAGCGCATGAAGACGTCTCCCACTTCGCGGCCCCTGGTTCGCATGGGAGAATCGCCTGCGCGCTTGGGACTGTCTCTACCACCGGCGAGGTATGCGGTCGCTCACGCCTCGCGGAAGATGCCCGGATAGATGCAGCGCGTGGCCCGCGCGGAGAAGATGACGGCCGCCTGGTCCTCCCGGTCCGTCAGCGTCCGCAGCACGCTCTCCATCTCCGCCACGTGGTCGCCATCCAGGGCGCCATGGCTGCGCAGGAAGGTGACGGACTTGCGGATGTTCGGAATGGCGTCCACCTCGAACAGCCGCTCCACCACGCCGCTCGCGCGCGCCTGGGACAGGTACTCCAGCACGTACGCCGTGCCGAGCACGGCCGTCGGCACACCGGAGCGGGACGTGAAGAAGTTCCAACCGGTGTAGGCATCCACGGCGGGGGTCCGCGCCGCGGCCTCGACGCGCGCCTCGGAGCAGCCCAGGTTCTTCAGGTCCGACAGCAGCCACTTCTCGTGGCCCTTCTCCTCGCCAGCCTTCTGGATGAGCAGCTCCGCCAGGTGCGGGAGCCGCCCCTGCCGCTTCAGCCGGTGCCCCGCCTCCGCCAGCATCGGGGTGCTCCAGCGCGCGTAGTGGTAGGTCTGGATGAGGTAGTGGATATAGCCCTCGGTGTCGATGGTGCCGTCGAAGAGGCGCCTCGCGTCGGGGTGTGCATCCAGCGCCGCCACCAGCGCCTTGCCCTCCTGCTCTAGCACCGACACCCAGTCGATTCCCACCTGCTGCTCCGTTTGCGTGTACACGGACGTCTCCTGTTCCGGGCCCTGTCGGTTCCCGGTTGCTGCGAGTTGAAGTTGAAGGGAAGGAAGGTGCGCTCGCGGCCTAGGCAGCGGAGCGCATGGGGGTGGCCAGCGCGTTGAAGCGGGCCAGGGTGCTGGCGGGAATCTCATCCAGCGCGGCGATGAGCGGCAGGGTGAACCGGCGGAAGCTCGCGTCGTAGAGGGGCTCGGCGATGAAGCGGGCCCCCATCTTCCGGGCGAAGAGCGTCGGCGCCCGCGGCAGCCGCAGCCCGTCCAGCAGCCCCTGCTCCGCCCGCATCCGCTCCATGGGCGTGTAGAAAGGACTGCTGGGGATGGCGGGCGCCTCCACCGGGTCGGGTGCGTCCACGCGCCAGCGCGTGCTCATCCAGCCCCGGTAGGCCGCCACCTGGCACGACAGGAGCGCGTCCTCCTTCGAGTCCGTGTCCAGGTTCGCGGAGGCAATCCAGTGCGTCACCCCGCGGCGACGGCTCTCCTCGTAGATGCCCGCGTGCAGCCAGGTCACCGCCTCGGAGTGTCTCCAGCGGTCCAGCACACAGAAGCGGGACGTCTCCGCGAGCACCATGCCCGGGCGCACCACGTCCGACAGGTCGAGCTTCTGCTCCAGCTCGAGGCCCAGAAGGCCGCCCATGGCGTCCGCCACCTCCGGGTTCGGCAGCAGCAGCCGCAAGGTGGCCACCGGCTCCCGGTCCGCGTAGACGACGAGGTGCACGGTGGTCTCCAGCGTGTCGAAGCAGCTCACCTCGCGCCGCGACGGGGGAATCCACCCGGTCATCAACCCCAGCTCTCCGCCGAAGACGGCCCAGCGGACGCGAACCGCGTCGTCGAGCTCTCGCTGAGTGGTGGCAACACGACAGTGCATGGACGTCATGGGTCTCTCCCGGATGCGAAGCAGGCGCGGCGTTGCGCCGTCCCTTGCCTTTTCTTTCGCCGCCGGAACCCCGAGTGCGCGCACGCCCATGCATTTTCGCTCCCGGCGAATCCAGGGCCCCCGGGGTACGACTGGAGCGTGCGGCCAGCCCCCGTCCTGGGTGGGCGCCCTGAAGAAGCGGTGCGCCAACCTGGGGAATCTGGCGTAAGAAGCCGCGCATGGCGCGGACCCTTGATGGAACCGAAATCAGCCGGGTGATGCGGGCGGAGATGGCGCAGGAAGTCGCGGCCCTCCAGGCCCAGGGCGTGACACCGGGGCTCTCCGTGGTGCTGGTGGGCAACAACCCCGCGAGCCAGGCCTATGTCGCGAGCAAGACGCGGGCGTGCGAGGCCCTGGGGATGCGCGGTCAGACGCTGACGCTGCCCGAGGACGTCTCGAAGGAGGAGCTGTTCGCCGTCATCGACCGGCTGAACAACGACCCGTCCGTCCACGGCATCCTGGTGCAGCTCCCGCTGCCCGCCCACCTGCCGTACAAGGCCGTGCTGGAGCACATCCATCCCGAGAAGGACGTGGACGGATTCCACCCGGTGAACGCCGGGCTCGCCTTCGTCGGCGACCCGCGGGCCTTCGTGCCCTGCACGCCCGCCGGCATCATGGAGATGCTCCGGCGCGAGGGCATCGCCACCCGCGGCAAGCACGTGGTCATCGTGGGGCGAAGCCTCATCGTCAGCAAGCCGCTGGCCTCGCTGCTGATGGCCCCGGGCCCGGACGCCACCGTCACCCTCACCCACCGCCACACGCAGGACCTGGCCTCCTTCACCCGGCAGGCGGACATCCTCATCGTCGCGGTGGGCAAGCAGAACCTCATCACCGCGGACATGGTGAAGCCGGGCGTCGTCGTCATCGACGTGGGGCAGAACCGCGTCCCCGACGAGCGCTCGCCGCGCGGCTACCGGATGGTCGGCGACGTGGACTACGAGGCCCTCCTGCCGATTGCCAGCGCCATCACCCCGGTGCCCGGCGGCGTGGGACCGATGACCATCACCATGCTGCTGGCGAACACGCTCCAGGCCGCGCGGCAGGCACACGCCCGCAGCCCCTGAGGCCGTGCCCCCCGGGCCTGTCCGTCGCCAACGACAGGCTTGCTTCACCGGAGCCAGGGCGACCGAATTGCGATATCCACGGTAACCATGACGACGCCCCTGCATGCCGCGCATGGATTCATGGCCGTCTTGAGCCGAGGACTCGTGGTGGCCTGCCTGGGAGTGGGCCTGGCCCTGAGCGCATGCAAGGGAGCCTCACACACACCCGATGGCACCGCGGGAGACAGCGGCGTCCCCTCCCCGGGTCCCGGTGAAGCGCCGTTGTCCTGGATGACAGTTCCCGCCACGGACGCGCGCGTGCAGTACATCGGCCGGACGTACCGCTCGGACACCGGCGTCGTCTTCTCCCATCCCGGCGTGACGATTCGCGCCCGCTTCTGGGGAGACGCCCTGCGGGTGCAGCTCCACGACGCGGGCTCGGGCGGTGAGGTCGGGACCAACTTCTTCGATGTCGTGATTGACGGCGCGCCACCGCGGCAGCTCGCCGTGCCTGCCGGCCGGTCCACCCAGGTGCTCGCCACCGGGCTCGAAGTGGGACTTCACACGGTGGAGCTCACCCGGCGCACCGAGTCCCTGGTGGGCCACAGCGAGCTCGTCGCGCTGGAGGTCCATGGCGAGCTCCGGGAACCGCCGGCACGTGCCGGACTCCGGATGGAGTTCGTCGGCGACTCCATCACCTGCGCCTATGGAACGGACGTCGCCCTCGTCCCCGACTCGCCCTCGTGGGTGGCGCCGACCTACACGTCGAAGAACCAGAATCCCCGGCGGAGCTACGGCTGGCTCACGGCCGCGCAGCTGGGCGCGGAGCCCTCGCTCATCTGCTATTCGGGCCATGGCGTGTACCGCAACCTGGACATGGGCACGTCCGGGCTCATCCCCGCGATCTACGAGCGCGCGGTCCCCGACCATCCCGTGAGCTGGGATTTCTCGCAGGAATCGCCCGACGTGATTGTCGTCAATGCCGGCACCAACGACACCTTCGCCGGCAGCGGCACCGACGCCTACCTGCCGGATGAAGCGGCGTTCAAGTCCGCCTACCGTGCGTTCCTTTTGCGCCTGCGGGCCCTGCATCCTCGCGCCCACATTGTCTGCACGATGGGCAGCATGACGGACGGCTACAAGGCGCTCGAGCAGAACGGCACGGTGACCTCGGTCCATGTCGGCGACTGGCTCACCGAGCTCGTGACGGAGCGCCAGCAGCAAGGAGACGCCCGCGTCTACCGCCACGTGATGGCCGTGCAGATTCCCGAGGTCGACGGCGTCGGTGAGGACTGGCACCCGTCTTTCGCCACGCACCAGAAGATGGCCGATGCGCTGAGCCAGTTCATCCGGGACGTCATGCAGCCCTGAGGGCGCGACCATTCGCCCCCTGCCCCACGCGGGCATTTGCCCAGGTGCCCATCCCAACGGAGCAGGAGCCCGGCCCCCCCCCGACGAAGCTGTGCTCTTTCGGGTGGAGTGGGCGTCGCTCACCGGCCTGTGAGCAGCGGACGCAGGTCCACGCCACGCCACAGCCGCTCGCGCATCTCGCGCGAGTCCATCAACGCGCGCGCGCCCTGGGGCGTGACGGCGAAGAGCCGCCGTGACGGGCTGGCGGCCCCCTGCCCCCGCTCGGAAGAGACCAGTCCCTTGGCTTCGAGCCGGTCCAGCGTGGCGTACACCGCGCCAATCGCCACTTCGCGGCCCGCGACCTCCTCCAGCTCGCGGCGGACGGCCATGCCGTAGGCGCCTCCCGCCTCCGGAGCGCGCCCGGTGCGCACCACGGCGAGCAGCACCTGCTCCTCGAAGGTCCCCAGGGGGGCATCGGACGGCGAGCGGGCTGAGGACGGCACGAACACGGCTCCTTGCGAAGTCACGAAGGGGGACGCGTGAGAGTCTATCCCTCGCGGAACACGACGGCGGGGTCCAATCGACTGGCGCGCCAGGCGGGCAGCAGCGCCGCCACGACGCCCACGGCCAGCAGCCCCACGGTGGCGGCGGCGAGTGACAGCGGGTCCACCGCGCTCACGCCATACAGGAACGACGAGAGCAGCCGCGCCAACGCCAGCGCCGCGAGGATGCCCACCCCGCTCCCGAGCAGCACCAGCTTCCCGCCGCGCCCCACCACCTGCGCCACCACGCGCGAAGGCCTCAGTCCCAGCGCGATGCAGATGCCCAGGTCGCGCTGACGCCGCCGGACGAAGTGGGACGTGACGCCATAGACGCCCACCGCCCCCAGCACCACCGCGAGCGCCGTGAGGAACGTGAGCACCGACATCACCTGCCGCGCGGGGCCGATGGCCTGCGCGAAGACGGCCTCCAGCGTGGTGCCGCGCTGGACCGCCACGGACGGCGCGGCCACGGCAATCTGCTTCCGTGCCGCATCGACCAGCGCCGCGGGGTCATGCCCCGGCTGCGCGCGCAGCACCAGGGTCTGCCGCGTCATCGTCATGCTGGAGACCTGCGCGTGGAGCATGTAGCGCGCGGGGACGGCGCCATCGGTGAGGCCCGCCTCCGCCACGTCCTCCACGATGCCGACGATGCGCTCCAGTCCTCCCAGCCCCGTGTCGATACGCTGGCCGATGGGGTTCTCCCCGGCGAAGTATTTCCGCGCGAGCGCACGGTTGATGACCACCGCGCGCTCGGTGTCCTCCCGGTCGCTCTCCTGCAGCAGCCGCCCTTCGACCAGCTGGATGCCAATGGCTTCGAAGTAGCCGGGAGAGACCAGCCGCACGTAGGTGGTCGAGGCGGGCAGGTCCGGCTTGCCCTCGATCTCCAGGCCCCAATCCTCACCCGCGCCTCGCAGCGGCAGCTTCTGCGTGCTGCCCACCGCGCGCACACCCGGAAGCACCGCGAGGGCGGCCTCCAGCTCCTTCAGCACCCGTGGCCGGGCCTCCTGCTCGACATTGCCCTCCATCACCACGTCCAGCACCGCCACGCGCCCGGTGTCCACGCCAGAGTCGATGGCCCGCAGGTTCGCGACCGAGCGCACCAGCAGCGCCGCTCCGGCGGTGAGCAACACCGCGAGCGCCACCTGCCCCACGACGAGTGCTCCCTCCGTCCGCCCGCCGCGCGCGCCCACACCGCCCGTCCGTGACTTCACGAGCGCCCGCTGCGGGTCGGCCCTTCCCAGCGAGCGCGCCGGCAGCAGGGCCACCCCCATGGCGGCCACGAGCGCCAGCACCAGCGCCGCGAAGAACAGGCCCCAATCCAGGGCGCCTCGTGGCGCGAGAGGCCCCAGCGGCAGGGCCTCGCTCAGCAGCCGGAAGCCCTGCGCCGCGATGAGGGCGCCGACCCCCGCGGCCCCCATCCCCAGCAGGAGCGACTCCACGAGCAGTTGCTGCATCATCCTCCGGCGGTCCGCCCCCAGCGCCACGCGCACGGCCAGCTCTGTCGCACGGCTGTCCACCTGCCCGAGCATCAACGCCGCGACGTTCGCGCACGCCATGAGCAGCAACACCGCCATGGCCGCGAGCGTCGCCAGCAGCGGTGCCTCCAGCGGGCCCAGCAGGTGCTCGCGCAGCGGCGTCAGCCTGGGCGCGCGGGACTTGTCCCAGGCCGCCGGATACTGGAAGCGCTCCTTGAGCCGCTCACCGAAGCGCCTCAGCGCCACATCGACGGCGGGCCCGTCCACGCCAGGCGCGCGCCGCCCCACCAGCGCGTAGTTGCCGGAGCCGTCGTCCGGGTTCAGGGGCTCCACCACCCACGCGCGCACCGTCGGGTCGGGGAACCAGAAGCCCGTGGGCATGACGCCCACCACCGTGTGCGGGGTCCCGTCGAGCTCCACCGTGCTCCCCAGCAGGGTCGGCTGTCCCCCGAGGTCCGTGTAGAGGCCGTCGCTGATGACCACCGCGGGAGCCGCGCCCGGACGGTCCTCTCCCGGCTCGAAGGCACGGCCCAGCACCGGGCGGACGCCGAGGACGTCGAACAGCGCGGCCGTCGTCGACACCGACGTCACCAGCTCCGGTGAAGCCTGTGGGCCTCGGCGCAGTGGCAGCTCCTTCGTCCGGAAGGCCGCGACGGCGCTGAAGCCGGACCAGTCGGATGACAGGTGGAGGAACTCGCGCTCGGACCAGTCCCCCGGCGACCAGAACAGCCCGAGCCGCTCCTCCGCGGGATAGGGCAGCGGCGCCAGCAGCAACCCACGAACGAGCCCGAAAGCCGCCGCTGTCCCGCCCACGCCCAGCGCCAGGGTGAGGATGGCCAGCAGTGCATATCCCGGCCGCTTGCGCAGGCGGCGGACCGCGTACCGCAGGTCCATGATGAGCGTTTCCAAAGGGGGGCCTCCTGGGCGTAGGCGGCTGGATGCCGGCTCGAAGCCCGTCCAACCGCGAGAGAACGTCCGCCGCACCAGCGGCGGCACCGAGCCGAGCACCTGCCTCCACAGCCACGCACGCGCGGCGCGGTCCCCCTCACGGGATGTACGGGAGACGAACTCGGCGGAGAGCTCGGCAATCACCTCGTCCCGCTCCGCGTAGGGCAGCCACGCCCGCAGCAGGGCCAGCGGCAGCCTCGGGACCTCCTGGGAGCGACCACGCTCCGACTCCAACGGCGGCACGCGCACCTCGTCTGACTGCCGGGACATTACTACAATGTAGAATACGTCCCCGGTAAAGGACGATTGCGAGGGTGTGCCTCCGAACCCCCTTCCCACCCTCTCGGCCCATAGCCACCGCTTGCCCCCCGCCTCAAACGGGAATACTCCATTCGCGATTCAGGTTGAACCCGCAGCAGGAGGAGGTTCCCATGGCGAAGCTGGCTGCACTCGCCCGCCTCGATGGCGTGGCGCAGGCGGAACTCGTGGCACGGGGCGAGGTCAGCGCCGCGGAGCTGCTCGACGCGTGTGCGGAGCGCATGGCGGCGCTGAACCCGCTGCTGAATGCGGCGCCGGTGCTGGACTTCGAGCGCGCCCGAGCGCGCCCCCTCGTTCCGGGCCCGTTCGCGGGCGTGCCCTTCCTGGTCAAGGACGTCACATCCTATCCGGGCCTGCGCTGGTCGCTGGGCTCCCGGCTCTTCGCGGGCAACATCACCGACCAGGGGACGCCCTACAGCGCGCGGCTGGACGCGGCGGGGCTCGTCACGGTGGGCAAGAGCGCGACCTCCGAGTTCGGCATGCTCGGCAGCACCGAGACACTCCTGGATGGCATCACGCACAACCCGTGGGAGCTGTCGACCTCGGCGGCGGGTTCGTCCGGGGGCGCAGCGGCCGCGGTGGCCGCCGGGCTCGTGCCACTCGCGCATGCCAGCGATGGCGGTGGCTCCGTGCGCATTCCCGCATCCGTGTGTGGCCTCTTCGGGTTCAAGCCGAGCCGCGGCCGCTGCGTGTCCGCCAACCTGGGGCCCTCGGAGTTTGGAGCGCTCGTCAGCGAGCACTGCATCAGCCGCTCGGTGCGCGACAGCGCGCTGCTGCTTTCCCTCACCGAGGACCGGGACTCCGGGCTCCCGCCGGTGGGCTACGTCCAGGCCGCCCTCTCCCGCCGCCTGCGCATCGGAACATGGACCCGCACGATGTCGGGCGAGGAGCCCGAGCCCGCCGTGCGACGCGCGTATGACGAGGCCGTGGCGCTCTGCGTGGAGCTCGGACACGCGGTGGAGCCGATGTCGCCTCCCGACGTGGATGGCGTGACGCTCGGAGAGGCCTTCTTCCTGATGGGAGGCTCCGCGGTCGCCGGAGCCGCGCAGCTGATGGAGCAATTGCGCGGGAGACCGGTCGCGCCAGACGAGCTGGAGCCCTTCAGCCGGGCCCTGGCGGAGGTGTTCCGTCGCGGCGGGCCTGGTGCACTCGCCGAGGCGCGCCGGGTCTTCGCGAACAGCGCGGAGCGCTACATCGCGGCCGTGGGGGCATATGACGTCGTGCTCACGCCCACGCTCGCTGTCTCTCCGTGGCGCATCGGGCATCTCTCTCCCGTCCTCCCGCGAGAGGAGCTGCTGCGCCGCATGGCACGCGCCGTGGGTTACACGCCCATCCAGAACATCGTGGGGTGTCCGGCGATGTCGGTCCCGCTCCATTGGTCGGATGACGGGCTCCCCATTGGCACCCACTTCGCCGCCGCGCCCGGGGCCGAGGCCCTGCTGCTCGGGCTCGCGTATCAGCTCGAGGCGGCGCGCCCGTGGCATCATCGGTGGGCGCCCTACTCGTATCCCCGACTGTTCGACGCCTGATGCCCCAGGTACTCAAAGAGGAAGTCCGTGAGCGAATCCTCACCTCCGCGCTGGAGGTGTTCGCCAGCCGTGGTTACGCCGTCGCGACGATGAGCGACATCGCCTCGCGTGCCGGATTGGGAACGGCGAGCCTGTATCGCTACTACGCGAGCAAGGAGGAGTTGTTCGACGCCGTGGTGACGCCGGCCCTGGCGGAGCGCTTCGAGGCGTTGCTCGAGGAGCGCGTGCGTGCGCTCGCGCACATGGCGCTGAGCGAGACGTCCGGGCGCGTGGACGAGCGCGGAGACGAGATGCTCCGGTTCTGGGTGGAGCACCGGCTCGCGGTCGTGGTGCTGCTCGACCGTGCTGCCGGAACGGCCTATGCCCACTATGGCGAGCGTTTCGTCGAGCTGCTGGTCTCCACCTCGCTCGCGCAGATTCGCACCGCCAACCCGGGCGTGCGCATCAGCACGACAGCACGCTTCGTGCTCACGCAAATTTTCGAGAACACGCGGCGGATGCTGGCCTCCATCCTGGCTGAGCACCCGCGTGAGCGAGAACTGCGAACGGCCATCGAGGGATTCTGGAGCTATCAGATTCCGGGGCTCCAAGGCTTCGCCGCGTGGGTGAATTCACAGTCCTGACTCCCATTCCGGCGCATGTACGCGTGATAGCGCCGCCATACGCCGTTACTGACACATCCGCGATAGCGAGAGCGTGAAGCTCGCTAGCGAGGCATGCACCGTTCGCCTATCGTCGCGGCATGCAAACCCATGCATCGAACCAAGCAGCCATCAATGGCAAGGAAACGACCATTCCATTGATGCCCTGCGTTTCGCCTGACGAGACGCTGGAGTTCTACAAGGCACTCGGCTTCGCGGTGACCTACCAGATGACCAGGCCGTACCTGTATCTGGCGTTTCGCTGGAGCAGCGTCGAGCTGCACTTCGGCATGAACGCCAAGAGCTTGAACCCGAGCGAAGAGAGCTCAGGGGGCTGCCTGGTCATGGTGGACGCGGTGGAGCCCTATCACCGGGCCTTCACCGACGCGCTGCGAGCGAAGTACGGCAAGGTGCTGGCCACTGGAAGGCCTCGTATCACCCGCTTCCGCCCCGGCCAGAGCCGCTTCTCGCTGGTGGACCCCAGTGGCAACAACATCATCTTCATCCAGCGAGACGAGCCGGAAGAGCTCGAGTATGGCGGCTCCAAGAAGCTCACGGGACTGGCGAAGGCCATCGACAACGCCCGCATCCTGAGGGAGTTCAAGAACGACGACAAAGCCGCTGCGCGCGCGCTCGACATCGGGCTCGCCAAGTTTGGAGTAGAGGCGCCCGCTGTGGACCGGGCCCGTGCACTGGCCGCCCGCCTGGAGCTGGCGATTGCGCTGAACGAGGCCACGTCAGCGCAAGCCCTGATGCAGCAACTCCAAGCCGTGTCCCTCACGGATGCGGAGCGCGCCCGCCTGGCCGATGAATTGAAGGCCGGGGAGCGACTGGAACATTGGCTCACGACCACCGGTCAGGAACCTACCAAGAAGCGGCGCCGGCGCGCGTAAACCAACCAACCCCTGGGGGCCACGCCAGCGCTCCTGCTCCAGGCGCTGGGGCCGTCACGTTGACGGCGCTAGAGTCGGCGGCATGTTCAGCGCCGCCGTCGTCGCCTGTTGCGCCATCTTGAGCGCGGCTCCCACCGCGACCTGCCCCTCCGGTGGCCTGGAGCCGGAGCAGGCCCATGAGGACCTGGAGCTGGCCATCTCCGCCGTGGAAGCCGCCATGCCGGACCTCTACTGGCGGCAAAGCCCGCGGGACTGGGCCCAGCGGAAGGCGAAGGCTCGCGCGCTCGCCTCGCGGGCACGGACGGAAGAGGCCCTCTTCCGTGCCCTCCGCCCGTTGCTCTCCGGAATCGGGGAAGGCCACCTCTCTGTCGCACGCAGCGAGGGGATGAACTGCCGCTACCGCGAGAACGCGCGGCTCTTTCCCCTGGACCTCCTCTGGCGAGACGACGGCATGTTCGTCACTGCCGGACACGGCGACGCCTCCGACATTCCTCCAGGGACCCAGCTGCTCTCCATCAATGAAGAGGGACGCAAGGCACTCCTCGCGGAGATGATGGGGGCCAGCCCGCACGACGGAGCCATCGAGACCGGGGTGATGCGGGACCGTGGGGGCGCCGGCTACGCCAGGGTCCGCTGGTGGATGCGCGGAGATGAATCCGGCTACGACGTCCGCTTGCGACTGCCGGACGGCAAGACAATCCGCCGCCTGGAGCCCGTGCCCGCCGCCATGCGCCCGGCGCCCCCTCCCGAGCCGTCCCCCCTCGCCACGCTGAGCTGGGTGGATGACCACACGGCCTATCTCTACGTGCCGACCTTCAGCAACCGGCGATACCGGGAGGCAGGCGCCGCGTTCGAGCCAACGATAAAAGCCCTCTTCCATACGCTCGAAGCCCGAGGCGCACGCGACCTGATTCTGGACCTGCGTGACAACGGCGGCGGCTCGGAACCCAATGAGAGCATCCTCTTCTCCCACCTGGTCGCCGAACCGATTCGCAAGTACGCCTCGGTCCGCTCGCGCCCCAACACGCTGCGCGTGACCAGCGCGACGGGCCGCGTCTTCGAGCACGAAATCTACGACGCCGAGGAGTTGGCCACCGTCCAGGCCGGTCCTGACGGCGAGCTGCTCCGCATCAATGCCCCGCCCGAGGGCCTGATGACGCGGTGGACACGCGCCCATCCCGTCTTCAACGGACGTCTGGTGGTCCTCGCTGGCGGCGCGACCTTTTCGGGAGGCGCGGAGCTGGCTTCCATGCTCCGGGCCACCGAGCGGGGGCTGTTCGTCGGAGAGGAGGTGGGTGGCACCCACGGTGGAAACACCAGCGGCTACAAGTGGGACCTGGTCCTCCCCCACTCGGGCATGGAGCTCGGCATTCCGCTCCTCGCCTTCCGCTTCGTCTGGACCGAACCACAGCCCCACCGTGGCGCCATGCCCCACTGCCCCATCCAGCCCTCGGTGGGCGAGCGTCGGGTCGAGAACGATGCCGCCTACCGCGTCGCGGTGCAGGCGCTCCAGCGGCCATGGACGAAGCCTTCGCGCCGCGCGTGCCCCTGAGCGGCAATGGAGGCGCCGAGTGAGAGACGCCGCCACTCCGCCTGGAGCCTCCACTACCGGTCGACGTCGGGCCGGCCCTCTTCGTCACGGTGAAGTCCCGCATCCGGATTCCCGGAGCCGCCTCTGCCATCCTTGAAGCCCTCGGCAGCCTCGCGCGCCGCGTCCTCGGCTTTCTTCGCGGCCTCTTTGGCCCCCTCCTGGACCTCCCTCGTCGCCTCCCCGACTTCACGGCCCACCTGCCGCGAGTTCTCCCGAGCGGACTGCTCGTCGCAGCCCGTGAACGCCGCGAACGCAGCCCCCAGCCCCACCAGCGTGAGCCACTTCCACCCCTTGCCTTGCATTGCGCGCCTCCCTGGCTCGTTGTGCGTGCACACCCTCCACACGCGAAGGTAGTCACGCACCCGCGGCAAGGCTGCCCGGGGGCCGAGCGCTCCCCTGACGCGCCCGGGCAATGGCATCCACCCTGACGCGGCGCATCGCCATGTGAAGGAGACAACGGTTGCTGCCGCTTCTGGATGGAACCCGACAATCGACGAGACCTAGGCTCTATCCATGGACCTCATCGTCGAGAACGGGCTTGTGTTCGATGGTCTGGGCAATCCGCCGCGCAAGCTGAACGTCGGCATTCAAGGCCATACCGTCGCGTCGCTTTCCGAAGGTCCAATTCCCCGAGCGCCCCATACGCGCGTCATCGACGCCACCGGCCACTGGGTGACGCCCGGCTTCATCGACTGTCACACGCACTACGACGCGGAGGTCGAGCTGGCGCCCTCGCTGTCCGAGTCCGTGCGCCACGGCGTCACCACCGTGCTGATGGGGAGCTGCTCGCTCAGCCTCGCCGTGGGCACGCCCGAGGACCTGGCGGACATGTTCTGCCGCGTGGAGGCCATTCCCTACGGCACCGTCCGGACGCTGCTGGAAGAGCGCAAGACGTGGAACACGCTGGGCGGCTACCTGGAGCACCTGGAGGGACTGCCCCTGGGACCGAACGTCGCCTCGCTCCTGGGACACTCGGCCCTGCGCGCGCACACCATGGGCCTGCACCGCAGCCTGGAGCCCGGCGTGCGTCCTCGCGAGGACGAGCTGCGTGGCATGGAGAGCCTCGTCCGTGAAGGGCTCGAGCTGGGCTACCTGGGCCTGTCGGTGATGACGCTCAAGTGGGACAAGATGGGAGGCACGCGCGACATCCGCAGCCGGCCCCTCCCGTCCACCTACGCGCGCTGGAGCGAGTACCGCCGCCTCACACGGCTGCTGCGTGAGCGGGGCCGCGTCTTCCAGGGCGTGCCCAACATCAGCACCAAGGTGAACGTGCTGCTGTTCTTCCTGGAGAGCATTGGACTGTTCCGTCCCACCCTCAAGACGACCGTCATCTCGATGATGGACCCGCGTGCCAGCCGGGGCATCCATCGTCTCATCGGGATGTTGTCCCAGGTGGCCAACCGGTTGCTGGGCGCGGACTTCCGGTGGCAGGCCCTGCCCGAGGTCTTCGACCTCTGGGCGGAAGGCATCGACCTGGTCGTCTTCGAGGAGTTCGGCTCGGGCGCCGCGGCGCTCCACCTCCAGGACGCCGCCTCGCGCGCGGGACTGCTGAGAGACCCGGCGTACCGCGAGCGCTTCCGCCGTGAATGGACGAACCGCTTCCTGCCCCGCGCCTTCCACCGGGACTTCAACGAGTCCCTCATCCTCGAGTGCCCTGACGCCAGCGTGGTGGGCAAGTCCTTCGCCCAGGTGGCGCGCGAGCAGGGACGCGACGCGGTGGACGTATTCCTCGACCTCGTCTCCACCCACGGGGACGCGCTGCGCTGGTACACGGTGATGGCCAACGACCGGCGAGAGGAGCTGGAGTTCATCTGCCAGCACCCGGACATCCTGATGGGCTTCTCGGATGCGGGCGCGCACCTGCGCAACATGGCGCACTACAACTTCCCGCTGCGCCTGCTGCGGCTGGTCCGCGAGGCGGAGAAGCGCGGCGAGCCCTTCATGAGCGTGGAACGGGCGGTCCACCGCCTCACCGGGGAGCTCGCCGGGTGGTTCGGATTGGACGCGGGCGTCCTCGCGGAAGGTCGCCGCGCGGACCTGGTCGTCATCCAGCCCGACGGGCTGGACGAGAAGCTCGATGAAATCGCGGAGGCGCCCATGGAGAACTTCGGGGGCTTCGTCCGGCTGGTGCGCCGCAATGACGCCGCGTTGAAGGCGGTGCTCATCTCCGGGCGCGAGGCCGTGACCGAGCGCGGCATATCCCCAGCGCTGGGACGTGAGCGCGGCTTCGGGAGCGTGCTTCGCGCCCGCGCCTGAGCGGCACGAAGCCCTGGCCCGGTCCGCCGCGTCCGCACCACAGTCGCCGGAGTCAGCGCCTCATGTGCCCGTGGCATTCGTCCACAGCACTCTCGCGAGCAGATAGGGCCGCTTCGGCTGGAAGTCGTCATTGCCCGAGGGAATCTGGGTGAGCACATTGGCCGGCTCCCTGGGGTCGAAGAACGTGCACATGTAGCCGAGCACGGTCGCCTGCTCGTAGGCGGCGGGCGCGATGAACTCGTGGTCCTTCTTTGGCACGAACGTCTGCCGATGCGGTGCGAAGTTCGGCGAGCCGTC
Organism: Pseudomyxococcus flavus; assembly: GCF_050038885.1. NCBI lineage: Bacteria > Pseudomonadati > Myxococcota > Myxococcia > Myxococcales > Myxococcaceae > Pseudomyxococcus > Pseudomyxococcus flavus. Next base: position 6,109,004 of record NZ_CP143624.1, on the reverse strand, counting down.
CGTGGGCTCGGTGAAGCCGGGGGCTTGCTTGAGCGCGAAGGGGCCGAGGCCGAAGGAGGTCTCGTAGAGCCTCCACTGGTTGCCTTCCCGGACGCAGACCACCCAATGATGTGGAGAGTCGACGCGTTGCAGGTTCCTGTTGCCCTGGGCGGGAGCCGTGGGGGGCACGAGAAACGTCGGGCCCAGCACATAGTCCTTGCCGTTGTATTCGAAGCGGGCCTTGGCCGAGTACGCCGTGCTGACCGCGGGAAAGACCTTGACCTCCGCGCTCTCGATGCCATGGACGGCAAGGCAGTTGATGAAGAGCTGCGCGAAGGAGGTGCAGCTGGCGTTGATCTTCTGCCCCGCTTGCGGCGTGCTCAGGGCGAGCCGGCGCAGGCGTGCGGCGCGGAAGAACTCGTCCTCTGGGAGCGGGTTTGTCGTGAGCCAGTACCCCAGACCCGAAGGATGTGGATCCGGCGTGCCAACGAACTGGCGCCAGATGGCTGCGAGCACCTGGGGAGCGCCCGCCATGCCATCCGCCCAGGTACAGCCGAAGTGCAAGGCATCCAGGAGTGCGCCGCCTTGGTAGGCATGCATGTAGAAACGTCCCGGTTTGGGCACGGCATCCACGATGAAGAGGGTGTGCTTCGTCCTCTTCTCCATGGGTGTGAACTCACGGCCGCTCTCCGCCTGCTCCCAGGTGAGCTCGAGCCCGGAGAGCATGGTCACCGTGCTGGGAATGCCCACGAGAGGGAAATCCGCCTCGCCTTTTCCCGACTCGTCGAAGTGAACCAGGACGGGAGGTGTGTACAGCCCTATCCCATGGGCTCGGTACTCCACCGCGCGCATCCAGCGGCTGCCCGGCTTCGACATCTTCCCGGATGACGTCGCGGGACTGGCCTTGAATTCGACGCGCAGCCAGGGAGGCGGCGTGGGCGTCGAGGAGCCCGTCCGCACGTAGGCCACCGGCCAGCTCGTCTCGACGAGCCTGCGTATCCGGCCAAGTGGCGAGTTGTCCGCGGGACGCCAGTGCGGCTCTCCATTGGCGGGGAAAGCCTGGGGCGGCAGGAGGTTGTTGGGCGCGGAGGCATTTCCTGGGAGGCAATAGACGGGGTCTCCCGGAAGCGGGAAGACATAGTGCTCCACGGGGATGTGATTCATGAACCAGAGGCTCTCGACCGCGAAGACGAGGTCCGGTGCGCTCGGGTCGCACGCCTGAACCTGGGGCGACGCCGTCCCCGGCGCGATGCGCGAGTGCAATTCCTGGATGGACTTCACGTCCTGGACGACGAAGGTCTGATAGTCCATGTCAGCGTGTCTCGCGCGGCATGTGGTCGGGAGGGAGGGCCGCGGCGGCCTGCCAATCCGCATCCGTGGCGCTCTGGAAGAGGCGCGTCATCTTCTCCCCGGCGGGGACCGTGGGGTCCGCAAGCAGCCGTTGAAACGGTGGATGGGTGTCGAACACGTCCGAGATGACGATGCAGAGAAAGGCGAAGGCGAGCAGGTCACGGTCGTCGTGCAGGCCAAATCCCCTGGCCCTTCGGAGCGCCGAGGCAACACGGCGCCGCACCAGCGACCGCTCCTGCCCCACGACGTGCCCTGGATGCTCCAGATAGAGCCGGTCGACGATGGCCGAGACCCGGCTTTCGTCGCGGGCCGCCGCGAGTGCGTGCATCTGGGCATCACGAATCTTGAGCATCGGGACTCCTCGAAGCCTGGGAGGTAGGGGCTCGCTCGAAGAACAAGAGCGAGTCGTCGAGCGAGAACTTCGGGTTGCGGTTCGGCGCTCGCAAGAGCTGTCGGAAGCCGAGCTTCTCGAGCACCCGCAATGACGCGGGGTTGCTCTCCAGGACGCAGGTGCGCACCCGTTCGAGCGCCAGCGTTCCGAAGGCGAAGTCGAGCACCCGCTGGGCGGCGCGCGTCGCATGGCCGCGGCCCCAGTAGGACTGGCCAATCCAGTAGGAGAGCTGCGCGGACCGGTCACGCGGGGACAGCGCCACCAGGGAACAGCAGCCCACGACTCCGTCCAGGGGGTGGACGACGGCGAAGTGGAACTCGGTGCCCCTCGCGCGTGCCTCCATCGCGCCACGAATCCACGCCTCCGCATGGCCAGGAGGATAGGGCGACGGGAGGTGGGTGGTCGCGCTGACCGCGGGGTCCGACGCAAGTACCTGGAGTGCCGCCGCGTGCTGGGGCATCACCGGCTCCACCAGGATGTCGTCGCTCGGGTCCACGCCGGGCATCCCGAGAATTATTGCAGATGCCGTTCGCGAATTCGCATCAGGATTCGACACGGCGCGCACTCCCCTGCCGGGGGCTGGCGACACCTCCTGACGTCATGATGACTCCATGATTTGTGCCGGAGCGGGTCAGCGCGACAGGATTCGCGCCCATGAGGCGCCTTGGGTGCGTCCTGGGAATTACCTCTTCCGGGAGCAGGGGGCCTACGGCTTTATCGTGCTGCAGGGAAAAGGCAGTCGCCCCATCGTCGTGGCGCAACGAACGCGACGTGCGGATGGGGTGCCCCTGTCCGGCGCGCCGGGGCTGCGCATCGCCCCCATCATGATGCGCCCCGAGGACCCTCGGAGCCCCGACTTCTCCGAGGGCCGCATCAAGGGACTCAACTACGAGTTCATGAGGCAACAAGGGTGATTGTTTCCCTGCGAGGCCTCCGACGACAGCTGGTCGTGTCGCCGCGCCGGCCCCGAGGTCATCACCGCGAGCCTCAAATCCGTGAATCCGCTCATCGAGTACCTGGGCCGCTGGCTGAAGGAGGGTGACTACGACGGCTCGCTCTCCATCAGCGTGTGGCGTCCGAAAGGCAGCCCGGAGGAGAGCCGCACGCGATCCGGTCCACATGACGGCTTCACCGTGGACTGGGCCCGAGGGCCTGACGTCCTCGAGCGAAGCGCCGTTGCGCTCACGGGCCACGGCACGCGCCTCTTTCCTCCGCTGTCGGAGGGGCAACCCGAGGCCTATGAGCAGCGCGGCAATACCGCCGTGCTGATTGGGAAGTCGGGAGACCGGGCCACGGCGCTCCTCTCCCATTCCAGGTCCTATTCCCCGTTCGCCATCTTCATCCACGTGGTCTCCTACGCGGACGTGGACGCGGCCATCGCGGAGTGGGCCGCCGCCTTCGCGAAGGCGAGCACCAGGGCACCATCGTGATTTCCGTGACGGGGCCCTGGCTCATGGAGGCGCTCTGAAACAAAGGCCCCGGAAGGCTCGAGCCCCCTCCCCCTTCATCCGGAGCGCGGACGCCCCGTCAGCGTTGCGCCACGTGACGCAAGCGTGTACCCCGGCAGCGCGCCGTGTCATGGCGGCGCCTGATTCCGGAGGCCCTGTCTGACGCCCGCCACCGTTACCCACCCCAGGCCGCTCGTGCTGGCCGATAGGGTCGCACGCACCCGGCTCCACGACGTGGCGCTCGTTCTCGGGGCCGCGCTCCTCACCGCGCTGCTGGCGCAGGTCTCCATCTCGGTGCCCGGCTCCCCGGTGCCCATCACCAGCCAGTCCCTGGGCGTCATCGTCGCAGCCGCGGCGCTGGGGCCCCTACGAGGCATGGCCTCGCAGACTCTCTATCTCCTCCTGGGCGCGGTGGGCCTGCCGTTCTTCTCGGAGGGCGCCAGCGGATTCGACCGCATCCTCGGGGCGACCGGCGGCTACCTGGTGGGCTTCGTGCCAGCCGCATTCCTGGTGGGACTGGCGGCGCGGCGCGGCCTGGACCGGAGGCCATGGAGTGCGCTGCCCCTTTTCGTCGCCGGGCAGCTGGTGGTCTTCGCCGTGGGCGTGCCCTGGCTCATCCTGGCGGCCCGGATTGACGTCGCCAAGGCCATGAGCGTCGGCTTCATCCCCTTCGTGCCCGGCGGCATCATCAAGGCCGCCATCGCCGGCGTGCTGTTGCCCCTGGCATGGCGACTCGTGGGCCCTCGCCAGGCGTGAACCATATGGAGGGGGAAAGGTAGAAGCGCCTTCCCTGTGAGCCGCCAGGGCCAAGAGCGCCTCCCGGGCTGAGGAGCGGCTGCGCAATGCGTCCGCGCGTGCATGATGAAGCGAGGCGCCCTGACGGATACCGCGAGTCCGCGAGGTCCCGGGCAACGCTGAGCGTCAACGTCCCTGGGCGGTGGACACTGCGGCACAGGACGCGCGGGCGGCGCCCGAGCACTGCTGCTAGCGTGCGCCTACCATGAACCCAGGACTGATTCCCCTCGTCGTGTCGCTGCTCGCCGCGCAGGCGCCCGTGGCGGCCTCCGCTCCGAAGACCTCGAAGCCCGTGGCCGCGGCGAGCTCCGCGGCGCCCTCGCAGGTGCCCGGCATCGCGCCCCTGCCCGGCCAGCCCAACATGTGGGTCAGTAACGTGCCCCCGGTACCCGCCTCGCTGCGCCAGCGCATGGACCAGTATCTGGAGGCCCGCAGCGCCATGCTCGTCGATACCAGCGACGACGGTAAGCAGATGCTCATCTCCACGCGCTTCGCGGACACCAACCAGCTCCACCTGGTCGAGATGCCCCTGGGCGCGCGCACCCAGCTCACCTTCTCCCGGGAGCCCATCAACGAGGCGCGCTTCCAGCCCGGGGACTCGCGAATCATCTACTACCTCCAGGACAAGGGCGGCGGTGAGTTCTTCCAGGTGTTCCGGCTGGACCGGCGCACGGGCCGCTCGGAGCTGCTCACGGACGGCAAGAGCCGCCACGAGGGCCTGCTCGTCTCGCCGGATGGCCGCTGGCTTGCGTATGCGGGAACGGGCCGCAACGGCAGGGACACCGACGTGCACCTGGCCTCTACCGCCGCGCCGCGCCAGGCTCGCCGCCTCACGGAGGAGGAGGGCATGTGGCATCCCCTCGAGTTCTCCCGCGACGGCACCAAGCTGCTCGTCATGCGCTTCCGCGCCGCGGATGACTCGGACCTGTTCATCGTGGACGTGGCCTCCGGCGCGCGCCGTCAGCTCACGCCCCAGGAGGGCAAGGGCAGCGTCGATGGCGCCGTCTTCACCCAGGACGGCAAGGGCGTCTACCTGGTGACGGACCGGTACTCGGACTTCGCCGAGCTCTACAAGCTCGACGTGGAGAAGGCCCCCACCACCCAGCCTCCCGAGTCGCTGACGAAGTCGGTGAAGTGGAATGTCACGGACCTGGCGCTGTCGCCGGATGGCCGCAAGCTCGCGCTGACCGTCAACGAGGACGGCTTCACCCGGCTCTACCTGCTGGACCCGCGCACGCGCGCCCTGTCCGCGGTGGACACGCTGCCTCGCGGCGTCTCGTTCGGGCTCACCTTCCCGCTCAAGCGCCCGGACCTGCTGGGCCTGACGCGGGGCGACGCGCGCAGCCCGCTGGACGTGTGGACGGTGGACCTGAAGACGCGCAAGCCCACGCGCTGGACGCGCTCCGAGGTGGGCGGTCTGGACACGGACACCTTCACGGTGCCCACGCTGGTGCGCTACCCGTCCACCGACGGGCTCCAGGTCCCCGCCTTCCTCTACGTGCCCAAGGGCGCCTCCGGGAAGGTTCCCGTCGTCGTCATCTTCCATGGCGGCCCGGAGTCGCAGAGCCTGCCCACCTTCAGCAACTTCACCCAGTTCCTCGTCACCGAGCTGGGCATGGCGGTGTTGGTCCCCAACGTGCGGGGCTCGGACGGATACGGCAAGACCTACCGCGCCATGGATGACGGGGTGAAGCGCGAGCAGAGCCTCGCGGACATCGGTGCCACGCTGGACTTCATCGCCTCGCGCAAGGATTTGGATGCCTCGCGCGTGGGCGTCTACGGCGGCTCATACGGTGGCTACATGACGCTGGCCTCCGTAGCCTTCTTCCCCGAGCGAGTCCGCGCCGCTGTGGACGTGGTGGGTATCTCCTCGCTGCCCAGCTTCCTGCAGAACACCCAGGCCTACCGGAGAGATTTGCGCCGCGCCGAGTACGGCGACGAGCGCGACCCCGCGGTGCGCCAGGTGCAGGAGCGCATCTCCCCGCTGGGCGCGGTGGACCGGATTCGCGCCGCCCTCTACGTGCAGCAGGGCGCCAATGACCCCCGCGTGCCGCAATCGGAGGCCGAGCAGATTGTCCGCGCGGTGCGCCAGCGCGCCCCGGACGTCTGGTACATGCTGGCCACCGACGAGGGCCACGGCTTCCAGAAGAAGGCCAACCGCGACTACGCGCAGTTGACCGCGCTGATGTTCTTCGAGAAGCACCTGGGCACGCCGCCCGCCCCGAACGGCGGCCTGGGCGCGAAGTAGCCGCGGCAGGCTCCCGGACGCGCGCGGGTCCCGGCCAGCGAGGTAGGTGTAAAGGCACCGCGCAGGCAGTCATGTCGGCGCGGTGCATGGGGGCTCGCTACCGTCTGGCGGGCCCTCACGGGGCTGGCCCTCTGGCTGTAGGCGTCGCTGAGCTCCAGGTACTCGTCACTGTCGGTATTTGAGACAGCGTGAACCCCAGCCCTTTGAGGAGCGCGGGCCGGAGCGGGACGAGCTCTGTTGCTCGACGGCCTCGAGCACCTGCGCGTCGTAGCGGCCGGCGGCATGCCCGGAGGACCAGAACCCGACCCGCGGCAGGGCAAAGAGCCAGAGGGCAGGCAGCACGTAGCTGCGGACGAAACCGAGGGAACTTTTTTGTGGAGGACATGGGAACCGGGCAATGCGCCTAACGCAGCGTGCATCACGCCCCCTCCCCCCTCCTGACAAGGCAGGGCGAATGCCACAGAGGCCTGGTCCCCAACGCATCCAGGTCAGCCTTTGGGCCACCTCAACGCGTGACTCGTAGCATCTGGCTCAATTCCATGGTCCTTCACCAAGCGCCACAGACCCTCATTCGCAGCCTGCTGGGATTCGATGGAGTGGAGCGCAGTGGGGGGGCTTCGCGCTGGAGCAGCTCACGCATCGCCTCGGCGCGCGCCGTGTCACCTGCCCGCGTATACGCAACCAGGAGCCCCCAGGCGCTCAGCAGCCGGACCATGGCCAGTGGCGTCTTCTGATGATGCTGCTCCAGCACCTGGAGCGAGGCAGGAGCGGCCGTGCCGGTGAGGACCTCGCCAATGCTCACGCACACCTCGAAATAGGCGCGCCCCTGAGCCGAACCCACGACCGGACTGGGAAGGTCGATCATGGAAAGGGCCTCCTTCGCGAGCGTGAGGCCCTGCGCGGGCACGTCCGCGCACAGCATGAGGATGCTCGCCTCACTTGCGCGCTCCATCGCTCGGATGACGGGGGGGAAGCGCCGCCCAATCGACGCTCGCCAGCTCCCGGCGCGCTGAGGCCGCGTCACCGAAGAAGGCATGAGCCAGGGCACGGGAGTTCGCGCGGTAGTACGACTCCTCGCGAACGCAACAGCCTCGCGCCCAACCTCACTCCCTGAAGCGCATCAGTCCTTCTCCTCCTGCAGCTCGTTGAGGAACGCGACGATGGCGTCTACCTGCGCGTCGTCGAGCATCTCATCGGTGAAGGCAGGCATGGCGCCCACACCCTGGCGTATCTGCGTGCGCATGGCCACCGACGGCAGGGGCTTGTTGTTGATGGCCGGCCCCAGCCCGGCCGCGCCGCCGGGGTGACACTGGTTGCAGTGGCGCATGAAGAGGACCCGGCCCTCCTGCTCCTGCTCGGTGAACTGCCGGGGAGCGCCGAAGGGCGGCCCCCGGCGCGCGGGGCCACAGGCCAGGGTGGTGAAGGCGAGCACGGCGAGCATGGTGGTCCTCATGGCTTCGCCTCCGGGGCCACGCGCGTCACGCGCCACAGCACGCCCGTCTGCCGGAAGGGACGGAAGTCGCCCTTGCCCTTCACCAGCATGACGCCGAAATCGACGATGTAGAGCGCCCTGCCGCTGGGGTCGAAGCGCGCGTCGATGGGGCGCTCCAGGCCCGCCTTCCGCAGCCGCGAGGCCGGCCCTCCGCTGCCCTTGTCCTTGTTGGCGACGAAGTCCTCGATGACGCCATTGGACACGTCCACCCGGACGACCTTGAAGCCCACGGGCGCCATGGTTTTGCCCGTGTCCGGGGCCTGGTCTCCGAACTGCGCGACGAAGGCCTCGCCCACGTGGCCGAAGTCCGGGTTGCGCGAGAAGTCGAAGCGGTTGGACGACGAGTGCACGCCGAAGACGGCCACCGGCTGGGGCGGCGTTCCTGGAGGCGCTTGCAGCACGCGCTTGGGCACCTCGCCCCCCGGCACCTTGAACCACTCCTGGTCCACGGGCTTGCCACCGGCGAAGTCCGGGAAGCCATACCAGCCGCCCGGCTCCACCTCCCACAGCCAGTCCGCGACGCCGAAGAGCGGCCGGCTGCCGCGCACGTCGTAGCCATTCTCGGTGACGTACAGCCGGCCGTTGGGCGCGAAGGCCAGGCCGAACGGGTTGCGGAACCCCCAGGCCACCAGCTCCGGTGTGGTGGACCCGGGGGCGAGCCGGAACACCGCTCCGCTGCACGGCATAGCGCCCTTGATGACCTGCCCCGGCTCCGTCACCGTGCCGAACGGAACGAAGGCGCCCGTGAGCACCTGGCCCGACTGCGCGGCGAGCGGGTTGGCGCTGGGGTAGTTGACGCCGGCCAGCGTGACGTCGCGACAGGGCACGTCGTGGAAGTCCGGGTTGCGCTTCAGCCAGCCCATGCTCGCGTTGTCCGGGCCCACCACGCCGGAGTTCGTCGCCGTGCCCACCCCGAAGTAGAGCGCGCCGTCAGGCCCAACAGCGGGGCCGTTGGTGTGATGGTCCCCGAGGCTGGGCAGACCGGAGACGAGCGGCGTCATCGGCCCCTCCGGGGTGACGCGGACGATGCGGCCACCGCCCTGTTCACCTCCCTGGGCGACATAGAACGCGCCCTGGTGCCAGACGACGCCCGTCCACGGCTGGTGCTCGCCCTTCGCCACCTCGGTGAGGCGGCCGTCCTTCTCCACCCGAAGCAGCCGGCCCGGAGCGAAGTCCTCGCCGTAGCTGTAGCCGGACTCGGTGACGTAGGGCGTGCCCTCTCCGTCGAAGGTGACGCCAGTGGGGTACGTCAGACCGGTGGCCACGACTTCGATGCGGTAGCCCTCCGGCACCGCCACGTCGAGCGGGTCCACGCGGCGGGGCGGCTTGAAGTCCGTCGTTCCGCCGCCTCCGCCTCCGAAGAGGTGGAAGCAGCCAGAGAGCAGCAGCGGTGCGCACGCCACCAGCAGGGGACGCGCGAGGAGCGGGATTCGCATACGCGGCGAGGAGCCTCGAGAGGGGAAAGGCGAGGCGCTCGACGCTACGAGTCGCCTGCCCCGGCGACAACGCGGGGGCGTGGCGACGGTTGCTTTCGCGACGACCTCGCGGAGCGGAGTGTCCGCGGACCGTCACTCTCCCGGCGCGAGGGGCCACTGCGGGCCATCCAGGGCCGCGCCCTCGTGCCGCAGCAACGGCCCGGGGCGGTGCCAGCGCGGAGCCTGGCTTCCTGCCCCCCGCCGAGAGCAAAGGCATCCTCGTGGCACCATCCAGGGCCCCCCCGGCCGTCGCCCGTTCGAGACGAGCATCCGGAGAATCAGGCGCGGAATCCCGCAGGCTTCGGACTCCTGACGGAGAAAGACATCGAGCGTGCAGCGGTCATCTTGCTCCGGGTGCGCAGCGGCGCCCGTCGGCCAGCGCGCAACAAGGATGACGTCGAGCTCTCCGTACCCCAGGCGCAGCCCCTTCGGCGTCTTCGTGCCCTCACTGATGCCGAGGCCGAGCTCTCGACGTAACCGACGGTGTTTCCCGGTCAGGTCGGAGGCTCTCCACACGCGAGAGGCGCGGGCTCGCGAGCCTTCAGCTCCGCGATGGCCAGGTCACCCTTGACGCTCTCCTTCATTCGGATGACGTCAATTTCGAGCAGGTAGCGACCGAAGCGCGGATAGTGCCCGCCCCCACCGGCAAGCGTCGTCAGTGCGTTGTTCACGCTACCAGGGTCCTTCGGCTTGGGTTACGCCCAGCGGCGAAGTGCGCGCCCCCACGTAGATGCGTGCGGATTCTGGGCGAGGCTCAACCGTTTAAGTCCGGGTGTTGCTGTGTAGCGAGGCCGGTTGACGCGTCAGTTTCTGCGGCTGACACGTCAACATCCACACTCCGTAAGTGCCCTCACTCTTGATGCCGCCAGAGGCATGTTGGCGCGGCCTGTGCAAGTTGTCAGCACCCGCCCTGTTTCACCTCATCAATACGGAAGGATTCAGCATGGTGTCGACGGAGCAGGATCCGCATGAAGTGATGCCTCGACGTGCCTCCTGGCGCCCCATCAGCATTGTCTCTTCCATTCCTCATGCACTTGGCACTGGGTGGAGGTATGGATCGAGCATCTCTCGCCGAAGTGCTTCGCTGCCGCTTCTGCTGGCGTTGCTCGTCGCTGCGGTGTCAACGTCTGGGCATGCGGCACACATCAAGACCCTCGATGGTGCGCGATTCGACCTGCAGACTCCCGGAACCTTTTCACATCTAAAATCAGGACGCCTTCAAATTCAAACCTCGATGTTTCTATGCCAGGAGCCAACCGAGTCATGCATCAATGGCGTGGCCATAGCATATGGAACTTCATTGGTGCGCCTTTTCATTCAGACGAACAGGCTGGTCGTCGCGAGGGGCTCCTCCGACGTGAGCTCGCTCGTGGTGTTCAAGGCCACGGCAAATCAAAATTCCTATCGGCTGTTCCTGACGCCCGATCGCAAATCCTATGTTGATGTCACCGTGAGGACTGGGCAGCACGGAAAGCATCTCGAAGTGAACGTTGCGATTACGCCCCTCATCAAGAAGCAGGGTGTTGACGGACTCTTGGGGAATGGCAATGGAAACCCAGCGGATGATGTGACCAATGCCGCCGAGGCTGGTCGCCGATTCAAGATTTCGTCGACGAGCAACCTGCTTACATGTGCCTCTGGCAGCTGCCAGTTCGTGCCGTTGACCGCTGCTGACAAGTTGGCAAGTCCACCGGTCAAGGCGCTTCAGCAGGGATTTACGCAGATAGATGCCACCAAGCTGCCTGTATCGACGTTCAATCCGAACTAGGGAAGTGTGAGCGCCGCCCGCTTCGGTGCCTCTCCCGCACTTTACGGGATGCCCCTCGAAGACGAAAGGAAGGCACGGCGAGCTGCCAGCAGGACACCTCCGGCAGGAGAATCTGGCCCTACTCCCCCATCGTCACCTACGCCCCACCCCGAGAAACCTCTCCTTGGAGATCGAACGGTGGAGCAGCCATCGGCCGAGCTTTCCCCTCGCGCCCTCTGCCCCCCGCAATTGAGGGAGAGCCCCAAAACGGGGGGGAGACTCAGAGCCCCTATCCGTCTGATGCGCTCAGCGAGGGCGTACTGTGCAGGAGGTCTTGATGTAGTCCACATCGTCGTAATAGGCGCATGTGAAATACACATTGACGTCTGCGGTTTCGGTGCAGTCCTGTGAGGTGGACCCCATCGGCTGGACCACTTTGGGGCAATCCATCTTTGCGCCTGAGCCGACGGTGAGAGTGTGTTGATACGTCGTCGTCGTGGTCGTGTCGAGGGGGGCGCGGGGGGAGACTCGTAACCTGTGGATAGCTGTGGAGGCCTGTGGAGTCACGCCGCGTGCTCGATGAGGCCGGTGCGGTAGACATGCATGGGCGTGCGGTACCCGAGCGCCTGGTGCGGGCGCTCAAGGTTGTAGAAGCGCAGCCAGCGGCCCACGCCCGCCCAGGCCTGGCGCACGTCGGCGTAGGCGTTGAGATAGACCTCCTCGTACTTGAGGCTGCGCCAGAGCCGCTCGACGAAGATGTTGTCCACGCACCGGCCCTTGCCGTCCATGCTGATGCGCACCTGCTGCCCCTTGAGCACCGCGAGCCAGTCCTTGTCCGTGAACTGCGCCCCCTGGTCGGTGTTGAAGATGCTGGGAGGTCCATGGTGGCGCAGGGCCTCTTCGAGAGCCTCGATGCAGAAGTCCGTCGAGAGCGTGTTGGACACGCGCCAGGCCAGCACCACCCGGCTGAACCAGTCCATGATGGCCACCAGGTACGCCCACCCGTACGCCAGCGGCACGTACGTGATGTCGGCCGCCCAGGCCTGGTTCGGCTTCACGATAGCCAGCCCTCGAAGCAGGTACGGGTAGACGGGATGCTCCGGGTGGGGCCGGCTGGTATGCGGCCCAGGTGCCATCCCCTCCAGGCCCATGAGGCGCATGAGCCGCTGCACGCGCTTGCGGTTCACCTCGTACCCCTCGTGCTGGAGCACCACCGTCATGCGGCGGCTGCCGTAGAAGGGCCGCGCCAGGTACAGCTCGTCGATGCGGCGCATGAGCTGGAGCTCCTCGGCGTTCACTTCGATGGGCTGGTAGTAGAGCCCCGAGCGCGAGACCTGGAGCAGGTCGCACTGCTTGCGCACCGAGAGCGTGTCGAGTCCGGGCTGCACCATCGCTCGCCTCTCGCTCAGCGGGAGCGCTGCAGCCCGCGCGCTAAAAAATCGCGCTCCACCGTCAGCTCGCCGATTTTCCGCAGCAGTTCGTCCTGCACCTTCTCGGCGTCCCGCCCCGCGGCCTCGGTGGTGAAGGCCGTGGCCGCCTTCTCCAGCAGCTGCTTCTTCCACTGGCCCACCAGCACCGGGTGCACCCCGTGCCGGCGCCCCAGCTGCGCCAGGCTCTCCTTCTCCTGCAGCGCCTCCAGCGCTACGCGCGCCTTGAACTCCGGGTCGAACCGCTTCTTGTTCCTCTGCTTCATGGCCGTTCTCCTACGTGGGAGTCGGCTCAAAACGCAAAGATGGGGGTGGTCCAAAAAACGGGGTCCACTTCACTGGCGTCCGGTCTGGGCGGTGAGGTCTGTGTCCAGATTCACGCAGTCGCAACCCTTGCAGCTCGCCTTCCTATCTAGACATAGATGGCTCGTCACATCGGTGACGATGGTCGCGCAGTATTGAGTGGCGCGCTTGCAGCTGATGTCGCCACACTCAAGGGTCTCCGGGAACGAGTTGGTGTCCCCGTCCGCATCGTCTTCGCTCGAGCCACCACAGCCCACCACCAGCATGGAGAGAAGCACCAGGTACCGCGTCGTCGCCTTCATGTCGTCCTCCCGAAGAAATATGGGGGACATGAACGCCCCCCTCCTGACGGGAAGAGACAGGCCGGGCGACACCGTTGCATGAAATCGACCGCGACCCTCCCGACTGGAGATGCCGGAGGGGCACACTGCGGGCACATGCTCAGCAACCCCTTGAGATTACTGGGCTACAGAATGTAGAGGCGGCGGGAATCGAACCCGCCACCCGCCCCAGGACACGGGGAGCCGCCGTGTCCTTCAGCGCCTCGCCAAGCCCTGAAGCGGGGTGGCGAGACGCGCGGCCTACGGAGACGCCCGCTGCTGCGCCACCATCCAGTCTCAGAGCGACTGGTGGTTGTACGCTTGCCCCGGGAAGCACGACGTAGCGTGACGCAGCCGTCCCGCTGGCCACCGTGCCCGTCTGCGACGTCCAGGCGTTCGTCTTCTTGTTGTACAGGTACGTCACCGCCGGGCTCAGAACCTGAAGATGCTCGACACGCCGTCGTTGATGCTCTTGCCCAGGTCCTTGGCACCCTCGACGACCTTGTCGGTGACGTCCTTGGCGCCCTCTACGATCTTCTCGGGGCTGTCCTTCTGCGCACCTTCGCGTCAGGGAACCTGAGGCTGGAGAGCACTTCGGAAGGACGCCGCTCTCGAGGTGCCGCGGCCCCTGCCGGCCTGCTGGTTCCCGGCATCGGCTGGTGATTGGAGTCACCAACGCGGGCGCGCGTCCCCAACACTGTCCGATTCCTTCAAGCCCCGCGGGCGCCGATCCGCGATGCTGGCCCCATGACGACGGAATCCATGCACCTGAGCATCTTCATCCACCGGCCCTGCGCGGACGTGTACACCTACGCACGCGACCCGAGAAACCTTCCCGCGTGGGCGAACGGCCTCAGCAGCGCCATCCGTGAGGTCGACGGCCGCTGGGTGGCCGACTCCCCCATGGGCCAGGTCACGGTCCAGTTCGCGCCCGCCAACGACCTGGGCGTGCTCGACCACGACGTCACGCTTCCCAGTGGCGAGACGGTCTACAACCCCGTCCGCGTCATTCCGGATGGCGAGCACAGCGAAGTCGTCTTCACCCTCCGCCGCCGCGAAGGCATGTCGTCCGAGGCGTTTCGTCAAGACGCGGAGGCCGTGGCGGCAGACCTGGCGAGGTTGAAGCAACTGCTGGAGTAGCCGGCCAGCCCATCAGGCGGCGGGCGATTCGAGTCGGAATCGCCCGCCCGTCAGCCCGTGACGGATGAGGTCCACCGTCTCCGCGACGCGCTGCCCGCTGGTATCGAGCACGTGGCCATCGGGAAGGGCCACGTCGTGAAAGCCGCGCCAGATGCCGCGCACCACGTTGGCGTCGGTCAGGGCGCCAGTGTGGGAGCGCCCCGCGGCTCGCGCCACCGTCTCCTCCTCACCCGGCAGGAGAATCACCAGCCGAAGGTCCAGGTGATGCGCCTTCGCGGCCTCGAGCCAGGGAGCGAAGAACCACGGCCCGATGACGCCGTCGACCATCACCTCGTAGCCCCCCGTGGCGTAGGCCGCCGCGCTCGCGGCCAGGGCCCGCATCACCGTGGTGTTCTGCCCGTGCGATTCGGGCAGCCATGGCGCCAGGACACCCTTGCGGACATAGGCGTAGAAGTCATCGGTGTGCAGATGCACCGTGCGCGCCTCGGGTGACTGCTCCGCGAGCAGCCGCGCAACGGTGGACTTGCCGGCCCCCGAAGGACCGGACACGAGGACGACGCGAGGGGCTTGCATGGGCTCATCGTAGCGCTCGCGGACGCCTCAGCGCACCCCCAGTCTACGAATGCACCTGCGTCTCGCGGTGCCTGCCTGGCGGCGTTGCGCCAGCGGCGCTCATGTGAGCCAGGCGGCGCCGTCGCTGCGAGAGGCGTGGACACGCTGGAGGAAGCGCCTCATGCGGAATGCGATTTCCTCCAGGTGCGTCTCCAGGGCCCAGTGCCCCGCGTCCAGGACATGCAGCTCCGCGTCAGGCACGTCGCGCAGGTATGCGCGTCCCGCGCCCTCTGGCATGTAGCCGTCATGTGGTCCCCACAGAATCAGCGTGGGCGGCTGGTGCTCACGCAGGTACGCCTGGTACCGGGGCATCCACGCCAGGGTCGTGCGCTGGTCCTCCAGCAGGTGGACCAGGTTCTCCCGGCGGTCGAAGCGCTGCACCAGCGACCAGGACAACGTCCACAGGTCCGGGCTGACGCGGTCGATGAGGTGCTCGGGAATCTCGCCGATGAACTCGTCCCGGAAGCCCTCCTCGCTCACCGCCGCCACCAGCTTCGCGCGCCCCTCGGGTGTCGGCTTCGACCAGTACTCCTGCAGCATCCGATACTTCGGTCCGAACTGGTCCACGTAGATGTCGCCGTTCTGGATGACCAGCGCGGCCACCCGCTCCGGCGCCCGCAGTGCGAGCCGGAAGCCAAACTGCGAGCCGTAGTCATGCAGGTAGAGCGCGTAGCGCGTCAGGCCCAGCGTCTCCACGAACCGCTCCAGGAAGCGCGCGTATCCGTCGAACGTGTAGCTGAAGCGGCTCGGGTCCGGCGTGGCGCTGTACCCGAAGCCCGGTGCATCCGGTGCGATGAGCCGCCATGCGTCCGCGAGCGCGGGCAGCAGGTTGCGAAACTGGAACGACGAGCACGGGTAGCCGTGCGGCAGCAACATCACCGGCGCATCCTCGGGACCGGCCTCGCGGTAGAAGATTTCAAGGCCCTCCACATCGACCGTCTTGTGATGGACTGCCGGCATGCGGGGACCTCCTGCAGGCGGCGAACGGTGGTTCGCTCGCTGTGCCAACACCCCCGGCCCATGGCGCCTCTCGGAGGGCCCGGGTGCTGGGCGCGTCATTTGCCGGGAACCTAGTCACCGCCCATCCCCGTTGCGGGCCCCCCGCAGTGCCCCGCTGCCCGGTTGCCCCTGGACCAACCGTGCCCGTGTTGGGCCACGGCCTCAGGCTCGCGAGGGAAACCTGCCCTCACGGTGCACCCGCTCGGGCGCACTCACCTCGGAAGCTCGACGGACGCACGGACCGCATCGTGGTCGGAGCCGCCATCGCGCAGCACCTTCGCGCCGGACAGCGTGAGCTTCCGGCCCAGGACATGGTCGATCTCGACGAGGCTGGGGAGGACCGAGCCGGCTCCCGGCCAGGTGGCGCCGCAGGCGGCGTCGGGGCCGTCACAGGCATGCTGGAAACCCGCGGCGGCGAAGACCTTCATCGCTTCGCCGGAGCGGCCCTCGTTCATGTCCCCGAGCAACAGCAGCGGGCCCTGTACCTTGGCGTAACGCCGCACCAGCGACTCGGCCTGCTTCTTTCGCAAGACGGCGTTCTTCTCCATGGCCTCCAGCAGGCCATCCTGTTTGCGGTGCTTCGCTCCCGGCGCCATCAGGTGCACGCAGGCCACCTTCAGCGTTCGCGAGCCCAGTCCTACGCGGGCCTCCAACGCCGGCATCCGGTGAGGCTGCTGGGGAAAGTGTACCGTGTGCTGAAGCCGATACCGGCTGGCGATGCCCACGCCCCACGTTCCCTTGCGAGGCACGAGGCGCATGTAGGGGTATCGCTTGCCCAGGCGCCTGCGGAAGGCCTTGGTGAAACCCGGCGTCAGCTCACGCAGGCAGAGGATGTCGGGCGCTTCCTTCTCGATGACGTCGAGAGACTTCTCCACGTCTTCGGCTGGAGCGGAGTAGAGGACGTTGTACGTCATCACGGACAGGGTTGGCGGTGATGCAGGCGCAGCACGACCCAGGACGCCGAGCATCCACGTCATCGCGAGGCTGATGGGACACATCCTCAGCGGCATACGCAAGTCCCGTGCCTGGAGACCGTGGCTGATGAGCCGCAATGACGTACGCCGACACAGGCGCAAGCGTCCTACACACTGCAGTCCGAAGACGGCACTGCGTGGGTAGCCCTTTCGCTTTGCCTGTTCAGATGGGAGCCTTCACGAAGCCCTTCCCACGACCGGCGTCCCGAAGCCTCCCTGACGACCGCGCCTGCCCCACGGCAGTCGCACGCCGCGGGATTGCATTCCAAGTCAGACATCGCGCAGGCTCCCGCGATGCGCCTTCGAGTGCTCTCACTGATGTCCTTGCTTGGCACGGCCTGCGCGTCCCAAGGCCCGCTCATCCGCCCCGAGCCCCCTCCGGATGCGGAATACGGCACACCCCACCCGTTCGTGGCCCAAGTCGTTTCACCCAATGGCCGCTGGTTCATGGCCTGCCAGGCGCGCGAGGACACCAATCAGGACGGCCGCATCTCCGTGCGGTTCGACCGCCACGGAGGAAGCGGCCACGGAGGAGAGCGAGGCGGCGACGCACTGCGCCCCTACCTCTTCCTGGAGCCAGGGGCGGGTCTTGCCATCGACGAGCTACTCGGTTGGGACCGCTCCGGGCGTTACGTCGTGTTCGTGCACGAGGGGATGCTGCGTCTCTTCGACTCCTTGTCTGGCCAGGAACAGGTACTGAGCCCCGGGCCCCTGGCGGCCAGCCTGTCGCCGCAGCCACCCCTTCGCGCCAGCTTCTCGCGAGATGGCACACGGCTGCTCTACCTGCGTCCCGAGGGTGGCAAGACGGTGGCGGTGCTTCGCGACCTGGCTCAAGGCACCGAGCACATGGTGGACAGCGGTGGGGGCCTGGCCGGACAGGTCATCCTGGACGACGCAGGCCGATGGGCAGTCGTCGACGTGGTGACCGAGGACACCGACAAGGACGGGCAACTCACGTGGCCCGAGCCCCAGACCAACCTCGCGCCCGCCTTGTGCAGGGGCCCCGTCATGTCCAGTTCCCATTTCGGGTGGAAGGGCGACAGGCCCACGCGCCGGATGCGCCACCTCGAAGCAGGCCCTCTCTTCGAGGGCCAGGACGTCCTCCAATCCGTGGGCGACCGGATGCTCCGCCGGCTGCCAGACGGCGCCATCGTCGCGGAGGATGCCCACGGCAAGCGCGAGGAGTGGGTCCCCGCCCGCTGCGGCGGGCTGGTGCTCAGTGTGGACGCACCACGCCGGCAGCTCCTGGTCGCCTGTGGCGCCCAGGGAGAGGAGGCGTCGCTTCCGCTCGAGCTCCATGGCCCGGCCCTCCACCAGCCGCTGGGCTGGTCGGTGCACAGCGCAGGCGCGGGGATGCGCAGCATCGATGGCGAGGGGAACCTGCGCAGGGTGTCGGCCATGCCGGACGCGCAGAGCGAGGCGGTGGACATCATCGTGGACCTGGAGCGGCGCGCCGTCGTGAAGGTCCCCGTGCCAGGAGCCAGGGTACGGCAGACCGGCGCCACCTACGTCCTCCTGTCGGAGAAGGTGCCGCGAGCGGACACCACAGACAGCCATCCCGCCGAGCGCGTATGGCTTTGGAACGTCGCCACCGGCGCGCAACGCCAGGTGGGGATGGCGAGCATGTACGCCCAGGACCGCGTGCAAGACCTCGTGCTCTACATGGGGTGGCTCGTGGACCTGGGCACCGGCGCGGTGCTGGGGACGGTGACGGAGGAACCGCTCGGGTTCGACGCACGGGGCCGCAGTCTGTACCCGGTCCGTCCCGACCCGCAGGAAGCGGGTGTCCCCCAGGGGCCGGTGCGCTGGGGGCCCGCGACGCAGCCCGCCGGGACGAACACGACTGCCACGTCTGCGCCATCGCCGTAATCAGACATCACAGCAGCAGGCGTTCCGCTCACCATCGAGCATTGCTGGCATGCACGCGACTGGTGGCAATGCAATCTTGATAGGCTCCCTCTTCCCCATACGAGAGGGAGACCCACCATGTCCAAGAGAGCGGCAGTCGTCGCTGTGAGCTGTGGCGCGTTGCTGGCTGGCTGCGGTAGCGGAGCTTCAGCCGAAACCGATGAGGTCGTCTCCCATCTGGTCGAGGCAGGGCTCCCTGCCGATGACATCCGGGTCGCCGATGGTGCCGTCTACTTGGGAGGGGACGCCCACGTCTCCCTCGATGCCTCCCGGGAGATGCTCAAACCTGGCGAGGGGCATCACGAGCTCCACAGGACGATCAACCTCGTCGGCCCCAATGTGACGAGAATCTGCGTCAATCCCACTGCCGTGTTCAACGCCTACAACCGGCTCAGCCAGGGACTCGACCTCGCGCTCGCCAACTACAATGCACTGGGACTCCGGCTTCACTTCGTCCGGGGACCGACCACGGGCTGCACCGCGACCATTACAGTGACGACCACGGCTGGTGCCGGCAGCTCCGCGGGCTATCCCTCGAACGGGCTTCCCTATGGACACATCTACGTCGGCACCGGATTGAGCAGCTACAGCCTGGATCGGGCTGAACACGCCATCACCCACGCGATTGGCCACACGATTGGGCTGCGCCACACGGACCATTTCGACCCGAGCATCAGCTGCGGCACCACCATCCCAGGCCCCGAAGGGTCGGGTGGCATCGGTTTCATTCCCATCCCCGGGATGCCTCCACCGAGCCCAGGTGGGTCCATCATGAACACCTGCATCCCACCGGATACCGACGGCGAGTTCACCCCATCCGACATCGCCGGCCTGAACTATCTCTATTGAGATTGAGCGCCGGTGCCATCGCCGCGCAGGTGACGCAGACCAGAGCGCCCATGGCGTCACTCGTGACGAGCCTGCGCCCAGGTGGACGACAGGTGTGACGCCCCCCCGCGCGCAGTCGAGGCGATTGCGCGTGCCATGGTGCGGTGGGTCAGGTGGGCTTCTGGCCCGAGGACGCCCCTCCCCCCTCGCCGGAGGGGGACTCGTCCACGTCGATGTCGAAGTGGTTCACCACCTTCCGCGCGCCCAGGCTTGCGTAGAGCGCGATGGCGGGCGCGTCGCCGTCGTCGGCCTGGACGAAGACGACCGAGGCGCCACGGGCCGCGGCGAGGGTCCGCAGCTGCTCCATCAACGCCCGCGCGATGCCCTTTCGTCGATACGCCTCCAGGACGGCCAGGTCATAGACATAGACCTCGCTGCGGCGCTGCTCCAGCTTGGGCAGCTCGTACGCCACCAGTCCGCCGACCACGCGGTCATCGACCCGCGCCACCAGGACCAGGGTCTCCTCACGGCCGAGCACGCTTCGCAGGTAGTCGTCCTCTGGCGCGTGTCCCAGGTAGGAGTCCGGGTCCGAAAATGCATCCGCGAAGACGGCATTCAGCTCCCGCATGAGTGCCAGGTCCGAGTCCGAGGCTCGCACCCGCTGGAGCCGATAACCGACTGCATCCATCGAATTCTCCTCGGCCCCATGCGAGGCCCTTCGTGCGCGCAGCCCCGCGGAGACCGTCTCCAGGCGCAAGCGGCCGTCCTCGAGCTCTACCACGGCGTGCCCCTCCGGCGCGCCCGGGAGGTTGACGTGGGAGGTGCCGCGATACCAGCGGGCGCGGCCTTCGACGACGCGCAATCCCTCGCCTGCGTGCCATGGGCCTGCTGATGGTTGCCCGCATCCAAGGGGTTCCCGACGACGCCAGCACCCTGGCTCGTGGCGCCACCATCGCGCCGCGGCCCGGTGATCCGGAGCTGTTGCTTCGCATCGAGCGAGCGAGAGGCCGGACTCCGCCGAAGAAGGCGACGTGAGGCGCCGGGCTCGCCGGCACCTGCGAGCTACGGCGTGAAGCCCTTGGGCCACCGGGTCTTCGCGTCGTGCTTCAGGTCCTTCACGTCCGAGGACATCCTGGCCCCGCGAAGGTCCGCGCCACGGAGGTCGATGTAGTGCATCTCGGCCTTCGAGAAGTCCACGTCGCGGAGGTCCGCGCCATCGAAGCTCGCGGCCGACAGCTTCGCCTCCTGGAAGGAGGCTCCGCGCAGGTCTGCTCGGCTGAAGACGGTCCGGAAGCACGAGGCTCGCGCGAAGTTGGCCTCCCGCAGGTCCGCGTGGCGGAAGATGGTGTCGAACACGTCCCCCTCCGAGAGGTCCACCCCACGGAGGCGAGCCTCGGTGAAGTCCAGCACCAGCAACTGATACCCGCTCAGGTCGAGCCCCTCCAGGTCAATGCCTTGCAGAGGCACGGGGAACGACTCCCCATGGACATCCATGTAGCGCTTGCGCCAGGAGTTCCAGCGCGCCTCGCTGTCCTTCACCTCGTTCCGGAGCATCGCAGTCGCTTCCGCCGTGGTGGGCAACAACAGCTCCATGAATTGGCGCTCGGAGAGCTGCGCGAACGTCGCCCCCTTCGCCTTCAACCCCGACACGACGGACGCCCCGCCCCCACCACCCAGGACCAGGTGCGTCACCGCCGCATCGGGCCTGGCCGCCACCGTCCCACCGAGCTCCTTCACCAACTGCTCACGGAACCTCGGCGTTGCCTCCTTGAAGCGACCTCCGAAGAGGAAGCGGGCGCCGGCGAGGCGCGCTTCGAACAAACCAGCGGGCTTGCCCGTCGCGGCGTTCTTCGCCTTCTTTCCCTTACCCCCGGAGAGGCTGGATTCGGCGTCCAGGAGGAACGGTGCGCCATTCCCAGCCTCCACCGCCTTCAGCGTCTCCACCACCACGCTGCCGTCCGGCCCCACGTAGGCCACGCGGTCACCGAGCCTCGCGATGGGCCGGTCCTCCTTCACCACCGCCGTGGGCGTGGCCTCCTCGTCATCGGGTTCGAGCCAGCGCGCCCGCGCCGGGTCAGAGACGTCCACGAGGAGCAGCCGCCCCAAGGAATCGGCGACCGCGACGCGTGCGTCGCCCGCGAAGATCAGCTGCCCCAGGACCGCGTCATGGCGCTGGAGCCGGCTCACCGTCTCGCCGCTGCGCGGGTCGACGAGCAGCAGTGCGCTCTCCGCATCGTCGCGGTCGCTGTCCGCCACGCTCACGGCCACCCAGCCACGAGGGGAGACCGCCAGGCCTTGCACGCTCGTGAGGTCGCCCAGGGCGATGTCGCGAATCAACTCGGGCGCCTTCCCCAGCCGCCACAGGTGCAGCGCCTCATCCGCGGTGGCCAGCCAGGCGTCCTTCGGCCCGAAGGCGCAACCTCGGACCCGATTCTCGTGCAGCAGGTTCGCACGCAGCCGTGCGCGCTTCAGGTCCCAGACCTGCGCGTGCTCCTGCGCGGGCGCGGCGAGGAGCGCCTCATCCCGGGAGAGGGCGAGCGGACCGGAGGCGTAGCTGGACAACTCGAACGCCTGGGACGTGCTCGCGCCGAGCAAGCGCTCGATGAAGATGGAATCATGGTCGAGCCGGACCAGCTCGCCCGACGACAGGCCCTTCACATCCGCGGGCGGGAACCTGGCTTCCGTCGCCGTCCGCGCTCCGGATTCGAGGTCCCACAAGACATACGCAAACGCCGCAGCGGCGACAACGGCGTTCGGCGTGAGGGCCAACCCCTGGATGGGCGACGGCGCGGCATCACCAGCACGTGGAGCCCCATCCTCGGCCGACCACACACTCAGCGCGCCCGACGTGGAACCCGAGGCGAGCCACCGGCCGTCCGGAGAGCGCACCGTGACAGCCCCCTGCATGTGCCGGTTGGGCACGTCGATGACCAGCCCCTCGCCACCCCGGGGGACATTCCACGAGCGAAGCTTGCCCTCGTTGCCCAGCGAGAACGCGCGCGTGCCGCTGGCGGAGAACCCCACCCAGCGACATCCCGCATCGCCGCCCATCTCGAACGAATGGGAGCCCACAGCGCGGTTCACTGGCTTCAGGCTCGGCGCCTCCCAGAGCTCCACCTTTCCCGTGCCATGACCGACGAGGAGCTGCTCGCCCGATGGGGAGAAGGCCAGTGCCAGGACGCGCGTGCTCTTCCGCCTGGCCCGTTCCCGGCCTGTTTGCACATCGAAGACCCGGACCATCCCCTTCGACGACCCGGTTGCCAGCAACGCGCCGTCCTCGCTGAAGGCGACGGCATGGAGGTCGCCCTCCTTCTCCTGGAGGGTATGCAGGACGGTATTACGCTTCACCTCACGGACGCGGGCCTCGCCCTTCTCGACCGTGACGAACATCGACCGGTCCGCGCTCACCCTGGACAGGTGAAGGTGCTGCTCTCCCTTCAGCGTCCAGACGGCTTTGCCCTTCGCGGAGATACGGCGGATGAGCCCCCACCCTCCCACGAGGACATCATCCCCCTGGAGCGCGTGAACCACCCGCACATGGCCCTCGAGCTCGCGCTGTTCGACAACCTTGCCGCTCTCCACATCGAAAGCCACCAGCAGGCTGTCTCCCCCAACGGAGGCCGTGGCCCACAGTCGCCGCGAGTCCGGGGTGAAATCGATTCCGATGAACTCGCCAGGGACGTTGAACGGAGCGGCGCCGAAGACGCGTCGAGAGGCCATGGCGCCGCTGAATACATGACCCACCACTTCGCGGATAGTGTGACGAGCCACACCTTGCGTATCCCCCGAGTGTCCTTTCACGGGAATGACGCATCGATGCGCGCTTTGAACGCGCTGCTGCCCGGGCGCCGCGAAGCTCAGCGCTTCTGACGGCGACGAGGTTTCCCCGCCGCACGACGCTTCGAGCCAGCATCGGATGGCTTGCGTCGGAAGCGCTGCGCGCGGGAAGCGTGCTCCGGGGATGGCGTCGGCTGAGGCTGCGATTGCGCCCGCTCGCGCCTCCCTCCGCCATCGCGCTGAGAGGTGCGCTTCGAGCGTTTTGAACCAACCGCTTGCATCGACTGACTGACCGCCTGGCTCGCGTCCTTCGCCACGCCTTCGGGCCCGAGCGTGCCCTTCACGGCCTCTCGCACGGGACCACCGGGCCCGAGCGCCTGGTTGGCAACGCCGCTCACCGTCCCGCCAGGTTCCAGAGCCCCCTTCGCCGCTCCGCCCACGTCCTGGAGCGTCTCGGACACTGCGCCGCCAGGCTTCAGGGTATCGTGGGCAGCCTCTCCCACCTCACCAATCGCATGCCCCACCGGACGGAGCAGGCTGGCGAGCAGTTCGGGGTTGCTGTCCAGTGTCTGGAGCGCCCGGTCCAGGATTTCATAGACACGCTGGAGCCGGACCTTGAGCAGTGCCTGGGCCTCCACGCCTTTGATGGTCAGCGCGACCTTCTCGATTCCCACGTCCGCGCCCACATCGAGGCGCACGAGGTTGGCCAGCTCGGCATGCAGTGAGACACGCGCATGCAGGTTTTCCACGTCGAGCGAAATCTCATCCACCTTCACCGTCGGGACGTCGAGCAGCACGTCGGGCACGATTTCGATGGGCCCCTCGTCGACTCCCGCCTGCGCGAGCGCATGCCGGGTTTCCTCGCGCGTGGCTCCGCCGTCCGGCCGCGCAGCCCTTTCCTCCGGCTTGTCATGCTCCGCCGTCTTGGCTGACTTCGCCCCGTGTGACCGCCATCCCATCTTCACGTTCGACCTCCTTCCTCGGTCAAGAGTGAGGAGCTGACAGCTGGCCCGGCACCCGTGGGGATGGAGGGCCTCGGCCCACTGGCCTCAGTCCCTCGCGCGGCGCTATCGGCAGGCCGCAAGGCCTCTCTCTCAGGCGACCAGGGACCCCACGTCCGTCGGCCATGCCCGGCCGTGCAGGAAGCGCGTCTCCAGATTGAGTGAGGGCTGTTGGCGCATGCCCCAGGGAGCCCTCATGCCGACTCGTCGACGACCGCCATCACGCCACCCGCGTTCTCAGTGCACGTCAGGCAGCGCCTCCGGGCGGCGCAAGCAGCGCGCTCCCACGAGCGAGCAGGACTCCGAGGCGAACGATGACGTGGCCATTGCCGCACGGGCGCGAGGGGACTCGCTCGTCGTGCACGAGCTCCAGGGGGTTCGTGTCCGCCCCTGGTCGTCTCCTGGTGTCGAGAGCACCCACACGTCGTACCGGACTGGAATACCGGCCCCCCTCACCCCAGGACATTACGGCGCCTTCGAGGCAGCCATGCATGTGGGGACACGGCTTCCAGAGGCTTCGGCGCGTCCACCGCCCGACAGGCCTCAGCCCCCGCGGAAGCGCTCCGGGCGAAGGTCACGTTGAGCCACCACGGGAGAAGAGGGCGGGGCACACCACGCCCCCTCCCTGCGGTCACCCACCCTTCCGGTCCACCCGCTCCAGCTTGCGCCGAATAGCCCCTTCCTGGGCCTTGGGTCTCAACGAGGCCAGCTGCTCGGCTGCCGCGTCCGCCGCCACCTGACGTACGGTTGCCAGGACTTCCTCGAGCCGCCCCGAGGCATCCAGGCGGTCGGCGATGTCGCGAGCCTTCCCCGCCGCGCGCGTAAAGGCGCGACGCTCTACCCCTGAAGCCGGCAACAGAGAAGCCGACAGGAAACCCAGGGCCAGGACGCCGAGTCCCGCTCCCACGGGATGTTGGCGCATCGCCTGCCCAGCCCATGACTGGGCGCCCACCGCGCGAGAGCGCGCATCGTCTCGCGAGGGGAACTTCTCCCGGAGACTCCCGGCAACCGCTCGGCCCTTGTCCCGGACCGTCCGCAACGGCGTCAGGCCACCTTGCTTCAGCGCTGGGGCATCGCCGTTCCGGCCCTCGTGGGCCGCCGTCTTGTTCGCACCGCGTCGCATCACTCGGTCCCCCCTTCCCCAGCACCAGCACCGCTGGCGCGAAACAACCGACCCGCGAGCATGCCTGCCCCCAGCAGCCCCGTGAGCAACCATCCCGGACGCTGCCGCACGAACTGTCCCGTGCGGTCCAGCAGTGCTTCGACGGATTGCTCGTCCAACCGCGAGGAGGCGCCGCGGAACATGCGCTCTCCGGTCTCCAGCATGCGTTGCGAGGCGGGGCTCGGTGCCCGCCGGGTGGCGCTGCCCAGCCCCTCCGCCATGTCCTCCAGCACCGACACGAGCAAGCCCCGTTGGAAATCCAGGCGCTCCATCACCCGGCCCCGGGCGTATCCCGTGACCTGTTCGAACTGCTTCTGCGCAGCCTCCATCCTGGGCGATATGCGCCGCGCCGGGCCGCTGGAGCGCCGTCTCCCGGTTGTCTTCGTCGAGGCCATGATGTGCGTCCTCCTGCCATCGAAGGTAGGCACCTTCGCGCCACATCCGTGCAACCGGACCGCGCATGGCGCGGCCGTCCGCACGCACGTCGCATGGGTGCCATGCCGCCACGACCATCGCCACGATGTTTCAACAGGAGGCGAACATGAAGCCAGATCAGGAGAGAACGCTTCACGAAGAGGTCGTGGCAACGGTGGACCGACTGGTGCGCAAGAACCCGGCGCTGGAGAAACAGCTCCAGCAGGCCCGCGGCTATGCCGTCTTCCCCTCGCTGGGCAGGGCATCGCTGGTCCTCGGCGGCGCGTATGGCCACGGCGAGGTCTTCGAGAAGGGCAAGCCCATTGGCTTCGCCACCCTGAGCCAACTGACCATCGGCGTCCAGGTGGGCGGGCAGACCTTCAGCGAGCTCATCTTCTTCAACGACCACGAGTCCATTGAAGCATTCAAGGGAGGGAAGGTGGCCTTCGCCGCCAATGCCTCCGCCGTGCTCGTGAAGGCGGCGGCCTCCGGAACCATCAACTATGCGAAGTGCGTTGCCCACGCCTACTCGCGTGGCGGCATGCTGCTCGAGGCCTCACTGGGCGGACAGAAGTTCACGTTCATTCCACGCTCGTCGGAAGCACCCCAGCGCGGGAACGGCGCCACGGCGGAGCGCTTCCGCGGGGAGGAGGACCATGCGCCGGGACAGTGGCTCGAGGCGACGCAGCACCCGACCGCCCTCACCACGGGGCTGACGACGGCCGCCGTGCTGCTCACCCGGCTCCTCAAGGCGCAGGCCAGTGCCCGTCAGGAGTGACCCGCCGATGCGCGCCCAATTGGCGAGGCAAGGCAGGCGTGTGCTGAAACTCGCGCGCAAGGAACTGGAGGTCCACCACAAACTCCACGGTGACGCACGGGCGGCACTGCACCGGCTGGAGGTCCGCTCGCCCGAGCTGGCCCGGGCGAGGGCTCGGGCCTACGCCTATGCCGTCTTCCCCTCGCTGGGTCAGGCAGGCCTCGCGCTCGGAGGCACCTGGGGGATGGGCGAGGTCTTCGAGCACGAGCGGCTGGTCGGATACGCGGCCCTGGTACAACTGACCGTGGGGGCACAACTGGGCGGACAAACCTCTACGGAGGTCGTCCTCTTCGAGAACCGGGAGGCCTTCCAACGCTTCAAGCACGGCGGGACCAGGCTGGCACTCAACGCGGCTGTGACCCTGGTCAAGGCAGGTGCAGCGAAGGCGCGGGGTCCGGCTGGCAGCGCGAAGGTCGCGCTGGCCACGGACGGCGGCCTGTGGGCGGGCGCCGCGCTCGGCGCACAGCGCACCTTCGTCTTGCCGGCCGTCCTCACCCGTAGCAGTGCTTTGCGCCGGGTTCTCGAATCCATACCTTCCTCGACACGAGGAACGTCGGACCCCAACGAGGACGGAACGAGGGAGAGCGCGATGGCCAAGGCACAGACGAAGAAATCCGGAGGAAAAGGGCTGGGCAGGCTCACCGCGGCATGGAAGCGCCGGAAGGCCCGGGCCGAAGAGAAGACAGGTCCCCAGAAGGTCGCCGAGCACACACGCGAGGCCATGCAGAAGGTCGGTGCCCGAGGGCGAGAAACCCTGGAGCATCTGCGCGACCGCATCCCTGCTGGAGACAACGTCCGTGAGCGAGCAGGCAAGGCACGCACCTGGGCCGCCGACCAGCTGGGTGAACACGCGGTGGCCATCGGCTTGACGACGCTGGCCGCGGGCGTCGCGGGAGCGGCGCTGCTCCCCGTTTCGGACCGGGAGCGCCGCGCGTTGACCTCCGTTTCCCACAAGGTCCAGGGGCTCACCCGGACCATCGGGGCCGCCCCCCAGCTCGCGCGAGTGGCCCGGTCCGTGAACGACGCGGTGGCACGCGTCCGACGTGGCAATGGCGCTGCCACGGAGGAGAAGGAGGAGAAGGAGGAGAAGCGCCCCGCCCCTCGTCCCAAGAAGGCCGCGGCGACGCGTGGAAAGAAAGCCGCGGGCAGACCCGCGGCGGCCGCCAAGACGTCACGCCAGCGTCGCAAGGGCGGCCCTCGGCCCCAGGCCGGCAAGTGAGGACTCAGGTCGTCCCCGACTTCAGTCGCGGCTGGGCGCGCAGCAGGCCCGAGCCGCTGACGATGAGAATGCCGGTGAGCACCAGCACCGCGCCCACGGCGAAGAAGAGGTCCGTCTGCTCGTGCAGCACGACGACGCCCGCGGTGACACCGAACAGGGGCGTCATGAAGGAGAAGACGGACAGGTTGGAGGCGAGATAGCGGCGAAGGAGCCAGAACCAGGCGAGATAGCTGGCGAAGCAGACGATGACGCCCTGGAAGAGCAAGCTTGCCCACGCAATGGGGGCCATCGATATCGGGCCGGCCTGTCCGGTGAGCAGGGCCACCGGCAGGAGGAGCGCGGCGCCGGCCACCAACTGGTAAAGGAGCGTCTGGGTGGGCGGAGCGTCCGACAGCGACGAGACGCGGATGGCCACGGTGGTGGCGCCCCAGGCCAGGCCGCCCAGCAGCCCCAGCGCGTCACCCCAGAGGACTCCCGGGCTGATGCCGCCTTGGAGCCAGCCGCCCCCAAAGGCCAGCGCGATGCCCGCGAACGCCACGGCGATGCCCAGCCACTGCGTGCGCCGCAGCCGCTCGGAAGGTACCAGCCAGTGCAGGCCCAGGGCGGCGAAGACGGGAGCGGTGTAGAGGAAGACGCCGATGTGCGAGGCGTGCGTGTGGCGCAGCCCCTCCCCGACGAAGAGGAACTCCAGGGCGAAGAGCACGCCCACGAGAAGGCCAGGCCGCCAGGGGCCATGGCGCAAAAGCCCCCGCTCGCCGCGCAGCCAGCACATCAGCCCCACGAGCAGGGCGCCGATTCCTGAGCGGACCGCCATCTGCATCATGGAGGGGATGTGAGGAGCGGCCAGTTTGACGGCCACCTGCTGCATGCCCCAGATGCCGCACAGCACGACCATGGTCGCGAGCGCGAAGCCATCCGCGGGTTTCCGGTGAGAGCTCATACGGCCATCCTGCGGCTGGCGGGCCTGCTTGATATAGCGAGATTCCGACAACCCATCCCGAGAAGACGCCATGGCGAAGGAGCTCCAGGTTCCTTTCACCACAAAGCTTCCACACCCCGTGTATTTCCGGACGGCGAGCCTGCCTGCCGCGGCGACGTATCCCCAACATCGCCACCCCTGGGGCGAGTTCGTCTATGCGTTCAGCGGGGTGATGGAGCTCAAGCTGGCCGGCAGTCATTACCTGGCGCCGCCGCAGTACGGCATCTGGCTGCCGCCCGACGTGGAGCATCGGGGCATGAACCGCTTCGAGGCGAGCCACTGCTCGCTGTACCTCGCGCCCGAGTGGTGCCGGGGCTTGCCCAGGTC
Organism: Pseudomyxococcus flavus; assembly: GCF_050038885.1. Taxonomy (NCBI): domain Bacteria; kingdom Pseudomonadati; phylum Myxococcota; class Myxococcia; order Myxococcales; family Myxococcaceae; genus Pseudomyxococcus; species Pseudomyxococcus flavus. The sequence continues at coordinate 6,079,872 of NZ_CP143624.1, read as the reverse complement.
CACGTGCGCCCTGGCGGTGAGCCCGCTGATGAAGTCGCTGCTGGAGCACCTGCGCACCCATGAGGTGGCCCAGCCGCGCACGAGCGCCGAGCGCCGGCTGTTCCGCGTCCTCATCGACCAGCTGACGCAGGCCCCCGCCCACGGCAGCTACCTGCCCATGTCCGACGACCCGCTGCTGAGGCCCGTGCTCACGGCACTGGAGAAGCACCCGGAGGACGAGCGCACCCTGGCGGATTGGGCACAAGCCCTGCACACCACCGAGCGCACGCTGGAGCGCCGCTGCCAGCAGCACCTGGGGCTGTCGTTCGGTGAGTGGCGCCAGCGGCTGCGCGTGGTCAAGGCACTCGCGAGGCTGGAGCAGGGGCACTCGGTGGAAGCCATCGCGCTCGACCTGGGCTACAGCAGCGCCTCCGCTTTCATCGCGATGTTCCGGCGGATGACGGGCACCACGCCGGACAAGGTTCGCGGCCGTGGCTTCGTGGCGTCGTGAGACGGCCTGCCAATCTGTCCTGCGCGCCGCCGCCCGGCGCGACACGCTGGCTCACGGTGATGACTCTCCCATTCGAATGACGCGGCGCCCGACGCTGGAGCGAGCCTTGGCCCAATCCATGCTGTCGCGGGAGCCCCCATGCAACTCTTCATATCCTCGGCCCTGGTGGGGGCCTTCACTGGAAGCGGCGTAGGCGCAGCCATCGGCTATGAGCGGGCGGGCATCTTGGGCGCCTTGGCGGGCGCGGCCGCGGGATTCGGCATTGGACTGGTCTCGTTCCCGCTCATGGTCGGTGGGCTGTTCTGGGCCGCCTTCGCGAAGGAACGCTGGTCCCGGAGGAAGAAGCTACGTCCTCACCTCGGACGCTACTGGACTCGGGACCGAACCCAGGCATGGAGGGACCTGAAGGAACGGCTGTCCGCCGGGACGACGGTTCAAGGCACCGTCGTCCTGCATGACTCGGTCGATTGTTTTCTCGACATCGGTGCCGGATTCCCCGCGCGAATCGATTCCTGGGACTACGTCCCCGACAATCCCAGCCATCCCCCGCTCCACAGCCGAGTGGAAGCCACAGTGAGCTCGTTCGACGATGGGGACCGGCAGGTGGTCCTGACACGCACGGAGAAAGCCTGGCTCATCTGGGATGACGTCATCGTTGGCTACCTTCTGCAAGCAGTGCCCCCGCCTCCGCCTGAAGAGTCGTATCCCCACACCATCTTGTGTGTGGCGGTGACCAACCAGACCCACGCACGCTTCAGGCGAACGCTGGCGCGGGAGGGACGTACCAACTGCCAGCTCCTTCATCCGGGCGATCAGGCCCGTCAGGTGTGCATCGAGGGGACAAAGGACCCGCTCGTGCTCATCGTTCAGGGACCTGCCACACCCCGCTGACGCCGCGCATGACCTCGCGCCCCAAATGCAACCCCATCAACGCATGCAATCTAAACAACAATTGCCACATCATTCATTGACGCACTTCACATAACCCTGTCGTGGTTTGGCCTCCCATCCATCGCATTCGGAGGCCGCGTGAAGAATTCCGTCCGAGCAGGACTGTTCCCCGTCCTGTTGACGTCCTTGTTGCTCAACGCTTGTGGTGCCGAGCCCGTCGACGACACCCCGCCCCACGCGCCAGCTGCGTCCCTGTCAGCGACCGACGTCCCGAAGGCATCCTCCGCGCCGCGGAAGAACCCTCGTCGCTTCGTCCCCTTTCAAGCGATTGTGAAGCTCAAGGACTCCTCCCAGAGCCTCGCGGCGGGCACGATTCCCTCGGTACGCGGCTTCAAATCCCAGCGCGTCCAAGCTCTGTCCAGCGGTGCCGACGTGGTGTCCCTGGAGCCCGAGCAGGCCAAGGCTGCGGCCTCCATTGCCGAAGAAGAGGCCCTCACCCTGGAGGCCATCGCGGAGCTTCGCAAGAGCCCGGACGTCGAGTACGCGCATGAGAACCTCTACATGGCGTTCTTTGCCACGCCGACGGACCCGATGTACTCACACCAGTGGAACTATCCGAGCATCAACCTGCCCACGGCCTGGAACACCGTCACGGGCAACGTGAAGATTGCCGTGCTGGACAGTGGCCGGCTGGACCATCCGGACCTCAGCGGCGTCTGGACCACGGGCTATGACTTCGGACAGGGGGATTCGAACCCCTACGACACCGGCGCCTGGCACCATGGCTTGCACGTGGCAGGCATCCTGGCGGCGCGCACGAACAATGGCATTGGGGGCGCCGGCGTCTGCTGGGGCTGCCAGCTCATGCCTGTCAAGGTCTCCGACGCCTCCGACGACATCACCATGTCGGCCGTGGATGAAGCCATCCGGTACGCCGCGGACAATGGCGCGCGCGTCATCAACATGAGCTTTGGCACGGCCTTCGACCCCCTCTTTCCCTCTTGGACGTATCCCTGCTCGAGCTATCCGGACATCCAGAGCGCGGTGAACTATGCCATTGGCAAGGGCGTGGTGGTGGTCGCCGCCGCAGGCAATGATGGCGCGGTGGGATTCCAGGCGGCCCATGTGACACCTGCGTCCTGCACCGGCGTCATCGCCGTGGGCGCCAGCACGCAGACAGGCGCGCGCGCGAGCTGGAGCACGGGGGGCTCCCGCGTTGACGTGATTGCGCCGGGTGGCACGGCCAGCTCCAGCTTGTATGGCCAGGGCTTCGGCTGCCCCGAGGACCCGAATCCGGACGACCCCTACTCCGGCACGGACCAGGTCTTCTCCACCTGGGCCATCAGCAAGCCCGGCGGCTCGCTCCTTCCTGGCGACTATTGCTATCGCTACCTGAGTGGCACGTCCATGGCGGCGCCCCATGTCGCGGGCCTCGCCGCGCTCATCCTCTCCCAGAAGCCCTCCCTGACGCCGGCGCAGGTCACCGCGCGGATCAAGAGCACCGCGACGGCCGTGGCGGGCTGCGGCAGCAACTGCGGCACGGGCCGCATCAATGCCGCGGCGGCCGTCTACACCAACCTTCCGGCTCGCCCCGCGAAGGGCCCCTGGTACAACCCGGCGCGCAGCGGCAATGGCCTGGACATCCACCATCTCGCCGTCGATCAAATCTTCATCACCTGGTACACGTACACGGCCGCTGGCGTTCCCACCTGGTACCAGAGCTACCTCTTCGCGGAGCCTGGCGAGTGGCGCGGTGACCTGTTGAAGGCCTCGTGGAATGGCTCCACCGCGACGCTGTCGACGGTGGGCACCACGCGCCTCGCCTATGTCAGCGGCCAGTGGCGCTTCTATTGGACGATGGGCTCACTGTCGGGCAACGAGCCCATCCAGCCGCTGAGCTATGGCAGTGGCAGCTCGGTGATGAACCTGAATGGCGCCTGGCACAACGCCGCTCAGCCTGGCTGGGGCATCAGCTTCAACACACAGGGAAATACCCACGTCGCGAACGTCACCGCCTACCAGGGCAGCAATCCCGTCTGGCTCCAGGGCGTGGTGACCAGCACCTCCACGTCGCTCTCGTTTGCGATGAACTACATCACAGGCACCAATCTCTGCCCGGGTTGCACTGGCACACCGTCGACATCGGCCACGAGCGCGGGCACCGTCACCGTGAGTGGCTCGGCGGGTGTGCCAGGAAGCATGACGGCGACCACGGCGCTGAGCTTTCCCGGAGGGACCTGGAACCGTCCCCCCTTCACGCTCAGCCGTTTGACGGGGCCGTAGGCGTCGCTGTTCGCGGCATGCACCAGGGCGTCGGGGTAAGGTTTGCACTCCCCGAGGGCGAGGCTCGCCCTCACGACACGGAGGTCATCATGCGTCGCTTTGCCGTGCTGGTAGCGCTCCTGGGGTTGTCCGCATGTGGTGGTGGCGTCGATGCCGCGCAGCAGGAAGAGGCCCTGCTCGAATCGGAGCAGGGTGCGCTGTGCACCGGCAATGCTTGGGAATGCTTCTGTGCCAGGTACAAGACCCAGACGACGTGCAATCAGGCCACCACTGGCAACTGGCATTGTGTCTGGCAATCGAACCGCTGCCTGCCCACCTACGAATAACGCCGCGGGTCCCACCTCATCCGAGCGCCCTTTCGTTGCGCGGTGAGGGGTATTCCGCTCGGCGCGCGTTCCCCTGAGGGACGCGCTGAGAGCGGTCCGTTGCTCCGACACCGGATGGAAATTCCTCCATCCGGCTGTCTGGAGCACGGCATGTTCATATGGAGTGCACGCAAGCAGCGCGCCTGGTGGGGTGCGCTGTCCCTGACGATGGCCCTGGGCGCCGGCTGCGGTGGCGACGTCCAAGCGCCGTCCACGCCCGCGCCGGAGGCCCCCGGGCCGGAGCTCGCCATGGAGCTCACGGGTGACTTCGTTGCCATCCCTCGCGAGGTGAGCCCGGCGCAACGGCAACAGGTGGACCAGAAGCTCGGCGGCGTGGTGGACGACGCGGGCAAGAGCTTCTACCTGGCCATCCGGCGCAGCGAGCTGCGCCAGAAGTGGTTCCTCACCGCGTTCGCCAAGCAGTACCACCCCGGAGGCGTGGGCAATCGCGCGGGCGAAGTGCTGGGCAGCCGGGTGGTGAGCTTCGAGGAGCAGAACGGCAAGCTGTTCGTCTTCGACGTCGACAAGCGCAAGGTGATGAGCGACGTGTTCGACCCGCAAATCCTGGTCGATGCCTATCCCATCGTCACCGACCATCGCCCCTTCAATCGGCTGCCCGGCGCGAGCCAGTACGTGCTCATCGACCCCGCGGCGGGCCTCAACCGCTACGGCGTCGTGGGCGACCGGGTGGGCCAGAACGGCGTCCACTTCCAGGTGGAGCTGAGCTTCGCGCAGCGCTTCCGGCGCCTCGCCGACGGCGTCGCCTACGAGCAGGTGTTCACCGGCTATGCCGACCTCCCCTTCGAGTGGGCGTCCTACTATGGCGAGGACAATGCCTTCCGCACTGCGGGCACCCTGGGCATCTCCCTGCGCAAGTACGCGGAGGGCCCGGGCTATACCCCCACCCCGCTGCCGCCCCGGGAGCTCTACTTCCGCAGCGACCGGCGGCTCGTCCCCAACACGACGGCGGAGCAGTTCGAGCAGGTGGCCCTGAAATGGAACGTCCACCCCGGCATGAAGCCCATCCGCTGGCACATCATGGACACCGTCCTCGCGGCGCAGGAGGATCCTCGCCTCCAGCCCTATGACGTCGTCGGCGCGATGAAGCGCGGCATTGAGGGCTGGAACGCCGTGTTTGGCTTCCCGGTGTTCGAGGCCGTGGTCGGCGGCGGCATCCAGGACTTCGCGGACGACGACCGGAACGTGGTCATCTTCGACACGGACGAGTTGATGCCCATGGCCTTCGCGAACTGGCGCAGCAACCCCATGACCGGAGAGATTCGCGGAGCCAGCGTCTATTATCCCGTGAGCTGGCTGCTGTTCGCGGTCGACGCGTACACGGACGATGCCCCGCTCGCCGAGGGCGACGCCCCGCTGGCCCCCGAGCCACCCCAGCCGCGGCTCCGCCTGTCCTGGTCCGGAATGGAGGGCGGGCGCCATTGTGAGCTGAGCGCCTCCGACCCGCGCCAGGTGCGCGCACGCATCCAGGCCTCGGGCCACCCCGCACTCTCGGCGCTCACCCGGAAGCAGAAGGTGGAGGCGTTCATCACGCACGTCATGCTCCACGAGGTGGGGCACACGCTGGGCCTTCGCCACAACTTCTCCGGCTCGCGCATCCATGACGGCAGCCCCAACAGCCCCGTCTCCACGACGGTGATGGACTACCTGCTCGACGAGGACCGGGCCCTCATGGATGCCCCTGGCGTGTACGACGTGCGCGCCATCCGCTACCTCTACGGACTGTCAGCGGAGGTGCCCATGACGGATGCCTTCTGCACGGATGAGGACCGCCGCGTCGACCCGTACTGCGCCACGTATGACCGGTTCGCGGACTCGCTCACGCTGCACCACGGCCCCGTGTTCCAGGGGCACGAGGACTACCTGCTGAACAGCCCGCTCCCCTGGTCCCGCCTGCAGTCCTACTTCGACTACGTCACGTCTCCGTACCTGGGGTTCCTGCGCATCACGGACCCGGTGAGCCAGGCCACGGCGTACGAGCTGGCCATGCTGAAGCTCCGCCCGCCGCTCGTGATTCCCCCGGACGCCCGGCCGGACTACGCGGCCCGCGCGGACGAGCTCACGCGGCGCATCTTCCAGCGGCTGTACCTGGACCCGGCGTCGAGCCGGGGCAACTTCACCAGCGACCCGCCTCCTTCGCCCGAGCTCCTGACGCCCATGCTGACGGACATCAAGGCCATCATCCTCAACACGGACGGCGTGCGCAGCCACGCATCCCGCCGCACCCTGGTGGACGTCCTCGAGGCGCAGCAGTCGCTCGGCGCATACCTGCTGCTGCGCGAGCTGCGGGACACGCTCAGCGCCAGCGCGCCCTCACTGCCACCAGAGGAGCAGGTGCTGACCGAGGACCTGGTCACGCGCATCTCGGTGGCCCTGTCTCCGTACTACGACTGAGCCGGGCCTGAAGCGCCGGGCCGGGGCCTCGCGTGCTCGAGGCTCCGGCCCGGCGCTCGCACCGCGAGCGTGCCGCGCGCAGAATTTGCGCGCCCTCCCGCGGCGGCGCAGAAATGACGCTGCCGGCGCCATCGCCAGACCGCGTGAAATCCTCCACGAGCACGTGAGTGGGGACTCCCCGTTTGGGCAAACGTTGTTACGGTGTCCGCGTGTCCTCGGCCTCCCGAACCCTCCTGGCAGTGGTCCTGGGGCTTGCCCTGGGCGCGGCCATTGGCATCGGTGGCTACACCTTCGCGTATGCCAAGGGCGCGGCGTACCTGCAGGACGACCCAGCCGCCTGCGCCAACTGCCACATCATGACCGAGCAGTACGAGGGCTGGCGCAAGAGCAGCCACCACGCGGTGGCCACCTGCAATGACTGCCACACGCCGGCCGGGCTCGTGCCCAAGTACCTCAACAAGGCGAGCAACGGCTTCTGGCACTCCTTCTACTTCACCACCGGCACCTTCCCGGACCCCATCCGCATCCGCCCGGGCAACCGGCGGGTGACGGAGGACGCCTGCCGCAAGTGCCACGCCACCCTCGTCGAGACCATTGAAACACCGCAGGCCCTCCACGAGACGGCCGCCCACGACGACTCCCTGCAGTGCCTTACCTGCCACAACTCCGTGGGGCACCCCGAAGGCACCGGGAACCCCGAGCTCATCCGTCAGGAGGTTGCACGATGACCGAGCCCGAGAAGCCCAAGCGCTTCAGCGGCGCCAGGCTGGTGATGGCCGTGGCGGTGGCGGCCTCCCTCGCCGCCGCGGGCGTCACCGCGCTCCTGGTCAACATCATGGAGCGCAAGCAAGAGGCGAAGAATCCCTTCTACCGGGTGGTGGAGCTCGACGACACCATCACCGACCCCGAGGTGTGGGGAAGGAACTTCCCGCTGCAATACGACAGCTACAAGCGCACGGTGGATCAGCAGCGCACCCGCTATGGCGGCAGTGAAGCCGTGGCGCGCACGCCTTCCCAGGCGGACCCGCGCACGGTGGTGGCGCAGAGCCGGCTCGAAGAGGACCCTCGGCTGGTGACCATGTGGAGCGGCTACGCCTTCGCCACCGACTTCCGCGAGGAGCGCGGCCACGCGCACATGCTGGAGGACCAAGTCTACACCGAGCGCCAGCACGTGACGCAGCAGCCGGGCACCTGCATCCACTGCCACGCCAGCGTGTACGTGCCCTACAAGAAGCTCGGTGACGGCGACCTCATCAAGGGCTTCGAGAAGATGAACCAGATGCCCTTCATGGAGGCGCGCAAGCAGGTGGAGCACCCCGTCTCCTGCATCGACTGCCACGAGCCCACCACCATGCAGCTTCGCGTGACCCGGCCTGGCTTCATCGAGGGCATCGCCGCGCTCAAGGCCAGCCAGGGCGTGCCCGACTTCCAGGTGAACCGGGATGCCACCCGCCAGGAGATGCGCACGTACGTGTGCGGACAGTGCCACGTCGAGTACTACTTCAAGGGCAAGGAGAAGCGCCTCACGTACCCCTGGGCCAAGGGAATCAACATCGATCAGATCATGGCCTACTACGACGAGGACGGGCACACGGACTGGACGCACCAGCTCACGGGCGCCAAGGTGCTCAAGGCACAGCACCCCGAGTTCGAGCTGTACAACCAGGGCATCCACGCGAAGAGCGGCGTGGCCTGCGCGGATTGCCACATGCCCTTCGTGCGCGAAGGGGCCATGAAGGTCAGCGACCACCACGTGCGCAGCCCGCTGCTCAACATCAACCGCGCGTGCCAGACGTGCCACAAGTGGAGCGAGGCGGAGCTGCTCCAGCGCGCGGAGACCATCCAGACGCGCACCTTCGAGACGCGGAACATCGCCATGGACGCCCTGGTGGACCTCATCCATGACATCAAGGCCGCGCAGAAGGCCGGCCTGCCCGAGGACGCGCTCGCCGGGGCGCGGGACCTGCAGAAGCGCGCCCAGTTCTACCTGGACTTCGTGGAGGCGGAGAACTCCATGGGCTTCCACGCGGACCAGGAGGCGGTGCGCATCCTGAGCAAGTCCATCAACTTCTCGCGCCTGGGCCAGAACGCGCTGCGTCCCGGCGGCGGCGCCTCCACCCGCCCCACCACGCGGCCCCAGGGCGCTCCGACGCCGCTGGCGCCCGGGTCCACGCGCCGTGCGGGAGAGGCGCAGCAGGGCTCGCGGTAGGCTCGGCGAGCGGAAGCGGGTGGCGCCCGCTTCCGCCGGCCCCCTACGGCACTACTCGGCGCGGACCCAGTGCTGGGTGCGGCCCAGCAGCGACATGCCGATGTAACCGCGGACCTTCAGCTTCTTGCCGCCGTCCTCGACGGCGACCTTGCACTTGTAGGTCTTGCCGTTCGCCGGGTCGAGGATGGTGCCGCCGGACCACTCGTCGTCATCCTTCTTCAGGTCGCGCAGGATGGTCATCCCGATGATGGGCTGATTCTTCAGCGAGCCCTCGCACTTGTCGCAAACGGGGTTCTGGTCTTCCTTGGGGTCGCGGAAGAGCTTCTCGATCTTCCCGTACAGCTTGCCGTTCTCCTCGTAGATGGCGATGACGGACTTGGGCTTCTTCGTCTCGTCGTCGATGGTCGTCCACCGGCCAACGGCGGCATTCGCCGCGGCGGGGGCCTTGTCCTCGGCCAGGGCGTTCGAGGCCAGCAGCAGCGTCAGGGAAGCGAGTCCGAACCAGCGGGTAACGTTCATGGCGTGATGTCCTTCCGCGCGGGGGCTCACAGCGCAGGACGCCTGCGTTCGAGCCCCTCAACACTTCGGTTGTACTCCACCGCCGTGCCTGCACGCAGCCCCAGGTGGTGCGCTGTTCAGCACTCGCATGTGATGCTTTGCGTCATGGCGCCCCCCGCCCCCAGGCTCGATACGCACCGAAGCCCAGGCCCATGAGGACGAGGAGCACGGCGATGACGGCCAGCGCTCCGGCCGCACCGGGCAGGGACGCGCCGTCCTCGCGAGGCGCGGTGGTCACGAGCGCCGCGTCCCCGAGCACCACCAGCCCCGCCCACGCGGCCGGTGGCAGGCCCTCGTTGATGGCCTCGAGCTGGGCAGCCCTCAGCGCCGCCGAGGTGCTCAAGCCCTTGGAGAGGTGCAGATAGAAGCGCTCCATCAGGTCCGCCGCTTCGTCGTCACGCAGCGGCCACAGGCTGGCCACCACCGCGCGAGAGCCCGCCTCGAAGAAGGCGCGCGAGAGGCTCAGCACGCCTTCTCCCGGCAACACCGCGCCCGAGGCGCTGCGGCACGCGGACAGCACCACCAGCGAGCCCATGAGGCGCAGCTGGGAGATTTCACGCGGCTGGAGGATGCCGTCCTCGTCCTCCGTGCCCGGCGCGAGCACCAGCGCGGAGCGCTCCGGGGCCTCGGCGTCGACCACCGCATGCGCCGCCAGGTGCAGCACCCGGACCCGCGACAGGTCCGCGCGCTTGAGCGCGTGCTCGGAGGCCTCGGTGCCCACCCACAGCCGGGGGATGACGTGCGTGTCTCGCAGCGCCTCCTCCACGCCGAGCCCCTCGCGGCGGGCCTCGGGCAGCGCGCCGAGCTGCGCGGCCTCGGCGAAGATTCCGGCCCGGGAGCGTGCCGAGGGCCGGGACATGCCCTGCCGCGAGGTCCACTCGGGGTCCGCCAGCACCAGCGCCTCGCCTCCGGGCGCATGCGGCGCCTGTCCGCGCCAGTGCCGCCACAGGCTGGCCGAGGGCACCAGCGCCAGCTCGTAGCGGGCCACCAGCGGCGGGCCGTCCCGACGCTCCCGCAGCGCGGCGAAGGGCAGGTCATGGAGCGGACCGTCCGGCACCAGCAGCAAGCGCCGCACCGTGGGTGGCAGTCCCGCGAGTGCCGGCCCCAGGAGCTGGGCATGAAGGGCCACCGCCGCGCCAAGCTCGGAGCCATCCCTCCGCTCGACGAGCCCGGAGAACAGCGTGGCCGCCGCCACGAGCCGTGTGCGCTCGGGGATTTGGTGGGCCTGGGTTCCCGCCCGCGTCACCACGAGCACCCAGGCACCTCCCACCGAAGTGCCTGAGTGGTCCTCGTCATCTCCCACGAGGAAGGCCAGCAGCGCCTCGTCCTCCCCCAGCCCCTGTTCGACGGCCTCCAGCGAGGCGAACTCCGGTGCGCCGTGGCGGGGCACGGGGCGGAGGTCCCGCTCGCGCCGCTCCAGCTCCTGAAGCTCCTTCAGGGTGTCCTCCCGTCCCGCGCCAACGAGCGACGGGTCCAGGAGCCGCCGCTGCACCGCCACCAGTTGCGCCTGCACCGCGCCCCGTTGCGTCCGGCGCTCCGGCGTGTCCTCCGCGTCGGCGAGCGCATGCGAGGCGAGCAGTGCATCGAGCAGGGTCCGCGCCCGGAGTCGCTCGCTCACCGCGAAGGCCCGCGCCAGGGCCGCCCTGGGAGGAAGCGAGGCGGGCCCACCTGTCGCGCCGCCGGCCTCCAGCGTCCAACCGGCGAGCCGGTGGTAGTCGCGGGCCCAGGTCGCGAACAGCTCCGCCTGGCTGGACGCATCACTCTGCGTCTGGCGAAGGGCCTCCAGCGCATCCAGGGCGCGCTCGGCATGGTCCAGCGCCTCGGGCAGGGGCTGCGTCCGGTACGCCACCGTGGCGCGCCCGCGCAGGGCCAGGGCGAGGAGCATCGGGTCCTTCGCCTCGGAGGCCAGCCGCAGCGATGCGGCCGAGTCCTGGAGGGCCCCGGCCGGCTCCACGCCCGCGCGCCGCTCCGCCCGCGTCCAGAGACACGTCAACCGCCGCTCGTTCGAGTCCAGCACCTCCGCGAGCGCCATGCAGCGCTCCAGGAGCGCATCGGCCTCGCGGCGCTCCTCGGGTGTGTCCCCCAGCAGGTCCGCCATGAGGCGCACGGCCCAGGCCTCCAACGTGGGGCTCCCGGACCGCTCCGCGGCGGCCAGCGCCTGCCGCGCCAGGCCCAGCGCTTGCGCCCGGTCTCCCGGCATGTGGTCACGCTCCAGCCGCCGCGTCGCGATGTCAGCGAGCGTGAAGCGCACCTGCGCTTCCAGGAAGATGTCTCCCGTGCGCTCGGCCAGCGACACCAGGCGATGGTTGGCATCCAAGGCCTCTTCCAGCCGGCCCAGCCGCTGGCTCACGGTGCTCAGCACGGTCAGGTACTGCTTCTTCAGCCCATCCGCGCCGTCCGGGAACACGAGCGCCTCGGCGCGCTTGAGCACACGGAAGGCGCGGCCCAGGTCGAGCTCCACCTCGTAGTGCTGACCAGCCTGGACGATGAGCGCGCGCGCATGGAGGTCCGGACGACCGGAGGCGCTCGCCACCTCGACCACCCGCTGCGTCCACTCCCGGGCCTCCTCGGTGCGGCGCTGGGCCAGGAGGATGACTCGCAGGTTGATGCCCGCCAGCACCTCCCCTTCCGCGTCCTGGACCCGGCGGAACGTCTGCGCCGCCCGGAGATAGGGCCCCTCCGCCGCCCTGCTGTCGGTCAGGTGCTTCACGTGCCCGAGCACCAGGGGCAGCCAGCCATGGTCGGGATGGCGCTCCTCCAGGGCCGCCAGCTCGCGCTGGACGGCGTCACGCGCGGAGGCCACCTGGGCGCACTGGAAGAAGCACATCGCCGTCTCACGCCCCTCGGGTCGCGCGGCGAAGCGCTCCCGGCACTCCACGAGCGTGGGGGACCTGGGGTGGCCCGGTGCGCCCCCGAGGGCCGAGACTGGACACACCACGAGCATGGCCCCCACCAGGACGGCGAGGAGGCCCGTGCCGCTGCTCCCGGACGGATGCGTCCGGCGCGTCACGTCAGTCGGTGGACGGGGGCGGCGGGACAATGGGCTCGCACTTGAGCGTCACCGGCCCGGGCGGAACAGGAGGAGGCCTGGGCATTGCGGCTGGCGGATTCAGCTCGAAGTAGCACGTGAGGGGCTCCGTCCAGGCGGTCGGGTCCGCGGCGGCCCAGCGCTCCACCGTCACCACCGCCGCGGAGAGGGACGACCCGCTCACGGTGGCGATGACCCGCGCGAACAGCGGGGCCGCCGTGGGCGCCCGGTGGTTCAAGCGCAGCGGCGAGTCCGGGTCCACGACGCCCGAGGTCTCCGCGACGACGACGCCATCGTTGTTGACGAGCTGGAGCGTCACGAGCTGCCTTGCGCCCGTGCGAGCTCCCGTTTCCACCACCGAGGCCACGACCCGGTCACCCGCCTCGCCGAAGCTGTCCTGCGTCTTCGCCGCGCGAGTGACGGAGGCCGACTGTCCCCACGCAGGCCCGGCAGCGCCATACACCCCCACCAGGAGCGCCAGCAGTCCTCCTCGCATCCACTGTCGTGTCTTCATGCTCAGCTCCTGTCTCATCGGTGTCCCCCTTTTGTTTCGGACTGCGTGCTTCACTCCAGCCGGTTGACGAACGTGGCGCCACGAAGCACCTGCCCGTCCGGCAGCCGCGCTTCCACCTGCCACAGCAGCTTCGTTCCCGGCTTCAGCGGGGCCAGCACCTCCGCGGGCACCCGGTACTCGCGCCTCTCCAACGAGTCCACGCGGTGGACCAGGCTCAGGTCCTCCGTGGACAGCCGCACCGACCAGCGCGTCCCCTCGGGGCCGCCGCTCCAGCGCAGCACGCAGTCGTCGCGCTTCAGGGGCAACGCCTCCGGCACCTTCGAGACGACCGCCGCCGTGTCTTCGCCGCGCAGCCGCGGCTGCTCCGGCTCGTCGCGCATCGCGACGCCCACGACGATGAGCATCAGCGCCGCCGTCGCCACCGCGCCCCAGAGGGGCTTGCTCCACGCGAAGCGGAAGCGGCGCCCCTGGCGTGCAGCCCCCGCGCCGCGCCGGGCGCGTGCGCCCTCTCCAAGCCGCTCCGCGGGAGGCTCGGCCTCCGAGGCGGCGCGCGTCAGCTCGTTCGCCAGCCGCCACGCCGCCGCCCAGGCCGGGTCCGCCGCCACGCGCTCGATGACGACACGGCGCTCCTCCGCGGGCAGCTCACCGCTGACCGCGCGCCACACGAGGTCCGCGTCCACCGGCTCCCCCGCGGGCTCCACCGGGTCTTCGTCTCGCACCGCCGCGCGCAGGCGCTCGACGACGGCGTCATCGGGCTTCGTGTCGTCGCGTCCTCGTTCGCTCACGGCTCGAATCCCTTCGTGGCGAGGCACAGGCGCAGCGCGCTCAGGCCCCGGTAGATGAGGTTCTCGGTGCGCTTGTCATCCCAGCCCAGGAGCCTCGCGGCCTCCGGGACGCTGTGGCCCTGCAGGTACAGCGTCACCGCCAGCCGGCGGTCCTGGACGAGCTTCCGCAGACAGTCGCGCACGGCTTGCGCAATCTGGGCACCGCCCGCGGCCTTCTCCGGGTCGCTCGAGGCCACCGGCTGCTCGGGCAGGGACTCCACCTCGGACAGGTCGACCTCGCGGCGGCGCGACACGTTGCGCAGCTCGTCCACCAGCGCCGTGTACGCGACGCGGTACAGGTAGGCGGAGGACAGCCGGCTGCGGTCGGGGTCGCGCCGCTGCAGCTCCATGACGCGCATCATCGCCGTCTGCACCAGGTCGTCGCGGCGGTCGGCCAGACGGGATGGACATACCCGGGCCACGGCGCGGGCCAGGTCCTTGCGGAGCTGCTCCAGCTCGCCCGCGGGGAGAGCGCCCATGGCCTGCGCTGGCCTGTGTCGTGGCTCCACGTGGGAGTTCCTCCGAAGTGCGCTCATGGTCATCGAAAGTTCCTTCCCACGGCAAGTGTGGTGGCGGAATCGAGGCATCTGCCGGGAGGCGAGGCGTTCCGCGCTCCCGGGAGACCGCACGACTACGTCAGGGCTGCATCCCGGGCGATGACGCGCAGCCGCGTGTCCGCGCCCGTGAGGCGCTCCGCGGACAGCAGGAACCGCCCACCGTTCACGAAGGTGCTGGCAACAGAACGGGCGATGCGCCAGGAGGTTCCCGTGGGCCGGTCCGCGGGGGCCCCGGGGAACGGTGACTGCGCCAGGGCCGTCGAGGCTGACGCGAGCAGCGACGCGACGGTGAGCCGCGTGCAGGAATGTACATGCGAAATCATGAGCCCCTGAGGGGGCGGCCCCGCAGCCGTCGACATGACGGGCTGTCGTGCGCACCTGGCCTCATGAACGGAGGCCGGGATTTTCTACCCTCACCCCGTGCATGCGATTTCTGGCGGCTTCGCCGCTACGTGGACGGACGCGCGACGACGTGGCCTCGACGACAGGCCGTACCACGACCGCCACCGCCGTCCCTGCGCGCTGGCGAAACAAGAAGCGGAGCGCGGTGGCCAGGTCCATGATTCCCCTGCCCCCTGGGACGCCGTGGCCGCGGCGTGGCAGCACCCCAGCTCATTCCTCCGCTCCCTCCCATCTCATCCCGAGAGCCCCATGATGAGGCACAGGCAGGAGTGCTCCGGCGCCGCTGCGTTGGACGTGAGCGGCAGGCTCCCTCTCGAACAGTCCAGGAGCTGGGCCGCTCCCGTCAGCACGCGCCGCGCCGGACACCGTCGGAGGAGGTCCGCGCAAGCCAGCTTCTAAGTGGTTTCAATCCCACGAATGTCCAGCATGCAGGATATCTGCACCCCGGATTACATACGACGCGGCCACGAATCCACCACGACGCCAGAGGATGCTTCAGCCATGTCGCTCATCACGCCCCCGCTCGAGCCTGGACGTAAACACGTCATTGTCATCGGGGGTGGCTTCGCGGGGCTCACCGCCGCCAAGGAGCTGGCGCGAAGCGCGTCGCTATACGTCACGCTGCTCGACCAGCGGAACCACCACCTCTTCCAGCCGCTGCTCTACCAGGTGGCCACCGCGGGGCTCCGGCCCTCGGATGTCGCCGTGCCCATTCGCGCCCAGTTCACCGGGGTGCCGAACGTCAGCGTGCACCTGGCCCAGGTGCGGCAGGTGAACCTGCAGGAGCGCTGGGTGGAGGCAGGCGAGGATGGGCGAGAGGTGCGCGTGGGCTACGACTACCTCGTGCTCGCCTGTGGGGCCCAGCACAGCTACTTCGGGCGGAATGACTGGGAGCCCTTCGCGCCCGGACTCAAGACACTGGAGCAGGCCACGGAGATTCGCCGACGCATCCTGTCCGCGTTCGAGCTGGCGGAGAACGAGCTGGACCCCGAGCGCCAGCGAGCCCTGCTCAATTTCGTCGTGGTAGGAGGTGGCCCCACGGGCGTCGAGTTGGCGGGGGCCATCGCCGACATCGCCCGCACGGTGCTCGTGAGAGACTTCCGGCGCATCAACCCGTTCAGTGCGCGCGTCGTGCTCGTGGAGGCGGGACCGCGGCTGTTGCCCGCCTTCTCGGAGGAGCTCTCCCAGCGCGCCACCAGGGACCTCATGGAGCTGGGCGTGGAGGTCCGCACCTCGGCGCGCGTCACCGGAGTCGACGCGGAAGGCGTCCAGCTCGGCGACGAGCGCATCGTGGCCCGGAGCGTCTTCTGGGGTGCCGGCGTCGAAGCCGCGCGGCTCACCCGGGTGCTCGGGGTGGAGCTGGACCGAGCCGGCCGGGTGAAGGTGACCGGAGACCTCTCCATTCCCGGCTTCCCGGAGGCATTCGCCGTGGGCGACGTCGCGCACATCGAAGTCGAGGGCCAGGTCATCCCGGGTCTCGCGCCCGCGGCCATCCAGTCCGGGAAATTGGCGGCGCGCAACATCACCCGCTCGGTCGAGGGCAAGCCTCGCGAGGCCTTCCGATACCGGGACAAGGGGTCGATGGCGACCATCGGGAAGCACCGGGCCATTGCGCAGACCGGCGCCCTGAAGCTCACGGGCTTCATCGCGTGGCTGGCGTGGCTCTTCATCCACGTGCTGTACCTGATTGGCTTCAAGAACCGCGTGACGGTCTTCCTGGAGTGGACGTGGAGCTACCTGTTCTCCAAGAGGGGCGCGCGGCTCATCACCCAGCAGGACTGGAGAACTTGAAGCGCCGAGCAGCGCGTGCCCCAGCCCAGCCGGCATGCTGGATGGCGGCACACGCCGACATGCTGCGCTTCGATCCGAACCAGCTGGTCATCTTCGGTGGGAGCGGCGGCGGAGGCCTCGCGGCTGGAACCACGCTTCTGGCGCGGGACCGGCACGGCCCCCAGCTCCTGGGCCAGCTTCTGCAATGCCCGATGCTGGACGACCGGAACGAGACGGAGTCCGCCCATCGGTACGATGGCGTCGGAGTCTGGGACCGCACCAGCAATCTGACCGCCTGGCGAGCCGTGCTGGGAGACCGCTGCGGCGGCCCGGAGGTGTCCCCGTACTCCGCACCCGCGCGCGCGTCCGACTTGGGGGGCTTGCCCCCGACCTTCATCGACGTCGGGGGCGCGGAGACGTTTCGCGATGAAGCCGTCGCCTATGCCCGCGGAATCCTGGCGGCCGGTGGCGAGTGCGAGCTGCACGTCTGGGGCGGGGCCTTCCACGGCTTCTATGACATCGCCCCGCAGCCCGACCTGGCGCGAGCCTGCATCGCGACCCGAGACGCCTGGCTCGCGCGCATGTTTGCCCGCGCGGCCATGAGGCAGGGCATTCCGTAACAGCGAGCCCCCGCGGCTCTGGGTTTCCCGTCCAGCGCGCCGGCCAGAACCTGGCCTAGCGAACGTGAAAGCGCATCCCGACCCCGTCGAGGATTCGCGCCAACCCGAAGTCGAAGTCGGCGACTCCGTCGGCGTCGTCGTCACTCGGCTCGAAGGAGCCCGCGGCGGAAAGCTCAGCCAGCGCGGGGAATCGCTCGGCGTCGATCAGCCTGGCCAGCGTCCGTCCGTACCAGGCCTGGGTCTCCCGGCTGTCCCATGATGACGACGGTGCGTTCGTCATCGTCAGCCCCTGGCGGAGCTGGACATCACCACGAATGTAGCTGAGGACCAGCTGTATCACCGCCAGCTTCTCGTCCGGGCTCAGGCCCGTATCGGCCAGGGTTCGGAGGCCACAGTCGGCCCAGGCGAGCTGACCTGGCTCCAAGGGGGGCCGCCCCATGGTGGCCTGCAGAATCCAAGGGTGTCGGAAGTAGACCGCCCGCAACTCCCGCGCCCAGCGCTCCAGGCCGCCGCGCCAGCCATGGATGGCAACGTCGATGACGGGCGGCTTCCCCGGCGCGGCATCGAGCATGAAGACCAAGAGGTCGTCCTTGCTCGCGACGTGCCGGTAGAGCGACATCGTGGCGCACCCGAGCCGCTCGGCAAGACGGGCCATGGACAGTGCGTGGAGGCCATTCGCGTCGGCGATTTCAATGGCCGCAGCGACGATCCGGTCCAGGCTGAGCGCCTGGGTGGAGCCTCGCGGGCGCCGCTCGGTCCGCTTCCACAGCACCTCGAGACTGCGCGGAAGCTCGTCGTCGGTCTTCTTGCCCATCCCGCACTCCTGTCCGCTGCGAACGACGACAGCATCCCACATCGGCGTGCGCCGTACACATTGCGTATGCCATACGCAATGCGTATGCTGTACGCATATCGGTGCCGTGCCGAGCGCCAGGCCCTGTAGGAGCCGCCCATGCTGACCAAGCCCGGAATGACGGAAGCACAGCAGGAGTCCCCCCATCCCACCGCGCCGACGGGCCGGCCACCTGGACGGCCGAAGTGGTGGCAACGGCCCTGGATTGCGCCGCTGGCGTTCGTCTCGGTCCTCTTCGTCGCGCTCTCCCTTCCGCCCTATCTGTCGCTGGAGCCAGAGCAGTCCCGGGTACCGCAACCGGACGACTTCGCGGCGCACTACCCGCTCCTGGTCGTGCACGTGGTCTTCGGCGCCGTGGCGCTGCTGACCACCCTTCCGCAGGTATGGCCCTGGTTCCGCCGGCGCTACCCGGTGGCGCACCGGCACATCGGCAGGGTGTATGTCTTTGGCGGAGTCCTCCCCGCCGGCCTCACCGCGCTGCCCCTCGGCGCATTCAGCCCCTTCGGGCCGCTGGCCCAGGTGAGCACGGTCCTGATGGCCTTGCTCTGGCTGCTCTTCACGGTCACCGGTTACCGGAGGGCACGGCGGCGCCAGTACATCGAGCACCGCCAGTGGATGCTTCGCAGCTTCGCGCTCACAGCGTCGATCATCACCAACCGGTTCTGGGGGGTGGTGGGCTTCCTCGTCCTTTCGCCGCAGCTGGACACGACCTTCGAGGGCAGCGAGAAGATGCTCACCTGGACCGTCGCCGGACTGTCCACCTGGCTGGGCTGGGTCGTTCCACTGCTCATCACCGAGTGGTGGCTGAACCGTGGCGAGGCGGCCAGGCGCGGCGCCCGGCTTCCAACCTCCGTTGCCCGGAGTGCCAGTGGGGCCGCCTGAAACCACCCGCGAATCTTTTTTCCGGCCCACCGATGATTTTCGCCGGCCATGGCGGTCCAACCCTCGAATCCACTCCACGGAGGACCCCATGAACGCGACGACCCACGCCGAGCTGCATCACCACGCCCCCGCCCCCCGCCTGAAGACGGGCCCCCGGCCCTCCTCGAAGAAGGCCCTGTGGACGGGGCGCATCCTGAGCGGCATCGCCGTCCTCTTCCTGCTGTTCGATGCCGTTGGGAAGCTGCTCCAGATTCCAGAGGCACAGCAGGGGACGGTGGAGCTTGGCTACCCCGTGAGCGTCCTCTTCGGCCTGGGGGTGGTTCAGCTGGCGTGCCTGGCCGTGTACCTCACGCCCCGGCTCTCGGTGTTCGGCGCCATCCTCTGGACGGGCTACCTCGGGGGCGCGGTTGCCACCCACGTCCGGGTCGGGAACCCGCTCTTCACCCACCTGCTCTTCCCCGTCTACATCGCGACGCTGCTCTGGCTGGGGCTCTGGCTGCGCGACGCGCGGCTCCGCGCCGTCCTTCCGCTCCGGGCCACCGATACTTGACCTGAAGCTCGCCAGCCTGCTGCCCGGCGCGCGAACGTGTGCGGCCCGCGCCGAGGTGCGCACGTGACGTCGGCGGCTGCACCGCGGTCGAGCCGAAGCAGCGGCTCGACCAGGTCCCGCTGTCAAATGCAGCGGACGCCGGGCGCGATGGCCGTGCAGTAATAGATGTAGCCTCCCGAGCAGCTCGTGCTCGGGGCGGTCTTGTACGCACACATCCCGGCGGGGCATCCGTCCATGTGGCACGCGGTGGGGCCCGGCACTTCAACCGACTGCTCGGCCTCATCCACGGCGGAAGCATCCTCGGACGTTTGCGGACCGCAGGCGGACAGCCCCAACGCCAGACCCGCAATCACGACCCATCTTTGAAGCATTGGCACACCTCCAGAAGGAGGATTGCGAGTGTACTTCAACGGCAGAAGCGAGACAGCCAGGGCGCGTCAGATTCCATTCGCGCCACGAGAACGCCCTGAGGGCCATCCCTATCATCGCTCCCGCCGATAGACAGACATTCCTCAGCCGCGGGCGGTGAGCTCCCATCTTCTCGGGAAGCGCACGGACACATCAGCGACCACACGCTGTGGTCACAATGTACGGCGGCAGTGATGTGGTAACGCGGACGGAGGGCTGCAACACGATGCAGCTTCACGCTGTCGGATGCCCACCACAGCACCGCCAACTGATGAATCGCAGCCTTCCCCTCCGGCTCGAAGTGCGCAAGGGTGCTCCCGGCAGCAGCCCCTGAGCGCAACGGCGCAGGGCCGCCGCTTCCCAACCGTCCCCTCCCCCCAGGAAACAGCCGCATGCGAACCCTGTCGATGTCCCTCATCGTCGCTGCCCTCCTCGCAGGCTGCAGTGAGGATCCAGACCCCACGCCAACGCCTGACTCGGGCGTCCCGCAGCAGGACTCGGGCGTCCCGCAGCAGGATGCGGGTCTCCCGCCGGATGACGCGGGTGTTCCGCCGGACGACGCGGGCATCCCGCCAGACGACGCGGGTGTTCCGCCAGATGACGCGGGCATCCCGCCAGAGGAGCCGCTCCCCAGCGGACCGCCTGTCCCGCAGGGCCCGCCCAACGTGCCCGAGTTCGAACCGGCCTTCCCGGGGCAGACACGCGCCCCGGCCATCCAGACACAGACGGACATCCAGGTCACCGAGATTGCATCGGGCTTCAGGAACCCGTGGGCCATCGCCTTCCTGCCCGACCAGCGCATGCTGGTGACGGAGAAGCCCACCGGCTCGCTCTATATCGTCACCCCTCAGGGCACGAAGTCCCCCGCCGTATCGGGACTGCCCGCCGTGGATGGCCGTGGCCAGGGGGGCCTGCTCGACGTGGAAGTCGGTCCCGACTACGCCCAGAGCCAGCTCATCTACTGGACCTATTACGAGCCACGCCAGGGCGGCAACGGGCTGGCGGTGGCGCGCGCGCGGCTCGTGGACGGTGAACAGCCTCGCGTCGAGAACGTGCAGGTCATCTTCCGCATGATGCCCACGCTCGAGTCGACGCTGCACGCAGGGGGGCGGCTGGTCTTCACCCCCGACGGCAAGTTGTTCGTCACGCTCGGAGAGCGCTCCGTTCTCGCGGGCCGGGTGCAGGCGCAAGACGTGACGAGCCACTTCGGCAAGGTGGTCCGCATCAACCCCGACGGCTCCGTGCCCCAGGACAACCCGTTCGTGAACACCCCGGGGGCGAAGCCGGAAATCTGGTCGGTGGGCCATCGCAACGTCCTGTCGGCGGCGCTCGACAGCCAGAACCGCCTGTGGATTGCGGACATGGGGCCACAAGGGGGTGACGAGCTCAACCTCCCCGAGGCGGGCAAGGACTACGGCTGGCCCACCATCGGGTACGGCGAGGAGTACTCGGGCGCGCCCATCCACGAGAGCCCCCAGGCCCCGGGCATGGAGCAGCCCGTGTACTACTGGGACCCGGTGATTGCCCCCTCGGGGATGACCATCTACACGGGGAACCTGTTCCCCGAGTGGCGGAACAACGTCTTCATCGGAGGACTGGCCAGCAGGGCGCTGGTGCGGCTCATGATGCGGAATGACCGCGTGGTGGGCGAGGAGCATCTCCTCAAGAGCCTGGACTCGCGCATCCGCGAGGTGGTGCAGGGCCCCGACGGAGCGCTCTACCTGCTCACCGACGCCACCAACGGCAAGCTGTTCAAGATCACGCCGCGCTGAAGTCACCTGGGGGGCGGGTGTCAGCGCGACGGCACCTCGCCCCACGGGCGTTCGAAGTGGATGTGACGCGGACCTGGTGGGCCTGCTGGAAAACTCGTGCGGCCCGAGCCTGTAACGGGCTGCCAGGCGGGCGGGCGCCACCATTCCGCCCGGGCCCGGCCTTTATCGCCTACGCTGCCCGCCGTCTCTTGAAAGGCCGGTGTGCGTCGCATGGGTGGTCGTGTCCTCTCTCCAGTCCTCCTCGTCGGTGCCGGAACGGGGGAGGCCACGTGCGGCATCCTGTACCTGGCGGGCTACCTGCGTCGTGGCGGCATCGAGGCCTTCGTGCGGCTGTACGACGGGGACGAGACCGAAGCGGAGGTGACACGAACCTTCGAGAACCTCCTGCGCCGCGTGCGCCCGAAGCTCGTGGGCATCAGTCTCAAGTGGTTCCACCACGTGGACCGCGCACTGCTCATCGCGAGGACGGTGCGGAGGCTCGACCCTTCCATCCGCGTCGTCGTGGGAGGGAACTCCGCGTCGTACTGGTGGAAGGAGCTGAGCGGCTACGACAGCATCGACCACGTCGTGCTGGGCGATGGCGAGGTGCCCCTGCTCGCGTTGTGCAACGGCGAGGAGGCGCCGCCCAACGTCGTGAAGAGGACTCCGGACGGCCGCCCGCGCCGGCTGCCGCTGGCATACGTGCAGCGCGCCTCGAACACGGACGACATCTACTACTCGCACTTCAACGACATCTTCCTCAGCCAGATGGACCTGCACTCGTTCTCTGGATGGGTCGCGCCCGGCAAGGGGTGCGGCGAGAACTGCCTGTATTGCGGCGGGGCACGCGGCAACCAGAAGGCGGACTTCGGACGCGCGAAGCCGTTCCTGCGCGCCGAGGAGAACGTGCGGCGAGACCACCAGGAGATTGCCGGCCGGACGTGGCAGATGCGCTACGACTTCGCGGGCAGCACCGCCGGGTTCCTGAGCAACACCTGGGCGGGCGTGGACCTCTCCCGTCACTGCTGCACGTACTTCCTGTGGGGCGTGCCCCGGGTGGAGCTGGTGGCGGCGCTGGCCGCGACCTTCCAGCGCGTCTACATGGTCATCGACATCGGCTGCTTCTCCGAACAGCAGCGGCTGGAGCAGATGCGCCGGGGCCTGCTCAAGCCGTGCGCGACGGACCGCGAGCTGCTGGAGGTCATCGATGCCTGCCGCCAGTACCCCAACCTGGACATCGAAATCTCCGGCATCGGCGGCCTGCCCTTCGCGAGCAAGACCACCCTGGCGGAAGAGCTGCGGCTCGTGGAGCGCATCATCAACCTGGACTGCGTGGTGGGCTACCAGCGGCTCGAGGCGCAGCCCGGGGCGCTGGTGACGGAGCACCCCGCGCGCTTCGACATGGAGACGGAGGCGAAGACGTTCGCGGAGTTCCTCGACTACTTCGAGCGCCGCGAGCCCGGTGACGTGTCCGTGCCGATGATTCGCTTCCGCGACGCGGGCCTGGAGGCGGCCGTCCAGCACACCTCCGACCGGGTGGACGCGCTGGCCTGGAAGCACCGCGACGGGCGCAAGAGCGTCTCGGTCCACGGCGGGACGCGGCTGCGCAACACCGCCCCCTGGACGCAGCGCTTCACGCTGGGGGACTGGCTGGGCAGCCATCGTGCCCCCGCGAAGCTCGCGGGCGAGACGGTAACGGTCCTGCGCTCGGTGGATGGCATCACGCTGAGCTGTGCCCCTTCCGTCAGTCCGAAGCGGTTCTCCGACCCCACGCTCACGCAGGGCGAGGACGGCGCCATCCTCCTGGCCGCCCTGGCCGCCTTCGAGCACCCCACGACCGTCTCCAGCGCGGTGTCGAAGCTCGGCGCGAAGGCCCGGCTCGACCCGTACTCCGCTCGGGAGGTCATCGACCACCTGGTGGACGGACGCTTCCTCCAGCCGGTGTGAGCTTCCGCACTGCGCGGACGGCTTCACGCAACTTCACGAGCCCCAGACGAACCGGGCGCGTATGGAGGCCGGAAGGGAGGTTGCCAATGGCATCCGCGAAGGCATTGCTGGGGAGTGTCCTGGGGCGTTTCCTCTTCACCGACAGCCGGGTGACGCAGGTCCATGAGCGCTCGCACGTCTTCCGACAGATTGACTGCGAGGGGCCCGCGCTGAAGGGACAGGGCTGGACCCCGGGAGACAAGGTGCAGGTCTTCCTGCCCGGGCTGGGCATGCGCACGTACACCCCGCTGTCCTGGGACGAGGAACGGGGCGCCACCTCCTTCCTCGTGTACCTGCACGGCGACAGCCCGGGCGCGAGGTGGGGCCGCGACGTGAAGGTGGGCGACACCATCCAGTTCTTCGGGCCCCGACGGTCGCTTGCCCTGGAAGCCGGGAACGCGCCGGTGGTGCTGTTCGGCGACGAGACGTCCTTCGCGGTGGCGTCCGCGTTCCGGACGGCGGGGAGGCGGGACGTCACGCCCCTCTTCGAGGTGACGGCGCCCGACGCCTGCGCGCCCGTGCTCCGCGAGCTGGGCTTCGAGGGTCAGGCCGTGGCGCGCGAGCCCGGGGACGCACACCTGGCCCACGTCCATGAGCGGCTGCGAGAGGTGATGCGCGCGAAGCCCGGGGCGGTGCTGGTGATGACGGGCCGGGCGCAGTCCATCCAGGCCCTGCGCGCCCGCCTGCGCGGCGATGGCGACCGCGCCACACCGAAAGTGAAGGCCTACTGGGCGGTGGGCAAGGCGGGGCTCGACTGAGTCCCCGCTCTTGGAACAGCGGGAAAAAATCGGCCGGAAATGACCATGTCACACGCGGCACCGGCTGCGTCGTCCTGGGGTGGAAGGCAGGCACTTCCGCCCTGCACGACACAGAGGAGCCCACCATGAAGCCCCGCGTGAACCCGGTCGCCGTTGCCCCCGATGCCATGAAGCTGACGCTCGAGTACGGCCAGAAGCTGCTGCAGCTGGGCCTGGAGAAGAGCCTCCAGGAGCTGGTGAAGATCCGCGCCTCGCAAATCAACGGCTGCGCGTTCTGCATCCACATGCACACCCGGGAGGCCCGCGCGCACGGGGAGACCGAGGCGCGCATCTACCTGCTTGACGGCTGGCGGGAGTCGCCCCTGTATACCGCGCGCGAGCGGGCAGCCCTGGCCTGGACGGAGGCGCTGACGCTCGTTTCCCAGACGCACGCGCCCGATGAGGACTACGCTTCCCTGAAGCAGCACTTCACGGAGCAGGAAATCGTGCACCTCACGCTGCTCATCGGGATGATCAACACCTGGAACCGCATCTCCGTGGGGTTCCGCAACGTGCATCCAGTCACTGCTCCCGACACCAAGGCCGCCTGACGTGAATCCCGCTGACGCCTTCGACCCGCTGCGCCCCCGCCTGCTCCGCATCGCGTACCGCATGCTGGGCATCGTCGCGGAGGCCGAGGACGTGGTGCAGGAGGCGTACTTGCGCTGGCACCAGACCGACCGCGCCGCCGTGCGCGACGCCGAAGCCGTGCTCGTCCGCACGGTGACGCGGTTGTGCCTGGACGTCCTGAAGTCCGCCCGCATGCGCCGCGAGGAGTATGTGGGCACCTGGCTTCCGGAGCCCATCGTCGATGCGGTGGAGGGTGATGACTTGACGCTGACCCTGATGATGGCCCTGGAGCGGCTGTCCCCCCTGGAGCGGGCCGCCTTCCTCCTGCACGACGTGTTCGGCATGGACTTCGAGGAGGTGGCGAAGGCCATCGACCGGGACCCGGCCGCGTGCCGCCAGCTCGCCAGCCGCGCGCGGGCCCACGTGCGCGAGGCCCGGCCCCGCTTCCCCGTGTCGGAGGCACAGGGCCGGGAGCTGGCCTCGGCCTTCTACGCCGCGTCCCGGGGCGGCGACCTGGGGGCGCTCCAGGCGCTCCTGGCCCAGGACGTCGTGGTGTACTCCGACGGCGGCGGCAAGGTGAAGGCCGCACTCAACCCCATCTACGGCCAGGAGAAGACGCTGCGCCTCTTCGAGGGCCTGCTGCGCCTGCTGGACGTGAACTACTCACAGCTCGTGCACGAGGGCTTCATCGACGGCCTGCCCGCCTTCGTCACCCTGGAGAAGGACGGCGCGCTGCAGACGACCGCCTTCGGCATCGAAGAGGGCCGTATCGTCGCCATCTACGTCGTCCGCAACCCCGACAAGCTCCGTACGGTCCGTGGGCTGGTGGGGGACAAGCTGCCGTCCTGAGCTGTGGCCCTGCCCGTGTCTTTCCGGACGTCGAGGTGGGCGTACCGCCTCGCCCTGTCCATCCAGGCCGGCTCCACCTCACGTCACCTGCAGCGCCCAGTCCATCCGATGCGCCATCGGAAACCGGATGGCTGGCTTCAGCTCGCCGCGGCGCGTGCTCCGGGTGGGGCCATGGACTTCCCGTCACCGGCACGCTAATAGCTGCCAATCAATGAAATCAAGAATAAGCGGTACGACTGGGTTGTGGGCAACCGTCCTGGGCGCGCTCCTCCTCATGGGCTGCACGAAGGATGGTGCGCCGGAGACCCGCACGGGGGCGGTGCTGCAGGCGGCGACATCGCCGGTGAGCGTGTCGGAGGCGGTGGCCATCACCAGCCAGGGCATCACGCAGAACGGCGCGGCGCACCGCAATCAGACACTGCTCGGGGTGTTCCAGACGGAGGACTACGAGGTCGAGGCCCTGTTGCGCTTTCCGCAGACGGGCGTGCCGGCGGGGGCCGTGGTTCAGAGCGCGACGCTGCGGTTCGCGGTGGAGACCTACACCAGCGACTTCTCGATTCGCGGTGCGTACGTGCAGGCGCCGTGGAACCTGATGGCCAGCGGGCTGGGATGGCAGTTCCGCGATGATGGCCTGGAGTGGGACCGGCTGGGCGCGGCGGGTCAGGGAACGGACCTGGTCGCCGGTGCGTGGTTCGAGGTCTCCACGTTTCCAGGCACGGTGAGCGTGCACGAGGTGCCGCTCGACGTGACTGTGGTGCAGTCGTGGGTCGACGACCCTTCGACCAACCAGGGCGTGCTGCTGGCGAACACGCGGGTTGGGAAGGTGGCCAAGGTCTTCACCAGCCTGGCCACCCAGCCGGAGCGCCGGCCGCTCCTCACCATTGAGTACACCCCGCCAGCGCCGCGCAGCGATACCACGCCGCCGGTGGTCGCCATCACGTCTCCCGTGGCGGACGCGACGGTGCAGGGTGTGGTGGCTATCACCGTGGACGCGAGCGACGACGTCGGCGTGGCCGACGTACAGCTGCGCATCGACGGTCGGAACCTCGACTCGGCGCAGCTCGACACCCACCAGTTCCGCAATGGCAATCACGTGCTGACCGCGCACGCGCGCGACGCCGCCGGCAACCTCACCACCTCGGCGCCAGTCCTGGTCACCATCGCCAACACGGTGGTCGACACCACACCTCCCGAAGTGGAGGTGACCGCGCCCGTGGCCGGCGAGACGGTCATCGGCTCCTTCACGGTGCGGATGAGCGCGAGCGACAACGTGGGCGTCACCCGGGTCCACGTCGAGCTCGACGGCGTTCAGGTCGGCGAGGCAGACGTGGCCGCCCCCTGGTCGGTGACCCTCGACACCGAGGCGCTGCAACCCTACGGGCTCAGGCAGTTGACCGCGGTGGCGCGCGACGCCGCAGGCAACGTCACCACCTCCGCGCCAATCGCCGTCACCGTGAGCGCGCCGCCTCCCGACGTCACGCCGCCTCAGGTCCAAATCGTCGCCCCCGTGAGTGGAATGACCGTGGGCGGCTCCCTCCAATTCCGGGTCGACGCCCATGACAACGTGAGGGTCGCTGGCGTGCAGTTGCAGGTGAACGGACAGGACTTCGGGCAGGAAGACCTCAGCTATCCGTATTGGATCAACGTCTCCACCACCCTGCTGGAGGACGGCACCATCCCCGTCACGGCGGTGGCGCGGGACCAGGCCGGCAACCGGACCACCTCGGCGCCCATCCTGTTGACCATCGCCAATGGACCGCCCGTGGTACTCGATATCCCGGTGGCACATCCTCGGGTGTGGTTCACCGCGGACCGGCTGGCCCGGGCGCAGACCTACTTCGCGCAGCACCCGTATACGCCCGTGGCGAACGTGCAAGCTCCCGAGCAGGCCATCGATGCGGCGATGCACTCGCTGCTCACCGGCACCCCGGCGTCATGCCGCGCCGCGATTGACTGGGCAGTGAGCACCGAGATTCCCATCACCGAGAACACGGTGTCGAGCGACCCAGCCCGCTGGTACGGCGAGGCGGTCATCCTCACCTACGACTGGTGCTTCGCCCACCTGCTGCCGGCGGAGCGCGCGCTCCTGGTCGACCGGTGGAACTTCGCCATCAAGGCGCTCAATGACAATCCGTGGGGCGGCATCGGCATGGAGGGCAACAACTACTACACCGGGTACTTCCGCAATTCGCTCCTGTGGGCGATTGCCAGCTGGCATGAGAACCAGCCGTTCGCCAACGAGCTCCTGCAGTACGCGATGAAGTCTCGCTGGGACTTCTCGCTGCGGCCCTATCTGGAGGGGCCGGGGGCGGGCGGCGCACCGCACGAGGGCTCGACCTACGGCCGCCGGACGTTCGGCTACATGACGGTGCCGTTCACCACGCTGGGCCTGTATGGCCATGACATGTGGAACCAGACCGACTACTTCATGGCGTCTGTCTTCTGGTCCATCTACTCGACCACGCCGGGCCCCAGCCGGAGGGGCCAGTTCCAGCTGTTCGAGACCTTCCCGTTCAACGACGACGAGCGTTGGCTGAACCGGTGGAGTCCCAGCAACACCGCGCAGACGTCGCTGGGCAGCTACCTTGCCCCCCTTATCGAGGAGTGGTCGGGCCAGCCCGTCGCGGGTTATGCCAAGCGCTTCCTGGAGCTGACGGGCCAGCCGATTGACGACCGCCTCGTCCGATACGTCTACAGCGACACACTGGCGGCGGTGCCGTCGAGAGACCTCGCCGAGTTGCCCCTGGACTACCACGCGCCTGGCCTGGGCATGGTGTACGCCAAGACAGCGTGGGCGCCCGCCGCGACCATGGTCAACCTGCAGTTCGGCGTGACGGCCAATGCGGGCCATGCCCACCGTGACTCCGGCAACTTCCAGGTCTGGCGGGCCGGCGAGTTCCTGACCCGCGAGACGGTTGGCTACGCCAACTCCATTGTCGGCTACGCCGGTGGCGCGGCGGTCGACTGCGAGTCGCCCGTGGCGCACAACACACTTTTGTTCGAGGGCCTGGGCACGGTCGGCTACTACCACCACGCGCCCCAGATGCTACGCCTGGAGTCGTCGCCCGTGGCGAGCTACGCCGCGGTCGACCTCACCGGCGTGTATGACTTGAACGCCGAGTGGGCCCACCGGGAGGCCGAAGTCGGAAACCCGTACGCGGGCCGGGTGGTGCGTGAGACCCTGTTCGTGCGACCGCTCGACACCTTGATTGTGTTCGACCGGCTCGAGAGCGCGCGGGATGACGCCTCGGTCGACAAGACCTTCCTGATTCATTTCCCGGAGCCCCCGGTGCTCACGGGCAACACCTGGTCCGCGAACAGCGGCGGGCAGCAACTGCGGGTCAGCACGCTCGTTCCTGCGAATCCGGTCCGGCGCATCGTCGACGAGCGAGGCCCGGTCCGCGGCGACGGCACCTACCCGTATCCGGTGGGCCAGTTCCGCGGAGAGATTGAGTCCAGTGGGCAGGTGGTGAGCCACTTCCTGCACGTGGTGCAGGCCAAGGATGTGACCGACAGCACGGCGCTGCAGATGACGCTCGACGAGGCATCGACGTCGTACACGGTGACGCTGAGTCACCCGACCCGCGGTAGCGCGGTGGTCCGTTTCGAGAAGGGAATCGCGAGCACCGGCGGCAGCTTCGGCTACGCCGCCAGCGGCCCTGTCACCCCGGCGCCGCTGCGCGCGGGGGTGCAGGCGATGACCGTCACCCCGAACGGACCGGTGTGGGGCCCCTGAGAGGCCGCGCCCTCCCCTGCATTCGCTAACGGGCCTCGCCATCGCCAGGCCCGTCAGCGGTGCTCGGCGCCCGGAGCAACCCGCCCGGGCGCCCACGCTCAGGGCCGCGCGCACTCCCGGCCGCCGCCCGCGTGATACATCATGTCCTGATACACGGTCTGCGCGACGATGGGCGTCTTGCTCACCAGCCGCTGCACCGTCTGGCCATTGCGCTGGAGCTCGAAGACAGGCGTCGTGCCCGGGACAAGGGGCACGGAGAACGGCGTCACCCCCGCGCTCGTCGCGTCCAGCGTCCGCACGTCGGCGCCCTGGGTGATGACGAGCCGCCCCGGTTCCCTGTTCCGTCCCGCGGGGTCCAGCCAGCTCGACCAGAAGTCCACCGACGGGCCCTTGTTCTCGATGGAGATGGGATAGATGGGGTAGTAGAAGCCGAACACCATCTTGCGTGCCGCGCGCAGCACGGGCGTGGTGGGCATGTCTAACGGGTAGCACACGGACATGGGATTCGCGTCGGGCGA
Source organism: Pseudomyxococcus flavus (assembly GCF_050038885.1). Lineage (NCBI taxonomy): Bacteria > Pseudomonadati > Myxococcota > Myxococcia > Myxococcales > Myxococcaceae > Pseudomyxococcus > Pseudomyxococcus flavus. The sequence goes on along the minus strand of NZ_CP143624.1, from coordinate 6,050,049 downwards.
GGGCGCGACGGTGGCACTCAGCTCCAGGTCGAAGCGCATATCAGATGTGTTGGCCGCGGACTGATGGACCTCCACCGCGAGCACGTTCGTCCTGGTGCCGAGCGCCGCCTGGGAAACCGACTGCTCCAGCCAGATGGTCTCCTCGGCGGGCAATGAAACGGTGGCGGATGCCAGGGTGCGGTAGCCCACCGCGCCCGTGGGCAGGTTGCTGCGGAAGACCTCCACGCCATTCAGGTACACGATGGCGCCGTCATCCCGCTGCAGCCGCACGAGCAGCGCACTCACACGCGACGCATCCTCCACCGTGAAGTGCGTGCGCAGATACGTGGTGATGTGCTTGCTGTTGGCATTGGAGCCGTAGGACACGGTCGTCGCCAGGTCCGTCTCCCCGTAGCCCAGGGGCGCGGGGCCCTCCGCCCACCCGGCATCGTCGAAAGCCGTCGCGCTCCAGGCGGTGCCCAAGTCTACGCCCGTGTCCCGGTAACGCCAGGGCGCTCCCGTCGGGACGAGCACCGTCGCCAGCGAGGACTCGGCCTGCGCCCGAGGACCGGAGGCTTCGGAAGCCGCGGCGGGAGCTTCGGCATTCGCGGCGGACCCTTCCAGACCACCCGCGCACGAGACGGACAGCAGTGGCGTGAGCAGCCATGCGACAAGTCGCCCCCTGGAGAACTCCTGTGGTGCTCGCATCGTCGGACCTCGGGGTGTCCTCATCCCAAACCAGGACGAGGGTGGGTTCCCGAGGGCTACTCTCAGTTGCAAATAATCACGATGACCTTGAGAGTCATTGGGCGATGTCACCTTCATTCAACAGTTCCGCCCAGAGAAGCTTCGCCAGCGGACTCCCCTGGCGTGGGGCGGGGCGCCTGCATGCCAGACGTCCCACCACCATGTATTCGGGGCTGGGCGCCCTTTACAGGTCCGGCCTGTAGACGTAGATGCCGTCCTGCGTTGACCCTCCAGTCTCCGAGAAGGCGAGGTAGAGGTTGCCGTTGGCGTCGATGGTCAAAGATGGGTCATAGACGTAGCCGGTGGAAGCGCCGTTCGCGGTGAAGGGCTCGGCCATGGTCTGCCAGGCATTCGCGGCGGCGTCGAACTGTCGCGCCATGATGAGGCTTGAGCCAAGGGAAGATCGTACCTCGCTCCATACGACGAGCGGCTTGTTCTCGTGGATGGCGATGGAAGGATGATTGGCGTAGTAGATTCGGGCATCATTGACCGAGGTTCCCAACGACCTCCACGTGGTGCCCGTCCATTCGGCCGCGTAGACGCCGTAGCCATTGGTAATCTCCTCCACCCAGACCACATGAGGCCTGCCGCTGGCATCGAGCGTCAAGGAAGGTTGCACGGGAACCCCCGTGGTGGTCGCGCGGAGCGCCGGGGACAGCCGCTGCCAGGTCCCACCGGTGTACCTCGCCACCTCGATGGTGCTGACATCGCTCGTGGCTGAGGGCCAGGCGAGGAGAAGGCCGCCGTTTCCATCCGGAATCAAGCTCAGGTTGTGGGTACGCCATCCGGCCCGGACCCACTCCCCTTCCGCGAGGAGCGGATCACCCAGCGGCACCCAGGCCGTTCCGTTCCATTGGCTGACGAACAGCGCCTGACGATTGAGGCCGTTCGATTCTGCTCGAGCGAGGACGGGGACCTCCCCGTGCATTGCGAGCGCGACATCCAGGTTCGACTCCGTCGGCACCGACATGAGCGGGCCGCCGAGGCTCACCCACTGCTCCCCGTCCCAGCGACGGACCGACACGTGCGAACCCGTGCCGTCCGCCGGCGCTTGCGAGAATGCGACCAGGGGTGCCCCTGACGCGTCCACCGCGAGCGAGGGGCCGCAGTATAGAGGGCCGTTGCGCTCATTGAGCTTGCCACCCAACGGGTGCCACGTCGTCCCGTCCCAGCGGCGGACATGCACATCGAAATGGAAGTCATTCTCGAGCTCTCGGCTCTCCATCCACGTGACGTAGGCGGTTCCAGAGGCGGTCGCCTCGAACCTCGGCGTATGCAGGGTGCTGTCTCCGGCGGGAATGTGGAGCGCGGGCGCGTCGGCGGTCCAGTCCGGCACCACCCAGACGCTGGAGGTCTCGATAGGTCCCACGCGGTTTCCCGCCAGGTCCGACAGCCCGTTGTCCTGAGCGAGGAGATGGTAGCGAGACGGAAGCGTCCGCGTCGCCTGCGTCTGGAGCGTCAACGTCCGGCCATCCTCCGAGAGTTGGGCGACTTCCACGGGGAGGCCTCCCCAGGCGAAGAGTCTCGGCTGCACGTTCGAGGGGAGCAGCGGCTCCGTGAAGGTCAGCGACATTTGCAGGTTGCGGCCCACCACGTTGGCGCCGTCTTCGGGTGTGCGGCTGATGAGCTGTGGAGCGGTGCGGTCCACGATGACCGTGCGGGGAGCGCTCGTGAACGTCCTTCCTCGGGAGATGGCACGAGCCTCCAGACGGTGGGGGCCTTCCGCATGCCCCGTGCTGTCCCAGCTGAAGAGGTGAGGCGCCGAATCCGCGGTGGCGACGAGCGCGCCATCGACGAGAAGCTCGATGCGCTCGGCGTCACCGCTGGAGACGCTTACGTGCACGCTGAGCTGGCCGTTGGTGTGAAGGAGTTCCGAGGCGCCATCGACCGTGACGACCAGGTTTTGTACAGGGGGTGGCTTGGGTTGAGACTCGGGTGTCTCTGAAGCTGAACAACCTGCTGTCAGGGCGAGGAGTGCGAGCATCGGGGGCAGCCGCATCGAGGGGTCTCCAAGAGAGGGAGTGGTCCGCGCTGGAATGAGCGGACTCGCCCTGACGTGCGCGCCTGCCAGAAATTCAATTTAGTGACGATTACACCAGAATTCCCACTGTAGAGGACAATCGGCCCGGCCCGGAGGCGTGGGGGACCGCACGGTCCTGGTAGGGGCGTATGGAGCCCCCTCCCCCACTCGTCTTCGGAATCATTCTCAGGGCGGATGTTCACGGAGGCGTGCTTCGCCGCGCTGTCGCACCGCATCGGGACGGCTTCCCCTTGCCCGCCTCTCTTGGCCAGAGCGGCCGTCATCCAGGTCCGACGGGAGGGGCTGGGCAGCGCGCCAGCGCGTGCTCCCCTTCGCCCTCGCGGAAGTACGGCGGTTGCGCCGTGGCCGCCCGGTCGCAAACGTGAGGGGGCAGGACGGAGGAGGGCCCGTCGCGCAGGGGAGCGTCGTGGCCTGAGGCACGGGGAGGGGACATGCGAGCAAGGCTCAATGCGCGGGCAGGCACCTGCCTCCTCGCCATGACGCTGACGGTGTGGAGTGCGGGGGCGCGGGCGGAGGCGCCCAAGGCGCGGACGGTCGTCACACTGGCCTTCGACGACGGGCTCGAGGAGCAGCGACAGGTATTGGACATGCTCTCGGCCTCGGGGCTGAAGGCGACCTTCTTCATCATCAGCGGGCGGACAGGCCAGACGGGCTACATGAACCTCGATGACTTGCGCCGCCTGGCCGCGGCCGGACACGACATCGGAGGACACACGCTGCAGCACGATGAGCTGGCGACCCTGCCGCCCGAGTCCCAGCGACAGTCGGTTTGCGAGGACCGACTGCGGCTGCTCAGCTGGGGCTTCTCGCCCACGTCCCTCGCCTTCCCCTTCGGCTCCAACGATGCGGTGGTGAACCAGACGGCAGCGGCGTGCGGCTACACCTCCGCGCGCGACGTGCGCGGCCTGGCGGACACCTGTGGTTCCTGCCCCCCGGGAGAGAGCATCCCGCCCTTTGACCCCTACGAAATCCGCACGCCTGCCACGGTGACGCGCGACGATGGGCTGGAGCAGTTGCAGGCGTGGGTCACCACTGCGGAGGCCGCGGGGGGCGGCTGGGTGGTCATCGTCTTCCACTACGTGGCGCCGGAATGCACCAAGTACACCTACTGCGTGCAGACCGACGTCCTCCGGGAGTTCATGGGGTGGCTGTCGCAGCGTGCACCGCTGGGCACGGAGGTGCGCACGGTGCAGGACGTCATGGGCGGAGCGGCGCAGCCCGCGGTGCATCCCTCTCCCCAGGCGCCCACGGCCGCGCTGAAGAATCCCTCGCTCGAGGACGAGGTGAACGGCGATGGGGTGCCCGACTGCTGGCAGCTGGGCCCCGCCCATGGAGGCGCCGTGCGCACCGAGCGCTCGGCCGAGGCGCACAGCGGCGTCTGGGCCTATCGGCTCGAGCGCATGGACGCGTCCGGGGGTGCCGCCTCGCTCCAGGTGCTGCGCGATGACGGCACCTGTGCCCCAACCGTCACGCCAGGGCGTGGGGTGCGGGTGAACGTCTGGTATCGCTCCAGCACGCCGCTTCACCTGGAGGCGGCCATGAAGGGGACGGATGGGACGTGGAGGGAGTGGGAGCGCGGTCCGAGCCTGCCGCCCGCGGAAGCCTGGACGGAGGCGACGTGGGAGCTGCCCATCGCGTTGCCGGCCGACGCGAGTGGCCTGAGCGTGGGCGTCGCCCTGGAGGGGGCGGGTTGGGCGCTGGTGGACGACTTCGGGCTGACCGAGACGACGGCGCCCGCGGGGCGCCTGGTGCTGGACGCACCGGCCGGCGGAGAGGAATTCGTTGTCGGCCAGGAGGTGGAGGTGAAGTGGTCCACGCACGGCGACGTGCGCGCGCTGGACGTGGCGTACTCCCCGAATGGGAGCGCCAGCTGGGTGCCGGTGGCCACCTCGGTGGAGAACACGGGACGCTTCATCTGGCACGTGCCCGACGTGCCGAGCCAGGAGGCGATGCTGCGCATCGCCAGCACAGACGACGGGACGATTGCTGACGTAAGCGACGCGCCCTTCCGCATCGTGGCCGTGTCCTCACCGCCCGGCACCGGGGAGACGCCACCCGAGGAGCAACCTCCCGACGTGCAGCTTCCCGGAGAGACGCCTCCCGAGGAGGACCTCGGTGGCGTGCAGGCGGGGGTCGAGAGCGGAGGCTGTGGCGGATGCGAGGGCACGGGGACGGGGCCCCTGTGGCTCGCGGTAACCGCCGGCCTCTACGCCCTCTCGCGTTCGCGGGCGAGGAGGCGCTGAGTGGAAGCCGGTGGAAGTGGCGTTCGAGCTCGGACCGTGTCTCATCACGACCCGGGCCGCGCAGTGGCATGGCAAGAACGCGTGTCAGCGCCAGCTCTTCTCCATGCACCTTGCTGGGGTGGAAGCGGGCCGCGAAAAACGACGACGATCGTTGACGCAGCACCGGCGAGCATCAAAGCCATTGCCGTTTGAGAGAATTCGGCCGATGCGCTTCATCTCCGGCGCAGCCGGAGTGAGAACCGGAGAGAGGCCGAGGCGGTCGGCGCTCCCCGGCATCCAGTTGCGCGTTTCAAGACGCCATTGCTCAGGGCGACGGCCATGGGCCACCTCTTTGGGACGCTCCTTCCGGGCCCCGCACGCGCACGCCTCACGCATTCCTGATATGCGGCAGTGTCATCCGCTCCCGCCATGCCCCAGTTCCTGGTCCTCCCCGACGGCCGCCGTCTCCCCTTGGACAAGCCCGTCATCTCCGTGGGCTCCGACGCCACCTGTGACGCCGTGCTCCTGGCGCCCGGCGTGAAGCCGAGCCACGCGCTGTTGTTCCGCGACGCGCGGGGCTGGAGCGTGTCCCCGGCAGGCAAGGGCTGTGACATCAGGGTGCGAGGGCGGCGCGTCGATCTGGCGCCCCTGGAGCCAGGCGACCGCTTCCGCGTGGGCACGGTGGAGCTGGAGCTCATCGAGGCGGAGGCATCCGTCGCGGGTGATGCGCCGGAGGCGGCCCCCCGACGACAGGACGGCCGGCTGGTGACGGTGCTCGCGGAGCTGTCCTCCCGGCTGCTGGTGCAGCGTCCCCCACTGGAGCTGCTGGAGGTGGCGATGCGGGGGCTCGCGGACGTGGTGGGCGCGAACGTGAGCTTCCTCGTCGCCGCGGACTCTCGAGAGGGACCTCGGCGCGTGCTCTGTTCCACGGGCACCACGCCCGGCGCGGCGGTGGTGGACAGCCTGGTGGACCGGGTGCTGACCTCGGGAGCACCGGTGCGGGTGACCGATGTGGAAGCGGACGCGGCGCTGGCCAGGGCCCCCAGCATGGAGGCACTGCGGCTGGGCTCCGCGCTGGTGGTGCCGCTGCGCGTGGAGCCGGTGCCGCTGTCCGTGGTGTACCTGGGGCGGAGGTTGGGTGCTCCGGCCTTCTCGGCTGTGGAGCTCGAGGAGGCCATGGCGCTCTCCGGGCTGACGGCGCTACTCCTGTCAACCCGGCGCGAATTGACGGAGCTGCGTGCGCAGGTGGATGGCCTCACCCGCCGCATCGAAGCCGCGACGTTCGAGGGACTCATCGGCGAGTCCCCTTCGATGCGTGCCCTGTACCGGCAGGTGGAGCGACTGGGGCCCACGCCGCTCAACGTCCTTATCGAAGGCGAGACAGGGACGGGCAAGGAGCTGGTGGCGCGGGCACTCCACCGGCGCAGCGGGCGGCGCGGCCGGCTGGTGGCCATCAACTGCGCGGCGCTGCCGGAGAGCCTCATCGAGCGCGAACTGTTCGGCCATGCGCGTGGCGCGTTCACCGGCGCGGGCACTGAGCGGGCGGGGCTCGTGGAAGCAGCCGACGGTGGCACCCTCTTCCTGGATGAGATTGGGGACATGCCGCTGTCACTCCAGACGCGGCTGCTGCGCGTGGTGCAGGAGCGCGAGGTTACCCGGCTGGGCGAACACCAGCCGCGCAAGGTGGACGTACGCGTGGTGTCCGCGACCCACGTGCCCTTGGAAGATGCGGTGCGGCGGGGCACCTTCCGCGCGGACCTGCGCTTCCGTCTGGAGGAGGTTCGCGTGGACGTGCCGCCGCTGCGAGAGCGCGGCGAGGACGTGCTGCTCATCGCCCACCATGTGTTGAAGCAGGAGGCGCGCAAGGCGCGAGGCTTCACGCAGAAGGCCGCGGAGGCGCTGCGTGGGCACCCCTTCCCCGGCAACGTGCGAGAGCTGGCCTCACGCGTGCGTCGAGCGGCGGTGCTGGCGACGGACGAGCTGCTGCGCCCCGAGGACCTGGAGCTGGGCGGAGACGCCGCGCCCATGGTTCCCCTGGAGGAGGCGCGGGAGGCGTTCGTCCAGCGCTACGTGCGGGAGGCGATTGCCCGCTGCGGCGGCAGCAAGAAGGACGCGGCGGCGGCGCTGGGCATCGGTCTTCGCTCGCTGTTCCGCTACCTGGGCGAGGGGGACTGACACGCCACCTCCTCGGGAGGGCCCGTCCGCGTGCCAGTCCTGGCACGTTTCCCCCGGCGACAGATGCCCGGAGGGCCCGGGGCGTCATGCAACCCCATGAAATCGGGGCAATTCGATGTCTCACGAGGCCTGGGCACGCACGTTGCTCTGGTGTTGCCCATCGCACGTTGGCGGAGAGCCGCCACGGTGCAGATGAACCTCTCGGAGACGAAAATGAAGCATGTGGTGATGGGATTGTTCCTGGCGCTCACGGCCATCGGTTGCGGCAGCACGAAGGACGACGACGAGGGGCCCGACGGGGACCCCAGCGAGCATGGCGCGGGACTGTGCAGCACGAGCAAGCCCTGTCCCTCCGGGCAGTTCTGCTTCAACGGCCTGTGTGCCCTCGGCTGTCAGTCGAACGCGGACTGCGCGGAGGACCAGTACTGCGATACCGAGGACACGGCCACGCTCGTCTCCTATTGCAAGAACAAGACGGTGTCGACCTGCAGCTCCAACAGCCAATGCCAGAGCAACCAGGTCTGCATCGAGGGCCTGTGCAGCCTGGCGCCTCCGGCAAACCCGCCCTCGTGCAACCCGAACACCAGCGACTTCAACGACGGCTGCGACACCTATGCGGTGTGCCTGGACGCCGGTGACCAGGGCTCGCAGCAGCCGTACTGCGCCAGCTTCCCGCCGTGCCCCGAGGACGGCGTGTGCCCCACGGGCCTGGGCGGCGCGGTGTGCAACGACGGCTACCTGCCCAACAAGGGCCGCTTCTGCATGCAGGGGCTCTGCGCCGACAACTCGAACTGCCCCTCTTCGTGGAGCTGTGTGAAGCCCTTCACCGGCTCGGTCCTCGGCTTCTGCAGCCCGGGTGGCTTCGGCTTCCCGTGCACTGAGAACGCCCACTGCCAGAGCGGCCAGTGCTTCGCGGCGCCGGGCACCATGGGCGCCTGCATCTAATTGGCGGACAAACGCGGCCCCGTGTTCCCCCGCCAGGGAGCACGGGGCCCCTGGCGTTGTAGAGGGGGGTGCGCTTCGAGCATGCCTCCGCCTAGAGTCGCCCGGGCCTTGGTGATGCGCCGACTCCTCCTGCTCTCGTTGCTGCCCGCGCTGGTGCTGCTCGTCGCGCCGGGCTGTCCGCTCGACATCCGAATCCGCTGCGACGAGCCCGAGGGCTGTCCCCAGGGGCACGTCTGCGTACAAGGTGACTGCGAGCCCGTGGCCACGGAGCGGATTGGGGAGGCCTGTGGCGCGGACACGGCATGCGGTCCGGGGCTCACCTGCGGCACGGGCTTTCCGGGCGGGTATTGCCTGCTGGCGTGCTCCGAGGTGACGCCCTGCCCGGAAGGAAGCGTGTGCGCGACGGAGCTGGGGCAGTGCCTGCGGACCTGTGGCGAGGCCTGTGCCCGGCCGGGGTACGGCTGTGGCCCCGTGCCCGATTCATCCGGGCCCCTGAGTGCCTGTGTTCCGGTGACGACGGCTACGGATGGGGGCTGTACGGGCGCGGCGTGCGAGGTACCGGATGGCGGCTGTACGGGCGCGGGGTGTGAGGTCCCCGACGGAGGGTGCACGGGTTCGGGATGTGGAACGCCGGACGGCGGCTGCACGGGACCAGGCTGCGAGGCGCCGGATGCCGGCTGCACCGGGACAGGGTGTGGGCCGCCGGACGCGGGATGCTCGAGCACGGTGCCTGTGGGAGGAACCTGTACACGGCCGTGCGAGTGCGCGGATGCCGCGGCGGCCTGTGTAGACGGAACGTGCACGCTGGCGTGCTCGACGGACTTCACGTGTCGCGATGGGCGGCGGTGCACGAATGCGCAATGCGTCGTGGGACCTCGGCTCGGAGAGCCGTGCAGGGACTCATTCGAGTGCTCCGACTTCGCCCACTGCCCCAGGGAGCGAATGCGGTGCGAGGAACGGTGCAACCCGGGGACTGGCCTCTGCGAAGCAGGCTATCAGTGTGCTCCGGATGGGGTGTGCGTGCAGGCGTGCTCGGGCACCCCAGCGTCGGTGGGCGAGGTTTGCGAGAACTCGATGGACTGCGCGCCCTGTAGTGTGTGCCTGTCGTCGGGGGCGGCGCTCCGGTGCCGGCAGCCCTGCCGGCTGGACCGGGACTGCCCCGGAGGGGCGACGGGCGCCTGCGAACCGGTGGGGGACACGCGGGCCTGTCGGCTGTAGCTGTCATCTGCCGGGTTGCTCGCAGGACCGCGCTCCCGGAGAATGCCCGGGTGATGACGGGTGAGGTGCTTGCGGGCCGCTACCGACTCGAACGGGAGTTGGGGCGTGGGGGAATGGCGACGGTCTTCCTGGCCACGGACCTGAGGCTGTCGCGCCCGGTAGCGCTGAAACGGATGCACCCGGGAGGCGGCACGGGTCGCACGGAGCGATTCCGGCGGGAGGCCGAGCTGGCCGCCTCGCTCCATCATCCCAACGTCCTGGATGTCCATGACTACGGCGAGGATGAGGCCCATGGCCCGTTCCTTGTCTGCGAGTGGGTGCGGGGCGAGGACCTCCGCGCGCTGGCCGGGAGGCTATCGCCGGTGCCGGCCGAGGCGGTGATGGTGTTGGGCTGGGAGCTCGCCCGGGCGCTCGCGGCGGCGCACGCGCGCGGCATCGTCCACCGTGACGTGAAGCCCGACAACGTGCTGGTGGCGGAAGGAGGGCCGCTGAAGCTGGCGGACTTCGGGCTCGCCGCGCTGGAGGACCAGGAGCGCCTCACCAGCACCGGGGCGGTGACAGGCTCGCTGCCATACATGGCGCCGGAGCGCATCGATACGGGGGCGTACTCCCCCGCCTCGGATGTGTACGCGGTGGGTGTCATCCTGTTCGAGCTGTGCTCGGGTACCACCCCGCACGCGGGCAAGGGCGCGGCGCACCTGGCCGCGTCGGTGATGACGAAGGATGCACCGCCACTGACGGAGGTGGTGCCAGGCACACCCGAGCCCCTGGCGGCGCTGGTCGCGCGGTGTCTGGCGAAGGATGCGCGGGACAGGCCGCGCGACGGGGCCGAGCTGGCGTTGGCGTTGGAGACACTGCTCCAGCGGGAGGTCGGCCCGCCTGCCGACGTGGCTCGGGCGTTCCTCGGAGACCCGATGGCCCGTGCCAGCCGATGGCGTCGGGCTCGCTTCGAGCGGTTGCTGGAGGAAGGGCGCGGGCTGCTGGTTCGCGGCGAGGGCGCGAGGGCCGCGAAGGTCCTCAACGCCGCGTTGATGCTGGAGCCGACGTCCGCCGAGGTGATGGCGCTGTTACGTGAGCGGCCGAGGCGTTCCGGCTGGAGGGCTGGCGCCATCGGCGCGGGGCTCGTGCTCTGCGCGGCGATGGGGTGGGCGTGGTCGCACCACCAGGGCCCCGAAGGCGAGAAGACACCACGCAGTGAGGCGTCCCCGCCAGGGAAGGTGTCCCCGGAACCGGCGACCATTGACGGCACCTCCACCGGCGAACGCGGTCATGCACCTTCGCCCACGGGCCAGGAGAGGCCGCCTCCGAGCACGGCCCCCCGCCAGTTGGACACATCCCGGAACGCCGAGCCCTTGGTGGAAAGTGACGCCACGAAGCCAGCCGAGGACTTCGTGCCGTCAGAGCCCTCGTCGGACAGTGCCGTGGTGAAGCCGGTCCGGCCATCCGTTTCGAAAAGACGCTCGGAGGGGACGGATTCCGCGAAGCGGGCCGTATCGGCCTTGCCGACAGGTCACTCCGCGGGTGCCGAGTCCACAGGGGCCACGCCAATCTCGGTACCGACGCCAAGGCCGGACATGGAAACGGCCGTTCCCGCGCATCCCGCCCTGCTGAAGGTGACGGCGCGTCCGTGGGCAGAGGTGTTCGTGAACGGAGAAAGCCAAGGCTACACGCCTCGCGTGCGCGAACTCTCGCTGCCGGCGGGGACCTACCGGCTGCGCTTCGTCAATCCCCTATGTGACGAGGTCGAGCAGGAGGTGACCCTCGCCCCGGGAGAGACGGTGACGCGCGACGTGGTGTTGTCACCTCGCAAGGCGGAGGTGCTCATCCGCGCTCCCGCGGGCGCGCGGCTCTTCGTGGACGGCCGGGAGGTGGGCGTCGCGCCACTGCCCGGCCCGGTGGCGGTCGAGCATGGGCGACACACGGTGACGGCACGCCGCGCGGGTGCGCCTCCCGTGCAGCGAGAGGTGGACGTGGTCGCCGGTCGTCGTCTCGATGTGGCCCTGGACGTGACGCCATGATGGGCGCTGCCATGATGCTGATGGTGCTCGCCGCATCTCCGCTCGACGGGGCGCGCAACGCCTACCAATCCGGCGAGTTGCCCAAGGCCCGCGCCGAATTGGAGTCCCTGCTCTACCCGCTGCGGCTCGATGGAGCTGTGCTGGAAGCGGAGGCGCATTTGTTGCTCGCGGCCACCTATCACGCGCAAGAAGAGCTGGCCCGCGCGGAGGACGAGGTGGTGCGCGGGCTGGCCGTGCACGGCGACTCGGTGCTGGATCCGCTGCTGTATCCACCGGACTTCCTCGCCTTCGTCGAGCGCGCACGTGCCCAGCACAAGGCGCGCATCGAGGAACTGCGTGTCGAGCGGAGTCCTCGGCTGTTCCCGCCGCCCTCCCCTATCGTCGACCCCATCCGCAAGGACGCGGTGGCCACGTCACCGGCGCTGACGCGCACCTGGTATCTGGTGCCCTTTGGTGTGGGGCACTTCAAGCACGGACGCTCGGGAATGGGCACGCTGCTGGCGGTGGCGCAGGGGCTCGGCCTCGCGACGGCGGGCGTCTCGCTGGGGACGTCACTTTCGATGCGCGGGCCGGACGGCCGCTATCACGCGAGCGACGCAGGGAGGGCGCGGACGCTCAACGTGACGTACCTGGTAGGAGCCTATGCCTTCGCGGTGGCCTATGCGTATGGCGTTCTGGATGGGATGGTGTTGACGCCTGCCCCGCCCGTTCGCCCGGCGCATTGAGTGACGAGCGGGATAGGAATATCGGGTCAATTGACATGGTCGCCGCGTGCCACGCATGATCTTCCCTTTGGAAAATCATTGGCCTCGGGTCGCTATGCCAAACGTCTCTCCCACGCTGCTCATCCGCGCCGCTCAGGAGGACGCGTTCCGTCAGGCGCTCCTCGCCCCATTCGTGGCAAGGATGGTGTCCCATTCGCGCGAATTCTTCCCTTCGCGCTGTGTCGCTCTGGGGGATGAAGGGACTGAGCAGTACGTCCGTGATGCGCTCCGCGAAGGAGCCAAACACGGGTTCGTCACGCAGCGGAATGCCTGTCAGGTCGTGAATCTCGCGTTCGAGCTGGGACTGGACGTGCTCCGCGAGCCGTGGGCCGCGGCCATCCTCTCGGATTCCTCCCTGCCACCGCCGCTCCGGCTCCTGCAGCTGCGCCGGGAAGCGGTGACGCAGCGCGGGCGAAGGCAGGCGGCCGATGTTTGACTGGCTGAAGCGGCTCCTGGGCGTGAGCCCCTCGTCCCAGGAGGCCGCCGCGGAGCGCTACCCCGATGCGCCGACCTCCATCGTCATCGAGTGCCCTGGCACGGAGCCGCAAGGCAGCAAGACCGAGGAGCCACCGGTTCCCTGGTGCGTCCGGCTCATGCTCGATTTGAACCGCGACGGTCAATGTGTCGAGGTGACGAGCCGCGAGCAGGCCCCTTGGACTTTTGGAGGACCGGGTCAAGGCGTGGGCGCCGTGCTCCCCTTCAACAATGACGGGGACAACGATTCCGCTCCAGCGGGGGACCAAGAGGACAACCTCACCGCGACCGAGCTCGACCTCGAGGACCTCACCGAGTTGCAGATTCATATCGAGCCCGCGGATCGCCCCTTCCCGCAGGGCTGGCGGTGCCTCGTCGCGGTGGACCGGGAGGACCGGGTCCGCATCTTCAATAGCTTCCAGCCTGGGGCAAGGGAGCTCATCGGCCCCACGTCCGGGCGGTATCTCGTGGCGTTGGAGCTCAACGCGGGCGTGAACGCACATGCCCCGCCCGTCTCGAGGCTCGGCATGGAAGCCGTGGGACTCCCGAGTGCCGATTTCGATGGCCAGGTCCGGCTTGGCATCGCCCTCTTCGACCAGGCCGGCAATCAGGTTGGCGAGGAGCGCGTCGCGGTGCTGCGGGTCACGCCGTGGCTCATGTCGAACCATCTGCAGCCCGTGGAGTCGGTCTACGTCCTGGACAAGCACCGCATGCTCTCCAGTCCTCCTCGGGCCGATGGTTCGCCCGGACCTCCGCCGGAGCGGCGGCGCGATGCGACGATTGGCCCCTACATCGACCGCCTTCGTGACGCGGTCAAGGGAGCGCTTCGCCCGTTGGACCTCGACATGGAGGATAACTGGCTTCGCGACATGTTCTATGGCGGGTGCACCCGGGGGCCGGCCATGGCCACGCCCATCCTCCAAATCGTGCGCTGCCCGTCGATCCGCGGCCGCGAGGGCGAGGCCGCCGTGTACGAGGAGGTCCGCCGGCACCATGTCGGAAGGGACCATGGCTGGGCCGAGCCCATTGCGCCGCGCAAGCATCAAAGTGACCTCGATTCCGGGGGCAATCTTCTCTGCTCTCCGCCCGTGGACGGCCACCCGTTCGGTCGAATCGTCTACGGGCATGACGACAACCGGCCGATGAGCGAGGACATCGTGCGCTTTCTAGACGCACAGGACTCGCAGGCACCCTTCCGTCTCGATACCTCATGGTTGCAGGTCGGGCACATCGACGAAGTGCTGACGTTCATCCCGTGGCCCAGGGGGGATGACCCCAGCACGACGTCATCCCACGGCTTTCGTGTGCTCGTGGCATGCCCCTCGACCGCACGCATGCTGCTGGAGAAGAGCGCGAATGAGAATCTCTTGTTCCATGGACTTCACCAGGAGGGTGCGCGGGGGCGCACCGCACCGAGAGAGCTCCTGAACCAGAAGAAGCTCGACACGCCAAGCTTCTCCGTCGCTGACGTCCTTCGGTCGAAGGTGCTCAGAGACGCAACCGAGGTCATCGCGCGCCACGTCGAGGGGGTCATCGCAACGCTGGTCAAGGAACTGGGGATCCGGCCCCAGGATGTGATGCGCATGCCGGTGCTCTTCCATCGGTATGGGGCCACACCGAGAGAAAGAGAGGCCATCGAGCTCAAAGAGTCCATGCTGCCCGTGTTAGGCGGTGGCGGTATCGGGAGGGGACGGCACCGGAGGGAGCATGCCGCATATACGCCCAACGTCGTGAACATGCTGGTGATGACGGACGACACGGGCCGCGCTCAGCTTTGCATTCCCAAGCCTTTTGGTCCGAGCTCGGGAACGCATGCCCTGTTCGACTGTGCATTCGAAGCGTACATCGCGCACATGCTCGCGCCGTCTGGGAACACCATCGTCTTCATCGATGACTTCGAGGCGTGCCATCTTCACACAGGAGAAATCCACTGCACGACGTTCGAGGTCCGACGGGCGCCGGACAACCCCGCCTTCTGGGAGCATGTGAAGGGAGGCGGAGCGGTGTCGGGCCCGGTCGCTCGCGACGGGGCGCCCATCAGGAAGCCATCTCCACCGGGGGCCCATTGGCGTAACACGCTGAACGATGGTGCATACCTCGACGACGAGGTCATGCGCCTGTTCTATCACCATGTCCGTCATCGCTTCCCACGCGCGAACGTGCAGCTCGTCGACCCTGCGACTTCGTTCATGATCCTCAACAACGTGAACGAGGTCGAGGCTGCCGCGGAGCTGGCCGCATTGACGCAGAACGATGCCGCGCTCGTTTTCTTCCCGGTCAACAACAACCGGGATACCTCAAGCCAGGGCGGTACCCATTGGACGCTCATGGTCTACGACCGCGGGCAGGACCGGTTCGACTACTATGACTCCCTCAATCGGGAGCCTGATGGTGCGGCGCGCGCCGCGCATGCGCGACTCAGGGAGCTCTACCAGTCACACGCCGGCATCACGCGCATGGGTGCGCCCCAGCAACAGGAATCCGAGTGCGGGGTGTACGTGCTGCTCATCACCGAGCACCTCGTCGAGAGCCAGGCGCTCGGTACCCCACCGAACGTTCTCGGGCTCGGTGCCATACCGAACCCGCGTCAACGGATTCGCGACGCACTGAGACACCAGTAGGAGCGGAGGCGGGCCCCCCGATTCACATTCAGGACGGATACGTGAATCCCACAGGGTCATGGCTGTCCCGGACGGTATTGAGTCACGGGACAAGGAGCCAGGCGAATACCCATACAGAGGCTGGGAGGGAGTGTGCTCTCATGCAGGCTCCCCCTTGTGGAAGGAGTTTCACCATGAAGAGTGCCCTGAGTGGGTTCGCCATGCTGGCCGCAGGCTTCCTGATGGCATGCGGCGCGGAGCCCCAGCCGTCCGCAGAGCAGCCCGCAGCCCCGAGCATTTCGGAACGAGCCCCCACGGAGGGCACCGCTGGCGAGGTGTCCGCCCAGGCCTGTGTGCAGCTCTACCGTCCCCGGTACAGCGCCTGGTACAGCTCGCTTCCCTATAGCGAGGAGGGGCTGGTGGCCTCTTGCTATACGAACGACGACTGCACGACGGAATGCTGGGGCTCTGGCGAGGGACCGTACGCCTCGCACACCGATTACTTCTACTGCACCTACTGTCCCTGACAGGCGGCGGGGCCGAGCGCCGCCACGTCACTCGGCGGTGAAAGCCCTGAGCGAAGCCGGAGCGACTTCGCTCAGGAGCTTCCCCTGCCCATCACCAACTCAACCACGCCATGGCACACGCGACCCTCGGTCCCCACGGTCTGCTCGGCCCCTTCATCAATAAGGGTCAAAGCCAGTCGTGGTGCGAGAGCTGTCCGGCGAACACCTCTCAGGCCTTCCGGTCGATAAGGTCGGAGCCAGCCTGGCTCGCGTCGAGGTGCCTCCTGCAACGGACCCGTTCGGCGGTCAGCTCAGCTTCACGGGCCTGCTGGTTCCAATAGCGCTTGGATGTGGGCACAGCATTGCGCCATGAACTGGAAGCACTGCTTGGGCTTCCGCGCGATGGAGCGGCTCCCCAGCGGGCCCGTGAGGTATCTGGCCAGCAGGGACCTGCCGCCGCTGCGCACGCGAATCCGCCGACTTGAGTACGAGCAGGGCATCACGCAGGTGCATCGGCGGGTCTCGGAGAAGATCCTGGCGTCAGGCGCACAGCTCGTGGAGCCCCCGCGCTACCTGGACCCGCGGTGCCGCTCGAGAAGCCGTGAGGCCGCGGGTGACCACGGCGCTGGTTGGACCGCCAGGCCTGATGAGTCCCCTGCCCCTGCGTCAGGTCAGCGCCGCCGTCCGCCGCCGCCCGGCCGTCTTCCCTTCCTGGGTGCCTGGCCGTGATGGCCCCGGTGCCCCCCACGCCTGGGGGCGCCGCGCTCCCGGTCCTGCCGCGGGAGTGGGCGCTCACGGGTGGCCTCGGCGAGCTCATCCGGCATCCAGGGATGGTCGAGCAGTTCCTGGAGCTCGAGGAGCGAGCGAGCCTCGAGCACGCCCCGCCGGCCCCGGGCCACGCTGAAGCGCTGGGGGCGGTCGAGCAGCGGCAGCTCCTCCTCCACCAGCGTGCGCGCGAGCTTCTCCGGCAGGTGCAGCCGCACCACGCCTCGCGGCGCCCCGTCCGGCAGCATCTCCACGTCGTACTCGAGTGGCACCTCGTGCTCGCGCACCTCCACGGCGTCCGGGAGCGCCAGGAGCGCCTGACGCGTCGCGGGCGGGACGAGCGCGTCCAGTTCGAGCCGCAGCGGGCGCTCCTTGAAGTCGTCGAGCGTGTCCACTCCCTCCAGCTGCGCCTCGTAGAGCGCGGTCAGCTCCGGCAACCCCAGCGGCGCGGTGGTCCCTCCCGAGCGTCGCCAAAGCTCGCGCACCTCGGCGATGGCGACCCGGTGACGGTCCACCGCGGGATGGGGTGCCTCGCCCTGAGCCAGCGCCTCGGCGAGCGCGTGCCGGGCCGCCCTTGCGAGCTCCGGCCCCCAGGCGCGCAGCACCTCCACGTCCCGTTCGAGCTCGAAGCCGAAATAATCCAGCCGCGATTCGAGCACGACCGAGCGGAGGCGCACGTCGTACACCGGCGCCGCCGAGTGACGGCGGGCGTAGCGGCGCAGCAGGGACTGGGGCAGCTGGGTGCCTTCGATGCCGGCCTGCGAGTCGCCGTTGCGGTCGGCGAAGTAGCGCAGCGTGCCCGCCACCGCGCCCAGGTTCCCGCACACGCTCGTCTTCGACACGCGCGCGACCTCGCCCCAGGCGGTGCGCTCGTCGATGACCAGGTCGAAGGGCATGAAACGGGCAAGCAGGTCGCAGAAGTGGCGGTGGACGCGCGGGCTCGCGAAGGGCATGCGGGCGGGAAGCGCCAGCCCCACGCTCCGGTACACGCTCGCCATCGCGAGCGCCGCGTCCTCCAGGGCCTTCACCAGCACCCCACGCGCCTCCGCCCAGGCCGCGAGCTTCTCCGCATGGAAGACGTGGCGCGGCAGCCCCTGCACCGCCCCCACCGTGCCCGCTTCACGGAAGGCGTCGACGTAGAGGTTGTACGCGGTCAGGTGGTCGCTGCCGGACACGAGCAGCCCCTCCAGGTTCCGCTCCTCGCGCGTCATCCGGTGCAGCGACTCCACCGAGCTGCACACCGCGAGCACCGGCAGCAGCGCGTCATCCGCGTTGACGATGAGCTCCGCCCACGGACGCTCCACGGGCAGGGCCTCCACCGCGCGGCCGTAGTCCGACAGCCGGCCCTCCGTGTCCACGATGTTGCGAGCCTGTAACTTCGCGAGCGCCCGGCGATAGGCATTGCGGTCCAGCGGCACGGGCAGGTCCAGCTCGTCCGCCCGCACGCCCAGGGCCGCGGCGGTGAGCGCCACCCGCTCCGGCTCGCCCGCGAGCTGGAACTCGGGTTCGGTGGGCCTCAGCGAGGCGAAGTGCAGCGGCCGGTCGCTCAGGATGAAGACGCGCCCGCCCTCCACCCGCCCGTGCACGCGCCCCGCCATCTGCAAGAGCTCGTTGTTGCCCAGGTGCACGCGGGTGAGGACGTTGCGGCCACGCTCCACCAGGTTCGTGAAGCGCATGTCGTCGATGACGACCGTGTCCAGCCCCGGCACGTTGAGCGCGCTCTGCCCCGCCGCCGTCATCGCGAGCACGAAGGGCCGGGGCGCCGTGCCCTCCAGGAAGGGGCGGATGGCGCGCAGCGGTTCGCCGCCGTGGTAGTGCGCCGCGTGGAGCCCCGGCGCGTTCGCGCGCACGTGGGCCGCCGCCTCCTCCACGCCCGCGCGCGTGGCCAGGAACACGCCCACGCCGCGCCCCTGCTGCTGCACGTCGCGCAGGAAGTCCTCGCCGAGGAAGGACAGTGGCTGCCGGCGCACCACCTCCACCCGGGCCGCCTTCGTCGGGTCGAAGGAGGACACCTGGAGCACGTCCGCGCTGCCCAGGTAGCGCGCGTAGAAAGCGGGGTCCACGGTGGCGGATAGCCAGATGAAGCGGCAGCCCACGCGCTTGCCCAGGGCCAGGCAGAGCTCCAGCTCGGCGGAGGTCTGGTGGATCTCATCCACGATGAGCGTGTCCTCGCGCCGGATGGCGCCGCCCTGGAACCAGCGCCGCGCGATGCCGGTGGTGACGATGACCACGTCCGCGAGCGGCGTCTCCGCGGTGGCCTCCCGCTCGCGGTTGACCACCGCCACCCGCAGGGGCCGCCGGCCCACGAGTTCCTCCGCGATGGGGCGGATGGCGAGCGTCTTGCCCGTGCCGGTGCCCGCGACGATGCCGAACCCCTGCCCGCTCCGGGCCAGCTCGCGGAGGCGCTCGCCGTGGTGCTCCTCCAGGTAGGTGCGCAGCTCCAGCCCGAGCGCCAGCTCGATGGTTTCGCACGCGGCGCGCGTGGGCGCGATGACCACCACCCGCCCACGCTGGGGTGCGACGGCGGACGAAGCGTCGGGGCGCGGCGGCAGGTATCGGTCGGTGGGCGTACGCACGAAGGCCAGTGATACGCACGGGCGGTGTGCAGGGGAAGCGATTCGCTCGCTCGAGCCCTTCCCCAGGGGCAGGCGACCGTGCGAGGCAGGGCCCGTGTACGTGGCTCCCGTTGGAACGTTGTCCGAGCCCCATTCTCCGGACGCCACGCTGCTCCGGCCGGGGTCCGACGCGGGCGCCCTGCCCCATGCGTACCTTCCACTTCATGAAACCGGGGAGGGGACGATGAAAAGGAAGATGCTGCTTCATGAGCTGCACCCGTCGGTGGTGCACCTGCCACTGGCATTGCTGCCGACGGCGGCCGTGGCGGACCTCATCGTGGTGACCACGGGGGACCGCGCCTGGGAGAAGGTGGGGCGCCGCCTGTGGGTGGCGGGCGCGGCGAGCGCGGTGTTCGCCGGGGTGGCGGGCCTGGCCGCGAGCCAGGAGGTGCGCATGGACTCGCCGCGCGCCCGGGGCATGACGGTCCTGCACGGCATGGGAAATGCGCTCATCACGCTGGGCGCGCTGGGCCTCATGGCCTGGCGGCTGGCACGGACACCCACCCCCGTGACGACGGCGCTGGGCCTGGGCGCGTGCGCCTTCTCGCTCTGCACGGCGGCGCTCGGCGGGAAGATGGTCTACGAGCAGGGCGTCGGCATCAACACGATGCCGGAAGACGCGCCGCAGGGCACGCTGAAGGGCCCCCCGCTGCTGTCGCCCGAGGCCCCCGTGGCGCTCGTGAAGGACGCGGGCCGGGGCGCCGCGTGGCTGCTGGAGCGGGCGCGAGCGCTGCTCTGAGGGCGCGGGTAAGCGCCCCCGGCCGATGTCCGCGGTGCTCACGAAGGACACCCTTGAGGCTGGGGGTGTCCTTTACGGCTTCGAACTCGCGGAGCCCTTGCTCCGGGAAGCCACACGCGGGTCGCCAGCGCGGTGGATGTCCTGGGAGAGTCACGCCGCAGGCAAAGCGCGTCTACGTGGGACTCGAGAGGACGCTCGCCATCTGGCCGGGAGCGGACTCCATCCAGGACGTGGTGAAGCGCCCCGTCCCCGAGCGCGAGGACTCGGTGCTCCCGGTGGACCTCTTCGGTAGTGCCGCGGTGGTGGCCCAGGTGTCTCCCTGGGGACCTCGCTCTCGGTGCGGGGGCCGGACGGCCGCTATCGCGCGGGCGACGCGGGAAGGGCGCGGACACTCAACGTGATGAACCTGGTAGGGGCCTATGCCTTCGCGGTGGTCTACGCATAGGGTGACCCGGACGGGATGGTGTTGACACCGGCTCCGCCCGTTCACTCGACGCATCGAGTAACGATTGAGTTTATCGTTTCGGGGTGCACGCGTTGCTTCGCGGAAACGTGAGCGTCACCTGAGCCAGGCGGCACAGACATGCTTCAAATCTGTTTGAAATATCACTCCAGCTGACGGATGGTATCAGGCTCAGCGTGAATCGGACCCTACCGGAGGCCTGATGTCCAACCCCGTCCGCGTCGTCTTTCGCAACCAGGCCAACGCGCCTGTCACGGTCATCATCAACGGCTACCAGAACGCAAGCGCCAATCCGGTCCGCGTCTATTCGGGGCAGGTCACCGGGATGAGCGGTGTCTTCCAGGTGTCGGGCTACGCCTCCTACGCCTGCTCCGCCTATGCGACGACCATCGTCTCCCCGTCGCTCGCCCCCCAGACGGACGTCTCGGTCGTCTTCACCTCGGAGCAGACGTCATGAGCCGGATGCGTGTCGTCTTCGCCCCCCTTCCCGGGCAGACCTACGATGCATTCATCAAGAAGGTCTCCCAGGGCCACTCTAGCGTGGTGACGACCGTGAAGGTCTCCAAGTCGGAGACCGCCGACGTCATCGCGACGTTCTCCGGCACTCCGGGCGAGAGCTACTTCATGCAGCTCTACCCCTCGGGTGGAGCGAAGGCCCTCTCCGGGACGGCGACTTTCTCGTCGGACGTCAACATCACCTTCGGCGGGCTCTTCACGGTCTTCGAGGAGGGATGAGCGCCCCGCTGCCCCAAGAGACGCCGTCCCTCTTCCTTGTGTCGCTGCCCCGCTCGCTGTCATCGACGACGTGGCAGTGGGCGCGCGAGCTGTTGCAGCTCGCCTCCCCCGGCTGGGTGACGGATGGCGAGGTGCTCAACCTGGAGCGCTTCGGCTTCGCGTCCAACCCCGCGGCGGTGCACTTCCTGCGCCCGTCGGACGGCCCTGCCTTCGAGGCCGCCCGTGAGCACCTGGTGCACCTGGTGCGCCCTACGGGCTGGGCCTACAAGGACGTCACCCAACCCTTCGTCGTCTCCGCCGCGCTGTCCCAACCGGGCCCCCTCCGGGTGCTCAAGGTCCACCGCTCCCTGGCCGATGTCGCGCTCTCCATGGGAGACCGTGGCTGGACCTACCCCGCGCGGGGCGTGCGCCGCGACAACCCCGATGAGGCCCTCATCGAAGGCCTGCTCGACGCGCAGGAGGCACTGGATTCCATTCCGGGGTTGGTCGTGGACTTCGATGACCTGGCGATGGACGAGCTCGCGCTGCCTGCTTCGCTCCGCAGCCTCTATCCCGGGCTCGCCATGCCCGACGCCGTCACCTTCGACGAGGCGTTCCTCCGGGCGCGGGACGAGGTCCTCGCGCGACGCCGGACCGAGCGCCACCGGCGCCTGGGAGACCTGGTGCTGGAGGCCGTGCAGCGACGCGCGGAGCGCCGGACGCCCCCCGCGGACGAGCCGACGGCCACCCCGCCGGTGTCCGGACGCCGGAGCCGGCCACGCATCCTCGTGGTGGGGGACGCCGTGGCGCCCACCGGCTTCAGCCGGGTCACCGCGAGCATCTTCCGGCCCCTCGCCAGCGACTACGACATCCACCAGCTCGGCATCAAATACGCGGGAGGCGCCCACGACCTGCCATGGACGCTCCACCCGTCCATCGACGCCCGCGGCGTCAGCCGGCTACCGGAGCTGTGCGCCAGCCTGGCGCCGGACCTCATCTTCCTCGTCAACGACATCTGGGTGCTGGGGGACTATGCGCGGGCGCTCAGCCGCGTGCCTGGACGTCACCGGATGGTGGCCTACTGCCCCGTGGACTCCGGGCCGCTGAGCGCCAGCTTCCTCGCGGGGCTCCAGGGCATCCACCGCCTCGTCGCGTACACCGCATTCGGGCAGGAGGAGTTGAGCGCCGCCGCCGGCCGGCTCGCCACCGCGCCCACCTGGCCGCGGGTGGACGTCATCCCCCACGGCGTGGACACCGATGTCTTCCGCCCCCTGGCGCCCCTGGGCGAGTCGATTGTCGCCTCCCGCCGCGCCAGCCGCGCCGCGCTCTTCGGGACGCACGACCTGGACGACGCCTTCATCGTCCTGAACGCCAACCGCAACCAGCCGCGCAAGCTCATCGACCTCACGGTGCGGGGCTTCGCCGCCTTTGCGAAGGGGCGCCCCGACGCCCGGCTCTACCTGCACATGGGCACCGAGGACGTGGGCTGGGACGTGCGCGGGCTGGGAGAGCGCTTCGGCGTCACCGACCGCCTCATCATCAGCACGGACCAGCGCTACGCGCCCCGGCTGTCGCTGGCCCAGCTCAACCACGTCTACAACGCGTGCGACGTGGGCGTGAACACGTCCAGCAGCGAGGGCTGGGGGCTCGTCTCCTTCGAGCATGCCGCCACGGGCGCCGCGCAGGTGGTCCCCGGCCACACCGCGCCGGGAGAGCTCTGGGCGGGCAGCGCCGAGGTGCTCGACGTGGAATTGACCTTGTGCCAGCCCCGCATCCTCACCGACGCCCACGTGCCGTCCGTGGACTCGCTGACGGCGGCGCTGACCCGCCTGTACGAAGACCGGGCGCACCTGGAGGCCCGCTCCCGGGCCGCCCACGCGCTCGCCACCTGCCCCACGTTCCGGTGGGACAACATCGCCCTGGAATGGGCCCGCCTCTTCGAGGACGAGCTTGCCCGGGGTGGAGGCCGTCCATGAACACCCTCTACCAGCAGGCCCTCGCGGGCACCCTGAGCTCGGCGCCCACCAGCGGCATGCGCTCCATCCGCTTCTGGAACAACCTGCCCGTGGACGCGCAGCTCTTCTACCTCACCGAGGACGGCTCGCGGTGCGCCATGGGCGTCCTGCCCGCGGGCTACGCGGCCAACTTCTGGGTGGCCAACGGGGACTACGTCAGCTGGTCCTGCCGCCACACGGGCTCGTTCATCGGCGTGTGCGCCATCACCTCCAGCACGGACAGCGTCTACTTCGGGCCCAATTACATGACGCCCCCCAACGACATCGGCATGCCGCCCCAGCCCACCTCCGAGGTCATCATCCCTCCGGACTCTCCACGCGTCCTCGTGGCTGCGGGCCTGCTGATGAACCGCAACCGCACGGTTCGCGAGCAGTACTGGCGGCGGCTGCCCGAGTCCTACACCATCGCGCCGGGTGAGACGCAGACGGTCAGCACGACGTCCACCTCGAACATGCAGCAGACGTCCTCGAGCACGGAGACCGTCTCCGCCTCCCTCGGCGCCAGCGCGAGCGCGGGCTGGGGGCCCATGTCCGTGGGCGTCTCCGCCAGCCTGAGCGCCAGCTCCACCAGCTTTCAGGAGGTCTCGGTCAGCACCGAGTACACCGCCTACGTCTCCGACACCCTCACCGCCACGGCGAGCCACACGCAGATGTTCCTCAAGTGGCAGATGATGGACATCGTCAGCGTGCTCTCGCCGAACGGCGAGGTGCTCTCGAGCATCGTCAACGGGCTGTCCCCTGTGTTGGTGCAGGGGCCCTACAATGTGTCGGACCCCTCGACGCTGGGCACCGCGAAGAAGGCCCTGAACCCGGCGAGTCCGGGCTTCCCGCGCACGCGCGTCGCCGCCCGTCCGTTCCTGCCTCGGGCCGCCGCGGGGCGCAGGTGATCATCGCGTACTGGAATACCCAGCGGGCCAGCGGCCTGGCGTCCGCGAACCAAAACGCCCGGGCCCGGTGCGTCTGGTGCTGCGAGCAGATCCTGAGGTGGATCATCGCAACGGCCGAGACCCACCAGGCCCTGCCCTCGCTCATCTTCCTGGCCGAGGTGTCGCAGGGCGGTGGAGAGCTGGCCGCATACCTGAATACGACCTACAGCTACCGGGCGCGCTACATCCCCGCGGGCGACAAGAACAACAACCCCAGTCCCTGCTCCTTCATCGTCATGTGGCAGGAGACGCTGAACCCGGAGATCAAGGTCGTCGGAGCCAGCCAGAGGCGGCCCGTGTTGCGAGTGAGGCTGGATGACCTCACCGTGGGGGCCGTCCACATCATCGCCAACCCCTCCAAGGCTCCCGATGAGATTTACGGCGATATCACCGAGCTCAACGATGAGGACCAGCCCGCGGTGCTCATCGGCGACATGAACTATGCCTGGGATCGACTCTTCGAGCCGCAGATCGGCAATCCCGGGGGTTTTGCTCAAGAGATAAAGAACCACTTCCGGTGGAAGCCGGTCCCCCCGGGGCTCCAAGCGACCTACGGCCGGCGCTCGCCGGAGGCCGGGCGGACCCAGACCCAGATTCTGGATTACCTGTGGAAGTCCCCCGACGTCAGCCGAATCGAGGCCATGCCGCCGATTCCTGGCTACAACCAATGGACGCTGATCGACCATGCGCCCATTGCCTACCGCATCCACCTGAACGACGAGGACGAGCTGATGTCCGAGGCGGAGGATGAGATGGACGACGACTTGAGGGCCGCCGCGAGCGGCTCGCGTCGCTGAGCCGCGGAGGTAAGGCGCGGTGAGCATTAGAAACGAAACGAGCTTGCACATGCATCCGAGTCGTTCAGTGAAGCTGGCGGTGGTGGGTTGTGGTCTCATGGGAAGCGCACTGGCGCGAGCCTTCGCTTCGGCGGGCCATGACGTCGCGGTCTGGAACAGGACGCCGGGCAAGGCCGCGGCCGTCGGTGGTGGCACTCGTGCCTTTGACAGGCTCGTCGAGGCCGTCTCGGGCCGCGAGCTCGTCGTCGTCTCGCTCTCCAACTACGCCGCCGCCGCCGAGGTGCTCTCGGAGAAGGGCGTCGCGGCGGCACTGGCTGGAACGACGCTCGTGCAGCTCACCAGCGGCTCACCCGCGGATGCGCGTGAGGGACTGGCGTGGGCCCAGGCGAATGGCGTGAACTACCTGGATGCCGCGATACTCGCCTACCCGGGTTTCGTCGCCACCGAATACGCGACTGTTTATTACGCCGGTTCGCGTGACATCTTCGACCGGCACGCCGAGACCCTCCAGGCGATTGCCAGGAACGCCGTGTATGTCGACGAGAAGATTGGCGCTGCCGCGACGCTCGACTGCGCCATTCTCGAGGCCTACTACGGCGGCTCCCTGGCGTTCCTGCACGCCGCGGCCATGTGCCAGGCGGAAGGCCTGGACCCGAAGGCCTTCTTCGCGCAGAAGAGCTCCTTCCTCGGCCTGATTTCCGTCACCGCCGACGCCGCGCAGGGCATGATTGAGAAGGGGGATTTCTCGGGCGACCAGTGCAGTCTCGACACCCACGTCGCCGCAATCGAACACATCGTCCGGCTGAGCCAGGACGCCCGCATCAGCGCACGCTCTCCGAAGGAACTGCTCGATAACTACAAGCGAGCCGTCAGCGCGGGGCTGGGGGCCCAGGAGCTGCCGGCTGTGTTCCGGACCCTTACCCAGGGCTGATGCTCGCGGCGCTGCGCGGGCAGGAGCACGGCCGGAGCGGCTGGTTACCGCACGGGCCGAGAGGACCGCATCCGGCACCGTTGACGCGCTGGCGCACCGTGACACCATCCGCGCCCCACGCAAGGAGGCGCACGATGGCGCTGACGGCAGGGCTGAACCACCTGGGGCTCGCGGTGCTTGACCTCGAGTCGAGCACCCGCTTCTTCACCGAGGTGCTGGGCTGGACGGAGACCGGGCGTGACCCGGGCTACCCCCGCACCTCCGTCACCGACGGCCGCGTGCGGCTCACCCTGTGGCAGGTGGACCGGACGCTGGACGTGCAGCCTTTCGACCGGCGGCGCAACGTGGGGCTGCACCACCTGGCGCTCGAGGTGGAAAGCCGCGAGCGCCTGGATGTGCTCCACGCGCGGCTGCGCGCGGCCCCGGGCGTCACCATCGAGTTCCCCCCGGAGCCGCTCGGTGGCGGGCCCCGCATCCACATGATGTGCCGCGAGCCCGGAGGCATCCGGGTGGAGCTCCTCTGGCCGGGAGTGTGAGGCACGGCCGGCGGCTTCACGCCGCGCGCGGCGCCCCCAGCGCCTCGAGCAACTCCTGCGTGCGCACCACCCGGCCGAACTCGGAGTGCAGCGTGGCCAGGTGCGCGTGGTGGAGGGTGTCGCCGTCGAGGAACTGCCCCTCCGGCCCCGTCTGGCCCCAGGTGTGGCAGGCGTCGCCCGCCACCACCAGGTCGAAGCCCAGGTTGGCCGCCATGCGCGCCGTGGTTGAGACGCACATGTCCGTGCTGATTCCGAACAGCACCACCTGCCGGATACCGGCGGCCCGCAGGCGCTGCTCCAGGTCCGTGCCGATGAAGGCGCTGTTCACGCCCTTGGTCACCAGCGGCTCGCCCGGCTGTGGCTCGAAGCCCGGCTTGAGCGGGTTGCCCGGGCTGCCCGGCGCGAGGATGGACTGGGGGTTGCGGCTGTCGTGGCGCACCACGAAGACGGGCCTGCCCGCCTGGCGCCAGGCGGCGAGCAACGCGAGCGCGTTCGCTTCCATGTCCGGGTTGTTGCGCGGCCCCCAGGGCCTCAGGTCGAAGCCCCGCTGCACGTCGATGGAGATGAGCACTGCCCTGTCGTCGAGTCGCATGTCCTTGCTCCTTGCCCTTCCAGTGGGGCGCAGGGCACCCTAGGAACGGGCGCTGCCGGTCTGAAGCCGGCAGAGTGTCGGACGGGCCGGCAGGCTGCCGGTGGCGGAGGCGCGAAAACGTGGCGCTGGACGAACTGGACGGACGCATCCTGGCGCTGCTCGAGGCCAACGGCCGTGAGAGCACGACGAAGCTCGCCGCCAAGGTGGGCCTGTCGCGCACGGCCGTGCAGGAGCGCGTGGCGAGGCTCGAGCGCGACGGCGTCATCCAGGGCTACACCATCCGGCGCGGCCCGGGCACGCAGCCCGCGGGGGTGGTGGCCTACCTCACGGTGAAGCTCTCCGGCCCCGTCTGCCCGCGCATCGCGCCCCTGCTGCGCGACCTGCCCGAGGTGCAGCGCATCGAGTCACTCGCGGGCGAGCTGGACATGCTCATCCGTGTGCGGGCCACGGACCTCGAGGCGCTGGGCGCGCTGCGCGAGCACATCGCCCGCATCCCCGAGGTCCGCTCCGTCACCACCGCGCCCGTGCTCGCGCTGCATCTGGACCGCGGCTAGCCCTCTGACCGGGTGGATTCTGGCGGGTCGTAGCCGAACTTCGCCCGGGCCTTTGGGACAGTGAACCGCCAGCGGATTCGCAGCCGCTGGCGGTTTGCCCACCGCTCCCGTGCGTCTGTTTCCCGGACGAGCTTGTCGAGGGTGGGGATCCGCCGCTTGCCCGGGTGTGGCTCCCATCCTGATCATGCTGCGCGCCGAACGTCGGCCCTGTGCGGTGCAAGCGTGAGGTGCATAGCTTCGTCCCACCGCTCCGAGAGCACCAGGGCGCGCAAGTCCAGGATGTGCTGGCCAGACGCCTCCTTCCAGCGGGCGCCAGGGCGCTTCATGCGCAGGGAGACGAGAGACTTACAGGTGGCCTCCACGTTGCCGCTGCCAATGGGCAGTCCCCGCGCTCGCGCCTCGGCATAGTGCATTCGCTCGCCGTGGTTCTCCAGGGGGGGGTAGGGGTAGGGGGGGGGGTAGGGGTCGTGTCCCTATAAGTGTGTAGGAGGCCGGCTCCGAGTATTCGCAGAGCCGGCAAGGAGCGGGGAAGCTCCTCGGTGAACCCAACCACCGAAACCTCCCGGCCAGGGGAGGCCCAAGGAGTTCCCCGTGAAGAAGGCTACCGAGTTTGCCCCTCCCACCCAAGAGGAGGTGGGTGCGGACCTGCGCGCGCTGTTTCTCCAGGCCATCCACATGACGCTGACAGTGCTGCTCGAAGAGGAGGTGGAGCGACTGGTAGGGGTCGGCCGCTTCGAGCGTGTGGAGGGCCGACAGGACTCGCGCAACGGCTACTACCGGCGCGGCCTCACCACCTCGGTGGGAAAGCTGGAGGTGGAGGTGCCACGCACTCGCGGTCGCGGAGGCGCGGGAGCCGTGCTCGGGCGCTATCGGCGGCGCACCGAGGAGGTGGACGACGCCATTACCGCGGCCTACGTGCAAGGCGTCTCCACCCGGAAGATGGGCAAGGTGACGGCCGCGCTCATGGGAGGGGGCGTGGGCCGCTCCACAGTGAGCCGGGTGACGAAGTCCCTGGAAGAGAAGGTGGAGGGCTTGAAGAGGGCCCGCCTCACGCAGGCCTTTCCCTACGTCTACCTGGACGCCACCTTCCTCGATGCCCGGTGGGCCCGCGCGGTGGAGAACGTTTCGGCCCTGGTGGCCTACGGCGTCGGCGAGGACGGGCATCGGCACCTGCTCGCCGTCACCCTGGGGCCCAGCGAGTCCCAGGCCAGCTGGGAGGAGCTGCTCGAACAGTTGGTGGACCGAGGCCTGGGCGGCGTGCGCCTGGTCATCGCCGACGGCCACTCGGGCCTGGAAGCCGCTGTGCGCCGGCTGCTGCCAGAGGCTCGCCAACAGCGCTGCACCGTGCACCTGACTCGAAATGTGGCCGCCAAGGTGCCTCAGCGCGTGCGCCAGCGCGTCGCCCGTGAGGTGTCCGCCGTCTTCAACGCGCCCAGCCGCAAGGAGGCCAAGGTCCGCATGGAGGCCTTCAAAACGGGACTGGGCGCCCAACTGCCCGAGGCCGTCGCCTGCCTGGAGAAGGGCTTCGCTGCGGCTACCGTCTTCTACGAGTTCCCCCAGGGGCACTGGCGCCGCCTTCGCTCCACCAATGGCCTGGAGCGTCTGCACGGAGAGGTGAAGCGTCGCATCCGCAGCGTCGGTGCCTTCCCAGATAGAGCCAGTGCCCTGCGCCTCATCACCACCGTCGCATGGGAGGTCTCCAGCGTCTGGAGCGACCGCCGCTACCTCGACATGTCCCTGCTCAATCCCACCCAAGAACAGCCCGTTCAGCAGCTCTCCTGAAGCACACCGAGGCCCTCCCCCCGCTCCCCCCTCCTACACACGATTCGGGACTTGACCCAGGTAGGTGAGGGCCTCATGCACCGGTTGGCCGTCACCGAGGACGACGTGCCGCTTGCCGCTGGCGTGCAACGCCATGGCAATGGTCCACGCCGCCCCGGGCGTATTGAGCAGGGACAGCTTCCACTTCTCACGCAGCACGGAGGCCTTCTCTTCCCCAGCCACCACGCGCGCCGCACTTCCGAGCTTCTCCATCAGGTGCCAGAAGTCCACCAGGCGCACCGGCTTCTTGGCCGAGGGGGCATGGGTGGCGAGCGCCTCGTCCAGCAAGGTGTGCAACTCGGGAGCGCCATCGGTGAGGACGGCGACGTAGAGGCCGCGCCGTCTGGAAACCAGGGCCTGGACGTCGCGGGCCAGGCGCTCGGCAACCTCGCGGGCCTCGCCCCGCGGCATCCGCCCGTAGCGGAGGGTGCCCAGCGCTTCGCCGTGGGCGTCATGGAAGGTGAGGCAGGCGGCGTAGGCCATTCGCCAGACGACGTCCACCCGGCGCGTGGGGGCGCCCTTGCGAGGGCGGCCCACTGGCCGCTTCTTCGGCTCCTCCATCGGCACCGCCACCCTGTCCATGCTGACGCTCACACTCCGGGTGCCTCGGGGCACTCGCTGCGCCCGGGCCAGCGCCGCCTCCACCCGGGGCCGCTGGCCACCGTACAGCGCTCCCACCTCATGCCCCACCCGCTCGAAGGAGGCGCGGCAATAGGGCAGCACGCCCACCTGGCGCGCCGTCGCTTCTGCCTCCCGCGAGGTGCCCCGCGCCAGCAGGTACGCCATGGGCACCGCCGCCTCCGGCAACCAGCCGTCCGCCACGCACCCGGCTTGGACACTGATGGTGTCCACCGTGAGGCCATTGCGCTCGCCCACCCGCCGGTAGAGGCTTCTCTCTATTTCGACGGGCCCTTGCCGCGTCTTGTACGTCGCCGGGTACCGGCCGACTCGCACGTAGGGCTGGCCTTCGATGAGGACTCGGGCCGCGTCGACGTCGAGCCCTCGAAGCAACCTCCGCTTCAGCAACCGTTCCGTCTGCTCCGCTCCCGCATTCACCTCCTGCCACGCGGCGTCGAACGCGGCCAGGTCCCCTCTGCTCGCCCCCTCCACCCCTCGGTGGGCGCGCTTCAGCGTCTCCTCCAGCGCCTTCACGCTGTCCTCGAACCCTTCCGGCACTTCGATGGTGACCTTCGGCATCGTCTGGTGTCCTCCGGTGGCACAACCCGCCAGAAACCTCTCATTCTGCCGACCACTAGGCACCCGGCGAGCCCCCTGCCTGTTTGCTCACTCGTTGCTCAGTTCCAGAGCCACACCCGCTTGCCCAGGCCCTGACGGGACAGCAGCGAAACCTCTACCTCTGCCTGATTGAGCCAACTGCCATGCACGGGCGTGAAATGCACCGTGAAGCGGCGCCAGAGTCGACGACCTGCTCGCCTCCCGTACCGTACCTCCAGGGCGCGGCAGGAGTGGGTGCCGAGGTTATCGAGCACCAGGTGAATGGTCTCTGCGTCAGGGTCGTGATTGGCAATCTCCCACAGCGCTTCGGCAAATGCCTCGCTCTTTCTGTTGGGCGTGTCCTTCACGAAGTGCCAGCCCGCTTGGGGCGCCACTGCGCAGAAGAGATTGGCGGTGCCACAGCGGAAGTAGGCGCAATCCCGGCGTGCTTCTCGTCCACGACAGGCCGGCGAAGCAGGACGTCCCCACTCCAGCAACTGCACTGGCCTCTCATCGAAGCAGACGACGGGCTCAACCGGACACAGCGGCCGTTCGTACAACTCCAGCACGTCCTCCATGCGCTCCATGTACTGGGCGTCCAGTTCGGGCGCGCACCACATTTTCTTCCCGCCAAGGCTTCAAATCATGACGCAAGAGCAGCTCGCGTACGGTCTCCCGCCCCACCATTGCAACCAAGCCCCTGCGCACCGCCTCCTGGCCAATGGGGCGCACCGTCCATCAGGCGCGGCCCTCTGGCGGCGGCGAGCACACCATGGCCACCACCTCGCTCGCCTGCTTCTCTGTCAGAAGCCGCGCCGCTCCGGGCCGGGGCCTCTCATGCAGCGCCGCCCCCAGTGCTTTCTCCGGGTAGCGGCGACGTACGGTGCGCACCGTGGCTTGCGTGACGCCTACCGCCCCGGCCGCTCCCACCGGTCAAGTCCCGAATCGTGTGTAGGAGGGGGGAGCGGGGGGAGGGCCTCGGTGTGCTTCAGGAGAGCTGCTGAACGGGCTGTTCTTGGGTGGGATTGAGCAGGGACATGTCGAGGTAGCGGCGGTCGCTCCAGACGCTGGAGACCTCCCATGCGACGGTGGTGATGAGGCGCAGGGCACTGGCTCTATCTGGGAAGGCACCGACGCTGCGGATGCGACGCTTCACCTCTCCGTGCAGACGCTCCAGGCCATTGGTGGAGCGAAGGCGGCGCCAGTGCCCCTGGGGGAACTCGTAGAAGACGGTAGCCGCAGCGAAGCCCTTCTCCAGGCAGGCGACGGCCTCGGGCAGTTGGGCGCCCAGTCCCGTTTTGAAGGCCTCCATGCGGACCTTGGCCTCCTTGCGGCTGGGCGCGTTGAAGACGGCGGACACCTCACGGGCGACGCGCTGGCGCACGCGCTGAGGCACCTTGGCGGCCACATTTCGAGTCAGGTGCACGGTGCAGCGCTGTTGGCGAGCCTCTGGCAGCAGCCGGCGCACAGCGGCTTCCAGGCCCGAGTGGCCGTCGGCGATGACCAGGCGCACGCCGCCCAGGCCTCGGTCCACCAACTGTTCGAGCAGCTCCTCCCAGCTGGCCTGGGACTCGCTGGGCCCCAGGGTGACGGCGAGCAGGTGCCGATGCCCGTCCTCGCCGACGCCGTAGGCCACCAGGGCCGAAACGTTCTCCACCGCGCGGGCCCACCGGGCATCGAGGAAGGTGGCGTCCAGGTAGACGTAGGGAAAGGCCTGCGTGAGGCGGGCCCTCTTCAAGCCCTCCACCTTCTCTTCCAGGGACTTCGTCACCCGGCTCACTGTGGAGCGGCCCACGCCCCCTCCCATGAGCGCGGCCGTCACCTTGCCCATCTTCCGGGTGGAGACGCCTTGCACGTAGGCCGCGGTAATGGCGTCGTCCACCTCCTCGGTGCGCCGCCGATAGCGCCCGAGCACGGCTCCCGCGCCTCCGCGACCGCGAGTGCGTGGCACCTCCACCTCCAGCTTTCCCACCGAGGTGGTGAGGCCGCGCCGGTAGTAGCCGTTGCGCGAGTCCTGTCGGCCCTCCACACGCTCGAAGCGGCCGACCCCTACCAGTCGCTCCACCTCCTCTTCGAGCAGCACTGTCAGCGTCATGTGGATGGCCTGGAGAAACAGCGCGCGCAGGTCCGCACCCACCTCCTCTTGGGTGGGAGGGGCAAACTCGGTAGCCTTCTTCACGGGGAACTCCTTGGGCCTCCCCTGGCCGGGAGGTTTCGGTGGTTGGGTTCACCGAGGAGCTTCCCCGCTCCTTGCCGGCTCTGCGAATACTCGGAGCCGGCCTCCTACACACTTATAGGGACACGACCCTCCCAAAACCACCGTCCAGTCCTCGGACAGCAACTGCAATGCACGCGCTCCCCTCAACACGCGCACCGACTCGCGTCCGCGGTGTGTCAGCGCCTCCAGTGCTGCCCTGTCCGCCTGCTTCAGCTTCAGCCCTCGATTCCGCGCGTGCGTCCTCATGCCAGGGGAACACGCGCGGACCGCTCGTTGATCTCCTCCCGGTCAGAGGATTGCTCGCTGCGCCCAGATCGGCGTGCAGGCGAGATTTCATTTGTTTTTCATTGCAATCCGACACTCGCACACATTTTCACCCATGCAACCTCCGAGGCGCACCCCATTGATCCACATCATTCCCCATTATAACCTCAATAGGGAGTTAAAAGGAACAATCGTCGATGTCACATGACCTTGTCACCGTTGATCAGGCCGCCGAGCAGCTGAAGCTGCACCCCAAAACCGTGCTCCGTCACATCCGCGACGGGCGCTTACCTGCGGCACGAATTGGAAAGGCCTACCGTATCGACCGAGCTAAACTCGACGCATTCGCCGGCGTGGTGAGCAGCCGCGCAGATGCACGTGATGACGTTCGCGCGACTTGCATCGTCGACATCCCTCGCATGACGCCAGAGGGAGCGGAGCGGATGGCAACGTTCCTGAATGCTGCTGCCATGACGGGCAATGCCAAGACGTCGCCGCTGCACGTCAACACGGCCTTCGACCCGCTCGCCCAGACCCTTAAAGTCGTTGTGATCGGCAATCCGTCCGATGCGGCCAGGTTGCTAGAGATGCTGCAGCTGCAACTAGGGGGCGCCCATGACCGACGTGGTCTTTCGGAGCGATAAAGCAGCCGAGCAGGTTGAAGCTCAATACAGGCAGGTTCTGGACCAGTGGCCGGTGCCAAAATCGGAGCTACGCATTCCGACACGCCAGGGCTCGACATTCGTCCTGGCATGCGGCCCGGAGGACGCTCCCCCGGTTGTATTGCTCCACGGTTCGCAGGCCAATTCTGCGGCCTGGATGCCGGATGTCACGCTATGGTCGTCCAAGTTCAGGCTGCTCGCAGTCGACATGATCGGAGAAGCCGGGCTGAGCGCACGAGTTAGACCGGACCTTGACACGGATGCCCACGCATTGTGGCTCGACGACGTCTTCGAGGGCCTGGGGATACGGGCTGCCCGCCTTGTCGGTACCTCGCTCGGCGGCTGGCTTGCGCTCGACTATGCGAGCAGGAGGCCTTCAGCGGTGCAAGCACTCGCATTGATCTGCCCAGCCGGTATCGGTCGGCAGAAGAACTTCCTGCTGAAGGCAGCGCCGCTCCTGCTTCTCGGCCCGTGGGGGAAGCGCAAGATTCGAGAGAAGGTTTTCGGTCCCGCTCCAAGTGAACTCCCTGCCGAAATGCAGTTGATGGCTGACCTCATGCAGACTGTGGGCAGAGCAATCAAGCCACGGGTGGTGAAGCTCCCACAGTTGACCGACGAACAGCTGGGCCAGCTCGATATGCCGATACTCACGATCGTCGGCGGACGAGATGTCCTGCTCGACTCCCGGGACACGCGGGTTAGGCTCGAACGATCCGTCCCGCATGCGGAGATCTGCTTCATCGAAGATGGCTACCACTTTCTGCCGAACCAATCGCAGCGCATCATGGAATTTCTGCAACGGACTGTTGAACCAGCCAAAGGTTAACGCCGCGGCCGCGCCGGCTCCTTTCGCTGAGCATCCCCCGCTTCTCTGCGCCTATCCGTGGTCTGTTGGCGGTCATCGCGGAGCGAGGAGTTCAGCTCTTCTTGGCCTTCCACTCGGCGCGAGACTCCTTTTGGTCTTCTTGGGACGCGGTGGCGGCAGCAAGGGGGCCACACGCCGCCAAAGGCGTCCGGGACGAGTTCGTCGGGTTCCTCGGGACATACCTCGCTGGCTGGGCGCGCGGGTCGGGGCCGGGTGAGTCAACCCAGGCCGCTCCTCTTGTCTACTTGAGGGAGCGGCGGCTGCGCGCTGCTCCGCGGGCGCGGACGCATTCGGCCAGTCGAAGCACACCGTCATCAATCGCGGAGGGACGGATGGCTCCGTAGCCGATGACCAATCCTCGAACCGGTCCTCGGGTGACACTGAAGCGCGAGACCGCGCTCACGCCGACGCCCGCTTCCCGGGCCAATCGCACGACGGCATCCGGATCGACTCGGGAGTCGCGGAAGAGCGCGCTCAGATGCAGCCCTGCCTCCCCCGGAACGAGCTTCAGGGAATCCCCCAGGTGCCGATGAAGCGCGCTCTCGAGTCGCTCACGGCGTTCCTGGTATTGCCGCCTCGCCTTCCGGATATGGCGGGCCAGCAATCCATCCTCGATGAACTGCTCGAGCGCAACCTGGAGAAACGGCGGGCTGTGCCAATCGGCGACCAGCTTCGCGGACCGCAGGGCACTGCGCAGCGACGGAGGGGCCACCACGTATCCCAACCGCAAGCTTGGGAGCAGGGTCTTCGAGAAGGACCCCACATAGAGCACGCGGCCGGAGGTATCGAGCGTGTGCAGCGGCTCGAGCGGACGGCCGCCGAACCGGAACCACTCCTGCTTCTCCACCGGCTTCGACAGGCGCGCCAGGGTCCACGGCGCCGACTCCTCACTCAACGTCCCTCACCACGTCGTTGGCCGGACGATGCCAAAGCGTGCGCCGCACGGTGCAGGTGCGGCGCCGGGATGGTCCGGTGTCCGTGCTGAAGCTGGCCGAGGGCGAGGACACCGCGGCCTTCCTGCGCCGACTGCGGGGCCTCGCGGCGGACGCCACCGCTTCTCATGTCACGCCCGGCACGGCGCCCGTGTTCTTCGCGGGGATGTCGGACGTCCCCGGGCTCCCCACGGGCAGCGAGGGCTATGCGCTGCGCTTCCTGAACACCTCCGCGGGGGAGGTCGCCTGGCTGGACGCGGGCGACCGGGCGTCGGCGCTGAAGGGTTGACCCTGCGACTGTCGTCCGGGTGAGCGCGCGGCACCTTGTCTCAAGGCGTCGTCTCGTGCGCTTGGGCTTCCCCCAGAGGGGAGGCCTCGGCCGCGTAGCCCGCTCGCCGGGCCCACGCGTCAACGATGGGGTCACTCGTGCGCACGGCAACCCAGGCGCGGGTGTTGTCCTGGGCCTGGGCGCAGGGGATGAGCGTCAGCAGGCTGGGGCTCGGACCTTTGGGGCGGGTGTCAGGCAGTTCCTCGACGTCCAGGAACGCGTTCGGCGGGATGCGGACGGGCGTCGAAGTCTCCGTGAAGCGCTCCAGCACGGGCGTCGCGCGAACCACGTCCCCGTTTGGCATCGAGGGCTGGCCGTACTTCAACGTCGCCATGTCGACCTGCACGATGCACAGGGTCGGGCTGGGAGAGAGCATGAAGGCGTCACCTTCGCGGACATCGAGCTTCAATTGACGGCTGATGTCACCGTTTTCACGGCTGAAGAGACTGACGCGATGGGGGCCGCTGGACACTGGATACGTGGCGTGCCGATTGACGAGATGGCTCGGCTCCTCCGCTTATGCGGACGTCTGCATAACGGGGGTTATGCAAACGCCTCGCATATTCCGCGTTGTCAGGATGTCGCTTAGTACGCCGAAGGACATGCGTGGGATAACTAACCATCCAGTCCGAACGTGGCTGCTTCGGGAGGCGCATCCGCGGTCCCCAAGCCCGACCAGCGGCCTAAGCTGATTTCGGCGGTCGCCACATCCACCTGGAGATGGCACCCCGCCTTGGCATCATCGAGGCAGTTGTGCGCCACTGGGCAAAGCCACTGCGAGGATGCAGTGTTTGCGCGCTACATTAGCGGCCTCGTATGGAGCGGCTACCGCATGTGGCGCTGCCCTCATTGAAAGAACTCGCGCTGCTGCACCGAAGTGTCCTTGCGGATGCGTTTGCGACGGCTCAATGGCCGCTGCCAAGCATGTCACACCTTAAACTCGCATGGGAGAGCGAGGCATGTGATGCAATTCCAGTGGAGTTTCTTACAAGTAATTCGACATAGTCGTGGTGAGGGACGGGCTATGCTGTGGCGAGGAGCCCAGGCCGCTGCGAATCGGCCCCGGCCCTTCTCTGAGAGAAAACTTGCAAAGGAGCCCATTGGCTGATGGACCAGAGGTTCATTGGCCTGTCCAGACCGACCGCATCCTTGGTAGAAAATGCAGGAGCCGTGTCATGCCCGCTCGGAGAGCGGGTCGTGATCTAGTCGATTTGGAAAGGACAAGGGAGGGGCGATGCGGACAATCAACATCACCGTTTCACCCGTGAGCGGCAATTTTTCCATGCTGTTCGCCAAGGTGAACAAGATCACGAAAATCAACACGACCGGCGGAGAAGGCTCTTGGGAAGGCAAAGTACTGAAGGATCCGAGTCAGCTCAAAATCGGCGCGCGTGGCGTGAAAGGCTCCAAGTACGAATACACTCTCAAGGAGGTAGACAAGGTCGGAGGGACCGTCAAGGAGAAGAAGAAAACTCGGACCATTGATGCGACTGGCAGGGACGCGGTCGAGCTCGATTTCTAGCCATGAGAACACTCATATTGCTGGTGGTGTGCGGAGTCCTCGGCACCGCGCGAATGGCACATGCTGACGAGGGGAAACTCCGGTTCGACCCTGTATCACTTCTCGTTGGGAAGGATGTGACCAAGGTTGAGTTAGAACCCAAGTACGACTCGGACGGTGACAACTTTAACGGGTGGTTGCTCGGCGGCAAGGTGAAGATTCCCGCGACAAAGGTCGAGGGCAGCGCACAGGCCGCGCTGCTTGAGTTCAACGACGCCTGGGCGCTGGGGCCTGTCATTGGGAAGCAGTTCTCGGGTGGCGACCCGGAAGAGAACTCGTGGAAGTTCCTGCTCCAAGGCGAGTGCGAGCTGGGACTCCGCACGTTCAAGTACTTCCCCGGAGCAGGGGAAGAGGATGAAAAATCCACCCGGCTCTCCTTCGCACCCGCGGCGACAGCGCTCTTTTGGAAGGGGTCCCAAACGCGGGAGTTCGCCTTTCAAGCTCGCATCCGCTATGCGCGTGAGTGGAAAGAGGCGAAGGCCGTGGGCATTGTCACGCCTGGCTCTGAGGCCGACGGCACTCCCGCCCTCGTGAAGGAGGAGAAGATCGTCGATCAGCCTTCGGTGACCCCCGCCCTCACCGGCCTGATGTATGGATACACGCGCTCAGGGAGCTCCAATGTGGCCTTCGGCTTGGCGTTGAAATATACAACGACCGGCACCAAGGAGTTGCACGCGCTCAGCAAGGGCCCGGAGGTCTTCCGCCCCGAGTTTTGGGTCTATTATCTCCCCAGCGATGTCAAGCCAGCGAACCTTCGCCTCGGTGTCGGTGCCTACGCGGACCTCTACACCCGGGGGGAGGCGGAGGAGGATGTGGAGACGTACGGCCTCCTCCTGCAGGTCAAATGGGGTACCCCGGTCTTCGCCTACTAACTAATACTAGTCTAGTGGGCTGTCATACAATTTTCCCTCATAGAGTGGCCGAGGTTGATTCGCATTGGCCTGGGCTCTTCGCCAGAGCAGAGTCCGCCCCGCCCTCACGACTATGTTGAATTACTTGTGAGACTCTCCACTAGGCAGCCAGAGGGCGCATCGGTTGGCCAGGCCGTACGCTGCCAGCCCCGCGTTCACGAAGATGCGGGGAGGCGCACCTGCCGGCGGGCTGCCGCACCGAGGGCATTTCTGAGCACTAGAGCTACAGAGTTCAGGTCGCCTTTCTCCACAAGCGCGCGCCCCTCCCCTGAGAGCTCGCAGCGGGCTTCGCCTCCCGCCCAG
This sequence comes from Pseudomyxococcus flavus, assembly GCF_050038885.1. Taxonomy (NCBI): domain Bacteria; kingdom Pseudomonadati; phylum Myxococcota; class Myxococcia; order Myxococcales; family Myxococcaceae; genus Pseudomyxococcus; species Pseudomyxococcus flavus. Next base: position 6,011,633 of record NZ_CP143624.1, on the reverse strand, counting down.
GAAAGGCCTACGCGCTCCAGAACCGTGCTATGTCCCGTTACAAAATTGCTCTGCACCCTACGGACATCCTCTGGGCCTGCCACCAGCACGCGAGCGTGAGCGTTGTCCGACAACCGGATGTTCGAGGCTTCTATCAGATGCACTTGGACTCGCGGCGCCTGCCGTTCGACGGCCGACAGCCACCACTCCATCGATACGACCGGAACGCGGATTTGCGCCGTGTCTCCAAGATGCTCTGCAAGGCGGTTGAGGAAGACTTTGCACGAACGCGGCGGGGAATTGACCTGGATTTGGGGCAGCGACTCCAGAATCGTGAAGCGGAGCTGCCGGTACTCCACGCGAGACTGGACCTCAATTCGACCAAAGGGGTCTTCTACTTCTGCCTCGTACTCGATGCGCTCAATGAATCGCCCATTGATCTCACTCCGAGCTCCGGGCTCAAGCCTAAAGCCCGAGGAGCGATTCGTCCTATACTCGTCCTTTAGCAACTTCGTGCGTATTGCGCCTATGCTTATAGGGGCGCCTGTCACTTCGAACCATCTCACCCGCATGTTGAGCCTCAGTTTGACGCAGCTTCAGAGGCCTTATTAGGCGCGGCCCCCTCCCCCTGGCTCGCAGCGCTGGCCGAGGGTTCGGAGGCCTGCTTGGGCGTGGCACCCTTCCCCTGGCTCGCAGCGCTGGCCGAGGGCTCCACGGACTCGTGTGGCGAGGGCACTTTCCCCTGACTCGCCGCAATGGTCATGTTCAAAGCCGCCTCGGCGGACTGCTCAAGTTTCGCATTGAACTCGGCGGCTTCCAGAGCATCGACTGGAGACCTAGCCTTGCGATGCTCCCCGTCATCCTTGCGCTTGTATGCGCCAAGCACAGCGTAACTGAACCCTGTACCTTCGTTCGGATCGCCGAACTGAGCCTCGAACTCGATCAACCGGCCCTCTGAACTGCTTTCTAGCGATTTCCAGACGGCATGGCTTACGAAGAGGCCCGCATCAGTCAATCGCTTATACTCTTCCGAGTGCAAAACGCCCTCACCCTCGAGGACGACTCGCTTCACGACACCAATAATGGCGTCCTTCGCCTCGGCTTCTGCCTCTTGCTCCTCAGACGGTTCGCCTTCAGTCGCATCAACAAGGTCGGTGTCCTCGCCCAATGCCTGCGTTTCCGTCATCTTCGCAAACGCGGGCACATTATCCTTTGGCATCCGATTCACCTTGACGTCGGTGACATCGGGCGATGAGAACCCAGGCAACCCTCGCATCAACTGCAAGAAGAAGTTAGTTCGAAGACCCGGGTCCGAAACCCCCTTCAACTCGATTTGCCGACGACTTACCTTTGTGGAGGTATCCTCCTCAAGCCGCTCCGTAATCTCCTTCACAATCTCCGCAGCACGTCCCGTCGCTTGGTGACGGACCTTGTAACCGGAGTCACACTTCTCAAACGAGATGGTCACTTCACGAGGCTGGCGCTGGAAAAGGCGCGTCTTAGACGTATCAGGCTCAGTGTACTGGACCGTAACACTGATAAATCCCACTCGGGTCGCGGCCACGCTGTACACCTCGTCGCGACCGGATATGCGATTGTCGCGCACCGCCTGAATGGCGGAATGGAGTTCCTTCGTCGACGCCGAGGCTTCAATCTGCATGTAGGTCGTAGGCTCCTTCCGGCCGGCCGACTCCGTCGCACGCAGTAGCGTCGTCAGTTCCAACCAGCCAGTTGGAAGGCGCGAGAGGTAACGCACGATGGCCTCACGGTCATCCTCTGGCGAAAGAATGATTCCGCGCGACCGCGCAAGTGCAATCAAGCGCTGCTTGTTGAGTTTCTGCTTGGCCGCCAAAAGGAGGTCCGCAATGTCCTTGTCATCAGCAAAGAACAGCGAATTACAGTGTCGTTTGCTCATCCCTCACGCCTCATTCCCAACTCAAGCTCGCTGAACTTGGTTATGATGCTGGAGACAACCTCACAACGAATCTGCGTCAATCGCTTCTTAATGTCCCGACTAATGGCGAAGTGGTCGGCATACTTCTCGGCAGCACGCTCGAATATGACGGGCGCCTCCTGCTTACCATTAGGCAGCCTCAGTCGAATTCGCGTATTTTCCTCAAGAAGCTGAAACCTAAAAAGATAGTCAATGAGATACATAAACTCGTCCGTGGAGTTCCCATCTCCACGGTAGTAGATCAACACCTCATCCCAAGAACTCCCGTCCTTTTCATTGCGATAGCGCAGGGTCTGCCAAGGGCCGGTGAGCATTTCCAATGTTGCAGCACCAAGACTGTTGGACCGAGCGCGCACTTCTACGAGATCTGGATAGTAGAATTTGCACTCCGACGCCTTCGGCATCTGCTCCAGGCCACGCATCACACTGATGTCGTTGGACACCGTTCGCAGGTAGGAGATCTCCGAAGGACCAACAATGAACATTCTGAGGCCAGAGGCTAGACTGAACGCCTTGCCGTCGACGTTGTCGATCTTGCGCTGAAAATCCCCATCATACTCGGCGTCGTGATTGTAGATAAAGAGCATCCCAGCGACGGAGCGATTCATCCCGTCATTCACGAATCGCTTTTGCCATTCCTCCGACTGATTGGCGCACTCCGTAGCCATAGCCAAGGACCGGGCGGCTGCGGCGAGGTCGCTCTTTTCAATCTTGAGTGCCGAGTAACTCTTAAGGTCGACGTTAACATAAATTCGCTCGTCGCGATACGGCTCATCGTACCAAAACACGACATCAGACGGGTGCGTCTTCTTGCCGTGCCCCTCAAGAACACACGGCCAGTTTGTATCCTTAGGACCAACTCTCTGCCACCCAAAGACTGAGAAGATCTCCATGGAGATCTTGTCGGCCATGGCTGCTATGTTGTTGGATTCACTCATGACAGGTCGGAGTTCAAACTACGGGTCAAAGATTGACGCAACTCGTCAAGCCCCAATATACTCCACGCACGATTGAAATCCAATGCATGAGTGAGGCGCTTGTCAGATGCTTGCGAGGAAAGCCTCCACGTCCGCATCTGCCTTGTAGCGCAGGGGCCTCACCTCATGCCCTTTCAGCCGGGAGAGGGCGCGGTCCTTCGACTCAAGATCCGACTCGAAATAGCGGTGGGTCGTCTTGATGCTCTCGTGGCCGAGCCAGAGCGCAATCTCAGTAATGCTCGCCCCTGATTGGTGTAGGTGCATCGCCGTGGTGTGCCGAATGGTATGAGGGCTCACCCTTTTTCCCACCAGGGTTGGGCACCGTTTGCTCGCTGTCGTCACGGCGATTTCCAGCCGCCGCTCAATGCTGGAACGAGACAGTCGGCCGCGCTGAGGATTAGGGAATAGCGGGTCTGCTGCTCTAAGCTCACTCTGCTCAATCCACACCTTAAGCTTCTTGCGCACAGCTGGGACGAGCGGAATGGCGCGTTGCTTTCGCCCTTTGCCGCGTATGCGGATGGCAACCTCTCGGCACTCCGTGAAGTCCTCTACCCGCATGTCCGCCAGCTCGGAGACACGAGCCCCCCGTAAAGTAGGCCATCTCGAAGAGTAGCGCGTCGCGGCGGCCCGTAGGCGTGCTCACGTCGGGTGCAGCAAGGACGGCCTCCATCTCCTCCTGGGTAAGATGTCCGAGGAGCGGCTCGTCGAACCGCTTGATGGGGATACTGAGTGTCCCCGTTAGGTGAGCTGCTGCGGCAACATCCCGGTCCACTGCGTAATGCAGAAACGCCTTCAGTCCAGCGAGGCGGTGGTTACGCGTACGGATGCTGTTGCCGCGCACCGTCTCGAGCCAGTCCAGAAAGGCCAGCACGTTGCTGCGGTTAAAATCCTCAAGTGACAGTTCGGAGTGCTTCTTCTTCAGCCGCTCCTTTGCGAAGTCTCGGAAGCGATAGAGGACGTCGCGGTATGCTCGCTTGGTGCATTCGGTCGCGTTGACATGGTTGGTGAGGTGGTGTCCTCAGCGTCAACTACTCGTTCCCCTCGACGACAACTAATTCTCCCCATCGGGTTTGATCTTCAGAACGCGTTCACGTCGTCGTCGTTGCCGCTGGCTTCGGGTGGTTCACCTCCTCGGGCACAATCCTCGCTGCGTGAAGCGGCGCTGGTGCTCAGCCCTCTTCGCGCGGGGCCGGGGCCCTCTCCCGCTCCGCACGAGCACGGGCCTGCTCGTCGCGCACGGAGGGGCCGGTCATCTCCAGGATGAGCGCGTGGTGGACGACCCGGTCGATGGCGGCCGCCGTTGTCATCGGGTCCTTGAAGATGCGGTCCCACTGGCTGAAGACCAGATTGCTGGTCAGCAGCACGCTTCTCCTCTCGTAGCGCTCGGCCAGGAAGGTGAAGAGCACCTCCATCTCCTCCCGGTCCTGCTGGATGTAGCCGATGTCGTCGAGGATGACGGCGTCGTAGCCATCCAGCCGTTTGAGTTCCTGCTCCAGCTTCAGTTCCTTCTTGGCCGCCAGCAGCCGCTGCACCAGCAGCACCGCGGGGACGAAGAGGACCGCGTAGCCGCGCTGCACCAGCTCGTGCCCCACCGCGGCTACCAGGTGCGTCTTGCCCCGGCCGGGCAGGCCGAAGACGAGGACGTTCTCGGCCCGCTCCACGAAGCCCCCCTCGCACAGGGCCGGCAGCTGGCGGCGCACCTTCACCGGCAGCTTGTCCTGCTTCAGGGTGCCCAGCGTCTTGTCCGCCGGCAGGTGGCTGGACTTCAGCAGCCGCTCGATGCGCCGCTGTTGGCGCTGCGCTACCTCCATTTCCGCCAGCTGGCGCAGGTACTCGGTGTACCCCCAGCCGCCGGCTTCGGCCCGGCGCGCCAACTCCTCGTGGTGGGCGGCCAGGGCTGGCAGCTTCAGCCCGCGCAGCAGCACGGTGAGCGCCGGGGCTTGCGAGGCGGCACTCATGACGCCACCTCCTGGCCCTCGGTGAGCAGCGCGTCGTAGGCCCTCAGGTCCACCTCGGGCACGGCCAGGTGCGGCACCTCGCAACGCACCGGCGCCACTGCGGCCTTCACCGCCTCCGCACTCCGCAGGCCCCCGGCTGCCAGCAGCTTCTCGAGAGCGGCCTGCACGTCGGCCTCCAGCGTGGAGGCGGCCAGGTGCAGGATGCGCAGGTACTCCATGTCCGCCTTGCGCTCCTCCAACTGCTGCCTCAGCGCGTCGTACACCCGCCGGAAGGTGAGCGAGGGGAACAAGTCCTCCCGGTAGCGGTACTGCGCGAAGGCCCCGGGCTTCTGCACCAGACTCCAGATGAGGTGCCGGTAGTTGATGCGATGCCCATTACGCCCGTGCAGCCGCTGCACCGTCAGCTGCGCCTCTCCCCGGTGCAGCACCTCCAGCTTCTCGTCGTACAGCCGCACCCGCACCGTCTCGCCGATGAGCCGGCTGGGCACCGAGTACGTGTTGTGCTTCACCCGGATGGTGCTCCACCCGGTAACGAGCACGTCCACCTCGCTGTACTCGGGCAGCTTCTCCACCGCCAGCGGCCTCATGGCGGCCAACTCCTGCGCCACTTTCTCCGAGCGCAGGGCGTTGGCCTTGGTGACCACCTGCTGCACCCACGTCTCGTACGCCGCCACGCTGTCGAAGTCGGCGCTGCCGCGCACCAGCAGGTGCTGCGTGAGCCGTCGCTTGAGGGCGCCGTTGAGCGCCTCCACGTCTCCATTCTGGTGCTTCTCGCCCACCTCGATGGTGCGCGGCTCCATGCCCAGGTGCTGCATGAGGGCCAGGTACTCCGGGTTGAAGCCCCGCTTGCCGTCGGCCAGCCGGTGCGTGGCCGCCGTCGAGTTGTCCGTCTGGTGGTAGCGCGGCACCCGCCCCAGCTGGAAGAGCGCGGCCTGCACGCCCCGCTTGATGGCCGCCAGCGACTCCGACTGGCACACCGTCACCCATTCCCAGTTGGAGTACGGCAGCACCGGGTGGCACAGCAGGTGCGCGAACGGCTCCCCGCGCACGGTGACGCCCAGCTCCGTCCCCCAGGTGAAGTCCGTCTGCATGGCTTCCCCCGGCCGGTGGGCCTGCGCGAAGAACACCTCCTTGGCCGGGCCCGCCTGAGCTCGCCACTGCCGCACCCGCCGCTGCAACGTGCGCAGCTGCCCCGGCTGGTAGCGCTCAGGCGCTTTGGCTAGCAGCTCCTCGAAGAGCGTCTTCGCCTCCAGCTCGGGCGCCTGGGCCAGCCGCTCGGCCAGCGCGGGCCAGTCCTCCTCGAAGGGGTCCTGCCGGGTCCGCCAGTCGCGCGGCGGCTTCACCTCCGACGGCAGCTGCTTCTGCTTCCGGTACTTCCTGGCCGTCTTGCGGTCCATCCCGGCCTTCGCCGCGGCGAGCCCGAGGTTTCCGTGCTTCGTCAACTCCTCCATCAGCTTCCTCACCTGGGCGTCCGTGACCGCCACCGGAACTCCTCCTCGTCCGGCGGCATGTACCGACGCCTTCACTCAAGATGGGGAGAAGTAATTGTCGCTGGTGGGGAGGAGTAATTGTCGCTGAGCAGTGGTGCGTGAAGAAGTCTCGTACGAGCGTCGCGTAGGAAGGGAAGAGCGTATTCATGTTCAAGCTGCCTCCTCAGCGTCGACCGTTTCAGCCATCTCTGCTGCAGGGTGACGCGCATAGCGATGGAACCGACCGGCGGTGGCTGACAACAAGGCAGGCACCGCGGAGAAGTACCAGTAGGTGGAATGGGGGTTCTTGTGCCCCATATAGGCACTGAGTGCCGGCAGGCGAGCCTCCACGTCCTCGCCTCGATGTACCCAGTCGAGAAGATGGCGCACAGCGAAGGTATGCCGAAGATCGTGGATGCGCGGCACCGGAGCGAGGGCATTCCAGCCCAGATGCCTACGAAGTCCGCGAAAGGCGAGTGTCACCCACTGATAGGTGAGGCCTGTTCCCTTGTTCTGCGTGAGAAAGAGCGCGTTGGACTTACGCCGCTTGTGGTGCACATCGCGCCTGCGCACGTAAGCCTCCAATGCAGCCAACGCATCTTGATGGAGCGGCAACACGCGGCCACTGGACGTCTTGTCCTTTCGGATGGTGAATGTGGCGCGCACAAAGTCCACATCGTCGCGCTGAGCCGCGAGTGCCTCGCCGATACGCATGCCGGTGGATGCGAGAAGTCCAAAAAGCGTGTAGTAGGTGAGCGGTCGCAGACCGCGTGTAGGTGTAAGGCACGCCGTGGCTGCGAGCAGACGCACCACTTCCTCGTCGGAGTAGATATGGATCTGTCTCCGCATCCCGGGCCGTCCCATCGCTTTGGGCGATGGCACCGGGGTGAGAGGTTCAGTGACAGCTAGGTGTTTCAGGAAGGGTCGTAAGGCGGAAAGACGGATATAGGCATAGCGGTGCGAGCCGTTCGGAGCGGAGGTGCACCAATCAAGGACAAAGTCAACGGATGGAATCTCTTGCAGGCCAAGACTGTCAACATGGCGAGCGAAGAGCAGTAGCTCCTCTCCGGAGGATCTCAGCGTAAAGTGCATGGCTCGCCGGATGGCTAGATAGCTCTGCACCTTCTGTGTCATGGAACTCCGGCCTGGCTGCCGAACACAGATGGTCGGTCCGCCCCCTAGAAGATTCGCGGTGGAATCAGCGTTGGGCGCTTTCACGCCACTCCCTCCTTACCGACCGGCAGTGGGAGTGCAAGGCCGCGCAGTGCCTCCACATCGAGGTGCGCGTAGTGTGCAGAGACGTCGAGTTCGCGGTGCCTCAGTAGGTCAGCGACTTCTTTCAATGGAGCGCCGGCGCTAACGAGTCGGGTCGCCATGGTGCGCCGGAAGTCATGGGCACCGAGTGCTCCCCTCTTGAGGCCAGCTGCGCGCGCCACTCGATAGCAAACGTGCCCGATTGTGTGAACGGGTAGTGGCTGCCCGACTGGGCGCTGGTGGCGTACAAAAATGTTCCTGCACCTTGTTTTCGGCCGGCCGAACCGCAGGTATCTGACGATAGCGTCACCCATGTTTGCAGGTAACGGCAGGACCGTCTCACGACGCTCTTTGGTTTTCCGCAATGTCACAGTGCCCTGACGGAAGTCGATGTCGTCGATGGAAAGGCGAGCGACGTCCGCGCGCCGCAGACCCAATTCAGCGAGACAGGTGAGAATGGCGCGATTGCGCAGCTTCGTTGGGGCATCACCCGAGGTGGCAGAAAACAGTAGCGCCAAATCCCCCGGGGAGACGAGGCGATGGAACGGCGGCTTGACACGGACGCTGCGGGCTGCTGGCACCGCGCGGACGAGAGCGGCTGCAGCGTCGTCCCCCTCCGCAGCAAGGAATCCAAAGAAGCTGCGCAGGCAGACCGCAAGCTGTCGCACCCGAGAAGGGCTCAGCACGCGGGCATTGTGGACCATCAGTGTACGCACGTCTTCAACGGAGAGCGCTGACGCGCTCATCGGTTTCTCATGAAAGTATGAGGCGAGATAGGTGCGCAGCAGGCGCTCGTGGTTCTTCTGGGTCGATGCCGTCACTCCCTTATGGATCCTGCGGAAGTTGTCGTAGCGTCCGAGCGCCTCTTCAAAGGGGGTCTTTTCGCGCTGCGGCACACCGACCGGTAAACCTGCGACCACCATCGCATCGAACAGGCGGATCGTCGCCGAGCGGTAGTTGGACCCCATGTGTGGACGTTTGCGCCTGCAGCGGCATGCCGTCCGATGCTCGTCGGCAAACGCGCGCAATGAGCCTTTAGTGAGTCCCTCCAACTCCAGATGGCCCCGCTCGATGCAGTAGAGAAGATGGGCTGCGCCCCTGAGATATCCGTGGATCGTTCGATGCATGAAGCCATCTGCGACGAGTCTTGCCGCTAGATGCCGGAGAACAACTACGTACGGCCCGCCACGGCGGATGAAATACAGCCGGCTACGTGCAAGGTAGTCCTCTCCATGCATGATTATGTGCCCCTCCGTATAGGGACGGTCGTGTCCCTATAAGTGTGTAGATGGCGAGGAGGGACGAGCGGGAAAGAGGGAAGCTCCTCGGTGAAACCAACCGAGCCGGTCTCCTCCTGGCAGAGGAGCCGAGGAGTTCCCCGACGTGGACGTTAGCGAGTTTGAAGCCCCCGCGCACGAAGAGGTGCAGGCCGACCTGCGGGCGCTTTTCCGCGGAGCCATCCGGATGACGCTGGAGGAAGAGGTACGGGAGTTGGTGGGGGCCGGCCGGTGGCAGCGGATGGTGGGCCGGGCGGACGTGCGCAACGGCAGCTACCTGCGCACGCTGGTGACGACGGCGGGGGCCGTGGACGTGGCGGTGCCACGCACGAGGCACAGTGGTAGCGCGGGGGACGTGCTGGGCCGCTACAAGCGGCGCAGCGGGGAACTCGACGAGGCGATTACCAGTGCGTACGTGCAGGGCGTCTCCACGAGGAAAATGGGCAAGGTGACACGGGCCCTCATGGGCGAGGACGTCTCGCGTTCGACGGTGAGTCGGGTGACACGGACGCTGGAGGAGAAGGTGGAGGGCTTGCGCACCCAGCCCCTCACCCAGGCCTTCCCCTACCTCTACCTGGATGCCACCTTCCTGGACGCCAGGTGGGCGCGCACGGTGCAGAACGTCTCGGCCCTGGTGGCCTATGGCGTGGGCGAGGATGGGCACCGGCACCTGCTGGCGGTGACGCTGGGAGGTAGCGAGTCGGTGGACTCCTGGCTGGACTTGCTGCGCCAGCTTCTGGAGCGAGGGCTGAAGGGCGTACGACTCGTCATCGCCGACGGGCACGCGGGCCTGGCCGCCGCGGCCCGCCAGGCCCTGCCCGAGGCGCGGCTGCAGCGCTGCACCGTGCACCTCACCCGGAACGTCCTCGCCAAGGCCCCCTGGAGGCTGCGCGGACGGCTGGGCAAGGAGACGTCGGCCGTCTTCGAGGCCGCCTCCCTTCAGGACGCCAGGAAGCGGCTGGAGGCCCTCCAGGAGGGATTGGGGCGGCAAGTCCCCGAAGCCATGGAGTGCCTGCGCGAGGGCTTCGCCGCCGCCACCTGCTTCTTCGCCTTCCCCAAGGCCCACTGGAAGCGCCTTCGCAGCACCAACGGCCTCGAGCGGCTCCACGGCGAGGTGAAGCGCCGCATCCGCTCCGTGGGCGCCTTCCCGGACCGCGCCAGCGCGCTGCGCCTCATCACCGCCGTCGCCCTCGAAGTCACCGGCGTCTGGGATGACCGCCGCTACCTCGACATGTCTCTGCTGAATTCAACCCCTGACACTGTCGCTGCTTGATGCCGCCAAGGAGCATCCCTCCCCCGAACCCCCTCCGAACCAACTACACAAGATTCGGGACTTGACCATAGGGACGAGTGTCGGAGGGAACTGCACTAATGGCGAATTTTCAGCGACTGCGGAGGACATCGATGGGGTCCCAAGAACGCTGGGCCCACGACCACAGTGCCTCTGACGTGCAGCGCTCGTCGGCAGCGGCGCTAAACGAACGATCTTGATTCTCGAACGGCCGCCAACGAAAGGCTGCCCGCTCGCTATGGCGCCAACCGGTGCCGCCGCGCAGGGAGCCCCCTCTGAGCGAAGTCCTCCGCGCAGTCACAAGGCGCTAACCGCCTGGAACCACGACCGGACTCGGCCGATCGAGAATCGCGAACTTCGGTTTAGAAGCGGATGACATCGTAGAGAGCGTGCAATCCTGGTTAGACTCACTCATGCCCCTAGACCTCCATGAACAACTGAAAGCGCTAGAAACTTGCGTTGCCGAAGTAGAACAGCACGACAACGAGATTCGGCAGAAGGTGTTGGAGTTGAGCGAGCGCCTAGCAGACTTCTGTGCCCGCGCTGGCATCAGTTTCTCGACTGAGGACTTCGACCTCGAAGAGTTCGGCACCGATGAGAAGGTCTTCGGGTACCTGGGGGCGTCGGAGTCAGGGCTCACGCTGCACTTCAGATCAACCCTCGATATTTTCGGCGACGACTTCGATCCATACGAGGAGCCGAAATACACTGTGGCGACGCCTGAGACGTGGGACGCCAACTGGCTTCGCCGTGCGGCCACAGAAGAACGGCTTAAAGAGGTAGTCGGGGGGTTGGTTGCGCAGGCACAGAGCCTGCTGGAGGGCCGGTCACGGACAGCAGAAAGCGTTCGCCATGCTGCTGCGGGGCCTGCCGCTACGGCTGCATCAGAACTCGCGGTGGTGGCACGAGACCTTTCATTCCCGAGAGTGATCGAGCACTGGGCCCGCGCCCAGCGGAAGGTATCGACTGAACCGGCAAGCGCAGCAACTGCTGCCTGTACTCTAGTCGAGACGGTCCTCAAGCACATCATCGAAAGACTCGAGCTGCAGGCTCCCGCGGAAATGACCGTAACAAAGCTCTACCATGTAGTTGCAGGTGCTCTCGACATCCGAGTCGACCGCAACAACGAACTGCACAACATAGCGAGAGCTCTGAATGGCGCCATCAGCAACCTAGGTGCTTTTCGCTCGGAAGCCGGGGACGCCCACGGTCGCAGCCCTGACCAGAAAGACCCCAGTGTCGAGGAGGCCGAGTTCGTGGTGAACACCGCCGGTGCAGTTGCCATGTTCTTAATGCGTCGCCTTTCGAGAACCGCGCAGACGGCGTCTTCGGCCGCAGGTTCACCCGCCACAAAGACCGACAATCCGCCTGGCACAGACGGACAGTAGGAAGTGACGGTGCGCTTATTGTCTAATGCAGGGAGGCTGCGGGGTGAGCCTTCCTGGCTGTGAGCAAGGCAAGGTGGCGCGTGGACATCACAAAGGTCGAGCAACCGCCCTTGTTGCCTCGGCCTGAGCCCCACTATCACCAGTTCGAACGACAACTCCGCTCGCTACCCCGCCCCACCAAAACCTCTGCGCACAACGTGCTCCATCCAGGACGGCCAAAGGGGGGCCCGTGCGTCGGCGATCAGGCACAGCTGAATCGCTAGGACAGAGAACGAGCAACCTATTATCACGCGCGCCTCCCTACCCTGCCGCAGCAGGCCCCCCTTTAGACGCGGAATACCGTTCAACGCTGCATAACACCGCTCTGCTATCGACGAGCAGGTAGACCCCGCTGGCCACGACATGGAGGGTGCCTCCCTTGTCCCGGGTCAGGAAGAGGATGCCGCCCACCAGCGCCACCGCCGCCAGGATTCCCAGTTCACGCTTCGTGAGCCACTGCGTCTTCAGCACCTCCTCCGAGCGCGGTGGGGGTGGGGGCTCGTACGCACCGAGCAGGGTGTCACTGTTCGGCGGGGGACTGGTCCGGATGTACCGGGCGTACACCCACGTCCCGAGAAGTCCCAGTGCCAGAAGGGCCACAAGGACCTCCACGGCGACGCCGTTACGATGCAGCAAGAAGAGCGCGGTGCCGGTGGTCGCGAAAATCTGCTTGCGCCTGATGCGAGCGAGCACGTCCACGGCTTCCCCCCTGAAGTGGCCTTTCCGCCAACCAAGTCCAACAACTGTCGTTCGAAAGACTTCGCGGTACGTCGCCTACCCGAGGTCAGACCGGCTCGTGGCAAACCGCTTCGATGTTGTGCCCGTCTGGCCCGATGACGAACGCCGCATAGTAGTTCGCGTGGTACCTCGGGCGCAGCCCTGGCGCTCCGTTGTCCTTGCCTCCTGCCTCCAGCGCCGCGCGATAGAACGCATCGACCTGTTCACGACTCTCGGCCATGAACGCCAGATGGAGAGGCGCTGGCTTCTCTTCGGCCGGAATGAGAATCAAGGAGGGGACACCCTTCCCCGCCAGTTCGATACCGTCACTCACCTCCATGTGGACGGTGACGCCGAGCGGTTCGAGCGCCTTGAGAAAGAACGCTCTACTTGCTGCATAGTCGCTGACGCCGAATTTGACGTGGTCGAACATGGCTCTTCCTGACGTGAATGTGGACGCGTGAGGCGCACCAGCGGAAACAGCTCCTGGGGATGGTGCCAGGAAGACGCCGCGCTCAACATCTACGCAGTGTGGAAGGTCGACATCCGCCCACCGGAGATGCCAAGGGGCTGACTGTGTCCTCTACACCTTCGATTGGGTCCCCGAGCTGCCTCGGGGCTATGTGCGGGACCTGCGTGTGCGTTGGGCGCTGGAGGAGGCCGGGCTGCCCTACCGGGTGCAGGGCGTGCCGTTCAAGAACCGCGGCGACCTGCACTTCGCGCACCATCCGTTCGGTCAGGTGCCCTGGTTGACCGACGGGGACATCTCGATTTTCGAAAGCGGTGCGATCCTCCTGCACCTGGGGGAGCGGAGCCAGACGCTGATACCGTCCGACCCACGTGGCTTGGACTGGGCCGGGCTGCTGCGCAGGACGTTCGCCCTGGATGTGTTCGCGTGCTTGAGAAGTGGCGGCAGGCAGCGGGTCTTGGCGTACGTAAAGGAAGCAGGAGGGGTGAGAGCGGCTCTGGAGCACCTGGGGTTGCCCACCGCGAGTGCGCACCTGGCCCCTGCGCGAGGGCCGCCCCAGAGCGCGTGGTGTTGAAGCTCAAGCCGCCACAGCCAGCCAAGAGAGCCAGGCATCTGCCGCGCCCCTCCTGGGGAAGCGGCTGGGCTGGGCAGGCGTGTGTCTGCTGGTGATGAAAGGCTTCTGCGCCTGCTCGGGGTGCGACTCATGGGCTCCCCGTCAGCGTCCCTCACCTCCCGCTCTGCTCCCGCACGTTACGCCCAAGAGGGCTCCTGTCCTTCCCATGCTCGCAAGCGCCGGGGCTACTTCTTCATGACGGGCGACGGGCGGCCCTACGGCTTTGTCTCGCGCAAGCAGGTGAATCAGCGCATCGGCGACACGCTGGAGCAGGACCTGCCGGTGACGCAGGTGGTGGACGAGCTGCAGCTCACCTACGAGCCATTCGTTCTCATCCCGGACCTCGCGCGGCGGCGCAACTGCGAGCGCGACTGGCGGGAGCTGCTCGGCGACCGCGTCATCTGCCTGGAGGACCCCACCGACACCGTGGAGGTGGCGGCGGGGCTGGTGGGGCTGTGCGAGGGCGCGTTCTCCGACCTCGCTGCGCTCGCCCGGCACTTGAAGAAGCAGGACCTGTCGCGGCAGCGGCTGGGCGCCGTCATCCGCGCGCTCACGCCCTTCGCGGCGACGCTGGGATGGGACGGCATTCCCCCGGCCCGAGTTGGAGGACGAGCAGCTGCCCACGAACGACGACAACTCGGGGCACCGGCGCCTGCGCTGATTCTTAGCCGCTTCCGCGTCGCGAGCGGAAGGACCTCGCGGTCATTGGCACCCCATGAGCCGGTTTTCACCTGGGCACAACCAGACTCGGGCGCCTGTTTCGAATAGAGCGTCAGGACGTCCGACCTCCCCGCGACAGGTGCCGCATGCCTCTCCCCAGACTGACTCTGCTTTCCGCCGTTCTGCTCACGGGCTGTGCGACCAGTCCCGCCGCGAACCACACTGAATCCAAGCCCGCTCCCGCGGCGTCAGCGCCCGCCGAGCCACGCAGCGTCCGTGAAGCGCTCGCCCGGGAAATCACCGCGCAGTTGCCGCACAAGCCCGTGGAGGCCGAGGGAGTCCTCTTCCGGGGCAAGGTGCTGGCCGCGGGTACGCCGGAGCTGATGAAGCGCCCCAATGGGGTGACCATCCTCACCCTCCCGATTGGGACCTCCGAGCCGGTCACCTGTCTCTTCTACACGAGCGCCATCGATGCCGGCGCCGCGGTGAGGAGCCTGCTCGAGTCACTCCTCGATGACGTCACTGTGGAGCGGGTGCGCGCCACGGACGTCAAGTCCTTCACGGGCAGCCCCGCCATGTACCTAGAAGGTGACTACTCGCGAGGCGCCGCTCCAGTCGTGGAGGTGGGTCGCATCAAGGTGATGGTCCACGCGGACCCCGTGCTCCCCAAGACCTGCTTCCACAACGAGCTGGGATACACGAAGGCCTTCCTCGACGTCACCGAGTCCATCGCCACGGGCCTCACCTCCACGGCGCCGGAGCAGCCGGTGGCGCCCTACTACAGCGACGTCCAGGTGTTGCGGCTGGGCGACGTACCCCTCGGGTTCCAGTACACGGCGCTCTTCGGCTCCAAGGCGGGCGGGAGCATCCTTGAGGTCAGCACCACGATGGTGCGTCCCGGGGCCCCGGTCCAGCTCCAGTTCCAGGACACCAACATCACGGAGCAGGCGGACATCTCGGGAGTGCTCGTCGCCAAGAGCTATTCCAAGCGGGTCAACGACACGGTCGCCGCGAATGTGCGCCTGCGCCGGGAGCAGAACGGGAGCTACGGCGTCTCGGGTCAGGTGGCCGCCAAGGAGGTGCAGGCTCAGTTCGGGGGCGAACTCATCGGCGAGGTGGGGCTCGCCGCGCGGCTCCGCGAGGGCCTGCTGAAGGGCCAGGGTGACGCGCTCGAGGCCCTGCTGTGGGTGCCTCCCGCCGACGCGTCCGCACCGACGAAGCTGGTCATCCGCCCCCGCGAGGAGGCGGGAGCCCGCGCCGCCACGATGGAGCTGGGCCCGATGTCCGTGAAGGTGGAGCTTGACGCCCACGGCTTCCCCCAGCGGACGGAAATCCCCTCGGGAAGCGCCACTGTCGTCCAGGAGCGGCTGTCCCAGACTGGCGAGCCGTAGCGGCAGGCGGGCGTCGAACAAAAAGGGGCAGCGTCCAGGTTCGACGCGGCCCTGGACGCGGGCGGTTGTGAATGCACCGTGCGATGCTGTGGGCCGTGCCCACCTCACGCACACGCCCCTGGCCATGCGGGTGGAGGCCAGCTACCTCGCGGAGCGCGGCGTGCCGGGCGCGCTGGAGTTGGCGCGCGAAAAACGACTGTCGCCCGCGGCTGGAGATGAAAGGCTTCTGCGCCTGCTCGGCGTGCGGCTCATGGGCTCCCCGTCAGCGTCCCTCACCTCTCGCTCTGCTCCCGCACGCTACGCCCAAGAGGGCTCCTGTCCTTCCTATGCTCGCGGTCGGTTCGAGCTTGCCCCGGCTCCTGCGGGCGCTGCGTAGGGCAGGAGTCCGTCGGAAGGAAAGCCTGGCTCTTCGCCGGAAGCGATGACCATGCCGAGCGGGCCGGCCACTTCTTCACCCTCATCGCCACCGCGCGGCTGCACGGACTCGAGCCGGAGGCCTACCTGCGCGACGTCCTGCGCGTGCTGGCCCACTGGCCCCGCGAGCGCTACCTGGAATTCGCCCCCAAGTACTGGGCCACCACGCGCGCTCGCCTCCTCCCCGCCGAACGTTAGAGAACTTCTGGCGACCTACTTGGCCGCACCCGAAGGCCCTGCCGGCGCTTCTGCTCAGCGAACGTCGCCTGCATCTTGGGGTGGGCGAACAGCTCGAGCGCCCGCGTCAGCAGGGCCTTGACCGGCTCGGTGCGACGAACGAACGGACGGACGGACTGCCCCTCATCGGGGCCCGAATCCTTCTGAAGCCAGGTTGTTTCAACCACCCGCGATGCACTCACTCAAGCTGGGTTGGAGCGTGGAAGGCCTGGGGCGGCGGACGACCCTGAATGTCAGGATAAGGGCCCTGTAGCTGCGCCCAACGGCTTGCCAGGACAAACAAGACTTCTCGCGCGAAGTCGCCTCGCAGCGCCAGGGCGGGGCTCGCCAACCCCGCCCCCACCAGACGTGCGCAGCCCTTGAGCCAAGTCAGCCAGTTCGGGCGCCGTCCCAGATAACGAGCCTCAAGGGTCTTCTCGCTGCGCACCACACCCACGATGAGCCGCAGGAAGTACCGCGTCTCGAACCGGGCGCGTGGAATCAGGTGCCACACCTTCAACCCGGGCGCGTAGACGCGGTGATAGCCCGCCTTGCCGAGCAGGTACCCGAGCTCGATGTCTCCTCCGCTCAGCAGCCGCTTGCCGAGACGGTCCGGCATCAACTGCTCCGGGGTTCGCCAGGGAACCGCCTCCAGGAAGGCCTCGCGGCGCAGCCACAGCCCCGCCCCAATCGTGGGTGCGAGCGTTGCCTCCGCGCCGAAGTCAATTCGCGCATCTCCCAGTCGGTGGTTGATGGCGAGCAGGTGCTCGCGCCGGGAGATGCTGGCCGGGGGGGGGACCTCATAGCGTGGATAGAGCCGGGAGATGACGACGCCGAGGCCCGGGACCTCGAACTGCGCCAACCCGTCGCGGACGAAGTTCGGCTCCGGGACGTTGTCGTCATCGAGGAAGCAGACGACATCGCGACGCGCGCTCAGCACGCCACACAAACGCGCGAAGAGCAGTCCCTGGCGGGCCTCGTGGACCACCCTCACGTCCACGCCACGCTCGCGCAGCCCGGCGACGGCCGCGCTCCCTTCGACGACGCGCGCCGTGCCGTCCGTCGAGTTGTTGTCCACGACGACCACCTCGAAGTGCTCCGAGGCCGCCTGCTGCGCGAGCAGTGCTTGAAGCGGGGCTTCGACCCTCGCCGCGCCGTTGTATGTGGGGATGACCATCGTGACACCGGGCTGGCTCATCTCCGCGTCCCCTCCTCGCGAGGACGGGCCCAGAGCAGGCCATTCACGTCCCCGCTCCAGAGTCCGGGAGTGACGTCATAGCCGAGTGACTCGAGTGTCCGTTCGGTCCAGGTCTTCCCATCGGGCCGCGCCTGGGTGCAGTGCCACTCCATGACGAGCGTGCGAATCCGCAGGCGCGCGAAGCGTGGGTCGCCCAGCAGCGCGTACTCGCCGCCCTCGATGTCCATCTTGAGCAGGTCGATGGGCCCAGTGCCGACCGTGTCGAAGAAGTCCACGAGCGGGACGCTCAGCGCCCGGCCTCCGTCCGCATCCACGATGGAGGAGCGGCTCTCCGCGTCGAGCAGCGCGATGTGGCCCGAGCCGACGCCCGCCGCGGCCCGATGGACGAGCACCCGGGACGTCAAACCGTTGAGCGCCAGGTTGTGCTCCAGCATCGCCAGATGGACGGGGTGGGGCTCGAAGGCGACGACCTGGGCGCGTGGGTAGTGACGCGCCCAGAAGAGCAGCGAGTGTCCGCAGTTGGCGCCGACATCGACGATGCGTTGGATGGGCGCCGCGGGAAGGGGAAAGGGAGGGCGATACACCTCGGCCACGAACACCTCGTAGGCCGTAGCGAGGTCCTCCGCGGGAGGAGGCCGCAGCGACAGCCGCTCCCCCGAGCGCAGCCTCACCGTCACCTTGCGTCCCCGGGGTAGGGCCCGCCACGCGAGGTACCGCAGCTGGCTCAGGGGCGTCAGTTGGTCCCGCAGTCGTGCCATAAGGTTCCTACGGAGAGGGTTCTTGCGTGGTCAGCTCATCACGAAGTGACGGGGTTGGCATGGCGTGAGGTGCCTTGGAGGACGCCCATCGTGCCAGCAGTTGGTCCCGCATTCGCAGACAGGGGCGCTCCACCGCGACGTAGGTCACCCAGGCCACGCCCAGCACCGCCGAGATGAACGCGAGCAGGTCCAGCCCCCAAGCGCCCAGGCTCAGTCCCAGCCGCTCGAAGACCCGGACCATCAGGCCATGCCAGAGGTAGGCCCCATAGGACAGCACGGCGACCTGATAGGTCCCCCATCGAGGCCAGGGAGGGAGTCGGAGGGACTCGAGGCCCACCAGCACTCCGCCAAACCCCACGGCGAGCCCGGTGGAAATCCACACATGGCTCGCCGCCGTGACGAAGGCGCCATATCGCCACAGCGTCAGGGCCAACACCCCGGCGCCGAACGCGCCACACGCGACACGCCACCGCTGGGGCCAGACCTTCCAGGTGGGCGCCGTCCGCGCGAGGAACACCCCGATGCCGAGCCCATCCAGATGCTGATCGGTGGACCACGGCGCGAGCTCCGGGAACCGGCTTATGAGGCTATCCGGGGGGAGCCCATGGCTGAAGCGCCAGCGCGCCACGATGCTGAGGGCCACCAGGAGCAACCAGGCTCCCGCGGGCCAGCGTCGCCCTCCGAGCGCGAAGGCGAGCACGGGCAGCACCAGGTAGAAGTGTTCCTCCACGCAGAGCGACCAGCTCTGCACGAAGTCACGGGGCATCTCGAAGTTCTGGAGGAACAACGCGTAGTGCCAGCCCCCCAGGAAGGGGGCCCCCACCAGCCAGGGCTTGAGCGCGTAGACCGCGAGCACGACGAAGTAGAGCGGCAGCGTGCGCATCCACCGCTTCGTCCAGAAGGTCCTCAGCCGCCCGCCCAGCGAGGTGTCCATGTCGGGCCCGAAGACCTGCCGGCCCACGAGGTATCCCGAGAGGACGAAGAAGAGGTTCACGCCCGTCCAGCCATGCGCGAAGGCGAGGCGGATGGTGGAAGGAACGGCCTCATGGACGACGGCGGGAGCATGGAAGAGCAGCACGCCCAGAATCGCGCAGGCTCGCAACAGGTCCAGCCCATCCATTCGCCGCGAGGACGCTGATGCGGGGCTGGCGGTGGGCGAGGAGGCCATGTGAACGTGAGGGCATTATGTCCCCCACCCCGAGGTCGTCAACAGCCGCCGAAGGGCGGCCTGGCCGCGGGGCTGGCGAGGGGGAGGCGAGCGCAGGGAGGTCGATGTCATCCCTGGCACGCCGAGGTGGGCACCGAGCAGCCACCGCCATGACCACTGAGGCCTCGTGGAAGACACCACCCCCGCATGCGCGCTCGCTGGCTGAGCTGCTGGGATTGTCCTCGAGATATGGCACAACACCGTTCATCGGGCGTCAGGATGCCTACGACGCCGCCCTGTGCGCGAGCTCTTCGCCACGATCGACTGCGGGCTGCTGCGTCGTCGTCTTCGCTCGCAAGCAGAGGCCCGAATGAGGTACCGGGCTGCGGCTTGACGGCGAAAGCCCGTGGTCTGCTCCCCAATTTTCGGACCCGTTGAAGCGTGAGAGAGTCCTCGCGGCCAGGAGGTAGGTCGGTCGTGAGGAAGGGCAGGTTTACCGAGGAGCAGATGGTCCGCATCCTGCGGGAGGCTTAAGGCCCCTGGCGCCAGCGTGGTGGAGGTGGCCCGGAAGCACGGCGTCGCCGAGCAGACGCTCTACCGGTGGCGGCAGAAGTTCGGCGGCATGGAGGCCGGCGACGCGACTCGGCTCAAGGAACTGGAGAAGGAGAACGCGCGGCTGAAGAAGCTGCTGGCCGAGAGGGACCTCGAAATCGAGGTCATGAAGGAAATCTCCACAAAAAATGGTGAGCGCGCCTGTTCGCCTCCAGCAGGTGCGGTACGCCGAGGAGCGAGGCGTGTCGCAGCGCCGAGCGTGCGCGCTGCTACAAGTGGCCCGCAGCAGCTTGGGCTATGCCAGCCGGAAGGAGGCCAGGGACGCGGCCCTGGTGGAGAAGCTGCGTGGCATCGCGCGAGCACGCCCCCGATTCGGCTATCGGCGGGCTTGGGCCCTGCTGCGACGTGATGGGCCTGCCGTCAACGTGAGGCGGGTACACCGGCTCTGGAGGAAGGTGGGGCTGTCGCGCTCTCGCAGGAGGCCGAAAAAGCGCCTTCGTCTCGGGCAGCCGCGGCAGCCGAAGGCCGAGGGCGTCAACTCCGTATGGGCCTGGGATTTCGTGCACGACGCATGCGCCAATGGGCAGAAGCTCAAGTGCCTTACGGTCGTGGACGAGCACAGCCGCGAGTGCCTGGCCATCGACGTGGCCGGGCGCATCAGCGTCAGGCGAGTCATCGAGGTGCTCTCGCGCCTGGTGGCGGTGCACGGGCCGCCGAAGTACCTGAGAAGCGACAACGGCCCGGAGTTCATCGCCAAGGCCCTGCGCAGGTGGCTGGAGGCCAGCGGCATCCAGACGGCCTACAGCGACCCGGGCAAGCCCTGGCAGAATGGCACCAACGAGCGCTTCAACGGCCGCTTCCGCGACGAGTGCCTGTCTGCGGAGTGGTTTGCCAGCAGGAGGGAGGCCGTCGTCCTCATCGAGGCATGGCGGCGCGACTGCAACGAGAAGCGGCCCCATAGCAGTCTGGGCTACAAGACACCCGCGGAGGTCGGAGCTCGCCGTGCCCATGCCGGCCCCGCTGCATCATCCCCCGAGCACGGTATCAGCAGCGCCGCAGGACTCTCGTAACTCGTGACCCGAAGAACGGGGGCAGATCACACCCTCCTCCATCCCCTGGCCATGCGGGTGGAGGCCAGCTACCTCGCGGAGCGCGGCGTGCCGGGCGCGCTGGAGCTGGCGCGCGAAACAAGAAGCCGCTGGAGCTGAACCCAAAGAACGACAACGCCGTGAAGAAGCTGCGCGAGCTCGGCGCGGCGTCGGCCACGGCGAAGTAGCGCGCGGCGCTCAGGGGCCTACGCCATCTCGTCGCTCAGCCGCGCGGCCTGGGTCAGCAGGTAGTCGCGCTCGGGCAGGCTCGTGGTGCGCTCGGCCGCCTTCCGGTAGTGGACTACCGCCGCGCCCGTCTTCCCCGCGCGCTCCAGCAGGTGCGCGCGCACCGCGTCGAGCCGGTGGTTCCCCTCCAGCCGGCCCTCCCTGGCCAGCCCCTCCAGCAGCGACAGCCCGGCCTGCGGCCCGTGCACCATCGCCGTCGCGATGGCGTGGTTGAGCGCCACCATCGGGTTGTCCATCAGCCCCATCAGCACCCCGTAGAGCGCCAGCACCTGCGGCCAGTCCGTGTCCTCCGCACGCGACGCCTCGTCATGCACCGCCGCGATGGCCGCCTGCACCTGGTACATCCCCACCGAGCCCCTCGACAGCGTCGCGGAGATGAGCGCGATGCCCTCCGCAATCATCCCCGCGTCCCACAGGCTCCGGTCCTGCGCGTCGAGCGGAATCAGCTCACCCGCGGGCCCCGTCCTCGCCGCCCTCCGCGCGTCCGTGAGCAGCATCAGCGCCAACAGCCCCGCCACCTCGCCGTCCTCCGGCAGCAGCGTGTGCAACATCCGCGTCAGCCGAATCGCCTCGCCCGACAGGTCCGTGCGGTGCAACTCCGGCCCTGAGGTGGCCGTGTAGCCCTCGTTGAAGATGAGGTAGAGCACGTGCAGCACCGCGCCCAGCCGCTGCGCGCTCTCCTCCGGCGTGGGCTTCTGGAACGGCACCCCGGAGCTCTTGATGCTCTGCTTGGCCCGGCTGATGCGCTGGGCCATCGTCGCCTCGGGCATGAGGAAGGCCTTGGCGATTTCCGCCGTCGTCAACCCGCCCACTGCGCGCAAGGTCAGCGCGATGGCCGACGCCGTGGACAGCGCCGGGTGACAGCACATGAACAGCAGCACGAGCGCGTCATCCCGGCCCGCCAGTTCGTCGCCATCCAGGGACATCACGAGCTGGAGCTCCGGCGGCACCAGGCTGACCACCAGCTCCTCACGGTGGCGGCGCGCGGTCTCCGCGCGCACGTGGTCCGTGATTCGCCGCGAGGCGACCTGAATCAGCCAGGCGCGCGGGTCGTCCGGCACGCCCTCGCGAGGCCACTGCAGGGCCGCCGCGAGCAGCGCTTCCTGCACCGCGTCCTCCGACGCTCCGAAGTCCCGAAACCGCCGAATGACCGCGCCGAGCACCCGCGGCGCGTGCTCGCGCAACAGGCGCTCGATGCGAATGTCCCTCGACTCTGTCATCACATCAAGTCGGGCGGAGGACCGCTCATCACCTGGCGGACCTCGATGGGCATGTTCATCGGCTTGCCGCCGAGCCCAGGCGCCGCCGAGGCCTCCGCGGCGATGGCGTAGGCCCGCTCCGGGCTGTCCACCTCGATAATCCAGTAGCCCGCGAGGAACTCCTTCGACTCCGGGAACACGCCATCGGTGATGGGCTTGCCGTCCGCGCCCGCGCGCACGCGCCTGGCCTGGTCCGGTCCCGCCAGCCCCTCGGCCGCCACCAGCTCCCCCGTCTCCCCGAGCTTCGTCGCGAAGCCCGCCATGAACGCGATGTGCGCCTGGAGGTCCTTCTTCGGCCAGCTCATCACCTGGTACGGACCGCCGCTCGGGGTGTTCATCATCAGCATGTACTTCATCTTCATGGTGGCTCTCTCTTCTTTGGGCCTCCGCGCCCCGGCATTGGGTGCGCGTTCATTGGGATGTCGGAGCCACGCGCGAGGTCTCGACATCGCCCCCTGAAGATTATCGGCGGGCCTCGCAAGTCAGCGGAACAACTGTGTTCTTCCGCTTCGGGAGCCGCCCGCGACGCGCCGCATTATCGGCGCAATTTCAGAGGACCTTGCCCGGACGCAGCCCCCATGGGGTACACGCCTGCCCAGACCGCGCTCCCTTCAGGTGCGTACCAGGGGCCTGGACCTCTTGGCGCCTATTGAGCCTCAACACCCCGCGGCCTGGGGTGGCCCACGGCGAGTGCGCACCTGGCCCCTGCGCGAGGCCCCCCAGAGCGCGTGGGGTGTTGAAGCTCAAGCCGCCACAGCCAGCCAACAGAGCTAGAGACGCCAGAGGGGCACACTGAGGGCACATGAAGAAAACGAGGACAAGGAAAAGCCCAGCAACCCGATTGGATTGCTGGGCTCGTTCTTCTCAGTGGAGGCGGCGGGAATCGAACCCGCGTCTTCCCGAGGGAATGGCCTCGTCCTCAGAGGTGAATGCGTCGAAGTACGCGCCTGATTACGCGATTCAGCCTCTTGTTGGCTCAAGAGGACGTAGCAACGTAGCAATTTCCCCTCTGGCGCCCCTCTCTGCTGAGGTCGCCGAGTACCGGCGCAAGGTGCCGCCCCACGAAGGCTGCCGCGCCTGTGCTGGGAGCTTCAAGCGCGTCCGGCAGGCCTGCCTCTACCATTCCATCGGTGCCGCGGTTGCCGAGGTGCGCGAACTGCGCGCCCGCGTCGCGGACGCTAGACGGGAGTCCAAGGCCCAGGACGCAACGAGCACGAGCAAGGGTGCCGCTGGCGCCCCGATGACGCACTCCACGGTGAAGGCAGGCAGGCGCGCGACGAGCGCGACGGACTGACACGCGGTCCGTCGCGCCGTCCTGGCCCGGCACGGTCCCTCAGACCGGGCCCCATGCAGTGCCAACCCCCAACACCTGGAGTCCACCATGAAGCGCTTCACGCTACTGCTGCTGTGCGGCCTCGCTGTCGGCTGCTCGGGGCCCGACCAGTTCGAACGCGGTGTTCGTCCCATCACCCCGCGTGCGCCGACGTTTCAACCGCACCAGGACGCGCCCCACGACATTGGGCAGCCAGGGCACCGCGGCCACCCGGGCGTCCGGCGCGGCACGGACAGGCGCCAGTTCCAACCGCGCCGTGACGGCCAGCCCCAGATGATGGCCAGCGACGGCGACCGGGAGAGGGCAATCCGCCTGCTCCTCACGGAGGATGCGCCGCCCGCCTATGACGGCCTCGCCGACTCGGCACACCAGCGCTGCTGGAAAGACGTCCTCGGCATCTTCCGGCAGGACTCGCGCATCTTCTCGTTGTCGAGCGAGGAGGTCCGCTGCATCCGGCTTCTCGCCTACTACCACTGCGGGGCGCGCCACCTCGATGCGGCGGAGTCGGGGCATCCTGGCTTCCTCCAGGCATTCCCCGGCAAGTACGACTCGGACAAGTTCGAGTTCGCAGTCATGGACCGCGCCGCCCGCAAGCTGTGTGGCGGCCGGGACCGCAAGTACATGACGGACCGGGCGCTCGAGGTGTCCTGGGACGCGCGCCGCGTCGGCGATGACGTCCTCGGGTGGCGCCGTCCGAGCGCCCCTAACTAGCAGCCCCCGCTGGACGCGAGTGCATCCCCTGCCCCGTCCAGCGACGCACCGTCCCGCCCCGCTGGCTCAGTCGCGCCAGCGGGGCCCACGCCACCACCACACCGGAGGTTCAGCCGTGCAGGCAATCAACAAGCTCAAGCTTCAGGACGAGCGTCGCCCCATCGCCCCCAAACTCCCCGGGAAGCAGTCGGCTCCTGCCGGCGCGTTCGGCGCATATGGCTGGAAGCACCTGACGCCGCGCCAGCGCGACGTGTTCCGGCGCCCGCGAACCATGGCCACCCTCCTGGCGTTGGTGCGCGAGCGGCCCCGCGGCGCCTGCACGGTGTGCTGGCGGGACATGAGCCGCATCCTCGCCGGCCGCGACGAGGTTGCCTGCGCGCGGCGCGACGGCGGCGGTTCTCCGTACTGCCAGCTCTTCGTCCGCGCATGCCTGGCCGAAGCCGCTGAGCGCTGCGAGGGCGCGAAGGCTGCCCTCCTCGCCGAGTTGGACGCGGCAGGAGGTGTCCATTGAGTGGCCTCCCCCACTTCACCAGCACCACCATGCGCGGACCCCTGGGGCACGTCGTTACCCTCCGCGCGCGCGACGTCCAGGTGGAGGCGCACGCCCCCACCCAGCAGGCTGCCGAAGAGGATGCGGCCCTCGCCCTCACGCGCGAGCTGCGCCGCCAGGACATGGCCAAGGCCCGGAGCGTCCACCGCACGCTGAGCCGGAGACGGCCATGAGCGGGCCGCTCCGAATCGGGCTCGTAGGGTGCGGCAAGGCGAAGCTCGAGCACGCCGCACCAGCCGGGAAGCTCTACACCGGCAGCCTCTTCCGGGGCGCGCTGGAGGTGGCCACCGCGCGATGCGGCCCGAACGTCATGGTGCTGAGCGCCAAGCACGGGCTCGTGCCGCTTGAAGTGTGCCTTGAGCCCTACGAGCTGTCGCTGCTCCGACTGTCGCGGGAGGAGCGCCGGCAGTGGGGCGAGCTGGTCATCAACGAGCTGGAGTGGCGCTTCATCGGTGTTGAGGAGGCCGAGCTGCTCGTCTTCGCCGGCGCTCCCTACGTGGATGCGCTCCGCCCGCACATCCGTGAGGGATGGACACTGACGGAACCCCTCGCGGGGCTCCAGATAGGTGAGCGCCTCGCATGGCTCGCCCGGGAACGCGCCGCCCTCGCTACGCGCGAGTCCAACCAGGTCCTGGAGGTGCCCCGGTGAGCACCATGCCGCTTGGAGGCCCGTACCGCTACACGCGCGCCGGGCGCGGCGTGTTCCACTTCCCGCTCGAACGCCCTTGGACGTGGGCACTCACCCACCATGGCATGTGGTCGGTGTTCGTCGCGGACACCGAGCCAGCCCGCCAGGGAGTTCCGGCACGACGCCACCCGCGGCACCCGCCGCGCGAGCTGATGGGCTGCTGGCTCGCCATCTACGCGACGCGTGACTACGACGCCGATGCGGTCCGCTGGCTGCGCGAGGCTCACGGACTGGAGTCCCCCGCCGGCGACGTGCTTCCGGCCGGGGCCTACGTGGCCGTGGCTCGGCTGGCCGAGGTGTCCACGGTGGGCAACGACTCGCGGGCCTTCGGCCGCGACCCATGGTGGGCGCCGCGCACCGCCCCCTACTGCCGCGGAACCATCGCGTGGTGGCTGGAAGAGATTCAGGTCCTCGAGCCACTCCCGGCCGCGCCCGCGAAGCGACTGGCGCCCGTGGACCCGGGGCTGCTGCCGGAGCTGCGCGAGCGCACGCGTCTCGCCCGGGATGGCATCTGGCGCCCGGAGGTGTACGTGGCGCCGGCCGCAACGCCCTTCCCGGCCCCGGGCCGTGAGCGGCCACCCGCGCCAGTTCCTCCGCAAGCGACTCCGCCCAGGCCGCACGTCGTGGACGACCGGCCGGTGCCGCCGATGCTCGCCAACCCTGGCCAGTTCGGGCTCTTCAGCGGGCGCGCCGCCGGAGGTGAACGGTGAGCGTGTGCATCGAGAGGATGCGCGCCACCCTGTGCACTGACTGCGGGGCCATCCAACTCGGCGCCGACGTCACCGATGACGGCCAGTTCGCCCCGCATGGCGCCACCGCCGCGGGCCTGTCCGTGCGCGCCGCCTACCCGGGCCCGTGGCCCACCTGCCGTCACGGCTACGGCTGGCGCGCGGACTGCCGGGGCCGGCCCGTGCCCCCCATGTGCTGCGCGCACCCGCCCTGTGCCCTGACGCCGCCTTCCACCAATACCCCGTCCGACCCCCACGAGGAGCCATAGTCCATGGACGCCCGCGGTCTTCCCTGGTTCAAGTTCCGAAGCTCGGCCCCCGAGGAGTACGCGGTGCATGCCCTGTGCGCCCAGCTCGGCGCCGAGGCCGACGCCTACCTCTATCGCCTCTGGGCCTACTGCGGCCGGGAGCGCATCGACGGTCGCTTCGCCGGGCCGGGCGCGGCCCTGGCCGTGGAGCGCGCCGTGCGCTGGCGCGGGCGCCGCAACAAGCTCGTGGACGCACTGCTCGCCGTGGGCCTGCTGCTCCTGGAGGGCGAATCCCTCGTGGTGGCCAAGTGGATGGAGGAACAGGGCGCCTACGTAAGAAAGGTGCTCAACGACCGCGCGAAGCCGGACGGGAGGGCGCACGACGACAGCGAAGACCCCGCGAATCTCCCGCGCGAATCCCCCCAAACTCCCGCGCGGGAGGACGGCGGGAAGACGGGAGAGAAGAGAAGGGAGACGAAGTCTCCAGGACGAAAGGCGGAGAAGACTACGCCGCATGGGCGCATCTCCGAGGCGCCCCAGCCACCGTCCCTCAAGGCTCCCGCCAGCGCTCCGCGAGGGATTTCAGAGGGAGAGGCCGGGGAGGAGTCCCTCCCGGACGGCGTCAACCGGGTGCACCTGGCCGCCAAGGGCGTGCCCTACGAGTGGCGTCCCGGGCGGGATGACGCCGCCGCCCGTGAACTGCTGTCCCGCGGCACCGTGGCGGAGGTGCTGCGCCGCTGGGAGCACGGACTCCGGGCCCACTACAAGCAGCGCTGCGACACCCTCGTCGACCTGGTGCGCCGGTGGGAGGCCAACGCCACCCCCGAGCACCGCGCCGACACCGTGAAGGGCACCGCCGACGTGCGCCGCCCGGACCTCTCCGTGGGCCGGGGTGAGGTAACGGCGGCTCCGCTGCCAGATACCCCGGCGGGCCGTGCCTGGGGGCAGGTGCTGGACATCATGCGCCGTGAGGGGTTCGGGTACGGCGCCGACACCACCGCCGCACGCGCCCAGCCGGTGAGCTTTGACGGCCGCGAGCTGCTCGTGGAGCTGGACGACGTCTACGCCATGCAGGGGCTGTCGGCGGACGGCTACGAGGCCGCGTTCAGAGAGCGCGCCCACGCCCTCGGCATCACCCTCCGCTTCATCGTCGCGCAGCCTGCCCCGGCCCTCGCGTCCTAGCCCCTTCCGTTCGGGCCGGGGCGTGCGCGCCACCTCGGCCTTCTCACCACGCGCGCATGGAGACACCCCATGATGCAACTTGTCGAGAAGCTGGTGCAGTTCGTCGCCGTCAAGGAAGGAGAGGCCAAGCAGTCCTATGAGCATTTCCGCGCGGCGCTCGGCAGCGAGGCCCTGCCGCCGTGGGAGGCGCTGCCCGGCACGGCGATGCGCACCTGGTTCGCCGTGACGCACGCGGCGGACCAGCGGGCAGAAATCGCCGAGGGCATGGCCAACCTGCTGCGTGCCGAGCGCGACGATGCGAGGCGGGAGCGAGCCAGCCTGCGCGAGGCGCTAGTGCTGGCGGAACGTGAGTTGCGCCTCGGCGCCGCCTACCTGCGCACGGTGGTGAGACTCGGCTCGCTGATGGAGGGCGATGCCGCCACCGAGGCCGTGGGCTACGCGGAGTCCCAAGAGCGCTGCGCGGCTGCATCCCGTCACCTGCTCTTCGAGGGCCCCGGGCAGCAGCCAGCGGCGGAGGGCACGGCGTGAAGGCGCCCCGTCGCTGCCCCGGGTGCGGCGTGGAGCTGGTGCCGGGTGACGCCGGCAAGCTGGAGTGCCGCAGCGGCCTCCACCCGGGCGAGGAGTACCCGCGCCTCTACTGGCCCGCCCCCAACGGCCGCGTGCGCCCCGCCTGCCGGGACTCCGCGGCGGTGCGCACGTTGTGGCGTGACGACGAGGAACAGCGCGCGTGAGCCAGCTCCTGCACGTCGTAGCCTGGGCGGTGGTGATGACGGGGACCCTCTGCATCCTCGCCGCCTGCACGTGGCTGTCCGTGGTGGCCCTGCGCGTGGTGCTGACGTGGGCCGGCTGGTGGCCGGCCTTCCTCGCCTTCTACGCCCAGCGGCGCAGGGCGGCCCGTCGGACGCGCGGGTGAGTCACATGCACCGCGCGCAGCTCACTGCCCACACCTTCCGGCGCCGCCCCCGGAAGGACTTCTCCCCGCGCAGGGTGAGACTGCCCTCGCGCGGGGGCACGTGAGCGCCACACCGGCACCTCCCGGCCCGGAGGTTCGGCCGGCGCCCACTTTCCGCCTGGCGGCATGCCGCCTCGAGGTGGCGCATCCCCACCGCCGCCTCGTACCAGCACAGCTCCCCGCGGAGGATGCGTCCGCCGCACCCTTCCGCCGTGCATGTGCCTGGCTTCTTCGCGGTGATGACGGGCACAGCTACGCCCTCCCCGCCAGGGCCAGCAGTGGCATCTGCCCGGCGCTCTGACGCGGGGCCTGCCGTGCGTGCCGAGCCGAGGCCGCGCGCCGGCGGCGCAGTTCGCCACGCATAGCGGGCGCAGCCACCTCCGGCCCGGGGCACTCGACGCCGAGTTCCGCGCGCAGCTTCGCCAGCCCCGCCTCTCGAAGGCTCCGCACCTGGGCCTGTGTCATGCGCAGCTCCACGGCCAGCGTCCTCTCCGTGGCCTCCTGCCCCCCGGGCCTACCCAGGCCCATGGAGGCCTGCACCACCTGACGCTGCAGGCGGGGCAGCCGGTACAGCGCCCACAACACGCGCTCGCGCTGTGCCACCAGCGCCAGGCGCTCGGCAGTGCTGTCCACCAGTGACAGCAACACCTCCGTGCGCGCAGCCAGCCCTCGGTGCCCTCTGTCGCTGGAGGCGTCCCGGCACTCGGCGCCGGCGTCGCGCGAGGACAGCACCTCCTCCAGCGACAGGGGCTTGGCCACGGTGCCCTCGCCCAGGGCCCGTGCCGTCTCCGCGTCCAGGCCCTGGCGGCGCAGCACGGACGACACCTCCACGCCTTCGGCCGCCGCCGTGCGCTTCGCCCGCCGCACCGCCTTGCGCGCGTGGTCCGTCAGGTGGACAGGGCTGGACCAGGTGAGGGCCGCCGCCTGCATTGCCTGACGGGCAAGCTGCATCGCCCAGGCAGGGTAGGCGCTGCGCCCTGCCCCCGCGGCCCCGGGCCGGAAGGGGTGCGCGCGCTGGCGCGACAGCACCGCGAGCAGCCCCTCCTGCACCAGGTCCTCCACGGGCACCCGCCACGCCCGCGCCACGTGGCGGGCCACGCGCACCAGGTGAGGCCGCACCAGCTCGGCGAGGCGGGACTCCACGCGCCGGGCCTCGCTGCCTCCCGCGGGCGCCTCCAGCAGGCGGTGCAGCAGCGCCTCCATCTCCACCGCGGACGTCCGGCTCGTCATGACGCCCTCCCGCGACGGACGGCAGGCGTCACCTGGAGGCGCCCCAGCTTCTTCGCGGCTCGGTTTCGGGCCAGCGTCGCCCGCCGCTTCCGGGCCTGCTCGGCACGCCGCACCCGCTCGGCCTCCACCTCCGCGGGAGTCGCCCACGCCTGGCCCTGCAGCACGAGCTCAACCCGGGCCGCCTTGCCGTGGGCTCCGTCCGCGAAGGCCACGTCCCGGTAGCGCCGCACCTGGTTGTCATTGAGGTAGGCCACCAGCTCGAGCGCGTCCTCCAGCACCTTCAACCGGTTCCCCAAGTCCGACTTCTGGAGCGTCGGCGGGTACAGCGTGGCCGACAGCACCACGGGGCCCTTGAGGGCGTGCTGGCCCGCGTGAGAGGCCTTCACACGCGCCTTGTACGCCTTGCCCTCGTCGCTGACGTGCGGCGTGGCGCCTCTGTCGCTGCGCCAGTAGCGGTTGCCCGAGGGCGGCCAGGGCAGCGAGAGGCGTACTTCCGCGGGCGGGGGTGTCGTGCTGGGGGACTGAGGTGTGGAGTGCATCGGTCGGACTCCAACCCCGAACGCGCGCGCGCAAGGGGCGGTATACTGGTGGCCCCCAGCGGCGCTTTCCCGGTGTCCCTGGCACTCGCGGGCTCGGCCGTCCTCACCGGCCGGGCCCGTCGTCTTTCAGAAGGGGCGGCCCATAGCGCATGCGCTCGCAACGGGGCGCCCTTCGCGGCCTCACCTGGACGCCGTGTGGCTTGCCACCCAGCGCGCGGCAGGTAGAAACGCCCCGTGCCCACCCACGACAAGACGAAGACGCCCCCGGAGCGCCGCAAGGCCGCCGCCGGCAGCACCGTCCGCGTTGAGGGACTGCACGTCTCACGCGCGGCATGGGCCCGCGTGGAGGCCCTCGTCGCACAGCTCGCCCGCGCCGGCATCCCCCGCGCTCACCGGAGCGGCGCGCTGGACATGCTCGTCCTCCACCCCGAGGTGGCCGCCCTGGTGCTGGCTGGCGGGTGCCGCATCTCCTGGTGCGCCACGTGCGGCGCATGGCTGCCCAATGCCAGGGACGCCCTCGCCCACCAAGACGAGCTGCGCGAGCACGTGGTGCAGGGCTTTCTGGTGCCTCCCTCTTGACGTGCGCGCCCCTTCTACCGGGGCATGCGTCGAGACATTCCGCCCGCCCAGACTGCTGAGCAGCTCCGCAGAAAGCGCGTAAGGGACGACTACGCCCGCGCCCTGCGCCGGTTGCGCGGAGAGCCCGAAGCCCCCGCCCCGGCCCAGCCCACCTATGCCCCTGACGGGAAGTGCTGGTGCGGCGGGCCTGCGCTGCGGCACGGCAACCGGGTCATCTGCGGCCTGGGCACGCACGACGACTGAGGTGTCGTGGTGGAGGCAGGCACCAGGCGCGGCTTCTCGCCTGCCGCCGCCACACCCGCCGGGCATGGTGCTCCGGCGGGGCTGTTCTCACGGCGCTGACGTCCGGCGCCAGCCCTCGCGGGAGGGCCGCCTCCATCCTTCCCGCGAGGGCACGGTTGCCCGGGCTCTGCCGGTTCGACCTGTTGCCTTCCAGGCGTAAATCGCCCTAGACCATCAAAACCAGATAGTCGTTACTTAACGACATGTCCTATATGCACTCTAATTCCTGATTTTGGGCAGGAGGAGTCCATGTCAGCAGTTCGGCTGGGACGCGTCGCGGCGTTCAGCGTGGCCATTAGCTGTGCCGGGGCGCCTGAACCGAGCGGCGCACGGGACTATTGGCGCTCAGGTCCGCACGTCCACGTGAGGGGCCCCTGGGAAGCCGTCACCCCGTCATCCGACGTGGACGAGGTCATCGACCAACTCTGCCCTGCCGTCATGAAGCTGCCGCGCGCGATGGACCGCGACTATGGGCAGGAGTACTGCGGCGCCATCTACTCGCTGGGAGACGGCGTCTACTACGCCAGCATGCCCTCCCCCCTGAGCGAGCCCGTCCCCGTGGGCCCATCGAAGAAGAAGACATGCATCCCGCCCCGGTATGTCGCCGACTCCAGAGGGCGGGCGGTAGTGCTCGGGGACTTCCACAGCCATCCGTGGTCCCCGTCGTCCATGTCGCCCACGGACCGCTTCGCGGCGATGCAGATTTGGAGCATCCGCATCCAGTTCGACCGCGCCTGCACCATCACCAAGCTGGTGCCGAATCTCGGCAGCGAGCAACCCGGAGAGGTCTACCTCCGACAACGCAAGCGCTGGAAGTTGGTGGGCATCATCAAGCACGAGGACAAGGCCCTCGGGTTCGTCACTGCGGTGGATGATTGAGGGCTGAGCGTGTCGATGTACATTCGGATTCGCGGCCCGCACGGAGGCCCCATGAAGCGCGTTCTGCTGCCCCTTCTCTGCATCCTCCCGGCATGCGCCCTATTCCAAAAGCCGCCGCGCCCGGTCCACGCCCCTCCGGAAGAGGCGGCCGCCGTCGAATTCCCGCTCGCGTTTCCGACGGAGGGACGGCTGGTCATCAACGGCACCACCCTGCGCGCCATCCAGCTCGCCATGGAGGACTACCTTCCATGGGACCGGAAGCTGCCCAGCGATGCCACCCCGCTATACGAGTGCCTCAACCGCCGCGAGTCCTACGTGGTCGCCGCGGCACCCGCCTCGCCGGGCGTCGTGCTCGTCAGCATCCTCCCGAACCCGGATGCATGCGACATCGCCACGGCCCCCATCCTGGACGTGGGCGCCACCTATGCGGTTGACGTGAAGGGCTGGCGCATCCTCGCGGTGCAGGAGTAGTCGCACAAGGAGTCGCCACCGGGGATGCCGACATGGCCCGGCGGGGCAGCCGAGCGCAGCTGCCCCGCCGGATGCGTCACGCCGCCTCGCCCCACCCGTCGCGCTGCGCCTGCTCCAGTCGGCGCGCTGCTGCCTCGCAGTAGCGCTCCTCGAGCTCAACGCCCACCGCGCGCCGCCCGAGTTGCTGCGCGGCGACGAGCGTGGCGCCGCTGCCGGCGAACGGGTCCAACACCAAGCCGCCCTCCGGGCACGAGCGCTCAATCAACAGGCGCTGGAGCGCGACGGGCTTCTCAGTCGGATGCGTCCTCTCCCGAGGTGGCACGGGCGCGAATCCCGCCAGGACGGCCCCCATGCGCTTGCCGAGCAGCGGCCGGCGCTTCGGCCCGGCCGCGTGGAGCACCACCTCGTAGTCCGGGGCGTAGGAGGCCGCGCAGTCGCCCATTCCTCCTCGGTTCTTCCACCACACCAGGGCGCCCTTAATGCGCAAATAGGCGCTCACTGCGTCGTAGAAGTCCGGCCAGCTCTCCCAGTGGCAGAACACGTAGGCGTGGGCGTCAGGAGCCAGCGCCGCACTCGCCGCGGACAGAGCCTGGCGCAGTATCCGCATCCCCTGGCGGGAGCCATCGGCGCGGATGGCGGCGGCGCTCTTCCCCTTGCCCTCGTAGGCCATGCCGTAGGGCGGGTCGGTGAGCAGGAGGTCAACGGACGCGGACGGCAGGTTCAGGAGTTGGTCGCGGCAGTCGGCTAGGTACAGGGTGGTGAGGGCGTTCGTGTAATAGGGCTTCACGGGTCCTTTCTCGACGCGGCAAGCCCTATCTTGCACGGCGGATGCCGACATACCCCGCATAGCCATGGAGCGCCTCGTTGGCACGATGATCCGGCAGGTCATATGCCCTCCCCACTCATCACGTATCTCGCTCCACCCCGGAGCGCCGGAAGGCGGGGAACATGGGGTGCACTCACCCCAGGGGAGTAGGCCGGCTTGTTGACGGGATTACTGGCAGTGCGGGAGGCTAACTGCCATGCGCTCGTTACTAGCCGCCGTCGTTGTGTTTCTGGCTGTTTGCTCAAGCACTTCGCACGCGGATGAATTCGGTCGGGAGTCACTGAAGGGGCTTCCTGGTGTCCGACTAATTATCGAGGACACTAAACCCCATACAAACTTGAACCCAGGCGACGTCCCGAACCAAGTCGAATTGGCACTGAGGCGTTCAGGAATCAGAGTGCTTGAGCTTGGCGACCACAAGTCCGATGCAATCTTGCACGTCAGCGTGAATGCCGGCGGTGCATCACGCCAGCCCAGCTATATAATCGTCGTGCGAGTTCTCCAGACTGTCAGACTGTGGAACGGACAAGTCCACATACATTCCACAACCTGGGAGACACATCGAATCGGGACGACGTCAGAATCTCAGCTCAGGCTAACACTTCGGCTTGAGCTGGAATCAGCGCTATCTGAATTCTGCAATGACTACCTAACTGAGAATCCACGCAACAAACCTGTATTTGCACCTGCGCAACGCGTCCGCGCACCAAGAGAAGAAATTGCCGAACCGTCTCCTTCTGGCAAGAAACGTGTCCGTCCGGCCGTGATGGACATTGTTGACCCTGAGCCCGACAGCGCTGACTAACTCGCCCGCCATATTCATCCGATGTTCCTCTGCGCAAGTTGCGCGAGCGCCCACCACTACCCGCTCCGGCGCTCTGGAGCGGGCAGCGCTACCTCACCAGCCGAACGTGAACCGCGCCCCGACGCCGGCTATGCGCTCACGTGCGTTGGCCCCACCGAAGGCGAATAGCCCGACGTTGGACCGAAACCGCGCCCCCGCCTCCAGCCGCGCATAGGCACCGGAGAGCGAGGACACGCCGGCCTGAGCCTCCAAGCAACCGCCCGCCAGGCTGCCGAGCAACTCCGCCGCAAGCGAGTGAGGGACGATCACGCCCACGCTCTGCGCCAGTTGCGCGGTGAGGCCGAAGCCCCTGCCCCTGCTCCATATGCCCCAGATCGGAAGTGCTGGTGCGGCGGGCCCGCGCTGCGGATGGGCAGCAAGGTCATCTGTGGCCTGGGACGCACGACGACTGAGGTGTCGTGGTGGAGGCAGGCATCAGGCGCGGCCCTACCGAGCTCCACGCCCTCCAGTCGCACTGCGGGTTATTAGCCGAGCAACCCCCTCGCCAACTGGCCGGGGAGTTGCACAGGGCCTTGCCACGAGGCAAGAATGTGGTCAATATGCCATCGATTTTCGAGGGTATTTCCCAAAAAAGCGGCGCAATCGCCTGATATAATTGGCGAAATTTCCGACGATTTTGAGGGGAATGAGGGACAAAATGAGGAAGTACGAGCGTTCACATCCCTGGTTGAGGTTCTCCGCCGACCTGACGAGGGCTCCCGCCCAACTGTGGCTCCTTCTCGGGGAGGCTCGTTCAAAGTGCGACCATGTAGCCGGGGCTCCTCTCCGCCCCAGCGTGGCCCTCCTGTTTCATCGGGTCTACCTAACAAAGGGGGTGCTCGCGACCGCAGCCATCGAGGGCAACACCCTCTCCGAATCAGAAGTCGCACGCCGCATCAGCGGAAACCTCGAACTTCCCAAATCGAAAGAGTATCTCGGCAAGGAAATCGACAACGTCGTCGCCGCTATCAACACGGTTTGGGAAAGGTGCATGCGAAAGGAGAGTCATGCCCTCACTGTTGAGGAAATCTGCGAATTCAATGCACTAGTCCTGAATGGGCTTGAGCTTGAGAAAGACGTGGTTGCTGGCGAGTTGCGGAGCCATAAAGTTGGCGTAGGCAACTATCTGGCCCCCCCGGCAGAAGACTGCGCATACCTGCTGCAACGCATGTGCGACTGGCTGAATGGTCCCGACTTCGACCCGAGCCACAATCCGATACTTGGCCCAATAGAACTCGCCATCATCAAGTCCGTCCTGGCACACCTTTATCTGGCGTGGATTCACCCATTTGGGGATGGGAATGGGCGAACGGCACGCATGCTTGAGTTCAAAATCCTCACGGACGCAGGATTACCTTCCCCGGCCGTACACCTACTCAGCAACCATTACAACGAAACGCGAACCCAGTATTATCGGGAGCTAGAAAACGCCAGCAAGTCAGGCGGCGACGTGCTGCCGTTTATCGTCTATGCAGTACAAGGCTTCGTAGACCAAATGCGAATGCAAGTTGACGCAATTCGCATGGAACAGCTTGAGATTGCATGGACGAGCCATGTATATGGTGAATTTGAAGGCAAGAACACTGCTGGCGATGCACGTCGGAAGGCATTGGTTTTCGCCCTCGCAGAAATGGGCCCAGCAACTCGCGCCGAGATACTGACAACAAACCATCGCGTGGCGGCCAACTACGTTCATTCAACGCCCAAGACACTGACCAGAGACCTAAACCAACTACAAAAAGACAAGCTCATCTTTAGGAAAGATGACACCTATTTCGCAAACAAGAGAGCCGTGCTTGCCTTCCTTCCAGAGAGCACACAGCAAGTGGATGCATATTTGCTGCGACTCATGGACGCCTACACGGCGCTTCGTACCAAGCCACAGAACCGAAGGGGGAAGATGCCTGGCCATGGTGACGCCATGCCGCCGCAGCCACAAGTCGCAACGCCTGCGCCAGCAAGTGCGTCGAACGGCTGAAATGACCCGGCTGACGCTCGTAATTACGTAGCCTACCCGCAGGCTTCGGCGGCATCCTGCAAATGCATCAGTGCCTGTCCCACTCGCTAGATGAGCCCGGTGCGACCTGGGGCGGCGCCATGGGTGGCACCGCCCCAGGCAGACACGCACTGCGGACCGCCCCAGTGTTCTGAAAGCGGGCCGGCTCACTTCACCAGCCGAACGTCCACCGAACGCCCGCGCCCGCCATCCGCTCGCGTGCGTTGGCCTCACCGAAAGCGAATAGCCCGAGGTTGGGCAGGAGCCGCGCCCCCGCCTCCAGGCGCGCGTAGGCTCCGGAGAGCGAGGACACGCCGGCCTGGGCCTCCAGGTAGCCGCTCCGAACGGGCACGTCGGAGAGGACACGGGAGAGCCCCGCGGACACTGCTACCCGCGGGGCGTCTGAGGGACCGGCAGCACCGGGGCTAGGCCCGCGCTGGTGACGGCGTGCGCAGCGGCGAGGGCAGCCGCATCCGTGGACCGCGACGCCTTCTGCGCGGCCTTCTGCTCGCCGTGGATGGCCTTGAAGCTCAGCTGCACCACCGCCTGCTCGTGCGGCTTGAGCGGACGCCAACCATTGGCGCGCATCCACTCGTCCACCACCTGGAGCCCGCGGGCGGCCTTGTCCCAGCCGTTGTCCTCGGGGTTCTCCGCGGCGATGTCCTCCACCACGTTGTAGGCGTGGTACGCGGCCAAAGCGATGCGCCGCTTGCGCCGCTCGTTGAGCCAGTCGCCGCCCCAGATGAAGCCGACGCCGGTGACGAGGACGCCGAGCACGGTGGCGATGCCGCCGGGCGTGAGGACGGACGCGAGGATGGTGTCGAGGATGCCGC
The DNA here is from genome assembly GCF_050038885.1 of Pseudomyxococcus flavus. Lineage (NCBI taxonomy): Bacteria > Pseudomonadati > Myxococcota > Myxococcia > Myxococcales > Myxococcaceae > Pseudomyxococcus > Pseudomyxococcus flavus. Next base: position 5,974,448 of record NZ_CP143624.1, on the reverse strand, counting down.
CGGTGGCGCTCCCAGCCGCCTGCGCCAGGGCTATGGGGGCCGTGAGGAGGACGCCGAGGGCGGCGGAGACGATGAGGGTCTTGCGGTGCTTCATGGGTGCTCCTGGGGACTTCGAGGTTGACAGCCCCCAGGAGAAGAGGCGCTCGCCTCACGAGGTGAACGGCAGGCGGCTGAAGCCAGACATGCGCCGCGCCCGGTAGTCGTAGCTGCTGAACGCCTTCACGCGTGCATCGTCGCGGGCCGCGTCGGCCAGGGTGAGCGTCCGGCTTCCACCACCGGAGGCGCCCACCACGACGCCACCGCCCACCACCACCATGACGTGCTCCGGCGTCACCGGGTCGCCCTGGCGGTGGTACAGCACCAGGTCCCCGGGCAGCAGCTCGGCGGCCGGCGACACGCGAGCGCATTCCGCCCAGAGGCGGCCCGTGTGGTGCGTCGAACGCCAGTCGGGCCCGCCGACCTCACGCAGGGCCCACGTCACCAAACCACTGCAATCGAAGACGCGCTGGCCCGTGGAAGGGTCGCGCTCCCCCTTCCCGCCCCACCTGTAGGGCGAGTTCATCTGAGAGAGGACGAGGGTGAGAAACTGGGCTCGCTGCGAGCTGGCCATAGGGACTCCCGAAGGCAAGGGTTGCCCCCGGGAGAAGCGGCGCTCACGGACGCGTGCGGCCCGCGTCCTGGGTTGCCGCGACGTTCGCGGCGTGCTGCATCTGGCGGGCGCTGCGCTCGCCCATGAGGAGGTGCGCCTCGCTCGACGCGCGGGCGAGCTGGGGGCGGGCCTCCGCCTGCCATGACTCCAGGGCCTTGAGGCGCAGGTCCACCTGTTTGAGCAGGGAGTCGTGCTCCCCCACTCGGCGCAAGTCCGCCTTGATGTCCCGCACATCGGCAGCCACCGTGCCCAGGCGCTCCACAAGCAGCGGCACCTGCTCCACGGCGGCCTCGTGCTTCGCCTGGCGACGGGAGAGCAGTCCCTGGAGGAGCGGGACGAGGAGTTGGCTCACCGCCAGGACGATAACGGCGGTTTCGATGGTCGGGGTGCTCATGCGCCGTCAGAAGGGGTGCCGCGAAATGGCAGCGTCGGGCAGAAGCACTGCCCCAGAGGCCTGCCGCAGAGACGACACCGGGGAGGACTCTTCACCCTCACGGCGCATCCCCACCGAAGAGGTCATCACACTGGCCCGGGGCGACGCAGGTCGCGTCCTGGCAATTCGGGCAGAGGGGGCGCTTCCAGGACTGCATGAGGTCGACCAGCTCGCCCACGCTGATGAACGGGTCGCGGCCAGGCGGCAGGCTTGGGAAGGTGGCTCGGAGCACGGCCACTGCCGCCCTGTCCTCTGGCGTCACGACCTCGAAGCGGCGCCAAAGGGTGCGGAGCGCGTGCTCCACGCTGGCCCTGAACTCCTGCCCGTCCGACAGGGCCGCGCTCAGCTCCGCATCCCGCTCGGCGTAGCGCCGGCTCCAGTGGGCACGCCAGTAATCGGCGTCCTGGAGACGGCGGTAGAAAACGAAGAGCACCACTGCGAGGACGAGGGCGACGACGGCGAGCAGGACGGTCATGCGCCGTCAGAAGGGGCGCGCTCACAAAGGAATCAGCGAGAGCCCCTGGGTGCGTTCAACGCATGGAGCGCCGCCATGAACCAGCGTTCCACATAGTCCGGGCCGTCAGGCACCGAGGCGCGGACCTCGCGCGTGTGGTTGAGGCACTTGGCATAGGAGGCGCCCGTCTTCTCCTGGATGCGGCGGGCGAGCTTCTGGTCCGTGGTCTTGGCCATGCCCGCGAGAAGGGGCGTGCTCGGCGCGCCTCAGGGGATGAAGGCGTCCACGGCCGGGCAGTGTCGGTCAATCGCAGCCAGCAACACATCCAGGTCCATAGGCTTGTAGAGCAGTCCCTGGACCCCTTGTGGCGCCGGATCAATGGTGCATGCCGTCAGCACAAGCACCGGCAATGCAGCCAGCGTAGGGTCCGCGCGAAGGCGGACCAGGAACTCGCGGCCATCTACAACGGGCATCACCCAGTCGAGAAGGATGAGGCAGGGGCGCCGTATTGCGGACAGGAGCTTGTAGCCCTCCAAGCCATTGGAAGCGACGCTCACCGAATAGCCCTCGTCGGTGAGGACTTCCTGGAGCGCTTCACGAATGTCGGCACTGTCCTCAATCACAACGACATGACAGCGGCGTGGTGTTGTCACGGTTCCTCCCACGCTCCAGCGGCGGCACTGCCGACTTCCCGCATAGGTCGGAATCTCCCCATTCAGCGCCAGAGAATCCTCTATGCCGGAGGGTGCGTTTGGCAAGCGGACGCCACACCTACACGCACATGTGTGACAACGTGGTTTTACAGTGAGAGTGAATGTAGGTAGGGGTGCCCCGGGGTGGGAAACCGGGGAGGTGGGTCCAAAACGTGATTGCTCGGCGCGGGACAATCTCGCGCTGCGGAATTTCTCGGGATTTTTCCGAGGGGGAACTGAGGGCAGACCCCCCACTTTTCTGGGCCCCTCGCGTTCCTGGCGGGCCGCTGACGCACGCTCCGGCCCTGCACCTGGGCTTGGATGTTCCTCGCGCTCCAGTGGCGTGGCGAGCGCTGGCGCCCCTTCTACGGGGCATGACAACCCCTCCCCTCTCCGTCATCGAAGAGCAGCTCCGCGGTCACCCGCTGTTCCGTGCCCAGGTCCAGGGCTCCGGCCTCGCGCTCTTCGCCGACAAGCCCACCACGCGGACCGCCTACATGCTCGAAGCCGTCGCCCGCGGGGCCCATGAGCGCGGCGGCCCTGCCGAGGTCATTCGCCTGGCGCTCCATGCCCTCGGCTGGGATGCCCCGCCTACCGAAGGCGCTGGCGCCGGCCAGCCGATGAAGGTGGGCGACCTGCACATCGACGTCACCTGCGACACCGGCCCGGCCATCGCATCCCTCGAAGCGTTGGAGTCCACCCTGGAGCGCATCGGCCCCAAGCTCGAGCGCCCCTCTGTCACCATGTCGGAGGTGTCGGGCGCCATCGCAGCCTGCGCGGGGGCGCTCAACGCCCTGGGCGAGGCTGGCACGCGCGTGCCCGGTGAGCACCAGGAGAAGGCCGCCGCCCACCTGGTGGCCCTCGTGGAGCGCGCGAAGCAGCTCGCCTGCGGCGCCGAGTAGTCGCCCCTTCTGAGGGGCATGTCTCACGCGCGCGGCTTCGACCCAGACAAGCCCCTCGGCAAGCCGCCGAAGCGCAAGCGTGGCCGGCCCGCGAAGTACTCCGGGCCGGCCTCGACGCTGACGTATGCCATTCAGACGGAGGTGGTGGCCCGGCTTCGGCGAGGCGCCACCCGCCGAATGGCAGCCGCCCTCGCTGGCACCAGTGCGAAGCACCTGGAGAACTGGCTGCGCCGCGGGCGTGACGCCATCGAGGCCGGCAAGCGCAGCCGCTACACGGAGTTGGTGCAGGACGTGGAGAAGGCCGAGGCCGAGTACCAGATGAGCCTCATTGAAGCTTCCACGGACGCCATCACCGACAAGACCATGAACGACAAGGTCATCCGGTGGCGCCTGGGCGTCGCGGACCGCGAGTTCCGAGCCGAGCGCGAGCGCACCGTGGCGGCAGGTGACGGACAGGGCCCCTTCGAGTTGGTGAAGCCGGAGGACGCCCAGCGGGCGCTGGTGGAGAAGCTGGAGCGCTTCCTCACGGAGGCTTCGCGCGCGGAGTCCCCGGACGCCGACGAAGCCCCCGAGGTGACGGACGAGGAAGAGGACGATGAAGAGTGAGGTTGTCACCGAGAGCGGGGACCTGCTCGAAGGGCTCCCCATCCTCCGCCCCGAGACGCACGGCCGGTACTCGAAGCTGGACCGGCTGGCCCTCAAGCTGCGCGAGCGCTTCGGCACCGTCGAGGGCTTCGCCTCGCGCCTGGAGCTGACGCCCCAGGAGTTGCTCACCCTCCACTACGAGCCGGGCTTCTCCCTGCGCCCAGTGCAGCAGCCCCCGGACCTGGTCGACGAGGCCCTGGCCCGCTGGCGCGTCTGGTTCCTCCTGGGCGGCCGCGGCGCCGGGAAGACGCACGCCGGCGCGGCTTCCGTCATCCGCGAGGCCCGGCAGGACCCGGGTGCCCGCATCCTCATCGTCGGCCCCACGTACACGGAGATTCAGAAGAACCAGCTCGAGGGCCCGTCCGGCATCCTCACGCTGGCGCCGCCCTGGTTCCGGCCCGAGCACCGCAAGTCGAAGAAGCAGCTCATCTTCCCCAACGGCGTAGTGGCCGACTACCTGCCGGCCGCGAAGGCCAACAAGTTCCGCGGCTACGGCTACACCTTCGAGTGGCTGGACGAAATCGTGGCCTGGGAGAAGGACCCGGAGGGCGTCTTCGAGGAGTGCTGCCGCGTCGGCCGCGGCACCTCCCAGCGCATGCGCCAGCTCGGCCTCTCCAGCCGCAAGGTGATTACGACGACGCCGGCGCCCACGCAGCTCTTCCGTACCATCCTCAAGGACAGGGAGGGCCTGGTGCTGTCGCGCTCCTCCACCTTTGACAACGCGGCCAACCTGGACGCGGCCTACATCCGCCAGGCGCGGCGTGCCGCCGCCTCGACGGTGGGGCGCCGCGAGTTCCTGGGCGAACTCGCCTTCGATTTGGACCCGAATCTCTTCCGGAAGGTGGACTGGGAGACGCCACGCATCCCCCCGAAGCACCGCCCCAAGGAGTTCGACTTCATCGTCATCAGCGTGGACCCGGCCACCGGGGAGAAGAAGAACGCGGACATGCATGGCATCGTCGCCCTGGGCGTGCGCCAGGAGAGCGACGGGCTGGACCACGTCTACGTGCTCGCCGACCTCTCCTGCCGCAGTCCCGAGCCCAGCAAGTGGGCGAGGACGGCAGTGGACGCGTTGCGCGCCTGGGAGCCCTTCGCGAAGAAGGACAGCCGCGGGCGCCCCCGCGCGTGGATATTCGCCGAGACGAACACGGGCGGCTCCATGGTGCGGCACACCATCCGGGGCGTCGCGAGGGTGACGGTGAAGACGGAGAGGGCCCGGCAGTCGAAGGCCGAGCGGGCCGCCCCCGTGTCCATGCTGGCAGAGGCGGGCCTCGTCCACATGGTAGGCAAGCACAAGCAGCTCGAGGAGCAGCTCGCGAAGTTCACCGGCGCCGAAGGCGGCCATGCGCGCGACGATCGCGTGGACGCAATGTGCTGGCCCATCTTCAAGTACGTCGTGAAGCGCCGGAAGAACGAGGGCGCCGCTGAACGAGCGCAAGCGGGCCTGACTAACGGCGAAACGACCTAACCCCCCGCCGCAATCAGCCCACCAAAAACGAGTTCAATATTCTCAAACCGCCGCTCCATCGAGTTGTACTTCAACACGGGAACCTCCTCCGCCTTTGCCAGACTCGTCACCTTCCCACCGGCAGGAACGACCAACACAGGATAAATGATGCGCTTGTCAGCTCGCGGATCTCTAAATCTAGCAAGCATTCTAGCAGCATCCCGAGCCTGCAATGCCCCCATCCCCACAACCCCCGCCGAGTTGTTCGACTTCACCTCAAACACATAAACCGCATGCTCCAAATACATCACCACATCAATCTCACGCAACACGCCACCCACGTGAACACTAACATTCCTCTCAACAGCTTGCGCCCCAACACGCCCACCAATCACCTCCAACGCCTCAAAGACCTCAGACTCAAATACGCGCGAAACATCCGTCTCCTCGCTTCTATCCCGAATAAACTCGTTCCAGCCCGGCATTTTGCTCGCAGCGTAGGACTCAACATATCCACACTCGCCACAGTAAAAAACAACAACCGGAATACCTCGACTTGCATTGAAAACCACTCCAACATTCGTAGCTTCCACAGCCGTAATTGCACTGAAGCCGGAATTCCGAGTCATCGGGTGGCGCGGATGGTTTACGCAATACACGACCCCCTTCTTATCAATTGGCATTCCCGCCTCCATTCTCACCCTGCTGACGGCGCGCAGTAAGAATCGCAGGCGTAACAGCAGTCACAATCGACATCAGAACGCCAACCAGAAGAATCCAACCAGCGCCCTTCGGCGGATTCTCAGTCGTCACATAGTTCACGCCAATACCAACCACAACGACGCTCAACATATTCAACACCGCAGCAACAATGAAGACGGGCAGATTCTTACTGTCTTCGGCCTGCCCTACTCGCAAAGCATCCACCTGATTCTCCAATGAAGAACGCTCACGGAGCGCAACATTCAACTCATTCAAAACCATCCGAACCGCAATCTCGTTATTTAGAATATCGCCAACAGCGATACCCGAGAGCTTTCCGCCCTGGTAAATCTCCCCCTCATTTGTCGTAACATTCAAATCTCCCGTTGGCTGCTGACCGATCGTTCCATCCGCCATTAGATATGACCAACTTCCCGGCAAGTGCCAAAGCCATGAAGGTCATCACACCCCATACATTGCCTCCTTGATCACCTAGGCATCCTACTAGCCCCAGTGAGGTCCTACCAAGGGGCACCCCTTCTATGGGGCATGGTCGCGCTTCTTCGCCGTGCACTCAAAGCCCTGGGCGTGCTGCCCACCACCCGGGGGCCCCTTGTCCACGCCCTCCCCGTCTTCAGCTTCGGCCCGAGGAGAGGGAGTCGGGAGGTACTCATCGCCTACCGGGAAAATGGCTGGCTGCGCGCCGTCGTGGACACCGTGGCTGACGCGGTGGCAACGCCCACGTGGAAGGCCTACAAGCGCGTGGGCTTCGGGGGCGTGAAGCGCTACGACGCGCGCTGGAAGTCCGCCGCGAGGCACGAGCGGCGCAAGGCGTTGGAGGAGGCCACCCAGGCCGGTGAGCTGGTGGAGTTGCCTGAGCACGAGGTGCTGCGCCTGCTGGAGTCCCCCCATCCCGAGTACCCCGGACGCGAGCTGCGCAAGCTGCTCCAAGTGCATCTCGACTTGGTGGGCGAGACCTTCATGTGGCTGCGCCTGGGCCAGGACGGGCGGCCCGTGGGCTGGGAGCCGGTGCCCCCGCACTGCGTCCACATGACGCCCCAGCCCGGCCGCCCCTACTTCGCCCTCTCCTATGGCCAGTTCTCCGGTTACGTGCCCGCCGAGCACATGCTCTGGCCCAAGCACCTGGACCCGGAGAACCCCCTCGGCCGCGGCGTCGGGCGCGGCACCGCCCTCGGCGACCAGCTCGACACCATGGAGGCCATCGACAAGGCCACCAAGGGCACCTTCGAGCGCGGGGGCCTGCCGCACGCCGTGGTGGGGCTCGACTCGAAGAGCGAGGACTTCGAGCGGCAGGAGGCCGCAGACGACCTGGAGAAGCGCTTCAAGGAGGAGTTCCGCGGGCCGGAGAACGCGGGCAAGGTGTGGTTCACCCCCGGCGGGGTGACGCTGGCCCAGGTGGCCATCAACTACCGCGAGCTGCAGGCGGACGAGTTGGCGAAGTCCCTGCGCTCCTACGTGCGCCACGTCTACAACGTCCCGCCCGAGCTGGTGGGCGACACCAGCAGCTCCAACCGCAGCACGTCCGAGGCGGCCAAGTACCACCTGGCCGAGTACGCGGTGGCCCCCCGGCTGGAGTTCCTGCTGGCGTGGTTCCAGCACCGCCTGGTGCCCCTCATCGACGCGGACGTCATCCTCGACTACGAGGACCCGCGCCCCCAGGAGTTCGAGCGGGTGTTCAGGGCGATGACAACGCCCATCATGGAGGCCTTCACCTTCAACGAGCAGCGCGAGTTCGCGGGCTACGAGCCGCTGCCGGAGCTGGAGGGCAAGCGGCCCGCGCCGCTGCCGGGCCAAGGCGGCGGGGGCAACAACGCCGCGAGCGCTTCCGCCAACGCCACCCCGGAGCCGCCCAGGGACAGGACGGGCGAAGAGGGACGCGTGTAGCCGCCCCTTCTCCAGGGCATGAAAAGCTACCGCAAGCTGCTGGAGTCGAAGCCCACCGAAGGCGCATCCGGCCCGGTGTTCCGAATCACCTCCACCAACCTGGACCGCCACAAGGACAGGGTGCTGGCCATCAAGGCGAAGGGCGAGGAGTTCCGCACCCCTCTACTGTGGAACCACGACTCATGGAACCCGGCCATCGGCTACGCGCGGTGCTTCCGCGAGGCTGGCGAGTGGGTGATGGAGCCCGTCTTCGACGGCGCCTGTGACACCTCGAAGATGGTGGCGGCCAAGGTGAAGGCGGGCACGCTGGACCAGTGCTCCATCCGCTTCGTGCCCTGCGAGACGGAGCCGGTGCCGAACAAGGACGGCGGCTACGACTTCCCCCTGGTGGAGGTGCTCGAGGTCAGCATCGTCAACATCGCCGGCAACCAGGACGCGGTGCGCCTGCGCTCCGCAGAGGCGGTGGACGAGGACGAGGAGAAGAAGTACCGGGCCGCCGGGCTGGCCTTCCGCGCGAAGGTGGAGGGCGCCCTCGAGGAGTTGAAGGCCGAGGTGAAGAAGCTCCACAAGCTGCTGCCCGACGACGAGGAGAACGACCTCGACGACGACGATCTGTCCGACGACGAGTTGTCCGACGACGAGCTGGAGGACGACGAGGAGTTGTCCGAGGGCGAGGCCGAAGAGGAGGAACGCGAGGCCCCCGATGACGAAGAGCGAGACGGCGACGAAGCGCACCCGGACGAGGAGGAGCGCGACGTTGAGGAGGACGAGCAGGCCCTCTCCGAGGACACCCCGGACGAAGAGCGCGAGGCCCCCGAGGACGAGGAGTCGAAGTCCGACGAGGAGCCCCCGGGCGACGAAGAGCAGGAGCTGTCCGAGGACGAGTTGGAGGACGAGGAAGAGCTGTCCGAGGAGGAGGCGAAGTCCCTGCGCGCCCAGGTGGTGAAGCACCTCGGCTTCACGCCGGCTCAGGCCAAGGCCCTCTCCCCTGCCGACCTGCGCGGCTACGTGGAGCTGCTGCGCGGCTGAGCGCCGCCCCTTCTGACGCGCTGAGTCCCCTTCCGTAGCACCCCACCCAATTCGTTGGAGTCACCCACCATGAAGCGCAAGCGCAAGCCCACCCTCACGTCGAAGTCCGGCACCACCGCCGCCCCGGCCCTGCCGCCCACCCTCCAGCGGGCGGTGGACGTCGCGGTGGTGAAGGGCGTCGAGTCCGCCCTCGCCAGCCGCCCCAACGCGCCCCAGGCGCCTGTTACCAGCAACGCGAAGGACCTGCTCCTCGACGTCCCCAAGGAGAAGCGCCTGGCCGCAGCGCTCGGCTACCGCCTCAAGTCCGCCTTCCTGGCCCGCGCCGAGCGGCACGGCAAGGCCGAGTCCATGGGCGAGCTGAAGAAGTTCATGGAGCGCGTGAAGGCGGCTGGCCTCTTCGCCGGCGTCTTCGAGCAGGGCGGCCTGTGGACGCGCGAGACGTGGAGCTCGGAGCTGGTGGAGGTGCTGCGCCCGCGCTCCATCCTCCTGGCCGCGGGCGCGCGCACCATCGGCGGCTACGGCGCCAAGCTGAACATGGGCACCCTGGGCCAGGGCGTCACCGTGTACTGGACTGCCGAGGGCAAGCCCGTCCAGAAGTCCAACCCCACCGACGGCGCCATCAGCCTGGGTGCGCACAAGCTGATGGCCCTGTGCCCCATCAGCAACGACTTGCTGCGCCTGGGCAACATGGACGCCACCGCCATCGCCGGCGAGGACATGGCCGCCGCTATCAGCCTCGAGGTGGACCAGGTGGGCATCAAGGGCAAGGGCCCGAAGAAGCCCAATGGCCTGCGCCAGCAGATGAAGAACGGCAACCGCAAGCCCATCGCCGGCACCACGCTGGAGAACAAGATTGCCGACGTGGACGAGCTGGTGCAGGTGGTGGACAGCGCCGAGGTTCCGGGGGGCCTGGAGGGCAACTCGGGCTTCTACTACATGAGCCCGAAGACGTACTTCCACCTGCGCGCGCTGCGCGACTCGGCGGGCTGGGTGTGGCCGGAGCTGCGCGACCTGCGCAACCCGCGCCTCAACGGCATGCCCGTCTTCCGCAGCACCACCCTCAACGATGACCAGGTCATCGGCTTCGGCCTGGCCTCGCAACTCATCCTCGGCGAGGCCGTGCCCCTCGAGGTGGAGGTGGGCGAGGACGGCGCGGACTTCTCCTCGGACATGGTGACGATGCGCGGCATCACCCAGGTGGACTGGCTGCTGCGCCACGCCGAGGCCTTCGCCGAGAAGACGGGCGTCACCTACTGATGCGCGCACCGGGCCGGCGCCAGCACGCGGCCGGCCCGCTTCCTTCCACCCTCACGGAGCCCTCGCACATGCACCCTCTCAACACACAAATCGGCCACCTCATCCATGCCGCCAACCAGGCCCTGCCCCCGGACCTCCTGGGCGCCGGCACGCGCAACGGCGCGGCACTGGACGTCAGCCGCTACCAGTCGGGCGTCCTGGTGGCCAACGTCGGCGAAGTCGCCGGCACGCCCTCCGCCACCAGCGTCAGCTACACCGTCCAGACGAGCCCCAACGGCACGGATGGCTGGGTGCCGCTGAAGGACATGGATGACGCCGACGTCGTCCTCGTCGTCACCGCGGCCGGCACGTGCGCCGAGAAGGACTTCAACCTCCAGTACGCGACTGTGGACCACTCCTTCCTCCGCGTCGTCGAGGCCGTCACCTTCACCGGGGGCACCTCGCCCACCGTCATGGCGGGCGCCACCCTCGTCTTCGGCGGCGGCCAGCGCCTGCCGCTGTGAGGTGACACGGCCATGCCCGCGCCCCAGGACTTGCTGACGGCCGAGCTGCTCCCCCTCGCCGCGCGCACCGCGGTGGAGGGGCCCCGGCTGGGCCTCTTCATCACCGCCGCGTCTGAGGCCGTGGCGGCCTACGTCGGCTACCCGCTGCACCGTCGACTGGGCGTGGTGGAGTCGGTGGCGAGCACGGGCGGGCCGTACCTCTGGCTCGCTGGCGGCGCCGTCCGCCAGGTGGTGCGCGTCGAGGTGCGTGGCGTGGAGCTGGACGCCGAGTCCTACGCGCTCGAGTCCGCGCTCATGGGGAGGCTGGTGGCGCGCTCCTCGCGCTGGCCCTTCACCGGCACCTGGTCGGCGGGCGTGTCCCCCACACCGCTGGAGGCGCGCGACACCGGCGAGGTGGTTGTCACCTACGACGCGGGCTGGGTGACGCCGGGCCAGGCCGCGTTGGACGGCACGCTGCAGGTGGACCTGCCGGCGGCCATCCAGCTCGCCGGCGTGGAGGCCGTGATGGCGGCCCTCTCCCGCGACGGGAAGCCCGGCGACGTGGCCTCGGAGAATATCGGCGGCACGTCCATGAGCTACTTCGCCGGCGAGGGCGGAGGCCGCGCCGCGCTCCCCTCCACCGCCCGGCAGATGCTCACCCCCTACCGGAGGCTTCGCTGATGCTCATGGGCCACGCCTTGCGCCAGACATTCTGGCTGGAGCGCCTGGAGCGCACAAACGCCCGCGGCGAGCACGAGTACGCGGAGCCGGAGCTGCACCCCTGCCGCTACGAGGGCGCCACCAAGCGCCTCGTCACCGCGGACGGAAGCGAGCGCGTCTCCGAGGCCATCATGTGGTGCCGCGTGGAGGTGAAGCCCGAGGACAGGGTGTACCCGCCCGGCACCAGCCCGGACGACTTCAACGCTGGCAGGGAGCCCTTGCGGTGCAGTCCGCGCCACGCCCTCTCCGGCGCCGTGGACCATTACGAGGTGTACCTGTGACGCCCAGGGACGTGGAGCTCGAGCTGGCCGCGCACCTGGAGGCGGCCGGACTGGGCCTGTCCACCACCACCAACCCGCCCACCCTCTACCCCGGGCCCTTCCCCACCAGCGCCCCGCCGCGCTTCGTCTGCGTGCGCCACACGGGCGGCGAGGGAGGCCTCTACCTGGGTACGGGACGCGGTGTGCTGTCGGCGGACGTCCAGGTGGTGGTGCGTGGCCCGCGCGCCAGCTACACGGCCACACGCGAACTGGCGGTGCGGTGCTGGACGGCGCTGCACCTGGCGCGCGTGCCTGGCTACGTGGACGTGCGCTGCGAAGGCGCGGGCCCGTACTACATGGGCCCTGACGGCGAGGGCGGCCCCCGCTTCGTCTTCAACCTCGCCGCGCGCTACTCGGCGTAGCGCCGCCCCTTCTACGGGGCATGCCCGTCCGCGTTCAGCTCAAAGCCTCCGCTCTCGTCCGCTTGCGACAGCGGCCCAAGGACGTGCTGCAGGCGCTGGACTTCCCCCTGCGGGACTCGATGCGTCGAACGCTCGACTTCGCCACGTTCCTGGTGCCGCGCCGCGGACCCGATGAGCGAGCGGAGGCGCGAACCTCCCGCGAGGGGCCCCCGGAACCACCGCTCGCCGACACCGGCTTCATTTCCGGCCCCCACTACAACCTCAACCACTGGCTCTCCGTTTCGTGGACGGCTGGGTTTGAACACCCCGCCGCAGGTCCGATTCACGAGGGCTTCCACTGGGGAGACCAAATCATCAGGCCGCCCCCTCACTTCTTGAAGAAGGCGTTTCGGCGCTCGCGCTCCATCGCTCGCAAGGGCGTCGCGCAGGTGCTGGCCACGTTCCTCCAGAAGCAGTTCCCCCGTCGATAGGAGCACCGCCCAATGGCAGACCCGGTTATCGCTTTCATCCATGCCATCCACCTTGCGGAGGAGGCGACCGAAGCGCCGTCCCCCACCAACAAGATGGACGGCATCACTGATGCCCCCGTGAACTTCACCGCAGATTCTGTGGACATCGGCTACCTCGGCCAGGACGGCGGCTGGAAGCGCTCGATGACGACGTCCAAGAGCTTCCAGATTCCGATTTCGGGTCACCTGATGCGCAACGACCCGACGCATGTCCTGCTGCGTGACGCCTTCCTGCAGAACGAGACGGTCTACCTGCTCATCGTCGAGGACGCGGACGCCGCCCCGGGCAGCCAGGGCCACCGCTACCCGGTGAAGGTGTCCTCCTACGAGGAGGGCCGCACCTCCACGGACGTCGTCACCGTCTCCGCCACCCTCACCGGCCAGGGCGCGCCCAGCCCGCTCTGAGCCAACACCCCGTCACACCGAAGGAGTCAGCGCCATGGAACACGAAGGACTCACCCTCAAGCAGCGTCTCGCCCAGAAGAACCGGAAGCTGTTCAAGACCATCGACGTGGACGGAGACGCCGTGGAGCTCCGGAGGCCGTCGCACAAGGAGCGGCTCGCCGCCATGAAGCTCTCCGAGTCGGCGGGGGAAATCGACGCCTCCAACAAGCCTACGACGGCGGAGGGAGGCCTGCGCTTCGTCGCGCGCTGCGTCGCCACCGTCATGTACGACCCGACGTCCAAGCTGCGCCTCTATGACCCGGCTGAATCTGCGGACGTCGAGACCATCATGGGTGCGCCCTGGTTCGAGGACGTCATGAAGGACGCGCAGCTCGCGTTCAAGGGCAGCCTGAAAGAGGACATCGAGGAGGCCCGGGGAAACTCCTAAGCGACCCCTGGGAGGTGCTCGTCTTCGCCGCCGCGAAAGCACTGGGGCAACGCCCGAACGATGTGCGCACGTGGGACGAGGACGAGCTGCTCGGGCTGGTCGCCTACGGACAGCTTGAAGCCGAAGCCGTGAAGGAGCGGCAGGAGACGGCGGCGGCCCCCACCGCCGCGCCTGCACGCAGCGCCATGCGAGGGCAGGCAACACAGGCCACTCGCACCGTCATCTACCGCGTGGGCCCGAAGCCCACCAAACCGAAGGAGTAGCCCGTGTCCGGCGGCGGCTTGAAGGTTGGCGACCTGTACGTGGTCGTCACGGCGAGCATCGGCGAGGCCCTCAAGTCGCTGGACAAGCTCGTCAGCGAGTTGAAGGAGGCCGCGGCGGAAGTGAAAGAGGTCGCCGAGCCCATTGGCGAGTTCGGTGCCGTCATCGCCGCGGGCATCGCGGGCGCCGTGGCCGTCGCCATGGAGTCCAACGACGAGTTGAAAGACGAGGTCGGCCGGCTCAAGGAGCTCGTGTACACCATGGCCGCCGACATTGGCGACCTGTTCCTCCCGGTTGTGCGTCGGCTCGCCGACTTCTTCGAGCGCCTGGTCGTCACGTTCCAACAGCTTTCCCCTGCGATGAAGCGTGGAGCAGCGGACCTCGCGACGTGGGTGGCTGGCGTCGGTCTGGCCATCGGCATCATCGGCAAGCTGGCGGGTGTGGTGGAGGGCCTCGCGGGCGGTGTGGGCCTGGTCATCAAGGTGCTGAGCAGCCTCCAGCAATCCACCATGCTGGCGAGCCTGGGCCCCACCCTCGCGGCCGTCGCCGCGCCCGCGGCCGCCATCGCCGCCGCAGTGGCGGGGCTCACGCTGCTGGCCGGTAGCGTCTACGGCGCATGGACGGACACCAGCACGGGGCTCCGGGACTCCGTGCTGAGCATCCTGTCCAGCATCGGCGCGGTGGCCACCCGCGTCTGGGAGCTGCTGACTGCCGCCTTCAAGGGGCTCGCCAGCACCGTCCAGGGCATGGCAGCCCAGGCGCTCGACACCATGGCGTGGCTCATCCGCATGGCCGCCAAGGCGATGAGCCCTCTGGTGAAGGCGCTCCCCAAGACGATGCAGATGGGGCGGTTGAACAGGGCCCTCGACACTGCGCAGCAGGTCACCGGCGCCTCGCTGCTGAAGGACCTCAAGGACGGCGCCTCGTTCCTCGAGGAGAAGGCCCTGGCGGGTGCCCAGGCCGTCTCTGACGCCCTCTCATCCCTCGGCACCTCAGTCGCCGGCATCGCCACTGACGTCGGCAAGGGCGTCGCGTTCGGCTTCACCAAGTCACTCGAAGGCACCCGAAAGCTCCTCGATGATTTGGGGCTGACGGGCTTGCTGGACTCGCTGGCCGCCATGGTGCCGAGCCTCGCCAAGGGGCAGGCGAGCATCCGCCAGCCGGGCAACGACTACTCGGAGAAGAGCCTCACCCAGCTCCAGAACGAGGAAGGGGAAGCCACGCGCCGCGAGGTGGCCAACGCGGACTACTTCGAGGGAGCGGCCGCAGCCGCCGCCTTCGCGCAGTTCGAGAAGGAGGTGCAGGAGTTCACAGACGAGGCGAGTGCCAACCTGGAGATGGAGAAGGAGTCGCGGCAGGAGTTGCACGACGCGACCATGGCCGCGAACGAGTCTGGGTACCAGGCCTTCCGCCGGCTCTCCGACGACATGCGCCGGTGGATGGACGAGACGCGCCAGGCCATCGCCGCGGCCAAGGCCACGCTGGCCAGCCGGTTCGCTGGGGCCATGTCTCAAATCTCGTCTCTGGTCGACATCGCGACGACGGGCATGGCCGCTGGTGGCCCCATGGGTGCCATCGGCGCCGTGGTCGGTGAGCTGCTCGTCCAGTCGGAAGCTTTCGCGACGCTCATGGAGATGGTGAGCGTCATCATCAAGCACGTGGCCGAGGCCCTCAGCAGCATCCTTGTGCCGCTGCAGCCCCTCCTCGGGGCCATCTTCACCGTCATCGACGCGGTGACATCCGTACTGACGCCTGTCTTTACCACCCTGGGCCAGCTCGTGGAGCCGCTCGTGCCACCACTGGTGCTGCTGGGACAGCTCTTCGAGGGGTTGACGCCGCTGCTCTCGGTGCTGGCACAGGCCTTCCTGGCCATCATGGCGCCCATCAACCTCATCGCCGGGCCCGTCCTCAAGGGACTGTTCGACGTGCTCAAATTCGTCGCATCGGTGATCCTCGCCGCGGCTCAAGGAATCGGGTTCGTCTGGAACGGCATCATCAGCGCCGTGCAGGCCGTAATCCGAGGCATCAGCAAGGCCGTGGAATGGCTCGGCATCGACTCGCTCAAGAAGTTCGCCAACAGCATGGACCGGCTGAAGGTCGACACGGATGCCATGGGCGAGTCCCTCCAGGCGTTGAACGAGCTCACCTGGGAGTCGGCCGAGGCCAAGGCGCGCGAGACGGCGGAGGTGCTGCGCAACACGGAGGCCCTCCAGAAGGCCACGGAGTCCCTCAACAACGTGCCCAACGCCTGGAAGGTGGCCCTGCGCCGGTACCAGTCCCAGGACGTGCAGGACGGGCCCAGCAGCGAGCCCACGCGCCAGCCGCCGCCCAGGCCGGAGCCCTCCGGCGGTGCGCACGGCCCCCAGAGTGACTGGGACGGCGTGCGGCGCAATCGCGCTGGGGACCCGTTGCCGGACTGGAAGCAACCGGACGACCCGCGCAACCGCTACACGAAGGCGGGCGCCGCAATGGCAGACAAGCCGACCGTCGTCGTCAACAACTACATCACCGGCTACGACATCGACGAGGCGCTGGAAGAGGGAGCGCGGAGCGTGCAGCGCACCCTGGAGCGCTTCTCCCAGCGCTTCGCCTTCCGCAGCACCTGAGCCTCCGCCATGCCCTCCCCCTACCTCGCCCTCTCCGGCATCCCCGTGCCCGTCTCGTTGTCCAGCGGCTTGCGCTACTCGCCCGTGCTGCTGGGTGAGAAGGTGCGCACCTTCAACGGCTTCCCGCGCTCGTCGGCGCGGCGCAAGCTCTACGCCTACGAGGCCGGCACCGGCCCGCTGCCCCTCGCCGAGGCCGCGGCGCTGCGCGCGCTCATCGACGGCGAGGGCGACTCCTGGGACTTCGCCGGCAACATGCTGTCGAGTCGCGGCCTGTGGCCGTCCACCGTCGGAGCGCCGTGGGTGTTGCCGGACAGTGGACGGTACGAGGCCTACGGGCTGTGGCTGAATGCCGGCGACACCGTCAGCTGGGCCACGCAGCTCGGCGAGGCGTGGACGGTCGGCTACTGGGCCCGCGTCGCGGATGGTACTGGCACCAATTGGCGGCACTACGTCCAGCGAGCGGACGGCACGCTGTATGTGGACGCGGTGGTGCCCAATCCGGAGGGGCACACCTGGACGTTCGAGGAGGGCCTGACGAGCGCGCAGGGCCTCGCGGCCTCGGGCACCACCGGGACGGTGGCGGCCGGCGTGACCAGTGGCCGTTTCGGCCGCTGCGCCTCCATCAGCGCTGGGGGGACGGTGCGCTGGCCCACGGGCCTCGGCATACAGTGGACGGTGGCCTACTGGGCACGGCTGTCCACCGACGCAGGGTGGACGCACTACATCCACCGGCCAGGCGTCAACATCAGCCGCAACGGGGGCGTCAACAACGCTCCGCCCAACGGTGGGGCGCTCTACAGCGCCACTGGTGACTACACGCAGTTGCCCGGTGGGGCCGTCACGCTGCTGTGTTCCTCGGGCAGCGGCGGAGGCATCGGCAACCCCAACAACGCGCCACTGCTCGTGGATGACCTCGTGGTGTTGCCGTACACGGTGCCCAATTCGTGGGTGGCGCCGTGGTACGCGGCCACTGCGCCGTTCCGCCTGCCCGGCACCGTGGGCCTGGCAGAGGTGGACGAGGCAGGTGCCCTCACCGTGCGCCACCGGGCCGGCGTCTCAGGTGGCTTTCTCAACCCCACCAACGACCCCGTCGTGGTGAGCGACCTGGTCGCGCTGCCCTACACCGTGCCGGCGGCGTGGCTGGTGCCATGGCGCGACGCGGGCGCCCCTTTTGGCCCTCTGCCGTACCACCGCGCCACCGGCACCGGCTTGCACCGGGCCGTCGTCGTCATGGGCGACGCCGGCCAGGGCGAGGCACTGGAGTGGTGGGATGGCCCCCTGCGCGTGCAGGGCGAGGACTTCACCTTCACCCTCCAGGAGGCACCTTGAGAGTCATGACGGACCAGGAGCGAGCCACGCTGCTCGCCGGCAACTACGGGACTCACCTGCGCGTGGTGGTGATTCGCCCCGACAACTCCGAGGTGGACCTGAGCACCCTGCTCGGCCGCGATTGGGTGATGGGCGCGCAGTGGTCCGAAACGCAGGACGCCACGGTGTGCGTGGCCACGGTGTCCGTGCGGCGCAGCGGGCCCGGGGGCATCGTCAGCCTGTCGCCCATGGTGGACGCGAGCGTGGCCAACCGCGGGCCCACCGGCCTGCTGGTGCCGCTCCTTAAGGAGGGGCGGCGCTTCCGCATTGAGGTGCAGACGACGAGCAGCGGACGCGCCAGGCCGGACGCATGGCGGCAGGTGTTCTACGGGAGAATCGACGAGGTGGACGCTGGGCCCGAAGAGCTCTCCTTCAACGGCCGCGACTACGCGGGCGTATTCCAGGACTTCTTCATCGAGCAGGAGCGCGACTACGGCAACGACACGGTGGGCGTGGCCGTCCAGGACGTCATGACCCAAATCATCGGCGACAACGTGCCCACCGGGACGGGCCCGGGGCTCTACGTGCCGGTGGACCCGATGTGGCAACTCGGCCGCTACACGCAACAGCGCGAGCCCGTCTGGGATGCGGTGCGTGCCCTGGCCGAGCAACTCGGCTGGGAGGTGCGCCTGCGCTGGCGAGAGGGGCACGGCTGGGCCCTTTACCTCCAGTCTCCGGAGCGCCTGGGCGGCGAGGCCGTGTGGACGTTCGGCCCGGAGGACTACGAGTCCCTCCGACAGGCAAAGCGCGCCCTGCGCGACATTCGCAACGTCGTGGACGTCCTCTACACGGACATCAACGACAGGGACGCGCTGGGCAACGCCAAGCGCAAGACGGTGACGTCCATCAACCCCTCCAGCATCGCCGAGTACGGGCGGCGCTACATGCAGGTGGCCGAGGCCTCCGCCAGCAACATCAACACGGAGGCCGAGGCCCAGCGCCTGGCCGACGCGGCCATCGCCGACCTGTCCGACTCCTCCCTCACGCTTGAGCTCGAGCTGCCGTACTTCTGGCCCCTCGAAATCAACGACATGGTGCGCGTGGAGCCGGACGGGGTCACCCTGGGCGCTCCCGTGGAGCTGGCCGTCGTCAACCTGGACCACACCTGCTCCGGCGGCATCGCCAAGACGAAGCTGCAGCTGCGCGGCCGGCCCGCCACCTCCGTGCTCGAGTGGCGCGCGCGCGACGCGGCGCCGCTGACGGCCCACAACGCCGCGCTCAAATCCATCGACGTCACCACGAAGCTCAAGGGCCCCGACGCGCCCAGCGACTTGCAGCCCACGCCCACCGTCAACGGCTTCGCCCTGGCCTTCAAGCCTCCCTCATCCGGCCCGGAGTGGGACACCTTCGAGCTGCACGTGTCCACCTCGCCCGGGTTTACGCCCAGCGCCTCGACGCTCAAGGCCGCCGCGTCCACCACGCGCTTCGAGGTGGCGGACCTGGTGCCCGGCACGACGTACTACGCGGTGGTGCGCGGGAGGGACGCCCACGGCAACGTCGGGCCCGCCTCGGAGCAGGTGGAGATGGCGCCACGGTACGCAACGCCGGCTGACTTCGCTCCCCATGTGTCGCTCGCTGCGCTACCGCCCAACGCCGATTTCGAGTCTGCCGCGAAGTCGGGACAGCCGGACACGTGGACGCCCATCGTTGGCGAGTGGGGAGTCGATGTTACCACCGACAACGCGGCCTACTCTGGGAGCAGAGCGCTCCGCTTCATCGCAGGCAGGAGCGCACAGGTTCGCTCTCAGCCCATCACGGTCCGTGGAGGTGACGTCTATTCGGCCGAGGTCTGGGCGATGCGGCCGACGCTCGATGGTGCGAACCTCGCAAGCCTAGTCGTGCGCTTCTACAGCGCTCCCGGTGTCGAACTGTCGACTGCGTCCAGGACGGTGACGGTCGCGGCGGCCTCTGTATGGGAGCGCTTCTACGTCGTCGGGACCGTGCCAGCCGGCGCGCGATTTGTTGCAGTCTCTTTCGGGCAAGGCAGTGGAAACACGGACCTACTCGTTGATTCGGTTCGCCTGGAGAACGTGCTCTCGCTCCAGCCTCCAGTCTCATACATCTCCGTTGATGGAATCCCGTTTCAGAACGGATTCGGTCAATTCGAGTCCCCGCCCTACTCCGCCATCGAGAACGAGTGGCCCGGCTTCTACATGAGCAGCAGTATGGACACGGTGTGCGTGGGCGTTGTCCGGGTCCCGAACCCTGCTCCCGCGACGCTCACCACAGCCTTTGTGCTCCCACCTACGCACTGCCCCGCCAAGACGCGGTGGTTCTCCTGCCCTACCTCGGCCAATACGGTCGTCCGAGCGCGCGTCACGAAAGCAGGTGCCGTCGAGATTGGCGCCGGCGCCCCTCCCAATGGATGGGTGTCATTGGAGGCGGTCCGGTTCCGCGCGGGGCCGCTGCGTTAGTGGCAATCCGCGTCTACGACGGGGCCTGGTCGGTACGTGAGGACACAGACCTGTGCCCCGCCAACGACTGCGAACGGGGTCTCCACGCGCGCCCATGCGGATGCGTCTTGGAGGTCAAAGCCACTGACGCCAACCTCACCGGCAGAACCGGGCGGCAACTCGGCAGTGAACTCCTGCTGAGCCCCCGCCTCGATACGCTGGCCACTGATGAAGTTCCGGACGATGCGCTCACCGGTCTCCACGTCCCGCGCCCAGTAGGACACCGTGAACTGACGCGAGACACTGTCCTCGTTGCTGACGACGAAGCGAACGGATCCAGCAGGGGCCGCTGCAGCGCGCTCTTGCCCACCACACGCCACCACGAGGGGCAGAGCGGCGACGACGGCAAGGAGCTGGCGGACCATGGGCACCCCCGAGTGTGAGTACTCCTGACTAGCTAGCACTCCAAGTCCTGGCCGGGCAATTGGCCCGGGCACCGAGGAAGGCCGGGACGCGAAGTAGCGCACGCGCGCCGGGGATTCCGTACCATCCGGTCAAGCAGGGATGCCCTCCGGGCGACCGAGCGGGAGCGAACGTGAGAGAGGCCGAGAATATCTGGCGAGGTGGTACGTCGGACAGGGCGCGCGCAGTGCCGCGCAGCAACACCGGAAGGTTCCGCCAGAGGCTGGACATCATCATCCGCAGGTACAGGGGTTCCCTCCTGGGGCGCCTGTACCAGGTGCGGCACGCAACGTCGGGAGAGCCGTCCCTGGACCTGGAGCTGACCGAGAGGCAGCAGCAGTTCCACCCGGACGTCGGGCTGGAGGTCCACATCAGTGCCTCCCCTGCTTCGACGGTGGCGCCACCGCGCGTCAGCCTGCGAGTCCACGCCCCTGACGGTGCTTCCGACGCGGACGTAGCGCGGAACCTGGAGGGCACCTTGGCGCTGACGAAGGCAATGGTACAGACGGCATGCACCCGCAGATTGCTCGCGGACACCATGGAGCACCTGCGCTCGCCGGCGCGGCGACGAGGCCCCGTGCTGCGCTCGCGCCGCTGGCTGCGCCGGGTGCGCCGTGCAGCTCGTCGGACGTGGCGCAGCACCGGCTCGGCAACCACCGTCGCGCTTGCGCTCGTCGCGGCGGCCCTGATGGGCGTCTACATGGTTCCGCCGCCCCCTCCGTCTCAACCTCCCCAGCTCGAGCGCAGCGATTGGAGCGGCGGCAAGCCTCCTGGCTGGATGGTGCCCGTCTCCACCCTGGATGCGCTCGTTCTGGCGCGTGACATGCCGCCACGCCCGTTCGAAGGCCAGAAGACGAAGGGGTGCGACGCAGAACAGGCGGAGGTCTTCATCAACGGCGGCTGCTGGGTTGCCACCGACCGCACCGCTCCGTGCGGCGACAAGATGTACGAGCACAAGGGCAAGTGTTACCGGCCGGTTGGGAAGCCGAACGAGCCACTGCGGTCGATTTCGCAGTAAGGGGCTTGCACTCCCAGTCCTGGAGTGCTACCCATTTCCACGGTTTTCGCAGTTGAAGTCCCCAACGGCTCGCTGAAGCAGTGACCTTTACCAGCGTCCCGTTTCCCACAGAGAGCTTCGGTCCCATCGCTTCGGCGAGAGGACCACCAGAAAAGGCCCGTGCACCCAGGTAGCGCTGGGACACGCGCCCTCCGGCGCTCTATCGGCGTTTGTAAAGGTCCGCCGATAGAGCGTCTCTACCCTTCTGGGGGCCTCGTGGAACGTCGCTCCGAGCCAGCTCGCACTCCCGAACGCGCCCCCCGTGAAACACGCTGCCCTGAGCGTGCGTCCGGCACGAAGGACAGCGCGTCCACGATGCGGCCCGACTCAAGCCAGGATGACACAGGCCCAGCGCCTGGCCCCTTGCGGTTGGGCCGCCCTGAGCTGGCCCACACCTTGCTCTACATCCACGCGGTCGATGCCGGCGCCAGCCGGATAAGTCGGCCTCGGGCACCTGGGTGACTCAGTACGTAGTCGCCGCGCGTCGCACCTCAGAAGTTGTTCACCTTTGTCCGAGCGGGGGAAGTCGAAGATGGATGCAACAACACTGGCTGCCTTTGAAGGAATGGTCCGGCGCGTCATTCGCGAGGAGATAGCGAGCGCTCCTGGCAGGGACGTGGACATGCTCACGCTGGTGGAGGCGGCGGCCGTCGCGCGAGTCAGCGGCTCTGTCATCCAGGCGTGGCTCCGGAGCGGGCAGCTCACGCGGTACGGCACGGTACGGCGGATTCTCGTCAGCCGCCGGCAGCTGATGGAAGTGCTGCGCCACCAGCCCCCCGCGCTGCCCAATGACGCCGAGTTGCCCGATGACGCCATCGAGGCTCAGGCCGCGCTGTACGCGAGGGGCGGGTAATGGGCACCGTCTACCTGCGCGCCGACTCGAAGTTCTACTGGATTGGCTGGATTGGCCTGGACGGCAAGCAGAAGTGCAAGTCCGCCAAGACAATGCACAAGGCCAGCGCCGAGAAGCTCCTGGCCGCCATCGAGCGGAAGGTGGAGGCCGAGCGGGAGAGCGGCCTCGCCGCGCCGGAGCTGGGCCCCATCACCGTGGGCCGCTACTGCCAGCGGTGGCTAAAGGAGCGCCGTGCCCGCGGCATCGCCTCCATCAACGACGATGAGGTGCGCATCAGCCACGCCATGCCGTACCTGAAGGACTTGGTGCTGGCCGACGTGCGGCCTCGCCACGTCCTCGCCGCCGTCCGCGCGCTCCAGGCGCTGAAGGACGAGGAGGGCAAGCCGTATTTCGCGCCGCGCTCCATCCTGCACATCTACGGCATCCTGCGTGTCATGTTCGCGGACGCCTTGCGCGAGGAGCTCATCAGCGCGACGCCGTGCGTCCTCACCGCCCGCCGCGGCGAGCTGCCTAAGAAGCGGGACAAGGACCTGGCCTGGCGCCATACCGCCATCTACACGCGCGAGGAGGCCGTGCAGCTCATCACCACCCGGCACATCCCGGAGAACCGCCGGGTGCTCTACGCGATGCTCTTCCTGGGCGGCATGCGCATCAACGAAGCGACGCCCCGGCGCTTCAGTCACCACCAGCCCCGCCTCTTGCCCCTGGGCAAGCTGCTCATCGCCAGCAGCTACGACGTCAAGAAGAAGCTCCTGAAGCCGGCCACGAAGACGGGCGTGGTGCGCGAGGTGCCCGTCCACCCGGTCCTCGCGCGCATCCTCGCGGAGTGGCAGGCGGAGGGCTGGGCGCGGTGCTACGGCCGCCAGCCGACGCCGGAAGACTTCATCGTGCCGGCTGCGGACCTCGGCATCCTCAACTCGACCGCGGCCTACAAGCGGCTCCTCGAGGACCTGGAGCAGCTCGGCCTGCGCCCCCGGCGGCAGCACGACGCCAGGCGCACCTTCATCACCTGCGCGTTGGAAGACGGGGCCCGAAAGGAACTGCTGCGCTGGGTGACTCACGGCCCCGAAGGAGACATCGTGGACACCTACACTTCGCCGTCCTGGCCGGTACTCTGCGAGCAGGTGGCTCTGCTCAAGCTGCCCTTCCCCGAGGCCCCTCCGTCTACTGGCGAAGGCACCGAGAATGGAGCGTCACTACAGGGGTACTACACCCCCAGCAACTCCGTAGAATTGCTGGGGAATTCAGTGGAGGCGGCGGGAATCGAACCCGCGTCCGAAAGCCTTCCGCTCTTCGACCCTACGTGCGTAGTCCGCGATTTGCTACGTCCTCAAGGCTCCCACGGACGGGATACTCAAGGCCGGTCCTGGAAAGGTCTCGCCACCTCGGGTCCAGGCCCCCTCGGCAGCCAGCCTGCATTCTGACGGTCTGTCCCAACCCCACAGGCCGAGGGCGGGGGGACCGCGCACTAAGAGCTGTTTTTAGGCAGCCAGCGCGAGCTCAACGTTGTCGTTGGCTTTTGTGTCTTTGCCGGGTTGGATTTACGAGCTACCTGACAAGCTCGGCACGCGTCTCGAACTTCAATGCCCCCGTCGAAACCAGGTCGCCCCCGGTAGGTTCACTGCAGGTGACGCGGTCCCTCACTGCGCCGCGTCTTCACCACATTAACCGCTGACGGGAGCGCGTCAATCCTCCTGAATGGCTCCGGGCACACGTGGGCGCACGGCCGTGGACACTCGGCGCACAAGTCCCTGCCCCACCGAGCCAGCCGTCGTAGGGTCGCCTACCCGCCGGGTCCCGCTTCTTCCGTCCCGGCCACGAGGCACCTGAATGAGACGAATGCTCCCCCTCCTGCTGCTCCTGCTGGGCACGGCCCTCCCGGCCGCCGCCGCGCCGACCCCGGCTTCGGACGCCTTCCCCTACACCCTCCACACGGACACCCTGCCCAACGGCCTCACCGTGGTCCGCGTGCCCTACCCGTCCCGCGGCATCATCGCCTACGTCACCGTGGTCCGCGTGGGCTCGCGCAACGAGGTGGAGCCCGGCCGCACGGGCTTCGCCCACTTCTTCGAGCACATGATGTTCAAGGGCACGAAGACGCACCCGGAAGGCGAGCGCGAGCGCATCCTGGGGAACTTCGGCTTCGACGACAACGCCTTCACCACCGACGACATCACCCTCTACTACTCCTACGGCCCCACCGCCGGCCTGCCCCAGCTCATCGAAATCGAGGCGGACCGCTTCCGGAACCTGGAGTACAGCGAGCCGTCCTTCCAGACGGAGGCGCTCGCCGTGCTCGGCGAGTACCACAAGAACGCCGCCGCCCCCTTCCTCAAGATGGAGGAGGAGCTGAACGCCGCGGCCTTCACCCGCCACACGTACCAGCACACCACCATGGGCTTCTACAAGGACATCCAGGCGATGCCCCAGGCCTATGAGTACAGCCGCACCTTCTTCGAGCGCTGGTACACGCCCGACAACACCCTGCTCTTCATCGTCGGTGACTTCGACGACGCCAAGGTCATGGAGCTGGTCCGCCAGCACTACGGCCCGTGGGACCGCAAGGCCGCCCAGGTCGCCGTCCCCGCCGAGCCGCCCCAGAAGGGCGCGCGCACCGCCCACATCGACTGGCCCCAGCCCACGCAGCCTCGCCAGGTGATTGCATGGCGCACGCCCAGCGCCGGCACCAGCCTGGCCGACGCCGCCATCCAGACGCTCCTCGTGGACTACCTCGCCGGCCCCACCAGCCCCGCCTACAAGTCGCTGGTGCTGGACAAGCAGCTCGTGGAGTCCATCGGCAGCGACTACTCCGAGCACCGCGACCCGCACCTCTTCACCCTCACCGCCACCCTCAAGGACGAGCGCCACCGCGACACCGTCCGCAAGACGCTGCTCCAGGAGGTCAGCCGGCTCGCCGCCGGGCGCGTGGACGCCGCGCGGCTCAAGGCCATCCAGGACCACGCCCGCTACGGCGCGCTCATGGCATTGGAGACGCCTCGCGACGTGGGCATCCAGCTCGGCTGGTACGCCGGCGTCACGGGCTCGCCCGACGGATTCCAGCGCCACCTGCAGAGCCTGCCCAAGGTGACGCCCACGCAGCTGTCCGACTTCGCCAAGCGCTACCTCACCGCCAACAAGCTCATCCTGCTCAGCCTCACCCCGAAGACGGGCACCACCGGAGGGACGAAGTGATGAACACCCGAGCACTCATGTCCCTCACCGCCCTGCTGGGGCTCGCCGGCTGCGCCACCACGCCCAAGGCGCCGCCTCCCGACGAGAACGCGCCGCCTCCCGCGGTGCCCGCCCAGGCCGCGAAGCCCGAACCCGCCCCGCAGCCCGCACGTCCGGAGTCCGTGCCCGCGACGCCGCTGCGCCAGCCCAAGCCCATGGAACGGGTCGTCCTCGCGCGGCCCGACACGCCCATCGTCTCGTTCCGGCTCGTCTTCCACACCGGCTCCGTGGATGACCCGAAGGGCAAGGAGGGCCTCACCGCCCTCACCGCGCAGCTCATGGCGGAGGGCGGCACGCAGAAGCTCACGGCCTCGCAGCTCCTCGAGGCGCTCTACCCCATGGCCGCGGAGCTGGACGTCTTCGTGGACAAGGAGTTCACCGCCTTCTCCGGCCGCGTCCACAGGGACTTCCTGGCGCGCTTCCAGGACATCTTCACCGACGTGCTCCTGGCCCCGCGCCTGGACGCCGCCGAACTGGAGCGCCTGCGCGCCAACGCCATCAGCGACGTGGAGAACGGCCTGCGCAGCGCCAACGACGAGGCGCTCGGCAAGGTCGCGCTGGACGCGCTCCTCTACGAAGGCCACCCCTACGCCCACTTCACCGGTGGCACCGTGCAGGGGCTGAAGGCCATCACGCTCGACGACGTGAAGGCGCACGTCCAGCGCGTCTTCACGCAGGACCGGCTCGTCATCGGCCTGGCCGGAGCGGTGGATGACGCGCTCGCGAAGTCGCTCACCTCGCGCCTGTCCGCGCTGCCCGCGACGGGGGCGCCCCGCGTGGAGCTGCCCGCCGTTCCAACGACGGCCGGCCGCACCGTCATCATCCAGAAGCCCACGCTCTCCACCGCGGTCAGCATGGGCTACGTCAGCACCATCCGCCGCGGCGACCCGGACTTCTTCCCGGTGGCCTTCGCCATGTCCAACCTGG
Source organism: Pseudomyxococcus flavus (assembly GCF_050038885.1). Classification (NCBI taxonomy): domain Bacteria; kingdom Pseudomonadati; phylum Myxococcota; class Myxococcia; order Myxococcales; family Myxococcaceae; genus Pseudomyxococcus; species Pseudomyxococcus flavus. Next base: position 5,947,950 of record NZ_CP143624.1, on the reverse strand, counting down.
GCGAGCACCGCCAGTCCATTGGCGTGCTCTTCACCGAGCTGCGTGAGAAGCGGGGCCTCAACTACGGGGACTACGCCTACGCCGAGCACTTCATCGAGTCGCCCGGCACCACGTACAACCGCACCAACATCGCGCGCACCCAGCAGGACCTCTCCCTGTGGATTCGCCCCGTGGTGCCCACCAACGGCGTGTTCGCCACGCGCGGCGCGGTGTTCTTCCTGGACCAGATGGTGAAGGAGGGCATCCCCCAGGAGCGCTTCGAGCTGATGCGCGGCTTCCTCCAGGGCTACACCCGCCTGTGGGAGCAGACCGACCAGCGCCGGCTGGGCTACGCCATTGACGGGCTCTTCTACGGCACGCCCGACTTCCTGGAGCAGTACCGCCAGGCCATGGCGAAGATGACGCCGCAGTCCGTCCAGGAGGCCCTGCGCCGCCGCGTGCAGCCGGAGGCCCTCAACTTCGCCTTCGTCACCGAGGACGCGGAGGGGCTCGCCCAGGCGCTGCGCTCCGGAGCGCCGTCGCCCATCACCTACGCGTCCCCCAAGTCCGAGGAGCTGCTCACGCAGGACAAGGCCATCTCCACCTCCAAGCTGCCCCTGCGCCCGGAGGCCATCCAGGTCATCCCCGCGCAGCAGTTCATGGAGAAATAACGCACGGCTGTAATCCGCAGTGCCGGGGGGTGGGTCAATTCCTTCCACCCCCCGGAGCCGGGTGCTAAGAGCCTGAAACATGCGAGGCTTCAGCTTGCGCGGCGCAGCCACCCGACTCGCCATCCTGGGCCTGTTCCTGGCCTCGGTGGCCGCTCACGCCGACCACGACCCCTTCGCCCGCGGATTCGACGCCGTCCCCGTGAAGGCCACGGCCGCTCAGCACAGCGGCATCGCCCTGGAAGGCACGAGCAACGCGCTGCCCACGGGCAGCTTCCGCGCCGCACTCCTGTTCGACTTCAACTGGCGCATCCTCGCCCTGAAGCTGGGCGACGAGAAGCTGGGCGACCTGTTGCCCTACCGGCTCGACGCGCACCTGCTCTTCGCCTACCAGCTCCATGAGCGCCTGGAGCTGGCGGTGGACCTGCCCGTCACGCTGCTCCAGGGCGACAACTTCCAGCTCCTGCGCGACACGCTGGACGCGCCCAACTTCCCGGGCGCCGCGGGCGTGGGGCGAACCACGCTGGGCGACATCCGCCTGCTGCCGCGCGTCCACCTGCTGGACCGCGAGAAGTTCCCCGTGGGCGTGTCGCTCGTCGCCGAGGTCCGGCTGCCGACGGGCAGCGCGTCCAGCTTCACCGGCGAGCGAGGCGTGCTGTGGGCGCCTCGCATCGCGCTCGAGCAGCGCTTCACCGCGCTCCCGGTGCCCATCCGCGTGCTCGGCAACGTGGGCGTGCGGCTGCGGCCCCACGCGCAGTACCTCAACCTGCTCGTCGATGACGAGCTGACGCTGGGCGCCGGCGCCATCGCGGAGCTGCCCAACATGGGCCGCTTCACGGATGTGGAGGCGGTGGCGGAGATGCACCTGGGCACCCCGCTGGTGCGCCCCTTCAACTTCGACCAGGCCGACTCGCTCAAGACGCCGTGGGAGGCGCTGGTGGGCGCCCGCGCGAAGGTCTGGGGCAACTGGGGCATGGAGCTGAACGTCGGCCGCGGCATCAACCTGTCCAGCGGCTACGGCCGTGAGGCCCTGCGGGTGATGTTCGCGGTGCGCTACGACGAGACGTTCGTCGACTCCGACGGCGACGGCGTGGCCGACATCCGCGACCGCTGCCCCAACGAGCCCGAGGACAAGGACGGCTTCCAGGACAGCGACGGCTGCCCCGACCCGGACAACGACGGCGACGGCATCGCCGATGGCGAGGACGGCTGCGCCAACGAGAAGGGCCCCAAGCACACCAAGGGCTGCCCGGACCCGAACTACGACACGGATGGCGACGGCGTCGTCGACGGCGAGGACGCCTGCGTCGACAAGAAGGGCCCCAAGTCGAACAAGGGCTGCCCGGAGGACGAGAACGACGCGGACGGCGACGGCATCCCCGACACGCTCGACAAGTGCCCGGACAAGCCCGGCCCGAAGGACTACGACGGCTGCCCGGACACCGACGGCGACGAGGTGCCCGACAACGAGGACGACTGCCCCGAGGAGTTCGGCCCGCCGGAGAACAACGGCTGCCCGTTCGACTCGCCGCCCTACGTCGTCGTCGAGTCCGACCGCATCCGCATCAAGGGCAACGTGCTCTTCGAGACAGGCTCCGCCGTCATCCAGAAGCAGTCGTACCCGCTGCTCGACGAGGTGGCGACGGTGCTGCGGAAGAACCCGACGCTGGGCCCGGTCCTCATCGAAGGCCACACCGACAACCGCGGCTCGCGCGCCCTCAACATGGGCCTGTCCGACCGCCGCGCGAAGTCCGTGCTCGAGTACCTGGTCAACAAGGGCATCGACCGCAAGCGCCTCAGCTCCAAGGGCTTCGGCTTCGACCGCCCCATCGCGACCAACGACACCGCCCTGGGCCGCGCGAAGAACCGGCGCGTCGACTTCCGCCTCGTGCGCTCCGAGGTGGAGACGGAGAAGAAGGAGACTGTCGTCCCCGCGGGGCAGCAGCCTCCACCGGGAACGACACGGGCTGGCGAGGCCCCGCCCAAGGACGCGAAGCCGTAGCCCTCACGACCCGGGGCGGGACGCCTGCACGGCGTGCCCGCCCCCTCCGTGGATGGACTCTTGCCGGGCCGCGGAGCCAGCTCCCTCGCGGCCCGGGACAGAGCGACTGCGGCGTGCCCGCTCCGATTCAGCGGACGGGCGTCACGGAAACCTCGCCCACCCAGAGCTTGTGGGGCGCGAACCGTTCGCCCTGGCAGGCGACGGCGACGCGGCCCTCACAGGGATTCACGTAGACGATCTTGCAGCCGCCCGCGTTCTCGAGCCACGGCGCCCGCTGCGCGTCGCAGACGGAATCCTTGTAGTGGCAGTCCTCGAGCAGCTCGTTGCTCGACCAGTAGAGGCACTTCCGCGCCGACGCCGCGCCACCGTCCACCGGCGCAGGCGCGTTGGGGCAGTAATCCGTCTCGCCCCGCCGCTCGGAGACGGACGCGCCCTCCCGGGCCCCCGCCCCGTTGACGTGCATGTTGAAGCCCGTCGCCGTGTAGAACATCGGTGGGTCCTCGCCGTAGACGGACTCGATGGACGCCTGCCACTCGCTGAGACATGCCTGCAGCGCGGTGCCGCAGCTCGGCTCCGACGAGGGCAGGTCCGCGCACGGCCCGCCACCGCGAATGGCCTTGTAGTGGCCCCGAGGCGTCGGCTGGTACTCCAGCGTCAGCACCTCCGGCGTCACGTCGTGGAACGCGGCGAGGTTGTAGTAGACGTTGGCGCGCGTCTTGGCATCCGCGCCGCTCACCCGGAGCGCACGCAGCGAGACGGCCAGCGCCTGCTCCTGCCGCCCCTGCTTCTGAAGACACAGCCCCAGGTCGGCCAGCGTGGGGCCGTGCTCCGGCGCGAGCTGCGCGGCACGCTCGAATAGAGGACACGCCTCGGCGAGCTTCTTCGCCCGATAGAGCTTCGTGGCACGGGTCCGCAGCGATTCGGCGTCCTCCGCCTTCTTCGTCGTGCCCCCGTCCCCCGGCGCCGCGGCCAGCAAGGACAGCGTCAGCCACCAGGACATGCTCCCCCCACTCCTGAACGTCAGGGCTGCTTCAGCGCGCGCTCGATGCGGCGACGGATGCCGTCCTCGGACAGGGCACCGCGCTGCGCGTCCATCACCTTGCCGTCGCGGTCCAGGAAGTAGAGCGTCGGCAACGCGCTGACCTGGAAGGCCCGCGCGACGTCGTCATCCGCATAGACGACGTATGGCGCCAGGTCCGGCAGGTGGTTGCGCATGAAGGACTCCACCAACTGGGGCGCCCGGTCGCCGTCGTCCCGGCTGGCCGCCACGAAGACGAGCCCCTGCGGCTCGTACTCCTTGGCGAGCTTCACCAGCGCCGGCATCTCCTCGCGGCACGGCGGGCACCAGGTCGCCCAGAAGTCCAGCATCACCACCTGGCCCTTCAGGTCCTCCAGCTTCAGCGTCCCGCCACCATGGCGAGGCATCTCCATGGACGGCATGGAGGCGCCATCCGGCACCAGCTTGGCGCGCTGGGCCTCCAGCACGCCCAGGTACACCACGCCGCCCAGGCCCAACGCGGCCAGCAGCCCCAGTACGACCTTCGTTCCGCCGCCCGCCTTCTTCGGGGCCGGAGGCGGCGCCCCGATGCTTTCCGTCACGCGAATCCTCTCTTCGTCAGGCGGCCATGCACCCGCCGCAGCACCCACCGCACACCGGCACGGGCCACCGGGCGCCGCGACACCCAGGTCGCCACGTCCGGCCCGTAGCGATAGTAGCCACGGATGAACGCACGACCGGGCGCGCTCTTCCGCAGCACGTCGTCGCGGTAGGCACGGAAGGCCACGAGCTCCGGCGCGCCCTCCCCGAAGGCCACCGTCGCCACGAAGCACGAGGACGCCGGGCTCACCCACATGAGCCGCTGGTTGGTGAGGTTCACCACCGCCTTCAGCTCGCGCGCCTCCGTGTAGACGAAGGCCAGCAGGTCCCTCCGCGCGGCGGGGAACTCCTGGCCGCTGGCCTCCTCGAACTCGATGCGCGTGCTGCCCGTGGTGCCCACCTCGTCCACGGTGAAGAAGTACCGCTTGGAGCTGCGGCGCACCTCCACCTCCAGCCCGCGCAGCTCGCCGAAGTACGCCAGGAAGGGCGTGCGGCAGACCGGGCAGATGAAGCGGTTGTACGCGTGGCTCGTGAGGAACGCGTAGTCCCCCACCCGCTTGCAGCCCATGTTCGGGCACACCAGCTTCACGCTCGCCTGGGGGGCGGGACGCGGGTCGTAGCGCGACACGCGCGTGGCCTTGTCGAACACCGGCGGCGGCCGCGGCGGCGACGTCACCAGGTGACGCGTGGGGTGCGCGGCGCGCTCCAGCTCCTGGGCCCGGCGCCACGCCGTCTCCGCGGCCTCCAGCCGGCCATCCGCGGTGTGGCAGAGCGCCTCGCCGTGGGCCAGCAGCGCGGCCACCAGCTTCTCCAGCGGCGCCACCGCCGCGGTGTCCCGCCCCGCCGCCAGCGCCTCCGCCAGCACGCGCTCAACCTCGGGGAGCAGGGCCTGGGCCGCCTTGCGGGAGGGGTCCTCCGCGCGCCGGTACACCGGGGGCTCGGGAATGCGGACGAAGAGCGCCGAGGCCGCCGCGCGCACCCGCTCCACCGCCGCGTCGCCACGCCCCACGTCCAACTGCGCCGCCCGCTCACGGGCCGCCTGAAAGAGTTCTTCGGGTTGCAAGCCCGCGGACATTAAAGGCCGCCCCCCCACCCTGTCAGCGCAATGCACACACCCTCGTTCGGAAACTGGCCACGGACGGCCTCTTGGTGTACGAACAGGTAGGAGGCTGTGAGCGTGAACGCATTGAAGTTCATCGTCTGGACGTGCTGTGCGGTGGGGCTCGGCGTCTTCCTGGCTTCGGGGAAGGTGGATGGACGCACGCCCTTGGACCACATGGAGCGGGCGTGGAACCGCTCGGTGAATCCGTCCACGGTTGATCGGCTCAAGGATGGCCTGGAGGACGCGTACGAGGACGCCAAGGATGCCGTCGCCGGAAACAAGGATTCGTCGCCTCGTGAGCGCATCAGCGCCGAGGACCGTGCAGCGGTGAACCGCATCATTGCGCAGAAGAAGTAGTCCGTCGTCGGGCCCGCTTCCCCCGGCCTCTCCGCCTCCTTAGGTTGCACGGAAGGTGGCTGGTCGGGGTGGAGGCGGGGCCATGGGCAGGGCGCGAGGCACGGGTGTCATCTTGTTGGCCGCGCTGGTGTGCGCGCTGGTCCTGCCAGCGCAAGCCGCCGGCCGCGACCGAGGGCGGCTCTGGGTGGAGTCGCAGAATCGCGCCCTCCAGAAACAACGCTCCACGTTGAGTGAGGTGGCCCGCAAGGCCATGCCCTCCGTGGTGTCCATCACCACGCAGCAGGCCGCCGACGTGCAGGCCGCTTCTGGAGAGGAAGCCCAGAAGGGCATCGGCTCCGGCTTCATCATCCACCCGGACGGCTACATCCTCACCAGCGCGCACGTGGTGGAGGGCGCGGCCGAGGTCCTCGTCTCCGTCCTGCACCCTCGCGGCTACGTGGAGGATTACGAGGCCGTCGTCGTGGGCGAGGACGCGCGCACCGACTGCGCGCTGCTGAAAATCTCCGCCCCTCGCAAGCTGCCGGTGCTGAAGCTCGCCTCGGCGTCGCACGTGCGCTCGGCGGACTGGATTGTCGTCATCGGCAACCCGTTCGGCCTGGCGCACTCGGTGACGGTGGGCGTGGTCAGCTACAAGGGCCGCACGGACGTGACGCCCAACGGTCGGGACGGCGACTTCGACTACATCCAGATGGATGCCTCCATCAACCCGGGCAACTCCGGAGGGCCGGTGCTCGACCTGCACGGCGACGTGGTGGCGGTGGCCAACGCCGTCAACGTGGCGGGCCAGGGCATCGGCTTCGCCATCCCCATCGACATCGCGAAGACGGTGATTCCGCACCTCAAGGCCCACGGCCGCGTGCGCCGCGGCTGGCTGGGCATGAGCGTGCAGGACTTCTCGCCGGAGGTGGCCGAGGCCTTCAACCTGCGCCGGGGGCGCGGCGTGGTGGTGACGGACATCGTCGCGGGTGGCCCCGCCGAGCGCGCCGGCCTCCAGGTGGGCGACGTCATCGTCGGGCTGGACCGGCGCAGCGTGCGGCGCGCCCATGCCCTGCGCTGGCAGGTCGCGGCCCGGGGCGTGGGACGCGACGTGCAGTTCCAGGTCCACCGGATGGGCCGCCCCCTGAAGCTGACGCTGCGGCTGGAGGAGATGCCGTCCGAGGAGGCGCCCACGCCCTCCCTGGCCACCTCCACGCCCGGGCGACACGCGGGCGCCCCGCAGTCGGTGCTGGAGGACCTGCTCTCACCGGTGCCCCGCTCGAAGAGCCGCCAGGCGGGCCCACCCGCCGGGGAAGCAGGCTCCGGCACGGGTGGTTCTGGACAGGACACCCCCGTGCCTTGATGTGCCGGCCGGGCCCCGGTTTTCCGGCCTCCTTGCGTTCGGGTGTCATGGGCGCTAGACAGTGCGCCTTTTTCCGTACCCTTGCGGCGGGTCCACCTCGGTGTGGCGCCGCGACTTCGCATCGTTTCGCAGGAGAGTTTCGCAATGGCCGAGGCCCAGACGACCCAGAAGCGCACCAGTTGGCCGCGTTTCGCCAAGAGCAATGGCAAGAAGGCGTGCACCGTGGAGGGCTGCAAGCGCCCCTACCGCGCCAAGAACTACTGCTACTTCCACTACAAGCAGTGGCGCCAGGGCGAGCTGCCGCACAGCCGTTACCGCACCTGCTCCAAGCCGGAGTGCCGCGTGAAGACGTTCAAGGGCGGCCTCTGCGAGAAGCACCACGCCGAGACCTTCAAGAAGGACGCGGCGTAGGCCACCTGCCGTTCGCGGCGCCGGGGTGGCCTCCTCGTCAGGTGGAGGCGCCCCGCGTCAGCGCGCGGTCCAGATGCTTGAAGGCGGTGAGCCACAGCTCCGCCTCGCGCTGGGTCAGCCGCGCTCGCATCAACGTCTGCTCCAGCTCGTTCAGCACATGCTGCGGCGCCTGCGGGTTGAGGAAGTCCGCGCGCAGCAGCACCTCCCGCATCCGCTTCGCCAACGCCCCCAGCGTGCCCAGCTTCGCGCCGGGCGCCTCGTCCGCCACGGGCGCGGGCGTGAGCCCCTGACGGTGGCAGAGGTACAGCAACACCGCCGAGGACTGCGCCAGGTTCATGGAGGGCTGCACGGCCGACGTCGGAATCGCCAGCACGTCCGTGCAGCGCGCCAGGTCCTCGTCGGACATGCCCCGCTGCTCTCCACCGAACACGAGCGCCACGCGGCCCCGCGCGCTCTCCTCCGCCAGCCGGCGGATGGCCTCTTCCGGCATCAACGCCGTGCGTCCCTTGAGCTGGGTGCGAGACGTCGTGCCCACCGCGTACACGCAGTCCTTCAGCGCCTCGGAGAGGTCGGACGCCACCTCCATGCCCCTCAAGACGAAGTCGCTTTTGACCGCAAGACGCTCCGCGCCCTCGATGGACTTCAGCACCGGCTCCGACAGAATCAGCCGTGAGAATCCGAAGTTGGCCATGATCCTGGCCACGGCGCCGAGATTGTCGGTTGAACGCGTCTGATGAAGGACAACGGTGAGCTGCTCCCCTGGCCGCATGCACTGAGTTTAGCTGGTTGATCTGGAAGCAGATCGGTATATTCCCGCCTGATGCGTCGCTGGCTCCCTGGGTTGCTCCTCTCTCTCGTAACGGTCCTCACCGCGTGTGGCGAGGCCGGCGCGCCCGTGCGCGCCACGATGAGTGCGCGGCAGGCCCTCACCAACCCGCCGGAGTTCCTCGAGTTCGAGTCTCCGTCGACGCGGCTGGAGCTCTTCCGGGAAGTGGCGCGACAGTCCGTCATCGAAGCCGGCCAAGCGGCCCAGGCCCTGGTGCTCTTCCCCGTCAGCCATCAGGGCGAGCTGCTCGCCGCGCCGGGCTTCGACGCGAAGATGGACCTCTTCCAGGCGCCGGATGCTGGCGGCAACCTGGAGCTGGTGTTCGAGTCCGGCGGGGAGCGTTGGCCGGAGGACCGCCGCGAGGGCCTGCAGGGCCTGTCCGAGCGTGAAGCGGCGGAGCTGGTCGCCCGCACGCTGCTCGCCCACTGGGACATCGAGCCGGACGGCGCGGTGCAGGTGGACCGGGCCTCGGGCGCACCGTACGCGGTCGCTTACGTGGACGGAATCCTGCGCATCAACCCAGCTTTCCTCTATCTGGCAGCAGCGTACGGTCCTTCTTCCCTGCCCGGTACGCTCCAGTAGAGTCGCGCGCCTCCAGTCAGGCCCCGTTGCCTCTCGCTCTTCCCGCGAGAGTGGGGCCGCGAGGCGACAGTGAATACCTCCGCACTTCACGCGCAGCTTCCCCTCACCCTCCAGCAGACGGACCTGCCCGCGCTCGGCCAGCACTACCGCGGCAAGGTTCGCGAGACGTACCGGCAGGATGACCGCCTCATCCTCGTGACGACGGACCGCCTGTCCGCGTTCGACCACATCCTCACCACCATTCCCTTCAAGGGCGAGGTGCTCAACCGGCTGGCGGCCTTCTGGTTCGAGCGCACGAAGCACATCGTCCCCAACCACGTGCTGGACGTGCCCGACGCCAACGTCACCGTGGCGCGCGCCTGCCAGCCCTTCTCCGTGGAGGTGGTGGTGCGCGGCTACCTCACCGGCAGCCTGTGGCGCGACTACCAGAAGGGCGCGCACACCGCCTACGGCCTGCCCTTCCCGGAGGGGCTGCGCAAGGACGAGGCCTTCCCCTCGCCCATCATCACCCCGTCCACCAAGGCCGAGTACGGCCTCCACGACGAGCCCATCTCCGAGAAGGAGATTCTGGCCCGCGGCCTGGCCAGCCCGCGGGACTGGGCCCGCATCTCCGAGGCCGCGCTGGGCCTCTTCGCCGAAGGCCAGAAGTGGGCGCGCTCCCGCGGCCTCATCCTGGTCGACACCAAGTACGAGTTCGGCAAGGTGGGCGACACGCTCTACGTCATCGATGAGATGCACACCCCGGACTCCAGCCGCTACTGGGTGGCGGACGAGTACGAGGCGCGCTTCGCGAAGGGCGAGGACCAGCGCATGCTGGACAAGGAGAACATCCGCCAGTGGCTCATCCGCGAGCGGAACTTCTCCGGCCAGGGCACGCCGCCGCCCATCCCCGACGAGGTGCGCGTGGACCTGGCCACCAAGTACGTGGCCGCCTACGAGCACATCACCGGCACGACGCTGACGCTGGAGCCGGGCGACGTGAAGTCGCGCATCGAGCGCAACCTGCGGGAGAAGGGCTACCTGAAGTAGCCCTCCTCCGTCACGGGGACGGGGCGCCTACGCGCTCCGGCCGAACACGCGCTGGAAGACGTCGTCCATGTGGCGCGTGTGGTAGCCCGGGGAGAAGCAGTCGGAAATCTCCTCGGGCGTCATCATCTTCCGCAGGTCCTCGTCGGCCAGCAGGGCCTGCCGGAAGTCGAGGCCTTCCTCGTACAGCTTCATCGCGTTGCGCTGGACGATGACGTAGGCGGCCTGCCGGTCCATGCCCTTGCGCGCCAGCTCCAACAGGAGCCGCTGCGAGTTCACCACGCCGCCCAGCAGGTCCAGGTTCTTCTTCATCTGCTCCGGGTAGACACGCAGGTCCTCCATCAGCCGCGCGAAGCGGATGAGCATGAAGTCCGCGAGGATGGTGGCGTCCGGGCCGATGACGCGCTCCACGGACGAGTGGGAGATGTCCCGCTCGTGCCACAGCGCCACGTCCTCCATGGCGCTCACCGCGTAGCCGCGCAGCAGGCGCGCCAGGCCGGTGAGGTTCTCCGACAGAATCGGGTTGCGCTTGTGCGGCATGGCGCTGGAGCCCTTCTGTCCCGCGGTGAAGGGCTCCTCCGCCTCGCGCACCTCGGTGCGCTGGAGGTGGCGAATCTCCACCGCGAACTTCTCGATGCTCGAGCCCAGCAGCGCCAGCGCGGTGAAGAACTCCGCGTGCCTGTCTCGCTGCACCACCTGGCTGGAGGCCGGCGCGGGCTTGAGGCCCAGCTTGCGGCAGACGTGCTCCTCCACCGCGGGCGGCAGGTGCGCGAAGGTGCCCACCGCGCCCGAAATCTTGCCCACGGCGATGACGTCCCGGGCGTGCTCCAGGCGCGTGCGCGCGCGGCGCAGCTCATCGTACCAGATGGCCAGCTTGTGGCCGAAGGTGATGGGCTCGGCGTGGATGCCGTGGCTGCGGCCCATCTGCAGCGTGTGCTTGTGCTCGAAGGCGCGCTTCTCCACCGCGGCCATGACGCGGTCCAGGTCCTTCAGGATGAGGTCCAGTGCGTCTCGCAGGGTGAGCGCCAGCGACGTGTCCAGCACGTCCGACGACGTCATGCCCAGGTGCAGCCAGCGCGCGCTGGGCCCCACCCGCTCCTCCATGAAGGTGAGGAAGGCGATGACGTCGTGCTTGGTGGTGCGCTCAATGTCTTCGATTTTCGCCGCGTCCTCGCGCGTGAAGTCACCGGCGCGGGCAAGGCAGTCCTCCAGCGCCTCGCGGGGCGCCAGCCCGGCCTCCACCATGCCCTCCAGCGCGGCGAGCTCCACGTCGCGCCAGCGGCGGTAGCGGGCCTCATCGGACCAGAGGGAAGACATCTCCTGACGGCTGTATCGCGGAATCACTCGTAGACCTTCACGGCAAAGTCCCGCCGCGCCGCGAGCCGGAGCAACTCCAGCACGGCGTCGGAGGACGGACCCAACTTCCTGGCGGCGGTGAGATTGAGGGACAAGTCCAGCCCCTCTGGCTGAACCACCGCCAGCGCTCCTGGATTCACCTTCTCGTGGATGATGCGGTTGGCCAGGCGCCCGGCCTGCTGGCCGATGGCCGTGGGGCTGGGCGAGAGCGCCAGCGTCGCGCCCTCCTTCACCTGGCTGGAGGTCAGCGCGGCCAGCGGAAGCCGGTTCGCCTCCGCGAAGGCGATGAGCGCCTGGACGACGGCCGCGTTGCCCACCGTCTTGTCGGCCACCATCAGCAGCGCGTCCACCTTGCCCACCGCGCCGTCCAGCACCTTCTCCGCCCGCCCGCCCGCGTCCAGCTCCAGCGGGAGGATGGACATCCCCTTCGAGGACGCCGCCGCCCGCGCCTGCGCCACCGTCCCCGACGAGAAGCGCGGGTCGTGCAGGATGCCCACGCGCTTCACCTTCGGCGACACCGCCTTCAGCGCCTCCAGCTCCGGCCCCATGTCGCTGGTGAGCGAGATGCCGGTGACGTTGGCACCATCCAGTCCGTACTTCTCGTAGTACGGCACCATGGCGAAGAGGACGGGCACGTCCTCGCCCAGCGACCGCCGGGCGGCGTTGGCGGCCAGCGGCCCCAGGGCCAGCACCATCGCGGGTTTCTGCTGCGCCAGCTTCTTGAAGAGCCGCGCGGCGGCGCCCGCGCTCTCGTCCAACATGACCTCCTGCACCTCGGCGCGCGCCTCCGCGGCGAAGCCGGCGATGACGGACGCATACGGCGCCAGGTTGGCGGACTTCACCGCGACAACGCGAGGACGGGCCGGAGCCTGCGCCACGGCCACCACGGGCAGCACCGCGACGAGGAGCGCGGTGATGCGGCCCCTCATTGCCGCACGCTCGCGCAGCAACGGAAGCCCACCGCGCTCAGGCGCTCCGCGGGAGCGCCGTTCGCCCGAGCCGAGCAGCGCGCCGCCGCATCGGGCTGGTCGAACGCGCCACCCTTCAGCGTGTACCCCCGGTCTCCGAAGCGGGAGGCCGTCCACTCCGCCACGTTGCCCGCGAGGTCCATCACCGCGTAGCCCGACTTGCAGCGCGCGAACTGCCCCGAAGCGGCCAGGCCACCTGGCGTTGCCGCGGTGTTGCAGGCGCCCGCTTCCTGAGCCTCGCCATACGGAAAACGCAGGTTGCCGGGGCCCTTGCATGCCTTCTCCCATTCCTCCTCGGTGCAGAGGCGCTTGCCCTCGCGCTCACACGTCCCCCGGGCCTCGTCCCAGGACACCGCCACCGACGGCCGCGCCCCGGCCTGGTTGGGGTACTCGAACTCGTCCACGCAGAAGGAAGACACCTGGACGCTCGCCACGGGGCGCTCGTCAGCGCCGCCCAGCGTGTCGTCGTCCTTGCGCCCCATCTTGAAGGCGCCGCCACTCACCAGCCGCATGCCCGCGGGACAGCCGCCCCCGGATGCCGCCAGCGCGGTGCCACCACCCCCGGCCGCAGGGACGGGCGCCGCTCCTCGTGCTCCAGGTTTCTGCAGCGTCTTGATGGCCAGGAAACCACCTCCGGCGCCCACAGCCAGCCCGCCAATGACAAGCAGCACCAGCCCCAGCGTCGAGCGCTTGGGCTTCGCCACCCGCGAGGCCGGCTTGGTGAGCAACGCCCCGCGAGGCGCCGTGCGCGCACCGGATGCCTCCGGCGGCTCGCTCCGCTTCCCGTTGGAGCGACTCCCCGGGTCCGACACCTCTGAGGCACGGCGACGGCCGCGCACGCCGGAGTCCTCCGCGGAGCGCCCCTTGGCTCGGCTGCCGGTGTCCTCAGCGCCCGCGCCTCGTGAGCGCGAAGACGGCTCGTCCGAGGCTCCGTCCCGGCCGCGCGCGCGTGCGGACGATTCATCCGTGGCGCCGTCCCGACCGCGCGCGCGCTCATCCGTGGCGCCGTCTCGGCCGCGAGTGCGTTCATCCGCGGCGCCGTCCCTTGGCCGCGAACGTGAGGACGACTCATCCGTGGCGCCGTCCCTTGGCCGCGAACGTGAGGACGACTCATCCGTGGCGTTGTCCCGAGCGCGCGAGCGCGAGGAGTGCTCCTCCGCGGCGCCGTCAGGAGCCCGGGAACGAGAGCGCCCCACCGTGGGTGCCGCCTCCAGCGTGGGCGCGTTGGAGCGGCCCGCGGGAACCGCTGGCGCTTCATCCAGCGTCATCGCAGGGGAGCGACTGTCCGTCACCGCGGGAGCATCCACTTGCGTGGGCGCGGCGGCCCGGCTCAGCGCCGCCTCGGACTCCTGCGCCAACGGCTCGGCGGCATCGTCCGCGTCCTTGCGCGAGGGCGCGCCCCGTGACGCCGAGGGAGGAACCGACGCGGGCCGAGAGGCGACTCCCGGCGCGGCGGGGGCCGCCTTCTGTGGTGCGGCCGGCGGCGCGATGAAGGGCAGCGCCTGCTCCGTCAGGTGCTGAGGCGCGGGCTTTCCCCGCCCCATGATGGCGGCCAGGGACGCCGCGTCCAGCGGCTGCGTGGCATCCACCGGAGGCAGTTCCGGCATGGGCGCGGGAGGCTTCGGCGCCGCAACGCCCGGAGGCGGTGGCAGCTCCTCTTCCTCCTGCACCGCGGGGAGCATGCCCGTGGGCACGGGCGGCGGCGGCCGAGCGGCCGGCCTGGCGACATTCGCGGCCGCGGGGCCCGACGCGCCCGGCACGCTTCGGGCACGCGCCACCACCGAGGCGGGCGTGCGCGACAGGATGCTGGTGAACTCGTTGAGGAACTCACCCGCCGTCTTCGGGCGAACCAGCGGGTTGAAGTTGAGCGCGCGCCGGTACAGCGCCTCGATGGAGGTCGGCAGGTCCGGGTGGTGCATCGTCAATCCGGGGATGACGCCATCCTCGGGCACCATGCCCGTGAGCATCTCCCCCACGATGACCGCGAGCGAGTACACGTCCATGCGCGTGTCCAGCTCGCCTCCGCCCACGTACTCCGGCGCGATGTAGACGTCCGCGCGCTGCCCCTTTTGCGCCTGGACGAAGGGAAGCTGCGGCACCGCCAGGCCCAGACCGTAGTCCGTCACCTTGAGCAGGTCCGGCAGGACGATGACGTTCTCCGGCTTGAGGTCGGAGTGCGGGCCAAAGCGATGCGCCGCATCCAGGGCCGCCGCCAGTTGCGACAGCAGGGGCTCCACTTCCTTCAGCGAGAAGAACTGCCCGCGCGCGGTGCGCTGCTCCATCATCCGGCGCAGCGTCATGCCCTCCAACAACTGCATGGTGAAGAAGGGCCGGTCCCCATCCAGGCCCTCCTCGTACACGCGCAGGAGGTTCGGGTGGTTGAGCTTCTTGCCCGTCCGCATGGACAGCGAGAACTGGGTGCGCTCCTCGGGCTGCTGCACCAGGCGCGGGTGCACCGCCTTGAGCGCCACCTCGACGTCGATTTCCTCGTCCTGGGCCCGGAAGACGAAGCCCATGGGGCCGGAGCCCACCACCTCCTGGATGGCGTAGCGGTCGGCGACGACGTCCCCTGGCTTGTAGGGCGCTCCCTCCGCGCCCCGACGGCGGGACGCACCAGCGGACGGACGCGCCGAGGCATCGTGCTTCAACCCACAGGTGGGGCAGGTGTCTTGAGAGGCAGGAACGAGGCTGCCGCAGCGGTAGCAAAGCAAAGCGGGCGAACTCCAGGAGGCAGTCGGGGGGCCACCTCGGGGGAAGGCCCGGCCTCTTATTCTGCACGCTCCCCTGTCATCAAGGAACGCCGAGCACAGGGGTCATTCGCTAGCGTCCGGTGGACCCGAAGCCATTTCCACCCCGGGAGGTTTCCTCCAGTACCTCCACCTCCTCGAGGGTCACCGGCGGCACCGCGGCCACCACCAGTTGAGCCACCCGGTCCCCCCGCCGCAGGGTGAAGGGCTCGTTGGAGAGGTTGATGAGGACCACCTGCACCTCGCCCCGGTAGTCCGCGTCCACCGTACCCGGTGCGTTGAGGAGCGTGACGCCGTGCCTCAGCGCCAGCCCCGAGCGGGGCCGCACCTGGCCCTCGTATCCGGGCGGAAGCGCGAGCGCGAGCCCGGTGGGAACCGCCATCCGCTCCAGGGGCGCCAGCACCCGCTCCCCATCGATGTCCGCGCGCAGGTCCAGGCCCGCGGCCTGCGCCGTCTCGTAGCGTGGAAGTGGCAGTGGCTCCGCATGGGTGCGCACACGACGCACCTTCACCGTGAGGGGGGAAGACATGCGCCGGGACCTAGCACAGGCACTCCAGCGCTCAACCCTCTTCGTGCCACGGCGGCGTGACAAGCCCGCGCGGACGTCTCCGGGAAGCAGACGTGGCCCCTCCATGGACCGTCTATGCCAGCAGGGAGCCCGGCGCTCCGCGCGCCCGGTGAAGCGCCCACGTCAGGGCACGCCGTCCTTCGCCACGGAGCGCAGAGCGGTGCGGAACTTCAGCGGGTCCACGGGCCGCGCCGCCAGCTCCAGCTGGTAGTGCAGGTGCGGTCCGGTGGAGCGGCCCGTGTTGCCCGAGCGCGCGACGAGCTGCCCTCGCGTCACCCGCTGCCCCACCGCCACCAGCAACTCCGAGTTGTGGCAGTACGCCGTCGTCACGCCGCGCCCGTGGTCCACCACCAACACGCGGCCATTCACCGCGTCCTCGCTGGCGCGCCGCACCACCCCGTCCGCCACCGCCATTACGGCGGTGCCCACCGGCACGCCCAGGTCCACGCCGGTGTGCAACTTGCGCCGGCCCAGCACCGGATGGAACCGCTCGCCAAATGGGCTCGTCACGCGCGCACTCTCGTGGACGGGCCACGCCAACCCGAAGGCGGTGGCCAGCGCCAGCGCCTGCGCAGCGCCCACGGAGGCGCCCTCGAACCCCGGAGGAAGCTGGCTCACGAGCCGCTCCAGCGTGGGCGCCCCGCCCTCCGCCGCCACGCGCTCCAAGGCGTAGCGCGCGGGCACCCGGCCCGCGAAGAGCGCCGTCAGCCGCGCCTCGTCACCCGGGAAGTCCTTCGCCAGTGCCGCATGCAGCCTGCGCGCGGCGACGGGGCCGTCGCTCGAGTCCAGCAGCAACGCGGTGGAGATGCCCAGCTCCGTGGCCAGCGCCAGCGCGGGCTCGCGAGCGCGTGCGTCCACCGACTTGAGCGCCAGGTGGGTGCCCCACGCCAGCGCCTCCGCGTCCGTGAGCGCCCGCGTCAGCGGCACGTCAGGGGCCATCAGCGCTGGCGCCACCGAGGTCCCGCTCACGCCGTCGTAGTACGCGAGCAGCGGCCGCGCGCTGCTCCGCGTCCCGGTGGCCCACGCCGTCGCCTTGCGCACCAGCGCGCCCGCGGGCGTGTGGTGGTACGCCGCCCACAGGCACAGGGCGGCCATGCAGAAGTCCAGGAGTCCTTTCGCGCGGCGCGGGAACATGGGCACCTACCGGAAGAAGGACAGCCAGGGCGTCGCATCCAGCGCCGCCGCCACCGCCAGCGGCACCACCACCGCACAGCCCAGCAGCCCCCGCCGCCAGGCCCTCCGGCTCCCGCCTTCCTCGCAGACAGCGTCCGCGTGTTGCAGGTTGCGCAGCACCGCGCGCCAGCCCAGCGACACGAGCACGCCCACCAGTCCGGCCACGGCCAGCGCGCGCGCCACGACATCCGCCGCGGCATCGCCGAACAGCTCGCGCCAGGAGAGGTACACCGAGCCCTGGATGAGCTTCGCCACCGCGCACGCGCCCGCGAGCACCACCGCGGCCGTCGCCAGCGGCCGCAGCCAGCGCATGGGCGTGGGCTTGCGCAGGCACCGCGTCCACAGTGCCTGCCACGTTGGACGCGCGGCCTGGGGCTCCAGCACGGCGCGCCACGCCTCCACCGGAGCGGGAGCCCCCGCCTCCCGGTAGCCCAGCGCGGGCAGCGCCAGCACGACATCCGCGCACAGCTCCCACGCGAGCGCCAGGAAGCGCGCAATCCGCGTGCGCTCCTCCAGCGACACCCACTCCACCCAAGGGGCCGTCAGCGCGAAGCGGCCCACGACGGCGTCGAAGGCGGCGTCCACCCGGTCCACCACCGCCAGCAGCCGCTCATCCAGCGTGTCCGCCGCCGAGTGCACCCCCACCGCCACCAGCGCCACCAGTCCCAGCGGCATGAACGCCCAGCGGAAGCCGCCCAGGAACCGGGAGAGGTCCGCCAGGAACGGCGTGGACGGCGACGCAGCGGGTGGCCGAGGTGGCAAGCAACCTCCAGTGCGGATGGGGCTCGCACCTCAACGCGCGGCCCCTCCGGAGGGTCTAAGCGAAGCCGGCCGGAAACGAAAACACCCCCTCCCGCGCGGTGGCGGAAGGGGGCGTCATGAGCGCCGGGCTCCCGCGGAGGGAGCCTGGGCTTCGAAGGACTAGGCCTTGGCGTCGGGCTGCGTGGGCGCCGGAGCCGCGGGCTGCGCGGCGGCCTCGGTGGCGGCGGCACCCTGCTGCGCCGCGCGCTCCGCCATGGCCTCCTTGCGCGACAGGCGAATCTTGCCCGTCTTGTCGATGCTGACGACCTTCACCAGCACCTCATCACCCTCGTTCAGCACGTCGGACACGCTCTTGACGCGCTTGTCGGACAGCTCGGAGATGTGGATGAGGCCGTCGGTGCCCGGGAACAGCTCCACGAAGGCGCCGAACTCGGCAATCTTGCGCACCGTGCCCGTGTAGATCTTCCCAATCTCCGCCTCGCGGGTCAGCGCCTGAATCATCGCGATGGCGGCCTTCACGGCCTCGCCGTTCGCGCTGGCGATGTCCACGCGGCCCGAGTCCTCGATGTTAATCGAGGCACCCGTGCGGGCGATGATGTCCTTGATGACCTTGCCGCCCGGCCCGATGACGTTCTTGATGAACTCGGGACGAATCTGGATGGTGGTGATGCGCGGCGCGTACTGGCTGATTTCCTTGCGGGACTCGGCCAGCGTCTTGAGCATCTCCCCCAGGATGTGGAGGCGGCCCTGACGCGCCTGCTCCAGCGCGCGGCTCATGATTTCCGTCGTCAGACCGGTAATCTTGATGTCCATCTGGATGGACGTGATGCCCTTCGAGGTGCCGCACACCTTGAAGTCCATGTCGCCCAGGTGGTCCTCGTCACCGAGGATGTCGGAGAGGATGGCAATCTTGTCGCCCTCCTTCACCAGACCCATGGCGATGCCGGCCACCGGGGCCTTGAGCGGAACACCCGCGTCCATCAGCGCCAGCGTGCCGCCGCAGACGGAGGCCATGGACGAGGAGCCGTTGGACTCCAGGATGTCCGACACCAGGCGCACCGTGTACGGGAAGGACTCGCTCTTCGGCACCATGTTGCGCAGCGCGCGCTCCGCCAGCGCACCGTGGCCGACTTCGCGGCGGCCCGGACCACGCAGCGGCTTGGTCTCGTTCACGCTGAACGGCGGGAAGTTGTAGTGCAGCATGAAGCGCTTGAACGCCATGCCGCCCAGCATCTCCAGGCGCTGCTCGTCATCGCTGGTGCCCAGCGTGGTGACGACGAGCGCCTGCGTCTCGCCGCGGGTGAAGAGCGCGCTGCCGTGGGTGCGCGGGAGCACGCCCACCTCGCACGTAATCGGGCGGACCACGTCGTGGCCACGGTCGCCGATGCGGCCACCGTTGACCGTCATCTCGCGCATGTGCTCGTACTTCAGGTCCTCCACCACCGACTTGGCGTGCTTCTCCACCAGCGGGGTGAAGCCCTCGCCCAGCTGCTCCTTGAGCTTGGCGAGCGCGTCCTTCTTCGCCTTGGAGAGCGCCTCGTAGCGGGCGGCCTTCTCCTTGATGGCGTAGCCGGCCTTGATGCCGTCCATGACCAGCTCGCGCACCTTGGCGCGCAGGGCCTCGTCCACCGCCGGGGCCTTGTCGTAGGCGCGCACCTGCTTGTTCAGCTCGCGCCGCAGCTCGTCCTGGAGGTCCAGCGCGGGCTGCGCCGTCTTGAAGCCGAAGTCGAGCGCCGCGACCATGTCGGCCTCGGAGACCTCCTCCGCGCCACCTTCCACCATGACGATGGCCTCGCGGCTCACCGCCATGACCAGGTCCAGGTCGCTCTGCTCGCGCTGCTTCGCGGTGGGGTTGGCCACCAGCTGGCCGCCGACGCGGCCCACGCGGATACCGGCGATGGGGCCGTTGAACGGGATGTCCGACACCCACAGCGCCGCGGAGGCGCCGGTGATGCCGTGGATGTCACCCTCGTTCTCCGGGTCCGAGGAGATGACGCTGGCGATGATCTGCGTCTCGTACGCGTAGCCGTCCGGGAACAGGGGGCGGCAGGAGCGGTCGACCAGGCGGCTGGCCAGCGTCTCCTTCTCCGTAAGGCGGCCCTCGCGCTTGAAGTAGCTGCCGGGGATGCGGCCCGCCGAGTACAGCTTCTCCTGGTACTCCACCGTCAGGGGGAGGAAGTCGACGTCCTTCTTCTCCCGGGCGCTCACCGCCGTCACAAGCAGCATGGTGTCGCCATAGCGGACCACCACGGCACCGTCGGCCTGCTTCGCCATGCGGCCCACTTCGATGCTCAGCTCGCTCTCGCCAATCTTGACGCTCTTCTTCAACATATCCGTGCCTCTGGATCCTTCAGGGGCGAAGACCCCACCGCGCGCACCCGGCCCGGAAAATGGGCCCGGCACCCCGCGGGAGGGCCCTCGGGGTGTTTGAGCGGTCACCCGCGCCTCGAGTCAGGCGCCAAGTTGAGGCAACCGCCAGCATGTACTGCGGAGGGCGCTTGCGGAGCGCCGGAGGGATGCCTCGGAACTTTTGATCCCTGATCGCATGGGCCGACCGCGGTCAGCCCCTCCGAACGGAAACCAAAACCTCCGCAGCCACCACTCCCTTGCCCGCCTCCACCCGCCGCGCTTCCACTGCATCAACTCACTGCGTGAATCCCTACGTCCTAAACGCGCGGGGCGCTGGTTTCTGCCAGCGCCCCGGGTCCTGCTCAACTGCCTACTTGCGGATGCCGAGGCCGTCGATGAGCTTCTTGTACCGCGCGACGTCCTTGGACTTCAGGTAGTCCAGCAGGCGGCGGCGCTGACCGACCAGCTTCAGCAGACCGCGGCGGGAGTGGTGGTCCTTCTTGTGCGTCTTGAAGTGCTCCGTGAGCATGGTGATGCGCTCGGACAGCAGCGCCACCTGCACCTCGGGGGACCCCGTGTCCGTCTCGTGGGTCCGGAACTTCGACACCAGCTCCGACTTACGCTCCTGATGCAGCGACATTCGACTCTTCCTAGCCCGCTCCGGTGGAGGTTGCTGCTCGCGTCGCCACGGTCCGCGGAGGGGTACAGACCGGGTTCGTCCTTCTAACGAGCGGGGGGCTTATAAGCTTCACCCCCCGTGGGGTCAACCTTCGACGCCTGCCCGCCAGCCCCGGAAGGTCCGGGAACGTGCGAAGACGTACAGCCACAACCCCGCGAAAAGTCCCGGCGTCAGACGAACACCCGCTGATAGCGCAGGCGCCCGCCCACCACTTCGGCCACGGCCAGCAGCGCGCCATCAGGCCCCATCACGCGCACCCGTCCGGAGCGCCCCGCGGGCACCTCCACCGGGACGCCATGGGACACGCGCCGGGCCTCGGCCGCGCCCACGCGGACCTCGGGCAGGTCTACCAGCGCGTCGGACATGGACACCAGCCGGCTGGCCAGCGTGCCCGCCTTCACCTGGTCCGGCAGGTCCGCCAGCGGCAGCGCCTGGGCCAGGGAGAAGGGCCCACTGGCGGTGCGCCGCAGCGCCTCCAGGTGGGCGCCGCAGCCCAGTGCACGGCCCACGTCCTGGGCCAGCGTGCGCACGAAGAACCCCTTGGAGCAGCGCACCGACAGCTGCAGCCGGTCCGCGGAGAAGTCGCGCAGGACGAGCTCGTAGACAGTGACCTGGCGGGCGGCTCGCTCGACTTCCTCACCCGCCCGGGCCAGCTCGTAGAGCCGCTTCCCGCCAACCTTGACCGCCGAGTACATGGGCGGAACCTGGTCGTACGTGCCGCGGAAGCGCGCCAGCGCGGCCTCGATGAGGGCGGGCGTCAGGGCGGGCACCGGCGCCTGGGCCGTCACCTGCCCCTCGGCGTCCAGCGTGTCCGTCTCCGAGCCCAGGCGCACCGTGGCGTCGTAGGCCTTGTCTCCCTCGGTGATGAAGCCCGCCACCTTGGTGGCTTCTCCCAGGCAGAGCGGCAGCACCCCGGTGGCCAGCGGGTCCAGGGTGCCGGTGTGGCCCACCTTCTTCAGGCGGAGCAGCGAGCGCACCTGCCGGACCACGTCGAACGACGTGGGACCAGAGGGCTTGTCAATGACGAGGACGCCGTCCATGTCACGCCAATAGTGGAGGCCCGGGGCTGGAACTACCAGCCTTCCTTGTTCCGGACTTCGCGCAGCAACCGGTCGATCTTGTCACCTTCGCCCACGGACTCGTCGAAGGTGAAGAAGATTTCCGGGGACACGCGCAGGTTGACGGCCGACGTCACCTCGCGGCGCACGAAGCCCTTGGCGGCCTCCAGGCCCTTCTGCGTGTCGGCGCGCTCCTGCTCGCTGCCCATCATCGAATAGAAGACGCGGGCCACGCGCAGGTCCGGGGAGACCTTCACGCCGGTAATCGTGATGTAGCCGATACGCGGGTCTCTCAGCATGCCCCGGGTGAGCAAGTCACCGATGGCCGCCTGGATTTCCTGCCCCACCCGCTCCGGTCGGGAATGCGTCGTCATTTCTTCTCCCAGTCTCGCGGGTTGCGCAGGGAGCGGGCCCGAGCCCGCGCCTCATCGAACGTCATCCGTCCACCGCTCGACGGAGACGGGCGGCCCGTGCCGCCATCCATGCCGCCCTCGTGGCGGCTCTCCCAATCCCCCAGTCCCTCGGCTTCGGCCAGCGAGGAGCGCTCGCCCCGCAGGAAGCGGGCAATGGCGGCCTCCGAATGCGCCGCCGCCTGCTCCGGAGAGAGCGGCAGCTCCTCCAGGTCCTCGTCCACGGCCTCCGCCGAGAAGGAGCCCCGGGTGGGGCCCTCGCGAGCCGGGCCGCGGGTGAAGAGCTGATCGCCCATGCCGAGGATTTCCGTCTCTCGCGACAACAGCGGGGCGACGTACATCTCCTCGACGTAGTGGATGATTTTCTCCAGCTGCTCGTCCACGTGGCGGCGCTCGTTGCCCACCACCGCGAGCGCCAGGGACGCCTTCTGCCAGAGGTCCTGGTCCTCGACCTCGGCCACGGCCACGTTGAAGCGGGCCTTGAGCCGGTCCGTCACCCGGCGGAGCACCTGCCGCTTGGACTTCAGCGAGCCGCTGTCCGGAATCTGCAGGGTGAGGCGTGCGACACCAACGAACATACAAGTCCCCCTTGCCTCTGGCGGCCGCGCCGGGGGGCAGCGGCCACCAGGGCCTCAGCACCCTGGGAAGATGGGGTCTTCCCAGGGTTTCAGGGAGGCGCCGGCGCGCTCCTTCAACTAGGTGAGGCTCTGCCGAGTCTCTTCGATCTCGTACGCCTCGATGATGTCGCCCGGCTTGAGGTCGTTGAAGCTCTCGATGCCGATACCGCACTCGAAGCCCTGCGCGACCTCCTTGACGTCGTCCTTGAAGCGACGCAGCGACGCCATCTTCCCGGAGAACAGCTGCTTGTTCTCGCGCATGAGGCGGACGAAGGCGCCGCGCTTCATGACACCGTCGAGCACCGCCGCACCGGCGATGGTGCCCAGGCGCGGCACGTTGAAGGTGTTGCGCACCTCCGCACGGCCCAGCTTGCGCTCGGTGCGGATGGGCTCCAGCAGGCCCTCCATCTCCGTACGAACCCCGTCGATGAGCTCGTAGATGATGGAGTAGCTCTTGAGCACCACTTCCTGGGCCTTGGCCGCGGCCTCGGCCCCGGACTCGGGGTTGACGTTGAAGCCGAGCACCACGCCCTTGGAGGCCGCGGCGCGCATGACGTCGCCCTCGGTGATGGCACCCACGCCGGAGTGGACCACCTCCACCTTGACCTTGTGCGTGGACAGCTTCTGGACGGCCTGCTTGACGGCCTCGGCCGAGCCCTGCACGTCCGCCTTGATGACGACGCGCAGCTCCTTGGGACCGCCGCCCGCCTTCGTCTTGGCGAACAGCTGCTCCAGGGACTCGCGGCTGACCTTGGACAGCTCGGTCTGCCGGTCCTTCATGCCACGGTGCTCGGCGATCTGCTTGGCCGCCTTCTCGTCCGCCACCACGTTGATGGCGTCGCCCGCGCTCGGCACGCCGGACAGACCGACGACCTCGGCGCAGTAGCCCGGCTTCACTTCCTTCACCTGCTCGCCGCGGCTGTTCATCATCGTGCGGACGCGGCCGTAGTGAGAGCCGGTGACGACGGCATCCCCCACCTTCAGCGTGCCCTCCTGCACCAGCACCGTGGCGACCGGGCCACGGCCGCGGTCCAGCTTGGCCTCGATGATGGCGCCCACGGACGGACGGCTCGGGTTGGCCGTCAGCTCGAGCACCTCGGCCTGGAGGGCCAGGTTCTCCAGCAGCAGCTCCAGGTTCTCCTTCGTCTTCGCGGAGACCGGCACCATGATGGTGTCGCCGCCCCACTCCTCGGGGACGAGCTCGTGGTTGGCCAGGTCCTTCTTCACGCGGTCCGGGTTGGCGCCCGGCACGTCCATCTTGTTGATGGCGACGACGATGGGCACCTCCGCCGCCTTCGCGTGCTTGATGGCCTCCACCGTCTGCGGCATCACGCCGTCGTCCGCGGCCACCACCAGCACCACGATGTCCGTCACGTCGGCGCCACGGGCGCGCATGGACGTGAAGGCCTCGTGGCCCGGCGTGTCGAGGAACGTCACGTCACCGCGCGCGGTGCTGATGCTGTACGCGCCGATGTGCTGGGTGATGCCCCCGGCCTCGCCCTGCGCGACGTTGGCCTTCCGGATGGCGTCCAGGAGGCTCGTCTTGCCGTGGTCGACGTGGCCCATGATGGTGACCACCGGCGGACGGGGACGCTCGTCCTCGGGACGGGCCTCCACCTCGGGCAGGTAGTCCTCCACCTCGAAGCCGACGCGGTCGATCTTCCAGCCGTAGTCGCCGGCAATCATCTCCGCCGTGTCCGCGTCCACCATCTGGTTCGCGGTGGCCATCTTCCCCAGGCCCATCAGCTTCTTGATGAGCTCGGCGCTGCGCACACCCATGCGCTGGCCCAGGTCGGACACGGAGATGCCCTCCTGGAGCTTGATGACCTTCTTCTCCTCGGCCATCTGGGTGATCTGCGTCTTGGCGCCCTTCTTCGTGGGCTTGCGCTTCTTGCCACGGATGGGGATGGTGACGCGGCCCCAGACCATGTCCGTCAGTTCCTGCTTGGACACGCTCTGCGTATCACCGCTGGTGCGCTTGCGCTGGCCACGCTCCTTGTTCTTGGAGACGTCCACCAGCTCGCGGCCGCGGCCCAGGTGGTCGGGGACCACCTTGTATTCACGCCGCTCGGGGATGCCCGTGCGGCCCGGCGCCATGGGGTACTGCTTGGCCTGACCGGCCGTGGGCGTCACGCGGCGCACCTGGATGAGCGGGCGCGAGATGACGACGGCCTGCGTCGCCGTGGGGCGGGCCTGCGAGCCCGTCGGCGTCACCTGGGCGTGCGGCACGCCGCCCACCATGATGGTGGGCCCCTGCGGCGTCGGGGTGGCCGAGGCCGAGGCCTGGGTGCCCATTCCGGGCGCGGACGTCGGACGCACCGGTGCCTGACCGGGACGCGCCCCCGGGCCCTGGTAGGAGCCCTGCCCCTGGTACGACGGACGACCGCCCGGACCACCGGGACGACCACCCGGGCCGCCCGGACCACCGGGACGACCGCCGGGGCCACCCGGACCGCCGGGACGACCACCCGGGCCGCCCGGACCACCGGGACGACCGCCGGGGCCACCCGGGCCACCGGGACGACCGCCGGGTCCGCGCTGCGGGTAGCCAGGCGCGGGGCCCCGGGACACGACGGTCGCGGACGTGGAAGTGCTCGTAGGCGTCCGGACGGTCGGCGGTACCGGTGAGCGTTGGGGGGGTTGGGGCAAGGTGGTGCTCTCCTGAACAGTGGGACGAGGCTGCGCGGCGGCGGGAGCCGGGACGGCAGCCGGAGGAGCCTCCGCAGGGGCCTGAGGGGCCTCGGCGGCGGGCGTAGCTGGGGCCACCTCCACGGCAGCGGGGGCCCGAGGGGCCTCGGCCGCTGGCGTGGGGGGCGTAGACGTGACTGCAGGCGCTGCGACCGGCTCCTGCGCGGCGACCGGGGCTTCGACCCGCTGGGGCTCCGGTGCGCTCGGCGCCTCGACAGGCGCGCGAGGCGCCTCCGCGGCGGCCTGGGCCGGTGCCTCGGTCATCTGAGCGGCGGCCACGGGCTCGGGCGGCGCGGCGGGCGGCTCATGGGCCGGCGCTGGCTCGGCGGCCGGTGGGGCCTCGGCTCCGGTGTCCGCGGTCGCACCGGCGGGCGGTCCCACCTTGCGGCGCACGACGAAGCCCTTCGCCGTCACGGGCGGCGTGGCCTGCTTCGGCTTGCGCTTGTCCAGAATCTTCTGGACGGCAGCGGTCGCCTGGTCGTCATCGAGAGACGACGAGTGGCTCTTGACGTCGTAACCGAGGTTCGCAAGCTCGGTGACGACCTCCTTGTTGTCGAGCTCAATCCCGTGGCTCTTGAGTTCCTTGGCGATTTCGTGGACGCGCTTCTTCGACATATTGCCCTTGTTGGCCTTCTGCTCCGCCGACTCCGGGGCGCAGCACCCTAGTCCAAACCCGAAAATGTGTGCGAGTGGTCACTAACACCCACTCCCCCCCGCACCCCTCCGCTCCCCGACCCCCGGCTCCCATGCCTGTCCGAGCTGCGACGGGTCAACCTGGCCCGCCTTTCCGCGAAAGGCCCTACCAAACGCCTTCCGCTTCAGCGCCGCCGTCAGACAACCGGCACCGCACAGGTAGGCGCCCCGTCCTGGCAGCCGCCTCTTCCTATCGACCTCGATGGCGCCTCCGGGGCCTACCACGAACCGGGTGAGCTCCGCCTGTGGTCGCCGTGACCCGCATCCGACGCACGTCCGGACCGGGCCTGACTCCGTCATGTGAGCTTCCGGCTTGGGCCGGCCAGCCGGGCGCCCCACGTCCCCTCCCTTGCCTAGCTTACGGCGACTTGGTGGCTTCCGCGCCACCCTCAAGCGTCGCCGTCATCGCGCCGCGCTCGGCATTCAGCTCCGCGCGCAGCTTGGCTTCCTCCACCAGGTAGTTCTCCGCCGCGCTCTTCAGCTGGCGGGCCTTCTTGATACCCACGCCCGGCACGTCGCCCAGCTTCGCCAGGTCCTTCTCGTTGGCGATGTCCTCCACCGAGCGGTAGCCGGCCAGGATGAGCTGCTCGATGGTCTTCTCACCGACGCCCCGCACGCGGGCCATGCGCTCCGGCTGGCTGAGCTCGTCCGGGTGCCGCCGGGCCTCGGCGATCCGGGCCTGCTCTCTTTCATAATCCATGCGCGACAGTTCTGCCTGGTCCTCGACCATCCGGGTCCGGGCGGCCTCCTGCATGGAGGGGATGCGGGCCGGGTCGATGCCCGGCAGCTGCGCCAGCATCTCGGCGTTGGCCTCGGCGATGTCCCGGGCCTGACGGAAGCCGTGGGCGTAGAGCGTCTCCACGAGCATCTCGTTGACGCCCGGCAGCGAGCCCAGCGAGCGGTTGGCGAACTCGCGCAGCTCCCGCACCCGGCTCTCGCTGTTGATGTCCAGCTTCCAGCCGGTGAGCTGGGCCGCCAGGCGGACGTTCTGGCCGCGACGGCCGATGGCCAGGCTGAGCTGGTCGTCCGGGACGATGAGCTCCATGGCGTGGTTGGCCTCGTCGATGATGACGCGGCTGACCTCCGCGGGGGCCAGGGCCGAGCACACGAAGCGGGCCGGGTCCTCGTCGAACGGGACGATGTCGATCTTCTCGCCGCGCAGCTCCTGCACCACCGCCTGGACGCGGCTGCCCTTCATGCCGACGCAGGCGCCCACCGGGTCCACGTCCGAGTCCCGGCTGGACACGGCAATCTTCGCCCGGCCGCCCGGCTCACGCGCCGCCGCCTCGATGACGACGATGCCCTCGGCGATTTCGGGCACCTCCATCTCGAACAGCTTGGTGAGCAGGTTGACGGACGCGCGGCTGAGGACGATCTGCGGCCCCTTGGACTCGCGCAGCACGTCCAGCACATAGGCCTGGACGCGGTCGCCCGGGCGGTACGTCTCGCGGGGGACCTGCTCGCGCACCGGCAGCACGGCCTCGGCGCGGCCCAGGTCCACGATGATGTTGCCGCGCTCGAACCGGCGGGCGATGCCGGTGACGATTTCGTTCTTCCGGTCGCGGTACTCGTTGAAGACGTTCTCCCGCTCCGCGTCGCGCGTGCGCTGCAGGATGACCTGCTTGGCCGTCTGCGCGGCGATGCGGCCGAAGCCGCGGCGGAAGGTCTTCAGGCGGAGGATGTCACCGTACTGGTCGTCCTGCGCCTTGGCCTCGGCGGCGTCCTCGTCCCGGTAGAAAATCTGGAACACGAGCTCGTCGCCCGGCTCCACTTCCATGCCCTTCTTGTGGGCCTCGACCAGGGAGATCTGGTTCACCGCCTGGACCGGGTCGACAATCTCCTCGACCACGGTGATGGCCTGGAACAGCTCCACAACGCCCTTCTCGGGGTCGTACTTCGCCTCGAGCTCGCGGTCCTGGCCAAAGTGCTTCTTGGCCGCGGTCTTCATCGCGTCCTCGAGGGTGGCAATCAGCACAGCCCGGTCGATGCCCTTGTCCTTGGCGACCTGGTCCAGGACGAGGTTGAGGTTGACGCTCGGGTTGGCTTGCTGCGTGGGCATGGTCTTCTCCTAAAAGGGTCCACGGGCGCCCTCGCGCGGAGGGGCACCCTGTATGTCGGCGTCTAGAACTGGAACTCCAGATTCGCCTTGGCGATGTCCTTGAACAGGATGTGGAAGGTTCCGGCACCTTCCACCTCCACCGCGATCCCGTCGCCCGCCACCTCGGTCAGCGTGCCGGTGAAGTTCTTGCGCGGGGGCTCTCCCACCGGGCCGAACGTCTTCACCTTCACTCTCTGCCCCTTCACCCGCTCGAAGTGCGCGGGCTTCTTCAGCGGCCGGTCCACACCGGGGCTGGAGACCTCCAGGTTGTACTCGTGGGGGATGAAGTCCTCCACGTCGAGCGCGGGGTCCACCGCGCGCGATACCTGGGTGCACTCGTCCAGCCCGACCCGACCACCCGGCTTGTCGATGAACAACCGGAGGACCCAGCCCTCGCGCTCCCGGAGGAACTCCAGGTCCACGAGCTCCAGGCCTTCACCCGCGACAATGGGCTCGAGCAGGGCCATGGCCCGCTCCTCCACCGTCTGCTTGAGGTTCTTCTCCGACATAACCGGGAAACCAGTCTCCAAAAACACGAAAAGCGGGCACGGGGCCCACTTTTCGAAGTGCATCATCGAAAAATGTCGGGGCGTCCGTAGCACACGCCCCGTCGGAGTGTAAAGGAAGGACGCACCCTCCCGCTCCGGGTGAAACGCGCCCGACAGGGCGAGGAATTCCCAGGGGTTCCGAGACCCCACCAGCGTTATAACGCGGCCATGCACCTCATCGCCGCCGCGCAGATGGTGTCCACCGCCGACAAGGCGCACAACCTGGAGTCGGCCACCCGGCTCGTCCGGCAAGCCGCCAGCCTCGGCGCGAGGCTCGTGGGCCTGCCCGAGAACTTCTCCTGGATGGGTCCGGAGCCCGAGCGGCAGGACGCCGCCGAGGGGCTCGACGGTCCGACGCTGTCCCGGATGGCCAGCCTGGCGCGGGAGCTCCAGGTGACGCTGCTCGCGGGCAGCGTCCTGGAGACAGGTGCCCCCGGCGGACGCCTCTACAACACCAGCGTCCTCTTCGGCCCGGGTGGAGAACGGCTCGCCGTGTACCGGAAAATCCACCTCTTCGACGTGGAGGTGGGAGACGGTGCGACCTATCACGAGTCGGCGGCGGTGGCGCCGGGCACGGAGGTCGTCGGGGCCGAGACAGAGGTGGGCCGGCTGGGGCTGTCGGTCTGCTACGACCTGCGCTTCCCGGAGCTGTACCGGCGGCTGTCCCGGGAAGGCGCCACCCTGCTGGCGGTCCCCGCGGCCTTCACCTTGATGACGGGCAAGGACCACTGGGAGGTGCTCCTGCGGGCGCGAGCCATCGAGAACCAGGCGTACGTGCTGGCGCCCGCCCAGGGCGGACGGCACTCGGCCAACCGACTCACCTACGGCCACGCGATGGTGGTGGACCCCTGGGGCCTGGTGACGGCCCGGGCGTCCGAGGGCGAGGGCCTGGCGTTGGCGCCGGTGGACCCGGCGTTGCAAGCCCGCATCCGACGCAACCTGCCCTGCCTGGAGCACCGTCGTTTGGACTAGCGTGCGCGTGCCCGGGCCCGTCCCCCCTCGGGTCCACCTTCGATAGACTTCGGGTCCCCCGGAACTCCTCTCGTGAACGGACGACGCTGGTCACCCATGCTGCTTGCGCTCGCGCTTTCGGCCCTCCCCGCCGGCTGCACCGCCGATGAGCGCCCCTCCGCGCCCGACGCGGCGACGCCGGCCCCCGTGGCCACGCACCGCGCCCACCTGCGCGCCATCAAGGGAGGCGTGCAGATAAAACGCGCCGCCGGCGACGATTGGAGCCCCGCGCGCGAGGGTCAGCCTCTCTACGAGAACGACAAGGTCCGCACCGAGGCAGGCGCCGTCACCGACATCGTCTTCGCCGCCAACGGCAGCACGGTGCACCTGGGCGGAGACTCACTCATCAGCATCGCGGAGACGCGTCCCCGCCCCGGCCAGCAGCGCACGGACCTCACCGTGCTGCGAGGCCGCATCGACGCGGAGCTGGAGAAGCCCGCGACGCAGTCCCTCTCCGTCACGACGCCGTCCGCCACCATCCAGGCGGGAAGGGAGATTGTCTTTCAATGAAGGCGGCCCTCCTTCTCCTGGCCTGGCTGGGCGCGACGCCTCCGGAAACCGTGGTGGTGGGCCCTGGCGAGTCGCTGCGTCAGGTGGCCGAGCGCGCCCTGGGCGACCCGCGCGCGGCCGAGGAGCTCCAGGCGCTCAACGGACTCACGTCGGACGCGGTGGCCGCTGGCACACGGCTGAAGGTACCTGGCCACGAGCGCGTGCTGGCGCAGAAGGCGATTGAAACCGCCCGCACCCTGCTGGCCAGCGCGCGGGGCGCGAAGGTCCCCGCCGAGGCTTCCGCGCACCTCAAGGACGCCGAGGCCCACTTCCGCGGGGCCCGCTACAGCCAGGCGGCCGCGGCGGCCAATGCCGCGGGGAAGCTGGTGGCGGCGGTCCGCTCGCCACAGTCCTCCGCGTTCTCCGTGGAGGTGGGCGACGGCGGGGACAGCACCACCGTCACCGTGAAGGACGGTCCGCCGGTGCGCGTGGAGGCCGAAGGCGTCACCCAGCCCGTCGCCAAGGGCGAGTCCATCCGGGTCGAGAAGGGCCGGCCCCCTCCCGCCCCCACCCGGCCGCTGGCGGCTCCGGCCCCGATGCAGCCGCCCGACACCGCGCGCCTGAAGCGGCGCCCGGACGCGGACGGCCACCTGGGCCCGGTGAAGCTGACCTGGGAGGCAGTGTCCGGCGCGGAGCGCTACGAGGTGGAGGTGTCGCGCGAACAGGAACAGCGCGCCGTCTTCACCCAGACGGTCACCGCCCTGGAGGCAAAGCTGCCCGTGCTGCCCGCGGGGCGGTACCGCTGGACGGTGCGCGCACTGGGTAACGCCGGACGCTCCGAGCCCAGCGCCGCACGGCACTTCGAGCTGGTGCCGGAGCGCCTCAAGCTCGAGGTGAAGAAGGGCCAGTGGCAGTAACCCCTGGAGGATCCCCACCGTGCGCCTGTTCAAAGCCATCCTCCTGTTGATGCTGGTCGTGGGCGTCGTCCCCACGCTGATGGTGGGGTGGCTCTCCGTCTCCCATACGCGCGAGCTGCTGGTGCGCGACGCGCAGGAGCTGGCGCAGGAGCGGGTGAAGCAGCTGCGCCTCAAGGCCGAAATCATCCTGGGTGAGCCCACCGACGCGGTGCTGGGCCTGGCCCGCGTGCCCGGCTTCTTCGGCCTGCCGCTGGAGGCCCAGCAGACGCACCTGGCCTCGGTGCTCAACCAGCGGCGCGAGGTGCTGGCGCTCACCGTGTTCGATGCGAACGGCCAGCGGCTGCCGGGGCTCCAGGCCTTCTCCAAGCACGACGTGCCCCCCACAGCGCTGGCCGGCCACGAGGAGCGCGCGCTCGCGCTGCTCGAGAACCTGGAGGGTGTGCGCTACGCGGACGTGGTGAAGGACACCCATGGCGGCGAGCCCGTGCTGACGCTGGCCTTCCCCGTGGGCGAGCCCGTCCGGGGTTATATCGCGGCGGACCTGTCGCTGGCGGACCTGCGGAACATGCTGGAGCAGGAGCGCGTGGGCAGCACCGGCTTCGCCTACCTGGCGGACCGGCGCGGGCACCTCGTCGCGGGCGGAGGCGGCATCGCGGACCTGGGCGAGGACCTGTCGCGGCGCAGCCCGGTGGCGCACCTGCTCAAGCAGCTCGAGGGCAAGCCGGACATGGAGATGTTCCACGTCGGCAACTTCGGCGAGGGCCGGAACGCCGTGGTGGCCGCGTACACGGCGCTGCCCGAGCTGGGTTGGGCCATCGTCTCCGAGCAGCCGGTGGAGCACGCCTACCGCCAGGTGGACACCATGGAGCAGCGCATCCTCCTGGGCCTGGGGGCCGCCATCCTGGTGGCGGTGGTGCTGGCGGCGCTCTTCTCCCGGAACCTCACCCGCCCGCTCAAGGGCTTCATCAGCGGCGCGCTGGAGCTGGCGCACGGCAAGTTCGGCGTCGAGGTGGACATCCCGCAGAAGAACGAGCTGGGCGAGCTGGCCCAGACGTTCAACTACATGAGCAAGCAGCTGCTCGCGTACGACATGGAGAACCGGGGCCTCTACGAGAGTCTGGAGAAGGGCTACCTGGAGACCATCGTCGCGCTGGCGAACTCCATCGACTCCAAGGACGCGTACACCCGGGGCCACAGCCAGCGCGTGGGCGACGTGTCCGTGCAGATTGGCCGGGAGCTGAACCTCACAGAGCGCGAGCTGCGGCAGCTCCAGTACGGCGGCATCCTCCACGACATCGGCAAGATTGGCATCGTGGAGTCCATCCTCTGCAAGCAGACGAAGCTCACGGACCAGGAGATGGCCATCATGCGCGAGCACCCCGCCATCGGTGACGCCATCATCGGGCCGGTGAGCTTCCTGGGGGCCGTGCGCGCGTGCGTCCGCCACCACCACGAGCGCTGGGACGGCACCGGCTACCCGGACAAGCTGAAGGGCGAGGACATCCCCCTGCTGGCCCGCATCGTCGCGTGCGCGGACACGTTCGACGCGTGCACCTCCACCCGCCCCTACCAGAAGGCCATGCCGCTGGAGAAGGCGATGGAAATCCTCGACAACCTCAGCGGCGCCCAGCTGGACCCGAAGGTGGTCCAGGCCCTGAAGCAGGTGCTGGCGAAGCAGGGTGTGCGGCTGGAAGGGCACCGGCTGCCCGTGAAGCTCGCCTCCTGACGCTGGAAGGATGGTAGGGAGGACGCCAGACTGTTGAGACGCTGGAAGGTGAAACGTTGAGCTTCTGGGACCGCATCAAGCCCGCCCCCCAAGCCGTCACCGCGACGGACGCACGCCTGTCCTCGGACGGCGCGCGCCTGGAGCTGACGTGGGATGACGGCGTGAAGACAGGCGCCACCGCGCAGGTGCTGCGCCAGCAGTGCCCCTGCGCCGCGTGTGTGGACGAGTGGACGAACAAGCGGACGCTGGACCCGTCGAAGGTCCCCGCCGACCTCCGCATCCAGCAACTGCAGCCCGTGGGCAACTATGCGCTGGCCTTCAGCTTCAGCGACGGCCACACCACCGGCATCTATCCGTGGAAGCTGCTGCGCGAAGTCACCCAGCCCGCCGCCTGACCTGGTGAGGGCCCTATGAGCGAACGCTACCGTCTTGTCCGGCCACTGGCCTCGGGAGGCATGGCGGAGCTGTTCCTCGGCGTGGCGCGCGGCGCGGAGGGCTTCGAGCGCCCGGTGGCCATCAAGCGGGTGCTGCCGGACCTGGCGCGTGAGCCCGACATCGCGCGCATGTTCCTGGCCGAGGCGCGGCTGTCCACGCTGCTCCAGCACCAGAACATCGCCACCGTCTACGACGTGGGCCAGGGCCCCGAAGGGCTCTTCCTGGTGATGGAGCTGGTGGACGGCTGGGATTTGGGGGTGCTGCTGCGCACGGCCGCGCGCCGGGGCGTTCGCGTCCCACCGCACCTGGCCGCCTTCGTCGTCCACCAGTGCCTGGCGGGGCTCGGCCATGCGTACCGGAAGGTGCACGACGGGCAGCCGGTGATGGTGGCCCACCGGGACGTGTCTCCCTCCAACATCCTCGTGTCGCGCGAGGGTGAAGTGAAGCTGACGGACTTCGGCATCGCGCGGATGGCCGGCCCGACGCACACCGCCCCCGGCCTCTTTCGCGGGAAGGAGGCCTACAGCGCGCCCGAGGTGCTACGCGGAGAGCCCGCGACCGCCGCGAGCGACCAGTTCTCGCTGGGCATCGTGTTCTACGAGCTGCTCACGGGACGGCATCCGTTCCACACCGAGCAGGACGCGAGCGCGGTGGCCTATGCCATCCTGACGCGCCCGGTGCCGCCGCCCCAGGACGTGCCCGCTCCGCTTGCGGGCGCGGTCATGCGAATGCTGGCCCCGGCGCCCGGGGAGCGGTTCCACTCGCCGGAGTCACTGAGCGACGGCTTCGCGCGCTGGCTCGCGCAGTCGGGCCAGCCCGCGACGTCGCAGACGCTGGCTGCGTTCATGCGCGAGCTGGGCTTGCCACCCACGCTGCGGGAACAGGCCGAGGCGGCGGGGCCTGCCACCCTGGCGGAGACGCGCTCCCGGAGCCACGCTGGACCGGTGCTGGAGACGGCGGAGCCACGCACCAAGGACGGGGCCGCCCCCGCGCAGAAGCTTGCGGAGACACGCATCAAGAACCGGCCCGAGCCCGCGCTGAAGATGGCGGAGACGCGCTCCCGGAACCACGCCGAGCCCTCGCCGGATTCCAGCAGGGCCTCCGCCCTGTCGGCGGCCGCCCATGCCGGTGAGCCCGAGGAAGGCCCCATCGCCATGCCGGGCGGCGCGGCCCTGAGCATCAGTGGGCGGATGGTGCATCGATGCCCTCGCTGCAACCAGGTGCGGTCCGCGCATGCGGCTCGCTGTGAGCACTGTGGGATGTCAGGCACCGCTACGGCATCGCAAGGAGCGCCAGCGACATCGATGACGGGCGCGGCCTCGGCGGCGCTTTACCCTGCGCCGCAGTCCAGCCATGGAGTGCTTCCGGAGCTCTCGGCGCAGCAGTCGCTCGCGGAGAGCGTTCCTCAGTCGTTCACGACCACGGGCGTGAAGAGCGTGCTCCACACCGACGCGGATGCGCTGGAGTTGGAGGAGCGCCCGCGGCCGCCCGCGAGCGACGGCCTCGACGAAGCCGGCAGCGGCTGGCGCTCGTGGGCGAAACGGGCCGTGGGATTGCTCATCGTGCTGGCGCTGCTGGGAGGCGGCCTGTGGCTGTGGCCGCAGCGCTCCACCCTGCTCATCCGGGTGATGGCGGCCACCGGCCTCCGCCTGTCGGCCCCGACGCTCAGCGTGGAGAGCGAGCCATCCGGAGCCACCGTCTGGATTGGTGACACGGCCGTGGGGACGACGCCGCTGCGGCTCGACAACCGTTTCTCGGAGAAGCGCGTCCCCATTCAGGTGCGCCTCAAGGGGTACCGCACGTGGAAGGGGACATTCGCCGGTGGCGAGGCGGCACACATCGACGCCAAGCTGAAGCGCTGAGCGCGCCGCACTGTCGCCAAGTGACGAGCGCCGCTGTCATGCCACGGCGGCGAGTCCAGTGACTCGCCCGTAGGCAGTGCGCCGAAGCGAGGCACGTGGCGCTCGGCCCCGAGCCCCGCAAGGCGCTTGCTGCAGCGGGGCCAGGGGCCCCCTCGCGCCGGGCGCGCCCTACTTCACCAGACGCAGATGACCGCGGCGCGGCGGCGACGGCTCGTCCGGTGGGCCATCCGTCGGAGGGACGTCGGAGGGCGGCTCGTCACGCCGCTCTCCCTGCACCTCGCGCAGGAAGGTCCGCGGGCGCTCCGCGGCAGCCGGCGCGGGAGCGACGGGCAGCGGCTGGGCCGGACGGGACTGCGCGCTCTGCTGGAGCAGCTCCGGCGGCATGTCCTCCGGATACATCCAGAACTCCTTCGTCACGTGGCTGGCGATGGCGAACAGCGCCGACCACGGCACCGCGATGGTGAAGCGCGAGCCGGAGAAGCTCAGGGTGGAGCGGATGCCCCACTCCCCCACCGTCAGGTCGGGCGGGTCGAAGCGGTAGGAGAGGTTGAGGCGCAGGTGGGCCTCCCCCTTGACGGAGGCCGGAACGAGCACGCCCGGACGACGCGCGTCCAGGTGAATCATCACCATGCCCTGGTCGAGCGCGGCCAGCAGCCGCTCCTTCTTGTCGAGAACCTTCTTTTCGTCCATCGGTGTACGGCGAAAGAACTTCGGGCGCCCCTCTCAACGTCGGCGCATCGCCCGGTCCATCTCCCGCTTCGTCTCCCGCTCCTTGATGTCGTGGCGCCGGTCCTCGTGCGTCTTGCCCCGGCAGAGCCCCAGCTCCACCTTGGCACGGCCTTTCCTGAAGTACAGCACAAGCGGGATGATGGAATAACCCCGCTCACGCACCTTGGCTGACCAACGGTCGATTTCTCCTCGGTGCAGCAACAACTTCCGGCCGCGGGTCGGCGTGTGGTCGAAGACGCTCGCCGCCTTGTAGGAGCCGATGTTCGCGTTGAGCAGGAACAGCTCGTCCCCCTTGGGGAGCGCGTAGGCATCCGACAGATTGGCGATTCCATCCCGCAGTGACTTCACCTCGCTTCCCGTCAACGCCAGCCCAGCCTCCAGCTTCTCGTCGACCGTGTAGTCGAACCGCGCACGACGGTTTTCCGCGATGACCTTCACGCCGGGCTCGCGGCCCACTCCCTTCGCCTTCCCTCCGGATGTCATACGCGTCCCGCGTTCTCCTCACCACCCAATGGCATGTTGTCGATGAGGCGCGTCGTGCCACTGAAGGCGGCGACGAGCAACCGGGCATGCTGCCCGGGCGCCACCGAAGCCAGGGGGGACAGCCGCTCCGCATCCACCAGTTCCACGTAGTCCTCGCGAAGCCCGGCCGCCTCCAATTCGCGCCGGACCGCCCCCACCAGGGCGCCTGACTCCCGCGTGCCCTCGCGCAGCAGCGCCTGGGCGGCCCGCAGGCCTCTCGAGAGGGACAGCGCCCGCTGCCGCTCCTCGGGGGACAGGTAGGCATTCCGGCTGCTCATCGCCAGGCCATCCGGCTCGCGTACGGTCGGCATGCCAACGATGTCCGCGCCCAGGTGCAGGTCCCGGTTGAGGGCACGGATGACCTGGAGCTGCTGGTAGTCCTTCTCGCCGAAGAGCGCCACCTCCGGACGGAAGAGGCACAGGAGCTGGGTGACGATGGTGGCCACCCCGCGGAAGTGCCCCGGCCGCCGGGCCCCACACAGGCCCTGGCTGACGTCCGTCACCTCCACGTAGGTCTGGTAGCCCCCCGGGTACATCACCCCCGGGCTCTCCGGCGCGAAGATGGCCTGCGCGCCAGCGCTGGCGCACTTGGCCACGTCCCCCTCGAAGTCACGGGGATAGCGGGACAGGTCCTCCCGGGGCCCGAACTGCGTGGGGTTGACGAAGATGGACACGGCCACCGCGTCGGCGCGCCGGCGGCCCTCGCGAATGAGCGAGAGGTGACCTTCGTGCAGGTAGCCCATGGTGGGCACCAGCGCGAGCTGGCGCCCTTCCCGGCGCAGGCCCGCCGTCCAGTCCTTCACGTCCGCCACGGTTCTCAGGACGGCGGGCGCCATGACTAGGCGGGTCTCCCGTACACGGGGCCCATCTTCTCGCCGCCGTCGGCAGGCGCGGCCGGCTCCACCCGGGCCGCCGGCGCACTGGCCGCCAGACGGATGTTCTTGTTCGCCTTGAAGGAGTGCTCCTCGTCCGGGAAGGAGCCCTTG
Organism: Pseudomyxococcus flavus; assembly: GCF_050038885.1. Classification (NCBI taxonomy): domain Bacteria; kingdom Pseudomonadati; phylum Myxococcota; class Myxococcia; order Myxococcales; family Myxococcaceae; genus Pseudomyxococcus; species Pseudomyxococcus flavus. Next base: position 5,910,670 of record NZ_CP143624.1, on the reverse strand, counting down.
CGGACCTCCGCGAAGTAGGCGCCCGCGGCCTCGGTAATCGAGCCGTGGAGGTTGGCGTAGCGCTTGACGAACTTGGGCTTGAAGTCCGGGTTCATCCCCAAGAGGTCGTAGCAGACGAGCACCTGGCCATCACATTCCACGCCGGCGCCAATGCCGATGGTGGGGATGGACAGGCTCTGCGTCACCGTGCGCGCCAGGTCCATGGGCACGCCTTCCAGCACCAGCGCGTAGGCACCGGCCTGCTCCAGCGCCAGCGCATCGTCCAGAATCTGCCGCGCCTGGTCCTCGCCACGGCCCTGGACGACATAGCCGCCCATCTTGTGGACGGACTGCGGCGTCAGGCCCAGGTGCCCCATGACGGGGATGCTGGCGCGGACGATGGCGCGCACCGTGTCCGCGAACTCGGCGCCGCCCTCCAGCTTGATGCTGCCAGCGCCACCCTCCGCCACCAGGCGGCCCGCGTTGCGGACCGCCTCCTGGGTCGACACCTGGTAGCTCATGAAGGGCAGGTCGGCCACGACGTGCGCCCTGCGCGCACCGCGAGCGACGGCGGCCGTGTGGTAGACCATCTGGTCCATGGTCACTGGCAGCGTGGAGTCATGCCCCTGGATGACCATGCCCAACGAGTCGCCCACCAGCAGCACGTCCGCGCCCGCTTCCTCGAGGATGTGGGCGAACGTGGCGTCGTAGGCAGTGACCATGCAGATCTTCTGACCGATCTGCTTGAAGCGCTTCAGCGTGTGGATGGTGACCTTGTCCTTCACGGTTCACCTCCTATGGCTACGGGTTGAACGGCCTGCACGGGCCCATTCGCCCCTCGCCGTCCGCTGGGGATCGCCGGGAGTCCTGGGTCCGCCACCGCACTCTAACGTCCCCGCGCTCGCCGTGGGGGCATTGAAGGCGGGCGTCCCGCCGGGAGCCTGGCTTTCAGCCCCGGCGGGAGGCCTTTGGAACGTAATGCTGGGTGCCCGGTTTCGCCTTCCGGATGGTGGCGAGCAGGTCTTCCCTGTCTGCCTCGACATTCACGAAGTCGATGTCCGAGGTATCCACTACGAGGAGCGGCGTGTCCGTGTAGTGGAAGAAGAAGTTGTTGTAGGCGTGGACGAGCCCCTCCAGATAGGAGGCGTCGAACTTGCGCTCGAACTCCCGGCCGCGCTTCTTGATGCGGTGCAGGAGGACGTCCAGGCGGGCCTGGAGGTAGATGACCAGGTCTGGCTTGGCCACGCGGGGCCCGAGCGCCTCGAAGACGCGCTCGTAGAGGGCCAGCTCGTGCGCGTCCAGGTTGAGGTGCGCGAAGATGCGGTCCTTGGCGAACAGGTAGTCGCTGACCGTCATCGAGCTGAAGAGGTCTTGCTGGAACAGCTCCTGCTGCTGCCGGAAGCGCGAGAGCAGGAAGAAGATCTGCGTCTGGAACGCGAACTTCTGCCGGTCCGTGTAGAAGTTGGAGAGGAAGGGGTTTTCCTCCACCACCTCGAGGATGCGACGTCCCGACAGACGCTCCGCGAGGATGTTGGAGAGGCTCGTCTTGCCCACGCCAATGGGCCCTTCCACCACGATATACCGGTAGTCCATCCGCCCGAGGCCTCCCGCCCGCGGAATGCGCGTTGAGACCGCGCGCGCGAGACGTCGCGCGAAGGCGCGGCCACGCACGCGGGCGGATAACACAACATGGCCGCTGGAATCCGGCAATTTTCCACGGGGCCCCGCCTCCCTTGACGCTCCGGGACGCATCCCCTACGGTCCGCGCGACTTCTTGGTGTGTGCGCGGGGTGGTCTCCGGACATGAGTGGCAGGCAACGGGCGAAGACAGTGGTGCGGCTGGAAGAGGCCCGCCAGAGCACGCCCACCCAGCGCGCGCCCGCACCGCCCGTGGAGCCGGATCCGCTCTACGGCGTGGTGCTGCTGAAGACGGCCATGGAGCTGAAGCGGCGGCAGGACGGCACGGTGGAGGACATCCTCCGGAGCGTGCTCACCCGGATGCGGATTCCGGAGGCCGAGTTCTTCGCGTACCTGGAGCAGCAGGGTGGCCTGCTCCAGGCGCTGGGCATGCGCGCGCGCTAGCGGCGCCCTACCCCGCCGACCGGGTATCCACGGGCCCGAGGGCGCGCTCGATGGCCGCGAACTCCTCGGGTGACAGCGTCTCCGCGCGGCGCTGCGGGTCCACCCCCGCGGCCTCCAGCGCGGCGGTGAGCGTCTCCTGCGTGCCCAGCGTCGGGTCCGACTTGATGGAGTTGAGCAGCGTCTTGCGCCGGTGCGCGAACGACGCCTTCACCACGCGGGTGAAGCGGGCCTCGTCGAGGATGGGCGCGCGCGGGGCCTTGCGGCGCGTCAGCCGCAGCACCGCGGAGTCCACCTTCGGCGGTGGATGGAAGCGCCACGCCTCCAGGGTGAGGACGTTCTCCGCGTCGTAGTGCATGCCGAGCAGCACCGTGAGCAGGCCGTAATCGCGATTGCCGGGCTCGGCGGCGAGCCGCTCCACCACTTCCTTCTGCAGCGTGAAGACGGCGCGCGAGACATGGGCGCGCTGCTCCAGCACGCGGAACAGGATGGGGCTGGTCAGGTGATACGGGAGGTTGCCCGCCAGCGCGACGTCTGGGGCGCCGGCCACCTCCGCGAAGTCCACCGTGGCGGCGTTGCCAGACACCACGCGCACGCCGGGGATGGCCTCCTTCTCCAGCACCATCACCATGTCCCGGTCCCGCTCCACGGCGGTGACGCGGGCCCCGGTGGCGGCCAGGAAGCGCGTGAGGTGCCCCAGGCCCGGGCCCAGCTCCACCACTGGCTCGTCCGCGCGCAGGTTCAGTGCGTCGGCGATGGCCTCCAGGGCGTCCTCGTCCCCGAGGAAGTTCTGTCCCCAGCTGTACTTGGCGCGCAGGCCATGCCGCTTGAGGATGTCTCTTGGCGATTCCACCCGTCTGCTCCCCTCTACATGCGCCAGGCCGGGTCGGCGGCGAGGCGGAAGTCTCCGCGCAGGCCGCGGCGGTACGCCTCATACCCCGCCACCGCAATCATGGCGCCATTGTCGGTGCACAGCCGCACCGGCGGCAGGAACATGTTCAGCCCGCGCTCCTCGGCCCTCGCCTGACACAGCGCCCGCAGCCGCGAGTTCGCCGCCACGCCGCCGCAGAGCACGAGCTGCTTGTGGCCCAGCCGGCGCGCGGCGGCCACCAGCTTCTTCGACAGCACGTCCGCCACGGCCTCCTGGAAGGAGGCGCACAGGTCCGCCAGCGCCTGACCCTGCGGAACGCCGTGCTTCTGCACGTGGTGCAGCACCGCCGTCTTCAGCCCCGAGAAGGAGACATCGAAGTTGTCGCCGGGTAACGCGCGCGGGAAGCGGATGGCCTCCGGGTTCCCCTGCTGCGCGAGCTGGTCGATGGGCAGCCCGCCCGGGTACGGCAGGCCGAGGATGCGCGCTGTCTTGTCATAGGCCTCGCCGGCCGCGTCGTCGCGGGTGCTGCCCACCAGCCGGTACTGGCCATACGCCTGCACCTCATAGAGGCTGGTATGTCCGCCAGAGACGACGAGCCCGAGGAACGGCGGCTCCGGCGCCACCTCCAGCAGCCGGATGGCCAGCAGGTGCCCCTCCAGGTGGTTGGCCCCCACGAAGGGCTTGCCTGTCGCGAGGCTCAGGCCCTTGGCCACCTGCACGCCCACCAGCAGCGCGCCGATGAGGCCGGGGCCGGACGTGACGGCGATGAGGTCCACGTCGTCGAGCGTCTTGTTCGCGCGCGTCAGGGCCTCGTGGACGACGGGGAGCACCTGGACGATGTGGTTGCGGCTGGCCAGCTCCGGCACCACCCCGCCCCACCGCCGGTGGATGTCCACCTGCGTGGAGACGACATCCGACAACGCGCGGCGGCCGTCCTCCACGACGGCGGCAGCGGTCTCATCACACGAGGTTTCCAGTCCAAGGACGAGCAAGGCGGCTCACTTCTCAGGGGCCATTGAGGGGAAGTGGGGCCGCCACCCGCTCAGTTGCCCAGCCCCCTGAGCAACGTGCGGACCTCTTCGGCGGAGGACCCCGTCGGTTCCAGCAACAAGTACTGCTTGTAGGCCTCGGCTGCCTGGGAATTCTTTCCGGTGAACTGCAGCGCCATGCCCAGCGACAGCCAGGCCCGGGCGTTGGAGGCCTCCTCCTTGACCACCTCCTGGAGGAGCTTGGCCGCCTCGCGGTAGGCCCCGTCGGAGGTGAAGCCGTTGACCAGCGCGATGCCCAGCCCCGCCTTCGCCTCCGTGGCGGACGGCTTGAGCGCCAGCGCCTTGCGGTAGCTGCCCGCGGCCGACCGGAACCGCCCGGCAACGATGGCGGACTTGGCCTGCTTCACCAGCGTGGCGAACTCGACCTCCGGGTCCACGGCGGGTGCCGCGGGCTCTGGCGCCGCCGCGGGCTCCGTGGGCGCTTCCTCGGGAGTCTTGGGCGCCTCCGCGACCGCGGCGCCCGCGTCGGGCGTGGCGGCGGGAGGCTCCACGGGCGGCGGCTCGGGCGCCTGGGCCGCGGCTTCAGCGGGCGGCGTCTCTTGCGGCGGAGGCTTCTGCGTGGCCCCATTGCTGGAGGGCTGCGGCGCTTCCACCGCGGCGGGCGACGGTTTCGGCGGCGGCGTCTCAGAAGAGCTCCCGCCCGTGCCGACAACGACGGCAGCGACAGCCCCCATCAGCACCAGCGCCGCACCAATGATGAGGCCGGTGCGCTTGGGGCGTACCGCGCTGGCCACCGCGGCGTCATCGCCCGGCCGGGTGGCCGTCGACTGCGCCGCGGACTTCGCATCGGCAGGCTTCGTGGCCGAAGCCGACACGCCGTTGGTGGGCTTCGTCGACGAAGCCGGGACGCCATTCGCGGGGTTCGCCGAAGCGGCTGGCGCTCCATTCGCGGACTGCGTCGACGCGGCCGACGCACCATTCGCGGACGGGGCTGACGAGGCCGACGCACCATTCGCGGGATGCGTCGATGCGGCTGGCGCTCCATTCGAGGCATGCGCCGCCGAAGCCAATGCACCCGTCGCGGCATGTGCAGAAGCCGCCGACGACGCCGCACCCGTCGCGGGATGCACCGACGAGGCCAACGCACCGTTCACGGGAGGCGCCGATGAATCCAGCGCACCATTCACCGGGCCGGACGGCATGGCAGCAGCCGACTGCCCCGGCGAGCCCGTCGCGACAGCAACGTCCGCGGGAGACGTCGACGGCCCCACGGTGCTGGACAACGGCGCGCTCGGCGTAGGCGGCTCGACGGCCAGCTCGGGCACGCCATGCCCTGGATAGGGCGGAAGCGCGAGCTGGGGCGCGGCAGGCGCTTCCTCAGCCAAGGAAATGGGCTCGGCGTCGACGTGCACCGGTGCCACGGACGGCACCGGCGGCGTCACGTAGCCACTGCCGCTGACCAGCGTCACCTCGGACGAAGGGGGCGCGGGCGTCGGCGGAGGAACCGGCGGGAACGGGTTGGGCGCGATGGCCGCCCCACCGAAGATGGGCGCGCGCGGCGCAGGGGCGGGCTCGGTGGAAGCAGTGCTCGCGGAATAGGCGGGCGCCCGCTGCGCTCGCGCCGAATGCGACCAGCCGGAGCCGGGGCCCCAGGTGGTGGGCGCGCTGATGCCCTCGGTGTCCACCCGGCTCCAGTCCAGCAGCAGGCTGCGGCGCGCGTGCTCCACGGCGCGGTGGGCGGGCGGCGGCTCGACCAGGAAGGACGACCCCTCCTGCGCGGGGGGCAGCGCGTCCGGCGGCTGCGATGGGGCCTCGGGTTCAGGCGTCTTGGGCCGCGCGTGGAAGACGACCACGTTCGCCGGCTGCTGCGGCGCGGTGGGCGTTCGAGGCTGCGCTGCCGGCTCTTCCTCCACACCCGCGGGCGGCGCCAGCACGCTCTGCGGCATGGGCCGTGCCGAGGCCTCCGGCACGACGGGCGCGGCCTCGGGCGACGCTTCGGGCACCGCGGCCTCGGGGACAGGCTGCGGCGGAGTCTCCGGCGCGGGCGGCGCGGGCTCCACGGCCGAGCTGGCCGGCGGCGCCGTGTTGAGCCACTGCTCGATGCCGGGCTTGCTGCTCTGCACCGGCTCCAGCGGCGCATGGCCCAGCTCGCGGATGAGGCCCTCGAAGTACAGCTTGCTGATGATGCCCAGCGCGGCCAGGTCCTCGAAGTCCGAGTCCTCCACCACGCGGCTCAGGGCACGCTTGCCATCGAAGAGCCGCAGGAGGCCGTTCACCTCGTCCGGAATCTCCGACAGGCGGTCGGCGAGCTGGTGGTAGTCAATCTCGAACACCGTCTCGAGCGGCGGCAGCTGCTCGAGCATGCGGCCCCACTCGTCGAGGCGGCGCATGCCCTCCATCAGCAGACCCTGCGTGGAGATTTCGATGCGCTCCGGACGGTCCAGCGCGCTGAACTGCACCTCGAACTGCCCCTCGAAGGTGTTCAGCATCCGGTAAAAGGCGTTCTCGCCCTTGAGCCGTCCCAGCTCCGCGTCGATGACGCGGCCATCCTTGAAGTAGACGGTGCCGGTGCGCTCGCCCTGGATGTTGATGAGGCCCGTCTTGCGGCCAATCTCGAACGTCTGGACCAGGTCCACCACGCCCATGTCGGCGAGGCTGCCGGCGAAGCCGCCCTTCGTCGTCTCCCGCTTCTCGATCCTCTCCTTCTCCGCCTTCTGGAGGATCATCTTCACGCGGGTGACGATCTCTTTGATGTAGATCGGCTTGGTCAGGTAGTCGTCACCGCCGAGCTCCAGGCCGCGCACCTTGAACTCGACCGACTTCTGACTCGTCAGGAAGACGAACGGGATGAACTTGAAGCGCTCGTCGGACTTGAGCGTCTTGCACAGCTCGAAGCCGTCCATCTCCGGCATCTTCGTGTCCGCGAGCACGAGGTCCGGAGGGCTGATCTGGACCTTCTCGAGCGCATCCTTGCCGTGAATGGCCGTCGTCACGGAGAAGCCAGCCTTCTTCAGGCTGACCTCCATGACCCGGAGGCTCTTCGCGTCACCATCGACCAGGAGCAGGTGCTGCTTGGCCACGTTCCATGCCTTTCGTCACTGCAGACGGCCCAGGGAGCCTGACGCGGCAGCATCCTGCCCGCTTTCCAGGCATGTCAATGGGTTGGGCCGGTAGGGAGCCCGGCTGGCCTCCTGCTGGACAGGCGGCGAAAGCCAGGTGCGGGGGAGGGTCGAATCGGGCCTGGGTGGACTACCCGTACCCAGGGTGAGGCCTACCGCGTCAGCGGAAGAAGCCTCCCTTCTTCGGAGGGTTCTTCTTGCGCATGTCGATGAGCCGCAGCTCCTGGTTCGCTTCCAGGTGCTTGGGGTTTGCGCGCACCGCCTCGCGGAAGCAGCGCTCGGCGCGGTCCATGTCGCCCTCGACGCGGGCGATGACACCGAGCTGGTAGTGCGCGCGATCACAATTCGGGTCAGTTCTGACCGCGTCGATCATCATCTGCTTGGCCTTCGGCATGTCCGCCTTGCGCGCGGGGTCCATGTAGATGGCCCAGGCGCGGGCGGCCAGGTACATCGGCTTGGGGTCCAGGGCGTAGGCGCGCTCGTAGTGGTCCGAGGCCGTCGTGAAGTCGCGCTTGCGGAAGAAGACCTCACCCATCTTGTAGAGGTCATCGGCGTTGCTGTCGGCGCGGCCCTGCGGGCGAAGCACCGGGGCGGCGGGAGCCGCGGACGCGGGAGGCTTGGGCAGGGCCTGCTGGGCCTGGAGGTTCTGCTGGTACGTCTTGCGGCGCGCGTCGTCGTAGAGGACTTCGTAGGCCTCGCGGATGGCCTCGAACACGGCGGTGATCTTCGGCGCCATGTGCGGCAGCGACGGCGGCAGCCGGTCCGGGTGGAAGACCTTGGCCAGGTTGAGGAACGCGGTCTTCACCTGGTCACGCGTGGCGTCCTGCGGAACGCCGAGCACGTAGAAGTGGTCGCGCTTGGCCTGGACGTCCGCGTAGCGCTGCTCGAGTTGCTGGACGAGGCGCGCCTCATCGGGCCTGGGAGGCTCGGCGGCGGCTGGCGCCGCGGCGGGCTCGGGCGTGGCGGCGGCGCCCGGCACCGGGGGCGTGCGTCCACCGAGGACACCCATGTTCTCCATCGCGCGGCGCAACAGGCGCTGACGCCGGAGCTTTGCTGCCTCGTCGGGGTTGGAGGGATCAGCCGACACGTCGTCCTCGTCAAAGTCCCAGTCGTCCAGATCTCCGGACGGCTCGTCCCAGTCAGTCTGGCCACTTGGCCATGAGTTGTCACCGGGGAAGGCCCCCGATGGTGCAGGTGCTACCGGTTCGATGGTCGCTTCGACAATGGCCTCGACGGGGGGCTCGTCGAAACCCGCGTTCGCCTGATTGACATCCGAGCGGACGAGCGACTCCAGGTGCGAGTCTACCTGAAGGAGCGCGGCCTCGAAGGATGCCGTCAGCGTGTCGGCGCCCTCGTCCTTGTCGAAGGCGACGATGCGCCAGAGGTCCTCGTCACCCGACTTGGGCGCGGCCGACCCTGCCTTGACAGGCGTCGCCGCGGGCTGCTGCGTGGCCCAGTCGCTGCCGTCCTCCTCCTCCGGGGAGGCCTCCAGGAGGATGTCCGCGTCGTCTTCGGGCACGGGCAGGAGGACTGGCGGGCCTTTCGAGGAGGTCTGGGCGGACTGCGGCGAGGGCAGCGGCTCCGAGACGGCGACGGCGGAGTCCCACACCTCGGGTTCCGGTTCGACTTCCAGCAGCGGGAGCTCGGCCTCGGACTCCGTCGAGTCGGTGAGGGAGATCTGCGAGGTGCGCCAGGGCTCGTTCTGGACGGGGACGCGGTCCTGCGTCCGCGTGGGCGGCGTAGGACGCGGTGGCTCGTCCGCGAGCCAAGGCTCCAGCGGCTGCGACTTCGAGCGGCGCAGCGCCTCCTCCATGTCGCGGAGGAGCTCGGCCTGGGCTTTCTGCCGCGCGACGCGGATGGCATCGGGGCTTTCGGCCTGCGACGACAGGTCCAGCCCGGCAGCGCGCTTTTCGGGAGTGTCATCAGCCCAGGTGTCCGCCTCGGTGTCGGTGTCCTGCGCGGGCACTTCCGTGAGGAGGATGTCGCCCACGTCGAGCGTCAGGGCCTCGACGTCTTCGGGCGCGAGCTCGGGAATGGCTTGGGCGGACTGCGCGGCCTCCTGGGCGAGACGGGCCTCTTCGGCGACACGGGCCTGCTCGGCGGCGCGCGTCTCCTTGGCGCGACGGACGGCTTCCGCGCGACGGCGCTCGACCTCGAGGCGGACCGCCTCGGCCTGACGGGCCTCTTCGGCGCGACGGGCTTCCTCCTCGACGCGCGCGACCTCGGCGAGGCGGGCTTCCTCCGCGGCCCAGATCTCCTCGGCTCGGCGGGCCTCCTCCGCCACGCGGGCCGATTCGGCGAGCCGGCGCTCCTCCGCGAGCCGGGCTTCCTCGGCGAGGCGCTCAGCCTCGATGCGGGCCTCTTCCGCGAGCCGAGCCTCTTCGGCGAGGCGGGCCGCTTCGACTGCGCGCTCGGCTTCAATGCGGGCTTCTTCCGCGAGGCGGGCCTCTTCGGCCACGCGCTCGGCTTCAATGCGGGCCTCTTCCGCAAGACGTGCCGCTTCGGCTGCGCGCTCGGCTTCAAGCCGTGCCTCTTCCGCGAGGCGGGCCTCTTCGGCAAGGCGCGCCTCTTCAGCTAGACGCTCGGCTTCGAGCCGCGCCTCTTCGGCGAGGCGCGCCTCTTCGGCCAACCGCGCCTCTTCGGCGAGACGCTCTGCTTCAAGTCGGGCCGCTTCGGCCAGCCGCCGCTCTTCTTCAAGCCGCGCCTCTTCGGCGAGACGCTCGGCTTCGAGCCGCGCCTCCTCTGCGATGCGAGCCTCTTCAGCGAGACGCTCGGCTTCAAGCCGGGCCTCTTCCGCCAGCCGGGCCTCTTCGGCAAGGCGCTCCGCTTCGAGCCGAGCCTCTTCGGCAAGGCGGGCCTCTTCGGCGAGCCGGGCTTCTTCGGCAAGGCGCTCCGCTTCGAGCCGGGCCTCTTCGGCGAGCCGGGCTTCTTCGGCAAGGCGCTCCGCTTCGAGCCGGGCCTCTTCCGCGAAACGAGCCTCTTCCGCCAGCCGCGCCTCTTCCGCCAGCCGGGCCGCTTCAGCCAAGCGTCGCTCTTCTTCGAGCCGGGCCTCTTCCGCGAGACGAGCCTCTTCCGCCAGCCGCGCCTCCTCGGCTAGGCGCTCCGCTTCAAGCCGCGCCTCTTCCGCGAGGCGTGCCTCTTCCGCGAGGCGTGCCTCTTCCGCCAGCCGCGCCTCTTCCGCGAGCCGGGCCTCTTCGGCAAGGCGCGCTTCCTCAGCGAGACGACGCTCTTCTTCGAGCCGCGCCTCCTCCGCAAGTCGGCGCTCTTCTTCAAGGCGCGCCTCCTCCGCGAGACGACGCTCTTCTTCGAGCCGCGCCTCTTCGGCGAGGCGCGCTTCCTCAGCGAGGCGACGCTCCTCTTCAAGGCGCGCCTCTTCTGCCAGACGCGCCTCTTCAGCCAAGCGCCACTCTTCTTCGAGCCGCGCCTCCTCCGCCAGACGCGCCTCTTCAGCCAAGCGCCGCTCTTCTTCGAGCCGAGCTTCTTCGGCGAGCCGCGCCTCCTCCGCCAGACGCGCCTCTTCAGCCAAGCGCCGCTCTTCTTCGAGCCGAGCTTCTTCGGCGAGGCGACGCTCCTCTTCAAGGCGAGCCTCTTCGGCGAGACGCGCCTCTTCGGCCAGCCGCGCCTCCTCGGCTAGTCGCTCCGCTTCAAGCCGCGCCTCCTCCGCGAGTCGTCGCTCTTCCTCAAGGCGAGCCTCTTCGGCGAGGCGGGCTTCCTCAGCAAGCCGGGCTTCTTCTGCTTGGCGCTCCGCTTCGAGCCGGGCTTCCTCAGCAAGGCGGCGCTCCTCTTCAAGGCGCGCTTCTTCGGCTAGACGCTGCTCTTCCTCGATCCGAGCTTCTTCGGCGAGCCGGGCCTCCTCAGCAAGACGCTCTGCCTCGACCCGAGCCTCTTCCGCAAGACGCCGCTCCTCTTCAAGTCGAGCCTCTTCAGCTTGGCGTTCGGCTTCGAGACGAGCTTCTTCAGCAAGACGCGCCTCTTCGGCAAGGCGCTCGGCCTCAAGGCGAGCCTCCTCCGCGAGCCGGGCCTCTTCGGCGAGACGCGCTTCCTCAGCGATCCGACGCTCCTCTTCAAGAATCGCCTCTTCCGCGAGGCGCGCCTCTTCAGCTAGACGCTCGGCTTCGAGCCGCGCCTCTTCGGCGAGGCGCGCCTCTTCGGCCAACCGCGCCTCTTCGGCGAGACGCTCTGCTTCAAGTCGGGCCGCTTCGGCCAGCCGCCGCTCTTCTTCAAGCCGCGCCTCTTCGGCGAGACGCTCGGCTTCGAGCCGCGCCTCCTCTGCGATGCGAGCCTCTTCAGCGAGACGCTCGGCTTCAAGCCGGGCCTCTTCCGCCAGCCGGGCCTCTTCGGCAAGGCGCTCCGCTTCGAGCCGAGCCTCTTCGGCAAGGCGGGCCTCTTCGGCGAGCCGGGCTTCTTCGGCAAGGCGCTCCGCTTCGAGCCGGGCCTCTTCGGCGAGCCGGGCTTCTTCGGCAAGGCGCTCCGCTTCGAGCCGGGCCTCTTCCGCGAAACGAGCCTCTTCCGCCAGCCGCGCCTCTTCCGCCAGCCGGGCCGCTTCAGCCAAGCGTCGCTCTTCTTCGAGCCGGGCCTCTTCCGCGAGACGAGCCTCTTCCGCCAGCCGCGCCTCCTCGACTAGGCGCTCCGCTTCAAGCCGCGCCTCTTCCGCGAGGCGTGCCTCTTCCGCGAGGCGTGCCTCTTCCGCCAGCCGCGCCTCTTCCGCGAGCCGGGCCTCTTCGGCAAGGCGCGCTTCCTCAGCGAGACGACGCTCTTCTTCGAGCCGCGCCTCCTCCGCAAGTCGGCGCTCTTCTTCAAGCCGCGCCTCCTCCGCGAGGCGCTCCGCTTCAAGCCGCGCCTCCTCCGCGAGGCGCGCCTCCTCCGCGAGGCGACGCTCCTCTTCGAGGCGACGCTCCTCTTCGAGGCGCGCCTCTTCAGCGAGCCGAGCCTCCTCCGCGAGACGCGCCTCCTCGGCAAGGCGCTCTGCTTCAAGCCGAGCCTCCTCCGCCAGACGCGCCTCTTCAGCAAGGCGCTCTGCTTCGAGCCGCGCCGCTTCCTCCGCCCGTCGCCGTGCCTCTTCCTCCTCGCGCCGGAGCCGCTCGCGCTCCTCCCACTCCTCCACGGAGAGCGCCTGGACCCAGCCCTCGCGCTCCAACACGAGCAGCAGGGCCTCCTGCGCGGGCGTCAGCGACTCCGGCTCCCGGAACTCCGCCAGCGTCTCCAGGAACGCCCGCTCCGACGCATCCGTGAGCCACGGGCCACAGGCCTCGACATCTTCACAGCGGAACACCCGCGCCCCCGCGCCGTCACGAACCGGCGCCTCCAGCGCCGCGCGCACCACCCGCGCCCCCGCGATGGGCCGGAACTCCTCGGCCTCCACCGCCCCTGGCTCGAAGGCGGCGCGCTCGGCCAGCGCGCTCAGTCTCCGCACGTGCGCCAGGACCTGCTGTTCCGTCACCACCTCCGGAACTAGGCCGAACTCCTCCAGCGTCTCCTCGTCCGGCGCCCCCGCCCCACCCCGCGCCCACAGGGTATCCAGCGCCTCGGCCCCCAAGAGCCCGGACTGCAGCAGCGCCTGGGCCGGGCTCTGGTAGCCGAAGCCCAGCCGCGTCCCCACCAGGTCCCCTTCGCGCAGCAGCAGCCGGGACTCACGCCCTCCCGAGGAAAGCGTCAGCCACCCGGTGGCTCGGGACTTGTGGGCGGAGTACAGCGCTTCGGCGGCCTGCGACGGGGTCATGCGTCGCCGCAGTGTAGTCCCTCCACGCGCCCCCTCAACTTGCCGGGGGTGCCTGCCTGCCCGCTCCGGCGAAACGGACCTGTCGCAGGGCCTCGTAGGCCCCAATCCCCACGGACGTGGACAGGTTCAGGCTGCGCCGGTCCTCCAGCATCGGGATGGTGAGCGCCGTCCCCGTCCCCCCCTCCATCACCTCCGGCCCCAGCCCGGACACCTCCGAGCCGAACACCAGGTGGTCCCCCTCCTCGAACCGGGCCTCGTAGAGGGACTGCGTCGCCCGGGCGGAGAACAGCCAGCGGCGGGCGTCCGGGTAGTCCGCCACGTACGCCGCGTAGGTTGGATACAGGCGGAGAAATACCTTGTCCCAGTAGTCCAGCCCCGCCCGTTTGAGCTGCCGGTCGTCGATGGAGAAGCCCAGGGGCTCCACCAGGATGAGCCGGCAGCCCGTCACGGCGCACAAGCGGGCCACGTTGCCCGTGTTGGGGGGAATCTGGGGAGAAACGAGGACCAGGTGGAGAGGACGCGCCAGGGGCTCGAGCATGGGGTAGAAGGCGCTACATGCGCTGGAAGGTGAACAACGAGACGCGGCAACGGCTGCTCGCGGACCGGGCAGAACGGGCGAGCTCGTTCCTCCACCGGTTCAAGGGGCTCATGGGGCGCCGCTCGCTGGCCATGGGCGAGGGGCTCCATATCGCCCCCTGCAACTCCATCCATACGTTCTTCATGCGCATCCCCATCGACGTGCTGTTCCTGGACGCCCAGGGTCGCATCGTCAAGCAGATGGCCGCGTTGCCCCCCTGGCGGGCCACCTCGGTGTACTTCCAATCCCGCTCGGTCCTGGAGCTGCCCGCAGGTGTACTGGCGGCCAGCGGCACCCAGGAGGGGGACGTGCTGAGCTTCGAGCCGGCTCCCTGAGGCCCGGCCCGGGAGGCCCCCGCCTGTCTGGCCGGAATGCACGAGTTTTGACCGATTTCCGAGCGCTTTGTTAACCTCGGCCGCCTCTTTCCCGGCCTTTCTGAAGAGTTCTCGCGCATGCGCATCGAGGTAGCTGGCAGCACCCACGTTGGGATGAAGCGGAATCACAACGAGGACAACTTCCTGATGCTCCCGGAAGAGTTTCTCTTCTGCGTGGCGGACGGCATGGGCGGCCACTCGTCGGGAGAAATCGCCAGCCGCATCGCGGTGGACGAGCTCGGCGAGTTCTACAAGCTCACGTCCAGGGACCAGGACTGCACCTGGCCCTTCAAGATGGACAAGACGCGCAACTACGACGAGAACCGGCTGGCCACCGGCATCAAGCTCGCCAACGCGCGCATCTTCGAGAAGGCCAGCTCCGAGTCGAAGTTCAAGGGCATGGGCACCACCATCGTCTCGGTGCACTTCTGCCAGAACGCCGTCTACGTGGGGCACGTGGGCGACAGCCGCGTCTACTACTTCCGCGGCGGCACCCTGAAGCAGGTAACGGAGGACCACTCCCTGCTCAACGACTACCTCAAGGCGAAGAAGCTCTCGCCGGAGGAAATCGAGAACTTCCCCCACAAGAACGTCATCGTCCGGGCGCTGGGCATGAAGGAGAACGTCCAGGTGGACGTCTCCCGCGTGGAGCCGCAGGAGGACGACGTCTTCCTGCTCTGCTCCGACGGCCTGAGCGGCATGGTGACGGACGCGCAGATGCAGGAAATCCTCCAGCGCACGCCGGAGCTGGAGAAGGCCTGCTCGCAGCTCATCGACATGGCCAACGCCGCGGGTGGCAACGACAACGTCACCTGCGTGCTGGCCCGCTACCACGCCGCCTGAGCCGCGGCGCTCAGCGCCCGTTCAGCGGCGCGGCCACCCGGTGCGCTCCCCAGGCGAGCACCTCGGAGAGGGCCTCCCCCGGGGACACTTCGGTGTCCTCGAAGACGGCGGCCCGCTGGAGCCGCGCGCCGGGCGCCACCTGCGCCCCCGCCCCCAGGGACACGCCCGGCCCCACGGCCGCGCCCGCGGCCACCGTGGCGCCCCGCCCGACGTACGCAGGCCCCTCCACCGTCCCGTCCACGCGCGCCGTCGCGTGTGCCCACGTGCCGCCCGCGCCGCGCGCCGTGCCCGCCAGTGGGGAGTCCGCGCCCAGCCACTCCAGCCGCACACGCCCGGCGAGCACGTCCTGCACGGTGGCCAGGTAGCGCGAAGGCGTCCCCAGGTCGGACCAGTACCCGTCCACCCGGACGCCGCGCACCGTCTCGCCGGCTTCCATGGCGCGCACGTAGACGTCGCGGTTGATGTCCTCCGCGCCCTCCGGCGACATGAAGTCGAAGACGCGCGGGGACATCACGTGCACGCCGGTGAAGTGCCACGGCGACAGGCCCTCGCCGCCGGGGCCGAAGCCGGCGATGCGCCGCACCCGCCCCGCCGCGTCCAGCTCCACCGCGGCGTACTTCTCCCCGGCCGGCATGGGCTGGAGCACCATGGTGGCCAGCGCCCCCGACGCCTGGTGCACGGCCACCACCGGCCGCAGGTCCACCGGGTAGAGGATGTCCCCGTTGAACACGAGGAAGTCGTCGCCCGACAGGAAGTCACGCAGGCCGCGGATGCCGCCGCCGGTGCCCTGGATGACGGGCTCGTGCACCACGTGGAGGGGCAGCCCGGCGCGAGCACACTCCGCGCGGGCCACCTCCGCCATGGTGTCCGGCAGGTGGTGCGTGTTGATGCCGACCGCCGTCACGCCCGCCGCCTTCAGCACCGACAGGTGGTAGCGCAAGAGCGGCTGGCCCAGCAGCGGGAGCGCCGGCTTGGGCCAGCGCTCGGTGAGCGGACGCAGGCGCGTGCCCAGGCCCGCGCAGAGGACCATGGCCTTCATCTCAGGCCGCCAGCTCCGGCACGTACTTCGCCACCAGGTCCTGGAGCTTGCGCAGCTCCGGCCGCCGCGCGAAGCCCTCGCGCACGTAGCGCAGCGATGCGGGGATGGACACCAGGAAGCCCGGGTTGCCCTTCACCCGATTGATGAACTCGAAGCGGCCCGCATCCTTCAGCTTGCGCTGGATGGTGAGCAAATCGAAGAAGGCCTTGAACGACGCCGCGTCGATGCGCTCGCCGCTCACCTCCTCGAAGGTGGCGATGTAGCGGTCCAGCATCCGGTCCACGAAGTCGCGGTCCAGCTCCACGTAGCTGTCGCGCAGGAGCGCCACCAGGTCGTACTGGCGCGGGCCCTGGAGCGCGTCCTGGAAGTCGATGACGACCAGCTCGCCCTCCTTCACCATGATGTTGCGGCTCTGGTAGTCCCGGTGCGTGAAGCCCCGGGGCGCGGCGGCCAGCTGCCGGGCGATGTCCCGGAAGGTGGCGTCCAGCTCGGCGCGCTCGGCGTCGGTGGGCTTCTTGCCGCTCCACGCCTCCAGGCCCCACTCGCGGAAGTGGTGCAGCTCCCAGTCGTAGAGGTCCTCGTCGAAGGCGCGGGAGAAGGCGAGGCAGTCGGGGTCCTGCTGCTTCTCCGCCGCCGCGCGCAGGCGCGCCAGCAGGTCCACCGCGCGCGTGTAGAGCGCCTCGTGGTGCTTGCCGCCCTCCAGCGCGGACTCGAAGGTGATGTCGCTCAGGTCCTCAATCACCATCATCCCCGCCGGCTCGTCGTAGCGGAAGATGCGCGGCACGCGCACGCCCAGCTTCTCCAGGTAGCGGTGCACGTTGACGAAGGGCAGCTCCCTGGGCGGCTCCCCCTTGGTGGCCTCGTCGCTCTTCTTCGTCGAGTCGGGCGGCATCACCATCACCACCCAGCTCTCGGGCGGCGCGCCAACGCGGTAGTACGAGCGGCTGCTCGCTTCGCCCTTCAGCTTCGTGACGGGGGCGTTGGGAACGGGACGGCCAATGGCCTGTCCCACCTGGTCGCGCAGGGCGGCCTCGAGTTCCATATCGACGGGGTTCTCCGGAGGGGGTTGATGCAAGTCCCGCACGAGTATCGGAGGCGCGCCCACCGGGGTCAAAGCCCTGGCCAGGAGGATGCCCGGACGCCCCCCGGGCTGTCGCCAACCCGACGGGCGGCCAGACTTTCCCTCATCCACGTCCGGGTGCGTCGGAACACCCCGCCCCCCGGGGCGGGTTCATCACTCTCGGGGGCTCGAGGGGCCACACGCTGTCGACCGGGCCGGTGCGGCGGCATATAAGACGCGCCGCGAACCCTCATTTACTTACGGAAGCCGCGATGGACATCCACGAGAACATCCTTACCGCCATTGGCGACACGCCGCTGGTCAAGCTCAACAAGCTCGTCGGGCCGAACGACGCCACCGTGCTGGTGAAGTGCGAGTTCATGAACCCGGGCGCGTCCATCAAGGACCGCATGGCGCTCTACATCATCGAGAAGGCCGAGCGGGAGGGGAAGCTCAAGCCCGGCGGCACCATCATCGAGAACACGTCCGGCAACACCGGCATGGGCGTGGCGCTGGCCGCGGCGGTGAAGGGCTACAAGTGCATCTTCACCATGCCGGACAAGATGTCCCTGGAGAAGATCAACCGCCTCAAGGCGCTGGGCGCGCAGGTGGTGGTGACGCCGACGAACGTGCCGGCCGAGGACCCGCGCAGCTACTACGAGACGGCCAAGCGCCTGCACCGCGAGACGCCGGGCGCGTTCATGCTGAACCAGTACCACAACCCCGACAACATCGAGGCGCACTACCACACCACCGGTCCGGAGATTTACGAGCAGACCGAGGGCAAGTTCGACTACTTCGTCGCGGGCCTGGGCACTGGCGGCACCATGAGCGGCGCCGGCAAGTACCTGAAGGAGAAGATTCCCGACCTGAAGAACGTGGGCGTGGACCCGGAGGGCTCCGTCTACGAGGGCTACTTCAAGACGGGCAAGCTGACCGAGCCGCACGTCTACAAGGTGGAAGGCATCGGCGAGGACATGCTGTGCGGCGCCATGGACTTCACCCACGTGGACGACGTGCGCCAGGTCGATGACCGGCAGTGCTTCATCGCGGCGCGCCGCCTGGCCCGCGAGGAAGGCATCTTCGCCGGCGGCTCGGCGGGCGCGGCGGTGCACGTCGCGGTGCAGCTGGCCAAGGAAGTGGGCAAGGGCAAGACGATTGTCGTCGTGCTGCCGGACTCGGGCAGCAGCTACATCAGCAAGTTCCACTCGGACGAGTGGATGCGCGACAACGGCTTCCTGGAGGAGAAGGGCTCCGGCACCGTCCGCGACATCCTGGGCGACAAGCCCAAGGACGTGAAGACGGCGCGCCGCGGTGACAAGGTGGACCAGGTGGTGGAGACGATGCGCGGCCACGGCATCAGCCAGATGCCGGTGGTGGGCGACGACGGCCGCACGGTGGGCATGGTGCACGAGTACGACCTGCTCAACGCGCTGGTGGCCGGCAAGGCGAAGTTCTCCGACACCATCGACAACATCGTCGCGCCGCTCCAGGGCGCGCTGTCGCTCGACACCAGCATCGCCCGCCTGCGCGAAGTCTTCGCTCAGGACAACGTGGCGGTGGTGAAGGACGGCGAGAAGGTGGTCGGCATCGTCACCAAGATCGACCTCATCGACTACCTGCACCGCACGGCGGCGTAGTCCCCGGCGCACCCGCGCCAGGAAGCACGGAGGGCCTCCACGTTCCGCAAGTCGCGGGAGCGGGAGGCCCTCTGTCCTTCAGGAGGTGGGCGCCTACTGCGGGCGCCGGCCGAAGAGCACGTTGGCCAGCTCCGTCATCACCACCTCGTCCTTCTGGTTGCGCACCTCCATGCGCAGCTTGAGGGCGCCGCGGTCCGGCTTGCTGCGCGACGGCGTGGTGGAGACGACCTCCACGCGCACGCGCAGCGCATCCCCGGGGCGCACCGGCTTGAGCCAGCGCAGCTCGTCCAGCCCCGGAGAGCCCAGGCTCGCGGCCTGGCTCAGGAAGCTGTCCACCAGCAGGCGATGACACAGGGAGGCGGTGTGCCAGCCGCTGGCCACCAGCCCGCCGAAGATGCTGTCTCGGGCGGCCTCGTCACTCAGGTGAAAGGGCTGCGGGTCGAACCGTGTCGCGAAGGCGATGATGTCCTCGCGCGACACGACGAGGGGGCCGTGCTCGCTCACGTCCCCCGGCTGGAAGTCCTCGAAGTAGCGCATGGGCGCTACTTCAACGCGACGTGTCCTTGGATTCCAGCTCCTCCGGGTGGAACACGCGCGAAGCCACACGGTCCAACACCTCGGAGTTCCACTTGACGCTGGCCTTCATCAGCCGGCGCATCTCCTTGGCGAAGGTGCGCTCGTGCGGCATGCGGGTGTAGGTCCGGGCCAGGTAGAGGCCCCGGTTCTCCCGCTCGTAGTCCACGGTGCCGCCGCCCGCGTCCGTGCCCTCCCGCTCCTCCGCCTGGAAGCCCTCGATGACGCCGGGCTTGGGCGGCTCGCGGAAGCGGTACACCAGGGCGCTGCACTTCAGCGCCTGGGTGTCCTCCAACCACTCGAAGTACAGCGATGCGCCCCCCGCGGAGAGCCCGCCGAAGCCCTGGGGATTGATGCCCGGGCTGGGCGGCGTGCCCTCCTCGTGGAGAAAGCCCTGGACGAGCCGCTGCGCCGACTCCCGCGTCAGCGGCGTGTCGGGAGGAGCTGCGGGGCCCAGGCCTGCAATCCAGGACCGGAGCAGGCCAGCGAGGCCACTGCGGGGAGCGGTCGCCATGGGTTACTGGTTGAAGTTGCCTTCGCGGGCCTGCTCGAACGGCACGCGGCGCTTGAGGTACACGTCCTCGAACTTGTGGCCGTCGAACGGGTTGAGGTGGAACTCGTTGAACTGGTGGAGCTTGGAGCCCTTGCCACCGTCCGCGATGGGGTTCCAGGCGTCCGGGACGGGCCCCAGGCCGAACATGGCCGGGACCGGGTCGCCACGGTTCACGTAGTGCACGTAGTTCGGGCCGTCCGGGTACGTGGTGGCGGCGGCGCCGAACGTCTCCACGTTGATCTTCCCCATCAGCGCCTGGGCGTCCTGCTTGGACATCCCATCTTCGATGCGCAGCCGGTTGTACACGTCGTTCAGCGCGCGGCTGGAGATGAGGCCTCCCTGGCTGTGCGCCATCAGGTGCACGTCACGGCCCGCCTTGATTTCCGTGTAGAGCGCATCCGCCAGGGTGTCCACGGCGGGGTTGGTGCCCTTGTCCAGCTTGTCCTTCACGCACTGGGCCAGGTCCGCGCCCATGCCCTCGGTGGCGTTGTGGATGCCGATGACGCGCGAGCCCGTCGCCTCGGCGATGGCCTGGAGGCTGTCGTACTGGGCGTCCTTCGACGTCAGGATGCCGTTGACGTAGAGGACCGTCGACTCCGGGTTCGGGTTGTTGGCCGGCGTCACGCCCGGGATGTCCGACAGCGGGGTGCCCGGCGGGAACGTCTCGCCGCCCGCGCCCACCAGCTTGCCGTCGTGCACGCGGTCCGGCTGGTTGCCGCCGCCGAAGAACTCCTGCACGCCCCGGGCGGCGCCGCCGACGACGTTGCCCACGCCCCGGGCCGTGCCGGTGACGGCGTTCTCGAAGCCATCCACGAACTGGCCGACCTTGCGGCCACCGGCGGCCGCGGCGTCCTTCACGTTGTCGACGGCGTTGCCAACGGCGTCCTGCGTGCGGTCAATGGCCTTCTCGGCACCGGTACGGACCTTGTTGATGAACTTCCCGATGGGGTTCATGGGGGGCTCCAGGGCGATTCGAAAGGAAAGGACGACAGTGTGGGGATTATCGCCCCGGAGTCCCGGAAGTTGCGCTGCCCCTCACTTTGCCGCACCGCGGCGGAGGATCAGCGCCCGAAGACGCGGTCCGCCACCCGGTTCAGGACGGTGCTGCTCCACTCGAGGCTGGCCTTCATCAGCCGCTTCATGTCGTCGTTGAAGATGGGGATCTGCGGGGCCGTGGTGTAGGTGCGGCTGAGGAACAGGGACTTGTTCTCCGGCTCGAAGTCCACGGTGCCGCCGCCGGTATCGGTGCCGGCCTTCTGCTCCGCCTGGAATCCCTCCAGGATGCCCGGCTTGGGGTTGTCCCGGAACCGGTGGATGAGCGCGCTGCACTCCAGCGCCTGCTCCTTGTCGTGCCACTCGAAGTAGAGCTGGGCGTCGCCCAGGGCGATGCCACCGAAGCCCTGCGGGTTGATGCCGACGCTGTTGGGGTTTCCATTGGCGGCGAGGAACGCCTGCGCCAGCATCTGCGCTTCTTCACGGGTCATGGGGTGTCGGTCTCCAGGGGCACGGACTGCTGAGGCTTCAGCCTAGCAAATCGGCACGCCGCCTCCACCCTGGAGGAAAACGGCCAGGGCCTCCACACGCTGCGCGAAGGCGAGCGCGGGAGGCCCCGGGAGCGGCGCACGCGCGCCGGCCGTGTCACTTCGCGGCGTCGAGCGCCTGGGCCAGGTCCTCCACCAGGTCCTGCGCGTCCTCGATGCCCACCGACAGGCGGATGAAGCCGTCGGTGATGCCGAGCTGCTCGCGCGTCTCCTTCGGGATGGAGGCGTGGGTCATGATGGCCGGGTGCTCGATGAGCGACTCGACGCCCCCGAGCGACTCGGCGCAGGCGAACACCTTCACCGTCTTGAGGAAGGTGCGCGCCGCCTCCAGGCCGCCCTGGATGTCGAAGGTCACCATGCCGCCGAAGCCCTTCATCTGCTGCTTCGCCAGCGCGTGCTGCGGGTGGGACTCCAGGCCCGGGTAGGTGACCTTCTTCACCTTCGGGTGGGTCGCCAGGAACTGCGCCACCTTCATCGCGTTGGAGGCGTGGCGGTCCATGCGCACGTGCAGCGTCTTCACGCCGCGCAGCACCATGAAGCTGTCGAAGGCGCCGGACACGCCGCCCACCGCGTTCTGGAGGAAGTACATCCGCTCGGCCACGTCATCGCGGCTGGTGCAGACGAAGCCGCCCACCACGTCGCTGTGCCCGTTGATGTACTTGGTGGTGGAGTGCGCCACCACGTCGAAGCCGAGGTCCAGAGGGCGCTGGAAGTACGGCGTCATGAAGGTGTTGTCGGCGACGGAGAGGATGTTCCGCTTCTTGGCGACCTCGGCGATGCGGGCCAGGTCGATGAGCTTGAGCATCGGGTTGGTGGGGGACTCCACCCACACCATCTTCGTCTTCGGCGTGATTGCCGCCTCGAAGTTCTCCGGCTTGGACAGGTCCACGAAGGAGAAGTGCAGCCCGGCCCGCCGGAACACCTTGTCGAAGATGCGGAAGGTGCCGCCGTACACATCGTCCGAGACGACCACGTGGTCGCCCGAGTCCAGCATGTGCATCAGCATGTCCGTGCCCGCCAGGCCGGAGGCGAAGGCCGCGCCGTACTTCGCGCCCTCGAGCGCCGCCAGACAGTCCTGGAGCGCCTTGCGGGTGGGGTTCTGCGTCCGGCTGTACTCGTAGCCCTTGTGCTCTCCGGGGCCGTCCTGGACGTAGGTGGAGGTCAGGTAGACGGGCGTCATGATGGCGCCCGTGGTGGGGTCCGGCTCCTGACCGGCGTGAATGGCAAGCGTGTCGAAGCGCATGGCGGGGGACCTAACACAGACCCTCGCGCCCGCGCATCAGGACCTGCCTATTCGAACTTCCCGTGACGCCCCGCCCCCTGGGCAAAGCGCGTGGCGCCGGCAATGGACTCCGACTCCAGCACCTTGACGCCGCGCGCGAACTCCTGACGCAGCGCTTCCTCCAGGCCCAGCCCCGCCTGGACGTAGGCGGATTGCCGGTCCGCGTTCATGCAGGCCTGGGGAAAGGCCGCCACCTCCCGGGCCAGCGCCTCGGCCGCCTCGCGCGCCTTCCCCCGGGGCACCACGCGGTTGACCAGCCCCATGGCCAGCGCCTCCTGGGCCGCGACGGGCCTGCCGGTGAGGATGAGGTCCAGCGCCCGCGACAGGCCAATGAGCCGGGGCAACCGGACGGTGCCTCCGTCGATGAGCGGCACGCCCCAGCGCCGGCAGAAGACGCCCAGCACCGCGTCCTCCTCGGCCACGCGCAGGTCGCACCACAGCGCCAGCTCCAGCCCGCCCGCCACCGCGTGTCCGCCAATGGACGCGATGACGGGCTTGGACAGCAGCATGCGCGAGGGGCCCATGGGGCCGTCGCCGTCCAGCTCCAGCCGGGGCATCCGGCCCTCCGCCACGGCCTTCAGGTCCGCGCCCGCGCAGAACGTCCCCCCGTCGCCATGCAGCACGCCGACGCGCGCATCCGGGTCCGCGTCGAAGGCGCGGAAGGCGTCCGCCAGCGCCTGGGCGGTGGCGCCGTCCACGGCGTTGCGCACCTCGGGGCGGTGCAGGATGACGGTGGTGACGGGGCCGTTCTTCTCGACGCGCACGCTCATGGCGGCGGAGTCTTCTGCTCCTGCGCGTGGTTCGCAATCCTCCACGCCGCGCTCACATGGGTGCGAAGGCGCCCTCCCCCGCCGACAGGCCGTGGATGATGCGCGCCACCTGTCGCAGGTCCTCGACGAAGGCCTCCAGCGCGGCCTCCCGGGCCCGAGGGTCCGGCGCCCGGAGGATGGAGGAGGGATGCACCGTCGCCACCACCACGCGCGCCCACGACGACGCCACCGGCTGGCCTCGCGACTGCGTCACCCGGAAGTCCTTGCCCAGCAGTGCCTGCGCCGCCGTGGCCCCCAGGCAGACGAGGACGTCCGGGCGGAACACGCGAATCTCCGCCTCCAGCCACGGCAGGCAGGCGCGAATCTCCGTCGTGGTCGGCTTCGCGTGGATGCGGCGGGGCCCCTGGCCGGTCCACTTGAAGTGCTTCACCGTATTGGTGACGTACACCTGCGAGCGGTCGATTCCGGCGGTCTCCAGCGCCTCGTCCAGCAGCCGGCCAGAGGGCCCCACGAAGGGCCTGCCGGCCCGGTCCTCCTGGTCCCCCGGCTGCTCCCCCACCAGCATCACCCGGGGGCCGGGACGGGGGTGGCCCTCGGGCTCGCCGAAGACAGTCTGGGTCCCCGTGCGCCACAGCGGGCAGGCCTGACAGCCCGCGGCGGCCTTTCGGAGCTTGTCGTACGTCGGAGACTCGGGGATGAGGGGGGCCGCGGTGGTCTGGACGGAAGGACGCTTGGGCATGGCTGACTCACAAGGTACTCACGGCACTCACGACGCAACCGGCCCCTCGGGCATGTTCGCCAACCGCCTGCGCAAGGGCGACAAGCGCTTCCGCAAGTGGGCCCGCACGCAGGGCCTGACGGCCTTCCGCGTCTATGACCGGGACATTCCCGAGTACCCCTTCGCCATCGACGTCTACGGCGACTGCGCCCACGTCGTGGAGTACCCGCGTCGGCGCGCGATTGCCTCCGGCGCCGCGGACACGCAGCGGGAGGAGGTCCTGGCCGCGGTGACGCAGGTGCTGGCGGTGCCCCCCGAGCGCATCTTCGTGAAGACGCACACGCCCCAGCCCTGGGGCCGCTCGCAGTACGGCCGGGTGGGCCAGGACAGCGGACGCCTGGTGGTGGAAGAGCAGGGCCTGAAGTTCTGGGTGAACCTGGGCGACTACCTCGACACCGGGCTCTTCATGGACCACCGCAACACCCGCGCGCGCGTGCGGCAGGAGGCCCGGGGCAAGCGCTTCCTCAACCTCTTCGCGTACACCGGCGCCTTCACCGTCTACGCCGCCGCCGGAGGGGCCGCGAGCACGATGACGGTGGACCTGTCCAACACGTACCTCGACTGGGCCGAGGACAACCTGGAGCTCAACGGGCTCGCCGACGCGCGCCACGTCCTGGTGCGCGCGGACGCCAAGGCCTGGGTGGAAGCCCAGGCGGATGCACCGGAGCGGTACGACCTGGTGGTGTGCGACCCGCCGTCCTTCTCCACGTCGAAGAAGATGTCGGGCAGCTTCAACGTGCAGCGCGACCACCCGCGCCTGCTTGCCGCCATCCGGGCGCTATTGGCCCCCGGCGGCGTCCTCTACTTCTCCACCAACTTCCTGGGCTTCCAGCTGGAGCCGAAGGCCACGCGGGGGATGGAGGTGGAGGAAATCACCCCACGCTCCATCCCCGAGGACTTCCAGCGCAAGGAGATCCACCGCTGCTGGCGCATGGTGGCTCCCTGACGCGGCCGTCCGCCCGGACTACAGCCAGCAGACGTTGTCGATGCAGCGCTCGCCGGCGGGGCACTCGCAGTTGGCCTGGCAGCTGTTGCCGCTGCCCGTGTTGACGGGCTTGCAGATGCCGTCCGTGCAGACCTGGCCCGACGGGCACTCGCAGTTGGCGCGGCACACCTGCGTCGACGTCCCGGCGTCCTGCTCCGGCGGAGGCGGCGGCACCTTGCACTGGCCGTTGGAGCAGACCTGGCCCGAGGGGCAGTCGCAGTTGGCCTGGCAAGCCGTGCCCGTGCCCGCGTCCGGCGGCGGAGGCGGCGGGGCCGGCGGGCGGCAGTAACCGTTGGTGCAGACCTCACCCGAGGGGCAGTCGCAGTTGGCGAGGCACGTCTGGCCCGGGTCCGGCTGGGGCGACTTGCACTGGCCATTGAAGCAGACCTGGCCGGCGGGGCACTCGCAGTTGGCGCGGCACTCGCCCCCGTCCGGGATGGGCATGCAGTAGCCAATCTGGCAGGAGTAGTCCTCCGGGCACTGGGTGGTGGAGTCGCAGGCCGCGCGGCACTGGCCATCCACGCAGTCCTTCCCGCCGGTGCAGTCCGCGGCGGTGGTGCAGGCATTCGGGTCCACCACCGGGCGCGGGCGGCACAGGCCACTCACGCACATCTCCGTGGCGGCGCACCAGGTGTCGTCATAGCAGCCGCGGACGCACTCGTTGTTGATGCAGTAGTTCCCCCCACCGCAGTCCAAGCTCACCCGGCACTGCTGAGGACCGGGGCCACCGTCCACCGCGCCACCATCCGGGCGCGTGCCGCCGTCCGGACGCGTACCGCCGTCCCCGGACCCGTTCCCGACGCAGTAGCGGTCGTCGCACCGCTGGCCCGGGCCGCAGTCGGAGTCACGGGCGCAGAACTGCGAGCAGACGGAGTTGATGCAGATTTGCGCTCCGGGGCAGTCGCTGGACCTCGAACACTCGCCCGAGCCGCTCGGGATGTCCCGACACACGCCCCCCCGGCAGCTCTCGCCGCTGCCGCAATCCCAATCGGAGGAGCAGTCGTAGATGTCGTCGTAATAGTCGTCATCGTACCAGTCGTCCTCACCATGGACGATGCAGCTGGGAAGGATGGCGAGTACGGCGAGCAGCGACAGCCACATCAGGCCACGTCTGGGCGTGTTCCGCATGAGTGGGGACTCCAACAATTCTGGGGGACCGGTCCGGCCACCGGAGGGGTTGTCCGGCTTCAGCAGCGATGGACTCCGTAGCGCAGACGGATGATCAAAAAATTTATTTGATCGGCTTTCGTCTTTCCGGAGACCCATGGCCATGGAGGTATGTAGTGGCCTGGACCATCCATCTGGCCTCCGGGCCGGCATCGAGCCGGGTCGGACCGTGGCCGCCACCCGACGAGGGAGACCCGCCGGTGTTCCTGCGCGGAGCCCGCTCATTCACGCACGTCACCGGCCTCCCGGAGGCGAGGACGGACGCCGTCGCGTCCGGGGCACCGGCGTTGGATGAGCCCCGGCTCCAGGGGCTGGTCCGCCGCATCCAGGATGGAGACTCGACCGCTTTCGAACAGCTCTATGCGCTCACGCGGACGGATGCCGCCCGCACGCTGTGGCATCTGGTGGGAAACCGCGTGGACGTGGAGGACCTCCTCCAGGAGGCCTATCTCCGGCTGCTGACGGCCGTGAAGCGCTACCGGGGTGAGTCCCGGTTCCGGACCTTCTTCTATCGGGTCTGCTCGAACGTGGCCCTGTCCCACCTGCGCTGGAAGCGGCGCCGGCCCGAGGACAGCGTGTGGGAGCTGCCCGAAACGGAGGCCGACGGCGAGGACCCTGAGCGCGCCGCGTCGCGGCGTCAGGCGGCCCGGCTGGTGGAGCTGGCGCTGGAGCGGCTGAAGCCGAAGAAGCGCATCGTGTTCGTGTACTACGAGCTGTGTGGCATGAGCCCGGACGAGATAGCCGAGGCCGTGGGAAGCTCGCCCAACACCGTCCGCAGCCGCCTGCACCATGCGCGGCTGGAGTTCAACGAGGCCATGCAGCGACTGCTCGGCGCCAGCCGTCCCGGAGGTCCCCATGGCGCGCCATGAGCACCTCGCCCTGTGGGCACTGGCGGCCGGGGAGCTGGACGCGAAGGAACGGAGCCGCGTGGAGGCGCATGTCGCGTCGTGTGCGGCGTGTGCCCAGGCGCTGGAGCAGGTCAGGCAGTCCCGCGCCGTCCTGCACGAAGCACGCGGCGTGACGCCTGTCCCGCGTACCGAGGCGATGAGCGAGTCGCTGCGCGCGGCGGCGGCGCGGAGACTCGAGGGTGCGCGGCCCAGCCCCCGCTGGCCGTGGGCCGTGGCCCTCGCAGGCGCCTGCGCGGTGATGCTGGCGCTGTGGCTGGTACGGAGCCCGACCTCCTCGGATGGAGGCGGGGTGCTGGTGACGGAGCGGCCCGTTCAGGGCGCTGGGGCTTCGGGCCAGACCGCTCCGCCCAGCGATGCCCCCCGCCCCGGGAGCGTCGCCACTTCCAGCGCGATGGGCACCAGCGACACGCCTACCTCTCCCCAGGACGCATCGCTGGACCGCGTCACCATCGTCGAGGCGGAGCGCGTTGCCACCTCGGGCGCCGTGCTGCGAGAGACCGGCGGCCAGGAGCGTGCGCTGAAGCCCGGCATGCGGCTGGAGTCGGGCACGGCCGTGCGCACCCCCGCACGCGCCAGTGCGCTGCTGCGCCTGCCGGATGCGAGCCGTGTGCGCCTGTCCGCGGGCTCGGAGGTCGAGCTCTCCCGAGCGGAGTCGCGCGACGTGCACCTCACCTTGAAGGAGGGGCGCGTGGCCGTGGAGGCTTCGCACGCCGAGCGGCACGGCTTCCTGGTCGAAGTCGCGGGCCTGCGCGTGTCCGTGGTGGGCACCCTCTTCACCGTCGAGCGCACGACGGACGGCGCGGCGGTGGCGGTGGCGGAGGGCCAGGTCCGCGTCGAAGCGGAAGGCCAACCGGCCCGCCTGGTCGGCCCGGGCGAGCGTGTGGAGCTCCACACGAAGAATCACACCCTGAGCCAGCGGAAGGTGTCCAACCCAGACCTGCGCGCCTTCGAGGAGCTCAAGGCCTCCGCCGTCCCGGCGCCCGCGCGCCCACCACGGCCCGGCGTGTCCCGTCCCGCCTCCAGTCAGAAGGCGAAGGAGCCCGTCGTGGTGACGCCGCCGACCACGCCAGGAGCGGTCGCGGCCGTGACGCCCGGTCCCCACACACTTCCCAACGATGCCCCCGCGGCCCCGCCAGCGCCGCCGCCCGCCCATGCCCTGGCCCCAGCCAGCGCCGCGGGCAGCACGGCCACCGCGTCCCCGCCCCCGGTCGACCCGGCCCAGGAGTTCGCCCCCTACCCCGTGCCTTCGGTGAATCCTCCCGCGTCTCCCGCGCCCGAGGCGCCGCCGGAGCCTCGGTCAGAGGCCGTGGCGACGAAGCAGGCATCGAAGAAGCGCGAGCCCCTGATTCCCATGGCCCTGGTCTCCAGGAACGCGGACGAGCGCTTCCTGGGATACGCGCGGCTCCAGGTGAACTCGCGCAAGTGCGAGAGCTTCCTCGTGGGGCTGGAGGAGATTGCCCAGCGCAGCCCCCGCGCCTCGCATCGAGAGCAGGCACGCTACCTGCGCGCCCGCTGCTTCGAGGAGAAGCTCGAGTCCCACCGGGCCCGGGACGAGTACCGCCAGTACCTCCAGGAGTTCCCGCGCGGGCGCTACGCCAAGGAGGCCCGCACCGGGCTGCTCCCCTGAGGGTGCCGCCGGGTGTCACCGTCCCTGTCCCGACACGCGTCCACCGCGCGCACGGAAGGGCTCAGCCTTCGGTGCCCGTGCGCGGCAGCTTCTGCGGCGGCTCCGTGGCGTTGCCTCGCGCCACCAGCTCGCGAACCACGGACTCCAGCGCGCGGATGCGCCGGCCCGCGCGGCCAGGGGCCCACTGCGGCACCTCCGGCCCTTTCAGTAGCTGCATCGCCTGCTCCACCCCGCCCGCCTTGCCCTTGAGCGCGCGCGCGGTGGCCAGCCGCACGCTGCTCGCGGGGCGCCGGGTGATGCCGCCAGCCCACAGCAGGTCCAGGGCGAAGGTCGTCCACACCGCCAGCTCGTCATCCGGGCGCAGGAAGGCCTCGAAGCGCTTCATCGCCTCCGCCCGGGGCTCGCCCGCGCGAAGGACGGCCTCGGACAGCTCCACGTGCAGCGGCGTGCTGTAGGCCAGCGGCTGCTCCGGCGCGATGATGGCCTCGAAGCGCTCCCCCGTGGACGGCCGGCACGCCACCGCGTGCACCAGCTCGGTGGGGATTTCCTCGCCGCCCGCGGGGTGCGCGTTGGCCTCGCCGTAGAAGACAACCAGCTTCTCGAAGCGCTCGGCCAGCGTGCGCAGCTCCAGCGGCGGGCGCCAGGGACCGAAGTAGATGCGGCGCCGGTTGGGCGTCGTGCGCGTCGCCTGCCGCGCCAGCTGCGTGTCCACCATGTACTCGAAGGCGCGCAGCATGGTGTCGAACCGCGCCGGGTCACCTTCCAGGATGCCCAGCATCTCCACCACCGCCTCGATGGTGGACACGCAGTGGTCCGCGGGCTCGGAGCGGATGCGGTAGTTGCTCGGCCGGCGAGGCACGAAGCCGATGCGCGGCAGCCCGGCCAGCACCGGGTTGCGCGAGACGACCTTCTTCGCCTGCGGCCAGGTACCGTCCACCACGATGAGCGTCCTGGGTGGGTTGCGGCGCGCCTCCTCCACCGAGATGGCGTCCTCGCCCGGGAACAGCACGGCCACCGACTCCGGGTGGGCCGCCAGCTCCTCCAGGCGCTTGTGGCCGGTGAAGTCCACGCCTTCATGCAGCTCGGAGTTGGACAGCGCCAGGTGGGCCATGCGCGCGGTGCCAATGGCCACGCGCCGCTCGCGTGGATGCTGGAGGAACACGACGCGCGTGCGGGTCTCCAGCTGGGGCGGCAGTTGCGCGCAATAGCACGCGCTCTCGGGACGGCGGCAACGCAGACAGAGGTTACGCACGGCTCCCGCCTTTACGGCACACCCTGGGGCCGGGCAAGCACCACCCATGGACCGCCCTGCCTCCCGCCTTCCGAATCAGCGGGCGAGCAACCTCGACAAATTGATTCACATGCGAACTATATCAATACAATCTTTCCGATGAGCCCACCCCTGACTCGCTCCAACTTCGGCTACCAGCTCCTCCTGCTGGCGCGTCGGTGGCGGCAGCTGGTCGACGCCGAGCTCGAGGCGTACCAGCTGTCCGATGCCACCTGGCGGCCCCTGGTGCATCTCAGCCATCTGGGCGACGGCGTGCGGCAGAAGGACCTCGCCAGCGGCCTGGGGATTGGCGGCCCCGCGTTGGTGCGGCTGCTCGATGCCCTGGAAGAACAAGGCCTCATCGAACGCGATGACGATGCGGAAGACCGCCGCGCCAAGCGCATCCGGCTGACGAAGGCAGGCAGGGAGCTGTCGCAGCGCGTGCGCGGGGTCCTCTCCGAGCTGGAGAGCGAGTTTCTCGGTGGGCTCCGAGACGCCCAGCTCGAACAGTGTGGGCGCATCTTCGAGCAGCTCGATCAGGGGATGCAGGCCGTCAGCGCGCGACAGAGCCGGAACAACCCATGAGCGAGCCGCACGCGCCGACGTGGAAGGCGAAGTGGGGCTTCCTCCTCACCCCGCCCCGGCCCGCGCGCCTGTTCAGCCTGCGGACGACGGCGACCGCGCTCGCGGCCTTCCTCGCCGCCTTCGCGATGGGCCTTCCCAGCCCCCACTGGGCCGCCATGACGGTCTGGGTCCTCGCCCCGCATCCGCCGCGCTTCGTCGTCGCGTTCGACAAGGCCCTGCCCTCCCCGTGACGATGTTCTCCCACCTCGCCGGGCGACGGAGTACAGAGGCGCAGTGAATCTGCTGCTCCTGCTCGACGAGGACTTCCTGCCGGATGGCACCGCGCGGCTCACCGGACGGCGGGCCCAGCACGCGCGGGAGGTGCTGCGCGCCGAGCCCGGTGAGTCCCTTCGCGTGGGGCGCCTGGGCGGCCTCACCGGGACGGGCGAGGTCCTGGAGAACAGCGCCGGCGTCCTGCACGTGCGCGTCACCCTGACCGAGCCCCCACCGCCCCGCGCGGGCGTGGACCTGCTGCTCGCCATTCCCCGTCCCAAGGCGCTGAAGAAGGTGCTGCCCGCGGTGGCCTCGCTGGGCGTGGACCGAATCGTCCTGGTCAACGCGGCGCGCGTGGAGAAGAGCTACTTCGACTCCAAGGTGCTGGACCCCGCCTTCGTCCACGAGCTGCTCATCCAGGGCCTGGAGCAGGCCCGGGACACCCGGCTTCCGGAGGTCCTGGTGCGCGAGCGCTTCCGCCCCTTCGTCGAGGACGAGCTCGACGCCCTGTTCGGCGCCGAGGCGCTCCGCCTGCTCCCCCACCCGCCCGCGAAGCAACCCCTCCGCGCGCTGGGCGTGGGTTCGGCACGGCGCGTCGTGCTGGCCATCGGCCCTGACGGCGGCTGGGTGCCCTTCGAAGCCGACCTCCTGGAAGCCCACGGGTTCCATCCTTTTTCGTTGGGGCCCCGCATACTCCGGGTGGAGACGGCCGTGCCGGTGCTCCTGGGGCAGGTGGCGCTTCTTCGGGAAGACATCGCGGCACACTTCGAGCCAACTCGCGCTTGAAGTGCCGCCGGGCGCGGGTGAAGAGTTGTCCATGGCCACGACCCGCTCTTCCGCCGCAGCGCAGCCCGACCCGGGCGAGCAACAGCCCCTCGTCACGTCCGAGCCACAGGCCCCCGAGGCCGTGCCGGCGAAGCCCGCATCGCACGACACGGCGCCGCCACCGGCCCTGCTCGACTTCATGATGAAGGACTGGAAGCCGCGCTCGAAAAAGCTCCCGCCCAGAATCAAGAACGCGGAGTCCTTCAAGGCCCGCCGCCGCGCGCTCTCCAAGCTGTTCCCTGGTGAGACGCTCGTCATCCCCACCGGGCATGAGAAGGTGCGCGCCAACGACACCAACTTCCGCTTCCGGCCGGGCAGCGACTTCTACTACCTCACCGGCAACCTGGAGCCAGACTGCGTGCTCGTCCTCCAGCCCAAGGAGAAGGGCGGCCACACCGACGTGCTCTTCGTGGAGCCCAACCCGGGCCGCACCGACGCGACGTTCTTCACCGACCGCGTGAAGGGCGAGCTGTGGGAAGGCCCGCGCCTGGGCGTGAAGGAGAGCCAGGCCCGCTACGGCGTGGACCAGGCCCGGGGCCTCAACGAGCTTCCCGACTTCCTCTCCAGCCTCCGCGGCGCGACGAGCCAGCCCACGCGCGTGCTGCGCGGCCTGTCGCCCAAGGTGGACGGGGCCGTGCCGGAGCCCAGCGAGAAGGACAAGGACAAGGGGCTGGCCCAGGCCCTGTCGGAGATGCGGCTGCTCAAGGACGCGCAGGAGCTGCGCGAGCTGCAGACGTCCATCGACTCCACGCATCGCGGCTTCGAGGACGTCATCCGCGGCCTGAAGACGGCGAAGACGGAGCGCTACGTGGAGGGCATCTTCAACCTCCGCGCTCGCGTGGAGGGCAACGACGTGGGCTACCGCACCATCGCCGCCTCCGGTGCCCATGCCTGCATCCTGCACTGGCACCACAATGACGGGCCGCTCGTGCCCGGCGACCTGCTCCTGCTGGACGCGGGCGTGGAGGGCCAGACGCTCTACACCGCGGACATCACGCGCACGCTGCCCATCAGCGGGAAGTTCTCCAAGGAGCAGCGCGAAATCTACGAACTGGTGCTGGCGGCGCAGGACGCGGCCTTCGCCGCGGTGAAGCCGGGCAACGACTTCATGGAGCCCAACCGCGCGGCCATGCGCGTGCTCGCCGAGGGCCTGGAGTCGCTGGGCATCCTCGAGGACGCGGCCGAGGCGCTCAAGGACGAGCACCAGTTCTACAAGCGCTACTCGCTCCACAACGTCAGCCACATGCTGGGCCTGGACGTGCACGACTGCGCCCAGGCGCGGCAGGAGGCCTACAAGTACGGGAAGCTCCAGCCGGGCATGGTGCTGACGGTGGAGCCCGGCCTGTACTTCCAGACGGACGACCTCACCGTGCCCAAGCGCTACCGCGGCATCGGCGTGCGCATCGAGGATGACGTCGTCGTCACCGCGCGCGGCTGCAAGGTCCTCTCCGCCAACATCCCCCGCGCCACCAGGGACGTGGAGGCGTGGATGAAGTCCCTCTGGGCGGAGGGCAAGACCGGCAAGAAGGCCAAGAAGAAGAACAAGAAGTAGGCCGCGGGCTACTTCGGCTTCTCAGGGGCGGGGACGGGCTTCGCGCTCGCCGCCGTCCGCTCCTGCCAGTCGGCCAGCGACAGCGGCTTCACGTCCTTGAGCGTGGACACCGACACGTCGAACGTGCGCGGCCCCGAATTCGTATCCGGCCCGGCGGTGAAGTTCAGCCGGTGGATTTCGTGCCCGTCCTCCGTCTCCAGCACCACGCGCCAGTTGCCCGGCTTCAGGTGGGACGTCGTCGCGTAGTAGCGGTAGCCGCCGTCCGTGCCGTTGCTGCTGACGGTGGCCATGAAGCCGTTGCCGTACGTCGTCCACCCCTTCTGCGGGTCGTCGAAGTACCAGCGCACGCGGACCTTGTACGACTGGAAGTGCTTCGGCGCGAAGATGCGGAAGAAGTAGTAGGGCTTGTCCCCCGGCTGCATCAGGAAGTCCGGGTCGCCCCACGTCCAGGGCTTGTACCAGGCCCCGGAGTCCACCGAGGACAGGTGGTAGACGCCCGGGCTCACCCGCTCCACCTGGTGGTAGATGCCCGCGAACTGCACCGCCACCGGCAGCGGCGGAATCACGCCCACCAGGTACAGGCCCAGCAGCGCCGCCTGTACACCAAAGCCGGGGATAGCCACGTTGCGCAGCAGGTAGCGGTTGTCCGGCCGCCAGCGTTTGATGAGGCGCATCACCCCGAAGATGCTCCCCGAGCCCAGCGCGACGGCCAGCAGGAAGACCCAGAAGCCCATGCGCCCGAGCACCACCGGGAGCAGGCACACGAAGTACATCGTCACGCACAGGCTGAGCAGCACCATGCGCATGACGGGGCCCAGCTTGCGGAACACGGGCAGCTCGTTGGCCGCCAGCAGGACGAAGAGCCCCACCACGAACAGGTAGGGCAGCGCGCCCGACGAGCTCCTGAAGAGCAGCAGCATGAACGCGCTGAGCAGGCTTCCGAAGAGGAAGTGGATGGCGTCCTCGCGCCAGCGCCACACCTTCTGGAGGAACTTCGGAGGCTCCACGCCGTCCGGGTAGCGCTGCTCCAGCAGCAAGAGCCCCGTGAGCCCCAGCAGGTACCCGAAGTTCTGGCCCAGCGTCAGGGTGTCGTCGATGCGGCTGAGCGTGAGGACGTCGTAGAGGAAGCCGCCGAAGAAGAAGAGCGCCATCTCCCACTTCTCGTGGCGGGCGCGGAACTGCTGCACCTTGTCCAGGAGCGTGGGCGTCTTCGCCGTTTCCACCAGGTCGTCCGGGTCCACCGCCACGCCTGGCGCCTGGGCCGGCAGCACGGTGTCCGTCAGGGCGACGGCGGCGTTGGTTTCAGGGACGGGGACGTTCGCTTCGACGGCGGGGACGGCGGGCGCGTCGGCGGCTTCGTCCGGAGTCTGGGGGGCGTTGTGACGGTTGGCGGTGACCACGGGTTCCTCGGGGCAGCGGCCGCCCATCCTAGCCGCAGCGAGGGGAGGTGGTCTCCCCTCGCCCGACAGGCCCCGAGGGGCGTCCGCTAGGCCGGGCTCTTGCCCGCGACCAGGTCGGCCAGCTCACCGCGCTCGGCCAGCTCCATGAGGATGTCGGAGCCGCCGATGAACTGCCCGTTGATGAAGACCTGCGGAATCGTGGGCCAGTTGGTGAAGTCCTTGATGCCCTGGCGAATCTCCGGGTCGGCGAGCACGTCCACCGTGTGGATGTCCCCGAAGGGCTGCAGCAGCTGCAGGGCTCGCGCGGAGAAGCCGCACTGGGGGAACAGGGCGTTGCCCTTCATGAAGAGGACAATCTTGTGCGACTTCGTCTCCTGCTCCAGCCGGGCCTTGAGTTCAGGCGTCATGGGTACCGCTCCTTCTAGCGTGTCCCGAGCTTCTTCCACTGCTCGGGTGAGTAGGTCTTTAGCGCGAGCGCATGCAGCTCGCCGCTCTTCAGCCACTGCTGCAGGGGCGCGTACACGAGCTGGTGCTGCTGCACCATCGCTTTCCCCGCGAAATCGGGGCTCACCACCCGGGCCTCGTAGTGGTCTCCCGTCCCGGTGTAGTCCCGCACCTCCACCTCGGAGCCCGGCAGGGCCTCCAGGATGCGGGCCCGGATGAATTCGGCGTCGAGCATCAGTTCATTCCCCTTCCCATCACCAGCATGGCGGGGTCCACCCCCATGCTTCGCAACGTCGTATCCCACAGCTTCGAGGGCTCCTGGCCAAGCACCGCCTCCGCGGTGGCCTCGGTGAAGAGCCAGGAGCCGGCGGCAATCTCGCTCTCCAGCTGGCGGGGGCCCCAGCCCGCGTAGCCCAGGCAGAAGCGCAGGCGCGGGTGGGGATTGGTCAGCAGCGGTCCCAGCGCGTCCAGCGTCACGCTCAGGAACAGGCCGGGAAGCACCGGGTGCTTCTCCCGCTGCTCCGCGTCGTCGTGGAGGACGAAACCGCGCTGCGGCTCCACCGGGCCGCCCAGGAAGACGGCGTGCTCCTTGCGCCCGGCGGCGATGCCCAGGTTCTGCCCGCGCGCCAGCTCGCCGAGCGTCAAGGGGGCCCCGCGGTTGATGACGAGCCCCATGGAGCCCGTCTCACTGTGCTCGAGCATCAGGACGACCGAGCGGTAGAAGTTCGGGTCGCCGAGCTGGGGCATGGCCAGCAGCAAGCCGGGAGCGAGGTTCTTCACGGAAGGAGCATCAACCGTTCACGCGGATGGCGCAACCGGAACCCGCCCCGGCGGCCCCTGCCGGAGGGGCGTCAGTGCCAGCTCGTATGCCTGGACTGGAGCGCCTCGGCCAGGCGCTGAGGGTCCAGGGGCTTGCCGATGAAGAGGTCCGCCCCCAGGCCCTTGCACTTGCGTGCCATGGCCGCGTCGCTCATGGCGCTCACGCCGATGAGCACGGATTGGGGGAAGCGCTCGCGCAGCCGGGACATCAGGGTGGCCCCGCTGCGGCCCGGCAGGAAGACGTCCACGATGGCGGCGTCCATGCGCTTGTTGCGCACGGCGAACTCGGCCTCCTCGGCGCTGCCCACGGGCAGGGGCTCGTAGCCCCAGCCCGCCAGCATCTCCACGAGGATTTCGCGGTGGGCGGGGTCGTCCTCGACGACGAGCACCGCGCCTCGCACGGGCTCCAGCTTGAGCGCGTCCGTCTGCTGCTCGCGCTCACGGGTGTCGAGTCCGGTGGAGATGGCAAGCTCTTCGCTGGGCGTGAGGGACATGAGGGCACCGATGTGGGCAAAAGGTTTCCGTGTGAGGAGAACCCCTCCCTCAACGTTGGGAATTCCACTTCACTCGGGAGCGGGCGCCCTGCGCGCGGTGTCCGTCAGGTCGCCCGGCGAGGTGCCCCGGAGAGCGCCTGGGAGGCGAGCGAGGCGCCGAGCACCAGCAGCACGAGCAGGGCCCAGGCAGGCAGCACCACCCGGCCGCCGCCCTCGTAGATGAGGGCCGCGTAGCTGGTGCCCAGGTAGCGCCCCAGGGACATGGGCTCCATGCGGGCGATGCCGAAGAAGCTCACGGTGGACTCGGTGAGGATGGCGGCGGGGAGGCGGGAGAGGAACACCGCCAGCGCGAAGGGGCGCAGCGCGGGCCACAGGTGCACGCGCAGCAGGTGCAGGCCACCGCCTCCGAGCGCGCGGGCCGCGGCCACGTACTCCTGCGACTCGAGCGTCGCCAGGCGGTTGCGGAACATGCGCGCGGGACCCGCCCAGCCAACCAGGGCCAGCGAGGCGACCATCAATCCGAACGGGCCCAGGCCGCTACCCTGCCCCGCGTCCGACAGTGACTGCCCCGCGAGCTGGAGCACCATCACCACCAGCACGTCCGGGAGGGCGAAGACGGCGTCCACGCCGCGCAGCAGCGCCTGCTCGACGGCGCCGCCCGAGAGCCGGGCCACCGCGGCGACGGTGAGGCCGATGAGCGTGGAGAGCGCGCCCGCCGCGAGGCCCACGGCGAGCGAGACCCA
Source organism: Pseudomyxococcus flavus (assembly GCF_050038885.1). Lineage (NCBI taxonomy): Bacteria > Pseudomonadati > Myxococcota > Myxococcia > Myxococcales > Myxococcaceae > Pseudomyxococcus > Pseudomyxococcus flavus. The sequence goes on along the minus strand of NZ_CP143624.1, from coordinate 5,873,813 downwards.
GAGCCCACCGAAGGCCAGCTCGCACACGGTGCGGTCCGGACGCGTGGGGTCCATGCCCAGCGGACAGGCCTGGGCCAGTGCCTCGGGGAAGAGCCGCCCCGCCACGAGGCTGAGGAGGCCCAGCCCGACGAGGAGCGCGAGGCCGACACGGGCGCGCGCGGGGACGCGGCTCATACCGTGGCCTCCCGGGAGCGCGGGTCCACGGCGTAGCGCAGCACCTCGACCGCGAGGCTCACGAGGACGAGCAACGTGGCGAAGGTGGTGGTGGCCACCACGACGACGGCCACCTGCTTGTTGAGCACCGCCAGGACGTAGAGCTGGCCGAAGTACGGCAGCCCCAGCACGCGCTCCGCCGCGAAAGAGCCGGCGAGGAGCGACGTGGCGACCGGCCCCACCGCGTCCAGCATCGCGGGCCACACGTTGGGCAGGACGTGACGGCGCAGGATGGTCGCCCGCGAGAGGCCCTTGCCCAGCGCGGTGCGCACGTAGTCACGGGACAGCTCGGCCTCCAGCGAATCCCCCACCAGCGTGCCCAGGAAGATGCCGGGCCAGATGGACGTCACCAGCGCCGCGCACAGCTCCGGCAGCAGGTGCCCGCGCTCCACCACGCTGGGAGCCAACAGCAACGCGGGGATGAAGACGGGGGTGCCGAAGGCCACGGCGGGCACGACATCGCCCATCGCGGCCCAGCGCCCCTTTCGCCAGCGCGTGCGCAGGAGCGCGAAGCCCAGGGCCCACGTCAGCGCGAGCGGCAGCGCCATCAACCCCACGCCCACGCTGCCGGAGAGCTTCGTCAGCAGCTCGTCGCCGGTGATGCCTTGTGCGCTCGTGCCCAGGCGCTCACCGCGGAACAGCTTCTCCCACGGACGCAGGAAGCCCAGGGGTTCGCCGATACCCAGGTCGCGCCGGTACGAGGCAGCCAGCTCGCGCGACACCTGCCGCTTGGCATCCGTCTCCGTCGTGAGCGGCAACGCGGCCATGAGGAAGTACGACGCGAGCGCCACCACCGGCACCAGCACCACCTGCCGCAACAGACGCTGGGCCACCGCCTTCATGGCGCGCCTCGCGCTGAAGAGGCGACGCGGCCTGCCCGGTCCCGGATGGGCGACCGGCGCCCCAAGGAGAGTCGCCCTCCCGTGAGGCAAAACTGCGCGGTGCGCGGTCGCTGGCCGTGCCCGGCGCAGCCACACACGGCGCCGCCTACGAGCGCGGTGAATCCGCCGCACTTCCCACATACCGGGCACCCAGCACGCGAGAGATGCAGGGAGCCATGTCCAGCCCGAGCGCTCACGGCGCCTCCCGAGCCTGGGGCGCCCCCGCCGGAGCCCCGAAACGCAGCGCTCGCAGCGCCAGGAAGTTGAACGGGTCCACGTCGAGCCCGCGCAGCTGTGCGCGCACGCGGTAGTAGCGGTCCGGGTGGTACAGGGGCGCAATCACCGCCTGCTCCCCCACCAGCACCTCCTGCGCCTGGACGTACCACGCGCGGGCGCTCGCCTCGTCCCGAGCACCGTCCCCGGCCTCCAGCAACCGCTCGAAGCGCGCCATGGGCTCGCCGCCCGCCTGCGTCTCCCAGCCCGTCTGGTGATTGCCCTCCCGCTCGAACAGCGTGAAGAACGTGTTCGGGTGCGCGTAGTCCGCGCCCAGCCGCCGCAAGTACAGGTCATACGTGCGAGGCCCCTGCGCCGAACGCCGCGCAATCTCCGCCGAGAAGTCCGAGCGCGCCTCCAGCACCACCTGCACTCCCACGCGCGCCAGCTGCGCGGCCACCCGCTCCGCGATGGCCACCTCCGGCACGAAGCCATCCCCCGACCGGTAGATGAGCCGCAGCGGCCGGTCCAACCCCGCCACCCCCGCCAGCTCCGCCCGGGCCTGCTCCGGCGCGTACTGCGGCAGGCGCGCGGCCTCCTCCGCCGTCGCAGCGCCCGGAAGCTCCGGTGGCAACAGCACGTGCGATGGCCGCGCCGCGGGCAACAGCCCCGCCACCAGCGCCTCGCGGTCCAGCGCCCGGGCCAGCGCGCGCCGCACCTCGGGCCGATCCAGCGGAGCCTTCTCCGTGTTGAAGGCGAGGAAGTACGTCGACAGCAGCGGCTCGCGGCGCAGGTCCACCGGCCGGTGGATGCGCAGCGCCGCGGCGCTGTCCACGAAGACGAAGTCCACGCGCCCGCGCTCATACAGCGCCGGGCCAATCTCCGACTTCATCAACGTCAGGACGGGCGCGGGCACCTCGCCCTCCGCCAGCGGCGGTGGAAACGCCGAAGCGGGGTTGTACACGAGCCGCACGCGCTCCCCCGCCCGGTCCCACTGCTCGACGCGGTAGGGCCCCAGCGCCAGCGGCCGGCCGTCGCGAGGGCGGTCGAAGTAGTCCCGCACCTCCTCGTCCGACTTCCCCTCCAGGTCCGCGGAGGGCGCCGGATAGAACAGGTACACGTTGGCCACACGGGCCAGGAAGTAGCTGCGGGGCCGCGCCAGGGTGACGCGCAACGTGTGCGCATCCACGGCCTCCACACCCACGCGCTCCAGCGCGGCGCGGACCTCGGCCTCCGGCGCGCCCTGCTCCTGGAGGGCCAGCACCTCCGAGGCGCCCTCCAGGTCCGCCATCTCCCCGCGCTCACGGCCCCGGAGCGCGCGCCGCCAGCCGATGACGAAGTCCCGCGCCACGAGCGGCGCGCCGTTGGACCAGCGCACATCCTGACGCAGATGGAACGTGTAGACGTCACGCCCCTGCGCGTCCGTGACGCGCTCCCAGCGCTCCGCCAGCCCCGGGCCCACGGTGTGGTCCGGAGCCAGCTGCGTGAGCCCGCGCTGCGTGGCCAGCATCACCGGGTAGTTCGCCCAGCTGTCCGGGTCCGAGTGATTCCAGTCCAGCGTGGTGGGCATGGACGGCACCACCACCTTCACGCCCGGCTCCGGCTGGAAGCCGCACGGCCCGCACGAGGCGGCCACCACCGCCACCAGGTACCACCACCACCGGAGTCGAGCGCGCGGAGCCACCAGCGCCCCTTCTACCCCGAAGCAACAGCCCTCCAAAAAGGAGAAGCCAGGCACCCCGGCGACCTCGGTCGACCGGCGTCCTGGCTTCCCTTCAGCTCACCCCGGCGGGCACGGCGGCCCGCCGGAGGCTGTCACGTCACCGCTAGGCCGGAGCCACGGCCGGCGAGGTGGCCGGCAGCTCGGCGCCGGGGCCCACCTTCCCGCCATCCTGGGTGACGGGCTTGCGGCCGAACTCCTCCGGCTTCTCCAGCACCAGCGCCTCGCGCAGCACCTCGTCCACGAACTCCACCGGGACGATGCGCAGCTGCTTGCGAATCTTCAGCGGGATGTCCTTCAGGTCCTTCTTGTTCGCCTTCGGGATGAGGACCGTCTTGATGCCCGCCCGGTGCGCGGCCAGCGTCTTCTCCTTCAGGCCGCCAATGGGGAGCACCCGGCCACGCAGGGTGATTTCACCCGTCATGGCCACATCGCGGCGGATGAGCACGCGCGTGAGCGCGCTCACCAGGGCGGTGCAGATGGTGACACCGGCGGACGGACCGTCCTTCGGAATCGCGCCCTCCGGCAGGTGGACGTGAATGTCGTAGTTCTCGAACACCTTGCGGTCGATGCCGAAGCGCTCGGCACGGCTGCGCACGTAGGACATGGCGGCCTGCGCGGACTCCTGCATCACCTCGCCCAGCTTGCCGGTGATGATGAGCTTGCCCTTGCCCGGCATCACCGTGGCCTCGGTGGTGAGGATTTCGCCGCCCAGCTCCGTCCACGCCAGGCCGGTGACGATGCCCACCTGGTCCTCGCGCTCCGCCACGCCGTAGCGGTAGCGGGGCGTGCCCAGGAACTTCATGGCCATCTTCCGGTCCACCTCGATGTCCCGCTTGCCGTTCTTCAGCACGTCGCGGGCAATCTTGCGGAACACGCCGCCAATCTCACGCTCGAGCGAGCGCACGCCCGACTCCCGCGTGTAGCGGTGGATGATGGTGCGAAGCGCCTGGTCGGAGATGTCGACCTTGATGTCCGTCAGCCCGTTGGCCTCCTGCTCCTTCGGGATGAGGTAGCGCCGGGCGATGGAGAGCTTCTCCGGCTCGGTGTACCCCGCGATGCGGATGACCTCCATGCGGTCCTGCAGCGGACCGGGGATGTTGTGCATCGTGTTCGCGGTGCAGATGAACATCACCTTGGACAGGTCGTAGTCGAGGTCCAGGTAGTGGTCGTTGAAGTTGTGGTTCTGCTCGGGGTCCAGCACCTCCAGCAGCGCCGCGCTCGGGTCGCCGCGGAAGTCCGTGGACATCTTGTCGATTTCGTCGAGCAGGAAGACGGGGTTGTTGCTGCCCGCCTTCTTCAGCGACTGGATGAGCTTGCCCGGCATCGCGCCGATGTACGTGCGCCGGTGGCCGCGAATCTCCGCCTCGTCACGCACGCCGCCCAGCGACAGGCGCACGAACTTGCGGCCCGTGGCCCGCGCGATGGAGCGCGCCAGCGACGTCTTGCCGACGCCCGGCGGGCCGACGAAGCACAGCACGGGGCCCTTGAGCTTCTTCACCAGCTGCTGCACGGCCAGGTACTCGAGGATGCGCTCCTTCGGCTTCTTCAGGCCGTAGTGGTCCTCGTTGAGCACCGTCTCCGCCTCGGTGACGTCCAGGCGGTCCTGCGTCTCGTCGTACCAGGGGAGGCTGATGATCCAGTCGATGTAGTTGCGGACGACGGTGGCCTCGGCGCTCATCGGGCTCATCATCCGGAGCTTCTTCAGCTCCTTCTTGACCTTGAGCGTGGCCTCCTTGCTCATCCGCTTGTTCTTCAGCTTCTCTTCAATCTCCTGGATCTCGTTCTTGAACTCGTCGCGCTCACCCAGCTCCTTCTGAATGGCCTGCATCTGCTCATTCAGGTAGTACTCCTTCTGGGTCTTCTCCATCTGCTTCTTGACGCGCGTGCGGATCTTCTTCTCCACCTGGAGAATCTCGATCTCACCCTGCATCAGCTCGTAGAGCTTCTCCAGGCGCTTGGCCGGGGACTCCGTCTCGAGCAGGGCCTGCTTGTCGTTCAGCTTCAGGGAGAGGTGCGCGACGATGGTGTCCGCCAGGCGCGCCGGGTCGTCGATGCTGGCGACCTGCATCAGCATCTCCGGGGGAATCCGCTTGTTGAGCTTGACGAAGGCCTCGAAGACGGAGTGGACGCTGCGCACGAGCGCCTCCAGCTCCACCGTCTTCTCCGTCTGCTCCTCCACCTCCTCCACCTCGACCATGAAGAAGGCGTCGTTGGGGTGGAACTTCTTCACCTTGGCGCGGCGCACGCCTTCGACCAGCACCTTCACCGTGCCGTCGGGCAGCGGGAGGAGCTGGATGACGTGGCCCAGCGTGCCGAAGTGGAAGATGTCGTCGGGGGTGGGGTCGTTCGTCTTGGCCTTCTTCTGCGCAGCCAGCAGGATGACGGCCTTGTCGTCCGGCCCCTTGTGCGCCATCGCGTCCTTCAACGCGGCGATGGACTTCTCCCGGCCGACGAACAACGGCACCACCATGTGCGGGAACACGATGATGTCCCGAAGGGGCAAGAGCGGGACCGTCAGACCCCGCTTCTGGGCTTCCTTCTTGTCGTCACGTCCGAAGAACATGTATCCGCCACCTGCGGGCCGTCATGGATGCCGGCCCCTAGAAGAGTTGCCCGCCTGCTCGCTCGTCGAGCATTCGTACGGGATGCAGCAGTTCTATAACACGGCGATTCGCGGCGCCGTTCCCCGCCTCAAGATTGGGGAACGGCGTCGTGCCATCAAGGGAACACCCGAGGCTCCCTCGGGTGTTCGCCGGGGGTGTCAGCGGCCCTGCGCCGCCACCCCACCCTGTGCCCCCTGGACCTCCAGGGCGTGGAACAGGAACGCGTAGAGGTCCGTGCTGGACTCGATGGCCTTGGCCACCTGGTCCGCGCCACCGTGGCCCGCGTTGGCCTCGATGCGCAGCAGCGCCGGCGCCGGGTTGCCCGGAGCGTTCTGCACCGCTGCCACGAACTTGCGGGCGTGCATCGGGTCCACCCGGTCATCGTGGTCCGCCGCCATCATCAGCAGCGCGGGGTAGCGCACGCCCGGCCGCACGTGGTGGTAAGGCGAGTAGGCGTACAGCGTCTTGAAGTCCTCGGCCTTGTCCGCCGTGCCGTACTCCGGAATCCACGTCCGGCCGCTGCCGAAGAGGTGGTAGCGCACCATGTCCAGCAGGGGCACCGCGCACACCACCGCCCCGTAGAGCTCCGGCCGCTGCGTCATCGCCGCGCCCACCAGCAGGCCGCCGTTGCTGCCGCCATGGATGGCCAGCCGCTTGGGCTGCGTGTACTTCGCCTGGACCAGGTACTCGGCCGCCGCGTGGAAGTCGTCGAAGACGTTCTGCTTCTTGTCCAGGCGGCCGGCGTCATGCCACGCCTTTCCGTACTCGCCACCACCCCGCAGGTTGGCCACCGCGTACACACCGCCCGCGTCCAGCCAGGGCAGGATGCTCGCGCGGAAGGTCGGCTCCATGCTCACGTTGAAGCCGCCGTAGCCGTACAGCAGCGTGGGCGCGTTGCCGTCCAGCGCCAGGTCCTTGCGGTGCACCACGAACATGGGCACCTTCGTCCCGTCCTTGGACGGGTAGAAGACCTGCTCGACCTTGTACTGCTCCGGGTTCATGGGCAGGTCCACCTTGGCCCAGAGCTCGGACTTCCCGGTGCTGACGGACGTCTTGTAGATCTGCCGCGGCGTCGTGAAGGACGTGAAGACGAAGTAGGCCTCATCCAGGTCCTCCAGCCCCACCAGGTTGGAAGCGGCGCCCACGCCCGGCAGCTGCACCGTGCGCACCGGCTGGCCCTTCAGCGTGGCCACGCGCACCTCGGTGGTGGCGTCCTTGAGGTACTCCAGCGCCAGGTGCCCGCCGACGATGTTCACGGACTGGAGCGAGGCCACCGGGTCCTCGGCGACAATCTCCTTCCACGCCGCGCGGGCCGGCTTCGCCGGGTCCACCTCGAAGATGCGCTGGCGCGGGGCGCCCTCGTCCGTGAGGACGTAGAAGCGGTCCTTCCAGGCGTGCACCTCGTACTTGGCGCCCTCGCCCTTCACCAGCAGGCGGAAGTCCTTCTCACCCGGGCGCTTCCAGTAGATGTCGTTCTCGCTCCAGCCGCGGAGGATGTAGACGAAGAGGTACTTGCCGTCGCGGCTCAGGTCGCTCTGGAGGAACGTCGTCGGGTCCCCCGTGCGCTCGTGCACCACCGCGTCCTTCGCCGGGTCCGTGCCCAGCACGTGGTAGCGGATGGTGGTGTAGCCGGGCCGCTCATCCACCTTGATGGACGGGTCGGTGGGCAGCCACTCGTAATAGAAGCCCTTGCTGTCCGGCGTCCACCGGGGCGTGGCGTACTTGCCGCCCTCGATGACGTCCACCTTGGACCACTCGCCCGAGTCCACGTCGATGACGTGCAGCACCGCCTCGTCCGCGGCGTTGGGCTTCTGGGCAAAGGCCACCTTCTTGCCGTCCCACGACACGGACCAGGTGCCCAGCGACACGGTGCCGTCCTCGCTCCACGTGTTCGGGTCCAGCAGCACCTTCTCCGGCCCGCTCTCGCCCTGGCGCCAGTAGACGATGCCCTTCTCCTTGTCCTTGTGCGTGCGCGTGTAGAAGTAGCGCCCGTTGCGGCGGGACGGCGTGGAGATGGAGTCGGTGTAGAACAGCTCCTTGAAGCGCTTCGCCAGGGCGTCGCGGCCGGGGAACGTCGCCAGCTGCTCGCGGGCGAAGGCGTCCTGCGCCTTCATCCAGGCCTGGACCTCGGGAGCCTTCTCGTCCTCGAGCCAGCGGTACGGGTCCGCCACCTGGACGCCGTGCAGGGTGTCGACAATCTGCTCCGCCCGGGTCGCCGGGTATGACATGCGGGGAGACTCCTCAGGTACGGGGGCCGCGGAGGCTGCAGCGGGAAGCTCTTCGCGCGCCGCCTCCTTCTGGGAGGCACACGCCGCGAGCGACATCAGGGCGGGGACGAGCAGCTTTCTCATGGCCCCAGCACATACAGAAAGGCCCGGGGCCATCCCACAAAAAGTGTGGCGGGGCCAACGGTGCCCGGCCCCTCCCCTGACGAAAGGGGCGCGCCCGGACCACCCTGGGTGGCTCCGTGACGCGCCCCGTCAACCTGCCAGCACCCGGCCCTCGGGGGCCGGTGGCGTCAGGCGGATTCCTTCTTGGGCTCCGCGGCGTCCTTGTCCGGCTGCGCGTGGAGCACCACCGGCTCGCTCTTCTTGAGAATCACTTCCTCGGAGATGAGCACCTCGCGGGCCGTCTTGCGGGACGGGATTTCGTACATCACGTCCAGCATGGCCGACTCCAGGATGGAGCGCAGGCCACGGGCGCCCGCCTTGCGGCGGATGGCCTCGTTGGCAATGGCCTTGAGGGCGCCATCGGTGAACTTCAGCGTCACGCCGTCCAGCTCGAAGAGCTTGCGGTACTGCTTGGTGAGCGCGTTCTTCGGCTGGTTGAGGATGTTGATGAGCGCGGCCTCGTCCAGCTCCTCCAGCGCGGTGATGATGGGCAGGCGGCCGATGAACTCCGGAATCATGCCGAACTTCAGCAGGTCCTCCGGCTCCACGTGCTTGAGCAGCTCCGTGAGGCTGCGTTGCTTCTTGGACTGCACGTCCGCGCCAAAGCCGAGGCTGCGCCCGCCCAGGCGCCGCTCAATCACCTGGTCCAGCCCGCCGAAGGCGCCGCCGCAGATGAAGAGGATGTTGGTGGTGTCCACCTGCAGGAACTCCTGCTGCGGGTGCTTGCGGCCGCCCTTGGGCGGGACGTTGGCCACCGTGCCTTCGATGAGCTTCAGCAGCGCCTGCTGGACACCCTCGCCGCTGACGTCGCGGGTGATGGAGGGGTTCTCCGACTTGCGCGCAATCTTGTCGATTTCGTCGATGTAGACGATGCCGCGCTGGGCCCGCTCGATGTCGTGGTCGGCGGCCTGCAGCAGGTTGACGATGATGTTCTCCACGTCCTCGCCCACGTAGCCGGCCTCGGTGAGGCAGGTGGCGTCGGCGATGGTGAAGGGCACGTTGAGGATGCGCGCCAGCGTCTGCGCCAGCAGCGTCTTGCCGCTACCGGTGGGCCCCAGCAGGAGGATGTTGCTCTTCTGGAGCTCCACGTCCTCCATCGAGACCTTGGACTCGATGCGCTTGTAGTGGTTGTGCACGGCGACGGAGAGCGTCTTCTTCGCGCGCTCCTGCCCAATCACGTACTCGTCCAGCACCGCCTTGATTTCGGAGGGCCGGGGGATGCGCAGCTTGGTGTCCTTCGTCTCCTCGCGGTCGATCTCCTCCGCGATGATGTCATTGCACAGCCCGATGCACTCGTCGCAGATGTAGACCGTCGGCCCCGCGATGAGCTTCTTCACCTCCTTCTGCGACTTTCCACAGAAGGAGCAGCAGAGGGTCTGGTTGTCTCGCTTCTCCACGTTCTTGCCCGCCATTTCGTCCCTCGCTGCGCCTGATAGGCCCCCAACCCCGAACTCCACCCCGTTCCCGGCTCGGGTCCAATCTAGTCAGCCCCCGTCCGGAACGTCCACGCGCCTTCCGGGTACTTAACAGGGCCTGTGCCGTGACGCAGAAAGCAGAAAGCCGGAGTCGCGGGGGCGCATTCCCGCGGCTCCGGCTGCCCGCCGAGGCTCCGAAGCCTCGGCAAATCGCCTACTTCTTCTCTTCCTTGCCCAGCCCCACGACCTTCCGGGGGTTCTGGATCTCATCGATGATGCCGTAGGCCTTCGCCTCGGAAGCGCCCATGAAGTAGTCGCGGTCCGTGTCCTTCTCGACACGCTCGATGGACTGCCCGGTGTGCTTGACGATGAGCTCGTTGAGCTTCGCCTTCATCCGGAGGATTTCCTTGGCCTGGATTTCGATGTCCGTGGCCTGACCGCGCACGCCGCCCAGCGGCTGGTGAATCATGATGCGGCTGGACGGCAGGGCGTAGCGCTTGCCCTTCGCGCCGGCGAGCAGCAGGACGGCCCCCATGGAGGCCGCCTGCCCCACGCAGATGGTGGACACCGGACACTTCACGTACTGCATGGTGTCGTAGATGGCGAGGCCCGCCGTCACCGAGCCACCCGGCGAGTTGATGTAGAGGTTGATGTCCTTGTCCGGGTCTTCCGACTCCAGGAAGAGCAACTGGGCGACGATGACGTTGGCCACGTCATCGTCGATCTCCGTACCCAGCATCACGATGCGGTCCTTGAGGAGCCGGCTGTAGATGTCGTACGAGCGCTCACCCCGGTGGGTCTGCTCGATGACGTAGGGAACGGGCATGAAGGGCATGTCGACCTCGGTGAGGGAACCTCACGAATACTTCGCCCGGCTCCTCAGGAATTCAATCGTCTTTTCCTCCCTCAGTCGGAGAGACAACCCGAGCCGCTCGTCGGCACCCTTGAAGTACTTCTGCACCACGGCCACCGGCTGGCCCGCCTCGTTGGCGAGCTGCTCGATGCGGGCGTCCACGTCCGCGTCGGAGGCCTGGATGCCCTCCTTCTGGGCGATGGACTCGAACAGCAGCGTGCCCTTCACCTCCTGGATGGCCTTCTCGCGCATGTCCTCGCGCAGGCGGTTGAAGTCCAGGTTGAGCTGGCGGGGGTCCACGCCGGAGCGCTGGAGCTGCTGCAGCGCGCCACGCAGCATGGAGTCCATGGCCCGCTCCACCATGGCGCGGGGCACGTCGAAGGTGTTGCGCTCCAGCAGCGCCTTCACCAGGGCCTCGCGCTCCTCGCCCTCCACCTGGGACTTGCGCGCCTTCTCCATGTCCTCGCGCAGCTTGGTGCGCAGCTCGTCCAGCGACTGGGCGATGCCCGTCTGCTTGGCGAAGTCGTCGTTCAGCTCCGGGACGATCTCCTTCTGCACGCCCTTGAGCGTGATGTGGAAGCGCGCCGTCTTCCCGCGCACCTCCTCCACCCGGTAGTCCTGCGGGAAGGCGTAGTCGATGTCCTTGGACTCGCCCACCTTCACGCCCTCCAGGGCGGCAATCTTGGAGTCCACCAGCTCACCGGGCTGCACCTGCACGGTGATGCCCTCGGCCTTGCTGCCCGCGAAGGGCTGGCCGTCCACGGTGGCGTCGAAGTCCACGGTGGCGTAGTCGCCGGAGGCGGCCGTGTCGCGGTCGGTGACGGGCTCCAGGCGCGCCAGGGACTGGCGCATGCGCTCCAGCTGCTCGTTCACCTGCTCGTCGGTGACGGTGGTGTCGGACTTCGTCAGGGGCAGCTCGACGTAGTCCTTCGCCTCCACCTTGGGCTTCACCTCGACGCGGGCCTCGAAGGTGAACGGCGTGTTGGGCTTGAGGCCGGAGTTGGTCACCTGCGGCGTGGCGACGACCTCCACGTTGTGCGCGCGGATGGCCTCCACGTACGCGCTCTGCACCACGCGCTGGATGACCTCGTCCTCCACCTGGTCGCGGAAGCGCTGCTCCAGGATGCGGCGAGGCACCTTGCCCTGACGGAACCCCGGCAACCGCACCTGGCGGCCCAGGTTGGAGTACGCGCGGGAGAGCTCCTCCGCCACGCGGGCATCGTCGACCTCGATGGAGAGCTTCTTCTCGATGGGAGAGAGCTCTTCGACCTGGACCTTCATGCGGGCCTCGCTCGCCACCGCCATGGACAGTGCGTCGCTTCGGGCGGTGCCGGAAAAGTGGGACGTGCGCCTTTAGGGGATAGGCACGAACGGGTCAACGCGAAATGGGCGAGGAGGGACTCGAACCCTCACACCTTGCGGTACCAGATCCTAAGTCTGGCGCGTCTACCAGTTTCGCCACCCGCCCAGGCTGCGTCGTCGTGCGCTGCACCGTCTTACCGCGAAACGTCCACGGGACGGCAGAGGCTGGAAAACAAAAAGGCCCCTCCATTTCTGGAGGGGCCTCGCAGTGAGAGCGGAGGGAATCGAACCCACAACCTATGGATTAAGAGTCCATTGCTCTGCCAATTGAGCTACGCTCCCGGCACTGCCCCGGTCCGTCGCCTGCGCGGCGTCCAGGTGGCGGCGGTAACTACAGAACGCCGTCGGCTGTGTCAAAACGTTTTTTCGAGCCCCCTTTCATTCCTGTCCCTGTCGATCAACGCCCGCCGGGCTTTCGGGCGCGCGACGCTGGTCCGCATGCCCTTCGGCCGGCCCTGGCGCGCGGCGCGAGCAGGTGAAGCAAGCGCGCCGCTCCGATGTTCAACATGGCCGTAGCACGCCTTCCGCCCCGGCCAAGCGGGACGGCGGGCGCGCGACGGCTCGCGGTCACTCACAGCGCAAGCACCGAGCACCCCGCGGCAACCATGCGGGCGGACGGAGGTCGTCCGCCCTTTTCGCGCAGGACGTAGCAGGAGAAGACAGAGATGGAAGCCAACCCCCAACAGAAGGTGGAAGGAACGGCCGCCGGCCAGGGCCCCCAGCAGGCCGGGTGGACGCGAGAGCGCGTGGAGCTCGTGAAGCGGACCATCTGCCCTCGCGGCATCAGCGAGGACGAGTTCGCGCTCTTCATCGAGCAGTGCAAGCGCAGCGGCCTGGACCCGCTCCTGAAGGAGGCCTTCTGCGTGGCCCGCCGGCAGAACGTCGGCAACCGCGAGCGGCCCAACTGGGTGACGAAGTACGAGTTCCAGCCGTCCGAGGCCGGAATGCTCGCGCGCGCCGAGCGCTTCCCGGACTTCAAGGGCATCCAGGCGAGCGCGGTGTTCGCCGAGGACGACATCGTCGTGGACCAGGGTCGGGGCGAGGTGGTGCACCGCTTCAACCCCGCCAAGCGGAAGGGCGCGCTGGTGGGCGCCTGGGCCCGCGTGGTGCGGGAGGACAAGCTGCCGGTGGTGGTGTGGTTGGACTTCAGCGGCTACGTCCAGCAGACGCCGCTGTGGTCCAAGATTCCCACGACGATGATTGAGAAGTGCGCCCGCGTGGCCGCCCTGCGCAAGGCCTACCCCGAGGCCTTCGGCGGACTCTACGTGCGGGAGGAGATGCCGGCCGAGGACTACGAGTCCGCGTCCGACGAGCACGGCAGCGGCCCCTACGAGGTGCTGGGCTCCAAGCCCGGTCCCATCAAGGCGTCCTTCCCTCCGCCGGCGCCGCAGGAGCCCCGTCCGCAGCAGCCAGCCGCGGCCGCCGCGCAGCTGGACATCGACGTGCCCCTGCAGCCCAAGCGGGCGCGTGAAGTCACCGTGGAGGCGGTGCCCACCGTGGCGGCGCCCCAGCGGGAGCAGGCGGAGCGGGAGCCCCAGGTGGCGGCCACCGAGCCCGCGCCTCGGCCCAAGCCGAGCGCGGTGGTGGTGGCCTTCGGCCCGTACAAGGGGAAGACGGCCTCCGAGCTGTCCGACGACGAGCTGAGCGAGTCCATTGACCTGGCCAACGAGAAGCTGATGGAGCAGCCCCGGGCGCGCTGGGCCAAGGCGATGCGGGAGAACCTGCTGGCGTTGGAGGCGGAGACGGAGCTGCGTTGCCGGGTGCCGGCCTCGAAGGGCGGCAACGGCGCGGCCCATGATGCGTGAGGCTGAGTCGATAACCGTCAGGCTGTGAGGGGGCGCCCCCGCTGCGAAAGTGGCGGGGGCGTTCCTGCTTCAGCCTGCTGGAAGGTGCGCGCTCGGAGGGACTTGAACCCCCAACCCCCGGGTTCGAAGCCCGGTGCTCTATCCAGTTGAGCTACGAACGCAAATTCGAGGGTGGAGAAGGGCGGCCAACCGGGATCGAACCGGTAACCTCCGGAGTCACAGTCCGGCGCTCTAACCAGTTGAGCTATGGCCGCCGTTACAGCGTTACCGCGAACGGCGTTTGAAGCGGCGGCTTCCCTACCTTGGAAACCTGGACCCTGACAAGGCCCAAATGTCACTACGGCCAGGTTTGCGCCCCAGGCAGGGCTCGAACCTGCGACCCCCGGCTTAGAAGGCCGGTGCTCTATCCAGCTGAGCTACTGGAGCTGGCCGGGCCGCCTGCTTCCGATGCTGCACTTCAAGTCGGGGCGAGAGGATTCGAACCTCCGACCCCCTGCGCCCAAGGCAGGTGCGCTACCAGGCTGCGCTACGCCCCGAGAAGTCCGGCATTGTTGAACCATCCCGAACGGACGCGCAAGGCCGACGTGACTGACGGCCTCGCATTCCGGACGCCTACAAGCCCAGCAGGTGGGGCTTCATCTTCTGGAAGGCCTTGCCTCGGTGGGAGATGGCGGACTTCTCCTCGGGCGTCAGCTCCGCCAGGGCCCGGCCACTGTCCGGAAGGATGAAGACGGGGTCATAGCCGAAGCCATGGCTCCCCTTGGGCGCGTGGCCGATGCGGCCCTGGCAGCGCCCCACCTCCACCTTGGCCTCCCCGCCTCCGGGCCGGACCAGCGCCAGCGCGCACTGGAAGGACGCGGTGCGCTGGGCGTCGGGCACGCCGGCCAGCTCGGCCAGCAGCTTCTCGTAGCGGGCCCGGTCGTCCCCCGGGGCATAGCGCGCGGACTGCACGCCGGGCCGGCCGCCCAATGCGTCCACGCACAGGCCGGAGTCGTCCGCCAGGGTGAGCAACCCGGTGGCGTCCGCGTAGGCGCGGGCCTTCATCACGGCGTTCTCCTCGAACGTGGCGCCGTCCTCCGCGGGCTCGGGGACAGGGGGCAGGTCCGCCAGGGACACCACCTCCACCGCGTCTCCGACGAGGCCGCGCAGCTCGCGCAGCTTGCCCTTGTTGGTCGTCGCGAACAGCAGCCGGGGCTTCACCGTCATCCCAGCACCTGCGCCTGCGCGGCCGTCAGCTTCTGGATGGCGGCCAGCCCGCCGTCCACCATGGCGTCCAGGGCCTTGCGGTCGAAGAGCTGGTGCTCCGCCGTCCCCTGCAGCTCCACCATGCGGCCGTCCGCGGTGGCCACCAGGTTCAGGTCCACGTCGGCCGTGGAGTCCTCGTCGTAGTCCAGGTCCACCCGGACCTCGCCCTTCACGATGCCCACGGACACCGCCGCCAGCGGGGTGAGCTTGGGCAGCTTGGACAGGGTTCCCGCCTTCTGCAGCGAGCGCAGCGCCAGCACCAGCGCCACGTAGGCCCCGGTGATGGACGCGGTGCGCGTGCCACCGTCCGCCTGGAGCACGTCACAGTCCAGCGTGAGGGTGCGCGGCCCCAGGGCGGTCAGGTCCACCGCGGCGCGCAGGGAGCGGCCGATGAGCCGCTGGATTTCCATGGTGCGGCCCGTCTGCTTGCCCTTGGCCGACTCGCGCTGGTTCCGCGAGTGCGTGGCCCGGGGCAGCATGCCGTACTCGGCCGTCACCCAGCCGGTGCCCTTCCCCACCAGGTGCGGCGGCACGCGCTCCTCGGTGGAGCAGGTGATGAGCACCTTGGTGTGGCCGAACTCGACCTGGACCGAGCCCTCCGCGTAGCGGGAGACACCGGGAGTGAGGATGACGGGGCGAAGGTCCAGCGCACCACGTTGGAAGGAACGCACGGCAGGCTCCTGGGAAATGAGGACGAGCGCCCCTTCTCTACCAGAGCCACGCCGCGCGGGTGGTGATTGCCGCGGCGCTGGTGCACTCAGGGCGACACGGGGCCCGCCACCTCGGTCCCCCGGACGGCGTCCCGTCGGCGCGTCTCCTTGAGGAAGGCCAGCACGCCCTCGGTAATCGCCTCGGCCAGCTTCTCCTGGTACTCCGGCCGGGCCAGCCGCGGCCCCTCCACCGGATGGGAGATGTAGCCCACCTCCAGGAGGACGGCCGGACACTCCACGCCGGAGAGGACGAAGAAGGGCGCCTGCTGGACGCCGCGGTTCACCGCGCGCGTGCTGCGCACGAGGCGCGGGTGGATGGCGTAGGCCAGGCGCGAGGAGTCCGCGTGCGCCTCCGTGCGTGCCAGGTCCTGGAGGATGAAGGCCAGCGTGGAGTCCGTGCGCGCGGCGCGCGACAGGGGCGCCTCCGCGTTCTCCCGGTCCGCCACCGCGAGCGCGGCGTCACCCGACGCGCTGGCGGACAGGAAGTACGTCTCGATGCCCTCGGTGCGCGCGCGCATCCGCTTCGTGGGCATGGAGTTGGCGTGGATGGAGATGAAGAGGTCGGGCGTGTGGTCGTTGCTCCACGCCACGCGCTCCGTCAGCGACACCAGCGTGTCGCGCTCACGCGTCATGTAGACCTCGCCGCCCGCGGCCTCGAGCTTGTCCCGCAGGCGGAGCGCAATCTGGAGCGCGACGTCCTTCTCCCGCAGCTTGCCGGGGCCCCTGGCGCCCTCCTTCGCGCCGCCATGTCCCGGGTCGATGATGATGCGCGCGGGACGCTCCGCGGCCCCGGCGATGACGGGGACCAGCCAGAGCAACGACAGGAGGCCGAGGAGGGGGCGGCGCGGCGACGGCATGCTGGGGTGCCATGCTACCGGAGCCCGGCCACGAGGGCGAAATCCGGGCCTCAGCCCACCACGTCGATGCCGGGCTTCCCCGCCTGCACCTCGCCGATGAGGGCCGCGTCCACCCCCGCGGCCTCCAGCGCCTTGAGCGCCTTCAGGGCCTGACGTGCGGGCACGCTGGCCAGCAGCCCGCCGTTGGTCTGCGCATCCGCGAGCACCCACTGGATGCACTCGGGCAGCCCCTCCGGGAAGCGGACCTTCTTGCGCACATGGTCGAGGTTCGACCGGGTGCCCCCGGGCACCACGCCCTCCTCGGCCAGCGCGGGAACGTCCGCGATGAGGGGGATGCGCTCCAGGTCCAGCGAGGCGCGCGCCTTCGCCGCGGTCATCATCTCCAGCAGGTGGCCCAGCAGCCCGTAGCCCGTCACGTCCGTGAGGGCGTTCACCTTGAACTTCCCGGAGGCGAACACCTCGCCAGCGGCGCGGTTGAGCGTGGTCATCACCCCAAGCGCCCGCTTCGTCAGCTGCTTGGACGCCACGCCCCGCTTGATGGCGGTGGTGGCGATGCCCGAGCCCAGGGGCTTGGTGAGGAAGAGCACGTCACCCGGTTTCGCGCCCGCGTTGGTGAGCACCTTCTTCGGGTGCACCACCCCGGTGACGGCCATGCCGAACTTCGGCTCGGCGTCGCGGATGCTGTGGCCACCCAGGATGGGGATGCCGGCCTCGTCCGCCTTGGACTGGCCGCCCGCGAGGATTTTCGACAGGACCTTGAGCGGGAGCTCGTCCGGGAAGCACACCAGGTTGAGCGCGAAGAGCGGCCGCGCCCCCATGGCGTAGATGTCCGACAGGGCGTTGGCCGCCGCGATGGCCCCGAACTGGAAAGGGTCGTCCACCACGGGCGGGAAGAAGTCCACCGTCTCCACCACGGCCATGCCGGGTGCCAGCCGGTACACGGCCGCGTCGTCGTTGGTGGAGAACCCCACCAGCGCCTGGGCGCCCCTGGCGGACTTCAGCCCGCCCAGCACCTGGGCCAGGTCCGAGGCCCGCAGCTTGGCCGCGCAGCCGGCGCAGTGGCTCATCTCGGTGAGGCGCTTCGACTTCACCGTCTTCTCGTCCGCCATGGTGCGCCCCCCACTCCGCCGTGAAGCCACAGGCCCAGGAATCCGATATCCGCCAGGCTCAGGCCGCGCGGATGTAGTCCCGCTTGAGCAGCTGCACCACGGCCTCGGCGGTGACGACGTCGTCCGCGTCCGCGTGGTCCAGCACCGCGTTCAGCGAGCCGTAGTTGTGCACCAACTGCAGCACGTCCAGCAGCTCCGGCGTCAGCTCCCGGAGGGGCGGCGTCAGCGGCGCGGCGAGCACCAGCGAGGCCTCCGCGGACGGCAGGCTCGGCTGGAGGCGCTTGATTTCGTCCAGCTGACGGAGCGCGTCCATGAGGAGCGCCTCGGTGGACGAGTCCAGCTCCACCATGAACTCCTGGCTGTCCGCGGGGCGCAGCTCGAAGTCGCCCTCTTCCCAGGTGATGATGCGGTTGAAGCTCTTCTGCGGCCCCAGGTTGTGGTTCTCGCCGATGACGGCGTAGTACACGCGGCCCTGGCGCAGGTAGATGCGCCCCTCGACGTCGCTGCGCTGCACCACCAGCACGCCGTTCTTCTTGGACGTGTGGAACAGCTGGAGCAGGTCCGGGAGGGGAATCTCCTCGATCTTCCCCGTCATGGAGCTGGCCTTGTTGGTCGTCCGGGCGGCCTGGGCCGCCGCGGCCTCCTCCAGCTTCAGCCGGGCGGTGCCCTCGTCCACGCTGGCGCCGTCGGCGCCCTGGTGCACGAGCTTGAGGATGGAGGTCCCGATGAGGATGCGGTCCCCCTCCTTCAGGCGCGACTGCTTGACCTTCTCGCCGTTGACGAAGGTGCCATTGGTGGACCCCAGGTCCTCGATGGTGATGCTCCCATCGGAGAAGCTGATGCGCGCGTGCTTGCGGGAGACCATGTCCTCCACGAGGACCATGTCCAGCTCGCTCGAGCGGCCGATGACGATTTGCTTGTCCGCCTTCAGCGGGAATTCACCGCCCTGGTACTTCCCTGAGATGAACTTGAGGGCGTAGGTCTTTTGGGTGTCCATGGTCGTCAACCAGCCTGCTCCGCCTTGCCGGGGTCCTTCACCAGGTTGAGGTACATCTGCGCGCTCTTGTTGCCGGGGCTGAGCGCCAGCACCTCCTCCCAGACCTGCACCGCCTCCGCCCGCCGCCCGGCCGAGTACAGCGCGACTCCATACTGGATATGTCCCGGAATGAAACCGGGTTTCTGGGCGATGACCTGCTCGTACTCGCGGATGGCCGCCTCGTTGTCCCCCGCGTCGCGCAGGGCGTTGCCCAGCTTGAGGCGGATGTCCACGAACTGCGGACACAGCGCGAGCGCGCGCCGGTACTCCTCGATGGCCTTCGCCCACACGCCGCTGGACGCGAAGACGTCGCCAATCTCACCGTACATGTTGGCGATCTTCTTCTCGACGTAGGGGTCCAGCTCGTCCGGGCCGGATTTCTGCTGGGCGAGGGCGGCCTGGTAGACCTCCTTCGCCTCGGCGTACTTCCCCATGTCGTTGTAGATGACGGCCAGGTTGAGCGCCGCCTCGGTATAGGCGGGGTTCAGCTTCAGCGCGGATTCGAACGCGCGCTGCGCCCGGGCGAACTGCCCCTGGTCGTGGTAGATGATGCCGAGCATGTTGAATACGTCCGCGAACGTCGGGTGCTGCTCGACGACCTTCGCGAGGTATTGCTCGGCCTGCGCGTACTGCTTCTTCTCGAAGTAGCCGCGCCCGAGGGTCAGTAGCTGCTTGAGGGGCTCTTCCATGAATCGGCCCGCCAGGGCCCTGCCTCCGAGACGGCTAGCCTACATGAGGCTGGGAGAAAACAAGAATTCATCACCACGCCACGACAACGACAGTTGCCGCTGGCCCCGCGTATCCACCGGCCGCGCCGGCAGCGCCCCCTGGAGGCGCCAGTGCTCCGTGACGATGGCGTCGTCCCGCTCCAGCCGGACGTACCAGGCCTCCACCCGGTAGCCGCGCGCCCGCACCTGCCGCAGCGTCTCCCACTCCGGCCCGCCCACGCCCGGGGTGTCCGGCCCCGCCAGCCGCCCCAGGGCCTCCGCGTCCGCCGCCTGGAGCGCCCTGCGCCGGGACTCCAGCGCCGTCACCACCGCCACGAGCCGGGGCGCGGGCGTCGTCTCCGGCACCCACGATCCGTCACGCACCACGAAGGGTACTCGCTCCACACCCGCCGTGCCTACCCGGGTTTCCCCCAGGGTGCCCTCGAAGTCGAGCGTGGCGAACGCCTCCGCCCGCTGCCCACCGGGCGCCACGTTGACGGTGATGCGCGCGAAGCGGTGCTGACGGGACATCAAGGGCTGGGGCGCGCCGGGCACCGGCAGCGACAGGCCCTGGGACTCCGTCTCCTTGAGCGCGGTGATGATTTCCAGCTCGGGGCCGGCCGCCGCGCCCAGGATGCGCGGGGCGAAGAGGGCCAGGGTGGCCCCCAGCGCCAGGAGCACGATGAGGCCGCCGCCGAAGCGGCTCCAATCCTGGGGGGTTCTCACGAGCCCAGCATACGCTGGGCACGCTCCGCGGCGGGCGTGCCGGGCAGCCGCCGCAGCACCTGGCGCAGCGTGTCCTGCGCCTTCTCCGGCTCGTTCAGCTTCACGTAGGCCTCGTGCAGCCGGAAGAGGGCCTGCTCCTCGTACTCCGTGCCCGGATAGCGGCGCAGCAACCCTTCCAGGCGCTGGGCCACGGCCTTCCAGCGGTCGCGCGACTGGTAGAAGTCGGCCGCGTACATTTCATGCGAGGCGAGCCGGCGCCGGGCGTCCTCCCAGTGCACCTTGGCCTCGTCCGCGTACTGCGAGTTGGGGTACTGGCGCCGGAACTCCTCCATGGCCACCAGCGCGGAGCGGATCTCGCCCTGGTCCTTCTCCTTGGAGGGCGGCAGGGCGAAGAACTCGGAGGGGTAGGCCCTCACGTGCGTCATCGCGGAGCGGAAGGCGGCGTAGTCCACCTTGGCGTGCGTGGGGTGGAGCTTGATGAAGGCCTGGTACTGCTCCTTGGCCTCGGGGAAGGCCTCGCGCTCGAAGTCCACGTCCGCCAGCTTCAGCTCCGCCTCGCGGGCGGCCTCCTGGTAGGGGAACTTCGTCCGGACGTACTCGAAGTACTTCTGGGCGCGGAAGAAGTCCTTGTTCTCCAGGGCCTCGGAGCCGAGCCGGAGGTTCTCGTCGGCGATGGCGGCGTAGTCGGGCTCACCGGCCTGCCCCTGCGAGAGGGCGGCACAACCGGAACCGAACATCAGGAAGGCGGACAGAAAGGCGACGGCGGAACGCATCGCCACCACGCTATTCCTCCGGCCCCGAGGGGTCCAGCGAAGCTTCGCCGAGCAGCCGGTAGATGACGTCCTCGGAGAAGCCCCGGCTGTCCAGGAGCCGGCCGGCGCGCCCCCGCTCCCGGGCCCCCAGCGGGCGGCCGAGCAGGCCCCGCTTCTCCAGCACCGTCCGGGCCGCGGCCAGCGCATCGAAGGCCACCGCGTCGCTGGCCTCGGTGATGGCCTGCTGGGCCGTCCCCTCCTCCAGGCCGTGCGCCCGCAGCCGGTGCGCCACGGCCGCGGGCCCCAGGCGGCCGCGCCCCAACAGCTGGGCCGCGCGCTCGCGGGCGAAGCGCTCATCGTCGAGGTAGCCCCAGTCCTTCACCCGGGCGAGCGCGGCCTCGCGGACTGCTTCATCGAAGCCCTTCCGGGCCAGGGCCTGGTCCAGCTCATGACGGCTGCGTCCACGCATGGACAGGAGCTTCAGGCACGCGTCCGTGGCGCGGCGAACAGCGTCGGGACCTTCGTCCTCCGGATGCATGGCGGGATACCTAGCATGTGGTAACAGGCCCATCCATGCACCCGGTACTCGCTCGCTTCCTCGCCGCCGACGCCGCTCGGGAGACGCTTCACAAGCAGCAGTCGGGCGGAGAACTCTCCCCCGAAGAGAAGGCCTTCACCGACGCCGCTTCCGCGAACCCCAAGCACAAGGCCGTGCTGCTGGGCGTGGGGGGCCGCGTGCTCTCCACCGATGCGCAGGCCTCGCTGGTGCTGCTGGCGGCGCACGCCGCGGTCCGCGCCCTGGCCGACGACGCCACCCTGGCCGAGCCCACGAAGAAGGCCCGCGAGGCGCTGGCCGAGGAAGGCGCCAGCCCGGAGGAGACGGATGCGTTCCTCGCGTCCATCCTCCTGGAGGAGGCCTTTGGCTACGAGCAGGACGTGGACGCCTTCGACAGTGAGTACGTGAAGGAGGCGCTGGGCGAGGTGCCCGCGCTGGCCGCGCTCACCAAGGAGGCCGTGGACGCCCTGTTCCTCACCTTCGTGAAGGGCGCCGCCAACGACGCCGAGCGCAAGGTGCGCGAGGGCATGGCCCGGGCCCTCTTCGACATCGCCTGGTCCGAGGGGCCCGCGCCCATCAACCCCGAGCACATGGAGGCGGTGCTCGACGCGGAGGTGGTGGACCGGCCCGAGGAGGAGCAGGAGGCCAAGGTGCAGGCCACCGCGCAGCTGCTCCAGGCGCTGTCCAAGGAGGGCCTCATCGGCCCCATCCGCCTGTCCCGGCTGCGCGCCCTGCTGGGTGAGGACGACGCGTAGCTGGCGCGGGTGGGCGCCCTGCCCTTTCCGGGTGGGCGCCTCGACGCCTCGCTAGAAGCGCTCGATCTGGAAGTCGTCGTCCCCGCCTGCCGCAGCGGGTGCCGGAGCCGGCGCGGGCGGCGGCGGACGCGCCGCGGGAGGTGCCATGGGACGCCCCACCGGCATGCCGGCGGGCGGCGCCCCCGGACGCATGGCCTGCCCCACGGGTGCCCCGGGGCGCATCGCCTGCGCGGCCTGCGGCGCCGGACGCATGGCCTGCGCCATGGGCGCCGGGGCGGGCGCGGCCTGCGGCGCCGGAGCGCCGGTGGGCGCCCCCTTCTGCGCGAAGGCCGAGGAGCCCGGGATGGGCCGCGACTCGCCCGGCTTCGCATCGAAGTTGTCCCACTTGGAGTCGGACGTGCCGCTGATGCCGGAGAAGCGGAGCGCGAAGTCGTCCGGGTTGGTGGCCTGCCGGTGGGCCTCCTCGTAGGTGACGAGCCCCTGCCGCACCAGGCTCATCAGGGACTGGTCGAAGGTCTGCATCCCGTACGAGTCCGTGCCCTGGGCGATGGCGTCGTGAATCTCCTTCGTGCGGTCCTTGTCCTCGATGAGCTCGCGCACGCGCGCCGTCACGCGCAGCACCTCCACCGCCGCCACGCGGCCCTTGCCGTCCGCGCGCGGAACCAGGCGCTGGGACACCACGCCCTTGAGCACGCTCGCGAGCTGGAGGCGCACCTGCTTCTGCTGGTGCGGCGGGAAGGCGGAGACGATGCGGTTGATGGTCTCCGTGGCGTCCAGGGTGTGCAGCGTGGACATCACCAGGTGGCCCGTCTCCGCGGCGTGGAGCGCCGTCTCGATCGTCTCGTGGTCGCGCATTTCGCCCACGAGGATGACGTCCGGGTCCTGGCGCAGCGCGCTCTTGAGGGCCTGCGCGAAGCTCATCGTGTCCACGCCCACCTCGCGCTGGTTCACGATGGAGCGCTTGTCGCGAATGAGGAACTCGATGGGGTCCTCAATCGTCATGATGTGGCTGGTCTCGTTGGCGTTGATGTGGTCGATCATCGCCGCCAGCGTGGTGGACTTGCCGGAGCCCGTGGTGCCCGTCACCAGCACCAGGCCGCGCTCCTCGCCGCAAATCTTGGCGAGAATCTGGGGCAGCAGCAGGTCCTGGATGGTCATCACCTTGAAGGGAATGACACGCAGCACCGCGCCCACGGTGCCGCGCTGCTGGAAGACGTTCACGCGGAAGCGCCCGAGGCCCGGCACGCCGTAGGCCAGGTCCACCTCGTTGCTCGCCTTGAACTTCTCCTTCTGGAACTCGTTCATGATGCCGAAGGCCATGCGCGCCACCTCCTCGGGAGGGAGGCGGCGGCCGTCCTTCAGCGGAACCAGCGAGCCGTCCACGCGGAACATCGGCGGCAGGCCCGCCTTGAGGTGAATGTCGGAGGCACCGCCGCGTAGGGCGATCTGAAGGATCTCGTTGAGTTCCATGAGCAATCGGGATGGTACCAGACGCTTGCTGGCACAAGCGATGGGGCGTGATGGACCCCGAAAACACAGCGGCGGAGGCCCTCGCTCGAGGACCCCCGCCGTGTGAGACAGCCCAGCTGCTGAGCGAGCTGCTTAGCGCTTGGAGAACTGGAACCGGCGACGCGCGCCCGGCTGACCGTACTTCTTGCGCTCGACCGCGCGAGCATCGCGGGTGAGGAAGCCGGCCTTCTTCAGCGCCGGACGGAACTCCGGGTTGAAGGAGCACAGCGCCCGGGCGATGCCGTGACGGATGGCGCCGGCCTGGCCAGAGAGACCGCCACCCTTGACGTTCACCGTGACGTCAACCTTGCCCTTCTGCTCGAGAATCTCGAGGGGCTGGTTGAGGACCATCTTGGACGTCTCGCGGCCGAAGTACTCGTTCAGCTCACGGCCGTTGATGGTGACAAGGCCCGTGCCGGGACGGATCCAGACGCGAGCGGTGGCCTCCTTGCGGCGGCCAGTGGCGTAGAAACCGAGCTCTTGGTTGATGGGCATGGACGTTGTCTCCCTTACGCCTCGACCTCGAACGCGGCCGGCTTCTGGGCAGCGTGCGGGTGCGTGTCACCTGCGTACACCTTCAGCTTCGTCATCATCTGGCGGCCCAGCGCGTTGCGCGGAAGCATGCGCCGCACGGCGTTGATGATGATGTCCTCGGGGTGACGCTGGCGGAGCTTGGCCAGGTTGGTGATCTTCAGGGCGCCCGGGAAACCCGCGAACGGGTGCCGGTAGTACATCTTGTCCTGCTCCTTCGTGCCCGTCACCTTCACCTTGTCGGCGTTGATGACGATCACGTGGTCGCCCGTGTCAATGGACGGCGTGTAGATGGCCTTGTGCTTGCCCTTCAGCAGGGTGGCAATCTGGCTCGCCGCGCGGCCCAGCACCTTGTCGGACACGTCGATGACGTGCCACTGGCGCTTGATGTCCCCAGCCTTCGCGCTGTAGGTCTTCTGCGACATTTCGTGCACTCCAGACTTCTCGCGGCCGCCGTGTGCATTCCAGGGACCGCTGCTCGTGCTAATCAACCACGGGTCGACCGCGAAAACTTCACGGAGGCCCGGAAAGGCCGACCGTCCTAGTGGGTGTCACGGATCAAGTCAAGGTCGCACCGCACCAGACGTCCGGATTCCCCGCCCACCCCCGCCAGGACGCCCCCCGCAGGGGGCTTCCACCTACCTGGCGGCTCCCCCGGCGGGCCCGGAGCCCCCGGGAGGGGCTCCGGGGACCGCCGGTTTCTTGAAGCGCTCCTTCAGGTTGGCGAAGAAGTTCTTCTCCTCCGCGGTGGGGGGGCCCTGGCGCGGCGCATCCATCTCCACCACCTCCACCACCTCCGGGGGCAGGTCCTCCAGGAAGCGCGAGGGTGTCCGGGGGACTTCCTTGCCCCGCTTCACGCGGGTGGCCGCGCGGGTGAGGTAGAGCACCTCCTTGGCGCGGGTGATGCCCACGTAGCAGAGGCGCCGCTCCTCCTCGAGGTTCTGCGCCTCGCCCTGCATGCCCCCGTGGGGCATCAGGTCCTCCTCCATGCCGATGAAGAAGACCAGCCGATACTCCAGCCCCTTGGAGGCATGCACCGTCATCAGGGTGACGCGGCGGCTGGCGCCCGGGACCTCCTCTTCCTCCTGCCGGGTGTCCAGGCTCAGGCGGTTGAGGTAGGTCAGCAGGCTGGCCTTGGGGCCCTCGCGCTTCTCGAAGTTCTCCAGGGAGTTGAGCACGCCGTCCACGCCCTTGAGCTTCTTGTCGGCGGCGGTGGCGCTGGAGGCGTGGGCGCGGGTGGCCTCGCGGAAGCCAATCTCCTCCAGCAGCTTGCGGGTGACGTTGGCCAGCTGGCCGTGCTCGTAGGCGGCGCGGTAACGCTCCACCAGGTCCACGAACTCCGCCACCCGGGCCCCGGCGCCCGGCGGGAGGTCCTCGTACTCGGTGGCCTTCTTCATGGCCGTCCATAGCGTGACGCCCTCGCCCCGCGCGTGCACCTGGAGGCGCTCCATGGTGACGTCGCCAATGCCCCGCGCGGGCACGTTGACGATGCGCATGAGGGAGATTTCGTCCAGCTTGTTCACGATGACCTTGAAGTACGCGATGACGTCCTTCACCTCGCGCCGGTCGAAGAACTCGCTGCCGCCCACCACCTCGTAGCCGATGTTCTTCTCGCGCAGCATCTCCTCCACCGGACGGGACTGGCCGTTGGTCCGGTAGAGCACCGCGATGTCATCCGCGGCGATGCCCAGGGCCATGTGCTTCTGGATTTCGTGCGCGACGAAGCGGGCCTCCTCCTCGTCGTTGGGGCACGTCACCACCTTCACCTTTGCCCCACCCTTGCGGTCGGTCCACATCTGCTTGGCCTTGCGCTCGGGGTTCTTGGCGATGACGGCGTTGGCCGCGTCCAGCACCGTCTGGACGGAGCGGTAGTTCTGCTCCAGGCGCACTTCCTTCCCGCCAGGGAAGAAGCGCTCGAAGTCGAGGATGTTGCGCACCTCCGCGCCGCGCCACGAATAGATGCACTGGTCGTCGTCGCCCACCGCGCACACGTTGCGGGAGCGGCCGGCCAGCAGCTTGAGCAGCTCCAGCTGGGCGGTGTTCGTGTCCTGGAACTCGTCCACCAGCAGGTAGCGGAAGCGCCGCGTGTACTTCTCGTAGAGGTCCGGGTACTCGCGCAGGAGGCGCGCCGGCAGCACCAGCAGGTCGTCGAAGTCCACCGAGCCCTGCGCCTTCAGCGCCAGCTGGTAGTCCGGGTACACCATGTGGGTGATGAGGTCGTAGTCGTCCCCCATCCCCTCCGGCTTGGGCTCCGGCACCTTGCCCGAGTTCTTCGCCTTGGAGATGAGCGTGAGCACCTTGCGCGCGTCGAAGGCGCGATCATCGATTTTGTGCTCGCGCATGGCGCGCCGGATATTGGCCAGCTGGTCGCCCATGTCGGCGATGGCGAACTTCTTGGGCCAGCCCAGGCGGTGGATGTCCTCGCGGAGCATCTCCGCGCCGAAGGCATGGAAGGTGCACACCAGCACGCCCTGCGCCCGCGGTCCCGCCATGTGGACCAGACGCTCCTTCATCTCCGTGGCGGCCTTGTTGGTGAAGGTCACCGCGAGGATGTTCCGGGCCATGATGAAGCCCGGCCGCTCGTTGAGCAGGTGGACGATGCGATGGGTGATGACGCGAGTCTTGCCGCTGCCAGCGCCTGCGAGCACGAGGAGCGGTCCCTCGAGGGTGACCACGGCCTCGCGCTGCGGAGGATTGAGCTTCGAGAGGTCCATTGCGCGCGGCGCGGGGATACCCTTTGATTCGTTCGTGCGCGACTCTTTTTTCCCCAGGCGCTCTGGCGCTGTTCTCGCATTCGTCCTGGGCACGGGATGCCTGGGCGAGTCCGGCACCTCCCCGGAGGTGACACCGGTGGTGTCCCCGGCGAGCGCGCCCTGTGTGTACTTCAAGCAACTGGCCCCCTTCCTCCCAGAGAAGCTGGACGGCTTCACCGTGACGCACACCCAGGGCTCCACCGGGAAGTACGGCGAGGTGTCCGTGTCCGAGGCCGAGCGGCTCTACACCCGGGGTGAGGGACGCGAGGTGAAGGTGCGCATCGTGGACACCACCATGGGGGAGCGCATCGGCCATGCCATCCGCGAGGCCGCCGACCGGGCCAAGGACAAGCCGGCCAGCGACCCGTCCGCCCCCATCCTCCTGGATGATGCCGTGGGCTTCGTCCGGTATGACGCCGAGGAGTCCGTGGCCGAAGCGAACCTCCTGGTGGGGGGCCGCTACGTGGTTGCCGTCACCAGCCGGGGATTTCCGGGTACGGTGGAGGTGCGCCGGGTGGCGCGCGGCATCGACCTCGCGGGACTGGCTCGCCTGAAGCCCGCCCCGAACTGATGAAGGAGTGGCCCTGGTGGTGAAGGACAAAGGAACGCGACCGGAGAAGCCGGACCCGGTCGCGCAGGAGAAGGCGGCGCGCGAGGTGGTGTCCACCCTGGGCAAGCGGGAGTTCCTGGAGCAGTTCCAGAAGCTGGCCAAGAGCTACGCGTCCGACCCGGGCAACCCGGGCTCCTACGCGTGCGAGGGGTGCCAGCGCTGCGCCAACTGCATGTTCTGCAAGGACTGCGACAGCTGCTTCACGTGCACCCACTGCACCCGGTGCGAGCTGTGCAACAACTGCTCGCACTGCGTGGACTGCAAGAGCTGCAACGCGTGCGCGTACTGCATCCAGAGCGAGAACTGCTCCACCAGCGCGTACCTGGTGCTGTGCCGCAACCTGCAGGACTGCAACTACTGCTTCGGCTGCGTGGGCCTGGCGAAGAAGGACTTCCACATCCTCAACGTCCCCTTCCCGCGGACGGAGTACTTCAAGGTCGTGGGCCGGCTGCGCAAGGAGCTGGGGATTCCGTAGGCCCCAGCCCCTCGCCTCCCTCGGACTAGAGGGCGCGCACGTAGAGGGCCTTCAGGTACTCCGTCTCCGGCAGCCCGGCCAGCACCGGGTGGTCCAGCCCCGCGCCCCGCCGCTCCAGAATCTGCACCGGCCGCTTCGCGTCCGCGGCGGCCGCGAGCACCATCTGCTCGAAGGCGGCGCGGTCCAGCTTGCCGGAGCACGAGCAGGTGACGAGCAGCCCGTCCGGCTTGAGGCAGCGGAAGGCGCGCAGGTTCAGCTCGTGGTAGGCGCGCAGCGCGGTGGCCAGGCCCTCGCGGCGCTTGGCCAGCCCGGGCGGGTCCAGCACCACGGTGTCGAAGCGGCGGCCGCCGGAATCGAAGCGGCGCAGCACGTCGAAGGCGTTGGCGTTCTCCACGGTGACGTTGGCGCGGCCGTTGGCCTCGGCGTTGGCCTTCGCCCGCGCGGCGGCCTTCTCGTCCTGCTCCACCGCGAGCACGGAGGTGCACGTGCGCGCCAGCGAGAGCGCGAAGCCGCCGTGGTAGCTGAAGAGGTCCAGCGCGTCGCCGCGCGCCAGCTCGCCGGCGCGCAGGTGATTGTCCACCTGGTCCAGGAAGGCGCCCGTCTTCATGTCGCCCTGGAGGTCCACCTCGAAGCGGTTCTCCCCCTCGTGGTAGGTGAAGCGCGCGGGCCCCTCGCCGTGCAGCAGGCGCGCCTCGCGGGGCAGGCCCTCGAAGTCGCGGCCGGAGGCATCGTCCCGGCACATGACGTGGGTGGCGCCGGTGAGCTCCACCAGCATCTTCGCCAGCGTCGCCTTGCGCGCGTCCATGCCCTCGGAGAGCGTCTGGAGCGTGAGGCCCTTGCCGTAGCGGTCCACGAAGAGGCCGGGGAGCTGGTCCGCCTCGCCGTGCACCAGCCGCAGCCCGTCCCGGCCGGCGAGGGACGCCCGGCGCGCGAGCGCGGCCTCCAGGCGGCGGCGGAAGAAGGCGTCGTCCACCGGCTCCTCGGCGGGGCCCTTGCGCGTCAGCAGGCGCAGCGCCAGGGGCGAGCGGCGGGCGTAGAGGGCCTGGCCAATGGGGTTGCCCTGGGCGTCCACCACCAGCACCACCGCGCCGGGGCCCGTCACGTCGGGCGGGGCGGCGATTTCGGTGCGGTACACCCAGGGGTTGAAGTGCCGTAGCGAGCGGGCCCCCTTGGGGGTGACGCGCGCGACGGGCAGGGCTGCATGGGGGGGCATCGGGCTCACTCCAGGCCGCGCGCGGCCAGCTCTTCGTCGTCCTCGCCACGAAGGTGCCCGATTTCGTGCAGCAACGTCACGCGGATCTGCTCACGAAGCTCTTCGGGCGTGCGGACGGCGCGCGCCAGGTTGCGGCGGTAGAGCACCATGGAGCGGCAGGGCACCTCGGAGCCGTCACAAGGCTCGCCCAGGGGCGGGCCCCGGAAGAGGCCCAGGATGGTGGGCGACAGCGGCGGCTGGTTGGCCAGCAGGTCCGCGTCCGCGGGCAGCTCCTCCGTGGTGACGGGCACGCCGTCCAGGTCCCCGCGCATGTCCTGGGGCAGCGCGGCCACGGCGTTGAGTACCTCGGCGCGGAAGTCCTCCATCGACGGGAGCGGCGGCTCCGGGAAGTCGTCCGGGGCCAGCGCGCGCGCCTTGTCGA
Source organism: Pseudomyxococcus flavus (assembly GCF_050038885.1). Taxonomy (NCBI): domain Bacteria; kingdom Pseudomonadati; phylum Myxococcota; class Myxococcia; order Myxococcales; family Myxococcaceae; genus Pseudomyxococcus; species Pseudomyxococcus flavus. The sequence continues at coordinate 5,844,390 of NZ_CP143624.1, read as the reverse complement.
AGTGGACCTGCGCCTGCTTCCACTTGCCCTCGCGCTCCAGCAGCAGCCCCAGGTGCTGGTGGGCGTGCGCGGCGCGCTCCGGGTCGTCCACCAGCCGGGCGAAGGCGGCGCGCGCCTCGGCGAAGCGGCACAGCTCGAAGAGGGCCAGGGCGCGCTCGTAGAGGGCCTCGCGGCTGCCGGGGTTGCGCGCGAGGACGATGGCGGAGTGCGCCAGCGACGACTCGGACTGCCCCAAATCGTTGAAGGCCATGGCGGCCACCAGCGCGAGGTGCGGAATCAGCTCCGGGGGCGTGCTGGGCTGGGACAGGCCGCGCTCCGCGTAGAGCGCGCCCAGCTCGTCCCGCTCCCGCGAGGAGGGCAGCTGCACGGCGTACAGGTGGGCCGAGCCCAGCAGCGCCGACGGGTCCCCCGGGTCGATGGCGAGCGCCCGCGCATAGGCGAGCTGCGCCTCCGTCTCGCGCCCCAGGGCGGCCAGCGCCACGCCGCGCTCCGCGTGCGCCGCGGCCAGGTCCGGCTCCAGCGCGGCGGCCTGGGCGGCGCAGGAGAGCGCCTCCTCGAAGCGCCCTTCCTCGAAGTAGCGACGCGACGCGTCCAGCGGCGCCGCGCCGTCCGAGCGGCACACGGCCAGCGGCTGCACGCGGTGGGTGGCGTCCTCCAGTGGCAGCGCGGGACGCACACTGGCGCTGGGCGCTCCGCCCCCCGGCGCGCCGGCGGGCACGGCCGGGCACGCGGCGTCCTGCGCTTCGGGAGCCGGAGCGCCGCGCTTGCAGGCAACGAGGAGCAGACAGAGGGCGAGCAGACCGCGCCGCGACATGGGCCGCCAGGGTACGGCATCACCCCGTGGGCGGGAAGCAGGGACGTGCATGCCCGCCTGCTCACATGACACACCTTCCCCGCACTGCATTAGGTTGCCCGCCCCATGAGCGAATTGATTCTGGCCTCCACCTCCAGCGCCCGGCGCGCCCTGATGGATGGCCTGGGCCTGCCCTACCGCGCGGAGGCGCCCGGCGTGGACGAGACGGTGTCCCCGCTGCTGTCGGCCGAGGCGGCCGTGCGCGAGCTGGCCTCACGCAAGGCCCGCGCGGTGCACCAGCGGAACCCGGAGGCGTGGGTGCTGGGCGCGGACCAGCTCGTCGAGGTGGCGGGCGAAATCCTCTCCAAGCCGAAGGACCGCGACGCGGCGCGCGAGCAACTGGGCAAGCTGCTCGGGCACACCCACGCCATCCACACCGGGGTGTGCCTGGTGGGCCCAGGCGGCCAGGCGAGCGAGGCGGTGGAGACGGCGCGGCTCAGCTTCTACGCGCTGACGGCGGAGGAGCTGGAGCGCTACCTGGACCTGGACGAGTGGGTGGGCTGCTGCGGCAGCTACCGCGTGGAGGGCGCCGGACAGGCCCTGCTGGAGCGGCTCGACGGCGACCGCTCCAACGTGCAGGGCCTGCCCATGGTGACCGTGGTGCGGCTGCTGCGGCGCGCGGGCTTCCGCTTCTTCGAGCGCCGCTGACGCCCTCCCGTCACGACACGTGCCCCCCCGAGTGCACAGAGGGCCCGCGCTCGCGCTGCGTCGTCGCAGGCGTCCGCGCCCACCCACGCGCCACCTGTCACGCGTCGGAGGACAGCTCCGCGAGAATCTCCGCGTAGGCCGCGCGGGCCTTGTCCGCCTGGTCCGCCTTGAAGCTCACCGCGGCCACCACCGGGTGCCCACCGCCGCCGTAGCGGCCGGCAATCGCGGACAGGTCATGCCGCCGCAGCTCCGGCTTCCACGGGTTGGAGCCAAGGGACACCTTGGCGCGCGAGGCCCCCTTCCCCACCCACAGCGTGTAGCGCGCGTCCGGGTAGAGCGCGTAGGCGATGAACTTGTTGAGGCTGTCCACGCCCTCGTCCACGAGGTCGAAGAAGACGACGCCGCGCTCGTAACGGGCGCGGGCGCGCACCAGCTCGATGTTCTTCTGGTGGCGCTCCAGCAGCGGCGCGAGCGGCCGGGCGATGAGCGGCGAGGCGGCGATGTCCGAGAGCGACTCGGACTGCATGCGGCGGATGACCTCGGGGATGAGCGCCGGGTCCTTGTTGGCCTCGAGCACCGTCATGATGCGCAGCGCGGGCTCCTCCAGCGCCACCGCCATCTGCGGCGAGGGGAACTGCGCGCCGTCGATGATTTCCGCCCAGTGGATGAGGTCCGCCATGGGCGCGGCGTCCCAGCCGAAGCGCTCGCGCGCCACGTCCGCCAGGTACTTCGTGCAGCTCTTGCGGTGGGCGTCGTGGAACTTGCGGCCGCTGGTGTCCGCGCGGAAGTGCGCCTCGTCCCCGGGCTGCTGGAACGCGGAGGCGTGGTGGTCGAACCACCACGTGAGCCGCGCGTCCTGGCTGTAGCGGAAGTCGACGATGACGTTCTCCTCGCCGGTGAAGACGGCCGGGTCGATGCCCTCGGCGCCCGGCTTGTGGCTCAGGCCGAGGTACCGGAAGGCCGCGTCCGGGCGGATGCGCTCCCGGTAGAAGCGAGAGAACACGGCCGCGCTCGCCGCGCCGTCGAAGCAGCTGTCGTGAAAGAGGACCTGGACGTTCATGTGGCCGTGCCCCTTACTGCAACGCGAGGCCCGCGCCCACCATCGAGAAGGCCGTCTCGTCCACCACGCCACTCGCCTGGGAGGCGACCACCGCGAGCCCCACGAGCCGCCCATCCGCCAGCACCCCGCAGCCCAGCGTCCCCTGCGCACCGCCCGGCGTGCGCAGGGCGCTGACGGTGGCCCTGCTCCCCAGGGCCGGAGGCGCAGGCAGCGACAGAGGCTCGCCCAGCGTCCCACCCAGCGCCTGGAGCAGACCCTTGCACCCCGCCCCCTTGGCCGCGCCGCGCTCCACCCACAGCAGCCCGTAACGCCCCTGGGCCGCGTCGCCGAAGCCCACGCCACCACCATGCAGCGTGGATGCGGGCAGCACCAGGTACGGCGAGAGCTGCTCGCGCGTCAGCTGCCCCCAGCCCGCGGGGAGCTCCAGCCGGTAGCCCAGCTCATTGCCCACCAGGGACTGACGCGCCCCCGCCCCTGCCCCACCCACGGCGGGCAGCGCCAGCAGTCCCACGGACGCCACCGCGGCGCCCAGGCCCAGGCCCAATCCCAGGTAGCGCCGCACCGGCCCCGGCTCGCCCACCACCATGGCCAGCGCCAGCCCCCCGAGGAGGAGATAGGCCACGTGGACGGGCGCCAGCGGCGCGTGGCGCGCCAGCCACCCCGTGGCCAGCAACTGCACCACCAGGCCGACCTGTGCCATCCCCTTCGCGGGCCCCCGGTTGACCACCAGCACCAGCGCCAGCACCGCGTCCAGGAACACCAGCCCGTACGTCCACTGCGGGTCCTCCAGCGAGCCCAGGAGGCCCGACGCGCGGAGGAACCACGCGGCCGCGCTCGCCAGCAGCACCCCCGCCGCCGGGCCCGGATGGGCGGACACCGCGCTGGTGACGAGGTCCCCGCCGAACACCGTCGCGTCGTCGTCCGCCTCCACCATGGGCCGGTCCAACCGCATCCGGCCCACCTTCTTGTGGGCCTGGAGATGGTCGAACGGTTCGCCGCACGCGGGACACGCGCTGGCGCCGCGAGGAATCGGGCTGTGGCCGCAGTTCGGACAGAGAGTCTGGGGCATGCCCCTGGCGTATACCGCACCGCCCGTGCCGCCCACGAGGTCGCGACATTCGTGTCACGATGTTCTGGCATTTCGCCAGGGAAGGCGGCTCTGGGCGGGAACCCCCGACTCTGACACCGAGGTCAGATTGGACCTGGGTGCCAAGAATTGTAAGCCACGCGACGAAACCGGGCGTTGAACGAAACGTCGAGTTCGCGCTCAGAGTGAGCGAATTCCCTCGATGAAATGATTCATACCCTGGCAAGGCCGTGAACCCGGTGAGCGTCTTGTCTGTTTAACCTCGCCTTCCGCAAGGGAAACAGGGGTGGGTGCCCCACCGGGCAGGTAGTCAGGCGACTGGCACCCCAACTGCATATGTCAGACCCACGGTGTACTCACCCGCGAAGGACGGAGCGGAGGGAGGAACCATGGGTAAGCGGACGAAACGCAGCAGCGGCGCAGTTCCCAGGCAGGGCCGACGGGTGATGCCCGCCCTTCGCCGGACGGCGCAGCGGGCCCGCGCGGCGGCGGGCAAGGTCCAACTGACGGTGGGCGAGGTCATCGCGGCGGCCTTCGAGACGTCCGGCGGCGAGCTGGTGGACGTCCTGGAGCAGCTCACCTCGCCGCAGATGACGCGGGCCCTCGGGCGGCGCATCGTCGTGGTGGGCTGAGCGCCCCCGCGCGGCAGCCCCCGTGACGTGCGTGCGGCGACGCGCGCGGGCGTGGCCGTCACTCTCCAGCCAGCAGCATTCCCGCGGTGTAGCGATGCTGCGCGGGCTCTCCCGCGAGCAGCCTTCCAAAGTCTTCCACGTTGTTGGGGTGCACCAGGAAGGTGCCGGAGCGTGTCTCCAGGCGCACAGGTGCGGCCAGCTCGTGCGGCTCCCCGGCCACGCTGCCTTCGCGCTCCGCGACGAGGCGGTCTGCCGGAACGGTGGCGCAGGCGGCGAAAAGCAGGAAGACAGGTAACAGATAGCGCCTCATGCAGGTCCTCCGAGTTCGGGCCCAGGTGCGGGCGGGCGAGGCCCTGCCTACGTCGCTTCCCCAGGGGAGGCAAGCTTCGCCCTCCCTCTGTGAACAGACGAAGGCCCGCGCCTCCTTGCCGAAGACGCGGGCCTCCCTGCTGCCTACACCGTCCGTGGACTAGCGGGGCTGCCAGCGCGGGCGGTGGTCATCGCCGCGGGACGTCTGGAGCGTGTAGTCACCCGCCGGGTGGACGATGGGGTCGCCCACCTTGGTGCCCGCCGCCGGGTCAATCTGCTGGACGTACAGCTGCCCTCCCTGGATGTAGGCCACGTGGTGGCCATCCGGAGAGAACGACGGCAGCGTAGCGCCCTCGGCGAAGCTGACCTCCTCGCCCACGGGCGCGCCATCCGCCGGGTTGATGCGGCGCAGGAAGATGATGTTGCCCGGGTCGCCCGCGCAGGGCGACGTACCACCGCCGCAGAGCACCGGCTCACCGGTGGTGGGGTTGAAGAAGTAGGCGCGGACGTACGCCACCCAGCTGCCATCCGGCGCCCAGGTGGGGTTGGCGATGTACGAATCCACCGAGCCCTCCTCGCCGGGCACCGAGGTGGCCTCCGCAATCGTCTGCACGGCGGCGCCGCCCACGGGGACGATGTAGAGCGCGGCGTTCAGCCCCACTGGCCCCGTGTCATTGGGCCGCAGGAACAGGAGCTGGTCGTTGACGCGGTTGTAGTGCGGCTGCTCCGCCGTGGGGCCGGCGATGGCCAGCGGCGTGGGCGTACCGCCCACGGTGGACGTGGAGATGCCCATGGTGGCGGTGCTGAATGCGAACGTGTTGCCGTTGCGCCATGCCGGGAACGTGCCCGACGTGGTGACCTCTTCCACGGTGCCACCCTCGGGCGGGACGCGGGAGATGCCAGAGATGCTGTCACCCGCCCGGCGCACGTAGAGGAGGGAGTCACCCGGCTCCCACTCCAGGTACAGGAAGCCCTCGGTGGTGCCCGTGGTGCCGTCGGCGAGCACCGCCGGCGGGCCCGCCACGAGCGGGACGTCGCGCGCCACCAGCTCACCGGCGATGTTCCCCGTCGAGGTGCCCGTCTCCGTGGCGCCCTGGACGAACGCGATGCGCGAGCCGGCCGGGTTCCAGCGGGGGTAGCGGCTGTCCACGGCGTCCTCCGACAGGCGCGTGGGCTCCGGCTCGTCGAAGCGCGTCACCACCGCCGCCATCAGGTCGGCGTCGTCCATGGCGGTGAAGGCCACGTGCAGCGCCTGGCACGTCATGGCCTCCGCCGTGCCCTCGCAGCGCAGGCCCGCGGCGCAGTCCGCGGAGGTCGTGCACGCATCTCCCTTGGCGCCCGTGCCAATGACAATCACGCCACCGTCGGTGCCGCCGTCCTCGGTGCCCGCGTCCGTACCCGCGTCCTCCTCGGTGCCCGCGTCGGTGCCCGCGTCGTCCTCGGTGCCGCCGTCCTCTTCCGTCCCGGCGTCTTCTTCAGGGGGCGGCTCGATGTCCTGCAGCTCGCATTCGCCAGAGCGACACGTCCACTGCTGCCCCGCGGGAGGCTCTCCATTTTCGCGGCGGCAATCGAACTGATCGACACACTCGTCCCCGCACCCCGTCGACAGCACCAGCAGCGCGCCACACAGCGCGCTGACAACGACACGCATCGTCATGGAACCCTCCAGAAGAACAGAGGGGCGCGTATACCGTCGGCATTGCCGGCCGTGACTACCCTGTGGAGCGGGAGCGCGCGGCGTGTTCCTGACTGAACGACCCGAGGAAATTGCCTGCTCAATGATAGACACACACTGCCATCTCGACGCGGCGCGATTTGATGAAGATCGAAATGATGTCCTCGCACGCGCCTGGGCCGCGGGGCTCGAGGGCATCGTCATCCCTGGCGTCGGCCCCCATGACTGGGAGCCCCTGCTCGAGCTGTCCCGTCAGGACGCGCGCCTCCAGGCGGGCCTGGGCATCCACCCGCAGCTGCTCCCGGACCTGCCGCCGGAGCAGGACGACGCGGTGCTCGAGCACCTGGACGCGCTGCTCACGAAGGGTGGCGCGGCGGCCGTGGGCGAGTGCGGCCTGGACGGCCCCAGCCTTTCCGGAGCGCCCCTGGAGCGGCAGGTCCGCGTGCTGAAGCGGCACCTCGCGCTGGCGCGCAAGCACGGCCTGCCCGTGCTCATGCACTGCCACCGGCTGCACCCGGCGCTCATCGACCTCCTCAAGGAGGAGCCCCTGCCCGAGGCCGGCCTGCTCATGCACAGCTACAGCGGCGGCGTGGAGCTGGCGCGCTTCTACCTCCAGAAGGGCTGCCACTTCTCCTTCGCGGGCCCCGTCACCTGGGCGGAGGCCCGAAAGCCCCTGGACGCGCTCCGGGCCATCCCCCTGGAGCGGCTGATGGCGGAGACGGACGCCCCGGACCAGGCCCCCACGCCCCACCGGGGGACGCGCTCCGAGCCGGGCTACCTCCCCCACATCCTGGAGGGCATGGCCCGCGTCCGGGGGGAGCCCGTCGAGGAGGTCGCCCGGCAGACGACCGAGAACGCCCGCCGCTTCTTCCGGGAAGCTTTCCCCGCGCCTTCGCGGTAGGCGAGCGGTCGCGTTATAGAGGACCGCCATGAATCCGCAGCCGCTCCCGTCCCCCGAGACTGAGACTCCGCCCGCCGCGCCGGGCTCGCTCGCCCGCCCCTTCAAGCTCTCCCGGCGCTTCGACCGGACCGGCCGCTTGCTGGGTGACTCCGCGATGGAGCGCCTGGCCAACGCGCGCGTGGTGGTGTTCGGCCTGGGCGGCGTGGGCAGCTTCGCGGCCGAGGGCCTGGTGCGCAGCGGCATTGGCCACCTGACGCTGGTGGACCACGACGACGTGTGCGTCACCAACACCAACCGCCAGCTCCACGCGACGGTGAAGGCCGTGGGCAAGCCCAAGGCGGAGCTGATGGCGCAGCGCTGCCAGGAAATCAATCCGGCGGCCAAGGTGCAGGCGGTGCGCGAGTTCTACCGCGCCGACGTGGCCGAGCAGATGCTCCAGCCCGGCCAGTACGACTTCGTGGTGGACGCCATCGACAACGTGAAGGCCAAGCTGCACCTGCTCCACCGCTGCGTGACGCTGGGCATCCCGGTGGTCAGCTCCATGGGCGCCGCGGGCCGGCTGGACCCCACCGCCATCCGCGTGGAGGACCTGTCCGAGACGCACATGGACCCCTTCGCCAAGGACATCCGCAAGCTGCTCAAGCGTAAGTACGGAGTGGAGACGGACAAGCACACCGGCATCACCGCCGTGTACTCCATCGAGGCGCGGCGGCTGCCGGTGACGCTCCAGTACGACGACGCCACCGACGGCTTCCTGTGCGTGTGCCCGCAGGACAACGACTTCCACACCTGCGACCACCGCACGCAGATTGACGGCAGCGTCGCCTTCGTCACCTCCTGCTTCGGGATGAACGCGGCGGGCGTGGTGGTGCGGCGGCTCGCCTCGACGCGCTAGGCCCCGGGACTCACGCCACCTGCTGCGGCCGGAGCACCTCCGCCGCGGCGCCCTCGCGCCCGCAGGGGCGGCGGAAGACGCACCGCGCGCAGGACGCCAGGTTGTCGGTGGGCGGGAAGGCGGACGCGTCCAGGGGCGTGTTGGTGGCGGGGTCCTTCAGGAGCGCGCGCATCTTCGCCACGCTCTCGTCGAAGTGCTTGCGGAAGGAGGCCATGGCCTCCGGGTCCACCGTGACGTCCTGCTCCTTGCCCTCGTTGAGGTACACCAGCGAGGCGCGCACCTTCTCCACCGGGAAGCGGTAGCGCTGGGCCACGTAGAGCGCGTAGCCGAGCACCTGCTCGTCGTACCCGTCGCGCGCCTTGCCCGTCTTCCAGTCCACCACCACCGGCGTGCCGTCCGCGTCCACGAAGGCGAAGTCGGGGATGGCGAAGACCTTGAGGCCGTCCAGGGTGAAGTGGGCGAAGTCGAAGCCCGCGTCCACCTCCAGCCACTGCTCGGGCTTGAGGCTGAGCGCGAGGTCCTTCCAGCGCGAGGAGAAGAACCACGCCAGCGCGGAGCGCACCGTCTCCCAGTTCTGCTTCCAGGCCTCGTCCGGCACGGGCTCGCCGTACTCGTGCTCCACCAGCCCGGTGAACTGCTTGCGGTACTTCTGCGACCAGTAGTTCTTCGCGCGCGAGTGCCGGAAGTCGTCCTGCATCAGCTTGCGCGTGCGCGCCTCCACCACCGCCGGGTCCACCTTGCGGCCCGCGCGCCAGTCGAGCAGCACATCCTTGATGCTCTCGTGCACCACGCTGCCGGCCCACGTGTAGCGGTTGCCCAGCTTCTTCAGCACGTACAGCTCACGCACGTCCCTGGGCGCGTCCGCCTCCCAGCCGCCCCAGGAGCGGTAGTAGTAGAGGTAGTACGCCCGAAGGCACTCGGAGAACTTCTCGTGGCGGCTCTTGGACCAGGAGAAGTCGTTGCTGAGAGGGGGACGCCGCATGAAGGCGCGCATCCTAGGCGCTCGCCCGCTCCGCCAGAAGGGGAACAGGCGAGGAAACAGGCCCCCGCTGGTCGCTGAAAGACAGTCCCGTTACACGACCAGGAAGGTATGGTGCGCGCCGACATGAAGACCCAACCCTTCAAGGGCCGGGTGGTCCTCGTCACGGGGGCTTCCGGAGGCATTGGCAGGGCGGCGGCGAAGGCCTACGCGGCGGCGGGCGCGGATGTCGTCCTGGCCGCCCGGCGCCTGTCACAGCTGGAGGACGCGGCCCGTGAAGTGGCGTCACTGGGCGTGAGGGCACTGCCGGTGCGGTGCGACGTCACGGTGGGCGACGACGTGGCGCGGCTGGTGGCGGAGACGGACGCCGCGTTCGCCGGGCTGGACGTGCTCGTCAACAACGCGGGCCAGGGCCTCTACGGGCCGCTGGAGGATTTGGGCGAGGCGCAGCTGCGGCAGGTCTTCGAGCTGAACGTCTTCGGCCTGTGGCGGATGACACGCGCGGCGCTGCCCCTGCTGCGCAAGCGCCGTGGGTCGCAGGTGGTCAACGTCAGCTCCGTGCTGGGCCACCGGGGCCTGCCGATGCTGGGCGGCTACTGCGCGTCCAAGGCCGCGGTGAATGCGATGACGGAGTCGCTCCGCGCGGAGCTGGCCGCCGAGGGCATCCGGGTGCTGCTCGTGTCGCCCGGCTTCACGGAGAGCGACTTCCGCGAGAATCGCCTCCACGCCGACGGCTGGCGGCAGGACGCCATTCCACTGAAGGCCATGTCCGCGGAGGAGGTCGCCGCCGCCATGGTCCGCGCGAGCCGTCGGGGGCACCGCGACACCGTGCTCACCTTGCCCGGCCGGGTGATGGTGCTCGCCAACCGCTGGGCCCCGGGCCTGTTCGACCGCGTCGCCCGCCGCATGACGGCGGATTCGAAGAAGAAGGGTTCATGACCTCCCGCAGTCCCCGCGCGAAGTCCGCCGAAGCCGCGCCGAAGGGCCGCGCCAGGCCCGCGGCCACCACGGTCGCGGCGCTGCCGAGCCAGCCGCCCGTGCCGAAGACCGACGCGGCCGCGCCCGAGCAGGGCAAGGCGCGGAAGCCTCGCGCCGGGCGTCCCCCTGCCCCTCCGCTGGTGGCCACCGTCTCGCCGACGCCCGAGCACCTCGCCCGCGTGCGCGCGCCGCTCCTGGACTGGTACGACCGGAACAAGCGCGACCTGCCCTGGCGTCGCACCAGGGACCCGTATGCCATCTGGCTGAGCGAGGTCATGCTCCAGCAGACCCAGGTGTCGACGGTGATTCCCTACTGGGAGCGGTTCCTCGCGCGCTTCCCCACGGCGCGCGCGCTGGCCTCGGCGCCGCTGGATGACGTGCTCGCGGGCTGGAAGGGCCTGGGCTACTACAGCCGCGCGCGCAACCTGCACCGCGCCGCGCAGGAGGTCGTCGCGCGCTTCGGCGGTGCCCTGCCCTCCACGGCGGCCGAGCTGCTCGAGCTGCCCGGCTTCGGCCGCTACACCGCCGGCGCGGTGGCCTCCATCGCCTTCGGAGAGGAAGCGGCCCTGGTCGACGGCAACGTCGCGCGCGTGCTGTCGCGCCTCTTCGAGGTCGAAGGGCTCCCAGGCGACCGCCAGCGCGAGGCCACGCTGTGGGCGCTCGCCACCGCGCTGGTGAAGGGCCAGCGGCCCGGAGACTTCAACCAGGCCCTCATGGAGCACGGCGCCACCACGTGCCGGCCGGAGAATCCGCTGTGCCTGCTGTGCCCCGTGCGCGACGCCTGCGTCGCCTTCCGCAAGGGCCGCGTGGACGAGCTGCCTCCGGCCAAGGTGCGCGCCACGCCCAAGAAGCTGACGCTGGCTGTCGCCGTGTGGCCCCATGCGGGCACGCTTCTCTTCGCTCGTCGCGCGGACGCAGGCCTCTTCGGGGGCCTGTGGGAGCTGCCCGCCGCGGAAATCGCCGACGACGCACCGGACACCGAGGCCCGTGCGCGGCTCGCCGCCGCGCTCGGCGTGGACGTGACGCTGGAGGGCCCGCTCGGCATAGTGAAGCGGCAGCTCACCCACCGGGACCTCACGCTGCGGCTGCTGCGCGTCTCCGGCCCCCGGCGACCCACCCACAGCGCGGCCTTCCAGGAGCTGCGCTGGTGCGCCCCCGCGGATGCCGCGGGGCTGGGGATGAGCACCGCCATGCAGCGGGCGCTCGACGCCGCGCTCGGTGCGGGCGTCCTGACAGGCGCCTGAGGGCCGCTCGCCCTCCCCGCACACAACCCCTGTCGTTCCCTCGACAGAGAGCCAGTCCTCCTGTCGGACTGACAACCCGGGGCACCTCGTGCCGGTTTCCTCCGGCTTCCGGGCGCACCAATGTCCGCGGACTCTCTTCACCGGAGAAACCCCGCATGGCACGTCACACCGCCAACAAGCAGACCGGCCCGTCCGCAGGGAAGCCGTCGGCTCCGTCGGCCAGCGTCAAGCTCCAGGCCCCCGAGCCGCGTCCGGGCCCCACCAGCGAGCAGATTGCTCGGCGGGCCTATGAAATCTTCCTCGCGAGGGGAGGCACGCACGGCTACGCCGAGCAGGACTGGTTCCAGGCCGAGCGTGAGCTGCGGCTCGGCCGTCAGTAACACGCCACCGTGGCGCGGCCGCCGTCGCCCCCCGGGTGGGAGCGCCCGGGATGGCGGCCGCCACGCTCCGTCCTCAGGCCACCCTCGCCTGGACCGTGCGCTCAGCTCTGCTTGTCACTGCCCTGACTGTCGGGGCTGCCGGACTCCGAGGCACCGCTGTACTGGCGGTTGCGGTCCTCCTCGGGCGGGCTGGCCTCACTCTCCCTTTCCGACTTGCCGAAGATGGCCCGGCGAGCCTCGTCGGTCAGCTTTCCATCCTCGTTCATGGGGGCACCTTCTTTGTTCTTGCGCGGCATCTGACGCTCCAGGGCTTGGGTTCAATTCGTCCCCAAAAGTCAGGTGCCCCACGGAGCACGGCAAGGCAGTGCGTGCAGGGTGCCGGGCTGGCACTGGAGCAGGCCCGGCGAGCCGGCTGAACGTGCCTGGCTGCCGCTGCTCCAAGGGAGGAACCAGGAGCACGCCCGCGGGCCAGGTGAGGTGGCGAGCCACCGGGCCGCCTACTTCTTCGCCGCACGCCGCCGCTTGCGCACCGCGGGCGCGCCCGGGGGCCGGGGCTGCGAATTCGAAGGGCGCGGGCTGTAGTAACGCCGGAGCCAGCGGCTCACCCCGTCGAAGCCAGGAAACAGCACGCGCTCGGTGATGTTGCTCTGGTCGAGCTTGTCGCGCACCTCCCACTTGAGCGCGGCGGGAATGATGAGCTTGCGCACGCCATCCACCTGCGCTTCGAGGAACGCGTCCAGACGCAGCTCGGGCCCATTCATCACCGAGAAGAGCGCGAACTGATTCACGATGCGGGCGTCCAGGGACGGCGGCTCCAGGAAGAGCACGAAGGGGTGCTTCGCGAGGCGGTCGAACGTCGAGAGGTCCGACGCCGTCGTGGCCAGCATCTCCCCCGTGAAGACGTCGGCGCCCTCCTGCCGGAGCAGCGCCTTCAGCCGCCTGGGAAGGTGGCGGTTCGTCTGGCGGTAGTCCACGCACCACACCACGCCGTCCTCGCCATAGCGTTCCGTGTTCTCGGTGAGGAAGTGCAGCGCCACATAGGGGCTGAAGGTCCAGTCGAGCATCCGCGTGGGAAGCCCGTGGTGCTGAGCCAGGGCGAGCCAGTCCCAGAGGGACTCCACGGACTGGGGACTCTCACCGCGCGCGTACTTGCGGAAGGCCCTCAGCAGGTCCCGCTCCTTGCGCACGAAGAGGCCGTCGCGGTTGAGGGCCGTGGACAGGTCGTTGGTCACCTGGGGCATGCCACGGAACGCGAAGGTGGGCCGGTGGCGCCCCAGAGCCTCGTTCCACGAGCCGGCGAAGAGCGCATCCTGCAGCTCCAACCATGTCCCGATGCGCTGCTCCAACATGGCCCCCTGTCCCCTCCACGACAGGATAGGCATCCTGGCGGCCCATGCATCCCCAGGGACAGTCCCCTGGGAGAGGCCCGGAGCGCGGGCCCCTCAGTGGGGATTCGTGGCGCCCACGGCGGGGCGCTCGGCGGCGAGTGCGCCCCGGAGCCGCCGCTGCGCGGCCTTCAGCTCCTCCAGGATGCGCTCCGCGTCGCTCACCGAGCGCATCGCCAGCCCACACGCCGGCGTCAGCACCACGGTGGACACCACCTGCGCGAAGGTGAAGCCGCCAGGCAGCGCCGCCTTCAGCGTGGCCTCCACCGCGTCCACCAGCTCCCCCACTTCATAGGTGGACGCCAGGTCCGTGGGGATGATGCCCAGGCTCAGCGTCGCGCCCGAGGCGAGGAAGCGCTCCAGCGCGGCGGTCGACTCCACCATCGCGTCCAGCGACAGCCGCACGTCCAGCGACAGCAGGTCCGGCTGGACGTCCAGCAGCGCGGCCCAATCCGTGTTGCCGCAGCAGTGCAACCCCACCAGCGCGCCCTCGCGCTGCAGGGCCACCACCAGCAGCCTCAGCTCCTGCATCGCAATCAGGTGGCGGGGATTCGTGCGCTGGAACGCGTAGAGCCCGGGCTCGTCCAGGAAGAAGAGCGGCGTAGTGCCCGCGCGGCGCAGCGCCTTCACCATGGCCAGTGAGCGCGCCAGCGTCAGGCGGAACATCGCCTCGTCCAGGCCCGGCACGTCCAGCGTGGGCTGGCCCTCCGGCGTGCGCGCCACCGAGCGCACCGTGAAGGGCCCCGCGAGCTGCGCCTTCGCGAAGGCCAGCTTCCGCGTCTCCACCTCCCACAGGAAGGGGCGCCACGCCCGGCACGCCTCGGGTGAGGGCTCGAAGGCCTCGAACTGGCCCGACTGGAACGCCGCTTCCAGCCGCGCCTCGAAGGCCGCGCGCCCCGCCTGCCAGGCCGCGAGGTCCACGGTGCACAGGCCTTCATCGTCGAAGGACAGGCCCGGCAGTCCCTCCAGGGCGGCGGGAATCATCAGCTCCGAGGGCTTGCCCACGGGCAGCTGGGGCAGAAATGGAATGTCCAGGGCCAGCGCCGCCTGGAGCCCCAGCTCCACTTGCGTGTGCGGCAGGCTCCCGATGCCGGTGGTGGCGCAGGCAGGCAGCAACTGGACGGCTCGACGGATGTTCGGCGCGCTCATGCCACGGACTCTAACCGCTCCCCCGCGCCGCGGCGTGGCTGCCCATCCCCGTTGCGCCGGGTTCCCTGTCTTCCTGTCCAGCAACAACGTTCCACCCGAGAACCGGGGAGCACCCCGGCGGACCTGGGAGGGGACGGTCATGAACAGGCGATGGGGATGGTGGGGAACAGGGGCCCTGGCGGCGGCGCTGGTCGCCAGCCCCGCGCTCGCGGCGACACCTCGCGTCAAGGCGCAGCCCGCCCCCGGCTTCGGGGCCGCGGGCCTGACGGTGCGCAGCGGCGTGACGACCTGGTCGGGCAACGTGGGCAGGGAGACGGGCGTGGGCGCGTTCCTGGCCCTGCTGGGAGAAGTCCCCGTCGTCTCGGGCGTGGGCCTGGAGCTGGGCTACGAGGGCTCCGCCAACGGCTACGCGGAGCCGCGGCGCGGCACGCTGTGGCGGCACAACGGCGGCGTCCTGGCCAAGGTGGGCCCGACGCTCCTCTCACAGTGGAAGCCCTTCGTGGGCGCGGGCGCGGGCGTCAGCTACTTCCACCCCACGCCCATGGACGTGGGCACCGCCTTCGAGAAGGGCTGGGGCGCGGAGGTGCCGCTCGCCGCCGGGCTCGAGTACCGGTACAGCGGCGTCACCGCCGGCCTGCGCGCCACCTACCGCGTGCTCGTGGCACGGGACTTCGCCCCCACCAGCGCCGACGTCGGCAACCTCTTCAGCGCCGACCTCAGCCTGGGCGCGCGCTTCTGAGCCGCCCCGTCACGTCACGGAGAAGTACGAGGCCTGCGGGTGGTGGAAGACGATGGCGGACACGGAGGCCTCCGGCTCCATCATGGCGCCGTCCGTGAGCTGCACGCCGATGTCCTCCGGCCGCAGCGCGGCGAAGAGCGTGGACTGGTCCTCCAACCGCGGACACGCCGGGTAGCCGAAGGAGTAGCGCTTGCCCGCGTACTCCGCGCGGAAGCGCTCCAGCATCGTCATGTCCGGCCGGTCCGGCATGCCCCACATGCTGCGCAGCTGCGTGTGCAGCAGCTCGGCGTAGCCCTCCGCCGTCTCCAGCGCCAGGGCCTGCACCGCGTGCATCTTCAGGAACTCACCCTGGGTCTTCAGCTGCTCGGACAGCTCGCGGATGCCGGCGCCCGCGGTGACGACGAACATGGCCACGTTGTCCGTGGGCACGCCGCCCTCCAGCGGCCGCAGGTAGTCGGCGAGGCACAGCCCGCCTTCACGGTCCTGGCGCGGGAAGTCGAAGGCCGCGGCCTCCTTGCCCGTGGCGCCGTCGAAGAGCACCACCCGGTTGCCGTCGCTGCCCGCCTTGAAGAACTGGAACACCGCGCGCGCCTGCATGACGCCGCCGCGCAGGTAGCCCTTCAGCTCCTCCACCGCCTCCTTCAGCGCCAGCGCCTTGCGGCCCTCCTCCGTCTTCGCCAGCTCCGCCTCTGCGGGCGTGCCCAACACGCGCGACGAGGAGCGCAGGCCCAGGTGCCGGCCGTACAGCATCACCGGGTTGATGAACTTCCAGATGTGGTCCAGCGGCGTGTTGGTCAGCACGTGCCGCTCCCAGTCCGGCGCGGACGGCACGCTGTCCAGCACCTTCACCTCCGCGCTGCGCCCACGCGACACCACCGCCGCCGGCGCCGGACGCTCCTTCACCTCGCGCGCCAGCTTCTCCCGACGAACGGCCAGGTCGCCGCGGAGCTTCTCGTGCGCGGCCGGGTCCACGATCTGCTTGGCCAGCTCGAGGCCGTTCATCGCGTCCTGCGCATAGGCCACGGTGCCAGCGCCGTAGGCGGGCGCGATGTTGCGGTCCACGAAGTTGCGGCTGAGCGCGGCGCCGCCCACCAGGATGGGGGTGTCCACGCCCGCGCGCTTCAGGTCCTCCGCGGTGGCCACCATCTGGTGCGCGCTCTTCACCAACAGGCCCGACAGGCCGAGGATGTCCGGCTGGTGCTCGCGCACGGCCTGCACCAGCTGCTCCGGCGGCACCTTGATGCCCAGGTTCACCACCTGGAAGCCGTTGTTGGCCAGGATGATTTCCACCAGGTTCTTCCCGATGTCGTGCACGTCGCCCTTCACCGTGGCGAGCACCACCTTGCCGCGCTGGGCCGCCTGGGCCTTGCTCATGTGCGGCTCCAGGAAGCTCACCGCCGCCTTCATGGACTCGGCGCTCTGGAGCACCTCCGCGACAATCAGCTCGTTGGCGCCGAAGAGGCGGCCCACCTCGTCCATGCCCTTCATCAGCGGCCCGTTGATGATTTCCAGCGGCGTGTACTTCTGCATGGCCGCTTCCAGGTCCGCGGTGAGGCCGTCGCGCGTGCCCTCGATGATGTAGCGCTGGAGCCGCTCCTCCAGGGGCAGCGTGCTCACCTGGACGCGCGCGGCCTTCCGCTCGCGGAAGTGCGCCGCGAAGGGCGTCACCGGGTCCTCGCCCCGGTTGTAGAGCAGGTCCTCCGCCAGCTTGCGCTCCTCCTCCGGCAGGGACGGGTAGCGCTCCAGCTTCTCCGAGTTGACCAGCGCCATGTCCAGGCCCGCCTGGACGTTGTGGTACAGGAAGACGGAGTTGAGGACCTCGCGGCCCGCGGTGGGCAGGCCGAAGGACACGTTGGAGATGCCCAGCACCGTCTTGCAGCGCGGGAAGCGCTGCTTGATGAGGCGCACGCCCTCAATCGTCTCCACGCCGCTGCCGGTGTACTGCGCGTCGCCGGAGGCGCAGGGGAAGACGAGCGGGTCGAAGTACAGGTCCTCCGGCTTCATGCCGTACTTCTTCGTCAACAGCTCGTACGAGCGCTCCGCCACCTCCAGCTTGCGCTGGCGCGTGACGGCCATGCCCACCTCGTCGATGCAGCCCACCACCAGCGCCGCGCCGAAGCGGCGCGCCAGCGGCACCACCTTCTCGAAGCGCTCCTCGCCATCCTCCAGGTTGACCGAGTTGATGATGGCCTTGCCCTGGCTGTACGTGAGCGCCATCTCGATGACGCGCTCGTCGGTGGAGTCAATCATCAAGGGCACGCGCACCTTCTTGACGACCACCTCCAGGAAGCTGCGCATGTCCTCCAGCTCGTCGCGGTCCGGGTTGGCCAGGCAGATGTCGATGACCTGCGCGCCCCGCTTCACCTGCGCGCGCGCAATCTCCGACGCGTCGTCGAACTGGCCGGCGACGATGAGCTCCTTGAACTTCTTGCTGCCGATGACGTTGGTGCGCTCGCCCACGATGAGGGGCCGCTGCTCGTCCGTCACCTCCAGGTAGTCCACGCCGGACAGCGAGGCCCGCGGGCGCGGCGAGCCCGTGCGCGGCTTCAGGCCCTCCACGGCCCTGGCCAGCGCCTCGATGTGCCCCGCGTGCGTGCCACAACAGCCGCCCACCACGTTGAGCCAGCCCTGCTCACAGAAGCGCCGCACGGAGCGCGCCAGCATCTCCGGCGTCTCCAGGTAGTGGCCGTTCTCGTCCGGCAGGCCCGCGTTGGGCACACACGACACGGGGAACGCGCTCATCGCCGACAGCGAGCGCAGGTGGTCCGTCATGAAGTCCGGGCCCGTGGCGCAGTTGAGGCCCAGGTACAGGAGGTCCGCGTGCTCCAGCGACGCCGCCAGGCTCTCCACGCTCTGCCCCGCGAGCATGGTGCCCATGGGCTCAATCGTGCCGGACACCGCCACCGGCAGCGCGTAGCCCAGCTTCTGGAACGCGCGCTCGATGCCCAGCAGCGCCGCCTTCACGTTGCGGGTGTCCTGCGCCGTCTCGATCAGCAGGTAGTCCGAGCCGCCCCGGGCCAGCCCCTCGGCCTGCACGGCGAAGTTGTCCACCAGCTCGTCGAAGGTGACGCCGCCGGTGACGCTGATGGCCTTGGTGGTGGGGCCGATGGAGCCCGCCACCCAGCGAATGCGCCCGTCCTTCGCCTCGGCGGCGGCGGCGGCGTTGCGCGCCAGGCGGGCGGAGGCCTCGTTGATTTCGAGCGCCTTGTGGCCCAGGCCGAACTCCGCCAGCACCAGCGGCGTGCCGCCGAAGCTGTCCGTCTCCGTCACGTCCGCGCCGGCCGCGAAGTAGCGCGCGTGGATGCCCTCCACCAGCTCCGGCCGGGTGAGGACGAGGTGCTCGTTGCAGCCCTCGTACTCCGGGCCGCCGAAGTCCGCCGCCTTGAGGTTCTCGTTCTGGAGCAGCGTGCCCATGGCGCCGTCCAGCACCAGCACGCGTTCGCGCATCGCGGCGCGCAGCGCCTCCACGCGGCGGCCATTCTCACCAGGGGGCAGCGGGAGGGCGGTGGGGGCATGGCTCGTCATGACGGTTTGACTCCGGTGAGCAGGAAGACGCGGAAGGGGCTGGCCCCATCCCGGGCATGGGTTTCGCGAGTGAGGGACGTGAAGCCCGCCTCGCGCAGCGCGGCTTCGAGGAATTCGGGCGCGAAGCCCAGGTGCCGGTGGCCCAGCCGCTCCAGCACCCAGCGTTCGTCGTGCGGCATCAGCTCCAGCACCACCAGCCGGCCGCCCGGCTTGAGCAGGCGGGCGGACTCGGCCAGCACCGCGTGCGGCTCCTCCACGTGGTGGAGGCTCTGCGAAATCACCACCAGGTCCAGGCTCGCGGACGCGAGCGACAGGCGGTGCAGGTCCTCGCGCAGGAAGCGGATGTTCTCCAGGCCCTCGCGGCCGGCGCGCTCCCGCGCCTGCTCCAGCGCCTCGGCGTTCTGGTCGATGGCCCACACGCGGCGGGCCCAGCGGGCAATCGCCACGCTCAGCACGCCGGTGCCGCAGCCGAAGTCGGCCACCTCCAGCGGCGGCAGCAACGACGCCAGCGCGCCCGCCCACAGGAACCAGGACTGCCCGGGCTCCAGCAGCCGCTCGTTGAGGGCCTGCCGGTCCTCACGCGCCCGCAGCAGGTCCTTCAGCCGCGCCGAGTCCCCCGCCGCATCCTCCGCCTCGCGCGCCATCTGGATGAGCGGCCAGCGGGCGTCCGACTGCCCCAGCGCCAGCGAGTAGTAGCTGTAGCCCGCGTGGCGCTCCTCGCGCAGCAGCCCCAGCCCCTTCAGCTTGCCCAGGTGATGAGAGACGGACGACTGCGCCACGCCCACCAGCGACACCAGCTCCGTCACGTTCAACGGAGCCTCCGCCACCAGCCGGAGGATGCGCAGGCGCGTCGGGTCCCCGAGGACCCGGAATGACTGGGACAGCTCTTCCATATCGCTGCATCAACATATGTCGATGCCGGCCTGGAGGCCAGCATTCTCTAGACGCGACGCGTTGCCTGTCCTCGTTCAGTGGCGTACAGGGCGGAACATGGCGACTCCCACCCACACCCCGACTCTTCACGAACGCCTCGAAGGCAAGCGGTTCGGGCTCGTCCTCTCCGCTGGATATTTCGGCTTCTACGGTCACGCCGGCTTCCTCAAGGGGCTGGCGGCCGCGGGCCTCAAGCCCCACGCCTACGCGGGCACCTCCGCGGGCGGCATGGTGGCGGCCTACGCGGCGGCGGGCACGCCGGTACGTGAGCTGGAGGAGCTGGTGCTGCGGCAGACGCGCGCCAACTTCTGGGACCCGGACCCCATTGGGGCGGTGCTCAACGCGGACGCGGCCGGGCACGGCCTGACGGGCCTGCTCAAGGGCGAGCGCTTCCGCAAGCTGCTGGACGCCACGTTGCCGGTGCGCACCTTCGAGGAGCTGCCGCACCCGCTGCTGCTGGTGGGCGCCAACCTCACGCTGGGCCGCCACGACGTGTTCACCTCGGGCGAGCTGGCCCCACGCGTCCACGCGACGTGTGCGTACCCCGGCCTGTTCCGCGCGGTGCCCCTGGAGGGCAGCCTGTACTGGGACGGTGGCCTCGTGGACAAGGCCCCCGCGCTGTCGCTGCACGAGAGCGCCGTGGGCGCGGAGCTGGACGCCATCCTCGTGCACTACCTGCCCAGCAAGACGCGCAAGGTGGTGGGCGGCCCCATGGCGTACGCGCAGGGGCTCGCCGCGGGCTCGGCGGCGCTGCGGCAGGACCACTTCCGCCTCCAGCTCACCGTGCTGGAGCAGAAGCAGGTGCCCGTCTACGTCGTCGTCTCCAACCTGCCACCCGTGTCCCCCACCACCATGGAGCGCGGCTTCGACGCGCTGGACCAGGCGAAGCTCGCCGCGGAGCGCGCCCTGGCGCGGCCTCCGGTGTCCTTCGCGGACGCGGAGTGGTGAGCCTCAGCGCAGCCACAGCGTGAGCAGCGCGGGCGTGGCCGCGACGAGCGCGCCCGCCCCGAAGGCCAGCAGCACCTGGAGGAAGAAGAGGTCCTCCAGCCGCTCCATCAGCGTCATCTCCACGCGCTCGATACCCAGCGCCTCCAGGTTCCGCACCGCGGTGGCGGAGTCCGGCGCGGAGACGACAGCACGCAGCGCCAGCACGCCCAGGACGCGGCGGGACTGCTCCATGAGGAAGCGCTCCACCTCCGCCATGCGCGAGGAGGACGCTTCGCTCCGGGCCTGCTCGACCTGCCGCAGGTGCTCGCTCAGCGACTCATCCACCACGCGCGACAGCTCCTCGCGCGACAGCGAGCCTGTGCCCTGGAGCCGCCGCGACACCTGCACCGTGACGGGCTTGAGGACCGCGTACATGCGGCCCACGACACCCCGCTCCTTCGCCTCGTGGGCCAGCCGCCCCGATACGGCTTGCAGCATGAACGCGTAGCCGCCCGACACGGACAGCGCCAGCGGGGGCAGCACCACGCCCAGCACCACCAGCCACGTGGGCGGGGGCGCCCCCCCCAGCCACCCCGGCAGGAACCAGGTGCCCGCGCCAACAGCCAGCCCCACCAGGCCGAAGAGCACGCCGCCCTTGAACGCCCCCAGCAGGCCTGCCCCCATCAACAGCAAGGCCATTCGCAGCCCCTGCCCCACCACACGCACGACGCGCATCGACGGATGCTCCCGGGCGGAGACCGCCCACAGTGCCCCGCAGCGGCGAAGCGCCGGTTCCAGGGTCGGGCAACGATTCCATGCAGGCGGGCTTCGCACCAGGGATGGCCCCAGCCACGGGCCCCACGCGCGTCCTCCTGAAGGGCGGCGCGGTGTCCGGTTCCGGACGGCTGAGATGGGCGCCACCTCATTTCCTGACAGAATGGAAATGCAAGATGTCCGGGTGACTCGGGCCCCTGGACATCCACGCTGGCGCCCCGTCACGGCCGTCCCCTTTTCCGGAGTGGAGGCTGTCCATGACGACGTCGTCGTTCCTGTCGATGCGCCCCCTGCGTTACGCGCTGCTGTCCCTGTCGATGCTGGCGTTCGCGCCCACCGCGGACGCGGCGCCGAAGGCCCTGAAGCCTCGCGAGCTCATCGCCAAGCCCACCGGCCGCGAGCTGGCCGCGGACACCTACGTGGAGCGCATCGTGGTGAAGTTCCACGAGGGCAGCCGCGTGCGCCTGCGCGACCACCGGCTGGTGGCCCTCGCGTCCGAGCGGGACGCGGCGGAGCGCTCGCTCCTCGCCGGACGGAGCCTGGATGACGCACGCCTCCAGGGCGACCTCACCCGGGTGGAGTCCCTGCTGGCGCGCGCGCCGCGCACCGGCGCTCCAGCCCGGCTCTTCGACGAGCCCGAGGCCACGCTGGAAGCGCGCAAGGCCGAAGGCGAACGGCGAAGCGGAGAGCAACTGGCGGACCTGAACCTCTACTTCGAGGTGCCGCTGCTGCCCGGCACCACGTCCGAGCGCGTGGCCGACCTGGTCGCCGCGCTCAACGCGCTGGACGGCGTGGAGGTGGCCTACGCCGAGCCTCCTCCCGAGCCGGCGATGGTGAACTTCGGCATGGACGCGGCGGTGCGGAGCCTGCTCGCCGCCTCGGACCTCCCGCCCACCACCCCGCTCTATGAGAGCAACCAGGGCTACCTCAACGCCGCGCCCGGCGGCGTCGACGCGAAGTACGCGTGGACGGTCACCGGTGGCCAAGGGCAGAACGTGAAGGTGGTGGACATCGAAGGCGGCTGGCGGACCACGCACGAGGACATGCCAGACCTCTTCCACATGGGCGGCACCCAGTACTCCGACCTGGGCTGGCGCAACCACGGCACGGCGGTGCTGGGCGAGATTGTCGGCGCGCCCAATGCGTACGGCGTGACGGGCGTCGCGCACCAGGCCCAGGCGGGCTACGAGTCCATCGGCTCGCAGAGCACGGCGAGCGCCATCTCCCGGGCGGCCGCCGCGGTGGGCAGGGGCGGCATCGTCCTCATCGAGTTGCACTCAACAGGCCCGTCCGACGGCACGGCGTGCACGTGCAACGCCACTCAGTGCAACTACATCGCGATGGAGTACTGGCAGGCGAACTACGACGCCATCAAGACGGCCACGGCCAACGGCGTCATCGTCGTGGAAGCGGCGGGCAACGGGAGCGCCAACCTGGATGCGTCCGCCTACGGCGGTCGGTTCAACCGCGACACGCGGGACTCGGAGGCCATCGTCGTGGGCGCCAGCACCGCCACCACCCGCGCGCCCATGTGCTGGACCAACTACGGCAGTCGCGTGGACGTGCACGGCTGGGGCGAGCGCGTCTACAGCATGGGCTACGGCAACGTGTTCGGCTCCAGCCACGGCGAGGACCAGTACTACACGTCCAGCTTCAGCGGCACCTCCAGCGCCTCGCCCATCGTGGTGGGCGCCGCCGCCAGCGCGCAGGGCGTGGCCCTGGCCAACGGCGACCGGCTGACGAGCGCGCAGATGCGCGCGCTGCTGCGCGAGACGGGAACGCCGCAGGCCTCCAACGCGCGGCAGATTGGCCCGCTGCCGAACCTGCGCAACGCCCTGCCCCGGGTCATCGCCGGCGACTACTGAAGCAGGCCGCGCCGGTGCCCGCCGCCCGCTTGAGACGGTGGCGGCAGGCCCATAGACGAGGCGCGGCCACCGAGCCCGGCCGCGTCGGTCCCCACCGTCCACGGAACGACGAGGGCACTGCTTCCAAGCAGCGCGGCCGCCCTCGCTTCGTCGGTCCCACCGCCCATTCGGAATGTTGGGGGCACTGCCTCCAAGCAGCGCGGCCACCCAGTGCGGCTTCGTCGGTCCCTACCGCGCGCCGTAGCGCCGGTGGTCCACCATCAGGCAGCGGTCCTGCACCACCTGGATGCCCGCCTTCGCCAGCTTCTCCGCGGCGGCGTCATTGCGGATGCCGGACTGGAACCACACCGCCTTCGGCTTCTTGGCGATGAGCTCGTCCACGTGCGCGTCGATGTCCTGCGGCCGGCGGAACACGTCCACGAGGTCCAGCTCGCCGGGCACGTCCGTCAGCCGCCGGTACACCGGCTTGCCGAGGATGTGCGTCACGTCCGGGTAGTAGACGGGCACCGGCACCACCTCCACGCCCGCGCGCGCCAGGTAGTCCGGCACGTAGTAGGCCGGCTGGCCCGACTGCTGCTCCGTCTTGATGCCCAGCACGGCCACCCGCCGCGCGCTCTTCACCACGCGCTCCACGCCCGCTTCATCCTCGATGAGGTTCTGCTCCCAGGTCATCGCGCCTCCTCCTGGAGCCCCTCTGCCCGGGACTCCGTCGTGACAGTCCACGCCTCGCCCGCCACCGTCGCCCGCACCGTGAGCTGGCGGCTCACCGGCACGAAGCGCCCTCGCGCCACCAGCTGCTCTCCCTCGCAGGACACGCCCGGCGTGAGCTCCGGGCGGCCCGCCATCACCCACGCATCCGTCAGCGCGTCCGGCGCCTCCTCTGGCAGCGCGTCCAGGCAGCGCAGGCTCAGCACCACCGCGTCTCCCAGCGGCGTGTTGCGAGTGCCTTGCACGGTGCGCTCCAGGACGTAGGCCACCTGGCTGTCGCCCATGGGCACCAGGTCCACGGCCCAGCTGCGCTGTCCCTCGGTGAGGTTGCGCTGGAGCAGGCCGGAGAACTTCACCTCCCACTCGCGGCGCGCGCGGGCCTCCATCTCCTCGGGTTCGAAGAAGCGCTCCAGCACACCGGCCTCCGTGCCCGTGGGCGCCACCTGGCGCAGCGCCTCCTGGGCGGCCTCGGGCTCGACGAGCTTCACGAAGGTTCCATCCGCCGCCAGCCAGGCCTGCAGCGTGAAGCGGGCCAGCACGTCCGCCACACTGGTAGGCACCTCCTGGCCGTTGCGCCACAGCCGCGAGCGGGGCACCACCTGCGCCAGCAGCCAGCCGCCTTCCGAGGGCGTGAAGCGCGTCTGCGTGGTCAGCTCCACCTCCTCGCGAAGGGCCTCGCCGCCGCGCTCCACCGAGCGCACGCTGCGCTGCGTCTCCGTGAGGACGCGGTCCACCGGCGGCTGGAAGTCCAGCCGGACCGTCGCCGGCCGCGGCTCCGAGGGCGGCACCGAGAGCGACGCCCTGTGGCTGCAAGCGGTGACGGTCAGCGACAGCATGAGACTGCACGACAAGGGCCCGGGACGCATCGCGGCTGCACGCTGGCAGAAAGCGCCCGCGCCCGCGAGCGCTTCCACCAGCGGGCGTCCACCAGGGGCGCCTTCCTGTTCAAGGATGACGCGTCTGGCCCTCCGGCGCGTCCTCCACCAGGTCCCGGCCGATGTTGCGGCGGTCCCGGTTCACCCCGTCGTCGTCCTTCAGGCCGCCCTGGGCGGACCGGCGAGCAGCCTCGGCCAGGTCCCGCATCACCGCCTCACGGCTGGCGTAGTCCTGGCGGGGCAGGCTCTTGAAGAGGTTGATGATGTCGGGGGGAGCGCCTGCGTCCGCGGCGGCGGCCACCAGTTGCTCCCGCTCGACGGGGTAGTCCACGGCGTCGAGATGCGGGGTGATGGAGAGCGCCGGATCCTCCGCGAGTCCATAAGCCATCGTGCGTCTGCCTTTCTGCCCGGGCGCCCTGGCCCCGGCCCCGGTGCGTTCGTGTGCCCTGACAACCTGGGGATGACCGGGGCGCCAGACCACCCGGGCGCCCCCGTCCGCGCCGCCGCACGTCCAGGGAGCCAGCCGCCTTGCTCGCCTCCCGGGGTAGAGTGCCCGCGACGCCGTCCATGCAGGACGTCTTCCCCCGGACCTGGTGCGCTGCGCATTCCCGGGTCCGTGTGGCCGGTCGGAAGTCAATGTGAGGGAGGCGGACGCCGCCGCATTCCGTTACAGCTACCGCCGTGCCAGATGGGACATCGCCCAGGAGTCGACACAACCATGACGGAGCAGATGGCCGAAGAGATGCTGCAGCTGTCCACCCAGCTCTTCGACAAGATGATTTCCCAACAGCAGGCCAAGGTCCTGCGCCTGGCCCGTGAGGCCGTCCCCAACATCTCCCCGGAAGAGGTGCGCAATTCCCACGACTTCCCGGAGCTCAAGGAACATCCTACATTCGAGTTCGAGGATGGAATCCTGTCCGGGCTGATTGCGGCCCAGATTGCCCTCCGGGCGGAAATCAAGGGACGGCTGCCGCTTGAACCTCCTGCATTCTGACGCTCGGCTGCCTGCCTTTGCCGTCCGAGCCCTCGTGGGTTACTGGTTCCCGCCGTGAGCATTCCCTCTGGATTCAGCCCGCCGCTGGCCCGGGAACGGCTGGTATCGGCCCTGGCCGCGGAGCCCCCGCGGCTGGACCTGGCGGCCCTGGCCATCGCCACGTTGGACAAACCCCTGCTGGA
The DNA here is from genome assembly GCF_050038885.1 of Pseudomyxococcus flavus. Lineage (NCBI taxonomy): Bacteria > Pseudomonadati > Myxococcota > Myxococcia > Myxococcales > Myxococcaceae > Pseudomyxococcus > Pseudomyxococcus flavus. Next base: position 5,818,693 of record NZ_CP143624.1, on the reverse strand, counting down.
CGCCCCCGGATGTCTGCACATGCTGGACGTGCTCGCGTGCCGGGTGCAGGTGGAGGCGGAGCGACTCAGCGAGAAGGGCGAGGTCCTGGCGCCGCTGCGAGCGCTGCGCCACGTGCTGGCGGACATCGAGGGCTTCCGCGGCAACGAGGACGACTACCACTCGCCGGAGAACAGCTTCCTGGACCAGGTGCTGGAGCGGAAGCTGGGGCTGCCGATAACGCTGTCCGTCGTCTACCTGGAGGTGGCGCGGCGCGCGGGCATCTCCCTGTACGGGGTGCCCTTCCCCGGCCACTTCCTGGTCGCGCACGACGCGGGGGACCACAAGCTCGTCATGGACCCGTTCCACCACGGGGACATCCTCACCGAGCACGGCTGCGCGGAGCTGCTCAAGCGCGTGGCGCCGCAGCTCAAGTTCGACCGCAGCATGCTGGCGCCCGCGCCGGTGGAGCTGATTGCGTACCGGATGCTGTCCAACCTGCGGCGCGTGTACCTGGGCCGTGAGGACTGCGAGCGCGGGCTGGCGGTGGTGGACATGCTGCTGCTGCTCGCGCCGGACCACCCGGGCGAGCTGCGCACGCGCGCGGCGCTGCTGGGCAGCCTGGGCGCCTACCGCGCGGCGCTGAAGGACGTGGAGCGCTGCCTGGAGCTGTCGCCCGACGCCCCCGACCGCGAGCGCCTGGAGATGACGGCTCGCGAGCTGAGGGAGCGCGCCGCGCTGCTGAACTGACGACCACCGGGGCCCGCGTGGGCCCGGGGAGGACTTTCACGTGTCCCAAGGGGTGAAGCCCTGGCGCAGGCTGCGCCGCGGGCTGGAGCAGGACTACACCGTGGCCCGGGTGCGCCAGGACTGGTGGGCAGACCCGCGCACGGCCCTCGAGCACCCGCGCGTGCGCGTCGACTGCGCGGACTGGGTGACGGTCATCGCGGTGACGCCGGACGACCAGCTCGTGCTGGTGCGGCAGTTCCGCTTCGGCATCGGCGCCAGCACGCTGGAGGTCCCCGGCGGGATTGTCGACCCGGGCGAAGCCCCCGAGGTCGCCGCGGCGCGCGAGCTGGAGGAGGAGACCGGCTACGTGCCGGGCCGGCTGGTGCCGCTGGGCCAGGTGCACCCCAACCCCGCGTTCCAGGGCAACCTGTGCTTCAGCTTCGTCGCACTCGACTGCGTGAAGCGGCACGAGGGCCGGCAGGACGAGGGCGAGGACATCGTGGTGGAGCTGCATCCGCGCGCGGACCTTCCCCGGCTCATCCTGGAGGGCCACATCACCCACTCGCTGGTGGTGACGGCCTTCTTCCTGGAACGGCTGCGCGCGGAAGGCCCGGGGGCGCCGTAGCCGCTCGCTTCAGTGGCCCGAGCAGCCGCAGCCACAGGCGTCGAAGAAGGGGGACTCGCCCCGCGCGCAGACGAAGAAGACGGCCTGGCACTCACTCCGGTCCTTCGACACGTACCGGCGGCGCGCGGCCTGGGCATCGCACGCCGTGCGGTCCTCCATGGGCTGCGACGCCTCGGCCGCATCCCCTTCCCCGGAGAGCGCACCGCAGCCCGCGGCGAACAGGGCCGTATACAGCGCCAGGACGCCCTTCAGGTCGAACACCCGTCGCTCCTCGGACTGGCGAGCGCCCTTCGCGTTCGCCTGTGCAGGGATGCAACGTGGGGACCGTCCCCTCGGACCGGGAGCCCCCGCGGAGAGGAATGCCCGCCGCGAGTGGACGGCGCCACATTCCGAGCGTGCGCGGACGGACATCCGCCGCCGCGGCCCGCTGCCGGTGTCGGACGGCGCACGCGGACATCGGCCCGCGGGGAGCCCCTGCCCTCGACGACAATGGGGCTCGCAGTGTGTCGCCGGGACGGCTTCGCACACGCCCCGGCGCAGCGGCGGCTTGGAGCGGCGGACCTCCATCGAGCTCACGTGCCCTGGCGCAGCGGGCGGCCGAAACGAGATGCTCGCGGATGGCGCCGCGAAGCGGCCTCCGGGCGACGCCCCACGAACGGGCGCCACGTCCCCTCGCCTGCGGGCTTACAGGACGGAGGTCACCGGGCCTTCTTCGCGCGCGGTCGGCGCCGCGGCGCGGCCTTCGCAGCCGGCGCTTCCGCCTCCCGTTGCCACGTGCCGGAGCGCCCACCCGACTTGTGCTCGAGCTGCACCGCGTCCAGCACCATGCCGCGGTCCACGCTCTTGCACATGTCATAGACGGTCAGCGCCGCGGCGCAGGCCGCCGTGAGCGCCTCCATCTCCACGCCCGTGCGGTCCACCGTCTTCACCTGCACGCGCACACGGAGCCCCGCCTCCTCCGGCACCAGCGACACCTCCACGCCCGCGAGCGCGATGGGGTGACACAGGGGAATGAAGTCCGGCGTGCGCTTGGCGGCCATGATGCCCGCGAGCCTCGCGGCGGCGAGCACATCCCCCTTCTCCACCTTCCCCGCGAGGATTCGCTCGCGCGTGGCGGGGAGCATCCGCAGCAGCGCCGTGGCCACGGCCACGCGCTCCGTCTTCGGCTTCTCGCCCACGTCCACCATCTTCATCGGCGCACCCCTTCCGCCACCGCGGCGAGCAGGTCGTCGGCGATGTCGTCGGGGTCTTCCAGGCCCACGGACACGCGGATGAGGTTCTCCTGGATGCCGGCCGCCGCGCGCTCCTCCGGGGTGAAGCGGCGCGCGCTGGCGCTGGCCGCGTGCATCACCAGCGTGCACACGTCCCCCAGTGAAGGGCCGGGCCGGCCCACCTTCAGCGCCTCCAGGAAGCGCATGCTCTCCGGCCGCCCCGCGCCCTTGATTTCGAACGCCACCATGGGGCCGCCGCCCAGCAGCAACGCATGGGCGGTGGCGTGGTCCGGGTGGGACGGCAGCCCCGGGTAGATGACCCGCTCCAGCAATGGGGACTCCGCCAGCCGCCGCGCCACGTGCGCCGCGTGCTCCACATGCGCCTTCATGCGCACCGGCAGCGTGCGCAGCCCGCGCAAGGTCAACCACGCCTCGAAGGGGCCCAGCACATCCCCCGCGAGGACACGCGCGGCGCGCAGCGGCGCCATCCGCTCACGCGAGGCGCTCACCGTGCCGCCCAGCGCGTCGCTGTGCCCGTTGAGCCACTTGCTGGTGGACTGCACCGCGTAGTCCGCCCCCAGCGCCAGTGCGCACTGGCCCACGGGCGACGGGAAGGTGCCGTCCACCACGAACGTCGCGCCCACGTCCCGGCACGCCTTTGCCAGCACGCGCAGGTCGGGCACGCGCAGCAGCGGGTTGGAGATGCTCTCCGCCAGCACCATGCGCGGCTTCAGCTCGCGGATGCGCCCGGGCACGGCGGGGTCCGTCATCAGGAGCGCGTGCAGCTCCACGCCCAGCGTGGCGCACAGATTCTTGTACAGCGCGCGCGTGACGCCATAGCCATCCGCCGGCATCACCAGCCTGTCGCCGGCCCGGAACCCCTGGGCTTCGAAGACGGAGCGCAGCGCCGCCATGCCGCTGGCATACGCCACGCACTCCTCGGCGCCCTCCAGCGCCGCCACCGCCTCTTCCAGCAGCGTCGTGTTGGGCGCGCTGATGCGGGCATAGGCGTAGTCCTTCCCGTCCAGGGCGGCGTCCAGGTCGTCACTGCTGTCGAACCAGTTCACCGCCGCCGGGTAGATGGGCGGCGACACCGGCACCGCCTTGCTGCCGGACAGGCGCGACCCGGCGTGCACCGCCACCGTCTTCTGCTTCGAGCTCATGGCCTTGCTGCGTCCTTCTCGGGATATGGAAAGGCCGGCCCTGGTGGAGGGCCGGCCTGGGGATGCTCGCGGCTCCTCGCGCGAGCCTGAAGGCTACTCGCCGTGCTCGATGAGCCAGCGCTCCGCGTCGATGGCGGCCATGCAGCCCGTGCCCGCCGCGGTGATGGCCTGGCGGTAGTAGTGGTCCTGCACGTCACCGCAGGCGAAGACGCCCTCGATGTTGGTGCGCGTGGAGCCTGGCACCGTCTTCAGGTAGCCGCCCTGGTGCGTCTCCAGCACGCCCTGGAACAGCTCCGTGTTGGGCGTGTGGCCAATGGCCACGAACAGGCCCGTCGCCTTCACCAGCTGGCTGTCGCCCGTCTTCAGGTTGCGCACCACCGCGCCATTCATGCCCTTCGCGTCGCCGACGACCTCCTCCACCGCGGAGTCCCACATGAAGGAAATCTTCGGGTTCTGCAGCGCGCGCTCCTGCATCACCTTGGAGGCGCGCAGCGTGTCGCGGCGGTGGATGAGGGTGACGTGGTTGACGATCTTCGCCAGGTACGTCGCCTCCTCCATGGCCGTGTCACCGCCGCCTACCACCAGCACGTCCTGCTTCTTGAAGAAGGCACCGTCGCAGGTGGCGCACGCGGAGACGCCGCGGTTCTTGTAGGTGTCCTCGCCCTTCACGCCCAGCCACTTCGCGGTAGCGCCGGTGGAGATGATGACCGTCTCCGAGCGGTAGCTGACGCTCTCCCCCTGGATGAGGAAGGGGCGCTGGGAGAAATCCACCTTCACCACGTTCTCCATGTGGATGGTGGTGCCGAACCGCTCCGCCTGCTTCTGGAAGCGCTCCATCAGCTCCGGGCCGGTGATGGCCTCCGGGAAGCCCGGGTAGTTCTCCACGTCGGTCGTCACCATGAGCTGCCCGCCCGGAACGCGCTGCGGGTGCTCCAGCGTGGGCCCTCCGGCGAACACCACCGGCTGCAGGTTGGCGCGCGCGGCGTAGATGGCCGCGGTGTAGCCCGCGGGCCCCGAGCCGATGATGGTCACCTTGTTGATCTTCTCCTCCGCCACGACTCCTCCCAAATCTCGTTGATGGCCCCAAGGTACCAGAGCCCCTCGGGCACGTGATACGAAGCTGGCCTCATGGATGCCGCCGTCCTCAAGAAGGTTGCGCTGTTCGAGGGTTTGACCCAGGGACAGCTCGCCAAGGTCGCCCAGGTTGGCCACTTCCGGTCCTACCCGGCGGGCGCCTTCCTCTTCCGTGAGGGGGAGGCCGGCCAGGAGATGTTCGTAATCGCCGAGGGCAAGGTCCGCATCTCCAAGTCGGTGCCCGGCATCGGCGAGGAGGCGCTCGCCATCCTGGAGCCCGGCCAGTATTTCGGCGAGATGGCGGTAATCGAAGACTCCCCCCGCTCGGCGGACGCCATCGCCCACGTGGGCTGCTCCGTCTGGGTCATCGAGCGCTCCCGCCTGGACCAGCTCATGTTCACCGACAAGGACCTGGCGTACGTGCTGCTGTGGACCTTCGTGCGGACCCTGAGCGAGCGGCTCCGGGAGACGAACGACAAGATAAAGGCCTTCTTCGCCATCTCCCGCTTCTGACGCCCCTCTCACTGCCTGAGAGCCGCGCTGGAGCAAGGCTGTCCGTCCGCCGCCCGAGCCCCTTCTTGCGTGTCGGGACGGGTGGGCACTCGACTCCCCAGGTAGCACAGGCAGGCACACGTGTTGCTTTGTCCCCGCCTCGTGGAGGGCGGCGGGATGGAGCAGGCGGCGGGAGCGGCGTGGGCGGGCGAAAGGTCGGTGAGGGCGCGTGAGGTGGGTGGCGTGGAGGCGTCCCGGGAGCGCCTCTTCCGGTTGGGGGCGGCGGCCCTCACCGACCCGGAGCTGTTGTGTGTGGTGTGGAATCCCGGGCCGCGCTCGCCCGGGGCCTGGGCGCTGGCGGGGACGCTGCTGACGCATGGCGGAGGCCTCAAGGCGCTGGCGCAGGAAGAGCCGCTGGCGTTGAGCCTGCGGCCCGGCCTGGGGCGTGTCCGGGCCGCGCAGGTGCTGGCGGCGCTGGAGCTGGGTCGGCGTTCCCAGCGGGCAGGTGAGCGGCGCCCCAAGCTGCGCACGCCCCGGGAGATTGCCGCGTACCTGGGGCCGGTGCTGGGGGCGCTGCGGCGCGAGGTGTTCCACGTCCTGTGCTTCAACGCACGCAACGTGCTGCTGCACGACGCGCGCGTGGCGGAGGGCTCCATGAACGCGTGCCCGGTGGACCCGCGCGAGGTGTTCGCCGCGGCGCTCACCGCGCGCGCCACGGCCATCGTGCTGGCGCACAACCATCCCTCGGGGGATCCCGAGCCCAGCGTCCAGGACGTGGCCCTGACGCGACACCTCGTGGAGGGCGCGCAGCTGCTCAACCTCAAGGTGCTGGACCACGTGGTGATGGGGGACGGCGGCTACGTGTCGATGCTGGAGCGGGGGCTGCTCCCCGACGAAGCGAAGGAGAAGCAGCGCGCATGGAGCGCGAATGGAGGCGGCGGATGATGGTGGGCATGGTGGGGCTGTGGGGCGCGGTGCAGGTGGAGCTGCTGGAGGACACGCGGGCACAGGTGGTGCGACTGGACACCGGGCAGGCCTGCACGGTGGAGCGCGCGGCGCTCCCCTCGCGCGTGCGAGAGGGCGACGTGGTGGTGGATGGCCGGCTGGAGCCAGGGCAGACGGAGGCACGTCGCCAGGACGTCGCACGGCTTCGGGCGCGGCTGGCTGTTCCACTTCAACCGGGACTCGAGCTGTGAAGGGAGGCCGCGTGCCGGCCTCGTTTCCGTTGACGGCTGGACCAGGATGATGAACATGCGCGCGATGCCGGTGGACCTGCCCTACCTCGACGAAGCACAGCAGGGGCTGGAGCGCCACTTCGGCCTGTCCCAATTCCGGCCGGGGCAGGACCAGGTCATCTCCTCGGTGTTGAGCGGCCGCAACACGCTCGTCGTGATGCCCACTGGCGCGGGCAAGAGCCTGTGCTACCAGCTGCCCGCCACGCTGCTGCCGGGGCTGACGCTGGTGGTGTCGCCGCTGATCGCACTGATGAAGGACCAGGTGGAGCAGCTCGCCGCGCGCGGAATTCCGGCCACCTTCATCAACTCGTCGCTGTCGGACCTGGAGCGCGCGGAGCGGATGCGTCGGCTGCGCGCGCGGGAGTACAAGCTCCTCTACGTCGCGCCCGAGCGCTTCCGCAGCATGAGCTTCCTGGAGACGGTGTCTTCCCTCGGAGTGGACCTGTTCGCCGTGGACGAGGCGCACTGCATCTCCCAGTGGGGCCACGACTTCCGGCCGGACTACGCGCTGCTCGGTCAGGTGCGCAAGCGCCTGCGCCCGCCGCGCACGGTGGCGCTCACCGCCACCGCCACACCGGAAGTCCGCGCGGACATCGTGCGCGTCCTGCTGATGAAGGATCCGCAGGAGTTCGCCATGGGCTTCGACCGCCCCAACCTCTTCCTGGGCAAGCAGGAGGTGGGGGGCGACGCGGACCGGCACGAGGCCTGCGCGCGGCTGGCGGGCACCGGAGGCAGCGGCATCGTCTACTGCTCCACGCGCCGGGCGGCCGAAGGCGTCTTCTCGGAGCTGCACGGGCGCGGCGTGAAGGCGGTGCTGTACCACGCGGGCATGGACGACGACGCCCGGCGCCGCGCCCAGGACACCTTCATGTCCGCGAAGGAAGCGGTGGCGGTGGCCACCAACGCCTTCGGCATGGGCATCGACAAGCCGGACATCCGCTTCGTCGCCCACGCCAACATCCCCCGGGCCGTGGAGGCGTACTACCAGGAGATTGGCCGCGCGGGCCGCGACGGCCAGGCCGCGCGCGCGGTGCTGCTCTTCAACCACGCGGACGTCTTCACCCAGGAGCGGCTCATCCAGAGCAGCCACCCGTCCGAGGCCGTGTTCGGCGACGTGTGGAACGTCCTCCAGTCCGTGGAGGAGTTCGACCGGGGCGTGCACGCGCTCGCGGGCACGGTGAACGCCAGCGAGTTCGAGGTGTCCGCGGCCCTGCGCATCCTCGAACGCGAGGGCAAGGTGGAGCGCGGGGGCCGCGGCGAGGGCGAGCACGGCATCACCCTGCTAGAGAAGGCCGCCTCGGCGCAGCCGCACTCACCGGACGCCCAGCGGCTGCTCAAGTCGCTGCTGGAGACGTTCCCCGTGGGCCGGCAGGTGACGACGGAGCTGCCCATCCTCGCGCGCCGCATCGGCCTGTCCGTGGACGAGGTGCGCCACGCGCTGGGCCTGCTGGAGAAGGCCCATGTGGCCAAGGTGCGGCGGCCCTTCGCCGGGCGCTCCATCCGCGCGCTGGAGCGGGTGCCCTTCCGCGAGCTGGCACTCGACCTGAGCCGCGTGCGAGAGCAGGAGCGACAGAACCTGGCCCTCCTCCGCCGCATGACGGAGTACGCCTACACGGACCGGGACAAGAAATGCCGGCGGGCCACCCTCCTCCGCTACTTCGGCCAGCGCGACGCGGGCACGTCATGTGGCAACTGCGACGTGTGCGCGCCGGAGAAGATGCCCACGCTGCTGGCCCACGGGCCGTCCGCCTCGCGCTCCCGCGGCCCGTCCTCGGCGGCGGCGCTTGTGGTGACGAACTACAGCGAGCTGGCCGCCACGGAGCTGCGGCGCTGGCGCAAGGAGCTGGCGAAGGATTTGGGCGTGGCTCCCTTCATCATCTTCAATGACGCCACGCTGCTGGGCCTGTCCGCGGCACTGCCCGTGGACCGGGAAGGCTTCCTCGCGGTGAAGGGCACCGGGGAGAGCCGCTGGGAGCGCTTCGGCCCCAAGGTGGTGGAAATCTGCCTCATGGCGCGCGCCGCGGGGCACGAGCCCCAGGCCGTCCCGGAGGCCTCGGCCCGCGCGCGCAAGCCCACCGTCCGGCGGCGGGGCTGAAGACGCGGGACGGGGGGCCGCCCGCAGCTTCAGGACCGGCGACGGCCCTCGCGGAGGGCACGCCGCGCCAGCAGCATCCGGACGCCCCCCATCAACGTGCCCACCACCATGGCGAGCAGGAAGATGACCACCATGGTGGTGAGGCCGAAGACGACGCGCACGCCGGCCTCGGAGATGCGGCCGGAGAAGTAGGCCGCGCGCAGCGGCTCCATGGCGCCCGTCAGCTCCAGCGCCCGCGCGGGGAGCGAGTCCAGCGACAGGGACAGCCGCTGGAGGAAGGGCAAGGGGAAGTAGCGCAGGGCAATCTCCACCCCGAGGCCCAGCAGCAGATAGATGAGCGACAGCAGGAACGCGTTCCCCCACATGATGTGGAGCAGTGGGGAATCCGTCCGGGAGGAGAAATACCGCACGCTACCTCGCCGCCTTCTTCTTGAGGCTGGGCAGTGCCTTCTTCACGCGCGCCGCCTCGTTCGAGCCACCCGCCAGCTTCAGGAACGTCTCGTAGGATGCCACGGCCCGCGGCAGCTCGCCGGGCTCGCGCACCAGCAGGTCCGCGAGCGCCAGGTGCGCCACGCCGTCCGCGGGCTCCAGCGCCACGGCCTTCTCCAGCGCGACCTTGGCCACGTCCTCCTGCCTCTGCTTGAGCGCCACCATGCCCAGCGCGAGTTGCGCACGCCCGTCGAAGGGCGCAAGGCGCACCGCCTCGTCCGCCGCGGTGCGGGCATCCTTCAACGCGCCCGCGCCCAGCAGCGCCCGCGCCATGGTGGCCCGGGCGAAGGCCTTGTCCCAGACAGTGGGCGCCCGCGCCGCCAGGTCCTCCAGCGTCCGCGCGGCACCGCGCCCGCCGCCAGGCAGCTGCGCGTACAGCTCGCCCACGCGGCCGCAGGTGGCATCCGGGCCCTCCCGGCGGGCCGCGGCGAAGGCCGCTTCCGCGTTGGCGCTGTTGCCCTGGCGCATGAAGGCCAGTGCAATCTCGCAGAAGGTCTCCGCGTCCTTCGGGTCCAGCTTGTTGGCCCGCTCCAGCGCGGAGAAGCCGCCCCGGGCGTCGCCCGTGGTGAACAAGATGGCCGCGCGCAGCTTGTGCGCCTCGGCGTCGTCCGACGCCAGCTTCACCGAGCGGGCCACCGCGGCCTCCGCGTCCTTGCGGCGGCCCGCGTGGAACAGCGCCAGCGCGAAGCCCTTGTGCGCCGCCGCGTTGCCGGGGTTCTCCAGCTGCCACGCCTCGAACTGCTTGAGCGCCTCCTGCGTCCGCCCCAGTGACAGCAGCGTCCGTCCCAGCGCATCCCGGGCCTCGCCATGCGAGCCATTGCGCTCCACCGCCTGCGTCAGCGGCTTGAGGGCCATGTCCGGTAGCCCCCGCGCCAGCATCAGGCGCCCCAGCGAGCATGCCCCCTCGTAGTCATGCGGGTCCTTCTGGGCCTCCTCGAACTGGGCCTGCGCCTTGTCGTAGGCCCGCTCGCGCCAGTAGAGCTGCCCCAGCGCCAGCCGCATGTCGTTGCGTGGACGCTTCGCCGCCTGCAGCGCCTTCTCCAGCACCTCGCGCGCCTGGGCGCCGTTGCCCTCGGCGGCGTCCGCCAGGGCCAGCCAGGAGACGGCCTCGGGCGGATAGCGGTCATTCACGCGGGTCCGCGCCAGCTCGGCGCGCGCCCGCTTCCAGTCCCCGAGCCGCGCGTAGGCGGCGCCACGCACCAGGGACACCTTGCGGCCCCCTTCCGCGTCCAGCCGGGACAGCACCTCGCGCTCGCGGTCGCGGTCCAGCAGCACCCGGCCCAGGCCCTCGCGGGCCTCTTCGCTCTTCGGGCGCAGCTTGAGCGCGGCCTCATAGGCGGCCTGCGCGGCGTCCAGCGTCCCCGCCGCCCGGCTGGCGGCCCCGAGCGCCAGGTGGAACTCGTAGGCCAGCGGCCCCTGGGTGCCCTTCGAGAGCAGCGCGCGGGCCTCCGCATGCTTGCCCAGCGCGGACAACAGCTCGCCGTGCACCAGCTGCTGGCGTGCCTTGAGCTGCTCGGGAAGCTTCGGGTCCTCGCCGAGCGGCGCCATGTCCGCCAACGCGGCGTCCAGATCCTGATAGAGCGCCAGCCGCGCCTCCGCCTGGCCGATGCGGGCAGAGGGATGCGCTGGGGATTTCTTGCGCGCGCGCTCGTACATCTCGATGGCCTGAGGAAAGTCCTCGGACGCCTTGTAGTAATCACCGAGGGCCACCAGCGCGCGGACGTTGGCGCCGGACGCACGGAGCGCGCGGTCGAAGCGCTCGAGCGCCTGCTTCTCGTCCTTCGCCTCCAGCAGCAAGCGGCCGGCGAGCGCATGCACCTCGGTGCTGTCCTGCTGCGAACCCAGCAGCGCACTGCGGGCCAGCGCGCGTCCCCGGTCATCCGCCACCAGCACGTTGGTGACGAGCACCAGCCCGGGCGCCGCGTCCTTCACGCCCGGCCGCTCCAGGGCCTCCAGGGCCTGGCGCCGGTCGTCCGGGGACTGGCCATGGTCGGCGAACCGGAGCGCGTGCGCCCAGGCCGTCAACGCCCACGCCCGGGTGCTGCTGTCGTCCATCTCCCGCGCCCTGCCGAGGTGCTCCAGCGCCGCATCGAGCGAGGCGCCCGTGTCCTGGAGGATGAGCTCCTCGGCCCGGGCCAGCGTCTCGCTCAGCGTCTGGCCGCCCTGGCGCGCGCGGATGTTGATGAAGCTGATGACGACGATGGCCAGCACCACCACGCCCACCACGACACCCGCGACCTTCACCCCGTGCCGGGCGATGAACGACGTCTTGGCGGCCTCGCGCGCCAGCTTCGCCCGGAGCTCCTTCTCGTACTCCGCGGTGAGCGTTTCCGTGTCCGGCTTGCGCGCATTCGACTTCGCGCTGGCGGCGGCCGAGACTGGCGCCGCGTCCGGGATGTCGTCGAGCAGGGAGCGCTTGCCCCCCGGGGCCCGCACCGCCGACGTGGAGGACACCGCCGCGGGACGCGCGCTCGAAGGGATGGCCTCGGGCGGAGGGAGGTCCCCCAGGAGGCCGCCCGCTCCGGACGACGCGGCGGCATCGGCCGCCATGGCCTCCGCCACCGAAGCCGGCTCTTCATCGGCCACGGGCCGCGAATCCGCGGCGGACGGGTCCTCGATGATGGGCACCTGCTGCGTGGCGGCGTCATCCGGGGCCGCGTCCTGCGCGGAGGCGGCAGCCTGCTCGGCGCCACCGGGCTCCTCGGAGGCGGCATCCTCCTGCCCACCGGAAGTCGCCTCCTCCGTCGCCCCCACGCCTGACGCATCAGCCGCCTCGGCAGCTCGCCGCACATCGCCCGGCCGCGAGGCGTCCTCGTCGTCGCCCAGGCCCAGGTCGAGGCTGGGCACTTCCGAGCCCAGTGCGGCCTGCGCCCCCGGCAACTGTCGGTCCAGCAGGCCCAGCGCCGCGCCCGCGTCGCGGACCGGCCGCGCGCCCGAGCGTGCGGCCTCGCCATGGTGCGCCGACGCATCCCCCGACGGGGTCGCCTCACCGTCGCGCCCGGCCGCCTCCGCGGCGTCGGACCGCGAACCATTGCCCTCCCCTGCGGTCCCACCCGTCGCGGCACCCTCGCGCACCGCGGCCGGCCCCGTGCCCACCGAGGCCTCACCGTCCGGCGTGTCCTCGCCACGCGCTCCCGCCGGCTTCACCTTCGCGGCATCACCGAGCGCCGCGGCACGCAACCTCGCGGCGGCCATGGGCGCCACGGTGGACGTCGAGGCCTCCGCCTCCGTCCTGGGCGCCTGTTCGGCCGCGCCCTCCTCCGCCGCGGGCTTCTCCAGGCCCATCAGGTCCGCGAACACGGGGGCCGGCCCGCCCGCCAACGCCTGCTGGGCCTGGTCCAGCCACGTCTTCACGCGCCCGTCGTTGGGCTGCAGCGCCACCGCCTTGCGGAGGATGGGGAGCGCCGACCGGTACAACCCGCGCTGCAGCAGCACCTCGCCAATCAGGTTGTAGGCGTAGGGGTTGTCCTTCTCGATGGAGATGGCCTGGTCGAACTGCTCCATCGCCTCGGCCGGACGGCCCTGCTGGATGAGGGCCTTGCCCCACAGCACGCGCCCCACGATGGACGTGGGGTGGTGGGAGATACCTTGCCCGCAGACCTCGATGGCGCGCGCCGCGTCCCCTTTTTCCAGCAGGGCCTTGGCGAGCTCGACGAAAACGGAAGAAGTGGGGTCCTGCCGGAGGAGCTGTTCGTAACGCTCCACCATCGACTTGGCCATTGCGCGCGCGACTCCGGTGCTCGAGCGAGAAGCCGGACCATAGCACCCCTCTCTCGTCCGGGGCGGCTGGCGGGTGCTACCCTTGGGGGCGTGAATCGCCTGCCTGCCCTGCTCCTCGCGCTCGTCCTCGGGGCGTGCGCAACCACGGTCAAGAAATCCAACCTGGAAGCACTCAAGCCCACCGTCGAGCACTTCCATCAAGCCATCCGGTGGAAGGACTTCCGCAGCGCCGGCCGCCTCATCGTCCCCGAGCGGCGCAAGGACTTCCAGAAGGCGCGCCTGGAGCTCAACGACGACAAGGACCTGTCCATCACCGACTACGAAATCGAGGACGTGAAGCTGTCCGAGGACGGCAAGCGCGCCACGATTCAGAGCCGCATCCAGTGGATGCGCCTGCCCTCGGCCTCCGAGCGCACCGCCATCGTCACCTCGGAGTTCGTCTTCCGGGACGGCGCGTGGCTCCTGGAAAGCCAGGATGACGGTCCGTTCGAGGGCGAGCTCCCGCCTCCCTGAACGACCCCATCCCCCGAAAAGAAACCGCCCACCGTCTCGGGGCCGGCCGAGGCGGTGGGCGTCGGGAGCTCCCCCATGGAGCGCCCTACAAGAAACCGCCCACCGTCTCGGGGCCGGCCGAGACGGAGGGCGTCGGGAACTCCCCCATGGAGTGCCCTACAGTTTGACGAAAGCGACGCTGTCACCCAGGCCCGCGTCGCTGCGCCGTGACGGCAGCTCCTAGAGCAATGGCGGTGCCAAGCCCTCCGGCGAAAGCGCGGCCGTGGGCGGGCGCTGGAGATTCAAGGACTTGAACGAAGGGGGCACCCAACGCGTCCCTGCCCCCGGGTCGGACCCGTGACATCGCTGTCAGGGGCCCTCGGGCCAGGCGTCGCGCCGGGCGCGACACGCGTGTCAGGGAGCCTCGGACTTTCCCGCGGCTAGTCGCCCTGGACGGAGCGGATGGTGTCGCGCATGGAGTGGCGCGGCTTCCAGGCCACGTCCTTCACCCAGCGGCTGCCGTCCACGGCGCAGAGGAACTGGATGTGGTCCAGCTCGGGGGGCGGGAAGTTGGCCAGCCGGTACTTGAAGAGCATGCCCAGCAGCGGGCGGGCCACGGGGTGCGGCACGGGGATGGGCGAGTTGCCCAGCTCCCGCATCACCGTGGACAGGGGCACCTCGCCGGGGCCCACCACGTTGTAGACGCCCTTGGGCTCGGGGCGGAGCGCCTCCACCATGGCGCGCGCCACGTCCTCCACGTGGATGAGCTGCACCATCGGGTCGAAGCCCGCCATCACCCAGGGCCGCTTCAGGCGCAGGTAGTTGGACGGCGCGTTCTTGATGGTGGGGCCCACGATGTGGACGGGCCGCAGGATGACCGTCTCGATGTGGGGGTGCTTCCAGAAGAAGCTGTGCGCCAGCATGTCCACTTCGATGAGGTCGCGCACGCCGGAGAAGCGGCTGGCGGCCATCAGCGGCGCGTCCTCCGTGAGGAAGTTGGAGTTGTCCGGGCTGGGGCCGTAGACGTTGGCCGAGGACAGGACGACGACCTTCTTCACGCCGTACTTCGCGCAGTACTCCAGCAGGCGCGTGGTGCCCACGACGTTGAAGGAGTGGTGCTCCTCCTCGCTCATCCGCGGGTCATGCATGATGCCCATGTGGATGACGGCGCGGATCTCGTTCTTCCGGAAGACGTCCTCCGCCTTCTTCTTGCGGAGGTCCAGCTCGTACATCTCGACGTCCTTCGGCCGGCCCACGAAGGGCCGCCGGTCGATGCCGATGATGCGCTCGTGCTTGTGCAGCAGCTTCGCGAGGGTGCGGCCGAGGTTGCCGCTGATGCCCGTGACGACGACGGCCGGTCTCATGGGGCCCACCTCTTAGCACCGCCGGACGCGGCGCTCACCAGAACACGCCCCGGCGCTCCTTGAGGCCCTGGTGCAGCATGGACTGGATGGACGCCTTCACGGTGCGGACCTTCTTGTCCAGCTCGCTGTCCTCGTCGTCCGGGCGCCCGGAGAAGCGCAGCGGCTCCCCGAAGTAGATGCGGTACTTGGTCGGCAGGGGGATGGGCAGGCCTGTGGGGGTGATGGGGAAGGACGGGAAGCCCAGCAGCTTCGCCACCGGCTTGAGGTCCATCAGCGCGGGCGCCTGCTCCTCGGCGCCAATGACGGCCACGGGGACGATGGGCGTCTTCGTCTCCAGCGCCAGGCGCATGAAGCCCAGGCCGAACTCCTGGAGCTGATAGCGCTGGGGCCACAGCTTGTTGATGCCGCGCGTGCCTTCCGGGAAGACGAGGATGGCCTCCTCCGACTCCAGGAGCCGCCGGCAGTTCTCCGGCGTGCCGACAATCTGCCCCACGCGCGCCATGAAGGTGGACACGTACGGCAGCGACGGCACCCACTTCTCCACCATGCTGCGGATGGCGCGGGGCGGGCTGGCCTCCAGCATCATCGCCACGCCAATCATGGCCCCGTCCAGGGGCAGCTGCCCGGAGTGGTTGGACACCAGCAGCACCCGGCCGGCGGGCACCTGCTCGATGCCGTAGGTCTCCACGCGGAAATAGTTCCGGTAGAGCCACAGGAGCGGGGCCACCGCGGACAGGCTGTAGTCCAGGTCGAAGCCGAACGGGTCCACCCCGTACTCGTTCCCCGGGCGCGCCAGGGCCTGGAGCCGCTGCTTCTGCTCGTCGTTGGCGAGCCGGTCCGTCCACTCGCGCAGGCCCTTCTTCACTCGGTCGGTGACGTTCTCCAGCATGGGGGCTCTTTACACCAGCGGCCCCGCCGCCGGGAGTGGCCCGAGGCCGCAGAGCCCGCCATGGCGGGGCCACCGGGCCCCCTGGAGCCCCAGGGACGTGCGCTGTCGGACAACAGCCGCCCGTCGTGGGAAGGCCTTACACCGACGCGGACAGGCGCTCGGCGGCGGCGCGCAGCGTGAGGACCTCGCGCTCCGACTTCAGCCAGCCGAACACCTCGCGCAGGCGCGCCATCTTCCGCGAGGCGCTGACGCGCAGGTCCCGCTGCTGCCGCACCAGCTCCGGGGGAATCCCGTCCGAGGCGTCCAGCACGTCCACGCCGTGGAGCTCGAAGTTGAAGAAGGTGTCCCGGCGGCAGGTGCGCCAGAGCTGACGCAGGGAGGCCCTGGGCAGCGTGGTGGCGAAGGTGCCGATGAGGGGGAAGCGCAGCGCTGGCGTCACCGTCATGGGCAGCTCCAGCACGCTGCCCGCGCCCCGCCGGTAGGGCTGCGCCGGGTCGGGCCGGTACGGCACCCGGGGCGCCAGCAGCACGCGGGGCGTGTCCAGCACCGAGCGGGACGGCCGCCCCAGCACCGACAGCGCCCCCATCACCGCCGCCTTCGCCGCGTAGTACGGCGCGGCGGGAAAGGCCGACGAGCCATAGCGGTAGCCCAGCCCCTCGCAGGCCGCGTACAGGTCCGCGTTCAGCGTGTAGCCCGGGGCGCGGAAGCCCACGGGCCGCGCGCCCGTGGCCGCGAGGATGGCGGCGTCCGCGCGCGCCAGGTCCTCCTGGATGGCCGCGGCGCCCCGGCGCGTCAGCGCGTAGTCATGCGCATGGCTGTGGCTGGCCACCTCGATGCCCGCCGCGTGCGAGGCACGCATGCCCGTGGCGGCGGCCGGGTCCGCCTCCAGGTCCTCGCCGATGACGAAGAAGGTCCCCGACACGCCCAGCGCGTCGAACAGCTCCCGGAAGCGGGGCACCGCCACCGCGTGCACCAGCGAGCGGGCGCGTGCGTCGAGCAGCGACTCCGGCAGGCCGTGGATGCGGCAGTAGTGGGGCAGCGAGTCGAGGTCGACGGAGATGGACGCCAGCCGCACGGTGCGCCCCTCCCCGCTCAGGTCCCACGAACGCGGATGACGTAGAACAGCTTGCCCACGTTCTTGAGCACGTTGGGCACGCGCTTGAAGAGGTGGATGGACGGCTGGCGCTTCTCGTGGAGCTGGATGGGAATCTCCACCACGCGGAGCCCCTCGCGCCAGGCGCGGATGACGAACTCGCTGGCGAACACGTCCATGTCCACCACGCACTTCTGGATGACGGGCAGCAGCGCCTCGCGGCGGAACGCCTTCAGCCCGTGCGTGTCCGTGCCCTGGAAGCCCAGCGCCACCTTCAGCAGCTTGTTGTGCACGCGCGTGGCCGCCCGGCGAATCAACGGCCGCTGGTCACTGGCGCCCTTGGCCGCCTTGGAGCCCACCACCATGTCCGCCTCGCCCCGCTCCAGCCGCGGCAGCGCCGCGTCGTAGAAGGTCAGGTCGCACAGGTCGATTTCATCGCAGATGACGTAGGTGCCCCGGGCCTTGAGGATGCCGGCCTTGAGCGCCACGCCGTAGTTGGGCGTCTCCGAGTGGAACCAGCGCAGGCGCGGGTTGTTCGCGCACAGCTCCTCGAGGATGGCCGGCGTGGCGTCGCGCGAGCCGTTCTCCGCGAAGATGATTTCGTAGTCGAGCCCACGCGCATCCAGCCCCTGGCGCAGCTCCTCCGCCGCCGAGGCGATGATGGACTCCTCGTTGTAGACCGGAATGACGACGGTGAGGTGCGGGGCCATGGACTCGAATTGGGATGGCTAACACGCCCTAGCCCACCCGTCGACACAATGCGACGAATGGGCACCCGGGATGTCAACCGTTGAGAGCTCGCGCGCAGGCCCGCCCCGCGAGGATGGCGTCCTCCATCGAGGAGTACTCCCACTGGCCATAGCGGCCGGCGATCAAGATTCCGGCGTGCTCCAGGAAGCGGAGGATCTCCGACTTCGCCGGCCCATAGGCCTCGTCATAGAGCACGTAGGCGTGGGGAATCTCGCGCGCGTGGGCGAAGAAGACATCGTCCGCGGCGTGAATCATCTGCGAGCGGACCAGGTCCTCCACGGCGTACTTCTCCGCGGCCGCGGGGGACAGCTCGCCGTGGTGGCTGTACTCCACGTAGAAGGTGGACGTGTCCGGCGGGGCCAGCGGCGCGTACACGGCCGAGGGCGAGCCGATGCGGTACGTGTGGAACTCCGGCTCCGGCGTGTAGATCCAATGCCAGGGTTGGCGGTTGGGCCCCTTGGCGCCCACGGCCACGTAGGTGACGGTGGTGGCGCGCAGCCGCTTCGCCGCGTCCTGCACGGTGTCAGGCACGCCGGCCTCGCCCTTCGCGAGCAGCTTCACCAGCCCCGGCAGCGAGATGCTGGACACCAGCCCCGCATACGGCTGCACGCTCCCGTCCGACAGCGTCACCTTCCGGGCCTTCCAGTCGATGGCGGTGGGCTCGGTGTGCGTGCTGAGCTGGCCGCCCTTCAGGTGGCTCAGCATGGCGCGGGCGAGGCTCTCGATGCCGCCCTCGCGCGGGTACAGGAACGACGCGTTGTAGCCCACCGCGTCGCTGCCCACGCCCAGCGCGCCATCCACCACTTCCTTGAGGCTGGGGCGCGGCACGAAGCGGCCCACCCAGGCGGCGGACATCTCACGCGGGTGCACCGTCCACAGCTTCTGGTTGTAGGGCACCATGAAGTTCTTCGCGAAGCCCTCTCCCATGTAGCGGAGGATGAACTCCTCGAAGTTGCGCGGCTCGCGCTCGCGCAGCTCGCGGCCCTTCTCACCGTAGACGGCTTCCACGTAGCCGGTGAGGTTCTCCGCCACCACCTCCGGCGGCAGGCCGTGCGTGTTCACCTGGTACGGGAAGCGGGTGAACACCCCGCGCGTGAAGATGCCCGCCTTGCGCTGGATGCGGACCATCTGCTCCGGCAGCCACAGCGTGTTGACCAGGGCCTGAATCTCCGGGTCCCTCAAGTGGAGCCAGTGCCCGGTGGGGTCGAAATAACACCCCTGGATGACCTCGGTCTTGATGAGGCCGCCGACCCGGTCGGACTTCTCGATGAGCCGCCAGGGCTTGTTCAGGAAGTGGGCAGTGGACAGGCCCGCGAGGCCCGCGCCCAGGATGACGATGGGTTCCATGAAGGGGCGGGTCTACCACCTTCCACTCCAGGAGCGGCGAAACGAACGCGGGGTGCTGACCGGAGGGAGGGGTCGGCCCTTGCCTGCTTGTCCGGGAGGGTGCGCTTCAACCTCTTCGTGCGCGTTCTTTCCGGGCTGGAAACGCCTCTGGTAGCCTGCGCGCACCGCGAAGGCGCTCGGTCCCCCTCTCGCGAGCGTACGCGCCAGCTGGTCCCGTCGAAGGAACCCCATGAAAGTCTCCTGCCCGTCTTGCCAGACGAACTACAACATCGATGACAAGCGGATCCCCCCGGGCGGCGCGAAGCTCAAGTGTGCTCGGTGCCAGACCACCTTCCCCATCAAGCTCGAGGCGGTGAGCGCGCCCGCGGCGCCTCCCCCCGCCGCCGAGGCAGCCGTTCCCCTGCCGGGGACGACCGCGCCCGCGGCGCCGGCCGCCGCCGTTCCCCTGCCGGGTGCCGCGCCCCAGGCCGCCGTCCCCCTGCCGGGCGCGCCCGCCGCTGGGGCCACCCCGCATGCGGGCTCCGCGGCCATCCCGCTGCCGGGCGCGCCCCAGGCAGCCGGCGCCGCCCCGGGCGCCGCCATTCCGCTCCCAGGTGCCCCCCAGACATTCGGCGCCGCCATTCCGCTGCCGGGCGCTGCTGCCGGAGCCACGCCGCCGGGTGCCTCCACGGCCGCCGGGGCCATCCCCCTGCCCGGAGCGCCCGCGCCAGCCGGAGCCATCCCGCTGCCGGCTGCCCCCACCGCCGGGGCCATCCCCCTTCCCGGGGCTCCCGCGCCGGCCGGGGCCGCGGGCTCCGGTGCCATCCCCCTGCCGGGCGCGCCCCAGGCCGCCGCCGCGCCAGGTGCTGCCGTCCCGCTGCCGGGTGCCTCCGAGGCGTTCGGCGCCGCGGCGGGCGCCGCCATTCCACTGCCGGGCGCACCCGAGGCCGACCCGTTCGCCTTCGACATGAGCGAGCCGGCCCAGGCCGCCCCCGAGGCCGGCGCCTTCGGCTTCGACGCGGCCCCGCCGTCCGCGCCCGAAGAGGACGCGTTCGCCTTCGACATGAGCTCGCCTGCCGAAGCCGCGGCGGCCATGCCGCACTCGGGGGCGGATGCTTCCCCGGACGCGTTCGGCGGATACGACGGCGAGCCGGTCCAGGACACCCGGGATGTGACCCGCGTCGTCTCCATCCCCCTGCCGAACGACGCCTTCCGCGAGCCCCCTGCTCCGGCGGCGGACTATGGCGTCAACGCCCCCTCGGGCACCGCGCGTGACTTCGACTTCGACACCACCGAGGCCCCCGCCGCCGACATCGCCCAGGGCTACGGCGTGAACGCGCCCGCGGGAACGGCCCGGGACTTCGACTTCTCGGACGACGCCCTGCCGGTCCCCGTGGAGTCGCCGCCCGCGGAGGACCCGTTCGCCTTCGACATCGAGGCCCCCAGCGGCGGCGTCCAGGCCCAGGTTCCGGAGGCGGACCCCTTCGCGCTCCCACCGCCCGCGGCCAGCGCGCCCGTGGACGACCCGTTCGCCCTGCCGCCGCCCCAGGCGGACCCCTTCGCGATGCCCCCCGCGCCGGACGCGTACGCCATGCCAGAGGCCCCCGCGGCCTCGCCGTACGTCATGCCGCCGCCCGCGGCGGGAGCGCCATCCTTTGACTTCGGTGAGCTGCCGGTTCCCGCGAGCGCCGACCCGTTCGCCCTGCCGCCGCCTCCGTCCGCGGACTTCTCCGATCTGCCCGCCCCCGCGGCGCCGCAGGCCCTGGAGTTCGCGGACCTGCCCGCTCCGGCCGCGCCGGCACCGGACCTGTCGTTCGACTTCAACGAGCCGCCCGGCGCGCCCGCCCCGGCCGCGGACCCGTTCGCCGTCGACTTCAGCGCACCGCCGCCAGCCGCGGACCCGTTCGCCGCCGACTTCGGTGCCCCACCGCCGGCCGCGCCTCCACCGGCGGACCCCTTCGCCATCGACTTCGCCGAGCCCCCTGCGCCGGCGCCCGCCGTCGCCGTCAATCCGGCGGTGGACTTCGGCGACGTGGACTTCGGCGCGCCGCCGTCCGCGGCCGTCCCGTCGCCCTCCATCCCGGACTCGCTCGAGTTCGACCCCACCGCCAGGCCGGATGACGACCTGGAGGCGGACCTCTCCGACCCGCTGCCGCCCCCGCCCAACGCGGGCCCCGCGGACGGCCTGGAGATGCTGTCCTTCATCGACGACGCGGCCGGCAAGGAAGGCGGTGCCCAGGCCGGCGCCAAGGTGCGCCGCTTCCACGTGCGCCGCCGCTCGGGCAAGGTGTTCGGCCCGTTCGACGAGGGCGTCATCGTCAAGATGCTCGAGGACGGGCAGCTCCTGGGCAACGAGGACGTCTCGCTCGACTCGGAGACCTGGTCCGCCATCGGCACCGTGCCGACCTTCGCCGCCGCCATCCAGCGGCTGATGGAGGGGCCCGCCAAGCTGGTGACGCCCGCGGCGGCGCCGGCGGCGGCCACCGTCGACGCGCCCAGCACGGAAGGCGCCAGCCCGCAGGCCAACATGAGGCGGCTGGAGCAGCTCTATGAAGGCCGCATGGCCGCGGTCTCCGTGGTGGACCGCAGCGGCAACACGGAGAAGTGGAAGAAGCGCATCCCGGCCATGATTGCCGCGGGTGTCGTGGTCGTGGTGGCAGGCATCGGCGCGGGCATGGAGTTCGGCACGCGCTATGGCGCCTTCGGCCGCCGGGCCCTCTTCCCCGCGCGTGTCTCCGACGGCTCCGCCGAGGCGAAGCAGGTGGACGAGGCGAAGCAGGCGCTGCTCCGGGACACCTTCGAGAGCTACAAGCAGGCTCGCGAGCTCAGCGCCAAGGTGCTCCAGCAGAAGGAGTACCCGGAGGTGCGCTCGCTGTGGTGCCAGTCCGTCCACTACCTCCAGCGCCGCTATGCCGCGGGCAACCCCAATGAGATGGCCCGCTGCCGGCAGGACCTGCCGGACATCGAGCTGCTGGGCGAGAAGGACATGGACGTCATCAAGCTGACGGCGGCCATCGCGCTCACCGGCCGTCAGGCGGACTCCGTCATCCCCTCGCTGAGCAGCGCCTACAGCCGCGAGGACACCCAGGGCGACCTGGAGCTGGCCTTCCTGCTGGCCGAGGCCTACGCCCAGAAGCGCGACGAGAAGCGCGCCCTGGACACGCTGAAGAAGGTGCTCGAGAAGAACCCCAAGTCCGCCAAGGCCCACCACGCCGTGGGCAACCTGCACCAGGCGGCGGACCGCGCCGACGAGGCCGCGGCCGCCTATGCCGCGGCCCTGGAGGCGGACCCGAAGCACGTGGCCTCCGCCGTGGAGCTGGCCGCGGTGGAGCTGCTGGTCCGCAAGGACGTGGAGAAGGGCTCCGAGGCCGTCGAGCGCGCCCTGGCGGCCGACGTGCAGTCCGCGCTGGGCCCCGCGGAGATCGCCCGGGCCCGCGGCCTCAAGGGCGTGGCGATGTTCCAGAAGCACCAGCCGAAGGAGGCCGAGGCCGAGCTGAAGGCCGCCCTGGAGATGGACGCCAGGTCGCCCTTCCTCCGCGGCCAGCTCGCCCGCGTGCTGCGCGCCCAGCGCAACTTCGACGCGGCGCTGCCCATCTACGCGGCGCTGGCGACGGAGGAGCCCGGCAACCTCGAATTCGCGGACGGCCACATCACCGCGCTGGTGATGACCGGGAAGATGCAGGACGCGCTGGAGGCCGTGAAGAAGGCGAACGGCGTGTTCCCCAACGAGGCGCGCATCGCCTACCTGTACGGCCGCATCGAGGACGCGCTCGACAAGCTCTCCGACGCGGAGGGCCACTACAAGCGCGCCATCGCCGCGGACGAGAACCTGGTGGAGGCCCGCCTCTACCTGGGCCGCTTCTACCTGGCGCAGCGCCGCAACGCGGAGGCGCGCGCTCAGCTGGAGGAGGCCGTGAAGCGGGCCCCGGAGCACGCCGGCGTGCGTGCGGGCCTGGGCGAGCTGGCCCTGGCGGAGAACAACGCGCTGCTGGCCCAGCAGGAGTTCGAGCGGTCCGTGAAGCTCGACCCCATCCTCGCCGACGCCCACCTGGGGCTGTCTCGCGTGGCCCTGCTGACCGACGACCTGGAGACGGCGAAGACCGAGGCCAACCGCGCCCTGGAGCTGGACCCGCACCTGCTCAAGGACGGCCGGCTGCAGCGCGGCCTCGTGCTGTGGCGGCTGGGTCAGCTCGAGGAGGCCGTGGCCGAGCTGGAGAAGGCGAAGACGGAGGACCCTCGCTCCACCACCATCCCGATTACGCTCGGCGCCGTGCTGCTCGAGCGGGGGGACCTGCCGGGCGCGGAGAGCAACCTGGGCCTCGCCCTGAGCAACGAGCCCTCCAACCACGAGGCGCTCTACTACCTGGCGCTCGTCAAGGCGAAGCGGATGGAGTTCACCCAGGCGATGGACAACATGCGCAAGGCCGTGGACCGCGCGCCCAACCGCCCGGACTACCACTACGCCTATGGCGTCATCCTGCGGGACGCGAAGAACCTGCCGGACGCCATGGACTCCTGGCGCAAGGCCGTGGAGCTGGACGGCGGCCACGCGGACGCCCACGAGGCGCTCGGTCACGCGCTGCTGGAGAGCGGCCAGTTCGACGAGGCCATCACCTCGTTCGAGGCCAGCCTGAAGGCCGACCCCCGCCGCACGCGGGTGCTGGGCTCCATTGGTGACG
The DNA here is from genome assembly GCF_050038885.1 of Pseudomyxococcus flavus. Lineage (NCBI taxonomy): Bacteria > Pseudomonadati > Myxococcota > Myxococcia > Myxococcales > Myxococcaceae > Pseudomyxococcus > Pseudomyxococcus flavus. Next base: position 5,795,290 of record NZ_CP143624.1, on the reverse strand, counting down.
CCTACTTCGCCGCCGCCCGCTGGAACGACGCCATCAAGCGCTACCAGGCGGCCCTGAAGGCGGACCCCAAGCTCACCTACGTCTATTACAAGGTCGCCCGCGCCTTCACCGAGCAGGCCCAGCACGCCAAGGCCATCGAGTGGTACCGCAAGGCCACCAACCTCGAGCCGGAGAATCCCATGGCCTACTACTACCTGGGCTTCGCCTATAAGGAGCGCAACAAGCGCCGGGAGGCGGTGCAGGCCTTCAAGGACTACCTCTCCCGCAAGCCAGACGCGACGGACAAGAAGGACATCGAGGACGAAATCTACGACCTGCAGAACTGAGGTCGCCCCCCCCTGCCCCGACCCGCCCGGCGCCACCCGCTCCGGGCGGCGGCAGAGGGCGGGACGGCGCGGCGTCCGGCCTTGAGCACCCCGGTTGCGAGGAACCTTGCTGGCCTCACCGGGGGTGACTACAAGGCGTGCTCCATGCTGGACCTCCGGAACGTTGCGCAGAACTTCGATGCGGTGGTCGCCCGGCTCAAGACGCGGGGCGGCAACCTGGATTTGGGCCCTTTCCAGCGGCTCTTCGCCGAGCGCCGCGAGCTGTACGTCTCCGTGGAGTCGCTGGCCGCGCGCCGCAACGCCGCCAACGAGGAGATGAAGCGCAAGGCGAAGGAGGACCCGAAGGCGCTGGACGCGCTGCGTGGCGACCTCCGCGCCGTCTCCCAGGAAATCAAGGAGAAGGAGGCGCGCCTCAAGGAGGTGGAGGAAGAGCTCAACCGCATCCTCCTGCTCATCCCCAACGTGCCCCACGAGTCCGTCCCCGTGGGCGGCGGCGCCGAGGACAACGTCCAGGTGAGCATCTGGGGCGAGAAGCCCAACCTCCTCTTCGCCCCCAAGCAGCACTTCGAGCTGGGCGAGAAGCTGGGCATGCTCGACTTCGAGCGCGCCGCCAAGGTGTCCGGCAGCCGCTTCGCCTTCTACAAGGGCGCGCTGGCCCGGCTGGAGCGGGCGCTCGTCACCTTCATGATCGACGTGCACACCAGCAAGGGCTACACGGAGCTGCTCCCGCCCTACCTGGTGCTGCGCGAGACGATGATGGGCACCGGGCAGCTGCCCAAGTTCGAGGACGACGTCTTCAAGACGGTGGGCGACCCGGAGCGCTTCCTCATCCCCACCGCGGAAGTGCCCGTCACCAACTACCACGCGGACGAAATCCTGGAGGGCGAGTCGCTCCCCCTCCGCTACTGCGCCTTCAGCCCCAGCTTCCGGGCCGAGGCCGGCGCCGCCGGCAAGGACACCCGCGGCCTCATCCGCCAGCACCAGTTCCACAAGGTGGAGCTGGTGAAGTTCGCCCACCAGGACAAGAGCCTGGACGAGCTCGAGGCGATGACGGACGACGCCTGCGACATCCTCCGCCGCCTGGGGCTCCACCACCGCGTCATGCTCCTTTGCACCGGAGACATGGGCTTCAGCGCCCGCAAGACGTACGACATCGAGGTCTGGCTGCCTGGGCAGAACGCCTACCGCGAGATTTCGTCCTGCTCCGACTGCGGCGACTTCCAGGCCCGCCGGGCCAGGATTCGCTACCGGGCCCAGAAGGGGGACAAGCCTCAGCTCGCCCACACGCTCAACGGCAGTGGCCTGGCGGTGGGCCGGACGACCATCGCCATCCTGGAGAACTACCAGCGCGAGGACGGAAGCGTGGCCATTCCCGAGGCGTTGGTGCCCTACATGGGCGGTTTGAAGGAGCTGAAGCCGATTTGAGTCTGAATCCGGCTTGCAACGCGCGAAGAATCAGGTAGAAGGGCGGCCCCGCGGACGTCGGTGCGCGGGGTGCCTTGTCGGCCCCGGTGGTATGGAGGCGTGGCCGAGCGGTTGAAGGCAGCGGTCTTGAAAACCGCAGAGGGTGCAAGCTCTCCGTAGGTTCGAATCCTACCGCCTCCGAGTTTTTGTTCTTGAGTTTAGCGGCTCTTTGACAGAGAAGAGATGGAGAGATGGCCGAGAGGCTGAAGGCACAGGTTTGCTAAACCTGCATACTCGAAAGGGTATCGAGGGTTCGAATCCCTCTCTCTCCGCCACTTGTTGTTGTAGCAGCGCCGGAAGAAATTGCTCCCTTAGCTCAGCTGGATAGAGCGTCGGACTACGAATCCGAAGGCCGGAGGTTCGAATCCTCCAGGGAGCGCCACTTCTTTCGAGCAGTTCTCCATGAGTGACGAAGCTTTCATGCAGCAGGCGCTATCGCTCGCGCGGGAAGCAGCGGAACTCGGAGAGGTCCCCGTTGGTGCAGTGGCGGTGCTTGACGGAGAAGTCGTTGGCACCGGCTTCAATCGCCGGGAGGTGGACCGAAACCCACTCGCTCACGCTGAGATGTTGGCAATGGATGCCGCGGCCCGGAGAATCGGCGCCTGGCGGCTCTCGGGTGTCACCCTGTATGTGACGCTTGAACCTTGTGCCATGTGCGCCGGAGGTCTGGTGCAGTCTCGCGTGACACGGCTCGTTTTCGGGGCTTTCGATCCGAAGGCAGGCGCGGTGGGCTCGCTCTACAACCTGGTCGAAGAGCCTCGACACAACCACCGGCTCCAGGTCACGAGTGGTATCCTGGCGGACGAGAGCCGCCTGCTGCTGAAGACGTTTTTCGGACGCTTGCGTGCGAAGAAACGTGAAAACTGAATACTGGAGAGCTGGCCGAGTGGTCGAAGGCACCTGACTCGAAATCAGGCATACCGGCAACGGTATCGTAGGTTCGAATCCTACGCTCTCCGCTCCAGCTTTTTTGGAGAGGTGGCCGAGCGGTTGAAGGCGCACGCCTGGAACGCGTGTATATCTGAAAGGGTATCGTGGGTTCGAATCCCACCCTCTCCGTTGTCGTTTCTGCAGCACGTCGTTACATCTTTTATGGTCGGGACAACGTGGGGGCGTGAACCCCGCCAGGTCCGGAAGGAAGCAACGGTAGCGTACTTCCGCGTGTGTCCCGGCCGTCCTTCATGAAGAGCCGGTGTCCTGTTCAGGGCACCGGCTCTTCGCCTTTGCGGGCTCGCCTCCGCGCCGCGCCCCTGCCCTACTCGCGCGACAGAATCGTCTCGCGCCCAATCTTCCGGACGATGCGGAAGCCGCCCGCCTGGAGCTCCTCGAGGGCGCGGTCCTCGAAGGTGACGGCGCGGTTGAAGGTCCGGTCGTGCAGGGCCCGCTGGAAGGCTGCGTCGTGCGGCCAGTCGCAGGTGCGCCAGGGAATCCGTTTCCCCACGTAGAAGAAGCCGCCCGAGCCCCACAGCCCCTCGTTGACGATGAGCAAGCCCCGCGCGTCGCCCCGGGTGGCTGCCACAATCGCGCGAAACTGGTCCGCGCGCAGGTCCACGGATGGGAAGACAGCGGCCACCGCCAGGCTGCTGATGAGGGCGAGACCGGCGAGGCCCCCCCTCGCGCGCGGCCCCAGGTGGCTGGCGAGGAAGGCCGCCACCTGCGGCGCCGCGGCCAGCACGAGCAGCACCAGGGCGGGATAGAGGAAGCGCTCCTCCTTGTGCTCGGTGGCCAGCAGCGCGCCGGTGTAGACGGCGGCGCACCACAGCGGGAGCGAGAGCGAGCGCTGCCGCCGGAGCGCGATGAAGCCCAGCGGCACGGCGGCCCAGGCCCAGAGCGGCACAGCGGAGAGCAGCGGCTGCGCGTAGAAGCTGGGGGCGGCCGCGCCGAATTGGGCCGCCGCCGCGCCGGAGAGGACGTTGAAGCGGACGTAGGCGAGGAAGGAATGGAAGGGCGTGCCCCATGTCGCCCAGTCCAGCGCGCCGAGCGCCGCCGCCACGCCGAGGCCACTCACGCAGGTGAAGACGAGCAGCCGCCAGCGCCGCACCGCCGCCAGCCACACCAGCGCCGCGATGACGAAGACGGCGGACGGATAGCGCGCCACCACCGCCAACCCCAGGGCCAGGCCGCCCACGAGCCCCGCCCGTGTCACCCGCTCGCGCCGGTCCAGCGCCTCCATGGCGATGACGAGCAGTGAGGCGGAGATCGACTCGGACAGGGTGCGGCCCGCGAAGACGAGCACGGGCCCGTAGAGGCCCACGAGCAGCGCGGCCAGCCCTCCCCCGGAGGGGCCGGCACGGCGCTCGGCGAAGCGGTATGCGGCCCAGAGGCTCCAGGCGTGCAGCGCCACCTGGGGAATCGCCACCACGGCGCGGTAGGCTCTCGGATGGGTGATGCCGAGCAGGTCCGCCAGCCCGAGGAAGCCGGCCAGCACGCTGGGCACGGCCCAGTTGCGGAGGCCCTCACGCCACTCCCAGGCCAGGACGCCGTAGCCGTGCGCGCGCCACCAGGCCGGCTCCAGCGCCTGGTACACCTCGTCCGGGTGGATGCGGCCCAGCTGCACCACCGCGATGAGCCCTGGAAGAACGGCCACGACGGGCAGCGCCCAGCGGGTCCAGTGCCGGGCCGGGGCGCGCCGAGGCGCGGCCTCGGGCATGAGCGTCAGCTCGGGCAGCGGGGCGGAATCGGTAGGAGTGGAGAGGCGTGGCGCGGACACGGGCGCGGCCGAATCTTCCTGCCCGGGAAGCCGGACGCAAGGCACGAGACGTTTGTCCGCCCGCCCTCCTCCCGGCCCCGACGCGGGGCGGGACGGAGAGTGGAATCCCACCTCGTGGGAGGGCAACGACATGGATCATTCACGCCACCGTGTTTAGATGACGCCCCCCATGAGCTACCTCGTTCTCGCCCGCAAATGGCGCCCACAGAAGTTCGATGACATGACCGGGCAGGAGCACGTCGTCCGGACCGTCGCGAACGCCATCAAGATGGACCGGGTCGCGCACGCGTACCTGTTCTGCGGACCTCGCGGCGTGGGCAAGACGACGGCCGCCCGCCTGCTCGCCAAGGCGCTCAACTGTGAGAAGGGCCCCACCGCCCAGCCCTGCGGTGAATGCCGTGCGTGCACGGAGATTGCCGCGGGTACGAGCGTGGACGTCGCGGAGATCGACGGTGCCTCCAACAACGGCGTCGAGAACGTCCGCGAGATTCGCGAGAACGCGAAGTACCTGCCGCAGCGGGACCGGCACAAAATCTACATCATCGACGAGGTCCACATGTTGTCGGGAGCGGCGTTCAACGCGCTGCTCAAGACGCTGGAGGAGCCGCCCGGGCACGTGAAGTTCATCTTCGCGACCACCGAGGCGCACAAGCTCCCGGACACCATCCTGTCGCGCTGCCAGCGCCACAACTTCCGCCGGATTCCGGCGGCGCGGATGCTCCAGCGGCTCCAGGAAATCTGCAAGGCGGAGGGGGCCGGCATCTCCGACCGCTCGCTGTCGCTGGTGGTGCGCCAGTCCGAAGGCGGCATGCGCGACGCGCTGAGCCTGCTGGACCAGGTGCTCGCCTCGTGCGGGGCCAACCCCTCCGATGAAGAAGTCGCCGAGGCGCTGGGCGCCATCGACCGCACGCTGGTGCAGGACTTCGCCGACGCGCTCGTCCACAAGGACGCGAAGCGCGTGCTGGAGCGCGTGGAGGAGGTCTTCAACCGCGGGCTCGACCTGAAGCGCCTGGCGGAGGAGCTGGCCTTCCAGCTGCGGCATCTCTTCGTCACCAAGACGCTGGGCAAGGCCCCGGACGAGCTGGCCGAGTCCGAGCAGAAGGCGCTGATGGCGCTCGCCCAGGACGCGGAGCCCGCGCAGCTCACCCGGCTGTTCGACGTGGTGCATGGCTGCATCTGGGACGTGTCGCGCGCGGCCCAGCCGCGTCTGGCGCTGGAGATGGCGCTGCTCAAGGCCATCCAGCTGTCCCCGGGTGGTTCGATTCCCGAGCTGCTCGCCCGCGTGGACAAGCTCGCAGCGGGGATGGGAGACGGTTCCGCGAAGTCGAACGCTGGAGCGCCGGGAGGTCGCTCCAGCCCCGCCAACTTTCGCGCCTGAGCCGCGCCCCGACACATCGATGCAGGCGGCTGCCCCGGCCCCACGGCCATGGGAGGCTCGAGGTGCGCCCATGGGACAGGCGCCTCGCTCCATGGAGCCCCCGCCCGCCCCCGCGGCAGGCATGCGCCAGGACGTGCCGCCTCACGCCGGCGCGTTTCAGCCGCCAGTCCGTCCCGAGGAGCCGCCCCGCTTCAGTGCTGGCGCCGGAGCCATGCGCCACGACGAGCCCCCGCGCAGCGCGGTGCCCCCCGGGCCGCGCATGGATGACCTGTCCCCGTCGGCGGCCCGGCCGCTGTCCCTCCTCCGCAATGGTGGCAGCGCCAACGGCGGCCCCGCGCCCGCCACGCAGGGCTATCAGGCCACACCGATGGTTCCCTCCGGGCCGGTGATGGAGGGGCTGCCGCCGTCGGCCGCGCGCCCGCTCTCCTTCCTCCGCAATGGGGGCTCGGCACAGGCCCCCGTCGCCCCCACGTCGCCGTCGGCCCCGCCCGCCGGCGCCACGCCGCTGTCTCGCACCACCGAGCCCGCGCCGCAGGTCCGCATCACCAACATCCGCAGGCCGGAGCCCATCGCGCCCGCCGAGCCTCCGCCCTACGCGGAGGAAGAGGACGCGCGCTACTACCCCGAGGAGCACTCCCCTGAAGGCTGTGCGTCCGGAGAGTGCCTCCCCGACGTGGCCGCGCCTCCCCCCACGCCGGCGCCCGTGCCGCCCCCCGCGCCCGAGCCGACCCTCCACAGCGAGCCCGAACCCGAGCCGGCCGCCCCCGTCATCCGCTCCCGGGACAATCCCAACCTGCCCCTCATCGAGCGGTGGCGGGCCGCGGTGGACACGGTGAAGGCCTCCCATCCCCGGCAGGGCGCCGCGCTCGCCAACGGGCGCCTGATGTCCATGCGCAACGGTGAAATCGTCCTCGGCTTCCTGCCCGTGGCCGGCTTCCACCGCATGGCCGTCAACTCGACCGCGGGCAAGGCCGCCGTGGACCGGGCCCTGGCGGAGCACTTCGGCCGCCCGGTGAAGCTCACCCTCCAGGATGCGTCCCCGGATGACCCTCGCCTGGGCCCCAGCCTGGCGGAGCAGGACGCCCAGAGCCGCCAGGCCCACGAGAAGAACACCGACAACAAGGTCCGCAACCATCCGGCCGTCCGGGCGGTGCTCAAGTTCCTGGGCGGCGAAATCGAACACATCCAGGTCTATGAGCCCGAGCGCCCCGGGGCCGTCCCGGCGGCCGACACTCCCGACGACAGCGCCTGACAACCGTCGCGCGCAACGGTAGGGTGGCGCCCCATTCCACGCCCGGGCGGGGCCACCATGGCACCCGCTCCCACGAGCACCGAGGAAGCATATGCCTGGCGTCGACCTGAACTACTTCATCCGGCAGGCGAACAAGCTGACGGAGAAGATTGAAGAGCGGAAGCAGCAGCTGGCGGACGAGAGCGTCGAGGCCAAGGCCGGTGACGGCCGTGTCACCGTCGTCGCCAACGGCATCCAGGAGATCCGCAGCATCAAGATCGACAAGGAAGCCATCGACCCCAACGACACGTCGATGCTCGAGGACCTCATCACCGCCGCCGTGAATGCCGCCCTGGCGAGCAGCCGGCAGCACATGCAGCGCGAGCTCGCGAAAATCTCCGGCGGCGTCAAGATCCCCGGCATTACCTGATAACGGATGACCCCCGATCCGCTGAATCGACTCGTCGCCCAGCTGGCGAAACTGCCGGGCATCGGCGAGAAGACCGCGCAGCGCCTCGCGTTCTTCATCCTGCGCGCGCAGGGTGAGTACGCGGCGGAGCTGTCGCAAGCCATCCGCGAGGTGAAGGAGAAGGTGCACCTGTGCGTGCGCTGCTTCTCCCTCACCGACGCGGAGACCTGCAACTTCTGCCGGGACGAACGGCGTGACGAACGGGTGCTGTGCGTCGTGGAGACGTTCGCGGACCTGATGGCGCTGGAGCGCACCCGCGAGTTCAAGGGCCGCTACCACGTCCTCCACGGTGTGCTGTCGCCGCTCGAGGGCGTGGGCCCCGACCAGCTCCGCATCCGCGAGCTGCTGGAGCGGCTCAACGACGGCCGGGTGGAGGAGCTCATCCTCGCCACCAACCCGGACGTCGAGGGTGAGGCCACCGCGCTGTACCTGACGCGCCTGCTGAAGCCCATGGGGCTACGCGTCACCCGCATCGCCCAGGGCCTGCCCATGGGCGGCGACCTCGAGTTCGCCGACCAGGCCACGCTCGCCAAGGCGCTCTCCGCCCGCCGCGACCTGTAGCCCTGGAATGCAGGCGGCGCGAGGCAGCTCGCGCCGTTACTGCGTCACCAACCACGTGAAGGGCATCACCACGGTGACTTCCTGGTCCCGGTGCGCCGGGAAGCGAAGCCGCTCCGCCTGGGCTTCCAGGCAGCGCCCCACGTTCGACGTGGCCAGCGGCCCGCGCGTCCCCGCCCGCACCTTGCCCGACGAGACGATGGTGAGCTGCACCTGCACCTCGCCCTGACTCGAAGGCAGGTCCGCCTTGTAGCGCTCGAAGCAGGAGGAGATGCGGGACCGCCCACGCGACACCACGCGCTGGACGTCGTCGATGCCCAGCGTCACCCGCTTCTGCGTGGCCGTCTTCTTCGACGGCACGGGCGCCGCGTCCGCCACCGCCTCCTCCGCATCCACGTCCGAGGCGGGGACCGGCGCACCTGCGAGGTCCGCCGACTCCGCGGAAGCCGCCCCGGTGGGTTGCTCAGCGCCCACCGCCACCGGGGCGCTCCCGGCCCCATCTTCGTCGGCCGCGGCCAGGGCGCCATCGCCCACTGGCACCTGACCGGTGGCTGCGGCCCCATCCGCGGCAGGCAAGGCCTGCGCCCCCGCACCCACGCGCGCCGGGACAGCAGCTCCCGCCGGCTCCACCACGTTCGTGGCCGTCGCGGACGCGGGAGCCAGGGACACCGATGCGGGCGTCGTCTCCCACTGCCGGTAGCCGACGATGCCCATGGCCGTCAGCAGCATGCCGCCCGCGAGCCCCACCGCCAGCGTGCGCCAGCGTGGAGCCGCGGTGGCCGTGGCCGGCTCCGGCGTCCCGGGCACGCGAGGCGCTGGCGCCGAAACGTGCGCGGGCACCATGCCCGAGGAGGACGGCCGCACGGACATCCCAGGCCGCTGCGCGGACGTGGCATCGCCGTCCCGGGCGAGCACGCCATACAGGTTCGTTCCCTGCGCCTCCGCGCCAGCCCCGGGCGCCTGGCCTCCCTCCGCTCCCGCGCCGTACGTCGCGGTGAGCGTGGCCAGCGTGGGGATGCGGGTGCGCTCGGTGAAGCGCTCCTCCCCGAAGTGCCCCTTCAGGAAGACGCCGAGCTGCACCGGGCCCGAGCCGCTCAGGTGCTCACTGAGGAATGTCTCCAGCGCATTCGCGAAGGCCTCCGCCGTCGGGTAGCGGTCCTCCGGCTTGAAGGCCATGGCCTTGAGGATGATGGCCTCCAGCTCCTCCGGAAGGTCCGGCCGCAGCTCGCGCGGCGGCTTGAGCTCGCCCTGTAGCAGGGCGTTGAGCACCGCGAGGTCATTCTCCCGCGAGAAGGGCCGCACGTGCGTGAGCGCCTCGTACAGGCTCACGCCCAGCGCGAAGACGTCCGCGCGGCGGTCCACCTCCTTGCCGCGCGCCTGCTCCGGCGCCATGTACATGTACTTGCCCTTCACCACGCCGGTGCGCGTGTTGACGAGCCGCGACTCGGCCTTGGCGATGCCGAAGTCCAGCACCTTCACCTGCCCCTGGTATGTCAGGTACAGGTTCGACGGGGAGATGTCGCGGTGCACGACGTTCAGCGGCTGCCCGGCCTCGTTGGTGAACTCGTGCGCGAAATGCAGCCCGCGCGCCGCGTCGATGAGCACCCGCAGCACCACGGGCAGCGGCAGGTAGTGGCGCTTGCGTCCCGCAAGGCGCAGCGTCGTGGAGAAGTCCTCGCCCGCGAGGTACTCCATGCAGATGTAGTAGCAGCCCTCCGCGAAGCCCAGCTCCTGAATCTGGACGATGTTCGGGTGGGCCAGCTTCGCCGCCAGGCGCGCCTCGTCCCGGAACATCTCCACGAAGTCGGGGTTGTTCGTCAGGTGCGGCAGCATCCGCTTGATGACGACGTTGCGCTCGAAGCCATCCGCGCCCAGCAGCTTGGCGAGGAAGATCTCCGCCATGCCGCCTTCGGCCAGCTTCCGCACGAGCACGTACGGGCCATAGGGCTGCAGCAGGGGCACGGGCGCCACTTCAGGCACGGGAGGCCGGGTCGTCTGGGGGGGTGACATCCTCACGGCCCTCGCTGTTTCAGGGTGCGCACCGTATGGACCGCCGGGGCACCGGGACGCGTCATCTTAAACACCAACACGGGAGGCGAGCCCACCGGCTCCACCCACGTGCTGAAGCGGTGTTTGCCATCCAGGGCCACCGGACGTCCATTGATGGACAGGCGAGCGTCCACCGGGGCGACGCCGACCGCGCGCACCCTCGCTCCCGCGGGCTGGCCATTGCGCGGCGCGGACACCACGAGCTCCGGCACGGAGTTGTCGTAGACCAGCTCCAGCTTGTTCATCCGCCCTCCCTTGAGCTGTGCACCCGTGGCGGAAAGCGGCGTCACGGACCAGACGTAGCTGCCCTCGCCCAGCGCTCCCGCGTCCAGCGCGGCCCGCGTCTCCGTCACGGTGCGCTCGGCCACCGGCGTGTCCAGCGCGCCCGTGCGGTACACCGCCACGCGGTAGCGCGCCGCGGAGGCGTCCGCGCCGTAGGTGAAGGTCACCGCGGGCGGCTTGTCCTGGTAGATGATGGTCGTCTTGTCCGGCCCCTCGGGCACCACGTTGCGCACGCGCGCCAGCGAGCGGACCACGCGCTCCGGCGCGAACGACGCGCTCCCCGTCACCTGCGTACCGTCCTTGCGGCGCACCCGCCAGTGGAGGCGGCCCCGCGCCGGTGCCGGCACGTTGACGAAGGCGCGGAACACGGTGCCCGACAGCACCGGGCGCGTGAAGGCGGCGTCCTCGGCCACCTCCACCTGCGCCTCGCCCTCGCCTTCCCAGGTGATGGCCACCTCCCGCAGCCCGGAGTGGAACACCTCCGCGCCATCGGCGATGCCCAGGGCCAGCGGTGCCGGAGCCAGCGGCTCGACGCGTGGAGCCTGCGCCGCCGCCGCGTCCACCGTGGCGCGCTCGCCCGCGCGCAGCGCCTGCCGGGCCTCGCCGCGCACCAGCGTCACCTGCCCGGTGAGCGCATCCACGAGATAGCCCGCGGCCGTGCGCCGCACCGCGAGCCGCGCCTCCCCGTCACCCTCCAGCCGCAAGCCCGGCAGCACCAGGCGGCTGTTGCGGCCGCGCGCCAGCTGCAGCCCCAGCCACCCCTTCAACAAGTCCAGCCGCGCCTCGTCGGTGGTGCCCCCCTGCCCCGCGGACGTCAACGCCAGCTCCGAGTCCGAGCCCAGCGACAGCACCGACGCCGAGCCCTCCAGTCCCAGCACCGCCGAGCCCCCGCGCCCCGTGCGCACGCTGCCGCCCGGCGACAGCACCTCGCCCTGCTTCGCCACCGCGCGCCAGCGTGCGCTGCCCTGGGCCCGCACCTCCGCGCGCCCCGTCCCCAGCCGCACCGTCACCGCCATCGGCGCCAGCTCCATCACCCGCGCGCCTCGCGCCACCAGCACCGTCCGCTCCGGCGTCGCCTCCACCGCGTCGCCCTCGGCGGCTTGCACCGTCCTGCCGTCGCGGCCGATGAACTCGATGGCCCCCAGCCGCACCTCGACCCGGCCCGAGTCCTCCGCCACCTGCACGCGCACCTCGCTGGGCTCCTCGGGCCCCACGCGCGTGAGGCCGAAGGGCGTGCGGATGCTCAGCGCCACCTTGGAGCGTGGCCCCGTCCGCTTCACGCCCGCCGGGACACGCGACAGCAGGATGCCGCGCTCCACCTGGAGCACGATGCCTCCCGAGTCCTCGCCCAGCGCGAAGCGCGCGTCCGGCCCCACCTCCACGGAGCGGCCATCCGGGAAGCGCACCGTCGCCGCGCCGCCCGAGGCCGTCTCCACCGCGTCGCCTCCGTACAGCGGCCCTTCCGAGGCGGGCTGCAGCTTGCCGCCGCGCTCCAGGCGCACGTCGCCGGACAGCCCCTCCAGCCGCCCCAACGCCTCGCCCGGGCCCGCGTCCACCGCCGCCACGGCCGCGGGAGGCGGAGCCTCGGCCTCCTTGTCACACGCCGAGACGAGGAGCAGGAGCACCAGGAACCAACGACTCACCGTTTCCCCCTCGGGAAGAGGTCGACATTGAAGATGGTCCGCTCACCATTCCGCAGCGTGACGACCTTCGTCTGGGACCGGTGCCCTCGCGCGGAGATGGTGATGCGATAGGTGCCGCCTCGCACCTGGACGTTGAACGCGCCCTTCTTGTCCGTGCGTGCACGCACCTTGGCCTTCGTGATGAGGAGCGTCGCCACCAGGGGCTGGCCACCCCGCGCGCTGCGGACCTGACCCGTCAGCGTCGCCCGGGTCTCCTTGCGCTCCACTTCCAGGGGGACCGCCAGCGCTGTCTCCTGCCCCGCGACGATGAACGCCGCCTCCTCCGCCGGCCGGAAACCCGCGGACTTCACCGCGACGGACACGGGCCCGGGCGTCAGCGCCTCCACCAACGCCTCGCCCGTCAGGTTCGTGCGCGCCTCCACCGTGCCCACCGATACCGGAACCCCCGGCAGCGGCACCCGCGTCTGCGCATTCACCACCGTCACGCGCAGCGAGCCCGTCGCTGGAGGCAGCGGGCTGGCCCTCACCTCCAGCTCCGAGCGCGTCCCGGCCTCCACCGTGGTCTCCGCTTCCGCGGCGGCGTACCCCTCCGCGCTGACCCGCGCGGCCACCGGCCCGGGCGGCAGGGGCGCCACGTCCACCTCCCCCAGCGCGTCCGCCACGTGCTCCACCTCGCCCACCACGACGCGCGCTCCTGGAAGCGGAAGGCCCGTGCGCGCATCCAGCACCCGGAACGTCACGCTGCCCGGCGCCACCACGGGCGGCGCCTCGGGTGGCGCCACCACCGGCAGGGAGGGACGCGCCCCGTCATGCCACGCCAGCTCCAGCGCCGCGCCCACCCGCCGCAGCCGCTGCCGGGACTCCGTCCCATCCGCCAGCGTCACCGTGTCCTGCACGTGCTGGAAGTCCAGCACCAGCGTGCCCGTCCAGCGCTCCGCGCGCCGCAGCGGCACCAGCAGCGCGCCGCCCGCGGAGAACCCCTTGGCCTCCGCGCGAGCGCCCGAGGCATCCCGCACCGCCAGCGACACCGGCAGCTCGCCGCGCGCCTCCAGCCCCAGCCCCAGCGGCAGGGACACCCGCAGGACCCCATTCACCACGGCCGCGTGCCGCACGCCGCGCAGGAAGACCGGCGCCGAGGAGTCGTGGAAGTGAGGCAGCTGCGCGAAGCCATAGCCCGCGCCGAGCTCCGCGCGCACCGGCCCCAGGAAGGCCCGCGCCCGGGGCCCCACCGAGGCCCTCAGCAGGCTGCCACCGGTGATCCGCAGCGTCCCTTCCCGCAGGTCGAAGGCCTCTCGCTGCACGCCGGCCCACGCGCCGAACCAGGACGTGCCCAGCCACCCCGTCCCCACCGCCGCCAGATCGTTCGGCGTGAAGCCCTCATAGGTGAGCCCCGGCCCTACATCGGCCTGCCGCCCATCGCGCAGCGCCATCCCGTAACGCAGGCGCAACGAGGCGCGCTCGGCCCCCGCCTCCGCCTGGACGGTGGGCGCGGCAAGCAGCGTGAGGAGCACCAGCACCAGGCGCGCCGAGAGGGAACGCAGGGGAAGCGGGGGCGGCAAGACGCGGCGGAGTATAGAGAAAGCCGGGAAGGCCCCCAACCCCGCGACCCTCCACATTCAGGGGCGCTGGCGCGGGAGCGCGGATCCGTGGCCTCTACCCCACAGGGCGACCGGAGGGCATGGGAACGGGCACGGAAGTCCCTCCAGGAAGCGGATGGCTTCTTGCTGGAGTGGATACGCTTTGCTAAGCATCCTCACGGTCGGTAGCGCCTCGTCTAACCTCGTGGATTCACTCCAGAAACATCGGAGCGTTGCCGCGAGGCGGGGCGAGCGAACGCTGAGGAGCGCATACGCCCATGGGCACGCAACTGGTGATGTACGAAGAGGAGTACACCAAGATCAACGCCGTTTGCGACCGGCTTACCAAGGACGCGAACGCGAAGGTGGTCTTCCTCGTCGACAAGAACGGGCAGCTCATCTCCTCGGCTGGTCAGACGCAGAACATCGACACCACGTCACTGGCCTCGCTGACGGCCGGCAACGTGGCCGCGATGGGTGGCCTGGCCAAGCTGATTGGGGAGAACGAGTTCCCCAACCAGTTCCACGAGGGGGCCAAGGACTCGCTGTACATGACCATCGTCGGCAGCCGGGTCGTGCTGGTCGTCATCTTCGACAACCGCACCAGCCTCGGCCTCGTCCGCCTTCGCATCAAGAAGGCCAGTGACGAGCTCACGAAGATCTTCGAGAGCCTGGTGAAGAAGACGGAGAGTCCTGGAGCCGGGTCGCCCTTCGCCGAGATCTCCGACGACGATATCGACAACCTCTTCAGCGAGTAACCCGGGAAGCCATGTCCTTCATCAACTACTCATCCCGCGAAATCAACTGCAAGATTGTCTATTACGGGCCCGGGCTCTGCGGGAAGACGACCAACCTCCAGTACATCTACAACAAGACCGCCGCGGAGACGAAGGGCAAGCTCATCTCGCTCTCCACCGAGACGGACCGCACGCTCTTCTTCGACTTCCTCCCGCTGTCGCTCGGTGAGATTCGCGGCTTCAAGACGCGCTTCCACCTGTACACGGTCCCCGGCCAGGTCTTCTACGACGCCAGCCGCAAGCTCATCCTCAAGGGCGTGGATGGTGTCGTGTTCGTGGCAGACAGCCAGATCGAACGCATGGAAGCGAACATGGAGTCGCTCGAGAACCTCCGCATCAACCTTGCGGAGCAGGGCTACGACCTGAACAAGATTCCGTACGTCATCCAGTACAACAAGCGGGACCTGCCCAACGCCGTGACGGTGGAGGAGATGCGCAAGGCGCTCAACCCCCGCAACATCCCGGAGTACCAGGCCGTGGCTCCCACGGGCGTGGGCGTCTTCGACACGCTCAAGGCCGTGGCCAAGCTCGTCCTCACCGAGCTCAAGAAGGGTGGTTGAAGCAAGCGCCCTGGCGGGCGACTGCGTGTCCCGCCCACGGCGTGGCAAGACGTCCCACAGGCAAGGGTGCTATGTCCTCCCTTGCCGTCAGGTCGGACCGTCTGCCCACTGAGGTCGTACCGTGCGTGTCGCCGCCTCCTTCAAGCTCCTCGCCCTGCTGGGCGCCACCCTCTGGGGGCCGGCGCTCGCGCAGGAGCCCGCAGCCTCCGCTGCTCCCTCCGCACCCGCCACCGCCGCGACCGCGGACGAGGCGTTCGACACCCGCGTGAAGACGCTGGAGGAGAACGTCGTCGACCTGAAGGAGAAGATCTACCGCTCCAAGGCGCGGCTGCTGCTGCTCCAGGAGACGGTGCTCGGCGGCGACGTCTCCACCGGCGCCCGCGCCGTCATCATCCACAAGAACGAGATGGGCGGCTCCTTCGAGCTGGAGTCGGTGACGTACGCGCTCGACGGCGCGCCCATCTACACGCAGGTGGACGAAGAGGGCCAGACGGACCTGGGCAAGCGCGAGCTGTTCGAGGTCTTCAACGGACGCATCGTCCCCGGGCAGCACCAGCTCGCCGTGCGGCTCGTGTACCGCGGCAACGGCTACGGCGTGTTCAGCTACCTGGAGGGCTACAAGTTCAAGGTGCAGTCCAGCTACACGTTCAACGCGGAGCCCGGGAAGACGTCCACCGTGCACGTGGTGGGCTTCGAGCAGGGCGGCATCACCACCGACCTGAAGGACCGTCCCGCGGTGCGCTACGACGTCTCCATGGCGCGTGAGACGGGCCGCAAGGCTCCGCCCGCCGCTCCGCCGCCGGTCACCCGCTCCACTCCCGAGTAGAGGGCCACACGGTGAACGCCTCACTCCGTGCCCTCGCCCTCGCGGCGGCCCTGCTGGGGCCGGCGGCCGTCCACGCCGCCGAGCCCTCGCTGGCGCCCGCTCCCCGCCCGTCCGCGCGCGAGCTGGCGCCGCGGCTCGACGCGGTGGAGAAGGGCCTGGTCGGCACGGAGGAGGGCCTCCACTTCGTGGAGACGCAATTCACCCAGCGCGCCGAGCCCAACGACGAGGAGGCGCGCGCCCGGCGCTTCTCCGACGGCGAAATCCAGTACCTGCTGGGCGACTGGCCGGCGGCCTCCGTCCTCTTCTACGACCTGGTGAGCGACCCGCGCTTCCGCGCGAATCCGCGCTACCCGGACGCCCTCTTCTACCTGGCGGACTCGCTGCTCGAGCAGCGCAACTTCATTGGCGCGCGCCTGTACCTGCGCGAGCTGCTGGCGCTGCCCCCCACCACCCGCCACTACCGCGAGGCGCTGTCGCGCTACCTGACGGTGGCGGGGCGCCTCAACTACTACGAGGGCGTCGAGGCCTACGTGGAGCAGGCCCGGGCGCTGTCCGGCGGCCAGCTTCCGCCGGAGATTGCCTACGTCCATGCGAAGTGGCTGTTCCGCCGCACGGACCTCGCCCCCGCCGAGCGCATCGCCCGGGCTCGCGCCGCCTTCACGCCGCTGGCGCAGGCGCCGAGCGGCCCCTGGCGCCTCCAGGCCGCCTACCACCTGGGCGTCCTGTCCGTGCAGGAAGGCGACCTGCCCGCGGCCATTGCCCGCTTCCAGCAGCTCGCCACGCCGCCGTCGGCGCAGGCCGCGCAGGCCGCCCCGGGGAGGACGGGCCCCCGCCGTCCCGCGCCGACGCCCGAGGAGGAGGCCCGGCGCGTGCGCGAGGTGGCGCTCCTGTCACTGGGGCGGCTGCTGTACGAGACGGGCCGCTTCGACGATGCGCTGGACCGCTACGGCCAGGTGCCGCGCGACAGTGAGTCCTTCCCGGACTCGCTCTACGAATCGGCGTGGGTCCACGTGCGCCAGGGCCACTACCAGCAGGCCAAGAACGCGCTCGACATCCTGCTGCTGGTGGCGCCGGATTCGCAGCTCGCGGCCGAAGGGCGCATCCTCCAGGGCAACCTGCTCCAGAAGCTGCGCCGCTACGACGAGGCGACCGACGCCTATACCCACGTCATCGACACCTTCCGTCCGGCGAGAGACCAGGTGGACGCGCTGCTGGGCTCGCACCGCGACCCGGTGACGTACTTCGATCGGCTGCTGGGCCGCGCGGACGGCTCGCTGGACGTGAGCGCGCTGCTGCCGTCGCTGGTGCTGAAGTACGCCACCACCCAGCGCGAGGTGGCGGACGCGGTGCGGCTGGTGGACGACCTCGACAGCGGCCGCCGGGGCCGGAACGAGGCCGCGGCCATTGCCCGGCGCATCCTCCAGGCCCTGGACACGCGAGCCCTGGAGACCTTCCCGGAGCTGCAGGAGGCCAACACGCGCGCGGACGCCGTCGACACGGCCCTCACCCACGCCGAGGCGGAGCTGGTGCGGGTGGAGACGCTCGCGCTGGAGGGCGTGCTCACCCCCGACGAGCTGGCGCGGCTGACGGAGGCCCGGCACGCGCGCGAGGCACTGGAGCGCCGCTTCGCCACCCTGCCCACCACGCTGCAGGAGCTGGAGGCGCGCCGCGAGCGCATGCAGCGTCGCGTGGACGAGGTGGACCGCGAGGCCCACAAGCTCACCTTTGAGCTGCAGTCGCTCCATGCCATCGCCGCGTCCGTGCGCAAGTGGGTGGACGACTCGCGCCCGCAGCGAACGACGCCTCCGGACGAGGAGCGCGAGTTCCTCCTCCAGCTCCAGGCCGAGGTCCAGACGCTCACCGACCTCCAGACGGAGCTGGCCGCCACGCGGGCGCGCCTGGCGGACGAGCGCAACGCCGTGGACACGTCGCTGGCCGGAGAGCGGGCCATCCGCGTCAGCTATGCGGAGTCCCTGCGCCGCGAGCACGCCCTGCTGCGCGAGGCCGAGCCCCGCGCGGACTCGGAGGCCCAGGCCACGCTGCGGCGCACCCAGGCCGTGCGGCGCCGGCTGGACGGCCTGCGCGAGCGCGTGACGACGGCGCGGACGGTGCTGCGCGAGCGGCTGGAGCAACGGGGCCGCGTCATCCGCGAGAAGGTCGTCGCCGAGCAGCAGCTCCTGGAGCGCTACGAGGCGGAGGTCGCGGCCGTGTCCGGTGACGCGCGCTTCCTGGTGGGCCGCATCGCCTATGACAGCATCCGCCGCGTGCGGCAGCAGTTCTATGACCTGGTGCTCAAGGCGGACGTGGGCGTGGTGGACGTGGCCTTCAACGAGAAGCAGGACAAGACGACCGACATCCAGACGCTGTCCACGCAGAAGGACGAGGCGCTGCGCGAGCTGGACGCCGAGTTCCGGGACGTCCTGTCCGAGGTGAAGGAGTGATGCGCTCCCGCCTGCTCGCCGCGCTGCTCCTGCTGGGCGGCTCCGCCTCCGCCGCGGAGGCCCCGGCCGCGCCGCCGCCTTCGCCCTACCTCCAGGGCCTGGGGCGCACGCCCGAGGAAGAGGCCCTGTTCCAGGACGTGAGCCGCGCGCTGGAGCTGTACGAGGCGGAGTCGCGCGAGTTCGACCGTGAGGTCCAGGAGCTGGTGGAGCGGCGCTACGAGCAGAAGCGCGGCGCGCTGGCGTCCTCCTACGAGAGCCGCATCAAGGACCTGGAGGCCCAGGAGCGCCGCAAGCGCCTGGACGCCATCGCCCGCTTCGAGGCGTTCCTCCGCCAGTACCCCTCCGAGCCGCGCTACACGCCGGACGTCATGTTCCGCCTGGCGGAGCTGTATTACGAGCGCTCGTCGGACGACCACCTGCTCGCGATGAAGGACTACGCGCAGCGGTTGGAGGCGCACGACCAGAACCCGGACGCGGAGTTCCCCACCGAGCCGCGCGTGGACTACGGCCCCTCCATCGCGCTCTACCGCAAGCTGCTGGCCACCTTCCCAGACTTCCGGGACAACGACGGCGCCTGGTACCTGCTGGCCTACTGCCTGGAGAAGCAGGACCAGTACGAGGACAGCCTCCACGCCTACGAGCAGCTCATCGCCAGCTACCCGCGGAGCCGCTTCGCCACCGAGTCGTGGGTGCGCATCGGCGAGTACTGGTTCGACAACTACGAGGACCCGCAGGCCCTGCCCAAGGCGGCGCAGGCCTACGAGGCCGCCACGCGCGACACCTCGCACCCGCTCTACGACAAGGCGCTCTACAAGCTCGGCTGGACGTACTACCGCATGGACCGCTTCGAGCCGGCGGTGGCGTCCTTCCTGACGCTGGTGGACTTCTACGATGCCCAGCGTGCCGCGAAGGGCGACGAGGCGGCCGGCGGCGACCTGCGCGAGGAGGCCCTCCAGTACGTGGCCATCTCCCTGGCGGACGAGAGCTGGGGCGGCCTGGCCCGGGCGGATGCCCTCTTCGCCGAGCGCGGCCCCCGCCCCTACGAGGCCGAGGTGTACCAGCGGCTGGGCAACGTCTACTTCGACCAGACGAAGCACCCGGCGGCCATCCAGGCCTACCGGCGCGTGCTGGAGAAGGCCCCGGACGCGCGGGACGCCCCGCTGATTCAGCAGCGCATCGTCCAGGCCTACGAGCGGGACCGGCTGCTGGGCCTGTCCTTCGCCGAGTCCGAGGCCCTGGCCAACCTCTACCGGCCCGGCACCGCCTGGTACGAGAAGAACAAGGACGACACGGAGGCCCTCAACCGCGCCAACCTGCTGGCCGAGCGCAGCCTGTACGGTAGCGCCACCTACCACCACCAGCAGGCCCTGGTATTCAAGCAGGAGGGCAAGTTCGAGCAGGCCAAGGCCGCCTTCGACGTCGCCGCCCGCGCCTATGGCACCTACCTGGAGCGCTTCCCGCGCACGAAGAGCGCGGGCGACATGCGCTTCTACTACGCGGAGTGCCTCTACAACGCCTTCCAGTTCGCCGCCGCCGCGCGTGCCTACGAGAACGTCCGCGACACCGACCCGGCCAACAAGCACCACTCGGACGCGACGCTCAACGCGGTGCTCGCGTGGCAGAAGCAGCTGGCCCTGGATGTCCAGGCCGGCACGGTGCCGCCGTCGAAGCCGCTGCGCTCCGCCGAGCGCCCGCAGGGCCAGGCGGTGACGCCCCGTCCCTTCGCGCCCACCGAGCAGCACCTGGTGGCCGCGGCGGACGCGTACGTGAAGCTGCTCCCCGACGGAGAGAAGGCCCCTGGCATCGCGTACCAGGCCGCGGAGCTGTACTACACGCACGACGACTTCCCCGAGGCCCGTCGGCGCTTCGAGGCCATCATCCAGGCCTACCCGAGCCACGAGGTGGCCCGCTACGCCACCAACCTCACCATCGAGACGTACCTCATCGACGAGGACTGGCGGAGCGTGGAGTCGGTCAGCGCGCGGCTGGCCAGCAACGACAAGGTCATCGACCCGAAGAGCGAACTGCACCAGCAGCTGGTGCAGTTCAAGCTCGCCGGCCGCTTCAAGCTGGCCGACCAGCTCATGGCCGAGTCGAAGTACGAGGAAGCGGCGGCCAAGTACATCGAGCTGGTGGACGAGGCCCCCCGCCACGAGTTCGCCGACAAGGCCCTCAACAACGCCGCGGTGGCGCACGAGAACACCCGCCGCTTCGACTCCGCGCTGAAGCTGTACGAGCGCATCTACCGCGAGTACCCGTCCTCGCCGCTGGCGGGCGGGGCCCTGTTCCGCGTGGCGGTGAACGCGGAGAACTCCTATGACTTCGACAAGGCCGTCACCAGCTACCAGCAATTGGTGAAGGACTACCCGGCGTCCAAGGACCGGGAGGCGGCGCTCTTCAACGCCGCGCGCCTGCTGGAGGGCCAGCAGCGCTACCCCGAGGCCGCCGCGGCCTTCATGCGCTACGCGGAGCTGTTCCCCAAGGCAGAGGACGCGCCGAAGAACCAGTACCGCGCCGCCATCATCTACGAGAAGCAGGGCAACCCGCGCGGGGAGGTGCGCGCGCTCCAGGAGTTCGTGCGCAAGTTCGCCTCCAAGCCCGGGCAGGTGGAGCTGGTGGTGGACGCGCACCGACGCATGGGCGACGCCCACCAGAAGCTGGGCAGCGCGCGCGAGGCCCAGCGCGCCTGGGAGCGCGCCGCCGCGGAGTTCGACCGGCGCAAGCTGCAGCCGGACACGCACCCGCTGGCCGCCGACGCCGCCGCCTACAGCCGCTTCCAGCTGGCGGAGCTGGAGTTCCAGAAGTTCGACAAGCTGAAGATTGGCGGCCGGGGCAAGGCGCTGGAGCGCAGCTTCACGGCCAAGCGCAACGGCGTGAAGACCGTCAACGCGGCGTACGCGCGCGTCTTCCCCTACAAGCAGCTGGAGTGGACGCTGGCGGCGTTGTACCGCCGGGGCTACGCGCTGGAGCGCTTCGCCAACACCATCATCGAGACGCCCGTCCCCCCCGAGGTGAAGCGCATGGGCGAGGA
Source organism: Pseudomyxococcus flavus (assembly GCF_050038885.1). NCBI lineage: Bacteria > Pseudomonadati > Myxococcota > Myxococcia > Myxococcales > Myxococcaceae > Pseudomyxococcus > Pseudomyxococcus flavus. The sequence goes on along the minus strand of NZ_CP143624.1, from coordinate 5,773,948 downwards.
GGCGGTGGTCGTCTACCAGGACACGCTGGTGCAGCAGACCACCACGCTGGAAGAGGCCGCCGTGGAGAGCTACGCCGCGACGCTGGCCGAGGCGCGCAAGAATCGCCTCACCAACGAGTGGACGCGGCGCACGCTGGAGGCCCTCAACCGCTTCCGGCCCAAGGAGTACCCGGTGCTCAAGGAGCCCAAGCAGGCGCTCGCCGCGGACGCCGCCTACCCCGACGGACTGGTGGGCAGCCTCACCGGCCCCGTCCGGGTGACGCCGCAAGAGGCCCCGCGCCTGTCCGGGGAGGGAGTGAAGTGAATCCTGACCCGCGTCTTTCGTGCGCCCGCGCGCTGAGCGCCGTGGTGCTGACCTCCGGCCTCTGGCTGTCCGCGTGCGCCACCGGGCCCGCGGCCACGCGCCCGGACACCGCTGACGCCCCTCCGCCCGCGGAGGGCACGGCGCCCCAGCAGGCCCCGGAGGCCGCCCAGGCCCCCGCGTCCGCGCCGCTGTCCCGTCCGGCAGAGCCGCGCGGCGCCGAGCAGGACTTCGCCGAGGCGGTGGAGATTGCGCGCCGCGGAGAGCTGACCGCGGCCGAGGCGGCGCTGCGCACGCTGGTCGAGCTGGACCCGAAGCTCGACTACGCGTGGACGAACCTGGGCATCGTCCAGGAACGGATGGGCAAGGCGGCGGAGGCCGAGCGTTCCTACCGCAAGGCGCTGGAGGTCGCTCCCGAGCAGCAGTCCGCCTGGGACTGCCTGGCGCGCCTGTATGGCCGCACCGGCCGCACGGCGAAGCTGGAGGCGGAGCTGCGCGGGCTGCTCGCGTCCAAGCCGGACTCGGTGCCGCTGCGCACCGCGCTGGCCATCACCCTGCTCCAGGCGAAGAACCCCGCCGCCGCGGCTGCCGAGGCCAAGCAGGCGCTGAAGGGCGACGAGCGCCACGTGCGCGCCATGCAGGTGCTGGCACAGGTCTACTACCGCGAGGGCAAGCACGAGCTGGCGCGGATGGTGCTGGAGAACGCCCGCGCCATCGACCCGAAGGACGCCGCCACGCACAACGCGCTGGGGCTGGTCTACCTCGCGCTGGAGTCGCGGCCCCAGGCCCTGGAGTCCTTCAAGGAGGCCGCCCAGCTGCGGCCGGACTTCGCGGAGGCGCGCAACAACTTCGGCGCCCTGCTCAACGAGGCGCAGGACTACGACGCCGCCGTCACCGAGCTGGAGGCCGCGGTGCGCGCCGCGCCGGACTTCGCCTCGGCCCGCCTCAACCTGGGCAACGCCTACCGGGGCCAGGGGAACTTCGCGCGCGCCCGCGCCGAGTACGAGCAGGTCCTGCTGCTGGCGCCGGGCGCCGCGGACGCGTACTTCAACCTGGCCATCCTCTACCTCGACGTGGAGCCGCCGGGGGTGGAGCCGCTGAAGCGCTACAAGACGGCCCTCACCCACTTCGACAACTACCTGGCGCGCGGCGGGCGCGACGAGCGCATCCCCCAGTACGTGAAGGACACGCGCAAGCTCATCGACCGCGAGGAGCGGCGGTTGGAGCGCGAGCAGAAGGACCAGCTCCGCAAGGCCGCGGAGGCGCAGAAGGCCGCCGAAGCACCGCCTCCCGAGGGAACACCCCCCGCCCCCGAGGTGTCCAAGCAGGAGCCCGGTACGCACATCGCGGCGCCGGACGCCTCACCTTCCACCACCTCCGCCCCGGCCAGCCCGGCCCCGGCTCCCCCCGGCGAGCCGGCTGCCCCGGTTCCCGCCGGCTCGGATAGACTCACCACCGACGCCCAGTAGACCCGTCATGCGCCCCACCCTCGCCCTCATCGTGCTGCTCACCGCCGCGCCCGCGCTCGCCCAGAACAACAGCCGCGCCTCCACGGCCAGCAGCGACGCGGCGCCGCCGAAGAAGGCCCCGCGCAAGGTCATCCGCCTGGAGGCCATCACCGTCGAGGGCCGCATCCAGAAGCCCCAGGCCATGTACATCCTCCAGCGCTCCAACCTGAGCTTCGACGACCTCAACCGCACCGAGAGCTTCGTGCCCAAGGTCGAGAAGAGCGTGGAACAGGACCCCTTCTAGCCCCATGGCCGCCACCTCGCAGAACAAGCTGCTCCGCGTCGGCGTCATCCAGAACGGCCGCATCGTCGAAGAGCACCACGTCCGCCGCGAAACGGTCACCATCGGCCACGACGCGAAGAACACCATCGTCCTGCCAGCCTCCGAGGGCCGGCCCGCGCGCTTCGCGCTGCTGGAGAACCAGAACCAGCAGTTCCAGCTCGTCATCGCCCCGGACATGCAGGGCCGCGTCAACCTCGGCTCGTCCGACGTGGACTTCGAAGCCCTGCGCGCGCAGGGCCTGGCCACCCGCCGCGGCGACCTGCACGTGCTGCCCCTGCAGGAGACGGCCCGCGGCAAGGTGGAATTGGGTGACGCCACCCTCTTCTTCCAGTTCGTCACGCCGCCGCCCGAAGAGGCGAAGCCCGTGCTGCCGGCGGACGTCAATGTCAGCCGGTGGAAGACGATGGACCGCGTCTTCTTCGGCATCCTCGCGGCCTCATTGCTGGTCCACTTCTCCGGCGCCGCCTTCATCATCTCCGCGGAGACGCCGCAGGTGGCCGAGCTGGAGCTGGACGAGCTGGATGACCGCTTCGTGCGCGCCATCATCCCCCAGCGCCCGGCGGAGGCCCCCAAGCCGGTGGACGCAGGGCCCGCCGAGGCCCCCCGACCCGACACGCCGGAGGCCGCGCCCAAGGAGGCCGCTCCCGCCGAGCCCAAGCCCGCGGGTGACGCCGCCCAGCAGCGCCGCGCGGAGGTGGTGAAGAAGGTCTCCGGCAAGGGCCTGCTCAAGATTCTGGGCTCCAACAGCGGCGGTGGCCAGGGCGCCTTCGCGGACGTGCTGGGTGGGGCCAGCGGCGGCGGTGACATCGCCGAGGCGCTGGCGGGTGCCGGCGGCGTGGGCGTGGCCCGCGAGGCGTCCGTGGGCGCCTCGGGAGGTCCTCGCGGAGGCGGCACCGGCACGGTGACGGACATCGGCGCCATCGGCACCCAGGGCGGCGGCAAGGTGGACCTGGGGGACAAGAAGGAGACGGTGGTGAAGGGCCGCGTGCAGGACGCCGCGCCCGAAATCGAGAGCGCCGACGTGGACCGCGACGCGCTCGCCCGCTACGTCCGCGCGCGCAAGGCCGCCATCCAGAGCTGCTACGAGAAGGAGCTCAAGCGAAACCCCAACCTCAAGGGCAAGGTGGTGGTGCGCTTCACCATCAAGACGTCCGGCCGGGCCGGGGACATCGAAATCGAGGAGAACACCCTGGGCAGCGAGGCGGTGGGTAGTTGCATCCGCACCACCATCCGCAGCTGGGTGTTCCCCTTCAAACCCGACGACGAGACGGCCGTTTCCTACCCCTTCGTCTTCGCGCCGGCGGGCTAGGCTCCGGCTGGGGTGCACCCATCCCGGGCCCCGGGGGGACCATGGAGAAGCTGTCCGTCATCGCCTCGTCGCCGCTCTTCGAGATGCTCTCCGCCGCGGAGCACCAACGCCTCGCGGAGCTCGCGCGGGCGCGGCACTTCGCGACCGGCGAGGTCATCTTCGAGGAGGGTGACCTGGGCGACAGCCTCTTCGTCATCGTCCGCGGCCAGGTGGAGGTCGCGCGCCGTCTGCCCGAAGGCGGCCTGCACCCGCTCGCCGTGCTCTCCCCGCCGGAGTTCTTCGGGGAGATGGGACTCATCGACAAGGACTTCCGCTCCGCCACCGTCCTCGCGCGGACGGAGGTGGACCTGCTCCAGCTCAGCGCGTTGGACCTGCGAGAGTTCCGCAGGACGCACGGAGACGGCTTCACCTTCATCGTGGTGAATATCGCCAGGAGCCTGTCTGCCCGGCTGCGCGAGGCCAATGTCCGTCTCGCGACGAAGGCCTGATTAGTCAGCCATGACTACTTTCATTGCCCTTGTGTCGGTTTGACACCCCCCACCCCTGCCTCTACGCTCTGCGCCATCGTGAGCCGAATGCGCAACGTCGGAATGCTTGCTGTCCTGGCCGCCGGCATGGCGACGGCACAAAGCCCGTCCCCCGCCGCGCCGCCCGCCCCTCCCGCCGCCACCGCGGCGCTGGAGAAGGCCAGCGACGTACCGGACTCGCTGAAGCTGGTGCGCAGCACGCAGGCCCTGGGAGGCATGCGTGACGTGCTCCGCGCGGTGCTGGGGAAGGTGGAGGAGGCCCGGCGCACCAGGGACGTGGTGAAGCTCAACTGCGCCAACGAGAAGCTCACGCAAATCAAGGGCCTGCTGCGCATCTCCGAGCAGGCGGACGTGTCCCTCCAGGAGGCCGTGTCCCGCCAGGAGTCCTCGTCCAGCGAGCATGAATTCACCAAGGTGATGATCGCCCAGCAGAAGGTGGCGCAGCTGCGCGCCGAGGCCGAGGAGTGCATCGGCCAGCTGGCGTTCCGCACCGATGAGAACCTCTTCGTGGAAGTGGAGGAGCCCAACAACCTCCCCGGAGGAGACCCCACCCGTCCCCTCGCCCCAGACATCGTCCTGGTGCGCCCACCTCCCGCCAGTCCCGTCCAATAACGAAACGCTCGGTCCGGCTCGACACGCATGTTATGACGCCGCCGGCCGCAAGCACGAAAGGTGGGAGGACATGCGCCTCACGCCTGGGAAGCCCTTCTGAGCCATGAAGCAGCCCGCGACATTCTGGGGGGGATTGGGAGCGCTGGCGCTGCTCGCCCTGGGCGGCACCGCCTCGGCCCAGGCCATCGCGGCGCCGGAGACGGGGGGCAACGGCATCAAGGTGGGCAGCGGACGGCTGCACCCCTACTTCGACCTGGAGACGCGGCTGGACAGCGGCGTGGGCTACTTCACGCCTGCCGGTATTCCGGAGCCCGACAGCACGCCAGTGTCCGCGAAACTGTCGAGCGACGTGGCGCTGCGCTTCCGGCCGGGCTTCCGGCTGGACATCCCGTCCCCCAAGCTGGCCTTCAACCTGAACGCCAACTTGGACTACGTGATGTACACGGGTCTGGTGACGAAGAACTCCAGCGCGGCCTCGCGCATGGAGGGCGCCGCGGACCTGATCGCGCGCATCAACCCGGACGCCCCGCTGTCGCTGGAGGTGTCGGACCAGTTCGCGCGCTCGGACCGCACGCGCACCGCGGCCGTGGGCGTGGGCGTGCTCAGCCTCTTCAACGAGGCGCGGGCGCGGGCCCTCTGGCGTCCGGGCGGCGGCGCCGTGGAGCTGGTTCCCAGCGTGGCCTACGCGGTGGAGTTCTTCCAGCCGCTCAGCTCGGTGAGCCCCATTGGCTGCGCGGAGAGCGTGTGCGACCCGACCGCCGTGGAGCGCTTCGACTACGGCAACCTGCGCGTGGGCGCGGAAGGGCGCTGGCGCTTCCTGCCGAAGACGGCGGTGGTGCTCGACACCCACCTGGACGTCCGCAGCTACTTCAACGACAGCACGCCCAGCGCCTCGCTGCTGCGCGCCCTGGTGGGCGTGGCGGGCCTCGTCTCGCCCAAGGTGGCCGTCACCGGCAAGGCGGGCTGGGGGCAGAACTTCGGCTCCACGGGCGGCGGCACCTTCCTCGGCCAGTTGGAAGGCACCTACCTCTACAGCCCCACGCTGAGCTTCAAGGCCGGCTACCTGCGCATGCTGGAGCCCGTGGCCGCCTACGGCTTCTTCACCGACAACCGCGCCTACGGCGAGGCGCGCGCCCTCTTCGGCGGGAAGCTGACGGCGCGCGTCGGACTGGCGCTGGACTTCCTGAGCTTCGACGGCGGCCGCAGTGACACCGTCGTCGGCGCGAATATCGGCCCGGAGTATCAGTTCACGCCGTGGCTGACGGGCGCGGCCGGCTACATGCTGGGCCTCCGCTCGTCCTCGGTGGACGGCGGCGGCCTCAACTACACGCGGCACGAGGGGTACGCCCGCCTCTCCGTGACGTACTGAGGCCCCCATCCTCGTGGAGCTGAAGCGCTTCTTCACCGTCTTCTCCCTCGCGGCGCTGCCCGCCTGCTTCGGCACATCGCAGCGCCCGCCGCCGCCCGCCCCCACGCCCGCCACGGAGGCCAGCGTCGCGGCCCGTCCCAGCGGCGGCACGCTGGGGCCCGGGGACGTGGTGGAGGTGCGCGTCTTCCAGGAGCCCGAGCACTCCGGCACCTGGCGCCTGTCCGGCGAGGGCACCATCGACTACCCGCTGTGCGGCAAGGTGCCGCTGTCGGGGACCACGCCCAGCTCGGCGGCGGATGTGCTGCGCGACTGCCTGGCGCGCTACCTGCGCCGGCCACAGGTGTCGGTGCTCATCCGCGAGTACAACTCGCAGAAGGTGTTCGTCTTCGGCGAGGTGCAGAAGCCGGGCACCTTCCCCGTGGACAACGAGATGTCCATCGTCCAGGCGATTACGCTGGCGGGCGGCTTCACCAAGCTGGCGGCGAAGAACAACACGCTGGTGACGCGCGTGGTGGACGGGCAGGAGCGCAAGATTCGCGTGCCCGTCGAGGATATCGGCGTGGGGCGGGAGAAGAACTTCATGCTCCAGCCCGGCGACATCGTCTTCGTGCCGGAGAGCTTCTTCTAGCCTCAGCCCCGCGGTGGCTGCTCGCGCAGCCCGTCCACGAAGCGCTTCGCCTCCGCCAGCAGCGCCGGGGCCAGCGCGGGCGCGGACGCAATCACGTCGCCGCGCAGCACGTCGAAGGGCTCGCCGGAGATATGGCGGATGACGCCGCCCGCCTCCTCCACCAGCAGCGAGCCCGCGGCGATGTCCCAGGGCTTGAGGCCGAACTCGAAGAAGCCGTCGAAGCGCCCCGCCGCCACGTAGGCCAGGTCCATGGCGGCGCTGCCCGTGCGGCGCATGCCCTGCGCGTGGAGGATGAGGCGGGTGAAGAGGCCCACCGGGCCGTCGGGCCGCTCGCGCACGTCGTAGGGGAAGCCCGTACACAGGAGCGCCCGGTCCAGTGTGGACACGGCGCTGGCGCGCAGCGGACGGCCATTGAGGGTGGCCCCCTGCCCGCGCGCGGCGGAGAACAGCTCATCCAGCATCGGGTCGTAGACGGCGCCGGCCAGCATGCCGCCGGGGCCCTCCACCGCGACGCTGACGCAGAAGTGCGGCACGCGGTGCGAGTAGTTGGTGGTGCCGTCCAGCGGGTCTACCAGCCAGCGCAGGCTGTCCGAGCCCTGCGTGGCGCCGCTCTCCTCCGCGAGGATGGCGTGGTCCGGGTGGCGCTCGCGGATGAAGGCCAGCAGGGCCTCCTCCGAGGCCTTGTCCGCGTCCGTCACCAGGTCGATGCCGCCCTTGAACTCGATGGTGCGCTCGCCCAGGAAGCGCTCCGCGAGGATGCGGCCAGCGAGCCGGGCGCCCTCCTCGGCGGTGCGGCGCAGGCTGTCGGGTGAGTCCTGGGACATGTCGCGCTCCTCTAGGGGGTGGGCTCGGCGAGCAACGCCTCGAGCTCCGTCTGGTACTTCGCGAGGAACTCCTCCGCGAAGCCCTCGTGGACGTGGCGCACCACGCCCTGGCGGTCGATGAAGTACGTCGTCGGCATGCCCCGCACCTTGAGGGTGCGCTCGGCCACCTGGGCGTTCTGGTCCAGGAGGACGGGCAGCGTCACCTTCGTCTCCTCCAGGAAGGTAGGGATGGCGCGCGGGTCCTCGTCGATGTTGAGCGCGTACACCTTCAGCCCCTGGGCCGCGTACTCGGTCGCCAGGTCCTGGTAGTAGGGCAGCGCGTCCCGGCAGGGCTCGCACCAGGTGGCCCACACGTCGAGCACCACCACGCTCCCCCGATCCGAGGCGATGTCGTAGGGCTCGCCGCCGGGATACCGCTTCACCTGGAACTCCAGCGGCTGCGACGCCTTGGCCGCGCCGCCCGCCTTCACGGCGGCCTGCGGGTCGAGCGGCGGCATGGCGGGGGCACTGGCGCAGCCGGACAGCGCGAGCGCTCCAGCGAGGACGGCGAGTGGCAAGCGAGGCATCTCAGGCTCCCTTCCGTGCCCGAGCCGCCAGGGCCGCGAGCACCTTGTCGATGAAGCCACCGAAGGCTCCGTTGCTCATCACCAGCAGCACGTCCCCCGGGCGCGCCTCCTGGGCGACCAGATCCACCAGCGCCTGCACGTCCGTGGCGCCCTCGGCGGGGATGCCCTGGGCCTGGAGGTCCGCGACGAGCTTGCGCACGTCCAGCTCCTCGCCCACGGGCACCTTGTCGTGGCGCTCGGGCACCTTGAGGCTGGCGCGGGCCGCGCCGGTGAAGGCGTGGGCGTAGTCCTCCTGGTGGATGTTGCGGCGGCTGGTGTTCGAGCGCGGCTCGAAGACAGCCCACAGGCGCCGCTGCGGGTAGCGGTGGTGGATGGCGGCGATGGTCTCCCGCACCGCCGTCGGGTGGTGCGCGAAGTCGTCAATCACCATGACGCCGTCCGGCTCGCCGCGAATCTCCTGCCGGCGCTTCACGCCGCTGAAGGAGGCCAGCCCCCGGGCGATTTCGTCGAAGGTGAGCCCCAGCCCCTGCGCCGCGGCGATGACGGCCAGCGCGTTCTCCACGTTGTGCGCGCCCCCCATGGGGAGCTGCGCCGTGCCCAGCACCTCGCCGCGCGCCACCACCTCGAAGCGCGCGCCGTCGGGGCCGAAGGACAGGTTTCGCGGCGTGAAGTCCGCGTCGGCGCCCTCCTTCGCCACGTATGTCACCACGCGCCCCGGGCAGCCCTCGCGCGCCAGCTTCACCGCGTTGGGGTAGGCGGCGCAGACGACGAGCTGTCCGTCCTGGGGGATGAGCCGGACGAACTTCTCGAACGTCGCCTCGTAGTGCGGCAGGTCCTTGAAGATGTCCGCGTGGTCGAACTCCACGCTGGTGAGGATGGCGGTGCGCGGCCGGTAGTGGAGGAACTTGGAGCCCTTGTCCCAGTACGCGGTGTCGTACTCGTCGCCCTCGACGACGAAGTGCGGGCCCTTCCCCACGCGGTAGTTGCCCGCGTAGTTCTGCGTGACGCCGCCCACGAGGAACGACGGGTCCTTGCCCGCGGCCACCAGCACGTGGGCCATGAGCGAGGACGTCGTCGTCTTCCCGTGCGTGCCGGCCACGACGACGGAGTGCGAGCGGTCCAGGAAGAGCGAGCCCAGCGCGGCGGGGAAGCTCATCTGCTTCAGCCCACGCTCGCGCACGGCGGTGGCCTCGGGATTCACGCGGCGGATGACGTTGCCGATGATGACGAGGTCCGGCTCCGCCACGTCCAGGTTCTCCGGACGGTACGGCGTGGAGGCGGGGATGCCCCACGTCCGGAGCATGTCGCTCATGGGCGGGTAGACATTCTCGTCGCTGCCGGTGACCTCGTAGCCGGCGGCCTTGAGCATGCCGGCGAAGGAGCCCATGCCCGTGCCGGCCACGCCCACCAGGTGGATGCGCCGCACGCTGCCGGGTTCGAGGGTGTCGAGGACGTTTCCGTTGTCGTCAGCCATGGTGTCCCTGCTTGAGGTCGGTGAGCCCGAGCGCCTCCACGACGAAGTCATGGAAGAGCGGGCGGAAATCCCGGATGCGCGTTTCCTGGCGGCCGTTGGCCACGCGGTTCGTCACCAGCGCCACCACCAGCGAGCGGCGCAGGTCCACCCAGAGGCTGGTGCCGGTGAAGCCCAGGTGCCCCACCGCGCCCGGCGGCGTGTCGCCCAGGTAGTGCCCGGCGCTGGACACGCCCTCGGAGGGCGAATCGAAGCCCATGGAGCGGGTGCTGCCCTCCACCAGCGGGTCCGTGGCCAGCGCGCGGTGCCACAGCGGCCCCGGCGCGAGGATGGCCCCGCCCGCGCAGCCTTCCAGCACGGCCTGGCCGAAGCGGGCCACGTCCACGGCGGTGCCGAAGAGGCCTGCGTGTCCCGCGACGCCGTCCATCACCCAGGCGTTGTCGTCATCGACCTCGCCCGGGCGCGTGGGCTGGGTGGGCACGTCCTTCCACATCCCCTCCTGCCCCGGAGCGGGCTCGCGCGGGCGGGTGGCGCCGGTGGGCGCGGGCACGGCGTCCGCGGGGAAGTCGGTGAGGCGGTGGAAGCGGGCGCTGAGCCCCAGGGGCTCGGCGACGTGGCTGGAGAAGAGCGTGTCCAGCGGAGCGCCCGCGGCCCGCGAGAGGATTTCGCCCAGGAGGATGAAGCCCACGTCGCTGTAGGCGGCGCGCGTCCGGGGCTCGGCGGCGAGCGGCGTGGCGGCGGCGGCCTGGATGACCTCGTCGCGGACGCGGGCGCGCAGCGCGGAGGGGCAATCCGCGTTCAGCAACTCCGGGTGCGCGGTGAGCGCCTGCGCGAAGAAGGGCACGAAGGGCGGCAGGCCGGAGCGGTGGTAGAGCAGGTCCGCCACGGTGACGCCGGCGTCGCCCACGGGCGTGCCCGGGAAGTAGCGGGAGACCAGCGTCTCCGGGCCCACCTTCCCTTCCGTCCACAGGCGGAGGAAGAGCGAGGTGGTGCTGATGACCTTGGTGAGCGAGGCGAGGTCGAAGCGCGTGTCGCCGGAGACGTTGCCCGCCACGCCGCCGAACACCTGGACGCCCCGGTGCAGCACGACGGCCTGGGCCGCGGGGAAGACGCCGATGCCACAGGCGTCATCGAGGACCTTCTGCAGAATCGCGATGGGGTGGGTACCGCCACTCATGCCCGCACGGCTCCTTCGAGGAAGGTGAGGCGCGCGGCGTCCGCGTCCAGGCGGACCTGCGTGCCGAGCGCCACGGGGTAGTTGATGTCACCGTGGCCAATGGGGAAGCCCGCCGCGCACGGGAGGCCCGCCTCGCGCGCGAGCTCACGGAGCACGTCGGCGCTGGAGTAGTCCGCGCCCTTCTCCTCGCAGCCCGTGAAGTCGCCCAGGACGATGCCGCGCACGCGCGAGAAGACGCCCGCCAGGCGCAGGTGGGTCCACATGCGGTCGATGCGGTACGGGCGCTCGGTGACGTCCTCCAGCAGCAGCACCGCGCCGTCGAGCGGCGGCATGTACGAGGTGCCGATGAGGCGCGAGAGCACGGACAGGTTGCCCCCCACGAGGTGCCCCTCCGCCATGCCGGGCACGTAGGTGGCCGAGCCCGTCAGGGGGGGCGGCGCCTCCGGGGACTCGAGGAGACGGAACAGGTACTCGCGCACCTCGGGAGGCTGCCGGCCGAGCTGCGTGAGGACGGGCCCGTGGAAGGAGACGCGCCCCAGGGCCTGGAGCGCCCCGTGCACGGACGTCAGGTCGGAGAAGCCGACGAAGGCCGCGTGCGAGGCGTCCGCGAAGGGGAGGTCCGGAAGGAGCCGGGCGCTGCCGTAGCCGCCCCGGGCGCTGAAGATGGCGCGGGCCTCCCGGTCCAGCAGGGCGCGAGACAGCTCCCCGCCCCGGCGCGCGTCGTCACCGGCGAGGTAGCGGTGGGCGGCGAAGATGTCGGGGCCGTGGATGGGGCGGTAGCGCTCGGCGATGACGGCCAGGCCGGCTTCGAAGGTCGGACGGTCGAAGGGTCCGGCAGGGGCGACGACATGCACGGCGTCGCGAGGACGGAGCGGAAGGGGCTTGAGCCAGCGCACGCTGCGCTTCATAGCACCCGGGGCCCGAGGGTCACGGTGATTCGAGCCCCGGGCGGGCGAAGCGTTGAGTTCCCCCGTCCGTCGGCACACGGACACTGCGACCGCCTGTCGCCCCCGCCCCTACCCTGCCGACCGCTCCAGGACTGCCGCGAAGAAGGCGTCCGTGCCATGCCGGTGGGGTGCGACGAAGAGGAACCGGTCACGGAGACACGCGTCGGGGAGCCACCCGGCCCCAGGACGCACGAGGTGGAAGTCCGGGCACGAAGCCAGGAACGCGGCGACGACGTCCTCGTTCTCCGCGCGGTTGACGGTGCAGGTGGCGTAGACGAGCCGCCCGCCAGGACGCACCAGGCGGGCCCCGCGCTGGAGGATGTCCTGCTGGAGCGCCGGGAACCGGGCGAGCACCTCCGGGTGGATGCGGAAGCGCTGGTCGGGGCCCCGCCGCAGGGAGCCCAGCTCCGAGCACGGCGCATCCACGAGCACCCGGTCCGCGTCGGGTCCCTCGGGGAGGCTCCGGAGCACCTGGACCCGGGTGAGGTGCGCCCGGGCGGAGCGCTGGAGGAGCCGGTCGAGCCGCTCGGCGTCCGGGTCATAGGCCAGGAGCCGCCCCGAGTCCTTCATGTCCGCGCCCAGTTGGAGCGTCTTCCCGCCCGCCCCGGCACAGAGGTCCAGCACCGTCTCCCCAGGCTGGGCCCCCACGAGGAGCCCCAGGAGCTGGCTGCCCTCGTCCTGGACCTCGAACAGGCCCTCCTGGAGGGAACGGAGGCCATAGAGGTTCGGCCGAGGCCCCTCGATATGGAGCGCCAGCGGGCTCCAGGGGCCGGGGCGCGTCTCGACGCCCTCGGAGCGGAGCCGCTCGGCGAGGGCCTCCCGGGAGATGCGCAGGGTGTTGGCCCGGAGGGTGATGGGGCCCGGGACGTTGAGGTGAGCGCAGAAGTCATCGGCCTCGGAGCCGAGCTCCCGGCCGAAGTGCTCGGCGAGCCAGTCCGGCAGGGAGGCTCGGAGCGCGAGCGTGGGGGGTGACGCCGGATCCAGTGAGGGCGGAGCCCCCTTCCCGATCCCCGCCAAGGACGCGGCCTCCGCGGCTGGGACACCCGCGAGGCCGTGCAGCAGGGCAAAGAGCAGGAACGGAGGAGCGGCATCCTCCCGTCCGAGGAGGAACCCAAGCCGGCGCCGCCAGAGCCCGACGTTGAAGACGGCCTCCTTGAGAGCCTGGCGCTGCTCGCGGGTCAAGGAGCGATGGTCACGCAGAGTACGGTCGAGCACGCGCTCAGCGGAGGAGCCGGCGAGCACCTGGGCGATGGAATCGGCCGTCACGGGGCCCAGGCCGGCGAGTGCGGACCAGGGCTGAAGGCGAAGCCGGGAGAGCGGATCAAAAGGGACTGTTGACAGAGCGGGCACCATTCTCTAGAAAGCGCCTCATCACGGCAACGCGGTTCCGCCGGGACGACATATTCCCCGATAGCTCAGCCGGTAGAGCGGGTGACTGTTAATCACTAGGTCCGTGGTTCGAGTCCACGTCGGGGAGCTGAACGAAGGGTCCTACCAACCGGTAGGGCCCTTTTGTTTTACACGGGCCTCGCGATGAATATCGCGGGGCCTTCGTGCTTAAGCCCCTGAATCCCAAGGGATTTTGGCTCGCGGTGCTGAAGAGGGCGCTCTCGGCTCTCTACCCCGCAGAGCGAGATGCCCCCTCTCCTCCGCCGCCAACTCGGCTCTCTGGACCGCTCTTTCACCCGGTTTGGGGAGAGAGAGGCCGAGAGTGGTTAACAGTTTTGTTAACCACCAAGGGCAGCCGATTCTGACAATCCAGGGCTTTCGATGTCGTACCTTCCAGGGTTACGCCATTTCCCTCTTTCAGAATGACGAATTGGGCCACCTGTTAAGCGAGAAAGCGAAAAAAGGCTCGCCGTTACTCGGTATTCTCGATTTCGTCGCGCGGCGCAGACTCTCCGAGACGACGCTCAGAAGCTCTTGGCCGAGTCCTCGGATCTCTCCTGCCGCGCCTCCCTGCTCATGCCCACAGTAGTGACGAGCAACGGGGTCCAGACGAGTGGCTCGCCACGTTCACCGGCCCAATACGTGCCCAGGCTGCCATCGACCGATTCACCAGCAAGGCCCCGACCTGGTCGCCGACATGTGTTCTCCGAGGAGAATCTCCAAATGAGCGGATAGCTCAGACCGCCAGCGTCAGGAGTCCGTTGGGATGATCGACGGCACGAGGAAGGCGACATGAAACCGCTTCAATCGTCACGCGACAGAGCACCCTTCCTGGGGCAATGGTCTTGAGAGGGTGGAGGTCAATGGTCGTCAGAGCCGACATACTGGACGGTCGAACCACCCACAGTCTCGATACTATTCGTAGTGGCACAGTTTCTCGGAACGCGCACATTCAAGGAAAGGAGTTAAAGGCTAATGAGTCACCCCTTTGAATCTCTGCCACGCAGAATCTTTCTTGACTCATGCACCGCCCAGACGCTTCGGAGCTATGGCGGACAGGTCTTTGAGAACGAACCAATCTCTGCATCTGACCGCATCCACAAAGTGACGGGCGGAATCGAGAACATCGAGGCACTTCGAAACATATTCTCAATCAATGAACGAGCGCAGTTCGAATGGGTCGTATCTCACCACAGCCTTCAAGAGGCCCAGGACAAATCCGATCCAGGCCACATGCAATGGCTCTGGGACATAGCCGACCACACCGAAGCATGCTTAGAAGGCGATGGTCCGACACCAGAAAGCTGTGCATTGGCCGCGCAACTCGACGAGCCCAGGTTTGGGTATCTCAGCAAGAAGGACAAGCTACTTTTACAGGACGCCGTCTATCTACGCTGCGAAGCATTCTTAACAGTAGAAACACGACTACCTCGAAACGCAAAACACGTCGAGAGCGCGCTTGGAGTTCAAATTCTTACGCCGAACTCCCACTGGAACCTTCTACGTCCATGGGCAGCACTTTGGCGATAGCCCCTCGCTCAAACGAGGCGACATCTTCCCTGACACAGGAGGCTATCGCTGGATGGTGGAGCAGCGCTTGGCCATCCTCCACCGGTTCCGCCGCCTGCGCATGCGCGATGAGCGACGAGCCGACATTCACGAAGCGTTCCTCCTGCTCGCGTGCGACCTCATGCTGCGACAGTCGCTGGTCCGGTCTTTTTAAAACCTCTTAGCGGCACTTACTGACTGCGCCGTGCGGCGGTGCGGCGCGCGTGCACTCTGTCCAAGGCCGCTATGACGTCCTCTAATGGCCCGAAGAACTTGCGGTTGAAGTCGGGCGAGCCAATCGAGGCAGCCCAATCGCTGAGCAGCATCGGGACCAACTGCGCGCGCGCTTCGATCAGGTAGTCGGCGCCCTCATAGGACTTGCCAAGCCCCATCTTCCCAATCGCCGCCACTAGGCCGGCTACATAGTCAGCGGCGCCAAGGGCCGGGTCCTCTTGGTACGTGGACGTGGAGAATCCCGTGAGCGTCCGCAGTCCAAACCGGATGGCGCTTCCATCGCTCATGAAGCCGCGCACTGTCGCAACTGGAGCGTTCGCCATCATGTCGTACCAGTGCTGGAGCGCAGGCTCGAAGGTCTTCGTTTCGTCGTGAATGACGCGCCCGCGGCGACCTCGTTCTGCCAGGAGTCTATCCGCCATCTGCACGACAGCCTGAAACGACGGCAGATTGATGCTGATGCCGATAGAGCGCCCGCCGGGGGTCAGACCCTCCAGCAATTCGGCCTCAACCATGCGCGAAGGGTCCACGCGCTGCTGGCGGAGCGTCTCAAGCAGGCGCGGGTCGCTCCGGCGCGCTGCCTCAGTAATGAGGCCGTCCAGCACCAGAAGAACGTCCCCATCTGACGGCGTCAGGTACCAGTCCGCAAATGCCTTCAGCAAAGGGGTTGGGTAGCCCGAGAACTCGGCGGCGACCTTTGGCCGCTCAATGTTGTCCCCTACTGCGAGCCAACTGGCGGCGGGGTTGTAGCCTGGGTCGAAGAATGTCTCGACAAGTTTTGCCGCGACGGAGTACCTCTTGTCCGCAACGACATAGGTTGGCAGAACCCCCAGCTCGTAGAGTTCCTCAAGGAACTGCAGCAGGTTCCTGGCGCCGCGCGCGTTCTTTAGCAGGTCCTTGCTCTTCAGTTCGGCCGGCCTGGGCTGCCTGGGCTGAAGGCTTCGCGTGATGACGTCCTCGACTAGCTGAACGACGCTGTCCCGCTTGCCAGGCGGAACAATCAGGCCGGAGACTGCGAACACCGGCTGGTCGAGGTCGAGGTATCGACCACCAGTGTTTCCAGCCTCGTCGCAGTACACAAGAAACTCTTCGGCATCCCCCATTCAGCACCTCTCAGACGACGGGTTCCGGGCTTACAGACTCTAACGAAAGTCTGCGCTCTACTCCGAAGGATTGCGCCCCTCTTGGCGTTCTAGAAATCGAGAAAGCTTCCCGCGGTTCACGAGGTCGCGTTTTTCCCTGGGTCGTGTCCCTATAAGTGTGTAGGAGGCCGGCTCCGAGTATTCGCAGAGCCGGCAAGGAGCGGGGAAGCTCCTCGGTGAACCCAACCACCGAAACCTCCCGGCCAGGGGAGGCCCAAGGAGTTCCCCGTGAAGAAGGCTACCGAGTTTGCCCCTCCCACCCAAGAGGAGGTGGGTGCGGACCTGCGCGCGCTGTTTCTCCAGGCCATCCACATGACGCTGACAGTGCTGCTCGAAGAGGAGGTGGAGCGACTGGTAGGGGTCGGCCGCTTCGAGCGTGTGGAGGGCCGACAGGACTCGCGCAACGGCTACTACCGGCGCGGCCTCACCACCTCGGTGGGAAAGCTGGAGGTGGAGGTGCCACGCACTCGCGGTCGCGGAGGCGCGGGAGCCGTGCTCGGGCGCTATCGGCGGCGCACCGAGGAGGTGGACGACGCCATTACCGCGGCCTACGTGCAAGGCGTCTCCACCCGGAAGATGGGCAAGGTGACGGCCGCGCTCATGGGAGGGGGCGTGGGCCGCTCCACAGTGAGCCGGGTGACGAAGTCCCTGGAAGAGAAGGTGGAGGGCTTGAAGAGGGCCCGCCTCACGCAGGCCTTTCCCTACGTCTACCTGGACGCCACCTTCCTCGATGCCCGGTGGGCCCGCGCGGTGGAGAACGTTTCGGCCCTGGTGGCCTACGGCGTCGGCGAGGACGGGCATCGGCACCTGCTCGCCGTCACCCTGGGGCCCAGCGAGTCCCAGGCCAGCTGGGAGGAGCTGCTCGAACAGTTGGTGGACCGAGGCCTGGGCGGCGTGCGCCTGGTCATCGCCGACGGCCACTCGGGCCTGGAAGCCGCTGTGCGCCGGCTGCTGCCAGAGGCTCGCCAACAGCGCTGCACCGTGCACCTGACTCGAAATGTGGCCGCCAAGGTGCCTCAGCGCGTGCGCCAGCGCGTCGCCCGTGAGGTGTCCGCCGTCTTCAACGCGCCCAGCCGCAAGGAGGCCAAGGTCCGCATGGAGGCCTTCAAAACGGGACTGGGCGCCCAACTGCCCGAGGCCGTCGCCTGCCTGGAGAAGGGCTTCGCTGCGGCTACCGTCTTCTACGAGTTCCCCCAGGGGCACTGGCGCCGCCTTCGCTCCACCAATGGCCTGGAGCGTCTGCACGGAGAGGTGAAGCGTCGCATCCGCAGCGTCGGTGCCTTCCCAGATAGAGCCAGTGCCCTGCGCCTCATCACCACCGTCGCATGGGAGGTCTCCAGCGTCTGGAGCGACCGCCGCTACCTCGACATGTCCCTGCTCAATCCCACCCAAGAACAGCCCGTTCAGCAGCTCTCCTGAAGCACACCGAGGCCCTCCCCCCGCTCCCCCCTCCTACACACGATTCGGGACTTGACCCGTCCCTGCGTGAATTCCTCGAACATGGGGGCGGGAGCCAACCAGTACGGCAGGTCGGTCTGTCCAGCCATTCCACCTTCCCGGAATACGGCGTCACTCGGAGTTCTCTGATCCAACTTCACGCAGAAGACAACACCGCCGACCATCAATCGCACCATGTTGACCCCGCCGTTCCTGTCGACCTTCGGTGCTCGGTAAGCAAAGACCCCATCATCGCTCTGCTCTCGCAGGAGCCGGAATCCGACTGCGTTCACGCTTGAGGGTATCGGCGCGCCTCGGAATGAGATATCCTCCAGTATCGCCCTGTACTGCCCCAACTTGATGCGCCCCAAGGCGGGCTTGGTTGATGCGTACTTCCATAGGAGAGCGGCAAGAAAGCGGATGATGTCGTCACCCGCGACGCCAGCAAGCCGATGGACGCCCAGTGGCTTCCCAACGGCGGCGGCCCGGAGTGCGTCGAGAGATTGCTTTGCGCCCCCTTCCAGCTTTCCGATCTCGTTGTCACAGGCACCGCATAGGATGTCCCTATCCCAGATGCCGGATTGGGTGTCCTCATACTCGCCAGACTCGCGAACAATGGCATGCGCCTTCCCAACCTGGACCTCAAGCGCGAAGGTCCGGGGGATGAGGTGAGCCTTGATGGTCTTGGCAGCTCCGCAGACTAAACCAAGGATCGTGATTCTCGAACGGCTCCCTACGACAGGCTGCTCGCTCGCTACCGTGCCGACCGGCACCAGTACCTAGAATCCCCCTCGGAGAGGCTGCCTCCGCTGGGGCTCTGGGCGCTAACTGCCCGGAACCACTACAGAGCCTGGCTGATCGAGAATCGTGAACTTTGGTTTAGGCACGGCATTCGGAACTCCAGTGCAGGCGACAGTAGCCCCAGCTAGTGGCGCGGGCCTCGAGGGTATCCAGAGCTCGTAGCGGGTTCTGATGGACCGCACCTGGATCATCGATGCTGAGTCTATACCTTCAGGTCTTGCTCAGGCGAAAGTGCATCCACCCAACCGCCAGCATCCGGCAGCTCCAGAGTGTGTCCAGATGATGGAGCCTGCAAGCGCCTGCCACCGGCGCAGGCTCCCTCGTCCGGGCGGTTCGTGCCTTGCTCCCGCCCCCCAGCACACGCCCGCGGCGCAAGATCGCGCATACCATGGCATGGTCTGCCCCCCGGCAGCGCAGTACCTCACTGCCCTGAAGGGAGCCGATGGAGGAAATGGCATGCCGAATCGATTGGTGGTCCTGGTGGCACATCCGGATGACGAGCAGCGGTACGAGAACCGCTGGAGCCCGACGATGGAGCAGCTCGTGTTCATCACGACGAACCCGAAGATTTTCACCCAGTGCCAGCGCGCATTGGACGGCGGCAACGAGTGGGTCTACGTGCAGAGAATGGAGTACGGGCCCCACAAGAGCCGCGTCATCGGCCGGGCGAAGGTAGCGCGGCTCGACGAGGCGAAGCTGCGCGTATGGTTCGAGAATTGGGAGGACTATGACGCCGCGCCCTCGCCGGCGTTCGGAGGTTCTACTTTCGCCAACTTTCCCGAGTGACCCGACGGCACTCCGCCGTTCGCCCTGCTCCGCGGCGGCAACGGAGACCCGGTTAGCGCGCGAGAGTGCGCTTGCGGGCCAAATACAGAGCGCTCCTCCCATCGGGTGAGGCAGGATCTGCCAGGCGCGCCCGCTGACGCGCGCCCAGGCACCTCCAGCTTCTGCCTCAATCCCCCACGCCCTGCCCGGTCGCCGCAGTCAGGGCCGATACCGCTCGGCCTCCTTGAAGAACTGGGTGAGCGAATATTCCAACAGCGGCTCGCGCGACTGCATGTACCGGCGAGCGCGGAGGAAGGGGAGCCAGACGCGCTTCCCAACGCGCACCTGAGGCTCCTCCATTTGCGCTCGCAGCACCCACGTCCCGCCCAAACGCAGCACCGGAACGTCCCCCAGATAAGGCGCACCTTCCAAGGCTCGGTCGCTGAGTCATGAGCGCGCCAAGGTCCTGGTAGGTTTCGTGTCACTGCAAGTGAGAGAGACGAGCACGAGGTCGTCATCGACTCGTCCTGCTCGCGGATACGACAACTCCCTTCGATGAAGGAGCCCCCTCCAATGTTGCACTGCTGCGGGCTGAAGGCGGCGTCAAGCGTCACGGCACTTGCAGCTTTTGCGCGTCCTCCATGTTCGGCTCCCATTCATAATCGCTCGACCTCTTCTCAGAACACTGCCTCGAAGTGTAATCTCCGAAACCGCAGCAACTGGCGAGCGGCCTGAAGCGCCAGACGAGGGGGAAAGAATGTCCCAACTATTGTACTCCGCAGTCCTGGCACTGGCCCTCTCAACAAGTGCGTACGCGCAAACAACAGCCGAGGCGGAGCGGCGCGAGAACCTAAAGGTCTGCCTTGACGGCGGCTATCCGAGCCTCTGTCGCAAGTCCCTACTGACCCAGCCGGAGCATGCTCAAGTCGCCGAGGCGGAACGGCGCGAGAACCTGAAGGTCTGCCTTGATGGCGGATACCCGAGCCTCTGTCGCAAGTCCCTACTGACCCAGCCGGAGCATGCTCAAGTCGCCGAGGCGGAACGGCGCGAGAACCTGAAGGTCTGCCTTGATGGCGGATACCCGAGCCTCTGTCGCAAGTCCCTGTTGACGCAGACCGAGCGTGCTCAAGTCGCCGAGGCGGAACGGCGCGAGAACCTGAAGGTCTGCCTTGATGGCGGATACCCGAGCCTCTGTCGCAAGTCCCTGTTGACGCAGACCGAGCGTGCTCAAGTCGCCGAGGCGGAACGGCGCGAGAACCTGAAGGTCTGTCTTGATGGCGGATACCCGAGCCTCTGTCGCAAGTCCCTGTTGACGCAGACCGAGTGTAGTTGCCCCCGTCAAATCGGACAGCTCAGGGTTGAGAGTTAGCACTACGGAACTCGCGGGGTGACATCATCTTCAATCCGCGATGAGGGTGGCAGCGGTTGTAGTCGTCGAACCAGACGGGCAACCGGGTGAGGACGTGGGAAGCGGAGGGCAAGTCGTTGACGTACACGTAGTCGCGCTTGAACGTCTTCACGAAAGCCTCGGCCATGCCGTTGCTCTCCGGGGAGTAGGCGGGCGTGGTGCATACCACCAGGCCCAGATTCCGGCCGAAATCGCGCGTGTCCTTGGCCGTGTAGACGGGCCCGTTGTCCGACAGCCACTCCACCGGGTGGGGCGCCCTCGAGGTGCCCGGGCCGAAGCGGGCCTCCACCGTCTCGGCCATCAAATCCTGAATGGTGAGGCCGGTGGGGTGCTCGACGGAGGCACGGTACGCGATGAGCTCCCGGTCGCAGCAGTCGAGGCTGAAGGCCACCTGGACGCGCTCGCCGTTCCAGCAGCGGATTTCGAAGCCGTCGCTGCACCAGCGCAGATTGGACTTCAGCGTGATGATGGTGCCCTCGTGGGTACGAGTAGGCTTCCCTGTGTGTCGCTGGAGGAGGAGTTGGGCGTCGCGCATGAGCCGGTACGCCCGCTTGTGGTTGACGGGCGATTTCCCCGCTGCCCGGCGCTGTCGGTTGAGGACGGCGCACGCCCTGCGGTAGCCGTACGTGGCGCGCTCCTGGGCGACGGCCTTGAGTCCCTCCAGCGCCTCGGCGTCGGCATGAGCGTCTGGGCGGCGGGGCTCCCGAGCCCCCAAGGGACGATGCAGGGTGGAGCGGGACACGCCGAGGGTCCGGGCCACCGCGCTCACAGGATGCCTCCCAGCTTCGACAAGGCCGCGGGCGACAATAGTTTTTTTTCGCGGGCCAACTCCACCGCGTCCCGGAGGACTTCCGCCTCCTGTGTCTTCTTGCCCAAGAGCCGCTGGAGCTCTCGCACCTGGGCCTTGAGCGCCTGCACCTCGGACTCGGGCACCACGGCCTCCCCGGCCCGCAGGCCGGACACGCCGCCCGCCTCCTTCAGGTGCCTCCAGCGGAAAAGCTGGCTGGGGCTGATGCCGTACTTCCGCGCCACCAGGGACACGCTACTGCCCGGCGCCTCGCACTCAGTCACCAGGCGCAGCTTCTCCGCCGCCGAATACCGCCGACGGCGCTTGCCCTTCTCCGCCCCCTCAGGGGCTCCCTCTTGGCTCTTCTTCTCCATGCTCAGACTCGCTTATTAGCCGAACGAGCCTGTCCGACTCTTCAGGGGGCTACACCACCGAGCGTGCTCAAGTCGCCGAGGCGGAACGGCGCGAGAACCTGAAGGTCTGCCTTGATGGCGGATACCCGAGCCTCTGTCGCAAGTCCCTGCTGACGCAGGCGGAGCACGCTCAGGTTGCCGAAGCGGAGCGGCAAGCAAATCTAACGAGTCCGAAGCCTCACCAGAACTCCCAGGGAAGCAATCGCAGGGGCACTTCGCGCAGCAACTATGGATATGGCAGCGGCGGATGCGGGAGCCGAGGCGGCCCCGGCTGGCGCAGACCGGATGGCAAGTGCGCCAGTTGGCGTGATTAACGCGGGGGCATCCAGACGCTGGGGCAGGAGCGCGTCAACGCGAGTAAGAGAGGCGCCGGTGCTGTCGTCGTCATGACAGGCATAGTCGAGAGAACACCAGCAGACAAAGAGGCATCCGGAAAGACGCTCTCTCGCCGGCTCCGTGCATGTTTCCCATCACGCGAATACGGCACCTCAGCCTGCGCGCCAGGCGACACCGGTTGGCGCGCAAGGAGCGACAGTTCCAATTCAGGGCCGGTACCGCTCCGCCTCCTTGAAGAACTGCGTGAGCGAGTAGTCCAGCAGCGACTGGCGGGACTGCATGTACCGGCGGGCACGGAGGAAGGGCAGCCAGAGGCGCTTCCCAACGCGCACCTGGGACTCCTCCAACTCAGGGAGGAAGCGCGGCTCGACGCGCACGAATGCAGGACTGCGCTGCCTCAGCATGCGTGGCACCGAGTCGCAGTCGAGGTCCGGACACAGGTGAATATTGCCCGGGACTGGGACACCCGCGCCTCCTCGCTGGCGAAGTCGGCGGCGGTGGATCATGGCACCAGGCGGACGAGCCATTGGGGAAGGCCCCTTCGAAGTGCTCCAGTCCTTCACATTAGGGGGAACTGCGAACTCACCGTGCGGGCGGCCAATTGGAGGAGTCTCTACGTGGCACGCCAGTCCTCGCCCGCGGATGGCCCAGCGCCCTCCTCCAAGAGGAACACCCCAGGGGCACGCATCCTGCTGAGGCAGGCAGCGTCGAGCCAGGCTCGCGCAGGACTCCCCCAGCGCAGCTCTGGCCGGAGGAGTTCTCCGTGGCCTTTGGACGCCCAGCGCCCGCCTTCTTCCGCATCTTCGCCCCGATACTGGTCGCCGTAGCGGTCCTGCATTGCGGCCCCACGGAGGAGGACCCGGATAATGGTCGCACGCCCCCGTCCACCTCGCGAGATGGGGGCTCCTTTGAGGGCGACGGCGGTACGCCGCCCGTGGACGCCGGCAGCACCTGCACTCCGCGCTGTCTCGGGAGGGAATGTGGACCGGACGGCTGTGGTGGGACCTGCGGCACCTGCCGGGCGGGTGAGGCTTGCGACTCGGAAGGACAGTGCTCGGCGACGTGCACCCCCTCGTGCGCTGGGAAGACGTGCGGCAGCGACGGCTGCGGGGGGAGCTGCGGCACATGCAGCTCCGGCGAAGCGTGCCAGGGCGGCCGGTGTGTGTGCGTCCCGAAGTGCGACGGGATGCAGTGCGGACCGGACGGGTGCGGCGGGACGTGCGGGACCTGCCGCACAGGAACCACATGCAGCGCGTCTGGAGCGTGCGTCTGCGTGCCCCAGTGCCAGGACAAGGTTTGTGGCTCGGACGGCTGCGGCGGAACGTGTGGTACCTGCCCGGCCAACTCCACGTGCAACGCGGATGGGGAAAGCTGCGCCTGTGCCGCGGGGTACGTCCCGAACCAAGCCGGAACGGGCTGCGTGCGCATCGGCGGCGCCTGCCAGGGAATCAACGAGTACGGCTACTGCACCGGGGACACCTGGGTGAGGTGTGACCCGCAGGAAGGCATCATCGCCCTCAACTGCGGCCCGGGGCAGTGCAAACGAATCGCCGCTGACGGAAGTGGGGCCTGCCGGTGCGGCAGCATCGACGTCAATGGCGTCTGCGCGTCTGCCACGGGCGCCAGCGTGGCCAATCCGCGGGTCCACTTCACGTGCGCGCCGGGCGCCGACGTGCTCATCGCGTCGAACTGCGCCGCGGAAACCAACTCCTCAGCGGGCTTTTGTTCCACGTTCGTAACGGCGTTCGGCCACCAGACGAGCTGCTTCTGCAACACGTGCTCCGTGCCCAACGCCGCGGGCCAGTGCCGGTCGCTGTGCAGCAATCCTAGCGACTGCCGGTACTTCGCCACCGGCAACTTTCACACCTGCGGGCTCTGACGCGCGGCCAGGCGGCCGCCCCTTCACCTCACCGCCCTCGCGCCCCAGCTCGCAGCTGGCGCGCTGGCCGAGACGCCGTGTCATCCCTCCTCTCACCACCAGGGCCATCTATGGAATCCATCACGTCACGCAGCACGGTTCTCCCGGGGCTTGAGCCCGAGCCACCGGAGGCCAACAGGGGCGCGGCTCGCCCACGCGGAGCAGTCGCCATGAAGGCGGGCGACATCATCGAGTCCTTCGGCAACCGCGCTCCAGGGCTCCAGCGGCCAGCGGCCGAGTCTGCGGATACAGCCCTCGCCCTCGCCAGCGCGCAGCCAGAGGCCGTTGTGGAGGCAGTGCGCATGCCCGCCGAGGGGTTCAAGGCACAGAGGCCTGAGAAGGGGGCGCAGAAGGGGCTCCTCAGCCGCATCGGCTCCGCCGTAACAGGAGGGCTCCGGCGGGTGGGAGACGCCGTCGGTGGCCTCGTGACAGGAGCGAAGGACGCTGTCGTGGGACTCATTCGTAACGGAGTAGAGGCTACGCAGACGCTGGCCAACGGCCTGGGCCAAGTATTCACTGGCCGCTTCCGAGAGGGCTTCACCGAACTCGCGCGCGGCTTGGTGCAAATGGTCCAGACGCCGGTCGACGCGGTGCTTATGGTGGGCGGACGGGCCCTCAGTGCCGCCCAGACGCTTCTGGGCGTGGAGCCGGTCCGGCGTGGGCTAACGGCAGAGGAAGAGGCCGTCCTCCGCCACGTGTACGGCGACTCCCTCGACTACAGCCGCATCTCCATCAAGGAAGGCAATGCAGGGCTACTGACGATGTCAGGTAGGCCGTTCGTGCATGGGGACACCATCTTCGTCCCATCGAAACACGTGCCACTTCGAATGGACACCCTCGTCCACGAGGCCGCCCACGTGTGGCAGCACCAGCACGGCGGCATCGATTACATGAGCGAGGCCTTGGTGGCCCAGTTCTTTGGGGACGGCTACGACTTGGGCAAAGGCCTCCGGGAGGGGAAATCCTGGAGTCAGCTCAACCCGGAGCAGCAGGCGGAGCTGCTCGAGCAGGGCTACCGCGCGGGCTTCTTCGAGGCTCCACCGAAGCGCCTCTACGTCGATGGGGTGGACTACACCGCCCAGCTCGAGGCGGCGCTGCGCGAGGTCCGGGCCGGACGGGGAGCGCCGTAGCCATGCGCCATAATTGGCTCCTGCGGCTCGTGGTGGCAGTCCTCCTTGCCACGTTGGTCGGCGCCTGCGAGCCGCCGCTCATCGTGGAGTTGGCATCTGCCGCAGAACGGATTCCCGCTCCCGCTTTCGTCATCCGGGCGCCGTCCCAACCTGGGGACGCACCTCGGTACGACTCCATCAGCGTCATGGACATTGACGGCACTCACATGTGGTCCATTCGCGCGCTGCCACCGCTCACCGGGCCGTTCCCAGCGCGCCTCAACTACGGTGTCCTCCCCTACGGCTTCGAGGAACTACAACCTGCAAGACTGCTGACACGCGGACGCACCTACCACATTGCAGTTGCTGGAGAAGGGCGCGGAGGATTTCGATTTCGCGTCAACAACGACGGGACAGTTAGCGAAGCCAAGTGATACCGGCTCCAGCGTGCAGGCCTGATTCTGGATTCCAGCCACAGAGCCCTGGGACGCAACCACGCACCAGTGCCTTTGCGCCGACCAAGCCCTGCGAAAGACTATGGAAATATCACATTCCCCAGAGTGATGGTGCGCGGGCCGTCCGCCTCCCAGAGCTTCAAGGTGAATGGGCCCCGAGCTGCATCTGGCGTCGCCTCTGCTTCAACGACGACGCGAATGTACTCTTGCGAGGGCGCAGGCGTGTCCTGCCACACCTGCACCACATTCAATTCTTCACCAGATTTGCCTCGGAGCATCGCCCCATTTGCCCTCCACGGTGGCATATCCTTCGGGCAATGGAGCCCCACCTCCACCGCGACTCGTCGTGCGGAGCGATAGCTGAAGGCCACACGTACAAGCAATGCGTTACTGGGGCTTCGAGAGAGAGTCTTCAGCAAATCGCTACTACCCTCGACGCCTCCAGTCCCTGGCAGTCCCGACGAAATGAGACCCGCGAGCCCTTGAGGAGCGCTTCGCTCAGCACGCAGACGCTCATTTTCCTCTCGGCACCGCTGGGCCTCTGCCCTCGCCTCTCGCGCCTCTTCCCGGTAGGTTTCCACACCGCGCTTCCGGCGATACACCTCCAAGAGCGGATCTGCTTTTGCTGGGTGAGCTACCAAAAGAAAGGTTGCACTCCCTGGTGCCGCCTCATCTCGAAATCTCACAGTCAACCGAAACCGGTCTCCAGAGCTGATTCCTTCTGAGGGGATAAGACGAATCGTGGTCTGGCCTATGTCCAGCAGGGAGAACCGCTCCCGCCCCTCCAGTACCACTCCTTCTCGCGCCAACTCCGAATCAAACAGGATCGTGGATGAGAGCCCCGAACTGATCGACACTTCGATCGAAGCTGGCGCGCTCTCCGGGGGCACTTCGATGCGGCGCACTCCTGAGCCAGTTGACATAGGCGTCGGCTGCGCTCGAGCCACACCGCCGCCGGACAGAAAAAACAAGAGGACGGCAGTAACTATCCGAGGCAAGCAGTTGTTACTCCTTGGCGAGTCAACGCTGGATACCGGGCACACCACTTAGAACACCGGATTTCACTCAAACTCGCGGACGGCCTTCATCTGGACGCTTGACCAGACGTGAAGCCCTCCAGAGCCAGCCTTACCTGGCTCCAACTCAAGCCCGCGCCTTGAGTTTGTATCGTATACCTCCAAGCATACTGGGAAGCTGTCACCGCTGCGGGTGCGTGCTTTGGTCAATCGACCATAGACGCGGTCCCCCAAGATGAGCTTCCCTGAAATAGTTGTGCCGTCGGGCAGCTGCCCCCAGCGTCCAAGCAAACGGACCTGCGTGGAGCCTTCACGCACCGTGATCACCCTCGTCTCGCCTCTAATGGGAAATGTTGCGAAGTTCGCCTCCCCCACGCGGATGCCTAGCTGCGACATGGCCTCGACAGCCCCGTCCGGGCAGTCCTCGGGCTCCGGTGGCGAGCGCACTTGCGGCCCTGTGCAGGCCAACGTCGTGCAGAGGGCCGTCGTCGCCAGGGCGCTGCGGACGCCCCTCGTAGCCTTCTTGACGGGCTCTAGCGGGGATGGCGGGGTGTCACTCTTCTTCGTCGTCACGGTGGCAGTCACCTCGGGGAGCATCGCGGGAGGCGCGACGGCCGCAGGTATTGCCTCCGGCCCGGTGGGAGCTGCGGCCTGGCCAGCTTGAGGTTTCTTTGTATATGGCGCTACTTCTTGACCTGGGTCGGCGAAGACCGTTGCTTGCGGCTGCGGTGAAGCCGTCCGCTGTGAGAAAAGCACCCCAGCCGCGAGGGCCATGGCCAACAGCCCCACACCCAGCACCCGCCCTTTCCTGAGGCGAGAGTAGAGGGAGCGCCGCCCCACGTCGACGGCAGCGGACTCCGTCGCCAACCGCGAGGCGTCCAGCACCGCCAGCCCTGGTCGAGGCAGTTGCACCTTCACGGGTAGCACGGCTGCAGGCGCATTCACCTGCACCAATGCCGCAGGCGCGGGCGGGCCACCGCCCGGGACGTCCGGCAGCTCCGCGGGGGCCGGCCCTGGCGCCTTGCCACGGCGCAGCTGGCGCAAGGGCACCTTCGCCCACTGCATGAGTTCGTCCACTTCCCCCTCGGTGGTTGCCGAGTGCGGCCCATACGTGTCGCACAAGGGACTGCCCCACGCCTCCCCTTCCGCCCCGGCCAGCACCTCCTCCAGTGCCTCACAGACTGCGCTCGCCTCGGGGCGCTCGGCAGGCTCCTTCTCCAGCAGCCGCATGCACAGAAGACTCAGCCTCTCCGGGACGAGCCGGTTGGCGACATGGGGAGGCACTGGCGGCTGAGTGAGGACGGCGTTGATGAAAGCCTGGTCGTCCCCGGCTTCGAAAGGCCACCTCGCGGTGAGGAGGCGGTAGAGGACAACGCCCAGGGCCCACACGTCGTCCGCCGGGCCCGGCACGTAGCGGCCTCGCCCCACCCCCACGGGCCTCTCCATGAAGCGCCACATCTCCGGCGGGCGGTACTCGGGCGTCCCAGGTGGCACCAGGGACTGGGTGACGCCGGGGGCGCCCTTGTAGTCCCCCACCCCATAGTCCACCACCACCGCCACGCCGTCCGCGTCGCGCACCATGACGTTGGACTCCTTCACGTCCCGGTGCAGCACCTGTGCTTCGTGTGAGGCCGCCAGCGCCCGCGCCACGTCGAGGGTTACCCTCGCCACCTCCCGGGCCGAGGGGTTCTCCTCCTTCACCCACACGCCCAGCTGCCGTCCCTCCACGTACTCCATGACGATGAGAGCGAACTCGCGCTCCCCCACCTGCCAGAAGGAGAAACCCCGAATCCCCACCACGTTGGGGTGCTTGAGACGCAAGAGGATGGAGACTTCCCGCTCCGCCCGCCCGCCTACGCGACGCCGCTCCACCAGCTTCAAGGCGTAGGACTGCCCCTCCTGCGTCGCGAGGTACACGGTGCCGAAGCCGCCACGGCCCAGCTGCCTCACCACCGTGTAGCCCAGCACCACGTCCCCGGGAGACAGCACGGCCGGGGGGCCGTCGTCCCTCATGACGCCTCCCACCCAATCAATGCGGACTGAAGGACTTCACCTTGCCGCATGCGGCTTCTCCCTCCCGGCAGCGCCACCACGCTACCAAACCCCGACGTGACAGTCCTCAGCTTCCGAAGTCATTCCTACTCAGAGGATTGCCAACCATTCGCCTGACTCGTTACATTGGGGTGACTCACCCTCGCCTCCCTCCTCATGCCCGCCTCGTCACCAGAGAGCCACCAGGCCACGTCGTCGCTCGACCTCGCGAGCACCATTGGCGCCAACGCCCGGGCGGCACGACTGCGCCTTTCTCTCACCCAGGCTGATGTCGCGCAGCGGGTGGGCCTCGCCTCGGCCGTCTACAGCCGCCTGGAGCGTGGACGCATGCTGCCCAGCGTCCGCACGCTCCACCGCCTCGCCACCGTCCTCTGCACCTCGCCAGACGCCCTGTTGGGCCACGGCTTCCACGCAGAGCCCCCACCAGACTCGCCTACGGTACGACTGCTGGTGCAGCAGGTGCGAAAATTGGATGAGCGACAGGTGAAGGCACTCCTGCGACTGATTCCAGCGATGCGGTGAGTCGCGCACGTGCTTGAGAAGAAGACTTCTCAGGTACACTGCGCCTCACCTCATGGACCAGGACTTGGCAATCACCATTGGCACGACGGCCCGCGCCGCTCGGGAGCAGATGGGCCTCACCCGGGCCGATGCCGCAGCCCGCGTCGGACTGGTGCCCCCCGTGTACAGCCGCCTGGAGCGCGGGCAGATGCTTCCCAGCATCCCCACCTTTTACCGGCTGTGTACCGAGCTGAAGGTTTCTCCGGAGGAGATGCTCGGCCTCACGGAACCATCCCACGGGGGGAAAGGCCCGCGCGCGAAGGAGGACGACACGCCCTCCTTGCGTCGGTTGCTGTACCTGGCGCGGAAGCTGGATGGGGAACAGTTGGAGGCCCTTCTTCAAGTCGCCACAGTCATGGCGAGATGAAGCAGGTAGCGACCCGCCGCCGCAAAGGGCGAGTGCCGCTCTCCTGAGACAGACTGGCTGCAAACCGCTGCACCTCCCGCCGAAGCCGGGCCACCTCGTCGAGGCCCTCCTTTGTCGGCAGGAGGTGAGGAACGGCGGGCCGGAAGCTGCGGCCTTGCGCATCTCGCCGGTGACGGTGCATCCAGGCCGAACCATCCACTCGTGCCACCGCACCAGTCCCTCCCCTTCCACGGCCAGCTACTTCTCCTTCGCGGCCATCAGTTCGTGCGCGTCCAGCCCTTCCGGGTAGAGGCCAGCCTCACCGAATTCCACCTTGTCGCGCATGCGGCCGCCCTCCGACAGTACCTGCGCCACCTCCCCCACCACCTCCCGCCTCCCGTAGGGCTCGCCCCGCTGAGACTGCGCTGCCCGAAGTGCGTCACGCAGCTCCGCGGCCGAGGCGAAGCGCTCCTCGGGGTTAGCCTGCAGGGTCCTGTGGAGAATGGCCTTCACGTCCGGAGCCAACGCCGCCACTGCCTTCTCCACGAAGTCTGAGCCGAAGCTGGCGAGCAACGCGCGCATTTGCTTCAACGGCAGCGACGGAGTGCTTTCCGCGCGTAGTCGCCGCCCCTGAGGAGGCCGTGGCACATCCGCGACGTCAAAAAGGTGGGTGCCCGTCAGGAGCTCCACCAGCAGCACACCCAAGCTGAAGACGTCCGAGCGCGGAGTGAGCGACTCGCGACGAATGTACTCCGGCGAAGCATAAGCCACGTCCCCGCGGACGAGGCTCTCCGGCGACTCTTCCCGCCCCACCAGCAGCGAGTACGCCGCACCGAAGCTCATCAGCTTCACCTCGCCGTGAGGGCCGACAATGACGTGCCGGGGATTGACGTCGCGGTGGACAATGCCCAGAGAGCGCCCGTCCTCGTCCACCAACGTGTGTGCGTAGTGCAGCGCCTCCGCCAACTCCACGCCGACGTTGAGGCAGAAGGCCTCGGACATAGCTCGTCCACGCACCACGGATGCCGTCACCAGCGTCTCCAGCGAAGGCCCCGGCACGTACTCCATGACAACGTGCGGCGCGTCGCCGTAAATGCCCAGGTGGTGTACCTGTGCAATGGACGGGTGGTGGAGTCGAAAGGCCAGCTGCACCTCCTCCACCAGCCTCCGCCTGCGCATGTAGGTGGCGGGGCTCGGCAGGCGCCGCACGAGGCAGTGGCCCGTTAACGCCTCCTTCCGCACCCGACGCTGGGCCAAGAGCAGCACCTCCCCGGACTGCCTCCGCTCCAACTCCGCCACGGCCTCATATCGGACTTCGCCCGCTTCGAAGAGAAAGTGAGGCTTGAAGGGCGGCGCCACGTAGGGCGGTTGGCAAGGGCCTTCGTCCGTACTGACTTCATCGGCGGTACTGGCCATGGGTGACACTCCATGCGGAAGAGTGGGACAGCGGCACAGCAACACGACACCCGTCAGGCAGCCGCCTGCGGCATGCGTGACTGCGTGAAGTGACAGCGGGGCCGCGCCGCAACGCAAGCACCTAATAGGTGCTTTCAAAAGCACCAATCAAGTACCATTCTTCTTTCCACAAGGGAAGCCGGCACTCGCTGGTGCGAGCAAGGCGCATCCAGATACGTGCCCTCTTTTCAATGGCCCGATGCAATCAACCGCACCTGACTGCAGTAGACATAGAAAGCACGCTCAAACGCGTCGCCTACATGGGGCATAGCGCGCTATCTCACCAACCAAAGCGTTTTGCCCGGGCGGTCAATGCCTCTCCGGTCGCCTGGCAAAGGTCCGCGCGCCCTCGACTACGAGGCACCACACGGCATCTCTTACCGGGAAGCACCTTCCATTACCGCAAAGCTCGTCGCCCAACTGAGCGACGAGCCAAGCAATGCTGACTCGCCCATCGGGTGAGGGTCCCCCGCTTCCGTGGCTCTCCCGCACTTCGTGTGGGCCGTAGGCCCAAATGGTGAGCAGCACGCGACGACGCAGCAGGTCGAAGCTGGCTCGGCCATACATCTGCCGCTTGAGGAGCTTGAGCTTCGTGATTTGTCCCTCGGCCTGGGCGTTACTAAGGGAGAGGTCATCGCGGCCCGTCAGCGGGACCGGGAGTCAGCTGCGAGGGCCATCAATCGTGCATCGAGGGCGACGATGTAGTCTCGGCCAAAGACTCCGTTCTCCAGTGCTTCAACCAAGTGCGCAGGGATGTTCTGCTCTACGTAACCTGAACAGGCCGCAGCTGCGAGTGCAATGGCCGCGACCGTATCCACGTCCCCTCCGTAGGCCACGCATGCACGCAAAATGTCCGCGAGCGTATCGTGCGCAAGTACCGCCGTAACGGCGGCCCGCACACTCATCCATCCCTTCTGTCCCACTTCGCCGACCCATGGCTTCGCCCATTGCCCTGGCACTTGGGACTCGAGGAATGCGCCAAGCTCCTCCTTTGGGCCGATGTCGTGCACGAGAAAGTGCGTCATCAGCGCTGCCGCCACGGCAGAGTTCACACCATCCACCGTGCGGTGAGTCAGCTCAGCCTGTATCGTGCACCGCTCGATGACCTGCCCAGAGGAGGGCAACAAGCCAAGTGGTGGAGCACGCATGGCCGCGCCACTCCTGTCGCTATTCGGGTTGATTCGCTCGAGGAACTCTTCGCCCGTCTCAACTTGCTCGAGCAACGCCTGAAAGCGCCGCGAATAGCCCTTACGAGGGTCTCGCCGGAATGTTGCAACAAAGTAGCGAGCCAAGAGCTGTGGCGTCCATGGCTCGCCTGAGAGCATGGCCTCCGCCACCGCGAGGCTCATCTGCGTGTCGTCCGTGTAGCTTCCGGGAGCGAGAAGGGGCCGAGGATGCTCCACGTAGCAGGAAAGGTCGTTATCCCGCAGCACCCGTTCTGCACTGACGTACTCAAAACCGGCGCCATATGCGTCACCGACAGCTAGCTCTAGCAGCATGCAGCAGAGCGTACCAGGCTAAGGACGAAAGCGCAGTACACTGTGCGTCCCGCCGCACGCGGGCGCCCGCGGCTCTTCTGGGGCGCGGGCCCGGCCCGCGTGGGCTTCGGCGCGACCTCCGTCCTCGCCCACTTTCGCACGGGCACCGAGGACATGCGCTTCGGCGAAGGCGGAGGCGCAGGTGTGCGCTTCGGCACGGACGCCGCAGGGGCGCTGCTGGGCTCAATGCCCAGAAACTGAGCAATCTTCTCCAGCAGCTCCAACTGCCGGCCCATCGCCTTCCTCACCTCTTCCGCTACCGCAGCCTGAATAGTGCTCTCGCTCGCTTTTCTCGCGGGCCACCCGGCCCGCATATTTTTCAACACCACAGACAGCTTCGTGCACTCACGCTACACCAAGAAGTCCAGGCATTCGGACTCCCGTCTCAGAATGAAGCTTTCACCGCGCGCCAGCGCTCGCGCTGCGCCTCCCACGTCCCCGCGTGTGCAATGGCCCGGAGGCCCCTCTCACTGAGCGGCTCCGCCCCGTCGACGGCATCGAGGAACAGCACCTCCTCCTGGATGTCCGGAGCCAGCAGTTGCAAGTCCAGCAGGTGCGTCACGCGCGCCCGGGTGAAGCCCAGTTGGCTGGCGACGTCCGCTGCGCTCGCCACAAGGCCCCGGCCGATGGCGGACTCCACATGGTGCGCCAGGGCCAACATTCGCGCGACGTGCGCTGGCCGGCGCGCCACCTCTCTCGGCGGGGGTGGTGCCCCACGTCGGAGGCGCACCTCCGCCCGACGACGCACGCGGTGAAAGTGTCCGCTGACGAGGCCGGCCTCCGCCAGCTGCGACTCGGGGCTTGTGCTCACGCCGCCACCTCCTCGCGCCCGAGCGCTGCGGCCTCACTGGCGTGGGCCAGATGCACGTCAACGCGGCCCGTCGCCTCGTTCACCACCACCCGGCCAACGAGGGCCCGTAGCAGGCGCCCCCGGTTGGTCGCCGTCAGGGCGTCCCACACCACGTCGAAGTTCGCCAGGGCCTGGGCCACCCACTCCGCCTCCACCTTCTCCCCATCAATGGCGTCCAGGGCGCGCTCCACCTCCGCCAGCCGCTTCCGCATGCGGGCGACCTCCTCTTCCGCGGCCGTCAGGTTCTCCTCGACGAGGCGCCGGGCTGGGCCCTCCAGCTTGGCGAGGGAGTCCACCCACTTCCTCGACTCCCCGGCGCGTTTAGCCAAGTCCTTCGGGAGCTGCGCGCGCTCCGCGCGCAGGGCCTGGTGCTTCTCCTCCAACCGCGCCGTGAGGCGGGCATGCACCTGGGCCGCGAAGCCGTCACCTACCGAAACCTCCCGCAGCTGCGTGACGACGAAGTCCTCCAGGGCGGCTGCCGGCATGGGGGCAGCCCGGCACCCCTCCTTGCCCTGCTTGTCCCGGGTGACGCAGCGGTAGTAGCGGTACTCGCGCTCGCCCTTGCGCGTGGAGCCGGGCGTCATGGCCTCGCCGCACATGCCGCAGCGCAGGAGGCCTCGCAGCACGTAGTCCGGGTTGCGCCCGTGGTACTGGATGCCCGGGCCGCGGCCCTCCAGAATGTCCTTCACCTGATGGAAGGTAGCCCTGTCTACAATCGGCGAGTGCTCGCCTAGGTGCGTCTCGTCGCCATAGGGCATGAAGCCCGCGTACAGAGGGCTCCTCAAGAGGCGCAGCACATCCTGCGTCGTCCACTTCCGAGCCGCGCGCGTGGCACCACTCTGGGCCTCGTACCTCTTCGTCGTGCGCCCCTTCTCGTTGAGGAGGCGCGCCACCGCCGAGGCCTGCTGGTGCTGGAGGTACAGCTCGAAGGCCTCCCGCACCACCACGGCCTCGTACTCGTTCACCACGAGGCGCTTGTCCTTCACCTCGTAGCCCAGTAGCGCGCGTCCTCCCGTCCACTTCCCCTTGCGCCGCGCGGCGGCCACCTTGTCCCGCGTGCGCTCGGAAATCATCTCGCGCTCGAACTCGGCGAAGCTCATCAGCATGTTGAGGGTGAGCCGCCCCATCGCGTCTGCGGTGGAGAAGTTCTGCGTCACCGAGACGAAGGAGGCGCCCGCCGCGTTGAAGCGCTCCATGACTTTCGCGAAGTCGAGGAGGCTGCGGGAGAGGCGGTCCACCTTGTACACCACCACCACGTCCACCCGCCCCGCGTCCACGTCCTGCAGCAGTCGCTGGAAAGCGGGCCGCTCCATGTTGGCGCCGGTGAAGCCACCATCGTCGTAGCTCTCATCCACCAACACCCAGCCGGACTGGCGCTGCACGTAGGCGACACAGGACTCGCGCTGGGCGTCCAGCGAGTTGAACTCCATCTCCAGGCCCGCCGCCGTGGACTTGCGCGTGTAGACGGCGCAGCGCTTCGTGTCCGTGGGTGTCGCTTTGCTCTTCCTCATCTCCCCTCCGAATTCCCGGGCGTCGGCACCGGCTCGACGCTCGCGGACTGCTTCTGCCCGGCGTGCTGCTCTGCCACGGCCACCAGCCGCTCCAGGTTATCGTTGAGACGCCCAAGTTGACGGACGAGTTGCGGCATCGTCGTCTCGTAGAAGCGCTGCCCCATGTATGTTTGGAAGAAGGAGGGGCCGCTCATCGCGTCACCGCCTTTGAGCTGCCGTCCTTGAGGCCGAAGAAGGTGAAGCCATTCCAGGCCGTGCCCGTAATCAGCTTGGCCACGCTGGAGAGGCTGCGGTGAAGCTGGCCCTCGTATTCAATCCCGCCCTCGCGCACCGTCACCCGGTGCTGCGTCCCTTTGAATACGCGCGTCAGCACCGTGCCCGGCGGCGGCAGGCGCGCGTCGCGCCCGTCCGCAGGGGCTGCGCGCCCGTCCGCAGCGGCTGGAGGAGGCGGCTCGGCTGGCTTCGTCTCCTCCACCTGCCGCATCCTCCAGCGCTCGGGCAGCTTGTCGCCCAACTCCGAGATGCGCGCGACGGCGCGCGCGGAGAGGCCCCCTTCGGCCAGCTCCTGAATCCGGAAGGCCAGGCGCTTCTTCAGGTAGTCCCGGTTGCGGCTGCGCGTGGGCTCGCCGTACAGCTCCAGGTACTTCGCCGCCAACTCCGGCACCGACATGCTGGCCAGCGCTGCCAGTTGCTGTGGCACGTCCGCCAACTGCAGGCGCGCAGCACGCGCAGTCCCCTTCTTCGCCATGGTGGTGTCTCCTTCGTCCGGGGCAGCACGCCCTCGGGCGGAAGCCATGGACGCTCTGTCCCCGGAAGAAGACAAGACGAGAGTCCGCGGCTCAGCCATGCGTGTGTTTCTCCGCGCCCTTCATCTGCGACTGAGGCTTCCGCGGCGAGTGCTGACGTACCCACAATTCCCAGAGGGCTTCGGCGAGGACGTCCACCGCGGCCTCGCGACGAAGGCGCGCGGCCTCGGCCTCCCTCTGCGCCAGCGCCTTCGCTTCGTCGACGGCCGGAGGCTGCGTGCTATGCATTGAAGTAGTCCTCCCCAGGGTGGGCGGAGTGTCCTCTGTCCGCCCGAGGGAAGTCGTCAGCGGTGACGAGGTTGGTTTTGGAGAAGTCGACGAGGAAGGCGCGGCGCCGGCTTTCCACACCGGCGAAGCAGACGCGCTCTCCCATGGCCGCGACGTAGCCTCCCTGCCTGTGGTTTTCCTGCAGCATGCGCCGCAGCGCCTTCACGTCCGCCACCTCGCCGCGGTAGTCAATCCGCTTGCAGTGCGCGCGGAAGGC
Organism: Pseudomyxococcus flavus; assembly: GCF_050038885.1. NCBI lineage: Bacteria > Pseudomonadati > Myxococcota > Myxococcia > Myxococcales > Myxococcaceae > Pseudomyxococcus > Pseudomyxococcus flavus. The sequence continues at coordinate 5,738,065 of NZ_CP143624.1, read as the reverse complement.
GTCATACGCCGACTCAAGGTGGACGCAGAGGCGCCCCTCCTTGTCGAAGGTGTAATGGACGCGGTGCCGCACCTCGCCTTGAATCGCCATGACGCCCAGCATTTCGAGGAAGGCGTCGAGGGCATTCTTCACCCCGGCCTCGGTTTCGAGGACGTCGGCCAATAGGACCTCCACCGCTTCACGTGCCCCCAAGTCCACGGGCAGCACGCAGCCGCACGCCTTCGCGAATTCCTCGAAGAGGTGAATGCCCAGCAGCATGGCTACCACGTTGTCAGCAACGCGCGGGGGCACCTGCCTTCCTTCCATGAGGACGTCCGCCACGGAGCGCGCCACGCGCATGTCCGCGTCGAAGTCCCGGCCCAGGCAGAATTGAATGTAGCGGGGGGCGAAGAGGGGCAAGTCGACGGACTTCAGCTTCTGGAAGGCCGCGCGGTACTCCGGCAGCAGCACCGTCGCCTTCTCCGGCGTGGCCGTCAGCATTCTCTCTACCAGGGCAGCCTCCTGGGGGCGCGCCTCGCCGGCAATGCACAAGGGGGCCTGCAGCGGGTAGCTATTCACCTTCAAGTCGGGCCGGCCTCTCTCCTCGGTTTCTCCGCGGTACAGGCGCCGCATGTAGCGGTGCAGTTGGTTGAGGCGCGGCTGGGGCATGTCGTGGGGCTTGTACTCGTCCACCACCACCGGCACGGAGGTGGTGCAGGACAGCAGCTTCACCAGCGCGAATTCCGTCTCCGTCGCGCTGAAGGCGTCCTTGTGCACCACGCCGAAGAGTCGCCAGAATATTTCCGTGCAGAGGGAGGACTTCCCTCCGCCCTGCGTCCCGTGAATGAAGAGAAGCGGGAAGGCCCCCACCGCCGCCATGAGGCGAGGTTTCAGCGGCGTTGCGAAAAACCACCCCAGCATGGGCAGCAGCACCTGGGGCGTGTTGACGCGAGGCAGGTATTCGAAGGCCGTTTGCGCCACTTCAAGGAAGGCCTCGTCGCTGGCGGCCTCGTAGCGCAGGTGGCCCTCCAGCGTCGCCCCGTTGGGCAGGTACACAACGGGCGAGTCGGTGAGGAAGCCCTCCGGCCCCAGGGTGCACCGGGGCGACAGCCACAGCGGCTGCCCCTGGTGCTGGTAGTAGCCCAGCACTCGCGCAGCCGGCATCCGCGGCACCACCTTGCGCGTCAGCAGGCGCAGCACGCCCTGGACGTTGTTGTCCGTCCCCACCCACTGCATATCCCCCAGCGGCAGGTGACGGATGAAGTCGCGCTTCGAGTGGAAGGCCTTCAGCGGCAGCTTCAGCCCCTTCAGGTGCGTCCCATTGTCCGTGCGCGCGTCCAGCACGTACACCTCCTCGTCCGCGGTTTCGAGGCGCGCCGTCAGCGTGAGGAGGAAGGAGGAGACGCGCTTGGGTGCGTCGTCGTAGCCCTTCACGTAGTAGCCGTCCGGGCCCTCAACGACTTCGCCCTCCAGCGCGTCCTCGGCGTCTGCGGCGCCTCTGGAGGGCGCGGGCTTCTTCTGCTGCCCCGTCACCCGGGCCAGGGCCTTCTGCAGCTTCTCGGCCTCCAGGCCGAAGCGCTGCTGCAGCGACTCCAGGTAGAAGTCGTGCAGCGCGGGGTGCCGGTGGGCAATGGCCTCAAGTATGGGCTTGAGGCGGTACTCCACCTCCTTCGCCGGCGCGTCCGCGGGCACCTTCTCCACTGCCTTCTCAATGTCGAAGACGGCGTCGTACAACTCGCACCGGACTCCCGGCTCGCGGTTGACGTGGCAGTACCCCAGCTTCTGCAGTGAGTGGCACGGGGGCGCCACCGTCCCGTCTTCCCGCCCGGTGGCCACCACCTTCTCGTAGGCATTGCGGACGTACGCATTGCCGTCGCGCCCCTTCAGCTTGCCCAGGCCCCGCCTGTCGTACTCCAGGACGAGCTCGGTAATCTCCTCGAGGCCCAGTCCCTTGTGCGCGAAGAAGCGCACCATGTCGAAAATGGCGACGCTTCTGTCCTCGGCGCCCTCATTCCACAGGCGCTGCACCGGGCCGCACATGTCTACCGGGTGCTCCCAGTCGTACTCCCCCGTCTCCGTCCGGCGGGCCTTCACCGTCCCTGGCGCCGCCTCGCTGGATGCAAGCGCCGACACCCTCGCGGGACGGGGCAGCGCTGCCTCCTGCTGTACAGGCGCCCTCTGCAGACGCTCCGCGAGGGGGGCGTCCTCGACGCGCTCGAAGCCGGAGGGGGCCTGGGCGACGCGGTGCGGACGCTCGCGGGCGCCATCCCCCTTCCGGCTGACGGTGCCCACCACCTTGATGATGCGGGCCACGTCGTGGATGGAGTCCACGTGCACGCGCCCGGACTGGAAGCGCGCGCGCACCTCGGCCTCGAAGTCCTTCAGCCCGGCCTGGACTCGCTCTCTGGCCTCCCCCTCCAGGGACTGCGGCGGCAGGGCGAACCACAGCTGCGCCCCGTTGCCGCTCATCATCAGCCGCGGACGGACGAGGCCCTGCCCCTCGCACCAGGCCGCGGCCTCCTCCGCGGCCTGGAGGGCGGCGGCGAGCTCGTCCTCGGTGCTGGCCATGTCCTTCGGGCGCACCGGGTCCAAGTCGAGGACGGTGGCCGTCACGACTTCAATGTCCTTGCTGCCCGCCCCATTCTTGAGGGGACGGAGGACGTTGGGGGCGAGCGCCAACAGGCGCCGTGGCCGGGGCTGAATACCCACGTACACGTTGCCAGCAGCGTTGGCCTCCATGCAGGCCGTGACGAAGGCGTCCTCGTCGTCGAAGAAGCCGATGCCCACAACGCCCCCGCCGCCGGGGCGGATGACGCGAACTTCACTCACCCCGTGCGCCGCATGGGCCAGCCACCGCCGCGTGGCGCGAATGGCCTCGGGGTTGGGCACTGGAATCGCGGGAGACGCGGACGTCACGAGCCGCTACCCCTTCGCCGCCCGCCGCGGTGCAGCCGCAGCCACCTGGGCCGTGCCCAGCACCTGCGCGTACTGCTGGCGGCGCTCGGCATGGTGTCGCCGGAGGAGAGGTACCTTCCCGTCGACGAAGTCGAAGAGGACGGCGCTCTTCTTCTCCGGGTGGGGCCGCATGAGGCGTCCCAGGCGCTGCACCGTGCGCCCTCGGGCGCGGCTCGGGTAGGCCAGGAAGACGCGGGACAGGCGCGGCACGTCGAGGCCCTCGTCAGCAAGGCTTGTGGCCACGAGGACGGACACACGCCCCGCGCGGGCCTTGTCCAGGAGGGCCTTGCGCTCCTCGCGCGACACCTCGCTCGTCAGCGCCGCGGCCGGCAGGCCCGTGACTGAGAGGCGCTGCGCCAGCAGCTCGCAATGCGCCACCCGGCCCGTGAGGACGAGGCACAGGTGGCCCGCCCAGGCCTCGCGGGCCACGGCGCCGAGAATGAGGTTGTTGCGCTCCTTGTCCTCCGCCAGCGCCTCCAGCATGGGCGCGTAGTCCGAGGCGCCGAAGTAGGGGAAGTCGAAGGCCGTCTCCACGGTGCGCACCTCGGGCACCACCAGCACGCCGCGGGAGACGAGCTCCTCATGGGAGACGGCGGCCAGGGTGGAGCCCAGGTACAGGCGCAGCAGGGGCGTCAGTCCGTCCTCCCTCTCCGGCGTGGCCGTCAGGCCCAGCCGGTAGCGCGCCGGGCTGCAATCCACCAGGCGGTAGAAGGCGCTGGCGGCCACGTGGTGGGCCTCGTCGAGAATGAGGAAGCCGAAGCGCGCGAGGAAGTCCTCCAGCCGCGCCTCGTCCCAGCGGACCAGGGACTGCACCACGGCCACGGTAATGGGGCGCACCGCCTCCTCCCCCGCCCCCACGAGGCCAGCCTCCTGGCCCAGGCGCTCGCGAATGTGCTGCCGCCACTGCTCGGCCAAGTCCAGCGTGTGGACGAGGACGAGTGTCGGCGTCCGGAGGCGCGCCATGGCCCCTACCGCCAGGATGCTCTTCCCTGCCCCGCAGGGCAGCACCACCGTGCCCTGTGTCCCCTTCACCAGCTTCTCCACGGCCGCAGCCTGGTAGTCCCGCAGCGGCATCGTGGGCATGGGAGGCAGGCGCGCTCTGGGGAGAGTCCGCGCGTCTTCCAGGGCCAGGGTGAGGCCGGCCTCGGCGGCCAGGCGCCGCAGGAGGTGAATGGCCCCACGGGGTAGCCGCACCTCCCCGCCCTCCTGCCGGAGGAAGTACAGCGTCTCGGGCTCGCTACCTGGCCGCCTCCCCAGCCGCACCAGCTTCCAGTACGCGGGGTTGGGCAGGCAGAGGGACTTCAGCAGGCCCTCCAGCAGCTTCGGTGGCACGTCTGCCGCCGCGAGGCGCAGCCCGGAGTCCACGAGGACGCGCAGGGTGGCGCCCCCTGGGGAGGTGGACGGCGCCGGCCCCATGCGCCTGCCTGGACTGGGGCTGGCTGAGGGCAAGGCCCTCCCGGCCCCGAAGGTTTCGGAGTGGTGGTTCTGCATATGAATTCCTTTGGAAAGGCGCGCGGGCGTTGGCCTTCAGCCCTGCGCGTCATGTGTTGCCGCGGACGAGGTTCCCCTCAGCCCGCGAATGGGTCGACGTCTGCCGCGTCCTCGGGCGGCGCGTAGCGGGCGACGAGGGACTGGACGAAGGCACGCGCCTCCTCGCCGCGCGTTGCCGGCACGTCCCGAATCCGCTGCACGCCGAAGTGCTGGAGGAAGCGGTCCACCGCCTCGCGCGGGAGGGACTTCAGCTGCGCCGCCAGCGCCTGCGCTGCGGCGACGTCCACTGGCGCTGGTGCTGGGCTTTCGGCGGCCGGGGCGGCGCCCTCTTCGGCTTCCGCCGCGTACAGCTTCGCCAGGTTGTGCAGGCGCAGGGCCTGGAAGGCGGCGGACTCTTCCGGCGTCAGCTGGCGCTCGGGAAGCAGGGAGTACGTCGTCTTCGGGTCCTTCGCCGCCCCGCGCCGCTTCACTTCAAAGGCCCACTTCTCCAGGCCGTACTTCGCCCGCAACTGGCGCACGTCCTTGAATACCGCCACGCCCATCTCCAGCACCTTCACCTCGCGGGTGTCGAAGAGGGCCACGTTGAGGGCGACGCGCAGCGAGGGTTTGTGCCCCTGGGCCCGCAGCTTCTCATCGTAGAGGACGTACTTGCCCTCGTGAAACACCACCTCGCGCGGGTGAGGCTCTCCGAGGAAAACCACCACCGCCGTGTCCCCGTCATTCACCAGCTTCAGCCAGGCGCCCCCGGCTTGTTCGTGCCGCTTCGCCAATTCCTCAGTCTGCTCCCACATGTTCGCCATGGGCGTCAGGCCTCCTTCGCCGCGGCGTTTTCGCGCCGGTACACGGAAAACAACTCGGTGCCATCCTCCGCGCAGCCCGCTGCCTCAATGTGGAAGTCAGCGTCGGTGTCCACCACCTGCTGAAACTCCCAGCGGCGGAAGAGGCCCGGCAGGCGGATGAAGTCGTTGTCCTCGGGCGTGCGCCAGGTGTCCGCGCCCTTCGCGCTTCCTTGGGGACGCGTGTGGACGCGAGGTTGCGCAGGCGAGTCCCCCAGGGGGACGCGGGCGAGTGCCAGTACACCGGTGCCCAGCAGTATTGTCATATTCATTGAGTGCCTTTCAGGGCCACCGCGGCCCCTCTTCATACAAATGCGGTGTTTCAAGCCGCCGTGGGACACCGGACATTTATTGGTGAATTCTTTTTGAGGTTGGGGGCGTCGCGGGTGACGTCCGGCTCGTCACGCCGCTGTGTCGTCGGAGTCCTCCGCAGCTTCCATTTCCCTGCGCAGGCGCAGCAGGGCGCGCTGGAAGCGCTTCCGGGCAACCGCAGGCGTCAGCCCCAGGCGCGCCCCGACTGCTGACTGCTCCTCGTCCAGGAGGAGGACGGACAGCACCAGCTTCGCGTCCATGGGGGCCAGCGGGTGGAGCCACTTCGCCAGGGACTCCACCTGCATCCTCACGGAGAGGCCCACCTCCGAGAGGGCCGGGGAAAGCACCACGGCCTCTGCGGCCACGGCCTCCTCCCTCTCGCGGTACCGGCTGTACCGGGCGTCTTCTGTACGGGCGCGTCGCCACGCGTCCATGACGTCGCGCTCCGTGCTGCGCACGAGTGTCGCTGCCACGCGGTGGGTGGTATCCAGATTGAGGCGCTTCACCAGCGCGGTGAAGGCCGTGGCCATGGTGGAGGAGAGCTCGTCGGCCGCACCAGCGAAGTACTTCAGCCGTCGCTGGTACACGGCGTCCAGCCCCGGCCACAGCCCCAGCCACAGCAGCGGCCAGGCCACCTCCGACGCCACGTGTCCCTGCACCAGTCTCACCAGCCCCGTGTAGAGGCCATTCTTCTCGTCGGCGGGCACGTCCGGGCTGACGAGGTAGCTGACGAGAGCCTCGGGCCCTTCGAAGGCCGCAAGGCACGCCTGGTGCAACTTCGCCTCGTCGAATGCGCGCTTCGCCTGGGCTGCCCGCAGGGAGGTACCGAGTCCCTCGTGCAACGTCTTCCAGCACCTTCTCACAATGCAATGCCTGTCCGGCCGGGCGTCCTGCGCGGGCAGGGGCCGGGTGGAATGGAGGCAGTCATGCCCCGAGGAAACCGACGACGGCCCTTCCTCCGGCCACCTGCACACGGCAGCGGCGGAAGTGGGCGTCGCTTCGCTTGCGGTGAGGACGGGCTACGCTAACCGGCGCGACTGCGCGCTACGGGCAGCGGCGTCCGGAGGGTAGCAAGGGCCTGCCCCACGTCTCAAGCCAGCCGACACGGGTATGCAACGAGAGACGACGGGAGAGGCGCATCGCGCCTGCCTGGCTGGCGTGTCTTGGGACTTCAGCTTCACGGACTTCGCCCTCCTTCGTCGCTACGGTGGCGACGTGTGTCCCCTTCAAAGGCCTGGCGGGACGCGACTCCTACAGCCAACGTCCTCCTTCACGGCAAAGCCCGCGGGCCTCAATTCGGGGACATGCGCGCCCCCTCTGCGACATCCATGCCCAGTGACGCACAGTCCGGACGCACGTACCTGCGCCGGCCGCATTCGCACACTGTGTAGCAAGGCTGTCGACACAGGCTGGGACGTGCGTCCACGCTGGGAGACGTGCGCTATGTGAAACACAGTTTCACAATGTATCGGCACGTTCATTCGCGGGCTGGATGACGGCTCCTCTGCCTCGTGGGATGAGGGCTTCTGGCTATTCAGGCCAAGCCCGGCTTCATGTCCTGGGCCGCGCCTGGCCTGGGGCACTTCGCGCAGAAGGGGCTGGCGTCGCCTCGGAGGCCGGCCTCTTCACACCCCTGCCGCTGGCTGGACCCCACCGAGGCCCTTTCCCCCTCTGAGGGCAGCCTCCCGGCGTAGGTGGACGGCCGCGTGGACACTTGGGACAGGGCCGGGACAGCACCTTGTCCACCCCTCTCCGCCTCTAACCATCCATTATTATTATATATTTATCTTGTTAACTACTAAGTGGACAACATGGACAGCTTTCTACGGGTACCTCTATTGAGGCAGCGCCGAATCTCCCTGGGCCAAAACCTGTAAAAGCAGTCGCGGGGAAGCTTGCTTACAAAAGTAGCCCTACCCCTCAAAATGCTGTCCACCTGTCCACTTCGGCGTAACTCCATGGGATTGCTGAGGAATTCGACGGACACACCCGCGTCCAGCAGGTGGCCAGGTGGACAGCACTTCATCGCCCCTCGCGAAAGCGCGCCTGTCCATGTCCCCGAATTCGGGAACGGTGCCTTTGTACCGCCGCGACGTGTGTCAGCAGTCCAAGTGCATTCACGCGATGGCGGCACTCCTTCTATGTGAAGGGACACGCGCGCATGGGCCCCGCCGAAATCCGAAAAGAATTCGCTCTAAATCCGCCCGTGTCCCACGTCGCCTCAAGGCACCGCATTTACCTTGTAGCGGCAACACACGCGCCGCCGGACACTGCGGATGGCCCTCACCCACCACCTTCAGCCCACGACTGCCCCTCGGCGCCCTGCTGGCGTGACGTGCGAGACGTACGTCCGCGGCGAGGGCAAGCACTGCCTGCACTACCGGTCTGGCGGTGGATGCACCCTGCCCAGCGTGGGCACCTGCACCGAGTGGCTGAAGGTGAATGGGCGGGCCCGGGCTCCTCGTGAAGATGAAGAGGTCGCGCCCCCTGTCCCCGCTCCTCCAGCGAAGCCCGCCCCGGCTGCGGTGGATCTCTTCGGGCATCCGCTGACCGAGGCTGGCTCGAAGAAGAACGCCCCAGCCCCCGCCTCCAAGCCCGCGCCACCGGCTCCGTCTCCCGATGTGAAGGAGCTGGACGCGGCGCACACAGAGTCCCCACTCTCCGCCCTGCGCGGCCTCACCGACGAGGACATCGCCAGCTTCAAGGCTCTCAACGCCGAGGTGTGCTTCCGCGCTGAGACCTATGGCGAGGTGTGGCTCGTCCCGGCCTACACCGGCCAAGCCCGGAAGGAGCTCACCCCGGAGCACGCCGCCACCCTGGTACGCGTCCTGGCTGCCTTCCCTGGCTCGCGAGTCCTGTCCTTCACGAAGCAGCCGGCCTCCGCGGAGACGTCGCCATGAGCGTGCCCCGCGACTGTGAAGCACACGCAGGGGACCGTGCGGCGTGTCCCGTTCGACTTGATGTGTCTCTCGAAAAGAGCGTGATGACTGACTCGCGACACGCCCCTGCACCGGCCCGGAGGCCCACGTCATGAGCGCCCTGCGAAACCAGCATTTGTCATACAGCCGGCTGAGCCGCTTCGAGGCCTGCCCGCTGTCCTACCAGCTCCACTACCTCGACAAGCACACCGCCGAGCCCGGTGTGCCGCTGAGCTTCGGCAAGGCGCTGCACGCTGTCCTCGAGCGGCTCCTCCAGGAAGTCATCGACACCGAGTACACGGGCCCGCTCTCCGAGGAGCGCGCCCTCCATCTCTACCGTGAAGCGTGGGCCTCCTCGGGCCTCTGTGGCCTCTCCCTCTTCCAGCAGGGCCTCGGCATCCTCCAGGACTTCGTCCGCCAGCAAGGCCGCGTGTCCTGCCGCGACATCCTCGCCGTGGAGAAGGAGTTCCGCCTGCCGGTGGGGCCCTTCACCGTCCTGGGCTTCATCGACCGCGTCGACTGGGTGGACGACGAGACAGTCCATGTCATGGACTACAAGTCCAACCACCAGCTCTTCACTCGCGAGGAGCTGGACTCCAGCCTCCAGCTCAGCCTCTACGCCCTCGCCGCGCGCCGCATGTGGCCCTGGGCGAAGAAGGTGCGCCTGTCCATGTGGATGCTGCGCCACGGCGTGCGGCAGGAGACGACGCGCACCGAGGAGCAGTTGGACGCGGCCCTCGCCTACGTCGAGACGCTGGGCCAGCAGATGGAGACGGCAGAGTCCTTCCCCGCCCGCCTCAACCCCAACTGCGTGTACTGCGACCACCGCCGCACCTGCCCCGCCTACGCCCGCGCACTGACGGGCCAGCGTGAAGTCGTTTGCAGGGACACGGCCGACTTGGAATCCGTCGCCCGCGAGCGCCAGGAAGTCGCCCACCTCGCGAAGATTCTCGGCGCGCGCAAAGCCGAGTTGGAGGGCGTCCTCCGCGCCCACCTCGCCGAGCAGGACGAGCTCGTCCTCGCCGGCACGCGCTACCGCATGTTCAACACCACCAGCCTCGACTACCCGTTGGAGCCCACCGTCGCGGTGCTGGCCCAGGCCACCGGCCTCCCTCGTGAGGAGTTGCTGCAGCGCCTCGCCAGCGTCGACAAGAAGGCCCTCGACGCGCTGCTGAAGGACGCGGGCAAGCGCATGGGCAGCGCGCACATGGCGCTGCTGAAGGCAGAGCTGGAGTCCCTCGCCGCCAAACACCACTCGCCCCGCTTCTGGGCCAAGGAGGTCGCATAGTGCTCTTCGCACATCCTGCTTCTGACATCACTCCTGTCACCGGTCTCCACGAGCCGCTCTTCCCTGGCCTCCCGCCGCACCTGCGGACGCTGGCGTTCATCGACCTGGAGACGACGGGGTTGGACTCCTCCCGGCACGAGGTGTTGGAGGTGGCCATCCTCCGCGTCGACGCTCGCAGCCTCCAGGTGCTGGCGGAGTACGAGGCCCGCGTGAAGCCCACCCGGCTGGCCGACGCGCACCCCGAAGCCCTGGCCGTGTGCGGCTACTCCGACGAGGAGTGGCGGGACGCCCTGCCCCTGGAGGAGGCCCTCGCCACCGTGACGCCGCTCCTGGCGGGCACCCTCGTGGCCGGCCACAACACCAGCTTCGACTGGGGCTTCCTCCTCGAGGGCTACCGCCGCACCGGGCTACCCCTGCCTGGCGTCGACTACCACCGCCTCGACACCGCCAGCCTCGCGTGGCCGCTGCTCGCCACGGGCGAGGTGGAGTCCCTCTCCCTCAACGCCCTGGCCAAGCGCTTCGGCCTCCACCGGGCCACGCCTCACCGCGCCATGGCGGACGCTCGCTGCGCGCTGGAGGTGGCCCGCTGCCTCGCGGTACGCATGGCCCGGGGCGGCCACATGGAGCGGCTGATGGAGGAGTCGGGAGGTGTCTCGTGAGTGGCGCGTCCTCCCGTCGCAAGGGTGCAGACTTCGAGCGCGCCCTCGTCCACCGCTTCCGCGAGGCCATGCCCGAGGCCCTCATCCGCCGCGGCCTCCAGTACCGCACCGGGCAGGAGGTGTCCGACGTCGAGGTGCCGTGCTTCTGGCTGGAGGCCAAGGCACACCAGCGCACCAACGTCCGCGAGGCCCTGCGTCAGGCCGTGGAGACGTGCCCGGCGGGGCGCTGGCCGCTAGCCGTGTGCAAGGACGACGGGCAGCCGCCCCTCGTCACCATGCAGTTGGACGACTTCCTCGAGTTGGTGCGCGAGTGGTGGGAGGCCCGTCCTCGGTGAGTGACTTCTTCGGCCACCTCCTGGGCCTGCTGCGTGTGGAGGCGCTCGCCCCACGGCACCAGGCCGTCTTCGCGGCTGGGCGCACGCGGCGGCCCGCCTTCGCGCGCCACGCCACCCTCGAATCGGTGCTGTCCACCATGGCTGACGCACGCGAGGAGACGTACCCGGAGCGGGAGGCCCTCACCCGGGCCCTGGTGGCCGAGTGCCAGGCCTCCTCCAGCCCCGCGTGGACGACTGCCCTCACCTCCGCCTACGCCCCCATGCTGCGGCGCCTGCGCCGCCGCCTCCTCGGCAACGCGGTGCCCCGAGAGGACCTGGACCAGCTCGTCCTCGCCACCTTCCTCTCTGTCGCGCGCGCCTTCCCCCTCTCGCGCTGGGGCGACTGGACTGCCGCCCGCCTGCGCCAGCAGACGGCTCGCGAGGTGTTCCGGTACCTCCGCAAGGAGCGCGCGGAGCAGCACGAGACGTATACGCAGGAGCAGCTTGCCGAGTGGTTGCCCGACACCCGTCACGCCACGCCAGTGGAGAGCCCCAGGCGGACCAGTGTCCGCCGCAGCTTCGTGCGGAGGGATGCGGTGCTGGTACACCTCGCCCAGGCCACGCTGCCTCGCAGCGACGTCGAGGTCCTCATGGCCACCGTCGTCCGCCGCGAGAAGCTGCGCGCCTACGTTGGCCGTCTCGTCGAGGGCGACGCCGCCGAAGCCGAGCGGACGTACCAGCGGTTGAAGCGCCAGCGCACGCGGCTGATGCAACGCCTGCGCACTCAGGACGTGGACGCCGCAGCACAGCCCCCCGGAGCCTGCTGAGGGAAGGCATGGCCCAGAAGAAGCCCTTCAAGAAGCTGGGGCGCCCCACCAAGGCCGAAGGCCCCCGGTTTCCCACTGAGACGGTGGACCGGCTCCTCGTCGAGGGCGAAGAGGTGACTACCCCACGGGGCCATGTGAGGAGGCGCTTCCCCTCCTTCCGCGAGTTGGCGCAGCGCTTCGGCGTCGCCCACAGCGCCATTGCCCGGTACGCCGAGCACCACGACTGCCTCGGCCGCCGCAAGCTCCTCCTCGCGGGCACCTCACGCGCGATGCTGGTACGCGCCGAAGCGCATCCTCCGCCGCGGCCCGCGCCACTCGCGTCGCCCGCGCCCGCCGAAGCGCTACCTCCCCCGCCGTCTCCTCCTGCCGAGGCGCTACTTCTCCAGCCGCCGCCCGCGCCCACCGAAGCGCTGCCTCCTCCCGCGCCACTCGCGCCGCCCGGGCCTGCCGAAGCACACCTTCCGCCACCGACGTCCGCGCCTGCCGAAGCGCCACCTCCCCCACCGCCTACCGCGCAGCGCAAGTCGGGCCGCCCCCTCAAGTCCGCGGAGCCCGCCCTCCCGCGCCAGGAGCTCGACAAGGCCCTCGTCTTCGGCGACGTCAAGGCGCTCCCCGACGGCTCCACCATGACGTCCTACGCGTCCTACCGCGAGCTGGCCGAGCGCTTCGGCGTCGCCACCTCCCTCATCGCCAACTACTCCAGGGAGCACAACTGCCTGCGCCGCCGCGAGGAGGCCAAGACTCGCATCGCCACCAAGGCGGACCAGAAGCTGATTGAGCTGCGCGCCACCGCCATCGCCGTCTCCAAGGACGACGCCCTGAAGATGATTGACGGCTACCTCCTCGGCTTCGAGGAAGCGCTGGCCGAGGGCCGCGTGCGCGTCGACAACCCCACCGACTTCAACACCATGGTGCGCCTGAAGGAGTTCGTCATGGGCGGCGCCGACTCTCGCCAGGAGCTGCACGCCAGCTTCTCCCTGGAGGGCTTGCAGGCCCGGCACGCCCAGGCCCTGCGCGTCGCGCGAGAGACGACGCCCGCCGAGCGCGGAGAAGTGGACGCGGAGTTTTGCGAACAACTGGAAAGCAACGATGCACATCGTCCTGTCCCACAGGAAGAAGCGCACAACAACAAGGAAGGGCAACACGAAGCTACGCCATGATAGGGTGTGCATCAAAAACTGCATACCGGATTTAGGACGACGCCACCCATGAGCACCCACTTTCTATTCATAGCCCTGCTTTCCCTAGCAGCATCCACAAATGAAGATCCACAGAAGCCTACCCCTCAAGAGGCTTCAAAAATCGCGGGCGATCCTATCTGGGGGCGTCCCCTTACCTACCTAGACTTCATTCTCCACCACGCCGCAGAAAAATTGCGTCCCCGCATTGAACACATATCCACCTCCTCAAACAATGGCTTGTTTATCCTCAACACCCCTGTCGAATCCCCTGGAGAGGTGGCCTCCTTCATTGACCCCAAGACCAAGCGCGCCCTTATCATCATTGGCCTCAGGTTCAAAAAGGCGCTCAAGTCCCACAAGGAAATCTGCAGTTTTTTCCTCAGACAGGCCACGCACGATCTTGGAGCAAATAGCGACCCATCGGTCCGTGACAATGTTCTCTCGACCATTCTTCCTCCTTCGGCCCATGCACTTCCTCAGGAGGAAATCACCAAAGCCAACGACCGACTCATGGAAAATCTAGACTTCATAGTCAAAATCTACGAACTCGAAACCAGGCAAAGCTCTTCATGCATCAAACCCATTCTTGCCAGCGACTTCACCATATCCACGGGAAAGCCCCGTAGAACAGGAGAAGTCCCGGCGAAAGACTGAATCATATCAATTCAGCTCGCCGCCCCCCGCTCAGAGTCAAAGAACCCTGCGCATGGAGCCGCTTCCTCAAATTCCGGAAACACATCCGTTTTCGGTGTTCTTGGACCCAAGGTTCGACATTCGCGGGCGCGCCGCGAAACACTCGAAACGAGTGCGGCGAAGTGGAAGCGAATGTAGCGAGCGGCAACGAGGATCCGGACATCCTGCGGCTCGGCAGCGACCAGGACGATGCACATACTGAACGCGAGCCGGAGGGAAGCGCGTGTCGGAGCGAGCCACGGTACCGGAGTAGGTCGCGACGCATCGGCCAAGGGCGGCGCTGACTCCCGCCAGGAACTGCACGCCAGTTTCTCGCTGGAGAGCCTCCAGGCGCGCCACGCCCAGGCCTTGCGTGCTGCGGGTGAGACGACGCCCGCCGAGCGCGGCTAGGTGGATGCAGAGGTGGATTTGGAGAGTGGCGACGAAGAGAAGGACACTGCAAATCGTGAGAGTCGCCAGGCAGCGGAACACGCAGCGAACAGCGCCCCCACTGGCGCGCAGGCACCACGACATGAAGTAACGTAGGTATCGATGACGATTCCCAAGAAAGGCAGCCGCAGGATTCGCGTAGGCGAGTCCGAGTACGAGTGGCGTATCCGGAGAAAGCCCACGTACACACAGGCAGTCTCCCTGACTCCAATGAGGATTGCTGTCCAAGCAAGCACGCACGGCCCTCGCAAAGTCCTCCTTGTCGACCTCTCCGTGAGTCGTCCCGACAACTGGATTGCTCCCCATGGGACGGGGATCACCCCTGCCACTGTGCGTGACATCATTGAACGAGCACTCGTCGCAGGTTGGGTTCCATGCAGCACTGGGCCAGCCTTCATCTTCCGCTACTCAGTAGTGAAGGACACCATTGGGACGGTGTTCTGAATCGGCCCCGCAGCAGCCCCGTCACCGAGTCGCCGCACCGCGCGATATGCAAGAGCTGCAAGCCACCTTCTCTCTGAAGAATCTCGTGGCGCGACGCACGCGGGCTCAACGCGAAGTGCTTGAGACGCGGCAGGGGTGAGCAGCGACGCCAGGGACCCAAATCCGGCCTCGCCAGCGAGTGCCGAGAGCGGAGGACGCCTCATGCCCCTCCATCCCATGCACGCTACGCCCCCCGACGACGGGGGTGGCTCTCATTCTGAGCACGCTCCGAGAAGAGCTGGATGCTCGCCCAGCGGCCAAGCTCCGCATAAGGGGCTGAAATCAGGAGGGGGCTGCCGGCTGCTCAGGATGAGAGCTACACCCCCGACGACCCCGACTGAGAGCGCCCTTCGGTAAGTGAACGCGGGCACTTTCGCGTTCAGTTTCGCCGTTCACTTTCGCCGCGCCAAGCAGCGCCCGTTCACTTTCCCCGTGGAGCTGAGACCTGGCGCGAGGAAGCACACGCTTGGCGCCACAATCCCCGTAGTTTCGCGAGGTTAGGGCGGACAGCCACCAGGTGCTCGAGCACCGCGGTATCGCTCCGGGCCATAACTCGGGCCCGGAAGCACACTCCGTCCAGCGGACCGGACACCAGCGCGCCGTTCACTTTCTCGGCCCACCTGCCCCTCGCCACCGAGGCCCCGCTGGCCGCCGCGTGGCCCTCCTGACGCGTGCCCCAGGCCCAGCCCCCGCGCGCGAGCAGCTCCGCCGCGTGACGCCCCTTTCGTGCGCGCGTGTCCCCCAGCGCTTCGGGCCGCAGGCCTTTGTCCTCCTCGTGAGCCTCATGAGCCCCCGCGCAGCCCTCGAAGCACCGGCCCTCCGCCCCGCGCGCACCTGGGCGCGCGTGCCGTTACCAGGGCCGAGCCGAATGGCCGAAAATGGGTAAAGGCGGCCATTCGGCGTCACCGCCCCCACGCTGTTTCGCGCGCTTACGAGCCCTCATGAAGGACCGAAGCGCCGAGGCCGATTGCCGCTTTCCGCTGGCTGGGGCCGCCTGCCGCCCATCGCGCGGCCCAGCTCGTCCCCAGTCACCTTCACCGCCTGCCCCCGCCGGGCGCAACCATGCCTACCAATGACGCCAGCACGCCTACCCCGCCTACCCCTGACACCAGGGTGGGGGGTGGTGCGATCTTTCGTGCGGGCCTCGCCGCCGGGGCATGTATCTGGGGCCCTTTTCGAGAGACTCAGGCCCGAAAAAGTGAACACCCCGCCCCTGTTCATTTGCACCCGGTAAGTGAACGCCTCGCGCTGTTCACTTTCGCCGGCTGCGCTTGGGGCGGCCCGCGCGGGTATCGCGCACGTCCGCCCCTCACCACCTCCGCGCGGCTGCCCGCCCCGCCCTGGGGCTCTCGCGGGCGCTCAGCGCGGAGGCGGCGTGCCCCATCAGCAGGGCAAGTCGTTCGTCACGCGCACCAGCTCGTCGTCCGAGGGGTGCGTGTAGATGACGGTGGAGTCGACGCTTCGCTGCCTCGCGAACTTCTGGGTGAGGCGGATGTCCTTCGTCCTCCGGTACACCCCGGTGCACGCGGTGTGGCGCACGGCGTGGAAGTTCAGGTGCCGCTCCAGCCCCGCGCGCTCCTGCCACACCGCAAAGCCGTGGCGCACCTGTCGCGTGGACAGGCGCAGGCCCTTGCGGCTCAGAAAGAGCGGCGCCTGGGGGTCCACGTCGTGCCCCTGCGAGCGCTTCAGGCGCAACAGCTTCTCCAGCTTCGCGCGCACCGTGGCCGAGAGGACGATTTCCTGGGGGCCCGGGTGCCGGCGGCTGCCCTTGAAGACGGTCAGCGCCACGTACCGGCGTGCGCGCCCGCGCTCGTCGAAGACGTCACCGAGGTTGAGGGCCACCAGCTCGTGCTCGCGCAAGCCCGTGGCCAGCGCGAGGCTGTAGAGGCAGTGGTCTCTGAATCCGTCCCGGTGCAACCCCGTGGCGCGCAGCAGCAGCGCCACCTCCTTCTCCGTGAGGGTGCGGGGCGCGCGGGCGACAGCGGCATAGGCAGACATGGCGGCTCCTTCGTGCAGAGGACGCGGCCATGCACGCTCTGTCGCCGCCACAAGACAAGTCATTAACCACGCTGCGGGCCCGCGCGGCCCTTACCTCCCCCCAACCGCTCCCAGAAGGAGTCGCCGTGAATCAGCTTGTCGCTTTCAATTTCGAGTCGCACCACGTGCGCGTCGTCATCGATGAGCAGGGTGAGCCATGGTTCGTCGCCGCGGACGTCTGCGCGGCGCTCACCATCAACACCGAGCAAACACGTCGCCTCGGAGTCGACGAAAAGGGTCTGCGTACTGTGCAGACCCCTGGAGGCCCGCAGGAGATGACCGTGGTCAACGAGCCCGGCCTCTACGTGCTCACCTTCACCAGTCGCAAGCCCGAGGCTCGACGCTTCAAGCACTGGGTGACACACGAGGTGTTGCCCACCCTCCGCAGAACGGGCAGCTACACGGCGCCAGGCGCTCCGTCACCGCAGCCGCCCCCAGTGCTGCCCCCACCGCTCCAAGCCCAGGTGCTGGCCCACCTGGAAGTGGCCAGGACGCTCGCCTCCCTCGTTCCAGGTCTCAAGCCGGAGATGGCAGCAGCCTGCGCCCTCGACGCCATCCACACGGACACCGGGCTGACGATGGAGCCCCATCGCAGGGGGCTGCCGGCTGCCGCCGAGCCCCCCGCGCGGCTCAACGCCACGGAGCTCGGCCAGAAGGTGAGGCTGTCCGCCCGGAAGATGAACCTCCGCCTGGAAGCATGCGGCCTCCAGCGGCGCAACGAGCGCGAGGAGTGGGAGCTGACGGACGCGGGCCGGGACTACGCAGAGGCCGTCCCCTTCAGCCGTCACGGCCATGCCGCCTACCAGATTCTCTGGCGGCCCGACGTGCTTGGCGTCCTGGAGGATGCTGCTCGCTCCTCTGCGCTCTCCGTCGGCGTCGGTTGAAGGAGGGCACCGTGACGCTCGGCATCGTCAAGCGCACCGAGGACGACCTCACCCAGTGGCTCGCCACCGAGGCGGGCTTCATCTCCGGCCTGTGCCAGTACGACGGCGAGCCGATGGTGCTGGAGCCCTACCAGCAGTCCTTTCTCGACAACCGCTCCCGCTTCCGTTGGGTGGCCAAGAGCCGCCAGGTGGGCTTCTCCTTCACCTTCGCCCTCGAGGCCCTCGCGCGCTGCCATCTGCGTGACGGCCACACGGCCGTCTTCGTCTCGTACAACCTCTCGGACGCGGTGGAGAAGGTGCTCATCGCCCGGCAGGTGTACGAGGAGCTGCCGCTCGCCTTCCAGAAGAAGCTCGTCACCGACGCGAAGACGGAGCTGGCCTTCGAGTCGAACTCCCGAGGCCGGCGCCTCTCGCGCATCATCTCCGTTCCCGCCAAGCCTCCGCGCGGGAAACGCGGCGATGTGTACCTGGACGAGCTGGCGCACCTGGTCAACGACCGCGAAGTCTACACCGGCAGCACCGCCCTCATCCTGCGCTCGCATGGGCAACTCACAGGGGGCAGCACCCCGCTCGGCCGGCGAGGCATTTTCTGGGAGATAGACACCCAGGAACTGCGGAAGTACCCGCACCACACCCGCCAACTGGTGCCCTGGTGGCTGTGCCGCTTCTTCTCCGTGGACGTGAAGCGAGCTGCGGTGGAGGCCCCCTTCATGTCCACCGAGGAGCGCGTCGCGCGCTTCGGGCGCACCGTCCTCACCGAGCAGTTCGACTCCCTGCCGCAGGAGGACTTCCAACAGGAGTTCGAATGCCTTTTACGTCGACGAGTCCTACAGCTTCCTCCCCTACGAGCTCATCCTCCCGTGCACCACGGACGAGCTGTCCTTGGCCCAAGATGCCTCCGACGTGCCCGTGCCCCAGGGCCGCCTAGTGGCGGGCTTCGACGTGGGCCGCACGCGAGACCGCTCCGAGCTGGCAGTCTTCGAGGAGGTGGAGGGCCGCTTCACCTGTCGCATGCTGCGCAGCTTCGAGGGTGTCCCCTTCGCGGAACAGGAGGCCCACCTCCGCAGACTCCTGTCCCTCCTGCCCGTGGCGCGCCTCAGCGTCGACCGTAGCGGCATCGGCATGAATCTCGCAGAGAACCTCGCCCGCGACTTCCCCCAGGTGGTGGAGGAGAACTTCACCAACGAGGCCAAGGAGCGCTGGGCGACTGACTTCAAGATTCTCCTCCAGCGCCGCGACGTCACGCTGCCGCGCCAGCGTGAGCTTATCGGGCAGATTCACTCCATCAAGCGCCGGGTGCTGCCCTCGGGGAAGGTGTCCTTCGACGCCGAGCGCACCAACCGCGGCCACGCGGACAAGTTCTGGGCCGTCGCCTTGGCGTGCCAGCGCGAGCGAGGGCCGGAGCGACGAGGAAGTGGGGAGATCGGAGTGCGCGTAATCGGCTAGCCCCCTGCCTACATGTTCCTCGTAGCATTTTTCGAGAACGAATCTGCGCAGTGCACCTGCGTTTCGGGGCCTCCTTCTCGCGTAACTCTCCGCTCGGATCCGCTACCGCCTTTTCCGCCTTCAATCGTGCGCCGAGGCAATCCCCAGGGAAACTCCCACTCGACTCGGTAGAATATCTCATTGGCGGCATTGCCCTCCCCTGAATGGTGGGATACTCGGACTCGGAGGAGTGCGATTCAAGACCAGAGGCTCACCAGTGATAGGCTCCTCTACTTCACCATGCAGGAGGAAAGGACCATGCCGACACGCAAGGCATCACAGGCAACAGGCGACATCGGGGTCGCGATCACCCAGATGATCGTGGAGCAACAGCTCCTTTGGATTTTCAGAGAGCAACCCAAGGACTTCGGCATAGATGCACAAGTCGAGGTGCTTGAAGGCGAACATCCAACAGGCAAGCTTTTAGCCCTCCAAATAAAGACTGGCCCATCCTACCTCCAGGAACGCACAGCAAACGGCTTCGTCTTTCGAGAAAGCCTCGACCTTCTTGACTACTGGACGAAACACTCGCTCGCAGTCATAGTGGTACTATGTGACCCCCAAACCAACACAGCATGGTGGGCCCAAATCACTCCTAGGGAGATCGAAAAGCTCGACAAGAGCTTCAAGCTGACGGTCCCCTATACCAACATCCTGAATCCAAGCGCCAAGAATCGACTCTCAAGCATTGCGGATGGCCCTGAGGATCTCCAGCGACTCCGCACCCTAGGAATGGCTCGACCATTCATGGAGACGATTCAAAAAGGCGGCTCTGTCAGACTCCACGTAGTGGTCAAGACGAATACGGTTTTTCGCCGGGCACAGGTCGTCGTGACAACGAGCGAAGGCTCGCCCACAACCCTCGAGAGGGAGATCGGTCCGTGGCTCTTGCTATGGCCAGGCGCGGACGAGGGCCTTGCCAATCTTGAAAAGCTGTTTCCATGGGCAATCCTGAAAAGAGATGAAGAAGAAGAGGAGCAGCAGCGCGAGTGGCTAATCGAAGAACTTCATGATCAACAGCACGGACAGTACTTCGAAGGCGAACTAATGGACCACGACTTGGACTACAGCGATTTCGCTGAACAGTTCGAAGGCATGAGTTATTGGGAAGTAAAGGAGTCCACGGTGGACGGTGAAGGCTATGGCGCTACGTTCGATCTCGCCCTGAGCCCTCTTGGCGTATCATATCTAATGTTAGCTCTTCACCTTGGCGGAACATAACAAGCAATCACGCTGCCAAGGCTTTGCGCCATTCACCAGCAACCTTCTCCCTCCTGCGCATGCCGCATGACAGGGCTCTCGCCTCCTAACAGGGGGCTTTAACGAAAATGGGAACGCTCGACTACCATTTGAAGCAACTCCGTGTGTACCTCGCTCGCTGGTTATCCACTGCCACCTGGAAAGAACTTGAGCCGCGCTTCGCCAGCCTTGGGCTGACTTGGCGTCCGGAGCTCGCTGAAAGACTCGGAAAAGACAAATACATCTCAACATCATTAAATCAAGAATCTCCAACAACACTAAGACGAGCAGCCCACTCAACCCTACAAGACTCACCGTCTTTCCTTACCCACCAAATTCAAAACGAACTCTGGTGGATTGAGTCAAACGGAAGCCAACGCATAACAGAAGTAACAAGGCGAACCCTAATCGAAGAGTTGCCGACACAAATTTCAGGAAACCTTCCGGTCGAAGCATTCAAAGCTCACATTGGGCTCGTTACTCTAGAATCAGGATTCAACGACGCCCTAAGCACCCTCTTCGGAGATTTGCCCTCAAGCACACGCTCTGGAACAACCCACGACCTCGTAGAATGGGGCTTCTACTCATGGCCAGATCGGCGACTATTCATTGCGCTCGAAGCAATTGTCCATCCAACAGCCAACAAGCACACACAACAAGAGGAGCTCGCACAAACCATCAGCCGCATAATCCAACAAGATGGATATACTCTTCAGAGCGGAGAACCGATATCAGGCCACCCCACCTACCAAATCCACGAACTTACGCAGGGGGTCCAAGGAAAGCCGAAGAACATCATCTTCGCCTCAAACGGCAGGAAGCCACTACTCGGATTCTCCGACGCTATAAACAACGACATTGTCGTATTGGAACATGAATCCTCCTGCCTCATTTACTCCGAGCCACTAGGAAGCGACAGCCTAACCTGGGCCACTCTCGCTCAGTGGTGGGCTCGCGAAAACAAGCTCGCCACCAAAGAAGAGGGGGCCAAGCGTCTCAGCGCGCGCCTCATCGAGTCAATCAAGTCATCTCCAGGCCAACTACTGCTATACAAAACATATCTAAAAACCTTCAGACCCCTCCTTGACGAAATGCTTCCCGCATTAATCCCCGAGGTCTATCACGTCTACGACCCTAAAACGGCAAAAGAGCGCTCTGGTCGCCCGATATTCAACAACCAGAGAATGGACTTCCTGATACTGCTCTCACACTCTAAGCGCATCGTGATTGAGATTGATGGAATGCAGCACTATTCTTTCAAAAACGGACAAGCAAATCCTTGCGCATACACCAACACCCTCCAGGGCGACCGCGAGCTGCGACTAAGGGGATATGAGGTCTATCGATTCTCTCATCATGAGATAATGGCCCACAATGGACCACAGACCATCATCTCATTCTTCGACCGGCTCTTTCGCCTCCACAATCTCCTTGTTTAACCTGTTCCGAATCCAAAGACGCTTCATCGACAAAAAAGAAAGCACTCCACATCAAAGGCAAGACATCCGGCGTTCCCTAACCTTCAGCCACCCCTGCTTCCTGAAGGGGTACGTCGAGCAGATGCGGCGCCACGTCCACACCTCGTTCCGCGTCCACCAGTCCGCAGGCGGCTGGAGGCCGACGTCGCGCAGGTTGCCGAGGCCACGGTAGCCGACGCCGTCGAGCCGGAAGGCGGCGTTGGACTCCAGCACCAGCACCTTGTCCGTCTCCGGGTGGAAGTCCACGACGAGGAAGGTGTGCCCCGAGCCCCACTGACTGCGCCACCCCTCGATGAGTGTCCAGGGGTGAGGGGGCACATCCTCCGACGGCGCCAGCAGGGCCATGCCGGACTCGACGGCGGCCGTCACGGGGGAGAAGTAGTCCTCCGTGGAGGCAATCATCATCTGCCGGTGGCGACGCATGTCCCACGAGAAAGCCGCGCCATGCGCCTCGGAGAAGGCCTTCACCAGCAGGGCCTCGACGAAGGTGCAGCAGTTGTTCAGCCTGGGCGGCGCCAGTGGGACACGGACGCCGGGCAGCGCCCACGGGTAGTACGCCCGGCTCACGTCGTACCTGTAGTCGACGAACGCCCCCAGCAGCGCGAAGAGGCGCTCCTCTGGGATGGCCAGCGGCTCATTGGCGAAAGACAGCCGGGCCATGGCAGGGGCGCGCTCCTGGGAGAAGAGCGTCGCGTAGCGCTGCGTGCGCCAGCGCGTGCACACCCAGGTGTCGAGTCCGCTCAACTGCGGCGCCACCAGCCGGGCATAGTCGGTATCGGGCGTGGGGTGTCGGGGCATCTCCTCGAGCACGAGGTAGTCGCCCGCCTCGACGTAGCCTTCGGGTGACGTGCTCGTGTCCGGCAGCGCGAAACCGCGCAGGCGCGCGGGCAGCCTCGCGACACGGTAGGTGGTGTCCATGGTGTCTCCTCCGCGTTGAAGAGGGGCTTCAACGTGTTCGACAGGGGCGGCACCGCAGCGCCCTCCCTGGCGTGTCGCAGTTCGTCTCGACACACCCCCAAAGCACTCCCACCCGATGTCCCCGAAATTGGGCCCGAGGCCTTTGTCCTCGCTGGAGGTAAGGCGCGCGGCCCCCAACGCCCTCGCACGTCGAGGGCGCCCCTCCCACCGCGCGCCTTGCCTCCACCTTGTGCGGGAGGCCCATGTGCAGCGCGACGTCAAAGTCTTCGTCCTCTCCTCTGGCTCGGGCGGTGCGCCACACCCTGGGCCCGGCTTCACTGTCGAGGCCTCCACCCTCGACGGGCTGCTGGAGGCAGTCCGCGTCGAGATTGCGGCCCGCGGACAGCGCGTGCGCGCCGCCTCTCACACGCCCACGGGCCTCTTGGCCTATGTGGAGGGCCGCCCGTGACGGTGCCTGCGGAAGTCCACCAGGCCGACGAGCGCCTCCAATCGATTCTGAAGGCGGTGGTGGTGGGCGCCCGCGTCGACGAGCCCGCCAGCCGCCCGGGTGGCGAGGAGGCCGTGGCTTTCAGCGAGGCCGGCGCCCTCCAGCCCCCGTATGAGCCGGAGGCCCTCTGCCTCCTCGTCGAGCACTCCAACTCCCTTCGCCAGAATGTCGACGCCTACGCCACCAACATCGACGGCTTCGGCTTCCGCTTCGAGCCAGCCATCGACTTCGACGCCGACGGGGCCCGGGATAAGGTGGCCGACGCCATGGCCCTGGAGCGCCTGGCCGCGCGTGACGCGGGCACGCTGCCGCCGGGGACTCCCCTGCGCCCCACGGCCGAGGAAGTCGCAGCCCATGCAGAGGAGGTACGCCAGCAGGCCCGGGTGGAGAAGGCCCGTCTGGAGTCCTTCTTCGACTTCTGCTGCTTCGACTCCAGCTTCGTCGAGCTGCGCCGCCGCACCCGCCACGACTTGGAGGTGACGGGCAACGCGTACTGGGAGGTGCTACGCGACGGCAAGGGCGACATCGCCCGCTTCGTCTACGTCCCCTCCTACACCGTGCGCCTTCTCCCGTTGGACAAGGAGTCCGTCGAGGTGCGCGAGCGCGTCCGCATCTCCGCCGTCAGCTTCGACACCGTCACCACCCGCCGACGCCTGCGTCGCTACGTCCAGGTGCAGGGCAGCGAGCGGGTGTACTTCAAGTCCTTTGGGGACTCGCGCGTCGTCTCCCGCCTCACCGGCCGCGTCTTCCCGGACGTCGCCTCCCTCAAGGCCGCGGACGCCTCGGACGGCCCCGCCACCGAGCTCATCCACTTCGCCATCCACTCGCCGCGCTCTCCCTACGGCATCCCCCGCTGGGTGGGCACCCTGCTGTCCGTCCTCGGCTCCCGGCAAATGGAGGAGGTCAACTACCTTTACTTCAACAACAAGTCCGTCCCGCCCCTGGCCCTCCTCGTCTCCGGAGGGCGGCTCTCCGACGCCTCGGTGCCGCGCATCGAGCGCTTCATCGAGGAGAACCTGAAGGGGAAGGCCAACTTCCACAAAATCCTCATCCTTGAGGCGGACGGCGCGGGCACGGGCGACGGAGGCCGCGCGAAGATTGAGCTGCGCCCGCTGACAGACGCCCAGCAGCAGGACGCCCTCTTCCAAGCCTATGACGCGCGCAACATCGACAAGGTGGGCAGCGCCTTCCGCCTGCCGCCACTGCTGCGCGGAGACGGCCGGGACTTCAACCGCTCCGTGGCCGAGGCCCAGCTGCGCTTCGCCGAGGACCAGGTGTTTCAGCCCGAGCGCGACGAGTTCGACTTCCTCCTCAACCGCAAGGTGCTCGCCGACATGGGCGTGCGCTTCTGGCGCTTCCGCAGCCAGACGACGGCCACCAGGGACCCGGAGCGCATGACGGAGATGGTAGAGCGCATGGTGCGCGTGGGGGTGCTGACACCCGAGGAGGGCCGCCACCTGGCCGGCGACATCTTCCACCGCGAGTTCCGCAAAATTGGGGACGACTGGGTGAAGCGCCCCCTCACGCTAACTTTGGCGGGCATCCAATCGGGCTCCAGCGACTTGACGCCCCCAAAGGACAAGGGCTCGCTGCTGAGCGAGGCCAAGCGACTCGTGGGCCTGCGTGAAGAGCTTCTGGCCGAGGAGGAGCGCCTGGCCCAAGGGCGCCTGGCGCTGGCCCGCAGGTACATGGACGCCGAGCACGTCCCCATCCCCCGCGAGGAGTTCGACACCTGGTTTTCGGCGAGGGAGTCATGACGCCCGAGCAGCTCCAGCGCGCGTGGGTGCTCCAGGCCCAGGCCGATGCCGAGCGGGGAGTCCTGGAGTGCCGCATGTGCCGAAGGCGCGGCCCCCTGGAGGAGACGACGACGCTGTGGCGCAACGGCCTCCTCGTCTTCGCCCTGTGTGACAGGTGCGCGGCCAGCCACGACGTCGTCTTCTCCCCCACTCAGGCAGGAGTCGAAGTGCGCGCCAAGCGCCGCAGTCCCGTGGAGCTGGTGGCGCAGGAGGAGCCCCGTGTGCACGGCCCCCGCTGACAGCCTCCTCCTCTTGCACGAGGCGCGGGCGGTGGCGGACACCCTCCTGGGAGACGTCCTGCGACTGCCGGTGGCCAAAGCCCTCGACGTTGGCACCGCCGCGGGCATGGACCACGCCGTGGCCCTGCTTGCCGCGCGCCTCCGTCGTGCCGTCGGGAGCGCGGATGTGGACGCCATGCGGGAGGCGGTGGCTGTCCTCGACGTGGACTGGAGGACGACGACAGCCGCCCAGCGCAGGCGTCTCGTCGCCCAGTCCCTGGAGGCGGCCGGCCGGCAGACAGCCGTCATCCCTTCCCGTATCCAGGCTCCCCTCGGCGACGCAGCCAACGAGGTGGTGGCGTCCACCCGCAGCCACGCCCGGCGAGAGCAGGGCCTCGCCCTCGCCGCCCGCTTCAACGCCGTCGACAGGCGCGTGGCCCAACACATCGTCCGCACCCAGGGCAACTTCGTGCGGGACGAGTACGGGCGCCGGCTGGACACCTTCGGGGAGGAGGCCCGGCGCCTTGTTGCCGAGGGGCTGGAAGCGGGCCTGGGGAGAGGAGACATCGCCGAGTCCTTGGAGCGGGCCGCGCGCGGCGCGCTCATCGAGCGGGCCCCCTTCTACTGGGAGGTGGTGGCGAGCCACTTCATCGGCCAAGGGCGCTCCTTCGCCCAGGTGAGCAGCTACGCGGAGGCTGGCATCCACCGCTACCGCATCGAGGCCGTCCTCGACGAGGCCACCACCCAGGTGTGCCGCTTCCTCCACGGGAAGACATTCGCGGTGGCCGATGCCCTCCAGCGCTTCGAGCGACTGGAGACACTCGAGCGTCCGGAGGATGTGAAGCAGGAGCTGCCCTGGGTGAGGGAGCGCCTCGACGCGGACACCGGGCGTGCCCTCCTCTACGTCAACCGAGGTGGCCAGGAAACGCGCCTGGCCGAGGTGCTCCGCTCCGCCGCTGGCACCCGCGACGACGTCGGCGAGTTCCGCGCCCTCGCTTCGGACAGACAGCTCGCGGAAGCAGGCGTGGGCTTCCCTCCTTTCCACGCCCTCTGCCGCACCGGGACACTCGCCGTCACTTAGTGATGTCCCCGATTTCGCGCCGCAGGCCTTTGTCTCTTCCGGAGACGAAACGCCATGCAGGCCACCTCGACAACTACCCCCACCTCACCTCCGACGCCGGAGGGCAACGCGACGACGCAGGAGTCGTCCTCCACGGCCAAGGCCGAGGCGACGCCCGTCGTCTGGCCTCGCGACCTCAACCTCCCCACCTCAGGAGAGCTGACGTGGGGCTTCGACCCGGAGGGCCTCTGCGATGGGTGACCCCCTCGCCAAAGCCCTCGCTCGGGCCCGACACGTCCTGGAGTCTCTCCAGGGTGAGCCGGTGGAAAAAACCATCTGGGGCAGCCCCGCGGGCAAGAAGCGCCTGGCGAAGCGCCTTGTGGCCATGCTGCCCGCGCACAAGACGTATGTGGAGCCCTTCGCCGGCAGCGCCGCCGTCCTCTTCGAGAAGGCTGCCTCGGACGTCGAAGCCATCAACGACGCGGACACGGAGATTGCTGACGCCTACCGGCTCATCCAGAAACTGACGCCAGCGAGCCTGGCCAAGCTGAAGAAGCTGCCGTGGGTGGGCGACGAGAAGACATTCAAGAGCCTCTTCGACGCCAAGCCCAAGGGCGACGTCGAGCGTCTGCACCGCTTCCTCTACCTGACGCACTTCAGCTACGGGAAGTTGCGCGGGCGCAGCTTCAGCCCCAACGGCGCGGGCACGCAGGCGAAGACGCTCTCGCGCATCGAGCAGTTCGCCCCGCGCCTCAAGCGCGTAAAGGTGTACAGCGGCGACTACGAGAAGGTGGTGCGCAAGTACGACGGGAAGGACACCGTCTTCTTCCTGGACCCGCCCTACCCCGGCTACAACGTGGACGTCGGCGAGGGCGACTTCGACGAGGAGCGCTTCTATGGCGTCCTCAAGTCACTGAAGGGCCGCTGGCTCATGACGTATGGCATCCGGGGGAAGTTGCCCGGACTGCTGAAGGACTCCGGCTTCCTCGTGAAGCGCATCCGGACGCCTCGCACCATCGCCGCCATGCGCGGCGTGGGCGGCTCCTCCGTGCTGACGCAGCTCCTCGTCTCCAACTACCAGCCCGCCGCGAAGGCGCTGGAGGGCGGCAGCGACTTCGCCGTGGACGACTGGAAGTCGGAGGAGCCGTCTGGCTCCGCCCCCTTCGCAACCACGACGTCTCTCTTCAAGGGCGTCGAGCCCGACGACGAGCGGTACGTCCTGGGCATCGTCCTGGAGCCGGAGACGGTGGACGCGCAGGGCGACGTCTACTCCGCCGTGGAGATTCGCCAGGCCGCGCACCGCTTCATGGAGGAGTTTGGCGGCCTGGGCCTCATGCACCAGATGCGCGTCAACGGGCACGTGAAGGTGCTGGAGAGCTGCCTGGCGCCCGTCGACTTCTCCTTGGGCGAAGTGCCGGTGCGAAAGGGCACCTGGCTTCTCGCCGTGCGCGTCCTCTCCGATGAGCTCTGGGGCCGGGTGAAGGACGGCCAGCTGACGGGCTTCAGCATTGGCGGCACCGCGCGCCGCCTACCCGAGGCTTCCGCGGCCCCTCAGACGCCCCCTTCCGACACACCTGCCGCTGACTCCCAGCCGGAGGCCGCATGACGACCACCGCCCAAGGCCCCGCGTCCGTCCACCGCCTCGTCGACATGGTGGTGGAGGAGGTGTCCCTCGTGGACAGGGCCGCCAACAAGCACCGCTTCCTCCTCGTGAAGCGAGACGGAGACACCATGGACGACGCTCCCCAGGACACCACGCAGGCCGAGAGCACCCACAGCGCCGCCTCGGACACCTCCAAGGCCGAGGACGCGCTCCTCGCCACGGCCCAGCAGGCCCTCGAAGCGGTGACGACACTCGTCGAGGCGCTGACTTCCACGGACGGCGTCGACGGCGTGCGTGTGGTGGAGGTGGCCCAGCACCTGCGCGCGCTGGCCGACGCACTGGAGGACGAGGACGAGGACGACGACGAGAAGGAGGATGACGTCGAGGCGCGCGCCAAGGCCGCCAATCCCGCTCCGCCTCCGCCCGCGCCCGTCCCTGACGCCTCCGGCGTCATGGAGAGCCTCACCAAGCTCACCGACGCCGTCCGCGCGCTGGAGGGCTCCGTGAAGGAGCAGCATCAGCGCCTGGGCCGCGTGGAGAAGCAGCACGGCCTGCCCAACAGCAGCGCCCCCGCGGAGCGTCCGCCCAAGCCTCCCGTCGAGGACGTCGGCTGGCCCCTCGACCTCAACAAGCCCCTCAACCGGGAGAGCGTCGACAAGGCCCTCTCCTTCCACGACGTCTGACGTCCCACCCGCCACCAGGAAGCCTCAACGCCGAAGGAAACCCTCATGAGTCGTCTCGACAACAGCACCCTCTTGGCCAAGGCGGATTTGGCCCTCGCCGACCTCACGGCAGGCGGCGGCATCCTCCAGCCCGCCCAGGCGCAGAAGTTCATGCGCCTCCTCATCAAGCAGTCGGTGCTCCTGCAGCAGTGCACCGTCGTCCCCATGGCGGCCCCCAAGCAGCAGTTCTCCAAGCTGAAGTTCGGCAGCCGCATCCTCCGCCCGGGACAGGAGGCCACCGCCGTCCCCGCCGCCCAGCGCGTGAAGCCGGACCTCTCCCAGGTGGAGCTGGACGCCAAGCTCTTCAAGGGCGAAGTCAGGCTCAGCGACGAAGTGCTCGAAGACAGCATCGAGCGCGGCGAGCTGCGCCAGACGCTCATGGAGATGATGGCGGACGCCATCTCCCGCGACATGGAGGAAATCCTCGTCAACGGGGACACGGCGTCGGCAGACCCCTTCCTCGCCACGCTGGATGGCGTGCTGAAGCAGGCAACCAGCAACGTCGTCGACGCGGCCGGCGCGCCCATCTCCAAGGACGTCCTCGGAGACTTGCTCAAGTCGCTGCCCTCGGAGCACCTGCGCGACAAGAGCAGCATGGGGTTCCTCTTACCAGCGTCGACGCGGACCTGGATTACCGCAGCACGCTGGCCGAGAGGGCCACGGCTGTCGGCGACAAGTTCCTCGAGGGCGACGCGCCCGTCGTCTACTCGGGCGTCCCGCTGCGGCCCATCCCCCTGTGGCCTGAAAACCTCGGCGCGACGAATGACCGCACGGCGGTGTTGCTGTGCAACCCCAAGAATATCCACGTCGGCATCTGGCGGCAGATTCGGCTCGAGTCGGCGCGCGACATCTCCGAGGGCACGCTGAAGGTGGTGGCCACGCTGCGCTTCGACGCGAAGTTCGCGGAAGAAGCGGGCACGGCCAAGGCCATCAACGTGCAGCTGTGAGGCCCACCATGGACAACACCTTTCTCGTCCGACTGAAGGCCTACGACGCGCGCCGCGGCCACGTGCTGCGGCGCTACACGTATGCCGGAATCAAATTCCAGGAGGAGCGCGGCTGGTACCGGGTGGAGAAGCCGGTGGCGGACTACCTACGCACGGTGCGCCAGTTGCCCAGCGACGCCTACTCGCCGCTTGCCTTCGACGTGTGCACGGAGGCCGAAGCGAAGGCACTCGACGCGGCCGAGGCCGACGAGGCCAAGGTGAAGCGCAGCGCCAGCGACGAGCTGAAGCTGAGTGCGGCGCGGGCCGCAGGCACGCTGACGACGGAGGACATTCCGAAGGCCAGCGAGGAGAAGGACACGCGCCGCGCCAAGCGAGAGAAGGACTGACGTGTACGCCACGGTGGCCGACATGCGCGCCGAGGGCGTCACACCGGCCATGGCTGGCGACACCCGCCTGGCCGTCCTCCTGGAAGAGGCGACGCGCACCATCGACAAGGTGACGGGGTGGCACTTCGAGCCGCGCTCGGCGACGTTGCACCTCGACGGGCGCGGCACCCCGTCTCTTTGGCTGCCGGTGCCGCCCATTCGCCTCTACCGCCTGGCGCTGTACGGGGCGGACGTGTCCTTCTCCAAGGAGCGCCTGGTGGTGGTTGGCGCTCCGGTGGGCCCGGGCTTCGACGGGCCCCGCCTCACCTTCCGTCATGGGCGCGTCTTCCCGCGTGGCGAGGGCAACGTCACGGTGGGCGCGCGCTGGGGCTACACCGAGGCGGACGGGACGCCGGAGGGGCGCACGCCGCCCGCCATCCGCCGCGCCTGCATGCTCCTCGTCCTGCGCAGCCTCTCGCCGCTGGCGGACGAGGCCTCGTTGGAGGAGCGCACGCGCTGGCGGGTGGTGGAGGAGAGGACGCGCGAGCAGAGCTACCGCCTCGACACTGTCCGCCCCTCAGTGCGGCCTCTCACCGGAGAGCCGGAGGTGGACACCCTCCTCGCGCCCTACGTGAAGCCCTCCTTGCCCGGAGCGGCCTGATGAGGGGCAGGCTCATCTTCCCCTTCCTTGCGGAGCTGCACCGCTTGGACACCGTCGCCATGGCGGGCCCCGGCCCGGGCCCCCATGCCAGTGGTTACGACGCGGACTTCCTCGAGCCGGTGCTGGAGGACTCGGACGACGACGGCCTAGCCGAAGCCTTCCGTCGCGAATTTCCGCCCGTGCGTGTCCCCTGCCAAGTGGAGCCGGATGCCTTTGAGTCTTTGCGCATGACTCCTTCCGGCAACACCCCCCGGACGAACTTCGAGCTCGTCTTCCACTTCCGCGACTTGGAGCGCCTCGGCCTCGTCGACGCTGCTACCGGCGACGCCCTCATCCGCCCCAGCGACAGGCTGGGCGCCCTCTACGACGTCACAGGCGCACTCGTGCAGGCCGTGAGGACGCCTCCCGGGCTGTACGTCACCGAGGCGCGCCCCACGGGCTTCGGCCTCCACCGC
The DNA here is from genome assembly GCF_050038885.1 of Pseudomyxococcus flavus. Taxonomy (NCBI): domain Bacteria; kingdom Pseudomonadati; phylum Myxococcota; class Myxococcia; order Myxococcales; family Myxococcaceae; genus Pseudomyxococcus; species Pseudomyxococcus flavus. The sequence continues at coordinate 5,707,345 of NZ_CP143624.1, read as the reverse complement.
CGGAGGCCTCGCCGAAACCTCCTTCTCGTCACCTTCAACGACAGGCCCCAAGCCCGAGGACTCGCATGAAAGCACTGCTACTCACTCCACTTCTCGCTGCTGCCCTCCTCACCCGCTGCCGCGCGCCGGACGGGTGCGCGCCGGTGTCCACGCGCTGCGCCGGCAACGTCGCCGAAATCTGCAACGGCGACAGCAACTGGCAGACGCTGGCCGACTGCGACGCTGTTAGCGAGCACAGCAACTCGGCCTTCACCTGCACCTATGTCAACGAGGAGGGCGTCGCCGGCCACACCTGCCTGCCCACCACTGTGGACGCGGGCACCTTCGACGCCGGCACCGAGAATGGCGGTGTCCTGTGAAGGGTTACCTCCAGTCCCTTCCCGGCGTGGGCGGCCTCTTCCAGCGGGACATCCAGCCCGCGGAGGTGTGGGCCTTCTGGAAGTACATGCAGGAGCGCCTGCGCACCAAGACGGCCAACAAGGCCGACTCCCTCGAAATGCAGCTGGCGGCCGAGGCGCTGCAGCGCATGGGCATCCTCGACAGGCAGCGCTTCCTGGAGAAGTACGCCACCACCGTGGGCCGCACCGTCTACCTGCCCTTCGAGGTGGGCGTGCCGAAGGGGGGCTGGGACTTGTGGGCCCAGGTGGTGGTGTGCGTCCACGAGCACCAGCACGTCGTCCAGCATGACGAGGAGGGGCCCAGCTACGAGCTGGCCTACCTCACCAGCCCCGCCGCTCGGGCCAAGTACGAGGCCGAGGCGTACACCTGCAACCTGGAGCTGCACTACTGGCGCTACGGCACCCTACCCGCCGTGCGGCCCATGGCCGAGGGCCTCAAGCACTACGGCTGCCGGCCGGAGGACGTGGAAGTGGCCGCCCACAGCCTGACTCTCGCCTCGGTGTCCGTCCGCCACGGCGCGGTGGTGAGCAAGGCCACGCAGGTGGCCCTCGAGTGGCTCAACTCGCACGTCCCCCACCTGCGGGCGAAGCAGGACTGAGGCGTCCATGGCCGTCTCGCGCACCGGAGACTGGGCACGGGCCCGCCAGTTGCTGACGGCGGGCTCGTCGCGCATTGAAGGGGCGTTGCAGACGGCCCTGCGCCGGGAGGCGCACGCCCTGCGCAAGGAGGTGGTGCAGGGCCTCACCCAGCAGGCGCCAGGGGGAGAGTCACTCCGCCCGCCCTCGCCCCTCACGCTGGCGGCGCGCCAACTCGCGGGCTTCAACGGGACGAAGGCCCTCCTCGTCTCGGGCGCGCTACGCAATTCCATCTCCGTCGTCGCGGAAGGCGACGAGGCCTTCATCGGCGTGTCGCGCACCGCGAAGAGCCCGGACGGAGAGTCCCTCGTCGACGTGGCCCAGTTGCAGGAGTACGGGGGGCCGCCCGTCGTCATCCCCATGACGCCGAAGATGCGGCGCTTCCTTTTCGCGCTGCTGCGCCAGGCCGGACTGGCCGGCCAGCCGCGCAGCGGCGGCGGGCGCGGCGTCATCGTGACGCAGACGCCCGCGCGGCCCTTCCTCCGGCCGGCCTTCGCACGCTTTCGCCAGGGCGCGAGCCGCCGCTTCCTCGCGCGGGTGGCCAAGGAGCTTGGCCTCGGAGGACCCGGGTAATGGCCGTCCCTTCCCTTACCTCCGTGACGCCCGCCTCGGGGCCTACCAGCGGCGGAGACATTCTCCGGCTCGCCGGCACGGGCTTCGCCGCGCGGGTGGAGGTGCGCCTGGGCGGGCTGCGCGCGGAGGTGCTCTCCTTGCGCCAGCAGTCGGGCACCTCGTATGTGGACGTGAGGACGCCGCCCCACGAGGCGGGCACCTTCGACGTGGAGCTACTCAACCTCTCCGCGGGCGGGAATCCCGTTCCAGGCGAGGCCGCCGTCCTCTCGGGTGCGTACCGCTACCTGCGCCCTCGCGTCGCGAAGGAAGCGGCGCTCACCCGCCTCGTGCGCACCTTGCTGCGCGAGCTGAAGCGACAGGTTGTGGCCAACGTCAGCGCCAGCGTCTCCGTCGACTACGACGACACGGTCGCGGACGGCCTCAACGTCATCGCCATGGCCTCGCTGCCCTCCGTGGTGCTGTCAGGCCCCACGCTGCGCGAGAGTCGTCGCTACTCCACCAACGTCCTCCACGAGGACGTCGTGCAGGGCCCCTCCGGCGCGGAGCTGGTGCGCAGGCGCCCCGCGTACACGGTGGATTTGGCATTTACCCTCACGGTGGCCTCCGAGCGCACCGCCGAGCTCTTCAACCTCATGGCCGCCGTGGCCACCTTCCTCAACCGCAACCGCTGGCTCTCCATGGCCCGCGACGTGGACGACGCCTCCCTTGGCACCGTCCGCTGGGAGATGGACGCTGACGGCGAGGTGCGCACGCAGCTCGGCAGCCGCGACGACGTGCGCGCCTTCACCTGGGGCTTGGTGGTGCGCGGCTTCGACGTGGACGAGGGCCTGCCCCTCGACATCGGCAAGGCCGTCGCTGGGACGCACCTCGAAACGGACTCTCTCTCCAGAGGCACCTCATGAGCGTCACCCTCACCAATGCCCTGGGCAGGCTCGTCACCTTCCTCCTGCCCCACGAGTCGTACTGCGTCGCACGCGGCACGTGCGCCTGCGGCGTGCAGCCTGGCCGTGGCGGCCGGCGCCTGCCCACCTCTCTCACCCTGGCCACGGGCGTGACGCTGGAGGGCGTGCCCGAGGCCGTCCTCTCGGTGCCTGTGGTGGCTGCGGCCATCCGCCGGGGCGAGCTCGCGCTGAAGCGCCAAACCCCCTCCGCCCCACCGTCCTCTTCATCCCTCCTCCCCGCGCCGGAAGCGTCCGCGCGCGTGTCCCGGAAAAAGCGAGGTGCCTCGTGAGTCGTGAGCTGCTGTCGTCGAAAATCGTGGTTGAGGAGGAGGAGCCGCAAGTCCGTGGCATTCCTTCCGCGCCCACCTCTGTGGCCGGCGCTGTCGGCCTGGCGGAGCGCGGGCCCATTGGCCAGGCAGTGCAGTGCACCTCCTTCGAGGAGTACCAGGCCACCTTTGGTGGTTTCACCCCAGACTCGGACCTGGCCCTCGCGGCCATGGGCTTCTTCGAGAATGGCGGCAGCAACCTCTGGGTGGTGCGCACCGCCCACTACGAGGACGCCTCCATCCCCGAGTCGCACACGGCCACGCGTGCGGCGGCGGCCCTCACCACGGGTGGCGGGCCCACGCCCGCTGTCGTGCGCGGCACCCTGCGGCCTCCCTTCACCCTGGCTGACGGCCAGCGACTGGGCGTGTCCGTCAACGGCGCCGAGGCGGTGGAAGTCGGCTTCTCCGGTGCCGAGGCCTCCGTCTCCGCGGGCCGCCCCGGGCCATATGCCCTCACCGCCGGCCAGGCGCTCCGCGTGCGCGTCGACGACGGGCGTGACGTCTTCGTCTCCTTCAACGAGGAGGACTTCGGCGACATCGCCCAGGCCACCGCGCAGGAGGTGGCCGCCGTCCTCAACGCCGGACTCATTGGAGGGCGCGCCACAGTGGAGGAGGGTGTGCTGAGAATCGCCAGCGACACCCAAGGCGCAGCCAGCCGCCTGGAGGTGGGCGACGAGGTGGCTGGCGACGTCTTCGGCTTCCCCCTGGGCCCCCAGGTAGGGAGCGGCAACGTCCAGAGTCTGCGCGCCGTGGAGCTGGCCGAGGTGCGGGCCCTCGTGGAGGCGGCCGTGGCGGGTGTCCGCGTGGCGCCCTCTTCCCTGGGGGCCCTGCAGTTGCTCACCCAGTCCACGGGGCCTGGCGCTTCCTTGCGTGTGCAGGGAGACGCGGGCCCTGGCCTCGGGCTGGACGCGATGCTGCACACAGGCGATGCCTCCGGCGACATCGACGTCCTCCTGCTGGAGGCCAAGGACGCGGGCGCCTACGCCAACCGCCTCGAGGTGGAGGTGCGCCCCGCGACGAATGGGACGCCCGACACCTTCGACGTCCTAGTCCTTGAGGACGGCGCCTACCGCGAGTCCTTCCCCAACCTCTCCTCGGTCCGGGGCGACGCACGCTACGTCGAGCGCATCCTCAATGACGAGCGCACCGGCTCCGCCTACGTCCGGGCCTTCATGGTGCAACCCGGCGCCTCCCCTGACGAGCAGACGGTGGCGCTCACAGGCGGTACCGAGGGCCTCGTCGGCCTCAATGACGCGGACTTCATCGGCTCGGAGGCCGGCGGGAGCGGTCTTTTACGCGCTCGACGAAGTGCAGGACCTCACGCTTCTCCTGGTACCGGGCCGGGCCACGCCTGCCGTGCACAACGCCATGGTGCGCTACTGCGAGGTGGCGCGAGGCGGCTTGGCCTTCGCCGTCTTGGACTCGCCCGCGGGCTACAGGGCGGCGGACATGGTTTCCTACGTCTCGCAGGAAGCCGCTCTCGAAGGCCTCTCTGAGCACGCGGCCATCTACTGGCCCCGCGTGAAGGTGCTCAACCCTGCCCGCGGCGTCTTCGGCAACGTCGCGCAGCTCGTCGTCCCGCCCTCTGGAATCATCGCCGGCGCCTTCGCGCGCAACGACGCCGCGCGCCCCGGTGGTGTGTATGAAGCCTCCGCGGGCATTGAAGCTGGGCGCATGTTCGGCGTCCTCGGCTTCGAGTCCAAGGAGTGCCTCGACGAGAAGAAGCGGGACATCGTCTACCCCCGCCGCATCAACCCGCTCACCACCGGGCCTGGCCTGCCGCGCTTCATCGACGGCAGCCGCACGCTGAAGGCCAGCGGGAACTTCCCTTACGTCGCCGAGCGTCGCGGGGTGTCCTTCATCGAGCGCAGCCTCAAGGCAGGGCTGCAGTTCGCCCGGCACCGCAACAACACGGAAGGGCTGCGCGCCCAGGTGCGGCGCTCCATCGCCACCTTCCTCCTCGCACAGATGAAGAACGGCGCCTTCCGCAGCCAGGAGCCCGCCAAGGCCTTCTTCGTCGACGTCTCGGACGCCCTCAACCCGCCGTCCGTCGTCTTCGCCGGCAAGCTGGTGGCGCGCATCGGGCTCGCCACCAACAAGCCGGCCGAATTCATCGTCCTGCGCATCGCCCAGGACACCCGCGCCCTCGAAGCCGAGCTGGCTTCGGCAGGCCTGTGAGGACCTCACCATGGCCATCATCGGACAGCCGCGCAGCTTCCATAAGCGCTTCAAGTTCCTCTGCGAGGTGGACGGCCTCGGACACTCTGGTTTCCAGAAGTGCAGCGAGTTGTCCGTCGAAGTCGCCAACGTCCAATATTTCGAGGGCGGCAGCCTCATCCCCAACAAGTCCCCGGGGCGCCTCACCTTCTCAGACGTAACCCTGGAGCGAGGCGCTACGCAGGACCACCAGCTCTTCGACTGGTTCCAGGACGTCGTCCACACCGCCAGCGGACTGGGCCTGCCCGATGCGCTCTACAAGCGCAGCCTCGACATCGTCCAGCAGGACCGGGACGGCACCACGCTGCGCCGGTGGAGCCTCTCCCGCGCCTGGCCGGTGAAGTTCGTTGCCGGGGAATGGGACAACGAGTCGGACGAGAACGTCATCGAGTCCGTCACCCTCACCTACGACTTCTTCGAGCTGGCCAAGTAGGCCTCAGCCAGCAACGTAGTGTTTATGGGCCTTACACGCGGGCGGGCGATTCCCATTCAGTAGGGGCGCCCGCTCCGCCCATGAACTGACGACCTGCATCGCAACCGTGACTTCGGCACAGCGATAGCAAAAGCCTCCGCACGTTCCCCAGCCCAGGTAGAGCGCCCCAGGATGCACCTTGTTGTCACGGCACCACCCCCAAAGTTTCTGCCCACCGCTGTGGTGTCCCGTTCCTCCGTCGTAGAAGCCGTGCAGGTCGGCGATGAGGTCGCCGATGCGCGTGCAGAACCGCTGGGACTTGCCGGTATTGCTCCCCACATAGAGGGGATAGCATTCGGAGTTCGGCGAGCCCGCCCACGCGTTCCGCGAGACCAGGTACACGCCGCGCCCCGCTGGAGGCCAGGGTTGCGCATCGTTCATGCACTGCGCCAGCAGCTCTGAAATCCGAAACGGACCTGACCAGACCAGTGGCTTCATGAGTTCCCCACGTAGGTTGGGTGCTGCACCTGTCGATGTCCCCGATTTGCCGCTCGAAGCCTTTGTCCTTCCCGGAGGAAGGACATGGCGAACATCATCTCATGCCCCTCGGGGCTGACAGGCCGTATTCGCGGCATGCGAGTGCGGGAGGAGCGTGTCCTCGCGGACCGGAAGCTGGCAAAGAGCGGCGGCCAGGTGGATGAGCTGCTCTCCGCGTGCTGGGAGGAACTGCAGGAGGCAGGCCCCTACGCCTTCGCCGACGGGAAGGTGGATTGGGGCCAGGTGCTGCAGGGGGACCGCTTCTACGCGCTCCTGCAGGTGCGCGTCCTCACCTACGGTCCCGAGTACGCCTTCGCCGTCCCCTGTCAGAGTGCCGCCTGCCGCTCCCGCATCGACTGGGAGTTGGATTTGACGCAGCTCCCGGTCCGCGCCCTCTCGGACGCCAGCCGCGCGGCCTTCACGGCTGGCAACCGCTTCGAGACGACGCTGCCGGACGCCGGCACGCGCGTGCGATTCAGGTTGCTGACGGGTGAGGACGAGCGGCGGCTGCCGCAGCTCCAGCGCGCGGCCCCCGAGAAGCTGCTGTCCTCCGTCCTCGCCTACCGGGTGCAAGACGTCGACGGCGTGGACGCGCGCGACAAGCGCCGCTTCCTCGAGGACCTCACGCTGCGCGACGCCGACTTCCTCGTCGACGAGTTCGACCGCGTCGACTGCGGGGTGGACACCACCCTCGAAGTCGAGTGCCCTGAGTGCTTCATGCGCCAGGAGGTGGAGCTCCCTTTCGACCGGGGCTTCTTCCTTCCGGGGACGCAGCGGACGACGAGGCGACGGGAGCGCTCCACCTCTTCCCCGGCGTGACGCTGGAGACGTGGCGCGAGGGCCTCTTCAACCTGTGCTGGCACCAGCACGGCGGCAGCGGCCTCGCAGTCCCCCTTGGTGATGCCTTGGAGCTGCCCACCTCGGACAGGGACTGGCTGCTTGAGCGCATCGGCCAGCAACGCGCCCAGGAGGCCAAGGCGCTGGAGAAGGCCGCGAAGCGGAGGTAGCGCGTGCTCAACAACCTCGGCCTGGGCTTCGTCTTCACGGCGCGGGACTTGGCCTCTGGCACCTTCCAGGGCGTGGAGCGCAACTTCATGAGCCTCGACAGGCGAGTGGGGTTGGGCACCGCGCGCATTGAAACCGCCTTCCAGCGGCTCGGCGTCGCCATGGCCATCTTCACGGCCGGCGCCGTCACCCTTGGTGCATCGCTGTCCCTAGCCAACACCGCCGGCCAGTTCGAGCAAGCCCTGGCAGGCGTTGCCGCCGTCTCCGGCGCCTCGGCCGAGGTGCTCGGGGAGCTGCGTGACGCGGCCGTCAAGGCCAGCCTCGCCACGCAATTCACCCCCACGGAGTCCGTGCTGGGCCTGCGCGAGCTCACCCAGGCCGGCTTCACGGCCGCGGAGGCCATGAAGCTGCTGCTGCCGGTGTTGGATTTGGCCGGTGGCTCGCTGGGAGAGCTGACGCCCCAGGGTGCGGCGGGACTGGCGTCGCAGGCGATGAAGGCCTTCGGCATCTCCACCGACAAGGCAGCCATCTCCGTCGACCAGATGCTCCAGGCTGTCAACGTCTTCGCCCTCAGCGCGAATGAGTTGCCTCTGGCCCTCGGCACCGCCGCGCGTGGTGCGCAGGCCCTCAACCAGTCCCTGCCCGAGACACTCATCGCCCTTGGCCTCGTGAAGAACGTCGTCCCCGGCGTGGAGCGCGCGTCCACCGCCGTGGCCGTGGCCATGGAGCGCATGGCGGACCCGGAGGTGCAGAAGCACCTGCGCGGCTTGGGCGTGGCCGTCACCGACTCCAGCGGCAACTTCCTCAGCTTCCTCGGCATCCTCGATAAGCTGTCGCCCGCCCTCGAACGCATGACGGCGGCGCAGCGCTCCGCCTTCCTCCTGAAAGCCTTCGGCCGCGAAGCGCTCGGTGGTGTGAATGCCATCCTCACGCAGTTCACCAACGGCATCCGCAAGGACACTGGAGAAGTCGTCCGCGGCGCCGAGGCCCTCGAGTACCTGAGAGGCTCGTTCGAGAATGCGGGCGGCACGGCCACGAAGTTCCGCGAGCAGATGCTGGACACGTTTCAGGGCCAGAAGACGCTCCTGGCTGGCAACCTGGAGACGCTGGCCATCGTCCTCGGGGAGCCCTTCGCCCAAGTCTTGAAGCCCCTCGTCACCCTCGTCGCCAGCGCGGTGCAGCAGGTGCTGGGTGTCTTCCAGGCGTTGCCTGGCCCAGTGAAGCGCGCCTTCGCAGCCTTCGCGCTCGGAGCTGGCGGCCTGGTTACTCTCGTCGGCACCGTCATCGCCGCGAAGGTGGGCCTGGCGCTGCTGGTGGTGGGCCTCAAGGTGCTGGGCCTTACGCTGGGGAGCCTCCTGGCCACGGTGCTGCCAGCGGTAGCCGCCGTCGTCCTCCTGGGTGTCGCCGTGGCCGGCCTCGCCTACGCCTTCCGTCACAACCTCGGGGGCCTGGGCGACTTCGCGCGGCGTGTGCAGGAGCAGGTGACGCTCGCCTTCCGCGGCCTCGTCCAGATCTTCGAGGACGGAGGCTTCTCCGGTGCGGTGCGGGAGGAGCTGGGCCGCGCAGAAAACGCCGGCCTGAAGGACTTCCTCGTCAACCTCTACCTGTGGGCACACCGCATCCACAGCTTCTTCTCCGGCATCGCCGACGGCTTCTCCGCTGGACTGGAAGCCGCGCGGCCCACCCTCGACGCCTTCCAAGCGACGCTGGGGCGGGTGGGCGAGGCGCTGGGCTTCCTCTCCGAGAGGGACGACGCGGCCACTGCCGCCGCGAAGTTCGCCGCCTTCGGCGAGGCGGGGGCCACGGTAGGGCGCGTCCTCGCCCGCGTCTTCGACTTCGTCGTCATGGGCCTGACGGCCGGTGCCGAGGTGGCGGAGGGCCTCGCGGGGCAATGGCATTACATGAAGGCCGGCGTCGACGTCCTCCTCAGCAGCCTGGCGCACCTCGGCCGAGTCCTCGGTGGCGCGCTCTCCGGCCTCTTGGGCACCAGCTCCGCCGCGAGGGAAGGCGGCAGCATCTGGGTGGCCATGGGGCAAACCATCGGGTTTGCCATCGGCAACATCACCACCGTCGTGGGCGTGCTGGTGTCCGCCGTCTCCCTCGCGGTGTCCGTGGTGGGCGGCGTCCTCAACGCCGCCCTGGCGGCCTTCTCTGGCATCGTCGACGTCTTCTGGGGCGTGGTGTTGACGCTCAGTGGCATCCTCACCGGCGACTGGGCCGAGGCCTGGACGGGGATGCGGCTCATCGTCTTCGGCACGGTCGACGCCATCTCCGGCGTCCTCCTGGAGCTGGTGGGCGCCATCCTCGGCGTCGTGGACGCGGTGGCGAGCCTCTTCGGCACGGACACCGGCCTCCAACAGGCCCTGCGGACGGCACGACTGGGCCTCCACCGGGACTTGTCCGTCGCCTTCGGCCTTGAGGACGCCACCGGCAGCGCCGCCACACCCGCGTCCGTCGTCACTACCGCTTCGCCCACCTCGCCAATGGACTGGCCCCTGGAGGCCTCGTCCATGCCCGCGGTGGCGGCCCTCCAGGCCTCCCTGCCCCAACCCGAGGTGCTCTCCTCGCAGCCGGCCTCGCCTCCTGCCGCGCCCGTCCTCGTCAGCCTGCAGGTGGACGGCGAGGTGCTTGCCCAGGCCACGGCGCGCGCCGAGAGGGACGCCGCCTCCCGCAGCTTCTCCCCTATGCCGGAGTACTGAAGCGCTTCGACAAGACGCTGGCTGCAAAATCAGAAGCAGAGGAATTCGCTGCCTAGCGCCACACGCGGCCACCTCAGTGGAATACCTCCATGAGAAACAGGTGGGGCGGCGTCCGCGCAAAGAACAACAAGCCAATTGGCGCCCTGGCATCAGCAGCCGCGCTTCTTGGCGGCGCCGCATCCACCTATTTCCCGCCTCAACGCACAGCCACTAGCAACACATGGCCGTTTGAGGCCTCACAAAATATGCCAGGACACTACGAGCCCTACGGAGGCGCGACATAATTATACAACCACGCCCTCCCATCCTCGGGCGTCAGCGGCTTGAACAAGCCCGAATAATCCACAACACTCAAGCAACCCTTCCCGACACACAAAGACTGCGAAACCGATGCGAGCCTCTTCAGGTTCATCAACATATGCTGCATGGAAACACCGTCATTACCATCAGAATACAGAGCATCACCACAACAGGAATCATCCCTGTTGTCATAAACATCAAGCAGAGCCGCCGCCACGCGCCCCTCATCCGAGAGGCTTCTTTTATTCGCGGGATAGTTCTCAAGATCTTCTGAACCACCCCACCGGTCTCCGAACCTAGTAATATTCAGCGCCGCCATCGCAAAGAAATGAGCCCAACCTTCAACAAACGCACAGGTCGGATCGACCGCATATCCAATACCATTATTCTTCCCACAGGCCGAACCAAGCAGATGGTCGAATTTTCCATACATCTCAACCATCGCCTTGTGACCATACTCATGAAAAACGACCGTGTCCGGCAAACTAACTACCTTTCCCTCCGGCACGGCAATGCGCAGATTATCCTCCTGAGGAACGTACTTCTGTCCGCCACTAGAAACAACCAAGCCAACCGGCCTAATCGTCACGCCCGGCGGAGCTTGCGCCTTCAAGTACGCCGCTGCGCGACTAACCTGGCTGAAAAGGCTCCGCCATTTCTGCCAATCCAGCACCTCTCCGGGCGATGGGGGTGTGCCGACATAGGTAAGCTGCGTTCCGGTTCCCCGCGTCGCTACCAACTGAGGGGATATGATTGTCGAGCCTGTCTCCACCGTGAACGCTCTGATGCCTTCATTCGCCAGCCGAAGCGTAATGTTTGGGGCGGGAGAGTCCGACTTCTTGAGCGTAAACTGTCCTTGCGCATTCGTGACATACACGCTTGTCCCGAGAACAACGGTGACATCCGCAGCCGGTGTCCCGTCCCACCACGAGACAGTCGCCGTGGTTGCGGGTGGCGGGGCTGGTGCAGGCGCGACGCACACTCCAAGAGGATTGACCGACAGTCCGCTGTTGCACGCGTACGAACTCTGGACGCACTCGGTGGAAAGCGGGACGCAACAGAAGTTGAGCGGGAAATAAACGGTAACGGATTTCGTGCATTTGGTGCACGGCACTTCTCCCTGGCCACCGCATGCTGCGAGCACGCGTGACGCCGTCGACGAACTGACCGCTGCTGGAATATCGTCCTCTGTAATCGGGTAGCCGCTCGCCTGCGCAGTGGCGATGACGCTGGCGAGACTCTCGCTATTCGAGAAGCGATCACGCAACTGGCCATTCTGCATGAGTGCATTCATGAACGTCAGGACATTGAGACTAATTTCACTCGACTGTCCTGGCGGACGACAACATGTGATGTCGAGGTAAGGGTGTCCTTCGGAGACGCGGACATTGAAGGAATACCAAGGGACATTCCGCGCAGCGCAATACGCCTGTGCGGCGGTGCGGCTCAACTCGGTGTTCTGAATACCATTCGGCGTGCTACCAGGCCCGCAGCATCTGACGGTTGGACCGAAGGTGCTTTCACCATCAGTCCATGTCGGCTGAGTCCCGACGTTGTTCGGCCACAACGTCGTCGAATTGCATTGGAGAGGCTGTCCATGCGCATTGAGCGCGACAGACTGTGTGAGAAGAGCCACGAGTATCGCAAGCCGGGGAAAGAAGCTCATCCCGACCTCCTGGAGTAGGGGTTCTATAGTTGGGTAGAGCAAGGCCCAAGCCAGAGGCTACGCCCATCTAAGGGCCCATGAGCCTTTGCGTCGAGCCTGACGGGTGCCGGCGCGGCGGTGCCGTGCGTCCGAACAGGAATCGAATGCGTCCCACAAGGACGCGCACTGGTACTTGGTGGCGCCCACCGGAAGACGAGCCGCGCTCGTGTCATCTGGACTCGAATGCCCCCCTTGAGCCCGTCGTGTTCCCAGCCGAACGGCTCTTGGAGTTCCGCACCCACACCTTCATACACTCACTTCTGTCCCCGCCGAGAGCCCGAGGCCTTTGTAGCAAGCAGAAGGAGCCTCGGCAGTGTCCCCCAACTCTGCATTCCCTCGGAGCCCCCGTTGCGTCCTCGTCAACGTCCTCACCGGCGAGGCCATGGAGTGCCTCTTCAACCCCACCCAGCTCACCGAGAAGCTCCAGGTGAACTGGAACCGCCTCGCGGTGCCGGGCCTCTCCCACCAGGTGCTCCAGTTTCAGGGCACCTCCAACCGACAGCTGGCGGGCGTCGAGTTCTACCTGGACGCCTTCTTCGCCACGCAGCAGGCCGACACGTCCAACATCATGGCGTTCCGTGCCTTTTTGCGCGCGCTCACCGTGCCTCCGGCGGGCACCGAGGGTGTGCTGGCGACAGCACCGCCGCGTGTCCTCGTCCTCTGGCCCGGTGTCCTCACCGTGGAGTGCGTCGTCGCCAGCGTGGAGTTCCAGTACCGCCAACTGGCCGTGGACGGCCGCGTCCTCGTCTACACCGCCACCGTCACCTTCGAGGAGGTGCTGGACACCCGCGTCACGTCCGAGCAGCTCCGCCAGGAGGTGCCGTAGTGGCCCCTCACGCCGGCAGCCGCTACTCCTTCTCCCTCGGCCTCCGGGACGAGGCCGGCCGCCTTTTCCTCACCGAGAGAATTCCCTACGGCTTCCAGTCGCACGCGGACACGCGCGTCCACCTCGTGGCTCAGGGCGACTCCCTCTGGGGCCTCGCCGGCCGCTACTTCGCGCCCCTCCCGCGCGCCTGCGGCTTCTGGTGGGCCATCGCCGACTTCCAGCCGGAGCCCATCATCGACGCGACGCTGGAGCTGGAGGCCGGGCGGCACGTCTACATCCCCTCGCTGCGCGTCCTCACCGACGTCATCCTCAGCGAGCAGCGACGGAGGGCCAGCGAGTGACGCGCCCCCTCGACAGGAGCGCGCCTGGCGTGCGCCTCACACTGCTGGCACACGAGAGGGCCCCCGGCGGTGAGCCCCTCTCCCTTGAAGGCCGCGTCCTGGGCCTCACCTTTGAGGACTCGGCGACGAAGGCGGACAAGCTGTCCCTCCAGTTGGACAACTTCGACCTGGCCCTCTTCGACAGGGCGGAGCTGGTGGGCGGCGCGGTGCTGGAGGTGTCCTGGGGCTACCCCGGGCTCATGGCGCCCCCGCGGCGAGTGGTTGTGAAGAAGCTGAAGGGCTTTCAGGTGCTCACCGTCGAGGGCCAGGCGCTCAGCGCCCTCATGCACCGTGAAGCGAAGACGCGCGCCTGGAAGGGCAAGACGCGCGCCCAGGTAGTGCGAGAGGTGGCCGCCGAGTACGGCTACGAGGAGGACGCCGTCCACGTCGAGGACACAGGAGAGTCCTTCGACACCATCCACCAGGCCGGGGAGACGGATGCGCGCTTTCTCCGGCGCCTGGCCGCGCGGGAGGAGTTCGAGTTCCACGTCGACGACAGGGGCCTCACCTTCGGTCCGCGAAACCAGGCCGCCGCGCCCACCCGGGTGCTGTGGTGGTACGCGGACGCGGGCCGGGGCGACATCCTCTCCGTCAACGTCGAGTCGGAGCTGGGCCGCCGAGTGGGCCAGGTGGGCGTCCGTGGCCGGGACGCCATGGCCAAGGCGACCATCGAAGCCCAGGCGAGCAGTGCCACCGTGGAGCGCACCACCCTCGCGGACTTCCTCGAGGTGGTGGACAAGCGCACGGGCACCACGTCGCTGCAGCTTCGCAACAGCACCTCCAGCGTCCAGCCCACCTCGGCGTCGACACCTGGACAAGCCCAGCGCGAGTCCGAGGCCCGATTCCGACGCGCGGAAGCCGGCACCGTGAAGCTGTCCCTCCAGGTGGTGGGCAACCCCAGCTTGCGCGCGAAATCCGTCGTGGAGGTGCGCGGCATCTCCAGCTTCCTCTCCGGGAAGTACTACGTCACCGAGGCGAAGCACGTCCTCTCCTCCTCTGGCTACACCACCGACTTGAAGCTGTCGCGCGACGGCACCAGCCGCCGGCAGCAAGCCAGCCCCGAGAAGCAAGGCCAGCCCCAGGGGGGACAGCCCAACACCAGCGCGCCCGCGACGAGCGGCGCGCTGACGGAGCTGGAAGTCGTCGACGCGAAGTCAGGACGCACGCACGTCGAGTACCGACGAGACGGGCAACCCATCGGTGTCGAGGACCCAGAAGCCGGAATGAGTCTCCCCAGGTAGCGAGCCCACCATGAGCACCTTCGACGACGACATCCTTGCCCATGACACGCGCCTCCTCGGCATGTACGTGGGCTACGTCACTAACCGCGACGACGAGGCGCAACTCGGCCGCGTCCGCGTGTGCATCCCCGGTGTCCTCGAGCCCGAGTCCGCCTGGGCCTGGCCGCTGGGCACCTCCGGCGGGGGCGCCAAGGACACGGGCTTCTTCTCGGTGCCGCACGTGGGCGCGGAGGTGGCCGTCTTCTTCAACATGGGCGACATCGACGCGCCCTACTACCTCAGCGCGCACTGGGGAAAGCCGGGCGGCCAGAGTGAGGTGCCTGAAGAGGCCCAGGTGTCTCCGCCCGACAACCGCGTCCTCGCCACGCCCACCTTCCGTGTCGAGCTGGACGAGTCCGCGGGCCGCCGCAAGCTGAAGCTCACCAACCGGATGACGGGCGACTGCCTCACCTTCGACGCGGAAACCAACTCCGTCACCCTGGAGGCCACCACCGCCCTCACCCTGCGCGCGGTCGGCGCCATCTCCCTGGAGGCGGCTCAAGTCACCATCGCCGGGCGCGTGGTGCGCCCCACCGCCGAGCCGATTTGAGGAAGCCCATGGCGCTGCCCATCTGCATCCACATTCCCCCGCTGCCAGAGGCGCCCACCCTCACCCTGCCCGGCGGCGCCACGCTGCAGCACCACCAGCTCCTGCAGGCCGTCCAGCCGGCGCTCGCGCCGCTTATGCCTATTTTCGACGTCATCGGCACCGTGCTGGCACTCGTCGACGTCGTGAAAGCGATACCTGACGCGCTGGGGCCGCCGCCGGACCCGACAGCCATCGCCGCAGCCCTGCCGAATCTGGCCGAGAAGGTGTCCAAGCTGCTCCGCCTCGTCCCCCAGCTCTCGGTGCCTTACACCGTGGTGGGTGTCATCGACATCGTCCTGGGCGAGTTGGGCCAGGCGCGAAGCCAGCTCGTCCACCTGCAGCAGCGCCTGTCGAGTGTGGCGCGGGCCCGGCAACGCGCAGCCCAGCTTGGGGACGCGGGCCTCCTAACCGTGGCCGGCTGCGCGGAGACCAACGTCGCCCAGGAGGCCGCCAACGTCGGCAAGGCTCTGGCCGCCCTCTCCCAGCTCATGGCCCTCCTCAACGTCCTCCTGGGGCTGGTGGGCGGCCCCCAGGTGCCGGACTTCTCCAGCCTCGAGGGGAGCGCGCTGGAAGACGCAATTGCCCCCCTCGACGCCATCGTCCGCACGCTGCAGCAGGTGCGCGCGGCCATCCCCATCCCGTGAGGAGGACATCGTGAGTCGAGCGCCCCAGAGTCTCCTCGTCCCCTTCCGCAGAGACAGGAAGCGGGACTTCGCCTCCGGCACCGGGCCCGAGCTGCTCGCCTCGAAGGTGCGGCAGGTGCTGCTGACGGAAGGCGCCACGCCCCACTCCACCGGCGAGCTGCCCTGGCGCACCAGCTTCGGCGCGGGCCTCTCGCGGCTGCGCCACCAGCGCAACGACACGGTGCTGGCGGAGCTGGCGCGCGTGTACGTCCGTGATGCCCTCGCGCGCTGGCTGCCCGGCGTCCAGTTCGTGCTGGTCCGCGTCGAGAAGGATGCAGCCATGCTGACGCTTCGTGTGCGCGTGCGCGAGGGTGACACGGCAGCGGATTTTGACGTGCCCCTCCAGCGGGGACTTTGAGTCGTGAGCAGCGCTCGTGCGTCCCCCTAAAGCTCTTGCTGGAGGTCTGCTACAGGCTCGTCAAACACGACTCGTGCTCTTCAGGGACGAGGGCGATCTGCCGCTTGTCGTGAATGTCCCAGCGCAGCTTCAGACGGCCGTTCTTCGTCTCCCTAACGAAGGGCGCGAAGGCGAGTACGATTCGGTCCTCCTCTTCCCACTCGCGGCGGAACTTCGGCACGACGCTGAGCTTGACCCAGAAAGCTGCAGGGGAGCGGTCACGCGTTCGAATGTTGAGCCAGTTATACGCGCCGCCGGGACTGAAGCTATGTAAGTGGCCCCACCACAGCATTGGATCGCTTCCATCATCGGCACTGCCAATCAGATGAATTGGACGAATGAAGTCGCGCAGTCGCCTACCTGTCGCGAAGGGATTGTCGAGCAAAGCGGGTAGATTGTCCGCGATCTGCTGAACGCTGACCCGGGCGCTCGAGCGCGAGCGTGCGACCCCTGACGCGACGCGAGGTCGGACCATCTTGCGTTCATGCTCAAGAGTAGAGCTCGCCTCTCCTCCCACTCCGCGCGGCGCTTCGCGAGCTGGTAGCCAAACTGGTACCAGCGTCGTTTCTGGTCCGGAAACAAAGGACGGGCGTCCGAGTGGAGTGGCCCCGCGCGACGTAGCGTTGGCTTTCGATGGACGCTCAGTACATGGAACGCGCTCGTAGCCAGGGTAGTGCGACAGGCGCGCTACACGTCCACCGAGTGTTCGAGCCCCGTCGGTAGGCGACCTGTAAACCGGCACGCCGCACCGTCCGCAGAAGCAATGGTCGACGTGCTTGGCGCCGATGTTGTCAATCAGGAGGCGGGTTCCCCGAAGCAGCACCTCGTCAGGTGTATGGCGTCGGAAGTCGAAAGTCGGGCAGAACCACGCTGCATCCATGCTGGAAGGCCTCCTCACGTCGAAGGGAATTCGCACGCCAGTTGCTGCACCCCATCCTACTCTCGATGGGAGCATTCCCTCCTTCAGGTAGGTCGAGAAACCGCAATCAGAGGGGCAGATACCTCATCCAGATGGACTGACTTACGAGGCTTGGCTCAAGCGAGCGAGGAGCGCCTTGACCCTGCTTGAGTGGCTCAACTTTGCTTCGTCGCACCGGGCCGCCCCAAGCCATTGTCGGACCTCCGCAGCAGGGGCAGGGGCTGCCAACTGAATCAACTGGCCTCTTCGTGTCCGAGCCGCTTCGACGAGTTCCTGCCCGAACTCGTGGTACGGCCGAGGGTTGTGCAGCCGCCAGAGTCTCCGAATGGGGAGCGCAGTGCCCCACCGCTCGACCACATCTGGATACTGGCGGACCATCTCCGGGTTTGCGATCTCACGTGTGGAGGCATTCGCGAGCACCGCCAGAGTACAAACAGCAAATACCCGGCCACATACCTCAGCGGGGACCGGGCCTGCGATTTCCACGGGCTTGAGAGGAATGGCTAGAAGGACCGGATCGCCATTGCGATAGCGGCGACCTGCCTCGGCTGCATCCTGAGCCCTTGGGAAGGCTAGAACGCCCCAGTCTTCCATGTCCGTCGCATAAACGTGCTTGAAGTGGATTGTGCCATTCGGCTTTATGTCCACGACGTATCCTCCGCCTGTTCGCAGGTGTAGAGCGACAGCAAGCTGCTGACTTACGGGACTTTATCGAATCGGGATAGGTACTGAAGTGCTGGAGCCACGCATAAGAGTAGCGTGGCGGCTCCCGACTCGAATCGCCATCCCCATGTCCCCGAAAAGAAGTGGGCCGAAGGCCTTTGTCTCCCGGTGGAGGCCTTCGCTGACGTGCCACTTCTTCCCGAGTCCACCGACTACAGCCACCGCGACTTCGACGCCCTGCGCGCGCGCCTCGTAGCGCTGGTAAAGAGCGTCTTCCCGGACTGGACGGACCTCGACGTCGCCAGCTTCGGCAACCTGCTGCTGGAGATGTACGCCTTCGTCGGCGACGTCCTCGGCTTCTATCAGGACAACCTCGCCCGCGAATCGCGCCTCTCCACCGCCACCCAGCGCCGCAACGTCATCACCCTGGCGCGCATGCTGGGCTACCGGCTGCATGGTGCCCAGGCGGCCACGGCCGAGGTGGAGCTGCGCCTGACCCAGCCTCCCGCCGCCCCCGTCACCTTCCCCGCGGGCACCGTCGTCCGCACCCAGGAGGTGACGGAGGCCGTCCGCTTCCAGTTGCTGGCGCCCGCCACCATTCCGGCCGGCGCCAACCCGCCGCGCGTCCTCGCGGTGGCTGAGCACTCGAAGACGCACACCCAGCTCTTCGACGCCCGCGGCCTCGCCGATTTCGAAGCGCACCTGGACTTCTCGCCTTACCTCGACGGCTCCGCCCGCGTGTCCACCGCCCAGGGCGCCTTCCGCGAGGTGGACACCTTTCTCAACTCCCGCGCCTCCGACGCTCACTTCCTCGTCAGCGTCGACCAGGGGGACAAGGCCACCGTCCGCTTCGGCACCGGCACCAACGGCCTGCCGCCCGCTGGCACCGTGGCGGTGGTGTACAAGACGGGTGGCGGCGCGGCCGGCAACGTGGACGCGGGCCGCCTCGTCGTGCTGGAGGGCAGCTTCCGGGATGCCCATGGCCACGCGGTGCAGGTGTCCGTCCACAACCCCGCCCCCGCCTCGGGTGGCGCGGACAGGCAGACGGTGGCCTCGGCCAAGCTGCTCGCCCCCGAGAGTCTCCGGGCCCTGACGCGCACCGTCTCCCGCGAGGACTTCGAAATCAACGCCCGGCGCCTGCCCGGTGTGGCCCGCGCCCTCATGCTGACGTCCAACGAGGACGCCACCATCGGTGAGAATGCCGGCATCCTCTACGTGGTGCCCCAAGGCGGCGGGGCGCCCACGCCAGCGCTCAAGGCCCAGGTGCTGCGGCAAGTCACCGAAGTCTACCCCTGCACCCTCACCTTCCAGGTGAGCGTCCAGGAGCCGGTGTACCGGCGCGTGGACGTCTCCGCCCGCCTCTTCCTGCGCCAGGGCGCTTCGGCCCAGGACGTCGCCGCACGCGTCCGCCAGGCGCTCACCGCCCACTTCCGCATCAGCGAGCCGGACGGCACGCCCAACCCGCGCATCGACTTCGGCTTCAACCTCAAGGACACCCAGGGCTTCCCGGCCGGAGAGGTGGCCTGGTCGGACGTGTTCAACGTCATCCGCGACGTGCCCGGCGTCCGGAAACTGGGCGACGCGCGAATGGACCTGACACTCAACGGCCTGCCTGCGGATGTGAAGCTGACGGTGCGGGAGCTGCCGGTGCTGGGCAGCGTCACCCTGCAGGACGGCGACACCGGAGGGATGCTCTGACATGGCCCTCCTCAACCCCAGCTTCGAGGACGCGGGCGCCTGGCCCGGCGAAGCTGCTCACTGGACGCTAACGGCGGTAACGCGCCTCGAAGCGCTGGCGGGCTTCGGTGTGCCGGAGGAGTCCTGCGAGGACTTCGAGCGCTGGTACGTGTGGCGCGCCGCCCTCTCCGACGTCCCTGAGGCCCTCGCCTTCTTCTCCGGCCAGCGTGAGGGCTTCGAGTCCTTCTCCCGGGACTGGGACAACGACGGCTTCCTCTTCGAGCTTCCGCCCGCGCAGCTCGTCCCGCACCGCTTTGAAGGGGACGTCGTCGAGACGTGGGGCCAGGGCCCCTTCCTCACGGACTGGGCGGACGCAGCTTCCGTGGAGAGCCTCTTCAAGGACTCGCCACGGGAGGAATTCGACCACGAGGCGTTCGCCTGGCGCTGGGAGGACGTGACGGCGCGCGGGGCCCTCTTCAACACCACGCAGCCCACCGAGGACTTCGACACCGGGTGGCCTCTGGTCACCACGCAGTGAGGACACCATGGCACTCGCAGACTGGAGCTACCTCAATCAAGGACTCGACATCGCCACCGTGGACAGGGGCGTGACGGCGGGCATTGCCCGTCCCCCGGGGGGCGGCAACTTCCTCTTCGCCTTCAACTCGTTGTCGGCCGCCCAGGGCGCCGTTGCCCTCTTCGCCAACCTGCCGGACTTCGCCCCCATGGCCAAGGGCGGCAGCATCCGCGGCTGCATCCAGCGCGGGCCTGGTGGCGGCCCCACCGGCTTCTCCCCCTTCCTCTTCCTCTGCGGCCAGGGCACCTCCGTCAACGACTCCGCCTACCTCCTGGGTCTCTCCGACGATGAGCCGCACCGGGTGGTGCTCCGCAAGGGCGCGGTGGCCACCGGGCTTCCCGACGCGGACGGCCCCGGCGTCCTCCTGAAATCCTCGGCCAGCTTCACCCAGGGCACCTGGCTGCACCTGCGGCTGGACGTCATCGTCAACGCCAACGGCGACGTCGTCCTCAAGGCCTTCCACAACGACTTGGCCGCGCACCCGCTCCGCACGCCTCCCGACTGGCAGCCGGTACCAGGCATGGCCGACTTCATCGACGACGCCCTGGGCATCAACTCCGGCAGCCAACCCCTCACCTCTGGCCGAAGCGGCTTCGGCTTCGCGGTGAAGGACGTCACGCGCCGGGCCTACTTCGACTCGCTCGAGCTCTCCCGGCAGGTGTGAAGCCATGGCCCTCACCGCCTTCACCAGTCGCCTGGGCCTGGGACAGGGCCGCATTCGGCCCGAGCGGGCCACGCCTGCCTCGGGCGAGTACCTCTTCGTCCTCGGAGACGAGGAACCGGGACGCCGCTTCGAGCTGGCCCCCGGGGACTTCGCCGAGGTGACGCAAGCCGTGGACGTCACCGGCGTGGACCTAGTCCGCACCGCCTTGCGCCTCCGTGTGCCGGCAGGCGCTCCGGCGGGCCTGGCCTGGGAAGCGTCCCTCGTCGTCGACGGGGTGAAGCACGCCCGCACTCTGGTGCGCCCCGGCCGCGAGCGCATAGTCACGGACATGGCCGCCAACGTCTCGAAGCTCTTCGGTGTCCACACAGTGGGCGTCCGCCTGGAGCTCGTCTCCCCTTGAGGAAGCCCCATGGCCACGGTTGAGCTGCCCGCCCTCTACGTCGACACCGTCTCCCTCTTCGCCGAGACGCGCCGGCCCCTCCTCCTCAACCGCGCTCCAGGCCCTGGGGAGGCGGCCGTCCCCATCGATGCCGCGCTGGAGCTGGAGCTGGCGGATGTCGGCGTGGACGGCATTGCCCGGGCGGCCACGCGCGTCTGGGTGGACGGCTTCCTCGCCTTCGAAGGCGGGGCTGACGTCGAGGTGCAACCCGCCTTCACTGGGCCTCGGGCGAAGGTGACGCAAACGGCGGACACCCTGCGTGTGGTGCTCCATCCAGCCGTGCCGCTGGTCAGCCAGGCCACCGTCTCCGTCCGCGTCGTCTCGGCCACTGCTGGAGGCGCGCACCTCCTCGACGAGACGTACACCTTCACCGTGGAGGACAGGACAGCGCCCCGTCTCGTGGGTGCGCAGGCCCTGGCAGCGAAGTCGGTGCGCCTGGCCTTCGACGAGGACGTGCGGGTGCCACCCTCCGCGCGCTTCGCCTTCACGGCTCGCGGCGCGCCCGCAGTCCCGGTGGCCTCCGTTGGCGCCGCGGCGGATGGCCCCCTCGTTCACCTCGCCCTCGACACGGAGCTGACGCCGGACGTGGGGTACGAGGTGCTCGTGGAGGGCGTGACGGACACTCGCGGCAACCTGGTGCTCGCCCCCTACCACCGCGCCACCTTCGCGGGCTTCCGGCCGGCCCGGCCGCCCTCCCGGCACTTCCAGCTCTGGGACATGCTGCCGGGCCACAACCGCCGCGACGACGTGACGGGAGATTTGCACCGCTTCATCTCCTGCCTCCAGGAGGTGACGGACCTGCTTCTCGCGGACTTGGACGCCTTCCCCGACGTCTTCGACTTGGAGCGCGCGCCGGAGTCCTTCCTGGACGCCATCCTCCAGGATTTGGGCAACCCCTTCGCCTTCGAGCTGGACGTCCTCGCCCGGCGCCGCCTGGCCGCCATCCTCGTGGACATGTACCGCCAAAAGGGCACCGCGCTGGGCCTGCGCAACGCCATCCGCTTCTTCCTCGGCATTGAGGTGAGGGCCATCTCTCCCTTC
The DNA here is from genome assembly GCF_050038885.1 of Pseudomyxococcus flavus. Lineage (NCBI taxonomy): Bacteria > Pseudomonadati > Myxococcota > Myxococcia > Myxococcales > Myxococcaceae > Pseudomyxococcus > Pseudomyxococcus flavus. Next base: position 5,685,461 of record NZ_CP143624.1, on the reverse strand, counting down.
GCCTCGGACACCCTCGTGCTGGGTGAGTCCGAGTTGGGGGAGGACTGGGTGCTGGGCCCCTCGGAGCGTTTCGCTCGCTACGCCTTCAACGTCGAGGTGGAGCGTCTTCTCTCGCCCCCGGAGCGCCAGCGCCTGCGCACCCTCGTCGAGTACCTCAAGCCCGCGCACACCCACTTCGTCGACCTGGTGGAGCCCCTGCCGCCCATTCTCCCGGAGCACTGGGAGCTGGGACTCAGCGAGCTGGGCGAGACGACGACACTCCACTGACGTTCGCCCGGCATGTCCCCGATTTCTCGCGCCATGCCTTTGCCTTCCTCTGGAGGGCGCAGGCATGAGCAACCGGCTGGATTTTTTCTTCAGGCAGCGCGTGACGGAGGCCGAGCTGGACTTGGCCTTCGCGCAGTTGGAGCAGGCGGACAGAAACCTCGCCTCCGACTTGGGCGTCCACGGCGTCATCTCCGGGGCCGTACCCGCGCCGCACTCCCCCGTCCCCAACCTCTCCGTTGACTTGACGGCCCCGGGCCGCGCCTACGACAACCTCGGCCAGCGCATCTTCTTCGGCACCGGGCAGACGGTGGACTGCGCGGTGGACTTGTCGGGCATCCCCACCGACGTCTCCACCTCGGGCAGCGAGAGGTGGCTGGGCATCTTCCTGCGCTTCACCCGCCTGCTTTCTGAGCCGCGCACGGACGGCAACTCCCAGCAGGTGTACTTCCGCCGCGACGAGTCCTTCGAGTTGGTGGTGCGCCAGGCGCCGGAGGGCCCCGTCGGCCAGGCGCCCAAGCCCGCCCTCCAGCCCGACGAGCTGCTGCTGTGTGACGTGCGGCGCCGCCCCGGGCAGACGCAGATTCTCGCCGCGGACTTGGACACCTCCCGCCGCCAGGCCTTCATCTTCGCCCGGGGCACCTCCGTCGCCGTGGAGAGTGGCACCTGGGACATCCTCAGCCCCAGCTCCGCGACGGTGCAGGCGACGCTGGACGAGGTGGACGCCGAGCTGGCCGGGCACTTCTCCGGCGATGCCCGGAGGCACGCGGCCAGTGCCGTGGACTACGCGCCCCATGGCTTCGTTGACGCCACCACCGTGCAGACGGCCGTGGACGAAGTCGTCGACAAGCTCTCCTCGACCGCCGCGGGAACACCGGGCGCCTCCCGCGTGGGCGCGGACGCAGTGCCCGGCACGCCAAACCTCCTGCCGGCGGGCACCGTGGACACCCAGCTCTCCTCTCTGCTGGGCTTCGTCAATGCCCACCAGGGCGCGGCCACCGGGGCACACCACGCCAGCGCCATCAGCGCTTCGCCGCACAGCTACGTCAACGGCACCAGCGTCCAGGCGCAGCTGCAGGAAGTCGTCACCCGCCTGGGGGAGACGACGGCCGGAAGCCCCGGTGCGTCTCGCGTTGGAGGAGAAGCGCTGGCCGGGACGCCCCACTCCCTCGCCGCCGGCAGCCTGCGGCAGCAGGTGGCCGCGCTGCTGGGCTTCCTCAATGGGCACGTCACCCAGGCCGCCGCAGCCCACGCGGCCTCCGCCGTCTCCGTCGCGGACACGGGCAACCTGCTGGGGGCTGGCACCGTCGAAGCCGCCCTCGCTGAAATCCTCGGGGCCTTCAGCAACGGGCACTACCGGAGCAACGAGACGGCGGCAGGCCAGCACAAGGCCATTCTCCAGCCCAGGCTGGGCAGTGGCCGCGTCCTCCTCCTCGACGCCCTCGGCGTGGGGGGCGCTGCCGCGCGCCTGCGCCTCTACGCCGACGACGACTCGGTGTGGTTCACCCTCAACGCGGCCTGGAATGGCAGTGCCTGGGCCCGGGACACCTCCGGGGCGGCAGCAGGCGGCTTTCGCCTCTCGCGTAATGAGGCGGAGTTCCTCCACGACGCCAGCACTGGCGCCACCTTCACCTCCTGGACGCGCACGTTGCGACTCCCCCTGAGCAGCACCGCCAGCAACACCTCCTTCGAGGTGGCGGGCAGCGTGCGCGAAGTGGGCAGGCTCGGCCTCCAGTACTGCAACAGCGACACGGCCGCGCACGACAACCTCGCCAGCGGCGGCTCGGTGACGTTCCGCAGCCGCTTCCCCACCGCGCCCTCCTCCATCACCCTCACACCCTACGCCACCAGCGGCAGCTTCGTCGGCAACCCCACCGTCATGGTGCCGGACAGAGACGGCTTCGCCTTCTACAGCCACCAAAGCCTCCAGCCCCTCGCCGCGACGTACTGGTACGGCTCGTACACCGCTGTCGCGTGAGGACGCCCATGGCCATTCACGAAGTCACCGCCGAAGACGTGCTGCAGCGCTGCGCCCGGTGCGGCAGCGGCAATCGCCTCGCCCTCGACTCTCTGGAGGTGGGCGTCGCCCGCCGGGAGGACGTGGACGACGGCCTCGTCCAGCTCCCGCCCTGCCCCGCCTGCCGCTCCACCGAGTTCCTCATCCGCGCGGACGAGGGGGAGTCGGAGCATCCCGCGCCTGGCAGCTTCGGGCACCTGCACCGGCTCCTCGTCGGCCACCTCCATGCCGAGCTCGTCCAGCGCGGGCGCCTGCACACGGCGCTCAAGCCCAAGGGGGGCGGCGCCAGCAAGGTGCTGGTGAGTCCGCTGTCGCAGGAGGCCCAAGAGCGCTGGTTCCCCCAAGGCCTCCGAATCGCGGGGCCGCCCGACAAACAGCCCCGCGCCCCGGAGGAGTCCAGTCGATAGACATACACTGCCAGCAAAATGCCCCCCCCCGCGCCCGCCATGCGCCGAGGTGGTCCGAACCCCTCTCCCCTCGACTTGCTATGTCTCGAAGATAGAGCGTGTATGTCTTCACGCGCTGCCCACTGCGCGCCAGGAGACACCTATGGTTATCGGCACTGACACCATCTACCTCGGCAACGAAATCCCCGGCCTCCAGGGGCAGAAGGTCCGCATCTTCGCCGTGTTACACGGCGGCACCCGCCCTGACGCCGACCCGGACGCAGACGACTACTACGCGGACACGGACGAGAAGCTGGCGCGCCTCGGGGGCGTCACGGCCGAGGACCGCATTGACGCGGCCCCCATTCGCCCGGACGGCACTACCTCCTTCGTGCATGTCGACCCGCGCGCCATCGATTTGGAGTGCTTCGCGCACCTGCGCAATCCCAGCGCACAATGACTTGCTATCCGCTCGAAACAGAGCGCGTATGTCTCACGCGCGCCGCCCGAGGCGCCAGGAGGATAAAACAATGACACCCCGCAAGCCCCGCACCGCCAGCACCGCGAAGCCTGCCCGGGCGCCCGAGGCAACCCTCGAACGCATCGCAAGCGAAGCGCTCAACATCGAAACCTTGAAGACACGCAACAGCGACAGCCTCGACTTTCACGACGTGGCGGTGTGGCGCCTGAAGGAGGCTCTCGAAGCCGCCTATCAGGCCGGCCTGAGCGCCGCCAGCAACACCCGCAGCAAGTAGCGCCTCCTCTCACCACCCACGCCCCGCCCAGCGGGGCGCCAGCGCATGAGGGCCGCCGGGCCGCCCTTGTGAATGGCAGACGTGTACCCACGGCCCGGAAAGGAAAACACCACCATGCCCCGCACCACCGCCCCGAAGACGAAGAAGCTGGAGTCCATGAACCTGACGGAGCTGCGCGCCCGCTTCCGCGAAGTGGTGGGCGAGGAGACGCGCAGCCCCAACAAGACGCACCTCATCCGCCGCATCGAGGAGGCCCTCGCCGCCAAGAAGCGGCGCAGCCCCACGCGCCGGGCGGCGGCCATCACCCCCAGCGCCCCTCCTCCGGCCCCTGCCGCACCGGCCACCACCTCGACCGAGGGCACGCAGCCCGCTCGCCAGCGCGGGCGCTTCGCGGGCATGTCGCTGCAGCAGTTGCAGGAGAAGTACCGCGAAGTCGTCGGGCGCCCGACGGGCAGCAGCAACGCCGACTACCTCCAGTGGAAGATTCGGGAGGCGGAGGCTGGACGAATCAACGTAGGCCCGCGTCCCGAGCGCGAGGTGAAGGTGCGCGAGGACGGCAAGCGCGTCATCCCTCTCTCCTTCGACGCAGAGGCCCTGGACGCCCTGGACAAGGCCTGGCGCGACGCGGGCCTGCCGAGTCGGACCCGCTTCTTCATGCGCGCGGTGCACCGGGAACTCACGGCCATGGGCGCCACCCAGGCCGCCGAGCACTTCGCTCCGAAGACGGAGGAGTAAGGCCCAGCATGGCGACAAAGGAACAAGCCGCCGACATCCTCGTGTCGGTGGCGCTTCGCAAGGCGCTCTCGGGAGCCCGCGTGGAAGTGAAGCTGGCCCTCCCCGACTGCGGCGCCGAGTTGCGGCCCGAAGTCGAAGTCACCTTTCCGCAGGGCACCTCCTCACTGCAGCGCAATGTGGCCCTCCTCCTTCTTGCCGGGAGGCAATCAGGTGGGGCAAGCGCCCAAAGGCCTTCAACGACGAGGCGCCGGCTCCCGGATGACATCGGAGAGGACGCTGCCCATCAATGTCGTGTCGGGCATTGCCTGCGCCCCGGCTTGAGTGGCGAAGGCCCGGCGGATGATGACGCCGCGCAGCCTCCATGGGTAGGCCACGAAAAACGCGAGGCCGGGAAGGGCCACGCTTCCCGCGGCGCCTATAGCGAAAGCCGGAACTCGGGTGATGACGGATACCACCAGTAGCGGCGGCGCCACCAGCAGCGCGGCAACCAGCGTGATAACCAGCAGCCAGCGCTCCGCTAAAGACAGGCTTTCCGTAATACCCACCCGCAGCCTGTCTGGATGGCGAGCTGCAAGAATGAGGACGGGCATCAGTTCGTCGCTCGTCACCCCAAGCGCCAGGACGACTCGCAGCGTTAGCGGCACTCCTGGTGGTAAGGCGCGCAACCGTAGGCGCCTAGCGCGTCTCATGACCTGGCTCCACCGAGATGGGGGGGGCCGGCCCATCCGCGTTAAAGCGGAGTCGAACGCCGCAGCACACCACCGAGCCCGTCTGCTGGATTGCCGACCAGAGGCCGGCTGCGGCGGCAAGGTCATGGGCGCCCTTCAGGCGGGCCACCAGCCAGATGAGCAGTATGGTTGCTTGGCGCTCACGCGGAGCATCCGAATCAGCGAGTTGCGCAAGGCCCTCATCGAGGGCTGCTTGTATCAGCGCGTGCACGTCGGCATGACAGCGGAGAGCGTGTGTCATGTCGCATGATGAAGGAGCCACGTGCAAGTTCCTCAGATGTGCGGTGAGTGGTAGCTATAGATGCAGCGCATTTCTGAAGTGGCATTGTGAGCCCACTGCCGTTTTTCGGGCGCTTCCCGTCGTGGGAGATTCGGCGGGTAATTTTCTTCTAGTAGCTCTACGCAGAGATTTTGACCGGTTGGCCTTGGGCCCGCGCCGAGGAGGACGGAGCCGTCCGAAACCGCTCGGAATTCACTGTGTCGAGGTATTAGTAGGCCATCGGAAGCTCAGCATCAAGCACCTCTGGCCCAGCCAGGGCCTTGGCGAATGTTCTTGTTTAGGGCAGGACCATTCGAGGCGCCCCCTTACACAGAGGGTGAATACAACATCACCTCAAGAGGACAAGGATGCAGCGATGGTGGAGGATTCCGAGGACGTTCTCCATCCACACCTCAGAGCCAAGCGCATCCCGCACACCTCCGTGCCTCGTTTCGTCGCCAACTGCAGGGCCCTCCAATCCTTCGGGGTGAACCCCGCGGTAGGACAATAATGGCCGCAACGAGCCAGCAGATGACGATGGTAGGGCAGCGCACCGCGCGCTACGGAATTCCCCAGCCCTACATCGAGGCGCGCTTCCCGAAGGGCATGCGCCAGCGCACGCTGAACGCCGCGCTCCATCGCCTCTACGCCGACGTTGAGATGGCAACCCCGGAGAGAGAGAGCGCGCGCTGGAACGTACGCATCGAGCTACTCCCAGACCTCCTCATCTACTCCGGGGGCATCGTGCACGTGGAGCTTGCAGAGGGCACTCCGGACGAAGCCGAGCGCGCGATGACGATGCTCAAAAGCCTCGTGGGATGAGCCCTCCTGAGCCCCTCGGCAGGCGCCGCGCGCCCGCCAGCAGCCCGGCTCCGATGGGAGGCTCCTCCGGTTGAGCCTGCGGGCGGAGTGGAGGAATCCGGTCCGGGATATGTCGCCCCCTGGCAACATGCCGCCGAGACAATCACACACACTGGAATTCCGCCGGCTGCCCCCCCAGCCCAGGCAAGCTCGCCTCGCCCGTCTCACAGACGGCCGCCGCGCAACCTCGCGAATTCTCGCGACTACCCCCAGACACCAGAATCCACCAAGCCAGACACCGAAGTGGACTTGCTTCATTCGCACACAAGAGCGTGTATGTGTTTCGCGACGGGCGCCACAGCCCCGCGCGAATGCGAGAGGCAAATCCCATGAAGACGCTCCGGTTTGGAATTGAGATTGAGACGGTTGGCGCCAGCCGCCAGAAGCTGGCCCACGCGATTCAGAGCGCGGTGGGCGGGCACGTTTCCGGCGACTACCGGGGCATGCAGGTAACGGACGCCCAGGGCCGCGCCTGGAAGGTGGTGGCGGACGCCTCGCTGAGCGGGGGCGATTACAGCGGCGAAATCGTCTCCCCCATCCTCACCTACCAGGACATGGAAGCCTTACAGCAGGTGGTGCGCGCCGCCCGCGAGGCCGGCGCCCGCGCCGACGCCTCCACCGGAATCCACATCCACGTCGACGGCAGCCGCTTCGACGCGAAGGGCGTCACCAACCTCGTCAAAATGGTGCACAAGCAGGAGCGCCTCCTGGAGACGGCCCTCGGGGTGAGCGCGGCGCGGCTGGCCCGGTACTGCCGGCCCATCGACGGGGCCTTCCTCCAGCGGCTGGAGGCCCGGCGCCCGCGCACCCTGCAGGAGGTGAATGAGGCTTGGTACGGGCGCCGCAACAGCATGCCCAGCCGCTACGACTCCAGCCGCTACCACGGCCTCAACTTAAACAGCCTCTTCTTCCGGGGCACGATTGAATTCCGGTACTTCAACGGCACGGTACACGCCGGCGAAGTGAAGGCCTACGTCCAGCTGGTGTTGGCCCTCGCCGCCCGGGCCCTGGCCTCGAAGGCAGCCTCCAGCAAGCGCCGCGACTTCAACCCCGCCACCGCCAAGTATGACTTCCGGGTGTTCCTCCTCCACCTCGGCCTCATCGGCGAGGAATTCAAGACGGCCCGCCTCCACCTCCTCAAGAAGTTGGAGGGCAGCGCGGCCTGGAAGGGCCAGCGCCGCGACCGGCGCGGCTCGGGCGGGGGCGAGGACGGCTCGCCCGGCAGCGAGGGCCCGCAGGGCGCGCAGGGCGGCGCTGGGGCCACGCAGGGCGGAGCGCCCACCGAAGCCTTGGCCGCCGCGTGACGGGGATTTCGCGGGCGCCACGGAGCCCTGGCGCCCGCCTGCGCTCGCGCCAGGGGGCTCCCCAAGAGGGATGCCGGGCCCGCCCCTCCCGCGCCCCTCGCGCCTCCTCAAACAGCGCTTGCTTCAATGCCGAACCAGAGCGTGTATGTCTTTCGCAAAGGGCGAGCGCCCTCGCCAACACAAGAAACGCTGCAATGAAAGCATACGGAATCACCCGGAAGGACCGGAGCAACTGCCGATGGGGCTGCTGCCCATCGCACGGCAGGTACCCCACAAAAAGCTACTGCGGACGTCTTTCTCGGGAGGTCCACGTCCGCGGCACCCGGCTCGCACACCGGCGCGCCCGGGCTCAGGCGAGGGCGGCCCTCTTCAACGAGAGGCGCGACGCCTCCCGCGTCAGCAACGAGAGGTCGCCCCGCCGCGCGGGACGACGCGCCCTCCCCAGTACGCCGCCACCACAGATGCACTGTACCAGGGCCCAGCGGGCGCCCTGACTGGCAATGACACCGGCGGGCCGCGCGCCCGCCCTCCACCGGAGAATCCACATGCTCTACTTCGCCTACGGCTCCAACCTCGACAGGGCCCAGATGCGCACGCGCTGCCCCGGCGCCACCGTCGAGGCCCGGGCCATCCTTCCCGGCCACACCCTGGTGTTTGGCGGATTCAGCCACCGCTGGGGCGGCGCCGTCGCCAGCCTCCAGCGTGTGCGCGGCGCCCACGTCGAGGGGCTGCTTTACCGCCTCACCCCGGAGGACTTGCGCGCCCTCGACGGCTTCGAGGGGCACCCCTTCGCGTACCGGCGCGCCACCCGGCTGGTGACGGACAGGGCCGGCCGCCGCCGCCGCGCGCTGGTGTACCTGCAGCCCGAGTCGAGCCTCGAGGCCTGGCCGCCCGCTGTCCGCTACTTCCGCGTCCTCTGGCACGCCTACGGACGCCTGGGCTTCAACCGCGCCGTGCTCGCGGACGCCCTGGGAGGTGCGGCATGAAGCGCGCTTCCACCGCAGCCACGCGCGTCTTCGTCTACGGGACGCTGCTGTCCGGCGAGCCCAACCACCGCCTCCTGCGCGGCGCACGCCTCATCGGCCCGGCGCGGACGCGGCCCCGCTTCACCCTCTACGACTACGGGCCCTTCCCCGCCCTCGCCTCCAGGGGCAAGCACGCCGTCGAGGGCGAGGTGTACGAAGTCGACGCGCCGATGCTGGCGGCGCTCGACAGGCTCGAGAGCCACCCGCGCTTCTACCGACGCACGCCCATTACCCTCGACGACGTCGGCCGCGTCGAGGCATACCTGTTTCCCAAGGAGCGGCTCTCTGGCCGCCCCATCATCGAGTCCGGTTGCTGGCGTCGACACCTGAAGGAGAGGAAGCAATGGTAATCGTCATGCGCGACGGGCGTGTCTTCCAGGGCACGGCCGTCCAAATCGTGAAGGGAATGCAGGACGTCGCCTTCGGCGTGGAGCGCCTCTCGCTGCCCGAGTACATCGACTGGGTGGTGGCCAATGCCCAGCGCTTCGAGTCCGTCGCGCTGCGCGTGCAAGGCGCAACCGACGAGGAGAAGGCCGCGTCCCTCGTCAATGAGATGCTGCGCGAGGGCCTGGCAACGAAGGGGTGAGGGCGCGCCCGCCAGGCGCGCTCTCCCATACGGCGAAGGACGGCTTCAGCCGCTCGCCGTAGCGGCTCCGCTTCGAAGGAATCGCTCAGCGGACGCAGGCCGCGCCCGTCGCTTGCGGCGCGTGCCTCGCCACGCATCAGCCACCTGGCCACCGTGTGCAGCGACGTGGCTCTCAGCCAGGAGGCCCACCGTGGCGCGAAGAGGGCCCTCACCGGCCCCTCGCGCCTCCACCAACACCAAGGCTTCACGGGCGCCCAACATCTGCAACGCCGCGGCTTCCGCCAGTCGGTACTCGGCTTTCGCCTCGGCAAGCCGCGTCCGCGATTCGGGACTCCCGTCCAACCTCGCGTGCGCCCGCTGCAGCTCCACCTCTGCCCGCCCCAGGCGCTCCGCGAGCGCCCGCCGCTTCTTCATGCTCATGGCCGAGGGTGGAAAGCAGGGGGCATGCCGCACCTTACGGACGCCTCTTCGCTCGAGACACGCGGAGCGGGGAACTGGTGCCCGCGTCCGCCGCCTCGCACTCCCCTGTCCAGGCCGGCAGACGTCGCCGCCCACGCAGCGTGCGTCCCTGGCGACGGTGGTCCGTGGATTGAATTGCCCCGGAGGGCGAGGCCATTGAAGGGCGTGGTCTCAATCAGCCGGACTCTATCCACAGGCTGACAGCGAGTTGCCTCTCCGGGTTTAGAACGCGCGGCCTCGTCCGCGCGTTCTCCAGTTAGCGATTGCGACTGCCACGACATTTCAAGCAATGGTTCTCACACGCCAACAGCCGACGAGGCATGGAGTCCTTTGCACCTTCATGTCAGCCCTTGCAGCTACGCTTCGCCACAGTCCAGAGAGGGGTGAGGGCACCATGGTGTTGGTAGACGTGCTGGAGGAATACCTGGACGAGGCCGAGTTTCGCTGGCTGCAGTGGGAGAGGGCCCTGGAGGCGCCCGACTTCACGCTGGTGGAGACAGCGGAGCGCGAGGAGCGGCTGCTGGCGTACCTGGAAGGGCTGGAGGACACGGACGCCCTGGACATGGTGGTGCGCCCAGCCTTCGACTCGGAGGAGGCGCCACGCATTTCGGCCGCGGCCCATGCCCTGCTGGGGCTGGGCGAAGTGGACGAGGTGCTGGTGCGGCTGCGAGGGGCAGGAGCGCCGGCCCGTGCCGCCATTCTCCGGGCGGTGGAGGTGAGTGAGGCCCCTGGACTGGGCACGCGCCTGCTGGAGTTGCTGAAGTTGGAAGACATGGCCCTGCAGGCCGGGGTGCTGGAGGCGCTGGCCGTCCGCCAGGAAGCCCCCATGGAGGTGCTGGCGCGCTTCTTCACCCATGAGGAGCCGCGGGCGCGAGTCGCCGCCCTGCGCGGGGCGCATTCGCTGCCCGAGGAGTTGGTGCGCAGACACTTGCCCGCGCTGCTCGACTCGGCGCACCCCGGCACTCGCGCGGCGGCCATGGAGGCGGGACTGGCCTCTGGCGTGCGCATGGCCTGGGAGGCCTGCCGCAAGGACGTGCAAGCGCCCCGCGCGCATGCCCGGGAAGCCATGGTGCTGTTGGCCTTGGGCGGTGACGAGGCGGAGGCCGCCCTGCTGGTGGACCTGCTCGGTTCCGCGGAACTCCGTGCAGACGCCCTCTGGGCCCTGGGCTTCAGCGGCCGGGTGGCGGCCATGGAGTCCTGTGTGAAGTACCTCGCGGTGCCCGAGGTGGCACGGCTGGCGGGAGAGGCCTTCTCCGCCATGACGGGCCTGCGCCTGGAGGGCGCCTTCGCCCTACCACCGGGAGAGACGCCCGAGGGGGCACCGGTACCACTGGAAGAGGAGGAGAGCCTCGACGCCGACTTGACGCCCCGCCCCGAGGACGACCTGCCCTGGCCCGAGGTGGCCGCCGTGAAGGACTGGTGGGCACAAAACCAGACGCGCTTCGTGAAGGGCACGCGCTACCTCCTGGGGCAGCCCTTCAGCGGCCCGGTGCTGCTGGAGGCGCTGGAGTCCAGCCCCATGCGCCGCCGGCACGTGCTGGCACGAGAGTTGGCGATTCGCACCGGCGGACAGCACGTCATCCCCACCCGCGCCTTCACCTGGCGCCAACGCGAAGCCTTGGCCCAGGCCCGTGGCGCCTGCGCCCGCCTGAAGAGAACACCCCTGGCTGCAACCCTCCGCTGATACCCCATGCCCGCCCTGGAGAACTTCACGCCCTTCGCGGCCACCGACTTCCTCTCGCTGACGAAGGAGGGCGAGGAGTGCCTCGTCCTCGTCGTCGCCGGCAGCTTCGTCCTCCCCCCGGCGGGGCGTGCCTCGGACGCGCCGCTGGCGGTATGCGAGGAGCAGCCGAAGCCCGTCACCACGGACACGTATTGGGGCGAGCCGGAGAAGTCGAGCCTGCGCTACGAGACGCAGTCGGCCTATACGCGGCCCGGCACCGACGTGCTGCTACACGGCCAGGCCTGGGCGCCGAGGGGCCGCAAGGTGACGCGCACGCAGGTTGCGGTGCGGGTGGGCGCACTGGAGAAGCGGGCCACTGTCTTCGGCACTCGCGTGTGGTACCGCGGCCTCATGGGGCTGAGTGCCTCGGACGCCCTGCCCTTCGAGTCCGTGCCGCTGCGCTACGAGTACGCATTCGGCGGCACCACGGCCTCGGGCCATGAGGCGCGCAACCCCGTGGGCCGGGGCTTCTACACCAGCGCGAAGGAGGCGCTGGAGAAGCCCCTCCCCTCCATTGAGGCGCCCGAGGCCCTCGTGCGCGGCTGGGCGGACAGGCCCCCTCCCTGCAGCTTCGGCCCGGTGGCAAGGCACTGGCAGCCGCGCCTGGGCTGGGCGGGGACGTACGACGCGGCCTGGGTGGAGAAGCGCGCTCCCCTCTGGCCCCGGGACTTCGACGAGCGATTCTTCCACGTCGCCCCTGACGGCCTGCGAGCTCCGACTCACCTGCAGGGCGGAGAGCCGGTGGTGCTGGAAGGTGTCTCTCCTGACGGGCCGCTCGCATTCCGCCTCCCCTCTCACCGACTCCTGGCCCGCTGCACCTTCGCGGGGCGGCGGGTGAAGAAGCGCATGGTGCTGGACACGGTGCTGCTGGAGCCGGACGAGGGCCGACTCGTCCTCACCTGGCGAGCGACGTTTCCGGCGCACCGGCAGCTCGCCACGCATGAGGTAAGCACCGTGCGGCTGCTGCTGCCCGGGGAGGACACGCCATGAGTGCAGTGCAGGTGGTGGGCCTGGGCCTGTGCACGCCGGTGGGCACCTCGGCACACATGACGCTGGCCTCGCTGCGCGCGGGCCTCGTGCGCTTCGCGGAAACTGAGGTGCTGGACGCGGTGGCCGAGCCCGTCCGGGCCTCCCGGCTGAGTCTCCTCGACGCCTCCCTCTCCCGCACAGAGAGAATGGTGGCGCTGGCCCGGCAGGCCCTCACCGGCGTACGGCCGCTAATGGACGCACTCCCTCCGGGGCGGGTGCCGCTGTACCTCGGGCTACCTGAGGCGGGGCTGGGGCCCCAGGTGGAGCAGGAGGCGCTGGTGGCGGCGCTGCTGGCCCAGACGGAAGGGCGCCTGGACGTCGTGCAGGTGCACGCGGCTGGGCGGGCCGCCTTCTTCGAGGCCCTGGCCTCGGCCCAGAAGGACTTGCACTCCGGACGCGCGGGAGCGCTGGCCCTGGTGGGCGCGGTGGACTCGCTGGCCGACAGCGCTTCCTTGGAGGCGCACGTGGGCGCGCGGCTGCACCTGGGGCGCCCGAATCCGGACGGGCGTATTCCAGGCGAGGCGGCGGGCTTCGTCGCCCTGGCGCGGCCGAGCGCCCTCAAGCCCCTGAAGCTGGAGTCCTTCGGCGTCCTGCTGGGCACCTCGCTCGCCGTGGAGCCGAGGCCCTTCGCGCAGAGCCGCCCCAGCCTGGCCGAGGGGCTGACGGAAGCCCTCCATGCCCTGAGGCGGGACTCAGCAACGGGCGGGCGATGCGTAGACGCAGTCCTGGCCTGCCAACCCGGTGACGCCTTCTGGGCCACCGAATTCTCCCGCTCCTACCTGCGCAACGCCGCCCTCATGCCCGAGCCCCTGCGCGTCCTCGTCGCGGGGGAAGGACTGGGGGACGCGGGGGCCGGCGCGGGCCCCGTCATGCTGGGCGTGGCCCTGCACCGAGCGCGCTGGCGCCAGGCTGGCGCGCGCAGGACGCTCGTCTATGGCAGTTCCGACAGCGGGCGCATCGGCGCCTGCGTCGTGGAAATGATTCGAAGTGCTAAGGAGAAGGCATGAGCAAAGTCTACGCCAACGGCCGCTCAATCATTCACAAGGGGAGCGGCAACACGCATACATCGGCGGCCCCCGACGTCTGCAAGGTGCCGACACCGGGCGGGCCGGTGCCCACTCCCTTCGTCAACTCCGCCCAGGACTCTATGCTCACCAAGGGTAGCAAGAGCGTCACCATCAACGGCCACCCGGTGGCGCTGACGGACTCCGAGCTGAGCGTCAGCTCGGGCGACGAGCCGGGGACGGCGGGCGGCCTCATCTCCTCCAAATTCAAAGGGAAGCTGGCCTGGGGCAGCGGCAGCGTGGACGTGAAGATTGAGGGCAAGGGCGTCGTGCGCTACCTCGACGTCACCCTCCACAACGGCAACTCCTTCAACACCGCTTTCATGTCGAATGGCCGGGCGGGAACTGGCTTCGCCTACGGGGACGACTTCGAAGGGGTGTGCAGCATCTGCCAGAAGGATGCGGAGAGCCACGCAGTGCCCGAGCTCCTCGAAGGCAGCCTGGATGTCGCCAACAAGATTCTCAAGGACCTCAAGGCGCGCGAGGACGCATGGGTCAGGGTCAACCAGGAAATCGCCATGAAGGTGGCTGAGCTCGAGCGCCTTGGACGCCAACCTGTCCCCCCCAAACAGGCGACGTTGGAGGAGCGACGGGCGACCATCCAGTCACTGGAGCGGACGCGCGATGAACTCGAGGGCCATCGCCGAGAAGACTCCACCGGGTACATGTTTGGAGTCATGGTGTGCCTCACCGGCAAGAAGTTCGCCGCGGTGTCGGGGAATGAGGTGCCGCCCGCGTTCGAAACCATCGCCGCAAGTTACGGCTGCACGGTCATCAAGGATTCGGCCACGCTGGAGAGCTTCAAGGCCCTGAATCCACGATGTGCCGCCGGAGACACCGCGGCTACCCAGAAAATGACCAAGCAGTGGAACGACACGACGATGAGGGTCGCAAGAGGAGAGACTGGCTATTCCAACCGCCCAGGGACTTGCGCAGGCGCCAAACTCATCGGGAAGAGCGGCCATGTCGCTCACTCGATGACGGAACTCTACTTCTCGTTCACAGGCGGCAGGCGAGCGCTGACCTTCAATGTGCTATATCGCGGCCCCAACAAATTCGCTCCATCCGAGGGAACTTGGACTCCTCCCAGCGTAGCTTCTCTCTTAAGTGGCGAGGGCGGAGAGAACATCGAGGAGCGTCGTGACATGAAACGCAAGAAGGAGACCACCGTGCCTTCATGTCGCTCATGTCAGGACACGCTTTACATGGCCCGGTGCGATATCGAGGTGCAGACATGCGGATGACCTGGTCGGAACTCCTCAAGGCCCCGCCCCCCCTCTCGGTGGCGGGCATGCTCACGTTTATGGAGCGATGGAAGCCAGGGAGCACGCACGGCTTCGAACCAGCTACGGCCGACCAGATTGCGGCACTGGCCCAGCCTCACGGAGGGCTCGACACGCTGCCCCCAGTTTATCGCGAGTTCCTTGCGACGATGGGCGCATCGACTGGCGGCTTGCGGTTGATGTGGGGCACGACTTCGATTTCGACGCTGCTCGAGGAGCGCCAGGAGCCCCAGCGAGAACGGCCCGATTCGCGCCGCTACCTCAAGTTCGCCATCGGCGAGGATGACTACAATGGCCGCCATCCCGATGACTTCTTCGACCTCTCCCACCGAACAGCTGACGGACGCGACGCAGCGATTATCCGCATCCACGAGCGGCACTTGATAAGTGGCAAAGCAGAGGCAGAGCAGCCCTTCCCGACCTTCTCCGACCTTCTCCGAGCGGTAATCGTATCCAGAGTCTGCCTGGAAGCCGACCCGCGAAAGAGAACGACATCCTACGACCTTGGCTCAAATCCCGAGGCGCCGGCCAAGGCCTACGCGTTCTTCACACAACTAGGATTCTCACTTACGGAGCTCGGGGCATCGCCGGCGGTGGTGCCCCTGGAGCATCCAGAGCGCAGCGCGGTCGTCCTTATCAGTGCGCCTTCGACGCTCATTCCAAGTACGAGTATTGAGTTGCGTTCGCGTGACGAGACACAGCAGCGGGTTCTGGAGGAAGTCATCAGCGACCATGAGGAGGAGTTGAGCGGTGGTTGACGCGACCACCATCCACATGGCGTTCAGCACCTCTTCAACGCCTCATCGCGGGCAGAGGAAATGCTGCGCGCGAGCCTGACGGCGAATGGGAGCGAGGCTGGCATGGCCCGCTTTCCCTGTGCCTCGTGCAGGCCCTTGAGGCAGCAAGACACTTCTCCTGCACGAGGGCAGCGCGGACCAGAAGGCGTGCTATCCTGCGGTGGCATCCTCGCTCTCTACATCAGCCACACAGTCTCTTGCTGTACTCGTCGCGACAGGCTGGAGCAGGCCCCTCCATGGACAACCGCAGCGAGATTGAGCGCTTCCTCCGCACCGGCGACTACGACGCCCACAGCGGGGCTTGGCCGGGCGACATCCTCGAAAGGGAGAGGCGGGCGCACGACGAACTCCGTCAGGCCCTCGCCATGGAGGTACAGCGACGCACCGAGGGCATCGGCGTCCCGGAGAAGCTCCAAGGCCTCGACGTCGTCGCCCTCACCCGCCGCAAGGTGGAGCCCATGGTGCGAGGCCTCTTCCCCAGCGCGGAGCAGGACGCCGTCCTCGCCGTCCTGGAGCGCTCCGTCGTATTCCTCACTCCGGCCAACATCTCCCAGGTGCTGCTGAAGTCCTCCTGGCTGAATACCGCCTGGGACTTGGCCAACCTGTACCTCCTCAGCGTCGGCGCGGAGCTGCTGGGAGAGGACGCGCCCCGCATCCTTGGCCTCAGCGAGCACACCACATGCTACGTCTCCCTCTCGTACTTCGACGAGGAGTCCCCCTTCGCCGACTTCCTCGTCCATGAGGCTGCCCACGTCTTCCACAACTGCAAGCGCCGCACGGCGGGCCTGCCCGAGACACGTCGGCGCGAGTGGCTCCTCGACATTGACTTCCGGAAGCGCGAGACGTTCGCCTACGCCTGCGAGACATATAGCCGCGTCCTTGAAGCCGGCCACAACCGCCAGGCGCGCATGTCGCTCGCCGAGGAGTACGCAGCCTGCGCAGCGCCGTCCGATGAGCGTGCCTCGGTGAGAGAGGTGACGGAGCTCGTCCGGGAAGCCGCAGCAGCGCGGAATGGGTGGAAGCGCATTCTCGCCCGGTGCGCCCCGCCGACGAGCGCCGGCACGCGTGCCTCCGTAACAGCGGCAACAGCAGCCCGGCGTCACGGGCCTGACGACTTGGGAGGGCCACCCTCTCCCACGCGGTAGCATCAGGGCCGTCCGTCCGGCTCGACGGGGGCCATGCGCCCGTCCCGCGTAACGCGCACCACGTGGGCGGGTGCGAATGTGCCAGCCCGGCCACACACGACTGCGTCGAGTCGCTGGTTCGTCGTCCCCACCACCAAGTCCCCCGCTTCATCCAGTGCGTATGCCATCGGTGCGCCAGGGAGAGTCACCCAAGGCGTGGCACGCCACCGCCCCTCGGACGCGTCGACACGCACCAGACGCCCGGCTCCGCCATACATGTGTGCGAGGCCCTCCACCACCACGAGGGCGCCGTGCATCCGCACGACACGCAGGGGGTTGACTCGGGGCTCATCCAGCACCATCACCCGCCCGGCCTCATGCACTTCCAGCGTGCCCCCAAACTCCCCGTCGTCCCATCCGACGAGGCAGGCCTCTCCCATGGCTTCGAGGACGGAAGCTGAATCCCCACCACGCACAGCTGCACACGGACTCCCTCGTGGGGGCGCCTTCGGCTTCTCCCAGTGCAACTGGACAGAGGTGTGCCCCTCGCGCAGCGTCCAACCCCCGCTGCGTCCAGGAATGAGGCGGACGCAGTCGATGGATTCCGCAGGCCGCACCTCCTGTTCGGCGAGGCCTTGCAGGGCCAACCTCGCGTGGCTCCGCGCCACCGGAGAGGCGTGCGTCGTCACCACCCGCTGGAGCAGCGGCACCAGCTCTTCCGCATGGGCATGGAAGGAGTAGCTGCCCAACGCATAAACCGCCGCGGCCTGGACTTCGCTGTGCGGCGCGTACACCGCCTGGCGTAGCGCCTTGAGGGCGGCTGCGTCTCCTACGCGTCCAAGGGCCTCTGCGGCCCGCGCGCGCTCCCAACCCTCCTCCCCCGTGGCCAGCAGCCGCAGCAGCGGCTCCGTCGCGGCTGGCCGCGCCACGTCCCCCAGCGACACGAGGCTCGCGAGGGCCCGGGCACGGCACTCAGGCACGGCGAGCTGCTCAATGACGCCCGGCACCGCAGCAGGACTCCCGAAGGCCACCAGTGCCTGCAGCGCCACGGGTGTGAGGCGCACGTCCGCCCGCTGTAGCGCCTGCAACGCCTCGGGCGCGGCCTTCGCGCCTTGGCGCCCGTAGGCCGCCAATACCGACGCCACGTAGGCCGCTCGCGGGGTGCACGCGTCGAAAACCGCCCCGCAGCCTGGCGTAGGGGCCGCCGGGCAGGACGTCCCTGGTGGGCGCCGCAGAGTGGGCTCCTCCAGCTCCCGCGCGAGGAGCGTCCGCAGGCGAGGGGCGAACGTCTCCGTGTACACGGAGGCACGCCGGGCGAGGACATGGCGCACCAGCACCAGCGCCTCCCAACTCGACTCCGGATTCTCCAGCACGTCCAACAGCACCGGGGCCAGTATCGGGCCGAGGTGCTCCAGCGCCGATGTGGGCGACTCCAGGAGGTGGCGCACAATGGCTGATGCTGCTCGCTCGTCATCGAGTGAGGAGAGCGCGTGCAGGGCCAGCCCACCGGGCTCCCTCTCATACGCCTCGATGAGCGCAGGCGCGGCGCCCCTGGCCTTCTCTTCCATGTTCGCCAGTGCCTGCGCAGCACCGCCGCGGACGCGACGGTCCGCGTGACGAAGAAGCGGAGTCAGACGGGGGACGACGTCCTCTCCCACTTGCCCCAACTTCCATGCAGCACACGACTGCTCCGGCGGCAACCATCGCTCTCCTGCGTCTGGGCCGTGGACTTCCTGAAGCAGCGCAAGGCACGCGTCGGCCCCCTTGCAGCAGCCCTCCCACGTCATGACGTCGTCCCGCTTCCACGTCTGCCGGGCACACCCCAGCGCCAGCGCAACCAACGCGCCCACGAGCCCGACTGACCACCGGGGGAGCACGGACCTCACCGCTCCTTCCATGTCATCTCCTCTCATTCTCCCCTCGCTGTAAAGGGACTCCGAACCCAACGCGTCCGCCAGTCACGCACCGCGCAGCGAATGAGCGCTGCGCTCAAGGTCCTTCACGACGCGCGTGCCAGCCACCCAGTCGTGGAGACATCGCCGCTCCTCTCCGACGATGAAGAGCGCATCCACGAGGCCGAACCAGACGCAGTAGCCGCAGAGCACCATCGGGAGCGCGTTCCGCAGCAGGGCAATGCGCCACACCTCCGCCGGACGGCCGTCGCCTCGGACGACACAGATTCCCAAGAGCCTCTTGCCGAGACTCGCCCCGGTTCCTCGAATCAGGTTCGCCTGTAGGAGCAACACGAAGACCGCCGGGATGTAGCTCGCTGGGGCCTGCATTGCATCCTCGCCCGGAAGTGCCAGGCACCGGAGGACGCCCAGGAACAGGGACGGGAGCAGGAGCGCGGCGCCATCAACGAGGCTTGCTGTGAGCCGGGCCCAGCACGTCGCCAGCTCCGGAGCTGCATTAAGGCAGCGAAAGCACAGGCCCGCCCTGGACGAGGCGCAGAAGGCACAGGTGAAGGTGCCGCAACGAGCACAGGCGATGGCGGCGGAGAAGCCTGGATGCTCGGAGCACTGGGCTTCCGAAATCGATTCAACGGCCTCGAGGAAGTCGGACATGAAGGACCGCAGCACAGCTACGGCCGCCCCAAGGCAGCAAGTTCGTTCGGCGAGAAGTTCCGGCTTTCACCCACAAATGCAACCCAACAGGTCTACTCTACTCGACCATTCCAACGGCCCACTTGCCCATCACTGGTTACCTCGATACCTGATTCCGTTGCCTGGGAGCGCGTCCCGCTCAAGAAACGTGCCCCCGGCATGCACCGCTCCAGAGCAGCTCCACCCAGCAGAAGTCCGAAGTTTGGAAAGGCGAGCACTCCGGACATCTTGCGCCCCGTCAAGCCCGGCCGTAGCTGATGCAGCCAAACTTGGCTGCCTGATTACGACCAACCAAGTGTCTCACCAACCCGGTGCGGAACAGACCAAATCCGCCCAAGAGGAACAGTCCTCTGCGGCGCGATTCATGGGAGGGCGGCCTGGGGTGACGTGGACCTCGCGCGACTGCGCAGCATCTCCACACACTGGGCACGGCCCTGGAGGTCCCTGCCCGGCCGCCCCAAGCCCCCCCTGAGCGGTCCATCGCACACCATTGAAGGGGAACTCCAAGTCCACAGGTGGACGGGAAGGGGAACTACATTGACCCTGCCCATCTTGCATCGGCACTATCGTGTAGGGACGTCACCTCACGGGGGCATGAGTGAACACGGTGTGGCTAAGCGAGCGATTGATGAGAGGGCTGGGGGCGAAGGGGCACACTGCACTGGCCGAAGCGATGGAGCACGTTGACCGAACCCCGCCGCCCATCAGCCGCAGCAGCCTGGATTTCGAGGTCGCTGGCCGTCGCTTCCGAGCGGCCAGCATCCTTTCGGGGGTGACTGGCATCTTCGACGTGTCTCCCGCCGACGATGGGGCTCCGCAGGAGACGTGGCGCGACCTCATCCTGCCGGGCGACGTCGTCGAGGAGTTCATTACTGACCGCGACTGGGAGTTTCTCTTCCGACGACTGCTCGACATAGCCAACATCGACTCTGCGCGCGAGCGAGCGGGTCTCAAGTACCACCGCACGAAGAGCATCCATTCCGTCTTCGCACCAGGGGATTACCACCGCCTTCATTTCCTCGTGGAGGCACCGAGCTTCGCAGCGGTCCTGGGTCTGTTCGACGCCAGGCCGTGGGCCACACACGCTGGCTCTGCCTCAATCCGGCAGCCCCCCGAGCAACAACTATCGGGCTTCCGCAAGCTGCAGGAGGCGGCACTCGGGATGCGCGAGCGCCTTGAGCCGCTGGACCGGCCGAGAATCACGGAGACACCCGCTATCGAGGAGCCACTCCGTGACGGGTGGCTCCCTCTCAACCGGATGCGCGAACTCGGCGTCGCTGACCCGACCCTCATGCGCCAAGTTCTTGGCATGCGCATTGAGGACGACCTTATCGGGCTGATGGACCACCTCACCTATGAGCAGTACGAGGCCATTGAGCGCGCGTTTCAGCACAAGCTCATCACGGAGGTGCGCCGACGCGAGCAGCGACTGACGACACTCGAGGTCTACCAGATGAGCGCCACGGGGCGCTCATCCTCTCTGGGGCAAAGCTTCGAGTCCGCGCTCGCCATGCTCACTCTGCAGCAGGCGTCCGTGGTGAAGACGGAACGCGACGCCCCCATTCGACTGCAAGGTGGCCCAGGCACAGGCAAAACGTTCACCGCCGTCATGCGGGCGGGCTACGTGGCGAGGCGCGCGGAGGAGCAAGGGCAACGGACACGCATCGGCTTTCTCGTCTTCAACCCCGACCTCGGAGTGAAGGTACTGGAGCAGGTCAGCGGACTGGGACTGGAGCGCTTTCTCGCCCCTTCCCATCCACAGCACATCGCCATCACCAGCCTCCACGAGTGGTGCGCCCGCTTCGTGAAAGTGGATGAGCTCGGCATCGAGCCGCTCGCCCCCTACCGCGCAGAGAAGGGGGACGCAGACCGCCACACGGCCCTGCGGCTCGCCGTTGACGAGGCGCGGCGCCGACTCACCGGAGGAGAATACGAAGCCCTTTGGTCCCAGTTCGACGCCCGTAGCAAGAACGGGCTCTGGGAAATCGAGACTGAGATTAGCCAGTTCATCAAGGCTCGGGATATCGCGGACCTCACCACCTACCTCAACGAGAAGCGGCCTCCGAACTGGTGGCTGACCGCAGCGGAGAAGCCCTTCAAGCGCTTCGTCTGGGAAATTGCCACCATTTACAACGAGACGCTGCGGAGCCTTGGCTTCGTGGACTCGGACGACCTGACCAACGACGCCATCAAAGAGGTGTCCAAGACGGTATGGCAACAATACCGCAAGCCGGAGGACGGCTTCGACTACCTCATCCTCGATGAGGCGCAAGACTTCTTCCGCAATCAGCTCACACTCCTGCGCCACCTGGTGAAGCGGCCCGAGGGGATGATGATGTGCTTCGACCAAGCGCAAGCCGTGTACGCCCGCTACCCTAGCCTGCGCGACATCGGTTTCGACACGGACGTGCGCTTCCAAGGTACCCGCCTGGAGCAGAACTTCCGCAGCACCCGCCAAATCGTCGCCGCCCTTCACCAGCTCATCACCGCCTACCCGACGCTCGGCCTCGTTGACAATTGGGGAGCCTTCCAGACGGGCAGCGAGGGAAACAACGGCGAGCGTCCCATTGTCAGCGGGTTTGCGGGGGAGCAGGCCATGCTCGCCCAGGTGCGCGACCTTGCGCGCAGCTATCTCGACGGAGGGGGTACGCCCCGGGATGTGGGCGTCATCGGCTTCGACGATGCCCTCCTTGAGCGGGTGGGTGCGTTCCTCGTGGCCCATGGAATCCAGCACCACCGCCCACAGGGGGAAGGCCGGCGGACGCCCCAAAAGGCCATCACTCTCAGCTCGGCACGGCAAATCAAGGGCCAGCAGTTCGAACTCTGCATCGTCGTGGGAGCGGACCGTGACCGCATGCCTGACTTCAGCAGTGTAAAGAGCGAACTGCACCGTGAGACGCGACGAGAGGACGACCTGCGCCTATTCCTGGTGGCGCTCTCGCGCTGTCGCCGCTCGCTGCATGTCCTCTGGTCCGGAACGGAGCCAAGCGAGTTCATCCTCGCAATGGGCGACGCGGTTGACCGCCGCGGCTGAATCACGATGAGCCCGAAACAATGAAGGGGCTGCATCGGCGAACTCCTGTCGCGCGGCTGGACGTGAACGAGAAGAAGGGGGCGAACGACCATGGAGCAGATAGGTGCACTTATCCAGAGTCCAGTCGCCACTTCGCAGGGCATCATGGCCAGAGAGCGCGGCGTGCGAGGGCGTTGAGTTCCTGCCCGGGCGAAACAAGGGCCATACCAGAAGGGGCGTGTAGGGGTGGCGCGCGTTCACCCCACTGACCGTGTCCGATTTGACGAGGGCAACTCTAGGCCGGCAGGCGTCGCGCCAAGCGCTGGATGGTCTTTGGGGCGCGCCTGTCAGGTATGTACTTGGCCAGCGACGCCATGAATCGCGTAGGGCCGAGGGCGCCGCTCATGCGTCCTGATAGGTTCGTTGCCTGGGCGGGCGATACGACGCCCACTCTCAAGGACGGAAGAACTGTTGAGGAGTGGCGGTTAGCGCTTGAGCGTTCAGGCGGCTCTCTCCATGCTCCTCCATTTGCGCCCAGGGGGGCGGGAACTCTAAGTGCGTGAAGCCCCGACATAGAGTAATTACAGGGCGTTAGCTGGTGTGCTGGTGTCGTCGCCGCACGTCAGAGCGAAGTTGGAAACTTCAAGCCCATCCGCGAGAATAGGGCTGACCCAATGGCGTTCACTCCACCATACGCACGCGAGAAGCTCGTTCACGCAATCGTCTTCTTCACGAAGAGGACGAAGTCCTGCAAGAAGCTCAAGCTTTTCAAGCTCCTCTTCCTCTTTGATTTCCAAATCTTCAGAGAAACTGGCAGGCCCGCGACGGGGCTCGACTACTTCGCTTGGCCGATGGGCCCGGTGCCACGAGAGCTCTACCGGGAACTGGACAGCCCGAAGCCGGACCTGAAAGACGCGCTCGTGTTCAAGCTGGCGAGTACCTCGCACCCCGATCCGGACTTCAAGGACCGAGGGCTCACCATCATACCCCGTGTCGCCTTCGATGAGTCCTTCTTCACGCGGCGGGAGCTGGCTGCGCTCAACCGCTTGGCGGAGATCTACGTGGACGCCAGCGCCAAAGAGATGACGGAGGTCACGCACCTTGCAAACACCCCCTGGCATCAGGTCTTCGAAGTTGAGAACAGCCCCCAAGCGCTAATTCCGTACACCCTTGCATTGGACTCCAAACCGGGATCGATCACGAAGGAACAGGCCAAGTTGATCGATGAGGAGGCGTGGGAAGCTGCTGCGCTATTTGAATGACGGACGCTTATCTGCCGGGGGCGGTATGGAAGTTTGAGAAAGACTTTGGTGACGGCAAGGAACGCCTGAAATACATGGTGCTTTTGAACGACCTTTCTCAACCAGGCAGTTTGTCCATTGCGGCCATTACCACTTCGCGTGGCGCCCAACGGTACCCGCCCCAGACGGCTGCATGCGGATGTCCAGAGCACCCATACTTTCGAATTGACCCTAAGCAAGAAGCGTGTTTTCCGATCGCCACGTGGGTCGAGTTCAACAATGCGCACCTATTGACACGCTCGAAGCTCGACAGCATTGAACGGGATGGACAGGCCAAATTTCTTCAGCGGCTTGCGCCCGACCGGATTCGGGCCGTATTGAATTGTGCGCTTAAGTCGCGCGACATGCCCTTGAAGAATTTGGAGATGGTTGATCGTACCTTGAAGGGGATGAACAGTCCGAAAGCCAAACCTCCGCCCCCCCTCGCATCACCGCTCTCTCCTATGGCGAAGCTCAAGGCGAGGTTCGATAGCCATGGGCCAGAATGCAGGAACTCATTTGAGGGACTCGTCAGTCGGAGCACGGACGAACTGAAGAGCATCCTCGCGGAGAAGACGCCTCACCCGGAGGGGTTCATGGAAGATGCAGGGATTGCCTTTGGCATGATCGCGGACCAGTGCAAGTGCCCCAACGCATCGTAACCACCTGACTCAGGTACCCGCCGTTGTGCCTACCCGAAACTTGGTCGCTGCGTCACGCGCGCGTCGAGGTCGAATAATGAGTAAGCGCGCCACTGAAAGTTAGCGAGGCGAGCAGGCTTCGCGCATCCCTGCGCCACAAAGAGGTCTGAAACCAGCCTCAGGCTCATGGCCACGCCATGTCGATGTGGAGAAGCGGGTCCGCGGGCATCTCCTCCTTCCCAGCGCGTGCCTCGCGGAAGGCTTCGCCCCACACGCCGCCGCCCGGGTCCACGCGCGCCTAGCCGTCCAGCCAGTAGCGACTCTCCGTCTTCACACGCGGGTGGCGCTGCACCCGGCCGACGAGCAGCGACATCTTATCCTCAACGTCAGAGCGTGGCAGCCTCGCGCCGCGCGCCAGCACCGCACTGAGGAAGCCATGGACGCCCTCGCGCGGACAGCCCGCGCATAGGCGAGTGGCTTGTCGCTGACGGCCTTGAGGGGCGGCACCTCCAGTCCTTCCACGGTGAGGACCACGTGCGGAAGGACGACGTGCACGCAGCCCGCCTCGAGATGGTCCGCGAGCGAATCAGCCGCATCACGCCGCTGAGCGGCGCGTGCAGCCCGGGCCGAGGTGATGCCGGATCTCTCCTCAAGGGGCTGAAGCACGGGCCCCGTAGTGCGTGGCATCTCGTCGTCAACCCCAAGGACGGTAGCGTCGAGGACACCATCCGCGTCCGTCACCTCGACGTAGGCGTCCCGGGCACGCCGGGCACTCGCGACGCTCCGCACACGGTACAGCCCCTACTCCGTCACCCGCACCGTGCCCGTGCCGCTGCCCTGGCGGTTGAGGTCCGTCGTCCCACTCAACGGTAATGGGCGTCCGGCAGGAGGGACATCGTGCTCCCGTACCCTCCATGCGCATCCCGAGGAGGCCTCCCGTCGCGCGGCTGGGGGACACCCGGTCCAGCCAACCCCCAGGAAGGAGATACAACGTTTCCATTCCCAGAGTGTATTCGCCCCACTGGCAGCTTGCCGCCTGCCTACTCGCCAGAGGGGAACCACGCAAAGTGTGGGAGAACCACGGAACTCGGCCAAGCCCAGCCCATGCGAAGCGTGGGCAAGTTACGAAAGGGGAGCGAAGCCCACTCCCCGCTCATTGGGTCGTCGCGTCGCGCGCACGTGAACAACTGGCAGGAAGAGATTCATTGGTGACGGGAATCGTGATCCCACTGCGCTGAAGCGTTTTGGCTTCAAGCTCGCCCCTGGTACCGACGTACTTCTTGTCGTAGAGCGTACCGCATACCTCGCGCGCTGTTTCCACGTCGGATAGAGCCTCCTGCTTGAAGAGTCGGTCCGCTGTGTATGCGCAGGTCCGGAGCTGCTGCTCGCGACGAGAGTGCGCCTGGACGAAACGGAGCCCTCGTGCATAGAGATTCAGACGATATTTGAAGTCCGCGAGGTCAAGGGGGCGGTCGCTAGGAACCCGCGAGATTGCTAGCCGCTGGATGCTCACGGCCTGTGAGAAGTCTCCAGCGGCCGCGTGCGCGGCGGCCAGTGTCCCGAGCGAGTAGCGCGTACAGCTTTTTTCGACGGCGACTCGTGCGAGCGAACGGGCCACCGCAGGATCTCTGACCTTCGGATCCGGCGCCGTCGATAGCAGCCATGCGTACTCGTTGAAGGTGGAAGCCACTGGGAAGCGCTGGATGGATTGCTTAAACCGTTCAGCGGCCTTGAAGTAGTTGCCACGATCCTTCCAATTGAAGGCAGTGAGCTTCTGCACGTAGCCAATCGCCTGGCTCCGAGTGAGGGGGGTGGTGATGCTATATTCCTCGGCGCGCAACGTGTCCCAACCAATAGACGCGGTCTTGTTCGTCCACTGAATCCAATTGTGGCCGACGACATCCTCTCCGGCGGGGCGCTCCACCAATTCCAGGGGAAGGCCAATGGCGTCGCCCATGGACATGTAGAGAAAGGCCAGGGTGTCGCAATCGCCGAGGTACACGACAGCACCTCCGTTGGAGGTGTGTTCGGCCAGCCAACGCGCTCTCTCTCCTTGGGTATAGTAGGAGTGCCTCAAAGCCTCCAACTCCACACCGGAGACTTCCACGGGTGAAAGCGCCTGTGAGAGAAGTTCGACGTACCCGTCGGGCGCCACTGTGAAGCCCCGTTCGGCAAGGAGGTCGTGCATCTGCTTTAGGGCGGAAAGGGCCTGTTCGCGACTGGGCTCTCCCGAGGATAGTTGGATTTTTGAACGCGCTGCCTGCTCAAGCTCATCGACAAGCAAGCGCATCGCAGGAGTCACAGTGCCGAGTTCTTCCTCGAGGTCCAGTACCTGATGGGCGAAGGTCCGCACGGCATCCTGTGAAGCAACTACCTTCAGCTCAGGGGCATGGGGAGTTCTGGATTCTCTGACATGGGCGCACCCAGTCTGCCACATCAGGAATGCAATAGAGATAGGGCCGCGCCAAGTAAAGACGTGCATCGTCGGATGGTACTGCAGGGAGGAAGCCCGACGAAAGCCGCCGCGAGGGTAGTGGACATGGGCGTCAATTGGTGTAAAGCTTAGTGCTTTGAGATAGCGGACACCGCCGCTCACGCTGCGCTGTCTCCTGGGTAGCCTTTGAGGGGAGATTGGCGGCCGAAGAAGGAGCAGGCTAGCAGCCGTCGGTCAGGTTGTCGGTCGCTGACGCGGCGTGAGGCATGGGGCACGGCATGTTGTGGCCGAGGCCGCTGAGCCTACCCAGAATCTGGTCGCTGTGTGCGCCATGGTAAGTGAGTACGGCGCGCACAGGGCCGGCGAGTTCTCGTGACGGTGAAGTGAGAATGAAGCATGGGGAGATGTCCTCGGAGCGCACCAAGCTACCGCCGCACGCGGCCAACTCGACAACACCGCCCGCGAGGTTGTGGGCGCTGGACAGACCAGCCGCGATGGGCCACGGGGCCACCTGGGCAGGGCCTCGCCCATCCCAGGTCCCGCGCGCGTCGAGGCCATGCGACTTTCATCTACCCCATGCTTCGCCCGCGAGCCCACGTGGACCGCTGCGCAACGCACGCACTGTGAAGCGGACACCGGCCGATTGAAGCCATGGACGGGAGGTCACCCACCATGCAGTTTGCGGACATTCAATCGGCCCCCGATTGAAGGGGGCCCCCAGTCCCCTCTTTGAAACCTCTGGATATCACTCGGTTTTCGGCCCTCAGAGAGTTTGAGTCCTCTCAGAGAATCGCCGAGAACGAGTTCGCGCAGGGCTTCATTCGGGGAGCTACTTGAAGGGCCCTACCAACTGGTAGGGCCCTTTTTGTTTAACACAGGCCTCGCGATGACATCGCGGGGCCTTCGTGCTTAAGCCCCTGAATTACAAGGGATTTTGGCTCGCGGTGCTGCAGAGGGCGCTCTCGGCTCCCAATCCCGCAGAACGAGATGCCCCCTCTTCTCCGCCGCCGGTTGGCCTCTCTGGAGCGCTCTTTCGCCCGTTTTGGGGAGAGAGAGGCCGAGAGTGGTTAACAGTTTTGTTAACCACCGAGGGCAGCCGACTCTGACAATCCCGGGCTTTCGATTTCGTACCTTCCAGGGTTACGCCATTTCCCTCTTTCAGAATGCCGAATTGGGCCACCTGTTAACCGAGAGAGCGAAACGCGGCTAGCCGCTACTCGGTATTCTCGATTTCGTCGCGCGGCGCAGACTCTCCGAGATGGCTCTCAGAAACTCTTGGCCGAGCCCTCGGCACGGCCCCCCTGCCCCGCCTCTCTGCTCTTGCCCGCGCACCGTGGTGGCTCCGGCTGGCCAAGGAAGGGCGGCCCGAGGATGCGCCCGCGTTCGCCCACTCCTGTGCTGAGCCACCCAGAGGCCCGCGCAGCAGTCCGCCGCGACTGCCCCACGACGGGCCCGCTGGGGCGAGGCTGCGCTTCCGCCTGGCAGGAGCGGGAGCACGTGAACGAACACCGGTCACGTGGGCGGCAACAGCAGCCACTTTCCCCCGACAGCTTGAAGGGCACCGTAGCCCGGCCGTGGGCGCGTTGTCGCAGGGGGCTTCAACCCCCAGCACGGACTCTCCGAGATGAACCTCAGAAGCTCGTGACCAAGCCTGCCGCCAACACAGCCTCTTCCCGGGCTGTCCGCCTCACTCCGCCTGCAGCCGGATAGGTGCCACGTGGATGTAGTCGAACCGTTTCGTGCCGTCCTCCGCGACGGCCGTTTCGACCTCTTCTCTGCTCCTACCTGCCAGACAGGCCCATCGACCGCGCCACATGTACTGCTCGCCGCCGTAGCTCGCATCCCGCCAGTGAAACGAACACCGGATAGCCCCGACTCGGATTCCAGCGATGTCATCTCCCACGCTGACTGACTGCAATCCGTTCACCGCCTCAAACGAGGTGACTTCCGTTATCAAGTAGTCCTTAGTTTTTCCGACGTGCCGTGTCTTGCTGTCTGCGTCCAGCGCAATCGAAGTCACCCATCGATCTGGTTGCTTCGGCAAGTCCGGCGGTCCGGGCTCGCCGCGACTGCACGACGTCGCAAGCGCCGCGACTATTCCAAGAGGGCACACATACAGAACGGCGGCCCGCAGCCATCGGGCTCGGAACTCAGGGTGCAGCGTCGGATGACAATTCATAGCTTGTTAGGTCCATCGAACGCAGAGCGTTGCTTCGGCGGCCATTGTCCCAGCCGTTGCAACTGCGGGGACAAGGTTAGGCAGAGGGGGGTGGCGCGAAGAGGCTCTCCCCTTCGTGCCAAGGCGGACAACCCGCCCTACTCCTCCACGCGGACAACCTGCCCCTGCTGAATGAAGAAGTACCTCGTGTTGAGGACCTTCCCTCCGAAGGCATTCTTTCCCCGGAAGGAGCTCTTCACAATCCAGTAGGCATCGCGGGCAACAGGAGCCGATGTCGCGACGTGCTCGTAGCTGTCCGGGTCATTCATCACCTGCATGAGGTACTGCTTCACCTCCAACACGGAGCCGTCCCAGGCTGAGTTCTCAGGCTTCGGCCCGCGCAACTCCACCATCAGCTTCTGGGCCTCGCGCTGGAGCTGGAGCTTCTCCAGCCCCGGCTGGATGCGCTTCCTTTGTTGAGCGGCCTTAGCCGACAGGGTGTTCCACTCCTTCGACTTTGCGACCTCGAGCCCCTCGAACTCCTTCAGAGTAGCGTCGGCCGCATTCAGCTCCGTCTCCGCCTCCTCCCATTGCTTCGCCTTGGCATGGGCCAGCGCCCGCGCCAGCCCGGCGGAGACCTCCGGCCCCTTGCTCTTGAAGTCCTCCTTGGCGCGCAGCTCCCTCGCATTCGAAAGCGTGGTGTCAAGGACCGGGGCCATGGATCGCCTGAGGTTCGGCCAAGCGGATCGCCTTGCTGAGGCGTCAAGGAGCGGCGATTCGAGTTCGCAGCGCTGACGAGGTCGGGTCGGCCAAGCGGATCCACAGCGGACTACCTGGCGTCGGCAGCCGAGGGCTTGCGCCGCCGGGCAGGGGGCGGATTGCGGTAGCTGTCGCCTTCGATGACGAGGACGTGAGCGTGGTGGAGGAGCCGGTCCATGGCGGCGCTGGCCATGAGCGGGTCGCCGAAGAGGGGCGGCCACTCCTCGATGGAGCGGTTGGAGGTGATGACGGTACTGCGGCGCTCGTAGCGCTGACGGACCACCTCGTAGAGGTCCATCGGCTCGTCCTGAGTCAGGCCGCGCAGGCCGAGGTCATCGATGATGAGCAAGTCGGGCGAGGTGAAGCGCAGGAGGCGCTTGTCGTAGCTGCCGTCGCCCCGGGCGGCGCGCAGTTGCATGAGCATTTCGTGGGCGCCGACGTAGAGGGCGCTGAAGCCGGCGCGGCAGGCGCGGTGGCCGAGGGCCTGGGCCAGGTGGGACTTGCCGACGCCAGTGGGGCCGACGATGAGGACGTTGTCGTGGCGCTCGAGGAAGGAGCAGGTGCCCAACTCCAGCACCTTGGCCTTGGGGACGCTGGCGTTGAAGTGGAAGTCGAAGTCCTCGAGGGTGCGGGCGTGCTCGAAGGAGGCACGACGCACGCGCTGGGAGAGTTGCTTGGAGTCGCGACGCTCCACCTCGTCGCCCAGCAGGCGGTAGAGGAATTCGGAGTGGGAGAGGTTGTCGTCCACGGCCTGCTGGGTGCGCAGTTGGAGGGACTGGAGGACGCCGGACAGGCGCAGCTTCTTGAGCATGGGAATCAGCTCGTCAGTGGGACTCAATTTCGGACTCCTGGTGCACGGCGGGGTGGTGAAGCAGCTCGGCCACGCTGCGTGCGAAGCGCGGCTGAGGGAGGGAAGACGTCGCGGGGGCAGTGAGGGCCAGGGGCAGCGGCTGCAAGTCGAGGCCCTGGCGCAGCAGATTCTTGAGGCCGCCGTAGGAGTAGGTGCCGTAGTAGTGGGCGCGCCGTGCGGCGGCGCGGGCGCGCTCGGGCGGGAAGGCTTCCAGGTGCGTGACGATGGCCTGCACGGCGCGCAGTTGGGAGAGAACTTCGTCGGAGTCGAAGACGGCGCGCACGTAGGTGAGGACGTCCTCGCCCAACCGCGTGGCGCGCTCCTCCCAGTAGCCGCGACTGCGGTGGCGCAAGTCGGCGCGGTGCTGGGGCAGGTGCTCCTCTCGGGTGGCGTAGAGGCCCGTGCCGCGCCGGGCGTGGGTGGCGACGCGGACGTCCTGGGCATACACCTCCAGGCTGGCGTCGGTGACGCGCAGCCACACGTCGCTGCCCACCAGGCGCCAGGGCACCGAATAGAAGCGCCTCTCGAAGAGGACGTGGCTGTCCTGGTGGACGCGCGTGGGCTTCCAGACGACGGGGGTGAAGCGCTTCTCGGGGAGGGGCCGCAGCGCGGGCGCTTCCTCCTCCCGGAAGACGTCCACCGGGCGCTTTCCCGTTGTCCCGTGCCGCCGCACGTTGGCCACTTCGGCCAGCCACTGCTTCAACTCCGCGCGCACCACCTCGACGTCCTGCCCCTGGCGGCCCTTGAAGAAGCTGGACTGGACGTATTTGACGCCCGCCTCCACCTTGCCCTTCTTCTGGGGCGCGTACGGCGGCGTCGGGTCGACTTTGAAGCCGTAGTGCCGCGCCACCTCGCGGTAGCTGCGGTTGAGGGCGGAGGGCACGTCCGGCGTGAAGGCCGCGCGCAGCACGGCGGCCTTCAAATTGTCGGGCACCACCGTCTCCACCACCCCGCCCAACGCCTCGAAGGCCTCCACGTGCAGCCGCAGCCACGTGGGCAGCGACTGCTCGAAGACGACGTCCGCCCAGAGGTAGCGGCTGTGCGCCAGCACCAGCACGAATACCCACGCTTTGCGCAGCGCCTTCTGCCGCGGGCACCAAAGCCTCCCCACGTACCCGAAGTCCACCTGCGCCGCCTCTCCGGGCGCCGTGACGACGGGAATGGCCACCTCCTCGGCCCTCACCCCCTGCGCCTTGCGCACCTGCCACACCAGCCGCTTCACCGCCGAGACGCTCGCCGCGTACCCCTCCACTTCCAGCCTCAGCCTGTCGTGAATGGCCCGCGGCCCCAGCCCCTTCTCCAGCAGTGCCTCCACGCGCCCCTGCAACGCCGCCAGCGACGACGTCTGCTGCGGCGCCACCCGTGAGGGCAGGTGCGTCTGCACCAGCGCCTTGAGGGCCTCCAACTCCGGCACCTCCTCCGGCCGCCCCTCCAGCGCCCCAGCCGCCTTCAGCGCCGTGCGGTACGCCCTCTCCGTATTCGGCCCCATCCCCAGCAGTCGGGCCACTTCGCGCGCACCCGTCCCCATCCGGTGCAGCCGCACCAGCTCTCTCAACCTGTCCATGTCGACTCTCCGGTGACTCATCCGCGCGCTGTCCCTGCCCGCACCGCTCCGGCGGTGCTCATGGGCGCGCGAGGATGCTCGCGTGAGGCCGCCGGGTAAGAATTCACCCGTCAGCGAACCTCGTTTCTTTCAATCCTGACTGCGATCCGCTTGGCCGACCCCGGCGCGATCCGCTTGGCCGGCCTCGCTACGAACAGCTTGGGTGGCCCCGCTGCGATCCATTACCCCGGCCCATGACAGCGTGGACGCCACGTCTGCGTTGCTCGGAACCAGGGCGCTCGCCTTCTCCAGGAGGGCCACGGCCTCCGCAGGCCTCGCTGCGGCCAGCGACTCGCGGCCCTTGGCCAGGTACGACTCGCCGCACCGCGCACGGCTCGTAACAGGGACGTCTCTGAGGTCCCCGAACTTCTCGCAGAGTTCGACAGCTTCCTGCGTAGACGTCGACGCAGGCAGCGCGGCAATGCGCGCGGACAAGTCCTCTTCACGGGCGCGGCTCGCTGCAGCCTTCTGCCGCGCTTCTTCGATGGAGGCCGCCATCGCAGCCTCTTTGCGCGAACTCTCGCTCCCGTTCCCGATGGCGCCGAAGACGACAATGACAGAAGCGAGTGCGCCGATGGCGGCAACGCCTTGGTGGCGGGAGCCCTTCTTTCTGAAAACTGCAATGCACCCTGCGAGGGCACACACTCCCAATACGGCTCCAGGATATCCGAGCCTAATGAGCCAGCCCATCAGGCCCAGCCCGAAGCAGGAGCCAACAAGCAGCGCAGGAACAGAAATCCCCTTCGACGGTGCTGGCTGCGGAGGAGGAGACGAAAGCGGTTGAGGAGGCGAGTCCTGACTCATGCCGGGATGATGGCGCCTTCCCTACTCCCCTCGTCAAGCCGCTACTCCGGCTCTTGGTGAGTCTCTCTCTGAGCGCCGAAGACTTCCTCGAAGAATCGCTCCGTGCCCGCACGTCTCTGTCTCCGCCCGCGGACAGAGACTGTCCAGAAGCCGCTCGTCCACGCCTTCGGGCGCGGCGTGTTCGAAGGCACTGCCGAGCCTCCTTGTCCATACCACCTAGGGGTGAGGCCCGGGCGGCCAGCAGTTCCTCGACGCCCCCTGGAGGGCTAACCTGCTTCAGGGAAGTCCGTTAAGGCTCAGGCCGGCGTGTGAAGGGGTTCGGCCGTAGTGCTCCCAGAAACGTCGTCGTCTGATGCCCCTGAAGACGTCTTCACCCGTGACCTGCATCGTTGCCCCAAGTAAGCTGCGTTCGTGAATCACTGGCGTCCAACCAGGGAGCGGAAATGAAGTGGATTGCGTTCACTGCGGCGGTGCTTGCCATGGCGGCGTGTGGTGGCGGTGATTGTGCTGAGAGCGAGCCCCGGCAGTGCTACGAGCTGGTTCTGAATTCGCGGGAGCGGGGCACCGTGTGCAACACCAGTACGGATTACGAGTTGGCCTGTCTGAGGAAGCAATATGGTGGTGCGTGCCCAGCCGGCTGGCACGACTACCAATGCGTGTACGTTCGGGGCCAAAGAGTCGCCGTCGAGTTTCGGACTAGCTGCATTCAGGGGGGGTGCTACCTCTACGCACTGGACAATCCGACGTGCTGCGACGCGACCAATCCCGGCGGCGTGGAGTCCTGGACCTGCGGCTAGCAGGCTGTTGCAGCTACGGACAGGCCGGGGATAGAGATACCCCGATTTGCTGTGATCACCTTGGCGGCGTGAGCAAGGCGTACCGCTACTAGACTCCCTCAGTGAAGTCGGTGAACTCGCCAGAGCGGTAGACCGGCTGACCCCTCGTGGGAGGCTGGCTCAACCGACTTTGCTGAAGGTGGTTAGCTACTGTCCCCACGACGAGCGGCAGCAGCGCCAGGCCGCGCGGGGAATGCCCAATGCCCAAGCGGGTCCAGAGCGAGTTGAATGGTCAGGTGTTCGATGCCCCTGACTTCCGCTGTGCGCTGCTAACCCTCCTCCGAGAGCGGATCCTGACCGACGCGGAAATGGCGGCCTCCCCGGCCCAGACACAAGAGCAGGAGGGCCTGGCCGCGTGGGCGCGAACCGAGGAGGGCTGGGTCCCCGTCGGTGTGCTGGAGCACCAGGAGCAGCCCCAAACGAATCACGAAATTGCGCTCGACGAATGCCGCCGGCTGGCAGGTACGTACTTCCTGGAGCACTG
Organism: Pseudomyxococcus flavus; assembly: GCF_050038885.1. NCBI lineage: Bacteria > Pseudomonadati > Myxococcota > Myxococcia > Myxococcales > Myxococcaceae > Pseudomyxococcus > Pseudomyxococcus flavus. The sequence continues at coordinate 5,651,597 of NZ_CP143624.1, read as the reverse complement.
GGATGAGCGAGAGCGAGCATATGCCGCGCTGGCCGAGCTGCCCATCTGGTGGACGCAGCCGGGCTCTCCCAACTCCGAATCGAGCGGGCTCGTGGGAGTCATGCGCTTCATGGCCGGAGAGGAATGGGGGCGAGGCGCGGCGTAGAGACGGCGTCCGCTACGGCACGAAGCCAGTTGTCCTCACGGTAGGCGGCGAGGACGGTACGGCCCCCCCGTCGCGGAGAAAAGCTGACCACGGGAAGGGCGTAGACGAGAGGGCCCCGGTGAGTGGGCAGCAAGCCCACTGCTTTCACAGCGCGGTGAATGAGCGAGGCCATGCCCAGCAAGAAGAAGTGGCGTATTTGATGCCTTACCCAACCCGGCTGAATACGTCATAGTGCCTGGGTCCACCCAGGGGTTCGGCTAGACAGAGCAACTCATCCAACGGAGCCATCAGTGGGATACATCGAACTCAAGCTGGAGAAGAACAAACCGCCAGTGACGATGACTCTTCCCCAGAAGGTCATCGCAACAAACAGCACCACCTTCCAGCTTGGAACATCCACATGGAAAGGGGGGAACGGCATTGTGTTCGACGCAACCAGATACACAGCGAAGAATGTTCTTGCCGGAACCTGCGCCGTTAAGTTTCTGAGGCAGCTTGACGCTGCGCGGGTAGATAGGTTCAGAAATGAGGTGAGAATACTTGATGAGGTTGGTGGCCAGAAAAATATTGCTGAGTTTTTTGGCCAAGGGGATTTGGAGTTCACTGACAAGAAGGGGCACACTGTTCCTGTGCCATGGATGGGAATGTCCATGGGTGGGAATAATTTTCGAGAAGTCATTCATAAGCTCGGGGTGATTCAGGGAAATGAATTCTGCGACGTTGCACTAGAGATGGCGGGCGCAATTAGCCACCTGCACGAGGCCGGCTTCATTCATCGGGACATTAAGCCGGAGAATTTTGTGCGGAAGGCGCACGGAAAAGGCGCCATGATGATTGACTTTGGAATCGCCAAGCGCGTGGGTGAGAATGTCGCCGGGCGACCCTTGGATAAATTCACACAGATTACAGAGTTTGTGGGTCCCGCCAACTTCTCGTCACCCGAATTGCTTGCATATGCGCGGGACAAGACGCGCTTGGTAGATCATCGCTCCGACATGTTTCAATTCGGAAAGCTCCTTTGGTTCGTTGCGACGGGAGATGTCTCCGCAGGTATTCCTTCGAAAAGGCGAGACCCCTTCGGCGGTGCCTTACATAGCTTGGTTCTCGATCTATTGCAGGACGAACCAGACGAGCGACTGGACGACATGGGAAAAGTTGTGACTCATCTGCAAGGACTTCGAAGGTAGTGCCGTTGCTATAGCCTTAATATCAGAACGCATCTGCGTCGGAGACTAGAGGTGATCTCAGAATTGCCTCAAGAGGATGAGGATGCACCCGAGGTGGAGGAAGCCGAGGAAGCTCTCCACCTTCACCTCGTAGCGCGTCACGAGGCGACGGAAGTTCTGAAGCCAAGCGAAGAGTCGCTCCACCTTCCAGCGTCGTCGGTACCTGCGCAGCTCGCGCCCGTCATGCGTCTTTTCTTCCCAGGAAGCCAAGGGGAGTGTCGATCTCTACCCCCATGGACTTTCTCAGCAACCGGCTAGATTCGCTCCTTCCACTCGTGGCAAACTTCCCCATGTGACTCTTGATGCGCTGCGCAATGCCCTCCACTCAGCAATTCTGACTGGAATCAAGCCTCAAGCTAGGCACGCCCTGCCAGCCATGCTTGACGCGCTCGGAATCCCTCCCGCATTCGACGACCCCAAACTCACGAAGGCAGAATACATTGAGAGTCGGTTCGCACTCGTGACCGACCGCGACCTAGCCCCAATCGCCGGGAATTTTCTAAGGCTGCATGCCAGAACCTTCGTCACGGTGGACTGGTTCGAATTGGAAGAGCTTTGCTGGGTCGCGACACCAACCATCACGATCTCCAAACGCACACGATACCAACTGGCAAAAGCACTTGAGGGGGCAGGTTTATATCTCAGGGCGAGCCCATTTCTCGATCTGGTCCAGCGCCTCTGGGAGCGTGAGACAGTTTTCGGAGGAATCTTCGGCCAAGCGGAAGGTACTCTTTCTGCCCAAGTCCGCCAGCATATCATCCGCAACCCCAACGTAACCGTCCGGTAGACGTCGTGCCGGGAGGTTTGACGACGGACGAGGACCGTGTTCGGCGAGCGCCGCGATGAGCGAGGTATTCAGGGACTGGACTGGAGGGGCTCGGGCGGGTCGGCGGCGCGTCGCCGTTTCCACTCGTGGGGCAGCAGCTCACCGATGCGCGAGTTGGGGTGCGACTGCACGCGGAGCAAGACGTCCGCGAGGTACGCCTCGGGGTTGACGCCATTGGCCTCGCAGGTGGCCACCAGCGCGTAGAGGCCCGCGAGGTTTTCGCCCGCGGCTTCGTGGCCGACAAAAAGAAAGTTTTTACGGCCCAGGGCCGCTTTCCTCAGTGCCGCCTCCGAGCGGTTGTTGTCGAGGTGCGTGTTCCGGGGCATGCCGAGCACCGATTCCGGGCCAAGCCGAGCAGCGTAAGCGTCCGGCCAACGACGTGGTGAGGGACGTTGAGTGAGGAGTCGGCGCCGTGGACGCTGGCGTGCATGTCGAAGCCGGTGGAGAAGCAGGAGTGGTTCCGGGTCGCTGAAGCCTTCGAGGCGAGCGGGCTGACGCAGCAGGAGTTCGCGTCGCAGCGAGGGCTGCGGCTGAGCACGCTTCAGTCGTGGGTGTACCGGCGGAGGCGCCAGCTGGCTAAGAAGACGGAGCCGGTGCGCCTGCTGCCGGTGGAGGTAGCTGGCGTGGCACAGCCGCGCACGGCGCTGCTCGAGGTGGCGCTGGCCAGCGGAGCGCGCCTGCGATTCGCCTCGGGCACCGACGTCGACTACGTGGCCCGGCTCGTCACTGCGCTGGGGCGGTGAGGCGTGTTCGCCCTCCCAGCCTCGGTGCGCGTAGTGCTGGCCACGGCGCCAGTGGACATGCGCAAGTCGATAGACGGCCTCATGGCGCTGGTGCGCGCTGAGTGGGGCGAGGACGTCTACTCAGGGCACCTCTTCGCCTTCGTCTCGCGCAAGGGCGACAGAGTCAAAGTGCTGACGTGGAGCCGGGGCGGCTTCGTGCTGCTGTACAAGCGGTTGGAGACGGGGCGCTTCCGGCTGCCGCCAGTGGACGCGGGCGCTCAGGTGGTGCACCTGGACGCCACGCAGTTGGCCATGCTGCTGGACGGCATTGACGTGGCCCAGGTGCGGCGCCAGCCCGCCTGGACGCCTCCCGGGCGCACGGGCACCTGACGGGCCCGGCTCGGGACGCAGCGCGGCGGCAGCGTGTTGAGGCTGCGTGCCGCGCGAGCTCCCTCAAGACCACTTCTGCCCCTGGCGCGAGGAAGCCGAGGAGCTCAAGGCCGAGGTGAGCCGCATCGGCGGAGAGGTAGACGCGCTCAAGGGGCAGCTAGCGGCCCTGCAGCGCCACGTCTTCGGCCGCAGGGCGGAGAAATTGCCCACGGTAGCCGCTGAGCTGCGAGGGGACGCGGACTCGACGGCGGCGCGGGCCGAGGCCGCGATGAAGAAGCGCCAGGAGAGGGCGGCCCGGAAAGCCGAGCAGGCGCCTGCGCGGGAGATTCGTCACGCGGTGCCAGCCGAGGAGCGCCACTGCCCTGCTTGCGGCGGCGAGGACCTGAAGCCGCTGGGCAAGGGGCGTGCCTCGGTGCTGTACGAGTATGTGCCCGCGCGTTTCGAGAAGCAGGTGCACGTGCAGGAGGTGCTGGCGTGCACGTGCGGCCGGGGCGTCGTCACCGCGCCGCCTCCGGCCCGGGTGGTGGACAGGGGCGAGTACGGCCCCGGCTTCCTGGCGCACGTGGTGACGTCGAAGTGCGCCGATGCCATGCCGCTGCACCGGCTGGCCCAAAGAGTCGAGAGAAGCGGCGTACCCATGAGCCGCAGCACCCTGACGGACCTCTTCCACCAGGCCGCCTCGGTGCTGCTGCCTCTCTCCCAGCACCTCTTGCAATGCATTGCGTCCGCGGACGTGGTGTGGGCGGACGAGACGCCGCTGCGCGTGCTGGACGTGAAGAAGACGCGGCTGGGCTACCTCTGGACTTTCCTCACCCAGAATGAGGAAGGCCAGTGGCTCATCGGCTACCGCTTCAGCATGGGGCGCGCCAGCAAGACGCCGAAGGAAGTCCTGGGCGGCACCGCGGGCGCCCTCGTGGTGGACGCATACACCGGCTACAACGCGGTAACGCTGCCCCAGGGCCGAGTCCGTGTCGGGTGCTGGGCCCACGTGCGTCGCCGCTTCTTCGACGCGCTGGCCACCGCCCCCGAGGCGCGTGAGGCCCTGGACTTCATCCTCGAGCTCTACCGGGTGGAAGCCCAGGTGCGTGAGGCTGACGTGGTGCGCACCGCGGCCCATCGCGAACTGCGCCAGTTACACAGCGCCCCCGTCCTCGCCAGGCTGCGCACCTGGCTCGAAGTCCAGGCGCCGCGTCACCCGCCCAAGAGTCCACTGGGCCAAGCCATTTCCTACGCGCTGAAGCAGTGGGAGGCCCTCACCCGCTTCATCGAGAATGAGCGCCTGCCCCTCGACAACAACCGCTCGGAGGCGGCGCTAAGAAAGGCGGCCCTGGGCCGTAAGAACTTTCTTTTTGTCGGCCACGAAACCGCGGGCGAAAACCTCGCGGGCCTCTACGCGCTGGTGGCCACCTGCGAGGCCAATGGCGTCAACCCCGAGGCGTACCTCGCGGACGTCTTGCTCCGCGTGCAGTCGCACCCCAACTCGCGCATCAGTGAGCTGCTGCCCCACGAGTGGAAACGGCGACGCGCCGCCGACCCGCCCGACTCACTCGTCCAGTCCCACGCCTGAACAGCCCGCTCATCGCGGCGCCGCCGAACACGGTCCGCGTCCGCCCGCAACCCCTCGCGCCACGTCACTGGCCGGACGGTTACCGAGCAGCGATTCCGGACCAAGGTGAGCAGCCGTTCCGGGCATGCCGAGCAGCGATTCCGGGGATGCCGAGCAGGCATTCCGGGCAAGGCGAGCACCGGTTCCGGTGATGCCGAGCACCCGAGGTGAGCGGGGTGCGAGGCGGACAGGAGCGTTGACGGCGCTGGGCAGCAGCGGGCCACTCCGCCCTCCCTTTTGGAGGTGGAGATGGCGGCACAGAGGCTGTCCATGCGGAAGCTCAGAGAGTTGTTCCGGTTGAGGTACGAGGCGAAGCTGACGACGCGGTCGATTGCTACCAGCCTGGGCATCGGCAACGGCACGGTGTGCGACTACCTGGGGCGGGCTCGGGCCGCGAAGCTGACGTGGCCGCTGCCTCCGGAGCTGGACGATGACGAGGCGCTGACGGCGCTGCTGTTCCCCGAGGACGCGAAGGCGCTGGCGGAGCGGCCGGAACCGGACTGGGCGCACGTGCACGCGGAGCTGAAGAAGAAGGGCGTCACCAAGCAGCTGCTCTGGCAGGAGTACCTGCAGGCGCACCCGGGCGGCTACCAGTACAGCCGCTTCTGCGAGAGGTATGGACGGTGGCTGGCCACTGCCAGCGTCACCCTGCGCCAGGAGCACCGCGCCGGAGAGAAGTGCCTCGTGGACTTCAGCGGCGATGGGGTGGCGGTGAGGGACGCCGTCACCGGGGAGGAGCGCGTGGCGAAGCTCTTCGTGGCGGTGCTGGGTGCCAGCAACCTCACCTACGTGGAGCCGGTCTTCAGCGAGGACGTGGCCACGTGGGTGGGCTGCCACGTGAGGGCCTTCGAGTTCTTCGGAGGCGTCAGCCAGCTGGTGGTGCCCGACAACCTCAAGGCTGGCGTCACCCGGGCGCACCGGTACGAGCCGGACCTCAATCCCACGTACGCGGACCTGGCCCGGCACTACGGCTTCGCGATTGTGCCCGCGCGCCCGCGAAAGCCTCGGGACAAGGCCAAGGTGGAGGCGGCGGTGCTGCTGGCCGAGCGGTGGATTCTGGCGGCCCTGCGCCACCGACGCTTCACCTCGCTGGCTGAGGTGCACGAGGCCGTCCGGCCCCTCTTGGAGAAGCTCAACGCGCGGCCCCTGCGCAAGCTGGGCATCAGTCGCCGCGAGCTCTTCGAGCAGGTGGAGCGCGCCACGCTCAAGCCCCTACCGGCGCGGTCCTACCAGCTGGCCTTCTGGAAGAAGGCGCGGGTGAACATCGACTACCACGTCGAGCTGGACGGCCACTGGTACAGCGTGCCGTACACGCTGGTCGGCAAGCCGGTGGAGATGCGCCACACGGAGTCGTGCGTCGAGGTCTTCCTCGCCGGACGTCGCGTGGCCAGTCACGTGCGCAGCCTGGAGAAGGGGCGCTTCACCACGCAGCCCGAGCACATGCCCGCCTCCCACCGGCAGCATGCCGAGTGGACGCCCTCGCGCCTCATCCGCTGGGCCGAAGGCGTGGGCCCCTCGTGCGCGAAGCTGGTGGAGGAGCTCATGACGAAGCGGCCCCACCCACAGCAGGGCTTCCGCTCGGCGCTGGGCGTGCTGCGCCTGGCCGACGAGAAGAAGTACGGCAAGGCCCGCGTGGAGAAGGCGTGCGCCCGGGCACTTCGCCACCGCGCCGTCAGCTACAAGTCCATCGTCGCCATCCTCCAGCACCACCTCGAGGACGCCGACGAGAAGACGGCCGACAAGGGCCCGCTGCCCGAGCACGAGAACGTGCGCGGCGCCCACTACTACCACTGACTGCACGCACGGCTTGAAGGCCGTGCGCGGACATGGCCCGTCGATGCTGGCTCGAGTCTCCCAGCATCGGCGGTGGCCTGCGCGCGCCCTCTTGGGCGCGCTCCGGCCGGACACCGAGACCGACGGAGAGGAAGAAATGCTGGTGGACCAGACGCTGGAGAAGCTCGACGCGATGAAGCTGCACGGCATGGCCAACTACCTGCGTAGCTGGGTGGAGAGGCCGGCCGATAAGACGCTGAGTGCCACGGACCTGGTGGGCCTGTTGGCGGACGCGGAGTGGATGTACCGGGAGAACAAGAAGCTCACTGCGCGCCTGCAGCACGCGAAGCTGCGCCAGCAGGCATGCCTGGAGGACATCGACTACGCCCACGCCCGCGGCCTGACGAAGCCCCAGGTGCTGGAGCTGTCCACCTCGAAGTGGGTGGCCGACAAGCAGAATGTGCTGCTGACCGGGCCCACCGGCGTGGGCAAGAGCTTCCTGGCGTGCGCCCTGGGGCAGAAGGCGTGCCGCGACGGCTACAGCGTCGTGTACCGGCGCGCCTCCCGCCTCTTCGACGAACTGGCCCAGGCTCGCGCTGACGGTACGCATCCGCATGCGCTCAAGCGGCTGGCCAAGGCGCAGGTGCTCATCCTCGATGACTTCGGCCTGGAGCCGCTCGGCGCCGCCGAGCGCAAGGAACTGCTCGAAGTCTTGGAGGACCGCTACCAGCAGTCCTCGACGGTGGTGACTTCCCAGCTCGAACCGAAGGACTGGCACGCGGTCATCGGTGACGCGACGCTGGCCGACGCCATCCTCGACCGGCTGGTCCACAACGCTCACCGCCTGCGCCTGGCAGGCGAGTCCATCCGCAAGGCGGACGCGAATTTGACGAAGGGGCGCAAGCAAGCGAAGTGATGGGACGTCCCAGCGTCGCTGACGCTCCGACTGCTCGCCATGGCCGGAACGGCTGCTCGGCTTGAGCCGGAACGGGTGCTCACCATCGCCGGAATACGCACCTGGCGCACGTCGCGCTGACAATCTCAATGGATTCGACGAGCCACACGGACCACGTGCAGCCATGCAGACCGAATACTTCATGCTCATGGGTGATTCGTTCAACCAATCGACGACGCACGAAGGGCCGCCCCTCGCCAGGCGCCTCGGAACCTGTCAACGCGGATGAGACAGCGAGTTCGTGAAATTACTGCGCAGCCTCCTGAGCGGTAGAGAGCCGCGCGGGGTCGTTAATCCAGACGGCGTTCGGCACCCCCCGCGGCTTGGGTGCGCCGCGCGGGAAGCGCTCGGGATGAGCGGCGTAGGCCGCAGCGAGCACGGGGGCTCGGGCCTCGAGACGCGCATCAGCCAGGCCGTGGTGCACGTCGTGGGGCGTCAGCAGTCCAAGGGCGGCGTGGTGATGCTCCTCGTTGTACCAGCCGAAGAAGTCGCCGCAGAAGCCACGGGCGCCTTGGAGGCAGCCGAAGCGCTGGGGGAAGTCCGGCCGGTACTTCATCGTCTTGAAGTGGGCCTCGCTGAAGGGGTTGTCGTTGGAGACATGAGGCCGGGAGTGCGTCTTCGTCACGCCCAGGTCCGCCATCAGCAGGGCCACCGGCTTGGAGGTCATCGAGGAGCCTCGGTCGGCGTGAATCGTCAGCTGGCCGGGTGCCACGCCCTGGCGCTCGCACGTTAGCGCCAGCAGCTTCTGGGCCAGGGTGGCCGACTCGCGGTGTGCCACCATCCACCCGACGACATAGCGGCTGAAGACGTCCAAGACGACGTAGAGGTAGAAGTACGTCCACTTCGCCGGGCCGTGCAGCTTCGTGATGTCCCAGCTCCAGAGCTCGTTGGGCTTCGTCGCGTGCAGTTGGGGCACCGGGTGACTGGGGTGGCGCAGCTGATTGCGGCGCTCGCGCACCTCGTGGTTCTCGGCCAGCACCCGGTACATGGTGCGCTCGGAGCACAGGTAGCGCCCCTCATCGAGCAGCTGCGCGTAGACTTCCGCTGGCGCTGGATCCTGGAATCTCGGCTCATGCAGCGCCGCGAGCACCTCGGCCCGCTGCTCGGGGGCCAGCGCCCGCGGTGAGCGGCTTCTGCGCACCGGTCCGTGCTTGGGCCGTGCTCGTCGGTAGAAGGTAGCGCGCGGCACGCCCAGCGCCTGGCACACCGGCGCCGCTCCCAGCTCGCTCACCGCTTCCAGAGCCACGCGCATCAGGGCTCCTCGTCGGGCTTGGGCAGCTCCACGCCCAGGATTTCCGAAACTTTTTTGGAGGTCCAGCAGGGCCTCGGCGCGCTTGAGCCGCACCTGGGCCTGGGCCAGCTGCTTCTCCAGCTCAGCAACGCGCCGGGTGCTCGCATCGGGCACCTTCGCCGGCGGGCCGCGCTTCTTCGGACTGCGGGCCGACAGCTCTCTCGCATCGCGCTGGCGCCGCCACGCGCTCAGCAGCGATGAGTACAACCCTTCGCGGCGCAGCAGCGCCCCGACCTCTCCGGGGTGCGTGCAGCGGTCTGCCTCCGCCAGCACTCGCAGCTTGTACTCCGCAGTGAAGCCTCGTCGCCTGGCCTTCTCCTCCACCTCGGTCTCCCGGACCCGAGCCTCTTCCACCGGATTCATCGTCCCTGCCTGGGTCGCCCTGCACACTAAACTGCCGGATACGGGCTGACTCACTCACGTTGGCAGAGAGGGAACGCGTCCGCCTGGTCTTGAGCGCGGCGGGCGAGCACGGCCTGACCGCCCTCAGGATTCTCACCACGCCCAGCGCAAAGTGGGCGGACACATCAGCCTCCGTCACTGACGTGTCATTGACACGGGATTCCCCTGGCACCCGGAGACTGGCATCACCGCAAGGAGTTGAAATGACTGGAGCCGTTCTTCCGCAAGCCTTGGCGCGAACATTGCCTTCGCCGGCGCATCCATCCACGGCACCTCGAATCAACCTCAGAGTTCCCTGTGCAAAACAAAACCTGGACCGACGCCGCCCTCCTCGAGCATCTTCAGAAAGCCGTCTGCATTGAGGTTCGGACACATCCACCTCTGCTGTCCCGCGCGAGTTCCCGGGGCCGCTGACAGGTGGCGGAGGCGAGCGCCAGGCCTAACTGTGCGCCCTGCCCGCTTGGGGGAGAGCCGCGGGTCGAGGTGTCGCGCTGACGACTTTCCCCTGGCCTCCCAGTCCGCGTTTCCCGGGGAGCGCCCGGGCGTTTTGCCTGTTGGTGTTTTTTCGACACACATGAATAGAAGCGAACAGTCTTTCAACCAAGTAACACAGAGGGGGTTGCGTGCTCATGCGGATGAAGGCCGGTCTGGCCCTGGCGGCTGCGGTCAGCAGTTTGATGATGGGGTGTGTGGAGGAGTCCTCTCGGGACTGGGCTCCAGAAGGGCTCGCGAACAAGGACGATGCGCGCGTGCACGGACTGAGCAAGGCGACCAGTCGGGGCCGCGAGTTCTGGCTGGCCTTCCCGGGGAACTACCAGGCCACTGCGGTGCTGACGTTGTTCATCGCCAGTGATACGGCGACGACGGGGCAGGTTCGCGTTCCGGGGCAGGGGCTGTCCTTCGACTTCTCGGTGACGCCGGGGCAGGTGACGGCGGTGGCGCTGCCCTCCTCGGTGGCACAGGTGGCCGTGGATGGCGTGGAGTCCAAGGGCATCCACGTCACCGCGGGCGCGGACATCTCCGTGTATGGGCTCAACCGGCTCCTGCAAACGACGGATGCGTTCCTGGGCCTGCCCACCGCGAGCCTGGGCACGGACTACGTGGTGCAGGCATATCCGAACGTCAACGTCCTCAATGGCTCGCAGTTCTCCGTCGTGGCCACGGAGGACGCGACAGAGGTGACCATCACCCCCGCGAGTGTGGTGGGCAACCACGCCGCGGGAGTGCCCTTCCACGTGGCGCTGAACAAGGGGCAGGCGTACCAGCTTCGCAACACGGGGGCCGCGCCCTCGGACGTCTCCGGCACGCTCGTTCATGCCACGCGGCCGGTGGCCGTCTTCGGCGGGCATCAGTGCGCCAACATCCCGGATGGCACCACAATCGCCTGTGACTACCTGGTGGAGCAGCTCCCCCCGACCTCGACGTGGGGGCGGCGCTTCGTGACCGTGCCGCTGGCCACACGCCTCGGCGGGGACACCTTCCGCTTCGCGGCCGCCAGGGACGGCACGCAGGTGAGCCTCAACGGCGCGGTGGTGGCGCAACTCCAGCGCGGCCAGGTGTTCCAGACGAACATCCAGGGCCCGGCGAGCATCACCGCCAACGAGCCCATCCTCGTGACGCAGTACTCCAATGGCTCGGGCTTCGATGGCATCCCGTCCGACCCGTTCATGATGTTGGTGCCGCCCTTCGAGCAATTCGCCGCCCAGTACACCGTCACCACTCCGAGCTCGGGGTTCCGCAGCAACTTCGCCAACATCGTGGTCCCCAACGACGTCGTGGCCGAGGTGATGTTGGACGGGGCGCTCATCCCGGCGAGCCAGTTCCAGGCCATCGGGGCCAGCGGCTTCTCGGGGGTCCAGCTCCCCGTCGCGCTGGGGGCGCACCGCCTGTCCGCGCCGCAGCCCTTCGGCGTCATGCTCTATGGGTTCGATGCCTACGACTCCTATGGCTACCCGGGAGGAATGGCCCTGGCGCCCGTGGCGGAGGTGAGCACGCTCACGCTGTCGCCCAGAGAGGGCGTCGCCGTCGTGGGGGACCTCTACTGCGTGACGGCCACGGTCCGGGACGCCGCGGACCGGCCGCTCGCGGGCGTGCGAGTGGATTTCGCTTCGTCCGGAGTGAACTCCGCCTTGGCCTCCGTGAACACCACCGCCGACGGGCAGGCCGAGTTCTGCTTCGAGGGCACCGCACCCGGCGAGGATGCGGTGACCGCGAGCATCGGCTCGGTGACCGACCAGGTGCTGGTGACCTGGACGAAGCCCAACGCCCCGCCCATCGTGGACACGGGGCCCGACCTGGAGGGTATGGCCTCCCAGCAGTTGACGCTGCAGGGCTCGGCCTCGGACCCGGATGGTGACCCGCTCACCTATGCCTGGAGCTATGTGGCGCCCCCGGGCGTGCACTGCACCTTCGGGTCGCCTTCAGCCCCGGTCTCGAGCATCCAGTGTGACGGGGCCGGCACCGTCACCGTGTCGCTGACCGCCAATGACGGCACCGCGACCGCCACCGACAGCGCTCAGGTGGTGCTCGGCTGGGCGTCAGAGCTCACGATGTGCGGCCTGCCCCGCTACACGAACGGGACCTCTATCAAGGCGTGCGGCTGGGCCACCGCGGGCGGCAGCAGCACGGGCATCGTCTCCGCGTACTTCACCGTGGATGGCGGCGCGCCCATCCCCGTCATGCCCGACGCGGGCGGCGGCTTCGTCTCCACCCAGCTTCACCTCACGGAGGGGACGCACGTGGTCCGACTGAGCGTCGTGGACGCGCTGGGGCACGTGACGTGGCGCGAGCAGACGGTGTCCGCGGACTTCACGCCGCCGGTGCTCGTCATCCTGTCGCCCACCGAGCAGGAGACCAATCCCGACCCGGTCGTCTCGATGGTCATCCAGCAGCAGGACGCCAGCCCCGCCACGGTGGTGACCCAGGGGATCGTGATGGAGGACGTGCCCGCGGGCAGCAACGTGCTGCGGCACACGGTGAACCTGGTGCACCGCGACTGGTCGCTCGTCCACGTCCGGGCCACGGACGCCGCGGGCAACACGACCGAGGTGGTGGCGCGCGTATACGTGGCGCCCTGAGCGCGGCGCGCCCCAGGGCGGGAGGATGACGCTCGCCCGGGCCGGAACGTCCACCCGTGCGGCGCGCCGCGCGTCCCGTGCTCGACGGGCGCGCGGCGTTCGCGTCTCCATGGGGCCTCTCAAGGAGAAGCCCCATGCCCACGTTCCGCCGCAAGCAGGACCAGGCCGCGCTGCTCGTCGTGGACATCCAGGCGCGGCTGTGCGCCGCCCTGGAGCGCGATGCGCTGGTGAGGATGCGGCTGGGGGCGGAGAAGCCGGTGGAGAAGCTGGGGTTCAGTGCGGCCGTACCGGACGTGCTGGCCGCCCTGGGGGCGCGGCGGGATGGGACAAAGGAGGTGCTGGCACTCGTCAGCGGACACCGGGAATCCGAAGAGTCGTGGGCCGAGACGCTGCGGGACTTGAAGAAGCGAGGGCTCGAGGAGCCTCGGCTGGTGGTGGCCGATGGCCACCTGGGAATCTGGGGCGCGGTGGCACGAGTCTGGCCCCAGGCCGAGCACCAGCGCTGCTTCAATCACAAGCTGCGCAACGTGCTGGACAAGCTGCCGAAGAAGGAACTGGAGACGGCCCGGGCCCTGCTCAAACCCCTCCCCTATGCCGCAACCCGTGCCGAGGCCGAAGCGCTGCGCGACGCCTTCGTCGCGGAGTACGGGCAGCGAGCTCCGAAGGCGACCGCGTGCCTGCTCGAGGTCAAGTCCCGAATCCTGTGTAGTTGGTTCGGAGGGGGTTCGGGGGAGGAAGGCTCCTTTGCGGCATTATGCAGCGTCGGTGTCAGGGGTTGATTTCAGCAGGGACATGTCGAGGTAGCGGCGGTCATCCCAAACGCCGGTGACGTCAAGTGCGACGGCGATGATGAGGCGCAGGGCGCTGGCGCGGTCCGGGAAGGCACCGACGCCGCGGATGCGGCGCTTCACCTCGCCGTGGAGCCGCTCCAAGCCGTTGGTGCTGCGAAGACGCTTCCAGTGGGCCTCGGGGAAGGCGAAGAAGCAGGTGGCGGCGGCGAAGCCCTCGCGCAGGCACTCCATGGCCTCTGGCAGGTGGCGTCCCAGCCCCTCCTCAAGGGCCTCCAGCCGCTTTCTGGCATCCTGGAGGTTGGGAGCCTCGAAGACGGCGGACGTCTCCTTGCCCAGGCGCCCACGCAGCCTCCAGGGCGCCTTGGCCAGCACGTTCCGGGTAAGGTGCACGGTGCAGCGCTGCAGCCGCGCCTCCGGCAGGGACTGGCGGGCCGCGGTGGCCAAGCCAGCGTGCCCGTCGGCGATGACGAGCCGCACGCCCTTCAGCCCTCGCTCCAGAAGCTGGCGCAGCAAGTCCAGCCAGGACTCCGCCGACTCGCTGCCGCCCAAGGTGACGGCCAGCAGGTGTCGGTGTCCATCCTCGCCCACGCCGTAGGCCACCAGGGCCGAGACGTTCTGCACCGTGCGTGCCCACCTGGCATCGAGGAAGGTGGCATCCAGGTACAGGTACGGGAAGGCCTGGGTGAGGGGCTGGTTGCGCAGCCCCTCCACCTTCTCCTCCAGCGTCCGCGTCACCCGGCTTACCGTCGAGCGCGAGACGTCCTCGCCCATGAGGGCGCGCGTCACCTTGCCCAACTTCCTCGTGGAGACGCCCTGCACGTACGCGCTGGTAATCGCCTCGTCGAGGTCCGCGCTGCGACGCGTGTAGCGCCCCAGCACTTCCCCCGCGCTGCCGCTGTGCCTTGTGCGAGGCACCGCCACGTCCACAGCCCCCGCCGTCGTCACCAGCGTGCGCAGGTAGCTGCCGTTGCGCACGTCCGCCCGGCCCACCATCCGCTGCCACCGGCCAGCCCCCACCAACTCCCGTACCTCCTCCTCCAGCAGGGCCTCCAGCGTCATCCGGATGGCTCCGCGGAAAAGCGCCCGCAGGTCGGCCTGCACCTCTTCGTGCGCGGGGGACTCAAACTCGCTAACGTCCACGTCGGGGAACTCCTCGGCTCCTCTGCCAGGAGGAGACCGGCTCGGTTGGTTTCACCGAGGAGCTTCCCTCTTTCCCGCTCGTCCCTCCTCACCATCTACACACTTATAGGGACACGACCCATCGGCAGGAAGAGCCTCGACTGTTCGCCGAACTCGGGGACGCTCACGAAGTAGTCGCCGTTATCCCGCCGGGAGAGCCCCACGGTGTGCACCTCGGGCCCCGCGCGCTGCGGTGTGCACGTGTCCGACTCCTTGACGATCTCCAAGCGGTAGATGCCGACCTCGCGCTCCTGGCCGCCGCAGGCGGCAAGGAGCAGGAGACCAAGGGCGAAGCCTGAGGGAAAGCGCTGGGGCATGCGAGGGACCTTCCGGAAAGGGGGAGCGTACCACTGACGTGCGGTGTGCCCGGAAATTCACGGAGCGTGACTGCGGGATGAAGCTGTTCTGGTAGCTCGGGTCCCCGGCGGCGAGCTGAACGAAGGGCCCTGCCAACCGGTAGGGCCCTTTTGTTTTTCATGGACCCTGCGATGAACATCGCGGGGACTTCGTTCTTAAGCCGCTGAATTACAAGGGATTTTGGCTCTCGGTGCTGAAGAGAGTGCTCTTGGGCCTCTACCCCGCAGAGCGAGATGCTCCCTCTTCTCCGCCGCCACTTGGGCTCGCTGGAGCGCTCTTTCGCTCGTTTCGGGGAGAGAGAGGCCGAGAGTGGTTAACAGTTTTGTTAACCACCACGGGCGGCCGATTCTGACAATCCTAGCGGGTTGTGGGCGTGATCCGCTCTCGTGGACACCACCACTTCGTGCCCGAGATCTTCCAGGCTCCGCGCCATCCACTCGCTCTCAGTCGAAGCTTCCAGCAGCGCCCGCGCCTTCGGGCGCTTGCCCAGCAACCCTCTCAACCGTTCCCATTGGGCGCGCAGCCGCTGCTCCAGCAGCACCTCGCCCCCCCCTGCGCCAGAATGCATACCTGGCTGCCCCTCTGGTGCACGTCGATGCCGATGAACTCTCCCCCTACCTCGGCGGTCTTCTTTGCGCCGCGGCAATCCAGGGTTCGGTGGGCCTGCCTCCGCATCCGCGGCTGGCCGGCCGCTTCATCACCTCTATGCTCCAGGGCGATCGCCAAGGTCGGCCTACTGAGGAGCCGATGGGCTCGACGTAGGCCGAGGCTTCATGGCCATGATGTTACCGCCAGACGGGTCAGCTGAGGGGGGACACACGCTGCCATTCCAGTACGATGTCGGCTGCGCTTCCCCCCATCAACAGAGGGCCAGTGCTCAAGACCAGCCGGTTGCCTTCCAAGGTTGCCTTCCTTCTCTGCACTGTTCCGATCCAGTTCGGAAAGACACTGCCCGTGATGTGGTGGCAGACCGTGTCCGTCTGCTCTTCGGTCTCGTAGGTCCCGAAGTACACAGCGGCCCCGTCCAGCGCGGTCTTCGCCTCCTGCGCCGTGCCCCCCTTCAGGTCCGTGGATTTGAAGGGAGGGCGGTCGCGATCCATGATCTGCACCGCCATGTTCCCATGGCTGTCATAGACCAGAACACCGAGCGGATTCTGCCCGTAGGGGTAGTTCCGGCTGCCATCAGGCAGGCGGCCCTCCACGGCCATGAGCCGCCAGGTTCCAACCAGTCTCTCTTTGAGCATCGCCTTGTCTCCCACAGAGTTCAGTGCCCGCGTGCTCGCGCATCAATGTCAAAGGTGGAAACGAGCTTGCCCATGTTATTGTGGGCTGTGATCCTGAAATGGTCGGCCTGTTCCCGCACACAATGGAGATGCAGCCGCTCCCCCGGAAGCAAGCAGCGCTGGCAGGTGAGAACGCATCGCGTGATTTGATAGGCGTCGAACCCCGAGAAGTGACGCAGAAGCGTGCACGCGTTCCCACCGGGTGTGGCTCCCATCCTGATCATGCTGCGCGCCGAACGTCGGCCCTGTGCGGTGCAAGCGTGAGGTGCATAGCTTCGTCCCACCGCTCCGAGAGCACCAGGGCGCGCAAGTCCAGGATGTGCTGGCCAGACGCCTCCTTCCAGCGGGCGCCAGGGCGCTTCATGCGCAGGGAGACGAGAGACTTACAGGTGGCCTCCACGTTGCCGCTGCCAATGGGCAGTCCCCGCGCTCGCGCCTCGGCATAGTGCATTCGCTCGCCGTGGTTCTCCAGGTAGGTGAGGGCCTCATGCACCGGTTGGCCGTCACCGAGGACGACGTGCCGCTTGCCGCTGGCGTGCAACGCCATGGCAATGGTCCACGCCGCCCCGGGCGTATTGAGCAGGGACAGCTTCCACTTCTCACGCAGCACGGAGGCCTTCTCTTCCCCAGCCACCACGCGCGCCGCACTTCCGAGCTTCTCCATCAGGTGCCAGAAGTCCACCAGGCGCACCGGCTTCTTGGCCGAGGGGGCATGGGTGGCGAGCGCCTCGTCCAGCAAGGTGTGCAACTCGGGAGCGCCATCGGTGAGGACGGCGACGTAGAGGCCGCGCCGTCTGGAAACCAGGGCCTGGACGTCGCGGGCCAGGCGCTCGGCAACCTCGCGGGCCTCGCCCCGCGGCATCCGCCCGTAGCGGAGGGTGCCCAGCGCTTCGCCGTGGGCGTCATGGAAGGTGAGGCAGGCGGCGTAGGCCATTCGCCAGACGACGTCCACCCGGCGCGTGGGGGCGCCCTTGCGAGGGCGGCCCACTGGCCGCTTCTTCGGCTCCTCCATCGGCACCGCCACCCTGTCCATGCTGACGCTCACACTCCGGGTGCCTCGGGGCACTCGCTGCGCCCGGGCCAGCGCCGCCTCCACCCGGGGCCGCTGGCCACCGTACAGCGCTCCCACCTCATGCCCCACCCGCTCGAAGGAGGCGCGGCAATAGGGCAGCACGCCCACCTGGCGCGCCGTCGCTTCTGCCTCCCGCGAGGTGCCCCGCGCCAGCAGGTACGCCATGGGCACCGCCGCCTCCGGCAACCAGCCGTCCGCCACGCACCCGGCTTGGACACTGATGGTGTCCACCGTGAGGCCATTGCGCTCGCCCACCCGCCGGTAGAGGCTTCTCTCTATTTCGACGGGCCCTTGCCGCGTCTTGTACGTCGCCGGGTACCGGCCGACTCGCACGTAGGGCTGGCCTTCGATGAGGACTCGGGCCGCGTCGACGTCGAGCCCTCGAAGCAACCTCCGCTTCAGCAACCGTTCCGTCTGCTCCGCTCCCGCATTCACCTCCTGCCACGCGGCGTCGAACGCGGCCAGGTCCCCTCTGCTCGCCCCCTCCACCCCTCGGTGGGCGCGCTTCAGCGTCTCCTCCAGCGCCTTCACGCTGTCCTCGAACCCTTCCGGCACTTCGATGGTGACCTTCGGCATCGTCTGGTGTCCTCCGGTGGCACAACCCGCCAGAAACCTCTCATTCTGCCGACCACTAGGCACCCGGCGAGCCCCCTGCCTGTTTGCTCACTCGTTGCTCAGTTCCAGAGCCACACCCGTTGCATGGGCACCGGGCCGACAGCCGCCCCGGGGCAACCATCATGGAAGCAGTGGCTCCAAGCGGGCCACCCGGCCATTCTCCAAGGCAATCCACACCGCGCCATCCGGGCCCAGGGTCAGACCGTGCGGCTCGGAGGCGGGCGTCGGAAGGTCATATAGCTGGATCGCCCCGGCTCCGGTGAGGCTGCCAACGCGGTTACCACCCCATTCAGTGAACCAGAACGTTCCGTCCCTGCCGGCCACGATGGCGTGGGGCTTTGCATCGCGATGAGGCAGGGGGAACTCCGCCACCGTTCCGTCCAGGGCCATGCGGCCAACCTGTCCCGCGATAATTTCGACAAACCAGATGGCATCCGGCCCCGCGGCCGCGCCGACGGGAGCCGCGCTGGGGGTCGGGAGCGGGAAGAGGGTGACGGTGCCGTCCAGGGTCATCCTGCCAAGGGCGTTCGTCTGGTTGAGGGTGAACCAGAGAGCGCCGTCCGCGCCCGTGACGATGGCAGACGGATATCCACCGGTGGTGGGCAGGCGATACTCGCGGACGTCTCCGTCGAGCGTGAGTCTTCCGATGCGGTCGTTGCGCAACAGCGTGAACCAGAGTGCGCCGTCCGCGCCCACGGTGATTCCGTAAGGGCCGCCCTCGCCGGGAATCGGGAAGCTGCTCACGCTCCCATCCAGGGTGATGCGGCCGACGCGGTGGCTCTTGAACTCGGTGAACCACAGCGCGCCGTCGGGGCCGGGGATGATTCGCGACAGTCCATCCGCGCCTTCGACAGTAAAGCGCGTGACGTGCCCTGCCGTCGTCAGCCGACCAATCTGGCCGTGGTGGACAAGCGTGAACCAGAGGGCTCCGTCTGCCCCCGTCGTGATGTCGTAGGGACCACAGCCGTCGTCGCAGATGGGGTACTCGCGAAGGGTGAATGATGGGGCGCGCGTCATGGGGGGGCTCCAATCCTACGTTCCAACTCCAGGCCTTTTAGCTCCCTGGTCCAGGAGGGGCCTCAAAAGTAGGCAAGGATGCACGCAATCGGTCAACGCAACACCTGCTGCAGTTTGGCTGCCGGGGACTCGAACTCCAGGGTCTTCCGAGCGCGCCGACCCTGCCCTGGCCCTTGTCCGTCCTGGCTTGCTCTACCCACCTGCGGAAGGCCGTCTCGGTCAGGTCCAGGTCTCTCGCCACCTCCGCGACGAACTTGCCCTCCTCCAGCACCAGCTTCACGGCCCCGGCCTTGAACTCCGGGCTGAAGCCACGCCGCTGTCGCCTCTGCTTCTTCTCGCTCTCCGACATCGAACACCCTTCCATCACATCGAGGGTGTCCACGGAAGCGGGGGGACTCTCAGGCTACACCAACAGAGGCTATGACTACGACGAGGTACGGCGGCTGGCGAAAGAGTTCTGCTTCACGCTTCACGTACCTCGACGAGGTAAAGGAGTGCGCACCAAGACGAGCCACGCTCGACAGAAGGCGCGACGGTGGAGCGCGAGCACCCCTGGCTGAATCGCTTCCGACGACTGCTGGTGCGATGGGAGAAGCGCGAAGACACCTACCTGGGAATGCTGCACCTCGAGGTGGGCATCATCACCTGGTTCCACGCGCTCCTGCCGAGATAAGCGCTAAGCTCCGGGATGTTGGCCCCTCAATTGCCTTGGGCTGAGGCAGCCCCCCGTCTCGTCACAGGAAGCCGAGCACCCATGCGTTCCCGCCCCTTCGTCTCTGTCCTCCCGGCCGCGTCCACCTCGTCTGTCCGCTCCAAGGAGGTGGCCCTGTGAGCCGCATCGCGGGATGGGTGTTGCTGGTGCTGGCGCTGGTCGTGTCGTACCGCCCAGCCGAGGCCGCGCAGGCGAAGAAGACGCAGGCGCAGAAGACCCAGGTGGCGGTGCTGCGCCCGGAGGGCCGCCAGGCGGCTGCGCTGCGCAGGGTGCTGACGCAGGAGCTGGGCAAGAAGGGACGCGGGCGACAGGTGCTGCCCGCGAAGAAGGTGGATGCCCAGGTGAAGCGCATCCGCGGCGGTCCGAAGACGGATGCGCAGCGGCAGGCGCTGGCGAAGAAGCTCGGCGCGGACGTGCTGATCCTCTCCTCGGTGAAGGGGACGAAGCGCTGGGACGTGGAGGTCCGCGCCTACTCCGGCAAGGACGGCACCCTCCTCGCGGAGGAGCGCTGGGACGTCCGCGCCAACCGCGCCTTCCCCGACGTGCGGCGCGAGCTCGAGCGCAAGCTGGGCGCGGCCCTGAAGGCGGGCCCGGAGCAGCGCCTCCCGCCTGCCGCCGTCACGCCTCCGACGCCTGTCTCCGAGCCGGAGGTCGCGCCCCCGGCCCCCATCGCGGAGGCACCGCGCCCGGCGGTGGTGAAGCCTCCTCCGCCCACCGCGAAGAAGGAGGAGCCGCCAGTGGAGCCCGAGCCGAAGGCAGCGGGCCTTCGCAAACTGGACGGCCCCATCCTGGAGGCGCTGCTGTCCGGACAGGGGCTGTTCCGTCGCTTCAACTTCTCGGGCAACAACGGCAACGAGCTGCCCGACTACAGCCTCAACAGCGCCGCGGCGGCGAGCCTCACGGTGAGCTACTTCCCGCTCTCCCACTTCACGGATGGGATGGTGCACAACCTGGGTATCGTGGCGCGGGGCTCACGCGCCCTCGGGCTGTCCACGCGGCTCCCGGATGGCTCCAGGTACGGCACCACCGCGCAGCTCCTGGAGGGAGGCCTGCGCTTCCGCGTGCCGCTGCGGTGGCTGGAGGTCTCGGTGGGCGCGCTGTACGGCACCCACTCCTTCGCGGTGGAGCTCCCGCCGGAGAGCACCTTCGCCCTGCCCGACGTGGACTACCGCTTCGCGCACGTGGAGCTGGGCCTGCGCAAGGCGCTCACCGAGCGATGGGCCATCGCCGCGCGCGTGGGCTACCAGCACGTGCTGAGCGGCGGCGAGCTGTCCTCGGACGACTACCTCCCGGAGCTGAGCGGCTCCGGACTCGATGGCGAGCTCGCCGTGGAGTTCGCCCTGACGCGCATGCTGGGTCTGCGGCTGGGCGGAGAGATGCGGAGCTACTCCTTCACCGCCGACGCCGCGGAGGGAGCCCCGGTCGTCGCCGGCGGCGCCAAGGACCTGTACTTCAGCGGTCAGCTCGGCGTGTACCTGAGGCTATAGCACTGACGCATTGAGGGGGGCTGTCCCCCACGCCTGTGGCGCCTCCTCCACACTTTCCGCGAGGCCCGCGCGAAAAGTCGGGTCTGATGAACCACGCATGCGCGCGTGACACGAGTTTTCCAGTATCCGTGTCATGGGCCATTTGACCGATGCGCGTGCGAGTCGCGGATACATTGACAGGAACGCGCAATCCATCCGATGGGTATGTCTCCCAATGATGGAGGCGCTCGTGCCGAGGACGCGGTCACAACGGTTGTCACGAGAGCCAGCGGAGCGGGGACGGTGGTGGCGCCCGGTGGTGCTCGGGCTGGTCTTGAGCGGGGCTGCTGGCTGTGAAGGAATGATCTCCAACCCGGAGGGCCCCGGTACGCCCCCGCCCACCGCCATCGAGAAGCCAGCCCCGTCCGTGCGGATGGCTCGCCTGACGCACGTGCAGTGGACCAACAGCGTGCAGGAGCTGCTCAGGCTGGACGCACCGCCCACCACGCTGGCGGGCACCTTCCGCGCGGACCCCGCCCAGAGCGGCTTCCTCTTTGACAACGATGCGCGCGCCCTCTCCGTCGACGAGGCCCTCTGGGGCGCCTACCAGCGCGCCGCCGCGGAGCTCGCCAGCCAGGTGACGACGGACGCGACGCAGCTCGCGCGCCTGCTGCCTCCGTCGGCCGCCACCGACGAGGAGCGCGCCCGCGCCTTCGTGGAGTCCTTCGGCCTGCGCGCGCACCGGCGCCCGCTGACGTCCGAAGAGGTGGAGAGCTACCTCGCGCTGTACCGCAAGGGGCCCCAGGCCTACGCGGACATGCCGGCCTTCGAGGGTGGCATCCGGCTGATGATCGAAGCCTTCCTCCAGTCGCCCCACTTCCTCTACCGCGTGGAGCGCAGCACGGAGGCCGTGCAGGACCGGGTGCCGCTCGACGACTACGAAGTGGCTTCGCGGCTGAGCTACGGCCTCTGGAGCTCCATGCCGGACGACGCCCTGTTCGCCGCCGCGAGCGAGGGCACCCTGCGCTCCCGCGAGGGCGTCGCCACACAGGCACGGCGCATGCTCCAGGACGCGCGCTCGAACAAGGTGGTGGAGGCCTTCCACCGCACCCTCTTCGACGTGCCCCGCTACGCCGCCATCCGGCCGTCCCTCACGCGCTACCCGCAGGTGTCCGAGCGCCTTGGGGAGTACGCGGCCCGGGAGACGAGCCTCTTCGTCCAGGACGTCGTCTTCTCCCGCAAGGGCGGCTACAGCGACCTGCTCACCTCGCCGGACACCTTCGTCAACGACGAGCTGGCGCGCGTCTACGGGCTGAGTG
This sequence comes from Pseudomyxococcus flavus, assembly GCF_050038885.1. Lineage (NCBI taxonomy): Bacteria > Pseudomonadati > Myxococcota > Myxococcia > Myxococcales > Myxococcaceae > Pseudomyxococcus > Pseudomyxococcus flavus. The sequence goes on along the minus strand of NZ_CP143624.1, from coordinate 5,629,373 downwards.
GCACGTTCACCGCCGACTTCGTCCCCGTGACGCTGGACTCGCGCGAGCGCAAGGGCGTGCTCACCCAGGTGGGCTTCCTGGCCTCGCACGCGACGTCGGTGGACCCGGACCCCATCCACCGCGGCGTCTTCGTGTCCGAGCGCATCATCTGCCGGAAGATTGGCGCGCCGCCGGCCAACATCCCACCGCTCCCCGCCCCCCAGGGCCGCACCAATCGCGAGGTCGTCGCCTCGCACACCGAAGTGCCAGGGACTGCGTGCGCCAGCTGCCACTCGAACCTCATCAACCCGCTCGGCTTCCCCTTCGAGAACTACGACGCCATCGGCGGCTACCGCACCACGGACAACGGACACCCGGTGGACGCCAGCGCGTCTCCCAACATCTTCGGAGAGACGGTGCAGGTGCGCGACGCGCTCGACCTGGCGGACGCACTCGCGGCCAATGAGGTGGTGCATGCGTGCTACGCGCGGCACTGGGTGGAGTACCTCCACGGGCGCCCGTCCGCCCATGAGGATGAGCCGCTGGTGGAGCGGCTCGGAAAGCTGTCGCAGGCGGGCAACCTGTCCATCGTCGACCTCGTCGTGGAGGTCGTCACCAGCGAGGGCTTCGTGAATCGCCACCCGGAGGAGCTGCCATGAAGCTGAGTCGCCGGATGGTGTTGAAGGGCCTGGGCGGGACGATGCTGAGCCTGCCGTTTCTCGAGGGGCTGATGCCGAGGACCGCCCGCGCGGCGGACCCGGGGGTGCTGCCGTACGCCATCTTCTTCCGGCAGGCCAACGGCGTCGCCTCGGCCCAGACGACGTCGGAGCTCGGCGCGGAGCCGGAGCGCTTCTGGCCGCGCACCCTGGGTGCGCTCACCGAGGAGAGCATCGCCGGGCGGGCCGTGGGCGTGCTCAATGACCACCGCGCGCACCTGCTGGTGGTGCGCAACGTCAACATGAAGGACTACAACTACGGGGACGGCCACGCCCGCGGCGCCATGCAGGGGCTGACCGCGCGGGGCCCCGTGGTGGAGGGCGCGGGCGGCGACTCCGAGTCCGGAGGCGAGTCCATCGACAACCGCATCGGCCGCGAGCTCAATCCGCAGCAGCGTGACTCGCTCGTCTTCTACGCGGGCCGGCGTGGCGGCTGGCTCGGGGGGCCCTGCCTCTCCTACCGGAGCAGCAACGTGCGCCGGGCCGCGCTGCATGACCCGTGGAATGCGTACCAGACGATGATTGGCGGCCCGGGAGGACTGACTCCCGAGGCGCGCGAGCAGCTCCTCGTCCGGCAGCGCAGCGTGAACGACCTGGTGAAGGCCCAGCTCCAGGCGCTCCAGCGGCGTCCCGAGCTGAGCGCGTCCGACCATCAGCGCTTGGACCTGCACCTGTCCAACGTCCGGGACCTGGAGGTCGCCCTGAGCTGCCGCATGCGCGCGGACCAGGAGCTCATCCTCCAGCAGCAGGCGCCCGGCTATGACAGCACGGACGGCACCGAGGTGCTCGCCACCGCCAGGCTGCACATGGACATCGCCGTGATGGCCATGGCGTGCGGCACCAACCGCGCGGCCGTCATCCAGGTGGGCAACGGCAACGACGGCGACACGCGCTACCGCAACCCGGACACGGGGCAGTTGATGGAGAACTTCCATTACGTGTCCCACCGTCGCTCGTCGCACGACTCCAGCGGCGGCATCATCACCGGTTCGGACCTGCTGCACCACCACGTGGACGTGCAGTTCGCGAGCGCCTTCAAGCACCTCCTGGACCGGCTGGTGGCCTACCAGATGCCGGACGGGAAGCGACTCATCGAGCACGGCGTGGCTGTCTGGTACAACGACCTGGGCAACGGGCCGGCTCACTCGGCGCGCAATGTGCCCTTCGTCCTGGCGGGGAGCTGCAATGGCTTCCTCAAGCAGGGCGTCTACGTCGAGGCGTCGGGCGGCGGCAATCCCAACCACAACCGGATGCTGAACACGATTGGCACCGCCGTGGGGCTGAGGAACGCGGCCGGCGGGTACCTGGACGACTTCGGCGACCCGGCGCTACCCAAGGGCGTGCTCTCCGAGCTCATCGCCTGAGTGGACGATTGCGACCTGCTCCAGTGTTCGGCGCTGGAGCAGGTCGTTCAGGCAGCGTGGCCACGCTGTCCGTGGAGCGGGGGCAAGCGCACCGGGTCAGAGCACAGCGAAGCGTTACGAATCTTCGCATCTCAGTCATTCTTGCCCCTCCTGTGCCTGCCCTGGATTCGAAAAGCCAAGGATGAGTTCGCGCAGGGCTTCATTCGGGGAGCTGAGCGAAGGGCCCTACAGATCGGTAGGGCCCTTTTGTATTGCACGGTTAGTAACCGAGAGCGAATCGCGGCTCGCATTTACCGGACACTCACGATTTCGTCGCGCGGCACCGACTCTCCGAGACGACTCTCAGATTGTCTCGGCCGCGCGTCTCGACCGCCACGGTTCTGTCCCCGCCGATCCGTTCGTCTCCCCCTCGGCGCATGCCCTGGATAGGGACTCCAGGCAGAGAATGCAGCCCGGCAAGCTCCGCGCGCTCCTCACTCGAGAGCTCCCGGCTTGCCTTGGCCCTTGTCAGTCTCGCCCCTCTCCGAACCTCCCCCCGGTAGTGGAAGAGATGAAGCGCAGCGGCTGAACCCTCTCACGTGGCAACAACCTTGACGCTCACCGGTTTCGTCGGGGCGCCCCTATCCGTTGGGCGAAGCTGGGACGAGCGAGCGTTTCGACACCGATGCACCTCCACACCACTTCAATCAAGCCCAGCCGATCTGCGCTGCGAGAACCTGATTGGCTCTTTGGTCGAGGTAGAGCGCGTGACGTTCATTCCCAGTGCTGGCACGTAGCGCAGCCCGCCCCGAAAAGCTGCTTTCAGCGTCCATGCGGTTCGTAGTCGATGCATTCGATTGCGAACTGAGCATTCTGGCCTATCGTTTCCAGCCCCTTGTACGTGCGGCGGTCCTGCGCAGCGAGTCGCACCAACTCCGGGCGAGCGCGACGGCAGCGCATCGTCCCAAGCGCGAAGACGGCGTTGTAGAGGATCTCTACAGACGGATGTTGCAGGAGGGGGATGAGGACATCAGCGGCGCGCTCGTAAACGTCGCCCCCCTTCAGGTGACTAACCTGATTGCCCAGCGACTCGATGGCCTGGCCTCGCAGGCTCTCGGTCGCGGCCGGGTCAATGATGGTTGCGTGGAGCGCATCGAGGGTGAGGGCCGTGCCTGGACTCAGTTCCCCGAGCAACCACGCGGCCATCTCCCGTCCATGCCCGTATTCGCCTCGCTGCAGGATGTTGGTCACTTCGGAAAGTACCGTACGCTCCTTCCTGCGGGCGAGTTCCTTCGCGGCTTCGATGCACTCCAACTGCGAGCCCGTGGCCAAGCGTCGAACAAGGTCAGCAGATGGCAACTCGTCATCCATCCTCGGAATCTTGGGGCTGCCCAGGCACTCAGTCCAGCGGATTGCAAGGCCAAGCTCAGAACTTTCGGTGGGTTATGCGGCCATCTCCATCCGTATCCGTTCGGCGAACAACGTGCCGAAGGGTGTTGAGTGAGGAGCCGCCGCCGTGGACCCTGGCGTGCATGTGCAACCGACCGACGGTCGGCGTGCGGTGAGCAGCCCCATGCGCGTGCGCAGCGTGGTCGTCGCGCTCATCCGCTGAGCCCCCATGTCGCCGCCGTCTGATGCGCTTCAAAAGGAAGGCCGGCGATGAGCCGCTCTGAGCTTCCCCCGAGCGTCCTCGAGCGCCGAGCACTCATCGATGTGCGCCAGTCCACGGGCACCCAGAGCGCCAGCGGCGGTAGTATGCGTTGGCCGACCTGGCGCGCGCCGACGGCTTCAAGGACGTCGCCACCCTTGATGATGACCTCGGCCGCCCGGCGAGCGGTGCCGTCGCACGGCCCGGCTTCGAGTCGCTCGTTGCGCAGCTGCGCCAAGGCAGCGTCGGTGCCGGCTTCTGCCTGGAGGCTTCGCGCCTAGCGCGCAACGGCCGTGACTGGCACCACCTGCTGGAGCTGTGTGGCATGGTGCAGGCGCGCGTCGTGGACGAGGAAGGGGTGTATGACCCGAGTCCCCCCAATGACGGCCTGCTGCTCAGCCTGAAGGGCACCATGAGCGAATTCGAGCTCACGGTCATCCGCCGCCGCATGGTGGACGCAGCGCTCGCGAAGGCACGGCGGGGCGAGCTGCGCCTGCCCGTGCCGGTGGACTATGTGTGGAGGCAAGGGACTGGGTTGGAACGCGTGTGAGCTCCTTGAGCCATCAGCGATGCCTTCCTCCTTCGTCAATGTGCTGCGAGGAATCCGCGGTGCGAGCGTATACTTCCAATCCGAGCGTTCCTGCGGCAGGGGCGCTGAAAGGACGAAATAGCATGTTTGCACTGAAGCCCATCACACGCACCTTCGTCGCAATATTATTCATCGCAGGCCCGATGACATGGGCTCGGGAAGCTTCGGCTGCCATAAAAGTAGCGAGCTGGAATATTCAGCTTTTCGGCCAGAAAAAGGCGATGAACGCGGACGTCATGAAGGTCATCGTGGATACCGTCAAGCAGTACGACCTCATCCTCGTACAGGAAATCAGAGATCCGACCGACATCGCGACGACAGCCCTCATGAAGCAGCTCAACGCTGCGACGGGCAACGCATACAGCATTCTCGTGAGCAATCGTCTGGGTCGGGCGAACATGACGGAGCAATACGCATTTATTTACAAGAAGAGTGCGCTCAAGGTGGTCGACAGCTACCACTATGCCGATTCAGCCGACCTATTCGCGCGCGAACCGTTCGTCGTCAGGTTCAACACCACCCAGGCGACCGTGAAGCATTTCTTCGTCGTTCCGCTCCACGCGGAGTCTTCGGCGGCGGTCGCAGAAATTGGCGCCCTGGTCAAGGTCTACGACGACGCCGTAAAGCGCTGGAATCTCAAGAACGGCATCCTCATGGGAGACTGGCAAGCGGGCTGTAGTTACTTTGCCAAGAAACACTGGGAGACGAACCCCCTGCGTTCGGACGCTCGGTTCACCTGGCTCATCGGGGACGACACCAATTCCTCTGTCGGCAAGGCGAGCTGCCCTTATGACCGAGCTGTCGTGGCAGGCGATAAGCTGCGCACGCAGGCCGCGAAGGGTCGCACCGTATACCTGGACACCAAGTTCAATCTGTCCCCGGAAGCAATGAGGTTGGTGAGCGACCACTATCCGATAGAGTTCGAGATCAACTAAGCGAGGCCCTTGAGGTCATCACGGCTTCGGCTCTTCTGCGGGAGCGGCCTTTACGGAGGCCGCTCGGTGACGATACCCGAGGCCGTCGACTTCGCCGACCGCAGCTTCCAGGCCATCGACGGTCCAAAGCCATCGTCGTTGGCGAGCACGTACAGGCCCCAGCAAGCAGCCCGACCGGCGAGGAGGTCTCGCTGCCGTTCGCCACTGCCCGCGCGTTTCAGCCGCCATATGCCCCAGAGGAGGAGTGCCTCCTCGTGAAGGTGTGCCTACCCAAAATTCGGTCGCTGCGTCATTGCGTGCGTCAAGGCGAGTGAGCGAGGCGCCCCGGCCGCACTCGCACCTCCGGTACCTCGGCAGCAGGCCCCTCCTCGTGTGCGGAGTGTGGCTCGCGTCCTCGCTCCTGCAAGGGCAAGCCGGTTGCTCCGGGCCTGTCGGCCCCTTGCACGGGCTGGGGGCGCTCGCCGTCAGGCGCGGTTTCGGTGGGCCTCGAAAAATGCGGCTGGGAGGGCTGCTGCTCGTCCTGCTTCAGGCGATTCACATCCAACCTTCTTACCCTCTCCGCCGGGGGGCCAAGCCCACAGGTTTCAACCTTGGGCCGGGGAACACCGTAAACGCCGCCTTCGCCCGGCTCCCCCGCAAGCCCCTACCCGCCAATTTCCTCCAGGATGCCTTCTCCCGCATGGAGCCCGACCGAGCCCTGGTGCCCTCCGCGCTCGCCACCGCCGCGGCCCACGCGAAGGGGCCGGGCTTCATCCCCGACGCCTGCATCCAGGGCCTGGTCGACCTGAGCGCCCTGGACGAGGTGCGCGGCGCGGGAAAGCAATACGCGCGTGCTACCATCGGTGGATGACAAGCCACATCGCCTGCATCGGAATCCACGCCAACGACAATGCGGCCTTCGGGCACGTTATGGATTCCCTGCTGGAGCACACCTCGACCGCGGGCACGACGCGCGACCACGAGTTGAAGGTAAGGTGTGGTCCGACGCTTCGGGTGCGAGCTACAGCTTCGTCTTCAACCACGCGGGCGAGGTGCAGTGCGCCACCCCGGGCTTCCAAGCGGAGTCGCGCCTGCGGGTCCGCGCCACCGGCTTTGCCGCCCACAAGAGCTGCCGCTATTGCGACCCGCTGGAGGCCGAGCTGGTGGACGCCGAAGGCCACGTCCTCTACCCATTCGCCACGCAGCTCGATGACCTCGTGCTCGTGCGCGAGTGCATCCAGACCGGCATCGTGCTGGAGCTGGCGCCGTGCGCCTTCGCCGAGTCGCTGCAGGCCTGGCCGGACAAGGCGGCCTACGAGGCCTCGCGCAAGCCGGGAAAGGCGTTGCTGGGCTCGCGGTTCTTCATCCCCCGACCCTGCCTCGCTCATGTCGAAGGGCAGCCCTCCTCGGCCCTTCGAGCCCCGAGCCCACTTCACCGGGCACGTCGAGGCCGCGGACGTGCGCACCAACGGCGTCACCGGTCACCCGTTCCAGCACGCCCTCGTGCAGACCTATGGAGGCACCTATGACGCCCTCGCGGCGGCCGACGAGGCGACACCCCGGCTGCGGCCCGGCAACATCGTGAGGGGGACCTTCTGGCTGGTGGCGCGCGTGACGGCGGGGCTGGGCTGAACCCGGCCGCGAGAGTGGCGATGACCTTGCGCAGGAAGGGCACCAGTCCCTTGACGGGGAAGACATCGACCAGCGTCCCCTCGGCCAGTTTCTCCGCGCCCCTCCGTGCGTCACTCCCACAGTTCGCCTGCAGGCGCGTATTGGCGTGCGGGGAGTTTCCCTCCAGGAATGCTGGGCGAGCAGGCGCCCACACGATTCGGCAGGGGCGGAGCGTACGCTTCAGTGATAGGCCATGCTGCCATGTCCGGCGACTCACCTGCCCCCACCTCCGGCGGCTTGCCCACCCTGCACTTTCCCCCCGAGCTCCCCATCTCGAGCCGGGTGGAGGACATCACCGCGGCCATCACCGCCCATCAGGTGGTCATTGTCGCGGGGGCCACCGGCTCCGGGAAGACGACGCAGCTGCCGAAAATCCTGCTCGCCATGGGGCGCGGCCGCCCGCGCCAGATTGGCGTCACCCAGCCCCGGCGTATCGCCGCGACGAGCGTGGCGGCGCGCGTGGCACGCGAGCTCGGCACGGAGCTGGGCACGGACGTCGGCTACCAGATTCGCTTCGAGGACCGCTCGTCCCGGCAGACGGCCGTGAAGTTCATGACCGACGGGGTCCTGCTCGCGCAGATTCACAGCGACCCGCTCCTGCGCCGCTACGACACCATCGTGCTCGACGAGGCCCACGAGCGCAGCCTCACCATCGACTTCCTGCTCGGGTGGCTCAAGCGCATCCTCCCCAGGCGCCCCGACCTCAAGGTGGTGGTGAGCTCGGCCACCATCGAGACCGAGCGCTTCTCGCAGTTCTTCGGGGGGGCTCCGGTCATCCAGGTGGAGGGCCGTACCTTCCCGGTGGACGTGCTCTACGAGCCGCCCCCCGAGGACGCCGAGCTCGCCGACGCCGTCGCCGATGCGGTGGCGAACGTGCTCTCGCTCGACCCCGACGGGGACGTCCTCGTGTTCCTCCCAGGGGAGCGGGAAATCCGCGAGGCCGAGAATGCCCTGAACGCGCGCGAGCTTCGCGGCACGGTGGTGCAGCCCCTGTATGCGCGCCTGTCGGCCGCCGAGCAGTCGCGTGTCTTCGCCACCATCCCCGAGCGCCGGGTCATCCTCGCCACCAACGTCGCGGAGACGTCGGTCACCATCCCGGGGATTGTGTACGTCGTGGACACGGGGGTGGCGCGCCTGTCGCGTTACGAGCCACGCTCGGGCACCACGCGCCTGCATATCGAGCCGGTCTCCCAGGCCAGCGCCGACCAGCGCAAGGGGCGCTGCGGCCGCGTGCGCGAGGGAATCTGCGTGCGCCTCTACGACGAGGTGAGCTTCACCACGCGGCCCGCCTTCACCGACCCGGAAATCAAGCGCACCGGGCTCGCGGGGGTCATCCTGCGGATGAAGTCCCTCGGCCTCGGTGACGTCGAGGACTTCCCCTTCCTCGACCCGCCCCAGCCCAAGGCCATCGCCGAGGGCTGGCGGGTGCTCGAGGAGCTCGGGGCCATCGAGGGCAAGGAGCGCACCTTGACGCCACTCGGGCACCAGCTCGCGCGCTTCCCGGTGGACCCGCGCATCGCGCGGATGATTCTCGCCGGCGCCGAGTACGGGTGCCTGGACGAGGTGCTCATCGTCGCCGCGGCGCTCAACCTGCAGGACCCGCGCGAGCGGCCACGGGAGCTCGCGCAGAAGGCGGACGCGTTGCACGCGCGCTTCCGTGACGAGCACTCGGACTTCACGGGGCTCCTCAAGCTGTGGGCGTTCGTGCGCGAGGCCGAGGGCCGGGGGACGTCCCATCTTCGGCGCGTGTGCCGGGACAACTTCCTGTCCTTCCTGCGGGTGCGCGAGTGGCGGGACGTCCAGCGCCAGCTCGAGGAGACCGTCCGCGAGCTGCGCCTGCCGCGCAAGGGCCGGGGCGCCCCGGCGCGCGGGGACGCCCTGCACCAGGCGCTCCTCACCGGGCTCCTGTCCCGCATCGGCCAGTGGAATCCGGAGCAGCGCCACTACACGGGCGCGAAGCAGACGCGCTTCATGATTCACCCCTCGTCGGCGCTCGCGAAGAAGCCCCCTGCCTGGGTGATGGCGTTCGAGCTCGTGGAGACGTCCCAGCTTTTCGCGCGCACCGTGGCGAAGCTCGACCCGGAGTGGCTCGCCGCGGCGGCCCCCCACCTGCTCAAGCGCAGCTACTCCGAGCCGCACTGGTCGGAGAAGTCCGCGCGCGCCATCGTGAAGGAGAACGCGACCCTCTTCGGGCTCACCGTCTTCAGGGAGCGCCCCGTGCCCCTGGCCAGCAGGGACCCCGCCGAAGCACGGCTGATGTTCCTCGAGCATGCCCTGGTGCGGGGCGAGTACCGCACCCGGGGGGCGTTCCAGGAGAAGAACCGCCAGGTGCTCGAGCGCGTGGCGCGCCTGCGGGACAAGGCCCGGCGCAGCGAGCTGCTCGACAGCGAGGCGATGCTGACCTTCTTCGACAAGCGCGTCCCGGCGGACGTGACGGACGGAGCGGGCTTCGAGGTCTGGCGTCGCAAGGCCGAGGCGGCCGACCCCGACGTGCTCGTCCTCTCGATGGAGGATGCCCTCTCGCACGACCCGGGCCTGTCCCCGGCGCACTACCCGGATGCCATCAAGCTGCATGGCGCGTCCGTGCCGGTGACGTACACCTTCGACCCCGCGGCCGAGGACGACGGCATCACCCTGAGCGTGCCGCTGCTGCTGCTCGCGCAGTTGGTCCCGGGTGAGCTCGACTGGACCATCCCCGGGTGGCAGCGGGAGAAACTCACCGCCCTGCTCGAGCAGCTCCCCCGCGCCCAGCGCAAGCAGCTGGGGCCGTTGCCGGAACTGGTCGACCGTCTCGAAAAAGAACTGGTGCCCTTCCGCGGGCCGCTGATTCCAGCGCTCGCGCGTGCGGTATCCCGCCTGTGCGGCGTGGAGGTGACCGATGAGTCCTTCCGGGCGGATGCCGTGGTGCCGTACCTGCGCATCACGCTCCGGGTACTCGACGAGCGGGGAAAGGAGCTCGCGCGGGGCCGCGACGTCGACGCGCTGCTCAAGCAGCACGGGGGACATGCACGGGCGGCGCTGCGCAGCGCGGCACCGGCTTCGGACTGGGAGCGCAAGGGACTGACGGCCTGGACCTTCGGCGAGCTGCCCTCCGTGGTCACCCGGCGGGTCGGCAACCTCGAGGTCCGCAGCCATCCCGCGCTCGTCGACCGGGGCGCCACCGTGGACCTGGTGCTGCTCGAGACCTCCTCCGCCGCAGACACGGCCACGCGCACGGGGGTCCGCCGGCTCCTGATGCTCGCCGCGCGGGGGCACGTGGCCGTCAGCGCCGCGCGCATGCCGCCTCCCTTCCCTTCTCTGGACGGCGCGCCGCCCGCGCGGGGCCAGGCCGACGCCTTCCGGGCGCTCGTCCTCGCACGCGGCGTCGACGATGCGTTCAAGCTCGCACCGGGCGCGCCGCTGCCCCGCACGAAGGCGGCCTTCGAGGCGCTGCTCCGAGAGGGCTCACCGCGCATCGAGCAGGCGGCCCGGGACTGGGCGAACGCCGTCGTTGTCACCTCCTCGGAGCTCGCCAAGACGCTCGCTGCACTCAAGGCAGCATCCAGGGGGCCGAGCGGCGCGGCGGCCGTGCGGGACATCCGCGCGCAGCTCGAGCATCTGTTCCCCGCGAAGCTCATCGAGTGGATCCCCTTCGTGCGCCTGCTGCACTACCCGCGCTATCTCCGCGCGGCCCAGGCACGGCTGGCGCGTGCGGTGGCGAACCCCGGCAAGGACGCAGGGAAGGCCGCGCCCTTCACCCCCCTGTGGGAGACCTTCCTCGCCAGGCGTGCCACCGTGCGTGACCAGGAGGCCGCGCAGGAGCTGCGGTGGGCCTTCGAGGAGCTCCGAGTGGCCATCTTCGCTCCGGAGGTGACGACGCCCGTGTCGGTGACGGTGGCGAAGGTCGGCGCGGCCCTCTCGGCGCTGCGCTAGGAGCCTGTGGCGGTCATGAGCCAGGAGGCGAGCGCGGACGAGGCAGAGAGCTTGCCGCCGGATTGAGGCGCAGCCGGTCGCTCCGCGGCCGTTGCGTGGAAGAGCTCAAGGAGGTTGCGGGTGGCGCAGATGAGCGCCCACTCCTCAGCGACGGCGGCAGCAGGGAGTCCTGCTGCACATTCCAGGGGCGGTACTTCGTGCTCATGGAGGGCATTGAGGCCCCTCAGCCCCTGCCAGGCGAGGCCCCGTCACGATTACCGCGACAGGCTCCTAGCAGCGCGCCGGGAGCGTCGCGACCACGCGGGCCTCGCGGCGAACCAGCAACAAGACCAGGATGAGGCCCGCTCCAGCCATCGCCGCCCCGGCCAAAGCCACGGCCGGATAGCTGAGGTTGAGGCCGATGACGGCCCCACCGAGGGCCGCGCCAATGGCGTTGCCCAGGTTGAAGGCCCCGATGTTCATGGCCGAAGCCAGGTTCGGCGCGTCACTGGCGGCGGTCATCACTCGCATCTGCAGCGGCGGCACCAAGGCGAAGCTCGCCACACCCCAGAGGAAAATCACCACGGCGGCGGGCGCCTGCCACGGCATGACCCCGGCGAAGACGACCAGCAGTGTGGCGAGGCACGCCAGGGAGACCATCAAGGTACGGTCCACCGACCTGTCGGCGAAGCGCCCTCCCAGCCAGTTGCCGATCGTCAGCCCCAGGCCATAGGTCACCAGCATGGCGGTGACGAAGCCGGCCGAGGCCAAGGTTTGCTCCTTCAGAATTGGAGCGATGTAGGTGAAGACGGTGAACATGGCGCTGGAGCCGATAACGGTCAGGGCCAGGGCGGCCAGGACAGGGCCGCGCCTGAGCACCGCCAATTCGGCCTTCATGACGCCGCTGTCGGCGGAGGGCTCGACCCGGCCGTGCGGCAGGGTCAGGCGGAGCGCAACCATCGCCAGGGCGCCCAGCCCCGCGATGCCCCAGAAGGAGGCGCGCCAGCCCAGGCTCTCGCCTGCCCAGGAGGCCAGGGGAACGCCGGTGATGTTGGCAACGGTCAGCCCCATGAACATGGCCGCGACAGCGCCCGCCCGCCTGTTCGGCGCGACCACGCTGGCCGCGACGATGGCGCCCACACCGAAGAAGGCGCCGTGGTTGAACGACGTCACCACCCGGGCCGCCATCAAGGTCCAGTACTCCGGCGCGAGCGCCGACAGCAGATTGCCCAGGGTGAAAATGCCCATCAGGCCGACCAGCAGGGTCCGGCGCGGCACGCGACCGGTCGTCAAGGTCATCACCGGCGCGCCGACCAGCACCCCGAAGGCGTAGGCGCTGACCAGCAGCCCCGCCGCGGGGATGGAGACGCCGAGGTCGTCGGCGATCACAGGCAGCATGCCCATGGGCGCGAACTCCGTGACGCCGATGCCGAAGGCGCCGACCGCCAGGGCGAGAAGAGGGGGGTTGGGCTTCATCCGCAGGAACCTTTCTCTGCCCCCCGCAGCGACGGTTCGCGACGGGGTGCGTTGTTCTGAGCACGCAAAGATGGCTGGGCCGTCGCGGGCGCGTTAGAGCCCTTCAAAGCCAAGGATTCTTGAGATGAACGCAAAGGTGCAGGTTCAGCCGGGCGGCGCGGATCGGGCGCGAGAGATGGCCATCTTTTCGGCCGTGGCGGCGACCGGCAGCTTCTCGGCGGCCGGGCGTGACCTGAACCTGACCCCATCGGCCGTCAGCCGGACGATCGACCGCATCGAGGCGCGGCTGGGAGTACGACTGATGCTGCGCACGACCCGGGCCCTGACCCTGACGCCCGAGGGGCAAGCCTATCTCGGTGCGGCGCGGCGCATCCTGACGGAGTTGGACGACGCTGAGCAGGCCATCGCCGACCGGGGCGCGCCGCGCGGGCGGTTGAGGGTGAGCGCCTCCCTTGCGCATGGGCGCCTGTGCGTGGTCCCCCTGCTGGGCGACTTCGCGGCGCGATACCCGCACATCCTGGTAGACATCAACTTGACAGATAGGGTGGTCGATATTGCAGCGGGTCAGGCGGACGTCGGCATTCGCTTCGGCCCGCTTGCGGACAGCGGTTTGACCGCGCGCAAGCTCGGCGAAAATCGGCGCGTGATTGTGGCTTCGCCCGACTATCTGGCCCGGCGCGGGACGCCGATGGTTCCCGAAGACCTGCACCACCACAACTGCCTGAACTTCAATTTTCGCCGGGCCGAAGCGGTCTGGCCCTTCGTGCGCGACGGGCGCGAATACAGTCTGTGCGTGAAGGGCTGCATCGAAGCCAATAACGGCGAGACGCTGGGCCAGTTGGCTGCGGCCGGTGTGGGGGTGACGCGGGTCGGCGCCTTCAGCGTCGCAGAAGAGCTACGCTCGGGCCGCTTGGTTCCGCTGCTGGAGCGCTACAATCCGGGCGACGTGGAGAACGTCCACGCCGTCTTTGTCGGCGGCGCCAACTTGCCTGCGCGGGTCAGGGTGTTCGTCGACTATCTGGCCGACGCCCTGCGGTGAGCGGATTGAAAGGCATGTACCGCACCGGATTGTTGAGACACCGGGTTGGCCGTAATCAGGCCGCCTGCTTCGACTGCATCAACTCTTACCGGGCCTCACTCGACGAGAGGAATTTGTGGCGCTCAAGCAGCCAGCGCGAGCTGTGACGGTGGGCGCTGACCAGCAGGCCCGCCACAATTCCTCCACGGTGGCGAAGGTGCGCCCCAAGAGCAGTTGCTCCTTGAGGGTGCGGCGAGGCGGCCCCGGGGCGTACCAGCCTTGCGCTGTGCACTCTGGCCACAGCTGACCGGGACGCCCGCCTATGCCTGTGGGGAACCGGCCGCGGGAGCGCTATCCGCCGGCCGCGGCGGCGCTGGGCGTAGACCTGGAACGGGCCCTGGCAGTGCGCCCACCCGTGCCGGAGCAGCGGGTGGAGGTGGCCCTTTAGCTGGCTCGCAACGGCTGTGGCTGGTGAAATCAGCGCAATAGGGGAACCATGGCCGGTCTATGGACATCCCCTACTTCGGCTCCGGTCCGTACTGCTATTCGAACTCCCTGGCCATGATGCTCGGTGACGATGTTGCCCCCGACGTCGGCATCATCGAGACGGTGACGGGCAGCCCCTTCGGCATGCAACTGACCGGTGGCGTGCTGCCATTTTTCGACCCCTATGGTTGGAACCCCGAGATTGGCATCGAGGACGCACTGGCGGCCCTGGGATGGCGAGCGGATACCATGTACGGGCAGAGTGCTTCCTCAGCGCTGGACTGCCTCGCCTCATGCCTTGCTCGCGGTCCGGTGATGGTCGGTCCGGTCGAGATGGGCTACCTGCGGCACCAGCCCGGCAAGACGGGACCAATCGGCGCGGACCATTACATCGTCGTGCTCGGCATCGATGATGGGCACGTGACGATGCATGATCCGCAGGGATATCCATACGCACGCTTGCCGCTGGCCGACTTCACCCTCGCCTGGCAGGCGGACACCATCGACTACGCCAGGCCGTTTACGATGCGGACGAACTTCACGCAGGTGGCGCGGGTCGACCCGGCGACGGCCGTCCGCGCAGTCATCCCCCGTGCGCTCGACTGGCTGCGCCCGGACGCCTGCCACAACGTCGCGCCAGCCACGGTCGGCAACGAGGATGCGGCGATGGCGCTCGCGGCACGCATCGAAGCCGGCTGCGACGACGGGCTGCGCGGCCACCTCATCCACTTCGCGATCCGAGTCGGCGCGCGGCGCCTCGCGGACGCCGCGAGGTGCCTGCAGCGCGTCGGCCATCCCGCTGCGGCGTCAATCTTGACGAAGCAGGCACAGCTGATCGGGTCGATTCAGCATCCGCTCGTCACCGGCCACGACCGGGCCGCGGCGATGACGCTCCGGGCACTCGCCCCGACCTATCAGGAGCTCAGGGCCGCGCTCGGAGGGGACTGAGCTTCATCGCCCGCGATGGGGTCATCGAGTCCGCATCCGGCAGTGCGCACAGACGGGCGAGCGCATCGGCCCGGCCAGCCAAGAGCAGCCCAGCCAGCCGCCAGCTTCAGATTGGGCGCCCCAGTGCACGGCCACGGGCGCGTAGCTTTGAGCGCCGCCTCCACCGGGCTCCATGGCCACGCACCTTCCGAGTCCAGCACGCGCCACACCCGGCTCAGGGGTGCGCGCCAACGGTGAGGTCGATGTCCCTGGCAGCCCCGGCGCGCAGCACCTTGGCGTGCACGGTCTGGCCCACCCGTTCCGGAGGCAGCTGCGCGAGCAGGTCATCCACCTCTCGCAGTGGCTGCCCCTCGAGCGTGAGCAGCGTGTCACCCGGATGCAGCCCCGCCTCCTCGGCCGGGCCCTCCGGCTCCACGCTCGCGACCTTGAGGCCGCTCCGGGTGCCATGGGCCTTCGCAAGCCGCTCCGGCAGCCGGACGGGGAAGGCCCCCATACCGAGGTAGCCGCTCGACTCGTGTGCGGGCGCCTTCGTGGACGTGGCCTCGGTGCTGGGCGGCGACTTCTTCCCCCCTGGCTTCGCTGCCCCTCGAGCGACCTCGCGCGTTGTGTCCTTCATCGCCTTGCGCGCGCCGCTCGCAACCTTACCGCCCTCGCGCGCTGCGCCCCGGGTCGCCTCTGCGAACGCGCGTGTTGCACCTTGGGCGCTCTTGGCGACCTCGTCGAAGGCGCGTGTTGCATCCTGGGCGCCCTCGGCGACGTCTCGCGCCACTTCCTTCGCCCTCACCGCGGGCGCTCGCGGCGCTCTCTCCTTCACGTCGCGCTTGCGTGGCGCCTCCTGCTTCGGCCCTCCAGCCTTCTGCAGGCGCAGGCGCGCCGCGGCCGGGGGCCGCCCCACTCCACCACCCTGGGTCGCCGTCGACATGCCTTCGCGCAATCGCTCCTTGAAGCCCTCGGCCACACCTCCCGGCGTCGGCGCTCCCCCCGCTTCCCCCCTCAGCAACCGCTGACGTGCTGCGGCTGGGGGCCGCCCCACTCCACCATGGGTCGCCAGGAACATGCTCTCGCGCAATCCTTCTCGGAAGGCCTCGGCCCCTCCCTTCTTGCCCCCCTTCTCCGCCATCTTACGGAGCAGCCGCCCGGCGAGCAGTCCAATGCCCAGCAGCCCGAGGATGGAGCTCCCCGGCCTCTCCTTCAGCTTTTTCTGAGCGGCGCGGAGCCACTCCTCCATCGACGCTTCCTGGAGATAGAGGGTGGTGTCCTGGAGAACGCGGCTTCCCCCCTCGAGCACGGGCTGCGTCAGCACGGTCGGCAACCGCCTGGCCGCGACCGTGAGGAGCCTCGCTCCGGACTGCGCGAAGTTGGCGATGAGCGCCTCGCGCTGCGCCTGTACATCCTGGGGGAGCGTCTCTTGCTGGACGCGCTTGCGCGTGTTCCCGCCGTTCGCAATTCCTTTGACCGAGGCCATGGGTGCTCACACCGCTGACGCACACGCGTGCCGGTCGCGCATGCGTTGTCCGTGGTGAACGTAGACACGACAGGCGGCGAAGTTCAGGGAAGTGAGGCGGCCCCGCTCCTTCCAGGTCGACCTGCCACCTCCCAGGCGATGGGCAGGGGGTCGCCACGCCTGACGAGCCCGCCTCAGGCGATGCGCCGATACCCGCCGACCAGGCATCACCAGCCGGCCCCTATCCGTGCCGCTCCTCTCTGGGCATGGGGCGGGCGGAATCCCCACCTTCGCGTCTTGCCGCTGGGCATGGAGAGGGGGATGCCAGAGCTTTGAATCACGACAGGTGAAGCAATGGCAGAGAAGACGGGCATCAGCGGTGGAGGGTTCCTCGAAGGAATCACCACCCTTGTCACGAAACTGGCGGAGCTCGCGGAGAAGGGCGAACAGCTCCAACGCTCCGGAGAGTTCGGAGCCTCCGACAAGAGGCTCAGGGGCGTCTATGGCTTCAACGTGCGGATCGGAGGAGGCGCACCCGGTCAACCGAGCGGCATTCCGCGCGTGGAGCCCTTCGGGAACATCCGCCAGGATCACCAGACCGGCAAGGCGGTCGTCCACCCCATCCGCGAGCCCCTCGTGGATGTCTTCGAGGAGGGGCCGGGCGTGCTGGTGGTGGCCGAGCTGCCAGGTGTCGACCGCAAGGACATCACGCTGGAGCTCCGCGAAGACATCCTGACCCTGCATGCCGAGCACGGGGCGCTCAAGTACCACAAGGAGGTCCTGCTCCCCAGGCGCTTCACCCGCCGGCAGATGCACACCCGCTGCCGCAACGGCGTCCTCGAGATCCGCCTCACCGCCCAGGAGGAGAGCCGCTCGTGACCGTCGCGACACGGGAACATACGCAGACGCTGCGTGCCGCCGAGGCCCTCGGCAAGGACCTGGGCCGAGGCCTCGCCCGCATGGACCCCGCCGACATGCAGCGGCTGGGGGCGCATATCGGCGACATCGTCACGCTGTCCGGCAAGCGCCGCAGCGCGGCCAAGGTGATGCCCTCCTACCCGGACGCCCGGGGGCGCGGAATCCTGCAGATTGACGGTGTGACCCGGGCCAACACCGGGGTGCAGCTGGACGAGCCGGTGAAGCTGACCCTGGCCCCGGCCCGACACGCCGAGAAGGTCGTGCTGGCGCCCCTGGAGTTCACCCCCGCGCAGCGCGACCTGGCCTACATCGGCACGCTGCTGGACGGACTGCCGGTGGTGAAGGGAGACCGGGTCCGGGCGCTGCTGTTCGGCAGCCGCACGGCCGACTTCCGCGTCGTCGAGACCACTCCCGTGGGGGCGGTGGTGATTCACCCCAACACCCTGCTGGAGGTCGCCAAGGCGCCGCAGAAGGAGAAGGTGACGCACGAGCGGGCGCGCGCTGTCAGCTACGAGGACGTGGGTGGGCTGAAGCGGGAGCTGGGCCGCATCCGCGAGATCGTGGAGCTGCCGCTGCGGTATCCGGAGGTGTTCGAGCGGCTCGGGATCGACGCCCCCAAGGGGGTGCTGCTGTATGGCCCTCCGGGCTGCGGCAAGACGCTGATCGCCCGGGCGGTGGCCAACGAGACGGCGGCGGCGTTCTTCACCATCACCGGCCCGGAAATCATGCACAAGTTCTACGGAGAGAGTGAGGCCCACCTCCGGCAGATCTTCGACGAGGCCCAGCGCAGGGCCCCGGCCATCATCTTCGTGGACGAGATAGACGCCATCGCTCCCCGGCGCGAGAACGTGCAGGGCGAGGTGGAGAAGCGCGTGGTGGCGCAGCTGCTGTCGCTGATGGACGGCCTGGCCCAACGCCGGCACGTCATCGTGCTGGCGGCCACCAACATCCCCAACGTGCTGGACCCGGCGCTGCGTCGCCCGGGGCGGTTCGACCGCGAGATCGCCATCTCCATCCCGGACCGCACGGCGCGCAAGGAGGTCCTCGCCATCCACAGCCGGGGCATGCCGCTGGCGGGGGACGTGGACCTGGACCATCTGGCGGCCGTGACGCATGGCTTCGTGGGCGCGGACCTCCAGGCCCTGTGCCGCGAGGCGGCGATGACCTGCCTGCGCCGGCTGATTCCCCACATCGACTTCGCCTCGGCCGAGATTCCCTATGACGAGCTGATGCAGGTCCAGGTGACGATGGCCGACTTCCAGTCGGCGCTGCACGAGGTGGGGCCCTCGGCGATCCGCGAGGTGTTCGTGGAGACCCCGGACGTCGGCTGGAAGGACGTGGGCGGACTGGGGCAGCTCAAGCAGCGGCTCATCGAGGCGGTGGAATGGCCGCTCCGGTACCCCGAGGAGTTCGCGCGGGCCAGGGTCCGCCCCCCCAAGGGCGTGCTGCTGAGCGGCCCTCCCGGCTGCGGCAAGACGCTGATGGCCAAGGCCGCCGCCCACGAGAGCCAGGTCAACTTCATCTCGGTCAAGGGCCCGGCGCTGCTCAGCAAGTTCGTGGGGGAGTCCGAGAGGGGGGTGCGCGAGACCTTCCAGAAGGCCCGTCAGGCGGCCCCCTGCATCATCTTCTTCGACGAGCTCGACTCGCTCGTGCCGACGCGCTCCGCCGGGGGGATGGACGAGCGCGTCACAGAGAGGGTCGTCAGCCAGTTCCTGTCCGAGATGGATGGCATCGAGGAGCTGACCGGCGTGCTGGTGCTCGCGGCCACCAACCGCGCGGACCTGCTCGACCCTGCGCTGCTGCGCCCGGGACGCTTCGACCTGCTCGTCGACGTGCCGCTGCCGGACCGCGAGGCGCGGCGCGACATCTTCCAGGTCCACCTGCGCGACAAGCCGGTGGAGAAGGACCTCCACCTGGACGTGCTCGCTGCACGCAGCGAGTCCTTCTCCGGCGCCGACATCCAGGCCGTGTGCAACCAGGCCGCCTGGGATGCCGTGCGTCACGTCATCAGCGGCAAGGGAAAGCGCCTCGTCATCACCTCCGAGAGCCTGCTCAGGGCGATCCGTGGGCACAAGGAGGCACGCCGGCCATGAGAGCCCACGCCCATCCCGAGGTGCAGAGGCGCCGCAAGGGCCAGCAGGCACTGTACGTCTATGGCTTCACGCGGGCAGGGGCGGTGGAGCGCTTCTCCGTTCCCGGTGTCAGCGGCGCCGCCGACGTGCGGACGCTGAAGCTGGGGAAACTTGCCGCCATCTACAGTCCTCTCTCGATGGAGGAGTTCCTGGGGCCGGAGGGCGCGGACCACACCCAGGACCTGGAGTGGGTGGCCCCCCGGGCCGTCAGGCACGAGCGCGTGCTCGAGGAGGTGATGCAGTCCTCGCCGGTGCTCCCGGTGAGCTTCGGGGCGATCTTCTCCTCACCGCGAGCGCTGTCCGAGGTGGTCGACGCCCACCGGCAGCAGATCTCCAGCTTCCTCGACGACATCGCCGACAAGGAGGAATGGGCAGTCAAGGTCTACGCCAACGCCCAGCGCCTGCGCGCGCATCTGGAGCAAGCGCCCGAGTTCCGCCAGCGCCTCCAGCGCCTCCCCGAGACTCCCGGCGCGCGCTACTTCCACGAGAAGAAGCTGCAGCGCGAGCTCGACGAGCGCAGCCGCAACGAGGGACAGCGCCTGGCGGCCCACATCCGGGAGGAGCTCGCCCCGGAGGCCATCTCGGTGAAACCCCTGCGCCTGGCGGATCGCGGGCTCTCGGGCCGGAAGGACGACATGGTGCTGAACTCCGCGTTCCTGGTGCACTCCGGGCAGGTGCAGCGGTTCACCCAGCGCGTGCAGCAGCTCGCGGCCCGGTACCAGCCGCAGGGGTTGACGGTGGAAGCGACCGGCCCCTGGCCTCCCTACAGCTTCTGCCCCAGTCTGGAGGAGCGGCCGTGAAGTCCATCATGTACGGCATCCTGGACGCACGGCAGGCAGCGAAGGAAGCGCTGCCGCCGGGGCTGAACCAAGCGCCGCTGAGGGCGTTGAAGCACGGCAACCTGGCCGCGGCCATCTCGCCGGTGGCCGAGGAGCTGGCCTCCTCGGCCGGCATCGAGCAGGCGCTGGAGTACGCCCGGGTGGTGGAGCAGCTGCACCGCCGACTGGCGGTGTTGCCCATGCGCTACGGCTGCTTCGTCCACCACCCCGAACAGGTGGTGGAGTTCCTGCACCGCTACGAGCGGCAGTTCTCGGACGCGCTGGCCCAGGTGGAGGGCTGTGACGAGATGGGTCTGCGCATCCTGTTCCAGGCGTCGGACGTGGCCGAGCCCCCGGAGCAGAAAGGGGCGCCCACCGAGGCGGACACCCAGGCCCGCGGACGGGCCTACCTGGACAACCGGCGTCGCTTCTACGCGCAGCAGACACGTGTGGACCGCGCTACCCGGCGCATGGCGGAGCGGGCGCAGGCGGCCTTCTCCGGGCTGTTCGTCCGCTGCACCTGGGACCATGCCGCTCGCCCAGACGGGCAGCTGCTCTCCATGGCCTTCCTGGTGGAGCGCCCAAAGCTCGCCGAGTTCCGGCAAGCCTTCCTTCGCTTCCAGAAAGACTGCCCCGGCAAGGTGATGTGCAGCGGCCCGTGGCCCCCCTACGGCTTCGTGGCAGACCTGGCAAAGCCTGCCGTCGCAGCCCTCGCCGAGCTGGAGCGCTTCCAAGAGAAAGGATGAATACGTCATGGCAAATGTCTCAACTTCGACCGGGAACTCCTCGACGGCCGACGTCATCGACCGGATCCTGGACAAGGGCATCGTGGTCGATGCCTGGGTAAAGGTCTCGCTGGTCGGCATCGAGGTGCTCTCCATCGAGGCACGCGTCGTGATCGCTTCGGTCGAGACCTACCTCAAGTACGCCGACGCCATCGGCCTCACCGCCGCTGCGGCTGCGCCTGCCGCGGTCTGAATCTCGACCTGAACAGGACAGGACAACGTCATGCCACGCGCCAAGACTCGACACGAGAAGTCCACCCCGGAGGGCCGCTACCTGTACGCGGTGGTTCCGGTAGAGGTGGTCGACTCGCTGAACCTCGACACTCCCGGCATCCAGGATGCAGACGTGCACCCGGTGACGTCCGGAAAGCTGGCGGCCATCGTCAGCAACATCGAACAGCAGACGCTTCGACCGGAGCGCAAGCTCCTCAGCACCCACAGCGCGGTGCTGCGCCAGGTGATGGACCAGGCGCCGATGCTGCCGGTCGCGTTCGGCATCATTGCCGGCAGCGAGCGGGAGGTCCGGAATCTGCTGGCCGAGCACGCGAACGACTTCCTCACGCAGCTCCGTGCGGTGAGTGGGAATGTGGAGCTGGGCCTTCGGATCCGGCTCACCGACCCCAGTGCATTCGGGTACTACGTCAACGCCTTCCCCGAGCTCAAGGCGATGCGGGACGACCTCTACCGCGAGGGGGAACCGTCGCGCGAAGAGAAGATCGAGCTGGGGAAGTACTTCGTCGACCTGCTCAACGGCTTCCGTGAGGCGACCGCCGACAAGGTGCTCGATGGAATCGAGTCCGTGGCAAGCCAGATCGTGGTCAACGAACCGCGCAATGAGTCGGAGGTGGTAAATCTGGCCGCGCTGGTGCCACAAAAGAAGGTCAACGCCTTCAACGCGGCCGTGGAGAAGCTGGGCGCGACGCTGCCCGAGAACTTCCAGGTGGACGTGACCGGCCCCTGGCCGCCGTACAACTTCACCCATCTGCGAATCCACTTCGAGCAGGTGGAGGAAGCAGCGCAGGGGGCACCTTGATCATCCTGGACGACATCCTGATGGCCCCTGTCCGGAGCATCTCGTGGATCTTCCGCTCGGTGCACAAGGCCGTACAGGACGAACAGGCCAAGGAGCAGACCGACCTCCGCACTCGCCTGAGCGACCTGTACCGGGAGCTCGAGCGCGGCGAAATCACGGAGGAGCAGTTCGACGAGCAGGAGTCGCAGCTGCTCGACCGCCTGGACGCGTTGAAGGAAGCGCAGGAGGGGGCAGGGCCTGCGACTCCTGAAACAGGCCCTGGAGGTGAGAACAGATGAACGGGCAGGCGACGACACCCGAGGCACAGCAGGAGCGCGCCTCGGTGTTGGAGCTGCTGGACCGGGTGCTCAACAAGGGCGTGGTCATCAGCGGTGACCTGGTGATTTCGGTGGCCGACGTGGACCTCATCTACCTGGGCCTGCGGCTGCTGTTGACCTCGGTGGAGACGGCGCTGGAGGTGGGCACCCTTCCCGAACATCCGCAGCGCTTGCAGTGAGGCGGGGTGAACCATGGCAGTCGAGGGCGCACCACAGGCGGTGGAGGAGCTCGCCCGAGCGTTGGAGCCAACGAAGCCGCCCAAGCTGGAACTGGACGAGGAGAACGTCCAGGCCGGGCTGGTGCGGCTGGTGCTCGCCGTCGTCGAGCTCATCCGCCAGCTGCTGGAGAGGCAGGCGCTGCGCCGGATCGACGCAGGCTCACTGAGCGAGGAGCAGATTGAAAGGCTGGGCGTCACCTTCCTGCGCCTGCAGGAGCAGATGGATGCCCTGAAGAAGCAATTCCACCTGACGGACGAGGACCTGAATCTGGACCTCGGGCCGCTGGGCACGACGCTGTGAGGCTGGCCGAGCAGCGGACAGAGAGCGAGGAGCCATGGCCCAGATCGACGATCGCATGACGACGCCCCCTCAGCGACACTACCCGCCCACCTCGACCCGCAGCAGCTCCGTGGCAGACATCCTCGAGCGGGTGCTGGACAAGGGCATCGTCATCACCGGGGACATCAAGATCAATCTGACGAACGTCGAGCTGCTGACCATTCAAATCCGACTGATCATCTGCTCGGTGGAGCGGGCGCAGGAGATGGGCCTGGACTGGTGGACGACCAACCCCAACTTCAGCTCCCGTGCGCGACAGCAGCTCTCGGCGGCTCAGGCGCCCGCGGCGGCTCCGGCCCCACGTGTGACGCCCAAGCCCTCCCCCAGGCCCAGGCGCGCGCCCAAGGCCAAGAAGGTATAGGGAGGGGCCGAGGAGGCCTCGGGGAACGGACGGGAACGCGAACTGCGCCGTGGGGCCGCCCATGAGCTCCCAGCCCACCCGCCCCCTCTTCCTCTACTCCGTTCAGGAAGTGCGAAGGCTGCTTCTGGCGCCACTCCAACGCACCGCGCCCTCGCTCGCACAAGTCCTGACGTGGAGTCGCTGGCGCGCCGCCATTACCAAGCTATCGCCATGCGCTGCCACTACCGGGCGCCAGGCGCTCGCCTCAAAACACGTCCGTAGGATTGGCCCCGAGCCCGACTTCCCGCTCCGGGTTACCACGCGTCGGCTGAACAAGGCGCCAAATGAGGGGAGCCTTCAGCCCTGCCCCCTCCCGACGAATGACACAAGATTCGGGCGTTGCGACGACCAGTTGAATCCACCGCGTCCATGCCTACCTGCACGCTCGCAACGCCCCGCGGTGTGCCAGTCCTATCCTCCGCAAGGACCATTTGCGGCGCGCCGCCTGAGCGCGTGCGAGATTCGTGATCGGGCGTTTAGTGGGATGACGGAGGCGGATCTGCGAAAGTTGCTGAGAGAGCGAATTGGAAAGGGGTACGCAGACTTGGAGGATAGCACTACGTTCACGGTGAAGGTCACGTCTGCGTCCAAAGCAGCCCTGCTTGGTGGGGGAAAGAATTTATCGAATATCTCCGAAATGAGTCCAAGCGAGCTCAGGCGCACGACAAGGAGGACAGCACTGGCGCGGCCATCCTCGTGGATCTGACATGGATCATGAGCCAAGAGGGGCAGGAAGCTTTCGTGAATGCCGCTTCGTCTCGCACTGGATTTTTGGGTCTGTTTGGTCCCCACGACGTGAACGGGGCTTCAGCCGCGTCGGTCATTGCACATGAGCTTGGTCATACATGGGGGGGGTACTGGAAAAATCACCGAGCTGGGCCCGCTGAGAACAAGGCAGCCTCCTTGCGCTGGGAGAACGCGGTGAGGCCACAGCCGTGGGTCCCACAGTCGCTGAATGTGCCGAGCATTGGCGCCCCCCGCAGGAGGCATTGACAATGAATA
Organism: Pseudomyxococcus flavus; assembly: GCF_050038885.1. Taxonomy (NCBI): domain Bacteria; kingdom Pseudomonadati; phylum Myxococcota; class Myxococcia; order Myxococcales; family Myxococcaceae; genus Pseudomyxococcus; species Pseudomyxococcus flavus. Next base: position 5,605,287 of record NZ_CP143624.1, on the reverse strand, counting down.
AATGGCTTGTCGCTGCCGGGGCCTGCGCTACGGTTCTGTGTGCGTCTTGCCTTCGCAGATCCGAAGCACCGTACCATCCTCGCGAGTATGGAATACATTACGAGTGTGTGCTCTTCGGTGACTGTGAAGAGCCTCTGCAGTATATAGAAGCCAGGCGCGACGAAAGAGTTTATCGCTCTTGTGAGCGTGTTTGCGCCACTGATGCGGACTGTCAGAAGGGTTTCGGCTGCGGCTCGCTCATGGGGACCCCTGCACGGATCTGTCTCGAACGGTTTCAGGACGGGACGCTTCTTCCACGCCACTTCGATTCCTGACGGGACTTCGGAACTCCCAACCAGAAAAAGCGCAGGGGCGCAAATCGCCACGCGCTCAGTCCTGTAACTCCCCTTTCGGACGTTGGTCCGAAAGGGGTGATGACGGACGGAGGCAGTGCTCGGCGGCATTCGCGCGCGGGAGGAAGATGAGATTGGGGCAGACCAGCGCGGAGGGCTCAGGCAGAATCAGCGGCGCGGCGATGCTTCCACTCGCAGGATAGCAATTGGTTGAGGCGGGACTGAGCATGGGATTGCACGCGCAGCAAGACCTCCGAGAGGTACGCGTCGGGTGTGGCGCCATTGACCGCTCGGATGGTTACCAATCCCCTTCAGGGAAGTTACCGAAGGGAGAAGGCTGTTACGCCATGATGAGACAGGAGGCTTCCCATGGCGTGGCAGCCGAGGAATCTGATAGCTCCCCCAAGCAGGTGAGGAGGAGGCGAGCGTGGCGCTTGAAGCAGCGGCCAGCAAGGAGCCGATGAAGGAGAGGCCGGCGGGAGTGGACTGGGCGGAGGTGCTCAAGAGGACGTTCGACTTCGACGTATTCGCCTGCGTGAGGTGTGGAGGCCGGCGGCGGCTCTTGGCGTACGTGAAGCAAGCGGGAGCAGTGCGAGCTATTCTGGAGCACCTGGGCTTGCCCACGGCTGGTGCCAGCCTGCCCCCGCCGCCCCTGCCAACAGGCCCAAGCCCCCTGCTCCCCTGAGCTGCCCCTGCTGGCAGGTCGGCCGCGGCCGACGTGTGCCTCAAGGCGGCCGCACGCTGCGTGCACCGGCATGGCTCACTTCTCTTGAGCTCCCCTCAGCTACCTTCCCCCGCCTCTCTGCCCCATCCCCCTGCCCCTATTTCTCCACCACCATGCATGAAGTAGACGGCGGGCCCGGGCACCGCGTGGTCCTTCCGGGAGATGACCGAGACGCCGATGTCCGCCCTCTGATGGCCCGGGATGGTGTAGTCGACGCAGTGGACCTCCGCGTCGCCAATCAGGGCCTCCCACGTCACGTGGCTCAGCTGGCGGAAGTGCTTGAGCTGCTTGAGCGTCATCTTCAGGGGACGTCCCCCTTCAGCGGAGGGAGGAGGGGCGCCAGCTGAGGATCGAAGTCCGGAGACGTGTTCGGGCGGGTCATGCGTGTTTCATCCTGGAGGAGGGGCACCCGCGATGGGCGCGGGTGAAACCAGGGGTGTCTCCGCGGTTGTAGAACACCTCCACCGGTGCGAACCGCGCGAGCGGGCTTGGCGGGGCGGCCAGGCGACCGGTCTCACGAATGGTCCGCGCGCCCTGAGCACCGCGGAGTCAGGCGCGGCGTCTCACCCCATCGGCCCGGCGTTCGCCACGATTCCGGCCACGAGCGCGTCTCCGCTCTGCGCCGCGGATGGGAGCGCGACCTCGGGCAAGGACGGACATCCCCGCCCATCAACGCCGCCACCGGGTGGGCGTTTCCCGCGACGAGGGGGCTGCTCAGCGGGGTGACTCCGCCGCCTCGTACATCGACTCAATCAACGTCGCGTGCTTCTTCGCGACCTCGTGGCGCTTGACCTTCAGCGACGCCGTGAGCTCGCCGCCATCCACCGTGAATGGAGCGGGCGCGACGCGGAACGTCTTGATGCGCTCGAAGGACGCCAGGCCCGAGTTCGTCTCCGTGATGAGGGTCCGCAGCACGTCCTGGATGCGCGGATGCGCCGGGTCGGCGGGAATGCCCTCGCGCCGGGCCATCTCGGCGAGAATCTCCGGGTCGAGCGCGAACACGGCCGTGCAGTAGTTGCGTCCGTCGCCCACCACCACGGCCTCCTGGATGAGCGGGTGTCGCTTGAGCCGGGCTTCTATCTTCAGCGGCGCCACGTACTTCCCACCGCTCGTCTTGAGCAACTCCTTCTTGCGCCCGGTAATCCGGACGAAGCCCTCCGCGTCAATCGAGCCGAGGTCCCCCGTCCGGAACCAGCCGTCGTCATCGAAGGCCTCGGCCGTGGCCTCCGGGCGATTCAGGTAGCCCCGGGAGATGTTCGGCCCGCGCGCCAGCAACTCCCCATCGGCGCCGACCTTGAGCTCGCAGCGCCTGAACGCCCGTCCCACCGTCCCGGGGCGCACGTCCTCCTTGCGGTTGATGGTCAACCCGGGGCACGTCTCCGTCAGTCCGTAGGCCTCCAGGACGGTCAGCCCCAGGGACTGGAAGAACAGCTGGACGTCCTCGCGGAGCGCGGCGGCGCCCGAGAGGAGCACCGAGGCGTGGTCCAGTCCCAGCCGCGCGCGCAGCTTCGCCAGCACCAGGCGGTCCGCCAATTCTCGCTGCACCGCCAGCCCGGGCGGCAGCGCCCTGCCCGAGTCGCGACGGGACGCGACCCGCCGCCCCACGTCCAGCGCCCACTCCACGAGCCAGCGTCGCGGCCCGCGCTCGCCCTGGATGACGCTGGTGACCTTCGCCATCATCTTCTCGAAGACGCGCGGCGCCGCGGGGAAGAACCCCGGGCGCGAGGCGACGAGGTCCGCCGCCAGCGTGGGCACCGAGGACATGACCAGCGGCGCGCCGAAGAACGGCCCGGCGAACTCCACCATGCGCCCGAAGGAGTGCGCCGCGGGCAGGAAGAGGAACAAGCCATGCGTGCGCACGCCGTCGTCCATCAGCCCCGCGTCGGCGACGTCCTCGAGCATCGCCAGCATGTTGTCGTGGGTCTGAATCACCGCCTTCGGCGCGCCGGTGGTCCCCGAGGTGTAAGTGAAGGTCGCGACGTGCTCGCGTCGAATCAGCGACCGCCTGCGGCGCACCTCGTCCGCCAGCGACGCCTGTCGGGCGCGCCCCCGGGCCTCGAGGCTCTCCAGGCCCTCCCAGTCGTCCGCGGGGGCCAGGCCGTCTGGATGGATGACCACCACCTTCGCGCGGGTCCTCGGCCCGGCTGGCGGGTAGGTCCGCCCGAAGAAGGTGAAGCCCTCGCGGAAGGCCCGCACCTTATCGAGCTGGCCCGCGTCGGCCACGACGATGAGCTGCGCCGCGGTGTCCGCGTGCATGTAGCCCACCTCTTCGGGCAGCAGGCTCGCGTAGATGGGGATGGTCCTGAGCCCGACGGACAGGGCCGCGAAGTCGACCAGGCACGACTCCATCGAGGTGTTCCCCACGAGGGTGAGGCACGCGCCGTCGTCCAGGGGGCCCGCGCTCAACAGGCCCGCGGCGATGGCTTCGATGCGCGGCAGGAGCTGGGACCAGGAGTAATCGACATAGACATCGCCACGTCGCACACGGAACGCGACGCGATGCGGCGACGTCCGGGACCGGTCGAGAATCATGTGGGGGAGTGACGGGTGTTCAACGCTCATGAGGCCTCCTCGGTTGGAGCGGAGGGTCATCGGGTCGGGCAAGGTTCGACGCGTCACGCTATGGGCGGCGTCGTGCCCGCGCTTGTATGATTCTGCAGATGCGGAGCCACTTGCTGCTGGGCGGGGGACGGGCGCTGTACGTCGGCTGCTTCGACGCCCTGCCCAGGCACCGGTTCGCCGCCAACGCGGTGCTGGTGGGGCTCGATGATGCGTTCGACCTCGTCGACGAAGACGGCCGCCGCGAGCAGCACGAGGCCGCCTTCGTGCGGGGCTGGCAGTGGCACGCGCTCGACTTCCATGGGGGCCGTGCCGCCGTGCTGTTCCTCGAGCCGGGCGTGCGGCTCAGTCGTCAGGTCGACGCGGGTGTGTTGCGCGAGGCGGTGGAGACCGCGCTCGCCGCGCGCAAGCCGGAGCCGTGGACCGAGCTCTTCCAGAACGCGCTGAACCTGGGACCCTGTGCGCTGACGTTCGACGCGCGCATCGCCCGCGTCGCCGCGCTGTTGTCCACGCTGGACGACGAGCCCGCGGACGCGGTGACGCTGGCCCAGCGGGTGGGGGCCTCGACCTCGCTCGTCGAACATCGCTTCAGCGAGCAGGTCGGCGTGCCGATGGGCGCGTTCCGGGCCTGGCACCGGATGCTGGCGGCCACCACGCTCGCGCTCCGGGGCCGAAGCCTCACCGAGGTCGCGCACGCCGCGGGCTTCTACGACTCGGCCCACTTCTCCCGGCTGTTTCGCGGCATGTTCGGCCTGCCGCCCTCGAAGGTCTTCACCCACGGCCTCACGGGCACTGTCCTCGAGTCGTCCGGCATCCGGTGAAGCGATGACGCCGGGGCGAGTGCTCCCGCCCCGGCGCTCATGGCATGCAACCCTGAAGGTCCGCCAGGGCGGGCCAGGGGATTACGCGTAGCGCGCCTGGAGGCGGAAGCGGTTGACCGCTTCGCGCAGCTGGTCGCGCACGTCCGATACCGTACCCGAGTACTGGAAGGTGGGGTCCTTGCGGTCGGTGGTGGTCGCGGAGACTCCGCCGCTGATGGAGCCCAGCCCCCGACCGACCCCCTGGGAGAATTCGGTGACGTCGGTCTCGTACGGCGTGAGACTCGCCTCGCGCTGGGTCACCACGGCGAGCTGGTTGAAGGCCGTCCCGAACCGGCCGCGGAGGAGGGACTCGATGCCGCCCGAGCCGAAGACCTCGTCCACGCCACCGGTGAACTCGAGCCGGGCCTCGGCCTGGCCGCCGAGCGTGCCCGCGATGGGCACATGGCCTTGCGCCTTCACGTCCGCGGTGAGCGAGACGGAGACTTCACCGGTGTTCACGGCCGTCGATGCGAGCGCCTTCACGACGTCGCCCGGGTTCCTCATCAGGTCGCTGGCGCTGATGCCGTCGGGGAACTCGAAGCTCTGCTGCACCTGCAGCTTGACGTCTCCGCCGAGCTCGCCCTTGATGCCGGGGATGCCGCAGGCCACGCCGGCGGCGATGTTGGTGTACTGGCTGAGCACCAGCCTGGGGGCGCCATCGCCGAACTCGAGGCGCACCTTCGCGCCGTACTCCTGGTTCACGCCCGCGCCGAGCGAGGCGCGATTGCCGCCGCTCAGGCTGGCGGCGAGCTCGGTGGAGGTGTTCGGGTTGAGCTCGACCGCGGAGACGTTGTCGAGCAGCGCCCCGTAGTCCGGCGTCGCGCCGTCGAGGGCACCTTCGATTCCGCCGTCGATCAACCCGGAGACTCCGCCGGCGACGGGGCCCAGGAAGGTCCGGGTCGCGTCCGCCGCCTCCTCGGCGCTGTCGAAGGTGAACTCGACGGTGCCGCCGGTGTTCGAGAATCCACCGGCGCTGAGCTCTCCGTCCTTCTGCTGGAGGCTCGCCATCAGCCCCGCCCCCGCCTCGCCCGCGACGGCGAGCGTGTACGTGCCGTCCTCGTTCTTCGTGATGGTCTGCGTGCCGTCGAGCCGGCCGCCGATGCCGTACACCGAGCCGTCGAGGCTGGCGCTGAGCTGGTAGCTGTCACCCGGGCCGAGGTCCTCGCTCTGCTTCTCGATGGCAAGGAAGTCGACCTTGTCCTCCACCGTGTCAATCCCCCTGCGCCCGACGTTCTGGGCGAACTCGATGCCCTGCTCGACGGTCTCGACGACGCGGTCGCGCGCCTGGATGAAGGGGTCGAGGATGACGGGGGGATGGACGGCGGAGACTCGACGAAGTCGCTGACGCCCTCATAGACCTCGGTGGCCCGGGACGTCGCGGTGTCGACGACCTCCTCGCCAGCGTCGACGACAGTGTCGACCATATCCGTCACGGCCTCCTTGGTGGACGACAAAGAAATCCCCATGTGCCTCTCCCGTGGTGGGTGGGTTCATGGGGGATACGCAGCGGAAATATCCCGGTTACACGGGGCGGGTGAGCGCGCTTCAGTCCTCTTCGTAACAGACACCGATTTCGCGCAGCTCGACGGTGGACCACTCGGCGGCGGGGCACTGGCTGGCGATTTCGAGCGCCTCGGCCCGCGTCGGGCACTCGAAGAGGACGTAGCCCCCCACAATCTCCTTGGCCTCGGTGAAAGGGCCATCGCGTAGGGTGCGCTGGCCGCCCCGGACCTCGACGCGCACGCCTTCCGACACGGACCGCAGCGAGTCGCTGGCCTTCCAAATCCCACGGGACTTGAGGTCCTCGACGAAGCCCACCATCCGCGCCATCTCGCGGCGGCCCTCCTCGGGCGTCCGGCTCCGCTTGCGCGTGCCCTCCTCCATGATCAACAGCATGTACGCCATCACAGACTCCGTTCGTGGGTGACTCCAGCGCGGCCCTCCCTCCGTACCTGATTCGGAGGGGGCTCACACCGGGAGAGGGGGGGACGGCCTCACCCGTCCCAGTTGGGCTGCCAGCTCGCCAGCTCCGGGCAGATGTTGGGGTCTCCCAGCTCCTCGCCGGTACTCAAGACGATGTCCCGCCAGTTCGGCGGGAGGACCTGCTGCATGGCTTCCACCCAGCGGCGCCCATACGAGGTCAACCGGGCCTGGGTCAGGTCGGCGGTCTTCATGCCCTCTTGGTCGTCCGACGTCACCTTCACCCCGCGAAGGCGCAGGAAGTCCACCAGCGCCTGGCCGGCAATCCAGGGGGCCTTGGGGGTCTTCTGAAGGCGCTTCTTGAAGGCATCGCAGTAGGCCTTCACCTCCTGCCGGGCCTCGGTGCGCAGCGCGTTGGAGCGCGCCCGGTCCAGCTGGACGCGCAGGGACCATTCCACGTCCACGCGCTGACCCGTGGAGGGCTTTGGAAACGCCCAGTCCTTCGCCTGCTCGTTCACGCATTGGCGGTCCAGCAGCCCCTTCACCTTGAGGGCGGGGCCGAGGTCGGGCTGCTTGAGCCTTCCCTCCTTGTCCACGGTGAAGCGAATCGAGACCCTGTCGTCGAGCTCGGGCGTGTCCGGGAGGAGCTCGGGAACACAGCGCTCCAGCGCGCCGGTGACGCGCGCCAGGCTCTCGCGCATCGCGCTCTCGCTGATGCCAGGTGATGTCTCGACGCGCTCGGTGGCAACCTTCTGCGGTACGGCTGCGTGGCTCACGAGCATGACCCACAGGACGGCCTTCATCGCGAACTCCATGAATGGTGGGTGGCGATTCCTAGTCCACCGTCCTCGAATGGGGCAACCCCGGGCGCATGCCCGGCTCGGACTCCGCGGCGCACCCGGGCCGTGCAAGGCTCGCACGCGTCACTCCATGACGTCAGGTCCGCTCCACCAGGCGATTCAAGGTGTCCAGGTCCTCGGCGCTCAAGGTGAGCGTGGCGCTCGCGAGGTTCTCGCGCAGGTGCTTGAGCGACGACGTGCCCGGAATGAGGAGCACGTTGGGGGACCGGTGGAGGAGCCAGGCCAGCGCCACCTGCATCGGCGTCGCGCCCAGGCGCGTGGCCACGTCGTTCAGCGCGCTCGATTGTAGCGGGGTGAAGCCGCCCAGCGGGAAGTACGGCACGTAGGCCGTCCCCGTGGCGGCGAGCTGGTCGAGCAGGGCGTCGTCGCGCCGGTGCGTCAGGTTGTAGTGGTTCTGCACGCAGACAATCTCGACGAGGTTGCGTCCCTCCTCGACCTGCTTCGGCGTGACGTTGCTCAAGCCGATGTGGCGGATGAGGCCGCGCTGCTGAAGCTCGGCGAGCGCGGTGAGCGGCGCCTCGATGGAGCCTCCATAAGGCCCTCGGCGCTGAACATCGCGCGGAAGTTCACGACGTCGAGCACCTCGAGCCCGAGATGGCGCAGGTTGTCGTGGACGGCGCGCTCGAGGTCCGCGGGCGTGAAGGCGGGCTCCCACGAGCCGTGGGGACCACGCACCGCGCCGACCTTCGTGGCAATCACCAGCCCCTCGCGATACGGGTGCAGCGCCTCGCGGATGAGCTGGTTGGTCACATGGGGCCGTAGATGTCGCTGGTGTCGATGTGGTCGACGCCCTGGGCGATGGCCTCTCGCAGCACGGCGATGGCCGCCTTCCGGTCCCTGGGGGGGCCGAAGACGCCGGGGCCGGCGAGCTGCATGGCGCCGTAGCCCATGCGGCGAACGGTGTGTGTGCCGAGTCGGTAGTGGCGGGGGATGGGAGTGTGGGGCACGGCGAAGGTCCTGGGGCAGCGAGGTTGCCCCTTCCTCTACGCAGGGCACCGCTGCGCGACGAACGATGGCAATCCGCACGGGTCGTTCGAAAATCCGCACAGTCATGGATGAGTTCGCGGACCTGACGGCATTCAGGGCGGTCGCTCGCGAGGGGGGATTCCGCAGCGCGGCGGGCGCGACGGGAAGCAGCGCCTCGCGTCTGGGAGACGCAGTCCCTCGGCTGGAGGCCCGGATGGGGGTCCGGTTGCTCCAGCGGACGACGCGCAGCGTGACACTGACGGAGGCGGGGGCCCGGCTGCTCGAGCGCCTGGAGCCCGCGCTCAGCGAGGTCCGCTCGGCGTTGGACGTGGTCAACGACTTCCGCGGCCGACCCTCGGGGCGCCTGAGGCTCAACGTCCCCATCGCGGCGGCGCGGCTGGTGTTGCCGCGCATCGTGCCGCCGTTCCTCGCGAAGTACCCCGACATCCGCATGGAGGTCATCGCCGAGGAGCGCCTGGTCGACGTGGTGGCCGAGGGCTATGACGTGGGCATCCGCTACGAGGAGCGGCTCGCGCAGGACATGGTGGCGGTTCCCATCGGCCCCCGCGTCCAGCGCTTCGCGGCGGCCGCCTCGCCCGAATACCTCGCGCGTCGCGGGCGTCCCCGACACCCCCGCGAGCTGCTGAACCATGACTGCCTGGGAGGGCGCTTCACCCACGGTCCGCTGCACGCGTGGGAGTTTGCCCACGGCTGGTGCCAGCCTGCCCCCGGCGCCAGCGCCACCCCAGTCCCCGGGGTGTTGAGGCCCCCGCCGCCACTGCCAACAGGCCCAAGCCCCCTGCTCCCCTGAGCTGCCCCTGCTGGCAGGTCGGCCGACGTGTGCCTCAAGGCGACCGCACGCTGCGTACACCGGCATGGCTCACTTCTCTTGGGCTCCCCTCAGCTGCCTTCCCCGCCTCTCTGCCCCATCCCCCTACCCTCAACCGTGCCCCTGTTTCTCTTATGCGCCGTACTCATGCACGTGGCCGCCATGGCCGTCCGGGATAGTCAGTCGCATTTCCCACGGCACCCAGATCGAGAAGTCGCACGCTACATTGGGTCCTGGCGCGTCTGCGTCCAGTCGCGTCATTTGCTGAACTTACCGCACAGCGGCTCAGCGGCGTTGCTGATTTGTTATCCTGGTCCAGGCAGACGGCACACCCGCCGTCAGCGCGACAACAGGCTGGCGAGCATCGCGATATTCTCCTCGACGGTCGGCAGGCCCTTTTCCCGCTGCAGCATGCCATTGGCCTCCATGGTGACAAGGCCATGCATGGTCGCAAGAAAGAGGCTCGCCAGGCCCTTGGTGGGCACGTCCGGGAGCTCGCCAGCCTTCTTGCAGTCCTCGACCATGATCATGATTTGGCCAAGGCAGGCGGTGCTTTGCGCCTGCAGATCCGGATCGTGACGCGCGAGCGCGGGCGCGCTGAATACCAGCCGATACCGCGCCTGCCGCTTACGGCTGAACGTCACCAGGGAGGTAAGGGCGGCCAGCAGCTTGTCTCCCGGCGATTGTGTCGAACTGCGTATGTCCGCGAAGGCGCGCGTGAGAGTGGCAAGGTCCGCCGTGGCGACGGCGGCCAGCAGGGCGTCGCGATTCCGAAAGTGCTTGTAGGGGGCATTGTGCGAGAGCCCCGCGGCATGGCCGACGGCTCGCAGGGTGACGGCCTGTTCGCCGCCACGATCGAGCAGGGTCGCTGCGGCCTGAACGAGCTTGTCGCGAGTCGTCATTTCAGGCGGTCGGGTGCTTCGTCCGGTGTGAGGCCCACCAGCGTCTTCGAATCGCGCCAAAGCGCCTGAGCCAGTTCTTGATCATATGTCATTGCCGCCGAACGTCTCTCTTTGAGCTCGCCATTCTTCCACTGAAAATAGCGCCCAGAGGGGAAGCTCCCCGAGACCGCGAGATCGGCAAGGGCGAGCCCGGACTGGGCCAGATCGCCCATGGTCACGCCCATCCGCTTCATCAGCCAGCGGACCGGCCGCGATCCGATCATGGTCCGGGCCGGCCTTGGGAGGTCCCTGAGCAAGCCGGTTGCTGCGATCGCTCCGGGATCGTAAGCGATGACGGAGATGCGGTGGCCGGCGGCGTTCAGCTGGCGATCGAGCTCGTAGGCGTGCAGCACCACGCACAATTTCGAGGTGGTGTAGCGCTTACCACCGGGAAGCGGTCTGCTCCCATCCAATCCCGTCTTCGCCAAGGCGAGTGCGTCCGGCTTCACCGCGCGGCCGATGAGCTTGCCGTCCGCCGTGTCGGGGTCGTGGGTTCCGCTCGCGGTGAACACCACCCGGCCGTCGCTCTCGAGGCTGTCGAGCAGGAGCTGCACCAACAGAAAGTGGCCCAAATAGTTGGTGGCGAAGGTCAGCTCGTAGCCATCCTCGGTATAGGTCGGGTCGCCTCGGAACGTCGCGCCCGCATTACAGAGAATCGCCCGAAGCCGGCTGATCTCTCCGCTTTCGATCATCTGGCGACATTGAGCGGCGCCGTTGCGGACAGAGCGCAGCGACGAGACGTCCATCTCGACGGCCACCACCTTCACGCCGCAACCGGACCGGATCGCCGATGCGGCCTCTTCCAGGCGCGTGGGGTCTCTGCCGGACAAGACAATGTCGAACCCCTGCGCAGCGAGCTGCTTGACGCATTCGAAGCCAATCCCGCTATACCCGCCGGTGATGAGTACGGTCTGCAGGGGCAACTCCTTTGGTTGACGATGTCAACCGCCAGCATATTCATCAGGTTGACGCTGTCAACCTGGGACGCAGTGCCGCTCGAGAATCCCGTCTCGCCGCTGGAAGTGTTCTGCTGCCCGCGGTGTGGGGGCCGGCGCAGGGTTCTGGCGTACTTGGCGGGGAGGGAGGCAGTGCGGGCGATATTGTAGCACCTGGCACTGCCCTGGCAGCCGCCGAGGCTGGCCCCGGCGCGGGGCCCCCCGAGCGCGTGGTGGAGGTGAACGCACTCCAGCCGTAGCCCAGGCGCGCGTGCACCGGCATGGCTCACTTCTCTTGGGCTCCCCTCAGCTGCCTTCCCTCGCCTCTCTGCCCCATCCCCCTGCCCTCAACCGTGCTCCTATTTCTCTTATGCGCGTGAGGTGCGCGCCCGCGTGCCACTCGTGACTGCGTCGGCCGTCGCGTTGAGTTAGCGAAGTGGCCGTGGTGCCGACGAGGAACTCCTGTGCCCGTCCGGCCAGCGTCGGGCTGGCCGGACTGCGTGCTCAGCTCCATGGGCCCCGGCGGAAACGGTTCAAGGCGGGGCTGTGGGACGGACGGCCAGAGTACGGGTACCTGGAGGCCAGCCGAAGGGCCCGCTGGACAATGTCCACGATCTTCTGCGACTGGAGACGGCGCTCAACCGCACAATGTCCACACCCCGCCAGAGGATGGCCGCTGAAGCGCCCATGGAGAGCGTCTCTGGGGACACGCTGCTATTGATGAGCCGGTCTGCCATTCGCGACTCGTCTGTTTTTGTCGATGATGCTGCGTTCGTTGCGGCGGGGTACGCGAGCCCTACGGTGCTGGCGGATCGGCTCGCCGAGGTCGCATTCACCGCCCCCAACGTTCCGTATGCTGCCGTCGTTGCGCTCCGGCTCGACGACGTCGACGTCGGCTCGATGCTCGATCGGCTGATCGACGAATACGAACCTACTCCGGTGCACGGCGAGTGGGTGCGTGCGTGGAGCCAGCAAGAGCGAGCGCTCCCCGTTGTGTTCGACATGGGTGGCATCCTCGGCATGAAACGCGACGGCACCATCGTCGGCATTCCCTGGGATGGACCGGATAGAGCTACTCGCGAGGAAACCTCGAGCACTGCGCACCTGGCGGCGGTCATCGGCGCAGCACGGAGGTATCCCGAGCTGGCAACACTCGGTCCAAGGCGGCCCTCCGACGCGCAGGAGTGCCCGCGGTGCGCCGTGAAGGGCTCGGACGGTCAGCACAGTTGCCCGGTGTGCTGGCAGCTCGGCTGGCTTCCGCCGACGCCGCCGGTGTGGTTCTTCAACGAGTCACCTGCGAGGAGCGCCGCCACCAGCGTGACGAAGCACCCGTGGTGGATACGGGTCCTCGGTCGTTTCAACTGACGTCAGCTATCCAACTCGAAGCCATCGAGCTGTTTCAGCTCGAGTTCCAGCCGCTGCTGCTTCTTGAGCCACTTCATCGACGCGAACAGCTTCAACGCAGGCGGGTGCTGTCCACGAGCCTGTACACTTGGAGGACAGAGAGGTCCGCCCGCGTCAGGCGACAGTTGGAATTACCGCTGTACCTCCCTCAATTCGGTCGCTGCGCCATGAGCGCGTCGAGGCTCCAGAGCCCAGCCCGAGGACATGTATCCGGATGACGAGACGAACCCGGAAGACAGGTACCCGGACGACGGGGAGGAGCCCAAACCGCGCGTCCGTTGAGGTATAGCAACCGCATGACGTCCTCTCCTCCCCCGCCCCCGGGCGCGGTCGCCTTCGTGGACCGCTGGCGCGAGCTGTTCGATGCCTGTGACTGGTCCGGCCTGCGGGCGCACGAGCACCCCGACTTTCCCGAGGCCGGCCCTCCTGGCCAGAACGACAGCTTCATCCGCGGACTCGGCAAGAGCGGCTTTCGAGTCGCGAGCGCGACGCTGAAGCCCTTCGTGCAGCCCCGGTGGTCCATCTTCCGCACGCAGCGCCTGCACCCGCAACCGACGTACTGGTGCGACCTGGTGCTGAAGAACGCGAAGGGCCACCAGACCGAGGCCTTCATCGCCCTGGCTCCATGGGCGGGCACCGAGGGCACCTTCCGCGCCTCGTACTACGTCAAGATTCCCCCGAAGAAGAAGGTCGCCCCGTTGGACCTGGGCAAGGAGCGCCAGCGCGTCGCGAAGTTCCTCGCCAAAGCGGTGAAGGACTTCGCCCGGGTCCAGGACGCACGGCCGCTCCAGCGACTGGAGCTCCAGTACTCCACCGACAACGGGACGCTGAACGTGAGCTTCGACCTCGACCCGGCGGCCGAGCCAGGACGTGGCGACGCGATGACCCATTTCGGCTTCGCGGACCTCCTCGTCCCGCGCTGGGCCGACGTGAAGGAGCACAGGCCGTCCCTGGTGGGCCTCGATGGCGTGAAGCTCGCGGCTCGCGAGGATGGGACCTGGGGCACGTCCGAGGCGCACGCGCAACCCGAGGAGCACCTGGGGAAGATGCTCGTCGCGACGCTGCTCGAGATGCGGGACAGCGGCCAGTTCGAGGGCCTGCGCGCCTCGGCCACCGCGGAGCTGGGTGTCGAGGAGTACGAAGGCCACTTCGGCTGGCCCGACTACGAGGAGCGCGGGCGCGAGAACAGGATTGCGTCGTCCCTGTAACGCCGCTCGCGGAGGCACGGCGCGGAGGCCCCCGCCCCTACCCAAGACTTGGTCGCTGCGCCCTGAGCGGGTCACGGCTGCCTGCGACAGCGCGTCAATGCGAGTGAGCGAGGCGCGCGGTCATCAGTCTGTCTGGGCGGTCGAAGTGGGGGGAGAGTCCCCGGGGCACCTCGAGGCCTGGGCACCTTCCCTTCGCCCTCCGCGCAGTCCCTGGCCGCATACCCGTGGAATCGGCGGAGTCGCCTGTGTCACGAGTCGAGCAAGGCAGGGAGGCTCAGTCCGCGCGCTCCCCGTCCCGCGCCCGATGGAGGACTTCACCGGCATGTGTCCCCACCGGCAAGCGTCCCCGGTCTCAATCATCATCGAGCGGCGGCTGAGCCTGAACGCGACGCCGCGTCACCTGCAAGGAAGCGCCCCAGTCATCATCGATGGGCCTGCGCGCAGCGAGCGACCCGCACAAGGCAAAGTCGCTCGTCCACGGGAGCACGCGGAGCGCTTCGGCAGCGTGCCCTGACGCCGCCCGGCCCTTCCGCTCAGGGCTTCTGCTGGGTGGCTGCGGCCTTCATCCGCTCGAAGCTCGCGATGTACTCCTCCAGCGTCCCGAGCCCCACGGCAGCGCGCCGCTCGTTCACCTTCTCCGGGTCCTCCAGCGCCTTGGGCACCATCCGCCCATTCACCTCCTCCAGTTGGGTGGCGTAGCGCTGCGGCTTGCCGGTGTTCACCAGCACCCGGTCAGTGAGGTACGCGAGGTCCTTCGCCGAGCCCTCTCCTCGCGCCACAGCGGCCTCCAACATCGGAAGGACTTCGCTCTGGAAGGCCACGTCCTGGTCCGCGTGCTGCACCAGCAACCACGCGGCGAAGGAAGCGCGCGTGCCCACCAGCGCGCTTCCCGGCCAGCCCCGCTCTGCGATGACTCCCTTGAGCCAACGGGTGTTACGCGCATCGACTTCCATCATTCTTGCCTTGGCGGCCTCATCCTTGAAGTTCGAGGCAATGAGGGCATTGCGCGCCTGCTGGTCCTCTTCCATGCGCTTGAGCAACTCGTCGCGCAGCGCCGGGTCCGCGGCTTCGTACTGCTTCGCCTCGGCGGCGATGACCCGCTGCTCCAGCGCCGCGTAACCGGGCAGGCTCCGGATGTTGCCCAGGTCAGGGTCCTTCTGGAGGTGCTTCGCGTTATCGTAGCCCTCCTCCACGGCGCGCTCCAACCAGACCAGCGCCTCTTCGCGCTCTCCCAGCAAGGACGCCGCGCAGGCCGCGTTGTAGGCAATGTACTTGCCCCGCACCCCGCCCATCCAAGCACTCCGGTAGAGGGGAAGTGCTCCCGCATTGTCGCCCTTCCTGGCCAGTCCGTCCGCCTCGGCGGCAGCCTTCGTCGCCTCGGGCGTAGCGACGGGCTTCGGCGCCACGGGCGCCGCGGCTGTGGCGGACTCCGGCGCGGCAGGCTCCGGGGCGCCACCGCCGTGGGCACATGCAACCAGGTTCAGCGCGGCGAGCAGGACGATGATTCGACGCATGGCACTCCAGGGGTGTGAGGGATGAACGCGGGTCCTCCAAGCGCGTGCTCGGAGGCACCAGGGGACAGCAGTGTATGCGGCTTTTTCAAGGTCCCAAGCACCCAATCAAGCGTTCCTTCAATCATGCCCGGCAAGCCTTTGCAGCCGGATGAGGCTGTCGCCCAGGCAAATGCGGGCGAGGTGGAGGTCATCCCGGCGCTCCTCGCGGATGCGCACCTGATTGGCAAGACGCCCCTCATTCCGGAGGGGCTGTCCCCCACGCTTCTGAACTGGATTCGCCAGGGCCCCCGCGCCTGCGGCCTCAAGCGCGCCAACTGGACGCATGTGACTCTGGCCGACTTCCTCCACCGGGAGACCAGCATTCCCGTGCGGGGGGCGGCCATGGGCAACATCTGCCGCCGACAGGGAGTCCGCCCTACGGACCCACCTACCGCTTCTCTCGCGCGCCCCCACGCAGTACTCGAGCTTCTCGGCTCTCCCTGGCGCCCCGACCCAATCAGCCGAGGCCTGAATCAGGCGGAGAGCTCGCCTCCTCCGCATTCAGCCCTGCCCCCACTTTATGGAAGCACAGAAACAACCGCTCTCTCCTTGGGATTCGACGTGGCTTGAAGCATGGTCGAGCCATGAATCGGCAGGAGTCCGCGATGTTCTTCGGGGCGCTATTGCTGTGGGTTCCCTTGCTCCTGGGCGTGGGGGTCGGGAGGTGGCGCCGCAAACGCGCCGGGGACGACGCGTCCGCCGCCAGGCTCTGGGCCATCGTGAACCTCCCGGGGACGCTGGTCTTGATGCTGGCCTGCAACGGCCTCATGGCGCCCAGGACCCTCGCGTGGCTCAGGTCGCTCGGCGCGCTGCCCTTCGCGCCCACGCCAGGGATGCTGCAGGGCGTCGCCATGTTCGCGGCGTTCGTGTTGGGCTACAGCATCGCATCCATGCTCTGGAGCGGCACGGCGCAGGATGCCTCGGCGGCGCCCGCCAACGCGCCGGGGACGACAGGGCCCGTCAACAAGCACTCCAGCACGAAGGTGCTCGCCGTCATCTGCGCCACGCTCGCTCTCGGCATCGGCACGGGTGTGGTGAGCCAGGGCCTCCGGAAGGGCGGCTTCCTGACGACCTCGGACGTGGGAGGGCTCCCCGAGTTGGCCCAGGTCCAGGAGCAGCTGAGACCCCTTGAGGCCTGTTCGATCACCTACCGGCGGCGCGACAAGCGCGGCCAGCGCCAGTATCCGAGCTCGGTCTTCATCGAGACGTGCACGGTGGGCGAGTACATCAGCGTCCTCATCGATGTCCCAGGCACCTGGGCAGACAAGGGCGTCGGCTTCGAGATGAGCCGCGGCTCGTTGTCTGAGCCCTGGGTTATCCAGGTCGAGAAGGCGGAAGTGCCCTTCCCTGACCTCGAGGAGGCGCTCGAACACTTCGCTCCCCTCATCGTCGCGCAATATCCCGAGAAACTGCGCGAACGACGCGCGAGCGCGAGCGCGATGGAGCGCCACCTGGACGAGCAACAGCGCCTGGAGCAGGAACGCAAGGCGCGAGCGAAGGACTCCTATCCGCGATGACACATCCGTTCCACCTGGGCGTCCGTCTCGAGAATAGGAGAGATGGAGGCCCTGTTGAGGGCGGTGGCAGGTGCAGAGGAGCCGAGGAGGACCGCTGACGGGTGCCGCTCGGGCTGTTCACCGGGCCGGAGTCGAGGCCATGCAGTCCTATGCCTGCCCCAGTTCCGTTTGCTGCGTCATGGGCACGTCCAGGCGACTTTCGGTGGAGCGGCAATGCGAGTGAACGAGGCGCGCACGGTCGGCGTTCTGTCTGGGCCGGGTGGGGTTTGCGCCCAGAGTTCGAGGAAGACCATGACCGAGCATCTTCATGTCATCACGGGTGGCCCAGGCTCCGGAAAAAGCAGTCTCATCGAGGCGCTGGCGGCGGAGGGACTCGCGCACATGCCCGAGGCAGGCCGTGCCATCATTCAGCAGCAGGTCGCGATTGGCGGCACCGCCCTTCCCTGGGCTGACCGGGCGGCCTTTGCCGAGCTGATGCTTGGATGGGAGATGCGTACCCACAAGGAGGCCCGCGAACGAGGCCATCCCGTCATATTGGATCGCGGCATTCCCGACGTCATCGGATACCTTCGGGTATGTGGCCTTCCGGTGCCTCCACATCTCTGGAAGGCCGCGGAGCTGTTTCGCTACAATCGACGTGTCTTCATCGCGCCCCATTGGCCCGAGATCTTCGCGCAAGATGCCGAGCGCAAACAGGACTCCGCGGAAGCGGAGGCCACCCATCGCGCGATGGTCGAGGTCTACACGAGCCTTGGCTACGAGCTGCTCCCCCTTCCCCAAGCATCGATTCGAGAACGGGTGCGATTCGTTCGCTCGAACATCGAGTAGCGCAAGCGCTGTTCCGCCCCAAATCCGCTCGCTGCGTCACGAGCGCATCCAGCGAGTAACCCCGTAGGCATCGACCGAGGACTGTTACGACGCGCGGACCGCGTGTTCCTCGACTTGAGCCCTTCGACATGACGCCCACCGAAGTCGCACATGGGATGGTGCTCCTCGCGACGCAGGCCAGGTGTACACGGGTCCTCCCTGGGGCAGCGAGCCGCTGCGTGAGCGCTTCGCCGCCTTCCTCGGTCGTATTTGCAGATGCATTAGCGCTAATGCACATTGTCGACATGATGGTGCGACTTGAACCAGGGCTTGGAGCGCTCCTCCGGTACGTGACCGAGCTGGTCGATCGTGGCTCGGAGGAGCGTTACTCCGAGCTCGGCCTGAGATACTGCGCCCGCTACACGCCCGTGCTTCGGGCAGCCTCAGCGGGTGCTGTCTGGAGTTGCCCCCGTCAAATCGGACAGCTCAAGGTTGGGAGTTATCAGTACGGGATTCGCGGGGTGACTTCATCTTGAGCCCCCAGTGGGATGCGCTCTTCAGCGCGCTCGATGAGCTGGAGCAGGAGCTCGGTCACCCGCTGCGGCGCGTGCTAGCGGATGTCGCCGACGCGCTGGAGCGCCGTAGCTTGACTGAACGCCTGCGCGCCCAGTCGAAACCGTCCACCATGCCGAAAGCGGGAGCCCATGCAGAGTCCCAAGCCCAACTGGTTCGAGCAAGGAGGCGACGCCTATGCTCGCTATCGTCCTGACTACCCCAGCTCGCTGGCGCAGTTCCTCGCACAGGTATCCCCCTGCACCAGGATGGCGCTCGACGTCGGCTGCGGTACGGGGCAGCTTACCCGGGCACTCGCCGAGCACTTCGATACGGTCGTAGGCATCGACCCCAGCGCCGACCAGCTCGCGAGCGCAGTGCCCCACGAGCGTATCCAGTATCGGGTGGCGCCTGCCGAGCGCATTGCTGGTACCGACCACGGCGCCTGCCTCGTCACGGCCGCTCAAGCCGCGCACTGGTTCGATCTGCCTCGCTTCTACGACGAAGTGCGGCGAGTCAGTGTGCCGGGCGCGATACTCGCGCTGATCAGCTATGGCGTCCCGCAGCTCGACGCTGAGCTGAACGAGCGCTTCCTTGCATTCTACACGGATGAGATTGGTCCCTACTGGCCTCCCGAACGGAGGCTCGTCGACAGCGGCTATGCCGACCTGTCCTTCCCGTTTCCAGAGCGAAGGGCACCCAAGCTGGAGATTCGGCGCGAGTGGAACGCGCATGCCTTCCTCGGATACCTGTCCACGTGGTCGGCGACGCGACGCGCTCTCGGGGCTGGCAAGGGGGAGCTGCTCGCGAAGTTCTCGACCGACCTTCTCGCGCTTTGGGGCGACCCAAACCAGCAGCGAACCATCGTCTGGCCAATCAACATGCGACTCGGAGAAATCTCGTGAGTGAAAGTCGCGCGACGCTGGAGGTGGGTCTGCGGCGCTGCTCTGCCCCCGCCGCGCTGCGCGTCTCCACGCGGGGCGCGTGCTCTCGAATGGGCCTGTGAACCAAGCAGCCAGCCCGAGGACGCGCCCGCGCAGACAGCCAGCATGAGAGGCGAGTGCATGGCTCATCGCATCTTGAGCACCACTCGGAAGCGAGCGTGGTTGCTCATCATTCGCTCGAAGGCCTCACCAGCTCGCTCCAGGGGAAACACCTCGTTCTGCGAGCGCACGCCCGTGAGCGCGCTGAAGTCCATGGTGTCCTGCGAGTCCTGGGGAATGCCGCTGGGCCAGCCCTGGACGCGCTGGCGCTTCATGATGAGTTGCAGGCTGGTGACGGGAATGGGCTCCGCGCCCGCGCCCAGCAAGAGCAGGACACCGTCGCGGCCCAGGCCGCCAATCATGTCCGCCGCCAGGCGGCTGCTCGACGCCGTCATCATGATGACGCGCGCGCCGCCCAGGGCCTGGAGCGCCTTGCCCACCTCCCCCTTCTCCGTGTCGAGGTATTCATGGGCGCCCAGCTCCGTCGCCAGCTTCCGCTTGTCCTCCCCGCGCGAGATGGCCACGGTGCGGTAGCCCAGCTTGCGCGCGAACTGGATGGCCAGGTGCCCCAGGCCACCAATGCCTTGCACCGCCACCAGCGAGCCCGGCTTCGCGCCCATGTTCCGCAGGG
Organism: Pseudomyxococcus flavus; assembly: GCF_050038885.1. Taxonomy (NCBI): domain Bacteria; kingdom Pseudomonadati; phylum Myxococcota; class Myxococcia; order Myxococcales; family Myxococcaceae; genus Pseudomyxococcus; species Pseudomyxococcus flavus. The sequence continues at coordinate 5,585,706 of NZ_CP143624.1, read as the reverse complement.
AGTTGAACGTCGTCACGCCCGCGCACAAGAGCGGCGCGGCGTCCTCGGACTTCATGCCGTCCGGGACGCGGGCCAGGGCCTCCTGGGGCGCGAGCATGTATTCGGCGTAGCCGCCGTCGTAGCTGATGCCGCAGATCTGCTGGAAGTCGCAGGTGACGAAATCGCCCACGCGACACGCGGGGCATTGGCCGCAGTGGCCCCCGTGCCAGCCCACGCCCACGTGCTGGCCCGCCTGCCACGCAGTCACCCCAGGTCCCACCTTATCGATGCGGCCCACCACTTCATGGCCGGGCACCCGCGGGTACTGGACAGGCATCCACCCCTCCTTGGTAATCGCATCGCTGTGGCAGACGCCACACGCGTCCACGGCGATGAGCACCTGTCCGGGGCCAGGCTCGGGGACGTCCCGCTCCACGACTTCGAGCGGGCCCTTCGCCTGCTTCACCTGCACCGCCTTCATCTTCCTGGCCATCGCGCCTTCCCCCATGGATGTGAAGAACGCGGGTGAATATGGGCAGGCCCCGAAGTGGAGACGACAGTCCGGCGAGGGTTGAGGAGGCGGCCGTGCGGGCGTCCGCCTTCATGCCGGTGTTGCACAGTTCTCCGAGGCAATCCACACCGCGCCATCCGGCCCCAGGGGCAGCCCCTGCGGCGCGGAGGCGAGCGTCGGAGGAACCAGAGGAGCGCTATCCTTTCAAGAACAGAGAGGTGTCGCGAAGAAAGAGCGATTATGGACTGGAATAGGGCTTGCATAAGCCCGCTCTTCCAGAACGCGGCCAGCAAACCGAGAAGTCGGCCCGCCTGCTGCGGACTGCCGGCAGGAGGGCTGGCGTATGGGGCTGGAGTGCGGGCACTCCTGGATGAATCGCTTCCGGCGACGGCCGGTGTGATGGGAGAAGCACGAGGACACCTACCTGGGAATGCTGCACCTCGCGCTGGGCATCATCACCTGGTTCCACGCGCTCCTCCCGAGATAAGCTCTAAACCACGAGTGGAGTGTCGACCGCGCGTCATGAGCCGACCTTGAGCGCGCTCTTGAGCAACTCGACGCTCGCATCCACGCCATGGTCACCATCCCGCATGACGGAGTCCCGCCTCGTGCCACTCTTGCCGACCGTGGCTGACAGGGCAGAATTCTGCCCCCCGTCATGGGACGCCTGACGCCCCAGCGACCGTCGCGCACACTCGCCCTCGTGCTGGCCCCAGCATGCAGGGGTCCCCGCGCTATTCAGGGCCCCATTCGCAGTTCCGTGCATTCAGTGATGCGTTCGCTGACGTACATGAGAGGAGACCGTCCCCGCGGCTGATGAAACGGGCTCTTCACATAGAGAAAAGGCGCTGGTTCAGGGGGCGCAGATGATGACCGAATCAACCTCGAGGTCTTGCGGGTCATAGACCGCCGCAGCGTCCGGCCCGACGTTCCAGTTGCCTTCCGGCTGCACAGCGAAGTCGATATAGGGCCGCCACCCATCGCTGAGCGCAGTGCGGAAGGCCTCGTCGGTAACTCTCCCATTGAAACCAGGGGTCTGGTAGTTCGCGACACGCACCAGGATGCGCGAGGAACTCGGGCTGTCCCGATAGTAGTATCTGGCGACCGCCGGAACTGCGTCGGCGTCCCACTCGACTTCCCAGACGTGGAAAGCAGAGACCAGATTGGCGAAGGGGCCAACTTCATTGCCCGTGGTGTGAATCATCGGACTCATGCCAAGGTGCGTGGTGGCCGAGTACTTGTTTGGATCGTTGGGGATGCCCTTGGGAGAGTCCCACCAGGTCTCGACAAGATCGAGTTCTCCATAGCGTGCATCGCCGAAGCTATTGCGGGCCCAAAGGGCAGGAAAGGTGCCAGGCATGGGCGCCGGCAGCTTGGCATGGAAGGCCATCACGCCCTTTCCTGGCGCGAAGGTGTCTTTCCCCTTCAGCCATGCGCCCGAGTAGTAGTTCGTGCCTGCGCACCTGGCGGGATGTTCCGGCGTGACGTTGGGATACGGGTCTTCGCAGTGGCGCTTGGAGGAGACCTTCAGCTTGCCGTCTTCCACCTTCACGTTGGCGCGGAGCATCTTGGTGAGTTGGGTGAACGCGCCACCGCTGGGGTTGTTGTTTCCTTGAATGATATTCCACTTCGTGTTGTCGAGGGCGGCCCCATCGAAGTCGTCGCGGAAGACCTCGTTGGGGAAACCAACGGGGCAGGTCAGCGTCGCGATGGGGGCGAGGGGCGGGCCGGGGAAGAGGTTCTCCTTGGGGATGATGCTCTTCGGCGTCGACGATGATGACCACGAGAGCTTGACCACGGAGTTGCCAGTGTTCTCGAAGTACTCGAGCACGATGTCGTAGGAATGGCCGGCCTGGAGATCGATGGCCCCGAAGTTCTCGGTTGCGCCGTGGTTGGTCCAGTTATCGATGATGCGAGTGCCGTTCACGGTCAGACGAACCCCATCGTCGCTGGTCGTATAGAGGGTGTAGGTCTCCGTGTGATCGGCGCTTAACTTGCCCGTCCAGCGCACGCTGAAGGTATCGGCGCTGATGCCGGAGGCGGGCGAAGTTGCTCCCCAATCGAAATCGATGGAGGAATCGACACGGCTCACCGAGGCACCGGTGAAGTCAATGTTGTCGAAGTACTGCCCCTGGAGTCCGGTACCGCTGCGGCTGGTGACGTCGAGCCAGATGATGGATGAGACCAGCGAGCCGGCGGCCGCGCTGTTCTCAAAGATGAGCTCCGTGCGGAGCAGCTTGGCATCCGTGACGTCCAGGTCGGCGAAAGTATCGCTGAAGTTGGCAGGCGTGTTGGTGAGCACATGGGTGGGCCCCGTGGCGAGCAGGGCTGCGCCCTCGTAGAGCTTCACACGGAGCGAACCTGCACCGCCGTTGATTGCCCACCCGTCGTAGTTTACGACGACTCTCGAAGCGCCGCCGGGCCTGGCGCTGTCGTGATAGCCCAAGGTCAGGGTCGATGATGCCCGGGCAGGAGCGCTGCGCGCGAACGAACCGCCGCGATCGCTCGCCGCGAAGGAGACACCGTCATCCATCAAGCCGTAAATCGGCGCGCTTCCCCCACCCGCCCAGATACCGCTCATAGCAACATCGCTGCTGGGGGATACGCTCGATAGGACGAGTGCCGACGAGGCTGTCTCACCTGATTCGAGACCCTTGCCCTCCTCGTCGGTGGGGGCTTCGCACGCTGCAAGGACGACAAGAGAAAAGATCGGGAAAGCCCGAAGCGTGTACATCATTCGGTCCATAGGAGTACCAGGGGTGAGCACAAAGCCAATTGTTCCCGCGAGCGCTGCCTCTCTTTTGATGCGGGCCAAATGCTGAATCAATACTGCATCGAGAGCAGGGAGGGACAGATACTATTTAGATGAGACAAGGATAGTGCCCGGGGAGCGCATGCCCGTCAAGGAACAGCCTTGTTGTCCTCTCCGGGAGCTCTGGGGCAAATCACTGGGCGAATCTCCTTCTCGTGCGTGGCATCGGCGGTCCATATGGCTGATATTGCTTCGCTGACACGTACGGCATGGCGCATCGCAGTCCAACTGGCTGGCGTGCGCCTACCCAAAATTCGGTCGCTGCGTCATGGGTGCGTCAAAACGCGCGTCAGCCGGTGAGCACGACATCTCGCCGGACCGCCCGACTCACTCCTCCAGGCCAATCCCTGAACGGCTCGCTCGCGGCGCCGCCGAACACGGTCCTCGCGTATCTGCAACCGCTCACTCCACGTCTTTGACCGGATGGCGACGTACAAGTGGCGTATGGGACGAGCCGCAAGGCGGCGACAACTGAAGCCACCAGAAGAGCGCAACGCTGGTGCGGATGCGCGTTGGAAAGCGTGTGCAGAGGGCGCAGTGGCGGGGTTGCTTCAGGCAGCACCTCAGCCATGGCGTGTGCGTGCCATGAGCTCGGGACTTGGCCCCACGACTCCCTGGAGAGACCTCATGCCCCCTGAGATTGAATGGCCCCCGAGCAAGCGGCGCCGGCGCGCCACACTTTCCTGAAGCGCCTGGGCGGAGCATTGCCGCCGCCCTGCTCGTGCTTTCCGCATCGAACGCCCTGGCCCAGGCATCGGCGCCGCGCTGGGAGCAGGTGCCGGGGCCCGCGAGCGTCACGCTCAAGCAGCGCTCGGTCGGGAGTGCGGTGAGCGTCAAGGTCGTTGTCACGGGAGAGGGCCCAGCGGATGCACTCCAGTCCCTGCACTGCCCAGGGAGGTTCGAAGAGGGGTCGAGACGGACGGGGCCCGCGGGCGTCCAGCCGTGGGTGTCGCGACTCCAACGCTCTCGGGCACGCTGATACGCCAGGTGGCGCTGGGCGAGGAGCGCGGCCTCGCGGCCGAAATGTCTGTCGTCGGACGAAACGAAGCGGATGGCGGCGTGCCGATGCTCGCTGTTGTACCAGGCCACCAAGCGGCCGGCCGAGCCCTTCAGCGTTGAGTACCCAACGCCCTGGGCGTCAAGAGCTTTTGGCGTCGACTCTTCAGCCTCTGGGCAGCCCCAAAGGGGGCGAAAAGAATGACGACTCCCCCCTGGCGGTATAGTTTCGGTAATGACCTCCGCACTCGAAAGTCCAGCATGCAGGCAGGACCAGCATTCGTGGAGGGCCACTGATAACCACGTCGTCCAGTTCTACGAGGACTCCGCGTTTCTGTCAGACGTGGTCGTCCAGTTCCTCGACGCGGGATTCCACGTCGGAGAACCCGCTGTCATCATCGCCACGGAGCCCCATCGGGCGAGCTTCGCGCAGCGCTTGAAAGCTCGAGGCACCGACGTGGAGCGCGCGTGCGCGGAGGGGCGACTGGTCCTCCTCGACGCGCGACAAACACTCAACCGATTCATGGTCAAGGGGATGCCTGACTGGCATCAGTTCAAGAGTGCCATCGGGCCGGTTCTTGAGCAAAGCCATCGTGGCGCCCAGGGGGCGCGTGTCCGTGCCTATGGCGAGATGGTGGATCTGCTCTGGAAGGATGGCAACGCGCAGGCCGCGCTCCTGTTGGAGGCGCAATGGAATGACCTCGCGAAGGAGCATCTCTTCAGTCTGTTGTGCGCCTACTCGATGGGAAACTTCCGCACGCAGGAAGATGCACGGGCGTTCCAGGCCGTCTGCGCCGCGCACACGCATGTCGTCCCCACCGAGCAGTACTCACGAGCCGAGTCCGAGAGCGCCCGCCTGCGCGAGGTCTCCATCCTCCAACAGCGCGCCCAGGCGCTTGAGGCTGAAATCGAGCATCGCAGGCGCGTCGAGCTGGAATTGCTGGAATCGATGAAGCTGCGCGATGACTTCCTCTCCGTCGCCGGCCACGAACTGAAGACGCCACTCACCGTGCTCCAATTCCAGTTCCACACCCTGCTGGGCATGGCGCAGGAGCGAAGAGACGAGCGCATGAAGGAGAAGCTGGTACGTGCTCGGCGGCAGGCCGAACGCCTCACCCAGCTCGCGGACGAACTGCTGGATGCGGTCCACATCAGCGCAGGCCGGCTCACGCTGCGGCTCGAGGCGTGCGATTTGTCAGCGCTCGTGAGCGAGGTGCTGGAACGTTCCTCGAGCGCCGTGGCCCAAGCGCAATGCCAGCTCCACCTGAGCTTGGAGGAGCACGTGAGGGGGATGTGGGACCGCCTTCGCCTGATGCAGGTTGTCACGAACCTGCTCTCTAACGCCCTCAAGTACGGAGCAGGCAGCCCCATAGAGGTGAAGGCGTGCGCAAGTACGAACGGGGCACGATTGTCTGTGCGAGATTCTGGCATCGGCATCCCGCCCAAGGACCAGACGCGCATCTTCGAGCGTTTCGAACGCGCGGTGTCCTCACAGAACCATGGGGGGCTCGGGCTCGGGCTCTGGATAAGCCGGCAGATCGTCGAAGCCCACGGGGGTGTCATTCGCGTCGAGAGCGAGCCCGGAAACGGCGCCACATTCACCGTCGAGCTTCCGTACGCTCATGTCAACAGCGACTGAGCGCCGTCACGAACCGGTATGCCCCCCCCTAAAGTTGTTCGCTGCCTCACTTGCGCGTCAAACACACGCCATCACGCGTGAGCGAGGTGCTAGGCGGCGGCCCTTTCACCCCGCCGCCCTTGCGGCCCAGTTCGCAGCTGGCGCGCGGCAGGTGGCCTTTGCACACCACCCTCTGCGACGAACTGACCGCGCTTCAGCACGCGCTGCGCTCGGGGCTCGGTTGCTACTGCGCCCAAGAAGAAGCTGGGGCGCCCTTCCGGTAGCAATGGACAGCGGAGACGACCGTGGAGGTGGAGCACGGGATGTGCCCCGCCCCTTCCTGTCGCTCCGCGCGCCCGCCCGCTCGAGAATCACGAGCGGTCGTTGAGTCGACCTCGGACGCCGTAAGTTCCCGGCCGTGGGTTCAATGCAGCCTTCAGAGAGGCTGTGCGCTCAGGGCACGTACACCTCCGCCGTGGCAAGTTGGTGGCTGCCATCTTCACCACCCACGACGAGAACCCTGCCAGAGGTCAGCAGCGTCGCGGTGTGAGCGCTGCGGGACGCAGCCATGGAATCCGTTGCGGACCAGGAAGAGGTGGCTGGGCTGTACAGCTCCGCAGTGCGGAAATAGCTGCTGCCGTCGCCCCCCGCGACGAGCACCTCGCCCGAAGCGAGCAGCGTGGCGGTGTGGCGGGAGCGGCCCTCGACCATGGGCCCAGCCGCGGACCAGGTGTTGGTGTCTGGATCATACAGCTCCGAGGCAGAGGGTTCGTTGAGCGCTTGCCCCCCTGAGATGAGCACCTCGCCAGAGGGGAGCAGCGTGGCCGCGTGAAGGCCATGGCTCGTCATCATGGTGGCGGCTGGGGCCCACGAATTGGTGCCGGGGTCGTATACCTCGGCGCTGCTCAAGCTCCCGGAGCCATTGTTCCCCCCTGAGACGAGGACCTTGCCCGAGGGGAGCAATGTGGCCGTGTGGCGGAAGCGGGCGGTGCTCATGGGGCTGACGTTGGCCCAGAGGTTGATGAGCGGATCGTACACTTCTGCGGTGGCTAGAGCGTTGGTGCCATCGGTGCCGCCAGTAACGAGCACCTTGCCCGAGGGAAGCAGCGTCATGGTGTGGCCGTAGCGGCCCCCACTCAAGATGCCAGCAAAATACCAGGAGTTGGTCGCGGGATCATACACCTCCGCCCTGGTAGGTGCGCCGACGCCCCCAGTGACGAGCACGTAGCCAACAGAGAGCAACAGGGCGGCGTGAGCAAAGCGGCCATTGGACATGGCGCTGACGGGAGACCAGGAGTTGGTCGCGGGATCGTACAACTCTGCACTGCTCAAGGGGGTCGTCCCATCGCGCCCCCCCACGACGAGCACCTGGCCTGAGTCGAGCAGCGTGGCGGTGTGATGGTCGCGGCTCGTGGACATGGCCCCCGCGGACGTCCACCCAGTGACGCTGAGCTGAGCCTCACCGCTCACGCCATCCAGGGTGGCGGTGATGGTGACGGGCCCACCCGGTGCCACACCGGTGCCCAGGCCCGTGCTGCTCACGGTGGCGATGGCGGTGTCACTCGCCGTCCACGTCGCGCGGCTCGTCACATCGACCGTGGTGCCATCGCTGTAGCGGCCCTCGGCGGTGAACTGCTGTGCCGAGCCCGCGCTCACCGAAGCCATCATGGGGGTGAGATCCAGGGAGGTGAGCACGGGCGGAGGAGAAAGGATGGTGAATTGAGCCGTGCCGCTCACGCCATCCAGGGTGGCGGTGATGGTGACGGGCCCACCCGGCGCCACGCCGGTGCCCAGGCCCGTGCTGCTCACGGTGGCGATGGCGGTGTCACTCGCCGTCCACGTCGCGCGGCTCGTCACATCGACCGTGGTGCCGTCGCTATAGCTGCCCTCGACGGTGAACTGCTGCGTGATGCCCGCGGGCACGGAGACAATGGAAGGTGACACCTGCAGCGAGAGCAGACGGGCGTCGGTGACGTCGAGGGTTGCCTCGCCCGAGGCTTCGTCCGCATTGACGGTGATAATGGCGCTACCGGGCTTGAGAGCCGTCACTTTGACAGTGCCGTCCGGTTGCGGTTCGACTGAGGCCACTTGAGAAGCGGATGATGTCCACTGCTGTGAAGTGGAGGCGTCGAGGTCGACGATGCGGCCATCGTCATAGACCCGCTGAGCCTTCGCGGTGGTCGTCATCCCCGCGGAGATGGTGGCCTCCGCGAGGACGACACGCAGGGAGAAATCGTCTGATGGGGATGGAGAAGGAGACGGACGGTCATCACACCCCATGACTGCCAACGTCAAGCAACAGGCAACAAGCAACAACGATAGGTTTTTCATGCGAAGTGGCTCTGGGTTCATGGTGGGGAAAGACCCAGCCGGCCAGCAGCCAGAGGAGGTGCCGGGGCATGTCAGCTCGGCCACCTCTACTCATAGTGTCAGGGCAATGGCTATTGGACCTAGTGCTTACACTGCGCGGGCTCAGCCCTGGCCCATCCGGTCCACGAACCGCACCAACTCCGCCACCGAGTCCACGTCCAGCTTCTGGATGACGCGGGCGCGGTGCACCTTGATTGTCTTTTCGGTGGTGCCCAGCCGCTGGGCGACCTCTTTGTTGGTCAGCCCCTGGGCCACCAGCGCGCACACCTCGCGCTCGCGGGGAGTGAGGACGGCGTGTCGGGCATGCAGCGCGGCTGTCTCGGCACGGCCGGCACGGGCCGCCGCGTCCTTGGTCAAGGCCTGGGAGATGGCTCCCAGCAGTTGTTGCTCATCAAAGGGCTTGAGGAGGAAGTCCACGGCGCCGGCCTTCATGGCCCTGACGCTGGCCGGCACATCCCCATGGCCCGAGATGAAGATGACAGGCAGGTGGCAATTCTTGAACGCCATGGCCTCCTGCAGCTCCAGCCCGTTCAGCCCCGGCATCCGCAGGTCGAGTACGGCGCAGCCCGGCGTATCCCCGGACAGCTGTGCGAGGAACTCGGAGGGCGAGGTGAAGGGCTTGGTGGCATAGCCCGCGGCCCGCAGCAGTCGCCCCAGTCCCCGCAGCACGGACTCATCGTCGTCCACGAGGAAGATGGTGGCGGGGACTTGTGTCATGGCGAGGACTCCGTGTGCGCTGCGGGAAGCACGCACCGTAGCAGGGCCCCTTGCCCGGGAGGGCTCTCGGCCTGCAAGCGGCCGCCGTGCGCCTCGACGATGGAGCGGCTGATGGACAGCCCCATGCCAAGCCCTTGCTCCTTGGTGGAGTAGAAGGGCTCGAAGATGAGGGGTAGCTGTGAGGGCTCGATCCCTCGCCCCGAGTCCTGCACGCTCAGCTCCACCTGCCCCGGACCTGGCGAGGCGGTACGGACCTGCAGCTGGCGCTGGCCCGCCGGGACATCGGCCATGGCATCCATGGCGTTGATGAGCAGGTTGAGCACCACCTGTTGGAGCTGGATGCCGTCCCCCTGGACGGAGGGCAGCGACGGGGCCAGCGCCAGTTGGAGGGTCGCGCCGCGCAGGTACATGTCGTTGTTCAGCAGGCGCACCACCTCGCACACCAGGTCATTGAGCGAATGGAGCTCCTGCCGGGGCTCCCCTCGCTTGAGCAGCGCGCGCATGCGGTGGATGACTTCGCCAGCGCGCTTGTCATCGGAGATGATGTCCCCGAGGGCCTCGCGCACCTCGTCCAACTCCGCAGGGGTGGCGTTCAGCAGGCGGCGTGCGGCCTGGGCATTGCTGAGAATTGCGGCCAGGGGCTGGTTGAGCTCGTGAGCCAGTGAGGCGGTCAGTTCGCCCAGGGCGGCCACCCGGCTCACATGGGCCAGCTGCTCCAGGGTTCGACGTGCCTCCAGCTCCGCGAGCTTCTCCAAGCGTTGGCGCTCGAGGAGCTCGGCCTGGGCAAGCATGCGGCGGCGCCGCTCCACGACGAGCCCACCGACCACCAGCGCCTGCAGACCGGTGATCGTCAGGGCGCCCAGGACCCACCAGCGATAGCGCTCCCAGAACGAGGGCTCGTCGAAGGCGAGCTGCACTCCGGGAGGCACCTGTTCGCGGGGGATGTTCCAGCGCCGCAGCGCTCGGGCATCGACCGTTAGCGTATCCACGGATGCAGGTTTCAGGGGCGCGAGGAATTCCTCCTGCTCTCCGCGCAACACGCTGGAGGTGAGCATGCCCAGTTGTTGGCCCACGGCCTCGTAGCTGACGAGCGCTCCGCCGACGAACCCCAGCCCCAGGACGGTGTCGTGGAGGGCAAAGCAGGGCCGGTTGCTGGCGGAGAGCAACATGCGTGCGATATCGCGCCCAACGAAAGGCCTCCCGCTCGGATCGGTCATGAAGGTGAAGGTGAGAACAGCGGTGTCGTCAGGCAGGGTCCTCGCGCGCTCGAGCAACTCGGCCAGCGGCAGATTGCTCAGGTCGATGAGCTCCAGCCCCCGCTGCGCCAGTAACGGTTGCAGCTCTCGCACCATCTGCTCCTGCTGAGCGCGCTCCCAGGGGCTGGAGCCGTTGACGAGCGCAAGCCTCCGCGTGCTGGGGAGCAGCTGCAGGGCGAGCTCCGCGGTGGCCCGCATGTCATAATGAATCCAGAGGCCCGCCACCCGCTCCGGGCGAGGCTGCTGCTCCCAGAGCTGACCATCCTCGGAGAGAGCGATCATCGGGATATCCGGCCACAACTCCTGGCGCAGTTGCAGGACCAACTGGATAGCGTCGGAGCGGAAGGCGATAAGGGCATCCGGCCGGCGCTCCCGGTACTTGGCCAGATACCAGGTGTGCAGGGCGTGTGTGTAGGCGGGCCCGCGGGCCCACCCCAGATCCAAGCTCTCGACATCCAGCGTTAGCGGGCCGTCCTGGGCCTCCCACAAGGAGGAGCGGAGACTGGCGACGAGCGTCGCCATGGCAGGCAGCGCCGTATCCTCGGGAATGAGCAGGAGCACGGACTTTCCAGCTGGACGCGCCTCCTGGGCAACCGCCTGGGTGGGCAGCAACGATACGACGCAGAAGACAAAGAGGATGCGCCAGGACATGGTGGACACTCTGCACGTAGGAAATCACCGTGTCCCCTTCCAGCGCGGTTGCTCGGGTCGGGGCGCACCGGACGGCCAGCCATCAGTCGTAGCAGATTGGCAGAGTGACGGTGCCGGGGTTCTCCATGGCGGCGTGGGCGGCGCGCAGCAGGTAATCCCCCGGGTCTTCGCCACGCAGCTTGGCCATCTCAATCAGCAGGAGAAGAAGGCAGCTCCCTGAGTGCCTCTTTCGGACTTGCTGCCATCGTGGTTCTTCCCCTTCCAGAAGGCGCTGCCCGGAAGACGAGGTGGCGGGACGTCTCACAACTCGCGGAGGCAGACGGACGCATGTCAGGGACTCGGGGTCCATGGCACTCAAGTGTTTGGCGACTGGTGGTCAGACGAAGTTGGCCATCCACGTGTTGCGCGCCGAGCGCCAGGGAGTGTGGATTGATATCATGCATTCGATGAGGGGGACGGCCCATTGAGGGCTACATCCTGCCCCCTGGGGAGGCACTCGATGCGAAGCCGTTCCGAAGTGCTGCGTTCGTGGGGGCTGCGCGTGATGCTGGCCCTGTCACTGGGAGCATGTGGTGTGGAGTCCCCGGAGGAGCAGGCTCGTCTTCTGGAGGATGGGGCGTCGCAAGAGGACAACGGGGCGTTGACGCGTGAGCGCCCGGAAGCCTCGTTGACGTGGGACCCGTATGCGGACGCCGTGGCATCGGGCACCACGGCGACAGTGCTCAACGCGAGAGCAGCGCTGGGCGCTCCGGACGGGCAGGCTGCGACGCTGCTGGGCTTGCTCAACGCGGCGCTGGTGCTGGACCTGGGCCAGGGAGAGGAAGGCACCGGCGACCTGCGCGTCTACTACCAGGGGCTGTCATTGGCGCTGGTGGCGCAGGTGGACTTCCTGAAGGCGGATGGGACCTACATCGGCTCCAGCTCGTTGCACCTGGTGGAGTTGGGCCTGGGGACGCACGTGGCGGTGGCGACGTACTCGGGGAACGTGCCCTATCGCTACGTGCGGCTGAGGGGCACAGTGCTCGCGCTCTACCTGGTGGACGCGGTGGAGACGTCACTACGGGCCGTTTGTGGTGATGGGGTGCTGGGCGGGTTCGAAACGTGTGACGACGGCAACCAGCGCTCTACAGACGGCTGTAGCAGTGTCTGTGAGGTGGAGCCGGGCTACACGTGCACAGGGCAGCCAAGCGTTTGCGACGACAACTCAGCGCCCAGGGTCGAGGACGTCCACGCGACCACCTCCGAGGACATCCCGGTGGACATCACCATCTCCGCGGTGGACCCGGATGGAGACGTGCTCGACTTCTCCTTCACCCTGCCCGGCCATGGGATGCTCACGGGTACGGGGGCGGCGGTGACGTATACCCCGAACGCGAACTTCGCCGGAGAGGACGCCTTCCAGGTCACGGTCTCCGACGGCAAGAAGCAGACAACGGCCACCGTCTCGGTCCTGGTGACCCCGGTCAACGACGCACCCGTGGCCTCCTCTGTCTCTGTGACGGTGAGCTACAACACGCCGACGCTCATCACGCTGGCGGCCACGGACGTGGATGGGGATGCGCTCACGTTCACCGTGGCGGCTCCCGCTCACGGAACCCTGTCCGGGACGGGCGCCGTGGTGCTCTACACACCGGCCGCGGACTTCCAAGGGGAGGACCCATTCACCTTCACGGCCACCGACGGCACGCTGCCCTCCAATACCGCCACGGTCAGCCTCACCGTCAGGGGACCGCCTGTCTGCGGCGACGGCTACATCGACTCGGGTGAGGTGTGTGACGACGGCAACCGCGTCGCGGGAGACGGCTGCAGAGCGGACTGCCAGGGCGTGGAGGTATGCGGCGACGGCCTGGTCGACAGCGTGACGGGAGAGCAATGCGATGATGGCGGCACGACTCCCGGGGATGGCTGCGACGCCGCGTGCCAACTGGATGCGTTCTCGAATGTGCCCCCCACACTCATCAGTGGAACAATGAACTGCACCACCGCCAACTCGAATCCAGGCCGCAAGGCGGCGGTGGATGCACTGGGGCGCTTCTACGTCGCCATGAACTGTGGTGGCGCGGTCCATGTCAGCGTGAGCGTGGACCGTGGCCGCACCTGGGTAGGGCCCACTCCCCTGGGCATCACCAACGCGGCTGAAGTCGCGATTGAAGGCGGCCCCACCGGGGTCGCCTATGTCGCCGCCACCAGCGCGGGCACGCTGATGTTCACCCGGACCGTCGACGCGGGAGCAAGCTGGGAAGCACCGCGAATCCTCAGCCCGGCGGCCAGTCCTACCCTCAGTCTGGATTCCAGGGGCGACGCCCTCTACATCTCCGTCTCGCAAGGCTCCGCGGGGGTGCGCGTCCTGCAGAACTTCACGCGAGGCGCGAACGACTTCAGCGCGACGGACGTAGACCAGGACAATGCCTTCTTCGACATCATCGTTGACAAGGTCAGCGGAGATGTCTTCTCGGTGAGCGACGACCCCTCCTTCCGCATCCGCCGCAGCAGCGACCAGGGGACCACCTTCGGCCCGCCGAGCTCCCCACCGGGGCAGGCGTTCTTCTCGGACTGGACGGGCTCCAACGGCTTCATCTACGCCACAGGCTCCTTTGGAGACGACAACGTGGACGTCATCCCGATGTCCGAGCCGGGGACGAGCACCCAGGTGCCGGGCCTCCCCACGGACATCAGTCCCGCGCCCCTCCGGACGATTGACGCGGACGCGCTCGGCAACGGCTACATCGCGTCCCAGCGGGGGACGGGCGACATCCAGCTGGACCGGATGCTCGTGGGGGCCGCCATGATTCTGGCCACGGATGCCAGGACTGTAGGCCCAGGCGCCGCGCCAGCAGTCGCGGCGCTTCCGTCGAACGGCGGCGCCCTGGTGGCCTTCACGAACGGCACCAGGGTCTACGCCTCAGTGGTGGTGTACTGAGTCAATGGGGGCCCCTGATGCGCGCCGTCCATGTCGTACGAGCGGCGCGCATCCAGGCCGGAGAGGGCCTTGCCTTCAGGCCAGTGCGCTCCGAGCGCTGGCCGGTAGCGCCCTGTCACCGCGCGTTCCCCGAATCACAGGGGCGCCGAGCGGGGCGAGCTTGCCCTTGACTCGGCGGGGCATGCGGTAGCCGGCGCCCTGGAAAACCAGTCGAGCCGATGACCAGGAACCTGCGCTTCCGCACGACCGCCAACAAGGGAACCAGCTGTGCTGAGAGACTCACCTGCCCACCAGGAGCAGTTGTGCATGATGCGCACATTCCGCCCCCTGGAAGAAAGTGGGCGAGCCTTGCAGACCAGAGCCCACCAGCCCAATGAGGCCCGGAACCGGCGCGCCTGCGAAGTCAGCTCCAGCGGCAGCGGCGGAGCTAGCGTTGGACGGGAAGTAGCATAGGCTTGAGTCACATCGTTCTCTCTCTGGAAGGCGCCCTTGGAACTCCCCTTGACTCCTGCCCTGCGCATCAAGCTGGGCAAGCGCGCCGGCGTCACCAGCGGCTTGCTCGGCGTACTGTGCGTGTGCGCCGAATTCTGTTTCTTGTTTCCCCACCTGCTGGTGTCCAACGACAGCCGGGCCTTCTACGTGGAGCACCTGGGGCTGTTTCGGGGCGTCCTCCAGGCGGCCATCGTTGCCACCTTCGCGCTGGGAGCCTTCAGCGTGCTCACCCTGCGCTCCAAGGCGCATGGCGGCATTGCCATGCTGCTCGCGATGGTAGCCCTGCTGCTTGGCGGTAGCGAGGCGGAGCCACTCACCCATCAGCCGCGTGCGCTGAGCGCGGGACTGGATTACTTCGCGCTGGAGCTCCTCGTGCTGGGGCTGCTGTTCATTCCCATGGAGCGGCTTTGGGAGCTCCGCCCTCAGCGCATCTTCCGGGAGGGGTGGCAGACGGACCTCAAGCACTTCTTTGTCAGCCACGTGGGTGTGCAGCTCATCTCCTTCATGGTGCTGATTCCAGTGCAGGTCTTCTTCTCCTGGGCGGTACGCATGGATTTCCAGGCGCACGTAGCCGCCCAGCCGGTGTGGCTGCAGTTCTTCGAAATCCTCGTGGCGGTGGACCTGGTGAGCTACTGGGTGCACCGCGCCTTCCACCAGGTGCCATGGATGTGGAGGTTCCACGCCATCCACCACTCCAGTCTTCAGATGGATTGGCTGGCCAGCTCGCGCTCGCACCTGGTGGACGTGCTCGTCAACCGAATCGCGGGATTCGTGCCGGTGTTCCTGATGGGCTTCAGCCCGTCCGCCATCTATGGCTACCTCGTCTTCGTGTCCTTCCACGCCGTGTACATCCACGCCAACGTGAACCACCGCTGGCCCTTGAGGTGGACCCCATCGGCTGGACCACTTTGGGGCAATCCATCTTTGCGCCTGAGCCGACGGTGAGAGTGTGTTGATACGTCGTCGTCGTGGTCGTGTCGAGGGGGGCGCGGGGGGAGACTCGTAACCTGTGGATAGCTGTGGAGGCCTGTGGAGTCACGCCGCGTGCTCGATGAGGCCGGTGCGGTAGACATGCATGGGCGTGCGGTACCCGAGCGCCTGGTGCGGGCGCTCAAGGTTGTAGAAGCGCAGCCAGCGGCCCACGCCCGCCCAGGCCTGGCGCACGTCGGCGTAGGCGTTGAGATAGACCTCCTCGTACTTGAGGCTGCGCCAGAGCCGCTCGACGAAGATGTTGTCCACGCACCGGCCCTTGCCGTCCATGCTGATGCGCACCTGCTGCCCCTTGAGCACCGCGAGCCAGTCCTTGTCCGTGAACTGCGCCCCCTGGTCGGTGTTGAAGATGCTGGGAGGTCCATGGTGGCGCAGGGCCTCTTCGAGAGCCTCGATGCAGAAGTCCGTCGAGAGCGTGTTGGACACGCGCCAGGCCAGCACCACCCGGCTGAACCAGTCCATGATGGCCACCAGGTACGCCCACCCGTACGCCAGCGGCACGTACGTGATGTCGGCCGCCCAGGCCTGGTTCGGCTTCACGATAGCCAGCCCTCGAAGCAGGTACGGGTAGACGGGATGCTCCGGGTGGGGCCGGCTGGTATGCGGCCCAGGTGCCATCCCCTCCAGGCCCATGAGGCGCATGAGCCGCTGCACGCGCTTGCGGTTCACCTCGTACCCCTCGTGCTGGAGCACCACCGTCATGCGGCGGCTGCCGTAGAAGGGCCGCGCCAGGTACAGCTCGTCGATGCGGCGCATGAGCTGGAGCTCCTCGGCGTTCACTTCGATGGGCTGGTAGTAGAGCCCCGAGCGCGAGACCTGGAGCAGGTCGCACTGCTTGCGCACCGAGAGCGTGTCGAGTCCGGGCTGCACCATCGCTCGCCTCTCGCTCAGCGGGAGCGCTGCAGCCCGCGCGCTAAAAAATCGCGCTCCACCGTCAGCTCGCCGATTTTCCGCAGCAGTTCGTCCTGCACCTTCTCGGCGTCCCGCCCCGCGGCCTCGGTGGTGAAGGCCGTGGCCGCCTTCTCCAGCAGCTGCTTCTTCCACTGGCCCACCAGCACCGGGTGCACCCCGTGCCGGCGCCCCAGCTGCGCCAGGCTCTCCTTCTCCTGCAGCGCCTCCAGCGCTACGCGCGCCTTGAACTCCGGGTCGAACCGCTTCTTGTTCCTCTGCTTCATGGCCGTTCTCCTACGTGGGAGTCGGCTCAAAACGCAAAGATGGGGGTGGTCCAAAAAACGGGGTCCACTTCACCTATCTGCGCTGGGTGTTCGCGACACCGGAATTCCACCACTGGCATCACACGTCGGATGAGGAAGGAATCGACAAGAACTTCGCCGTCTTCCTGTCGTTCATCGATGCGCTCTTCGGCACTGCTCACCTACCGGCCCACTGGCCGTCGCGCTATGGAACAACGAAATTCCAGCCCCCGGAGACATACCTGGGGCAGCTCGTCTACCCGTTCCAACGGAACGAAGAGACGCCCTACGGATAGGCTGAGTATCCGTGAGCGTCGCCCGCGTCCGTCGCGCTCCCGCGGTGCCTACCCTAATCCGGCCGCTGCGCCCTGAGCGCATCAGGGCCACATTCGGCAGTGCGTCAAGGCGCTGGGACATCACGGACGAACAGGGCGCACCGAAGTGCTCAGCTCCACGCGCACCGCTTCGCGTGGCGGTTCATCGCAGCTGAAGGGAAACTCGTGGAGAAAGCCCGTTCACGCTGGCCGGGGAGCATGGGCGCGATGCATCAAAGCTGGAGCAGGGCCTGCAGCAGCAGGCCGATGCATTCCTGGTGAAGCAGCCGCGATGACGCTGGCCCGCCACTGCCCCCGGTTGATTGTGTCTGCCCGGCAGTACTGGCATGATTGTCACCCTGGCGGCTTCCGAGTCGCCCGGTGTTGGGCGTTTCCCGCCAGGCAGGAGGAGATGGTTATGACCAGATCGTCTAAGTCGAAGCGGTTCCAGACGCAGCTTGAGGCACTCGACAGCGTACTGCCTGCCTCCACAGTGTCCGACCCCGGTGCGCCAATGGCTCCGAAGATCAACGAGGGCAACGACCGGTTCGGCGGCTACCCCTGAGCCCGTCGGTCGATCGCGATGTTGCACGCCGACCTTGCGTTCGACGACCTTTCAGCTCCCCTTGGCCTCATCGAGGGGGGCTTTTCCATCGGCCGCTCGCGGGTCTTGCTCGTGCAGCACCGGATGCTGCGGGCCGTGCTCCTGGAGGGCGCCGATCGAATCGTCGCCATTGTCCTAGAGCGCTTCGCCGACGATCCGGAAGGGCTCGAGCATGTCGTCGGCGCTACGGAAGGCCTGATCCAGGCGCACCTCGACGACCTCGAGAACTACCCACTTGATTTCGCCGCGTTGACCATCGACCGTCGGCGGCGCGCAATCCGATACACAGCTTCGCCGACGATATCGATCCCGGTCTATTGCCTCGCGACCGAGGGCCGCGCTCGCTTCGATTGGGACTATGCCCGCCTGCTCGGCACCGGCCCCCACGAGTTCGTGTGGGATTACGTGCTCGCCCACATTGCCGGCATCTCCACATATGGCCCGGCGACGATTTTATCGGGGCTATATCGCGCCACGGCAGGGGCGACGCTGGTGGTTACCACAGCGGGGGTGGATGCCGTTCTGCCGGAACCGGTGCGCCACGACGGTCCACGCGAGATTCCGCCCGGTGTCGACGTCGAGGCGTTGTTCCGCGAAACGGTGATCTCGATCCTCGACGCGCGCCCCCTTGACCCGCGGCGAACCGCGGTGGAGTTGAGCGGCGGTATGGACTCGGCGCTGACCGCGCTCGCCACAGCGCACGTGACCGGCGACGGCGCGATGAGCATTGGCGCGCAGTTCGACGGCGCGATGGGGGAAGCGCAACGCGCGCGCCGTCTGCTGCTGTGCCGCGCTGGCGGCTTCGCCGACCTTTCCCTGCCGGCCGGGCGCTATGCTCCCTTCGCCCCGCAGAGCTTGCGGCGACTCCGCTATCAGGTGTGGCCAGAAGATGAGAACTACCCGGAAATCTTCGAGGCCGCATTTCACATGCTGCGCTCCGCGGGTATCGACACGCTCGTCTCGGGATTCGGTGGGGACGAACTCTATTTCGCGTATCGAGGTGAAGCCGGGGAAGAGGAGGTCGCAGCCGAGCCGCCGGCGTGCCCGTTCCTCACAGCCCGCGGCATGGCGACTGCGCTCAGCGCGCGCAGCACCTATCCGTCGGCCTGGCTGCAGCAGACCTGTTGGCAGAGTGCCGCGAGCCAATCGCAACGCTTGCTGCGGTACGGTCTGTGGCCGGTCTACCCCTATCTGAACGTCGCCCTGGCGCGATTTGTCTCACGCTTGCCCGCGGCATTCCGGCGCGACCGCCGCATACTGCGCCAGACGCTGACCAAGTGGCTGGGCGATCCGGCGTTCGAGTCGGCGTACGCCAAGGAGAGCTTCGACCCGGTGGCGCGACGCGGCATCGCCGAAAACCGCGCCTATCTGCGACAGCTCGTCGAACACTCTCCGCTATCGCGCCATGCTGAGATCGACACCGCGGCGATTCTCGCGGCGCTGGCCAGCGACATCGACCGGCTCGATCGGGCCAGCTACAACGCGCTGTTCCGATTCCTTAAGCTCGCCTGCTTCTTCCAGACCGACCGCCCTCTCGACTGAGCATTCTGGAGAAAGGGCATCCAGCCGCCGAAGAGGCGAGACTGACGATGCGGCGGCGGACAATGGTGGCGGCAGCCGCAATCAGCTTCCAGGGCACGGCAGGGGCCGCGTCACTGAGTGGCTGCATGGCGGCGGCGCTGGCGGTGCCGTCATCACCCGCGCGGACCTGATGCAGCTTCTCGACGGATCCGCCGGCACCGGCGTTGCCCGAGGCCCGTGACGTCCTGGCCCAGAAGCACCTTTCCGAGGTTTCGAAGGACGAGCTCGCCACGTACTTGCAGGTGCAGGTACTCACCTTGCAGTTGAACGAGGCGTTCTCCCCACAGAGCGAGTCCACCTTGCGCCAGACCTCGATGGGCATGTCCTCGAACTCGTCCTCGTACAGGTGCAGCATGTCTCCCTTGACGGCGAACGCATAACGGAAGGTCTCGCTGAAGGAGCCTCTTCGGTAGGCGCTCGTTGTGGTGATGACCATGGGGCCCCCATCCACCTTCCAGGTCCCCAGGATGCTCCCCCAGAGTTTGCCCACAATGAGGACGGACTTACCCTTGATGAGCAGGGCACGCGCGTTCTCCGAGCCGCGATCCAGGCGGTACAGGCCATCACGCACCGAGCCTCCGTTCAGCGCAGGGGGCATCCGTCACCGGCGTGCTGTCCGACTTCCACGAGGTACACCACCCGACCGCGTCGCACTTGAGGGCGGAGTCCGAACTGTCTCCATCCCCGTGTGCCTACCCAGACTTCGGTCGCTGCGTCACGGGGGGCATCGAGTCTGCATCCGGCAGTGCGACAAGACAGGCAAGGTCATCGACCCGGCCGGACAAGACGGGCCGGGCCCGCCGCCTGCTTCAGACTGGGCGCTGCCCCGGTGCACGGCCACCGGCGCGTCACTTTTCGCGGCGCGACCGTCGGAATGCACCGCCAACATTGATTCACCTGTGGGGCCACGAGAAGGGTTGGACACGAGGGAGCCGGTGCTGCATGCCGGGGTAGCCCAGGGTCCTACAGGTCCGGCGCCTCAAGTCCGTGCGACAAAAAGCCACACCATCCCCTATCCGCGATATCCGGGAACGGCCGCGGAGAAGTTCGCGGAGACTCAATCGCCCTCGAATGTGAACGGTGCGCGCAACCCCATGATGTTCCTCGTGCTTTCCGTCGCAGTCTCTAGAGAGACACCGGGAACGGGTTCGCACAGGGCTTCATTCAGGGAGGCGGCTCCCCCCTCGTGGAAAACCGCCATGGGGCTTCTATGGGGGAACCCCAAACCTGTTCATCCCCCTGGGCTTCACCGATCGTACGTGTCGCACCTGCGCGCTGAGCGCTATGTTTCCTCAGTGCGAAACGCCCCGCGCCATTGGCTGGCCCCGCTTGTCCCATTGCTCTTCACGCCGTTCATCGCCTGCAAATCGATCAAGACCGGCGCCCGCGAAGAATTCGGAAAGAAGCACAGCTGCCCCGAGGACCGCGTCACGGTGCAAGCGCGGTCAGACATCAAATGGAGCAATGTCGTTCTAGGGAAACCGTCGCTTCCCTCACCACCGGAGGAGGGTGTGGCTCCCATCCTGATCATGCTGCGCGCCGAACGTCGGCCCTGTGCGGTGCAAGCGTGAGGTGCATAGCTTCGTCCCACCGCTCCGAGAGCACCAGGGCGCGCAAGTCCAGGATGTGCTGGCCAGACGCCTCCTTCCAGCGGGCGCCAGGGCGCTTCATGCGCAGGGAGACGAGAGACTTACAGGTGGCCTCCACGTTGCCGCTGCCAATGGGCAGTCCCCGCGCTCGCGCCTCGGCATAGTGCATTCGCTCGCCGTGGTTCTCCAGGTAGGTGAGGGCCTCATGCACCGGTTGGCCGTCACCGAGGACGACGTGCCGCTTGCCGCTGGCGTGCAACGCCATGGCAATGGTCCACGCCGCCCCGGGCGTATTGAGCAGGGACAGCTTCCACTTCTCACGCAGCACGGAGGCCTTCTCTTCCCCAGCCACCACGCGCGCCGCACTTCCGAGCTTCTCCATCAGGTGCCAGAAGTCCACCAGGCGCACCGGCTTCTTGGCCGAGGGGGCATGGGTGGCGAGCGCCTCGTCCAGCAAGGTGTGCAACTCGGGAGCGCCATCGGTGAGGACGGCGACGTAGAGGCCGCGCCGTCTGGAAACCAGGGCCTGGACGTCGCGGGCCAGGCGCTCGGCAACCTCGCGGGCCTCGCCCCGCGGCATCCGCCCGTAGCGGAGGGTGCCCAGCGCTTCGCCGTGGGCGTCATGGAAGGTGAGGCAGGCGGCGTAGGCCATTCGCCAGACGACGTCCACCCGGCGCGTGGGGGCGCCCTTGCGAGGGCGGCCCACTGGCCGCTTCTTCGGCTCCTCCATCGGCACCGCCACCCTGTCCATGCTGACGCTCACACTCCGGGTGCCTCGGGGCACTCGCTGCGCCCGGGCCAGCGCCGCCTCCACCCGGGGCCGCTGGCCACCGTACAGCGCTCCCACCTCATGCCCCACCCGCTCGAAGGAGGCGCGGCAATAGGGCAGCACGCCCACCTGGCGCGCCGTCGCTTCTGCCTCCCGCGAGGTGCCCCGCGCCAGCAGGTACGCCATGGGCACCGCCGCCTCCGGCAACCAGCCGTCCGCCACGCACCCGGCTTGGACACTGATGGTGTCCACCGTGAGGCCATTGCGCTCGCCCACCCGCCGGTAGAGGCTTCTCTCTATTTCGACGGGCCCTTGCCGCGTCTTGTACGTCGCCGGGTACCGGCCGACTCGCACGTAGGGCTGGCCTTCGATGAGGACTCGGGCCGCGTCGACGTCGAGCCCTCGAAGCAACCTCCGCTTCAGCAACCGTTCCGTCTGCTCCGCTCCCGCATTCACCTCCTGCCACGCGGCGTCGAACGCGGCCAGGTCCCCTCTGCTCGCCCCCTCCACCCCTCGGTGGGCGCGCTTCAGCGTCTCCTCCAGCGCCTTCACGCTGTCCTCGAACCCTTCCGGCACTTCGATGGTGACCTTCGGCATCGTCTGGTGTCCTCCGGTGGCACAACCCGCCAGAAACCTCTCATTCTGCCGACCACTAGGCACCCGGCGAGCCCCCTGCCTGTTTGCTCACTCGTTGCTCAGTTCCAGAGCCACACCCCCGGAGGAGGTGGCGAAGGACCCTGCCCGCTTGGCCAAGTGGCGCCAAGATCGAGAAGCGCAAATGGCAGCCGAACGCGCGCGATTCGATGCATGGGAGGTCTTCGAGGCAAAAGGGTGCGGTCATCATGACCTGATGGCCTGCTATCACCCGCCCGCGCCCGACAACGCCGTCTATCCGGGCTTGGTCACCTGCGACAGCCGACCCTTCGATGAGGCGACTGCCAAGGCCCTCTAGGTATCTTCAACCAGACGATGATGGTTCTCGAACGACCTCATTCACGGCTCGGATGAATCCGCCGCGAGTCGCGGGTTCATCGGGCACCGCCATGGCATGCGCCGCTACCGACCTACCTGCCGGTTCCTTCGAGCAGGCCCGCTCTGACGCTGTGCCGGCGACCGCCCGACAGCCCTCAACTGCAGGCTATTGAGTGCCCGGGGCGGCCGCTGCGCCAGCGCACCACCCCCAACGGCCTCGTCGACGAAATGACCGAGCTGCGGCAGGCGCTTCGCTTGGGGCTGGACTACTACCGCCTCGGCCCCAAGCGGTGCTCAATCTTCCCGGCGCTCCCAGGTGCCCGGCTCCATCAGCCGAGTCGTGAATCAGGGCTTCTGCTGGGTCGCGGCGGCCTTCATCCGCTCGAAGCTCGCGATGTATTCCTCCAGCGTCCCAAGCCCCACGGCGGCGCGCCGCTCGTTCACCTTCTCCGGGTCCTCCAATTCCTTGGGCACCATCCATCCATTCACCTCCTCCAGTTGGGTGGCGTAGCGCTGCGGCTTGCTGATGTTCACCAGCACCCGGTCCGTGAGGTACGACTCCTCACTCGCGAAGCCCCACTGTCAGTGCCGCATTGAGGCGTTCCTCCGCCAGGGCGTGCGCCTCCCGTGCGCATGCCGTGTTATGCCGCTCCGCTCAAGACCTTCCGTCACGGAGCAAGTCATGCGAAGCCTCCTTCTCTGGACCCTGCTATTGTTCTCCACGACGGCCCTGGCAACCGAGACACGACTGGTCGTGAGGGCTCGCGCCCGGGACGGGAAGTTCGTCGGGACGTCGATGGGGGGCGTGCGGGTGGTGCTCCGGGATGCGCAGTCCGGCCAGGTGCTGGCCAGCGGTGTCACCGCCGGCTCGACAGGCAATACCCAGACGCTGATGAAGCAGCCACAAGCGCGGGGGGCGCCGCTCGCGGACGCGTCCTCCGCGAAGTTCACGGCCACCCTGGAGCTCACCGAACCTCGGCTGGTGACCGTGGAGGTGTCCGGGCCCCTCGCGCAGCGGCAGGCACTCGCCACCAGCACGACCCAGCTCTGGATGCTGCCCGGCAAGCACCTCGATGGCGATGGCCTCATCCTGGAGCTTCCCGGCTTCGTCATGGATGTGGTGACCCCGTCAGCCCACGAGTTCTTCAAGCTCCCGGCCGACAAGAAGCTCACCCTTCCTCTTCGCGCCAACCTCACGCTCATGTGTGGCTGCCCTACCGAGCCCAAGGGACTCTGGGACTCCAACCGGTATGAGCTGGAGGCCACGGTGAAGCACAACGGGAAGCCGCTCACCCAGCTCCCCCTGAAGTATGCCGGGAAGACCAGCACCTTCGAGGCAGCGCTGACCGTCCAGCAGCACGGCATCTACGAAGTCACCGTGACTGCATACGACCCCGTCACCGGCAACACCGGAGTGGACTACACCACGTTCATCGTCGAGTCGTGACGGAAGCTGCCCCGGTGCGGTCGGCCTACAGGGCGTGAGCTGACGGAAGCGATGCACCACGACCGTGCGGGACGAGCAGTCGCGGCCGGCTCCGGACCTGGCCGACCACCAGACTGAGGCGCCCGGCCCCAGCCAACTCCGGGTGGCCGATATCGCGCACGAGCCCACCTCGGGCGGCTTCCTCTACCTGGCCGTGGTGATGGATGGCTGGCGCCGAAGAACCGTCGGATGGGCCATGCCCCCCACCAGCGGGCCGAGCTTGCCCTGCAAGCGCCTGGGATGGCTCTGCGGCCAAGGCGGCCAACTGGTGCCATTCACCGCTCGGACCAGAGTGCCCCATACACCTCGCTCGCCTTCGGCCTGCGGTGCCGGGGAGCCGGCGTGCGTCCCTCCATGGGCAACCGGCGGCACTCCGCGCTCGGCTGCGAATCGCCCGGCCGCCTGATGACCCAAGCCCGGAACGCGCTACGGAGCCGGGGCACTTCACTGCCGCGGTGGTGACCGACGGCGACGTGAGGCAGGCGATTCCCTGCTGCCACCACGGTGGCAGCAGGGTGGCAGTACTTCATGCGTCTCACCTCAACCGGGGACGCACCCGATGTTCACTCTTTCGATCAACTGGTTCGCGGTTCTTCTCTCGGCCGTGGCGCTGCAGCTACTCGGCGCGGCGTGGTTCATGGGTGTCATCCCGAAGCCGTATGCGCGGGCGCTCGATCGCACCGACCTCGTGGGCCGTAAGCCGGAGCCAATCTTCATCGCAGGGCCTCTGCTCTGCGGACTCGTGGTGACGATGGCGAACGCGATTCTGCTGCGCTCGTTTCACATCGACGCGATGTCGAATGCGCTCGTGTTCGGAGCCATCAGCGGAATTGGCTATCTCGTTGCCACGGTGTTCAACGTGGCCATCAACCCGAACATCCCGCGGCCGGTCCTGTACGGTGCCATCAACGCTCCCTACTTCCTGCTCAGCAACCTCGTGAGCTGCGCGATTCTTACGGCCATGGCATAGTACAGGGGACGCATGCGACGCGCTGACCGGTTGTTCGAGATTCTGCAGGTGCTGCGGCGCGCAAAGGGACCGATGACAGCCAGTGCGATCGCCGAGCAACTCGAGACGAGTCAGCGCACGGTTTACCGGGACCTCTCAGCGCTGATGGCGCGTCGCGTACCGGTTCGAGGAGAAGCAGGTGTCGGCTACGTGCTCGAGCGCGGCTTCGACCTGCCTCCGTTGATGCTAACGCCGAGTGAAATCGAGGCGGTGGTGCTCGGCGCACAGTGGGTCGCGGCCAACGCAGACATGACGTTGTCGGCAGCAGCGGGAGATGTGTTGGCGAAGGTCGCGGCCATCATCCCCGAGCACCTGCGCGAGCTGGTCGACGACCCGGTGGTGGGCACTCCGCCAGCGAAGCAGCGGAATCCGGACGGCACCGTCGACCTGAGCCGACTGCGTGAGTGGTCGCGGAAGCAATTGAAGCTCCACATTCACTACGCCGATTCGGAAGGCACAACGAGCAAGCGCACGGTGTGGCCAATCCTCGTGGGCTACGTGACCGGCGTTCGCGTGTTGATCGCCTGGTGTGAGCTGCGCCAGGACTTTCGGATCTTCAGGACGGAGCGCTTGCTCAGCGTGAATTTCCTCGACGCGCCCTACCCCGAGCGCCGCTCTGTATTGCGCCGGCGCTGGGAAGCACAGCTGCGTCAAACGAAGTAGATTGGCGCGACCTGCGCCTACCCAGAATTCGGTCGCTGCGGCATGGGTGCGTCAAGCCCGGTCCACAGTGCGCCAAGGCGCGTGATCATCCGCCCACATGGACCGCGCTGCGAGCCGCAGGGCTGCCTGGAGCGCCTCCATCACCACTCGCCGAGTCAGGCCCGGCGGGAGGAGCTCGGCCCCAAGCAGGTGGCCTGATGGCGGCCACCCCGGCGTCTCAACAAGCGGATGCACAACAGGAGAGGCGCGTAGTAGTAGGAGACAATGGCTACCTGGAACGCAATTTACATGCACGGGGAAGTACCCACCGGCTTCCGTCCGGACGACGTGGGAACGTGTCCGATACGCCATGTATCGGGCTGGGTCGAGTTACAGCTGCCTGGCGTTGACGATGGTGAGTCCACCGCGCTCGCTCTGTCAACGCAGGTTCCTGGCCAGGTCATCTGGGTGCTCATACAGACTTCAGCCGATGTGATGAGCGTCATGCACTGCGAAGACGGCCAGGTACGACGCTGTATCGTTTTCGAGGAGCATGGTTGGACCCGTGTAGAGGGAGCCCCGGAGCCATGGGAAGCATGGTTGTTCTCGGATGAGGAGCTCGAGGCCGCGAAGGAGAGCTCTGATGAGGAAGACGATACAGCGCTCCTGGAGGCGTTCGCGCGCAAGACGCTGAGGGTTGGAGATGCATTGCCCCAACCACGCGCGTGGGGGATGTTGATGCACACCCTCGGGATGACCGAGGCCGAGTTGGATGCTGCGCGAGCGGCTTCGGTCATCGGGAGTGTCGAGGGACGCAAGGTCTCAAAGCTGGCGGTGTTTGCGCGAGCCACGCTGCTCGGGGGCGTTGCCTGCCTCTTCGGCGCAATTATGTCTCTCGGAAGAGCGCGTGCAGATTGGCTAGGTTTCGCGTTCGCCTTGATGTTCCTTGCCTTTGGGGCAGGGTTCATCCGCCGCTCACATCTCGGCCGGTGGTTCCTCTGACACGTTGTCAAGGAGCGGAGTGGAGCTGATAGCGGCCCTCGGTTGTCCGGGTCCGATTCGTTGCAATGGATGAACCAGCCCTCCGCATCGCGCTGGGCGACAACTTCGGCGGTGTCCCCCGCCCTCTGCCACTGTATCAAGGATGGGGCAAGGCCACGTACGGCAGTGCGTCGCGGCGAGGAAGCGACATCGCGACCGTCATCACGGCGGCGTGCCAGCCGCCCCCTGGCGCGCGAGGCGCAGCAGCTCCACGTCAGCCCCGGCGCCGCTCCGCCTCTCGGAGAGAATTGCGTGTGCGGGGGGGGCTCCGCAGCGCCCCCGCCCCTTCCGCGGCCTCGTGGAGCTGCCGGCCCACGCGAGGTCGCCGCCAGCGTCCAGGGCTGGCGACTCACGCGGCCGCCGCGCCCGCCTCATCCTGCCGTGGCGCCACCTTCATGGGTTGCGCCCGTCCATACGTGAGCGAGCGCCACAGCCACTCCGCGGGGCCGAAGCGGAAGCGCGTGAGCCACCAGCGACTGAAGACCACCTGCACCACGAAGATGCCCAGGCTCAGCAGGATGACTCTCGACGGGGGCAGCTTCGCGATGAGGCCCAGGCCCCAGCCGTTATAGATGCATACGCTCACCACCGACTGCATCAGGTAGTTCGTGAGCGCCATGCGGCCGACGGGCATCAGCAGGTTGAAGAAGCGCTGGCACCATCCGCGCCGGGCCAGCAACGCGAAGATGGCGACGTACGCCCCCGCCAACGCCAGGAAGCCCACCTCCTGGATGCCCCCCAGGGGCCACGTCCACGAGCTGGAGCTCGCGTCCAGCAACCCCGACCGCCGCATTTGCCCGATGACCAGCAGGGTGCCATTGCCAATCGCGCCCAGGAACAGGCCCCAGAACAGCATCCGCAGGTGCACGCGGCGGTTGCGCTCGAGGTCTTGGAGCAACAGGTAGCGCCCCGCCAGCAGCCCCAGAAGGAAGCGGCCCAGGACCGAGCACATCCACGTGATTCGGTTGATGCTCAGGTACGAGTCCACGTTGAAGCGCGCCGTTCCCGCCAGGGAGGTCCAGAACGAGTCGCTCGAGAGGGCCTCCAGTAGCTGCGTGCGCCCCGCCATCATCAGGGCCTGCCTCGCCTTCGCCGCCTCGGCCGCCGCTTCCGCCCCGTACATCCAGACAGGGACGAGGCGCATCAGCGCCGGCACCACCAGGGGCACCACGCCCAGCAACAATACCGCCCAGATGAGCACCGTCCTGTTCGAGCTGTTGCGAAACAACATCAGCGCGAAGCCCAGCAGCGCATAGGTCTCCAGCACGTCCCCACACCAGATGGCGTAGTGATGAAACGCGCCAATCCCCAGGAGCACCAGCAGCCGCCGCGAGTAGAGCTGGAGGATGGAGGTGCCACGCGCCTCCGAGCGCGCGAACTGGATGCTGAAACCCAGCCCGAAGAGGAACGTGAACAACGTCATGAACTTCTGATTGATGGTGAAGTCGTAAACCGTCCTGAGGGCAGCCTCCAGGAACGGCGTGTCCAGGGCCAGGAGCTGGTCCCGCTGCATCATGGCCCGGCCGCTGAACCACGTGATGCTGTTGGAGACGAAGACACCCCACAGGGCAAAGCCGCGAAGCGCGTCGAGCAAAGCGACTCGCTCGGTGGCATCCACGGGGCGAGCATCGAGAAGTGGCGTCGGCGTAGGCGAAGCAGTCTCTGACATGTATCAAGCAGACGCCGCGCTCGCCCACCCGTCAACCCTCCCCCCTCACCGGTCAACCTTCCGCGCGGCCCGGTATCTCGTCCGGCTCCGGGAAGCGATGGACCGGGAGAGATGCGTCTTCGTCTTCTCCGCCAAGCGGAAGAAGGAGGCCGTGCTCCGGATTCTCGAGGGCGCGGGACTCGGCGCACTCTCGGGGTGCTGCGTGTCACCGCGGCGATGCTGAGCGAGTGGCGGGAGAAGCTCCTGGACGGAGCCGAGGCGAACCTCAAGAGCCGGGGGCAAGAGCCGGCGAATGACGAGGGGCTGCGCCTGAAGACCATGGTGGGCGAGCTGATGATGAAACACGAGCCGTTGGCCGAGAAGGCGCGGCTGCTGGAGATCTACGCGCCGGGCCTTCCCTGAGGCAGTCGAGAGGCGGAGCGCCACACGCTTGCGTTCCAGTGGCAGGTCGTACGGGCTGGCGCTCGCGACGGCGACCTGGAGCGTGCCACGGTGTACCGGCACCGCGCACGCCGCCAGGCCGAACCCTCTGCGCCAACCCGACGAGGCCCTGCTGGCCGATATCCGCGCTGTGCTGGCCACCGCTCCCTTCCTGGACGAGGGGTACCGCGAGGTATGGCCCCGACTGCGAGCCCGGGGTGTGCGTACCTCGAAGGCCCGCTGCCTGCGACTGATACACCAGGCGGGAGTGCCGGCACCGGGCCGCGCCCACCGGGTGCTGGGGCCGCGCCACCACGACGGCACGACTATCACCGACGCGCCCGACGTCGTGTGGGACACCGACGCCACCCGAACTCGGACGGCGCAGGAGGAACGGGCCACCGTCTTCACCGCCATCGAGCATGCCACCGCCGAGCGTGTCGACATCGATGCAGCCCTGGTGGGAACTCGCTTCGAGGCTCGCGAGCCCACTCGCCAGGGCGTCAAGGCTCGCTTCGGCGCGTACAGCCAGCGCCTGGCGACGGGGCTGACCACCCGCCACGACAGCGGCAGCAAGTACATCTCGGAGGCCTTTTAAGGACGAGCTGCGCTCTTTGGGCGCCGAGTCCAACCCGTCCCCGCGTCGACCTGCTGCGCCGTCGCGTGCTGTGCACCGTCTGAACCTACGGTCCACACGAAGGGCGGGAGTGCTCCCGAAGCCGGTGACGCTCACGACTTGCCTCGTAGTATCGTCTGAGTGAACTCAACGAGACTCACGAGCCGAGCAGCCCACATGCGCGCAACGACAGGCAGGACGTTGGGGATGGCAGGCGGGTGGATGTTGGCTGTCACCCTGGGGGGGGCTTCACCTCGCAGGATGTGGACGGCGCGAACAACCCTCCTGGGACGAAGCTCGTCCGGAGCTACATGCTGGTGCCGGCCCTGGGCGAGGAGACCCGATATACCCTCCAGGTGGAGGGGCACGAGCCCTTGCGAGTGGTCTGTTCGGGGGAAGAGGGAGAAATCGAGGAGTCTCCCGACAAGAGCCGCCTGGCCTTCTGGTGCGGAGAGAAGCAATGGCGCGTGGTTTACAAGGTCAAAGACAAGCTCATCGAGGAGTGCCCCCCGTATCCGATGGGGGGCACGCTGGATTGGAGCGTGGCCAAGGACTTCAAGACCAAGGCGCCGGAGCTGGTCCGCTGCACGAGCTTCTCGAACGTGTCTCGGCTCTACCGGCAAGTGGCCACGGAGTCCGAGCTGAGCAGGTTCTTCGTTCAATCATTTGGAATGACGGAGCGGATCGGCGCGAACAAGGACATCATCTATTGGGATGATGATTGGCTGAACGAGCTCGTCGCCTCGTCTGAATCCATTCAGGGACAGGTGCGCGAGGGCCTCAAGGTCCGGTTCTCGCGTCCAGACAGCACCGTGGACGCCTCCGCGCTGACGGCCCTCCTGTCGACGATCGGCGCGTCCACGGAAACGGAGCCCCTGCTGCACTCCATCTTCTTGAGGACCGTGGCGCAGGAGCCCCGTGCGCACTCGCTGGCGCCAGCCCTGGCCTGGGTGCACCATCGATTGGGGGATGCCGCCGCCACGCGTTATGCATGTGAAGCCATGGATTTGCATTCGCTTCAGGCACCGGGGCTCCTCTTGCTGGCGCGCTCCCAGAAGCCTTGCGAATCTTTTGATGGTTATGTTGCGTCGAAGCTGGACGAGCCCTCCCTGCTCTGTAATCCCCACATCCAATGCAAAGGGGCGGAGTGCGAGGTGGCCTACCGCATCACAGAGCCCTTGCCGCACCAGCTGACCCAGGCGGAGTGGGATCAAGTCGTCGTCCTGGCCGCCGTCCAGCGCAAGCAAGTTCCCGCCTGGTTCCCTCGGGCCATCCGGCGTCGGGATTATGTGTTGGAGATGCCACAGTCACTGGCCTGCGCGGCGGCGAAGCCAGGCACGCCTTGCGCATGCGACGTCAAGGTGTGTGAGCAGGTCGGTCCCGAGGCGGGACGGACACCGATGGGGTGCAAGCTGGCGTTCGACGACAAGAGGAGGCGCATCCGGGTGCTGGCCCCATGACGCCAGCCCCTTACGGCGACCCTCGGGACCTTCGTGAGGCGAGGTGTTGCCACTGCGTCTTCGCGAGCTCGGCGAGCTGGTCGGCGCGCTGCCCCCTCCCCTGTGCCTATCCAAAATCCAGTCGCTGCGTCATAAGGTCGTCCGGCAGCGACTGGCGGGACGGGAAGCACCGGCGGGCGCCGAGGAAGGGCAGCCAGGCGCGCTTGCCAACACGCCCCTGGCACTCCTCCCATTCGCGAATCGACACCGCGTCCAGGCGCTGGCCGCGTCGATGGCCCGCCGCCGCCAGCTTCGAATGCCTCATCGTCCGGCGAGAACACAGGTGCTTGAGCAGCTCCTGCTCGCGCCCCCGCGGGCCTGGATGAGGTGGCTCTTGAAGATCGTCTCCTGGGAAATCTGCATCGATGGCTCCTGTGGAAACACTCGCGGGAGGGATCCAGAGAGCTGCTCAGGCGGCCAGTCCTCCT
Organism: Pseudomyxococcus flavus; assembly: GCF_050038885.1. Lineage (NCBI taxonomy): Bacteria > Pseudomonadati > Myxococcota > Myxococcia > Myxococcales > Myxococcaceae > Pseudomyxococcus > Pseudomyxococcus flavus. The sequence goes on along the minus strand of NZ_CP143624.1, from coordinate 5,554,562 downwards.
GGAGCTTGCTGGTGACGAACCATCGCAACCGTGAGTGCACCACCAGGCAGCAGCTACCTTGACGCGCACCGGCGTGAAGGGACGAAGCCACCCTTCGCAGCGAGTACACCGTGGACGACTCCTGACATGCGGTCAAGTGCCCGACCGATGCCACTCAGCGACTGCGGGGCCTTCCACCTCCTCCAAATTCCGGCGCTCTGGTCCGCTGAGAACTCCTGGCGCCTTCTCGCCATGAAGTGTTCCAATCAGCGAGCGGATGCTGTTGAGTCGTTCCCTTGCATCCTAGCAGTACGCCAGCGAGGACTACCGCCGGTTGCTCGACAAGCGAGGCATCGAGTGCGGCATGTCGCGCGAGGGCAACTGTTGGGATGACGCGGTGGTGGAGAACTCTTTCTCCACGCTGAAGCTGGAGCTCGTCTATGTCAGTCGCTTCACGACGTGTGAGCAGCCCACGCCCACCTGATGGTGATTTGACAGTCACGAGAGAATCCAATCTACTGCCTCACTGGAGCGAGCACCCCTAAACTCCAAGCCCAGAGAAGGAGTGAACATGAAAGTGCTGTTCTACATCGCGGTGGCACTGAGACTGTCCAATCCGAAGAAGCTGACGCGCCCCTACCAGGCGATGACGCCCGGCGGCGCGTACGGAGACTGACCAGAAGCCGTACCGTCGAATCGGCCAGGGGCGAATTCATGCTTCTGGCCGGTTCTCATGGACTGTGCTTCGGCCGTCCGTGAGGAGAGTGTTTGCATGACCGCGCCCCATGGAGAGCCTCCCGGTCCAGAAGGGATGTGGGGTATCGCGAATCTCGCGGACTTCCATGCCGACCCGCTCGGGTTCGTGACCCGTTGCGCCCGGGAGTTCGGTGATGTCGTTCGGTTGGGCCAGAACAACTACCTCGTCTGCCATCCCCATGACATCGAGTCCGTATTCGTCAACGGCCAGCGGAGCTTCGCGAAAGCGACCGGCCAGAAGCCGTCCTCGCCCAAGACTGGCTCATACCATTTTGCGCTGATGCACACGGATGGGAAGGATTGGCTTTATAAGCGAAGGCTCCTCCAGCCGCTGTTCAAGCGTGAGCGTGTCGGCGCCAGCTCGGAGTCGATCGTCGCGGCCACAGAGGCGATGATGGCCTGCTGGCGCCCCGGGGAGTCGCGCGCGATAGAGGGCGACGTCGCGCCTCTTGCGGCCCGGTTGGTGGGACGGTTCCTCCTGGGCTCGGAGCTCAGTGACACCGAGGTCTCGCGGGTGACTTCCTTCCTGGCATGGAGTTTCCGGCCACTCCCAATTCGGATACCGAGCTGGCTCCCGACGCCTGGAAGCCTTCGGTTCAAGTGGTCCGTCAGGCAGTTCGACCGGGCAATCTACGGCCTGATAGAACGTCTCCGAGAGCGGAGCCGTGGCTCGTCCAATCTTCTCGAGCTCGTACATCAGGCTCGCGATGGGGAAGATGGCTGTCTGGCTCCTCCGTGGTATCCCCGCGACGAGGTCGCAATCATGCTCCTCGCCGCACATCAGCCAACGGCCATCGCACTGGCCTGGACGCTCTACCTGATGGCGCTGCACCCAGAAGTAGACGAGCGTGTGGCAGCCGAGGTGAGGCACGTTCTTGGGGAGCGACACGCCACGGCAGAGGATCCGGACCGACTGGTCTACACGTCGGCGGTCATCAAGGAGTCGATGCGGCTCTATCCGCCAGTATGGATGACGGCCCGGGAGTCGCTCCAGGAATGTGAAATCGGAGGCTACCGGATTGCCGCAGGCGTCAGCCTGGCGCTGAGTCCCTGGGTTCCTCACCGGGACCCGCGGTGGTTCGCAGACCCCGATGCCTTTCGCCCGGAGCGATGGCTCGACGGCTCGCTCAAAGAGCTTCCGAAGTTCGCATACGTTCCCTTCGGTGGCGGAGCGCGCCTCTGCATGGGGGCTTCGCTCGCGAAGCTGGCGCTGGTGCTCGTCATCGCGACGGTGGCCCGCCGCTACCGCCTCACGCTCGCATCAGGCGCGAAGGTTCGCCCTCTCGCGACCGCATCTTTCCTCATTCCCCAAGGGGTCCGTCTGGTGCCAAGGACTCGGCTCTGATTCACGGCTCGGAAGAATCGGCCGCTGCCGGTGGGCTGAAGTTGCGTGAGCCGGCTGGAGCTGAGAGGTGCGCTCAGACTTGCATCAAGAAGATGAGGCTGCAGCCGAGGTGGCGGAAACAGAGGATGTTCTCCAACTTCACCGCAGAGCGCGTGAGGAGACGGCGGACGTTCTGGAGTCAGGTCAAGAGCCGCTCCACCTTCCAGCGTCAACGGTGTCGACGGAGCGCATGTCCGTCGTTCGTCTGCGCTTACTAGGAATCCGCGGTGCGGAAGTATTCTTCTGACCTGAGCGCTCCTCCATCAGGAGCACTGAAAGGATGAAGCATCATGCCTGGCCGGAAGTCCTTCACACACACCTTCGTCACCGTATTGACCGTCGTCGGCGCACTGACATGGGCCGGGGACGCATCGGCGGCCCTGAAGGTAGCGAGCTGGAACATCCAAATCTTCGGTCAGCAAAAAGCGAAGAATGCGGACGTCATGAGGGTCATCGTGGACACCGTCAAGCAGTACGACCTCATCCTCGTTCAGGAGGTTAGAGACACGACCGACAATGCGACGGCGGCCCTCCTGAGCCAGGTCAACGCAGCAACTGGCAACGCATACAATCTCCTCGTGAGCAATCGTCTGGGCCGGGGAAGCGCGAAGGAGCAATACGCCTACCTTTACAGAAAGAGCGTGCTCAAGGTGGTCGACGCCTACCACTATGCCGACCCCGACGACCTCTTCGCACGTGAGCCATTCATCGTGAGGTTCCGTACCACCAAGGCGAACGTGAAGGAGTTCTTTGTCGTTCCTCTCCATGCGGCCCCCGAGTCGGCAGTCGAGGAGGTCGGCTCCTTGGTCAAGGTCTACGACGATGCCGTGAAGCGTTGGAGCATCAAGAACGGCGTGATGATGGGTACCCTGAACGCAGGCTGCGCCTATTTTGCCAAGAAACACTGGAAGACGAATCCCCTGCGGTTGGACTCGCGGTTCACCTGGCTCATCGGGGATGATGCCAACACCACCGTCGGCCAGCAGAGTTGCCCTTACGACCGAGCCGTCGTGGCAGGCGATAAAATGCGCGCAAATGCCAAGCAGGGCCTCACCGCGCATGTGAGCGAAAAGCTCAACCTGAGCATGGAATTGATGAGGGAGGTGAGTGACCACTATCCGATCCAGTTCGTCATCAACTGAGAGAGCTGCGAGCCCGAGCCCCGCGGGAGACAAGGTGCTGCGGCGCGGGGCGATGGTGGGCGAGCTGATGCTGAAGAACGAGCTGCTGGCCCAGATGGCGCGGCTTCTGGAGGGCAACGCTCCGGGTCTTCCCTGGAAGAACTCGAGAGGATGAGCGCCAGGCGGTACGGGCTGGCGCTCATGACGGCCACCTGGCGTGTGTCGCGTGCCACCGTGTACCAACACCGCTCCCGCCATCAGGCCACGGCCCTTCCGGCAGCCCAGGGGGCCCCCAAGACGGCACTGACGGACGAGGCGCTGCTGGGGACCATCCGCGGAGTGCTGACTGCCTCGCCTTTCATGGGCGAGGGGTACCGCAAGCCGTGGCCGCGGCTGCGCGCTCGGTGCGTGCACACTCCGAAGGCCGCTGCCTGCGGCTGATGCACCAGGCAGGGCCCGCGGGGACAGGGCTCACGCCACCACAGTGGCACCATGACCGCCAAGGCACCGGAGGTCATGCGGGCGACCGATGCCACCCGCCCCCAGACGACGCTTCAGGGGCAGGCCACCGTCTTCATCGCCGTCGACCGTGGCACTGCCGAGTGCGTCGGCATCCACGCCGCCAAGGTGGGGAGCCGCTTCGAGGCTCTCGAGCCCATTCGCCAGGGCATCAAGGCTCGCTTCGGTGCGTCGTACGGCCAGGGTGTGGCTCTGGGGCTGGCCATCCGCCACGACAACGGCAGCCAGTACACCTCCGACGTCTTCCAGAACGAGCTGCGCTTCCTGGGCGCCCAGTCCAGTCCGTCCTTCGTCCGCAGCCCCGAGGGCAACGGCTGCGCCGAGCGCTTCATCCGCCCCCTCAAAGAGCAGCTGCTCTGGGTGCGCACCTTCTCCACCGTGGAGGAACTGCGGCAGGCCCTGCTGGACTGGGCTCACCGCTACAGCGAGCACTGGCTGCTGGAGCGTCACAACTTCCTCTCGCCGAGTCAGGCCCGGCGAGAGTTGATGCAGTCGAGGCAAGCGGCCTGATTACGACCAACCTCGTGTCTCAACAATCCGGTGCGGTACAAAGCAGGCGGCCGGGTTACGAGCAACCACGCGCCTCAACAATCCAGTGCGGTACAACACCACAAAGACGGCGCAGCTATTCCAGACTCATCCTGTGGGAGGCGTCAAGCCTCCAATCAGGTGCATGAGGCGTCCGGAACATCGAACTCACCCCACATATTGGTTCCCGTGTTCTTGCACCGCGTGGGACGAGCAAAGTACTTGCCGTTGATAGTCGCTGGCGTCTTCGTGCACGCCTCTTCCCAGGAGCCATTGATATTCCAGAGAATGGCAGAGTACTGCCGCTTGCCGACTGCGGAGCAGCTATCCTTCCTGAACTCCCCCCAATTTGCCGACTTGCCGTCTGTGGACGGGGATTGCGGCTTCGAGCCTTCGATGAAGACGTAGGCGCAGCTCTCGAAATGACTGGGCTCCTTTGGATTCTTGGGTACCAACGCCCACCGGAGCGCCCAATTTCCCGGCTTTATGGTCTCAGGAATGGTAATCGTCCATTCAGCGCTAGACTTGGGATGCGCCACCTTCACGCAGTCTCGCTTCTTTGTGACTAAAGCCTCAACCCGCGTGATGTTATTCGGATCACGAAACTCAACCACGCATTCACCCTCGTGCGAATCAAGGACATAGAACTCGAGCGTCAGCTTGCGCCCTATTTTCGTTGGCTGCCCGGTGACGTGCTTCCTGCCGTGGCATAGCCCCGCCTTGTTCACGTGAGTCGTCGTGCCATCGAATGGCGGGGGATACCTGAGAACACTGTGCGCGAATGCCGCGGCAGGAATACAGGCGACCCAAAGCGCCAGAAACACAGGAGAGAACAAGTGGCTCATGAGGGCGGATACAGGCGAGAGTGGGAAAGCTGAAAGGCACGACACTTACGTAACTCCTCGCCGTGCCCCGTCCCGGCACCGAGTTGACCTGCCCCGCCCCCCCCGGTCGCACGGCGGGAGAGGGGGTCAGCTCTGGGGCTTCGGCAGCGTCACGGTGCCCGGGTTCTCAATGGCAGCGAGCGCAGCGCGCCGCAGGTAGTGGCCCGGGTCCTCACCGCGCAGCCGCGCCGTCTCGATGAGGGAGTAGAAGAGCGCCGCCACCTCGGTGCCCCGCTTTGACTTGCTGCCGTAGTGGTTCTTCCTGCCTATCACCATGTCACGCAGCTGGCGCTCGACGTGGTTATTGTCCAATGGCACCTGCGGCTGGGTGAGGAAGACCGTCAGCCCCGCCCAGAGGTTGAGCATGTACTCAATCGCCTTGCGAAAGGCACTGCCAGGCAGCGCGCGCTGCGCGTGCGCCCAGTCGCGGATTCGCTGGGTGAGCGGCGCGGACTTCTGCTGACGCACGGCGAGCCGGTGCGCGAGCGCGGCCTGACGCTCCTCGCCCTCCAGGGCGTACCAGCCCGGCAGGTCCGCCTCGACGGCGTACAGCTCGCCGATGAGGTCCAGCACCTCCTTGCAGGCAGGGGCAAACTGCTGGGCTTCGAAGAACTTTCTCCTCACGTGGGCCCAGCAGAAGGCCAGGGTGGCCGGACAGGGCCCATCTGGGCCTGACTTGGTCGCCGTCTGGTACGCCGCATATCCATCCACCAGCACGACGCCCTCGTAGTCGCCCAGCACGGTGCGCGCCGTCGCCCCGGAGCGGCTGGGGTAGATGCGATGGAAGACGGTGTCAGGCGAGGCCACCGTCCACGCGTACCACTTGGTGCCCGGCCCCTTGTCCAGCAGCAGCCAATGCGTTTCATCCGCGTGGATGAGGGGCGAGGTGAAGACCTCGGCCAGCAGTGCCTCGTAGGACTTCTGCAGGTGCCGGGCGAGCGCCTCGAGCTGGTCCCACAGTGTCTGCGCTTCCACCGTCAGACCCTCGCGTGCGTAGAGCCTTTCCTGGCGAGCCAGCGGCAGGTGGAAGCCGTACTTCATGAGGGCTACGTGGACCGCGAAGTCCACCGAGTAGCGGCCACCCGGAAGCAGTCGCGGTGGGGCCGGCGCCGTCACTGGCGCGCAGCCCTGGCCGCAGCGGTACTTCTGCCGCTTCACCCGCCGCAGCAGGAAGCTTCTCTCGACGACGGTGATTTCCTCGCAGTCCTCCGTCTGGCCTTCCCACGCGTGCAGGCCGCTGCCGCACAGGCCACACACCCGGTCCGCCTCGTCCAGCGGCAGCAGCACCTCTTGCACCTTCAGCTCGAGCTGGGCCTTGGGGCCGTGGCCTTTCTGCGGCTTGGCACGCGGAGGCTTGTGCGGCCTGTCGCCTCGCTTCTCGCTGGAGGCGCCGAAGAGGCGCTGCTGCATGAGGGCCAGCTGCTCCTTGAGCTGCGTCAACTCCAACTGCAGGTGCGCCTGGGCGTCCTCGCCCTTGAGCCGGGCCACTTCCGCGACGAGCGCCTCCAGGCGCTGGTGCAGCCGGGCATTCTCCGCCTCCAGCAGCGCCGCCACCTGCTTGGCCGTCTCCAAGTCTCGCAGTTGCTCGACGCGCGTCATGACTACCTGACAGGTGCTACAAGCCACTGCCTACCGCAAGGACTTTCTCGTCCACCGCCGGAGGCGACAGCCTCCACCTTCCGGCCAGCTCGCAGCCTTCCAAGAAGAGCGACAGCTCGCTCACCGTCAGCTCCACCGCCTGCGCGCCCTCCTCGCACCAGGGCCGAGCGAAGCGTCCCCGGAAGAGTCTCTTGGTGAGGAGTACCAGGCCCGTGCCGTCGAAGTGCAGCACCTTGGCCCGGCGCCGGCTGCGGCCGACGAAGAGGAAGACGTCGCCCTTGAGCAGCTGCCGCCCCAGCTGCTGCTCGACGAGGGCACCCAGTCCATCGAAGCCCTTGCGCATGTCCACCGGGGCCGCGTACGCGAAGACGCGAACGGCGCGCGTGGGCGTCAGCACCCCAGTCTCCCCACCAGTTGGGCAGCGGTCTCCAGCGTCAGCCCCTCGACTCGCCAGCCGCCCGGAGAGACCAGCGCCACCTGCTGCACTCCCGCCACCTCCGCTCTGGCAGGACGCTCGCCCACGCGCACCGGCACCAGCGCCGCGCCCTTCTCGGCGGGCTTCGGGCGGCGGTGTCCCGCGGGGCGCCCCTTGCGCCACTCGTAGAGCGTCGGCCCGGACACGCCCAGCCTCTGCGCCGCGTCCGTCACCGTCCCTCCCGCCGCCACGGTGTGCTCGGCGTAGCGCACCGCGAAGGCGCGCAGCGCCTCGGGAAAGGGCAACGAGCCACTGCGCCGCCCGGCCTTCAACCGCTGTGCTTCCTGACGGAACTGCTCCAACTCCTTCTCCAACTCCATGGACCACCTCCTGGCGTGTGGCCAAGGGAGGTCTCACGAGAGGCCGGAGCCCGTCACGACGGGGCACAGCGAGGTCTTACACACTTACGACCTGGTTGACGTGGGGACTCAGACCCGCGCTCAGGGGGCTGAGGAAGGGGAAGGAAATCGCTCCTGGCTACTTCGATACGAAGTGACTGGAAGGAGCACTCGTCCACGGTTCCGCGTCCAGTCCCGCCGACCCCAAGCAGGAGCCGTGCCAGCGTCTCATGCTGGCGCTCCCTGAGGGGGAAGGCTCGCGTACCACCACTCGCACCCGGTACTTAACGCGTCAGCCGGATGCTTGACGCGTCAGCGCCCACGCTCATTGGGCCATCCTTTCGGGAACGAATCCGGCCAACGCGAGCGAAGTCTCCCCTCAACGGAGTCCCGACGAGCTCGTCCAGCATCTCCAGCGGCGTTCAGCTGGCTCGTAGCGCCCCTGAGCCTCCCAGAACCTCGGTCGCCGCGCACGGGTGCGTCCAGGCCACATTGAGCAACACGCCAAGGCAGGTGAGCGAGTCGCGCGAGGCAATCAAGCTCCACCCTGCGACTTCACCCCACAGGTCGTGCCCGAGCTGAACGGGATGTTCCGGCGGGCCCTGGAGATTTGCCCCTCCTGCTGGCGTCTCGCGGATGAAACGTGAGGCAGCACATGCTCGGGCCGCTGTGAGCAGGCGGGGACGAACTGCTCGGCTTCTGGTCACTGGCCGCAGACAGGGCCTTGCTTTGCTTGCGAGAACCTCACGACTTCTGGCGCCGGCTCGTCCGCTTCGCGCCGGGGGTTGCTCGGCGGCGCTGGGCTTCAGTGGACACGTCTACGAGAGGACCCGTTTCGCGTGTGAGGGCGGGCAGCAGGTCTCGTTCTTCGGCGAGCTCGCGCGGTCCGAGCTGCCGCTGGAAGAGCGAGGCCATCGTCGCGCCGTCACAAGCCCGAGTGATAAGGGTGGGAGGCCAGCAGGGTACAGCCCGTATCGACATCGCACTCAACCCGCGCCTCTGGCACCACCACCGGGCTCGGGAGTCATGGGAGGGCTCGGTGAGGCGGCGACAATGGCCGCCTGCGTGCCCCTGTGTAAGTGCGCCGCTCCTTCAGCCCTTCGCGTCCGCTCCCCAGGGAGCGCTGGGCGGCGACCACCTGGGCAGAGGTGGCGCACAGCAACGCCCACGCGGCCCGCGCTCGTGACCGCCGCCGGTAACCTGCGCAGGCGCAGCCTTCCCCCTGACGCAGGGCTTGCTTCTTCTTCGGGTTCTTGCGCATGCAAGGCCGGGTCAAGCGGCTTCCTGCCGCTCCCCTGCTCGCCCTGCGCCGGACTGCCCTCCGGGTCGTTCGAGAATCTCGCCCCAGCGATGAGCAGCAGGTGGACTCCACATCCGTCACAGGAGGTGCATCCCGGCTCTGTTACGGTCGCGCTGCCATGATTCTCGCGCGCCGGCCTCGAAGCCCCACTCTGGCTCCTCTCGTGGAATTTCTCTGGGCGTACGAGGGGCAGCCCCCTCACAGGCTCGAACGCGTTCTGCCATCTGGCCGTATGCAGCTCCTCGTCAATCTTCATGAAGATGCATTCCGGGACTACAGGCTCGACGGCCGCCTGGTACACACGACTCGCGGCATAGCGCTCCAGGGCGCCCACGCCGCACCGAGAGTCGTCGACACAATCTGCCAGCGCTCCATCTGCGGGGTGAGCTTCGCTCCCGCGAGTGCGTCGCCGTTTCTGGGCATGCCGGCCTCAGAGCTTACCGGAAAGGTCGTCGACCTCTACGAGCTCTGGGGCCGCGACGGCACCATCCTTCGTGAACGCCTGCTCCAGGCCCCTACCTCCGCGGCCCGCCTCGACGTGCTCGAGGCGGAGCTGCTCGCACGGGGACGCTCGTCCAAGCCTCGCGACGAAGCAGTGGCGGCCGCGTGCTCGTTGTTGACGGGCGGCGCGAGCGTCCGTGCCGTAGGGGTTCGACTCGGCCTTTCGCCGCGCCGGCTCATTGAGCGGTTTCAAGCGCATGTCGGCGTCAAGCCCAAGCTCTTCGCGCGCATCGCCAGGTTCCAGCGTGTGCTCGAATCGGACTGGGGGGAGGCGGACTGGGCCACGTTGGCCGATGAGCACGGGTTTTCGGACCAGGCACATCTGGTCCGCGAGTTCAGGGCATTCTCGGGAGCCACTCCCACCACGTATCGCCCCCGGTCGGACGCGGACCGCAACCACGTGCCTCTCGACGAGCGGCAATTTCCTTCAAGACGCGCTGGGCCGCCCCCGGGCACATTGCGCCAATGCGGCCAGACGGAACCCTGACCGAAGTCCAACCCCACCCGGGAGTCGAGCGCGCAGCCGGCGCAATCAACGCCGACCGCTCCGGCCCCGAGTGCGCCCGCCACATTGGGCACGATGGAGCGCTTCAGAATCCCATCGAGGCCCGACCACACAGCAAGCCTGGGAGCCGCATGCATGCCCCATTCAGAAACCTGTGGATTCTCGGCAACCAGAAGGAAACGCACTCGGGAGAAGTGGTTCTCAAGCAATGGGCCCTGTCAAAGCACGAAAAGGAGAGGCCGTCGTGAAGGTCATGCGTATTGTCACCAATGTGGGCGTGACGACGCCAGACGTCGCCAGACGCTTTTATCGGGACGTCCTCGGGCTCGACCTCCTGATGGATATGGGATGGATTAAAACCTACGGCTCAAGCGAAACGATGACTGTGCAGATCAGCTTCATGTCGCAAGGGGGCTCAGGCGCCCCCGTGCCAGACATGTCCATCGAGGTCGACGACCTCGATGCAGCCCTCACTCGGGTGAAGAAGGCGAGAATCCCGATAGAGTATGGACCGGCTGATGAACCTTGGGGCGTGCGCAGATTCTTCGTGCGCGACCCCTTCGGAAGGCTGGTGAACCTGCTCACCCATCGCTGACAAGCCAGGCCCCGACAGCTGGAAGTGCGCGCGCCAGGGATTGTGCGCTCACGTGGATGAGGGCTTCGTCCAGGTCGAGTATCAGATGAGCGTGGGGCCGTGTCCCAGTCGCCATGGAAGAAGACCACCGGCACCGGCTTGGCCACGGGCGAGCGCAGCGCACCGCCGGCGTCCGGTGTCGGCCAGGCCCCCGCGGAGTCCATCAGCGCGTCGACGTCCCAGCGGCCGAGGAACTCCGTGCCCGAATCGGTGCGCAGCAGACGGCCCGGTTGGTAGAGACCGAGAGGCTGCTGTCGATGAGCGGCGCGATGATGCGAACGGGGGAGCTGATGTCCTCTACTGCATACAGCGCCAGACTCCGCAGGAACCCTCATTTTGACCACACTCGAACTGGCTCGAGCACGGCTTGCAACTGCGCGAACAGATCATCCTGGTCGGGGTTGCCTGGGCGTCGGTTGCCTCCGTCGTCGACCTGGGAACCATGGACAGGGCTGAGCCTGCCATGATGCCTACGAGCAGGGCGAGTCCTGGAGCCGTCTGCTTCAGGAGCGTCAGCTTCATGCATCCTCCGATGGCGAGGTTGTAAGGCCAGTGCATCCTAACATGGCAACCAGTGCGGTCGAGATGGGTATACCTACCCCCAAGCGCGTCAAAGCTGCGTCAACACGCTCCTCCATCGGCCCCCTCCGGAACGCGCACAAACCTCGCAAGGAAGCAGCCGTAGCCAGCGAAGCGTGCGTCCACATGCGCTACCTCAGGCCGTGTGAGAAGCGCGGCAATCGCGTCGCGGGCACGGGCGCCTGGCGCGAGCGTTGCGTCAATAATCACTTGCTCGGCGCTGTATGCACGGAAGCTGAAGTTGCTTCCGTCGAAGTCGACCGGGAGCGCGGGAGTCCTCGGCGGCCCCTCGCAGGGGGTCGTGTGCATGAAGATGGGACCGAACTCCTTGAAGGCGTTCTGCCGGACAAACGGGCTGAAGGAGACGAGCGCCACGTGCTCGCCTGCGAGCGCAGGGCGAACGCAGCATCGCAGGGCCTCACCTCCGTGGGTTGAAACGAAGGGCTGCACCTCCTGCGCCTGGTCGTCCCTGCGTTGAATCCAGACCCTTTCGAGGAACTCGGCGGGAAGTGGAAGCATCTTGATGCTCATGGAGGCTCCAGTCGCGGCATGGACCTGGCGGAGGCCCGTTCACAACGCCAGGTAGAACATGCGCGCGAAGTCGCCCGCGCCGCGATCCGCTTCTTGCGCAGATCCGTGCCTACTCGAAGAAGGCCGAGACCAGCGAATCGGTGCCCGTGTCCGGGTCCTCACGAGCCCAGACGGCGGCGGCGTTCCCGAGTGGGCTGGCGACCACCTCGAGGTTCCCGAGGTACCCCTTCACGGTGCCGAAGTCGAGCCGCGTGGTGGAGGACCAGCCCGTGCCGGGCACGAAGCGTCGAGCCCAAACGGAACTGAACGTTCCCTCGGTGCGGCCATAGACGACGATGGCCGTGCCCGAGGGCGAGACGTGGAGGCCGCTAACCCCTCCGTAGTCCGTCGCGAGTTGCTGGGCCGGCTGCCAGCCCGAGCCCCTCACGTAACGAGCACACCACAGTCCCCACCCGGAGCCGGGGGCACTGTGGCTCCAGAGAACGAACGCGTTGCCGTTCGCGTCCGCGGCCACCCGCGGCCCGTCAATGACGCTTCCCTCCGTGTGGAGGGGAACCTCCTGGTCGCCAAAGCCAGAGTCGAGCGTGAAGGACTTCGCGTACAACCGATTGTTGTCTTGATACCTGCGAATCCAGACGGCAATGCCTGACCCATCCGCGTTCAGGGCGATATGGGGGTAGCGGCCTCCGATGCTTTCACCACGCGCAGGCGCACTCCAGCCTCCGGCTTCCTCGCGCGAGTATTGGAGAGCGCTGTTGGGCTCGGACCACACCAGCATCCCGTTACCGCGCGAATCCACCCCGACGTCATAGCCGTCCCACCCATAGGTCCAGTTCGAGTCGTCGATGGTGCGCACGAGGGTCGGCGCGCCCCAGCCCACGCTCCCGGTATACGGCTGCACCCACAGGAAGGCCTGCGTGGAGCCCTCCTCGACCCAGGCAGCGAGGGCCCCCTTGTCGGGTGCAGCCACCACGCGGGGGGCCATCACATCCAGCCCCGTGCTCTCGCCGAGCAGCTGCGGCACACCCCAGCTCTGGACGTCGCTGTCGGAGCCCGTGGCAAGGATGCCATAGGCCTTGCGGGCGCTGTAATCCCCCGCCGGCCACGCATCCACCACGGCGAGGGGCGTGTCGTCAGACAGGGTCGTGAGCGCTGCCGGTCTGGCGGATGAGGCGTTGAGCGTCCCACCCCCCACGGGCTGATCCCCCTCCCAGGTCGCGCCTGGCTTGTGGCGCCGCGCCCGGAGCTCCGTGTCGGCATACAGGACCGTCGCCACGCCAGAGGAGTCCATCGTGAGCACGGGAGAAGCTGCATTGCGGCTCGAGTTGCTCGAGAAGACCAGCGGAGAGCCCCACTGGGCCGCACGGACCGAGTAGCTCCAGGCGTGGGCGGGGGCCAACGCGTTGCCAGCGAGGTCCTTCACCCCGCTGAGGGCGACGTTCACCTGCGCACCGAAGGCTGGCAACTGCTTCAGCGCGAGCGTACACCTGCCCGCCTCGCAGCTCACCGCGCCTCCGGACAACACCAGGTCGTCCGCCGTGACGTGGAACGAGGCCGGCGTCACGCTGGCGGTGTCGAGGGTCGTCTCGCTGAACGACACCTCGATGTCACCCCAGGGCGAGGCCGTGACCGAGGACGCTTCAGGCGTGGCGGACACGACGCGCGGCGGCGTGACGTCCACGATGAAGCCATTCGACATCTTCCAGCCCGAGATGTTCCCAGCCGCATCCACGGCGCGCACGCAGCTGTAGTAGCGCTGCTCGGCCAAGGTGAGCACCGTGAGCTCCGCGGACAAAGTGGCGCCGACATTTTGGATGCTGCTCGCATTGCCGGGACACGCCGCGGTGGACGTCACGGCGAGCTCGTAGCGCCGGATGCCCACGGAGTCGACGAAACCGGACCAGCGAGCCGCTACGCGCGTGTTGCTGTTCTGATATTCGAGCTCCGGGCCGGCAAGGCCGTCCATCACCGTGGCAGCCAGCTCGGAGGGCGCCGTGCTGTCCTCGACGAACGTCAGCGCCTCGGAGCAGGCCGAGACGTTGCCGACCGCGTCCGTTGCCTGGGCCACGTAGGTCGAGGTGCTGTTGTCGGCCACTGAGAGCGACAGCTCGACCTGGCCCTCGCTGTCGGCGGTACGCGAGGCGAGTGCTTCTCCAAGACACGTCGTGCCTGCGAAGAAGCGCACGCGGGCCCCGGGCTCGGTCCTGACCAGGATGTGGGGCGTGTTGTCATTGGCAGGAGAGACGGGCTCGGTCCCAATGACCATCGGCGCGTCGGGAGGCGTGGTGTCCTCCGGAGTCCCTGCGTCCCCGAGGCCCGCATCCTCTTGCCCCGGTGTGCCGGAATCCCGCTCGGGGTGCGTCCCAGAATCCGCCGGCGTCGGGCCGCCTGGCCGCTCGTCGTCATTCCCCCCACAAGCAGCCAGAAGCCATCCACTCACGACAGCACCCGCGAGCCACTTCGACATCGCTCCCCGTCCCATATGCTCTTTCAACATGAGAGTCCTCTTCTAGACGGGCCCCCATCTAGCATGAGGCGTTCGGAGGCAGGGAACTGAGTAAGGCCCCGGTGGCCACGCACGCCGACAACGCCTCGAGCAGCCGCGGCTGGCGTTGCACCGGCCCCGTGGCGCCCCGCACTTCATGTGGTTCCCCTCGAACCAGACGCCTCACCGCCTCGATGCCTGGTATGGGCACACCCCTCCCGTCCTGCGAACGGAGGCTGGATGGTGCAGCGGGCGCACGTCGATGAGGGGGTTGCTGGAGGGACCGACACGCTACTCAACTCGGCGCTCGTCCCCGTGGTGGCGCCGGAAGGCATCCCGCAGCGCCATCACATGCCAAATAAATACATGCCCGCGGACTCCGCCAACTGCGAGCATGAGAAGCTCCGCTCCCGGCCAGGGCATGTACCGTGCGGCCGCTGTCTGGCCTACCTCCATCCCCACCGCGGGGTCACTTCGTGGCGGGCGCGTGGTCGACGGTCGTGACCTTGCTCGGCGCCATGAGCGCTGGAAGCGATGCGGTCAGCGAGCCCAGGTAGAGCCGGCCGTGGAATCCGTGGGGCTGCTGGGCTGTGAAGAGCTTCAGGCCAGCGGCCTGCGTGGAGGACTGCCAGGCTTCGATTGTCGGGCTGATACCGAAGACGTTGCACGCCACTTCCTCGTCCCAGACGTTGTAGCGGCAGGTGAACTGGGTGCCGCGCTGGAAGCCCACGTCCAGGGCACGCACCGAGGGCAGTGCGCGTGCCACGCGAGCGCCCATGGGCTCGAAGTCGCCATCCCAGCTCACCTCCGTGGTGCGCGCGTGGACGCTGCCCGTGAGCACCAGCGTCCAGGCCTGGGGGCGCTTCGACCGGGCGCTCAGCAGGTGCTGGGCCATCTGCGCCTCGCGCTCATTGCCCTGGGCCCCGTCGGAGTCGATGGCGGCCATGGCCACATCCTTTCCAGAGAAGCGCAAGCGGCGGGCCTGCTCGACGAGCCACAGCATGGCGCGGCTGCTGCGTCCGTCCTGATATGCCCGGCGCCAGAAAGCGCTCTCCGAAAGGAGCTCCTCAACGGCCGCTGAACCGTCCTCGCTCGAAAGGTAGCGCTCCAGGAGCGGCTGCTCAGAAGCGGGAATGGACAGCGCCAGCGTCACCGGTAGTTCCTGGGCCGTGGCCTCACACAACATCCGCAGCGCCGCGGCCGGCACCTGCTGCGTGCCCAGGGGGTCCGCCACGAGCAGGACGCCTCCCGCGGAGAACAGGGGCGAGGCGCCCTCCACGGGAGCACCACACGCGGGTGCGGTGGAGGCCGCCGTGGTCCCCCCCTTCTCGCCCAAGCTCCCCATCGCCGCCGGGTCGATGGGAACCGGGGGATTGCCGCCCACCAGCTCCAGCGCGGGAGCCATCTCCAGCAGCTCCAGGAGCTTCTGCTCGATGCCCATGTCGCGATAGCCGTGCGCCGGCCGGTAACCCTCCAGCCCAGGGATATTGTTGAAGGCACTCGGCACGGAGACTTGCTCACCGGACCGACCGGATACCTCCGCGGTGGTGCCGACCCCCTCCTGGGTGTACCTGATGCGAAAGACTCGAACGAGTGCCTGCCGAGGCCCGAGCCGCTCTCCCTGGATGTAGTAGCGCTCGGGAGGAATGGCTTCCGGAATGAAGGAGGAGAACATCTCCAGTCCCCCCTCCTTCTCCATCACGTCATAGCGGCTCTTCTCCAGGATGTACCGGACCGTCATCAGCGCGTCCTCGACGGGCACCTGATAGACGAGCTCGTGCGTGGGCGTCTCGTACCGACCCGTCTCCGGGTTGTATCGGGTGGAGATACCTCGCGTGGCGGTCGCGCAGCCCACGCACCCCAGGAGCCCCAGCATCAGTCCGAACCGTCGCATCACTTCCTCCATGGGCCACATGCCCTGGAGGCTGGCTTCGGGCCTCCTGGCCGGGTCAATCGCTGAAGCGCTTGGAGCGCGTAGGGCATCCTGACACCGGCTGGTTGACATTGGAATGCCGTCGACATGGGCGAGGCTCCCCTTCCCTTCCACTCCGCCGCGCGTGCGAGGTCCGCCTGCGCCGGCTGAAGGAGGCGCGCGGTGCCTGGTCCATGAGAGCCCCCCGCGGACTCATCGCGCGCGCGTCGGCCGACGGGCACGCATTCCAGCCAGGAGCAGGTCCAGGCCGAACGCGAAACGCGCATCGAAGTCGAGGTCGACCATGGCATCCACCGCCCGGGCCACGTGAGGAAAGCGCGTCGAGGCCAGGGCCCGCATCCGCTCCGCCACCGGAGGCTCCTTCATGTCAGGCGCGCCAAATGACTGCTCCTCGATGGTGAAACCGAGAACGTAGTCGAGCAGCGTGAAGGTCGCCCATCCCGCCTCCTTGGATGACAGGCCCGCCAGCGCCAGCGCCTCCATGAGCCATTCGCTGATGCGGAAGGTGTTCTCCGACACCACCACGGTCCCCGCGAAGACGCGGGCCGCGTCGCGGTGACTCAGGAACGCGCGCCGCAACTGCCCCGCCACGTCCCGCACCACCTCCTCCCAGCTCCGCCCCTCCGGACGCTCAAGCCCCACATCCTCCAGCAGCGCGTCCGCCATCGTCTCCAACAGCGACTGCTTGCTCGGGAAGTGCCAGTAGAGCGACGGCGCCTGGATGGCGAGCGCCTGCGCCAACGAGCGCATCGTCAGCCCCTCCACGCCCACCTCATCCACCAAGGCCCACGCCGCCCGGACCACCTGCTCCTTCTGGATGCGCATGCGACCTCAGCACCTCGTCTTGACGCCTCAATCTAACGCCGTTAGATGAAATCTAACAACGTTAGATTTCCCTTGAGGAGGCGGGTCATGGAGCAGGTCATCGACGTGGCGGTCGTCGGAGGCGGACCCACGGGACTGCTGCTGGCGTGCGAGCTGGCGCTGGCGTCCGTGAAGGTGCGCGTGTTCGAGCGGCGGGAGGAGCCGGTGCGGGAGTCGCGTGCCCTGACGATGCACCCGCGCTCCCTGGAGGTGCTCGCGCTGCGGGGACTGGAGTCGCGCGCGCTCGAGCGCGGACGTCCCCTGCCCACGGGACACTTCGGCCTGCTGGACACCCGGCTGGACTTCTCCGGGCTCGACACGACGTTCCGATACACGCTGTTCCTGCCCCAGGCCATCACCGAGGCCTTGCTGGCGGAGCACGCGCGGAAACTGGGCGTAGACCTCCTGCGGGGCCACGTCGTGGAGGCCCTGAGCCAGGACGAGGAGGGCGTGGAGCTGACCGGGAGCGCCCAGGGGGCCCGCTTCCGCTGCCGGGCTCGATATGTGGTGGGCGCGGATGGCGCGCGCAGCGCCGTGCGGCAGCTGGCGGGCATCGGCTTTCCGGGAACGGAGACCACCCGCACCTCCATGCTGGGAGACGTCACGCTGGAGCACCCTCCGGCCACGCCGTTCCTGGCGCTCACCAACGCGCGCGGCAACGCCGTCCTCGTGCCCCTGGGGAACGGCATGCACCGCGCCATCGTCACGGACGCGGAGCGCGAGCACACGCCGCTGCGCGAGCCCCTGTCACTGGACGAACTGCGCGCGAGCCTCACGCGCGTGGCCGGCTCCGACTTCGGCATGAGGGAGCCCCGCTGGCTCTCACGCTTCGGCGACGAGTCGCGGCTGGCGGAGCACTACCGCCAGGAGCGCGTGTTCCTCGCCGGAGACGCGGCGCACATGCACTACCCGGCCGGTGGCCAGGGCCTCAACGTCGGTCTCCAGGACGCGATGAACCTGGGCTGGAAGCTCGCCGCCGTGCTGCGCGAGGGCGCCCAGGAGACGCTCCTGGACACCTACCACCAGGAGCGGCACCCCGTGGGCCGGGCCCTGCTGAGCAACACGCAGGCCCAGTCCGCGCTCATGGGCTTCACCCCGGAGGTCCTTGCCCTGCGGGAGCTGATGAACGGACTGCTGCGCCTGCCCGCCGTCAACCGGCAACTCGCCGAGCAGCTCGGAGGCCTGGACGTGGCCTACCCGCAGGCCCCCGTCCCCGCGCCCGCCTCAGGGGTCCTGCCAGGCTGGACGGGACGCAGGCTTCCCGACTGGACGCTGCGGCTCGCCGACGGAGACCCGTGCTCGCTCTACGCAGCCCTCCATGCTGGCCGGTGGCTGTGGCTTCACACCCGGCACGCCGCCGCGCCTGCCTCCGGATGGGAGCCCATGCCGGGCTGGAAACCCCGCCTGGAGGTCCTGACGCTGGAGGCTTTCGCAGACACCAGCCCCCTGCACGGCGTGGACGGGCTGCTCGTGCGTCCGGATGGACATGTGGCCTGGGCCTGGGCAGCCGTCCGGTGAAGAGGATATGGGGTGCTGCCCCCGCCCACGGGACCAGGCCGTCCCACTGAGTGCTGTGCCTGGTCACCAACCATGGCCACCTCTGCTTGGAGTAGGCGCTCCAGGGGCTGGGGCTGGCCTGCGCGTTCGAACCCCTGGCGAGGAAGCCTCTCCGCGAGGGGCGCCTTCTCAGCGTGCTCGAACCGCATACCGCGGGCGTGCCCGGCTTCTACGTGTACTACCCGAGTCGTTCCCAGCGCTGTCCAACGCGGCTTCACAGCCCATTCATCGATCGGGGCCTAGTCCGCCGTCGATGTCGACCGCAATGTGGCCATGGATGTCGCCCGACAACTCCGGAGCGACCAGGAATGTACGCCTCGAGAGATTGCCCCATGACCGACACGCCAACGACGACGAAATCCAACCAGGCAATGAAGCACACCCTCGCGAACACCCGGCGCCGCTTGCGCTGGGGGCTCCTGCTCGGCTCGCTCTCCGCGCTGTCGGCCTGCGCGGCGACATCGGCATCCGTGGCCCAACCAACGCCGAACCTGGCATCCGGCGACACCTCCAACGGTGCCAACAACTTCTACACGAGCGACCGGGTCACCGTTCAGAGGGTCACCTTCCGGAACCAGTACAGGATGAACGTCGCCGGCACCCTCTTCGTCCCCAAGGACCTGAATCGCGGCGCGCGGCACCCCGCGATTGTCGTCGGGCATCCCATGGGCGCGGTCAAAGAGCAGAGCGCGAACCTGTATGCGACGAAGATGGCCGAGCGCGGCTTCGTCACGCTGTCCTTGGATCTGTCCTTCTGGGGTGAGAGTGACGGCGAGCCTCGCAACGTGGTTTCGCCAGACATCTATGCGGAGGACTTCAGCGCCGCGGTGGACTTCCTGCGCACCCAGCCCTTCGTCGACCGGGAGCAGCTTGGCGCGATTGGCATCTGCGGCAGCGGGAGCTTTGTCATCAGTGCGGCGAAAATCGACCCGCGCATCAAGGCCATCGCGACGGTCAGCATGTACGACATGGGTGCCGCCAATCGCAATGGGCTCCGGCATTCAGTGACTCTCGAGCAGCGGAAGGCGCTACTCGATGAAGCCGCGCGCCAGCGCGATGTGGAGTTCGCGGGTGGCGAAGTCAGATACACCAGCGGGACGCCGGAGCAGCTCGATGCGAGCTCGACCGCGATCGATCGCGAGTTCTACGACTTCTACCGGACGGCGCGGGGACATCGCTCGAACACGACGACGCACCCCACGCTCACCAGCAACGTCAAGTTCATGAACTTCTACCCGTTCACGGACATCGAGACGATTTCTCCGCGTCCGCTGCTCTTCATCACGGGCGAGAACGCGCACTCTCGGGAGTTCAGCGAAGAGGCCTACCGGCTCGCGAGTGAGCCCAAGGAGTTGGCCGTCGTGCCCGGCGCCGGTCACGTGGACCTCTACGATCGCGTCAACCTCATCCCATTTGACAGGCTGGCCACGTTCTTCCAAGCCAACCTGCGGTGAGCCAGGCCTCCCCTGGTCGGCAGTGCAGCCAATACGAAAGGAGAGTGACATGGAAACCGAGAGGCAGCGTCGGTTCGCGGGTGGAGTTGTCCCCGTCAAATCGGACAGCTCAAGGTTGAGAGTTAGCAGTACGGAATTCGCGGGGTGACTTCATCTCGAGCCCGCGGTGCGGATGGCAGCGGTTGTAGTCGTCGAACCAGGCGGGCAGCTGCGCCAAGACGTGGGCGGCGCTGGACTACGCTCCGTCGAACATCCGCATCAACGCACTCTGCCCCGGAATCATCGACACGCCGATGATGGATCGCTTCAGCGGCGGCACCCCCGAAGGGAGGGCGCGCGTGATCGCCCAGGAGCCGATCGGGCGCATGGGAAGGCCCGAAGAGATTGCTGCCGCGGCGCTCTGGCTGTGCTCGGACGAGGCGGCGTTCGTCGTGGGCCATGCCATGGTCATCGACGGTGGACAGACCGTCGGGCTCTGACTCGACTTTCGCCCTTTTGGGCTGTGTGGCCCAAGCAAGGGGGCGAGGGTAGGACGGGCTGAGGGTAGGAGAAGAGCGGCCATCGAGGCCAGCTGAGTGAGGTGTCCGGCAAGACACGCCTCCTCCAGCACCTTCGAGGTCTCCCGATGGCCGCCTCCCAGTTGTATGCACTGTTGCAAGTCTTGCAGCTGGTTCGGCCGGCATTTACTGAGCCCTCGTTCCTGCGCTTCCTGGTCCTGTTCGCCGGCTGGGTGAGCTGTGGCGGCACGCACGCGGTCACCGGGGCGCTGGTGGCCTCGGGCGTCGCGGGCGTGCAGCACCATGCGGCCTTCCATCGCTTCTTCTCGCGGGCTCGCTGGAGTGCGGACGAGGTAGGCCGACTGCTACTTCTGAAGCTGGCGGCCCTGGGGCCCGTGCGGCTGGTCCTCGACGACACCCTGTGCAGCCACAAAGGGCCGAAGGTTTTCGGCCTGGGCAGCCACCTGGATGCGGTGCGCTCCAGCCGGGCCGTGCATGTCTTCTGCTTCGGCCACGTCTGGGTGACGCTCGCGGTGCTGGTGCACGTCCCCTTTGCTTCGCGCCCCTGGGCGCTGCCCGTCCTCTTCCGGCTCTACCGCACCCAGGCCGAGTGCCAGAAGAAGGGCCTGCGGCACCGGAAGAAGACGCAGTTGGGCCGAGAGCTGGTGGAGCGTGTCCTCGCCTGGCTGCCCACCGGTTGCCTGGAACTCGCCGCTGACGAGGCCTACTCATGCAGCACCGTGCTCGAGGGCTTGCCGCAACGACTCATCTTCGTCGGCGCCATGCGCCCAGACGCCGTGCTGACTCGCCCGCGCACGCAGCGCTGCCGCTCGCCGAAGACGGGCCGGTGGCTGACGCGAGACGTGCCGGTGCCCAAGCCCGAGGCCCTCGCACGAGATGGCGCGCTGCCTTGGCAGCGGATGACGGCCTTTCTCTACGGCCAGTCGCGACAGGTGGACTGCAAGGAATTGGTGGCTCGGTGGAAGAGCGCGGCCGGAGCGCGGATGCTCAAAATCGTCATCGTACGGATGACGGGCGGCAGCCGGCCCCTGCGAGTCTTTTTCTGCACCGACGCCTCCCTCACCGCCCTCCAGGTGGTGGAAAGGTATGCTTTCAGGTGGAGCATTGAAGTGCTCTTCCGGGACTTGAAGCAGCTGCTCGGCTTCGCCGACTCGCGAGCCCGCCGCCGCCTGGCCGTGCTGCGCACCGCGCCCTTCGCAGGCTTGAGCTACACCCTGCTCGTCCTCTGGTACATGGAACTGGCCACCAGTTGGCAGCAGCTGAAGCTACCTCTGCGGCCCTGGTACACCACCAAGACCACTGTCAGCTTCGAGGATGTCTTGCGCCTGGCTCAATCCACCCTGGCCCGTACCCGCTGGCACTCGCCGCGTCGACTTCGCGCCAACTTACGCGCTGCCTCCCGTGCCACGCCCTCCCAAGGGCGCGCGGCGTAGACCTCCGCGCGCGCTCCCTCGCCCCAAAAGGGCGAAAGTCGAGTCTGATGCGATGACACCTTGGATTCACACTCCGGGCCGCGCACCTCGCGCCTCCCGGGCGCCCCATTCTGAGCAACAGGTGCGTCCGGCTCGCGTTGCCGTAACGCGGGTCCTCGCGCAGCAGGCGCCGAGCGCATCGTCTGGACCAGCGCCATTCCAAGAGCCCGCATCTTGCGATACTTCCTGGCGAACGCTGGCAGGCCAGAGCTCTGCCGCGCCCTGTCCCAAGCGGAGTGGGTGCCTACGAAACCTGGCTGCTCCCATCCAGGGTCATCCCCCATTCGCCACTCAGCGCGGCCCGCCCTCGCTCCGTGAGCCGGACCGCGCGCGTGCCGCGCAACCGCGTGAGCCACCCGCGTTCGAAGAACCGCTCGGTCAGCGCCGCGCCCAGTGCGCCCGCGAGATGAGGGCGGCGCTCGGTCCAGTCCAGGCAGGCGCGCGTGAGAGGCCGGCGGCCGGTGCGCAGGACCTCCAAGGAGATGCCGAAGTCGCGCAGCCATGCCTCCCCGGTCCGCGTCACCTGGAACGCGTCCTCATGGCGCTGGAGAAACGCGCGCTCGAGGAGGAAGTCCGTCACGCGGATTCCGAGCCGGCCCGCGAGGTGGTCGTAGCAGGTCCGTGCCTCGCGAAGCGCCGCGGTTCCGCGCGTGTCCGTCACGAGGTGGGCGGGTGTCCGTGGCGCCAGCACCGCGAGGGCCTCCAGCAACGTGACGACCTCCGGTCCCGCGAGCTGGAACAGCCGTTGCCGGCCCTGCGTCCGGGACGTCAGGAGGCGCGCTTCCACCAGCCGCGCCAGATGGCTGCTCGCGGTCTGCGCGGACACGCCCGCGCGTCGTGCCAGCTCCCGCGCCGCGAGCGGCGGGCCTTCCAGCAACGCCACCAGCATGGCGGCCCGCGACGGCTCGCCCACCGCCGCCGCGACCGATGCGATGTCCGGCTCCGTCAACACGCCTGGCTGGCTCCCACAGGAGTCCCCGCACGAGCGAAGAGGTGCGGGTAGCGCAGCCGGGGGGCGGTGATGAATCGGTCACGTGACACCGGACCACCGAAGCGGATCCGGTCCCACGGCGCGAACTCGCGCTCCAGGGCGTCCAGTGCCTCCACGTCGGTGCGCAGCCGCGCGCACCAGGCCTCATCGTCCGGAGCGGGAGCGGCGAGGGCCTCTGCCAGTCGGCGAACCAGCCACTCCTTGCAGAAGATGTGCTCCGGAGTGACGACGCGCAGACACGCGCCGTAATGGCCCCTCAGGTATCCACGCCACTCGGCGTCGAGCTGTTCCTGGGTGAGGGTCGTCCCGAAGCGGACCGCCATGCGCAGCAGGCGCGCGTCGAAATGTCCGCGTACCGCGTCCGGGCTCCCGGCCGCGTCCAGGAGGCCCAACACGTCTCGCGGGTACATGCCCGTGCCATCGGCGAGCGTATACGTGGGTTGGGGCAGGTGTCCCGAGTCGATGAGGGCCTGAAGCGTGTCCGGGGATTCCGGCCGGCCTGCTGCCACCGCGCTGAGTGGGACAAAGTGTTCGGTGATGTAACGCACGTCCGCCGGGGTCAGCGCCCCGGCGCCCGAAGTGTTTGGAGCCATGGGCCGGTGGTAGCACGCGCTCACTTCGGTCCGCATCGAAGTGTCACCGCGAGGAGGCGCCCAGGTGGTCCCCTGGGTGTCAGGAGCTCTGCCTGCCCAATCGGGTCGCTGCGGTCTGCGGGAACCGGGGCGCATACGGATACCCTCTCCCGCAACTCCGTCATGCCGCTCCTCCATCGGCCACCGCCGAAGCGCGCACAAACCTCGTAAGGAAGCACCCGTAGCCAGCGAAGCGTGCGTCCACATGCACCACCTCAGGCCAAGTGAGAAGCGCGGCAATTCTGTCGTGGGCACGGGCGCCTGGCGCGAGCGTTGCCTCGATAATCACTTGCTCGGCGCTGTAGGCACGGAAGCTGAAGTTGCTTCCGTCGAAGTGACGGGAAGCGCGGAGGTCCGCGGCGGCCCCTCACAGGGGTCGTATGCACGTAGATGGGACCAGACGCCTTGAAGGCGTTCTGCCGAAGGAATGGGCTGAAGGAGACGAGCGCCACGTGCTCGCCTCCGAGCGCAGGGCGCACGCAGCATCGCAGGGCGTCGCCTCCGTTGGTCGAAACGAAGGGCTGCACCTCCTGCGCTCGGTCGTCCCTGCGTTAAATCCAGCCCCTCTCCAGGAACTCAGCGGGAAGTGGAAGCATCTTGATGGTCATGGAGGCTCCAGTCGCGGCATGGACCTGGCGGAGGCCCGTTCACAACGTCGGGTAGAACATGCGCGCGAAGTCGCCCGCGCTCCGCCGTCCTGTGCTGCTTTTGCTGCTTCTTCACATCCACCTCACGAGGGGAGGTTATCCCCCAGAGAGGTGTCTCAAGAAATCCTGGGGCGGAGGACTCCGGGTCAATCACCTTCTGCGCCGGCGATTGCTCCCACGGGCAATGAGCAGGAGGGCCGTGAGGAGAAACGATGCGCCAGAAGCTAGCCGGCCGGCCGGGCTGGCTGCGCACCCGGACGACTCCGGTGGATCAAAGGACTGAGGGGGGCGTGGGCCGACAATCACCGGGGTCCCTGCGTCTGGGCTTCCGGCATCTGATGGCTCTTCGCCAATTGAGCCTCCATCCGTACCGACGCCAGCGTCCGCGACGCCTCCATCGGAAGCTGATTCGCCTGCGACGGTGAAATGGGATTCCACGGAGGTGGAACCGCCCCCTGCGTTCAGGGCTATGACGACCCAGGAGTAGACGCCCGGTGCCAACGCATCAGCTTCACTCAGGGAGAAGACGGTTTGCGCCGTATCGTACCCCCGAACAGCTATCCCTCCCTGGGAAATTCGTAAGTAATAGAAGACGGGGTAACCCAAAGGGTCCGTGGACGGCTCCCATTCGAACGTGACGAGGCCATTCGGAAGGAGGGCCTCGTCTTCAGGAGCGATGGGGACTGGCTTCGTAATGAAATTGAAGTCGGGGATACCCGGCTTCAACTGGCCTCCCACCCGACTGGCCCGTGACTCCATGAGGAACTCCGGCGAGCCGGTGGGCGTCGCGCTGGCGGGCAATGAGGACAACAGCAGGATGGCGGGCACGCCGAGAAATCGGCGCAGCGGCAAGGCGGTGTCAGTGGGCATTGTTCCCATTCTCATGAGCGATGTACACAAACCAGGATAGTTTAAAAAAACAGGAACGCTTGGTTTGTGGTTTTATTGTGAATGATGCAGGTTTGCAAACGCCCAGAGTCTCCTCGTGTCGGCCTGGTTGGCACGTGAGGCCGGCGCGGTCGGTGGGGTCGGACAGGTCCAGGCGCCAGGGAGTCAGCTCAGACGGCGAGCCCTGGCTCATCAACCAACCTGCTGAAGACATCCTCTTCGCCGCGCTCTTCCGGCGAGCATGGCCTCGCCGGCAATGTCCAACTGGGGAGGAATTCGGGGCCGCCCTCCTGAAGCGCTTCCGTGCGTGCCTTCAGGTCAGCCGCTGTCGACCGCCGCGCAACGCCGCCGGCGTGGTGCCGTAGCGCGCACCGAAGCAGCGCGTGAGGTGGCTCTGGTCCGCGAAGCCGGTGGCCATCGCGATGCTCAAGATCGAGTCGTCGGTGGTGACCAGGAGCTCGCGGGCGCGCTCCAGGCGACGATCCCGCAGCCAGGCGTGGGGGGCGAGACCGAAGGTCGCCCGGAAGGTGCGCGAGAAGTGGTGCTCGCCCAGACGTACCAGCGCCGCGAGTTGCTCGACCCGCAGCGGCTGGTCGAGCCGCGCCTCGACGTAGTCCAGCAGCGTCCGCCGCTCCTCGGGGCTGAAGGTGCGGTCGTGCCCGGTGCGCTCGACGTCGACGTAGTTGCGTAAAAGGTGGAGCGCGATGCGCTCGCCGACCGCCCGGGCACCCCGCTGCGCCCCGAGCAGGTCTGGCGTGGAGACCTCGCGGTGCAGATCGCACCCCAGCTGGACGAGCGACGGATCGGGCGCATACGGACGGGCCCGCGGGCGCAGGCGCACCAGCCCCCCCATCGACTCACGGACCGCCTCGTCGAGATAGCCGGGGTGCACCGCGATGTTGAGCACCTCGACCGCCCCAGACCAACTCCAGCGCAGCGAGGTCGCCATCGGGTTGACCAGCACGTCGCCTGGGCCGAGGTCCATCACCTCGACCGAGTCGTTCATGATCCGGCGGATGGACGCGCGCCCGCCCAGGCAGAGGAGGACGTGGAAGCTGTCGAGGGTCACCCCGGTCAACTGCTGATGGGCGTCGAACCGGAAGCCGTGCACGCCGACCTGCTTCGCGGTCGCGGACGTGCCCTCGAGCCACGCCGAGTAGTTGGCCGTGGTCCGCACCAGTTCATCGAGGCGGACCCTCGTGTGCGTTGCGGGGGCCATGCCACGAAGGCTAGCGCCGAATCTCACCTCTGGAAACCGCAACCGTTCAACGGATGGTGCCTGAGCAAGCATTCGAGCAACGCACCAAAGCCGCTCTCCTCGGACGTCCTGGGTTACCCCGCGCCTGATGAAGAAGCCGACGGACGCAGAGCCGGTTCGCCAGGCTCTCGCCTCGGCCGTGTTTCACCTCTCCGCGAACGCGTGATGCTGCCGCGTCGCGTCGTCCGAATCGTTCCATTGGCACCTCCGAGGCATTCAAGACCACCTCGAGTTGCGCCGGTACCGTGCTCAGCAGTTCGGCAGTTGCCTCCGACTTCCATCGCAAGCACATGGCATCCATCTACGACCTCGGCCTCGAGAAGAACGACGCGAACTTCGTCCAGCTGACGCCGATGACGTTTCTGGCGCGCGCGGCAGCGGTGCACCCCGAGCGTGTGGCGATCATTCACGGCGCGCTGCGGCAGACCTGGCGCGAGACAGACGCGCGCTGTCGGCGGCTGGCGAGCGCACTGCAGAAGCGGGGCATCGGCCGGGGCGACACCGTGGCGGCGCTCATGCCCAACGTGCCGGCGCTCATCGAGGCGCACTTCGGGGTGCCCATGAGCGGCGCGGTGCTGAACGCCCTCAACACCCGGTTCGACGCCCAGAGCATCGCCTTCATGCTGGCGCACGGCGAGGCCAAGGCATTGCTCGTCGACCGCGAGCTGGCCGCGGTGGCGAGCGCGGCCGTCGCCCGCCTCGGACGCGACATCCTCGTCGTCGACGTGGACGCGCCCGAGCTCGACCTGCCGCCTGCGCCGGGGCTCGGATACGAGGCCTTGCTCGCCGAGGGCGATTCCTCGTTCGTCTACACCGGCCCCGACGACGAGTGGGACGCCATCTGCCTCAACTACACCTCGGGCACGACCGGCGATCCGAAGGGCGTCGTCTATCACCACCGGGGCGCGTTCCTGAACGCCACCTCCAACATCCTCGAGTGGGACCTGCCCAAGCACCCGGTCTACCTGTGGACGCTGCCACTCTTCCACTGCAACGGGTGGTGCTTCGCGTGGACCGTCGCCGCCCGCGCAGGGACGAACGTGTGCCTGCGCAAGGTCGATGCGCAGACGTGTTTCGACCTCATCCGTGAACACCGCGTCACCCACTACTGCGGCGCGCCCATCGTGCACTCGATGCTCATCGCCGCCGCCGCCGCACACGGACAGGGCATCTCCCACCGGGTGTCGGGCATGGTCGCCGGCGCCGCGCCGCCTGCCGCGATGATCGAGGCGATGGAGAACCTCAGCATCGACCTCACCCACGTCTACGGTCTCACCGAGGTCTACGGCCCGGCGGCGGTCTGCGAGAAGCACGAGAGCTGGAACGCGCTGCCGATCTCCGAGCGGGCGCGCCTCAATGCCCGGCAGGGTGCGCGGTACCACCTCCAGGAGGCCATCGCCGTGCTCGACCCGGCGACGATGCAGCCGGTGCCCGCTGACGGAGAGACCATGGGTGAGGTGATGTTCCGCGGAAACATCACCATGAAAGGTTACCTCAAGAACCCCACAGCCACCGGCGCGGCGTTCGCTGGCGGCTGGTTCCACACCGGCGACCTCGGCGTGATGTCGCCGGATGGGTACGTGAAGATCAAGGACCGGAGCAAGGACATCATCATCTCCGGCGGAGAGAACATCTCGAGCATCGAGGTCGAGGACGTCCTCTACCGGCACCCCGCTGTCCTCGGAGCCGCGGTGGTCGCGCAGCCCGACCCGAAGTGGGGAGAGACGCCGTGCGCGTTCATCGAGCTCCGCCCCGAGGCCCAGGCCACCGCCGAGGACATCATCGCCTTCTGCAAGGAACGGCTCTCCGGCTTCAAGGTGCCACGCGCGGTCGTCTTCGGCCCGCTGCCCCGGACCTCGACCGGGAAGATCCAGAAGTTCGAGCTGCGCTCTCGCGCCGGCTCGTCACGCGCCATCGACAGCTGAAGCCAGCACAACCCAGGAAGGAGCACCGCATGTCGGAATTTGGCCTTATCGAAATCACCGAGAAGGACGATGTCTTCACCATTGAGATTGGAGGCCTCAACGGAAAGACCCACGCCGGCCTCGCCCGCGTCTTCCGTCTGGCGCACGAGTCCGACGCCCGGGTCGTGGTCGTGACCGGAAAGAACAAGTCTTTCCTCGCGCCCGAGAAGTACGAGTTCGAGTGGGTGAAGAAGCTCGGCATCTACAAGGACATGCTGCAGATCTTCAAGGAGGCCGAGGACATCGTCCGCGACCAGATCAACTGCGAGAAGGTGACCATCGCCAAGGTGTACGCGCCGGGTGCGCACAGCATGGGCGCGTCCATCGCGCTGGCCTGCGACTTCGTCTACGCGAGCGAGGACGCCACCTTCAGCGACCCGCACCTCTCCGGCTTCGGCGTGCCTCCCGGCGACGGCGGCGCGCTGCTGTGGCCGACCCGGATCGGCCTGAGCCGGGCGCGCGAGTTCCTGATGACCGACCGAGCTTGTACGGCGAAGGAGGCCTATGAAATTGGCCTCATCAACAAGGTCGCCCCCGCGGACCAGCTCGACGCCGAAGTCGACGCGCTCATCAAGAAGCTGCTCTCGTACGATCCGCTTGGCCTGAAGATGACGAAGAAGTGGCTCAACCAGTACCTGCAGCAGAACATGAACATCGTGGGCATGGGCTCGCTCTTCGCCGAGGGCATGGTGCTCGCGAGCGGCAACTTCGCGCAGAAGACCGAGGCGTACGGCAAGCAGCTCGAGGCCGAGGGCAAGCGCAAGGGCTGAAGCACGTCACAGAGGAGAGGGAGGCCGGGGCACCGCACTCCACGGCGCGCCGGTGTTCCCGCCTCAGCCGCAGAGCCGAGAGCAGCGCCTTCTCGAGGACCCGCGTCTTGCGATGCCTACCGGCCGTCGCCGGGGGGGGGGCCAGCGTGCCTCAACCATCCGGTGCGGCCCAGGGTCTTCCGCCTCCTTCGCAGAAACCGACATCACGATTGAGGGGGTTGGCAGGGCTTGAGCGTCATCTCCGTGACACCCCAATCCGGGGTTCCGGAGACTTCGTAATGCGACGCCCCATGTTCATATTACTGGTGTTCCTGACCGTCGGCACGGCCAGCGCCAGCAGCCCGGATGGCCACCTGAGCCAGACAGCGCCCACGGGCAACACCGGCGGCTACCTCGCCGTGACCTCGACGGGCCAGGCAGTGACCTCCATCCCCCTCCAGGTGCCTCCCGGCATCGGAGCCCTGTCTCCCACCATCAGCCTCAACTACAGCAGCAACACCGAGAGCGGGGAGCTCGGCGTGGGGTTCTCCCTCGCGGCCACCTCGAGCATCAAGCGCTGTGGTCGCATCATGAGCGACGACGCGGCGCTCCACCCCATCACCTTCCGGGACGAGGCGAACGAGAGTCCACCTGAGTTCCCGGCGGACTGGCTCTGCCTCGACGGCATGCGGCTGATTGGCCTGAAGAACGGCCTGAAGATTGGCAGGGTCTATCGCAAGTACAGCGACGACGGCAGCCGGGTCATCGCGCGGACTTCGGATGACGGCCGGCCCGGCTTCGAGCTGCAACTACCGGATGGCTCGATCCACTTCTACGGCACGGACGACCAGAGCCGCGTCTACAGCTTCGACCTCGATGCGGCGGGGGGCCCCATCAAGAAGCCGTACGAATGGAAGCTGACCCGGGTCCGGGACCCCCACGACAACGCGATGACGTATCACTATGTCTTCACGGACAACCTCAACGACCCCTTGGGCACGCACTCGCGCCTGGACCACCGGCTCAGTGAGATCCGGTACGTCAACAACACGCGCCGCGTCACCTTCCAGTACGAGCGCCTGCCGGAGCAGGAGGTGTTCAACGGCTTCTTCTCGATGACCCGCTACCGCCAGTCCTTCCGGCTCAAGCGCATCGCGACCTTCGCGCCGTCGGCGATCGCCACCGCGGGTGAGCGCATGGTGAGACAGTATGTCTTCACCTACGCCAACAACACGTCGACGACGAAGCGCTCCCTGCTGCAGAGCCTGCAGGAGTGTGTCCAGGAGAACGGCGCCGCGGTGTGCAAGCGAGCCACCGAGTTCACCTGGCAGGCCGGAGGCTATTACGGAGACATCCTCCTCGACGACAAGGACGGCGACTTCGCCTTCGATGAGAAGCTCTTCCCCGTGCACGGCATCCCCGAGCAGGACCACGAGGCCGTGTTCCAGCTGCTCCAGCTCGACGGCAACCAGGATGGGACCACCGACCTCCTGGTGGCCCCCTGGTGGGAGGGGAATGGCCAGGCCCAGAACTGGAGCTTCTGGGCCATCCGTCCTTCTCCGCAGGAGTCGGAGATCATCGACACCGGCCTCCCCGTGAGGGCCCCGCTGCCCATTCCCCAGGAGCCGGTCGAGGTCTGTGACCACGCCAACAACTGTCGCACCTACCTGCTGCCCGGCGACGCCATCTCCAGTGCGACCTTCGAATTGGATGGAGACGACCGCACGGACGTCCTGGTTCCTTTTGGCGACCACTCCGACCGGCAGATGCTGTGGGGATTCGCGCCGACGCTCCAGGTCCTGCGGCAGACGCCGGGACTGCCCCAGGGATTCTCCCTCGCGGACACGTACGCCCCCTATTCCCACCATGCCTTGCTGGTCGCGCCAGGCGACTTCAACGGCGACGGGCTCTCGGACCTGATGGTGTGCGCCGAGAGCGACGACCGAGGCGCCTATTTCGACCCGCAGAACGGCTCCAAGACACTGCCACCGGAGCTGGAGGGCTCGACCCTGTATCAGGGCTACTGGGTCTATCTGGAGAACAGGAGCTACCTCAATCCCTACACCTTCACGCCAGTGACGCTGACGAAGCACCCCTGCTCGGCCCTGGACAAGGTCCATGTCATGGACTTCGACGGCGACGGCACGGACAACCTGCTGACCATCCGCGGCTATGACGCCCGTGGAGCCGACCTCGCCTCCAAACCCGGCGACTGGCCCCCCTTGTGGAGGAATGGCTCGTGGTTCAGTCCGGAGCAACTCCGCGGCGAGACCTACCAGGCCCTCGTCTTCCACAGGGCGCTCGGCCAGCACGCCGGAGAATCTGACTTCTACACCCGGAACACGGGGCTGCCGTTCGACTACTACCAGCGTCTCCACGCGGGCAACGGAGGCAACCGCGCCTGCCTGGACCAGTACGGCGCCCTGTGCCGCGGCAACGGCATCGGCGCGGACAAGGTTGGTGACGTCAACGGGGACGGGTTCCCAGACGTGGTCCGCTTCGAGTCCGAGGCCACGCTCGCGGCCAACGGGCTGAGCCCCTTCGTGAACCAGACGGACGGAGCGCTGCTCCCGGACGCGGGAGCGGCCTGGGAGGGACGCATCGAGGTCTGGCTCAACATCGGCGGCTACTTCGTGCGCAGCCATGACTGGATGCACACCCTCGGTGCCACCTCGTTCCATGCGCAGTTCCTGTCCGCGCATCTCGTCGACTGGGACCGAGATGGGCGCGACGAGCTGCTGATTCGCAACGGCGTTCCGTCGGACACCAACGCCCAGCCGATGATCATCGACTATCCGAGCCAGGGCGGAGGGACGCTCGAATGGAGCATGACGACGCTGCCGCCCCTGCCCTGGAAGCTGGACGAGCGCGCGCTGTCGCTGGGCGACTACAACGCCGATGGCCTCACAGACGTGCTGGTGCGCAGCCGGAACCCGGACAACGACAGCGACCCATACAACGACCCCTGGCTGCTGGACTTCCACGTCCGGCAGGGCGACGTTCCCGACCTGATGCAGCGGCTCACCAACGGGAACGGCGCGTCATGGATGGTGCTCTACAAGCCCATGTCCGACACGGACGTCTACCGCGAGGCCTTCGCCCCGTTCCCCGGTCTGGAAGGCGCCATTGAGGCCAACCGGGTCTTCGACACCCGTCCCCTGGCCGCCGCCCTGCTCTCACCCACGGGCGTCTCTCCGACGATCGGCTCGCGGCGAACCGAGTACTTCTACAAGAACGCGCAGCAGCTCCTCCAAGGACACCAGTTCCTGGGCTTCGAGCATCGCAGCGTCAGGGATGCCGGAGCCACCGGTCCCGATGCACCGTTCCACGACTTCATCAGCTGGCGACTCGAGACCTACGCGACTCGCACCGCGCTCATCAATCACAACGGCCGGGTCTCCCCGCATGCTGGCAAGCTGTTGCAATCCCTCTCGCTCCGGCAGCGCCAGGACAGCTTGGACGGCGCGCTGGCCGTCCTCACCCAGAACCGCTACACGATGGTTCCCAGGGCGGACTTCCATGGAGACCCGGAGTGGCAGGTGGGTCCCGAGTGGTTCGGCCCCTGTGGCTATCAGTTCGACCAGAGCCAGTGCGCGTCCTACTTCTTCTCCACCTTGACGCGCTCCTCGGAGGTGCGGACCTTCGAGAAGTTCGACTCCTGGCTCTGGACCTATGGAGGATTCCACTGGACGGCGCTGACGCCGGCGCAGTTCGCGGAGATGGCCGACGCGGACGTCATGCAAGGCATCTTCCCGCTGAAGCACACGAAGCGAGGGTATTCCACGTTCCCTGATGCCGAGAACCCGAACACCACCCATGACTATGACGAGCTGGGCTTCCCGAAGCGCTACTACTTCGAGGACCTGAGCTCCGGCGCGCGGTACGAGACCGAGCTGACCTACGAACACCGGCTCGACACGTGGAACCTGGGCCTCGTCCTCGAAGAGAAGGTCACCCACAAGCTACCTGGCGCCCTGCCGGAGTCCAGGACGCGCACGGTCCAGACCACGTACACGGCCACGGGAGAGCCCGACGTCGTCACGGTCGAGCCCACCCTGGCGGAGTACCGCTTCAGCACCCGCTATGGGTATGACTCCTTCGGCAACACGACCGCCGTCCAGGTCTGGGACGGCGAGGGCAACGACCGCGGCGTCTCCATCCAGTACGCCCCGGACGGCGTCTTCCCGGTCACCTTCACGAACGCGCTGGGGCACACCTCCACGCGCCTCTGGGAGCCGGGCATGGGGCTGGTCCTCTCCTCCACCGCCCCGGATGGAGTGAAGTCCATCAGCGACTATGACGGCTTCGGGCGCCCGACCTTCAGCCAGACCTGGAGTCAGGGCGCGGCGATGACGCCGGGCACGTCCATCACCTATGAGCCCCTGGCGTTCCTACCACCACGGGTCATCGTCGAGTCCCCCGGCCTGGGCTACTCGGAGACGACCTTCGACGAGCTGGGCCGCCCGGTGCAGTCCGTCAGCAAGGGCTTCAAGGGAGAGTACGAGGTCTTCAACTATGCCCAGTACGACTACCGAGGTCGCCTGGTGCGCGTGTCTCATCCGGCGAAGACCGGCGAGTCCCCCGTGTGGACCCGCATGGAATATGACGTCCGCGACCGCCTCATCGAGCGCATCTCCCCTGGTGGCATCGAGGGAGTCATCACGACGCGCTGGCGCTATGACGGCTTGAAGACGACGCAGATCGATCCGGATGGCAACCAGACGTGGCTCCTCTCCGACACGCGCGGCAACATCGTGCGCACGGCGGATGGACACAAGGCGGATGCCCCGGGCACCGCGACCGAGATGTGCTACCGCTACGGCCACTTCGAGGGCCTGTACCGGCTCGAGCCCTGCCAGCCGACCCCCCTGCGTGCCCCGACCCAGTTCCTGCTGGACCTCTACAACCGGCGGCTGATGATGGACGACAAGCAGACGGGGCTGCAGACCTTCGACTACGACCCGCTCGGGCAGCTCCGGACCTCGCTCGATGCGAAAGGCCAGACGCTTATCTACGAGTACGACGACCTGGGTCGGCCCACGACCATCGTGGACTCGGAGGGCGGAAGCGCGACGTGGACCTACGACGTGACCCGTCCCGGGTTCCTGCACCAGTCGGTCTCGCGCGACGGGCACGCGAAGACCCATCTGTACGACGTGTTCGGGAGGCCGACGTCCACGGACTGGACCATCGACGGCGAGGTCTTCCGGATGCAGACCGCCTATGACGCGTTCGGCAGGCCGGGAAGCCTGCGCTACCCGTCCAACTTCATCGTGACGATGCAGTACGACGACTTCGGGAACCTGCTGCGCCTCAATGGCTTCGACAATCGCGCCGCGGGCTTCGACCTGTGGGAGCAGCTGAGAGCGGATCCCTTTGGCGGCGTCGAGGAGGAGCGCTTCGGCAACGGCATCGTCACGACGCGAACCTTCGATGAGCATACAGGGAGGCTCGAGTCGATTCGCTCCGTGTTCCAGCCCCAGGGCGCGGCCACCACGGTGCAGGACCTGCGGCTGGAATGGACGAAGGCCATGGACCTGCGCAAGCGGATCGACGCGCTCAACGACCAGAGCGAGTTCTTCCTCTACGACCCGAAGCACCGCCTCCTCGGCACCCAGGCCGAGAAGGGGGCCTCCACCCAGAACGCGAGCTTCAGCTATGACCCCTTCGGCAACCTGCTGGACCGCCCGGACGTCGGCACCTACACCTATCAGGACGAGCGACTCCAGAGCGCGGGGGGAGCGTCGTTCTGGTACAACGACAATGGCGAGCTGATTGCCCGCTCCGTCAATGGCATCAACACCGCGTTGACCCATGACCCCCACGGACGCGTCACGTCGATCTTCAGCCTGCCGGCCTACGAGCTGAAGTTCGACTACGACGCGGATGGCAACCGCGTGCGCCGCTTCGACGCCCAGAGCGGGCTCGAGACGCTGTCCATCGGCGAGTGGTACCGGCGCGAGCGGGACGTGAAGGCGCCCCTGACGTCGGCGCGGCACACCCACCTGGTCAAGGTCGGCGCCGAAACAGTCGCCGAGCTGACACGCGTCTACGACACCCAGGGGAACATCGTCGACTCCGACACGCACTTCCTGCTCACCGACGAGCTGGGCTCGACGACTGTCGTGACGGACGACACGGGCGCGGTGGTGGAGCGGCGCAGCTACACCGCCTGGGGCCAGCCGCGAGACCCGCTCGACTGGACCCAGTCCGCGTTGTTCAGCACCGCCTCTCTGGTCACCCGGGGCTTCACCGGTCACGAGGGCCGCGACGATGGAGGCTTCACGTTCATGCGCGGGCGGATGTACGACCCGTCGGTGGGCCGCTTCATCAGCCCGGACCCCATCGTCCAGGCGCCCTTCATGCTCGCGGACCTCAACCGCTATAGCTATGCGTGGAACAACCCGGTGAGCGTGACCGACCCGACCGGCCTCTGCGAGGAGGGAGAGTGGAGCGGACCCGGCACACGCGGGACGGGAGGCGGGATTTCCATCCGCGCCCCAGGGGGATGGGGATGCGGCTCGGGCTCAGGAGGAGGCGGGAGCAGCGACCCGCTCATTCCCGAGCACGGAGGTGACTCCGGGCCCGGCAGTGGCGGTGGAGGTGGCAATGGCGGTGCCCCCTCCCTCAATCCAGGCAACTCCGAGCACGAGTACTCGCAGCCCAGGGCCGCCGTCGACCCCGTTCCCGTGCCGTCCAATGAGGCGGCCGCGGCCCCGGTGCAGGTCCAGCGCGACACGCCTGCGCCGTCCAAGAGACAACGGAAGGCGTCCGCCGCGCTGGAGCGGG
The DNA here is from genome assembly GCF_050038885.1 of Pseudomyxococcus flavus. Lineage (NCBI taxonomy): Bacteria > Pseudomonadati > Myxococcota > Myxococcia > Myxococcales > Myxococcaceae > Pseudomyxococcus > Pseudomyxococcus flavus. The sequence goes on along the minus strand of NZ_CP143624.1, from coordinate 5,518,728 downwards.
CAAGGCGACAGTACGAGCTGGAGAAGAGCTGGTATGAGTACTCCATCGCGAGGGCGCGGGCGGAACAAGCGCTCCGTGGGCTCACACTCGGCCTCGAGCAGTTCGACCAGCGATTCCTCGAGATTGAAAGGGCCTCACATGAGCTCAGCGCCAAGACCTTGAAGGAGCGCGAGGAGCGAGCCCTCCGGCAGAAGGAGCGCGCGAAAGAGCGCCGTCGATTCAATCGCATCCTCTCGCGGTGGTCACGACGTGCTGGCTTTGGCCTGGGCTTGCTCTCCATCGGGTTTGGTGGCCCTCTGGGATTGGGCTTCGGGCTCCTTGGCACGGAGCTCGGGATCTTCACGCAGGCAATCACCGGGGATACCGACCCCGTCACCACCCTCTCGAACCACAACGGACTGTGGGGAACCGCGACCGGCGCGGCCTCCGAGCTCCTCGGGTCCAAGTCCCCACTGGGAATGATGCTCGGGAGGGCAAGCACCTGGTCGGGCTACTTCGGCCTGTTCCTGGGAGTATTCGACGAAGGCAGGGACCAGCTCACGCCAGAAGAGTGAGTGGGGCAGGAGGGAAGAGGCTCCACGGAGGGAACCCGCCATGCCCGGCCGGCTCCTTCCGTGGCGGCGTCTCGCGGAGTGCGAATCACACCCAGCCTCATCGAGAGAGGAAAGATGCGCTGCCTTCGTCCCTATCGCGATGTGGCCGACCTCGAAGCCATGGCCTGCCTCGTGGCGAAGGCGTGGGCGGAGCGCGGCCCCCATGTGGAGTGCGCGGTGGGGGACCTGAGCTGGCGCCTGCTGCGCAACGCCCAGGTGCGCCCCCAGGAGGACATCATCCTGTGGGAGCACGCGCCCGGGCAGCTTGCTGGCTTTGCGTGGGCCTACAGCAATGGCGACGTGGACCTGCTCGTCCACCCGCTCGTGCATGCGGAAGCCTTCGCGCGGGATGTCTTGCCCTGGGTGCGCGCACGCCACGAGCGCACCTCTCAGCCGACCACTCTCTGGGCGCTGGAGAGCAACGGCCCGCTGCTCGCGGCGCTGGAGCGGCTCGGCTGGCGGCGCACCACGGGCGGGTGCTACCTGCACCTCGCACTGCCACTACACACGCTGCCGCCCCCGCCGCCTGCGCTGCCCGCGGGCTACCGGGTGCGCGCGGTGCGAGGCCCCGAGGAGGTCGCCGCGCGCGCCCTCGTACACCGGCGCGGCTTCGGCACCGAGCGGGTGACGACGGAGGTGTACGCGCGCCTCATGGAGGCGCCGCGATACCAACCCGCGTTGGACCTCGTCGCCGAGGCACCTGACGGCACCCTCGCCGCCTGCGCACTCGGTTGGCTCGACGAGGCCAACGCAGTGGGTGAGTTCGAGCCGGTGGCCTGCGCCCCAGAGCACCGGCGGCGCGGGCTCGTGCGCGCGCTCCTGCACAAGGGGCTCAGACGCATGCACATGCTGGGAGCCAGGCAGGCCATCGTGTACGCCTTCGAGGGCAACCCGGCCTCCGTCGCCCTCTACCAGACCTCCGGCTTCACCGTGGTGGACCGGAACCTCGGCCACACACGGCAGCCGGTGGAGACGGCATGGACGGCCTGATTCGCCCTCACGAGCCGGTACGCCGCTTGGGCGTTGCCGCGGCCTCCTGAGCGAACCGCGCCGCGGCTTCGCGGGCACGCTGCGGCTCTCCTCTCCGCGCGACGCCTGCCCCACGACGTACCGCGAGCGGCGCAGCTCCTGTCTCTCGGCGGAAGATGCGCCGGAATGCCGCCGGGTCGGCGTACCCCACGCGGGCGGCGATCTGCTCGACGGATTCATTCGTCGTTTCGAGCAGGTGCACCGCCCGGGAGATGCGAAGGCGCTGGGCCATCCGGAAGGGCGTCGTACCGAGCGTGGACTGGACCCGGCGCACCAGCGTGCGTGGCGACGTCGCCGTGGCGCGTGCCATGTGGTGAAGCGAGAGCTGCCGCCCGACGTTCGCCAGCACGAACGCCTCGAGCGCGAGGACCGTGGGGTCCGAGCTGCGGATGTGCTCTGTCACCATGTAGCGTGCCTGAGACGTGCGTTCGTCGAGCACCAGGAACTTCGCCACCTGGTGCGCGAGGGAGACGCCCGCCGTGCGTGCCACGATGCCAAGCATCAGGTCCGCGTGGGCCAGCGCCGCGCCGGCGGTGAGCACGTCGCCAGCGTCGACCACCATCTTGTCCGAGCGAAGGGATACCCGTGGGAAGCGGCGGGCGAATGCCGGGCCGAGCCACCAGGTCGTCGTCGCCTGCCGCCCTTCGAGCACTCCGGCCGCCGCCAGCAAGAACGTCGCGGAGCAGGAGGCGGCCAGGGTGACGCGCTTGCGGGCCAGACGCGCCAACATCCCGAGCCCGCGCTGGATGTCCTCCCGAGCCAGGAGCGCATCCAGTTGGTCCTCCGTCGCCGCACCGAGCCCCGGCAACACCAGCACGTCCCCCTGTCGAAGTTCGCGAACTGTCAGGGGCCCATCGACCGCGAATGTTCGGCCGGTGCCAGTACGGACTGACTGGCCAGCCATGGATACTACGCGCTGCCGGAAGACCCGTTCCGAAACGTGGGCGGCGATGCGTCCCGCTCGGGCGAGCCGGGCGGCAGCCCCCATGACCTCCAGGCCGACGCCCAGCGAACCGTCCGAGACTCCATCGAACACCAGGTGCGCAATCATCTGGCGAGAATAGACCGGATGTTGTCATTCCTGCCATCTGGCCTCCAGCCGTGCTCTCGCCCATCGTCAGCCCCCGGAACACGCCGGGAGCGCCCGGTGAGCCGCGGCGGGCAAGGCCCCGCGCACATCCAGACAGGAGACGGCATGACGACGACTGGCCCCGAGGCAGATGATCCTCTCGATGACGTCGAGCACCGCGACATCACCGTGGAAGGGCAACGGAAGGTCGTCCATGTCATGGGCCGAGGCCCCGCGGTCATCGTTCTGGCGGAGATGCCTGGCATCAGCCCGCACGTCGCGCGCTTCGCGCGATGGGTGCGCGACGCAGGCTTCACGGTCTACATGCCCTCCCTCTTCGGTCGAGACGGGGCGTTCCCCCGGACGGCGGAAGGCCGCGCGGTCATGCAGCAAGCCTGCGTGAGCGCCGAGTTCCGGGCGTTCGCAGCCAACGCGTCCAGCCCTGTCACGCGCTGGCTGCGTGCGTTGGCGAGTCTCGCGCATGGGGAGTGCGGGGGACCGGGAGTCGGTGCGATAGGCATGTGCTTCACGGGGAATTTCGCACTCACCATGATGCTGGAGCGCGCGATGCTCGCGCCGGTGCTGTGCCAGCCCTCGCTGCCCCTCAACTCACCCGGCGGGTTGGAAATCTCCCCGGACGACGCCGCCACCGTACGGGAGCGCTTGGAGCGTGAGAACTTGACGGTGCTTGCCTACCGCTTCGAGGGCGACCGCTTCTGCACGGCGCAGCGCTTCAAGGCATATGCGGAGGCCCTGGGCGACCGCTTCGTCCCGCGAGTGCTGCCGTCCTCCGCCGCCCACCCCTCCCCGCCGCCCTTCTTCGCGGAGGTCGTCGGCTGCGCTCACAGCGTCGTGACAGCCCATCTCATCGACGCCGCGGGGGAGCCCACCCTGGCGGCCCGGGACGAAATCCTCGCGTTCTTCACACAGCGGCTGCGCGGGGGTGACGGGGGCACGCCGTCCTGACACGCGAGCCGCGTCGAGCCAGGCCCGTGGGAAGCCCACGGCGAGGAGCCCGCTTGACTCTCCTCCAAGGGGAGACCGCCACCCTCCACGCATGTCAACCGGAGGCACGGCGCGGAGGAAGCTCATGGCGGTAGTCCTTGGAACGCTCATCCTGCTGATAGGAGCGGCGGCGGGCGCGTGGTGGTGGATGGGGCGAGCGCTCTTCCAGCCAGGCACCGTGGAGCAGGTGCTGGCCGCGCGGGGCGAAACGCTGGACGTCCCCCCAGGACAACGTGCGGACGCCCCGTCCTGGCAGGTGACACGTGACGTGCGGCTCCACCACGTGACCGTGGGCAACGGGCGGGACGTCGTCGTCGTGCATGGCGGTCCCGGCCTTCCCCCTGCGAAGCCCTGGCGCGGGGCGGTCCTGACTGGCGACTCCCTGCGCTGGCACTTCTATGACCAGCGAGGCTGCGGCGCCTCTTCGCGTCCCCTCACCCACCCTCCACCCGGCGGCACGTGGCAGGCCATGCAGCAGGTGGAAGCCCGACTGGGACTCGCCGCGCAGCTCGCGGACCTCGAGCGCATCCGGCGCCTGCTCGGCAAGGAGCGCCTCACGCTGGTGGGACACTCCTTCGGGGCCCTGGTGGCGGCCCTGTACGCCGCGGAGTGGCCGGAGCGCGTGGATGCCCTCGTGCTGGTGGCACCCGCGCCGTTGGTGACGATGCCCGCTGGCGATGGAGACCTCTTCGCCCAGGTGCGGACACGGCTGGACGAGGCGGGCCAGCGCGAGCTGGCGGTGTGGATGAAGCACACCTTCGACTTCCCTGCCCGCCTGAAGGACGACGAGGGCCGACTCGCCCAGCACTTCGCCGCCTTCGCACCGCTGTACGTCCAGGCCGCGCGGCGCGAGTCCCCCGACGCAGTGCTTCCCGACGCCGGTGCAGCTGGCGGCTTCCTCTCGCTGGGGCTCTACTTGAGCCTGGGCCGGCATCACGACTGGAGCCACTGGCTGCGCCGGGTACGTGCGCCCACGCTCGTCATCCACGGCGCCCAGGACCTCCAGCCGCGTTCGGCCACCGTGCGCGTGGTAGAAGCGCTTCCCCACGCGCGGCTGGTGGAGCTGGCGGGCAGCGGGCACTTCCCCTTCGAGGAGCAGCCCGAGGCCTTCGCGGCCACGGTGAGCGCCTTCCTCTCCGAGGTGGAGCGGTGAGCGGACTGCTGTATTCCATTGGCGAGACGTCGCGCATCACCGGCCTGACGGTGAAGGCGCTGCGCTTCTACCAGGAGAAGGGACTGCTCGAGCCCTCGCGCGTGGACCCCTCCTCCGGCTACCGCTACTACACCGAGCGCGACATCGCCCTGGCCCACACGCTGCGCGCGCTGCGCGACCTGAAACTGTCCCTGGAGGAGATTCAGGGCGTGCTCACGGAGCTGGGGTCGGGCGACTCGCTCGCGGAGCAACTGACCCGCGTGCGGGCCCGGCTCGCGGAGGAGGCCGCCAGCGCGCACCGCTCCGTGCTCGCGCTGGACACGCTGCTGCGCCACCAGGCCCAGGCGGTGGCGTACCTGCGCGCACCACCGCCACTCCTCGAGCGATGGCTCCCTCCGGTCCGCGTCGCCGTGCATCGAGCACGGGGGCGGTACTCCGACGCGTCGGTGGTCTTCCCACGGCTGCTCGCCGCGTGCGGTCCCCACGTGGCCGGCGCGCCCTTCTGCCTCCTGCACGAGGCGGAGTACCGCGAGAGCGACGCGGACCTCTCCTGGTGTGTCCCCCTGGCACCGGGGGCCACCCCGGAAGGCGTCTCCATCGAGGAACTGCCCGAGGTCCAGGCCGTCACGCTCGTCCACTCCGGGGCTCCCGATTCGGTGGGCCCTTCCTGGGCCCGCCTCTTCGCCCACCTCCATGCGAAGGAGCGCAGCCCCTCCATCCCCTTGCGCGAGACGTACCTGCGCGCGGACACGGCGGAGGGCGGCTCCTGGATGACCGAGCTCGCGCTGCCTTGGGAGGGAAGCGGACTTCGCAGCCGGGACTGAGGCGGGCGGCGTCGCGTGGCAACGCCGAGCCACGCGCACCGCACTCGACGCTCAAGCTCATGGCACTGCCCACCCTCAATCGCGCGCCAGACGCTCCGATGCTCGGACGCAGCCGAGCCATGCCCGCTACCGGCTCAGCGTCACCTGCTCGTCGAGCCGGCCCATCTTGTGCGGGTTGCGCATGACATAGAGCCGCGCAATCCGGCCGCGCTCGACGACGACGCTGATTGCTGTATCGAATTCGCCGGCGGCGTCGACCCGGAGCGCGGGCGCGCCGTTGAGCCACACCGTCGCAATCCGACGGCCAGGCGCGAGCGTGGGGAAGCGGGACAGGAGCCTGGCCACGCGCTCGTTGCCGCTGACCGGGCGCCGGACCGCCGCCGCCACGCCGCCGCCGTCGGCGACCAGCACCACGTCGGGGGCGAGCACGTCGAGCAGGCCCTGCAGGTCACCGGAGTTGACCGCGGCCAGGAACCGCTCCAGGACGGCCTGCTGCTCCGCCCGGTCGACCTTCATCCGCGGCCGGCGTGCGGCCACGTGCTCCCGCGCCCGGTGGGCGATTTGCCGGACGGCGGCTGGCGTCTTGTCGAGCGCCGGGGCGATTTCGTCATACGGCACGTCGAAGACCTCCCGGAGCACGAACACCGCCCGCTCGGCCGGGGTGAGGGTCTCCAGCACGGTGAGCATCGCGATCGACACGCTCTCCGCGAGCTCGACGTCCTCGGCGACCTCGGGGCTGGTGAGCAGCGGCTCGGGCAGCCACTCGCCGACGTACTCCTCCTTGCGGCGGGAGAGTGTGCGCAGCCGGTTGAGCGCCTGCCGGGTGACGATCCGGACCAGGTAGCTGCGCGGGTCGCGCACCTCGGCCCGACCTGCCTCACCGAGGTCCGCCCACCGCAGCCAGGTCTCCTGAACGACGTCCTCGGCGTCGGCCGCGGAGCCGAGCATCTCGTACGCAACCGTGAAGAGCAGGCTGCGGTGGGTGACGAAGAGGTCCTCCGAGCCCAGCGGAGCCCGGGCCGCGTCGGGCGAGGAGGCCGAGTCAGCCTCGTCGCCGGGAGGCTCGCTTCCCGGCGACGTCGGGCGCATCGAGGCCGTCATGACGCGGACACCTCCCCCAGCCGTACGCTTGGCTGGGCCATCGGCTTCAGCCCGCACGAGGCGGCGAAGCCCTCCGACTCGATGCCCAGGGCGGTGTTGGAGCGGGTCGTCAGGTTGGCGAACCCAATCACAGTGGTGAGCTCGATGAGCGCCGCGGCACCGAGCTGCGCCCTCAAGCTCGCGACCATCTCGTCGGTCACCGTGGGGGGCGTCTGGCTCATCGCCTCGGCATACTCCAGCACCTGCCGCTCCAGTGGCGTGAACACGTTCGACTGCCGCCACCTCGGAATTTCCCGCGCCTTGTCCACGTCCAGCCCATGGTTGTGGGCCATGAAGTAGTTGAAGTCCAGGCAGAACGAGCAGCCCACCAGCGACGCCACTGCCATGTGCGCGTACGACTTCAGGCTCTCGTCGCACTCGTCCCACGCCTGTACCTTCTGCCCGAAGCGCATGCTGGCTTTGAGCACCGGCAGGTGGTGCCACATCACGCCGAGCGACTTGGGGACTTGCCCGAATCTTCTACTGGCGAACTTCTTCACCATCGCGCCGTAGAGCCCGGTGAGCGGCTTCGGGGGAATCCTGGTCGAGGTCATGTCGTCTCCTGGTGTCACCATCGGGTTCAATCGCGATGGAGACACCGGGCGCCCGCGGGATGTGACATCCGGGCGGATATCCGCGTCCCCCATGGCTGACGCTGAGCCCCCCCTGCTCCGCCCCCGGTGGCCTCCCCAGCCCCCCTATAGCCACTGCTGGGCCTGGGACGCCCCGCGGGCATCCCGCCCCGGGGCGTCCCACGCACCAGGGGCCTGGGCTCACTCCGTCGCGTTGAACGCGTCGTGATAGGTCACCTGCGCGACGGGCCAATGTCCGGTGAATGAGAGGGCCTGGAAGTACTCGGCGGGCACGCCGGGCAGCACCAGTCCCGGTCTGCAAGAAAAACCGAATCGCTGGTAGAAGGCCGGGTCGCCGAGCAGCACGCAGCCCGAGGCGCCGAGGCTCCGCAGCTCGGCCAGGGCGGACGTCATGAGGCGCGCGCCGATGCCCTGCCCCTGGCGCTCGGGCAAGACGGAGATGGGGCCCAGGCCGTACCAGCCCGTCTCCCCTGAGGAGAGGCTCACAGGTGACAGCGCGACGTGGCCGATGATGACACCGTCGTCCTCCGCGACCAGGGACACGGACAGCACACCTGCCCGCCGGAGCGCGCTGACGATGAACTGCTCGGTGTGGCTCGTGTGGGGCGCGGCCTGGAACGCGGTGGTGATCAACCGTTCGATGCTCCCAGCGTCGTCGGGGGTTTCAGGTCGTATCGCCAGGGGCATGAGGGCGTTCCTCGGGGGTAGGGATTCCGTGGCGCGGCCGGGAGGTTCACCGCGCAGCCTGCGTCGAGTGGCCTCATCGATGAGTGCGCGCAGGCGCCTGAACAGGGGACTCGCATCGGTGTACCTGCGGCCATAGTCCAGATTGAACGCGTAGTCGAAGTCCGGCGGGTTCGCGCCCTGGGTGTGCTGCAGGAGCGTCTCCAGCTTGTCGAGCGCCTTCACGGCCTGGGCTTCTGGTGACGCGGCCTGCTCGTACTCTTCCCAGAGGGACAGGATGCGTTCGCGCAGGGGGGCGTCGAGCGTCCGCGTCAGGTGCAGCAGGTCGGTCCGCTCCTGCTCGCGCTTGTTGGGGAACGCCCCCTGATGGGTCGCGGGGATGTCGCCGTGGATGGCTTCGCCCAGGTCGTGAATCACGCACAGCTGTAGGACCTTCAGCAGGTCCACTCCGAGCAGCGCGTCGTCGAACACGATGGCCATCAAGCAGAGGCGCCAGCTGTGCTCGGCGGTGCTCTCCACACGGCCGTGGGAGGTGTGTCCACTTCTCAGGACATCTTTGAGCCGCGCTGCTTCGCGGAGGAAGTCGAGGCGGCCCTGGAGGGTGTCGATACTCATGGCGAATGCCCACGTGGGCTGCCGTGAAGACTGGGCACCCCGCTGTCCGGAGTCCACGCATAAAGTATGCGTCCCCGGCACATGCGCGCTCAGAGCGTCTCTACCAACCGCGCGGCCGTGCCATCCGAGAGGGTCATCCGCGTCCAGCGGCAAACGCTGGGGCGGATGGGAATGATGGCTGAGTCGTTGGCCCCACTGGGGAACTCCAGGGCCGGCGGCGCGAGCACCTCACGCCAGCCCAGCGAATCGAGCGCGGACTCCTTGCGGACGATTTCCTCGGTCGAGTAGCGCCAGAGTGAGCGGCCCAATAGCTCGGCGACGGGGACGCCGAACTCCGAGGCACGCGAAGGCGAGCAGGCGAGCAGGCGGTGCGTCAGGTCGCAGATGAGATGGACGGGGCGATGGCTGTCCCGGACGAGCCGTGCCAGCGCCTGGTCAGCCGCAGCATCCAGGCGGGCGGACAGCAGGGCTTCGAGGCGCGCCTGCTCGGAGGGCTCCATCCCCTGCACGCCTCGCTCCCAGCGGGAGATGGTCGATTGCGCGACGCCGAACAACTCGGCGGCATGGGTCTGCTTGACGTGATGGAGCCTCCGCCAGCGGCGAAGGGCGATTCCCAGCGACGGTTGCAGGAGGGGTTCGGTCATGTCGGATGGACCAGGTGTCGCAGGCAGCCCCCCAAGTCTGACCAGGGACTCCTCCCTCGAGCAATCGGATTGGGCGCACCTCTCAACTGTTCCCAGTGGTCGCCAGCATCCATCCCTACACCCGCGCTTCCGGCTCCTCTGGACGTCCCACTGGAGGCGCCATGAACTCCGGGCCCACGGGCTCGCGCACGGACTCGTTGACCATCGAGTCCATATACGTCAGCGCCTCCTTATCGAGCTGCCAGCCCATCACGTCCTTGAGCGCATCGAGCTCGGTCGCGCGCCTGGCGCCCCATAGCGCCACCGAGACACCGGGTTGTTCGAGCACCCAACGGACGGCGAGCGCGAGCACGCCCTTGCCGTAACGCTCGCGCGCGAACCGCTCCAGGCGCTGGACGGCCTGCAGGTACTGCGCGAACCGCGGTGGCAGGAACTTCGGGTCGGTCTTTCGCAGGTCATCGCCCTCAAACGCGGTCCCCTCATTCAAAGTGCCGGACAGGAGCCCCCGGCACAACGCGCCGTAGGTCAGGGTGGCCACACCGTGCGCTCGGCACCAGGGAATGATGTCCTCCAAGGCTTCACGCTCGAAGAGGTTGAGCGGGGGTTGAGCGGAGGCGAGTGGAGCCACACGGCGAAAGCGCTCCATTGCCTCGATGGAGTAGTTGGATACGCCGATGGCCCGAATCTTTCCGGCGCGCTGGAGGTCGAGCAACGCCTGCGCAGTCTCTTCATACGGGGTGGCGAAGTCCGGCCAGTGAACCTGGTAGAGGTCGATGTAGTCAGTCTTCAGCCGCTTGAGCGAGCGTTCGATTTCATTGGAGATTTGACGAGGGGACGAGTTGCGGACGACCCCATCCCCTCGCTGCTCGAGGCCCACCTTGGTTGCGAGGACGACCCTGTCACGACCGCCTCGCTCGGCCAGCGCCCTGCCGACGACCTCCTCCGAGTGCCCGAATCCATAGGCCGGCGCAGTATCGATAAGTGTCACGCCAAGGTCGAGCGCCGCGTGGATGGTGCGCACCGACTCATCGTCGTCAGCGCCCCCCCACTGCGTCCCGCCCATGGCCCATGTCCCCAAGCCAATTCGGCTGGCAGAAACCGGCACGTCTGAAATCAAGGCGTATTCCATCTCATCCTTCCTTATCCTCGCGCCACAGGCTGTGTGTGTGTATCGGGCGTTCGTGAATCAAGCCGCTCACGAGCCCGCGCAGGAAGGCTCCCCACTTCGCCCAGCACACGAGGCGTCTAGCGGGCGTACGACTCGGCAGGCCCGAAACTGTCTTCTCGGCGAGACCGCGTGCCCATCTTCCCTGCGGGACCAATACGTCGCTGCGCGAGGTGTGGAATGCGGGGACTGGCAGTGTTTCCCGAAGCACGCGAGGTTCGCCTTGTCGAGCAACCCGAGCCCCTGCCCGTAACGGGCACCCAGGTGCTCCTGAGAATCCTCGAGGTAGGAATCTGCGGGACGGACCGGGAGATTGGTGCATTTACGTATGGCACACCGCCTCCAGGCTCCGACCACCTCATCCTCGGGCACGAGGCCCTCGCGGAGGTGGCGGAGACAGGACCGGATGTCACCCTGGTGCGACCGGGAGACCTCGTGGTGCCCACCGTGCGCAGGCCATGTCCCCACGCGCGGTGCCGGGCTTGCCGCGCGGAGAGGCAGGATTTCTGCGTCACTGGGGACTTCCGCGAGCGAGGTATCAAAGAGGCGCACGGCTTTCTTCAAGAGTGGACCGTGGAGGACGAGGCGTACCTGGTCGTCGTGCCTCGCGAGCTTTCCGACGTGGCCGTCCTCATCGAGCCGCTCACCGTGGCGGCCAAGGCAGCGGAGCAGGCACAAGCCGTTCAGGAGCGGCTTCCGTGGGAGCGAACCCGAATACGGGCGCTCGTCCTTGGCGCCGGGCCCGTGGGAATCCTGGGTGCCATGAGCATGGTGGTGAAGCGCTATGACACCTTCGTCTATTCACTGGAGTCCGCGGCGAGCGAACGCGCGGCGCTCATCCGGGCCCTCGGCGCCTCGTATATCTGCGGACAGGACGTGTCCCTCCGGGACCTCGAGCCATTCGACGTCATCTACGAGGCGGTTGGCATTTCGAGTGTTGCGTTCGCGGCCTTCACGGCATTGGACTCGAACGGGCTCTTCATCTTCACGGGGATTCCTGGGCATGGCGCTGCCAACCCGATCAACACGGACGCACTCATGCGCGACATCGTGCTGAAGAATCAGCTCATCCTCGGAACGGTCAATGCGAGCCGAAGCGCGTATGAACTGGCAATCTCCGAGCTCGAGCAGGCGATGTTCCTCTTTCCGCAGAGCGTGCGCGCGCTCATCACGCGCAGGAGCACGCTCGAAGAGTCGCCCAGGCTCGTTACAGAGCACGGCGGCATCAAGCAGGTGGTCAAGCTGGCGAACGGACGCGCACCATGAGCCGGGCCTACGAACCTTGCACATCGAGCGGGGCGCCGCCACGTTTCGGCCATGGCGGCCCCCCTTGAGCAATATGGCCTTATTGGCGACACCACCACCGTTGCCCTCATCTCGAGCAGCGGCTCGCTCGATTGGCTCTGCCTGCCGCGAATCGACTCCGATGCCTGTTTCGCCAAGTTGCTCGGCAACGATGCGCACGGCTACTGGTCCATCCGGCCCGCGACGAAGATACAGGGCACCCAGAAACGCTATCGGCCGGACACCCTCGTCCTCGAAACGGAGCTGACGTGCGACAATGGTCGCGCTCGCATCATCGACTTCATGCCCCCGGGGGCCGCGGACCACGACATCATCCGCATCGTCGAGGGTCTCGAGGGCGAAGTCCCGATGCACGCCGACCTGAAGGCACGCTTCGCCTATGGCAACCTGATTCCGTGGATTCGCTGCGAAGCACAGCGGGCCACGCTCGTCTCGGGACCCGATGCGCTCGCATATGAAAGCCCGGTCCCCATCAGGCCGGACTGGGATGCGGCGCGCCTGGAGTCGGACTTCGTCGTCCGCGCGGGGCAGCGACTGCCATTCACACTGGCCTTCTATCGGTCGCACGAGCGCGAGCCCCACCACTCCGTCGATGCGGAGCGGGAGCTCGTACGCACCGAGCACCACTGGCGCCAGTGGGTGAGCCACTGCAGCTATGACGGGGCCTACCGCGATGCCGTGGTACGCTCGCTCATCACCCTGAAGGCACTGACCCACGAGCCGACCGGAGGCATCGTCGCCGCTCCGACCACGTCTCTTCCGGAGGAGCTCGGCGGAGTCCGCAATTGGGACTACCGCTTCTGCTGGCTGCGAGACGCGTCGCTCACGCTCGACGCGCTGATGCGCGGTGGCTACTTCGAGGAGGCACGCGCCTGGCGAGACTGGCTGCTGCGAGCGGTCGCCGGCGCTCCGGCGGAGATGCAGCTCATGTACGGCGTCGCCGGCGAGCATCGCCTTACCGAGATTTCCCTCCCCTGGCTTCCGGGCTACGAGGAGTCCAGGCCGGTTCGCATCGGCAACGCTGCATATGACCAGTTCCAACTGGACATCTACGGCGAGATGCTCAACACCATGTACGAGGCACGCGAACACGGTGTCGTGGACGATGTCCCGATTCCCTGGGACATGATCAAAGTCATCGTGGACTTCGTCGAGGCGAACTGGCAGCGGACGGACGAGGGAATCTGGGAAATCCGCAGCAAGAACCGCCTCCACTTCACACATTCAAAGCTGATGGCATGGGTCGCAGTCGACCGCGGCGTCCGGTTCATCGAGAACAACCACGCCAGGGCACCCGAGCCACTGAAGAATCGGTTGTACCGCTGGCGTTCCCTGCGCGAAGAGATTCGCGCCGAAATCCTGACGCGCGGCTTCAACCAGCGCGTCGGCGCCTTCACACAGTCCTATGGCTCCGAGGCCCTCGATGCGAGCGTGCTCCTGATTCCGCACATGGGCTTCCTGCCCGCGACAGACCCTCGCATGCTTTCCACTGTCGCCGCCATTGAGCGGGGCCTCACCTGGGACGGGCTGGTATTGAGGTACGCGACCGAGACCGGGGTGGACGGGCTCGCCGGTCATGAGGCCACGTTCCTCATCTGCAGCTTCTGGCTCGTCGATAACTACACCATGGTCGGGCGCCTCGACGACGCCAAGGCGCTCCTCGACCGCCTCATCTCCCTGAGGAGCACCTACGGCCTTCTCGCGGAGGAGTACCATCCTGGGTTGCAACGCCAGCTGGGGAACTTTCCGCAGGCATTCTCACATGTTGGTCTCATCAATAGCGTCTTCCTCCTCGAGAGCAAGGTCTCGGGACGGAAGGTGGCGTTCCCCGCCATGGCGGAGACGAGCATGCATTGATGAAGCGCGGAGCAGGGCCTCAGGCTCCGACCGACGGAGGGTGCCCGCCGTCCCACGGCTGGCCAGCCCATAGGGAGCTGACGCTGCCGTGCGCTGGCGGGCGTCGACTTCGTGCTTCGCAGCGGCCGTCCCTGAGAGCTGTTGCCCGCAGTCGGTTCGGCCGCTCAGGATGACGGATTGGCGCCGCCGCGAAGCACAGTCCACGCCTCCTCGAGCCTGTTCACGCCGACCGGGCCAGTGCCACCGCGTCGGGCCCCGCGGGAAAGCGGAGCTTCCCGGACGTGTCGTTCGCGGCCTGCCAGATCGCCTCCGCCACGTCGGACTCGCGCGTCGTCGCGGCCAGCTGCCCGAGCGAGGCGAAGATGCGCTGGGCGAAGGGCGCATACGGCTCTGGAAACAGCCCTTCCATTCGGGAACTGCCATTGCTCGCGAAGCGGGTGTCCGGGCAATAGCCCGGCTCGACGAGTTTCACGCGCAGGTTGAAGGCTTCGAGCTCGAACGCGAGCGACTCGGTGAACCCTTCGATGGCCACCTTGCTTGCGGTGTATACGGCCACCAGTGGCATCGGCGCCAGCGTCGCGCTCGATGTCACGTTGACAATCACGCCCGACTTGCGTGCGCGAAGCTGCGGCAGCACCGCCTGCGTCATCGCCATGACGCCGAGGACATTCGTCTCGAACACTTCACGTACCGTGGCCATCGGCGTGACCTCGAAGGCCCCCATGAGCCCGATCCCCGCATTGTTGACGAGCACATCAATGGGCCCGCTCGCCTCCAGCGCGGAAACGATGCTCTCGGGTTTCGTCACGTCGAGCGGCACCACGCGCAGTCGGTCCGAACGAGGCAGGACATCCTCACGCGGCGTTCGCATGGTTGCGACCACGTTCCAGCCCTGGGCGTGAAAGTAGCGTGCGGTCTCGAGCCCGTATCCGGAGGAGCACCCCGTGATGAGCACCGTCTTCATGAGTGTCCCTCCGTTTGGAATCTACCGCCAACGGGCACCTCGTCCTGGTACTGAGCCTCTCCGGTGACGAGCGGAGCCAGTTCCGCGAGGAATGCCCGCGTTCGTGGACTCGCGAAGCTCGCGGCGTGCGACGCCTTCGTCGTCCACCCCTCCGTGACGTGGACGACGTCCCGGTTGCTCGCGGAGCGCCCGACGAGATAGAGGACACCGTCTTCGTGGGCTGCCGAGTCCGTGCCGCTCGCCGCGGTGAGCAACAGCGCAGCCAGCTCATCGCCTCTGCCCGGACGAGCAATCATTGTCGCCCGGAATCCATACGTTGTCTTCATGCAGACTCCTTGCCGCGATTCGCGCGGCGTCGATGTTCTCAAGGTACCCGCGGCAATCAGGACTCTCCACCACAGGGAGTCCATATTTCTTCTGCTAGAGTCCAGCCATGACCGACCCTCTCTCTGAAGTCATCTCGCTACTTCAGCCAAGAGCCGTCTTCTCGAAAGGCATCAGCGGAGCGGGCCGCTGGGGCGTCCGCTACTCGGAATTTGGTCAGCCGAGCTTCTGTGCCGTGCTCGAAGGAAGCTGCCGGCTGGCCGTCGATGGCCAGGCGCCCCTCACGATCGAGGCGGGGGATTTCGTACTCCTACCAGCAACGCCGGGCTTCACCATCTCGGGCTTCGAGCCGGTGACGCCCGAGCGCGTCAACCCCAAGGTGGCCCCCTCCCCCCAAGGCGAGGTGCGCCATGGCAAGCGAGGCGGCCGCCCGGAGGTGCGGCTGCTCGGCGGTTACTTCGTCTTCGACTCGCCTGACGCAGCCCTGATGGTGTCGCTACTCCCGGCCCTGGTGCACGTACGCGGCGTGGAGCGGCTCTCCGTGCTGGTACAGCTCGTCAGTGACGAGACGAGCCAGCAGCGCTCGGGCCGCGACCTCGTCCTGACGCGTCTGGTGGAGTTGCTGCTCATCGAGGCGCTGCGGTCAACGTCGAGCGACGACGCGCCTCCGGGGCTCCTACGCGGACTGGCGGATACGCGGCTCGCACCTGCGATACGGCAGATGCACCGCCACCTCAACCGGCCGTGGACGGTGGCGCAGCTCGCGAAGTGCGCGGCGCTGTCTCGCTCGGCGTTCTTCGAGCGCTTCATGCGCACGGTGGGCATGCCCCCCATGGAGTACCTGCTGGACTGGCGGATGGCCGTCGCGAGGAGCCTGCTCCGCGGACAGGAGCTCTCCATCACCGAGGTCGCCGAGCGCGTTGGCTACAGCTCTGCAAGCACCTTCACCACGGCGTTCAGCCGACGCGTGGGCCAGTCTCCAGGGCGTTATGCGCGTGCGAGCTGACTCGGCCTTCATCGCCGTTGAATCAGTTCGCTGCATCAGACGAACCAAGCGGGTTGGGCCCAATGCAACTGACTCCGGCCTATTCTCCCTGTTCGAACTGGGAGATGACGTCATCAAGGACGCTCAGGAAGTAGCTATCCGCAGGGGCCGGTGAATCGCGGATGGCGAGGAGAAGCGGATAGAATTCCGGGTCGCCCAGAGACGCAGCGGCTTCGAGCGCGTACACCGTCACCTGACTTCCAAGAAGCGCAGCGCGCACGGGCTCGACAGCACGAGGGTCCTTGCGCGCCGCGAGGCCGACCAGGGCCTCTCCGACGATTTCTTTGTCCTCGTCACCGAGGCGTGCTGCGAGCGCATCCCGCAGCTGCGGTGTGTCGACGTCCTCCATGAGAGACCCCAGGCCAAAGGTCGCCCAGTCCCGGACGTCGCGATCCTCGTCGGCCGAAAGCCTGATGAGCGTCGCCACCGCTTCTGGCGCATCCAGGCCAGCCAGCCCGTACGCCGCGCCGTACCGCGCATCGGCAGAGAGATGATTCGCAAGACGGATGAGCTCGGGAAGGGCGCGAGGCTCCTGCAGGTGCCCCAGTGCAACGCCTACTGAGAGAAGGACAGCGGGCTCCGTCTCCCGCCGAAGCAGGGCCACCAGCGCTTCGCCACGCTCCTCCGAGAAGACGGGGCCCCCTGCTCCAAGCTGGCCCAGAATATCTGCTCCGCGCCCCCGCGCCTTCGCAGAGGGCGCGCCAAGAAGTCGTATGGCGGCATCCAGTACGTCACGCGACGCCCGACGGTGCAGCGCTCGGATAGCGGCCCAGGCGCGCTCGTCATCCTCGTCCCCCTCGAGTGAAGCCTGGATGAGCACTTCGGTGCTTCTCTCATCGTCATCGTCAAGCTGACTCATGATGCCCCTGTCTACTCCGAGGGTATCGACCGCCAGGTGCTGCAGAAGGGACGCCCCTTCGTCCTTACCCAAAACCCGGCCACGGTGTCATGGGTGAAGGCATGCCGCGCCATGACGACGGCACCAGGATGGTCCTCGTGTCTTCGGTCGCACGCTCGTTCGTCGAGAGTGAGTTGGAGGGTGGCTCCGGCCTCCGCACGGCCAGGGACGACATTTCCCCGGTCAGGGGGTGAGGGAATCCGGGCGTGAATTGCGTTGAAGGGGAACGAGCGCCTACGCCCGGAGAGACCACGAATGAGATACCTGCTGTTCCTGTCGCTACTCCTGTCGGGCTGCGTGGCGCCCTCCCAGAGCGTGGTGGCCGCGCGAGAGCCCCTGGCGGCATCCGACGCCGATCGCATTGTGCGCGACTTGTGCGACAAGCGACTCGCCCTGCTGGGGGAGGAGTCCCATCACGGAAGCGCCAGGACCATCGCCTTCAAGGTGGAGCTGACCCGCCGGCTCATGGAGGAGTGCCAATACGATGGCTTCATCATCGAGACGGGCCTCTATGACTTCCTCCACATCCAGTCGAGACTGGACGCGGGCGAGCCGGTCGACGAGGCCATGGTGGCGGACGCGATTGGAGGGATGTGGGCCAACCAGGAGATGGAGCCCCTGATTCCAGTCCTGACCAAGCGGCTCACGTCGGGGACGCTCATCGCCGGGGGGCTCGATGACCAGGTCAACCGGGGCACCTACGCACAGCGCGAGATGACGCGTGAGCTCATGCCGTACCTGGCGGGCCCGAGGCAGGCGGAATGCGGAGCGGAAATCGAGAGGTACATGTCCTGGAGGTATGACGACGCCCATCGTTTCACAGCGGAAAGGGCGCGGTTCATCCAGGGCTGCTGGAAGGAGCTGGAAACGGTGCTCGCCGGGCCTGCCGTGCCCGCGGACTCGAGGGCCCGGGGGCACCTGCGGATGGTCCGCAACCTGGACCGGTTCTTCGAGCGGCAGGCCGCGGTGATGTCCCGGCCTCAGGAGCAAGCCGGCGCGCCCCAGGACTGGAGCGATTTCAACCACCGTGCCCGCTCCATGTTCATGAACCTCGAGGCGTTCCTGGCCCAGTCTCCCAGGCCTCGGAAGACCATCGTCTGGCTCGCCACGATTCATGCCGCCAAGAGCCTCGCGAGCCTGGAGAAGGATGGGCGGCATCCGATTTCCTTCGGCACCCAGGTCCAGGAGCGGTTCGGAGACCAGGCCTTCGTGCTGGGCTTCTCGGCGCTCTCCGGCAGCTATTCCCTGGCCAGTACGCCGCGCAGGTATGTCCTGGAGCCCGCCCTGGAGGACTCCCTGGAGGCCTGGGCGTTCTCGGCCCACACCGCGGACACCCGGTATCTGGACCGCGGCCAGCTTCGTGACGCGCGGGTCCGGGCAGCCCGTCCCTTGAGCTATGCGTGGGTGACGGCCCCCTGGGAGACGGTCATGGACGGCTTGCTGATCTTCCGGGAGGAACGGCCGCCGAGCGCGGTCAGCCGCTGACCGGCGCGGCTTCCCAGCTGGAGCCGGTGGAGGGCCACGCAATCGTCCGCCGGCCTGGACGTAGCCGCCCCGGAGGCCGCTGAACGGCGCCAGGAGACGTCTCGCGTGGATACTGTTCTAGATGGATTGCGTCAGAGCCTGCGCTCACTGGGCCGCAGCCCCGGCTTCACGCTGGCGTGCGTGCTGATGCTGGCGGTGGGCATCGGAGCGAGCACCGCGCTCTTCAGCGTGGTGGAAGGCGTCCTGCTGCGCCCCCTGCCCTATCCGCGTCCCGAGCGCCTCGTGGAGCTCTCCCAGCGCGCGGCGGACGGCCACTTGACGCGGTTCTCGGACCCCAACTTCGAGGATGTCCGGGCGCGCACTCGCACCGTCGCGGCGCTGGCCCAGGTGTCGGGAGCGGCGAGCGTCGCCGTCACGGGCGCCGACGAGCCGGCCTTCGCCACGCTGGCGCTCGCCTCGCGTGACTTCTTCCCCGCCTTCGCGGTGCGGCCCATCCAGGGCCGCCTCTTCGCCGAGGAGGAGCAACGGGTGGGAGGCACTCCCGTGGTGGTGGTGAGCCACGCCTTCTGGAAACGCTACCTGGGCGCACGCCCGCTACCCCTACCGGACACCCTCACCTTCGAAGGACGCGCGTACACCGTGGTGGGCGTGATGCCCGAGTCCTTCGACTACCCGGTAGGCACGCAGCTGTGGATTCCGCGGGAGCTGGAGGCCCCCTTGCCCAGCCGCACCGCGCACAACTGGCGAGTGGTGGGAAGGCTGGCGGACGGCATCGACCTCCAGGCCGCGAGAGCGGAGCTCACACACATCGCCCGCGAGCTCGCGGCCGTGCATGGCCGTGACACGCGGATGCATGACATCGCCGTGGAGCCCGTGCAGGAGAGCCTGGTGGGCCGCGTGCGCCCCACGCTCCTCCTCCTGTCGGGCGCCGCGGCCTTCCTGCTGCTGGTGGCGGGCGCCAACGTGACCAACCTGCTGCTCGCCCGCGCGGCCACCCGGTCCCGGGAGCTCGCCATCCACGTGGCCCTTGGCGCGGGGCCCGGAGCATTGACGCGGCGATTCGTCCTGGAGTCGCTCCTGCTGTCACTGGCGGGAGGCGCGCTGGGAGCCGTGCTTGCCGCCTGGGGCGTGCGCGCGCTGCTCGCGGCCGAGCCGGGTCACCTGCCACGGGTCGACGAGGTGGGGGTGAACGCCACGGTGCTCTTCTTCACCCTCGGGCTCTCGCTGCTGCTCGCACTGGGGCTGGGGTTGATGACGGCGCTGCGCGCGGCGCGGCAGCCCCCGGGGGCCACGCTGGCGCGCGCCGGGCGCACGCACAGCGGCGGAGGTGGCGCCGAGCAAACGCGCCGTGCCCTCGTCGTGGGACAGCTCGCCCTCGCGTTGGTCCTCCTGGTGGGCGCGGCGTTGCTCGGACGGAGCCTGCTGGGACTGCTCGCGCTGGACCCGGGATATCGCACCGAGAATGTCGCGGTGCTCAGCCTCGTGCTCCCCCCAGCCGAGGACGAGGCGCAGGGACAGCGCAACGTGCAACTACAGGAGCACCTCCTCTCACGACTGAGGGCGCTGCCCGGCGTGCGCGCGGCGGGCGCCGTGAGCAACTTCCCGCTCGAGGGAAGCCCGGGGGGCGATGGCACCTTCCTCGTGCTCAACCGCCCCGACGAGGTGGGTGACCTCGACGACTTCGGGCGGCTGTCGCGCGAGCCCGAGCGCACCGGCTCCGCCGAGTACCGCGTGGCGAGCGAAGGCTACTTCGCCGCGCTCGGCATCCCGCTCGTGCGCGGCCGGCTGTTCGATGCGCGCGACCACGCCGACGCGCCGCACGTGGCCGTCATCAGTGAGTCGCTCGCGAAGGCCCGCTGGCCCCACGAGGACCCGCTGGGCAAGCTCATCCAGTTCGGCAACATGGACGGAGACCTGCGGCCCTTCACCATTGTCGGCGTGGTGGGAGACGTGCGGGAGCGAGGGCTGGATGACGCGCCCAGCCCCATGCTCTATGGCTGCTCCCGGCAGCGTCAGCAGTTCTCCTCCCGCTTCCACCTCGCGGTGCACGGTCCGATGGGCTCCGCGGCCCTGGTCACCGCGGCGCGGCAGGTGCTGCAGGAGCTTGCCCCCGAGCTGCCCTCGCGCCTGTCCACGGTGGAGGGACTGCTCGCGGGCTCGCTCGCCCCCAGGCGCTTCAGCCTGTTGCTGCTGGGGGCCTTTGGTGCGGCGGCGCTGCTGCTCTCGGTGGCGGGCCTCGCGGCCGTCGTGTCCTACGCGGTGGCGCAGCGCACGCGGGAATTCGGCATCCGCTTCGCGCTGGGCGCGACGGCGGAAGACGTGCTGGGGCTGGTTCTCCGGCAAGCGGCACGGCTCGCGGGGTTGGGAATCGGGCTCGGCGTGCTGGCGGCGGTGGGGCTCAGCCACGTGCTCACGGGGCTCGTGTACGGGGTGAGCACCACGGACCCGCTCGTCTTCGTCACGGTGGCGCTCCTCCTGCTCGGCGTGGCGCTGCTCGCGAGCTGGCTGCCGGCCCGACGCGCGTCGCGCGTGGACCCGATGACCGTGCTTCGCTCGGAGGCCTGAAGCGCCTGTGTGTCCCAGAACCCGGCTGCTGCATCATGGGCGGCGTGCTGAACGAGCGGCGCCCCGAGCGCTTCGGATGATGTGCGGTGCTGTCCATTGCCAGAACCTGGTCGGGCCGCGGCCTGATTCAATTGAAGAGACTGTCGCTCGCTCGCATATTCGAGGCCAAACCGGAAGAAGTCGCCTCCTGAAGTCATACAGGTGAATCATGGGACAGACCGCTGAACCTTCGAAGACGCCGCCGCTGGTCCTGACGAATCCCAAGGGACTGTTCGACCCGGCGCCCTACGGCTTCTCGCACGTGGCGCAGGTGGCGCCCGGCACCCGGCTCATCTACCTGGCGGGGCAAGGTGGGGAGAGCGAGACCGGGGCGCTCGAGCCCGACTTCCGCCTCCAGGTGCGACAGGCATTCCGGAACATCCGCACGGCGCTGGAGTCCGTGGGGGCCAGCGTCGGCGATGTCGCCAAGCTCACGATGCTCGTGGTGGACCACACGGAGGAGAAGCTCCGGATTATCGGCCCCGAGCTGGACGCGGCCTGGAACGGCGGCATGAAGCCGACCTGCACGCTGATTCCCGTCCCTCGGCTGGCACTGGACGGAATGCTCTTCGAAGTCGAAGCGGTCGCGGTCCTCCGCGCGTGACAGCAGCATCAAGGCCCCGGTGTCTGCGTCACGAACGTCACTTCACCTGGCGGACCTGATACGGGATGCTGGCAGGAGTGATGGAGAGCGCTCAGTCCATCCTCCTGGTGGAGGACGATGAACGGCTGGCCGAGCTGGTCAGCTCCTTCTTGAAGGGCCAGGGCTTCCGGGTGCGGACCGTGACGAATGGCCCAGATGCGCTCGCCGCCCTCCGGAGCGAGCCACCGGACTGCGTCGTCCTGGACATCCTCCTGCCCGGCATGGATGGCATCGAGGTGTGTCGGCAGGCGCGCGCCATCTACCCGGGCTGGATTCTCATGCTCACCGCCCTGGACGAGGACATTCACGAGGTGGTGGCGCTCGATACAGGCGCGGACGACTACCTCACCAAGCCGGTGCGCCCACACGTGCTCCTGTCCCGCCTGCGCGCCCTCTTCCGCCGTGCCACCCGAGGGGCCGCCGCACCGTCTCATGACAGCCGGTGGCTCCCGTCCGTGAAGCTACGCATCGACGGCCTCCTCCGCACGGTGAGCCTCGCGGACACTCCGGTGCACCTCACGGATGCCGAGTTCGACCTGCTGTGGCTGCTCGCCCGCAACGCGCCGGAGGTGCTCAGCCGGGATGCGCTGCTCTCCGCGCTCCGTGGCATCGAGCACGATGGGTTGGACCGCTCCATCGACATGCGCATCTCCAAGCTGCGCCGGAAGCTCGGCGACGAGCAGCCACCGCACCGAATCATCAAGACGGTGCGCGGCCGGGGCTACTTCTGCGCGCCATGATGAATCCGCGCGTGGTCCCCCTCCGCCAGCTGGGCGGACTCTTCTTCCGGATGTACGCGGGCATCGTCGCCGCCATCGTCCTGGCGCTCGTCGTGATGGTGGGAATGTCCACGCAGCGGCTGCCGCCCCAATCGCTCGACGCGGCGCAGGCGGAAGCCCACGCGGAGACCTCGGGCCGCGAGCTGGAGGGCCTCACCCAGGGCCTGCAATGGCTCATCGAGCAGGAGCTGCTCGCGCAGCCCCAGGAGCGGTGGGCGGAGGTCGTGGCCAGGTGGCGGCGGCACTTCGACTACCCCATCGAGCTGCGCGCCCAGGGCGACGTGCTGGGCATGAATCCACCGGGGCGCGTCCGCGAGCGGCTGGCGCGCGGCGTGCCCTCGGCGTGGTTGAAGTCCTCGGGCGTCACGGGGGACCGGGTGTTCCTGTTCCTCCCGCTTCGCGGCTCGGAGCAGGTGGTGGTGCAGGAGCTCCGCCTCGGCCCCAGCCCGGAGCGGGCGATTGAGTTCCTCGCGCCCGAGACGACCGTGCTGCTCGCCGTGCTCGGGCTCGCGGTGCTGGCGCTCACGTGGCCGCTGTACCGGCATGTCACGCGGCTGGCGGCGACCGCGAGCACCTTCGGGCAGGGCGACTTCCAGGCCCGCGCGGAGGCCCGGGCGCCGGAGCCCATTGGCCACCTGGCGCGGACGTTCAACGACATGGCGGAGCGCATCCAGCGCATGAGCCAGGAGCAGCAGGCCAGCCTGCAGGCGATTTCCCACGAGTTGCGCACCCCCATCTCCCGCCTGCACTTCGCCCTGCACCTCGCGCGCGAGACCCCGGACGTGGCCACGCTCCACGCACAGCTGGCCGACATGGAGAAGGACGTGGGCGAGCTGGACCAGCTCACCGAGGAGCTCCTCACGTTCACACGCCTGCATCGCGACGCCCCACCGCTGGAGCGGGAGCGCGTGGACCTGACGGCGATGGTGACGGAGCTGTTCCACCAGCTCTCCGTGTTCAGCCCGAACCTGAGGCTCCAGCTCCATGCCACGGGCACCGTGGAGGCGGAAGGCTCGGCGCGCTATCTGCGGCGGGCCATCGGCAACCTCATCCGGAATGCGCAGCGCCATGCCCGCTCGGAGGTGCGCGTCCACGTGAGCCGGGACGAGCAGCGCTGCACCGTCGCCGTGGATGACGACGGCCCCGGCATTCCCCCCTCCGAGCGCGAGCGGCTGTTCCTCCCCTTCACCCGACTGGACGACAGCCGCAACCGCAAGACGGGCGGCCATGGGCTGGGGCTGGCCATCACCCACCGCATCATGCAGGCGCACCAGGGCCAGGCATGGGTGACGGAGGCCCCGCTGGGAGGCGCACGCGTCGCGCTGTCCTGGCCCCATGCCCCGTGAGCGCGCGGTGACAAACGGTGACAATCGCTGACGCGACTCCCACGGTCCCGGGCGCCCCGCTCTGGAAAGAGTCCCCCCGAGCCCGCCCCCTGGGCCATGGGAGACGCCGATGCATACCCACCCGCTTGCCCCGCGCCGCTGCCTCCTGGCGCTGCTGGTCGCCTGCACCTTCGCCGCTGCCTGTGATGACGACACGCCTCCACCCGAGCCGGACTACGCCGCGCTGAAGCGGGGGTTCGAGCGCGAAATCCCCATTGCCCTGATGCAAGCCGGGGTGAAGGGCCTGAGCCTCGCGCTGGTCGACGGCGATGAGGTGGTCTGGTCCCAGGGCTTCGGCATGGCCGACGTAGAGGCCGGCCTCCAGGCCACG
Organism: Pseudomyxococcus flavus; assembly: GCF_050038885.1. Taxonomy (NCBI): domain Bacteria; kingdom Pseudomonadati; phylum Myxococcota; class Myxococcia; order Myxococcales; family Myxococcaceae; genus Pseudomyxococcus; species Pseudomyxococcus flavus. Next base: position 5,494,594 of record NZ_CP143624.1, on the reverse strand, counting down.
CCTCAGACGGTCTACCGCATGGGCTCCGTGGCCAAGGTCTTCACGGCTTCCGCCGTCATGCAGCTCGTGGAAGCGCGCCGTGCCAGCCTGGACCAACCCATCGAGGAGGTCATCCCGGGGTTCAGCATGCAGAGCCGCTTCTCCGGTGGCCCCATCACCCTGCGGAGCCTGCTCACGCACCACGCGGGCATCCCCGAGCAGCTCGGTGGCGGCTTCTCCCCCCGCCCCCTCACCCTCGCCGAGCGCGTGGAGGCGCTGCGTGAGGAGCACCGCGCGTGGCCGGTGGGCACCCTCCACGCCTACAGCAACACGGGCTTCGTCATCGCGGGCCGCGCGGTGGAGACCGCCTCCGGGAGCGACTTCGACACGTTCATGCGGCAGCACCTCTTCGGCCCGTTGCGCATGGAGCACTCCGCGTTCCGCGTGACGCCGGCCCTCTCGGAGCGACTGGCCAGGGGTTACGGCGCCCTGCCCCCGGAGGACATCCCTCCGTACTGGCTGGAGAGCGAAGGGCCCGCGGGTGGACTGCTTGGCTCCGTGGAGGACCTGAGCCACTTCGTCCTCATGCTCCTGAACGACGGCCGCTTCGACGGCCGACAGGTGCTTCAGCCCGAATCCCTCCAGGAGCTGTGGCGTGAGCAGAACGCCGGCCATCCGCTCGACGTGGGCACCCGCATTGGCCTCGCGTGGTACCTGCACGACGTGCCCCTGGAGGGTGGAGGAACCGTGCGGATGGTGGAGCACGACGGTGGCGCCATCCAGTTCAACGCGATGGTGGCGTTGATGCCCGAGCACCGGCTCGGCGTGGTCGTGATGTCCAACACCGACAGCGCGGGAGGGCTCGTCAATGGCCTCGCCCGAGAGGTGCTCGCGCGCGCCCTGAAGGTGAAGACGGGCCAGGTGGTGGCCGAGCCTTCGGCGCCCGCGGTGCAGCCCGAGCCCCAGCCCTCCGAGGCGCTCGCCACGTGGACGGGGCTCTATGCGACGGACGCGGGCCCCATGCGCATCGAGGTGCAGGGCGACAACCTGGTGGCGGTCGCCGGCGACCTCGTGCTCGAGCTGGTGCCGCACCAACAGGGCTTCTTCAGGACGCGGGTGGGCGACGCCCCGCTGTGGCTCAGCTTCCAGCAGGCAGGGAGCCACACGCTGCTGCTGGGCCACTCGGAGACACAAGGCGCGGGCCTGCTCGGAACGCGCATCGCCCCCGCGCCCATGCCCGAGTCGTGGCGTGCACGGCTGGGCACGTACCGGGTTCCTCCCGGCCACACGCGCGAGCTGCTCGACGCGCTCGTGCTGAGCGACGCGGGCGGGCTCCTTCTTCTCTCCTATACGGGCCCGCTCTACGACGGACCGGTGACCGTGGTGCTGGACCCGGCCGGTGAGGACCTCGCGGCCGTGGCGGGCCTGGGCCGAGGCCGGGGAGAGGTGCTCCGCGCCAAGGACGAGGTGGACGGAGCGTCGCTCACCTTCAAGGGTGTGCGCCTCCACCGCGCGCCATGACAGCTCACGCCTCGCGCCCTGGCCCAATCGTCGTGCCGGGGTCAGATGTTGATGCGGGAGCTGACGGTGCGGATGTCCAATCCCAGCGCGGAGAACTCGGCGGCGTGGGCGCGCAGGAGCTCCACGAAACGGGGATGCACGTCCGCCTCCTCGTTCGCCAGGAGGAAGCCGTAGTTCGTCTTCGACAGCATCCACGAAATCCACAGCATCTCCGTGGCCTCCTCCGGCGGCGGCGCGACGTCATGGTCCGCCTCCGTCGACAGCGCGCCCCCCTTGCCCCAGCGCAGGCCCAGGCACGCGTAGAGCACCTCGCCCGCGTCATCCCACTGGAGGTTGTTGGCCCAGGCGTGGCGAAAGGTCGCGAAGTAGATGACGTACCGGCACAACTGCTTGAGCGCGTCCATCTCTCCGGGCTGGGGCGCGTCCGTCCGGGTCACCGCGCTGACCGCCTTGGCGTGGACTTCGGCGACCTTCGCGTCCAGGTCCATGCGCTCGGAGCGCACGAACCACGGCGCCGCCCGTCCCGGCACCGTCGCGCGCAGGTAGCGGCACACGAAGGCGGGCGCCGAGTGCGCCACCAGGTCGTCCGAGAAGCGCCGCACCTCGGCCCACTGCGCCTCCAACGCCGCGCCGTGCTCCGCGAAGAAGGCCTCCACGTGCTCCCCCACCAGTCGCCAGAACAGACCCGCTGCGCGTGCGTAGCGGTGCGACTCGCAGATGGGCGGCGCGGGCGTGAAGCCCTTCCAGTCGTAGCTGCCCATCAGGTGCAACAGGCGCGTCTCCACGCTGCGCTCGGTGAGCGCGCTGGCGCGGGTGATGTAGCCCGTGGGCCCCACGAGGAAACCGTTGGCGGAGTGGTTGATGAGGACCACCTCGCGCAGGTGCGGCATGAGCAGCCAGCGCAGCGGACTGCGACGCAGGTTGCGATGCGCGGCGATGGCGTACTGCTCCACGTTGAAGTGGCACTGGCCCAGGTGGTTGCCCAGCTCCGTCTCCAGCGTCGCGCTCACCCGCGCCATCCGCTTGGCGGCCTCCCAGCCCTCGCCGTCCGCGGGCGTGTAGCTCCGCCGCGTCACGGGAGCGCCCGGCGCCGTCGCGCCCGGCTCGCGCATGCCCAGGATGATGCGCACCGGCAACAGTCGCCCCTCCACCAGCCGCAGCCGCACGTCCACGTCCGGCAGGCAGTGGACGCCGTCCTGCTCGTAGGCGTTCCATGGAAAGTAGAGCCGGAACGCCGCCGGGTCGCCGGGGGCCTCAGGGTCTCCATCCATGATGGTGGAGAACATGCCGTTGAGCAGCCGCTCCCCGAAGAAGGCGTCGGTGCGCGTGGAGCCCGGTGACTCGCGCTCCATCCGCACCGTCATCGCCTCCGGATAGTCCGCCTGAATCCGCTCCAGGCTCGGCGCCTGCCCCAGCCGTCCCTGGAGCAGGTGACGGCGCTTGACGAGCTCGATGGGCGCCACCGCCTTCAGCATCGCCAGCGCACGCCCCGGCGCGTAGGCCGTGGGCGGAGTCCCCGCCTCCGTGACATGCAACCGGGCCAGCGGCGTCGTGGGGTCGTACTCCCAATACGGCAACCGCAGCGTGCCGAAGTCGTAGTGGAGCCCACCATGGTCATCCGGCCCCTTCTCCGAGCCGATGCGCCGCCACGTCTCCACCACCTGTCCATCCGGGCGGAAGCTGTGCTGGGGCTCGAAGAAGCGCACCTCCAGGTCGGGCAGGTCCCCCTCGCCCGCGTCGGCCGGGTCATAGCGGATGGAGAACCCGCCATCCGCGTCCGTGAACCCCTCCCCCAGGAAATCATCCGGCGTGCCGAAGTCCCGGTCCCAGAGCTCCACCTTGATGTGATGCAGGGGAATGGGGCCCTGGGGCCCGTCCTGCTCGAAGACCAGCCGCCCCACCGCGACGGCTGGCAGCGTGGCGGAGTCCCTGGCGGGACGGACAGCCCGGACGCGTGGTGCGAGCTCGCGACTGATAGCCAGCCGCTCCTCGAGCGCGAGGCCCGAGTACCACCGGGCCAGCTCCTCCGCGTCGAGCACCTCGTTGCTTCCACGCTCGCGACCCTTGAACCCGAGAGCGCTCATCCATCGGCGCAGCACCTCGTACATCATGCCCGTCCCCCTGCCGCGGGCGCGCCCGTCCCAACGTCTGTCATCAGACCCACCTCTCCGGATGACACTCGCGCGCACGTCCGCCGCGTGTCCGAGGCGCTCGTGCGCTGCGCGACGCCGGCTCGTTCCCAAGGGAGGGTAGCATGCCTTGAGGTCTCGCTTTCCTCGTTCTACGGTCTGCCCCCGTTACACAGAGGGGTTCATGACGGTCGAGTACAAACTCACGATTCGGACGGGCACGAAGCTGGGCGCGGGAACGGATGCGAACATTTCCGTCGTCCTCGTGGGCACGCAGGGAGAAAGCGGTCCCCACCCGCTGGACAAGCAATTCCACAACGACTTCGAGGCGGGCGCGGAGGACGTGTACCTGCTCTCCTCCGAGGACCTGGGGGACCTGGTGCTGCTGCGCTTCAGCAATGCGGGCGGCGTGGCGGCCGACTGGCTGCTCGACTGGGCCACCGTCACGGCCGGAGAGAAGCAGTGGCGCTTCCCCTTCTTCCGGTGGGTGCTGGGCGGCGCCACGGTGGACGTGCTCGAGGGGACCGCGAAGCTCGCTCGCCAGGCAGGCAGCGAGCGCGAGTCCAGGGCGCGGCGCGAGCTGCTGGAGGCCCGCCAGCGGATGTACCCGTGGCGCGCACCCGAGGCGACCGAGGGGCTTCCCGGCGCGCTCGACATCAGCGAGGCGCGGCCCCTGCCGAAGGACGAGCTCTACCGGGGCCTGACGGAGGGCAGCTACGAAGTGGTCATCGCCAAGACGCTGGCGGCCATCAAGCTGAACCTCCCCATGCTGGCCCGCGCCTGGAACGGGCTGGTGGACATCTTCGACTTCTTCAAGCACCTGGAGGTGCCCCAGCTCGCGCCGCGCTGGAAGGACGACCTCGAGTTCGCGCGGCAGGCCGTCCAGGGCATCAACCCGCTTCACATCACCCTCATCCCCAGCCTGCCGCAGGGCATGCCGCTCAGCGACGATGACGTCCGGGGCCTCCTGTCGCCCGGCACCACGCTGGCCATGGCGCTCGACGCCAAGCGCATCTTCCTGCTCGACTTCGAAATCCTCGACGACATCACGATGTACCGGAAGGTGGACGCGGACGGCGTCGAGGAGCGGCGCTGGGCGCCCGCGGCGCGCTGCCTGCTGTACCTGGATGACCAGCGTCAGCTGCGGCCCCTGGCCATCCAGCTCGGGCGGGACGCCCAGCAGGACCCGGTCTTCACGCCCAACGACGACGCGTACGACTGGCTCGCCGCGAAAATCTACCTCCGGTGCAGCGAGGGCAACGCGCACCAGATGGTGGCGCACGCGCTGCGCACGCACTTCGTGGCGGAGCCGTTCGTCATGGCGACGATGCGCAACCTGCCGGACCCGCATCCCGTCTACAAGCTGCTGCGGCGCCACTTCCGCTACACGCTCGCCATCAACGAGGGCGCACGCAAGGGCCTGCTCGCCGCGGGCGGGGTGTTCGACGACTTCATCGCGACGGGCGGCCCCGACAAGGGCCACCTCCAGCTGGGCAAGAAGGGCTTCCAGCGCTGGACGCTGGCGGACAACAAGCCCCGTCCGGACCTCGAGCGGCGGGGCGTGCTGGACCCGGCCGTGCTCCCCAACTATCCCTACCGCGACGACGCCCTGCCCTTGTGGGACGCGCTCGAGGAGTACGTCGGCGGCGTCCTCAGGCACTTCTACCGGACCGATGCCGACCTCGAGGGCGACACCGAGATGCAGCAGTGGTGGAAGGACCTCACCGAGCACGGGCTGCCCGCGGACAAGCTGCCGTGCCGGGAGCTGCGCCGCGTCGACGACCTGGTCGACATCCTCACCACCGTCCTCTTCACGGTCAGCGTGCAGCACGCGGCGGTGAACTACCTGCAATACGAGCACTACGCCTTCGTACCGAACGCGCCCCTGTCCATGCGCCGGGCGCCTCCCCGACAGAAGGGGACGCTGCGTGCCGAGGACATCCCCGAGATGATTCCCACCAAGTCCCAGATGCTCTGGCAGGTCGCCATCGGCCGGGCGCTCTCCAGCTTCGGGGACGACGAGGAGTACCTGCTGCACGAGGGCGGCTGGCGCGAGGAGTACTTCCAGGAGCCGGCGCTGGTGGCCATTCGCGAGCGTTTCCAGGAGCGCCTGCGCGCCCAGCGCGACGCGGTGGAGGCGCGCAACGCGGGCGCCGAGGTGCCCTACACCGTCCTGCGGCCCGACCGGATTCCCTGCGGCATCACCGTCTGAGCCCCCGGAGACACGCGCCCATGCCCAACCTGCTCTCTCGAGGTCTCTTCAACCTGTTCTTCGGCGGCCGGCGCAAGCCCCTGGAACGCCTGCCGGGGCCCCCGCCGGGGATTCTGGGCAACATCGGCGACTTCCTCGGCGCCCAGCCCTGGGACGTCTGCGCTCGCTACGCGCGCACCTACGGCCCCGTCGCCGTCACCTGGCTGGGGCCCAGCCCCGCGCTGGTGCTCAACGACCCCGCCCTCATCCACGAGGTGCTCGAGACGCGCCGGCTGGAGTTCGAGAAGGGGAACATCGGCGACCAGATTCGCCACTCCGTCACGGACGACACGCCCTTCATCGCCCAGCAGGGTGAGGACTGGGCTCGCAAGCACGCCATGGATCCGCTCGCGCAGCCGTGGACGCCCGCCTGGCAGGCCGCCCAGGTGGAGCCCCTGCGCGTGGCCATCCTCGAGTCGGTGGAGGCGCTGCTCCAGCAGCCGTCCATCGACCTGACGCCCGCGCTGCGCAAGCTGACGTTCGACGCGTTCTGCGTGGCCACGGTGGGCGAGAAGCTCCCCACGTCCGTGTACGATGACTTCATGCTCCTGGCGGCGGCGGCCGACGCGCGCATCCAGGCCAAGCTGCCGTTGAAGTTCGTCTCGCCCCCCAAGGGCTTCGCGGCCGCGAAGGAGCGCTTCTACGGCCTGTTCCTGGACAAGGTGCGCGCGGCCAGGCAGGCCCCGGCGCCGCACCGCGTGGACCTGATGTCGTGGACGCTGCGCGAGATGCCCCAGCTCGATGACCAGGTGCACGCGAACCTGCTCGGCGGGTTCTTCTTCGGCGGCGTGTTCTCCTCGAGCACCACCCTGGTGGGTGCCTTCCACCAACTCAACAAGTACCCCGCCACCGAGGAGCGGCTGGCGCTGGAGTCCGCCGCGCTGGCGGAGGGGCCGCTCACCCTGGAGCGACTGAAGGACGCCCCCTGGGGCGAGGCCGTGGCCTATGAGGCCATGAGAATCCTGCCCGCGGTGCGCATCTTCCTGCGCCGCACGCCGCCCACGCCGACGCGACTGGCGGAGGTCACGCTGCCGCCGGGCACGACCCTCATGATTTCCAACCAGCACCTGCACCGGGACCCGGACCACTGGACGAGCCCGGAGACGTTCAACCCGGAGCGCTGGCTCGACGGGGGCGCGGCGCGGAATCCGCTCGGCAGCGGCCACTTCTTCCCCTTCGGCCGGGGCCCTCGCGCCTGCGTGGCCGGGGACTTCGCCATGGTGTTCCTGCGCACGGCCCTGGCCACCCTCTCCGCCCACGCGCGCGTCCACGTCGACTCGACGGAGCCCTTCGAGGAGGGCTTCTTCTTCGGCGTGGTGCGCCCCCAGGGCGTCACCGGCAAGCTCGTCCCGCGCCAGCGGCAAACCCTTCACCCTCCCACGGGAGCCCGTCCCACCCCCGCAGTGGAATCCGCATGACCTTGTTCCGACACCCTCGAGACCGCATCCCCGTCCTGCTGTTCACCCTGGTGTTCGCCCTGGACCTGACGGTCTTCTTCACGGCGCGAAGCTGGTGGTTCCCCATCCTCTGGCTCGCCCTGGGGGTGATTCCCAAGGGGTGGATCAGCGCGTGGAACCACCACCACCAGCATGTGCCCATGTTCCGGCACACACTGCCCAACCGGCTCCTGGAGCTCATCTTCGGCTTCCAGACGGGCGTGACGTCCCATGCGTGGTTCCTGCACCACGTCCTGGGCCACCACCGCAACTACCTGGACCAGACCAAGGACGAGTCGGCGTGGAAGCGCCGCGACGGGTCCACCATGGGCGAGGTGGAGTACTCCGTCTTCAATGCGCTCGTCGCCTATCCCCGTGCGTTCCGCGTGGGCCGCTCTCATCCCAAGGCGATGCGCGTCTTCCTGGCCATGGGCGCGCTCCAGGTGGCGCTGCTCGGCGTGCTGTTCTGGCACAACTGGTACAACGCCCTCTGGGTGTTCCTGCTCCCCATGATGGTGTCGCTCTACGTCACCGTCTGGGCCACCTACTTCCACCACGTGGGGCTGGAAGCGACGGAGCACACCCACGCCTCGTACAACATCCTGCACAAGGGCTACAACCTGGTGACTGGCAACCTGGGCTACCACACCGCGCACCACGCGAAGCACGGGCTGCACTGGTCCCAACTGCCCGAGCTTCATGCGCAGCTCGCCCAGGACATCCCGGCCACGCATTACCGGCAGCCGGGCATCCCCTTCGTGTGGGTCAACCCGGAAGCGAAGATCGAGCCGGGCGAGACGGAGCTCGGCGCCATCGCCCGGTGACCCGGTGTGCCTCGCCCCGCGAGCTCGCGGGGCGGTGCCCGATGCGTACGACGTGAGGCCCACGCTCCGTACAGCTCGTCCCCCACCCGATAGGCGGCATGGGGCGGAGGACCCCAAGTTGCTTCCCACATGCCTTTGAGACGATGGTTCGCCTCGTCACTCAGGCGGGGACGATGAAGAACAAGCAGCGGCTGATGGTGTGGTGGATGTTGGCTGTCGTGGCGGTGGGCGGCTGCGCGGAGGAGCTGGAAGCTCCCGAGTCCCCGCGACGCGACGTGGCGCGCTCCGCGCAGGACCTTTCGAGCACCTTCCCGGTGAGCGTGAAGCGGGTGAAGGACCTGCGGCCCGGAGACATGGGCTCCGCGCCCGGCTCGCTCACGGCCGTGGACACCACCCTCTTCTTCTCCGCCACGGACGACACCGGCTCCGCGCAGCTCTGGGCGAGCCAGGGGACGGAGGCCGGCACCACGGCCCTGCGCAAGCTCCAGGTGGAAGCCTCCACCACCTCCTCGCCGGTCCGACAGGCCGCCATGAATGGCGCCTTCTACTTCACGGCTTACGAGTCGAGCAGCGGCTACGAGCTGTGGAAGAGCGACGGCACCGTCGCGGGGACGGTGCGCCTCACGGACCTCTCCTACGACAGCTCGACGAGCGCCGCCTCCAGCCTCACCGCCTCGGGCGGAATGCTCTACTTCGTCATCACCAAGGGGACCGGCACCGACGAGCTGTGGAGGAGCAACGGCACGCCGGGAGGCACGGGGTACGTGGCCCCCCTGGCCCACGGTGGCGCCTCGCGCCCCGGGGCCTCCGTGCTGACGGCCATGGGCGGCACCGTCTACTACTCCTGCTACAGCAGCGTCGGCTACGAGCTGTGCAGGTTCGACCCCATCAACAGGGCCAACGTCCAGGTCAAGGACATCTACAACATGTATGGCAGCTCCCTGCCCTCGCAGCTCACGGTGGTGGGGGAGACGCTCTTCCTGGAAGCCAATGACGGCATGGGCGGCCGCGAGCTGTGGAAGAGCGATGGGACCAACGCGGGCACCGTGCGCGTGCGCGACATCCGCCCGGGCTCCGCCTCCTCGAGCCTCGCGTCGTTGACGGCGGTGGGCAGCACCCTCTTCTTCATGGCGGACGACGGCGTCAGCGGCGCGGAGCTGTGGAAGAGCGACGGCACCGAGGCCGGCACCGTGCGCGTCCGGGACATCGTGCCGGGCCCCCTGGGCTCCACCCCTCGGAACCTGGTGGCCGTGGGCGGCACCCTCTTCTTCGTGGCCGACGACGGTGTCAGCGGCGCGGAGCTGTGGAAGAGCGACGGCACCGAGGCCGGCACCCTGCGCGTGCGCGACATCCGCCCTGGAGTCGAGGGCTCGTATCCGGGGTCGCTCGTGGACGGGGGCGGGACGCTCTTCTTCACCGCCAATGACGGCGTGGCCGGAGATGAGCTGTGGAAGAGCGACGGCACCGAGGCCGGCACCCTGCGCGTGCGCGACATCCACCCCGGCGCCGAGAGCTCCGGCGCCAGCGCCCTCACGCGCGTGGGAGACAGCGTCTTCTTCACCGCCGAGGATGGCGTCACCGGCCGCGAGCTCTGGAAGAGCGACGGCACCGAGGCCGGCACCCTGCGCGTGCGAAACATCCGCCAGTCCGGTGCCGCCTGAAGTGGACCCCGTTTTTTGGACCACCCCCATCTTTGCGTTTTGAGCCGACTCCCACGTAGGAGAACGGCCATGAAGCAGAGGAACAAGAAGCGGTTCGACCCGGAGTTCAAGGCGCGCGTAGCGCTGGAGGCGCTGCAGGAGAAGGAGAGCCTGGCGCAGCTGGGGCGCCGGCACGGGGTGCACCCGGTGCTGGTGGGCCAGTGGAAGAAGCAGCTGCTGGAGAAGGCGGCCACGGCCTTCACCACCGAGGCCGCGGGGCGGGACGCCGAGAAGGTGCAGGACGAACTGCTGCGGAAAATCGGCGAGCTGACGGTGGAGCGCGATTTTTTAGCGCGCGGGCTGCAGCGCTCCCGCTGAGCGAGAGGCGAGCGATGGTGCAGCCCGGACTCGACACGCTCTCGGTGCGCAAGCAGTGCGACCTGCTCCAGGTCTCGCGCTCGGGGCTCTACTACCAGCCCATCGAAGTGAACGCCGAGGAGCTCCAGCTCATGCGCCGCATCGACGAGCTGTACCTGGCGCGGCCCTTCTACGGCAGCCGCCGCATGACGGTGGTGCTCCAGCACGAGGGGTACGAGGTGAACCGCAAGCGCGTGCAGCGGCTCATGCGCCTCATGGGCCTGGAGGGGATGGCACCTGGGCCGCATACCAGCCGGCCCCACCCGGAGCATCCCGTCTACCCGTACCTGCTTCGAGGGCTGGCTATCGTGAAGCCGAACCAGGCCTGGGCGGCCGACATCACGTACGTGCCGCTGGCGTACGGGTGGGCGTACCTGGTGGCCATCATGGACTGGTTCAGCCGGGTGGTGCTGGCCTGGCGCGTGTCCAACACGCTCTCGACGGACTTCTGCATCGAGGCTCTCGAAGAGGCCCTGCGCCACCATGGACCTCCCAGCATCTTCAACACCGACCAGGGGGCGCAGTTCACGGACAAGGACTGGCTCGCGGTGCTCAAGGGGCAGCAGGTGCGCATCAGCATGGACGGCAAGGGCCGGTGCGTGGACAACATCTTCGTCGAGCGGCTCTGGCGCAGCCTCAAGTACGAGGAGGTCTATCTCAACGCCTACGCCGACGTGCGCCAGGCCTGGGCGGGCGTGGGCCGCTGGCTGCGCTTCTACAACCTTGAGCGCCCGCACCAGGCGCTCGGGTACCGCACGCCCATGCATGTCTACCGCACCGGCCTCATCGAGCACGCGGCGTGACTCCACAGGCCTCCACAGCTATCCACAGGTTACGAGTCTCCCCCCGCGCCCCCCTCGACACGACCACGACGACGACGTATCAACACACTCTCACCGTCGGCTCAGGCGCAAAGATGGATTGCCCCAAAGTGGTCCAGCCGATGGGGTCCACCTCAGCCAGCTCCGACCCGGGGGAGCTGACCGAGCTGAACGGGATGCTGTTCTTCCGCGCGGACAATGGCGGCGATGGCCCCGAGCTGTGGAAGAGCGACGGCACCGAGGCCGGCACCGTGCGCGTCCGGGACATCTCGCCTGGTGGCCGGGGCTCCGCGCCCTCGTCGCTGAGGAGCGCGGGCGGGCTGCTCTTCTTCACCGCGGACAATGGCGCGACAGGCAAGGAGCCGTGGAAGAGCGATGGCACCGAAGCCGGCACCGTACTCCTGCGCGACATCAAGCCCGGGGCCGCGACCTCCTATCCGGATGCGCTGGTGAGCGTGGCCGAGCAGGTCTACTTCGCGGCCAGCGATGGTGTGGTGGGCTCCGAGCTGTGGAAGAGCGACGGCACCCCGGCCGGCACCGTGCTCGTCAAGGACATCTCCACCGTAGGCATCTACGAGTCCTCGTCTTCTCCCTACACCTTGTTCCCGGCGGGCGGGCGGCTCTTCCTCCGGGCCGATGACGGCATCAGGGGAGTGGAGCTCTGGAAGAGCGAAGGCACCCCAGCCAGCACGGTGCTCGTCAAGGACATCAACCCGGGCAGAGAGGATTCCTACCCGTGGGACTTCGCCCGCGTGGGCGACACGGTCTACTTCTCCGCCAGTGACGGCACCAGCCGCGCGCTCTGGAAGAGCGACGGCACGGAGGCAGGCACCGTCAAGGTGGCGGACGTCAACCCGAGCTACCTGCTCGCCGTGGACAACACGCTCTTCTTCCAGGCCAGTGACGCCACGGGTGGCAGCGAGCTGTGGAAGAGCGACGGCACGGAGGCAGGCACCGTGCGCGTGCGCGACATCACGCCCGGGAGCGCCGGCTCCGACCCACGGCCGCTGACCCATGCGGAAGGCCTTCTCTACTTCCACGTCTACACCAGCAGCACCGGCTTCCAGCTCTGGAGGAGCGATGGCACCGAGGCCGGCACCACGCGCGTCGACCCCAGGGTGAACTACAGCACCGGCGCGGTGGCGTGGAATGGAGGGCTGGCGCTGTCCGCCTTCGTCACGGGCGTGGGACAGGAGCTGTGGTGGACGGATGGAACGCCGGAGGGGACCCGGCTGCTCGCGGACGTATGGCCGGGCACCGGCTCCAGCGATGTGCGAGACCTGACTGTCGTCGGCGACACCCTGTTCTTCTCGGCGGGCGACGGCCAGTCCGGCCGCGAGCTGTGGAGCGTGGAGGCATTGACGGACACCACGCCTCCCACGGTGACCTGCCCTGAGTCCTTTACCGCCGAGGCCGTGGGACCCCAGGGCACCACCGTGGAGTACCCGCCCGCGTCCGCGACAGACGACTTCCCGGGCTCGCCCGCGGTGAGCTACAGCCACCCGAGCGGCGACGTCTTCCCGCTCGGAGCCACCACCGTCACCGTCACCGCCACCGACGACGCGGGGCATTCCGCGGCATGTACCTTCACCGTCACCGTGAGCGACACCCGGGCGCCCGACCTCTCCTGCCCCGAGGACGTGGAGGCGGAGGCCACGAGCGCCGAGGGCGCCACCGTCGAGTACTCGCCCGCCTCCGCCACCGATGGGGTCTCCACCGCTCACGTGGCGTACAGCCAGGCCTCCGGCACGACGTTCGGCCTCGGCGTCACCTCCGTCACCGTCACCGCGACCGACGACGCGGGCAATTCCGCCTCGTGTGCGTTCAACGTCACCGTGAGCCCGCCCGCGCCGCCGTCCATTACCTGCCCCACGACGGTGGTGGCCGAAGCCACGGGCGCGGATGGCGCCACCGTCACCTGGCCGTCCGCCACCGCCTCCGGCCTGGAACCCGTGCAAGTGACGTACAGCCGGGCGTCGGGCTCGCGCTTCCCGCTGGGGAGCAGCGTCATCACGGCCACTGCGCGGGATGCCCTGGAGCAGACGGCGTCGTGCGATTTCTCCATCGTCGTGCGCGACACCACGCCCCCGGGCCTCACCTGTCCCGCAGCGGTGATGGCGGAGGCGAGCGGCCCCCAGGGGGCCACCGTGGAGTACCCGGCCGCGACGGTGTCGGACACAGTGTCGGCTCCAGTGACGGTGCACTACACCCACGCCTCCGGCACCCTGTTCTCCCTCGGGGAGACCCTGGTCGGCATCATCGCCACGGACGCGGCCGGCAACAGCGCCTCGTGCACCGTGACCATCACAGTGCGCGACACCACCCCGCCCCAGCTCGGCTGCCCGGCGTCCGTCGAGGTCGAAGCCCAGAGCGCCGAGGGCGCGATGTACGTGCCCCTCACCGGCGCCCCACCCTCGGATGCGGTGACGCGCAACCCCACCGTGTCCAGCTCCTACCCGGGTGGTACCCCGTTCCCCCTGGGCACCACCGAGGTCACCTTCACCGCCACCGACGAGGCGGGCAACGCGGGCACCTGCTCCTTCACCGTCACGGTGCGCGACACCACCGCGCCCACCCTGGCGTGCCCGGCGGATGTCACGGTTCAGGCCCGGGAGGCCACGGGCATCGAGGTGGAATACGCGGAGGCCACCACCACGGACGCGGTGTCCACGCCCTCACGGGCCTACAGCCAGGCCTCCGGCACGCGGTTCCCCGTGGGCACCACCCCCGTCACGGTGACGGCCACGGACGCGGCGGGCAACAGCGCCTCGTGCGAGTTCCACGTCACGGTGCAGCCACCCCGTGGCCCCACCCTCGTGGACCCGCCGCAGGAGCTGGGCTGGGGCTGCAGCACCGGCGCGGGCGCACCGGCGGGCCTGGGCTGGGGCGCGCTCCTCCTGCTCGTGTGGTGCAACTCGCGACGCCGCCCCGCCCGTCCGCGGCACGGACTCGACCCGGCCGCGCGGTGAGCAGGGGTCACGCCCGAATGGACCGAGACGGATGTCATCCGGAAGACGGCCACGGCGTCGGCCGGCAGTGGTTTCTCGAGCGCGCCGAGCACGTCGAGCAACAGCTTGCGCGTGCGAGCGCCGACCACGGGCACGAGCGCCGGTTGCTTCGCGAGCACCCACGCCACGGCGAGCTGAGCAGGCGTCATCCCACGCTCCGCGGAGTATGCGTGGAAACGCGCGACGGCCGCTGCGTTGCGTTGGCTCGCCTCGCCACTAAAGTGAGGGAGGTGCATGCGGGCACCGTCTGCCTTCGCGCCCGTCAACAGCCAACGGGTGCACCTTCGCTGCGCGACGAATCGTCTCAGCCCCCACCGCTGAGAGCCCGATGCTTCGCACGTAGCCGCCCTTCACCAACTCGGAGATCGTGCCCACCGCGCGCTGGCACCCGCGGCCAACGCCCCATCGCGCCAGGTGCCCCGTCGTCGCTGAAGCTTGGAGCACCGGAGTGGACGGAACGGGCCAGCGGGGGGAGGCCTCAGGCTGAGCCCCCCCAAGGTGGCGCTCGGAATCCCGTCACGTCGTCTCGGACGAGCGCCTCGGCTCGGCAGCGTCTCTCGGCAGGACCACCGTGAAGCTGGAGCCCGCCATCGGCGCACTCTCCACGGAAATCTGGCCGCCGAGCGCCTCGACAATCTGCCGGCAGATGAAGAGCCCGAGCCCGAGTCCGCCGTAGTGACGCCCCGAAACGGCGCGCTCGAATTTTCCGAAGAGCCGAGGAAGCGCCTCCGGCGCAATGCCGATACCTTCATCGCGCACCGTGATGCGTGCATGCGCCGCTTCGGCGGCCAGGACCACACGGATGGGCTTGCCAGCGCCGTACTTGGCGGCGTTCGTCAGCAGGTTGACCATCACCTGGTCGAGTCGGAACGCATCCCAATGGCCTGAAATGGGGCCATCCGCGAGCACCTCGACGTCGCAACCGGCCTGATTGAAAATCTCCCGCATCCGCTCAACCACGTCCTGCACGAGACGAACGAGGTCGACGTTGGCCAGGTTCAGATGCAGCTTGCCCGCCACGATGCGGCTGACGTCCAGGAGACTCTCCACCAGCTCCGACAGCCGCGTCACCTGACGCTGGGCGCCGAGCAGCCGGCTCTTCACGCGGGCCAGGGTTTCCGGAGGCAGCGCGCGAGCGACGAGCTCATGCTGTAGTCGGAGCGAGGTCAGGGGCGTCCTCAGCTCGTGGGCGGCCACGGAGAGGAACTCGTCGCGAAGGCGCACGGCTTCCTGGGCCTCGCCCCGGGCGCGCCGCTCTCGCGCGAGCAGCTCTGCGTCGTTGATGGAGATGACGGCCTGCCCCACGGCCACCTGGAGGAGATAGCGGTCCTGCTGATTGGGGAAGTCGGCACGTCCGCTCCCCACGAGCACCACGCCTCCTCCAGTCGCCAGTCCTTCGGGCCGCAGGAGGAACAACCGTAGCTCGCCGGGCTGAAGTGGGTGGGGCACCGTCCACGGGGTGTTGCGCGGGGCCTCCGTGCACCAACGCTGGCACGCCTTGCGGACCGTGTCGGCGGGAGTCAGGGGCCAGTGGGTTTCTGACCGGGACTCTCCAGCGGAGACGTCCATGCACACATAGACGACATCTGGCCGGAGGACGTTGCGGAGCACATCGACGAGGCTCGACGCGACGAAGGCCGGCGCCAGCCCTCGCCAGAGCGCCGGCAGGGCGAGCAGCGCGGCGAGGTCGCGCACCTGCCGACGCAGCACCTGCAACTCTTCGGGAGGGACGGACACTAGCGGATAGAACGACTATGGACGCCGTGTTACTGGGTCCATGCCAGGAGCCACACTGGGGGAGGCATCCTCGCCATCACGAGACACGCGCCTGAAGGTCGCGCAGGAACTCGTTCGGGGGGACGAAGAAGGGGTTCTCGTGAAGCATCCCCCCGATGAGCACCATGGGATGGGTACGCAGCACATCCATCATCGTGGCGGCATCGAAACGCTGGACGTCATACACACAGACCGCAGGCTGCTTTTTCTCGTTCAGGAAGGCGTTGACTCGAGCCTCGTACGCGATGAGTTGCTCGACACCGGGGCGCTTCTCGAGCGCCCACTCCATATGCCCGATGATGCGCAGGCGCGGATAACCGGCGGCCTCGCTCTGGGTGATGGCGTGCTCGAAGATGGCGAACATCGCGTCGGGGTTGAAGCACCCGTTCTTGAGGTAACCCTGCTCCCAGGTGAGCACCTCCAGCTGTCCACGCGCGCAGCACTCGTCCGCGTCGATGCCCGTGGCCATCAGGTTCTTGAGGTGGTCTTCGACCAGGCGGGGATCCGTCACGTGGATCGCCTTCTCACCGCCATTCAAGCCTTCCTGGATGAAGGGCGCCAGGACCCGGTACTCCTCCTGAGCGCCATGAAAGAACGCGCAGGCATGGAAGTGGGGGTCAAGCCGGCGTCCACCCAGCGTCACGGGTCGAGAGTCCGGGGTGCAGTCCATGGTGTCGGGCCTTTGGGTAAAGAAGTGGGCGCACGGTCCGGCAGAGGCCGAGTCGCACCCACGTGCCGGTTATACTACCCGGCGCTCCCTCCTTGCCATTCCCTCCAAAGGATGGGAGCGCTCAAGGCGTTAACCGTGCGACAGCTCTCCACGCCTCCAATGCGCCTGCCTTGGAGAATCGGGAGGACAGGCCCTTGAGGGGCCGGCAGGCAGGTGGCCGAGCAGGCCACTGTGACGTTGCCCGCTCCGCGCAACGGTGAGCCCCGATAGAGAGCGTCGTCGTAGATGCTCTCCATCTTGCCGGTAGCAGCGGACGGCCCAGAGATTGCCCTGAACATGCTGCACTCGGGAAGGAGCCGAGTCCCGCGGCCTCAGGCCAGACACAAATCCCAAACATCAAGCTGCTACACCTCACGCACCGGTCACGAGCGAGGCGGCGGCCACATGGGTGGGCCGCCACATAACAGCCGCCTCGACTCGACGACCAGGGAGTGAGGCTGACGCAAGCCTCAACGTCCTCCGGGATGGATGCGCGGACAGACAACGTGGCGGCTACGGCGTCGCTGGCGCGAAGAAGTCATCCCCCGCTGGCGACAGGGCGGTCCACCGCTGGTTGCGAACGTTGGGAGCGCGGTACGTGAGTCCATCGGCCTGCTCCCAGTCTCCCAGCACCACGAAGATATAGGGCCGGCCAATCTGGTTGATGTTCCTCGCCCAGCGGTTCGCCGGACTGCTCCCGACCTGGCTTCCCACACCAAGGTAGGACACGCTGATGCCGCCCTGCGTGCCGGTCGCCGGCGTGAAAGGCACGCCCTCGGCGGGACTGCTGATAGCGCCATAGGTCAAGCCGCTGACGACGCGGGTGAAGGTGTTTCCCCGGGAACCATCGGCGTTGACGTCGAAATAGCCAAAGGAGATGCCTTCGGCGGGAGAGTTGGGGCTGGCATTCACCACCAGGATGCGCGCATCCAGGGCCGTCGGAGCGAAGGTGTCCGGGAAGGTGAAGGCGCGCGGCCCCTGGGCGCCGGTCTGCCCGGCCAGGCCGCTGACGACCACCAGATAGCGACGGCCCGCCTCGAGCGGCCCCGTCTGGACGCCCTCGAGCACCGTGGTCGCGGGGTCGGTGTTCAGGGTGAACTTCAGCAAGTGGCCCGTCGCGGACGCAGGCAGGTCGCCGATGGCGGGGCTGGCCTTGAATGCAAGGTCCACGGCAATGGGGATGTTCTGCGGGTCATCCGCGTTGAAGACGCGGAGCGGCTCCCCTCCAACGAGACCATGGAGGAAGAAGAGGATGGGGTCGCGCTTGATGCGGAGTGCGCCATTCCTTCCCGAAGGGACCAGCACCAGAGAGGTGGCGCCGGCGTCGTCCATGCCACGCCGGTCATCTCCATAGGTGATGGCGAAGTAGGACGTTCCCGGAGTCAGGGCCCCCGCCGGCAACGTGAAGCTCGCGGTGCCGCTCACCGACGGGAGGATGACGTCGTTCGTCCCCGACCCGGACAACACGAGCTGTCTGGTGCTCGCCGGGGCAACATGCCCCGCGATGCCCGAGGTCGTGGCGTCCGCCGAGAAGGGCGAGACGGTGGAGAACGGGTCCGCGGAGCCGACAGACAGCCGGCGGGCACGGTTCGCAGCGGCCACGCGATCCGCGGTGATGTGGCGCAACCGAACCTCGTCGGCGCCCACCGCGCCGAACGCCTCCTTCACCGCGAGGAGCTGCGGCCGGTCGAAACGTGTCGCCTGCCCCACACGGGACATGAGTCCAACTCCCACCAGCGTCACCCGCTCTCCTGCTGCGAGCGACATATCGGACACCGTGGCCAGGGCCGCGCTCGTGCCTTCCGAGTCCGCAGTGCGAATGGCGAAGCTCAACCCCGTGCCGGGAGCCACCTGCGCGTAGTCCGTCGTCCCGGTGTCACCGGGCTCCACCGCGGAGAACAGCCGGGTGTCACCCTGCCAGACATCCATCCGGACGAGGCCCGCGTCCCACGCGGTATGCGGCTCCGACGCATTGCCTTCGTACAGCACGTTGACGAAGCGGACACACGCGACGGTCGCAGGGCAGAGGCCGGTGCCTGCGTCCTCGCCCGGGTCGGTACCCGCGTCTTCCACCGGGTCGGTGCCTGCATCCGCGCCCGCGTCGGTGCCTGCATCCGCGCCCGCGTCGGTGCCTGCATCCGCGCCCGCGTCCGTTCCTGTGCCCTGTGTGGGCACCAGCTCGCACTTCTCGTCACGACAGCTCCACTGTTCTCCCTCCGGAGCCTGCCCGTTGTCACTGCGGCAATCGAATGCATCCACGCACTCGGAACCGCAGCCGGTGACGAGCGCCGCCAGGCCGAGGCCGGCTACCAGGAACCACCCTCTCAGAACATTGCTCATGACGCTGTGCTCCCCCTCCCCGGAGGTCGGTGTTGTTGTGTCTGTAAAAGGAGGAGAGGGGCGCGCCAGCGGGCTGCCCCTCCCGGCGCTACCGCTTCTCGCACTCGCTGCGCAGCGGCGCGATGCGCCCCTGGGACAGCTCGTCTCGCAGGTAGATGTAGGCCATCACGCCCGCATTGAACCGGGCACGCAGGAGCCACTCCTGCGTGGCGGCGGCATCGCTCCCTCTGCGGATGTCGTCGGTCAGCGGGTTGTCCAGGGTGCAGATCTCCGTCCAGAGGCTCGTTCCGCCAATGGCCCGGACGTTTCCGCTCGGCGGTGTCGCCGTGGCGAAGACGCCGCGGCGGATGAGCTCACATGCGCCCTGAGCCGCCCCCAACATGTTGGCGCCCCAGTCCGCCCAGTCCTCCACATTGCTGGAGAAGTCGATGTCGACCTCGCCGTACTTCACCCAGGCCTGCATGAACCGGGGCGTGAGGTTCACGTTGGCGCCTCCGTCGGCCATCCATGCGAGATAGCGGGCGCCGCCGTGCGGCCCGTACTCTCGCTCGAAGGGAACCAGGTGGCTCTCACCCGAGGCGGCGCGGCCGAACAAACCGAACTGCGGGCTGACGAGGTTGGCCACACGCGCGCCCTGCCACGCCACCAGCGCCTTGGCCGCGCCGCTCTGCCCGTCGCCCGCGCGGCCGTGGCAGTTGGCGCAGACCCCCTGGAAGACGGTGGCGCCCGGCGTGGTGTAGTAGAGCTCACCCCAGGGCCGCCTCGGCACGCCACGCCGGTCGACCATCCAGGGCTCGATGGAGGTGGGTGCGGGAGCCGTGGGGAAGTCGCAGAGGCCCGGCTTGAGGTCCCACCAGTTCGTGGGGATGCGCTTCTTGGCGAACTGCTCGTGTGCCTCGGTGATGGGGAAGCGCGTCAGGTACTCCCAGGGTGCCTGGCCGATGCGCTGTTTCCAATCCGGATTGCGGGGCTCATAGGGCAGCTTGTCGGTGAAGTCCTCGCCCACCCATCGCACGTCCGTGGTGGTGTCGCAGTCATTCGCCACGGCATCATTCGCCTGCCGAATCCGCTCCGTCTTCGCGGCCGCCTTCTCCTCCTCGGTCAGCCCCGCGTCCGCCTTGGGCCAGTCCATCGTGGCAATCCAGCGCGCCACCAGCAGCGGAGCGCGGCAGTCCTTGCCCGGCACATTGACGGGCATATGGATGTTCGTCTCGTTGGTGTCACGCGCGACGCGCTCGTACATGGTGCTGGATGGCGTAGCGGCCTGGAGGTCCAAGCCGAACTGCGCCGCTTCCACGACGTACCTGCGCTGCTTGTTGGTCTCCAGTACGTCGAAGGGGTTCCAGCCGAAGAGGATGCCGCCCGCGGAGAAGTCCAGGAAGGCGAGCTCCGAATTGCTCTGCACCGCGAAGCCCTTGGGGTTGTGGCACTGCGCGCAATTGCCAACGAAATACGCCTGGAGCTCCAGCTCCTCCTGGGTCCTCGGTGGCCGTCCCTCGGCGGCGGTCTCCAGCTTCGGCAGTTCCGCCGCCGAGCGCAGGCCGGTGATGACGCCGTAGCGGATGAGCCGGTCCACCTGTGACAGCTCGTCCTCCAGAACGTCCGCCAGCGGGTCCAGCCCCCCCTCTCCCCTGGCGCGGCGGTTGATCTCCAGCGGGGTGAAGCCCAGGACGAAGTTCTGTCCCTCGGAGCCAGTGTGGCAGTTGATGCAGCGATGGCGCCCGGGAACGGCATAGTTGCGCGTGGTGCCGGCGCGCTCGTCGGTTTCATATGTGAGCACGCGGTCGGCGAACTCCGTGCCATCCCGGTACGTGCCCCTGTGGAGCTCCGCGACGGTCCCCTCCTCGTTCCAGATGTACGTTCCAAATACGGCGTCCTGCCACCGCTCACGCGTGACGATGAGGCGCGTCTCGATCTTCCGGTAGCGCACCTCGCCGTCCGCGCCCGTCACGTCCTTGAAGAAGGTCTTGTAGAAGCGTGTGTTGGGCGGAATCTTGAATGTCTTCGTGGCCGCGTCGTACTCAATGGACTTCCCCGCTGGCACATGAACCAGTCGAAGCTTCTTCGCGTGGTCCGAGAAGAGCTGGTAGGTGGGCACGAAGGCGAACGTGCCGTGACGAGCCAGCTTTTCGGCATCCATCGTGGTGATGTCGGTGTCCGTCTCCGACAGGAAGCGAGGCAGCTGCGTCAGGCCCGCGAAGTAGGCGTCCTTGTCCGGGTCGCTTCCCAGCGCCTCCTCGGCGGGGATGCAGCTGCCCAGGTCGGTCATCGACGCGGCCACCTCGGGGGCCACCGGATCGTCAAGTTCCGCTCCCGTCCCCGCGTTCACGGTGAACGTGCCCTCCGGGGCGCCCTGCTCCAGCCATGCGGAGAGCTGCGCGGCCAGCTCCACCGCCTTCTTGAGCTGGTCGGCCGAGGCTGTTGGAGGCATCTCTCCGCGCTCGATGCGCACGAGCATGCGCGGCGCCTTGCTCTTCAGGTCCTCATACGTACTCGTGAAGGAAAAGCCGCCATCAGACCTGCCACCTTGGTGGCACGTGCCACACTCAGCGCGCGCGCGCGCGGCCAGGCCAGCGAAGGACTCCTGGTAGCTCTTCCTGGGCGCCGCTGGGCGCATGGGAATCCGCTCGCTCGAGCGAGCCGGAAGACACGTCAACGTCCCGGCGTCAGGCTCAGGCGCTGGTCGGGGCTCGTCCTTGCAACCGAACAGCCCCGAAAGGGACAGCAGGACCACCCCCAGCGCCACACGTGGGACGAGCCCCCCCCGCGTCATCCTCATGAGGTATGCCTCCTAATTCCTAGCGGATTTCGCGCGGCACCCTATCTCAGCCTCCGCCAATGTCGCGGCAAAAGAAGACACAACGGGCAGACACACACGAAGATTCACCCCGCCGTAACGATAGACACACGCCAGACAAATACCAGCAACCCAAACCGCATCAAGGACGTCACGCCATGGCGCGGCACATTGCACAGCCAGTCTCGTGACCCGCCTGTCACCGCCTGCCTGAAGTCACGACATCTTGGTGGAGCGGAGATGGGCAGCCTTCTTGCCCGCACCTCCGGCCAACCAGACATTGCCATCCAGACAGAAGAATCCGGCCGGACCAAAGGAGAGACCACACCGCACAACAGACAGGCCAGGAAGGGGATGCCCTCCTGGCCCGATTCCATCAGGGTTCTGGGATGACAGCAGCGGTGATTACTGGCAGTTGCCCGCGCCGCGGCCGTCGTCGTTCAGACCGCCGCACTTCAGGGGCGCGCTGTCGTCGCAGGCGATGAAGCCCTGCGCCTCGAGGATCTCCTCGAAGTCCTCGGTGTTCGTGTCGTAGATGTACGAGTAGAGGATGTCCTCCTCGACCGAGCGCGGGCTGGTGGTGTTCTCGTTGAGGAAGATCTTGCGCGCGAGCGGATAGACGCCCGGCTGGCCCGTGATGAGCTTGCGGATGTTGCTCGGGTTCGAGGGGATGCCATCCACATCGAGCTTCAGGTTGTTCGGCTGCGCAGGAGGAAACGGGTAGATGGCGGAGTCACCGGCAAAGCCGATGGCGATGAGGTCACTGGCCGTCAGCTTGCCGATGCAGACAGTGGCGCTGTCAGCCGTGGTGCACGGCGCGGGGTTGGACGTGGCGCCATCGTGAATGGTCACGATGCCATCGCAGAAGGAGGCGCTGGTGTTCTCCGCGACCTTCTCCTTGAAGACCTCGGTGGTGCCGGACAGGTCGTCGCGGCGGTAGATCGTGATGGGGCCGGTGCGGGTGCTGCCCGGGACCTGGCTCCAGTCCGTCCAGCACGCGCCGTTGATGGTGGTGACGACGCCGTTCACGGTGCGGCGGTAGGTCTTGAAGAAGAGGTTGGCCACGTTGTCGCGGCTGATGTTGGTGAGACCGTTGTCCTGGTTGACCCACACGTTCACGGCGTCCAGCGCAATGACATTGCTCCGCTCACCGGGCTGGCAGGGCGTCCGGAGGTCGCGCGACATGGGGGCCAGCGCCTGCTGTTGCGGGTTGGGGCACACGGCGCTGCCGCCACCACGCAGACAGGTCTCACCCACGCTCGAACCCGTGCCCGCGTAGAGCAGGCCGGCGCCAGAGTCGTTGTTGGCGGCGACAAGCGCGCCCTTCAGCGTGTCGGAGCCATACAGCTCATTGTTCGGGCCCAGGTTCTGCTCCGCCAACTTCAGCTCCGTGCCACCCGTGGACTGACCATTGCAACCCACGATCGACACCGCCACAACCGCCGCGGACATCACCTTCTTCATCATCTTCATGGACGACTCCTCAGGTGTTGCATTGGGTTGACTCGCCGGCGCCTCCCACGCTGTGGGCTCGGGCTGGAAGGAATTGCATCAGGGAGGGGACCATCGAACCCGGCTCACCCCGGATTCGACGAAGCGCAAAGTGCCTCAACCCGCGAGGGATTGATGACTCAGTTATGTCAATTCTCCGCCAGCGCCGGGTCACACCGTCCCGCGAGAAATTTCCTACGCACAAGCGTCACGTTCCCGCAAGCCATTACAAGAAAGGCACCTGCAACAACTTGCGAGCCCGCCTTTCGGAGGCGTGCTCTCCAGAAGTCTGCCGTTGCGCATCCGTCATGGAGCAGACATTCCCTGCAAGCGTCACACACAAGGCTGACGGGGAGTTGTTGAGGGGAGCAGCGAGAAGACGCCGCGCCTCTCCTTCGTGCCCGAAGCCTTCGCTGCGCGCCACGGCCTCAGCGTGCGGCGCACGCACCTGAAGCCGCTGCCGTCCGGCCGGCCAATGCTCGCGGCGGAGGGCCGACGAGCCCGTCAATGGCGCCAGCAGCTACGCGTCATGGCCACGCGACCATCGGCCCAGCCCCGCCACGGTTCTCGAGGGGGAATGAGAGCGACGGAAGGCCTGCCACCGGAGCACGTCCAGCAGGAGCAGCTCACGCCTGGATATCGACACTCACACCGAGTGACGCCGGCGCTTCACTGCCCTCACCTTCCGAGGGCGCTGATGTCATCTCGAGCCATGTTTCACCCGCCCCCCGCCGGCTCGCTCCGTGATATAGCCCCCGCTCGGCGGTACGCACCCGAGGGGGAACACAAAGGATGTCGGAGCGGCAGATTGAGATGTTCTGGCGTTGTTCGAGTTGCAACCACCGCAACCTCGGCCGCTACATGGTGTGCCAGGGCTGCAAGAACGCCAAGGACGGCAGTGAGCAGTATGAGATGCCGGAGGACACCGCCTCCGCCGTCACGGTGACCGAAGAGGCCCTGCTGAGGATGGCCACCGCCGGTCCCAACTGGCGATGCGCCTATTGCGAGAGCGACCAGCGGGCCCTGGACGGCGGCTGCAAAAACTGCGGCGCATCCTCCGTCGAGGGCTCGATTCCCGCCGAGCCCTCCCCTCCCGCTCCGAGCGAGAAGAAGCGCGAGAAGGGCGGCAGGCGCATGGGCTGCTACATCGTTTCCATCGTCCTGTTCTTCGGCTGCTGCTGCCCCATGTGGATGAACTCCGGCAAGAAGGAGACCTCCTCCGCGACGGCGGCCACGACCGCGCCCAAGACGGGGCCGGAGTGGACGCGGACCCTCCAGGTCAAGGAGGTCTCCTGGGAGCACACGGTGAGCGTGGAGCGCTACCGCCTGGTGGAGGACGAGGGCTTCGAGGAGGACCGGCCGGAGGGAGCCCTCCAGGTGAAGGCCCAGGGCAAGCGCCACCACCACGACGAGCAGGTGCGCGATGGGTACGAGACCGTCTACTACACGGAGAGCGTCCAGCGGGGGTACACCACCGAGACCTACCGGGAAAAGGAAGCCTGCGGTGAGGACTGCTCCACCACGCCCAGGAAGTGCAGCGAGAAGTGCACCAGCAACAAGAATGGCTTCGCGACCTGCAAGACGACCTGCACCGGCGGAGAGCGGGAGTGCACCACCCGCTACTGCTCCGTGAAGAAGACGCGCAAGGTGCCGCGCTACGTCGACGAGCGCCGCTCACGCAAGGAGCCGCGATACCGGAGCGTGCCGCGCGCGGCGACCTGGTACTCCTGGAAGGAGTGGCGCTGGATACACGAGCGGGACGTGACGGCGAACGGCACCACCCTCGAGACGCGCTGGCCGACCGACGCCGAGCTGCGGCCCGCCAAGGCCCTGGGCAAGGGAGAGAAGGAGCGCAACGCGCGCAGCGCGACGTACAGCGTCATCTTTCACGGCGATAACCAGCCCGCCGTCACCTACACCCCCGACACGCTGGAGGAGTTCCAGCGCTTCCGCCCTGGCAGCACACACACCCTCCAGCAGGAGGCGGGCAAGGTCTCCGTCGTGCCCCGGGAGCCTCCGGCGCAGGCCGCCCCCGTGAAGTGACGCGGGAGGGCTGCCCGGAGCGCGTCGGGCAGCCCTTCCCACATCTGGTGTCACCACAAGCCAGTGCGGGCCAGGCCCCGTCAGGGCTTCAGCCCCAGCAGGAACAGGTCGCGGACGCCAGACGGCACGAGCGTCTTGGGCCCGACGTCGAGGGGAGCGATGAGGCCCCCCAGGAACACCGACGACCCCGCCTCGTCAACCGACACGCGATAGCGGTCCATGGCGGTCGACACACCGGGCGGGTGCGCCATGGGGAAGCCCCTCGTCCAGCGGGGATAGCCGTCGACCCGGTCGTACTTCGCGGCAAAGAGGTTGGTATCACTTCCGGGCACGCCGCAGAGCGACCCGAGGCCAAGGTCATCTCCGTCCTCGTACTTCCCTACGACCACCAGGTCGTCGCGGTGGTCCATCGAGATATCCAGCACCGCAAGACCGAGTTGCTTCGCCCAGCGCTCCTCGTTCGCCCGGGTGAGCGCGACGACGAAGCCATCTTGCGAGTGCTGCGGGAAGAACGTCTGGCCACCGAAGGAGAGCGGCGACATGAAGGTGCCGGTGACGACCACACGATTGCCGTGCACCCCCACGCTCTGGGCATAGCCGCGGGTGGTGTCCAGCTGCCGCTGCCACAGCCGCGTCCCCGCTGGGGAGAACTTGTTCACGAAGGGAATGACATCCATCGGTGGAAACAGGTCCGTGATGATGGTGCCGGCCATGTAGAGGTTGTCGTCCTCGTCCGTGGCGACGCCGCCCGACTCGCCGAAGAACGGTGATTCGACGTAGCTCCACTGGTAGATGCCTGTCGGCGAGAACCGGAGGAGGACGGGCGCGCTGTCCGCGACGACGCTCCCGGAGCCGAAGTAGATGGCGCCTCGCAACAGGCCGGTGACCGCGATGTTGCCGTTACTGTCCGTGAGCATCTTCCGCGCGCCGAAGAAGCTGAAGAACTCCAGCGGATAGGCGAGGGACCAGACGTGGCGACCGCCCGCGTCGAATGCGGCCAGGAACACGCCCTCCTGGAACTCTCCCACGGTGAGCGGGCCCCCGCCCAGGTCAATGCTCCCTTCGAAGGTGCCAGTGACAAGCACATGCCGCGCCCGGTTCGTCGCGAGCGCCGTCACCTGCGCGGGCACCGTCCGGGACCACACTCGATGCCCGTTGGGCCGGTACTTCGCCAGGACGGAGGCCCGCGTTGCGGACGTCCCCAGTTTCCCCTTCGCATCGGACAACTTGCCCTCGAAGGTCGCGGCGATGAAGAAGTTCCCGTCTCCATCATGGGCCACGTCGACGGCCACCTCCTCGCTCGGCCCGGTGAGTCGCTGTGCCCACCGGGTCGCGCCGGACAATGCATGGAGACTGGAATCCGAGCTCTGCGCCTGTGCGGTGGGGGGTGGCACGACGTCCACGGGCGCTTCGCTGCCGGCGCCACATCCCATGACCAATACGGCGAGCACCGCGAGACTCCATCGCATGGCGTCCTCCTCGCTGGCCTCGCTCCGTCAGCCGAAGCCATCCGTGAAATGTGCTCATGCTGGAGGGGAACGAGGGCCCGAGACAGGGACCGTGGGCGCCACGGCTTTGCGGTGTTCCGTACGGAATAGATGGACAGCAGCGCCAACAGCGAATGGCGGTCTCCCGCCTCCGCCGCCCTGATTGCCCCGCACATGGGCCCGCATTCCGCCTGGACGCTCCGGGGAGCACCTTGCCCCCGGAGCCCGGGCGCGACTCAGGCGTCCCGATGGCGCGCGGTGACCGTGCCCGGGAGCGGAGCCTCACTCAGGGCGCGGAACTGGCCCTGCAGGCCCGCCATGTCCTCGGCGAACTGGCCCCGGTTCTTGGACCGGATGAGCAGGAAGTCAGCGACCTCCGCGGGGTTCTTCTTCGTGGCCAGCTCCTCCATGAAGGAGTCCTTGTTGCCCGGCCCCCAGGCCCCCACCGACTGCTTCTTGGCGATGGTGTCCCGGGCGTTCTGCGCCAGGGCGTTCAGGTCGGCCGGCGTGAACTGCAGGAGCATGTCCTTCTTCTTGTTGAAGTCCGCCTCGTCGACCTTGAAGGCCTGGGAGAGCGTGTACTCCTCGTCGCCGCTCATGCCCTTCATGTAGAGGGAGAACTTCTGCTTGTCGTAGTCCTCCGTTCCATCGGGACGGGTGTGGCGCTCGTAGACGGTGGTGGTGCCGTCCGAGGCCTCTTGCTCGAGCGTGCTCACGCGGGAGCCATCACCCTTGGTGGCCACGGTGATGCTGCCTCCGTGCTCCGGCACCGCCGTCCATTCCTTGCTGAACGGCCCCGCATCCAGCCCCACCTTCGAGCCGGAGCTCAGCTCCAGCTTGTGCACCGTGGCCGACTCCTCCACGCCGCTCCCGTCCTTGGTGGGAAGCTGCTTCGTCTTCGCGAACTGCTCGAAGGCCTTCCGGCCCTCCGCCGTGTTCACGTCGAACGTCGCGGTGCGCATCTTGTAGTCCGTCAACGAGGTGCTGCCGTTGAGGGAGAGGGAGACCTCGCCGGCGCCGACGCTGACAGAGGCTCCACTCTCGATGAGCTCCGTGGGGCCCGCCGTCACGGTGACCTTGCCCTCGGCGTCCTTCTGGGTCTCGAAGGAGACGCCCCGGCCCTTCTTGATCTCCTCGCCCAGGCCGAAGTCGACGCCCTTCACGTCGACACTGCCCTCATAGGAGAAGCCCTTGAGCTGGCCGGCATCCATCTTCACCGAGGCGTCGTTCGGAATCGTCTCCGGCTTGAGCGGATGCGGCGGCGGAATCTTGCCCTGCTTCAGCTTCTCGAAGTCCGCGTCCTTCATCTTCACTTCGTACGTCTGGGTGTTCGCCCCGGAGACGCCCGCCCCCACCGTCACCTTCTTCATGTCCAGCTCACCCTTCGCGCTCGCGGCCATCTCCGCGGAGAGCGTCACGGTGGTGTAGCCGCCGGACTTCTTGACCTTCTTGTCGAGCTCCGAGGTGAACTCGACGGTCACCTGGCCCGCATTGCCCACGGGCACGGTGACGGGTGGGAGCGGGAGGGCTCCGGCCTGCGTCGCGGCCGCGTTGGGCGCGGTCGAGGGGATGGCCGGGTCGGCCACCATCATCTTCTGGAGCTCGGGGGGCACCTTCGCGTCAGTCAGCGCCTGGGCCCGCTCGGCGGAGCCCGGCGGCGCGGCGAAGACCTTGGCGGCCGCCGTGCCCGGGATGGAGCCCGCCTCGGAGTAATGCGGCTGCTCCTTGAGGTAGGACTTCATGTCCTCGTAGCTCTTGCCGTTGCTGGGGTCGAGCACGCGCTCCCCCTGGCGCACGACGACATGGCCCGCCTGCCCCTCCGCGCCCGCGCGCGAGTCCTTGAGGAACACCAGGTCCGAGCGCCCCTGGAGCTCCGGAGAGCTCTTGTTCACGAAGTCCGCTGCCAGGTCGAGACAGTTGACCTTGCCGTCCTGGGTGTTCTCCGTGAGAAGCGACGTCGCGGGCGCCCTGCTCTGTCCATCCAGCTTCAAGGTGTTCTTCGGCCCCTCGGGCTCGAAGGTCGATTCGTTCTTCTGGGCTTCCTGGGCCTGGCGGGCGGCCTCGGCGGCCTGACGCGCGGCCTCGGCGGCCTTGCGCGCTTCCTCCGCCGCACGCCGCGCCGCTTCCTCCGCCGCACGCCGCGCCGCTTCTTCCGCCGCACGGCGCGCCGCTTCGGTCGCACCATCATTGGCAACGCGTTTCACGCTCATTGTCGGGTCCTTTCGCCTGAGGGGGTGGGGGCGATATCAGGCGGAGCTCTGTATCCGGATTCTCAGAACGCGATGAATGAAGTTGCGTACACAGATGGTTTTCGTGGCCCGCTTCGAAGCGGCGGACTCGGGCGACCTCCGCGCTCTCCGGATTGTCCTTCGCCCCCCTCCGCTGACGACATACCCTGGCCGCATGGCCATCACGGATGCCCTGGCGCGCGAACTCGCCGAGCTGGCGCGCCTGCGACGCGCACGCGACCTCATGGATCGCGAGTTCGAGCGCGAGCTCGACGTGGCGTCGATTGCCCGGGCGGCCCTCATGTCACCCGCCCACTTCTCGCGCCGCTTTCGCCAGGAGTATGGGGAGAGCCCCTACTCGTACTTGATGACGCGTCGCATTGAGCGTGCCATGGCCCTCCTGCGCCGCGGAGACCTGAGCGTCACCGACGTATGCATGGCGGTGGGCTGCTCCTCGCTGGGCTCGTTCAGCGCGAGTTTCACCCGGCTGGTGGGCATGACTCCGTCCAACTACCGCGCCCTCGACCACACGGAGGACCGTGTGCTGCCCGCCTGCATCCAGAAGGAGCGCACCCGTCCTCGTCGAGCAGGATTGGAGAAGCAGTCTCCCGGGTGATGGTCCACAGTGGAGCCATGTCCCTCAAGCTCTCTGTCGTACATCTGGTCGTCGACAACCCCGATCTGGCGCTGACCTTCTACCGTGACGCCCTGGGCCTGACCCTCGTTGGCGAGGTCGCCAATGGGCCCTTCCGCTGGCTCACCCTGGCATCTCCCGACCAGCCGGATGTCCACATCGTGCTGAGCCAACCGCATGCCGGTCGCACGCAGGAGGACGGCGATGCCGTGGCCCGCCTGCTGGCCAAGGGCACGCTGGGCGGCGCGATCTTCAGCAGCAGCAACCTCGACGAGACCTTCAAGAAACTGCGCTCCGCCGGTGTGGACATCGTGCAGGACCCCACCGACCAACCGTGGGGTGTCCGTGACTGTGCCGTGCGAGATCCCGCCGGCAACATGATCCGCATCAGCCAGGCCTGAACGGCGACCTGGGGAACGAGGCGCCTCCCGTCCGGGTGAACGTCCAGGCGCTGCCCCCGCGCTTCTTGCTCCTGTTCACAGGTCTGTCCTTGTTCCTGCTGCCGCCCCCCAGGGACGCAGCGCGCAACGCGCCGGCTGAACTGACAGTCGACTGGGATTGAACCTGGAGTCCAACTCCCCTGTGAGACCAGGGCCGCCGCCGCGAGCAGCGCTGCGGTAGCGGCTCGCACCTCGGCCTCACTTGTTTCCCAAGTCCCGCGGGAGTGCTATCGGTCGGAGGCACCGTGGGCAATGCGGCCTCCCCACCAGAAGGTAGGAAGATGAAGAGTCAACCCAAGGCAGATGGCGAGTCGGCCTCGAAACTCATCAGTGACAGGATTACCGATTTGGGTGACTGGCGCGGCGATACCCTCGCAAGGGTGCGTGCCCTCATCAAGGAGGCCGTCCCGGACGTCGTGGAGGAGTGGAAGTGGCGGGGCACCCCGGTATGGTCCCTGGACGGAGGTATCTGCACCGGCGAGGCGTACAAGTCGGTCGTGAAGCTGACCTTCTTCAAGGGCGCCTCCCTGGAGGACCCTTCAGGGCTCTTCAATTCGAGCCTTGAGGGAAACGTCAGGCGCGCCATCGACATCCGCGAGGGCGAGAAGATTGACGCGAAGGCGTTCAAGGCACTCATCCGCGCGGCCGTCGCGCTCAACAGCGCTGGCGCGAAGAAGCCCAAGAAGCGCCAATGAGCATGCGGGTGGGGCCCGCGCGTCCACGGCTCCGCTGAATGGGTCGGGCCCCAGGAAGCGCCGAGAAGAGCGAGTACGGCTTGGGGCCAAGCGCGACTGCCGCTCAGTCAGTCGCATTCCTGGCCGAGCGCGAGACGGCTTCATGCGCGAGGTCGCGGAAGTGCTGCGCCGCGGGTGAGGGGCGTGGCCCGGGAAAGGCCACCACCAGCTCCGCGTGACCAGGAGCGCCGCTCAGGGGACGGAAGACGACTCCCTTGGGGCACAGCGCCTGGGAAGACGCGGGAGCAAGGGTCAGCCCCAGGCCCGCTTCCACCATGCCGACGACGGAAGGCCAGGAGCTGGCCTCCTGGAGGATGTTCGGGGAGAACCCCGCGGCCAGACACATGCTCATCACCAAATCGTGCAGGCCCGGCGCCGAATGGCGGGGAAAGAGCACGAACGGTTCGTTCGCCAGCGAGGACAGCGCGACGACCTGCTGGCGCGCGCGCGGGTGCCGCGCTGGCAGGGCGACCACGAAGCGCTCCCGGAGCAGCCGCTCGACGGTGAGCCCTTCGTGACGGAAGGGCGCCCGGATGATGGCGATGTCCAGCTCGCCCAAAGCGAGCGCGGCGCCCACGTTCAGCGTCTCGCTGTCATCCAGCTCCAGCTTCACCTTCGGGAAGCGCGTGCGGAAGCGCAGCACGATGTCTGGCAGGACGCCGAACGCGGACGAGGCCGAGAAACCGACACGGAGTGTGCCCGTCTCTCCGCTCGCCGCCTGCTGCACCGAGTGGATGACATCCGCGCGTCGAGCCAGCAACGCGCGCGCATCCTCCAGCAACCGCACCCCGGCGGCGGTGAGGGCCACGCGCCGGCTCGTGCGCGTGAGTAGCTCGACACCCAGCTCGGCCTCCAGCCGGCGAATCTGCTGGCTGAACGGCGGCTGGGCCATACCGATGCGCGCGGCGGCGCGTCCGAAGTGCAGCTCCTCCGCCACGGCGATGAAGAGCTGGAGCTGACGGAATTCCATATCGAGACGATATCCATCTCGATGGATGCCGAAAGATATATTGGTCGTGAAGGATGCAGCTCCCTACCATCGGCGCATGCGATTTCCCCTCGTTCCCCTCGGCCTGGTACTCACGGCGCTGACGGGGGCTCCCGCCCTGGCGCTTGACGACGCCCCACCCTCCCTCGCCGCCTCGGGAGCCACACCGGACGCGAAGGTGCAGGCGAAGCTGGACCTGGCAGCCCGGTTCACCCGGCGGGTGGAGCTGATGCGGGACAGCCTCGTCCCTCCCAGGTGGCTGCGCGACGGAGACCGGTTGGTCTTCTGGTCCCGGGAGGGCAAGGACGGCGGGACGTGGATGCTGGCGCACGCGAGGACGGGGAAGCTGACGCCGCTCCTGACCGGTGAGCAGCTGAGGGAGCAGCTCTCGGCGTTGCTGGGCAAGCCCGTCACGGCGCCTCGTTTCTTCGACGTCGCGCTCGCTCCGGATGAGCAAGGCATCGTGTTCCAGCTGGAAGGAAAGACCTTCGGCCTGGGCCTGTCAGGTGGCCGCGTCACGTTGCTGCCGCCGGAGGACCGGGCCGCGCTGACGCTTTCGCCAGAGCATTTCCTCGCGCCGCGAGGAGGCGCCCTGGCCGTGCAGCGCCAGGGTGGCTTCGCGGTGCTGAGCGCGGACGGGGCCACATTGGTGGAGCGCACGGGAGAAAAGAACCTGGAGTGGCGGATTCCGGAGCGTCCCTGGTCACCGGATGGCCGCTTCCTGGCGGTGTGGCGGGACGACCTGCGCGCCGTTCACCAGGTGCCCATCGTGGACTACTCCACCGCGCTGGAGAAGGTGACGACGGTGCCATACGCGAAGTCGGGGACGCCGTTGCCGCGCTCGGAGCTCCATGTCGTGGAAGCCGCGACGGGCCGCGTGACACGCATTCCTCCCGTCGCGGGCGAGACATATGACTGGTTCGCGGGCTGGAACCCCGAGGGCACCGAGGCGCTGTGCCTCCACCTCTCGCGTGATGCCAAGCGGCTGGACCTGACCGCCGTGGAGCCCGCGTCGGGCCAGCGTCGGCACGTGCTGCGCGAGGAGCGCCCGGAGACCTTCGTCACCGGCCTGGACTTCGCGGTGGGCGGCTGGGCGAAACAGGTGACGGCGCTGACAGGAGGGCGCGGCTACCTGTGGATGTCCGAGCGTGACGGCTGGCGCCACGTGTATGCGTATGACCGCTCCGGGAAGCTCTTGCGGCAGCTTACGCGGGGCTCCTTCCCTGTACACGAAGTGGTGGCCGTCGCGCCCAAGGGCGACGCCCTCTACGTGCTGGCCTCCGCGGACAGCGGCGCGCCCTACGAGCACCTCTTCTACCGGGGCAGTCTGAAGGGCGGCGCATTGACGCGGCTGTCCTCGGGCTCGGGAGTGCACCGCATCACGCCGTCCCCCTCGGTGCGCGTTTCGGCGATCGTGATCAGCAGGCTCGGAGCATCGTGATCAGTCGGAGCGAAGCGACGCTGGGCTCAAGTTGACGGATTCTCCTCCTTGCGGCGGGAGGGCCCCTTCACGGTGAGCCGGTGGGCTCGGTGGAGGACCCGGTCGCAAATGGCGTCCGCCACAGTAGGGTCGCCCAGGTGGTCGTGCCACTTTGTGGTCGGCAGTTGGCTGGCGATGATGGTGCTGCGCGCGCCATAGCGGTCCTCGAAGACCTCGAGCATGTCCCGGCGCTCGCCGTCCTTGATGGGAGCCAGGGCCCAGTCGTCGATGACGAGCACGTCGACACGGGCCAGTCGGGAGAGAAACGCGGCGAAGGAGCCCTCCGCGTGCGCGAGCGCCAATTCCTCCAGCAGACGCGGGGCCCGACGGTAGAGCACCCGATGGCCGCGACGAATCGCCGCCTGCGCCAGCGCGCACGCCAGGTACGTCTTGCCGGTGCCCGTCATCCCGGTGATGACGATGTTCTGCTTCTCCTCCACCCAGCGGCACTGGGCGAGCTGACGCACCAGGGGCTTGTCGAGCTCCCGCTTCGCCGTGAAGTCGATGTCCTCGACGCAGGCGCCGGAGATGCGGAGCTTCGCCTCTCTGAGGTTTCTGCCAATCCGGGCGTTCTCCCGGGCCAGCCACTCGGCCTCGACGAGCAGCGCGAGTCTCTCGTCGAAGGCCAGGCTGCTCATGTCCGCCAACTTCTGCTGCTCCTCCCAGGCGCGGGCAAAGGCGGACAGCCTCAGCGCCTGGAGCTTCTGCAAGGTGGGTTGGTTCAACATCTCGGGTGTCCTTTGTCGTTGGTGGCCTCATCGGACCTCGGGCACGGCCGCCATGGCCGTGCCCGAGGCCCCCTTCCGAGTGGAGAGGCCTGCAATCCACTCAGTGGTAGTAGTCAGCGCCGCGGACGTTCTCGTGCGCGGCGGCCGGCTGCGAGGAGGGCTCTTCGGCCGGCAGCGGGGTGGCTTCCAGCCCCTTCTCCAGCAGCAGTCGCACGTGCCGGCTGCTGCGCGCGTGCGCTCGCAGCGCCCGGCCGCATGCGAGCTCCAGCCGCGCGTTGCCATAGCGCTTCGCCAGCCGCAGCAGGCCCAGGCAGCTGCGGTAGCCCACTTCCGGGTGGGGCCTGTCCTGGAGGATGGCCTCCACCAGCGACTGGGTAAGGGGGCCCACCTGGCTCGCCCACTGAATGAAGCGCGAGGGGCTCCACTCGGCATGGGCCCGGTGGGCCTTCGGCATGTGCTCGGCCACCGTCGTGTAGCCGCCCACCTTCGCGCTGCGCACGTGGACGGCCACTCTTC
The DNA here is from genome assembly GCF_050038885.1 of Pseudomyxococcus flavus. Lineage (NCBI taxonomy): Bacteria > Pseudomonadati > Myxococcota > Myxococcia > Myxococcales > Myxococcaceae > Pseudomyxococcus > Pseudomyxococcus flavus. The sequence goes on along the minus strand of NZ_CP143624.1, from coordinate 5,460,177 downwards.
GGCCCCGCTGCAGCAACTCCACGCTGGTGGCGGTGAGGCGCGCCTCCAGCACCTGACGCGCCAGGCTGTAGGGCGCCGAGTAGAAGTGGCCATGGACGTCGACGTGGTAGTCGATGTTCACCTTCACCCGCTTCCACTCCGACACCGCGTACCGCGTCGGCGGCAATGGCTTGAGGGCAGGCCTGTCCAACTCCTCGAAGAGCTGCGCTCTCGACTTGCCGTACAGTCGCATGGGCCTGTCGTTGAGCACCGCCACCTGCTCGGCAATCGCCTCATTCAACTCCCGCAGCGAGGTGAAGACGCGGTGACGCAGCCGGGCCAGCACCCAGCGCTGCACCAGTTGCACCGCCCGCTCCACCTTCGCCTTGTCCTTGGGCTTGCGCGGGCGCGCCGGCAGCACCGCCAGTCCGTAGTGCCGTCCCAACTCCTCGAAGGTGCGGTTCACCTCCGGCTCGTACCGGTCCGCCCTCGTCACCGCCGACTTCAGCTGGTCCGGAACGATGAGCGCTGGCGCCCCACCGAAGGCCTCCAGCGCGCGCACGGTGCTGCCGACGAAGTCCGTCAGCTTCTGGCTCCACGTGGCCTCCGCGTACACGTAGCTGGAGGCCCCCAGCGCCGCCACGTACAACTCCGCCTCCCGCACCTCGCCGGTGCCACCGTCCACCACCGTCGGCTTCTTCCCGGAGTAGTCGACGAACACCTTCTCACCGGCCTTGTGCGCCTGCTTCATCGTCAGCCGGTGGCGTGCCAACCACTCCCGGTACACCTCGCAGAACTGCGTGTACCGGTAGCCTTCCGGGTGCCGCTCCAGGTACTCCAGGTGCAAGAGCTCCAGCGTCACCCCGGGTCGCTTGCGCTCCTGGTGTATCCACACCGGGTCCGGCAGCGGCCGCTCCGTGCCCGGCGCGCACTTCGGGCCGTACAGCTGGCGCTCCAACTCCTCCTCCTCCAGCGCTTCCACCGCCTCCCACGTCAACCCCAGGTGCGCCGCACGGCTCATCACCTTGCCCACCACTCCAGGGCTGACGCCCACGCTTCGCGCCACCTCCCGGTGGCTTCGCTTCAGGCCCCACTTCTGACGGATGATTTCTCGAATGCTGTGCATCGGCAGTCTCTCGGTGGCCATGGCCGCTCTCCCTCCGGCGGCCTTCTTGCCAGGACTGCCCAGCGCTCATTCGGCTCCGAACCCCCTGTTCACACAGCCGAACTCCGTGTCCACGTGGCCGAACCTCCTGTCCACGATGGGCCGAACTCGGTGATCACGATGCTCCGATCTGAGTGTTCACGATGGGCCGACGCGCGCACCTCGGGGCAGTACTACGTGGACACGTGGTCTTCACGGACACAGCCCCGGCTGAGGGAGCTGGTGTCCGTGGAGAGCGGCAAGCGCCTCCGCCTCACCACGGCGGACGCCCGTGAGCTCGAGGCGCTCGGCGACGCGCGCCCGGAGGCGCTGCTCGTCAAGGCGGCCGACGGCGTCACGCCCCTGCACGGCGTGCTCTACAAGCCACACGACTTCGACCCCACGAAGCGCTACCCCGTGCTCGCCTACATCTACGCGGGCCCATTCATGACCATCGTGCCCTGGCACTACGTCGGCAATTCGATGTCGCTGACGGCCAGCGGCCTGGCGCAGCTCGGCTTCATCGTGGTGCTGCTGGACCCTCGGGGTGGCCCCGGGCGGAGCAAGGCCTTCCAGGATGCGAACTATGGCCGCGTGGGACAGACGGAGATTCCCGACTACGTCACGGGGCTGAAGCAGGCCGCGTCCACGCGCCCCTGGATGGACCTGGAGCGGGTCGGCATCCATGGCGGTTCGTGGGGCGGCTATTTCGCGCTGCGCGGCATGCTGACGGCACCAGACTTCTTCAAGGCGGGCTATGCTGCGGCGCCAGGAGCGCTGGAGGAAGAGGCCATCATCAACGAGCCCTACCTCAACCTGCCGAGCGCCAATCCCGAGGGCTACGCGGCAGGCGACAACCTCGCGCTCGCCGGCAATCTGAAGGGGCACCTGAAGCTGATGCACGGCACGAGCGACGTGAATGCCACGCTCTCCGTGACGATGCGGATGGCGGACGCCCTCATCCGGGCCGGCAAGCGCTTCGAGCTGCTCATCATGCCGGGCCAGCCCCACTCTCCCCGGGGAGCCGCCAGCCGCTACTACCAGGACGATGTGGGCCTCTTCTTCCTCCGGACCCTGGGCGCTCCCCGCTGAGGCCCGCGCGGGGCCATATCGCTGTCCCCACTGTCGGAGGCATGACGTGACGCCGGGTCGTGGCCAACAGGTGTCCTCGCGTCGCGAGCGGCGGTGCTCGGTACACCCCAGGATTCGGCCGCTTCGTCGCGAGATGTCCCTGACACCGGACGCCTCACGCCGAGAACCGCTGCTGAGAAGTCGCGTCGGCGGGAAGGGTGATGGTGAAGCAGGTCCCCTCCTCGGCGGAGCTCGTCACGGTGGCCGTGCCGCCGTGCGCTTCGGCGAGGCCCTTCACCAGGGGCAAGCCCAATCCCCAGCCCTTCGCGGAACTCTCCGTCGCGGACCTCGTGCGGTGAAACGGCTTGAAGATGGTCTGTAGCTCATCCGCGGCGATGGGCGTGCCCTGATTGCGCACCTGGAGCGTCACCTGCTGCTCGTTTCGTTCGAGCAGGATTTCAATCGGGGGACCTGGCGCGCCGTACTTCGCCGCGTTGGAGGCCAGGTTCTCGACGATGCGGCGCAGTCCGAGCGGATCCGCCCTCATCTTGAAATCACCCTCCGCCTTCAGGACGAAGCGCTCCGGATAGACAACCGAGAGCTCGTCCAGGGCCTGGACGGTGACCGCGTGGAGGTCGCATGCCTTCATCTCCAGCGCCACCCGTTGCCCGGCCTGGATGCGGCTTGCGTCCAGCAGGTCCTGAATCATGCGCTCCGCGCGGTCCAGGCTCCCGCTCACCCGGGCCACGGAGACCTGGACGCCCGGCAGATCCGCATGGCGCCTTCCCAACATCTGCACGCCCATCTTCGCCGCCGCCAGGGGCGTGCGGAGGTCGTGGGTGAGCGCCGCGACGAACGTATCCCGGAGGTTCTGCTCGGCCTTCAGCTTCTGGATCTGATTCCGGAGGTTGAGCTCCGTCATGATGGACGCCGTCAGCTCCCGCATCACCGTGAGGTCCTGCGAGGTCCACTCGCGCACCGTGGGCTGGATGCAGCAGAAGGTCCCCAGCACGTGCCCATCCGGGTTGATCAACGGGAGCACGATGAGGGCGACGATTCCCCAGGGCTCGGTCGAGGGATGGAACCGCAGGAAGGGGTCCCCCGGCGCGTTCGAGGAGATGATGGGCTCTCCCTCGAGCGTGTAGCGGCACAGCGAAGCGTCAATCGGCAACTGCCGGGTCTCCCGGAAGGGCGAGGGAAGGCCGAAGTCCGCCTTGAAGAACTGCCGGTCCGCGTCCACCAGGGACATGATGGTCAGGGGAACGTTGAGGAGCTGGGCCGCCAGGCGGGCGAGGCGATCGAAGGCCTCCTCCTGGGGCGTGTCCATCAGTCCCGTGTCCCGGATGGCCTGCAGCCGGTTCGGGTCCGTGAGGCGGCGGTTGCAGCGTTGCGTTCGCGCAAGCGAGGCTTCGTCCAATTCGCCGAGAAATTTCATGAGGCGACTCTAGTTCGATGCGCTGGAAGGCGGAGGCCCTGCACACGGGGGCTCGCACCTCCGTTCGTTGACCAGCCGACTCCAAACCGGATTGACGGGGCGCTGGCGGACCTCGAGGTTGGCCACCGCCCCTCGTCTCCCGGGACACCGGGCTGTCAGCGCCACATGACGAAACCATGACAAAGGCATGGTGGCCCCATGGCTCTTCGCCCCGGAGTCACGCAGTAGGTTGGTTGCATCCGCTGACCTGCACTGGGGCGCCTTCCATGCGTGTCATCACCCCTGGCCTCCTCGTGGCGGCCGTGACGGAACTCTCGTTGTCGAGAAGTGCGAAGCTCGTCCGGCTCAAGGACGTGGTCGCCTGGTGTGAGTGGAATGGGGTGGACTGTCAGGGCCCCGGAAGTCGGCTGCAGGCGCTCTGGGATGCGGACCGCGAGGAGGCACAGGGAGAGCACCGGCTCCTGAAGTTCAAGAGCGGCGAGTGCAAGCAGTCTCGGGTCGGCTGGGCCCTCAGGCCCCACGGAGACAGGGCACGTGAGGCCGCGGCGCTCCTGGGCTGGCGCGAGCTGCTGTGGGACGGCGAGAAGTGGGAGTGGCTCGGGGGCAGCCCGCCCGTCGTGACGCGACGCCCCCATCCCCGACGCGAAAGGACCGGCAGCGGGCCCGAAACGGACGACTCCGCGCAAGGCTTGCCACCGGGCTGACGTGAACACGACTCCCCGCGCACCATGACCGTCCCGGCCCCATCGTCCCCCCCGCGCGCAGTCTCTCGCGTAGCGAGTCGCGGTTCAGGCCCTTCGACGCACCGCGCGAATTCCAAGACACCCATCACAACTCCTGTCAAGTCAAGCCCACTTGACACTGATATGACTTCAGTGCGTCGATTCTCTGCGTCCCACGGGAACCGTCAGATGCCGCTGCATTGAATTGCAGCATGAGCACGGCTCGACGGAAGAAAGGGTATGCACCATGGAGAAGCCGTCCGCCGCTGGCGCTGTTCCAACTGCATTGCAGGCCCTGTACCGGAAGAGAGAGTTGCCAGAGAAGCCCGACATCATCGTCATCCTCACCGACCAGGAGCGTTACCCGGCCCACTGGGGTGGCTTCGAGGAGACGCTGACGAGCTGGCGGCGGCTCAAGCAGAACGGACTGACCTTCGAGCGAGCCTACACGTCAGCCTGCATGTGCACGCCGTCGCGCGGCGTGATGCTGACCAGCAACTACAGCAACCTCACCGGGCTGGCGATGACGCCCAGCACGCTGTCCTATGCGGACCCGCGCATCCCTCAGCTCGCGGCCCTGATGCAGGCGCAGGGCTACGACGTCATCTGGAAGGGCAAATGGCATCTGTCCTCGCCCGTTGACGTCATGCAATGGTCGCCCTACGACATCGGCAACATGAAGGAGCAATACGGCTTCTCCGACTGGAATCCGCCGGACGCCGGCACGGTGGCTGGCTTCTCGACCTTTGACTCCTGGGCCACCGCCGGCTCCGGCAAGCCGGGGTTCGTCAATCCCTCCAACGACAAGCGTTATCTGCGCAAGGATGGCGAAGGGGTTGAAGCCCATGGCTTCGGCGAGGGCGCCCTCGAGTTCCTCGAAGCGCGGGCCGCCGGCCGGAAGTTGAAGGACCCCGCGGCAGAGCGACCCTTCCTGATGTTCATGTCGTTCGTGAACCCGCACGACATCAACTTCTTTCCGTGGGGCTGGCAGAGCCTCGGCTATCGCGCGGAGGAATTCGAGGACCTGAAAATCGAGCTGCCGTCCAACGCCGTCGACAGCCTGCGGACCAAGCCCACGATTCAGAGCCATGTCCGCGACGTCATGAACAAGGGACAGCCGCTCATCGGTCAGGACAAGCTGACCGACGGCACCGACACCGCCATTCCCCTCCAGCCGGACCCGGTCAACACCACCCACAACTACGTCAAGTTCTACGCCGTCATGACGCAGTACGTGGACGCACGGGTCAACGAGTTCCTGGATGTGGTCGACGCCTGCGGCTTCACCGACAACGCGTTGATTCTCCGCACCTCGGACCACGGCGAGATGGGCCTGTCCCACGGCATGCGGGAGAAGGTCTACAACGTCTACGAGGAGACCCTCCACATTCCGCTGGTCATCTCGAATCCGAAGCTGTTCGCGGAGCCGCAGCGGACCCAGGCGATGTATGCCCACGTGGATTTCCTGCCAACCTTGTTGAACCTCGCGGGCGGTGACGCGTCACGCCTGATGAAAGGCAGGAGCCTGGGCCCCGTCATTCTCGACCCGAGCAGCTCGGTGCAGGACACGGTGTTGTTCTGCTACGACGACGAGTCGGCGATGATCAGCGACCTGCAGTACCTCTGCCATATCCGCGCGATCCGTCACCGCCACTTCACCTACGCCGTGTACTTCTCCCCGAATCTGCCGGGCCAGTATCAGTACGAGCTGTACGACCTGGAAACGGACAAGGCGCAGATGACCAACCTCCTGTATCAGCCACACCTCGCCGACGAATCGCTCAAGTCGCTCTGGGCCAGGCTCCAGGACCTCTTGAATCAGAAGCTGATCGAGGCGGGCCAGACGCCATTCCCGCCCGTCCGCTGAGCGCGAGCCTGGCCCGCGGGCGAGTCGCTACTCGAAGAGGGAGAGCTGCCCCAGCGAGCGCAGCCTTCCCGTGCCTGTCGCATCCTGCGGGGTGGCCCGCACACGGACCTGCGACACCGGAGTCGTGCCCGGGAGGTCCAGCTCCAAGAAGGGCTGTACGCCAGCGTCACCGAGCAGGTTGGCCAGGGGCATCCACTGGGTGCCATCAGCGCTCCCCTCCAGCACCAACTCGCTCAAGGTGCCCGACACCTCCAGGTTGCGCAGCACGGCCTTGCGAGGCACCACGGGGCGCGACAGCTGTACGGCGACCTCCTGGACACCCTGCTCGAAGAGCACGAGCCCGCCGAGGTCACCGTTGGTGATGCGGCAGGGCGACTCGGCGTTCAGGTAGGTGCACGCCGCGCCACGGCTTACCGGGACGAGCGCGCGACGGGGCAGGTCAACATCGTCGCTGGAGTAGGCGAGGCCAACCGTCACGCCCGCCGCCTCGACCGCGCGCTCGACGCCGAAGGAGGCCTTGAGCCCTTCCGCGTCCTCGAGGACATAGTCGCTCAGGTGGACCGGCGAGGAGGCCGGGCGCACCCGCCAGGCCACCGTGACGCTTGAAGGGCCGACGGACAGCACGTGCTCATCGTTTCCAGCGCCGTGCGTGGCGGACAGGGGCTGGAAGCCCACGCTCACTCCCTGCGCCTCCGCGGCGACCGTCGGCGCGCCGGTCCACTCCTGGAAGGTGGGCAGCGCCACCTCCGACTGCTGGATGAGGAAGTAGGCCGAGAGGCTCCGACCTTCGGCCTGCGCGGGCGAACGAGCGATGAAGCAGCGCGCGATGCTCCCACTGCGGGTGTCCGCCCCCAGCAGGTCGAGCGAGAAGGTCCCGTCCGCCCGGGTCTTCACCGTCTTCCAGCTCGCCGAGAAGGCCGCGAACGCGCACGAGGAGTTCTCGCTTCGGTAGAGCTTCACCAGCGCATCCGGGAGCGGAGCGCCCGCTTCGTCAACGAGCCGCCCGCTCAGGGCGATGTCCTGGTCGTGGTCTACCTTGCTCTCGGTACAGCCGCTCAGAACCGCCATGATGCCCATTGTCAATGTGCGCATCCAACGCATGTGTATCGCCTCCTCTGGTGAGCATCGCGGCCAGTGCAAAATCGGTGCAGGCCTCCGCTCCCTCTCGGAGTGGGAGCGCGCGCCCCACTGACTGTGACAGGGGCGTCATGGCGCGTCTCCTTCGCGGGTGCCACCCGCGCTTCGCGAAACATCGCCAGAGCTGAGAGAGACTGCGAAGTGCCAACCCTCGAAGCGAGCGGGCCATCCATGAACGTCGTCATCACCGGTGCCAACCGGGGCATTGGCCTCGAGCTGGTGCGTCAGTGCCTCTCCCGCGGCGACGTGGTACACGCCGGGGCGCGTGCTCCCGAGCGCGCCATGGCGCTCGCCGCGCTCGGCCGGGACGCCCGCGACCGGCTCCACGTCCACGCGCTCGACGTGGCGGACGAGGCGAGCGTGCGCGCCTTCGCGGCTGCGCTCCCCGCCCCCGTGCACCTGCTCATCAACAACGCCGGCGTGCGCAGCCGTCCGGACGAGCTCTCGGACCTGGACGGCGACGACCTCACCCGGACCTTCCAGGTGAACGCGGTGGCGGCGCCGCGCATGACCTTGGCTTTGCTCCCGCGACTGCGCGCGGCCGGCGGCGCGAAGGTGGCCAACCTCAGCTCGAACCTCGGCTCCATCACCGACAACAGCTGGGGTGGCGCGTACGGCTATCGCATGTCGAAGGCGGCGCTCAACATGGCCACGCGCTCACTGGGACACGACCTGAAGGAGGACGGCATCCTCGCCTTCGCCCTCAGCCCCGGCTGGGTACAGACGGACATGGGCGGCAGCGATGCGCCCACGGAGGTGGAGACATCGGTGGCGGGGTTGCTCGAGGTGCTCTCCCGCCTGGGCCCGGAGGACACCGGTGGCTTCTTCGACTTCGAGGGCAAGCGCATCCCCTGGTGACCTGGCGGCCTTGCCTGCCGGTGCGTAAATGGAGGAAACCGGCGCTCGCGGCAACCCCACACAGGAGAAGGTCATGAAGCTCTATTACTTTCAACAGTCCCGTGCCACGCGAGTCCGCTGGATGCTCGAGGAGCTGGGCATCCCCTATGAGCTGGAGCCGGTGGACATGCTGAAGGGCGGACACAAACAGCCCGCCTATCTGAAGGTGCATCCGCTGGGCGCGTTGCCGGCCATCGAGGACGAGGGAGGCCCGCTCTTCGAGTCCGCCGCCATCATCATGCACCTGGCGGACACGTCCCCCGAGAAGCGGCTCGCCCCGCCGGTAGGCACGCATGAGCGCGGTGAGTACTACCAGTGGATCCTCTTCGCGATGACCGAGATGGAGCCGCCCATCATCGCCATCGCGCAGCACACCCTCTTCCTCCCGGAGGCGGAGCGCTCCGCCGGTACCGTCGCCCGCGCCAGCAAGCGCTTCAAGGCCGTGGCCGCGGTGCTCGAAGAACGGCTGAAGGGGCGCGACTTCATCCTCGGCAATACGTTCTCCGCGGCCGACGTGGTGCTGGGAGGTGTGCTCTACTTCGCGAAGAGGATGGAGCAGCTCGGCGATGACACGCCTGTGTTGAAGAGCTACTCCAGCCGCCTGCTGGAGCGCCCAGCCGCGAAGAAGGGCTACGGCGAACAGGCCGCTCCCGGAACCTGAAGCCGTTCCACTTCCGCGGAGCCTTCCGTGCGCATGTCATCAGGAAGCAGCCCGGCCATGCCCACCGTCGATGCTTCGGCGAAGCCGGCGAGTCGAATTGACTGCCGAGCCGTGGGACGTCATTCAAGCCGGGCTGTCACCGTGGAGGGCTCGCCGGTGGGCATGGTCATGGCGGCGGAGCGCTTCGAGGCAATGCCTCATGTCGCGAGGACGTTCGTCGGGCGCGCCTTCCACTGCGCTGCAATCAGCGCCGCTTCGATGGCCGCGTCGCCCAGGTACACGGGGGATATCCTCCGCCGAGCCGCGTAGACGATGTCGATTACGAGGAGCGAGGCCGCGCTCCCCACCGCGAGCTTGCGAAGCTCGGGCGTGACCCGGCCATGACGACAGGCAGACAGCAGCGTCGCGCCAATCACGCTGACCAGTCCGCCGACCGTCTTCACCAGCCACCCCTCCGGCTTGGGGCCAGTGACCCATGTGAAGCTGCGCAGGTGGACCAGGGGCCAGAGCCCCGTCACAAGGAAGTAGGCGCCCTGAACCTGCAACGGGTCCCTTTTGGCGAGCATGCTGGCGCGTGTGTTCATCCGCGAGTGGCCTCCCATCCGCAAGATGGAGACAGTTGCCCATGCCGGACATGGGCACGGCTCCAGGGAAGGCGGCGCCCCGTCGCCCGCCAGGCAGGCGGGCGGCGGCCCTCGATGGAGGGGACGCCCCGCGTGCCTCGGAGAGAGCCGCGCGCAGCCCTCCTCCCCCGACGACACACGACCTCGAGCCTCACCCAGCCACCTGCCTCCTCCGTGGTGCGTATCTTGATGCCGTCGGCGACACAGCCCGCCATGCGCGCAGCCCGAGCGGCCTGTCGCTACCTCGCGCTGCGTGACAGCGGCCCGGGCACCCGCCGCCCCGCTCCCATCGGTGCCCGGGCCCTGACGGATACGCCTGAGGGCCGCCATGCAACGGGGCGCGGCAAGCCCGGCCATCGCGACTCCCGAGGCGGTGCCTACCCTTGGAAAATGGGACGCCAGGACACGAGCAGGAGCGAGGATTGGGGCCCGGGTGCCCCATTGTGTCGTCAACCGCGGCGCACTGCCTGGCGCCCGCTGAATGACGCCCGGGACTCCGCGCCAGGCTCGCGCGCGGGCTGGGTGGCGCCGGCCAAGCTGGGCTGGGGTCTCCGTGTCCGAGTGCCCTGCGCGCCAGACACGGAGCAGCGCGGCATCGAGGAGACGGGCCGCTTCGGCGCCTGCCGGACGCCACCGGTACATCGGGCCGCCCTCGCGCGGGCCAGGCGAGCGGCGTGCCCAGCACTTCTGCGCGGTGGCCCCCACGGCCGCCGTCCGGCTGAACGGCTCGCGATGCACGCATCACGACGGCTGAACCTTGGGAAAGAGAACGGCGATGCGAGCTCCCCACGATGACGTCCTTTCCTTCGAGGCGCTCTTCGGCCAGCCGCCCCGCATCCGCGCCCGCGCACCAGGGCGGGTGAACCTCATCGGCGAGCACACCGACTACAACGGCGGCTTCGTGCTGCCCATGGCCATTCCCCAGCACACGGAGGTGGAGCTGGCTCCGCGCGAGGACAGAAGGGTGCGCGCGTACAGCGCCAACATCGGGCCCGCGGAGCGCCTGGGTGAGTACGCGCTCGGACAGGAGCAGCCCGGCCGGGGCTGGCTCGACTATGTGCAGGGGGTGACGCGGATACTGCATGACGAAGGCCACACACTGCGGGGCTTCGACGTGTGGCTGCGCTCGGATGTGCCGGCAGGCAGCGGCCTGTCTTCCAGCGCCGCGCTCGAGGTCGCGCTGCTGCGCGGACTGCGTGAGACCTTCGGGCTGGCGCTGGACGACGTGCGCATCGCCCTGCTGGGTCAGCGGGTGGAGTGCGACTTCGTCGGCGCGCCGGTGGGCGTGATGGACCAGATGGCCTCCAGCCTCGCGCAGGAGGGCTCGGCGCTCTTCCTCGATGCCCGCAGCCTCCGGTACGAGCGCGTCCCGCTGCCTTGGGAAGTGGAGCCCCTCGTCATCAACTCGGGCGTGACGCACAGCCATGCGGGCGGCGACTACCGGGTGCGCCGCATGGAGTGCGAGCGCGCCGCGGCGTTGCTTGGCGTGCCCCAGCTGCGAGATCTGACCGAGCAGGAGCTGCCACGGGCCCTTGCCCTGCCCGAGCCGCTGGGCCGCCGGGTGCGCCACGTCCTCACGGAAAACGCTCGCGTCCTGGACGCGGTGCGGGCGTTGCGCGCGGTGGACCTGGCTTCGCTGGGCCCGCTGCTGTACGCCTCGCACGCCTCGCAGCGGGATGACTATGAAGTCTCCGTCCCGGAGATAGAGCTGCTGGTGGACCTCGCCCGCACCGAGCCTGATGTGCTCGGCGCCCGCCTCACCGGCGGCGGCTTTGGCGGCTCGGTGGTGATGCTGGCGCGGGCAGGCAAGGGCGCGGCCGCCGCGGCCCGCATCAGCGCGCGCTATGCCGAGCACGCCGGCCGTCCGGCCACGGTGCTCGTGCCAGAGCCTGCCACCGCCACCTGAACCATGGGGAGGGGCAGGTGGCCCCACCAGCGGACCGGCCCTCCTTCCATTCCTGTGGGATTGGTGACAGCCAATGACCAGCTTCCTTCCGGAGCCGCACGAATCCCCGGAGGAAGCATTGTCGACCCAACCGAGCCAGGACTCGATGAAGGCCGGGCAGCCGCCGGACCTGGTGTGCCTCTCGCACCTGCGCTGGAACTTCGTCTTCCAGCGCCCCCAGCACCTGCTGAGCCGCTTCGCGCGTGAGCGTCGGGTGTTCTTCGTCGAGGAGGCCGTCTTTGGCCAAGGCCGTGCCCGGCTTCATGTGGAGGTGTCCCCCGAGGGCGTCTGGATTGCGGTGCCCCACCTTCCCGAGGGGATGGACGGGGCGCAGGCAACGGCCACGCAACGGATGCTGCTGGACGACCTCCTCGCCAACCACGCCGTGCGCCGATACGCCTGCTGGTACTACACGCCGATGGCGCTCCCCTTCTCGCGCCACCTCGCGCCGTGTGGCGTGGCCTATGACTGCATGGACGAGCTGTCCGCCTTCCAGGGCGCGCCTCCGGACCTGCTGCGCAACGAGGCCGAGCTGCTCACGCTCGCGGACGTCGTCTTCACCGGCGGGCAGAGCCTCTTCGAGGCCAAGCGCGACCGGCACCCGAACGTGCACGCCGTCCCCAGCAGCGTGGACGTGGCGCACTTCGCCACCGCGCGCCGGGCCCAGGACGAGCCGGAGGACCAGGCCGCCATCCCCCACCCGCGGCTCGGCTTCTTCGGCGTGGTGGACGAGCGGATGGACCTCGCGCTGCTGGAGGCCCTGGCCACCGCGCGCCCAGACTGGCACCTCGTCATTCTGGGCCCCGTGGTGAAGATTGACGCCGCGCACCTGCCGCACCGCCCCAACCTGCACTTCCTCGGGAGCAAGCCGTACACGCAGTTGCCCACGTACCTCGCCGGCTGGGACGTGGCATTGATGCCATTCGCGCACAACGCGTCCACGCGCTTCATCTCGCCCACCAAGACACCCGAGTACCTCGCGGCTGGCAGGCCCGTCGTCTCCACGTCCATTCGCGACGTGGTACGCCCCTACGGCGAACAGGGGCTGGTGCGCATCGCGGACACCCCCATGGCCTTCGTGCGCGCCTGCGAGGCGGCCCTGGTCGAGGACCGCGCCGGGTGGCTGTCCCGGGTAGACGCCTACCTGGCCACCATGTCCTGGGACGCCACCTGGACGCGGATGAAAGCGCTCCTGGACGCGGCCACCCGACGCCGTGAGTCAGCGCCGCAAAGCGGCGGCCCTGCGAGCTCCGAGAACATTACGACCTGCTGAGCAACCGCCGACGCGGACGCCCCCAACAAGGAGGAGAGATGTTCGACTACATGGTCGTGGGAGCGGGTTTCGCGGGCAGCGTGATGGCCGAGCGGCTCGCCAGCCGCCACGGGAAGAAAGTCATCGTGGTGGAGCGGCGACCGCACATTGGCGGCAACGCCTATGACTTCTACAACGACGACGGCCTGCTCGTGCACAAGTACGGCCCGCACATCTTCCACACCAACTCGCGAGACGTCTTCGACTATCTCAGCCACTTCACCGAGTGGCGGCCCTACCAGCATCGGGTGCTGGCGAGCGTGGATGGGCAGCTCATGCCCATCCCCATCAACCTCACCACCATCAACCAATACTTCGGCCTCAACCTCACCGCCTTCGAGGTGGACGCCTTCCTCCAGAAGCTCGCGGAGAAGCGGGAGGTCATCCGCACCTCCGAGGACGTCGTCCTCAGCAAGGTGGGGCGAGAGCTGTACGAGAAGTTCTTTCGCAACTACACGCGTAAGCAGTGGGGGTTGGACCCCAGCGAGCTGGATGCCACCGTCATCGCCCGCATCCCCGTTCGCAACAACCGCGATGACCGCTACTTCAACGACAAGTACCAGGTGATGCCGCGGCACGGGTACACCCGGATGTTCCAGCGGATGCTGGACCATCCCAATATCAAGGTGCTGCTCAACACCGACTACCGCGAGGTGCGGAAAATCATCCCCTACCGGGAGCTCGTCTTCACCGGGCCCGTGGACGAGTACTTCGACTACTGCTTCGGCAAGCTGCCGTACCGCTCGCTTCAGTTCCGCCACGAGACGCACCACGTGGAGCGTTTCCAGCCGGCCCCCGTGGTGAACTACCCCAACGAGTACCCGTACACGCGCTGTACCGAGTTCAAGTTCCTCACCGGCCAGGAGCACCCGAAGACGGGCGTCGTCTACGAGTACCCCACCGCCGAGGGCGACCCGTACTACCCGGTGCCACGGCCCGAGAACGCGGAGCTGTATCGCAAGTACGAGCAGCGGGCGAAGGGGACGCCGGGCGTCCACTTCGTGGGCCGGCTGGCCACGTACAAGTACTACAACATGGACCAGGTGGTGGCGCAGACCCTCACGCTCTGCACGAGAATCATGGGGATGCGGCGGAGCGACCTGCTGGGCACGCAGGTAGAGGGGCACGCATGAGCCCGCCCCAGCCGCGGATGCCCGAGGTGTGGGGGGGCGTGGAGTGCACGGTCAACCGCGTGGGAGACCGGTACTTCGACCAGATGGAGCGCAGCGGCCACTGGGCGCGCCCCGAGGACCTGGACCTCCTGGCGGCGCTCGGCCTCGAGGCCATGCGCTACCCGGTGCTCTGGGAGAAGACGGCGCCGCTCGGTCCGGAGCGGGCGGACTGGAGCTGGCCGGACGAGCGGCTCTCACGCCTGCGAATGCTGGGGGTGCGACCCATTGTCGGGCTCGTCCATCACGGCAGCGGCCCACGGCACACCCACCTGCTGGACCCGTCCTTCCCCTTGGAGCTGGCGCGCTTCGCACGGGCGGTGGCCGAGCGCTACCCCTGGGTGGAGGACTACACGCCGGTGAACGAGCCGCTCACCACGGCACGCTTCAGCGCGCTCTACGCCCACTGGTATCCCCACACCCGGGACTATCCGCCCTTCGCGCGTGCCCTGCTCATCCAGTGCCGCGCCATCATCGAGGCGATGCGCGCCATCCGGGAGGTGACGCCCCGAGCCCGTCTCATCCAGACGGAGGACATGGGGCGCACCTACAGCACCCCGCGCCTGGCCTATCAGGCGGCCTTCGAGAACCACCGGCGCTGGCTGAGCCTCGACCTGCTGTGCGGGCGCATCGACCGCCACCACCCGATGTGGCCACACCTGCTGCGCTGGGGGCTCACCGAGCGGGAGCTGGGAGAGTTCCTCGACGCGCCGCTACCTCCGGACGTGGTGGGCATCAACTACTACATCACCAGCGACCGCTTCCTCGACGAGCGGATGGAGCACTACCCGGCATGGTCCCACGGCGGTAACGAGCGCGACGCCTACGCGGACGTGCACGCGGCCGGCATCTGGCCGCACGCCGTCTCGGGCCACAAGGCCGTGCTCTCCTGGGCCTGGGAGCGCTACCGCTTGCCCGTGGCCTTCACCGAGGTCCAGCTGGGCTGCACCCGGGAGGACCAGCTGCGCTGGCTGGAGGAGGCCTGGGAGGCGTGCTGCACGCTGCGCACCGAAGGCGCCGACGTGCGTGCCCTCACCGTGTGGAGCCTCCTGGGCGCTTATGACTGGAACACCCTGGTGACGGCAGAGCGCGGCTTCTACGAGCCCGGTGCCTTCGACATGCGTGCGCCCCGCCCGCGCCCCACCGCACTGGCCGCGATGACGCGCGCGCTGGCCACGCGAGGCACCTTCGAGCACCCCGTGCTCGCATCACCGGGCTGGTGGCGGCGCCAGGAGCGGCCATTGCCAGACTTCGCCGCGGCGCTCCATGCCGGCAGTCCAGCGCCCTACACCACGTGGACGCCTGCGCGCCGCCTGCGCGCCGAGACGGCCCGTCCCCTGCTCATCGTGGGCGCCAATGGCGCATTGGGTCAGGCCTTCGCGCGGCTGTGCAGGAGCCGGGGGCTCGCCTTCCACCTCCTCTCCCGCAAGGACATGGACATCACTTCCCCCAGGTCGGTGGAGCGCACGCTCGAACAGCACTCGCCCTGGGCCGTCATCAATGCCGCGGGCTACGTCGACGTGGACGAGGCCGAGCAGGACACGGAGCGGTGCTTCCGCGAGAACGCCCTCGGCCCCGAGGTGCTCGCCTCCACCTGCGGCCCCCGGGACGTGCGACTCGTCACCTTCTCCTCGGACCTCGTCTTCGGAGGGGAGCAAAGCACGGCCTACGTGGAGAGCTGCCCGGTGCGCCCCCTCAACCAGTATGGCTGGAGCAAGGCGGAGGCCGAGCGCCGGGTGCTGGAGCGACAGCCCTCGGCGATGGTGGTGCGCACGAGCGCATTCTTCGGCCCGTGGGACCGCTCCAACTTCGTCATCCGCGTGCGCCAGGCGCTCGCCCGCGGGGAGCGCTTCGCCGCGGCGGACGACGTCGTCGTGTCACCCACGTACATTCCGGACCTCGTGCATACGTGTCTGGACCTGCTGCTCGATGGCGAGGCCGGCGTGTGGCACCTCGCCAACGAGGGCGCGATGACGTGGGCGCAGTTCGCGCGCCAGGCCGCCACCCTGGCCGGCCAGGATGCGCGGCAGGTGGAGGGGCGCCCGCTGGCCGGCTTTGCCTGGGCGGCGACGCGGCCGCGCTACAGCGCGCTGGCGAGTGAGCGCGCCCGGCTGATGCCCCCTCTCGACGAGGCCATCGTGCGTTACCTCGAGGAGGACGAGGTCCTGACCGCGCCCCGGGCAGCAGATGAGCGCCGGGCGGAGCGCGTCATTGGCGGAGGAACCGACGATGCGAATCATGGTGACGGGCGGTGCGGGCTACATCGGGAGCGTGGTGACGGAGGAGTTGCTCCAGAGGGGTGACGCGGTCGTCGTCTACGACAACCTCCACAAGGGCCATCGGGACGCGGTGGTGGAGGGCGCCGCCTTCGTCGAGGGGGACCTGCTGGACACCGCGCTGCTGCGCGACACGTTCAGCCAGCACGGCGTCGAGGCGGTGGTGCACATGGCCGCCGACTCACTGGTGGGCGAATCGGTGAAGGCGCCAGCGAAGTACTACCGCAACAACGTCATCGGCAGCCTCAACCTGCTGGACGTCATGCACGACCTGGGGGTGCGCCACCTCGTCTTCTCCTCCACCGCGGCCGTCTATGGCGAGCCAGAGAGGCAGCCCATCGAGGAGACCGCCCCCACCCAGCCCACCAACCCGTATGGCGAGACGAAGCTCGCCTTCGAGCGCGCCCTGCGCTGGTATGACGCGGCTCACGGCATCCGCTTCGTCAGCCTGCGCTACTTCAACGCGGCTGGCGCCACCGAGCGCTGTGGCGAGCGCCATGCCCCCGAGACGCACCTCATCCCGCTGGTGCTCCAGGCAGCGTCGGGCCACCTGCCCGAGGTCCTCGTCTTCGGCGACGACTACCCCACGCCGGACGGCACCTGCGTACGCGACTACATCCATGTGGTGGATCTGGCGCAGGCCCACGTCCTCGCCCTCCGCGCGCTGGTCCAGGGACACCCCAGCGCCATCTACAACCTGGGCTGTGGCGGCAAGGGCTACAGCGTGAAGCAAGTCATCGACTGCGCCCGGCGCGTCACGGGCCGCGATATCCGGGTGCGCGTGAGCGAGCGGCGACCCGGCGATCCGGCGGTGCTCATCGCCAGCTCGGCCCGCATCACGCACGAGCTCGGCTGGCGTCCCCAGCACCAACGCCTGGAGGCCATCCTCGAGTCCGCGTGGCGCTGGATGCAGCGCCCCGGCCACGGAGCGGAGGCCGGCTTAGGGAACGCGCCCCACTGAGCGCCATGGCTAGCGAACGAGGAGGTCGGGCCGCCGACGCCCGTCCACCTCGAAGGTCGGCCAGCGCGGGTCCACGGTGAGGACCTCCAGGCCTCCCGGGGACACCACGACGGTATCCTCGATCTTGGCCCCCGGCAGTGAGGGGTTCCACGCCACCGCGTTGTGGGGCTCCAGCACCACCGCCATGCCGGGGAGGGCCACCCTGTCGCGGGAGAGATAGCCACAAGAGCCTCCCTGGTGGTGCTTCGCCTCGGCGCCGGGGCGCCCCACCTCCGCGTAGGCCTGGACGAGCGCGTGATAGACGGCGCCAAGCGTGGTCCCTGGACGACACGCTCGCAGCGCGGCGGCCTCCACGCGGGCGACGTCGTCGGCCAGCCGACGCTCCTCCACCGTGGGCGGCCGGAAGTACACGAAGCGCGTGAGGTTGGCGAAGAGGCCATGTCGGCGCGCGCAGGAGACGAGCATGGCCCGGCCCCCGAGCCGCTCCCGCGAGGCCGTGGCATGCCGGTACAGGGGGAGGCGCCGCTCGTCCCCCACGAGGGTGAGGGCGGGATGGATGCCGCGCGCCCAGAGCACCTCGGACGCGGCGCCGGCCAGTTCGAAGCCCGTCCACTCCGGCCTGGCGGCGAGCAGCACGTCCGTCATCGCCTCGGCGGCCACACGCCCGAGCGCACGATAGCGCTCGAGCTCCTCGGGGAGGAGCGACCAGCGCATGCGCCAGAAGGGCTCGGGCAGAGGAACCTCTCCGTCCGCGGGCCGGTCCGAGGCCACGGGCCCCGCCCCCCGGCGCTCCGCGACGAAGGTCTCGCGTCGCGTGGCCTCCGTCCACGGGTGCGCCCAGACAGGCAACCCGGGGGGCAGTTCCTCCGCCTCCAGCCGCGCCGCCTCGATGACATCGGTGACGACCCACGCACCATCCTCCGTGATGAGCACCTCGGCGATGCCCGTCTCCGCCGAGAGGAGCACCACGCTCGAGCCGCCGCATGTCGCCCACGAGAACCAGTCCACCCCGCGCAGCCGGATGGCCCCCAGGCCGTGCTCGCGCATGCCTGCCCGCACGCGCGCGAGCTTGGTCGTCAGTTCGCTCATATCCGCCTCGGACCTCATCCCCCGTGAGGGTGGACATGAGGCCGAGGGGCCACAACGCACCCCTGACGTGGGCCAGCGCTGACACCGCTCGATACACGACATGAGGGGACGTGGCGGGCGCCGCTCGTCATGGCTGGCGGAAGTCCCTCCGACCTCCGCTCGGGGCATTGCTCGCGGCCAACCTCGTCCGGAAATTCGCGGGCGTGAATGGCCAGACCTTCGAAGAGCAGGTGAGCAGGTCCCTCCCCCGCGGCGAGGACCTCGACGTCGCGACGTTCCTGGCGCTCGTCGGGCGGCTCCGGAGGGGCGAGCTGACGGAGACGGCCCCGATGCCACCGGGTGGGCCGCAGCCGCTCGGGCCCGGGGACATCCCTCCGCTGCCCCCCGCGGGTACGCCGCTCCATGCCGAGTGCACCCGGCTCGGCGAGGAGGTACTGCGCAGCGGGCAGGTCGCGAGCCTGGTCGTCGCGGGGGGCGCGGGCACGCGCTTCGGCGGAGGGGTGAAGGCGCTCGTGCCGGTGCTGGGCGACCGCACCTTCCTGGACCTCAAGCTGGAAGACGCCCGGCGGGCGGGCGAACGTTTCGGCCGTCCCGTCCCGGTGGTCCTCATGACTTCGTCCCTGACCGATGACGGCATTGCGGCCCACCTGGAGCGCAAGCCGCTCGCGCAGGAGGTCCTCCGATTCCGGCAGCGGATGCTCCCGCGGCTCACGCCCGAGCTGGAGCTCTTCCGCGACGCCCAGGGGCGCCTCTCGTTCGCGCCCTCCGGCCACGGCGACTTCTACCGCGCGCTGCGGGAGAGTGGAGTCGGCGACGCGCTTCGCAGGCGTGGCATCCGCTACCTCGCTTTCTCCAACGTGGACAACCTGGCGGCGACCCTCGACCCGGTCGTCCTCGGAATGCATCGGAGGCTTGGAAAACCCATGCTGGTCGAGGTGACGGCCCGGGCCAACCCTCAGGGAGGCGGACTGGACGTTGGCGCGGCGCCGGTGCGCATCAACGGCCTGGCGCAGCTGGTGGAGAAGGTGGACCCGGCTCAGCACCCCTACATCTCGACGAACAACATCACCTTCGAGCTTGCCGCCCTGCTGGACCGGGACATCCAGGTGGCCTACCGGGTGGTGCGCAAGCAGGTGGAGGGCCAGGAGGCGCTCCAGCTCGAGCAGGTCACCGCGGAGGCCAGCAGCCTCGTGGACCCGGACGGGAAGCCCGTGCTGCCAGTGGCCTTCGTCGAGGTGCCACGCGTGGGCGCCCGGGAGTCCCGCTTCGAGCCGGTGAAGGCACCGGAGGACCTGCGCAAGGCCCAGGAGCGGCTCCGGGAGAAGCTGGGCGAGGGAGCTCGCCACGCGAGCCACACGTGAGCCCACCCCAGTCCTCCCCTGCCGGTCAGCCGCGCTCATCGTGGCCGCGCAGGCAGCGCCAGGAATGACCGCGGCCGTGGTCCCAGTTGCTCGGCAGTTCTTCTCACCTCACTGGACACGAGATGCCGCCTGACGCAGCCGAGCCGCTGAACCCGACTGCCCCCTCCACCGCACGCGCCACCACGCCGTCGACGCACGCGCCGAACACCGCGCTGCCCACGGCTCCGCACGGGCTCTTCGGAGGTGGGGCGCCTGGCAGGCTCACCACCCTGGGCGCGCTGCTGGCCCGACCGCCCGAGGTGCCGCAGACCTTGCTCGCCGACAACATGCCGGACCCGTTCGCCGTCACCCTCTCCACTCCGATGCTGGAGGGGGGACAGACGCACGACCTCTGGCTCGTAGCGACCTCCAGCGGCCTGCCCTACGCATTCCCGCTCTATCGGTGGAGCGCTTCGCGGGAGCGGTTCGAGCCCGCGCTGAAGGACGGCCGGCACCTCGTCGTGTTCCCCGAGGGGCAGTTGCCGGCGTGGTGGAACCAGGGCGAGCCGGTGCCCACCGAGCCGGACCTTCCGCAGGACCTCCTGCGTGCGCGCTGGGCGCCCGAGGTGTTCGAGCTCGGCGGGTGGGTGGTCCTCTTCTACACGGCGCGAGACCGCCAGGGCGTTCTGCGCAGCGCCTACGCCACCAGCCGCTCCATCGAGGGGCCCTGGACGGACCATGGGCCGCTGGACGTCAACCCGCGCGTGAAGACGCTCGTTCCGGACTACCCGGGCGGCGCCTCCGGCGAGAACCCGGAACTGGGGACCATTGACGGAACCGTCGTGCCCGTCGAGGACGGCAGTGGACAGCAACGCCTTGCGCTGGTGGTCAAGGTGGACGGCAACGCCTTGCGCTGGGTGGACCCGGAAACCGGGCTCCCACGCAGCGCGCCGACGCCGCTCGTCGCCCGGCAGTTCACGATGGATTCCGACGGAGCGCTGCGCTTCATCGGCGCGCCGAACACCCTCCTCACCAATGGTCCCCAGCACGGCGGGCTCGTCGAGGGTCAGTTCTTCGTCCGGGAGAACGGGCAGCTCTACGTCCTCTACAGCGCTGGGTACTTCGGCGACCACGAGTACCGCACCTACGTGGGCAAGCTCGACGACGTGCTACACGGGCAGGTGCGCGATGAGCGGTTGCTCATCGACAGTACGAGCCCTGCGCTCGGAGGCGCCTGGAACGGCCCCGGGCATCCCTCGCTGGAAAAGGTCGGTGAGGGGCTCTACGCGCTCTACCTGCACGCCTGGCGCAACGGGACCGACTACGCCACCCACGGTGAAAGGCGCAAGGCCCTGCGCCTCCACCTCTCCTTCCGCACCGCGGAGGGCCATCCCTGCGAGCCCTTCGTCGTGGAGGACCAGCAGGCCCGTGCCCACCCCAAGCTCGAGCACGGCGTCCTCCAGGCATCCAAGCCGCGTCGAAACGTGTGTCATGGCGGGTGAGCCACCGAAGGAGCGCCGCCAGGGGGACTCGTGGCGATGCGCCTGCCCCATGCCGCCTGCGTCGAGCCGTTCGCCGGCAGCCTGGCGGGGCGCGCTTCGCGCGGGCTTTACGCGAACCGCGCGTCGAGCTTCGTGAGCTGGCTGGTGAAGCCTTCCTCCTGCATCTTCGTGAACGCGTCGCTGTGCATCGCGTCCAGCGTGACGACCATGCGAACACGGTCGCCGGACGGGAAGAAGTCCACGGCGATGTTGCTCTCGTAGGTCTCGACCCCAGGGAGGAAGTCGATGACATTCGTGAGGACCAGCCGCGAGCGTGGCTTCACCTCGGTGAAGCGGGAGCGGGTCGCGTGGGAGGTCGGCTCACCCGCCTGCTTCATCGCGGCGATCATCTCCGGCGAGTCGGCGATCATCTCGTACCGAAGGACACCGCCCTCTCGTGCGTCGAGCTCCTGGACGTCGGCGCGAAAGCCCTGAGGCCCCCACCACGACTCGAAGCCCTCCCGCGTGGTCCAGAGGTCCCAGACATCCTGGATGCCCGCTCGATAGGTGCGCTCGATGACGACCTTCCCTTCACGGCGCGACGTGTTCTCGTTGCTCATCCCCGCTTGCTCCCTTCCCTGACTCGACGAGTCTGTTGCTGCTGCTGCTGCTTCTTCTTCTCCAGAGCGGCTTCGAAGCGATCGAGGCGCGCCTCCCACAGCTCCCGGTACTGGGCGAGCCACGCCTCGAGCTCCCGGAACGGCTCCGGCCTCAAGGCGTAGAGGCGCCGTTGCCCATCCGGGCGCATCGAGACGAACCCCGACTCGGAGAGGATGCGCAGATGCCGCGAGACACCGGACTGGTGGATTCCGGCCTTCTCGACGACATCCCCAACCTGCTGCTCGCCCCCCCGAAGCACCTCGACGATGCGACGGCGCGTGGGGTCGGCGAGCACCTGGAAGGCATCAAGTTGCATGGACATGTATATGCACCTTGGCGCATATGTTCGTCAAGGCCTGCGTACGCCCGGGCACGTCCAGCGCCCCTCCCTCGTCCCGCCGAAGAAACAGCCCCCGTGCGCCGTCGGGCGTCAGGGAAGGCAGGCCGTCGTCAGCTGCGTGAGGGCATCATCCCCATCCTGACTCACCATCAGCGCGGGCCTGCCATTGGCGGTGAAGCGCCCAGCCACGAGCCCGCGCGGCACGCCCACCAGGGCGACATCGTGTCGTGCCGATAGCGAGCCATCTCCCAGCCCCAGCAGCAGGCTGACCGTGTTCTCAGCCGTGACAGTCACGGCGACGTCCAGCCACCCGTCCGCATTGAGGTCGGCCACGGTCAGCGCGCCGACCTCCCCCGTCACGGCGTGACGCTTCACGGCCTCGAAGGTGCCGTCGCCTCGGCCCAGATACACACTCACACTGGGCGAATTGAAGGTGTCGCCCCTGCTGGTCACCAGCAGGTCAGACTTGCCGTCATTGTTGAGGTCCGCCGCGGCCACCTGCCTCGGCGAGTTCTGGGCCGAGTATCGATAGCCCTCGCGGAACGAGCCATCTCCCGCGCCCATGTAGATATAGAAGTCGTAGCCAAGCGAGGCGGGGAGAGCCACGTCCACATGCCCGTCCCCGTCGAAGTCCGCCGAGGCGACCGAGAGCGCGGCGAACGGAAGGGAGAAGTCCCTCCGGGTGAAGGAGCCCCGCCCATTCCCCTGCAGCCAGCTCAGCGTCGAGGCCCCCGTCGAGAGACTCGTGTTGACCGTGAAGAGGTCCCGATTCCCATCCCCATCGAAGTCCGCCGTCGTCATCGACCATGGGCCCGCGCCCGTGAGGGTGGTGCGCGCGGGCTCGAAGGCTCCGTCTCCGAGCCCGAGCAGCACGCTGACCGTCTGCCCCCGCGTATTGAGCACCGCCAGGTCCAGCGCCCCATCACCATTGAAGTCCTCGGTGAGGACCATCTCCGGGTCCGCCCCCACCTGGAAGTCCCCCTTCTTCAGGAAGCTCGCGTCCCCCGCTCCGAGGAAGGTCGCGACAGCGCTCTCGGACATGCGCGTTCCGGCGAGGTCCATCTTCCCATCCCCGTCGAAGTCACCTGCCGCCAGGCCCCTGAGCGTGGCCCCCATGGGGACATGAATGGGTGTTGCCAGCCCGATGCGGTCGCAGCGCGTTCGCGCCGCATGCGGCGCGGAGGGCGGCCCCATCCCCACGCCGTTCACGGCTCGCACCACCACCTGATACTCCGTGTCCGGCGACAAGCCCGTGACAACCCCACTCGAGCCAGCTGCCTGCACGGAGCGCTGGTAGGAGCCCGCCAGGAGCTCGATGAAATAGGAGTGAACCCGGTCGCCTCCTTCGGAGGCCGGAGGCTCCCACGTCACGGTCAGCTCCGTGTTGCGCGGGATGACGTCGACGATTCGCGGAGCCCCTGGAACATCGGGCGTCGTCACCGGCGATGAAGCCTCGGACTCCGGCCCGTCCCCCGACGCATTCGTGGCGCGCACGGTGAAGGTATAGCGCGTACCATTGGCGAGACCGGGCACCTCGACCTGCGTGGCGCCCGTGGTCGTCGCGGTGATGCCACCCGGGCTCGCCGTCACCGTGTACTTCACGATGGCGCCGCCACCATCCGACCGCGGCGCACGCCACGTGACGCTCGCGGCGCGTATCTCCGGCCACGCTTGAACCTCCAAGGGCTGTCCCGGCGGCACCACATCCGGCTCCTCCGTCGGAGGGGGGTCTTCGTCCCCTCCATCCGAGGACCGGGGGCCCGAGCACGCCGCGGAGAGATTCAACAGCAGCGCGGCCATGAGACCGCGATAGAGAACCTGAGGCACGTTTGACTCCATTGACGGGGAAACGCCTCGAGCAGGCACGAAGGGATTGCCCATGCTCGACGCACTGAGCGCCGTGAGACTGCACTGGTCATGCCAGCGACGCGTATAGACCTGAGGCCAGGAGGAACGGCCACCCGCTCCTCCAGGCGATGAGGCGCTCCCCGTGCACAGTGTGCACAGCGCTGCGCAGTGTCGGCGTGGGCGAAGGTGGCAACGCGGCGGAGGGCAGCAGGGGTCAGCCCTCCCGCATCTCGCTTGACGTATTATTACCTGTCAGTAATAACAACGCCCATGGACGCGGATGAAGGACTCGTGGCCCTCGGGTTCACCGAGATGGAAGCCCGGGTGTACTGTGAGTTGCTCAAGGGCGCTCCCGCCACCGGGTACCGGCTCGCGCAGGCGCTGGGAAAGGCGCCTCCCAGCATCTACCAGGCGCTCGCCTCGCTCGAGCACAAGGGGGCGGTGCTCGTCGAGGAGGGAGAGCCCCGGTCCTTCAGGCCCGTGCCTCCAGACGAGGTGCTCGCGGCGCTCCAGCGTGGTTTCGAGACGCGCAAGCGCGAGGCCGCGGATGCGCTGCGCAGGCTCCACGCTCCGGCGCAGGACGACCGCATCTACCACCTCAAGAGCACCGCCCAGGTGATGGAGCGCGCACGAGCGATGATTGCCGGCGCCACCGAGCGACTGCTCTTCGACCTCTTCCCGCCGCCCTTCGCGGCGCTCGTCCCGGCGCTCACCGAAGCGAGCGCCCGGCGCGTGTCCATCGCGGGGCTCGTCTACGACGACACACCCGAGGTGCCCTTTGACTGCGTGCGCTCGTCCTCCGCGGACTTCACGAGGGAGCGCTGGCCAGGGGCGCAGCTCACGCTGGTGGTCGATGCCCGCGAGTTCCTGGTGGCCCTGCTCACCCCGGATGGTACCGGCGTCAAGCAGGCCATCTGGAGCGACAGCGTCTATCTCTCCTGCCTGCAACACAGCGGGCTGTCCGCGGAGGTCCAGCTGAGCGCGCCCCCGTCGGCGCGCGCACGCATGTCGCGGACCATCTCCCTCATCGGCGCGAGCCCCCCCGGCCTGCGCCAACTCGTGGGCCAGCCCTCCTCTTCCATCAAGCCCAAGCGCGGAGCTACTCGATGAGACTCTTCACTCCCTTCCTGATGGCCCTGGCCCTCGTGCTCCTCCCCTCCGCATCCAGGGCGGACGCGCTGCAGTCCCTGCTCGGGCGGCACCTCGCGTGGCGGGGCGGGGACGCCTACACACGACTGGAGAGCATTCACGCCAAGGGGAAGAGCGAGGCGGCAGGGCTCCAGGGCCCGATGGAGTCCTGGCGGCACCGGGACGGGCGGGCCCGTTGGGAAGCGAACTACGGCGTGATGCGCGAGGTGATGGCCATTACCTCGGAGGGGGGCTGGAAGCTGAACGCCAGCGGCCAGGTCGAGGATGCCTCGCCCACCGATGCTCGTGATGCGCGGCACCGGGTGGCGCTCGACTTTGGAACGGCGCTGCGCGGAGGTGCTGGCGCGACGCTCGCACTGCAACCCGACGAGCAACGTGACGGTCGCACCTGGAAGGTGGTGCGCGTCACCTTCGGCGACGAGGACCTCTATGACCTGTTCCTCGACGACGCCAACGGGGCCCTGCATGGCCTGCGCATCCGCGAGGACAACGTCACCCGCTTCGTGCGGCTGGGAGACTGGCGTCAGGTGAACGGCGTCCGCATGCCCTTCCTGGAAGAGGTGTTCACCGACAATCCGGACTCCGACTCGCGGACAGTGGTGGAGACGCTGGAGCTGAACGTCGCCATTCCGCCCACCGTCTTCGAACGGCCCCAGGGCGCCAGCAAGGCGAGCTTCGCGAACGGCCGCCACAGCACCGGCTTCATCCCCTTCGAGTTCTTCGACGAGAACCGCGTCTTCATCCCGGCACAGGTCAATGGCCATGCGACGCAGGTGCTGCTGGACAGCGGCGCCGAGATGACGGTGGTCGACACGGCCTACGCACGCGAGCTGGGGCTGAAGACGCAGGGGCAGCTTGCGGCGGTCGGCAGCGGCGGGCAGGCCCAGGCGCAGCTCGCCAGCGGCGTGGACATCACCCTGGGTCACCTGCGGCTGACCGGGTTGACGGTCGCCATCATCGACCTGGCCGAGGTCGCGCGGCTCATTGGCCATCCGCTGCCCGTCATCCTGGGCAAGGAGGCCTTCAACCCGCTCGTCGTGGACGTGGACTTCCCGAACCGGCGCATCGCCTTCCACGAGGCCGCTCGCTTCAAGCCTCCACCGCGGGCGGTGCGCCTCCCGCTGGTCGAGTCCGCGGGCGGGCAGCGCGCAGTCCATGTCTCCATCGAGGGCCGGCCTCCGATTCCAGTGCTGTTCGACGTGGGCAATAGCGGGGCGCTCTCCCTGTTCCCCGCGTACTGGCAGCAGGCAGGGCTGCTGACGGGCCGGCGCAGCTCCAAGACGCTGTCGGGGGCCGTGGGCGGGCTGCGGGAGCGCGACGTGGCGACCCTGAAGCGCATCGAGCTCGCGGGCGTCACCCTGCGGGACGTGCCAACGGTGTTCGACGACGCGGGCAACAGTATCTCCAACTCGGACCGGCTCCTCGGCAACCTGGGACTCGCCGTCCTCGCGCGCTTCCGGATGATTACGGACTATGCGACGGACACGCTGATGCTGGTCCCCGATGCCCGTGCGCTACGGCAGCCGTTCCGCAAGGACCGGTCCGGATTGATTGCCCTCCCCAGCGAGGGGCGGCTCGTGGTGAAGCTGGTGGCCCCCGGGAGCCCCGCCGCCGCCTCGGACTGGAAGGTGGGCGACGAAATCATCGCCATCGATGGCCAGAGCATCGGGCCCGGGTATGCGGGCTCGGAGCTCGCGCGCTGGCGGAATCGGGCTGCGGGAAAGACGGTGGAGTTCACGTTGAAGGACGGCAGCAAGCGCCGGCTCACCCTGAAGGATTACTACTAGCACCTCGGCCCAGGCCGCGCCCGGGAGGCCCTTCGTCCCCCGTGACGCACACAGGAGCCCGGCGAGCTGGCACGGGGGCACCGTGCCCAGCTCACCAGCGAGACAAGCCCGACATGCCTCGCAGAGGGTACCCATCACGCGGCGGACGCGCGCTGACGCCGCAGTCTCAACCTTGCGATGCATCCACCGGGCTGGTGGCAACCGGAAGCCCGGAGGTCTCTCCCGGCGCCAGCCCCGTGACGACCTGCTGCGTCTGGAATTGAGTCATGATGAAGTTCCAGACGATGAGGGTGACGTTCCCCGGAACGGCTGCCCGGAAGTAGAAGCGGCCCGAGGCCTCGGGATTCGAGAGGTCGAGGCTCGTCAGTGCGGGGCCGGTGCAGCTCGCGTCAGCGTAGAACTGGATGCCGAGCGCGGCCTCTCCCACGGGAGTGATGCTGAAGTCTGTCAGGGCAGGAATGGACAGGTTCCCATTCACATCCTGGCTCTGGACGACGACGGGTCCCGAACAGGCCCCTACGGCCACCTGCTGGGCCTGCGTGAGGAAGGTCAGGCCTACCGCGGGGCCGGCGACCACATCCACCGCGAATGTCGAGCCGGGCAAGGTGGCCGGGTCATAGCCCGGGCCCGTGATGCGGTTGGAATGAATGATGTTCCCCGTGCCCAGGTCCGCGATACCGGCCTGGTAGACGTACCCGTTCGTGACCGCCCCATTTTCGAGGATGTTGTCCACGACAGCGATGTTCGTCCGGACCGAGGGAGGGCTCCCATCCGCGTTGCCCTGGGACAGGTAGACGCCGATGTCGTTGTTGTAGAGCTGATTGTCCCGGATGGCCACATTCGAAGACAGGGGTCCTCCGTACAATCCACCTCCATAGACGAGGATGCCGCTGGCCACGCCCTGGCCGGTGTAGCTGTGCCCGGAGACGTCATTGGCCACGATGACTCCGGTGGCACCGAGACCGATCTGGATACCCACCTGGGCGATGTTTCCGATGGGGCCCGCCCCCGAAATCCGATTTCCAATGATGCCCACATCAACGTTGCCGACCGCCATGATTCCAGCCTTCTGGTATCCCGTCAGAATGTTGTTTCCGACAGCGACCACACGAGTCGGAGCCCCGGGCTCTTGATTGCGTATCGCAATGCCAATGCCCTCCTGGCATCCGCTGGTCCCATCTCCCTGTCGAATATTGAAGATCTGGGTATTGGTGACAGACCCAGAGGCGTTGTCGAACCGGATGCCGGTGAGTGCGTCATCGCCCGAGTCGCAGATATTCGACAACCCCACCGCCATGAGCCGCAGGTTCCTATAGAATGCGCTGCTGCCACAGTTTCGTACGATAGGGCCGACGAAGCGCTGTCCTGGAGCGTCAACCGCGGCGATGAAATGCCCAGCACCATCCAGGGTGTATCCGTCTGGGATGAGTAGCGAGGAATAGGTCGCGCAGCTGGCCGTAAGCGTCAGGACATTGCCGCTCGCCGTTACCGGACACGGAATGAAGCCGCATGTCGGGGATTGAAACGTCTCGAAATGGGTTTCCATCCCAGGGTCCACTTGCGGGGCGACCATCACGCCCTCACCGGTGTCGTGCTCCCGCTCTTCCGCAAGCCCATCGCCCGAGTACGTCACCACCCAAAGCGAGAGCACTTCAGCCAGGACAATCCCAATCAACCCACATCGATTTCCACCCATGAGTGACTCCTCGCCCCACACCTGCCTGGGTTAGGCGTCACCCATAAAGCAAGTTCATATGCCGCAACATGGGATCTACGACCGGCGCAGTCGCCCGCCATGGACAGTCATTCACGCCAAGGGTCCTGCCTGGTGCCCGTGGGGAGGCGCGGATGATTTTCTTACGACGAAGCACGAGCCGGAAGAATGAGGGAAGACCTCTCGCTCAGCCCCAGCGCGACGTGAAGGTCCGCACGAGCGCCGCCGACCAGGAGACGCCGGAACCACGAACGGTGGCGCAGCCTGAAATCGGCCTCGATGCGCACGCGTGCCACGAACCCGCGCGTGGAGGGCGCAGCGCCCACCCGCCACACTCCCCCTGGAGGAGCGCAGCCGGCATTCCCGCCATCAGGGCGGCTGGCGCCTTCCGGCGATTGGCCAGGACGGCGGGCTGCGGGCCTCTACCCTGCCCGCACCACCGCGTCTCCCTGGACGGAGCTGGCGCATGGGAACCGCGGCATCTGGAGATGACCGCCAGCGAGTAGGAAGTGGATCGGGCCGCGGATACGGCATGCCCCTGGGCGGACTGGCACGGCGCATGACGCGGCGCCTCGTTCCCTTGGCAGCGAACCGGCCCCGTCCCGCCGCGCGCCCTGGGGTGGTGCCTCGAACGTGGAGCCAGGAGCGCCTCCAGCGGGGAGCGCCCCGCGCCAGCGTGACGTGCGCACCTCAAACAAAGGCTGTAGGCGCAGGGCGGACAACGGGCCTCTCCAGAATGGCGGAGTGGCCTTAACCCCGCGAAGGCACACGCCTTTCGCGGCTGGCTGAGCGCGCTCGCGTCCTCCAGCTTCAGGGCCCGGCGCCCCTGCCCCGCCAGCTGCCCAGGGCCGCTTCCCGCCCTGGCGGAGACCTGGGAGCCGCGGTGGTGGCGCCCCACCCACGCCGTGGGAGCCCGCCCCTCCTAAGGGAGATCACCCAGGAGGCTCCCAGCTCGCTTGGAAATCACGTATACGTCCCCCGCACAAAAATTTCGCGGCACACGGGCGACTCGGAGGGGCAGGTCAAGCCCCCGGGACTGCTCTGGAGGAATGGATGGAGTTGTCGAGTCTCGAGTCGAGTTTCTGGTCAATCGCCCCCGGCGTCGTCGGCGCGGTGGGATTGATCTTCGCTGCGGTCTTCTACTTCCGCGTCAAGTCGCTCCCCGACGGTGACGCGACGATGAACCGCATCGCGGGCTACATCCGCGAAGGCGCGATGGCGTTCCTCGTGCGCGAGTACAAGGTGCTCGCGGCCTACTGCGCGGTCGTCGCGGTGCTCATCGGTCTGGCGCTGGGCTGGATTGCGAGCGCGAGCTTCGTGCTGGGCGCGTTCCTCTCGCTGCTGGCCGGCTACATCGGCATGAAGGCCGCGACCTACGCAAACGTGCGCACGGCGCAGGCCGCGCGCAGCGGCTCGAAGCCGAACGCGCTCCTGGTCGCCCTCGACGGCGGCGCGGTGATGGGGCTGGCCGTCGCCGGCCTGGGCCTGCTCGGCATGGGCGGCGTCTACTACGCCTTCCAGGGGCATGAGCAGCTCTCCCCCATCCTCCACTCCTTCGCCGTGGGCGCCAGCTCCATCGCGCTCTTCGCCCGCGTGGGCGGCGGCATCTACACCAAGGCGGCCGACGTCGGCTCCGACATCGCCGGCAAGGTCATCGAGAACATCCCCGAGGACGACCCGCGCAACCCGGGCGTCATCGCCGACAACGTGGGCGACAACGTCGGCGACGTGGCCGGCATGGGCGCCGACATCTACGAGTCCATGGTGGCGGCCATCGTCGCCGCCATGGCGATGGCCCTGACGGCCAGCGCGGCGGACCTCTCCCGCCTCGTGGTGGACCCCTCGGCGACCGAAAGCGCGAAGGTGGCCGGCGTGGTGCTCCCGCTCGTGCTGTCCGCGGTGGGCCTGGTGGTCAGCCTGCTGAGCATCTTCATCGCGCGCGCCCTCAAGCACATGAACCCCGCCCAGGTGCTGCGCAGCGCGCTCATCCTGCCCCCCGTCATCCTGGTGGGCCTGTCCTTCGTGATGATGAACGTCTTTGGTCTGTCCCAGGCCATCACGGTGGCGCTGGCCGCGGGCGCCTTCGGCGGCGCCATCATCGGCCTCGTCACGGACTACTACACGTCGGCCAAGCCGGTGCAGCGCATCGCGGAGGCCTCCATCACGGGCGCCGGCACCAACCTCATCCGCGGCCTCGCCGTGGGCATGGAGAGCGTGGGCATCTCGATGGCCACCATCGCCCTGGTGGCCTACATCGCGGACCGGGCGCTGGGCCTGTACGGCATCGCGCTGTCCGCCGTGGGCATGCTGGGCGGCACCGCCGTCGTGATGACGGTGGACGCCTACGGCCCCATCTCCGATAACGCTGGCGGCATCTCCGAGATGTCCGGCCTGGGCCCCGAGGTGCGCGCCATCACCGACGAGCTGGACGCGGTGGGTAACACCACGGCGGCCATCGGCAAGGGCTTCGCCATCGGTTCGGCGACGCTCACCGTCATCGCGCTCTTCTCCGCCTTCAACCTCGAGGTCAACCACACGCGCGTCGCCGCCGGCCTGCCGGAGATGAGCCTGCTGCTGACCAACCCGAACGTCATCGTGGGCCTGCTGCTGGGCTCCATCCTCCCGTTCCTGGTGGGCGCCTCCACGATGCTCGCCGTCGGCCGCGCGGCCGGCGCCATCGTCGAGGAGATTGGCCGCCAGTTCCGCGAGATTCCGGGCCTGATGGAGCTCAAGGCTGACCCGGACCCCACGAAGATCGTCGACATCTCCACCAAGAGCGCCCTGCGCGAGATGATCTTCCCGGGCATCGTCGCCATCGTCGCCCCGCCGCTGGTGGGCTACCTGCTGGGCCCCGGTGCGCTGGCGGGCCTGCTGGCCGGCGCGCTCGTCGTCGGCGCCACCATGGCCCTCTACATGGCCAACGCGGGCGGCGCGTGGGACAACGCCAAGAAGTACATCGAGAAGGGCAAGCTGCCGGGCCACGCCAAGGGCTCGCAGGTCCACAAGGCCGCCGTCGTCGGCGACATGGTCGGTGACCCGTTCAAGGACACCTCCGGTCCTGGCGTGGCCATCCTCATCAAGGTCATGAGCGTCGTGTCGCTGCTCGTGGCCTCGCTCATCGCGCTCAGGTAGTCACCGCTCGCGGCGCGGCGCCTCGAAGCCGGAGGCGCCCCACCGCGACCGGCACCGTGCATCACGCGGCAACTCCTGGCCGCGTGGTGCGCTGGCGCTCCGGCGGACCGCCGAGCGCTCCCCGCCCGATGAGGTTCGCCTGCCGCGGCAGGCTTGAGCCACGGATGAGGGACACCAGACGAGCCGCCCGGAGCGGTCCGGATGTGCCCTGGGCGAGAGGCGAGCGCGCACTACACTTCAAGGGTGTCCCGCGACGGGCCTCAGGTGCAGCAGCACCGGTCCTGCCGAGCCTGACGTGCTCGCTCGCACCCGCGCCACCGTGCGAGGGAGGAGGCGTGACACCGCTGCCTTGCTGACACGGAGGTGTCCCATGGTCCTGGAGCTCTCCCAACAACAGATGCACCTCCTTCGCGCCTGCCTGGCCGAAAGCACCGAGGCACTGCACGACGAGGTTCTCCACACCGACGAGCGCGACATGCGCGAGAAGCTGAAGGACAGGCTGGACCAGTTGCAGGCCCTCCAGCGACAGGTCGAATCCGCGATGCAGGCCTGAGCGAGAAGAAGCCCTTGTCGAGGGCGGCCGCTGGATTCGCGCCATGCCGAGGCGAGCCGTGGACAGGGCCCGCAGACGGTGCGCTCGGCAGGCGGGGAGCTGGGGCAACCCTGGCCCGCCCGCTGCGAGAAGCCAGCCTCGCGCGCGGGCCGCCTCAGCCCGCGGCCGCGTAGCGCCCCTGGAATACCGCCGCGAGAGCGTGGCCGCCTTTCAGTCCACAACCGCTGTCGCCTCGGTGAGCAGGTTCCACGCCCCTTCGACACCGGTGAACCCACGAACGCCCTTGGTGGAGGGCGTCCAGTCACTTCCGACCCGAGGCGCTCGTGCTCACGGTGGGAGCCTGTCGTGAGGCCCCCACTCGCTCCGCGCGCAGGCGGCGCAGGCGGCGGTTGCTGATGGTCAACCCGTCGACCCCACCGGCCGCCGCTCGCGTGAAGCTGACTGCGCCGAGCGAGCCCACGAACCGGTCCCCGCCGGCAGCTTCAAGCACGACCTCATCGCGGCGTGGCCACCGAATCACCAGCCTCCCGTCCACGACCCGCACCGTGTACGTCATGTCGACCTCATCGCTCCGGTACTGCCCGGCGAACGACGCCAGCGCCGCGCTCGCGGGCAGAGGCGCCGTCACCCGGATGAAGTCCCGCGTCGTCGGCCAGACATCCTTGATGCTCAGCCGGGTGGGCGACTGGGCGGACGGCACGGAGAAGCGCCACACGTGCATCGACGCCCCCGGACGGAAAATGCCCTTGCCGATGGGCACGAATGCCGTGGACGTACCGACCTGCCGCAGCGCCCCGTCCTTGAACTCCAGGCGCACGATTTCATCCGTCACCGGGCTCCAGTAGTTGCCAGCCAGCGCGGACACCTCGGCCTCCGGCAGCTCGACTGCGGGGGGCAGCGTGTTCCGCAGGAGGTCGCCCAGATACACCTCGGCCACCTTCCGCGCGAGGTCCGTGGCATCAATCGTGGAGCCGTTGCACAACGCGATGACAGCCAGCCGCTGGTCCGGGAAGAGGACAGCGTCCGTGCGGAAGCCACCATCCATCCCGTCGTGGCCCACGATACGCAGGCCCCGATAATCCGCCAACCGCAGGCCACCGCCATAGCCCGTCACGACGCCGTCATTCAACGTGCCGGAGGTCTGCATCAGGGTCTTCAGCGCCTGCCCGCCGACGCGCGCGTCGAGCAGGTTCTGCTGCCACTTCAGCAGGTCGATGACCGTGCTCTGGAGGCTGGTCGAGCCGTAGTGGTCGATATGCGGGACGCTGATGCGCCAGCCGCCACCTTCCCGGGCGCCGTAGGCCGACGCGCGCCGGGACACGACTTCGGTGTGGTCATCGCGGAAGTGGGTATCGGTCATTCCCAGTGGGTTGAAGATGCGCTCGTCGGCGAACGCCCGCAGCGACTTTCCAGACACGCGCCGCACAATCACCGCCAGCAGCGTGTAGGGCGCATTGCCATACAGGACCTCGGTGCCTGGCTCGAAGTTCAGTTGGCGTTGCCGGGTCAGCGCCCAGAGGATGTCACTTTCGGTGTACAGGTCGTCACCGCGCCAGCCCGCCAGGTTCAGCAACTGTCCCTGTTCGCGCAAACCACTGGTGTGGTGCATCAGGTGCGCGAGGGTGATGGGCTGGCCGTAGTCAGGCAGCTCCGGCAGGTACTTCCGGATGTCGTCGGTCAGCGCCAGCTTCCCCTCCTGCGCCAGCAGCCCGATTGAGAACGCGGTGAACTGCTTGGAGATGGAGGCGAGGTGGAAGATGGACTGGGGCGTGATGGGGACGTCGTACTCCAGGTTCGCCATGCCGTAGCCGCGCGCGTAGTCAAGGACACCGTCTCGAG
Source organism: Pseudomyxococcus flavus (assembly GCF_050038885.1). NCBI lineage: Bacteria > Pseudomonadati > Myxococcota > Myxococcia > Myxococcales > Myxococcaceae > Pseudomyxococcus > Pseudomyxococcus flavus. The sequence goes on along the minus strand of NZ_CP143624.1, from coordinate 5,426,046 downwards.
AGATTCCCACGGCACAGCCGGGCGTCGCCTTGCCGCTCCAGGGCGCGAACACGGCGTCCACGCGGGCATGTCGCTGGTCCCGCGAGTCTCGAGGCGCACCGGCCTGGGCGATGGAACCGTGCAGGCACCAGGTGACAGCCAAAGCCACCAACAAATTGGAGGAATGAGAGAATCGCATGCGAAGCAAGGCTCCTTGCGCGGGCCGTTGAGGTGTGCCGCCCGGCGCGAGCCAGAGGATTCCCGGCCCTCCGCTCCTCGACAGGACCTCTCTGCCAAGGGCATCCAGGCGCCGGTGAGTGGCGCGATGAGGACGGTGAGCAGCAGGCAGGCAATCGTGGACGCCTCGCAGGTGGCGTGCTCCTTATCAAGCGACGTGCCCATGAGGAGGCCCTCGAATCGCTCGCCTCGATTGAGTGGGCCCAGAGGTCAGCGAGCGGCGCGGGCGCCGGGGAACAGGCGGACCAGCAAGGCGGCCATCGCGGAGAGGGTCGCCAACAGCGTCACCGCGCCCCAACCCCACCGCGCCAGCACGAGACTGCCGCTCGCGGCGCCGAAGGCCATGCCGATGAACATGGAGACGAAGAGGACCGCGTTGAGCCGGCTGCGCGCGGCAGGGTCGATACCGAAGACGAGGGTCTGGTGCGCTACGAGCGACATCTGAACGCCGAGGTCAAAGCCAATCGCGCTGCCAGCGAACAGCCACAGCCGGGCATTCGGCTCCAGCCAGGGCGACGCGAACATCGTGGCGAACGAGATTGCGGCCAGCCCCGCCCCCAGGCGCGTGACGACTTCAGGGCCGAAGCGGTCGGCGACACGTCCCGCCACCGGTGCGCCCAGCGCCCCCGCCGCGCCCGCCAGGCCGAAGGCGCCCGCGGCGGCGCTCCCCAGGTGGAACGGCGCGCCATGCAGCATCACCGCGAGGGTGGACCAGAACGCGCTGAAGCCCACCGAGAGCATGCCCTGCGCCAGCGCGGCCCGGCGCAGGGCGCCGTAGCGACGCCAGAGTCCGGCGAGTGAGCCCAGCAGGGCGCCGTACGACAGTGTGCTGGTCGGGCGAAAACGGGGCAGACCCCGCCATGCCGCCAGCCCGATGAGGGCCACGCTGCCAGCGGCCATCATGAACATGGCGCGCCAACCGAAGTGCTCGGCGACGACACCACTGACGACGCGCGAGAGCAGGATGCCGAGCAACAGGCCGGTCATCACCGTGCCCACCACCTTGCCCCGCTCATGCTCGGGAGCCAGGGTGGCGGCGGCCGGAACGATGTCTTGCGCCACGGTCGCCATCAGGCCGACGGCGAAGCTCACGGCCAGCAGCAGTCCGATACCCGGGGAGAAGCCACTCAGCAGCAGCGCCCCGCTCAGCAAGGCAGCCTTGATGAGGATGATGCGGCGCCGGTCGAAGCGGTCCCCCAGGGGCGTCAGCAGCAGGATGCCCAGCGCGTACCCCAGCTGCGTGAGCGTGGGAAGGAAGCCCACCACAGTGTCCGAGGCCTTGAAGCTGGCCCCCATCACCCCGAGCATCGGCTGGCTGTAGTAGAGCGCCGCCACCGGGACTCCGGCGCTCGCGGCCAGCAGCAGGCGCAGGCCGCTCGACAGCGAGGCGCTACCCGCGTGGCCGGTGGCTGAAGCCAGGGGCGCATGAGGTGCGGTGGGGACCGCCGTGGATGGGACGCCGTTCCCAGCGGCCCCATGTATGGTGCGAATGAAGGACATATCGTTTACCCCTGGCGATGCGAGTCGGGGGGAATGTGTCCGAGTGAAGCTGGCGCCGGTAGTAGCGGGGGCCGTACAGCGGATATACGCTGTGCGTATAATGCCCACGCCTCCCAAGCCGGCTCGGTCTCGAGCGCCCCGGGCGCGAGCGCCTCGGTCCGCCGTGACGGTGCCTGGTGACCGGCTCGAGTTGATGCAGACCTTCGTTCGCATCGTGGAGGCCGGGAGCCTGTCCTCCGCCGCGGCGCAGCTGGGGACCACGCAGCCGACGGTGAGCCGCCGGCTCCAGGCACTGGAGCGTTCGCTGGGGGTGAGGCTGATACAGCGCTCCACCCACGCGATGAAGCTCACCGAGGATGGCGCGCGTTGCTACGAACGCGCCAAGGAGCTGCTGGCCAGCTGGGAGATGTTCGAGGCCGACCTGCGTGGGGCGAGCCACGAACCGGAGGGCACGCTGCGCGTCGTGGTGCCCCATGCCTTCGGTCAGCAGCTGTTGGTGGAGCCGCTGACGGAGTACCTGAGCCGCCACGCGCGGGTGTCGGTCGAATGGCTGCTGCACGACCGGGCGGTGGACTTCATCACCGAAGGCATCGACTGCGCCATTCACGTTGGCGAGGTGCACGACCCCAGCGTGGTGGCCCTCCGCGTGGCCGAGGTGCCACGCATCGTCGTCGCCGCCCCCTCGGTGCTGAACGGCGCTCCCCTGCCCGCCCATCCAGGTGCGCTCGCGCACCTGCCCTGGCTGTCCCTGCGTACGTTCTATCGCAACGAGATTTCACTGACGCATGTGAGCACCGGCGAAGTCCAGCCCATCACCTTCCATCCCCGCCTGAGCACGGACAGCCTCTACGCCCTCCGAAGCGCGGCGCTGAAGGGGCTGGGCGCCTGCGTGGCCTCGGCCTGGCTCCTCCGAGAGGACCTCGCGCATGGCCGGCTCCAGCACCTGGTGCCGTCGTGGCAGGCCGCGCCCCTGCCGATGTACCTGCTCTATCCACATGCGCGGTTCCACCCAGCGAGGCTCCGCCAGTTCGTGGCGTTGATGCGGGAGACGATTCCAGCGGCGCTGGCGGCGGCGACGCACGAGGGCCGAGCGCGCACGCGCCCGTAGGGGACAGCCGCCCGAGCGTGCGCTACGCAACGTCGCCGCACCCATGCAGTCGACAGCCGAGGTGACGCCCCACTTCGAGAGGCCTCGTGATGCCAGCTCAGGTGTCGGCTGTCACACCACCCCAACACTCCGCGTGCGACAACTCCCGCCCCCATCCTTTCGGAGGGGGTATTTCAATACTCACCTCAAACGAAGAGCAGATCGTCGTCCAGGCACGTACACACGTGCCAACACATGAAACTCTTTCATCCTGCTGGTGACACTCAATTCGATGTCACGGGCGCGCAAATCCTGCACAAAAGAAAGTGGCAGGTCTCACGCCTTTCGGCTATATCATGACTTTGAACTTGCAAGTCATTATCAATTCAGCCAACTACCGAGCGACTCCGCGCAGGCCGATTCTTCTGGCCTGAGCACAGACGTGGCTCGCCCAGCCCGAGCACCCCCGTCACCGCATCCACACCATCCTCTACGGGATAGCCCCTTTGGCATGGGACTGGCGAGCGCACTCGCCCAGGTACCATGGAAGCAGTGTCACGGCCGTACAACCAGATGAGACAAGAATCTTCTGCCATCAGTGCACGCCACGTTTCATGGCGTCGCACCCACTCCACCTGATCTGACACCTCCTCCCTGATACCCACCGTGTAACATCGGTGGAAAGACATCTCACGCACCTACCGCCGGGGTCACCGCATGTCGGTCCTCGTGACGGGAAAGCCATGCCTCGTCGTCCCATTGACGAAGGCATGTCAGGCCCAGGCCGTAGTTTGCCCCGGCCGTTGAAACGCGTTCGCAGCACGTCTGCGCGCGCGAAGGCACTCGTGTGCCCATTCACAGACATTCATTTGCATCAGCCAAATCAACTTTGGAGGTCGTACACATGCAAGCAGAGACAGAACAAGGAAGGCGGGGGCCAGACCTGGCGCCCCGTTGGCCTCGCCGTCCGTCGTCGTTGCTGGCGGGCTCTCGGGAGGGGCTGGCGGCGGTGACCGCGGCCCTGACGGGCGCGGTGGGCAGCGCCCTGGCCGTCGCGCGGTGGCCCTCGGGCCCCATGCGCGCGGGCACGCCAGCGGACGTCCTGGCCTCGGCCCGCGCGGCGCTGGGGATGGAGGGCATCCCCGAGGACGGCCTGGGCACGGAGGCCGCGCTGGCGCGGCTCGGGAAGGTGCTGGTGGAGTACGGGCTCCATCTGTCACATGCGCATGCGGTGGCCCACCTCCAGCCGCCGCCGCTGACGGTCGCGGTGGCCGCGGATGCGCTGGCCAGCGCGAGCAACGCGTCCCTGGACACATATGACTCAGGGCCGTCGGCCATCGCCGTGGAGCGCTGGCTCATTGAAGGACTCGTGGAGCTGGCGGGGCTCGGGCCCAAGGCCGACGGCGTCCTGACGCCCGGAGGCTCGATGTCGAACCTGCTGGGCCTGCTGCTGGCGCGCGACGCGGGCGCCCTGCGACGTGGCATCGACACCCGCCGGCAGGGCGTGGGCAGGCTGCCGGGACCGGTGGTGCTGTGCTCGGAGCTGGCGCACTTCTCCGTCCACCGCGCCTGTGCGGCGCTGGGACTGGGCGAGGACGCCGTGCGGCTCGTTCCCACGGACTCGCGCCGGCGGATGCGCCCCGACGCGCTGGCCGCCATCCTCCGGGAGCTGCCGCCGGAGCACACGCCACTGGCCATCGTCGCCACGGCGGGAACGACGGACTTCGGCAGCATCGACCCGCTGCCCCAGATCGCGGCGATTGCCGCCGAGCACGGCGTCTGGATGCATGTCGACGCGGCCTATGGCTTCGGAGCGCTGTTCTCGGAGCGGCTCGCGGGCCGGCTGACCGGCCTGGCGCTGGCGGACTCCATCACCCTGGACCTGCACAAGCTGGGCTGGCAGCCCGCCGCCACCAGCGTGCTGCTGGTCTCCAACGCCAGCGCCTTCTCCGCGCTGGAGCGGGAGGTCGCCTACCTCAATCCGGAGGATGACGCGGAAGCGGGCTACGAGGGCCTGCTCGGACGCAGCCTTCAGACGACCCGCAGGCCGGACGCGGTGAAGGTCGCCGCCACGCTGATGGCGCATGGCCGCAGGGGCCTGGGCGACATGGTGGACACCTGCCACGACCTCGCCCGCCACGCCGAGCAGCGAATCTCCGCCGAGCCCGAGCTGGAGCTGGTGTCCCCCGCCGAGCTGACCACCGTCGTGTTCCGCTTCCGGTGCGAGGACGAGCCGGAGCGCGCGGATGAAATCAACGGGGCCCTGCGCCGCCGGTTGATGGAGACGGGCGCCGCGCTGATTGGGCGCACCGCCGTCCGCCTGGACGGCCCCGACTCGCCGGAGCGCGTCTGCCTCAAGTTCACCCTGCTCAACCCCACGACCACGCCCGAGGAGCTCGACGCGCTCGTGGATGCCGTGCTCGTCGCGGGCCGCGCCTGCTCGCCCCGCCTCCAGAAGGGGGCCGCATGAGCGCCGCCCTTCCCCTGAACGTCCCTGCTGGAGCGGACCCGTTGCACGGCGCGGACCCGCTGAACGACGCGGACCCGCTGAACGACGCGGACCCGCGCCGCGCCGCGGAGCATGCCCACCTGGAGGCCCTGCTGCGCTGCTGGCTCACCGAAACGCACACGCCCGTCCACGCGGGGCCGCTTCGGGTGACGCTGCCAAGCTCGGGGCTCATCCTGCGCACGGAGGTGACGCACTGCTCGCCGACAGGCTGGCACCGCTTCGGGCCGGTGCACCTCGAGGGCCCGGGCGGCGCGACGTCCTTCGCCGACCCCGTGCTCGCGGTGGCGTTGGTCGCCCACGAGGCCGAGCGGCGAGGCGGCGCCGCCCGTCGTGGCGGCATTCCCTCGGGCCAGGTCGCCGACCTCGTCGAGCGCACGGCGGAGTCGGTGCGCCGGACCGCGGACTTCGTGGCCCACCGCCGCGCGCACCCGCGGCCGCCGCCTTCGGTGGATGGCTTCCTCGCGGCGGAGCAGGCGTTGCTGCTCGGGCACCTGCACCACCCTGCGCCCAAGAGCCGGGATGGGCTCTCCGCCACGGACAGCGCGGACTTCTCACCGGAGCAGCGGGGTGCCTTCCGGCTGCACTGGTTCGCCGCGGACCCTTCCGTGGTGTCGCACGACGCGGTGGACGGCTCGCCGTCACTCGCCGGGCGGGACACGGTGGCGCTGCTGGCGGACCTCGCGGAGCTGCCGCGCAACGACGGCCGCGTGCTCGTCCCCGCCCACCCCTGGCAGGCCCGCGACGTCCTGCGGCGGCCGCGAATCGCCGCGCTCATCGAGGCGGGCCTGCTGACGCCCCTGGGCGAGCGGGGACCGCGCTGGTGGGCCACGTCGAGCGTGCGCACCGTCTACCGTCCGGACGTCTCGGTGATGCTGAAGCTGTCGCTGGGACTGCGGCTCACCAACTCCCGCCGGGAGTCCACGCGCACGGAGCTGCGCCGCGGCCTGGAAATCCACCGGCTGCTGGATGCCGGCTACGCCCGGAGCACCTACGCCGCTCACCCCCACTTCTCCATCGTCAGGGACCCGGCGTGGCTCGCCGTGGACGAGCCCTCCCGTCCGGAGGGTCCCGACGTCACGGGCCTGGACGTGGCGGTGCGCGAGGTGCCTTCCCACGTCGCGGACCTGCGCTGCCTCGTGGGCCTGGCGGCGCCGCGTCCGGGCATGGGGCGCAGCCTGCTGGGCACGATGGTCGCGGGGCTGGGAGCGGGTGCGGCGGAACAGTGGGTGGCCGACTACACGGACCGCGTGCTGGTGCCGATGCTGCACCTGTACGCGGCCACCGGCATCGGCCTGGAGGCCCACCAGCAGAACACCCTGGTCCAGCTCGACCGGGACGGCCGCGTCGTCGGCTCGGCGTTCCGCGACAACCAGGGCTACTACCTGGCGTCGTCGCACCTGCCCAGGCTTCTCGGGCTGCTGGGCGTGGATGCGTCCACCCTGGCCGTGGTCGACGACGCCATCGTCGACGAGCGGCTCTCCTACTACCTGCTGCGCAACCAGGCGCTCGCGGTCATCGGCTGCCTGGGTGTGGAAGGCCTGGGTGATGAGCGTCGGCTCCTCGGGGTAATGGCGGACCGCCTGCGCGCGGCGCTGCCGTCCCTGGCCGCGGCGGGGCCCGAAGGGGACCGGCTGGCCCGCCGGTGGCTGGAGGCGGACACGCTGCCCTGCAAGAGCAACCTGCTCACCCGGCTGCATGGCATCGACGAGGTGCTCGCGCCGCTGGACGCGCAGTCCGTCTACCTCGACGCGCCCAACCCCCTGCGCGAGGCGAAGCGATGAGCGCCGCGTTGAGCGAGGACACCATGAACGCCGGGGTGCCCGCGCCGCCGGTGCCCCACGTCAACGCGCCGTGGTCCATCCGGCCCGCGAGCGTCTCCGAGGACCTGGAGCGGCTCGTGCGTTGGATGGAGGCGCCCCACGTCGCCGCGTTCTGGAAGCAGGCCTGGCCCGAGGACCGCTGGCGGGCCGAGCTGGAACGGCAGCTCTCGGGGGACCACTCCCTGCCGTGCATGCTCGAGCGCGAGGGCGTCCCGGTGGCGTACCTCGAGGTGTACCGGGTGATTCGGGACCGGCTGGCCGGACACTACGCGGAGCGCCCGCATGACCTGGGCGTCCACGTGGCCATCGGTGAGCTCGGCAGCACCGGCCGCGGCCTGGGCCGGACGTTGCTGCGCGAAGTGGCCCAGGGGCTGCTTGCCGCGGACCCGCGGTGCACCCGGGTGATGGCCGAGCCCGATTCGCGCAACGCCCCGTCGCTGCGCGCGTTCACCGCCGCCGGCTTCCGCGTCGTCGGCCCCATCACCTTTCCAGACAAGGCAGCGACGCTGCTCGTCTACCCCCGCTCCGAGGCAGACCTCCCATGAATAACGACACCCCTGAAGCTTCCTCCGCGCACGACCTGGTGGCCATCGGCTGCGGCCCCTTCAACCTCGGCCTCGCCGCGCTCGCCTCTTCCGTCAAGGGGCTGGACTTCGTCGCCCTGGAGGCGCAGTCCGAGCTGCGCTGGCACCCGGGCCTGATGTTCGACGAGGCGCTGCTCCAGCTCAGCTTCCTCGCGGACCTGGTCACCCTCATCGACCCCACGCATCCACTGTCCTTCCTCGCGTACCTGCGCGAGAAGGACCGGCTGTACCCCTTCTACATCCGCGAGCGCTTCCACCCGACGCGCCGCGAGTACGAGGACTACCTGCGCTGGGCGGTGACCCGGCTCCCGTCGGTGCGCTTCTCGCACCGCGTGGAGTCGATGGACTGGGACGTGGCGCAGCAGCGCTTCGTCCTGCACGTGGTGCGAGGCGACGGCCAGCGCGTCATCATGACGGCGAAGGACGTCGTCATCGGCATCGGCACGGAGCCCTCGCTGCCAAAGTCGCTGGCGTCGCTGCCCTCCGACAAGCTCGTCCACACCGGGCACTACCTGCACCGGCTGAAGGACGTGGAGGCAGCGCGGCACGTCACGGTGGTGGGCTCCGGGCAGTCGGGCGCCGAGGTGGCCCTGCACCTGCTCCAGCGCAACCTGGACGGCGGCGCCGCCATGAGCTGGCTCACGCGCACCGTGTCCTTCGCGCCGCTGGACTACACCAAGCTGACGCTGGAGATGACCACGCCGGCCTACGTCCGGTACTTCCACACGCTGCCCCAGCCGACCAAGGACCGGCTCGTCGCCGAGCAGTGGCGGCACTACAAGGGCATCTCCACGGAGACGCTGGAGGCCCTCCATGACCTGCTGTACCGGCGGGAGCTGGAGCCGGGACTGGCCGACGTGGAGCTGCGCAGCGGGGTCGCCGTGGAGGAATCCTCGGTCACCGGCAGTGGCGACGTGCGCCTGTGCTGCAGGCACATGGACACGGGCGAGACGTTCGAGCACACGACGGCGCTGGTCGTCGCCGCCACGGGATACAAGCAGCGCGCTCCCGGCTTCCTGAAGGCCATGGACGGGCGGGTGCGCTGGGATGAGCAGGGCCGCTACCGCGTCCGCCTGGACTACTCGGTGGAGCTGTCGCCCGAGGTGCGTGGACGCATCTTCGTCACCCACGCGGACCTCCACAGCCACGGCGTCGCGGCCCCCGACCTGGGCATCTCCGCGTTCCGCAACGCCACCATCCTCAACACCGTCATGGGACGCGACATCTTCACGCTGCCCCAGCGCACGGCCTTCTCGCGCTTCGGGGTTCCGGAGGTCGCCGCGCGGCCCCGGCCCATCGCGCAGGAGCCGCGCACGCCCGACCTGCCCGTGGTCCCTGACGGCCTGACGCGGCCCCGGACGCCCCGGCTCTCGGAGGCGTCATGAGCGCTGCCTCTCAGGACATCACCACCCCACAGGGCGAGGCGGCGTCGAGTGAGGATGCGCGCCGCACCGCCCGGTGGACGTTCGCGCTGGTGAGCGCGGGCGGCGTGGTGATGACCCTGGACGTCACGGTCGTCAACGTCGCGCTGGCCGCCATCGCCGCGGACCTGCAGGCGGGGCTGTCCCAGGTGCAGTGGACGGTGTCCGCGTACTCCCTGGCGTTCGGCGCCTTGCTGCTCACCGCCGGCGCGCTGTCCGACCGCATCGGCCGGCGGAGCGTCTTCGTCGCGGGCATCACCCTCTTCACCCTGGCGTCCGCGCTGTGCGGACTGGCGCCCAACGCCAGCACGCTGGTCGCCGCGCGGGTCGCCCAGGGCCTGGGCGGCTCCATGGTGTTCGCGCCCGCCATCGCCCTCATCGCGGCCGTGTACGAGGGCCCAGCGCGCCAGCGCGCCATCGCCACCTACGCGGCCATCGCCTCCGCCGCGGGCGCCCTGGGCCCCGTGGTGGGCGGCGTGCTCGTCGAGCTGGTCGGCTGGCGGTGGATTTTCCTCGTCAACGTGCCCATCGGCGTGGGCGTCGTCCTCGGTGCCATGGCGCGCATGCCCGCGCTCACGCCCTCGGACACGTCCCGGCGGTTGGACCTGCTGGGCGCGCTCCTCGCCATCGGCGTGCTGCTGTCGCTGCACTACCCGCTGATGATGGGACCCGAGACGGGCTGGGGCTCCCTCCAGGTGCTCGTGCCGGCGTGTGCGGGCGTGGGCCTCCTCATCGCGCTCATCGCCAGCCAGCGCCGGCCCGGGAGCATGCTGGACCTGGAGCTGCTCCGCATCCCGGCGCTCTCCGGGACGGCGGCGCTCGGCTTCCTGGCCCGCATGTCCAGCCTGGGCGTGCTCGTCTTCACCACCCTGTGGCTCCAGCTCGCGGCCGGAGGCTCGCCCCTCGAGGTGGGCCTGCGGCTGCTGCCCCTGACGGGCAGCTTGCTCGTCATGGGCATGTTCATGGCGAAGCTCCAGACGCGCTTCCAGGCCGCCCCCCTGGTGGCCAGCGGCTTCGTCCTCCAGGGGGCGGGGCTGGCGATGCTGGCGCTCAGCGCGGGCGCGCCGCAGGTGCCCGGGGCGAACTTCCTCGGGCTGGTGCTCATGGGCACGGGCGGCGCCATCATCTTCCCGCCGCTCATGGGCGTGGCGGTGGGCGTCGTCCCGCCGGACCGCGCGGGCATGGCCTCCGGGTTGACCAACGCCTGCTATCCCCTGGGGACCGCCACCGGCGTGGCGGTCTTCGGTGCGGTGTTCTCCTCGCGGCTCGGCAGCCAGTTCTCCACCGCGCAGCTCGCCCCCGAGGTGGCCCGTCACACGCGGACCGCCGTGGAGACCGGGCAGTTCGACGCCGTCGAGTCCACGCTGTTGCCGCTCGCCCGGACGGCCTTCGCCAACGCCTACCTGGCGGTGTGCCTGGCCGCGGCGGCGGTGTGTCTGGGGGGCGCCGTGCTCGCCCTCCGCGTCCTTTCCAAACCGGCGGCCCAGGCGTCCCGCCCGGCCGTCCGTGAGTCCTCCCTGTCCTTGAAGGAGTCCCCGTGAATCCCCGCAGCGAAGCCCTGAATCTCGACCCCTCCGTCACCCGTCTCCCCACCACCGCTGGCGCCGCGCCCACCGAAGGCAGCGACCACCCGGTGCCAGCCCTTCCCGAGGTGGGCCCCGCCGCCTGGCGTGAGGCCAACCGGCAGTTGCTGGCCAAGGCCCTGGGCGAGTGGTGCTTCGAGGAGATGCTCAAAGCCATCCCTCATGGCGAGGGGCAATACCGCGTCGACCTGGGCAGCGGCACCTCGTACGTGTTCTCCGCGCGGCCGGGCGCCTTCGGCTGGATGAAGGTGGACCCCGCCTCCATCACCCGCAGCGCCACCGGTATGCTGGGCAACAGCATCGCCGAGCCGGCCTGGGACGCGCTCCAGTTCCTGACGGACGCCGCGCCCAGCCTGGGCACGGACCCGTCCACGCTGGCCACGTACTTCAACGAGCTGTCCTCCACGCTGGCGGTGGACGCCGCGCGCATCGCCCACGGTGGCCACACCGCCGCGGAGCTGCGCGCCGTGGGCCACACGGAGCTGGAGTGCCACATGACGGGGCACAACTGGCTGGTGGCGAACAAGGGCCGGGTGGGCTTCTCCGCCTCCGACGTGCGCCGCTACGCCCCCGAGTCACGCCAGCCGGTGCGGCTGCTCTGGGTGGCCGTGCACCGGGGGCTGTCGGAGTTCCGTGGCACCTCGGAGCTCTCCGAGCGCGAAATCCTCGCCCGGGAGCTGGACGAGGCGACGCGCAACCGCTTCACCCGCGTCCTCTCGAACGCGGGCCTCCAGCCGGACGCCTTCGTGTGGATGCCCGTGCACCCGTGGCAGTGGGAGCACGCGGTGCAGGTGCTGCACGCCGCGGACGTGGCGCAGCGGCGCATCGTCCCGCTGGGCGACAGCCCCGACCTGTACCTGCCGGGCCAGTCCATCCGGACCATGGCCAACATCACCACGCCGGGCCGCTACGACGTCAAGCTGCCGCTGCGCATCCTCAATACGCTCGTCTGGCGCGGGATTCCGCCGCACTGCACGCTGGGAGCCCCCGTCGTCACCCAGTGGCTCCAGTGCCTGCTGGACAGCGACCCCTTCCTCACGGAGGAGTGCCGCACGGTGTTCCTGGGGGAGGTGGCCTCGGTGACGGTGCGGCATCCGTACCTCACCAAGGTGCCGGAGGTGCCCTACCAGCACCTGGAGACGCTGGGCTGCATCTGGCGTGAGCCGGTGGCCGCGCGGCAGGACGTGTCGGAGCGGGTGCGCACCTTCGCCTCGCTGCTGCACGTGGACAGCAAGGGCACGGCCTTCGTCGCGGAGCTGGTCCGCGCGTCGGGGCTGAGCGCGGAGGCATGGCTGCAGCACCTGTTCGACACGCTGCTCATCCCCATCATGCACGTGCTCTACCGGTACGGCATCACCTTCAACCCCCACGGGCAGAACACGCTGCTGGGCTACGACGCGAATGACATCCCGCGCCGGCTGTACCTCAAGGACTTCGTCGACGACGTCTGCGTGTCCTTCACCGACGTCCCCGAGCGGGGGCCGGAGCCGGACGGGCATGACCACGTGCTGCCGCGCAAGCACCCCTCGGTCATCCGCCAGCACGTGGTGGACCAGATTTTCGTGGGGCACTTCCGCTACCTCGCGCCCATGGTCGAGGAGCAGCTCGGTCTGCCGGAGAAGGCGTTCTGGAAGCAGGTGCGCCGGACCATCCTGGCCTTCCACCAGCGCAACCCCGAGCTGCGCGAGCGCTTCGCCGAGTACGACCTGCTGGTGCCGGAGATTCCGCGCTACGCGCTCAACCGGGACCGCATCGTGGTGACGCGCTACACCGACCGGGCCCTGCGCCACGCGCTCTACCCGAACGGGACGCTGCCCAACCCGCTCGCGCACGACTGACGCGCGCGGCCCCTCCCCCGCGCCAGGTCCAGGCGGGGGAGACGTCCGCGCCGCGGTGTCAGAAGTCCGCCGTCAGCTTGAAGGACAGCGTACGACCGGGACGCTGGACGCCAAAGAAGTCGAAGGCCTTGGCATTGGTGAAGTTGAACACCTCCAGCGTTCCGCCCAGCGTGGGCGTGCCCTCCCTGACATAGGAGAGCGCCGCCGTGTGGATGAGCTGCGCATCGACGTCCTGCTTGTACTCGCGCAGGCCCGCACTCTCCCAGCCACGGAAGAAGCCGTGCACGTATCGCGAGGTGAAGACGAGCGCGGCGGTGTCGCTGGGCTGCAGGAGCGCGCGGCGCTGCAGCCGGGCGGAGGCGTTGGCGAAGAGCCAGGGGCGGTTGGGGATACGGTCGCCCTTGAAGTCCTCGTAGTCCCCACCTCCGCCCGAGTTGCGGAAGTCCTGCCACGTCGCGTTGGCGTCCAGCGCCAGCCAATCACCTGGGACCGTCCATCCGGCGGAGGCCTCGACGCCCACCGAGCGCGCCGCGTTCACGTTCTGGTAGCTCAAGGTGGTCCCGTTCCCCAGGGGCACGATGAGCTGGTCGGCGAAGCGGGCGAAGCCGCCCACGCTTCCGCGGAAGCGCCCTGCCCCGGTGCGCCAGTCGTCCAGGAAGAGCTCCAGGTTGGCGTTGTGGCTCACCTCGGGCCGCAGCCCCAGGTTCGCGAGCACCAGCACACCGTCGCCGAACAGCTCGTCCGGGCCGGGCAGGCGCGTGGAGAACTCGTAGGACGCCTTCGCCAGCAGGCCGTGCGGCAGGAACAGGCGCAGGCTGTCGCCCACGCCCAGGCGCTCCGTGGCCTGGTCGTGCCGCCGGAAGACGTTGCCCGGGAGCACCTCCTCGGAGTCCGAGCGCATCATGTAGCCCTTCACGAAGGCCACGTTCTTCAGCCGACCGTCGCCCAGCACCAGTTCATGCTCGAGCCCGCCCACCAGCGTGAGCAGGTCGCGCTGCGCGGTGAGCGGGTCCCGCTGCCCCGTGCCCTGCCGGAGCCGGTCCTCTCCCTGGCGCGTCACGAAGGTGGGCGCCAGCGACAGCCGCATCCGCTGGGCCTGCGACACCTCGTAGTCGGCGTGCACGCGGGCCAGGACGCTGTGCTGCCAGATCACCTGGTCCGCGGGGAGGATGCCCAGCTCGCCCGGCTGGCGACGCACCACGCCCGGGTTGCCGTACCAGTCGTAGACGACCTCCGCCATGTCCCGGAAGTCGGTATCGCGCCGGCTGTAGCCGCCCACCGCCTCCAGGCGCAACTTCCCGGAGAGCAGCCCGCCCCGAGTCCAGGTCGCCAGTGCGCCGTAGCTCGACTCGCCGGAGCGTGCCTCGCCGTAGGGCACCGTCATCACCACGTTGTGCTGCAGCTCCTTGCGCGAGCGCGTGCCGAACACCCGCAGGCTGAGCCGATCCGCGTAGGGCTGTTCGACGACGCCGACCTCCAGGCCGGCGCCGCCCGCGACGAAGCCGTCATGGAAGCGGGGCACGCGCACGTCCAGTTGCCGCCCCCGATCATCGTCGACCTTCACGTCCACCTTGTAGTCGTTCTCCGCCAGGTCTCCGAAGGCGTGGCCCTTCACGAACAGCCCGCTGGTGCCCAGCTGGTAATGCCCCGAGACGGCGCCGCGGTACGTCCCGAAGGACCCCGCCTGCAACGACACGGACGCGCCGTTCGGCTCGTCCCCGTCCGACGAGACGAGGTTGACCGCGCCGCCGAGCGCGTCCGCGCCGAAACGCACGGGCACCACGCCCCGATAGACTTCCACGCGCTTCAGGAGATTGACGGGCACGTTGGCCAGCCCCAGCCCGAAACCCGCCAGGTCCAGCGGCACGCCATCCAGGAAGAAGCGGACCTGCTCGCCGGAGAAGCCATTGAGCGAGAAGCGACTGGCCGAGCCCAGGCCGCCATTGCGCTGCACGCTGACGCCGCTGTTGCGGCTGAGCACCTCGCCCAGGTCCGCCGTCTGCTGGCGGGCCTCCTTCAGCTCCACCACCCGGACCGCCTCAGCGGAAAGGGTGCGCTCCTCCCCCTTGCTCAGTTGCCGGCCCGTCACCTCGATGGTGGTCTCCAGGCTGACGCTCTCACTGAGCACCGCGTCCACCTCGGTGCGCTGCCCCGCGGCCACCTGGACGCGGTAGGCCTGCGGCTCGCAGCCGGGGACGTAGGCGTGCAGCTCGTAGGTGCCAGGCACAAGCCCCGTCACCTGGAAGCGCCGCCGCGCATCGACGCGCGGCGACCAGGTGCTTCCATCGGGCGCCAGCAACAGGACCTCCGCCTGCGCCAGGTCTCCGCCTTCACACGCGGACAGCTGCCCTCCGATGTCTCCCACCCCCGGGCGCTCCTGTGTGGCGGGGGCCGGCGCGGGGGCTTGCGCGTCCTGCGCCGCCGCGGGTGCCGCCACGGCCAGGGCCAGCAGACCCATGGCGCGCCAGCGCGCGTGGCCACGGAAGAGGAGGCGCGCACGGCGGGCGGAGCCACACGCCCGCGCCGGAGGTTCGACGAAGAGAGCCATGTTGCCTTGCATGAGTCGCGTGAAGAAGGCGGCGCGCGCCATGGACGGGGACATTCATCGTCCCTCGTGCGCCGGAATCGAAAGGGGCAGCCGGGCGTCCCGGGGGTCACGCGGGGAGATGCGCCCGATGGTCCAGGCAGATACCAGGAACAGGGCGCCCAGGACGGCCAGCGCCAGGTCCACGCAGAACACGTAGGGTGAGCCCGCCGGGTCGAACACCCGCCGCGCGTTCCGCCACGCGTCCAGCCAGGGCAGCAGGACCAGGATGCCACCGGAGACCGCAAGCAACTGCTGCGCCCAGCCCCGCGCGCGCGGATACACGAGCGAGCCCAACACGCAGGCGCACCAGCTCCCGAAGAAGATGCCGTGCTCCCACTGCACCCGGCGCGACAGCGTGTCCGGCAGCAGCTGGTTGGCCAGGAGGACGGCGGCGAGCGCGAACGCGGCGCCTCCGCAGCCCCCCGCGGTGATGCGCGCGAGGATGACGTCCACGCGGCGCATGCTGCGCGCGCGCCGCTCCAGCCACACGAGGTTGCCCGTCACGACGCACAGCGCGCTGAAGATGCCCAGCAGCGCGTAGGCGAGCCGCAGCCCCATGCCCGCGTAGAGGCCGGAGTGGAGCACGTACGCGGCCTCGAGCAACTGCGCCGTGGCGCCGGGCCCGCCAGCTTCGCGCACGTGCAGCACCTCGCCGTCGCGGGACACGCGAACGGTGGTGAACTCGTGGAGCCCCTGGCGCGCATGGCCGCGGACGTCGACATACGCCGAGGCGTCCCCCAGGTTGCGCATGGAGAAGCGATAGTGCCCGACGCCCGGCAGCGCCGCGCGGGCCTGCGCCAGCACCGTGGCCACGCGCGGCGCCTCCGCGCGCTGCCCCGAGGCCTTGCTGCCTCGCGGATAGCCGATGGTGGCCAGGCCCGCATCCAGGTTGCCGTCGAAGGCCGTGCGCACCACCACCGGCTGGAGGACCGCGGCATTCAGGCAGATGATGGCCGCCGTCCAGGCCATCACCGCCTGGAAGGGCAGGCCGATGCTGCCGAGCACCTTGTGCAGGTCGCCCCACATCGTGCGCAGCGCCTCGCGGGGCCGGAAGCGCACGAACTCCTTGCGGAAGCGCCCCACCTGGATGACGAGCCCCGTGCCCACCACCAGCAGCAGCACGATGGCCACCAGGCCGGCCATCAACATGCCCCCCGGCAGTGGATAGAGGAAATGCACCAGGAAGAGGAAGTAGCCCAGGTCGCTGCGCTCCGGCGCCTGCTCGCCCGAGGCAGGGTTCAGCCAGATGGCGGTCCGCTCACCGCCCTTGTCCCTCCACTCGAGCCGGAGCCATGGCGAATGGGGCGCGGGCAGGTCCACGTCCAGCACGGCCGCTCCCTCCCTGGCGACGTGCGCGTCCAGCCACGTCTGGAGCGTGGCCAGCGCCTGCGACTCGTCGGCGGCCACGGGCGCCCGCAGGCGTGGCTCCTGCCAGGGCATCAACTCGTGGCGGAACAGGGAGACGACACCAAGCAGGAACATCCCAACCAGCAGCACGGAAGCCACGGCGCCCGCCCACGCATGCGCCTCCCAGAGGAGGCGGTACGTCTCGGACTTGAGCTTCACGTGAACGACCTCCAGAGGACGAGCAGTGCCGCCACGCTCGTCACCCCGATGCCGGCCCACGCGCGGGCCTCCGTCCGGGCCAGGAGGACGGCGCACGGAGCGGCCGCCATCAGCGGGATGACGGCGATGCACGCCACCAGGTAACGTACGTCCGAGGAGGCGGGCACCACCGCCGGCAGCGCCAGCGAGACGAGCAGCGCCGCCAGCGGAGCCCCCACCACGGCCGCCAGCAGCCACGTCACCCCAGGGCGGCGCCGTGGCCCGGCACTCACGATGCGCGCTCCAGCACGCCCAGCACCAGGCCGACGGGAAGCAGCAGCGCCATGGCCCACACCGGCTTGCGCGCCAGGGGCGACAGGACGGCCAGCAAGGTGCCGGCCGCCATCACGTACGCCATGGCAGAGCCCAGGGCCGCCCCGGGACTGATGGCCCCCTGGAGGGAGGTAACGAGCCCGCCGAGCACGAGGACCGCCCCGGCCCCCATCACACAGGGGTAGGCGCGCAGGAAGCCCGGCCACCGTCCCATGTGGCGACACCACCACGCGCCGTAGAGGCACACCACCCCGAGCCAGAGGAGCGACGGAGCCAGAACGTCCATGCGGGAAACCTCGGACACTGCGAGGCCGCGCGGCCAGGAACTCCGCGCGGCGGGGCCGTCAGCGGATGCGAGCGACGTCCAGGACGAAGCCGGGGAAGGCCACGCCCGGCGCGGGCTCGCCAGGGGACAGGTCCATCAACGTGGACAGCTTGTAGTCGGCCGAGGCCTGGCTCACGAAGAAGCTGGAGCCGGACGCGAGCGTGAAGCCGCTGTAGGCCCCCGGCTCGCCCGCCACGCGTGTGGCGCCCGTGAGCGTGTCGAAATCAACCTGCCACCAGCTCCACCCCTTGCTGTACCACTCGCCGTACGTGGTGCCCGGCGCGGTCGGAGTGATGGCGGTGTCCGCGACCTGGAGCCACGCGGTGCCGTCCTCCGTCACGGCCATGACGGAGCCCACCATGCCGTCCCCGAGCGCGGACGAGACGCTGCCCACGAAGTCGGCATCGAAGGTCTGCTGCCCCGGGGAGATGCGCAGGAAGCAGTCCTGCTGGCCCGCCTCGCCGGCGCCATTGACCGCGTAGCCCAGCCCGTTGATGACGCCGCTGAAGAAGTAGAGCGTGTCGCCCTGGCGGGCCGTCTTCGACAGGTCACGGCAGCGCTCGTCCGCGTCCCAGGTCAGCGCATCCGTCTCCGTGTCGATGCGGACCAGCATGGTGCCCGGCTGAACCGCGTCATACGTCGGCGTCGACCAGCCCACCGCGAAGAAGGCCTCGCCCTCACGGCTGGCCCACTGGCTCATCCCGGTGACGTAGCCCTGCTGGATGACCTCCGCCGGCAGCTCCAGCGTCTTCTCGATGACCATCTCCGCCGGGTTCCAGACGATGACGATGCCCTGGCCCGGGTCCTTGTAATAGGCCTTCGTCTCGCTCACGAAATGCACGGCCTGGGCGCCCATCGAGCGAACCCCCAGGTTCAGGAACGAGAGGCTCGCGCCCGGCACCAGCGCGCCGTCGCGCACCTCGTAGCGCGTGATGGTGGGAGACTCACCCGCACCAATGGCGAAGAAGCCCGCGCCCTGGGCGGCATAGAGCCGGGGCGAACCCGGAAGCTCCAGCGAGTTCTCGTAGTCCAGCGTCTGGGGCTCATCCAGCGAGTCGACCAGGGTGAAGTAGCTCATCCGGCTGCCGTTGGTCTCCACCGCGGAGTGCACCAGGTAGAGCGGGCCCTCATCGCCGTCTCCCGGCCCCGGGCCGGGCGTAGGCGGGTCATCGTCGCCACAGGCGGCCAGGAACAACGCGGTGCAGGCCACGAGCCCCCGCGAGAAACGGCTCTTGCCAAACCTCAGTGCTCCGCCACGCATCGCTGTCTCCTCACGCTGGCCAGGTCAGTGAGTGTCGTCAGGGCGTCGTCCGGCCGCCCATGCCCTGAAATTGACACTCACTTTCAAAATCGACGCTGGCCGAATGGAGTAGCCCCGCCCGCTACGGGTGTCAAGCAACGCTGTGAGCGGACGGGAGGCCGCCGCGGACAGGGACTGGGATTCCCTACAAAGCAAACGCCGCGACCGGGTGCGACACAGGGCTGTTACGCCATGCGGCAGGTGACACCGGCTCGTTCGTTCAGCTCCGCAGCTTGCGGACCGTCAGGCTGAGCGGGACGGCGACCAGCGCGATGACCGTGGCCACCAGGTACACGTCGTTGATGCCTGTCACGTACGCGAGCAGGTCGAGGCGAGCACGGTCCGTCACGCCCTGCCGCACGAGCGCCTCCGCCTCCCAGGCCGAGAAGGTGGAGAGGAGCGAGGTGAAGATGGCGATGGAGAACGCGCCGAACACGTTGCGCAGCCAGTTGCTGATGGAGGAAGCGTGTCCGCTCAGCTCGCGCGAAAGCTGCTCCATGCCCGCGTTGCTCGCCGGCATCATCGAAAGGGAGATGCCGACGTTCCGCACCAGCATCCACATCAGCACATAGGTGTGGGAAACCTCCGGCGTCAGCCGGCTCAAGGCGAACGTGCCCCCGGCAATCATCA
This sequence comes from Pseudomyxococcus flavus, assembly GCF_050038885.1. Classification (NCBI taxonomy): domain Bacteria; kingdom Pseudomonadati; phylum Myxococcota; class Myxococcia; order Myxococcales; family Myxococcaceae; genus Pseudomyxococcus; species Pseudomyxococcus flavus. The sequence continues at coordinate 5,406,768 of NZ_CP143624.1, read as the reverse complement.
GGACGCCCGCCGTCATGAGGATGCGGGGCCCGAGCGTCCCATAGAGGCGGCCGACCAGCGGCATCAGCAGCGCCATCACCAGCGACGCGGGCAGGAGAATCAAGCCCGTGTCGAGCGGCGACGCGCCTTGAATCTGCTGCAAGAACAGCGGGATGAGGAACGCGCCTGAATAGAGGCTGATGGTGATGACGCTCGCGATGATGAGCGTCACCACGTAGCGGCCGTTCGCGAGCACACGCAGCTCGAGCAGCGGCGCGTGCGTCCTCAACTGCCGGACGACGAAGAAGACCAGCGACACCGTCCCCACGGAGAACAGCGCCAGGGTCTTTGCATCAGACCAGCCCCAGGCCCTCCCCTGACTCAGGCCGAGCAGGATGGCCAGGGTGCCGGTGATGACGGTGAGCAGCCCGGGGAGGTCGAACGCCTTCGGAACCTGTAGGCGGTAGTAGGGAACGGTCCGCACGGCCAGCCCCACGGCGACGAGCCCGAGCGGCACGTTGATGAAGAACAGCCATCGCCAGTTGCCCAGGGTTATCAGCCAGCCCGCCAGGGTCGGCCCGAACGCGGGGGCCAGCATCGACGCCAGGCTCCAGAGGCTCGCGGCCAGCGCCTGCCGCTCGCGCGGCAGGAGCTGATAGATGAGCGTCATCGTCACGGGCATGATGGCGCCGCAGAAAGCGCCCTGCAGGAACCTCGCGGCCACGAGCGAACGCACGTCCCAGGCCACCCCACACAGCACGGAGGCCACGACGAAGCCCGCCAGGCTGGCGACGTACACCCACTTGAAGCTGAAGCGTCCGCCCAGGTACCCGGTGAGCGGCGCGCTCGTGCCCATGGCGAGCATGAACCCCGTCAACGTCCACTGCAGCGAGGAGAGCTCCGCGCCGAAGTGACGCTGGAGCTCGGGAATGGCGATGGTGATCGTGCTGGAGCTCAGCACCGACATGAACGACCCGGCGAACAGGCTGAACATGAACGGCCAGAACCGGGGCACGCTCGGCGTGTCGGAAGGGCGCGTGGGCTGAGACACGGCTCAGCCCTCTCCCATGGCGGGGGGCGCACGTCAAAGGCGCGTTGGCTGGCCTCTCGGTGTCCGGCGTCCCATGAAGCCCCCACCTCACGCGAGCCGCGGAGAGCCACCCACCGCCGCCACCCTGCTCCTGCCATGCGCGGATGCGAGCAACCACCCGCCCCCCCGCGCGCGCTGCACCAGCGAGAGCGCCATCGCTGCATTCGCGTCACCTCGGGCGACGAGCACGGCAGCCGTGGAGAAGACGAACGCATACTTCATACGCGGCACAGCGTAGCCGGGCCCCGAGGCAGCCAAACAGCCCCAGTGGCATGCCCAGGAGCCCACCGCGACGGGAGGGCCGTGCGCCTCAGGCCAGGGCGGCCGCCACGAACTCGGAGAGCGCGGCCTCGAACTCCGCCGTCGCCTCCAGGAATGGCAGATGCCCCACAGCCGGGAGCCACATGCCTCGGCCCGTGCGGGCGGACGACAGCACCACCTCCGAGCTCATGGCTGGCAGGACCACCTGGTCGAGCTCGCCGTGGAGCGTCGCCACCGGCCGGCGGCAGCGCTCCAGCTCCACCGAATAGTCCTCTGCCCGTGAGAGGAGCGCACGCCGAACGTTCGGCGGCACACGCAGCATGGCGCGAAGGCCCTCTTCGACCTGCGACGGTTCGAGTCGTCGCGCCGAGCACGCCTCGATGAAGGTCCTCGCCGTGGCCTCATAGGTGACGGGGTCCTCCGACAGCAGGCCCCGCGCGTTGGACATCATCCCCGCCCCGAACAACGCCCGGGCGGGCTTGCCCGTCTTGAGCGATGCCGCCACGAAGAAGAGGCCACCCAGCTCGGCGTCACCCCGGTGCCGGAGATAGTCCCCCGCCACCACGCCACCGTACGACCAGGCCACCACCACCGGTCGCTCCAGGCCGAGCTGCCCGATGACCGCCTCGACATCCCCAGCGAAGTGAACACCGTCCACGTACGGCGCATCCCCCTCGGGCTTGTCCGAATCGCCGTGCCCCCGGAGGTCGAGCGCCACCAGGCGATGGCTCCGCGCCAGGCGCCCCTGGAGAATGCCGCTCCAGCTCTGGCGGCTCTGCGCAATGCCATGAAGGAAGAGCACGGACGGAGCGCCGGACAACGGCCCTGACTCACTCACCGCGAGCCGAACACCCCCAGAACCTTCGACGAAGCCAGTGCGCACCATGGTGCCCAGAGGCAGTACGCCCATGCTGGCGGAGCGTCAATCCTTCGCGCGATGACTCCGACGTTTTGTCGGCAAAATCACCGTGGCGCCCGAGGCCTCCGCGCGAAGGCCGGGGTGCCCGGCGAGGACGAGCTCCGTCGTCCGGGCGATGTGCTCGGTCAGGAGCGCACAGGCCCGCTCCGCGTCCCGCTCCAGGGTGGCCTTCACCAGGGTGGAATGCTCGTCCTCCACGTTCCGCCCCGCCTTGCCATAGGCCTGGGCGAGCCGTCGGTAGCGCTCCGTCTGGTCGAACAGGGTCGCATGGAACTTGAGCAGCCAGGGCGAGCCGCACGCGCTCAGCAAGGTCGCATGGAAGCGCGCGTGCTCGAGCTCCCAGGTGTCATCGAGCGTCCCGCTCCCCGACGCCGGCGCCCGCCGCTGGAGGCGATGCAGGGCCGCCGTCACCTCTCCTTCCCACCCGATGTCGCCGTGGACGATGGCCGCGCGCAGCGCGAGCGTTTCAATCTGCTGGCGCGTCCGCGTCAGGTCCAGCAGGTCCGCCCGGGAGATGGGCGCCACCCGGAAGCCGCGCTGGTCCTCGATGGTGACCAGCCCCTCCGACGCCAGGCGGCAGCACGCCTCCCGAAGCGGCGTCCGCCCCACGCCGTAGCGCGGCGCCAGGTGCTCGAGCCGCAGCTTCTCTCCCGGCGGCAGCGCCCCATGCAGGATGTCGCCACGCAGCCGGTCCACGACCGCCGATGCGAGCGTGGGTTCGGACACCGGGCCACGAATGCGGGATGGAACAGCCATCGATTTCCTCACCGATGCGCACCTATACGACACCGCGCGGAATTGACACAAGGCGTCAAATTGGATGCAAAGCGCATTTTGTCGACAATTGATTGAGCTCGGGGACCTCTCTCGCTAGCCTGCGCGCGTAGCCGAGGGAGACCAGCGACAATGCGGATTGCTTCGATTCTCGTGAGGGATGAGCCTGCGCTGGGCGTGCGCACGCCCAGGGGGATGGCCAACGTGACGGCGCTCGCCCCGTCGGTCGGCAGCTCACTGCGTGCCCTGCTGGAGCGCGGGCCCGGTGCGCTGACGGCCGTGGTGGACCTCGCCGCCAAGGCCTCGGCCCCGCACCTCCTCGCTGACTCGGAGTTCCGCTACCGGCCGCTCGTCCCCGAGCCGAGCAAGTTCCTCTGCCTGGGGCTGAACTACGTCGCGCATGCCACGGAGGCCACCTACGAAACGCCTCGGCACCCGGTGGTCTTCACGCGCCTGCCGTCGAGCCTCCTCGCCCATGAGGAGTCGATGGTGGTGCCCACCTGCTCGCACCAGCTCGACTATGAAGCCGAGCTCGCCGTGGTGGTGGGCCGCCCGGGGCGGAACATCCCCCGCGAGCGCGCGCTGGAATGGGTCGCGGGGTACACGCTCTTCAACGACGGCTCGATTCGCGACTACCAGAAGCGCACCCACCAGTGGACCGTCGGAAAGAACTTCGACCGGACGGGACCGCTGGGTCCCGAGCTCGTCACCCCTGACGAGCTCCCCGCGGGTGCCCGCGGACTGCGCATCCAGATGCGCGTCAATGGCGAGCTCCTCCAGGACGCGAACACGTCGGACATGATTTTCGACGTCGCCACCGTCATCGCGGACCTTTCCGAGGCCATGACACTCCAGCCCGGGGACGTCATCGCCATGGGCACCCCCAGCGGTGTGGGGGCCGCGCGAAAGCCGCCGCGCTTCCTCCAGGCCGGAGACGTCTGCGAGGTCTCCGTCGAGGGCGTGGGCGTCTTGCGCAATCCCGTCGCCCAGGCCACGGAGTGAGCACGAGTCGTTGAGGACGCACCCAAGGGAGGACGTATGTCCACGCAAGCGAAGCTGCCCAGCCGCCTTCACCACACGGCCTACGTGACCAAGGACCTCGAAGCGACGCGGAAGTTCTACGAGGACCTGATTGGTCTGCCGCTCGTCGCGACCTGGTGTGAGTCGGACGAGCTGTTCGGCGCCGTCCGCACCTACTGCCACACCTTCTTCGAGCTCGCCGACGGAAGCGCGCTGGCGTTCTTCCAGTTCGAGAAGCCGGAGGACCAGAAGCTCTTCGGGCCGGAGATTCCCTCCTCGCCGTTCCACCACATCGCGCTCAACGTGGACCAGGAGACGCAGCAGGGTATCGAGCAGCGCCTGCGGGCCGCCGGCTACAAGGAGCCCGAGATGTACGTGCTCGAGCATGGCTACTGCCGCTCGCTCTACGTGAACGACCCGAACGGGATGATTGTCGAATTCACCCACGACAGTCCGCAGGCCGTGCAGCCCGACCTGGTCCAGGCCCGCCGCGCCAAGGCGCACCAGGAGCTGAAGCGATGGCTCGCCGGGGACCGCACCTCCAACAACGTGTTCCGGTGAGCCTCCTCACGCTCTCGTTCGACAACGGGCCCGACCCTCGCGTGACGCCTCGGGTGCTCGACGTCCTCGCGTCGCACGCCATCACCGCGCAGTTCTTCGTGCTGGGGAAGAACCTCGTCACGGAGGAGGGACGACGGCTGGTGTCGCGTGCGCGCGATGAAGGGCACCTCGTCGGGAACCATTCGTACACGCACGCCATCCCGCTCGGCGAGGACGTGCGCCCGGATGCGGTGGAGGCGGAGATTGCGGCCACGGATGCGCTCCTCGCGCCCCTGGTGCCCGGACCGAAGTGGTTCCGCCCCTTCGGTGGGGGCGGCAAGCTCGGTCCGCACCTGCTGAGCCCACCCGCTGTCGAGCACCTGCTCCGCCACCAGTACTCCTGCGTGCTGTGGAACAGCGTTCCGGGGGACTGGCTCGACCCCAAAGGTTGGCCCGAGAAGGCGCTCGCGGACTGCGCGTCACGCGCTCACACGCTGATGGTCCTCCACGACATCCCGGATGCCTGCCTCGAAGGGCTGGACGGGTTCCTCCACGAGGCCAAGGCTAGGGGGATGCGCTTCACCACGGCGTGCCCACCGGACTGCGTTCCCATCGTGGACGGGCGCATCGTGAGTGACCTCTCGGGCCTCGTTGCTGCCAGGGGCTGAGGCGCACGGCGGCGGTGGGGGGCCTGCGCCTACTTCGACCAGCCCGGTCCGACGGACATCTCGTAATCGCGGCGCACCACTTCCCCTGCCCCCACCGAGAAGTCCGTGCATCGCTCGAACGACGTGCAGATTCGATAGCTTCCCGGTTCGAGTGCCGCCTCGTAGAAGCCGTCCCCGTTCGACGTCACGGAGGCGACCTCCGTCTCCCCTGGCAGCGCTCGAATCAGCAAGGTCATCGACCTCGGCTCGGATTCGCACTTCCCGGAACAGACATCGTCGACGTAGGTGGTCACGCCAAAGACTCCCTGCGAAATCGTCAGGGAATCGAGCGGGTCGGAGTCGCCACATGCCGACCCTCCCACCACGATTGCAGTAAGGGCCGCCAGGAATATGGGATGACGTTGGGCCATGGCGCCACCATATGCCCGAGCCTCCTGGCTGTCCACCCCCGGGGGATGCCTGTCATTGAGCGAACGCCAGCGCCTCCCAGGGACGAAGATTGCCTTTACCCAACGCCCTGTCGCCCAATGCACTACCGCACGGCAACCGGGTGCAGGCCAGCGCGGCGCTTCCCGCGGCGCAGCACCAGGAACAAGCTCCCCGCGAGCAAAGCGACGAGCACGAGGTCGCGCGCCGAGCCAGGCCGAACATCGACGAAGATGCTCGCGGCCTGGAACATCATCGACTCCGGCGACGCGACGAGGAAGCTGCACAGGTTCAGTCCCGTGTGGACCCCGATGGCAGCTTCAAGTCTCCCTGTCCGGAGGGTCAGCCATGCCAGCAGGCTCCCCACCGCGAGGTAGTAGGCCGCCGCCCCCACCGGCGTCGCCGAAGCCTCGGGATTGGGCAGGTGGGCCACCCAGAACATCAAGCTGCTCACGCCAACGGCAAACCATGGCCGGAGGACAAGCCGATAGAGGCCCTGCATCAGCCAGCCGCGGTAGAGCAGCTCCTCGGCCGCGGCCTGGAGCGGCACCAGGGCCAGCGTGAGCAACACCGCGGAGAAGAAGCGTCCCGCCTCGAAGTTCACGCGGAACGAATCCCCGTCGACGAGCACGTTTACCAGCGTGGCCACGCCGAGGACGGCGAACGTGCCGGCTGCCGCCTTCACGACGATGCCGAGGCGAAAGCCTCCCTCCTGTCCCAGTAGGCTCGTGAAGGGACGCTTGTGCAGGGCGCGGACGCAAATTGCCAGCATGCCGAGCATGACGACGAACGACACCATGCCGACCATGAACACCGGGAATGGCATGTTCTCGACCACGCCAGCCGCCAGGTCGAACCGGAATCCGGTGTCGCCCGCGCGCTGCGCCGCCAGGTACACGAACACCGAGTAAGGCACATTGAAGAGCGTGACGGAGAGCCCCAGCAATATCGCGGTCAGGACGTATCGCCACGGCTGGTTGAGCCCTCGTGCTGCCTGCTCCAGATAGACATTGGACATGACCCTCTCCTTTCCACGGCCAATCGGCCGCGGCGTGGGACCCCATGGGATTGCGTGGCTTCTGACTACGGACCAGACGCTTCGAGCGCCGCCGCCAGCCGCTTCCGCGCCAGATGCAAGCGAGACCAGACGGTGCCTTCGGGAATCCCCAGGACGCTGGCGATCTGCGCGTGCGACAGCCCTTCCACCGCGAACAGCGACAGCACGGTGCGGTGCTCCAACGAGAGCGTGCTCATCGCCGCATCGAGCCTGCGCTTCCGCTCCCGGCCCTCCACCGTCTCCTCCACCTTGGCCCGGGGGTCCGCCACCTCGACATCGACCGCATCGCCGGTGTGGCGCAGGCGTCGCGTCCGCGCCGCAACGGCCGCGCGCACCGCGATTCGATATGCCCAGGTCGACAGCTGCGCATCTCCCCGGAACTGGGGCAGGGCACGCTGGATCGACAGGAACGTCTCCTGGACGGCATCCTGGGCATCGCTGGCGTCACGGGTGATACCGAAGCAGAGCACGTACAGCTTCTCGCTGAGGGCCTCATACAGGCGGCGGATGACGTCCTCGCGCACGGTGGCGTCCCCCGAAAGGGCCGTGGCGCGCAGGGCCTCCTCGTCGAATGGCAGGCGCGGCGTCATCGCTCGACCTCGAGCTCCGCGCGCTCACGCAGCAGCTGCGGCCTTCGCTTGCCGATGATGTAGACCGTCACGGCGATGTTGACCGTGGCGGCGAAGAGAAGGGTGACGAAGCCAGCGGTCCCCTTGTGGCGTACGAGGAACGCGGTCCCCACCATTCCCACCGCCATCATCGGCCAGAGCCACAGCTGGGTGCGCAGGTCCTTCAGCTCCGTGGCGATCTGAGCCCGCCGGTGCCCTATCCAGGCCTCGACACCGACGCTGGCCGCCTCCGCTGCCCGGCGCTGCTGGTGACGCAGCGTCAGGGCCAACCCCACCGCGAAGAGCACCCCCACCGCCGAGATGATGGCCCACAGCCGAAGCGGTGCATCCGGCGCGAACAGCGGTCCCAGAAACGCGCCCTGCCCCACGAAGGACGCAACCGCAATCCAGGGCCCGTACTTGAGCCAGAAGCGGTCCCTGGCCAGCGCCTTCGAGACGACTGCGTACCTCGAGGCGGGCCTGGGGCCAGTGCTGAGCGCACGCCCCACCTCCGCCGACAGCGCCTCCGCGCGCTGGCACACCGGGCACGTGGCCACGTGCGCCGCGGCCTCCTTCATCTCCAGGGCATCGAGTGCACCGTGGCGGCTCATCTCCAGCGCCAGCTGGTACTCGTCACAACTCTTCGTGCTCATGCTTCCTCCTTTCGCCAGCTCAGAGGCGTGAGGAGGAAATCCCTTCACTTCCCATGCGCTTTTTTCACGGGGCTCCCCGCGTGACGGTGACGCGCCTCGGAACACTGCCGCCCCGGAAGCGACGGAGCGTCTACGGGGCGGCCACGGCGCTCAGAATGAACCTCGGCAGCAGCTCCTCCCGGAACTTCCGCCAGATGGACACATGGTTGTAGTTGCCCGCGGTGAACATCACGACGAGGTCCAGCTCGGGAACCACCATCACCAGCTGGCCCCCGTTCCCACTGGCCTCGTACTGCGAGTACACACGGTCGCCGACACGCAGCTCGTGGCGCCACCAGGTGTAGCCGTAGGTACGCCCATCCCCCATGGTCGCGTGGTTCTCCGTGGAGCGCTCCACCCAGCGCTGGCTCACCACACGCCGGCCATTCCACATGCCTCCTGACAGGTAGAGCTGCCCCAGCTTGAGGGCATCGCGAGGGCGCATGTAGATGCCGCCGCCCAGGTACTGCTCCCCCGAAGGCATCAGGTCGACGTGATAGCCGCGCATCTGGAGCGGCAGGGCCACGTTCTTCTCGAAGAACTCCGGAATCCACATGTGGGTCGCGTTGCGAAGGACGCCCCCCAGCAGGTTGATGTTCGCCGAGCAGTACACGCCCTTCTCACCGGGCGCGCCCACCATCGGCAGGTCCAGCGTGTACTTGTACCAGTCCGGCACGTCGTCCCAGAACCGGTCCTCGTTGCCAGGCGAGGCCGGGTCATCATCGTCGCAGGCCAGCCCCGTCGACATGGTCATCAGGTGCGCGACGGTGAGCTTGCGCTTGCGCTCGTCGAGGTTCGCAATCTGCCCCTTGTACTCCGGGAACATCGAGACGACCGGCGTGTCCACGGTGAAGGAGTCCCCCTGGTCCAGCGCGATGCCCATCAACAAGGAGGCATACGACTTCGCGGCGGAGCGAAGGTCATGGGGACGCTCCTTGTCGAAGCCCTGGAAGTACTCCTCGACGACGAGCTTCCCCTGGCGCGCGATGAGCAACCCCTGGATGGCGGGCGCGGACTCCGGCCCGGGCTCCTGGTCGAGAATCTGCTGCACGAGCTCACGGATGGGCTTCACGTCCATCTGGACATCGGCCAGGGAAGCGGTCTCCCAGCCGTCATCCTCGGCGATGGGAGGCTGGTAGACATAGGGCCCCGGCGCGGGCGTACGCGCATAGAGGCCCACGGCCTGGTCCCTGTCCCGACGCGTGAAATCGAACGTCGTGCCCAGGGACGGCAGGAACAAGGACAGCCGCCCCGCTTGCGCGTCGAAGCGCCCTTCGAGCTGCACGTTCCCCGTGGTCGACGTCAGGCGCACGTCGCTTCCCTGGAGCGCCACCCGGAACAGCAGCCGGTTGCCGAAGTTCCGCTCCGGATTTCGAATGAACGCGCTCACGGCGCCATCCGGCTGCTTCTGGACCACCAGGTACAAGGAGAACCGGTCCTCCAGGGGCGCGACGACGCCGCGCCAGACGCCCGGCTGGAGGACGCGCAACACCACGGGCGTGGCGAACGACATACCGCTCATCAGCACCCGCGGCTGAATCCAGTGGCCGGAGATGTGGCCCGTTCGCGCCTCCAGCGTTCCCCGAAGCTCACCCTGGCCCCCCGGGAGAGCGACGGAGATCCGCCTGCCCTCCACCCGGACGGGGACGTCGAACGCACCGATACGAGCACGCCAGGCGCCTTCGCCACGCACCAGCGTCAACTCGCCCCGGACCTGCGGCCCGAGGACCCGCTCGCTGCCCCATGTCCCCACCAATGACGCTGCGGGGTCGACCGGCGCGGTGGCCGCGCCCATCAGCCAGGGCACGAGCCCCAGGAAGAACCAGACGCCCCATCGAGCCCTAGCAATCGAGTTGCGATTCGCTTCCATGGCGAGCGGGAGCGTACACCTGCCCGCACCCCGCTCCCAGGCATCCCTCATTGCCCAGGTGTCGAGCAAGACGGCGGACTGCCAAAGTCGCAACGCGGGCCCCTGCGGGCTCTGCCGGTGAAGACGTGAGCCCCACCTGACGGCGCCAGCCTGGAACGGGCAGCTACCGCCGGAAGAACGACACCTGCTGGAATCGCAGCCCGGCCAGAATCTGCTCCACCCGTGCATCGGACAGCGTTCCGATGCGCGCGCCCAGGCGCGTCTTCTCGACCGAGGAAATCTGGGACACGACGACGACGCTCTGCTTGGGAAGGTTCCCCTCGCCCACCTCGAGCAGGACGTTGCCAGGCTCGCTGGCCCGGTGCAGGTTCGACGTCAAGGCGCACACCACCACCGTGGCGATGCGCGAGTGGTTGAAGATGTCGTCCTGGACCACGACGTGGGGATGGGCATAGGCCGGGACAGGACCGCGAGCGTCGTCCGGCCCCAGCCAGAAGACGTCACCGCGGTTGATCGGCACGGGCTCCGCGCCGGATGGCGCTCCTGCGTCCGTCGTCATGCTGCACTCGAGCGTAAGGCCGGATGGTACGGCGGGGCACACTGCCACGCGGCCGTCCGGGAGTCACCCTTGGCCTCTCCCGCCAGCCCCGAGGCCGTGCGAGAGGTTCCGAGCCGGGTTGCTCGCCCGCAAACCGTCGACCGGGGCACGAAACCCTGATTGGATTCAGACGCAACGCCTTGCTTGCTCGGGGGACTCGAATGGCGACGACACGTGGTGGCTGGGTGCGCTGGTGCCTCTGTCTGATGACAGCCGTGACGAGCGGCTGCCGCTCCGAGGGAGGCGAGCGTCAGCACCGTGAGACGCCTCCCGCGCCCGTGGAAGCAACTCCGCGAGAACCACCGGTGCCCTTGCACGGGGTCGGAGGCATCGAGGGCGAAAGGGCCGCCTATGACGAGTCCCGCCAGCCGGCCCGGTTCATCGCGGCCCTGGAGATTTCACCCGGGCAGCGAATCGCGGATGTCGGCGCGGGCCTGGGATACTTCACGCTGCGGCTTTCGGACGCGGTGGGGCCGACGGGTCAGGTGGTCGCGACCGACATCAATGACGAGGCCCTCGCGCGGCTTCGACGGCGCGTCGCGGACCGCAAGAATGTCGTCGTGCGCAAGGTGGCACCGGACGAGCCAGGGCTCGAGCCGGGAAAGTACGACCTCATCCTGCTCTCCGAGGTCGACCATTTCCTCGCGGACCGGGTGGCCTACCTGGACAAGCTGCGCCCCGCGCTCACGCCCCAGGGCCGCATCGCGGTGACGCATCTTCGCGCCCTCCGGCCGCCGCTCGTCTCCGCCGCCCAGTCCGCGGGCTACGCCGTGGTCTCCGAGTACAACGACCTGCCGAACCACTACCTGCTCTTCCTGCAGCCCGCCTTCAGCCAATGACGCAGCCATCCCCGCTTCATGGAGCCCTCCTGAAGCGGTGTGGCGCCACGACCGAGACACCGAGCCACGGATGCCCCAGCAAGCCCTGACCCTCGCAGCCCTCGCCGACTTCTCCACACTCGAAGGCCTTCTGAAAAACGAGGGGCTGGATGCGCTCATCGCCGCCCTGGAGCAACTGCAATCCCAGACGCCTCCCGAATCATACGCCCAGCGGGAGGGAGGCCCTCGGGTCGCCGCGAGAGCCCTGCGCGTCCTCCTGCGTGCCCTCGCGCTCGACAAGGCGTTCCTGCGCGCGCATCCCGAGTCACTCTTCCAGTGCCTCTACAACCGGCTGCGATGGTTCGACGCACCCGACGCCGCGGCGCATTTCGTTGCTGGCGCCCCGGAAGCGCAGGTGTGGCGGCTCGCGGAGCACTGGCGCCAGCAGTGGGCGTCCCCAGGTCGCGCGCCATGGGTGGAGTCCCTACGCCCGCTCCCGGGCCCGCTGGAGGGCGACGACCGCTTCTTCGCGCATGACGCCCAGGTGCTGAGCGCGGCCTACAGCCCCTCCGGAGCACGACTGGCCACAGGGACATGGGAGGACGGGCGGAACGTTCACGTCTGGGACGTAGCCACCGGGACGTGCATCCAGACCATGGCCGGGCACGAGGGCGAGGTGCGGAGCGTCGCCTGGAGCCCGGACGGTACGCGGCTGGCGTCCGGCTCGCGGGGCCATGACGCGCGCATCTGGGACGTGGAGACGGGAGCCCTCCTACATGCGCTGACGGGACAGGAGGGACAGGTGACGTCGGTGGCCTTCAGCCCCGACGGCCGCTGGCTCGCCGCGGCGAACCTGGGCTGGCTCGTCCGGCTGGTCGATGTGGCCACGGGGCAGGTGGTTCGCACCCTCAAAGGCCATCAGCAGTCCGTGCTGGCCGTGGCCTTCCACCCATCCGGCCGCTGGCTGGCCACGGGGGCGTCGGACAACACCGCCCGCGTCTGGGATTTGGAAACGGGTACGCAGGTTGCCCGCATCCCCACCATCAGCAGCGTGGGGTCCGTGGCCTTCAGCCCGGATGGCGCCTGGCTCGCGCTGACGGACCTGGACGGCATCGTCCGGGTGGCGACGCAAGACTGGAAGCGCGAGCCCGGCGTGACGGGGCAGGGCCCTTACTCGGGTGTCTCATGGGTGGACGATTCGCGCCTGGGGGTGCTCGCCTTCAACCGCGTGGAAGTGCTGGATGCTCGAAGCGGCGACGTGCTGCGGACGCGGCCCTATCTGAGCGACGGGCATCAGCGCAGCGCCGCGTTTCACCCTGCTGGCAAGCACTTTGCCCTGACGGCTGCCAATGGGCGGTTGCTCATCGGCGACCTGGAGGAGACACCTTCTCCCACGCTGCTGGCACTTCAGAACCCAGTCGACCACCTGTGGGGACAACCCGAGGGAGCGCGAGGCGTCGCTCGGCTGAGACAGGCGGCGCTGACCTTCGACACGGCCGGGCGCGAGCACACCGTCCCGCATGACTACCGGGAAGCCGCCCTGGTCCCGTGGAAGGTGAGCCCCGACGGGGTCCTGCTGGCGCGGCCCCTCATGTACCTCGGCGAGCGCCCCGACCGGCCGGGCATCCAGCTCATCGACACGCGGAGCCTGGAGCCCATCCACACCCTGGCGGCGTCCCCCAAGGGCCCAGCGGAAAAGAGCGTCATCGCGACCCGCTTGCCCATGGCCTTCTCCCCTGACGGGCAGCTCCTGGCGGCCTTCATCCAGGAGGGCGCGGTTCACGTCTGGCGTGTCTCCGATGGAGCCCTGGTCCACACGCTGCGAGGCCCACGGGAGCCCGCGGCCATTGTGGACTTCACGCCAGACGGCACCTTCGTGGTGTCTGGCTACGAGCGCAGTGCTCGCGTGTTGGTCCATGAGGCGCGAAGCGGTACGCGGGTCATTGACACCACGGCCCTGTTGCATCCCGCCCCCGCGTATGCGGCGGCGGCGCAGGCGCCCTGTATCGCCTTGGGCCGAACGTCCGGCGAGGTGGAACTCTGCGAACTGCCTGGCGGTGCCCAGCGGGTCCTTCGCGTGGCGGGGGCGCCTGTCATCGGCCTGGGCCTCTCCGATGACGGCAGCCTCGTCGCGGCCTGTTGCATGGACAAGCGGGTACGGCTCCTCGATTCCCGCAGAGGCGTGGTCCTGCATGAGCTCCCCCATCCAGCCCTGGCCTACGCAGTGGCCGTCGGTGACGAGGTGGTCGTCACGCAGGCCGATGACATGCGCACGCGTGTCTTCGACCTCGCCACGGGCGCGCTGCTCGTCACGCTGGACGGATGCGCCCCCCCCGAGGACGTCGTGCGCCGACGGTACTGGGAGACCCTGGGAGACGGCCCCGTCGCGTATCATCGACAGCAGGAGCACTCACCCTTCGTCCACTTCCACGACGCGATGGAAGAGATTCTCATCCTGCGGGAGGGGCTGGTCCTGGGACGGGGACGCACCGAACGGGACCTCCTGTACGTCTTGAAGCTCCACGACCCGGCCTGACCCTCGCGAATGGCGCAGCCCTCGCGCGAGCAGTCCGGCCAGCGTGCGCAGGGAATCCGCCGCCACGGCTGGTGCGCGCACGCTGACCGCGGACGGGGGCGCGCAGCGCGTGATGGACGCGGCCCGGCTGCCACGCTCGAAGACGGGCCGCTTCATCACCCGTAACGCCCCCGCTCCTGGTAGCCACGACACGGGCGCCCACGCGCCGTCCACCCAGGGGTGGGGCGAATCAGGTGGCTACTTCTTCTCGCGCAGCACGCGCAGCACCTCGCGGGCCGTGTCGGCGGACGACGCGGGGTTCTGCCCGGTGACGAGCCGCCCGTCCCGGACCGTGAAGCTGGCCCACAACGGACCCGACTCGTACCGGGCCCCGAGCTCGCGAAGCCGGGTCTCCAGCGCGAACGGAACGATGGCGTCGAACTTCGCCGCCTTCTCCTCGGCATTGCTGAAGGCCGCCACACGCCGGCCGTTCACCAGAGGCTCGCCGTCCGGCCCCTTCACGCCCACCAGCGCCGCCGGGCCGTGGCAGACCGCGGCCACCACGGCGCCTCGCGCGAAGCTCTGGGAGAGCAGTTGGTGGAGCGGGGCATGCGTTGCCAGGTCCCACATCACGCCATGCCCGCCCACGACGAAGTAGGCGTCGTAGGTGTCCTTCACCTCCGACAGCACGAGCGTGTTCGCGAGCTTCTTCGCCGCCCGGGCATCGGACAGGAAGGCGCGTGTGGCGGCGGTGGCCTCCTTCTCGCTGCGAGGGTCCACCGGAGCCGCGCCGCCCTTGGGCGAGGCAATGTCCACCTGTGCTCCCGCCTGGACGAACTGCTCGTATGGGGCGGCGAGCTCCTCCAACCAGAAGCCCGTGCGCTCCCCCGTATCTCCGAACTGGGAATGACTGGTGACAATCAGCAGAATCTTCACGGCGGTCAGGGCTTCCATGGCATGGCTCCTTCCGCCCTCCGGATGGGGGCGATGGCACGAAGGAGTACGCCGCCCCTACCCCCAAGAAAACCGAGAGGACCTTCGCATAATGTGAAGCCATGCTTGGCAATCACGAGGCCCTCTGGACGTTGTGGGAGGTGAGCCGGGCGGGCACCCACGCCGCCGCGGCGGCGCGCCTGGGCATCACCGCGTCGGCGGTTGGTCAGCAGCTCAAGGCGCTGGAGCGGCACATGGGCGTGGTGCTGTTCGAACGCGTGGGACGCCGGGCCCGGCTCACGGCGGCCGGAACGGCCCTGGTCCAGCGGCTGGGTGAACACCTGCCCGCGTTGGACGCCGCGCTGGAGGAGGCCTCCGAAGCCCAGCGGGCCGTGCGCGGCGAGGTCTCCCTCGGGGGCCCCTGGCCCTTCTTCCGGCATTGGCTGCGGCCCCGCCTTCCCGGCCTCCTGGAGCACTTCCCGGAGTTGCACCTGGACGTCCGCTTCGACGTGCCCAGCCGCGTCGCCCGCCGGCTCCTGGACGGCGAGCTGGACCTGGGCATCGTCGGGCTCCTGCCAGAGGCCCCCGGCCTGGAGGTCCGCGCCGTGGCCCAGGAGCGCTTCCTGGCCGTGGCCTCGCCGGCCTACCTGAATCGCTGGGGCACGCCCCGAAGCGCGCGGGACTTCGCGGCCCACCGCTTCATCGCCTTCGACGCCGACCTGGCGATGCTCGCGCCCTGGTGGCGCGCGGCTTTCGGGCCGAAGGAGCGACTTCCGGCCCAGGTGGTCTGCCGAATCGCCAACCTGGATGAGATGCAGGCCCTCGCGGAGGCCGGCGTGGGCCTGGCGGTGCTGCCCGACTACCTGGTGGAGACAGCGGTGCGGGAAGGCCGACTCGTGACACTCACGCCCGACACGCCCCGGCGCTCGCCCCGGCAGCCCTGGGGAACCCTCTGGGTGGCCTGGCGCAAGGCCGCGGCGCCCACGGCGCGCTTCCTCGCGGTCCGCGACTGGCTCCTGGCCGGAGGGCGCCTCGACAAGGACCGGCGCGCCCCGGGGTCACGTCCGGGCGATTGAGGGCCGAAGAGGTTGAGAGAGAGGCCGCGCCTGGATGGCGCGCGCCCGGGCCGTGCCTACTCCCGCGGCGTGGTCGACTCCATCCACTGGACCACGAGCTTGCTCAGTGCCGCCTTCTTCGCCTTTACGTCCTTCATGTCCTGAAGCGTGACGACGGCCCGGTCCTCGGCCACCCACTGCAGCAGGCCGCTTCGGTCCTCGAACGAGAAGCCGCGGGCGCTCTTCGCCTTTGCACCTCGGTGGAAGATGAGCTGGACGCAATCCCTGGGCTTCAGCTTGAGCGTCACCCGGTCATCATCCTTGAAGCAGAAGCTCGGCGCGTTCCATTTGATGCGCTCGGTGATGCCCGGGTGCGCGTCCAGGATGGCCGCCCTGAGGCGCTCGACCTCGTCCTTGCGGGAGTGCTGGAGCTCCCGCATGTATCGCTCGACGTCTTCTGACCGGTTCGCCATGCGCTCCATCCGTACCGAGCGTCAGCGCCGTGGCGCCGGGCTCGCGACGTGGCACTTCTAGCATCCCGCTCCGAGCCTCGCGTCACCTCCGCGTTTGCGGATGGTTGGGGGCCGCGCGATAACCCACCCATGAACGAAGTCAGCGGCGCGCAGATGGTGGAGCAACTCCGGAGCCTGGGCGTGCGCCAGGGCGGTGTCCTCCTGGTGCACACGTCGTTCAGGGCGGTTCGCCCCGTCGAAGGAGGCCCGCTCGGGCTGATTCGCGCACTGCGCGAGGCGCTCGGGAGCGAGGGCACACTCGTCATGCCCACCATGACGGATGGCGAAAGCGTGTTCGACCCCCGAACCACGCCCACCGACGGCATGGGCATCACCGCCGAGCTCTTCTGGCGGCAACCCGGCGTCGTGCGCAGCACGCATCCCGGCGGCTCCTTCGCGGCCGCCGGTCCCCAGGCGGAGCGCATCTGCCAGCCCCAGCCCCTGTCACCTCCGCATGGCCCTGAAAGCCCGGTGGGCGAGGTCCACAAGCTGGGCGGCCAGGTGCTCCTGCTCGGCGTGACACAGGGGGAGAATACGACGCTCCATCTCGCGGAGGCCCTCGCCCCCGTGCCCTACTCCGTCACCCACCCCTGTGTCGTCGAGGTGGATGGCGTGGTCCAGACGGTGGAGATTGCCGAGACGGACCACTGCTGCCGTGGCTTCCAGCGCGCCGACGGCTGGCTCCAGGCCCGCGGGTTGCCGCGCGAAGGCAAGGTGGGCCACGCGGACGCCTGGCTCTGCGATGCCCGCGACATCGTGAGCGTCGCGGTCGAGCGGCTCCGCGCGGAGCCGCTCATCTTCCTCTGCCCACCGGACGCCGCCTGCGAAGAATGCGACCGGGCGCGCGCGAGCGTCGCCGCGCCCCCGCGGTAGTCAGAACGTGGCCCCGAACCGAGGGAGGTCCAGGCTCAGGTCCACGACGAACGTTTCCTTCCAGCCAGGTGCCCGCTCCCGGGCGACGAGCCATCCGGGGTCGCCCCGCTCGCACGGCACGTCCCCCCAATGACAGACGTCGCCAGTTAACGCTCGCCCATCCTGCGCAACACCCCTGGCAAGGCAGAGCCGTCATACCGGGCCCCCGGATGGACAGGACATGGACGTCACGGTGCGCCCGCCCCTATCTCGACCGGGGCAGCCGGACGGGCTCCAGTTGGAATGCCACGACGGACGAAGACAGCTCGAGCGGCTCGGGTCCCACTGAGCGCAGGATGGGGCCCAGCGCGTGCTCTCCCGGGTCCACCGGGTTGAACCGCACCTGCAGCTCCTCGCCGGGCGACAACAACCGGAAGCCCTGCTCCTGCCGGCGCGCCAGGGCCAGATGCGCGCGACGCTCCTTCCGGGAGTTCATGGGCGCATGGCTGCTGGGCGTCATTCTCGCCAGGGGTGGCTGGCACTTCACGGCGAAGACGTAGTTCGTCCCCGCGGCCGCATAACGGTAGTGCGCATAGGTGGCGCTCCCGCTCCCCACGAGCCCACCGAACCGGGCAACCGCCTGCGTCCAGCCCTCGGCCCTGGGCTCATCCGCCGCCAGCAGGGTGTAGCCACGCCTCAGGAAGCGGAGCCGTTCATCCCACTCCTGGATATCCCGCAAGAGCGCCTCCGCCCCCGCCGTGAGCAGGTGGGGCACGGCGGGCCGCGTCCCGACATACCGGAGCGGCCGCTGCATCATCTCCCTCAGCAGCGGGTCCAGAATCTCGTGTCGGCGGGGCTCCGCGACGGCGTAGCGCACCTGGAAGGACCGCGGCATCTCCAGGCCGTCGTACCACTCCGGGGGATGTCCCCCGCCAAGAGCCCGGTGCACCTCGTCCCAGGGCGTATCGTACAGGAAGCAGTGCTCATCCTCCCCCACGCTGTAGCCATAGAGGAACAGCGTCTCGTCCGCGTAGCCCAGCTCCCCGTAGAGCAGCGCTTCACACGTCGCCGCGAGCCCCTGCACGGGTGCGGCCTGCTGGTCGGGCAGGCGCGAATGCCAGGTGCGGAGCTCCGACAAGAGGGTTCGGACGTCGGGCATGGACAGCCTCGATGATGACTTTCTCGTAAACACCTCATTCTGCACATTCCGAGAATGAACAGCGAGCCGCGCGACTGGTGTATGGAGGCGCGGTCCCCGCAGTCCCTCAGAGGAGTCCTCGATGCGTCATCTCGTTCCCGCCCTTCTTTCCGCGAGCCTGCTGGTCGGCTGTGGTCCCGCCGAGTCCGAGCCGTCGTCTCCGTCCACCGAGCGCCAGGGCGCGCCGCTGACCACCACGGACGTGGACGTGGCGCCCGAGTGCCAGGGCATCCTGACCTACCTGAACACGGCGTCCTTCGAGGCGCTGGACGCGTACCTGCCCAGCAACGTCGCCACCAACCTCGTGAACCAGCGTGCGACGGCGCCCTTCACGACGATGGCCCAGGTGGCCTCGGTCAGCGGCGTCGGTGCGGCGCGCCTGACGCAGATTGAAGGGGCCTCTCGTGAGCTGGGCTTCATCACCAGCACCTGCGCGGGCATCTACGACGAGCTCGCGCTCTCCACCGAGGACGCCGCGGCGGTGGTCTCCCTGGTGAACACCGTGGCCGCCCACACGCTGTACGCCATCCTGCCCAACGCGTCGACGGGCGCGGCGAACCTCATCGGCCTTCGTCCCTTCAGCTCGATCCAGGCTGTCTCCGCGACGAGCGGCATCGGCTCGGCGAGCCTGCGGGACCTGCGCAACGCCGCCACCCAGGGCTATGCCCTGGCGGAGCTCATCGCCGCCATCAACGCGCAGCCCGAGTCCCTGTGGACCAGCCGGCTGAGCCAGAACTTCAGCGTGGAGTCCGTCCTGAACGGCGCCTACAGCAACGGTGGCCGCCTCGATAACGCCACGTGCTTCGGCATCGACCCGAACCTCTACCCCGAGGGCGAGTGGAACACCCGTCCGGCGCTGGCCACGGGCGCCGAGGTCCTCGGCCAGGTCGAGAGCACCGTCGGGTACGCGGAGCGCAACGGCCCGCTCGCCGAGGAAGTCATCACCGCCGGCCTGGCGGAGCTCGAGGCGAACACCGCCGGCGGCACCTTCAAGGGCTGCTACATCAGCTACTACACCGAGGCCAGCTGGGCTGGCACCGTCGTCGCCTTCTTCATCGACACGGCGACGGGCTACCGCGTGCTCACCGCGCAGGACTGGGTGGAGTAGGCCTGGGCTGAGGCCCCGCGGCAGCGTGGGCCAAGACAAAGCCCCCTGTCTCCCGAGGGAAGACAGGGGGCTTCTGGAACCGCCAGTGGGCTCGTCCGCTACGGCACCGTGGCCGTCACGGAGACGCCCGAGTAGGCGCTGTAGCCGTACACGGAGACATACCAGCGGCCGGCGACGGGGTTGGAGATGGTGCAGGTCTCGTTGTTGCCACTCGCCTGGGAGCGGCAGTTGTACCGGGTGGACGTGGGCAGGGAGCCCTGCCGCACGTAGAGGTCCGCGTCACCCGAGCTGCCGCCGGTCTGCGTCACGACGAGCGAGGTGGCGCCGCTCGGCACCGTGATTTCGAAGTCCTCCCACGAGCCGCGGCTCCCCGACAGCCCCGTCTCCTCCAGCAGGATGGTGCCGGGCGGGGGCGGCGGGGGCGGCGGCGGGTTCGTGCCACCGATGTAGGAGTTGATCCAGCTCTCGAAGTGAGACACCCGCGCGTACATGCCCGGGTAGCGCGAGTCGGCGCAGCCGTAGCCCCAGCTCACGACGCCCGCGAGCTTGCGGGTGCCATTGACGGACACGGTGAGCGGACCACCGCTGTCACCCTGGCAGGAGTCCTTGCCAGGGGCGGCGGCACCGAGCTGGTCCGCGGTGATGGTCTCGTTGGGGTAGCTGCTCTGCGCCTGGGCGTTGGAAATCAGGTTGACGTCCACCGTCTGCAGCGTGGTGGGCGAGGTGCTGGTGGAGGTCCTGCCCCAGCCCGTGACGCGCGCGACCACGCCCGCGTTGGTGGCCCCATTCTGGGCGTCCGCCGCCGTGACGATGGGGATGGCCTTGGCGTTCGCCCCGCTCAGGTCGAGCGGTGAGGACAGGCGAAGCAGGGCCACGTCCTTGCCCTCGACCACGTCGACATACCCAGGATAGACGATGACTTGCGCCACGGTGCGCGACTGGCCCGTGCCGTTGCGGGTGGTGCTGCCCGCCAGGATGCGGCCCGGAGCGCCATCCACCACGCAGTGCGCCGCGGTGAGAATCCAGTTCTCGTTGAGGATGGAGCCACCGCAGAAGTGGAAGGTGCCGTCCTGCAGGGACACCTGCCAGGGGTTGGCGCCGATGGTCGTGTTGGTGCCACCAATGATGTCCTGCTCGATGGTGGCCGGCGTCACCGCCTCCGCCTGCTGCTCGGCCAGCTCCGGTCCGCAACCGACCAGCAACGACATGGCGCCCACTGTCGACCAACGACGCATGAACTGCACTGAACGCATGGAGACCTCGGGTAAGGGAGGGACGTGAAACCGTCAGGCAATGAAACACCGGCTCACGGAAAAACCGTAACACACAGTTTTACCAACTAACCAGACCCTCCAGAATCTATCCGCTCTCCCTGATGATTCCTGGTCACACGTCGTGCGGCCTGCCTGTTTCATTACATCCGCGTCGCACTTCAAGCTGGGGCGAGCGTCCGCGGCTTGTCATTGAAGGCGCAACGCGCGGCCCGGAGGGTGCCTGGCGCGCCGGTGATACATCCAGGGCCAGGGCAAAAAAGCCCCAGCCTCCTGGTATCGCACCGGTGTCACGCTGGATATCCCCCGGGCCGGCGCGACCCGCGACTACGGACGGACCTCGGGCCGCTTCGAGTCAGCCGCAGCCGCTGCCGGCGCGGACTTCGGCAGCTTGGGCGGAGGCGGCCTGGCCATGGTGTCGAGGATGGGCAGGATGTTCTCCGCCGCCTGGAGCACGGTGCTCGCGAAGTTGGCCTCCACCGTGGACGTCGCATCCAGCCTCAGCAGCCGGTCCTGGCTCTCGGTATGCGGCTCCCACGTCACCTGCCCCACAGGCCCGGGCGTGCCCGTCCTGGCGAACTGGACCAGCGACGTCACGAGGCCGCGCATGAAGACCCGGTCCTCATCCGTGAAGAGCTCGCCCGCGGGCGGGACATCCGCGGCGGTCTCCAGGAAGTAGGACACCTCGCCGCCGTGCTGAACCCCCAGACGCTGCCTGGGTGCAAGCAACCTGGCGCGGTACTCGAAGTAGTAGCGCCAGACCGGGGCGCCCTTCGCCACGTGGTGCTTCGCCAGCAGCCGCGGCAACACGGTGAACACGAAGTCGCGGCACATCCGGCGGCCAATCTCCCGGTCGTCGTTCACGTCGGGGTAGAGCTGGCGAATGACCGGGGCGAAGGCCCCCAGCCTCTCGAGGATGGTGGCGGGGTCGATGTCGAACGCGGACACCACGCTGGAGTCATCACTCGTGCTGCCGACGATGAGCGGCAGGTCGAGCTGCCCCCCGCTCGCGAAGGTGTTGCGGATGGGCTCGGGGAGCACGGAGTCGCCGTAGATGGAGCTGGGTGCATTCACGGTGTCAGGGGGCAGCGTCCAGAACTTCTCCGCGTCCAGCCCACGCAACTCCTCCATGGTGGCCAGGAGCCGGTCGAGCCCGTTCCTCCAGGCGAAGGCCATGCCGGCGAGCTTCGCGTCGGCCCAGGACTTCTCCTGCAGCGCATACGCGCTCATCGCCACGCCCCGGCGGAAGAGGTTCTTCTCCCGGACGTGCGGCGACGTGTAGAGCGACAGGACGCTCTTCGCGCCGGCGGACTGGCCCATCACGGTGACGTTGTCGGGGTCGCCACCGAACTCCGCGATGTTGTCGCGCACCCACTCCAGCGCCAGCATCTGGTCCAGCAGGCCGAAGTTCGCCGGACCGCCCGGGTTCTCCTTCTCCAGGGCCGGATGCATGAAGAAGCCCAGGTGGCCCAGCCGGTAATTGATGGTGACCAGCACCACGTCGCGCGAGGCCAGCTTGATGCCGTCATACGGCGGCACGCGGCCCGAGCCGATGACGAAGGCCCCGCCGTGAATCCAGAACACCACGGGCAGCTTCGCGCAGGAGTCCACCCTGGGCGTCCACACGTTGAGGTAGAGGCAGTCCTCGCTCAGCTCCCCCGGGTCTCCGCCGCCGTTCTCGATGCAGTCCTGCCGCGACTGCAGGGACGAGGGCCCGAACTCGAAGGCGTCGCGCACGCCAGTCCATGGCTGGGCCCGCTCGGGGGCGCGCCAGCGGCGCGAACCGGTGGGCGGCTTCGCGTAGGGGATGCCCCTGAAGACGGAGATCCTCCCCTCCACCAACCCCTGCACCTTGCCTTCCTTCGTGGATACCTCGGGCGTCTTGATGACGTTCATTTTCCGGCTCCCTTGAGTCGATGACACACGCATCCAGACTCCGGCATGGGTTTCCACGCCGGGAAGTTCGAGCGAACCACTCCCAATCCGTCGAGATGAGCGGGCGTCACTTAGAATCGCGCGGCAATTCCTGGCAACCCTCGGCCGCCGGAAAGGCGAGCCGCGGCGGGCGACAGGACAAAAGCAGACATCCGTCCCGCCCTGGAGTCGGCCGGGGGCTCCGCCGTCACCCGAAGCGTTCGCGCAGCGCCGTGGCGTGGCTGCGGCTGAGCGGCAACGGCTCGGGGACGCCGCGGAGGAAGACCTCCCCACTGCCCCCCAGCCCCCGGTCCACCCGCTCGACGAAGGTCAGGTTGACCAGCGCGGAGCGATGAATGCGGGCAAAGGTGCGGGGCGGAAGCCGCTGCTCCCACTCCTTCAGCGGGCGCGGGGAGAGCGTGCGCAGGCCATCCGCGGTGACGACCTCCGCGTAGTCCCCCGCACCACACAGGCAGACGATCTGGTCCACCCGCACGAAGCGCGACCGGGCGCCGTTCTCCAGGAACAGCATGTCGCCTTCCACGAGCTTCTGGCGCACGGGGCCTTGCGGGGGCGAGGGTTTGCCGGTGTCCCGGGCCGAGAGCCGCGCCAGCGTGCGCGCGAGGCGCTCTGGGTGCACGGGCTTCAGGAGGTAGTCCAGCGCGTTGACCTCGAACGCCCGCAGCGCATGGGCGTCATAGGCCGTCACGAAGACGACGTCGAAGGGACATTCGGGCAGCCGGGCCAGCAGCTCGAAGCCGCCCTCCCCTGGCATCTGCACGTCCAGGAACAGGAGCGACGGCCGCAGCGCCTCGATTTGCGCGAGCGCGGCGGCCACGCCATCCGCTTCTCCGACCACCTTCACCTGCGGGTGGGGCGCCAGCAGCTCGCGCAGCTCGGCTCGCGCCAGCCGCTCGTCATCCACCAGCAAGGCGCGCAATGGCAGCGTCATGGGACTCCTCGGCGATGATGGGCGTCCATTCCCGGGCGGGGATTTCGATGGTGATGTGGACCCAGCCGTCCTTCTCCACGGATTCCAGGCGAGCCCGCTCCGCGAAGAGCTGCGCCAGCCGCTCGCGCACGTTGCGCAGGCCGGTGCCCGTGCCCTGGGGCTCCGGCGTCCGCGTCGGCGGCGCCCAGCGCCCGGAGTTGGCGACATGGATGCGGAGGACCTCGCGCTCCCGGCTCACGTCCACACGCACGCGCACCGGCAGCTCCCCCGAGGCCAGGCCGTGCTTCACCGCGTTGTCCACGAGCGGCTGGATGAGGAACGCCGGGACGGTGAGCTGCTCGGTCCCCGGCATCACCGACAGGTGCATCTCGAGCTTCTCCTCGAAGCGCACGGACTCGATGCTCAAGTAGCTGCGCACCATGGCGAGCTCTTCCTCCAGCGGGACCTGGGGCGCATCCCCCTTCTGGAGCGAGAAGCGGAGGAAGTCCGCCATCTCCGTCACCATGCGACGGGCCCGGGCAGGGTCTTCCCCAATCAAGGCCCGCACGGAGGTGAGCGCGTTGAAGAGGAAGTGCGGGTGCATCTGATGCCGCAGGGAAGCGAGCCGGGCCTCGTGCGCGAGCGTGGCCGCCCGGAGCGCACGCTCCCGCTCCTGCTGCCAGGCCCGGGCGTGCTTGATGCCGAAGTAGAGGCCGCTCCACCCCAGCAGCGTCACGGCGTAGTCGAGCGCATACCGTGGGAAGCTCCGGCGGTGGTCCATCCAGTGGTAGGTCCCCGAGTAGAACCAGCTGGCCCAGACCTCGGCGAGCGCCATCCAGAGGCCCCCGAACACCGCGCTCGTGAGCAATGACCAGACCGCCTGGCGCTTGAAGGAGCCAGGAAAGAGGGGCCGGTAGCACAGCCGCATCACGCTGGTGAGGGCCAGGCCGTACACCGCGCGCGAGCCCTTCGCCAGCACGAGGCGCAGCTCACTGTCACCGGCCGACGCGATGGGCAGGAAGGTGACGATGAGCAGCAGGGCATAGAGTCCCCATCCCCCCAGCTGCAGGGCCCAGAAGGAGGGGGCGGGGGCCGGCCGGTGGTTCATGCGGCGGAGCCTACCACCCGGCCTCACGCCCCACCGGCAGCGGCGCGGGCCCCGAGGCCGCCACGGCGGCGCCCGCGAGGACGGCTCGACGTGAAGAGACGAAGCGGGACAGGGTCATCCTCCGTGCGCCGGATGAGGGGGGGGGCTGGCGCGGTGTCGACGCTAGGCGATGGCCGCGCACAATCCGTGAACCCATCTGTGAAGCCGCCGGAGCGGTCGGTGAACCACGCCGAGCCATCGGCGAGCGTGGTAGGGTGCCAGCCGCATGGCGATCGAGAAGGCGCTTCTGCTCATCGCAGATATCGGCGGGTACACCCGCTTCATGAGCCATCACCGCTTCAGCCTGGCGCACGCGCAGGAGACGGTGGCGCAGCTGCTCGAGGCCGTCATCGACGCCTCCGGCCCGCTCAAGCTCGCCAAGCTCGAGGGGGACGCCGCCTTCTTCTACGCCGTGGGGGAGGACTTCCCCGCCTTCGCGCAGCAGGTGTCGAACATCCGCCGCGCCTTCCTGTCCCGGCGCGAGCGGTTCGTCGTCGACCGCATGTGCAAGTGTGATGGCTGCATGCAGGTGGGCGCCCTGACGCTCAAGTTCGTGGCCCATGCCGGCGAAGTCGCCTTCCAGCGCGTGAAGCACCTCACCGAGCTCGCCGGCGTGGACGTCATCCTCGTGCACCGGATGCTGAAGAACGACGTGCCCGTCTCGGAGTACGTCCTGATGACCGACGTGGTGCACCAGCGGCTCGCGCCGGAGCTGCGCCAGCTCACCTGCGGGCTCGAGCACGAGTTCGAGGGCGTGGGTCGGACGGCCACGCACTACCTCGACCTGAACACGTTCGCCCTGGCGCCTCCCGAGCCCCTGGGGCCCAGCCTGCCGCGCAAGCTCTGGGCCAAGCTGATGATGGAGCTGCGCTCGCTGAAGTACGTGCTGGGCCTCAAGCAGCCCTGCGAGGACTTCCGCAACGTCGAAGTCGTGGACGTCCAGAAGCCGTAGCCGGTGGCCGCCGGACTACGGCGTGCCCGCCCCGGCCCGCGTCCCCACGGCAGGCGCACGTTCGTCGCGCCGGAGCACGAAGAAGTACGGCGCCGCCATCCCCCGGGCGTCCATCACCCCGAGCACCGTGGACGCGTCGCCCTTGCGGAACACGTCGAGGATGGGCCGGTCGTCGTAGATCATCGTCGCGCTGACCTTTCCGCGGAACTCCGTCAGGCGCAGGCGGGCCTTGAACTGCGAGGTCTCCACCGCGGCGCGGTGTGCGCCCACGAGGCCACGAAGCTCCGGTGAGGGCCACTTCCGCGGGTCCACCGCGAACACCGACGCGCGGTCCTCCGTGAAGAAGAGCAGCGGGTGCACGCGCTCCTCATCGAGGAACTGCTTGCCGTACCAGCCGGTGGCACCGAGCATCCCGTCCATCGGGTGCCCTGTCTGCAGCTCACTGCCCTTCCACGTGCCACGCATGAAGGCGAGGTCCACCGTGGGCAGGCTGTCGAACAACGCGAGCGCGTCCTCGCCGCGGATGCGCCCCGACTTCACCACCTCGTCGAACGTCATGACCTCGCTCCTCCGTTCATGCACAGCACGGGCTTGATGACCGTGCGCATCTCCATGTCGTGCACCGCGTCGTTGATGGCCTCGAAGGCGTAGGGACGGCTCAGCTTCTCCACGGGGAACCGCCCCTCGCCATGCAGCGCAATCAGCCTGGGAATGAAGGTCTTCGGGTCGGCGTCCCCCTCCAGGATGCCCACCAGCCGCTTGCCGGAGAGCAGCGCCATCATCGACAGGGTGACCTCCGTCGCGCCGGGGCCTGGCAGGCCCAGCAGCCCACACGTCCCCAGGGGCCGCGTCACGTCGAACGCCTGGCGCAGCACCTGGGGCGAGCCGACACATTCCAGGGCGTAGTCCACTCCGCCCCGGGTGCGCTTGAGCATGGCCTGGGTGAGGCCGGGCTCGCTCGCGAGGAAGGTGTCCGTGGCGCCCAGCTCGCGCGCGAGCTCCAGCCGCGCCTCGCTGAGGTCCACCGCGAGGATGCGCGACGCGCCCGCCACGCGCGCCGCCATGATGGCCGCGAGCCCGACGGCGCCCGCGCCGAAGACGGCGAGCTGCTGCCCTGGCTGGCATTGGAAGGACGCGAGCACCGCGCCGGCGCCGGTCTGGAAGCCGCAGCCCAGCGGCGCGAAGAGAGCCAGGGGAGCCGAGGCGTCGACCTTCACCGCGTTGTGCTGGTGCGCGAGGACGTGCGTGGCGAAGGACGACTGATGAAAGAAGCTCGAGCGCACCGGCTCGCCGCGCCAGCGCATGGGCCAGGAGCCATCGGGCCGGGCACCCGACACGTTCGCCGCGACCCCTCGCTGGCAGTACGCCGGATGCCCCCGCTCACAGAGGCTGCACGCCCGGCAGGCGTAATAGCTGAGGACCACCGCGTCCCCCGGCGCGAAGCCCGTCACGCCCTCCCCCACGGACTCCACCACCCCCGCCCCCTCGTGGCCGAGCACGGCGGGGAACGGGAAGCGGGCCGCCCCCGCGCGGTAGGTCAGGTCCGTGTGGCAGATGCCGCTCGCCACCACCCGCACCCGCAGCTCCCCTGCTCCAGGCGGCTCGAGCTCGACCTCATCGATGATGAAGGGACCCTTCACTGACTCCAGCAGCGCGGCACGCACCGGAAGACCCATGGCCCCATACTATTGGCGCTCTGCCAACAATGTCTCCCCCGAAGGGGACTGACCGCGCGACGCGCCGTGTCAGGCGCCTGTCGTGCCCGTGGGTGCCACGGCCAGGACGAACCGGGCGTAACCGATTTCCGCCGCGTTCTTCATCAGCTCCAGGTTGGCCCAGGCCACGATGTCTCCGAACGGCTTGCCTTGCAGTGGCCAGCGCGTTCGTTCAGTCGACCGCAGGTCCTCGTCCGTGAGGCGCTCGATGGCCGCGCGCCACTCGGCGTGGAGGCGGTTCACCCAGGCCCGCACCTCGTCGGCGGTGCCCGGCCAGTCCACGTGCTCCCTTGCCAGGGTCGCGTCTCCGAAGGAGTGGTTGTGCACCATGGACCACCAGAAGCCGAGGTGCCACGTCAGCCACGCGACACTCGCGGGCCCCAGGTCGTAGCCCTCGTGCTCGGGCCAGTCCGCACGCCAGCGCCCATCCTCGCCGCGATGCACATGCAACCCCTGACGCCCAGGCCGCCGGAGGCACTCCTCCGTCGTCACGCCCTCCAGGTGGTAGCACGTGAGCGCCCAGGCAATGTCGAGCTGTCCAAGGAGTGTGTCTCTGAGAAGATTGGCCATGGGCATGATGATAGAGGGGTTCTTCCTGAGCCAGGCGAGCATTGCCTGTTCACACGCACAGGAACGATGGAGGGCACCATGGGTGACGAGCGGTTGGAGCTGATGCGCGGGGACATCACCCTCATCCAGGCGGACGCGATTGTGAACGCAGCCAACGCCTCGCTGACAGGAGGCGGTGGCGTGGACGGGGCCATCCACCGCGCGGCCGGCCCCGGGCTCCTGGCCGAGTGCCGCACGCTGGGCCGGTGTCCTCCGGGACAGGCGCGCATCACCCGCGGCTACAACCTGCCCGCGGCCCATGTCATCCATGCCGTGGGGCCCGTGTGGCAGGGCGGCGGCAGTGGAGAGGAGTCCCTGCTCGCGAACTGCTATCGAAGCGCCTTCGCCTTGATGGAGCAGCACGGGCTGCGCACCATCGCCTTTCCCTCCATCTCCACCGGCGCCTACGGCTACCCCATCGAGCGGGCCTCGCGAATTGCCCTGCGAGAGATTCTCGCCGCGCTCAAGCGGATGCCGTCGCTCCAGCGGGTGACCGTCGTGCTCTTCAGCGACCGGGACCTGGACGTGTATCAGCGCGCCCGCCCCGCGCTGGAGAGCGCATCCGCGTCCTGACACGCCGACGGCCACTGGCCTGGCTGAAGCCGCCCCCAGGCCAGCGGCCCAGCCCTCCCCACCGCGTCAGAAGCAGTGGCTGTTGCAGTACGGCTGGCCGCTCGGCTGCGTGCAGCACACCTGGGAGGTGTTCGCGCACGCACCGTTGATGCACGGAGGGCGGCAGAGCCCTTCGTCATCACGCAGGAAGGCACACACGGTGTTCCCCGGGCACTCCCACGTGCCGTACTCACACGCCAGCCCCTGGGTGCTGCTCTCCAACGCATCGGGCGTTTCGGCGACATCCGTACCGCACGCCGTGAGCCCCAGCGCGCACACCGCCACCACAGACAGAATTCGGAACATGGGGACCTCCACAGACTGAGACAAGGAAGGTGGGATTATACGGATGCAACGGGCGCATCCTGCAATCCGGGCCCCGAGCCCTCTCGCTGCGTCGGCAAAATCCAGGAGCGCTGCATCAGCGCGGCGGGAGCTCAGGTCCCCTGCGGCTCGATGTACTCCACGTTGGCAATCCAGTTGCGCTTCCGGCGCGCGAGGCGCGTCGCCGTGTCCTCGCCGTCGAAGACACCCGCGCTGCGGCGAATCCGCGCCGGGTCGACCCCTTCGAAGGCATTCACGTTGACGACGGCAAAGAGCTGTCCGTCGATGCGGCTCGTCACCACGGGCACGATGCCGCACCGGCTGCAGGTGTGAAACTCCGCGGTCTGCGTCCCGAAGGAATACCGGGAGACGAGCGAGGGGTCCTGAACCACGACCCTGAGCGCGCCGCTGGGATTCGAGGTCCACACGCCCCCGTGCTTGGTACAGAACGAGCAGCCACAAGCCCGAGCGGGAATCTCGTCGGGAGCGGGCTCCCAGACGAGCGTGAAAGACAGATTGCCGCAGTGGCACTTCCCAGGAATCACCATGAGCGCAGCCTCCATTCCAGCGGCGCTCACCTATACCCCATTCGCCCCGGGGCGCCACCGCATGAGAGGGCTTGCAGCACAGCTGCGGCGCCCCGAGAGCGGCACACTTTCCCGGAGCGCGGTGGACGCACGGTGCTCAGGCGGGCAGCTTCTTCAGGAAGGCCAGCAGCGCTGCGTTCACCTCGGACGCCCGCTCCTGCTGAATCCAGTGGCCCGCGCCCGGCACGACGAGGATGTCCTCGAGGTTCGGCACCAGGGCCTTCATGGCATCGACGGGGGAGAACGCCCGCACCGGGTCCTTCTCCCCGATGATGAAGAGCGCGGGCTGCTTGATGGTCGCCGTCGCCAGCTCCGGGAGCTCCTGCCAGTCCCGGTCCATGTTGCGATAGCGGTTGAGGCTCCCTCGGAATCCGCTGCGGGAGAATTCGCTCGCGAAGTACGCGAGGTCCTCCTCCGTGAGCCAGTCGGGCAACGTCGCCGGCGTGTCGAGGCCGGTGAGGAACCGGTCGCCCTTCTTCTTGGCCTGCACGGCGCTGGCCGTCACATCGAAGCCAGGCGTTCCGGCGAAAATCGTCCGGACCGTCTTCGGAACGTCCGCCTCGAACTCCGCCTCGGCGACACCCGGCGTCTGGAAGTAGAGGATGTAGAACCACTTCTCGCCGAACATGCGCTCGAAGAGCTGCGTCGGCGGCATGGGCGCACGCCCCAGATGGGGAACGCTCATCCCCACCACCGCGCGGAAGCGGTCGGGATGGAGGGCGGCACAATTCCATGCCATCGCCGAGCCCCAGTCGTGACCGACCACGACCGCCGTCTGCTCACCGAGGGCGTCGAGCAGGCCGACCGCGTCGCCCATCAGGTGCTTCATGCTGTACGCCTCGACCGGCTCCGGCTTGTCGCTGCGGCCATAGCCGCGAATGTCCGGCGCGACGGCGCGGTAACCCGCCTCCGCGAGCGCATGGAGCTGATGGCGCCACGAATACCAGGACTCCGGCCAACCATGCAGGAGCAGCACGAGCGGCCCCTGGCCGGCCTCCGCGACGTGAAGGTGAATGCCATTCGTCCTGACGGTGTGATGTTTGATGTCGGCCATGTCGCGCGCTCCCGGCTTTCAGTGGGTTCAAGGAAAGGGAGATACGGACCGGCCACGCTTCTTCGCCGTGCGGGGCTGGCTGCGGCGCACCCGGCGCCCCAGGTCCGCCACCGTCGTCCCGTGAAGGCGCTGCATGAGCAGCGCCGCGGCCTCGTCGAGCGACTCCTGGAGCGAGCGATTGACAACCTGCTCCACCAGACAGCCCGGACTCTCGTCCCGAGGCCCGATGCCGAAGAGCGCTGGCGTCCCGAGGGCGACGTACACGTCGCCCAGCGTCACGGTGTCGAGCGTGCGTGCGAGTGACCATCCACCCCCATGCCCCTTCACCGACGTCAGGATGCCCGCCTTCCGCAGCCCGGCCATGGTCCGCCGGACCACCACGGGGTTGGCCTTCAGCAGCCGGCCCATCACCTCTGACGTCACCACGCCCCCCATGTCCTCCATGTGCAGGAGGACATGCAAGGCGACTGAGAGCCGGCTGTCGCGTCTCATGCCACTTCATATGTGACATGAGACGCTGACAGTCAAGCGGGCTCAGCAGGAGGGACGTTCAGGAGGGAGGTAGGGCTCAGTAGGCGACCACGCCGTTGGGGAGCAGCAGGCGGTGGCTTCCCATGTCCACGAGGGAGCGGGCCACATCGAGCTGCACCACCGCACGGCCGCGCAGCGCCAGCTCGTGCACGGGCGCCTCGAAGGTGACCGGCGCCACGGTGGCGTCGACGAGGCCGGCCTTCTCCGCCTGGGCGTAGCCCCCGAGCCCCTCGAGCTGGAGCATCACGCGGACGCGCTCCACACCTTCCGGTACGTAGAAGTGGGCCACCAGGGGCGCGTGGTTGGCGACCGCCACGTCCACCCGGTCAGCCGCCAGCTCCACCTTGAGCGGCTTGCCATCCGCGGTGACGCGGACGGCCCCGATGGGGAGCTCCAGCTTGTCGAAGCCTTCCACCGCGGAGCCGCGGAGCCGCAGCTCGAAGCGCCGTCCGTCCGCGGTCTCCACGGGCGGAGTCTGCTCGGTGGGCGTGGGGTTCTGGTCGTGGACGGAGCTGAGCCGAGCGCCGTCGCCTCCGCAGGCAGTCAGGGCCAGGGCCGCGGAAACACATGTCGACAACATGATCTTCTTCATGGCGTGTCTTTCCTTGAATTTCGAGGGATGGATTGGAAATGAATCAGAAGTGGCTCAGGGCGAGCAGCTCTGGCCGGAGTTGGACGTCGGGTCGACCGCGATGGCCTGCGCGGTCTGCGGCGTGGACGGGCCAGGGATGAAGCTCGGGGGGAACGGGAACGAGTCGCAGCCGTTGTTGAAGTCATCCACGGGGTCGATGAGCGACGAGATGAGGCTGCAGTTGGTGGTGTTCAGCGCGGCGACCGCGTCCGTGAGGAGCGACGACGGGGTGGGCGTCGCGCCGAACAGGCGCTGGTTGCAGATGCCCACCAGCGTCTGGCGCGCGAGCAGGAAGCGGAGCCGGTCCAGCTCGCTGCGCATCCCGCCCTGCGGGTACATGGCCGGGCTGCCCCACAGGATGCCCTCGGCGGCGGGCAGCGTGGAGATGGTCCCGATGGCGCCCAGGTTGATGGGGCCCTGCGCCAGGCACTGCGTGACGGCGAGGATGTGGGTGCTGAAGAAGCCCAGCGTCCGCGTCGCAGCGGTGCACGCAGGCGGTTCGTCCTGCTCACACGTCAGGCGCGCCGTGCAGTAGGACGACCCCAGGTCGAACGTCACGGTGAACACGTTGTCGATGTGCGTGTCCGCCAGGCCGTCCTGCTCCGCGAGGGCGATGCAATCCTCGTAGCTGTCAATCTCGAGCGCGAAGTTCGACGTCAGCGAGCCGTTGACGGGGATGCTGACCGGCGGCGTCGGCGTGAACATGAACCCCTCGCTGGACAGCACGTCATCCGTCGCCGTCAGCAGGATGGAGGGCAACGTGGGGTGCACGTTGGTGACCTCGAAACTGTAATTGGCCGTGTATGGAAAGGAATCGGCCACGGCCACCCGCTGCCCATTCACCCGCTTCTCGCAAATCAGGTCATGGGCGCTTGCGACGCCGCTGCCGCCCATCGCCACCGCACAGACAGCCGCGACCCAATTGCGCTTCTTCTGCATCCGCATTGTTTCGACCTCGTTCAGGAGCCACCAAGGCTCGGGCGCGGTGTTTTCACTGTTTGTGCCATCAGCGGGAACAAGCGAGGCGACAAGCCCCTGACACAAGGATTCCCCAATGGAGGTAGGTGTTACGCCCTTCCTCGCGTCGTGGGGAAATCCGCGCCCCATTGTGGGGAGCCGCCCGGCGCGACCGGAGCAATGTCGCGGCTTCGCGAGGAGGGCAAAGGGTTCACCCGCGACCGCCGCGCACCCAGGTGACCATGGCAAACGCTTCCCATGGCCCTGCAGATGCCTCCCATGGTGAAGTCACTGCACCCGACAGGAGGCGGCCCCGAGGGACGAGCGGTGAGCACGTCATCGCCGTGGCGGGACTGGCCCACATCGTCTTCAATCGCGGGCGGCGCTACCGGGAGGTGGCACGCGACGGCGCCTACGTCGCGGAGCCCTGGCGAGGACTTCCAGGCGCCCCGCGGCGGTCCGGGCTGCTGCCGGATGGACGGCTCTTCGTGCCGTGCCTGGGGGAGACGTCGTCATCACCCGGAGGGCGACACCCAGCTCGCGACGCCTCGAGACGTCCCCGTCGAGCCGAGCGACGCACGGCCGGAGCCGTAAGCCGACGCTCCCCGCCGATTCACGCGTCTGGCAGGGAGAGCGCGACGCGCTGGCCGCTGCTCCCCAGCTCCAGGTGCGTCACACCAGAAGCGGGTGGCCCCAGCACGGGCACGATGAACCAGTCCGCGCGCCGCAACGCGGTGTCCTTCCGTATCGCGGCGCCGGGCTCCAGCATGCGCTCGACGCTGCCGTCCGGTCCCTGGAAGACCACCCTCAACGAGCGGAGGGTGCCGTGCGAGCGAACGTAGAAGGCGTACTGGTCACGCCCGGCGCCGGCGTGGCCCGCCGCGACGCCGAGGACCTCCATGTCGCCTTCACGGAACGACAACGGCGTGACGCCCTCCGGGAGCGGCGCCGGCGTGGGGCGAGGTGCCTTCAAGTCATAGGCGCGGAGCGCGGCGGACGCCGGCACGCCAGGAACCGGGGCATAGCGCTCCGCCAGAGGGGAGACCAGATAGGGGTGGTAGTCGCGGCGATGGGCCGCCGCCGTGTCCGGTGCTCGCCGATACGCCATGCGGTTGCTCCAGAACATGAGGCTCAAGTACTCCATGGAGCGAGGCACGTCCGAGTCATGGGCCAGGAAGAGCACGCTCCGCTCCGGCGTGGCCCTGGCGAGCGCCTGTCCCACCTCACGTGAGTAGCTGATGTACAGCTCGTCCAGGTGGTCCGCCACGTAGCGCGCCCGCGCCAGGGGAAAGGTCACGGCCAGGACCCAGGCCACCGCGACCGTCCCCAGAGCGCCCAGGCCCGTGAAGGCCCACGGCAGCCTCCGCGACAGGCGCAGGGACAGCAAAACGACGAGCAGCGCCGCGATGGCGGACAGGAGGACGCCCTCGGCGAGCCCAGGGGTGGAGCGTGTCTGGGCCAGGAAGGTGGGAAGCGCCGCGCGCACGCGTCCCATGCGAGGCAGGTGTTCGAGGAGCCAGGGCGTCGACACGCCCACCAGCAAGGCCGCCGCGAGCGCGGGGTGGCGTCTGGCGTCCGCGCCCGCGATGGCCAGCGCGGCCAGGACCGCCGGAACCGCGCCCCAGGCAATGGCTGGCACCTTCACCACGCTCAACGAGAGGACGAGCCACGTCGCCCCGACCCACAGCGCGAGCCCCACCACCTCCAGCTCGCGCTTGCGCACGGCGCGCACCAGCAGCCACACGAAGGCGAGCAGCGGCACCACCGCCGGCAGCGGCGCGAAGCTGATGATGTTCACCTCGTTGAGGAGGGCGTCCACCGGCCGGTGCCAGGGGCCCACGTCCACCGTCGGGTCGGCGAAGAGGTGCGCGCGGGTGACGCGCGACTCCAGCTCATGGAGCTCGGGCCAGCGCCACGCGGAGTAGAGGCTCCAGGGCGCGACCACCACCACGGCCGTGCCCACCATGGCGGCCACCGTGCCGAACCGGGGGCCCTCACAGAAGCGCAGCCGTCCCAGGCCCCACAGCGTCGCCGCGATGCCCAGCGGCGTCAGCGCGAGCCCTGTCTTGCACAGGAAGCCCAGCCCCACCACCCCACCCGCCGCCATCCCCCACCGCCAGGAGCCCCGCCGCGTGGCATGGAAGAGCAGCGCCACCGCGACGGCGTTGCAGCCCGTCAGCGTGCAGTCCGTCACGTCCCCGAACATGCGCCCCTGGACCAGCTGCCAGCCGAAGGGCATCGCCAGGAAGCCCGCGGCCCCCAGCACGGCCCAGAAGCGCCCGGTGGGCCGCCTCAGGATGAGGTAGATGGCCACCGCCGCGGCCAGGTGCCCCAGGAGCGAGCCCAGCCGCAGCGCCAGCGGCGTCACGCCCACGATGTGCATCATCAGCGCCCCGAACCAGAACGGGCCCGTGGGCTTGTGCATCCAGATGTGCGCGGCCCACCAGTGCCGGATGTCCACAGGATAGAGCGGGTCCTTGTAGATGTGCGGCGTGAAGAAGGTGTCGTGCGTGCCGCGCGTGGCGGCCTGGTGCATCGCCTCATCCCACATGTAGATGGCGGGATGGGCCAGGTGTGGCGCGAGCTGGGTGAGCCCCCAGACGACGATCAACGCGATGAGCAGCCCATCGAGTTTCGTCCGGAAGACCTCCTGAGGAACGGCGTGCGGGGCGTCGGTGCGCATCGGGGCAGGAGCGCGGGATACCACCACGAACGCCCTGGAGCCACCAACCCACGACCGCGGGCGGTCGGCCGAGAGCCCCTCAGTCGCGCCCGATGCCGATGTACGTGAAGCCCTCGCTCCGAGCGAGCTGCGGGTCGAGCACGTTGCGGCCGTCGAAGATGATGGGTCGGCGCATCAGGCTCCGCAGGCGCTTGAGGTCGGGGCGGCGGAACTCGTTCCACTCGGTGACCAGGAAGATGCCGTCCGCGCCCTCGGCGGCCTCGTAGCAGGTGGGCGCGTAGGCAACCCGCTCCCCGAAGTACTGACGCGCCACGGGCCCCGCGACCGGATCATGGCACTGCACGCGCGCGCCCTTGCCGAGCAGCCCCTCGATGAGCTCCACGGAGGGCGCCTCCCGCATGTCGTCCGTCCTCGGCTTGAAGGCCAGCCCCCACACGGCGAAGGTGTGGCTGTCGAGGGAGCCGTAGAACTTCAGCGCCTTGGTGAGCAGGCAGCGCTTCTGCCGGATGTTGGTGCTCTCCACGGCCCGCAGCAGGTCCAGCTCCACGCCCACGTCGCGCGCGGTGGACATCAGGGCCCGCACGTCCTTGGGGAAGCAGCTGCCACCGTAGCCGATGCCCGGGTAGAGGAACGCGTAGCCGATGCGGCGGTCGGCGCCCATGCCCTTGCGCACCATGTCCACGTTGGCGCCCACGCGCTCGCACAGCAGCGCCATGTCGTTCATGAACGAGATGCGCGTGGCGAGCATCGCGTTGGCCGCGTACTTGGTGAGCTCCGCGGAGTGCGGGTCCATGAAGAGGATGGGGTTCTCCGTCCGCACGAAGGGGGCGTACAGGTCCGCCATCAGCTTGCGCGCCCGCTCGGAGGACGTGCCGATGACGACCCGGTCCGGCTTGAGGAAGTCGTCGAGCGCGGCGCCCTCCTTGAGGAACTCGGGGTTGGACACCACGTCGAAGGCCACGTCCGTACAGCGGGCCACCGCGGCGCGCACGTGGTCCGAGGTGCCGACGGGCACGGTGCTCTTGTTCACGATGACGGTGTAGTGGCGCAGCGCCCGGCCAATCTGCTCGGCGGCGGAGAGCACGTACTGGAGGTCCGCCCCACCCCGCTCCGACTGCGGCGTGCCCACCGCGATGAAGACCACCTGCGAGGGGGACACCGCCTCGGCCAGGAGGTCCGTGAAGCGCAGCCGCCGCGCGGCCATGTTGCGCCGCACCAGCTCCTCCAGGCCTGGCTCGTAGAGCGGCAGCGCTCCGCGCCGCAGCGCCTCCACCTTGCGTACATCCAGGTCCACGCAGGTGACGTCATGCCCCGACTCCGCGAAGCACGTGCCCGCCACGAGGCCCACATATCCGGTTCCGATGATGGCAATGCGCATGGTGATGTCTCTCCCCGCTCGCGGAGGCCCCCTACGCGCTCGAGACGTAGTCCTCCAGGGTCCGCGCGCGATGCTCCGCCGTGTGCTCCGCCAGCACGCGCTGCCGCGCACGCTGGCCCATGGCCTGACGCTCCTGCTCCGGGACGTCCCGGAGGTAGCGCAGCGTCTCGTCGGCCGAGCGCGAGATGAAGAGCTCCCGCCCGGGTTCGAAGAAGGTGTCCAGCCCGGCCCAGTCATCGCTGATGACGGGCACGCCGCACGCGGCGGCCTCGAAGAGGCGCACGCTGGGCGAGTAGCCTGCTCGCACCATGTCCGCGCGGGTGACGTTCAAGGTGAAGCGCTGGGCGTTGTAGAAGGCCGGATGCTCCGGCGGCGCCAGGTGCTCCAGGCGGGTGACGTTGCCCGGCCAGTGGAGGTGCTCGGGGTACTGAGGCCCCGCGACGGCGAAGCGGCCCTCCGGCCAGGCCCGCGCGGCGTCTAGCATCAGCCGCTCCAGCACCGGCTGCCGGTCCTCGCTGTAGGTCCCCAGGTACCCGAGCGCCCAGCGCGGCTCGCACGGCGCCGGGACGTGCAGCTCCGGGTCGCAGCTGCAGTAGAGCGGCCGCGCCGCCGGAGCGCCCAGCTCCCGCTCGATGCGCGCCAGCGTGGGCCCTCCGGTGAAGGACAGGTAGAGCCGGTAGCCCGGGATGAGCTCCGGCCGCAGGTACTCACAATCCCCCCGCGCCAGCCGTGCCAGCGTCACCGGCGTGTCGATGTCATAGAAGGCGGTGATGCCCCGCGCCGTCCGCTGCACCCAGGCGCCCACCTCCACGCCCTGGGGGACGTAGGAGCCCACCACCACCAGGTCGGCCCGGCGCACGCTCTCCGTGAAGCGCTCGGCCAGGTCGTCGAGGCCTGCATACAGCTCGGTCCGGCCGTGCGGTGGGTGGGGCAGGTCCCGGTTGGCCGCGTACCAGGGCACGTCGCGCTCCAGGAACAGGACGTCGTGCCCCCGCCGCTCCAGCCCACGCACCAGCCCCCGGTAGGTGGTCGCGTGGCCATTGCCCCAGCTCGAGGTGATGGACAGTCCGAGGATGACCACGTTCATGCCACGCACTCCTGGGTCGCGCTGACAGGCTCGGCACGAAGCCCCAGCGCCGCCTCCACCTGCGAGACGCGGTGCATGTACGTGTGCTCGGCCCGCACGCGCCGGAGCGCGGCCTGACCGATTCGCCGGGCTTCGGGCCCCGTCAGCCGGCGGACGTGCTCGGCCACGTCCTCGCCGGAGCGCGCGACGAGGACCTCCCGGCCCGGCTCCAGGAACAGCTCCACGCCCTCGAAGGCATCGGTGATGAGGCACGCACCGGCGCCAGCCGCCTCGAACACGCGCGTGGCGGGCGAGAAGCCGAAGCGCGCCATGCTGTCCCGGTGGATGTTGAGCACCGCCCGTGCGGAACAGTTCAGCGCGTTGTGTTCGTGCGTATAGACGTGGCCCAGGTTCGTCACGTTGGCCGGCAGGGGCCGCGCGTCCCAGCCGCTCCCCCCCA
This sequence comes from Pseudomyxococcus flavus, assembly GCF_050038885.1. Taxonomy (NCBI): domain Bacteria; kingdom Pseudomonadati; phylum Myxococcota; class Myxococcia; order Myxococcales; family Myxococcaceae; genus Pseudomyxococcus; species Pseudomyxococcus flavus. The sequence goes on along the minus strand of NZ_CP143624.1, from coordinate 5,368,453 downwards.
GCAGGAAGCGCGCGTCGGGGAGCCGCTCCGCGGCGTGGAGGAAGAAGGACTCCACCCGCGCCTCCCGGTCCGGCAGCCGGTTGCCCAGGAAGGCCAAGTCCCCCACGAAGCGGGCCTCCGCCGGCGCGGGGTGGTGCGTGGTGGGGTCCAGCGCGTTGTAGATGGGCACGCACCGCCGCGCGCCCAGGGCCCGGTAGGCGGACACCACCGGCGCTCCGCCCCCGTAGGTGAAGACGTGGTCGTACCGGGGAACGAGCGCCCGGAGCGGGTCCGCGGGATTCTGCTCCAGGCGCTCCAGCGTGGCGGGCGCGTCCACGTCCCAGAACACCACCTGGGTGTCCGGGCGCCGCTGGTCGAGCACCCGCGCCTCCAGCAGGGCGTCGAACACGCCGACGCCGCTGGCCTTCACCACCACGTCCGCCTGGCGCGCCTCCTCCAGGCACCGCTCCACGTCCGCCGTGCCCTGCTCGGAGTAGACGACCACCCGCGCCCAGTCCGGGTCCGCCATGTCGCGGTGCTGCTGCCGTCCGAAGGCATCCGGCTCGTAGAAGGTCACCTGGTGCCCCCGCGCGTGCAGCGCGCGGATGAGGCCCCGGTAATAGGTCGCCGCGCCGTTCCAGTAGGCGGAGACGAGACTGGAGCCGAAGAAAGCGATGCGAAGTCCCCTGCTCATGCGGTGACCCTCCCCCGTGGCATTGGCCCCGCCTCCGTGGCGTGGGGCGCCAGTGACGCGTGAATGCGCAGCAGCTCGTCCACCCGGTGCGCGCAGGTGTGGCGGGCCAGCACCGTGCGGCGCCCGTGCTCGGCGAGCGCGCGGCGCAGGTCCGCGTCCGCCAGCAACGCGCGCAGGTGGCTCCGCATCCGCGCTCCGGTGTCCGCGACCAGGTAGTCGCTCCCCGGTGTGAAGAGGCCCTCCGCGTCCTCCCACGGCGCGCTCACCAGGGGAATGCCGCAGGCGAGCGCCTCGAAGGGGCGGATGGTGGGGATGCCTGGCAGGGACGTGGCATAGGGCCGCCGGGGAACGTGAAGCGTCACACGGGCGCGGGCGAAGGCCTCGGGGACCCGGTGGTTGGGCAGCCACCCCGCGTAAGCCAACCCCGCTGCGGCCAGCGCCTCACGGGCGTCAGCCGGATAGCGCACGCCATGGACGCGCGCCTTCAACCCGAGCGCCCGCACCGGGCGCAGCAGGAACTCGTGCAGCTCCGCGGTGCGCTCCTCGTCGCCCCAGTTGCCAATCCAGACGACGTCGGCCTCCGGCTCCACCTCGGGCCTCGGGTGGAACACCCGCGTGTCCGCGGCCTCGTGCCAGGTCCACGCCCGCCGGGCCCAGCCCTGCTCCAGGTAGAGCCGGCGGAGGATGTCGCCAAAGGCGAGCACGCCGTCGTAGTGGGTCAGCTCGTAGCGGGCCATCTCCTCCCGAGCGCTCACCCCACGATGATGCGTGTCGTGGAACAGCAGGCGGAAGGCCGCGCCCGCCTTGCGGCGTTCGCCCAGGCGGCGCACCAGCTCCGGGGCGCTCCACTCGTGGACGACGACGAGGTGGGCCCCCTCCAGCGCGCGGTCCAGGTCCAAGGACTCCAACACGTACTGCTCCGGGCGCACCCGCGGATAGACGTGGCGGACCTCCTCCAGCACGGCCTCGCCGCGCGGCTCCGCCAGCAGGTTGCGCAGGCTCCAGGCATCCGCGGGCTCGAAGACACGGACGTCGTGGCCGCGCAGCGCCAGCTCCGTCACCACTCCGCGCAGGAAGTGCGCGTTGCCGTGGTTCCAGTCCGACAGGAGCGAGTGGCAGAAGAAGACGATGCGCATTCGCGAGGGCCCTCCCGTCCTCAAGGCGCGCCGAGCGCGAGCCCGGCTTCGGGCCGCACCGGCCGCGCCCAGAGCGTCGCGTACAGCCGCAGGTAGTCCTCGGCCATGCGGCGCGGGTTCAAGGTCAGCGCGCGGGCACGGGCCCGGGCGGCCATGCGCTCCCGCCGGGACGCGGCGTCCAGGAGGCCTCGCAGCTCCCGCGCCAGGCCCTCCAGGTCGTCCGGATGCACGAACACCGCGGCGTCCGCCCACACCTCCCGGAGGCTGGGGATATCGCCGAGCACCAGCGCGCACCCCGAGAGCGCGGCCTCCAGCGCCGACAGTCCGAAGGGCTCGTAGCGCACCGGCAGGGCGTAGATGGCGGCGCGGCTCATCCACCCGGCGAGCGCTTCCGGCGAGAGCTGCCCCAGCGGCTCGGTGTTCCGCGCACGGGCCACCTTGCCGCCCCCCGGGTGCCGCGTCTCTCCCGCGACGCGCACGGGACAGGACAACCGCGACGCCACCGCCTCCAGCGCCGCCAGGTTCTTGGCCTCGTCCCACAGCCGGCCCGCGGCGAGGACGAAGCGCTCCTTCGGCGCCGCGAAGAAGGCCTCTGCCCGGCGCGCATTCGGGATGACGCAGCTGGACGGCAGCGGCCCGTAGTGCCGTTCGAGGGAAGCGAGCATCGCCGCGCTGGGGGCCACCACCCTGTCCACCGCGCGCAGCCCGCGCCGGACCTCGCGCCGGTAGCGCGCGTAACGCGCGGGCGCGGGAGTCCCCAGCACCGCCTCCCACCACGAGAGGACGCACGAGTGGGCCACCACCACCGACGGCACCCGCCAGGGCAGCGCGCCATGGGCGTAGCCGTTGAGGTGGATGACGTCCGGCGCCAGCCGGTCCTCCAGCGCCAGCAGCCAGTCGCCCGAGGCACGCACGTCCTCCCACGGGTCGTCCATCCACTCCAGGCGGTAGGTGCTTTCGTGGAGCCGCAGCCCGGGGACCTCGCGCGCCGCCTCGGCCTGCATCGCCGTCACGGGCTCGCCCATCGTCGCCAGGTCCACCTGGACCTCCGCTTCGGCGAGGGCCCGGCAGAGCTCCAGCGCGTAGGTCCACACGCCCCCGACGGTGTCGGTGGTCATCAGGACGCGGCGGACGGGACGCCCCCTAGCCAGCGTGGACTTCACGTGCCTCTCCCAGCCCGGACGCCGCCGGCCGTTCGCGCACCAGGGTCCGCAGCCAGTCGTGGAGCCGGTCCACGCCCTCGCGAATCCCCACCTGGGGTGCCCACCCCGTGGCCGCCTGGAACTTCCGGGTGTCGGAGACGTAGTAGCGCTGGTCTCCGGTGCGCCAGTCCTCGAAATGGACCGTGGGCCGCAGGCCGGTGCGCTGCGTGAGGAGGCTCAGCAGCTCCAGCAGGCTCACCGCGCGCCCGGGGCCTCCACCGATGTTGAAGGCCTGTCCCTTGAGCCGCCCGATGTGCTGCTGCGCCAGGCTCAGCGCCCGCACCAGGTCCCCCACGTCGAGGATGTCGCGCACCTGCTTGCCATCGCCGTAGAGCGTGAGCGGCTGGCCTTCGAGCATGCGCAGGAGGAAGTGCGCCACCCAGCCCTGGTCCTCGGTGCCGAACTGCCGGGGGCCGTAGATGCAGCTCATCCGGAACACCACCGTCCGAAGGCCGTAGGCCCGCGCGTAGTCGAGCACGTACTGGTCGGCCGCGCCCTTGGAGCAGCCGTAGGGGCTCTCGAAGTCCAGCGGGCAGCCTTCGTCCACGCCCTGGCTGCGCACGCGCGCGTCCCGGGGCTCGTAGCGGCTGGGGCCCTGGACGAGCTCCAGCCCCGGCATGCCCCCGTAGACCTTGTTGGTGGAGGTGAAGACGAGCGAGGCGGGGCGCTCCATGGCCCGCAGGGCCTCCAGCACGTTCAGGGTGCCACCCGCATTGACCTCGAAGTCGGTGACGGGGACCTCCAGGCTGGTGGTGACGGCCACCTGCGCCGCGAAGTGGAAGACGTGGCTGGCGCCGAGCACGGCCTGCTTCACCGCGTACGCGTCCCGCACGTCCGCCGTCATCACCTCCAGCCGGGAGCCATGACGCGCCTGAAGCCAGCGGAGGTTGTGCACCACGCCCGGCCGCGTCAGGTTGTCGACGACGCGCACGTGCCGTCCCGCGGACAGGTAGTGGTCCGCCAGGTTGGAGCCGATGAAGCCGGCACCACCGAAGATGACCGTCCTGCCCCCTTCCTCCTTCCACGGTTCCGCCGCGCTCATACGGTCAACCCTCGCGCCTCGAGCTCCGCGCGCGCCTCGGCCACGCGGTCCATCGCCACCTGGTCCTCGAGCCACGACGCCAGCTCCGTGAGCCCGTCGTGGAAGGAGACCTGGGGTGCGTAACCCAGCAGGTCGTGCGCCAGGGAGATGTCCGCGAAGCAGTGGCGGATGTCGCCCATCCGATAGCGGCCCGCCACCGCGGGGCGGAGCGCGGGCCGACCCATCACTTCGGCGAGCGCCAGTGCCACCTCCCGAACGGTGATGGCCCGGCCACTGCCCACGTTGATGACCCGTGACGCCGCGTCCTCCGCCTCCAGCGCCAGCACGCACGCCCGTGCCACGTCCCGCACGTTGACGAAGTCGCGCTGCTGCAGCCCGTCCTCGAAGAGGAGCGGCGCCCCTCCGTTGAGGAGCCTGGCGCCGAAGATGGCGAGCACGCCGGTGTAGGGATTGGAGAGCGCCTGCCGCGGGCCGTAGACGTTGAAGAACCGCAGCGCCACGGTGGGGATGCCATAGGCGCGGCCCAGGATGAGGCACAGCCGCTCCTGGTCGAACTTCGACAGCGCATATACGGACGAGAGGTCGGGCGGCTTGGACTCCGGCGTCGGCACCGGCGTCAGCGGCTCGCCGTCGGGTCCCTCCAGCTCCCACCTGCCTCGCTTGAGCTGCTCCAGCGACCGCTGTTCGCGGGTGACGAGGCGTCCATCCGGAGCGCGCAGGAGCCCCTCGCCGTAGACGCTCATGCTGGAGGCCACCACCAGCCGCTCGACCGGGTGGCCGATGAGGGCTTCCAGCAGCACGGCCGCGCCCAGGTTGTTCACCGAGGTGTAGTGGGCCACCTCGTACATGCTCTGGCCCACGCCCACCGCCGCGGCGAAGTGGTACACGGCGTCGACGCCCTCGAGGGCGCGGCGGACGGTGTCGCGGTCGCGCACGTCGCCCACCATGAGCTCGACGTCCGGGGACAGATAGGCCGGACGCCGCCGGGCCTCACCGTGGACCTGGGGCACCAGCGCATCCAGGGCCCTCACGCGATGGCCACGCGCCAGGAGCGCATCCGCCAGGTGCGAGCCGATGAAGCCCGCGCCTCCCGTAATGAGAATCTGCTTCTGCGTCATGTGCCCCCCGGCCCATGCAGGCGTTGGATGCGCGTCGCGGATGACCTCCACGCATGTTGAAGGTAGCCACCACACCTGTTGGTGCTAGCCATCTGCTACCGACGTTCATCCCGGTCAGGCGCCTGCACGCGCCCCAGCACGCCGCGGGCCGGCGCCCGGGGGAGCGCCTCCCTCATGGCTGCTCACGAGCCGCCAGGGTGGCGGGCCCCTACGCGGCCACGGGCGTGGACGCCGGCGGCACCGGCGACGCGGGCAGCTCGGGGAGCAGCCCCCGCGTCTGCTTGCGCACGAGCGAGGCGTAGTAACCGTCCCGGCGCATCAGCTCCACGTGCGTCCCCTCCTCGATGATGCGGCCGTCCTTGAGCACCAGGATTCGGTCCGCGTTCACCACCGTGGAGAGCCGGTGCGCGATGGCGAAGGTGGTCCGGCCCTTCATCAGCTCGCCGAGCGCGTCCTGCACCAACGCCTCGCTCTCCGCGTCGAGCGCGCTGGTGGGCTCGTCGAGGATGAGGATGGGCGGGTTCTTCAGCAGCGAGCGTGCGATGGCGATGCGCTGCCGCTCACCGGCGGACAGCCGGCTGCCGCGCTCGCCCACCAGCGTGTCGTAGCCCTGGGGGAGGTTGCGGATGAACTCGTGCGCGTGCGCCGCCCGCGCCGCGGCCTCGATTTCCGCCTCCGAGGCGTGGGGCCGCCCGTAGGCGATGTTCGCGCGCACGCTCTCGTTGAAGAGCAACGCGTCCTGGAGCACCACGCCGATGTGGCGCCGCAGCGACAGCTGCTTGAGCGTCCGGAGGTCGCTCCCGTCGACGCGCACGACGCCCTGGTCCGGGTCATAGAAGCGGCACAAGAGGCTCATCAGCGTCGTCTTGCCCGCGCCGCTGGGCCCCACCAGGGCCACCGTCTCGCCGTGGCGGACGTGGAGGGAGATGCCGTTGATGAGCGGCTGGCCGGCGCCCGAGGGATAGGCGAAGTGGACGTCCTCGAACGTCACGTCACCGCGCATGTGCGTGACTTCCCGAGCGTCCTCGGCGTCGCCCAGCGAGTCCTGCGCGTCGAGGATGGAGAAGACCTGACGGATGGCCACCGACGCCGTCCGCAGCGTCTTGTACACGCCGCTCAGCCCCTGCACCGGGCCGAAGAGGCCGCCGATGTAGCCCAGGAACGCCACCAGCGTTCCCACGGTGAGCTGTCCCTTCATCACCAGCAGGCCGCCCATGCAGATGGAGGCCACGCGCGCGATGAGGACGGTGGTATTCTGGCCAGCCGTCACCGCCGAGTCGAAGGCCACGCCCCGCGTGACGACCGCGTTGGCGTCCTGAACCCCATGCAGGAAGCGCTGCTTCTCCCGCTCCTCCATGGCGAAGCTCTTCACGGTGATGATGCCGGAGAGCACCTCGTTGAAGCGGGCGTAGATTTGCGTCCACCGCTCCAGCAGCGACTCCTCGCGCCGCGCCTGCACGGGGGCGGCGCGCCGGGCGATGAGCACGGGCAGCGGCGCGAAGGCCAGGGCCAGCATCGCCAGCCGCCAGTCGAGCTGGAACATGACGCCCACCGCGATGCACAGGTACACCGCGGCGGGGATGACGTTGAAGGTGAGCTCGGTGATGGCGCCCACGAAGCCCTGGAGCCCGCGGTCCATCCGCGTCATCAGCGCGCCCACGCCCTCCTGCCGGTGGAAGCTGAGCGGCAGCCGGTGCAGCCGCGTCACGGTGGCCTCGTTGAGGGCGAAGTGCACCTGGATGCGGGTGCGCCAGGTGAGCCAGTTGGAGGCGGCTCCCAGCGCCTCGCGCGCCAGCCCCATGAGCACCAGCAGCCCCACGCCCACCAGCACGGGCTTCGTGGCGTCGGCGCTGCCCAGGTGGTCGAAGATGCTCTTGAGGACCAACGGCTCCAGGGCGTTCAGGCTCGCGGAGGTCAGGACGAGCAACAGGATGAAGGCGATGGTGCGACGGTAGGGCCGCAGGTAGCCCAGCGCTCGCCACATCGCGCCGCGTGAGACGGGAGGAGTCTGCATGGTCCGACGAGGAACGGCGTGTCCCGCCCGCCCCTTCCGTCAGTCCGCGGGGCCCGACACCTCCGCGTCTCGGGAGACGGGCATGCGGACGCTCTCAGGCGTAGAGGCTGTCGAGCACCTCGGCGACCCGGACCAGTTGCTCGTTCTCCGGCGTGAAGCGCTCGCCCTGGGCCAGACGGGTGGCCCAGTCCACGGCGGCCCGTCCGCCCCAGCCATCCGGGGGCTCGGCGAGCCGCTCACGCCCGGTGCCCCGGAAGGCGTCGGCCGTGAAGTCGTAGAACGAGCCATTCACGTTGCGGAACGCCGCGCCGCCGTCCGTGCCATAGAACGAGGCTTCAATCACCGCGTCGCAGCCCGCCGACAGCTTCCAGGAACAGGCGAGCTGGACGGCGGTGCCTCCCTCCAACTCCAGCAGGGCGGCGGCGTAGTCCTCCACGGCCGTGTCGCGGCCACGCACCGGACGCCCCTGGGCGAAGCGCTGGCTGCTCACCCTGCGGACGGCGGGGAAGTCGAGCACCCACAGCGCCAGGTCCACCAGGTGGATGCCCAGGTCCATGACGCAGCCGCCGCCCGCGAGCGCCGGCTCGTAGAACCACGGCTTGTCCGGACCATAGGCGTTGTGGAAGACGAGGTTGACGGCGTGCACGTGCCCCAGCGCGCCGGACTGGTGGTGCGCTCGCAGTCGGCGCAGCCCCTCCGTGAAGCGGTAGCTGAAGTCCACGCCGAGCAGCACGTCTGCCTGGCGCGCGGCCTCCACCACGCGCCGGACCTCGTCCGCCGTGCGGCCCAGCGGCTTCTGGCAGAACACCGCCACCCCGCGCTCCAGCGCCTGGATGGACTGCTCCGCGTGGACGGCGCTGGGCGTGGCGATGACGACGCCGTCCGGAGCCAGCGCGAGCAGCGCGTCCAGGGAGTCCACCCGCTCACAGCCTGGCGCGAGCTTCCTCGCCTCCTGGGCGGCGGCATCCGAGGGGTCCACCACGCCCACCACGTCCACGGCCACATCGCGGACCAGGGCCTCCATCCGGTGGCGGCCAATCCACCCCACGCCCAGGAAGCCGAGCCGGGGCCGGTGCCGGGTTGGCGTGCTCATGGGGTGACCAGGGCCTTGAGGAAGCCGTCCGGGCGGGAGCGCAGGGCCTCGAAGGCGCGGCCGAGCTCGTCCAGGCGGAAGTGGTGGGTGAAGAGGGGATAAGGGTCGAGCGCGCCAGAGGCCACGGCCTCCACGGCGAGCCGGATGCCTTCCACGTAGACGCGCGGGTCCCGCTCATGGGCGTTGATGACGTCCAGGCCACGCCAGTTCCACAGCTGCATGTTCACCTGGCGGGGACCGTCCTGATGGTAGCCCGCGATGACGAGCCGTCCCCGCTCGCGGGTGAGCTCGCCGGCGAGGTCGAGCGGCCACTGCGTCCCGACGACCTCGATGACCCTGTCACAGAGGGCGCCCTGGGTGAGCGCCTTCACACGCTCGATGATGCGGCCATGGTCGTCCAGGGGGATGCACTCGGTGGCGCCGTAGGCGCGGGCCAGCTCCAGGGCGAAGGGGCGCCGGGAGATGGCGATGACCCTCGCCCCCGCGTTCGCCGCGAGCCGCGTCACCACCGCGCCCAGGAAGCCGATGCCGATGATGGCCACCGTCTGCCCCGCCTGGAGGTCGCTGCGGCGGAAGATGTTCATGCCGCACCCCAGCGGCTCCCCGGGAAAGGGCTTGCCCTCGAGCGAGGGCGGGAGCACCACCGCCGACGACGCGTCCACCACGTCGTACTCCGCGAAGGCCGCCGAGGAGAGCGTGGCCACCCGGTCCCCCACGCGAAGCCCCGTCACGCCGCTGCCCAGCGCATCCACCACGCCCCAGCCCTCATGGCCCGGAGTGCCGGGCCGCAGCGGGTACTGGAACCAGTCACGTCCTTCCCAGGTGGGCAGGTTGGAGCCACAGACGCCGCAGCCCTCCAGCCGCACGCGCACCGCGCCCGGACCGGGCTCGGGCCGGGCGATGTGGTCCACCCGCGTCCGTCCAGGCCCGGCGACGACCGCCGCCCGCATCATTCCGTCCGCCATCCCGCTCCTCCCGTCCCGGGTGTGCTCCTGCCGTTCTGTGTCGCCGTCAGCGCCCAGGCAACCCGCCCCGTGGGACGTGCCGGGCGGCCGTGGACCGCAGAACGTCCCTGGCCTCCGGCGGATGACACGTCACGCGCCCTGTGTCCTGGCGCTGACGCCCGCGCCGGCGCACGGCGGGCCGGGTGCCGCGTCACCGCGCGCGGAGCGCCACGGGGAACGCCTGGGCTTGCGGATGACCGTGAGCCCGCTGGCCTGACGAACCCGTGAACGGATGCCGTCCCTGGCGTGGCCCTCCCTATCTTCCATGGACGACGGCACCGGCAGCGTGGGGAGGCAGCCATGCGGGGACATTCGCGGACGTGGGAGCTCAACCTCGACGCCATGACGCCAGCGCTCTGCGTGGGGGGCCGCTACCCCATGGAGGCTGCGGCCTACCTGGCCGGCCACCTGGGCATCCGCTCCGTGGTGGATGTCCGCGTGGAGGACTGCGACGACGAGCGGGTGCTCCGCAGGCACGGCATCACCCTGCTCCACCTGCCCACGCAAGACACCTGCGCCATCCGGCTGCCCATGCTTCTGGACGGGGTGGCGTGGGTCCGCTCACGGCTGCAACGCCAGGAGAAGGTCCTCATCCACTGTGAGCATGGCATTGGCCGCAGCGCGCTGCTGGCGCTCTGTGTCCTCGTGGAAGACGGGCTCGCGCCCCTGGAGGCCTTGTCACTCGCCAAGCGCCGCCGACGGCGTGTGTCTCCCAGCCCCGAACAGCTGACGGCGTTCATCGCGTACACCCGGGCGCTCCGCGATTCCCGGGACGTGCCCTGGGAGGTCCCCGCGTTCGACGCGCTCGCGGACATCGCCTACAGCCACCTGCGCCAGGACGGATGAGGAGCGGATGCGCGTCTATGGAGACACCCCGAGGGAAGCACACCCTCGGGAGCTCGTGGCGGCGCTCCGCACAGCGCTCCAACGGTGGGCGACGATGGCACCTGGACTCGACCGCCATGTAGCGCTGGTCTCCCTGTTCATCGATGCAGGCGCCCTGGCGCAGGGCGTGCTCGACCGGGACTTCGCGGACCGGCAACGCGACGAGCCCGGGCCGCTTGGCGCCGCATGTCTCGCGCTCCCCTTCGCCCTCGCCCGGGCGCTCCAGCGCTCCTGGACGACGGGCTTCGCCGAGGTGATGCCGGTGCCCGCCGCCACGCTCGACGCGCTGGAGCGCCTGCCGCTCCCCGAGCGCGTGGGTTGCTCCGTGCCTGAGGGCTACGCCTACCATGCCCTCTACCCAGAGCTGTACCTGGAGGCCGCGAAGGCGCTGCGCGCACTGCATCCGCCGCTGGTGGTGGGCATTCGAGGCATCGGCGCGAGCCTGGCGTGTGGTGTCGCGGCGACGGTGACGGCGGCGCCCCCCATCACCGTGCGTCCCGTGGGGCATCCCTTCCAGCGCACCTGCCACCTGGGCCCCGCCCTGGAGCGCGAGCTGCTCACACGTGCCACGCGTGGCGACGTGGCCATCGTGGACGAAGGACCAGGCCTGTCGGGCAGCTCCTTCGGCGCGGTGGCGGACTTCCTGGAGGACCGGGGCGTGGCCCCGCAGCGGCTGTGCTTCTTCCCCAGCCACACGGGAGGGCTCGGCCCCATGGCCAGCGAGCGACATCGGGCGCGGTGGTCGGGCGCACGGAGGTACGTGGCGGACTTCGACGCGGTGCTGACGCCCCTCATCCGCTGGTGCGAGGACCTCACGGGTCCCGCCATCGGCCCCCTGGAAGACCTGGGCGCGGGGGCATGGCGGCGCGGCGTGTTCCCCGATGTGGACACCTGGCCCGCCGTGCACGTGCAGCAGGAGCGGCGCAAGTACCGGCTCACCACGCCGCGCGGCGTCTTCCTGCTCAAGTTCGCGGGGCTGGGAGACTTCGGAGCGCGGCGACTGCACCGGGCGCGGCAGCTCGCGGACGCCGGGTTCAGCCCCCGAGTGGAAGGACTGCGCCATGGGTTCCTCGTCCAGCGTTGGCTCGGGGACGCGCGTCCCCTGGCCCTGGCACCGGAGCACGAGCGCTCGCGGTGGAGCGGGCGCGTGGGCGACTATCTCGGCTTCCGTGCGCGCCACTTTCCGGTGGAAGCGTCAGACCGGGGCGCCTCGCTGGACGCCCTGCTGGAGATGGCGCGCTACAACGCCGCGCGCGCGTTGGGCGGAGATGGGGAAGCGCTGGCGCGGCGACTGCAACAGGCCTGGGCCCCCCATCTGGTGGCGCTCGCGCACGCGCTGCGCCGCGTGGAGACGGACAACAAGCTGCAAGCATGGGAGTGGCTCGTGCTGCCCGGCGGGCGGCTCCTCAAGGCGGATGCGGTGGACCACCATGCCGGGCACGACCTGGTGGGCTGTCAGGACGTGGCCTGGGATGTGGTGGGGGCCGCGGTGGAGCTGGGGCTCGACGCCACCTCGGAGACGGCGCTCGCGGCGCACGTCGCGCAGGTGAGCGGCCGCCCCGTCAGCGCCGCGCTGCGGGCCTTCTACCGGCCCTGCTATCTGGCCTTCCAGGTCGGCCATCAGCTCCTGGCGGCCACCGCGTTGGAGACGGTGGCCCCCGCAGAGGCCCTGCGGCTTCGTGGCGCGGCGGCGCGCTACACGGCCCTGCTCCGGGACGCCCTGCTGGCACCCGCGCGGGTCCGACACTGACCCGCGTCAGCGCGCGTACCTGCGGGTCATCCGCGCGCAGAAGTCCGCGAACTCCTCCACCTGCTGGGGCGGGCTCGTGTGGTGGTCCCGGAGGCCGCGGGAGCCCGGCGTGAAGCAGTAGGTCAGCGTCACCTCGAAGCCGTCCAGCGCCCGCATCTGCCGGTCGAACCAGGCTTCGGCGCCGGGCCGGTGGCTGTCCGCCCAGCTCAGTCCGGTGCGCAGCTTGCGGACCCCCATCTTCCGCAGCCACGCCACCGCGTCATCCAGCCGATGGTCCTCGAAGTGGAACCACTGGCAGATGCCGAGCTGGGGCGTGTAGTCCGCGAAGTGGCGCATCGCGCGCTTGGGTGAGCCGTCCTCGCGCAGCAGGCCCATGTAGAAGTGGCGGTAGTACGACGAGCCCTCCGCCTCCCGGTGACGCGTGGTGGCGGGCCAGGCCTTGGGCAGGTCATAGAGGCTGTACCAGTGCACGCGGTCCACGTTGCCCAGCAGGAGCTCCGCCGTGCGGCGCAGGCCGAACTCCTGCACCTCCTCCGCGCCGAAGGTGGAGACGCCCACCTCCGTCACCCAGACGGGATGGCGTGACACGGCGCGAATCTCCTCCAGGCGCTGGGGCCACTCGTCCAGCTGCCAGTGGTTCCAGTCGAGCGGGAACCCGTGCACCGCGACGATGTCCACCTCGTCCAGGGCGCCCTGCGCCTCCATGCGGCGAAGGAACGAGGCGTCGATGGGCGCCATGCCGCCCAGCACCCGCGGCAGCCGCGGACTCTCCGCGCGCACCGCCTCGCCCGCCAGGCGCACCATGCGCGAGAAGATGCGCCAGTCCGGGTCGAGCCCGAAGTCCCAGTGCGACATGTTGTTGGGCTCGTTCCACAACTTCACCGCTTCAATCATCGGCGCACCTCCGGCCGCGTGTTCCGCCTGCACAGATAGATTTCCCGCGCGGGTCGCTCGAGCACCTCGAAGCCCGCGGAGCGGAGCATGGCCTCCGAGCACGCGGCGTTGGGGACCCACCAGTTGGTCGGGTCCCCCGCGTACCGGTGCTCGATGAAGTGCAGCTTCGGAAAGTCCGGCCGCTCGAAGACGGACCGCTCGCCGATGGGATAATCCTCCGCCACGGGGCCCACCTGCGTGCTGCCGCGCTCCATCGTCTGGAAGATGAGCAGGTCCTTCACGACGTGCTCGTGCAGCAGGTCCAGCGCGAGCAGCGGATGGCGCAGGTGGTAGAGGACGCCCATGAACAGCACGACGTCGAACTTCTCGCCCAGCCAGCGGGCGTCGTACACGTCGAGCTGGTGCAGCTCCACGTCCACGCCCAGCACCTGGGTGGCGAGCCGGGCCTGGGCCAGGTAGCGCGGGTCGCTGTCGATACCCACCACGCGGGATGCGCCCCGCCGCTTCATCTCGATGCTGTAGAAGCCTCCGTTGCAGCCGATGTCGAGGACGGACTTGCCCCTCAGGTCCCGGGGAAAGGCCCGCTGGAAGGTCTTCCAGAACACCGACGGGAAGTCCCCCAACGGGTGCAGGGGCGCCGTCTGCACGCCACGCAGGTCCAGGTTGTGGAACCACTCCCCTAGCGAATGCACCTGATGTTGCAGCTCCTGGGCCGTCAACTCGGGCGGGGTCATGGCGCCTCCGTCATGCAGTGGAAATCCATGACGAGGGTGCGCAGCCCGCAGGAACTTTCCAAGTAGGGCCGGGCGCATGGCCCGCCGCCAGTCGGAGTCCTCGCGTGCCCGGTACTACCTTCCAGGCATGTCCCTGCGGCAGCTCCTGTTCGGCAGGCCCATCCCGAACGAGCAGGCGGAAGAGGAGAGGATTGGCCCGCTGACCGGCATTCCCGTGCTCGGGCTCGATGCGCTGGCATCCGCGGCCTACGGGCCCGAGGCCGCGCTCACCGCCCTGCTCGTCCTGGGCGGCGCGGGGCTCCAGTACATCGGGCTGCTCACCAGCATCATCGTGGCGTTGCTCCTCGTGGTGCAGTTCTCCTACCGGCAGACGATTGCCGCCTACCCCGACGGCGGTGGCTCCTTCTCCGTGGCCCGGGCGAACCTCGGCGTGCGGCCCGCGCTGCTGGCGGCCGCCGCGCTGGCGCTGGACTACGTGCTCAACGTCGCGGTGGCGATTTCGGCCGGAGTGGGGGCGCTCGTGTCCGCGGTCCCCAGCCTCTTCCCCCACACCCTGTCCCTGTGTCTGGCCCTGCTGGGCTTCCTGATGCTGGTGAACCTGAGAGGCATCCGCACGGCGGGCACGGCCTTCCTGCTGCCCACCTACCTCTTCGTCGGCTGCCTGGGCATCACCTTGCTCACCGGGACCTGGAAGGCGCTGGCCTCCGGCGGAAGTCCCGTGCCCGTCGTGGCGCCGCCCCGGCTTCCGGAGAGCACGGCCACCGCGAGCCTGTGGCTGCTGATGCATGCCTTCGCCAACGGCTGCACCGCGATGACCGGCATCGAGGCCGTCAGCAACGGCGTCCCCATCTTCCGCGAGCCCCGCGTGCGCAACGCCCGGCGGACGCTGGCGGGCATCGTCGGCATCCTGGTGATGCTGCTCTGCGGGGTGGCGTGGATGAGCCACGCCTACGGGATTGGGGCGACGCCTCCGGGGCAGGCGGGCTACCAGAGCGTGCTCTCCCAGGTCGTCGCGGCCATCACCGGGCGCGGTGTCTTCTACTACGTGACGCTCGCGGCCATCGTGGGGGTGCTGTGCCTGTCCGCCAACACGAGCTTCGCGGACTTCCCGCGACTGTGCAGGGCGCTGGCGCTCGACAGCAACCTGCCACCGGCCTTCGCGCACGTGGGCCGGCGGCTCGTGTACTCCACGGGCATCATCGTGCTGTCACTGCTGGCCGCGGTGCTGCTGGTGCTCTTCAACGGCGTGACGGACCACCTCATCCCCCTGTTCGCGGTGGGGGCGCTGTCGGCCTTCACCCTGTCCCAGCTCGGCATGGTGATGCACTGGCGCCGCATGGGCGGGCACGGCACGCGCCGGTTCCAGTGGGTGAACGGCGTGGGGGCGGCCTGCACGGCGACCGCCCTGGTCGTGGTGGCGACGGCCAAGTTCACCGAAGGCGCCTGGCTGACCGTCGTCTTCATCCCCCTGACATATGCATTGCTCCGGACGGCCCGCTACCACGCGGAGCGCGTCCACACCGCGACGGAGACCCACGGCCCCATCCCCGTGAAGCCCCTGGCCGCTCCCGTGGTGGTGGTGCCCCTGCGGCGGCTGGACCGCGTGACGCAGAAGGGGCTCCGCCTGGCGCTGTCCATCTCCCGGGACGTGTACGCCGTGCAGGTTCGCGGGCAGCCGGATGCGTCGGAGCCGCTGGAGCAGCGCTGGGAGTGCCAGGTCGCCGCCCCACTACGCGCGGCGGGCCTTCCAACCCCTCGGCTGGACGTGCTCGTCCCGTCCTACCGGCAGCTCGTGGACCCGCTGCTCGGCTATGTCCGGCGGCTCGCCGCGGAGCATCCGGGCCGGTTCATCGCGGTGCTCGTGCCGGAGCTCGTCGAGCGCCGCTGGCATCACTACATCCTTCCCAGCCACACCGCCACGCTGCTGAAGATGATGCTCCTGTTCCGCGGCGGCCCGCGGATCGTCATCATCAACACGCCGTGGTACCTGACCGAACGACGGACACGGCGAACCTGGCGGCATTGACCGCCACGTCAGCGGCCCGGCTTCCCCCACGCACGCTGGCGCGTCGCCTTCCGGCTCGGGCCCGCTTCGCTCAGACGAGGTTCTTCATGCGGACGACGAGGTTCTTGTCGCTGGTGCCCAGCGTGCTCGCGTCGTCGGTGGGGATGACGTAGCCCTCATCCGCGCCCACGTGCTTCCGGTAGAAGTCCACCACGCCGGGGTCCTGGACGTTGGAGGTGGTGCTCTTCTTGATGCCATACACGGAGCCATCCGCGTCGCGCGCCTTGATGGCCTCCGGAGCAGCGGCCAGCAAATCGTCGTGCGTGCCAGACACCCGGCCGCCCTCCTCGGGCTGCATCGTCATGGAGGCGTTGTGGCCCTCGATGTAGCTCACGTCGTAGTACGTCTTGCCGAAGCCCCCGTCGAACTTGACCTCGCCCAGCGTGGCCGCGCTCCCGTCCCCCGACGTGCTCCGGAAGTTGCCGGACCAGTTCTCCGGGAATGGGACGGTCTGCGTCTTGCCCGGCGCCAGGGTGATGGAATCCATCGCCTTCTCCCCTGCGTTGGGCGTGAACTGGATGGTCATGGGCGAGGTGCCATCGTTGGTGAAGGTGATGGTGTTGCCATCCTTCGACACGCCCGGTGCCTCGGAGACGCCCGCGACCTTCTGGTTCCGCGGAGCGGCCGGGGCGGCAGCCGTTGCCGGAGCCGGCGGCTGGGTGCCCCCCTGCGGCCGCGGGGCGCCCTCACCCCCCAGGACGCGAGCGGCGTCCGTCAGCAGCTGGGCCAGCCTGGCGAAGTTCTGCGCCAGCGCCTCCACGCCACTGCCCTGCACCGCGCCCCGCGGCGCGTCGAATCCATCGCGCTGGAGCAACTGCCGGAGCGGTTCGAGCTGGCGCAGCCCCGCGGCGGACTGCCGCGGCGTCGCGGGGCCCTCGGTTCCGGCGGCGCGCGGGAGGGAGGGGCTGGAGACGCACGAACGGGAAACGGGGGAGAGCGCCATGGAAGGGGTCCTTCTGCTCGGGGTGGATGCCGCCACCAGGAGCAGGCGCCGTGCCATGCCCACCTTCGCGCCAAGGCCCTCACAACCTGCTGAAATCGTTCAGGCAGAGCGGCCACGGCCGGGGCCCGGCGCCGCGGCATCCTGGTGACTGCGCTCCCTCCTGGTGTTTGCAGTCACCACCGCGCCGCCCCTCCTCCGGGGCCCTGGAATTCCCCACCATGCGCGCGGTTCAATGAGCGCCGCCGTCCCACGGAGGTCCATCCCATGCGTCGACTGGCTGCCCTTCCTCTCTTCGCGCTCTTCGGCTGCAGCCATCTGCAGCTCGGCCCTGCCGGAGGCGTCGTCGACCTGGGTGCTCCCCGGGATACCACCATTGGCGTCTACTTTTCGCCGCCGCGGGACGTGACGCTGGAGGAAGAACCGGCTCGCGAGAACCAGGCGCCCGAGGCTGCCCCGGACACGGCGGCTCCGGCGGCCCAGGAGAAGGCGTCGGCGGAGTCCTGAGCCAGGGGGCCTACAGCAGCTTCTGCCCCAGCACGTCGAACGCCTCCAGGTTGCTGGCGGCCGCGGGGCTGGCCCGGTAGTCCTCCGCCAGCAAGGTCCAGAGCATGATGTCGCGGTACACGCCGTCGGGTGCCATCAGGCGCTTGCGCAAGGTGCCTTCGTGCGTGAAGCCGAGCTTGCGGGCCACCGCGACGCTGCGGACATTGCGCGGGTCGCAATGAATCTCGACGCGGCGGACGCCCTCGAGCTCGAACGCGACGCGTGTAAGTGCGGCTGCGACTTCGGTCGCGAGCCCCTGTCCGGCGTGCTCGGCCGCAATCCAATAGCCAATCTCCCGCGCACCCTCGCCCACGCGAGGATGCAGTCCCGAGCCCCCCAGGACTTCCATGCCGCTGCGGTCGACCACCGCATAGGTGAAGTCCTGTCCCAGGTCGAAGAGGCCGCGAAAGCGCCGGAGCACGGCCGCCTGCTGCGCCACGCTCATCGGATAGTTCCGCGCCCAATCCATCCACGGGTGCAGGTGGTCAAGGCTGGACTCGATGGCACGGAGCGCCCGCGCGGCATCCGCGGGTGACCAGCAACGAATCAGCGTGCGAGGGGTCTGGATGGTGTACGCAGGCCCGGAAGAGTTCGGAGTCATGGCGAACCGGAAGAAGCGCTGGCGGTGCGGACAACGGCCGGGGTGAATCTTTATTCAAAACCCCTACCGCGGAACGCGACCGGCCTCTGGGTCCGCATCGCTGACGGAAGTCAGCTACCCTCATCGGGCCGTACAAACCCGAACGAGGAGTATTCCATGCATGGACTCTGGAAGCATGCCTTGGGGTTGATGGCCGTCGTCTCGCTGCTGGGCTGTGGGGGTCCGCCGCCGGAAGCCGAAGCTCCCGCGCCGGGCGAAATCGAGCAGGGACTGGCCTGCGCGGAGCCGGACAACTGGTGCCCTGGCACCACCACGTGCGTGAATGGCCTGTGTCGCGACTGCGTCAACCAGCCGCAGTTCTGCTACCCGTAACGCGAGGGCCCGCGCCCGCTCCCCACCGCGGAGCTGGCGCGGCCTTCTACCGCACGATGTGCCCCTGGGACGCCTCCACATCATCCCCCCAGACGCGCACGCCGACAGGCCCCGCCTGTGACGCACGGAAGTAGAACACGGCCTCCTGCTGTGGTCCTTCCAGCGACACCACGCTGTCTTCTCCCGCCAATGGCAGGGGCTGCGTGCACGCCGCATCGAGGAAGAAAGACACACCGCCTGTCGGCCCCTGGGCCTCCACCCGCAGCAATGCCGACGCCAGCTGGGAGAGATTGCCCACGGTGTCCTGGCTCTGCACCACCAGCGCCTCGGAGCACGCGCCCGCCGCCACGTCCCGAGGCGGCGTCAGGAACGTCACCCGCTCCGCCACCCCCGCGACCACGTCCACGTCGAAGGTGGCGCCCGGCAGCGTGGCCCGGTCATACCCCGCACCGCTGATGCGGTTGCGGCTGATGATGTTGGCGCCACCCAGGTCCGAGATGGCTGCCTGATAGGGGAAGCCGTTCACCACCGCGTCATGGTGCAACGTGTTCTCCACCACGACCAGCCTCGTGGATTGGGTGAGCGGACCTCCGCCCGCCTCCGCCTGCGCCAGGTCGATGCCGATGTCGTTCGCCATCAGCGTGTTGCCCTGGATTCGAATGTCCTCACACAGCGGGGTGTCGTAGTAGGGGCCACCGATGACCAGGATGCCGGCGGCGACGTAGCCGGGCCCGGTATAGCCATGCCCACTCACGTGGTTGCCCACCACGTGCCCCGTGGCGCCGGCGCTCAGGAGGATGCCGTTCCTGGCGATAGCCGCCGCGGGCCCCCCACCCTCCACCGTGTTGTCCTCCACGGCCAGCACCACCGGGCCCGAGCCCAGGATGCCCTGCTTCTGATAGCCAGTGACGTGGTTGCGCAGGACCTCCACCTGCGTCACCTGGGAAGCGCCCTGGGCGTTGCGCACCTCGATGGCCACGCCCTCCTGACACGTGCCCTGGTCTCCATTCTGGCGCACGTCCCTCACGCGGCTGTCGGTGATGGAGCCACTGGCGTCCACGAAGCGGATGCCCCCCAGCAGCGCCTCTCCTCCGTCACATGCGCTCTCCGACAAGCCTCGCGCCTCCACCGTCACGTCGTGGACGTGGGCCGTCCCGCCCCGGTTCCGGAGCACCGCGCCCCGGAAGCGGTCGCCTTCCGGGTCCACGGCCGTCACCACGTGTCCCGCCCCGTCGAACAGGTACCCGTCCGGGACATACACCGTGCCCTCCGTCGTGCAGTCCGCCGTCAACGTCACCCGGCCATCCTCCAGCCGGGCGGCGCACGGAGGAAACGCGCCACACCCGCGCCCCTCCCAGCGGAGCTGATACGTGTGCGTCGCGCTCATCCCGGACGCATTGGTGACGGTGAGCCGCACGGTGGGCACCTGCCCGGCGGGGACGCAGGACAGCTCGGACCAGTTCACCTCCACCCGCGCGCCCTGCTGGGACGACGGCCCCAGCAGGCCGGTGTTCGCCGTCCACGTGAAGGTGAGCGGTCCGCCCCACGGGTCCTCCGCCACCGCCTGGAAACGGACCACGTCCCCGCCCACGGCCTCGGCGCTCGACTGGGACACAGAGACGATGACGGGCGGCAGCCGCTGCACCACGCACAGGTCCACCGCGTCTTCCCGGACACCGCCCCAGCTGTCCTGCACCGTGACGCGGAGCTGGCACGCCCCGCAGGCCCCGGCCGGCGGCGACGACGGCGTGAACCGCGGCGACGCGGCGCTGGCATCATCGAAGGTGCCCTCGCAGCTCGCCGTCCATGCGTAGGTGAGCGCGTCCCCATCATCGTCCCAGCCCTGCGCGTGCAACTGGACGGAGTCACCGTAGGGGACCTCGCTGGCAGGCTGCGACCCGAACTCCACCAGCATGGGCCAGCGGTTGAGTCGGCTTTCCGCCTCCACGCCAAAGCCATGGTCCCTGGCCACCCGTACCGGGACGTCCAGCACGGCGCCCGCCCCCGCCGCGTTCGTCACCTGGAGCGTCAGCGTGACGAGCCCGGGCTCTTCCGGCGCCGTCCACACGGGCGCGACCGCCGAGGCGTCCCCGAAGCTTCCGTGCGACGCGCGCCAGGCGAACGTGAGCGCTCCGCCCGGGACGGCGTCCTCCGCGACAGCCCGCAGCGCCACCTGCCCGCCGGGCCGCACCTCCGCGAGCGACGCCAGCACCGCGTCGATGAACGGGGCCACTTGCATCGAAGGGCGGTTCGGCGCGGTGGGCCGGGGTACCAGGACCGCAAGCGCCGTCCGATGGGCGTCCAGCGTCATGGCTGAAACCTCCACCTGCGCCACGACGTCACCGCCCGCCCCCTCCACCGTGGCTCGCACCCGGGCATCGCCGCCGGAGACAAGCCCCCGCACCAGCGCCTGTCGCAGACCGTCCCCGCCTCCGAGCACGGCGTCCACGGCCTCGCCATGGGCGGGCGTGACGGTGGCGCGAACCGCCGTGACGGACGTGGCCTCCAGCGAGCGCGGCAGCACCACCAGGACTCTCGCCGACGCGGAAGGCTCCAGTTCGAGGACCGGCGAATCCTTCAGGTCACACCCCGTCGCGGCCAGCAACAACACGCCCGCCAGACGGAACAGGCTCAGTGTGTCCACACACTTCATCGCGGCATCCTCCCAACAGGGTTACCCCAGGGCACCAGGAACCTGGCATCCATGCAACGCGCCATCGGGGCTGCAAGCGAGCCCCCCTCCGGGGCAGTCACCCGTCGTCTGAACGACGAGAATGCCCGTCCCCCGTGCACCCCACACCACCGCGGGCCCCGTCCCCTGTGTCTCGCGCCGACACGGCCACGGGCGCACCGCACGGACGGCATCCGCCACAGCCATGCGGCAAGAGGGCCGCTGGAGTGCAATCGCACTCACCAACCCACGCGCATCATACACGGGCCCGGGCCTGAAAGACTGTCCACATTGAGCGACAACACCGTCCGGAGAGTCCATGTTGCCCTGCACGGACTCACACTATCCAGGCCTGCTCAACCGAGCATCTGCTCAGTGGAAGGAGCACGGCATGCGTAGGACAAGATGGATGTATTTCAGGGCCATCCTCACGGGAGCCCTGGCGGCTCCCGCGGTGGGGTGTTCAGGCGAGGCACGCTCTCCCGAAGAGACGCACGCCCACGCCACCGCGAAGCAGGAGGCCTCGCTTCATGAGACCTTTCAGGACCCCACCTGTGGCTTCATCCCCTGCCCCGTCTCCGTGGCCGGAAATGTCCTGACGCTGGTGGGCAGCTGTGCCACCTTCTCCACGATGTTCATCCCGGAGGGCTACACGCTCGACGGCGCGGGACACTCCATCATCGCCATCGACGGACCGACGACGCACTTCGTCGGCCCCATCGCGCGCAACTGTGGCACCAGCGCCTCGTACCGGAACCTGAGGCTCATGATGCTGGGGCTCGCGAGCGTCTGCGACGTCGGTGACGACATGCTGACCGGCATCGTCTTCGACAACGCCTCCGGCTCCGTCGTCAACACGCAGCTCTTCAACATCCGCCACGGCGACGGAAGCGGCGGGTGCCAGGAGGGCGTGGGCGTCATGGTCCGCAACGAGGGCACCACGACGGAGACGCGCACCGTCGACATCCGGAACAGCTTCCTCGTCGGTCACCAGAAGGCGGGCATCGTGGCCACGGGAGACGTCGTGGTGAATGTCACCCGCAACCGCATCATGGGAGCGGGCCCCATTGGCAACATCGCCCAGGCGGGTGTGCAGCTCGGGCTGGGGGCCACCGGCAGCGTCGTGGGCAACTCCATCTCCGGACACTCATACACCGGCGAGGGCGTGGCGGCCGGCATCCTCGTCTACGGTGGCGAGCAGTACGGAGGCCCGCTGTCGACAGGTGTCACCATCCGGGACAACGCCCTGTTCAACAACGACATCGGCGTCTACCTGGCCCAGGGCAACGCGGACGGCAGCCCTCCGCCGGTGCCCACGGACATCGAGGTCGTGGGGAACCTGATTCACTACGACGACGTGACCAACGGCTACGTGTACCAGGCCGGAATCTCCGACCTGGGCACCGGCAACGTCATCCACTCCAACGTCGTCACCGGGGCCGGGTATGACCCGGCGACCCTGCCTGAAGCCACGTACGCCGTGGACGTGCTCGCGGGCGCCGCGGCAAACCTGACGTTCCTCACGCCAGCACACACGTCCACCGTGGGCACCTGCTCGGGTCCGCTCATCGTCCAGACCCAGGACGCCAGCGGAAACCTGTCCCGCTCCGCCGCGACCACCTTCGACGTCACCGCGACGGGCCCCGCGTCCGTCGGCCTCCAGTTCTTCGCCAACGCCTCCTGCACCGGCCCCGCCGTGACGACGCTCGACCTGGGGAACGCCCAGGCCCAGGCCACCTTCTCGTTCCGGGCACGGACTCCCGGCAGCGCCGTCGTCTCCGTCGGGAACGGCGCGCTGTCACGGGCGCAGACGCAGCAGGTCCTCGGCGGCCTGGCGCCCGGGAGGGAGGCGCCCCTGGCCGGTGCCCCGCTCGAAGCGCCGCTGCGCTGACGCGCCGGAAGGCCCGCCGCGGTACCGGCATGCAGTCCCGGCCCGGGCCTCCCGATGAGCGGCCTGGGCCGTCCCATCCAGGCCGCGCAATAGACATACAAATACAACCCAATCTCACTCAATACCAGCCGGACCATGCCACGGTCGCCGTGTGCCGCAAGGCCTTCGCGGCTGACACTGGCGGGAGTGCGCGGATTTCATCGCTGTCTACGTCCCGGGAGGTGCCCGGCGGCCAGGTCCTCCAACGCCGACTGGCGAGCTGCATTGCGTCTGGACTGTTGGCTTGAGCGTGATGGAAGCGGCCTTGAGGAGGGCTTTGCCATGAAGGGCTCCTCCCCCAGGTTGCCCGAGGCCCATCAATCTCAGTCAGGCAGCCGGACGCTGTCACACGGCGTTGCATGTATGCGCGATGAATTCCAGCGGGCCTCAACAGGAGAAGCAAATGAACCGGTTGGTCGCATGGTTGGTTTCATGGATGGCCATGGCCCTGGCCACGGGTGGAAGCGCGGCCCTGGCGGCGCAGGCCGAGGCAGGGGCTTCCATCCAGGGCAGTGAAACGGAGGAGCAGGCCCCTACCGAGCTCGAGCCCGGTACGACGAGCTGGATCTACCGCGATGCCATGGAGGCCCCGTGGCAGGACTACTCGTGGGCGCCGCACTCACTCACCAACACCACGCCCGTCGCGGCGGGACGCTACTCCATCTCCACGACGATGCGTGCGCGGGAGGCCCTGTATTTCAATACGTCGCCGCTCGCCGCGCCTCCCGGGACCATGTTCACCCTGCGCGTGCATGGCGGAACGTCAGGGGACAACGCGGTGCTCCTGGTGCGGGCCGTGGTGAACGGCACCCTCATGCCCGGCACCGAGCTGGGCCCCTACTGCACCGGTGGCCGCATTCGCGCCAATACCTGGGTGACGTGCGACGTGCCCATCTCCGTGCTGGTTCCCCAGGAGAGGGCGCTGACGGGGCTGCTGATCCAGGAGGGCGGTGGGCTGAGCCTGCCCACGCTGTACTTCGACGAGCTGGGGGTGCGAAGGCCGTCCACGCCACCGCCGCCCGTGGAGGTGGCCATCGCCCCGACCTCCGTCACGCTGCCCGTCTCGGGCACGCAGGCCTTCACGGCCACGGTGACGGGCAGCTCGAACACGGCGGTGACGTGGTCCGTCCAGGAAGGCGCGGCCGGCGGCACCATCACCCAGGGAGGCCTCTACACCGCCCCTGCGTCCGCGGGCACCTATCACGTGGTCGCGACGAGCCAGGCCGCCCCCACGAAGTCCGCGGTGGCCACCGTCACCGTGCAGAGCACGCCGCCTCCGCCGGGCGGCAAGTGGGTGTCGGGCTACTACACCGGCTGGAACGCCGACCTGTACCCGCCCGAGAAGGTGGACTTCTCGGCGCTGACGCACATCCTCGTCGGGCGTGTCACGCCCAATCCGGACGGCACGGTGAACACCCAGTTCGACAACTCGAATGGGCCCGCCATCGCGCGCACGCTGGCCACCCGGGCGCACGCGGCGGGCCGCAAGGCCCTCATCATGGTGGGTGGCGCGGGCGAGCATCATGGCTGGGTGGGCGCCGCCTCCAACGCGAACCGCGCGCGCTTCGTCCAGAACCTCCTCAACGCGATGGATACCTTTGGCTATGACGGACTGGACATCGACTGGGAGCCGGTGGAGCCCGCCGACAAACCGTCTCTGCTCGCGCTGATTCAAGCGCTGCGCGCGGCCCGCCCGCAGATGCTGCTCACCATGCCCATTGGCTGGGTGAACAGCAACTTCCCGGAGGATGCGGACCCCTGGTTCGCCAACCTGGTTCCCTACCTGGACCAGATGAACGTCATGACCTACGAGATGACGGGCCCGTGGGGCGGCTGGCTGTCCTGGTACACCTCCGCGCTGACGGGGGAGTCGGGCTATCACCCCACGTCCGTGTCCGCCAGCCTCCATGCCTGGGCGAACGCGGGCATCCCCAAGACCAAGCTGGGCATGGGCATCCCCTTCTATGGAATGGCCTGGCGAAACATCACCGGCCCCTACCAGCCGTACACCCACTGGTCCGACTACGTGGGCAGCGACAACTCCTTCCCCTACAGCAAGATTCTCCAGCTGTCCGCCACGGGCGTCCACCACTGGGACGCGGCGGCGCAGGCCAGCTATGTCACCTTCGACGTCCCCGTGGAGGACGGCACCGTGCGGTGGATTTCGTATGACTCACCGCAAGCCATTGCCGCCAAGGGCGCCTTCGCGCATGACAACGGGTTCGGCGGCACCATCATCTGGACCATCAACCAGGGATGCACGGACCCGGCCACCGGCGCCAATCCGCTGCTCGACGCGGTGAAGGACGCCTTCCTCCCGTGAGTGGCGCCGCGCTGCGAGTGCAGCGCGGCCCCAGGGTTCCCACGATGTGCCATGTCTGTGACCCGGTGGCACTTCGACGGGGAGCGGTGGTGACTCTATCCGCGCAGTGCCATCGGCTGACCGCCATGGCACCTGTCCCGGCAGGCAGGTCCTGGCAGCCCGCCTGATGGAGCCACGGTTTCCCCTCGGACATCCCGAAAGCGGCACCGCGCTTGCTCAAGCCGCCCCACGGTGGATGCGCGGCTGCCTACACCGGGCACCTCGCGGTCCACGCTGAGGCGAAGCATCGCTAGGGGGGAAGACAGCGATGCGTGAGGGATGGAAGGCGATGGCTGGCGTGGTGGGCATGTGGGTCGCCACGGGATGTGGTGGAGCCATGACGCATGAGGAGACTGGCGCGGCGCCCGTGAGCGAAGGCACGCAGGCGGCAGCCGTCCAGACTCGGCTGTCCATGCCCCACCGAGGCCCTTGCTTCACGGCCCGGGCCTGGGTAGCGGCAACACAGACGAAGTTTTCCTATCCGGCTGCGGTCAAAACTCCGTGTCAGGACATGTGACCGGATTCACAAACGCGGGGATGGTATTAAATAGACGGCATGACCATCCCCACCCCGCTTTCCATCGCCGCCCTGAGTCTGACTTTTCTCACCTCCACCGCCGCCCTGGCTTCTGAGAGCAATGTCACCAGCCAGTACGTGGATGCCTCCAGCTATGTGACGTCCGAGGGGGACATCGAGGCGTGGTTCCAGCTCCGGTACAACCTCAAGCAGAACTTCGACGACATCTGCGGTGATACGTTCTGCGAAGGCGACTACAGCAACATCGAGTCGCTGCGGTTCCGCTGCTCGGTGGAGACGACGACGGGCCAAATTGGCCAGTGCGTCTGGGTGTTCGCCGCCAGCAACGAAGAGGTGTCCCCGACGACGGGCGCCGTGACGGTGGATGCCCAGACGTGGAGCTGCCAGGTTCCGCTGGCCCCGAACACCACCTTCCAGGCGTTCCTGACGGCCCTGGCGGGTACGTCGCCGCTCTACGCGACGCTGCCCGGCACCCAGACGACGATTTACCAAGGCCTGGGCGACTGCCTCTGATTCACCGCCGCGCGGCGCTCCAGCGCCAGGCCCTGTCGCCTCAGGCCTGGAGCGCCTCCGGGCTCAGCTCGCTCGCCAGCTCCCGAGCCAGGAGTGATTCGCGGTCGGCGTGCTCCCATCCGGCATCCGGAGGCCCGCGATGCGGAAGGTCTGCTCGGGCGGCCAACCAGACGCCGGGACGTCTCAGGCATGCACCGGCCAGGGCGTGTCACGGAACCCCGCCGCCCAGTTGTCGTGACGGCCATCCCAGTACTGGTAGGTCAGCGTGGCCGGGTCGATGTCATCGATGCAGTTCACGTTGATGGAAGCGAAGGTCGCCACATTGGCAGCCGCCCTGGTGGCGCTTGAGGGAGATGGAACTCGTTGGGGAGTCGGTCATGGCGGGCTCTCCAGAGGAAGTGAAGTGACTCTGGAGGTCATGGGGCCTGTCAGTGACAGCCTTTTGTCAGGTTTCCCCGCCCTGACAGGCCTGCTCAGTGACGGTCCGCCCGCACGTCATCCACCGCGTCGGAGCGGTCATCCGCCACGACGACTCTCGCCTTCAACGAATCCGCGTAGGTCGAGTAGTCGTTGTAGTAGGTCCACGCCACCTCCTGCACGGTGATGGGGCCCAGCGACACCAGCTCGCCGTGGAAGAGCAGGTTCCGCGCGGGAAGGCGGAGGCCCAGGACGGCCTCCGCCCTCCCGAAACTCACTTCAGCGCGGGGGAGACGACCTTCAGCTGCGGCGAGACGACCTTCTGGTCGCCCACCACGACGATGGTCATCGCCTCACGCGTCAGCATCTTCGCGGCCAGCTTCTGCACGTCCTCCGGCGTCACCGCCATCACCGACTGGACGTAGTTCTGCAGGTACGAGTCCGGCAGGCCGTGCAGGTCCACGAAGCGGAGCTGGTTGATGATGCCGCCGCGCGACGAGTTCTGGAGCAGGAAGGTGCCCGCCAGGTAGCTCTGGACGGCGCTCAGCTCCTCGGCGGGAGGCGGCGTCTTGCGCAGCGTGGACACCTCCTTGAAGATTTCCTTCAACGACTCGCCGGTGACGGCCGTGGTGACGTCCGCGTTCTGCACCCAGTACGCGTCCTCCAGGTGCGCGGACACCTCGCTGTAGGGCGAGTACGTGTAGCCCTTCGCCTCGCGGATGTTCGCGGTGATGCGCGAGCTGAAGTAGCCGCCGAGCAGCGTGTTCAGCACCGTCTGCTTGACGAAGTCCGGGTGGGAGGGCGGCAGGGCCTTCACCGCGACGCGCACCGTGGACTGCACCGCGCCCGGGCGGTCGATGAACTGCACGGCCTTCGCCACCTGCTGCTTGGGCAGGTTCTGCAGCCGCGCCGGGCCCGCCTTCCAGCCGGAGAAGGCGTCGCGGATGGCCTTCTCCACGGGCGCCGGGTCGAACCGGCCAACGACGTACAGCCGGGAGCGGGCCGCGCCGAAGTTCGCCTCGTAGTGCGCGCGGACGGCCTCCTGCGTGTAGCCCTTGAGCTGCGCCTCGGGCGGGAAGTACCGGCCATACGGATGGTCGCCGTAGAGGGCCTGGAGGAGCTTCTCGTCGGCAATCGTCCCCGGCTGGCTCTTGTAGATGGCCATCTCGCGCGCCAGGTCTCCCTTCACGCGCTCCACCTCCGCCTTCGGGAAGGCGGGGTTCTGGATGACGTCCGCGATGAGGGCCAGGGCGTCCGGCGCCGACTCGGAGAGGACCTCCAGGCCGACGAAGGTCTGGTCCATCGTCGTGCCGATGTTGAGCGAGCCGCCGAGCTGCGCGGCCGCCTGGGCAATCTGCTCCGCCGACCGCGTGGTGGTGCCCTCCGACAGCAGCTTGCCCGTCAGATCCGCCAGCCACGTCTCGGTGGCCTTCTCGTGGATGTTGCCCGTGTCGATGGCCAGCTGGATGGCGACCTTGGGCATGTCGCCGTAGGGCAGCAGGGAGACTTCAAGGCCGTTGTCGAGCTTGAACTCGGTGCGGGTGGGGACCTTGAAGGGCTTGGGCGCGGCGGGGGCCGGAGGCGCCTGCCGGGTGGGCGCGGGAGCGGCGGGAGCGGCCGCGAGCGCCGGGGCGGACAGCATCCCGAGCACCATCAGCGCGGGCGCGACAAGGCGGGTGCGAATTGAGTGCGTGGTCATGGGTGCATGTCCTCAGGGGGCCTGCGTCTTGGAGGCAGTCGCTGCGGCCGGCGTCACCGTCAGCACCGTGCGATTCTCGCGGCGGAGGTACTCCTGCGCCGTCTTCTGGATGAGCTCCGGCGTCACCTTCATCAGCTCGTCCTCGAGCCGGTTGATGCGCGCCGGGTCGTCGAAGAAGAGCGCGAAGGAGGCCAGCAGGTCCGCGCGGCCGAAGCCGAGGAAGCCCTCCAGCTGCCCGTACAGCCGCGAGCGCGCCTTCACCCGGGCCCGGGCCAGCGTGGCCGCGTCGATGGGCTGGCGCTGGAGCTGCTCCACCACGGCGTCGAACTCCTTCAGGATGGTCTCCGTCGGGGTGCCCGCGTCATGGAACAGGTAGGCGGTCCACTGCATGGGGCCGTTGTAATTCCAGTGGTTGCCCAGCTGGTTCACCCCGCCGGAGACGTCGCCCGTCAGCCCCTTCTTCTGCACGAGCTGCTGGTAGAGCGCGCTGTCGTTGCCATGCAGGAGCACCTCGTCGACCAGCGCCATGGCGAAGTACTCGGGCGTGCCCACGTCGGGCATGTGGTAGCCCACGGCGAGCGCCGGGCGCTGGGCCAGCTTGTCCTGCTTGTCGTGGCGCTTCTCCTGCGTCTGGCGCGGCTCGGAGATGTCCGGCTTGGACGGCTGCGCCACCGTGGGCAGCGGGCCGAAGTACTTCTGAATCCAGCCCTTCACCTGCTCCGGCTCGAAGTCACCCACCACCACGAGCGCGGCGTTGCTGGGGGCGTAGTACGTCTTGAAGAAGGCCCGCACGTCCTCGAGCGAGGCCGCCTCCAGGTCCTTCAGGTCGCCGTAGAAGTTGTGGGCGTTGTACCAGTTGCTGTTGGCCACCTGCGGCATGTCCAGCCACGGGAAGCCGCCATAGGGCTGGTTGAGGACGTTGACCTTCACCTCGTTCATCACCACGCCCTGCTGGTTCTTGAGGTTCTCCTCCGTCACCTCGAGCCCGCGCATGCGGTCGGCCTCGGCCCAGAGGATGGTCTCCAGCGTGTTCGAGGGGACCACCTCGAAGTAGTTGGTGAAGTCGAAGCGGGTGGAGCCGTTGAGGATGCCGCCGTTCTTCTGGATGAGGCGGACGAACTCCATCTTCCCGAGGTTCTGCGAGCCCTGGAACATCATGTGCTCGAACAGGTGCGCGAACCCGGTGCGGTCCTTCGGCTCGATGCGGAAGCCGATGTTGTAATAGACGGCGACGACGGCCTTGGGCGCCGAGCTGTCGCGCGAGAGGACCACCTTCAGCCCGTTGTCGAGCTTGTAGTAGTCCACGGGAACCTGGAGCTTCGGCTGCGCCGCGGACGGCTCCACCTTCGCCGCTTCCACGGCGGGCGGCGCTTCCGGCTTCTGGGCTTCCTGCGTGGTCGCGCAGCCGGTGAACGCGGCCAGTGCTACCGCTCCGAATACTCTTCTCATCGGACCTCCCCTGGGTGACCTGGCTACTCGTCGAATGACGGAGCCACTACGGCGCTTTGCGAGTTCCGATTGCCAAAGATTCAGGCCAGCGGCAACCCGCACGGTCCCCGAGGAGCCGATTGTCTACGCCACCAGGAAGGCCGCGGAGCAGTACGCGCAGGTGACCTTGTCACCCGGAAGGACGGCCACCGCGGACACGGGGGCGTCGCACGAGGGGCACCGCTGGGCGACGTTTTGCCCCCGCTCCAAAGCTTCGCGGTGGAGGTAAACGCGTTCATCCGAAAGATAGACGAGGTCCACCTCATGGCGGGCGATGAGCGTGGTCAGCATCGCCGCGACCTCCTCCTCTGGGAGCCGGAGCTGCGCGGCCACGTCACTGACGCGGATGCGCGGATGGGCGCGGATGAAGCCGAGCAGTTGCTCGCGGCGGCGCGCGTTCCGAAAGGGAGCCAGCCCCTTCTTCCATGCGAAGCGGCCCACGGCGACGAACACCGCGAATACCAGCAGCATGCCCAGGCCATCCGCGGTGGACCTTCCCTCGTCCGGCGAGACGGTCTCCGCGACGCCCACCATCATCCCCATCGCCCCGAAGAAGGCGGTACCCGCCCCCCACACGGCCAGCAGGGCTCCCAGCCCCTTCTTGAGCCAGTCCCAGTAGCGGCGTGGCGCGGGCGCCCGGACGGCATGCGGCCGGGGAGCGGAGGGTGACGGGACATCTCTCAGGCGTGGGGCGTTCATGGGCTCTCTTGAGACGGGCCGGCGCATTCTAGGGGACGGCCTGGGCACGCCACCTCCGGGAAAAACAGTCAGCACGGCAGCTCCCGGCCAGCGAGCCCGACTCAACTCCAGGCATTCAATTAAAAACAAGCAAAACCTGCCACATTCCGCATGGCCAGACAGGGTGTGCCCCTCGTGTGCGGGCTGGAAACTGCCTACGCTCCAGGTCTCCACCAGGAGGTGGCGCGATTCTTCCTTCGTCCTCCCAGAGCCCCCCCGCCGGCTGGCACGACACGCTCGTGCGTCACCTGGAGCCGCTCCTCGGCGCGTTCACCGCGAAAATGGCCATCCAGACTGCCTCCCTCCGAACCCTCAAGCGTCCCCCCGAGCAGCTGGGGCGTGAGGACCTCCCCAAGCTTCTCGAGGGACTCAAGCCCATGTTGAACACCTTCATCGGTGCCCTCCACGCGAAGGTCATCCTCGGGGAGATTTCCGCCTCCCTGGAGAAGCTGCGATGAGCGCTCAGGCTTCGGGACGTGCATCCGGCAGCATCGTGCCCTGGTTCGGGGCCGTGCTCGTGCTCCAGCTCGCCCACGCCTTCGCGGCCGCGGCGTCCCTGGGCGAGCCCCACCGGCTTCAGTTGGTGCACGACGTCGTCGGCTGGGGCAGTGGCCTGTTGGCCGTGTTCGGGACCTTCGCGGCGGCGCGCTCGTTCGAGTCGGGAGACTACCTGCGCAAGGTGTGGGGCGGCCTCGCGGCGGGCGCGTTGCTGTCGCTGGTCAGCACGGCGCTGCGCAGCTACTGGCTGCACGCCGTCCCGGACGTGCCCTTCACCGCGTCTCCGCTGCTGCCGGTCCGCATGGTCGTCGTGGTGCTGGCCAACGTGTGCACCACCTACGCGCTCATCCTGCTGGCGATGACGTACCGGCAGTCCGGTCTCCAGCCGCCCTCCACCCTCCGCAGCAACGCGCTGTGGGCGGGGACGGCCGTGGCAGCGCTGGCCGTGGGCCTGCCGGCGCTCGCCGCCGCGGTGGGAGACCTGGGCTCCAGCACCAGCGCCACCCAGTCCGCCATCATCAGCATCGCCTCGACGCTGGCCGACATGACGACCATCCTGCTCGTGGCGCCCATCCTGGGGGTGGCGTACATGCTGCGCGGCGGGCGGCTGGCCTGGGTGTGGTGGGCCATGGGCATCTCCGGCGCCATGTGGCTCTTCTACGACGCCCGCGTCTGGCTCGCCCCGCTGCTGCCCGGGGGCGCCGCGCAGGGAGAGGAGCTGCTGCGCACGCTCCGCACCTCGGGGCTCGTGCTCATGGGGCTGGCGGGCTGGCTGCAACGCTCCGCCCTGGCGCAGCAGACGATGCCGCCGGCGGCCAGTGGCGCCGTGGAGCCGTTCACCGGAACACCTTGAGCGGGCGCGTGCCGCTCCGGCGCAGCTACGCGCTGGGGCGGTGAACGGCCCGGCTACTCCGGGCCGCCAGGCCCCATCAGCACCGTGAGGATGGGCTTCGCCTCCGCGAGCGAGGGGGCGAAGAGCGAGGGCTGTCCCGGGTCGTCGAACACCGTCCGGAAGTCCTCGGGCGTCAGCGCGCGCACCAGCCGGGCGGCGAACGTCTCCCGCAACAGCCGCACGTAGTACTCGACGTCGTAGTCGCGCGGGTCCTCCTCGCGCGTGAGTGGCCGGGACGTCCCCACGTCGTCCGTCTCCGGGACGGGAAGCAGGCCCGCGCGGCCTCCGTTCGCCCGGTAGACGCGGACCTGCTCTCCCACGGGCCAGTCGCTGCGCCCGCTCGCCAGCATGGCCTCGTAGGGCAGCTCCCGGCGGCGCGAGCGGATGGCGAGGTACTGCGCGCCCGTCTTCGTCAGCCGCACCTGGGCGCAGACCTCCGGCGTGGGCAGCGCCCTGCGGCGCAGGGCCATCACCGTGGAGACGTACACGTCGCGGACGCCCGGGATGTCGCCCGCCAGCAGACAGCGCAGCGCGCGGCGCAGGAAGGCCTCACCAAAGGGCTCCGCGCGGCTGGAGCGGAAGGCCACGCCGCGCAGCACCAGCGGTCCGTCATACGGTTGGAGCGCGTAGTTCTTCGGTTCGTGCGACAGCATCGCGGCGTAGCGCCCGTCGAACTCCAGCTGCACCCGGGGCGGCAGGAGCGCGGCGACCTCCGCGACGACACGGCGCTCATCGGCCTCCTGCCAGCCTTCCGGCACGGCGAAGTACACCCCGTCCGTGTCCGCCTCCAGCAGCGTGACGCCGCGGCGCGCCAGCTCCCGGCACAGCAGGCCCAGCACCTCGCGGCCCTGACGCGTGACCTCGTTGGCGGCGTGCACGTCCGAGAAGCGCGTGAGCCCCACCGCGCCCAGATAGCCGTAGGCCGAGTTGACGACGATTTTCATCGCCGCGGACAGGGCCTCGTTCGTGAAGCGCTCCTGCGAGCCCACGGGCGCGGCGCGCGCCCGGCCCTTCGCCGCCAGCCGCTGGTCCACCAGCCGGTCCACCAGCGCCAGCAGCACGCCCAGCCGGTCGCGGCTGGGGCCAATCCGGTACTGGCGCATGAGCGAGGGATACAGGCTGGCGACGTCCGCCTTCACGATGCGCCGGGCCACCCCGCTGGCGAACAGGTGGAGCGCCGCGCCGCTGTGCGACGTGCCGTCCCCTTCTTCATGCGTGGGAAGCGCCGCGCCCTCCCGGAGGTAGGCCCGGACGAGCAGCGGGTCCAGCACGCCGGTGGCCGGCCCCGCGTCCGCGAGCCGCTCGTAGCGGCGGGGCGCCATGCGCGCGAGCGCGAAGGCCGCGCCGCCGAGGAGCCGCGCGAGCCCGGCCGCTTCCTTCACGTCGTCGCGCGCATAGCGCCGCACGCGCTCCGGGTCCGTGCGGAAGACCTCGTACACCCGGGCGCCAGGGATGTGCTCGCGCTCCGGCCCCGCAATCCCCAGGTGCCTGGCGACGGCCTTGAGGCCATGGCCCGGCAGGTCCCGGGTGGAGAAGTCGTGCCGCAGCACCGCGTCCAGCGTGTCGATGAGCTCGCGTCCGGGCACCGTGTAGCGGGCGCGGCGCATCGCATCCGGCGGCGCACCGGGCACCGGGCGCCCGAGCGCGGCGCCTCGCGCGGAGGGCCGGTGGCGCAAGCCGGGTGCGCCCGCACGGCCCAGCGCCAGCGACACGCCCAGGTGCCTGGCGCGCCGGGCGAGGAAGGGCAGGTCGAAGCCGTGCAGGTTGTGGTTCTCGATGACGTCGGGGTCCCACGCGCGCACGCGCTCCGCCAGGTGGTAGAGGAGGTCCGCCTCCGCCGAGTCGTCATCCCCCTGCGCTTCGAGCGTCTCCGTCTCCCCGTCCGGGCTCCGGAGCGCCACGAGGAAGACGCGGTGGTGCGATGGGTCCAGTCCGGTGGTCTCCAGGTCGAACTGCATGCGGCGCAGCTCGTCGAAGGCGAGGTCGCGGAAGTAGGTGCGGCCGGAGGTGGTGAGGTACTGCTCCTCCGGTGGCAGCGCGAGCACCGCGTTCGCCCCCAGCTCCTTCAGGTGCCCCACCGGGCGGCCGAGCCGGCGCGACGCGCCTTCGAGCACGGCGCCCGCCAGGGCCCGGCCGTCGTCCGCGCGGACCAGGTACCGAAGCGCTCCAGGCCCTTCGAGCTCCTGCCATGTCACGCGGTGGCGCGCGGGCCCCTCCGACTCCGGGCGCAGCCGAGGGCCCAGGTGCCCCAGGTCCTCCAGCGACGCGAGCAGCAGCCACGGGCGGAAGCGCACGTCCTCTCGCACGAGCGCCCCCGTCTTCGGGATGCGGCGCCACACGAAGGCGCGGCCATCCGGCTCCGCCCACACGGAGACGATGCCCGGCGTGGGGTCCCACCCCCAGAGCCACTCGTCCTCCATGGAATCCCTCCGGGCGTGCGTGCCGTGAACGTGCGCGATGCAAGCCGCTGTCGGCGTGGGATGCAAGGCGCGTTGCTCGAGGGGCATGAGGTCATCTTGGTGGTGGAGGGTGACAGTGGTATGTCAGGTTTCCTCACCATGCAGCGCACCGAGCGTCTCTTCGCCCTCGCCGAATACCTCCGGGGCCGTCGCACCGGAGTCACCGCCGAGGTGCTCGCCGAGCGGTTCGGCGTCACGGTGCGGACCATCTACCGCGACCTGGACTCGCTGCGGGCCTCCGCCCTGCCCCTCTCCGCCGAGCGCGGACGCGGGGGCGGCTACGCGCTGGACCGGAGCTACAGCCTGCCGCCGGTGAACTTCACCGCGCGGGAGGCGGCGCTCATCGTCGCGCTGGGACGCTTCGCCATCGACATGCGGCTCTTGCCCTTCGCCGGCACGCTGGAGTCGGCGCTGGACAAGGTGCGCGCCGCGCTCTCCACGTCCGCGCAGCGCGAGCTGCTCACGCGGCTCAGGGAGCTGTCCTTCATCGGCGTGCCGTCGCTGCCAAGCAAGAAGCCCGTCCGGGAAGCCCTGGAGCGCGCGTGGTTCGAACAGCAGCCGCTGCGCATCACCTACGTCGATGGCAACTTCATCGAGTCGGTCCGAGACGTGCGCATCCTGTCCGTCATCATGAACCGGCACGAGACGCGCGTGGACTGCGAGGACATCACCACGGGCGAGCGGCGCCCCTTCCGACTGGACCGCATCGCCCATGCGGAGGTGCTGCGCTCCACGAAGCCATGAGGGGGAGTGCGGGGATTCCGAAGGTACGGATGGCCTGAAGCCACTCACCCTCGCGCCGCGGCCCGGCCAGGTGTACGTCGCGCAGGTCGAGGTGGATGACAGCTCGGTCTACGTGCTGAACGTCATCGAAGACTCACAGCGCGCCGGGCCGCCTCGGGCAACGCTCTATCGCACGCCCATCGGAGCGCCTCAGGAGGCCGCCACGGTCCTGGCGGAAGGGACCTTCAGCCGCTTCGTGGTGGGCCCCACGCACGTCTATTTCGTCGAGCACGTGCGTGTCGATGAGCCCCCGAACGGTGGATACCGCGACCTGGGCCGTCTCTTTCGCGTCCCCAGGTCGGGTGGCAGCAAGGAGCTGCTCACCGAGGGGTTGGAACTGGCATACATCGAAGAGCCAGTCCTCGCGGGCTCCCACCTGTACTGGCTGAACAGCGCGTATCAACCCACGAGCTCGCTCTGGCGCACGAGCGCCGATGCGCCAGGCCCCATCGAACGCGTCGCCGGAATCTCGGAGCATTCGACGTACAACTTCATGCGGAGTGGGACGTACTTCTATTGGCGGGAAAAAAGGACGGTGAGCGACAGCCCCCGCGTGGTCAGCAACGCGCTGGTGAGATTGGACATCCAGTCGGAGGGCCCCCAAGTGGATGTACTCACCTGGCCCGAAGAAGAGGGGCTGGTCACTCCCTATGCGCCCATCCCGATGATGCCAACGCCCCTGGGCCTCTTCGCCATGTTCGGCCTGGAGGACGAGCCCTCACGCAGGCTGGTGCATCTCCCGCTGGAGCCGCACGCAGCGGCCCAGCTCACCAGCCTCGAGGAGCTGC
This sequence comes from Pseudomyxococcus flavus, assembly GCF_050038885.1. Lineage (NCBI taxonomy): Bacteria > Pseudomonadati > Myxococcota > Myxococcia > Myxococcales > Myxococcaceae > Pseudomyxococcus > Pseudomyxococcus flavus. The sequence goes on along the minus strand of NZ_CP143624.1, from coordinate 5,332,608 downwards.
CCCCCGGACCAGCGAGCCTCGGGTTTCACGAGGGGAGCGTCTACTACGTCTCGACGCACGCCCAGGGAATCCACCAATGGAACGTGAAAGAGAGCCGTTTCTCCCGCCTCCTGCCGGACCTCCGTGGCATCAGCCAGCTGGCGGTGAACGACATGGGCCTCTTCTTCGTCAACGCCGGCAGGATTCAGCAACTCCCGCACCCGGATTGAGCACGGGGCGCGCGCCAGCCCCTCCCGGCTTCGAATCCAGGATGGGACGCACCTGGAGCGCTCGGAGAGGTAGGTACGGCGTCCTCCCGGGGGGCTGGATTGCCATCCCGGAAGGGGGTGCCCTGGGCACTCCACGGTGCGTGGCGAGCCCTGGGCGGCATCCGGCTGGAGCTCAGTACTCCAGCGGCGGCTGAGGGCCGGGGATGATGTCGGCGATGTCAGGGTCGACGTCGCCCGGCTGACGCGGTCCGCGCTCGGCCTTCAGCTTCTTGCGCTCCTCGCGCTTGGCGTCCTTCTCCTGCTGGTGCTGCTTGCGCGCCTGTTCCTTTTGACGCTTCGTTGATCGTCCTTGCATTGCGCCTCCCTCGACGAAAAGAAAAGCCCGGCCTCGCTCGCGAGGAGACCGGGCTGATGCGTGCTGGAGCCTGCGCTCTCAGCCGACGACGCGAACGTTCTCGGCCTGGAGGCCCTTGGGGCCCTTCCGGGTCTCGAACTCCACCTTCTGGCCCTCGGCCAGCGTGCGGAAGCCGTCCGCCTGGATTGCGGTGTGGTGGCAGAACACGTCAGGCCCCCCGTCGTCCTGGGCGATGAAGCCAAAGCCCTTCGCGTCGTTGAACCACTTCACGGTGCCAGTTGCCATGTTTCTTCTTCTTTCTGCGTACGGCGCGAGGCCGCAGCCCATCCCAACCGCGGGACAGGTAGCCTCTAGCCTGTCGAGGGGCCCATGTCGAATGTGGAAGGCCCCCAATCTCCACCGGCTGTTCGCCGTGTGAAGGAAACGCGACGACTTACCGAAGAATTCCGGCCCCTTGGCGCCTCCACCGTGCCGCCGGACCGGACCTGACTCCCAGCCAATGTGGGTGCCCCCGAGGCCTTCGGGGAGCGCCTTGAAGGGCAGGCCCCAGGGCGACGCCGCTCCGCTTCACTCGCCGGACGGGCCGGGCGCACGCCGCACGCGGGCGTCCCAGCAAGCGCTAGGCGCCCGGGGGCGTGCGCGGCAGTTCCGTGCCGAACACGACCTGGAGCAGGTCCATCAACCCCGGCCAAGCCTCGGCGGCCAGCCACAGGCCCTCGGCCTGATGCTCGGCCGTCATCGCCAGCGACGCGGACTCGAAGAGCCTGGCGGGCAGCACGCCCTCCTCGGGGAGGGGCCCCTCCACCTGGAGCACCTGCCCGTCCCAGCGGATGCCGGGCGGAAGCAGCCGCTCCGCCAACATGCGCATCGCCGCCCGCCCCGCCCCCGCGCGCAGCACGCCCATCATCAACGACGATGCCGTCCGGGACTCTTCCAACTCCACCACGCCCGGTGTCTTCAGCCACAGGCGGTAGCGCCCGGACGCGAGCTCCACGCGCTCCAGCGCCGTCTCCACGCGCAGCTTCCAGCCGTGCACGGAGAAGCGCAATTCGTAGACCTCGTTGCGCGCGGACCACTCCCGCAGCTCGAAGTTCTTCAGCCGGCTCAGCAGCTGGCGCACCACGGTCTCCACACGCGCATGGGAGAGCCGCACCCGCCGGCGGCCCACATCCACCGCCATGTCATTGGAGAGCGCGGACGGCAGCCGCTTCGCCCACTCCCGTGCCCCTTCCAGCATCTTCGCCGCCAGCGACTGACCCGACATCCGCGTCCTCCCGTGACGCCGCCCACATGCGCCCTTGGGTCCTGGCCCGGCGACCCGGCGTCGTGCGCGCAGCATGCACCGGATTCAGCGCCCACGCGCGCCCTGCTCGTTGGGCAGGCCGCCTGGCGTCCCTCAGCCGGCCCCACCCCACCCCCAGGGACGTGGATGTCACCTGGACGCCTGCCCGCCCCCTCCACCGGCCAGCAAGGGCGGGAAGACGAGCGTCGGCGTGCCGCAGCCCTCGGCGGTGGGGAAGAAGGCCAGGTCCGCGCCCACGCCCCGAAGGGCGCGGAAGGTCTCCAGCACGGGCAGCTCCAGCTCCACCGGCGCCACCCGGCGCACGCGGCGGCCGTCGCGCACCTCCCAGCCGCCCGCCACCAGCGTGACGGTGCCGGGGCGCGGCATGGTGGTGAAGGTCTCCACGCGCGCCACGAGCTCCGTGTGGTGCGCGGGAAGCGCGAGGGACGCGCCGGGCACCACGAAGGGGTTCACGGCCTCGGGGGTGGGTGCCCCCTGCGAGGACCGAAAGCCACGCGCGTTGAGCGGCGCACCGAGCCGTGACGCGGTGTCCGCGGAATGGAGGAAGCCCCGCAGCCTTCCCTCCTCCACCAACGACACGGCCGCGGTGGGCACGCCTTCATCGTCCAGGTCCACGCGCCGCGTGCCCGCTGGATGGCTCGGGTCATCCACCACGCTCAGCGCGGAGGGGAACAGCTTGCGGCCCACCGCCCGGCCCAGGGCGGGCGTGGCGGCGGCGATGTCGCCGCGCAACAACCAGACGAGCCCCGCGGCGAGTGGCGCGGCCACCGCGGGCCGCAGCACCAGGGGCAGACTCCGGTCCACCGCCTCGGCGGGCCCCGTGAGGGCTTCAACGGCCTCCGCCAGGCGAAGCCGCAGGGCCACGAGCGCGGCCTCATCCTCCGCGCCCGGAGGGAACGACACCGCGTCCACGACGGCGCCGCGCGGCGTCTCGCAACGCACGAACAGCTCCTCGCGCCACTCCGCGCGAGCGCTGCGCATGCCGCCCGCCCGAACCACCGCGCGCCACGTCGAGGATTGGGAGAGCACGGCCGCCTGCACCACGCTGTCCCGGGGCACGGAGGTACGAATGAAGTGCGCCATCCGGCGCGCGGCGGCTTCGGGCAGGAGTCCGGCAGGGCCCGCGGGAAGCGCCGAGGCGGGCGCGGGGAGGTCGGGAAGGACGGCCGCGCGTCCGGGCGACGCGAGCTGTTCGGCGCGGTCGAGCAGCAGCGACAGCCCGGCCGCATCGTCCACGGGGGCACTCAGCAGTCCCTGCCGGGTGCTCCACGCAACGCGCGCCGTGGCATCCATCGACGCGCCCTGGTTGAGGACGGAGGTCCCCGTGCCGGCCTCGTACTCGAGCGACAGCCTGCGCTCCGCGGCGAGGAACACCTCCGCCTGAGAGGGCGCGTGCCTGCGCGTGAAGGCATCCAGCGCGTCGCTGGCGGACGTCAGCAACGCCATTGGCTCCAGCCCCGCGCACGCGCTCGACGCCCCCTCCTCCTTGAACCTGCCCTGCATCCGTTGCCTCCACCTGATGTTCGCCGGGCTCGAGCGTGAGGATACCGGTCTCTTTCCTCCGCGCGTGCGCCCTCCGTGCGTGGGGTCGTCACACTGGCTGGCGTATGCTTCCCATCCGGCCCTGCCTGGCGCCCGGCTGGCCCGTGGCACGGCCCCTCACCCGAAGCCTCTCTCGGCCGGAGGACACACGCGTGGACTGGTTCGTGGAGCGGCGAGAAGTCACCGAGGTGCTCCACACGCGGTCCGGCCCGCGCGTCATCCCGCCATTGCTCGACCGGGGATGGTCCCTGGGCGAGCGCGTTCCGGAAGGCATGCGCTGGCGCTGGGCCCCGGTGGCCGGCGCGCAGTGGCGGCGCGGCGTCCTGCCCGCCGAGCTGGAGCACCGCGCCCGTCCGCTGCTCGACGCCGACCCCACGCTCCCCGGCGACACGGAGGCCCCGCTGGCGCTCGTGCGCAGGCTGGTGGAGACGGCGCGAGCCGCGGGGGCCACGCACCTGGACGTGCTGCTGCGCGAGGTGGACCGGCGCACGCTGTCCGCCAGCCCATCCCACTCGAGGGAGGACGCACAGCGCCACGCGCTGCTCGAGGTGAAGGCCTTCCATGACACGGGCGCTGGCGTCGCGGAGCTCTGGCGCTGCGCGGCCTGGCCCGACGGGACGAAACGGCACGCGGCGCTGCCGGAGCTGGAGGCCCTGGTGGAGGGCATGGTCCGCGAGCTGCGTGACACGTCGCCCATGGTGCCCTGCCCCGAGGGCGCGCTCCCCATCGTCTTTCCGCCGGGCGCGGCTTCGGGGTGCTTCTTCCACGAGGTGTGCGGCCACCCGTTGGAGGGAGACGTCGTCGCGCGCGGAGGCTCCTATCTCGCCCGGCGGCTGGGCCAGGCGGTGGCGGGTGCGCACCTCACCGTGTCCGACGACCCCACGGACGGGCGCGGCGCGCTGGGCTTCGCGTGGGACGACGAGGGCCACGCCGCCCTGCCGGTGACGCTCATCCGCGAGGGCCGGGTGGACGCGCCCCTGCTGGATGCTCGCAGTGCCACCGCGCTGGGCCGCGCACCCAATGGCCACGGACGGCGTGTCAGCTACCGGCACCCGCCGCTGCCTCGCATGGCGCACACGCGCGTGGAGGCGCACGAAGGCCACCTCAAGGCGCTGATGGCGGACATCCCCCATGGCCTGCTGGTGCAGCACCTGCTGCCCAGGCAGATGGACCTGCTGTCGGGGGACTTCAGCTTCTACATCGTGGAGGCCCGGGAGATTCGGGACGGGCGTCCCGGCCGCCGCGTGGGCCCCGGCGTCCTCCGAGGCAACGGACTGGACGCGCTGGCGGCCATCGACGCGGTGGGCGCGGATGCGAAGAACCTCTTCGCCACGCGCGGCTGCCGGAAGCTGGACCACGGCCCGCTCCCGGTGTCCTTCGGGCAGCCCACGGTGCGCTTCCGGCGGCTCCAGGTCGAGCCCACCCGGTGAGCACCGTGGGTGCCCGGGGGCGTCACTCCATCGGATAGCAGAGGAAGCCGAAGTCCGGCGGCGGCGCGGGCTCCTCGTAGGGGTTCTCCTCCACGGGCGGCATGGGCGCCATGGCGAACAGCCGCGTGAAGGACACGCCCGGGGGCAGGCCCTGGACGAAGAAGGGAGGCACCTCCCAGGGCCGGCCCATCTCCGGGTCCTCCAGCGTGTCCACGAAGCTCACCGTGAGCGCACCCGCGGTGCCGGGCTGCACGACCAGCGCGTAGTACCCCAGCGTGCTGACGCCGTCCCGCGTGGCGAAGTAGCCCATCTCCGTCTGGCCCAGGAACGAGCCGGGCGGCGCCCAGTCGATGGCGTACAGCGTGCCCGCCGTCGTCTCCGCCGCGATGTCGCCGCTGGGGAAGAGGAACGCGTCCAGCACCGGGCTGGGCGAGTAGACCCACAGCAGGGCCACCGAGCGCCCGGAGGCGGCATCCGCCAGGCTGGCCACGGACATCGAGGTGCCCGTCTCCTCGGAAATCACCTGCGCCAGTGCGCCGAGCGCGCCCGCCTCGCCCACGATGGCCGGCGACTGGATGAGGCACTGCGTGCCCGTGGCCGCGATGGGCCGCATGCTGGTGGTCGGGTAGTAGGGCACCGCGGGGATGGGCGCGAAGCCCGCCTCCGGCGGGAAGAAGTCCGAGGCGCCCACCATGAGGCCTTCGGCGGGCTCGGCGCGGATGAGGTAGGGCACCGTCGGGTCCGCCGGCAGGCCCCGCGTCTGGAAGTTGCCCCAGGGCGGAAGGGCCGGGCCGCTGCTGTCCACCACCTCGCCGGTGGGCGACACCATGTGGACCTGCGCGCCCCAGACGGACGAGCGCATCACCGTGGGCATTCCGTAGAGGAGCGCGGGAGGCGGCGCGCCCTCCGGGTCCTCAGGGTCGGCCGGCCAGGTGACGAAGGAATAGAACATCGCCTCCGGGTCGAAGACGACGCCCGACACCGGAATCCGGTGCTCGGGCAGGTCATCGATGTAGGGCGCCTTGGAGTCCAGCACCGGCGGCGGCGGCGCACTGCTGTCCGCGCACGCGGAGAGCACGGCGGCGGACAGGGACGAGACAACGAGGGAGCGAACCTTCATGGCGGTCCTCAGAGGGCTCAGCGAGGCGGGAGGATGTGCTCGGCCGGAGGCGTGGTGACGTGGCAGGACTCGGCGCAGTTGCCGTAGCCGTTGGGCGTGTTCTGGACGGGCTCGAAGCGCAGGTCGAAGTATTCCGAGCCGTGCGACGTCACGTGGCAGCCGTTGCAGCTCATCAGGCTGGGCCACACCGTGCTCTCGCGCGTCAGGTGGCACATCGTGCAGTCACCCTTGTTCTGGGTGTACTTGCGCGAGTTGATGTGGAGGCGGTGGATGACGTCCGGCAGGTAGCCGTACCCTTCCTCGGTGTGGCACGTCTTGCAGGCCTCCACGTGGTCCACGGACATGCCGTGGTGGACGTTGGAGAGCGAGTTCACGCCGTTGTGGCACACCTGGCAGTTGCCCACGCGGCCCGGGTACGTCGTGGGCTCGGCCTGCCCCACCTGGAAGAAGAAGGGGTCCAGCCGGTTGAGGCGCTCGCCCATGAAGGTGCGGTGGCCCTTGAGGATGATGGCGTAGGTGCCCGACTTCGCGTCCGGCGGCAGTTGCACGGAGTAGCGCGTGGGTGGCCGGGCATCACCGCCGCCCGCGAGCATGTTGGAGCCCGGCGGCAGGTAGAAGTAGGGCTCGCTGTACTGCGGGAAGGAGAAGTACGGCAGCGAGTAGGAGCCGCGCGACACCTGGAGGTCCTGCAGCGGCCCCACCACCTTGAAGCCCGACTCGGAGGAGCTGGCATCGCGGTAGGTCAGCAGCATGCCCTCGTTGAAGTACGCCAGGCCGTTGGAGGCCTCGCCGACGTACTCGTTGTAGCTGGGCATCACGTCGCGCGGGTGCAGGCCGTTGCCGTCCCCATCGCGCAGCGACACCACGAAGTTCACCGCCTCACCGGGCATGTAGTAGCTGCCGTTGGACGGCCGCGCCAGGCGGACGGCCTGGCTGAGGCCGAAGCCGCAGGGCACCTGCTCGTCGGTGGCCAGCCCGTTGGCGTCCAGGCGGTAGCACGTGGCCGGGCGCTCGGACTCGGGCGTGAACGTCACCGGGAAGATGAAGGGCTGGAGCGGCAGCAGGCTCCAGGTGACGCGGATGACGCCCTCGCCGGACAGCTGCGGCATGGTCAGCGTCTTGAAGGGGTTCGTCGCGCCGGAGAAGGACGCCTTCACCATCGTCTTGTAGCTGGGAGGCGTTCCGTCGGGGAGCATCCGCACCTCCGGGTCCCCCGGGAAGAGCGGCCGGGCCACGTCCGCCACCAGCCAGCTGGCGCGCGTGCGGCCGGTGATGGGGCTCTCCCCCATGAAGTCGCGGCGGCTGTAGGTCGCGGAGGTGCGCACGGCGCCGTCCGCGTCGAGCACCTCGATGAGGAAGGTGTCGTCCAGCGACAGCATCCACGCGGCGTTCTCGTAGTACGTCTCGCGCTGGAAGGTCCTGTCGTAGTCGTTGGTCCACTCGTCGCGGCCCACGCTGACACCCGACCAGTCCAGGTCCTTGAAGCGCGACTGGTTGCGCATCCAGAAGGACGGGGCGTGGCGGTTGTTGAAGTCCGTGTGCACGCCCGAGACGGTGTCCACCGCGGTGAACTCGCGGACGAAGTAGCTGACGCCCGGGGTGACCTCCAGCCGCGCGGACGGCACCACCTGCGCGCCCTGCTGGTTCATGTGCTCGCAGGTGGTGGGGTAGTCCGGCAGCGACAGCGAGCCGGGCGACACCGGCTCACCCGAGGGCAGGATGGCGCAGCCGTTGAAGTACAGCAGGGACAGGGAGATGGCGCCGGAGGCCGAGCTCGAGTACGGGTCGAAGGCCCTCGCGCCACGGCCGCGGGTCCCTTCGGCGTCGCTGATGTTGAAGACGTCGCAGCCGGCGACGAGCGCCAGCAAGGACAGGAGCAGTCTCTGAGAGAGAGATTTCATGAGGGCACGCGTCACGCGCAACCACGGGGGAATGGGGCGGGACGTTGGGCTTTCGGGGACGCTCCGGGAGTCTACTGGACGCTCCCGGATGGCGCCAGAATGGGTCATTTGCCAGGAGGGGACGACGCAACGGGTGCCGCCGCGGGCACCGTGCGCAGGTAGCGGTAGAGCGCCCGGAGGTCGGCCTCCGCCATTCCGGCGAAGAAGCCCCAGGGCATGGTGAGCTTGTTGACCTGCCCCGCCTTCGAAGACGCCGGCGCCAGGTCCTTGAACGCGGTGAAGCGGGCCACGAAGGCCTCCTCGTCGAGCGCGCCGAGGCCCTGCGCATGCGGCGTTAGGTTGGCCACGACCTCCGGGCCATAGGGCGTGGGCATGGGCCTGCCTCCGGCGAAGGGCGTGGCCGCCTCGTCCATGCCGGCGTGACAGGCGGCGCACTGCGCCAACGTGGAGAGATAGCGGCCACGGGAGACGTCGTCGCGCGCGGGCTCCGGCACCTCGGCCGTCATGGGCGCGGCGAGGTCCTTGTACTGCGCATACACCTCGTCCGGGATGGCCGAGCGCACGCTCGCGCGGGGGGACGGTGGGGTCTGACGCAGGAAGGCAATCACCGCGCGCGCATCCGCGTCCGACATCTCCCGGTAGAGGAGGAAGGGCATCAGCGGAACGAGCGTCTTCCCGTCCCGGCCGGTGCCGTCACGCAAGGCACGCATCAGCTCCGCGTCCGTCCACTTGCCGATTCCGTGCTCGGGGTCGGAGGTGATGTTGGGCGCGCAGACGCGGCCCGGCAGCTCCCAGCTCGCATCATCCCAGCAGGCGCCGGAGAGCGCGGGTCCGGACGCCGGCCCGCCGAAGCGGGACCAGTCGCGCGGCGTGTGGCACGAGCCGCAGGCGAGCACGTTCTCCACCAGGTAGCGCCCGCGCTCGAGCGTGGCCGCGTCACCCGCCGGGGCGGTCGTGGGCTTGGGGGCCGGCGCGGGGGTGGAGACGGGGGTAGGCGGTGGCGCGGGTGGCGCTTCGTCGCGCTTGCAGGCACACAACGCCAGCAACAACAGGGGCAGGCAGGAACGCATCGGGGGTTCTTTCCTCACTCCGGAGCGGGCCCATCCACGGGACGGCCCAGGCGCAGGGCGATGATGCCCCGGCGGTATTCGATGGGCAGGCGGTCCGCGGGCGTGTGGACCTCCCCCGCGAAATCCAGGGGGTGGGCGCGGGGACGCACGCCCTCCAGCACGCGACGGTCCTGCTCGAGGATGGCCAGCTCGCTCTTCACGAACATGTCCGGGAAGTGGTTGCGCAGCCGGGGATGGTAGGAGGCGAAGTAGAAGCACCGCATCTTCTCCTCCGACAGCGGCGACGCGATGGCGTACACCGTGTGGACGTAGAAGAGCGTGGGCTTGAAGGCCAGCTTCGCGGCGAAGGGGAAGGTCACGTCGTACGTGAGCGTGGTGCGGTCCACGCGGGGCGGCATGTCGTCCATCGCCGGAGCCAGCGCGGGATAGACGATGCGCGCACCCACGCCCGTGGGACGCCGCTCCACCTCATATGGGGGCACTTCCTGCTGCTCGGGGTTGCCGAAGGTGCCTTCGTGGACCCACGACAGGTGCGCCACGTCCAGTACGACCTCGATCATCCGGCCCGCGGACACGTTCCAGTCCAGCAGCGGCAGCGGGACGGTGGCCATGCTGCCGTCCTCCAGCTCCGGCCACTCCGGCAGGGGCGCCGCGGCCTCCGGCGCCAGGCAGACCCAGATGAGCCCGTACCGCTCCGTGGCGCGGAAGGCGGAGACGCGCGCCCCCGCGGGAATGGGCGCACCCGGCTGTGACGGCACGCGCACGCAGCGTCCGTCCACGCCATAGGTCCAGCCATGGAAGCCACAGCGCAGTCCGTCGGGCGTGACGCGCCCGAGGCTGAGGTCCGCGCCCCGGTGCGAGCAGCGGCGGTGCGTGACGGCCACGCCCGTCCCCGTCCGCCACAGGACCAGGTCTGTCTCCAGCAGGTGCGCCGCGAGCGGAGCGCCTGTCAGCTCATGGGAGAACGCGACCGGGTGCCAATAGGGAGAGAAGGCGTCAACGTAGGAACGCACGACCCTTACGCCAGCGCGAGCGGAGCGATCTTGCTCTCGATCTCCTCGAGGAGGAAGTCGATCTCCTCGATTTCATCCAGCTTCTCCGGCGCCGCGGAGGCCTCGGTGGGGGCAGGCTCGGAAGACGACGTGGACTGGGCGGACGGTACGTGAAGGGTCTCTTCCGAAGCCATGAGGCCTCCTGGAGCGGGGGGTGGGGGGCGCGAATGTTTCCGGTTGACAGGGGGGCCTGTCAATCCAGAGTCCCCATTCTTAAGAATTTTTCGACACATGTATCGTTGATTGAGAGTCGTATACGCTCGGGGGGCCCCTGTGATGATGCCCCCCTCGTTCGTCCGAGCCCTGGCCGCGGCCGTCCTGCTCTGGAGCCATGGCGTGTCCGCGGAGCCGTGGAACGGCGCCGAGCCGGGCACCACCACGCTCCAGCAGGTCCTTCTCTCGTTCGGTGCCCCCAGCCGCCAGGTCCATACGGATGGCGAGGTGGTGTTGACCTACCAACGCAAGGCGGCGCCGGGAGGGACGCGCAGCACGCGCTTCCACTTCGATGCGCGCCAGGGCGTGCTCCGGCGCATCGAGGTCACGCCCACGAAGCCTCCGAAGTACGCGGGGCTCATCGCGCTGTACGGCCCCGCGTGCGGCGCGGAGGCGCCCGCGGGCGCGGGCTGCCACGAGGCGGCGGCGGCACCGGCCCGCCAGCGCTGGCTGCACTACCGGGCGCGCGGCCTGTCCGTGCTGGTGGACCGGCGGCAGCAGGTGAAGTCGATGGTCTACACCGAGCCCGAGCCTGCCCCCGCGCCCACGCGCGCGGGCGAGAGGCCGGCCGCCGTCCCCGCCGTCGCGACCCAACGGGACACGCCCGTGCTGGCCCCCGCGGCGGTGCCGCCGCCACCCGCCGAGGACAGCGCCACCGGGCTCGCCACCGCATCGGTGGTGACGGAGGAAGGCGAGGCGCCCGCGGGCTTCGAGGGCCTGCTCGATGCCCCCGCCCCCACCGGCGCCGCGCCGGGCTCCGGCGCCGTCGTGACGGGGTGGCAGGGCCCGGGCGGCGAGGCCGAGGACCCGTGGCACGAGAACCACCAGGAGCGGCAGGACGTGCTGGCGGTGGGCGGCATCTACTTCCAGCGCGCGGAGCTGACGGGTGTGCGCTCGCAAGGGAAGACGTCGTTCGAGCCCGTGCTGCCCGCGCTCGCGGACATCTACCTGGACGCCACGCCGTCGAAGCACGTGCGCGGCTTCCTGATGGGGCGGCTCGCGTACGACCCGCTGTCCACCGAGGCCAACGGCCCGGCCGCCGCGCTGGGGCAGATGTGGCTGAAGTTCGACATCGCCCAGCGGCTGTTCGTCACGGCCGGACGGCAGGAGATTCGCTGGGGCAGCTCGCTCATCTGGAATCCCACCGACTTCCTGCAGGCCCCCAACCCGGACCCGCTCAACACCTTCGACCTGCGCACGGGCGTCGACATGGTCCGGCTCACGGTGCCGTGGGAGGCCATGGCCGCCAACCTGTCGCTGCTGGGCACGGCCAACGTGGAGGAGGTGGGCACGGACCTCCGGCGGCTGCGCTACGGCGGCGGCGTGCGCGCGGAGATGGCGGTGGGCACGGGCGAGGTCGCCGCCACGGCGGTGTTCGACCAGTCACGCCGCCCGCGGTACGGCCTGGACGCGACGATGGCGCTGGGCCTGCTGGACTTCAACGCCGAGGTGGCCTGGGTGGGCGACGCCAATACGCGGCTGTGGGCCCGGGAGGGCGACGGCTTCGTGGAGCGCGCGCTGGAGGGCCGCAAGCTGCTGGTCAGCGCCGGCGTGTCCGCGACGTTCAACTTCGCCGAGCTCTACCGCGCCGTCATCCGGGTGGAGGGCTTCCACAACCCGCTGGGCTATGACGACCGCGCCTACCTGCCGTGGCTGAGCGCGCAGGGCGACTACCGGCCGCTGTTCTACGGCCGCTACTACGCCCTGGGGCAGGTGAACATCGGCCGGCGCGGCATGTCGCAGATGTCGCTCATCTTCACCACCATCGCCAACGTGCAGGATGCGTCCTACCTGTCGCGGCTGGCGTTCAACTCCTCGCCCTTCGAGATCCGGGACATCTTCGTCCAGACCTTCGTCGAGGTGCCCTACGGCGAGCGCGGGAGCGAGTTCCGCTTCGAGAGCGTCCCCGCGGACCCCACCGTCCCCGGCTCGGGGCTCGGCGTCTTCCGCGCCGGCGTGAGCCTCTACGTTCGCCTCTAGCCCATCGGGCCTTCCGGAATCCGCCTCATGACCTCGCGATCCGACTCCGACTCCCTCGCCTCCGATGCGAAGCGCGAGCAACTGCGCAAGCTGCTGGAGCGCAAGGCGCCCGCTGGCGCGAGCCCCGCGGCCAGCAGCGCGCCCCACCGGAACGTGGTGGGCCCTTCCCGCCGTCCGGAAGGCACGCCCGACGTGCTGTCCCCCGCGCAGGAGCGCATGTGGTTCCTGCATCAGCTCCGCCCGGACACCGCGACCTACGTCGTGCCCTGGGCGGCGATGCTCGAAGGCGCGGTGGACGCGGATGCGCTCGACGGGGCGCTCCGGGCCCTGCTGGTGCGTCACCCCTTGCTGCGCGCCTGCTTCCCCGCGGTGAACGGCCGGCCCCAGGTGCGCACCCTCGATGTCCCGTCGCGCGTGCTGTCGCTGGAGGATGCCCAGGAGTCCGCGCTGCCGCGCAGGCTGCGCGAGGAGGCTTCACGGCCCTTCGACCTGGAGCAAGGCCCGCTCTACCGGTTCCGCCTGCTGCGCCTCGCGCCGGAGCGGCAGGTGGTGGTGCTGGTGTTCCACCACCTCGTCACGGATGGCGCCTCCATCAACGTGTTGATGCGCGAGCTGGGCGTGCTCCACGCCGCGCACCTCCAGGGTGAAGCGCCCGCGCTGACCGAGCTTCCCTTGTCGTACGCGGATGCCGCTGCCTGGCAGCACACCGCCGACGCCTCCGCGCAGGAGCCCGAGCTGCTGGCGTACTGGAAGCGCCAGCTCGAAGGGGCGCCGCAGGGGCTGGAGCTGCCCACCGACAAGCCGCGTCCCCCGCGGCGCTCGGACCGGGGCGCGCTGACGGAGCGCGTTCCCCTCCCCTCCGCGCTCGCCGAGACGCTGCGCACCTTCAGCCGCGAGCGGCAGGTGTCGCCGTTCATGGCGCTGTACGCCGCGTTCGCCGCGCTGCTGTACCGCTACTCGCGGCAGGACGACTTCTGCGTCGGCACCCCTGTCTCGGGCCGCACGCATCCCTCGCTCGAGGGCCTCGTCGGGCTCTTCGTCAACACCGTGGTGCTGCGCACGCGGGTCTCCGCCGCCGACGCCTTCGGCTCGCTGCTGGAGCAGGTGCGCACCACCACACTGGGCGCGCTGGGCCATCAAGCCTTGCCCTTCGAGCGGCTGGTGCAGGCGCTGGGCGTGGAGCGCAGCCTCAGCCAGTCGCCGCTGTTCCAGGTGATGTTCGACCTGTACCGGGTCGAGCACTCGCTCGCGGGCGCCTTCCCGCGGACCCAGGCCCGCGACCTCCCCATGGATACGGGGGCGTGTGAGTTCGACTTGCACGTCACCGTCTTCGAGAGCGCGTCCGGCTTCGAGCTCTTCGCCCGTTACAGCACCGACCTCTTCGAGGCCGCCACCGTACGCCGGTTGCTGGGCCACTACATCCAGCTGCTCACCCACGCGATGCGCGCCCCGGAGACGCGCATCGATGCCCTGGCGCTGCTGCCCGACGCGGAGCGCAGGCAGGTGCTGGCTGACTCGAGCCCGCCGCGCCGGCCCTTCCCGATGGAGGCGCCATTCCACGAGCTCTTCTCCACCCAGGCGGAGCGCACGCCCGGCAACGTGGCCCTGGCGTCCTCCAGCGCACGGTGGACCTACGCGGAGCTGGAGGCCCATACCAACCGCGCCGCGCGCCGGCTGGTGGCCCAGGGGGTCGGCCCGGAGTCGGTGGTGGCCGTGCTCGGCCGCCGCTCCGAGGCCACCGTGCGCGCCCTCCTCTCCGTGCACAAGGCGGGAGGCGCCTACCTGCCCCTGGACGCCCAGCTCCCGGCGGCGCGACTGGCCCGGCTCCTGGATGAGAGCCGCGCGCCCTTCGTCCTGCCGCTGGGCACCGACGAAGCCCTGTTGAGCGAAGTGCTCGCGGGCGTGCCCGACTCCCGGCGGCCCCGGGTGCTGTCGCTGGAGGGGCTCGACGCGGAGAGCGCCGGGCGGCTGCCACCTCGCGCCACACCGGACTGTCTGGCCTACGTCCTCTTCACGTCGGGCTCCACCGGCACGCCCAAGGGCGTCATGGTGGACCACCGCGGCATGCTCAACCACCTGCTGGGCATGCGCGAGGCGCTGGGCTTGGACGCGCACGACGTCGTGGCTCAGATTGCCGCGCTCAGCTTCGACATCTCCATCTGGCAGATGCTGGGCGCATTGCCCGGCGGCGGCGCCACGTACCTCATCGAAGACGACGTGATGCGGGACCCGCCCCGGCTCGTCGAGGCGCTGGTGCGGGGCCGCGCCACCGTCATGGAGATGGTGCCGTCCGTGCTCCAGGCCATCCATGAGGCCGCTCCCGTGGAGCAGGACTTCCCGGACATGCGCTGGGTGGTGCTCGGTGGTGAGCCCGTGCCCCCCGCGCTGTGCCGGGCGTGGATGGAGCGCTGCCCGGGATGCCGGCTGGCCGACGCCTACGGGCCCACCGAGAGCTCGGACATCGCCAGCCTGCATTTCATCAACGAGCCCCCGGAGGGCACCTTCACTCCGATTGGCACGCCCAAGGCCAACATGGAGGTGTACGTCCTCGACGACGCCCTCCAGCCTGTCCCGGCGGGCGTCGTGGGCGAGCTGTATCTGGGCGGCCTGGGGGTAGCGCGTGGCTATGTCGGCAGACCGGGCCTCACCGCCGAGCGCTTCGTCCCCCACCCCTTCAGCTCCACCCCCGGGGCGCGGCTGTACCGCTCGGGAGACCTGGGACGCTGGCTGCCCGAAGGCGTGCTCCAGTTCGTTTCGCGCGCGGACCTCCAGGTGAAGGTGCGCGGCATGCGCATCGAGCTGGGTGAAGTCGAGGCCGCTCTCGCCTCCCTCCCCGGTGTCCGCTCCGCCGCCGTCACCGTCCAGCGCCGTGGGCCCTCCGACTCCTGGCTCGCCGCCTGGGTCGTCCCTTCCTCCCCTGACGTCGACGTCTCCTCCCTCCAGGCAGCCCTCTCTCGGCTGCTGCCGCCCTTCATGCTCCCCTCCCGCTGGGTCCTCAGGCCCCAGCTGCCTCTCACCTCCACCGGCAAGCTCGACCGCAAGGCCCTCGCCTCTCTCCCCCTCGACGTCTCCGACGCCGACGCACTTCCCGCTGGCGGCCCCCCTCGCGGCCCCCTCGAGGAGTTGCTCGCTCAGCTCTTCTGCCAGGTCCTCGGCCTCGAGCGCATCGAGCGCGAAGCCAGCTTCTTCCACCTCGGTGGCCACTCCCTCTCCGCCACCCGCCTCGTCGCTCGCGTCCGCCACTCCCTCGGCGTCCAGCTTCCTCTCGCCTCCCTCTTCACCTCCCCCTCCGTCGCCTCCCTCGCCCTCGAAGTCTCCTCACTCCAGCGCCCCTCCTCCGAGCTGCCTCCGCCTCTCCCCTCCCTCGCGCCCCCTCTCCTCTCACAGGCCCAGGAGCGCCTCTGGTTCATCCATCAGCTCCAGCCGGGCTCGGGCGCCTACCACATCCCCCAGGCTGTCGAGCTTCGTGGCGAGGTGAACGCAGAGGCGCTGGACGCCGCGGTGCGCTGGCTGCTGGAGCGACACCCGGTGCTTCGCACCACCGTGTCCTCCAAGCAGGGGCAGACGCTTCCCAGCGTGTCGCCCGTACCGTCCCAGGTGCTTCAGGTGGAGGCCTTGAGCGACGACGCCGACGCGCTCGGCAGGCGGCTCCAGCAGGAGTCCTGGCGGCCCTTCTCGCTGGAGCATGGCCCGCTGTACCGCTTCCTGCTGCTCGACGGAGCCGGGCACCGGAGGGTGCTGCTCGTCGTCTTCCACCACCTGGTGGTGGATGGGCTCTCGCTGGACATCCTGCTGCGTGAGCTGGGCGAGGCCTACGCCGCGTTCCAGCAAGGCCGGTCGCCCACCCTTCCACCCGTGGCGCTTCACTACGCCGACGTGGCCGCGTGGCAGCGCTCCGCGCCCGTCCAGGCGCGCGACGAAGCGCAGCTCACGTACTGGCAGCAGCGGCTCTCGGGCTCACCGGCGCTGCTCCAATTGCCCACCGACAAGCCCCGCCCCGCGGTCCTCACGCATCAGGGCGCCTCGACGGGCACGCGGGCGCTGGCGCCCGAGCTGACGGCTCACGTACAGCGCGCCTGTCGCGAGCATGGGGCCACGCCATTCATGGTGCTGTACGCCACGTTCGCGGCGCTGCTGTACCGCTATGCCCAGCAGGAAGACTTCTGCGTCGGTACGCCTGTCTCCGGCCGCACCCATCCCTCGCTCGAGGGCGTCGTCGGCCTGCTCGCCAACACCGTGCCCCTGCGCACGCAGGTGGACAGTTCGACGTCCTTCGCGTCGCTGCTGGAGCAGGTCCGCGGCACCACCCTGGAGGCACTGTCCCATCAGGACGTCCCCTTCGAGCGGCTCGTGCAGGCGCTCGGCGTCGAACGCAGCCTCAGCCACTCTCCGCTGTATCAGGTGATGTTCGACCTGCACCGGCTCCAGGGCTCGCTCGCGGATGCCTTCGTGGGCCTGGATGCACGGCCCGTCGCCGTCGACATCAAGGCGAGCCCATTCGACCTCGCGCTCAGCGTCATCGAGCGGGAGGGTGGGTTCGAGCTGTTCCTGCGCTACAGCGGAGAGCTCTTCGAGGCCGATACGGCGCGGCGGATGCTGGAGCACTACCAGCGCCTGCTGGCCCAGGTGCTCGACGCCCCCCACCTGCCCCTCTCCCGCCTTTCCCTCCTCTCCTCCGACGAGCGCGCCCGCGTCCTCCGCTTCGCCTCTCCCCCGCCCGTCTCCTTCGACCTCGACACCTGCCTGCCCCAGCGCCTCAGCGCCCTCGCACAGGCCACGCCCCACCACCTCGCGCTCGCCTCTCATGACGCCCGCTGGACGTATGCCCAGCTCGAGTCCCATACCCTCCGCGCCGCCCATACCCTGCGCGCCCAGGGCGTCCGCCACGAGTCCCTCGTCGCCGTCCTCGGCCGCCGCTCCGAGGCCACCGTCCGCGCCCTCCTCTCCCTCCACAAGGCCGGCGCCGCCTACCTCCCTCTCGACGCCCAGCTTCCCCCCGCTCGCCTCGCCCAGCTGCTGTCCGAAAGCCGCGCCCCCTTCCTCCTCCCCCTCGGCCCCGTCGACTCCCTCCTCTCCTCCGTCCTCTCCCTCCTCCCCGACGGCCACCGCCCCCAGCTCCTCTCCCTCGCGGGCCTCGACGCCGCACCCACCTCCCCTCTCCCCTCCTTCGTCTCCCCCTCCTCCCTCGCCTACGTCCTCTTCACCTCCGGCTCCACCGGCTCCCCCAAGGGCGTCATGGTCGACCACCGCGCCATGCTCAACCACCTGCTGGGCATGCAGCACTCCCTCGACTTGCGCCCCTCCGACGTCCTCGCCCAAACCGCCCCCCTCTCCTTCGACATCTCCCTCTGGCAGATGCTCGGCCCCCTCGCCTGCGGCGCCACCACCTTCGTCCTCGACGACGACGTCGTCCGCGAGCCCTCCCGCCTCCTCTCCTCCCTCGCCGACTCCCGTGCCTCCGTCGTCGAGCTCGTCCCCTCTCTCCTCCAGGCACTCCTCGAGGAGCCCAGCCCCCCTCCTCTCCCAGCCCTCCGCCGGATGCTCACCATCGGCGAGGCGCTTCCCCCCTCCACCTGCCGCGCCTGGTTCGAGCGCTACCCAGGCATTCCCCTCGTCAACGCCTACGGCCCCGCCGAGTGCGCCGACACCGCCACCCTCTTCTCCATGCTCGCGCCTCCCTCCGGCGCCAGCACCCCCATCGGCACCCCCAAGCCCAACATGGAGGTGTACGTCCTCGACGACGCCCTCCAGCCTCTCCCTCCTGGCGTCCCCGGTGAGCTCTTCATCGGCGGCACCGGCGTCGGTCGCGGCTACGTCGGTAGGCCCGAGCTCACCGCTGAGCGCTTCATTCCCCACCCCTTCAGCTCCACCCCCGGCGCTCGCCTCTACCGCACCGGCGACAGGGGCCTGTGGCTCGCCGACGGCTCCCTCTCCTTCCTCGGCCGCGTCGACTTCCAGGTGAAGGTGCGTGGCATGCGCATCGAGCTGGGTGAAGTCGAGGCCGCTCTCGCCTCCCTCCCTGGTGTCCGCTCCGCCGCCGTCACCGTCCAGCGCCGTGGGCCCTCCGACTCCTGGCTCGCCGCCTGGGTCGTCCCTTCCTCCCCTGACGTCGACGTCTCCTCCCTCCAGGCAGCCCTCTCTCGGCTGCTGCCGCCCTTCATGCTCCCCTCCCGCTGGGTCCTCAGGCCCCAGCTGCCTCTCACCTCCACCGGCAAGCTCGACCGCAAGGCCCTCGCCTCTCTCCCTCTCGACGTCTCCGACGCCGACGCACTTCCCGCTGGCGGCCCCCCTCGCGGCCCCCTCGAGGAGTTGCTCGCTCAGCTCTTCTGCCAGGTCCTCGGCCTCGAGCGCATCGAGCGCGAAGCCAGCTTCTTCCACCTCGGTGGCCACTCCCTCTCCGCCACCCGCCTCGTCGCTCGCGTCCGCCACTCCCTCGGCGTCCAGCTTCCTCTCGCCTCCCTCTTCACCTCCCCCTCCGTCGCCTCCCTCGCCCTCGAAGTCTCCTCACTCCAGCGCCCCTCCTCCGAGCTGCCTCCGCCTCTCCCCTCCCTCGCGCCTCCTCTCCTCTCCCAGGCCCAGGAGCGCCTCTGGTTCATCCACCAGCTCCAGCCAGAGTCGGGTGCGCACGTCGTCGGGCAGGCGGCGGAGTGGACAGGCCCCGTGAATGTGCAGGCCCTCGACGCGGCCGCGCGCTGGCTGCTGGAGCGGCACCCGGTGCTTCGCACCACCGTGTCCTCCAAGCAGGGCCAACCCGTGGCGGCCGTGTCTTCCGTCCCCGCGCACGTGCTTCATCTGGAGGCACTGGAGCCCGGAGCCGATGCCCTGGCCCGGCAGGCCCGTCGGCTCACCGAAGAAGGCAACCGGCCCTTCGATGTGGAGCACGGACCGCTGTACCGCTTCTTGCTGCTCGACGCGGAGAACGATCGTCACGTCCTGGTCGTCGTGTTCCACCACCTCGTGAGTGACGCGCTCTCCGCGGGACTGCTCATGCGGGAGCTGGGCGAGGCCTACGCCGCGCTCCAGCAAGGTCAGGTGCCGGGCCTCGCGCCCGTGGCGCTTCACTACGCCGACGTGGCCGCATGGCAGCGCTCCGCGCCCGTCCAGGCGCGCAACGAGGCCCAGCTCGACTACTGGAGACAGCGGCTCTCCGGTGCCTCGGAGCTGCTCCAGCTTCCCACCGACAAGCCTCGCCCCGCGGTCCTCTCCCACCGCGGAGACAACACCGGCTACCACCCGCTCCCGCTGTCGCTCTCCGAGAGCTTGCGGACGCTGTGCCGGCAGCACCAGGTCACGCCGTTCATGGTGCTGTATGCCGCCTTCGCGGCACTGCTCTACCGCTACTCGCAGCAGGAGGACTTCTGCGTCGGCACGCCCGTCTCCGGCCGCACCCATCCCTCGCTCGAGGGCGTCGTCGGCCTGCTCGCCAACACCGTGCCCCTGCGCACGCAGGTGGACAGCACGACGTCCTTCGCGTCGCTGCTGGAGCAGGTGCGCGGCACCACGCTGGAGGCGCTCTCCCATCAGGACGTCCCCTTCGAGCAGCTCGTGCGGGCGTTGGGCGTGGAGCGCAGTCCCAGCCACGCGCCCCTCGTGCAGGTGATGTTCGACCTGCACCGCACCGAGCTGTCCGCCGCAAGCGGGTTCCACGCCCAGGGCGCGCGGCGCGTCCCCATCGAGACGTGGACCTGCGAGGTGGACCTGTTCCTCACCGCCATCGAGGTGGGCAACGGCTTCGAGGTCTACTTCCAGTACAGCACCGACCTGTTCGACGCCGGCACCATCGAGCGGCTGCGCAACCATTACGTGCAGCTGCTGGCGCACGCCGTGGCCTCGCCGCGCACGGCCGTGGGTGAGCTGTCCCTGCTGTCGCCCGTCGAGCGCGAACAGGTCCTCCACGGGTTCAACGCCACCGAGCGTCCGTTCGACGCCGAGGCGACCGTCGTCTCGCTGTTCGAAGCGCAGGTGGCTCGCACGCCGGACGCGCCCGCGGTGGTGGCGCCGGAAGGGACGCTGACCTTCCGGGAGCTACACGCACGGGCCTCGCGGCTCGCGGGACATCTGGCCGCCGCGGGCGCGGCGCCCGAAGCCGTGGTGGGCCTGTGCCTGGAGCGCTCGCTGGACGCGGTGGTGTCACTGCTGGCCATCTTCATGAGCGGCGCGGGCTGCCTGCCCCTGGAGGCCACCCATCCGCCCGCCCGTCGCGCGGCGCTGCTGCGGCAGGCCCGCGCGCGGCTCGTCGTCAGCCGTCCAGGCCTCTTCGCCGACGTGGAGCCCGGCGTTCCCATGGTCACGCCCGACGTGCAGGGCGACACCATCGCCGCGCTGAAGCCGGCACGGGCCGAGCACCTCGCGTACCTGCTCTACACCTCCGGCTCGACGGGTGAGCCCAAGGGCGTGGAGCTCACGCACCGCAACGTCGTCCACTGCTTCGCCGCGTTCGACACGTACTACGCCACCCAGCCGGGCGACTGCTGGGCCTCGTCGGGCAGCCTGTCCTTCGACATCCACCTGGAAGAGCTGCTCTTCAGCATCACCCGAGGCGCCCGCACGGTGCTGCGCGAGGTCGGCCCCCTCGGCCTGGGCCGCGACATTCTCCGCCACGGCATCACCCACGTGGTCATCACCCCGTCCTCGCTGGCCACCGCTCTGGAAGAGCCGGGCGCTCCCGAGGCGTTCCGCGCGTTGAAGGTGCTCGTCACGGGCGGAGAGGTGCTGCCGGATCCGCTGGTGCGGCAGCTCGCGCTCACCCGGACGCGGCTGGTCAACACCTACGGCCCCACCGAGACGAGCATCAACGTCGCGGCGGAAATCACGCTGCCCGACCGGCCCGTGCGCCTGGGCCGCCCGCTGGACCGCTGCCGCCTCTACGTGCTGGACGAGCGTGGACTGCCGGTGCCCCCTGGCGTGCCGGGCGAGCTCTACATCGGCGGCACCTGCCTGGGCCGTGGCTACCGGGACCGCCCGGAGCTCACGGCCGGGCGCTTCGTCCCCGACGCCTTCTCGGGAGAACCCGGCGGCCGGCTGTACCGCACGGGAGACCGCGTCCGCTGGAACGGCGACGGCTCGCTGGGCTTCCTGGGCCGCACCGACTTCCAGGTGAAGGTGCGCGGCGTGCGCGTGGAGCTGGAGGAAGTGGAGGCCGCCCTCCTGCGCCAGCCCGGCGTGCGGCAGGCGTCGGTCGTGGTGCGCGGCAGCCAGCGTGACGCACGGCTGGAGGCGTTCCTGGTGCTGGAGGAAGGCGCGGCCCGGGGCGAGGCGCGGCTGCGCGAGTCGCTGTCCCGCTCGCTGCCGGACGCGCTGGTGCCCTCACGCTTCACGGTGATGCCAGCCCTGCCCATGACGACCAGTGGCAAGGTGGACCGCAAGGCGCTCGCCGCGCTGCCGGTGGTGGACGCACCACAGGAGACGGCTCCCGGTGAGCGGCCGCGCGGCGCCGCGGAGGAGCTGCTCGCCCTGCTGTTCTGCCAGGTGCTGGGCCTGCCGCAGGTGCGGCGCGAGGACGACTTCTTCCACCTGGGCGGGCACTCGCTGGCCGCCACGCGGCTGGTGGCACGGGTGCGCGCGGCGTTCGATGTGGAGCTGCCGCTCCAGGCGTTCTTCACCGAGCCCACCGTCGCGGGCCTCGCACGGGCCCTGGAGGAGCGACGCGGCGGCGCATCCCTGCTGCCGGCGCCCGTGGCCCTGCCCGAGGGCTCCCCCCTGGTGCTGTCCCCTACGCAGGAGCGGCTGTGGTTCGTGCAGCAGCTCCATCCAGGCACCAGCGCCTACCACCTGGCGGAAGCGGTGGAGCTGGAAGGCGCGCTCGACGCCACCGCGATGGAGGAGGCCCTGCGGTGGCTGGTGGCGCGGCACGCCGTACTCCGGCTCGCCGTCCCCGCGCAGGATGGGCAACCCGCGCCCGTGCTGCGCCCGGTGCCTTCGCGCGTGCTGGACGTCACCGAAGCAGAGGACGCCGCGCGGTGGGCGAGAGAGTCGGTCCACCAACCCTTCGACCTGGTGCAGGGCCCGCTGTACCGCTTCGGGCTGCTGCGCACGGCGCCGGATCGGCACGTGCTGCTGCTCGCCTTCCATCACCTGGTGGTGGATGGCCTGGCGCTGGACGTCCTGGTGCGGGAGCTGGGCGAGGCCTATGCCGCGTTCCGCCACCGGCGTGCCCTCACGCTGCCACCGACCCGGCTGGGGCACGCGGACATCGCCGCGTGGCTGCGCACGCCTCCCGTCCGCGCACGAGACGAGGCACAGCTCGCGTACTGGAGGAAGAAGCTGGACGGCGTGCCCGGCGTGCTGCGGCTCCCCACCGACAAGCGCCGGCCCACCGAGCCCCTGCTCGCGGGTGCCACCACCGAGGGCCTCGTGTTGCCTTCGGAGACGGTGCGCGCGCTGCATGCGTTCTGCCGGGAGCATCAGGCCACGCCGTACATGGTGCTGCTCGCGGCGTACTCCGCCCTGCTTCACCGCTATACGGGGCAGGAGGACTTCTGCATCGGCACGCCCGTCTCGGGCCGCACGCATCCCGCGCTGGAGGGCGTCGTCGGACTGCTCCTCAACACGGTGGCGCTGCGCACGCCGGTGGCGCCCGAGGCGCCGTTCACCACGGTGGTGAGCGGTGTGCGCGCCACCGTGCTGGAGGCCCTGGCCCACCAGGACGTGCCCCTGGACCGTGTCGTCCAGGCGCTCGGGGTGGAGCGCTCCGCCGGACACTCTCCGCTGTTCCAGGTGATGTTCGACATGGTGCGGACGGAGCGCACGCTCGCGGACGCCTTCGTCGACCTTCGCGCGCGCCCGCTCCAGCCGGAGCTGCTCACCAGCCCCTTCGACCTGTCCCTCTGGGTGGCGGAGAGCGCTGGCGGCTATACGCTCGCGTTCCGCTACGGGACGGAGCTCTTCGAGGCTGATACGGCGCGGCGGATGCTGGAGCACTACCAGCGCCTGCTGGCCCAGGTGCTCGACGCCCCGCACCTGCCCCTCTCCCGCCTTTCCCTCCTCTCCTCCGACGAGCGCGCCCGCGTCCTCCGCTTCGCCTCTCCCCCGCCCGTCTCCTTCGACCTCGACACCTGCCTGCCCCAGCGCCTCAGCGCCCTCGCACAGGCCACGCCCCACCACCTCGCGCTCGCCTCTCATGACGCCCGCTGGACGTATGCCCAGCTCGAGTCCCATACCCTCCGCGCCGCCCATACCCTGCGCGCCCAGGGCGTCCGCCACGAGTCCCTCGTCGCCGTCCTCGGCCGCCGCTCCGAGGCCACCGTCCGCGCCCTCCTCTCCCTCCACAAGGCCGGCGCCGCCTACCTCCCTCTCGACGCCCAGCTTCCCCCCGCTCGCCTCGCCCAGCTGCTGTCCGAAAGCCGCGCCCCCTTCCTCCTCCCCCTCGGCCCCGTCGACTCCCTCCTCTCCTCCGTCCTCTCCCTCCTCCCCGACGGCCACCGCCCCCAGCTCCTCTCCCTCGCGGGCCTCGACGCCGCACCCACCTCCCCTCTCCCCTCCTTCGTCTCCCCCTCCTCCCTCGCCTACGTCCTCTTCACCTCCGGCTCCACCGGCTCCCCCAAGGGCGTCATGGTCGACCACCGCGCCATGCTCAACCACCTGCTGGGCATGCAGCACTCCCTCGACTTGCGCCCCTCCGACGTCCTCGCCCAAACCGCCCCCCTCTCCTTCGACATCTCCCTCTGGCAGATGCTCGGCCCCCTCGCCTGCGGCGCCACCACCTTCGTCCTCGACGACGACGTCGTCCGCGAGCCCTCCCGCCTCCTCTCCTCCCTCGCCGACTCCCGTGCCTCCGTCGTCGAGCTCGTCCCCTCTCTCCTCCAGGCACTCCTCGAGGAGCCCAGCCCCCCTCCTCTCCCAGCCCTCCGCCGGATGCTCACCATCGGCGAGGCGCTTCCCCCCTCCACCTGCCGCGCCTGGTTCGAGCGCTACCCAGGCATTCCCCTCGTCAACGCCTACGGCCCCGCCGAGTGCGCCGACACCGCCACCCTCTTCTCCATGCTCGCGCCTCCCTCCGGCGCCAGCACCCCCATCGGCACCCCCAAGCCCAACATGGAGGTGTACGTCCTCGACGACGCCCTCCAGCCTCTCCCTCCTGGCGTCCCCGGTGAGCTCTTCATCGGCGGCACCGGCGTCGGCCGCGGCTACGTCGGCAGGCCCGAGCTCACCGCTGAGCGCTTCGTCCCCCACCCCTTCAGCTCCACCCCCGGCGCTCGCCTCTACCGCACCGGCGACAGGGGCCTGTGGCTCGCCGATGGCTCCCTCTCCTTCCTCGGCCGCGTCGACTTCCAGGTGAAGGTGCGCGGCATGCGCATCGAGCCGGGTGAAGTCGAAGCGGCGCTGTGCGAGCTACCCGGGGTCGCCTCCGCGGTCGTGGTCCTCCGCGACGACGGCGCCGCCGGTCCCCGTCTGGTGGGCTACGTCACCGGCCATGATGCGCTTCCCGATGGAGCGGCCCTGCGCACCGCCCTGTCGCGGCGGCTCCCATCGCACATGGTGCCGTCGGCCATCGTCGCGCTGGAGGCGCTGCCACGGACGCCCAACGGGAAGCTGAACCGGAGCGCCCTGCCCGCCCCCGATGCGTCCACGCTCCAGGGAGAGGGCGCGGGGCACGCCATACCGGCCACCGCGACGGAAACCGCGCTGGCGTCCCTCTGGGCCGAGCTGCTCGGCGTGCGTCAGGTCCGCGCAGGGGATGACTTCTTCGCGATGGGAGGGCACTCGCTGCTGTCCGTGCAGCTCGCCTCGCGGGTGCGGGAGCGGCTGGGCGTCACGCTGCCGATTTCGGCGGTCTTCGCCAATCCCACGCTGGCGGAGCTCGCGGCCCATATCGACGCGATGCCTCGGCATCGGGAAGCGGGCATGTCCGCCGTGCCAGCGCGCCCGGCACGCATCCCCGCGTCGCTGGTCCAGGAGCGCCTCTGGTACGCGATGCAGTTGCCGGAGGCGCCCGCCTTCGTCGTCGTCTCCGCGCTCGCCCTGGAAGGCCCGCTCGACGCCTCACGGCTGGAGGCGGCCCTGGAGGCTGTGCTGGAGCGGAACGCAACGCTGCGCACCACGTTCGCCATGGAGCAGGGCGAGCTCGTCACCCGCGAGCACCCCGTGTCGCGGCCCGTGCTCACCCGCGTGGACCTGTCCCACCTGCCGGCCGAAGAGGCCCTGGCCGCCGCGCGCGCCATCGCCACCCGTCACGACCGCGAGCCCTTCGCCGTGGACCGGGGACCGCTGTACCGCTTCGAGCTGGCGAAGCTGGACGCACAAGGCACGCGGCACGTGTTCGTCGCGTCCATGAGCCACCTTGTCAATGACGGCATGGGGATGGGCGTGTTCCTCGAAGAGCTCGCCCAGGCCTGGAGCGCGACGTCCCCGCTCCCGCCCCTGCCGCGGACGTATGCGGACTTCGCGCTCTGGCAGCGTCAGCCGGAGCACCTGCGCGAGGTGGACGCCGCGCTGGCGTCGTGGAAGCACGCGCTCACCGGGGCGCCGCCCGTCCTCGACCTTCCGCTCGACTTCCCGCGCCGCGCGCCCGCGCTCAACGCCAACATGCGGCCGGAGCCCCTCAAGCCGTCCGCCGAGGCCATGGCCTCGCTCCTGGCGCTGGCTCGGAGCGAGGGCGTCTCGCCCTTC
This sequence comes from Pseudomyxococcus flavus, assembly GCF_050038885.1. Lineage (NCBI taxonomy): Bacteria > Pseudomonadati > Myxococcota > Myxococcia > Myxococcales > Myxococcaceae > Pseudomyxococcus > Pseudomyxococcus flavus. Next base: position 5,306,825 of record NZ_CP143624.1, on the reverse strand, counting down.
ACCGCCGTGCTGGCCCTGATGCAGCTGTGGCTGCACCGGCTCAGCGCCCAGCCACACGTCGTGGTGGCCTCGCCGTTCGCCGGCCGCGTGCTGCCCCACACCGAGCGGCAGGTGGGCTACTTCGCCAACGTGCTGCCCCTGTGCACGGAGGTGGCGGGCGCGCCGTCGTTCCGCGCGCTCCTGCGCCGGACCTGGGACGTCGTGGCCCACGCCACCGCGAACCAGGAGGTGCCGTTCAAGCGCATCGCGGACGCGGTGCAGCCGGACGCGCCTCGCACGGCGCCGCACCTCGCGCAGGCGCTGCTGCTGCTGGACAGTCCCGCCTCCGTGTCCTTCCCCGGACTGAGCACCACCTACCTGGACGGAGACAGCATCTTCCCCGCCTACGACGTGGTGGTGCATCTCATCGAGCAGCCCACGGGCGGCACGCTGGGCTTCCTCGCCACCGACGGCGCGCTCTTCACCGCCGCCACGACCCAGCGAATGGCGCGCGCCTTCGAGCAGCTCCTCGCCGAGGCCGTCCGCGCACCGGACGCTCCCCTCGCGCGGCTGTCGCTGCTCTCCGCCGGGCAACGCGCCCAGGTGCTGAAGGCGCTCGACGGCGGCGCGCAGGCAGTGCCCGAGGGGGCCTGCATCCACACGCTCTTCGAGGCGCAGGTGCGCCGCTCACCGCACGCCCCGGCCGTGGCGCACGGGGACTCGACGTGGAGCTACGCGGAGCTCAACGCCCGCGCCAACCTGCTGGCCGCGCACCTCCTGGCCCAGGGGTTGAAGCCCGAGGAGCGCGTGGGCGTGGTGATGGAGCCCTCCAACCAGGGCATGGCCGCGCTGCTGGGCATCCTCAAGGCCGGCGGCGCCTACGTGCCGCTGGACGCGGGGTGGCCGGAGCCTCGCAAGCGCGCGGTGCTGGCGCGCTCGGGCGTCCGGCGGCTCTGGGTGGACGCGGAGGCCCTGGAGGCCCATGCGGGGCTGGTGCCCGACGTCGAGGCGCCGCCGTGCCCCGCGCAGGTGGCGGAGGACACGCGTCCCGGCCCTCGCCGCGTGGCGGACTCGCAGCTGGCGTACATCGTCTTCACGTCGGGCTCCACCGGCGAGCCCAAGGGCGTCATGGTGGAGCACCGCTCGGTGGTGAACCACAACGTCGCCCTGGCCGCGCGCTTCGGCCTGCGCCCGGGAGACCGGATGCTCCAGTTCGCGCCGCTCAGCTTCGACGCGGCGGCCGAGGACCTCTATCCGCCCCTCGTGGTCGGCGCGACGGTGGTGATGCGCAGCGGCCTGGTCCCCGCGCACACCATGACGCCGTACCTGGAGGAGACGGGCATCACGCTCATCAGCCTGCCGCCCACGTACATCGAGGAGTGGATTCGGCAGATGGAGTCCCACGGCCAGCGCGTGCCCGCGCGGCTGCGGCTGCTGGCGCCCGGCGGCGACGTGCTCAAGCGCGAGACGTACGAGGCCTGGGTGCGCGTGGGCGGCGGCCATGCGCCGTGGCTCAACGTCTACGGCCCCACCGAGTGCACGATTACGTCCGCCACCTGCGACATCCCCGGCGTGGAGGGGCTGGGCACGGAGGCGACGTTCCCCATCGGCCGCCCCATTCCCCGCGTCCAGGTGCGCCTGCTCGACGAGCACCTGGAGCCGGTGCTGCCGGGCCTCCCGGGCCGCGTGTACATCAGCGGCGCGGCCCTGTCTCGCGGCTACCTGGGCGCTCCGGAGCAGACGGCGGAGCGCTTCATCCCAGACCCCTTCTCCCCCGAGCCCGGCGCGCGCATGTACCACACGGGTGACCTGGCCCGGATGCTGCCCGATGGCCGCCTGCGCTTCCTGGGCCGCGCGGACCACCAGCTCAAGATTCGCGGCTTCCGCGTCGAGCTGGCCGAAATCGAGGCCTGCCTGCGCCAGTTCCCGAGCGTGGAGGAGGCCGTGGTGCTGGCGCGCACGGGCGCCTCGGGCCAGCTGCAGCTCCACGCCTTCGTCCAGGCGCAGCCCGCCCAGGCCCGCGTGGAGGCGCTGCGCGAGCACGTCGCCGCGCGGCTGCCGTCGTACATGGTGCCCGCGGCCTTCGCCGTCCTGGAATCACTGCCCATCAACGCCAACGGCAAGGTGGACCGGAGCGCGCTGCCCTCGCTCGAGGCGGCTCCGGCGGCCAGCACCGCCATGCCCGCCACGACGCCCTCGGGCGAGCACCTGGAGACGCGCTTCCGCTCCACCCTGGAGATGGCGCTGGAGCGGCTGTGGCGCGAGGTGCTGGGGCAGCAGGAGGTGGACGCGGGCGACGACTTCTTCCAGTCCGGCGGCGACTCCATCCTCGCCATGCGCCTGCTGAGCCGGCTCGAGGAAGAGCTCGGCCTGCCGGTGCCGCTGGCCACGCTCTTCCAGTACCCGGTGCTGCGCGACACGGCGGACGCCGTGCGCGCGCTGCTGGAGGAGGGGCCTCCGCGCTCCAGCGTGGTGTCCCTGTCCGCGAAGGGCACGCCGAAGGACGCGCCTCCCCTCTTCCTGTTCCACCCCGCGGACGGCGAGCTGCACTACTACCGGTACCTCACGCCGCTGCTGGAGCCCGCGCTCCGGTGCTACGGCGTCCAGGCCCCCGAGACGATGTCCCGGCACGGCCACGCCACCTTCGACGAGCGCATCGCCGCCTACGTGCGGGACGTGCGCGAGGTCCAACCGCACGGCCCCTATCGGCTGCTCGGCTACTCCTTCGGCGGCTACCCGGCGCTGGGCGTCGCGGCGGCGCTGGAGGCCCAGGGCGAGGCGGTGGAGCTGCTGGCCCTGGTGGATGCCCTCCCGGCCAAGGAGGGCCCCGAGGCGTCCGAGGACCCGGTGCGCGCCATGGCCGAGGAGTTCGGCGTGCTCGACGCGGCGCTGGAGGCCGAGCTGGCCGCGCTCGACGACGACGCGCGCTGGGCGCGGGTGACGGCGCTGGGACGCGGGCTGGGCATGCTGGCGCCGCACGCCCAGCCCGCGGACCTGCGCCGCATCTGGCACGTGCTCGGCGAGGTCATGGTGCCGCAGGTGCTGGGCTGGAAGGTGCCGCCGCTGCGGGCCCGGGCGCGGCTCTTCGCGAGCGCGCCGTCACGGGCGCAGCACGGCGAGGCGCTGGGCTGGGAGCGGCACCTGCCGCGCGAGCGCATCGACGTGGTGCCGCTGGCCAGCTCCCACTTCGGCACGCTCCAGCCGCCCAACGTCCAGGAGCTGGCGGCGCGCGTCCTGGACTGGCTGGCGCGGCGGGACTAACGGAGCCGGCTCTCCAGCCACGCCTTGGTGAAGATGTTGGGGTCCAGCGGCGCCAGCACGACCTCGTCGTAGCGCACCACCATCTGCGTGCCTTCCTGCTCCTCCGTCTCCAGCACTTCCTTGTAGTGGAGGACGTGCTTGCCGGAGAGCGGGTCCTTGATGCGCTGGTAGCTGCGCACGATGTCGGTGCGCAGCGTGCGGCCCGAGGAGGTGTAGCCCACGCGCTTGACGATGTTGTTCTGCGGGTCCACCCAGATGCGCAGCAGGGGGAAGGTGACCTGCGAGTTCGTCGCCGTCAGCAGCAGCTTGCGGTACTTCACGCCGCTCACCGTCTCGTCGCCCTCGTCCACGGCCTTGTAGTCCAGGGCCAGGCGGGAGCGGTCGAAGTCGGACTCGCAGGTGAAGGTGTTCAGCAGGTTGGTGCGCTGCGTGTTGCGCCGCCACGAGCCCGTGGTCGCCTCGTAGTCCCACAGGTTCCGGCCGATGCGCAGCGTCCCCATGCCCGCCAGGTAGCGCGGCTTGGTGGAGAGGAAGAGCAGGTCGTTGTCCGCCTCGCGGCGGTAGACGTGCACCTCCATGGCCCGCTTGGCGCCGTCCTTGCGCGTCTCATAGAGGCGGATGACGCCCTTGTAGTCGCTGGTGAAGGACATCTTCTCGTCGATGTGACGCAGCAGGGCCTCGGGCGCCAGCCGCTCCTCGCCCTCCGCCAGCGACACCGCCGGCAGCAGCAGGGCCCAGCCGAGCAACAGGACGGACAGCGAACGGCGCGGGTTGTTCATCACAGGGACTCCATGGCGGAACGAGGAGGAAGCGACGCGGCCCGGAAGGCGGGCCCGATGGAGGCCAGCCCCGCCCCGAGCGTCACCAGGAACACCGCCACCACCACGTGCCCGGCGGTGGGGGCCAGCGGCAGGGTGCCGCTGAAGAACAGCGTGGCGAGCGCGTCCGGCACCGGCACCACGTCGCGGAGCAGCACGCCCAGCCCCGCCGCCAGGACGGCCCCCGCCAGCGAGGCCACCAGCCCCACCAGCAGCCCCTCCAGCACGAAGGCGGCCACCAGCGAGCGCCGCTGCATGCCCATGGCGCGCAGCGTCCCGATTTCGCGCGTGCGCTCGCGCACCGACACGCTCAGCGAGACGAAGAGGCCCACCACCACGACGCCGAACACCACCCCACCCACCAGCACCAGCAGCAGCCCCAGGCCCTGGCCGACGAAGTCGAGGAACGCGGCCTCGTCCTCCCAGGTGCTCACGTCCAGGCGCTGGCCGGCCCAGCCCTCGCGCAGCAGCGGCCCCAGCTTGTCGCCGTAGGCCTCGTGCGCCGGCGGGAGGACCTCGAAGCCGGCCTGCCCCAGCGCGCCGCGCAGCGCCCCCGCCAGCGGCTCCAGCGCCACGCCGTCCTCGCAGAGCAGCTGAATCACGCTGACCGCACCTGGCCGGAAGCCATACAGCTCGCGCAGCAGCGTGTTGGACACGAGCAGCCCCGCGGACTCGCCGAGCACGCCGGCCCGCTCCAGCAGCGCCACCACCTCCACGTCCACGGCGTTGCGCTTGCCGCCGGGCATCTCCACGAAGAGCGTGGCCAGCTGCCCCACCTCCACCTGGAGCCGCTCCGCCATCGACGTGGAGAGCGCAATCGTCCGGGGCTTCGCGAGCGCTTCCAGCGCGCCCGAGCGCACGCGGAAGCCCGCGGTGCCCTCGGCCTCCACGTCCAGGCTCATCAGGTAGGAGCGGACGCGGTGCCGGCCCGCGCCCGCCGTGGCCGAGCCACGGCCGCGCTCGCGCACCTGGCACTCCGCCGGCACGTGCGGCTGGAGCACGGAGCGCACGCCGGCGGTGTCACCCACCACGGGGAAGATGGAGTCGGGGTGCTCCTTGAAGTAGCCCCCCACGTTGAGGTCGCCCGCGAGGAAGGTCCGCACGGCCTCACGCTGGGCGCTGGCGATGCCCGCGTTCACGGACATCACCCCCACCAGCACCGCGCTGGCACCCGCGAGCACGGCGAGCAGCAGCAGGCCCCGCTCGCGGTGGGCCAGGAGGTTTCGGAAGGCAATCTGGAAGAGCGCTCGCATCCGGTCAGCCCTCGCCCTTGCGCATGGCCTCGATGGGCGCCACCGCGCTGCCGCGCCACGCGGGCACCAGCGAGGCCAGCACCACCACCCCTGTCACCGCCACCACCACCCCCAGCGTCCCACCCAGCGACAGCTCCGGATGCAGCACCGGCCCTCCGAGGAAGAACTGCAACGAGCCATCCTCCACCGCCACGCCCCCGCCCGTCGCCAGCCGCAGGAGCAACGCCCCCAGGGCCGCGCCCAGCAGGCTCCCGGCGCCGCCCAGCAAGGCCCCTTCCAGCAGCAGGGAGGTGAAGACCTCGCGGCGCTGCATGCCCACCGCGCGCAGCGTGCCCACCTCCGCCACCCGCTCTCGCGCCAGCAGCAGCAGCGTGCCGGCGGCCACCAGCGCGACGAAGGACGACAGCAGCAGCGCGAACAGCAGCAGGACTGCCTGGAGCATCACCACCAGGCCTCCCAGCAGTCCGCCCGCCTCCTGCCAGCCCACCGTGGCCAGCGCGTCGCCGCCGGGCAGCGCGCCGATGCGCGCGGCGACGTCCTCCGCGGCGACGCCCGGCTCCAGCACCACCGCGGCCTGCATCACCGCGCCGCCGGTGAGGTCCTCCTCAGAGTAGGTCTCCGGCAGGGCCCGGGCCCGCTCGAAGACGGGCGACATCTCCCGGTGCTCCGTCTGGGCCTCGCCCTCGACGATGGCCGGCGGATGGAACGCCTCCAGCGACTCGGGCGGCGCCGTCGCGTCCCCTTCCATGCCGAAGGACTCGAACAGCTCCCGGGCCTCGGCTTGCTGGGCCTCCGTGGGACGCCCGGACAGGCGCCGCGCGGTGACCAGGTCCACGAGGCTCAAGGTATTCACCCGGCTGTCGTCGCCGCCCAGCCCCCGGAAGCGGAAGGTGCCGTACACGCGCACCGGCGCGGAGATGACGTTCTCCAGCGGAGAGCGCAGGGTGAGCGTGTCGCCGGGCTTCAGCCGGTACAGCGGCAGGTGCGGCGCCAGCTCACCGTAGAACTGGCCATACCGCGTGTCGAAGTTCGCGTCGTCCACCGAGAGGAAGCGCGTGAGCAGCGTCTCGAGCTCCCCCGTCTCCCCCAGCACCCGGGCCAGCTCCGCCTGGAGCGCCGTGGCGCGCTCGACGTCCAGCCGGGCCACCAGGTCCGGCACCTCGGCGAGGTTGCGCGCCACCAGCGTGCGGAGCTGCTCGTCCTCCGCCAGGGTGTAGCCTTGCCCCCGGTCGCGGCGCAGCGTGTCCAGGCGCACGGCGATGGGGTGCTTGAAGTGCTGCTCGTAGGTGGCGTGGCCCATCACCAGGCCGCGCGTGCCTGGCGGAGGCAGCTGCCCGGACACCAGCTCGAAGCGCGGAAAGGCCTGGGCGAAGCGCGTCACGTCCGTGCCCAGGTAGTCCACCGGCAGCTCCTCGCCCTCGCCCGCCTGCCGCGCCACCCGGTTCTCCAGCAGCTCCAGCAGACCCTGCGGGTCCTCGGTGAAACCCGCCCAGAAGGCGGGCTGCGCCGCCTCCCGGAGGACGCGGAGGTCCTCGGTGAAGACGGGGTCCTCCGCGAAGGCCTCGCCCCGGCGGTCCGCGTTCCGGGCCACCCGCTCCAGCGTCTGCCGCAGGTCCTCGCCGAGCCGGCGCAGCCGCGCGTCCCGCGCCTCGGTGGCCGGCTCGCGCGCCACCGCGCGCAGCACCGCCAGCTTCTCGTCCAGGGCGTTGCCGCGGAACGTGGCGCCCATGCCCAGCTCCAGCGGCACCACCGCCCGCACGCCGGGCATCGCGCTCAGCCGCGGCTCCAGCGCCGCGTAGTCAGGGATGGGGAGCAGGTCCGGCACACCGCCCGGCCCCACCACCACCTGCGGCGTGCCGGCGGAAGCGGCGGCATACACCTGGAGGTCGCCCGCGCCGCTCTCGATGAGGCTGCGCCGGGTGCCCTCGTGGATGCTGTTCATCAGAGACACGCCCGGCGTCAGCAACGCCGCCGCGCCAGCCGCGAGCAGCCCCACCACCCAGCTCCGGGGGCGGGCCAGCACGCTTTGAAGGGTGAGCCACCACAGCGTCACGCAGGCTCCTGGGACGATGACAAGCCCGGGTGACACCTCGACCCGGGCGGAAGGGACGCTACACCGGACAACCCGGATGAACTACCGCTCCCCGCTCATGTCGGCCCCAGCACGCGCAGCAGCAGGTCCACCTGGGCATCACTGAGCGCCGAGATGTCCACCTGCGTCACGTCCACCACGCGCCGGACGTGGTCCGCCAGCGCCGTGGCCGTGGGGTGCTCGAAGAGGGCCGCCTCGCGCAGCCGGAGGCCGGTGCGCTCGTTGATGCGCGCCATCACCCGGGTGGCCTGGAGCGAGCTCCCACCCAGCGTGAAGAAGTCGGAGCCGGCCCCCACGCCCTGCGCGCCGAGCACCTCGTGGAACGCCTCCATCACCACCGCTTCGAGCGGTCCCGGCGGCGCGTCCCCAGTGGCCCCTGACAGCCGCGCCGCCAGGGCCTCACGGTCCACGCCGCCATCCGCGCGGCGGGGCCAGTCCGTGACGGCGTGGAGCACCGCGTCCCCGAGGACCTCCAGCGCGCGGCCCGTCGCTCCAGGAACGGCGAAGACATGCGCCGCTTCCAAGGGGGTCCCCTGCCCCAGGCCGGCGTGGCGCCAGGGCCAGGCGGATGCCGCCACGCCCGCCAGCAGATGCACCGGGCCATGCTCCGCCCCCAGCGCCACCGCCGCCAGCGCCTGGGAAGGCTCCAGCACCCGGTAGCCCGGCGGCGCGGCCCCCAGCGAGCGCGCGAGCCCCGTCTCCCGCACCTGGCTCAGCGACACCGTCACCGCGGGCCGGCCTCGCGCGGCCAGCCGCTCCGCGAGCCGCTCGAGCAGGCCCGTTCCGGCGCAGTAGGCCGCGTGACGCCCCGCGCCCAGGGTCCCCATCAGCGACGATGCGAAGACGAGGAGGGCCTGGGGCCGGTGCTCCAGGGCGGCGGCGACGGACAGCGCGCCGCGTGCATGAGCGGACGCGCCCTTCACCAGCGCCTCCGGCGTCTCCTCCGCCAGCGTGGCCGGCGTCAGCGTGCCCGCGAAGTGGAAGGCCCCCTCGCAGGGGCGACCGAAGTGCGCCTCCGCGCGATGCACCGCCTCGCCCAGCGCCGCCACGTCGGTGACGTCCACGGAGACGTACATCGCCGCGCCCAGCTCGGACTCCAGGGCCCGGGCCTCGGGCCCGTGAGGCCGCCGGCCCACGAGCAGCAGCCGCGCGCCCAGGCCCTGACGCAGCAGCCGCGCCCAGGCACGCCCCAGCCCGCCCAGCGCGCCCGTCACCAGGTAGAGGCCGTCCTGCTTCAGTCGCTTCGCCGCGGTGAGTGGCGGCGGCATCCAGGGCGTGAAGACGCGCTCCCACCGTGTGCCGTCCCGCCAGGCCACCTCGCGCGCGGCATCCCGGGACGCCAGCTCCAGCGCGGCGAGGCGCGCCGACTCCTCCGCCCCATCCGGTGTCCACACCACCCGAGCCTCCAGGCCCGGCACCTCCGCCGCGGCGGCCCACGACAGGCCGGGCACCAGCAGCAGGCCCGCGGCGTCACGCTCCGCCTCGGGCAGCACCACGAGCAGGCGCACGGGGCCGGAGCGCGAGATGTCCCGTGCCAGCGATTGGACCGCGTGCAGCACCGGCGTCACGCACGCGGCGGCCTCGGACGAGGCCGCGGCCCCCTCGACTCCGGGCGGCGCGACGACCACGTCCTCGCAGTGCACGCCCCGCCCCGCCAGCGCGCCCAGGACCTGGGCGAGCGTCTGCCCCTGGTGCGGCGCCACCCGCACCACCTCGCGGCCCGGCAGCCGCGCGCGCAGCCCCTCGGTGAAGGCCTCGTCCGCCAGGGCGATGAGGACCCCCCGCGTGGCGTCCCCCGCCGGCGTGGGCAGCGGCCGGACCACCCACCGTGCCACGGCGAGGCACGGAGGCATCGTGGCGGGCCCGCCCAGGATTCGCAGCGCGCGCTGGTGCTCGCGGGCCAGTTCCCCGGCCTCGAAGCGGCGGCGGAGCTCCGTCCGGCCCCGCTTGCCCAGCTCGGTGCGAGGCACCTGGTGACGCTCCAGCGGCAGCAGGCACGCCACGTGGAAGCCGAGCACCCGCCCCACCATCTCCCGGATGCTTCGCAGCAGCTCCGCCAGCGGCGGCGCGTCCGGCGCGGGGACGAAGAAGACGGCCAGCTCGTCCGTCTGCGCATCACCGCTCCGCGTCGGGCAGGCCACCGTGTACGACGGCAGCACGCCGGGCACCGTCTCCACCACCTCCTCGATGTCCTGGGGGTAGACGTTGTTGCCGTGGAGGATGAGCACCTCCTTCTGCCGTCCCGCGATGCACATCTGCGTGTCGCGAATCACGGCCATGTCGCCGGTACGGAACCAGCCGTCGGCGGTGAAGGAGCGGGCGTTGAGCTCCGCGTCGTCCAGATAGCCGGACAGCACCTGCGCGCCGCGCGCCTGGAGGTGCCCCACGCGCCCCTGCGGCACCACCTGGTCGGCATCGTCCACCACGCGCAGGGCCGCCCCCCGGGGCGGCGGCCCCAGCTCGGTGGCCCCTTCCACCGGATGGCTCCGCACCCCGCGCGTCATGGTGAAGTACGACGACGTCTCCGCCATGCCCCAGGCCGGGCACACCGCGTCCTCGCGAAGCCCGCTTTCGCGCAGCGGCTCCGAGAAGCGCCGCAGCGTCGCGGGCAGCACCGACTCGCCGCCGCACCCCAGCACGCGCACCTGCTCGAGCCGCCACGCGCGGCGCTCCCCGCGCTCCAGGCGGTCCGCCACCAGCCCGTAGGCGAAGTTGGGCGCCCAGCTCATCGTCCCGCCGAACTCCGTGAGCAGGTCCAGCCACCGCAGCACATCCGACAGGACGTAGTCGCGCGCCACCAGCACGTGGGGCGTCCGCGTCCGCAGCGCGAGCAGGTGCGGGTAGCTCGTCCCCGCGACGTGGTCCAGCGGCATCCAGCTCACCCCGAGGTCCCCGGGCAGGTACCACCCACCGGCCACCATGCCCTCGCCCATCGCCATCAGGTTGGCGTGCGACAGCACCACGCCCTTGGGGCGGCCGGTGCTCCCCGACGTGAAGGAGAGAATGGCGGGCGACTCCGGCGTGACGGCGGCGGGCGCCCCCGGCTCCGCGTCCGCCAGTGCGTCCAGGCCCAGGGCCCGCAGGCCCAGCTCCGCCAGGGGCGCGGCGGCCCGTGCGTCCGTGAGCAGCAGCGGCGCGCCCAGCCGCTCCGACACCGACGCGAGCCGCGCGACGCCGGGCTGGGCGCGCTCCAGCGACGCGGGCAACGCCAGCGGGACGGGCACCACGCCGCCGAGCGTGCAGGCCCAGAAGCCGCGCACGAAGTCGCCCGGGCGCTCCATGGCGAGCATCACCCGGTCCCCCGCCTTCACGCCCCGCGCACGCAAGCCGCCCCAGGCACGCAGCGCCTCGTCCCACAGCGCGGCGAAGGTCAGCGTCTCACGCCGGCCCTCCACGTCGATGAAGGTGATGACCCGCTCCGGGGCCTCCGCCCCGGCCTGCTGGAGCAGTTCGATGAGCGTCCGGGGCGCGCCCGGCGGCGATTGGCGCGGCCCCGAGTCGATGAGCGACGGCCTGGCATCCACGGGCGCCGACGCCGACGCGCTCGCGGCCTCCACGGGCGCCACGCCGCCGGCCCTCGCCAGCAGCGCGTCGGGCAGCAGGCTGGCCAGGGGCGTGAAGGACTCCGCGTCCTGGCGAGGTCCCACGAGCGCGACCGCCTCGGTGCCCTCGTGCTGGAGCGCGTCCTCCAGCGCCCGGAGCCTCGAGGGGATGGGAGGCCGCGCCGCTCGCAGCGCGGCTTCGTCCACGCGCCCGGAGTCCTGCCTCGGCAGGGCGTCCACCAGCGCGACCGCCGGCGCCTCCCCCGGCATCCGCTCCTCGAGCCACGCGGTCAGCTCCGCCGACGTCACCGCGCGCCGGGGCACCACCCAGGCCACCTGCTCCGCCACCCAGACGTCCCGGACGCGGTCGTCCGAACGCAGGAGCGCCTCCGCGAGCTGCACCACCGACACGCGTGATTCCATGTTTCAAGCGTATCAGAGCCGTTTGCCACGCGGCCCCCCGAGGGCCGGGTTGCACGCCATGGAAAGGACAGGCCAAGCTGCGTCCACATGGCCGCCCCCCACGAGCCCCCCTCCCTCGCGCAGTCCCTGCACTTCTGGGCGCGCAATGCCTCCAACGAGTCCGCGCTGCTCCAGGCCTCGCTCCGGCTGGGGCTCTTCGACGCACTCGCCGTGGGAGACGCGGCCACGGCGCCGGCGGTGGAGCAGCTCGCCCAGCGGCTGGGGTGCTCGGCGCGAGGGCTCCGCGCCTTGCTGGAGCTGCTGGTGTGTCTGGGATTCGTCCAGATGGATGACACACGCCGTTTCAGGCTCGCGACCCACACGGCGGCGCTCCTGGATGACGCGGTGTTTCAGGCGCGACTCCGCGCGGAGCTGCCGTGGTGGGGCCCCATGGGCCTGCTGGCGGAGGCGGTAACGTCCGGCGAGGCGGTGGACGTCGAGGGCCAGCGCTGGGACGTCCTGGGACATGTGCGCCAGCACCTGGTGGAGCCCGCGCCTCCCACCGCCGCCGAGCAGGCGGACTTCTTCGACCGCTTCACCCGCGGCGGCCTGCGGCACCAGGTGCTCCTGGCGGCGGGGCGCCTGGGCGTGCTCGAGGCGCTTGCCAGGGGCCCCCATTCCCTGGAGGCGCTGGGAGAGGCCACGCGCACGCGGAGCCCGGGCGTCCTCGTGGAGGCGCTGGCGGCCATGGGGCTGACGCGACGTCAGGGCGAGGACTGGGCCCTCTCTCCCGAAGCCGCCCCGGTGCTGGAGGGCAAGGCCTTGGCGTACCTGGTGCGCTCGCTCTCCGTCTCCGCGCGGTACTGGGAGGCGCTGGGCCGCCTCGACGAGACGGTGCGCCACGAGCGCTACGTGCTGGACTTGAAGGACCCCGAGGTGAGCGGGCGCTTCTACGCGGACAACTCCCAGCAAATCACCGCCGTGTTCGCCTCGCACTTCCAGCTGAGCCGCCGCGCCGCCACCACGCTCGCGAGCGTGCGGCCGCTGGAGGAGGCCTCGGTGCTCGACATCGGCACGGGCTCGGGCGTGTGGGGCGCGGCCTTCGCGCGCGCGTCCGCCTCCACGCACGTCACCTACTTCGACCAGGCCGTGGTGCTGGAGCAGGTGCGGCGCAACGTGGCGAAGCTGGAGGTGGCGGACCGGGCGCGCTTCTGGCCGGGGAACCTCTTCACCCAGGACTTCGGCACCGCGGACTTCGACGTCATCATCCTCCCGCAGGTGCTCAACGTGCTGCGGCCCGAGGACGTCCCGGGCCTCCTGGCCCGCGTGGCGCGCGCGCTGCGGCCCGGCGGCATCCTGGTCATCGCCGAGTACGTGCTGAACGAGCGCCGCGACGGCCCCCTGGACCACCTCTATTTCGGCCTGCGCCGCTTCATGACCAATGAGGGCGACCTGTTCTCCGCCTCCGAGTACGCGAAGCTGCTCGCGGACGCGGGCCTCCCGTCCTCCGTGTGCATCCCCCTGCCCACGCAGGAGCTGGTGTTCGCGGCGCGCGCCGGGGTCCCGCTGCCCACCGCGCTGGCCGCTCCGCCCCGAGCGCCGTCCGCCTGACACGTTGTGCCGCTGCCGCGGGCGCCGCCTTGCCCGGCCGGGAGGCCCCGGCTACCGTTCCCCTGTTCCCCCCCTGCATCGAAAGGTCTTCAGTGAGCGCCGCCCCCAGGGAGGACAGCAACGCCTTGCCGTCCCCGGCCGCGCGGCCCGTCCGCGGCGTGCGCGCGGGCTCCATCGCCGCGAGGCTGCGCGCCGAGTATGCCCGGGAGGTCGCCGCGCTCGGCTACCACGCGCACGCCGTGCCCGGGGCCCTGGCGCACCTGGCGATGCACCTGGGCCTCGCCGTGGGCGTGGCGGCGGCATTCGAGCAGGTGCTGGCGCTGGCGCCCCGGGCCGGCTGGCTCCTGTACCCCGTGGCCGCCTTCCTCATCGCCACCCGCTTCCGTGCGGTGGGCAACATGCTGCACGAGGCCTGTCACGGCATGCTCGTGCGCGGCAAACGCAACAACCGGAACCTGGGACACCTGCTGGCGGTGCTCGACCTGACGGCGCTGGCCCCGTACCGGAGGGACCACTTCACCCACCACCTGCACCTGGGTGACGCCGAGAAGGACCTGGACTTCCAGCCGCGCCGCCGCTTCGGCTTCGCGGACCCCGACCGGCCCTTCGCCCGGGACCACCTGCTGCGGCCCCTGCTGCTCATCCACCTGCCCGCCTTCATCCGCCCGGTGCTGTTCCACCGCGAGGACCCGGCGTGGGTGACGCTCATGCGCTGGGCCTTCATCGCGGGGCTGCTCACCCTCGGGCATTTCGTGGGCTGGGCCGTCTTCCTGCGTGCCTACGCGGTGCCCTACTTCGTCGCCTACCAGGTCATCCGCTACTGGTCCGACGCCGTGGACCACGCGGGCATCATCGCATCCGCGGACGAGTTCCACCGCTCGCGCAACCACATCTTCGCGTGGGGCTTGCTCAACCGGCTGCTCTTCCCGCGCAATGACCAGTACCACCTCACCCACCACCTCTTCCCCGCGGTGCCCACGCCCTTCCAGGGGCGCGTGCACCACCTGCTGCTGCGCGACGCGGAGTATGCCGCGCGCGAGCACGCCTTCTCCGCGCTGACGCGGTAGCGGCGGCTCACCGTGCGGTGGCGCGCTCCATCGCCTCCAGCGCCTCGGGAAAGCGCTCCGGTGAGATGCCCAGCCCCAACCGGAAGCCATACCCGCGCTCCAGCGGGTGCGCCCCCTCCGGCGCCCCCGCCTCCATGGCGCTCAGGGGCAGGACGAACACCCCCGCCTCCGACAGCGCCTTCAGCAGCGCGTCCGCATCCTCGGCGTCCCGTGCGGCGCGCAGGCCAATGCAGGTGACGAGGCCGCCTCGTGGCGCCACGCCATAGACGCCGCGCGAGCGCTCCAGGAAGGCCGCCAGCGTGGCCCGGTTGCGCAGCCAGTCCTCGCGCGCGCGGCGCAGCGCCGGGCTGAGCAAATCGCGCAGCACCTCTCGCGCAATCCACTCCGTCACCGGATTCACCGTGTGGGTGGTGTAGTTCTTCTCGTTCTGCATCCGCGCCAGCATCGCCGTGTCCCCCACCGTCCAGCCGATACGCAGCCCCGGACAGCCCAGGCACTTGATGAAGGAGCCGGTGACGAAGTGGCGTGAGCCCGGCCGGTACACCGTCTCCCCCAGCACGGACGTCTCCGAGGACAGGAAGCGGTAGTGCTCGTCCCCCACCACCGTGGCCCCCGTGCGCTCCGCCCAGGCCTCCAGGGCCGCGAGGGCCTCTGTCTCCAGCACGAGGCCACTGGGGTTGTGGGGGTTGTTGATGATGAGGGTGTCGGGCCGCTCGCGCTCGAGCCGCGCCAGCCACCGGTCCACGTCGACGGAGGGCACGCCCCGCGCGTCCCAGCGCACCGGCAGGCGGACCACCTCGGCCCCCTGTCGCAGGGGCAGCTCGTAGAGGAGCTGGAAGGCGGGCCATGCCAGCGCCACCTTGCGCGGCCGGAGCTGGCGGAAGAGCAGCAGCAGCGCCTCGCTGGTGCCCGTGGTGATGAGGACGTTGTCCCGCGTGGCGCCCGGGTGCATGGCCGCCACGGCGTCGCGCAGGTCCGCGCGGCCCCAGTTGGGGCTGTCATTCAGGGGCGTGGAGAGGAACACCTCCATGGCGCGCTCGGCGCTGACGCCCGAGCCGGCGAGCAGCTCGCCCACGGTGACGGGACGGCCACCGGATTCCCCCAGGTTGTAGCGCGCGGTGAAGCGCGAGCCCTCCAGGTAGTCCTCCATGAAGAAGGTTCGCAGCGGGTCCATGGTGCTCCTGGGCGAGGTCAGGCGGCAGAGGAGGCGGCGTCGGCCCACGCGACGTCGCCGCGGTGGGCGATGACGACCTGTTGGATGGGCATGTCGAAGGCGCGCGCGTGGGTGAGCCCCACGGGCGCCAGCAGCGCGCGGAACTCCGGGAGCGACAGCACGTCGCCCTCGTTCGTCACGTACCGGCGCAGCGCGAAGTAGAGCGCGTCCAGCGGCCCATCGCGGCGGTCCGTCAGCAGATAGCCGGAGATGAGCAGCAGGCCCCCGGGCTTCAGCGCGCGGGCCAGCTTGCGGAAGAAGCCGGGCAGCTCCGAAGGCGGCAGCGCGGGGATGATCTGCGGCAGCAGGATGATGTCATAGCGGGACTCGCCGTAGTCCACGCCCAGGCAGTCCCCGGCCCACAGGTGCGAGCGCGCCTCCAGCTTCAGCTTCGCCAGGTGGGGCCGCACCGCGTCCAGCACGTGCGGCGAGTCCAGGTAGGTGACGTGCGAGGACGGGTCCGCCAGCCCGAAGGCCGCGCCCCAGACGCCCGAGCCGGTGCCCACGTCCAGCACGCGCGCCTCCGCCAGCGGACGCATGGAGCGCACCAGCGCCGCCGCCTGCCGGCTCAGCCGCAGGTGCGAGGCGAAGATGCTGGAGATGCGCGAGGCGTTCTCCTGGTAGATGCGGCGCGCGGCCTCCGGGTCCCTCAAGTCCAACCGGAAGCGCTGCTCGCGCACCGCCTCGTCCAGGTGCCCCAGGGCCTCCCAGTAGGCCAGGGTCGCCGGCAGCGCCCGCTGGAAGTACGGCAGGCTCTGGGCGTCCAGTGCCCGGCCCGCGGACTCGGTGAAGGCCCAGCCCCCGTCCGTCTCCTGGGCGATGCCCATCGACGCCAGCACGCCGAGCAGCACCGCCAGCGCCTCGGGCACCGCGTCCGCCTCCCGGGCCAGCGCCGCCAGCGGCACCGGCCCCCGCACCAGCCGGGCCAGCACGTCCAGCTCCGCCGCCGCCACCAGCGCCAGGGTGCGGGCGGGATTGCGAGCGAAGCGGTCGTGGAAGTCGCGGGCCTGGGCGCTCGGCGCGGGCACGGGCGGCGCCAGGAACAGCGCGCGGTACCAGCCCAGCAGGTCCCACGACGCGCCATCCCACTCCACCGGGGCGCCGCCGCGCACGGCCTGGGGAAGCAGCGCCAGCACCTGCCACCAGCGCCGCGCCTCCTCCAGCGTGGCGGCGAAGGCCGCGTCGCGGAGGAAGGCCGCGCTCGACGCAGGCAGCGAGTACCCCCGCCCGTCCTCCAGGTGGACGAAGCCCAGCGCGACCAGGGGCTCGATGACGGCGCGAACGCCTCGCACCGCCCCACCCACCCGCGCCGCCAGTGCCTCCAGGGACACCGGCTCGGCCGTGCCGGATTCGGGCAGGTGGGCGAAGAGCCCGAGCGAGAAGGCGGCCTGGAGCGCCGCGGCCTCATTGCTGGCGTCGCGCGCGTGAAAGTTGAGCTGCTGGACGAATGCGGGAGACGGCGCGATAGCAGGCTGAGACAAGGCAGCGCTCCTTCAGGTCCAGCGGAACAGGCGACTGGCGAGCAACAGCGGCGACACGGTCCACGCCCCCACGGACGTGCCCAGCGACGCCAGGCCCGCGCCTTGGGGAATCAGCAGGCCCACTCGCTCGCCGCGGCGGCCGTGCAGGTCGATGCCCTCCACGGCTGCGCAGTCGCCGAAGCGCTGGACCTCGATGTCGAGTTCGTCCGGGTGTGTCATGAAGAGGGCGCCGGGGGAGCGCGAGCGAGTATGGCTCAACACCCGGCTGGAGCCCAACGGACCCGGTGTGGAAACCCGAGGGGTCGAGCGCGTCGGGATGCTACGGTGCCAGGCCGTGGCCCTGACCGACTCATTGGATGCCCGGGTGGACCGGCTGGAACTGCCGTTCAACGAATTCGGCGTCGACCCGTACGGCATCTCCAAGTCTCATGTGAAACACGCGCTGCGCATCTTTGGCGCCATCTACCGCTACTACTTCCGCGTGCGCTGCTACGGAGTGGAGCACATCCCCCCGCGGGGCCGGGGAATGCTGGTGGGCAACCACTCCGGCGGCGTGGCGGTGGACGGCGCCATGGTGCTGACGTCCACCATGCTGGAGATGGACCCGCCCCGGCTGGCGCAGGGCATGGTGGAGCGCTTCCTCCACAGCTTCCCCATCTCCTCGCTGTGGGCCAGCCGCACCGGCCAGTTCATCGGCCTGCCCGAGCACGCCCGGCGGCTGCTGGAGGACGACCGGCTGCTGATGATCTTCCCCGAGGGCGCCCGCGGCACCGCCAAGCTCTACAACGAGCGTTATTCGCTGGTGGACTTCGGCACCGGCTTCGTCCGCCTCGCCCTGCAGACGCGCTCGCCCATCATCCCCTTTGCGTTCCTGGGCGGCGGCTCGGCCATCCCCACGGTGTTCAACGCGTACACGCTGGGCAAGCTCCTCGGCGTGCCCTACGTGCCGCTGACGCCCTATCTGTTGCCGCTGCCCATGCCGGTGCAGCTGGAAATCCATTACGGCGAGCCGCTCGTGTTCCAGGGGACGGGGGACGAGGAGGACCACGTCATCGAGGGTTATGTGGAGAAGGTGAAGCAGCGCATCGCGGGGCTCATCGAGCGCGGCCGCGCGCAGCGGCACAGCCGCCGGCTCGGAAGGAAGCTGCTGCCATGAGGGTGCTGATTCCGGGCATCTCGGGAGGCATCGCCCGTCAGCTCGCGCTGCACCTGCACGCGCGGGGACACCAGGTGGCCGGTATCGACACCCGTCCCTGGGCGGAGGCGCGCGAGGCGGGCATCCAGGTGTACCGCGGCGACGTGCGCAAGCGGGCCGCGGAGGACGTCTTCCGCCGGTGGCGGCCCGAGGCGGTGGTGCACATGGCCACCGTCACCGCCTTCACGGTGCCGGGCAAGGAGCGGGGGCGCATCAACCTGGACGGCACCAAGGCGGTGTTCGACCACTGCGCGGCCCACGGCGTGAAGCAGGTTCTCTTCGTGGGGCGGCACACCTTCTACGGCGCGGCACCGGACTCGCCGCTGTACCACTCCGAGGACGAGCCGCCCCGCGCGCTGGAGGCCATCCCCGAGCTGGCGGACCTGGTGGCCGCCGACCTGTACGCCGCCACCGCGCTGTGGCGCCTGCCGAAGATGACGACGGCGGTGCTGCGGCTGCCCTACACGCTGGGCGCGCCGGGCACCGGGACGCTGTCGTCCTTCCTCAAGGGCCGGCGCGTGCCGCTGGTGCTCGGGTATGACCCGCTGTTCCATGTCCTCCAGGAGGAGGACGTGGTGACGGCGCTGACACTGGCGCTGGAGAAGCAGATTCGCGGCATCTTCAACGTGGCGGGCCCGCCGCCGATTCCGCTGTCCGTCATCGTCCGGGAGACGGGGCGCACCGCGGTGCCACTGCCCGCGCCGCTGCTGTCGCTGCTGCTCGGCCGGGCGGGCTTCCCGCGCCTGTCGGTGGGCGCCCTGGACCACCTGCGCTTCCCCATCGTCGTGGACAACCGCCGCTTCCTGGACGCCACGGGCTTCGAGTACCGACACAGCGTGGCGGACTCCCTGCGCATCTACCGGGAATCGGCCCCCATCCTCCCCGCGGGCCGCGAGGCACGTTAGACTTCCCCCGTAGCGGACCTGCTTCCGGGGGGAAGTCCATGTCGGCGGACGTCGAGGAAGTGGATGTCGTCATCGTGGGAGGCGGGCCGGTGGGCGTGCTCACCGCCAACCTCCTGGGACTCCAGGGCGTGCGCGTGCTCGTCCTCGAACGCGAGCGGACGCCCCACGGGCAGCCCCGCGCCTTCTCCTGTGACGACGAGGCGCTGCGCATCTACCAGGCCGCTGGCCTCATCGACGTGCTGAAGCCGGACCTGCGCCAGGGCCGGCGCGTCACCTTCACCGGCGTGGGCGGCCAGCGAATTGCCCAGGTGCGCCTGGGCGAGGTGGACTCCGGCTTCGGGTACACGCCCATCTGGTTCTTCTACCAGCCGCTCCTGGAGAAGGCGCTGCGCGAGGGCCTGTCGCGCTTCCCCGCAGTCGAGCTGCGCACGGGCACGGACGTGGAGTCGCTCGAGCAGGACAGCACGGGCGTCACGGTGCGCTACCACGCGCCCTCCACCGGCGAGCGGCATGCGGTGCGGTGCCGCTACCTGGTAGCCTGCGACGGCGGGCGGAGCACGGTGCGCGCGCTGCTGGGCATCCCCCTGGAGGAGCGCGGCCCGCAGGAGCCGTGGATTGCCATCTCCGGCACCGTGGCGGAGGAGGACGCGTCCCCCGAGTGCCACGTCGTCTGCGACCCGGAGCGCCCGGGCTTCGTGGGGCGCGGGCCGGTGGGCCAGTTCCGCTGGGAGTTCCGGCTGCGCACCGGCGAGACGGACGAGGAGATGATGCAGCCGGGCATGATTCGCCGGCTGATTGGCCCGTACGTGAATCCAGACCGGGTGAAGGTGGAGCGCGCGCAGCTCTACAGCTTCCGCTCGGTGGTGGCGCAGCGCTGGCGGGTGGGGCGCGCCTTCCTGGCGGGGGACGCGGCCCACCTGATGCCGCCCTTGCTGGGCCAGGGGCTGGTGTCCGGCCTGCGCGACGCGGCGAACCTCGCGTGGAAGCTGGCGTGGGTGCTCCAGGGCCGCGCCCCGGAGGCACTGCTGGACACCTATGCCTCCGAGCGCAGGCCCCACGTGCGGGCCCTGCTCGACGTCTCGGCGCGGCTGGGCGCCATCTTCACGGCCCGCAGCCGTCCCATGGCCTGGGTGCGGGACACGGTGCTCCGGGGCCTCCATGCCCTGCCGGCCACGCGCCGCTTCGTGGAGGGCTTTCCCTTCAAACCCGCGCCCTCCATTGAAGAGGGCTGGGTGCTGGGGGGCCGCCGCTCGGGAAGGAATGCCCCCGAAGGCAGCTACCTGCCCCAGCCACGCGTGCGCTGGGCCTCCGGCGAGGAGCGGCTGCTGGATGACCGCCTGGGCACGGGCTTCGCGGTGCTGAGCCGGGGTGGCAGCCCGGGAGCGGACGCCGCGCGCGAGCTGGCCGAGGCGCTGGGCGGCCGGGCCATCACCGTGCGCGCCGCGGGCGTGCCGGGCCTGTACGAGGACGACGTGGAGGACCACACCGGCCGGCTGTCGGAGTGGTTCCGGCAGCACGAGGCGGACATCGCCGTGGTGCGGCCGGACCGCTTCGTCTTTGGCGCGGTGCCGCTCGCCCGCCTGCCAGAGATGCGGGCCGCGCTGGGTGTCGATGAGCCTTGAGCGCGAACAGCGCTGTCTGGAGTTGCAATGACTGGGGCCCGTCGGACCTCGAGATGTGATGTCTGACTCAGCGTCGCGCCCCAGCACAATGACTTGCATCTGTCCATACCTCCCCAGGGGGTTGCATTGAAGTCCTTGGGAGGCGCAGGCTTCCCACCCGTCACGCGATTCCGGGGGAAATGGCTTGCAGCCATCATTGGATGCGGCGCTTCTCGACGCATTGGACCGACATGCCCAGAGACGTGCGCAAGGCATTGCCACCCTGAGCACGCTCGTCGGGCCTCCGGAACGGGCGCTGTCTGTCTGGACGGAGTGGATTCAGCGCCGGGGGTCGAGCGTCGTCGTCGTGGATGGGGACGACCTGCGAGCCGTCGTCTCCGCCTGGGCGGCGGCCCTGGCCAGGGACAGGAACCTGTCGAAAGACGCCGAGGCGTTCGTCCTGCGAACCCAACCCATGGACAAGGGGCGGGTGCCCCGGTTCCATGGCAAGACGGCCCATGAGCGTCGGGTGCTGCTGGAAGGGCTGACGCCGCCCCATGCCCATGCCGCCACCTGGCAGCTGTGTCAGGCCATCCTGGAGGCCCCCGTGGGCGCGCCGCCAGGCGTGCTCCCGGAGGCGGTGGGCAAGGCCATCGACCGCGCGCCCCTCGAGGCGCTGCAAGCCCTGCTCGCGCTGGCGCCCGAGGGAAGCACTCCGGCGCTCCGCGTCCGGGCCGGCCCTTCGGACTTCAGGCCGCTCCGCGCCGCCGCGGCGCTGTGTGCGGCGGCGCCCGCACTCACTGCGGGCTGCGTGCTCGCGCCCGAGGCCATCGACGAGCACCTCCGGCGGGGCGAGTCCCACGTCCTCGCCATGCTGCGGGAGGGACGGCTGGACCTCGCCCAGGCGGTGGTGGAGCTGCCTGTCACCGTGGGAGGCTCGGTGGCTTCCACGCGCGCGCGGCTCCGGCAAGAGGGCGCCTCCGAGAAGGTCGTCTCGCTCTACGACGCGGCGGCGCGCACCATTGCCTCCGCCTACAGGGACGCCGATGGCAGGGCCCGCAGCGAGGCGGAGAAGTTCCTGCATGCCCGGCTCCAGGAGCACCCCGCCACCCGCGGCCTCTTCATCCTCAATGGTCGGCTGGACCCAGGCAACGGCGGCCGGCCGCTGGAAGTGGACCTGCTCTGTTCCGAGCTGCGGCTGGCGGTGGAAATCGACGGGTACTTCCACTTCCGCAACCCGGACGGGTTCCGCAGGGACCGGCGCAAGGACGTCGCCCTCCAGTGCGCCGGCTACTGGGTGGTCCGCTTCCTCGCGGACGACGTGGTGGACCGCCTGGAAGAGATTCTCGAAACCCTCGACACGTTGATTGCCACCCGCAGGGGTGAGCTCACCGGGAAGGACGCACCGCATGGGAAGCGCTGACCACCGCCTTTCAGGCATTGCCTTGTCTTGGCTGATGACCCGCTCCGAGCGCCGCGGCACGCGCAAGGAATTGGAGGCCGCGCTCCGGCCCTTCGTGGAGCACCGGCTCAGCCGTGCGGAATGGAAGGCGCGCTTCGATTCACTGCTGGAGGCACTGCTGGATGGGAACCTGGTGGCGCTGCGCGCGCGCAGCGCCCTGGAGCTGACGCCCTCCGGACGGACGCGGGTGCTGCGCTTCCTCAAGCTGGAGCAGCCGCCTCGCGGCCTCACCTGGAAGAAGCTGAAGGCCACCTACCTGGCGGCGTACAGCCTGGACCTGCCACTGACGAAGGCCGTGCTGGCCCGGATGAAGGGCGCGGATGGGGTCCGCGCCGCCGCCTTGCAGCGGGCGCATGCGCTGGACGTCGGAGAAGGCCTCACCCTGGCGCAGACGCGGGACCGGCTCCTCTGGCGGCAGCTCGGCGTGGAGACGGCCCGCCCCTTCACGCTGAGCGCGGTGCAGGCGCACCTGCTCGGCCAGCTGCTGGACGCGGAGGCGAAGGACCCACGCCGGGGCGTGGAGCAGCTCGCCGCCCGGGCCGCCGGCGCCACCCGGGGGGACGCGGAGGCCGTGCGGCTGTCACTGCTGCGGCGGTGGGCCCTCTCCGAGGACGAGGACGCGTCTGGCACCGCGCCGCGAGCCTCCGAGACGGCGCCCGCTTCGAGCAAGGCCTCACGCGCGGCGCCTGACACCACACCGCAACGAGCCTCCGAGACGGAGTCCCGGGCACAGCCCGACTCGAGCAAGGCCCTGCGAGAGCCCTCGCATTCAACGCCGCCGTCCACGGCCGAGGGTGTCATGCCCCGGCACGCTGGCGTCACCATCACCCCCACGGTCCCCGCCGCTGTGTCGGCGCCAGACGCGGATGTGCCGCCCCAGCGGTCTCCAGCGGTCTTCGCCGAGCACGTGCTCACGGTGGCCCGAGCGCTCCCCACGGGCCGCTTCGGCCCGAACAAGGTCTTCATCTCCCACGTGTGGAAGGCCCTCCAGCCGGAGTGGAGCAACCGGGAGTCCTTCGACGCGGCGCTGCTGGAGGCCAACCGCAACCGACTGCTGTCACTGACGCGGGCGGACCTCGTGTCCGCCATGGACCCCAAGGATGTCGCCGAGTCAGAGGTGCGTTCGTTCGGCGCCAGCTTCCACTTCGTCGTCGTCTAGCCCGTCTTCCAGGAGCGTCCCGTGGCCAACGACCCTCGACTCGATATCTTCCTCAACGACCCCCGCGAGGTCTTCAGCAGCGTCGAACAGGGCCAGCACATCTGGCAGGCGGACCCGTTCGACGTGGAGGCCCTCAATGCCCCGGCTCGCCGCGCCTTCAAGCGGCTGCTCGCCCGGGCCACGTCGGACGCGCCCCCGGACGCGGGAAAGCTGCTGCTCCTGCTTGGAGAGTCGGGCAGCGGCAAGACGCACCTGGTGCGCGCGTTCCGCAACTTCGCGCACGGTCAGCGCCAGGGCTTCGTCGGCTACATGCCGATGACGGTCGATGCCGCGCAGTATGACCGCTACATCCTCTCCAACCTCATCGACTCCCTGGACAAGCCCTTCGACCTGGCGGGAGACGATGACGACAGCGGCTTGATGCATCTGTCGGATGCACTGATGGCCCAGTGCAACAGCGCCTTCGCGCCGCTCATCCCGGACGAAAAGGTCCTGGAGGACGACGAGCTGCACGGCACCATCCGCGCGGTGGCAGATGAACTGCTTGCGGACCCGCGCTTCCAGCAGGTGGAAGTGGACCTGCTGCGGGCGCTCATCTACCTGCAGCGGCGAGACCCACGCCTCAACCGTCGCATCTTCCACTGGCTGCGCTGCGAGGACTTGTCCCTCGCGGACCGACGTGTCATTGGCGACCTGATTCCCCGCACCGCCGACGACGCCCCCGCACGGATGGTGGAGCATCTGGGACGACTCATGGGCGCGCTGGGCCAGGCGCTCGTGCTCTGCGTGGACCAGGTGGAGGACGTCAGCGACTTCGAGCAACGGCCCCAAATGGAGGGCTCGTTCCGCCGCGCCATGAACAGCCTCGCGGCCATCGCCAGCCGGGTCCCTCGGTCCATCGTGGTGTTCTGCTGCCTCTCCGACTACTGGGCAAAGATGCGACCCCTCCTCAATCAATCGATTGTGGACCGCATCGAGAACGACCCCGAGCCGGTGATGTTGGAGCAAACGGTGACGGCCGACACGGCTCGTGACCTCGCGGCTCGACGGCTGCATTCGCTCTTCGAGCAGCGCGGGGCCTCCAGCAATCCGGCAGACCCGACGTGGCCCATCCCAGCGCAGGGCTTCGATGTGCTCGGTGGACACCGCGCACGTGATGTTCTGAACGAGTGCCGTCGTTATCGCGACCGCGCCATCCAGGACCAGAAGCTGCCAGCGGAGTTTCCGCTCAAACGCCCTCGGGCGGATGGAAAGGCGCACACGACCGTTGCGCACCCACCCACGCTGGACATGGACCAGCTCTGGACGGACTTCCGCGCCGCCTTCAAGGCGGAGCTGCCGGAGGAGGACTCCGATGTCGCGGCCCTGCTCGCGTGGGCCATCGAGGCGGGCAGCAACGAGCTTGGAGGCACGCCACGCTTCGATGTGAAGCCCAAGGACAACGAAATGCTGGATGTCCAGGTCCAGCCGGAGGGCCGCAAGCTCCTCGTCGCGCTCTGTGACCGGAATCCACGAGGTGGCGCGCTCGGCCGGCAGATGACGGAGGCGCTGAAGAAGGCCGCGGGCAAGACGCCGGTCCTCGTACGGACGTCGGAGTTTCCCTCGTCGACCGGGACCATTGTCGCAGAGCAGATTGGCGTGCTGATGCGCAAGGGGGGGCGTCGGGTCATCGTGGGTGACACCGAGCTCCGAGACCTCGTGGCCTTGCGCAGCTTCCGGGAGAAGCATGCCGCTGAGGCCGCGCTCATCGAGTGGAGCCGAACCGCCAAGCCCATCACGCGGCTCAAGTCCGTGAGCGACATCCTGGGGCTGGAGCGGCTGGACTCGCCCCCACCGCCCTCCGGACCGAAGTCCACCAGGCCCGTGCCCAGGAGCGACACCGGGGTCGGGGTCCCCATTGGCCAGGTCGGCGCCCGCCCCACGGCCGCCAAGGGACAGACCGAGTTGTTCAATGGGCCAACCACCCTGCCCTATGGCACCCCTGTTCCCGTCGAACTGCGCGCTGGGGCCACCCGGGAGCCAGCTGCTCGCGCCGAAGCAACCGGGCTTGCGCCAGGTGACACCTTGCCTCGCCATGAGTCAGAGCTGGGCATGAGCCGCAATACCGCGGCGGCCCCCGTTTCAGATGACCCGTTGCAGAACCTGACCATCCCATCGCCGATGCTGACAACGGCTCGCACGGTCACGCCTCCAGGTGGCACGAAGCCGCGCATTGGCTTTGCCGGCAACCAGAGCGTTCCTCCCGCCACGGAGGCCACGCCCACGCCTCCCGCGGAGGTTCTCACCGGACCGCTGCGGATTGGCGCGTCGGAGGGTGTCTTCACGCAGGTCGTGACCCTGGAACCCTCCGAGCTGACGCGGCACAGCGCATTCCTGGGCGGTTCCGGTAGCGGCAAGACGACGCTGGCCCTCAATGTGCTGGAGCAACTCCTGCTGCGCGGCATCCCCGCCATCCTCATCGACCGCAAAGGCGACCTCGCCGCGTATGCGCGCGACGCCTCCTGGGAAGAGAAGCTGGAGGACAGCGCGCTCCTCGAGCGAAGGAGGCTGCTGCGCGAGCGCGTCGAAGTCGCCGTCTACACGCCCGGCCGCTCCGACGGGCGGCCGCTCGCCATCCCCGTGATTCCGCGGGGCCTCGAATCCCTTCCCACGGAAGAGCGCGAGCAGGGTGTCCAGCAGGCCGCGGACGCCATCGCGGGCATGCTCGACTACAAGGCCACCCCCAACGACAAGGCGGCGCGGGCGCTGCTGGCCCAAGCGCTGCGGCTGCTGGTGCAGCGCCCCCCGGGCAAGGAACTGTCACTGGACATGGTGCAGAAGTTCGTTGCCGACCAGGATGAGGCGCTCCTTCAGGAAACCAGGGGCCTCCCGGCGAGGACCTTCGCCAAGCTTGCGCAGGACCTGGAAGTGCTTCGACTCGACATCCGCCCGATGCTGGCGGCGGGTGGCGAGCGCCTGGATGTCGAGGACCTGCTAGGCCTCGGCGCGTCCAAGACACCTGGGAAGACGCGGCTGAGCATCATCAGCACCAAGTACCTGGGAGACAACTCCCGGATCCTCTTCTGGGTCGCGCAGCTCCTCCTCGAGACCAACCGTTGGGCCAGTCAGCACCCTTCGTCCGAGCTTCAAGCCGTGCTGCTCTTCGATGAGGCGGACCTCTACCTGCCAGCGACGAGCAAACCCGCAACGAAACAGCCCATGGAGAACCTGCTCAAACGTGCGCGTTCGGCAGGCATCGGCGTCATGCTCGCCACCCAGAGCCCAGGGGACCTGGACTACAAGTGCCGGGAGAACGTGCGGACCTGGTTCGTTGGAGGCGTCAAGGAAGACAACGCCCTGAAGAAACTCAAGCCCATGTTCTCCGAGGCCCGGGTCGATGCAGAAACCAGGCTCCCTGGCCAGAAGCAAGGCCAGTTCCATGTCCTGCGGGACGGCCAGGTACAGCAACTCAAGGCCGACCGGTCCGTCATCAAGACCGACCAGCTCTCCGAGGACGAAATCCTCAAGGAGGCGCGCCGCACGCTGGAGCGCAGCAGCACGGCCGGGACACCCAAGGCCGGTGGCCCGCACTGACGACTCAGCGCATGTCAGCCCCTCCCTGTAGACATGGCTGCGTGGAAGGAACGTTCCTTCCACGCAGCGGTCGCCGCGAAGGGGGGCGGGACAGATGTTCACACTGGCGCAGATACGGGCCCGTGGGTTGCGCAACGCGGCAGAGCTGCTGGCGCAGCGCGGCTTCGACAACGTCCGGGCCGAAGAGCTGGCCCGGGCCGCGCGAATCTCGGTGGGCTCGCTCTACCGCGCCTACGGAAGCAAGCGTGGCTTCGCGCAGGCGGTGAGGAACCTCACGGAACAAGAGCTGTCCTACGTCGGATTCGTCGCCTACAAACTGGCGGATGGAAGCCAGCGCAAGGGGGACTTCCGCGAGGTCTTCCTCGCCTTCTGGTACGAGCTGGCCGACTGGGCGCTCCAACAGCCCGACCTGTTTGGATTCACCTTCCTCCACCCGGCGGTGGGCACCGAAGCGCACGCGGATTTTCGAGGACAGACGCGCGAGCAGGTACTCGAGGTCCTCATCCATGGCGAACGGGAGGGAGCCCTGGCGCCCGGCCGAACCCGCGTCCACGAGTGCCTGGTATGGGGTGTACTGGGAGAGCTCGTGCGCAGAGTCAGCCAGGGCGAGGAGCTGCTGGAGGAGGAGGTCCAGGCCTCGGCGGAGGCGCTCTGGCGTGCACTTACACCGGCGAAACCCGGCGGGCCGCGTGGCGGAGGCCCGCCGGAACCTGGAGGCGGCCAGTCCCCGAAGACAGACGTCGTCGCCCAGGACGGCCAGGCAACGTCGTCGGAGCTAGAAACGGCGGCACTGCCACCGTCAACAAGGGAGACCCCGCCCGTCCCAACGACACCGGTCGACAGGGAAGCCGTTGGCCTCCTGGCGTCATCTTCCGAGCACCCGGGTGGGCTTCCCCACGTGCCAGGCGCCGCGCACCGCGCGAGGCGCCCCGGCCGCATGCAGGGTTCTGGAAACGCTCGGCGGGGTTCCTGGTATCAAGCGCCTCCACATGCGCCGGCCACCTCCCCCCACCCGCTTTCCGGACCGAGCGTCCTTCGAGGCGCTCGTGGCCCAGGGCTACAACCAGGTGCCCGTGGTACAGCGGCTTCCACTCGGGATGCTGCGCCCCGTGGACCTGCTGCGTGCCCTCCCCGCGGGCAGCCGATTCCTCCTGGAGAGCACCCGGGTCAGCGCGGAGGGGCGCTACTCGTTCCTCGGTGCGCGCCCCTTCCTGAGCTTCACCGCCAAGGAGGGGCAGTGCTTCATCGACGGCGAGCGCCAGCCAGGCCCACCGCTGGAGGTCCTGCGCGGGCTGCTGCGCCGGTGGCGCGGGGTGCGCCACCCGGGAATGCCGCTCTTCTGTGGCGGCGCGGTGGGCTTCTTCGGCTACGAAGCCGCGCACTGCTTCGAGGCCCTGCCACACCACCCGCGGGACGACCTGCGCCTGCCCGACATCGCCCTGTCATTCATCGACACCTTCCTGGTGGTGGACCACCACGAGGGAGCGCTGCTCGTGGTGGCCACCGGCTCGGACTGGGAGGATTGCGAACGCCGGCTGGGGGCCCTGGAGGCCTGCGTCCGTTCGGCGGGCCCCACTCCGCGCCCCGCGCCCCCTCCTGCGGATGCACCTGGCGCGGCATACCGCTCCAACTTCACCCAGGAGGCCTACCTGGACGCGGTGGAGCGCGTGCGCGAGTACATCCGGGCGGGCGACACCTACCAGGTCAACCTCTCGCAGCGGCTGGAGGTGGACTTCGCCGGTGAGCCGCTCGCGCTCTACGAGGCACTGTCGGCCATCAACCCCGTGCACTTCGCCAGCTATCTCGAAGGGGATGGCTTTCACGTGGTCAGCGCCTCTCCGGAGCGGCTCGTCCGCGTGGAGGCTGGCCGCGCCACCACGCGGCCCATTGCCGGCACGCGCCGACGGGGCACGCCCGAGGAGGAGGCCCACTTCGTCCACGAGCTGCGCACCAACGAGAAGGAGCGCGCCGAGCACGCCATGCTGGTGGATCTGGAGCGCAACGACCTGGGCCGGGTCTGCACCTACGGCTCGGTCAAGGTGACGAAGCTGATGGACATCGTCGAGTATGCCCACGTCATCCACATCGAGTCGGAGGTCGTGGGCCAGCTCGCTCCGGGCGTGGAGCCGCTGGACGTGGTGGGCGCGCTCTTCCCCGGGGGGACCATCACCGGCGTGCCGAAGATTCGCACCATGCAGATCATCACCGAGCTGGAGCCGCAGGCCCGAGGCCTCTACACGGGCTCGCTCGGGTACCTGTCCTTCACCGGGGACCTGGACCTGAACATCGTCATCCGCACGCTGGTGGTGAAGGAGGGCCGGGCCTACGCCCAGGTCGGAGGCGGCATCGTCCACGACTCCGTGGCCCGCCAGGAGTACAAGGAGACGCTCAACAAGGCGCGCTCGCAGCTCCTCGCGCTGTCCGCCGTGAGGAGGATGGCGTGATTCTCCTCATCGACAACTTCGACTCCTTCACCTTCAACCTCGTGCAGGCCCTGGGTGCGCAGGGCGCGGAGCTGAAGGTGGTGCGCAACGACGCCATCACCGTGGCCCAGGTCGAGGCGCTCCGTCCCGACCACATCCTCATCTCCCCCGGGCCCTGCACGCCCAACGAGGCGGGCGTGTCCATGGCGCTCATCCGCGCCTTCGGCGGACGCATCCCCCTGCTCGGCGTGTGCCTGGGGCACCAGTGCCTGGGACAGGTGTTTGGCGCGAAGGTGGTCCGCGCGCCCGTGCCCGTGCATGGCAAGACAGCCGCCATCGAGCACTCGGGACAGGGCGTCTTCCGGGGACTCCCCTCGCCCTTCACCGCCGCTCGCTACCACTCGCTGGTCGTGGACCCGGAGCGCCTGCCCGCGTGCCTGGAAGTCACGGCGTGGCAGGACGACCTCATCATGGGCCTGCGGCACCGCGAGTTGCCTCGACTGGAGGGCGTGCAGTTCCATCCCGAGTCGTTCCTCACGCCCGAGGGTCCCCGATTGCTCGCCAACTTCCTGGAGCCGGCGCGCTGAGCGCACGGGAGGCTCGAATGTTCTCCACCGTCGCGGTGAACGGCGAAGTGCGGCGCTGGGAGGACCTGCGGCTGAGTGACTTCTCGCAGGGCTTCTTCTTCGGCGCAGGCTTCTTCACGACCTTCCGCATCGAAGCAGGAGCCCCCTGGTTTCTCGCCCGGCACCTGGCGCGGCTGCGGTCGAGTCTGGCGGCCTTTCCCAACGCCGTCCGCCCTCCTCCGGCGGAGTGGCTCGACGAAGCCGCGGTGCGTGAGACGCTCCGGCGCTGCCTCCATGCCGATGCCGCGCTCGGGCCAGGCTTCCGCGGTGTGGGCAAGTTGTCGGCAAGTGATGGACGCGTGCTGCTGACCTTCCGCGCGCACGCGCCCGAGACGGAGCGGCTGCACAGCGAAGGGCGGGCCCTGGACGACTGGGAGCCGGGCGCCTACCGCGGCGGAGAGCCCACGCTGAACCACAAGGGGCTCGCCTACTTCCGCCAGTACGCATGCATGGAGCGCCTCTGCTTGCTCGGCAACGAATCCGGCGAGGTCTGCGAGCTGCCCACGGCCAACGTCTTCTTCCAGCTCGATGGCGCGCTCATCACCCCGCCCCTGTCCGCCCCCTGCCTGCCGGGCATCGTCCGCGAGGTGTTGCTGGAGGTGGGACGCGTGGGGACGCGGCCCATCATGGAGCGAGCCGTGCCCTTCGCACGCCTCGCCGACGTCAGCGCCTGCCTCTTCACCAACTCCGCCATGCTGGCCACGGGCGTCCCACGGCTGCTCGGGCGGCCCCTGCCTGAGAGCCTGGCGCTGGCGAGCGAGGTCCGAGCGCTCGTCGGGTCCGCGGCGGCGCGCGAGCGCTGAGGTCGCGTCCCGATAAGTGTGTCGATGGCGAGGAGGGACGAGCGGGGAAGAGGGAAGCTCCTCGGTGAACCCCACCCGCCGGTCTCCCCCTGGCAGGGGAGCCGCGGAGACCTCCATGGTCCGGGTGCGACACGCGCCAGGCTCGGCCACTCCCGCCGTCAGGTGGGCGTGAAGGCCAGCCCGTCCGACACCTCCGAGTCGTCCAATCGCCGCCAGGCGCCCTCGGGCACGTCAAGCGCCACACCGCCCACGGCCTCGCGATGCAGCGTCCACACCGGATGCCCCACCGCCGCCAGCATCCGCTTCACCTGGTGGTGGCGCCCCTCCGTGAGGGTGAGCTCCACCACGTCCGGCGCGCGCAGCCGGGCCCCCGCGGGCCGCGTCGGGCCGTCCTCCAGCACCAGTCCTTCGCGAAGGCGCCGGAGCGCGTCCTCCCCTGGCTTCCCGGCGACGGCCGCCACGTAGCGTTTGGGCAGGTGCTGCTCGGGTGACGTCCCGTGCCGGACCAGGCGCTCATCATTGGTGAAGAGCAGGAGGCCCGTGGTGTCCCGGTCCAGGCGGCCCACGGCGAGCCACTCGAAGCCGCGCATGGGCGGCGGGAGCACCTCGTACAGCCACTCGAAGACGGTGCCCACGCCTTCCGCATCCGAGCCGTGCACCACCAGGCCCGCGGGCTTGTGGAACATCAACGCCAGCACCGGTGCCTCCAGCCGCACGACCTGCCCATCCACGCGCACCTCGACGCCAGGGCGCACTGGGGCGAAGGGTTCGCGCTCCACCTGCCCGGCCAGCGTCACCCGCCCCTCGCGGATGGCGGCCTCGGCCTGGGCGCGAGGCATGACGCCCGCCTTGCCCAGCGCCCGCGCCAGCCAGTCCGGCTTGTCAGCGAACCGGGCGTCCTCCGGCCCCCGCCGCCTCGCTGCCTCCAGCCACCTGGGTGTCCGCTGCCTGCGCGCCATCCGCCCATCTCCTTGCCTTGGCCCCGGGCCGATGACGCCCACCTCCGCCGCAGCCTGCCCAGCCGGAGGGGCGGGCCCGCGTCCGTCCATCGACGCCGCGGACCTACCTTCTGGGCAATGTGGCGCGGGCACAAGCGTGTCGTGCGGCCCCGCCGAACAAACGATTGGAGGACATGACATGGGCATCGGTACCGACTCCCCCTTCCCACCAGCCCCGGGCGTCCCTTCGCGCCCCGAGCGGACCGCCCCAGGCGACAGCGAGGCGTCGTCAGCGTTGTCGCGCAGGCAGGGCGGCAAGGCTCCGCTGCGTCACCTGCGAGGCACGGCCCGGGAGCACCTCTACCGGCAGGTGGACGGCCACCGCGGCGGCCTGGCCCGGGGCATCCAGAGCCTGGCGTCCACACTGGAGGGCGCGTCGCGCACGGAGGAGGCAGGCGTGGCCCGGCCGTTGCTCACCCGCACCGCGGGCGTGCTTCGGCGCACCTCGGACCGGCTGGAGAACGAGACCACGGCGGAGCTGATGGCGGACGCCCAGGACCGCGCCCGGGAGCGCCCGGGGCTCGTCGTCGCGGGTTGCCTGGCGGCAGGCTTCGTGCTCGGCCGGCTGCTCAAGCGCTGAAGCCCGGAGCGCCCCGAGCCCCTCACAGACGTGTCACGGGCCGAAGCATCGGCGCGGGGGAGCGGTCCGCCCGCCCCCCCCGCGTTTGACTCGGCCCGGAGCCTCTGCCATGTGCGCGGCCGTGGCCGTCCCTCCCGAGCTCCTCGCCGCCAGTCACCCACCGCCGCCGGGCCCCGCCGTCGCGTTCACCCTCCGGCTGGGCGAAGCGCTGCACCGCTATGGCACGCCCGCGCACCGCCTGGAGTTGCTGATGACGCGGGTGTCGGAGCGCTTCGGCCTGGAGGGGCGCTTCTTCTCCACGCCGACGTCCATCTTCTCGTCCTTCGGGCCACCGGAGGCGCTGCGCACCTCGCTCATCCGCGTGGAGCCCGGGGACATGGACCTGGAGCGGCTGACGCTGCTGGACACCCTCGCGGACGAGGTCATCCATGGTGATGTCCATCCCATCGAGGGCTCCAGGCGCGTGGAGGCCATCCTCGCCCAGCCCGAGCGCTTCGGCCCCGCGCTCCAGCTCCTGTGCTGGATGCTGGCCGGCGGCGCGGCGGGAAGGCTGTTCGGCGGCGGACTCAAGGAGATGGCGGTGGCGGCGTTCAGCAGCCTGCTCATCGGTACCCTGGGTGTCCTCACGCGCAAGCAGCCCACGACGGCGCGAGTGCTGGAGCCGGTGGCGGCCATCCTGTCCTCCGCCCTCGCCGCGCTCGCCGCGAGCCTGCTGGGGCCCCTGTCCTCCCAGGTGGCCACGCTGGCGGGCCTCATCGTCCTGCTGCCCGGCCTGTCCCTGACGGTGGCCATCAACGAGCTGGCCACGCGCAACCTCATCTCCGGTACCTCGCGGCTCACCGCCGCGGCGCTCGCCTTCCTCCAGCTCGGCTTCGGCGTGGCGCTGGGCAGCCGGCTGTCGGCGGTGCTGCCACCACCACCGGTGGCGCCGCTGCCGCCCGGGCTGCCGGGCTGGACGCAGCTCCCGATGCTGCTGGTGGCCATCTTCGCGGTGTGCGTGCTCTTCCGCGCCCGCCCCCGGGACTGGGGCTGGATTGCCGGGGCCTGCACCTTCGCCTTCGCGGGCGCCCGGCTGGGCTCGCTGCTGCTGGGCGCGCAGCTGGGGGCCTTCGTGGGCTCGCTGCTGCTAGCCATGGGCAGCAACGCCCTGGCCCGGCTGCGCAACAAGCCCTCCATCACCACCCTGGTGCCCGGACTCATGCTGCTGGTGCCGGGCAGCGTCGGCTTCCGCAGCCTGTCCTCGCTGCTGGAGCGGGACGTGGTGGCCGGCGTGGACACGGCCTTCTCCATGCTGATGGTGGCCGTGGCGCTGGTGGCGGGGCTGCTGTCCGCCAACGCCCTGGTCCCCACGCGCAAGGTGCTCTGAGGCGGCGCGCGGCCTCAGCCCAGGCGGGTGATGTACACGGCCGCCAGCGCCAGCAGGAAGTACGGCACCAGGCCCCCGGCGCCCGCGTACTCCTTGGCCATCCGCTGGCCGAAGAAGAGCGCCACCAGGGACACCGCGGAGAGGAGCGCGCCCCAGAAGGCCAGCGTCGCGCGGCCCGTCGCCACCAGCGCCACCAGCCCGGCGGCGCTGAGCGCGCCCGCGGCGAGCTCCAGCAGCGTGAGGACGGCCAGCATCGGCGGCACCACGCCACGCAGCGGGCTCTTGGCGAAGTGGCCCGTGAGCCAACCCAGGTTGCCCTTCCAGTCGATGACCTTGTCGAGCCCGGACTGGAGGAAGAGGATGGCCAGGAAGCTGGCGCAGAGCGCCTGGAGCAGCCAGACGGTGAACTGGGTGGATTCGAAGGGCGGCATGGCGCGGCCACTCTAGCCGCCCTGGCGCCGAGCCCAAGCCTTCTTGCCAGGACAGCGGGCGAGCAGGCAGAGGCGCCGCCCGCCCCTGCCCATCCGCGGAGGTCGCCCTACCTTGACGGGTATGGCAACCGAGCAGACCGCCCGGCGGGTGTTCACCGGTCTCATCCTCCTGTCCATCCTCCTGCTGGCCCTGGTCGTCCGCCCGCTTGCCAAAGCCTTCTTCCTGGCGGCGGTGCTCGCGGGGACCTTCTACGGCCTCTACTCCGGGCTGAGCCGGAAGCTGCGCGGGCGCTCCGGCCTGGCGGCCGGAATCATCGTCTCGGGAGTCATCCTGGCCCTGCTGCTGCCGCTGGGCGGCCTGACGGCCTTCGTCGTCACCGAGGTGTCCGACGGCGTGAAGTTCGTCTCCGACACGGTGCAGCGCGAGGGCGTGGAAGGGCTGATTGACAAGATTCCGGGCCCCGTGCGCGGGCCGGTGGAGAGCCTGCTCGAGCGCATCCCGCTGGAGGAGGCCCAGCTCGACGAAACACTCCAGCAGCAGGTGAGCTCCCAGGGCGGAACGGCGGCGCGGGCGGTGACGGGGGCGGTGGCGGCGACGGGCTCCATCGCCTTCCAGACGATCATGATGCTCATCGCCCTGTTCTTCCTGCTGACAGACGGGGCGCGGCTGGTGGCGTGGGTGGAGAGCGTGTCGCCGCTGCGGCGCGGCCAGACGCACGAAATCCTGCGGGAGTTCCGCAACGTCTCCGTAGCGGTCCTGGTGTCCTCGGTGGCCACGGCCGGAGTGCAGTCAGCGGCGGCGCTCGTCGGCTTCCTCATCGCCCGGGTCCCCGCCTCACTCTTCTTCGCGGGGGTGGCCTTCTTCATGGCGCTCATTCCCGCCGTGGGCGCGGCCATCGTCGTGCTGGTCGCCGCGGCGCTGATGTTCTTCAGCGGCCATCCCTGGGCGGCGCTGTTCCTCGCCATCTGGGGCACGGTGGTGGTGGGCCTGGTGGACAATGTCGTGAAGCCGCTGCTCGCCAAGCGCGGCATGCACCAGCACGGGGCCATCGTCTTCTTCGCGTTGCTCGGAGGCCTCGCGGCCTTCGGCACGGTGGGCCTGCTCCTGGGGCCGCTCATCGTGGCCTTCTTCCTTGCCCTGCTCCGCATCTACGAGCGTGACTACGGCCGGCCCACGCCGCGCCCCGGCGACCCGGCCACGCCCGGAGGCCCTCCCGACACCGAGGAGGGCCTCATCATCCGCCCCTCGGCGCGGCCCGCGGAGACACATGTGCCCCTGTCCCCCACGCCTCCGGAGAGCCACTGAGACCTGGACGCGGAACGGCCCCGCCTCCCGCCAGGGGAAACAGGGCCGTGGCACTTCGGACGGCGCCGCTCAGAACGACGCGCCGTTGACGCGCCGGCCCGGCGAGGACTTCAGGCTGGACAGGCTGGTGTGCAGCACGAAGGGCGCGCCCTCGCCCAGGTCCGGGCTGCGGTTGGCGGACACGCCATCCGTGCCGCTCACGCCGGAGGACAGCACCGCGGTGTCCACCACCGCGCCCGTGCTGGACTTCACCGTGACGGTGTCGCCGCTGTTGGACAGGCCCAGGGTGCCCGTGGAGGCGGCCACGGCATGGGGCGTGCCGGCCGGAATGCCCGCCGCGCCGCCAAACACCACGATGACGCCGCCCGCCGCCAGCGAGGTGCCGCTGGGGAAGGTGTGACGGACGCTGGCCGCGTCAGACACCGTCCAGCCGCTCAGGTTCACCGCCGCGGAGCCGGTGTTCACCAGCTCCACGAACTCGCCCCGGACGTCCGAGCCCGGCTCGTTGACCAGGACCTCGTTGACCAGGACCTTGCCCGTGCCGCCACCCGTGGAGGTGGTGATGGTGAAGGCCGCATCGCTGGTGTCGCTGACGCTGGCGTCGGCCGCGTTGCTGACGCGCACGCGGGCGGTGGTGGTCGCGCTGGAGGGCACCGTCCACGCGTAGCTGCCCGTGGCGGCGGAGGTGCTGGCGGCCAGCGTGCTCCAGGTGCTGCCGTTCAGCGTGTACTCCAGCTTCACCTGGCTGATGCCGGAGGACGCCCAGGTGATGTTGCGCACGCCGCCGGCCGCCCAGCTCTCGCCGCCATTGGGCGACGTCACGGTGACGAAGGCGTCATGGGAGGCGTCATCGCCCGGGATGAGGAAGTCCTTGATGACGGCCATGTGCTGCATCCCGGAGGCGCCGCTGTCACCGAAGAGCGCGGGGGAAATCTCGCTCAGCGGCGTGTACACGCGCGTGTCCACCACCAGGCCGTTGGCGAAGGAGCTGCCGCCGATGACCACCGCCGTCTGGTACGCGTACAGGTCGTTGTCCACCAGCACGTGGTCATAGGGCTCGTTGCGGCCCGCGTTGGTGTTGGTGTTGCCGTTCTTGTCCGCCGGGTGCGGGCCGGCGGTGCGCACCACCTGGGCCAGCGTGCTGAAGGTGGACTCGCTGCGGCTGCCGGTGTTCAGGTCGCCGCCGATGACCAGGTAGTCGTCCTCGGGGATGTTGGCCCGGATGCGGCTGACCAGGCTGGACGCCTCCGCGTTGCGGTTGCCGCTGCTCGTGGTGAGCAGGTGCACGCTCACCGCCCAGAGGTCCCGCGGGCCCGGCACGTCGATGCGCGCCCAGGCGAAGTCGCGGTTGGAGACATACGGGTCATCCCACTCGCCCGAGGCGATGATGGGATAGCGGCTGATGATGCCGTTGGGGATCTGCGCCCCACCCTCGCGGTAGTAGTGGAACCCCGGACCGAAGGCCGTGTCCACGAAGCTGCGGAGGTCCGCCGCCGTGTTCGAGCGGTAGTTGAACTCCTGAATCATCACCACGTCGGCGTCGGTGCCCTGGAAGATGCGGATGCCGTGCCCCAGGTCGTAGTCCTGCCCGTTGCCGCTGGACGTGTTGGCGGCCAGCAGCCGGAGGCGGACATTGCCCAGCGCGTCCTGCCGCTGCCCCACCGCGGCATCGTCGAGGCCCGGGGCCTCCTGCGACAGGTCCTCACCTCCACACGCCGCGAGCACCGCCAGGAGCAGCGCCGCGG
Source organism: Pseudomyxococcus flavus (assembly GCF_050038885.1). Taxonomy (NCBI): domain Bacteria; kingdom Pseudomonadati; phylum Myxococcota; class Myxococcia; order Myxococcales; family Myxococcaceae; genus Pseudomyxococcus; species Pseudomyxococcus flavus. Next base: position 5,269,933 of record NZ_CP143624.1, on the reverse strand, counting down.
CCTGCCGCCGCCAGTTGGACTGCCCAAGCCCTGAAGGAGTTGCCTTGTCACGCACGATGTCCGGTCCTGCTCCTGGCAAGGAGCTGTTGAGAGGTCAGGTGAGACATTCGCACACTACCCCCGACTCACGGGGAATGCGCTGTTCACCTGTCTCGTTTTTCGACCGGCACACCGCCGTCGTTGCGTGAAACATGGGTGAAACGTCAGGCACCACGCGCTACACGACCGCCGCGGCCGACAACGCGACGGCGAGGTAACGCAAGCCTTTGCCAAGCGTGACGAAGAAGACGAAGGGCAGCGGGCGCACACCCAGCATGCCTCCCGCGAGGACGAACGCGTCCCCCACCACGGGCAGCCAGGACAGCACCAGCACCGGCGCGCCCCACGTCCGCGTCCACGCCTCGATGCGCTCCAGCCGCGGGCCTTCCTTCTCGCGCCGCCGCGCGTACCACCGCCCCACGGCCCCACCGCCGCCGCGAGCCACCCACCGGCCCAGCAGATAGAGCGAGAGGGCCCCCAGCACATTGCCCGTGGTCGCCACCCCGACGGCCGTCGCGGGCGCCGTCCCGCCGTAGACGAGCGCGGCGAGCAGCGCCTCTGAGGGCGCCGGCACCACCGAGCCCGCCAGCATCGCGATGAGGAAGAGCCCCGGGAGCCCCCAGGTGGCGAGTACGGACGGGTCGGGCATGGGCGGAGCGCGCGTGGGGCTCGCGAGCCTGCCACGCCGCACGGGCCCGTGCACGGCCGCCAACACCCGGGACGCAGGACCTGCGCCCCACCCCGCCTCCGCGCAGGATTTGCGCCGCGCGCTGGCGCGCGCACGTGCCCTCCCCAGGGAAGCGCTCCCGGCGCGGCGATTGCTACGGGGCAAGGGCATACACCCAAGAGAGGGAAGGAACGCCGCGCCCATGAGCAGCACCGTTGCCCCAGTCCCGAGCCCGAGCCAGAGCTCCGACCTCCGCCTCGTGCCGGTGGAGATTGCCCCCGAGACGTTCTGGGTGGGCAAGCGCGAGCCTGGCAACATCTTCTACGCCAACCCCTACCTGCTGCGTTTCCGCGGCACGGACAAGAAGACGCAGCGGCCCACGGAGTTCAACCTCCTCGTCGACCCGGGTTCGAGCAGCGACTTCTCCACCATCCACACCAAGGTGACGTCCCTCATCGGTGGCATGGAGCGGCTGTCCGCCATGTTCATCAACCACCAGGACCCGGACGTGGGCTCGTCGGCGAGCATCATCTCCGCGCGCTACGCGCCCCGGGCCGGCCTGCTCTGCTCGGAGGACACCTGGCGGCTCATCGTCCACCAGAACCTGCCGCGCCACCGCTTCATCCCCACGGAGAAGTTCGCGCAGGGGCTCAGCGTGCCCACCGGCCACCGGCTCCTGCCGGTGCCCTCGCCCTTCTGCCACTTCCGCGGCGCCGTCATGCTCTACGACCCGCAGACGCGCGTGCTCTTCACAGGGGACCTCTTCGGCGGCCTCACGGACTCCAACGCGAAGGGGCTCTGGGCGGACGAGTCCGACTGGGCGGGCATCCGCGCGTTCCATCAAATCTACATGCCGGTGAACTCGGCCCTGCAGCGCGCGGTGGCGGCCATCCGCAAGCTGGAGCCCGGGGTGGAGATGATTGCGCCGCAGCACGGCCGCATCATCCGCGGGTCGCTGGTGCAGCAGTTCCTGGAGCGCATGGAGAAGCTCCAGGTGGGCCTGGACATCATGGACGAGGCGCAGGACCGCACGCACCTGCAGGCCTGGAACGCCGTGCTGGACCGGGTGCTGGCGCTGGCGCGCGGCTACCTGGGGGACTCGGTGGAGGTCAAGCTGGCGGCGAGCCAGGAGCTGTCGGACACCGCGCAGTACGACGGCACGCGGCTGGTGTTGAGCCGGCTGGGCAAGTGGACGCTGGAGCACGTGGTGGACCTGCTGTGCCATGGCGAGCCGCCGGAGATTGCCGGCCCCATCATCGTCGAGGCCACCACCGCCGCGGCCGAGTACAACCTGCCCACGCCGCACCTGGACATCGAGGGCGTGGGCGCACCGTCCCACGTCTCGCTGCTGGACCCCTGAACCCACGCCGCGACGAGGCCGACGAGGGAGGCCGAGGTGCACTCGACCGACGACGAAGAAGGCGTGGCGTACCTGGGGGGCGCCACGCTGGAGCCACCGCCGCGGGTGACGCCGCCGCCGGCAATCGCAAGGCCCCAGGGCCCTGGCACGGGCCTCCCCCACCGGGGCGACACGCCCCCTGACGTCGCGCTCCGCCCGGTGACGCCCCCGCCGGCGCTCTCGCTGGCGGAGACGCTGCGGCCGGTGACGCCCATGTCGCCGCACGGCACGCTGCTCCAGGGCATCCCCGTCCCCGCGTCGCCGTCCAGCGTCGTGCGCGGGCTGGTGCCCGGGCAGGCGGTGGCGGGCCGCTACCGGGTGGAGCGCTGGCTCGGCGCCGGCGGCAGCTCCGCCGTCTACGAGGCCACGGACCTGCGGCAGGACACGCGCGTGGCGCTCAAGGTCCTCGCGGTGCCCCACGCGGATGCCGCGCTGGTGGCGCGCTTCCGCCAGGAGGTGGAGCACGCGCGGGCGCTGGAGCACGTCAACATCCTGCGCGTCTTCGACGTGGGCGTGGACGGCGAGCGACACTTCCTCACGGTGGAGCTGCTGGACGGCGTGGACCTGCGGCAGCGGCTGCTGGAGCGGCGGCCCACGCTGGCCGAGGCCCTGCGCTGGCTCACCCACGCCACGGTGGCGCTGGAGCACGCGCACGGCCGGGGCGTGCTCCACCGCGACGTGAAGCCCGCCAACCTCTTCATCACCCGCGCCGGCGTGCTGAAGCTGATGGACTTCGGGCTCGCCAAGAGCACGCACGTCATGGGGACGACGGCGCAGGGCGCGGTGCTCGGCACGCCGGAGTACATGGCCCCCGAGCAGGTCATGGGCAGCCCCGCCGTCTCACCCGCCACGGACCTGTATGCGCTCGGCGTGGTGGCCTATGAGCTGTTCACCGGCCAGCTCCCCTTCCGCCATGCCGACCCGGTGCCGCTGATGTTCCTGCACGTTCAGGAGCGCCCGGTGCCGCCCCGCACGCTGCGGCCGAACCTCCCCGAGCCCATCGAGCGCGTCGTGCTGAAGCTGCTGGAGAAGCGCCCCGAGGACCGCTACCGGGGCGCCGCCGAGCTGCGCTCCGCGCTGGCGAAGCTGTGGCCCCTGGCGCTGGCCGGCGCCGCGCGGGCACCGACCCCGGGAGCCCGTGCGTCGGTGCCGGACGGTGGTGTGGGCTGAGCGCCGCATCCCAGGACGCGCTCCCCCGGCCTGGCGCGGCACGCACCGAGCCCCGACATGCGGGCGTGCCCGAGCCAAGGCGCAACGTCGGCACCGCCTCCATGGCACGCACCCGCGCCGGCTCACGCGTCGGCGGCGGCCGGCTCCGCCCGTCCGGGAGCGGCGAGGGCCAGCACCAGCGCCGCGACGGCCGTGAGCCCCGCGGCGAGGGCGAACTGGCGCGCGAAGTGCCCGTTGGCCAGCGCGAGCGCGGCCACCATCAACGAGCCTCCCAGCAGCCGCGTGGCGTACAGCGTGCTGGTGACGATGCCCCGGTGGTGCCAGGGCGCGCGCGACTGGGGCCCCAGCAGGGACGTGCTGGCGGCCGGTCCCAGCCCCAGGCCGAGCACCGCCAGCCCCATGAGCGCGGCCGTCACGCCCCACCCGCGCGCGGCCGCCAGCGCCAGCCACCCGGCGCCCACGGCCGCCACCGTGAAGCCCACGCCCGCGCTCAGCCGCATGCCGCCTCGCACCAGCAACCTCACGCCGAAGGTGGAGCCCACGGACCAGCCCAGCAGCATGGGCAGCAGCGCCAGGCCCGCCGCCAGCGGCGTGTGCCCGCCCTGCTCCGTCATCCACAGCGGCACCCACGCGGCCATGCTGTACAGAAGCGCCCCGCTCGCCATGCCCCCCGCGATGCCGGTGAGCATGGCGGGGTCCTTGAGCAGCTCGCCCGGCAGCAGCGGCACCTCGGCCTTCCGCTGATGGAGCACCAGCGCGATGCCCGCGCCCAAGGCGGCCAGCGCGCACAGCCACCGAAGGCCGGGAGTCCCCGGCTCCAGGGAGAACAGGAGCAGCGCGGCGGAGGCCCCGGCCAGCACCGTCCCCCACCGGTCCATCCGGACGTCCCGCCTGCGGGGCGGGTCACGGTACGAGAAGTACAGCAGCGCCGCGGCGAACAGGCCCACGGGCACGTTGACCAGGAACACCCAGCGCCAGGAGGCGTGCATCACCAGCCAGCCGCCGATGAGCGGCCCCACCGCGTTGCCCGCGCCCCAGGCGCCGGTGAAGAGGCCCTGCACGGCGGCGCGCTCGCGCAACGTGTAGAGGTCGGCGGAGATGGTGAGCGTGGTCGGCTGCAGCGCCCCCGCGCCCAGGCCCTGGAGCACGCGGAAGGCGATGAGCCCGGGCACCGACTGCGCCAGGCCGCAAAGGGCCGAGCCCAGGAGGAACAGGCCCATGCCGGCGAAGAACACGGGCTTGCGCCCCAGCCGGTCCGCCAGCTTGCCGGAGACGAGCACACCCACCGTGGACGCGAAGAGGAAGGCGGAGAACACCCACGAATACAGGTGCTGCCCCCCGAGCTCCCGGGTGATGGTGGGCATGGCACTCGTCACGACGGTGCCCTCGAAGGCGCTGACCACCAGGGCCAGCAGCACCGCGCCCGTCGCCATCCGCCGCGCCGTGCCCGGACGCGCACTGACCCTGGGTTCCACCGTGACGCCGCTTCCGTCCATCGCCTTTCTCTACGCCTCGGTGCTCCATGCGGAAATCGCATCTTCCGCATAGGCTGCTTGCGGAATCCGCATGACCTCCGAACAGCTTCGAGCCTTCCTTGAAGTCGCCCGGGCGGGACGCCTCGCCACCGCCGCGAGGAGCCTGGGCCTGTCCCAGTCGGGCCTGTCCCGGCAGCTCCAGTCGCTGGAGGCCACGCTGGGCGCGCGCCTGCTCGTCCGCACCCCGGGCGGCGCGGTGCTGACGGACGCGGGGGAGCGCTTCCTGCCCCACGCCCAGCGCGCCCTGGACGCCCTGACGGCGGGCACCTCGGAGCTGGAGCGGCTGTCCGGGACGCCGCACGGCGTGGTGGCACTCGGGACGTTGCACACCGTCGGGGCCTATCTGCTGCCAGACATCATCCCGGCCTTCGCGCAGCGGTATCCGGAAGTCCGCCCGCGGCTGAGCGAGGGCCTGGCGCCCGCGATGGAGGAAGGCGTGGCGCGCGGTGTCCTGGACCTGGCCATCCTGTCCCTTCCGGTGCGGCGAGCGGACCTGGTCGCCCAGAAGCTGTGGGAGGAGTCGCTGGTGCTCGCGGTGCCCAGGGGCCACCGCCTCACGCGGCTGGGCAAGCCCGTGGCCCTGGACGAGGCCGTGGAAGAGCCCTGGGTCGTCATCCCAGGAATGAGCGGCACCCGGGCGATGGAGGCGGCGTGCGAGGCGCGTGGCGTGACACCCCGGCTGGCGCTGGAGACGGACAACGCGGAGGCCATGCGCCGCATGGTGGAGCGAGGCCTGGGCGTGGCGCTGGTGCCCCAGTTGATGGTGAGGGACCACCGGGCCCAGGGCTTCGACGTGGTGCCCCTGGCGCGCGGGGGACTGAAACGACAGGTGGCGCTGATACACCGGGGCGAGGGCTACCTCACGGCCGCGGCGAGAGCGCTCAAGGCCTTCATCGTGGAGCGCGTGCGCGCCATGCCCGAGCCGTGGGGCATGAGGAAGGCTTCACCCGGCCCCCGGGTGCGCTAGCGTGCCGCGCGTGATGGCCTCCGCGCTCGTGGGCCGTCGATACACGGAGAATCACCATGGCCCGGACGGACAGCTTCGTTGAGTACACCGTGGAGCTGCTGGAGAAAGTGGGGCCCGTGCAGTCACGCCGGATGTTCGGCGGTTGGGGGCTCTACCTGGGCGGGCGGATGTTCGGGCTCATCGCGGAGGGCCAGCTCTTCCTGAAGGTGGATGACGTCACGAAGCCCGACTTCCAGGCCGCCGGGTGCCGGCCCTTCGTCTACGACGGCGGCAGCAAGCCGGTGGAGATGGGCTACTGGACGCCGCCCGCGGACGCGGCGGATGACGCCTACGCACTGCTGCCCTGGGCCCGGCGCGCGGTGGACGCGGCCAACCGGGCGGCGCTGAAGAAGGCGGCGAAGAAGCCTCGGGCGAGGGCCGCGGCCCCTGCTCCCGAGACGCAGGTTGCCGAGAAGCAGCGCCCCGCCCGGACAGCGACGAAGACGGCCAAGACGAAGGTCCCTGCGGCGGCGAAGACGGCCACGAAGCCGGTCCGGACGGCGGCGAAGACAGCCACGAAGCCGGTCCGGACGGCGGCGAAGACAGCCACGAAGCCGGTCCGGACGGCGGCGAAGACAGCCACGAAGCCGGCACGAGCGGCGGTGAAGCAACTCGTGAAGCCAGTCCAGGCCAAGGCGGCAGCGAAGAAGCCCGGCTCGAAGCAGACACCGGCAGCGACGAGAGCGCCCAAGACGTCGACGCCCCGGGCAGCGAAGGCGCCCGCGAAGCAGCCACAGACGACGGCGAAGCGGCCCGCGAAGCCAGCCCAGGCAAGGCGGCGACGAAGCAGTCCGTGACGCTGGCCCAGGCAAGGCGGCGGCGAAGCAGTCCGTAAAGCCGGCCCAGGCCGCGCTCCGGAAGCCTCGCGCCCAAAGGCGGCCCCCGCCAACACACGGCCCGCGCGAAGCCACGCGCGTCCCGCGTCAAGCCGTCTTGATGGCCGCGGCGTCCTCCAGTCCCAGCTCGCCGATGGACGCCTCGCGCATCTTGTACTTCTGCACCTTGCCCGTCACCGTCATCGGGAACGCGTCAACGAACTTCCAGAAGCGGGGAATCTTGAAGGACGCGATGCGCCCGGTGCAGAAGGCCGTCAGCTCCTCGGGGGTGAGCGTCACGCCGGGCTTCGTGCGCACCCAGGCCATCACCTCCTCGCCGTACTTCTTGCTCGGCACGCCGATGACCTGCGTCTCGCTCACGCCCGGGTGCGAGTGGAGGAACTCCTCCACCTCGCGCGGGGAGATGTTCTCACCGCCGCGGATGATGGTGTCCTTGATGCGGCCCACCACCTTCACGTAGCCCTCTTCGTCCATCACCGCGAGGTCGCCCGTGTGCATCCAGCCGGCGGCATCCACCGCCGCCGCGGTGGCCTCGGGGTTGGCCCAGTACCCCAGCATCACGCTGTACCCGCGCGTGCACAGCTCGCCGGGCGAGCCCCGGGGCACCACCGCGCCCGTGCCCGCGTCGATGATTTTGACCTCCAGGTGCGGGTGCACGCGCCCCACCGTGGACACCCGCTTGTCCAGCGGCTCGTCCAGCGCGCTCTGCGTGGACACCGGCGACGTCTCCGTCATGCCGTAGCAGATGGTCACCTCGCGCATGTGCATGCGCGACTGCACCTGCTTCATCACCTCCACCGGACATGGCGAGCCAGCCATGACGCCGGTGCGCAGCGTCGACAAATCGAACTCACCGAAGCGGGGGTGGTCCAGCTCCGCGATGAACATGGTGGGCACGCCGTACAGGGACGTGCAGCGCTCGGCCTGCACCGTCTGGAGCACCCTCAACGGGTCGAACGCCTCGGCTGGAATCACCATGGTGGCGCCGTGGCTGGTACAGGCGAGGTTACCAATCACCATGCCGAAGCAGTGGTAGAAGGGCACGGGGATGCAGACCCGGTCCTCCGGCCCGTAGCGCAGGGCCTCGCCGATGAAGAAGCCGTTGTTCAGCACGTTGTGGTGCGACAGCGTGGCGCCCTTCGGCGAGCCCGTCGTCCCGGACGTGTACTGGATGTTGATGGGGTCATCGAACTGGAGCGACGCCTCGCGGGCGGCCAGCGCCTCCTCGGAGACGTCCTTCGCCCCCTCGAGCAGCCGCTGCCAGTCGTCCTCCATCACCAGCGCCTGGCGCAGGCCCGGACAGCGCGGATGGACTTCCTGCACCATGCTCCGGTAGTCCGTCTGCCGGAAGCCTCGCGACAGCACCAGCACCTTCGTCCCGGATTGGTTGAGCGCGTACTCCAGCTCCGTGGTGCGGTAGGCCGGGTTGATGTTGACCAGGATGGCGCCGATTCGCGCCGTGGCGTACTGGACGGCCACCCACTCGAAGCGGTTGGGTGACCAGAGCCCCACCCGGTCCCCCTTCTCGATCCCCAGCGCCATCAGCCCGCGCGCCACCTGCGAGGTGAGCGCCCAGAGCTCGCGGTACGTGGCCCGGTACCCCTGGGAGGCGACCACCAGCGCCTCCCGGTCTCCGTACCGCTCGACCGTCCGCCGCAGGTTCTGACCAATTGTCTCTCCCAGCAGGGGGGTGGTGCTGGTGCCATGCGCGTAGGAAGGGGCCGGGGCTTGGGACATGGCGTCATCGTCCCGCCGGTGGTGGCGTGCGGCAAGCACCCCGGACCCACCCGGCGGGCGCGCGCCTGGCGGGCCTGGAGGACAGCGGCTCGCACTGATGGCGCGGGTCCTGGACAGCGGGCCTTCCCGGGAAACGACAGTCCATCCCGGAATCGGCCATTCCGCCGTGCAGCCGGCCCACGCACTGCGTTAGAAACGAAGGCTCATGGACGACTCCAACGCCAGGCTGGTCGCGGCCCTGCTGGAAGCCCGGCAGCGCCACTGCTTCCCTGCGGACGTACGGCGCGCCGCCCCCGAATTCGTCGGGCAGGTGCTGGGCCTGCTCTTCCCCCACTTCGCCGAGCGCCTGGAGTGTACGGCCGCCGCCGTCCGCCGGGACGTCACCACCGTCGAGGCCAGCCTCCACCGCATCCGCGACACCCTGGCGCCGCTCTACCCCGGCATCGAGCGGGACCTCCCCGCGCGCTTCATGGAGCGGCTGCCGGGCCTCTATGACTGGCTGCGTCAAGACGCCGATGCCATCTTCGAGGCGGACCCGGCCGCGCGCACGGTGGACGAGGTCATCCTCACCTACCCGGGCTTCTACGCCATTGCGATTTACCGGGTGGCCAACGCGCTGCACGCGCTGGGCTTCCCGCTGCTGCCCCGGCTGCTGACCGAGTACGCGCACCAGCGAACGGGCGTGGACATCCATCCCGGGGCCACCATTGGCCGGCGCTTCGTCATCGACCACGGCACGGGCGTCGTCATCGGCGAGACGACGCTCATCGGCGACAACGTCAAAATCTACCAGGGCGTCACCCTGGGCGCGCTCGTGGTGGAGAAGGGGCTGACGGACAAGAAGCGTCACCCCACCATCGAGGACGACGTGGTGGTGTACGCCAACGCCACCATCCTCGGCGGTGAAACCGTGGTGGGCCGGGGCAGCATCATCGCCGGCAACGCCTGGCTCACGCAGAGCATCCCCTCTCAATCCGTGGTTACCCGCCGCAGCGAGGTGCGTCAGCGCGGCGCGGACGGTTCGCTGGACGCACTCGAGTTCCACATCTGACCCACCGACGAGGCCCCCCACATGAAGGCGAACAACATCCTGGAGACCATCGGCAACACGCCGCACGTGCGCATCAACCGGCTGTTCCCGTCCCGCGTGACGGTGCACATGAAGCTGGAGCGCGCCAACCCGGGCGGCAGCATCAAGGACCGCATCGCGCTGTCCATGATTGAGGACGCGGAGAAGCGCGGCCTGCTCAAGCCCGACAGCGTCATCATCGAGCCCACCAGCGGCAACACCGGCATCGGCCTGGCCATGGTCGCGGCGGTGAAGGGCTACAAGCTGGTGCTGGTGATGCCGGAGTCCATGAGCATCGAGCGCCGCCGCCTGATGGCCGCCTACGGCGCCACCTTCGAGCTGACCCCGCGCGCCCAGGGCATGAAGGGCGCCATCGCCCGCGCCAACGAGCTGGTGTCGCAGGTGCCCAACGCGTGGATGCCGCAGCAGTTCGACAACGAGGCCAACATCGAGGTCCACCGCCGCACCACGGTGCAGGAAATCCTCAAGGACTTCCCGGAGGGGCTCGACTACCTCATCACCGGCGTGGGCACCGGCGGCCACATCACCGCGTGCGCCGAGGAGCTGAAGAAGGTCTGGCCGAAGCTGAAGGTCTTCGCGGTGGAGCCCACCAAGTCGCCCGTCATCAGCGGCGGCCAGCCGGGTCCGCACCCGCTCCAGGGCCTCGGCGCCGGCTTCATCCCCAAGAACCTGCACAAGGATGCGCTGGACGGCGTGATTCAGGTGGCCGAGGAGGACGCCTTCGAGTTCACCCGCCGCGCCGCGCGCGAGGAGGGCATCTTCGTGGGCATCTCCACCGGCGCCGCGCTGTCCGCGGTGAACCAGAAGCTGGGCGAGATGAACGACGGCAGCCGCGTGCTCACCTTCAACTACGACACGGGTGAGCGCTACCTCTCCATCGAGACGCTGTTCCCCGCCCAGTAGCGGGCCCTCAGCCGCGGTGCGTCCGCACGAGCTCCACCAGCCGGTCCATCTCCTCGGGCAGGTTGTAGAAGTGGGGTGAGAGGCGGACGCGCCCGCGGCGCACCGAGAGGGCGACGTCCCGCCCGGCCAGCCACGCGCCGAGCGGGCGGGCCTCGCCCTCTGGCGGCAGGAAGGTGAGGATGCCCGCGCGGTGCTCCGGCGCGGGCCCCACGTCGCAGCCCAGCCCGCGCAGCCCCGACTCCAGGCGGGCGAGCAGCTCGCGGATGCGCGCGGAGATGGCGTCCATCCCCACCTCGTGCAGCAGCTCCAGCGCGGCGCCCAGCGCGTAGATGCCGGTGTAGGCGGCGCTGCCATCCTCCAGCTTCCCCGCGTCGGGGCGCAGCTCGAAGTGGCTGCGGTTGAAGTTCCACGCGTCGGTGGTGCTGCGCCAGCCCACGAGCACCGGCCGCAGCCGGGGCAGCACGTCCTTCGCCACGTAGAGGAACCCGCTGCCGGCGATGCCCAGCATCCACTTGTGGCTGTCCGCGCTGAGGAAGTGGATGCGGCTCTTCTTCACGTCCACGGGGATGCAGCCCACGCTCTGGATGCCGTCCACGCAGAGGAGCACGCCCGCGCGCTCACACAGGGCGCCCACCGCGTCCAGGTCCGTGCGGTAGCCGGTGGCGAACTGCACGGACGACACCGCCACCACCCGGGTGCGCGGGGTGAGGGCCGCGGCCACCGCCTCCGGCGTGACGCCGCCCTCCGGCGCCTGGATTTCACGCACCTCCACGCCCCGGTCCCTGAGATGCAGCCACGGGTAGACGTTGGAGGGGTACTCCAGCGAGGACGCCACGGCCACCTCGTCACCGGGCTTCCAGTCGAGCCCTTCCGCGACCAGCCCCAGGCCGTGGCTGGTGTTGCGCACGAAGGCCACTTCGCCGGGCTCGGCGTTGATGAGGCGAGCGGCCAGGGCTCGCACGCGCTCGCAGTGGGCCTCCCAGCCACGCTCGTGCTTGATGCCGTGGTGGACGAGGTCCTCCATCCAGCCGCGCACGGCCTCGGCGGCGCGCAGGCTGGTGGGCGCCACCCCGGCGTGGTTGAGGTAGAGCTGCTCCCGAAGCACGGGGAAGAGGTCGCGGTAGGACTCGAGCGGGCGCGTCATGGTGCTTGGGAGTGTAGCCACGCCGCCGCGCCGCGGCGGGGCACGCGTGGGGCCGGGTGTCCGCGGCGGACAGCCGGGCCCTTTTCCGTCCTCCGGGCGGATGCGATATGCGTCAGGTCCTGCTCGACGCGAAGAGGGCCCATGCGCCGAACCATCCTGGACGCCGTGAGGAGCACGTTGTTTGCGGGAGCCAGCCTGCTCGCGGGCTGTGCGGGAACCGTCCACGCGCCCTACCCGCCCATCCGCGCGGACCTGTCTCCGGCCGCGCTGGAGCGAGGCGCCGCCATCTTCCACGCGAGCTGCGAGTCCTGCCACCGCGGCGGTGACGCGGAGACGGCGTCCGGGGCGCCGCTGCGCGAGCTGCCCTCGTACATGGGACGCTTCTACGCCGCGAACCTCACCTCGCACGCGGAGGCGGGCATCGGCGGCGCGACGGACGAGGAGCTCGCCCGGGCCATCCGCTACGGCGTGAGCCGCGACGGGCGGCTGATGGTGATGCCCAGCTACGGCATGGGCGACGCGGACCTGGCGGCGGTGCTGGGCTTCATGCGCTCCGGGCATCCGCTCTTCGCGCCGACTCCGGAGCCCGTGCCGCCCTCGAAATTCAGCTTCTTCGGCGGCATTGGCTTCCGCGTCATCACCGGCAACGAGCCGGTGGAGCGGCCCGCCTCCGGCATCCCCGTGCCCCCGAAGGCGGCGACGCTCGAGTACGGCCACTACATGGCGCATGACGTCTACGACTGTGCCTCCTGTCACACGGACGGCTTCAGCCCCCGGAAGACGGAGGGAGACGACGTGTTCGCCGGCGGCATGGCCTTCGTGGACCCGGAGGGCCAGAAGGTCCACTCCAGCAACATCACGTTCCATGAGACGGGCCTCGCGCACTGGACGCTGGAGGACTTCACCCGGGCGGTGCGGGACGGGCTCGCGCCGGACGGCTCCGTGCTGCGCTCCCCCATGCCGCGCTTCCGGGGCATGGACGAAGTGGAGGCGCGGGCGCTTTATGACTACCTGCGCTCGGTGCCCCCCAAGAAGAACGCCGTGAAGGGCGCGCGGCCCCGCCTCACCGCGACCTCGGTGCGCCCCCAGTGGGTGACGGAGGGCGCCACGACGGACGACGGGGCCTCGGGTGAGGAAGCACAGCCGGTGGACACCGCGGTCGCCTCCGGCTCCTCCGGGGGGGAGCCGGTCCCCGGCAACACGTCGGCTCACGCCCCCTCGGACAAAGCCAGCGGCCGGGCCGCGCCGGCGGCAGAAGCGGATGCAGCCACCGCCGCGCTCCCTCACGTCTCTTCGACGGCTGCCGCCTCCGCCGAGCAGCACGCAGGTGAGGCGGAACGGTCCGCCAGCGCGCCTACGCCTGTGGGCGCGACAGGTGCCGCGCCCCCCGCACGCAAGCCCGGCCCCGTGCACAAGCCACGTCCCAGCACGCCGGCGGTGGACGCGGCCGCCCTCTTCACGCAGCTCGGCTGCGCGAGCTGCCATGCCCCGGGCGCGCGCTACCATGACCGGCTCGCGAAGGTCTCCACGCGCAGTGACGCGGAGCTGGTGCGCTGGGTACGAAACCCCGAGCAGTTCCTCCCCGGCACGCCCATGCCCACCTACGCCGAGCTGATTGACGAGAAGACGGCGCGGGCGCTCGTGCGCTGGCTGAAGGCGGGCGGCCCGGACTCGCTGCCCTCCACGTCGCGCTGAGGCGACCGCCTCCGTCCGGGAAACGTCCTGGAAATGACCGGGAAAATCCCCGGCCGGCGTATGCAAGGTGGAAGCTCCCGGACAGTGCCTCGTCGAGGCCCCGTCCGGGCACGTGCCACCCCGGTGCCAACCGGCCCCAGCCCCGGGGTGGCGCGTGAGACTTCCCCTGGCATCGTCGGCTGGCCCGCCCCGGCCTGCGGCTTCTGGGATGGCTGCACCCGGAGCGCCGCTCGCGTACGGTGCACCGCATGACGGAGTGCCTCCTCAACATCGACCTGGGCGAGCTTCCCGGCGAGGACGCCCAGCTCTATGCGCTGGCCCACATCGCCAACATCGCCTGTGGCGGGCACGCGGGGGACGACGCCTCCATGCGCCATGCCCTGGAGCTGTGCGAGCGGCACGGCGCCCGGGCCGGCGCGCACCCGTCCTATGAGGACCGCGAGGGCTTCGGCCGCCGGGCACTCGACGTGGCGCCAGAGCAGCTGCGAGCGCAGGTCGCCGGCCAGTGCGCGCGGCTCGCGACGCTGGCCGCCGAACGCCACCTGCCTGTGCAGTACGCCAAGCCGCACGGTGCGCTGTATCACGCGGCCAACGCGGCGCCCGCGCTGGCCCGGGCCGTGGTGGACGGCGTGGTGGCGGCGCTCGGGCCGGGCGTCACCCTCATCGGCCCCGGCACCGGCGCCCTTCACGAGGCGGCCCGCGCGGCCGGCCTCGCGTATGCGCGCGAAGGCTTCGCGGACCGGGGAACGCGGCCGGATGGCTCGCTCATCCCGCGCGGGCAGCCCGGCGCGGTGCTGACCGACCACGCCCTGGCGCGAGCGAACACCGTGAGGCTCGCCACCGGCGGCGGCGTGGACACCGTCTGCGTGCACGGCGACACGCCGGGCGCGGTGGAGCTGGCGCGCGAGGTCCGCGCCACGCTGGACGCCCTCGCGCTGCCCTCGGAGCCGCTGGGTGACGGCGCCCTGCGCCTGGTGCTCCCCGAAGGGCTGGAGCGGCGCGCCGCGCAGGAGGCCCTCCGTTCCCTTCCCCTCGTGCAGGACGCCGTCATCACCGAGGAACACGCCTGCGTGTACTTCGCCCCGGATGCCCCACCCGACGAGCCCCGGCTCGCGCTGACGCGGCTGCTCCGCGTTCCCGCGCCCACGCCCGGACGTCCGCTCACGACCATCCCCGTGCGCTACGACGGACAGGACCTGAGCGCGGTCGCCGCACGCGCGGGCCTCACCGAGGACGAGGTGGCCCGCCGCCATGCGGCACGCGAGTACACGGTGCGCTGCGTGGGCTTCCTTCCAGGGTTCGCCTACCTGGGTGAAGTGGACCCGCGCATCGCCATCCCCAGGCTCGCCACACCACGCACCCGGGTGCCAGCGCTGGCGGTGGGCATCGCGGGGGGACGCACGGGCGTGTACCCCTTCGCCTCGCCTGGGGGCTGGAACCTCATCGGGACCGCGCTCGACTTCACCGCCTTCACACCCGAACGGGGCGCGGCGTTGCAGCTCGGCGACCGGGTGCGCTTCGAACGGGTGGACCGATGACGGGCTGGCTCGATGTCATCAGCGTGGGCGCCCCGGTGACGGTGCAGGACGCCGGACGCCCGGGACAGATGCACCATGGGGTGCCGCCCGGAGGCGCGCTGGTACCGGAGCTGCTGGCGCTCACCAACCGCGCCGTGGGCAACGCCAGCGGCGCGGCGGCCCTGGAAGCCTTCGGCAGGCTGGAGCTACGTGCCCGAGGACGTCAGGTCCGCGTCGCCGTGGACGGGCGCACCTTCACCGTGGCGGATGGCGGAAGCCTCACGGTGCCCGCACCTGACGCGCTGAGCGTGCGCTACGTCGCGGTGGATGGAGGGCTCGCGGTGCCGGAGGTGCTGGGAGGGCGCGGCACGCTGCCGGTCGCTCGGCTGGGCGGGCATGAAGGGCGCCTGCTGCGTTCGGGTGACGCGCTCCCGCTCGGCGGCGCCAGCGGAGCCGCGGTGCCCCTGGAGCTGGAGCAGGCCCTGGATGCCACTGCGCCCATCCGAGTCACGCTCGGGCCAGACGCGCAGCGCTTCGAGCCAGCCACGGTGGCCCTGCTGCTGTCGGGGGCATTCAGCGTCTCGGCATCGAGCGACCGCGTGGGGATGAGGTTGCAAGGCCCCCCGCTCACCCACGGTGATGAAGGCTCGGGCACATCCCGCCCCATGGTGCGCGGCGCCATCCAGGTCACCCTGTCGGGGACGCCCATCGTGCTGGGCCCCGACCACCCGACCACCGGAGGCTATCCGCTCATCGCCACCGTCATCCGCGCCGACTGGGGCCGGCTGTGCGCGCGACGTCCGGGGGCCGCCATCCGGTTCCAGCAAGTGGGCCTCGCAGAGGCACGGCAGGCCTGGCGAGAGCATGCGGAGCGCTTCGGCCTGGACGTCCGCCGCCCCGCGTAGCGCGCCCCCGTGGGCTCACGGGGCTTCCAGCTCTGGAGGCCACAGGGCCTCCAGGTCCAGCTCCAGCTCTTCGAACGGCTCGGCGCGGACACAGGCGGTCCCCGAGTACTGTCCCCGCAGCACCCAGTCCCCTTCCCAGCGCGCGAAGACCTCCAGCGTCCGAGACGCAGGGTCCACCAGCCACACGTACCCGACGCCCTCGCGTGCATAGATTTCCCGCTTGCGATTCCTGTCCAGGTTCCGCGTCGATGGTGACAGCACCTCGCACACCCAGTCCGGCGCCAGGGTGAAGAAGGGGACGCGCCGCATCACCGGCATGCGCTCCCGGCGCCACCCGGCGATGTCGGGGACCAGGACGTCCTGACCGAAGTGCAGCTCGGGCTCATTCGTAATCCACCAGCCCCCCGGCGCCCGCTGTCCGACCTGGAAGCGAGAGACCAGAAGACCTCCGAGGACGGAGTGCGCCACCGCGTGCGGGCTCGCGGGACGTGGCTGGGCAATCAGTTCGCCATCGATGATCTGCCCGACCATGTTCTCGGGCAGCGCCACCAGGTCTTCATACGTCGCGGGACGCTTCGTCTCATTCCCCATCTCGGTACTCCCCAGGCCAGCCGCCTCCCACCCCTCCATCATCAGTCCTGCCTCCCCCAAGTGGAACCCCACCTGTAACAGCGTGTCCAGTGATTCCTACCTGGAAGGTCTGACATGCCCTCTGGGGTGGGGCTGAATCTTTTTCCTGATTTCCCTCGATAATGGCGGGATGAAGCCTCCCCGCCCCAGTCCCCGTGCCCCCGCGAGCTCCACGGAGTCCCTGGAGCCAGCACGCCCTGCCCTCAACGAACTGAAGCCCCAGGGCCAGGTGCCCCCGCGCGCCGTTCCCGGCAACGCCCCGTTCGAACCCACGGCCGCGCTCACGCAAGCCGATACGCCCAAGGTGCCCGCGCCCCCGCCGCAAGGTCCACGTGTCGCGCCGGGCAGCTACCCCACCGCCGCGGACGTGCGGGACATCTGCGCCATGCAGGACCTGGTAGCGCGCAACGACGCCGTGACACAGAGCTACTCGGACCTGTCCAATGCCGTGGGCCAGCTGCTGGGCACCGAGAACGCCAACTGGTCCACCTTCGCGACGTGGGCCTCCAAGCAGGCCGGCGTGAGCATCCGCGGAGAGGACATGCCCACGTTCTTCACCGACGTGCTCAAGCGGCTCGACAGCGTCATCGGGCCGCTGTCCAAGGTGGACGACCTGCTGCGCAAGCTGGGCCTGCCCGCGCTGCCGCTGGGCGACCTCGGCTCCGCCGGCAACGACGCGCTCGAGGGCGTCAGCCTCGCCATCTCCGAGGGCAACAAGCGGGTCTTCGAGGAGGTGGGCCAGGAGCTCGCCCGCTTCGTGGAGACCTTCCAGGGCGACACGCAGTACGACGCGGCCAAGGTGGCGCATTATCTGAGCGGCTTCCCCACGGACAAACCGGTGCTGCGGCAAGCCTTCGGCCACTACGCGGAGGCCATGTTCGAGGAGGACCCGAACAAGAAGGCCGAGCTGATGCTGCTGGCCAACAACCAGGTGGGCCTGCACGAGCAGCGACGCCTCCAGCCGCAAATCGAGCAGGCGCTCAACGCGCCGGTGAAGGAGACGTTCCACGACATCCTGCGGCAGACGGTCGAGGCGAACATCCACGCGTTGCCCTTCCCTGCCAGGCTCGCCGGCAGGGCGGCGCTCGAGTCAGGCGTGGTGGATGCGGCGCTGAGCCCCGTGGTGGATGGCCTGGCCGCCGCGTTCCGCCGCCTCGCCACCGAGCACATGATGAAGCTGGCCGTTCCCGGAAGCGCGCTCAGGCTGGGCAACGACCTGCCACCACCTCCGGGCATGGAGTCGACGCTCTTCCCGCCGCACCTGCGCAGCATCGAGAACCCGGAGCTGCTCGCGCTGCTGGCGTCGTTCGACAAGAGCCCCAACAGCCTCGATGGCAGCGGTGCCGAGGACTGGAGCCGGCTCGACCAGCGGATGAACTACATCGTCGACCTCTTCCGCTCCCGCCAGTCGGACCCGGCCCTGTTCGACCCGCCCTTCGGCCGCCGGGGTCGCTATCCCGTGGCGCCGTCGGCCCCACGCGTCGCCTGAGGGCCACGCAACTTTTCCGGGGATTCATCGATACTGGAGAAGATGACGCCCCCTAGAATTCCCTCCCGCATCCCCGCCCGTCCCACGGAGCTCCGCGAGCCGCCGCGTCCCGCGCGCAACGAGGTGAAGCCCCAGGCCAAGGCCCAGGTGTCCCGGCCTGGCATGTCCGGGGTGTCCCAGTTCGAGCCCACGGCCCCGCGGCAACAACCCGTGGCGCTGAACGCCCCCGCGGCCCTGGCGCAGGGTCCGCGCGTCGCGCCGGGCAGCTACCCCACCGCCGCGGACGTGCGGAACATCGCCGCCATGCAGGACCCGGTGGCGCGCAACTACGCGATTACGCAGGGCTACTCGGACCTGTCCAACGCGATGGGTCAGCTGCTGGGCACGGAGAACGCCAACTGGTCCACCTTCGCGACGTGGGCCTCGAAGCAGGCCGGCGTGAGCATCCGTGGCGAGGACATGCCCAAGTTCTTCACGGACGCGCTCAAGCAGGCCGACAACGTGATGGGGCCGCTGGCCAAGGTGGACGACCTGCTGCGCAAGCTGGGCCTGCCCTCGCTGCCCCTGGGTGACCTCGCCTCGGCGGGCAACGAGGCGCTCCAGAACGTCAGCAAGGCCATCGCCGACGGCAACAAGCGGGTGTTCGAGGAGGTGGGTCAGGAGTTCGCCCGCTTCGTGGAGACCTTCCAGGGCGACACGCAGTACGACGCGGCCAAGGTGGCGCAGTACCTGAGCGGCTTCCCCACGGACAAGCCGCTGATGAAGGAGGCCTTCGGCCACTACGCGGAGGCCATGTTCGAGAAGGACCCGAACAAGAAGGCCGAGCTGATGCTGCTGGCCAACGACAAGGTGGGCCTGCACGAGCAGACGCAGCTGCAGCCCTACGTCGAGAAGGCGCTCAACGCCCCGGTGAAGGAGACCTTCCGCGACGTCCTCGAGCAGACGGTCGAGGCGCAGATCAACGCGCTCCCCTTCCCCGCCAACCTCGCGGGCAAGGCGGCCCTGAGGACGGGGCTGGTGGACGCAGCGCTGAGCCCCGTGGTGGACGGCATGGCCAACGTCTTCCGCCGCCTCGCCACCGAGCACATGATGAAGCTGGCGGTTCCGGGCGGCGCCCTCAAGCTGGGCAATGACCTGCCGCCGCCTCCGGGCATGGAGTCGACGCTCTTCCCGCCGCACCTGCGCAGCATCGAGAACCCCGAGCTGCGCACGCTGCTGGACCAGCTCGACAAGAGCCCGGACAGCCTCAATGGCACCGGCGCGAAAGACTGGAGCCAGCTGGACCAGCGGATGAACTACATCGTCGACCTCTTCCGCTCCCGCCAGTCGGACCCGGCCCTGTTCGACCCGCCCTTCGGCCGCCAGGGCAGCTATCCGGTGACGCCCGAGGCGCCGCGCGTCAGCTAGCCGGCGGCGGCGCCCGCCTCACGCCTCGTCGACGACGAACTGCTCCAGCCGGGCGATGCCCAGCTTCTTCATCCGGCTCTGGAGCGTGGACGGCTTGAGTCCCAGCAGCGCCGCCGCGCCATTGGCGCCGTAGACGCGGCCTCGCGTGAGCGTGAGGACCCGCATGATGTGCTCACGCTGCACGGCCGCCAGCGTGAGCACCGGCGCCAGCTTCGGCTCTCCCGCCGAGGACGGCGGCTCCACCGATGGCGGGGCGACCACCGCGCCGCCCGTGGGCACGTCGAACGCCTCCGGCCCCAGCTCCGTGCTCCGGGAGAGGATGGTGGCGCGCTCCAGCGCATTGGCCAGCTCGCGCAGGTTGCCCGGCCAGTCGTAGGCCTCCAGCCGCGCCAGCCCCGCGGGCGTCACGCGCATGCCCCTCCGTCCCGTCCGCCGCGCCTGTTCCTCCAGGAGGAAGGCGCACAGCTGCGGAAGGTCCTCGCGCCGCTCGCGCAGGGGCGGCAGCCGCAGGGGGAACACGCTCAGCCGGTAGTAGAGGTCCTCGCGGAAGCGCTTCTGGGCAATGGCCTGCTGCAGGTCCACGTGCGTGGCCGCCAGGATGCGCACGTCCGCGCGCACCGTCTTGTCGCTGCCCACCGGCTCGAAGGTCTTCTCCTGCAGCGCGCGCAGCAGCTTCGCCTGGAGGTCGAAGGGCAGCTCGCCCACCTCGTCCAGCAGCAGCGTGCCACCGTGCGCCATCTGGAAGCGCCCGGCCCGGTCCTTCGTGGCGCCGGTGAAGGCCCCCTTCACGTGGCCGAACAGCTCGCTCTCCAGCAGGCCCGCCGGAATGGCGGCGCAGTTGAGCGTGACGAAGGGCTGGTCCGCCCGGGCGCTCCAACGGTGGATGGCGCGCGCCAGCCGCTCCTTGCCCGTGCCCGTCTCACCGGTAATCAGCACCGGCGTGTCCGTCTCCGCCACCTGCCGCGCCCGTCGAGCCAGGTCGCGCATCACCGGGCTCCGCGACGTCTCCAGGATGCCCTCGGAGTCGCCCCCCAGCTGCGCCTCCAGCAGCTTCGCGTGCTCGTGGTCCTGGCGGTGGAGCCGCTCGAAGGTCGCGCGCTGCTCGGCGGATTGCAGCGCCGTGGCCAGCATCTGCCCGTACACCTCCACCAGGTCCACCACCGGCTGCGGGTACGTCTCACACTCCGCCCGGTCCAGGGACAGCACGCCGTAGCAGCGCTCCCCGGCGCACAGCGGCACCACCATGCACGAATGTCCGGGCGGCAGGTCCAGCACGCCGTCGAACGGGTCGCCGTCCCCGTGCGCGTGGTCCTCCTCCGTGAAGGCCTTGGCCCGCCGCGTCTCCAGCGCCTGCCGCAGCGTGGGGAACTCCGACAGCTGCAGCGTGTGCTGGCGCACCCGCGCGTTGGCCAGCGGCCCGCGTGCCGCCACCGCCACCAGCCGACCCTCCTTGAGGAGGAACACCGTGGCCAGGTCGAAGCGCACCACCCGGGTCAGCCAGTCCAGGCCCCGGCGCAAAAGGTCCCCGACCGCGTCCTCCGCGGTGGCCAGCTCGATGAGGTCCTGAGCGTCTTTCGCGCTGCTGAGGGAGCCTGAAAAGTCGTCCTGCATGCCTACGAAATAATAGGGTTCCACCGAAATTGCAGTGCCCACCGCCACCGAGATTTCGTGGCCCGCCTGCCTGGACTCACCAACCCCCTGGAATTCCAGGTGATTCAGCTGGGATGTCCCATGGGGCGTCCCCAGGCTTGACGGGGCTCGCGAACGCGCCGGGGTCGGCGCCCCAGCGTCCGGGCCAACCGGAGCCGGAGCCCCCGAAGGCCATGCCCTGGTGCTTTTGGCGAAGGGCGTGCCCATGTCCCCTGTTGTAGGTGGACGGAGCACGCGTTCGCCGCTGCACAATCGTGCGCCTGGCTGTCCGCGCCGGGTGCAACCACACGGGGGTTCTCGTATTTTGCGCCGCCGCGTCCCGGCCGGGGCGGAAGCAGCCAGCCGCACCCAGTTTTTCGATCCACCGAAATTGCAGTGGCGAGCCCCACCGAGATTTCGTTAGACACCGGCCCAGCGGCACCGACCCAGCGGGGGTTGAAGCCAACCCCTTGGAATCACTGATTCGAGGTCCTGGCACGGTGACTGCTAAGCAGTAGGACAGAACTCATTCACCGGGGTCGGCTTCACCGCCGGGCCCCCATCCCAAGGAGCCGTAATGCTGACCGTTGGCGACAAGATCCCGAACTTCAAGGTGAAGGCCACCGTGTCCCTGGAGAAGGGCAAGGAGTTCCAGGACATCACGAACGAGACCTTCAAGGGCAAGTGGCTGGTCCTGTTTGCCTGGCCGAAGGACTTCACCTTCATCTGCCCGACGGAGATCGCGGAGTTCGGCAAGAAGAACAAGGACTTCGCTGACCGTGACGCGCAGGTCCTCGGCCTGAGCACCGACAGCGAGTTCGTGCACCACGCGTGGCGCACGCACCACCCGGACCTGAAGGACCTGCCCTTCCCGATGCTGGCGGACCTGAAGCACGAGCTGTGCAACGCGCTGGGCATCCTCCACAAGGAGGAGGGCGTGGCCCTCCGCGCGACGTTCATCGCGGACCCCGAGGGCATCATCCGCCACGTCACGGTCAACGACCTGTCCGTGGGCCGCAACGTCTCCGAGACGCTCCGCACGCTGGACGCGCTCCAGACGGACGAGCTGTGCCCCTGCAACTGGACCAAGGGTGAGGAGACCCTGACCCAGAAGCTGGCGAAGGCGGGGTAATCCACCATGGCCTCGCTCGAAGTCGTCCGCTCTGAGCTCGCGGACGCCCACAAGGACACCCGCCTCAACCTCCAGGGCGTCCTGGAAGGTGGCAGCCTCACCCCGGAGCAGCGCTGGGGCGTGGCGGTGGCATCGGCCTTCGCCGTTCGGAACGAGCGGCTGAAGGAGGCGATGCTCAACGAGGCGAAGAAGGCCCTCGCGAACCCCGAGCCTGTCATCGAGGACGCGCGTGCGGCGGCGTCGCTGATGGCGATGAACAATGTGTACTACCGCTTCCGGCACATGATCGGGAAGGAGTCCTACTCGACCAAGCGCGCCGGGCTGCGGATGAACCGGCTCGCGCAGGTGCTGACGAACAAGGTGGACTTCGAGCTGGTCTGCCTCGCCGTCAGCGCCATCAACGGCTGCGAGATGTGCATGCAGTCCCACGAGAAGGTCGTCCTCGAGGGCGGCCTCTCCGAGGAACAGGTGCACGACGCGGTCCGCATCGCGGCGGTCATCCACGCCGCGGCGGTGGGCCTGGAGTCGTAAGCCGGCCTGTCGCGAGGCATCGCCGATGATTCAAGCGCCCTCCGGTGGAAACACCGGGGGGCGCTCCTTTTTTGGCCGCCGCGCATCCAACCTGCCAGACATCGACAAACACGCAGCCGAAAGGAAGACATCATGTACCGCAGCCCCAGCCCCCTGCCCGAGAAGGCCCGCGCCGCCATCACCGACTCCCTCAACGAGCGGCTCGCCGACGGGCTCGACCTGCACTCGCAAATCAAGGTCGCGCACTGGAACATCAAGGGCCCGCAGTTCGCCGCGCTCCACCCGCTGTTCGAGACATTCGCGGTGAGCCTGGCCACGCACAACGACTCCATCGCCGAGCGCGCGGTGACGCTGGGTGGCAAGGCCTACGGCACCAGCCGCCACGTCGGCAAGACGAGCCGCCTGCCGGAGTATCCGCAGGACACCACGCGCGACATGGAGCACGTGAAGCTCCTGGCCGAGCGCATCGAGGTGTACCTGGACGGCCTGCGCAAGAGCCGCGCCCTCTTCATCGAGCACGGGGATACGGACTCCGAGGGCCTCGCCACGGACATCATCACCGAGTTCGAGAAGCACGCCTGGTTCCTGCGCGCCTCGCTCGAGGGCTGAAGCTCGCTCCGGGGCAGGCGAGCGGACGGTCCCGAGCCGGGCGCGAGCAGGCAGCGCGCCCGCTCCGGACTTCCGCTAGGGTGGGCGCCGTGAGCGACGACGTTTCCCTTCCGGCATTCCGCGCCGTGCCCCGCACCGGCGTCATCTTCGTCACCGCCGAGGCCACCCGCCGCGGCTACCGCTCCAGCGACCCGGAGTGGTGCAACCTCGGCCAGGGGCAGCCGGAGACGGGCGAGCTCCCCGGCGCGCCGCCCCGGCTCAACCAGGTCACCATCGACGTGGCGGACATGGAGTACGCGCCCGTCGCCGGCCTCTGGGAGGTGCGCGAGTCCATCGCCAGCCTCTACAACCGGCTCTACCGCCGGGGCATGCCCAGCCAGTACAGCGCGGAGAACGTGTGCCTCTCCGGCGGCGGACGCGCGGCCCTCACGCGCGCCGCCGCGAGCCTGGGCGCCGTCAACCTGGGCCACTTCCTGCCGGACTACACCGCCTACGAGGAGCTGCTGGACGTCTTCAAGGCCTTCACCGCCATCCCCATCCTCCTGGAGGGTGAGCGCGGCTACGCCTTCACCGCCGAGGACCTGCGGCGCGAGGTGCAGGGCCGGGGCCTGTCGGCGCTGCTCTTCTCCAACCCCTGCAACCCCACCGGCAAGCTGGTGCACGGCGAGGAGATGGCCCGCTGGGTGGGCGTGGCCCGCGAGCACGAGTGCACGCTCCTCATCGACGAGTTCTATTCGCACTACATCTGGACGGGCCGCCCCGGGCACCTGCCGGTGGAGAGCGCCACTCGCTACGTGGAGGACGTGAACAAGGACCCGGTGGTCGTGTTCGACGGCTTCACCAAGAACTGGCGCTACCCGGGCTGGCGCATGACCTGGACGGTGGGGCCCCGGCAGGTCATCGAGGCCGTCTCCAGCGCGGGCAGCTTCCTGGATGGCGGTGGCAGCCGGCCGCTCCAGCGCGCCGCGATTCCGCTGCTCCAGGAGGAGCCGGTGGTGAAGGAGACCCTGGCCATCCACAATGTCTTCCGCGAGAAGCGGGACCGCTTCCACTCCCGGCTGGAGCGCATCGGCATCCGCACGGACCGCGCGCCGGATGGCACCTTCTACGTCTGGGGCAATGTGTCCGGCCTGCCGCCGCCGCTCAACGACGGCATGGGCTTCTTCCGCGCCGCGCTGGACCAGAAAATCATCGCCGTGCCGGGCGAGTTCTTCGACGTGAATCCCGGCAAGCGCCGGGCGCGGCCCTCGCGCTTCCGCGGCTACGTGCGCCTGTCCTTCGGTCCGTCGATGGAGACGCTGGACAAGGCCCTGTCGCGCCTGGAGGAGATGGTGCTCCATTACTCGCGCAGCCCGGGCAAGCCGCAGCCCGTGCCTTGACAGGGAACGGCCCGGCGCCCCCCCATCGGTGGCACCGGGCCCGTCCGCGCCAGGCTGTCGCCTCGTGGACGCCTACTTGGGCGCCCCGCCCGTGCCGCGCTCGGGGACGACCCACAGGTAGAGGGTCCGTCCCCCGCTCTGCACCGTCTTGGTCGGCTCCCAGTCACCCATGTCGAAGCTGTGCGACACGATGCGCGTGCCGGGCTTCAGCTCCTTGAGCAGCTTGGGCTTGAGCCGCTCGTTGACCGAGGGCAGCAGATAGAGCGTCACCACCGACGCGTCGCTGATGTTCGCGTCGAAGAGGTCACCCTGGCGGAACTCCACCTTGTTCTTCACGCCGGCCTGACTCGCGTTCTGGTTCGCCTCGGTGATGCGCTCCGGGTTGATGTCCACGCCCACGCCGCGCTTCGCCCCATGCTTCTGGACGGCGGAGATGACAATGCGTCCGTCTCCGCTGCCCAAATCATAGACAGTGTCCCCGGGCTTCACGCCGGCCAGCGCCAGCATCCCGTCCACGGCCTCTTCGGGCGTGGGGACGTAGGGGACGTCGGGGGACGGGGCCGTGCCGCTCGTGGAGCCGCGGACCTGCACCGTCACCTTCTGCTGCGCCGTCGAGACGCCCGCTGCGCCCGCCACCGTCCCCATCGTGAGCGCGAGAACCATCATCTGTCGCTTCATGTCGCCTCCTTCGTTCTTTGCAGCCTGGGAGTGGTTGTCGTGTTGGAAGGCGTGCCGTGCGCCGCGCGGCGCGTGCGCGCCATCTCCACGGCGAAGAGCACGCCGCCCGTCCCCAGCACGGCGAGCCCCGCCAGCGCGCCAAGTCCGGTGTAGGCCAGACTGGAGTACAGGACGTAGGCACAGACGCCGATGAAGAGCAGCGGCGTCAGCGGATACAGCGGCACCCGGAAGGGCCGGGGCGCGTCCGGCTCACGCACGCGCAGCACCATCAGCGCCACGCCCGTGAGCAGGAAGAAGAGCCAGAAGACGGGCGCGGTGTACTCCACCATCGTCTCGAAGCCCTGGCGTGTCAGCGTGCCCAGCCCCACCAACGCCAGGGAGATGGCCCCCTGCACCAGCAGCGCCCGCGCGGGGCCGTTGGCCCTCGCATGCCATTGGCCCAGGCCGTTGAACAGCACACTGTCCCGGCCGAAGGCATAGTGGGTGCGCGCGCCCGTCAGCACCGTGGCGTTGGCGGAGGTCAGCGCGGAGATGGCGATGATGACGCTGATGACCACCGCGCCGGCGCTGCCCACCGCGCGCTGGAGCAGCTCCGCGGCCACCGCCTCCGAGCGCGCCATGCCCGCGAGCCCCAGGCCGCGCAGGTAGGCCACGTTGACCAGCAGGTACAGCGCCGTCACCAGGCCGATGCTCGCCAGCAGCGACCAGGCGATGGCGCGCCGGGAGCCCCGCACCTCCGAGGACAGGTAGGCCACCTCGTTCCAGCCGCCGTACGTCAGCAGCACGAACACCATGGCCAGGCCCCACGCCGTGCCCGACGCCGCGGACGCGGCGGGCGCCGCATCCACCGGCGCCGGTGCTGGCGCCAGCAGCAGGCCCACGACGATGACGGCGCCCACGCCCAGGACCTCCAGGGCCGTGAGCAGGTTCTGCGTGCGTGTCCCTTGCCGGAGCCCGGCGACGTTCACCGCCGTCAGCCCCACCACCAGCACCGCTGCGTAGAGCGGAGACGAGTACGGCCCCAGGGGGAGGAGCTGCGTGGCGTAGTCACCGAACACGAAGGCCAGCAGGGCGATGGAGCCCGTGGGGATGACGGTCAGCCGCGCCCACGCGAAGAGGAACGCGGGGCCCCGTCCCAGCGCGCGGTAGAGGTAGTGATAGTCCCCGCCCGGATGCGGCCACGCGCTGGCGAGCTCCGCGTAGCACAACGCGCCCACCAGTGAGGCCACGCCGCCCAGCACCCAGGTGAACAGCAGGGCCTCGGCGCTGGCGGACTGGGCCGCGACCAGGGACGGCGCCTTGAAGATGCCCGCGCCCAGGACGATGCCCACGGTGAGGGCCATCACGTCGAGCACCCGCAACGAAGGCCTGGGCGCGGCCTCGTCACGCTGCACGGCCCTCAATCCTGCCTGCTGCTCCTGCATGGTCTCGTGCTCCACGCGCCCCGTCCGCCCAAGGCGACCGCAGCAAGATGAGGCCGGGCCCCGGTCTCTGGGAGGATGAGGTTAAGGAGTGCCTGCCCCCCGACCATCGGCCGGAGGGCTCGCCTGCATTGCCGTGGACACGGCACCCCGTGCACCCAGGCGAGTGGACACTTCGGCGCTCGCGGCTCCCGGCCCTATGCTGGGCGTCCATGAGACTTCCGTCGTCCCGGCTCGCGCTGCTGGGCGTGCTCTACTTCGTGCAGGGGCTGCCCTTTGGCTTCCAGTCCACGGCCCTGCCGGTGTACCTGCGCTCGCAGGGCGTATCGCTGACGACCATTGGACTGCTCGGTGCGCTGTGGCTGCCCTGGGCCCTCAAGGCGCTGTGGGCGCCGCTGGTGGACCGCTATGGCTCGGCGCGCGTGGGCCGGCGCAAGTCATGGATTCTGCCGATGCAGGCGGGACTCACGGCGAGCTGCGCCGCCGCGGCCTTCGTGTCCTCGAAAGACGCGCTGCCCGTGCTGCTCGGGCTCATCTTCCTGATGAACCTGTTCGCCGCCACCCAGGACATCGCGGTGGACGGCTTCGCGGTGGACATGCTGCGCCCCAGCGAGCTGGGCCTGGGCAACACCGCGCAGGTGGTGGGCTACAAGCTGGGGGCGCTGACGGGAGGCGGGCTGCTGGTCTGGGCCAGCGCACGCATCGGCTGGTCGGGCCTCTTCCTCGCCATGGCGCTGCTCTGCCTCGGCGCCTTCGTCGTGACGCTCCTCGCGCGGGAGTCGCCGCCCGAGGCGCGCGCCGCCCAGGCGCCCCTTCCTCCGCGGAGCGAGCCGGCCTGGGGCGAGGTGTTCCAGCGCCTCAAGCAGGCCCTCACGCTCCCGGGCGCGGGCTGGCTGCTGCTCTTCATCGCCACGTACAAGCTGGGCGAGAGCATGTCCGACGTGCTCTTCAAGCCCTTCCTCGTGGACGCGGGCATCACCGCCGCGCAGATTGGCCTGTGGGTGGGGACGTGGGGCACCGGGGCTTCCATCGTGGGCTCGCTGGCGGGCGGGCTGCTGGCCTCGCGCATGCCGCTCCTGGGCGCGGTGGGCCTCACCGCCACGCTGCGCGTGGTGCCCCTGGTGGGGCGCTGGCTGTTGGCCACCGGCGGCGTCACTGACAGCGGCGTCATCGCCGTCACCATGGCGGAGGAGCTCTTCGGCGGCGCCCTCACCACGGTGATGTTCGCCTTCATGATGTCCCGCGTGGACCGCCGCATCGGCGCCACCCACTACACGTTGCTCGCGAGCCTCGAGGTCTGGGGCAAGGCCCCCGCGGGCCCGCTCGCGGGCTGGCTCGCGGACCCCAGGCACGGCCCGGGCCTGGGCTACGCGAACGTCTTCCTGCTGGGCATCGTCCTGTCGGTGGGCTTCCTCGCGCTGCTGGTGCCCATGCGACGCCAGCAGCACGCGGCGCGCTCGGCGTTGAACACCGCCTGACGCGCGCGACCTCAGTCCTCCGCGGCGGGCTCCGCGGGGAGCTCGGCGGCGCGCCACAGGTACCAGCTCGCCACCGAGCGCCAGGGCCGCCAGCGCTCGCCGTAGTCCCGCAGCGCCTTGGGCCTGGGCATCTCGGGCAGGCCGTAGGCCCTCATGAAGCCCTTGCGCACGCCGAAGTCGTCCACGGGCAGCACGTCCGGCCGTTCGAGCTGGAAGATGAGCAGCATCTCCACCGTCCACTGGCCAATGCCACGCACCTGGGTGAAGTGCTCGATGAGCTCGGCGTCCTCCATGCGCCGCACCTTGGACAGCGAGGGCACGGTGCCGTCCAGCGTCTTGCGCGCCAGGTCCTGGAGCGCGGCGAGCTTGTTGGCGGACAGGCCCGCCTCGCGCAGCGACGCGTCGGACACGGCCAGCAGCGCCTCCGGCGTGAACTTCCGCCCCGAGCCCACGCGCTCGCACACGCGGGCGAAGATGGAGGCGGCCGCCTTGCCGTGGAGCTGCTGATAGACGATGGACTCGGCGAGCGCGCCGAAGGGGCTGTGCAGCGGACGGACCTGGAGCCGGAAGGGCCCCACCCGCTTCATCAATGCGCCCAGCGTCGGGTCCGCGCGGGACAGGGCGCGGCGGACCGAGGGCGAGTAGTAGCCAGGATAGCGGATGATGTCGGGAGGAGGACGCGGCATGGGCGACGGCCATGATGCCGCCGCCCCTCCCTCCCCGCGCAACCCGATTCTTGTGGCCCCGCGTGGCTCAGATGGGCGCGGCGTGCTCCGTCTCGGCGGGCACCTGGGTGCGCGGCTCGCCTTCCATCAGCTCCTCGAATTCCTGCTGCATCTGGATGCCCAGGTCCATGAGCTGCTCCGCGGACATGAGCTTGCGCACCTTCTTGAAGAGCTCGCCCTCCTCCTCCTCGACGTGGTGCTCGATCTGCTCCTGGAGCACCTGCATCTTCGCGTCGAACTCCTCGTCCGAGGGGTCCATGTCCAGGAGGTCCGCGATGAGCCGCTTGGCGGACAGGTGCTCCTCCGCGGCCTCGCGCAGCAGGTCCTCCGTGTCCTGGGACTTGGCCGCGGGGTAGAAGTACTGCTCCTCGATGGCGGCGTGCGCGCTCAGGCGGTCCGAAATCATCTCGAACAGCTCCTGACGCTTCTCGTCCGCGCCCTCCGAGAGCTTCTCGTACTTCTTGAAGAGCTTCTTCACCTCGTCGTGCTGCTGCGTCAACAGCTCGATTGCGTTCATGTTCGCCCTCTCCCGTGTGGATTGCATGTGGTGTGTCGCGGCGTGACGGCGCGGTGCTCAGGTGGGCAGCTTCTTCGCCGGCAGGTCCTTCACGGCGGGGCCGTTGAGCACCTGGCCAGTGGGGCTGAAGCGGCTGCCGTGACAGGGACAGTCCCAGGAGCGCTCCGCGCCATTCCAGTGGACGTGGCAGCCCAGGTGCGTGCACACCGGGGACACCGCGTGCGCGGTGCCGTCCTCCGCGCGGTAGACGGCGACCTTCTGCCCGTCCACCTCCAGGACCTTGCCCTCGCCCGGCGCCACATCCGCCAGCCGGTGCCCGTCCGGCCGTGACAGGCGGTCCGCGACGAAGTGGAAGGCCACCTCCGCGTTCTCCTGGATGAAGTCCTTCACGCCCGCCTGGGGCTTCACCCGGGTGGCGGCGTAGAGCGCGGCGTAGGGGTTCTGCTGGTCGAGGATGAGGTCGGAGAGAATCATCCCCGCCAGCGTGCCGAAGGTCATCCCGGTGCCCGAGAAGCCGGTGGCCACGTAGACGTGGCGGCTGGCCGTGTTGCGGCCGATGTACGCCAGCCCATCCGCGGGCTCGATGACCTGACCGGACCAGCGGTGGGTGATTTCCGTCACCGGGAAGCGCCGCAGCGTGTACGCCTCCAGCGCGGCGTAGCGCTGGTCGGTGTCCTCCTCCGTGCCGACCTTGTGGTCCTCGCCCCCCACGATGATGAACGCGCGTCCGTTCACCTGCTGGGTGCGGATGTAGTGATAGGGGTCCTGGCTGTCGTAGTACTGCCCCGGCTCCAGCGGCCCGTTGAGCGGCCCCGCCACCGCGTAGGTGCGATACGGGTACAGCTTGGTGTGCATGGCCACGCGATTGAGCGGGGTGGTGGTGGCCTCCACCACGGCCGCGGCGGTGACGGTGCCCCGGTCGGTGACGACGCGGCAGGGCGCGCCGTCGTGAATCTCCCGCACCCGCGTGTTCTCGAAGACATGGCTGCCATCGCCGGGGATGCGGTCCGCCAGCGCGAGCAGGTACTTGCGCGGGTGGAAGAGCGCCTGGTCCTCCACGCGCATCGCCCCCTTCACCGGGAAGGGCAGCGGCACGTCGCGGGTGAAGGTGGCCAGCAGGCCGGCCTCACGCGCCGCGGAGACCTCCTGGTGCAGCTCGGCCAGCTCGCGCTCCGTCTCGGCGTAGCGGTACATGGGCACGCGCTGGAAGTCGCAGTCGATGCCCAGCGCGTCGACGAGCGCGGCAATCTGCTCGATGGCGGCCCGGCTGGAGGATGCCGCGAGCCGGGCGCCCTTCTCCCCGAAGTCCCGCCGCAGCGTGGCGTAGGGCGTGTCCAGCACCTCCGTGAGGTGCGCCGTCGTCTGTCCCGTCTGCCCGGACAGGATGCGGTGCATGTCCAGCACCGCCACCCGCTTGCCGGCGCGCTTCAACAGCCACGCCGTGGTCAATCCCGCCATTCCCCCCCCGACGACGGCCACGTCCACCGTCACATCGCCCGGCAGCGCCGGGAAGTCGCGGGGTGGCGCCGTCACCGTCCAGAGCGACCTGTGCGCCCGTTGCTCAGCGTCCATGGCCCAAGGCTAGGAACGCGCCCCCCAGGCGATAAGCCGCGGGCGCCAGCCGCGTGGCTGGCCGCCTACCCAGCTTCGAAGCGATGCAGATGTGAACCAACGAACAGAGGCCGCCGCGGGGTGTTCGCAAAGCACGGTGCGGGCAAGCCTGTTCTGGGGCGGCTCGCCGTCGCGCGTTACAAAAACACGCAGCCAAGAGCCCGAGGAGCTTCGACGATGCCCGTGGAAAGAATGGCTGGGAGCGCCAGCCTCGTCGATGTCCTGGACCGGGTGCTGGACCGGGGCCTGCGCTGGGACGGCAACGTCCGCGAGCGCAATCTCCAGGGCTGGCCCGCCGCGTCCAGCTGTCCCGTCGTGGTGGCGTCCGTGGAGCTCCGGACTCACGCCCCCCATGTCCGCGGAGCCTGACGCAGTGGCCGCTCCCGTCGCACGCCCCCCCCCGGCCGCCGCGCCGGACGTCGAGGCACGGCTTGCCCTGGCCGAGCAGCTGCTCGCCTGCGGCGAGCCCCGCCCGTGCGCGGAGCGCGTGGTGACGTGGCTCGCCCGCCAGGGCCACATGGGCGTGGTCGCCTGCCTCGCGCGCGAGCCCGGCTCGGGGCGGCTGGTGTGCCTCGCGGCCCGAGGGCTCAACGATGTCGAGCGCACCGCGCTGGAGCTCCCGTCGGGCGCGGCGGAACAGCCCCTCACCGAGGTGCTCCAGCAGGCCGTGCCCCGCTTCTTCGCCCCCCCGCTCGCGCCGCTGCCCGGCACGGGCTGCCTCGCGGTGCCGCTGGGCCGCCCCGGGACCTCCGCGGCGGGCCTGCTGCTGCTCTCCGCGGACAGCGCCGGGCTGCCCCCGGACGTGGCGTGGGTGAGCACGCACTTCGGGCCCCGCCTGGCGGCCCTGTGGCCCGCGGCGCCTCGCGAATGGGCGGGGGCCGAGCTGCTCCGCCGCGTCATCGACACCGTGGCGGACCCCGTGCTGCTCACCGACCTGGAGGGCCGGCCGCGTATCGCCAACGCGCGAGCGGAGGCGCTGCTGGTGGCGGGTCCCGAGGCGAGCGCCGGCCGCCGCCGGGCGACGGAGCTCAACCAGCAGGTGTTCTCCACCGCGCTGGCCAGCTTCGCGAGCGGCGGCGCCTCCGGCGTGCGCCGCCGGGAAGTGCCACTGGTGGACCCGGTGGAAGGCATCGACCTGCTGTTCGAGGTCGTCAGCACCCCTGTCGTCGAGCCGGAGGGCCGCGAGGTGCTGGTGAGCGTGCTGCGCAACGTGACGGACCTGGGCCGGGCGACGCAGGCGCTGGGCGAGAGCTACCGCCGCCTGCGCGCCACCGAGCGCGAGGCCCGCAGCGAGCGGCACCGCCTGGACCGCGTGCTGGACTCGGTCCCCGACCCCATCATCCTGTCGGACCCGTCGGGCGGCATGGTGATGATGAACGGACCGGCGGAGAAGCTCTTCGCCACGCACCCGGGCAGCGGAGAGGCCGCGCTGCGCCGGCTGCGCTCCAACAACGCCGGCTTCTCGTCGTTCCTGGCCAACCTGCTGGACGCGGGCGACAAGTCACGCTGGCGCGGGCAGCTCCCCCTGGTGGACCCGGCCACGGGCGCCACCCTGCCCGTGGAGGCGGTGGCCAGCAAGGTGCTGGGTGA
Organism: Pseudomyxococcus flavus; assembly: GCF_050038885.1. Lineage (NCBI taxonomy): Bacteria > Pseudomonadati > Myxococcota > Myxococcia > Myxococcales > Myxococcaceae > Pseudomyxococcus > Pseudomyxococcus flavus. The sequence goes on along the minus strand of NZ_CP143624.1, from coordinate 5,237,464 downwards.
CGCGGGTGAGCTGACGGGCATCGTCACCCTCTTCCATGACCGCAGCGAGGCGCTGGAGAAGGCGCGGCTGCTGGAGCGGGTGAAGGAAGGCTCCGTCCACCTGGAGGCGCGCGTGCAGGCCGCCACCGCGGAGCTGGCCGAACAGAACGAGATGCTGCGCCGGCAGGCCATCCAGGTGGAGCAGGCCAGCGCGGCCAAGTCGCAGTTCCTGGCCAACATGTCCCACGAGTTCCGCACGCCGCTCAACGCCATCCTCGGCTACACGAACATGCTGCTCCAGGGCGTGTCGGGCGAGCTGAACCCCGCCCAGCGGCGCAACCTCACGCGCATCGACTCCAACGGCAGACACCTGCTGGAGGTCATCAACGAGATTCTGGACATCACCCGCATCGAGGCGGGGCGCATGCCGCTGAACCTGTCGGACTTCGGCATCCCCGAGCTGCTCCAGGAGGTGACGGCGGAGATGGACCCCATCATCGCGCGCAGCAAGCTGCTGGTGACCACGCACCTGGGCCCGCACGTGCCCGCCGTCTACAGCGACCGGCAGAAGGTGAAGCAAATCGTCCTCAACCTCCTGTCCAACGCGCTGAAGTTCACCCACGAAGGAACGGTGGACGTGCGGGCGGAGTACGTGCCGGCGACGTCCACCGTCACCATCTCCGTGACGGACACGGGCATTGGTATCGCTCCGGCGCATCAGGATAAAATCTTCGAGGACTTTCAGCAGGTGGACAGCTCGCCGACCCGAGCCTATGGAGGCACGGGGCTGGGGCTCTCCATCTGCCGTCGCCTGGCCGCCATGCTGGGGGGGCGCGTCACCCTCCAGAGCGTCCAGGGCGAGGGCTCTACCTTCACCCTGCACCTTCCCCGACGCGCGAGGCGCGCATGACGAACCCAACTGAGACTCCGAAGCCCCTCGTGCTCGTGGTGGACGACTACCAGGACGCCCGGGAGATGTACGCCGAGTACCTCGAGTTCTCCGGCTTTCGCGTCGCCGAGGCGAAGAATGGCCAGGAGGCGCTGGACAAGGCCTTCGAGCTGCGGCCCGACATCATCCTCATGGACCTGTCGCTGCCCGTCATCGACGGCTGGGAGGCCACGCGGCGGCTGAAGAACGACGACCGCACGCGCGCCATCCCCGTGGTGGCCCTCACCGGCCATGCCATGACGGGACAGTCCGACGAGGCGAAGGGCGCCGGCTGCGACTCCTTCGTCACCAAGCCCTGTCTGCCGGACGCGCTGGTGGACGAGGTCCGCCGTGTGCTCGCCACCCACGGAGGCACTCAGTCGAAGTGAAGCGCACCATGCCCCGGACGACACGCTCCCGGAAGGGGACGGCTCGCGGCGCCAGGCGCACCTCCCCGGAGCAGGTCCCCTCGCGAGCGCCCCAGCCTCCGTCACCTCAGGCGGCGACTCCGCCCGCCGGCGGCCCGCTCTACCTCTACGGCATCGTCCGCGATGCTGGGTCCCTGGACTTCGGCCGCATCGGCGTCGGCACCGCCGCGACGGAGGTGTACGCGGTGAGGGCGTCGGGCCTCGCGGCCCTGGTGTCCGCGGCCCCGGGCTGGGTGGTGGACCCGACGCGGGCGCACCTGCTCGGACATCAGCGCGTCACCGAGGCCATCCTCCGCGAGCACACGCTGCTGCCGGCGGCCTTCGGCACGGTGATGGCTTCCGAGGAGCAGGTCCACGAGCTGCTGCGCACCGGCCACCCCGCGCTGACCGAGGTGCTGGACGGGTTGGCGGGCAAGGTGGAGCTGGGCCTCAAGGTGCTCTGCCACCGTGAGCACCTCGTCCAGCGGCTGGTGCTGGAGGACGCCCAGCTGGCCCGAGGGGCGGACGAGCCGGAGGCCGACCACGAGCGGAGACTGGACGCCGCCGTGGAGGACCGCGTCCGCCGCGACATGCGTGCGCTGATGGAAGGCCTGCGCCCACGCGCCACCGCCGTGTGCGAGCACCCGCCCGTGGGTGAGCGGATGCTGCTCAACGCGGCGTTCCTCGTCGAGCGCGCGGGCCTGGAGTCCTTCGAGGCGAAGATGCGCTCGCTGGCCGCGCGCTCGGACACCTACGCGTTCCGCTTCACCGGCCCCTGGGCGCCCTACAGCTTCGTGGATGTGCGACTGACGCCACGCGAGGCCGAGGCGGTGGGGACCTGAGCCCAGGCCCCCGCGCCGCCGCCCTCACTTCCCGGACGCGGAGGACACCGGCGCCGTCACGCGCGCCGCCTCATCCACCAGCGACTCCACCCCCGCGTGCAGCCGGGCCCACCCGGTGGTGTGCTCGGTGCGGGCATAGAAGCCGCCCTCGCCCTTCGCCACCGTCACATGCCCCACGGGCCGGCCCTGACGGCGGTACTCCACGCGGAAGGACTCCTGCGGCTCACCGCCCGGAGGCGCTTCATCGCGGCCGAGGAAGTCGATGGGCACCAGCCGCCACACGCGGTCATGCCAGTTGCGCGCGAACTCGTCCGGACGCTCCGGCGCCTCTTCCGGCGCCAGGGACACCGGACCGGGCGCCTTGCCCGTGGCGGCGAAGGTGCGGGAGATGCCGCCCGCCGTGATGACCACCGCGTCGAAGTCGCCCAGGTCGAAGGTGCGCAGCCGGCGATCCACCAGGCGGCTGTTGGCGTTCTCCAGGTCCGGCAGCAGCGCCGGGCCCAGCAGGTACACGCGGCCATCCTCCTCGCTGCGCAGGTACGGCGTCCCCCAGCCGCCCGGAGGCGAGGCCAGGGTGAACACGCGCGCCTTGCCGCCCACCGTCACCGTCAGCTTGCGCGCCGTCGTGGCGAGGCCGACCTCCTCCAACTTCTTCGCGTCCAGCTCCCCCAGCGCCCGCATGGCGCGCATCGGCGCGAAGCGGGAGAACAGCTTCTCCGCGACCTCGTTGGCGCGCAGCTCACGCGGAGGCGGGGGCGGCTCCCGGGCCGCCACGGGTGGCTGCGCCGCGGCGGCACCCGTCCCGGCATCGGTCGCCTGGGCCACCGCCGCCACGCCCGCATCCGAGGTGCCAGCGTCGGACGTGCCCGCATCGGCCCCCTGCGCGCCCACGGCTGTCTTGGGCGCCTTGTAGCCCAGGCGCACCCAGAGCTGCTCCCGCGCGTTCGCATCCCGGAAGACGTCCACGAAGCGGGTGTCGTCCTCGTAGCGGATGCTATCGAGCGCCCGCACCGGGGCATCCACCACCGTCACCTCGCCAGGGGCCGCGGAGGGCTCGCGCTGCCACACGACGAAGGCGGCCACCAGCGCGGCCGCCGCGAGGGCCCCCTGAAGGGCCAGGTCCCGAACCTTCATCGCTCACCTCCCGCCACCGCGGCGCGGGGCGCGCGGCGTCCCCGCCTGCGCGTCGTCACGAAGCCCACCGCCAGCACCAGGGCCGGCCCCAGGAAGACGGTCGCGTAGAACCAGACGACGTCCTGCTCCCGGGTGTGCTGGATGGGCATGTCCTCCTCCGTGGACACGGCGCCGGCGATGGACTCCTCGCCCGTGAGCCAGCGCAGCGTGTCCACCGCCAGGTACGCGTTGCCCATGTTGCCCAGCAGCAGGTCGCTCACCGCGTCCGCATCCGCCATGACCACGGCGCGCATCGACTCCTGGCCGGCGGGCGCGGGCTTCTCCACCGCGATGACCAGGGGCCAGGGCCGCCGCGTCTCGCCTCCGTCCAGCGTGAAGTTGCCGTTGGCGTCCGCGAAGGTGGCGCCATGCGCGCGCACGGAGATGTCCTGCACCATCCCCGCGGGCGGCGGCTGAATCTGTTCCAGCGCGCCGGCGCCCATGAAGACGGCCGGTGCCTGCCCGGCCAGCGCCGACAGGGACGTGACGGACGGGTGCGAGGAGAACGACGCCGTCCCCAGGTTCCCCCGGTCGCTCTGCTGCCGCGTGGTCCGGAAGTACACCTGGTCATTGGCCAGCGGCGTCTTGAGGTACTTCAGGCCCAGGGACTCCATCAGCGGCTGGAAGTCCGGCCCGTCCGGCTCCAGCGCCAGCCACAGCCGGCCGCCGCGCGCCGCGTACTCACGCAGGGCGTTCAGCTCCTCGGGCAGGAACTCCTGCGTCGGGCCAGCCACCATCACCACGGAGGCATCCCGAGGCACCTCGGTGCCCAGCCCCTCCGACACACCGAGCGGCCGCACCTCCACGTTCTGCGCGCGCAGCAGCTCCTTCAGCTTCTCCACGGACGGCCGGACCGTCTCCCCTGGCACCGCCCGGGACTCGGCGCGCTCGCCGTGGCCGGCGGTGAAGTAGACGACGCGACGGGGCCGCGCGACCGTCAGCAGGCGACGCTGGACCTCCTGGTCCAACCGCTGGAGCTGACCGCGCGCCCGCTCGAGCTCCAGGCCCACGGTGAGCGGCTCCTTCCGGTCACCGCGCGCCAGGACGATGGTCCCGTTGTTGTGCACGCCCAGCGCCCGCGCCCGGGCCGGCTCCACCGCCTGGTCCAGGCGCTCCACGTTGAGGAGCCCGGGGCTCTCCACCGCCAGGTCCCGGAAGTACTGCCCCACCGCCTCGCCCACCGCGTTCGCGGGCGGGAAGAAGAGCGTGACCTGGAGCGGCTCGTTGAGGCCGCGAATCACCTTGCGGGTGGCGTCACCGGGCTTCGCGGTGCGGAAGTAGGACAGGTCCCACGTCACGTCGGCCTGGGTGGCCACGAACATGGACGCGAAGGCGAAGACGAGCACGAAGGCCAGTCCCAGCCCCGAGTACATCGCGCTGCGCACGCGCCCCGTCTCCAGCACCGGCGCGCGCGTCATCGCCGCGGCGGCCACCTCCACCATCGTCAGCGGCAGCAGGCAGCACGCGAGCAGCGCGGGGAAGAGCGCCGCCAGCGACACCGCCAGCCGTGGCGCCTTCTGCGACAGCGGCCCGCCGAAGAGGCCCGTGCCCACGTCCGACTGGAGGAAGTAGAGCGCCAGGGCCACCAGCCCCACGCCGTACAGCCCCAGCACCCACGCCTCGACCACGCGCCGGTCCGCGCTGGCCGCGCGCAGGCGCACGAAGCGCCACACCAGCGCGCCCACCGCCACGGCCACGCCCAGCCCCGACAGGACGGTGCGCCCCGTGCCGATGCCGAAGATGCGCTCGCCGATGAAGACGGCCAGCAGGCCCGAGACGAAGGTCAGCGTCACGGGGAGCCCCCCGCTCAAAGGACGCGCGCTCATCGCCACCTCCGCGCCTCGAGCACCCGCGTGGCCGCGAACAGCGCCACGTAGGTCACCACGAGGTAGTAGACGACGTCACGCACGTGGATGAGCCCCGCCTGGAACGGCGGGAAGTGCTGATTCCACAGGGACATCGCGCTGAAGACATCCGCCAGCGGCTGCTCGGTGATGCGCGCCAGCAGCCAGCACAGGATGAGGGCCACCAGCATCACCGCGGACGTAATCGCCGCGAGCAGCTGGTTGCGCGCCAGCGCCGACCCGAACGTGCCCACCGCCAGCGACGCGCTGCCCAGCAGCAGCAGGCCGAGGTACCCCGCCGCGACGTGGCCGAAGGACACCTTGCCGTTCACCAGCACCAGGAGCGGCATGTACACGGTGCACAGGACATACAGCGCCAGGAAGGCCAGCCCCGCCAGGAACTTGCCCAGGACGATGTCCCTGTCTCGCAGCGGTGACGAGTACAGCAGGGGCAGCGTGCCCGTCTGCCGCTCCTCGGCCAGCAGGCGCATGGAGATGAACACCGACGCGACGATGGTGAAGCCGCTCGAGTAATAGAAGAACTGGGACAGCACCTCGGCGGAGCGCTTGCTGGCGCCGCCCAGGGCATACGCGTTGAAGAACAGGCCGTTCAACGCGAGGATGACCGCGATGATGACGTAGCCGCTGAGCGTGCGCAGGTACGCGGACAGCTCGCGACGAGCGATGAGCAGCGCCTTCACGCGCGCACCTCCTGACCGTGCGTCAGCCGCAGGAAGATGGACTCGAGCTGCCCCGCGCCCTGGTCCAGCCGCAGCAGCTCCAGGCCCGCGCCCACCACCGCCTGCGCCACCCGGGGGCGCTGGTCCGGAGACGCCCGCACCGTCAGCGCCACCACGCCGTCCGTGGCCCGGTCCACCTCCACCGCGCCGAAGCCCTGGAGCACCTCCACCGCGCGCGCCTTGTCGCCGCGCACCTCCAGCTCGATGGTGCCCTGGCCGCCCAGCTTCGCCGCCAGCTCCTCCTCCGTTCCCTGCGCCACCAGCGCTCCCTTGTGGATGATGAGCAGCCGGTCACACGTCTGGGAGATTTCCGGGAGGATGTGGCTGGAGACGAGCACCGTGTGCGCGCCCTTCAACCCGCGAATCACGTCGCGCATCTCGACAATCTGCCGGGGGTCCAGACCGCTGGTGGGCTCGTCGAGGATGAGCAGCGCGGGCTTGTGCACCAGCGCCTGCGCCACGCCCACGCGCTGGCGGTAGCCGTGGCTGAGGGTGGAGATGAGCTCGCCGTGGACGTCGCGAAGGCCCGTCTTCTCCTCCGCTTCGCCCACGCGGCTGGCGGTGTCCCGGGACGTGACGCCCCGAAGCTGCGCGACATAGGCCAGGTACTCGCCCACGGACATCTCGTCGTAGAGCGGAGGCACGTCCGGGAGGTAGCCGATGCGCTGGCGGACCTCGTGGGCGTTGCTCACCACGTCATGTCCGTCGATGACGACACGACCCGAGGTGGGGAGCAGCACGCATCCCAGCACCTTCAGCGTCGTCGATTTTCCAGCGCCGTTGAGGCCCAGGAAGCCAATCACTTCCCCCTGGCTGATGGAGAAGGCCAGGTCCCGGATCGCCGCGTGCTCACCGTAGTATTTGGTCAGCCCTTCGACCTGAATCATCAGGTGTCCTCTCCCCTTCGAATGCGTCGTTTCTTCTGGCGCAGCGGAGGGGATTGTCAAGCGCCGGACTCGCTAAGAATGGCGGTATTCAGGGCCCTCCGTCGTGCGACCCAGCGTGAAACGCAGCGCGCCTTCCAGGTCGGGAAGGAGGAAGGCGAACCCCAGCCGCTGGGCCGCCTGGGGCACGATTCGCGCGCCGTCCAACAGCGCCTCCTGTCCCATCTGACCGAAGAGGGTGCGCACCACCGTGGCGGGCAGCGGGAAGACGGCCGGACGCCGAAGCACCCTGCCCAGGGTCCGGGCGAAGTCCACCTGGCGCACCGCCCCCGGCGCCACCGCGTTGATGGCGCCTCGTGCCGCGTCGGTGAACAGCGAGAAGTGGACGAGGCCGAGCACATCCTCCAGCGCCACCCAGCTCATCCACTGCTGGCCGGAGCCAATGGGGCCACCGCCGCCCGCGAGGAACGCGGGGACCATCCTCGCCAGGGCACCCTCGCGCGCGTCCAGCACGGGGCCGATGCGCAGGTGCACCACGCGGATGCCCGCGGCCTCGGCGGGTGCGGAGGCCGCTTCCCACTCACGCGCCACCTGGGAGAGGAAGCCCTTCCCGTCCGTGCGGCTCTCCTCCGTGAGGGCTTCATCACCGCGGTCTCCGTAGATGCTGCCGCCGCCCGCGGAGACGAGCACCCTGGGCTTGCGCTTCATGCGCGCCAGGGCCTCGGCCAGCGTGCGCGTGCCCTGGGTGCGGCTCTTGAGGATGGCGTCCTTGTACTCGGGGGTCCAGCGCTGGCCGGCCACGTTGACGCCCGCGAGGTGCACCACCGCGTCCACGCCCTCCAGCGCGTCGATGTCCACCTCGCCCTTGTCGGGCGCCCAGGCGACCTCGTTCCGGGAAGGGTCCGCCTTGCCGCGCACCATCCGCTTCACGGTGTGACCTCCCGTGGTGAGGAAGGGCACGAGCGACGAGCCAATCAGGCCCGAGGCCCCGGTGACGGCGATGGTGAGCGGCCCCCGGTCCGCGAAGGCGGCGTGGCGTTTGAGGTCCTCGCGGGTGACGCGGTGCCGGTACGCGAACATCCGCTCCAGGGTGTGCCGGGCGAAGCCTCCGCCGAAGAGATTGCCCAGCGGACCCACGGGGAGGACGTACTCCACCTCGTCTTCCAGGATGGAGGTGCCGGTGGTTGGCTCCGGCCACATCTTGTGGGTGTGGACCCATTTGGCGAAGGGGCCAGACACCTGCGTATCCTGGAACATCGCCCCCTCGGCGTAGGCGGTGTGCTCGGCGACCATGCGCTGGGGGACGGGACCCACGCGCATGCGGACGACGACACGGGCGCCCGCTCGGATGCCATCCCCGGTGCGCTCCACGACCTCCATCCGCTCCCAGGGAGGTACCAGGCGCTCGAACGCTCCTTCCCGGGCATGCCAGGCGAAGAGGTCGCTGGCGGAAACCGGCATCCGGCTTCGTGCATCGAGGACGTGCGACTTGCCCATGTTCTCTCCTGGGGCGACAGTGCGGCCGCGCATGATTGCCCCAGAGCTGCTTGAACGTGCGGTGGATTTGCTTCGGAACGGCGGTGTCGTCGCCCTGCCGACGGAAACCGTCTACGGCCTGTCCGCCAACGCGGAGGACGAGCTGGCTGTGCGCCGCGTCTTCGCCATCAAGGGCCGCCCCGCCACGCACCCGCTCATCGTCCACATTCCGGGCGTGGAGCACCTGGATACCTGGGCGCGCGAGGTACCGGAGGCAGCGCGGAAGCTGGCCGAGGCTTTCTGGCCCGGTCCGTTGACGCTGGTGCTGCCGCGCACGGCCCGCGCCACGGATGCCGTCACGGGGGGGCAGGACACGGTGGCGCTGCGCGTGCCGAACCACCCGGTGGCGCTCGCGGTGCTCCAGAAGCTGGGCGGAGGGTTGGCCGCGCCGAGCGCGAACCGGTTCGGGAAGGTGAGCCCGACGACGGCGGAGCACGTGCGGGAGGACCTGGGCGGAGACGTGGACCTCGTCCTGGATGGGGGCCCGTGCACGGTGGGCGTGGAGTCGACCATCGTGGACCTGAGCTCGGATGAACCCGCGATTCTGCGGCCCGGCGGTCTGGCGGCGGAGGAGGTGGAGCGGGTGCTGGGACGAAAGGTGCCGGTGAGGACTTCGTCCAAGGTGCGGGTGTCGGGTTCGTTGGACTCGCACTACGCGCCGCGCGCGGGCGTGGTGCTGGCGGAGCCAGCGCAAGCAATGACACGCGTTCTGGAATTGCGAGGACAGGGATTGCGAGTAGGCGTGCTGGGGCCGGAAGGCCTGGCGTTGCCACCCGGCGTGGCGCGCTTCGATGTTCCGGATGAGCCGGCTGGGGCAGCGCGCGTGCTGTACGCCCGGCTGCGTGAGGCGGATGCCCAAGGGCACGATGTGCTGGTGGCGTGCCTGCCCGCGGCGAGCGGCCTGGGCATCGCGGTCCGGGACCGGCTGTCACGCGCCGCAGCGCCGCGCGGGTAGCAATTAGGTGGACGAGGCCTGTGCCTCGTAGAGTGGGCCGATGGAGACGACCCACAGCCACTCCAGCAATCCGTCTGTTGAGATGGAATGGGGCCACTGGATTGGATGGACCGTCGTCGCCAGCATGGTGAACATCATGCTCTCGCTGGCGACCTCGCTCGGAGGGAGCTACACGATACCCGCCTGCTCATGAGGCTCCAGGCCTGAGCGCACACTGTACGCCCAGGAAGGCGCTGCTGTGACTCATGTGTGCCAGTCCCCATCGACCCTCGCGGCGGGGCGGGCCCCGTTCTCCTCGCGGCTCCCTACCCCACAGGTCCCTGTGCGCATTTTCCTTCCACTGGGACGCAACCTTGGCGGCCAGCGGGCGAGAATCCTGAAGTCCTTTTCCTCCTGGGGCCCCCCACCATGAAGATTCGCGCCGACCTCCCGAAGGTTCCCGTCACGCGTCCCTCGGATTCCCGCCCCGCAGCGCCCGCCGAGGTGAAGAACAAGGCCCTGGGATTCTCCCAGGGCTCCTCGTTCGAGGCCTCCGTCAAGCCCGCGCAGGCGAAGCCAGTCACGCCGCTGGAGACCCCGACGGTGAAGTCCGGCCCGGTGGCCCTGGACAGCGACGCCAGCAAGGCGGCCATCCAGACGACGGTGAATTACCTCCAGAAGCAGGCGGCCCCCACGGTGTCGCAGCTGCTGGCCGGCAGGCAGGGCGTCAACGCCGCGGACTTCGCCCCGCGGGCGGTGGAGAAGGACGACCTGGGCATGACGCACGTGCGCATGGACCGCAAGCACGAGGGCGTGCCCGTCTTCGGTGAGCAGGTGGTGGGCCACCTGGACCGCGAGGGCAAGCTGGAGAGCCTCACCGGCGATGTGAGCACCATCCCCGCGGGGCTGGGCAAGCAGCCGACGAAGCTGTCCGCCGAGGACGCGCTGGGCATCGCCCAGAAGGAGTTCAACGGCGCCACGGACCGCAAGCCCGTCTCCGAGCGTGTCATCTTCAAGGACGCCAGTGGCGAGTACCGCGCCGCGTACCACGTGGAGCTGAGCAACACGACGGACCTTGGGCCCGGCAAGGACCCGCGCCGCATGCACTACCTGGTTGATGCGAACACCGGCAAGGTGCTGGAGCAGTACAACCAGGTGGGCGGCGTGGGTCACCACGCCCACGGCGCGGACCACGCGGGCCACACGCACGCGGCGAAGCCCTCGCGCGCCACCACCGGCTCGGCGACGGAGCCCACCACGCCCGCGCCCACGCAGGGCAAGGCGGACGACACCACCCAGTACAGCGGCATGGTGGAGATTGGCAGCACGAAGAACGCGGACGGCACGTATACGCTGGAGGACACCACGCGCGGCGGTGGCGTGGTGACGCGTGACGCGCTCAACCGCAACCCGGACACCGACTGGACCACCAACGCCCCCATCACCGACGACAACGACATCTGGGGCGAGGCCACGGACCCGGCGCGCAACAAGGACGCGGTGGACGCGCAGTACGGCGCCCAGGCGACGTACGACTTCTTCAATGACGTGCTCGGCCGCGACTCCATCGACGGCAAGGGTGAGAAGCTCATCTCCGACGTGCACGTGGGCAAGGATTTCGCCAATGCCTTCTGGGACGGCGAGAAGATGAACTACGGCGACGGCGACGGCGAGACGTTCGGCTCGCTCACCACGCTGGACATCGCCGGCCACGAAATCGCCCACGGCCTCACCGAGCGCACGGCGGGCCTGCAGTACCGCAACGAGTCGGGCGCCCTCAACGAGGCGATCAGCGACATCATGGGCGTGGGCGTGGAGTGGTATGCCAGCCAGCGCAACGAGGCCGTGAAGTTCGACTGGACGGTGGGCGAGGACACGTACACGCCCAACAACGGCGATGACACCGACGGCCTGCGTGACTTGAGCAACCCCTCCAGCGACGGCATGTCGCCGGACCACTACTCCAAGCGCTACACGGGCTGGCAGGACAACGGCGGCGTCCACATCAACTCGGGCATCCCCAACAACGCCTTCTACCTGCTGTCGGAGGGCGGAACCAACCGCACCTCCGGCGTGGAGGTGAAGGACGGCATCGGCATCGAGAAGGGCCTGAAGATCTACTCGCGTGCCCTGAACTTCTACATGACGCCAACCACCAACTTCGCCCAGGCGAAGGAGGCCACGTACAAGGCGGCGCAGGACCTCTACGGCAAGGACTCCGTCGAGGCCCAGAAGGTGCTCGAGAGCTGGGCCGCGGTGGGCGTGGAGTAGTCCCCGCGGTGAGCTGAATCCCCGCCGCGCTGGAGCCCTGGGCTCGCGCGGCGGGGCGTGTCTCCCCAGCCCCGAATCCCAGCGCAGCAGCGCCGCCTCGGTCGGGATGCTCGCCTGCCCCGGGCGATATGCCGGCGAGGCCGCTGACGTTCTGACGCCGGGTCGCGTCGTGGCGGTGCATCTGGCTCCGCTCGGCCGGTCCCCCCGGAGACGTCACCATGCGTTGGACAGGATTCCTCGGCCGCGGGGCCTCAGCCCTGGCGGCCGTGTTGCTATTGCAGGCCTGTGGTGGAAGTGCACCCTCGGAGCCCATCCGCGCTGAAGACCCGGGTGCGCCCCGGGCCTGGGCGCTGGAGTCGGAGGACCTCGGGGAGCAGCTGCGCTCCGTCCCGGGGCTCACCGTGCTGCTGGACGTGTGGCTGTCGGAAACGACGAAGGACACGCGCTTCTTCATCCTCGACTACGAGCAACCGACGGACCACCAGCACCCCGAGGGTGAGCGCTTTCGCCAGCGCATGACGCTCCTCTACCGCTACCGGCCAGGGCCAACGCCCGTGGTGCTGCACACGCTCGGGTATGAGCTCACGCCCACCCCCTCGCAGAGCGAGCCCACGAGGCTGCTGGCGGCCCACGAACTGCGCGTCGAGCACCGCTACTTCGGCACCTCGCGCCCGGCCTCCCTCGACTGGAAGAGGCTCACCATCGAGCAGGCCGCGGCCGACCACCACCGCATCGTCCAGGCATTGCGCCCGCTGCTGGGGGACGGGCGGTGGCTGAGCACCGGCATCAGCAAGGGCGGCCAGGCGGCCACCTACCACCGCCACTTCTACCCGGACGACGTGGAGGCCACCGTCGCCTATGTGACGCCCAACGTGCGCGGAGAGACAGACGTGCGGGCCGTGCGCTTCCTCGAGACGGTGGGCACCGACGCGAGCTGCCGCGAGCGGCTCCGGGCCATCCAGCGGGCCGCCCTCACCCGGCGCGAGGAGCTGCTGCCCTTCGCGGCGGGGCTGGCGGCGAGCACCGGTACTACCTTCGACGTGCTCGGCTTGGACCGGGCGCTGGAGTTCGCCGTCCTGGAGCTGCCCTATTACTTCTGGATGCTCAGGAGCCAGGCCCTCTGTCCGACGATTCCAGTCCCGGACGCACCCGCCTCTGCGCTCTTCGACTTCCTCCAGGGCCACACGTACTTCATCGACAGCTTCGGGGACGCGGGGCTCCAGTCACTCGCGCCCTACTTCTACCAGGCGGCCACGCAGCTCGGCGCGCTGCGCTACGCGGAGCACCACCTGCACGGGCTGCTGCGCTACCCACGGCAGGACCGCCCCGCCCACCTGCCGCCGCTCGGCGTACAGAAGCGGTTCGACGTCACCGCCATGCTGCGCGTGGGGCACTGGGTGCGCAACGCGGGCCAGCGGATGCTGTTCCTGTACGGCGAGGACGACCCGTGGACCTCCACCCCCTTCGAGGTGCGCGCGTCGAATGACGCACTGCGCCTCGTCGTCCCTCGCGGCAACCACGGCGCGCGCCTCGCGCAGCTCCCCGAGCCCGAGCGCACCGCCGCCCTGGAGCGCCTCTTCCAGTGGGCCGGTCTGGCTCCGTCCGCGGCTCGACAGAGCCTGCCCGTGCCCGAGGCCGACACCCTGCCGCAGGAGGACTCCCTGGAGCCAGCGCATCGGCCGCTGTAGTCCGGACAGGCGACGCCGCCACGGCGCGCGCGGCGGCCTTCGTCTAAGGGGGCAGTCCCCGTGAAGCAGGACGCGCCTTCTTGCGGCCCTGCACCGGGGCTCGCCCCCGGTTGCACTTGGGCTTGTGCTCCTCGGCGGCGGGAGGAGCGACCGAAGTTTGGCCAGGCACACCCGCCGTGCCGCCAGGACGCGCCGCGTCCGCCTCGGACGCAGCGGTGGCAGCCTCCCAGGGCGTGGTCCAGGTGCCCCCGCGTGGCATGTGCGTTGCTCACATATCGCAGACTACGGACCGTCTTCCTCGTCTCGCCTGAGGACACTGCCCATGAGTCAAGCATCCATGCCTTCCGGTCCTGGTCCGCTCGGACCGCTTGCCTTGTCCCTGTCGGGTGGTGGCTACCGCGCGGCGGCCTTCCACCTGGGTTCTCTACGGCTCCTGGACACGGTGGGGTTGCTGCCCCACGTGGTCGGCCTGTCCACCGTGTCCGGCGGCACCCTCACGGGAATGGCGTGGGTGACGAGCCAACTGGAGGGCAAGCCCTTTCACGAGTTCCACGCCAGCTATTCCAGCTACCTGAAGCGGACGAACGTCATCGCCGAGGCCCTGACGGGGCTGACCTCCAACCGCGACCACGGCAGCCATGCCTGGGCCAGCCTCATCCGCTCCGCCGCGGACGTCTACGCGCGGCCCGACTTCCTGGGGGACCGGCGGCTGGGTGAGGTCCTGGACTCGGACCGCGTGCAATTGCAGGAAGCCATCTTCAACACCACCGAGTTCCACACCGGCCTGGACTTCCGCTTCCGCCGCAGCGACAAGCCCGGCACGCTGCTGGGCAATCTCGGCTACCGGCTGCCCCGCACCGTGGGCCAGCACGTCCGGCTGGCGGACATCGCAGCGGCGTCGTCCTGCTTCCCTGGTGGCTTCGAACCGCTCGTGTTTCCCCAGCAGTTCCACTGGCCCCAGGCCTTCCCGCTGGAGGCGGCGGAGAAGGAGCTGGGACCGACCTTCCAGGGCGGCCTGCCGCTGATGGATGGGGGCATCTACGACAACCAGGGCATCGACAGCCTGATGCTGGCGTACGGCACCTCCGAGTCCCCGCCCACGCTGATCATCTCCGACGTGAGCACGCAGAACCCCCGGATGTACGACGTCCCGGAGAACCCGACGAAGCGCGGCTGGGTGACACTGAATGGCGTCTCATGGATGGCGTACGGACTGTTCGCGCTGGCGCTGGCCTCCGCGGCCATCCTCGCGTGGCGCGGCTTCGAGACCGCGCTCCAGGGCACGTGGGCGCCTCGCGACTACTTCCTGTATCTCATCCCCGGCGTGCTGACCGCGGCGGTCGCCACGGCGCTGGTCTGGGTGCGGGGACGGCTCACCGACGTCATGGCGCTGCTCAAACGGCAGATGGACCTGGATGTCTGGCCTTCGTTCAAGAAACTCACCGTGCTGGAGTTCGCGCAGATGCTCGTCCTGCGCGCCACGTCACTGCTGGCGCTGACGTCGAAGGTGTTCATGAAGCGCGTGCGCGGCCTGGTGTTCGGCCAGCTATACCGGGACAGCCGTTTCAAGGACCGGCGCGTGTCCAACCTCATCACCGCGCTCACGGTGGACCGGCCCCACCTGTTCGCGAAGCACCCCTGGCTCAAGCCTGGCCCGCACCTGGTGGCGCTGAGCACGCAGGCCTGCCAGATGCCCACCACGCTCTGGTTCACGGACGACAGCCAGTTCACCGCCGTGGAGTCCGCGGGCGCGGCGACCCTCTGCTACGTGCTGCTGCGCCACCTCATCGAACACCACGCCGGCCAGTACGAAGCCCCGGGCCAGCCGATCAACGCCCTCTACGAACGGCTGCGCCAGGAATGGGCGGTGCTCAACCAGGAGCCCGCCCAGCCCCAGGTCCAGCAGCCCGTGGCCGCCTGAGGTTCCGACCGCGAACGGGGGCCCCGGGTCAGTGCCGCGTCCGAGGAGCCTCTTCCTCCCCGGGCGGTGCCAGCCGCTGGGACAGCAGTCCCAGCAGCTCCTGGGTCGTCAGCCGTCCCGCCGCATCCTTCCCCTCCAGCACCCCCGCCACCAGCGCGCGCTTGTGCTCGTGCAGCGACAGCAGCTGCTCCTCGATGGTCCCCCGCGCCACCAGGCGATACACCGTCACCGGCCGCTCCTGGCCAATCCGGTGCGCGCGGTCGGAGGCCTGGTCCTCCACGGCGGGGTTCCACCACGGGTCCAGGTGAATCACCGTGGTCGCCGCCGTGAGGTTGAGCCCGAAGCCGCCGGCCTTGAGCGAAATCAGGAACAGCGGCACATCGCCTTCCTGGAAGGCCCGCACGCGCTCGGCCCGGGCGCCCGCCGGGGTCTGCCCATCCAGGTACTCGTAATCAATCCCTTCCGCGTCCAGCACCTCGCGAACCAGCGCCAGGTGCGACGTGAACTGGCTGAACACGAGCGCCCGATGCCCCTCCGCGCGCAGCTCCCGCACCAGTTCCATGAAGCGCTCGAGCTTGGCTGACTCCAGCTTCGACCCGGCGTCGTACAGGCGCGGATGCGAGGCCAACAGGCGCAGCCGCGTGAGCGCCGCCAGAATCTCGATACGCCGCTCCTGCTCCTTCATCTTCGGCTTGCGCGTCTCCAAATCAGAGAGCGCCGCCAGCCGTGCGTCCTCGTAAAGCGCCCACTCCTCCGAGGACAGGATGATGGGCACCCGGATGTCCGTCCGGGGCGGGAGCTGCGCCTCCACCTGCGCCTTCGTGCGGCGCAGCAGGAAGGGCTGGAGCACCCGGGCCAGCGCGGGCGCGGCGGTCGGGTCCACGCCCCGCTCTATCGGCGCGGCGAAGCGCGAGCGGAACGCCTCCCAGCTCCCGAGCAGCCCCGGGAACACCACGGTGAACAAGCTCCAGAGCTCGCCCAGGTGGTTCTCCAGCGGCGTGCCCGACAGCGCGAACTTGAAGTCTCCCTGGAGTGCCCGCGCCGCCCGGAAGCGGTGCGTCGTCGCGTTCTTCAGCGTCTGCGCCTCGTCGAAGACGATGGTGGCGAAGCGCAGCTTGGACAGCCGCTCGATGTCGCGCGTGAGCAGGCCGTAGCTGAGCACCAGCACATCCTTCGGCCCCAGCTTCTCGAGCGTCCCGCCCCGGTCCGACGCCTCCGAGAACAGCGTCATCCGCAAGGCCGGCGCGAAGCGCTTCGCCTCCTCCATCCAGTTGAAGGCCACGGACGTCGGCGCCAGCACCAGCGCGGGCCCCAACTTGCTCCGGTCCAGGAGCACCGTCAGCGCCTGCACCGTCTTCCCCAGGCCCATGTCGTCCGCGAGCACCCCACCCGCGCCCCACGACGCCAGCCGCGTCAACCACCGGAAGCCCTCGACCTGGTAGTCCCGCAGCGACGTCTTCAACGTGGCGGGCACCCGCGGCTTCAGCTCCTTCGCCGCGAAGATGCGCTCCACCAGCGTCTGCCACGTCTTGTCCGCCTCGACATCCGCGCCCGCGTCCTGGAGCGCGGTGAGCGTCTCCACCGCGGAGGGGCCCACCTCCAGCCCATGGCGCGTGGCATGCGCATGGTCCGCGAGCCGCGCCAGGTGCTCCCGCAGCGCCCCCTCAATCTCCACGTAGGACGTCGCGTCCACCTGGACGTAGCGTTCCTTGCGCCGGGCCGCATCGAGCAGCCGCGCCAGCTCCACCCGCTCGCCCTCCACCGACAGCCCGCCCAGCACGCCGAACCAGTCCCGCTTCCTTTCCAGGATGACCTTCAGCGCCGGGGGCCCATTCGCCTTGAACAGCCGCACCGGCGCGCCGACCCACTCCAGCTCCGGCTTGGGGTCCAGCTCCACACACGCCGCGAGCACGGCGAGGCCGCCCTGCGCGCTGGTGAAGCGGAACGTGAAGGGCAGCTCCTCCGGCTCGGCGGTGTCCAGCGGCAGCCGGGCCTGGAGCAGCTCCGCCGCGTTCCGCTCCTGGACGAAGTCGCGCACGGCGTGCACCGCCCCCGTGCCGCGCCGGACATGGACGTCTCGTGCCCCCTCCCCCGGAATGAACGTGGGGCTGTCGGGCAGAGGGCGCGTGCGCAGCTCCACGCGGACCGCCCCGCTCGCATGGGCCTCCATGCGCACCACGGGGACGTAGCGCAGGGGCACCGACTCCCCCATGACGCTGCGAGGCAGCGCCACGGGCACTCGCAGGGACAGCTTCGATAGCTGGTCCAGCAGCGCGACATGGCTCTCCGGAGGGAACGCGTTGCCGTGGCGGTTCAGTGCCATCAGCAGCGCTCGAATCTCCGGCCCCACGTCCAGCACGGTGAGCACGCGCTGACCATCATCCCAGACGTAGAGGCCCTCCTCCGGCGGCGCCCTGCGCACCCGCTCCAGCATCGACGCGGGCAGCATCGCGCCATCCACGCCCGCGCTCACGATGACCAGCCCGTCCCGGTCCTCGGCGACGAGCCCGACCTTGGCGCGCTCGATGCGCACCAGCAGGTCCGGGTTCTCGTCCAGGTGGATGCGCGGGTGGCCCACCAGCTCGAAGAGCAACGCGCGCGACGCGGGAGCCTCCGACTCCGGCAGCAACGCCGCCAGCCGCGCGTCCGCCGCCGACAGCTGCGAGCCATACTCCTGCAACAGCTTGCGCCGGCTCACCTTCGCGCCCGTGCTCCGCTGGCCCTTCTTGTTGCGCTTGTGCACGTAGGGCGCGAGCTCCACGCCGTAGCCGTGGATGACGTCCAGGCGCCAGGAGACCTCCCCGCCCCCGGGACCACCGGGACTGTCGTCGACGGCGCGCTCCAGCGCCCGCAGCGCGCGCTCCCACCCAGGGCGGACCAGTTCCTCCAGTTCCTCGCCGAACGTCTCCGTCCAGGGCTGGCGCAGCCACAGCAGCGCCGTGTCGATGACCGCCAGCAGGTGGACGCAGAACGTCGCGCCACAGGTGCAGTCCCCCATCACCTCGGTGGGAGAGAAGACCAGCCGGGCCTCGGGGAGGATGAAGCCCGCCTGCGCGCCCACGGGCAGCTCCGAGATGCGCGTCTCGCGGAGACGAAAGCCGGGGAGCGCCGCGTCGTACTGCATCAGGTCCGGCACGAGCGAATGCATCGGCCGAGGGGCCACCGCGCCGGGCACGCGGGAACGCAGCGCCAGCAACAAGCCATGGATGCGGTGCGTCCGCGCCTCCGAAGGCGGGGCCAGCCGCTCATCGAGCGTGGCCCGTGACAGCTCCACGCCCGCGCGCTCCGCCTCCACGAAGCGCCAGGCGAGCGCGGGCAGCAGCTCCTTCATCCGCGGCGACGGCATCGCCTCCAGCATCCATCGCGCCCGCGTCTCCTCACTGAGGAGCTCCACCAGTCGTCGGCGCGCCAGCACCGGCCGGGCCTGCGGCAGGTAGGCGGCCTCGACCAGCGGCATCAGCACCGCGAGGCTCAGCCGCGCCAGATGTTCGAGCCCTTGCGCCCGCAACCACGCCAGCACGTCACTGGCCGTATCGAACGAGGGAGGCACTGGCTTCTCGAGCTGCGCGGACATGCTCCCGCTTCTTCGCCAAGCCCGCACGAAACGCAAGCAGGGCCGTGGCGCGTGGAAGCCAGGCAGCCGGCCGCCCGGCATGGCCCGGCTCCACTTTCCGTATGGCCCTCCCGATATGGGTGTCCCGCCACGGCGTTGTCACGCACACGGCGCGGAAGTCGCTGGAGCACGACCGCGCCCCCCCTCGGTCCACGTCCAGGAGGCATGCCGATGATGAGAAGCCACCCGTTCGCGGTCGCGCTGACCCTGCTCGCCCTGACGGGCTGCACGAGCCAACGCCAGACGCTGCTGGAGCGCACGAGCAGCTATGTGGTGTACGACATGCCCGCACGACAGGTCATGAAGGCCGCCGAGGCCGTCCTGAGCGAGCGCGGCTATGCCCTGCTGCCCAGCACGGACCCGCTGTTCCTCCACACACCCTGGAAGATCGCCGGCAACCACGACGTGTTCACGCACTGGTCCCGCGTCTATGTCGAGGGGCGCAAGCGTCCCGACGGCCGGCTCATCGTGCGCGCGTACCACATGGCCGCCAACATGCCCGCCCGGACCCAGATGCTGCCGGTGCCCGAGAAGACGACCATGGTGGCCCCGGAGGAGCAACAGAACATCATGCCGGCGGTCCTGCTCTCCGCCGAGCCCGTCCTGGTGCGCTCCGCCAGGCCCGACCTCCGCCGGGACCTCGAGCTCGAATGGGCCATCATGGAGCGGCTCGACCCAGACTTCGCGGAACGCGTCAAGACGCAGGTCGACATCTACCTCGCGCAGTCGTCCTCGAAGCGGCCGGGTGACGTACTTGAATGACCTCGCTTGCTTCGATATCCCGCCAGGGCTGCCAAGGAGCGTCCCCGCGTGAAGCGAAGCGTGTTTGGCCTGGTCATTGCCCTCTCTCTGACCGCCTGCAAGGAAGAGCCTCGAGGAAAGATGGAGCCCATTCCCCGGCCGCCGGGGATGAAGGATGCTCCGCCGCCCGCGGAAGCGGCCCCCGCCGCGCCCGCGGAGCCGTCCGTGGACCCGTCGAAGGTCGTGCTCCGCTGGAAGCTCGCAGCGGGCGCGCCCACGACCTACCGGCTCGACATCGAGCGCACCGGCGGCGCGGCCGCCAGCGCCGAAGCAGGCACGCCCACGAAGGGCGCCAAGGGCAAAGGCAAAGGCAAGGAGAAGGCCGCGCCCGCCGCCACGCCCACCGCGCCCCTGCCGGACGCCATCAGCTACGTCCTGGACCGGACCGACTCGGGGGACTACCGCCTCCGCGTCACGCCCGTGGGAACGAAGGCCGAGGCGGACACCGGCACCCTGAGCGAGCGCGGCTTCGTGCTCGACGGGCTGCAGGGCGTCACCCGGAACCTGGCCACGCTGGTGCTGGAGCTTCCCCGGGACCCGGTGGGCACCGGGGACGCGTGGTCGCTCGCCACCGAGCTGATTCACATGGAGGCGCTCGGCGCGCAGTTCCAGCCCGGCCAGCCCGAGCGCCACAACCGCGTGAAGCTCGCCAGCCTGACGCCCGCCGACGGCGGCGAGCAGGTGGCCACGCTGGAGTACGACATCTCCGAGAAGCTGGCCGGCACGGTCCGCCCCAAGGAGGCGCCGCCCACCTCGCCCGCGCGAGCCGCGGAGGAAGAAGCGGAGGCCGCGGATGACGAGGCCTCCAAGAACAAGCCCACGCGCGAGGCCAGCGCCAGCGCCGAGGTGAGCATCACCGGCCGCGGCGAGTTCCTGGTGAAGGCCGGGCGGTGGCGCTCCTGGGAAGGCACCGTCACCTCGGTGACGAAGAGCGGCTTCCCCACCGCCGCGCTCCAGATGCCCACCGGGACCCTGAAGCTGCGCCTCACCGCGATGGAAGCGGCGCCTACGCCCCCGCCGACGCCGACGGCCCAGCCCCAGCAGTAGGCGGCCCGTCCGACTCGCGCACCAGTTGCACCACGGCGTCCACCCAGGCCGGGTGGGCGTTCAGGGAGGGGACGAGCGTCAGCGACTCCCCTCCCGCTTCCAGGAACTGCTCGCGCGCGCGGAGGCCAATCTCCTCCAGCGTCTCCAGGCAGTCCGCCACGAAGGCCGGGCACATCACCGCCAGGCGCTTCACGCCCTTCTTCGCCAGCTCCGGCAGCACCACGTCCGTGTACGGCTTCACCCACGGCGTGCGGCCCAATCGCGATTGGAAGGACACGCTCCACCCATCCGCTGGCAGCCCCAGGCGCGCGGCCAGGCCCCGCGCCGTCGCATGGCTCTGCGCGCGGTAGCAGTGCTTGTTGGCAGCCGTCAGGGTGTCGCAGCACGAGGTGGTGGACAGGCAGTGCGCCCCCGTGGGGTCGCTCTTGCGCATGTGCCGCTCTGGCAGGCCGTGGAAGCTGAAGAGGACGTAGTCGGCGCGCGCCTCGTCAATCACCGGCCGCGCCACGGCGGTGAAGGCGTCCAGGAAGCCCGGATGGTCGAAGAAGGCCGGCACGGCGCGCACGAAGGGCACGTCCCAGGACTCCGCCAGCACCTCGTAGGTGCGCGCCAGCGAGGACGCCGTGGAGGACGCAGCCTCCTGCGGGTACAGCGGCAGCACGGTGAACTCCGACACGCCCCGGGCGCGCAGCGACGCCACCGCGTCGGTGATGGACGGGGAGCCGTAGCGCATGCCCAGCGCCACCTCGTACTCGCCCGCCAGCCGCTCGGCCACCTGGGCCGCCAGGGCCTGGCTGTACACGAGCAGCGGCGAGCCCTCCTTCATCCAGATTTTGCGGTACGCCTCCGCGCTCTTCGCCGGCCGCACCGGCAGGATGACGAAGTTCAGCAGCGCCCAGCGGGCCACCGGGTGGATGTCGATGACGCGCGGGTCATTGAGGAACTCGCGCAGGTAGCGCCGCACCGGCGCCGTCTCGGGGGCGTCCGGCGTGCCCAGGTTGACGAGCAGCAGCCCTCGCTTGGAAGTCGGCGTCGGCATCAGTGCAGGGAGTTGGGAAGGGTGAGCGCGAACTCGGCGATGCGCGCGTCGAAGCGCGTGCCGTCCGGCCGCACCATGTCATAGCTGCCACGCATGGTGCCGAAGGGCGTGCGCAGCATGGCCCAGCTCGTGTACTCGAAGCGCTCCCCGGGCCCCAGGTGGGGCTGGCGGCCCACCACGCCTTCGCCCCGCACCTCCTCCACCTTGCCCGTGGCATCGGTGATGACCCAGTGCCGGGCCTTGAGCTGCGCCGGGACGGTGCCCTCGTTGGCAATCTCCACCGTGTACATGAAGGCGAACTGCCCGGACTCCGGAGCGCTGCGCTCCGGCCAGTAGGCGGGCTTCACGGTGATGCGGATGCCGTCGGTCGTGGCGCTGGAAGACATGCCCCCAGATTTGGCGGCAATGGCAGCCACTTGCAAGGAAAACGCCGGGTTGGAGAGCCCGGCGGCCGCCTGCTCACGTCTTGGCGCTCTCCCGGTCCTGTCCAGGCTCCGGCTGCTTGGGCCACACCAGCGAGGCGACGATGGCCGCCACCAGGACGCCGGCAATCACGCCCAGGGAGATGCCGATGGGGACGTGGATGTCGAAGAAGGTGATGAGCATCTTCACGCCCACGAAGCCGAGAATCGCGCTCAGGCCCACCTTCAGGAAGTGGAACTTGTCCATCAGGCTGGCCACCACGAAGAACAGCGAGCGCAGGCCCAGAATCGCGCACACGTTGGACGTGTAGATGATGAAGGCGTCCTGGCTGATGCCCAGCACGGCGGGGATGGAGTCCAGCGCGAAGAGCAGGTCCGTGGCCTCCACAACCAGCAGCACGATGAACAGCGGCGTGAACTTGCGCCGGCCGTCCTCCGTCACCATGAAGCGGCTGCCCTCGCCCATCCGGGCCACGGGCAGCACGCGCCGCGCGAACTTCACGATGCCCTTCTGCTCCGGGTCGATCTCCTCGTCCTTCGACACCAGCATCTTCACCGCGGTGAAGACGAGGAACGCGCCGAACAGGTAGATGAGCCAGTGGAACTGCTTCACCAGCGCCGTGCCCGCCAGGATGAGGCCCGCGCGCATGATGAACGCGCCCATGATGCCCCAGAAGAGCACCCGGTGCTGGTGCTCCGGCGCCACCCGGAAGTAGCTGAACACCATCAGGAAGACGAAGAGGTTGTCGACGGAGAGCGCGTACTCCACCACGTACGCCGTCAACCACTGGAGCCCGACCGTGGGGCCCCGGAAGTGCCAGATGCCCGCGCAGAAAATCAGGCTGAGGGTAATCCACACCAGCGTCCAGAGACCGGCCTCCTTCGGCGTCACCGCATGGTCCTTGCGGTGGAAGAGGCCGAGGTCCAGCGCGAGCATCGCGAGGACGAAGACGTTGAAACCCACCCAGAGCGCGACTTGCGTATCCACTTGGAATTCCTGTTGCAGGGTCCGAAGGGGGCGCACCCTACTGGCGGCGCGCCTGGCCGTCGACCCCTTGCGTTGAAGCGGGGGGTTACTCCGTCGCCGGGCGGCGCAGCACCACCAGGGAGCGGCCCGCCACCTGGACGTTGCCGCCCGCCGGCGTGTGCGTGCGTGGCGACTCGCCGCACACGGCGGTGTCCACCACCCGCTCCCAGTCCGCGCCCCACTCGAGGGCCGGCAGCATGAAGGTGATGGGCTCGTGGTGCGCGTTCATCAGCACCAGCACCGTGTCCCCGACAATCCGGTTCCCTTCCTCGTCCGGCGCGGCGATGGCGTCACCGCCCAGCAGGAACGCCAGGGAGCGCACGTAGGGCTTCTCCCAGTCGTCCTTGCGCATCTCCTTGCCGTCGGGCCGGAACCACGCCAGGTCCTTCAGCTCGCTGTCCCACATGTGGGCGCCGCGGAAGAAGCGCCGCTTGTGCAGCACCGGCTGCTCGCGCCGCAGCTTGGTCAGGGCGCAGGTGAAGTCCAGCAGCGCCCGCTGCGTGTCGTTCAGCTCCCAGTTCACCCACGACAGCTCGTTGTCCTGGCAGTAGGCGTTGTTGTTGCCCTTCTGGGTGCGGCCCATCTCGTCGCCGGCCACCAGCATGGGCACGCCCTGGGACAGGAAGAGCGTGGCCAGGAAGTTGCGCTTCTGCTGCTCGCGCAGGGCATTGATTTTCGCGTCCGTCGTCTCGCCCTCCACCCCGCAGTTCCAGGAGTGGTTGTCATTGGCGCCGTCGCGGTTCTCCTCGCCGTTCGCCTCGTTGTGCTTGTCGTTGTAGGTGACGAGGTCGTGCAGCGTGAAGCCGTCATGCGCGGTGACGAAGTTCACGCTCGCGGTGGGCTTGCGCCCCGACAGCGAGAACAGGTCCGAGCTGCCCGTGAGGCGGTAGCCAATCTCCGCCGCCTGCCGGTCGTCCCCCTTCCAGTAGCGGCGGATGGTGTCGCGGTACTTGCCGTTCCACTCGCTCCACAGCACCGGGAAGTTGCCCACCTGGTAGCCGAAGTCGCCCACGTCCCAGGGCTCGGAGATGAGCTTCACCCGGCTGAGCACCGGGTCCTGGTGGATGATCTGGAAGAAGGCCGCGCGGGTGTCATAGCCGTGGCGGTCCCTGCCCAGCGTGGTGGCCAGGTCGAAGCGGAACCCGTCCACGTGCATCTCCTCCACCCAGTAGCGCAGGGAGTCGGCGATGAGCTTCAGCGCATAGGGGTGCGTGGCGTTCCACGAGTTCCCGCACCCGGTGACGTCCATGTAGTAGCGCGGGTCCTTCTCCGTGAGGCGGTAGTAGGCCGCGTTGTCCACGCCCTTGAAGGACAGCGTGGGGCCCAGGTGGTTGCCCTCGCAGGTATGGTTGTAGACGACGTCCAGCAGCACCTCGATGCCAGCGCGGTGCAGCTGCTTCACCATCTGCTTGAACTCGTCCACCTGCCCGCCCAGCGAGCCCGAGCCGCTGTAGCGCGCGTCCGGCGCGAAGTAGCCCAGCGTGTTGTAGCCCCAGTAATTGACCTTCTCGCGCTGGATGAGGAAGGGCTCGTCGACGATGTGCTGGATGGGCAGCAGCTCCACCGCGGTGACACCCACCTTCTTCAGGTGCTCGATGCTGGCCGGGTGCGCCAGCCCCGCGTAGGTGCCCCGCAGGGCCTCCGGCACGCGCGGGTGCAGCTTGGTGAAGCCCTTCACATGGACTTCGTAGATGAGGGTGTCGTGCCACGGCACGTTCGGCGGCGCGTCGCCCTCCCAGTCGAAGGTGTCCGGCCCCAGCACCACGCCCTTGGGCACGGCCGCCGCGTCGTCACGCGTGTCGAAGGCGAGGTCCTCCTCCTTCGCCCCGGGGGTGTAGGCGTAGATGGGCGCCTGGTAGTCCACCTTGCCGTGGATGGCGCGGGCATAGGGGTCCACCAGCAGCTTGTGCGGGTTGAAGCGCAGCCCCTTCTTCGGCTCGTAGGGCCCGTGGACGCGCAGCCCGTAGAGGGTTCCAGCCTGGAGGCCTGGCACGTAGCCGTGCCACACCTGGTGGGTGGTCTCCAGCAGGGGGAAGCGGCGCGTCTCCTTCGCCGGGTCCGCCGCGTCGTAGAGGCAGATTTCGACCTTCTTCGCGTGCTCGCTGAAGACGGCGAAGTTGACTCCGTGCCCATCGAACGTGGCGCCCAGGGGATACGGCTTCCCTGGAAGCACCTCGGCCCTCCTCATCCGGCGCTCCTCTCCAGCAACACCACCGGAAACTCCGCCAGGAGCGGCCCGAGGGGCAGCACCGCGCCGCCCGGTCCACGCTCAGGCCGAACCTGACGTCCGGTGAACACATGGCGGAACATCATGCCCGCATATGCCTCCGGAAGGTCCAGGAACGTGCTGCCGTAGGCCCCGGCCAGTCCGTCGGGGGATTCCAGCGCGGACTGGGTGTAACGCGGCGCGCAGGCCACCACCACCTCCTCGCCATGCTCGCGCGCGAGGGCGACGGCGGCCTTCGCCCGGGGGCCCGTCAGCTCGAGCGCCCGGTAGCCCCCGCTCCGGAACAGGACCGGCTGGCGCTGGCGCAGCCGCAGGGACTCGGCCAGGACATAGAGCTTCACCCGGCCATCATCCATGTCCGCCGCCAGCTGCCCGCTCAGCGCGGCCCTATCCCTGGCGGCCTCGGCGTCCAGCGCCTCCAGCAGCCGCGAGCGCAGGGCGAAGTCCACCGGCCGCCGGTTGTCCGGGTCCACCAGCGACAAATCCCACAGCTCGCAGCCCTGGTAGGTGTCCACCACGCCCGGCGAGGCCAGCTTCAAGAGGAGCTGCCCCAGCGCGTTGTACTGCCCCGCGCGCTCGATGGAGCGCTTGAAGTCCCGCACGTCCTCCAGGAAGCCGCCCGTCACCTTCGGGTCGAAGCAGGCGTCCACGAAGCGCGCCACCGCGTCGTCGTAGGCGCCGTCCGGGTTGGTCCACGAGGTGCGGACCTTGGCCTCCTTGATGGCCTTGCCCATGTACTCGCGCACCCGGCGATGGAAGTCCGCCATCTCCTCGGCGGAGTGGGACGCGCCCATGGGCCAGGCCCCCACCAGCGTCTGGAAGAAGAGGTACATGTCGTTGGCCGTGGGCGCCGGGCCGGAGGGCAGCAGCGACACCGCCTTCTCCGTCTGCCGGGCCCACTTCTTCACGCGCTTGCGCCACGTGTCCGGCACCTCGGTCAGCACGTTGATGCGCGCGCGCACGTCCTCGCTGCGCTTGGTGTCGTGGGTGCTGGAGGTGAGCTGGCTGGCCGGCCAGCGCTCCGCGCGCTCCTGGTTGCGCAGGTGGAAGGTGTTGGCATGGACGCCGAAGCGCTCCGGCTCGCCGCCCACCTCGTTGAGGCTCACCAGCCGGTTGTAGATGTAGAAGACGGTGTCCTCCAGGCCCTTGGCCATGACGGGCCCCGTCACCTGCTGCAGCTTCATCGCGAAGCGCAGCATGACGGCGCGCTCCCGCGCGTCCACGTGCTCCGGGTAGCGGCGCAGGAGGATGTCGCGCAGGAAGTCGAAGATGGAGGCGTTGGTGGTGGCGTTGCGCTCCTTGGCGCGCTGGATGGTCCACTCGATGTACTGCACGTCGCGCGCGTCCAGCTCCGGGCGCCAGCCGTCCACGTAGGTGCGGTAGACGGGGAACAGGGCGATGAACTCCACCAGCGCCCGCCGCAGCGAGTTGAGCGTGAAGTCGCGCGTGCGCCGATTCATCTCCGAGATGCGGTTGAGCTCGTGCGCCAGCACGTTGATTTCGCTGGCCATGGACACGCGCATGATGAGCAGCTTCTTCTGGTAGACGAGCTCCGCGAAGTCCGCCTGGCCGCCCACGAAGCGCTCGTACGTCTCCGTCAGCGCCTTCTCCGCGTCCGGCTGCACGAAGAGGCCGCTCACCGCGTTGGCGAAGCGGTAGCCGGTGGTGCCGTGCACGGCCCAGGCCTCGGGCATGCGCTCGCGCCCGCCCTGAATCTTCTCCACCACCACGTACAGCGCCTTGCGCAGCGGGCTGTCCGGATGCTGCGTCACCTCGGCGCGCCAGCGCTCGCGCAGCGTGGCCTCCACGGCGGGCCAGCGCGTGTCGTCCTCCGCGTGGGACTCGAGGAACAACGCATGGGCGCGCTCCACGAAGTAGCCCTCCTGCAGGTCCAGGAAGTACGCCGTCGGGTCGAAGAGTCCGTCCGGGTGGTCGATGCGCAGCCCGGTGACGAGCCCCTCGCGCAGCCAGCGGAAGATGAGCGCGTGGGCCTCCTGGAAGACGTCCGGGTCCTCCTCGCGCAGGGCGGCCAGGCCGTTGATGTCGAAGAAGCGGCGGTAGTTGATCTCCTCGCCCGCCACCCGCCAGTGCGCCAGCCGGTAGCTGCATGCCGTCAGCACCGAGTCCAGCAGGTCGAACGAGCGCGGGTTGCCCGGCTCACCGTTGAAGACGCGGACGTTGTCCTCGATGTATGCCTGCAGCTCCGGGCACTCCGCCGTCACCGCGGCCAGCCGGCGCTTGATGACCTCCTTCTCCCGGTGGCGCTCCACCACCCGGGCCCGCTCCACCTCGGTCCGCGCGGGCAGGTGCTCGATGGCGGTGAGGATGGACAGCACCTCCACCATGCACGGGTGCTCCGCGCCCAGCCGGGCCTCCAGCCGCTCCAGCCCGTGCCGCAGGATGCGCGCGTACTGGCGCGGCGCCACCGGCAACGTGTGCTCGTAGTAATGGAGGAAGAAGGCGCCCTCGCGGTAGGACAGCTTCAGCTCCCCCCGCTCCAGGACGATGCCGTACTGGTCCCCCAGAATCGGCAGCAGCACCCGGTCGCGAAGCTCCTCCTTCACCGGCGCCCAGTCGATGTCGAAGAACTTCGCGTAGACGGACGACGGCCCGTTCTCCAGCACGTCGAACCAGAGGCGGTTGTCCCGCTCGATGCCCATGTGGTTGGGCACCACGTCCAGCACCTGCCCCATGCCCCGCTCACGCAGCGCCGCGCAGAGCGCCGCGTGGGACTCGGGCGTGCCCACCTCGGGATTCAATTGTTGGTGGTCCACGCAATCGTAGCCATGCGTGCTGCCGGGCGTGGCCTTCAGGTAGGGCGAGGCGTAGAGGTCGCTCACCCCCAGGCGGGCCAGGTACGGCACGACTTCGCGCGCGTCGTCGAAGGTGAAGCCCTTGTGGAACTGGACCCGGTACGTGGACAGGGGCGTGTGCGGCCGCGACTCGAGCTCGTCCCGGACGCGGATGTAGAGGCCCTCGGCCAGGGCCTCGGCCGTCATCGTGGTGCCACCCGCCCCATTCGAGGCGGTCCCCTCTTCTTCCAAGGCGTCGAGCAACATGTGGCCCAGAGGTAGGCCGCCAGCGCCCCGTCCGCCAGCACGCAGTCACCCGTCCGCCCTCTATCCAACGCTCCGCGCTGCTTCCCAACCCCTGGAAATGCAAGGGGCCCGCCGCATATCGCGGCGAGCCCCGAGTACGGCCACCGGGAGACCCCGGCCGGTGCTCAGCTCAGCTGCTTGTTCACCAGCGCCGTCATCTCGAACATGGTGACGTTCTTCTTGCCACCAAAGATGGGCTTGAGCTTGTCGTCGGCGTTGATCTGCCGCTTGTTCTTCGCGTCCTGCAGGCCCTGCTTCTTGATGTAGGCCCAGAGCTTCTTGACAACCTCGGTGCGCGGCAGCGGCTTGGAACCGACAATCTCCGCGAGCGCGGGGGAAGGCGTCATCTCCTTCATGAACGACGCGTTCGGCGTGCGCTTCTTGGCAGCGGTCTTCTTGGCGGCGGGAGCCTTCTTCGCAGCAGCTTTCTTGGCGGCCATTCGTCTTGAGTCTCCTCCCCTCCGAAGGGGACGTTGTACGGCGTTGCTTACGTGAAGCGACAGCCGATGCGGCGTAGAAGTAGCACGCCCAAGCCCGAAAAACAGCCCTCTCCTGCGTTTTTCCCTCTGAGCGCCCCGCTTTGAACGCCGCTGGGGCCCGAAAATCCGGCTCCGGCGCGAACGCTGCGATCCTACCGGCTGCGCTCCGGAACGCGTCCGCGGGCCGAAAATCAGGCGCGGGAGCGCTATCTTCCCTCGGGAAACCCCTTACCGGAGCGTCCAGTCACCCCAACCGCCGCTGGATTCCCCTTGCGGTCGTGGTGTGTTTTTTTGGATGAAAAGCCGTCATGAGAGCCCTCATCACCGGTGCAGGCGGCTTCCTGGGAACGTGGCTGGCCAAGGCCCTGGCCGCCCGCGGGGACAGCGTCACATGCCTGTTGCGACCGGGGGGAGACGCCTCGGGGCTCGCGGGCGTGGCGTACACGCGGGCGGAGGGCGATGTGACGGTCCCCTCCACGCTGGCGGCCGCGGTGGCCGACCAGGACGTCGTCTTCCACCTCGCGGGCGTGCGCCGCGGCGCGACACGGGACGACTTCATGCGCGTCAACGCGGAGGGCACCCGGAATCTGTGCGAGGCCATGGTGGCCACGGGCCACCGCCCCCGCCTGGTCCTTGCGGGCTCGCTGGCTGCCTGCGGGCCCTCCACGCCGAGCCGGCCCCATGTGGAGGAAGACCCCTTCCAACCATACGAATGGTACGGAGAGAGCAAGGCGGAAGCGGAGCGCATCGCCTTCTCGTACGCGGACCGGCTGCCGGTGACGGTCTCGCGCCCGCCGCGCATCCTCGGCCCCTGGGACAAGGAGAACCTCCCGTTCTTCAAGCTGGCGCAGCGGGGCATCCGCCTGGAGCTGACCGGAGGTCCCCGGCCCCTGACCATGGTGGACGTGGAGGACGTGGTGGACCTGCTCGTGCTCCAGGCCACCCACCCCGCGGCGCTGGGCGAGGCCTTCTTCTGCGCCGGCCCTGGCGAGCCCCTGTCCCTGGAGGCCGTCCAGGACCTGGGCGCGCAGGCGCTGGGGCTGCAGCCTCGCACGGTGCGTCTGCGTCCAGGCGTCCTCCAGGCACTGGCCGCCGCGGCGGACGGCGTGTCGCAGCTGACGGGCCGCAAGCTGCCCCTGAACCGGAAGCTGGCGCGGCAGTTGCTCGCACCCGCCTGGACGTGCTCCGGCGCCAAGGCCGAGCGGCTGCTCGGCTTTCACCCCCGGCGTGACCTGGCGGACTCCATCCGTCGCAGCGCCCGGTGGTATCGAGAGCAGGGCTGGCTGTAGGTCCCCTCACGGCCGGTATCGTTGACCTTACCCCCCTCGGAGTGTCAGGAAGCCCGCAGCCACATGCCCTCGAAAGCTGCCTTCTTCGATGTCGACGGGACGCTCGTGAAGACGAACGTCGTCCACGTCTACGCGTACTACGCGATGAACCGCGGCTCGGTCCTGGGTATCGCCGGGAGGACGCTGAGCACCGCGCTCAGCGTGCCGCTGTTCGGTGTCATGGACGCGCTGGACCGCAAGACGTTCAACGAGTTCTTCTACCGCTACTACGCCGGCCTCAGCGAGGACCGCCTGGTCACCATCGCCGAGGACATGTTCGAGGACGTGCTCCAGCCGGCCCTCTACGAGCAGACGCAGGACCTCATCGACCAGGCCCGCCGCAGCGGCTGCAAGATTGTCCTCGTCACCGGTGCGCTGGACTTCACCATGCGCCCGCTGGCGCGCCACCTGGGTGCCGACGACCTGATCGCCAACAAGATGCAGTTCGTGGGCGGCAAGGCGACGGGCAAGGTGATTCCGCCCATCATCGAGGGCGCGAACAAGGCCAACGCCATCCGCGCCTACTGCACCAAGGAAGGCCTGACCCTGGACAAGTGCCACGGCTACTCCGACAGCGCCTCTGACTACGCCATGCTCGCGGTGGTCGGCCGACCCACCGCGGTGAACCCGGACCTGCGGCTGCGCTCCATCGCGCGCGCCTACAACTGGCCCATCCTCGACCTCAAGTAGGAGCCCCCATCTCCATGCGCCCGTTCAAGACGCTCCAGAAGCTGTACGACGAGGAAAGCCAGGTCGTCATCACCGAGAAGGGCAGCCCGCCGCGAGTGCTCTTCCACGGCGAGAACTTCCTCCAAGAGGACCTGCCGGTGGGCACGCGGGTCATCTTCCCGCGCCCGCCGCTGGCCGGCGTGCCCAACGTCAAGGCCGCCATCCGCTACGCCATCAACCACCCGGAGGGCATGGAGCCGCTGCACGCCCTGCTCAAGCCGGGCATGCGCCTGACCTGCGTCATCGACGACATCAGCGTGCCGCTGCCGCCCATGGTGACGCCGGACGTGCGGCAGAGCATCCTGGAAATCGTCCTGGAGCTGGCCGCCGACAGCGGCGTGGACGACATCCACCTGGTCATCGCCAACGCCCTGCACCGCCGGATGACGGAAGCCGAGATGCGGCGCATGGTGGGCCAGAAGATCTTCGACGCCTACTACCCGGACCGCTACTACAACCACGACGCCGAGGACCCGGACGGGATGGTCGCGCTGGAGCGCACGTCCCACGGTGAAGAGGTGTCGGTGAACCGCCGCGTGGCGGAGAGCGACCTCATCGTCTACGTGAACGTGAACTTCGTGCCCATGAACGGCGGGCACAAGTCCATGGGCACCGGCGTGTCCAACTACGCGTCGCTGCGCCACCACCACAACCCGAAGACCATCCGCGCCTCGGACAGCTACATGGAGCCGAAGGCCAGCGCGCTCTACAAGAGCAACGAGCGCATCGGGCGCAACATCGACAAGCACCTGAAGGTCTTCCACATCGAGACGGCGCTGAACAACCGCATGTTCGGCGGCCCCACCGACTTCCTCGCCAAGAAGGAAGAGGACTACACGGAGGCGGACCGGCTGAAGTTCCAGGCCATGCGCTTCGCGCTGTCCAAGATGCCCCGCGCGGCGGCGCGCAAGGTGCTCAACTCCGTGCCGGCGCCCTATGAGGTCACGGGCGTCTACGCGGGCGCCACGGAGCCCACGCACCAGAAGACGCTGGAGACCAGCTGGAAGCAGTACGTGGTGCCGGTGGAGGGGCAGAGCGACATCGTCATCTTCCCCATCCCGTTCATCTCTCCGTACAGCGTCAACTCCATCCTCAACCCGCTGCTCGTGCAGGTGATGGGGCTGGGCTACTTCTACAACCTGAACCGCGGCGTGCCCCTGGTGAAGAAGGGCGGCGTGCTCATCCTCCTGCACCCGGCCTACGACGAGTTCGACCCGGAGCACCACCCCAGCTACATCGAGTTCTTCCACCGGCTGCTGCCGGAGACGCGCGACTCCATGAAGCTGGAGCACAAGTACGAGAAGGAGTTCGCGGAGAACCCCAGCTACGTGCACCTGTACCGCAAGGGCAACGCCTACCACGGTGTGCATCCCTTCTATATGTGGTACTGGGGCGAGAATGGCCGCCAGCACGTGGGCAAGGTCATCGTCGCGGGCGCGGAGAACAACCACGTCCCCGCCCTGCTCGGCTGGGACCGCACCGACACGCTCACCGAGGCCATTGAAGAGGCGCGCGGGTTCATGGGCCGCTCGGCCACCATCAGCCTGCTGCGCATCGCGCCCACGGTGATGGTGGACGTGAAGTGAGGACGCCCATGTCGCCGCTTCCCGAGCTGAACGTCACGCAGACTTTCACCGGCAAGCGCCTGCTCTTCGCGGGCGCCACCGGCTTCGTGGGCAAGGTGACGCTGTCCATGCTGCTGACCCGCTACGGGCAGGAGCTGGACAAGGTGTACGTGCTGGTCCGCAAGGGCAGCGCCGCGTCCGCCGAGCGCCGCTTCTTCGACAAGGTGGCCACCAGCGAGCCCTTCCAGCCGCTGCGCGACAGCCTGGGCGACGAGGGCGCGCTGGCCTTCATCCGCCAGAAGGTGGAGGTGCTGGACGGCGACATCACCGACCCGTGGATGGGCCTGGAAGAGGCCCGCGTGGCGGAGCTCACCGGCAAGGTGCACGCCTTCATCAACTGCGCGGGCCTGGTGTCCTTCAACCCGTCGCTGGAGGTGGGCCTCAACGTCAACACCCACGGCCTGAAGTTCGCCGCGGAGCTGGCGCTGCGCTGGTCGGTGCCGCTGGTGCACATGTCCACGGCCTTCGTGGCCGGCAACCGCAGCGGGCTCGTCTTCGAGGACGAGGAGATTCGCGGCTACTTCCCCAAGCGGGGCGAGCTGGACGGCCGCGACTTCAGCCTGGAGCAGGAGCTGGAGGACTCGGCGCGCATCGTCGCGCGGCTGCGCGAGCAGGCCGAGGACCGGGCCCTCACGTCCACCTTCCGCAAGAAGGCGCTGGACCGCCTGGCCGAGGAAGGCCGCGACACCAACGACGAGAAGACGCTGCGGCTGGCGGTGGGCCGCGAGCGCAAGCTGTGGCTCAGCGGCGAGCTGGTGCGCGCCGGCATGGAGCGCGCCGCCCACTGGGGCTGGCCCAACACGTACACGTACACCAAGTCCCTGGGCGAGCAGGTGCTCGCGGCCACCCCGGGCCTGCGCTACTCCATCGTGCGGCCGTCCATCGTGGAGAGCGCGCGGCACTTCCCCTTCCCCGGGTGGAACGAGGGCTTCACCACCTCCGCGCCGCTGGCCTTCGCGGGCATCAAGGGCCCCGGCGGCATCCCCGCCGGTGAGAACACCATCCTGGACATCATCCCGGTGGACCAGGTGGCGGGCGCCACCATCGGCATCACCGCGCATGCGATGACGGTGGAGGAGCGGCGCATCTACCAGCTCGCGTCCGGCGACGAGAACCCCTTCTACGCGGGCCGCTCGGTGGAGCTGGTGGGCCTGTACCGGCGCCGCTTCTACCGGAACCGCGAGTCCGGCAACAAGCTGATGAACAAGCTGCGCTCGCGCCTGGAGCCGCAGCCGGTCAGCAAGAAGGAGTTCGAGCTGTTCAGCGCGCCCATGCTGTCGCGCGGCGCGCGCTTCCTGAAGAAGGCCATCGACGAGGTGCGGCCCGCGTGGGGCGCGCCGTCCATCCAGGCGATGCTGGACAAGGCGAAGGTGTCGCTGGACGAGGTGGACGACAACGCCCAGGGCATCATCGCGCTGACGGAGCTGTTCCTCCCCTTCCTCTACGAGAACCGCTACGTCTTCCGCTGCGACAACACGCGCTCCGTCTACGCGCGCATGGCGCACGCGGACCGGATGAAGGTCCCCTGGGACCCGGAGAACATCGACTGGCGCGACTACTTCATGAACACGCACCTCCCCGGCCTGGAGAAGTGGGTGTTCCCGGGCATGGAGGAGGAGCGCGAGAAGCGCACCGTCATCCCCGCGCACCGCGACCTGCTGGAGCTGCTGGAGGCCACGGTGCACGCGTACCGGCACCGGGTGGCCTTCCGCATGGTGGCGGGCGAGAAGGAGGAGCGCTTCACCTACGGCGAGGTGCACCGCTATTCGGCGCGCGTGGGCAGCTTCCTGCTGCGCGCGGGCATCCAGCGCGGCGACCGCGTGCTGCTGGCGTCGGAGAACCGGCCCGAGTGGGGCATCAGCTACTTCGGCATCCTGCGCGCGGGCGCCACCGCCGTCCCGGTGGACCCGGGCCTCAGCGAGGCGGAGCTGCTCAACATCGCCCGCCGCGCGGAGGCGCGCGCGTGCCTCGTGTCGGAAGACGTGGCGCGGGACTTCCCCGGCCTCGTCAGCGCGCTGGGTGACGGCGTCACCGTGGCCAGCCTCGCCGAGGCGATGACGGGCGACCCGGCGCACCCGGACCGCATCGGCCCCGTGCGCAAGTCGGCCGCCGCGGACGACGTGGCCAGCGTCATCTTCACCTCCGGCACCACGGGCACGCCCAAGGGCGTCATGCTCACCCACCGCAACTTCGCCTCGCTGGTGGCGAAGCTGGCCGGCGCCTTCGACGTGGGCGTGGGCGACGGCGTGCTGTCCGTGCTGCCGCTGCACCACACCTTCGAGTTCTCCGCCGGCTTCCTCACGCCGTTCTGGCGCGGCGCGGAAATCACGTACATCGACGAGCTCACGTCGGACCGGCTGGGCGAGGTGTTCGAGACGGGCCGCATCACCGCCATGGTGGGCGTCCCCGCGCTGTGGCAGCTGCTGCACCGCAAGATTACGCAGGAGTTCGCCAGCCGCCCGCCCTTCATCGAGCAGGCGCTGAAGGCGCTGATGGCCACCCACGGCGAGCTGCGCAACCGCAACAACATCAACCTGGGCAAGCTGCTGTTCTGGCCGGTGCACCGCAAGTTCGGCGGGCGCATCAAGGTCATCGTGTCGGGTGGCTCGGCGCTGCCGGACGACGTGCACAAGGCCTTCCACGAGCTGGGCTTCAACATCACGGAGGGCTACGGCCTGACGGAGGCCGCGCCGGTGCTGGCGGTGACGAAGCCCGGCAACAAGCGCCAGCCCGGCACGGTGGGCCGCGCGCTGCCCGGCATCGAGCTGCGCATCCTCAACCCGGACAGCGACGGGCTGGGCGAGGTGCTCGCCAAGGGCCCCAACGTCATGCCCGGCTACTTCGGGGACCGCGAGGCCACCGAGGCGGTGCTCAAGGACGGCTGGCTCCACACGGGCGACCTGGGACGTCTGGACGCGGAGGGCCGCCTGTACCTGGTGGGCCGCGCGAAGGACGTCATCATCGACCACAACGGGAAGAACATCTACCCGGACGAGCTGGAGGAGCTGTACCAGGACCACCCGCACATCAAGGAGCTGTCCATCGTCGGCCTGCCCGACGAGGCCGGCGGCGAGAAGGTGGCGTGCCTGTGCGTGCCCGACTACGGCGACCGCCCGCGCGAGGAGGTCCGCCGCGAGTTGGAGGAGCACTTCCGCAAGGTGGGCGCGGGCATGCCCTTCTACCGCCGCGTGAAGGTGCTGCGCCTGTGGGACGGCGAGCTGCCGCGCACCGCCAAGCGCAGCGTGAAGCGCAAGCAGGTGGTGGAGGAGCTCAAGCGGCAGGAGCGCATGGCGGCCAGCGCCAGCAAGGCGCGCGAGAAGGCGGCCAGCCCCACCACGGGTGGCATCGCGGACTGGCTCTACCCGCTCATCGCGGACGTCTGTCACCGGCCGGTGGCCGACGTGCGGCCGGACGCGCTGCTCAGCGGCGACCTGGGCTTCGACTCGCTGATGCTCACCGAGCTGTCCTCCGCGCTGGAGGCGGCCGGCGTGCCCCTGCCCGCGGTGGAGGACCTGACGCAGGTGCAGACGGTGGAGGACCTGCGCAAGGTGGTGGCGTCCTCCGGCAAGCGCCCCGCCGTGGAGACGCGGGCGAAGGAAATCTCCAGGGAGAACGAGCGAGCCGAGGAGGTGGAGATTCCGGTGCCCGACGTGGTGGCGGACGTGGGCCGGCAGCTCCTGTCCTTCGGCCAGAAGGTGCTCTACGGCGGCGTGTTCGACGTGAAGGTGACGGGCAAGCCCTTCATCCCGCAGAACCGCAACTTCCTCGTCATCGCCAACCACGCCAGCCACCTGGACGCGGGCCTGGTCCGCGTGGCGCTGGGGGACCAGGGCGAGCGGCTCGTGTCCCTGGCGGCGCGCGACTACTTCTTCAACACCCCGCTCAAGCGCGCCTGGTTCGAGAACTTCACCAACCTGGTGCCCATCGAGCGGCAGGGCTCGCTGCGCGAGTCGCTGCGCATGGCGGGCGAGGCGCTGCGGCAGGGCTTCAACGTCCTCATCTTCCCCGAGGGCACGCGCTCCACCACCGGTGAGCTGCAGGAGTTCAAGTCCACGCTGGGCTACCTGGCGCTCACCTTCCACGTGGACGTGCTGCCGCTCTACATCGGCGGCGCCTTCGACGCGCTGCCCAAGGGCAACGTGCTGCCCAGGACGAAGACGCCCCTTCGGGTGAACATCGGCCCGGTGCTGAGCCACACGGAGCTGCGCACGCGGGTGCAGGGCATGGCGCGCTCGGAGGGCTACCGCTACGTCACCCGCATCGCCGAGGACGCCATGCGCGCGCTGCGCGATGGCCGGGTGCTGAACCTGGAGCGCGCCGACGTGCCCCTGACCGGAGCAGCCGCGCGCGCGGCCGCGTCCACCACGTCCACGGAAGGGAAGGACTCGTGAAGCTGCTGGTGACGGGAGGCACGGGCTTTCTGGGCACGCACTTGGTGCCCAGGCTGGTGGCGGCGGGCCATGCGGTGCGGCTCATCGGGCGCTCGCAGCCCTCGGGCGCGGCCTACGCGGGGACGGAGTACGTCCCCGGTGACCTGAAGAACCGGGACGCGGTCCGCCGCGCGCTGGAGGGCGTGGACGCCGTCTACCACCTGGCGGGGCTCGTCTCCTTCCAGCCGAAGGACGCGCGGAAGATGTTCGAGCTGCACGTGGACAGCACCCGCGAGCTGCTGCGCGACGTCCGCGAGGCCGGCGTGAAGCGCGTGGTACTGGCCTCCACCTCCGGCACCATCGCGGTGTCGAAGGAGGAGCGCGTCCGCAACGAGGACGACGACTACCCGATTACGACGGTGGGCCGGTGGCCGTACTACCTGTCCAAAATCTACGAGGAGAAGCTGGCCCTGGAGTACTGCCGCAAGCACGCCATTCCCCTGGTGGTGCTCAACCCCAGCCTGCTGATGGGGCCGGGGGATGACCGGCTGTCCTCCACGTGGACGGTGGTGAAGTTCCTCAACCGCGAGATTCCGGCCATGCCGGGCGGCGGCATCTCCTTCGTGGACGCGCGCGACGCGGCGGACGCCTTCGTCCAGGCGCTCACGCGGGGCGAGGTGTACGGCCGCCACCTCATGGGCGTGAACATGTCCATGAAGGAGTTCTTCCACCGGCTGGAGCGCCTGTCCGGCGTGCCCGCGCCCAGGCTGAAGCTGCCGTCCCAGGTCAACGTCCTTGGGGGAAAGCTGCTGGAGCGCTGGGCCAAGGTGCGCGGCACCACGCCGACGCTGGACCCGCAGGAAATCGACATCGGCGAGCACTGGTTCTGGCTGGACGCGTCCAAGGCGGAGGCCCAGCTCGGCTTCCGCGCACGCGACGTCCAGGAGACGCTCGCGGAGACGGTGCAGCACATCTACGGGAAGATGCCGCCGCAGTGCCTGCCGGGCACCAAGGGCCGACTGGCGGAGCTGCGGGAGAACACGTGATGTCCGCCGAGGTGGGCGTCCGTGCCAGGGACGCCCGCGCCTAGACTCGCCGTGGTGAGCGCCCCGACGCCCTGAGTCGCTGCCGCGTAGCCCAAGCCGCCCCTATCCATGCCAGGCGGCTCGCTGCCATCGCTGCGACATGCGCACCCGCCGCGCGGCCCCAATCAGCGCATCGCCAATCGCATGCCCCTACCGCCGCGGCAGGCCCACCGTGCGCTGGGCGTTGTCCACGAGCCGCGCCGCCCACGGCTCGGAGCGGTGGCTCCAGACCCAGGCCGCGCCCAGGAAGACGCAGCCGAGGAGCACCAGCACCAACCGCGCCAGGAATGACGGCCCCGCTTCGCTCGCGGCCACGGCCTACCCCACCACGCGGTTGCGGCCCGACTTCTTCGCCTTGTACAGGTTGGCGTCCGCGACCTTGATGAAGTGCGTGGGCTCCACCATGTCCGACGTCTGCTCGGCCACGCCGATGGAGATGGTGACGGGGATTTCCTTGTCGTCGTAGACGAAGGACTTCCCTTCGATGAGCCGGCGAATCTTCTCCGCGAACAGGCGCGCCTTCTCCGGCCCGTCCTCGGGCAGGACGATGGCGAACTCCTCGCCGCCATAGCGGGCGAAACACTGCTCGCGGCGCACCAGGCGCTTGATGGACTGGGCCAGCTCCCGCAGCACGTAGTCCCCGGCGAGGTGGCCGTGGACGTCGTTGATCTGCTTGAAGTGGTCGATGTCGAACATCATCAGCGTCAGCGAGCGCTGATAACGCGTGGACCGGCCCATCTCCTTCTCGAGGTACTCCAGGAAGTACCTCTTGTTGTTGATGCCGGTGAGACCGTCCGCGATGGTCAGCGTGTAGATGGTCTCGTGGTACTGGGTCTCGATGTTGTCGCCATCGAGGAACTTGAAGATGGAGCCCCCCACCTTGACCAGGTCCCCGCTGCGCAGCGGCGAGGCCTGAAGCACTTCCTGGTCATTGAGGAAGGTGCCGTTGGTGGAGCCCAGGTCCTCGACGAGCATCTTCCCGCCACGCCCCAGGATGCGGGCATGGCGGCGGGACACGTTGTCCAGGTCCACCACGACGTGGTTGTGCTGATCCCGCCCGATGGTGAGCTCGGTGTCCTCGATGAGGTACTTCTTGCCCAGCTCCGGGCCATGAATCTGCACGAGACAACACTCCGTGCTGCGGTGGGCATGCACGTTGAGCGTTGAGATCTTGGTGACGCGGGTTTCGTCGCCGGCCATCGGAAACGAGGCTAGCACGACAGCCTCGGCAGACGCCACGCAACGCGGCTGGAGCCGGTTCATCGGCCCTTGGCGGCGTTTCTCCCACATGGAAATCCGGGGCTGCCGCCGGGCCCCCGGGGACGGCAACCCGGGGCGTCCGGCGTTGAACGCCGGGCAGGACACCTGAACAGGCGGTTGGGCACTCAACGATGGCGGGCAGGCAGGCGCGCGTGCCCTTGCCGGCCCTCCGGGGACGACTAACGTCCGGCGCACCTATGTCCAAAGTCCTGGCGATGATTCTGGCTGGAGGCGCGGGCACGCGCCTGGAGCCCCTGACGCGCGAGCGCGCGAAGCCCGCGGTCCCCTTCGGCGGTCGCTACCGCATCATCGATTTCGTCCTCTCGAACTTCGCCAACTCCGGCGTCTACCGGATGAAGGTGTTGACGCAGTACAAGAGCGATTCGCTCAACAACCACCTGTCCCGCGCGTGGCGGATGACGGCGTTCCTGGGCCACTACGTGGAAGCCGTCCCCGCGCAGATGCGGACGGGGCTGGACTGGTACAAGGGCAGCGCGGACGCCATCTACCAGAACCTCAACATCGTCACCGACGAGGAGCCCGACCACATCTTCGTCTTCGGCGCGGACCACGTGTACCGGATGGACACGCGGCAGATGCTGGACTTCCACTGCGCGAAGAAGGCGGCGTGCACGGTGGCCGCGATTCCCGTCCCCATCGAGCAGGGCCGCGAGTTCGGCATCATCGACGTGGGGCCGGACGGGCGGATGCGGCAGTTCCTGGAGAAGCCCAAGGACCCGCCGCCCATGCCGGGCAACCCGAAGATGTGCCTGGCCTCCATGGGCAACTACCTCTTCAACACCGACACGCTGGTGCAAGAGGTGGTGCGGGACGCCGCGGACGAGACGAGCGCCCACGACTTCGGCAAGTCCATCATCAGCGAGCTCTACAAGCGCGCGCCGGTGTACGTGTACGACTTCGCCCAGAACGAGGTCCCCGGCCAGGAGGCCAAGGAGCGCGGCTACTGGCGGGACGTGGGGAACATCGACGTCTACTACCAGTCCAACATGGACCTGGTGGAGGTGGACCCGACGTTCAACCTCTACAACGACCGCTGGCCCATCCACACCCAGCCCAACAACTACCCGCCGGCGAAGTTCGTCTTCGCGGACGAGCAGAACCACCGCGTGGGCCACGCCATGGACACGCTGGTGGCGGAGGGCTGCATCATCTCCGGCGGCAGCGTGCGGCGCTCGGTGCTGTCCCCGAAGGTGCGCGTCAACTCGTACTCGGAGGTGGAGGACTCCATCCTCTTCGAGAACGTCACCATCGGCCGGCGCTGCCGCATCCGCCGGGCCATCATCGACAAGAACGTGGAGATTCCGCCGGGGATGACCATCGGGTTCGACCCGGTGGAGGACAAGCGGCGCTTCCACGTGACGCCCGCGGGCGTGGTGGTGATTCCCAAGGGCATGAAGGTGACCTGAGGCGCCCATGGGCACGGACGGACTCCTCCTGAGACCCGCGAGGGAGTCCGACCGGCGCACGCTGTGGCGCATCCACACCCAGGCCGTGGAGGCGCTGTGCCAGAGCGCCTACGCGCCGCATGAGGTGAGGACCTGGGTGCGGCTGCTGAAGCCGGAGGGCTACCTGCGCCCGGACCGCCCACGCACGGTGCTGGTGGCGGAGCGAGGCCGGCGCGCGGTGGGCTTCGGCCAGGTGGATGCGGGCGTGGGTGAGCTGGAGGCGCTGTACGTCATCCCAGACGAGGCCGGGCATGGCGTGGGCGCCACCCTGCTGTCCGCGCTGGAGGCCACCGTCTGGCGCAGCGGCGCGGCGCTCGTCGGATTGGATGCGAGCCTGAACGCGGAGCACTTCTACCAGCGGCACGGATACGCCTCCGTGCACGCAGCGCTGCGCCCGCTCACGCCCGAGGTGCAGCTGGCGTGTGTGCGGATGCAGAAGCAGCGGCCGGCCGCGCTCCAGGAGCGACGGCCGGCCTGGCGCCGGGATTAGGTGAAGGCCGACTTCACCTCGGGCTTGTTGAGCACCACCAGGGACCAGATGCCCACGGGGATGCCCAGGCAGGCGCAGGGGCCGCAGCAGGGGATGACGGCGATGATGGAGGCGGCCATCGCCAGCCCGTAGCTCTGCAGGTTCTTCATCTTCAGGGCGCCGAAGAAGACGATGGCGTTGAGCACGAGCGTGGGCAGCGCGAGCAGAAGCTTGCCGCCGGTGGTGCTCACGGTGGCGAGCGCCTGCCGCGCGCCCTCGGGCAGGTTGGGGTCCTCGAGCATCTGCGTGATTTCGGGGTCCGTCCCACCAAAGGCCTGGAGCACGTTGATGAGCCCCAGCAGCACGGAGATGGCGGACAGGACCATCAGCAGGATGGCCGGCAACGACACGGCTTCCTTCGCGCCCGCGCCGCCGGGAGAGTTCATCGTTCCGTAGGTGTTCTCCATGGTCCCCAGTACCCCTCTGTGCCGCGTGAATGGTGTGCGGGCAGTGGGCCCGCGCGCGGCCATTCCACTCGGAGTCAGGGGAGCGCGCCAAGGGAAATGACGTGCGCCCTCCCCGCCCCGCTCAGGCCTTGAAGGTGAGCAGGGGGGAAAGCCGGGCCACCTCCCGGACGATACCGGCCTCCACCTGGGCATCCACCACGGGGCGGATGGGCTTGTACGCCGCCGGCGCTTCCTCGACGCGGCGCTCCGCGCGCAGGGTGATGCAGTCCACCCCCGTCAGGCCCAGGGCCGTCTCGCTGCGGTCGGCCCCCCCTCGGGACAGGGAGAAACGCGAGCGCGCGCGGCCCGCGCCATGGGAAGCGGACTCCAGCGCCCGCGCATCGCCACACCCCACCATGAGGAAGGAGGTGGCCCCCATGGAGCCGGGGATGATGACGGGCTGCTCCGCCCCGGCCGGGCAGGCCCCCTTGCGCGCCAGCCAGCCCCCCTCGTAGGGCAAGGTCAGGTTGTGCGGGACGTCGTAGACGAGCGGCGCCTCCACGTCGCCGAAGAGCTCGCGGAGCGTCTGGCGCAGCAGCTCCGCCAGGAGCAGCCGGTTGAGGAAGGCGTAGTTGGCCGCGGTCGCCTCCGCCTCCAGGTACTCGGCGACGAGCCGCTCCTCCGCCAGCGGGAGGATGCCGCCTTCCGGCAGCGGCGTGCCCTGGGGCCAGGCCCTGCGTGCCCGCTCCTGCCAGGCCACGCCCACGTGCTTGCCCACGTCGCGGCTGCCGGAGTGAATCATGAACGCGAGCTGCCCCTCACGCACACCCCAGCGCCACGCGTGCGTCCGGTCCTCCACCGCCTCCACGCGCTGCACCTCGACGAAGTGGTTGCCGCCGCCAATGGTGGCCAGTCCCGCGTCCCGCACCACGCCTTCGCGCGTGAGGGCCTCGGGCGCCCAGGACGGATGGCCCTTCAATCCGCCCCCCAGGTGGATGCGCGCGACCTCCGCGTCGAGCTGGCTCAGGTCGGCCCGGCCCGCGCAGCCCAGCGGGCGCTCCAGCGTCTCCACCAGCCAGCCCTGGACGCCATCGCGCAGCAGCGCCTCGGACGCTCGCGACGACATGGCCACGTCCCGGGTACCGAAGAAGTAGTGGCCCTTCATCCGTTCGACGAAGGCATCACGCTTCGCCAGGAAGGCCTCCGCGGGAATGTCCGCGACATGCAAGCGCATGCCGCAGTTGATGTCGGTGCCAATGGCGCCGGGGACGACCAGGCCCCTCGTATGGAGCACCGAGCCGATGGCCACCCCCGAGTCCCCCGGGTGGAAGTCCGGGGTGGCGCGCACGCGCAGCACCTCGCCACCCGCGGGATGCCGGACAGCGGCCAGTTGGGCGAGTTGTTGGAAGGCCTTGCCCTCCACGGGCAGGTCCGGAGGAAGGAGCACCTCGGCGGGCGGTGAATGCGCATCGCCCCGAAGGCGCACGGAGTAGAGGCGGCCGTCATAGGCCACCTCGAGCCCCTCGCGGGCAAGCGCCCGGAGAAGCCGATTCAGTTTCGGCTGCATGACCCAGCTCAGGAATGCCCCGGGGCCCGAGGACGGGCACAGCCGGGGGGACGTGACGGAAGAGATGAGGGACCTTGGGTCAGCAGCCGCGGTCGCCAGACGGCGCGAAGCCGTCCTCACCGTGCACGCACGGGCACTGGGGCCTTTCCTGACGGGGCGCTACACGACCGCGGACAGGCCACCGTCCACATTGAGGGCCGCGCCGCTGATGTAGCCACCGCGTGGGGACAGCAGGAAGGCCACGGTGTCCGCGAACTCCTCCGCCTTCCCCACCCGGCCCAGCGGGATGCCCGCGTGGCGGGCCATCTCCTGCTGGAAGGA
Source organism: Pseudomyxococcus flavus (assembly GCF_050038885.1). Taxonomy (NCBI): domain Bacteria; kingdom Pseudomonadati; phylum Myxococcota; class Myxococcia; order Myxococcales; family Myxococcaceae; genus Pseudomyxococcus; species Pseudomyxococcus flavus. Next base: position 5,193,898 of record NZ_CP143624.1, on the reverse strand, counting down.
CTCCACGGGCTTGCCCACCTCCTGGGCCCGGCGCACCCACTGGCCGCTCTCGATGATGCCCACCAGCACCGCGTTCACCCGGATGCCATGGGGGCCCAGCTCCTTGGACAGCGCCTTCGTCAGCGCCAGCCCCGCCGCGCGCGACACCGACGACGGCGTGGAGTTGGCCCCCGGCGTCTTCGCCGCGATGGCCAGCACATTGACGATGGCGGCGTTGCCCGCCTCCTTCAGGAACGGGAGCGCCTGCCGGGAGGCGCGAATCGCCGCGAAGACCTTGAGCTGGAGGTCGGCCTCCCACTCCGCGTCACTCACGGAGGCGAAGGGCCGGGCCGCGGCGGAGCCCGCGTTGTTCACCAGCGCGTCGATGCGTCCGAAGCGCGCGTGCGCGGCGTCGATGAAGTGCTCCACTTCCCAGGCGCGTGACACATCGGCCTGGACCGTCAGCACGTCGCCGCCCTCGGCGCGAAGGGCCGCGGCGGTGGCCTCCAGCCGCTCCACACCGCGGGCACAGAGGGCCACCTTCGCCCCCTCCCGGACGAGCCTGCGGGCCACCGCCGCTCCCAGTCCGTCCGAGCCCCCCGTCACCAGCACCACCTTGCCACCCAGCTCCAGGTCCACGTGCCACCTCCTCACGGCCAGCGCCGGCCCCACGCAGCGGATGGCCGCCGTGGGACCGGTGCGCTGGACGTCACGTCATCAAGCCGGCTGCTTCACCACGTGGCGCTTCTGGTCGAAGGCCGCCAGCGTCTGGGCGATTTCCTCGTTCACCGCCCGCAGCATGTCCTGCTTCTCCCGGAACGGGAGGAAGGCGCTCTTGAAGCCGGAGACGAGGATGGTGGTCAGGTCCTCCAGCGACAGGCCCAGCTCCGAGTGCGCCGTCCACAGCTCCTTCGTCACCGTCGTGTCGGTGATGAGGCGGTTGTCCGTGTTGATGGTCACCCGCAGGCCGTAGTCGAAGTAGAACTTCAGCGGGTGCGCCGCCAGGCTGGGCACCGCGCCCGTCTGCACGTTGGAGGTGGGGCACACCTCGAGCGGAATCCGGTGGTCGTTGACGTAGTTGAGCAGGTCCCCGTCCTCGCGCAGCCGCGTGCCGTGGCCGATACGGTGCGCGCCCAGGTTGTGGATGGCCTGGGAGATGGACTCCGGCCCGTAGGCCTCGCCCGCGTGCGCGGTGCAGTTGACGTTGTTCTTGAGGATGAGCTGGAAGGCATCCCGGTGGTCCTTCGCCGGGAAGCTCGCCTCGGCGCCGGCCAGGTCGAAGCCGATGACGCCGCGGTTCTTGTAGGCCACCGCCAGCTCCGCCAGCCGCATGGACGTCTGCGGGTTGATGTGACGGATGCCGCAGACGATGACGCCGCACTTGATGCCCGTCTCGCGCTTGGCGGCACGCAGCCCCTCGAGCACCGAGTCGATGACCGTGGTCATCTTCAGGCCCTTCTGCAGGTGCAGCGCGGGGGAGTAGCGGACCTCCAGCCAGCGCACGTTCTCCGCGGCGGCGTCCACGGCCAGCTCGTAGGCGGCGCGGTAGAGGGCCTCGGCCGTCTGGAGCACGGAGAGCGTCACGTCGAAGGCGACGAGGTACTCCTCCAGGCTCTTGCACACCTCGCCCATGTGGATGGCCTTGGCCAGCCCGTCCTCGGTGTCGGCGAGCAGCTTCACCTTCTGCTGCTCGGCCAGCTCGAGGATGGTCTTCAGGCGCATGGAACCGTCCAGGTGGCAGTGGAGGTCCGTCTTGGGCAGCGCGCGCAGCAGCTCTTCCGTCACCGCCAGGGTGGGCGGCGGCATGAAGTCCGTCCGCCGGGCGGACGAAGGAATGCCGGTGGCGCTGGGAATCTCGTCATCACGAATGGTAGGCATGGTCCAAGTTCCTTCCTTGCGTCATCCTCCAAACCATGTCGTCCCGCGCCTGTCCATGCACGCCCTTGCTGCCCGCCCTGGCGCTGACACTGGTGGCCGCCGTGGGGTGCCGGGAGCCCGCGAAGAGTGACTTCCGTTACTCCACGGATGCCTCGTCGCGCGCGGGCCTGGTGGCCCTGGCGGACGGCGTGCTCACGGCCAACGAGGCCGGCGCCGTCATCCGCCTGGACTCCAGCGGACGCGTGGTCTGGCGGGTCCCCCTGGACAGGGAGGTGGCCACCCGGCCGGCCCTGCTCGCGGACGGCGTCATCGCCGGCACCGTGGGCGGAGGCCTGGTCCGGCTGGCACTCGCGGACGGCACGGAGCAATGGCGGCTCACCGGAGAGCCCCCCGTCCTTACCGCACCCGTGGCGGATGCGGAGGGAAAAAACCTCTTCCTCGTGGCGCCGGATGGAGCGGTCCGACGCCTCGCGGCGGACACGGGAAAGACGGACTGGGAGCGCCCGCCGCCCGGCAAGCCGGAGCCGACCGCGGCGCCTCGGGGCTACCCCACCCCGGTGGTCGATGGCGGCCTGGTGGTGGTGGCGCTCGGTGACGCCGGGCTGATGGCCCTGGCCACCCAGGACGGAGCCAAGCGCTGGCAGAAGGACGTGCGGGACGTGCTGGGAATGGTCCTGTGGCGCGACACGCTCTACGTGAGCACCCGCCAGGGCCTTGTCGTGGCGCTGCGCGTCGCGGATGGGGCGGTCCGCTGGGAACACGCGCCAGCGGAGCGCCTGACAGGGCCGCCGTCACTGGCCCTGGGCGCCCTGTGGGTGGGCGCGGGCGGGGACTCCCCCGCACTGGTCGGGCTGTCGCCGTCCGAGGGCAAGGAGGTCGCGCGCGTGCCCCTGCCCGATCCGCTCGTCACGGGGGTGGCGCCCGTCCGGGACGAGCTGCTGCTGGTCCCCACCAGCGGGCGGAAGGGACGGCTCATCGCATTGAAGGCCACCACGTGGGAACGCGCCTTCTCGGTCCGGGCGGACACGCCCCTGCGCACGAAACCCGTGGTGCGCGACGACCAGGTCATCGTGCTGGGGCTGGACGGGCGCGTGCTGGCGTGGCGCCTGCGGTTCCCCGCCCCCTGAGCCCTCAAGGCGGAGACTCACTCCACCCGCAGCGTGGAGAGCGAGCGCTCCACCCGGGCCGAGCGTGCACCGTAGTCCCGCTCAGGCGCGGAGAAGACGACGAGCACGAAGCGCGCCTTGCCCGGCACGAAGTACACCAGGGTCCGCGCGCCACCCGCCTGGGCGAACTCGTAGCGCGCCACCGGGCCCGTCGGAAGCGTGCCCTCCGAGTCCTGGAGCAGCTTCCCGGGCACCGGCATCCCGGCCGCCCCCAGCACCGCCTCGGGCCCGGCCCCCAACGCGGGAGGCACCCCCTGCACGGAGCGCAGCTCCAGTCCGCCCTCGAAGAGCGCGCGTGCCGGCGGTCCAGCCTCCACCGAGCGCAGCCCCATGCCGGAGGGCGGCTCGTACTGCACGCCGAGCTCCTGCGAGGAGAACCCGCGCGAGCAGCCCACGACACACCACAGCAGGAGGCACCAGGTCAGCGAGGCGAGTCTCACGCCCGCGACTCTGCCACTGGCACCTCGAGCTGTCAGGTGCGCGAGCGTCCTCGCGTCCTGCTCTTCACTGCACCCGGCCGGACAGGCCCCACAAGCGACTCAGGACTTCGCTGGTTCGAATCCAGCTCCCCCCGCCATGAGGGGGGATAGCCAAGCGGTCGACGGCATCAGCCTTGAAGCTGACAAGTCTTCAAACCGGCTCGTCCACTCGGGTGCACCCTTTCCTCAGGCCGGCATCAGGAAGCGGGCGATGATTCGCTTGAGGCCCACGTTTCCGCCGAACTCCACCGTCACCTTCGCATTGGGGCCGTTGCCGTCCGCGGACACCACGCGGCCCACGCCGAACTGCTCGTGGCGCACGCGCATGCCGCGCACGTCCCCGCCGACGCCATCCATGTCCGACGCCTGCGAGTACGAGCGGTCGATGCGGGGCCCATCATCGTCGTCCCACGTCCGCTTGCGCGGCGTCGAGGGCACCATGGGGCGCGGCGCCTCGGGGACCTCCTGCTCGCTGATGCCGAACAGCGCGGGGGGCACGTCCCTCAGGAAGCGGCTGGGCGCGTTGTAGCGCAGCTCACCGAACAGCGACCGGCACTGCGCCAGGCTCACGAAGAGCCGCTTTCGCGCGCGGGTGAAGCCCACGTAGCAGAGGCGCCGCTCCTCGGCCATCTCCTCCGAGGGCTCGCCCTCCGTCGGAGCGTCCTCGGTCAGGTACATGGACTCGGACTTCACGGCGCGGGCGTGCGGAAAGACGTTCTCCTCCATGCCGGTGAGGAAGACGGCGTCGAACTCCAGGCCCTTGGCCGCATGCAGCGTCATCAGCGCCACCCGGCCCTCGCCCACCTCCGCGTCCGCCTCGCCCACCAGCGAAATCTGCTCCAGGAAGGCCTGCAGCGCTGGCACGTCCGCCGTCAGCGGCGCCGCGTCCACCTCGGGAGGCACCTCGGCGGGAGGATTCGCGGCGGCCGCCACCGCCGCGGCGGCCCGGTTCAGGTCGAACTCCTGCGCCGCGCCCAGGAACTCGCGGAGGTTCTCCGCGCGCGTCTGCGCCTCGTCGCTGCCCTCGGCCAGCAGCGTCTCCACCAGCTTCGTCTCGCGCAGCATCTGGTCCACCGCGCTCGCGGCGTCCTCCGTTGTCTGCGCGAACGCCGCCAGGGACTCCAGCAGGTTGCGGAAGCCCTTGAGCCGCTTCACGGCGGCGCCGTTCAGGGCGGGAACCTGCTCCGGCTGGGAGAGGGCCTCGTAGAGGCTCACGCCCTGGGTGTTGGCATAGTCCGTCAGCCGCTCCACGGTGGTGTCGCCAATGCCGCGCGCCGGGATGTTGATGATGCGCAGCAGGTCCGCGTCCGAGCGCGGGTTCACCATCAACCGGAGGTACGCGGAGGCATCCCGCACCTCCGCCCGGTCATAGAAGCTGCGTCCGCTCACCAGCGTGTACGGGACGCGCGCCAGGCGCAGGGCCTCTTCCAGCACGCGGCTCTGCGCGTTCGCCCGGTAGAACACCGCCATGCTGGAGAGCTTGATGAAGCCCTCCCGCTGGAGCGCCAGAATCTGCCGCGCCACCTCCTGCGCCTCGGCCCGCTCGTCGCGGCTGAGCAGCAGGTTGAGCGTCTGGCCCCGCGGACGCTCGGACCACAGCTTCTTCTCCATGCGCCGCGTGTTCTTCCGGATGACCTCGTGCGCCGCGTCCAGGATGTTCTGGTCGGAGCGGTAGTTCTGCTCCAGCTTCACGACCTTCGCGCCCGGGTACTGCCGCGGGAAGCCCAGGATGTTGTCCACGTCCGCGCCGCGCCAGCGGTAGATGGACTGGTCGTCATCCCCCACCACCACCAGGTTCGCGGAGGGCGGCGGCGCCAGCTGCTTCAGCAGCGCGTACTGCACCGGGTTGGTGTCCTGGAACTCATCCACCAGCACGTGGTGGAAGCGGCGCCGGTAGTTCTCCAGCACGTCCGGCCGGGTGCGGAACAGGCTCACCAGCAGGAGCAGCAGGTCCCCGAAGTCCACCGCGTTCGCCGCGCGCAGGCGTTCCTGGTAGGCCGCGTACACCTTGCGCACCAGCAGACCGCGCTCGTCGCCGGGCGCCACCTGCATCTGCTCCGGCAGCCGGGCCGCGTTCTTCTCCTGGTCGATGCGGTGGAGGATTTCGCGCGGCTGCATGGACTCGATGCCCGCCTCGCGCATGGCGCGCTTCACCACGTTGAGCTGGTCCGAGTCGTCGTAGATGACGAACGAGCGCGTGAGCCCCACGTGCTCCGCCTCGCGCCGGAGAATCTGCGCCGCCGCGGAGTGGAAAGTGCTCACCACCAGCTCGTTCGCCTGGGCGCCCAGCAACTGCGTCAGGCGCTCGCGCATCTCCCGCGCCGCCTTGTTGGTGAAGGTGACGGCCAGGATGCGCCACGGGTAGACATGACGGACCGTCACCAGGTGCGCCACGCGCCGGGTGATGACGCGCGTCTTCCCGCTGCCGGCGCCCGACAGGACGAGCAGGGGGCCGTCACCGTGCAGCACGGCCTCGCGCTGGGGCGCGTTGAGGTCTTCGAGGAGGGCGGATTCGTGTGGGTTCGCGGGAGACATTCGGGAGGGAACCCATGCTTCTAACGTCTTTCCCCCACCAATGGGCGTCCTTCCAGCACCCCTGCCCGGCTGCCCGGCCCCCCAGGCATGCGGCGGGCTTATATAATGGTGCGCCTCCATGTCCGACTCCCCGTCCGGCGCCCCCCCGAGGCCTTCCCAGGCCGACCTGGACCGCTACGCCGAGCAGTTCTCGCAGAGCCTCACCCTGCGCCTCTTCGGCGCGAAACTCAGCTTCCCGGAGGGCCGCAAGGTGGTCGTCAGCATCCCCGAGCTGCGCCCCGAGCACCGGGGCGGCGCCGGCACCGCCAGCGCCGTCAACGGCGGCGTCCTCGCGGCCCTCTTCGATTACGCCATCGGCTGCACCGGGGCCCTGGTCGACCCGGGCCGGAGGTGCGCCACCGTGCAGCTCTCCATGAGCTTCGAGCGCGCCGTCACCGGAGACAGCCTCCGCGTGGAGTCCGAAATCGACAGCCACACCGTGTCCCTGCTTTTCGCCACCGCCCGGCTCTACGACAGCGAAGGCCGCCTGTGTGCCCGCTGCCAGGGCGTGGTGAAGCTCTCCAACCTTCGCTGGGCGTCCGGAGACAGCCCCGCCGTCAACTGACTCTTGCCCACCCCGCCCCACATCCTCCCAGCCGCCCTCGATATGTCCGGCCCGGACACACGTTCTGGGGGCACTGGGGAGCAGGCGTGCGCCCCAGAAGCCTCTGAGCGACGGGAAGACGGCATGAGTGCAGCCGTGCAGGGCCTGCGGATGACGACGCTGCGACTGTCAAAGGAAGCCGATGAGCCAGCCGAAGCGCCCGCGCCGGGAGGGGACGAAGCCCTCCTCTCGCGGCGGGCGCTGGCGGGCGACAGGGCTGCCTGGGACGCGTTGGTGGCACGCCATCACCGGCGCGTCGTGGTATCGCTGCTGGCTCGTGGCGTCCGGGTGGACCGGGCGCAGGAGCTGGCGCAGGAGACCTGGGCGCGGCTCATTCAGCAACAGCAGCGTGGGCTGCTGACGGAGCTGCGTCTGCCCAACCTCGCCCTCACCCAGGCGGCCTTCCTGGCCGCTGACGACGCACGACGGGCACGCCGCGAGTCCATCGCCGGCGCGGTGGACGAGCTGCCCGAACGCCACCACCCGGTGGACCCCTCGGTGTCCGCGGAGCGGCGCCTGCTCTCCGAGGAGCAGCTGTCGCGCGCCCATGCCGCGCTGGCGCAGGTGTCGCCCAGCGCACGAAACGTCTTCCTCCTGGCCTGTGACGGGCAGGAGCTTCCCCATTCCGAAGTCGCCTCGCGCGTCGGCCTCTCGGTCCAGCGCGTGCGGCAGATCCTGTGCGAGGTCCGCAAGAAGCTGCGCACCGCGCTCGAGGAGGAAACCCATGCTTAAGCCCCACCTCACCCGCGACGCCGCGGAGCAGTACATCCTGGGGGCGCTGGCACCGGAGAAGGCCGCGAGCCTGGAAGCGCACACGCTGGAATGTGAGCCGTGCGCCCGGCTGCTCCAGGAAGAAGCCCTGCTGTCGGAGCAGCTTCACGAAGTGGCCAGCACCTTCCCCCAGGCCCCCCGCGTCCTCCGTCCGGCCCGCTGGGACGCACGGCGCATGGCGGCGGGCACGGTCGGCGCGGCCCTGGCCACCGCCGCCTCGCTGGCCTTTGTCCTGCTCTCTGGCGAGCAGCGTCCGTCCTCGTCCGAGCCGCTGACCCTGGACGTGACACCACCCACGGTGGGCCTGGAGATGGAGGTCGCGGAGCCGCAGGCCATCGTCGTGGCCTGCCCGGACCTGGCCACGCAGGCGTCCTGTACCCAAGCGGCCGAGGAGCGAGGGCTGCTCGTCCAGTATCCCTGGGGCACGGGTGAAGTACCGCGTTATGAGGCCCGCACCGGCCTCCCCGAGGGTGCGCTCAGCGCGCGCCGCCCCGTGTCGCTGTGAGGATTCCCGTCATGGACTTCCGGAAGAAACTCGCCGCCCTGCTGCTCGCGCTGGCCTCCACCGGGGCCGGGGCGCAGCCGTCGGGAGGCAACCAGAAGCTGCCTGTCGGCTGGTACGTGACGGAGAGTGCCCCCAAGCGCTACGAGGCCGGCGTGGACAACACGGCCACGTGCGAGGGCTCCCGCAGCGCCTTCCTCCGCTCGCTGACGCCGGACACCAACGGCTACGGCACCTTCATGCAGGCCTTCGGCGCGCATGACTTCCGGGGCAAGCGCCTGCGGTTCTCCGCCTCGCTCCGCATCAAGGACGTGGAAGGCTGGGCGGGGCTCTGGATGCGCGTGGAGGGCCCCGACCCCAAGCAGCCCCTGGCCTTCGACAACATGCAGTCGCGCGCGCTCGTCGGCACGACGGAATGCAAGCGCTACGAGGTGGTGCTGGACGTCCCGAAGGAGGCCACCACCATCATGGCCGGCCTCATCATGAGTGGCACTGGCCAGGCCTGGCTGGACGGCGTGCGCTTCGACGTCGTGGACACCTCCGTCCCCGTGACGGACCTGCTGGCGTCGAGGCCGGTGGTGGCGTCCAACGGCCCCGCGGGGCTGGATGAAGAGCCCGTCACGAAGAACGAGCAACTCCCGCTGGGCCGCGTCGGTGACGTCTGGTTCAACCACGGCCGCATCGCCGCGGACAAGCCGTACACCCGCCGCAAGGACGGCGTCTGGGTGAGCATCCTCGGCGAGGAGGTCTACGAGCACGGCATCGCGGTGACGGGCACCCTGGGACAGCGCGCGCTGGACCTGAAGCTGAAGGCCGGGGGGCGGCGCACCCTCATCGAGGGCACCTGGGGCGACGAGCCCGTCAACATCCAGCTCACGCCGGAGAAGCTCACCATGCGCTGGGGCCGCCTCACGCGCGAGCTGGCGCGGGACATGGACGCCCAGGTGGACTCCACCTGCAACCGCTACCAGCGCACCGAGGGGCCACGGGTGACGGACCAGTTGGACGTCTGTGGCGCGGCGCTTGGGACGCGGCCGCCCAGCGCGCAGCTCGTGATGTCCTTCCTGGTGAACGGCTTCAGCCCCACGCTGCCAGCCCGGAGCCTGCCCATTCCGCAGCCACCGGTACGCAGCCGCCAGGCGCTCGACACCGAGCGGGCCGCCCCTGGCGGCATGCGGGGGCAGTAAGCCCGGACGGGCCCGTGACGACGGGCCCGGTTCTGGACGCGGCGCCCTCCGTCAGAAGGCGAAGTCGCGCTCCAGCGTTTCGCTCCCCGCCTGCACTGTCAGGTGGGCAGAGCGCGCGCCCGTGGAGGACGCGGTCGTCAAGTCGAAGGAAAGGCCCTCCGGCCCCTGGGCCGGTTTGAGCGAGGGACGGCCGGGACTGAGGAACACCGCCGCCGTCACCGTCCGTCCAGAGAGAGGCTGCACCAGCAGGCGCACGCGCTGACGCTCACGCACCAGCACCACACGGAAGTCCCGGCGCTCCTCCAGTACCTCGCGCTGCTCCGGAAGGCGCGCGGCCTGAGCGCGGTGAGCCACGGGTGCGCGGGACGTCCACGCGGAGCGGGCCACCGTACCGCCCTCCTCCTCCATGTCGAGCGCCTCGTCGATGGCGTCCTCGCCCTCGTCCAACGCCAGCACGGCCTGGGCGCACTCACCACAGCGCGCCGTGTGTGCATCCAGGCGGGCCCGCTCGTCCTCGGACAGCAGCCCCATGTCGAGGCGCCAGAGCTCATCCGCGGTGAGGTGCCGGCGTGGAGGCATGTCCACGGGCGCGGCATCCGCCATGTCCGCGCGGCACTCGTCGCACCCCTGGATGTGGGAAGTCAGTGTCTGGGAGGCGGCCGTCCAGGTGGCCACCACGTCGTCGCAGCCGGCGCGCGCGGAAAACCACCAGGCGGCGTCCTGCTCGGCGGGCTCGAGGAGGTCGCGCTCCTGCCGGCGCTGCGGATTGAGGGGGATGAACCAGCGTGCTCGGGGACGCAGTGACGCGTCCAGGCTCTGGAGCGCGGAGAGAAAGCGGTCGCGAAGCTGAGCGGCCTCGCCGTCGAGGGCACCGTGAAAGCCCTCCCAGACGGCCAGGGCGTGCGCGGCGGAGGCGGCCCTGTCGCGAGCGGCAAGTCCCTCCAGCGCGGAGGCCCGCCACATGTCCGCCTCTTCGCCCCCATCCAGCGCCACCTCCACCGCTTCCTCCGCGGCCCTCAGGAGCAAGGGCTGGAGGGATTGTGGCTTCTGCGCCTTCAACCAGGCTTCTACCTGGGGTCGACCCAAGCCCCGCAGGGCACCCTCCACACCTTCGGTCTCCAGCCGGGAGCGGCGGCGCAGCAGGTCGCCGGCAGCCTCGAGTACTTCACCGGGTAAAGCCGTGCCCGACAGCAGCAGTGAGCGACGGGCGGCATAGCGGGACAGCGTATCTCCAACAATCATGGGTCAATCCTCCTCGGTACCCCGGGTGTAGCGGGGAAGGAGGCGGCTCATGCTTCCTCCCCATGCGACTCGCGCTGAAGGTCCAGCAGGTAGAGCTTGAGGTAGGCCTGGGCACGGCTGACGCGCTTGTAGCTGTTCACCACGGTGATGTTCAGGCGCCGGGCACATTCTTCGTGATCCTCGACGTCTTCGTGGTGGTACAGGTCCCAGGCCGAGGCTTCCTTCGGGTGCTCCTGCTGAAGCCGGGCAAATGCAGCCCAATACAGTTCCTGGGCCTCGGCGCGCTCCTCACGCCGCTTCCCAAGTTCGACGGCGCGAGCCACCTCGGAGGGCGGCTCTTCCATGGCGTCATCGGGGTCCGACGGAGGCGCCGCGAGCTCCTCGCGGTGCTTCCGGTAGAAGTCGATGGCCACGTGCTTGACGATGCGCAGGAAGAACGTCTTGGGAGACGCGCTCCGCCCGGGCACCTGCTCCGACACGCCGCGGAACTGGTCCAGACCACGGTCGATGAACTTCCCCACCGCGTCCTGGAAGAGCTCGTCCGCGTCCGCTGGGGAACCACGGCCGTAGCTCGCCTGAATCTTGCTGATGACGTAGCGAGAGGGACGGGCCCACCGCTGCACCAACGCCCCGAGCGGGCCTCCAACGGGCTCGCCAGTGGCGCGGCGGCGGACCACCTCCGCGAACAATTCGTCATCCGTGAGCTGCTCGTACACCGGAAGAACCTGGGGGCTGCGCCGGGGGAGTCGCCCCGGGATGTTGGGTTTCGGGGATGTGGCGCGGCAAGGTACCACGTTGGCATCCGCAGGCAGCCTCCGAGACAAGCAGGGGGCGCCAACCCAGCGAAATCACCGGACTATTGGCACCCACGGCGTTGGACGAAGCCCGCGCGGCATTCCTGACGAATTTTATAGAGCAGCCCCGCGAAAGGCGGATCCGGAAAAACACCTGTCAGGAACAGCGGGGGCTCGCGTCTTCGCCCCCATCGCTTTCGAGCGCCCGGCCGAAGCGGCCCTACAAGCCGTGGTTCGATTCCACGTATGCCCCATGGGCGTATGGCGACGGGTGGTCCGTCACTGATCTTCAAATCAGCGAACTGGCTTCTTCACTCGGGCGCTCAACCTTTCCCCTTCGAGGATTCGCGTCATGTCCCGCCGCACCATCGTCATCGGAGACCTTCACGGCTGCTACGACGAAGCCGTGGAGCTGCTCGACAAGGTGGGCGCGACCTCCAGCGACCGGATCATCTTCGCGGGTGACCTGGTGGACCGCGGCCCGAAGCGGCGCGAGTGCGTGGAGCTGGCCATGCGGCACGAGGCCATCCTCGGCAACCACGAGGAGACGCACCTCCAGCAGCGCCGCCGGGCGGACGAGCGGTTGCACCCCGACCACCTGGAGACGCGTCGGGTGCTCGAGCCCGAGCACTACGAGTGGATGGCCGGGCTGCCCCACTACGTGCGGCTGCCAGAGCACAACGCCATCGTCGTGCACGCCGGCATGCTTCCGGACCTCCCCATCGAGAAACAGGACCCGTACCACCTGCTCCATGCCCAATGCATCCGGCCCCCGGCGACCAGGAGCTACTGGCCGTCCAAGGCGCCCGAGGGCTGGACCTTCTGGACACACCACTGGAAGGGCCCGGAGCGGATCATCTTCGGTCACACCGTCTTCGACGCGCCGCTCGTCACCGAGCACGCGGTGGGTATCGACACCGGGTGCGTCTACGGGCGCACCCTGACGGCGGTGGTGCTCCCCACCTGGGAGCTCGTCTCGGTGCCGGCCCGGAGTACGTACCGGGGCGGAAAGAGCGTGGCCCGGATTCCGGTCCACGGCGACGTGTCCGTCTTCTCGTAATCGACTTTCGCGCCCGGCCGACGGGGCCCAACACGCCATACAGCTACGCGGGTTCGAATCCCGCCGGAGCCCTTCGGGGCTCCGTGGCTCAGCGGTAGAGCACTGGGACCTTAATCCAGAGAACCGGCCTCGTCACTCGGGCGCACCTTTTCCTCCCCATCCTCACTTCGCACGGGCCGCCTTCGCTGAGGCGCAAGGCCTCCGTGCGTCCACGCGCGGTGCACTCCGCTCGCCTCGCCGCGAGTGGTCCGCCCCGCGCCTGACCCGCGGCACGTCCCAAGGGGGACACCATGACGACCCAGACGCAGAATCCGAACGCGCTGCTGCCCGAGGCGCAGCACGGTCCCGCCGAGCGCCTGCTGGACCTGGTGCTCGGAGGCTCCGCCCACCTGTGGCACAACCGGCCCGGCCTGGACGTGAATGGCACCTGGTACGCGGCGGCGCACGCCACGCCGTTCCAGCGCGAGCGAGGGCGGCCGGTGAGGCCGGGCCTCTTCGTGCCCGCCGCGGTGAAGCTCTACGGGCAGCTCCTGGACATCTACAAGCTCAACGCGGAGCTGATGGCGCACTTCGCGTCCTACGCGCTGACGCAGACGGACTGGCGCGACCTGAAGGTCGCGACGTGCGCGCTCATGCTGGTGCAGGAGCACGCGGGCCAGCCCGTGCGTGACGAGCACGGCGGCATCGCCTTCCACGACGACGACTGGCGGGCCATTGGCGAGGCGATGGTGCTCCACTACGAGCGCAAGTCGACGCGCATGCTCACGCCCAAGGCGGTGCTGCGCGTGGCGGAGCTGCTGGAGCACCCGGACATCGCGCGGCTCAACCGCGAGGCAGGCTTTGGTGACCCGGCGTCCCGGAAGGCGCCGCTGGGCCGCTGGAAGCGCGTGGCGTCGAAGTGGCTGGCGGCGCGCGAGGCCAACCTGCCCATGCTCCAGGGACTGGTGAAGGCGGGCTACAAGGAGACGCTGAAGAAGCTGGCGCGCAAGGCGGGCTACAAGCCGCGCACGCAGGGGTTCTTCGAGGTGCTCGGCTGGAAGCAGAAGCAGTGCGCGCAGGGTCACCGCGAGGTGGGCCTGAACGGGCTGACGCTGGTCAAGCGCGAGCGCTTCGACGGCCTGTCGGAGGCGGAGATCTGCGAGTGGATCGACCTGGAGCGCCTCTCCTACAAGGAGGTCGTGGGACGGCTCCCGAAGGACGTGGGCCTCACGCCGGCCATCATGGCGGCGCTGCTCCCTTCGCTGTCGGACCGTGACCTCCGGCTGATGACGCCCACGCTCGAGGAGCTGGGGCTGATGGAGGACGCGGCCATCCGCGCGCGCTGGGAGAAGGCCGTGCAGACGGCCACGGACCAGCGTGCGCTGAACATCGCGAAGAACGTCCGCAACGAGTCCCTGCGGCGCAAGCTGGAGGAGGCCAGCGACAACGCGGCACGGAAGGCGGTGGAGGAGGCGACGGCGGAGACCGACGTGCGGGTGATGTTCCTCATCGACAAGTCGGGCTCCATGGAGGGGGCCATCGAGAGCTCGAAGGAGGCGCTGGCGCGCATCCTCGCGGGCTTCCCGATGGACAAGCTGCACGTCGCGGCGTTCGACACGATGGGCACGGTCCTCCGTCCGAAGGCCGCCAACCGTGTCGCCGTCCAGCACATGCTGGTGGGGTTGAAGGCGTCGGGTGGAACGACGCATGCGGCCGCGCTGCACGCCCTGCACCGCGACGGCGTCCGCATCCCGGGGGAGGCGAAGCTGGTGGTCATCGTGGTCGGCGACGAGGCGGGAGAGCCAGGTGACCAGCTCGCCCGGGCGTTCCGCGACCTCGGGTACGCGGTGTCGGCGCTGGCGATGCTGGTGTCGGTGGCGCATGCACGGGGCTCGACGGTGCGCACCTGTGCGGCGCAGTTGCGGGTGCCGTTCAGCGAAGTGAACGTGGACCAGTTCGAGGACCCGTACCAGGTCCCCCGGGTGCTGAAGGCGCTGCTGGACGCGCCGACGATGCCTGGAACCAGCCAGTCCGGCTGGGTGGAGCGGGTGATGCGCACGCCGCTGCTGAAGGTGGCGTGACGTCGATGCGGTGAGGAAGGAGGAGGCGCCGTGGACTACCGGAAGTTTCTCGGAAGGATGGAGTCGATGGTGCTGCCGTATCTGGGCGGCGGTACCGTGGACTCCGCCTCACGGCGCCTCCGCGTCACCACCTCGGTATCCCCGGGGTGGTGGCGCTTCGACGTGAAGGGGCGCGATGCCACGCCGCGCGAACCGGCCGGGCCGGAGGGCCTGGAGGCGCTGCCAAGGGTGCGCGGCCACGTCTGGGCCGGCCGGCTGGTTCACGAGGGAGCAGTGGCCGAGCCCCTGGAGCTGACGCCAGAGGAGGAGCCGCCACGGCTCGCGCCGGTGAGCGCCCGGCGGTGGCATGACGGCTCACTGCTCTTCGAGGGCGTGGAGTTCGAAACGGAAGCCGAGGACGCGGCACGCCGCGCGCTGGAGGAGGGCCATGCCCTCTCCGGCATTCGAGGTGTGAGCGCTCCCCTCCGTGCGGCGTTCGGCTACGCCCTGCTGGGACAGGCGTCCCAGGAGCTGGGCATCCGTTTCGTCCCCGCCGAGGTCCGCGGCCGGATACTCGCCGTGGCGGAAGGAGGCCGCGCGTCGGCGGAGGAGTGCCTGCGCCACCTGAGGCAGGAGCGCGACGTTCAAGCGACAAGGGCTCGCCTTGCCCACGAACGTGCCGTGTCAGCGGCCCGGGTCGCGGAGGCCCGGCAACGGGCGGTCGACCTGACGGCACAGCACCTGCGCAGGGTGGGGCAGCAGGCAGACAGCGAACACCGCGCCAGGGAGGCGCTGGTGAACGCGGGCGCACGTCCGCTGGACCTGCGGCGGCTCGAGGGAAACCGGCTGGAGGTGACGTACGCCTTCATGGGTGAGCGCTTCATTTCCATGGTCGCCGGCGACTCGCTCCAGGTCCTGGACGCGGGCATCTGCCTGGCCGGAGCGGACCGCGAGGTGACACTGGACAGTCTGCCGTCCGTCATCCGTGAAGCCATCGAGACCGACGTGCTGGTGGTGACCCGGCATGCCTGAGGAGGGGTCCATGTCTCCCCGAGAAGTGTGTCTGCTCATCGGCCACGGCGACGAGGTGCTGTGGTGCGATGAGTCCGACAGCCCGCTTCGGATGCCAGACTCGCGCGCCCGCTGGGAGGCCATCTGGCGTCTGCGCGACGTCCTCGAAGAGGTGGCGCACAGCCATCCGGACGGTCCGCTCGGCTTCTCCGCCGAGGACGAGAGCACCATGGCCGCGCTCACCTCGGCGCTGGGCAAGCCCCTGCGGTTCTCCGTTGTCGCGCCCGAGGGCATGGTGTCGCGGCGGAATGGCAGGGACGTGCTGATAGCGGACGAGCCCTGGTGGGCAGAGGCCCTGCGCAGCGCCTCCGGCATCCGGCATACACCCAGTGGCCTTGCATGAGCCGCTCAGACGGTCCGCGTCCAGAGGTCGCGGATGTCCTGGGGGAGCTGCCCCATGACGTCCTCGGCCTCGCCCTCGGAAATCTGGCCACGGACCGCGTCCATCACCGCTCTCACCACGGGCTCCACCGCATCCGGCTGGAGGCTCAGGTCCTCCCCCACCCTGCGCAGGAGGTGCTCGCGATGGAACTTGGGCGGCAGCTCCTCCTCGTGCTTCTCGCAGCGGTGCAAGAGGAGGGTCAGCTTGCGGGGCAGCTGGTCCTCCAGGTCGCTTGCTTCCTCGCTGAGGATGCGTTGCTCCAGCGCGCAGAGGACGGACACCGCGGCCTTCTCCGCCACGGCGGGTGACATACCGCCCCGCTCACACAGGTGCTGGAGGAAGGCCGTGTACGTCTGGCTCGTGCGCGACTCGTGTCGCAACCTCCTGCGGACCTCGATGGGCGTATCCCGGCGGCTGAGCTGGCGCTCCCCGCCCTGTGGAGCGCCCTTTCCCTGCTCACGGTCATTGGGCATGGGCTGTCCTTCCCTGAAGAAAGTCGTGTGCCTCACGGTGCCCACGGCGTCCGGAAGGAGCACGACGCAGCGGCACGGAAGCCAGGCTGCCGCCTCCCTGCCCGCTACGCGGCCATGCTGCGCATAGCTACATCGAAGCGCGCCCCAAGGCAGCAGCGCCCGAAGCGGGCGGGCACCGCGAGGCCCCAGCCCTGGAGCCCACCGGACCATGGAGGGGTGGGCGCCCTACTCCACTTCGGCGGCCTCTCCGTCCGCACGGCGGAGCGCGTTGACCAGCCGGTGCGCGTGCCGGGTGGTCTCCGGCTCACGAAACTTCGGGCTCACGCGGAGCACCAGCTCCACCGCCGTGGGCAGGTCCATCAGATGGCCCGGGGACACGTACACGGGCTGCACGCCCTTGCGTGTGCGCACCGCCATGCCCACCACCTCGCCTCGGTGCATGATGGGCGAGGTGGAGCCTCGCGCCTCCCCGAGCGGGCCATGCGTCCCGACCAGCAGGGACTTGGCACAGCCAATGGAGGGAATGCCGAACAACAGCCCGCCGTGACACGCAATCCCTATGCGCCGGGGATGCGCCGTGCCCTGGCCATCGAAGATGACCACGTCGGGGCGTACCGTGAGCCGCTCCCAAGCAGCGGCGAGGATGGGCAGCTCGCGGAAGGACAACAGGCCCGGCACGTAGGGGAAGTGCAGCGTCACCGCGGCGCCGGACTGCGCCACCGGCGCGAGCGTCGCCACATCCAGCACGACGAAGCCCCCAAAGCCGGTGTCCTTCCCCTTCTCCGTGGAGATGTCAGCGCCGGCGATGCGCTCGACGCGCAAGCCGGGAGGCGGACGGAGCACGATCTGCTCACGCAGCTGGCGTTGCAGCGCCACCGCCTCCGAGGGCGTCACGTCCCATCGATTCACCTCCGTCTGTAGCTCCATGCGAGCGCACCTCCACGACCAATCTGAAGGGCCTGGCCGGAGGGGCAACCCATCACATCCCACGGATGCCGTCCCACCGTGGACTGGTGAACGCGAGGATGTACCTCGCAGCCCGCGCCCCCCATCCCGGGCTCACGGAGCCTCCCGGAGCCGGTCATCCCACCCGGAGGACCACTGACCGTGATGAAGCGACCGGAGGAAGGCATGGAGGCCCGCTCCTGAGCCCGCGCGTGCTCAGCTTCCGCGCATGCCCGAAGGCATCACCATCCCTCGAATCGGTCGCACGGCTATTGCCCTCGTTGCGCTGAGCACGAATCTCGCCAGCGCGGAGGCCGCGGAGCCCGGCGTGGACCAGCCGCCGCGCTCCTCGCGCTCGGACGCAGCCTGGGAGGTCTCCCCTCACGCCCTGGATGCACTGGCGCGACGAATCCTCGGCAAGGGATGCGAGCCCAAGCTGCTCGGCGACGCGAAGCGCAGCTTCAGCGAGTCCCAGCTCCTCTGCGACGGTCACCTGTCCTTCATTCTCGTCCAGGCCGCGCTAGATGGTCACCCGCTGCCAGACACGAAACAACGGCTCCATGCACTCCTGGAGGATGCCCTCGGACGTGCGCGGGCGCCCTTCATGCGAGGAGGAACAACCCACGTCAACGGCAGGTCCCTGCCACGAAGCGTCCTGTACCGCGGCTACGTGCTGTTGATGCTCGCGGCCCTGGAGCGCGTGGGCATGGCGGACGCGGCATCCACCGCCCTCTTCGACTCCATGGCCGGACAGCTCGTGGAGGCGCTCGAAGCGCAGCTGCTGCTTCCCAGCTTCGGCACCTCCATCTGGCCCTGCGACAGCGCGCCTGCCGCCGCGGCGCTGCTCCTCCATGGGCGACTGCGTGGCAGCGAGGCATCAACCGCCGCGGGAGAACGGCTCATCGCCCGGCTGGTGGAGCTCGCCGCGCGCCCCACGGGCTTTCCCACCCGCGTCGATGCCAAGGGCCGCCTCGTGGAGCCCACGCAGCGAGCGACCACGCTCGCCTGGACCGGAGCCTTCCTCGCCATGGCCTCACACCCGGCCGCGAGCACGTTCACCAACACCCTGGTGAAGGACTACTGCGACCGGCCCGCGGGGGAGCTCCTGCCCCTCGCCGCCTGCCGGGAATGGCCTCGCGGCGTTCAAGGCCGTGAGGACTCGGCCGGCGGTCCGCTCGTCTTCGGCGGATACTCCGTTGGCGCGAGCGCACTCGCCATTGCCGCCACGCGGTTGTCCGCCCCCCACCGCACGTGGCACGCCCACCTCCTGAACGCCGCTCGGGAAATGGGCCTGGGAGACATCCTGTCGCAGCCCGGGAATCGTCCACTGGAAGCCAGTCTTTACTGGTGGGGCGCCACCATCCGTCCCTGGTAGTGCGATGGCCAGACATCGCGCCTCGTAGCGCGATGGCGTGTTCAATCACGGACCGCTGTCTCATCCCTCCGGCCTTATTCAAGGAAAAGCCGATTTTGAAGTACACCCGTTTTACCCATCACAATCAATTCCTCTGGGTAAAACATGAATCGACACACACTGAAGATGTTCGTCTCCGTGAGCATGATGTTGCTGATGGGGGCATGCGCGTCGCAGCAAGTCCCCTGCAAGGACCGCACGGTCAGCAGGCCCACCATCGGGCAGAAACGGACCGGCAAGTTCATCAAGGTGCGCAAGAAGATTCCGGGCGAATACATTGTCGTCCTGAAGTCACCAGCGCAAAGCCTGGCCCAGGTCGAAGTCCAGCAAGCCACGCAGAGCCTCACCACGGCATATGGCGGCACCGCATTCGCGATGTATGAGAATGCGTTGCGCGGTTTCGCAAGCCGGATGACCGAAGAGCAGGCGCGCGCCATGGCCAATGACCCCGCGGTGGACTACGTGCAGGAGAACGGCGTGGTCACCATCGCGGAGAGCCAGCAGCGCCCCACCTGGGGCATCGACCGGATGGACCAGCGCAAGCTCCCGCTGGACCGGCTCTACACCTTCACCGCCACTGGCCAGGGCGTGCACATCTACATCCTGGACACGGGTGTCCGCTTCTCGCACCGGGAGTTCGGTGGCCGTGCCTCCGTCGGCTATGACGCCATTGGCGACAGCATGCGGGGCAACGACTGCAACGGCCACGGCACGCACGTCGCGGGTACGGCGGCGGGCTCCAGCTATGGCCTTGCCCGCAACGCCATTGTCCACTCCGTTCGCGTGCTGGGTTGCGACGGCTCGGGCTCCACCTCCGGCGTCATCGCGGGCGTCGACTGGGTGACGAAGAACCACGTGGCCCCCGCCGTCGCCAACATGAGCCTGGGCAGCGACGTGGACCCAGCGCTCGACGACGCGGTCCGCCGCTCCATCGCCGCGGGTGTCACCTACGTCGTCGCCGCGGGCAACGAGGACAACGACGCGTGCAAGCACTCCCCGGCCCGCACGCCGGAGGCCATCACCGTGGGCGCCACCGACAGCAGGGACAAGCGCGCCACCTTCTCCAACTGGGGTGATTGCGTGGACGTCTTCGCGCCCGGGAACAAGATCAAGTCGTCCTGGCACTACGGTGACAAGGAGACCCGAGAGCTGAGCGGCACGTCCATGGCCGCCCCGCATGTGACGGGCCTGGCTGCGTTGTTCCTCGAGGTGAACCCCTCGGCGACGCCCGAGGCGGTGGCCAGCGCGGTGTTCGCCAACGCCACGCCCAACGCGGTGTCCAATCCGGGGTGGTGCTCGCCGAGCCTGATGGCCTATTCGGGGTTCATCACCGCGATTCCGGGCCTGCCCGTCGTGCAGCTCAAGGACTTCCTGCCCAAGCCCGCCGTCGTCAGCAGCAACGAGCCGCGGTAGCACTCGCCAGCGTCTCGGAGCCCGTGCCGGTCGACTTCCCGGTCTTGCTCCGCGCTCGAGCGTCGTCAGGCCGCCATCCTTGCTCCGTCCCGGCGTGAAGCTCCGCCGGGCGCCCCCTCGCGCGCCGGCCGGACGCGCGAGGAGGCGCATACAACCATGGCGACGCTCAACATCACCTACGACGGAATGTCCGCGGACGTAACGGTGGAGCTGGACGGGCTCGTGCTCGACGCAGACATCCGCCGCATCGCCACGGAGCTGGTCCGCTCCGGTGGCGTTCCAGGCCTGCACCTGAGCCAGCTCCGGGATGACGCATTCGCCCACTTCGTCGTGGACCGCTTCCGCGGCGCCCGGGGCGAGGAGCGCATCTACCTGCGCCCCAAGGTCCCCTTCGGCGCCCACTGAGGAGGCACCATGCGCATCCTCTTCTGCGGCGTGGGCGCCATCGGGTCCACCGCGGCGATGCTCTGCCGCAACCTGGAGGCCACCCTCGTCTTCGTCGACTTCGACCGGGTCGAGTCCAAGAACCTGCTCTCCCAGGCCTATGTGAAGCCCTCCGTCGGGAAGAACAAGGCAGAGGCCCTCAAGCTCCAGTTCCTCAACCTCCACGGCGTGAAGACAGAGGCCTACGGCGTGCGGCTCACCCGGGACAACGCGGAGGCCCTCTGCGAAGGCGCCGACCTGCTGGTGGACTGCATGGACAACCAGCACAGCCGCCAGGTGCTCACCGACCACGCACGCCACCTGGGAAAGCCGATTGTTCACGGTGCCGTGAGCGCGGATGGCACCTTCGGCCTGGTGCGCTGGGACGAGCGCTTCATCCCGGACGCAGAGGATGCACCGGGGCAGGCCACCTGCGAAGGGGGCGCCCACCTTCCCCTGCTGGGCCTGCTCGCCGCCACCCTGGCCCGCGCCATTCAGGACTTCGTGAAGCACGGCACCCGCCGTGATTCGATTGTGAACCTGAGCTCGGTCCAGTCCTGATGCACCGGCCGCTCGGTTCCATGACGGGCTGTCAGGATTGTTTTTCCGCCGCGTCATTTCCCCCAAGAAAGGAGCGTGATGCCATGACGATGAACTCGCTGAAGTTCCAGAAGAGCGGCCAGTATCCGAGCAACCCCTGGTTCAACATCGACGCGGCCCCGGCCCTTTCCGGCGGTCTCCGCGCGAATTCGAAGAGTCCGCCCGACTCCCGCTGACGCACGCGTCCCAGACACGGACGCGCCACGCTTCACGGAGGCCGGGCTCCCACCAGGGGACCCGGCCTTTTGTCTTTCCGGGCTCCCTCCCTTCCGGGGACGTAGAGCGTTACGGAAGACGCGTCTGCCTGTAGAGCAGGAGCCCGTCAGGGCCCGCTGGGTTCGACTCCCAGCGTCCCCAATCGCAGCCAACTTCATTCCCTGGGTGTAGCTCAGCCTGGCCAGAGCGCACGGTTCGGATCCGTGAGGCCGCAGGTTCAAATCCTGCCACCCAGACATCACTCCTCCGTAGCTCATGGGTAGAGCTCCCGCCTCTGAAGCGGGTGGCGAGGGTTCGAATCCCTCCGGAGGTTTCTCATTCCCCGGTAGCTCAACTGAAACATGCCGGTCTGGCGTAGGCGGTCCGCGCGCCTGTTTGAAGCACAGGAGGCCCCGGTTCGACTCCGGGGGCCGGCACTCTGGCAGCACATCGTTGGCAGTTCGTCATAGGCCGCGCTTTGGGAGCAGCATGGACTCCAAATCCGCGCACGCAGGGTTCGATTCCCTGGCGGCCTGTTCGCGTCGCACATGGGTCCGTAGCTCAATGGGAGAGCACTCGGCTTGCACCCGAGGGATCCGGGTTCGAATCCCGGCGGTTCCACTTCACCCCGCCGGGGTAGCCCAATCGGTAGAGGCACCAGGTCGAGAGCCTGGACGTTGCGGGTTCGACTCCCGCCTCCGGCACAACCCCAAGAGGCTCCATGTCATGGAGACGCTGGTCCTGAGTCAGTCGTTCGAACCCGTCGCGCGTGTCCCCTGGCAACGCGCCGTCATGCTCATCTTCCAAGGCAAGGTCGAGGTCGTCGAGGAGTACGAGGACCGTGTCGTGCGCTCGGTGACGGTGGAGATTCGCATGCCCTCCGTCATCCGCTTCATCCGCGGTCTGCGCCGGCGACCCAAGGGCGTGAAGTTCAGCCGGGAGAACGTCTACCTCCGCGACAACTGCCGCTGCCAGTACTGCGGCCTCAAGGTGAAGCGCCCGGAGGCCACGTATGACCATGTCCTGCCGCGCGCACAGGGCGGCAAGACGACCTGGGAGAACATCGTCATCGCGTGTGTGCCCTGCAATCAGAAGAAGGGCAACCGCACGCCGGAGCAGGCGCGCATGACGTTGCGCACCGCGCCCGTGAAGCCCCGGAAGCTTCCCGAAGCGATGCAGCTGACGTTCATGTTCGAGAAGGGCATGCCCATGTCCTGGGCGAAGTTCCTCAGGGACGTCGCCTACTGGCACGTGGAGTTGGAGGAGTAGGGCCCAAGGGGAAAGGGGAGCCACCCGAGGTGGCTCCCGCCTCCTGAGTGTTCCGCCCGGGTGGCGGCGCATTCGGAGGTCCGGGAGTCCGCCAGAGGCGGCTCCCACCCCGGACGGCTCCCCGCGCGCCAGCAGGCGGGATGTTGCTGCTGGCGTTTTTCTGGAAGCTGAACTGGCGATGGCGCCAGGCCCCGCTGCTACCGGGTGCGAGCCGGTCCTCCGGCCTGAGGTTCGAGTCCTCCGGCTTCCGCTGTGCACACCCCGTCGGGCCGCGGGACTGTGCGTGACGTGACGTGGCGCGACACCGGCACGCAGCATGGCGCCGCCACCAGCCCTCCCTACGCTCTCGCGACCGGGGCAGCCCGGCCAGGCGAAGGGACGCACACATGAAGCATGCGCGGGTGGGACGTTGGGTGACGGCGGGCTGGGCCCTCCTCGGTGCCTCGGGTGGCATGGGCATCGGATGCAGCTCCGATGACCCGGCCGCGGAGAAGCCTCCCAAGGGAGAGCTGGCCCAGGTTCCCGTGGGCGCCGTGGAACAGGAGCGCATCGACATCGGGCTGAGAATCTCCCCCGTCCCCTTGAAGCTGGAGGGCCTGGACCGGAACCTCGTGGGGCTGGGGAGCTACATCGTCAATGCCCAGGGCGGCTGCAACGACTGCCACACGCAGCCGGGCTACGCTCCGGGTGGCGACCCGTTCCAGGGACAGCCCGAAAAAATCAACACCGAGCACTTCCTCGCGGGAGGAAGGCCCTTCGGTCCTGGAATCGTCTCCTCCAACATCACTCCGGACGCACAGGGCCTCCCGGGCGGGATGACCTACGAGCATTTCCTGGCGGTGATGCGGACGGGCCGTGAAGAGGACGGCAGCATCATCCCGGTGATGCCCTGGCCCATCTACGCCAAGATGCGCGACCAGGACCTGCGCGCCGTCTACGAATACCTCCGAGCCATTCCTCCGGCCCAGCCGGGAATGGCCCCACCGCCAGCCCCCTGAGCGAAGCGCTCGTAGCCGCTCCTCCCCTCGTGGCATGCATTTGACCGGGATTGTGCGCTCACCTCGGCGGTTCGGCGGGGTTAGAGTGCGCTCCGGCGAGGGGGCCGCTGAAGAGACATGGCGACGAGGAAAAGCGAGGACCAGGAGCGGCTCATCGACCGCGACCTCACCGCGCTGGCGCGGGAGGACAAGCTACCGGCCGCACACGGCGTGGATGCCGCGGTGACGGAGGTGCTTGGCCTGCTGACGCGTGGTGGCAAGCATCCGCTGCTGGCGGGTGAGCCCGGTGTGGGCAAAAGCGCCCTGGTGCAGGAGGTGGCGCGGCGCATCGCCGGAGGCCGTGTGGACGCCGAGCTGGCGAACGCCCGGCTGGTGGAGGTGTCCGTCGCCAACATCCTGGCGCGCAGCACCCAGCGTCAGGCCGCGGAGAGCTTCGAGGAGCTGCTGGCCTACCTGGCCCGCCACCCCCGCCCCATCGTCTACATCCGGGACCTGCCCGCCGCGCTCGGCGGGCCCCTGGCGCCCGTCGCCGTGCGCGGACTGCGCACCGGCGGCCTGCGCTTCATCTTCGAGACAGAACCCAAGCGCGTGCAGGAGTTGCTCCGCTCCGACGAGGCGCTCGCCGAGCGGCTTCACCTGCTGCCCCTGCACGAGCCGCCCGCGGAGAAGGCGCGGTGGGTGCTGGGCCGCGTCGCGGAGGAGATGGAGCGCGAGCTGCGCCTGCCCATCGACCCGGCGGCATGTGACCTGGCGCTACGGCTGTCGTCCAAGTTCCTGCTCGCGCAGCGCATGCCTCGCAAGGCCATCGAGCTGCTCAAGGAGACGGCGGCCGAGGCGGCGAGCGCTGCCAAGGACCACGTGGGCCCCGAGGACGTGCTCAGCCGCTTCTGCGCGGCCACACGCTTGCCTCGCTTCGTCGTGGACGACGCGATGCCCCTGGACCTGGACGAGACGGAGCGCTTCTTCGGCGAGCGCCTCCTGGGCCAGACGGACGCGGTGGGCGCGGTGCTGCGCTCGGTGGCGCTGCTCAAAGCGGGCCTGAACGACCCGCGACGGCCCCTGGGCGTGTTCCTCTTCGCGGGCCCCACGGGCGTGGGCAAGACGCAGCTGGCCAAGCTGCTGGCGGAGTACCTCTTCGGCTCGGCGGACAGGCTGGTGCGCCTCAACATGGCGGACTACCCCAACGACGGGGATGAGAGCGTCCCGTTTGGCGCGGCCTGGGCCCCGGCCCTGGAGACGCGCCGGGGCGAGCTGAGCGCGCTGCTGGACGGCAAGGTGTTCACCGTGCTGCTGCTCGATGAATTCGAGAAGGCGGCGCGCAGCGTGCACGACCGCTTCCTCCAGCTCTTCGACGAAGGCACCTTCGTCAACGGCGCCGGAGAGACGGTGTCGTGCAACAACACGCTCATCGTCGCCACGTCCAACGTGGGCGCCGAGGTGTACCGCGAGTCCGGCATGGGCTTCACGGGCACACGGCGCGCGGAGGAGATGGTGCCCGAGGTGGACCGGCGCATCAGCGAGGCGTTCCGCCCGGAGTTCCTCAATCGCTTCGACGCCATCTGCCACTTCCGCCCGCTGTCCAAGGTGGACATCCGCAAGATTGCCCAGCGCGAGGTCGGCCGCGTCCTGCAGCGCGAGGGCATCCGCGCGCGCGCCCTGGACGTGGAGGTGACACCCGCCGTGGTGGACCTGCTGGTGGAGCGCGGCTACTCGCCGCAGTTCGGCGCGCGCTACCTGCAGCGTGAAATCGAGAAGACGCTCACCGCAGCGCTCGCGGTGGAGATTGCCCGCAAGCCCCTGCCGCCGGGCACCCCCGTCCGCGTCGAGGCCCGGGCGGGTGGCCGCGTCACCGCCGTGGCCGAGCCCGCGGCGCCGCCGCCGTCCCCCACCGCGCAGCTCCTGCTGCCGTCGGCCCGCGCGGCACCGGTGAAGCGGCGGCTCGACAGGAAGTCCCTCCTGTTCGAGATGGACCGGCTGGTGGGCAAGGCGCGGGCCCTGGCGGAATCGGCGGGCCGGCCCGAGCTGGAGAACCGGCGCGCGGCGCTGCTGGCGGAGACGCAGGCGCCCAACCTCTGGGACGACCCCACGCGCGCGGCCGAAGTCATCCGGGCCTTCCGCACCGTAGAGGCGCAAATCAACGAACTGGAGCGACTGGAAGCCGCCTGCCTCTTCGGACGCCGGCTGGTGCGCGAGGCGAAGAACGAGGTGCAGCTCGCCTCCGCCGCGCGGCAGGTGGAGGACGTGGCGCGCGAGGTGCAGATGGCCGAGGCCCTCCACGCCTCGGGCGCCACCACCCAGGACACCGAGGCGCTGGTGGACATCTGCGCCAGTGACTCGGCCGAGGCCCAGGACACCTGGGTGCAGGAGCTGGCCACCATGTACCTGGGCTGGGCACAGCGGCGAGGCTACGAGGCCGTCGCGGTCGCCGAGGCCGAGGAGCCCGCGCGCGTCGTCGTGCGCATCGCCGGTCCCGGTGCATATGGCTTCCTCGCGGGCGAGGCGGGCCTGCACCGGCGCCTGGAAGACGAGAAGCGCCAGCGCGCCTACGTACGCGTGCACCGCGGCGGCTCGATGTCCCAGGAGGAGCTGGAGCTGCTCGAGGTCCAGGGCCGCCCGATGAAGAGCCATGAGGGCGCCTATCTGCAGCGCGTGCGCACCGAGGTGACGGTGAAGGACGAGTCCTCCGGACGCGTGCTCACCCTGGCCGGCGCGGCCGAGGTCGAGGAGCTCAAGGACATCGCCGCGCGCGTCGTCTCCGGCCAGGAGAGCAGCACGGACGAGGCACGGCGCTACTACCTGGGACGCAGCCCCCGGGTGGAGGACCCGCGCACCGGCGCGGGCACCCCGCGCGTGAAGGACGTGCTGCGCGGCGAACTGGACGTCTTCATCGCCGCGTGGATTTCACGGCCACCATCGGAGTCATCGACGGCTGGCAACTGAGGGCGCGGCTTCAGCGCGACATGTCCACGACCCGGAGCGTCGGCAGGACTTCCGAGTCGGAGACCATGGACTGCTCCAGCCGCCGGGCGCTCTCCGGGAAGGGGCCTCGCGCCAGCTCCTGCCCGGAAGGGCCCAGCACCCGGGCGACGACCCGGTCGAACCCCTTCTTCAGCCCCAGCGCCTTGTGCGGCTCGCCCTTGGAATCCGCCACCATGTAGAGCGACGACTCCAGCTCGGGCGGCGGCGTCTCTCCATGCTGGCGGAAGACGTTGCGCATGTGCTCGATGGACTCGCGGTGGCTCTTCTTGATTTCCCCACGGGCCATGCCCTTGAAGAGGCCCGGGACGTCCCGCAGGTCCACGTGAATCAGGACGATGGGCTTCTCCGCGCGCAGGTCGTAGATGAACGAATAGGCATGCTGGCGCAGCTCCTCCCGCGAGCTCTTGTTGGCGTACAGCACCAACGTGGGCCGGCCCTTTCCAACGGGGACTTCTCGGCCGAATACGTCCTTCAACTCGGCGGCCTGGGCGGGAATCGCTCCCAGCAAGCTCAACAGACATGCGAGCGCGGCGACTTTCTTCATGAAGCGGGTTCCTTTTCCAAGGGCCTACAGTGGCTCGAACGAACACGGGGGCCCCGTATTCGAATCCCTGTCCCTGCCCCGGTGTCAGCCCTGCCCTCCCCCTGCTGGTCGCTGAACCACGCCCGCTGGGCGGGCCCGGCCGGTTGCCCGTCGTCCTGCGCGTCTGCTATCGGAATTCCCAGACCGCTCGGGAGCTGCCTCGATGCGGCGGGGGACGTCCATGTCCATATCGCACAGGGTTTGTCGAAGCATTGTCACGCTGCTGCTCATGACACTGGCGTTGCCCGCGTCCGCGGCGAAGCCCTTCACCGAGGGGCTGGTCACCATCACCCTGGATGACGGCTGGGCTACCCAGTTCTCACTGGCGCGCCCCGAGCTCAACGCGAGGAACATCCCAGCCACCTACGGGCTCGTCACCCTGGCCATCGCCGAGGGCTGGGGCGGATACATGACGCTGGCGCAGGCCCAGACACTCGTCGCTGAAGGCAATGACATTGCCAGCCATACGCTGACCCACCCGGACCTGACGACACTCTCTCCGACGCAGCTCGTCGCCGAGCTCCAGGGCTCCCGCGCCTGGCTGGAGAGCGCCCTGGGACTGCCCGCCGTCCCGAACCTCGTGGTGCCCTACGGCCTCCAGAACGCCCCGGTCCTCGATGTCATCCGCCAGTACTACGCCAGCAGCCGCACGGTGAACGCAGGCCGCAACTTCCGCGACACCGTCATCTACGAGCTGCGCGCCAATGATGTGGCCCGCTCCGTTCCCGTCAGCACCGTGCAAGGCTGGGTGGACCAGGCCATCGCGGAGAAGAGCTGGCTCATCCTCGTGTTCCATGAGTTCACGAACGGGACGCCGACCCGCGACACCGAGTACGTCACGTCCGACTTCGAGGCCATCCTCGACCATGTGCAGACAAGCGGCGTGCGCACCGTCACATTGTCCGAGGGACTGGCCCTGACGGAGCGGCGCACCCATCCCGACCTGACGGCTGGGTTCTTCGTCTATACCGACGGGTTGCAGAACGGCTTCGCCAACTGGAGCTGGGCGGACCACTCGCTTGATGAGACGAACGTGGTGCACGCGGGCACGTCCGCCATCCGCTTCGAGCCAGACACCTGGAACGGGTTGATGTTCCACCACCCCGGGCTGGACCTGTCGCAGTATGAGTCCATCCGCCTCTGGGTTCACGGCGGCACCGTCGGTGGGCAGGCCGTACGGCTGGTCCTCCACGATGGCGCCCAAGTGCTGGGCTCCATCCGCCTGGATACCGCGCTCGGCGGCGCCATTGCCCCGGGGACGTGGCAGCAGGTGACCATTCCTCTCGCCAACATGGGCGCGAGCACCGGCACACTGCAAGACATCTACTTCCAGGACGACTCCGGTACGGACCAGCCGGTGATGTATCTGGATGACGTGGTGCTCTTGCCGAACTGAGCACGGCGCGTCCGCCTCGGGGCGCGCCGGACTCCGTGCCGCAGGCGCCCGTCACCGCGAGACCGACGCTTCAACGGGCGACAGGCGGCCGATGAGGTGGGGCTGCCCGTCCTCCGCCATCACCCGGTAGGCCACGCCGCCACCGGGCTGCGGCGCGGTCTGGAAGATGACCCGCGAAGGCAGGAGGAGCGGACGGCGGAACTCCGATGAAAGGGTGAGCGCGGGGGCCTCCGCGGCCTCCCCCATCTCCGCCACGCAACGGCCCACCGTCCACATTCCGTGAACGATGGCACGAGGGAAGCCAAAGGGCCGCGCCGTAAAGCCATACAGGTGGATGGGATTGTAGTCCCCCGAGGCCCGGGCATAGCGGCGGCCGGCGTTCTCCGGAACGGACCAGCTCGCGGGGCGGCTGCGCTCGAAGAGCTGCGCCTCATCGGTGGAAGGCGGGCGCCCCGCATCCCGAGGCCGCTCCCCCATGCCAGGGAGCCGGCGGAGCATCGTGGTGACGGCGCTCCACACCAGCGTCCCCTCCTCCTCTACCTCGGTGTGCAGGTCCAGCTCGCGCCCTTGCCGCGCTTCACGCTGGCCCTCGACCCAGACGTGAACGGAGAGGCGGGCCCCCTCGAACAAGCGCCGACGCTGATGAATGTGATTGCGCACATGCACCATGCCCAACAGCTTGTAGGGAAAGGCCGGGTGGTTGAGCAGGGTCAGGTGCAGCGGCATTGCCAGCACCTGCGGAAAGGTCAGCGGCAGCGCACCGTCTTCCGGAAACCCACACACCTCCCGGTAGCGCGCGAGCTGTCTGGGGCCGGGGGTGAAGCCTCGCACGCGAACGTCCACCCGGGGGACCTCCCCCGGGCGCGACGGCCTGCGTGCCACGGCGGCGCGCAGCAACTCCCTGGCGAGCAGAGGGGGCTTGGACAGCTCGAGCGAGGGCGCAGTGTGGGACACGTTGGAGCTCCGGAATGACGCAGTCAGCCGAGCCCCATGGCAGCACGCGAGAGCCTTGTCGGGAAGTAGAGAGTCCAGGAAGGGATGGGCCCGGGGACAAACGCCCCCCTTTTTCGGGGACACGGAGCGTGGGAGAACATTCCCTCCGTGTCCTGCTTCGACGAAATCACCGCGCGCGCGCTCGCCGCTGGACAGCTTCGTGCATCGGAATCCAGTCCCTTGCGCCGACACGCGGAGGGATGTCGCAAATGCGCCCGGCTGCTGGCTCGGGTGACGCCCCCCGGTGCCGCGGCGCTGCGCTCCGCTCAGGGACACTCCATCGCGACGGACAGGGCCCAGCCCGCGATGGGCAGCGAAGATGACAATGCGCTCCCCACCGAGCCCATCCGCGTGGGAAATCGGCCAGCCGTCGTTCGTCGGTCGGCGCATGCCACGGAGCCGGAAATGCCTTCCGCGGCCGCCCACACGGTGCCGCCCGCGCCGGGCGCCCCAGCCGCGACGCCCGAGCCCTCTTCAAGCTCCGTCTCCCCTCCACCTCCAGAGTCTCCTCGGGACGTCGGCGGACGCCCCCTGCCTCCTCACGCCGAGGCGGGCCCGAGCGGGGGCGGCAGGGACTTTGCCGTGCTCCCCGCCTCTGCTCCCAGCGCTGGCGCCAGGGACATGGCCATGGTCCCAACACCCGGGGCCGGCGCTGGCAACAGGGACATGGCCATGGTCCCAACGGCCGGGGCCAGCGCTGGCAACAGGGACATGGCCATGGTCCCAACGCCCGGGGCCAGCGCTGGTGGCAGGGACATGGCCATGGTCCCATCTCCCGGGGCCGGCGCTGGCGGCAAGGACTTCGCCGCGCTCCCCGCCTCTGCTCCCAACACGGGCGGCAAGGACTTCGCCGCGCTCCCCTCGGCCGGGGCTGGTGCCAAGGCCTTCGCCGGCGCGCAGGTGCTCTCTCCCAGCGCGAGCGCGAAGCTGATGCCCGCCGCGCATGCCGGGGCTTCCGTCGCGGAAGGGCGCGGCTCACGCGTCACCCTGTCCATGCCCTTGGCGGCCTCGCCCGTGAAGGCGCCTGTCGCAAGCCCGGGGAGGTCCGCTCGCTCCAGCGTGAAGAAGGACGCCGAGGACACGGAGCCCCGGGACACTTCGCAGGTCCGGGTGGGCCGGTATCACATCCTCGACGCCCTGGGCGCGGGCGGCATGGGCGCCGTCTACAGCGCTTACGACCCGGAGCTGCACCGGCGCGTCGCCATCAAGCTGCTGCACCCGGATGCCAGCCCGGCGGCGCGCTCGGACGGTTCGTCGCGGCTGCTCCGGGAAGCCCAGGCCATGGCGCGGCTGTCCCACCCGAACGTCGTCTCCGTCTACGACGCGGGCACCTTCGCGGGGCGCGTCTTCATCGCCATGGAGCGGGTGGATGGCCTGTCCCTGCGCCACTGGCTCCGCGCCGAGCACCGCACCTGGCGCGAGGTGCTGGAGATCTTCCGCCAGGCGGGCCGGGGGCTCGCCGCCGCGCACGCGGCCGGGCTGGTCCACCGGGACTTCAAGCCCGCCAATGTGCTGGTCAGCAAGGACGGGCGCGCGCAGGTGACCGACTTCGGCCTGGCCCGCACCACCGCGGACCAGGAAGCGGCCGAGGCGGGCCGGGGCACCGCGCCCGCGCTGTCGCGCCTCGTGCAGGACGACCTGCTGCAGACCGCGCTCACCGAGGCGGGGCTCGTCATGGGCACGCCCGCGTACATGCCGCCCGAGCAGCACGAGGACGGGCGCATCGACGCGCGCGGAGACCAGTTCAGCTTCTGCGCGTCCCTCTACGAAGCCCTCTACGGACAGCTGCCTTTCAATGGCAAGCGTCCCGACGAATACCTGGAAGAAGCCCGCGCGGGCCGCGTGCGCCCACCGCCTCGAGGCAGCCGCGTGCCCGCATGGGTGCTGCGCGCCGTCACCCGCGGCCTGTCTCCGTCGCCCGACGCGCGCTTCCCCTCCATGGGCGTGCTGCTGGATGCGCTGGGCCTGGACCCGTCCGCGGCGTGGCGCCGCCGTGGCGCGGTGGCCGCCGCATCACTGCTGCTCAACAGCGTCGTCGCCGTCACCTGGCTGCTGGTGTTCTCGCAGCGAGACGGCCCGTGTCCGGACCCCGAGGCCCGTCTCGACGGCATCTGGGACGCGGCGCGCCGGACGGAAATCCAGCAGGCCTTCGCCGCCACGGGCAAGCCCCACGCCTCCGCCGCCTACGAGCGCGTGGCGGCGACCCTGGACGGCTTCTCGAACGAGTGGACCCGCATGCACCGCGAGGCCTGCGAGGCCACCCACGTCCAGGGCCTTCAATCCGACCATGTGCTCGCGCTGCGCATGGCGTGTCTGGACCGCCGCCACTCCGCCCTGGTGGCCCTCACGGGCGTGCTCGCGCAGACGGACGCGGAGGCGCTCGACGCCGCGCCCGACGCAGCCCAGCGCCTGCCTCCCGTCTCCGCGTGCGCGGACGTGGACGCCCTCTGGCGAGGCCTGTCGGAGCCCGCTGGACAGCGGCAGCAGGTGGAAGCCCTGCGTGCCCGGGTGGACCGTGCCACGGCGCTGGTGGACGCCGGTCGCTATCCCCAGGCCCAGGAAGAGGCCAAGGCGGTGCTCGCCGAGGCGCGCGAGCTCGGCTATGGGCCGGTGCTCGCCGAGGCGCTGGAGCTGGAAGGCCGGCTCGGCCTCGTCGCGGGGGACGATGCTCGCGCCGCCGCCGCCCTGCGCGAGTCCCTCTTCACCGCGCAGGCCCACCGCCATGACCAGCTCGCGGCCCGTGCCGCCGCGCGACTGGTGACGACCGTTGCCTCCGACCCCACGCTGGAGGCGTGGAGCGTGGAGCAGGCGCGCTCGTCCATCATCCGCGCGGGAGGCGCCTCGGAGCTGGAGGCCCTGCTCCAGACGAGCCTGGGCCGCAACGCCTTCCTCAAGGGCCAGTACGCCCAGGCGGCGGAGGCCTTCGGGCGCTCCGCGGCGCTGCGAGAGCAGGAGCTGGGTGCCGAACACCTGCTCACCCTGGAGTCCCTCCGCAATCAAGCCGCCGCGCTGTCACGCACCCCCGAGACGGAGCGCGCCATGGCGCTGCTGCGCCGCGTGCTGGAGACCACCGAGCGCGTGCTCGGCCCGGACCACCCACAGACGGCCATGGCCGCCAACGCCATGGGCTATCACCTGGTCATCGTCCGGCGCTTCGAGGAGGCCATCCCCTACCTCCAGCGCGCCATCCAGCTCGAGGAGCAGTCGCTGGGCCCGGACAGCGCCACACTGAGCTATCCACTCAACAACCTCGCCGAGGCGCTGGAGGCGCTGGACCGGCCCGCCGAAGCCCGGCCGCTGCGCGAGCGTGCGCTGGCGGTGGACCTGAAGGCCTATGGCCCCGAGCACCCGGAGACCGCCACCGACCTGGCGCTGCTCGGCGCGTTGGCCCTGCGCGAGGGCAAGCCGCGCGACGCGGTGGACTTCGCGCGCCGGAGCATCGCGGCCTACGAGGCCTTCCAGAAGAACCACCCGGACGTGGCGGCCCCCCTCACCACGCTCGGCCAGGCCCTGCACGCACTGGGGAAGACCCACGAGGCCCGCGCCACACTGGAGCGCGCGCTCGCGCTGCGCACCACGCACCCCGGGCCCGCCGAAGACCTCGCGAGCACGCGCTTCGCCCTCGCCCGCACCCTGGTGAAGCAGGACGGGCCCAGGGCTCGCGGCCTGGCCACCCAGGCCCTGCACTTCTACACGTCCGAGGAAGCCAACTACGCCGCCGAGGCCAGCGACGTCCGCGGCTGGCTCGAGGGCCTCCGGCGCCGGAGGCACTGAGCGCCCGGCGTGTCCACCGCCTACATCTCCGGAAATCACGCCTCCGCGCGCACATTTTCGCAAGGCCGCTCGATAATCCCCGGGAGTGGTTCGCCGCGGGCTCGCCCGCCTCTGCCGGAGATTGTCATGCGCCTCCTGTCCGCCAGCCTTCGGTCCGCCAGCCCTGCCCCGCCGCGTCAAGGCCCCACCGCGCCAGGACGGGACACGCCGCGAACGCCCGCCCCGCCGGCCCGCGACGGCGACCGCCGCCCCTGCGTGGACAGCACCTTCCAGACGGAGTCCGGACGCGGCGTTCCCATCCGCGTGTGACCGAGGGCTCCAGTCAGGCGGGCGGGCTTCACTTTCCGACGCAGCCGGCAGAGTGAGTCCTTAGACTTCACCCGATGCTTCAAGTCATACCCCTGGGCGGCCTGGGCGAAATCGGCCTCAACTCCATGGTCGTCGCCTGCCGTGGGGAGATGCTGCTCATCGACGCCGGGCTGATGTTCCCCGCCTCGGGGATGCCCGGCGTGGACATCATCATTCCGGACTTCAGCCACCTGAAGCAGAACGCCGCGCAGCTCCAGGGCGTGCTGCTGACGCACGGCCATGAAGACCACGTGGGCGCGCTGCCCTACCTGCTCAACGAGGTCCCCGTCCCCGTCTACGGCACGCGCTTCACGCTGGCCATGGCGCGCCACCGGCTGGAGGAGCTGGGCATCGAGGCGGACCTGCGCGAAATCGAGCCGCGCGAGCCCTTCGCCGTGGGCACGGCCTTTCGCGTGGAGGCCAGCCGCGTCACGCACACGGTGCCGGACGCGGTGGGCTACATCCTGCGCACGCCCGAGGGCACCCTCATCCACACCGGGGACTTCAAGCTGGACCCGGACCCCATCGACGGGTTGCGCACGGACCTGGAGCGCTGGGGCGAGGCCGGCGAGGAAGGCGTGCTGTGCCTCCTCTCCGACTCCACCAACTCCGAAGTGACGGAGGAGACGGGCAGCGAGCGCGTGGTGGAGCAGACCTTCGAGCGCCTCTTCCAGGGCGCCACCGGGCGCATCGTCGTCGCCCTCTTCTCCTCCAACCTGCACCGCGTGCGGCACCTGCTCTCGCTGGCCGAGCGGCTGGGCCGCAAGGTGGCCCTCCAGGGCCGGAGCATGACGCGCAACGTGGAGATGGCGCGAGAGATGGGCTACCTCGACGTGCCCGACTCGCTCTTCGTCCACCTGGACACGGTGCCGGTGCTGCCCGCGCAGCGCGTGCTGGTGCTGACCACCGGCGCCCAGGGCGAGCCCCGCGCCGGGCTGTCTCAGCTCGCCTCGGGCGAAGGGCCGGTGCGCCTGAATCCCGGGGACCTGGTGGTGCTCAGCTCGCGCCCCATCCCCGGCAACGAGCGCTCCGTGGGCGCGCTCATCGACGCCCTCCAGTGGCGCGGCGCGCGCGTGGCCTACGCCCAGGTGGAGCCGGGCATCCACGTCTCCGGCCACGCCAGCCAGCCCCAGCAGCGGCGCGTGCTGGACCTGGTGCGTCCGGCCCACTTCATCCCCGTGCACGGCGAGGGCCGCCACCTGCACAAGCACCTGCTCACCGCGCGCGAGGCCGGCCTGGAGCCCGCCCAGTGCCTGCTCGCGCAGGACGGCGACGTGGTGACCTTCGAGGAGGGCCGGGGCCGCTTCACCGGCAGCGTGCCTTCGGGCCGCGTCTTCAAGGACCGCTTCGGCAGCGGGCTGGTGACGAACGACACGCTCCAGGAGCGCGTCCGGCTGTCGGAGACGGGCGTGGTGGCCGCGGTGGTGGTGCTCCAGCGGGACTCCCAGAAGGTGGTGGCGGGGCCCCAGCTGTCCGGCCAGGGCCTGTCCCTGGACGAGCAGGTGCTGCTCTCCCGGGTGGCCCAGGACGCGCGAGTGCTCTTCGAGGAACTGTCCCCCACCCTGCGGGGCGATGACGCCCTGGTGAGAGAGGAACTCACCCGGGCCGTGCGCCGGGCCTTCAAGGCGTACACCGCCAAGCGCCCCCTGGTGGTGCCCTTGGTCGTCCGGGTGTAGGTATGGTAAGGGCCGCTGCCCATGCCATCCTTCGACGTCGTCTCGAAAATCGACCTCGCTGAGCTCGACAACGCGGTCAACCAGACCAAGAAGGAGATCAGCACCCGCTACGACTTCCAGGGCGCCCACGCCGACGTGGTGCTGGCTCCGGACCATACCGCCATCACCGTGAAGGCCAACAGCGAGGACCGCGTCCAGGCCGCCAAGGAAGTCCTCCTGGCGAAGCTGGCCAAGCGGAACATCAGCCTGTTCGCGCTGGAGTATGGCGACATCGAGAAGACGGGCCTTCACAACGTGAAGCAGTCCATCAAGCTCCAGCAGGGCATCCCCGTGGAGAAGTCCAAGGAGCTGGTGAAGCTGCTGAAGGAGTCGAAGCTGAAGGTCCAGGGCTCCATCCAGGCCGACCAGCTTCGCGTCACGGGCAAGAACCGGGATGACCTCCAGGCGGCCATCGCCCTGTTCCGCAAGGAGCAGGACCGGCTGAAGCTGGACATGCAGTTCACCAACTTCCGCGATTGAAGAGGCCCATGCGCGCTGCCGCCCTGTCCTTCTGCCTCCTGCTCTGCGCCCCGGGCGTGGCGTCCGCCCAGGCGGACCGTCCTTCCAAGCCGGTTCCCTCCCTCTCCAGGCCCCCGCGCATCCAGGGTGGGCTCAAGGCCTTCGGCTCGTCGCTGGTGCTCAAGCCCGCCGTCCCCGAAGGCGCCACCGCGGCCTTCTCCGCCAAGGTGGGCGCCCGCAAGGACACGCTCTACGTGGGCGTGGAGGCCACCGACGACCAGCTCCAGGCCGGTGACCTGCTCACGCTGTCCCTCTACTTCCCAGGCACCGGCCCCACCGCCACCGGCTACACGTGGCGCTTCGCGTTCGACGGCAAGCGCGCCTCGGGCGCGGACAGCGGCACGCCGCAGTTCGCCCAGGACCTGGTGACGGCGGCGGTGCAGCGGCAGGGCAACCGGCTGCTGCTCATGGCCTCGGTGCCGGTGCGCGCCTTCCCCCGCTTCCCCTCGGTGGACCCGATGGTGTTCGACCTGTGCCTCACCTACGAGGACCAGGACAGCGCCGACAGCAAGGCGGCCTCCATCTCCAACTGCCAGAGCGGCAACATGACGGGGGAGGCGCTGCGGCTGCCGGACGAGCCGCGCAAGGGCCTCAAGCTGAAGCCGCCGGAGAGCGTGACCTCGCTCGAGCCCCGCCAGGACGGCTGGCTGGGCTGGGACTACATGAGCTATCCGGCGTGGGCCCAGGGAGACGACGAGCTGACGCCTGTCTCGCTGCGCAGCCTGGTGGCCCCCGAGGCCATCATCCCGTCGAGCGCCGACCTGAACGTGCCGGACACGCTCAGCCTGCCGGACGGCGGGCGCATCGTGACGGTGGTGACCGGGAAGAATCCCTATGCCGTCGCCGGTCAATGTGACGCCGGCGTCGAGCTGCGGCTGGGCTTCTACCTGCTCACCGGGAAGACGGCGCTGCGGGTGCTCGAGTGGCCGGCCGCCACCTGCGCGCTGGGACGCACGTCGTCGGTGGAACTGGATGAAGAGGGCGTGCTGTCCATCCGTTACTCGAACGGCACGTCCATGAACTTCGCCTGGAGTGGGACCCACTTCTCGCGAACCGAACTCGGAAAGCGGTAGACGCAGTGGAAACCACCAAGAGCCTGTACATGATGACCCTCGGCTGCCCGAAGAACCGGGTGGACTCCGAGGTGATGCTGGGCACGTTGCGCCACCGCGGCTACACCCTGGTCCAGGAGCCGGCGGACGCCCAGGTCATCGTCGTCAACACGTGCGCCTTCATCGGCCCCGCCAAGCAGGAGTCGGTGGACTCCATCCTGGAGATGGCCGAGCTGAAGAAGTCCGGCGCCTGCCAGACGCTGGTGGTGACGGGCTGCCTGTCCCAGCGCTACGGCGAGGAGCTGGCCAAGGAGATGCCGGAGGTCGACCACTTCCTGGGCACCAGCGCCTACGCCCAGATTGGTGACCTGCTGGCCGCCGAGGCCTCGCCGCGTCAGGTGATTCCGGACCCGGACTACATCCATGACGCCAACACGCCGCGCATCAACTCGATGCCGAAGTACACGGCGTACCTCAAGATTTCCGAGGGCTGCGACAACGCCTGCGCCTTCTGCATCATCCCCACCCTGCGCGGCGGGCAGCGCTCGCGGACCATCGACGACATCGTCGCCGAGGCGAAGCAGCTGGCGGACAGCGGCGTGCAGGAGCTGAACCTCGTCGCGCAGGACCTGACGGCCTACGGCCATGACCTGCCGGGCAAGCCGAAGCTGCATGACTTGCTCAAGGCGCTGGTGCAGGTGGACGTGAAGTGGATCCGCCTCCACTACGCCTACCCGCGCATCTTCCCGGACGAGCTCATCGACGTGATGGCCTCGGAGCCGAAGATTGCCCGCTACCTGGACATGCCCGTGCAGCACGTCAGCGACAAGCTGCTGCTGTCCATGAAGCGCGGCCGCAACTCGGAGTTCCTCAAGGGCCTGCTGGCCAAGCTGCGCGAGCGCGTGCCCGGTCTGGTGATGCGCACCTCGCTCATCGTCGGCCTGCCGGGGGAGACGGAAGAGGACTTCGAGATGCTGAAGGAGTTCGTGAAGACGCAGCGCTTCGAGCGCCTGGGCGTCTTCCAGTACTCCGACGAAGAGGGCACCGCGGCCTACAA
Source organism: Pseudomyxococcus flavus (assembly GCF_050038885.1). Taxonomy (NCBI): domain Bacteria; kingdom Pseudomonadati; phylum Myxococcota; class Myxococcia; order Myxococcales; family Myxococcaceae; genus Pseudomyxococcus; species Pseudomyxococcus flavus. The sequence continues at coordinate 5,156,024 of NZ_CP143624.1, read as the reverse complement.
CCTGCCGGACAAGGTGCCGCAGAAAATCATCGAGCGCCGCTGGCGCGAAATCATGGCCATCCAGAAGCGCATCAACCGCGAGCAGAACAAGAAGCTCGTGGGCAAGCGGCTGGAGGTGCTGGTGGAGGGCCCCGCGCCGGAGACGGAGCACCTGCTGGTGGGCCGTCACCAGGGCCAGGCGCCGGACATCGACGGCATGGTCTACATCAACGACGGCCTGGCGTACCCGGGCGAAATCGTCACCGTGGAGGTGACGGAGGCCCACGACTACGACCTGGTCGCCCGCGTGGTGGAGCGCCCGGACCCGAAGCAGCGCGAGCACACCGCGCGCGACGCGCACCCGGCCCCGCTGCCGTTGTCGGCGATGCAGCGCCCGGCGCCCCGCGCGGAGTAGGCGCGAAGGCCCCGGACGCCGCGGGAGCCCTCAGCGCGAGGGCTCCTCCAGCACCAGGGTGCGCCCCGGGCTGACGGCGCGCAGGCGCTCTCGCAGCTTCTCCCGCTCCGGCTTCGCCGACTTGGGCGTCGCCGCCAGCTTCTCGTGCAGCTCGCGCGCGGTGGCGTCGTACCAGACCTCGCGCACCGGGCCGCCTTCGGCCACGTACCGCGCGACGCCCGCGAGCAGGCGGCAGCAGTCCTCCCAGCCCGGGTCCTGCTGAGGGCCACCCTGCTCCCGGGTGAAGGCGATGGCGTCGTCCAGCGTCCGCGAGTCCTGCAGGTACACGTTGACGAGCGCCCGGGCCGCGCGATTCGCCGCGTCCCGCATGCTGAGCCACAGGTACCAGGCCTTCCCTTCGGGCGCGGGGGACTCCACCGCGTAGATTTCGGTGATGGGCGTGGGCGTGCCATCCGGTCCCTGGCCCACGAGCCCGGCTTCGGGTGACACCAGCAGCACGAAGGAATCCATGGGCAGCTTCAACGACTCCGCCACGAGGCTCCCGGGCGTCTCGCTCACCAGGCGCCGCGCGAGGTCCGCGGCCACCTCGTAGCGGTGGCGGCCCCGCTCCTCGTGCACCACCAGGTGCCAGTCGCGCAGCACGGCCTGGAGGTTGGTGTGAGCCCACTGCTGGCGGAACTCGAAGGTGTCCACGCCCTTGCGGCGGCAGATGTCGTCCAGCATGAAGCGGAGCGCGTCCAGCATCTCCGGGTCCTTCAGCATGTCGACGTAGCGCGTGTAGCCCACCCGCTCCGCCACCCGCTCGATGATGGCCAGCAGGCCGAAGCGGATGGCGCCACTCGCGTCCTGCACCGACAGCCGGCCCCGCTCCACTTCCTTCGTGAGGGCGTCGTACATCCGCGTGACGCCCTCCTTCTCCAGATAGCGGCGGGCCAGCTCGATGGAGCGGCGCTGTTCGGTGTATTGATGGTCGAACTCGGTGGGAGACGGTCGCATGTGCGGCTGAGGAGAACGCAGCACCCCGGCCCCTGTCCAGGCAACGCTAGCGCGGGTCCTCGGGCTCCAGCTCCCGCTCCTCGGGCGGGGGCTCGCGCGAGGAAGCGCCACGCGACGGCGCCGCCACGCCCTCACCCAGCGGCGTGGGCTGGCACTCACAGACGGTGCGGCGTGACGCCGCTTCGGTGACGAAGGCGCAGGCCGTCGGGCACTCGGGCTGGCGGCCCTCCTCGAACAAGGCCAGGGTGAAGTCACGGGCCGTGGCCAGCGCCGCATGGCAGGCAGGCAGCGACTGCGCCAGCGAGCGCCAGGGCACGCGGTGCTGCGTCGTCAGCCCTCGGCTGGTAGCGGGGAAGCTCAACCCCACGCCGCAGCCCGAGGCGAGCTTCTGTCCATCCGGCCCCAAGGGCTCGAGGTGGAGCCGCCCGCCCTCCGGCAAATCCCGGTACACCGCGCCGCTGACGGACAGGCTGCCGTCAGGCTCCCGCCGCACGTGCAGCCCATAGCACGCCTCTTCCCGGAAGGCCCCGTCGGGCGCGGCGCAGTGCCGCACCGAGGAGCGCTCCGCGGGCCCCAGCCGGGGACGGCGCAGCACGAGCGCTCCGCCCTTCGCGTCGAGCGTCGCGGTGAAGCGGCCCCAGACGTCCGGCCCCAGCCGGCCCAGGCTGCTCGGAGCGTCCCAACGCCCGGCTGCCTCCACCACCAGCGGGCGGGCGCCCACGCCCTCGGCCACCTCCACCACGTCCAGCGCGAAGGTTCGCGGTGGCAGGTTGGCGGCGGTCTCCACCGGTTGCAGGCCCTGCATCTCCGCGAGGCGCACGGACACCCGCGAGAAGGGCTCTCGCGAGCCGAGGACGAAGGGACCGGTGAGCTCCGCGCTCCCCTGCGTCATCCGCGCGGCCAGCAGGGGCCAGTCGCCCAGCGGCTCGCGGCTGAGCTCCAGGACATGGACCTCCCGCGTCGCCTCCGTCGTGGCGGCCTCCGCGGCATAGTCCGCGCGGGGACGCGAGGCCGTGAAGGTGACCTCCCGCCGCAGCGGGTCCACGGTGAGGGCGTAGGACTCCAGGATGTCCGCGCCCAGCGTCACCGCGCAGACCTTCTCGCCAGACAGCCCTGCCGTCCGCATGGGGGATTGGACGGGACCGACGGAGAAGGCGGGCAGCGGCACCACGGGCCACGAGCGGAAGCCTCCCGCGGGCTCCGGTGCGCGGATGGTCCCCTCGGGCGCGGGCGGCTCGCCCTCGAAGCACCCCCGGGCCACGAGCGAGAGCGGCCTCGCGACGTCGAGCACCACCGGCACCGGCCGCGTCCCCAGGCGGCCCGCCACGGTGAGCCGCAAGGCGGGTGAGGCCAGCAGCGGCAAGGTCTGCCCCTGGAAGCCCCGAGGACGTGAAGCACCCGCGGCCGGTTCCCGGTGACAACCGGTCCCGGCCAGCCCCATCAACCCCACCAGCAGGAACGCGCGACGCACGCGCCCCAGGTTACTGCTTCTTCGCCTTGGTGAAGTCATCCACGCGGGTGTCGTCCGGCACGTCCAGCTTGAAGCTGTCCGCGTCGATGCCCACGTTCGTCTTCAGGTTGAGGAAGGAGATGGTGTTCTCGCTGCCGTCCGGGTCCACCACCGTGCTCTTCAACACCTGGGCCGTGGCGGGGTCCACCTCCAGGCGCACCTGGCGGAAGCGCGGCTCGTTCTTCAGCGGGTCCAACACCAGCAACGTGCCCTTGCAGTCCTTGCAGGCGCCCTTGGTGATGGCGAACTCGTCCGCCAGCTTTCCCTGGCCGAAGAGGAACGTCACCGACGCGGAGAGCTGGCTGGTGTCCACGCTGCCCACGGTGAGGCTCTGCGCGGCCGGGTCGTACGCGTACACCTTGTTGCCCGCCAGCACGAAGGTGCGGGGTGAGGGCTTCTCGTACTCCCAGCGCATCAGGCCGGGCTTCTTGTACGTGACGGTGCCCTCGGACGTTTGCGTGCGGCGGAAGGTCTTGTACTTGTAGTCCTGCCGGAAGCCCGCCCGGAAGTCGCTGGTCTTCTCGTAGAAGGCCTGCATCCGGTCCACCAGGGACTTCACTTCCGGCGTCATCGCGGGCTTGGTGGCCGCAGCCGCGGCGGGTGCGCTGGCCTGGGGCGCCTTCGAGGCAGCGGGAGCCTGGGCGGCCTGGGCCACAGGAGCGGCCTTCACCGGCTCGGCGGCGGGCGTGGCGGGAGCGGACAGGAGCGTGGCGAGCAGGGCTTCGAAGAACATGGCGAGGCCTCCAATCTAAACCATCCCGACGGGGCCTGAGCCCCGACATTCACGGAGCCTTCTTGAACAGGCGCTTCCTCTGTTTGATGGCCAGCACGTAGAAGCGCTCCCGCAGGGCCTGGGCATCCTCGGGCGTCAAATCTCCCGACTGGCCGAGGTGCTCGTCCCGCCAGGCAATCGCCCGGCTGATGCAGGCCGAGGCCGCGGCGGAGATGTTGAGGCTCTGGCTGAAGCCCTTCATGGGGACCCAGAACGTCCCGTCCACCCCGGCCAGCACCTCCTCGCTCACGCCGTGCCGCTCGTTGCCAAACACGAGCGCCATCTTCGTGTCGAAGCGCAGTGTGTAGAGGCTGGTGGCTCCGTCCTGGATGGCGGACGCGTACAGGGAGAAGCCGCGCGACTTCAGGTGCTCGCGGCACTCGGCGAACGTCTTGTACAGCTTGACGTCCAGCCACTTGTCACAGCCCTGGGCCACCCTCGAGTTGGGAACGAAGGGGGCCTCCGGGTTGATGACGATGTGGACCTCCTGCACGCCCATGGACTCGCAGGTGCGCAGCACCGCGGCCATGTTGAAGCTGTCCTCCAGCCGGTCCAGGACCACCGTGAAGTTGCGCGTGCGGTGACTGACGACGCGATCAATCTTCTCCTTGCGCACGTCGAGCAGGAACTGCTCCGGCTCGAACTGCTCCCGCTCGTAGCGCTCGTAGCGCGCACCACCACCCGACATGGACTCAGCTCCTCCCGCCCGCCGGCCGGCGAGCCGGGGCCTTCTTCGACGCAGCCTTGCGCGTGGACGTCTTCTTCGCCACGGCGCCGGACTTGCGCGCAGGGGCCTTCTTCGCGGAGGTCGCGCTCGACGGACGCGCCGGTGTCTTCTTCGTCACTGCACTCGATTTGCGCGCAGGGGCCTTCTTGCCAGCGGCAGAACCCGGCTTGCGCGCAGGGGCCCTCTTCGAAGTGGCGGCGCCCGGCTTGCGTGCAGGGGCTTTCTTCGAAGTGGCGGCGCCCGACTTGCGTGCAGGGGCCTTCTTCGCAGCAGCAGTGCCCGACTTGCGAGCAGAAGCCTTCTTCGCAGCGGCAGTGCCCGACTTGCGAGCAGAGGCCCTCTTCGCAGCGGCGGCTCCGGACTTGCGCGCCGGTGCCTTCTCCGCAGCGGCAGCCCCGGACTTACGCGCCGGTGCCTTCTTCGCAGCCGCGGTCTTCTTCGTGGAGGTCGCGCCCTCTTCCGTCCGAGCACGGGCGGCCTTTGCGGGGGGCTCCACGCAGAGCTTGTCCGTGCGTCCCGTGAACAGCACCTCCGCCACGGAGTCCATCAGCGGCTGCATGCCCTCGCCAGTGGCGCAGGACACAGGGTAGACGCGGATGCCGCGCTCACGCAGGGCCTGGGTGAAGGCTTCGAGCCGGGCCTGCGCATCCGGCAGATCCAGCTTGTTGGCCGCCACCACCTGCGGCTTGGACGCCAGCTCCGGGCTGTACTTGCCCAGCTCCGCGTTGAGCACGTCGAAGTCGTGCAGCGGCGAGCGGCCCTCGCCCTCCGCCCCCATGTCGATGAGGTGGATCAGCACCTTGCACCGCTCCACGTGACGCAGGAACTGGTGCCCCAGGCCCACGCCCTCGCTGGCGCCCTCGATGATGCCGGGGATGTCCGCCATCACGAAGGATAGGCCGTCCTTGTACTGGACCATGCCCAGGTTGGGCACCAGCGTGGTGAAGGGGTAGTCGGCAATCTTCGGCCGCGCCCGGCTCACGCGGGAGATGAAGGTGCTCTTGCCCGCGTTGGGGAAGCCCAGCAGGCCCACGTCCGCCAGCAGCTTCAGCTCCAGCCGGAGCGTCAGCTCCTCGCCCTTCGTCCCATCCTGGGCGAAGCGCGGCGTCTGCCGGGTGGACGTCGCGAAGTTCATGTTGCCCAGGCCGCCGCGCCCGCCCTTCGCCGCCACCCAGCGCTGGCCGGCCTCGCTCAGGTCCACCAGCAGCTCCCCGGTGTTGGCGTCCTTCACCAGGGTGCCCACGGGCACCTTGAGCACCAGGTCCTCGGCGGCGCGACCGTTGCAGTCGCTGCCCATGCCGTGCTCGCCATTCCTGGCGCGGTGGTGCTGCTGGTAGCGGTAGTCGAGCAGCGTGGTGAGCTGAGGATCCGCCACGAAGACGACGGAGCCACCGTTGCCGCCGTCCCCACCGCTGGGGCCACCGCGCTCGATGTACTTCTCCCGCCGGAACGAGACAGCGCCATTACCGCCGTCCCCCGCCTTCACGAAGATGCGGACCTCGTCGACGAACTTCATCTGGAACTCCTGGATAAACGAAGAGCGGGCCGCCCTCGCATCCCGCTGCCGGAAGGGCGCGTGGACTGGAGAAGCGACCCGCTCGTGGGTGCCGCACGGTCGCCGACCTCAGGGGCCGGCCAGCCGTCAGGCGCTCGCCTGCTCAGCGGCGGCCGGGTAGACCGAGACCTTCTTGCGGTCGCGGCCCAGGCGCTCGTACTTCACCACGCCATCCACCACCGAGTAGAGGGTGTAGTCGCGGCCGAGCTTCACGTTCGTGCCGGCGTGGATGACCGTGCCCAGCTGGCGAACGAGGATGCTGCCCGCCGACACCGTCTCACCGCCGTACACCTTCACGCCACGATACTGCGGGTTGGAATCGCGACCGTTCCGCGAAGAACCCTGTCCCTTTTTATGGGCCATGACACCTTGCTCCTGAAAGTTTGAGGTGAAACCGTCCGGCCTAGCCGGCGATAGAGGTGACCTTCACCTCAGTGTACGGCTGACGGTGACCACGGCGACGGGTCCAGCCCTCCTTCTCCTTCCGGAAGTGGAGGACGCGACGGTGCTTGTCCTGTGCGAGGACCTTGCCGACGACCTTGGCGCCCGCGACGGTCGGCTGGCCCACCTTCGGGCTGTCCGAACCACCGAGCATCAGGACCTCCGTGAAGGTCACCTCGGCGCCGACGTCGCCCGCGATCTTCTCGATCCGGACCACGTCGCCCTCGGCGACGCGGTACTGCTTCCCGCCCGTGCGAATCACTGCGTACATCGTCAAACCCCTGTCATCTGTCGGGTTGGGTCAACCCGTGGAATCGACCGCGCATTTCGGACGGGTGGACCATCCAATCGCGCCAAAGGCGGCGGGATTTACGGGAGATACCTTGGGGAGTCAAGGTGGTTGAAGGATCAGACCTCCACTCCGAGGCCGTTTACTCCCCCCCCTGGGCAATGCTAACTGGGAAAGCGGGCTTTCGGCCACCCTTTGGCATGCTGGCCCGACAACCTCGTCTCGAGGGGGAACCTACAAATGAAGAAGCTTCTGATCAGCCTCGTCGCCACCAGCTCTCTTGTCTTCGGCGCGGGCTGCGGTGGTGACGACGATGGTGACGAGGATCTCTGCCAGGAGACCGCGAACACATATAACTCCCTCGCGGACAAGGCGGAAGGCTGTCCGGAAATCGCTGATTTCTTCTCTCTGTTCGAGCTGAGCGAGGAAGACATCAACGTGTGCCGGGAGTCGATGGACAGCTGCACGGACTCCGACAAGGACAAGATTCGCGCCTTCCTGGACTGCCTGAACGACGTGCCCCGGTGCCAGAGCTCGAACCTCGAGGCCTGGGCGGCCGAGTTCGAGGCTTGCGACGAAAAGTCCCAGGGCATCAGCGACGCCTGCGGCGGCGTCGAGTAGTTGAAGCGGCGCGAGCGAGCCTCGCGCACGTGTGGCATCCGGGGCCCGGCTCCTCTCTCAAGAGGACCGGGTCCTGTCATATCCGGCCGCCAGAGCGGGCCTCCCGCCCAGCGCCCGCCGGAGCCGCCGGTAGCGCTGGAGCATGTCCACCTCCAGCGGCGCGAGCTTCAACCCGCGCTCGTACTGCTCCAGGGCCTGTGAGAGGTGACCGTCGCGCTCCAGCGCGCCGCCGGACTGGAAATGGACTCGCGCCGTGCCCATGGCCTGGGGCCTGCGCGCCAGGAATTCGCGCCGCAGCGACTCCAGTTGCTCGGCCGTGAGCCCTGCCTCCAGGCACTTGGCGACCCCTCGGTGGTTGCCACGCCAGGCGTCATAGAGGGCGCGCTGCACCGTGGCCCCCAGCGCCTCCGCCGCCTCCCGGACGCGGATGCGCAGCGCATCCACCTGGGCACGTTGCGGCGGCGTCAGGGGCTTGCGCTCCAGCGACTCCAGCGAGCGCCAGGCCTCCCGCGTGCGCATGCGCACCGTCCCCATGTCCGAGTCCGGCGCCAGCGACAGCACGGCATACGCATCTCCCGCTGAGCGCCGGCGCCATGCTTCCAGCACACGCGTCACGGCGGGGTCCTCCACCGAGGGACGCGTGGGCGCGGGGTGGACCGGCGTGCCTTTCTCGAGGAGCGCATCCACCGCCGCCTTGAGCACGGCGGTGGCCTCCACGAACTGGACGCCAAAGCCCGTGGGCATGCCCCAGACGCGCGCCTGCGCGGGCGGAACGAGCCGGACCACCTCACACAGGACCGACAGCGGCCCCGACTCCAGCTCCAACACCACCGGCAGCCTCGAGCACAACGGCGGGAGGACGTGCCCGCCATGGAGGAACAGGCCGCCGCGCGACAGACCGCTGCCCCTGAGCCGCACCGGACTGTCCCCAGGGCGCAGCACGACCTGCACTGGCAACTCCACGCCGGATGAGCGCGACGTCACGACATGGGCCGGGCGACGCTGCGGCAGGCTCCCCAGTGAGGACGCGGACTGCCCCGCGCCGGGGCTTGCCGGAGCGCGCGCCCGCTCCGCCGCCACGGTGGCCGCGCCGGCTGACGCGGAGAGCCTGCCAGGGAGTGCGCGCGATGGCGGGTTCACCTTCCGCACCGGGCCGCGCCCGTCCCCGGCGACGGCCAGCTGCAAGGCATGCCGGAAGGCCTCGATGGACGGGTAGCGGTCCTCGGGCTTCTTGGCCAACGCCCGCAGGATGACGCGCTCCAACGCGGCGGGCACGGACGGGTGCACCGAGCTGAGCGGCGGGGGCGCCCGCAGCTGGTGGGCCACGAGCTGCGCGGTCATCCCTTCATCGGTGAAGGGTAGTCGCCCCGTGAGCAGCTGGTAGGCAATGACGCCAAGCGCGTACAGGTCCGCGCGGCCATCCACGCCACGCCCCAGGGACTGCTCCGGCGCCATGTACTCGGGCGTCCCCACGATGATGCCCGCGTGCGTCTGGGGCATCTGCGCGTCCCCCAGCTTGGCAATGCCGAAGTCCAGCACCTTGACGGAGGGCGTCCCTCGCTTCCGCCGCACCACGAAGATGTTGTCCGGCTTGAGGTCGCGGTGGACGATGCCTCGCGCGTGCGCGGCCTGGAGCGCGTCACATACCTGGGACAGCACGGAGACGACCGCGCCAGCGGCCAGGGGCGTTCCCACCCACGCCGACAGCGGCGCTCCGTCCAGCAGCTCCATGATGAGGTAGGGCCGCGGCGGCGCGGCGTCCATGTCGAAGATGCTGACGATGTTCTCGTGGCCGATGAGGTTCACCGCCCGCGCCTCCGCGTGGAAGCGCTGCACCAACTCCGGGTACATCGTCAGGTGCGCGTGCAGCACCTTCACCGCGACCCGGCTGCCAATCGACACGTGCTCGCCCAGGTAGACGGAGCCCATGCCGCCCCGACCCAGGCGGCGCACCAGGCGGAAGCTGCCACAGCGGGTACCCACCAAGGGGTCCTCGGCCTCCACCGCCGGGCCGCACCTGGGGCGAGGCGCTCCCCCGCTCCCCACGTCCCCACGCACCAGCGTCGAGCATGTGGCCTCCGCCCCATGCCGCCGGCCACACGCCCCACACACTCCACCGCTGCTCACCTCGGGCATCCGCCTCCCCCCAACCTGCTCGCCCAACATGGAGCCCGGGAGCCCGGCCTTCCACAGGTGATGAGGGCGGATGTCATCTGGTGCCGCACCCCCGACGCCAGGGTCGCAGGCGAGGGTCCTCTGGCGGACGCTGTGCGTGCCGACAATCCATCAGGGTGGATAGAGTGCGGCGCCATGTCGCCAGCCCCCCGCCGCATCCCCGTCGTCAACCTGTCCCACTACCGTACCGGCACGCCTCGGGAACGCGCCCGCTTCGTCCAGGCCTTCGGCGATGGCCTGAAGGAGTTCGGCTTCGTCACGGTGGAGGGCCACGGAATCGACGACGGGCTCATCCGCCGCACGTACAGCGACGTGGAGCGCTTCTTCGCGCTGCCGGAGGACACCAAGGCCCGGTACGCCCAGGCGGCGCACGGCGGCCAGCGTGGCTACATCGGCTATGGCCAGGAGCACGCGAAGAACCGCACGGTGGGCGACCTCAAGGAGTTCTGGCACGTCGGCCGCGAGCTGCCGCCCAGCCACAAGTACCACCAGCACTACGGCCCCAATGTGTGGCCCACCGAAGTCCCCAGCTTCCGCGAGCACACCCTCTCGCTCTTCAACGCGCTGGACGGCGCGGTGGCGGTGATGCTCGAGGCCATTGCCGAGTACTTCGGCGTGGCACGTGGCACCTTCAGCGGCATGGCCACCGACGGCAACTCGGTGCTGCGGCTCATCCACTACCCACCGCTGAAGGAGCGCTTCATCCCCGGAGGCGTCCGCGCCGCCGAGCACGAGGACATCAACCTCCTCACCCTGCTCTGCGAGGGCACCGCGTCCGGCCTGGAGCTGCTCACCCGCGACGGCGAGTGGCTGCCGGTGGACACCCTGCGCGGGCAGATTGTCGTCGACTCGGGCGACATGCTCAGCCGGGTGACGAACGAAATCATCCCCGCCACCACGCACCGCGTGGTGAATCCGCGCAGCAAGGGCGAGGACACGGTGCGCTACTCGATGCCCTTCTTCGTCCACCCCTACGCGGACTGCGTGCTCCAGGCCCTGCCCTGTACCCAGACGCCCGACACCCCTGCGCGCCACGCCCCCATCACCGCGGACGCCTTCCTCAAGCAGCGCCTGCGCGAGAATGGCCTGTTGAAGTAGCGCCGCGTGACGACCGCCACCGACCACGTCGAGTTGTTCGCCCTCCAGCCCCGCGTCTCGCTGGAGGACTACGCTTCTCCGAGCGCCTTTGCGGCCCGGCACCGGGCCCTGGCGGCGCGGGTGGATGCCTTGCGTGCGCGCGACGCGTCGGGCCAGCCGCGCTACCCGGCGCTCGCCGTCTGGCCAGAGTGGGTGGGCGCGGCCCTGCTCTTTACGGGCCACGTGTCCCACGTGCGCCACAGCAAGACGGCCACGGCCGCGCTGAAGCGCGTGGCCCTCCACGAAGCCTGGGACGTCTGGGGGGCGTGGCGCGCCTTCCACCCGCCGTCGCTCCAGGAGTGCCTCTACGCCGCGCGCTCGCCACGCGTGCACCGGGCCCTGCGGGACACCTTCTCCGGCATCGCACGCGACTTCGGCCTGTGGGTGGTGGCCGGCAGCGCGCTGCTGCCCGCTGGCCGCCGGGGCCATGACGTGCCCGACTTCGAGCCCGCGGGCGCGCGCACCTACAACACCAGCTACACCTTCTCGCCCGAAGGGCGGTGCGTGGCGGTGGCGCGCAAGGTCAACCTGGTGCCCACGCAGGAGGACGTGCTGCACCTCAGCCCCGGCCGACCGGAAGACCTGACCGTCCTCCCGACGCCCTTCGGAAGGCTGGGGACGCTCATCGGCTATGACGGCTTCCTGAAGCCGCACACGCGCCAGGAGCCCTGGTTCGTCCCGTGCGCGCAGTACCTCGACGCGCTGGGCGTGGACATCCTCGCGCAGCCCTCCGCCAACCCCTGGCCCTGGGACGCCCCCTGGCCCTTCGCCGAGGCCGGTGCGTCGCAGCGCCGCGGCGAGCAGTGGCGCAACGAGGGCCTCCAGGCGCAGCTCGGCGCGTTCGAGCACGTGCGCTACGTGGTGAGCGCGCAGCTGGTGGGCAGCATGCTCGGCACCGCCTTCGAAGCGCCCTCACACATCCTGGAGCGCACGGCGTCGGGCGAGGTGCGGGTGCTCGCCCAGTCGCAGACGATGCACGAGGACGCGGTGATGCACGTCACCGTCCCGGCGGTGACGCCCACCTCACGCTAGTCACCGAGCTTCTTCTTCAGCAGCTCGTTCACCAGGGCGGGGTTGCCCTTGCCCTTCATGGCGCGCATCACTTGCCCCACGAAGAAGCCGAACACCTGCTTCTTGCCTGCGCGGTACTTCTCCGCCTCCCCCGCGTTCTTCGCGAGGATGTCGTCCACCACCGCCTCGATGGCGCCGGCGTCGCTCACCTGCGCCAGGCCCTTCTCCGCGATGATGTCCGCGGGCGCCTTGCCGGTGCGGAACATCTCCCCGAGCACGTCCTTGCCCGCGTTGGCGGACACCGTGCCCTGGTCCACGGCGCTCAAGAGCTCGCCGAGCTGCGCCGGCGTGAAGCGCAGCGCGGACAGCGGCGTGCCCTCCTCCTTCAAGAGGCGCATCAGCTCGCCCAGGAACCAGTTGGAGAGCTTCTTGTAGTCCTTGTAATGCCCCGCGCAGGCCTCGAAGTAGTCCGCCAGCGGGCGCTCGGCGGTGAGGATGCGGGCGTCATACGCGGGCAGCCCGTACTGACTGGTGAAGCGCTGGAGCTTCGCGCGCGGCAGCTCCGGCAGCGCCTTGGCCGCGGCGTCGATGGCCTCCGCGCTCACGTGCAGCGGCGGCAGGTCCGGCTCCGGGAAGTACCGGTAGTCGTGCGCCTCCTCCTTGCTGCGCATGGAGCGGGTGACGCCCTTGTTCACGTCCCACAGGCGCGTCTCCTGCTCCACCTTCCCGCCGGACTCGATGACGTCCACCTGCCGGGCAATCTCGTACTCGATGGCCTGCTTGAGGAAGCGGAACGAGTTGAGGTTCTTCAGCTCGCAGCGCTGGCCGAACGTCGTGGAGCCCTTGGGCATCACCGACACGTTGGCGTCGCAGCGGAAGCTCCCCTCCTCCAGGTTGCCGTCGTTGACCCCCAGGTAGACGAGCACGTCCCGCATCGCCTTGAGGTACTCCACTGCCTCGTCCGCGTCGCGCAGGTCCGGCTGGCTGACGATTTCCAGCAGCGGCACGCCCGCGCGGTTGAGGTCCACCAGGCTCTGGCCACCGCCCGCGTCATGCACGCTCTTGCCCGCGTCCTCCTCCATGTGGATGCGGAGGATGCGGATGACCTTCTCGCCCTGCGGCGTGTCGATGACGAGCCGCCCGTGCTCGCAGATGGGCTGGTCGTACTGCGTAATCTGGTAGCCCTTGGGCAGGTCCGGATAGAAGTAGTTCTTCCGGCTCCACACGCTCGTGGGGCGGATGGTGCACTCCAGCGCCAGGCCCGTGCGCACGGCGAACTCCACCACGCGCTGGTTCAGCACCGGCAGCACACCGGGCATGCCCAGGCACACCGGGCAGGTGTTGCGGTTGGGCTCGGCGCCGAACGCGGTGGAGCAGCCACAGAAAATCTTGGACTGCGTGAGGAGCTGCGCGTGGACCTCGAGGCCGATGACGGGCTGGAAATCGCTCACGGGCATGGCGGTGTCACCAGTGCGTACGCTCGGCGCGCCCTACAGGGGCGCGGCGCGGCGGAAGTAGTCGTGCTCGCGCTCGAAGGCGCGGGCGATGCGCAGCAGGCCAGCCTCATCGAAGGGCCGCCCCAGAATCTGCAGGCCCACCGGCAGGCCCGCCTTCGTGAAGCCGCAGGGCACCGACAGGCCGGGCAGGCCCGCCAGGTTGCAAGGCAGGGTGTAGATGTCCATGAGGTACATGGACAGCGGGTCCTCCACCTTCTCGCCCAGCTTGAAGGCCGGCACCGGCGAGGTGGGTGACAGCAGCGCGTCCACCTGCTGGAAGGCCCGCGTGAAGTCCTCGCGGATGAGGGTGCGGACCTTCTGCGCGCGCAGGTAGTAGGCGTCGTAGTAGCCGGAGGACAGCGCGTAGGTGCCCAGCATGATGCGGCGCTTCACCTCGGCGCCGAAGCCCTGCTCGCGCGTCAGCGTGTACACGTCACGCAGGCTGCGCGCGTCCTTCGCCCGCTGGCCGAAGCGCACGCCGTCGTAGCGGGCCAGGTTGCTGGACGCCTCCGCCGGCGCGATGAGGTAGTACGTGGCCAGCGCGTACTTCGTGTGGGGCAGCGACACGTCCACCAGCGTCGCGCCCAGCCGCTCGTACTCGCGCAGGGCCTCACGTACCGAGGCTTCGACCTCCGGGTCCATGCCCTCGGTGAAGTACTCACGCGGCACGCCCAGCTTCAGGCCCCGCACGCCCGCTTCCAGGTCCGCCGAGTAGTCCGGCACCGGCGCGTCGGAAGACGTGGCGTCCTGCGCGTCCGGCCGGGCAATCACCTGGAGCAGCGCCGCCGCGTCCGCCACCGTGCGCGTCATGGGCCCCGGCTGGTCCAGCGACGATGCGAAGGCGATGACGCCGAAGCGCGACACCCGGCCGTAGGTGGGCTTCAGCCCCACGGTGTTGGTGAGGGCCGCGGGCTGACGGATGGAGCCACCGGTGTCGGTGCCCAACGCGCCGAACACCTCGCGCGCCGCCACCGCCGCGGCCGAGCCACCCGACGAGCCGCCCGGCGTGCGCGTCACGTCCCACGGGTTGTGGCTGGGGAAGAAGGCGCTGGACTCGTTGGACGAGCCCATCGCGAACTCGTCCATGTTCAGCTTGCCCACCAGCGGCAGGCCCGCCTCCTTCAGCAGGCGCACCACCGTGGCGTCATAGGGCGGGACGAAGCCCTCCAGGATGCGCGAACCGGCCGTGGTCTCCACGCCCTCGGTGAGGAAGATGTCCTTGAGCCCCAGCGGCACGCCGTCCAGGGCGCTGGCGGGACTGCCCGCGGCGCGGCGCGCGTCGCTGGCGCGGGCGGCGGCCAGGGCGCCGGCCTCGTCCACGCGCAGGAAGGCGCGCACCTGCGGGTCCACCTGTTGGATGCGCGCCAGGCTCGCGCGGGTGGCCTCCTCGGAGGAGACCTCTCTGGCGGACAGCTTCGCCGCCAGCTCCAGCATCGTGAGGTCCGTGAGCTGCATGGCGGGGGCCTCCGGGGCTACTCGATGATTTTCGGCACGGCGAACGAAGTGCCCGACTTCGCCGGCGCGTTGGCCAGGGACTTCTCTGGCGGCAGGGAGGGCCGCGTCACGTCCTCGCGGAGCCGTGAGGACGTGAGCGTGGCATGCGAGGTCGGCTCCACGGCCTCCACGTCGAGCGCCTGGAGCTGCTCCACCGCGTCCAGCACCGCGGACAGCTGGGTGGTGAATCGCTGCTCCTCCTCCGGAGTCAGCGACAGCCGTGCCAGCGTGGCCACGTGGCGCACCTGCTCGAGCGTGAGGGCCATGAAGGACCTACTTCTTCTTGAAGAGGTTGAGGATGGCGCCCATCACCTTGCCGCTACCCTCGTGGCCGTGCTGGGCGACGAGCTGGTCCAGCTCCCCCGCGTCCAGGAAGATGCCGTGGCAGTTGAAGCACGTCTCGATTTCGACATTGCCCTGCTTCAGCGTCTGCAGGTCCATGCCGCACTTGGGGCACTTCATCCAGTGGAGCTTCTTGAGCTCCTCGCGCTGCTGCGCCGCGCTCGCCGCGGCCTGCTCCAGGGCCAGCTTGCGCTTCTTCTCAATCTCCTCCCGGGCGAAGTACTCCTCCTCGGTGGATGACGGCTTGTCGGTACGGGCGTCGGCCATTGTGATGTTCCTCCACGAAGTCCCGCCGCCGCGCGGCCTGCGCGTCCGGGCGGCGATGCTGGTCGGCACCATACCCCCTCCGGGGAGTGGTGCAGCCGAAATGTAGGTACCCCGTCCGGGGCTGGAAAATTGACCGGTCCCCCTCCCTCCCTACACTCGCTGCGGGCATTGCTACAGCCCGCTACGCGGCTGAGACGCGCAGAGGGAAGACGGACATGACGGCGAAGAAGGGTCGGGCAGAGAAGGCGGTCCTGTCCCGGCAGGAAATCGCGACGCGCCGCAGGGCGCTGGCGGACAAACGGATGAAGGCTGGCAAGGGCGGCGATGTGGCCACCCGCGCCATCACCGGCGTGTTCCTCCTGGCCGCGTCGTTGATTGCGCTGCTGGCGGTCGCCACCTTCGATGCGAAGGACCGGGTGGGCCCGGGCTTCAACAACGCGGTGGGCCCCATGGGGCACCTCATCGCCGAGTCGCTGCGCGGCCTGCTGGGCGTGTGTGCCTACCTCATCCCCGTGGGTGGCCTCTACACGGCCATGGTGCTCTTCGTGGGCAGCCGTGACCGGAAGCGTGGGCCGCAAATCATCAGCCTCGCACTGCTGACCGTCAGCGTGTCCGTGCTGGCGCAGCTGATGTTCGCCGGAGACAAGGGCTGGGCCCATCCTCCCGGGGGCGCGCTGGGCGCCAGCCTGGGCGGCATCCTGTCCGGCATGTTCTCCACCGTGGGCACCGTCATCCTGGTGACCGCCATCAGCGCCGCCGCCCTCATCGTGGGCACCCAGTACACCTTCCTCAAGCTGTGCTCGCTGGCCTGGGCCGGGCTGTGCGTGCTGGGCCGCCGCTTCCAGGAGGCCGCCCATGCCTTCTGGGAGGCGCAGAAGGTCGCCTACAAGGAGCGCCAGGAGCGCGCGGCCCAGGAGAAGCTGGAGGAGGCCGCGTTCCTCGCCCAGCTCGAGGCGGACGAGGAGGAGCTCGCCGAGGCCGAGCGCCTGGCCGAAGAGGCGGAGGCCGCCGAGGCCGAGGCCATGGCCGAGGAGGCCTTCCGGCTGGCGAAGCAGCAGGAGAAGGAGCAGGCCGCCGCCGCGAAGCTGGCGGTCAAGGAGTCCCGCGAGCGCGAGAAGGCCGAGAAGCTGGAGAAGAAGCTGCTGGGCCGCAGCGCCGAGTCGCTCCCGCCCGCCCCCGCGCCCGTGCTGGCCCTTCCGGAGAAGGCGCCCACGAAGGTGGAGAAGCGCCCTGCCCCGGGCGCGGACCCGGCCTGGGCCGCGTCCTTCCTGCCGCCCTCGCCCCACCCCGTGGCCACCGAGGAGGCGGAGGCGTCCGAGCCGCCGCGCTCGCGCCGCAAGCCGAACATCGTCACCGGCCCGGCCCCGTCCGTGGCCGACGCGGCGGAAGCAGAGCCCGTGGCGCCCGCCATCGCCGCGCCGGTGGCCCCCGCGCCTGCCGCCGCGAGCCCGGCCGACATCGTCCCGGCGCCGCAGGCCGCGCTGGCGCGCATGCCGCTCATCGTGGAGCCCAAGGCCCCGCCCAAGCCCACCGTCAAGAAGAGCCAGGACCAGTTCGAGTTCGTGGGCGACCGCAAGAGCTTCTCGCTGCCGCCGCTCGACGTGCTCGAGTGCGACAAGAAGGAGCGCTCCGCGCTGGACAAGGACGTGTACCTGTCCACGGCGGAGAAGCTGCGCGCGAAGCTGGCGGACTTCGGCATCGTCGGCGAGGTGGTGGAGATTCGCCCCGGCCCCGTCGTCACCATGTACGAGTTCCTCCCGGGGCCCGGCATCAAGGTGAGCAAGATTGCCGCGCTCGCGGACGACCTCGCCATGGCCATGGAAGCCATGCGCGTGCGCATCGTCGCCCCCATCCCCGGCAAGGGTGTGGTGGGCATCGAGGTGCCGAACAAGGACCGGGAGACCGTCTATCTCAAGGAGATTGCCGAGCAGGACGCCTTCCAGAAGGGCGCCAGCAAGCTGACCATGTGCGTGGGCAAGGACATCGAGGGCATGCCGTACGTCCTCGACCTGGCCAAGGCGCCCCACCTGCTCATCGCCGGTACCACCGGCTCCGGCAAGTCGGTGGCGGTGAACTCCATGATCATGAGCATCCTCCTCAAGGCCACGCCCGAGGAGGTCCGCTTCATCATGGTGGACCCGAAGATGCTGGAGCTATCCGTCTACGAGGGCATCCCCCACCTGCTGCTGCCGGTGGTGACGGACCCGAAGAAGGCCGCGCTCGCGCTGCGCTGGGCCGTGGAGGAGATGGAGCGCCGCTACCAGATGCTGTCCGAGGCGGGCGTGCGCAACATCGCCGGCTTCAACAAGCTGGTGGAGAGCACCGCGGTGGAGGTGAAGAACGTCTCCCAGCCGCCCAAGAAGAAGGCCAAGCCGAAGAACGTGCTGGTGCTCGACGGGGAGAGCCCCAAGCCCGCCATGCCCGCCGGCAGCGAGAGCCTGGGCGTCGCCGCGCCCCGGGACGACGAGGACGACGTGCTCGACGCGCAGGCGTCCGAGGCGGCCCCCGAGACGCCCGAGGTGGAGGCGGAGCCCGAGGACACCGAGGAGTTGGAGGCCAGCGAAGCGACCGCGCCGGAGAAGAAGCAGCTCCAGAAGCTGCCCTACATCGTGGTCATCATCGACGAGCTCGCCGACCTGATGATGGTGGCCAGCCGCGAGGTGGAGACCTACGTGGCCCGCCTGGCGCAGATGGCCCGCGCCGCCGGCATCCACCTGATGGTCGCCACCCAGCGTCCGTCCACGGACGTCGTCACCGGCGTCATCAAGGCGAACTTCCCCACGCGCGTCAGCTTCATGCTGCGCTCCAAGCCGGACTCGATGACGATTCTGGGCACGGTGGGCGCCGAGGCCCTGCTCGGCATGGGCGACATGCTCATCATGCCGCCCACCAGCGCGCACCTGCAGCGCGTGCACGGCGCCTTCGTGTCGGAGAACGAAATCAAGCAGGCCGTGGACCACCTCAAGGCGCAGGGCAAGCCCGTCTACGACGAGTCCATCCTCAAGCCTCGCGACGAGGACGTGGAGAGTGGCGGCGAGGAGGACGAGCTGTCCGACGAGCTGTACGACCAGGCGCTCGCCACGGTCAGCGAGATGCGGGCGGTGTCCATCTCCATGCTCCAGCGCAAGATGCGCATCGGCTACAACCGCGCGGCGCGCATGATTGAGCGGATGGAGCGCGACGGCGTGGTGGGCCCCGCGGACGGCGCCAAGCCCCGCGAAGTGCTCATCCGGGGCCTGGGCGACATGCCCGGCGCCGGGGCGATGTAAGGCCCGCGCGCCGCCGGCTCCCCCACGTTGGATGGGAGGCGGAGGCCCTGGCGGTTCCACTTCACGGGGGCGTCCTGGCTCGGCCCGGACGCCCTCGCTGCTTTTCCAGCGAGGCCCACCCATGCTTGTCGCCATCTCCCGCTTCCGCCCCGCCGCCGAGGAGGCGGACCGCCTGGTCGCCCGCTTCCAGGCGCGCACCCGGGCGGTGGACGGGTACCCGGGCTTCCTGGGGCTGGAGGTGCTGCGCTCCTTCGAACGCCCGCCGGAGCTGATGCTGGTGACGCGCTGGCAGGACAAGGCGTCGATGCGGGCCTATTTTCAATCGGAGGACTTCCAGCGGGCCCGCGAGGCCAGCGCCGGACAGGAGGACGCCACCTTCGCCCTCTACGAGGTGGTGGGCACATGAAACGCGATGCCGGTTCCCAAGTGGCCCCGCGTCGTCTATGGGCGGTGTCCCATGGCTGAACGCATTGCCCTCTTCGCCACCACCGCCCGCGGTACCGAGGACCTCCTGGCCGACGAGCTGAAGGAGCTCGGTGCCCGCCGCATCCGCCAGGACCGTGGCGGCGTGCGCTTCATGGCCACGCTCGACGAGGCGCTCAGCGTGGCGCTCTGGTCCCGCATCGCCATGCGCGTGCTCTACCCGCTGGGCGCCTTCGAGGCCCGCGGCGCGGAGGGCCTGTATGAAGCCGCCGCCAGCATTCCCTGGGAGGAGCACCTCACGCCCGAGCACACCTTCGCGGTGGATGCCACGCTGAAGGACAGCGAGCACAGCCACTCGGGCTTCGTGGCGCTCAAGGTGAAGGACGCCATCGTCGACCGCCTCCGTGACACGCAAGGCGCCCGGCCTGACGTGGACACGCGCAACCCGGACGTCCGCGTGGTGGCCCACCTCTCGCGCGACACGCTGTCGCTGTCCCTCGACCTGTGCGGCGAGCCGCTGCACCGGCGGGGCTACCGCGTGCGCCCCACGCCCGCGCCGCTGAAGGAGACGCTCGCCGCGGCCCTGCTGCGCGCCGCGAACTACACCGGCACGGAGGCGCTGGTGGACCCGATGTGCGGCTCCGGCACGCTGCTCATCGAGGCGGGCCTCATCGCCCGGCGCCGGGCGCCTGGCCTGAACCGGGACTTCGCGGTGGAACGCTGGCCAGAGCTGGGCGCACGGGCCCGGGAGCTGCTCGCGGACATGCGCGCGGATGCCCGCCGCAACGAGCGCAAGGTGGAGGTTCCCCTGCTCGGCTTCGACAAGGACCCGGAGGCGCTGGAGGCCGCCAGCCGCAATGTCCGGGCAGCGCGGCTGTCGGAGGAAATCCAGCTCGCCGAGGGCGACGCGACCCGGCTCCCGCCCCTCCCGGAATCCGGCGGTCTGCTCATCACCAATCCGCCCTATGGAGACCGGCTCGGCACGGGCGGCCAGAAGGGCATGAAGAGCTTCTACTTCAAGCTGGGTGACTCGCTGCGCCCGCCGGGCTGGCGCGTGTGGGTGCTCTGCGGCAACCCCGCCTTCGAGAGCGCCTTCCACGCCCGCCCCTCCGCGAAGCGGGACCTCTGGAACGGCCCCATCCCCTGCACGCTGCTGGGCTACCGGCCCGTGGATGGTGGCAGCGCCCGGGGTGTCACCGGGGACGGCTCAGAAGCGCCGCTCGGTGCGTCGCGCGAGCCGGCCGATGTTGCTCCGGTGCGTCCACAGCATGAGGGCGAAGAGGAGGGCTGAGAGGCCGGCGTACTCCACGGCCCGGGCGGTGAGCGCGGAGGTGCCCACCGCCGTGGCGCCCGCCGCCAGCGAGCCCAGCGAGCTCACCCGCCAGAGGACGAACACGGCGATGAACATCACCGCGCCCGCCAGCGCCGCCTGCGGCACCAGCACCAGCAGCACGCCCAGCGCGGTGGCCACGCCCTTGCCGCCCTGGAGCTTCAGCCACACCGGGTAGATGTGCCCCAGCACCGCGGCCAGGCCCACCGACACGTGCACGACGGGCGCCTCCGGCACCCATCGCACCGCCAGCAGCACCGGCAGCGCGCCCTTGAGCGCATCCAGCAGCAGCACCACCGCGCCCAGCTTCTTGCCCGCCACGCGCGTGACGTTGGTGGCGCCGATGTTCCCGCTGCCCCCCTTGCGCACGTCCACGCCGCGCAGCCATCGCGTCAGCAGCACACCGAAGGGGATGGAGCCGGCGAGATAGCCCAGCAGGACGAGCGCGGAGGTCACGAAGCGGGAGGCTACAGCAGCAGGTGGGGAAAGCGCGTCTTCACCACGACGTAGGCGTAATTGACGAGGATGACGACGGGCGCCAGGACGCCCAGGACGCGCCACTCGCGGGGAGACAGCTCGACCTGGGGGATGGGCATCGCGAACACCAGGTGCAGCACCGTGACCACGCCCGCCAGGGCGAACAGGATGGCGGCCACCGTCCCCAGGGGATTCGCTTCCCACGCACCGACGAAGTTGAAGTGCGACACCCGGTCGGCCACGCGCGTCAGGCCGCAACCGAGGCAGGGCCAGCCTGTCTGCTCGCGAAGCACGCAGCCCCAGAAGGGGATGATGCGGGCCACCGGGACGTAGCGGGCCACGAGCAGCCCCACGATGCCGGCGAGGCCCAGCACGTCCACGGTGCTGAAACGGCGGTTGCGGGGCGGGATGATGACCTTCAAGCGCACCTCGTGGGCGTGTGCGGACGGACGGACTTTAGTACGGGCGTCGCCTTGCCGGAGCAAAGACTTTTGGCTAAGCGAGCGAGGTATGAACACGCTCCGCACGTCCCTGATGCTGCTGGTTGCCGTTCCCCTGGTCGCCCTCGCGGGTGACAAGTCCGCCGCCAAGACGGGCAAGGCCGCCGAGGCCGACTGCCACCACCCGGCTGACGCGAAGGCCACGGCGGCCAAGGCCGGCGAGGCGTCCGCGTCGGCCCCCGCGAACGATGGCTGGAAGCTCACCCGCGGCGAGCCCCTCAAGGGCGCCAAGGCGGTGAAGCTCGCGGACGTGCTGGCCAAGCCGCAGGCTCACGAAGGGAAGACGGTGCTGGTCGAGGGGCAGGTCCGCAAGGCGTGTGAGCGCAAGGGCTGCTGGATGGAGCTGGCCGTCGCGGGCCAGGACAAGGGCCCCGGCGTGCGCGTGACGTTCAAGGACTACGGCTTCTTCGTCCCGCTGGACTCCGCCGGCGCGCAGGCGCGCGTGGAGGGCGTGGTGAAGGTGGCCGAGCTGAGCGAGGGCCACGCCAAGCACTACGAGTCCGAAGGCGCCATCGTCCCCCGCGGCACCGACGGCAAGCCGCGCGAGGTGCAGCTGGTGGCCACGGGCGTCGAGCTGCGCCGCTAGGACGACATGGCACGAAGCTTCAGCATGCGGGGCGTGCAGAGCGCGGCGGACCGCGCCGTCCAGCACGCCCGCGCGTGGATGTTGGAGACGGAGCCGGGCTCGCGCGTGCACGACGTGCAGTTGGACCCACGCTTCCAGCACCGCGGCGTGGACCTGCTCTGGGAGCTCCCCTCGGGAGAGGTGCGCGGCATCGAGGTGAAGGGTGACCGCAACGCCACCCGCCGCCGCTACTTCTTCGAGCTGGTGTCCAACCTGGAGAAGGACACCCCCGGCTGCTTCCTCTACAGCGGCGCGGACCTGCTCATCTACGTCTTCCTGTCGCAGGGCGAGCTGCACGTGGTGCCCATGAAGGCCGCGCGCGAGTGGTTCCTCCCTCGCGCGAAGGCGTACTCGCTCAAGCACGCCTTCACGCAGACGGGCGCCATCCGCTACACCACCGTGGGCGCCGTGGTGCCCGTGCGAGACGTGGCCGAAGGCGTCCCGGGCGTGATTCGCGTGCCCCTGAAGCGCAGGGGCGGCGCGAAGGAAGCCGTGGCGGAAGACGAGGCGCCTGGCCCCGAGGCACCCCAGGCGCAGGAGACCCGCGCTCGGGATTGACGGGCGCGATGCATGGGCCTCGAACGGCCCTACCGAAGGACGCCGGGGTGCATACGCCACACGCTCGGGACTGAGCGGGCGCGGCGCATGCGCCACGCGAGGCCCCCTGGGGGCACTCCCGGGCGAACCGCTATTCATGGAATGAACGGAGGGGCTGTAACGCAAGCGCCGCGCAGCCCCCTTGAAGCCCCATGCAATGGAGTGCCGGAGGAATGCGTGCGACCGCGAGGCCCGCCTCCTGAGCCCAATGGGGCGGTACGGAGCGCGGGCCCTCGGCGGACTCGGAGCGCCCCGGCATGGCCCCGAGGGGCGCTCCCAACGTCGGGCGGCTCCATTCCGAGCCGCCGCTTTGCGACAAGGGCTCCATGAGGGGCCGGAGAACAAGCCCCTCACGGAAGCGAATCAGCGCCCGTGGCGGTGACGGCGGTGGCCCGGGTGAATCTTGTCGTGGGCCGCCTCCAGCCGCTCGGCAATGCCCATCAGCTCCAGCAACGAGGCGCGGTCGTTCTGCGCCTTGTAGATGTGCTCGAGGCGGGGGACGAGGTCCAACGCGAGGTGCAGGTCACCGCCCTGCTCCGCCGACGCGAGCAGGGTGCGGGCCGCGGCGGCCGCCTGGCCGTGCGCCTTGATGTGGATGAGGCCATCCACCGCCAGCAGGCGGGCGATGGGCGAACGCTCGGTGTCCTCGGTGAGCTTCACCAGGTCCGTGGTGGCGGGCTCCAGCTCGCCGCGCGCGGCGCGGACGATGGCGCGGGAGATGCCACGGCGCTCGGGGAGGAGGAACTCCTCCAGGTCCGCGAAGGCGTCCGCGTGGGCCACGTGGCCCGAGGACGCCAGCGCCTCGGCGAGGCTGTCGAAGACCTCCGCCTGCTTCTCCGTGAAGGGCGCCAGCGCCTCACGCATGAAGCGCTCCTGCGGCGCGCCCTTCTCGTCGAGCGGCATCTTCGCGCGCACGGCGTTCATCTTCTCGAAGGCCGCATCCACCTGCGCGTCCTGCTTGCCGTCCAGCAGCAGCGCCAGCTGCTGCATCAGGTTCGCCAGGGTGTCGGCCATCTCCATGGGGGCCACGCGGTCCGGAAGCCACCGGCTCCACAGCTCCACCGCCGCCGCGACGGCGAAGTCCTTGAAGGGCCCGGTGCCCTTCCAATTCGTCCGCCACTGCTGGGCAATCCCGAGCGGGAAGGACGTCTCCGCCAGCTTGCGGAAGTCGTCCTCGCCGACGGCAATGCCATAGTGGCCGAGCGTCCCGAGCAGGGCCTCCGTCGAGTACTCCTTCAGGCCCTTCTGCTGCCACGACTTGTCCACTCGCTGCGTGCTCACCTGGTTCTCCGCTGCCCTGGACGCCGGCCATCGGCGCGCCAGCGGCCTTCTAGCGGAAGCCGGGCCGGAGGTGCACCTCCACGTGCAACCACACGTCAGGCGGCGGACGCCGGAGGCGCAACCCGGGGCACGGTGGGCCACAGGACGGGGTTGCGGCGCCCGTCCTCCACTCGCCGAGCCAGGTACGGCTCACAGCCCCGGGCCTCGAAGGCCCGCTTCCACGCCGAGAAGCTGCCGCCGGCCTTCCAGGCGTCCATGGCGGCCAGACCCGCCTCCGGGCCGCACTGGGCCAGCATGTACTCCACCCACGCCCAGCGCGCGGACGTGGGCCGGACCTCGGCCCGGCCCCGGAGCCCCTTGCGCAGCCGCTCCAGCCGCCCTTCCACCTCGCGGATGCCCGTGAAGGGCGCGCCATCCAGCGGGGTGTTCCGCTTGGCCACGAAGGGCGCCACGCCCAGCGCCACCGGGAGGATGCGCGACAGCTCGGTGGTGAAGCGAATCAGCTCGTCGATGTCCGCGTCCTCTTCCGTCGGCAGCCCCACGACGTTGTAGACCTTGAGCTGCTTCATCCCCGCGGTCCGGGCGAACGTCGCGGCCCGGACGATCTGCTCCTCCGAGTGCTTCCGGTCGACCATGTCCCGCAGCCGCTGCGAGGGCCCATCCGCCGCCACCGTGAGGTTCGTGGCTCCGCCCCGCCGGAGCTGATCCACCAACGCCTGGGTCAATCGGTCCGCACGCAGCGAGGACACGCCCACCTCGCGCCCCGACTCGACAATCGTCCGGAGCAGCTCGACGATGCGAGGGTGGTCCGTCACCGCCGCGCCCACCAATCCCACCCGCCGGGCATGTGCTGGAATCAGGGACAACACCCGCTCGGGGGGCACCGTGCGCATGCCGCCATTCGTGGTGCGGCGCATGACGCAGTAGTGACAGCCACGTGAGCACCCCCGCTCCGGCTCGATGAGGAACATCGAACGCAGCTCGGTGTGGGGGGTGACGATTTGCGAGCGGGCAGGCAACCGGGAGTCCGTTGCCTTGGCCACGTGATAACGCGCTCCGCCCCGGCCAGGAACGCGGAACCCCGGGATGCGCGCCAGATGGTCCAGGAGCGCCTCGCGCTCCATGGAGGCCGCTGCATCCATCAGGACATGGATGAGGTCCTCGGCCTCGCCCTGGACGAGCACGTCCACGAAGGGTTCCAGCGGGTCGGGGTTGGAAAAGGTCAGGGGTCCGCCCCCCACCACGAGCGGATAGCGGCCATCACGGCGCTCCTCCGCCAGCAAGGGCAGGCCCGCCAGCTCCAGCATGGAGAACAACCCGGTCAGCTCCAGCTCGTACGCCACCGAGAAGGCCAGCATGTCGAAGTCGGCGACCGCGGCCTGTGACTCCCAGGTGAAGAGCGGCGTCCGGGTACGTTTGAACGCCTCGACATCATCCGGAAGGAAGACACGCTCGGCGGTGGCGCCAGGGTGCTCGTGGATTTCGCGGTAGATGGCCTGGTAGCCGAGCGAGCTCATGCCCACGTGGTAGGGGCTCGGGTAGCAGAGGGCCACCCGGTAGGGCGCCGCCTTGCGCAGCGTGCCCTCTTCGTCCGCCAGCAGGGTGCGAACGCGCTCGATGAGTGAGTAACGGCCCTCCATGTTCCTCCAGACAGGTCCAGCCTTCTAAACACCGCGGCCCCGGTCAGCCACTCCCATGTGGGGAGAGACCGCCGGGGCCGAGGAGCGCCACCCAGGCTGGGTGGCGCGGTTCAGCAGACGACTTTTCTGACTACTTGAACGACGGGACGGTCTTCGCCGGCACGCAGAAGCCGTACGTCGGGTCTTCCTCGTCGTCCGGATTGAGCGCGTGGCACTCGACGGCGAGCTCCGGGTTCATGCCCGACCCCTCACCGCAAGCGTCCGCGGGGTCTTGGGCGTTCGTGTGGCATTCAGTCGCCGGCCACAGGCCGCTCATCACGTACGTCCCGGTGCAGCCATTGCTGGTGTACGTGAACTCACCCGTGATCTGCGTACCGGGAGCCACAGCCGCCGAATACACGCTCACGTTGGAGAACGCGTACCGGATGACGTTACCGGTCTCAACATCGTTGACGAAGGCCTCGTTGAAGTTGGTTGCAGTGCAGAAGTCCTGCTCGTCCTGCTCACCCAACTGCCCCAGTGCCGTCTGGTCAGTCGACTCACTCGCTTCGTCTTCTTCAGCGTAGGCAGCGAGCGTGTCAGGACGCAGCGCAAGCTGCGAGATGCCGGTCTCTGGGTCCACGTACTTGTAGACACCAAGCAGCTCGGCCCGAGGCACGTCGAGCTCGCAGGACTCTCCGGCCTGGTTCGTCGGCGCTGTGACCTGCTCGTACTTCACGGCCCAGTTCTGCGACCCCTGCACGAAGCACTCGGTCTCTGGCTGATCGAAGTCGCAGCCGGTCAGCAAGGCGCCCGAGCCCAGGATAACCAACGCAGTGTTGATGATGTTCTTGGTCATGTGACTGAAGTTCCGATTCAGTGATGGGGCCAGGGACTAGAACGTATACCGGACACCGAAACGGATCTGGCGCGGCGCCTGGTAAGCGGTCGGGTTCTTGAAGTTCGGGTTCACGTCACCTTCGACGCTGCCGAACGGGGCCCCCGGACGGGGACGCTCATCCTGGAACTCCACGCGGCCCGGGAGGTTCTCCAGATCGGCAGGCGTTCCGTTGGGGATCGGCTTGATGTTGCGAAGGGTGTACGTCTGGTCCACGCCCGTGACGCCCTGGAAGTTGAACAGGTTGAACACGTCCAGGGTGAAGGACACCACGCTGTCCTTGCCGACGCGGTAGTTCACGCCGATGTTGGAGTCGATGGTGTTGATCCAGGGCGTACGACCACCAGCGCCACGGGGCAGGACGAACGACTCGTCCGGGCCGTAACCCCAGTGCGAACCGTAGTAGTTGATCGGCGTACCAGAGTTACCGCGGTAGGAGACACCCAGGCTCGCCGACAGGGCGTTCGTGATGTTGAACTCCTTCGCACCGAAGATCTTGATCTGGTGCGTGCGGTCGAACGGCAGCAGACCGGTGCGGTTCTCGAGCAGCTCGATGAGGTCGAAGTCCGAGAGGATGTTCGGGTCGAGCTGGCCCGTCTCAGGACGGAAGAGACCGGGGTAGTTACCGTGCAGACGCGACCAGGTGTAGTTGGCCTGGGCGAGCCAGCCGTCAGAGAACGTACGGTTCAGGTAGACCGTGACGTTGTCGTAGTTGCGGGTCGGCTTCGGGAACTCCTGAGCGAAGCCGCTGCCAGGGTTACCGAGGAAGTACGTGTTGCCGGCGTCACGGCTCATGTCCTCGATGACCGAGTTCATGTCCTTGTGCGTGTAGCTCGCACCCAGGCGGGTGTTCGCCAGCACTTCGTACTCACCGCCCACCACGATTTCGTCGGAGGACTGCGGCTTCAGGTCCGGGTCGACCGGCGTGCCACCCGTCGTGCCGCCCGTGTAGAAGCGGTTCACGTTGCGCTGGGACTCTGGAATCGCGAGCAGGTTGGTCCCGGTGCCGCACGTGGCGCGCTGGCTCTCGTAGCTGGACGGGTCGCAAGCCGTCGCGGAGCCCTGGCCCGGCTCGGCCATGCGCTGAACCGACGTGATGCGGTTCTCACCCGGGAACGCACGGTCCATCAGGTTGAGCGGAACCTGCTCGTAGTAGCGGGCGAAGTTCACGAACACCTTGGCACGGCCATTGGCGAACGGATCGACGACGGCGCCGATACGCGGCGACCACTGGTTGCCGAGGATCAGTGAGAGGTCGCCGTTGCCACCGTAGAGCGCCTGCACGTCGTACCGGACACCCAGGTTCAGGGTCACCCGGTTCGCGATGGACCAGGAGTCCTGGAGGAAGCCACCGACCGTGGTGCTGGTGGTCTTCGCGATCTGGGTCAACTGGCTGACGTGAGAGTCCGGCCCCGTCTGGTAGCCGTAGCGGCGATAGTCCTGAACCGCGGGCCCCTGCTCGCCCGTCCAACCACCATCAGCCTCCTGGTAGTAGACGCCACCGCCGTAGGCCTTGACCTGATCGAACACCAGGAACTCGGTGTCGAAGCCGGCCTTCAGCACGTGCGTGCCGAGGGCGTTCAGGAGGTACGTGGCCTTCGCGTTGATCTGGTAGCGGTCCAGCGTCTGCTCGCTCATGAAGCCGGGGCCGCCCACCGTGTAACTCTGGACCGGGCAGCGGAGCATCCGCTCTTCATCGGTGGTGCCGCAGGCGTTTTCCTGTCCAGCGGGCAGCGCCTCGAAGAAGGTCAGCGGGCGCGGGTTCATGTACGCCATTCGCGAGTAGCCGGCCAGCCCCGTGGTGCTGCCCAGCTTGCTGCCGTCACCCGGCAGCGTGGACGCCGTCTGGTGGAACCAGCCGAGGTTCGCGTCGACGAGGACCTTCTTGTCCGCGAAGGCACCGGCGTACTTCAGGGCCAGCGACGTGGTGTTCGCGTTCGTCTCCGTCAGACCGAAGTCACCCGGACGCGACGCCAGCACGCCGGGCAGGCCGCCCGAGCGGGGATCGATGGACAGCTTGCCCAGGCCACCGGACGTGGTCGGGGTGCCGTTCAGGGCGAGCGAGACGTTGTGGTCCTGGTTGATGAGGTACGTCAACTTACCCATGTACTGAATGGTACGGGAGTCGGCGTAGTAGTTCCGGGCGGAGCCAGGGATCGGATCGGCAAGCGAGAAGCCCGTCTCCTCGTCGACGACCGGGTTGCCCTCGGCGTCCACGCGCAGCGCGTTCAGCGTGCGGGTGTGCTGGTAACGGGTGAACGACGGCGCGAAGCCGGCGAAGAACCACAGCTTGTCCTTGAGGATCGGACCACCGAGCGTGGCACCGAAGTCGCCCAGGTTGCTCAGCTGGTTCTGACCCGTGATGACCGTTCCTTCCGAGCGGATCTCCTTACGGGTTCCCTCGAGCGAGCCCGGCGTCCAGTTGGCGAACACGGAGCCGTGGAACTCGTTGGAGCCGGACCGGGTCACCGCGTTGACGACACCACCCGTGGAGCGACCGAACTCCGGCATGTAACCGCCGGTGATGATGTTCACGTCCTGCACGAACTCGATGCTCAGCGGGCTGGCATTCACGCCGAAGGCCGGGTCGTTCGTGGACAGGCCGTCCACCACGTAGCCGTTCTCGGGCGAGGTCGAGCCGTTGATGGACACGCCGTACTCGTCGTTCTGGGCGCCAGGCGCGAGCTCGGCCAGGGACTCGAAGGAGCGGGTTCCGCCGCTCTTACCACCCGGACGCGCAACGGCGATGCGCTTGATGAACTCCTGGTCGACGTTCACGCCCATCTGCGTGGAGCCCACGTCGATGGTCGGGGGCGCACCGACGATCTCCACCACCTCACCGAGCGCCTCGGGGAGCAGCTCGACGTTGACGCGGATCGTCCGGTTCAGGCGCAGCTGGATAGCGGAGCGAGCGTACGGCTTGAACTGCTCCTTCTCGAACCGCAGCGTATAATCGCCGGGCGGCAGCTGGGGGATGCGGTAGTTACCCTGCGCGTCGGTGACGACCACCTGCTCGCCCTGAAGGTTGGGCGAGGTCGCGGTCACCACGACGTCAGCGGCAGGCTGCCGGCTTTGAGCGTCGATCACCGTACCGATGATCGTGCTCGACTGTGCGAAAGCCGCCGATCCGTAAAGCAGACCTGCGGCGACA
This sequence comes from Pseudomyxococcus flavus, assembly GCF_050038885.1. Lineage (NCBI taxonomy): Bacteria > Pseudomonadati > Myxococcota > Myxococcia > Myxococcales > Myxococcaceae > Pseudomyxococcus > Pseudomyxococcus flavus. Next base: position 5,126,627 of record NZ_CP143624.1, on the reverse strand, counting down.
ACAACTCCGGTTTCCCGGAGCACTCGGTTCAAGTGCATACCAGACCCCTCCAAGGTGGGCTGCAAGTGAAAATGACCCGGGAAAATAGCCGAGGTCTAGCAGTTGTCAATAGACCGTTGCTTTTTGGTGACCAGTGGGGCAATTGCCCGATCACGCCACTCCCGTCGACCGTGCTTGCTTGAACCCGGAACGCGTTTCTGTATGGTAGCGCGCCCTTTCATCGGGGCTGGGCGGCGTCGATGGGTGACCACTGGTGAAGAGGAGTCTAGTGCATGTTCGATTCAGTCCTTGACCGTGGTCAGGGGCCCAAGTCGCGGTTCGGCGTCGGGGCTACTGTCTCGGTTATCCTCCACGTGGCGCTGTTCGGCCTCGCCGTGTGGCTGTCGACGCGGCCGCCCCCAGTGGAGGAGAAGGAGATTGAGGTCACGCTGAAGGCGACCATGGCACCGCCTCCGCCGCCCCCGCCTCCGCCCCCTCCTCCCGCGTCTTCGAGCAAGCCGAAGACGCAGCCGAAGAAGCCCAAGAAGCCGGACGCCATCGTCCAGCCGAAGGAGATTCCGAAGGAGGTCCCGAAGGAGGTGGAGCCCTCCGAGGAGCCTCCCGCTGAAGAAGAGGCCAGCGAGGAAGCCGTCGAAGGCGGCGTGGAAGGTGGCGTGGTCGGCGGCGTCGTGGGTGGCGTTGTCGGTGGTGTGATTGGCGGCGTGGTCGGCGGCCAGCTTGGCGGGACGGGAACCGAGGTGCTTCCCTTCGGCGCGGGAATGACGCGCCCGGAGAAGCTGTCGGGTCCGACCCCTGAGTATTCTCGTGAGGCACTCGAGGCTCGCGTCCAGGGAACGATGATCGTGAAGTGCATCGTCACCGTGGAAGGTCGAGTGGAGAACTGCCGGATCATCAAGCCCCTGCCCCACATGGACCGGGCGGTCCTGGACGCGCTGTCGTCGTCGCGCTACAAGCCGGTCACGTTCCAGGGCCGTCCCGTCCAGGTGGACTACACCTTCACCCTGAACTTCAAGCTGCCGCGCTGACTCCGGGCGCGTCGTTTAGAGCCGTACTGCCGACAAACCCGCGCTCGTGAGGAGGAGCGCTCAACCCAACCATGCAATTCACTCTTGCTGAAATCTGGGAGCACACGGGCCTCTTCGCCCGGATGATCATCTTCACCCTGGGCATCATGTCCATCGCCTCGCTGGTCGTGATGGCGGAGCGCATGATCGTCTTCCGCAAGACGCGGTCCGACAGCCGCAACTTCGCAGCGAAGATGGGTGCCATCCTGGCCAAGGGCGACCTGAACACGGCCGCCAACACCAACCTGGGCAAGGACGTGGGCCACCTGGGCCGCGTGATCAACTCCGGCCTGACGGCGTACCGGATCAGCCCGAACAACAAGGACGTGGCGGTGGAGTCGGTGGCGCGCGCCCTCGAGCGCCAGGCCCAGCGCGAGGTCCAGAGCATGAAGCGCGGCCTGGGCCTGCTGGCCACGGTTGGCTCCACGGCCCCGTTCGTCGGTCTGCTCGGCACGACGATGGGTATCGTCAACGCCTTCCAGCTGATGGCCGCGGCCGGCTCCGGCGGTCTGGGCACCATCTCCGCCGGTATCGCCGAGGCGCTCATCACCACGGCCTTCGGTCTGCTCGTGGCCATCCCCGCCGTGATGGCGTACAACTTCCTGCAGGGCTGGGTGGACGCGCGCTCGGTGGACATCTCCGAGTCGTCCAACGAGTTCCTGGACGTCGTCGCCCGTCACCTGGGCGGTGGCGCGCACTCCTCGCACGCGGCCTGAGCCGTCACGGGCGAGGCCGGGGACGACCCGATGCCCTTCTGTGAGTACGTCTCCAGCTCTTCTTCGGGGGGCTGGAGACGCTCCATGAAGGCGGGCACCTCCTTACCAGGAAACAGGTAAAGACATGGGAATGTCAGCAGGCCCCAAAGGGGGCGTCAAGAGCGACATCAACGTCACGCCGCTGGTCGACGTGGTGCTGGTGCTCCTCATCATCTTCATGGTCGTCACCCCGATGCTCCAGCGTGGCAAGTCCGTGGAGCTCCCGAAGGCCACCGAGATCGAGAAGGAAGGAAAATCGGATTCGGATCCGCTCATCCTTTCCATCACCCCGGACAAGAAGGTGTTCGTGGAGAACGACCAGGTGGACGAGCAGGGACTCCAGGACAAGCTCACCGAGGAGATGGTGAAGAATCCGGGCAAGAAGATCCTGCTCAAGGGTGACAACGCGCTCAGCGTCGGCGATGTGCGCAAGGTGCTGGACGTGGCCCGCAAGTCCAAGGCCAAGCAGATCTCCCTGGGCGTCGAGGAGAAGAAGTAATGGCCGGCCGCAAGCAACGACAGTGGGTCAAGCCCCAGTCGCAGCCGAACTCGGAGATCAACGTCACGCCGCTGGTCGACGTGGTGCTGGTGCTCCTCATCATCTTCATGGTCGTCACCCCGCTCCTCGAGAAGGACATCGTGGTGCGCGTGCCGGACACCGAGGTCGAGCAGGATCCAACGCCTCCGGATCCGGACGACCAGCAGTTGGTGGTGCAGCTCGACAAGGACGGCGGCTACTCCATCAACACGGAGAAAATCGCGGCCGCCGACTACGTGACGCGGCTCAAGCGCATGCTGGCGGCGAAGAAGGCGGACGACAAGGTCGTCTTCTTCATGGCGGATGACGCCACCAACTACGGCCGGCTCATCACCGCGCTGGACGGCGCCAAGGCCGCGGGCGCGAAGGTCCTCGGCATGGCCACGGAGCTCCCGCAGAACGCCATCATCCAGGGCACCTCCGTCGACACGCCGACTCCGCCGCCCGCCCCGGCGCCCTGAAAATCTCCCCTGGGGCCTACGCTCCAGGTGGGTCCGCGGTTCACATCGAGAAGCTCGTCGGCTAGAGTTCACTCCTCATGGCCGACGAGCTTCTCATTTTCGAGCAAACCATCGAAGCCCTGTTCCTGCGGGCGCTGCACGGGCGCCTGACGCCCGAGTGCAAGGCGCGCCTGCGCCAGGCAGGGCTCGATGTGGACCAGAAGCTCCGGCCGGCCTACGCGTTCGACGCGTGGATGACGTTCCTCCGCATCACCTCGGAGGAGCTCTACCCCCAGCTCCCCCTCGAGCAGGGCACGTGGAAGCTGGGCGAGGCCTATATCGAAGGCTTCCGCGAGACGATGCTGGGACGCGCCGTGCTGTCGCTGCTGCGCGTTCTAGGACCCCGGCGCACGCTGATGCGCGCCACGCAGAACTTCCGGGCTGGCAACAACTACACCGAGTCGAAGCTGCGCGAGCTCGCCCCCACCCAGTTCGAGCTGTGGATGAACGAGGTGGGCCCCTACCCCGCCTTCACCGCGGGCATCATCCACGCCGGGCTGCGGGTGGCCGGCGCCCAGGACATCCTCATCGAGATGTCCGGCTACGACGGCCACGCCTGCGTCTACCGAATCAACTGGAACGAGGCCTCGGTCTCCTCGGGCGTCGCGGGCAGCGGGGACTCCAAGGCCGCCAGGAGGTCCGGGTCCATCAGCTCCCTGTAGATGAACTCGGCCAGCAGGCCCGTCACCATCCAGATGGGCAGGATGTAGAGCGACGTCATCTGCCAGAGGATGGCGCCTTCGTCCGCGTAGAACCAGATGCGGTACCCGGTGAGCCGCTCCAGCACCACACCGGAGAAGCCCTCGAAGAGCAGGATGACCACGCCATACACGGCCGCGCGCAGGCCGACGTGCTGGTACACCATCCGGCGATACAGCGGCTCGATGAAGCAGAAGCACGCCACCCCGTAGATGAGGAACATCCACAGCGAGCACTGCCCATACGCAGTGACGATGGGTGTATCCCAGATGCCGTTGAGCCCCAGCCGCTCATCCACCTGCCACTGGAAGCGGAAGAGCGCCTCCAGGAACGGCACGTGTCGGGCAATCCGCACCAGGTTGTAGAAGAAGATTTCGGAGCTCAGTCCCACCATGCCGTAGAGGCAGAAGCGGAAGACTCCGAATGCCAGCTTCATCCGCTGACCGCGCTTGATGTCCGCCCTGCGGATGCGGAGCTGCCGACGTGGATGAACGACCCCCGATTGCACTGCGACCTTTGCCCCCATCGTGTCCCCCAAGGTGGGAGGAACGCTACCGGACTCGTCAGGGCCTGGCTAGCCCCAGGTTCAGAAATGCGTCGCCGCTGAAATCCGATTTCCGCAGCCCCGGATGGGCATCCGCCGCGTGGGATTGGCGCGTCCGTGCCTACGCCTCGGGTGGGCCCCGGTACATCCATTGCTGAAGCCGGCCCCACGACACGGTGGGGAGGGCGGGACATGCTGGCGAGAGTGCGGTCGGGGGCGTTGATGGGCATCGAGGTGGTGGTGGTGGAGTGCGAGGTCGACATGGCGCTCGGCCTGCCCTACTTCAGCGTCGTCGGACAGGCAGAGGGCGCGGTCCGCGAGTCGAAGGTCCGCGTCATCTCGGCACTGAAGAACACGGGCTTCGAGCTGCCCCAGAAGCGCATCACCGTGAACCTGGCGCCGGCCGACCTGAAGAAGGAAGGCGCCGCCTTCGAGCTGCCGATCGCGCTGGGCGTCCTGGCCGCGGCGAAGCTCATGGACGAGGGCCCGCTGGGACGGCTCCTCTTTGGCGGTGAGCTTTCATTGGACGGCGCCATCCGCCCCATCAAGGGGGTGCTTCCCCTGGCCGTGGCGGCGCATGAAGGCGGCTTCGAGGGCGTCATGGTGCCCGCGGCCAACGCAGCGGAGGCCTCGCTGGTGGAGGGCTTGCGCGTCCTGCCCGTCCATACGCTGCGGGAGGCCGTGGACCACCTGACGGGGGCCCGCCCCATCCTTCCCTACGCTCCCGACGAGACACCGGGGCGCGTGGAATCCCGGGGACAAGCGCCAGACATGTCCGACGTCCGGGGACAGGCGGACTTGAAGCTTGCCTTGGAAATCGCGGCAGCGGGCGGCCACAACATCCTGATGTCCGGGCCGCCCGGCTCAGGGAAGACGATGCTGGCTCGGCGCCTGCCCGGAATCCTCCCGGAGATGACCTTCACCGAGGCCATGGAGGTCACGAAGGTGTACTCGGTGCTCGGGTTGCTGGGTGAAGGCCACTCGCTGATGCGGGAGCGCCCCTTCCGAGCGCCCCACCATACCCTCTCCGACGCGGGCCTCGTGGGCGGCGGCCCCACTGCGCGCCCCGGCGAGCTTTCCCTCGCGCACAACGGCGTGCTGTTCCTCGACGAGCTTCCCGAGTTCCGGCGCAACGTGCTCGAAGTGCTGCGCCAACCCATGGAGGAAGGCGTCATCCACCTGGCCCGCGCCAATCAGCACATCACCTATCCCTGCCGGGTGATGCTGGTGGCGGCCATGAATCCCTGCCCCTGCGGGTACCACAACGTCCCGAACCGTCCCTGCACCTGCGGTGAGCAGCGCGTCTTCGACTATCTCACCCGCGTCAGTGGCCCCCTGATGGACCGCATCGACATCAGCCTGCAGACGCGCCCTGTGGAGTACCACCACCTGGCCCGGTCGACGGCGACTGAGCCGCCCAGCCAGTACTATCGCGAGCGCGCCCAGGCCGCGCGCGAGCGCCAGCGCGCACGGTACCGGGACGAGCCGGGAGTGCACTGCAACGCGCAGCTCCCCGCTCACCTGCTTCGCCGGCACTGCGTCATGAGCCCACGTGCCGAAGACATGCTGCAACGGGCGGTGAAGCGGTTCGGGCTGTCTGCGCGGGCCCATGACCGCATCATGAAGCTTGCGCTGACGCGAGCGGACCTCGAGGGGCATGGCCGCATCGAGGACGTGGACATGCAGCTCGCCATCAGCTGCCGGATGCTGGACCGCCGGGACTGGATTCAGAACAAGCGCCCGGCGGCCCTTCCCGGCGCCCAGCAGGATGACGCTGTATGGCGGAGCCTCACGGCCTCCCAAACAGCCGGCCCGCCGGGAGACCTCGAAGGCTGAGGTCCCCGACTTCCGCTTCAGTGTGTCACGGGCGTTGCAGGCTCCGGATGAGACGCCGTGGCATGAATGCGGGTCTCCGGTACCGACGAGGCCCCACCGCCCTCAGGCAGGGCATGAGCCGGCTGCAGCCGGTCCAGCCGGGGCGATGGCCCGGTGATGATGCGCGCCGACTTGCCAAACGTCAGGTACGAAAAGGCCCAGTCGAGCAGCACGACCAGCCGGCTCCGGAAGCCGATGAGGAAGGTGATGTGGATGAGCAGCCAGGCCAACCAGGCGCTGTAACCCGACTGCTTGAAGCGGCGGAAGGCAATGCCCACCGCGTGTCCACGGCCAATCACCGCATACGAGCCACGGTCCCAGTAGGTGAAGCGCTCCATGGGCTTGCCCTGCAAGCGGCGGCGAATGTTGTGGGCGGCGTGCTTGCCCATCTGCATCGCCGCCGGGGCCAGCCCTGGCACGGGCTTCCCCTCGGCGTCCTTGAGCAACGCCAGGTCTCCCACGACGAAGACATCGTCGTGGCCTGGCAAGGTCAGCTCAGGCGTGACGAGTACCCGGCCGGCCCGGTCGAGCTCGACGCCCAGGGAGCGCGCCACGGGCGACGCGGCGACCCCCGCCGCCCATATCACCGTCCGCGCGGGGATGAAGTCGGCTCCGATGAAGACGCCCTGCTCGGTGATGTCGGTCACCCGCGCGCCCGTGCGAACCTCGACGCCCAGCCTCTCCAGCGTGCGTCGGGCCTTGAGCGACAAATCCTCGGGATAGACGGGCAGCACCCTGCTCAGCCCTTCGATGAGGATGATGCGCGCCTCACGCGGGTCGATGTTGCGGAAGTCGCCCAGGAGCGAGTGACAACTGATTTCCGCCAACGAGCCTGCGAGCTCCACTCCCGTGGGGCCCGCGCCGATGATGACGAAGTTGAGCAGCGCGCGGCGAATCTCCGGGTCCGGCTCGCGTTCCGCCAGCTCGAAGGCCACCAGGATGCGGCGGCGAATCTCCACCGCGTCCTCGATGGACTTCAGCCCGGGCGCAAATCGGGCCCATGCGTCATTGCCGAAGTACGAGTGCGTCGCCCCCGTAGCGATGATGAGGTGGTCGTACTTCAGCTCCCCATCCGAGAGCAGCACGCGCTTGCCCGCGGTATCCACGCCCGTCACTTCCGCCAGGACGACCGCCACCTGGTGGCGGCCGAGCAAGGCCCGGAGCGGGGCGGCAATCTCGCTGGGGCTGAGCGTCGCCGTGGCCACCTGGTAGAGCAGCGGCTGGAACAGGTGGTGGTTGTGCCGGTCCACCATCGTGACGCGCACGGGCGCCTTGTAGAGGTGCCGCGCGGCATAGAGGCCGGCAAAACCACCGCCGAGGATGACCACATGGGGCAGGTCTTCGCGCTTTGATTTCGGGCTCACGCAAGGAAGCTCATGCCTGTCCCGCTCAACTTCAACGCAAAGCGCCATGCGCTATGCGACCGGCCATGCGCTCCCATGTCTGTTCCTCATGCGACGGTTGGAGCGTCCCGCACCCACTCCGCCACTCTGGACGTACAGCCATGCAGCTGGACGCCCGTTCACACGAGCAGGTGCCCTCCCAAGAGGAGGAGCCCTGCGGCATGGCCGTTGCTCACCTGCCCGCTCGCTGCGCCAGCCCGTCACACGGACGCATGGCGAGGCGCAGCACTCAACCCAGGCAGGGCGGCGAGGGAGCGGCAGACGCAATGAGCAAGCTGACGGAGAAGCTGAAGGCGGTGGCGGCGGCGGTGGCGAGCATCGAAAAGCAGTTCGGCCGGGGCTCGGTGATGACGTTGGGCGGGGATGCCCGCGAGCAGAAGGTGGCGGTCATCCCCTCGGGCTCGGTGGGCGTGGACCGGGCGCTGGGCGTGGGCGGGTATCCCCGGGGACGCGTGGTGGAGATTTTCGGCAATGAGTCCTCGGGCAAGACGACGCTCACCCTCCACGCGATTGCGCAGGTGCAGGCAGCCGGCGGCGTGGCGGCCTTCATCGACGCGGAGCATGCGCTGGACGTGTCCTACGCGCGAAAGCTGGGCGTCCGCGTGGAGGAGCTGCTGGTGTCGCAACCCGATACCGGAGAGCAGGCGCTGGAAATCACCGAGCAGCTCGTGCGCTCGGGGGCGGTGGACCTCATCGTCGTCGACTCGGTGGCGGCCCTGGTGCCTCGGGCGGAAATCGAAGGCGAGATGGGGGACGCGCACATGGGCGTGCAGGCGAGGCTGATGAGTCAGGCCTTGCGCAAGCTCACGGGCGCGGTGAGTCGCTCGGGGACGTGCATCATCTTCATCAACCAGATTCGAATGAAGATTGGGGTGATGTTCGGGAACCCCGAAACAACCACGGGTGGCAACGCCCTGAAGTTCTACTCCTCCGTGCGCATGGAGATTCGGCGGACGGGGAACCTCAAGGAAGGCGACGCCGTGGTGGGCTCGAAGGCGCGCGTGAAGGTGGTGAAGAACAAGGTGGCCCCCCCCTTCCAGGAGGCGGAGTTCGACCTGATGTACGGCAGCGGCATCCACCGCGTGGGTGAGGTGCTCGACCTGGGCGTAGCCATGGGCCTCATCGAGAAGTCCGGGAGCCACTTCAGCCTGCGTGGCGAGCGCATCGGCCAGGGGCGTGAGCGTGCCGCCGAGTGGCTGCGCGAGCATCCGGACGTGCTGGAGGCGCTCGCCAAGGAGCTCACGGGGAAGCCGGCGGCCCTGGCAGGCTCGCCGGCGCCCGTGGAAGCCGCGGCCTAGGAGGACGCCAGGGCCTCCAGCGCGACGGGAACTGCGACCCTGCGCTGGCCGGCGCACAGGACGAGTCCGCCCCCCTCACCATCTTCCAGGAGCTGTCCCAGCTGGTACTGGGCGTCGCGTGAGAAGCGCGCCCGGGCCCGTCCCTGCTTCACGCGGCAGGACAGGACACCCTCGGCGTCCAGGTGCAGGCTCGAGGGGTCCAGGGCCTCGGCGGTGCGGTCACTCAGCCGCACCGACACCCGCTCGTCAGGCGTGACGTCCACCGTCCGCACCTCGTACGCCGCCCCTTCCACCTGGACGAAGCACCAGTCGTTGCCGATGCGTAGCTGGTACCGGCCCGCTTCGTCCAGGACGAGGGAGGCGTTGAAGAGCTCGATGATTTTGGGATGGAGGATGGGCTCGTCGTCGTGCCACCAGCGCATCGCGGCATCGAGGCGAATGCCGCTGTCTTCGCGGGTATGCCAGCGCTTGCCAGCTGGAGGCTGTCCGGTGGGTGGTTGCATACGTCTCTTATCTGCGCGTGTTGCCTGGGGGATTCAAGCCTGTGACGGTGAAGCGACTACCAGTTCCGGACAAGCTCCGTGTAGCCGCGGAAGGCCACGGCCCCCCAGAAGTTCACCAGAACGCCCAGGGCCACCGCGGCCAGCACCGCGCGGTGGCGCAAGGACCAGCCCCCCAGCGCGAAGAGCATCAGCAGATAGGGCGTGTAGTCGAGGCTGAACCGGAAGCCGAACTGCATGTAGCCGGTGTTCTGGTAGAAGAGCCCGGGCAGCGCGCATACCGCCACCGTGAGCCAGACGGGCCAGTGCAGGCGCGGGCGAACCTTCGGCACCAACAGGAAGACGAGCAACGGCAGCGTCAGCAGCAACGTCAAGCCGTGCGGATCATAGCCGAGCTTGAACGGCGACCAGGACACCGAGGGCAGCTTGAAGAAAGCCGCCTCCAGGTTGCGCGGCAGATATTCCCAGTTGAAGAGGCCCGCCCTGTCGATGTCCGCGTTGACGCGGTTGTTGAAGAGGTAGGCGTGCCCGAACTCACTCAGCCGACCGTAGCGATAGACGTTGTACGCGGCCGCGAGCGCCGCCAGGGGCGCGGCGCCGAGCGTGAACAGCCCCAGCTTCCTCGCCGCGGGCCGCCAGTTCTGCGAAAGGGCCTTGAGCTGCGCGAGGCGAGGCTCCGGCCCGGGGCACAGGGCCTCGAGGACGAAGAACAGGCCCGTGAAGAGCAGCGGCGTCCGGGTGAGCGTCGCCATGGAGAAGAACAGGCCCGCGAGCAACGGACGCTGGGCGCGGACCGCGTTGCGCACGTAGAGGCAGGTGAGCGCCACACCCATGACCTCGGCGCTGAACCAGACTTCACCTCGGATGGCGCAATAGAAGAACAGGGTGCCAAAGGCGAGGATGAGCGCCAGCGCGACGTTCTCGTTGCGGTTGCGCGCCGTCTCTCCTTCCTTCGCCAGGAAGCGCAGCAGCGAGTAGAAGAGCGCCACCGCCAGCGCGCCGACAATGACGCCGAACGAGGTGTCATTGAACTGGTAGCCGTGCAGCGCGACGAAGGGCAGCATCGCCACGGCGGGGAAGGACGGGAAGCTCACGAACCAGCGGTCCGTCGAAAGCGGTCGTCCCGAACAGCGGACCTTCTCGCCGTTCACCACGCGGACACAGGCCCAGTCCTCCATGTTGGGCAGCACCTGTGGATCCACGTCCAGGCGCCCCTCCATCCAGGCCTGGGCCTGGTAGACGAAATGCGGCGCCGCGCTCTGCCGCAGGAAGCGTTGGGAGCTGAAGCTGGCCAGCACGACGAAGGCGACCAGGAACAGCACCACCTCCACCCGGTAGGCCGACAACCACAGGCGCAGGGCGCTGAGGGGCACGCTTCCCGATGCGACAGGGGCGGGAGATGCCACGGGAGCCGGTGACGAAGCCGCCTCGGGCCCTGGCACGGGAGAGGACGTGCCCTCCTGCACGGCGTCGGCGGGCTGGGGGGAGGAGGAGGGGGATGCCGCCTCCGGCTGAGACGGGGCGGACGCGGCGTGGGCCCCTTCGGTGGAGACCTGGCTGGAGGCAGCAGGCTCGGAGGACGAACGGGGACGCTTGGACTTGGAACGGCTCATGGGATGGGAGTCGCGGCGAGCAGGTGCTGCCGCAGCATTTCCAGCGTGTGGGAAGCGGCGAACAGACGCACGCGGTCGCGGTCGCCCGTCACGGAGATGCGCTCACAGCGAGTGGGGACACCGGGCGCGGACAGCGCGCAGTAGACGGTGCCCACCGGGTCCTCCGGCGTGCCGCCGCCCGGGCCCGCGTACCCCGTCACCGACAGTCCGTAGGTCGTGTCGCAGGCGGCGCGCACCCCGTCCGCCATGGCCGTGGCCGTCTCGCGCGACACGGCGGTGTGCTGCTCGAGGACCTGCTCAGGCACCCCTACCCAGGCGGCCTTCATCTTCTCCGAGTACACCACCGCGCCACCAATGAAGACGCTGCTGGAGCCCGGGATGGCCGTGAGCTGCTGGGCGATGAGGCCGCCCGTGCAGCTCTCCGCCACGGACAGCGTGGCGCCCGCCTGCCGGAGCAGCTCGAGCAGCACCGCGGCGTATTCGTCGGCGTCCGCGCCAAACGTCCGCGTCCCCAGTACCTGGCGGCATTCCGCCTCCGCCGCGGCGAGCGCGGCGTCCGCCTCCGACTGCGACGCCGCCTCGGCCATCAGCTTGAGGTGATTCTCCGGGGCATGGGTGCGGAAGCCGAACACGACGCGCGGATGCCGCGGCGCCACGGGCGCCACCGCCAGGTCGAGCTCCGATTCGGGCATGCCCACCGTGCGCAGCAGCCGGAAGGCGCGGTACGTGCGTCCAGGCCGGGCCTCCAGCACGGCACGGATGCGCGGGAACACCTCGCCCTCCAGGAGTGCCCGGAACTCGCGGGGGACGCCCGGCAGGAAGAAGAGCTGGGCCTTCCCCAGCTGCATCAGGACGAGGGGCGCCGAGCCCTCGGGGTTCCTCACGGGCTGGGCGCCCCGGGGAACGCGGATCATGCGCAGGGCGCTTGGATTGAGCGGCAGGCCACGCGCCGCGTAGCGCTCGCGCAGCCAGCCCAGCACCTGGGCGTCTTCCTCCAGCGGGACACCAGCGGCCTCGGCGGCGCACTCGAGCGTGAAGTCATCCGCCGTGGGCCCCAGGCCGCCCGACACCACCACCACGTCCGCTCGCGATGCGGCGTCCTTCAGCGCCTGGGTGATGTCCGGCCGCACGTCGCCGACGAGCACCACGCGCTCCACCTTGATGCCAAGGTCGAAGAGGCGGGACTCCAGGTACGTGCTGTTCGTGTCCGTAATGAGGCCGGTGACGAGCTCGTCACCGGTACACAGCAGCTCGACGCGCATGGGCCGCGCATCCTAGCGACAGCTGGACGCGGCGGCACGGCTCGAAGAGGAAAGGTGCCCAGGCGCCTCCCGGTCCGGATGGAGACCGGCCAGGACGCAGCGGCCCCTGCGTCAGAGGTAGGCGGGGCCGTCGGAGCCCTGGCCAGCGTCGGCGTCCTCTTCGTCCTCGCCCTCGTCATCGATGACGGTGGCCACCGCGACCGCCGCCACCGCGCAGGGGGCCGCGACCTTGCGGGCGACCAGCCGGCTGCGGACCAGCACCGCGGACTCCACCAGGCCCAGCGCGAGGTAGGCCCCACAGCACGCCACCAGCACCCAGGCGGGGTGGAACTGGGTGGCAATCACGGTACCGCCGAGCACCACCAGCATGAAGGCCAGCGCGCTCTTGCGGTTGGGCCGGGTGTCCTTGAAGGTCCGGTAGCGGACCGTCGACACCATCAGCAGCGAGAGGACCGCCACGGCCACCGCCATGGGCACCACGGCGCTCTCGGCCAGGGGCTCGCCCTGCGTCGCCGCATGGTGGGAGATGATGACGGACACCAGCATGCCGGCCGCCACGGGAATGGGCAGGCCCACGAAGAAGCTGCCACCGCCCCCATGGGGGTTGCGCGCCGCCAGCACGTTGAAGCGCGCCAGCCGCAACGCGCCGCAGGCCGCGAAGGAGAACGCGATGAACAGCCCCACGAACCCCAGGGGCTCGAGTGCCCACTTGTAGGCCAGCAGAGAAGGCGCGGCGCCGAAGGAGATGACGTCCGCCAGGCTGTCGAGCTGCACGCCGAAGTCGCTCTGCGTCTTCGTCAGCCGGGCCACCCGGCCATCGAAGCCGTCGAAGAACATGGCGAAGAAGATGGCCAGCGCTGCCTGATACAGCTGCACCGGGTCAGCATCTCCCGTGCACAGCGTGATGGCGTAGAAGCCGCAGAAAATGGACGTGACGGTGAAGAGATTCGGGAGCACGAACATCAGTTTCCGCAACTTCATCATTCCCTCGACTTCCTCTGATGGCCGTGACTTCCCGGCGGCAGGACGGCGGGTGAACCGACCTTAGCAGGGTTTTATTTTGGAGAAGGAGGCTGCATGGACGCTTCACGGTGGGCAGTGTGGGTACTCGTCGTAGGGGTCGCACTCGTCCTGTGGAACGTCCTATGGGTTGCGGCCGTGAGGCGATGGTACCGCCCCCGCACGGAGCAGCCCCAGGTCCTCCGGGCCCGCTGTGAGGATGGATGGGAGCTGGTGGTTCATGCCCGGCGCGCGCCCGTGCGGCGCTTCGAGGAGCCGGTGCTGCTGTGCCATGGGCTCGCGGCGAACCGGTTCACCTTCGACTTCGAGCCCCCCTACTCCGTCGCGCACTACCTCGCCGAGGCCGGCTTCGACTGCTTCAGCGTGGAGTGGCGCGGCACCGGGCACTCGCGCCAGCCACCCCGGGGGCGACGGTACACGGATTTCACCATCGACGACCACATCCGCCAGGACGGGCCCGCGCTGCTGGAGCTGGCCTTGAAGGAGACGGGTGCGAAGCGGGCCTTCTGGCTCGGTCACTCGCTGGGCGGGCTGGTGGGGTATGCCGTCGCCCAGGGGCCACATGGCGAGAAGCTCGCGGGGTTGCTCGCGCTCGGGGCGCCTGTGCACTTCAAGTCCGAGCCCTTCCTGCGCACCCTCATCTCCATGGGCGTGCGTGCCGCCTGGCCCGCACGGTTCCGTCAGGAGTGGATGAGCGCCAGCCTCGCGCCCTTCCTGGGGTACGTCACGCTGCCCTTGTCCGACCTGCTGGTGAATCCGGAGCACATCCCTCCACGCATCCAGCGGCAGGTCTACGCGAACATGATGTCGTCGATGAGCCGCAACGTGCTGCTCCAATTCCAGGATTGGATTGAGCACGATGCGTTCCGTTCCTTCGACCGTACACAGGACTGGCGCGCAGGCATCTCCCGGCTCCAGCTCCCGCTGCTCATCATGGGGGGAAGCTCGGACCGGCTGGCCACGGCGGCCAACGTGGAGGCCCAGTTCGCGCTCGCCACCGCCCCCGACCGCACGCTGCACATCTTCGGCACGGACCATGGCGACAAGATGAACTACGGGCACGGCGACCTCGTCTTCGGCAAGGGCGCGCCCACGGAGGTCTACCCCGTCATCCGGGAGTGGCTGGAGCGGCATGCCTCGGCCCTGCCCACCGTCATCACCGAGCCCGCGCCGAACCCGGTCGAGGAGGAGCCGCGGGAGCCCGAGCGGTCCGTTCGCTGATGGCGGGCTTCACGGTGGCGAAGCGGGACGCTGCGAGCCACGCTGGACGCAAGGCGCCGAGAGGCCTCGCGTGTCGTCCGAGCGCAGGTCCTGCACGTGGACCTGCGTGGCCCCTCCGCATTCGGCGTGGACGAGGCCCTGCACCAGTTCCCGTGCGGTGAGGCCATCGACGCGGAGCTCGCCGTCGCCCAGGGCGCCCAGCGCGGTTGCCGCACCGCGAACCGAAACGTGGGAAGCGCTCATACGCGCGAGCGTGTCCGTCAGCATGCCCACGTATCCACAGGCCTCCAGGTCCGCGTCACGCAAGGACACCCGGGCATTCTGGGCCGCCAGCACGCACGCGCCCTGGGCGCCGTGCACCACGACGCCTTCCACGTCGGCTTCGAGCTGACGCAGGTGCAGGCCGTCCCCCGCGACGCCATCCGATGTGCTCACCCGGGAGATGGTCGCGTCGCGCAGCCGCAGCTTCCCGCGCAGCGCCATCAGCCCGTACTCGGCGGTTCCCTCCAGCCGGATGCGCTCGACGTCCAGGTCCCCGCCCACGAACTGGAGCCCTCCATAGGCGCCGCTGTCGCGCACCTCGATGTCCCGGAGCAGGGCCCGCGACAGGGAGAGCCCCATGCCCGCCCTGGCTGCTCGCGTCGAGGTGAAGCGACGAACGTCGAGTCGGCGCGCCTGCATGGCGGACACGCCATACTCATGGCCCGTCACCTCCACGTCCTCCAGGATGAGCGTGCCCTCCATCACGGAGAAGCCCGCGGCCTGCCCGCCCTCCGCGGTGGCGTCGCGAACCTCCGCGTGAGCCCCATCCACGCTCACCGCCGTCGCGGGCCCCGTGAAGCGCGTCTTCTCCACGACGGCGAGGCTGCCCGTCCCCCGCGCCCGCACGGCCCTGCGATAGGGACCGGTGAAGACGCTCGTGCGGATCCGAGCCTCCGCCACCGCGAGGGGCAGGCGGTCGCCGTCTGACGCGCCGGGTGCCTCCGGCGGCGCCGCGCTCCCACCGGGCGCCGCGGGCTCCCGCTCCTGCCGCGCTTGTCCGCCTTCGAGCAGCACGCCCGCCGCGGCCGCCGGGGCGGCCTCGAACCGGCAGTCCTCCACCTCCAGGCGCCCGGCCTCTACTCGAACCGCGCCGGTGTGCTGACCGCGGAAGCCCACCCGCGCCAGGTGCACCTGGGCCCCGCCCGCCACCTCCAGCCCCCATTCACCGCCTTCAACCACAACACCCGACACCAACACATCTCCACCGACCTCCAGCACTGGGCGGTCCGGTGTCTCCGCATGTAGCACCACCCCCTCGCCCTGACCTTCCAACCGGACCTCCGGTGGGAGCACGAAGGGGCCCGCATATCGCCCCGGTAGCAACCGCACCGTCGCGGCCCCGCGCCGGGCCAGGGCCTCCGCGAGCGAGCGAAGTGGCCGGGCGCGCGAGCCGTCCCCCGCCCCTTCGCCGGTTGCGTCCACCCAGATCAGGGCGCGGCCGGATTCTGGAGCCCCCCCCTCACGACGTGAGGGACCCCGGCAGGTGCAGGAGAGCAGCAGGATCAACGGCAGGAAGGTTCGAAAACGCACGCAGGCAGGCATCCTAGCGGCTTTCCGCACGCGGGCCCCAAGCGCGATCAGACCCCCCTTCGCAAATGATCAATTTCTCAAAGACTTTCTTGAAAGCGCGATCACACACAGCTTTTTCCAATTCACCGTGAGTGGCTTGTGACGATGTATCGGAAGAGGCGCGCCACGCTCTTCCTACGCCTTGTGTTTCAGAGGGCCAACTTTTCGTCTGGAGGCCGATTTTCCGGCTCCAAACCGCGGTCAGCATTGACAGGGAAAAGAGCGATTTGTTACCACCGGCCGGGTTAGAGCACTTCAAGGCCAGACAACGGACGGAGGGGCGTAATGACCAAGGCAGAACTCGTCGAGGTGGTGGCGGCGCAGACACGTCTCACCAAGAAGTCAGCGGCGCAGATTCTCGACATCGTCTTCACCAACATCGGCAAGGCGGTGAAGAAGGACGCCCGCTTCAGCTACCCCGGCTTTGGGACCTGGTCGGTTCGCTCGCGCAAGGCGCGCAAGATTCGCAACCCCCAGACGAACGAGATGATGAAGCTCAAGGCTTCGAAGACCATCGGCTTCCGGCCCGCCAAGGAGCTGAAGAACTCGCTCTGAGCCGCACCCGATGGGGACTCGCTCAGGGGCGCTCACCCGCAAGGGGGCGCCCCTGATGCTTTGCGGGGTAGACGACACCCTCCGGGCCACGGGCCACGGGTGTGGTGGGTTCCGGGAGGCGCTCGACGTCGCCCAGGGCCTCCAGCGGGTCCATGGGCTCGCCGTCGCGCCACAGCTCGAAGTGGAGGTGGACGCCGGTGGCCAGCCCTGTCTCCCCGGCCAACCCCACCGCATTGCCCCGCTCCAGCACTTCGCCCGGGTCCACCAGCACGCGGGACAGGTGGCTGTAGCGCGTCACCCAGCCCCCGTCGTGCTGGACCTCTACCTGCAAGCCATGGTCGCCGTTGCGACCGGCGCGGAGGACGACGCCCTTGTCCGCCGTGTAGATGGGCTGCCCATGCGTGGCCGCCAGGTCGATGCCCAGGTGGCGCCGGTGCACGCCCGTTACGGGGTGCCAGCGGTAGCCGAAGAGGCTGGTGACGGACACGGGCTCCAGCGGCCAGGCGAAGCGTGGAGCGGCGTCCTCGGCCACCTCGGGAGGCTGCTCCAGGCGGCGCAGCTCCGCGGTGAGCACGGCCAGCCGGCCCACGCGCAACACCACGGCCTCCGCCAGCGAGGCGGGGATGTCGCCGTACGTGGACCCGTCCCGCTCCAGTTCGGTCTCCAGGAGGCCCTGGGCGCGCAGCAGGTCGCTGGAGCCCAGGAGCGGCACCGGGCGCTGCAGGAAGCCATCCAGCGCGTGGTTCACCTGTTGCCAGTTCTCCACCTGCGCCGCGGGCATCGCCCCACCCCGCACCACCTGCTGACGAAGGGCCTGCGCCTGGGCGGCGAAGGCGGTCAGCGTGGCGTGGAGCTCCGAGACCGACGCCGGCGCCGGCGGGCGCGTCCGAGGCATCACGGCCTCCGCTGCTGACGCGCGAGCGCGCCCAGACGAGGAGCCATAGAACTCCTCGAAGCTCATCTTTGGCTCCGCGCCACGGCCGGCGCAGGCACACGCGGTGATGAAGGTGAGGAGGCTCAAGCGACGCACGGCGGCGCGAGCTTACCATGGCCCGCGCGACGCGCTCCTCACACGCGGCGCGTCGGTGCCCGGGTGTTCTCCGACACGCCATTCACCCGACGTGAGCGCCTGCGACCTGTCTGAAAGCGTGACACCGGTGGGGCGGGCGCTCAGACCACCGCGCGGCGGATGCGGGCCAGTACCTCGTTGACGTGAGCACCAGCGACCTGTCCGGAAACGTGACACCAGCGGCACGGGCGCTCAGGCCACTCCGCGGCGGATGCGGGCCCGTGCCTCATCGACGTGAGCGTCAGCGGCCTATCCGAAAGCGTGACACCGGCGGGGCGTGCGCTCAGGCCACTGCGCGGCGGATGCGGGCCCGTGCCTCGGCGACGTGAGCGCCAGCGGCCTATCCGAAAGCGTGACACCGGCGGGGCGTGCGCTCAGGCCACCGCGCGGCGGATGCGGGCCAGTGCCTCGTCGATATCGCCCGCGGAGACGTCCAGGTGCGTGACGAGCCGCAGCGTGCGCGGCGCCCCCGCCGGGTTGGTCAGCACCCCATGCCGCTCCAGCAGCGCCACGACCTCGCCCGCGGGCTGCGCGAACTCGGCGAAGACCATGTTGGTCTCCACGCTCGAGGTGTCCACCTTCACGCCTGGCAGCTCGGCCAGCCCGGCGGCCAGACGGCGGGCGTTCGCATGATCGTCCGCCAGCCGCTCGACGTGGTGCTCCAAGGCATACAACGCCGCCGCGGCGAGCACGCCCGCTTGCCGCATGCCACCGCCCAGCCGCTTGCGCAGGCGCCGGGCCTCTCGGATGAGCTCCGCCTTGCCCGCGAGCACCGAGCCCACCGGCGCGCCCAGGCCCTTGGAGAAGCACACCGACGTCGTGTCCGTGAGCGCCGCCCAGGCGGAGACAGGCACCCCGAGCGCGACGCTGGCGTTGAAGAGCCGTGCCCCGTCCAGGTGGACTGCCAGGCCGGCCTGGCGCGCCACCTCGACGACGGCCCGGAAGCGCTCCACCGGCCACACCGAGCCACCGCCGCGGTTGTGCGTGTTCTCCAGCGACAGCAGGCGCGTACGGGGGTTGTGGATGTTGTCCTCGCGCACGGCCGCGCGCACGTCCTCGGGCGATAGCAGCCCGCGCTGTCCTGGCAGCGGCTGCGGCTGCACGCCCCACAAGGCGGGAACCGCGCCCCCTTCGTAATGAAGGATATGGCTGCCGGCCTCGGTGAGCACCTCGTCGCCCGGCCGGCAGTGCGCGCCGATGGCGAGCTGGTTGGCCTGGGTCCCCGAGGGCACGAACACGGCGGCCTCCAGGCCGAGCCGCTCGGAGACCCGCGCTTCCAGACGGAGCACAGTGGGGTCCTCGCCGTAGACGTCGTCCCCCACCTCCGCGTCGGCGATGGCGCGCCGCATGGCGGCCGTGGGCTGGGTGACGGTGTCAGAACGGAAGTCGATGCGCTTCATGAATCTCCCCGAATGGCCGCGCCCCCAAGCGGTGCTTGGGCTGTCGGCCGGTGTGACATACAACGGCGCCGTGCCTGGACGTGAGACGGTCGCGGAGAAGCGAAAGCGCGCGCTGACGGTGATGGACCGGCTGGCCGCGGACATGCCGGATGCCCGCATCGAGCTGGACTACCGGACGCCCCTGGAACTCCTGGTGGCCGTCATGCTCTCCGCGCAGTGCACGGACAAGCGCGTCAACATGGTGACGCCCGCGCTCTTCCAGCGATTCCCCTCCGCCCAGGCCTATGCGGAGGCAGAACCGTCGGACGTGGAGCCCTTCATCCGCACCTGCGGCCTGTATCGCGCCAAGGCGAAGAATGTGGTCGCGGCAGCCAGGGTCCTGGTGGAGGAGCACGCCGGACAGGTTCCCTTGACGCGGGACATCCTGGAGAAGCTCCCGGGCGTGGGGCGCAAGACGGCGGGCGTGGTGTGCATCCACCTGGGCGGCGACGCGGCCTTTCCCGTGGACACGCACGTGAAGCGGCTCGCGTACCGGCTCGGGTTCACCACGAAGGAGGACCCGGACAAGGTGGAGGCCGACATGCAGGCAGTGCTGCCCCCGGAGCGGTGGACGCTGGGTCACCAACTCCTGGTGTGGCACGGGCGGCGGACCTGCTTTGCCCGCTCGCCCGCGTGTGAGCGCTGCGTGGTCGCGGACCTGTGCCCGAAGAAGGGCGTGAAGGCCCGGGCCGTCGCGGACGCTACGGAGAAGCCGGCGCGCCCAGCTCCCGCTCGCGCGAAGTCTTGAGGCGCTTCATCCGCTTGCGGATGAACTCCCGCTTCAGCGAGGAGATGTGGTCCACGAAGACGGTCCCGTTGAGGTGGTCCGTCTCGTGCTGCACGGCGATGGACAGCAGCCCCTCGCAGCGCATCGTCTGCTCCTGGCCGTCCGGGTCGAGGAACTTCACCGTGACGACGGCGGCACGATCCACGTCCGCGGACTCGCCGGGGATGGAGAGGCAGCCCTCGTTGTAGGTGGTGTCGCCCTCCATGGCGATGATCTCCGGGTTGATCATCGCCACGGGCTTCAGCTCCGGCTGGCTGTGCGTCGTGTCCAGCACGATGACGCGCTGGAGCACGCCAATCTGCGGAGCGGCCAGCCCCACGCCTTCGGCGGAGTACATCGTTTCGAACATGTCCTTCACCAGCGTGCGGATGGCGTCATCCACCTTCGCCACCGGCTTGGCCTTCTGCTTCAGGACAGGGTCGGGCCAGATGAGGATCTCGCGGACCATGGCCGCCGTCTTAATCCCACCGGCGCGGGCGGGCAACCGCCCCGGGCGGGCTTTCCTACGCGCCCGGGAGGCCGTCCGTCCAGCGGGCGTCAGTCGAGCAGGCTCCGGGCGTACTCCGCGCGCAGTCGGTCATCGCCCAGCGCCTGGGCGGCCTCGGCCAGCACGCTGCGAATCTGCTGCGCGCGGTGCTGGAGCGCCGGGTCGGGATGCCCCGCGAAGCGCAGGGGATGGAACTCGGCGGCCAGCAACTCGTAGGCGCGCTTGACCTCCTCGCCCCCCGCCGAGCGGGCCAGCCCCAGCACCGTGAAGTAGTCCGCGTCCTGGATCTCCTCGAACTTGGCGTCCAGGCGGCGCACGTCCAGCTCCGGTGGCAGGTCGCCCGTGTCCTCGTCACTCACGGGCTCCAGGGCGATGAGCCCCAGCGTCCGCGCCACGGCGAGCGACTTCAGCGCCGAGTCCTGGGGCAGCCCCGCGCCCAGCAGCAGCGCCTCCAGCGTGTGCTCACCGTCGACCTGGGACAGGAGCTGGAGGTCTCTCGGAGGCAGGCCGAAGTCGTCCGGGGCCAGGTGGATGTCCCCGCGGGTGACGCGCGCGCGCAGGCTCCCGGCGGCTTCCAGCAGGGACTCGGAGGTGAGCGTGTTGCGCAGGGCTTCGGCCAACAGGTGGAGCGGCGGGCGCGTGGCGGCGGCGAGCGCCACTTCATGCGGCGCTGGCTCCGGCACCAGGCGGTACAGCGTCGAGGGCTCCGCCAGGGCATCCAGGAACACCTGCTCGGTGTAGCGCTGGACCAGGGGCACGGCTTCGGACTCCCGCAGGTAGCCCCGGCCACGCAGCGCCTCCAGCAACGCGGCGGTGGTGGCGCTGCGCACCAGTCGCAGCTCCCCTTCCTGCCGCGCATCGATGAGCCCATCCGCACGGGCCCGGTCGACGAGCGACTCGCCCGGCGCGGAGGAGACGGCGCCCACCAGCGCACCATCCCGCAGCCAGAGGACGCGAAGGGCGTTCATCACCTTCAGCTCCAGGCGCATCTCCATGCGGGCTTCGCACAGGCGGAGCACCAGCTTCGTCAGGCCGTCCCGCGTGACGCTGCCGCTGCGGGCCACGGCGAGCTCCGGCCGGCCCGGAGGCGCCTCCAGCGGCAGGAGGGCGGCCCGAGCCTGCGCGGCGGCTTCCTCCGCGTCCCGGAGCGCGCGTTCCTCCAACTCCAGGCGCTCGCGCTCGGCGTGGGCTCGCTGCTCGGCGGCCTCGGTTTCGATGCGGGCCTTCTCCTGTCGCAGGGCCTCCAGGGCCTGCTCGACGGACTCGCGCGTCTCGCGCTCCTTCGCCAGTTGCTCGCGCAGTTGCTGGTGCTCGAGGCGAAGCTCGGCGAGCTCCTCGGAGACTCGCGCGTTCTCCGCGAGGAGCCGGGATTCCGATTCGTTGCGGGCCCGGGACTCTTCCTCGAGTCGCGTCTCCAGCGCGGTGCGCTGCTTCGCCTCGGCGTCCAGCCGGACCTCCAGCGCGGTGCGATGGCGACCTTCCGCCTTCGCGCGGGTGGCCGCCTCGGCTTCGGCCTGGGCGGACTGTTGTGCGCGGCTCTCCGCCTCGGTGCGACGTTGGGTCTCGGCTTCTGCGCGGGCCTCGGCTTCGGCTCGCTGCCGCGAGGCTTCCGCTGCCTGGGCCTCGGCTTCGGCTCGTTGCCGCGAGGCTTCCGCCGCTTGCGCCTCGGCTTCGGCTCGCTGCCGTGAAGCTTCCGCCGCTTGCGCCTCGGCTTCGGCGCGCTTGAGGGCTTCGGCTTCGAGACGGGCCTCCAGCTCGGCACGCTTCAGGGCCTCGGCTTCGGCCTGGGCCGCGGCGCTGGCGCGCTGCGCCTCTTCCATCTCCGCGCGGGCCTTTTCCGCCGCGCGCTGTTCGGCTTCCTGGCCCGCGAGCGCTTCTGCTTCGGCGCGCTGCCGGGCTTCCTGTTCGGCGCGGGCTTCGGCGGCGGCTCTCGCTTCCGCCTCGCGCTCGGCACGGGCCTCGGCTTCGGAGCGGGCAGTAGCCTCCGCGGTGGCCCTGGCCTCGGCTTCGGCTCGCGCCGATGCCTCTGTCCTGGCGAGCGATTCCGCCTCGCTGCGCAAGGTGGCCTCGCGTTCGGCGCGGGCCTCGGCGTTCGTCCGGGCCGTCGCCTCACTCTCCGCGCGGACCTCGATGGCGGCGCGGAGCTTCGCCTCGCGCTCGGCACGGGCCTCGGCTTCGATCCTGGACGCGGCTTCCGCTTCAGCGCGGGCCTCGGCTGCGGCGCGAGCCGTGGCCTCCGCCTCGGCACGTGCTTCGGCTGCGGCACGGGCGGCGGACTCACCGGCCGCGCGACCATCAGCCTCCGCTCGGGCCGTGGCCTCAATTTCGGCCCGGGCGGAGGCCTCCGATTCAGCTCGAGCCTCGGCTGCGGCACGGGCCGCGGCCTCGGCTTCGGCGCGAGTCTCGGCTTCAGCGCGCTTAGTGGCCTCGGCTTCAGCACGAGCCTCTGCTTCAGCGCGGGCCGTGGTTTCGGCTTCGGCACGAGCCTCTGCTTCAGCACGAGCCGTGGTCTCGGTTTCTGCGCGGACCTCTGCTTCAGCACGTGCAGTGGCCTCAGCTTCGGCGCGGGCCTCTGCCGCAGCACGCGCCGTGGCCTCGGCTTCTGCGCGGGCCTCCGCTTCCGCTCGCGCATTGGACTCAGCGATGACGCGGGCCTCGGCGTTCGCGCGCTGCTCCGCTTCCTTCTTTGCGTGCGCTTCCGCCTTCTTCGCCCGGGCCTCCGCGTTCGCCCGAGCTTCCGCTTCCTGTCCCGTCCGCGCGTCGGACGCGGAGGTGGCGCGAGCCTCTGCTTCCAAGCGGGCAGCGGCCTCGGCCTCGGCGCGGGCCTCGGCATCGGCGCGGGCCGCGGCCTCAAGCTCCGCCCGAGCCTGCGCCTCGGCCAGTGCAGCCGTCAGGGACTCCAGCCGCGCTTCCGCATCAACGCGCGCCGCGGACTCAATATCCGCCTGGGCCTGTGCCTCGGCCAGTGCAGCCGTCAAGGACTCCAGCCGAGCTTCCGCATCGACGCGCGCCGCGGACTCAATCTCCGCCCGCGCCTGGGCCTCCGCCAGCTCCGTCGCCGCGGACTGTAGCCTGGCGTCCGCCTCCACGCGCGCGTCCGCTTCGGCCTGTGCCCGGGCTTCCGCCTCGGCGATGGCCGTTGCCACGGCCTCCAGACGCGCTTCCGCATCCACGCGCGCGTCCGCGTCGGCCTGCGCCCGGGCTTCCGCCTCGGCCTGTGCCCGTGCCGCCAGTTCCGCGCGGGCCTCGGCTTCCTCCAGCGCTCTCGCCGCCAGCTCCGCCTGCGCCGCCGCCTCCGCTTGGGCACGCGCCAGTTGCTGCGCTCGCGTGTCTGCCTCGAGCCGCGCGGCCGCCTCCACATCGGCGCGGGCTTCCGCGGCCTCGCGGGCACGCATCTCCGCCTCGATGCGTGCTTCCGACACGGAGGTCTGTCCCTCGGCGGACTCGACCCGGCGCTCCGCCACCTCTCGCGCCTTCGACTCCGATTCGGCGCGGACCTCCGAGACGACGCGCCCGGCCGCCTCGGCCGCCAGCCGTGCTTCGAGCGCCTTCAGCGCCTGGAGGCTCGCCGCGGCCTCGGTCTCCGCTGCTTCGCGCGCCGCCGCCTCGGCTTCCGCACGGGCCTCCGCGTCGATGGCCCGGAGCTCGAACTCGGCGCGTGCATCCTCGGTCTGTCGCGCCTGCGCCTCGACCTCGGCCGTGAACATCTCCGCTTCCGCGCGGAGGTTGATTTGCGCCTCCAGCTCCGCGCGCAACGCCGCCAGCACGTCGACGTCGCCCGTCGACTGCTCCACGCGACTGAGGACGGCACGAGCCGCGGCATCCATGGAGGCAGGAGGCTCCCGCCGACGCAGCGCCTCCAGCTCCGCCTCGGCCTCGGCGCGCAGCACCGCCTCGCGCGAGTGCTCTTCTTCCTCCGCAGCGAGCCGCTCCTGGAGCGCCTGGAGCTGCGCCTCCATCTCCCGCCGCCGCGCCGTCTCCTGCTCCAGCGCCGTGGTGACGGCGTGAACGCGCGCGTGGGCTTCCTCGAGCTGGCGCTCGGCCTCCTCCTGCTGGGCCTGCCACTGCGCCATCAGCGCCGGAACCGCGAAGCCGCCCGAAGCGGGCACGGCGGGAGCGCTCCCGGCCGGCTCGGACACCGGCTCGGCCGCGCGGGCCTCCTCCGGCTCCGAGTCGAACCAATCCGCGCCGACGCGAGACTCAGGCGCCGGGGGCTCCGGCTCCGAATCGAACCAGTCCTCCCCGACGGAAGACGTCTGGGGCTGCGCCTCCGGGGTAGCCGCCGGCTCGGCCTCCGTGTCGGCCTCGGTCTGTGCCGCTGCCGCGGCTTGCAGCTCCGCCTCCAGCAGCTCCCAGTTGGACGCGGAGATGGCGGCAGCGTCTGGCGCCTCGGAAGCAGCCGCCTCCGGCTCCGCGACGCCCTTGGACTCATCGAGCGCGGACCCCGTCCCCCACGAGTCGCCCGACTCAGGGACGGTCGACTCCGCCCCATCCGCTTGCGCGGGCTCGGAAGGCGGAGCCTCCTCGGGTGCTGCACCAGTCCCATCCCAGGGCTGCGGCGAGCGGCCAGCGAGCTCCAGCTCCGGGTCGGGCGGCAGCTCCGTCCAGGGCGAGCCCTCCGGGGCAGCGGGCTCGAACGAGCGCTCGCCACGCATGGCGGCCAGCTCCGCTTCCGCTTCGGAGAGGGCATCCCGCGGCGCGGGTGCAGGTGTATCGACGTCGAAGAAACCTTCCTCGCCCAGCCGAGGAGACAGCGCCGCCGTGCGCAGCGAGGGTTGAGCGACCGGTTCCTCCGTCCAGGCCAGCTGTCCCACCGGAGGCGCCTGGGCCCCCTCCGCTTCCGCCGGAGCAGGTGCTTCTTCGAGCCCCGCCAGGCGCTCCGCCTCGGCGCGCAGCTGCGCCTCCATGCCTTCCGGCGACGCCGCGCGCGCGCCGTCCTCCGACTCCGCGCCGCTGACTTCCGAGCCCCAGTCCGAGTCTTGCGAGGGCTCACCCCACCCATCCGAAGCGTCTTCAGGGGTCGCCCCCGCGTCACCGGAGGCCAGCGCCTGGGCTTCCGCCTCCAGTTGCGGATTCCCCAGGGCGGGGCTCGTGTCCGGCGCATCCTGACGCTCACGCTGCTGCTCCGCCTCGTGGGCGATGCGCTCCGCGTCCGTCATGGCCGCCAGCTCCCAGTCCGTCTGGTGCAGCGGAGCGAGGTCGCCGAAGAGCGCGTTGGCCAGCGTGGGGTCTCCCGCCACCGTGGGCGGAGGCGTCGCGTGCCATGTCTCGTGGTCGGCCCCACCCGGAGCCGAGGCACCACCCGACGCGGGCAGCTCCCGGTTCTCCACCACGTGCCAGGCGTCCGCATCCGCGGGGGCGCGGACGAGCGACTCCACCAGCGCCATGAAGGCGGCGCCCTCCAGCGGCAACTGCGCCACGGGCGCGCTGAAGCCGGGGATGGACTCGCCCAGCAGCAGCACCCGAGCGGCCTTGCCATCCGGGTGCTGGAGCAATTCCTCCAGCACCAGGTGGCCCCGGCCGCTCTCCACGCCGGGAGCGAGCACGAGCAGCACGGGCAGGTGGTGCCCGTACGCGATGAGGGCATCGGCAACGGAGGTGGCGAGGATGACCTCGTATCCGTCACGCGTGAGCAGGCGCCGCACGGCGGCGATGATGGCGATGTCGTCGTGGACGAGAAGGACCGGTGCGCCCATGGGGGGGCACCAAGTCTACAGCATGGCCCCCGGATCCACGTCGATCACGACCTTCACGGCGGAAGGAACTTCGGCCAGGGCCGCCTCCACCCGGGCGAGCAGCGGGGCGAGCGCCGTATGCGTTGGCCCCTTCAGGAGGAGCTGCCAGCGCGTCTTGCCCCGGATGCGGGAGATGGGGGCCAGCGCCGGCCCCAGCAGGCGGACCCCGGCGGACGCAGGGGGCATGTTCCGGGAGACGAGGTTCCCCAGCGAGCGCGCCACGCTGGCCGTCTGCTCGGGGTGCTCCCCCTCCAGACGGATGGCGGCCATGCGCGAATATGGAGGGTACGCCAGCGCCTTGCGCCACTCCAGTTCCTGGGACGCGAAACCGCCGAAGTCATGGGCCAGGACGCGCTGGACTGGCTCCGCGTCCGGATTGTACGTCTGGACCAGCACGCGCCCCGGGTCCTTCCCCCGCCCGGCGCGGCCGGCGACCTGGGTGAGAAGGTGGAAGGTGCGCTCGGCGGCGCGGAAGTCCGGGATGGACAGGGACGTGTCCGCCATGACGACGCACACCAGCGTCACGCCCGGGAAGTCATGGCCCTTGGCCACCATCTGCGTGCCCACCAGGACATCCAGCTCCCGGCGCGCGAACGAGGCCAGCATCTCCGTCAGCCGCTCCGCGCTGCTGGCCGAGTCCCGGTCCAGCCGGGCGACGCGCGCGGTGGGGATGCGCTCGAGGACTTCCGCCTCCACGCGCTCGGTGCCGATGCCCAGCTTGAGCATGGGGCCCGTGCACTCCAGGCACTGCTCCGGCACCGGCATGGCCAGGCCGCAGTAGTGACACACCACCCGGTTCTGCGAACGGTGGTGCGTGAGGCAGACGTCACACTCGCTGCACTTGAGCGACAGGCCGCACACCTCGCACAGGAGCACGGTGCTGTGGCCGCGGCGGTTGAGGAAGAGGATGACCTGCTGGCCGCGGCCAATCGTCTCCTCCATGGCCGCCAGCAGCGGCGGGCTGAGGATGGGCGCCTCCTCCGTCACCACGCCCTCGCGGGGACGCTCCACGCGCAGGTCCACCATTTCGATGGTGGGCATGGGCCGGTCGTCCACGCGGTGCTTCAGCTCCAGCAGCCGGTAGCGCCCGCGGTTGACGTTCTCCAGCGTCTCCAGCGCGGGCGTGGCCGAGCCCAGCACCACCACCGCGCTGGCCTGCTTGCCTCGCACCACGGCGAGGTCGCGCGCCTGGTAGCGCAGCTTCTCCTCCTGCTTGAAGGAGGGGTCGTGCTCCTCGTCCACGACGATGAGGCCCAGGTTGTCCACCGGCGCGAACACCGCCGAGCGCACGCCCACGGCAATCTTCACGTCGCCCCGCCGCAGCGCCTGCCAGTGGAAGAGCCGCTCCCGGTCCTTCAGCGCCGAGTGCAGCACCGCCACCTCCGCGCCGAAGCGGCTGCGGAAGCGGCCCACGAGCTGAGGCGTCAGCGCGATTTCGGGCACCAGGATGAGGCTGCCCTTCCCCAGCGACAGCGCATGCTCCGCCGCGCGCAGGTACACCTCCGTCTTCCCGCTGCCGGTGACGCCATGCAGGAGGAAGGGCTGGAAGGTGCCCGCGTCCAGCGCCGCGCGCAGCTCCACGCCCGCGGCCGCCTGCTCCGGTGTGAGGTGGTCCGGGCGGCCCTGGATGAGGCCCTCCTTCACCCCCGCCTCCACCGTCTTCTCCTCCAGGCGGGCGAAGCCGCGCGTGGCCAGCTTCTTCAGCGTCTCGCGCGCCCCGGGAATCGCGTGGGCGACCTCCTCCAGCGGGGCGCGGCCTCCCACGGCCAGCAGGTAGGCGAGCGCGGCGGACTGCGCGGGCGCGCGCGACAGCTCCGGAGGCACCTCGTTGACCAGCGCCACCGCGAACTGCTGCACGTCCGGCTTGGCTTCCTTCTCGTCCACCGCCTTGGACAGGCCCGGCGGCAGCGCGCCGCGAATCACCTCACCCAGCGGGTAGCGGTAGTGCACGGCCGCGAAGCGCAGCAGCGCGATGAGGTCCTTGGGCAGGGACGGCGAGTCCTCCAGCACGCGCTGGACGGCCTTCAGCTTCACCTTCTCCCCGGGCGGCGGGGACGCGGGCCCCAGGTAGAAGCCCAGCGCCGTGCCGCGGCCGAAGGGCACCAGCACGCGCTGGCCCGGCTCCAGACGGCCGGCCAGCTCGTCCGGCAGGGTGTAGGTGAATTCGCCCCGGACGGGGCGGCCAACGGCGATGGAGGCCAGAACGGGAGCGCTCACTTCGGCGCGCACTGTAGCGGCGGCGGCGGGCTCGGACAGTTCCCGGCGGCTTTTCGCACCCGAGGTGCGCACCGACCTGGAACCCCGCGTCGGAGGAACCTTCGATGCCGCCGCGTCCGCCCCGCTCCACAAAGGTCGCTGTTCCATGACGCTCCCTTCAACCGTCGCCCCGACCCCATCCGTCCTGCTCCCGGGGTCCACAGTGCAGGGAGGGTCTGACATGCCCTGAGGGCTCCGCCGGGAGGCGAAGCCCCTGGGACGCCAGGACACCTGGCGCGGGCTCAGCCGCCAGTGACCTTCTTCCACGAGGGCCGGGCGCTGACGCGCTCCCACCAGGCGCTCACGCCCTTGTAGTTGCCGAGGAGTGCGCCGCCGCCCGCGGCGACGAAGAAGTCCATGTAAGGCATCCAGCAAATCTCCGCGAGCGAGAAGCTGTCCCCCGCGAGGTACGGCTGCTTGCCCAGCACCGGGTCGACGATGCCGAAGACGCGCTCGATGCCCTTCATGCCCTCTTCGATGCGGGCCTCGTCCGGCGCGCCGCCGCCCAGGAGCCCCTTGAAGAGGCGCTCCCAGATGACCTTCATCGCCGCGGGCGTGAAGTAACAGTGCTCCACGCTGATGAACTGCTCCATGCGCGCGAAGGCCTGCACGTCGGACGGCGTCAGCGAGGGCCCCGCCAGCTTGCGGTCGAGATAGCGGACGATGGCGCGCGACTCGTAGAGCCGGAAGCCGTCGTCCTCCAGCGCGGGGATGACGCCGAAGGGGTGGCGCTCCAGGTGCGCGGGGTGCTTCTGCTCACCCTTCGTGAGGTCGACGAGGACGAGCTCCGCCTCGTGGCCCTTCTCCGCCAGGGTGGTGAGGACCATCCGCGTGGCCGTGCTCATGGGGTGGCCGTACACTTTCATGTGACATTCCTCTGCGCGGCGGGCCGGGGAGAATCCCGGCCAGGCGGGCCACACTCTTCATGGCCCCCCTGAGCGCCGCAAGGAATACAGGAAAGTGCCGTTTCCGCCGGGGCGCGTCATCCCCGGCGGCCCCAGGCGACCTACAGGGTGAAGAGCGAGTCGGGCACGCTGGCCCGGTTGTCGCCCTTCAAGGCGGTGAAGCGCAGGTTGCGCTGGCCGCCACGCCAGACCTCGATGGTGCGCGGCATCCACTCACCGGTGGCCGGCGAGCTGTAGTCCAGGAAGCGCACGTCCCACGCCGTCCCGGACGCATCCGAGTAGCGCAGGCGCGCCGGGCGGAAGGAGTCCTTGTACACCCAGAACTGCGGGCGGCCCTCGGCCATGTCGCCGAGGACGTAGGCCACCTCGCCGCCGAAGCGCGCCAGCCCGGTGCGGCCCGTGTCGACGCCCAGGTTCTGGAGGTGGCGGAGCACCGCCTCCTTCAGGTCCTGCACGTTGCCACTGCCGGTGGCGAGCAGCGGGCACACCTGCGCGACGAGCACCGACATGGCGGGAATCTCGGTGCCCTGCGCGCGGCGGCGGCCACCGGACTGGACGACCACGGCCTGGGCGTTGCCGTCGGGCACCGAGGCCTCGAAGCGGCAGCGGCCGGGCACGCGGATGGACAGCACGCCATCGCCCTGCACCTCCGGGCGGTCCGTGGGCGTCCCGAGCGCGGCTCCGGCCTCCTTGACGGCAGGCCCGCCGAAGCTGAGCGAGCCTTCCACGCGCAGCGTGGACAGCCTCAGCTCGGCGCGCTCCGCCGACATGCGGCGGATGATGGAGCTTCCGGGCAGCACGTAGGCGCCCGCGGCGAAGGAGACCAGGACTGCGAGGAGTGCAACGGTGCGCTTCACGGCTTCTCCGTCTTCACGACTTCACGCATGAACTCGAGCAGCCCGGCACGCAGCTCCGGGCGCTTGAGCGCGTAGGCGATGTTGGCCTTCAGGTACCCCACCTTGTCGCCCGCGTCATAGCGCTGGCCCTTGAAGCGGTAGCCCAGCAGCCCCTGCTGCTGCTGGAGGGTGGCCAGGCCGTCGGTGAGCTGGATTTCGCCGCCCACACCCGGCGTCTGCTTCTCCAGGATGGGGAAGATGTCGGGCGGCAGCACGTAGCGGCCGATGACGGCGAGGTTGGAGGGCGCGGTGCCCTTCTTCGGCTTCTCCACGATGCGGTCGATGCGCATGACGCCGTCGCCCAGGTCCGTGCCGGCGGCGATGCCATACATGTGCGTCTCGTCGTCGGGCACTTCCATGAGCGCGATGACCGCCTGGTTGTACTGGCGATACACGCGAGCGAGCTGACGGATTCCCGGCTCCTCGGCGTCAATCATGTCGTCGCCCAGCAGCACGCCGAAGGGCTCGTCGCCGATGACGCTCCTGGCGCACAGCACCGCGTGGCCCAGGCCCTTGGGCTCCTTCTGGCGGATGCTGACGACGCGGACCAGGTCGGCGATGGCGCGCAGCTTGTCGGCCTCCGACTCCTTGCCACGCGCACGCAGGGTGGTCTCCAGCTCGAAGCCGATGTCGAAGTGGTCCTCGATGGCGCTCTTGCCACGGCCGTTGATGACGACGACATCCTCGATGCCAGCGGATACCGCCTCTTCCACGATGTACTGGAGCGTCGGCGTATCGACGATAGGCAGCATCTCCTTGGGAACCGCCTTGGTCGCCGGCAGGAACCGCGTGCCCAGGCCGGCTGCCGGGATGACACACTTGCGGATGAGGGGCTCTACCTTCGGGGTTTTGGAGGCCATGAGGGCTGCGAATCTATTGATGGCATCCCACCCCATCAAGCCGGATAGGATGCTCTTGTCATGTCGCTGCGCTCCCTGGTGTTGATGGCCCTTTGTGTGTCCACTACCTCGCTGGCGCAGCCCGCCGAGGACCTCCGGGATGTCATGAGCGCGCGCGCTTATGGCATGGGTGGTGCGTACCGCGCCCTGGGCCTGGGCGCGGACGCGATGCTGGGCAACCCCGCTGCCATGGTCCTCTTCCCGGCCTACCGCATCGAAGGCACCGGGGCGTGGGACACCCAGCGCAAGGAAGGCCTCCTCGGCGTCTCCATCATCGACGCGGCCACCAGCCGAATGGGGATGGGAATCGACTACCACTGGGTGAGCGTGGGCCGCGGCGGCGCTCGCGCCAGTGCCCACCTCAGCTCGCTGGGCGTGGGACTGCCCATCAGCCAGTCACTCATGATTGGCGCCACGGTGCGTTATCTGCGCATGAGCGGCCAGTCGCGGTTCGCCAACTCCGTCACGGGCGACGCAGGCATCATGCTCCGGCTGTCGCAGTCGCTGATGGCGGGCTTCTCCGCGCACAACCTCGTCGACACCGACAATGAGGAACTGACGCGCTACTACTCGGCGCACCTGGGCGTGATGACGGGGCTGCTGACGCTCGCCGGCGACGTGCGCGCGGACTTCACCACGAACGACACCACGACGCTCACGTACCACGGCGGCCTGGAGTACATCCTCGGGCAGGTGTTCCCGGTGCGCGCGGGCTATTCGTACGACGGCTTCACCCGCACGTCGCAAATCAGCACGGGGCTCGGCTTCATGTCCGAGGGTGGCGGCGGGCTGGACTTCGCGTACCGCCATGACCTCGGCGGCCCCAAGGGGCGGATGCTGGCGCTCACCATCAAGCTGAACATGAACTGAGTCAGCGCGGCGCGCGCAGCGGCAGGTAGCGCTCGGACGCGGCGAAGCGCAGCAACTCCACCAACTCCGCCTCGTTGCCCTTGCGCGCGCGCAGCACCGTCAGCGCGGGCCCCACGCTGCCGCAGGCCACGAGCCCCGCCCGGTTGGCGGAGTCTCGCGCGGCGTCCGCGAGCGCGGAGGCCTTGAAGTCGCGGGTGCCCGGCTCCAGGAGGGCCATGGCCCGCTCCAGGGCCTTCGGTGAGAGCGACTCACGCACCACGCGGGCTTCCTCTCCGGAGGCGCGCGGGTCCTTCAGCACGGTCGACAGCAGCGCCAGGGCCCGGAGGAGCTGGCCGCCCTTGAGGGCCCGGAGCGCGAGCAGGTCCGGCGAGAGCGACAGCAGCGCGCGCCCCGCGTGGAAGCGCAGCTCCGCGGCGGGCATGGGCTCGCGTAGCAGGAGCCGGCCCACGAGGAGGCGCGCATGGCCCGCGTGCACGGCGGTGAAGGGCGGGCCGTCATCCTCCGCGAGCACCAGCTCCGGCAGGTGGACGTCCAGCATCCGCGCGGCCGAGTGGAGCGCGTCGAGCACGGCCGGTGCCGCCGGGCCCGCGGTCGCGCGCAGGAGCTCCGACGAGCCAGCGGCGCGGCCCTCCGCCGGGAACAGGCGGCAGAGCGCGATTCCGGTGCAGGCCAGCAGCTCGCCTGAGGGCGTGCGCAGGCCGGGATGACGCAGGCCGGCGCGTTCATCGGAGGTCAGCGGTGGACGCTGGCCGCGCGGCGCGGGGGTTTCGAGCCCCTCCAGCGCGTCGGCGATTTCCCGCATGAGCGAGGCGCGCGCGGGGTCTCCCCGCTGGTCGAAGTACTCCGCGAGCGAGCGGTACGGCTTCGCGTCGAGCGGACGCTCGCGGATGTGCCGGAAGCCGTCGGGCTCGGTGTCCTGGGAGGGCAGGTACGCGGGCGCGGGCGACTCGCGTGTCTCCGAGGCACCGGGGGCAGGCCGGGGCGGCTCGGGCGTGGCGGGCGGCTTCGCGATGAACGTGCGCCCGGGGGCGGGGGCGGACACCGTCCCTTCGGGGCGCGCGCGCACGACACGGCGCACCGGGTCCATGCGGCCCGGCGGCGCCTCCCAGGAGATGACACGCGTCTCGGGCACCGGCGCGGCGCCGAGGTCCATGAGCTCGCCCGTGATGAGGTCCGTGGCCCCTGAACGCCGCTCCCGAGCCGCCGCGTCCTGTGAGGCCGGAGCTGGCTCGGCGTCCCGGGCTGCAGGTGCCGCGCGCTCCACGCCCCTGCCCTTCCGACCGGGGGCGGGGGATTGCGGCACCTTGGGGAATCCGGCTGCGTCCGCGGCGTCGCCGCTCGGCGCGGGGGCTCGAGGCGCAGGCGCCGCGGCCGTTCCCTGCACGGGGGCGGGGTTACGAGATGCGGGCACCGCGGCCGTTCCCGGCACGGAGGCGGGGTTACGAGGTGCGGGCGCCGCGGCCGTTCCCGGCACGGAGGCGGGGTTACGAGGTGCGGGTGCAGCCGCAGTCCCCGGCACCGAGGCGAGGTTGCGAGGTGCGGGTGCAGCCGCAGTCCCCGCCACGGAGGCAGGGTTTCGAGATGCAGCCGCAGTCCCGGGCACGGAGGCGGGGCTTCGAGATGCAGCCGCAGTCCCGGGCACGGAGGCGGGGCTTCGAGATGCAGCCGCAGTCCCCTCCACGAAGGCAGGGTTTCGAGAAACGGGCGCAGTGGCCGTTCCCGGCACGGAAGCGGGGTTCCGTGGAGTAGCCGCGGCCTCCGGTGCCGGCTCGCGTGGCACGGGCGCAGCGGCGTTCCCCGGCGCGGAGGCCGGGCTGGATTCATCGCCTCGCGATGCCCTGGAACGTCCTCGCCGTGGCGCGCCCTCTTCCGCATCCACGCTGGAAGACCTCGCGCGGCCGGAGCCTCGCGCTCGCCTTCCCTTTCGTGCCGATGGAGCAGGCTCAGCTCCTGCCGGGGACGCGTTCCCAGAAGCCTCCCTGTCCGAACCTCCCTGGGGGCTCGCGGGTGGCGGCAAGCGCGCCGCGGCAAGCACGGCCCCCGGATCCGTGGTCGACGTCACCTCGTTGGCCAACTGCTCGATGTTCGCCGGGGAGTGGGACAGCACCGGGGGCGCCGGGACGAGCGGTGCCCGGGGGCCGCTCGGCTCCCGGCGCGGGGACGCGGAACGTGGCGGCTCGGGAGGAGGCAAGACCTCACGCTCCGCTCGCGCCTGACGGATTCCTTCCGCCCTGCGCGCATAGATTTGCGCGCGCTCGGGATTGCCCATCACCTCACGCCACAGGCGCGCGAGTCGCTCCCACGTCCGCTCCCGCTCCTCCTCGTCCTCCGTGGCGGTGGCCGCGTGCTCCAGTGCCCAGGCCGCTTCGCCCAGTTGCTCGCGCTGAAGCAGCCGCTCCACGAGCATCAACCAGGCCTCCTTGTGGCCCGGCTCATACCGCACCGCCTGTCGCAGCTCGTCGAGCGCGGCCTCCGCGTTGCCTTGCGCCTCCAGCGTGGCCACCAGCTCCAACCGAGCCTCACGCGCGGCCGGTCCTCGAGACTCCCGAGCGAGCTGCGCCCGCAGCAACTGCCCGAGCACCGTCGTGTCCCCGAGCCGGCGCGCGAGCACGGTGAGCCGCATGCGAGCCGGGTCACTGTCGGGACTCTCCGCGAGCACCTCGCTCCAGGCCCACTGCGCGAGCCGTGGGTTGCCCAGCGATTCCTCCGCGACCTGGGCCAGCACGCGCAGCGCGTCGACCCGGTCGAGCGCACGGCGAGGCATCGCCGCCAGCAGCGCTCGGAGCCGTTCCGCGATGTCCGGCCGCTCCGCGTCCTCGACGCAGCGGAGGAGCCCCGCGAGCACGGCAGGCAGCCCCGGCGCAAGCACCTCCGCCGCCTCGAAGTCGGCGCGCGCCTTCTTGAGCTCGCCCATGTGGAGCCAACGCTCGCCACGGGTGAGCAGCGCCCCCGCACGAGCCCGGCTGGAGGGCGCACGGCGAATGGCCTCATCGAGCGCGCGCCGCACGAGCGAGGCATCACCTCGCGCGGCGAGCAACCGCACCTGGTCGCGAAGCGCGGCACGGTCGCCCGTCAGCGCGACGATTTCCCGGTACATGCGTGCGGCGCCCGCGGGGTCATGGAGCTCGTTCTCCATCACCTCCGCGAGCCGGGCCAACGCATCGGCGCGAAGGGTCGCATCCTTCGCCTGGTCCGCGCGCTTGAGGTACAGCTGGGCCAGCTCGGCCCACGCCCGCCGCGCAATGAGCTGGGCCTCCAGCTTCTGCGAGCGGGTCAGCTCCTCGGCGTCCTCTTCGTGCGCACCTGGGCGCGCCTCGCCAGGGCGGCCCTCGGCTGGCGACGCGCTGGCGGAAAGCGCGGCCTCCAGCTCCGCCAGGGACACCTCCATGGTTCCCGAGCGCGCATCGGGGACAAGCCCCCCCTTGGGCGCACTCGCAGGCGGCACTGCCGCAGCGGGCACAGGCGTCTTCCGCCGCTCCACCGTCGCGGGGGCTGGTGCTCGCGGCGATGCTGGCGATGCGAACTCACCAACGAGGAAGGGCTGGGCCTCCGAGGTGACCTCATCCGCGTCGGCATCGTCGCGGAGTGGCGCGCCGCGCCGATGCGCCGCCTGCCGGACAGAGGATGACGAGACGTGTGCGGCCTGTTCCGGGCTCTCCGCCCAGGGCACGGACAACGACTCCCTCTGGGGAGCGAATTCGCGAACCGCGCCAGAACGTGGAGGCGGCACGCCCATGTCCACCGCGGGCATCTCCACCTCCGTCCTGCGCGCCTCGAACTCCGGGGCACGGGACGGCACGGGAACCGCAGGCATCTCCACCTGTGTCCTGGGCGCCTCGGAAGCAGGCGCAGCAGGTGGAATCGCAACCGCTGGCAGTTCCAGCATCGTCCTGGGCGCCTCTGAAGCAGGCGCAGCAGGTGGAATCGTGACCGCAGGCAGTTCCAGCATCGTCCTGGGCGACTCGGCAGCTCCAGGGGCGAGCGGCGCTTCCGCGCCAGGTTCACGCACGACAGGGCTCAGCATGGCGTCCACGACTGGCGCAGGCCGTGCGCCCACCGCAGGTTCGCTCACGGCCGCCTTCGCCGACGGCGCATCGACCGGAGCCCAGGGGAAAGCTCCAGCACCGGGGCTACTCGCGTCGGCCCTGGATGGCTCAGCCCCGGCCCTGTTCGCCGTCCCGCTGGATGCGCCCCCAGCCTGCGCCTGGGACACCACGGCGTCGTCATCAGCGGGCGCGGATGACACGACGACCGCCGGCAGCTCCAGAACCGTCTTGTGAGAGTCCGCAGATGGCGCGGAACGGGGCGCATCCGAAGCGGGCGATGGCCCTGCGACCACGTCAGCAGCGGAAGCGCCAACCGCTGGCATTTCCGTCGCGCTCTTTCGAGATGACGCAACGAGGCTCCCAGCCGCGGATGTCACTGCTCTCAGCGATTCGCCTGTCCGCCCCGACGGCGTGGTCACCGACATGGCCGGCGGCGCGCCGCCTCCCTGTGTCGCCTGAGGCGCATCCCCTGGCGGAGGAGCCCCCACCGACATGGCAGAAGGCGCCTCCGGAGAAGCGGTCGCAATCTGTACGGCGGGCAGCTCGCGCGCGCTCTTGCGTGGCCCGGGTCCCGGCGCGGCGGAGGGCTTTCCATCGTCGCCTCCGCCCGTCGTGAGCGGCCGCACATCGCCCTGGACCGGCGTCTCCACCACCGGCTGTGCCCCCGGCGTCCCCCCGGCGGCCCCAGGCGGAGTCCCCGCGGCCAGCGGGGGCCCCACCACCGTCTCAATGAGATAGACGCGGTCGTCGTACTCCCACGACGCCACATCCGGCGCGCCGTCCTTCCGAGCCGGGGGCTTCGCCAACACCCCCTGTGCTCCCGCCTCCGCGTCCTTCGCGCCGTCGCTCGACATTCGCGCGCGCAGCACCTGGAGCACCCGCTGAGCACGCCGATCGTCAGGCCACTCCACGAGGAGCGCCTCGAGGGCGGCGATGGCGCGGGGGAGCTGGTCCACGCGCCGCAGGACTCTCGCGAGCTGGCGCAGGACCGCGCGCCGGCCAGAAGCCGTCGTGGCCCCCGCTTCGAACAAGATGATGGCGGCCGGCTCGGTGCCGGCTCGCAGCGCCATCCGCACAATCCCCGCGGCCAGGCGCGGCGTCATCGGCAGGGTGCGGCTGGCACGCACCAGCTCACCGAACGCACGGGCAGCGGAGCCCTCGCTCAGCAACCGGGCCGCGGCCCGGAAGTGCCCGTCCACCACATCGCGCGTCTCCGCCGCGGCCTTGCCGCCAGATGCGCCGGGCTGCAGCGCCTCCTGTCGGACCGCTGCGGGCTCCGGCGTGCCGGCGCTCTTGCCGTTTCTCACGCCACCCATGGGTGCGGCAGTCTACACAACGATGCCCGTTCCGGCTGTGACTGTCCTCCTCCCCGCTCGAAACGCCGAAGCCACCGTGGCCCGCGCCGTCCGGAGCCTCTTGACCGGCACGCTGCGCGACATCCGTGTCCTCGCAGTGGACGATGGCTCCACGGACGGGACACGCGAGGTACTGACGGACCTCGCGGTGGAAGATGCCCGCGTGGAAGTCCTTGACGGCGGCGGCCGAGGTCTGGTGGCGGCGCTGAACCTGGCGCTGGCCCAGGCCACGTCACCCTACGTCGCCCGGATGGACGCGGACGACGAGTCCCTGCCCCGGCGGCTGGAGGCCAGCCTCTCCGCGTTGGAAGCCGACCCCACCCTGGGGGGCGTGGGCACGGCCGTGGAGCTCTTCCGCGATGACCAGCCCGTGAGCCCCTCGCTCCAGGCCTACGCCAGCTGGCTCAACGGGCTGAACTCCGCGGACCAGTTGGAGCGCGAGCGCTTCATCGAGAGTCCACTCTGCCACCCCTCCGTGTGTCTGCGACGGGACGCCCTGGTCGAGGCAGGAGGCTGGAAGGATGGCGACTTCCCGGAGGACTACGCGCTCTGGCTCGAGCTGCTCGACCGGGGCTACGCCTTGCTGAACCTGCCCGAGGTGCTGCTGCGCTGGCGTGACAGCAACGAGCGCATGACGCGCACGGACCCGCGCTACGCGCTCAAGCGCTTCATGTGGACGAAGGCGCGCTACCTGACCCGGGGCCGGGGGCCGCTCGCGGATGGCCGGCCCTGCACGGTGTGGGGGGCGGGCCCCAGCGGCAAGACGCTGACGCACTTCCTCCACGAGGCCGGCGCGCGGGTGGAGCGCTACGTGGAGGTGCACCCGCGCAAGGTGGGCACGCACATCCACGGCATCCCGGTGGTCGCGCCGCAGGCGCTCGGTGCGCCCGGACGGGGCCACCTGCTGGTCTGCGTGGGCGTCCGTTGGGCGCGCGCGGAGATTCGCGAGGACCTCCTGCGCTGGGGCTGGGTGGAGGGGCGCGACTTCACCTGCGCGGCCTGAGGCGCGTCAGCCCGCGCCCGAGCCTCCCGCCCGGATGGGCCCCGCCGGCGCTTCAATCCCCGCCGCGGCGAAGAACCGCATCAGGTCCTCCGGCACCGGGGCCTCCAGGCGGAGCACCTTGCCCGTTCGTGGGTGTCCCAGCTCCAGCGCCTGCGCGTGCAGCAGGCACCGCGCCGCGTCCACGCCCCCTGCCCGGGGCAACCCGCCGTAACGCGAGTCCCCGAGAATCGGCGCGCCCAGCGCCGTCAGGTGCGCGCGGAGCTGATGCGTGCGCCCCGTGTGCGGCAGCAGCTCCACGACACAGAACGCCGGACCGGCGAACAGCGTGTGGAAGTCCGTGAGCGCGGGCACCCCGTTGGCCGCCCGGGTCGCCCGCCAGCGCCCCGGGCGCGAGGGGTCCTTCGACAAGGGCAGGTCCACCGTCCCCGACGGCGGCAGTCCCGGGCCAGTGGCCGCGACATACCGCTTCCGTGCCCGCCCCTCCCGGAACTCGGCCGCCAGCGCCGACGTGGCGTCCGCCGTCTTCCCGAACACCGTCACCCCGGACGTCTCCCGGTCCAGGCGATGCACCAGCCCGGCCGCGCGCCCCAGCTTCGCGCCCACCAGGTCCACCAGGCTGCCGCCCACGCGGCCCTCGGTGGGCTGGGCGGGCACACCCGCCGGCTTGTCCACGGCGATGACGTCCGCGTCCTCGTACAGCACGCGCAGCTCGGGCGCGGGGGGCGCCTCGGCCAGGGGGCTCTGGCCGCCCTCCTCCAGCACCACCGTCACCACCTGCCCCGCGGTGAGCCGCGCCTTCGCATCGCGGCTCCGCTTGCCCGCCACGTAGACGGCCCCCACGTCCACCAGCTCCCGCGCCCTCGGCTCCGGAAGCCCCAGCTCGGAGGCCACCGCGGCCACCACCGTCTTGCCCACCAGCGCCCCTTCCACCCGCAACGTCCGCCGCTTCATGCCTCCACCCCGCTCGGCGCCCCGCCTGCCCGGCGAGCCGCCATTGCCCGGACACTCCGCTCCCCGCCCGGCGCGCCCGTGCGAGCGCCCATCCCCGTGTCAGGCACAGATGTCATGCGGCGGCACTCTACGCGCGCATCGCCCTTCCGCGCCGCCCGCTTCCTGTTACCTTCCGCGCCCCCATGGACCGTCCCCTGCTTTCCGTGCGCACGCGGCTGGACGACTTCCTCGCCGAGCTCGCCACGCTGAACTACCGGCACGGCGCCGGGCTCCCGCGGGAGTCGTCCCCCGCGCAGCTCCTCGCCTCCTTCCCCGAGCTGTCCTCGCCGGACACCTTCTCCGCCGCCAACGAGGCGCTGGCCAGGGCGCGCTCGAAGGACGAGCCCCTCACCGTCCGCCGCATCATGCTGGTGCGCGAGCTGGTGGCCTCGCACGTCGAGGACGCGCTCGCCGCCCCGCACGTGGACGCCATCGCCGCGCTGGAGGCCCAGGCCCGGCTGACGGTGGACGACCAGACCTACTCCTTCGGAGAGGCGCTGGCCCGGATTCCCCACGAGCCCGGCCGGGGCCGCCGCGCCTTGCTGGAGCGCGCCACCGGCGAGTTCCTCTGGCAGCACCGCACCCGCTACGGCGACCGCCGCGAGGCCGCCCTGCACGCGGCGGAGCAGCTGGGCGCCAAGGACTACCCCACCCTTCGCCAGGACGTCACCGGCATCGACTACGACAAACTGGCCGAGGCCGCGAAGCAGGTGCTGGCGCGCACGGAAGACGCCTACCGCGACGTGCTCGCCTACGTCCTCAAGAAGGTGGACCCGCTGCTGCGCCCGCTGCCCGCGGGCGAGGCGCGCCGGCATGACCTCCAGGCCGCGCTCCAGGCGCCGTGGATGGATGGCTTCTTCCGGCGCGAGGACGCCTTCCCCGCCGTGGTGCGCTGGCTGGGCGAGTGGGGCCTGACGCCCAACGCCGGGGGCCGCATCCGTATCGACGACGAGGACCGGCCCGGCAAGTCGCCGCGCCCCTTCGTCGCCGTGGTGCGCGTGCCGGACGACATCCGCCTGGTGCTCCAGCCGCGCGGCGGCCTGGACGGGCTCGCCAGCCTCCTCCACGAGATGGGCCACGCGCAGCACCGCGCCCATGTCTCGGACACGCTGCCCATGGAGCTGCGCCGGCTGGGCGATGCGTCCGTGACGGAGGCCCATGCCGCCGTCTTCGAGCGGCTGCTCCTGTCCCCCGAGTGGCTCAAGCGCTACCTGGGGCTGCCCACCATGGCCGCGCGCGACACCGTGCGGCTGGCCGCGTTCCAGGCCCTCACGCTGCTGCGGCGTCACGCCGCGAAGCTGTCCTACGAGCTGTCCCTGACGCGGAAAGGCGCCTCGGCGGAGCGCGCGGACGAATACGCGGACGGCCAGCGGCACGCGCTCTTCGTCGAGCCCCACCCCGGCTTCTTCCTCCACGACGTGGACCCGCAGCTGTACGTGGCGCACTACCTGCGGTCCTGGGCCCTGGAGACCCAGCTCACCGCGCGCCTCACGGAGCGGTTCAACGAGGACTATTGGAGGAACCCCGCGGCAGCCGCCTGGCTGAAGGGACTGTACGCGCGTGGGGGGACAGACGATGCGGAAGGACTGGCCACGGAGACGTCAGGCACGCCGCTGGCGTTGCCCGAGGCCGGGGAGCGCCTCGTGGCCATCCTCAACCGCTAGTAGGACTCCGCCAGACGACTACTTCTTCTTGCGGAGCGCCCGGACAATCTTGTCCTTGGTGGGGTTGGCGGCGGCATCCCGTGCGCGCGTGGCGACGGGCGTGCTGCTGGCGCTGGCCACGGGCTTGCCACCCGCGCGAGCGCGCATCGCCTTCATCAACTGCATCTCGATGACGAGCAGCTCGTCCGCGAGCTCCGCGTTGTCGCCCGCGGCACGGGGCAGAGGCGCACGGGTGCTGGAGGCGCCAGCACCATGGCGCATGCGCAGAACCTTCTCCTCTTCGGCCGACAGCGTACGCGTCTTCTCCAGCGCCGCTTTGACCTCCTTGGCCGTCACCGTGCTACTTCCGACCTTGCGCTCCATCACCGCTCCCTTGCTGTGAAGCCCCGCTGAACATCCGAGCATGTCGGACGCGTCCGGGCCGCAACCGTCGAGGATTGTAGAGGACGCAAGAGTCAGCGCAAATTTTCTTCCAACAGGCCGCTGCCAGGATGTAGCGCCGGTGTCCTCCGACCCGGTCCGGGCGACCCCAGAGTCCCAGCCAGCCGTTCACCGGGGAACGGGTCCCGCCAGGGGGCGGCCCCCGGAGCGGCCTCAGCCCTCTTCGTCCTCGGGCTCGGCGGGCGCCTCGGGGCTGGCCTCGTCCGAGGCCTTCTTGCGCTGGATGCCGAAGGTATCGAGCGCGTCGGCGATGCCCTGGGGCTTGTCCGCGTCCGGGAGGAAGTCCTCGGGCGGCTGGAGCTTGGGGTCCTGACCGACCTCGGTGAGGACCGCCTCCAGCGTCATGCGCAGCTCGGCGGCCTCGGGCGTCTTGTCCCCGGGCACGCCAATGCGCCCGTCCAAGCGGGCCTTGAGGACCACGGAGGTGGCGGCGTCCACCAGCACCTCGCCGTCCAGCGAGCGCGGCAGGCGGTGGGCGAAGAAGTTGGCCCGGCGGAGGGTCGACTCGTCCGCGCCCTTCTTGGGCTGGGGCATGGGCGGCAGGGGCCGGGAAGCACTCGCCTGGGAGGCGGGCCCGAGCGTCACGATGTAGCGCCAGGCGGTGCGCCCCTCGTGGGTGACGGTGCCCTCGGGCGTCAGCTTGAGGCGGCCCTGGAAGAGGCTGTCGAAGTCACGGATGGCGCCCGTCAGCTCCGCGCGGGTGCGCTCGGCCATGCCGCGGTCGCGCAGACGCTGGCGGTAGGGGCCGTAGCGGTTGCGGGCGAACACCTGCCCCCCCACCCGCATCACCTCCAGGCCCTGGTCCCGGGAGTTCTCCAGCACGCCATGGAAGTCCCCGCTCACCCCGCCGGGGCCCGCGCGGAAGGTGCGCGTCTCGGTGAGCTTCACGGGGATGGAGGCCTCGGAGGTCCACTCGTACCCCACCGTCGCCTGGTAGCGGTGGGGGCCCAGACGCTCGGTCACCTCGGCGGCGTCCATGCCCAGGATGCGGCGCGCCACCTGGGGGTTGTCCGCGACGTCCTCGGGGGGCAGCTTCTCCTTTGCGGATGCCACCACCTTGGGGGGATCCTCCGGCGAGAAGATGCGCGCCTTGGCCGCCTTGTCGACTGGGTCCGAGCAGCCCGCGGCGGCCAGCGCCACGGCGAGGGTGAAGGCGGACTTCTTCAGACGGCTCACGACTCCTCCGGGAGGGTACGACCGGGCCGGCAAGTTACGTGGGGCATACACGAGCGGCAAGCAGTCGCTTGCGTGCGGCCGTGCAAGGGATAGAACGCCCAACTCATGCAGAACCTGCGCGACAAGCTATTGAAGGCGGGCCTCGTCACCGAGGAACAGGCCAAGAAGGTGGAGACGAAGGCCGGCCAGGCGGAAGCCCGGCGGCCCGGTCCCCAGGAGGGCGGCCGTTCAGGCGCGAACCGTCCTCCCCCCCGCCGTGACGACAACCGGACACAGGGTGGCCCGCCCCGAGGCGAGGGCGGAGGCCGTCCCGCTGGCGGCCGCGACGGAGGCCGGCGCGAGGGCGGCGGTCGTCCGGGCGGCGGCTTTGGCGCGCCCCGTCATGGAGGGGCCCCCCAGCACGGTCGCCCGGCGGCGCCGGAGCGGGCCATTCCCAAGCTGCCCCCCATGCCGGGTTCCAAGGCCTACCAGCGCGCGGAGTCCAAGCGGCAGGTGGAGCTGGACCGCGCCCTGCGCGAGCTGGTGCTCGGCGCGCAGGTGCCCATCGAGCCGGGTGAGACGGCGTTCTACTTCATGACCCGCAAGGGCAAGCTGCGGCGGCTGGAGCTCAGCCCGGCGCAGGCGAAGCAGCTCGAGGAGGGCGAGCTCGGCGTGGTGGAGCGGCCCGAGCCCGCGCAGATCGAGCACTCGCTGGTGCCCGCGGCGACGGCCGAGCAGATGTTCGCGCTGTCGAAGAAGGCCGTGCGCTTCCTCAACCGCAAGGAGAACCCCGTCGGCTTCATGAACGACGAGGAGCTCAAGGCGCAGCAGGCCGCCGAGGCGGCGGGCACCGCGACGGAGACGCCCGACGAGCCCGAAGGCGACGCCACCGAAACGCCCGAGGCGCAGGCCGAGGGCGAGTCCGCCGAGCCGGCCGCGAGCAGCGACGAAGCCC
Source organism: Pseudomyxococcus flavus (assembly GCF_050038885.1). Classification (NCBI taxonomy): domain Bacteria; kingdom Pseudomonadati; phylum Myxococcota; class Myxococcia; order Myxococcales; family Myxococcaceae; genus Pseudomyxococcus; species Pseudomyxococcus flavus. The sequence goes on along the minus strand of NZ_CP143624.1, from coordinate 5,083,217 downwards.
AGAACGGCTGACCTGAGTGATGACGTGCCCCCTCCCCGTCCGTCATGACGCCGGGGAGGGGGATGTCGCGGCGCCGCCCGCGCGCACCCCAAGGGCCGGTGGATGTGCTGTCATCCCTGACCATCCCGTGGCGAGAGGTGCCCATGGTGCAGGGATTCCTGAAGCTGCTGCCCGTCGTCCTCGCGGTCTCCGGCGCCATCAAGGTGTCGGTGCTCGGGCTGGGCTGGGGGGTGTCTCACCTGAAGTCCGCCGAGCGGCTCCGCGTCTATCGGCGCGCGCTGGCACCCGGACAGCTTCGCAGCGAAGCCCGCGCCGCCCTGGTCGTCATCGTGGGGGATGCGCTGCTCATCAGTGTCTTCCGGGCGTACCAACGCGAGCTCTTCGCGCCTTTCACCTGGACGGCGACGCTGCTCACGTTCGCGTGGATGTTCGTCACCTTCGAGGTGTGGTTCTACGTCACCCACCGGCTGATGCACACGCGGGCGCTGTACTGGATGCATGCCCAGCACCACGTGGCCCAGGTGACGAACCCGCTCACCTCGCTGTCCTTCTCCCTCGTGGAGCGCTTCGTCCTGCTGGGAGGCGCCTTCCTGTTCCTCGCCGCGGCCGGGACGTTCATGCCCATCACCCAGGTGGGCGTCCTTCTCTACATCCTCACCAACTACACGCTGAACGTGCTGGCCCACGGCAACACGGAGTGGTTCCCAGAGCGCTTCGTGCAGTCGTGGGCAGGGCGGCTCTTCTTCACCACCACCTTCCATGCCATGCACCACGCCCGCCACCAGGGGCACTACGGCCTCTTCACGCCGATGCTGGACCGGTGGCTGGGCACGGCGTTCGACGACTACCCGCAGGTGCACGCCCGCGCCCGTGCGGGGAACGGCCTGGAGCGCATGGGTGAGCGCATCCGTCCGGAGGCGAGCACCCCCACCCTGACGCCCACCGTCCCTGTCAGCGGCGTGGGCGCGCCTTGATGCCAGCCCGAGGCCCGGGCGTTAGGCTGGCCTCATGACGACGACCCACAAGACGGTGGTGGTAACGGGCGCGAGCCGGGGCATTGGCCGTGCGGTGGCGCTGGCCTTCGCGAAGGAGGGCCACGACGTCTGGGCGCTGGCGCGCTCGGCGGACGCGCTGGAGTCGCTCCGGAAGGAAGGCGGCGAGCGCATCCGGACGCACGCGGTGGACGTGGCCGACGAGGCCGCGCTGCTCGCCGCGAGCCAGCGAATCCTCGCGGAGGGCCCCCCGCGGGTGCTCGTGAACAACGCGGGCATCACCGTCTCCGCGCCGCTGACGAAGACGCGCACCGAGGACCTGGCCCGGGTCATGGCCGTCAACGTGACGGCCCCCTTCCTGCTCTGCCGTGAGCTGATGCCCGCCATGGCCAAGGCCGGGGGCGGCCGCGTCATCAACATCGGCTCCATGGCCGCGGTGCGAGGCGTGAAGTACACGTCCGCGTACTGCGCGTCCAAGCACGCGCTGCTGGGGCTGACGCGCGCGCTCGCGACGGAGTACGCCAAGAAGCAGGTGACGGTGAACATCATCAACCCGGGCTGGGTGGAGACGGACATGTTCGCCGGGGCCACGTCCGCCATCAGCGCGTCGACGGGTCGCAGCGAGGAGCAGGCGCGCGAGGCGCTGGCGTCCATGAACGCCATGGGCCGCATCATCACCCCGGAGGAGGTCGCCGCCCTGTGCCTCTTCCTCGCATCGGACGCGGCGGGCGGCATCACCGGCTCGGCCTACGCCATCGACGGCGGCGAGCTGGGCTGAGCCTTCACGCCCACTGCGCCTGACTGCCTGCCCGGCCGCCGCCCATGGCGGGGTGTGTTGCGCCCGGGGAATCCCATCCCCACTGTGCGCGACCACCCCGGCGGCAAGCGGCGGGGTGGCCAGCCATCAGGAGGCGGGCGTGAGTGGACTGCGAGGCGTGGTGCTGGGCGCGTGGCTGTGGGCGGGCTGTTCCGCTCCGGTGGACAGCGGACGGGAGCCCGTCGAGCCCCCCTCCGGAGAGACGCAGCCCCCCGCGGCCGAAGGGGAAGGCGAGACGCCGCCCGCGCCTGGGCCCGAGATGCCGCTGCCTGACGCGTCCTCGGCATGCTCCGGCCCGGACGGAACGGCGCGCCTCGCGTGGAGCCATGACGCCGCGTGGAACCACACGGTGGACTTCCGCGGCACCATGGACGCGGACGGGAACACCTACTGGACGGAGTGCGAGAGCAGCTATTGGGTGGACAAGGACCCGAGCCAGCTCGCGTGCCAGCTCGTCTCCGTGACGTGGGAGGGACACGTGCGCTACCGGCGAGCGCTCCCGCCGCCCGGCGCCTGGAGCGTGCACACCGTGGACGGCGAGCAACTCTTCGTCACGGGCCGGCTCGCGCTGCTCTCCGCGGTGGACCGCCAAACGGGCCAGGTCCGCTGGAACCTCTCGCTGGGCGCCGTGAAGGACGACGCCCCGGAGGCGCACCGCGGGCTCCGCATCGAATCCCTGGTGCTCAGCCCGCCCTACCTGGTCGCGGTGGTGCACGACACCTTCGGCGACGCCGACGCGGAGGACCTGCTCGTCGCGGTGCACGCGGACACGGGCACCGTGGCGTGGCAGGTGCGCACGCCCCCCATCCACGCTCCGCTCGTCGTGGACGCGGAGGGCAACGTGTACGGCGGCGCCTCCAACGTCCTGGAGCAGCGCACGGAGCTCTTCTCGTACGCGGCGGACGGACAGCTGCGCTGGCGGACGCAGCGCCCGGGCGTGCGGGAGCCCACCGCGGTGGACAGCGGCCTGCTGATGCTGGGCCGCGCGGAGCTGGTGGACGCGGCCACGGGCACGCCGCGCGCCACGCTGGCCACCGCGTCCGCCGAGTCCTTCGCCTATTCGCTCGGGCGCTCCAGCTCTCCCTTCGGCCGCGCGACGCTGCAGGCCGGGCGCCTGCTGGTGCTGCCGGAGCTGGGCTGCGCCACGGAGGGGTGCCCGACCACCTCCCACCCGGGTGGCACCTTCCTCTACGGGCTGGACCCCGAAAGCGGCACGGTGCGCTGGCACCGGGCGGTGGGAAGCTGGCCCATGGCGCCGCTGCTCACCCAGCGCGACTCCCTGCTGCTGGTGGACCGCCCGGTGGACGCGCGCTGCGGCGAGTACGCCTGCACGGGAGACGACGCCGCCTTCGGCTCGTTCCTGCGGGAGCTGGACCTGGACGGCCGCGAGCGGTCCGCGTGCGCGCTGCCAGGACAGGCGCCGTACATCACCCCGCCCGCGCTGCACCGCGGCCGCGTGGTGCTGGGGGCCTGGACGAACTGGGACGCGAGCAACGACTGGACGCAGCGCATGAGCATCCGCGCCTTCGACCTGGCGGCGGCCACCGAGCCCGCGACGCGCGGCTGGGTGAGCGCGGGGGGCGACAACGCGCGCTCGGGCCGCGCGAAGCCCGAGGCCGCCCCCGCCCAGGCGCTGCGTCAGAGCCGGTAGCGTCCGACGATGGCGCTCAGCTCGGCGGACGCCGCCGACAGCTGGATGGCGGACTGCTCGCTGGCGGCCATCCGGTCCACAATCTGGTCTGCCAGGTCCGCCATGGAGCTGAGCGCGGCGAACAGCTCCGCGATGCCCGCGTCCTGCTGGCTCACGGCCTCGGCGATGCTGCGCACCGTCTTGCCGTTGTTCTGGATGATGCCCGCCAGCGAGCGGAGGCTCTCGCCCGCGGCGCGCACCTGCTCCAGCCCGCCCTCCACCTCGCGGGCGCCGCCCTCGCTGGTGCTCACCGTCTGGGAGATGGCGCGGCCGATGTCGCTCAGGATGGCCTGCACACGCGTGGTGGCGCCCGCGGACTGGTCCGCCAGCGAGCGCATCTGCCGCGCCACCACCGCGAAGGAGCGGCCCGCGTCACCGCTGCGCGCCGCCTCGATGGAGGCATTGAGCGCCAGCACATTGGACTGGTCCGCCAGGTCCTTCACCGTGCGGGTGATGTCACCCACCTGCCGCGTGCGCTGGTGCAGCTCCGCGACGGTGCGGCCAATCTGCTCCACGTGCGAGCGGATGTGCGTGAGCCCGCCCACGCTGCCCGTCACCGCGGCCTCGCCCGCCTCGCCAAAGCTGCTGGCCTTGTCCGCCTCGCGCAGGATAGCCTCCACGCGCCGCGCCGCCGCGCGCGAGGCCTCCTGGAGCTGCTGCGCGGCCATCTGCGTCTCGTGGAGCGCCACCGCCTGCTGCGACACGGCCTCGTTCTGCACGGCCGCGGACTCCGTGAGCTGGGTGGACGCCGTCTCCAGCTGCTCGGCGGAATGCCGCAGCGCCATCAACAGCTCGCGCAGCTGCGACATCAGCTCCGTGAACGAGCCGGCCAGCTGGCCAATCTCATCCTTCGAGCGCACCTCCAGCCGCGCCCGGAAGTCCCCTTCCGACACCATGCGCGCGGTGGCCGCGGTCAGCTCGCGCAGCGGCTCCGTCATCCGCCGCACCAACAGGAAGATGGCCGTGCCCGCGGCCGCCGTGACGGCCACGCCCAGCAGCACCACCATCAGCAGCGACAGCCGGTACTGCGCCGCCTCCTTCCAGCTGTCGCGCGCGAGCAGCAGCTCCACGCCCGGCCCCACCTCCACCCGGCGCAGGTGGAGCGACACGTCGCCCACCTCCACCGCGTCCGGCCGGCCCTTGCCCTCCAGCGCCGCGAGCAGCGCCTCGGGTGACGCGGCGTCCAGCGCGTGCGCCACCGGCTTCGCCTCCACCGTCAGCAGCGCCTCCACGCCGCGCTCGTCACGCAGCGCCTGGAGCGACTGCGCGCCCAGCAGACGTCCCAGCACCAGATGCCCCACGGTGCGGCCACCCACCGCCACGGGCTGCGCCACCGCCTGGTAGGGCACCTCGCCCACCTGGACGATGCCCGGCGCGCCCTGCTCCACCAGGGCCTCCAGTCCCACCACGCTTCCGGAAGCGTTGCCCGCGCGCACGCCCGCCGTCGCGTCCAGCGCGAGCAGCAGCTCCACGCCCAGCAGCGATTGTTGTGAGCGCAGCTCGGCCTTCAGCGGCGCCAGGTCCACGGCGTCGCTCGACAGCAGGGCCTGCAACGTGGGCGCCGCCGCGGCGACACGCGCCAGGGACGTCAGCGCGCTCGCTTCCTGGGCCACGGCGCGGCTCCATGCGGCTTCGTCCTGGACCAGCCGCGAGGTGAGCACCTCGTGGGACCACGAGCGCAGCGAGAGGGTCGTCAGCGCGACACTCGCGACGGTGAGGCCGAGGATGACGAGAGAGAGGGCGGTGGACAGGCGCGCGGCAAGGCTGTGCGTCATTCGCTGCTGAGCCAGGGGATGGGCGGGGGGACCCAGTGGGGAGAGTTCCAGCCTATCCGAGTACGCTTCGCGATGAGCGAGGATCAACAGGTATCAGGAATGACCCGGCGCTGTGCGCTACCTGACACATCGCGAGACCTACACAGAGGCCTCGCACCTACGTCCACGCCCAGTGCACGCGCGCAGTCACCCACACCTCTTGCCCTGGCGTTGCATTGACCGGCGTGGAAGCGGCGCGCTTGCGTGCGCCCCATGCACCCGCACTTCATTCCAGCAGCCGTGGCCCTGCTCGCATTCTCGCCTGCCGCGCTGCATGCGGAAGAAGTGACAGGCGAAGCACGCGCCAGGGCCGAGCGCGGCTTCACCCCTCGCAACTTCGGCAACCTGCGGGTGGGCGGCTCCACGGCGAACGCCAATGGCCGGCCCGAGCTCTGCCTGGAGCTGTCGCCCGTGGCCTTCCTCGCGGTGGAGGGCTGTGGCACCGGCAGCGGCTTCCTGCACGGAGACCCCGAGCCGGAGGTGGCGCACTTCCGCGCGAAGCTGCGGCTGGCGACCTTCGACGTGGAGCGCTGGGGCACCTTCCAGCCCTTCCTCGCCGCCGGCTTCGCGGAGTCCCAGGTGGGTCGCGACGACGCGGGGTTCCAGTTCAGGGGCACCGACCGGCGCCGCGTGGCGACGACAGGGCCCGAGGGGGGACTCGGGCTGCGCTTCCTCCGCCCGCTGGCCTCGGGCTTCGAGCTGGTGGGCGACTTCAACCTCAGCCTGGCATGGCTGCCGTATGCGCCGCAGCTCATCCAGCCCGGAGACACCTGGCTGCCCTCCGCCAGCCTGTCCTTCGGCGTGGGCTTCTGAGACGCCTCACGCGTCCGCGACGCGCAGCACCACCGCGGTGATGTTGTCCTTGCCACCCGCCTCGTAGGCGTCCGAGACGAGCGCGTCGCAGGCCTCGCGCGCGGTGGACAGCGTGAGGCGCTTCATCAGTCCCTCGGGGCCCAGCGGCTCGTAGAGTCCGTCCGAGCACAGCAGGAACACATCCCCGGGCTCCGGCTGGAGCCGCTGCACGGTGGGCTCGGCGTTTTCGGTGCCGAGCGCGCGGGTGATGAGGTGCCGCAGGTTGCCCGAGCCGCCCGGCGGCTCCATGCCAGCGTCCCGCAGCTCCTCGATGAGCGAGTGGTCTCGCGTCAGCGACTCCAGCTTCCCGGCGCGCAGCCGGTACAGGCGGCTGTCGCCCACGTGGGCCACCGCCGCGCCGTGCTCGCTCACCGCCAGGGCCACCACGGTGGACGCCATCTCCCGCAGCCGGCCCACGCGCTGCGCCTGGAGGTTGCGCTGCGCCAGCGCCGAGCACGCGGCCAGCAGATTCTCCTCACGGCTGCGACGGGGGTCCGGCACCGTGGGCCACGTCGAGTCCCGGTCCTGCCCCAGCCGCAGGCCAAAGCCCACGAAGGTGTCCACGACACACCGGCTGGCGACTTCTCCCCCCTCTTGTCCGCCCAGCCCATCCGCCACGACGAACAGCCCCAGCTCCGGCGCGACGCAGAACGCATCCTCGTTGTGCGGCCGCCGGCCGATGTGGGTCTGTCCCGCGCTGTCCATTCTCATGACTGCCTCCTCGGGCCTCCCACCAGCAAGCGGGAGGCCAGCGCCCTTCCCCCAACGGGCGCCAGCTACGGATATCCCGGTTCGAGCGTTTTCTGGGGAGGGAGTGCCCTGGCGCTTCGACATCCGCTCCTCACCCGTCCAGTTGCGGACGCTGCAAGTGCCCTCCATTCGTCAACAGCCCCCACAACGTGGGGGCGCGACCCCACACCTCGTGCCAACGCCACCCCTCCGCGCCATGACAGGGGCGCCTGTCCACCAGGACGGTTCCGTTGCAACGAAACGGCGAACTCGCCGGGCCTCGAGCGGGTCCCTGGCAACTTCTCCGTGGGCGGGACGACAATGCCGATGCGGCCCGGCGTGTGCGCCGCAGGGAGCCCTTGATGACGTCCATCCGCCGCATCACCGCGAGCATCTCCAGCGCCATCTCCCGGGCCCGGCTCGACACGGACGTGGAGTCCGTGTCACCGCTCGCCCCGCGCGAGCCGCTGCAGCCGGTGCCCGCGGTGCGGCGGGGCTACGCCGACGAGAGCGAGTTCCAGGCGGAGGTGGACGACCTGGACACGTCGCTCGCGGCGCATGCGCCGAAGCTGGCGGGCCTGGACGCGGTGGACGCCGAGGCGCCCGAGCAGCTGCGCGTGTTCGCCGGAGAGAGCTCCTTCGAAGCGGCTCCGCCACGCTACTCGCAGATGTTGGGCGCGCAGCTCCCGTCCACGCTCGGCGCGCCGCGGGAGCCCGTCGCTGGCGCGGCGCATCGGCCGACGCCGCGCGGCCCCAGCGCCCAGGACATGGGGAGCGACCTGCTCTCGCCAGAGGCCGCTGCCTGGGAGCTGCAGCACCTGGACACCTCCACCGCGCCCACGCCCATGGAAGCCGAGGACGTGCTCTTCATGCTGGACGCTCCCGGAGCGTCAGCGGCGCATGAGCCCGCCCTGGAGCTGGGGCTCGAAGACATCTTCGAGGAGGTGCCGCACACGACCTCCGCGGCCGGCGGACACCGCAACGCCGAGGTCGAAGCGGGCCTCGCCGGAGCCGCCAGCAGCCTCCCCTCGCGAGCCCCTGGCGCCTTCCCCTCCACCCCGGAGGATGGCTTCCTCGCGGACGAAATCGACGGCCCGGTGCTCGGCGCCCCGGTGAACGGCACGCCCCACGCCGAGGGCATCGACGCCGTCCCGGCGGACCTCGCGACCGCCGCGGCCGGGGATGCCCGTATCGACGACGCGCCCGCGGGCTTCGCGCTGGGCAGCGCCTACGCGGCCACCTACGGACAGCAGTTCGCCGCGCGGCAGGCGCTGGACCCGGCCGTCAGCCCGGCGGGACCGGATGCCTTCCTCGCGGACCCGCTCGACCTGGGCACGATGGTGCCGGATGAGCCCGCGCTCGAGGATGCCGCCGTCGCGGGCGTGCTGAGCTCCATGGCCGCCAACCCCGCGGCGGCCAGCGCCCCGGTGACCGCGGCCCTCGCGTCACAGGGGGTCGAGGTGGTCGCGGAGGCCCTCGAGCCCGAGCTTCGGCCCGAAGGCATGCCCGGCGACGCGAGCGCGAGCACCGCGTCCTCCGAGCCCACGCCCGAGCGCTGAGCGCCTCACGGAGGAACCGGCGCGTCCTGGTCGTTGAAGCGCTCGAGCTCCATCAGGGCTTCGTTGACGTCCCGGGTCAGCTCGTCCAGGTAGCGCTGCCGCTCTTCACTCTGCCACTCGGCGGAGGAGAAGACGGACGTCGGGTAGTCATTCGTGGTGTGCACGTAGCCGCGCAGGCTGGTCATCAGCTCGCGGTCCGGGTCTCCCATCTCCTTGAGGAGGAAGCCCTCCACATCGCGCAGCTTCAGCGGGAAGGTGGGCACCTCGTCCCGCACGAGGTTGCCGGCGATGGTGAGCTTCACCTCCTGGTCGCCCTGCTGCAGCTCCTCATTGAAGGACACGTGCGCGAAGGGCATGCCGCTCTCGTCATCCACGCGGCCCGCCACCACGTAGCGTCCCGCCTTCTGGACCCGAATCCCGAGGTAGAGCTGGAGCGAGCCGCGCTCGTGGTCCAGCACCTCACGCACGCGGCCGGTGAACGCCGCCGGCGGCGACGGCGTGTACATGATGTCGAAGAAGGCGGACCCCTCCGAGCTGCCGGAGCGCACCTTCACGTTCACCCGCAGCGTGCCCGAGTAGAGGGGGAAGCGCTGCTTCGACGGCTGGAAGCGGCCGGTGTACGTGCCATCGCCGGAGAGCGCGTCACCGCCCACGCCGTCATCCGTGAAGGCGAGGGGCACCGCCGCCACGCCGCCCGCGCCGGGCATGTGGTCGGCCTCCTGCGCGGAGGCCGAGACCACCTCGCAGGACCTGGGCATGCGGCGCGCGTCCTCGCAGCCGACGAAGAAGTGCACCACCTCGTCGCTGACGACGAACACGCGGTCCTGCTTCAACCGGAGCTGCACGTCCGAGCCGTCCATGTTCAACGGGCGCGTGCGCTCCGGCTCCGCCATCTCCATCTGGTCCGGGTGCTCGCTGGCGGGACGCGACTCGGGCGGATAGCGCGTCGCCTTCATGTACGACTCCAGCGTCTGCTTCGCCCGCGCCAGCCGCTTCTCCCACAGCTGGCGCTGGGCCTCGCGCTCGGCCGCCTCCGGGCTGAGCGCCGGCGCAGCCACCGCGACGCCCGGCACCGGTCCGCGAGACGGCCCGCCCGTGCCGCCTCCGGACTTCCGGGGCGCCGCGCCCGCCGCGACGGTGGGCGTGGACGCCGTGACAACCACGTCATCCGACTCCGAGCCGGCCCCCGACTCCATCCACCACCACCCCACGGCCCCCAGCACCAGCGGGATGAGGGGGATGGCCCACAGGGCACGGCGCGCGGAGGACGCGGGAGCGGAGACGGTACCGGTCGGAGTCATGTCGCTTCGGGGATGAGGGGCTCAGTACGCGTAGGTGACGACGTCCTGGCGGACGGGAGCGATGATGCCACCCCAGTTGCCTCCGGCGTAGTGGTTGTACGCCTCCCGGTCGTCGCGCAGCTCCACCGTGTGGTAGCTCCACTTCGCGCGCCCGTCGCTGCATGCGGCCGTGCCCAGGTTCAGCGTGCCGCCGCAGAACCAGTCACCCGGGTTGCACTGCGAGCTGCCCGAGCTGCCCGAGACGCCGCCCGTCGAGTGATACGACACCGCCTCGTCGTCCTGGCCCGGGAGCACGAAGGAGTACGCCGTGCCCTTGGAGGCCGCGAACATGTAGAACCAGACGTTGCGCGTGGTGTTGTGGTTGTACAGGGTGCGCGCGGTGGTGGTGACCAGGTCGCTGACCAGCGGCTCACTGACCGCCCACTCGCCAATGTCCGCCAGCTCGCTGCCGCCGCCGGCGCCCGACGCCACGTTCACCCACTTGATGTTCCAGCCCGTCTGCGTCGGGTTGCCGCTGACGTTGCCGCACACGCCGCTGGCGTTGGGGGACGCGTTCTTCACCTGGCGCGTCGAGCCGCCGTACATCGACAGCGCGTAGCCAATCTGCAGGTTGCCGGCGCTGTGCGCGGCGATGTAGCACCAGTTCTGTCCCGTGCAGAAGCAGTCCAGCGCGTCGCGGATGCGGTAGTTCTGCGAGCCGATGCGCTGACGACCATCCCAGTTGACGGCCTTCTTGTTCACGCCCGCCGCGGTGCTCGCGGGGCCCCAATAGCTGAAGTCGTTGTAGTTGCCGGCCTGCGTCGTGCCGCCGTTGCGGCCGTGAATCCACAGTGTGTAGTTGGCCGCGGCGGCCTCCGAGCCAACCAGCATCGTGGCGGCGGCAATGACCGTACCGAAGAGCTTCTTCATGATGAGCGCCTCCAGCGCTACGAAGGGGAGCCCGCCAGGCGGGGGACCTGGCGGGGAGGCGTACTGTAGAGGCGCGCGGTGTAAAAGGTCGAGGTCACGGAAATCTGGAAGTGCACGCGAGAACTGACGCAGCGCATCACCCTCGTGGATTCCCACCAGCGGGCGACACTTCGTCGCACCGCGGTCAACGCGCTGTGTCGAGCACGTAGCGCTCCAGCCGCGCCAGCACGTCCGGCAGGTTCGCGCGGCCCAGCCCCAGGCGGAAGTGGTTGCCAGGGAAGTCATAGACGTCGCCCGGCAGCAGCAGCACGCCCTCGCGCTCGCGGAGCGACTCGGTGAAGTGGGCCACCGGCGTCTCACGCAGCAGCTTGGGGAAGGCCACGCTGCCGGCGCGCGGACGCACCCAGCGGAAGGTGTCCGCGTGGCGCGCGAAGAAGGCGTCCAGCAGCGCGAGGTTGGCGGCGAGCAGCTCGCGGCTGCGCGCGAGCACCCGCGCCTTCGCGCGCAGGGCGATGAGCGACAGCACCTCGCTGGGCGCGCTGTTGCAGATGGTGGTGTAGTCCTTGTAGGCCGCGCACCGCCGCAGCAGGTCCTCGTCGCGGCAGGCCAGCCACCCCACGCGCAGCCCCGCCAGCCCGAAGGCCTTCGACATCACCCCCAGGCTGATGCCGTGCGGCGTGTGGCTGGCCGCGGGTGGGAGCGTGTCGCGGGCGTCGTACTCCAGGAGCCGGTACACCTCGTCGGACAGCAGGTGGATGCCGCGCTCGCGTGACAGCTCACACAGCGCGTCGAAGGTGGCGCGGTCCAGCAGCGCGCCCGTGGGGTTGTGGGGGAAGTTCACCACCAGGAGCCGCGTCTGGGGGCGCAGCGCGCGGCGCAGGGCGTCCAGGTCCAGCGCCCAGCCATTCTCCTCGCGCAGCGGCAGCAGCGTCACGTCCGCGCCGGTGGCGCGCGCCACCTCGTGCAGCGACTGGTAGCCAGGCCAGGTGACGACGGCGTGGTCGCCGGGGCCCAGCAGCACGTTGACGAGGACGAAGAGCGCCTCCTCCGCGCCCGCGAAGGTGAGCACCTGGTCCGGCGAGAGGCCGGGGTACAGCCCGGCAATCTCCTCGCGCAGGGCGGGCAGGCCCGTGGACTCGGTGTAGCCCAGCGTGAGCCCCTCCCAGCGGGCCTGCTCGTCCGGGCCTGCGAGCGCCAGCAGGTCGCTCATCCGCCAGCCCTCGATGTCCGACGTGCACAGCAGGTAGGGCGCCGCGAACTCCCAGCGCGCGAAGTACCGCTCCAGCTTGAAGTCGGGGATGCGCATGCGGTGGATGTCTGCCTGCTTCGCGGCCTGCCGTCCAGCGACGCCCGGAGCCGTCCTCCCGTGCCTAGCTTGAGTCGCGTCCTTTCCAACCCCAGGCCTCGCGGGAGCCCTCATGCCCAAGCTCGACATCCCCATCACCCTGTTGGACCCGGACGGCGGGTGGATCAACACGCCCATCCACGTGTCCGAACTGGATGAGCAACCCGTCCTCCTCCACTTCTTCTCCCTCAAGCAGCGCGGGAGCGACGAGGACATCGACGCGGTGAAGCGCATCATCGCGGAGTTCGCGCCGCAGGGGCTCCGGGTCATCAGCGTGGACGTCACCGGCTCCGACAAGGAGCTGCGCGACACCAACGCGGTGGAGGCCTTCGCGCGAAAGCACGGGCTCTTCCACGCCATCGCCGTGGACGACGGCTCCATGGCCCAGGCCTATGACGTGTTGGACACGCCCGCGTGGCTGGTGTTCGACGCGGACTCCGGCCGGCTGCGCCACCACTTCGTCGGCAAGAACGGCGCACACCACGCGCGGCGAGTCCTGGAGCGCTTCGTCCGCTCCAGCGCCGCCGCGCCCGCCCCCGCTCCCTGACACCCACGAGGAGAGTCCACCATGGCAACTCGCCGCAAACACCCAGACACTTCCCGCTTCTCGTTCGGCACGGTGGCCGCGGCAGGTATCGGTGCGGTCCTCGGCCTGCGCCGGCTCTTGCGCTCGCGCTACCAGTTCAAGGACCGCACCGTCCTCATCACGGGAGGCTCTCGCGGCCTGGGCCTGGTGCTGGCCCGTCAGCTCCTGAAGGAGGAGGCACGGGTGGCCATCTGCGGCCGCGACGAGCAGACGCTCGAGCGCGCCCGCGAGGAGCTCGAGCGCACCGGCGGCGAGGTGTATGCCATCCCCTGCGACGTCCGGGACCCCGTGCAGGTGGAGGCCATGGTCTCCGCCATTCACGAGCACTGGGGCCCGGTGGACGTGCTCATCAACAACGCGGGCATCATCCAGGTGGGGCCGCTGGAGTCCATGACGCTGGAGGACTTCCAGGAGGCCGTGGACACCCACCTGTGGGCGCCGCTGTACACCACGCTGGCCGTGCTGCCGGAGATGAAGCGGCGCGGCCAGGGCCGCATCGTCAACATCGCCTCCGTGGGCGGCAAGCTGAGCATCCCGCACCTGGTGCCGTACTCCGCCAGCAAGTTCGCGCTGGTGGGCCTGTCCGACGGCCTCCGCGCGGAGCTGCGCCAGGACGGCATCCTCGTCACCACGGTGTGTCCGGGACTGATGCGCACGGGCAGCCCGCGCAACGCCTACTTCAAAGGGAACCACGAGGCGGAGTACGCGTGGTTCTCCATGGGGGACTCGCTGCCCGTCACCTCGGTGAGCGCGGAGCAGTCCGCGCGCAGGATTCTCGACGCGTGCCGGCGCGGCGACGCCGAGCTGCTGCTGGGCATGCCCGCGAAGCTCGCCGCCGTGGGCCGAGCGCTGGCGCCCGACCTGACGGCCACGCTCGCCGCCTGGGCCAACCGCTTCCTGCCCCAGGACAGCAGCCAGGACCGCTACACCGGCAGCCAGAGCGAGACGCCGCTGACGCAGTCCTGGCTCACGGAGCTGAACCGCCGCGCCGCCGAGCGCAACAACGAGACCGGAGTGCCGCTGCACTGACCGACCCCCTGGTATCACGCGGGCGCGCTAGTCCTGGGCCATCTCCATGGCCCAGTGGCCGCGGTGCTCGTAGGCCAGCGCCAGCTGCTCTCGCAGGGCCGCCAGCATCCGCGTGTTGCCCTCCTGCTCGTAGCCCTGGAGCGCCTGCTGGCAGCGGGGCACGCGCGCGAGGAAGTCCTTCATCGCGTCCACCGTCAGCTCCTTCACGTACATGCCGTAGCCGAGCCGCTCCAGGTACAGCGCGTTGATGACCTGCTCGAACTGGCCCAGCAGCGGCACGCTGAGCACCGGCTTGCGCAGGTACACCGCCTCGCTCATCAGCGTGTAGCCGCCGCTGGCCACCACGCCCCGGGCGGTGCGCAGGTCGTCGATGAAGCCCTGCTCGCTGAAGGGCCGGTACGTGAGGTTGCCGTCCACCAGGTCCTCGGTGAGGTCCCTGCGCAGGCCGTACACGCGGCAGGGGATGCCCGCGGCCTTGAGGATGTCCGGCAGCGCCGTGTTGGTGGTCGCCGTCTGGTACACGAGCAGGTGCTCGCCCGGCTCGGACTTCGCCTCCAGGATTTCGGGCCGGAGAATCGACGGGGCCAGCGTGGTGCGCCGCTTGCGCACCTCCGGGTAGAAGAACGTGGTGACGAGGTAGTGGAAGGCCCCCGGCAGCTTCGCCTTCACGATGGCGCGCGACGTCTCGAAGCTGTCTTCATAGCCCGCCAGCAGCGCCGGCTCGTGCTTGCATCGGTTGATGATCTGCATGTTGTCCACGCTGATGACGGGCAGGCGGTGGTTCTTCGCGAACATGTAGCTGAACGACTCGAAGTCGCTCACCACCACGTCCGGGCGGAAGTCATCCACCAGCTCGAAGTACTGGCGGATGTTCTGCGGCCAGCCCTTCACGGCGCCGGTGAGGTTCTGCAGCACCGTCTGCCACTTCTTCACCGAGTTGCCCTCGTACGCGAGCGTCAGCCCCCAGATGCCGTGCACGTTCTGGAAGCGCCTGGCGAGGTAGTCCTGGGCCCGGCCGGAGACGACGATGTGGACCTCGTGCTCCTTCGTGAGCTCCTCGAGGAGGACGCGGGAGCGCGTCGCATGGCCCATGCCTTCGCCGACGACACCGTAGAGGATTCGCATGCCCGGCAGCATACGCGCCCGCCACGCGCCCCGTTGAGCCCGCCCGCCCTCGCGGCTATAGCTGCCCGCATGTCCTCCTCCCCGGCGCCCTCCCCTCCCCCGCGGCCGTCCCTCGGGCGCTCCGCCGCGACGGGCCTGTTCGGCGGCCTGCTCCTGGGCGGCCTGGGGCTGCTCGCCGTGGGCCTGGGCAACCGCTTCATGGCCGTGGACTGCGAGGGCCTCACCGGCCCCGAGTGCAAGCTGCTCGAGGACGCCACCCGGGAGGTCGGCCGCGCCCAGGCGCTCGGCGGCGGCGCGCTGACGGCGCTCGCCGCCTCCCTCTTCGTCCTCTTCCGCCCCCGCCTCCCGCCCGAGGGCCCGGAGGACGTTTGAGCTCCGAGTGCAATCCCCCTGTCGGCCGATGCATGGCCAGACGGCCGCCGGGCGGGTTAGGTAGTTTGCCCGCGAAGGAAAGGCCTTCTAATTAACTTCTGGCCTAATTATTGGGTTTGAGGGTAGGAGATGGCCTTATGCAGCTCGAATCCTTGAAGATGTTCTGCGACGTGGTCGAGACGGGCTCGTTCTCCCGCGCCGCGCAGCTCAACCACGTCACCCAGTCTGCCGTGAGCCAGCAGATTCGCGCGCTGGAGAATCGGTACGAGCAGAAGCTCTTGTCGCGCAGCGCGCGCCAGGTGACGCCGACGCCGGCCGGCGAGCGGCTGTTCCGTGGGTGCAAGGAAATCCTCGCCCGCTTCTCCGAGGTGGAGCAGGAGATTCGCGAGCAGGCCACCGAGGTGGCGGGCACCACGACGGTCTCCACCATCTACTCGGTGGGCCTGCACGAGCTGAACACGGTGCAGAAGCAGCTGCTCAAGTCGCACCCCAAGGTGAACATGCGCCTGAACTACCGGCGCAACGACCAGGTGTACGACGACGTGATTCTGGGCGCGGCGGAGATTGGCATCGTCGCCTATCCGCAGCCCCGCGCGGGCGTGGACATCCTCCCCTTCCGCGATGACAGGCTGTCGGTCGTCTGTGCCCCTGGCCATGCCTTCGCCACCAAGCAGAAGGTGAGCCTCACCGCGCTGTCGGGCGTGCCCTTCATCGCGTTCGACCGCGAGGCGCCCACGCGCAAGGCGCTGGATCGGCTCTTCCGCGAGAAGAACATCGACATCAACCCGGTGATGGAGATGGACAACGTGGAGACCATCAAGCGGGCGGTGGAGATGGGCCTGGGCGTGGCCATCCTCCCCATGGCCACGGCGCAGGGTGAAATCAAGGGTGGCACGCTGGTGGCCAAGCCCTTCGCCGAGGGGCCCGTGTCGCGCCCCATCGGCCTGCTCATCCGCAAGGGCAAGTACCTGGACCGCGCCTCCGCGGCGGTGCTGGAGGCGTTCAAGAACGCCGCCAACCAGCCGCCCGCCGACGACGCCTGAGCGTCAGTAGAGCTTCCGGAGGCGCGCGGCGAAGAACCCGTCGAAGCCCTCCGGACCCGGCAGCGTGCGCAGGTACGCCTGGGTCAGCGGCAGCTTGAGGCCGGGCAGCACGGGCGGCTCGGCCGTCCACTCCGGGTGGCTGCGCAGGAACATCTCCACCTGGTCCTGCCCCTCCTGGGGCTCCATGGTGCACACCGCGTAGACGAGCAGGCCGCCGGGAGGCACCGCCTCCTGGCAGTTCTCCAGGATGCGCCGCTGGAGCGTGGCCAGCCGGGAGATGTCCTCCTCCTTGCGGCGGTAGCGCAGCTCCGGGTGGCGGCGCAGCGTGCCCAGCCCCGAGCACGGCGCGTCCACCACGAAGGCATGGAACTCGCCCCAGTCCTCGGGGAAGGGCTCCGCGGCGTCGTGCGCGTAGGCCTTCAGGCGCGCGTCCAGGCCCAGGCGACGGGCCTCCGACTCAATCTTCCGCAGCTTGTGCGCGTGGAGGTCCACCGCCACCACGTCGTGCGACTGCGCCTGGTGGCACGCCTTGCCGCCCGGCGCGGCGCACGCGTCCAGCACGCGCGCCGTCTCCGGAATGGCCCCGTAGACGCCCACGAGCTGCGCGGCCTCGTCCTGCACCTGCCACAGGCCCTCGGCATAGCCGTACACGTCCTCCACCCGGCCCACGGACGGCAGGGTGATGCCCACCGGCGACACCGTGGTGGCCTTCGCGTCCACGCCCATCTCCTGGAGCTGGGCGAGCAGCGCGTCGCGCGTCACCTTCGCGGTGTTGGCGCGCACCACCACCGGCGGGGCCTGGTTGTCCGCCACCAGCATGGCCTCGGCGCGCTCACGGCCGAACTGGCGCAGCCAGCGCTCCACCAGCCACTGGGGATGGCTCTCGCGCACGGACAGGTGGTGCGCCAGGTCCGACGCGGGCGGCAGCGGCGGCCCGGGCAGGTCCGCCAGCTTGCGGAGGATGGCGTTGGCGAAGCCGGACGCGCGGGCCAGCCCCACCTCCTTCAGCGCCTGCACCGTCTCCGCCACCGCGGCGCGCGCGGGCACGCGGGTGTGGAAGATCTGGTAGGCGCCGATGCGGAGCGCCGCCAGCACCTTGTCCTCCAGCGCGTCCAGCTTCCGGTCGGCGAAGCGGGCAATGGCGTAGTCCAGCGCGAGCTGCCGCCGGGTGGCGCCGTAGGACAGCTCGGTGACGAGCGCGGCGTCGCGGGCGTCCTTCGGCGGCGACTCGGACAGCTGCGTGTCCAGCACGACGTTGAGGTAGGCGTCCGTCGCGCGGACACGCGCGAGGACCTGGATGGCGAGTGCGCGGGCGTTCATCCTTCGTCGAGCCGGGTCAAGAGGTCCACGAGCTGCTCGTCCGAGAGCCGCGTCGCGGGCAGGTTGGAGAGGGTGAGGCTCTGGAGGCTCTCCTCCAGCAGCTCACGATGGCCATTCTCCGCGGGAGCGCCACGCTGCACCGCCTGGTACTGGGAGCGGGCCCAGGCGGCCAGCTCGGCGGCGGAGAGCCTCCCGGCGAGGCGGTCCGAGATCTTCTGGCGCACCAGCGCGCGCGTGAGCAGGTCCGCCGCGGGGGTCAGCCCCTTGGAGCCGCCGCGCCCCAGCGTCCTCGCCTGACGGGCCGCGCGCAGGTCCTCCACGGGCGCCAGCTTGCGGCCCAGCGTCTTCGTGGGCCCCGCCGTCTTCGCCGCCCGCGACAGGGACTTCGCCGTGTCGGGTGAGCCGTCCTTGCGGTGGGCCCGCTCGAGCACGGTGATGGGCGTCACCTTCGCGCCCTTGGTGACACTGGCCTTCTTGCGCCCGAGCGGCTTCTTCGGCTCCGGCTTCTCCGTCGTGAAGACGCCGCTGCCAAAGGTCTCCAGGGCCTGGAGGTAGGGCTCGAAGCCCGGCCCGCCGTGAATCTGGAGCACGCAGGCCTCGCCCACCACGGACTCGCGGGCCGGGGGCTTGAGCAGCACCTCGATGGCGGGCAGCCCCGCGGCCTCCAGCCCTTCCTTGAGCGGGTAGGAGCCGAACAGGCCCGCCGGGTTGATGATGATGCCGTCCAGCTCCTCGAGCTCGGCGCCGAGCGTGTCCAGCAGGTCGCCCTCGTGGTTGGACTGCACCACCGTCAGCTCGAAGCCCAGCTCCTCCGCGCGCGCGTGCAGCGCGGCGTCCAGGTCCTCCAGCCGCCCCCCGGACGCGCCGTCCCGCACGCCCAGCAGGTTGAGGTTGGGTCCGTGCAACACCAGCAGTCTCATGCCCATCACCCGTTCTCCCGTCAGGCCCCGGCGAAGGGCTGGCTGCCCGGCGCCAGCTTGTTCCCCAGCAGGAAGTCCGCGGCGCGCATCACCCGCTTTCCTTCCGGCTGGAGCTCCAGCAGCACCAGCGAGCCCTCGCCGCATGCCACCTCGATGCCGTCAGGCCCCGACGCCAGCACCGTGCCGGGAGTGCCACTACCACCACTGGCCTTCGCGCGGTGGACCTTGAGCAGCTTTCCGCCCAGCGAGGTGAAGGCGCCGGGCCACGGGGTGAAGGCCCGAAGGCGCCGCTCCAGCTCCACCGCGGGCCTCGTGAAGTCCAGCCGTCCCTGGTCCTTCTCGATGATGGGGGCCAGCACCATGCCCTCGGAAGGCTGCGGCACCGGCTTCAGCTCCCCGCGCAGGTAGGCCGGCAGGAACTCTCGCAGCACCTCGCCGCCCAGCGCCGCCAGCTTCGGGTACAAGGTGGCGCTCGTCTCGTCCGGGGCAATGGGCATGCGCTTCATCGCGAGCACCGGGCCGGTGTCCAGCCCTTCGTCCATCACCATCAGCGACACGCCCGTCTCCGTGTCGCCATGGGCAATGGCCCACTGGATGGGCGCCGCGCCCCGGAAGCGCGGCAGCAGCGAGGCGTGCACGTTGACGCAGCCCCGGGTGGGGAGCTCCAGCAGGTCCTTGGGGAGGATGCGGCCATAGGCCGTCACCACGCAGACGTCGGGCGCGTACTGGCGCAGCGCCTCGGAGAACGGCGGGGTGCGCAGCTTCGTGGGCTGGAGCACGGGCACGCCGCGCGACAGGGCCAGCTCCTTCACGGGCGGCGCCGTCACCGTGTTGCCGCGGCCCTTCGGCTTGTCGGGCTGGGTGACGACGGCCACCACGTCGCCCAGCTCGAAGCAGGCGGCCAGCGACGCCACCGCGAAGTCGGGCGTGCCCATGAAAACGATACGGGGTCTGCTCATGGTGTTGCGCTTCTCCTGCGCCGGGCGACTCAGGCCACGGACTTGAAGGTGCTCCCGGTGGGATTGTCCACTGCCTGACGCTTGCGCGTGTGCAGGGCGCTCAAGGTGCCCAGCGCCTCCAGGGCCTCGGGCGTGGTGGCCACCGGCCTCAGGGCCTCCAGCGCGGTCTCCAGGGCGTAGGCCTCATCCGCCTCGCGCTCCCGGATTCGCGTCACCGCCTCGGTGAAGCGGTCGAAGAACTGCTTGAGCTCGTCGCCGCGCCGCAGCGGCCGCAACCGGGGATAGCGGCCCGCGGCCAGCGCCGCCACATACAGGCTCATGACATGGACGGGGCCAGCCACCCTGTGCGTGAAGACGAGGCCGAAGAGCCCCAACGCCACCGCGGTGCCCAGCGAGCCCAGCACCGTCAGCCACAGCAGCGTCTGCCCACCGTCCACGCCCGAGGCCACGGCGGACACGTGGACGCGGTGCGCCAGGAGCCCGAACACGAAGATGCTGCCCGCCCCAATCCCTGCCAGCAGCAGGATGTATTTGAGCTGGAACGGTCGGTCCAGGATGTACGTCCGGCGGACGTGGCTCGGGCGCACCGTCTTTTGATTTCCATCGGACATGTCGTTGACCAGCGTACCCCAGGTGCCGGGGGCGGTTTGCTTCCTTCCTCGCGTGAGGTTTACACGGAAGACAGGACAACCTCGCAGACGCCATGGAGACCGCATGACCCGCTCTCTGACCGCGTTGTGTATTGCGCTCTCGTTCCTGCTGCTGGCTGGGTGCAAGGGGGACCCGGCGACCCCGGACTACTGGGAGTCCAACCTCCAGCAGACCCGGCGGGCCGAGGACCGCATCCGCCTGGTGGAAGCCATGCGCTCCTCCGGGAAGATGGACGAGCGCTTCCTGCCCATGCTCCACGAAAAGCTGGGCTCCGAGCGCAAGCCGGAGGTCCGGGCCGCGCTGGCCCGGGCCCTGGGTGATTTGCGTCACGCCTCGTCGGTGGAGCCACTGATGAAGGCGCTGGACCCGGCCGCGGGTGACTCGTCCGCGCAGCTGGCCAACAAGGCCATCGTCGCCACGCTGGGGAGCATTGGCGACCGCCGCGCCATCCCCGCGCTGCTCCCGCTGCTGAGGGCGAAGGACAACTACTCGCGCATCGAGGCCATCCAGGTGCTGGGAGCGATGAAGGCGAAGGAGGCGGTGGAGCCGCTCATCGCCCTGGCCACGGATGAGACGGTGGAGCCCTTCCTCAACAAGAAGGCCATCGAGGCGCTGGGCAACATCGGTGACGCCCGCGCGGCGCCCGCCCTGGTGCGGATGCTGACCAAGGAGCGCAAGGGCAAGTCCTTCTACGTGGAGAGCTCCTTCGCGCTCTACCAGCTGGGGGCGCCCGCGGCGGACGTGCTGCTGCCCGCCCTGGAGGGCCAGGACGCGGACCTGCTGAAGTGGGCCCAGTCGAATGGCGTCAACCCCGCCAGCTACGCGATGAAGGCGGCGACGGTGCTGGGCGACCTGCGGGAGAAGCGCGCGGTGTCGGCGCTGCTGAAGCAGCTCGCCTACACGAATTCGGACCCGCAGATTCAGGCGCTGGTGCGGATGCAGGCCGCGGACGCGCTGGCGCGCATGCGCGCCCAGGAGGCGGTGAAGCCGCTGGCCGGGCTGGTGTCGGAGACGGATGCCACGGTCCGTGACGCCTATGTGCGGGCCCTGGTGCGGCTGGGCGGGCGCGACGCGCTGCCCGCGCTGGAGAAGGCGGCGGGCACCGGCGACTGGTACGCCCGCGAGTCGGCGGTGAAGGGCATCGCGATGCTGGGGGACGCGCGCGAGCTGCCCCTGCTGCAGAAGCTGGCCGCGGCCGAGCCCGCGCGCACGGCGGCGGACTGCAAGCAGATGGAGGACGACGGCTGTGATGACCCGGCGGCGCTGGGCAAGCAGCGGGCGGACTCGCTCGCCGCGCAGGCGAAGCTGCTGGAGGCGGCGCAGGCCTGCGCGGGCAACGCGGCCTGCTGGGTGCAGCGCATGGAGAAGGCGGACCCGCGGCTGCTGGAGCGAGCGGCCCTGGAGGTGGGCCGCTCGGGCGCGGCGGAGCACGCGGGCGCCCTGGCCGCGCGGGTGGGCGAGCGCGACACGGAGGCGCGGCTCGCGCTCATCCTCGGGGTGAGCTGGCTGCTGGAGGGCTCGCCAGACGCGACAAAGAAGGTGCGTGACGCGTCGCTGGAGCGGCTGCGCAAGCAACTCCAGGACGAACAGGGCTACACCCAGTTCGTCAGCGTGAACGAGGACCTGCGCCGCCTGGTGACGACGCTCGACAGGCCCTGAGCCCGCAGGCTCAAGGCCCTGGCTGGGCGAGCACGCATGATGGCTCGCGCACACCGTGGCGCGGGCAGGTGCCCACGCCAGCGTCGGCATGCGCCGGCGCTGAGGCCGCGTGCGCAACGACACCACCCTGGCCGCCCTTTGAGGCGGCGATGGCCCAGGACGGGCGATAATGCCTCAGCGCCGCCCCTATCGATGCAGCAGCGGCGGCACGCGCTCCGCCGCGTGGTGCAGCACGGTGAGCTGGCGCAAGAGGCGCTCCACGTGCGTGCGAATCAACGGGTCCTCGCCCCCCGTCGGCGCGGGCGAGGGCATGGGGGCGGGCCTCCGCTGCTGCTCCATGGCGGCCGCCAGCTCATCCAGCACGCACCCGGTGAACCGCACCACGCCCGCCAGCTCCCGGGGCGCTCCCGGTTCCCTTCGGCTGGCGGCCAGCGTCGTCACCGCCGAGGTGAACCGCCGCGCGTAGACGAGCAGCGCCATCACCGGCTCCAGCTCCTTCGCGTGGCCGCGCCACTCCCCCAGCAGCCGCTGGAAGGACGCCTCCGCCGATAGCAGCGCGAGCGCCGTCTTCCGCCGCGCCGCGCGCACCGGGGGCTCGGCATCCGAGGACGCGGAGGCCACCGCCATCAGGTACTCCCGCTCCGCGCGCAGAGCGGCGGCCACCTGCTCCGGCAGCCGCAGATGCTCCGGGCTGGGCCACAGCAGCCGCATCCCCGTGAGCGCAATCAGCCCGCCCAGCAGCGTGTTGACGATGCGCACCCCGGCGAGCTCCCAGTCTCCGGACTGGAGCTCCGCCAGCAGCACCAGGGCCGGCGTGAGCATCACCTGGAACGCGGACAGGCTGAGCGGCTGGATGCTCATCGCGACGGCGAAGAGCACCACGATGGCCAGCAGGATGACAGCCGGGTCCCTCACCAGCGCCACCAGCCCCGCTGCCAGCGTCGCGCCCAGCAGCGTTCCCGCGATGCGCTGGAGGCTTCGCTGGAACGTGACTCCCGCGTAGGGCTGGAGCACGACGGTGACGGTGATGATGACCCAGTAGCCGTGGTTCAACCCCAGCGCGCCCACGAGCGCCATGGCCAGGGAGGCGGCGACGCCCAGCCGCAGCGCGTGGCGGAAGATGACGGAGCGGACGTTGAGGTTCTCCCGCAGGGGCTCCAGGAGCGACTGCCTGGGCGCCACGTCCGCGGGCTTCGTCGGCAGGGCCAGGGTGTCTGGCACGGGCGCACTGCCCTCCAGCCGCGCCGCGACCTCGACGGTGGCGTGGGCATAGTCCCGCAGGCGGTCCAGCAGCGTGTGCACGTACTGATAGCCGGCGCGCACCTGCTCCGGGACCTCCCCGGAGGCCTCCAGCGCCTCCAGGGCGCGCTTGACTCGCCCGGCGCTCCAGGCGGGGCGGCCGCTCACCTCGGTGCC
Organism: Pseudomyxococcus flavus; assembly: GCF_050038885.1. Taxonomy (NCBI): domain Bacteria; kingdom Pseudomonadati; phylum Myxococcota; class Myxococcia; order Myxococcales; family Myxococcaceae; genus Pseudomyxococcus; species Pseudomyxococcus flavus. The sequence goes on along the minus strand of NZ_CP143624.1, from coordinate 5,060,129 downwards.
CTTCTCCAGGGCGAGCCGCACGCGGCGCAGGTCCGAGGCCAGCTCCGACAGCGCGCGCTGCACCTCCGCGCGGAGGGCATGGTAGCGCGGCTCCGCGGGCGCGACCTCCAGCATCTCCGTGAGCGCAATCAGCGCCACCATCATCGCGTCCGCGCCTTCGAGGAGCACCAGCAGGTGCTCGCCCCGGCCGCTCTCCCCTGCCCGGCCCATGCGCGTGGAGGCCAGCACGGTGCGGGCCTGCTCGATGAACTGGCGGACGCGGGCCTGCCAGGGGGCCTCCGTCAGCACGCCCACGGCGAACGGCGGCAGCCCTTCGAGGGGCCAGCGCCCCACCTCCTCCGCGTGGTCCGCCAGCGCGTCGTAGCACCGGGCGATGGCCAGCCGCGCGGGCCGGTAGGGAAACAGCGGCCACAGGCTCAACGCGAGGAACATGGCCCACGCGCCCCCCACCACGAACAGACCCGAGCGCAGCAGGGCATCCGGCAGGTCCTTCGCGGGAATCGCCAGCGACACCACGAAGTAGTTGGCGAGCACCACGCCCATCAGCCCAGGCGTGTCACCGTAGGAGCGCGCGAAGCCGCAGGCGGTCACCCAGAACAACGTGACGACGACGGCGGCCCAGGGGGGCAGGTGCAGCGCCGCGGCGAGCCCCACGACGGCGCCCATGAGCGTCATCGCCCCCATGGCCCGCGCGCGATACCGGTACGGCCCGCCCCGGTCCACCAGCGCGACGAAGAGCGCGGACAGTCCCACCCAGGTGGCCGCCGGCAGGTGCAGCAGCGCCGCGGCGGCCATGGGACCGCCCACTGCGAGCGCGGCACGGAGCCCCGCGCCGTAGGCGGGGCGGCCCGGCTCGACCCGGAGGAACGATTGCAGGTGATGGCGCAGCGGACTCATCGCGTGACGTGGCGCTCGTTCCTCCACCCTGGCAACCCACTCCCTTCTGGCGACCTGTCACCTGTGCGTGCGCGCATCGACGTTTCCCATGAGCCCTCCTCCCCAAGCTGGTACCCGGCCGCGACAAGAGCCGCGCCCGTGCCGTCGAGTGGACGGTGGGCAGGCAGCCGGGCCCCGGCTCCGGGCTCGGAGGAGCTTCGCGACACGGCGCCCTACCCGGCCTCGCGCTCCAGGCCGACCTCGTCGGCCTCGTCGTCCGTGGGCTCGGGCTCCTGGAAGGCGCTGGGAAGCAGGCTGAAGGGCAGCACCTTCGCCAGCGCCGCCAGCAGCAGGATGCCGCCCGGGGCGGCGAAGATGGCCAGCGCGGGAATCGCCTTGGCCACGTCGATGAGCTGCGCGCGCATGCGCCGGCGCTCGTCACCCGTGAGCGGCTGGCGCCGGGCGGCCTTGGTGAGCAGCACTGCCAGGTCCCCCGTCTCGCGGACCTCCTGCATCAGCCGGTAGAAGTTCTTCTCCAGCGTCTCCTGGATGCCGGCCACCATGTCCTCGCCCATGGCGACCGCGGCGTCGGACACGGTGAAGACATCCACGATGGCGCGGTGGCGGGCGTAGAACTCGGCCATCTCCAGCTCCAGCCGGTGCAGCTCCGCGTCGGGGACGTGGAGCGCCTGCGCCAGCTCCCGGATGAAGACACGCTCACGCCGCGTCTTCCGGCCATCCACCAGCGCCGCCAGCAGCGTCTGCTCCAGCAGGAAGTGGCGCACGTCCACGCTGCGCACCTGCCGCACCACGTCCCGCACCGGGCGGCGGCGCGCGAAGGACTGCTTCACCGCCGCCTTCAGCTCGGACGTCATGGCCGGGGGCAGCCGCAGGTCCTCCACCTGCCGCAGGATGGCGCGGCGCGCGGCGAGTCCGGGCAGCCGGTCCACACACGCCAGCCCCGTCAGCACGTCCACCAGCAGCGCCTTCTGCCGCGCGGCGAAGTCCAGCCGCCGCTGCGCGCGCTCACGGTGCAGCGTGCCCCGCGAGAAGTAGTCGATGGCCTGCCGGCAGAACAGCTGCGCGTCCGCGTACTGCGCGCCGTTGTGCAGCACCAGCCCGTAGACGGGGTCTCCCGCCAGCACCGGCGAGCGCTTCGCCAGCGCCGCTTCCACCTTCAGCACCAGCCGCCGGGACAGGGGGCGTCCCGACGCCAGCCGGGCATCCAGCGCCTCCGCCAGCGCCAGCTCCCCGGTGAGCACCGCGAACAGGACCAGGAGCTGCTCGGCGCGCGCCCCCGCTGGAGCCCCCACGAGCCGCCCCAGCTCCAGGGCCATCAGCGCCAGCGTCCGCACGACGGCGCGGAAGAGCTGGTCCTCCACCGCCCGCGCCTCGAGCTCGGAGGGAGGCGCTACCTCCGCGGCGGAGGGCGCATCCGCCGGCGTGCCATACAGCAGGCCGCTGGCGCGCAGCGTGCGGCGCAGGTACGCGCGGGCCCGCGCCCGTCCGGAGCCCAGCGCCGGCGCGGCCGGAGCCGGAGCGCCCGCTTCGAAGGCGACCGTCTCCGCGAGGAGTGGCATGAGCCACCCCGCCTTGCTGAAGTCCAACACCGGAACACCCCCGGGCCGCCGGAAAGCACCCACGCGCGGAGAGAGAAGCGGGATGTAACCCAGCGGCCCGCCGGTTTCCACTCGGCCGAGGGACAGGGTCAGGGCCCGGAAATCAGCGGCCGTAGAACCGCTCCTTCTACCGGGCCTGTCCCTCCGCGTCCGGCCCCTACAGCGCGGTGGCCGCGCCGGGCTGGAGGTTCACCACCTTCGCCGTGCTGCGAACCTTCTTCAGCTCGCCAGTCAGCGCCTCCGGGGTGCCCTGCAGCAGCGGGAAGGTGCCGTAGTGCATGGGAATCACGCTCTTGACCTTCAGCAGCCGCGCCGCCTGGGCCGCCTCCGCGGGGCCCATGGTGAAGTGGCCGCCGATGGGCAGCATCGCCACGGTGGGCTTGAACTGGGTGGCGATGAGCGCCATGCCCTCGAAGGGGCCGGTGTCCCCCGCGTGGTACAGGGTGGGGCCGTTGGCGATTGCCAGCACGTAGCCCAGGGGCGCGCCGGCGTACTGCGGGGCCGCCTTGGGGTCCGCGGCGTAGCTGCTGGAGTGGACCGCCTCCACCAGGTGGAGCGTGACGTCCTTCACCTGGAACGTCCCGCCCGCGTTGGCGCCCACGGCCTGGGCCTCCGGAAGCCCCAGCAGGTTGATGAGCTCGAAGGAGCCGAAAACCTTCGCTCCCGTCTTTTCTGCCAGCGCCTTGGCCTCACCCACGTGGTCGAAGTGGCCGTGGGTCAGGAGGATGGCGTCCAGCGCCTCCGGCTGCGCGGCGCCCTGCGGGGCCTTGGGGTTGGTGAGCCACGGGTCGATGGCAATCACCGCTCCGCCCGGGCTGCGAATGATGAAGGCCGCGTGGCCCCACCACGTCGCCTCCGCCTTGCCCCGGGCGGCCGCCGCCGGGGCCTTCGTGGCCGAGAGCTTCGCCGGCGCCGCGGCGCCCTGCGCCAGGGCCGTCCCGCCGAAGGTCATCGCTGCGCCCGCCACCACTGCCATGAGCTTCGTCCGCATATCCATCCACTCCTGTTCCGAGATGAGACCTGCCACCGTGGTGCCGCTTTCCCCACGGCCTGAACGCCACCTGACACTGACCGGGCGGCCATTCAAGGGCTTGCCATGGATGCCCAACCTCGTCCCGCGTCTCAAGCTCGATTCGGCTGTCGATACGACAGGGGGCGTGCGCTAACGTCGGCGCCACGTGGACCACCGATTTCAAGTCAGCCTCCGCGGGGTCATCGACCTCCTGTCTCACCACCTGTACAGCTCCCCGGGCGTCTACGTACGCGAGCTGCTCCAGAACGCCACCGATGCCATCCGCGCCCGTCAGCTGCTGGAGCCCGGCCACGTGGGCACCGTCCGACTGGAGCTGATGGAGAAGCAGGACGGCAGCCCGCCCACCCTCCTCTTCACGGACGACGGCGTGGGGCTGACCGAGGAGGAGATTCACCGCTTCCTGGCCACCATCGGCGAGTCCTCCAAGCGCGAGGCCCTGGAGACCCGCCGCAACGACTTCATCGGCCAGTTCGGCATCGGCCTGCTGTCGTGCTTCATGGTGTGCGACGAGCTGCTGGTGGTGACGCGCTCGGCGCGGGGCGACGGACGCACGCTGGAGTGGCGCGGCCGGCATGATGGCACCTACGCCGTGCGCGAGTCCGAGCACCCGCTCGCCCAGCCAGGCACCCAGGTCTTCCTGGTGGCCCGCCAGGACATGACGGAGTGGTTCACCCTCAAGCGCCTGCGCAACCTCGCCAGCCACTACGGCGGCCTGCTGCCCTTCCCCATCCAGCTCACCACGGACCAGGGCAGCCAGCGGCTGGACACCGACGGCGCGCCCTGGCGCCGCGAATACGAGAGCGCGGCGGAGCGGCGCAAGGCGCTGCTCGCCTACGGGCGCTCGCTGTTCGACATGGACTTCATCGACTGCATCCCGCTGCGCTCCACCGCGGGCGACGTGGACGGGGTGGCCTTCGTGCTGCCCGCGTCGCCACACTTCAACGCGCGGCAGAAGCACCGCGTCTATCTCAAGCACATGCTGCTGTCGGAGAGCGCGGAGAACCTGCTGCCGGACTGGGCCTTCTTCGTGAAGTGCGTGGTGAACGCCAACGCGCTGCGCCCCACCGCCAGCCGCGAGTCCTTCTACGAGGACGAGTCGCTCGCCGCCGCGCGCGAGGCCCTGGGCCAGGGGCTGCGCGCCTACCTGATGGAGCTGGCGCGCGAGGACCCGCGCGCGCTCCAGCGGCTGATTGCGCTCCATGGCTTGAGCGTGAAGGCCCTGGCGCTGGATGACGACGACTTCTACCGGCTCGTCATCCACTGGCTGCCCTTCGAGACGTCGCTGGGCATGATGACGCTTTCGGACTACCGGCGCGCGCACCCGGTGGTGCGCTACACGTCCACCATGGACGGCTTCCGGCAGATTGCCCAGGTGGCGGGGGCGCAGGGGCTGTGCATCATCAACGCGGCGTACACGCACGACACGGCACTGCTGGAGAAGCTGCCCCACGTCGTGCCGGACGCGCAGGTGGAGCTCTTCTCCTCCGCGGACCTGCCGCAGAGCTTCGAGGAGCTCACCCTGGACGAGCGCGAGGCCACCTTTCCCCTCCTGCGCATGGCGGAGCGCGTGCTGGCGCCGTTCCGCTGCGGCGCGGTGGTGAAGAAGTTCTTTCCGGCGGAGGTGCCCACCCTCTACAGCTCGGACGCGGAGGGCGCGTTCCGGCGCGACGCGGAGCGCGCCCGCGAGGAGTCGGACGACCTGTACGCGGGCGTGCTGGACGGCCTCATGGCGGCCGCGGACGGCGAGCCAGCCCAGCTGTGTTTCAACCTCCACAACCCGGTGGTGCGGCGGCTGGCGGCGGTGGCGGACCGGGACATGATGAAGCTGTCGGTGGAGATGCTCTACGTGCAAGCGCTGCTCCTGGGACACCACCCGTTGAATGCACAGGAGATGGTGCTGCTGAACCAGGGGCTGCTGGGCCTCATCTCCGCGCAGCTGGGCGGCGACGCCGGCAACGGTGGCGAGGGCAGCGGCGGCGCGGGTCCACGGGGGCTTCACTGATGGCGGGGGACTGGCGCGAACAGGCAGAGGCGCTCTGGGAGGAGGCGGACGGGCTCGCCGAGGGCGAGAGCAAGGTGCGCCTGCTGGAAGAAGCCGTGCGACTGGCGGACTCGCACAAGGACGTGGGGCTCTCGTACCGCCTGCGGGATGCCCTCATCGACGCGGCCACCTTCGGCGGCTTCCCGGACAAGGCGCTGGTGGCCTTCGCGTGGTGCCGGGGTCAGCAGAAGAAGGACCCGAAGCGCTTCGACCCGGAGGAGATGCTCTGGAAGCAGAAGTGGGTGGTGGGGCGCATCAAGGAGTTCCCGAACATCACCCGCAAGCAGATTGCCGACGCGCTGGATGACGTGGAGCAGTGCTACCAGGCCTCGGGCGCGGGCGAGCGCGCGGTGCTGAAGCTGCGCTACCAGGCCGCGCGGGAGATGGGTGACGCCCCCGAGGAGGTGGAGCGGCTGTGGAACGCGTGGCTGGAGGCGCCGCGGGACCACCTCACCGACTGCCGCGTGTGCGAGCTGGATGACGAGCTGGACCACCATGTCGACCTGGGCGAGTGGCAGCGAGTGCTGAGCAAGGCCCGGCCCATCCTGGACGGCCGCAAGTCCTGCGCGGAGATTCCGCACCTCACGCTGGGCACGGTGCTCTACCCGCTGTTCAAGCTGGGGGCGCTGGAGCAAGCGCGCGAGGTGCACCGCCGCGGCTACGCGATGGTGACCAAGAACCGCGAGTTCCTCTCCACCGTGGGCGAGCACCTGGAGTTCCTGGCGCTGACCGACAACCTCTCACGCGGGCTGACGCTGCTGGAGAAGCACCTGGGCTGGGCGCTGGACCACCCCAGCTACCGGGACCGCTTCACCTTCTACACGGCGGCCGCCTTCCTGCTGGAGCGGATGCTGGCCGCGGGAGATCGAGACGTGGTGAGCCTGCGGCTGCCGAAGGCGTTCCCCGAGCACCAGGCGGACGGCGGCTACGAGGTCCGGGCCCTGCACGCGTGGACGCTGGGACAGGCGCGGGACATCGCGAGTCGGTTCGACGCCCGCAACGGCACCGACCGGTTCGCGAAGCTGCTCGCGCGCAACCAGACGCTGGCGGGTGAGGTCCAGCCCTTCGCCATCGACGCGGTGAAGTGAGCGGCTCCGCCGTCAGGGCGCGAGCTTGCTGACAGCATGGTTGCACGAGCGCTCCGGCTCGAAATCCCGGAGTGAGCGGCCCCCGTCAGTGTTCAAGCGTGCTGACGGGGGCGTTGAACGGCAGCTTCGGCTCGACAGACCGGACTGAGCGGCCCCGTCGTCAGCGCTTGAGCTTGCTGAACGGGTTGTTGAACGGCTCCGGGCCCTTCTTCTCACCAGAGCCCTGAGGCCCCTTCGGCCCCGGGCCGGCAGCAGGCCGCGCGCCCTGCCGGGGCCCGCCGCTCCCGCCGCCGCGCTCCGTCATCCGTCCCGCGCCCGTGGCGCCGCCCACGGCGGGCCGGCCCGACGGCTGCGGCGCCACGCCCTCCTGCACCGCGCGAACCGAGAGCGCCAGCCGCTTGCGCGCCAGGTCCACCGTGAGCACGCGCACCTTCAGCCGGTCCCCCACCTTCACCACCTCCGCGGGGTCCTTCACGAAGCGCGTGGCGATTTGCGACACGTGGACCAGGCCGTCCTGGTGCACGCCCACGTCCACGAAGGCGCCAAACGCGGTGACGTTCGTCACCACGCCCTCCAGCACCATGCCCTCCTTCACGTCCTCCAGCGAGCGCAGGTCCTCGCGGTGCTGGGGCGCGGTGAAGTCGCCGCGCGGGTCGCGGCTGGGCTTCTCCAGCTCGGCGAGGATGTCCTTCAGCGTCATCTCCCCCAGGTCCGGGCCCAGGTAGCGCTTCGGGTCAATCTTCCGCACCAGCTCGGCGTTGCCCACCAGCGCGCTCACGGCCACGCCCAGGTCCTTCGCCATGCGCTCCACCACCGCGTAGCGCTCCGGGTGGACGGCGCTCGCGTCCAGCGGCTCGGTGCCGCGCACGCGCAGGAAGCCCGCGGCCTGCTCGAACGTCTTCGGCCCCAGGCCGCTCACCTTCAGCAGCTCACGGCGCGTGGTGAAGCGGCCCTTCGCCGCGCGGTGCGCCACCAGCTTCTTCGCCAGCGACGGCCCCACGCCGGACACGTGCTCCAGGAGCTGCGGCGACGCGGTGTTCACATCCACGCCCACGGCGTTGACGCACGAGTCCACCACCTCGCCCAGCTTCTTCTTCAGCAGGCCCTGGTCCACGTCGTGCTGGTACTGCCCCACGCCGATGCTCTTGGGGTCGATCTTCACCAGCTCCGCCAGCGGGTCCTGGAGCCGCCGGCCGATGGACACCGCGCCGCGCAGGCTGACGTCCAGGTCCGGGAACTCCTCGCGCGCCACCTCGGACGCCGAGTACACCGAGGCGCCCTGCTCGCTCACCGACACCACGGGAATCTGCGAGCCCAGCGCCTTCAGCGTGTCGCGCACGAAGATTTCCGCCTCGCGGCTGCCCGTGCCGTTGCCCACGGCGACGAGCTCCGGCTTGTGCTTCTGCACCACCGCGGCCAGCAGCTTCGCCGCGCGCGCCCGCTCGTCCGCCCCGCGCTCCGAGTAGAGCGTCAGCGTCTCCACCACCTTGCCGGTGACGTCCATCATCGCCAGCTTGGTGCCCGTGCGCAGGCCCGGGTCCAGCGCCAGCACGGCGCGGGCCCCGGCGGGCGGCGCGAGCAGCAGGTGGCGCAGGTTCTCCCCGAAGACCGCGATGGCCTGCCGGTCCGCGCGCTCCTTCAGCTCCGCGCGCAGCTCCGCCTCCAGTGACGGCCCCATCAGCCGGTCCCAGCTGTCCTCCACGGCGGCGCGCAGCTCCTGCGCGAAGAGGGCCTGCGGCTTCGTCACCACCCGCGCGGCCAGGAGGCCCTTCACCTCGTCGTCCGGCAGGGAGAGCTTCACCTTCAGCACGCCCTCCTCTTCCCCGCGCAGCAATGCCAGGACGCGGTGCGAGGGGGCCTGGGACAGGGGCTCCTCGTGGCCGTAGTAGTTCTCGAACTTGGTCGTCTCGCCCTTCTTCGCGGGCACCACGTCCGAGCGCAGGGTGCCCCGGCGCGCGCTCACCTCGCGGGCCTCGCGGCGCAGGTCGGCGTCCTCGGCCACGCGCTCGGCGCAGATGTCGCGTGCGCCCGCGAGCGCCGCGGCCTGGTCCGGCACATCCTTCTCCGGGTTGATGAAGGGGCGCACGCGCGCGGACACGTCCTCGCCGCGCCGGCCGTCCTGCTTCCACAGCAGGTCCGCCAGCGGCTCCAGGCCGCGCTCCCGCGCGATGGCGGCACGGGTGCGGCGCTTGGGCTTGTACGGGAGGTAGAGGTCCTCCAGCTCCGTGCGCGTCTTCGCCGCCTTGAGCGCCTTGGCCAGCTCCGGCGTCAGCTTCCCCTGCTCCTCAACCGAGCGGAGGATGGTGTCGCGACGGGCGTCCAGCTCGGCACGCTCGGTGGCCCGGTCGAGGATGGTCTGGATCTGGACCTCGTCCAGGCCGCCGGTGACCTCCTTGCGATAGCGCGCGATGAAGGGAACCGTGGCTCCGTCCTCCTGCAGCGCGAGGGTCCGGTCCACCTGCTCGGGCCTCAGGCCCAGCTCCTGGGAAAGCTCAGCGGCGTAGGGGTGCATGGCGCCGCTTCTATAACCCGCCCCCCATGCTGCTCCCAGAGACCGGCCGTCCGAAGCGCCCGGTCCAGAACGGACATCGCGCCCCAGGGAAGCTCAGCCGAGCGACGCGCGCCGGGCTTCCCACTCCGGCCGCAGCAGGCCCCAGATTTGCTGGTCCCTGCGCTGTCCCTGGAACAGGCTGTGCCCGCGCAGGGTGCCCTCCAGCGTGAAGCCCAGCTTGCGCGCCACGCCCTGCGAGCCGACGTTCTCCGCCAGCGTCGTCAGCCACACCCGCTGGAGGTACGGCAGCGTGAAGAGCTGCTCCAGCATCAGCCCCACCGCGCGCGTGCCCAGACCCCGGCCGTGGTAGGCATCCGCCATCATGTAGCCCAGCTCGATGCGGCCGTGCGCGCGTGACAGCTCCCGCGCGGACACCGTCCCCACGAGCTCTCCGTCCGACGCCACGAACCATCGGAAGCTCCGGGCACGAGGCTCCCCCAGCGTCCCCGCCTCCAGGATGCGCCGCAGGAGCAACTCCCGCGTGTCGCCCTCCGTGTCCACGAAGCGCCGCGCGCCGGGGGCCGCCCGCATGGCCAGCCAGAAGTCCACGTGTTCCGGCCGGGCGGGAACGAGGCGGACATCGGAAGCGGGAGCGCCAGACACCATGCCGCGCTTCTAGCGCGCCTCACGCCGTGGCGCAGCAAGTGTCACGACGCTATGACACCGCGCCCTGCGTGCTGGACCTCAGCCCCCGCCCTGGTTCCCAGGGGGTGGGGCTGACCATCTCAAGTCCCATGGGATATCCATCTACACCAGCCCCCCGTTGCATCCCCCTGCCCACCCAACTGCGAGGAGCAACAGATGGGGCTCGCAGAACGCAGGGCACAGCAGATCTACGAGACGAACGTCTTTCCGAAGCAGGTGCAGCGTGTCGCCGAGGCGGCGGGGTTCGAGGTTCCCATCGAGGCGGACCGGGAGCCCCTCATGGAGCCCAATCACGACCACATCGACGAGCAGCGGTGGACGAAGCTCTACGTCGACTCGCTCGTGGAGGGGTTCAAGGCCATCCATGTACAACGGCGACGACCTGAAGGGCCGCATCCGCGGCATCGTGACGACGCTGGGAGAGGCGTTGTAGCCAGCCGTTGTGCTGCCGCCCGCCCGTGAAGCCGGGCGGGCGCGCCGTGCCGCAGCTTCAGATGCTCATGAAGGGCACGGGCCAGTGCTTGATTTGGTAGGGCAGGGCCACCACCCAATCCCCCAGGCGGAGCACCAGGTCCTCCTCCATCAGCACATCGAGCGCCTCCCGGTCCGTCTCATCCGTGCCGAAAGCATCCAGGCGCTGAGGCACCGAGAGCCGGGTGAACACGTCCCGCAGCGGTCCATCCTCCAGCGTGAAGCGCGCGAAGTCGCCGCCCGCACGCGAATCCTTGATGAGGACGAAGTCGGGCCCCGCCCGCCAGTAGCAGCGGCCATAGGCGTGCCGCTCCTTCCAAGCGCGGAGGGTCTCCTCACCGCCAGCCATGGGGGGCTCCAGGTGATTGAGCGCGCGCGCCTTCACCGCCCCGGACGCAGAGCCGCTCCAGTGGACACGCAGGCGCGCGGCGGCGCTGTCGCGAAGGAAGCGGATGAAGTGCACGCTTCGCTCCGGCTGCCGCTCGTCGAGCGCCATCTCCCAGGGGACCCTCACCTCCACGACCCCGAGCTGGAGGAGCCGCTCAATCTCCTCCGCGGACGGCCAGTGCCCCGGAGCCTCCGCGTCCAGCGTCACCGCCAGCGCCGGGCCCCCACGCCGTGACTCCAGAATCCGGGTCAGCTCGCTCCACTCATCCGGGCGCACGCGCACGGTCGCGCGGGGAGCCCCCAACCGCTCTGCCTCCGAGAGTGCCTTGAGCGTGAACTCGGGGAGCTCCCCCACCCAGCCCGGCGCCGCGTCCGGCAGCCCGTCCAGCCGCACCGCGGGCAGCGTGGCCTTCTCATCGGCGATTCGCACACGCTGCGGCGCGGCACGCAGGGGCAGCGCGATGAACCGGCCATCCTCCTGGAAGACGAGGCCCAGCTTTCGCCAGTCCGCCAGGAGCGCACTGACCTCATCCGGCGTGCGCTCGTGGCCCTGCGTCCGCAACGCGCCTGCCAGGCTGCTCGGCGTCTGCGGCTTGCGAAGCAATTGGAACATCGCCACTTCCAGGGGCGATTCCAGCACCAGGTCGGCGGGCGTACGTCCCGCGCGGCGGTCACGGATGAAGATGCGCCCGCCTTCTTCCCGGTAGCTGAGCTCGCTCTGCGGGTACCGGTCCTGCCACATCGCGCACGCATCCTTCAGCTTCACCGCCTCCGCTTCCCCAATCCCCTTCGGCGCGGCACTGAAGAGGTAGGCGAGGTCCATCAACTCCTCGCGCGGCAATTGATAGACGAGCGGATAGAAAGGCGCGGGCAGCCGCTCCGTGAAGCCGAGCGAAGGGTTCTCGAAGTTGGGGCTGAAGCGCTCCAACAGGATGCGGCCCGCGCCACTGGGCGGCTGCAGGTGCACCAGGTCGGGCATCTGTTCGATGACGGCGTCGTAGTCAGCCACCTTCTCGCCAGGGAAGCCGAAGAGGTAGTTCCAGGTGACGGTCACGCTCTGCTCTTCGCAGTCCCGCAGCGTCTGGATGTTGTGGCAGCCATGCACCCCCTTGTCCATCAGCTTGAGGACATGGCTGCTCAGGCTCTCGATGCCCGGCTGGACACTGACCACCCCCGCGCTCTTGAGCGCCCGGACCTGCTCCTGGGTCAGGTTGGATTTCACCTCGTACTGGAGTCGCAGGTTCAGTCCCGACGCGGTGATGTGCGGGAGCAGCGACTTGAAGTACTTCATGTCGATGATGTTATCGACCATGAAGATGTCGAGGACCTGGTAGCGGGCAACGGTGCGTTGCACCTCTTCCCAGAGCTGCTCCGGGGACTTGCTCCGGAACGCCATGGACGAGCCATTGAGGCCGCAGAAGGTGCAGTGGTGCTTCTCTCCCCACCAGCATCCCCGCGCCCCCTCCATGACCAGCTTCGGCTCGATGAGCGTGCGCAGCGGCGACGCATTGAGCTGCTCGAAGTAGGCGTCGTAGTTGGGGGCGGGAATCTGCGCGGTGGGGAAGGACTCGCGCCGCGCCGGATTGGCGACGTGCTGCCCGTCCTTGCGCCAGCACAGACCTTCGATGCCGTCCAGCGGTCCTCCTGAATCGACCGCGTCCAGCAGCTCCACGAAGGCAGCCTCTCCCTCGCCACGCACCACGAAGTCCAGGCACGAGAAGTTGCGGTGAAGCGCCAGCCCCTGGGGACCATCGCAGTTGGCGCCGCCCATCGCGGTCAGAATCCCGGGGTCGCGCCGCTTGAGCGCCTGTGCCAGTGACAGCGCCGGGACGTTCTGCATGAAGGTGCTGGTAAAACCAACCAGGTCAGGCTTGTACGCGATCAGCTCGTCGGCCAGGGCCTCGATGAAACCAGGCGTCCACTGCTGCACCTCGAACAGCAACTCCTTGTTCCAGTCCGGGTCCAGGAGGGTGGAGGCGTATTCCTCCTGCTTCCACTCCGAAACGCCGTGCAGGGCCGGAGCGAAGAGCCAGTCGCCCATCCCACCCCAGATGCCGCGATCAGAGACGTTGGTATAGCTCCGGATGCTGACCCGTCCTCCGGAGCGCTGATGGAGGAACTCCGCCCACTTCAGGTTCGCGTAGATATCCACGACCTCGTGAGGGTTCCGGCACAGCTTGACCCGCTCATGCAGGATGCCAATCGCGAGAGACGGTGTATCCAACGAATGCCAGGGCATTGCCACGAGGAGGATGCGCATGTGAGACGTCCCTGATTTCGCCGGTCATCTCAGACGGGCCGCGCCTGGCCGGCAAGATGGGGTGTGGTGCGAAGAGAAGCGCCGGCGGACCGCAGGCGGATGGTTCCTGGACGGACGGTGCGGCACGAACGCGTGAGTGGGATTGGCCTGCTCCACCCTCGGAGAGACAAATACGCTTACGCTTCACGGAGCGGCGACCCCATCCATCACACAGTCCATTGATGAAGCCGGGTCCGACAGGCCCCGGGTAAAAAGGCTGCCATCCCACGGGATGGCAGCCCACCATCGGCAATGACGGATGTCACTGCCGATTGGCTCACTTCGCCTCGACCTCGCGGGTCATCACGGTGGTCGCCGTGGTCGCCGTGGTCGCCGTAACGGTAACGACCGTCACCGTCACACCGCCCACCGCGTTGTTCAGCTGGTCCATCTCGTTGGAATCGAGAGGACGCAGGGTCTCCTTCTTCAGGGACAGCTTCTTGGGGGCCTGACCGCTCATCGCGATTGCTCCTTGTCTAGGGGTGATTACCGCGTCACGCAGTGGCGTCGCGGCACCACGCAGAGTAGTTCACGCAAAGTAACAATTTCAAGGAGTCAAAGCATTTTCCACAATATGCTTTATCCAGGAATAACCCTACGAGCAACAACACGCTGCGGGAAGCCCAGACTCCCCCCTGCAGCATCAACACTCGGCATGTGATGAAACACGCTGCAGCGAGAGAGCAGCGCCCTGCAACGGATGCACCTCCAGACAGGCCACCGAGCCTGCCCGAAGTCGCCTCAACACATTGCATCACAATCACCGCAGCCTTCAGTCAGCCCTGAAGCCTCCGCGGGCTCAGGCAGCGGACGGCCCGCGCCTGGACTCCTGGAGGGGCGTTCCGTCAGCGTTCGACGACCGTCTCGGTGATGGTCATGGTCGTGATGGTGATGGTCACGGAAGGGCCTGTCGTGATGGTGATGAGGGAAACACCGCCGACGGCGCCGTCCAACTGCCCCATCTCGCTCTCATTCAGCGGACGGAGGGTTTCCTTCTTGAGGGACAGCTTCTTGGAGGCCTGAGCATTCATCTCGTTCATCTCCGGTGAATTGAGGCGGGACAACACACATGCACATTCAGGGAACTGCCAAACCAGCTTTCCACGTCCCCATCAGCGTTTCAAGACGGGGCCCTGCTTTTGCTGGACTAGAATAGAATACGGGTAGATGTCTTACGAAGCCCTGTCCCAGGTGAGCCCACCATGCATCCCCCGTCTTCGTCCCTGCACAAGGCTCAAGTGCGTGAGTCCAATCGCACTTCCCGCGTCGAGCGTGACTCTCCTTGGATTGCCGGTCAGTGCTTCGTCCTGAGGACACCGCTGCTCTCATTCGACGCGTTGGAATCGTGGAGCCAGGGCCTCACCGCGCCTGGCGCGGGACCTGAGACACGGGAGGCCGCGCTCGAGAGCGACCAACGGCTGCTCAGAGCTCGGCTGAGAGAGCGGCTCGAGGACCCGCTCATCCGGGAGTCGCTCTTCATCGCCTCGCCACCGCTCATCGAGAGCATGCACTACTGGCTGAAGGATGCCGACTCCGAGCAGGGCAAGAAGGTCGAGCGGACGCTGGTGCGGTACTTCGCCCGGATGGCGGGGCGCTGCACGCCCTTCGGATTGTTCGCGGGGCTCTCCGTGGGCCGGCTGGGCGAGACGACGCAGTTGAGCCTCGCGCCCCGTGAGCACCTGCGCCGGCACACGCGGCTGGACATGGACTATGTCTGCGCGCTCGTGGAGAAGGTCCAGCGCGAGCCGGGGGTCCGTGACGCGCTCCAGTACGTGCCGAACTCCAGCCTCTATTCAGTCGCCGGGCGGCTTCGCTACATGGAGATGCGGCATACCGGCCGCGAGCGGCGCTACCACCTGGTCGCCGTGGAGACGTCCCCCTATCTGCAAGCCACGCTGGAGCGCGCCCGCGGAGGCCAATCCCTGGAGGCGCTCGCCACCGCGCTGACCGTGGATGACGCAGAGGTCGGCATGGAGGACGCCAGGGCCTTCATCGACGAGCTCGTCGAGTCCCAGGTCCTGGTGCCCACGTGGGCGCCCCCGCTGACAGGGCCCGAGCCCGTTCCGTATCTGCTGGAGAAGGCGGAAGGCCTGCCAGCGCTTCAGGCCACTCGGGAGAAGCTGGCCGCCGTGCACGAGGCACTCCGCCGCATCGACGCCTCGCCTCCCGGCGTCCCCACCGACGCGTATCAGGCCGCCGCCCAGCTCCTGCAAGGGCTGCCCGTCCCCGCGGAGCTGCCGCGGCTCTTCCAGGTGGACATGGTCCGCCCCACGCAGCAGGCGTCGCTCTCGCCCAAGGTCGTGGAGGCCATCCGGGACGGCGTCGAGGCCCTCCACCGCATCTCACCCAGCAATGCCTCGGACACCGCGCTGGCGCGGTTCCAGCGGCGCTTCGCCGCGCGCTATGAGAACCGCGCAGTCCCCCTGCTGGAGGCGCTCGACGAGGAAACGGGCGTCGGGTTCGCGTTCGACGGTGGCGGCGGGAGTGGCACCGGCTCGCTCCTCCAGGGCTTTGGCTTTCCACCGCAGGGCGGAGAGCGGCGCTTCGCCGAGGGCGCGCGGTGGAAGCACCTGCTGGGCCGCTTGGAAGCGTGCTGGCGCGAGAAGTCGCGGGAGCTCGAGCTGACGGAGGACGACCTCCGCGCGATGGAGGCGAAGAACAGACTGCCATTGCCGGACGCCTTCGGCGTCATGGGGACCCTGCTGGCCCCAAGCGGCGAGCACGTGGACCGTGGCGACTTCCAGTTCATCCTGGAGAGCGTCAGCGGCCCCTCCGGCGCGGTGATGCTGGGGCGCTTCTGCCACGCCGACCCCGAGCTCGAGGCGGCGACGCGAGCGCACCTGCGCGCGGAGGAGGCCCTGCGGCCCCACGCCGTCTTCGCGGAGGTCGTCCACCTGCCGCAAGGCCGCATGGGCAACGTCATCTGCCGCCCCGCGCTGCGCGAGATGGACATCGTCTTCATGGGGCAGTCCGGCGTTCCCGCCGAGCACCAGCTCGAGTTATCGGACCTGTGGCTCTCCGTGGAGCAAGACCGCCTCGTGCTCCGCTCACGCACGCTGGGCAAGGAAGTCATTCCGCGCCTGACGCACGCCCATAACTACAGCTCCTTCGGCCTGGGGCCCTACCGCTTCCTGGGCCAGCTCCAACAGCAGGGCGTCCAGAACCTCGCGTTCTCCTGGGGCCCCCTGGTCCACGCTCCCTTCCTGCCCCGGGTGGTCCATGGCCGGACGGTGCTGGCGCTGGCCCGCTGGAACGTGAGCGCCGACACGCTCAAGGCCTGGGGCGCGACGGAGCGAAGCCTCCGCTACGAAGCGCTCCAGCGCTTCCGCCAGGACGCACGGCTGCCCCGCTGGGTCTGCCTCAAGGATGGAGACAACCAGCTCCCCATCGATCTGGACAACGTGCTGAGCGTGGACACCTTCGTCCAGCTCACCCGTAACCGGCCCACGGGCGTGACGCTGGAGGAGCTCCATCCCACACGCGGCGAGCTCTGCGTCACCGGTCCGGACGGCCACTACATGAACGAAGTGGTGCTGAGCTTCCACCGGCGCGAGCCGCTGAAGACCACCGTCTCCCAACCGCCCGCCGCGCCGACGCCCGTCGTGCGCACCTTCCCCCCGGGCTCCGAGTGGCTCTACGCCAAGCTCTACACGGGCACGGCCACCGTGGACCGGCTCCTGGGCCTCACGCTCGCGCCCATCCTCCGGCAGCTCACCGCGTCCGGGGCGTTGTCCCACTGGTTCTTCCTCCGCTTCGGGGACCCGGACTGGCACCTGCGCCTTCGGCTGCACGGGAGCCCGGAGCGCCTGCACGCGGAGGCCCTGCCGCTGCTCCAGCGCGCGTGCGCGAGCGCCCTGGCCAGTGGGGAGGGCTGGAAGCTCCAGCTCGATACCTATGAGCGCGAGGTCGAACGCTACGGCGGCCCCGCGGGCATCGCGCTGGCGGAGCAGCTCTTCGCGGCCGACAGCGACGCCGTGCTGGCCATCCTGGAGGCCTATCCAGGCGACACCGGCGCCGACCTGCGCTGGCAGCTGGCGCTGCGGGGGATGGACGCGTTGATGAACATCCTGGGCCTGTCGCTCGAGGCGAAGCTGGCCCTGGTGAGCCGTTGCAGGGCGGCTTTTGGCGTGGAGTTCAAGGTCAACGCCCACTTCGAGGACCAGCTAAGCCAGCGCTTCCGCAAGGAGCGCCGCGCGCTGGAGACGCTGCTCGACGGCGCGTCCCCCGGCACCGAGCCCTGGCGCGCGGGCCTGGACGCCTTCGCCCAGCGCGACCTCCGGCTCCGTCCCATCGCGGAGCAACTCCAGGCCGCGGACCAGGCGGGTCGATTGGCCGTGCCCCTGGCGATGCTGGCAGAGGGCTTCCTGCACATGCACGTCAACCGGCTGCTCGTGAGCGACCACCGCGCCCAGGAGCTCATCCTCTACGACTTCCTGACGCGGCTCTACCGCTCGCAGCGGGCGCGGACGCGCAAGGGGGTGGCATGAGTCCCGAGCGCATCGGTCCACGCCTGGCTGGCCGGGCAGCAGCCGGGCCACACGGTTGGTGTGCTCCGGCGCATTCGCTATCGTTTCGAGCCTGCGCACCGAGGAAGGGATGAGCGAGAACCCGCACCAGTCGTCGATCTTCCGCCAGGAAGCGCTCGACCACTATGCCCGTCCGGAGGTCCGGGGAAACCTCCTCCGGGTCGACCCGCTCTGGGCACGCGTCACGTATTGGATCATCCTCGTGCTGGCGCTCATCCTGGCCATTGGCCTCACCGTCGTGGAAATCAATGACTATGCGACGGGGCCCGTGCTCATCCAGGTCCGAGGCCTGGAGGACCTGACCGTCACCTCCGCTGGACGCGTCAGCAAGGTGCTGGTGGAGCGGGGACAATACGTCCAGGCAGGCCAACCGCTGGTGGAGCTGCACTCGCCCGTGGAGCAGGCCGAGCGCAGCCGCATGACGCAGGAGTTCCGCGCCCAGCTGGCGGCCGGCCTGCTGAACCCGCTCGACGCCGCGTCCCGACAGGCGCTGTCCTCGCTGCGCAGCCAGGTGGACCTGAGCGAGGCGCGGCTGTCGGAGCGTATCCTGCGTGCCACGGTCAGCGGTCGCATCTACGACGTGCGCGTGCGGGAGAACCAGTACCTCAGCGCGGGACAGGCGGTGGCCTCCATCCTCCAGGACGGCTCCGAGGCCTTCGCGCTGGCGCTCGTGCCGGGCCAGTACCGGCCCATGCTCGAGCCCGGCCAGCAGATTCGCATGGAGGTGGCGGGCTTTCCCTACGCCTACCAGTACTTCCAGGTGACCTCCGTCAGTGACGAGCTGGTGGGGCCCGCCGAGGTGCGGCGCTACCTGGGCCCCGGCCTGGGGGACGCCCTGCCCTTACAAGGCCCGCACGTCGCGGTGGAAGGCCGCCTGCCTGGAGCGACCTTCGACGTCGACGGGCGGAGCTACTCCTATTACACGGGCATGCCTGGCATCGCCTGGGTCCGCGTGCGCGTCCGCAACGGCTGGACGACGCTGCTGCCAGTGCTCGAGCTTCTCGGGAAAAAGCGTGGCTGACGACAACGAAGTGTCGAACTCTCTTTTCGACCGCTTTCCGGCCCTGGGACGCATCGGCGAGCACCTGCGGCGCAGGCGCGTGCCCTTCATCGCCCAGTTGACGGCCACGGACTGCGGCGCCGCGTGCCTGGCGATGGTGCTCGGCTACTGGGGGCGGCGAGTCGAGCTGGATGACGTGCACACCGCCACCGGCCTCACGCTGCGCGGCGTGAGTGCCACGGCCTTGCTCGAGGCGGGCCAGCGCTTCGGGCTGGTGGGACGGGCCGCGCGCGTGGACATCGACGAGCTGCACCTGCTGGAGCCCGCCACCATCCTCCACTGGGAGTTCCGCCACTTCGTCGTGTTCGAGCGGCTGACCTCGAAGGGCGTGGAGCTGGTGGACCCGGGCTTCGGCCGGCGCATCGTCCCGATGGAGCAGTTCCGCAAGTCCTTCACCGGCGTCGCGCTGCTCTTCGAACCGTCCGAGGCCTTCGCGCCGGGCGGCACCGTCCGCGGTCCCCGCCGCTATGTCCGGCTCATCGCCGAGCGTGGCGCCACCTTGCGGCGGGTGGTCGTCATGTCGGTGCTCCTGCAGCTGTTCGCGCTGGCGCTGCCCTCCCTCACCGGCGCGGTGGTGGACCGCGTCGTCCCCAGCGGGGACACCACACTGCTGGGCATCCTCGCCGCCGGCATGGGGCTCCTGGTCGTCTTCCAGTTCATCTCCTCGCTGGTCCGCGCGCACCTGCTGCTGCACCTGCGGACCTACCTGGATGCCCGGATGACCGTGGGCTTCCTGGACCACCTGGTGCGGCTGCCCTTCTCCTTCCTGCAGCTGCGCTCGACGGGCGACCTGATGAGCCGGCTCAACAGCAACGCGACGGTGCGCGAGCTGCTCACCTCGGGCGCGCTGTCCGCCGTCCTGGACGGGCTCCTGGTCTTCATCTACCTGGCGCTGCTGTTCTACGGCAGCCGGCCGCTCGCCTTTCTCGCGTTGGGGCTCGCGGCGCTGCAGGTGCTCGTCTTCCTCTTCGCGCGCAAGCGCCAGCGGGAGCTGATGTCCCGCAGCCTGGAAGTGACTGCCAGCGCGCAGAACTACGAGGTGGAGCTCTTCAACGGCATGCAGACGCTCAAGGCCATGGGGCTGGAGGACCGGGCCGTGCAGCACTGGTCCAACCTCTACGTCGACGTGCTCAACGTTTCACTGGACCGGGGCCGCCTCTCCGCGCTGACGGACTCGCTCACCGCCACCCTGCGCATGGCGTCCCCGCTCGCCACCCTGGCCGTGGGCACCTGGCTCGTCCTGGACCAGCAGGAGCTGACGCTGGGAGAAATGCTCTCCATCAACGCCCTGGCGGGGAACTTCCTGACCCCCATCTCCAGCCTGGTCGCCACCGCCTTCCAGCTCCAGCTGGTGGGCAGCTATCTGGACCGCGTGGACGACATCCTCCAGGCAAAGCCGGAGCAGACGGACGACACGCCCCGCCGGGCCCACAGGCTCCAGGGGGGCATCCAGGTGGAACACGTCTCCTTCCAATACGGCAGCCGGGCGACGCCGGTCATTCACGACGTCAGCGTGAGCATCCAGCCCGGACAGTTCGTGGCCATCGTGGGTCGCTCTGGCGCGGGCAAGTCGACGATGGCGCACCTGCTCCTCGGGCTCTATCTGCCGACCCAGGGGGACATCCTCTACGACGGCGTCTCCCTGCGTGAGCTGGACCTGCGGGACATGCGACGGCAGATGGGGGCCGTGCTCCAGAACCCCGCGCTCTTCCATGGAGACATCCGCCGGAATATCGCCTACTCCGACCCGAACCTCCCCTTCGAGCAGGTACTCGATGCGGCCCGGCGGGCGCAGATTCACGACGAAATCATGGCGATGCCCATGAAGTACGAGACCGTCCTGAGCGACATGGGCCACTCCCTGTCCGGAGGCCAGCGCCAGCGCCTCGCGCTGGCGCGCTCGCTCGTGCACAGCCCCGCCATCCTCCTGCTGGACGAGGCCACCAACGCGCTGGACACCAAGACGGAGCGCGCCGTCCAGGACGCCATCGCGGAGCTTCGCTGCACGCGCGTCGTGATTGCCCACCGGCTGAGCACCATCCGTGACGCGGACCTCATCCTCGTCATGGACCAGGGACGGCTGGTGGAGC
Organism: Pseudomyxococcus flavus; assembly: GCF_050038885.1. NCBI lineage: Bacteria > Pseudomonadati > Myxococcota > Myxococcia > Myxococcales > Myxococcaceae > Pseudomyxococcus > Pseudomyxococcus flavus. The sequence continues at coordinate 5,039,443 of NZ_CP143624.1, read as the reverse complement.
AGGGTCGCCACGACGAGCTGATGGCCCAGCAGGGGCACTACTTCGAGCTCGTGGCGAACCATGACCGCCACGAGCAGCAGAAGCTGGCGGGCTGAGCGGGCGGCGGGCGTGCCCGCCGCCTCAGGGCGTGTGCTTCGACACGGGGGCGGGCACCAGCTCCACCTCGGCCAGCAGGCCGGTGGCGAGCTGCTCGCGCTGTGCCCCTTCCAGGAACAGCCGGGCCTCGGCCTTCTGGTGGCGTGAGGCCGGGTCCACCTCGGGCGCAAGGCTGTCCACCGCCCCGGTCAGTGTCATGCCGAGCGCGGGCAGGCGCACCTGGATACGGGTGCCGGCGCGAACCGAGGTCGCCAGGTGCTCCGGCACGGCGAAGCGCAGCCGGAGCTCCTCACTCACGAGCCGCAGGATGGCCGTCGCGGGGCCCACCATGACGCCGGGGGCCTGGTACAGCTCGGTGACGCGGCCCGCGAAGGGCGCGCGGAGCATCGCGGTCTCCAGGTTGCGGCTGGCCGCGTCGAGCAGTGCCTTCGCTTCCGCGCGGCGGGCCTGCGCGACCTCCACGTTGACCTTCGCCAGGGCGACGTCCGTCTCCGCTGACTCCACCGCTTCGGCGGCGGTGAACTCGCGGATGCTCTGCTCCCGCTTCAGCCGCTGCTGTGCCTGGACCAGGAGCAACTCGGTGCGGCTCACCTCCGCCTGGGCCGCCTGGAGCTGGGCCTTGCGAACCGCCGTCTCCAGCTGGAGCGGCTCCAGCTCCAGCTGGGCGACCACCTGCCCTGCTTCGACGCGCTCGCCCAACCGGACCTTGAGCACCTGGAGCCGCCCACTCTGCTGCGACGTCATGTCCAGCGAGTGGTGGGCGACCACCACGCCCACGAGCGAATCCGACGTGGACGCGCGCCCTTCTTCCGGCGCCACCGGGGCAGGCGGCTTCGCGCCCACCCCGGGTGCGCCCGTCAGCGCGGCCACCACCAGCCAGCGGCCCAGGCGCCGAAAGGCCTTTGCAGAAGCCTTCCGACTCACGCCACTCGCTCGTTGCTGAAGGGAACCCAGGCATCCATGCGACGCCTACGTTACACCGGGCCCACCCCGCCCCGAAACGGCCGAGGGCCGCGGCCCGGAGCACGTGGCTCCCGGCGCGGCCCTCGCACCTCATCACCATGAAGGTGAGGCCTTCTCCACTCAGGCGGCGGTGATGGCGCCGTCCCGGATGACGAAGTCGCGGCGGACGAACTTCTCCGTCAGCTCGTTCGGCTGGCGCAGCGAGTAGTCCTTGGCCACCTCGGAGCTCGGGATGAGGTGGAAGGCGGCCTTGGCCTCGGTGCCGCTGACCTCCAGCACCACGAAGCCGTGGGCGTCTCCGTCCACGAAGGTCATGCCGGGGTGCGCCTCCTTCAGCGACTTGTCCAGCTCCGTCACGATGTACCGGTACACCGTGCTGCCCGTCGAGAAGCCGGCGCCGATGACGGCCAGGCCCGCCAGCTCCTTGATGGAGCCCGAGGAGATGGCCGGCGCCGTCAGCGCGGGGATGCCGGACTCCACGGACGCGAAGGACGCGTGGATGTCACCCGAGATGAACATCGCGTTCTGCACCTGGTTGTCGCGCAGGAACTTCAAGAACTCCTGCTTCTTGGTGGGGAAGCCGTCCCACTGGTCCACGTTGAAGTAGAAGTCCTGGCGCAGCGTGGGGTCCGGGACGTCCGCCTTGTCGCTCAGCTTGAACACCATGGAGGTGAGCGAGATGGAGGAGACGATGATCTTCCACGCGTTGGTCGCCTGCGTCACCGACTCCTGGAGCCACGCCTGCTGCTCGGCGCCGAAGATGTTCTCCGTGGCGCCCGTGGAGCCCATGTACTTGATGGCCGCGAACAGGTCGAAGATGGGCTTCACCACGACGTAGCGCGAGCCCTGCATGCCGAACAGGCCCGTCTTGCCCATGTGCGCGTAGGCCAGGCCGCGCGGCGCGCCCGTGGCGGGGAGGGTCGGGATGGGGTCCTCGCCCGCCGCCACCCGCGCCTGGTTCACCGCGGCCAGCACCTGGTTGACGTAGAGGAGCGCCTGGCCGCCCTGCACCCAGTGCGCGGCCTTGGCGGCCGCCTCTTCCTGGGTCAGGCCCGCGGCGACCGCCTGCTGCACGTACACGCCCTGGAGCACCTCCTTGTACGGCGCGAGCTCCGGCGCGTCGATGTCCACGTAGGCGAACATGTCCGACTGGAGCTGCGCCTGGACGGCCTCGGGCAGCGTCGGCAGCACCATCTGCAGCTGCTCCGCCACGATTGCCACCGCGCCCGGGTACGCGTCCTCGGGGATGAGGTGGTCCGGGCGGTAGGTGCGCGTGTCCGTCACCAGCAGCTTCAGGTTCCGGCCGAACTCGAAGTCGCGGTAGATGCGCGTCGGCTGGCTCACCACCGCGTTGATGTCGATGGCACCGGCGCTCGCGCCGTGGTCCATGGGGATGTACTCGAAGAAGGCCTGCTCGGCGTTGCGGCGGCGCTCCGTCTGCTTCTCGTTGGCGCGCTCGTCCGTGTACGTCGCGACGTCGCCCCAGCAGTCATCGGAGAACTCGTGGTCATCCCACGTGATGATGAAGGCGTAGCGCTCGTGCACCCGCTGGATGATCTTGTCCGTGCGCAGGTTCTTGTAGAGGTCGCGGTAGTTGGACAGCGAGTTGGCCGCGTAGAACGCCGTCAGGCCAGTGCCCTGGCGAAGCGCCTTCTCCGGCTCGCTGAAGACGACACCGCGGCCATCCACGGACTGGAAGGACGCGTCGCCCGTCGTCTCGTAGATGTAGTCGCCGAGGAACACGATGAAGTCGAGGTCCTCGTCCAGCTGCAGGAGCCGCTGCCAGGCGTTGTAGTAGCGGCCGATGTAGTCCTGGCAGCTGGCGAAGACGAACTTCACCGGCACGTCATCACCGGCGGCCGGCGCGGTGCGGGTGCGGCCCGTCGCCGTGGTGTAGCGCTGGCCATCCTTGTTGATGCTGAAGCGGTAGTAGTACGTCGTGCGCGCCGACAGGTTGGTGACCTTCACCTTCAGCGCATGGTCGAAGCGCGCCTGCGCGGTGAACTGCTGGTCCAGCACCAGGCTGTTGAACGACTCGCTGGTGGACACCTCCAGGCGCACCTGCGTGTCCGCCCCCGCGTTGTCCGGGTCCACCGCGCGCACCCACAGCACCACGCTGTCCGGACGCGGATCACCCGAGCACACCGACTGCGGGAAGTACCTCTCGCCAGCATCCGACGACGTCTCGTCATCGGAACATCCGAACGCAGTGGTCGCGGCAACGGCGACGGCGGCCTGGAGGAAACTGCGGCGTTTGAATCGGTCGAACAAGGCGGAACTCCGGTTGCGCGGGTTAGGAAACAGGGCCGCGAGTCTAGAGCGCCCTTCCGCCTGCCAGGAAACATCCCGCGGGATGAAATGACAACGCGCCGTGTCACCCACGCCCGGTACGAAAAGCCCCTCGGGAACACCGGACGCCAAGCAAAAGGGCCGCCCACCTCGCGGTGGACGGCCCTCTCACTTCACACGGCAATCACGGCATTCCGGGAACAGCGCCCCGGGGGCCGGACTACTTCACCGCCTTCACGCGGCCGCGCTTCTCGCCACCGCCGTCCGCGGGCGCCTCGTCCGGCACCGCGGCCAGGGGCCCCTGCGTCTTGGTGATGCCGTACTTCTCCAGCACGCGGGCCTCGATGTCCTTCATCACCTCCGGGTGCTCGCGCAGGTAGTCCTTCACGTTCTCCCGGCCCTGGCCGATGCGCTCTCCGTTGAAGGAGAACCAGCTGCCGCTCTTCTCCACGATGCTCTCGTTGGAGGCCAGGTCGATGAGGTCGCCCTCACGGGAGATGCCCGTGCCGTACATGATGTCGAACTCGACTTCCTTGAACGGCGGCGCGACCTTGTTCTTCACCACCTTCACGCGCGTGCGGCTGCCCACCACGTTCTCACCATTCTTGATGGCGCCGATGCGGCGGATGTCCAGGCGCTGCGACGCGTAGAACTTCAGCGCGTTGCCGCCCGTCGTCGTCTCCGGGTTGCCGAACATCACGCCAATCTTCATGCGGATCTGGTTGATGAAGATGACGCACGTCTGGCTCTTGGCGATGGTGCCCGTGAGCTTGCGCAGCGCCTGGCTCATGAGGCGGGCCTGCACGCCCATGTGCGCGTCGCCCATCTCACCCTCGAGCTCCGCCTTCGGAACGAGCGCGGCCACCGAGTCCACCACCAGCACGTCGATGGCGCCCGAGCGCACCAGCATCTCCGCGATTTCCAGCGCCTGCTCACCGGTGTCCGGCTGGCTCAGCAGCAGGTCATCGGTGCGCACGCCCAGCTTGCGCGCGTAGCCCACGTCCAGCGCGTGCTCCGCGTCCACGTAGCCGCAGATGCCGCCGCGCTTCTGCGCTTCCGCGACGATGTGGAGACACAGCGTCGTCTTACCGGAGGACTCCGGCCCGAAGATTTCGATGATGCGGCCCTTGGGCACACCACCAACGCCCAGGGCGATGTCCAGCGAGATGGAGCCCGTCGGGATGGCCTGAACGTCTCGCATCAGCGGCTCGTCATTGCCGAGCCGCATGATGGACCCCTTGCCGAACTGGCGCTCCACCGCGGACATCGCCAGTTCGATCGCCTTTTCCTTCTCCTGATTCACGGCCATTGTTCGTAGCTCCTTGTATTGGCAAGCCACCCCGGCTCACCTGAACGCGCTTTTAGTACGCGATGGGTAGACCCTAGTCCACCCCTCTGACATCCGCGCTGCATCCTGCCGGTCAGCCCTCGCGGAGGGCAGCCAGGAAGGCGGCCACCAGCCCCGCCAACCCCGCCCAGATGCCCATGGGCGCCCCGGCCAGGAGCGGCAGCGCCACCCCGACGAGGGAGACCACCGCCAGCAGCAGCATCCCCACCCGGTACACGGGCGTCCGGGGCGGAGCAAGCCACAAGGCGGCCATGGCCATCAGCGTCAGCCCCACCTGCAGGGTGAGCAGGCCGGCGTCCTTGTTCGGACGGAGGGCCTCCTGGAGCCACTGGGCCCAGAGGCCTCCCACCACCACCGCCATGGACGCATAGGGCCTTACCCGCGACATGGCCTGCTGCTGCCGGGCGTTGTCGCGCAGGTGCTCCAGGTCCTCCGGGCGGACCTCCAAAGCATAGGGAAAGCCCAGCGACAGCAGGGCCTCCACGGCCGCCGCGCGGCAGGAGCGCCCCTTCGCATCCACCAGGCCCTCGAGCTGACCGCGCTCCAGGAGCCGCAAGAAGGTGTCCGCCACCAGCCGGTCTCCCCCCGCCTGGGCCATCCGGGCCAGTTGCGCGTTCAGCCGCTCCGCCACCGCATGGCGATGCGCCTCCGGAAGGCCCCGGGCCTGCTGGGCCTGCTCGATGAGCACCAGCACCGGCAGCGGCAGGTCCAGGTGGGGCGTGGGTTTTCCCCGGTGCCGCGCGAACGCGCCGGTGGGCGGTAGCGTGGGCGCGTCGTCGTCGGGCGGCACCCACGCCGCGACGTCCGTGCGCGGCGCCGCGTCCTCCCCCTCCGTGGACCGCGGCGTAGGCGAATGTAGGCGCGGCGCATCGGACATGGCGGAAACTGTAGCCACGGCCCCCGGGAAGGTTCAAAGCGAAGGGTCCCCGCAACTTCCACCGGACAACGGGGTTGATGTCGGCGTGGACGACGCGGACTCGGACGCACAAGCGATGTTGAAGGTGGCGGCGGGGGACCGGCAGGCCTTTGCCTGGCTGTTCGACCGCTATCACGCGAGCGTGGCGCGCTTCGCGTTCCGCTTCGTGGGCGACCGGGAGCGCGCGGAGGAGCTGACGCAGGACATCTTCGTGAAGCTCTACCGGAACGCGCGGGCCTACCAGCCCACCGCGCGCTTCAAGACCTTCCTCTTCCGCGTGGCCACCAACCACTGCCTCAACGAGCTGAGGCGCGGCGAGTACCGGATGACGCCCACGTCCTCCAGCGCGCCGGACGCAGCCGAGACAGGCGGCGTCGAGGTGGAAGGCGCCCAGGGTGACCGGCCCGATGCCGCGCTGGAGGGCCGGGAGCTGGAGCAGGCCGTGAGCGCGGCGCTGGCGGACATGAGCGCCCGCGAGCGCGCGGCCTTCACCATGTGCCGCTTCGAGGGCATGGCGTACCGGGACATCGCGGAGGCGCTCGAGGCGAGCGAGTCCGCCGTGAAGAGCCTCATCCACCGCGCCACGCTGGCGGTGGCGCGCAGGATTGAAGCGCTGCAGGCGGGCACCATGCTCGCGAGGAGCAGGGCATGAGCTGTGCTGACTTCGAGGACGATTTGACGGCGTGGGGGGACGGCGAGCTGCCAGCCACCCGCGAAGCCCAGGTGCGTGCCCACCTGGACACCTGCGCGGCCTGCCGCGCCACGGCGGCGCTCCTGCGCACCACCGTGGCGCGGATGGCGGAGCTGCCCGCCTTCGAGCCCTCCCAGGCCACCCGCCGCGCGGTGCTCGCGAAGCTGGACGCGCTGCCGGCGCCCGGGTGGGAACGGCTGAAGGCCTGGCTGCGGCCAGCGGTGCTGGTGCCCGCCACCGGGCTGGCGGCGGTGCTCGCGGTGTCGCTGCTCACGGTGGGCCCGGCCCAGGACGCGCCGCTGGAGCTGGAGGAGGCGTCCGCCATGGAGCTGGCCGCGAACCTGGAGCTGGCCGAGGACTATGAGCTGCTCGGGCTCGACAGCCTGGATGACCTGGAGGTGGTCGCGAACCTCCATGAGCTGGAGGGGGTGCAATGATGGGACGGAACCTGGCCGCGCTGGGGCTGGTGGTCGCGCTGGTGGCGGGCGCCGCCGCGCGCGCGCAGACGCAGGCGCCCCGGACGGCGGCCGAGCGCTTCGAGCAGATGACGCCGGCGCAGAAGGACGCGCTGCGCGCGAAGCTGCGCGAGTTCAAGGCGATGCCCCCGGCGGAGCAGGCGCGCATCCGCGCCAACCTGCAGCGCTGGCGCCAGCTGCCGCCCGAGGAGCGCGAGCGCATCCGCGCCAACCTGCGCGAGCTCCAGCGCCTCCCTCCCGCCGAACGGCAGGCCCTGCGCGAGCGCGTCCGTGAGCTGAGGAAGCTGGACCCGGAGCAGCGCGCCGAGCTGCGCCAGCGCATCCGCCAGTACCTGAAGGAGAACCCGGAGCGCCGCGAGCAGCTGCTGGAGAACATGCGGCGCTGGCGGGAGATGTCGCCCGAGCAGCGGCAGGAGGTCCGGGAGCGGCTGCGCGAAAGGCGGCGCCGGTGAGCAGGCCGCTGTCCGCCGTGCTGTGCGCGCTGGTGCTGGGCGCCACGTCCGCCACGGCCCAGCCGCCCGAGGAGCCTCCGCCCGCCGGCCCCGCGAAGCCGCCCCCACCCGGCGAGCCGCCGCGCCCCGAGGCCACGCCAACCGAGGAGGACCGCGAGGTCGTCGACCACCTGGAGCTGCTGGAGGACCTCGACGCCGCCGGGGACCTGGAGTTGCTGCTGGAGCTGAGCCGGGACGACTGAAACGACGAAGCCCGAGCCCCCACGTGGGGCCCGGGCTCCGGGAGCTTCACGTCCGCGACGTCGCCGCGGCTACTCCACCGTCACGCTCTTGGCGAGGTTGCGCGGCTGGTCCACGTCGTTCCCGCGCAGGTCCGCCACGTGGTAGGCGAGCAACTGCAGGGGGATGGTGGCCACCACCGGCGCCAGCAGCGCGCAGGCGGGCGGAATCCGGATGACGTGGTCGGCCAGCGAGGCCACGTGCTCGTCGTCCTCGTCGATGATGGCAATCACCTTGCCACCGCGCGCGCGGACCTCCTCGATGTTGCCGATGATTTTCTCGTAGGCCACGTGCGGCTGCTTCGGGGCGATGACGACCACCGGCAGCTTGTCGTCGATGAGCGCGATGGGGCCGTGCTTCATCTCCCCCCCCGCGTAGCCCTCCGCGTGGATGTACGAGATTTCCTTCAGCTTGAGCGCGCCCTCCAGCGCCACCGGGTGCATGGGGCCGCGGCCGAGGAAGAGGAAGTCCTGGGCGTTCATGAACTCGCGCGACACGCGCGTCACGGCCGGCTCGCACTTGAGGACGTCCTCAATCATCTTCGGCACCTTCGTCAGGTGCGTCAGGTGCTCCTGCGCCGCCGGCACGGACAGGGTGCCGCGCATGCGGCCCAGCTTGACGGCCAGCAGGTACAGGGCCACCAGCTGCGTGGTGAACGCCTTGGTGGACGCCACGCCAATCTCCGGGCCCGCGTTGGTGAGCACGGAGAAGTCGGCCTCGCGCGTCATCGCGCTGCCAATGACGTTGCAGATGGCCATGGCCGTGGCGCCGCGGGCCTTGGCCTCCTTGAAGGCCGCCAGCGTGTCCGCCGTCTCACCCGACTGGCTGATGGCGATGGCCAGGTGCGTGTTGTCGACGATGGGGTCGCGGTAGCGGAACTCGCTCGCCAGCTCCACCTCCACCGGCAGGCGCGCCAGCGACTCGATCATATGCTTGCCCGCGACACCGGAGTGCCACGAGGTGCCGCACGCGAGGATGGTGACCTTGGTGAGCGAGCGGACCTTCTCCGCCGACAGGTTCCAGCCCTCGAAGTGGACGTCGCCTTCCGACAGGAGCATCCGGCCGCGCAGCGTGTCCGCGATGGCGCGGGGCTGCTCCCAGATTTCCTTGTGCATGAAGTGCTTGTGGCCGCCCTTCTCCGCCATCATCGGCGTCCAGTCGATGCGGCGGGTGGGCCGGTTCACCTTCTGGCCCTGGCGGTTGAAGATGTCCACGGCCGTCGCGGAGATGACGGCCAGGTCCCCCTCCTCCATGTAGACGAAGTCGCGCGTGTGCTCGAGCAGCGCCGGCACGTCGCTGGCCACGAAGTTCTGCCCCTGCCCCAGGCCCAGCACCATGGGCGAGGCGTCCTTGGTGCAGACGATGCGGCTGGGGTCATTGGCCGTCAGCACCGCCAGCGCGTAGGTGCCCTTCACCTGGGCGATGGCCGCGCGCACCGCGTCCGGCAGCTCCAGGCCGCGCTCCAGCTCTTCCGAGATGAGGTGCGCGAACACCTCCGAGTCCGTCTCCGAGGAGAAGACGTGCCCGCGCGAGCGCAGCTGCTCCTTGAGCGCCAGGTGGTTCTCGATGATGCCGTTGTGCACCACCGCCACGTCCTTGTACGTGTGCGGGTGCGCGTTCTCGTCGGAGGGACGCCCGTGGGTGGCCCAGCGGGTGTGGCCGATGCCGATGTTCCCCGGCGGCTGGTCCGCCACCACCCGGTTCTCCAGGTTGCGGAGCTTGCCCGTGGCCCGGACGACGTTGAGCTTGCGCTGATTCAGCACCGCCACGCCCGCCGAGTCATAGCCACGGTACTCGAGCCGCTTCAGGCCCGACACCAGGATGGGGGCTGATTCCTTGTCACCGACGTAACCAACAATCCCGCACATAGTTGCACCTCTCTCTCACGCCCACGCCCGCCGGAGCAATCCGCGGGATTCCCCTACATCCCTGCCGGGCAAGGCTCTGCCTGTCGTCCAAGCAAGAGCCGCGCCGCCTATCCGGCCCGGGCTTTCGCCTGCCGTGCCTTCTTGGCGGCCACCCAACCTTCCTTGGTCACCTGTGGCGTCCGGGACACAGCGAGGCTCCCGGGAGGCACATTTTTCGTCACCGTGGTGCCCGCGCCGACATACGAACCGTCCCCCACCTTCACAGGCGCGACGAGCTGTGTGTCGGAGCCGATGAACACACCGTCCCCCAGCTCGGTGACGTGCTTGTTCACCCCGTCATAGTTACAGGTGATGGTGCCCGCCCCCACGTTGCACCCTGAACCAATGACAGCGTCGCCCAGGTACGTGAGGTGGTTGGCCTTCGAACCTTTTCCGATGCGGGCCTTCTTCGTCTCCACGAAGTTGCCCAGATGCACGTCCTCGGCCAGCTCCGTCCCGGGGCGCAGCCGCGAGAAGGGCCCGATGACGTTGCGCGCTCCCACCTGGGCCTCCTCCAGCACGGAGTAGGGCTTGATGACGGTGCCGTCCGACACGGTGGAGGCGTGCAGCACGCTGCCCTGGCCAATGGTGCAGCCCTTGCCCACCACGGTGCCGGCGGCCAGCGTGACGCTGGGGCCCACCTCCGTGTCGGGGCCCACGATGACGCCTTCCTCGATGTAGGCGGTGGCGGGGTCCAGCAGCGTGACGCCGGCGCGCATGTGCGCCTCGTTGATGCGCTGCTGGAGCACACGCGCCCGGGCGGCCAGCTCCACCCGGTCATTCACCCCGGCCGTCTCCGTGGCGTCCGCCTCCACCGAGCCCACCGGGCCCAGCTTCGCGGCCATCTCCACCAGGTCGGTGAGGTAGTACTCGCCCTGGGCATTCTGCGGTTTGATTTCGGCCAGCGCCTTCCAGAGGAAGTCCGCGTCCACGGAGTAGATGCCCGCGTTGCACTCGCGCACCGCGCGCTGCTCCGGGGTGCAGTCCTTGTGCTCCACGATGCGCGTCACCTGGCCGCCCTCGCGGATGACCCGGCCATAGCCCGTGGGGTCCTCCAGCACGGTGGACACCAGCGCCAGCTTCCCGCCCGCCTGGTCATGGGCGGCCAGCAGCGCCTCCAGCGTCTCGCGGCGCAGGAGCGGCACGTCGCCATAGAGGATGAGGACCCGCCCGGAGTACCCCTTCAGGGCCTCCTCGGCGGAGCGCACCGCGTCCGCGGTGCCGCGCTGCTCGCGCTGGAGCGCGAAGCGCAGGGGCGCGTCCGGGAAGAGGGCGCGGACCGCCTTCTCCACCGCCTCCGCCTGGTGGCCCACCACGGGGACCACCGAGGTGGCGCCCAGCTCGAGGGCTCGCTTGAGGGGATACGCGCAAAGGGGCCGACCGAGGATGGGGTGAAGGACCTTCGCCTTCTCCGACTTCATCCGCGTGCCCTTGCCCGCGCACAACACCACCGCCGCCAGAACGCTCATGCGGCGGAGAATTAGGGTCAGCCCATCGAGTCGTCAACCGCGCGTGGATCAGAAGGCGGGACGGTGTCGACCGGCCGTGGCTTCGCACTGACCGAGACGCACAGGGTGTTGCGTTGAATCGTGATGCCGAAGCTGGGCTTCAAGAAGACCGTCACCTCGGCCGTGGACGGCGCGGCGCCAGGTGACGTCTTTTTCTCGGGTATGGCCGGCGTGCTCATACGCTCCCCCGAACGCGATTCATGGTGGAACAAGGATGCACGCCGATGGTGAACAATCCAAGAAGAAAAATGTTGCCGGGCTGAAATCCTGGTCCCGGCCACACGGTTCGTGCATACCCGGACACATGTAGTCCGTCTGGTCCCCTGGAGTCGCCGGACTGAAGGGTAGGCTTGTGTCGCCCGGGTAACACATCACCCAGGACGAAAGCCAGCGATGGACTGTTCCGACAGCGCGAGGAGGGCTGAACCCGTGAAGGAGATGAGCTTCCGCAGTTCGGTGATGCGACGCGGGCTGGTGGTGGTGGTGATGCTGGTGGCGGGCGTGGCGCAGGCGGCGCGGCCCTACCGGGGCGGCGCGGTGGCCACCGCGTATCCCCAGGCGAGCGCGGCGGCGCTGGAGATGCTGGAGAAGGGCGGCAACGCCACGGACGCCGCGGTGGCGGCGGCCTTCGTGGCGGCGGTGGTGGGCCCCTACCACTCGGGCATTGGCGGCGGCGGCTTCGCGCTGGTGCACGACGGCAAGAGCGGCGACACGAAGGTCCTGGACTTCCGGGAGGTGGCGCCCGCGAAAGCCACCCGCGACATGTACGTGAAGGACGGCAAGGTGGTGCCAGGCCTGTCCACGGACGGGGCGCTGAGCGTGGCGGTGCCCGGCGCGGTGGCCGGCTATCTGGAGCTGCTCAAGGCCCACGGCAAGCTCAAGCCGGCGGTGGTGCTGGCGCCAGCCATCGCGGCGGCGAAGAAGGGCGTGTGGGTGACGCCGCGCTACCGCACCATGGCGGAGGGCCGGCTGGCCTGCCTGAGCCGGGACGCGGAGGCCGCGAAGGTGTTCCTGGTGAAGAACGCGCAGGGACAGTGGGAGGCGCCGCCCGTGGGCCACGTGCTCCGCCAGCCCGACCTGGCCCGCACGCTGACGGCCATCTCGAAGAGCGGCGCCAAGGCCTTCTACGCGGGGCCGGTGGCGAAGGCCATCGCCACCACGGTGCAGGAAGGCGGCGGCGTGCTGACGGTGGAGGACCTGGCCCGCTACAAGACGCGCAGCCCCGCCCCGCTGGAGGGGCGCTACCGCGGCCACCGCATCCTCACCATGCCTCCGCCGAGCGCGGGCGGCGTGGCCGTCATCCAGGTGCTGACCGCGCTGGAGCAACTGCGCCCGCGGGGCCTGGGCTTCCGCGACCCGGAGGCGCTGCACCTCTACGCGGAGGCCGTGCGGCGCGCGTATGTGGACCGCGCCAAGTACCTGGGCGACCCGGCCTTCGTAGACGTGCCCCTGGCGCGGCTGGTGTCCGCCGGCCACGTCGCGGACCTGGCGGGCTCCATCGACCCGAAGAAGGCCACGCCCAGCGCGTCGCTGCTGGCGCCGAAGGAGGGCGTGCAGGGCTCCACGCTGACGGACGAGGACACCGTCCTCACGCCCGAGCCGGAGAAGAAGAACACCACGCACATCTCCGTCATCGACAAGGACGGCAACGCGGTGGCGATGACGACGACGGTGAACTACGGCTTCGGCTCGTGCGTGGTGGCCAGGGGCACCGGCGTGCTGCTCAACGACGAGATGGACGACTTCGCCGCCCAGCCCGGCGTGCCCAACGCCTACGGCCTGGTGACGGGCGAGCCCAACGCGATTGCCCCGGGCAAGGTGCCCCTGTCCTCCATGTCCCCCACGCTGGTGTTCTCCAAGGAGGACCCCAGGCGCGTCATGCTGGCGGTGGGCAGCCCGGGCGGCTCCACCATCCCCACCACCGTCATCCAGGTCATCAGCAACATCGTGGACCACGGCATGGACGTGGCGCGCGCGGTGAACGAGGGCCGCATCCACCACCAGTACCTGCCCGACGAGCTGTGGGTGGACCGCTGGGGCCTGGAGCCGGCCACGCTGTCCGCGCTGGAGGCCAAGGGCCACAAGGTGCGCCGCGTGGAGCAGTGGGGCGACGCGGAGGCCGTCTACAGCGACCCGAAGACGGGGCTGCGCTATTCGGCGAGCGACCCGCGCAACGAGGGCGCCGCCCTGGGGCAGGATTGAGCAGTGCCGACCTTGCCGCCCATCTTCGACGCCCACCTCCATCCGGAGAGCCTGAGCGACCAGGACCTGGAGTCCATGCGCTTCTTCGGCGTGGAGCGGGCGCTGGTGGTGGCCCACCACTTCCCGGAGCCCACGTCCAAGGCGCTGCTGCGGCACTTCGATGACCTGGTGGAGCGCCAGCTCCCGCGGCTGGAGCGCCTGGGCATCCGCGCGTACGCGGCCCTGGGCGTGCACCCGCGCTGCATCCCCCGGCGCGGCCTGTCCGAGGTCCTGTCCGCCCTGCCCGACTACTTCCAGGGCGGGCGCGTGGTGGCGCTGGGCGAGACGGGCCTGCACGCCGGCGGCGAGGAGGAAGAGGAGGCCTTCCTGGAGCAGCTCGCGCTGGCCCGCAGCCTCAAGCTGCGCGTGGTGGTGCACACCCCCACCACCGACAAGGAGCGCCACACACGGCGCATCCTCACCCTGCTGCGGCAGTCCGGCCTGCTGCCCTCGCGCGCGCTGGTGGACCACGCCAACGCGCGCACGGTGCGCACCATCCTGGAGGTGGGCCACTGGGCGGGCCTGACGCTGCACCCGGAGGCCCTCAAGGCCGAGCGCGCCGTGGCGCTGGTGCGGCGCCTGGGCAGCGAGCGGCTCGTGCTCAATTCGGACGCGGGCGACGGCGCCGGGGACATCCTCGGCCTGGCGCGCACCGCCAACCTCCTGGCCAAGGCCAACCTGTCCGAGCGCATCGTCCGCCGCATCACCCATGAGAATGCCGCCCGCTTCTTCCAGGTGGGCGGCTGACGCACGGGTGGGTTCTCGGTCCCGGAGAGTTGACCCGGGTCGCGGACATTCGTGGCGGAATCTTGCGATGAAACGGCGCGCTCATCGTCATTCCCTCCAGGAGCACGCCGCGGAAATACGCCTGTCCCGCGCACGTTGCCCCCTTACCCGCGCTGGGAGTGGCACTTGCATCGCTTGGTCGTCTTCGTCGTCAGCCTCGCGCTCGCGAGCTGCGCTGGCCCCACCTCGGCCCAGCGCCCCGCGGCCTCGAGCAAGGCCGTCCCACCCCCCGGGCCGCGAGCGTCCCCTGCGCCCGACGCGGGCCGTCAACTGACGCTCGCCCCCGAGCACTTCCTGTCGGCCTGCCTGCGCGACATCCAGCTCGCCCGCACGCGCATCGAGGCCCTGCTGGCGCTGCCCACGCCGCGAGCCCCGGAGCCGGCCCTCACCGCCTACGACGACGCGATGGCGCTGCTGGACGACGCCAGCGCCCGCGGCGGGCTTGGCGCCAACACCCACCCGGACGCGGCCTTCCGCGCGGCGGCGGCCCGCTGCGCCCAGGCCGCGGACGGCATGCGCACGGACGTGTCGCTGGACCCTCGCGTGTACGCGGCGCTCGAGGCCCTGGACCTGGGCGGCCAGGACGCCGCCACCCGGCGCTGGGTAGACCTGGTGCTGCGCGGCTTCCGGCGCGCGGGGGTGCACCGCGACGCGGCGACGCGCGCGCGCCTGCGGGAGCTGAATGACGCCCTCACGCGGCTGGGGCAGGCCTTCAGCCAGCACATCCGCGAGGACGTCCGGCACGTGGACGTCACCCCGGACGCGCTGGCGGGGCTCCCCGACGACTACGTGCGGAACCACCCGCCCGGCCCCGACGGCAAGGTGCGCATCACCACCGACCCGCCCGACGCCCTGCCCTTCCTGACGTACGCGCGCGACGGCCGCGCCCGCGAGGCGCTCTGGCGCGCGGGCCAGCAGCGCGGCCATCCCCGCAACCTGGAGACGCTGTCCCGCCTGCTCCAGGCCCGGCACGACCTGGCCACGCTGCTGGGCTACCCCAACTGGGCCGCCTATGCGTCCGAGGACAAGATGGTCCGCCGGCAGCAGGTGGCCGAGGACTTCATCGAGCAGCTGGCCGCCGCGACCACCACGCGCGTCCGGGACGACTACGCCGCGCTGCTGGAGCGCAAGCGTCGCGACACGCCCGGCGCCACCCGCGTGGAGCCCTGGGAGCAGACGTACCTCAAGGAGCTGGTGCGCGTGGAGCGCTACCGCTCCGACTCACGCGAGCTGCGGCCCTACTTCGAATACACGCGGGTGAAGCAGGGCGTGCTGGACATCACCTCGCGCCTCTTCGGGCTCACCTACCGCCGCGTGCCGGACGCCCCGGTGTGGCACCCGGACATCGAGGCCTGGGATGTCTACGAGGGCACCACCCGCCTGGGGCGCTTCTACCTGGACATGCACTCGCGCCCGAACAAGTACGCCCACCCCGCGCAGTGGGACCTGGCCACCGGGCGCGCGGGCAGGACGCTGCCGGAGGGCGTGCTCACCAGCAACTTCCCCCGGCCCGGCGCCCACCCCGCGCTGCTCCAGCACACCCAGGTGCAGAGCTTCTTCCACGAGTTCGGCCACCTGCTGCACCACATCCTCGGCGGCCACGCGCGCTGGGCCGGGCTGTCCGGCACGCGCACCGAGCGCGACTTCGTGGAGGCCCCCGCCCAGGTGCTGGAGGAGTGGGCCTGGCGCCCCGAGTCGCTCCAGACGTTCGCCCGCCACGTCGTCACCGGCGAGCCGCTCCCCACGGACCTCATCACCCGCATGCGCCGCGCGGACGCCTTCGGCAAGGGCCTGTGGCTGCGCCAGCAGCTCTTCTACGCGGCCGTCAGCCTCCAGCTCCACGCGAGCAACCCGGCCGGCATGGACACCACCGCCCAGGTGAATGCGCTCCAGGAGCGGTACATGCCCTTCCCCGCCCTGGATGACACCTATGCCCACCTCTCCTTCGTCCAGCTGGACGGCTACTACTCGTCGGCCTATTACGCCTACCTGTGGTCGCTCGTGATTGCCCGGGACCTGCTCACGCCCTTCCTGGAGCGCGGCCTCATGGACCCGGCCACCGCCAGGCGCTACCGCGACACCGTGCTCGCGCCCGGCGGCTCCCGGGATGCCGCGGACCTGGTGCGCTCATTCCTGGGCAGGGACTACGGCTTCGAGGCCTATACCCGTTGGCTCGATGACGCCTGACGCTCCCCGTCAGGGCGTGTAAAAACGAGGGGCCCCGCGATGTGAATCGCGAGGCCCCAGGTGTTGTGAATCCGTCAAACCGACCGCCCTCGCGCACGCGAGGTCAGCGCTCAGTGCACCGCGGGTGCGGCCATCGTCTGCTCGGGTTGCAGGGTGATGCCCTGCGCGTCCGCGTCGAAGCGGACCTGAACGGGCACACCCTGATAGCGGTACTGGGCCAGCGAATCCGCCGCCGCATCCAGCTGGCGCTGAAAGCGCTCCTCCAGCTCCACCGCGATGAGCAGCATCGTCTCGCCCGCGTCCTCGACGCCCGGGCGGTACACCTGGCACCGCTGGAACCGCGCCCAGCGACCGTTCTCCATCTTCACCAGCTCGCCGTCGTAAGCCATGCGCAGCTCCTCTGCCGTAAATCCAACGGAACCCAATCTAGGGCCGGATTAACGCCGTGTCATCCCCCCACTTGAAAATTCGTCAAAACCTTCGAAGTCCAAGGGGTTACGCGTACACACGGCAGGCATCCGGGCGAGGAGCCGACGGCAAGTGCTCAAAAATGTAAATTCAGCGGGCCGTCAACGCCGTTAAGCGCTGCCTCGCGGGGCGGTGGCACGGGAGCAGTGCGTCACCTATGATTCGAGGGAGATGAAGCTGCCCGGACTGTTCCGCAAAGAGCGCACCACCATCCAGGCCGCCGACGCCCAGGATCACGCTGAGCGCCTCCTGGCCGAATCCCTGCGCATGCTCGGTCAGGTGTGCAGCAAGGTCGCGGACGCCATCGAGGCGCAGCGGCTGTCCCGCCAGGGCTACACGCACAACACCTACCTGCGGCGGGCCGACGACGGCGCGGATGGCGACGGCAAGAAGGCGTAGACGCCAGGCACCTGATGGCCGCTGACCCGGACGCTCCCACGCCCTGCCTGGCCTCCGCGCCCACCTGGCGCGATGCGGGCATCTCCATGCCCATGCCTGCCCTGCGGGACGAGGAAGGCCCGCGCCTGCCCGAGGGGCTGCCGCCCGTGGTGGACGCCCACGTCCACCTCTTCCCGGACCGGGTGTTCGAGGCGGTGTGGCGCTGGTTCGACCAGTACGGCTGGCCCATCCGCTACAAGCTGCACACGCGGCAGGTCGTGTCCTTCCTCCTGTCCCGGGGCGTCAGCCGCGTGGTGGCGCTGCACTACGCCCACCGCCCGGGCATGGCGCGCGCGCTCAATGCCTACGTGGCGGAGGTGGCGCGGGAGGAGCCCCGCGTGCTGGGGCTGGCCACCGTCCTCCCGGGCGAGCCCGACGCGGCGGCCGTGCTGGAAGAAGCGTTCGCCGCGGGGCTTCGCGGCGTGAAGATCCACTGCCACGTGCAATGCTTCTCACCCGACGCGCCGCACCTCCACGAGGTCTATGCCGCGTGCGCGAAGGCGGGCCGACCGCTCGTCATGCACGCGGGCCGAGAGCCCTCCAGCCCCCACTACGCCTGCGACACCTACGCGCTCTGCGCCGCCGAGCGGGTGGAGCGCGTCCTCCAGGACCACCCCACGCTGAAGCTGTGCGTGCCCCATCTGGGCGCGGACGAGTTCGACGCCTATGCGCGGCTGCTCGAGCGCTACGACAACCTCTGGCTGGACACCACCATGGCCCTGGCCGGGTACTTCCCCGTGCCCCTGCCCCGCCGGGCCCTGGAGGTCCGGCCCGAGCGCATCCTCTACGGCACGGACTTCCCCAACCTCCCCTATGCGTGGGACCGGGAGCTGCGGACGCTGCTGGGGATGAAGCTGGAGGACACGACGCTCGCCGGCATCCTGGGGCAGAACGCGCTGCGCCTTTACGGAGCGTGAGCCCCGGTGCGCGCAGGCCCGGGACGCAAGCCTCGTCCTCCCGTGCCGTTCGCTGTTGAAAAGCAGCGGAGCCCCTTCCGGAATGGAAGAGGAGTTCCCATCATGCTGCCCATAGAATTTCGCGGCGAGAGACCCAGCCGCTGCTTTCCCGAGGCCCTGCCATGTCCCACATCCTGGTCGTCGACGACGACGCGAGCCACCGCACGCTCATCTGCGATGCCCTCGAGGAAATGGGCTATCCCACGGTTCAAGCGGCCAACGGCCGCGAGGCGCTGGACCTGCTGGAGGGCGACATGCCCTCCGCCGTGCTGCTCGACTTGCGGATGCCTGTCATGAGCGGCTGGGGATTGCTCGACGCGCTCAAGAAGATGCCCCGCGCGCGCGGCCTGCCCATCATCATCATCTCCGGCTACGGCTTCGAGTGGGAGGCCGAGCTGGTGGGCGCCGCGGGCTACATCTCCAAGCCCGTGGACCTGGACAAGGTGCGGATGACGGTGCAGCAGATCGCCGGTCCGCCGGAGATGTCGCTCGTCCACTGAGACAGCACCGACGAGAAGGCGGCGGACATCCTCCCGATGACGGGTGGGGATTGTCCCCTGGTGCCGGGCTCGGGTCAGATGCAGGGCATTCCATGACGCCCTCTCCCACCGATGACCTGGCCGTCGACGCCCGTGGCCTGCGGAAGCGCTTTGGCGGCTTCAGCGCGCTCAACGGGTTGGACTTGCAGATTCCCCGCGGCGCCTTCTACGCGTACCTGGGCCCCAACGGCGCCGGGAAGTCCACCAGCATCGCGCTGCTCACGGGCGTGTACGGCCCCGACGCGGGCACCATCCGCATGCTCGGCGTGGACGCGGTGGCCCGGCCCATGGAGGTGAAGCGCCGCGTGGGCGTGGTGCCGGAGGAGCTGAGCCTCTTCGAGCGCCTCACCGGCCGGCAGTACCTCACCTTCTGCGCGCGCATGTACGGGCTGGACGGCGACGAGGCCGCGGCCCGCGCCACGGAGCTGCTGGAGCTGACGGAGCTCACGTACAAGGCCGGCGCGCTGGTGGCGGAGTACTCCAAGGGCATGCGCCGGCGGCTCGCCATCGCGGCGGCGCTGATCCACGCGCCGGAGCTGGTGCTGCTGGACGAGCCCTTCGAGGGCATCGACGTGCTGGCCGCCGGCGTCATCCGCGAGCTCCTGCGCGAGCTGAGCCGCCGCGGGGTGACGCTGCTGCTCACCACGCACGTGCTGGAAATCGCGGAGCGGCTGGCCACCCACGCGGGCATCATCCGCGGCGGGCGCATGCTGGACCAGGGCCCGGTGGGCACGCTGCTGTCGCGCTACGAGTGCCCCTCGCTGGAGGCGGTGTTCGAGAAGCTCATCTCCGTGCCCGCGTCCCGCAACGCGCGCCTGTCCTTCTACGGCGAGGCCCCCGCGCCCGTGGCGCCGCTGCGCCAGGAGTCCGCATGAGCCGCCCCGCCGTGCCCGGCTTCTTCCGGCACCTGTGGCTCCTGTGGGGCCTGCGCTTCGACATCGGGCTGAACCAGGGACCGGGGCGCAGCCGCCTGCTCGCGGTGGCCGCCTTCGTCGCGTCGAGCGCGCCGGGCCTCTTCCTGGGCCTCTCCTTCTTCGCGCTGATGCGGCTGCGGACCATCGCGAACAGCGACGTGTGGCCCTTCTTCATCCTCAACCTGCTGTGCTTCGTCACCTTCTCCGTGTGGGTGACGTGGCCGCTGCTGTCGGCGGGTGTGGATGACCACTCCGAGCTGAGCCGCTACGCCGCCTTCCCCATCTCCCCCTTCCGGCTGCTCATCGCCTCCACCGTGGCCAGCCTCTTCGAGCCGCGCGCGCTGGTGTTCTACGCGCCGCTCACCGGAGCGGCGCTGGGCTTCGCGTCCGTGTACGTGCTGCGCGCGCCGTGGCTGGCGGTGGTCCTCTACGTCCTCTTCGCGCTCCTGTGCGCGGCGTGGAGCCGGGTGGCGCTGTACGCCGTCATCAACGTGCTGCGCGAGAAGCACAGCGCGGAAATCATGGGCGGCGGGCTGGCGCTGTTCCTGCTGGCCGCGTCGTTCATCCCGCCCATCGACACCTCGTGGCTGACCGCGGTGGGCGACGCCGGCGTGGGCGCGCTGGACATGTCGCTCATCATCAACGCGACGGTGGCGCTGAGCCGCGTGCCCCCGGGCCTGTTCGGAGACGGGCTGGCGAACCTCGCCTGGCACCGGCCCCGGGTGGCCATGGTGGAGGCGGCGGCCCTGCTCTTCTTCACGGCCGTGGGCATGGCGGTGGCGTACGCGCTGCTGATGCGCTTCCACCGGCAGGCGGGGCGCGCGGGCGGACAGCGCAAGGACTCCGGAGACAGCAACCCGTTCGCCACCACCCGCACGCGCTACGGCACGCTGGTGACGCGCGAGGCGCTGGACCTGTGGCGCAACCCGCGTGCGCGGCTGCTCGCGTCGGTGCCCTTCATCCTGGCCATCCTGCTGAAGCTGCTGTCCGGACGGGACTTGTTCGTCTTCGTCCTGGGCGCCTCGGCGGACGCGTGGCTGATGGGCGGCCTGTGCATCTACGGCGCGGTGGTGATTGCCTCCACCTTCTCGCAGAACACCTTCGCGTACGACGGGCAGGGCTTCGCGGCGTTCCTCGCGGCGCCCCTGGACCTGGCGGACGTGCTGCGCGCCAAGAACCAGGTCCAGGGCGCGGCGGCGCTCGGCATGGCGGCGCTGGTGGCGCTCTTCTACCGCGTGTACTTCGGCTTCGGGACGGCGGTGGACATCCTGTGCGCCATGGCGGCCGTCCTCGCGGTGGTGCCGGTGCTGCTGGCCGCGGGCAACTTCCTGTCGCTGTACTTCCCGGTGAAGTTCCACGCGAGCCTGAAGCGGCGGGACAAGATTCCGCTGACGGCCTCCATGCTGGGCATCCTCGCGGCCAGCGCGGGCTGCATGCCCTTCGGCTGGGCGCTCAAGCTGGCCGGCAAGGAGGGCCCCACCTGGGGCACGGCGGCGATGATTGCCCTGGCGGCCGGGCTGAACGTGGCGCTGTACCGCGCCGTGCTCCCCCTGTCGCTGAAGCTGCTGGAGCAGCGGCGCGAGGTGGTGCTCCAGGCGGTGACGCGGGAGTAGTGATAGACGGTGGGCCATGCCCATCGCCGAGCTGAACGGACAGGGAATCTATTTCGAGGACTCCGGTGGCGGCGGCCGGCCCATCATCCTGGGCCACGGCTTCCTGATGGACCACCGGATGTTCGACGCGCAGGTGGCGGCGCTCGCCCCCGAGTTCCGCGTCATCCGCTGGGATGCGCGCGGCTTCGGCCAGACGCGCTGGGACGGCAAGCCCTTCAGCCTCTGGGACTCGGCCGCGGACTGCGTGGGGCTGCTGGACCACCTGGGCATCGCCCAGGCCGTGGTGGGCGGCATGTCCCAGGGCGGCTACAGCGCGCTGCGCGTGGGATTGAAGCATCCCGAGCGCGTCCGGGCGCTGGTCCTGATGAGCACCCGGGGCACCAACGACGACGACGCCACGCGCGCCGCCTACCAGCAGTCCGCCGATATCTGGTCGACGCAGGGCCCCATCGACCCGCTGGTACAGGGGCTGGCGCAGGCCATCATCGGCGACACGCGCTACATCGAGACGTGGCTGCCCCGCTGGCGCCAGGTTCCTGGCGGGAACTTCGTCCACGCCATCCGCGCGCTCATCGACCGGGACGACATCTCCGGACGGCTGGCGGAGCTTCGCTGCCCCGCCATCGTCTTCCACGGGCTGGAGGACCACGGCATGCCGCCGTCCCATGGCGAGCACCTGCACCAGACGCTTCCGGGCAGCGTGCGCTTCGTGCCCGTGCCCGGCGCCGCGCACGCGGCGAACATGACGCACCCGGAAGCCATCAACCCGGCGTTGCTGGAGTTCCTGCGCACCTACGCGTGACGCGGCGACGCCGCGGGCGCGCTGGAGCGCGGGCCCGCGGCGTCAGGCATCCCCGGCGCTCAGTAGGTGATGCCGTGCCGGGCGGCCTGCGCCTTCACGCCCTTCATCACGTTGGCGTCGAAGGCGTCCTCCTTCTCGGGCGCGTTCTTCGAGAGCCACGCCTCGCGCTCCGCGGCCAGCTTCTCCGCCTTCTTCTCCAGCGACTTCTTCTCCTCGGCGAGCGCCTTCACCTTCGCCCGCTGCGCCTCGGGCGCCAGGCCCTGGAGCTCGGTGGGGAGCTCGTCCGCGCTCACGCCCGCCAGCGCCGACGGCGCCTCCACCAGGTCCACCCCGCCGCCCACCACCTTGGGCGCGCTGCTCGAAGGCGCCGCCGCGGAGCCGCCCCCACGCGTCTTCTTCATGTAGCTGATGCGCTCGGCCGCCGCCTCGGGCGCCAGCTCCGCCATGGAGGCGGCGCGGGCCTTGTTCACCGCCTGGACCTCCTTGCGGCCCGCGTAGAGCGTCTTCGAGGCCAGCTCCGCGTTCACCTTCGCCAGCTCCGCGTCATACGGCGTGGCCACGGCGACCATGCCACCGGACTGGTCGATGGAGTCGAACGTGCCATCCGTCAGCTTCGCCACATACCGCCACGACACCTCGGTGTCCGAGTCGCCGCCGCACCGCACCGTGTTCACGACGATGCGCTTGTCGCGCGCCTTCTTCGCCCAGTGCTTGAAGTCCCAGTCATCATTGCGCCGCGCCGGGGGCGCATCCCCCACCAGGAAGATGGCCTTCATCACCTCGCGGCTGGGGCTCCAGGACAGCTTGGACACGGCCTCGCCCAGCCCGCGGCCCACGTGCTCCGGCGTGTCGCCGCCACCACCCGCCTCGAACTCGCGCAGGTTGGCGAACACCGTGTCCAGGTCATCGCTCAGGTCGAAGCGCTTCGTCACGTAGTCGTCGCCCACGTCGCGGTAGGCGACCAGCCCCACCTTCAGGTGCGGCGTCGGCCGGCCCTGCGCGATGCGCGATGCAATGGAATAGATTTTCCGCTTCGCGCCCTCCAGCAGCCCGCTCATCGAGCCCGTCGTGTCCAGCACGAACACCACCTCGATCTGCGGCCGGGCGGCCGGAGCCCGTGACGGTGCGCCTTGTGCCGGATGGGGCGCGGGCTGCGCGGGCGCCGGGGCAGGCTTCTGGGCCTGCGTGGCTGGAGCCGGAGCCGGGGCCGTCTTGGCCGACGCACCCACGGCGGGGGCCTCCTTGGCCAGGACCAGGGCGGCGGACAGAGAGGTGACGAGCGCGGCCGGCAGCAGGGCCCGCGACAGGGACTTGAAGTCCATGGCGTTCTCCAAGGAATGAGTGGGGCGACAGCGGGTTGAGAGGGTTTCGGCGCGCGCGTTGTCCCTGGAACGAGCAGCCCCGCCGAAAGGTCTACGCCCCTGGTTGATTCCTCACGCACGCCCTCGGTTGCACCTGCCCCGCCTGGACGTTAGGGCTGGCCCACGTGCGCGTCTTCCACTCGGACAGCTACGAAGTCCCCCTGCCTCCCGGGCACCGCTTCCCCATGGAGAAGTACCGGCTGCTGCGCGAGGCGCTCCTGGAGCGGGGCGTCCTCGCACCGGACGCCCTCACCGAGTCCACGCCCTGCCCGCGTGAGGACCTGGAGCGCGTCCACACGCCCCGCTACCTCGACGCCCTGTTCCAGGGCACGCTCACCGAGGACGAGCTGCGGCGCCTCGGCTTTCCCTGGTCTCCCGCACTGGTGCGGCGCTTCGCCGCGGCCGTGGCCGGCACCATCGGCGCGGCCCGCGCCGCGCTCCATGACGGCATCGGCGGCAACCTCTCCGGGGGCACGCACCATGGCTTCCCCGACCATGGTGAGGGCTTCTGCGTCTTCAATGACATCGCGGTGGCCATTCGCGTGCTCCAGGCCTCCCACGCCATCCGCCGCGCCGTGGTGGTGGACCTGGACGTGCACCAGGGCAACGGCACCGCGGCCGTCTTCACCGGCGATGACTCCGTCTTCACCTTCTCCATGCATGGAGAGAAGAACTTCCCCTTCCGCAAGCAGCCCTCGCACCTCGACGTGGGGTTGCCGGACGGCACCGGGGACGCGGCGTACCTCGACGCGCTCGCCCTCCACCTGCCCGAGGTGCTCGACCGAGCTGGCGCGGACATCCTCTTCTTCCAGGCTGGCGTGGACCCGCTCGCGGAGGACGCGCTCGGCCGGCTCTCGCTCACCCAGGCCGGACTGCGCGAGCGCGACCGGTGGGTGCTCCAGGCCGCCCGCCAGCGAGGCCTGCCCGTGGTGCTCACCCTGGGGGGCGGCTACGCCAGGCCGCTCTCCGCGACCATTGATGCCCATGTGGGCACGTACGAAGTGGCCCGTGTGCTGTTCGGCTGAGCTCGCCTGCTCTGGAGCAGCTTGCCCGGGTGACACGGTGGACCGATGCTGGCACGCACCAGGAGACCCAAGCCCATGAACCCTTCCCTTCGCCGCCCTGTGCTCCGGGGCCTCTTGCTGCTCGGCTGCGCGCTGGCCATGGCCTGCGGCAGCGACGGCCCCTACTTCCGCATCGGCTTCAGCCTGCCCGACACCCTCACCGCCGTGCCCGGGGAGAGCCTGCCGGTGGACATCACCGTGCAGCGGGAAGGCGATGACCAGAGCGCGTTCCGCATCAACCTGGCGAACGCGCCCGAGGGCGTCACCCTCGCCCCGGAAATCGTCCTGCCCGAGGGCGAGCCGTCCGTCACCACCACGGCCACGCTCACGGTGGCGCCCGAGACGCAGGCGCGCGGCATGTCCCGCGCGCTGCTGCTCGCCACCAACGCCACGGAGTCGTTCGCGACGGGCGCCAACATCTTCCTCGTCATCCTGCCGCCGCCCGTCGCGCAGCCGGACTTCTCCGTCAGCGTGGAGCCGCGGCAGGTGGACCTCTTCGCGGGGCAGAACGCGCAGGTGCGCATCACCGTGACGCGAGCGGAGGGCTTCACCGGTCCGGTGACTGTCTCGCTGGACTCGCCCACGACGCGCATCACCATGCCCACGGTGACCATCCCCGCGGACCAGACCTTCGTCGAGCCCTACATCGACACCTCGCGCGGCATGTCGCGCGTGCCCGTCGCCGCCAGCATCGTCGCCACCAGCGAGGATGGGCGGCAGGCCACCACGGGTATCACCCTCAACGTGCGTTAGCCCGCGGCGGGCCGGCGTGACCTTCGGCTCACGCCGCCTGCTGCCCCGCCAGCAGGCCGCCCGCTCCCCCGCCAGCAGGCCGCCCGCTCCCAGCGGCGCCACGCCAACCCGAAGTCCTTGCGGTCAGCGGGGGGGGGGGTCACGCCCCTCCACGCCCGTGTCGATGGTCGCCGCCTTGGGCTTCGCCTCCTCGGAGCCGAGCCGCGCGAGAGGTCATCGCCATGCACCACCCACATGGCCTTGAAGCGGGTGAAGCGTCCGTGCGCCTTCGCCACCACCATGTCAGGCGGGTGGCGTGCCCGCGTCCGGCGCCGGGGGCTGCGCGCACGGCATCGGTGCACGAAAGGGCCCGGGAGGGATACCTTGAAAGCAGCCATGAGCATTTCACCGACCCGCCGGCAGGCCGCGCTGGACGCCCTGAAGCTGGACGACGAGTCCCTCCTGAAGGCGTGCGAGGTGGACTACTTCATCGCTTCGGGACCGGGCGGCCAGCACCGCAACACCACCGCCAGCGGCGTGCGCCTCACCCATGCCCCCACCGAGCTGTCCGTCAGCGCCACCGAGCGCCGCAGCCAAGTGCAGAACAAGGGCGTGGCGCTGGAGCGGCTGCGCGAGGGCCTCAAGGCGCTCACCTTCGTCCCCAAGGTCAGGCGGGCCACCAAGCCCACCGCCGGCTCCAAGCGGCGGCGCCTGGAAGGCAAGAAGCGCACGTCCGAAAAGAAAGCCATGAGAAGCAGTAAATCCGGCTGGTGACCCGGGTCTATTTCGACTCCAGTCTCCCTGTCGTTGAACAGTCCGGGTGCGCCTAAAGTTTGCGGACTCGCAGACGTTGCGAGGTCGCCAGCCACTCCTGGCGCCCACTGCAAGCTGAATTCCCCAGGAGTGTCGCGGGCTTGGGTGACGGGCCAGGAAGGCATGAGGTGTGCAGATGCACCCCCGTGTCTCCTTCGCCCCAGCCCCCAGGGGCAATTGTGCTTGCAGGACATCCCCCCATGCCCTTGCTCACGGCTTTTTCGTCTTCCCCCCAAGGCGGCCGCCCCCGCCGCTCCCACTGGATGCGCTGGGCGCCGCTGGCGCTGACGCTGACCGCCGCCACCGGTTGGGCTCAGGACACCACCGTCGCCCCCGAGCCTCCCGTCGTCGCCGAGCCCGCCTTCGCCACCGAGGCGAAGAACGCGGCCCCCTCCGGCATCGTGGTGCACGTGGCGCCTGGCCACCAGACGCAGTTCATCATCAAGGACGCCGAGCGCGTGAGGGTCCAGGCCCCGGAGGTGGTGGAGGTCGCGGTGGGCGAACCCAACCAGCTGATGGTGCAGGGCCTGGCCCAGGGCGTGTCGGAAGTGCTCGTGTGGCGGCAAGGCGTCAAGCAGCCCTTGAGCGTCCGCGTGGAGGTCGCGCAGTGAGCCGCCGCGGCGCACGCGGCATGACGATGCTGGAGGTCTGCGTCGTCCTCGCCATCATCGGTGTGCTGGCCGCGCTCGCGTACGCGGGTTATGCGCAGCTCAGCGCGCGCACCGGCCCCCAGAACGCGGCGGCGGACCTGTCTGGCGCCTTCGCCGAGGCCCGGGCTCGCGCGGTGGACCGCCAGTCCGACGTGTGGCTCATCATCTACCCGGACATCGACCCGGCGGGACAGGCCGGCGCGGGCCACGGGGCGTGGTTCCTCGTCGAGGACCGGCTGCGGACCTTCGGCGATGTCGGCGCCCCCGCCGGGCAGCTGAGCTTCAACACCTTCTCGCCCCCGGAGGACATCCACCCCTCGCAGGAGCAGGGCCGGCTGATGGACTCCATGTACCTGGACCGCTACACGCAGCGCACCGTGCGCTTCGGCGCCAGCGGCAACCTGGAATGGGACGGCATCTTCGCGGGCCTGCCCGTGTCGGACTGCAGCTTCTGCAGCGGAGCCCCGCGGCGCGGCGCCATCGTCTTCCGGAGCGACGGCTCCGCGCGCTTCGTGGATGGCGCGGGGCAGCCCGTCCTTCCCGCCGGCAACGGCGCGCTGAACCGCGCCGCGTCCCTGGCACTGCTCTCCACCGACGGCCAGCGCGAGTACATCTTCGCCATCTCCGCGCCCGTCGGCTTCGTCGACACGAGGACCAACCGATGAAGCGCCTGATTCCCTCGGCTCGCCGCCGAGCGCCCCAGCGCGGCGCCACCCTCATCGAGGGCATGGCCGCCGCCGCCATCCTCGCCTTCGGCATCAGCGGCGTCTTCGGCGGGCTCCTGTTCGCCAGCCAGCAGAACGCCGCCGCCAACCGCCTGTCGCAGGCGAGCGCCATCGCCGCGCAGGTTCGCGCGGGCCTCCAGCTCCAGGGCCGGGCCCGCCTCTTCGCCGACACCGGGCCGCTGTCCAACGCGCGCTGCAGCGGCGCCGCGGAGACGCTCGAGCTGGCCGGCGGCCTCTCCTCGCTTCCCGACGCGTGCGTGGTGGACCTCGACGCCTACGAGAGCGCCACCGCGGATCCGCTGCTGCGGGTGGTGCCGGGCTACTCGGACGAAGAGCGCGACGCCTACCGCCGCGTGCTCGTGTGGACGCCGACGCAGGCCATCGACTCGGTGGCGGTGGTGGTGTCCTTCCGGAGCGCCGGTCAACGGAAGTACGTCAAGCAGTTCGTCGGGCTCTACAACCCGGCGGAGAACGGCGCGGGGGTGGAGCTGTGAGGACGCATCCGCGCAAGGCGCCCGGCGGCTTCACGCTCATCGAGCTGCTGGTGGGCATCACCGTCTCCTCGGTGGTGCTGCTGGCGGTGGCGGGCACCATCATCGCCGTCAACGACATCTTCCAGAGCAACACCATCTCCAAGACGGCCGTCGAAGGCAGCCGCGTCGGCATGGACTACCTGAGCCACACGCTGCGCTACGCGGGCTACGGCCTGGACCCGGCCATCGCGTTCGACTTCAACACCACCGACCTGCCTGACGAGCGCAAGGACAACTACACCCTGGAGGTGGAGGGCTGGGGCACCGTCGTCACCGACGACCTCGCCTTCCGCTACCGCGACCCGCAGTTCCTGCGCCGCGGCCAGCTCGCTCCCGCCGGGCCCCCTCCGTACCAGCTCGACCTGGAGGCACCGGCGACCTTCGGCCAGCCGCTGCGCCGGGGGCAGGCGATGCTGGTGGCCTGCCCGGGTGGCCAGGACTACTTCCTGGGCCGGCTGGACGCGGACGTGGCCGCGGATGCCTCCACCGCCTCGCTCGTGCCCGCGCTCGCCGCGGGCCTTCCGGGAGATGTGCCCAAGGGCTGCATGGCGGACGCGGGGCGCATTCCCTTCGTCATGCTGGTGCACGAGAAGCGGCTGCGCGTGGAGGCCCACGGCGGCCGCCCCTACCTGGTGGTGAAGCACGGCTGGGCCAGCGACGCCGACTTCGACCCGATTGCCTCCGACGTCGAGTCCTTCCAGGTCGCCTACCAGATGAACCGGCCCCCCGCGAACTCCGCGTGCTGCGCCGGCCACGTCGCCGTGGACGCCGCCGTGGGCAGCGGCATGGCCTGGGTGCTGGGGGACGAGGACGCCGTCGTGCTGCCCAAGTACGACGCGGACGTCCCCGCGCCCACGTACAGCACGCCCTACGACGACCCGCTTCGCTACAACCAGAACCCGGCCAACATCCGCTCGGTGGGCGTGGGCCTCACGGTTCGTTCGGTGCGCCAGCTGCCCTCCGGCACCAGGAGCCAGGCCCGCAAGCTCTTCAACGCCGAGCCCGTGGCCGACGAGGACACGTTCTTCCGCACCACCGTGGAGACGTCCGTGCGCATTCCCAACATGACGTCCCGCGCCTTCTTCATCCCCGAGCTGCGCTCCCCGGGCGTCGCCGGTGACATCAAGAACGTCTGGGGAGGCTAGCCACGATGAAAACCTTCTCTTCCCGCCGGGGCAGCGCCCTGGCCATCACCCTGATTGCCCTGACCGTGCTGCTGCTGCTGGTGGTGGGCGCCATCACCTTCACCGGCCGCAACCAGTCCGCCGCCGTGTCCAAGACGCGCAGCGACCGCGTGGAGGCCTGCGCGGAGACGGCCCGGCGCTACCTGCTGTCGCGGCTGAAGGTGTTCGGCACCGGCGCGGTGCCCGTCACCAGCATCAGCCTGGAGCAGGTGCTGATGGATGACGAGGTGGTCGCCGACCGCAGCACCATGCGCACCGCCCACCTGGGCGACACCGAGTCCGCGCCCACCGCGGCGGTGCTGGCCTCGTCCTCGTTCAGCAGCGGCAAGGACCAGGTGAGCGACGCGGCCAACACCCTCCGAGAAGGCACGACCGGCGGCAGCTACTACCGCGTGGTCGTCATGTGCGACGAGCCCGGCGGCCGGCAGGCCGAGACCGAGTTCGTCTTCCGCTTCGGCATCTGACCCCTTCTGACTCCGTCCTTCCCCGAGCCCCCCATGAAGGCACTCCTCTCCACCTTGACGGCCCTGGCCGTGCTGCTGACCGCCCCCGGCGCGCTCGCGCAGGACCCGGCCTCGTGCAGCCTGCAGTCGACGTCCCGCCTGGACGCGCTGATGAACCCCGCGCGCGGCAGCGACGAGCGCTTCTTCACCAGCCCCAGCGGCCCGCCCAACATCCTCCTCATCCTCGACACGTCGGGGTCCATGGCGTACTGGCCCATCGCCTGGAACAACAACAACCATTACAGCTACAGCTCGAACTCGGGCGGGCAGTTTCCCGGCTGCCGCCAGGAGAACATCGACGCGCTGAACTACGACGCCAGCGTCGAGTACCCGCGCATGTGGCTGTCGCTGACCAACCAGGACTCCCCCTGGTTCGTGCCCACCCGCTACTACCGCTTCGACGGCAACGGCAGCACCACGCACACCAGCTTCGGCATGAACGCCAACCCGGTGCGCTTCGACCAGGACCCGCCCAACACGGTCATCAGTGACTCCGCGACCCAGGCGTGCTCCAACCTGGTGGGCACCGGCAACAACCTGAGCGCCGCGCGCGCCGCGTGCGCGCAGTGCCTCGCGACGAAGGGCTACTTCCAGTACACCTCCAGCCGCCGCGTCGCGTCCGGCAACTTCCTCAACTTCTACTCGCCGCGCGGCCACTCCGCCGTCAACGTCATCAGCCAGGTCCTCAAGGACTCGGAGCGCACGCGCTTCGGCGTGGTGACGTTCTCCGCGGGCAGCGGCGCCACCGGAACGGTCAAGTGGGACGGCCAGGACGTGGTGCGCTTCGAGCGCTTCGGTCCCAAGTGTGATGAGTCGCTCGACACCGCGAAGCGCGACGAACACCGAGGCAACCTGCTCGCCAAGATGAAGAACGGGCTGCGCTTCAACACGGGCACGCCCCTGACGCAGGCCATGTGGGGCGCCAGCACCTACTTCCGCTCCGCCTCCGACGACCCGTTCCCCGACTGGTTCGGCAGTGGCTACCTGCGTGACTCGGACTTCGACGACGAGGCCGCCCCCGGCCGGGCCGCCACCTGCTTCTCGTGCGGCTTCAACGCCATGATTCTGCTGACGGACGGCGAGCCCAACGAGCCAGGCGACGGCGACGACCAGATTCCCTATCAGGTACGGAACGAGGACGTTCCCTGTGACAACTGCGCCGCGGCAGGGCGCGGCAACTACAGCGGCGGCTCCAACAGCCACATCCACCGCATCGCCAAGTGGATGTGGACCCATGACTTGCGGCCGGAGTTGGACGGGTCGCAGCAGGTGGCCACCTACACCGTGGGCTTCGCGCTGACGAACACAAGGGCGCTGAACCTGCTGCGCGTCACCGCCGACGCGGGCGGCGGGCGCTTCTACGCGGCCACCAACTCCAGCCAGCTGAAGACGGCGCTCCAGTCCATCGTCGACGATGTGTCGAACCGCAACATCGCCTTCGCGGCGGCGGCCATCTCCTCGTTCCAGACGGGCAGTTCCACGCTCAGCGCGCTGATGCCACGCATGTCTCCGGCCTCGGGCGACAGCGCCTGGCGCGGCGACCTGTGGCGCTTCAACCAGTTCAACGAGTTCGTCGAGGGCGCGGACAAGAACGGCGACGGGGACATGGACGACATCTTCGTCGTGGACCGGGATGGCGACATCGTCGTCGAGGACACGGCCGGCAACTTCGTCAAGGACGGCACCAGCACCCCCGCCACCCAGTTCTGGGAGGCGCGCCGCGCGCTGCTGGCCCGGTCGCTGGCCAGCCGCAAAATCTACACGGTGACGGACACCAACCAGGACGGCCGCATCACCGCCGCGGACAACACGGCGGCCCCCATCGAGTTCACGGTGGAGAACCGCGAGGTGCTCAAGAGCTACTTCGGCATCCTCGGCACGCCCATCTGCCCCACCGTCCAATCCGTGTCGCCGCTGGACATCGACCCGGGCAAGCTGCTGACGGGGCTCAGGCTGACGCCGCAGCAGGCAGCCGCGGCCATGAACGTCACGGTGCCTGGCTTCAGCAGCATGACGCAGACACAGACGTGGCTGAACGACATCTGCGTGCGCACGCTCATCCAGTACGTGCGCGGCCAGGACCTGGCGGACGAGGACGGCAACAACAACCGCACCGAGGTGCGCCGCTCCGTGCTGGGCGACATCTTCCATTCCGCACCGGTGCTGGTGGACCCGCCCATGGACAAGTTCCTGTGCAACCTGGGAATGAGCAACCAGTGCGCGCGCACGCTCTACAGCCAGCAACTGGGCGTGTCGCCCACGCCGCTCGCCCAGGAGACCATCAGCCGCTGCGGCAACACCGTGGAGGTGGACGCCTATGACGCCTACCTGCATCGCTACCGCCGCCGCGACAAGCTGGTGCTGGTGGGCGCCAACGACGGCATGCTGCACGCCTTCCGCGACAGCACCGCGAGCGCCGACAACTGCGAGGGCGGCCTGCCCATGATTGAGTACACGCCCAGCACCGGCGAGGAGGAGTGGGCCTTCATCCCGCCGGACCTGCTGTCGCGCCTGCACGAGATGGCCAATGGCCACCAGTACTACGTGGACGGCGACATCATGGTGCGTGACGTGTGGGCGGACGGCTCGGACGGCTCGCAGCCGGACGGCATCAAGCAGTCCACCGAGTACCACACGATGGCGGTGATTTCCGAGGGGCGCGGCGGCGTGCACTACCTGGCGCTGGAACTGCGGGCGGACCCGGGCACCGGCCGCTTCGGCGCGCCGCGGATGCAGTGGATGTACCCGCAGCCGGACTCCGCGGAGGCCGCCCTCTTCGGCAAGACGCTCTTCTCGCTCAGCCCCAAGCCGCCGCCCATCGGGCCCGTGCTGGTGGAGGCGGGCACCGCGCCGGGCCCCGTGTCCCGCTACAACGTGGACACCCAGGAGCGCTGGGTGGTGGCGCTGTCGGGCGGCTGGTCTCCCGGCCAGGAGAAGGGCCGCGGCATCTACCTGGTGGACGCGTGGTCGCCGGAGGTGAATGGCCGCACGGACAACCTGTGGTGGAAGTTCGAATACGACCCGAACGCCAGCGGCGAGCAGCACGGGCCTGCCCGCTACCTCACCCACAGCGTGGCGGCGCCGGTGGCGCTGGTGGACTACGGCGTGGCGGGCAGCGTGCAGCAGGACGGCTTCTTCGACACCGCCGTCTTCGGCGATATGCGCGGCCAGCTCTGGGTGGCGCGCATGTCCGTGCCCGGCGCGCTGGACCCGGCCACGAAGCTCATCCGCAACTGGAGCGCCGCGCGCGCCTTCCAGATGGACCGGGACGCGGTGGGGCCCGGGGGCACGCAGGGCAACAACCTGACGCGCACGTGGCCCTTCTATTACGTGCCCTCCATCGGCATCCAGCCGGGCACCGGCGCCATGCGCGCGCTCGTGGGCACCGGTGACCGCTACGCCCTGCTGGACGACCAGGCCGGCATCTGCCGCTTCGACAACCCGCAGGCGTGCGCGCGCTACGGGTGCGGCAACGTGGAGGTGGACTACCGCGTGGACCGGCTCGGCCAGAACGTCACGCAGGCGCGGCACCAGTGGACCCAGAAGGCGCTGGCGCAGACGACGCTGACGCGCACCGCGTCCACCCAGGAGGCGTGTGGCGATCCGGGCCAGACGGTGGTGTCCGCCCGCTTCGCCACGTTCGAGGCCCGTTCCTGCCCGGGCGCGCCGCAGGACTACACGTCCCTCAGCCCCGCGCGCGTCGAGTGCGGGAAGGACGCCGCGGGCAACTTCCGCTGCCAGGACGTGAGCAACGTGGCGCCCAACTTCGCCGACCTGGAGCTGACCCGGAACATCAGCGGCATCGGGAAGAACCGCTTCTATGGCGTGCGCGTGTACGGCGTCACCGGCCGAACGTTCGCCGAGGACGCCACCGCCGTGTCCGAGGACGAGAACGGACCGATGACGGCGCTCCAGTTCGACGCGGCCCGCCTCACGGACCGCAGCAGCGACAACGACACCAGCGGCGACCTGGTGGACGTGACGAACATCACCTGCGAGGCGTCCGGAGCGTGCTCCGCGCCGGGAGCGCAGCCGGATGGCGACGGGTGGATGCTGGAGTACACGGACAACGTCACCCACAAGACGGCGGGCGGCGCGGCCACGGTGGCCAGCTGCACGCTGTGGAACACCATCTACCCGTCGCAGGGCGGCGAGGTGTGCAGCAGCACCGCCGCGAAGGCCCGCTTCTACCAGGCGGACTTCCTCAGCGGCCTGCCCAACTGCGCCGCGTCCTTCGACGGGCGCTTCAAGGAGCGCGACGTGCTGTCTCCGCCGACCGACGTCGGCCCCACGGTGTCGGTTTCGCCTACGGGCAGCGTGAGATACAGCGTCGTCATGCAGGAGCCCGGACAGGTCCAGGCCACCGCGGTGCACGTGTCGGAGAACAGCGAGGTGCTGCAGAACGTGTACGAGCTGCCCCTCACCCAGGAGCAGCACGCCTGCCGCCACGTGAGCGCGGCCAACTGCACGCCCTGAGGTGCCCCGGGCCCCCCGCCCTCCCCACTCGCCTGGGGAGGGCGCCGGGGCTAGAAGGAGGGCATGCCCGCACTCGAAGACGCCATCGCGCTCGCGGTGGCCGCGCACCACGGCCAGCGCGACAAGGCCGGCCAGACGTACATCCTCCACCCGCTCCGGGTGATGATGCGGCTGGACACCGACGAGGAACGCACCGTCGCCATCCTCCACGACGTGGTGGAGGACACGCCCTATACGCTCGAGCGCCTGCGCGCGCTGGGCTACCCGGACGCGGTGCTGGACGCGCTGGACGCGCTCACCCGGCGCGAGGGCGAGACGTACGAGGCCTTCATCGAGCGCGTTCGCCCGCACCCGCTCGCCCGCCGCGTGAAGCTGGCGGACCTGGAAGACAACATGGACGTGCGGCGGCTCGGCGTGGTGACGCCGAAGGACGCCGAGCGCCTGGCGCGCTACCGCGCGGCCTGGGCCCGCCTGCGCGAGCCCTGAAGACACGACGGCCCGGAGCACCACCGAGGGCACTCCGGGCCGCGGGTGACTGCGCCTTCCGCGCGCTAGGCCTTGGCCAGCTGGCGGAGCACGTACTGCAGGATGCCGCCGTGGCGGTAGTAGTCGAGCTCGTTCGGCGTATCGATGCGGCACACCACCGTGAACTCCTTGGTGCCGCCCTCGCCCGTGGCCTTCACGGTGAGCTTCTTCTGCGGCGCCAGGTCCTGCGCCACGCCGGTGATTTCGAACGTCTCGTGGCCGGTGAGGCCCAGCGACTGCGCGTCCTGGCCCGCCTCGAACTGCAGCGGCAGCACGCCCATGCCCACCAGGTTGGAGCGGTGGATGCGCTCGAAGCTCTTGGCGATGACGGCCTTCACGCCCAGCAGCATGGTGCCCTTGGCCGCCCAGTCACGGCTGGAGCCCGTGCCGTACTCGGCGCCCGCCAGCACCACCAGCGGCGTGCCCTCCGCCTGGTACTTCATGGACGCGTCGTAGATGCTCATCCGCTCGCGGGTGGGGATGTGGACGGTGACGCCGCCCTCCACGCCGGGGACCAGGAGGTTCTTCAGGCGGATGTTGGCGAAGGTGCCGCGCACCATCACCTCGTGGTTGCCGCGGCGCGCGCCGTAGGAGTTGAAGTCCTTGGGCTCCACGCCGTTGGCCATGAGGTACTTGGCCGCGGGGCTCGTCTTCGCGATGTTGCCGGCGGGCGAGATGTGGTCCGTGGTGACGGAGTCACCCAGCAGCGCCAGCACGTGCGCGCCCTTGATGTCCTGCGTGGGCTTGGGCTCCTTCGGCAGGTTCTCGAAGAAGGGCGGCTTGCGCACGTAGGTGGACGTCTCGTCCCACTTGAAGGTGGAGCCCTTGCCCACCTGGAGCTGCTGCCAGAGCGCGTCGCCCTCCATGGCGTTGGCGTACTGGCGGCGGAACTGCTCCGGCTTCACGGACGTGCGGATGACCTGCTGGATTTCCTCGTTGGTGGGCCAGATGTCCTTGAGGAACACGGGGCGGCCGTTGGGGTCGGTGCCCAGCGGCTCGTTGTCCAGGTCCATGCCCACCTCGCCGGCCAGCGCGTAGGCCACCACCAGCGGCGGGCTGGCCAGGTAGTTCATGCGCACGTGCGGGTTGATGCGGCCCTCGAAGTTGCGGTTGCCGGACAGCACCGCGGCCACGACGAGGTCACCCTCGGTGACGGCGTTGGCCACGGGCTCCGTCAGCGGGCCGGAGTTGCCGATGCACGTGGTGCAGCCGTAGCCCACGATGTGGAAGCCCACGGCCTCCAGGTAGGGCAGCAGGCCGGCGTCGCGCAGGTACTCGCTGACCACGCGGCTGCCCGGGGCCAGGGACGTCTTCACCCATGGCTTCGGGTTGAGGCCGCGCTCCACGGCCTTCTTGGCCAGGAGGCCCGCGCCCACCAGCACCGCCGGGTTGGAGGTGTTGGTGCAGGACGTAATCGACGCAATCACCACCGCGCCGTGGCCCAGCTGGTAGCTCTGGCGGCCGTTCTTCACCGTCACCGTCTGCGCCAGGCGCTCCGGCGGCACCGCGGCGGCGGGGGCGGCCTTCGCCTTGCCACCCTCCTCCTCCCCGCCCTTGCTCTTGCCGGCCGACAGCATCTCCACCAGCGACTTCTCGTAGCCGGACTTCATGTCCTTGAGGGGCACGCGGTCCTGCGGGCGCTTCGGGCCGGCGAGGCTGGGCACGACGGTGGCCAGGTCCAGCTCCAGCGTGTCGCTGAAGATGGGGTCCTCGGCGTCGTCACGCCGCCACAGGC
The DNA here is from genome assembly GCF_050038885.1 of Pseudomyxococcus flavus. Lineage (NCBI taxonomy): Bacteria > Pseudomonadati > Myxococcota > Myxococcia > Myxococcales > Myxococcaceae > Pseudomyxococcus > Pseudomyxococcus flavus. The sequence continues at coordinate 5,003,273 of NZ_CP143624.1, read as the reverse complement.
CCTGCTCCTTGGCGTAGGCCTCGGTGAGGGCGACGAGGTCGTCCGGGCGGCCGGTGAAGCGCAGGTAGTTGAGGCTCTCCTCGTCCACCGGGAAGAAGCCGATGGTGGCGCCGTACTCGGGCGCCATGTTGGCGATGGTGGCGCGGTCCGGCAGGGACAGGTTCTTCAGGCCGCTGCCGTAGAACTCCACGAACTTGCCCACCACGCCCTTCTTGCGAAGCATCTGCGTGACGGTGAGCACCAGGTCCGTGGCGGTGGCGCCCGCGGGCAACTGGCCGACGAGCTTGAAGCCCACCACCTGCGGAATCAGCATCGTAATCGGCTGGCCCAGCAGCGCGGCCTCGGCCTCGATGCCGCCCACGCCCCAGCCCACCACGCCCAGGCCATTGATCATCGTGGTGTGGCTGTCGGTGCCCACCAGCGTGTCCGGGTACACCGTGCTGCCCTGGCGGAACGTCACGTGCGCCAGGAACTCCAGGTTGACCTGGTGGCAGATGCCGATGTCCGGCGGCACCACGCCAAAGCCCTTGAACGCGCTCTGGCCCCAGCGGAGGAACGCGTACCGCTCGCGGTTGCGCTCGAACTCCAGCTCGGCGTTCTCCTTGAACGCGGCCGAGGTCGCGAAGGAATCAATCTGCACCGAGTGGTCGATGACCAGGTCGGCCGGGTTGCGCGGGTTGATCTTGTCCGGGTTGCCGCCCATGGAGGCGAGCGCCTCGCGCATGGCCGCCAGGTCCACCACCGCGGGCACACCCGTGAAGTCCTGGAGCAGCACGCGGGCGGGGTGGAAGGAAATCTCCACGTCCGGGGTGGCCTTGGGGTCCCAGGCCAGCATCTTCTCCACGTGCTCGCGCTTCACCACGCGGCCGTCCTCGTGCCGCAGCAGGTTCTCCAGCAGGACCTTCAGGGAAAACGGCAGGCGGTTGACCGCCGGGTGGGCCTTGGCCAGCTTGCCCAGGCTGAAGAGGTCATAGGTGGCAGAACCCACCTTGAGCTGGGACTTCGTACCGAAACTGTCGGTCATGTGTGTTGCCGTCCTTCCTTGCGCGGGATGCGGCAACTTCTAGGTCCCCCTTTGACGCGTTGCAAAGGGTTCCTGCGAGCGCATCCAAGGCCGGACGCTTCGGACCGGAGGCGTGCAGCACCGCTCATATGAACCATGCGTCAGGCTGGTCGCCAGGAGGCCTTGGACTCAAATGATTTTGCGAAGCGAATACAGCACCCGCTCCAGCAGCTTCTGCCAGAGGGGCCGGCGGCGGAACTCCGCCAGCGTCACCTCGCGGCAGTCGCCGCAGTCGCTGCGGAACGAGTCCTCCAGTTGCTGCCCCAACCGGGGGTCCGCGAAGACGGCGTTGACCTCGTGGTTGAAGGCCAGGCTCAGCCGCTCCAGGTTGAAGGAGCCGATGGTGCCCCAGACGCCGTCCACCACGGCCGTCTTGGCGTGCAGCACCCCCCGCTGCCACTCGAAGATGCGGACGCCCGCGCCCAGCAGCCGCTCGTAGAAGGCCCGGGCCACGAACTCCAGGATGGGGTGGTCGCTGCGGGCGTTCAGCAGCAGGTGGACCTCCACGCCCCGCCGGGCCGCCTCGCGCAGCGCCGTCACCATGCGCCGGTCGGGGATGAAGTAGGCGGCGGCCACCAGCACGCTGCGCCGGGCCCGGCGGATGGCATGGAGGTAGGCCCGGTGGATGCTCCGCCGGCTGGACAGCACGGCCAGCCCCACCTGCCCGCGCCGGGGTGACGGCTGCCGCAGGCGCTCCAGCCGCTGCGTCAGCCGGTGGAAGCGGCCCTGGAACATCATCCGCCACGTCGCGGAGAAGCACCGCTCCAGCTCGTGGATGGCGGGCCCTTCGATGCGCAGCACGTCGTCCCGCCAGGCCGCGCCCACGCCCGCGGGCGCCCAGTGGGAGGAGATGTTCACCCCGCCGGTGAAGGCCACCTCGCCATCCACGACGAGGATCTTCCGGTGGTCCCTGCGCAGCAGATGCCGCAGCCCGCGCGACAGGCTGAAGGGCTTGAAGGCGCGGATGTCCACGCCCCGCGCGCGCAACGCCTCGAAGAAGCTCCGGCGGCTCGTCCACGAGCCCACCGCGTCGTACAACACCTTCACGTGCACGCCGCGCTCGGCCGCCTCCGCCAGCGCCTCGCCGAACAGCTCGCCGACGGCGTCGGAGACGAACATGTACGTCTCCAGGCGGATGGAGCGGCGCGCCCGGCGGATGGCCTCCAGCATCGCCGGGTAGGCCTCCACGCCGTCGCGCAGCAGCGTGCACGCGTTGCCCTGCACCACGGCGTGACGGCGAGGCAGGTAGTAGCGCGCCAGCAGCCGGCCGGAGACGTTCGGGCTCCACACCGGCCCGTGCTCCGGCACCGGCCCCGGGGGCGTGGGCGCGCGCCGAGGCGCCTCCGCGCCCCGTTCACCCGACTGCTCCGTCAACGCCTCCCGGTCACCCATGGCCTCCTAACGGTGAGGATGCCCGCGCCCCCCGGCAACCCGAGGCATTCCGCAGCCCGGCTCCCGGTGCCAGCGTGTGTCCGGCACCGGACGAAGCAAGCCCGCGAAATCAGCCGGGCCCGCTGACGCCCTACAGGCCGTACTCCGCGCGCTTGTTCTCCGCGCGGGTGGCGCACGGCTGGTCGAACTCCGGGAAGTACTCCTTCACGTGGTCCAGGGTGGCGGAGGCGCTCTTGTAGTTGCCCTGGTTGTAGTAGCCCTCCACCTCCAGCAGGAGCTTGGCGCAGGTTCGGTCCAGCTCCTGCTGGGCCGCCTTCATGCGCTCCTGGGCCTCGTAGTAGAGGTCCGGCTTCGGCTCCGGGTGGGCCTCCAGCATCAGCCACGACACGCGGAAGGACTTCCACGCCTCGTAGCGGTTGCGGGCGCCGATGTCCGGCCTGTCGAAGTTCGTCCGGCCGCGCTTGTAGTACTCGTTGGCCTCCCGCACGAGCTCCTCGGGCAGCAGGTCCGGCAGCAACGCGCGCTCCACCCAGATGTTCCAGATGCTCCAGGGGTCCTCGCCCGGGGGATTCTTCACGTTGTCGAAGATGATGCGGTTGGGCTCGCCCTTCTTCAGGTGCTGGGCCGGAATCATCAGCTCGATGGCGCGGTCCTGGCTGGCCAGCGTGTCGGGCGGCACCTTGCCCACGTCCACGCCGTTGACGCTCACCACGACCTCGTCCTTGGAGATGCCCTGGGCCTGGTAGTGGAGGATGACCACCGCGCGCGTGGCGGCGGTGTACTCCCACTCGAAGACCTTCATGTCCGGGCGCTCCCACATGACGCCCGGCCCCAGGCCGAACGAGTCGCGGATGGGCTGCCCGGTGAGCCACGCGGGCTCCTCCCCCTTCGGCTGGCCGTCATCGCCGCTCAGCACGAGCCAGTAGAGGACGCCGAAGAGCGCGAGCACCATGGCCACGCCACCGCCGATGATGCCGGTGCGCACGCCCTGGCTGGCGTCCGCCCAGAAGAGCTTCGCGCTGGACACCACGCCCGGAGACTCGCGGCGGATGCGGGCGCGCTCGGCCGCGGACAGTCCGCCGCCCGCACCCGCGGACGGCGCCGGACGGGCCCGGACCGGAGGTGGCGCGCCTGGGGCCCGCTTCGCGGGAGGCGCGGCCGGCGCCGAGCGCTCGATGGCGGCCGGACGCGAGCCACTCTGGCCCTGGGACACCGGGCGCAGGGCCCGGAGGTTGGAGCGGGTGGCGCCCTCGCGCAGCTCGTCCAGTTCCTCCTGGTTCGCGCCCTCGGGGGCCAGCGCCTGCCCCTTGTTGCGCTGCCGCTTCAGGGTGTCGAGGGAGACGATGCGGGTGCTGCCATCGCCTTCCTGGGCGCCGGCGGGGAGCTCCTCCTCGCCCGTGGCGGGCTCGTCCGTCAGCATCGCGAAGACGAACGTCACCGGGCCCAGGGTCAGCTTGTCGCCGTCCTCGAGCACATGCGTCTTCACCGGACTGCCGTTGACGAGCGACCCGTTGGCGCTGCCCTGGTCCTCGACGGTGTAGGCATCGCCGTCGAGGAAGATGCGGCAGTGGCGCCGGGACACACCCGGGTCGAACAGCGCGACGTCGCAATCCGTCGAACGGCCGATGAGAACGGAGTCCTGGTCGAAGACGAACTCCTTGCCGGCTTCTCTACCCTCGGAGATCGTCAGCTGGAAAGGCATGGGGGGTCACAATCCTACAGAGGCCCGCGCCGCTCGGGCAACGGCCGCACGCGCCGAGGGCGGTTCCACCACCTCCGCCTCGCCTCCGAAGGACAGGACCCACTGGGTCAGCCAGCGCTCGCTATCCCCCGCCACCAGCACCTCCACGCCGCCGTCAGCAAGCGGGCGAGCGTCCCGGCCGAAGCGCTCCTTCACGTAGGGCGCGGCCACCGGGGAGAAGCGCACCCGCACCGAGGCGTCGGTGCGGCCCCGCGCCGGGTTGGGCACGTCCGCCCGCGCGTCGGCGGGGGGCTGGAAGGCCACGTCCGTGACGGTGATGTCCTCCATCCGGTCCAGGCGGAACAGCCGCGCGTCCTGCCGGGTGTGGCAGTAACCCTGCAGGTACCACTGCCCCCGGTGGCTGAGCAGCTCGTAGGGCCGCACCGTGCGCGGCTCCGGCGAGCGCCCCGGGCTGGCATAGGCGAACGTCACCTCCAGCCGCTCGATGATGGCGCGGGTGAGCGGCCCCAGCGCCTGGGGCGCCTCCGTGGAGGCGTCAATCTTCCGGTACATCTCCCGGTAGCGCTCCCGGGTGGCCGGCGGCAGGACGCGCTCCAGCTTCTGGAGGGCGCTCTGCAAGGCGTCCCCCGTCGCGGGCCGGAGCAGCTCCGCCGAGGCGGCCAGGGCCGCGGCCTCGCCGGGCGTCAGCCGGGGCGGCGCGAACAGGCGCTGATCCAGGTCCACGTAGACGCGGTCGTTGTCCACGTAGATGTCGATGTAGTCGTCCGGGTTGAAGGGCGGCCGGCCCACGCACGTGAGCAGGTCCAGCTCCTCCAGCAGGTCCTCGCGGCTGACGTTGAGGGCGCGCGCGAGCGCGTCCACCGTGACGCCCGGGTGCTTGGACACGTAGGGGACCAGGAACAGCAGGCGGCGGAGCCGCTCGTGGACGTTGCTCATGCGCTCACCTTGTCCTGCGAATCCTCATGCCGCGCGATGATGCGCGAGGCCATCTCCCGCAGCCGCGCCTGCGCCGGCTCCGGGCCCTCCACGCGGCAGTCCGGCCCCAGCGCCAGGCAGAAGCGCAGCAGGCCATCCACGAAGGTCACCGGCAGCCGCGCCCGCACCGCCCCCTCCTCCGCCGGCTCCAGCGTGGCGCCGGGCAGCAGGCTCGCCGCGCGCGAGGCCAGCGTTCCCGACAGGTGGAGCACCACCTCCACCTGCTCGTGGAAGCGGTGCTGCCACGGGAAGTAGGCGACATGGGAATCCAGCGAGAAGTCCGCCGGCACCTGGAAGTCCGGCGTCCGCGGCCGCGCGGTGTTCACCTTCAGCTCGCGAATCCGGTGGACGTGGAAGCTCCGGAGGCTGCCGCGCAGGTGGCAGTACCCCACCAGCGTCCAGGCCCCCCGGCGCAGCGCCAGGCCATACGGGTCCACCCGCCGCTGCGTGGTGCCCGCCTGCTTGGGGCTGGCATAGGTCAGGTCCACCCACTTGCGGGCCGCGCACGCGTCCCAGAGCTGCTCCAGGCGCGCGGAGACTTCCTTCTCCTGCCCCTCGTGCACCGAGCCCAGCTCCATGCGCACGCGGGGTGTGGGCAGGGACTGGCCCGCGAAGAAGCCGATTTTACGCAGCGCGTGTGCCAGGTCATCCCGTCCGGGAAAGGCCCCCGAGGCCAGCGCCGCGGAGCCAGCGGCGTAGAGCACGGCCAGCTCCTCCTTCGAGAGGTCCGCCTCCGGGAGGTAATAGGCGTCCCGGTCGACGATGTAGCCGTCGCGCCGCTCGTCGTCGCCCTGGACGTACGTCAGCGGGAAGCCCAGCTCGACCAGCTCTGCCTTGTCACGTTCGAACTTGCGCTCGGCGGCATCGTCCGAGCCGCCGTAGTCACCGGGGAAATGCTCGCGCAGCTCGGCCCAGGAGACGGGCTCGCGAGCGTCGAGCAGGAGGGCCACGAGGTCGAGGATGCGTTCGGTGCGGTCCATTGGAAAGGTCGGCGACGATGCCGGGCGGATCCGGGGGGGTCAAGAAGTGGACGTGCGGGTGCAGAACAGACGGGCCGCCCGTCCGCGTCCGGCGAGATAGCCGGACCCAACTGAACAGACAAGCAGGTATTCACCTGTACGTGCGCTTGTCTTCAGTCCGGACGGGAGCCGCACCACCGGAGGGCTCGCACTGCGGGCATGATCTGGGTTATTCCTGCACCATTCCGTGGAATAGGGAACGACGTGGACGGGGCATGCCCGTCCGGATGCCGCATGGCCGGCGCGGCGGGCGGCGTTTCCGAAGGGGCCTCACGATGAGCAGCATCACCCTCGTCCGTAATGTGGTTGCCGGGCTGGCGGTGCTCGTGGGTGTCACGAGCATGGCGGCACCCGCCCCCGTGCGCGCGGAGCCCCTGTACTTCGCCGTCGAGGTCCGCCGTGACGGGCGCCTGGTGGCCCAGCCCAAGCTGCTGGGCGAGACGGGCCGCACGCTGCGCGCCGAGCGCCGGCGCCCCGGCGCGCCGAGCCCCGACTACCGGCTGGTCCTCACGCCCAAGGCCGAGGGCCAGTCGTTCCTCCTCGAGCTGGACCTGATGCTGCCCGAGGCCAAGGGCCACTCCGAGCTGGCGCTGCTCCACGGCCAGGAGCGCAAGCTCCAGCTGGGCCGCGTGCCGGGCGAGCTGGAGGTCTCCCTGCTGCTGATGAAGGTGGACTCGCCGGAGTTCCGCGCGCTGATGCAGCTCAGCGACGACAGCGGCAAGTCGACGTCCACTTCCTCCATCTAGGTCCGCGCTCTCGCGCTACAGCACGGCCAGGTCGTCGCGGTGCACCGCCTCGTCCAGGTAGCGGTAGCCCAGCACCGCTTCGATGTCCGCGGTGTGCCGTCCGGCGATACGCCGCAGCTCGTTGGCGTCGTAGGCGGCCAGGCCCCGTGCGAACACGGCACCGTGCGCGTCCGCCAGGTCCACCGGGTCGCCCCGCCCGAAGTCCCCCTCGACGCCACGCACGCCGCTGGGCAGCAGGCTGCGCTTGCCGCCGACAATCGCCTCGCGGGCCCCCGCGTCCACCGTGAGGGTTCCCCGCGCGCGCAGGGCGTGCGCAATCCACGCGGCCCGGGCGCTGCGCCGACTGCCCATGGGCTCGAAGAGCGTGCCGACTTCTTCTCCTTCCAGCACCGCGCGCAGGCGGCCCGGGACGGCGCCGGACGTAATCACGCAGTGGATGCCGGACTCCGACGCGCGCGCGGCGGCCCGCACCTTGGTGCTCATGCCGCCCGTCCCCACCCCACTGGTGGTGCCCGTGGCCAGCGCCAGCACCTCGGGCGTCACCTGCATCACCGTGGCCAGCAGCTCCGCGTCCGGGTCGCGCCGCGGGTCTCCGGTGTAGAGCCCCTCGACGTCCGACAGCAGGACGAGCGCGTCGGCCTCCACCACGCCCGCCACCAGGCCGGCCAGCGTGTCGTTGTCACCGAACTTCAGCTCGTCCACGGAGACGGTGTCGTTCTCGTTGATGACGGGGATGACGCCCGCGGAGAGCAGGCGCTCCAGCGTGTGCTTCACGTTGAGGTACCGGCGGCGCTCCTGTACGTCCTCGTGCGTGAGCAGCACCTGGGCCACCGCCTTGCCACGCGCGGCGAAGGCCTCCTCGTAGGCCTGCATCAGTCGGCTCTGGCCCACCGCGGCGCACGCCTGCTTGCCTGGGATGTCGCGGGGGCGCGAGGGCAGGCCCAGCCGCTCCACCCCCAGGGCGATGGCCCCGCTGGACACCACCACCAGCTCCCGGCCCTGCGCGGCCCACAACAAATCCTGGCCCAGTGCATCGAAGTGGGTGCGGTTGAAGCGCCCGGTGGCGTGCGTCAGCGCGTTGGTGCCGATTTTCACCACCACGCGCCGGGCGGCGCGCAGGGCGGTGCGTCCAGTGGGAATCGAACTCACGGGGCGCCAGCGTAGGTCAGAAATGGAAGGCGCGCGCGTCCTGCGTGTTTTCCCTACGGTCGCAGTCGTAAAGTCGTACCCGAAAGCGGTGGGGGCCCCTGCCTCCGCCAGGAGAGCAAGGTTTGAAGGAAATCTACGGCAACACCCTGGGCCTCAAGTCGAGCGAGCAGCACCGGCTGCGCAACACCTTCCGCCGGCGGGTGTCTCCGCACGAAATCGTGTCGCCCGAGCTTGCACGGCACCTCACCGAGCTGTCGCGTGAGACGAACCGGCAGGTGGGTGTGCTCGTCAACCGGAAGGGCGAAATCGAGCACGTGGTGGTGGGCAACGCCCACAAGCTCGAGCTGCCCGACATTGGCCGCGCCCGCGCCGGACAGGTGCGTCTGCGCGGCCTCCGCCTGGTCCACACCCACCTGAAGAGCGAGCCGCTCACCAAGGACGACCTCACGGACCTCGCGCTGCTGCGCCTGGACTGCGTGGCGGCCATTGGCGTGGAGGACCAGGGCCTGCCCGGCGTCCTGCACTACGCCTACCTCGTCCCGGAGAACGGCACCGGCGAGTTCTGGCACGTCGACACCCTCCCCTCCGTCCACGTCGAGCAGCCGGACCTGCTGGCCACGCTGGGCGCGCTGGAGGAGGAGTTCAACCGCAAGGCGGCCTCGCGCAAGGTGGGCGGCCGGGAGAAGGCCATCCTCGTGGCGGTGTGCCTGGACGGCAACCGCGCGCGGGCCGAGTCCAGCCTGGAGGAACTGAAGGAGCTGGCGCGCACCGCGGGCGTGGAGGTCATCGACTCCGTGCTCCAGGTGAAGCGCGAGGCGGACCCGCGCTACCTCATCGGCCGCGGCAAGCTGGAGGAGCTCAACCTGCGCTCCATGCAGTCCATGGTGGACCTGCTCATCTTCGACAAGGACCTCTCACCGTCGCAGGGCCGGCACATCGGCGAGGCCACCAGCCTCAAGGTGCTGGACCGCACGCAGCTCATCCTCGACATCTTCGCGCAGCGCGCGCAGAGCGCCGAGGGCAAGCTCCAGGTGGAGCTGGCGCAGCTCAAGTACCGGCTGCCACGGCTGGTGCAGAGCGACGACTCGCTCAGCCGGCTCATGGGCGGCATCGGGGGCCGGGGCCCTGGCGAGACGAAGCTGGAAATCGACCGCCGCCGCGTGCGCGAGCGGATTACGCACCTGGAGAAGCGCATCGACGCGATTGGCCGCGAGCGCAGCGTGCGCCGGGCGCAGCGCAACCGGCGCGAGCTGCCCGTCATCTCCATTGTCGGCTACACCAACGCCGGCAAGTCCACGCTCCTCAACGCGATTACCAACGCCGAGGTGCTGGCGGAGAACAAGCTGTTCGCCACGCTGGACCCCACCAGCCGGCGGCTGCGCTTCCCGCAGGAGCGCGAGGTCATCATCACCGACACGGTGGGCTTCATCCGCGACCTGCCCAAGGACCTGGTGGCGGCCTTCCGCGCCACGCTGGAGGAGCTGTACGACGCCAGCCTCCTGCTGCACGTGGTGGACGCGGCGGACCCCGCCCGCGACGACCAGGTGGAGGCGGTGGAGAACATCCTCGAGTCCCTGGACCTGATGGAGAAGCCGCGCCTCATGGTGTGGAACAAGGCGGACCTGCTGCCGCCGGACGAGGTGGAGGCGCTGCTGCGCTCCCGGGGCGGCGTGGCCATCAGCGCCGCGACGCGCGAGGGCCTGGCGACGCTCTTGGCCAAGGCGGACACCACGCTGTTCGCCGAGGGCGCCACCGAGGCCATCGGCGCCGTCTGAGGCGGGCGGTTGCCCGGTGGGCACGGCTCCCCGTAGAGTCGGGGGGCCGTGTCGATTTCCACCCTCACGCCCCTTCCGCTGCTGCTGGCCCAGGCTGACTACGCGAAGCCTGTCTCCTCCCTGTCGCCGAAGTACTTCGAGCTGCTGGAGCAGAACAGCCACATCATCTACCCCGCGCTGGCGGTGCTGACGCTGGTCCTCATCGCCGCGGGCATCCTCCAGGCCTGGCGGACGCAGGACCTGGACGGCCTCCAGAAGAACGAGTTCAAGCGCGCCATCGTCAACGAGCTGCGCCGCAACATCAGCGGCATGCCCGGTGATTTGCTGGCCAAGGCCGTGGGGCTGGACCGCCTCAAGACGAACCGCCTGCTGGAGCAGATGCAGAACGAGGGGCTGGTGGTGAGCCACACCAACTCCCAGCGGCTCACCGTGTGGCGCGTGCGCGGCGCGGCCCCGGAGGCCAGCGCCCGGCGCTACTGAGGCGCTAGACGCCCGCCAGCTCCGACTTCGGCTGGCGCGTCATCAGGTCCACCACCGCCGTGCGGGCGCTCTTGCCCTCGTGGGCAATCAGGTACACCTGGTGGCAGATGGGCAGCTCCACGCCCGTCTTGAGCTCCAGGTCGCGCGCGCTGCGGGCCGTCTTCACGCCCTCGGCCACCTCCTTCATGTCCGCGAGGATGTCCGGCAGCTTGCGGCCCTTGCCCAGCTCCATGCCCACGTGGCGGTTGCGGCTCAGCTCGCCGGTGCACGTCAGCACCAGGTCGCCCATGCCGGACAGGCCGGAGAGCGTCAGCGGGTTGGCGCCCTTGCGCACCGCCAGGCGCGTAATCTCCGCCAGGCCGCGGGTGATGATGGCCGCCCGCGCGTTGTGGCCCATGCCCAGGCCGTCCGCCATGCCAGCGGCAATCGCGATGACGTTCTTCAGCGCGCCGCCGTACTGCACGCCCACCACGTCCGTGGACGTGTAGCTGCGGAAGGTCTCCGTCTGCAGCGCCTTCTGGCAGCGCAGCGCCACCTTGTCCCAGTGCGAGGCGATGGTCACCACCGTGGGCATGCGCCGCGCCAGCTCCTTGGCGAAGCTGGGGCCGGACAGCACCGCGAGGTACGGGTGGAACTCCTCGGGCAGGCAGTCCTCCAGGAGCTCCGTCATCGTCAGCAGCGTCTCGTTCTCGATGCCCTTGGACACCGTGACGATGGGCACGTGGCGCGGCAGGTACGCCTTCGCCTTGGCGACCACCTCGCGCGTGGCGTGGCTGGGCGTGGCCAGCACCACCAGCTCCGAGCCGGCGAGTGCCTCCTGGAGGTCGTTCGTCGCGCGCACGCGCTCCGAGATGGGGATGCCCTTCAGGTACGCGGGGTTCTCATGCTGGGTGTTGATGGCCTCCACGACGGAGGGCTCCCGGCCCCACAGGCGCACCTCCTCGCAGTTCACCGCGAGCACGTTCGCCAGGGCGGTACCGAAGGAGCCGGAGCCAATCACACTGCCACGCATGAGGACCTCGCTAGAAACCAGTGACGACGCCAAAGGTGATGACGGGCATGAAGCCCGCCTCGCCGGGACGGGTCCGGATGTCCCCGCCCAACGTCACAGCGTAGGACGTTTTCTCGCTCACGGGGACCTCCGCGCCCACCCGCACCGGGAAGGCGCTGGACAGCTCCACGTCGGGGGGCAGGCCGCCCAGCGGCATACCCTGGACGGGCTCGGTGTCCAGCGCGAGCAGGTAGCGCACGTCGAGGAACAAGCGCGGCGCCCGGGCTCCCGCGAGCCGGAAGTTGCCGACGACGCCAGGCAGCACGTTCCAGTTGCGGCGGCCGCTGATGTAGCGCGCGCCCCGGTCCTCCACGCTCGCGGAGCGCAGGAAGAAGGCGTGGCTCCCCTCCAGTGCCACGCCCACGCTCCAGCGGGCACCTCCATCGAACACCATCCACCGCGCGCCGAGCCGCAGCTCGTTCATCAGCCCGTACACGCTGTCCACGCCCACCAGCGCGTCGATGCGGCGCGTGAGCCCCACCGCGACCCGTGCGGACACGACGGGAAAGCCCAGGAACAGTCCCGCCGCCAGGCCACCCGCTCCCATCGTCCGTGCGCCCAGCAGGCTCACCCGATTGGGGATGGGCGGCGGTCGAATGACCGGTGGTGGCCGTGGCTCGGGCAAGGGGACCTCGTTCACCGGGACCAGCGGGGGCACCTCGGGGAGCCGGGGCAGCGCTGCCGCGTCATTCGACTCGGGCACGGAGGTGGCGCCCGGGAAGGCCTCCCACTCCGCATCGTTGGGAGTCTGGTTGCGTGGGGGCGCCTGGACCTCGGTCGGCCCTGCCTGCGATGCACCGCCGGGAGGCCCGGGATGCGTGGGAGCCGTGCCCTCGGTCGGCCCCGCCTGCACTGCACCGCCAAGAGGCTCCCTGCTCGCTCCCTCATGGGCCCCAGTCGGCCCGGCCTGAGCCCTCTTCGCTGCAAGATGACGCGCGACGGAAGACTCCAAAGCCCTCGTCGCCCCTGGCGCTGTGGAAGTGCCCTCCGGCGGGCGCGCCGGGGCAGCCCCTCCCAGGGCGAGCACGAGCAAGGACAGGGAGCAGGTGGAGACCATGGAAGCGAGCGGCAGCTTAGTCCAGCGGGCTCCGAAGACACGAGGCAAGCCCGCCTGCCCGGGCCCCTGCCTGGGGCTGCGTCCGGAAGCAGTCAGCCGTTGGTGGGAAACGTGGCCGCGTGAGGCATCCTCCGGTCTACCATCCGCGCCGCTTCAGCAAGCGCACAAGGGAGTCACACGGGATGAGGGCTGGAGGGCGCGCGGCACTGTTCATGGCACTGGCACTGGTGGGGTGCCGAAGCCGCTCCGCGGACGCGCCCGCGGTGGACGCGGGCAACACGACGCCGCCCGTCGAGCGCGCGGCCCTCCCCGACTGCGAGGTCCTGCTCCCGCCCGACGACCGCGAGCTGATGCTGCCCGGCTTCACCCTGAAGCAGGAGCAGGAGCGCACCTGCCCCACCTGCGGCCCGCTGTGCACCTTCCGCTCGGAGTCGGAGCCCGATGTCTCCGTGTCCATCGCCTGGGACTGCAATGCCCGCTATGCCCAGGCGGACGTCCACGCGCTGCTGGCCCCGACCCTCCAGGCCGGAGGCGTGGAAGTCCCCGCGCTCGGACGCGCGGCGGTGCGGCGTACGCCCGCGCAGGGCATGTCCCAGGTCCTCACGTGGGATGACGACACCGACTGCGCGCTCGTCGTCACGTGGCTGGGAGGCGAGATGGAGCGGGCCGTGGAAGTGGCACGCTCCGCGCTCATGTCCACCACGCCCGCCGCCCTCGACGCGGGCGCGGCCCACGGCCCGGATGCCGGCGAGCCGGACGCCCAATCCCCCGCGGGCGACGCGGGCACGCCCTGACGCGGGCGCCCCGGCCTCTCGTCTACAGCGTGAGCAGGTACTCCACGAGGTCGTCGACCTCCGCGTCGGACAGCTGCGCCGTGGCGCCGTGACGGTTCGTCTCACGCCCCTGCAGCAGGCGGTCCTTCAGCGAAGGCGCGCTGCCGTCATGCAGGTACGGCGCCGTGCGCGCCAGCCCGAGCAGCGAAGGCGTATTGAGCCCCTGCTTGCGCACCGCCGGGTCGTCCTGGAGCGGGCCCGACGTGACGAAGGTGCCCACGTCGGCCTGCGCGTTGTTGGTGAAGTGCGCGCCCTCGTGGCAGGCGTCGCACGCGGCCTTGCGGAACACCTCCGCGCCACGCGCCTGCGCCTCCGTGAGCACCTCGCGCTTGTGCGGATTGTCGGGCGCGGGCAGCACGTCGATGAAGTCCGACAGCTGCGCCACCATGACGCCGTCCAGCACCGTCCCGCCCATGCGCTCGCGGACCGTGGCGTCCAGGAAGTCCCGCATCGTGGAGAACTCGCCGCTCCAGTGGAACGGGCTGGTCTGCGTCATGGCGCGGCCCGCGAGGCTCGGCGTCTGCCGCGGCCCATCCGGGAAGCCCCACACATGGCCGTCCTCGCGACCGTCGGGGTGACAGCTGGCGCAGGACGCCCCCACGGAGGTGCTGGCCATGCGTGAGTCCAGCGCGCTGAAGAAGAGCTTGCGCCCCGCCACCTCCTGCGGCGCCAGCGTGTCCCCCGCGATGGGCAGCGGCGCCCCCTCCGTGCGCACGTTGGCCGTGTCGCTCGAGCCGTCGCTCACCAGCGTCGTCACGGTGTGGTCGAAGGCGTTGTAGACGTAGGCCCTGCGACCATCGCGCGTCATCGCGATGCCGGTGGGACCGGAGCCCACGCGCACCAGCTGGCGCACCGTGCTGCCCATGCTGGCGTCCAGGTCGGAGCCCGAGCGCCGCCCCGTGGGGATGATGGCGACGTTGTCCGTCTCCCGGTTCACCACGAAGGCCCAGAGCCCTGTCGGGTCCACCACCGCCGCCACCGGCCCCTGGATGGGGTGCGTCAGCTCCGGGCTGATGATGGTGGACGGCGGGAAGTCAGGGGGCAGGTCCGGCGGAGGCCGGCACTGGTCCAGGTCATCCACGCGAGGCGCGCCGGTCTCCGTGTCGAAGGTGGCCAGCCCCGGCGCCACCACGCCGCCGGTGTTGCACGGCCCACCGCCCCCGTAGAGCGAGCCGCCCGGGGGCGTGTTCGGCGTTCCCCCTGGAGACAGCGGGTCCTCCCGGGCCCACGTCAGCGTCGCCAGCGCGCGCTCACCATCGGGCGTCACCGCGATGCTCGTCATGCTCCGGGGATGGAAGCGCGGCGCCACTCCCGAGGACGGCGGCAGGGGCTCGAGCCCGGAAGGCGGCGCCATCACATCCACGCCGAGGTTGGCACGCGCATACAGGTCGGTCTTCTCACGCACCACGCGAGGCCGGTCCGCGTCCGTCAGGTCCACGGAGACCAGGTCGCCCTGACGGAAGCGCGTCACCAGCGCGCGCTTGCCGCCCTGCGCCAGCGCGATGCCTCGGGGCTCCTCCCCCACCGGCAGCTCCCAGCGCACCGCCAGCGAGCGCGTGTCCACGGCCATCAACGTGCCGTACCGCGTGGTCTCCAGCGAGGTGCTGTTGACGACGTACAGGGTGTCTCCCGAGGGAGCGACCACCAGCCCCACGGGCTCCACCCCCACCGCGATGCGCGCCGCCTCGTTCCAGTCGCCCCGGCGGATGACGGACACGCTGCGCGCCCCCCGGTTGGAGACGTAGATGGTGTCGTCCGGCCCCACCGCCACGCGCTCGGGCAACAGGCCCACCTTCACCTCGCCCACCTTCTCACGGCGCGCGGTGTCCACCACGGCGAGGACGCCGTTGTCCGAGTCCACCACGTAGAGGAAGGCGTCATCCCGGCTGAGCGCCACCGAGCCCGAGGCCTGGGTCCAGGTGGCCTGGACCTCGCGGTCTTCACATGCCGACAGCCCGAGCGCTGAAGCCAGCACCGCGGCCAGAACGTGCCGTCTCATGGAGGGGGTCCCTTCCTCGCGGCCACCCGTCCCGTCGGGCTCCGGGCGCCTGCGTCCTGAGCGGAGCTGAAGGCGGCCGGCCCACGTCGCACGCCTGCCCCGCGAGCGCGCATGCTTGCACCAGAATGCACCCGAAGTCGATGCCGTCCACACGCGGGAGACGGGTGGCGGACACTGTCCGTGGCACCGACGATGAAACGCCACGAGCGTGTAGCGCCGGGTAGGAGTAAAGGAGAAGGGCCGTGTCCCGCACTCCGCCACGCTTCCTCAACTTCCGGCGCACGTTCGCGCTGCTCATCGTCCTGGTGGTCCTGCCATCGGCGGGCCTGTCCGGCTTCGGCGTGGTGGCCATCATCAACGAGCGCGCGGCCGTGGAGAAACGGCTGGAGGCCGCCTGGCGCGGCACGCTCGAGTCGCTCTCCGAGGAGCTGCCTCGAATCCTCGCCTCGGCGAGCCTCGAGGTGCTGGACGGCCAGCTCCAGTTCGTGCTGCCCGATGGCCAGCGCGTCTCCGAGCCGGAAGGCGCCTTTCAGCTGGAAGACGGTCAGATTCGCACGCGCGACCCCCAGCTGACGGAAGCGCTCGCCACGGTACTGCCGGAAGCAGGTGGACTGCCCACCGCGCCCACCGTCTTCTCCCTCACGGCCGGTGGGCGCGCGGTGCTGGTGGCCGCGGAGCGGCGCGGCGGCGTGGTGCACGGCGTCCGGCTGTCCGTGCAGGCGCTGGAGGCCGAGCTGGCCGAGCGCGTGGACACCCGGTCCGTCACCAGCGAGCCGGTCCGCTTCGCGCTGCTGCCCGTGCCGCGCGACGCCTCCGAGGGCGGGTTGATGGGGCGCCTGGTGTCGGAGGTGGCGCAGGCGCGCGCGAGCGCGCTGGGCCCCACGGGGCTGGCCGAGCACGTGCTGCCCTCCCCCCTCCAGGACTTCCGGCTGGTGGTGCTCCCCACCGGCGAGGACCCGGTGGCCCGGGCCTCCACGCGCAACCGCGTGCTGTACGGCGTGCTGCTGGGCCTCTTCTACCTGACGCTCACCTTCGGCGTCGTCTACACCGGCCGCGCGCTCTACCGCGAGGCGCAGCTGTCGCGCATGAAGACGGACTTCGTCTCGCTGGTGAGCCACGAGCTGCGCACACCGCTCACGTCCATCCGAATGTTCATCGAGACACTCGCCCTGGGACGCCTGAAGGACCCGGCGCAGATGCAGGAGGTGCTCAACCTGCTGATGCGCGAGACGGAGCGGCTGTCCATCTTCGTCGAGCGCGTGCTGGACTGGGCCCGCATCGAGGGCGGGCGCAAGGTGTACCAGCGCGAAATCGTGCCGGTGCCGGAGCTGGTGAACGCCGCGGTGGAAGCCTTCCGCACCCAGCGCATGGAGGACGGCGTGGACCTGACGGTGGACGTGTCCGAGGGGCTGCCTGCCCTCGACGTGGACCGGGCCGCCGTCGCCGGCGCGCTGCTCAACCTGCTGCAGAATGCCTACAAGTACAGCGGACCGGACAACCGCCGCATCACCCTGCTGGCGCGCGGCGGAGGCAAGTGGGTGGACCTGTCAGTGGAGGACAATGGCGTGGGTATCGCGGCCAGGGAGCGCAAGCGCATCTTCGAGCGCTTCTATCGCGTGGACAACCTGCTGACGCGCAGGACGGAAGGCAGTGGGCTGGGGCTGGCCATTGCCCGGCGCATCATCGAAACCCACGGGGGCCGTATCTCCGTGCACAGCGAGCCCGGCAAGGGCAGCCGGTTCACCATCCACCTGCCGGCGGGGAAGGCATGAGCGACAAGACGCGGAGCATCCTGGTCGTGGAGGACGACCTGTCCATCCTCACCGGCCTGTCCATGAACCTGCGCTTCGAGGGCTACGAGGTGCTGCAGGCCCAGGACGGCCGCACCGGCCTGGCCCGCGCGCTGGACGACGCGCCGGACCTGGTGGTGCTGGACGTCATGCTGCCTGAGCTCAATGGCTTCGAGGTCCTCAAGGAGCTGCGCCAGCGCGGCCGGGACACGCCCGTCGTCGTGCTCTCCGCCAAGGGCATGGAGACGGACAAGATTCTGGGCCTCAACCTGGGCGCGGACGACTACGTGGTGAAGCCGTTCGGCCTCCAGGAGCTGCTGGCCCGCATCAAGGCCGTGCTGCGCCGGCGCTATCCGGCCGCGGGCTCGGGGTCGCCGCCGGTGACGTTCGGCGACGTGAGCGTGGACATGGCGGCCCGCACGGTGGCGCGCGCGGGGACGCCCGTGGAGCTCACCGCGCAGGAGTTCAAGCTGCTGGCGCACTTCCTCGCGCACCCGGGCCGCACCTTCACCCGCGAGGAGCTGCTGTCGGGCGCGTGGGGCTACCACTACGAGGGCAGCGCGCGCACCGTGGACAACTTCATGCGCCAGCTGCGCCTGAAGTTCGAGCCCGACCCGGAGGCCCCCCGCCACTTCCTCACCGTGCGCGGGCTGGGCTACCGCTTCGAGCGCTGAGGCTCAGGGCCCGGCGATGCCGATGTGGCGCGAGTCCTCCAAATCGAAGGGCTTGCCATCGAAGCGGCCGTAACGCTCGCGCGGCACGAGCCCCGCGGAGATGAGGGCCGCGTCCAGCTCCTCGGGCGAGAAGTGCCGCAGCTTCAGCCGGCGGATGGTGCTGGGCCCGCCCGGCTGCCGCCGCTCGCGCAGGTGGAGCGCGAAGAACGGGCGGCGGGGCTCCAGTCCGGCGCTGGGCGCCTCGTCATCCCGGGGGAGCACCGGCTCGCGGGGCGTGTTGAGCACGTCGTAGACGAAGGAGCCGTCCGGCGTGAGGTGGTGGCGCACCGTGGCCAGCAGCGCCTCCAGGTCATCCCGGCCCGGCATCAGCCCCAGCGCATGCTGGGGGGCGAGCACCAGGGGAAAGCGCTCGGGCAGGCGCAGCGAGCGGAGGTCCGCCACCAGGAAGCGCGCCCTGCTGGAGACGTCCGCGGGCTCCGAGGCGCGCCGCTCCTCCGCGGAGCGAATCATCACCTCCGAGGGGTCCACGCCCACCGCGGCGATGCCGTGCTCCGCCAGCGCCCACACCACCCGGCCATTCGCGGCGCCCAGCACCAGGACGGGCCCTCCGTGCTCGGCCGCCTGGCGTGTGTAGAAGACGAGGTCCGGCTCCTGACCGACAAGTGAAAGTGGCATCCGGCCCCGCGCGTCATGACCACCCATTCATGAAGGGAAGTAGCACGAATCCGACCCTGCCCGGGACAGGCACGTACGCACCCAGGGAAGCGGATTGCCCACACCGTGTCCTCCGCTCGACGGACAAGCCCATGCTCCCAGGCGAGACGTGCTGGCACCGTCCTTGCGAACGGCTGGGGATGAACACGACGGCCTACTTCGGGCCCGTGTGCTTTCCAGCAGGAGATGGTGACGAGATGAAGCGCGGATGGGGATGGGCGAGCGCGCTCTTCGTGGCGGGCGCGGTGTGGACAGCGGGCTGTGGCTCCGGAAGCGACTCGACAACGGGCCCCGAAGACCTGGGCACTCCGCCCACGGAATCCCCCGATGTCCCGGATGACGATGCCGGAACCCCCGACGCGGGGCCAGGCACCCCGGATGCGGGCCCGGGAATCCCGGATGGAGGCGAAGAGCCGGAGCCCGACGCGGGCGTTCCGGACTCAGGCACGCCGGACGATGGCGGCACGCCAGATGACGGCGGCACGCCGGATGACGGCGGCACGCCGGACGGGGGCCCCGTGGAAGTGCCGTTGCCCACGCCTTCCGCGGCGAACTGGGAGTTCTTCGGCCGTGAGGCCGGTGGCCCCCGCTTCATCTACGGCGTCACCGCCGACCAGGCCGGCAACGTCTGGGTAGCGGGCGGCGAAGAAGGGCTCTTTCTGATGAAGAAGGGTGAGCGCACCTTCCGCCGCTTCACCCTGGCGGACGGCCTGCGGCCCTACGGCTACATGCCGGACGGCAGCGCGCCTCCCGGGCCGAAGTACCTCAAGGTCATCTCCGTGGCGGGCGCGTGGAACGACACCGTCTTCGTGGGCTACGAGGGCATGCCGGGTGACGGCGCGCTCCACTGCGAGAACAACTGGGACAGCGATGTGCCGGACCCGGCCCGCTACAAGAGCGGCGACGCCGACCGCGTGACGCTGCGCGCGGACGGCACGCTCGACGTCGTGCACTACGACATCTCCTCGGGGCCGGGCGTCGTCGGCGACGAGCCCCAGGGCCGCGAGAAGCTCTGCAACATCTGGCGTATCGCCTACGACGCGAACACCAACAGCGTCTGGTTCGGCGCCAACCACGGCTTCGCCCGTGGTGACGCGGACTTCCCCGGCAATCCCACCTGCAACGGCCAGCTCCTCTGCTCGGGCGTGGAGGAGCACTCGCATCCCGGCATCAACGCGTACATCTACTCCGACCCGGCGGGCGACCGGGAGCGCTACGGCGAGGACCGGAGCCGGTGGAGCGTCCAGGGCGCGCTGCTCACGGACGCATACTGGGGACTGGGTGTGCGGCCGGACGGGGACGTCTGGGTCGGCGGCGCCAACCGGACGACGCGCTACTTCTACGGCAGCGTCGGGCGGGACTTCTGGGAGGGCCAGGAGCGCACCGAGTATCCGAACTACGCGTGGAACCGCATCGACATCTGGAAGGACGCGGTGGGCGAGGAGGTCTACTCCCGTCCGGAGCAGCGCACGGATGACGTCGTCTCCGGCATCGCCGTCGTGGGGTCCTCCGCGTGGGTGGGCTCCTTCGCCCACGGGCTCGCGGAGCTGAACGAAAGCGGCCAGGTGCTGCGCACGCTGAAGAGCGAGCTGGCCGCGCCGCACGTGGCCAGCGTCGCCGCGGACCCGGCCAATGGCAGCATCTGGACCGGCCATAGCTGGGGCGGCGGCCTCTCGCGTGTCCAGGGCGGCTCCGTCGTGCACTACGGGCTCTCCGTGTTCGGGCGTGAGCTGTCCACCATGCGCGTGCCGGACATCCAGGTGGACCGCTCCGGCCCGCGGCGCCGCATGCTGGTCGCCTTCCAGGGCGTCACGTTGAGCGACGGCACGGTGATGCCGGGCACCATCGGCATCTACACCGGGGATTGAGCGGTCCTTCGGGCGGAACCCGGGTGGCGGCCGGTCTTCTTCACGGAAGGCCGGCCGTCGACTGTTCGTATCGCGTGTCTACGTAAACCACGGATAGGTCCGGTTCGTGGGGAGCAGGAACCCCCAGCCCGCATCGATGACGATGGGCCCCTCGCCGGGCATTCCATAAACTTCCACTGGCACGTTGGTGACGCCTTCGTCGTAGGGGTACGCCATGCGCTTGTCCCCATGCCGCAGGTACACGTCCCTCAACACCACGCGGTGCCTCCGAAGGCAGAACAGCGTAGCCACGAAGCGAATGCGCTCGTCCTCTCCCGGCAGCACCTCGCGCTCCACCGTCATCAGCATCGGGGACCGCTCGTCGGCCTCTACGCTTTGCACGAGCCGGCGCGTGTAGCGAGGCGCAAGCCAGAAGCACAGCAGCCCGCCGACGCAACTGGGGACCCCCAAGAAGATGAGCAGCACACGGTACGCCAACTCACGCGGCCCGGCGTCGATGAACTGCTGCAGGGACGGTATTCCAGCCAGCACCGCGACCAGTCCCAGGACCCCGAAGATCGCCCCCATCCGGCGGGTCGACGACAGGTCCTGTCGCAACGCGGCAATCAGCGCATCACGGTTCAACTGCGCAGTCCTCGTCAGGGAACTCGCGTTCGACATCGTGCCGGCCTCCGGACTCGATGCCCAGCGTCCTAAGCCGTCACGTACATCACCGATAGCTCACATCGAGCGTTCCGGGCGCTTTCAAGGCGGTGGACAGGCACGCTGCCGGTCTCCGTCGACCGCGGGCCACCTCGCGAGGAGGCCTGGAGCCACTCCAGACCAGCCCCCACAGCCAGCCCCGGCCCCTGTCCACGCACGGCCGGCCGCTGGGCGGGCATCGTCCCGTGGGACAGGAAGTCACCACCGGGCGCGAAGCCGTCTAGAATCCCCGCCGGTCATGCCCGCTCTTCCCCCCGCCCCCATCCCTTCGCACACCGTCATCGGCGCACGGACGCAAGGGGAGCGGCTCTCCGCGCAGCTCTTCCACCTCGTCCTGCTGGACACGGAGCGCGCCGGCACCGTCTTCCCCCTGGCCAACGACGCCCTGCGCGTGGGCAAGGCCCCGGACAACGACGTCGTCATCGACCACCCCACCGTGAGCCGCAACCACCTGGTGGTGCGCCGCCAGGGGGACCGCTTCCTCGTCCAGGACCTGGGCTCCACCAACGGCACCTTCCTCGACGGCGCCCAGGTGCGCGAGGCCTTCCTCCGCCCCGGCGCCCTGCTGGAGGTCGGCGACGTCCGGCTGCGCTTCAGCCCCCAGGTCTCCCCCGTGCAGGTGGAGCCCATCCTCGAGGACCGCCTGGGCGACCTCGTGGGCCGCAGCCTGCCCATGCGGCAGATTTTCGCGCTGCTCCAGCGCATCGCCCCCACCGACTCCACCGTGCTGCTGGTGGGCGAGACGGGCTCTGGCAAGGGCGCCGCCGCCAAGGCCATCCACAAGCTCAGCCCCCGCGCGACCGGGCCGCTCGTCGTCTTCGACTGCGCCAGCGTGTCCGACTCCCTCATCGAGAGCGAGCTGTTCGGCCACGAGAAGGGCGCCTTCACCGGCGCGGTGAGCCAGCGCATCGGCTGCCTGGAGCGCGCCAACGGCGGCACCCTCTTCCTGGACGAAATCGACGACCTCGCCCTGGACCTCCAGCCCAAGCTGCTGCGCGCCATCGAGGACCGGGAGTTCCGCCGGCTCGGCGCCTCGTCACCCATCTCCTTCGACGCGCGCATCATCGTGGCCAGCAAGAAGGACCTGTGGGCGGAGACGCAGGCGGGCCGCTTCCGCGAGGACCTCTACTTCCGCCTCTCCGTCTTCACCGTCAGCCTGCCCTCTCTGCGGGACCGCAAGGAGGACATCCCCCTGCTGGTGGATGCCTTCGCGGGCGAGGGCCTGTGGCCGCGGCTGCCGGAGAAGATTCGCGAGCAGTTCACCGGACACACCTGGCCGGGCAACGTGCGTGAGCTGCGCAACGCCCTGGAGCGCGCCCGCCACATGGTGGACATTCCCGAGCTGGCCGGGGACACCCTGCTGCGCGAATTCACCCGGGAGGCCCCCGCCGCCGCGGGAGACTCCCTCCCGGTGGAGTTCACCGGGCCCTTCAAGGTCTGCAAGGACGAGCTCATCCGTGCCTTCGAGCGCGAGTACCTCACCCGGCTCCTGGGCCGCGCCAAGGGCAACATCGCCCGCGCCGCGCGCGAGGCCGAGCTGGACCGCAAGCACCTGTACTCGCTGCTCCACAAGTACGGGCTCGTTCAGAGCGAAACGGACTGAGCCGCCCGCAACATTCGGGTGAACTGGACTGGCAAACAGCGGACGGAGTGTGGAACCGGCTCGTGACAGCGGTGCGGGCCGTGGCATGTTCACGGCGCACATCGGAGTCAAGCCTCCCCCCACTTAGGAGACGTCCACCATGAAGCGTCCGTCCCCCTGGCTCGCCATCGCGTTCGCCGGTTTCATGTCCCTGCACGCGACCGGCTGCTTCGGTCAGTTCAAGCTCACGCAGAAAATCTGGAACTTCAACAAGAACATCTCCGGCAACAAGTTCGTGCAGTGGCTGATGTTCCTCGTGTTGACCATCATCCCCGTCTACGGCCTGGGCGTGTTCATCGACTCGATTGTCATCAACAGCATCGAGTTCTGGACGGGCAGCAACCCGGTCGCCAGCGCTGACGGCCAGCCGGAGACCACCCGCATCGTCAAGCTGAGCCCCACCGACACCCTGCGCCTGTCGCGCGACGTGGAGACCGGCGTCATGCGCATGGAGCTGGAGCGCGAGGGCCACGAGACGATGGTCCGCTACTTCGAGCCGCTCGAGGACGGCATGGTCGTCCGTGACGACGCGGGCGCGATGCTCATCCAGGCCCAGGAGGCGGCGGATGGCGCGGTGGCCGTGACGGACGCCGCCGGTACCACGCTGACGGTCCACGCCCGTGACGCGCTGGCCGTGGCCCGCCGCGTGTACGAGGAGGGCGGCGCCCAGGCCCTCGCGCAGCACACCGTGGCCCAGGCCTCCGTGAGCCAGGGGCTCGCCTGCGTGGCGCAGTAGCCCCTGCCGCCGTAACTCGTTCGGAAATGTCGGGGCCTTCGCGGCACCAGGCCCCCGACATTTCCGAACAGCGCCCCGCCCGGCGCGCTCCGCGCCCTCCCCTATTCGGGAGGCGTGCCCGCGTCGGGAGGGACGCCCCCGTCGAGCAGCTCACCCGGCTCCGGGCCGAAGCTCGCGTCCTGCGCCACCACGGAGAAGGTCCCCTCCAGGTTGCGGCCGGCGCCATAGCCGTCGCCCCGGCTGAAGGACATGGAGAAGTCCCCGCGCGTGGACTCGCCCGGGTTGCCTCCGGACTCCAGCTTCAGGTCGCCCTTGTGCACCGGGCCGAAGACGCGCACCGGCTCGCCCGCGGCGAGGTGCACCACGGTGGCCCGGGCCTGCCCCGAGGGCGTGGTGCCCGCGAGGTCCACCTTCGCGCCGGGACGGAGGTCCAGGCCCTCGGTGGACACGGTGAGGCGAACGACCAGGTCCACGTCCAGGTCGTTGTTCCGGTAATAGCTGACCTGGAAGGCCTCCGCGTTGCGCAGCACCTCCACGCGGGACACCTCCAGCGGGAAGAGCTCGGACACGCTGCCGCCCAGCGAATTATCCGCGAGGCCGCACCCGGCCAGCCCCGCTCCGGAGACCACGGCGGCCAACCCCACGGCGGCGAGTATCCGGAACGCGCGTGTCATCGCTCCACCGCGAGCTTCAGCACGCCCTTGTCCTGCGCCACCACCGGCGCGCGGTACAGCACGACGCGCTTGCCGTTGGACAGGTAGGCCAGCTTCGGCGACCAGCCGCCGCCCGCGTCCACCAGCGTCTCCCGCCAGTTGCCTGCGATGCGCTGCGAGATGACCAGCGCGTCGTCGTTGGGGTTGCAGCTGGTGTCGTTGCGGCTGGGCTCCTGCGCGCAGATGTAGAAGGCGATGGCCGGCTCGTGGTGCACGGGGTCGAAGGCCAGCGACGGATACCAGCCGCCCGTTCCGTTGTTGAACACGGGGTCCGGCATGGACCAGTCCCGCTCGGACGTGCAGGACGTCTCGGAGGCGTCAGCGCATTCCGTGTACGTCAGCGTGTTCGAGCTCCTGTTCAGCACGGCGATGCCGAACCCCTCGACCGGGTCATGCGCGAGCGAAGCCCCGAGCTGCGTGTTGGGAACGGCCTGCACGCGTACCGGCGGCGTCCAGGTGAGTCCGTCCGCGTTGCGCCGCTGGAAGTGCACATCCGTGCCGGTGGCCTGTGCGGCTTCTGGCGCCTTGTCGTGAACCAAGGCTGGCTGGGCCCCCGCCATCACCATGGAAATGTGGCCACCGTAGCCCAGCTTGTTGTCACCGGAAGACACCGCGACCCGGCGCTGCCAGTTCGTGGGACCGCCGCTGGCAACCTCCAGGTCACTGGGCCCAAAGTCCTGGTTTTGGAAGTTCCCGCTGTGAGCATCCCGGTAAGCGACGATCGCCTCGCTCCCGTTGAACACGATGGCGGGATTGAGGCCCACGAGGAAGCCGACGTCCGTCGTGGGATTGACGGGCTGCGCCTCATTCGATTGCCGCACGACGATGCGCTCCGTCCACGCGCCGGAGGCGCTGCGATAGGACACCGCCAGGTCACTCTGGAACCAGAACGAGGAAGGATCTTCCCGGTCACCGCCCAGGTACGTCACCACCGGCTGGCCATCCGGCCCGAAGGCAACGGACACACCATACACACGCTGCACGGTGGCGATGCGCTCCGCGGCGCCGAGTTGCCCGCCGTTGAACTCGCGGTACATCAGGTCCATGTTCTCCACGTTCTCCCGCATCGTCCCCGTGCGGACGAAGTACACCATGCCGATGCGGTCCTCGGGGCCCACGGCCATGGCGATGGAGGAGATGGGGTCGAACTGGCCTTCGCTCGAATCCACCACGAACTTCGCGAAGGGCGAGGTGTCGATCGGACCGCCGTCAGGGTTACCACCCGCGTCAGGGGGCGTCGGGTTGCTGTCCTTGCCACATCCCAGCGCGAGCACCAGGCCCAGCGCCCAGGCATGCCGTTTCATGTGCCACTCCTCGTGTGTTGTCGGCCCTGCACGTCGTGGCGGCATCCTACGCCAGCGGCGCGCGGTGGGGAGCGGCCGAGCATGTTTCATGAAGCCAGCGCGAAGCGACCACGTGCGCTAGGCTCTCGCACCGTATGGCACGCGCGCGTTCCAGTCGGGGGCGCCTGTCCCGGCGTTCCCTCATCCAAAGGCTGACCTTCCTGGGCGGGGGCGTGGTGTTGCTCGGCCCCGCCTGCAAGCGCTCCTCCGAGCCGAAGGAGAAGCCACCCGCGGCGGACACCGGCCCGCGGGCCGCGAAGCAGGGCCACCAGGCGCCGCGCACCTTCTCCGCCTTCGAGTACGCGGTGGTGGCCGCCGCCACCGAGCGCATTCTCCCGCGCGACGAGGACCCGGGTGCCCTGGACGCGGACGTGCCCGTCTACATCGACCGCATCCTCCAGACACCCGAGCTGGAGCCGGTGCGCGAGGACTTCCTCTCCGGCGTGGCGGCCCTGGAGCGCCGCGCCCAGCGCATGCACCAGAAGGGCTTCGCCGCCCTGTCGGCCGAGCAGCAGGACGCGCTGCTCACCCTCTTCAAGGACAGCCCGCCCCGCAGCGGCGAGGCGCACTTCTTCGAGCTGCTCACGGTGATGACGCTGGAGGGCTTCCTCGGGGACCCGTCCTATGGCGGCAACAAGGACAAGGTGGGCTGGCGGCTGATGGGCTTCGACACGGTGGGCACCGTGGCCTCGGCGCCGCCCGAAGGGTACGACGGGCCGAAGTGCCTGCGTGAGTGCGGAGCGCACCGGTGAGCCTGCCCGAGGTGGACATCTGCATCATCGGCAGCGGCGCGGGCGGCGCGCCCATGGCGCTGGAGCTGGGCCGCGCGGGCTTCAAGGTGGTGGTGCTCGAGAAGGGCCCGCACTACCAGCCCCAGGACTTCATCCACGACGAAATCCTGAACAGCCGCCGGAACTTCTTCATGCCGGTGCCGTGGGAGGAGCCCCACCTGCTGCGCCAGGGCGGGACGGGCCGCTACGAGAAGACGAACGCGGCGTGGACGGCCAACTGCGTGGGCGGCGGCACCGTCCACATGAGCGGCTTCTTCTACCGGCTCAAGCCGGTGGACTTCCGGCTGCGCTCCACGCTGGGCGCGGTGCCGGGCAGCACCGTGGCGGACTGGCCCATCTCCTACGAGGAGCTGGCGCCCTACTACGACAAGGCCGAGGCGGAGCTGGGCGTGTCCGGCGAGTCCGTCCCCCACCCCTTCGCCGAGCCGCGCAGCCGGCCCTACCCGCTGCCGCCGCTGGACGTGCACCCCGTCGCGAAGGAAATCGACAAGGCCTGCGGCGCCCTGGGCTGGCACGCGCTGCCCACCGCGCGCGGCATCCTCAGCAAGCCCTACCGGGGCCGCGCGCCGTGCGCGTACTGCGCGCTGTGCGGCAGCTATGGCTGCGAGACGGGCGCGAAGAGCGGTACGAATGCCAGCCTCATCCCCGCGGCCCTGGCCACCGGCAACGTGGACCTGCGCCCCGGCTGCATGGCGCGCACGGTGGAGGTGGACAAGCAGGGCCGCGCGCGGAGCGTCGTGTACCTCGACGCGGACGGCGTGGCGCGCGAGCAGCCCGCGAAGGTCATCGTCGTCTCCTGCACCGCCGTGGAGAGCGCGCGCCTGCTGCTCAACTCCACCTCCAGCCGCTTCCCGCGAGGGCTGGCCAACGGCAGCGGGCTGGTGGGGCGCAACCTCACCTTCAGCTCCTTCGGTGAGGCGTACGCCACCTTCCGCCTGTCCAAGCAGGCCGCCGCGCGGCCCTGGCTCAAGGACCCGTCCCCCTTCGTCAACCGCAGCCTCCAGGACTTCTACCTGCTGCCGGATGCCCGGCATGGCTTCCGCAAGGGCGGCACGCTGGGCTTCATGTGGGCCCACCCCAATCCCATCCACGCGGCGGTGGGGCTGGCGGGCAAGGGCGAGAAGGCCGTCTTCGGCAAGGCGCTGAAGGAGCGGATGCGGGCGTACCGCGACTCACGCATCCTCCAGTTCGAGGTGTACGCGGAGTTCCTTCCCACCGCGGGCACCTACGTCAGCGTGGAGAGCCGGGTGAAGGACCGGTACGGCATCCCCGTGGCGGCCATCACCGTGGACCGGCACCCCATGGACCTGGCGGCCACGCGCTTCCTGGTGGAGCGCGGCGAGGAGGTCCTCCGGCGCCTGGCCCCGGACGACGTCCGGCGCGGCACCACCCGCGGCGAGACGTTCATCCTCCAGCACGGCACCTGCCGCTTCGGTGACGACGCGGCGACGTCGGTGCTGGACCGGAACTGCCGCGCCCACGAGGTGCCCAACCTCTACGTGGTGGACGGCAGCTTCATGCCCACCGGCGGCAGCGTACCCTCCACGCTCACCATCACCGCCAACAGCTTCCGCGTGGCGGACCACCTGGTGCGCAAGCTCCAGGGCTGACGGCTAGCGATTGCGCAGCGGCACCACGTCCACCTTGATGAGGTAGCGCGCCTGCATGTCGGACTCGACCTCGATGAGGTGGTCTCCCACGCCGGTGAGCTCCGCCTCCTCGGTGAAGGCCCCCTGCCGCTCCATCGTATCGAGCACGGCGCGGCCCTCCGTCGCACGGCGGATGCGCGCCCGGCAGCCTTCCTCGTGAAACTGCACCACCGTCTCCCGGCCCGCCGCGGTGGCGTCTTCCAGGAAGACGCTCACCTTGACGGTGGAGGCCTCCTTCAACTGGACGATGAATTGCTGCCGTCCCGGGAAGCGACCTTCCGAATAACTTTCCGGACCGAGAATACAGCCCGCCACCCGGTCGCAGACGGGCCAGGCCGCGCCGCATGCATCCTTCACACGTGCGCCGATGAAGTCCTCGCGCGTGCCGTCGCAGCCCCCCACCAGCGACGCCAACAACAACACCGCGGCCGCCTGGGCCTTGCGACCAAACACTGTTACAACCGGCGTCATCTTCAGACCCTCATGCGAGGAGTGGATGTCCATGCATCTGCGTACCCGTTGGCTCCCCATCATCTTCTTCGCCCTGGCTGGCTGTGGAAACGAGACGGAGCTTCCCCAAGCGCCCACCCTCTTCGTCGACCGTGAAGCCCTGACGTTCAACCGCGAGTTCGAGCGCGGAACCTACGTCGGGCAGACGGCCTTCAACTCGCTCGCCATCCAGAACCGCGGCCTGGACCCGCTGGACATCACCGCCATCACCCTGTCCGCGCCGCGCGAGTTCACCCTCCAGTTCCCCGAGGGCTTCTCGCCCGGCACGCCGCTCCGGCTGGAGACGTACGACCGCGCCTTCCTCGAGGTGGCGTTCCGGCCCACGGACGACACGGAGTACAGCGGCACGCTTACCATCGAGTCCAATGCCGGCAACGGCGCCCAGAAGGTCATCACCCTCAACGGCCTGGGGGTCGCGCCCTGAGGCCGTGACGGGCCACCAGGCCGCAGGCGGGAGCCCGCGCTCCCGCCGTGCCGCCACCACGCTCATGGCTGATAGGTGAAGTTGCAGCCCCCGGCGTAGCTCTGGATGACGCCGCCATCTCCATCAGGCGTCGTCCCGCCGTCGGTGACGGCCGGACACGACACCATCGTTCCACCGTCCACCATGTAGCTCTGCGGATAGTCGCCATGGCCGCTGCGCAGCGTGTAGTTGACGCGCTCGTAGTCCAGCCGCTCCGACGCCGTGACCGCCACCTGCAGGGTGCCGCCGCGGATGAAGCGCCGCTCCAGGCAGCCACAGGCGTAGGGCGCCAGCGTGACGACGGTGGAGTTCGGCCGCTCCTCCAGGAGGTAGAGCGGCTGCAGGCTGCTCGTTCCCGCGTTGGCCGGCGTATGCCAGGCCCGCAGCGCATCCGAGCGGTAGCCCAGTGTCAGGGGGCCCCGGTTGCCCGTGTTCACCGGCCTGCAGGTATCGCTGGTCCCTCCGTCCACCGGATCCCCGTCACAGAAGGTGAGGTCCAGCGCCAGCCCGTGCGGCGTGCCGCCATCGGCCAGCTTCTCCACCTCCCACTGGAGCAGCCACGTCCGGTCCTCCGGAGGCGGCACCGAGGGCAGGTCGAACACGTAGGTGTCCTTGTCCGAAGGCACGGCGTCATAGTCCAGCGGGCCGCGCACGCCGAGCCCGTTGACGCGGTCCGTACCGCTGCGCAGGCGGCCGTGGCCGTGGGACAGCTGGCCCGTCACGGAGAACTCCGCCGTGTCGGGCGGCGCGGGGAAGGCCGTGGTGGACGCGAGCGTCCGGTGGACCGACGTCTCGACGCCATTGACGTAGCGAGACAGCTCGTCCGCGTCCTCCGCCTCCCAGCTCACCTCCAGCCCGTAGTCCCGGTCATCCGTCCACGAACCATTGTCCTGAACCAGGAAGTAGTACTGCAGCGACGCCGTATGCGGCGGGACGGGAATGACGCCCCGGAAGTTGCTCAGAGCGATGAAGCGCGGGTTGTCCACCACCTCCTCGCGCGACGAGTGCACACACATGGGCGCCGGCAGGTCCGTGCGCCGGCAGAAGCGGTCCACTAGCGCCCGCGCGTCCGGGTTCTCTACGAAGTCCCGAGGGCACACGGCGGCGTTGGTAGCGCAGTTCTCCCTCCACTCGTCGAGGTTGGCGCCGGTGGACACCAGGGTGAACACGTGTACCACTCGCGACGGTGTCACGGGCAGCGCGGGGAAGCGGCCCCCCGTGTCCAGTGGAACCAGCCGGTAGCGCAGCAGCGTGGGCACGCTGAAGGCCGGCAGGCGGACCGAGTACCAGTCCCGATCGGAGACGTAGCCCAAGCGGCCGGCGAAGGACACGGAGGAGCCAGAACCGCCGGGCGTGGCGGCCTCCAGGCTGCGCGTCGTGGCCTCCTGCACCCGGTCGTTGCCGGGCGCGGTGCGGTCCTGCGGGTCCTCCTCCTCCAGCACGCGCACCTCCACCTCGTAGCGCTGCACGAGGTCTCCCTGGGCGGTGTCCCGGTCATTGGTGCCGCGGTAGCCCTTCACGACCAGCGTCCACCGCCCGGCGTGCTCCGCCTTGATTTTGCGCGCGGTGGCCAGCTCGCCGCCGCGCACCTGCGGCAGCACCACGCCTTCGTCTTCCTTCTCCGTGAAACCGGGGCGCCACAGCTCGTAGGACAGGCGCCAGTTGGGCACGAAGTCCAGGTCGGGCGCGATGACGTGCACGTAGGCCACCTTCCCCGCCTCCAGGTCGAAGGCAAAGTGGTCCACGTCGTTGTCGGTGGCCAGGTAGCCGGTGGCCGCGCCCATCAGCATCTCCCCGGACTGCGTCAGCACCAGCGGCGTGGCCGTCTCCTGGGTGTCGTTGGGCTCCTGCTCGTCCGGGTTCTGGTCGATGCGCAGCGACAAGCGGTACGGGTTGCGCGCGTCGAAGTTGGGCCGCGAGGGATTGTCCGGCGCGTCCTGCACCAGCACCAGCAGCGTCTGCCCGGCCATTCCGTCGCGCAGGGGCACGACGATGTCCACCGGGCGGGGCGCGCCCTGGGCGTGCTTGTCCTCCTTCTTCGCCAGCGAGCCCTCCTTCCCATCCGGCAGCGGCCCCAGGATGGTGATGGACAGGTTCACCGCGGTGCTGGACGCCAGGTACGTCCCGTTGACGTTGAGCAGCGTGCGCGCGTTGGTCCCGGGCGGCAGGACGATGCGGTACCAGTCCTGGTCTCCGCCCCGCGGCTCGCTCTCGAGCGCCAGGAGGCGCTCCAGGGGCTCGCCGGGCTTGAGCTCGCACTCGGGCCGCGACAGCGCCTCCTCGCGCGAGTTGCACAGGTCCTCCACCACGGTGGTGCCCGCATCCGGCGTTTCATCGCCTCCGGATTTGCAGGCGGCGAGGACGAGCAGCGTGAGCGGCAGCAGACGGACGTACGTGGGCATGGCGTCGGTTCTCAAGGCGTCTGGGGCGGGTCGTCAGGGCGCCCGGGGCAGCCGTCGACGAGCTGCTCGGGCTCCACGCGGATGATGCCGTCGGCGGGCGACTTGATGCCGCCCACCGGGTAGCGCACGTCATTCACGCGGAAGGTGCGGACAATCGTCCGGGCGGTGGGGTCGTCCCCGGGCACCATGGCCACCGACAGCGCGATGTCGTTGTAGCCGGCCCCGCGCTGCACCACGCCCGCGTCGTCCGCGGAGGCCAGGGTGGGCGCCAGCAGGACGTTCTCCACGCGGAAGCGGTAGCACTGGCGGCCCAGCGCGTCGGGCGGACCGTCCGCCTCGAAGGCGTAGCGGTAGCCATTGGCGGCCAGGTCGGCGGTGTCCACCTCCAGCGGCCGGGTGTGGAGCCGCAGCTCCATCCGGTTCGTCAGCCCGTCGTTGTCCGGGTCCTCGTCCAAATCACTGCTGGAGCCCTGGGTGCCGCCCAGCCACTCCATGCCGTCCGGCACGCCGTCCCGGTCGCTGTCCGCGAGCGTCGCGTTGGTGCCCACGAACTGCTCGTCGCAGTCCAGCAGGCCGTCGCAGTCCGAGTCCACGCCCCGCAGCGCCGGCGGGCACCCGCGGTCCAGGCCGCCACCGTCCGGCAGCGCCACCTGCGTGGGATTGAAGTCCACGCCGCGGTCCCGGAAGTACACCTCCACGCCGTCGCTGAAGCCGTCGCCGTCCGTGTCCACCTTGTGCGGGTCCGTGCCCAGCTCCAGCTCGCGCGCGTCCGTCAGGCCGTCCCCGTCCGCGTCGCCCTCTCCCACCGGGCTGCCCGGGGGCGCGGAGAAGTTGAAGGCCACCATCTCCTTCACGATGAAGGCGCGGCGGACCTGGCCGAAGCTGAAGTCCAGGAAGTTGATGGGCTCGTTGTTGCGGAAGTCGCGGAAGTTGCCGCCGCCCAGCACCGCCATCTGCTCCAGCCGGTCCGCGTTCTGGTTGATGATGAGCAGCGGGCAGCCGCCGTCGCCCGTCAAGTCACACACCGAGGACACCGGCTGCGTGGGGTTGAAGACATGGACGGTGTTGACGCGCACGTCCTCCACCAAGTCCCTCAGCTGGTGGATGCGCACCACCGCGTCACCGCGGAGCAGCTCGTCGTCCTGGTCGTTGGTGGGCTTGCCGTCCGACAGGAAGATGACGGAGTAGCGCGCCTGCGCCAGGGCCTGCGCGCCGCCCGGCTCCAGGCGGCTGCGCGCGATGTCCGTGTTGATGAGCGAATAGATGTCCGACAGCGGCTTGACGAAGTCCGTCGAGTCCCGGTTCGGCGAGGTGTCGGGGTTGCGGAAGGTGAGGAGCTGCTCCGACAGGCGCCGGAGCGCGGCGTCGTCCAGGGACGACACCTGCACGAAGCCGTCCTGGGGCGGGTTGCCGGGCTGCTGCGTGAGGAAGGCCGTGGTGCTGCCGGCGAAGAGCATCACCGCCAGGTGCACCTCGGGGTCCCGGGGCAGGTTCTGGATGAGCTCCACCAGGGCGGTGGCGCGGGTGCCGTCCGGGTCGCTCACCCGCATGGACTGCGAGGCGTCCATGGCGACCACGAGCTTGATAGGCCGCACCACCTCGTTGCTGCCGACGGTGCAGAAGCGCCCCTCCAGCGTCACCGCCCGGTCCACCGGCACGTCCGTGTCACGGCGCGGGTCGTACAGGTACGAATCCGTGCAGGCCATCACCAGCACCACGGCGACCAGGGCGCCGGCCAGTACGCGAACGGCGCGGCTCACGGATTGGCGCTCCCCGAGGGCGGGATTCCGACGCAATCGTTCTGGTTGTTCCACGGGTTGCTCAGGGTGTCGGGCCGGCGGAAGTCAGCGTCCTCGAACGACAGCTCCGGCCCCAGCGGGACGCGCACGCTGGGCGGCGCGTACTGGGCCCACGCGCAGGCGGTGCGCCAGACGCCGTAGTCGGTGCTCACGCCGCTCTCCGGCGCCTCGGCGAACCACACCTTGAAGAGGTTGTAGCCCTGCTTCACGCCCGCGCGGTCCGGCGGCGTGACGAGCTGCAGGTTGGAGATGGTGAAGTCGTAGCAGAGGCTGCCGTCCGGCCGGACCTCGGCGATGCGCGTCTCGTACTGGTAGCCGAAGCGCTCGTAGAAGGCCTTGTCGCGGCGCGTGGGGTCGCTGCCCGCGCGCAGTTCCTGCGCGTCCGGGATGCCATCGCCGTCCGTGTCCAGGCCCGCCACGCTGTTCTCCAGCGGGTTCAGCCCCCAGCGCGACTCCAGGCCATCCGGCACGCCGTCACCGTCGCTGTCGACGATGCCGGTGCGCGTGCGCAGGTAGTCCTCGGCGAACTGGGACAGGCCGTCACCGTCCGTGTCGCGGCAGACGCAGTTGGGCGTGAGCGGAGACGCCGGGTCGCACCCGCGCGCGTCCAGATCATTGGCCGCCCGGAAGCCCTGGTCCTCGCGGCGGTACTCGAAGCCATCATCCAGGCAGTCACCGTCGCTGTCGGCCACGAAGGTGTTGGTCTTCAGCGTGAAGCTGTTGTCGATGGCGTCCGGCACCCCGTCCCCGTCGCTGTCCAGCACACGGCCGGTGTCGCCCGGGGCCGAGCTGAGCGCCTCCACCATCAGCGTCTTCATCACGTTGCGCGACGCGAACGACGAGTAGTCCAGCGCGCCCAGGCCCAGGTTGGAGATCTCCGCCGTGTCGTTGAACTCCTGGTACACGCCGTTGCCGATGTCCGCGAAGCGGCGCAGCAGCCACGCGGCAATCTTCTTCGCAGCCTCCGGGTACTGCGCCGGCTCCACGCCCGGGTACACGCCGTAGATGTCCTGGCAGATGGGGCCGCACGCCCGCACCGCCTCCTGGTTGAAGAGCAGCACCGTGTGCATGCGCACGTCGCCCACGTTGTGCTGGTCCTTCAGCTCCATCAGCCGCCGCACGTAGCTGAACAGCTGGTAGTTCTGGTTGCGGTCCGTCCCCACCTCGAAGCCATCAATCTGGTCCGTGGTGTTGGTGAGGTTGCAGAAGTCGGTCAGCGAGTCCGCCCACGTCAGGTCCGGGTTGTCCGGATCGGCGTAGACGCTGAGGTTGTCGGTGGCCGAGCAGCGCGGATACGGCGTGCCGTCGGTGAGGAAGACGACGACGTAGCGGGTGCGCGGCAGCAGCTCCGGGTTCGTCTGGGCCACCGCGTTGATGTCGCTGGAGATGAGGCTGTACGCGTAGGACAGGGCGCCCTGGTAGTCGGTGCCCTTGCCGAGCTGGCTCTGCAGCCCCTCGATGTAGCTGTCGATGTTGTTGTCCGGACGGGCGAAGCGGTCCCCCGTCGTGGTGGGCGGCCACACGTTGCGCACGTTGGTCTCGAAGGGGGCGACGGACACCTGCACGTTGCCGCCCTGCGCGTTGACCTCGCGGAACTGCTGCACCAGCCGCTTGAGGGCGCGCACGCGCGCCGGCTCGGTGACGCCCTCCGGGATGATGTCCAGAATCTCGCGGCGCTGGCAGAAGCCGTTGTCGAGCTGCGAGCCGGGCGGGTCGGAGACGCACATGCTGCCCGACTCGTCGATGACCACCACCACCTTCACGGGGAAGCCGGAGGGGCTGGGCGGGCGCGTGCAGACGCGCCCCTGCAGCGTGAGGCGGTCATCGAGGTTGGAAATCGCATCCACGCGCGACTCGAGCATGGCGTCCGAACAGGACCACAGGCCCGAGGCCAGGAGGCCCACCGCGAGCAGCGAGGTACGAACGAGGCGGCGCATGCGGAAGGAACCTCCTGGCGAGGGACGACGAGGTTACTGCTGGTGGCGACGGCGACGCATCAGCATGCTGAGCAGCGCGGCGCCCAGGGCGGTGGCGCTGAAGCCCGCGGGAACCGAGCTGCAGTTGTTGCCACCCTCGGAGTCATCTCCCACGAGCACCGTGAGGGTGGAGGTGGAGACGCGCTGGTCGGGGAAGACGCGGTCGGCGAAGGCCAGGCGCGCCGTGAGCTGGAGCTGGTACTCGCCCTTCTTGTCGGGGACGAAGCTGGGCACGCTGTCGTCGACGTACATGTACTGCCAGTCGCGGCTGAGCGTCACCGCGCCCTGCGGGCGCTCCACCACCGCGGTGGAACCCGAGGGACGCTTCACCACCGCCCACTCGTACTCCATGGCCGCGCCGTTGCGGTTGGCGAACAGCGGCGGCCGGATGGCGACGCCCGCCTTGTCCGTCTGGAAGAAGCCACCGGCGCTGACGGTGAAGGGCGCCTTCGGGTCCAGGCAGTCCTCCGGGCGCGCAGGGTTGAGCACCAGGCAGTAACGCGTGTCGCACGCGTCGCCAATGCCGTCGCGGTCATCGTCGCGCTGGTCGCGGTTGGCGACGGTGGGGCAGTTGTCCTGCGCGTTGAGCACGCTGTCTCCGTCGATGTCGGAGTCGCACGCGTCGCCCACGCCGTTGCCGTCGGTGTCGCGCTGGTCCGGGTTGGGCACGCCCGGGCAGTTATCGCTGCTGTCGGAGATGTTGTCGTTGTCCGCATCGACGCGGCACTGCGTCACGTCATCAGGCAGCACCTGGTCCACGTTGTGGACGCGCGGGCAGTTGTCCTCGCCGTCGTCCACGCCGTCGCCGTCGTCGTCCAGGTCGCAGACGTCGCCCTGGCCATCACCGTCCAGGTCCGCCTGGTCCGGATTGGGCACCAGCGGGCAGTTGTCCTGCGCGTTCTCGATGCCATCGTTGTCCTGGTCCGGGTCGCAGTCGTCGCCAAGGCCGTCGCCGTCCGCGTCGCGCTGCTGGAAGTTGGAGAGCGTCGAGCAGTTGTCGCACGCGTTGCCCACCCCGTCACCGTCGTCATCCGCCTGGTCGCGGTTGGACACGAAGGGGCAGTTGTCGCGGTCGTCCGCGCGGCCGTCACCGTCCGCGTCGTCCGTGTACGACAGCGTGTCGCCGTCGTCCGTGTAGTTCACCCAGACGCTGCCGCCGCCGCAGCCACCGCCGCCGCCGCCCACCTCCTGCGGCATGCCGCACCGGTCGCCCAGGCACTCCGGGTTGTCCGGGTTGTTGTTGGACTGAGCCAGCGCCGAGGTGGGACCGACGACGAGGAAGGCCCCTAGCGTGAGGGCCGAAGCGAAACGAGCGCGTGTCATGGTGACTCCTTTCAACACCGGCCGCCTAGCAAGGAACGATCCGTACCAGACACTTGGGAGAAGCCCTGGAATATCAGCAGGTTGAGCACGTCAGGGGGCGCATCGAACAGAGGGTGTGGGGGGCACTCCCCATTAGGAGCGAGGGGCAGACCCCACACCTGGAGGTCCAGGTCAGGTCCCGGGGATGAAGGTCTCGGGGTCCAGGGAGATGATGCCCGCGGGCAGGCGGCCCCCCTCTTCGCTGTATTGGATTTCCTGGATGAGGAGCGAGCCGATGCCCGCGCCTCGTGGATCATTGTCCCGGCCGGCCTGGAGGTAGAGGTAGACCTCGTTGGTGCCCGCCGGGATGACCTCGCCCGGGACGAAGGGATGGGGCCGCTCGCGGGTGGGGACGACGGTGACGTTCTCCACGCGCACCTGGTAGCAGGTACGGCCATCCGCGGTGGGCGTGGTCTCCACCAGCTCGTAGCCGTAGCCCCGCTCGCGGTGGAAGTCGAGGTCCGCGCTGAGCGGATCCCCATGCGCTTCCACCTCCGACACGTTGGTGAGGCCGTCGCGGTCCGTGTCCAGCAGGTCCTCGGGGATGAGCGGGTTGGTCATGGCCAGCGACTCCACCAGGTCGGGCAGCGCGTCGCCGTCCGTGTCACCGATGCAGGCATTGGTGCCGAGCACCCGCTCCTCACAGGTGTTGAGCCGGTCGCCGTCCTCGTCCAGGGACACGTTGCAGCCGTTGATGACGTCTGGCTGGAGCGGGTCCAGGCCCATGCGAACCTCGACGCCGTCCATCAATCCATCCTGGTCGGTGTCCTGGCGCAGGGGGTCGGTGCCCATCAGCTCCTCGTCCGTATCAGGGAGGCCGTCCCCATCGCTGTCGATGAGCACCTGCCCGGCGCGCACCACCACGTTGCGGTTGTAGGCGAAGAAGCGCTTGAGCTTGAGGGTGTTGGTCCGCGCGGCGTACTGGATGCTGGTGAGGGTGCCCGACAGGCCCGCCGCGTCCGTCTCCACCGGCTCGGTGCCCCCCGCGTTGGCGATGGCGGCCACGTGCTGGCGCGTGACGGGGTCCGGCGTCTCGCCGCGCACGTAGATGGGCTGGACCACCACCTCACCCGCGCTGAACTGCGAGGCCAGGGCCTTGATTTCGCCGGTGATGGCGGTGAGCTCGCACTGGCTGCACGCCGTGGTGTTGCCCAGGGCGCTGCAGCGCGA
The DNA here is from genome assembly GCF_050038885.1 of Pseudomyxococcus flavus. Classification (NCBI taxonomy): domain Bacteria; kingdom Pseudomonadati; phylum Myxococcota; class Myxococcia; order Myxococcales; family Myxococcaceae; genus Pseudomyxococcus; species Pseudomyxococcus flavus. Next base: position 4,965,728 of record NZ_CP143624.1, on the reverse strand, counting down.
GTCCAGCCCCACGTTGAAGGCCGGGTTGGCGCAGCTGGTGTCCTGGCTGCGCACGACGACGACGACGACATAGCGCGTGCGCGCCACCTCGCCACGGCAGGACGTCTGCATGTCGCCCGACAGCAGCGTCTTGGCCAGCCGCAGGGCGGCGCGGACGCTCACGGGGCCGGACTCCTGGTAGGTGGCGTAGCGCGGCAGCGCGGCCTGGAAGTCGGAGGCGTTGGAGAAGCTGCCCAGCAGGCCGGTGGCCACCGTGTGGTACGCCACGAGCGCGAACTGGACGAAGGGCCCGGAGAAGCGGCTGGAGAGCGTGGACAGCGCCTCGGTGGCGTAACCCACCACCTCGCGCTCGACGCCCTCGCCGCCCTGGAGCGCGAAAATCACCTTGGTGGGGAACGCCTCGCCGCCGGCGAGCGGCACGCAGACGGTTCCCTCGAAGCTCGCGCGGTCCTTCCCGCCCGGGCCCCGGCCCTCGAGCGCATAGAGGCCCGCGTCGGAGCACGACAGCAACAGCACGGGAATGAGAAGCCAGACGGACCGCGTGAGTGCGCGCATCAGTTTGATTCTACACCTTAGCCCCCCGTGACAACGCAAGCGCATGTGACAAGAACCCCGCAACGAATGCGCTCGTGGCACAGCAACGCCCGAGAATTCGGCCCCTCGTGGAACGGGTGTGCCCCCACCCGGAGGGGCCGTGAACTCCCGCGCCCTCCGGGTGTGAGCTGCCGGGTGACGTGTGACAGCTTCCCCGGGGCGTGCTGCCAGCCGGGGTGCCTACAGCGTGAGCAGAAACGCCAGCAGGTCGTTGCGCTCCTCGGGGGTGAGCGCGCTCGCGTTGCCGTGCTTCGGCCCCGAGGACTCCAGCACCGCGCGCAGCGGGAAGCGCGTCGCCACCACCAGCCGGTCGTCCTCCACCGCGTAGCCCGCCGTGGCGCTCGTCAGCAGGGGCCAGAGGTCCCACGCCCCCACGAGCGACGGCGCCGCCGCGCCGGGCACCAGGTCCTGCAGCTCCAGCCTCAAGGGCAACGCCACCGGCGTCCCGACGTCGAGGTACCGGCCCCGCGTCGTCACATCCTGGTCCAGCGTGTAGAGCGGCGCGGGGTGGCACGTCACGCAGCCCCCCCTCCCCTCGAACAGCGCGCGCCCCTGGGCAGGCCGCCCCACCCCGCCGTCCGGCAGCTCCACCGTCTCCAGCGGCGAGCCCTCCGCGGTTCGATACGGATTGGGCGGCGTGACGATGAGCGCGTTGAAGAGGGAGAGCGCCTCCACCTCGGAGGGCGAGGGGTCGGGGTTGTGGAACCGGTTGCGGGCCCCCACGTAGCTCGCGGTGTCCGCGAGGCTGCCGTGGCTCGCGGGCGTGAAGTAGGGCGGCGTGTCGCGGCTGCCCCGCAGCGTGGTGGAGCGGTAGATGCGGTTGGGCTGCGTCTTCTCGTAGAAGACGCCCCCCGTGTGGCCCTCGATGTGACAGCCGTCACAGGTGATGCCCGTGCGGCCCAGGTCCACGTAATAGAGGACCTGCCCCAGCCGCCGCTTGGCCTGGGCGCGCGAGGTCTCCAACGGGAGCTGACGCACCACCCGTGCCCGCCCCAGCTTTGCCTCGCGGACGTCCACCATCGCGACCGTCCGGGTGAAGCGGTTGAGCACGTAGAGGGTGCTCGCGTCCGGAGACAGCGCCAGCGCGCTCGGACCCGAGTGGAGCTCCTCCCCCGCCCGCCCCTTGCGTCCGAAGTCCCCCTCGGGCCGGATGCGCGGCGTTCCCTTGGGCGGCATCACCGCCACCTCCTGGAGCAACGCGCCCCGCGCCGCCGCGTCGCCTGAGACGAGCGCCCGTGCATCCAGCACCCGCACGAGCCCCAGCCCCACGTCCGCCGCGTACAGCAGCCCCGCCGCGTCATCCAGCGCCAGCCCCTCCGTTCCGCCCGCGCCGAAGCCCCGGTGACGCACGTAGACGCCCCGCGAGGGCTCCACCACTGACACGCCGCTGTTGGCGCTCACCTCCATGCGCTGGGGGTTGGGCCCCACGTTCGGCCCCAGGCTCGACATGAAGACGTGCCCCAGCCGCTCGCTGGCCACCAGGAACCGGGGCGCCTTGCCCCCCATCACATGTGCCCGGAAGCGCTCGGTGTTGCCGCCGACAATGGCCACACCCGGCCCCGGCGCCACCGTGGCCACGCGCGCCCCGTCGTCCTGACGCAGCAGCTCCAGCTGTCCCGTCTGGAGGCTGCCCACCGCCAGCAGGTCCTTCCACCGCGCGAGCGCACGCGGGTTGGGGTCCACGGGGACCGACCAACGCACCTGCCCCGTCTCCAGTGACACGGCATGGACCCGGTCGCGCACGCGCTCCGCCACGTAGGCCACACCTGCCGGGCCATCCACCGTCAAGCCCTCGGCGCCTGATGGCGCGGGCAGCACGCGGCGCTCGCGCCCGGGCGTGTCGAGCGCATACAGCCACAGCTCCGCCTGATGGCGGTGCGCCACGCCCAGCCAGGGCCGCCCCGCGCCGTCCGTCCACGCCGCCAGCGCCGAGGGACCGTCTCCCGTGGACAGCCGCTCCACCCGCCCCGTTCCGACGTCCAGGGCGAACACGGTGTCCGTGGGCGCGGAGGCGATGAAGAGCGTGCGCCCGTCCGGCGAGGGCACCATCGCCGTCGGGTCGGTGAAGACCGCGTCGTTCACCACAGTGAGGCGAGCCGAGCCCTCGGGCCGAGCTCCCGTGCCCGGTCCGGTCAGCCGCACCTCCACCACCACCTGCGGCGCATCGTCCGGCAGCACCACGTCCGGTGGCAGCCGCGCATAGGCATGTGCGGCGTCGACCACCACGAGCGGAAGCTGCCGCGACAGCGGCGGCCCCAGCTCCAGCGACAGGCCCGGAACCAGATGCTCACCGCGGAGGGTGAGCGGCTGGGAGGTCTCATTGCTCGTGAGCCGAGGCCCCACCGACAACAGCCTTGGCGTCGCGACGGCCGGCGACTGAGACGTCCATGACGATGCCCCCAGGCGATGACGCACCAGCGCCCCGCCCGCGGCGACCATCGACACCGTCAACACCGCGAGCACGGCCCGCCTGCGAGCGCTGCCCATCCGTTCGCATCACCTCCGCATGGGAGCATCCACCATCCCCCCGGGCGCGGGGGCGAAATCGCGCCTCTGAGACACAGCGCCGCACGCCATCTTTCCAGCGTCCCGGCAACACCGCGCCTCACCGTGGTGGACGCGCCCCACATGGGGTGGAGTGCCCTCCACACCTGTGCGCGCAGAGCGTCATCCCGGTGCCGGCGTGTGCGTTGACAGCTCGGTACACGCATCGCTTAACCTGTTGATGATGCGACGCTTCCTCCTCTGCATGGCTGTCGCCCAGCTTCTCGGAATCGGTACGTTGATGGCTCCGAGCGAGGCCTGGGCCCAGAGTCGTGGCCGTTCCGCGCGGCAGGCGAAGTCCAAGGCGCGTAAGAAGGCGGCCCCGAAGGCAGCCCCCAAGACTCCGCCGAAGATCGAGACCCAGAAGTCCGCGGCGATGGATCCGGTGACGGGTGACACGACGACCGCCGTATCCTCCGCGCCCCCCCAGCGCGGCCCCGCGCGCATCGACTTCGACGACCGGCTCATCCAGGGACAGACGAACAAGTCCGGAGCCGTGTACCTCTACGACCGCAAGGAGTTGAAGACGCGGTCGATGATCCGCGAGCGCGAGAGCTTCCGCTCCGAGACGCTCTCCACGGTGTACGACCCGTAAGGCCGCACCGCCCCACCCGCCCTTGAATGGAGCGCCACCGTTGAGCGGTCAGCCCAGCGTCCTGCAAGTCGTCATCCTCCGCGACGGTCTCCTCGTCGGCACCGAGGTGTTCGTTCCGGGCACTTATGCGCTCGGCTCGGATCCTGCCTCGGACCTGCGGCTGGATGACCCTTCCGTGGAGCCGCGGCATGCGCTGCTCTACTTCCAGAACGGTCGCGCAGCCGTCCAGGACGCGAGCACCGCGGGCCTGTTCGTCAACGGGCACCGCGTCTCCGCCTGCGAAATCCGCCCGGTGGACGAGGTCCTCTGCGGTCCCTTCGTCCTGAAGACGCGCGTGCTGTCGCAGAAGCCGCAGGAGGCCAAGCCCCAGCCGCCGCCCGAGGTCGCCGCCCTGTTCGGCGGAACCCCGGCCGCGCCTCCGCCGCAGGCGGCCGTGCCTCCGCAGCAGGCCGCTCCCGCGCGGCAGCTCCGGCCCGCCACCGCCGTGCCTCCGACGGCCGCCACCGTCCCCGCTGTGCGCGCGCCTCAGCAGGTGCCGCACGCCGCCACGCAGGTGGCCTTCCCCACGGCCGCGCAGGTCCACCACGCCGCGAACGGAAGCCACGCGGAGCCCGCCTTTGCGCAGCCGGCCGTTCCATTGCCTGGCACTGCGCCTCAGGCGCATCACGCCGCGCACGCGCAGCCGGCCGTTCCATTGCCTGGCGCTGCGCCTCAGGCGCATCACGCCGCGCACGCGCAGCCGGCCATTCCGCTGCCCGGAGCTTCGCCGCAGCCTGCTGCCGCCCACCCCGCCGCGCACGCGCGGCCGACCGCCGTTCCTCACCCGGGTGTCCCGCCGCAGCAGGCCGCCGCGCATCCCGCTGCGTACGCGCAGCCGGCGTTTCCCCCGCCTGGCGTTGCACCACAGCCCGCCGCGGTGCCCCAGGGCCACCCCGCCGCGCACGCTCAGCCCGCCGCGCCCCAGGCCCAGTGGCCCGCGCAAGCTGCCGCCGCGCACGCTCAGCCCGCGCCCCCGGCGCAGTGGCCCGCGCAGCCTGCCGCCGCGCAAGCTCAGCCCACGCCCCCGGCGCAGTGGCCCGCGCAGCCTGCCGCCGCGCACGCTCAGCCCGCCGCGCCCCAGGCGCAGTGGCCCGCGCAGCCTCCAGCGAACGTCCCCGCGGGGACGGTGCCCTCCGTTCGACGCCGCGCGGCGGCAGAGCCGGCGCCAGCCCCGCAGCAGTCGGGCATGCGGCTGGCCGACGAGCTGATGGCGGACCTCGCCATCGACCCGCTCCCGGAGCCCACCGGCCCCCTGCTCCAGGAGGAACGCGCCGCGGCACGGCCCACGCATGCGCCGCGCATCGGCCCGGGCAAGGGCCCCGCCCAGCTCTACCTGGAGCTGTACTGGGGCGCCGTGCGCCGCGACGCGCGCCGCTTCGCGCCCGACAAGAAGAAGCCGGTGCAGGCCTCGCTGGAGCTCGAGGGAGCCATGCCCCTGTGGGGCTTCACGCTGCCGGACGGCGCGCCCTTCACGCTCGCCGAGTCCCTCAACAACGCCTTCCGCGTCTTCGTGCCTCCGGGCACCGAAGTGGAGCGCAGCGGCGGTGACGGGCGTTTCACTCCCGTCACCGGCGCGGCGCTGGAGTCCGACGGCAGCCGCCGCTTCATCACCCTTCGCGAAGGCGCCGCCGCGCGGCTGACGCAGGGGCACATGTCCCTGGTGGCCTACGCCGCGCCCAAGCCCGCGCGTGTCTTCGTCAACCCGCTCAAGGGCCTGCCCTGGCTGACGCTGACGTTCCTCGGCCTCTTCGCCTCCGCCCTGGCCGCCTTCCTCGTCATGAAGCCCCACCGGCCCGAGGTCGCGGACTTCCAGCAGAAGAGCCTGCCGCCGGTGGCGCTGCGCCTCATCGCGCCCGAGCCGAAGAAGAAGGAAGAGGCGAAGCGCAAGCTGGAGGCCATCAAGGAGCAGGCCAAGAAGCCCACCAAGGAGAAGGTGGCGGAGAAGGCCCCGGCCAAGCCGGTGGAGAAGGCGCCGCCGCCGAAGCAGCCCGAGAAGGCGGTGGCCGCCGCCGCGCCGCAGAACAAGGCGCTCAAGGCGCTGGCCAAGCTGTCCGCCGGTGGGCCCGCGACGAATGACCTGCTCGCCGCCGTGGACAAGCTCGGCAGCGGCCCTGGCAGCAAGAACGTGAAGAACTCCAACTACAAGCTGTCCGGCCTCATCGGGAAGGCGCCCATCGCCAACGCCGGCCTGGGCACCTTCGGGTTGGGCGGTGGCGGCAAGGGCGGCGGCGCCACGCTGGGCGCCGAGCTGCTGCGCGGCAAGGGCGGCGGAGGCATCGGCGCGCTGGGCGCGGGCGGCGTGGGCAAGGGCAAGGTGGGCGGCACCGTCACCCGCGCCACGGCCCGCAGCATCGCCTCCACCCAGGGCACGGTGGACCGCGAGGCGGTGGCGCGCGTCATCAACAGCCACCTCAACCAGGTCCACGCCTGCTACGAGCGCGGGCTGCTCAAGGACCCGGGCCTGGCGGGCAAGGTGGTGCTGGAGTGGACCATCGGCGCGAACGGACGCGTGGTGGCCGCCAAGACGAAGTCCTCCACGCTGCGCAATGCCTCCGTCGAATCCTGCATTCTCTCGAACCTGAAGTCGTGGACGTTCCCTGCCCCCAAGGGTGGCGTCGTCATCATCACCTACCCGTTCCTCTTCAACTCGGTCGGCTACTGACGCGGCCCGAAGCCCGCGCCCGTTCCCGCCCTCCCCCAGGAAGCCCCACCGTGCGATACGCCCTGCTCATCCTCTTGCTCCTGTCGCCCGGACTCGTCCGCGCGCAGGCCGAGGCGCTGGAGAATCCCGGCGCAGTCTCCGCCATCCAGGAGCGGCAGTTCCGGATGCACCACGAGCTGCTGCTCGGCGTGGGCGTGCTCCCGGCCAACGCCTACTACAAGGGCCTGGTAGGCACCGTCGGCTACACGTACCACTTCAGTGACACGTTCGCGTGGCAGGTGGGGCGCGGCACGTACAGCTACAACCTGCAGACGAGCCTGCGCCGCCAGCTCGAGCGCGACTTCAACACGTCGCCCAACGCCGCCGCCTTCCAGGACCAGGTGCAGTGGATGGTGGGCTCGGACCTCATCTGGAGCCCGCTCTACGGGAAGATGGCCTTCCTCAACGCCTCCGTCCTGCACATCGAGGCCTTCCTGCTGGGCGGCGGCACGGTGGTGAAGCTCGACCGCGACGGCGGCTTCCGGCCCGCCGTCAACGTGGGGCTCGGCCTGCGCCTCTTCACCGGCAAGACGCTCTCGCTGCGCCTCGACGTGACGAACAACACCGTGTTCACCAACGCGTCGCGCATCATCCAGGTGCCGCAAATCCAGCTCGGAACCGCGTTCAACTTCGGCGCCACGGAATGACATCCCGCTCGCTCATCGCCGCGCTCACCAGCGCCGCGCTCCTCGTGTCCCCAGCGCCCGCCGCCGCTCAGTCGGAGGGCGGCGCGCAGCCCACGTCCCCGGCGCCCTCGGGCACCGCCGCGCCCGCGCAGGGCACGCCCACCGAGGGGGCCCCGGCTCCGGCCGGCGCGGACGCCCAGGGCTCGACGGCCACGGCGCCCACCGCCGACAAGCCCGCTGCGGGCGCCACGGCGGCGGAAGCCCCGCCCTCCGTGCCCCAGAAGGTGGATCCGGCCGTCTTCGACAAGGCCCTCCAGGACTACTTCGACGGCAATCCCCGCGACGCCGCCGGGCCGCTCTACGCCTGGCTGCAGGCGGCGCCGAAGACGGACGAGAACTACGCCTGGGCGCAGTATTTCCTCGCGCGCAGCCTCATCGACCTGGGCCTGACGCACGCGGGAGCCTCATACCTGGCGCGCATCGCCCGCGAGCGCTCCAACCCCAACGTGCTGCCGCGCGCGCTGGACGCGCTCAAGTCGCTGACGGACCGGCCGCACGACGAGGTGATGATTGACGAGCAGGTGTTCGGCGCGCTGGACCTGGGCTTCCTGCCGGAGGAGACGGGCGCCTATGCGCACTACCAGCAGGGCCTGGTGGACCTGCGCGTGGGCAACGAGCGCTGGGCCAACACCCACTTCTCCAAGCTGCCGGAGAAGAGCGCCGAGGCCAGCCGCGCGAAGTTCGCGCTGCTCGTCACCCGCCTGAAGCAAATCAAGGAGCCGACGGACGAAATCATCGCCGACTTCCTCGCCCTGTCCGAGGACGAGAAGCTCACCCGCGAGGCGCGCAACGAGGCGGCGCTCGCGGTGGCGCGCCTGCGCTACGAGCGCAAGGACTTCCAGGGCGCGCTGGAGGCGTATGACCGCGTGAAGCTGCCCCCGCTGGACCCGGGCCGCGCCAGCCTCTACCTGGAGGAAGCGTGGACGCGCTACAAGCTGGGCGAGCTGCGCGCGGCGCTGGGCATCCTCACCACGCTGGACGCGCCGTCCTTCCGCGACGAGTTCCTGCCGGACAAGTACCTGCTGCGCGCGCTCATCTACCGCGACCTGTGCCACTACCTGCCCGCCAAGCGCGCCGCCAAGGAGCTGACGCGGCGCTTCGCGGACTCGCTGGAGGCGGTGCGCAACCGCGAGGACCTCACCCAGGACGTGCGCCTGCGCCGCGCCGCCAACGCCCATGGAAGCACCCAGCGCGCCGCGCGCTTCCTGGAGACGCTGGAGCTGGAGGGCGAGCGGCTGGGCCGCTACGCCGGCAGCTTCGGCGACCGGCTCTTCTCGCACCTGACGAAGCTGTACGACTTGTCCCGCGCCGAGGCGGTCCGCGTCCATGACGCGCGGCTGGCCGAGGCCGTCCGCCAGGAAGCGGACACGCTGCTGCGCGCCGCCGAGCAGGTGCGCCTGATGGAGTACGAGGTGGGCTTGAAGCTGTACGAGCGCGTGAAGAAGGGCGCGCGGATTGTCGCGCCGGAGGACGAGCAGATTCTGTCGCCCACGCAAACGGCCTACCGTTTCGACGGCGAGTACTGGAACGACGAGCTGCGCTCCTACCGGGTCCGCATCGACAGCCGCTGCATCGAGGAGACGCCATGACCGGCCATCTGACGGGCCTGATTGCCGCCGCCCTGCTCGCGGCCGCCCCGGGTGGCGCCGGACGTCCCGGCCCGGGCGTCAACCCCATCGTCTCCAAGGCCAAGGAGCGCGAGGAGCTCATCGCCAAGCTCAAGCGCGACATCTTCAAGGTGGACCGCGCCATCGGCGAGACGGAGCGCCTCATCTCCAAGAGCCGCAACGCGCCCTACCTGCCGGACCTCCAGTTCCGGCTGGCCGAGCTCTACGTGGAGAAGAGCCGCTACGTGTACTACCTCCAGGCCGAGTCCCGGCCGGAGGGCGCCAGCGGCGCCATCGTGTCCCCGGAGACGCGGCTGCTGAAGCAGAAGGCCGTGCAGATGTACTACCGGCTGCTGCGCGAGTACCCGGACTTCAAGGACGGGGACCAGGTGACGTTCTACCTGGCGCACGAGCAGCGCGAGCTGGGTCAGTTCGACGAGATGCTCAAGACGCTCGGCGACCTGACGCGCAAGTTCCCCGGCAGCCCGCTGCGCCTGGAGGCGGAGCAGATTCTGGGCGACCACTTCTTCGACAAGGCCGACCTCGTCGAGGCGGAGAAGCACTACCAGGCGATTCTGGAGGCCCCGCCCTCGCCGGTGCACGACCTGGCCCGCTACAAGATGGGCTGGATTCGGGTGAACCAGGCCAAGCACGCGGAGGCCGTCACCTTCTTCGAGGCCGCGGCCGCCAGCGCGCCGCTGCCCGGCGTGGACGTGAAGAAGGCGCTCAACGTCAAGCGCGAGGCACTGCTGGACCTCGTCTACAGCTACACCGAGGCCAAGCCTCCCAAGGGCGCGCTCAACTACTTCGAGAAGCTCAGCGACAGCCGCGCCACCTACGCGCTCGCGCTGGACAAGCTGGGCAACCGCTACTTCATCAAGCAGCAGTACGAGTGGGCCATCCCCTCGCTGCGCAAGCTGATGGAAATCCAGCACGACCCGGAGCTGGACCTGGAGCGCGGCCAGAAGCTCTACGACGCCATCAAGGCCGCCAAGGGCAAGGTGCTGCCGGACCCGGAGGACCTGCGCATCCTGGTGCGCGCCGCGGTGCAGAGCAAGACGGACCCCGAGCTGGCGGAGGCCGAGCGCAAGAAGCACCTGGTGGAGCTGGAGGAGATGGCGCGAGACCTCTCCACCCTGCTCCACGTGGAGGCCCAGAAGAAGAACGAGAAGGCGCTCTACCTGAGCGCGGCGGAGGCCTATCAGGCGTACCTGGGCCTCTTCCGGCCCGAGAAGTACGTGCGCACGATGATGAAGAACCGCGCGGACGCGCTCTACGCCGCCAACGCCTACCCGGAGGCCGCGCGTCAGTTCGAGGAGCTCGCGCGCTACCAGGCGAAGGCCAAGGACGCCAAGGGTGAGGAGGAGGCCCTCAACGCCGCGCTGCTCGCGCACTTCTCCACGCTCAAGCCCGAGGAGGCGCAGAAGCGCAACGCCTTCGAGGTGGCGGACGCGCGCCAGGCCATGAAGCTGCTGGGCGCGGACTTCGTGTCCCGCTACCCCCGGAGCGAGAATGCCCTGGTGGTGAAGTTCAACATCGCCCGTGCCTACTACGAGGACGGCGAGTACCCGAAGGCCGCGGAGCTCTTCACCGCCTTCGCGCTGAGCCACCCGCAGCACAAGGACGCCCCCGTCGCGGGCAACCTCGCGCTGGACAGCCTGCGGCAGCTCAACGACTTCAAGGGCCTGGACGAGACGGGCAAGAAGCTGCTCGGCGCGCCGCTGCCCGCCAGCTTCCGCGCGGACGTGCAGAAGATTCTCACCCAGAGCCGCGCCGAGGCGCTGGACGAGCTGGCGCTCCAGAGCGCCCAGGAGACGGGCGACGTCATCCAGGGCCTCGTCAAGGTCGCCGACGAGAACAAGAACTCCGACATCGGCGAGAAGGCGCTCTACGGCGCGTTCACCGCGGCGCGCGAGAAGCGTGACATGCAGGCCGAGCGCGAGCTGGGCGCCAAGCTGGTGCAGGACTACCCGAAGAGCCAGTACCTGTCCGACGTGCTGCTCACGCTGGGCCGTCACGCGGCGGAGGCCGCGGCGTTCGGCGAGGCGGCGGGCTGGTTCGAGCAGGTGGGCCAGAAGCTGGGCAGCGACTTCGCCGCGGTGGACGGGTGGCTGGCGGGCGCGCGGCTGCGCCTGGCGCTGGGTGAGTACAAGGAGGCCGCGCGGGACTTCGAGGCCGCGGCCGACATGGCCGGCGCGCGCAAGGCCGAGGTGCTGGTCATGCTCGCGGAGACGCGGCTGAAGCAGAAGGACTACGCCCGCGCGAAGACGGCGGCCGAGGCCGCGCTGAAGCTGGACCGCCACAGCGCCGCCGCGGCGGCCGTGCTGGCGGAGGTGCAGTCCGTCACCGCCCCCACCGCGCCCGCCGACGCGCTCATCGCCACCCTCACCACCGCGGTGCAGGGCCCCAACGGCGGCACGGAGGAGGCCGCCAAGGGCCTGTGGTACCTGGGCGAAATCCTCTACCGCGGCTACAAGGACCTGCCGGCCGAGCAGGTGGAGGAGAAGGTCGCCGCGCTCCAGAGCCTGGAGGGCATCTACACGCAGGCCGCGTCGCTGGGCTACCCGGAGTGGGCCGTGGCCTCGCTGTGGCGGCTGGCGCTCGCGTACGGCCACATCGCGGACGTGGTGGAAGGCACGGCCGTCCCCGCCGGCCTGTCCGCCGCCGAGGCGCAGCAGTTCCGGGCCGCGGTGAAGGAGCAGGTGACGCCGCTCAAGGCGCGCTCGGAGGAGGCCTTCAAGGCGTGCCTGTCCCGCGCCGAGTCGCTGGAGGTCTTCAGCGCCGCGGTGGTGGGCTGCCGCGCCCGCACGGAGACGGCGGCCCTGCCGGTGCCGCAGCCGGGCACGCCCACGCAGCCCGCGTCGCTGGAGGAGCTGCGCAAGAAGGCCGAGCGCACGCTCAACGCGGAGGCGCTGGAGGCCCTGGGCCTGGCCTACCTGGACGCGCGCCAGTACGGCATGGCGCAGCTCACCCTGGGCCGCGTCACCGAGCTGCAGGACACGCGGGCCTCGGCGCACTCCGCGCTGGGCCTGGCGCTGCTCCACATGGGTGACCCCATGGGCGCCCGCGAGGCGTATGGCCGGGCCATGGACTCCGACCCGACCTTCGGCAAGGCCCGCCTCAACCTCGCCGCGCTGCGCTGCCGCTTCGGCGACGTGGATGGCGCCCGCCGCGAGCTGGCCGTGCTCAAGGACGTGGCCTCGCTGACGGGCACCGACGTGGACGGCGGGTGGAAGGCATGCAAGTGAGGCCCTCGCGTGCATCGTGGTCGGGCGCGGTGCTGGCCGCCGCCCTCTGCGCCTGTGGCGGCGAGGGCGGCCGGCTGGAGGGCAGCGTGACGTCGCTGCTCGACCTGCGCTACGACCGCGCGGAGGCGCAGCTCGCCGAGGGCGAGCTGTCCGTGAGCTTCCTCACCCAGCAGGGCACGGGCACCAACACCGTGCTGAAGGTCAGCGCCCAGGTGGAGGACATGCTCCCGGAGGGCTACACCGGCTACCTCGACGTCGACCTGGCGGAAGTCCTGGCGAACGGCGCCCAGCGCGGCGCCGTGGGCCGCAACGTGCTGGACGAGCCGGCGCGGACCTTCCCGGCGCTCCGGGTGGGCGGGCTGGAGGTGAAGGCCCTCCCCAGCCAGCAGGGGCAACGCATCTCCGGCGAGTTCCACGTCACGTTCGTCAACGGCACCCACCCCTATTCCGGGCGCACCATCTTCGGAAGCTTCGAGGCGACGGTTCCATGAAGCGCTTTGTCCTGCTCACCCTTCCCCTCCTCACCGCCTGCGGGCCCAGCTACAACCTGCGCGTGCCCGACTCGATGGAGAAGAAGCTCCCGTACGAGGCGCGCATCGAGCTGCTGGAGGCGGAGAACAACCTCGCGCTCGCCATCGACAAGGTGGACGAGGCCGACAACGAGATTGGCCGCGCCCGCGACCACATCCGCCGCGCCCGCTCCCGCCTGGAGGCCGCCGAGGACGAGGTGGACCGCGCCACGGATGAGGTCTCCCGCGAGGTGGCGAAGCTGGCCATCGCCGAGGCCGAGGCCCGCGTGGAGTACCTGCGCGCCAAGCAGCGGCTCAGCGTGGGCCTGCGCGACGTGGAGCGCCTGGCGCTGCGCTGCGCCTTCGCGGAGTTCGAGCTGGCCCGCCTGCTGGCCGCCCGGAAGGCGAAGGTCGAGGGCAGCGAGCGGCTGGAGCAGAAGGAGTTCGAGGAGCAGGTCTCCGAGTGCAAGGCGGAGGTGAAGGAGGAGCGCGCCGAGCTCGCCGGGGACGAGAAGGAAGAGAAGACGGCGCGGGAGGCGTGGGAAGCGAAGAAGGCGGCGCTCGCGAAGAAGACCTTCGACGCGCGCGCGAGTCCCTACGTGGAGAACCTCTAAATGACGACTGCCAGCTTCCTGGTGCTCCAGCTGCTCACCGCGCAGGCCGCCGGCCCCGACACGGCGGCCCTCGAGCGCACCGCCGCCGTGGAGAGCGCGCGGCTGGCGGAGTCTCCCGACGACGCGGACGCCCTCTACCGGCTGGGCACCGCCTTCCTCGCGCTCAACACGCCGAAGAAGGCCGTGGCGCCGCTGACGAAGCTGGTGGCCCAGGAGCCGGACCTCGTTCCGCCCAAGCTGGCCCTGGCCCGCGCGCTGCGCCTGTCCGGAGACGCCCAGCAGGCGCGCGTGGTGCTGGACACCGCCATCGCCGCCTTCCCCGAGGAGCCCACGCTCCGGGCCGAGCGTGGACTGCTGGCCCGCGTGCTGGACGAGCGGGACGTGGCCATCAGCCAGTACGCGGTGGCCGCCGAGCTGTCGCCCCAGGACGCCGAGCTGCGCTTCAACCTGGGCGAGGCCCTGCAGCGCGCCAACCGCACGGACGACGCCATCGAGGCGTACCGCGAGGCGCTGAAGCTGGACCCGAAGCTCAACGTGGCCCGCGTGAATCTGGGCAAGGCCCTGGCGGAGAAGGGGCTCAACGGCGAGGCCAAGGAGACGCTGCGCGAGGCCACCCGGCAGAAGCTGGGTGACACCGAGGCCCATTACAACCTGGGCGTGCTCCTGATGCGGGAGAACGACCTGGACGGCGCCATCGCCGAGTACCAGCGCACGCTCGCCGCCGACCCCAAGCACGCCAGCGCGCACAACAACCTGGGCGTGGCGCTCAACGAGAAGGGCGACCCGCGCAAGGCCACCGAGGCCTTCCTCAAGGCCATCGCCGCGGACCCGAAGTTCGCCGAGGCCCAGTTCAACCTGGGGCTGGCGTACTACCAGCTCGGCGACAACGTCCGGGCGATGAAGGCCTTCGAGAAGGCGGTGGTGCTGGAGCCTCGCCGCTCCAGCGGGCCCTACACGCAGCTGGGGCACCTGTACCTGACGCAGGGCAAGAAGAAGCAGGCCGTGGAGGCCTTCAAGAAGGCCATCGAGAAGAGCGCCGAGGACGGGAAGAAGACGACCGAGGCGTACCAGGGGCTCGCGCGCGCCTGGCTCAGCCTGGGCAAGGCGGACGAGGCGGTGGCCACGCTGAAGACGGCCGTGGAGGCCTTCCCGAAGGACGCGAGCGCCCGCGCCGCGTATGGCGAGGCCCTGCGCGCCAAGGGCGACCTGGACGGCGCCATCGCCGAGTACGAGGAGGCCGTGAAGCTGGCCCCCACGCCGGAGAACCGGCTGGCGCTCGCGGACGTGTACGCGCAGAAGCGGGTGGGCGCGAAGGCCCGGCCGCTCTACGAGGCCCTCCTCCAGGAGGAGCCGGCCAATCGCGGCGCGAAGCTGGCGCTCGCGGACCTGCTGCTCGCCATGGGCGACTACGTGACGGCCGAGGCGATGCTGAAGCCGAAGGAGGGCGAGGAGGCCGACACGGCGGCGCTGGCGCGCCTGGGCATCGTGCACTCCCGCCGCGGGCGTCCGGACCTGGCCGTGTCGGAGCTCGAGGCGGTGGTGGCCAAGGACCCGGCGCAGCTGGAGGCCCGGGCGGAGCTGGGCTTCATCTACCTGCGCGGCGGTGACGGCGCGAAGGCGAAGAAGGTGCTGACGTCCGTGCTGGCCGTGGACCCGCGCCACGCGCTGGGCCTGCTGTACATGGGCCACACGCTGTACCAGCAGGGCAACACGAAGGGCGCGGAGAAGTCCTTCCGGAGCGCCGTGCAGGCGGACCCGAACTTCGCCGAGCCGCACAACGCGCTGGGCCAGCTCCTGGAGGCGACGAAGCGGCTCGACGAGGCGCGCGCTGCCTACAAGATGGCCGTGCAGCTCCAGCCGGACCACGAGGACGCGAAGGCCGCGCTGAGCCGGCTGACGGCGTCCGCGCCCACGCCGTAGGCCGTTCGCAGGTCCTGCCGTGGCCATGGCTCGGGCGGGGGCTCGGTAACGGAGCCGCTTGACGCCCCCCCGCCGTGAGCCACTCGCGGGCCCCGCCTCGGTCATGGCTCGGCCTCCCCGAGGCGGTCCACGCGCTTGCTGTTCGGACATGGCTGAGGCCCAGGCCGTCCCACCGCCTGCTGGCGCGGCGCGCCTGGCAAGGCGTGAGCGCGCGGACGGCGCTCCCCGCGGGAGAGGTCCTTTCCCATCGCGCAAGGTGTGGAGGGGCACCGGGCGCGCAGGACGTCTCCCGCGAGGAGCTGAAACCAGCGCTCAGGTCGGAAGCGGCGCGCGGCCCTCCGGGATGACCAGGGGGCCGGGCGAACCCGGCCAGTCGACGACCTGCACCCGCAGCCCGAAGACGCGGGCCACCAACTCCTGAGACAGGACCTTCGCCGGCGCGCCCACCTCGACCACCCTGCCCTCGGCGAGCACGGCCAGCCGGTGCGCATAGCGCGCGGCGAGGTTGAGGTCGTGCAGCACGGCGAGGACGGCGCCGCCCTCCTGGGCGAAGCGCGTCGCCGCCTCCAGCACGAGGTGCTGGTGGGCCAGGTCCAGGCTCGCCGTCGGCTCGTCCAGCAGCAGGTAGCGGTGTCCGGACTCCACCGGCTCGGAGAGCTGCGCCAGCACCCGCGCGAGTTGAACGCGCTGCCGCTCGCCCCCGGACAATGTGAGGTACGAGCGCGACGCCAGGTGCCGCGTGTCGGTGGCGTCGAGCGCGGCCACGGCGGCCGTCATGTCCGCACTGCCTTCCCGCTTGCTCGCATGGGGGCTGCGGCCCAGCAGCGCCACCTCCAGCGCCGTGAAGCCGAAGCCCAGCGACGACTCCTGGGGGAGCACGCCCAGCCGCCGCGCCCGCTCCAGCGGACGCCACCGCTCCAGTGGAACCCCCTCCAGCAGCACCTCGCCCGCCGTGCAACGCAGCTCGCCCGTCATCGCCGACAGCAGCGTGGACTTGCCCGCGCCATTCGGCCCCACGACGGCGAGGACCTCGCCAGGCTGGACGGACAGGTCCAGGGGACCCAAGGTCCGGCCCCGGCCGCGCCAGACCTCCACGCCTCGGACTTCCAGGCTCATGCGGCCCCCTTTCGCGCCAGCAGCGCGATGAAGACGGGAACGCCCAGCACGGACGTGAGCGCGCCCACGGGCAGCTCGGCGGGGATGGCCGCCGTGCGCGCCAGCAGGTCCGCGCCCACCAGCAGCGAGGCCCCCAGCAGCGCCGAGGCCCCCAGCAACCGACGGTGGTCCGGCCCCAGCGCCAGCCGCAGCAGCGCGGGCACCAGCAAGCCCACGAAGCCGATGACACCGGAGACGGACACCGCGGCGCCCACGCCCAGCGCGGCGGCGAGAATGAGGCGGCGCTTGAGCCGCTCCACGTCCACGCCCAGGTGCCACGCCTCGCGCTCCCCGAGGAGCAGCAGGTTCAGGGTGCGCGCCTCGCGCAGCAGCAGGGCCAGCGCGACGAGCAGCGGCAGCGTGGCCGCGCCCACCACGTCCCACGACGCGCCGCCCAGGCTGCCCCAGCTCCAGAAGGTGATGGAGCGGAGCTGCGCGTCCGTGGCCATCTGCGTGAGCAGACCGATGCCCGCGGCCGCGCCCGCGCTGACGGCGACGCCCGCCAGGAGGATGCGGGCCGTCTCCGTGCGACCGCCGCCCGCGCCCAGCCGCTGCGCCAGCAGGGTCGCCCCCAGGGCACCGAGGAAGGCGGCCCCGGGGACAGCCAGCATCCGGAGCGAGCCCAGATGGGCGCTGAGCGTCACATCCATGACGATGGCCGTCACCGCCCCCAGCGCCGCGCCGCTGGAGGTGCCCAGCAGGCCGGGCTCCACCAGCGGATTGCGGAACAACGCCTGGAGGGCCGCGCCGCAGGTGGCCAGCACCGAGCCCACCATGATGCCGAGCACCACGCGCGGCAGGCGGATGGACATCAGCACCGCCTGCTGCACGGACTCGAGCTGGTGCCCGATGTCCAGGCCCACCAGGTCCAGCAGACTGCCCGCCAGCGCCAGGGGAGGCACTGGCACCGCGCCCACGGCGAGCGACAGGAGCACCACCGCCAGGAGCAGCACCGTCAGCAGCAGCCACGGGCGTGGAGCCGCTGGCGGGAGGTGCTGCTCCCGGGAAGGGTAGGTGGCGGAGACGGGCGCAATCCCCGACGCACTCATTTGCTGCCCCGTGCCGGCGAAGCGAACCCATCCTGCAGGCGGCTCACCGCCTGGCCCAGGTGGGGGCCGAGCCCCATGAAGTGGACGTCATCCACGGTGATGAGGCGCCAGCCGCGCACCTGCGACAGGCCCGGCGTGCGGGACAGGCCCGCCTCGCCGCCCATCGGCTCCAGGGAGCTGGCCGGCATGAGGATGAAGTCCGGCGCCGCCTCGACCACCGCCTCCGCCGTCAGGGGCTTGTGGCCCGAGTAGCCGGCAATGGCATTCACGCCACCCGCCAGCGTGACGAGCTCGCCCGCCGCCGTCCCCTTCCCCGCCACCATGAGGACGTTGGCCCCGCGCGCGTACAGCGCGAGGACACGCGGCGGCTTCGCCTCCTTGCGCGCCGCCGTCCGCTCGGTGGCCTTGCGCAGGTCCGCGTCGAGCTGCTTGACCAGGGCCTCACCCTGCTCGACCTTGCCCAGGAGCTTCGCGACCGTCCGGATGCGCTCGTGGGTGGCCTCGACGGTGTGCTTGTTCGGCAGCACCACCACGTCCACGCCCGCGGTCTTGAGCTGCTCGAGCACGCCCGGCGGTCCCGCCTCCTCCGAGGCCAGCAGCCGCGACGTCCCCAGCGCGAGGATGGCCTCCGAGGAGAGCGCCCGCTGGTAGCCCACCTTCGGCAGCTTCCGGGCGACCTCCAGCGCGAGGCTGGTGTCGTCCACGCCTACCACCTGGCCCCCGGCGCCCAGGGCGAACACCGTCTCGGTCACGGCGGGACCGATGGTCACCAGCTTCGCCGCGCTCACGGGCGCCACGGCTGCAGCGGCCTGCGGCTTCGCGGGCGCCGGCGCCGCCGCGTGCGCGAGCGAGGCCACCGCCAGGAAGAGCACCGACAATCCACGCGAGCGGCTCATCGCGCCACCTCCCGCGCGGGGAGCGCCGTGGCCAGCTCCTCCGCCAGGGCCCGCCACTCGGGCGACTCGGGCTGTCCCGGCTTCCGCTTGCCGAAGATGAGCGCGATGTTGTCCCCCGCCTCATCGAACAGCTCCACCGACGTGACGACGCCGTCCCGCGTGGGCTTGCGCACCACCCACGCCGAGTGGACATGGTCCGCGCGGACGTGGAGGTTGAAGCCCGGGTCCAGCACGTTCATCCACGGGCCCATGGGCTTCACGTTCTTCACCGGGCCGGTGTGAATCTGGATGCAGCCGGGGTTGCCCACGAAAACCATGATGGGCAGCGCCGTGGCGGACGCCTTCTCCAGCACCCACGTCAGCGCGCTCGGCGCCACCGCGGTGGTCAGCTCCGGCTCCGCCAGCCGGAGCGCCTGGGTGCGCGCCACGCTGAAGCGGTTGAGCAGGGCGAAGAACTCGTGCGTGTCCTGCAGCGCGCGCCAGCCCTCGCGCAGGCCGTTCGCGTCAATCTCGCTGTCGGGCTTGGGCGCCGCCGCGGCCTTGGCCGGGACGATGTCGAGCACGGGCGACTGGTCCGCGTGGGTGAACTCCTTCACCAGCGCGTCGAACGTCTCCTCGCGCCCGGCCTCCTCCACGTAGATTTTGTGGATGGCCATGCCCGACGCGTCGAAGAACTGGATGCTGCGGCGGATGCCGTCGCCGTGCGGCTCGCGGATGGCGAAGCCGAAGGTCCAGCGCGAGAAGAACAGGCGCAGGTCAATCTCCTCGTCCAGCACCAGCCCCTGCTTGCCGTGGAGTTCGAGGTTGCGCCACGTGCCGCGCTTCTCGTGCACGGCGTGCGCGTTGCGGGTGAGGGCCATCACCCGCCCCAGCGTCTCGATGCGCGGCAGGAGCGCGTCGAGCCGGAGGTCCAGCCGGACGACCGTGTCGCCCAGGCCGGTGGCGAGGAGCTGAGCCTCGCTCACGCCCAGTTGCTCGGCGGCGTCGCGGATGCGGGTACGGGGTTGCTCCTCACGAAGCGCCTGCCAGCGCTGGCGCAGTCGAGAGGGCTCGGTGACGATTTCAGAGTTCGCGGTCTGAATCATGGTGGACACCTGGAAGTGGAGAGGAGCTCAGTACTGCGAAGGCTGGGCCACGGCGCTTCCGCCGGAGGCAGGGCCGGGCACCTTCGCCCAGCGGAAAGACAGCATCCCGGGGGTACCCGCGTCGTCGTAGTAGGACTGCATGGCGACCTTGAAGTAGTCGCCAGCGTCCGAGCGGACGACGTACACATTGCGACGCGCCGTCAGGGCATGCGTCGTCATGTCATAGGCGTACCAGCCATCGCCCATCTGGAAGGCGCTGTCCGGGTCCTCACCGCGGTCCGGGCCATCCTCGGCATCCGCGACGTAGCCATCCGCCGGCGCCTGCGTCACCTGCTCGAAGTCCGTCTCCGTGAGCACCGCCACCGCCACGTCGCCGGTGCCGCTCACCCCGCCCCGGGTGCGGACGTTGAAGCGCATGAAGGCCAGGTCCCAGACGGCGTCCTCCGTCGCGCTCACCTGCGCGCCCTCGTCCAGGTCCAGGCCAATCCACTCCGCGCTGCTCGTGGCGTTCACGGTGGTGGTGTAGGAGCCGTCACCGTTGTCCACATGCGCCATGTGGGTGCCCGCCTGCGGGTCGGGGTTCTCCGTCTCATCGGGGGGCAGCTCGAGGTCATCGCCGCAAGCGGACAGCGAGCCGGCCAGCAGCAGGGTGGCGGCGGCGCGGCCCAGGAACGAGGAATGGAAAGGGAATCGGGACATGATGGCTCCTTGAGAGCGGGTGAGTTGGGAAGGAAGCGTCAGAGCCGGGCGGAGATGCCGGCCTGGACGGCACGAGGAGGAATGGGCAGGTCCGTGGGGTTGCCCGCGTTGGCGAGGTTGGTGCCCAGCACGAAGAACTGGAGCTCCTCGCTCATGCGCCAGCCCAGGCGGGCGTCCACGGTGACGTAGGTGCGGGCCTCGTACGGGTTGGCGACGCCATCGCCGTCCGTGTCCGGGTAGAAGGGACGCGGCCCCACGAGCGCGCCGCGCACCCAGGCCTCCAGCCCCGACGAGCGGTGACGCCAGGTGGCCTGCGCCGTGAGCCGGTGACGGGCCTGCCCCTCCAGCGCCAGGCCCGTGTCCTCGGAGCGGCCGTCGGTGAGCGTGTAGCCCAGCTCCGCGGAGATGCGGCCGGGAAGCTGCTGGCGCACGCCGACCTCACCGCCACGCACGCGCGCCCGGGCGACGTTCACGTAGGTGAAGAGCTGCTGCGGACCGGACATCTCCGTGGAGACGCCAATCATGTCCCGCAGGTTGTGCTGGAAGGCGCTCACCCAGAAGAGCGACGACTGCCCGGGCTTCCACTCCACCGACAGGTTGAAGCTGCGCGAGCGCTCCGGACGCAGGTCCGGGTTGCCGCGCACCATGTAGCCCACCGTGGGGTTCTCGAAGTCGAGCAGCATCTCCTGGAAGCCCGGCGCCCGGAACGCCCAGCCGTAGCTGCCGCGCAGCGTGAGCCACGACACCGGGTCCATGCGCGCCGCCAGTCGGGGCGTCACCGCCGTGCCGAACTGCGTGTCCGTGTCCACGCGCGCGCCCGGCACCAGCGTCAGCTTCAGGCGCGGCACCAGCGTCCAGTTGTCCTGCACGTAGACCGACACGCGGCCGCGCTGGCCCGTGCCGTCCTCGTCCAGCCGGTCCGCCTGGAGCCACTCGCCCAGCAGCTCCGCGCCCGCCACGAAGGCATGCGAGTCCCCCACCTTCGCGTCCAGTTGCGCGCCGAGGCGGCCCTGCTGCTCGCGCGTGTCCTCGATGGTGTCCAGCGCGTTGGAGCGGCGCTGGTCCCGGAGGTAGCGGCGGTTGAACCACGCATACGCGCCGTCCACACGCAGCGTCGCGCCATTGGACAGCTTCCACGAGGGAGACAGGCGCGCGGAGAGCGAGTCGTCCCGGCTCGCGCGGTCGAAGATGGCGCCCGTCACGCCCAGGTCCACGCCGCGCTGCGTGCGCCGGGCATAGGTGGCGTTGGCCTGCAGCGCCGTGCCCTCGCTGATGCGCAGGTCGCCGCCCGCGGAGACATCGATGCCATCCAGGCTGCTGCCCGTGGTGCCGATGCTCGTCGGGTCCCGGTGGTACGCGTCCCGCCGCGCGAGCCCGCCGCTCAGGCGCAGGCCCCAGTTGTCTCCCTTCGCCTCGCCCGTGGCGTCCAGCTCCAGCCGCTGCATGGAGCCGTAGGAGGCGCGCAGCTCGGCGCCCAGCGGACGGCGGGCCCGCCGGGTGATGAGGTTCACCACGCCGGCCACCGCGTCGCTGCCGTAGAGGACCGACGAGGGGCCCTTCACGATTTCCACCTGCTCGATGTCCTCGGTGGACAGGCGGGACAGGTCCACGCTTCCGGCCACCCGGCCGGCGACGCGCTCCCCGTCCACCAGCACCAGCACGTACTCCGGCGCCAGGCCCTGGAGCTGCACCGTCGAGCCCGCGAAGGTCTGCACCACCTGGAGGCCCGGGTGCGCGGAGAGCAGCTCCGACGCGTCGCGCGCGCCGCTGGCCAGGATGTCCGAGCGGGTGATGACCTCCGTGGCCACCGCCGAGTCCTCGAGCCGCTCCGGCGAGCGCGACGCCGTCACCACCGTGCGCGCCTCCGGGAGCTCCTCCACGCTCGCCGGAGCCTCGGGCAGCGCAGCGGATGGGGCTGGCTGCGCGTCAGGCGGGGCCTCCTGCGTCGTAGCGGACGTGGCCTGCTGCGCGTCAGGCGGGGCCTCCGGCGGCGCAGCGGACGTGGCCTGCTGCGCGTCGGACGAAACGACCTGCGCATCGGCCTGGACCGGCTGGGCATCAGGCGTCACGCCCGGCGAGGCACCCGCCTGGGCCGCCTGAGCGGCGGGCTGGACGCGCTGAGCCGGCTGCGCGTCGCCCGGTGCCAGCGGCACACCCTCCTGAGTCGCCTGCACGCCAGGCGAGGCCTCCTTGGTGGAAACCTCGCGGGAAGCCGCCCCACCGGCAGGCGCTTCACTGCCACCGCCCCATGCCGTCCACGGCATGGCACAGGCCACGAAGAGCAAACACCCACGCCACGACATGCTGCGTCCTCCGGCGCAAGGCCGGGGGGCCTTTCGCGGAAGGCCCTGTAGGGCGCTGGGCTCAATGGCCTCGGGCCTCAGGAAACAGACCTCACTGCACCCGGGCCTGCCGCCCGGGAACTCCTCACACGTCAGCGGCCCTGGCCGCTCACCTGCGCACCACCACCGCCATCCGGCGGCGTCCGCTCCAGGGGCACCACCCGCGTCCGGTGGCAGCGGCGGCACTTGAGCTCCACGCCCTCCGGCACCAACCGCGCCAGCAGGCTGCCGCACATGCAGCGCAGCTCCTCCGCCCCGCCTTGACCGTGGCAACCGTCGCGCATCACCGCTCCTGGTTCGAAACGGCAGTGACGATATTGATACTGATTCTCAAAGTCAAACGATTGGCGAAAAAACCGTTCCCATGCGAACGCGGGTGCAGGGAGAGACTGCCGCTCAGTGAACCTTGGGGCGGGCGGAGGTGTCGCGCGCGAGACGGACCTTGGGCGTCACCATGCGCGCCACGCCGGAGTAGAGCTGGTCCTCGGTGTAGACCTTCCGCACCCGGCGGTGGGTGCCGGGGACATAGGCGTGGCCGGGCCGCTCCAGCCATTGGAGGATGCGGACCTCTCCCGAGTGGGCCATGGCGGCCAGCAGCTCCGGGGGGCACAGCTTGAGGTAGCGGCGCACCAGCGGCTTGAGCTTGCGAGAGAAGTTCCGGCCGAGCACGGCATGACGCCGGCCGGAGTGCAGCGTGCCGTCGAAGCGGCGCGACAGGTGGAACAGCTCGTGAATCACCGTCTCCACGCGGGCCTGGGCGGTGGAGCCCCGGAAGAAGAGCGGCCGCAGGGTGATGCAGTACAGCATCCGCTTGCCCCGGATGCGGATGATGGGCTTGCGGCGCCCGGTGCGGTCCGTGCTCTTGCCGCCGCGGAAGCACAGGGGCTTCACGGTGCCCCGGGAGGCCCGGCGCGCCTCTCCGGCCACCACGAGAATGCGGCCCGCCTTCACATGCCCGAACTCCGGCATCTTCGCCGCGATGTCCCGGATGAGGGAGCGGAGCGTCTTGTTGAAGTTGGGGCGGCGTCGGGCCACAGGTGGTGGACAGTCTAGCGGAAAAGCCCTTGAGGGGGCTTCCGGGGGTGGCCACATTGTCTAGCGTCATGCGCTTGCCCTCGCCCATGTTCCGACTGGCCGTGGTGCTGTCCCTGTGTGCCGGGTGCGCCTCGGCCCCCGTCCGCTCCGCCGGCCCCGCGGTCCTCACCACGCAGGAGACGCTCGTCACCTCCCAGGGCCTCACCGAGGCCACCCTGCGCTACCAGGCCCAGGTGGCCAGCCCCGCTCAGGGGGTGGTGGAGCGCGCGGAGTACGAGCTCGTCGCCGACGGGCAGGTGGTGAAGACGGGCACGGCGAAGCTGGACGTGCCGCTGACGCCGGGCGCCCCCGCGGACGTCTCCTTCGAGGAGCGCGCGCCCTATGTGAAGAGCCCGGAGGACCTGGCGCGCCTCAGCAGCCAGGGCGGCACGCTGCTGCTGGCCCTGCGCGGCACGCTGGTGGTGCGCTCGGGGGACCGGGAGGAGGCGATTCCCTTCGCGGCCAGCCGCGCGGCGCGGGTGCCCCGGCTGCCCACGGTGGTGGTGGAGGAGCTGGACGGGGCGCGCTACTCGAACGAGGAGGTGCAGCTCAACCTCCGGCTGGGCGTGCGCAACCCCAACCCCTTCCCGCTGAAGCTGGAGGGGCTGACGTGGACGGCCACCGTGGCCGGCAAGACGCTGGACAGCGGCACGCTGGCGAAGGCGGACACCGTGGACGCCGCCGCCACCGGCGTCTACCCCGTGGAGCTGGCGGTGACGAAGGACACCTGGGGCCCGGAGGTGAAGGCGCTCATCGCCAAGGGGCTGTTGCCCTACGGCGTGACGGGCGAGGTGACGGGGCCCCTGCTGCGGGTCCCCTACTCCTTGACGGGAGAGGTGAAGCTGAACGTCTCCCGGTAGAGTGGCACACCTGTGCCCATCTATCTGTTGAGTGACGAGCACCCGGAGCTCTTTCCTCCTCCGGAGCGCGCCGACAAGAGCGGCGTGGTCGCCGTGGGAGGTGACTTGCGCCCGGAGCGCCTGCTGGCGGCGTACGCCCGCGGCATCTTCCCCTGGTACAGCGAGGGCGAGCCCATCCTCTGGCACTCGCCGGACCCGCGCTTCGTCCTGACGCCCGACACGCTCCATGTGGGCCGCTCCCTGCGCAAGACCATGGCCCGCGGCGTCTACGAGGTTCGCTACGACACCGCCTTCCGGCGCGTCATCACCGAGTGCAGCCGGGTGCCGCGCCCCGGCCAGACGGGCACCTGGATTACGGAGGAGATGCTGGAGGCCTACGTCACGCTGCACGAGGCGGGCTTCGCGCACTCGGTGGAGGCGTGGGCGGAGGGCGAGCTGAAGGGCGGCCTGTACGGCGTGTCCCTGGGCGCGGCCTTCTTCGGGGAGAGCATGTTCGCGCAGGCACCGGACGCCTCGAAGGTGGCCTTCGTCACGGCCGTGGAGCGCTTCCGGGACTGGGGCTTCCAGCTCGTCGACTGCCAGGTGGAGACGGAGCACCTGGCCCGCTTCGGCGCGGAGAACTGGCCCCGCAGGCGCTTCCTCACGGCGCTCGCCCGGGCCCTGAAGGAGCCCACGCGGCGCGGGAAGTGGACGGAAGGTGTGACTTCAAACCCCTGAGCGTCCAGCGCTTTCGGAAATCGGGGCGGCCCTTTGAATATCTGGAGCGGCGGGACGTCACCGCGACACCCCTATGCCCGAGGAGCCGCCCCATGCGCTGGAGCCCCACCCTTCTGCTGCCCCTCTGTCTCGTCACCACCGCTTGCGGGACGTCGGCGAAGCACCAGGCGCTCGTCGAGCGCCGCTCGGCCATCCGGCTCGCGGATGAGGAGCGCGAGCTGGGCGCCCGTCAGGCATACCGCAGCAAGACGGGCTTCCAGGCCACCCGGTGGGGCATGACGCGGGAGGAGGTCCTCGCCGTGGCGCCAGGTGCCGTCGCCCACAATGCCTGGGGGGACCTGCGCACCCTCGGCACCGTGGCGGGCCGCCTCGCCGTCATCGACTACGTGTTCGCCGACGGCCAGCTCGCCGAAGTCACACTGCACTTCCAGACGTCCGGCGCCGTTCGCGGCAACTTCGGGGCGCTGGACGAGCTCCTGACCCTGAAGTACGGCAAGCCGGCCTCCCGGAGTGACTCAGCCCTCGACGCTGCGCACCACCTCGCGTTGGTCCAGATGGCGAACAACCTCTCGGAGGCCTCGGCGAACTACCACGCGGCGCGCTCGGGTGTCCGGCCCGTCACCCCGCCGGTGGGCTCCGTCGAGCGGCAGTGGGAGGCCAACGCGCGGGAGGACGTCACGCTGGCGGCCATCGACTACGAGCTGCAGAACACGTGGAAGGACGCCGAGACGGAGCTGCTGCTCACCGGCCGGCAGGAGCCCGGGCAGCGCAGCCTCACCCTCCAGTACCAGAGCGTGAGGATGAAGCCCTACCTGTCCAAGGAGCTGGCGGTCCGCTCCGAGCGGCGCAAGGTGGAGCAGTCGCAGGAGCTGTAGCCGCCCCACTCGGGAGGCGCCACGGACGGCCGGGGGCGCACCGCGGCGCTCAGGGGCCAAGGGAAACGACCCAGTCCCCGGCGTAATGAGACGTCATGGGCGTGCGGGCCAGCGGCGGGCAGTACCGGAAGTGCTCGTCGTAGGCCGCAATGCCCGCGCGCTCGGAGAGCCTGAGCCAGGCGAGGCCCTCCAACCAGATGGCTCGCTTGGGCGCGAAGCGCGTCACGGGAGTCGTGAAGAGCTTCGCGCGCTTCTCGATGTCCTCGCCGTGCACGAGCACCGCGTGCTTGAACGCCTCGGAAAAGGCTTCTGCGTCGCCATCGAGCAGGGCTCGGGCGCAGGCCACTCGGTCCGACTCTGTCTCGAGCTCCAGTGCCTCCAACGCCTCCACCCTTGGGATGACGGCGTCCCGGGTGCCGGGCGAGACCAGCGCATGGAAGAGCTGGGCACGCGCGTGCTCTGAGCGGTACTCCTCGTCTGGCAGCCATCGCGACTCGGAGAGCTCCGCGACCTGTCGCGCGAGCGTCCAGTGTCCTGCCGCGACGGCGCCGAGCAGCGGCTCCATGTAGCGTGAAGCAGGGAGTGCCCACTGCTTGAGGCGGCAATGCGTGAGCAATCGCCTCCAGTTTTCGGCGGCGCGGCACAGGTTCAGGAAGAAGCCCTGCGGGTTGCCATCCACGAGCAGGGTGGCCACGGCCACGACGTGGAAGTGGAGGCAGAGCTCCTCCACGGTCCGCACGAGGACGTCCCGGCTCGCGGTGGGCTCGACCTGACGCATCAACTGCGGAATGGCCCGCCCGGAGTCCTCCCGCAGGGCCGCAAGCTTTGCCACGCTGCCTCCTCCCCGGTTCAGGCGAACATGTCGTCGAAGCCTTCAGCGGGATGAGCCCGGAAGCCCGTCAGTCCCGCCTGCTCGAAGGCACTCTTGGTCCGGTCCGAGATGAGAATGAGCTCCATCATGTTCCGGGCGCGGAAGATGTCGGCCTTCGGGTCGATCTTTCCCTGGGTCAGAACCAGATTGCCGACCCGAGTCACTTCCTTCTTCGTTATTGGGTCGATGTCACAATCTGACTTTTCCAAGTCAATGACATCTTGGGAGCCCAACACGTTGAGGATTCCATACCCCTCAGCGACCGGACTCCACTGGTGGTCGCACATGGTCACCGGAAGGAATTCCAAGTTATCGACTTGCAGGTCCTCCATTACCTTCTTCACACGTGATGACACCAGTAAAACACCGACGGTGTTTCGCACGAAGTCATAGAGCTTACGCCGGTCCGGAAAGTGGTCCGAGAACGACACCTTTCCCCCAGCAGGGAAGCCCCGTGCGAGTGGCTCGCCAGTGCTGAACTTCCAATTGGTCGGACTGTCCTTGGGCAAAGCATCAATGATGGCCCCATCGGACGACTCAGCCCTCAATACCCAGTAGTTCATCGGCCAGGGTGACTCATGCAAACATGTCGCTAAAGCCTTCGGCAGGATGCGCCCGGAAGCCCGTCAAACCTGCTGCCAGAAAAGCCTCATGGACATGTTCTGACATCAGGATGAGTTCCATCATGTTTCGAGCGCGAAACAGCCCAACATTGGGATCCAGCCGTTCATGAGCCACCACCAGGTTGCTCAGACGGGCAATCTCCTTCTTTGTAATGCGATCCATCCTGTACTTGGACTTCTCCATATCAATCACCTCCTGAGAACCCAGCACATTAAGGACTCCGTAATCCTCCGACACTGGATTCCACTGATGATCACACATGGAAACCGGCAGGAACTCCACATTATCCACGCGCGCTTCCCTCAGGACCTCATGCACCCGTGAGGAGACCAGCAGCACCCCCAGCGTGTTTCGGACGAAGTCATACAATTTCCGTCGTTCGGGGAAGTGATCTGAAAAGGAGACTTTCCCCCCGAGTGGAAACTGCCGTTCCAGCCGCTCACCCTTGTGCATCTTCCAGTTTTCGGGGCTGCCCTCAGGCAATGCATCAATGACCGCGCCATCCGCGGACTCCGCCTTCCAAATAGTTCATAAGCATCAGCAGCCCCCATTCTGCGGCGCGTTGGTGTCCAGGTGTCCGTCAGGAGCGGGCCCTGTCTTCTTATTCCTGGACTTGCTCTTCTTCGCCTCCTCCTTGGCCGCGGCCCAAACAGCGCCCTTTCGAGCCAGGTTGTGCTTGAACATGCCATTGAGCCGGAGAGACAGCTCCGTATTGAGGCTTGGTCAGGCCAGAGACGACGCCCCCGCCATTCCGGCCTCATCCCCCGTGCTGTTGCTGAAGTTCGAGTCCCTCAAGCACAAGGGATTCCCTTCCACCGTCACCGACTTGCTGCCCT
The DNA here is from genome assembly GCF_050038885.1 of Pseudomyxococcus flavus. Taxonomy (NCBI): domain Bacteria; kingdom Pseudomonadati; phylum Myxococcota; class Myxococcia; order Myxococcales; family Myxococcaceae; genus Pseudomyxococcus; species Pseudomyxococcus flavus. Next base: position 4,937,588 of record NZ_CP143624.1, on the reverse strand, counting down.
GGGCGGCATCCGCGGAGCGCGCCACGTTCGCATACGACAGAGGGATGGGGCCCGCCAGGCTGGGCGCCTTGCAGGCATCTGGAAACTCCACGGACATCTTGTTGACGCCCACCGTATTGGCCATGACTCCCCCATTCAGGGCACACGAGTGGAGATCATCTCCCGGTTCGCTCACGGGGCTCAAACCCGACGCCTCTACTGCTTGCACGGCGACAGCGTCCGCTTCGCGTTCGCCAGCTCCTCCTCGGTGGGGCTGCCGTAGCGCACCGTCTTCGGCGCCGCCTTCGGCTTCGCGGCGTCATGGACGTTGAGCACGCCCAGGTTGCGGCTGAGCACGGTGCGCAGCCCCGTGCTGTCGTAGAGCGCGCCGAAGTAGGCACCGCCGGAGCGCAGGGGCACGGGCACCAGCGCCCCGGCCCGCCGCAGCAGCAGCGCCGTGTAGTCCTCCGTGGCCCACTCGCAGGGGTCCTTCTTCCCGTCGCGCTTCATCCACGAGGCGGCGATGTCGAACACGGCGCTGCCGTCGTCCCACCGGCTGCTGAAGATCTCCCACTTGCGCGTGCACTCCGGCGCCTCGCACGTGCGCTCGGGCACCACGTCCGACAGGTCCAGCGGCAGCCCGCGGCCGTCCTCGCTGGTGGAGCTGTCATCGGCGCGGCGCAGCTTGCAGCCCGTGGGCGCGTCCTTCTGGCGCAGCGCCACCGGCGTACCGGACAGGCGGCCCGGCGGCAGCACCTCGCACTCCACCTTCAGCTCGGCCATGAGGTACGTCTTTCGGTCCGCGTCCGTGCCCATGCGCACCGCCCACCACGTCACCGGCGCCGCGCGGCAGGGTGCCGCATCCGCCTTGCCGAACACCCACAGCGGCACGGACGGGTCCGGCGCGCCGAGCTTGCGGACGTCCTCCTCGGGGACGGGCTTCACGCCCGGACGGTCCCGCTCGAACTCCTTGAAGTAGCGGTCCTTCGACTCGGGGATGACGGCCTGATGCGCCAGCCAGCCGATGCCCCCGAGCCCCACCAGGTTGCCCGCCGTGAAGGGCACCACATCCGGGCGCTTCGGGCAGCCGCGCTCGGGCTCGGCGGGCGGAAACGAGTCCACCTCATCGAACTGCGCGGGCGCCGCCAGGGGCATCAGCAGCGCCAGGGTCCACACCCACGCCTGCGTGGTCAACCGGACTGCCAGCTGCATCGGGCTCCTCCTCGAAGAAGAGGCCGCGGCCGTCACGCGCGCCGCGACGAGGTCAGGGACCTCCCCTCATACCGCATGCCGGCGGCACGCCAAGGCGAAGGCCTCAGCGTTTGCGCGACTTCTTCGGCGGAGGCAGCACCTCCACCGGAATCTCGCGCTCCGGCGCCGCCACCGGCGTGGCCGCGTCCAGCGTCCCCGCGTCGGTGGGCTCGGGCGGCTTCACCTCCTGAATCTGGTCGTCCAGCGGCACGCGGCCCACGGAGCGGTGGAACAACTCCCACAGGGCCTTGCGGTGATTCTCCGCCGTGGCCGAGCCCGACACCACCACCCCCGCGCCGCTGTAGCGCGCCTCCAGGCCCAGCGGCTGGAGCCCCTCGCCCAGCGACCCGAGCTGCTCCTGGAGGACGCTCACGTCGAAGGTCAGCTCCAGCTCCCGCGCCACATAGGCGTCCGTCTTCAACAGCTCCAGCAACGCCCGCCTGCACGCGGAGTCCTTCACGGAAGCACTCAGGGAGCGCTCCGTGCCGCTCGTCGCGTTCAAATCCGGACACGCCTTGCGCGCCGCCGCCAGCCGCGGTGCGGGGTCCTCCGGGGGCGGCGAGCCCACGACGAGACGCCACACGGCGAAGCGGCCGCCCGCGTACAGCAGCAGCAGCGTGCGCCCCTCCTTCTGACCGGTGAGCAACAGCTCGTTGCTCCCCGTCAGCAGCTCCGCCTCCGCGACGGAGGCGTCCGCCACCTGGACCCAGTCCACGGTGTCGAGCTTGTGGAAGCGCTCCTTCCCGGGCTCCAGGGGGACGACCAGGTCCACCGGCCACGCACCGGCGAACGCCGGCAGTAGCAGGGCCAGGAGTGCTCCAACGGCGTACATGCGAGCGGACATCAGGGCTCCAGCGCAGTGGTGTGGACCCTTAGCACGGGATAAGAACGTGGCTCTATGCCTACCTGGACCCTCTGGGTCGCCTGCCTGGCGCTGTGTTTCGTCAGGGCACTCGTCGCCGCCGCGGAGTCCGCGCTCTATGGCGTGTCCGACCTGCGCGCACAGGAACTGGCGGACGCGCAGCCCGGCCGCGCGACCCGCCGGGTGCTTCGTCACAAGACAGACCGTGAGCCCGTGGCCACGGCGCTCCGCCTGGGCATGGTGCTCAGCGGCTTCCTCGCGGCGGCCATTGGCGCCTTCGTCCCGCCGCGCATGCTGGACTTCAGCCGCTACGGCGAGACGGCCTGGCTGCAGCTGGCCACCGTCACCGCGGGCGCGCTCCTGGTGGGCGTGCTGGCCACGCTGATGGACGTCACCATGCGCGGGCTCGCCAACGGCAACCCGGAGCGCTGGGCGCTGCGGCTGTCAGGCCTGGTGTCGCTGCTGGTGGCCGTGCTGTACCCCCCCATGCGCGTGGCCATGGTGGTGCTCAACCTGATGGCGCGCACCTTCGGCCGCACGCTGCGCTTCGAGCCGCCCCCCCCTCCGCTGGAGGAGCTGGAGAAGCTGCTGGCCGCCCAGGCCGCGAAGAACGAGGTCGACAAGAGCGCCCCGCAGCTCATCCGCTCCATCTTCGAGCTGTCCGACAAGCGCTGCCGCGACGTCATGGTGCCACGCACCGAGGTCGTCACGGTGGACATCACCGTCACTCCGGAAGAGCTGCTGCGCCTGCTGGCCGAGGAGAACCACTCGCGCATCCCCGTGTACCGGGACGACGTGGACCACGTCATCGGCGTGCTGCACGCGCGCGACATCATCCCCCTGCTCCAGCACCCCGAGCTCATCGTCCTGCACGACATCATCCGCCCCGCGCACTTCGTGCCGTGGATGAAGCCCATCGGCGACCTGCTGCGGGACATGCAGAAGCAGAAGATTCACATGGCCATCGTCGTCGACGAGTACGGCGGCTTCATGGGCGTGGTGACGCTGGAGGACATCCTCCGCGAAATCGTCGGCGACATCGGCGACGAGTTCGAGGTGGAGGAGAAGCAGGTGGAGAAGCTCGCCGACGGCAGCTTCCTGGTGGACGCCGCGCTGGAGGTGGACGCCTTCACGCAGACGTTCGGCTTCCCCCTGCCGGAGGGCGACTTCGACACGCTGGGCGGCTTCCTCTCCTCCATGGCCGGCCACCTGCCGGACGTGGGCGAGCGCTTCGCCTACAGCGGCTGGCAGTTCGTGGTCGCCTCCAAGGAAGGCCCTCGCATCGACCGCGTGCGGATGACGCGCGTGAAGTCGGGCATCACCACCAAGGACGGCCTGTCGCGCGAGCAGGGCCGCGAGGAGCAGGCCTCCATCAAGAGCTGAGGCCTCAGCCGCCCTCCAGCGGCGGCACCCAGGTCAGCGGCAGCACGCGCTCGGCCTGGAAGGGCGCCCGCCGCTCGGTGCCGCCGAAGCGCAGCACCACGCCGCCTTCCACCTGCACGCGCCGGCGCACCGGCTCCGTCGCGCCCGGGGTCCGCGCGCTGGCCAGCGGGAAGAGCACGCGCAGCGGGGCGCGGCCATCCGCGGCCAGGGGCGCCGCCACCTGCTGCATCCCCACCGCCACCCGGCGCCCGTCCACCCGCAGCGTGAAGTCCACGGCGGCGAGCGTGGCCGCGTCGGAGGCGGGGTTCTTCACCTCCAGGTCCAGGTCCAGCACGCCGGTGCCGTCCGGCTGGAAGTCCACCTGGAAGCCCACCACGCGCACCGCCTCGTCATACGCGCGCGGCCGGAAGGGCACCGAGCCCAGGCACCCGGACAGCAACCCGCTGGCCAGCAGTCCCCAGATGACTGCCCGGCGCGAGCGCACCTCAGCCCCCCAGCAGCGGCTGGAGCGCATCCACCGTCAACGGCCAGCCCGCGCGCCGCGCCAGGGACTCCAGCGCCTTGAGGAACTCCGCCGCCGTCTGGAAGCGCCGCGCCCGGTCCGCGAAGAGCGCCTTGCGCGCCACCTGCACCGCGTAGTCCGGCAGCTCCGGCGACACCGACGACAGCAGCGGCACCCGCGCGTCGCGCACCTTGTGCATCAGCTCCGCCTCGTGCTCGCCCGCGAAGAGGCGGCGGCCGGCCCACAGCTCCCAGAGGATGATGCCCACCGCGTACAGGTCCGTGCGCGCGTCCACCGGCAGGCCCAGCACCTGCTCCGGGCTCATGTATGGCAGCGTGCCGCGCAGCGCGCCGGAGTCGCCGCGCATCAGCCCCTCCACCTCCGCCACGCCGAAGTCGGTGAGCTTCACGTCACCGTTGACGCCCAGCAGCAGGTTGGCCGGGTTGACGTCGCGGTGGACGATGGTGGCGCCGTTCTCCCCCACCTTCGCCCGGTGGATGTAGTCCAGCGCCTTGAGCAGGCACCACGCGATGTAGCAGGCCGACTCGGGCGGCATCGCCGCGCCGGCCTTCACCAGCAGCTCCTGCATGTAGCCGAGCGTCCGGCCACTCACGAGCTCCTGCACCATCAGGTAGTCCGGCCCCGCCTTGAACAGCCGGTAGGTGCGGACGATGTTCGGATGGCGCAGGCGGACGGTCAGCTTCGCCTCGTCGACGAAGGATTTGACGTACGCGGTGTCGCTCCGGAACGACGGGTGCAGTCGCTTGATGACAATCTCGTCCGGTTCGCCCGGTGAGCGCTGTGTGGTGACCCGGGCTCTCGCCTGGTACACCTCCGCCATGCCGCCCACCGCCAACCGGCCGACCACTTCGTAACCACCCAGGTCCGGAGCATCCGCCACGGCACAACATTACTGCGAATTTCCGTCCGCACCCACTATTCCGCAGCGACCTCCTGGAAGAGGGCCTGGTACCGGCGGCCGGAAGCGTCCCAGGAGAAGTCCTTCGCCATGCCCCGGCGCCGGAACTCGGCCAGGCGCGGCGGGTCCGCGTAGAGGGCCAGGGCCCGGCGGATGGCCGCCAGCAGGGCGGCCTTGTGGAAGGCCTCGAAGAGGATGCCGTTGCCGTCCAGCCCTCCTTCCACCGTGTCCACCAGGCCTCCGGTGGCGCGGACGATGGGCACCGTGCCATAGCGCAGCGAGTACATCTGGTTCAGTCCGCACGGCTCGTAGCGGCTGGGCATGAGGAAGAAGTCCGCGCCGGCCTCCACCAGGTGGGACAGCCCGGCATCGAAGCCGAGGTGGACGGCCACCTGCTTCGGGAAATGGGCCTGCAACGCCCGCAGCCCTTCCTCCAGGGGGCCGTCGCCGCTGCCCACCCCGACGACGCGGATGTCCGCGCGGAGCGCGGTGGGCAGGGCCTCCAGCAGCAGGTCCACGCCCTTCTGCCAGGCCAGCCGGCTGACGAAGCCGAACACCGGCGCCGCGGTGTCCTCCAGCCCGAAGCGCGCCAGCAGCTCGCGCTTGCACACGGCCTTGCCGGCCATGTCCGTGCCGCTGTAGCGGGCCGGGAGGAAGGCATCGGTCTCCGGGTTCCACTCGTGCGTGTCAATGCCGTTGAGGATGCCGTGGAGCCGGTGCGCGCGATGGCGGAGCAGGCCGTCCAGGCCGTCCCCCTGCTCCGGCGTCTGGATTTCCTTCGCGTAGGTGGGGGACACGGTGGTGAGCGCGTCGGAGAAGACGAGCCCCGCCTTGAGGAAGCTCACCGCGTCGTGGAACTCGAGCCCGTCGTGGGCGGTGAACAAGTCCCAGGGCAGCCCCAGGTCGCCCATCACGTCCTTCGAGAACTGCCCCTGGTAGGCGAGGTTGTGGATGGTGAAGACGCTGCGCGCGTTCGCCAGCGGCCCGGCCTGGAAGCCGCGCCGCAGGGCCACGGGCGCCAGCCCCGTCTGCCAATCATGGGCGTGCACGATGTCCGGGATGAAGCGCAGCCGCTGCGCCGCCTGGAGCGCGCCCACGCAGAGATAGGCGAAGCGCCGGTGGTTGTCGGAGAAGGGGCCCCACGCGTCGCCGTAGAGGCCGTGGCGGTTGCCGAAGAGGAACTCGTTCTCCAGGAAGAGCACCTCCAGCCGCTCGGCCACGCGGACGGAGAGGATGGGCCCCGACAGCTCGCCGAAGGGGAAGCGCAGCAGCAGCGACTGCCCGGTGGGCGCGAGCCGCTCCGCGTCCCGCAGGTCGCGGTAGCGCGGGGTGATGACCTTGACGTCATGGCCCAGCGAGGCGAGCGCGGCGGGCAGTGCGCCGGCCACGTCCCCCAGGCCCCCCGTCTTGGAGAACGGGGCCACCTCCGAGGAGATGAAGAGGACTTTCATGTGCGCACATTGACGCGTGCGCCGGGCGAGTCAACGGCGAAGGTGCACGGCCGCCCCCGCCCCCATATGTTGCGGCGCGTGATGATTCCTCCAGACCCCATCCAGCGCTTCGCGGAGCTCTTCGAGCGGGCGAAGCAGGCCATTCCCGTGGACCCCAACGCCATGGTGGTCGCCACCGTGGGGGATGACGGGCGTCCCAGCGCGCGCGTCGTCCTGCTCAAGGACTTCGATGCCCGCGGCTTCGTGTTCTACACCAACCACGAGAGCCGGAAGGGCCGCGAGGCGCGAGCGCATCCACACGCGGCGCTCTGCTTCTACTGGCAACCGCTGGACACGCAGGTCCGCGTGGAGGGCCGTGTGGAGCGCGTGTCGGACGCCGAGGCGGACGCGTACTTCCAGAGCCGTGCCCGCGGCAGCCAGGTGGGCGCGTGGGCCAGCCTGCAGAGCCAGCCGCTGCCCTCGCGCGAGGACCTGGAGGCCCGCGTGGCGGAGGTGGAGCAGAAGTACGCGGGCCAGGCCGTCCCGCGCCCGCCGCACTGGTCCGGCTTCCGCGTGGTGCCGGACCGGATCGAGTTCTGGCACGCCCGGGCCAGCCGGCTCCACGACCGGCACGTCTACCTGCGCGAGGACGGCGGCTGGCGCACGCAGATGCTCTACCCCTGACGGGGCGCCGCGCTACCAGGGCACCTCGACGCCCTGGTAGTCGAAGAAGCGGCCGCTGTGCTCGGGGCTCAGCCCGTCGATGACGCGCAACATCCCGCGCACCGAGTCCGGCGCCGGCAGCGTGGCGTCCGGGCCGCCCATGTCCGTCCGCACCCAGCCAGGGTGGAGCAGCACGGTGACGAACCCTTCCGCGCGCAGGTCCATGGACATGGTGCGCACGGCCATGTTCAGCGCGGCCTTCGACATGCGGTACGCGTAGGCGCCGCCGTCGGTGTTCGAGGCGAGCGAGCCCATCCGCGACGTGACGTGCGCCACCCGCCGCATGGCGCCTCGCCGCAAGCCAGGCAGGATGGCGCTGGTGACGCGCAGCGGCCCCAGGGCGTTGATGGTGAACGTGCGGGTCATGTCCGCGTAGTCCACGTCGCTCAACGCACACCACGAGCCGGCGACGCCGGCGTTGTTGATGAGCACGTCCACGGGACTGGTGCACACGTTGGCGGCGAACGCGCGAACGCTGGCGTCGTCTCCCACGTCCAGCGCATGGACGCGCAAGCGGTTGCCCGCGACTTGTTTCAAGGGCTCCAGTCGCCGTGCACCCTCGGGTGACCGGACCCCGGCTTCGACGGTATCGCCTCGCAGCACGAGCTGCTGGACGAATTCGAAACCAATCCCCCTGCTCGCTCCGGTGATGACGTAGCGCATGCATGGCATTAACGCGCTGAATGCCTCGCGCTGGCAAAACACGCCTGTTGACGACTGGGGAGTGCACGCTGGTAACCGGATGCACCACATGTCGAGGACAAACGGATGACTGTCGCCGTCGTGGGAGGTGGGATTTCGGGGTTGGCCATCGCGCACCGTTTGCGGTCGCGCGGTACGGATGCCGTGCTGCTGGAGACCTCCGCCCGTCTTGGAGGCGCGGTGGGCACGCATGCGCGCGCAGGCTACCTGGTGGAACAGGGGCCCAACAGCTTCCTGGACCGCGAGCCCGCAACGCGCGAGCTCGCGGCGGCGCTGAACCTGGAAGGTCGAATCCGCGTCGCCGACCCCGCGGCGAAGCGTCGCTATGTCTACACGCGAGGCCGACTCCGGTCGGTGCCATCCTCGCCGCCCGCGTTTCTCGCATCGGACATTCTTCCGCTCGGCGCGCGCCTGCGCGTTGTGGGCGAGCTGCTCTCCCGCCGCGCCCCGGAAGGCACGGATGAATCCCTGGCCGCGTTCGGCCGCCGTCACCTCGGACGTACCGCCACCCAGGTGCTGCTCGACGCGGTGCAGACGGGCATCTACGCGGGCGACGTGGAGCGGCTCAGCGTCGCGGCCACCTTCCCCCTGCTGGTGACGCTGGAGCGCGAGCACCGCAGCCTCATCCTGGGCGCCATCCGCACGCAGAAGGCCCAGCGCGAGGCGCTGCCCGCCGGGGACGCGCCGAAGCTGAGCGGCGCCCTGAGCACCTTCGACGGCGGCCTCCAGGTGCTCATCGACGCGCTGGCCTCCGCGCTGGGAGACGCGGCGCACGTGGGCGCGCGGGTGGACGGGCTGACACGCGTGGACGGCGGCTGGCGGCTGATGGTCGAGGAGCACGGGCGCCGCGCGGAGCTGACCGCGTCCCACGTGGTGCTGGCGGTGCCCGCGTTTGTCGCGGCGCAGCTGCTCCGCCCGCTGGATGACGCGCTCGCGGCGCAGGTGGCCCGCATCGACTACGCGCCCATCGCGGTGGTGCACCTGGGCTTCGACGCGAGGACGCTGCCCGCGCCGGACGGCTTCGGCTTCCTGGTGCCCTTCGCGGAGCAGCGCCAGCTCCTGGGCGCCATCCACGCGTCCACGACCTTCCCCTTCCGCGTCGAAGGCGGACGCGTGCTCTACACCTGCATGGTGGGCGGCGCGCGGCAGCCGGATCTGGTGGAGCGCGACGAGGCGGCGCTCGCGGCGCTGGCGCTCGCGGAGCTGCGGGCGCTGGCGGGCGTGACGGCGCAGCCCACCTTCCAGCAGGTCTTCCGCTGGCCGCGCGGCATCCCCCAGTACAACGTGGGGCACCTGGAGCGGATGGCCGGCATCGACGCGGCGCTCCAACGCTGGCCCGGGCTGCACCTCGCGGGAAACGCGTACAAGGGCATCGGCCTCAACGACTGCATCCGTAACGCGGCGCAGCTCGCGGATGCCCTGCTGGGCGAGGAAACCGTTCGGAAATAGCGACTGCGACCGCTCGTTGTCCGGGAGCGACCGCTCGGGCCGGAGGCGTCAGCGAAGACCAGGAAAGCGCGTCAGACTGGCGGTGCATGCTTCCTGGAGTCAGGAGTCCCCCGCCATGCCCCTCCCCGCTCCCGTCCTCGTCGTCGTTGCCATCGTCCTCTTCCCCGTCGTCCTCGCCGGCAGCATGCTGCTCGACGCCTTCGAGACGGAGCTGGAGGAGCGGCCCGCCCCATGACGCGCCCGGCGGAGTAGGCTTCCGCGGGCGCATGCTGGAAACGTCGGAAGGCTCCATCGTCCGCGCCACCCTGCGGGCCCTCGTGGAGCCCCGGCGGCTGCTGCCCATCCTCGTCGTGTCCGCCGCGCTCATTGCGGCGCAGGTGCGCTTCAGTCACGAGCCGATGGGGGCCGCGCTCGGCCTGGGCCTCCTGATGTGCCTGCTCTTCGTCGCGGTGGCGCCCGTCTCCTACCGCGTCCTCTTCCCGGAGGGCCTGGACCTCAGCCACGGCGGCATCCGGCTCCTGCTCTACGCCACCGTGGGCAGCGGCGTGGTGCTCACGTCGGGCTTCGTGGTGCCCAAGCTCCTGCGCATGGGCCCCACCTTCCTTACCCAGCCCACCAACCTCGCCGTGTGCGGCGCGCTCTTCCTCGTGGGCGGCTGGGGCCTGGGACGCGACATCGGCTTCGAGGAGAGCCTCAGCCGCGAGCGTGCCCGCGCCGCGCGCTTCGCGCTGGAGGCCGAGCAGGCGCAGCTCCTGGCGCTGCGCAGCCACCTGGACCCGCACTTCCTCTTCAACACGCTCAACGCCATCGCGGAGTGGTGCCGCGAGGACGGCGCCGTGGCCGAGGCCGCCGTGCTGCGCCTGTCCACCATGCTGCGCTCGGTGCTCGCGGGCGTGCGCAGCGCCACCTGGCCCCTGGCCCAGGAGCTGGAGCTGATCCACACCCTCTTCGACCTGCACCTGCTCCGCGACCCCGACCTCTTCCAGCTCGAGCTGAACGTGCCCGCGGGCGTGGGCGACGTCCCCGTCCCGCCGCTGGTGCTGCTGCCCCTGGCGGAGAACGCCGTGAAGCACGGCCCCGCCGCCGGGCACCGCGGCCGCCTGTCCCTGGACGTCACCGTGAAGGGCCACGAGGTGGAGGTCGCCATCGAGAACCCCGGCATCTCCCGCGGCCCGCGCGAGGGGAGCGCCGGCCTGCCCACCGTGGAGCGCCGCCTCGCGTTGGCCTATGGCGGCGCCGCCCGCCTCGTGCTCGCCAGTGGCGAGGCGAGCACCCGCGTCGCCGTCACCCTGCCCCGCACGGGCCCCCGACCTGGAGTCCTCACGTGAGCGCCCCGCTTCGCGTCCTCATCGCCGACGACGAGCTGCTCGCGCGCAAGCGCCTGTCCCGCCTGCTGGCCGCGCTCCCGGATACGGAGGTCTGCGGCGAGGCCGCCGATGCGGACGCCGTCCTCGCCGCCGTGCGCGCCGGTGGCGTGGACGTGGTGCTGCTCGACATCCACATGCCGGGCCTCAGCGGCCTGGATGCCCTGGCCCTGCTGCCCGAGAGCGGCCCTCGCGTCATCCTCTGCACCGCCCACGCCGAGCACGCCGTGCAGGCCTTCGAGCATGGCGCCGTGGACTACGTGCTCAAGCCCGTGGAGCCCGCACGGCTCCAGAAGGCGCTGGAGCGCGCGCGCTCACGCGGCCCGGGCACGACTCCGGCGGGTGGGACGGCGAAGGCCGCGACCTCGGCGCCTCGGAGTCTGGGACGGCTGCCCATTCCCACGCGGCAGGGCATCGTGCTCGTCGCCCCGGAGACCATCTCCCACGCGTCGCTGGAGGACGAGCTGGTGACGGTGTTCACCACGCAGGGCGACTTCCTCACCGACTTCACGCTCAACGAGCTGGTGGAGAAGCTGCCCTCGGAGCACTTCCACCGCGTCCACCGGCGCGCGCTGCTCAACCTCACGCACGTGGCGCGCCTGGAGCCGCTGGACACAGGCGGCTATCTAGCGCGCACCCTTCGTGGGCATGCGGTGGAGGTGAGCCGTCAATCCGCGCGGGAGCTGCGGCGCATGCTGGGCCTGCGCCGCGGCGTCGAGGACGAGGGCTGAGCCTCGGCGCGGGAGCTGCGGCGCATGCTGGGCCTGCGCTCCGGTGCTGCCGCGCAGGCGTCCCTTCCACTCACACGCCCGTGCCCGACACCTGGCGCACGGGCGCGCCGATTACCTGCTCACGGCACGCGCGCTTCGATGGTGACGACGCGGCCACCCTCGTTGCGCGAGTAGACGACGGTGCCCCGCTCCGTCCACTCCGGCGCGAAGCCCCGGCCCAGGCTGTAGGCCGACGCCACGTCGTAGTTCTTGTCGAAGGCGATGACGCGCACCTCGCCGTCCTCGCCCTGGCGCAGGCTGGTCGTCGTGTAGACGATGATGCGCCGGTCGGCGTCCCACTCGAGCGTGCCACCCAGCGCCGGGTTCGGGATGTGGGCCGAGCTCATCTCCGAGCGGCTCCCCTTGTTGGTCACCTGCGTCAGGTCCTTGCCGTTCTTCTTCACGCGCCACAGCGAGGGCACGCCCGAGCGCTGCGTGGACTGGAACAGCACGACGCTTCCATCCGGCGTCCACACGGGCTGGCTGTCGTCGAAGCCCTGCGTCACCTGCTCCGACTTGCCCGAGCTCACGTTGAGCACGTGGAGCTCCGAGCTCCGCACCGGGTCTCCGGCGCGGTACGAGTCCGGCAGCTTCGCGTACGCCACGCGCTTGCCATCCGAAGAAATCGCGGGCTCGCCGGTACGCTGCGCCACCAGGTGCGACGTGCCCTTGTGGTCCACGCGCATGAGCTGAAGCGAGGTCGTCTGGTAGACGATGATGCGGCGATCGGCATCCTCGGTGGATGGTGTCACCACCGACTGGGACGCCACGGCCTGCGACTCCGAATCCACGAGCGACTCCCCGTCCGCCCCACCGCACGCGGCGAGCACGAGCGAAGAAGTCATCCACATCGCAAGGTTCCAACGGGTACGGCAGCGGACGTCGGTCGGATGCATACGGTCCTCTGGGTGGAATCCACCTACCAGCGCGGGGTTGGCTGGTTTTACAGTCCGCGCTCACGGGTATTCCAGGTCAGAACACCATAACAATCCGGACCGTCATAAATGCTACCCGCCGACCGGACGCGGCCAAGCCACACACCGCGTCATGGCGAAGCGAAGAGCGCGGGCACCTGGGTCGCATCCGCGCCAAGGATGTCCGAGAGGACCCGGACCGCTTGTACGGGCATCGCGACGCCCGCGCGCGCACACCGTGCGGCCTCGTCCAATGTGAGTGAGGGCGTGGAACAGTAGGACTCTCGCCAGTGCGTGACGAGCTGCTGGGAGAAGGCCGCCCCCAGGGCCTCCACCTTCGCCTCCAGCCACGTTTCGGCGGCGGTGAAGCGCGGGCGCTCGGGGCGCACGTTGCCCTCATGGAAGGTGACATCGTGCTCGTGACCGGACTCGGAGAGCTGGTCCTGCAACGCCACGGTGAAGGGCCCGCGCCGCGCATCCAGCACCGCGGACGACGACACCGCGACGTGGTGCGCCTGCGACAGCCGCAGCGCGTGGTACTCGAAGGTCCGGGGGACCTGCCGGTAGCGGGTGACGGGGACGGAGTAGGTGTGCGTGTGCCGGGTGTACTTCGTCACCTTGCGCGTCTTCGTCTTGCCGTCCGAGTCCGTGTACTCCTCCTCGGCCTCGTAGGGCTCCTCGATGACCTCCGTGCGGTCCTCATGGTCCGTGTACGGCACGCTCTCCGTCCACGGCGCGGTCAGCGCCACCTGGTGGCTGTCGCGCTCCGTGGTGAAGCGCCCCTCCAGGGTGAACACCGGCCGCTCCGGGGCACCGGGCGCGAACCAGGGCGAGGACTCGAAGGCCTGGGTGAGCCGGGCCTCGAGCCGCGCCTGCTGCGCGTCATCCAGGCCCTCCACGCGGCCCGTCCACGACGGTGGGCCGAAGAGCTCGGGCACGGCGGCGGGCCTGGGTGCGTATTCCCGCCAGTGGCCGCAGTAGCGGAACACCAGCTCGCGCCAGTGAGGGCTGTCGTCGGTGCTCATGTCCTTCAGCCGCTGGCAGGACGTCTTGCCGCTCTGGAGCACCACCCACTCCATGTCGCGGGCGATGCGGGCCAGCTCGCGGTGCGCCAGCAGCGGCTGCTTGCGCAGCAACGCCTGCTCCGCCGTGAGCGCATGCCCCTTCTGGGCGGGAGCGCCGATGAGCTTCTGGAGGTGACGGCGCGTGCCCTCCACTTCCTCCAGCAGCGAGCTCTCCAGGCCACCATCCAGCTTGGCGTTCCATTGGCTCCGGTGGTCGAGAAAGCGCAGCAGCCGCGCCTCCGCGTCCTCGTCCCGCCCTTCCAGGCGGGCCTGCCGCGCGTCGCTCAGCAGCTGCGACAGCGCCCGTGAGCGCAGCGCGTCACGCGACTGGAGGAGCTCCGCATCATACGGACTCTGCCGGAGGAGGTCGTCGTAGATGGCGGCGGCCTCCACATAGAGGCCCTTTTCCGCCAGGGAGTCCGCTCGGCCCCGCAGGGTGCTGCAGGCACACAGAACCAACAACGAAACAAGGAGAAGCCGGGCCATGGGTCGTATCGAAGCAGGTCGCGCAAGTCCGGTGACGTCTCCGGCGGCCGGATATTCAGGCGGGCTCACGCAGGAGCCCCTGGCGAAAGCCTACTCGACCGGCCACGTATGGACAGGCTCGCCGGACTCGGCGAGGTGGAGGTAGCGCTCCAGCATTGCCGCCAGCGCGTCCTGCCGGGGCATCTGCGCTTCCAGCCGGGACAGCACCTGCCGCTGCCAGATGGCGCCGGTCCGCCGCAGCGCGACCCGTCGTTCGATGATGCCGAGCAGCGTGTCCGCCTCCGACGCGTCCACGCCCGCGCGCACCAGGCCCTCTCGCGCCTCGGCCAGCAACCTCGGCACCAGCTCCGCCACCGGGAGACGCTGCGGGCTCGGCGCGGACTCGGCCGGCCACAGCATCTCCGCGTCCAGGCCCTGCCGCGCCGCGCGGATGAAGTTGCCATACGCGTGGACGAAGGGCAGCGCGGGGAGCAACGCGTCCACGCGCTCCGCGAACGCCAGCGTGAGGCCCAGCAGGAACGCGCCGTTGGCCGCCATGTCCACGACCGTCGGCCCCGCCGGCAGCGCGCGGAACTCGATGCGCAGGTGCCCTCCGTCCTTCGGGTCATAGATGGCGCGGTTCCAGCTCCACACGGTGCTCTGGTGCAGGCGCAGCTCGTCCAGCCCTGGCACCTCGCCAGCCGCCACGCGCTCGCGCACCGGCTCATCGCCGGACACCGGCAAGAGCGGCGGGTGCAGCGCCACCGACTCGGCGAACAGCTCGTAGGCGCCCTCTCGCACCCAGCCGTGGCCGAACGACACGCGCGCGTGGGGCTGGAAGCCGCCCTCGCCGGGCTCGCCCCGGTCATCCACCGCCTGCCGGAACAGGGCCACCCGCGTCTCATCCCACAGCTTCCGCCCCAGGAAGAGCGGCGAGTTCCCCGCCGCCGCCAGCACCGGCGCCGTGGCGAGCTGCGCCGCGTTGTACGTGCGCGCGAAGTCCCGGGGCGCCACGCGCAGGTGGTACTGGAGCGACGTGTTCGCCCCCTCCAGCGTCACGTCATTCCAGGTGAGCGTCAGCGCCTCCTCCCCGCGAATCGAGACCTGGAAGGGCGCGGCCCGCCGATGACGGATGGCGGCGGACATCGCGCGATAGCGCGACTCGGGCGTGAGCGCGCTGCTGCCCAGGTCCGCCTCGCGCAGCGTGGGCAGGATGCCGATGACGGCCACGCGCGCCCCCTGCGTGGCGGCCCCCCGGCCCACCGCCGCCAGGCCGCTCTCGATTTCCTTCCGCAGCGCGGTGAACGGCTTCCCCGCCAGGGGCCCGGGCCGCAGGTTCAACTCCAGGTTGAAGGCGTCCAGCTCCAGCGTCACCCGCGGGTCCTCCGTCCGCGCCAGCACCTGACGGTTCACCGGCAACGGGAAGCCCAGGGCATCCACGAGGCACAGCTCCAGCTCGGCGCCCACCGTCGGCCGGCCGACGCCGAAGCCCGGACGCGCCAGCAGCGCGCGCAGCGCCTCCAGGTTCTCCATGAGCCGGCGCGAGAAGCGCGCATGCTCCTCCGGAAGAAATTCCTCCTGATGGATGGCCATCCCCATGGCGGCTCAAGGTAGGCACCGCCGCCGGCTTCCGCCCCGGCGTCCGGGAGCCTGCCTGCCCGGCCACCGGGCGCCCGCCGGAAGGCGCCCCCGAGGGCAGGGTCAATGTCCACGGGAGGCACGGGGCCCGGGTGCGCCCCAGCCGGGTGTGTTATCTGGGCATCCTGGTCATGCCGTCCGACACGCTCGCCAACCTGTACGACCTGACGCGGCCCGCGCTGGGCGCCCTGCTCTCCGGCTGGGGCTTCGGCCCCTACCACCGGGACCAGCTCTGGACCGCCCTGTACCGCCGGCACGCGGACTCCTTCGACGCGCTGGAAGGCCTGAGGCCGGACCTGGTGCGGGCGCTGCGCGAGCACACGCGCCTGAGCCACCTGGCCGTGCACCACGAGTCCTTCAGCAGCGACGGCTTCACACACAAGCTGCTGCTGCGATTGGAGGACGGGCAGACCATCGAAACCGTCCTGATGCGGTTCAAGGGCCGCGCCACGGTGTGCCTCAGCACGCAGGCGGGCTGCGCCATGGGCTGCGTGTTCTGCGCCACCGGGCAGATGGGCCTGTCGCGCCACCTGACGCCCGGCGAAATCGTGGGGCAGGTGCTGCACGTCAACCGCATCCTCCGTGGCACCGGCGAGACGCTGCGCAACGTGGTCCTCATGGGCATGGGCGAGCCGCTGCACAACTACGAGCACACGATGTCCGCGGTGGACGTCATGGTGGATGCGATGGGGCTCGCCATGGGTCCGCGCTTCATCACGCTCAGCACCGTGGGCGTGGTGCCCGGCATCCGCCGGCTCGCGGATGAAGAGCGCCCCGTGCAGCTGGCCGTCAGCCTCCACGGCGCCACGGACGCGGAGCGCGCCGCCCTGGTGCCCGCCGGGCGCCGCTGGCCCCTGGACGAGCTGATGGACGCGTGCCGCTACTATAGCGAGAAGCGCAAGCGCCGCATCTTCTTCGAGTGGACGCTCATCTCCGGCCGCAACGACACGGCCGAGCACGCGCACACGCTGGGCCAGCTGCTGCGCGGCATGGACGCGCACGTCAACGTCATCCCGCTCAACCCCACGGTGGGCTACGACGGCGGCCCCAGCCGGCCGGAGTCCGTGCGCGCGTTCCAGGACGTGCTCGCCTCGTACGCGGTGCCCAGCACGGTGCGCCAGCGGCGTGGCATCGACATCGACGCGGGCTGCGGCCAGCTCAAGGCGGCCGTGGAGCGACGCTCGCGCCGTTCACTTCCCACCAGCGCGTGAATTCGCGGTCCACGCCGCGCGCACGCGTCCGTTAACGTGCGCGAGGCAGGCGCCCGCACGAGGGCACGGGCCCGCCGTCCAGCCGGGCCCGAGGTACGAGCGCACTGTCGCGAGCGTCGAGAGCCCCGAGCACCGCTCGAGCCCAGCTCACGCTCGCATGGCCGCCACACCCCACACCCCTCGTGCGTTCCAGCGCGGCGTCGCTTTTCGTGTGCGCGACGCGCGGGCTCGCGGCATGACGCGAAGGCACACCTGTCAGGGTCCAGCGGTACACCCCGAGGCGTGCGCCGTGTCGGTAGCGGACGGCCATGTCGATTGCGGGCGGTGCCCCTTGCACGCGACCTCGCCATGGGCACATTCTTTCCATCGGCTTCCCCGGGGAGGTGGGCGATGCTTTCCATCCAGGAGCACGCGACGGTGGATGAGGCGAGCAGCGAGCTGCTCGACTTCGTTCTCGAGCCGTACAACTGGCTGTCGCTGACGCGGACAGGGACGGACCCGGCCACGTGGCCGGGGCAGAACACGCTCTATCAACGCCGCGTGGGGCCGCTGCGCATCTGCGCCTCCGTGGACGTGGCGGCCACGCTGGACGTGTTCCTCCACATCGCGTTCCGCGCGCCGGGCCTCACGCCCGTGAAGGCGGCGGACCATCTGGAGAGCTTCCTGAAGCACCGGCTGCCGCTGACGCCCAACTCCGAATGGCAGGTGGAGGTGGACGAGCGCCGCTGGATTCACTTCTCACGGCGCTACGCGGGCCCGCCGCTCAAGGCGTGAGCGGCTCCAGCCGGTAGTGGCGCAGCGGCTGCGCCACGTTCTTCACTGGCGTCTCCGTCAGGGGACCGAAACGCAAGCCCCGGAAGAAGGGCTCGTCCGAGCCCTCCAGCGCGGCGTGCACCGTGTCCATCACCAGCGTCTCCCGGAAGCCCGCCAGTGACTGGAGGCGGGCCGTCTGGTTCATGCCGCTGGAGAAGGCCGTGTACTGGCGGTTGGGGCCGAAGAGGCCGCAGTTCGCATGGGCCAGGTTGACGCCAATGGCCACGCCCAGGCCAGGCAGCTTCACGCGCTCGCACAGCGCGGCCACTTCCTCGCGCGCGCCCAGCGACGCGGTGAAGGCCTGGATGTCACACGCGGCCCGCACCGCGGCCCGCGCGCGCGCCTGCGGGCTGCCCCGGAAGAAGGGCGGACCGAACAGGCCGATGACGCAGTCGCCCACCATCTTGTCGAACACGCCGCCGTGCGCCCAGATGCAGCCCACGGCGCGCTCGCTCCACTCATCCACGAAGCGGCCGATGCTGCGCGGGCTGTCGAAGCCCTGCTCGCAGATGCGGGTGAAGCCGTTGATGTCCGCGAAGAGGATGCCCACCTCCTGGTCCTGGGCCCGCAGGTGCTGCGCATAGGCCGGGTCCTGCAGCAGCGCGTCGATGATGTCGTTGGGGAAGAACTGCGACAGGTGGATGCGCTCGCGGTGGTAGTCCTGGAGGCGCTGGCTCAGCGTGGAGGCCAGCACCCGGATGAGGTCCATGGTGTACGTGGAGAAGCCGTCGTCGTTCCAGACGACAATCTTCCCCAGCGGCCCATGCGCGGCGGCCCCGGAGATGAGCACGGCCTCGGTGGTGCGGCCGGTGAAGAGGGCCCGCAGCGCGGACTCCTCCCCCTGCAGGAGCCGGGGGCCGTGCTGGCGGATGGCCGCCTCCAGTCCCGGGTGGGGCTGCTCGCCGCTCTCGAACTCCAGGTGCCCGCCGCGGTAGGTGCGGTAGTGCAGCACGTGCGGCTGCACCGCGTCGCGGTACAGCAGGAGGAAGCCCGGCAGGTGCATGCGCTGCGCCAGCGTCAGCACGGCCAGGTCCATGCCCGCCTCGAAGACGGGGTTGGCCAGGTGGCGGTTGCACTGGAGGATGAGCTGGTGCTTCTCCGACGCTGTCTGCACCAGGCACAGCACGGTGTCGAGCTGCTCGGCCACCGAGTCCAGCATGCGCAGCAGGCGCGCGGATGACGCGGGCGCGGTGGCGTCGCCCGGGAAGAGCAGGCCGAGCGCGCCCACGCGGGTGCCGGCCACGTCCAGCGGCTGGCTGACCAGCGTGTCCTCGCCCAGCCGGCGCACGCTCGCGAGGCCCTCCAGGAGCGCCCCGGGATGGCGCCCGCCCCAGTCCCCCTCGCTCCACGTCTGCTCCACCAGCTCCTCGTCGCGCGTGGTGATGGCCACGGCCCTGGCGCCGGTGAGCGCGAGGACGGACGGGAAGCAGCGCCGGAAGGTCTGCGTCAGCGTCTCCCGCCCTCGGAGGCTCTCCTCCAGGAGGTCATCCACGGCGCGATGGAGGGCGCGCAGCGACTTGTACTCCTCCAGGGTGATGTCGGTGGGCGAAGGAGACGGCACGTTCGTCATGGACTGCCCTTCTATCGCCGCCGGGGCGGCGCTGTCACAGGGCGGGCGTGTGTTGCTGGCCCCCCGCCACCTGCCCATCCACCACGTCGATGAGCCAGTACCCCTCGTGGCCGGCCTCGGTGGAGGAGCCCGCGCCGAAGACGTGGGGCCGGTCGGCGGTGGCGGGATGGTGGTAGCGGTGGTGGATGTGCCCGTGCAGCACCGCGTAGCGCGGCCCCGGCAGCAGCCGCAGCAGCGCGTCCGCGTCCCGCAGGCCGTGGTGCCAGCGGTCCGGGCGTCCCCGCGGATTGAGCGGGGCATGGTGGACCGTCACCAGCACGGCGCGGCCCTCCAGCCGGACATCCTTCAGCAGCGCGGCCAGGCCCTCGAGCTGGGCCGGGCCGATGACCCCGTAGGACAGGCCCGGCGAGTACGGGACGCGAGCCGACAGCAGGCCCACCACCGCGACCTCGGTGCCCACCAGCCGCACGAAGGGGAAGGCGCCCTCGCGCCGGTACTCGGGCAGGTCGCTCTCCAGCAGGTGGCCGAAGTGGCGCGCGAAGCGGCCGGTGCGGTGGCTTCCCGGCGTGAAGACGTCGTGGTTGCCGGGGATGACGGTGCACCGCCGGGGGTCCTCCGCCAGCGCGCCCAGGGCCTGCCGGGCGCCGAGGAACTCCCCCTCCAGCGCATAGGCCGTCAGGTCCCCCGAGAGGACGAAGTGGTCCACCCGCTGTGCCTGGGCCTCCCGCGCGATGGCCGCCAGCGCCTGGGGGGCGCGCGCGTACCGCCGGGCACGGCCTCCCACGGTGAGCTCCGCCAGGGCCACCCAGCGCCGCCAGCCCAGCCGGTGCAGCGGCAACGCGAAGTAGTCCTCGGTGATGTGGACGTCAGAGCAGTGGGCGATGCGCATCGACGGGGTCCGCCATTCCCCGCCGAAGGTACCACCCGTGCACGGGAGCGTCGATGAAGCGGCCCCCGGACACTGCGGCGCTCCCCGGCGTCGGTTATCGTCCCCCGCGACGATGACCCGCACCGCGCGCACGCCTGTCCCCTCCCCCTGCGCTCCCGGGGGGCGCCCATGAGCCTCGTGCGCGGGCGCTTCGCGCCCAGTCCCACCGGGCGCATGCACCTGGGC
This sequence comes from Pseudomyxococcus flavus, assembly GCF_050038885.1. NCBI lineage: Bacteria > Pseudomonadati > Myxococcota > Myxococcia > Myxococcales > Myxococcaceae > Pseudomyxococcus > Pseudomyxococcus flavus. The sequence goes on along the minus strand of NZ_CP143624.1, from coordinate 4,917,465 downwards.
AACATCCGCAGCGCGCTGCTCGGCTGGCTCCAGGCGCGGGCGGCCCAGGGCCGCTTCCTGCTGCGCATCGAGGACCTGGACCGCGCGCGCTGCAAGCCCCAGCACGTGGACGACCTGCTGCGCGACCTGGCGTGGCTGGGCCTGGACTGGGACGAGACGCCCCTCTTCCAGAGCCAGCGCGACGACGTGTACCGCGACGCGCAGGCGAAGCTGGAGCGCGAGGGGCTCGTGTACCCCTGCTTCTGCACGCGCGCGGAAATCGCGCGGGCCGCCAGCGCGCCCCATGGCCTGTCCGACGAAGGGCCCCGCTATCCCGGCACCTGCGCGCACCTCACCCGGGAGCAGGTTTCCGAGCGCGCCCGCACCCGCGCCCCCGCGTACCGCTTCCGCGCGCGCCCCGGCGAGGTGCGCTTCGAGGACGGGCTGCAGGGCCCCTACGCGCAGGACGTGGACGCGGTGGTGGGCGACTTCGTCGTGCGCCGCAACGACGGCGTGGCCAGCTACCAGCTCGCGGTGGCGGTGGACGACGCGGCCACGGACATCACCCACGTCCTCCGCGGGGATGACCTGCTGTCCTCCACGCCGCGGCAGCTCCAGCTCTACGCCGCGCTGGGCCTGCGCGCGCCCGCCTTCCTCCACGTCCCCCTGGTGCTGGGCGAGGACGGCAAGCGGCTCGCCAAGCGCGAGGGCGCCTTCGCGCTCGCGGAGCTGCGCGAGCGCGGCGTGCCCCCCGAGCGCGTGCTGGGCCTGCTCGCCTCGTGGAGCGGGTTGGGCGACGGAGGGCCCATGACGCTGGCCGAGCTGCTGCACGGCTTCCGCCCCGAGGCCCTGCCCCGCGCGCCCGTCATCGCTGGCGAGGCCGCGCTCCGCGAAGCACTCGGCCTGGGGTGAGCCCCCACTCCGCCCTCCTCCACGTGGAGGCATCCGGGCGGGGCGAGGCCGTGCGTCCTCCGGACCATGCCCATGTTTTTCGCGAACGCGAGCGCCGCCTCCGCTCCGAGGGCGCTCATTGGCATCAGGAGGGGTAGCACCATGGCAGCCATCGTCGAGAACCAAGCGCCCGGCGTCATCCCCGCCGTCGCCGGCAATCCCTACAAGCTGAGCTGGGGTGCCATCTTTGGAGGCGCCTTCGTCGCCATGGGCCTGTGGCTTCTCTTGAACTCGCTCGGCATGGCGGTGGGTCTGTCGTCGGTGGACCCCAACAACCCGTCCAGCGTCCGCGCGGCGGGCATCGGCACGGGCATCTGGAGCATCATCGCGCCCCTCATCGCCCTGTTCTGCGGCGGCTTCGTGGCCGCGCGCACGGCGGGCCGGCTGGACAAGGGCGGCGGCGCGCTGCACGGCGCGGTGATGTGGGGCCTGACGACGCTGGTGAGCGTCGCCCTGCTGAGCATGCTGCTCTCCACGGTGCTGGGCACCGCGCTGCGCGCGGGCGGCGCGGTGGTGGGAGCCACCGGCTCCGCGGTGACGGGCGCCATCTCGGGCGGCGGACAGGCCGCGCAGGCCTTCGGGCTGGACGCCAATGACGCGCTGGGGCCCATCAACCAGCGGCTCCAGGCGGAGGGCAAGCCGACCATCACCGCCAACCAGCTCCAGGCCGCCACCTCCGACGTCCTCACCACCGCCCTTCGCACGGGCGAGCTCGACCGGGAGGTGCTCGTCACGTCCATCGCGGACAACACGCGCCTGTCCCGCCAGGACGCGGGGGAGGTCGCGGACCGGGTGAGCGAGCAGTTCACCGCCTTCAGGGGCAAGGTCGGCCAGGTGGGCCAGCAGGTCCAGCAGGGCGCGCTGCAGGCGGCGGAGCCCACCAGCCGGGTCTTCTGGGGCATCTTCGGGTCGCTGCTGCTGGGCCTCATCGCCGCGGTGCTCGGCGCCACGGCCGGCGTGAGCCGCCGCCAGCGCATCGCCGCCGAGGGCGCCGTCATCACCACCCCGCCGCCCACGCGCCCCACCGAGCCCACCGGCCCCCGCCGCGAGGTGTACCCGTAGGGTCGGCGCTGGCGCCGCGAGCCCTCCCGCACGAGGGCTCGCGGCCGTCACCTTCCGCACACTCCGGGCCACGCCCGCATGCGGGCCTGCGCTAACATCCGCTCCGACGAGGCGGCGGGCGCACGAGCACCCGGCGGCCTCCCGCGCGGGCACCGGGCCCGGCGCGCCACCCGGGGGGATGCACATGAACCGGAGCACGACGTCCCTGCTGTGCCTGGCCGCGCTGGCGGCCGTCTCGAGCGGCTGCTTCCTGCGCACGGGCTACATCCTCGACGCGCTGAACACGCCCGGGGACCCGCAGGCCGCGCCCCTGCCCGTGCCCATCCAGGAGCGCGCGGCGCGCCTCACCCGCAGCCACCTGGTGGACGCCTACGCCGACCCCGCCGAGGCGGCGCGCTGGATGTCCGCCCTGGGCAGCGCGCCCCAGCCCCTGCTCGAGCAACTGGCCTGTCTGAAGCAGACGGCCGGGGGCAGCAACAGCACCTGCTACGAGCGCCTCCTCGCGACAGCCATGGAGGCGCCGCTGTGGGGCCTGCCGCCGCTGCCGGACGCGGTGGACCCCGCCCGCCCCTCACCGCGTGAGGTGGACGCCGCGCGCTTCCTGGCCAACACGCTGGGCATCGCCGCGTCGCTGGTCGCCCTGCGGGACGCGCAGGATGACACGGTGCCCCTCCAGGTCCTCACCCGCGGCATCCGCGAGGGCGCCGAGTCCGCCGCGCAGTACGTCAGCGCCCGCAAGTGGAACCGCACGCTGGGCCGCCCGTCCAACGCCGTGGTCCTCAGCGGCGGCGGCGCCAACGGCGCCTTCAGCGCGGGCGCCATCTGGCGGCTGCTCGGCATCCTGGAGCAGTGCCGCGGCAAGCCCGCGCCGGAGGGCTGCGGCGACGCGCGCATCGACCTGGCCGCGGGCACCAGCACCGGCGCGCTCATCAGCACCCTGGTCGACCTGTTCCACACCCCCGGCCACGAGCAGGCCGCGCGCCAGCTGCTCATCAGCAACTACACCTGCTCGGTGGAGTCGGACCTCTACTGCGTCAACAACACCTGGATATGGAAGATTGCCTCGGACCTGCGCGGCCTGGTCCAGTTCGACGGCGTCTACGGCAAGCTGCGCGCGGCGGTGGTCCCCGAGCAGCTCACCAACGGCACGGAGCTGGTGGCCGTCTCCGTGGACTTCGACACCGGGGACGTCTTCGGCATCAGCGACCAGGACCCGGCGAACTTCGAGCCCAACGCCACCCAGCAGCAGCGCATCGAGGGCCTCATCAACGGCGTCGTCGCCTCCATCGTCGAGCCCGTGCTCGCCGACCCCGTGCCGTGGCTGCCCTCGCAGGCGGGCCGGCTGAAGGGCTCCTTCTACGACGGCGGCGTGCGCTCCGGGCTGCCGCTGCTCCAGGCCGTCCAGCGCGGCGCCGAGCGCGTGCTGGTCATCTCCACCGGCGGCGTGGAGCCGTCGCCGGAGAACCCGCCAGAGAACGCCGTCAGCGTGCTGATGCGGACCATCGACCTGTTCGTCGCGCAGCCGCGCGTGGGCGAGGTGCAGCAGGGAGAGATGGCCGCGGTGGGCCGCCGCTTCGCGGAGTACAACGTCTGCGTGGAGCGCCTGGCCCACGTGGCCGACACCGCCAGCGTCAACGCCTTCTGCCGCCGCACCGGCGCCGGCTTCGTGCCGCGCGAGCCCGGGGCCCTCAAGGCCGCCACCAGCATGTGGCTGGGCTCCGCCCGCTTCGACCAGGTGGCCTCCAGCTGGCGCTCCGCGTGGATGTTCCGCCCGGACTCGCAGCTCCAGACGGCCAGCGGCTACGGCTTCTCTCCCAAGGTCATGCGGCCCCTGTTCAAGGAGGGCGTGAAGCACTTCCAGCAGCGCTGCCACGAGGTGCTGCGGCTCTTCGAAATCCAGGGAACCCTCGCCGCTTCGGAATGCGAGAAGCCGGTGGACGCGGCCGTGGCGGAGGCCGAGGCGCACTTCGCCCCGCTGGAGCAGTGCACGAAGGGCAAGCCCGAGCAGCGCTCGTGCGAATGAGCTCTGGAGGCTTATCCTCCAAGGGCCCATGTCGTCCGACCGGTCGTCCCTCATCCGCTGGCTCGTCATTCCCGGAGTGAGCCTGGGCGTGCTCGTGCTGAGCGCGGCCCTCTCCTACTGGCTCACCCGCCCCGTCCAGGACACGCCGCCCACGGCGGGCCCAGCGCCCGCCGCCGAGCCGCCCTCCCAGCCGCCGCCCGCCGTGCGCCAGCTCCCCACGCCGGGCCTGACGCCCCCGGACGCCACGCCGCCACCCGTGCTGCCCCCGCCCTCCTTCCCCACGCCCCAGAGCGTGGTGCCCGCCCCGCCCGCGCCCGCGGGCGACCCGCGGCGCGTGGTGGAGGTGGAGCCCGTCATCGAGTCCACCTCCGGCCGCATCCACACCGACGACATCCGCGCCGCCATCCGGGCCGTGACTCCGCTCGTGCAGCAATGTTTCGAGGACGCGGCACAGCGCAACCGCGGTCCGCAGACAGTGAAGCTGCGCTTCACCGTGGAGGCGGGGCGGGAAGGCGGGGTGATGAGCGCGGGTGAGCTGGTGTCGAGCACCATCCCCGACCCCTTCGTGCAGGCGTGCGCGCTGGACTCGCTGCTGGACGTCCGGTTCCCGGCGCCCTTCGGCGGCGGGAAGGCGACGGTCGTCTACCCCTTCGAGTTCCGCGTGCCCGGGGAGACTGGCCGGTAGGGCCGGGTTTTGCGTAAGGTGCCGGGGCCCCCGACCCTTCATGCCCGTCACCGTCGAACAGCTCGGTCCCCATGACGCGGAAGCCCTTCGGGGGCTGCTGTCGAAGGACCCGGTCCACAACCTCTACCTGCTGGGGTTGCTGGAGGAGTTCGGCATCGCTCCCCGTGGCAGGGTGCCCTTCGCCTTCTACGGGCGCTTCGATGACAAGGCCCTCACCGCCGCGGTGTTCGTGGGCGGAGACGGCGGCCTGGTGGTGCCCAGCACCAGCGACGCCACCGCCACCAGCGTCATCGCGGACGCGCTGGCCTCGCGCCTGAAGCTGCGCTCCACCGTGGGCGACAAGTCCTCGGTGGACGCGCTGCTGCGCAGCCTGTCGCCGGGCAAGCCCCGCCTGTCGCGCACGCAGCGGCTGTTCAGCGTGTCCGCGGACGACCTGGGCCCCTTCACCAACCCACTGCTGCGGCTGGCGAAGGAGGAGGACCTTCCCCGGCTGCTGCCCCTGGCCCAGGGCTACGTGCGCGAGGTGCACGAGCGCGACCCGCTGGCCGAGGACCCGCGCGGCTACGAGGCCCGCGTCATCCAGCGCGTGCGCCAGCGCCGCACCTACGTGCTGGAGGAGAACGGCGCGCTGGTGTTCAAGGTGGACATCGGCAGCCGCTCCCAGTACGGCGCGGAGCTGGAGGGCCTCTACACGCTGCCCTCCGAGCGCCGCAAGGGCCACGCCCTGCTGTGCCTGGGCCAGATTTCCCGCCACCTGCTGTCCTCCCTGCCGCGGCTCACCCTGCGCATCGACGAGCGCGACGAGAGCACCGCCCGCATCGCCCGCAAGGTCGGCTACCTGGCCGGCCGCACGTGGCGGCTCGTCCTGGTGGAGTAGCCAAGGGCCGCGTACAGTCCGCGCGCGCATGAGCCGTCCCACGCCTTCCCGCCGTCCCCTCTCTGGAGAGGGCCCCGTCATCCTCCACGCCGCCACCGACCCGCGCTGGCTGCCCCTGGCGCTCGAGCGGTTCGACGAGGTGCTGGTGGACCACGCCCACTGCGAGAAGAAGGCCGCCGCCAACGCGCTGTCCCTGCTCCAGGCCTACCCGGACCTGCCGGGCCTGCCCTCGCAGATGGCCCGGCTGGCGCGCGAGGAGAGCGCCCACCTGGCCCGGGTGCTGGACCTGATGGCGGCGCGGGGCCTCACGCTGACGAAGGACGCGGGGGACCCGTACGCCCAGGGCCTGCAGAAGCTCATCCGCACGCCCGCCGCCGAGCGCCGCGTGGACCGCCTGCTGGTGGCCGCCGTCATCGAGGCCCGCTCCTGCGAGCGCCTGTCCCTGCTGGCCGAGGGGCTCACCGACCCGGCGCTGGCGCGCTTCTACGGCGAGCTGGCCCAGTCCGAGGACGGCCATCAGTCCCTCTTCTACCGGCTGGCCGTCACCGCGTCCGGCGGCGAGGAGGCCGGGGTGCGCGAGCGGCTGGAGTGGATGCTCGAGCGCGAGGCGCAGGTCGTCGTGGACGTGGGCCTGCGCGCCGCCATCCACTGAGCGTCACGGCTCCGCGGCCGGCGTCACCCCCGCGGCCGGCCGGGGCTCCGCTGGCGCCGGAGAGGTGCCCTTCTCCAGCGGCCACACCCAGGGCACGGCCACCGCGAGGATGGCCACCAGCAGCGCGGTGAGCGGCGTGCCCAGGCGGAAGAAGTCCGTGAAGCGGTAGTGCCCGGGGCCATAGACGAGCACGCAGCTGGGCTCCAGCGGGGTGATGAACGAGCAGCTCGCCGCCAGCGTCACCGCCATGGCGAAGGGCCGGGCATCCACGCCCAGTTGCTGCGCGGCGTTGAGGGCCACCGGCAGCACCACCAGCGCGGCGGCCTGGTTGCTCATGGGCGCGGACAGGAGGATGGTCAGCACCATCAGCAGCACCATCACCATGCGCGGGCCGCCAAACGCGCCCAGCCGCGCCACGCGGTCGCCGAGGAACTGCCCCGCGCCGCTCACCTCCATGGCCAGCCCCAGCGCCATCATGGAGCCGATGAGCAGCACCACCCGCCAGTCCACGCGGAACGCGGTGCGCGAGTCCACGCAGCCGGTGGCAATCATCAACAGCATGCCGGTGAGGCCCGCCACCGACAGCGGCACCAGCTCCAGCGAGCCGGCCGCCAGCGCGCCCAGGAACAGCACCACCGCCAGCATCGCCTTGCCGTAGCGCAGCGGCTGGTACTCGTGGCCGCCCAGCACCGTCAGGTTGCCGCCCCGCGCCAGCTCGTCCACCTTGGCGCGGGCTCCGCGCAGCAGCAGCACGTCGCCCACCGACAGCGGCAGCATGGACAGCGAGCGTTCCCCGAAGATGCGCCCCAGCAGCTGGAGCTTGGTGACGCGCTGGATGGCGGGCTTGCGATGCAGGGCCAGCGCCACCATGCCGTAGCGCTCCACGAACAGCGTCTCCTTCAAGCTGCGCCCCACGAGCGGGCTGCCCGGTGGAACGCTGGCCTCGATGAGGAGGGAGTCCTTGTCGCGCAGCTCCTCGTCGGACAGCCGCACGTCCGGGCGGATTTCGATGCCGCGCAGGTCCTTCACCCGCAGAATCGCCTCGCGGTTGCCCTCGATGAGGAGCCGCTCGTCGCCCCGCAGCTGGTAGCCCGGCACCGCGGGCAGGGCCCCGCCGTCGCGGATGATGCCGATGACGCGCAGCCCCAGGCCCTCCGAGATGTCGCCCAGCTCCTTACCCACGTAGCGCGAGTCCGAAGGCAGCACCGCCTCCGTGAGGTAGTCGCGCAGCGTCCAGTCCTCCATGCCGCCATGCCCCTCGCGCGCGGGCAGCAGCCACGGCGCCAGCAGCACCACCACGAGGATGCCGATGACGGCCAGCGGCAGCCCCAGCGGCGCCAGCTCCGTCACGCCGATGCCCGGCAGGCCCACCCGCTGCAAGGCAGCGGACATCACCAGGTTGGTGGACGTGCCGTAGAGGAAAATCGTGCCGCCCAGCATCGACGCGTACGCCAGCGGCAGCAGCACCTTGCTCTTGGGCACCTTGGCGCGCTGCGCCGCGCCAATGGCCACCGGCAGGAATGCCGCCGTCGTCACCGTGTTGGAGATGACAGAAGAGAAGGCCGCCACCGCCACCATCATCGCCATGACGAACGTCTCGTGGCCGAAACGAGCGAAGAAGGACAGTCGCTGGCCTACCCACTGCACCACGCCCGTGGAGGCGAGCCCCTGCGTCATCGCCAGCAGGGTGAAGATGAAGATGACCGTGTCGTTGCTGAACCCCTCGAAGGCCTGGGCGGGCGTGAGCACGCCGGTGAGCGCCAGCAGGCACACCACCACGAGCGAGCTGACCTCGATGGGCAATGTGTCGAACGAGAACAACACCAGCGCGACGACGACGACACCCAGGACGATGGCGATGGTCATAAGGCCCGCCCCAAGCTGTATTCGCTCCGCTGATACGGCGAGTCCCGTGGCGCACTGCGCCGTCCACTACTGGATGCCCGGCCTCTGATAAGTGGAATTAGGAGCGGCCTGTTCGGTACCACGGTGAGTGGCCGGTCACAGGTTGCATTTGCGCCCCCCTTCCAGAACGTTTGGGGACCTGTCTCCAGACATGAACCACAAGGACGAATCCATGGCTTCGACGCAAGTTGCGGCGGAGGGCCAGCAGGCCCCCACGAAAAACCCCACGCTCCTGGCCTGGGTGGCCAAGATGGCCGAGATGACCCAGCCGGACCGCATCGTCTGGTGCGACGGGTCCGAGGAAGAGCGGAAGCGGCTGACGGACCAGGCGGTGAAGGAGGGCATCCTCATCCCGCTGAACCCGGAGAAGCGCCCCAACAGCTACCTGCACCGCTCCAACCCCAACGACGTGGCGCGCGTCGAGCACCTCACGTTCATCTGTACGCCGAACAAGACGGACGCGGGCCCGACGAACAACTGGATGGAGCCCGAGGCGGCCTACACCAAGCTGGGCAACCTGTTCGCGGGCTGCATGAAGGGCCGCACCATGTACGTGGTGCCCTACGCGATGGGCCCCATCGGCAGCCCCTTCACCAAGCTGGGCGTGGAGCTGACCGACAGCATCTACGTGGTGCTCAACATGCGCATCATGGCGCGCATGGGGAAGCAGGCGCTGGACATGCTGGGTGACAGCGACGACTTCAACCGCGGCCTGCACAGCACCGGCGACGTGGACCCCGACCGCCGCTACATCTGCCACTTCCCCCAGGACAACACCATCTGGAGCTTCGGCTCCGGCTATGGCGGCAACGTGCTGCTGGGCAAGAAGTGCCTCGCGCTGCGCATCGGCAGCTACCTGGGCCGCGAGGAAGGCTGGATGGCCGAGCACATGCTCATCCTCGGCGTCACCAGCCCCAAGGGCGAGACGACCTATGTCGCCGCCGCCTTCCCGTCCGCGTGTGGCAAGACGAACTTCGCGATGATGATTCCGCCCGCCGAGTACAAGGGCTGGAAGATCGAGACGGTCGGCGACGACATCGCGTGGATGCGCCCCGGTCCGGATGGCCGCCTGTACGCCATCAACCCGGAGGCCGGCTACTTCGGCGTGGTGCCCGGCACCAACTCCAAGACGAACCCCAACGCGGTGGCCAGCATCTCCAAGGACACCATCTTCACCAACGTGGCGCTGACGCCGGACGGCGACGTGTGGTGGGAGGGCAAGGACGGCGAGGTCCCCGAGGAGCTCACCGACTGGCAGGGCCGCCCCTGGAAGAAGGGCAGCACGGAGAAGGCGGCGCACCCGAACAGCCGCTTCACCGCGCCCATGTCCAACAACCCGGCGCTGAGCCCCAAGGCCAACGACCCCATGGGCGTGCCCATCTCCGCCATCATCTTCGGCGGCCGCCGCTCCAATACCGTCCCGCTGGTCATCCAGGCCTTCAACTGGACCCACGGCGTGTTCCTGGGCGCCACCATGGGCAGCGAGACGACGGCCGCCGCCACCGGCAAGGTCGGCGTCGTGCGCCGCGACCCCATGGCCATGCTGCCCTTCTGCGGCTACCACATGGGTGACTACCTCCAGCACTGGCTGGACATGCAGAAGCACATCGCGCAGCTGCCCAAGATCTTCCAGGTCAACTGGTTCCGCCAGGACAAGAACGGCAAGTTCCTGTGGCCGGGCTTCGGCGAGAACATGCGCGTGCTGGAGTGGATCGTGAACCGCGTCCACGGCCGCGTCCCCACCCAGGAGACGCTGCTGGGCTGGGTGCCGCGCGCCGACGAGGGCCTCAACCTCAAGGGCCTGGACCTGACCTCCGACGTGGTGACGGAGGTCACCTCCATCAAGGAGGACGAGTGGAAGGCCGAGCTCAGGAGCCAGGAGGTCTTCTTCGAGCAGCTCGGCACCAAGGCCCCCGACGCCCTCATGCTCCAGCGCAAGCTGCTGATGGCGCGGCTGGACCACTGAGCCGCGGGCGGTCTGTAGCGCCCTGAAGCACCCCGAGGCCGCTTCCCGCTCTCACCGAGCGCGGAGGCGGCCTCGCTGGTTTTCACAGGAAGTAAAGGTCAGCTCTTCGACCTTCCTACCGCTCCGCGCTAGGCTCTCAGGTCATGAGACTGGCTTTCGTGTTGTCGGTGATTCTCGCGCTGGCGCCGCCCGCGGCGTTCGCGCAGCGCGGGAAAAGTGCAGCGGCCCTCATCAAGGATGGCGAGCGGCTGTATCAGGCAGGCAAGTACCGGGAAGCGGCGGAGGCGCTGAAGAAGGCGCATGAAATCCAGCCTCACCCGCGGCTCATCTACAACATCGCCATCTCCCTGGAGAACGCGGGAGACCTGCGCGAGGCGGTGAGCTGGTACCAGCAGTACGTGGGCGCCACCGACGGCACGGACCCGACGCTGCTCAAGCGCAGCGCGCGCAGCATCGACCGGCTGCGGGTCATCATCGAGAAGGAAGACCAGGCCACGGCGGCGGCCAACGCCGAGCGCCAGCGCCTCCAGGAGGAGGCGGAGGCCGCGCGGCGGCAGGCGGAGGAAGAGGCGCTGGCGGCCCGACGCGCCGAGGAGGAGAGCCGCCGCCAGCAGGAGGCCGCGCTTCAGAACGCGCTGAAGTCCTACAAGCGCCAGCGCATCGGTGCCATCGCCGCGGGCGGCGTGGGCGTCGCGGGCGTGGTTGCGGGCGTGCTCTTCGGCATGCAGGCGCGCGACGCGCGCGATGATTTCGACGCCGCCACCAACGTGCCGTCCAAGGAGGAGTTCGCGGACAAGACGCGGAGCCGGGCGCTGCTGGCGGACATCGGCTTCGGCGTGGGCCTGGCCGGCGTCATCACCGCCATCATCCTCTATCCGAAGGAAGGCCCTCCGGTCGCGGGTGAGGTGCGAGTCACGATGGCGCCCGAGGGCGCCGGTGCAGGAATGGCGGTGAGCTTCTGATGCGCGCGCTGGGACTGATGATGACGGGGAGCACCCTGCTGATGGCCGGGTGCAGCTTCACCACCGCCGGTGGACTGACCGAGTGCGAGACGTCCTCGGACTGCGGCACCGCGCAGGTCTGCACCGCCGGCTACTGCCTGCCGCAGCCGGAAGGCTGTGGCGAAACCTATGGCCCGGCCACCGCGACCAACGCCATTCCCCTGGGCGCCGCGGTGCCGCTGAGCACCTCCGACGGCCCGGACGAGTCCGAGGTGCAGGCGCTCAACGCCATCAAGCTGGCGCTCGACGAGGTGAACCAGCGAGAGGGCGTCAACGGCCGCCCGTTCGTCCTCCACATCTGCGACACGCGCTCGGATCCAAACCGCGCCGCCGAGCAGGCGCAGTGGCTGATTCGCGAGCGTCAGGTGCCGATGATTTTCGCCTCGAGCAGTGCCCAGGCGCTCGCGGTGTCCTCGTTCACCGTGCCCGCTGGCGTGCTGATGATCACGTACAGCGGCACCAGCCCCGACATCGCCGCCATCAACGACCAGAACGGCACCGACGCGGGCCTGGTGTGGCGAACGGCGCCGTCCGACGTGCTGCAGGGCCGCATCATCGGCGACCTGCTCCAGGGGTCCCTCCTCGTGGAGGGCGCCCCGCTCTACACCGACGTCTCCAGAATCGGCATCAGCTACGTGAACGATGCCTACGGGCAGGGGCTCTTTGGCGTGACGCTGGGGCGCATCGACGCCACCCAGCGGACCGTGACGTCCGCCCAGTACACCCGCAACGGCACCGACTTCGCCAACGTGGTGCAGCACATCACCACCAGCCAGCCGGACGTCGAGGTCCTCATCGGCTTCTCCGAGGACAACGCGCGCATCATCAACCAGACGGCCGTCGCGGGACGGACCAACCAGCGGTGGTTCTTCACCGACGCCGGCAAGGACCGGGGCCTCTTCACCGCGCTGGGGACCAACGCGGGGCTGGTGGAGGGCGCCTACGGCACGTCGCCGGCGCAGGCCCGTCCGGACCTCGTCTATCAGCTGTTCGCCCAGCGCTTCCGCTCCGCCTACAACCAGACGGACCCGGGCCAGTACTCCTTCACCGCGCACGCGTATGACGCCATGTACCTGGTGGCGCTCGGCGCCGCGTATGCCGCCGGTCCCGACGTCAACAGCCCGCAGCCCATCACCGGCGCGCGCATGGCGGACGGCCTGGCGCTGGTGACGCCGGGCGAGGAAGGCACGTCGCTGAACTTCAACCTGGGCACGGACGGCTTCGCGGGCGCTCGCGCCGCCATCCGCAACGGCCAGGTCATCAACGTGACGGGCGCCAGCGGCAACCTCGACTTCGACGCCACGGGCGAGGCGCCGTCCGAGTACGAGCTGTTCCGCGTGGAGAACGGCGAGTTCGTGACGGTGCAGCTCATCACCCCGCCCGCGCAGTGACGTGAAGGGCCCTCAGGGCCCCAGCGTCCGCGCGAGCACCTCGACGGCGGCGGCGAAGTCCTCGGGCTGTGGCAGCAGCGACAGCACGAGGAAGGCGCCGCCGCCGAAGTCGTAGAAGTACCCCGGCTGCACCAGGACGCCCGCGTCCAGCAGGGCAAGGCAGGTGGCCTCCTCACCGGGCGCCCTGGGAATCCGCAGCACCGCGCTCCACCCGCCCTCCGCCGGTACCACGTCCCAGAGCGCGCCCGGCCTGCGCGCGGCGAGCAGGCGCTGGCGGTTGCCCCGCACCCGCTCCCGCACCGCCGCCTGGAAGACGGGCGCGTGCGCCAGCAGCGCCGGCAGGGCCTTCTGCACCGGCGTCCCCACGGGCAGGGACGCATCCGCCATCCACTCCAGCCGGGCCAGCGCCTCGTCCCGGAGGTCCGCGGGCCCGCCCACGTGCGTCCACGCCAGCTTGAGGCCGGGCAGCCCCACGGACTTGGAGAGCCCGGAGAGCGTGAAGGTGAGCATCGGCAGCGGGCGCCCCGCTACGGTGGCCACCCGCCCCGGCTCGGCGTCCCAGGCGAAGGGGGCGAAGACCTCGTCGCAGATGAGCGGCAGCCGCCAGCTCGCGCACACGTCCGCCAGCACCGCCAGCTCGCCCTCGTGCAGGAAGTGGCCGGTGGGGTTGCCGGGATTCACCACCAGCACCGCGCGGGTGCGGTCGTTGACCGCGTCCCCCACCACGCGCGCGTCCAGGCCGAAGCCATGGGCCCGCGGCAGGGGGTAGGAGCGCGTCTGGACGCCTTCCAGGCGCGCGAGGTGCTCGAAGAGGGGGTAGCAGGGGGCCGGGACAAGAACGTTGTCCCCTGGCTCGCACAGGAGCTTGAAGAGCCAGCCGTAGGCTTCACTGGTGCTGGCGCTCAGCACCAGGTGCGCTTCGGAGACCCGGGCGCCCCGCGCGGCGAAGTCCGCGACCAGCGCCTGTCGCGCGGAGGCGAGCCCCAGGGGATCGGGCTCGTAGGTGAAGGCGCCCTCGGTGGCCAGCACGGCCGGGTCCGGCGTGGGCAGCCCCACACGCGTGGGGTTGGATTCGGTGAGGTCCAGCAGTCGCAGGCCGCTGGCGCGGTGCCTCTCGAGCGCCTGCGCCAGCGGGTTGAGCGTACGGGTGAAGTCGGTCCGCGTCGAGAAGCGGCTCACAGGCCCGTTTGCAGCATGGCGTTCGCGACACGGCGAATGAGGTCGCGGCGAAGCTCCTTGCGGCAGTGCTCGATGGCCTTCTCGTGGGGACGGGGAAGTTGTGGGTCGCGCGTGCGCAGAGCCGTCCGGAGCACCAGCTCCACCTTGGAGGGCTCGATGTGGAAGAGCCGAGGCCCCTCCTTTTGCAGGAAGTAAGAAAGCCCCCTCTGGTCGATGAGCTTCTTGAAGAGCCGCCGGACGTCCGCGAGGAACGTGAGATCGATGATGTCCGCCATTCGTGAGGCGTTCTCGCGCGGATCAAACGGCACGTCCATTTCACGGCCGCATGACCCGAAAACTTGCGCGACCTGTAGCACTGGCCCTGGAGCACAAACGCGCCGGAGGCCGATTTTCCGGCCTCCGCGCGTTCAGGGCACCAGCGGCCGCAGCGCGCGGCGGAACGCGGCGTGGCGCTTGCGCGCATCCGGCAGATAGGGCACCGGCCCCAGCACCGGGATGCCGTGGCGCGCCTCCAGCAAGCGGCGGTTGTCGCGCTCCGAAACGTCCTTCGCGGACGACCCGCGCGACAGCAGCACGGCCCGCACGGGGATGCGGCGCGCCGCGAGCGCCTGGAGCGACAGCGCGGTGTGGTTGAGGGTGCCCAGCCCCGCGCGCGCCACCAGCAGCACCGGCAGGCGCAGGGCGGCGATGAGGTCGATGACGTCGTGCCTCGAGTCCAGGGGCACGAAGAGGCCCCCTGCCCCTTCCACCACCGCGCTGCCGCCGCGAAGCCGCCGCCACGCGGCCAGCGTGACGTCCCAGTCGGGCTCCCGGCCCAGGCGGCTGGCGGCCACGCCCGGGGCCACCGGCAGGCGGAAGCGATGCGGACACACGGCGTCCACGCTCAGCGAGCTGCCCGCCGCCGCGCGCAGGGCCAGCGCGTCCGAGGGCGCGCGCAGGGACGCGCAGCCGCTCTCGTAGGGCTTGAAGCCCTCGGGCCGCAGCCCCGCGTCCGCCAGCAGTGACAGCAGCGCGCACGACGCCTGCGTCTTCCCCACGCCGGTGTCGGTGCCGGTGACGAATATCTGGAAGGGACGGTGCGGCTCAGCCACGCTGGACTCCCACGGTGCGCAGCGCCTCCAGCGCCAGGTCCACATGCCCCAGGGTGTGGGCGGCGGACAGGCAGAAGCGCAGACGGCTGGTGCCCTCGGGGACGGTGGGCGGGCGGATGGCCTTCACCAGCACGCCGGCCAGACGCAGGCGGCGCGCGGCGTCCAGGGCCCGCTCCGGCTCGCCGAGGATGAGGGGGAACACGGCGCTGCGGGGCTCGGCGCGCACGCCCAGGCCGCGCAGGCCGTCCGCGAAGCGGCGGATGTTGCGCCACAGCCGCTCGCGCAGGGACGGGTCGCCCTCCACCGCGTCCACGGCGGCCTCGGCGGCGGCGCACAGGTGCGCGGGCAGCGCCGTGGAGAAGACGAAGGGCCGCGCGCGCGACACCAGCAGGTCCGCCACCGCGCGCGAGGTGGCCACGTAGGCCCCCATGACGCCCAGGGCCTTGCTGAGCGTGCCCATGCGCAGGTCCACCGCGCCCTCCAGGCCCAGCTCGTCGCAGAGGCCCGCGCCGCGCGAGCCCAGCACGCCGGTGGCATGGGCCTCGTCCACCATCAGCGCGGCGCCATGGGCCCGACACGCGGCGACGATTTCGCGCAGCGGCGCCACGTCCCCGTCCATGGAGAAGACGGTGTCCGTCACCACCAGCTTGCGCCGCGCGGGCGTCTCCGCCAGGGCGCACGACAGCGCCTCCACGTCCGCGTGCGGATAGACGCAGACGCGGGCGCGCGACAGGCGGCACCCGTCCACGAGCGAGGCGTGGTTGAGGGCGTCGGAGAAGACGGCGTCCCCGGGCCCCACCAGCGCGGGGATGATGCCGGTGTTGGCGGCGTAGCCGCTGTTGAACAGGCGCACGGCCTCGGCGCGCTCGAAGGCGGCCAGCCGCGCCTCCAGCCGGTGGTGCGCGGCGGTGTCGCCCACCACCAGCCGGCTGGCGCCGGTGCCCACGCCGTAGCGCTCCACACCGGCCAGCGCCGCGGCGCGCACGGAAGAGGACGACGCCAGCCCCAGGTAGTCGTTGGACGAGAAGTTGACGAGCGTCTCGTCCCCCACGCGGACCACGGGCCCCTGGGGGGAATCCAGGGGCTCCAGGTGTCGGCGCAGGCCGCGCGCGGACAGGGCCTCCAGGTCCTCCCGGGCCCACGCCGCCGCGACGGCTTCATCACTCACGGTGGGCTCAGCCTTCCTGACGCGGCTCCAGGGGGCGGATGCCCGCCTTCTCCAGCAGGGCCATGTCCTGGGTGTACTCGGGGTTGCCGGTGGTGAGCAGCTTCTCGCCGAAGAAGAGCGAGTTGGCGCCCGCCATCATGCACAGGAGCTGCGCCTCCTCGTTCATCTGCTGCCGGCCGGCCGACAGGCGCACCATGGACTGCGGCATGAGGATGCGCGCCGTGGCGATGGTCCGCACCATGTCCACCGTCTCCACCCGCTGCTGCGACTGGAGCGGCGTGCCCTCCACGGCCACCAGCGCGTTGATGGGCACCGACTCCGGGTGGTGCTCCTGGTTGGCCAGCGTCCGCAGCAGGTTGCAGCGGTCGTCCACCGACTCGCCCATGCCGATGATGCCGCCGCAGCACACGGAGATGCCGGCCTCGCGCACGCGGTTGAGCGTGCGCAGCCGGTCCTCATACGTGCGGGTGGAGATGATGTCGCCGTAGTGCTCGGGCGAGGTGTCCAGGTTGTGGTTGTAGGCGGACAGGCCGGCCTCGCGCAGCCGCTTCGCCTGGCTCTCGGTCAGCATGCCCAGCGTGGCGCACGCCTCCATGCCCAGCGCGCGCACGCCGCGCACCATCTCCAGCACGCTGTCGAACTGGGGCCCGTCCTTCACCTCGCGCCACGCGGCGCCCATGCAGAAGCGCGTGGCCCCGGCGGCGCGGGCCTTCGACGCCGCCTCCAGCACCTCCGGCACGGCCATCAGCTTCTCCGCCTTGACGCCCGTCTTGTAGCGGGCCGCCTGCGGGCAGTACGAGCAGTCCTCCGGGCATCCCCCCGTCTTGATGGACAGCAGCGAGCAGAGCTGGACCTTGTTGTCCACGAACACGGCCCGGTGGACCGTCTGCGCCTTGTGCACCAGCTCCAGCAGGGGCTGGTCGTAGAGGGCCCTCACCTCGGCCAGCGACCAGTCATGACGCACGACCACGCCAGCCGGCGGCGGCGCGGCGACATGGGCGTGACCGGAGAAGGACTCGCTGGAGACGGTGGCGGTGTCGGGCATGGGCTCCTCTGCGGACGAATGAGGGCCCGAACGTGCGCGGACCCCGGAAAGTTGTCAACGCCTCCGAGCGGAAGGGTTGACGACTTTCCAGGGTCCGGCGCTTCAGTCAACGCGCGTCATCAGACGTGGACGCGGCGGCTCCTGCCGGCCAGGCCCACCAGGAACAGCACCAGGAGTGCGCCCAGGACGGAGAACAGGAGCCCCGTCGGGTGCAGGTCGAAGACGTTGCCATCACTCCGGAAGAGCGAGGAGATGAACCCGCCCACGAAGGAGCCGGCGATACCTAGCAACGTGGTGGCGATGAGCCCCATGGACTGATTACCCGGCATCAGGGCGCGGGCGATGAGACCCGCGAGAAGGCCGATGACCAGGAACGCGATAATCCCCATGACTACCTCCCTTGCTTGATTAGCGACGCGGGGTGCGACGCCCACTTGGGAGCAAACCTGGGTTGCCCCTCCCCTTCGGACAACTTGGCGCAGGGGGGCTTGACATGGTGCCTGCCTGCTCTGCGGTCATGCCTGCCTGTAAGGGCGCAAAAACGTCAGGGTTCCGCGCTATTCACCCCACCCATGGCGAAGGCGAAGACGCACTACACCTGTCAGGCGTGTGGGTACAAAACGGCGAAGTGGCTGGGGAAGTGCCCGGACTGTGGCGCGTGGAGCTCCCTGCTGGAGGAGACGGACCCGAAGGCGGATGAGCGGCGTCCGGCCTGGGGCGCCTCGGGCGGCGCGGCGCGGCCCATGCTGCTCAAGGAGGTCAGCGGCGAGACGGAGACGCGGCGCCGCACGGGCATCGCCGAGTTCGACCGCGTGCTGGGCGGCGGCGTGGTGAGCGGCTCCATCGTGCTGCTGGGCGGCGATCCGGGCATCGGCAAGTCCACGCTGCTGCTGGCCGCGCTGGACAGGCTGGCGCGCCACGGGCCGGTGCTCTACGTCTCGGGTGAAGAGAGCCTCCGGCAGACGAAGATGCGCGCCGAGCGGCTCAAGGTGGAGGGCGAGTCCATCCACCTGTTCGCGGAGACGGACGCGGAGCGGGTGCTGACGGCGGCGGAGGCGCTGAAGCCCCAGGCGCTGGTGGTGGACTCCATCCAGACCATGTACCTGCCGGAGCTGGGCAACGCGCCCGGCAGCATCACCCAGGTGCGCGAGGTGGCGGGCCGGTTGATGGCCTACGCGAAGCGCACGGGCGTCCCCACGTTCCTGGTGGGCCACGTGACGAAGGAAGGCTCCATCGCCGGCCCACGCGTGCTGGAGCACATGGTGGACACGGTCCTCTACTTCGAGGGCGAGCGCGGTCACCCGTTCCGCATCCTGCGCGCGCACAAGAACCGCTTCGGCTCCACGAACGAGATTGGGGTCTTCGAGATGAAGGGCGCGGGGCTCGTCGAGGTGCCGGACCCTTCGGCCCTCTTCCTGTCGGAGCGGCCGGTGGGCAAGTCCGGCAGCGTGGTGACGAGCACGCTCAACGGCACGCGCCCGCTGCTGGTGGAGGTGCAGGCGCTGGTGGCGCCCACGGGCTACGGCACCGCGCGGCGCACGGCGATTGGCGTGGACGGCAACCGCGTAGCGCTGCTGGCGGCGGTGCTGGAGAAGAAGGAGGAGATTCCGCTGGTGGGCTGCGACCTGTTCGTCAACGTGGCGGGCGGCATGCAGCTCACGGAGCCCGCGTGTGACCTCGCGGTGTGCGCGGCGCTGGTGAGCAGCCTCCAGAACCGGCCGTTGGACCCGAAGACGCTGGTGCTCGGTGAAGTGGGCCTCGCGGGCGAAGTGCGCGCGGTGGGCCAGGTGGAGCCCCGGCTCGCGGAGGCCGCGAAGATGGGCTTCCAGCGCGTGGTGATGCCCGCGGGCAGCGCGCGGCGCCTGGAAGACGCGGGCCCGAAGCTGAAGGTCGTCGGCGTGGAGACGCTCGGCGACGCGCTGGTCGCGATGTTCGACTGAGCGCTCGGACCTGCCGGGCGCCGCCGCGCAGCCTGGATACGCGGCGGTGCGGGGTGGTTCGATGACAGCCCTGGCCACGCAGGGGTGATGGCCCTGGATGATTTCACGAGCAGGCATGGCGTCCCGCCGGCCTTGCCCTTGCTCATGCCGAGCGTCTCGCATGAGGCGCGCGGCGGTCGGCGCCTCGTGCCGCAGGCGAGCACGGTGCCCTCGTGTTTCTGCCGCATGTCCCGCTGGTCGCTTCGCGGCCTGACACGCGAGCGAAGTGCCGAAACGCCCCACCCCATGGCTTGAAAGCCGACGCCTGCACGCGGTGTCTGTGCGCGCAGACAGCCAGGTCTTTGAGCGCCCGCCATTCCAGGTGGGCGCGCGAGGTGGCCCCAAGGCCCTGCGCCCGCGCCAGCCCTCGCCGCCTGGCCACGGGAGCGCCATGAAGAGACAACTCACGTGGTTCATGTTGGCAGTGGGCGTGCATCTCAGTGCCTGTGGCAGCGAGTCCATCGCAGACGTGGCGCCACCCGCTGGCGCTCCGACAGAAGACGCTGTGCCTGTCCAGGAAGACGCCGTGTCGGATGGCGCGACCACGCTCTATGAGGACGCGCTGGGGCCAGGCTGGGTGGACTGGTCCTGGGCCACGCGCAACCTCGCGGCGACCTCGCCCGTCGCTTCGGGCACGCGCGCCGTCTCCGTGACGTTCGGCCCGTGGACCGGCCTCTACTTCCACCACACGGGCGTCTCCACCACCGGGCTCGAGTTCCTGGAGCTCCAGGTCCATGGTGGCGCCACGGCCAACCCCGCGCTCACCGCCTACGCCACCGTGGGAAACCAGGCGCGGCCCACCATCTCCATCAACCGCTACTGCGACGGCGGCGCCATCAAGGCCGGCGCGTGGACGCGTTGCCGTGTGCCGCTCACCGCGCTCAACGTCGCCAATGACACCTTGGACGGCATCGCCATCCAGGAGGGCGCGGGCCGCAGCCTGCCGGTGATGACGTTCGACAGCCTGCGCCTGGGCTCAGCCACGCTTCCGGCGCCCGGCGACGTGAAAGCGGTGGCCTCCGCGTCGGACGTCTCCCTGACATGGAACACCGTGAGCGACGCCACGGGCTATCACGTGTACCGCGCCACCTCCCAGATGGGCACGTACACGAAGCGCACCACGGCCCCCCTCACGAACACCACGTACCGCGACACCCGCGTCACCGCGGGCGCGACGTACTGGTACGCCGTGACGGCGGTGGGGACCCGCGGCGAAGGGCTCCGCTCCGCGCCCGTCTCCGCCACCGTCCAGTCGCCGCAGTCGAGCGGAGAAAAGTGGGTCTCCGGCTACTACACCGGCTGGAACGCCGACCTGTATCCGCCCGAGAAGGTGGACTTCAGCGCGCTGACGCACATCATCGTCGGCCGCGTCACGCCCAGGGCGGATGGCACGCTCGACACGCGCTTCGACAACGACAACGGTCCGCACATCGCGAGGACGCTCGCCCAGCGGGCCCACGCCGCGGGACGCAAGGCCATCATCATGGTGGGGGGCGCGGGTGAGCACGCGGGCTGGGTGGCCGCGGCGTCGAATGTGAACCGGGCGAAGTTCGTGCAGAACCTCCTCGAGGCCATGGACCGCTTCGGCTACGACGGGCTCGACATCGACTGGGAGCCGGTGGAGGAGGCCGACAAGCCGAACCTGCTCGCGCTGGTGCGGGAGCTGCGCGCGGCGCGGCCGGACATGCTGCTCACCTTCCCCATCGGGTGGATAAACACCAACGTCGCCAGCGACGCGGACCCGTGGTTCGCCAACCTCGCGCCGTACCTGGACCAGATCAACGTCATGTCCTACGAGATGATTGGCCCGTGGGACGGCTGGCAATCCTGGTACACGTCCGCGCTCTACGGCGAGTCCGGCAACCGGCCGACGTCCGTGTCCTCCAGCCTCCAGGGGTGGGCCCGCGCGGGCATCCCCAAGGCGAAGCTGGGCATGGGTATCCCCTTCTATGGCATGGCCTGGCGCAACATCACCGGCCCCTACCAGCGCTTCACGAGCTGGGCCGACTACGTGGGCAGCGACAACGCGTTCACGTACAGGAAGATTCAGCAGCTCTCCGCGTCCGGGACGTACCGCTGGGACGCGGTGGCCGCGGCCAGCTACCTCACCTTCACCACGCCGGTGGAGGACGGCACGGTGCGGTGGATTTCCTATGACGGTCCGCAGGCCATCGCGGCCAAGGGCGCCTACGCCCGCGACAACGGCTTTGGCGGCACCATCATCTGGACCCTCAACCAGGGCTGCACCAACCCCACCACGGGCGCCAACCCGCTGCTGGACGCGGTGAAGGACGCCTTCCTCCAGTAACGCCAGGAGAGACGGGGAGCGTGTCCTCCAGGACGCGGACACGCTCCCCACTGCGACTACGCGGGCTTCGGAGCCTCCTGCCGGGGCATGACGGCGTAGCGCAGCAGCAGCACGCCATTGCCGTAGACCTTGGTGGACTTCAGCTCCAGGTCCACCACCTGCTTCAACGAGGACACCAGCGGGATGCCCGCGCCGAGTATCAGCGGGCTCATCTTGAGCAGGACCTCATCGACCAGCCCCTCTGCGAGCAGCAACCCGGCGAGCGCGCCACCACCGGACAGGTAGATGTCGCCGCCCTCCTGCTCCTTCAGGCGCCGGACCGTGCCCGTCACGTCCTCCGACACCAGCTTCACCTTGGGGTCCGGGCTCTCCTTCAGCGTGCGGCTGAAGACGTAGGTCTCCAGGTTCGGGTACGGGTTCGTCACGCCCACCTTGAGCCCGACTTCGTAGGTGCGCCGGCCCATCAGCGCCGTCGCATAGGACGCCAGGGACGCGACGTAGTCCGTGACGTGCTCACTGTCCTTGATGAGGCGGTCCTGCATGAACGCGCCGTAGGTGTCGTCCTCGTGGGCGATGAAACCGTCGACGCTGGTGGCAACGTGGTACTTGAGCTTTCGCATACGGGTTCTCCATGCCGCGCGCGCCAGGCGCCGGGCATTCAGGTCATGGGAATACGGCGTTGGGGACACTGCGGAGGCCCACGCACCTGGACAGACGCTCACGTCGGCGCCACGGCACAGGGGCCGGAGCGGCACGGGCAGTCGCACACAGGGGCTGGGTTAGCGAGCAGAGGTCATGGGACAGCGCCGTGAGGCGCCGTCCACAAGCTACGCACACCCGGACCGCTTCGGCAACCTCTTCCGCGAAGCAGGCAGCGGAGCACGAGCCCGCACCGCCGGGGCCGCGGTGCTCGGATAGAGTCCGGCCCGGTCATGGCTCCTGGTGCCCGGAACAGCTCGCGATGGCGTGACGCGCTGGGCTCGCTCTCCGCGCGGCTGCTGGTGGCCTTCCTGGTGCCCACCCTGCTCTTCGTCGCGGTGGCGGGCACATCCGTGTACCAGCTGGCGCGCTCCATCCTGGAAGAGGAGCTGGGCACCAGCCTCAGCGCCATCGCCGCCGCCACCGCCACCCAGGTCCACGGCGAGCGGCTGCTCACCATCGAGCCCGGCGACGACGTGACGGGGACGCGGACGTGGCGGAACTTCGTCCGTCACTTCGAGAACATCGCCGAGGCCAGCGGCGTGCGTCGCGTCTTCGCCGTGGACACCCAGGGCCGGGTGCGCGTGGACGTGGGGGGCAAGCTGCCCGTGGGCGTGGAGATGCCGGAGCTGGCGCGAGACAGGCTGGAGCTCACCCGCGTCTTCGCGGGTGCGCGCGTCGCCAGCCAGGTGCTCTTCACCGGCTCGGATGGGCGCCTCTACAAGACGGGCTATGCCCCCATCCTGTACGAAGGGCGCGTGGTGGGAGCCGTGGGCGTGGAGGGCAGCGCCGCCTTCTTCGGCCCGCTAAAGCAACTGTCGCGCACCTTCGCCAGCATGGGCGCGGTGGCCCTGGCCGCGCTCGCCCTCATCGCCGTGCTGACGGCGCGCGGACTGGCCCGGCCGCTGCGGCGGTTGATGGCGTCCGCGCTGCGAATCGGCCGGGGCGACCTGACGACGCCCGTGCCACCGGAGCCCACGCTGGAAATCGGCGTCCTCGCGCGCGAGCTGGAAGACATGCGCGGCGCGCTGGAGAGCCGGGACAGGCAGCTCAAGATGATGCTCGCGGGCGTGGCGCACGAGGTGCGCAACCCCATCGGGGGCATCGCGCTCTTCTCCGGCATCCTGAAGGAGGACCTCCAGTCCGGCACGCATGCCGAGGCGAGCGCGCACGTGGACCGCATCCAGCGCGAGGTCGCCTACCTCCAGCGCATCGTCGAGGACTTCCTCGCCTTCGCGCGCGAGCAGCCGCTGGCGCGCGCGCCGGTGGAGGCCCCTACCCTGCTCTCCGTCGCCTGTGAGCTGATGGCCGCCGAGGCCAGCGCCCGGGCCGTCTCCGTCGACCTGGACGCCGCGCCCGCGGTGCTGGAGGCGGACGGCAGTCTGCTGACCGCCGCGCTGGTGAACCTGGTGAAGAACGCGGTGCAGGCCTCGCCCCCAGGTGGCCGGGTGCAGGTGTCCGGCACTGCCACTGGCGGCCACTACACCATCCAGGTCCGTGACGCCGGCCCCGGGGTGCCCGCGCCGGAGCGGGAGCGCATCTTCGAGCCCTTCTTCACCACGCGCGAGAAGGGCACCGGCCTGGGGCTGCCCCTGGCGCGCAAGATTGCGCTCGCGCACGGCGGCGCGCTGCGGCTGGACTCCACGCCGGGCGACACGCGCTTCATCCTCACGCTGCCGCTGGGCACGTCGCGCACGGACCTCACCCCGTCGCGTTGAACTGCCGCGCCATGCGCGCCACCTCGTCGGAGACGACGGCCAGCGTGTTGGTGGCCTCCTGCGTGGACTCCAGCCGCTTCAGCGTGGCATCCATGAGCTGCGACAGGTCCGCGATGGCGTCGAAGATTTGCGCGAAGCCGGCGTCCTGCTGCGTCACCGCGGCGGCAATCTGCCGGGCGGCGGCGGAGTTCTCCTGGGAGATGCGAGACAGCTCCCGCAGCGAGTCCCCGGACGCCCGCATCTGGTCCAGGCCGGTGCCAATCGTCTGCACGCCCGCCTCGCCCATCTTCGCCGCGTCGCGAATGCCGTTGCTGATGTCTTGGAGGATGGTGCGGATGCGCCGGGTGGCCTGGATGGACTGGTCCGACAGGCCGCGAATCTCGCGGGCCACCACCGCGAAGCCCCGCCCCTGCTCGCCCGAGCGCGCCGCCTCGATGGCCGCGTTCACCGCCAGCAGGTGGGACTGGTCCGCCAGGTCCTTCACCGACTCGGTGATTTCGCCAATCTGCGTGGTGCTCTGCGCCAGCCGCACCAGGCGCTCCTGGATGCCGTCCACCACCCGGCGGATGTCCGCCAGCCCGGCGAGGCTCCGCTCGACGGCGGCCTCGCCCTGCTGTCCCAGCAGCTCCGAGCGGCGGGCCACCTGGAGCACGTCCTCCGCCCGCTCCACGGCCATCAGCGAGGTGCGCCGGATATCCTCCGACGTCATCTGCGCCTCATGCAGCGCCGACGCCTGCCGGACCAGGCTCTGCTGGTGCTCGTCATGGGACTCCCGCAGGTGGCGTCCCGCTCCGCTCAGCCGCGTGGCGGAGTCATTCAGCGACAGCGGCAGCTGCCGAAGCCGGACCAGCACCACGTTCATCCCGGCCGACAGGTCACCCATCTCGTCCGTGGAGACCCAGGCGGGCGAGATGACCCGACCGGCCGCCAGCGACTCGATGGCCGCGCCCACCGCGCCGGCGGCGCTGGACTGACGGCGCGCCAGCATCCACGTGGTGACGGCGGGAATCGCCAGGAGCCCGCCCACCCAGGCGAGCCCGAAGGCGAGCTCTCCCGCGAGCAGGTCCCCCATGCCCATCAACGCCTGCGCCGAGCCATGCGCGCCCTCCGCCACCAGCGCCTTGTGCAGCTCGTCCCGGATGCCTTGCAGCTTCACCAGCACCACGCACCCGCTCAACACCAGCGCGCAGAGGCTGGAGCCGATGAAGGTGGTGGGCATGAACCACGCCTGCCGGGGCCAGAAGAAGCCGCCCCCCTTGAGGACCTGCGTCGGGTCCTTCCGCTGCTCCTCCAGCGCCACCGGCAGCAACAGCCGCTCCAGCGAGACGCTGATGGGAAAGCCCAGCACCACGCCGAAGCAGACGCCGATGAGCGTCCCCAGCACGACGAGGGACAGGTCCTTCTTCCACAGAAGGCAGACGTGGAGGCTGAACCAGACGCCGCCCAGCGTCCACGCGCCCCAGGACGTGGCGATGGCGGCGCGCCACGGCAGCCGGAGGATGCGCGTCAGTCGCTCGCCCGGCGCGTCCTGGGGCCGCTCCCGCAGCGCGCCCTCCACCAGCAGGTGCAACATCATCGCGGGGTAGGCGATGCCCAGCCCCACGATGATGGGCGGCAGCACCCAGGCCACCGCCACCAGGCCCGACCAGCCCGTCACCCCCATGGCCATGCCATTGAGATACGCGGCGATGGGCGCCACCGGCAGCACCCACAACATGAACACCTTGAGCGCACGGCCTCGGTACTCCTGGATGACCTTGTCTTCGGCACTCATGCGACACATCCCCCCGAGGCCGCGGGCTCGCACCGCTCGGGTGGAGCCGGGTGTCCTCACCCGCGAGTACCTCACTGTCCACGCGAAGCGGACAGTGCCGACGGGGGAAGCTGCCGTCTTCCGGACAGAGCGCGCGCCACGAAGCGAGAGCGCGTGGGAAGCACGCTGGCAACACCCTGGAGGGATGTGCGCAGGTGTCGCGCGATTCAGCCGTTGCAGCACGCCTGGAGCGCGGCGGAATACAACTGCAAGGACTTGCGCGCGGCGGCCTGGACGCGGAAGGGCTCACCCGAGCTCGCGTCGGTGGACAGCTTGATGATTTCCAGCGCCTCCTCCGGGTGCAGGTCGTCATAGCGCGCGTGGACCTTGAGCCACATCATCGAGTACACGTCGATGCGCGCACCGTCCGCCGCATAGGCGCGAAAGGGCTCCGCCACCTCCCGGGTCCACACGCCGGTGATGCCCTCCACCGCCCAGTTGGACGCGGCCACGCCTTCGGCGAGCGTGCCGCGCGCACACGTGTCGAGCAGGTGCTCGTGCAGCGCCTGGACCTCTGGCAGCGGCCGCTGGGCGAAGACGGCGTCCGGCGACAAGCCAATGCCTTGCATCCAGTCGATGAACCACTCGGCGTGCTTCGCCTCCACGCCCAGGTTCTGGAGCAACCAGCGGCGGGCGCTCGCATCGCCCGGGCGTTTCCCGTAGGTCGTCTTCGCCAGCGACAACCCCATGTATTTGGGGAAGGACTCGACGATGAGGAAGAAGTTGGAGAGCACGCGCTGCCACTGCCGCAGCGGCGGGCGCTTGCCATCGGCCGTGGCGCGGAACAGCGGAGGCCAGCAGGCCGTGTCCCAGTCCTCGCGCAGGGACTCCAGCATCGACTCCAGCCAGCGCGGGTGCCCGGTGGGCACGAGCGCAGGGGGGCTGTAGCGGCGGGACGCGACTTCCGGATGAGCCAGCTCCTGCAGGACGGACGACATGGGCGATGCTCCTTGCTTCCCAGCGGGTGACAGGCCGACATGACCTCCCTCACCCGCCCAAGCGGGGCGGCATGGTCGCAATCGCTTTCCGGCGGCACCACCGGACCCAAGGCTGTCAGGTGGTGTTTCTCGTCTTTTGTTTCAAATCAGGGTGCGGACGTTCATGCACGGTCCGCGTCCCCACAGTGTCTGTGACCGTGGGGACGCCGGAGCTTCAGCAGCCAACGGCTTCAGGGGGAAGGCGCCACCACGCGCCGGGCCTTCTCCAGCATGCGCCGCAGCGGGGCTTCGTCCGCCCGCGTCATGGCCTCGTCCCAGGTGAGCCACTGCACGCCGGAGGATTCCGCCGGGTCATGCACCAGGGCCTCGGGGTTCTCCGCCACCACGAGGAAGCGCACGTCCAGGTGGTGATGCTCGGGCTCGTCGCGGCGCGCGGGGATGGTGTGGATGTCCACGTCCAGCGGCCGGGGCGCGGTGGGATGGAGGGACACGCGGCAGCCGGTCTCCTCGCGCGCCTCTCGCAGCGCGGTGGCCGCCATGCTGCCGGCATCCGTGACATCCGCGTGACCGCCAGGTTGCAGCCAGCGCCGCAGCTTGCGGTGGTGCAGCATCACGACGCGCGCGCCCGCGGGGTCCACCACCACCGCGCTGCCCGTGAAGTGGGCCTCCAGCTGAGACCGGGAGAAGGGCTGCGCCAGGACCCGGGCGAAGTGGCGCATGCGCTCCAAGTCATCACGCTCCTTCGCATCCTCGGGGACATGGCTCGCGAGCAGCTGCTGGAGGGCCGCGGCGGAAGGGGCGGTGGATTCCATGCCTCCCCGTACTGCGCCGGGCCGGGAGGCGCCAGCACCTTCGCACGCCGGGTACCCGACGCTCGCGCCGAGGCGGTGGAGCGGCCCCGTGCGGATGTGCTCTCATGCGGCCGCCCCGGGGAGGCCGGCCTGGGGGGGCAGGGAGACCCGAGTCACACCATGGCGCGCATCCTCGTCATCGACGACCACGACACGCTGCGGGAAGGGATGGCGGTCACCCTCACCCGCTCCGGCCACTCCGTGTCCGCGGTGCGCAACGGACAGGATGGCCTGGCCGCATACCGCAAGGCGCCCTTCGATCTCGTCATCACCGACCTGAAGATGGACGGAATGGACGGCATCGAGGTGACGAAGTCCCTCAAGGCGCTGGACGCGGCCGCCGTCGTCATGGTGGTGACGGCCTTCGGCACCATCGAGACCGCCGTGCAGGCGATGCAGGAGGGCGCCTATGACTTCATCACCAAGCCCTTCCCGCCCGAGGTGCTGCGCGCCAAGGTGGACAAGGGGCTGGAGCTGGCCTCCACGCGCAAGCAGGTGGAGCGGCTGACGGCGCGCACCGCCGCGCACGACTCGGACGCGGCGCTCACCCACGGCAGCCTGGTGGGCGACAGCGAGCCCATGCAGCGGCTGCTGTCCCAGGTGCTCAAGGTGGCGCAGAGCGACGCCACGGTGCTGGTGCGCGGCGAGAGCGGCACCGGCAAGGAGCTGGTGGCACGCATGCTCCACCAGCGCTCGCCGCGCCGGGACGGCCCCTTCGTCGTCGTGCACTGCGCGGCGCTGGCGGAGACGCTGCTGGAGAGCGAGCTGTTCGGCCACGAGCGCGGCGCCTTCACCGGCGCGGTGAAGCGCAAGCTGGGCCGCTTCGAGCTCGCCGACGGGGGCACGCTCTTCCTGGACGAGATTGGGGAGATTCCCGCCTCCGTGCAGACGAAGCTCCTCCGCGTGCTCCAGGAGAAGGAGATCCAGCGCGTGGGCGGCGAGGACACGCTCAAGGTGGACGTGCGCGTGGTGAGCGCCACGCACCGCGACCTCCAGGCCGAGGTGAAGGCCGGCAGATTCCGCGAGGACCTCTACTACCGGCTGCACATCGTCCCGCTGGTGCTGCCGCCCCTGCGCGAGCGCCCCGAGGACATCCCCGTGCTGGCCCGGCACTTCGTGGCCAAGCACGCCATGCGGGTGAACCGGCGGGTGACGGGACTGGACGACAGCGCGCTGCGCGCCCTGGCCCGACACGCGTGGCCCGGCAACGTGCGCGAGCTGGAGAACGTCATCGAGCAGGCCCTCGTCTTCGCGGAGGGCGAGCGGCTCACCGACCTGGACCTGCCCTCGCACCTCACCGCCAGCGGCACCCCGCGCGTCGAGGCGGGCCTGCCCGTGCTCCAGGGCGACCGCCCCCTCCCCGACATCCTCGAGGACCTGGAGCGGCAGCTCATCGCCCGCGCCTACGAGAAGGCCGGCGGCGTGAAGACGGAGACGGCGCGCCTGCTGGGCATCAAGACGTCCGCGCTGTACTACAAGCTGGAGAAGTACGGGTTTCTCCCCAAGGGCCTGCCCACCGAGGAGGCCTGAGCCTCGAAAATCCGTCGTCCGCGCCCCACCCCCATGACTTTTCACCGGTGTCCCACCTCCACCCCCTTCCCTCCGGACGCCCCAGGTGTCCGGAATTGTTGGGGTCTGATCCGCTCCGCCGCTCCCGAACGGGCGGGCAGGCTGGCACCCGCCTTGCTTCGAGTGCGCCCTTGATGAACCCCCGCTCCCTCGCCCTCCTGCTGACCCTGCTCCTGGCCGTTCCCGGTCAGGCCGCGTCCGGGCTGGAGGCGGTGCGGGGACGGGCGCAGGCGGCGCGCACGGAGACGCGCACCCTCCGGGGGCAGCAGCAGGCGCTGCGTGACGAGCTCAACGGGCTGGCGACGCGCATCGAAGCGCTGAAGACGCAGCGCCAGGGCCGGCTGACCGCGGGCACCGAGCTGGAGGACGCACTGCGTCGCTCGCAGGAGCTGAGCGGCCAGCTCACGGGCCTGGCGCAGGCGGTGGTGGCGGCGGAGGGCGAGTCGGAGCGCGCCCACCTGGCGCTGCACACCGCGCTGTCGGAGGAGCTGAACCGGCTGCGCGTGGCGTGGGACGGGACGACGGACCGGGACCAGCGCGCGAAGCTGCTGGAGGCCATGCGTTCCATTCGCGCCGAGCGTGAGGCGGTCCGCACGGCGCTGCCCGCGTCGCGGGTGCCCGCGCTGGACAGGTCCTCGGCGGGCGGGGACGACCCGGAGGACCTGCTGGCCCAGGCAGACACGCTGCGCGACACCGAGGACAAGGTGCGCGAGCGGCTGAAGGCCCTGCGTGGACGCATCACCGAGGTGCGCGAGGAGCGCGACCTGGACCGGCGCATGAACGACTTCCTCGGCGAGGAGTCCATGTTCGACGACCAGGACCGGCGGCTCCGCCTGCGGCTGGGCAGCGACCGGACCCTCCAGGTGGAGCGCTCGGGGCCGGACGCCCCGGCCTTCCAGGGCGACGGCGTGGCCGCACCGCCCGCGCCGGGCGGGCGGCCCAACGACGAGAACAGCGGGCCAACGGACCGCCCGCCGTTTCCGATGTCGGACTACGCCCGGGCGACCGACCGGCGCCCCCAGGTGGAGACGCAGCGCGCCCAGGACCTGGCCGCGGGCGGTGCCGTGGACCTGTCGGCGATGGAAGCCGAGGCCGCGCGACTGGAAGCGCTGGCCTCCGAGCTGGATGGCCGCGCCTCGAAGCTGGAGCGGCGCGCCCGGGAGATGGACGGCCCCTGAAAGCGGGCCGCGCACGGTGCCGGGCTACAGCAGCCCGGTCTCCACCTGGAGCCTCACCACCGCCTGCAGCCGCACCTCGCGCTCCGGCATGCGCCCGCGACCACGGACGATGATGCTCATGGTGGGCGCGGAGACGAAGGGCTGGAGCTCCACGTTGTCCACGCGCAGCGACAGCACGGGGTTGGGCATCCGCAGGTCCAGCGCCGCGACGTCCTGACGTGAGGCGATGCGCGCCTCGCGGTCCCCGGCCCGGGCGTAGAACTCCACGGAGTCCAGGAAGGTGAGGTCCTGGTCGTTGGGGCTGAGGACCTTGAGCGTCAAGGAATCCACCTTGACGGATGTCACCTCGCTCTTGCGAATTCCCTGGTTCTGGAAGTCCGTGTTCTTGTCGAAGTCCAACCCCGAGAAGCTGCTGATGGCGGGGAGCCCGTTGAGAAGCGTCTCGACGCCAGGGGGGCCCGCGGGCACGGTCGTCTCCCCTCTCACCTCGGTGGTGAACGAAGAGGAGGCACAGGCAGCCAGGCCAAGACTGGCCGCCGCCAGGAGGGACACGAGGCGCATGCGCTCAATGTAACGGGCTGCCCGGGGCCTCGTCACCGTCGGGAGCGACCGGACGGCCGCCCCCGCCTTCCAGGGACGGGGTATGGTGCCCGCGCCGTGGCCCGCTCCTGTGCACCGCTGCTGTCCGTCCTCGCCATGCTCGCCGCGGGCCGTGCGCCCGCCGCCGAGTGGGACGGGGCGCTGAGGGGCACCGGGCGCCTCATGCTGGACACCAACGCGCCCCGGGACTACGCGGACCGGCTCACGCCCGCGCCCACGCGCGACCTCGCCCTGAGCCTGCTGGGCTCCGCGGAGGGGCGTGGCACCTTCGACCGGGCCCAGCTGGTGGGACGCTACGAAGTGGGCGCGCGCAAGTACCTCCGCTACACGGAGGAGGACACGCTGGTGCAGTCCGGCGCGCTGGAGGCGTCCCACGCCCTGGGCACGGCCATGGGCATCGGCCTGGAGGGCCATGCGAAGGACCGGCGGGGCGGCTCGCGCTCGTACTCGGACCTGGGCGCCACCGCCTTCCTGGAGTACGCGCCGGACGTCCGGCTGGCACTGAGGGTGCGCGCGGGCGCCCGGCGCTTCGTGTACCGGCCGGACCCCACCGCCAACTTCGGTGGCCCCGAGGTGGGGGTGCTGGGCCGCTACCGCTTCAACCGCCGGCACAGCCTGTCCGTCTTCGGGGACTGGAACTCGCGGCGCTTCGGCACCGCGCCCCGGGCCCGGCCTCCGGCGACCGGAGGCTCTTCAGGGCTCCTCCCCGGGCGGCGCCAGGATGGGGCCCTGACGGCGGGCGCGTCGTACACCTACCGGGGGCCGCTGGCCCTGGGCGTGACGTACGCCTTCCAGGAAATCTCCTCCAACAGCTACGGCGAGACGCTCCAGCGCCACCGGCTGTCCGCCAACGCCGGCATCCGCCTGCCCTGGCGGGTGACGCTGCTGGCGCAGGGCTCGCTGGGCTTCACCGGATACCCGGACGGCATCTATCTCTCCCCGGAAATCATCCTGGTGGAGGAGGACGAGGGGCAGAACTCGCTGTCGGTGAAGCTGGCCCGCCCCCTGACGGAGTCACTGGACTTCGAGATGGCCTGGGGGGTGTGGAGCACCCGGCTGCCCCGGAACGACCTCACCTACACGCGCCAGGTCTTCAGCACCGGGTTCACCTGGCGCTACTGAGCGCGGGCTACTCCAGGTCGGCGATGCGCTCGTCGATTTCCTCGGCGAGCCCCGGGTGCCCCTGGGCCAGGGCGTGCTCGCGGGCGCGGCCCAGCACCTCGCGGGCCTTCGCGGGCTCCCCGGCCCCTGCCCAGGCGTCTCCGAGGGCCACCAGGGCGGCGGCATAGGAGGGGTCCAGCCGGACGGCGGACTCCAGGGCCGCCGCGGCGTCGGCGTACTGCCGCCGCTCCAGGTACAGCTTCCCGAGGGAGAAATGGCTCATGGGGGAGTCCGGGAAGTCCGCCACCATCTTCTTGAACTGTTCCAGCCGGGCGTCGCTCATGGACACCAGGAGATAGAGGACCGCTTCCGTGTTGCCAAGGGTGCGGTAGGGTGCGCCGCACATGGCCACGAAGAAGAAGACGACCGCGAAAAAGAGCACCACCCGGGCCCCGGCGGCCCGGAAGAAGACCGTGTCGGGCAAGACGCCCGCCAAGAAGAAGGCCCCCGTCGCCAAGAAGGCCGCGGCGGCGAAGAAGGCCCCCGCGAAGAAGAAGGCGAAGCTCCCCGTCGCGCCGCCCCAGAAGACGGGCCCCGCGGAGAACCCGGCCGCCAAGGCGCTGGCGCATCGCATTGGCAACCTGCTGGTGGACAAGAAGGCGCAGGACGTCGTCATCCTCGACGTGCGGGGCATGACGTCCTACGCGGACTACTTCGTCATCGCCTCCGGTGAGAGCGACCGTCAGGTGAGCGCCATGGCGGAGAACGTCCAGGTGCAGCTCAAGACGGGTGACGAGCCCCTGCGCCCCATCGGCACCGAGGGCCTGGAGACGGGCCAGTGGGTGCTGCTCGACTACGGCGAGGTGGTGGCGCACCTGTTCCTCACGGACCTGCGCGCGCACTACGACCTCGAGGGCCTCTGGGCCGACGCGTCGAGGGAGAAGCTGGCCTGAGGTGAAGGTCCGGCTCCTCTCCATCGGCAAGGACCGCTCGGGCCTGTACGAGCCCGCGGTCCAGGAGTACGCCCGGCGCCTGGGCCACTACACCCGCTTCGAGCTGGTGGAGCTGGCCGAGGCGAGTGGCAAGCGCCTCAAGCCCGGCGACGCGAAGGCCGCCGAGGCCGAGGCGATTCTCGCCAGGCGCAAGCCCCAGGACTGGCTGGTGGCCCTGGACGAGCGCGGCTCGCTGCTCGACTCCGTGGAGCTCAGCCGCTACGTCGAAAAGGCCCAGACGGGCGCCAAGGACCTGCTGTTCGTCATCGGCGGTGACGAGGGCCTGGACGCGCGCGTGCGCGACGCGGCGAACCTCACGCTGTCGCTGTCGAAGATGACCTTGCCCCACCGGCTGGCGCGCGTGGTGCTCATCGAACAGCTCTACCGCGCCTTCACCATCCTCAAGGGCGAGCCGTACCACAAGTAGGCGGCCGGGCCCGGGACGCGGCGCCTTGCCACCGTCAGGCGTGGAACGCAGGTGCCGTCCACCGGCACATGCGACCCGACGCTCCTTCCGAACCCCTTTCTCCTCCCGCGGCTCCGGCGGCGAGCGTGCGTGTCATTGCCTCCTCCCAATCCTGGGTGGAGGGCGAGGCCGTCCGGCAATTGGAGGCCATGGCGCGCCTGCCCGGCATGACGCTGGCGGTGGGGCTCCCCGACCTCCACCCGGGCAAGGGCGCTCCGGTGGGCGCGGCCTTCCTCTCCGAGGGCTTCCTCTATCCCTACCTGGTGGGCAGTGACATCGGCTGTGGCATGGGCCTGTGGAACGTGGACCTGCCGGCGCGCAAGGCGAAACCGGAGCGCTGGGCAGGCAAGCTGGACCTGGAGGGCCCGTGGGCGGGGGACACGGAAGGTTTCCTCCAGGAGCACGGCGTGAAGTCCTCGGGCTTCGAGGCCGCGCTGGGCACGGTGGGCGGCGGCAACCACTTCGCCGAGCTCCAGCGGGTGGACGCCGTGCATGACGCGAAGGCCTTCCACGCCCTGGGCCTCTCCGCCGAGCGTCTGCTGCTCCTGGTGCACTCCGGCTCACGCGGGCTGGGCGAGGCGATTCTCCGGGCCCACGTGGACCGGCACGCCGCGGGGGGATTGGCGGACGATTCTGCGGAGGCGCGGACCTATCTCACCCGGCATGACCACGCGGTGGCGTGGGGACGCGCCAACCGCGCGCTGGTGGCGCGGCGCATGCTGGATGGCATTGGCGCCCTGGGACAGCGGGTCCTGGACGTGTGCCACAACAGCGTCACCCCTCGGCGTGACGCGAGGCGGACGCAGTGGCTGCACCGCAAGGGCGCGGCGCCCGCGGACGAGGGACCGGTGGTGATTCCCGGCAGCCGGGGCGCGCTGAGCTACCTGGTGGTTCCCACGGGCGACAGCCTCACCAGCGCGCACAGCCTGGCCCACGGCGCCGGCCGCAAGTGGACGCGCACCGCCGCGCGTGAGCGCATGCGCGAGCGCTTCACCGCGGAATCCCTGACGCGGACTTCCTTCAAGAGCCACGTGGTGTGTGAGGACAGGGACCTCCTCTTCGAGGAGGCGCCGCCCGCGTACAAGCCCATCGACCGCGTGGTGACGGACCTGGTGGAGGCCGGGCTGGTCCGCGTGGTGGCCACCCTGGCTCCGGTCCTCACATACAAGACGCGCGCGAGGGCGGAGTAGGCTCCCGACATGCAGGACTTCATCGAACCCGGCTCCCCGGACGTGACCTCCGCCATGGTCGCCAACCAGGTGGAGCACATGACGTACCTCGCGCGGAGACTCCCGGGGGCGTTCGTCCAGGACACGCCCGGGCTGCTCCTCGTCGACTCCGGCCTTCCGTGCGACACGTTCAACGTGGTGTGCCGCACCCGACTCTCCGGGCACGCCGTGGCGGCGCGCATCACCTCGGCGCTCCACCACTTCCGGAGCAAGGCCGCGCCCTTCTCGTGGTGGGTGGACCCCGACGCCACGCCGCTGGACCTGGACACGTACCTGTCCGCCCAGGGACTGGCCTTCGCCGAAAAGGAGCAGGGCATGTCCCTGGACCTGTCCAGGCTGCCCACCGGACTCACGCTTCCTCCCGGGCTCCGCGTCCAGCGCGCCATGGATGCGCGAACCCTGGCGGACTTCGCTCGCGTCGTGGCCGCGAACTGGGAGCCAGCCGACCCGCATGTGGTGGACTTCTACGCGAGGAGCGCGGACGTCGCGCTCGCGCCCGACAGCCCCATCCGCTTCTTCGTGGGCTACCTGGACGGCGAGCCCGTCGCCGCCAGTGAGTGCCACCTGGCGTGGGGCGTCGCGGGACTCTATTCGGTGGCCACCGTGAAACACGCGCGGCGGCGCGGCATCGGCGGCGCCCTCACGCTGGCGCCGCTGCTGGAGGCCCGGGAGGTCGGATACCGGACAGCCACCCTCCAGGCCTCCGCCGAAGGGCAGCGTGTCTATTCCCGGCTGGGCTTCCTCCCCGGTGGCGTCTTCCGCGAGTACCGGTAGCGGCCCCACTTTTTGTCCTCTCCCGTCCGGCGCCCGCGTGGTTAGGGTTCGGGGCATGACGCCCGCGCACAAGGTCCTGCTCTGCATCCTGGATGGCTGGGGTATCCGCCAGGAGCGCGACAACAACGCCATTCTCCTGGCTGGCACGCCGCACCTCGACAAGCTGGCCAGCCCCTACCCCTTCACGGAGCTGCAGACGGCGGGCCTGGCCGTGGGCCTGCCCGAGGGGCAGATGGGCAACTCCGAGGTGGGCCACACCAACATCGGCGCGGGCCGAATCGTCTACCAGGACCTGGTGCGCATCAACCGCGCCGCGGAGTCCGGCGAGCTGGCGCAGAACCCCGTGCTGCGCGCCGCCCTGGATGGGGTGAAGGCGGACGGCAAGGCCCTGCACCTGCTGGGGCTGGTGTCGCCGGGCGGCGTCCACTCCTCCATGGACCACCTGTTCGCGCTGCTCAAGGCCGCGAAGGAGCGCAACGTGGCCCACGTCTACGTGCACGCCTTCCTCGACGGGCGCGACACGCCGCCCCAGAGCGCCCTGGGCTACGTGGAGGAGCTGGAGCGCTTCCTCCACGAGACGCACACCGGCCGCATCGCCACCGTGAGCGGGCGCTACTATGCCATGGACCGCGACAAGCGCTGGGACCGCGTGCAGCAGGCCTACGAGGCGCTGGTGTTCGGCCGCGGGCCCAAGGCGCCGGACGCGCTGAGCGCCATCCGCGCGTCCTACGCGGAGAAGGTCACCGATGAGTTCGTGAAGCCCACGGTGCTGGCGGGCGGGGATGGCACGCCGGTGGGCCGCATCCAGGACGGCGACGCGGTGCTGTTCTTCAACTTCCGCGCGGACCGCGCGCGGGAGCTGACCCAGGCGCTGGCGTTCCCCGAGTTCAAGGAGTTCGACCGGGGCGGGCTGCGACTGGGCCGCTACCTGTGCATGACCCAGTACGACGAGACGTTCAAGCTGCCGGCGCTCTTCGAGCCGGACCAGCCGCAGGACATCTTCCCGGAGCTGCTGTCGCGCCAGGGGCTGCGCCAGTTCCGCACGGCGGAGACGGAGAAGTACGCGCACGTCACCTTCTTCTTCAACGGCGGCCGCGAGGTCGTCTACGCGGGCGAGGACCGGCACCTGGTGCCCAGCCCGCGCGACGTGAAGACGTATGACTTGAAGCCGGAGATGTCCGCCTATGAGGTGACGGCCGAGCTGGTGAAGCGGCTCGACTCCGGCGCGTACGACTTCGCGCTGGTGAACTTCGCCAACCCGGACATGGTGGGCCACAGCGGCCGGCTGGACGCGGCGATGAAGGCCGTGAAGGCGGTGGACGAGTGCCTGGGCATCCTGGGCAAGGCCTGCGAGCGCAATGGCTGGGTGCTGGCCATCTCCGCCGACCACGGCAACTGCGAGCAGATGGTGGACCTGGAGACGGGTGAGCCCCACACCGCGCACACGCTCAACCCGGTGCCCTTCCACCTCATCCACCCGGACTTCCGGGGACAGAAGCTGCGCCCGGGCATCCTCGCGGACATCGCGCCCACGCTGTGCAAGGTGATGGGGCTGCCACAGTCGAAGGAGATGAACCGGCAGGGACTGCTGCCGTGACACGCCGGGGGCTCGGCCGGTGCTGAAGGCGCTGCTGGACTTGCTGTATCCCCCTTCGTGCCTCGCGTGCACGAAGGTGCTGCCGGGCCCCGAGGGCTTCTTCTGCGAGACGTGCGACACCGCGGTGGAGCGGCTTCCCCCCGCGTGCTGCCGCACGTGCGCGGAGCCGGGGGCCTTTCCCGGAGGCGTGTGCCCCCGGTGCCGGGCCGCGCCGCCGCCGTTCAGCCGTGCCTGGGCGCCCTTCGCGCACGAGGGCCCCGTGGCGCGCGCCATCCACCGCTTCAAGTACGAGGACCATCCCAACCTCGCGGGGCCCCTGGCGGAGCTGCTGGCGGGAGAGGCGCGCAGCTTCCTCGCCCAGGCGCCCGCGCTGGTGGTCGCCCTGCCCCTGCATGAGCGCCGCTACCACGCGCGCAAGTACGACCAGGCGCAGCTGCTGGCGGGCGCGCTGGCGAGGGCCACGGAGCGCAAGGCGCCGGTGGGCCTGCTGACGCGGCACCGCGAGACGCAGCGACAGGTGGGGCTGAGCGAGGCGGAGCGGGCGAGCAACGTCGCGGGCGCGTTCACCGCGTCCTCGAAAGTCTCGGGACAGCGCGTGCTGCTGGTGGACGACGTGTTCACCACCGGCGCCACCGCCAGGGCGGCGGCCTCGGCACTCCGTGAGGCCGGCGCCATCCACGTGGAGATGCTCACGCTGGCACGGGCCTTCAGCCTGAGCTGAGTGGGAGGCGCCCCTGGCCATGCCCGAAGCGGGCCTCGCCCAGGTCGAAGCACAGACGCTGACCAGGGCATTCCGGCTGGACTGAGCATGCGGCGCTACTTCCGCGAGCCTCGGGCCCGTACCAGGAACGCCTCCGAGGCGCGCGACCTGGAGCAGCGCGTCGACGCGTTCATGATCCGGCATGAGGCATTCCATGACGCGGACGCTCGACGTACACGTCCCCACTCTCCGCCTCTCCGGAAAGAGCCGCGTTCATCTGCACATGGACACACTCCAGGACTCTGTCCCGAGGGCCGACTGGAGTTAGCGTCTGTCCCATGCGCTCGCTCATTCCCCTCGCACTCGCGGTCGCCGTCCTCCGATGTGCCCATGCGCCCGAAGCGCCGCCCGCCGCGCCCGTGGCCTCCGCCCCTGAATGGCCCGAACCCCAGCCTCCCGCGCTGCGGCTGCCCGACTCCGTCCGCCCCACGCGCTACGCACTCGACCTGAAGCTGCTGCCCGCCGAGCCCACCTTCTCCGGCAGCGTCAGCATCGACGTGGACGTGAGCGAAGCAGTGCGGCAGATCTGGCTGCACGGCCAGGACATGGAGGTCTCCGAGGCACGCGTCGAGGCGGGAGGACGCACGCTGGAGGCCCGCGCCGTCACCGCCAGCGAAGGCCGGCTCGGCCTGCTGCTCCCCGAGGCGCTCGCGCCCGGCAAGGCCCGCATCCACATCGCCTTCAGCGGCAAGGTCGACCGCGAGCGCAGCCAGGGGCTCTACGCCGTGGAGGAAGGCGGCGAGAACTACCTCTACACCTTCTTCGAGCCCGTCGACGCGCGCCGCGCCTTCCCCTGCTTCGACGAGCCGGGCTTCAAGGTGCCATGGACGCTGCGCTTCACCGTGAAGCAGGAGCACGTCGCGCTCGCCAACCACCCCATCGTCTCGCGCGAGACGCTGCCGGACGGGCTGGCCCGCGTCACGTTCGCCGAGAGCAAGCCGATGCCGAGCTACCTCGTCGCCTTCGTGGTGGGCCCCTTCGACGTGGTGGATGCCGGCACCGCGGGCCGCAACAACGCGCCGCTGCGCTTCATCGTGCCGCGCGGCCGGGGCGCGGAGACGGCCTATGCGGCCAGCGTCACGCCGCGCATCGTCACGCTGCTGGAAGACTTCTTCGACATGCCGTACCCGTACGAGAAGCTCGACGTGGCGGTGGTGCCCCGCTACTGGGGCACCATGGAGCACCCGGGCCTCGTGGCGCTCGGGCAGCCGCTGACGCTCATCCGCCCCGGCGAGGAGACGCTCGCGCGCCGCAAGTGGTACGTGAACATCGCCAACCACGAACTGGGGCACTACTGGTTCGGCAACATCGTCACCTGCAAGTGGTGGGACGACATCTGGCTCAACGAGTCGCTCACCTCGTGGCTGGACCGCAAGACGGTGGACCCCTTCGACCCGAGCTGGGGCTTCGCGCTGGAGCAGAGCGCCCAGTCCGCGAGTTTCGCCCTGGACACGGATGCGCTCGCCGCCACCCTGCCGGTGCGCAAGCCGGCGACCACGCATGACGAGGTCCTCGGCTCGTTCGACAACGGCACCACGTACGCCAAGGGCTCGGCCATCATCGACATGTTCGAGGCCTGGCTCGGTGAGGAGCGCATGCGCGACCTGCTGCGCGCCCACATCCGCAAGCATGAGTGGGGCGTGGCGACCTCGGAGGACTTCGCGGCCACGCTCTCCGCCGCCGCGGGCCCGGACGTCGCGCGCGCGTTCCGCAGCTTCATCGACCAGCCGGGGGCGCCCCGCATCGCCGCCGAGCTGCAGTGCCAGCCGGGCTCGCCCGCGAAGCTGAAGCTGTCGCAGGAGCGCTACGTCCCCGCGGGCTCCACCATGAGCCCGGCGCAGACGTGGTCCGTCCCGGTGTGCGTCCGCGCCGGCTCGGGCAAGACGTCCGAGCGCACGTGCACGCTGCTCACCGAGGCCACCGGTGAGCTGACACTGCCCGGCAACAGCTGCCCGTCCTGGGTGCTGCTCAACGCCGGTGGCACGGGCTACTACCGTTCGAGCTATTCGCCTGACCAGCTGACGCGCGTGCTGAACGCGCCGCCGGGCACCTTGACGGTGCGTGAGCGCATGACGCTCATCTCCGACATGGAGGCCGCGGTACAGCGGGGTGACCTGCCGCTCGGCGAGGCGCTGCGCCACGTCCCCGCCACGGCGAAGGACGAGCACCGGCTCATCGTGCAGAGCGGGACCCAGCTGCTGTACGCCGTGCACTCGGAGCGGCTGTCCGACGCCGAGCGTGCGCGGTTCCGCGCGTGGGTGGCCTCGATGTACGGCCCACGCGCTCGGGCGCTGGGGTGGGAGCCCCGGCCCGGGGACGACGACGCCGTGAAGTCGTCGCGCCCGAGGTTCCTGGCACTGGCCGCCCTGCTGGGTGAGGACCCGGCCCTGGTCCGTGAAGCGAACCGGCTCGTGAAGGCGTGGATGGCGGACCGGAAGTCCGTCCACCCGGAGGCCATTCCCCTCGCACTCACCGTGACGGCTCGCAATGGAGACCGGGCCCTCTTCGACGCCTTGCTCGCCCAGGCTCGGGCGACAGAGGACCGGACCGAGCACGCTCGGGTCTTCTCCACGCTGGGTGCCTTCCGTGACCCGGCGCTCACGCGAGAGGCGCTCGCCCTGGTGGCCGGCAGCGAGTTCGACCTGCGCGACACGCGTCCCATCCTCGTGGGCGCCTTCTCGAAGCCGGAGACGCGGGCGCTCGCCTGGGCCTTCTATCAGGAGCACTTCGACACGCTGGCGAGCCGGATGCGCTCGGACGAGGTGGCCTCGCTCGTCGGACTGGTGGGCTCCCTGTGCAGCGAGCAGGGCGCCACCGAGGCGGAGGCCTTCCTCGCACCCCGCGTGGAGAAGCTGGACAACGCGTCTCTCTCCTTCACCCGCGCGATGGAGTCCATTCGCCTGTGCGCCGCATCCGCCACGTTGAACGAGCAGAGCGTCCGGGACTTCCTGCGCGCCGTGCCCAGCTCCACCAAGGCCCGATGAGGTCACGGCGCGTCACGGCGCGACGCACCCGCGTTCCGTCGTGACGCGCTCGGGCTGATGCGCGCCGTGCGAGGCGAGGATACTCGCTTGGCCTCGCACGGCACGCGTGCTGCACTGGCGCGCACCACTCGCCATGTCACGCACGTATACAGCCCAGGAAGGAGACTGCGTCTCCAGCATCGCCCACGCGCACGGCCTGAACCCCCAGCGTGTCTGGGAGTCCCCCGAAAACGAATCCCTTCGCCGCGAGCGGACCAGTCCGCACGTCCTCAAGCCTGGCGACGTGGTCACGCTCCCGGACAAGGAGACGCGGTCCGTCCCCTGCGCGACGGGAAGGACCCACACCTTCAAGCTCAAGGGCATTCCCGAGCGCTTCCGCCTGCGCCTCCACGAGAATGGCGCGCCCCGGGCCCGGGTGCCCTACCGGCTCACCCTTGGCAACGTCGTCCACGAGGGGGAGACGAACGACCAGGGCCTCATCGAATGCGGGATTCCTCCGGGGGCTCGCGAGGCGAAGCTGGAGGTGGACGGCGAGGAGTACGCGCTGTCCCTGGGAACGCTCCAGCCCGTCGGCACCGAGGAAGGCCTGCGCGCGCGGCTGGTGAACCTGGGCTTCCTGGACGAGGACGCCACGGAGGCGGAAGCCCTCTCCGCCGCGGTCGCGAGCTTCCAGGCCGAACACGGGCTGATGCCCAGCGGCACCGTGGACGAGACCACCCTGGACACGCTGCGAGAGGCCCACGGTGCCTGAGCATGAGCCTGCTGTGCCAGCCCCCAAGCGCCCCCGCCTGGGACACGTCGCGCGCGGAGGTGAAATCAACACGCTCAACATCCGGCTCCCGGGGCGCTACTACGCCTTCGTCACGGAAGCGGAAGGCGAAGACGACGACCCGCTCTACCTGCGGCTGGAGTGCGTCGAGGCCGAGTGGATGGACAGGGTCTGGAGCGAGCTGGAGAAGACGTTCGCCCCGGGCGACTTCCTCAACTTCTTCAACGCCGTCATCAACGGCCGGCGCTTCGAGGACTTCTACGACGCGCTGACGCTGGAGCAGCTCAACATCTTCTATGTCGTCTACTACTGGTTCCTCCGCCGCGTCATCGACGGCGGCAGGGACTACGCGCCGGTGTCCGTCTTCGAGTTCGAGCTCGCGCCCGGAGACCCGCTGCGCGATGGACTCTA
This sequence comes from Pseudomyxococcus flavus, assembly GCF_050038885.1. Classification (NCBI taxonomy): domain Bacteria; kingdom Pseudomonadati; phylum Myxococcota; class Myxococcia; order Myxococcales; family Myxococcaceae; genus Pseudomyxococcus; species Pseudomyxococcus flavus. Next base: position 4,875,754 of record NZ_CP143624.1, on the reverse strand, counting down.
CGAGACGGACTGGTTCCACCTGGAGCTCCAGGCCGGCGCCGGGAGCACCCGCCCGGACGATGACTTCGTGCGGGGTGGAAAGGTGCGGCGCTCCGGAGTCCACATGGTGCGGGGCTTCACCCCGGACACGGACGCCCCTCCCGTGGAGCGCTGGATGCGGAGGTTCGTCCGCGTGGAGGACCGCTCGAATGGCGCGCTGACGCAGGGCGCGCTCAAGGCCCTCCATTTCCCCCTCCCCGCGCCGCCCCTGCCGCCGGCGCCCCGGCCCGGTGGACCGGGAGGCAGCGGCCCCCTTCCCGAGACGCCGCTGAAGGACCCCTTCGGCATTCCCTCCGCGCCCATTCCCATTCCCGTGACGGCCCGCACCGCCACCCCGGGGCTCGTTGACTGGATGCGCTCCGCCCTCCAGCGGATGTCCCGACAGGTGCGCGCCATCACCGATGAGGTGGTGGACTTCTTCGACGACTGGATGCCGCCACCACCGGGCCTCGCGCTCGCTGGCGCGGGCGCACCGCTGCCGTCTGGCGAGCGGGTGGCCTTCCGGGAACGCACGGCGCGCGCACGTCCCCTGGCTCCGCCGCCCACGGCGCAGGCCTACGTGGGTGACGGCACGCCCAATCCGATGGATGCGTCGGACCCCAACCGCACGTTCGCGCCCTTCGTGGGGCTGTTCAACGTGGGCCAGGGGGCCTGCTCGGTGCTGTACGACAACCAGGGGCGCGCCATCGTCTATTACGACTTTGGAAGCCCGGCCAACGGCCAGCAGTCCACGTTCCCCATGATTCCCCAGGGCCACTGCGCGGGCCCCTGCATGTGCAACGGGCCGCTCATCATCCTGTCCCACTGGGACATGGACCACTGCGACCTGGGGCGCTTCTATCCGGCGTCCTTCGGTTGCAGATGGCTCGCCCCTCAGCAACACATGGGGACCGCCGTGTGCCGCGACACCATCGCACGCGTGGTGCACGACGGCGGCGAGTTCTACATCTGGACGGCCTCGGGACGGCCTGGAACGGCCGCGAACCCTCGCGGCACGCCGAGCTCCTGGAATCGTCCCGGAGGAAGCCACATGCGCTTTCCCTGGGGCTTCGTCGAGCGGAACTACCGCGACCAGAACCAGAACCCGCTCGCCTCGGGCTCGGACCCGCGCAACAACTCCGGCCTCGCCGTGTACGTCTGCGTGCGGGATGCGGCGGGGGCGGGCGCTGTCGCCGCGAGCCCCCTGGCCACCGACGCCAACAACCTGGGCGGCGCCGGACGCCGGCTCGTCACCATTGGCGGAGGCGCTCCACCGGCCTGGGTGGGCGCGGCCTTCGGCGGCCCCAATCTCCCCAACATGGTCGCGGGGCTCCCAGCCTTTCTCGCGGCGATGCAGCCCGGCGGAGGCAATCCCAATCCCGCGGCGCTGCTCGCCCGGCAGCAGTCCGCCGCCGCCCGTGCCGCGGTGGGCCCGGGTGGGCCGGGCGCGGGGCTCACCGTCCGGCAGCGACGGGTCATCGCGGCGATGGCCGTGGCCCAGCCGGGGCTCGCGCCCGCCACGGCGACGGCACTAGGAAGGGCCGCGGAGCTGGCCGCTGACGCCGCGGCGCTCGCGGGAGGCAACCTCGAGCAGCTGGCGGCTGCCGCGGGCGCGGCCATCATCGTGGAGAACGGCGCCCCCGGCACGGCCCCCGCGACCTTCACCGCCATTGGCACGGCGGCCGCTGGAGGTGCCCCGCTGCCGCCCCTGAGCGCTCCAGACGTGGCCCTGACGAACGTGCAAGGCGCCATCACCGCGGCCCTGCCCGCGAGCCCCATTGCGACGGCGGCGGGCACGGCGGGCGTCGCCGCGGTGGTGGGCGGTGCCGAAGCGGTACGAGCGGCGGTGTGGGCCGTGGCGCGCACGCAGGTCCCTCCGCTCCTCCCCGCCATCCCTGGCCTGTCCCTGGATGGCGAGGTGGCCCGCGCCGTCAACGTCGGCAACCCGGTGGCCGTCTGCAACGCCGTCGCGCCCGCGCTACCACCGACGCTCCAGGGCGAGGCGCCGTACCACGCCAACGAGCGGTTCGTGCTCCTCACCGGGGACGTGAACTACCAGTTCATCCCCGCGCAGCGGCGCCCGTTCGCCGCGCCGGTAGGCGGGGCACCCGCTGCCGCGGTGGCGATTCCCTATGCCATCGTGGCCCACCCGCCCGTCGTCGTGGGCCTCACCGCGACACATCACGGCTCCAACAAGGTCGGCGCCAACGCGCTCAACCCCGCCAACATTCCATGGGCGCCCAACACCCTGCCGACCCGCGCGGCGGCGGTCGCCCATGCGGCGGCCGCGGCACTGCCCGCCTCCAACATCCGCAGGACCGCCACGGCAGCCGCGGCGGCAGCCGCGCTCCCGCTGCCGTTGCCCGCGAACCTGGCGCGCCTCGCCGCGGTCGCGGCGCTGGCCGCGGACACCGCGTCGAACCTGGGCGCTGCTCCCGTCGCGGTGAGCGTCGCCGCGGCGGCGGCCGTCGTCTTGGAAGCAGGCGCGCCAGGCACACCGCAGGCGCAGTTCACGCTCCTCGGCAACGTGGCCGGAGGCGCAGCGCTCCCGGCCGCGCTGGCGGGTGCCACGGCCCTGGCATGGGGCGCGGTCACCGGCGCGCTGGGGGGCGGCGGGGTCGCCCTGGTCCCCGGGCTCCCCCCCGTGGCGGCAGTCCCAGGAGGACCGGAGGTGGTCCGCGCCGCCACGGCAGCGGTCGGCGCGCACGCGGCGCCGCCTCTCGCCGCCCACATCACCTCTGCCCGACGCGCGGTGGAACGGGCGCATCATGCCGCACGGCCGGGAGCACCTCAGCCTGTGTTGCAGGCCGTCGCCGCGGCGGTGGCGGTACGACGAAGCATCACCGCGGGGGGCGCCGTCTCCCAAGCGGTTGCCACGGGCATTGCCGCCGGGGCCCGGGTGAGCATCTTCGCCGGCGCCGCGGGAGCAGCAGGGGCCCTTGCCATGGCGGGTATCCCGAACCTTCCTCCGGCGACGCACGCCTACTTCGTCACGGCGGTCGGCGCCATTCCCAACCCACCGCTCGCCGGGGTGCAGGCAGCGCTAGCGCCAGGGCTCGCGCAGAGCGCGCCCATCGACGCGGGCAACGTCCCCATCACGGTGGTCAACGCCTTCGCGCCCGTCCCCGTGTCCCCGGAGGTGGTGCTGGACGCGATGGTGTCACGCGGTCAGACGCTGGCGCAGTTTCCCTCGGCGGTGGTCGAGATTTCCGCGGCACTGGCAGCACTCGGAGCTGCCGCGACCTTCGACGAGGTGGCCGCTGTCGTCGAGGCAGCGCGCGCGGCGCAGAGTGGCCAGGCAGCGGGGGCCCCCGCCGCGGCAGGGCATCCACACGCCGCGGCCAACCGCATCGGCTACTCCTATGGCGTCGGGCTCCAGACGGGCGGGGCAGCGGCGGCCCCGCCATTCGCGCACCGTTACCCCTCACAAGGCGTGGGCCATCCAGCCCACCTCGCCATCGACAAGTACCGCCGCCGAGGCTGGGACTTCCGGCGCAACACCAGCATCCACGCGGACCAGAGCGCCCAGCCAGACAACAGCCCTCGCGGGCCGCTGGCGCTGGGCTGGGAGCTGGCGCCCTTCTACGAAGGCCCGCTGCGTCCCATCGCCGCCAACGCGGGGACCCTCTCCCGGGCTTGCCACGGCTGCGCGGAAGTCGCAGCGGCCAGCGCAACCGCGGCGGGAGGCGTGGCTCCTGCCACGGCCGTGGCCCGCGCCAGCGGCATTGTCCCCGCCGCGGCGGCAGCCACCGCGCCCCCGGCCGCCGCGGTCACCGCCGCCCAGCTCGGCCGGCAGGGTGTTCCCGCCGCGCGAGCGGCGCTTCGGAGCGTGGCGCCCGCCCGCGCGGCTCGGGCCGCCGTGCCCTTCGCGGCAGCCGGCGCGGAAGGCGTCGCCGCGGCCCGGGCCACGACGGCATGCACCACCGCGGTCAGGGCGGCACTCACGGCCTGGTGGCCGTCGCGAATGGAGCGAGCACGCGTCGTCCAGGGCGGCCTCCCCACCATGGCGGCGGCGGCGCTCGTCGGTCCGCTGGTGCCTGCCTCCGCCGCCGCGGCGGTCACGGAGGCCCGTCAAGCGGTGATTGCCGCCGGATTGGCCCTGCCCATCGCGGACCTGGCCGCGGTGTTGGCCGCCGTGGCGGCGACGTGCGGAGAGCCTCCCGCCAATGCCATCAACGCCACCGTGGCCCTGCTTCCCGGCACCATCGCTCCGGCCACCCAGGGAGCCACCGCCGCGGTGACAGGCCTCGGGATTGACTCCTTCGCGGCGGCTGTCATGGGCGGCGCCCATGCCTGCGCGCTCGGTGCGAACCTGCCGGCGCCCGTCGCCGCCAGGGTGGCCGCCATCTCCGCCATGGTTGAGGGCGCCCCCATGCCCGCGAACCTGGACGCGGTGGCCAACGCCATCGCCGCGGGGCCCGCCGTCGCAGCGGACTACTTCACCCTCATGGGCACGGTGGGCATCACGCTCCCAGCCATCGCCGCGGTCATCGCGGCGCGAGTCGCCGTGGCACATGCGGGCCTGACGCCGGCCGCCGCCGTGGACGCGGGCACCTGTCACGCCGCCTCGGCCGCCACCGTGCCGGGTGTGATGGTGGCCGCCGCGACCGTCTGCGCCAGCACGCTCGCGGGCGTCGCCCTCCACCCCCTCCCCGGCAACATCCCCGCCGCCGTCGTGGCCTCCACGCCAGCCGCCGCCGCAGCCGTGGCCGCCGCTGCCTCCGTGCTGAGCGCCACGGGCGCGGCGCCAGCAGTGGCCGTGGACGCCGCCGTCTGTTACGCCGCCGCCACCGCCTCCGTCACCGCCGCGGTGGGCGGCGCCGCCGCGGCCGCGGAGGCCGCCGCGGCCACCATCACCGGTGCCGCCGTGCCCGCGGTCGGCAACACCGCGGTGGCGGCGGCCACCGCCATGAACTCCAGTGAGGAGGCCGCCGCGGCGGTGGCGGCAGCCGACGCCCTGGTCACCGCGGACGCGCTGGCCCTGCCGACCGCCGCCGCCTCGGCCGAATGCTACGCCGCGGCCGCGGCGGCCGTGGGCATTCCCCCGGCGGCGGCGAATGCAGCGGCGGGAACCATCGCCGCGGGCGTCGTCACCGCGGCCACCGGGGCGCAGACGGCCCAGCTCGCGGGCGCTTCCGAGGACGCGTGTGCGACCGTCGCCGCGGCCATGGCCGTCACCCAGCTCGCTCCGGGTGGCCCCGCCAATGACCGTGCGGTCGGGGCGGCCGCCAGCGCGGCGGCCATCGGCATCCCCGTCGCCCAGGTGGACCTGGCCGCCAACAGCCTGGCCGGGGGCATCGTCCAGTCTGTCTCTGTCGCCAGCTCCAATTCGGCGTCAATGCGAGCCTCGGGAGCTTCCGAAGAAGCGGCGGCGGCCATCGCCACCGTCCGGGCACTCGAGCCCCGGAGCGCCCCCATGGCGGCGGCGGCAGCGGCCAGCGCGGGCGTCCCCGTGGGCAACGCGGCCGCCGCGTCCGCCATCCGCCACTTCAACGTCTGACATGCCCCCGCCGCGCGTGACACAGTCGGTCCATGTTCGACGTCGCGCGCTACCTGGAGCGAATCGGCGCGGGAGCGGAGCAGTCCCTCGCGGGGCTGCACCGGGCCCACCTGGAGGCCGTGCCCTTCGAGAACCTCGACATCCACCTGAAGCGCCCCATCCGGCTCGACCCGGACGCCATCTTCGAGAAGGTCGTCCTCCAGCGGCGCGGCGGGTTCTGCTACGAGCTCAACAGCCTCTTCGCCCGGCTGCTGACGGCGCTGGGCTCCCCCGTGACACTGCTGTCCGCGCGCGTGGCCACGTCACCGGGCAGCACCACCTATGGCCCCGAGTTCGACCACCTCGCCCTCCAGGTCGAAGACGGCCAGGACCGGTGGCTGGCGGATGTCGGCTTCGGTGACTCCTTCACCGAGCCCCTGCGCCTCGACACCCACGACGTCCAGGTGCGCTCCGGGCGCGGCTACCGGCTGACGCCGGAGGGGGACGACCTCATCCTCTGGCGCGACGCCCCTGGCCCCAGCGGCTGGGAGGCACAGTACCGCCTCTCCCGCATCCCTCGCCGGCTCGAGGACTTCGAGGGCATGTGCCACCACCACCAGACATCCCCGGAGTCCATCTTCACGCAGCGCCGGCTGTGCACCCGGCTGACGCCGGACGGGCGCGTCACCGTCAAGGAAGGCATGCTCGTCCTCACCCGGGGGACGGTCCGGACCGAGCAGCCTCTTCCCGACGAGGACGCCATGCGACGCGCCCTGTTCGAGCACTTCGGCCTCACCCTTCCTGCCCGCGAGTAGTACGCACCTGTCCCCACTCCATCCTCCATCGTACCCTTCACGACGTTTTCGGTTGCCTGTCCGCCGCCCGGGGCCACATGCAGGGGAAGCCCCGGAAGGATTCGCCTGTTCATCCGCGTCGACGCCCCCTGCCCGGGGCTGGCGCCCCTCAATTGTAGCCGCCCACCCAGGAGAACGGATGTCCCGCTTCACAGTGCTGGCCGCAGTCTTCGTGCTCACCTGCCCGCTCTGGGCGCAGGCGAAGCCAGCCGCGGATGAGATGGCCCGCGCCTACGCGTCCGAGGCGATGAAGCAGGCCTCCTCCCCCCGAAGCGCCGCCATGCTGCTGCGGATGCACGCGCTGGTGGACGAGGTGGAGGACCTCACGCCGCTGCTGAGCACCTACGCCTACGTGGCGTCCCGCCGCAGCTCGGACCCGAACGCCCGCGCCACGGCGCAGATGCTGCTGCTGGACACCGAGCGCGCCCGCGGCCGGCTGGTGCGCGCCGGCGAGGTGAAGCAGTGGCTGGGCTACGTGAGCGACTACTACGTCACCGGCGGCTTCGACAACGAGGGCAAGGCCGGCTGTGACACGGACTTCGGCCCCGAGGCCGCCAACCTGGACCTGTCCGCCTCCTACCCCGCGGCCAAGGGCGGCAGTGCCACGTGGCGCAAGCTGACGGCGACCACCGCGGACGGCTACATCGACCTGGCCACCGCCATCCGCCCCAACCGCGAGGCCGTGGCCTACGCCGTCACCTGGCTGGAGGCGCCGCAGGAGTCGCGCGTGTCGCTGGGCGTGGGCACCTCGGGCGCGTTCCGCCTGTGGGTGAACGGGCAGCTCGCGGCGAAGGAGGACCGCTACAACCTGCCGCGCCCGGACCAGACGCGCGTGTCCGTGAAGCTGCGCAAGGGCCTCAACCGCGTGCTCGTGAAGGTGTGCCAGGAGTCCGGCCCGCTGGGCTTCTACCTCCGCCAGGAGTCGACCGCGGTGCGCACGACGCTGCCGGCGAAGGCCCCCGCGCTGGAGCGGGGCACCGCGCCGCAGCCGCAGCCGCTGCCCACCCTCACCTCGGCGATGCGCGCCCTGGTGGAGAAGAACCCGACGGACGCGGCGCTGCGCGGCGACTACGCCCGCGTGCTCGGCTTCTTCCGCGCGTATGACGAGCGCGAGCACACCGCCAGCGCGGAGGCCGCGCGCGCCGCGGAGGCCGCGCCCAAGGACGCCAGCCTCCAGCTGCTCGCCGCCCAGCTGCAGCGAGACGACCTGAACGAGCGCCGCCGCTTCCTGGAGGCCGCCCTGGCCGCCGACCCCACCCTGCCCGAGGCGCGCGTGGCGCTGGCCGACCACGAGCTGGAGCGAGGCCACCCCGAGCGCGTCCTGCCGCTGGTGGCGCCGGTGCTGGAAAAGCGGCCGGACGACGTCAACGCGCGGCTGCTCCTGGCGCGCGCGTACGAGGCGCTCGGTGAGCGGCCCAGGGCCCATGCGCTGGTGGAGGAGACGTTCCGCATGCAGCCCCGCGTGCCCCGCGCGGTGCGCGCGGCGGCGCAGGTGTCGCGGCAGCTCGGCCGCCAGCGTGAGACCATGGACCGCATGCGCGTGGTGCTGGCGCTGCGCTTCGACGACACCAGCACCCGCCACATGCTCGCCACGCTGCTGGCGGAGGCCGGGCAGGTGGAGTCCGCCCAGCGCGAGTACGCGCAGCTGGTGACGCTCAACCCCTTCGACAACGGCTCGCGCGTGCGGCTGGCGGAGCTGAAGGCCAGCAACGGCGCGGTGGACGAAGCCGTCGCGCTCTTCGCCGAGGCCCGCGCGCTGTCTCCGGATGAGCCGGAGGTGTACGAGCGCGAGGGCCGCGCCCTGCTGGCCGCCGGCCGCCGCGAGCCGGCGCTGGCCTCCTTCGAGCGCTCGCTCGCGCTGCGCCCGCAGAACCCGGGCCTGAAGGAGGCCCTGCGCACCCTCAAGGGCGAGAGCACCGGCACCGGCATGCAGTACCTGCTGGACGGCCAGGCGCTGGCGAAGGAGGCGGAGGCCTACGTCCATGAGGACGCGCTCTACCTGGTGGACAACACCTACGTGCGCGTCCAGCAGAGCGGCCTGTCCAGCCGCCTCCACCAGCGGGTGGTGAAGGTCTACAACTCGCGCGGCGTGGACGCGTTCCGCACCCTCCCCGTCACCTACTCGCCGGACCGTCAGGAGGTGCGCGTCTTGCGCGCCCGCGTGGTGAAGGCGGACGGCTCCGTGGTGGAGAGCTACGGCGAGAACGAGCGCCACATCAACGAGCCGTGGACGGGCATGTACTACGACGCCCGCGCCAAGATTCTCTCCTTCCCCTCGCTGGCCCCCGGCGACACGCTGGAGCTGACGTACCGCCTGGACGACACCGCGCAGGACAACCTCCTGTCGGACTACTGGGGTGACGTGGAGAGCGTGCAGGGCGTCTACCCGAAGGTGCGCTTCCAGTACCTGGTGGACATGCCGAAGGCGCGGCCCCTGTACTGGAACAAGAGCAAGCTGGCCGGCGTGGACAGCGCGCAGGAGGCGCTCGACGGCGGCCGCGTGCTGTACCGCTGGAACGCGAAGCACGTCGCCAAGGTGGTGCCGGAGCCGGGCATGCCTGGCTGGGCGGAGGTGGCGCAGAACCTCCACGTCTCCACGTACCAGACGTGGGACCAGGTGGGCCGCTACTGGTGGGGCCTGGTGCGCGACCAGCTCCAGCCCAACGCGGAGCTGCGGGAGACGGTGGACCAGGTGCTCCAGGGCGTGGACCGCAAGGACGAGCTGGCGGTGGTGCGCGCCATCTACAACTTCGTGGTGACGAACACGCGCTACGTGGCGCTGGAGTTCGGCATCCATGGCTTCAAGCCCTACCGCGTGGACCGGGTGCTGGCGCGCCGCTTCGGCGACTGCAAGGACAAGGCGAGCCTCATCCACTCCATGCTCCAGGTGGCGGGCGTGGACAGCCGGCTGGTGCTGCTGCGCATGCGCAACCTGGGCTCCATCGGCGAGGAGCCGGCGAGCCTGGCGGCCTTCAACCACGCCATCGCCTACGTGCCCAAGTTCGACCTGTACCTGGACGGCACGGCCGAGTTCCACGGCGCCAACGAGCTGCCCAGCGCGGACCGGGTGGCCAACGTGCTCATCGTGGAGCCAAACGGCAAGAGCACCTTCCTCACCACGCCGGAGGCGAAGGCCGCGGACAACGCCACGCGCATGTCGCTGGACGTGACGCTCCGCCCGGACGGCGGCGCCGACATCACCGGCGCCAGCACGGTGGGTGGCCAGCACGCGCCCGACTACCGCCGCGCGTACCGCCCCGAGGCCACGCGCAAGTCCACCTTCGAGCGCGCCTGGGCGCAGAGCTTCCCGGGCCTCACGGTGCACGAGGTGAAGCTGAGCGACACCACCCGCCTGGACGACGACGTGGCGCTGGACTTCAAGATGAGCATCCCGCGCTACTCGGAGGTGCTGCCCAACGGCATGCGCTTCCTGCCCTTCGGCACCGGGCGCACCTACCAGCAGGCCTATGCGTCGCTGGCCCAGCGCCGCTTCGACCTGGTGATGTCCAGCCCCTGGACCAACGGCTTCCTGCTGCGCTACACGCTGCCCCCCGGCTGGACGGTGGCGGAGCTGCCCCAGGCCGTGGAGGAGACGACGAAGTTCGGCCACATCAAGCTGAGCTACCGGCTGGAGGGCGGCAAGCTCGTGGCCGAGGGCGAGGTGGCCCTCACCACCGCGCGCGTGTCCGCGGACGACTACCCCGCGTTCCGTGAGTTCCTCGGCCGCGTGGACCGCGCCTTCGGCCGCCGCGTGTTCATCCAGAACGCGGCCAACCGCACCGCGTCCTCCACGCCGTAGCGCTCCCAGGAAGGCCCCCGCGCCCGCCATTCCCCAGGCGGGCGCGGCGCCAGGGCCTCGCTCAGGGCTCCAGCAGGCCCGCCAGCAGCTCCCGGACCTCGGAGGGGCCCTTCACCCGATGGGCCGCGCGCGTGGGCTTGTTGCCGGCGTGGATGGTGAGCCCGCCGGACGGCACGGACGCGAAGAGGTCCTCGTCCGTGCGGTCATCGCCCATGGCCACCACGAGCGCGCCGGGCGGTGCCCCGCGCGTCGCCTCGCCCACCACGCGGCCCTTGTGCACGCCCTGGGGACGAATCTCCACCACCTTGTCCCCCGGGAGGATGTCGATGGGCTGCCCCGCGAACTTCTCCGCCAGGTGCAGCCGCAGCTCGCGGGACTGGATGGCGCCGAACTCCGCGTCCACCAGCCGGTAGTGCCAGGCCAGCGACGCCGTCTTCTCCTCCACGAAGGAGCCCGGCACCCGCGTGGAGAAGGACTCCAGCTCCGGCCGTACCCGCTCCTTCCAGTCGAAGCGCACGCCCTCCAGCATCCGCCAGGCCTCGCCCGGCGACGGGCGCGACCACAGGCCATGCTCGGCATAGAGGCCGATGGGCAGGTCTCCCAGCCACTCCTCCAGCGTCTCCTTCGGGCGGCCACTGACGATGCTCACCGAGACACCCGGCCGCGCCACCAGCCTGGCCAGCAGCGCCTTCAGCGCCGCGTCGGGCGCGGCCAGCTCCGGCCGGGGGGCGTACCCCACCAGCGTCCCGTCGTAGTCGAGGAGCAGTTGCAGGTGCTCGGCCTGCTTCATCCGCGCCAGGGCCTCCTGCGCGCCGGCTTCGCTCCGCACCGTCACCGCGGGCAGGGCCTGGAGCCGGTCGAGGAAGGACGACGTCCACCAGTGCACGTCCCGCGACTTCACCTGCTTGCGCAGCGTGCGCATGCGGGCGCGACGGTCCTCCTCCGCCATCCCCAGCGCCTTCTCGATGGCATCCGCCAGCGCGTCCACGTCGTAGGGATTGACGACGAGCGCGCCGCCCAGCTCCGCGGCCGCGCCAGCGAACTCGCTGAGCACCAGCACGCCGTCCTCGTCCGGCCGTGCCGCGCAGAACTCCTTCGCCACCAGGTTCATGCCGTCCCGCACCGGCGTGACGAGCATCACGTCCGCGCCGCGATACAGACTCACGAGCTGCCGCTCGTTGAACGAGCGGTAGAGGTAGTGCACGGGCACGTTGTGCACCGTGCCGTACGTGCCGTTGATGCGGCCCACCAGCTCGTCCACCAGCTCTCGGTAGTTGGCATACGCCTCCACCGAGGTGCGGCTGGGCACCGCCACCTGGACGAAGCGCAGGCGGCCGCGCCAGGCGGGCGTGCGCTCCAGCACGCGCTGCACGGCCAGGAGCCGCCGCGGAATGCCCTTGGTGTAGTCCAGCCGGTCGATGCCCAGCAGGATGCGCTGGCCCTCCGCGGACCGACGCAGATTGGCCACCTCCTCCAGCACCCCGGCATCGCTCGCCAGCGACTCGAAGGCCTGCGCGTCGATGCCCATGGGGAAGGCCCCCACGCGCACGTCGCGGCCCTCCCAGATGACGCGGTCGATGTCGGTGTCCAGCCCCAGCTGCCGCAGCAGCGCGCCGGAGAAGTGCCGCACGTAGCTGACGGTGTGGAAGCCGATGAGGTCCGCGCCCAGCAGCCCCTTCAAGAGCTCTTGCCGGCGCGGCAGCGTGCTGAAGATTTCCGACGAGGGGAACGGGATGTGGTGGAAGTAGCCGATGCGCGCGCCGGGCAGCCGCTGGCGCAGCATGCCGGGCACCAGCATCAGCTGATAGTCGTGGACCCAGATGGTGTCGCCGGGCTGGTAGTGCTTCGCCACCAGGTCCGCGAAGCGCTCGTTGACCTTGCGGTACACCTCCCAGTCGCGGTCCTGGCGCGGGATGCGGTCCAGCATGTAGTGGCACAGCGGCCACAGGACGCGGTTGGAGTAGCCCTCGTAGTAGCGGCTCACCTCGCTGGCGGACAACGTCAGCGGCACACAGCGCAGCTCCGCGAGCTGCGCGTCGACGCGCGAACGTTGGCTTTCGGACAGTCGGGAGACATCCCCGGGCCAGCCAATCCACAGGCCTCCCGAGCGCTCATGCGGACGGCGCAGGCCCGTGGCCAGCCCTCCAGCGCTCCGGACCACGGAGACGGTGTCCTTCTCCACCTTGACGGTGACCGGCAGTCGATTCGAGACGAGTAGGAGTCGGGACATGATCCCTTACTGCATTAGTCACTCCTGGCGGGAATGGCCATGGTCGAAACGTGCGGCGTGCCAGAAGGCCGGACTTCGTGTCGAGTGGCCATCGGTGACCAGCCCAGCCGCGACAGCAGCGCGGGCTGACGCCCGGGCTTCCACACGAAGGCATCGAGCACGTAGTGCGTGGCCTGCGGCAGCGCGAGCAGCGGCACCACCAGCGCCAGCACGTCCGGCGGGAGCGTCACGCTGCTCGCCCCGAAGAGCGACGCGTGCTCGCGCCACACGGCCTGGTCCCAGAGGAACTCCTCCGCCAGCGCCAGCGCCACGAGGAACAGCAGGAAGCCCGGCAGCCCCGCGCGCAGCAGGGCCGCGGCCGGGCCATAGCCGCCCTCCGCGAGGCGCCCGCGCGCGTAGCGGAAGAGCAGCGCGAAGTAGGGCACGCCGTGCAGCACGACGTTCATCACCGTGAAGGAGAAGTCGTCCCGCGCGACGACGATGCCGCCGAACCACGTCACCCACGTGGCCACCACCAGCAGCACCTTGCCGGCCTGCAGGCCCTCACCGCGCACCACGCGCGCGACCTGGAAGGCCGCCCACGCGACGAGCACCGCCGCATGGAGCCCCAGGCCCACGGTCCCCACCCAGGCTGGCAGCCCCGAGATGAAGTCGCCTTGCACGAACCACCAGAAGCCGCGGGGCAGGTTCGCATGCCACCACACGACGGGCCCCAGCGTGGCGGCGTAGATGGCCGCGGCATCCAGGCGCCGCTCCCACGTGGAGACGCGCGCCTTGCGGTCATACAGCGCCACCCAGCCGTACTGCTGGCGCACGAAGTGGCTGAGCGCCACGTAGGCGAACAGCGTCCAGAACGCCCCCGGCGACACCTGGTACGCGAGGACGCCCGCGGCATACGCCGCCAGCGGCGCGCCCAGGTAGAGCCCGGGCCGGGCGCGCAGCTCCTCGGGGTCCAGGTAGGTACGGAACAGCGTGGACCAGACGTGGGCCACGTCCACGCAGACGACGAAGAGCAGCCACGCCCACAGCGGGGTGTCCCCCGTCACGCCCAGCCAGGGCGCCGCGAGCATGAACGCCACGGACACGAGCGCGCTGCCGGTGAAGACGGACAGGTCCACGCCCGGACTGAACAGCCAGCCCTGGGAGGACGCGAGGAGTCGAGCCATCGGAGCGCGCAGCCTACCAGAGTCCTCCGCTCGGGGAGACCGCGCCGCCCGGGCACCGGCGCCGCGTGGATGCGGTATGAACCGTCCCATGCCAAGCGCCGCGCCGACAGAGGCCCGCACGCCCCGTGACACGGTGGGCTCCGGTCCCAACGCGGACCTCCCGCTCCCGCCGCCGCGCTTCCGCCGCAGGCTGCTGACGGTGATGCTGCTCGCGGGCTGGGTGCCGCTGGTGCTGCTCGGCGCGCTGGCGCAGGGCGCGCTGGAGCGCGTGCTGTCGGTGTCCATCGCGCCCGTGGAGGACGTGCTCGACGAAGTGTCGGCGGAGCTGGCGCGGCGCGAGCTGCCCCAGGACTCCCTCAACGAGGCGCGGCTCAACCTCGCGCAGGCGGAGCTGGCGCGGCGGGCGCTGGTGCGCCGCGTGCCCGCCTTCATCACCGGGTTGGTGCTCGTCTCCGGCGCCGCGCTGACGGTGGCCGCGGTGCTGCTCGGCCGGGCCCTCACCCGCCCCGTGAGCACCCTCACCGAGGGCATGTGGGCCTATGCCCGCGGGGACCTCTCCGTGCGCCTCGCCGCCCCCGAGCCGCCGCGCGACGAGCTCCAGTTCCTCCTGGGCCAGTTCAACAAGATGGGCCAGGAGCTGCTCTCCCAGCGCGAGCGCCTCAAGTCCGCCGAGCAGATTGCCGCCTGGCAGGACGTGGCCCGTGCGCTCGCCCACGAGCTGAAGAATCCGCTCACCGCAATGAAGCTGTCGCTCGCGCGTCTGACCCGGACGGACACGCCCACGCCGCACGACGCCACCCGCGTCACCGAGGCCGTGGCGCTCCTCCAGGAGGAGGTGGACCTGCTGATGCGGATGACCCAGAGCTTCTCCACCTTCGCGCGCCTGCCCGCGCCGCGCTTCCAGGACGTGCCCCTGCGCCCGCTGCTGGCCGAGGTGTGCGCCCTGTACGCGAGCACCTCGCCCGTCCCCGTGGCGCTGCTGCCGGGCGCCGAGGCCACGCTGCGCGCGGACCCGGACGGCCTGCGGCGCCTCTTCGGCAACCTCGTGAAGAACGCCGCCGAGGCCTCCTCCGCGAACGCCCTGCCCGTCCACGTCGCGCTGGAGCCCCTGGGCGCCAGCGGCGTGCGCGTCACCGTGAGGGACGGCGGCAGCGGCGTCCCGCACGTCCTCGAGGGGCCCGCCCTCACGCGCGGCCTCTTCAGCACCAAGCCCGGCGGCAGCGGCCTGGGGCTGCCCATCTCCCAGAAAATCGTCCACGAGCACGGCGGCAGCCTGCGCCTGGAACCCGCGCCAGGTGGCGGTACGCTCGCGCGCGTGGACCTGCCCCGCACCCCACCTGCGTCCGCATGAAGCCCGGCCCCCGCATCCTCGTCGTCGATGACGACCCCGGCGTCCTCAAGGCCCTGCGCGGCCTGTTGAGCGACGAGGGGTTCACCACCATCGAGGCCCGCTCCACGGCCGAGGCCACCCGGCTGCTCGAGGCGCCCGAGGGGCCGCCCGCGATGATGCTGCTGGACCTGCGCATGCCGGGCGAGACGGGCCTGGAGCTGCTCGCGCGACTGCCGCGCCCGCTCCCCGTGCCGGTGGTGGTGCTGTCCGGCGAGGCCTCTCCCGCGGAGGCCGTGCAGGCCCTTCGGCTGGGCGCGACGGACTTCGTGGAGAAGCCGCCCTCCCCCGAGCGGCTCCTCACCGCGCTGCGGAACGCGCTGGCGCTGGGGGCGCTCCAGGAAGAGCGCGAGCGCCTGCTGGACGCGCTGGCCCGCCCCGGCCACCTCGTGGGTGACAGTCCCAGCATGGTGTCGCTGCGGCAGCTCATCGCCCGGGTGGGGCCCAGCGACGCGGCCATCCTCATCACCGGAGAGACGGGCACCGGCAAGGAGCGCGTCGCGCGGGCGCTGCACCTGGCGTCGGGCCGCAAGGGCCGGCTGGTGGCCGTCAACTGCGCGGCCATCCCCGCCACCCTGCTGGAGAGCGAGCTGTTCGGGCACGAGAAGGGCGCCTTCTCCGGCGCGCTGTCCCGGCGCGCGGGCCGCATCGAGCAGGCCCATGGCGGCACGCTGTTCCTCGACGAGCTGGGCGACATGCCGCTGGAGCTCCAGGCCAAGCTGCTGCGCGTGCTGGAGACGAAAGAGGTGGAGCGGCTGGGTGGCAGCATGCCGGTGCACGTGGACGCGCGCGTCCTCGCGGCCACGCACCAGGACCTCGCCCGCGCGGTGAAGGAAGGCCGCTTCCGGCAGGACCTCTACTTCCGCCTCAACGTGATGCCGCTCCAGATTCCGCCCCTGCGCGAGCGACCGGAGGACCTGCTCCCCCTCGCCCGGGCCTTCGCGGCGGAGCTCGCCGGGCCCCAGGTCCCCGTGGTGCTCGCCCCCGGCGCGGAGGCCGCCCTGCGTGCCTATGCGTGGCCCGGCAACGTGCGCGAGCTGCGCAACCTCATCGAGCGGGTGAACCTGCTCCGGGGCGACGGGCCCCTGACGCTCGGACCGGAGCTGGTCGCAGGCCCTCAGGCCGCCATGGCCAGCCGCCCCGCCCTGGGTGACAAGAGCTACCGCGAGCATGTGGAGGACTTCGAGCGCGAGCTGATCCGCGCCGCGCTCCAGCAGGGCGAGAGCATCGCCGGCGCCGCGCGCCTGCTCCAGGTCGATCGGGGCAACCTCTACCGGCGCATCAAGGCGCTCGGGCTCCCCATCCCCTGAGCGTTGCCCTCCGGACAATGTGGGGGCCCAAGCAACCCCGGAAAGCTCCCGGCGATAATGGACTCCAGGCCCCCTTCCCCCAGGGCCGCCCCCACCGGGAGTGTTGTCTCCATGTCGAACCGCATCGGCCGCTCCACCTTCGTGCCCACCCCGCCCGCGCCCGCGGCCACCCCCTCGGAGCGGGAGCGCGCCGGACGCGCGTCGGCCCAGGGCGCGCCCGCCACCCGGGCCCAGGTCGACCAGTTCGAAGCGCGTGGCGGCGCGAAGCAGGGGGCCCGCGCGACGCTGCTGACCGGCGCGAGCGCCCAGCCGGCCCGCGTGGACCTGCCGGCCTCGAAGGCCGCCACGCTCCAGCCCGAGCTCCATTCCGCCTCCGGCTACGCCGCGCACTTCGGCACTCCCCAGCGCAGCGCGACGGCCTTCGTGGAGGGCCAGGGCACCGTGGCCCTTCCCACCGGCAGCGGCCGAGGCCCCTCGTTCCACGCCGAGGCCAGCAAGCCGATGACGGTGACCCTCGACCCGTCGCGCGTCTCCAAGTCCGCGGAGAAGGTGGAGCTGGTGTGGCGCATGGTGCCGGGCGGCGAGGAGGCCACCGTGCCCCTCACGGACGGCACGCGGGACGCGAGCACCGGCCGGCTGAACACGACGCCCGCGACGTTCCAGCTCCCCTCGGACGCCTTCGGCCTGGTGCGCATGTCCATCCGCACCACGGATGCGAGCGGCCGCGTCAGCAACCAGTGGGACCCCAGCTACGACGCGGCCGTGGCCCCGCCGGAGGCCGCCACCGTCGTCTTCTCGGACGACTGGAAGACGGAGGTCGAGGGCTCGATTCGCGCCGGGGACACGCTGAAGCTTGCCTACGACAAGGACCGGCTCGCGGAGCTCATCGGGAAGTCCCCCTCCGGTGTGGCAGCCTTCGTGTCCTTCAACGGCGAGCCCCCCATCGAGGTGCCGCTCACCGTGACGCCGGACGAGGCAGGCAAGCCCGGGGTGATGTTCATGCCCTCGCTCAGGGTGCCCCTGGAGGCGACGGAGGTGTCGCTCTGGTTCAAGGGCCAGGGGGAAGGCGCCACGGGCTGGGACTCGTCCTTCGGGCAGAACTTCCGCTTCGACGTGGCCCCCGCGCGCGACGACGCGGACCCGTCCTGGAAGGCGGAGATGCTCCGCAGCAAGAGCTTCCCCAACCTCACCGAGGACAAGTTCGTGGGCATCGGCCCGTCGACGCAGCGCTACAACTGCATCGCCTGGACGCTGGGCGTCCGCGATGAGTGGGTGTGGCCGGGGACGAAGGTCGAGGACTTCGACAAGCTGTACGCGGACCAGGGCTTCAAGCCCCTGGACGAGGTGGACCTCAGCCACGACCCGAATCTCGAGAAGGTCGTCATCTACGGCCTGAAGCGGAAGACGGGCTCGGGCGAAATCGAGGTGACGCACGGCGCGCTGATGGACGAACAGGGCCGCTTCACGAGCAAGATTGGCACCCAGCCCCTCATCCGCCACAACAGCGCTGACGACCTCAGCGGCCCTTCGTATGGTGAGCCGGTGCGCGTCTACGTGCGTCCCCGCCAGTCCCCGGTGAATGCCTCATGAGCGACGTCGGTGCCCGCTTCGACAGCCTCGCGAAGGCCTGGGAGGCCCACTGCGCCGAGCACCGCGAGGCGTCCAACCCCCTCGTCTTCGTGAACCACCCCAGCTTCGAGGCGCTCGTCGCGCTGGGGCGTCCGGCGGTGCCGCTCATCGTCGAGCGCTACCGCGAGGGCAGCCTCTTCTGGGGGGCCGCCCTGCGGCGCATCACCGGCGTCACCACCTTCGGCGATGGTGTCGTGGGGAACCTCGACGCCACCCGGCGCGGGTGGCTGTCCTGGTGGGCGGAGCACGAGGCCGAGTTCACTGGCCGCGACTCCTGAGGTCCACCGAGGGACGCAGCGCGAGGGCGCGTGCAATCGCCGCGGGCGATGTCAGTATCACATCACGGTTTCACATCCGGATGTGTCCCTGACATCGACGCGGCTGCCCGGTCCTCGTCCTTTCGAGCATTTGCCCAGCGCCTCCTGCTGGAACGGCACGTGCTCTCCCCTCGTGCATGAACCGCATCGCGCTCCTTCTTTGCTTCCTCTCCGTCGCGGCGCTCGCGCAGTCCACGCCCACGACGGAACCGTCCCCCGCGCCCGGCAGCGAGACCCCATCGGCGACGCCTCCCACCTCCGCCGAGCCGCAACCACCGACGTCCCCCGGAACGACCGACCCCGCCCCCGCGCTCTCGCACCCGGAAGCGAAGCGTGAGGCCGCTGCGCCAGAGCGCCCTGAGCCAGCCCCGTCCGCCGTGGCGCACGACCGCGCACGCGATTCGGACGACACGCGGGAGTCGTGTCCCGATGACTTCGAGGACGAGGAAGACGACTTCGGCGACGCCCGCGTCCTGGCTCCGCTCCAGCTCACCGTGGATGGGCGTCCGCTCACGCCCGCTCGCATCGAGCTGCACGGGCTCCACTGGCTGACGGAGAAGCAGGTGCGGGCCTTCATCGGCGCGCCCCGCGCGGACTCGGAGGCCCTGCTGAGCGGACGCGAAGCCCACCAATTCCTCCGCCGCCTCGCGCGCTCGGGCCTGTTCGCGCGCGTGGAGCCTCGCGTGCGGGTGTCCGAGCCACCGCAGCCCGCGGTGCTGGAAATCCACCTGGAGGAGAACCCCGTCATCACCACCGTGGAGGTGGAGGGCCTCCAGGACATCGAGCCGAGCGAGATTCTCGAAACGCTGCTCCGCCTCCCCCACCCCTTCTCCACGGAGGACGAGGACGACGACGCGTTCACCGCCACGCTGCGCGTCGACGCCCAGCGCGGCACGCTGTCCATCGTCCGTCCCTGCCCGCCGCCCTACCCGCCCCGAGACTGGGTGGCGCGACTGGAGCGGGACACGCTGCGGCCCGGCATCCTCCTGGGCGGCGTGGCGCAGGGGCTGGAGCGCGCGCTGAAGGACCTGCGCGATGACGGCTACCTGCTCGCGAGCCTGTCCGCCGTCTGGACACCGGATGGCCGGCTCGTGGTGACGGTGGACGAGGGTCGGCTCGAGGCCGTGGAGGTGCGGGGCGTGGACGCGGACATCGCCGCGCGCGTGCAGGAGGCGCTCGACCTCAAGCCCGGCACCGTGTTCCTCCGCAGCGACGCGAAGCGCGCCATGGAGCGGCTGGAGTCGCGGCTTCCCTTCCTGGAGCCCGCGGGCGTGGATGACACCGAGAGCACGCGGGCCCGGCGCGCTCGCATCATCGAAGCCCGCGAGCCGAATGGCAGCCGGACCTACCAGACGCAGGAGGAGCCCCGCTCCCGGCGGCGCCATCACGAGAAGGTGGAGTTCGAGCTGAGCTGGCGGAAGTTCGCCGAATGGTGGGACGGCCGCCACGACGCGGAGGGCATCACCCTCGAAGGGAAGCGGCTGGTGGTGCACATGCGCCCGCATCGACCGGACTTCGACGTGGACTTCCTGCCCCTCCACACGCAGGTGACGGGCTTCTCGCCGGGGCTGTCGGGCCGGCTCCGCTTCTGGGACCCGAAGGACCGTGTGCACGGCACGCTGGACGCGGCCCTCACCATCCCCCTGCGCTGGGGCGGGCAGCGCCTGCCGGATGACCCGGAAGGCACGCGGCGGCAACGGCGGATCAACATGCTGGGCGGAGCCAAGCTGCAGGTGCCCGTGGTGGGGCTCGCGGAGCTGGGCGCGCAGGCCTACGACTTCACCGACACGCTGGACCGGTGGCGGCTGGGCGACATCGACTCGTCCCTCTACTCGGCGCTCATCAACCGGCCGGACCGCGACTACTTCCGCCGCAAGGGCATCACCGCCTTCGCCACCTGGCGGTGGGCGGAGGACTGGCTGGCGGGCGTCGAGTACCGCAACGACCGCTACGAGACGTTGCGCAGCTTCGCGCCTCCCTTCTCCCTGTTCCGGCGCGACTCGGCCCCCTTCCCCAATGCGCCCGTCACCGAGGGCCGCTTCGAGTCCGTGGTGCTGCGCCTGGAGTACGCCAGCGGCGCGCCCTCGTCCGCGCAGGTGGGCTCGCTCTTCCGCACGCCGGAGACGTCGCTCTTCGACCGGGACGATGACTGGGAGCACCGCGCGTCGCTCCGGGGCCTGCTCACGTTGGAGGTCGGCAACGGCCCGGGAAGCGCGGGTGGAGACCAGCGCTTCTGGAAGCTGGTGAGCGACCTCGCGCTGGACGTACCCACCGGCTGGGACTCGGGCGTGTCGCTGCGCATGCGCACCGCGGGCGGCAACGACCTGCCCGAGCAGAAGCGCGAAGCCCTGGGCGGGTGGACGGCGCTGCGCGGCTACGGCTTCAAGGAGTACCGCGGCGACGTGTCCGTGCTCGCCTCCGCGGAGTATCGATGGGAAGCCTTCGGCCTCTTCGCCGACGTGGGCACGGTGCGCGCGGACACCGTCTGGACGGACGCCCGGGTCGGCCTGGGCGCCAGCCTCCACCTGGGCGACACCGTGCGGCTGGACGTCGCGTGGCGCACCGATGAGCGCGCGACAGCGTCTCCCGAGGCGCGGCTGCTCTTCCAGCGTCCCTTCTGAGCCTCATGGAACGGTCGCTCACACGCGCGAGACAGAGACTCGGCACGGCGCTCATCGCCGTGGCGGGCCTGCTCGCGCCCGCCGTCCGTGCCGAGGAGCCTCGCGTCACCTGCACCGCCACGCTGTCCGGGCGGCGCGTCATGGTCCGGCCCGAGGCCTTCCATGTCATCTCCCCCGACCTGGACCGGCTGGTGCGGCTGGGCATGGCGGGGAAGCTGGAGGTGGAGCTGACGCTCTGGCGGCGCAACACCGTCTGGTTCGACGCGCGGGTGGATGCCACCCGCCTGACGCAGGTGCTCGCCTTCGCGAAGGGAGAATACCTGCTGGATGGGCGGCCCCTGCCGGGAGGGGCCTCCGCCCTGACGCTGGAGCGCGTGGCGTTGACACTGGAGGACCGGCCCGAGCCGGACGCGCGATTCGAGGTGCGCATCAGCGTCCGGCTGCAGGTGGTGACGGCGGCAAGCCTCGGCCGCGTCGCCGCCTGGCTCACGCAAGGCAAGCAAGCACCGGGAGATGACGGCCCCAGCCTCACGGGCACCGTGCTGCGCTCGGTGGCCGAGGACCTCTCACGCGGCGCCTCGGGGCGCTGTGCCGTCACCCGTCCTCCCTGAGCAGGGCGGCGGCTTCCGCTCAGTGGACCTTTCTCGAGTGCCCGGCCCCACGCCGAGGGCACGGAGTTCCTTCATGCGCCGTTTGCTGTTCGTGCTGATTTCCGTGAGCGCCGGGTGTGCCCCATGGGCCCCTGCCCCACCCGCGCATGCGGTCCACGTCTTCGCGCCCGCCGGCATCGAGTCCGCGGGCAGCCATGTCCCGGTGCTCTACGTGGATGAGGAGCGGGCGCTGTACTTCCCGGACGGCGTCGGCGGCGGAGGCGTCCGGCATCCCGTGGTGCCGAGCCCGAGCGAGCTGGTGGCCCTGGGGCGCAGAGGCGACATCGTCATCGTCTCCCTGCGCCCGTCATCGGCGCCCACGCCTACTGCCGGGCCATGAGCGTGCCCGCCTCCGTCTCCGCGTCATGGAGGTGCTCGCCGGACACGTCCACCACCACCTCGACGAGCTGTCCTCCCCGGAACGCGAAGGGCGCCTGGTACTGGTGGCTCACGGGAGAGTTCTCGTCCCGGCCGCAGGTGAGCCCCTCGCCCAGGCTGATGAGCAGCGGCATCGTCTCCGGGATGTCGCTCTGCGCCACCAGGTCGCCGTTGATGAAGAGACGTCCCAGCCCCGGCGTGCCCTTGCCCGCGGACACGTCGGGCGCGCCCGTGGGCTGGAACTCGAAGCGCAGCTCCGCGTGCCCCTTCGGGACGTCCACGGCGGACTCCAGGTGGAACTCCTTCTCTCCCACGAAGTTGTAGACGTAGTGCAGCTTCCCGTCCTTGATGAAGAACGAGTATCCGCCCGTCGTCCCGCCATGGCAGAGCAGCACGCCCTCCACGCCATCGCGCACCTCCACCTGCGCGGTGATGGCGTGGGCGCGGTTGAGGACGTGGACCGCCACGTTCTCCGGCGCGGGAGAGGTATTGGGTCGGTAGACGTAGCGCTGCCGCTCACGGGTCAGCTGCGGACGCTCGACGGTGAAGAGCGCCAGCGACGGCGTTATCAGCGGCAGCACGTTGTACCGTCCCGCCTCGACGTACCAGCGGGCGATGAGCTCGATGAGCTTGTCGCGCTCCTGGGCGGCCACGTCCCGCGTCTCCGTCCAGTCCTCCGCCACGTGGTACAGCTCCCAGCCGTGGGCATCCAGCTCACGCAGCCGCGCCTCCGTGAAGCGCGCCGCGCCGAAGGGCTCCTTCGCCTCCGTGAAGGAGGGCCCGGGGAACGGGCACACCGCGCGCCAGCCGTCATGGTAGATGGCGCGGTGGCAGAACATCTCGAAGTACTGCGTGTGGTGCCGGCTCTCCGCGTCCGCGTCCTGGAAGGTGTGCTTGAAGCTGACGCCTTCGATGGGTGACTGCGTGACGCCGCGAATCTCCGCAGGCGGCTCGAGGCCCAGGCAGTCCAGCACCGTGGGGACCATGTCGATGGCGTGGCAGTACTGCGAGCGAATCTCCCCGCGAGCCTGGATGCCACGGGGCCAGTGGACGATGAAGGGGTCCGACGTCCCGCCCCGGTAGGTCTCGCGCTTCCACCGCTTGAACGGGGTGTTGCCTGCCCAGGCCCAGCCCCAGGGGTAGTGGTTGAAGTAGCGAGGGCTGCCCAGGTCCTCCATCGCCGCCAGGTTCTGCTCCAGCGACTCCGGCGTGTTGTTGAAGAACTTCAGCTCGTTGACGGAGCCGTGCAGCCCACCCTCCGCGCTGGCACCGTTGTCGGAGATGACCATGACGAGCGTGTTCTCCAGCTCGCCGCACGCCTCCAGGAACCGGAGGAGCCGGCCGATGTGGTGGTCCGTGTGCTCCAGGAAGCCCGCGAACACCTCCATCATCCGCGCATAGAGGCGCTGCTCCTCGGGCGACAGGCTGTCCCATGCCTGCACGTCCGGGTCATGCCGGGAGAGCTGCGTGCCCGGCGGCAGGATTCCCAGCTCGAGCTGACGCCGGAAGACCTTCTCGCGGTAGGCGTCCCAGCCGTCGTCGAACTGGCCCTGGTACCTGTCCGCCCATTCCTTGGGGACGTGGTGGGGCGCGTGCATCGCGCCCGTGCAGAAGTAGAGGAAGAAGGGCTTGTCGGGCGCCACCTGCTTCGCATCGGCGACGAAGCCGATGGCCCGGTCCACCAGGTCCTCCGTCAGGTGGTATCCCTCCTCGGGAGTCTTCGGCGGGCGGACCTGGTGATTGTCGTGGACGAGGTCCGGGTAGTACTGGTGCGTGTCGCCGCCGAGGAAGCCGTAGTACCGCTCGAAGCCGCGCCCCAGCGGCCAGCGCGAGTAGGGCCCGGCGGCGCTCGTCTGCTCGGCGGGCGTGAGGTGCCACTTGCCGACGCAGTAGGTGTTGTAGCCGTGGCCGGCGAGCATCTCCGACAGGAAGCCGTTCTCGAAGGGGATGGTGCCGTTGCGGCCCGGGTAACCCACGGAGATTTCCGTGATGCCGGCCATGCCATTGGAGTGGTGGTTGCGGCCGGTGAGGATGCACGAGCGCGTGGGAGAGCACAGCGCGGTGGTGTGCATGTTGTTGTAGCGCAGCCCTCCTTCAGCCAGCCGGTCCAGATTCGGCGTGCGGATGGGCGAGCCGTAACACCCGAGCTGCCCGAAGCCCGTGTCATCCAGGACGATGAAGAGGACGTTGGGCGCCCCCGGCTTCGCGCGCAGCGGGGCGGGCCACGCGGGCGTGGACTCCTCATCCGTCCGTCCGATGATGCCGGGGAACGCGGTCCCAGGCGGGTATTCCTTGAGCGACATCGCGCGGCCTCCACGAGGACGCCCGGGAATGAACGTGCCCCGTGTCCTCCTGGAGGGAGATGCGCATGCGTGCCGACCCTGCCCCCTGTCCTCCAGGCGGGCACGAGCAGTCAGGGCACCGCGTGCCCGGCTACAGCCAGCTCGCCTCGCGCCGGCCCAGCTCCGCCAGCACACGCTCCGCGGCGCGCACACCGAACCAGTTGGCCTCCTCGAACAGGCCCATGCCGCCCAGGTCCGAGTGCGCGAAGTGGAGCGTGCGCCCCAGGCTCTCCGCCGCGGCCTTGCGCGCCTCGCCCCACATGAAGCCCGGCGTCGGCCGCACCATGGCGTGGCCCCAGCGCTGCACCTCCAGGCGCTGCGCCTGCGCCGCGATGCCCGGGTGCGCGGGCAGCATGTCCGCCATGACCAGGGCTTCCCAGTCCGCGTAGCTGGCGGACAGCGCCTTCTCGCGCTCGGCCTTCACGTCCGCGCCGTCCATGGGCAGGTACCACGTGAGCACCGTGGGCCCCTGCTCGTCCTGACGCAGCAGCTGATGCGTGGCCACCACGTAGCCCAGGCTGCGGCTCTCGTAGAAGACGTTGTCCCAGGCCAGCGGGAAGCCGCGTGAGCGCGGCGGCGAGGACAGCGTCAGGTTCGCCACCACCCAAGGCCCGTAGCTGAAGGCCCCCAGCCACGCGGGCCGCTCGCGCCGCCACGGCGCCACCACGTGCGCCGCCACGAAGCGCGGGCACGCCAGCACCACCTGCCGCGCCAGGAAGGCCCTGGGGCGGCCCGTGCCCGCCTCCACCGCGTCCACGCGGCAGCCGCCCTCCACGGGCTCCACCGTGTGCACCAGCACGTTGCGCTCCAACGCCCCGGACGGCAGCGCGGACGCCAGCTGCCGCACCAGCCGGCCGTTGCCCTCGGGCCAGCTCAGGTAGCCCTCGCTGCGCTCGCCCTGGCCGTCCTGCCGGGCGGAGAAGTACCAGATGCCCGCCCACGCGGAGATGTGCTCGGCGGTGGCGCCGAAGTCGTCCCGGCACGCGTAGTCCACCACCCACCTCAGGCGCGCCGAGCGGAAGCCCTCACGCTCCAGCCACGCCGCCATGCTCAGCGCGTCCAGCGCCGTCCACTCCGCGTCGTCACTGGACAGGCCGGACGGCACCGCGAAGGCCCTGCGCCCCTTCGCGTCTCGCGCCGCCGCGAAGCCATTCATCCGCGCCTCGAAGCGCCGCAGCTCCGCCAGGTCCTCCGCGCTGGCGCCCGCGTGCAGGTACAGCCCTTCGTACCAGTGCCCCCGGTAGAAGAAGCGCTCCTCCGGCTCGTGGATGAGCAGCGCCTCCTCGTAGTGCGGGCGGCCCGCGTCGTCCACGCCGGACACCGCGCCCATCTCCCGCAGCAGCCGGACCACCGGCCCCCGGTCCTCCAGCGGCGCCGGCAGGTAGTGCGCGCCCCAGGGATACGCGGACACGGCGTTGCGGCCCGAGCGCGACGTGCCTCCCGGCTCCGCCTCCAGCTCCAGCACCCGCACGCCGCGGACGCCCGCGCCCGCCAGCCGCCAGGCCGCGGACAGGCCCGCCACGCCCGCGCCCACCACCAGCACCTCCACGGGCTCGACGACGTCCGCCCGTGGCAGCGGCCCGCCGCGAAGCTGGTGCCCCACCTCCACGGCCTTGTCCACCACCGCGCCCGGCACGCGCCCGCGCGGCTGGGACGTCCGGCACGCGCTGGCCGCCACCGCGGAACCCAGGAACGCGGCGACCAGCTCCCGCCGCGTCAGTTCCACCGCTGCCACTCCGCCTCGTAGTAGTGCACCAGCACCTGGTTGTTCAGCCGGTTCACCTCCGCGGGCAGGGGTCCCATGTCCGGTGGGAACTGGGTGAGCGACTCCATGGTCGCGTCATCCAGGAAGAGCAGCCCCTCGGGCAGCGGCCGGTGCCGGCCCGGCGCCTCGTGCGCCACCAGCACGTAGCCCCACTCGCCGAACGACGGCACCAGCGCGTGGTACGGCTCCGTCCAGAACCCCGAGGCCTTCAGCGTCGTTTCCACGCACCAGAAGGAGCGCCGCGCGAACAGCGGGCTGGTGCTCTGCACCACCGCCACGCCGTCCGGGGCGATGCGCTTCTTCAGCAGCTTGTAGAAGCCCGTGGTGTACAGCTTCCCCAGCGCGAAGTTGTTCGGGTCCGGGAAGTCCACCACCACCACGTCATATTGCGCGGTGCCCTCGGTGAGGAACTGCATGGCGTCCGTGTTCACCACCCGCATCCGCGGGTCCGTGAGCGCGTGGCGGTTCAGCTTCACCAGCTCGTCGAAGCGCGACGCCAGCGCCGTCATGGCCGGGTCCAGGTCCACCAGGGTGACGGAGCGCACCTCCGGGTAGCGCAGCACCTCGCGCGCGGCCAGGCCGTCCCCACCGCCCAGGATGAGCACGTTCTCCACCTTGCCCGCGCGCACCATGGCCGGGTGCACCAGGGACTCGTGGTAGCGGTACTCGTCCAGGCTGGCGAACTGGAGGTTGCCGTTGAGGAACAGCGAGAAGCCCCGCTTGCCCCGCGTGAGGATGATGCGCTGGTACGGCGAGCTGGAGGCGTGCACCACCTCGTCCGCGTAGAGCTGGTCCTCGTAGAAGGTGGTGAGCCGGTCGCCCAGGACGAAGCCCACCAGCAGCAGCACCGTCAGCCCCACCGCCTTGACGCGCAGCCGCAGCGGGTTGCCGAGCAGCGGCGCCAGCAGCCAGGTGCTCCACAGCGCCACCGCCGCGTTCAGCACGCCGAACAGCAGCGAGGTGCGCACCAGCCCCAGCTTGGGCACCAGCAGCAGCGGGAAGGCGAGGCTGGCCGCGAGCGCGCCCACGTAGTCCAGCGACAGCACCTGGCTGACCAGGTCCTTGAACTTGAGCTGGTCCTTCAGGATGCGCAGCAGGAGGGGAATCTCCATGCCCACCAGCGCGCCAATGGCAATCACGCTGCCGTACAGCGCCACCCGGAACAGGTCCGTCAGCGTGTAGGTGAGGAACAGCATGGGCGCGCAGATGCCGCCCAGCAGCGCCACCGCCAGCTCCACCTCCACGAAGCGCTGCGCCACCCCGCGCTCGACATAGCGCGACAGGTAGCTGCCGATGCCCATGGCGAACAGGTAGCCGCCGATGACGGTGGAGAACTGGGTGATGGAGTCCCCGAGCAGGTAGCTCGCGAGCGCCCCGACGACGAGCTCGTAGATGAGCCCGCACGTCGCGATGACGATGACGGTGATGTACAGCAGCGTCTTGTTCAAGGCGTCACTTCACTTCGCGGGACGGGCCACTCATCCGCTGATGGCCGCGGCCACGATGATGGCCAGGCCGATGATGAACGAGCCGATGACGATGCCCACCGCCGTGTTCTGGTCCGCCTCCAGCTCCTTGTGGACGTCGAACGGCATGATGAGGCGGATGACGTAGAAGCCCGCCACGAACACCGCCAGTCCGATGAGCGAGTAGATGATGCTCGCCAGCACACCCTGAACGCTGACCACCACGCCAAGTAACAACATCACTTCCCTCCCATGTAGCCGCCAGTCCACAGCAGGACGCCGCCCGGCCCACGCCGGACGTTGCCCGGTACCTTGTCCCGCTCTTCCTTCGTGAAGGGAGACCAGCCCGACATCGTCAGGGCCGCGTACATGAGCAGCACCAGTCCTCCAAACCACTTCATGACGCGCCTCCGTCACGCATGTCGACCGTCTCCTAGACGTTGCTCTCCGCCCAGCGCCGCGTCTCGAAGCTGTGCGAGCGATACACCGATACCAGCGGGCCCAGCGCCAGCAGCACCAGGGCGAAGCAGAACCAGCTCGCGTTGGGCGTGTCGTGCGTGAGCTTCACGTTGAAGGTGTGCGCCACCGGCCGCGGCGACTTGGGGGTGAACGAGGCCGTCGTGCGCAGCACGTACGTCCCCGCAGGTAGCGCGGACAGGTACGCGCTGCTGGAGGTGTTGCCCTCGGTCCAGTACTCCCCATCCGACGTCCCGCGGTAGTAGCTCAGCTCCTCGTAGAAGCTCACCACCTCGTTGGTGTCCTGGTTCACCAGGTCGCCCTGGACGCCCAGCCAGTCGTTGTCGAGCGCCGCGCTGATCTCCACCTTCATGTTGCCGCGCTTGCTCAGCTCGAAGGGCTCGCTGAAGTTCATCGCGGTGGGCGTCCCCGAGTTGGCCGTCGCGGGCACCACCACCGCCTGCTCCAGCACCGTCGTGTTCGCGGCGGTCGCGGAGAACACGCTCGCGAGCACGAAGAGCGCCAGCATCCAGATGCCCATCCACTTGAGGGCGGAGCGCAGCCCACCGTGGTGCGGGTTGGGCTGGCTGGGCGCCACGCCCGAGCTCGGCGGCATGGGCTCCTTCAGCCGGAAGGCGTCCTTCACCACCTCTGGCGCCAGGTACTCGCCGTGGGTGTACGACACCTCATCGTCGGTGGCGTCCACGTTCACCGAGTACGGCGCCGCGACGTACTCCGTCGCCCGGGCCCACTCCCCCGCCTTCACCGTCCAGTAGAACTCGCCCTGCACCGTCTCCGTGACGGCGGTGACGCTCTGGAAGCACTTGTAGCGGCGGCCGTCGTAGAAGGCGGACACCTCCGGCACCAGGGAGACCTCGCCCGCGGGCAGCGGCTTGAGGAACACCCAGTGGCCGTTGGAGTTCATCAGCCAGGTGAAGCCGCGCCCCCGGTTGTACAGGAGGTACTCCTCCCAGGGGTAGCGCACGCCCTCCACGGTGCACGAGCGAATCAGGAAGCCGATGCAGATCCACTCCGCGCCATCCAGCTTGCCCTTCGCCCCCAGCGGGATGAGCGGCGCGTGGTCCGGCTTCTCCAGCAGGCGCAGGAAGGACAGCTTGCCCTGGCGCACGTTCAGCAGCGCGCCGCAGTAGGGGCACGCCACGCGCAGCGTCTTGTCCGGCGCGCGCAGCTCCAGCGGGCCGTTGCACTGCGTGCAGCGCGCCTGCTGGAGCTCCACCTTGCGCACGCGGGGGCGGAGCTGTCCAGCGGGGATGCCCAGCTGGTCCAGCTTCAGCGCCTCGCCGATGAAGACCTCGGGGGTGTGCCCGCGCGTGCCGAAGTCCAGCGTGAGGAAGGCGCCCTTCGGGCCCGTGGCGTCGACGTAGTACGCGTCCTGCGTGGGGTCCACGTCGCTGGGGAGCTGGCCCGCGGCGGCCACCACGCGTCCATGGCCGCGCTCCTCGATAATCCAGGCGCGGTCGCGCAGGTGGAGCCGCTCACCCGGGTGGAGGTCTCCCATCGCCACGCCTTCCTCGTCCCCCTCCGCGAACATGAGGTGGAAGGCGCCCTCGGACTCGCTCAGCCAGGCGGTGCGGCCATCCGAGAACTCCACGTACCACTCGTCCCACGGCCCCTCGCCGTGGTCCTTCTGCAGGTGACCGACGATGGTGTACGCCACCTTGCGGTAGCGCCCCTCCGCGCCCAGCTGGAGTGGTGAGTCGGTGGGGACGATGCTGCCAATCTTCCCGTGGGACTCGAAGTCCAGGCCCTTGCGCGCCACCACCGTCTGGCAGTGGCCGCACACCACCACCTGGGCCGAGCCGGCGGTGAACTCCACCATCGCACCGCACGATGGACACTTCCCCTGCGTCACGCCATCACCCCCCGCTTCAGCTCACGCACCTCGCACGACGTCGCCCCCAGGTGACGCGCCAGCAGCGCCTCGAAGTCCGGGCGCGAGCGCGGACGGCAGCAGTACACGTTGAGCGCGGCGAAGCCGTGCTCCGGGAACGTGTGGATGGCCAGGTGGCTCTCGGCCAGCAGCGTCAGGCCGGTGATGCCGCCGGGCTCCGGGAACACGTGCCACTGCGGCTGGCCCACGACCTTCAGGTCCAGCACGACGATGAGCTCCTCGAAGAGCGCCGCCAGCGCCGCCGCGTCCTTGAGGCTGCCGGGTGCGCAGCCGCTGGCGTCAACCAGCCATTCCTGTCCGGTGGTCAGCTTCGGAATCCTCCCGTCCGATGACTTCTTATCACGGGCTCAACCTCAGGCACGGTTCCAAGTCGCACCCGCGAATAACGCGCGTCGCGTTGGTATCCCGCTTTCGCTTCCCGCTACGCTGCCTTAAGAGATGACGCCGTTTCAGATGGAGCCTCCACCTCCGCAGCCCACGCCGCCGGCTCCCGGCGCCATATCGCGGCTCGCTCGCACACTGAGCGGCCTGCCTCCCGCCGAGCGCTGGTGGGGCCCCGGTTGCGCCGGCATGGCCGGCTGGTTGAAGCGCGCGGCGGTGCCGCTTCCGCAAGAGGACGTCACGCCGCGCTTCCGCGCGCTGCTCGCGAAGGTGCGCGAGGGCGAGCCCGTGCTGCCGGATGAAGCGAAGCGCCACCAGTACCTGCTGGTGCGCGGCATGCTGGGAGACGAGCTGCCCGGCTACCTGCTGGACAACGTGCAGCGCCTGGAGCGCCGGGGCCTGGACGTGCGCGAGGCGGCGGTGGACACCGAGGGCCTGCTCGCGGACAACGTGGCGGTGCTGCGCGAAGCCCTGCTCGACGCGGAGCACTTCGGCCGCACGGTGGTGCTGGTGGGCCACAGCAAGGGCGGCGTGGAGTGCACGGCCACGCTGGCGCGCTACCCGGAGCTGCGCCGCGTGGTGCGGGCGGTGGTGACGCTGCAGGCGCCGTATGGCGGCTCTTCCATCGCGCACGACCTGGCCACCACGCCGGAGCTCCGGCGGCTCATCGACTTCGCCTTCCCGCTGCTGTTCCACGGCGTGTCCCGCTCCGTGGAGGAGCTGTCCTACTTCCAGCGGCAGGACTTCATCCGCAAGCACCCCTACCCCGCCGGCATCCCCACCGTATCGCTGGCCACGTCGCGGCTCTCGCGCCTCTCCACGCTGTATCCGCTCCAGCGCTACCTGCACGAGCGCTACGGCTACCAGGCGGATGGCATGGTGACGGCGGTGGACGCGGAGGTGCCCGGCGCGCGCCTGGTGCGGCTGGATGACATGGACCACGCGGAGGCCGCGTTGCGCGGCCTTCCGGGACTGGCGCGCTACCACCCCGGTGACGTCACCGAGGTGATGGTCGCGCTCGCGCTGGAGACGCGCTGACCCTCACGCCGCGGCCGGCGTCAGCGTCACCTTCTTCATCACGTGGTCGACGACGGAGGTGCGCAGCGCCATCTCATACAGCCGGCGGGCCAGCGCGGCGTCCTCCTTCACCGCGCGCCCCAGCTCCTCCCGGGACGTGCCGGTGAAGCCCGCGAGGTCCTCCAGCATGGCCTCCGTGGCCGCGCGGTCCGGCTGGATGCCATCCCGCTCGGCGATGGCGCGCAGGGCCAGCGCCAGCGTCAGCCGGTACACGGCGTCCGCGCGGGTGAGCGGATCATTCAGCCAGCCCTCCAGCGCCTCCTGCAGCTCGTCCGGCTGGAAGTCCTTGTGCTGGAGGATGGGCCTTTCGGCCTCCGCCCAGCGGCGGCGCACCTCCTCGTCCACCAGGGCCGAGGGCAGCTCCACCGGCGTGCGCTCCACCAGCAGGTCCATGACGCGCTCCCGGGTGAGCCGCTCCGCCTCCTCGGCGCGCTCCTGGGCCAGCGCGTCCCCCAGCTTGCGCATGACGTCGGTGATGGAGCCCAGGCCCAGGCGCGACAGCAGCTCCGGCGAGTCGTCCTCCAGGAGCTTCAGCTCGCGCGCCGCCTTCACCTCGATGAGGAAGCGCGCCTGCTGGCCTCGCAGCGCCTCCACGGGGTAGGTGTCCGGCAGCGTCAGCTCGATGCCGAAGGACTGGCCCACCTTCGCGCCCGCCAGGGCCTCGAAGAAGCCGGGCAGCACCGGGTCCTCCGACACGCGCACCCACCAGTTCTCCCGGGCGGAGAAGGGCATCAGCCGGTTGTTGGCGAAGCCCAGCACGTCCAGCAGGACCTCGTCCTCCAGCGCCACGGCCTCACCCGGCTGGCGCTCACGGGCATCGGCATGCTGGCGGCGGAGCGCGTCGAAGCGCTCCACGAGGTCCTGCTCCGTCAGCGGAGCGGGGGGCACCCGGGCCACCGACAGCCCCTCCAGCGAAGGGGCCTCCACCGAGGGAAGCTGCGTGGGCTCCGTGGGGTCGAGCTGCAACGCCGCCGGCATTCGCTTCATCACGCCGAGCGCATGAAGCTCGGCCAGTGAACGCGCGTTCTTGCGACCGCCCTGCGAATCATCGTGGGTCGTCATGGTCTCTCGCTCCGTTCCCCCTCGGATAGCACAACGCTCCGGGAGGACCGAAGCCCCCCGGAGCGTTGGGACTGACGACGCGGCGCTTCCTAGAAGAAGGAGCCGACGAAGCTGGACACCGTGGAGACCACCGCGCCCGCCTGGCTCACCACCGGGATGTTGGTGGCGGCGGCGATGGAGCCCAGCGCCGTGATGCCGGAGGTGATCTTCTTGCCCGCGGAGGCCTCGGGGTCGCGGATGGTGCTGATGGCGGCGGCCGTGTCCGCCGCGGCGATGGCCACGTTGAGGCCCGGCGCGAAGCGGCCAGCGGCGCGAGCCACCGCCGTCCCACCGTTGCGCAGCGCACCGCGGGCGGCGTTGCCCGCGAGGCGAGCGGCGCGCTCGGCGCCCTCCTCGGCGACCTCGGCGGCGGCGCGGCGCACCACCTGACGCGAGCCACCGGCCAGGGCGGCGTCGGTCGCGGTGCTGACGACGCGGTTGGCGCCCGCGCCCGTCCGCAGCGCCTCGGGGGCGGCGTTGGTGAAGGCCGTGCGGGCGGCGTTGGTGGCCGCGCGGAAGTTGCTGACGTTGCCCGCCAGCTCCAGGCCACCCTTCACCACGTTCAGGCCGGTGGAGGCGAAGCTCGCCACCGAGCCCGCGGCCTTGTTGATGGTCTCACCGTTGGGGTTGCGGAACGCGTCGCGCACGTCGCGAGCCGCGAGGTAGCCCGCCCCGGGCAGCTGCGCCGCGCTGGCGGCCAGACCCACGGCGCCTGCGCCGCGCGAGGCGCGCGTGTTGGCGCCCTCCACGGTGGAGCCGGAGCCAAACGAGACGGGGCCGATGCGGGAGAAGGGGCCGAAGCGGCGCGGGCCGTTGGTGTCATTCACCTGGGTGGCCGCCACGCCGTCGGAGATGGACTTCACCCCGTTGGACACCTGGCTGGCGACATTGTGCGCGGCCTCGAACCGGTCCTTCTCCTTCTCCTTCTTCACCTCGGGAGCCGGGGGAGGAGGAGGAGGCGGCGGCGCCGGGCGCGCGTTCACCTGCGGGGGGACAACGGGAGGCCGGGGCTCGTTACGGCGAATGGGAGGCGCCATGGGGTGTGCTCCAGGATATCTGGGATGGCTGCGTGAGGCTCTATCCCGATCATCGGCAATGCGTGCGAATTGTTGCGTCCAGACTCGCAGAACGTGCCGACCTTCACTCCCAGTAGCCGACAGTCTCTCAGGCCAATCGACGTAAGCCCCTGGAATCCATCAGAAATGAGCTAATGTCCGCGCGCCATGTGGACCCGAATCCTGACGACTGTCCTCCTCAGCCTTTCTCTCACTGCCTGCAAGGACTCCGACAAGAAGGAGTCCACGGGCGGTACCCCGCCCTCCGCGACGACCCCGGCGAAGCCCGTCGCGCCTTCCACCCCCCAGGCCCCGCAGGCCGCGGCGCCTCCGGCGGAGGCGGCTTCGGGTGAGTGGACCCAGAAGGTCCAGGCCGGGCAGGACGTCTACGCCACGCTTGAGACGAACCAGGGCGCCATCGTCGTGCGCCTCTTCTCCAAGGATGCCCCGAAGACGGTGGCCAACTTCGTGGGCCTGGCCACGGGCGAGAAGGCCTGGACGGACCCGAAGACGGGCCAGCGCGTGGAAGGTAAGCCTCTGTACGACGGCGTCATCTTCCACCGGGTGATTCCGGGCTTCATGATTCAGGGTGGCGACCCGACGGGTACCGGCCGTGGCGACCCGGGCTACCGCTTCGAGGACGAGTTCCAGAGCGGCCGGACGTTCGACAAGCCGGGCCTGCTGGCCATGGCCAACGCCGGCCCTGGCACCAACGGCAGCCAGTTCTTCATCACCACCTCCACGCCGAACTACCTCAACAACCGTCACACCATCTTCGGTGAGGTGGTGTCGGGCTACGACGTGGTGGAGAAGATCTCCAACGTGAAGCGCGACGCGCGCGACAAGCCGCTGGAGCCGGTGGTCATCCAGAAGATTGCGATGAGCGACCAGGCCCCCGCGGGCAGCGGGAAGTAATGATGGCCCCTGCCCTGCGCCACGTCGCCACGCGGCTGGGAGAGCTGGACTGCCACGTCATCGACGCGCTCCCCGAGGGCGCGTCGCCGGAGCTGGCCGTCGTCCTCTCCCACGGGCTGGGCGCGCCCGCCACCGACCTGGTGCCCCTGGGGCCGGAGCTGATGGCGCTCCAACCGGTGCTGGCGGAGCGCGTGCGCTTCGTCTTCCCCGGCGCGCCGCTGGCATGGGCGTATGGCGGACGCGCCTGGTTCCCCCTGCCCGATGCGGTGATGCGGGGGGAGCAGCGCGACTGGGAGCAGTTCGCGCGCGACGTGCCGCCGGGCATGCCCGCCGCGCGCCGGGCGCTGATGAGCGTGGTGGACGCGCTCTGCACCGCCACGAAGCTGCCCTACGGGCGCGTGGTGCTGGGGGGCTTCAGCCAGGGCGGCATGGTGTCGACGGACGTGGCGCTGCGCCTGGACGAGCCTCCCGCCGGCCTGTGCATCCTCTCCGGCACGCTGACATCGGAGCCGGAGTGGCGCCCCCGGGCCCAGAGCCGGAAGGGCCTGCCCGTCTTCCAGGGGCACGGGCGGTACGACCCGCTGCTGCCCCTGTCCAACGCGGAGCGGCTGCGCGACATGTTCGTGTCGTCGGGGCTCACCGTGGACTTCCACGCCTACGACATGCCGCACGCCATCGTCCCCGAGGAACTGGAGGCCCTGGCCACGTTCCTCGCCGCGCGGCTGGGAGGCCGCTGAGCCATGTTCCACGCGAAGGAGCTCACGGTGTCCAACCGGGGCCGCGGCTTCACCGACATCACCGCGGACGTCCAGCGCGCGGTGGCGGAGAGCGGTGCCCGGCAGGGGCTGTGCACCGTGTTCCTCCACCACACCAGCGCGTCCCTGCTGCTGTGTGAGAACGCGGACCCGGACGTGCGGCGGGACCTGGAGTCCTTCTTCTCGCGGCTGGTGCAGGACGGGGACCCGCTCTTCGTCCACGACGCGGAGGGCCCGGACGACATGCCCGCGCACGTGCGCACGGTGCTCACGCAGAACTCGCTGAACATTCCCGTGAAGGACGGCCGGGCGGACCTGGGGACGTGGCAGGGCATCTACGTCTGGGAGCACCGGACGTCGCCGCACCGGCGCCGCGTCACCGTGTCCGTGGTGGGCTGAGCGCCGCGCCTGCGGCGACCGCCACCTTCCGAGCCTTTCCCGTCGGCCGGGCCTGGCCGCGGATGCGCACCCACGAGCCCGGGGTGTCCGCCGTCGCGTGGACCATGGACCAACCGGTGGGCACCTCTGGCGCGGCCCAGGCGTAGAGGGTGCGCGCGTCCCTGGGCGACAGGTTGACGCAGCCATGGCTCATGGGCTCGCCGAAGCGGTCGTGCCAGTAGGCCGTGTGCAGGGCGTAGTCGTCCTGGAAGAACATGGTCCAGGGCACGGTGGCCACGCGGTAGCTGTCGTTGCCCGTCGTGCCTCGGCCCGTCATGTCGGCCTCGGCGAACTTGACCCAGATTCGGAACAGCCCCCGCGGTGTGTCCGTGCCTTGCTTCCCCGAGGAGATGAGCGTCGCGTACACCGGCCGCTCGCCCTCGTAGGCCACCAGCACCTGCGCATCCAGGTCCACGTCGAGCCAGCGCGCTCCCGGCTCCACCTCTGGCGGCGCGTGCGTGAACCAGGCCACGTGCAGGTCGTCGCGGGCCACCCAGTGGTCCTCCGCGATGCTCACCCAGTGGCCGTCCTCGGACAGCGCCTTCACCGCCACCACGGTGCGCGGCGGCAGCACCGTCTCCCGCGCGGCCTTCGCGTCCGGGGCCACCTTCACCTCCACGGGAGCGGTGGGCCGGATGCGGGACTGCGCCCAGGCGAACGTCGGCGGCAGCTCCGCGATGGCCTCCGCATCCACCCCCACGAATGACGAGGGGCGGTACTCGCGCAGCACCCGTGCCTCCAGGTACTGCCCGTCCGTCGTGCGCCAGTACGTCTTCCGGCGGACGCGGACCTGTCCGCGAAGCTGGACCGTCACCGAGCCCTTCAGCAGCACGCCTTTGCGCCGGGCGCGGGCCAGCGCGAGGCTCGGGTAGGCGCGGACGCGCTTGCCCACCACGCGCGCATAGACGCCGGGGGTCAGCTCGCCCTCGCGCAGCTTCGGGAGCTCGCGCACCCGAGGCTCGCGGAAGTTGGGTTCCAGGTAGCGCTCGCAGACCCAGCCGCGCGGCTCTATCTGCACCCAGGCCTCGCAGTCCGGACCGCGTATCGCGGTGTCCCCTTGCCAGCGGACCCGCATGTCCTGGGCCACCGTGCCCAACGACGGAGCGTCCTGGCGCGGCTCCTGGCGCACGACGATGGACCGCCGGACCCGCAGCGAGCCCGCATCCGGCGCGAAGGGAATGGCATGGGGCGCCACGTCCGTTCCGGCGTCCGTGCCCTGCTGCTCGGGTTCGTCATCGAGCACCAGGCCCGTGTCCTCGAGCGGCGCTCCATCTGGCCCCAGCACCCAGCCGGTGTCCTCGAGCGGCTCGCCGTCCGGGCCGAGCACCAGCTCCTTGCCGGGGTGCAGGGCATCCGGGATGACGGTGAGCTGCTCAGGGGGTGGCGATGCGGCCTCGTCGCTGGAGGGCGCGTCTTCGTCCTCGGGCGCCGCGGGCTCGTCCAGCGCGGGGTCGATGGACAGCGCGAGCGCCTCGCCATGTGTCACCGCGGCAGGGCCGCGCGGGGTGCTGCTGTTTCCGGACGGAGAGGTCGAGGCGAGTGGCCCCTGTGCAGCATCCACCGAGGCCGCCGCGCCCCCGTCAGCGCCCGTGCGCTGCCAGGCGGCGAACAGCGTCTCCGAGGTGGTGTTCACAACACCGTCGGCACCACGAGCGGCCGGCTCTGTGACGACGCTGACGCCTCCGTCGGACGCTCCCGCTCGCGACACGGTCGCCAAGCGTCCATCGGCATCATCCCCGGTCGTGCCTGGCACTGAAGCGGCATCCCCCATGGACAGCTCCGACGCACGCGGCAGTCCGCGCTCGGCCGCATGCGCAGTCCTTCCTGGCATCGACGCCTCATCATGCTCAGACGGCTCCGACTTCGGCGCGGTGGGCAGGCCGCGCTCGGCCGCGCCCGGCCTTGCCTCCATGGTGCGCTCGGTGATGGGCGCTCCGGCGCGTGTGTCTGGCGCATGAGCCGTGTCGCCGCGTCCGTTCGCCATGGGGACTACGGGCACGGGCGCTCGCGCCACGGAACCATCGGGCGAGGAGTCCTCCGGGCCGGGAGGAGGCGTGCAGGCGATTCCAGGCAGAAGCAGGGCGAGCGGAAGCCAACGTCGCATGGACCTGACACGCTACGGAGGAGCGCGCGCACACTCAACGTCGTCCACAGTGCGCTCGCCTGGGTGCGGCTCCGTGTGGGTGGGCAATTCGTGCCATCGCAGCGGCCCTTGTCACATGCAACGGAATGCGACGGCCCGGGGCCCCGCACACACCCTCCAATGCCGAGACCGGGGTGGGGCCGCGCCGCCTGCGGCGGAGCGGGGTGCAGCGCCCGGGCGGGCACGCGGGCACGAACCGAGGTGCAGCACTCATGCGGGCACGTGCTGGGACGCAGCGCAGCGCCCCGGCGGGCTCGCGGGGAGGTACCGGGGCGCAACTCGCAGGCAGGTACCGGGGCGCAGCACCCAGGCGGACTCGCGGGCAGCTACCGGGGCACAACGCCCAGGCGGGCACGTACCGGATTGCGGCACTCACGCGGGCACGTGCTGGGATGCAGCGCAGCGCCCAGGCGGGCGCGCTGGCAGGTACCGAGGCGCAGCGCCCAGGCAGACTCGCGAGCAGGTGCCGGGGCGCAACGCCCAAGCGGACTCGCGAGCAGGTGCCGGGGCGCAACGCCCAAGCGGACTCGCGGGCAGGTACCGAGGCGCGGTGCCCAGGCGGACTCGTGAGCAGGTGCCGAGGCGCAACGCCCGGGCGGACTCGCGGGCAGGTGGCAGCTACCGGGGCGCAACGCCCAGGCGGGTACGTACCGGGGTGCGGCACTCACGCGGGCACCGACCAAGGCACAGCACGCATGCGAGCACGTGCCGGGGCGCAACGATTCGCTGGAAACCCGGGCAGACACCAGCCGCCCCCACCCAGAGAGCGGTTCTCACAGCGCGACACCGGGCGGCAGGGTGGCCGCCTCCCCACCCACCGAGCCCTGTCCTTCCGCCCCTCTTTCCACCCTCCCCCTCTGGAAGATATGCAGCGGGGAGATGAAGCTCGCCGAGACTGCTCCGCCCCCTCCCCCTGAAACGCCGCCCGCCGCGCTGTCCGTGGACGAAGTGCGCCGCGTCACCCAGCTCCTCGAGTCCATTGCCACGGACCGCTTCCTGCTGGCCAGCCTCCCCGAGGAGGATCGCATCGCGTTCCTCGCGGCGGCCGGCCGCGTGGTGCATCCGGACCGCGACACCAAGTCCCGGATGGCGAAGGCGCTGCGCCGGGAGAAGAAGAAGACCAAGCGCGAGCACGACCGCGTCATCCGCGCGTCGACGGAGATTCGCACCCTGCGCCGCTCCGCCATCTTCACGGTGCCGGCGCTGCCGCCCCCTCCTCCCACGGAGGCCGGGCCGGAGCGCGTCCTCGAGCAGCCCCGCCGCTGCTACGTCTGCAAGGCCGAGTACCGTAAGCTGCACTTCTTCTACGACGCGATGTGCATCGAGTGCGCGGACTTCAACTACGCCAAGCGCACCCAGCGCGCCGACCTGAAGGGAAAGGTCGCGCTCATCACCGGCGCCCGCGTGAAGATTGGCTACCAGGCCTCGCTGATGCTGCTGCGCTCCGGCGCGCGCGTCATCGCGACCACGCGCTTCCCCAAGGACGCCGCGCAGCGCTACCTCCAGGAGCCCGACTTCTCGGACTGGTCGCACCGGCTGCACATCCACGGGCTCGACCTGCGGCACGCGCCGAGCGTGGAGCTGTTCGCCAAATACATCGAGCAGACGCACGAGCGGCTGGACATCCTCATCAACAACGCCGCGCAGACGGTGCGCCGGCCCCCGGGCTTCTACGGCCACCTGCTGCCCGGCGAGATGCGCCGCAACGACGAGCTCCCGCCAGCGGCGCGAGCGCTCCTCGCCGGCCATGAGGCCTGCGTCTCGACGCTGCAGCCCACCGCGCTGCTGGGCCCCGGAAGCGCGGGCGCGTCGGAGCTCGCGACCACCTGGCGCAGTAACGACCCGGCGCTGGGCATCCACTCCTCCGCCGCGCTCTCCATGCTGCCCTATGCCCTGGAGCAGGAAGGCGACGTCCGGGCCCTCTTCCCAGAGGGCCGGCTGGACGCGGACCTCCAGCAGGTGGACCTGCGCAACGTGAACTCGTGGCGCCTGAAGCTCGCCGAGGTCCAGACGGCCGAGATGCTGGAGGTCCACCTGGTCAACGCAGTGGCGCCCTTCATCCTCTGCGGGAAGCTGAAGCCGCTGATGCTGAGAGACCGCTCTTCGCCCGGCCACGTGGTCAATGTCTCCGCGATGGAGGGCAGCTTCTCGCGCGGGACGAAGACGGACAGGCACCCGCACACGAACATGGCGAAGGCCGCGCTCAACATGATGACGCTGACCTCCGCGCCGGACTACGCGAAGGACCGCATCTACATGAACGCCGTGGACACTGGCTGGGTCACCGACGAGGACCCCGCGGTGCACGCGGAGCGCAAGGTGCAGGAGCTGGACTTCCAGCCGCCGCTGGACATCGTCGACGGCGCGGCCCGGGTGGTGGACCCGGTCATCGCCTCGGAGAACTCCGGCGAGTACGTCTGGGGCAACTTCTTCAAGGACTACAAGCACACCAACTGGTGAGTCATGAGCACGAGCCCCGAACAGTTCCACGTCGAAGTCCTCAAGCTGCTGCTCCAGGTCGCCACCGTCGATGGCCGCGTCGCCCGCTCCGAGGTCGAGCACATCATGGACACCGCGCGCGGCATGAGCGTGCCGCTGGCGGAGCTGGCCGCGCTGTCCCGCTGCCTCCAGAACGGCGAGCCCCTGCCGCCGCCCAACATGGGCATCCTGCGCACCAACCCCGCCGCCGTCATCCGGGAGGCGAAGGCGCTCATCGCCAGCGATGGCAGCGTGCACTCGGCGGAAATCGAGATGCTGCGGCAGATTCGGGAGCTGCTCGGCGTCATCGACTGACGCCCTCGCCTACGACTCGCTCTCGGCGGCCTCCAGCAGCTTGTAGAGCGTCTTGCGGTCCACGTCGAGCAGCCGGGCCGCCTCGCTCTTGTTTCCGCCCACGTGCTGCAGCACCTGCGCGGCGTAGCGGCGGGACAGCTCGGCCAGGCTCGGCATGTCCCCCGCGAGCCCGGCCATCTTCGTGGTGGACGCATCGCCGATGGGCTCCGGGAAGTCCTGCGGCCCCAGGACGCCCGTCACGTTGAGCGCCAGCGCGCGCGCCACCACGTTCTCCAGCTGCCGCACGTTGCCCGGCCAGTCATAGGCCGCCAGGCGCGCGTTGGCCTCCGGCGTCACCACCGGCCGCACGCCGCCCCGGGCATGCCGCTGGGCGAAGTGCTCCACCAGCGCGGGGATGTCCTCGCTGCGCTCACGCAGCGGCGGCAGGTGCAGGTGCACCACGTCCAGGCGGTACAGCAGGTCCTCGCGGAAGAGCCCTTCGGCCACCCGCGCCTTGAGGTCCTTGTTCGTCGCCGCCACCACGCGCACGTCCACCTTGACGGGGATGCTCTCGCCCACGCGGCGGATTTCGCCCTCCTGGAGCACGCGCAGCAGCTGCGACTGCACCTTCATCCCCACGTCGCCAATCTCGTCCAGGAAGAGCGTGCCGCCGCTGGCCTCCTCGAAGACGCCCCGGCGCGTGCCGGACGCGCCCGTGAAGCTGCCCTTCGCGTGGCCGAAGAGCTCGCTCTCCATCAGCGACTCGGTAATCGCGCCGCAGTCCACGGGGATGAAGGGCCCGTTCATGCGCGGCGAGCGCTTGTGCAGCGCGCGCGCCACCATCTCCTTGCCCGTCCCCGTCTCACCCGTAATCAGCACCGGCACGTTGCTGGCCGCCGCGCGCGCCACCTGCTTGTACACCTCCAGCAGCGCCGGGCTGCGGCCCACCAGCATCAGCGAGCCCCGCTCCACCTGCTGCCGCAGCGAGCGGTTCTCCTCCACCAGCCGCTTCTGCTCCAACGCCCGGCGCGCCACGCGCAGGATGGCGTCCACGTCGAAGGGCTTGGCCAGGTAGTCGAAGGCGCCCTGCTGGATGCTGTCGAGCGCGCCCTCGATGTTGCCGAAGGCCGTCACCACCACCACCGGCGTGTCCGGCAGCTGCGCCTTCACCTCGTGGAGCACCTTCAGGCCATCCCCCGGCTCGGGCATGGCCATGTCGGTGAGGACCAGGTCGAAGGTGCCCTCCGCGATGCGCTCGGCGGCGCGGCGGGGGTCCGGCGCCTGCGTCACCGAGCCGAGCGGCCCCAGCAGGCGCTGGAGCAGGTCGCGGGCCTGCGGGTCATCATCCACGACGAGGATGTGGGCTGAGCTCATGTGCCGACCTTGCGCATTCCGGCGGCAGTCGCAGCCTTGGCTCCGCCGGTGCCCGCCGCCGAGCGCACCACGCGGGGGAAGCGCACCACCACGTGCGTTCCCTTGCCTTCTTCCGAGCGCACCACCAGCGTGCCGCCGTGCGCCTCCACCACGCGCTTCGTGGTGGCCAGCCCCAGTCCATGGCCCGGGAGGTTCCTCACCTCGGGCGCGCGGAAGAAGGGCTGGAACAACGAGGACTGCACGCTCGGCGCCATGCCGATGCCGTTGTCCTCCACCTCCAGCACCGCCATGCCGCCTTCGGTGGCCACCCGCACCTTCACGCGCGGGTCGGGCCGGCCCGCCGTGTACTTCACCGCGTTGGTGAGCAGGTTGCGCGCGCTCACCTGCAGCAGCTGCCCCGGGCAGTCCACCGCGACGCCGGGCTCCAGCTCGCGCTCCAGGGACACGCCCTGCGCCGCCGCCGTCTGCGCCACCTCCAGCAGCACCGTGGTGACGGCCGTGTCCAGCTCGCCCACGGTGCTCTCGCCGCGCGTGCCGGCGCGGCAGAAGCGCAGCAGCGCCTCGATGAGCTCACCCATGCGCACCGCGCTGGACTCGCACTGCGCCAGCATCTCCAGCGCGCCCGCGTCCTTCACCGCGCCCGTGCGCCGGATGAGCGTCAGGTAGCCCTTGAGCGGCGCCAGCGGGGAGATGAGGTCGTGCGCCACGCGCCGGGTGAAGGAGTCCAGCTCCTGGTTGTGGCGGCCCAGCTCCTCCAGCTGCCCCTGGATGATGGCCTCCTGGCGCTTGAGCAGGGACGTGACGCGCCAGCCGACGAGCAGCGACAGGAGGATGGCCAGCAGCGTGGCGCCCGCGCCCAGCGCCGTGTTGCGCACGCGCAAATCCTCCAGCCGGTTCACCAGGCGCCGGGCCTCGGCCGCGTTCTCCTCTTCCAGCGCGCCGCCCAGCGCGTCCAGCTCCGCGGCCAGCGGGCGGATGCGCTCGGCCAGGTGGCGCCGCGCCCGCTCCGCCTCGCGGCGCTGGGAGAACACGGCCGCCGCGCGCACCTGGTCCGCCAGCCCCTGGCAGGCGGCGTTGAAGCGGTACCACAGCGCCTTCTCACCCTGCGGGAGGTTGCGCGTGTACGCCTCCGACGAGGCGCGGATGTCGCCCAGGATCTGCTCCATCACCGCGTCCGCGGCCTGGCGCTCGGCGTCGCCCGTGGCGCGGATGTGGGCCTCGATGGCGGACTCGAGCGACAGCGCGTCCACCCGGATGCGACCAATGGAGCCAGCCCGCTCCAGCGCCTCCTGCACCAGCCCGTCCACCTGCCTTCCGGTGCGGACCTCCGTCCACAGCGTGAAGGCGGTGACGGCCGACAGGAGGACGACCACGAACAGGAAGCCGGTCCGGTAGCCGCGAATGGAGATGCGGGAGCTCGCCACGCCGTTCCTCTATCACGGGGATGCGGCGCCGCGCGTCGGCCGGGACGTCAGGGCGCGGTGGGCTCGACGTTCCCGGCAGCCGGGGGAGCAGCCGGCTGCGGCGGATTGTTCAGTCGCCGCCGGGCACGCTCGAGCGCGGACTCGTACCAGACGTCCGACAGCTCCTCGTGCATCTCCTTCAGCTCCTTGAGCTCGTTGACCTCGCGCTCCAGCGCCAGGAGCTGGGTGTTGTGCTCCTCCAGCGCGTGTCGGTCCGCCTCGGTGCGAATCAGCTCCTCCAGCAGCGCCGCACGCCCCTGCTCCGCCTCCGCGCGCTCCAGCTTCAGCCGCTCCAGCGCGGACTCGAGCTGGGCCATGCGCAGCGCGAACGCCTCGGCGCGCTCGCGCTCCGCCTCGTACTCCCGCCGCCAACGGTCGGCCTCGATGACCTGGGCCTCCAGCCGCTCGAGCGGGATTCCCGTCGCGCAACCCGCACCCAGGACGGCCAATGCTGTCGCGACACAGAAAAACCGCATGAACCATCTCTCCCACACCATGACCGCGCGCCATGCGCGGCGAAGGCGCCGGGCCCGACATCCTGTAGCCGGATGACGCGTGCAGCTTGCTCAACTGCCCCGTCATCGTCAAAGCAGCAACTGCCTGTCTGGGGAGCGGGCCCCCATTGTCGGAGCCCCAACTGCGGAGTTTCTCCCCACGAACAGCGCGCGTGACAACCGCGCTCCCTCTGAAAGCCCTGATGGCACGCCGCCTGCTCAAGCCCCTGCTCGCTGGGACGGCGCAATCTCGCGCCGTTTTTCGACAACGGAGCTTTTCATGAAGACCGTGTTCGCCGCTGCCCTCCTCGCCGCCGCCACCGCGTTCGCCAATACCCCGGCTCCTGCTTCCGCGCCCGCTGCCGAAGCCCAGCCTGTCGCCGCGGAGGCGAAGCCGGAGACCCTGGACGCCGCCGAGGCCCCCAAGGCCGAGGAGGCGAAGGCCGAGGCCGCTCCCGAGGCCAAGCCCGCAAAGAAGGGCAAGAAGGCGAAGAAGACCGCTTCCACCGCCGCCACCGACACCAAGTAGTCAGCTTAAACAGCTTTCGATGCCAATGCACGGGGGTGCCTCTCCAAGAGAGGTACCCCCGTTGCTTTTGAGGGTCCATACAACCCCGGTCCACCTTGATTCCTGAGAGTTCCCCCTCGAAATACGTTTCGAGGTCCGCTAAAACCCATCTGGGTCACAACTCGGGGATAGTCGTCAATCCGTCCAGTGAACGTGAGATTTGACAGAAACAGAAGAATCCTGCTTAATGTGACTTCAGCGATTCATTGACCGTCCCAGACAGGGGCGGAACTCGAACGGATGCCCCGATGATCGAAGCCTTCACGAAGGTGTCGGAAGCCTCGAAGCTGCTGCTGGAGAAGGGTCTGAGCCCGAGCACCGGCGTGGAGGTGCTGGGGATGGTGGGGCATGCGCTGGGCGTGGACCGGGCCTACATCCTGGAGAACCGCGTCCAGGGGACCTACGGCCGCTTCATCACCGACATGCGCTACGCCTGGGCGGAGCCGCCCACGCCGTCACCGCTGGCCAACCCGGTGATGCGGGCCTTCTCCTTCCGTGAGTTCGCGCCGGGCTGGGTGGACATGCTGGAGGCCGGCATGGTGGTCGCGTGCCCCACCCGCGACGCCCCTCCGATGATGAAGGACCTGCTGGAGCGCCAGGGAACGCAGTCGGTGCTGCTGTGCCCCATCAACCCCTCCCGGCAGCAGTGGTGGG
Organism: Pseudomyxococcus flavus; assembly: GCF_050038885.1. Taxonomy (NCBI): domain Bacteria; kingdom Pseudomonadati; phylum Myxococcota; class Myxococcia; order Myxococcales; family Myxococcaceae; genus Pseudomyxococcus; species Pseudomyxococcus flavus. The sequence goes on along the minus strand of NZ_CP143624.1, from coordinate 4,830,785 downwards.
GCATGGTGGCCTTCGAGGACTGCCGCCGGCCCCGCGCCTGGAAGCCCGAGGAGGTCACCCTCCTCAAGTCCCTGGCGCGCGCGGTGGCGGCCTCCGTCCGACACGGGCAGATGCGCTCCTCCCTGGACCAGGTGCGAAACAGCCTGCGCCAGGCGGTGAACCGCACCCCGCTGTCCGGAATCTGAGCGGCGGGCAGGCAAGGCGCCTGGCGGCTTGCCGGGGGGCAAAGCCGACCCGTGCATGAGCGGACCTATCCAGCGCCGGGTTTCTGCTACCCTGGCCGCCCCTTCGCTCACTGCCATGTCCTCACTCGACCCCACCGCGATCAGCCGGCCGCGCTCCCCGGATCTCATCAGCGGCTACCACCTCGACAAGCTGGTCGGTAGCGGAGGCATGGGGGAAGTCCATAAGGCCACCCAGCTCTCGCTTGGCCGCACCGTGGCCGTGAAGCTGCTCAACCCGGAGCTGGCGAAGGACCCGTCCTTCATCGCGCGCTTCCAGAAGGAAGCCGCCGCGCTCGCCGCCCTGAGTCATCCCCACATCGTCTCCATCGTCGACAAGGGGAAGACGGACAGCACGTACTACCTGGTGATGGAGTTCGTGGACGGCCCCTCGCTGCGCGAGCTGATTCGCTCGCCGCAGCTGGACGTCATGGGCGCGCTGCGGCGGATGCTCCAGATTTGCCGCGCCATCGAGTACGCGCACGGCCGCGGCGTCATCCACCGTGACCTGAAGCCGGAGAACATCCTGCTGGACCAGCAGGCCGGCGGCATCGCCAAGGTGTCGGACTTCGGGCTCGCCTCCTTCCTCGACGACGCGAGCCCTTCATCGCGCTACGCGCTCACGTCCACGCACGTGTCCATGGGCACGCTGTCGTACATGGCGCCCGAGCAGCGCGTGGACGCGAAGAGCGCGGATGCGCGCGCGGACATCTTCTCGCTGGGTGTCATCCTCTACGAGTGGCTCACGGGAGAGGTGCCGCTGGGCACCTTCGACCCGCCGTCGCGGCGCAAGCCCGGGCTGGACCCGCGGCTGGACACCATCGTCACGCGCTGCCTCAAGCCGGACCCGGAGGACCGCTACCCCTCCGTCACCACGCTCATCGCGGACTTGGAGCTGCTCGTCCCCGGCAGCCTGCCGTCGCTCGCGCCGGTGAAGCTGACGCCCCTCCAGCGCATCCGTCAGGGCGTGCGCAAGGCGGTGCGCGTGGCCATGCAGGTCGCGGCGGTGCTGCTGGTGCTGGCGGCGCTGGCCGTGCTGGGCCGGGAGTGGCTGCGCAGCGGCGACAAGCCCACGCGCCCGCAGCCCGGCGCCGCGCTGAACGCGGACCTGGGGCCGCCCTCGCCCCGCTCGATGCCGGGGCGGCTGGAGAACGGCTCCGAGAAGCGCACGGTCTCCATTGGTGACGGGCCGGACGCGCCGTCGCTGCTGGTTGCCGGGCGGCCGGTGGAGGCGGAGGACAAGGCCATCATCTTCCCGCCGGTGGAGGAGCGCTCGCAGTCGCGCGTGGGCCGCGCCCGCGTCGACGTGGTGGGGCTGGACGGCGACATCGCGGTGCTCAGCGCCCGCGTGCGCGCGGACGCGCCGCCGGACACGTGGAGGCGCCGCGCCTACCACATGCTCTACGGACCTTCGCAGCAGGCCCCCGCGGCGGCGCTGCTGCTCCAGGGCAGCACGGGGCGCTACGTGGCGCTCATCCATGACGGCGCGGGCGCGCCGCTGCGGCTGGAGTGGGCGCTGGGCGAGCGGCGCGGCACCATGCTCGGACTGGCCTCTCCGGAGGGCGAGGCCGCGCTGGAGCTGCGCGTGGACGCCGACGGCGTCATGCAGGGCTACGTGGGCAAGGGCAAGGACCAGCGGGCCATCGGCGAGCCGCTCAACCTGGGGCCGGGCTGGATGGAGCACTTCGGCGACGCGCCCGTGCCCGCCTTCGGCTGCATCGAGGGCACCTGCCGCGCCGAGGGCTTCATCTATACCGTGCGGCGCGCGCCGCCTCCGGGCACGACGGCCCCGGTGCCGGACGCCAAGGCCGTGGTCGCCGCGGCGCCGGCCAAGGCGGTGGCCCCCGCCAAGCGGGCCCCTCCGCCCCCCCCGAAGAAGCAGCCCGCCAAGGGCTCCGCGAAGAGCCCCACCCGGCGGCGGTAGAGCGTCCGGCAGCAAGCGCCCGGACAGTCTCGCGCAGGGGAATATGGCCTCGGCCGAGGGATTGCACTATCCCTGGCTCCCCCTATGCGCACCATTCGACTTGGCTTCGCCGCGCTCGCACTCGTCACGGCCCTCACCGGCTGCTCCCGTACCGCCTCCACCGCGACACCCCGCGTCCTCGAGATTGCCGCGGAGCGCGCGCAGAAGGGCACGCAAGAGGCCCGCACGCTCGCGTTCGCGGGCTTCCACGCCTTGCTCATCACAGGCGACGCCACGCTGGCGCAGCAGCGCTTCGACGACGCCATCGCTCGCGACTCGGGGGACGTCTATGCCCTGGCCGGCCAGGCGCTGATGGCGCGGCGCGCGGGCCGCCCCGACCGCGCCCTGGCGGCGTCGCTGGAGCTGGCGGCGCGCGCCCCCAAGCACCCGCTGGCGGTCATGGCGGCGCGGCACGTGCTGGACTCGGTGGGCACGTCGCGGGCGCTGGATGACGACATCCTCAAGGGCGTGGACCGGGCCCTGGCCGCGGGCGCGACGGGCGAGGCCGCCTATCTGCTGCGTGGCGCGCGGATGTCCGTGGCGGTGGTGCGTGGCGACGCGCAGGCGCGCGACGCGGCCATCCACGAGCTGGGCGGGGTGAACGAGGTCTCGCTGGTGGGCCCCTTCTCGCCCTTCCATGTGCTGGCGTGGGACGAGCGCACGCCAGTGGACCAGAACGGCTCGCTGGCGGGCCCCTTCACCAGCGCCTTCGGCCCGCTGCCGGTGCGCACGCTGCACGTGCCCGACGGGCGCATGGACCTGACGGGCGAGCCCGGCCAGGGCGACCACTACGTGCAGGCCTTCGATGCGGAGGTCTCGGAGCCGGGCCTCTACGTGGCGCGCACGGTGAGCGGCACCTCGCACCAGGTGATGATGGACGGGGCGCCGCTGATGGAGCGCCGCGCCTGGGAGCGCGCCACCTCCACCGTCACCGCGCGCGCCGTCCAGCTGGCCGCGGGCAAGCACCGCTTCGTGGTGCGCCAGCTCAAGGGCGCGACCTCGGGACTGCTCACCTTCGCCCTGCTGCGCGTGGACGGACGTCCCTCCGCCGTGCGCTTCACCGCGGCCACGGGCGCCGCGCCCCGGGCGTGGGGGAGCAAGGCGCAGACCTCCGACGAGACGCCCGGCGTGTTCCCCACCGCGGAGAGCCTGAAGACGGCCCTGCACGAGGAGGCCGGCGAGCTGCTGGCCGTGGTGCTGGCGGTGCGCGACGGCCTGCAGCGTGACGCCGACGGCGCGCGGCGGTTGATGGCGTCCGTGGAGGCCAACACCCCCGCCCTGCTGTGGCTGCGCGCCGAGGTGGCGTCCGCGGACCGCACGGTGCCCTCCAAGGTGGCCCGCGGCCGGGCCACGCGCGACCTGGAGGCCGTGCTGGCGAAGGACCCGGGCAACGTGGCGGCGCTGCTGCTGCGCGCGGAGCTGTTCCTGGACGAGGGGCAGCCCGCCTCGGCGATGGAGATGCTGAAGACGGCGTCCGAGGTGGCCCAGCCCGCCGGCCACCCGGTGTTCATGCTGCGCGCCCGCGCGGCGCTGGCCCTGGAGGTGGAAGCCCTGGCGGAGGAGTCGCTGACCGCGGCGCTGGAGGCGCAGCCCGGCCTGTGCGAGGCGCTGGCGCTCCAGTACAACCTGGCGCGCCGCCGCGACGCGGCCCAGCGCGGCGACAAGCTGATGGCGACGCTGGAGGGCTGCCCGGGCACCGTGGTGCGCCAGGCCGAGCACGCGCGCACCCGCGGCGACATGGAGGCGGCGACGCGGCTGTACACGGAGCTGCTGAGCCGCGACCCGAGCAGCATCAGCCTGGGCAACACGCTGGCCAACCTCTATGTGACGCAGCGCCGCTTCGATGACGCGACGGCCGTGCTGCAGAAGCTGGCCACCGTGTGGCCCCGCAACGCGGAGCTGGTGAAGCGGATGGCGGACGTGCGCGAGTACGCGGGCCAGCCGGCCGAGGCGCTGGCGCTGCGCGAGCGCGCCCTGGCCCTGGACGGTGACGACCTGGCGCTGCGCCGCGCGGTGGAGCGCGCGAAGACGGGCCGCGAGCTGCTCCAGGAGCACGCCGTGGATGGGCGTGAGGCCATCCGCGCCTACGAGGCGGAGCCCGTCAGCGGCGGCGCCGCGGCGGCCTTCGTGCTGGATGCGGCGGCGGTGCGCGTGTACCCCGACGGCAGCATCGTCAACCGCATCCACACCGTGCAGAAGGCGCTGGAGCAGTCCGGCGTGCAGGAAATCGCCGAGGTGACCGTGCCGCGCGGGGCGCAGGTGCTGGCGCTGCGCACACTGAAGGCGGACGGCCGGGTGCTGGAGCCGGAGAACATCGAGGGCAAGGACACGGTGAGCCTGCCGGGCGTGGCCGTGGGCGACTACGTGGAGGTGGAGTACCTGCTGGCCGAGCCGCCGCGAGGCCCCTCGCAGCCGGGCTTCACCGCGTCCGCCTTCTACTTCCAGATTGCCAACCAGCCGAACGCCTGGGTGACGTACACGGTGGTGGCCCCCAAGGGCATGGGCATGAAGGTGGACGCCCACGGCATGAAGGTGCCGGAGCCGAAGGTGGACGGGGACCAGGAGGTGTTCCACTTCGAGACGCGCCGGGTGCCGCCCTTCATCCCCGAGCCGGACGCGCCGCCCTCCGCCAACGAGTACCTGCCCTTCGTCATCGTGGGCGCGGGCGCCACGGGCAACGAGGGCCTCGTGAAGGTGTACGGCGACGTCTTCCAGGACCGCTGGCAGCGCACCGCGGAGGTGGACGCCTTCGCGCGCAAGGCGGCCGGGGGCAAGACGGGCCTCGACGCGGTGAAGGCGCTGCACGCCGCGGTGATGAGCCGCTTCTCCGGGCGCGACGCGAGCCTGAGCCAGACGGCGGCCTCCACCGTGGCCCAGGACCGGGGCAGCCGCCTGACGGTGATGAAGGCCGGCCTGGAGGCGCTGGGCATCCCCTCGCGGGTGGTGGCGGTGCGCACCTTCAACACCGACCCGGCGCCCTACACCTTCCCCTTCGACTCGCTGCTGCCCTACGCGGCGCTGCGCGTGGAGCTCCCCGGCAGCGAGCCCGTCTGGGTGGATACCTCCGTGCGCTACGGCCCCTTCGGCGAGCTGCCGGAGCTGGCCATGGGCGGGCTGGAGGCGTGGCTGCTGCCGGAGCCGGGCCGTCCGCTCCAGCGGGTGCAGACGCCACCCATGAAGGAGGTCCCCGGCAAGGACGTGAAGCTGACGCTGACGCTCGCCGAGGACGGCACGCTCAGCGGCCAGGGTGAGGAGACGTACTCCGGCTTCGAGGCGGCGCAGATTTCCGAGGCGTTCAGCCAGCTGTCGGCGGAGAGCCGCGACCAGGCCCTGCAGGGCGCGGTGGCGCGCTACTTCGGTGGCGCCTCGCTGTCGAGCGTGAAGCTGGAGAGCCAGGAGAAGGTGGGTGCGCCCTTCGTGCTGCGCTACGAGTTCACCGTGCCGCGCTTCGGCCGCATGGAGGGCAGCCAGCGCATGGCCCTGGGCCCCCTCACCTTCCCGGCGCAGCTGGGCCGGCGCTTCGTGCAGCTGAGCACGCGCCGCACGCCGCTCTACATCGACACCACCGAGGCCAGCCGCACCCAGGTGACGCTGACGATGCCCAAGGGCTGGAAGCTCGCGGACCCGCAGGCGGGTATCGAGGCGAACAACCCGTTCGGTCGCTTCACCCGCTCGGAGAAGCAGGACGGCAGCACGCTCAGCGTCACCGAGTCGCTGCGCCTGCCACGCAACCGCGTCGCGCCGAACCAGTACGAGGTGTTCGCCGGCTTCACGGGCGACGTGGACCTCATCCAGACGCGGGAGCTGGTCCTGGTGAAGCCCTAGCCGGGGGATGAATAAAGGCCGACGGCGCCGCGTCTTTTTCTGCACCGGCCCCCCCACGGCGGGGTTCCAGGGGGGCCGGGAGTAGCATCTGTCTGGTAACCCACGGAGATGACGCGATGACTCCTCGATGGTGGGCTTGTCTGGTGACCCTGCTGGCAGCGCCCCTGGTTCATGCGCAGACCGCACCGGTCCCCGCGTCGGAACCCGGGTATTCCGAGTACGCATACGACGACACGGAGTTCGAGGACGAGGACACCGCGCCCCTGGCGCCCTACGCGCCTCCGGCGCTCCTCGCGGAGAACCCTCCGGCCCGCCCCTACCCCGGAGCCGTCTGGGCCTCCGGCCACTGGTACTGGGACGGCAACGAGTGGCGCTTCAACCAGGGGGCCTGGCTGGCGCCGATGGAGGGCTACCGCTTCATCAACGGCTACTGGGAGCCCGACGGCCGCATGTGGCGGTGGGTGTCCGGTGGCTGGGCCCGGTATGACTCCACGGTGGTGGAGATTCCCGTCGCCGTGACGAGCGCGGAGCTGACCACGCAGCAGGCGCCGCCGCCGCTGCGCGTCGAGCACGCGCCGTCGCCGCCGGCCCCCAACTACGTCTGGACGCCTGGCTACTGGTACTGGTCCGGCGCCAGCTACGTGTGGGTGGGCGGCGTCTGGGCCGCCCCGCCCCGTCCCGGCCTCGTCTACGTGTCGTCCCGCTGGGTGCGCCGCGGCCCGTCCTGGTACTTCTCCGCTGGCGGCTGGGCCCCCCGGGGCTCCGTGCACATCACGGTGCCCGTCTACCGCCACGCGAGCATCACCGTGGCGCGGCGGCACCCGCACTACTTCGCGCACAGCTGGCGCCGCTACCCGGCGGTCCGCCACCACGTCTACCACTACGGCAACCACCGCCGGGGCCCCAGCCCGGTGCGCCACCACTACCGGCCGGGCCCGTCCCACGGAAACCGGTGGGGCAACGGCCCCCACCGGGCATCCCCCGGCGGGCAGCGCCGCCACGACGGTGGACGCCACGACGGTGGCCGCCGCGGCGGCCGGGACTGACGTCTCCAGACGCGCTCAGGGAGTCAGCCTCACCCCGAGCGCGTCCCGGAAGATGGCCACGACGGGCTGGCCGTCCTCGCCCACGTAGCCGCGATACATGCCGCTGGAGTTGAAGGGCATGGCCACGTTCCCCTCGCGGTCCATGGCGATGACGCCGCCCTCTCCGCCCGCCTGCACCAGGACGTCGTTGACGACGACGTGGGCGGCCTCCTGCAAGGGCAGCGACTGGTACTCCACGCGAGCGCAGATGTCGCGCGCCACGGTGTAGCGGATGAAGAACTCACCATGGCCGGTGGCGGAGACGGCGCAGCGCGGGTCCGCGTAGGTGCCGGCGCCGATGATGGGTGAGTCCCCCACCCGGCCGAAGCGCTTGTTCGTCATGCCGCCGGTGGACGTGGCCGCGGCGAGCGCGCCGGACATGTCCAGCGCCACCGCGCCCACGGTGCCGAACTTGTGGTCCCCGCTCACCGGGTCATACCCCGGCTGGAGCGAAGAGGACGGCTGCTGCTCCCGCTCCTTCTCCAGCGCGCGCTGAAGCGACTGCCAGCGCTCCTCCGTGTAGAAGTACTTCGGGTCCACCAGCGCCACGCCCTGCGTCTTCGCGAAGGCCTCGGCGCCCTCGCCCACCATCATCACGTGCGGCGACTTCTCCATGACGAGCCGCGCCAGCTCGATGGGGTTCTTCACGTGCCGCAGGCCCGCCACGGCGCCCGCGCGGCGCGTCTTGCCCTCCATGATGGCGGCGTCCAGCTCGTTGACGCCGTCGTGCGTGAAGACGGCGCCCTTGCCCGCGTTGAAGTTCGGCGAGTCCTCCAGGATGCGGACCGCCGCGGTCACCGCGTCCAGGGCCGAGCCGCCCTGCGCCAGCACCGCGTGCCCGGCCTGGAGGGACTGCGTCAGCGCGGCGCGGACCTCGGCCTCGCGCTCCGGCGACAGGTTCTCCCGGGAGATGACACCCGCGCCGCCATGGATGACGAGCCCCCACTTCACCTTGCGCGCGGGCGCGCCGTCCGTGGAGGGCCGCTCGCCGCCGGTGCGCGCGGCGCCAGGACTGGTACAGCTCAGGGGAGCAAGGAGCATCACGGTACCCACCACGAGAGCACGGCGAAGGGAAGCAGGCGACGCGAACATTCGAGGGTCCTCCGGACCGCCAGGTCGCTAGCACGCCCTCCCGGGAGGCACAACGCGGAGCCCTCGGCGAGTGTCCTCACGGAGGAGGTGGGCCAGGGCCTCCCTGCCTGCCTCCCCCGGCATGCCCGCGCACCGCGGGAATGCACAGTGTCGAGGCGACCGATTGTGCAGACACACAGCGAGGTGAGCGCGATGAAGAAGCTGAAGGGACTGCGGGTGGCGGTACTCGCGGCGGATGGCTTCGAGCAGGTGGAGCTGACGGCGCCGGTGAAGAAGCTGGAGCGCCAGGGCGCGGTGGTGACCATCGTGTCACCCCACAAGGGCCGCATCCGGGGGATGAACCTCATGCTTCCGGGCAAGAAGGTGGCCGTGGATGCGTCCCTGCGCGAGGTGAAGGCGGCGGACTTCGACGCGGTCGTCATTCCGGGCGGCTTCATGAACCCGGACATCCTCAGGCAGAGCGCGCTCGCGCTGGACTTCGTGCGCGACGCGGACGCCCTGGACCTGCCCATGGCCATCATCTGTCACGGGCCCTGGGTGCTGATTTCGGCGGGCCTCGTGGAAGGGCGCGCGCTGGCGTCCTGGCCAGGCATCCGCGACGACGTGCGGAACGCGGGCGGACGGTGGGTGGACGAGCCGGTGATTCGCGACGGCAACTGGGTGTCCAGCCCGGGCCCGCATCACATGCTCGCGTTCCTCAAGGGCATGGTGGAGCTCTTCGCGGAGAAGATGCCGGAGGTGGCGGCGCGCGCGCCGGTGGTGGTGGCGCCTCCGCGGCACGCGGCGCCCGCCCGCTGGCCCAAGCTGCTCGCGGGGACACTGGCCACCGCGGCGCTCGGCGTGGGCGCGCGGCGGCTGGCCCTGCGCTGAGGGCGCCGGCCCTTGGCGGGGCCGGACGCCGAGGGCCTTCCTACATCCACCCGAGCTGGAGCCGCGCCACGTCCGACATGCGCTCCTGCCCCCAGGGCGGGTCCCAGACGAGCTCGACGCGCGTCTCCTTCACGCCGGGCACCGAGCCCACCTTGGTGCGCACGTCCTCCACGAGCACCGGCCCCATGCCGCAGCCGGGCGCGGTGAGCGTCATCTGGATGTCCACCCGCTGCCCGCCCTCCGGATGGGGCTCGGCCTTGCACGCGTAGACCAGCCCCAGCTCCACGATGTTCACCGGAATCTCCGGGTCATACACCGTGCGGAGCTGCTCCCAGACCTGCTCCTCGTTGAAGTCGCTGGGGTCGCCGGCGGCCTTCTCCTTCGGTGCGTACTCCTCGCCCAGCGCGCCGCCGTCCTTCTCGTCGATGCGGAAGAGCTGGCCGTAGGGGTCCTGCACCGTGATGTTGCCGCCGAGCGTCTGCGTCACCCGCAGCTCCGAGCCCGCGGGCAGCACCACCCGGTCTCCGCTGGGGATGATTGTCGCGGAGACGTCCCGCTCCAGCACCGCCATCATTCCTCGCATGTGGCCCTCCACCCCTACTCCGTGGACACGGCCTCGCCGCGTCCCTCCAAGGCCGCGCGCAGCGTGTGCCACGCCAGGCTGGCGCACTTCACGCGCGCGGGAAACTCACTCACGCCGGACAGCACCGCCAGCTTGCCCAGCGCGTCCACGTCCACCGACTCCGGGCCTTCCGTCACCAGCTTGTGGACCTGCTCGAAGAGCGACTCGGCCTCCGCGCGCGTCCGGTCCTTCACCGCGCCCGTCATCAGCGACGCGGACGCCTTGGAAATCGCGCACCCCTGGCCCTGGAAGCCCACGTCGCGGATGACGCCGTCCTCCACCTTCAGCGTCACCACCAGCTGGTCACCGCACAGCGGGTTGTGGCCCGCGGCCTCCGCGTTGGCGCCGTCCACCACGCGGTAGTTGCGCGGCCGCTTGGAGTGCTCCAGCACGACCTCCTGGTAGAGGTCCTTCAAGTCATCCGAGCTCACTGGAACACCTCCAGGACCTTGTGCAGGCCGCGGACGAGCGCGTCCACGTCCTCGCGCGTGTTGTAGAGCGCCAGCGACGCCCGGGACGTGGCCGGCACCTTGAAGTGCTGCATCACCGGCTGCGCGCAGTGGTGGCCCGTGCGGATGCAGATGCCCTCGCGGTCCAGGATGGTGCCCACGTCGTGGGGGTGGATGTCCCCCAGCAGGAAGGACAGCACGCCGGACTTCTCGCGCGCCGTGCCCACCAGCCGCAGCCCCGGCACCGACTCCAGCGCCCGCGTGGCGTAGGCCAGCAGCTCCCGGTCATGCGCGGCGACGTTCTCCATCCCCAGCGACTCCAGGTAGCGGATGGCCGCCGCCAGCCCCACCGCGCCTTCGAGGTTGGGCGTGCCCGCCTCGAAGCGGTACGGCACGCGGTTGTACGTCACCTTCTCCATCGTCACGGAGAGAATCATGTCGCCGCCGCCCTGGTAGGGCGGCATCGCGTCCAGCAACTCCTTGCGGCCGTACAGCACGCCAATGCCGGTGGGTCCGAACATCTTGTGCCCGCTGAAGGCGTAGAAGTCACAGCCCAGGTCCTGCACGTCCACCGGGAAGTGCGTCACCGCCTGCGCGCCGTCCACCAGCACGGGGATGCCCTTCGCGTGGGCCCGGCGCGTGAGCTCCTTCACCGGCGCCACCGTGCCCAGGGCGTTGGACACCTGCGTCACCGCGAGGAGGCGCGTGCGCTCGGTGAGCAGCGCGTCCACCGCGTCCAGCACCAGCTCGCCGCGGTCATCCACCGGGATGACCTTCAGCACCGCGCCCGTCTGCTCGCAGAGCATCCGCCACGGGACGATGTTGGCGTGGTGCTCCATCTGGGTGATGAGCACCTCGTCCCCGGCGCCGATGTGCTTGCGCCCATACGTCTGCGCCACCAGGTTGATGGCCTCGGTGGTGCCGCGCACGAAGACGATTTCCTTCGCGTCCCGGGCGTTGATGAAGCGGCGCACCGTCTCCCGCGCGCCCTCGTACGCCTCGGTGGCGCGCTCGGAGAGGACGTGGACGCCCCGGTGCACGTTGGCGTTGTCGTGCTGGTAGAAGCGCACGAGCGCGTCGATGACGGCCCGCGGCTTCTGCGCCGTGGCGGCGCTGTCCAGGTACACCAGGGGCCGGCCCCGCACCTCCTGGTGGAGGATGGGAAAGTCCTCGCGGACCTGCTTCACGTCGAAGCCGCTCATGCCGTCACCTCACGCGGTGCCGCGCCCGGCAGCTTGAGGGCCAGGAGCGACTCGATGTTCGCGCGCACGGGGCCGGCGGGCACCGCCTCCACCACCTCGCGGGCGAAGGCGTACGTGAGCAGCCGCTCCGCCTCCGCCTGGGGCACGCCGCGCGAGCGCAGGTAGAACAGCGCCTGCGCGTCCAGCCGCCCCACCGCCGCGCCGTGCGCGCACTTCACGTCGTCCGCCAGGATTTCCAGCTGCGGCCGGGCGTCCGCCTGCGCCGCCTCCGACAGCAGGAGGTTGCGGTTCTGCTGCCGCGAGTCCGTGCGCTGCGCGTCCTGCCGCACGCGGATGAGCCCGTGGAAGGTGCCGCGCGAGTGCCCGTCCAGCACGCCCTTGTACAGCTCGCGGCTGGTGCACCGGGGCACCGCGTGGTCCAGCGCCGTGCGGTTGTCCAGGTGCTGCGCGCCCTGTCCCACGTAGAGGCCATTCAGCGTCGCGTCGCCGCCCTCGCCCGCGAAGGCCGCGTGCACCTCGTTGCGCGCCATGGCGCCGCCGAAGGCGAAGGCATGCGAGGCGAAGCGGCTGTCGCGCCCCTGCCGCGCGTGGAGGGCCCCGACGTGCAGCGCCGCGTCCCCCTCCACCTGGAGCTTGTAGTGGTGGAGGCTGGCGTTGTCGCCCAGCGTCACCTCCGTCACCGCATTGGTGAACGTCGCCGCCGCGCCCGCCGGGCCCGCGTTGGCATACGTCTCCACCAGCGTCGCCTCGCTGCTCTCGCCCGCCACCACGAGGATGCGCGGGCTGGACAGCACCGGCGCGTCGCCGCGCGTGAGGAACAGCAGCTGTACGGGCACCTCGCTCAGCGCGCCCGGCGCCAGCTGGAGCAGCGCGCCCTCGTCCAGCAGCGCCGCGTTGAGCGCGGTGAGGGCGTGCTCGGCCGCCACGGCCCGCTGCCCCAGCAGGGACTCCAGCAGCTCGCCGTCCTCGCGCACCGCGTCCCGCAGCGGCTTCAGCGTCAGCCCACGCGGCAGGCCCGCCACGGACGACAGCTCCGGCGCCAGCCGCCCGTCCACGAACACCAGCCGGGGCCCCGGCAGGCCGAGCCGCTGCACCACCGACGACAGCTGCGCGGCGTCGCGGGCGCCTGGCGCCGCGGGAAGGAACGTCCCTTCCACGATGGGCGCCAGCCGCGAGTACTTCCAGGCCTCGTCACGCGAGGTGGGCAGGCCCTGCCGCTCGAAGTCGGCCAGGGCCTCCGCGCGGAGGCGCTTGAGCCACTGGGGCGCGGACGCCTGCTCGGGCGCCGCCTGGAAGCGCGTGGCCACGTCCAGGTAGTGCGCCAGACCGGCCGTCATCGGCGTGCCTCCGCCGCCGCAGCAGCCTTGCCACCCTCCAGGCCCAGCCAGCCGTAGCCCTTCTGCTCCAGCTCCAGCGCCAGCTCGCGCCCACCGGAGCGGACGATGCGGCCCGCGGCCATGACGTGCACCTTGTCCGGGACGATGTAGTCCAGCAGCCGCTGGTAGTGGGTGATCAGCACCATGCCGCGCTCGGGCGAGCGCAGCGCGTTGACGCCGCCGGCCACCGTGCGCAGCGCGTCGATGTCCAGGCCGGAGTCCGTCTCGTCGAGGATGGCCAGGCGCGGCTCCAGCACCGCCATCTGGAACACCTCGTTGCGCTTCTTCTCGCCGCCGGAGAAGCCCTCGTTCACCGAGCGGTTCATGAAGGCCGCGTCGAGCTGCACCAGCTTCGACTTCTCCTTGGCCAGCTGGAGGAAGTCCATGGCGTCCAGCTCCTCCAGCCCCTTCGCGCGGCGCTGCGCGTTGAGCGCGGTGCGCAGGAAGTGGATGTTGCCCACGCCCGGAATCTCCACCGGGTACTGGAAGGCGAGGAAGACGCCGGCGGCGGCGCGGTCCTCGGGGGACAGCTCCAGCAGCGGCTTGCCGTCGAACAGCACCTCGCCCTGCGTCACCTCGTAGCCGTCTCGGCCCGCGAGCACCGCGGCCAGCGTGCTCTTCCCGGAGCCGTTGGGGCCCATGATGGCGTGGACCTCACCGGGGGCGACCTCCAGGTCGATACCCTTGAGGATGTCCTTGCCCGCCACGCGGGCGTGCAGGTTGCGAACAGTCAAAAGCGCCATGCCTACCCCACGCTCCCTTCCAGGCTCACTCCGAGCAGCTTCTGCGCTTCCACCGCGAACTCCATGGGGAGCTCCTTGAACACCTGGCGGCAGAAGCCGTTGACGATCATCGACACCGCGTCCTCCTGCGAGATGCCCCGCTGCCGGCAGTAGAAGAGCTGGTCCTCGCCAATCTTCGACGTGGACGCCTCGTGCTCCACCTGCGCCGACGCGTTCTTCACCTCGATGTACGGCACCGTGTGGGCGCCGCACCTGTCACCGAGCAGCAGCGAATCGCACTGCGTGTAGTTGCGCGCGTTCTCCGCGCTCTTCAGCACCTTCACCAGCCCGCGGTACGTGTTCTGCCCGCGGCCGGCGGAGATGCCCTTGGACACGATGGTGCTGCGGGAGTTCTTCCCGATGTGCACCATCTTCGTGCCCGTGTCCGCCTGCTGCAGGTTGTTGGTGAGCGCCACCGAGTAGAACTCGCCCACCGAGTCATCCCCCTTGAGGATGACGCTCGGGTACTTCCACGTAATCGCCGAGCCGGTCTCCACCTGCGTCCACGAAATCCTCGCCGCCCGGTGCGCGATGCCGCGCTTGGTGACGAAGTTGTAGATGCCGCCGCGCCCCTCCGCGTCGCCCGGGTACCAGTTCTGCACCGTGGAGTACTTGATGGTGGCGTTGTCCAGGGCCACCAGCTCCACCACCGCGGCGTGCAGCTGGTTGGTGTCGCGCATGGGGGCCGTGCAGCCCTCGAGGTAGCTCACGTACGAGCCCTCCTCCGCGACGATGAGCGTGCGCTCGAACTGGCCCGTCTCCGCCGCGTTGATGCGGAAGTAGGTGGACAGCTCCATGGGGCAGCGCACGCCCCTGGGGATGTAGACGAACGAGCCGTCGCTGAAGACGGCCGAGTTGAGCGCCGCGAAGAAGTTGTCCGAGTACGGCACCACCGAGCCCAGGTACTTCTTCACCAGCTCCGGGTGCTCGCGCACGGCCTCGGAGAACGAGCAGAAGATGACGCCCGCCTTGGCCAGCTTGTCCTTGAACGTGGTGGCCACCGACACCGAGTCGAAGACGGCGTCCACCGCGACGTTCTGCAGCAGCTTCTGCTCGTGCAGCGGGATGCCGAGCTTCTCGTAGGTGCGCAGAATCTCCGGGTCCACCTCGTCCAGGCTGGCCTTCACCGGCTTCTGCTTCGGCGCCGAGTAGTAGCGGATGGCCTGGTAGTCGATGGGCGCGTAGGTGACGGCCTGCCACGTGGGCTCCTTCATCGTCTTCCAGTGGCGGAAGGCCTTCAGGCGCCAGTCGAGCAGGAACTCCGGCTCGTTCTTCTTCGCGGAGAGCTGGCGGATGACGTCCTCGTCCAGCCCGGGGGGGAACGTGTCCGATTCCACCTGGGTGACGAAGCCCGCCGCATACGGGCGGCGCGTCAGTTCCTGGAGGGTTTCGGTGCTCATGAGCGGACTCCTGTCGCGGAAGCGGAAGTGGGATGGCCGGCGGCCGGGGAAGGCGCCGGGCGGGAAGGTGTCCCCAGGCCCACGAGGCGCTCGGGCACGCGGGGCGCGGGGGCGGTGAGGTCCGCCAGCGTCAGCCGCCCCAGGGCCTCCTGGATGGCGTTGTTGATGAGGCGCCAGTGGCCTCGCACCTGGCAGACGGACTCGAGCTCACAGGGCGCACCCTCGGTGGCGTGAACGCCACACTCGGTGAGGGCCACCGGCCCTTCGAGCGCCGAGACGAGCTCCGCCAGGGACAATTCGCTGGCGGGACGCGCCAGGCCATAGCCACCATTGGCGCCACGGTGAGACACCACGAGCGCCGCCTGGAGCAGGCTCTTGAGCACCTTGCTGGCCGAGGGAAGTGGCACGCGCGTGCGCGCCGCCAGCTCACGGGTGGTGCGCGTGTCACCATCCGCGCGAGCCAGCTCGGTCATCAGCACGATGCCGTAGTCGGTCATCTTGCTCATCCGGAGCATGGGTGCGGGTGTCTCCTCTCTGGGTTCCCGGCGCCGAAGAAGCTCCGGGCCGCCGAGAGTCTCTTAATTAATCAGGACCGTTTCAGTCCACATTGCATTTCGAATCCCTCCCTGAAGGGCCGCTGGTTGGAGGGCGGGGAGGAGAGGGATAGGGTGACCCCACCGTCCCTGGAGGAACACTGCCGATGCGCCGTCCCCTGATGCTGCTCGCGACCCTGGCCCTGGCCGTGGTGGCCTGCGAGAAGAAGAACGCGCCCGCCCCCGCGGCGCCCTCGCCCGAGGGACAGGCGGCCGGGGCACCGGCCGCTCCGGTGGATCCGGATGTGATTCTGCTGGGCGAGGTCGGCAGCCTCACGGGCAGTGAGGCGACCTTCGGTATCTCCGCGCGCAACGGCATCGAGCTGGCGCTGAACGAGGCCAACGAGGCGGGCGGCGTGAAGGGCAAGAGGCTCCAGGTGCGCGTCTACGACAGCCAGGGCCGGCCCGAGGAAGGCGCCCAGGCGGTGACGCGGCTCATCACCCAGGACAAGGTAGTGGCGATTCTCGGCGAGGCGGCCTCGTCGGTGTCCATGGCCATGGCGGAGAAGGCGCAGGCGGCCAAGGTGCCCATGGTGACGCCCACGTCCACCGCGCCGGAGGTGACGCAGAAGGGCGACTACATCTTCCGCGTCTGCTTCATCGACCCCTTCCAGGGGCTCGTCATGGCGAAGTTCGCGCGGGAGAACCTGAAGCTGTCGCGCGTCGCGGTGCTGCGCGACAACAAGAGCGCGTTCTCCATGGGCCTGGCGGACGTGTTCACCGCCAAGTTCAAGGAGTTCGGCGGCGAGGTGCCGGGCGACGAGAGCTACTCCAAGGGCGACACGGACTTCCGCGCGCAGCTGACGTCCCTCAAGCGGCTGAAGCCGGACGCCGTCTTCGTGCCCGGCTACTACACGGACGTGGGCATCATCGCGCGGCAGGCGCGGGAAGTCGGGCTCAAGGTGCCGCTGCTCGGCGGCGACGGCTGGGACTCCGACAAGCTGTACGAGCTGGGCGGCTCCGCGCTGGAGGGCAGCTACTTCTCCAACCACTACTCGCCGGACAACCCGGACCCGGTGCTCCAGAAGTTCCTGGCGCGCTACAAGGCGACGTACGGCAGCGTGCCGGACAGCGTGGCGGCGCTGGCCTACGACGCGGCGCGGGTGACGATCGAGGCCATGAAGCGCGCGCCGGACCTGAGCGGCCCCTCGCTGCGCGACGCGATTGCCGCGACGAAGGACTTCCCGGGCGTGGCGGGCAGAATCACCCTGGACGCCAACCGCGACGCGGTGAAGGAGGCCGTGGTGCTCAAGGTCGCCGGTGGCAAGGCGGAGTTCGTCACCACGGTGACGCCGTAGTCCTGCGTCCAGGCGCCCCTGTCCTCAGATGGGGGCCTGGATGACGTAGTAGATGGAGTTGAAGTAGCGGTGCAGCGCATTGAGCAGCTGCACCAGGAAGGGCCACCCCATGGTGGAGAAGCCCAGCAGCGCCGCGGTGACGACGGCGTACTCCACCATGGACTGGCCGCGGGCGGACCGCGACGGACGCAGGGACTTCCTCATGGGGCAACGCTCCGGCGAAGCAACGTGAGATGGAGCTCCACACCGGGGCCCGGGGCGCGTTCGCGCAGGAGCGCGCGGCCGCTCACCGTGTCCCGGACGACCTCGAAGGCGACACCGGATGGCGCCACGGGCTCCGGTGTCCCCACCGTCCAGCCCTTCGCGCGGAGCTGCGCGAGGTAGCGCTCCGCCGCCGCGTCGGGCGCTCCCTCCTGGAGCCAGCCCGTCACCACGTGGTGCGAGGCGCCCTCCAGGTGGAAGTTCACGGTGCGCGTCTCCTGGAGACCGGGAGGCACGGGGAGCCATTCGGGCACCGCCGCCGCGCGCTCCAGCATGGGCCCCACCTGCCCCGCGGAGACGAACACCAGCGTCTCTCCGCCCTGGGCCAGCGTGGAGACCAGCCGGACCTCTTCGGTGGCGGGGCTCCAGTAGCCCACGTAGCCGCCATTCTCACCGTGGCTCTGGCGCAGGACGGGGAAGCCCTTGGCCAGCAGGGCCTGCGCGTAGTGCTCCAGCACCTGCTTGGGCGAGTCCTCCGTGGAGAACCACGCCACCGCCATGGGCGCGCCAGGCCCCAGGTAGTCCGCGGCCAGCGCCTCGGGGCGGCTGGCCTTCGGATAGGGCGGAAAGTGGACGAGCGTCCGCTGGAGGATGGCCTCCTCGGCGGGCGTGCGCACCCAGCCCCGGGGTGACGCCGCGACCTCCGTGGTCAGGTCCGGGGGACTCCACTCCTCCTGGGTGCCTCCGCTGCCGCGGTAGACGGCATGCTCCCAGGTGAAGCCGATGAGGGAGCCCGCCACCGCCACCGAGAAGAGCAGCGCGGGAATCCGAACGGCGGGGCGCGAGGCCGCGCTGGCCGTCAGCACGATTCCGCCCTCTGGCAGCCCAGGTACCAGTTACCGCGGCTCTGATAGGTCCGCTCGTTGTTGTTGTTCTCCCAGTCCTGCCACTCGCTGCTGAAGTAGCCCCGGCGGGTGCCTCCCTGCTGGGAGATTTCCTCCTCCACGCCCCCGCCACCTTCATGCGGTTTGATGGCGAGGCTGGGGTTGCGGGGGTCGTCGCCTGGCGTCTTGTAGCCCCGGGGCTGCAGCCGCAAGCCCGGGCTGAGGAGGCCCGAGCCGATGGCCTGACCCACCAGCCCCTCCACCGACGAGGACATCTGCGAGAAGGCCGGGTTGTCGTCGTTCTGGTAGAGCTGGATGACGCGCTCGTGAAGGCCCCTGCCCCCGGGCGTGCCTGGCCGGACGTTGGCGTGCTCCGTGAGCGCCCAGGTGTCGGTGAGGATGGCGATCTGCTCCCAGGGAAGCAGGTAGACGTTGTCGCCCCGGCCGTGCGTCCCGGAGTTGCCGTTGCCCGTCGCGTTGTTGTGGACGCCGTTGGCGCGGTCCTGCGTCTCCTTGGCCAGCTTCACGCGGGAGAACTCCGGCAGGAACGTCTCCGGCAGCAGGTAGTTCTGCACGCCCAGGCGCGCGGAGCAGCGGATGAGGCCGCCGCGCCCGAAGGTGTCCATGAAGGACTGATGGAGCGACACGCCGTACGCCCCCACGGCCTGCGCATCCAGCGTGCAATACACCTGCTGCCCGCCAGGGTTGAGCCAGCAGGCGTGGGCGACGACGTCGGTATGGTGGGACTCGTCGTCCTGGCACTCGGGCCCCTTGCCCGGGCCGTAGCTGTCGAGCCCCGACTCGTGGTCGCAGTACATGTACCGCGAATAGGCCTGCGCCATCTCGAAGCCGGAGAAGGCCTCCGTCGTGGTCCCGCCATCCTCCGTCGCCACCGGCTCGGGCTCCTTCTCGTAGTCGAGGGTGGTGTAGTCCCACACGGTGGTGAGCGAGGTCTCCTGCGAGTCCAGCATGTGGCGCAGCAGGTCGAACAGGAACAGCGAGTAGAGAAACACCGGGATGATGACGAGCATGCACACCGCCATCTCCACGGCGGCGGCGCCTCGGCGAGCCGCGCGCATCACAGCGACACCCCCGGGACCTGCGCCAGCCGCGACGCGTCGGTGTTGCCCGCCGCCTCCAGCACCTCCGCGGCCTCGTCCGGGCGGATGGGGTGCAGCTTGGCGCGCCAGTAGGGGCTGAAGAGGTTGGGAGCCTCCCGCCAGCCATTGGCGCCGAAGCGGTGGTAGTAGACGAGCGCCTTGGAGATGGCCACGCCCTCCTGCGCCGCGAGCGTGAGTGAGCCCGAGCCCTGCGCCCCGTGGTCCAACCGCACCTGGGCCGACGCATTCAGCTCCCACGGCGCCCGCCTGGGGTCTCCGACGCGGAGTGGCCGGGTGAGGTAGCTGTAGACGCGTGGCTGACCCCAGTCACGGTCCGAGCTCGGGTTGGCGCGGAACTTCATGAAGCAGTTGCCCGAGCGGGCGCAGCCCGACAGGGCATTCGCGTTGACGCCCTCGAAGCGGTGCGAGCCCGAGTGCGCGCCGTCCGGCTCATGGCCACCGCCGTCGGCGTCACTCCAGACGCGCGCTTCGTAGTCGCTCATCCAGGAGAAGCCGTGCCGCCACGTATGGAGGATGCGCCCCTCTTCCTGCGCGGCGCTCGTCGTCCCGGAGTTGCCGCCCTGCTTCCCTCCGCTGTTGACCTCGGACTTGTCCTGGACCGTCTTGGACGTCCCCTCGTGCTCGAGCACCAGATACGAGCCCCGGTCCGGGATGTCCCGCAGCTCGTTGAAGAAGTCCGGATGCAGGTAGGTGGGCTTCATGACGCCGAGCCGGTCCGACTTGTAGGCGCGGTTCGCGGGCCAGTCCGCGCGGGTGGCGTTGGCGATTTCCGTCATCACCCGCGCCAGCGCTTCCGGAGACGAGTTCCCGACGCTGCCCCGGCAGTCCATCCCATCCACCGCGCAGTTGAACTCGTTGGCATTGAGGCCTCCCACGGCCTGCGAGAGGTCACTGGCCCCGGGCACGCTGTACCCGGTCAGCAGCGACAAGCCATGACTGCGCCCGTCCCGGACGGCTTGCAGGGTCCGGTCATGAGCCTGGCGCTGGGATGCGTGGAGGTTGTCGACCATCAGGTCCACGCCCTGCACCGCGGCGTTGAAGCTGGACTCGAGCGAGCGGACCTTCTGGTCGTAGTCATCCCCTGCCTGGTTGAAATCACCGGCAATCTGCCTCGCCTCGACGGCGTGGGCGCAGTGCTCCGCGCACGTGTAGCAGGAGAAGCACCTGGCGAGCTCCATCAGCGCGATGGCGTTGAAGTTCTTGGCCGAAGCCCGCATCATCTCGCCCGTCACGCTCGACGCCGCCATGTAGGCATGGATGCTGTTCATCGCGACGTAGGAAGCCGCGATGGCCCGGTTGCTGACGGCATAGTAATTGAGGGCGCGGGCCTCCAGGACGGCCATGGAGTAGGCCATTGCGTCGCTGTGCTGCTGCAAGCCCATCTTCTGCCGCAGCGCGTGCCCGAGATTGAAGCTGAGCGTCACCATGAGCGCGAGCACCAGGAAGGACAACGCGCCCAGGACGATGGCCTGCCCACGCTGCGCGCGCTTCCGGGCCTGGATGGTCAGTAGGCGAATGGGAAGACGCATTCGTTGCTCCGGGGGAGGGCTGCGCGGTTGAGGAAGAAGTTCGACTGCATCCGCATGGTGTAGGTCGCGCGGATAGGGGCGATGTAGATGCGCTGGGCGGCGGCCTCCTCCAGCTGCGCCTCCGAGCGGTCCCTCCGGTCGGCGCTCTCCTCCACGGGAGCATCCTTGCCCCGCATGCGCATCAGCGCCGGCACATCGCGGTTGCGCGAGGCCTGGTAGATGACCCAGTCCGCGAAGGGAATGATCATCCGGTAGTTGAAGGTCACCTGGACGCGCAGCTTGGTGCGGTGGCTCGCCCTCCAGCCGGTGGGCGCGGTGTTTCTCGGGTCATCGAAGTCCAGCTCGGGGCCGCCGCCTCCGACATCGCCCTGCGTGGGTCCGCAGATGGTGACCTCCGCGTGCTTGAGCGAGGTGCTGGGAATCCGGTTGCCGCGCAGGTCCTGCCACTTCCGCTGGAACTCCGCGGCGCTGCCAACCGGAGGAATGTGGGCGCGGTTCTCCACGCCGCTCGGCACGCTCAGCAACGGGAGCAGCACCGCGAGCGCGGCCTTCTCCATCTCCTCCACCTTCGCGCTGTTGAGCGCCCCGGCCCGCACGGCCTTGTAGGCCGCGTACTTGGTCAGCAGCCGCGCCTGGTGCATCAGCCCCAGCTGGAGGATGCCCAGGATGAGGAAGACGAACAGCGGCAGGACAATGGCAGCCTCGACGGCCGCCTGGCCAGACTGATTCCTCTCACGAAGGCTGCTCATGGCGTCAAAGACTACCCAGCAGCCCTCGCAAAAAGGAAAACCCCACCCACGTTTGACATTCAATGACAAGCACCCACTGTCACCCGCAAGACAGACACCACCCCGCAAGGCCACGAATGGCGCCAAATCCGACACCAGACATGGCCGCGAAGACAGGCAGACAGCCGGGCGCCCGTCTACCTTCGCCGGACGATTTCCTGGATGAGCTCGACGTAGCGGCGGTTCTTGGGGTTCAGCTTGAACGCCTTGCGGAACGCGTCCTCCGCCTGCGTCCACTGGCCCTCGCCCTGGGCCACTTCACCCAGGAAGGCCCAGCCCTCTTCCAGGGCCGGCTCCTGGCGCAGCACTTCCTGCAGCTCCTGCTGCGCCAGCCGCCCGTGCGCCTCCGGCTTCATCAGGTAGCGCGCGTAGGCCCGGTACGCCTGGTACAGCGGCTTCGGGTCGATGTCGCAGGCGTACTCGAAGTACTCGAAGGCCCCCGCGTGGTTGCGCGCGGCCAGCCGGCGCTTCGCCTCGTCGAACTGCGTGGTCGCGTCCAGCAGGTCGGTGCGGATGCGGAACTGCTCGGCCGTGGTGGGCCGCGTTCCCTTGTCCTTCTCCCGCTGCGCCGCGCGCCGCTTGCGCCACAGCAGGTTCTGCTCCGCGTCCGAGAGCGCGCCGAAGGCCTTGGCATAGGCCGCCAGCAGCGCTTCCGCCTTCTCGCGCAGCTCCGCCGTGTGGAAGCGCAAGGGGGAGAAGCGGTCCGCCCGGGCCAGGAAGGCCTTGCGCAGGGGCACCGGCTGCACGTCCTCCGGCACCTCGAGCAGCGCGAAGGGGTCCTTGCTCCGGTGGGACATGAAGGCGCTCACCAGCGCGTTGCGCGCGGCCTCGTCCTCGTCGGAGAACGGCGTGCCCTGGGGCGACGCCTGCGCCGCGGGCGTGACCCCGGGCGGCGCTGCCGGCTCGGGTGCGTGCACGGTGGCGGGCGAGGCCACCTTCGCCGCGCTGAGCGACGCCGCCTTCGCGTCCACGTCCTCCACGAAGCCCGCGACCTCCAGCAGGCACAGCGCGTACAGCCGCCGGAGCACCACCTCCGTGTCGAAGCCGGTGCGCTCCATCAGCTCGGCGAAGGTGGGGCGCTGCCGCAGGGCCTGGAACAGCCGCGCGTCCTTCGACGACAGCTTCAGCCCCGCCTCCATGCCCGGCATCTGCCCGAAGCGCCGCTCGTCCGTGAAGGTGAAGTGCGTGGCCACCGCGTCGAAGGGCATCACACTGGCCACGCCGGTGAGGATGAGCTGCCCCGTGTTGGTCCGCACGCTGGCGTCCGGGGGCTCCACGTCGGCGATGAGCCGGTACTTCGCGTCCACCCAGCGGAAGCAGTCGAGCAGCTTGTGCGCCAGGTTCGCCTGCAATTGCTTGTACAGGTCGAAGGGGCTGATGAGCCCCTTCTGCACCAGCAGGCCGCTGAGCGGCACCTCGGCGGAGATGCTCTCCGCCAGCGCCTTCTGGTAGTCCGTCTCGGACAGCTTCCCCTTCTCCACCAGGTACTTGCCCAGCGTCTCGTGGAGGAGGTTGGACTGACACGCCACCGGCGCGCCGTCCTCGAAGACGATGCGCTTCTCACGCTGGCGGACCTTCAGCTCCAGCGTGCAGGTGCGCTCCTCCCGCATCAACGCGTGCAGCAGCAAGGGGAACGGCGTGTCGGCCAGCAATCCCTCCCGCTGGCGGAGGACCTGCGACGGCGTGGAGAACATGGGACGCGAGCCTAGCGCTACTCGCCCAGGTACTCCTCCATCCCGGACGCGGAGGGCGGCTCGCCATACGCGCCGTAGCGTCCGCCGGGGCCGTACGCATCCGGGGTCATTCCGAACCGGGGCAACATGGACGCCAGCAGGCCCAGCACCAGGGCCACGGCCGCGGCGTACATCAGCGGGCGACTGGGCCGCGCGCGCCACGCCCACTTGCGCTCGCGGCGGCGCTGGAAGCGGGGAGCGGCCACGTACTCGTTCCAGGCCAGGTCCCGCATCTGCTTCGCCTCGGCGCTCCGGCCCGCCTGGGACAGGGCCTTGGCCAGCAGGTAGCGGCCCTCCACCGTGCCGTGGCGCACCCGGCAGTAGCGCTCCAGCGCCTCCACCGCGCCCGCCACGTCACCGCGCTTGAGCCGGAAGCGGCCCCGCTCCAGGTCGATGCCGCCCAGCTTGTGGTCCGGGTCCAGCTTCGCGGCCTCGTCCAGGAGCAGCTCACCGCGCTGGGCGTCACCGGCGCCCAGATACGCCACGCCGAGCAGGTACAGCGTGTCCACGTCCTCGTCACCCGCCTCCAGGTTGGGCTTGAGGATGTCCACCGCCTCGGCGTACCGGCGCTGCTCCACGCGGATGTCCGCCAGCTCATGGCGGGCCCGCCGCTCATGCGGGTTGGTGAGGATGGTGCCCGCCAGCTCCCCGGCGCGCTGGAAGCGCTTGAACAGCCGCACCGGGCTGGGCAGCACCTGCCACGTGAAGCGGTCCGCCACGAAGATGATGAGGACAATCAACCCCAGCGACAGGAACGGGCTGCCCGTCAGCAGCGTGAGGAGAACCCACAGTATCCACTTGCTCATACGCCTCTCGAATCGACTCCGGCGGGGACGGTCCTAGATGAGCCGCGCGCACACGGCGCTATGGACGTCCGCCCCCTTCTCCGTCAATGCCAGACGCCCGTCACGCAGCGTCGCGAAGCCGTGCTCCACCAGCCGCGCCACCTCGGCCCGCCGGGGTTCCACCGGCTGACCGTATCGCTCGCACACAGCCTCCCAGTCCACGCCGGACACCAGGCGCAGCCCCATGGCCAGCCGCTCCGCGAAGAGCTCCTCCGGGCCCAGCGCCTCGCGCCCGTCCTCCGGCAGCCGCCCCGCCTCCACCTCCGTGAGGTAGCGCTCGGGGCTGCGCAGGTTCACGTACCGGTGCGGCTCGGGCGACAGCAGCATGCCCGTGGCGCCCACGCCGAGCGCCAGGTACTCCCCGCCCGTCCAGTACAGCGCGTTGTGGCGCGAGCTGTACCCCGGCCGCGCGTGGTTGGAGACCTCGTAGCGGTGCAGGCCCGCCGCGCCGTACACCTCGCGCACCACCCGCGCCATGTCCACCACGGTGTCGTCGGCGGGGAGCTCCAGCTCGCCGCGCTTGAGGCGCTTTGACAGGGGCGTGTCCTCCGCCAGCACGTCGCGCTCCACCGTCAGCGCGTAGGTGGACAGGTGCTCCGGCTCCAGCGCCACCGCCCGTCGCGCGTCCGCCTCCACCTGGGCCACGGTCTGCCCGTGCACGCCGTAGATGAAGTCCAGGGCCACCACCGGGAAGCCGGCCATCCGCGCCGCGCGCACCGCCTCGTCCACCATGGCCGCGTCGTGCGCGCGCCCCAGCGCCTTCAGCGTCTCCGGCTGGAAGGACTGCACGCCCAGCGACAGCCGGTTCACCCCCGCCGCCTGGTAGCCGGCGAAGCGCTCCGCGTCCGCGCGCTCGGGGTTGCCCTCCAGCGACACCTCCACGTTGGGCGCCACCGCGAGCCTCGCGGCGATGCCGTCCAGCACCTGGGCCACGTAGCGGGGGTGCCACAGGGACGGGGTGCCGCCGCCCAGGAAGATGGAGTCGAGCGGCCTCCTCGCCAGCGAGGGCTCGACGGCCAGCCGGGCGTCCAGCTCCTTCAACACCGCGTGGGCGTAGCGCTCCTCGGGCACCTGCCGCGCCACCGCCACCGCGAAGTCGCAGTACGGGCACTTCGCCAGGCAGTACGGGAAGTGCAGGTACAGCCCGAAGCGGGCCGCCTGCATCCCCGTGAGGGCATCCACTGGTGCGTTGAAGGGCATGAAGACGAAACCTCTACTTCTTGCCCTTCAATTGCGCCTCCAGCCGGGCAATCTTCGCCTTGTAACCCGCCGCGCTCTCGAGCGCTGCCTCGGCCGCCACCAGCTTGCGCTTGAGGTTGGCCGCGTCCGCCTTGAGCTGCTCGCGCTCCGCCTCCCAGTCCGCGGGCGCCGCCGCCGCGGCTGCCGAGGGTGTCTCCGCGAGCCGGGCCTCGAGCGCCTGCCGCGCCTCCTGCTCCGCCTTCAGGGAGGCCTCCGCCTTCGCCAGCTTCGCCTCCGCCGCCGCCCGCGCCGCCTCCGCCTTGGACGCCGCCGAGGCCTGGGCCTTCGCGCTCTCCAGGGCGCCCTCCATCATCTTCAGCCGGCCCTGGAGCCGCTCCACCTTGTCCGCCTCGGCGCGCGCGGCCTCCAGCTCCTCGGTGAGCGAGGCCACCTGCGCCTCGGTGCCGCCCTGCCCCGCCGTCAGCGACTCCACCTGCGCCTCGGCCTGGGCCGCCTGCACCTGCGCGTCGGTGCGCTCGGCCTCCGCCGCCTCGCGCCGCGCCTGCTCCAGCGACAGGGCCTCCTGGGCCTTGGTCAGCTCCGCTTGCAGCCGGGCCAGCTCCGCCTCCCGCTGCGCCGAGGCCGTCTCCAGCATCGTCACGCGGGCGGACAGGCCAACGCGCTCGGCGTCCTTGGTGGCCGCCTTCAGCTCCACCGCGGCGAGCTGCTCCTTCAAGGCGTCGTGGCCGGCGTGGGCGGCCTCCACCGCCGCCGTCAGCTCCGTCACCTTGGTCTCGGCCTGCTGCACCGCCTCGCCCAGCGCCGCCGCGTCCGCCTCCATGCGGTCGCGCAGCGACACCTGCTCCACCTCGGCGGCCTCCAGCGCCTCCTTCAGCGCGGCGGCCTCCGCCTCCGCGAGCTGCGCCCGCTCGCTGGCCTGCGCCAGCCCCTCTTCCAGGGCCTGCGAGCGCTCCGCGGCCTTGGCGGCCTCCGCCTCCAGCTTCGCCTTGAGCTGCGCCAGCTCCGCGGTGCGTGCCTCCAGCGCCTGGCGCAGCACGGGCAGCTCGGCGGCCTCGGTGGTGCGCGCGGTCAGCGCCGCCCGCAGGCCCACGATTTCGGCGTCCTTCAGCGCCAGCGCGCGCTCCAGCTCCGCCACCTGCTCCTGCAGGGTGCGCAGCCCGTCCTCCACCACCGCCAGCTGCTTGCGCGCCTCGTCCCGCTCCGCCTCCAGCGTGGCCGAGCGGCCCTGCGCCTCCTCCAGCGAGCTCTTGGACCAGTCGCTCTCGCTCTCCAGCGCGCTCAGCCCGGACTGGGCCTCGGCCAGCGCGGCCTCCAGCTGCGCGATGCGCAGGTTCAGCGCGTCCTGCTCCGCCGAGGCGGCCTCCTTCTCGGAGGTCAGCCGCTCGATGTCGGCGATGGCCTGCTGGTACTGCTCCTGGACGGCCTCCAGGGCGCCCTGGGCCTCGGACTTCTCCGCGGCCAGCTCCGCCACGCGGTCCTGGGCCAGCGACAGCGCCTCCTTGGCGCCAATCAGCTCCTCGGCCACCGCGCCGCGGGCCTCGCGCTCCTCCTGGAGCTCCGCGGTGAGGCGCGGCACGTCGGACTCGACCTCCGCGAGCGCGCGCGACAGGTCCTTGCGGTCCGCCTCGACCGCGGTCAGCTCCTCCTGGAGCGCGGCCAGCTTCGCCTTGGACTCCGCGGCTTCCCGGGCCAGCTCCTCCTGGAAGGCGGAGACGCGCGCCTTGGACTCCGCCAGCTCCTTGCGGACCAGTGTCAGCGACTGCTTCACCCCGTTGAGCTCGCCGTCACGCTCCGCGTACAGCGTCCGGGCCCGGGCCAGCGTCTCCGTCTTCTGGCGGACCACGGCCCGGAAGTACTCCAGCTTGTCCTCCGGGGAGCCCCCCATGGGCATGCGGATTTCGGGGGGCTCGCCGAATGGATCATTCCCCGGCGTCCGGGCCGCCCGCGCCACGGGGACCGGCGTGGTGGCGGACGCGGGCGCCTTCGGGGTCGCGGGCACACCGGCCCCCTTGGGCACGGCCGCCAGGGAAGCGGCCGGGCGGCGGGGCAATGGAGGCGGGGCGGCGGGCGGTGGGGCCGAGGGCGGGGGCTTGGGCAAGGGCCTGGAGGCCACCGGGGCGGGGGCAGCGGGGGCCGCCGAGGCACCGGTTTCTTCCAGGTCCAGGCTGTCGCGCAGGTCCGCGAGCGGATCCACCTCTTCCGGAGGTGACGGCATGGGCGAGCGCAGGTTACCCCCCGGACGGTCGCATCACCAGAGACGCGTGGGCAGGTGCGCGTCCGAAGTCCATCCATCCGACCGGACGGCAGCCGTACAGTCTCCTCGACGCCGGGGCTCCCGGGCGTTAGCCAGTGAGGGAAAACATCACACCTTGCCTTGCCCTCCCGGTGGGCCGGTGACAGCTTCGGACGTTCTCTATGGCCATCCGCTACGCGCTATCCAACGGGCTTACCGTCGTCTTCGAGGAGCAGCACGCCGCCAAGGTCGCGGCCTTCCAGGTCTGGGTCAAGGCCGGGAGCGCCGACGAGCGGCCAGACCAGGCGGGCCTGGCCCACCTGCATGAGCACATGCTCTTCAAGGGCACCGAGCGCCGGGGCCCCGGTGAAGTCGCCCGCGACGTGGAGTCCCACGGCGGCGAAATCAACGCCTGGACCTCCTTCGACCAGACCGTCTACCACATCGTCATCGCCAGCCAGTTCGCGCGCATGGGCCTGGACATCCTGGGCGACGCGGTCCGCCGCTCGGCGTTCGACGCGGGCGAGCTGGCGCGCGAAATCGAGGTGGTGTGCGAGGAAATCAAGCGCAGCCAGGACACGCCGTCCCGCCGCGCCTCGCGAGACTTGTTCTCCACCGCGTACCAGGTGCACCCCTACCGGCTGCCCGTCATCGGCACGGACGCGAGCGTGCGCAGCTTCACGCGCGAGAAGGTGCTGGAGTTCTACCACCGCCACTACACGCCGAAGAACCTGGTGCTGTCGGTGGCCGGCGACCTGCGCGAGGCGGAGCTGCGCGAGTGGGTGGACGACATCTTCGGCGGCGACTGGGGCCGGCCCTACGAGGGCCGGGTGGCGCGCGCCCAGGAGCCGGTGGCCTCGGGCCGGCGCATCCTGCTGCGCCCCGACGAGGTGAAGGAGGCCTACCTCCACCTGGCCTTCGGGATTCCCCAGGCGGACCACGAGGACGTGCCCGCGCTGGACGTGCTGGCGATGATTGCCGGCCAGGGCGACGCATCCCGGCTGGTGCGCGAGGTGAAGCGCCGCCACAACCTGGTCAACGACATCCACACCTTCGCCTATACGCCCACGGACCCTGGCATCTTCTCCGCGTCGCTGACGCTCCAGCCCGCCAACGCCATGCGGGCGCTGGAGGAGACGGCGCGGGGGCTGGCCACGCTGCGCGCCATGCCGGTGACGGCGGAGGAGCTGGCCACGGCCAAGGCGCTGGTGGAGGCGGAGGCCGTGTACCAGCGCGAGACGGTGCAGGGCATGGCCCGGAAGATGGGCTTCTACCAGTCCGGCATGGGCAGCCTGGAGGCGGAGGCCCGCTACTACGAGGCCGTGCGCAACCTCACGCCCGAGCACCTGCGCGCCGCCGCCGAGCGCTACCTGCGCTTCGACCGCGCCGTCGTCACGGGCCTGCTGCCGGAGGGCACGCCGCTCAGCGAGGCGCAGGTCCACGAGGTGCTGGACCGCGTGGCCCGAGAGCCCGCCGCCGCGCCGCCCGAGCGCAAGCCGCGCAAGGTGGCCGTGAGCGACTCGCCGGTGCGCATCCTGAAGGGCGCGAGCGCCGGCCCCAGCGACATCATCACGGAGAAGCTGCCCTCGGGCGCGACCATCGTGGTGCGCGTGGAGCCGGCGGTGCCGCTGTTCGCCGTGCGCGCCGCCTTCGCCGGTGGCCTGCGCTACGAGACGCCCGCGGACAACGGCATCTCCACCCTGCTCACCCGCTGCCTCACGCGCGGCACGCCGACACATGACGCGGAGGACATCTCCGACCTCATCGACGCGTATGCGGGCAGCATGGGAGGCCAGGGCGGGCGCAACTCGGTGGGCCTGCGGGGCGAGTTCCTCTCGCGCCACTTCGAGTCGGCCTTCCGCCTCTTCGCCGACTGCCTGCTGAACGCGTCCTTCCCCGAGGCCGAGGTCGCCCGCGAGCGCACGCTGCTGCTCCAGGACATCCTCACCCGCGAGGACAAGCCGTCCAGCGTCGCCTTCGACCTGTTCGGCAAGACGCTGTACCGCACGCACCCCTACCGCATGCCTACCACCGGCGAGCACGCTTCGGTGGAGAAGCTGGCGTCGGAGCAATTGCGCGCATGGCACGCGGCGTACATGGACCCGTCGCAGCTCACGCTCAGCGTGGTGGGCGACGTGAAGGTGGACGAGGTCATGGCGCTGGCGCGCGAGTACTTCGGCGCGTCGCGCGGCAAGGCGGCCCCGCCGCCCGCCGTCCCGGTGGAGCCGCCGCTGGACGGCCCTCGCCAGGAGAAGAAGGTGCTGGCGCGCGCACAGGCGCACCTGGTGCTCGGCTTCCCGGGCGCGCGCGTGAGCGACCCATGGCGCCACCCGCTGGAGGTGCTCTCCACGGTGCTGTCCGGCCAGGGCGGGCGGCTGTTCGTGGAGCTGCGCGACAAGCGCTCCATGGCCTACAGCGTCAGCTCGTTCGCATCGGAGGGCGTGGACCCGGGCTTCTTCGCCACGTACATGGGCACCAGCCCGGAGAAGGTGGACGCGGCGCTGGAGGGCATCCGCGCGGAGCTGGCGCGCGTGCGCGACGAGCCCATCCCCGCCGAGGAGCTGGCCCGCGCCAAGCAGCACCTCATCGGCACGCACGAGATTGGCTTGCAGCGCAACAGCGCCCGCGCGGCGCTGCTGGCGCTGGACGCCTGCTACGGCCTGGGCCAGGATAACTTCCTCCACTACGCGGAGCACGTCGCGGCGGTGACGGCGGAGGACGTGCGCGAGGTGGCGCGCAAGGTCATCGACTTCGACCGGAGCGCGCTGGCCATCGTCGGGCCGTAGCGATGCAGTGACGGCCCTCGGGACGACGCGCCGCCCTCAAAGGGCGGTGCTCCCGAGGGCGCCTTCGACGACCTTGCGTTAGAAGCCGCTCATTGGAGAGTGAATGTGTTGGGCCCCTCGACCAGGCCCCGCCGGCGCATCCCCAGATAGCGGTCACCAATGCGTTGGTTCCACAGACAGGAACTGAATGCCGTCTGTGGCGCAAAGATGTGGTGGTCTTCGGCAGTCCAGACCCAGCCCGTGCCAGTCTCAGCGTAGAAGCATACCTCCGGGTATGTCGTGTTGAGGACGTACACCGACTGCCCCGGGTCGACACTCCACCAACCGCGAGTCCCCCACCCGCCCCAGGCACTGCAGTTGGCCGGATCCTCGAATGAAATGCAGATCCAGATTCGAGCGTTGAAATTGTTGTAGAAGTGTACCTGGAACGAGGCGAGCCCCGCCTCCGAAACATAGACCGGCTCCGGGGACATCGGCGGGCGCTCGGCGGCCCAGAGCGCCTCGTCAGGACTCAAGACTTTGCGCACGCCCCTGATTTCGGAGACCGCGCCCCAACGCTCATCAAAGGTTCCAGCGGGAGGGGGCGTCAGGATGGAGCCCTTCGAAGACACACCGGCCTCGGCGGTCCTCGCGGTCAAAACACCGCCGGCACCGAGCCCCAGCAATGTGCCAGCTCTCAGGAACCATCGTCTGTTCATCTGCGCAGGGTCTGATGGGCTCACAGGGTCCTCGTTGGGGTGGGAAGAGCCCGGTCGTTCGTTCGACCGGCAATGACTCACACTCTAGATGCAATCCAAGACACGCTCTGGACGCCTGAGCCCATGTGCCCACCAGAAGACAAGCCCCTCCCAAATTGGCGTATCCCTGTTCCGCCCGCCAATAAATAGCCACCCGCAGCAGAAAGCCAGACACGTAAGGACACCCCAGCCTCGTTCCAGGGCGCCGGCCCGGTGCACAACCCGTCGCGACTCGTGCGCCAGCGCCGTCACCATGACGTGCGCGCTGGCTTCGACCCTTCCTGGAACGGGTTAGAGCTCGGTGCTCCCGAGGGCGCTTTCGATGGCGTCGAGCAGTGGCTGCGCCGGAGCGCCTGGAAGCTGGGCGCAGCCCCGCGCCAGCTCGCGCTTCACGCGCAACCGGTCCGGCTGCGTCCGGGCCTCTCCGGCCAGCGCCTGGGGGTCCACCGGCGAGGCCAGCAGCGTGGCGCAGGTTCGGAACGTCTCCAGCCGGTCGAGGTCCTCTTCCTCCAGTGTGACGGGCGTCCCGTCCAGGGCGAGGCCGATGAAGGAGAGCTCCCGAATCTCATCAGCGGTCAGCACCAGCGCGCCATTGATGGTGAGCCGGGGTGGAGGCTGCGGCCCCGGCCCTCCGGCCAGCTCCACCACGCCATCCACGGGCTTCGACTGGCAGGGCACCTCACGCAGCGTCAGCAGCTCATCCGTCTTGCGCGTCTCTCGCGTCTCGCCGCCGCGGGCCAACTGGACGATGCCAGCCACCACCGCCGGCACACCGACGATGAGCAGCCCCACGCCCCAGCCCGTGGCGACGTCCCGGCTGGAGACGCCGTAGCGGCCTTCCGCATCGATGGCGGAGCGGTTCGGCGTGTCCGAGAACAGCGTGCGGCCCGCCAGCAGGGCCCCGCCCAGCACCGTGAAGATGCCGCCGGTGCTCACGGCCGCCGCCGCCCCCCGGGAGTAATGCGTGGACACGACGTCCTCCGCGTACTCACCATGCTGCTCGGTACGGCAGATGTCCGCGGAGGTGAAGGCCAGGGTGAGCCGCGGCCACTGCACCTGCGTCGTGGCGAAGGGGATGCGCTCGTTCAGCGCCTTCTCCTGCGAGTAGGTCCGCAGGAGCGGCCCGCGCTCCGTGCGCCGCTCCACGTCCAGGGGCGTACACCCCACCGCCGTCACCAGCACCGCCGCCCCCAGTCGCTTCATGGCACCCGCCCCTCCCGGAAGAAGTCCGCCACATCCGGGCACTCGGTGAGAAACCGCCGTGTGTCCTCGCAAGCCGGGGGATTCGCCGTGGAGGGGCCTCGACTGAGCAGGGCCTCCCGGCAGTCCAGGACCCGCTCCCGGGACGGTGACGCGAAGGAGAAGGCCTCGTCCTCACAGCCGGTGCGTTGGAGGAGCGTGGCCTCACACGGCATCCCAGGGGTGAGCTGCGCCGCCACACCGGGACAGGCCGCCGTCTGGCACAGCCGGACGACGACATCCCGGCAGACCGCGGCATCCGGCGCGTCCGGACCGGAGCAGGCAGTCAGGCAGATCCAGGGCCACCAGCGAATGAGGTGTCTCACGGCGCTTCCACGCTAGCCACGCCGGGATTAAAGGGCCCGCATGTCCCAGACCTATCTGTCACTCACAGTGGAGTTGCCCGAGGAAGCGTCGGAGGCCGTACAGGACCTCCTCCACGAGTCGGGCGCGCTGGGCCTCGAGGTGCGGGACCGCGAAGCGCCCACCATGCCGGGCGTGCGCGGACCGAATCCTGGCGAGGCCATCGTCATCGCCTACTTCGAGGAGCGCGAGGCGGCCGAGTCCGCCCGCGACGAGGTGAAGGAGTCCTTCCCCGACGCGAGGCTCGCGCTGGACGAGCAGCCCCAGCAGGACTGGAGCAACGAGTGGAAGTCGCTCATCAAGTCCGTGCATGTGGGCAGGTTGTGGGTCGGTCCTCCCTGGGACAAGGCCAACGCCCCCGAGGGCACCGTGCAGCTCGTGATTGAGCCGAAGATGGCCTTCGGCACCGGTGACCACCCGACGACGTCCCTGTGCCTCGCCGCCGTGGACGCGTACATGGCGGAGCACCCGGGGGCCACCGTCCTGGACGTGGGCACCGGCACGGGCGTGCTGGCCATCGCCGCGAAGAAGCTCGGCGCGGGCCGGACGGTCGCCACGGACAATGACCCTGTCTCCGTGGAGCTGGCGCAGGAGAACCAGGCGGAGAACGGCACGCCGGACATCGAGGTGTCCGGCAAGGAGCTCACCCAGGTGGAGGGCACCTTCGACCTGGTGCTCGCCAACATCCTGGCCAACACGCTCATCGAGCTGGCGCCCCTGATTGTGGAGAAGGTGAAGGACCGACTCGTCCTCGCGGGCGTGCTCTCGCACCAGCGCGCGGATGTGGAGGCGGCCTACCGCAACCTGGGCCTCACCGTGCTCCCCGGCGCCACCCAGGGCGAATGGGTGCGCATCGATTTGAAGCGTTGAGGAACAGGGCTTCGTCCCCGCCTGGACGAGGCGGGGACGGCGCACTGCGGTGCCGGGCACCCGACGACAGCTGGCCCGGCCTCTCCAGGGAAGAGCAGGTGAGCACCCGCGTGCGACGACAAGCCGCTCGGCGGGGTTCCCGGATGAACGAGATAGGGCGGCACCTTCGGGTGCCCACTTCACGCGCACGCCGGCAGCGGATTCAGCGCCGCAGCGTCTACGGCAGCTCGGCGCGCACGGGGCGCAGCGCGGCATCCAGCTCCACGACGGCGGTCCCCAGTCCCCCGCTCCTCATGCGGGAGTAGCGCACATCGCGGATGGTGACGCGCC
Source organism: Pseudomyxococcus flavus (assembly GCF_050038885.1). Classification (NCBI taxonomy): domain Bacteria; kingdom Pseudomonadati; phylum Myxococcota; class Myxococcia; order Myxococcales; family Myxococcaceae; genus Pseudomyxococcus; species Pseudomyxococcus flavus. The sequence continues at coordinate 4,797,148 of NZ_CP143624.1, read as the reverse complement.
AGCCGTCGGGCCGCTCCTCCACCTGATACGTGGGCAGACGCAGCCAGTTGGCCAGGCCTCGAATCTCGGGCGCTGACAGCGCGGCCTCGACGATGGGTCCGGGCTGCGGCGTACGCGGAACACTGGGGTCGCTGATGCGGAAGCGGCGCTCCCCATCCGCCAGGAAGTCCGCGCGGACGAAGTGGTAGCGGTCTGGCCCCAGCGCGATGATGTCTCGCACGAAGGGATTGGCAGGCAGCGGTCCGGCGATGGTGCGCTCCACGGGGAGGCCCTGCGAACGCAGCCACTCCATCGCGCGCGGCGCCGCCACCTGCGAGCCCGCGAAGATGGCCCCCAGGTAGAGCAACAAGCCCACGCCGCACACCGTGGCCACGCGCTGCGCGGAGAGGACGTGGGTGCCGCGCAGCCGCAGCCAGAGGATGGCGCCCACGCCCACGCCCCACAGCACCTTCGCCGGCCACGGCACGAACGCGGGAATCATCACGAGCGCGGTGGTGGCGGCGCCCAGGACGCACCACCCCGCCGCGGACTTGCGCGTGCGCGCATCCGCCATGATGACGGCGGCGCCCGCGAGCAGCCACACCCAGGGGTCGATGATGAAGAGCGCGTCGCCGTAGAACCACGTCCCATCGAAGGGCATCAGCAGGCGGACGCCGTAGGTGTTGAGCCAGTCCAGCGCGGGATGGCTCAGCACGGACAGCGTGGACAGCAGCAGCAGCGGCCCGACGCGAGCGGGCGGCAGGTCCGGATGCTTGCGCCTGCGCACGTACCGGTCCCACAGCAGCATCAACCCCGTGAGCACGAAGGGCCACAGGCCCAGGGCCAGCACCCCGTGCGTCCATCCCCGCCGCCAGTAGAGGGAGGCATCCGAGCCAGCGAAGCTGACGAGGCCATCGACATCCGGCAGGTTGGCGCCGATGACGAGCGTCGCCGTGGCCAGCGGCGTGGTGCGCTTCAGCCCCGCCTCCGCCATCCATGCGCCGACGAGCGAGTGAGCCAGATTGTCCATGCCCGCACTCTAGGCACGGCCGGGCCGCCTGGCGCCTCGCCGCGGTGGGCCCGAGGGCCAAGACACGCTAGCGTCACGCGCTCGTGGAGACGCCGCCCCCATCCCGGCCACCGAACGAGGTCCGCTCCCAGCTCGTGGGGCCGTTGCTCGCGTACCTGCGCGCGACGGGGCACGACCCGGCGCCGCTGGTGGAGCGCTTCGGGCTGCCCGCCAACGCCGGCGCCCTGCCCGAGGTCAGTCTGCCCCTGGCCACGCTCCACGCCTTCCTCGACGCGGCCGAGGCCCTGTCCGGAGACGCCTTCCTCGGCCTCCACGTCGCGCAGCGCGTGCCCCGGGGCAACTACGGCCTGGTGGAGTACATCGCCCGGGCCTCCCCCACCGTGCGGGACACCTTCCGCGCCCTGGCCCGCTACATGGCCCTGCTGGAGCCCGCGTGGCAGGCGTCCTTCCAGGAGACTCCCGACGGCAGCGGCACCTTCGTCTACGGCATCCCCGGCGAACCGCTGGCCTACGGCCGCCACGCCAGCGAGTTCGGGCTGGCCCTCTTCGTCCACGTCGGGCGACAGCTCACCGCGAGCCCCTGGAGCCCTCGCGACGTCTCCTTCGCGCACCCCGCTCCCGCGGACCTCCGCCCCCTGGTGGAGCACTTCGGCGTCACCCCCACCTTCGGCACGGGCCGCAACGCCCTGACCCTGGATGCCGCCACACTGGCCCTGCGCGTCGTGGACGCCGACCCCGTGCTCCTCTCCGTCCTGGAGCGCGCCGCGGGCGTGCCCGCCCCAGCACCGCCCGCCGAGCCCTCCGTGCCCCCCTTCGTGCGAGAGGTGCGAGACGCCGTCCGGGCCGCGCTGAGTGACGGGGCGCCGCAGATGGGGCACGTGGCGAAGCACCTCCACGTCAGCCCGCGCACCCTCCAGCGCCGGCTCACGGAGGCCGGCACCTCCTTTCAAGACGAGGTCGACGCAGTGCGCCGTGAGCTGGCCTTCGAGTACCTGCGCAACGCGCACCTGGGCGTCAGCCAGGTGGCCTTCCTGCTGGGGTATTCGGAGCTGAGCACCTTCGACCGCGCCTTCAAGCGGTGGACGGGTTTGACGCCCCGCGTCTGGCGCGAGCGAACCGAGGCGGGCTGAGCGCTCCCCCGCACTGCCGTGGCGCCCCCGGCCAGGAGATTGGCGTCCGCGGCCAGGAAACCCGGCCCCACATCCCCTACGCTGCGGAGCATCCACACCCCTTCGCTTCCGGAGGACGCATGCTCAAGCCCCAGGTGGTCGCCCTGTTCGACGAGTACTACTCCTCGCATCAGCACCCGACGAACCGGCTGACGCACAAAATCGCCATCCCGCTCATCGTCCTGCACATCGTCGCCATGCTGGACTGGGTGCACCTGCTCGCGGTGCCCGCGATTCCCGGCGGCTCGCTGACGCTGGGCATGGTGGCGTGGGCGCTGGCCGCGGTCTGGTACTTCCGCGCCGACGTGAAGCTGGGCCTCATCGTGGTGCTCTTCATGGCCGCGTGCTTCCCGGTGGGCCGGATGATGCCCACGTGGAGCGTGGTGGTGATGGCCGTGTTCGGGTGGCTGGTGCAGCTGGCCGGGCACAGCGTCTGGGAGAAGAAGTCGCCCTCCTTCCTCACCAACCTCGTGCACGCGCTGGTCGGCCCGCTCTTCTTCGTGGCGGTGCTCCTCGGCGACTACGTCCTCAAGCCGCTGCCCGCCACGTCGTCCACGCCGGTCCGCGCGTAGCCCGTCCGTGACGAGCTTCGCCGACAAGCTGCGCGTCTGGCTCCCCCTGCACGAGAACGGCGTCAGCCGCGCCGTGCACTTCGTGGGGGCCTACCTGTTCATCTTCGCGCTGCTCGTGCCGCTCGGCTTCCTCCGGCTGCCCGTGGGTGGCGTGACGCTCACGGCGGCCCACGCGCTGCTGGCGGCCGTGGTCCTCTACGCCGTCTCCCTGGAGTGGACGGCGGGGCTGCTGATGGCGCTGCCCCTGGCGCCCACCCTGTTCGCCGCGGAGGCTGTCGTCTCCCGGCTCCCCGCGGGCGCGGCGGCCGCGGTGGCGCTGGGCGTCATGGCCGTGCGCTTCGCGCTCGTCGTCGGCGCCCACGTCGTCTTCGAGAAGAAGACCCACGGCCTGTCCCTGGGCGGGCCCCTGCTCTTCTTCATCGAGCCCGTCTACCTGCTCACCGTGGCCCTGTTCTCCCTCGGGATGAAGCAGGCGCTGCGGGCCCAGGTGGAAGCGGGCCCCGGCGCGACGCTGGCGGCCTGAGCCCTCGCGCCGAGCGGAACCGCGGGCCCGTGAAGGGGCTCGCGAGGTTCGGCCGCGCGCGGGCTACGTGCCGCTCGCGGCCCGGAGCAGGGGCGCCGGCGCGTCGGTGGCGGTGCGCAGGCCCTGGAGGGAATAGACGACCACCGCTTCCCGCCGACCCTTCACCTGGGCCTCGCCCAGGCGCTCGCCCACGAAGTGCCCGCCCCCCATCAGCCAGGTCCGCTCGCTCACCAGGATGTCCACGTTGTGGGACTTGGTGAGGCCCTCCACGCGCGAGGCCAGGTTCACCGCGTCACCGATGACGGTGTACTCGTGCTGCTCGGCGCCTCCGAGCATTCCCGCCGCCACCACGCCGGTGTGCAGGCCGATGCCGATGCGCAGCGGGGGCAGCCCACGCTGCACGCGCTGGGCGTTGATGTCCTCCAGCTTGGCGCGCATGTCGAGCGCCGCCCGCATGGCGAGCTCGGCGTGGTCCTCGCGGGCATCCGGCACGCCCCAGCACGCGAGCATCCCGTCCCCCAGGAACTTGTTCACGATGCCCTGGCGGGCCATGACGATGTGGGCCATGTGCCCGAAGTAGTCGTCCAGGAACTCCAGCACCTGGCCCGGGTCCAGCGTCTCGCTCAGCGTGGTGAAGTCCCGGATGTCGCTGAAGAGGATGGTGACATCACGCTGCACCGGCTGGAGCGAGGCGTCCCCCAGTTGCATCACCCGATCCACCACCTGCTTCGGCAGGAAGCGGGAGAGCCCGTCACGGCGCCGCAGGTTGAGGAACATGCCGCCCACGTCCGAGTTCGTCAGCGCGATGAGCGCGCCCAGCGCGGCGTAGCAGATGAGGACGAAGCTGATGCGCCCCACCGAGCCGTGCCCCGTCACCCACGAGAGCAGCGCGTAGGCGGCCCCGGACAGCACCGTGGACAGCAGCACGTGCCACCACGAGTAGCGCACCACGGAGAACGCCAGCACCATGCCCAGGCTGGCGCACAGCATGCCCGCGTCGAACAGGCCGGAGAGCCGCCAGGTGTGCCACGCCATGAAGGAGAAGAAGCTGGTGTCCGCCAGCGTCGTGGGCACCGGCAGCCAGCGCGCGCGGTTCGGGTGCGGCTTCTGGCGGAGCAGCACGACGATGGCGACGACGGAGAAGAAGACGTAGGCCCCGATGGCTTGCAGGCGCACGCCATCCAGCGGCGGCGAGTACGTCTCCCCACCACCCCAGGCGATGAAGACCTGGCTGACCGCCATCAGCAGCACCACCACGAGGCGAATCACCGCCACGCGGCGCTCGCCCTGGAGCGAGCTGGTCGCCAGCACCAACGCTTCGTTGGAGTAGTGAGGAGTGTCGCGTCGGCGCATGGTGATGTGCACTTATGACACCGCAGCGGCGGCGCCCACACGCGCCAACCTCGGAAGCGTGGGGACCTTGGAAACGACGCGCCGGGTGGATGCCACGGCCACCCATTCTGGACAAACGATCGGCACCGACTCAAAATAGCATTTCAGGCATTCTTCGAATTTCAAAGGAGGTCGTCATGCGGGCGGTTTGGGGTTGTGTGTTGGCCTTGGGACTCGCCGCCTGCGGGGGGATGGAGCCCGGCGCCGAAGAGAACGCTGCGGGGCTGGAGAACGCTGCTGCCATCCAGTCGGAGTCCTCGGAGCTCACCGGTACCTGCGAGTCGCTGAGCGGCACGTTCTGCAGCCCGAGGCCACTCGAGCGCCCCTGCTACTGGAGCGATGGCGCCGAGGGTTACTGCTATTGCCAGGACCCGCCCTTCAACAAGTGGCTGTGCGACTACGTCGGTTGATGCACATGTCCGCTCCTCGGCCACCGAGATGGCCGAGGAACGCGGCCCGGCTCCGTCGCACCTTGAAGTCGGCGACCCATCAGGTCCAGAGTCCACGCGCCCCGCGCTGCTGGAGACTGCCTTGGTTCGCCTGTTCGCACCGCTGCCCGACCCCGCGCCCACCGAGGTGGAGCTGACTGGCGAGCGCCGTCATTACCTCCTCCATGTCCTTCGCCTGGAGGAAGGTGACGCGCTGGAGGTCTTCGACGGCCAGGGCCGGGCCTTCGAGGCGCGGGTGGCGCACGTCACGGCGGAATCGGTGCGCGTGAGCCTGGGCACGGCGCGCGTGGCGCCGCCTCGCCGCGAGGTGAGCGTGCTCCAGGGGTTGCCCAAGGGAGACAAGCTGGAGCTGGTGCTCCAGAAGGGCACCGAGCTGGGCGCCACCGCGTTCCATCCGGTGGCCACCGCGCGGAGTGTCGTGAAGCTCGAGCCCAAGCGCGCGGAGGAGCGCACCTCGCGGTGGATGAAGATTGTCGAGGAGGCCGCCCGTCAGTGCCGCAGGAACGACGTGCCGCGCGTGGCCACGCCCGCTCCACTGGTGGATGCGGCCCGCTCGCTGGCCGCGGGCACCGTGCTGCTCGTGCTCGACGAGGAGGAGTCCGCGGTGCCGCTGGGCGAGGCGTTCCGGGCGGCGGGCGCTGGCACGCCGGTGGCGCTGGTGATTGGCCCCGAAGGGGGGCTTGCCCGTGAAGAAGTGGATGCCTTGAAGGGACTGGGGGCGCGGCCTGTCACCCTGGGCAAGCGCATCCTCCGCACCGAAACGGCGGCGCTCGCGGCGCTCGCGGTGATGATGCACCTCGACGGAGAACTCGGGTAGTAGGGGGGCAGCCGGGCGCCCGGCGTGCGCGGTTCACACTGTCCAAAGATGATTCCTACGTTTCTGCCGAAGGGGACCTCGTGTGGTCCCTCAACACAGGAGAGACGCTCATGGGGATCATCGCATTCATCGTCATCGGCCTCATCGCGGGTCTCATCGCCCGCGCCATCCTTCCCGGGAAACAGAGCATGGGGCTGATCGCAACCACGTTGCTGGGCATGGTCGGCTCGCTCGTGGGTGGCCTCGTCGGCTCGCTGTTCCAGCGCGATGGGCGGCTCTTCGACCTGAGGCCCTCGGGCATCATCATGTCGGTGATTGGTGCCATCGTCGTGCTCCTGCTGGTGGGCGCAGCGGGACGACGACGCGTACACGCCTGAGAGTGAAGGCCTCTCCACGCCACGTCCCCAGACGGCGTGGGCATGACGTGGTGACGAGCCCCTGACGGTTCCTCGAGCGAGGGGCCTCGGGGGCTCGCACTTTTCTTGCCCCCGGCTCATGGCTGTCTTTTCATGTAGCAGTCGTCCAGCCGGAGGAGTTTCGTTGTCCAAGTGCTTGAAATGCGGTGCCGTGCTTCCACCCGTGGGTGAGTGCTCCGCCTGCGACGCCGTCACGCCCCGCGCCCCCGGAGTGCCCAGCCTCCTCGATCGCGACATCCGCATCGACCGCCGCGCGGAGCAGCGCGCGGAAGAGGTGTCCACGCTCCCGGGCCTGCCGACCTTCGCCGACCTGGCGCAGCACGCACCGCCGCCTCCTCCTTCGGTGGCCCCGCTCTCCACGCCCCTGCCCGGAGCCGCCGCGCCGCGCACCGCGCAGCCCCGCCCCTTGCAGCAGCCCGGCGCCGAGGCCCTTCGCGCCGCGCAGCCTTCCGAGGTGTCGCCGCGCCCGGTGGCGCAACAGGCCGCGCCCCGCGCCGCACCGCCCGTGGCGGGAGCGCCGCACCCCGCGCAGCCCGGAGCCGGCGCACCGCAGGCCGCGCCCCGCGCCGCACCGCCTGGAGTGGGTGCCCCGCACACCGCTCAGCCCGGCGCCGCCGCGCCCCGCGCCGCACCGCCTGGGGTGGGTGCCCCGCATGCCGCTCAGCCTGGCGCCGCCGCGCAGCAGGCCGCGCCTCGCGCCGCACCGCCTGGAGCGGGGGCTCCGCATGCCGCTCAGCCTGGCGCCGCCGCGCCCCGCGTTGCACCGCCTGGAACGGGCGCTCCTCACGCCGCGCACCCCCGCGTCGCTCCGGCGACCGGCTCGCCCATGACGCCCGCCTACGGCACGCCCCCGGTGGCCCCGGCGCCGCGGCCCCAGGCTCCGGCGCAGATGGCGGCACCGGCCATTGCCCCGGTCAGCCTTCCCCAGGCCGCGCCGGCCCCGGCCTCCCCGGGACTGCCCCGAATGGAGCCGCCAGCGCCTCCGGCCGAGGCGCCCGTGGCGTCCTCCGCGGGCCTTCCCCGGATGGAGCACGCGGCAGCGGGCCCCGCCGGCTTGCCCCCGCTGGAACAGGCACCCACCGGCCTGCCCCACCTGGAGCCCCTCCTCCCAGGGGTGTCGGTGGGTGTGGCGCGCTCCGAGGCCATCCGGACGCCCTCGTCCCGGGCGAAGGCCGCGTCGGACACCACGGAGGTCCACGCCCGCCCGGCCGCGCTGTGGCGGCGGCTGCTGTCCTTCTCCATCGACGCGGCGGCCATCGCCGGGGTCGCCGCGCTCTACATCACCCTCGCTTCGTCGGTGACGGGGGCCAAGGCGCCCGCGGCGGGGCTCACGGGGCTCGATGCCTTCGTGGCCTGGCTGCGTGCCCTCCACACCATCCTCGTCCCCGGCTTCTTCCTGGTCCTGGTCCTGGGGCTCGTGTACTGCGCCGTCGCCGCCTTCCTCTGGAATGGCCGGACGCTCGGCCGGCTGCTCCTGGGGCTTCGGCTGGTGGACACACATGGCCTGGCCCCCGCGCCGGGCCGTGCCATCGTGCGCGCCCTGCTGGCCAGCGTGTCCTTCGCCTTCTTCCTCGGTGGCTTCTGGATGGCGCTTTTCGACCGGCGCGGGCAGACGCTTCATGACAAGCTGACGTCCACCTTCGTCGTTCAACCGAGCTGAACCACCGGCTCATTGTGCCTTGCGGCCGCGGCCGTAAGATGCCGCGTCCTACATGCCCGCCCGTCTCGCCCAGCTCCTTGTCTCACGCATGCTTCTCACGCAGGAGAAGGCGGGGGAGGTGCTGCGCCAGCACCAGTCCCTGGGCGGGCAATTGGACTCCGTGCTGCTGGAGCAAGGGGTCGCCACCGAGCCGGAAGTGCTCGCGATGCTCGGAGAGGTCTCCGGCTTCATGCCGGTGAACCTGATGGACTTCGAGCCCAACCCCGAAGTCGCATCCTTCATCCCGCCCAAAATCGCCGAGCGGCTGTGCGTGGTGCCCCTGTCGCTCGACGGCAACACGCTGCACGTCGCCAGCGGCTACCCGGTGCCGAAGAAGGAGCTCGATGAGGTCGGCTTCCTGCTGGGGAAGCCGCTCGAGCTGTGGGTGGCCACCGAGGTCCGCATCCGCGAGTGGGTCGCCGCCATCTACCGCCAGCCCCTGGCCCCGCGCTTCGCCCGGCTCGCGGCGGCGCTGGACCCGGAGGCCCAGGCGGCACAGCCGCCGCCCCCGCCCCCCGCCGCCGAGGAAGAAGCCCTCAGCGTGGACATGGTGGAGCGCCTGGCCCGCTCCGTCGCGGAGGAGCCCCTTCCGGTGGAGGCCGTCACCGCGCCGGCATCCCGCCCCGGGGCCAGCGCCCAGCGCCCGCCCCCGCCGCCTGCCGAGGCCCTCGCGGCCACGCCCGAGCCGCTGCCCCCGCCGCCGGGGCCTCCCGCGTTCGTCCGGGCTCCGCTGCGCCTGAACATGCCGTCGGCCGAGTCGACCGCGCGTCCCGCGCAGCGCCCCAACGCGCAGGCCGCGCAGATTCCGGTGCTGACCTCCACGCCCGCGGCGTCCACGGCCCCGTCCCATGGGGCCTCCGCCCGTGCAGGGACGGCCGGTGGTCCGCCCGTCCTCACGCCCTCCACGTCCGCTGGACAGGTGGGGGCCTCGCATGGCGCCACCCCATCCCCGAGCGCCAACGCCGGGGCTCCGGGCGGTGCGTCAGCCATTCCGGCCACCTCGCCGCAGGGCGCCCGTGGCCACACGCCGCAGGCGGCTGACGCCGCGCCGCAGCCCCCGGTGCTGTCTCCAGTGGGCCCGCCGCAGGTCTGGCCTCCCGCGCCGCCCGCCGCCACGGGGACGCCGCAGGTCTGGCCGCCCGCCCCGGCCCAGCCCGCTGCGCCGCCCACGCTGAACTTCGCCACGCCGGTGGCGCCACCGCCCAAGCCCGCGGCGCCTCCGCGCAGCGAGCCCGCGTTCCTCGTCTTCCCCAATCCGGGTGGCGCCGCGCAGGCTCCGGCGTCCCCGGCGCGCCCCAAGCCGCCCGCGGCAGCGGAGAGCCGTCCCTCGGCGCCCGCCGCGAGCCAGGACGTTCCCGACTGGACGCTGGCCCAGGCGCGCGCCGCGCTGAAGGACGCCACCAAGGACCGCGACCGCCTCATCGACGTCGCGCTGCGCTTCGGCCGGCGGACCTTCGACTACGTCGCCGCGTTCGCCGTGCTGCGAGGCAGCGCCACGGGCCTGGAGGCTCGCGGCGACGGCATGGTGGGCGAGCCGCTCACCCAGGTCTCCGTGCCGCTCGACGCCAGCAGCGTCTTCCGCACGGTGGCCGTCACCCGCGGCAGCTACGCGGGCCCGCTGCCCCCGGACGCGCTCACGCGGCACTACCTGGAGCAGTTCGGCCGCCAGACGCCGCGCACCGTCTTCCTGTACCCGGTGGAGGTGAAGGGCCGGCTGGTGGCCATCCTCTACGGTGACTGCGGCCAGCGGCCCATCAGCCAGCGCCGCCTGTCCGACTACATCCTGTTCTGCCAGGACCTGCCGGCGGCCTTCCAGGAGCTCATCCTCTTCCGCAAGCAGCGCGTGTCGGAGCTGCGCTCGCCGGACGAGGAGGACTTCAGCATCGACGTGGACCTGCCCGTGGCCAGCACGCCCGCCCCCGCGCCCGCGGTGGTCGCCGGCCTGGGCTGGAGCCCCTTCTTCGGCCGTGGCGCCACCGGAAACATGGGCCGCGCCGCCGCGCTGCCGCCGCGCCCGCAGTCGCAGGAGGAGCGCCCGCCCCCGGACTTCGCGCCGCTGCTGCGCCGCCTCACCGGCCCGGACGCCGCGCAGCGCGCCAACGCCATGGCGGAGCTGGCGCGCTCGCCCGAGGCCAGCGCCCGCGTGCTGGCGCAGCACTTCCCCGGCCCCACCGCCTGGAGCCGGCTGCCCGTGGTGGAGCTGCCCGAGGCGGACGAGCTGGGGCCCATCCCCGGCGCGCTGTCGCGCCTGGGCCGCCCCGCCGCGCAGGCCGTGTCACCGCTGCTGGACTCGCAGGACGCAGACACGCGCTACTTCGCGCTGCTCACCGCCGGCAACCTGCCCTACGTGGAGCTGGTGGACGGCGTGCTGCGTGGCCTCTTCGACCTGGAGCCGGACATCTCCAGCGCCGCGCGCGTGGCCGCCGCCGCGCTCAAGCAGCTGCCCCGCCTGGACGCCGCCCTGCGCGACCTGCGCCAGGAGCTGAACAGCCGCGACCCGCTGCGCCGCTCGCTGGCCGCGCGCGCCCTGGGCACGCTGCACGACCGCGACGCGATTGAAGGCCTCATCCGCCTCACGGGCGGCGACGACGAGATGTGCGCCCAGGCCGCGGCGGAGGCGCTGCGCGAGGTGACGCGCGCCACCCTGGGCCTCGACCCGCGCCTGTGGTCGGTGTGGTGGACGGAGAACCGCAGCCGCCGCCGCGCGGACTGGCTCGTGTCGGCGCTGCGCCACCGGGAGCTGGATGTGCGGCTGGCGGCCATCGAGGAGCTCAGCCGCGCGCTGCACGACACGCTGGGCTACTACGCGGATGCGCCGGAAGCCGAGCGCGAGCAGGCGGTGCGCCGCTGGGAGGCCGCGGCGGTGGAGCCGGCCAACGCGCGCCGGCTGGGCATGCTCTAGTCTCGGCCCATGACGGGTGGGATGTGGATCAGCCTGGTGGCCTGCGCGGGCCAGCTCGCCCTGGCGGGGCTGGCGCTGGCGCGCGTGGGCAAGAGCCCGCTGGCCCTGCCGCTGTCGGTGCTGTGCATCGCCCTGTCGACGTGGAACTTCTCCGGCTTCGCGCTGGTCCGCGCCGACGAGGAAGGCTGGCGCCTGGTGGGCTTCAGCGCGGGCCTGATGACGGTGCCGTGCGCGCTGCACTTCATCCTGTCCTTCGTGGGCCGGCGCCGCCGTCTGGCCTGGGCCATGTACGGCGCCTATGCCGTCTTCGGCGTGCTGGCCATCGCCATGCTGGTGGCGCTGGGGGCTTCGTCCCTGGAGGCGCACCTGCTCACGCTGCGCTTCGGGCTGGTCGTCTCCGGGCTGGCCATCCCCGTGCTGGGCTGGGGCTTCGCGCTCCTGGCCCTTCACGTGCTGCGCTCGCGGCACCCGGACGAGCGGGCCCGCGCGGCCCTGGTGCTGCTGGGGCTGACGCTGGTGGTGGCCCTGCTGATGACGGAGCTGGCGGCGGAGCTGGGCCTGGAGGTGCTGCGGCTGGGCCACGTGGGCACGCTGCTGGGCCTGCCGGTGATGGTCACCGCGACCCTGCGCTTCGGCCTCTTCGGTGACGACCCGGGCGCGCCGCGGCTCGCGCTGCACGCGGCGGGCATCGCGGGGCTGGGCGTGCTGGCCTATCTCGCCGTCGTCCGGCTCTTCGTCGCGCAGGCCGGCACGCTCATCATCTGCACCACGGCGGTGACCTTCGCCCTGGTGGCGGCGACCCGGCGGGGCGTCATCGCCTACGTCAGCCGCAGCGAGCGACTGGAGCGGCTGGCCACGCTGGGCCGCTTCTCCGCGCAGATGGCGCACGACCTGAAGAACCCCATCGCCGCGATGAAGGGCGCCGCGCAGTACCTCAAGGAGGAGCACGCCCGAGGCCGGCCCTGGGACACGCATGGCGAGTTCCTGGACCTGCTGCTGGAGCAGGTGGAGCGGCTGGACCGCGTGGTGGACACGTACCAGCGGCTGGCGCGCGTGGAGCCCCTGCCGCAGCCGGTGGACCTGCACCGGCTGGTGGAGGGCGTGCTGTCGCTCCAGGCCTTCGCCAGCCCGGGCAAGGTGTCCATCGTCCGCGAGCTGGCCCCGAGCCTGCCGCCGTGCGCGGGCGACCAGGACCTGCTGGCCAACGCGCTGGAGAACCTGGTGCGCAACGCCTGCGAGGCCATGCCGGACGGCGGCACCCTCACCGTGCGCGCGCTGCCGGACGCGGAGGGTGTGGCCCTGGAGGTAGAGGATACCGGCCAGGGCATGGACGCGCGCACCCGCGAGCGCGCCTTCGACGACTTCTTCACCACCAAGGCCACCGGTAGCGGCCTGGGGCTCGCCTTCGTGCGGCGCGTGGTGGAGGCGCACGGCGGCGAGGTGCTCCTGACAAGCCGGGAGGGGCGCGGTACGGTGGTCCGCATGCGCCTGCCCGCCGCCGACGGAAGCCTGGTGCGCGAAGACGCTGGAGAAGCCGCGTGAACGAGTCATTGAAAGGCACGGTGCTGCTGGTCGACGACGACCCGGCCGTGGCCAAGGTGCTGGGCGCCCTGCTCACCCAGGCGGGCCTGACGACGTATCCGGCGCGCGATGGGCAGGAGGCCCTGGCCCTGCTGGCGAGCAAGCCGGTGGACGTGGTGGTGAGCGACGTGCGGATGCCCGGCATGGATGGCATGCAGCTGCTCGCGGAGGTGTCGCGCGGCTGGCCGGACGTCCCCGTCATCCTGCTCACCGCGCACGGCACGGTGCCCCTGGCCGTGGAGGCGATGAAGGCGGGCGCCGCGGACTTCGTGCTCAAGCCCTTCGACCGGGAGGAGATTCTCTTCACCGTCCGCAAGGCGCTGCTGCGCGCGCACCGCGACGACGGGCGCCAGCAGGCGCGGGCCACCGGCGGCTTCATCGGCCAGAGCCGGGCCATGGCGGACGTGCAGGCCGTCCTCGCGAAGGCGGCCACCGGCACCGCCACCGTGCTGCTGCGCGGCGAGTCCGGCACGGGCAAGGAGCTGGCGGCCAAGGCCGTCCACGACGCCAGCCCCCGGCGCGACGGCCCCTTCGTGAAGCTGCACTGCGCGGCGCTGCCGGACACGCTGCTGGAGAGCGAGCTGTTCGGCTACGAGAAGGGCGCCTTCACCGGCGCCGCCACGCGCAAGCCCGGGCGCGTGGAGCTGGCCCACGGCGGCACGCTGTTCCTCGACGAGGTGGGAGACATCTCCCCCGCCGTGCAGGTGAAGCTGCTGCGCGTCCTCCAGGAGCGCGAGCTGGAGCGGCTGGGCGGCACGCAGACGGTGAAGGTGGACGTCCGCTTCGTCGCGGCCACGCACCAGCCCCTGGAGGAGCGGGTGAAGGAGGGCCGCTTCCGCGAGGACCTCTTCTACCGGCTCAACGTGGTACCGGTGTGGCTGCCGCCACTGCGCGAGCGCCCGGACGACATCGAGCCGCTGGCCCACCACTTCCTGGAGGTCCACGCGAAGACGAACGGGCGCCCCCCCTTCACGCTCAAGCCCGACGGGCTCGCGGCGCTGAAGGCCCAGCCGTGGCCGGGCAACGTACGCCAGCTCCAGAACTTCCTGGAGCGGCTGGTGGTGCTGTCGGACACGCAGGTGCTGGGCGGAGCGGAGGTCCTCCAGGAGCTGGCGCGCCAGCCCGGACTGGCCCCTGTGCCGGCGCCGGCCGCGACACCTCCCGCCAGCGCGCCGAGCGTCTCCGAGCCCCTGGCCGCGCCCGCCGCGGACTCCGCCCGGACGCTGGAGTCCCAGCGCAAGGAGATGGAGCGCCAGGCCATGGCGGACGCGCTGAGGCGCGCGGGGGACAACCGGACCCTGGCGGCGCGGCTGCTCGGCATCAGCCGGCGCACGCTCTACAACAAGCTGGAGGAGTACGGCCTGCTGTAGGGCCTCAGTCGGGCTCGGTCGCGAGCGCGTCCAGCTCCGCGTGGAAGGCCTCGATGAGCGCATGCGGGTCCGGCACCCGGCCCGCGTCCGCCGCCACGCCCACCGTCACCTGCCCGGCGTAGCTGAAGAGGCTCACGCCCAGGCTCAGGTGCCCCGTCTGCGGCACCCAGAATGTCAGGCCCTCCAGCCGGGTCCCCGCCAGGGACACCGGCTCGCGCGGGCCCGGCACGTTGGTGGCGACCAGCGACGCCTTGGAGCCGAAGGTGTCCACCGCCCACCGCTCCAGGGCCGCGGGCGTGTAGCCCAGCAGCTCCAGCGCCCCGAAGGTGAGCACCGCCTCGGGTGAGCGCTTCAGCCGCTCCATCCGCCGGGTCAGCTCCTGCAGCCGCCGAAGGGGCGTGCCCAGGTGGACGGGCAGCCGCAGGAACACCACGCCGAAGTGATTGCCCAGCTCGCGAGGCACGGGCGCATCCAGGGGCCGCAGGTTGACGGGCACCAGCGCATGCACGTCCTCCGGCGGCTCGCCCAGCGACTCCAGGTAGCGCCGCAGCGCGCCCGTCACCGCCGCCAGCAGCACGTCATTCACGGTGCCACCCAGCGCGCGGCCCAGCGCCTTCACCCGCTCCAGCGGCACCGGGTCTGACCAGGCGGCGCGCTTCTGCGTCCCCAGCGGGCCCCGCAGCGACGTGCGCGGGTCGGGCGGAATCACCAGCAGCTTCCCCATGGCCGCCGCGCCCCGCGCCCCCTGGACCAGCAGGTCGCCGGCGAGAATCGGCTCCGCCGCCAGCTCCGCGCCCTTGCGCAACACGGCCCGCGCCGTGCCCGCCACCGCCCGAGCCCCCCGCACCCAGCCGGCGAGCCCACCACGCTCCGGCCGGGGCGGCGGCTCCGGCGCCTCGGAGGCCCGCCCCGCCTCCGCGCCATCCGTGAGCGTCAGCAGCACCCGCGCCAGCGCGATGCCATCCGCGAGGCAGTGGTGCAGGCGCGCCAGCAGCACGTCCCGCCCGTCCGCCCCCGACACCACGTGGAGCTGCCACAACGGCCGGGAGCGCTCCAGGGGCGTGCTCATCCACTGCCCCACCAGCGCCTCCAGCGACGCGCGGTCCCCCGGCGGCGGCACCTCCAGCCGCGACAGGTGCGCGTCCAGGTCGAGCTCCGCCACGTCCTCCCAGTGGGGCATGCCCAGCAACCCGGGCACCGCGCGCTGCCGGAAGCGGGGGTAGCGCTCCACCAGCCGCTCGCGCACCACGGCCTTCAGCCGCTCGAAGTCCAGCCGGCCCTCGAACCAGAGCACGGCGGTAATCATCATCAGGTTGGCGGGTTCCTCCATGTGGAACCACAGCGCATCCACGCTCGACATCCGCTCCTGCGCCGCCATGACTCACGACCTCCCGGTGCAGGCCGTTCTACTTCTTTCCGTCCTCCGGCGTGGCGCGTTCGAACTGGAAGGTCTGCTTCGACGCGTCATCCACCATGAGGGTCAGGACGCCTTCCTCCAAATCCCAGACGTAGCTGCCGCCGCGGAACCGCAGCTTCGGCCCTGTCAGGGGGATGACGCGCTTGTCGCCGCACACCGGGCCCACGGCCTGGCCGTCCTTCGTGCGCAGCCGCACCTGGTCCTTGCCGGACGCCTCCAGCGTGCCCCACGCGCGGACCACCAGCGAGTTGCCCTGCCCCAGCGTCGCGGACTCCAGCGCGGTGCGCAGCACGAAGCACCCCAAGGGCGTCACCTGCAACGAGCGCGCGTAGTCCGAGCGCGGCTGGGGCTCGATGCGCTCCTCCCGGACCTCCTCCTCTTCCGGGAGGCTCGCGGCCACCAGCGTCCACGTCCCCACCAGCTCCCTGGGCGGTGCCCGGCCCTGCGCCTTCGCGCCCTCGCACGGGGCCGGGACTTCCTTCTCGGGGCTCGGCGGAGCGGGCTCGAAGGAGCGCTCGCAGATGGGCTGGCAGAAGCGGGCCGCGCATGCGCCGTCGTTCGGTTCGCAGCCCGCGTTGCGGGTACACGCCTTGAGCCGCTCCAGTGCCTGCTCGCAGTCGTTGCGCATGCACGTGTCGACGCACTCGGCGTCGATGCACTCGGCCACGCAGGCCCAGTTGGTGGCGCCGCACACCCCGGCCACGGTGCGCGGACGCTGCGGCGAGGATGTCTGGGCGGCGGCGAGCGGCACGGCGCCCAGCAGGAGGAGCAGGAGGACGGGGACGAGTCGGGAAGAGGACATGCCGCGGCGCAAGCTAGCCACGGCCCCCCGGGCGCGGGGACCCACCCCGCCGCCGACGCTGTCCACCCGCCAGCACTGCGGCCGGGAGCACTGCTCTCAGGTGAACTGCCAGCGCCAGGTGCGCACGTCCGAGGGCTCCACCAGCTCGAGCTCGAAGGACAGCGTGTCGAAGCGCTCGAACTCGCGCGGGTCCACGCGCAGCAGCATCATCCCCGCGTGGTTCTGCCCCCGCAGCGGCGACACGTTGAAGGACAGCTCCGCGTCGAAGGCCACCTTGTAGAAGAGGCAGAAGCCGTCCACGCGGCCCTCCTCCACCACCGGCCGCGAGTAGCGCACGCGGTGCGGCAGGCCATCGGCGACCATGGTCTCCAGGTCGAAGGCGAAGGCGGGCTCCGGGTCGCACAGCAGGTGGTCCACCTCATAGGAGCGGATGACGCGCGTGAAGTAGGACGGGTTCATCGCCTCGCGCAGCGTCTGCAAGCAGCTGTAGTCCACGCTGGGGAAGCGCTGGCTCCAGATGAAGGGGATGCACGCCTCGTCCCGCAGCTGCACCGGCTCCACGAACACCTCGAAGCGGTTGGGGAGGATGCGGCCCCCGGGCTTCAGCGCGCGGTTGCGCAGGTCCAGGATGCGCGGCACCAGCCCCACGTCGAAGAGCGCGTCGCCCAGCAGCTCGTGCAGCAGCACGTCCACCTTCTCCGGCACCTGGAACTGCCACGGCTGCGCGCGCACGAAGTCGATGTTGTCCAGCCCGTTGCGCCGCGCCACCCACTGCGCCGTGTCCAGCAGCCGCGAGCCGTCCACCGCGTACAGCTTCTTCGGGCGCCGGCCGGCGGCCAGGAAGGTCCGCAGGCCCGTGCCAGTGCACGCGTCCATCACCACCTGCCCCGGCCGCACATAACGCTCGCAGGCCCTGCGCCACGCCTCCACCCGCTCCGGGTCCGCGAGCGCGAAGTCCTGAGGCGCGGGACTGGACAGCGAGAGGCTGTCCGGCACGACGTTGCGCGGCAACTGAGACACCAGCGGCGAATGGCTCAGCCGTGAACGCAGGTCCATCAATGCCTGGCGAGGCATGTCGAGCAGATTGGGCATGTGGCATCCCCCCGGATGCGTGGGTCCTTCGGTCGGCCTTCCCGGCGCGAACAAATCACCGGGATTCCTTAAGATGCTGGACTTACAGGTTCGGCGCCATCCAGCGGCGGGACGGGACGAATGTCCGTGGATGAACAGCTCACGAGGGGAGCGGCGGCGTGAGCCCGGTGGCCCGTGCGCGGCGCGACAGCCAGTCATGGAGGAAGGCCTGCACCGCGGGGTGCTGTGACTGGCGGAAGGCCTCGGGTGGGGCGTGCTCGATGATGCGTCCCTCGTGGAGCAGCGCCAGGCTGTCCGCCACCTGGAAGGCGGAGGCCACGTCCGGGGTGATGACGAGCGCCGAGGCGTGGAGCCGGTACTTGCCCGTGAGGATGACGTCCACCACCGTCTGCGTCCTCAGCGGGTCCAGCCCCGCGGTGGGGTCGTCATAGAGGAGGATTTTCGGCTCCAGCACCACCGCGCGGGCGAAGGCGGCGCGCTTGAGCATGCCGCCGGACAGCTCGCCCGGGCGCTGCTTCGCCGCGTCCTCCAGCCCCACCAGGGCCAGCACCCGCTGGACGCGCTCGCGCACCTCGTGCTCCACCAGGTGGAGCCGCTCGCGCAGCGGGAAGGCGACGTTGTCCTCCACGGTGAGCGAGTCGAAGAGGGCGCCGCCCTGGAAGAGGATGCCCAGCTTGCGGCGCACGCGCTCCAGCCCCGCGGCGTCCAGCCAGGCCAGGTCCTCGCCATCCACGCGCACCGTGCCGCGGTCCGGGCGCAGCAGGCCGTCGATGTGCTTCATCAGCACCGTCTTCCCGGAGCCCGACACGCCCAGCAGCACGCAGGTGGTGCCGGTGGGGACCGCCAGGTCCACGCCTCTCAGCACCTGCTGGGCGCCGAACGACTTGTAGACGTTCACCAGCTCGATGGCATTGCCCTGCGCCAGCTCGGCCATCCCACGCCCCCCAGGTGCTGCCACCGCGCCGTGGGAGCGGTGGCTGGGCTGGGATTGTGGCGGCCACCGCCCGCCGCTCGCGACCCGCCTTCCAGTCGCGGGTGAGCGCACGGCCCTGGACACTGGCCCTGCGGGCTCGTGCGGCGTCAGGCCTCGCCCGGCCCGCCCCGCAGCTTCGCGCCGAAGCGGAGGAGCCGCTCGCGCGCCTGGAGCAAGGCCTCCCGGCGAATGGAGAACACCGCGCGCACCCGCTCCGGGTCCCCACACCAGGCGCCCCCGTTCAGCACCACGTGCGTGTGCTCGTACACCACGCGAGGCAGGTTCTCCGGCGTGAGGCGCACCCCGTCGACCTCATGCCCCAGCCACGCCGTCACGCGCGGCGACAGGAAGAGCCCTCCCGCATCCCCCGCGTCCGAGCGCCCGTCCCCGGGCAGCGCCGCGGCCAGCAGCTCCCGCTTCTCCGCCAGGTCGCGCCGCATCTTCACCAGGAAGGACCGCAGGGCCTTGTGCCGTGCGGGGTAGAGCAGCTGCCCGTCCGGGCTGCGGGCGTAGGCCGCGTACAGGTATGCCGCCGCGCGCGCCGTCATCAGGTGGAGCACGCCGGGCCCGCTGTCGCGCACGGCCGCGGCCAGCGCCCGGTCCTTGGTCGCCAGCCACCCGACGCGCAGCCCGCCGGCCGCGAACTCCTTGGACAGGCCTCCCAGCAGCACCGTGCGGGCGCCGATGCCCGGCACCGCGCCCTCCAACGTCACCGGGCTGGGCACCGTCTCCGCCGTGGGGCTGGTGAGATTCACGAGGCCGAAGATTTCGTCCGACACCAGCAGGCAGCGCTGCTCCACCACATAGGTGGCCAGCGCCACCAGCTCCTCGTGCGCCAGGTAGACACCGGAGGGGTTCGACGGCTGCGAGACGACGATGGCATCCGGAATGCCACCGCCCTGCCCTCGCCGCGCCAGCAGGCCCGACAGCGGCCCCAGCTCCACGTCACAGCCCGCGGAGACGAAGGTGGGCGGCAGCACGCCGTAGCACGGCGTCGCCAGGTAGACGCGGGGCGCGCGGCCCAGCCGCTGGCGCAGCGCCACGCCCAGGTGGTGGATGAGCGGCCAGACGCCCGGCGCCACCGCCAGTTCATCGGGCGAGTACCGCGCCGCGCGCGACTCCAGCAGGAAGGCGGCCACCGCCTCCGCCAACCCCGTCTGCGGTGCGGGCTCACGCGGCGCGACGCCCGCGGCGATGAGCCCTTCCACCAGCGGCGGCGGCAGCGGTCCCTCGTTCTCACCGTAGTCCAGGCGCACCAGCTCCGGGTCGTCGTCGCGGAACACCCTGGGTGCGAAGGCCGGGAAGGTCATCAGCCGCGCCATCCGCCGCGAGCGGGGCAGCGGCACCGTCGGCGCCTTCCGGACGGCGGGGGCCTCCGACTCGGTGAAGGAGATGCGGAAGGAGAGCAGGTCCGCGAAGGTGCGCTCGTAGAACCACTGCGCCAGCGTGCTGATGCGCGAGTAGGTGACCTCCGCCGCGGCCTCCAAGTCGCCCCGCAGCGGCGCGGGCACGGGCATGAGCAGCGTCAGCTCCAGGTCCGGCCACACCGCGTTCTTGATGAGGCCGTAGAGCACCACCAGGTTGGGGGCGTAGGGCTCGCGCGCCAGGAACTCGAAGAGCGTGTGGGGCTCCACGCCGCCGGTGATGTTGAAGAACGCGCTTTCGTCCAGCACCACCCAGATGCCCCGCCGCGCCGCCTCCGCGAGGATGTCGCGCAGCACGGACAGGTTGGTGCGCTCGCCCTTCTCCACCGTCAGCAGCACCATCTTCACGTCGAACGCGGACAGCAGCCGGCGAATCTCCGCCAGCGAGGTGTGCGTCACCGTGGCACGCACCCCCGCCTTCTCCAGCGCCCGCGCGTACAGCGGGTGGAGGTTGCGCGACACCAGCACCTCGTCTCCCACGTCGCACGTGGCCATCAGCAGCGAGTACACCGCCTGCTCGCGCTCGGGCGCGACGAAGACCTCGTCCTCGGCCAGCCGCAGGCCGAAGTAGCGGTCCAGGTAGCGCACCAGCTGCCTGCGGAAGGACAGGTCGCCCGCCTCGTGTGCGTAGGGCATCAGCGGACCACGCGCCAGCCGCGCCGCCAGCTCCGCCACGAAGCCCAGCTGCTCCGCCGACGCCGCGCCCAGGTCCAGCTCCTCCTGCAACGCGGACGCTCCCAGCTCGCGCAGCGCGGCCCGCAGTGCCAGCGTCTCACGTGGCAGCGCCAGGCGCGCCTCCCACACCGCCACCTCGTGCCACACCGGGTGCCCGGCCTGGAGCCACCCGAGCGCGGTGGAGGCCCGCAGCGGCTCGGGGCTGCGCGCCTCCATGAAGAACTCGAACTCGCGGCCGGTGCGCTGCTCCAGCGCCACCAGCGGACGGATGTCCGTGTCCGCCGCCTGCATCACCCGGCGCGCCACGCGCACCCGCGTGTCGAAGCCGCGGCGGGTGAACATGCGCTCGATGATGACACGGCCCGGCCGGCCGGCGAGGTTCAGCAGCAGCCGTCCGGTGGGCGACAGCCGCTCCGGCGCCTCATCCAGGAGCCGCGCGATGAGCCCGAGGCCGAAGTGGTCCTCGTAGACGTTCTGCAGCGTGCAGTAGTTGGAGAGGTCGTAGAGGGCCTGCTCGTCGGCCTGGGACAGCTCCGACGGCAGCTCCTCGCCTCTCAGCACTTGAGGGATGCAGCCCACCACGAAGTCCCACGGAGCCTCCGAGGGGACCCCACGCAGCAGGTCGCTCTCTCCGAAGGAGAGGCGGGAGGCCAGCGCCTCGTCACCGTTGAGCCACGCATTACAGCGCGCCACCACGGGCGAGTGCGGATTGAGGTCCGCGCCATGCACGTGGGCCAGCCGGGAGAACTTCGCCAGCGCGATGCAAATCCAGCCCGAGCCCGCGCCCACCTCGACGAGCCGCTTGCCCGCATACTCGTCGAGCGGGACGCTCAGCAGTCCCTCCAGGAAGGTGTAGGCCCACGCCTCGGGCGCGAAGATGGACGGGAGGAGGAGCAGCTCCAGCCGCTCCTGCGAGGCGCCCACCGCCACCGTCACCGTCACCAGCCGCAGCGGCGCCGTCTCGGGTTGGTGGCGCGCCAGCTCCGCCAGCTCACGGAGCTCGGCCAGGGCACGAGGACGCCGGTCCGCGTGGGACAGGTCCTCGGACAGCGCGCGCAGCAGGTGAAACGCCTCTCGGGGTGTGGAGGGGGAGGTCGGCATGACGCGCGGACTGTCCCGAGCGCACCGGGGCCTGTCAACGTCAGCGATGGCGCTTGGATGAAACCCTTTGGCGCCCTGGGGTGAGTCAAGGAAATGCGGACTGGCCGTAATAAAGCGCGTGGGGACGAGGCCACCCGCCACCGCGCAGGGCGGCCCCGGAAGGTGCACGCGCGGTACCGACGGAGCAGCGTCCATGTCGCTCATGCCAGTGGATGGACCCCGTAGTGGAGAGGGGGCAGTGATGGAGCTGAATGTTTCGAGGCCGGTGATTGGTGGGAGTTTCTGGAAGAAGACGAAGCGGACGCCGGCGCAGCCTCGCCGCGACGCGTCGCTGACGCGCTGGGAGTCGCAGCCGTGGCGCCGGCAGCTGCGCGACGCGGCGGAGTACGAGCGCCCGGTGGCGCGCGACGCGCTGGTGCAGGCGCTGATGGCCGAAGGGCTGACCATGGACGCGGACGCCGCGCGTTTCGCGGGCACCAGCGAGGACCGCGACTGCATCAGCATCGCGCAGGTGCTGCGCTTCGCCGACTCGCTCGCGCTGCGCATGGCGCTGGCGTGCACGGATGACCACGTGCTCCAGCTCGCGCACCTGCGCCGCAACGCCGAGGACCTGGCGGAGCGGATGATTGAGTGGGCCAACGCCGGCCGGCTGTAGGCCTGGCGTGGTCACACCGGACACGGGCAGGCGGAAAGTGCCATAGCGTCGCTCGCCGGAGGCCCTGTGGCTGGCGTCGCGCCGGCTCTGGTACCGGCAGCGGTTACTCCGGATCGAGCGCCCAGGTTCCTTCTTCCCAGCGCTTCAATGCCTGCTGCGCTTCAAAGGGCACGAGCCCCTTTCCCTTGGCGGCCTCCTCCAGAACCGCCTTGGCCTCGGCCGTCCGGTAGCGAAGCAAGTGGGCAGCAGCCATGACCCGCACGTCCATGCGCTCATGCTTGAGCAGGACAAGGAGGGCATCACGCCCTGGGTTTCCATGTGCCAGAAGCGTATCGACGGCAGCACCGTACTTCCTGGCGTGCTTGTTCCCGGTCTTGGCATCTCCCCGAAAAATGGCCTCGGTCTGCGCTGCAACGTTCAGCGCAAACTGTTCGACCAACTCCTCCAACTTCATCACCAGAACCCCTTCGCCACGTTCTCAACGGCCAGCAGCCCGAACTCGCGCTGCGCCTCGTAGGACTGCGTGCTCAACCATTGCCGCACGGTCAAGGTGCTCGAGCCGGTGATACTACGCCGGATGGACGAGTAGAGGGCGCTGACGTCAGTGTGCAGGGCTTTGTCCAGCGGAATGACGTTGTCGGTGTTGTGAAGAGCATTGGGGCCAAATCGCTCCACGTTGCCCGGCGTCTGCTCGACGATGTGGTGCCACTGCTTGTCCTTGCCCGCCGGGCCCATGGCTTTCTTGAAGCCGCTGAAGGAACCCCAGGCCCGATAGCCAATAGGACGCGCCTTGGCGGGAGTGCCGCCGCCCGTGCCTCTGGCCACCATGGCCACCGCGCCGGGCGAGAGGGCGATGGTGACGGCCGTCGCGCTCACGGCCACCGTTTCCACCTGCGCGACCGCCGCGAGCCGGATGCCGACTTGCGCTTCGGCCTGTGCCGTCGCCCTCGCGGCGCCAGGGAGGCTTGGGACCTTTGCCCCCAGCCCCGCCGGCGTGTTCCCGATGGCGGCCGTGGCCAACATGACGAATGCGCGCGCCGCGTTGCGGCCCATGACCTGGCCGTAGCGCGCGCCCGCCTCACGGAGCGCCTCGAAGGTGGTCGCCCGTTCCGCCTCCTCCACCAACCGTTTGAAGCCCGCGATGAGGCTCCAGAACGTATCGACGCCCACGTAGGCAATGAGCGAGGCGGTCATCACGGCGGCCACGCCCTTCGAGAAAGGCTCGGGCACCGTGAGCAGGATGCAGTACGTGGTCCACGTCCAGAGAACCGCGGACATCATGGCCTGGGGGTCGGCCATGTCCCTGAAGGCGTCCCGCATCTCGTCCCACACGACGCCCTGGGCCAGGGCCATGGCCAACGCGTAACGGCCATCCCCGGTGACAGTGGGACGCTCCACCAGGAGGCGCAGGCAGTCCCCCGGCTTGTTCGTACGCTCACACCAGCGCAGGTAGGCGCGCGTCAACGCCACCTCTGTCGCTGGCGGCTCACCTTCCAGGTGTTCACCCGGTCCCAGCGGAATGACTCGGTGACTGCGTGCTTCGTACAGATACGAGCCGCTGCGCGAGTCCACTTCGAACAACCGCCGGGCCATTTCCTGGGGACGCGAGGCAGGCCGCACTCGCTGGGCCAGCGCCTCGACGGTTTCAACAAAGTCGTCTTCGTCCAGTTCCACCGGCGCGCCACCACCGCTTGGAGTCAGGACCAGGGGCTCGCCGTGGCCCGTGTACAGACGCACGGACTTCGTGGTGCCGCTGCATCCGGCCAGCATCACGCCCAGCAGGGGAACCAACCATCGCGGCAGCATGCGGAGCCCTCTTGGCGCTGGCCCCGTTCTTTGGGAGTTCCTCGTCAGCGCCAGGTCATGCAATACCAGACAGAGCCGACATGCACTCCGAGTGGAGTCGATGCTGAGTCGAGCGCGGGAGACTGGCGGCGCGTCGTTGCCGTGTGTTGCGAGCGAAGAGGCGCACACCCGAGCGGCAGCACGCGGTACGACGCCTCCGCCGAGAAGGGGCCGCGATGCCAGCCCGTCCGCCTTGACAGCGTAGGAGCCCGGCTGTTCTCACGGGGGACATGCTCTCCTCGCTCGTCCTGGCCGCCACCCTGGCCGCGGCCCCCGCTCCCCGTACCGCCGCGTCGGCACAGACGCTGGTCCACGTCCCGAAAGTGGATGCGCTGACGGGCCTGGCCGCGTTCCTGGAGCGCGCGGGCCAGTACGCCGCGCTGATGCGCCCCGCGGCGTGGCGCTCGGAGCTGCATCCCTTCCTCGCCATCGACCCCACGCGGCCCCAGTCCCTGTCCGAGCTCGGCCTGGACCCGTCCGGCCCCGCCACGGTGTCCATGCGCGAGGACGGCCGCGTGTCGTGCATGCGCGTGGCCGACGCCAAGGTGTTCCAGGAGAAGGCCGCGGAGGCCATCGCCGCCGCGGGCGGCGCGGACGCGAAGCCCACCACCCGCGGTGGCGTGACGACCGTGCATGCCGAGCGCGATATGGGCGGCAGCATGGGCTACGCGCTGAAGGGCAAGGAGGTCTGCGCCTTCGGCGCCGCGGAGCAAGGCGGTGCGGCCCTGCTCAAGGAGTCCGTCCGGCTGGTGGGCAAGACGCCCGCGCCGGATGCTCGGCTGGGCAAGCTGCCGGGCGTGGCCTACGTCGTGTCCGGCAACACGGTGGTGGGCCTGGACGGCACGGCCACCTCGCTCCAGGCCGAGGGCCTCACGACGAAGCTGCCCCTGCCCACGTTCCAGGCGAAGGGCACCAGCCCCTACGCGGCGATGAAGCTGGAGGGCCTGCTCGTCTCGCGCGCCTCGGTCACCCCCAAGGGAGTGATGCAGTCGGTGGACACGATGCGCGGCACGCTCCAGTCCCTGTGCCCCGCGTGCCCGAGGGAGCAGCTCCAGTCGATGGCGAAGGCCGTGACGAAGCAGCTCACTGGCAACCTGCTGGTGAACATGGACCACGTGCAGGTGCGCGGCTCGCTGCGCGCGATGTCGTCACGCTTCTTCGCGGTGCGGCAGGCCGTGGCCGCCGAGGTGAAGGATGCCGACGCGGTGAAGTCCGCGCTGGCGCCCCTGGGCCAGCTCCCCGACGTGAAGGCGCTGCAGGACGGCTGGCTGCTCCCGCTCAAGGGTGGCAACGTGCTCGTGCGGCTCAAGGACAAGCACCTCGTCCTGGGCAACGACGAGACGGTGACCCAGGCCACGCTGGCGGCGCTGCCCGAGTCCAGTGTGAAGCAACAGCGCGCGGTGGACTTCGCTGTGGACCCCAAGCGCCTGGCGCGGGGGCTGTCGCAGATATCGCTGTCGGACATCCTGACGGACGAGCTGCTGGCCGGGCTCTTCGCCGCCAGCACCGAGCTGGGCCCGCTGCTGGCGCGCAGTGAGCGCATCACCGGCTGGGTGGACACCGTCCCCGGCGGCACCCACCGCGTCTCGCTGACGTGGACGCTGCCCCCGCAGTAGGCGGAAGGAGGACGGCGACGGACGTGAGCCTTCGAAGGAAGGGCGGCGCTCAGTTCCGACCGTAGACGCGGCGCCGCTGGTAGCGGAAGAACCCTGACTCCTCCTCGCGAGCGATGGTCGGCGCCTCGTGTCCGAAGTACTGCTCGCGCAAGGAACGCAGCTCGGCCTCGAGGGCCTCCCCCTGCCCGAGCCGGGAGAACAGCTCCGCTCGCGCCTTCATGTACGAATGCCCGTTCTCCCAGCGCGCGTCCCGGTGCGCATCGTCCGCCGCTTTCTGGGCGATCATCTCCTCGGAGAAGCCCATGCGCCGCCGGATGTCGGCGAGGGCGGCCCGTCGCTCCTCGACCGGCATCGCGGCGAGGCGTGCCTGCACCGGCTCGAGCCGCAGGAACAGCTCGGTCGCCTGCGAGCGCACCAGCCGGGCCTCCGGCTTTCGGGGGTCCACGCCGGCGACCGCGGACAGTCGGTCGAGAAAATCGCGCTGCTGCTCCTCGAGCGAGAGCGTCGGGTCCACGCCGAGGAGCGCTCGCCGTCTCGCCTCCTCCTCGTGCTCGTGGGCGGACGCCGCCTGCATCACTTGCGCGACCACCGCCCCGGCCCGGTCCTTCTCCGACGGTCGGGGGGCCTCGCTACGGAGCTGTCGTTGCGGTTCCCTGGGACTCGCCGCAGCGGGCCGCGACTCACCGCTCCGCACGGCCGGCGCGGCCCCGCCTCGAAAGAGGAGGTTCGCGCCAGCCGTGAGGAGTGCGCCGGACGCGAGGAGGACGATGATTCTCCCGCGCCGACCGCGCATCAGAGTCGAGGCTCCAGCTCGGACCAGATGAGTCCGGCGATCTTGTTCGAGCCCGAGGTCGACGGGTGGACACCGTCGGCCTTGATGTCGGCGTTGGTCATCACCTGCCGTGGGTCGACGAACCCGCAGTCGACGACCGCGTTCGAACACGCCGCCGCCAGGATCTGGTCTCCGTAGTCGACGGCCTCGTCGAGGTCACTGGCGCCGAGGAGTCCAGCCTTCGTGTAGTAGTAGCCGAGGTAGACGACGTCGGTGACGCCACTGGTCGACATGTCGTTCAGCAGGTTCGCCACGTCGACGTAGATGTCATCGATGTACTCCCGGCAGCTCTGCGAGAGGCGGCCAAACTCATACCACTGCGTCTTGCAGTCGTAGGGGTCGGCGAGCGCGATGGTGGGGATGAGGATGTCGTTTCCTCCGCCGTCCATCACCACGATGCGGCTGTTCGGATTGTCGCTCTCGGCGAGGTCGAACTGCCCGCGAACCGAGGGGTTGATGAGCCCGCCCTCAATCTCCGCGCCGGAGGTCGTGTAGTTGCGGAACGTATTGCCCGCCTCTGCGTGGATCGCGCTCTGAATCTCCCCCGAGAGCGCGAAGATCGAGTCGCCCAGGAAAACGACGTCGTTGTTGTCCGCGTCGGGAATCCACGGGGCGCTCATGAGCTGACCGAGGCCACAGCCAGCGAGGAGCGCGGGAGCCGAGACTGCGAGAGCGCGCGTCCACCGGAGCAGCCGCGCGCGACCAGAGACTGGGTTCTTTCCCATACGTGTCCTCCTGCCGGCGGAGCCGGCCCACCAGCGTGAATTGGAGGAGCCCTCCGAGGGGAGGAGGAGAAGCTCCCCCGTGATGACTGCTCCGCCATCCGGACTATCCGGATGACGTCCTAATCAGCACACAGCCTTGATTTAAAAGTCAAACCGGTCAACTCGACTCAATCTGAAATACCAAAGAGAGCTGCGAGGCGAAGAGACGACGTCGGCGGACCCATGTGCTCCACAGCGAGCCCGTGGAGGGCGCGCTACCAGACTGTCCTGGGCAACGACGAGACGGTGCCCCAGGCCACGCTGGCGGCGCTGCCCGAGTCGGGCGCGAAGCAGCAGCGCGCGGTGGACTTCGATTGGGGCCCGCCGTCAGCACTGAGCGAGGCCCGCTGCTGGCGCCAGGTGAGCGCATCATCGGGTGGCTGGACACCGTCCCCAGCGAACCCCATCGCGTCTCGATGGCCTGGGCGCCGCCCCAGCCGTAGCCAGACGCGGACCGCAGCCATACTGGCAGCCGAGGGGCGCTGAGACGCGCCGTGGCATGTCTCCGGGTGTGACGTCTTCGTAATATGACAGGGCCACATCGCGTGACGGCGTTGGCGCGCGATTTGAGGGGGAAAGCCCGACATGATGATGTTCCTGCCCCTGGGGGTGGACGAGACCGAGCTGGAGCGGTTGCCTCGGGTGTCCATCACCATCGCGGCGATCTGTGCAGTCGCCTTCTTCATCACCTGGGTGATTCCATCCGAGCCACTGGGCGTCGGCGAGAGCGACCTGCAGTCGATGCTGGAGCAGACACTCGCGCATCCGGACCTGGAGTTCCCTCCCGACTGTGCCGAGCGGCTCCTGTCCGATGAAGGGCGGCGCCTGGTCGCCACGCTGCGCGGGCGTGTCGAAGCCCCCATCGAGCCCATCAACGTCGCCAACCACCAGCAGGCCCTGAACGAGCGCTGCGAGGAGCTGCTCGCCAGCCAGGAGTCGAGCCTGCTGTCGCGCTTCGCCCTCGTCCCGTCGCGTGGGCTCGTCCAGCCCGGGTGGCTGACGTACATGTTCCTGCACTTCGGGTGGATGCACCTGCTAGGGAACCTGCTGTTCTTCTACGTCGCGAGCCTGCTGCTCGAGGATGCCTGGGGACGGCCGCTCTTCGCCGCCTTCTACGTCGTGGGCGGCTGGGCCGCGGGACTGGCGCACTACGCGCTCGACCCTTCGTCCCAGGCGCTGATGGTGGGCGCCTCTGGCGCCGTGGCCGCATGCATGGGCGCGTTCTGCCTGCGCTTCGCCCAGCGCCGGGTCCGCATGGGCTACTTCATCTGGCTCATCAAGATTTTCCGCGGCACCTTCCCCATCCCCGGCTGGCTCTGGGGAGGCCTGTGGTTCGGCAATGAGGTGCTCAACTACTGGGCTCTGGGCACCAACACGGGCGTGGCGGTGATGGCCCATATCGGCGGCTTCGTGTTCGGCTTCGCGGGCGCGGCGCTGCTGCGTGTCACCCAGCTCGAGGAGCGCGTGGTCGCGCCCTCGCTGGCGGCGAAGCAGGGCGGCTGGGTGGCCGACCCGCGGCTGGCGGAGGCGCAGGCGGCGCTCGACCGGGATGACCGCGCCGCGGCGCGCGACGGCTTCACGCGTCTGCTGAAGAGCCAGCCGGACCAGGTGGACGCGCTGCTGGCCCTGGGGCGCATGGAGCTGGAGGACGGCGAGACACACGCGGGCATGGCGCGAGTGGAGCGTGCCCTTCAATTGCTCGCGGGGCGCGCGTCCGCGGATGCGCTGTGGTTCGCCATGGAGCCGCTGGGCACGCTCTTCCCCGTCGAGAAGCTGCGACCAGCCTCCGCCTGGCGGCTGGCACAAGCGCTGGACACGGAGGACGCGCCACCGGGCGCGGTGGAGACGACGGAGGCCCTGTACGGCGTGGCGGGCGCGGGCGCGGGCGTCATCGCGGTGCGCGCGCTCATCCGCGCCACGGAGCTCCGGCTGACTCACCACAAGAAGCGTGAGCAGGCGGCGGAGTACCTGGCGCGGGCGAAGCAGTTGCTGACCGGAGAAGCCGCCACGCTGGCGGGCCGGGTCCAGGCGCTCGACGCGGAGGTCGCTCGCGCGCTGGAGGAGACCGCCTGGAGGAGAACCGACGCGGCATCGATGCCCGCCATGGAGGCTCCGCCCGTCCCGCCCCGCATCATCCCCTGCCGCATCGTGGGGCTGACGGAGATGGCCCTCAGCGTGGAGGCCGCCAACGGCCAACGACGGACGCTGGCCATGACCGAGGTGCTGGCGGTGGCCGTGGGCCTGCTGCCCATGGCGGGGCCTCCGGGAACCCCGCCGCGGCAGACGGTGCTCACCGACCTGGTCGTCTCATGGGGGGGCGAGGGAGAAGGCCCGACGGTGCTGCGGGTCAACGTCGCCGGGCTCGCGCTGCACCACTTCTATCCGGGCGCCCCACCGCGCGAGGCATATGCGCGGTTCCTGGCGGATCTGCTGGAGCGCTCCGGCGCCAACGCGCTTCCGGATGCGTCTTCTCTCAAGCAGGCCCGGTACCCTCGCTTCAACAGCGAGGCGGAGCTGAGCCAGCACTACTATGGCATGGGTGCCGCGGCGGCCTGAGCGCGGCATATCGGCATCGGTGGCGCCTCGAAATGGGGTACCAGCCCTCAGGCGGGACACCCTGACCGCCGCGAGAGCCCGACTCACTCCAGGTCATTCAGGGCCAGCTCGGCCTGCTCGCGGTAGAGCGGCACCTGCTCCACCGCGAGCACGTCTTCCAGCAGTGCGCGCGCTCCAGCCTTATCGCCCGCCTCCCGGAGGCGCCGGGCTCCCGTCAGCGCGCGCATGAGACGTTGCGAACCGTCACGAATGCGACGGCGCATCTCCAGGAGCAGGGCCGTCGCCGGAGCAACACCTGTCACGGCGGCCTGCGCCTCCTCCTCCGAAATGCCCACCTCCCGTGCGGAGCGGAGAAGCAAGGCGCGCACCTCGGACGTCAGCGACAGCGGCTCACCCTCTTCCACGCGCCGCGCCAGCTCACGCACCGGATCCCAGTCAATATCCTCGGCCATGTGCCTACTCGCCCTTCTTGCGACGGCGGCACTTGTCCACCGGCCACTCGTGTTGCCCTTCGCAGTACCGGAAACAGTCGTAACAAGAGCCTGACCAGGCCTGCTCCTGGCACAGGGCATAGGTGTCGATGCACACCTGCTTCCACTCGGGGACCGCTTCTCCGCTGGCCTCGGCCGCGGACTCGGCGGCCTTCATCGGCACCAGGTACTTGCTCGCCTCCGAGGCCGTCAGCCCGCAGCGCTCAGGCGTGGCCGGGTGCGTCTTCACGCAGCAGCTCACCGTCGAGTCCATGGGGCCACACTGCGCCTGCGCCAGGTACACGGGCTGACGGGCCACGGTGGAGTGAGCGCTCCCGCCGCACCCCAGCGCCGAGACGACAGCGGCTGCCAGCGAGCCCCACATCGCGCGACAACGCCAGGATGGCTCG
Source organism: Pseudomyxococcus flavus (assembly GCF_050038885.1). Taxonomy (NCBI): domain Bacteria; kingdom Pseudomonadati; phylum Myxococcota; class Myxococcia; order Myxococcales; family Myxococcaceae; genus Pseudomyxococcus; species Pseudomyxococcus flavus. The sequence goes on along the minus strand of NZ_CP143624.1, from coordinate 4,766,617 downwards.
TTTTCCATGAATATCAGCCTACACAGGCTTTAGCCATGGACAACCCTCCTTTCGAGTCACCCGCCGTGCGCCCTCCATATGCAACGCACCAGGTAGGCTTCGCAAGAGGGGACTCAACCCATCCTCACCTGTGCGAGCAGCGAGGCAAACCGCGACGTAGCCCACCGTCGCGACCGGCCTTTGGGAGCGGCCCGCTTCCCGCCGCGTGCTGACGGTGGCGGATGACGACGCGCCGCCGACAGTGCCGGCGTGCAGGTGTCAGTCGGTCGCGCGGAGCGCCTCCCTGGACCAGGGCCGACACACGCGCCCAGGCGGTGGAGGGCGCCACCGAATCGGGACGTCACTCCGCGCGGCTGCCCGTCACGCCGGCCGCTCCTGCCGCCAGCGCCGCGCCTGCGGTCCGTTCCGCTCTTCGCGCGCTTGATACAGCGCCATGCCCCGCTGCACGTCATTCACATCCAGCGTGCCAGCGAGCGTCCCATCCGGCTCCACCACGACGAGCTGCGGGACTTCTTCCTCCGCCATGCGCCGCAGGGCCGTCCAGCCGTCCTCGTCCAAGCGCACCACCACCGCGGGCCGCATCACCTCGCGCGCCGTGCGCGACATCCGCTCCGGCTCCGGCACGCCCCGCACCGTCTCCAGCGCCACCTGCCCCACGGGCCGCCCGTCCTCGGTCACCGGCAACAGCAAGAGTCGCTCACGCCGCAGCTCCCACAGCGTCTCCTCCAGCGAGGCCCCCGCGTCCACGCCCACCCGGCGCGGCGTCATCAGGTCGGCCACGGGCACCCGCTCCAGCGTCGTCTTCATCCGCACCTGCTGCGCCTCGCCCTGCGCGCCCATGAAGATGAAGAACGCGATGATGGCCAGGAACGGGTTGAACGACAGCACCGCCCACACGGCGAAGAGCACCGCGAACCCGCGTCCCAGCAGGGACGCCACCCGCGTCGCGCGCACGGGCCCCAGCCGCCCCGTCAGCGACGCGCGGACGATGCGCCCACCATCCATGGGGAAGGCCGGCAGCAGGTTGAAGAGGCCCAGGAACAGGTTGAGGATGCCCATGTAGAAGCAGGCGAACTGGATGTTGAACGAGCGCGCCTCCTGGAGCAGCCACGTCGCGCCACCAAACAGCACCGCCAGCAGGATGCTCGTCAGCGGCCCCACCGCCGCCATCAACGCCTCGTCCCGGGGACGCGGCGGCGCCTCCGTCAGCTCGGACACGCCCCCCACCATCATCAGCGTAATCGAGCGCACCGTCCCGCCCCGGCGCAGCGCGTACACGGTGTGCGCCAGCTCGTGGACGAACACGGACGCGAACAGCCCCACGGCCACCGCCAGGCCCCACAGCGCGGGTGAGCCACCCAGGCGCTCCGGAGGCACCTCGGCCACCTCCGCCGCGCGCCGGAAGGCCCCACCGAACAGGAAGGCCAATAGCGGCAGGACCAGCAGCAGCGAGACGTGGACGCGGACGGGAATGCCGCGGAATGAGCCAATCTGAAAGGAACCTCGCGCGGCACGCATGGCGCCCTCCTCGTCGTCTCAACCTCCGTCCCACTCCCGCGCCACGCACGGGCCTGGGGACAGCCCGGTCGCCCGCCCGCCTCCTGAGTGTCCACTCCTCGGCCCTGGAGATGTTCGCCCGCGAGCACGGCCGCGCCCCCTTCGCCCGCGTCCCACCGCCCCCCGCCTACGCTGACCACCTGGCGGCTCCATCCCCCGCTTGGGAGGCGTCATGTGGAATCCTGTCGCGTACGCACAGGCGGCCTGGCGTTTGACTCGGGCCATCCGGGACCCGGAGAAACTCCAGGACGTCCTGGGTCTGGCCCCGGTGATTGCGCCCCCCATGGCGATGCGGCGGCTGGTGGAGCGTTTGACGCAGCACGCCAGCGCCGCCCGGGCCTTCGTCGAGCGCCCGCGCCTGGGCCTGCGCTCCCTGCCCGCGCTGCGCGCGCTGCCTCCGGACACCCTGGGGCGCGCCTTCGCGGACCACCTGGAGGCGAACCGGCTGGACCTGGACGCCCTGCCCTCCCTGGAGGCCCGTACCGACGAGGAGTACGTGCGCGCGCACCTGCTGGAGTCCCATGACGTCTGGCACGTCCTCACCGGCTTCTCGACGGACGTGGCGGGGGAGCTGGGCCTCCAGGCCTTCAGCCTGGCCCAGGTGGGCAGCCCCTTCGCGCTGGGGGTGCTCGCGGGGGGCCTGACGAACACCCTCCTCTATGCGTTCTCCCAGCGGGAGGCGCGCATGCGCGCCATCGTCCGGGGATGGCTCCTGGGGCAGCGGGCCCAGCTCCTCTTCGGTGCCCCGTGGTGTCAGATGTGGGACGTTCCCCTGGCGGAAGTGCGGAGGCGCTACGGCCTGGAGCTGGCCGCGGTGGAAGCCGTGCTTGACGACGCCATGCGTCCAGCCACGGAAGCCCGGCATCCAGGGGGCGCGTCCCCGCCCCAATCATGCTAGACGCGCCCCCATGGACCAGACCCCCGAGAAGGACCCCCTCCGCGCACGGCTCGAGAAGATGGAGAAGCAGGCCGAGCTGGGTGGCGGTGCCGACCGCATCGCCAAGCAGCACGAGGCCGGCAAGCTCACGGCCCGCGAGCGCATCGACCTGCTCCTCGACCCCGGCTCCTTCTGCGAGCTGGACAAGTTCGTCACCCACCGCTCGAACGAGTTCGGCATGGGCGACAAGAAGATTCCCGGCGACGGCGTGGTCACCGGCTACGGCACGGTGGAGGGCCGCAAGGTCTTCGTCTTCGCCCAGGACTTCACCGTCTTCGGCGGCTCGCTGTCGGGCGCCTACGCGCAGAAGATCTGCAAGATCATGGACCTGGCCACCCGCGTGGGCGCGCCCGTCATCGGCCTGAACGACTCGGGCGGCGCGCGCATCCAGGAAGGCGTGGAGAGCCTCGCCGGCTACGCGGAAATCTTCGTGCGCAACACGCTGGCCTCCGGCGTGGTGCCCCAGATTTCGCTCATCATGGGTCCGTGCGCGGGCGGCGCGGTGTACTCGCCGGCCATCACCGACTTCATCATGATGGTGAAGGACACCTCGTACATGTTCATCACCGGCCCGGACGTCATCAAGACGGTGACGCACGAGGAGGTGTCCAAGGAAGCGCTGGGCGGCGCCGTCACGCACAACCAGAAGTCCGGCGTGGCCCACTTCGCCGCGGAGAACGAGCAGGCCGCCATCGTGATGACGCGCGAGCTGCTCTCCTTCCTGCCCTCCAACAATCAGGAAGAGGCGCCCGTCCAGCCGTGCGAGGACGACCCGTTCCGGGCCGAGGAGTCGCTCAAGACGATTGTCCCGAGCAACCCCAACAAGCCGTACGACATCAAGGAAGTCATCAAGGCCATCGTCGACGACAAGCACTTCTTCGAGGTGCAGGAGCACTTCGCGAAGAACATCGTCATCGGCTTCGCGCGCATGAACGGCCGCAGCGTGGGCGTCGTCGCCAACCAGCCCGCGGTGCTCGCCGGCGTGCTGGACATCGACGCCAGCATCAAGGCCGCGCGCTTCGTGCGCTTCTGCGACTGCTTCAACATCCCGCTCGTCACGCTGGTGGACGTCCCCGGCTTCCTGCCCGGCACCGACCAGGAGTGGGGCGGCATCATCACCCACGGCGCCAAGCTGCTGTACGCCTACGCCGAGGCCACCGTGCCCAAGGTCACCGTCATCACCCGCAAGGCCTATGGCGGCGCGTATGACGTCATGGCGTCCAAGCACATCCGCGCGGACATGAACTTCGCGTGGCCCACCGCCGAAATCGCCGTCATGGGCCCCGAGGGCGCGGTCAACATCATCTTCCGCAACGAGCTCCAGAAGGCGGCCGACCCCGCCGCCGAGCGCACGCGGCTGACCGCCGACTACCGCGAGAAGTTCGCCACGCCCTTCAAGGCGGCCGAGCTGGGCTACATCGACGAGATCATCCGCCCCGAGGAGACGCGCGCCAAGCTCATCCGCGCCCTGGAGCTGCTGAAGGACAAGCGCCAGGAGAACCTCCCGCGCAAGCACGGGAACATCCCGCTGTAGGCCGCTTCCCGGCCCCGCCTGCCCGCCCTCCCCCGTCCGGGGGGCAGGCAGGCACGCACGACGGGGGAAATTTGGAGGTGCCGAACGGGCTTTCAGGGGCCAGGAAAGGAATCTCATTTTGTCCCACCGCCGCCTCCTCCTCTTTCTCTCCGACGTCGAAGGAAACCTCACCGCCCTGCGCCAGACGCTCAAGCGCGTCTGCGAAGCGGTGGACCTGGCCACGCCCGAGGTGAAGTGGGTGGAGCCTCCGCCCGAGGGGCTGGCCGACGCGGGCTGGCACGCCGTCGAGCTGGAGCTCCCCCCCGCTCCTGGCCGCAAGGCGCGCAAGTCCGAGCAGCCCTTCCTGGAGGAGCAGCTGGACGCCATGAGCCAGGCGCTGGCCCAGGACTTCCGGGACCGCGCGCTGGGCCTCTTCGTGGACCGCGAGCACAGCTACGCGCGCGCGTGCGTCAGCGGCCCGGGCCGCCCGTCCAAGGCCGTGGAAGGTGAAGTGCTGGACGTTCTGCGCCAGGCGGCGCGCTGGCTGGACGTGGAGACGGGCATGCTGGCCCGGCTCTTCGGCGGCGGTAACACGGCGCGCAACCTGCTGGCCGCCGCGGTCGACTTCGGGAACGAACCTGCCCGGTCGGCTCCGCCCGCGCCGCCGGAGCCGGACGAGGACGACCGCTTCGTGGAGGCCAAGCTGACGCAGGCGCGGGCTTACATGGAGCAGTACCTGAGCACCCGGAAGTAGAGGCGGCAAACCCGGGCGCCCCGTGCTAGACGGGCGTCATGCCCAAGATCCGCAAAGTGCTCGTCGCCAATCGCGGCGAGATCGCCATCCGGGTGATGCGCACGTGCAAGGAGCTCGGCATCGCCACGGTGGCGGTGTACTCGGAGGCGGACCGCTCCGCCCTTCATGTGCGCACGGCCGACCAGGCCATCTTCGTGGGGCCCCCGCCCTCGCGTGAGAGCTACCTGGTGCAGCAGCGCATCCTCGACGCCGCGAAGCAGACCGGCGCGGACGCCATCCACCCCGGCTACGGCTTCCTCTCCGAGAACGCCTCCTTCGTCCGCGCCTGCGAGGCCGCCGGGCTGACCTTCATCGGTCCGCCGGCCTCCGCCATGGACGCCATGGGCGAGAAGACCCGCGCCCGCGCGAACATGATCAAGGCCGGCGTGCCCGTGGTGCCCGGCACCACCGAGCCCATCGCCACTCTGGAAGAGGCGCGCGCCTACGTGGAGAAGATTGGCTTCCCCGTCATGCTCAAGGCCGCGGGCGGCGGCGGCGGCAAGGGCATGCGCAAGGTGGAGCGCATCGAGGACTTCGAGTCCTCGTGGCGCGCCGCCAAGAGCGAGGCCCTCAACGCCTTCGGCAACGACGCCGTCTACATCGAGAAGTACCTGGAGAAGCCACACCACGTGGAGATCCAGGTCTTCGCCGACCAGTACGGCAACACCATCCACCTGAACGAGCGCGAGTGCTCGGCGCAGCGCCGGCATCAGAAGGTGGTGGAGGAGACCCCCAGCCCCATCCTCACGCCGGAGCTGCGCGCGAAGATGGGCGAGGTGGCGGTGAAGGCGGCCAAGGCCGTCAACTACGTGGGCGCCGGGACGGTGGAGTTCCTGGTCGACGTCCACCGCAACTTCTACTTCCTGGAGATGAACACCCGCCTCCAGGTGGAGCACCCGGTGACGGAGTGGGTGACGGGCCTGGACCTGGTGGCCATGCAGATCAAGGCCGCCGAGGGCGAGAAGCTCGGCCTCACCGAGGCGCCGGCGCCGCGCGGTCACTCCATCGAGGTCCGCGTGTACGCCGAGGACCCGAGCCGCAACTTCATGCCCAGCCCGGGCAAGATTACCTACCTGCGCGTACCGGGCGGCCCGAACGTGCGCGACGACTCGGGCGTGTTCCCCGGCTACACGGTGCCCAACGTCTACGACCCGATGATCTCCAAGCTGTCCGTGTGGGCCCCCACGCGGCGCGAGGCGATTGCCCGCACGCAGCGCGCGCTGTCCGAGTACGTGGTGAAGGGCATCACCACCAACATCCGCTACCTGAAGGCCATCCTGGCGCACCCCGAGTTCATCGAGGGCGACTACGACACCAGCTTCCTCACCCGCGAGCACGACAGACTGCTGGGCGCGGAGGACCCGAAGCTGAGCGAGATGGCGCTGCTGGCCAGCGTGGTGCACGCGTACCAGCGGGACCAGAAGCGCGCGAAGACGCTGCCCGGCGCAGGCACGGGCCAGGGCGGCGGCAACGGCGGCGTCTCCCCGTGGAAGCTGGCGCTGCGCTCGCGCCGCTAACCCCCAAGCTCGGAAGGACTTCCATGCGTTACTTCGCGAAGCAGCAGGGCCAGAAGGAAGCGGCTCCGGTGGACCTGGAGCCCCTGGGGAACGACCAGTACCGAATCACCGTGGGCGGCACCACGTACCAGGTGGACGCGCTGGCGCTGGAGCACGGCACGCTGTCCATGCTGGTGGACGGCCAGTCGTACAACGTCGAGTTCGAGGAGAACGGCGACGAGGTTGGCGTGCTCCTGCGCGGGCAGGTGAACCGCTTCGACGTGGCGGATGAGCGCCGGCTGCGGCTGCGCGCGGCCAACGCCGCCTTCTCCGTCGAGGGCAAGCAGCTCGTCACCGCCCCCATGCCGGGCAAGGTGGTGAAGGTGCTGGTGAGCGTGGGCGACGAGGTGAAGGAAGGTCAGGGCCTCGTCGTGGTGGAGGCCATGAAGATGGAGAACGAGCTCAAGAGCCCGAAGGCCGGCAAGGTGACGGAGCTGTTCGCCAAGGAAGGCACCGCCGTGGAGAACAACGCCAAGCTGGTGGTGGTCGAGTAACCGGGCGAGACGGTTCGGGGGGCTGCTCGCGTGAAGAGGCGGGCAGCTTGCCCACCGCCCTCCTGTCCCACCTCGCAAGGCGGTGGCATCTGTCCGGGCGGTGCGCACGCTCTGGGCATGAGAGCGCTGACCTATGACGGACCGTACCGGGTCAAGGTGCGGAACAAGCCCGAGCCGAAAATCGAGCACCCGCAGGATGGCATCGTCCGCGTGACGAGCGCGGCCATCTGCGGGTCCGACCTCCACCTCCTCCATGGACTCATCCCGGACACCCGCATCGGGTCCACGTTCGGCCACGAGTTCGTCGGGGTCGTCGAGGAGCTGGGCCCCAACGCCCGAGGCGTCCAGAAGGGCGACCGGGTGATGCTGCCCTTCCAGATTTTCTGTGGCGGTTGCTACTTCTGTTCGCGAGGCCTCACCGGCTGCTGCGACAGCACCAACCCGGCGACCGACGTGGCGGCTGGCATCTACGGCTACTCGCACACGATGGGCGGCTACGAAGGCGGCCAGGCCGAGTATGTCCGCGTCCCCTTCATCGGCGTGGACGCGGAGAAGATTCCCGACGACGTCGAGGACCTCGATGCCCTGCCCCTCACCGACGCCTTCTCCACCGGCTACCAGGCCGCGGAGATGTGCAACCTGCAAGGCGGCGAGACCGTCCTCGTGCTCGGCTGCGGCCCGGTGGGTCTGTTCGCCATGTGGTCCGCCTGGGCCATGGGCGCCGGGCGCGTCATCGCCGTCGACCACCTGGACTACCGGCTCGAGTTCGCGCGGAACTGGCTGGGCGTCGAGACGCTCAACTTCCGGGACATGGACCTCGTCACCGTGGTGAAGGGCATGACGGAGGGCCGCGGCGCGGACGCGACCATCGACGCCGTGGGCTGCGAGGCCGCGGGCTCACCGGTTCACCGGGCGCTTGGCATCTACATGAAGCTGGAGGCCGGCTCGCCGCAGGCCATCAACTTCGCCATCCACGCGACGCGCAAGGGAGGCACCATCTCCCTCATCGGCGCCTACGGCCCGCCGGCCAGCGGGGTCGACATCGGCACGTACATGAACAAGGCGCAGACGATGCGCACCGGGCAGGCCAACGTGAAGCGCTACATGCCGCACCTGCTCGAGCACGTGCGCGCCGGGCGCATCCACCCCTCGCACGTCTTCACGCACCGGGTGCCGCTCGACCAGGCGCCGCACGCCTACCACATGTTCGCTCGGAAGCGGGACGGCTGCATCAAGGTGGCCGTCACGCTCAACGGAACCCTTCACTGATGGAGCCCGCGATGATGGAACGACCCATGCCCCAGGTGGCCACGCAGGAGCAGATTCTGCGGCGCTCGGCGTACCAGTCCCTCCAGCCCGTGAAGCGTCCCAGCTACTGGGGCGTCGACCTGGACCCCTCGCGCCGCCCGGGCGTCCCGATGATGCGCAAGCCCGAGCCCTGGCCCAACACGCGCTTCCCGCCCGAGCGCCAGCCGGGGGAGCCCGCCGCGCTCAAGCACGGCCGCTCCAACAAGCAGATGCCTCCCGTGTTCAGCACGGCCGTGCCCCTGCGGGGACTGTCGGGCGCGATTCGCAAGCTCGCCTACAGCTACCCGGACCACTACCCGCGCCACTGGGTGCTGATGATGCTCGGGGACCGCGTCGACTCCTGGAGCACCCGGGCGCGGCGCATCCTCCCCTTCGCGGTGCCGCTGGTGGTGCTCGGCGTCCTCGGCCGCCGCTTGCGCGCCTGAGCCCCGGTGCGCAAGCGGAGGACCGGGCACCCACGGCGGGACGTTCCGTCGTCGTGGGTTCCGCAGGCGCGCGGCGGACTGGTAAGGTCCGCCGCGCCTTCACCCTGCCCATGCCGGGTCCGCCGAGGTCACACCGAATGGAGATGCTCTGCACCCTGCGCAGCGCCACCGAGGCCCAGCGCGCCGCCCTCCTCCAGGCTCCCGAGTCGCTGGAGGCGTTCCTCGACGACGAGGAGGACTTCGGTGACCCGAAGGGCTCGGCGTTCCTGGAGCTGGACATCGGCGAGGCCTGGCACGGCCTCCAGTACCTGCTGACGGGGACGCCCTGGGAGGGCGCCGCGCCGCTGGACTTCCTGGTGCGCGGCGGCGAGGACGTGGGCGACATCCCCTCCGACGAGGGCACCGCGCGCATCTTCACGCCCGCGCAGGTGCAGGCACTGGCCACCGCGCTCCAGCAGGTGACGGAGAAGACGCTGCGCGCGCGCTACGACACGGCCGCCATGCAGGCCCAGGACATCTACCCCGGCACCTGGGACGAGCCCGAGACGGAGGTCGATCCGCTCGAGGAGCTGCTCTCCTACTTCGAGGAGCTCCAGAAGTTCGTGGCCCAGGTGGCGAAGCGCCGCGAGGCCCTGCTGGTGCACATCGGCTGAGACGACGGCGCGTGGGTGGGCCGCTCAGCCCGTCACCACGTCGTGTCCCAGCTTGAGCACCAGGGCCAGCACCACGCCCAGCACCACCTTGCGCACCAGCCTGTCGCCGCCCTTCACCGCCAGGTGCGCGCCCAGGTACGCGCCGGCGAACTGCGCGCCGGCCATGGGCAGCGCGACCTTCCACAGCACCACGCCCTTGAGGGCGAACAGCGCCACGGAGGCGAGGTTGGAGGCGAAGTTCACCACCTTCGCATCCGCGGACGCGCGGGCCAGGCCATGGCCCAGCAGGGACGAGAAGGCCACGATGAGGAAGGTGCCCGTCCCCGGCCCGAAGAAGCCGTCATAGGCGCCGATGACCAGCGCGATGAGCGCGCCAATCGCCCGGGCGCGCGGCGGCGGACCGGGCTCCGGCCTGTCCCCGGGACGCGGCGCCTTGCGGAACGCGAGGAACACCGCCACCGCGATGAGGAGCACCAGCACCAGCGGCTTGAGCACCTCCGGCTTCACCAGCAGCACCAGCGCGGCCCCCGCGAAGGCGCCGCCCAGGCCGAAGGGGAACGTCACGCGCGCCAGCGTCCCATCGACCAGGCCCGCGCGGGAGAAGCGCACCAGCGCGGCGAAGGAGCCGAAGACGGACTGTCCCTTGTTGGTCCCCAGCGCCACGTGCGGTGGCAGACCGACGGCCAGGAGCGCGGGCAGGGAGATGAGCCCGCCCCCACCCGCGATGGCATCCACCATGCCGGCGGTCAGCGCGGCGAGGCACAGCAGGATGAGTTGCAGCGCGCCAACATCTACGTCCACCGGGATGAACCTCCTCGCGGGCGGCGACTGGCTACCACGAGCACGGTCCGCCGCCCATGACCGCCCGCTTCTTGCGTCATCGCGTGCCTTGGGCGTCAATGCAGGGAAGTCTCCGCTCCCCCCGCCGAGGTCCCCGTGCTCGCTCCCCTCATCACCGTGCTGGCGCTCACCCTGGGCTCGGTTCCGATTCCGCAGGACCCGTCCGCCCCCACGTGCCGCGCCATCGATGGCAAGGTGTCCTGCGGCTACAAGTGCAAGTCGGACGGACAGCGGGTGCAGTGCGCGCAGACGCCCCAGGGCCACTGCCAGGTCATTGACGGACAGTCGGTCTGCTTCGACCCGCCGGCCTACGTGCAGAAGGCCTATGGCGCGGCGCTGCCGGAGCCCGAGTGCAAGAGCATCGATGGGGTGGTGGCGTGTGGCTACAACTGCGCGACCCAGCCGGGCAGCGTGAAGTGCGCGAAGTCGCCCGCGGGCGTCTGTCGGGGCCACGGTGGCGCGGTGCAGTGCTTCGACCCGCCCGCCGTCGTCTTCGCCGTGTACGGCAAGGACACGCCCCGCGCGGAGTGCCACAGCAATAGCGTGGAGCTGACGTGTGGCTACGGCTGCGTCAACGCCTCGGAGGGCGTGCGCTGCGCCCGGACGCCGGCGGGCGTCTGCAAGCTGGCCAGTGGCCGCATCACCTGCTTCGACCCGTCCCCCGCGGCCCTGTGCGCATGGAAGCGCAACCTGCCCGCGCCACAGTGCAAGAACAGCGAGCTGGGCCCGGTGTGTGGGTACGGCTGCACCACCGCGTTCTCCAAGTCGGCATGCGCCGCCACCCCGGACGGGCTGTGCAAGGTCTTCGACAGCGAGGTCTACTGCTTCGACCCGCCGGCTGAACAGAAGGCGGACGCGGCATGTCTGGCAGCGCTCGGACTGGCGGCACTGGATGGCGCGGCGCCCTGACTCGAAGTAAGGGGCTCGCGCTCCGGCCGTCTGCTTTGATGTGCCGGAGGACAGGGGTAGGGTTCTCTTTTCTCGCAGGACGAAGGAGCAAGGCCGCGCATGGCGGAGGGTGAGGTCCGGCAGTACTGGGTCCGCAACGACAGGGGCACCATGTGGGGGCCGCTCACCCTGCCGACCATCGAGCTGCTCATCGAGAGCGGTGCCATCCAGGGCCGGCTCCAGATGTCCGTGGACGGGCTCAACTTCGCCTTCCCATGGCGCTTCGAGGAAGCCCGGGAGGTCATCCCCCGTGAGCTGTGGGGCCCCGGTGCGCCGCCGCCCGCTGCCTCGCCCGGCGGCCAGGTTTCCGCCGCCCCCGGTGCGGCACCGATGCCCGGCACCATGCCTGCCGCGGGTCCAGGCGCGGCCCCCATGGCCGGCCCGGGTGCCAGGCCCGTCGCGGGTCCAGGCGCGGCCCCCATGGCCGGTCCGGGTGCAGTGCCCACGGCGGGCCCCGGCGTCAGGCCCATGGCGGGCCCGGGCGCAGCGCCCATGGCCGGCCCGGGTGCCAGACCCATGGCGGGCCCGGGTGCAGCCCCCATGGCCGGTCCGGGTGCCCGAGCCAGCATGGACCCCGCACGGCGCCCCATGGCCCCGGCGCAGGCGGCACGGCCTCCTGCTGGCGCCGCTCAACGGCCGCCCGGGGCGGGCCCCGCGCAAACGCCCCAGGCCCCCACCACCGCCCCGAGCCCCGCCGCCGCGGCACCAGCGCCTGTGCCAGTGGCGGTCCCCGCCGTGGAAGGCGATGACAGCGCACCGGAGATTCCGGCCCGGGGTCCGCTGGAGCAGTACTCCCCCTTCCGCCTGTATGGCCGCATCGCCGCGCGTGAGCAGACGGGTCTGCTCACGCTGACGCTGGCGGACCGCACCATCCAGATTCACTTCCGCAAGGGCAACCCGGAGTTCGTCGACTCCACCCATCCGGAGGAGGCGCTCGGTCCGTCCCTCGTGGCGGGCAAGCTGCTCACGCCCGAACAACTCCAGCAGGCCACGCCCACGCTGGAGCGCTTCGGTGGGGACCTGCTCTCCGCGCTCTTCGGACTGGGCCTGCTGCAGCCAGCCACGGCCTTCACGTTCCTGGCGCAGCGCGCGGGGAGCATCCTCTCCCGCGGCCTCAAGGCCGAGGCGGGCACCTTCACCTTCGAGCTGAAGGACCTGCCCTCCCACAAGGCGATGCCGCTGGGCAACCGGTGGGCGGTGCTGAGCGACACGGTGCGCCGCACGCCCTCGGCGGACCTCAAGCGCAGGCTGGCGCCGGTGCTCCAGCTTCCCATCATGAAGTCCGGCGGCGTCGTGGCCGCGAGCGAGCTGCGCCTCACGCCGCATGAGGTGCGCGCGCTCACGGTCATCGACGGCGTGCGGTCGGTCGCGCAGTTGCTCACGGACTTCCCGCAGGACACCGACCACCTGCTGCGGCTCGCCTTCCTGCTCAAGGAGCTGGATGCGGTGTCGTTCGCGGGGCAGGCCACGGCCCGCGCCGCGGGCACCGGTGGCCCACAGCCAGGAGCCGCGCCACGCCCCGCGGCATCGGCGGCCGGTGCCAACGTCGCGGGTGCCACGCCTGTCGCGGGCCCGAACGTCGCCAGGGGCGCACAGCCCGCGGGTGGCCCGGGAGCGCCACGTCCCGTGGGAGCAGGCCCCCAGCCCTCGGCGGGTACCGGGCCCGTCGCGGGGGGACCGCCTCCTCCAGGCCCCGGTGGCGCGGCGGGAGCCCAACGCCCCGCGGGAGGTCCGGTCACCCCGGGACAGCCTGTCGCGGGCCCTGGCGTCGCGGGTGGCCCATCCGCGGCGGCGCAGCGTCCCCCGACGGCCGCCGCCCCGAACGCGGGTCCCGGAGCGCCCCACCCCGTCCCTGTCGTGGGCGCCGCCCCAGGCGCGCAGCAGCCCGCGGCGCCTGTCGCCGGCCCGGGCGCCACCGCTGGACGCCCCGCGGGGCCCGCTCCTGCCGCCGGCCCCGGAGCCCGCCCCCCTGGCGCGGCGCAGCCTCGCCCGCCGCCTGCCCTGTCCACGCAAGGCGCCGCGGCGACCCCCGCGAATGCGCCGGGCGCGGACGAGATTCCCGCCCTGCGCCAGCTCACGGTGGCGATGAAGCAGCAGAACCACTTCCAGCGGCTCGGGCTGACGGAGCAGACGAACTCCAGCGCGGTGAAGGTCGCGTACTTCCGGCTGGCCAAGCTGTACCACCCGGACACCCTGCCGCCCGGCGCGCCGCCGGAGCTGGAGAAGCTGAAGGCCGAGGTCTTCGGGTACATCGGCGACGCCTACCGCACGCTCTCCGACGACAACAGCCGCGCGAGCTACCTCGAGGAGCTCAAGAGCGGCGGCAGCGGCGACGGCGTGGACGTCAACGGCATCCTCATGGCGGAGGAGCTGTTCCAGAAGGCCTGCATCCTGGTCAAGGCGCGCAAGTTCGCCGACGCCGTGAAGATGCTGGACGAGGCCATCAAGCTGAACCCGGACGAAGCGGAGTTCTACGCGTGGCGCGGCTACGCCCGCTTCTTCACGGCGGCGGACAAGAAGGCCGCCCAGCCCGAAGCCTTCCGGGAAATCCAGAACGCCATCAAACGCAACGAGCGCTGCGCGCCCGCGCACTACTTCCTCGGGGTCATCGCCAAGCTGAGCGGTGATGCGACCGGGGCGCTCAAGCACTTCAAGCGCACCGTGGAGCTCCAGCCGGACCACATCGACGCGCAGCGGGAGATCCGCATGGCGTCGCAGAAGAAGTAGGGTGCGCCCCCCACCGTGGGGCCCTGGAGGCCCCGCCCGAAACCACGAAGGAGAGAAGCACCGTGCCGCTCACTGGGAAGCAACGCCGCCACCTGCGCGCGCTAGGACACCACCTGGAGCCGGTGGTCATCGTCGGCCAGGCCGGCGTCACCGAAGGTGTCATCGCCGCCGTCGAACAGGCGCTGCATGACCACGAGCTCATCAAGGTGAAAATCAACGAGGGCCCGGAGACGCGCCAGGAGGCCGCCCAGCGCATCGCCGAGGGCACCCAGTCCGACCTCGCGCAGCTCCTGGGCCGCACCGCGCTCCTGTTCAAGAAGCGCAAGAAGGACTCCAAGTTCGAGAAGCTCTAGCCAGCCTCCGCGCCGCGGGACAGCGATGCCCGCGGCGCCCGTCGCCTCACGGCGTGAAGCCGGCCGCTCCCGCCACGAGCTCGGCCGCCACGCTCAGCCGCTCCAGCAACGCGGGCCCGAAGTACTGCATCCGGGACTCCCCCCGGCCGGCCTCCACGTTCGCCGCCGTCTCCACGTAGCCCACGTAGCCGTCCGCCAGCCCGAGCACCCCTGTGGCGCCCGTGCGCCGCAGCAACTCCAGGCCCGCGGCCACGCTGGGCTCGCCCGGCACCGCCACCAGCTCCAGCGGCCCCAGCACCAGCGCGCCCACCTCCGCCACCCGCGGCGCGGAGCCACACAGCAGGTTGTCCCCCGCGGCCCGCGTCAACGACGGCACCAGCCGCGACGCGTCCGGGCGAGGCATCGCGGCGTCGGCCCGCGCCAGGGCCAGGCGCACCGTCTCCCCCACCGGCGACAGGGTCGCGCTGCCCGCGAGCTTCGCCATCGCCTGCGCGAACCCCGACACGCGCTCCAGCCCCTGCCCCTTCGCGTACGCCACCGATGCGTTGCCCAGCGCGCCCTGCAACACCAGCGTCACGCCGCTGCCCTCCTCCTCGCGCAGCGCGCTGAGCCGGCCGGGGTAGTCCGGGTCCACGAAGGCCCTGCGGCGCGGCACCAATGTCGGATGCGCGGCGAAGAACAGCAGCTCCGCCACCGCGGCCTCCGGCCCACGCAGCACCGCGCGCGTCAGCGTCCCATCCGGCACCGCGCCGCCGCTGCGGGAGGTGACGAAGCCCGGCTTCCGGGCCTCCCCCACCTCCAGCGACACCGGCGTCAGCGCGGCGGCCGCCTGGGCCAGCGCGTCACTCGCGGCGGCGGTGATGACCTCCACCACGTCCTCGCGGTAGCGCCCCGTGCCCGACAGCTGGGCCACCAGCCGCGAGTCATAGCCCCCCAGCGACGAGTGCGTATGGGTGGCCAGCACCAACACGTCGCCCAGCCCCGACGCCTTCGCCCGCTCGCGCACGCGCGCGGCCAGCACGTCGGGGACGAGCAGCAGGTCCAGCGACACCAGCCCCACGCGCGTCCCACCGGTCTCCAGCACCACCGCGCGCGCATGGAGCGGTACGACTGCCTGGCTCGCCTCGGGCCGGGGCGGGTTGTAGCCGGCCACCACCACCGGGAAGGGCGGTGCGAGCAGCACCTTCGCCGCTCCCGCGCGCAGGGGCCCTTCACCGCGCACCTGCGACACCAACACGGGCGCGCGCTCCGCCCAGCTGCCACACCAGTTCCAGGACGCCAGCGCATACGCGGCGCCCACGGTGAGCAACACCAGGGGAAACAGGGAACGCCAGCGGGCCAGTCGCGAAGAAGCCATGCGCGAGCCAGACTAACCGCAGGGCCGGGGCTTTGGGACGCCTGACTGCCCACATGAAACGACTCTGGCGTCGGGTGGAATACCCACCAGAGGGGCATGCGTTCCTGTTCCGCTCACCGCTCGAAAGGAGTAAGGCAGCGCGCCATGTGCGGCATCTTCGGAATCGTGGGGCACGCCGAGGCCTCCAACCTGACGTACCTGGGGCTGCATGCCCTCCAGCACCGGGGACAGGAGTCCGCGGGCATCGTCGCCTCTGACGGGATGGGGCTGCGTGCCCACCGGCAGATGGGACTCGTCGCCGACATCTTCGACGCGCCGGTGCTCGCCGGCCTGCCCGGGCAGGCGGCCATCGGCCACGTGCGCTACTCCACCGCGGGAGGCAGCGCGCTCAAGAACGCTCAGCCGCTCTTCGTGCAGTACGCGGGCGGGCAGTGCGCCATCGCGCACAACGGCAACCTGGTGAACGCGGCCGAGCTGAAGCAGCAGCTCGAGGCCGACGGCGCCATCTTCCAGTCGGACGCGGACACGGAAGTCATCCTGCACCTGCTGGCCCGCTCCAAGCAGCCGACCTTCGAGCAGAAAATCGTGGAGGCGCTGCGCAAGGTGACGGGCGCCTACAGCCTGCTGGTGCTCACGGAGGACAAGCTCGTCGCGGTGAGGGACCCGCACGGCATCCGGCCGCTGGTGCTGGGGCGGATGAAGGAAGGCGCCTACGTGCTGGCCAGCGAGTCCACCGCGCTGGACCTCATCGAGGCGGAAATCGTCCGCGAGCTGGAGCCGGGCGAGCTGCTCGTCATCGAGAACGGGCTGCTGCGCACCAGCAAGCCCTTCGCGGAGCCCCCGCGGCAGGCGCGCTGCATCTTCGAGCACGTGTACTTCGCCCGGCCGGACTCCACGCTGTTCGGCAGCAACGTCTATGAAGTGCGCAAGGAGCTGGGCCGGCAGCTGGCCCGTGAGCAGCCCGCGCCCAACGCGGACCTGGTCATCGCGGTGCCGGACTCGGGCGTGCCGGCGGCCATCGGCTTCGCGCAGGCGAGCGGCATTCCCTACGACGTGGGCCTCATCCGCAGCCACTACGTGGGCCGCACCTTCATCGAGCCGCAGCAGTCCATCCGCCACTTCGGCGTGAAGCTGAAGCTGTCCGCGGTGCGCCAGGTGCTCAAGGGCAAGCGCGTGGTGGTGGTGGACGACTCCATTGTCCGCGGCACCACGAGCCGCAAAATCGTGAAGATGATCAAGGCCGCGGGCGCGGTGGAGGTGCACCTGCGCATCTCCTCGCCGCCCACGAAGTGGCCCTGCTACTACGGCATCGACACGCCGAGCCGCCAGGAGCTCATCGCCGCGACGCACACGCTGGAGGAGATTGCCACGTACGTGACGGCGGACTCGCTCGGCTACATCTCCCTGGAGGGCCTGGGCCGCGCCGTGGGCGACCCGGAGCGCGGCAGCTTCTGCACCGCGTGCTTCTCCGGCAAGTACCTCATCGGCGACTTCGGCGCGGAGCGGCCCGAGCCCAGCAAGCTCACGGCCTGACGTCACCGGCGCCGCGCATCGGGCCCCCTGCCCGCTTCGTCCGGGCCGGGGGCCTTCGCGTTTCAGGCGGCGGGCGAGGCCACGGGCCGACCTTCGATGAAGTCCGTCAGGTCCTCGGGCAGGGGCGCCTCGAACACCACCTCCTCGCCCGAGCCCGGGTGCGGGAAGACGATGCGCGCGGCGTGCAGCGCGTGCCGCGGCAGGCGCAGGCGCTCCCACGCCTCGGGCTCCAGGGAGCGCTTGCTGAAGCGGTCGAAGTAGCCGGGGTCCGGCCCGTACATCTTGTCGCCCACCAGGGGAAACCCCGCGTGGTGCAGGTGGATGCGAATCTGGTGCTGGCGCCCCGTCTCCGGGAAGCAGCGCAGCAGCGCGAAGGGCGCCCCGTCGCGGGTGAAGCGCTGGAGCACCTGGAAGCGCGTGCGGCTCTCCTTCCCTTCCACCGGGTCGATGCGCACGGCGATGCGGATGAGCTCGGTGCCCTCGGCGATGGGCGCCTCCACCGTGAAGGTGTCCTCGGGCGGGTGGCCCTCGCAGAGCGCGAGGTACTCCTTGTGCACGTCGCGCGAGACGAAGAGCCGCCCCAGCACCCGGCACGCCTCCGTCGTGCGCCCGCAGACCACCAGGCCGCTCGTCTCCCGGTCCAGCCGGTGCGCGGGCTCGGCGAAGCGCTCACCGAAGCGCTCCCGCAACAACGTGACGAGCGTGCCCTTGTGGTAGCGCGCGGACGGGTGGATGGGCAGGCCCGCGGGCTTGTCCAGCACCAGCAGCCAGTCGTCCTGGAACACCACGGGCAGGTCCGTGGGCGTCCGCGGCTCCTCGCTGGCGCGGCGGCGGATGCGGAAGCTCAGCCCCGGGTACACCGGCGTGGAGGGCTTCAGGCGCCGCTCCTCGCAGATGAGGCCCCGCAGGATGACGCCCTGGAGCCGCTCGCGCGTCATGCGGCGAATCTTCTGCGCCAGATAGTCATCGAGCCGCCAGCCGGCATAGTTCGGCTCGACGACGTAGCGGATGTCGACGTAGCCCTCGGGGGCTTCTTCCATTCCGGGGGCGGCGTCGCCTGCTGTTGTCTGCTGCGCACGGTGCATGGGCCAGCCAGCGCTCTAACACGGCGGGCCCGCTTGCACAGGCTGGGGCGGTCATGCGGGCGAGCCCACGAAGCACCGGGCCCGCCCACGCCCCCGGCCGTCCCCAGCGAGCTCAGGCCGAGGCCGCCTGAATCGGAGCGTCCTCGACGCCCAGGAAGCTGGCGAACAGGTCCGCGATGCGTTCGGCGGCGCGGCCATCCCAGAACTCCGGCACGCGGCCCTGCTTCCCCTGACCGTCGAGCACGCGGTCGGCCGCCGTGCGGATGTGGACCGGGTCGGTGCCCACCACCTCGTTGGAGCCCTCCTCCACGGTGATGGGGCGCTCGGTCTGCTCGCGCAGGGTGAGGCAGGGGATGCCCATGGCGGTCGTCTCCTCCTGGAGCCCGCCCGAGTCGGTGAGCACCAGGCGCGCCTTCGAGGTGAGCGCCAGGAACTCCAGGTAGCCCATGGGCTCCACGGGCCGCAGGTTCGGGCTCTTCTCGAACCACGAGCTCAGCCCCTGCTCCGAAATCACCTTCCGCGTGCGCGGGTGCACCGGGAAGATGACGGGCAGGCGCGTGGAGACGTGGGCCACGGCGGACAGCAGCCCGCCCAGCACCTTCGGGTCATCCACGTTGGAGGGCCGGTGCAGCGTGCACACCGCGTAGCCGTGAGGCATGAGCCCCAGGTCCTTCAGCACGGGCAGCTTGTCGGCCTTCTCGCGCGAGGCGAAGAGCGAGTCGATCATCACGTTGCCCACGAAGTGGATGCGGGCCGGGTCGGTGCCTTCCTTGAGCAGGTTGGCGTCCGCGTCGCGCGAGGGCGTCAGCAGCAGGTCCGACAGCCGGTCGGTGACGATGCGGTTGATTTCCTCCGGCTGGTGCGGCGAGTAGCTCCGCAGGCCCGCCTCGACGTGCGCCAGGGGAATCCCCAGCTTCGACGTCACCAGCGCGGCGGCGATGGTGCTGTTGACGTCCCCGACCACGGAGACGAGCGCCGGTGGATGCGCCAGGAAGACCTTCTCCAGCTCCACCATCATCCGCGCGGTCTGCTGCGCGTGGCTGCCCGACCCGATGCCCAGGTGGACATCTGGCGCGGGCAGACCGAGGTCGGCGAAGAACACGTCGCTCATCTTGGCGTCGTAGTGTTGCCCCGTGTGGACCAGGATTTGCTCCAGGGGCGTACGCTCCGCGATGGCACGGTAGATGGGCGCGACCTTCATGAAGTTCGGACGCGCTCCGACGATATGGATGACCTTCTTCATGTTGCGACCAAACCTAGGCACTGGAGCCGCGCTGGCCAGTGTCCGATGATGCGAATGTCCAATCCCGGGGGCAGGAGTTCGTCGCGAACCTGATAGACGGAGGCACCATGCAATCTTGCCGGACCGTTGCAGTCATTCCCGCCCGACATGCCAGCACCCGCTTCCCGGGCAAGCCGCTCACGATCATCGCCGGCCGGACAATGATCGAGCACGTCTGGCGCCGCTGTCAGGAGGCCCAGGCCTTCGATGAGGTGTGGGTCGCCACGGATGACGAGCGGATCCGCGCCACGGTGGAGGGCTTCGGCGGCCGGGCGGTGATGACCAGCCCCGCCTGCGCCACCGGGACGGATCGGGTCGCCGAGGTGGCGCTCGGGCGTCCAGACGTCGACATCTGGGTGAACGTGCAGGGAGACGAGCCCCTGGTGGACCCCGCCGCGCTCCGGCTGCTCGCGGGCCTCTTCACGGACCCGGCCGTGCGCATGGGCACCCTGGTCCGGCCGCTCGAGGCCGAGGAGGCCAGCAGCCCCCACGTGGTGAAGGCGGTGCTCGCGCTCAACGGGGACGCGCTCTACTTCAGCCGCAGCCTGGTGCCCCACGTCCGCGAGCCCGGCGCGTCCGTGCCCCGCTGGGGGCACATCGGCCTCTACGGCTACCGGCGCGAGGTGCTGCTCTCGCTGGCGAAGCTGGCGCCCACGCCGCTGGAGGAGGCGGAGAAGCTGGAGCAGCTCCGCGCGCTGGAGCACGGCATCGCCATCCGCTGCGCGAAGGTCGCCTCGCACACGGTGGCGGTGGACGTGCCCGGTGACGTGGAGAAGGTGGAGGCCCTCATCCGCGCGCGAGGGGGCTGACCATGGGCTTCTTCAGGGACCTCTTTGGAGGGGGCAAGGCGAAGGCCGGTGAGGAGGCCTCGCCTGCCGTGGAAGCAGGCGCGGCGACCGGCGCCGCGCCCACGGCCGAGGCCTCCGACGTCACGCCAGGCACGCCACCGGGGACCGGGGCCCGGGGCCCCGCTCCCTCGGAGCCACCCCAGCCCCCCGCCGTCCCGAAGCCACCCGCGCCCGCGAAGCCGGAGCGCCCGAAAGAGACCCGCAGGCCACAGCAGGAGGACGAGGACATGGAGGGCGTTCAACGGCTGGTGTCGCGCAAGGTGGAGCGGGTGCTCGAGCAGCTCGGGACGGTCGCCACGCGAGCTCGCACGGGTGAGGAGCTGCCCACCATCACCGCCACCCTGCACCTGGCGCACGGCCATTCGCTGACGGGAGAGGTGCTCGACTACGTCCCGCGCGAGTCGGTGCTGCTGGCCCTGGGCAAGGAGGGGCTGCGCCGCTCGGAGTCGGTGGCGTACGTGGACCTGTCCACGGTGGTGGCGGTGTCGGTGGGCAATGCCGAGAAGCTGCTGGAGCTGTCGCAGCTGGTGCGGCCCAACCCCACGCGGCAGGACCTGCTCTCCCTGCTGGAGAAGCTGCCGCACGCGCTCACCGAGCAGTTCTGGCCGGGCGAGGCCTCGCTGGGTGGCAAGCCGCTGCGCTTCGAGGTGGACTGGGTGGGCCTGGACGACGAGCCCGGTCGCCGCGCGCTGGAGTCGGCGGTGAACGTCACCGGCCACGCGCTCCGGGCCCTGGCGCAGGAGCAGGGACGCGAGGTGCTTCGACGCATCACCACCGTGCGCTTCATCAAGGGCCGCGACACGCGCGCCGCCGTGGAGGGCGAGACGGGCACGGTGACGGTGGGCTCGGGCGAGCCCACGGTGTCCACCTTCCGGAAGGCCTTCGCCGCCGGCATCAAATGACGGGCAACGCGCCCGGCTCGGCCCCCAGCGGGAAGGCCGCGTCGAGCCGGGCCAGGTCGTCGGCGGACAGCTTCAGTGACGCGGCGGCGGCGTTGTCGCGCGCGTGCGCTTCCCGGCTCGCCTTGGGGATGGCGAACAGCGACGGCCGGCGCACCAGGAACCGCAGCGCCACCTGATACGGCGTGACGCCGTGCGCGCGGGCGATGGCGCCCAGCACCTTCCCGCCCCGGCTGTCGGGCCGGGGGAAGTTGCCGTTGCCGAAGGGGCTGTAGCCCACCACCGCCACGCCATGGGACTCGCACCAGGGCAGGACGGCGTGCTCGATGGCGCGCTCCTCCAGGTGGTAGAGCACCTGGTTGCAGGCGATGCGCCCCGGCCCCGCGAGCGCGAGCGCCTCCTCCAGGTCCTCCACGTCGAAGTTGCTCACGCCCCAGGCGCGAATCTTCCCGTCCGCCACCAGCTTCTCGAAGGCGCGCACCGTCTCCTCCAGCGGGTGCGAGCCCGGCCAGTGCAGCAGGTAGCAATCGAGGTGGTCGGTGCGCAGCCGCTTCAGGCTCCGCTCACACGCGGCGAGCGTACCCGCGTAGGTGGCGTTGGAGGGCATCACCTTGGACACGAGGAAGACCTCGTCGCGCCGGCCCGCAATCGCCTCGGAGACGATGGACTCCTCCACCTTGCCGTGTCCGTACAGCTCGGCGGTGTCCACATGCGTCATGCCTGAATCCAATCCGGCGCGCAGGGCCCGGATGGCGCTTGCCCGGTCGTCCGCTTCCATCTGCCACGTCCCCTGCCCCAGGACGGGCACCGACACTCGCGTGCTGCCGAACTCACGCTTCTCCATGGCACTCCCCTTGGCCCGGCGGATGACCCGCTCCGTGAGGATTAATACCGCTTCAGCGCACACGCAGGTGCCCGGTGCACCGCCCGCAGGCTCGCGATAGTCTCCGCCGGTGTCTTCCCCCGAGAAAGTTCCGAATGCCCGACCGCCGAAGGGCGTCACCTTCCGTCGCCTGCTGACGCTGGCGCGTCCGGAGGTGGTGCCCCTGGCCGCGGCCACCTTCTTCCTCCTCGTCAGCAGCGGCGCCACGCTGGCCTATCCCCGCGCCATCGGCGACCTGGTGGACCAGGCCCTCACCGCCCGGGACAGGGCCGTCGTGGACGGGCTCGCGCTGGTGATGCTGGCCGTGTTCGTGGTGCAGGGCGTCGCCATGGCGCTGCGCGCCTACCTCTTCAACAACGCCGGCGAGCGCGTGGTGGCGCGGCTGCGCAAGGACCTCTTCCGCGCCCTGCTGTCCCAGGAGGTGGGCTTCTTCGACTCGCGCCGCACGGGCGAGCTCACCAGCCGCCTCTCCTCGGACACCACGGTGCTGCAGAACACCGTCACCGCCAACGTGTCCATGATGCTGCGCTACGCCGTCACGGCGCTGGGCGGCGTGGCGCTGCTGTTCTTCACCTCCGTGAAGCTCACGCTGGTGATGCTGGCCGTCATCCCGCCAGTGGCCATTGGCGGGGTGCTGTATGGCCGCCGCGTCCGCGCCATCTCCCGCCAGGTGCAGGACGCGCTCGCCGCCAGCGGTGAGGTGGCCGAGGAGGACCTGTCCGGCATCCGCACCGTGCGTTCCTTCGCCGCGGAGCGACATGAGGTGGAGCGCTACAGCACCGCCGTGGAGCGCTCCTACACGCTGGCCCGGGCGCGCGCGCTCCAGTCGTCGGTGTTCATGGGCGCGGCCTCCATCGCGGGCTATGGCTCCATCGCCGCGGTGCTGTGGTACGGCGGCCGGCTGGTGGTGGACGGCAGCCTCTCGGTGGGCGCGCTCACCTCGTTCCTCATCTACACCATGCTGGTGGCCTTCTCCTTCAGCGGCATCGCGGAGCTGTGGGCGGACTTCATGCGCGCCAGCGGCGCCGCCGAGCGCGTCTTCGAGCTGCTGGACCGCAAGCCCGCCATCGGCGCCGGCGGCGAGCAGCTGACGGCCCTGCGCGGGCACGTGGAGTTCCGCGACGTGCGCTTCGCCTACCCCACCCGCCCCGACGTGCCGGTGCTCCAGGGCCTCAGCCTGGAGCTGCGGCCGGGCGAGGTGGTGGCGGTGGTGGGCCCTTCCGGCGCGGGCAAGTCCACGCTCGCCTCGCTGCTGTCGCGCTTCTACGACCCGCAGGGCGGCGAGGTGCTGCTGGACGGCCACCCGCTCACCGCCCTGGAGCCGGAGTGGCTGCGCCGCAACATCGGCATGGTGGCGCAGGAGCCCCAGCTCTTCTCCTGCTCCATCGCGGACAACATCCGCTACGGCCGCCCGGACGCCACCGACGCGCAGGTGGAGGAGGCCGCCCGGGCCGCCAACGCCCACGCCTACATCGAGCGCTTCCCGGACGGCTACCGCACCCAGGTGGGCGAGCGAGGGGTGCAGCTGTCCGGCGGCCAGAAGCAGCGCGTCGCCATTGCCCGCGCGGTGCTGAAGGACCCTCGCCTGCTCATCCTCGACGAGGCCACCAGCGCCCTGGACGCGGAGAGCGAGCACCTGGTCAAGGATGCGCTGGAGCGCCTGATGAAGGGCCGCACCACGCTCATCATCGCCCACCGCCTGTCCACCGTGGCCAACGCGGACCGGGTGCTGGTGCTCGACGGCGGCGTCATCATCCAGAGCGGCACCCACGCCTCCCTGATGGCACAGGAGGGCCTCTACCGGCGGCTGGTGGAGCGGCAGTTTGTCGCAGCTTGAACGTCTGGTGCCCACACGGCTTCCGCCATGCCCCCAACGACAGTGGCGCGCCTCACCCCGCCCGATTAACCTGGGACTCCGAAAGGAGGTGATGCCTTGAACGACAGCAACTCCAAGGCGTCCACCTCCGCGTCGGTGGCCTGAGAAGGCGCCGAAGCGGCGGCAGACGCTAGCAGTTCCGGGCCCGTTTCCCGCGAGGGGAGCGGGCCTTTTTACGACGTCTCGGGAATGACGGCGCGCCCCTCCTGTTCGGAGCGCGCCGGGGGGAGTGGCCGACCCAACACGTTTCTTCCGGGAGTCCTTGCCGTGTCCATCACCCCATGCCCCAGCCCGCTGCCCACCGCCCTTCGCGACGAAGAGGCCGTGGACTCGCAACGCAACCTCTTCTGCCCGAACTACGACGCCTGCCTGCACCTGGTGGTGAAGCGCGGCTGGGAGGGGTGGAGCTGCCGGAACTGCGACTTGCGCAAGTTCCGCGTCGGGCAGCCGACCGCCCAGGAGTTCGCGGTCGCCCGCCCCGGTGGTTGGGACGGCAACTGACGCCGCCCCCTCCGGCCCCAGCGGGCGGCCGTCCATCGGAAACAGAATAATTGACGCATCCCTGCCTCAGTTGGCAGAACGGGACATGCGCTCCAAGAAAACCAAGTTCATCTTCGTGACGGGCGGAGTGGTCAGCTCCCTCGGCAAGGGCCTCGCCTCCGCATCGATGGGCGCCCTGCTGGAGAACCGTGGGCTGGCCGTCACCCTCATCAAGCTGGACCCCTACATCAACGTGGATCCGGGCACCATGAGCCCGTTCCAGCATGGCGAGGTGTTCGTCACCGAGGACGGCGGTGAGACGGACATGGACCTCGGCCACTACGAGCGGTTCACCAACGCGCGGATGAGCCGGCTCAACAACTTCACCTCCGGCCGCATCTACCACGCCGTCATCATGAAGGAGCGGCGGGGCGAGTACCTGGGCAAGACGGTCCAGGTGATTCCGCACGTCACCGACGAGATCAAGTCCAGCATCCGCCAGGCGGCGCAGGACGCGGACGTGGTCATCGTCGAGATCGGCGGCACCGTGGGCGACATCGAGTCGCTGCCCTTCCTCGAGGCCATCCGGCAGATGCGCTACGACGTGGGCAGTGAGAACGTCGTCTACGTCCACCTCACGCTCCTGCCGTACATCGGCGCGGCCGGCGAGGTGAAGACCAAGCCCACGCAGCACTCGGTGATGAAGCTGCGCGAGATTGGCATCCAACCCGACTTCCTCGTGTGCCGCACCGACCGCGAGGTGTCCCGCGAGCTGAAGGACAAGATCGCGATGTTCTGCAACGTGGACACGCGCAGCGTCTTCACGTCGCCGGACGTGCGCAGCATCTACGAGCTGCCGCTGGAGCTGCACCGTCAGGGCCTGGACGAGCGGCTCGCGGAGGTCCTCAACATCTGGAGCCGGGCGCCGCACCTGGAGCGCTGGGAGAACATCATCCGCAAGGTGTACGAGCCGGCGCGCGGCCAGGTCCGCATCGCGATTGTGGGCAAGTACGTCAACCTCACGGAGAGCTACAAGAGCCTCAACGAGGCGCTGCTGCACGGCGGCATCGCCAACGACGTGAAGGTGAACCTGCACTTCGTCGACAGCCAGGAGGTCGAGGAGCAGGGCGCGGAGAAGATGCTGGCCGGCGTGGACGCCATCCTCGTCCCCGGTGGCTTCGGCGTGCGCGGCACCGAGGGCAAGATCGCCGCCGTGCGCTACGCGCGCGAGAAGAAGGTCCCCTTCTTCGGCATCTGCCTGGGCCTGCAGATGGCCGTGGTGGAGTTCAGCCGCGGCGTGCTGGGCCTAGCCAGCGCCAACAGCCTGGAGTTCAACGAGCACACGCCGCACCCGGTGGTGACGCTCATGGAGAGCCAGGTGAAGGTGCAGGACAAGGGCGGCACCATGCGCCTGGGCAGCTACGCCTGCGCGCTCAAGCCCGGCTCGCTCGCCCACCAGCTCTACGGGCAGGACACCATCCAGGAGCGCCACCGCCACCGCTACGAAGTGAACAACGCGTATCGTGGCAAGCTGCAGGAGGCGGGGCTCGTCATCTCCGGCTCCAACCCCGAGCTCAACCTGGTGGAGATGATTGAGCTGGCCGACCATCCCTACTTCGTCGGCTGCCAGTTCCACCCCGAGTTCAAGAGCAAGCCCTTCGCACCCCACCCCCTCTTCTCCGGCTTCATCCGCGCGGCGCTCGCCCAGCGGGACGCGAACGCGGCGGCCGGCCAGGTGTCCGCATGAGCGCCCCCAACCCCATCGAGCTGTGTGGCTTCAAGGTCGGTCCCGGTCAGAAGCTGTTCGTCATCGCCGGCCCCGACAGCATCGAGTCCGAGGACATGGCCCTGCGCCATGCCTGGCTGCTCAAGGAAATCACCGGCCGGCTCGGCGTGCCGTATGCCTTCAAGTGCTCCTACGACAAGGCCAACCGCACCAGCGGCAAGTCCTTCAGAGGCCCGGGTCTCAAGGAAGGCCTGAGAATCCTGAAGAGAATCCGGGACGAGGTGGGCGTTCCCGTGCTCACGGACGTCCATGAAACGAGCCACGTCGGGCCAGCCTCGGAAGTTGTGGATATCATCCAGATACCGGCGTTCCTGTGCCGGCAGACGGATCTGGTGGAAGCCGTGGCGCGTACTGGCAAGGGCGTGAACCTGAAGAAGGGGCAATTCGTGGCGCCCAAGGACATCGTCCACTCGGCGCGCAAGGCCTTCGAGGCGGGCAACCCCAACGTGCTCGTCACCGAGCGCGGCTCCACCTTCGGCTACAACAACCTCGTGGTGGACATGCGCGGCTTCGCGCAGATGCGCGACGCGGGCCTCGCGGTGTGCTTCGACGCCACCCACTCCGTCCAGCTCCCCAGCGCCGGCAACGGCGAGACGGCGGGCGAACGCCGCTTCGTGTCATTGCTCGCGCGCTCCGCCGCAGCTGCCGGGATTGACGCGTTGTTCACGGAAGTCCACGAAGATCCGGATCGTGCCCTGTGTGACGGTCCGTGTTCGCTGAATCCACAGATGTTCGAGGACGTGGTACGAAACGTGCTGAGCATCCGCCGGGTCTTGGGACACGAGCCAGGTTGATGTGTCAGCAAACAGAGGAGTCGAGCAAGCCATGGTGACGGAAGCCCCTTCCAGACTGACGAAGGAAGAGCTCACGTCCCGCGCTGCGCGCGTGCGCCTGCTCGTCTTCGACGTGGACGGCGTGCTCACGGACGGCGGCCTGTATTACGGCCAGGACGGCGAGCTGATGAAGCGCTTCGACGTCAAGGATGGCCATGCGCTCGTCATGGCCCGCCTGTCGGGCCTTCCTGCCGCCATCCTCACCGCGCGCAGCTCCGGCATCGTGGAGACACGGGGACGGGAGCTGGGGCTGGCGGCGGTGTTTCAGGGCCGCCGTGACAAGTCGGCCGCGCTCAAAGAGCTGGTCGCCCAGCTGGACGTGCCCCTGGACGCCTGCGCCTACATGGGTGACGACCACAACGACCTGGGACCACTTTCAATGGTGGCTCTTTCCGCTTGTCCTGCGGATGCGGTCCCCGAGGTGCGCCATGAGGTCCACTTCGTTACCCAGAGCCCTGGCGGCCGAGGGGCCGCCCGCGAGCTCGTGGAGTTGTGCCTCAAGGCCAGTGGCCGCTGGGACGACGCAGTGGGTCTGATGAGAGGGACTGATAGGCGCGGTACTCTGTGAGGTTGAAGAAAACCCGTGTTCAAGGTAGGTGAATAGTTCCATGGGCAGCGGATTGATGCAGCAAGAGGGGAGTACGGCGATGACGGACCAGCTCTACACCACGCACGACATCAGTCGTTTGCTTCAGGTGGATCCGTCCACGGTGAGCAAGTGGATTGACCGGGGCATCCTGATGGCGTTCAGGACGCCGGGCGGCCACCGCCGCGTGCGGTCGGCGGACCTGCGCACGTTCCTCATCACCCACCAGATGCCGGTGCCCGAGGAGCTCGGGAGCGGCACGGTGCGCCTGCTCGCGGTGGATGACGAGCGCCCGGTGCTGGACGCCATCAAGCGCGCGTTCAAGCCGTTCGCGGCCCAGGTGGAGCTGCAGACGACGACGAGCGGCGTGGAGGCCCTGCTGCTCGTGTCCGAGCAGAAGCCGCACGGCATGATCATCGACCTCAACATGCCGGACATCGACGGTCTGGAAGTCTGCCGCCGCATCCGCGCGCGCAAGCAGATGGAGGGCGTGCGGCTCATCACCATGACGTCCGCGCACACGCCCGAGGTGGTGGAGCAGTCCAAGCAGGCCGGCGCGCTGGCGTGCCTGGCCAAGCCGCTGGATGTGCAGCAGGTGCTCGAGCTGTTCCGCGTTCCGCTCGCGCTCAGCGCCAAGCGGTAGGACAGACAGGGCTTCCGCCTCCGCTCGCGGAAGCCCTGGGCAGGGATTGCAGTGGGAGGCAGGTGACCTCCCAGCCAGTGGTGTGCGCCCGACGCGTCAGCCCTGGACCTTGACTTCGATGACGCGGGGCTTGGTCTCCTCGCGCCGAGGCAGGGTCAGCGTCAGCACGCCCTGCTCGTAACGCGCCTCCACCTTGCTGGCGTCCACCGTGTCCGGCAGCGCGAAGGAGCGCGCGAAGGTCCCGAAGGCGCGCTCCTGGCGGCGCACGTTGACACCCTCCGCGCGTGGCTCGGCCTTGCGCTCGGCCTGCACGGTGAGGATGTCCTTCTCCACCGTCACCTGGATGGCCTTCGCGTCCAGCCCGGGCATGTCCAGGTGGAGGGTGAGCCCGCTCTCGGACTCGATGATGTCCGCCGCCGGCGTGCGCTCGCGCGGCGCCTGACGCCACATGGGCTGGGTCAGCTCACGGAACAGCGCGTCGACATCGCGCATGAGCGGGTTCACCACGACGGCGGAGTTGAAAGGGTTGCGAGTCTGCATGGTCGTCTCCTGTCCGTGACGTCCTCGCGGACGCACGGCGTGCATCGATTGGGGTTGTCCAGAATCGCGGTCGCCGCGGTGCCCCCTTCCGGGGCTCCAGCGCCGCCTCACAAGACTCAAGAGAACCATGCTTCCGGACGTGTCAAGCAACGCCCCGAAGCCCTCGGCACCACCGTATTCCGCGCCCGCCTGCTCGCCCGCCAGGCCGCCTCAGTCGTCGTCCCGTCCGAGCTGCACGGAGAAGCCCTCCTCGCCGCGGGACACCTGCACCGTCCACGGCCGGCAGCACACCGGGCAGTCCTCGATGTACGTCTCAGAGGCCACGCCAATGGGGTCCACCGGGACCTCCACTTCCTCACCGCAGTAGGGACAGACCTGGGCGGCGGCTTCCGCGAAGGGTTGCATGGCAGGGCCTCCTCATCGCGGACTCAGCGTCCGCGCATCTAGACGGTAGAATGCCGGGCCATGGCCTCTCCTTCCCGGAATCGCATTGGCGACATCCTCGTCAAGGCACGTGTCATCGATGAATTGCAGCTGCGCAGCGCGCTGGCGACCCATGACCAGTGGGGAGGCCGGCTGTCGCGCATCATCGCGGACCTGGGCCTCGCCACCGATGACGTCATCACCGAAGCCATCTGCCAGGGCCTGGGAATGCAGCGCATCCAGCTGGGCAACGTGACACGGGATGCGGGCGCGCTCGCGCGCGTGGACGTGAGCCTCGCCGAGCAGAAGGCCATCTTCCCGGTGTCCCTCAAGGACAACGGCAAGACGCTGGTGCTCGCCATGGCGGACCCCACGGACCTCGCCACGCTGGACCAGGTGGCGGCGAAGAGCCGGGCCCGCGTGGTCGTCATGGTGGCGGGCGAGCGTGAAATCGAGCACGCCATCCTGCGCCACTACCGGGGCCAGGAGCCGGTGGTGAGCACGCGCTTCGGCGGCAACAAGCGGCCGTCGGACACGCCGGACGACGAGGACGAGTTCAAGGTCGTCGACATGAGCGGCAACACGGTGGTGAAGCGCATCGCCGACATCACCCCGCCCGCTCCGGCCGCGGCACCCGCTCCCGCGCCTCGCGCCGCCGCGGCACCCGCGCCCGCGCCGAGCAGCAGCGCGAGCGCCGCGGACATCCTCGACGAGATTCTCGCGGGTGGCGCGCCGTCGTCGGAGTGGACGGACGAGGACCTGAAGCGGCTGCAGACGGTGCAGCAGAACCAGGAGAAGAGCTCCAAGATTCTGCGCGCGCTGCTCGAGCTGCTGCTGGAGAAGGGCCAGCTCCAGCAGCGCGAGCTGGCGGCGCGGATGCGGTTGTAGAGCGCGCCCTCAGCCCAGCTCCAGCAGCTCGCGACCTGAGAGCCCCAGCAGGTAGAGGATGCTGTCCAGGCCCCCCGCGGAGATGGACGTGTCGGCCGCGGCGCGCAGCCTGGGCTTTGCCCGGAAGGCGATGCCCAGCCCGGCGCGCTCCAGCATCAGCAGGTCATTGGCGCCGTCGCCCACGGCGACCACCTGGTCCAGGAGGATGCCCTCCGCCTGGGCCAGCGACTCCAGGAGCTCCGCCTTGCGCTGCGCGTTGACGATGGGCCCCACGGTGCGGCCGGTGAGCTTGCCGTCGCGCACCTCCAGCACGTTGGAGTAAGCGAAGTCGATGCCCAGCCGCGCCTTCAGCGCCTCGGCCGCCACGGAGAAGCCGCCGCTGATGACGGCGGTGCGGTAGCCCAGCCGCTTGAGCACGCGCACCAGCGTCTCCGCGCCCTCCGTCAGCGGCAGGTTCGCCGCGAGCTGGTGGACCACGGCCACGTCCAGGCCCTCGAGCAGCGCCACGCGCTGGCGCAGCGACTCGTCGTAGTCCATCTCCCCGTGCATGGCGCGCTCGGTGATCCGCGCCACCTGCTCGCCCACGCCAAACGCGCGCGCCAGCTCGTCGATGACCTCGATGCGGATGAGCGTGGAGTCCATGTCCATGACGACCATCCGCTTGCCGCGCCGGAACAGGCTCTCGCGCTGCAGCGCCACGTCGAAGTCGCCCGACTGCATGGACAGCGCCAGCAGCGCCTGCTTGAGCGCGTCCGGCGGCTGTCCGGCCGGCAGGCGCAGGTGGAGGTCCACCGAGCCGAGGTGCGGCTCACTGAGGCGGGCGATGCGCTCCACGTGGGCACCATGCGAGGCCAGCACCTGCGTCAGCGCGTGCAGCTGCCGGGCGCCCAGCGCGCGCCCCACCGCGGTGACGACGAAGCGCGCGCCCCGGCGGTTCGCGGCGGGCGCGTCCACCGCCTCGACGTCCAGCGTCACGCCCAGCGCCTTCGCGGCGGACAGCAGCGGCTCCAGCGCGTCGCTCGCGCCGGACGGCCGCACCAGCAGACAGAGGGTGAGGCGCCCCTGCACCACCACCTGCTCCACGTCGAGCAGCTCGGCGCCAGCCTCCGCCAGCAGGCCGGTGAGGCGCGAGGTGATGCCGGGCTGGTCCTTCCCGGTGACGGTGATGAGCACGCTTTCGGACGGGGACGAGGTCATGACGCCACCGAGTGTGGCAGCCCCGCGCGTGCGCGGCGAGCCCCGAGTGCCCCGAGGCCCGGCCGCCCGGCCGTCACTCCTTCGGCGCGTCCGAGGAGATGATGAGGTCGCCCTTGGCGAGGAACTCCTTGTCCGGGAACGCCTTGTAGAAGTCCTCCAGCATGGCGTCGACGTCCGGGTAGCGCTGCTCGCGCTTGTCCTGGGTGGCCTTGTCGAAGAGCTGATCCAACCCGCTGGGGGCCTCCGGGTTGACCTCGGAGGGCAGCGGCGAGCGACGGCCCGGAATCTGCCCGGTGAGCATCTCGTAGAGGAGGATGCCCAGCGCGTACACGTCCGCGGAGGCGCCCGGCTCCTTGCCGCCCCGGTTCATCAGCTCGGGGGCCATATAGGACATGCCGCCCGTGCCCACGAAGACCTGGGGCATGCCCTTGGTGGCGTCCACCTCCACCACGCGGCCCAGGCCGAAGTCGGCCAGCTTCGCGTTACCGTAGCCGTCGAAGAGCACGTTCTCCGGCTTGATGTTGTGGTGCGTGAGGCCCGCGGCGTGGGCGGCCCGCAGGCCGTAGGCCATCTGCAGGAAGGCGCGCAGCGCGAAGGGCACGGGCACGCCGTTGCCACCGCCCGCGTCCAGCCGCTCGCGCAGGCTGCCCTGCATCAGCTCCAGCACGAAGTACGGCCGGGCGGCGTCCACGTTCTGGTCCACCACCTGGACCACGCCGGGGTGGCGCACCTGCGCCTGGGCGCACAGCTCCTTCTTCAGCCGCTTGAGCACCTCGCCCCGCTGCAGGAAGGAGAAGTAGCCGAAGATGTCCTTCAGCTCCTTGAGGCAGATGTCCAGCCCGAGCGCGGTGACGCGGCCCTTGAAGACGGTGCCCAGCGGCCCGGTGCCGATGGGGTCGAACTTCTGGTAGCGCAGGTCCAGCTCCGAGCCCTTCGGAGCGGAGGCGGCGGGCGCGGCGGCGGGGGTGGGGGCGGCGGGAGCGGGCATGGGAGCGGCGGCAGGCGCGGGAGGGGTGGGGGACGGCGCGGCGGCGGGCGGCTGGGAGAACGGGCCCTGGACGATGACCGTGGGCTCACGGCGGGGCTCGGCGGCCACGGGCGCCTCCGGGCGGGGCGCCGGGGCCGAGGGCGGTGGCATGGGGATGGCCGCGGAGGGCGTGCCCAGGTCCAGCGCGGGCATGGCCGAGCGCGAGCTGCGCACCGGTGGCATGGGCGGCGGCGGCACGGGCGGACCGGACGGCACGGGCGGCGCCTCCACCTCCGTCTCGTCCAGCAGCAGCTCGGGCGGCGGCGGCGGCATCACCAGGGGCTCGTCGCCTCCCGCGGACTCCTCCGGGGTGCCCACCACGGCGGCGAGCTGATCGGCGAAGAACTCGCCCACCTCCAGCGAGAAGCGCTCGGTCAGCTCGCCCCCGGCCACCTGCTCGCCCTGCTCGGTGAGCTTGAGCTGGGCCTCGCGGTCCATGGCGATGTAGTGGAACTTGCGCAGGAAGAAGAAGTAGTTGTCGAACTCGAGCGACACGGACGGCTCGAGCGCGGCCTTCACGTCTGCCAGCTTGTTCGAGCGTCCAAGACGGCCGTTCTCCCTCAGGTTGCGGAGGATGAACAGCGCCTCGCCACTGACGGTGTCGCGATTGAGGGCGGGCTTCTGCATGGGGAGGCGACTCTATGCCGTCCCCGCGCCGACGCTCAACGGATGACTGGCGGTAAAACGCGCAGCTACTTGATGCGCAAGAGCTGCTTCACCGTCTCCAGGACCTCCACGAAGCGCACCGGTTTGCGCAGGTAGATGTCCACGCCCAGCTGCATGGCCCGATCCTGGGCCTCCTTGCCGCCGGCGGAGATGGCGATGATGGGGATGGTGCGCAGCGCTTCCTCCTCGCGCATGCGCTCCACCAGGGCGAAGCCGTCCATCACCGGCATGTAGAGGTCCGTCATCACCAGGTTGAAGCGGGCGTCGCGCAGCATCAGCAGCGCGTGGTGCCCGTCCGGCGCGAAGTGGACCTCCAGGGGGACCTTCCCGTGCAGCTCGCCGCTGGCCAGCTTCTTCAGCACGTAGCTGTACATCTCGATGATGTGCGGGTTGTCCTCGACGATGAGCACACGGTACCCCTCGTGCTCGACGTGGGACGCGTGGCTGTCTGCTCCTGCCGCACTCAAGATGTCACCCAGTTTCCGCCGGTCCTGCTCGCGCTCCACGCGAACGCCGACGCCGCCGGGCTGATCGGGGCCCGCCGGCCGCGTCCAGGCCACGGTTCCGCTGACTTCTACCGGATCCAAGAGGCCCGGGAAAGAAAGTGCGAGCCGGACCTCGTCCCCCATGCGGAACGCCTGGTCCGTCTGGACGAACAGCCCCTCGTGGGACAGGTTCTCCGTCACGTCGCGGGCCTGGCGCCCGTCCGTGTAGTCCACTCTCAGCACGGCCGGGACGCGGGGGTGCTGGCGCTTGTCCTCTGGACCCGGGTTCATAACAAGGGCTTGAAATCGCTCGGCAATTTCCTGATGGCAACCCAGTGTAGCTTCGAGGGTTTATGTTGACAACGGAGCCATTGGGGCAATACGTACCGGCCCGCCATGGCGGAGCCCCTGTTCACCTCTGAAGAGCAGAAGAAGTTCGACGCGGGAATCGCGGAGATCATCTCCCACTACCCTCCGGATCGCAAAAGCGCGGGCATGCTCCCGGCGCTTCGCCTGCTCCAGGAAATCAAGGGGTGGCTGCCCCCGGAAGGGTTGCGGCTGGTGGCGAAGCATCTGGAGGTCACTCCCGAGCGGGCCATGGAAGTGGCCAGCTTCTACGTGATGTACCACCTGAAGAAGCCGGGCAAGTACGTCATCGACGTCTGCACGAACCTCTCCTGCTCGCTGTGGGGCGCGGAGAAGATGCTCGCCTACCTGGAAGAGAAGCTGGGCCTCAAGGCAGGTGAAGCGAACGAGAAGTTCACCTTGCGCGAGACCGAGTGCCTGGCCTCGTGCGGTACTGCGCCCTGCCTGCAGATCAACGAGGATCATCACGAGAGCCTGACGAAGGCGAAGCTGGATGCCATCCTCGCCAAGTTGAGCTGAACCTCCCCACCCTTCTTAGGCTTAGGACGTCATCGACATGGCCTCTACGGCAAAGGCGATCGAACCGATCATCTCGGCGGCCTGGGGTAAGCCTCAGTCCTGGACCCTGGACAGCTACCGCAAGCGGGGGGGCTACGAGGCGCTGAAGAAGGCGCTCGAGATGGAGCCCGCCGCCATCATCGACGAGGTGAAGAAGTCGAACCTCCGCGGCCGCGGCGGCGCCGGCTTCCCCACGGGCCTCAAGTGGAGCTTCGTCCCCAAGGACAGCCCCAAGCCCAAGTACCTGGCGGTCAACGGCGACGAGTCCGAGCCCGGCACCTTCAAGGACCGCTACATCCTCGAGGACGACCCGCACATGATGCTGGAGGGCATCGCCATCGCGTCCTACGCGCTGGGCGTGCACACCTGCTACGTGTACCTGCGCGGTGAGTTCAAGTTCCCGGCGCAGCGGGCGCAGGCGGCCATCGACGAGGCCTACGCGGCCGGCATCTTCGGCAAGAAGGTCCTGGGCAAGGACTACGAGCTGAACTGCTACCTGGTGCGCGGCGCCGGCGCGTACATCTGCGGCGAGGAGACGGCGCTGCTGGAGAGCCTGGAGGGCAAGAAGGGCTGGCCGCGCCTGAAGCCGCCCTTCCCCGCGGTGGTGGGCCTCTTCGGCTGCCCCACGGTGGTGAACAACGTGGAGACGCTCGCCAGCGTGCCCGCCATCTTCCAGAAGGGCGCGGAGGCGTACGCGAAGCTGGGCACCGACAAGTCGGGCGGCACGCGGCTCGTCTGCCTCTCTGGCTCCGTGAACCGGCCGGGCGTGTACGAAGTGTCGATGTTCACGACCATCGCCGAGCTCATCTACGACGACAAGTACGGCCGGGGCATGCCCGCGGGCCGCAAGGTGAAGGCCGTGATTCCGGGCGGCTCCTCGGCGCCGGTGCTGGGCGCGGACGAGTTGGACGTGGCCATGGAGTTCGAGGCCCTCAAGGTGAAGCAGACCATGGCAGGCTCCGGCGGCGTCATCGTCATGGACGACGCCACCTGCATGGTGCGCAGCCTGTGGCGCGTGGCCCGCTTCTACGCGGAGGAGTCGTGCGGCCAGTGCACGCCGTGCCGCGAGGGCACGCCCTGGCAGACGCGCCTGCTCCGCAAGATCGAAGAGGGCCGCGGCGAGCCGGGCGACATCGACATGCTGTCCAACGTCGCTTCGTCGATCGCCCCCTACCCGCCCATCGGTCTGGGCAACACCATCTGCGCGCTCGGTGACGCGGCGGCGCTGCCGACGCACTCGTTCCTCATGCGGTTCCGGGACGAGTTCGAGGCCCACATCCGTGAGCACCGCTGCCCGTTCGGCGACAAGCCCTGGGGTTCGTTCGGAGACTGGTCTTGAACATCGAGCTCATCCTTTTCGGAGCGTTCTCGCTCCTGACGCTGCTGTCGGCTGGAACGGTCATCTTCGCGCGCAGCCCCATCAACTCGGCCATGGCGCTGGTGTCCACGTTCTTCTTCCTGGCCGGCATCTACGTGCTGCTGTGGGCGCACACCATCGCGGTGATGCAGGTGCTCGTGTACGCGGGCGCCATCATGGTGCTCTTCCTCTTCGTCATCATGCTCCTCAACCTGGGAGAGTCGCCCACGCGCGGCAAGCCCACGTTGGCGCGCATCGCGGGCGGAGCGGCCACGGTGGGCCTGTTCGCGGTGCTGGCCATCATCCTGCTGAAGCTGCCCGCCGAGCCGGCGACGCTCAGCACGGGTGCGCAGGCGAGCTTCGGCACCATCGCCACCATGGGTCAGGTCATCTTCACCCGCTGGCTGCTCCCCTTCGAGGCGGTGAGCCTGCTGCTGCTGGTGGCCATGGTGGGCGCGGTGGTGGTGGCCAAGTCGCGAATCTGATCGCCCGCTTCCGGACAACTTTTCTGTGCTAGATGGCGGCGCAGGTAGCCGCTCGCGAGGCCCCGAATCGGCCCATGGTTCCCATCACCTACTACCTCCTGCTTGCCGCCGCCCTGTTCTGCATGGGCATGTTCGGCGTGCTCGTTCGCCGCAACGCACTGGTCATCTTCATGTGCGTGGAGCTGATGCTCAACGCGGCGAACCTCACGTTCGTGGCCTTCGCGCGCATGCGCGGTGACGACCTCGGCCACGTGTCCGCCTTCTTCGTCATCGCGGTGGCGGCGGCAGAAGCCGCCATCGGCCTGGCCATCGTCATCGCCGTCTTCCGGAGCCGGGGCAGCGTCCTGGTGGAAGACATCCGGACGATGAAGCACTGATGCCTCCCCAGGAGCCACTTTCATGACTCTCGTCGAATTCTTCCGGGCGGCACCCGTGGCGCCGGACATCCTGGCGCCCTCCCTCTGGCTCATCATCGCCCTGCCCCTGCTCGGCGCGTTCATCTGCGGCGTGTTCGGCAAGATGATGGGCCGGGCCAACGTCCAGCTCGTCGCGTGCGCGGCGGTGGCCGGCTCCTTCGTCCTCAGCGTGCTGGCCTTCTGGGCCACCAGCCACTACGACCCGGAGACGAACCGCCTGGCGGCCGTCTTCGCCAACCCGTTCGGGCTCCCGGGCGATGGCGTGCGCTACGCGCTGGCCCACGACTACGGCACCTGGTTCTCGGTGGGTGACTTCCGGGTGAACTTCGGCCTGATGGTGGACCACCTGTCCGGCATCCTGCTGCTCATCATCACCGGCGTCGGCTTCCTCATCCACCTGTACTCCACCAGCTACATGGAGCACGACGCCGCGTACTGGCGGTTCTTCGCGTACCTGAACCTGTTCGTCGCGGCGATGCTGACGCTGGTCCTGGCCGACAACCTCATCCTGCTCTTCGTGGGCTGGGAGGGCGTCGGTATGGCCAGCTACCTGCTGATCGGCTTCTGGTACGACGACCCGGCCAAGGCGTGGGCCGGTCGCAAGGCCTTCGTCACCAACCGCATCGGTGACTTCGCGTTCCTCATCGCCACCTTCCTGCTGGTGCTGATGGTCTCGGCCTACACGCAGCAGGCGAACGCGGCGGACTACAACGGCGCCAACAGCAGCACGCAGCACTACAAGACGGGCCTCGCGGAGAAGGGCCCCGTCACCTTCAAGGGCCTGGAGAAGATGGCCCTGGGGCTGATGGACTCGAACATCGACAAGGTCGACCTGAGCACGCCCATCGAGGCGGGCCCGCTGGCGGGCTACACCTTCGGCGGGGTGATGACGGCGGCCATGCTGCTGTTCCTCCTGGGCGCCGCGGGCAAGAGCGCCCAGCTGCCGCTGTACGTCTGGCTGCCGGACGCCATGGCGGGCCCGACGCCGGTCTCCGCCCTCATCCACGCCGCGACGATGGTCACCGCCGGCGTCTACCTCTTCAGCCGCATGTCCGCGCTGCTGGTGCTGAGCCCCACCGCCATGGCGACCATCGCCATCATCGGCGCGCTCACCTCGCTGCTGGCGGCGCTCATCGCCTTCGCGCAGGACGACATCAAGAAGGTGCTCGCCTACTCCACGGTGTCCCAGCTGGGCATCATGTTCATGGGCGTGGGCATGGGCATCTTCTGGGCGGCCGTGTTCCACCTGATGACGCACGCCTTCTTCAAGGCCTGCCTCTTCCTCGGCGCCGGCAGCGTGATGCAC
The DNA here is from genome assembly GCF_050038885.1 of Pseudomyxococcus flavus. Taxonomy (NCBI): domain Bacteria; kingdom Pseudomonadati; phylum Myxococcota; class Myxococcia; order Myxococcales; family Myxococcaceae; genus Pseudomyxococcus; species Pseudomyxococcus flavus. The sequence goes on along the minus strand of NZ_CP143624.1, from coordinate 4,728,708 downwards.
GGCAACGGCGACGAGACGGACATCAAGAAGCTGGGCGGCCTGCGCAAGGAGATGCCCTGGACGTGGGCCACCTTCCTGGTCGCCACCCTGGCCATCACGGGCATCATCCCGCTGTCCGGCTTCTTCTCGAAGGACGCCATCCTCCACGGCGTGCACCACAACCACCTCCAGGGCCTGGAGTGGGTGTCCAGCCTCGTCTACTACCTGGGCCTGCTCATCGCCGCGTCCACGGCCTTCTACATGACGCGCGTGTACCTGCTCACCTTCGAGGGTCCCCGCTCGAAGGAGGCCCGCGTGGCCCACGCCCACGAGAGCGCCTGGCAGATGACCCTGCCGCTGGTGGTGCTGGCGGTGCTGAGCGTCGTCGCCGCGCGGTACGCGTTCGGCATCAACTTCTTCGACATGACGGCGCAGCCGGTGCTGGACAACTTCCTGAGCCCGGTGTTCAGCGCGACCAAGCGCATCACCGACGCCAGCACGCTCGTGCAGCTCGACACCAGCCGTCCGCAGGTCGTCCCGGACTACCTCAAGGCCTGGGCCGTGGCCCTGGCGGGTGGTGGGCTGGCCTTCTACCTGTACCGCGTCTTCTTCCCCGCGCGGGTGGGCCAGCCGGTGCCGGCCTTCGCCCGGGCGGTGCGCCGCACGGCTCAGAACAAGTTCTACGTGGACGAGCTCTATGAGCTGATTGTCATCCGTCCCGTGAAGTTCATGAGCTTCCTCCTCTTCCGCGTGGTGGACGCGCTCGTCATCGACACCGTGGCGGTCCGCGGCACGGCGTGGGTGACGGCCCGCGTTGGCAGCGCGCTCCGCTACGTGCAGTCGGGCGACGCCCAGGCCTACGCCGCCGTGATGGCCATCGCCCTGCTGGGCGGTGTGGTCTACGCCCTCATCCAGGTGATGCAATGAGCTTCCTCGACACCCACCTGCTCAACCTCGTCGTCTTCCTGCCGCTCGTGTTCGCGGCGCTGGTGGCGCTGCTGCCGGCCGGCGAGAACGGCCAGATCCGCACCATCACGTTCATCGGCATGGCCGTGGACCTGGTCTTCGGCGTCTGGGCCTACATGGCGTACGTGCCGGGCGGGCCGGAGTTCCAGCTCGAGTACCGGGCGCGCTGGTTCGACCTGTTCGGCACCAGCTACCACGTGGGCGTGGACGGCCTGGCCGTGAGCCTGCTGCTGCTCACCGTGTTCCTGGGCCCCCTGGTGGTGCTGGCCTCCACCACGTACATCAAGCACCGCATCAAGGAGTTCCACCTCGCGCTGCTGGTGCTCCAGACGACGATGCTGGGCGCGCTGGTGTCGCTGGACGTGCTGCTCTTCTACATCTTCTTCGAGGCCATGCTCATCCCCATGTACCTCCTGGTGGGTGTGTGGGGCGCCGAGGACCGCCAGATGGCGGCGGTGAAGTTCTTCCTCTACACGCTGGCCGGCTCGCTGCTGATGCTGGTGGCCATCATCGCCGTGTACTTCATCAGCGCGCCGGTGGGTGCCCGCTCCTTCGACTACGCGAGCATCTACAACGGCCTGCTGGATGCCAACCGTCAGCTCAGCGCGTGCACCGCGGCGGGCTCGTGTGACTCGCTCACCGGGCTGGCCGCAACGCTGCACACCTGGGGCCCGTGGCTGTTCGCGGCGTTCGCCATCGCGTTCGCCGTCAAGGTCCCCATGTGGCCGCTGCACACCTGGTTGCCGGACGCGCACGTGCAGGCGCCGGTGGCGGGCTCCATGATTCTGGCCGGCGTGACGCTGAAGATGGGCACCTTCGGCTTCTGGCGCTACGCGATTCCCTTCTTCCCGGTGGCCACGCAGCAGGCGCGGCCCTTCCTGGCCACGCTGGCCGTCATCGGCATCGTGTACGGCGCGCTGATGTGCCTGGCGCAGCGGGACATCAAGAAGCTGATTGCGTACTCGTCCGTCAGCCACCTGGGCTACTGCATGCTGGGCATCCTGGCGATTACCGCCGAGGGCGCCACGGGCAGCGCGTACCAGATGCTCAACCACGGCGTGTCCACGGGCGCGCTGTTCCTCCTGTTCGGCTACCTGTACGAGCGGCGCCACTCGCGCCTGATGGCGGACTACGGCGGCATCGCGAAGGTGATGCCGGTGTTCACCGCGGCCTTCGTCATCATCACCTTCTCGTCCATCGCGGTGCCGGGCACCAACGGCTTCATCGGTGAGTTCCTCGTCCTCCTGGGCACCTTCAAGAGCGACCTCGGCGAGGCCGCGGGCAACGCGCACCTGACGGCGGTGTTCGGCGCCTTCGCCACGCTGGGTGTCATCCTGGGCGCGGCCTACATGCTGTGGATGGTGCAGAAGGTGTTCTTCGGCAGCCTCACGCACCGGGAGAACCAGCACCTGACGGACCTGAACCTGCGCGAGGGCCTGTCCGTGCTGCCCTTCATCGTGCTGGTGGCGGTGATGGGCCTGCAGCCGCAGCCCTTCCTGGACCGGCTGGCGCCGTCCACGGACCGCTTCCTGGCCCGAGCCCGCGTGGGCACGCCGGGCGCGCAGTTGCAGGAGAACCATCTCCGGGTGGAGGTGATGCCCCTGCCGTCCGGCCAAGTCGCCGCCGCGCCGTCCGCGCCCGTTCCGCTGGCCGCCGCGCCGGCCGTTCCCTCGCCGCGGCAGTAAGCCGCCTGAGCTTTCGACATGACCCTGCCCAATCTCAGCCTGGCAGACTTCCTCCCGCTGCTGCCCGCCATCATCATGGTGGTGGGTGCCTCCATCCTGCTGCTGTCGGAGGTGTTCCTCTCCTCGACGGCGTCGCGCGCGTACCAGGCGGTGCTCACCGTGGTGACGGCGGTGGCGGCCGGCGCCATGGCGCTGTCGGTGATGTTCGAGCCGCCCCAGGAGGTGATGCTCGGCTTCGGCGTGATGGACCCCTTCTCCAGCTTCCTCACCTTCGTGGTGTGCGTGGGCCTGGCGCTGGCGGCCCTGAGCGCGGTGAGCTTCCTGCGCAAGCGCGGCGCGGAGCGCGGTGAGTTCTACGCGCTGATGCTGTTCGCCGCGGCGGGCATGAGCCTGCTGGCGATGTCCAACGAGCTCATCACCCTCTTCGTCAACATCGAGGTCCTCTCCATCGCCACCTACGCGCTGACGTCGTACCTGCGGCGCGGCACGCGGCCGAGCGAGGCGGGCTTCAAGTACTTCATCCTGGGCGCCTTCTCGTCCGCGGTGCTGCTGTACGGCGCGGCGCTGCTGTACGGTGCCACCGGCACCACCAACCTGACGGCCATGGCGGGCCCGCTGTCCACGGCCCTGTCGTCGCAGCCGGGCCTGGTGTACGCGGGCATCATCCTGGTGGGCGCGGGCTTCGCCTTCAAGGTGGCCGCGGTGCCCTTCCACATGTGGACGCCGGACGTCTACGAGGGCGCGCCGACGCCCGTCACCGCGCTGATGAGCGCGGGCGTGAAGGCGGCCGCCTTCGCGGCGATGGTCCGCGTGTTCTTCATGGTGGGCAAGGGCGTGGACCCGCAGATGCTGCTGGGCCTCTTCTCGGTGCTGGCCTTCCTCACCATGGTGGCGGGCAACCTGCTGGCGATTCCGCAGCGCAACGTGAAGCGCATGCTGGCGTACTCGTCCATTGCCCACGCCGGCTACCTGCTGGTGGGCGTGGCCGCCCTCTTCGTCACCGGGCCGGGCGAGCAGTTCCGCCTGCTGGGGCCCTCCGCCCTGACGGGTGGCACCCCGCTGGACCTGGCCCGCGCGGAGGCGCTGCGCGGCATCCTCTACTACCTGCTGGCCTACACGTTCAGCGCGGTGGGTGCCTTCGCCATCGTCTCCGTCCTGGAGCGCCGCGAGGACGAGGAGAAGGGCACCGCGTGGGACTTGGAGCGCTTCAGCGGGCTGGCGCAGCGCAAGCCGGGCTGGGCCTTCGCGATGGCGGCCTTCATGCTGTCGCTGGGTGGCATCCCGCCGACCATCGGCTTCATGAGCAAGCTGCTCATCTTCCAGGCCGCCGTGGACGCGGGCCTCATCGGCCTCGCCATCGTCGGCGTGCTGTCCAGCGCGGCGGGCGTCTATTACTACCTGCGCGTGGTGGTCTACATGTTCATGCGGCCGGTGCCCGAGGGCGCGCAGACGCTCGAGCGGAGTTGGTCCACCGAGCTGGCGCTGGTGCTGTCCACCGCCGGCGTGGTGGTGCTGGGCATCATCCCCGGCCCCGTCATGGCGTGGCTGGAGCAGGCCAGCAGCATCTTCGGCCAGTAACGCCCCGGTCCTGCCGGCACCCCACGCCCGCCCCGGCTCCGCGCCCGGGCGGGCGTCGTGTTTTCAGGGGCTTCGCCTTCGGTACGAGGCACGTCAGCGGGCCGCATACGGTGGCAGCGAACGCCGGAGCACCTGCGTCTCACGACATGTCAGCACGTCACGCCTGGTGGCGGCGGCTGCCGACGCGCCTGCGCCTCACCGCATGTCAGCGAGCCGCGGCTGGCGGCAACGGGCCGCGAAGCTCCAGCGTCTCGAGTCGCGTCTCCGCTCCAGCCTCGCGCAGCAGGCGTGCCAGCAACGCGTCGTCCGTCACCACGACGTTCATCGAGGACACGCCGTCCCCCACTCGCAGGAAGGCGTCCTCCAGCAACGTCCGGGCATACGCGGGAGACTTCGCGAAGAAGGGAAACAGCACCGGCCCCGAGGCACGTAGGTCCATCATCCCCAGCCAGGGCCGTGACGGCATGCCGGCATCGACGAGCCCCAGCAACTGATGCGAAGCGCGGGTGGCGAAGCGCTCCAGCTTGCCGGGCATCATTCCGAAGGCCGCTGTCAGCGCAGCGCAGTCTTCCAGCAACAATGACACCACCGACACCTCGGTCGGCGAGCTGGGAAGCGCCGCCACCTGCTCGCGCGTCACGCGAAGAGTCGCGGCCTCACGGACACGCTGCATGCCCAGCGACGTGTAGAGCGCGAGCGCGGGTACGTTGTCCCGCTTCACGTTGAGCGTCCACCGTGTGCAACCCTGTGCGCGCAGGTGCTCGGCCACGTGCGTCATCATCCGCCGCCCCAGCCCCTGCCCTCGTGCGGCCGGCGCCACCACCAGCTGGCCCACGTACCCGAGGTCGCCCATGGGCTCCGCCACGGCGTAAGCCCCCACATCGTCCGCGGCTTCCGCGAACAGGGAGTGCCGGGCGAACTCACCGGCCCACACGGACTCGGGGGGTGGAGGGTCATCCACCCCTAGCTCCAGAAAGAGGCGCGAGAAGACCGCATGGTCCTCCGGGCGCCCAGGCCTCACCACCCATTGATTCCGCTGCGGACCCACCGTGGCTTCCTTTCGTCGCGTGCTGGCGAAGCCATCAGACGCGGAAAAGAAGGCGGCCCGACACCCCAAAGAGGTGCCGGGCCGCGGGTCTTCTCAAGGTGACTCACCGGAAGTGCTGAAGGGGTGGGGGGGAACCGCCTTCAGCCTCGCTTCGATGTGTCCCGCGTGTTCCTTTAGCAGTCGCCGTGCCAGTCGCCTCTCAGGGAGAAACTCTAGTTTTCTCAAGCACTTGAAGGACTAGCTGACGATTGCCTTGCCCCGCGGCTCCATTTCAGGGCTGCAATGGCGTTTCATAAGTGAAAAAGGCCAATGATTTCGGCTGGTTTTCTTTTTCACCTATGAACCCGCCCATTTCGGATCTGAATCCACGGCCGCGAGAAAGTTACATAGGTGAGTCTGGCTCCTACCGGAGGGCTACTCCCGCGCCATTTCGCTGGGGGGGCGGAGGTTGAGGCGCTTCATCTTCCGCCACAGCGTGGTGGAGGACACGCCCAGCTCATCCGCGACGCGCGCGAGGTCCACGCCGTGGCGCTCCAGGGCCTGGGTAATCGCGTGACGCTCCGCCTCTTCCACCACCTGGGCCAGGGTGGGCCCGGCCTGGGGCGTGCGCCCCGCCCCCCCACCCTGCCCGTCCGGGACGGCCACACTGGGGGTGCCATGGACGGGCGTGAGGCGGCCCTGCCGCAGCGGGAAGTCCTCGGGGAGCAGCTCGTCGCCCTCGGCGAGCGCGGCGGCCTGCTCCACCAGGTTCTCCAGCTCGCGCACGTTGCCCGGGAAGCTGTAGCCCATCAGGTGCGTCACGGCGGCGGCGGACAGGCGCTTGGGGTTGGGACTGCGGGCGTTTGCCCGCTCCAGGAAGTGCTCCGCCAGGGCGGGCACGTCCTCCAGGCGCTCGCGCAGCGGCGGCACGCGCAGGGCCACGACGTTGAGGCGGTAGTAGAGGTCCTGGCGGAAGCGCTTGTCGCGGACCTCCAGCTCGATGTCGCGGTTGGTGGCGGCGACGATGCGCACGTCCACGCGCAGCGCGGTGGACTCGCCCACGCGACGGACCTCGCCTTCCTGGAGCGCGCGCAGCAGCTTGGACTGGAAGGTGGGGCTCGTCTCGGTCACCTCGTCGATGAAGAGCGTGCCGCCGTCCGCCTCCTCGAAGAGGCCACGGCGGGCCTTCACCGCGCCCGTGAAGGCGCCCTTGGCGTGGCCGAACAGCTCGCTCTCCAGCAGCGATTCACTGATGGCCGCGCAGTTGACGGGGACGAAGGAGCGCGCCTTGCGGCGGCTGTGGGCGTGGAGCGCGCGGGCCACCAGCTCCTTGCCGGTGCCGCTCTCCCCCTGGATGAGGACGGTGGCATCGCTCTGCGCCACGCGCATCAGCCGCGAGGTGAGCTCACGCATGGCGGCGCTGCGGCCCACCAGCGCGGACAGGCCATGGCGCTGGTTGAAGTCGGTGGTGAGGTTGTCCACGTCGCGCAGCAGGCGCGCGCGCTCCAGGGCGCGCTCCACGCGATAGCGCAGCTCGCTCTCCTTGAAGGGCTTGGTGACGTAGTCGTAGGCGCCCAGCCGCATGGCCTCCACCGCGCTCTCGATGGAGCCGAAGGCCGTCATCATGATGACCTGGAGCCGGGGCGCCACCTCCAGCGCGCGCCGCAGCAGCGTGAGCCCGTCCATGGGCTCCATCTTCAGGTCCGTCAGCAGCAGGTCGATGCTGCCGCTCGCCAGCTGGGCCAGGGCCTCCTCGCCCGTGGCGGCCTCGAAGACGGTGTAGTTCTCCGTCCGCAGCAGCAGGGCGGTGGTGGCGCGCATGTTGCACTGATCGTCCACGACGAGGAGCCGACCTCGGCTCGGCGGAGTGTTCGCTTCGGTCATGGGAAGGACGGAGGCTGCGAGAGCGGCAGCCGGAAGGTGAAGGTGGTACCGCGACCGGGGATGCTGTCCACGGCGATTTCGCCCCGGTGCTCCTCGAGGATGCGTCTGACGACGGCGAGGCCCAGGCCGGTCCCCTGGGCCTTGGTGGTGAAGAAGGGTTCGAAGACGCGGTGGAGCAGCTCGGCGGGAATGCCCGGCCCCTGGTCCACCACGTCGATGCGGAGCTGCTCGCGTCCCGCATGGGCCTCACGGCGCGCGCGCACCTGCACCCGCCCGCCCTGCGGCATGGACTGGATGGCGTTGACGGCCACGTTGACCAGCGCCTGCCGGATGAGGCGGCGGTCCATGGGCACCGGCGGCAGCCCGGGCTCCACGTCGGACTCGATGAGAATGGACCGGTCCGCCCCGCCGCCCTGCATCCGCGCCGCCTCCAGCGAGTCCTGGAGCACGCGCCCCAAATCCTCCTGCTGGAGCACCGGGTCCCTGGGCCGCGTGTAGTCCAGCAGGTCGCCGACGATGCGGTTGAGGCGGTCGCTCTCCTCGCCCAGGATGTCCAGCAGCATGGCCGCGTCCCCGCCCGGCGCCAGCAGCCGGCGCAGCGAGGCCACCGCGTTGAAGATGACGCCCAGCGGGTTGCGCACCTCGTGGGCCACAATCGCGGACAGCTCGCCCAATGCGGCCAGGCGCTCGCGCTTCACCATCTCCGCGCGGGTGGCGGCCAGCTCCGCGTAGCTGGCCCACAGCGACTCGTACAGGCGCGCGTTGGCGATGGACAGCGCGAGCTGGCCACACGTGGCCTCCGCGAGCTCAATCAACTCGGGCCCGAAGGTGCGCGGCCCCCGCGTGTCATCCACGACCACCACGCCGATGAGCTCCTCGCGCGACGTCAGCGGCAGCGCGAGCAGCGCCTTCTCGTCGAAGCGGCGCACGAGCTCCGGCGTGAGTCCCCCCTCCACCGCGCCCACGTCCTCCACGGCGATGGGCCGGCGCTCGCGAGCCACCCGCGCCGACAGCCCGTCCCCGTGAAGGGGCAGCACCACCGTGCGGAAGAAATCGCGGTGCGCGATGGACGCCGCGGCGCCCCGGAGCAGCCGGGCGCTCTCGTCGTAGAGGAGGATGTAGCAGTTGGACACGTCCAGCAGGCGGACGAGGAAGTCCGCGGCCACGTCCAGGATGCTCGACGTCTCCAGCACACCCGACGTGGTGCGCGCCAGGTCCAGCAGCAGGCGCGTCTCCGTGAGCTGCCGGGCGGACTCGGTGCGCAGGCGGCGCTGCTCCAGCAGCGCCACCAGCAGCTCGGACAGCGTGCCCAGCAGCCGCAAGTCCCTCTCGGCGAAGGGCCGCCCCGGCGCGCGAAGCACCTGGAGCGCGCCGCACACCTCTCCACCGCGCGTCAGGCACACCGCCGCGCCCGCCCCCAGCCGGCCACCGGACAGCTCCGCCAGGGCCGCGTCCTGCGCGGGCGAGGACAACGTCCCCTCCGTGCCGCCCACCAGCACGGCCGTGAGGCACCGGGCGTCCGCGACGTCCTTCAGGCCCACGTGGGAGGACAGCATCAGCGAGCCGTCCGGGGGCACTGAGACATGCAGGGCCGCGGCGTCCGCCTGGAGCAGGGTCGCGACGCGCTCCAGGAAGTCCTCCTGCGAGGGCGGCGAGGGCTGCGCGACGAAGCGCGCCATCCGAGACACCGCCTCCAGCTCCCAGCGGCTGCGCGCGCTGTCCGCCTGCACACGCGCGTCCGTCAGCGCGGCCCCCACGACCTTGGCGAAGAGCATCAGCACCGAGCCGTGCCGCGACGCCACCCACTGTCCCTCCACCCACAGCACCTCGGCCTGCGGGCCGCCCACCGGCAGGTAGACATGGCTGGGCGCGGACTGCTCGGCCCCCCCGAACACGGGGCGCCCGTCCGCGAGCGACTCCAGGCCCAGGTGCGCGTCCGCGGGCAGCGGCGCACCGTCCCGGGCCAGCAGGCCCTCGCCCTCCCAGCGCAGCAGCCGGGCCCGGAAGCCCGCGGCCTCCAGCCCCTTCAGGGCGACGCGGCGCACCGCGTCCTCGGAGTGCGCGGCGACGAGCCCCGCGGACGTCTCCACGAGCCGCTCGGCCACCGACATCTCCGGGGGACGGCCCTCCACGGGCAGGCAGTTGAGCAGCAGCGCGGAGCCGCCGTGCTCCAGCTCGAGGCGGGAGGTGAAGACGGCCACCTCGCGCGTGACGCCATCCGAGCACGGCACCTGGAACAGCTGCGAGCTCGCGTCGAGCGGCGCTCCGGCCGCCACGCGCCGGTAGCGCTCGACCAGGCGGCTGCGGTCCTCCGGCTGGACGAAGTCCATGACGGAGCGGCCCTCCACCTGCGCCCGCGACAGGCCGAGCAGCGCGACATATGCGTCGTTGGCGACGAGCACGCGTTCGTCCGCCACCACCAGCACGGGGTTGCGGAACGGCTCGATGAGGACGCGAAGGTCCGCCTCGCTGTAGCGCTTCGTACTCATCCGCGACGCAGCACCCGCTTCTCTCCCACCCGGAGCGTCACCTTCTCCCGGTCGAAGTATTCGGACAGAGGGATGACGAACTTGCGGCTTTGCCCCACCATCTCCTTGAAGTCCTGGGTGGTAATCTCCTTCTTCTCACGCAGGTGGGCAACCAGGCGCTCGCGCAGGGCCGCCAGCGCCCGGGCCTCGAACCAGAGGCCCTCCGCGACGCGCACCACCGCGCCTTCCGCCACCAGGACGCCCAGCAGCTCGCGCAGCCGGGCGCCGGGCAGTTGGAGCCGCTGCTCCAGCTCGGTGAGCGTGGGGGGCGCCAGACCCGCGGCGGACAGCTCCGCCGCTAGCCGCGTGCGGGCGGCGTTCTCCCCCAGGGTCAGCGTGCGGCCCCGTCCCTTGAGGCGGACCACGTCCCGCTCCAGCTCCACCCGGCCTCCTTCCACCAGGGCCTGCAACACGCGCTGGAAGGTCCGCGCATCCAGCGCCGGCGACAACCGCTGGCGCAGCTCCTCGCGGGACAGGCCGTCACGCAGGGGCTCGCGCTCGTGGAACGTGGCCAGCAACGACAGCGCCCGGCCCTGCAAGCCCTCGAAGACGTCTCCAGAGACGTACAGCCGCCGCTCCCGGTCGATGAGCAGCGCGCCGCCTCGCGCCCCCAGAAGCTCCAGCGCACGGGTGAGCCCCCGGGGTGCCAGCGCCGAGCGGCCGAACAACTCCGGCTGCGTCAGCCCGCGATAACCGGCCTGCCGCAGCAGCCAGGCCACCTGCCCTACCGGGTCCGCCTCCAGCAAGGGCGCCACCACCGCCGCGCCGCCCTTGCGTCGCCGCGGTGGCGCGATGGAGAGGATGCGGCCCCCCGCCACCGTGGCACCGCGTCCCGGCAACGCCCGCGCCCCGCGCAGGATGAAGCGCTGGCCCACCAGCGCGCCCACGGGCGAGGCCAGCCGCAACTGCGCCAGCGTCGTCTCACCGGGCTCCAGGCGCTCCACGTCCAGCAGCGCCACCGTGGCCTCCACCTGCGCGGTGCCCAGGTGCAGCAGCAGCTTCGAGCGGCGCGGCAGCGCAGCGGGCGCCGCGGGCAGCAGCGTCAGCGCGACATCCAGCATCCGCGTCTCCGGCAGCTCGCCCGCGCGCACCAGCACCATGCCCCGGTGCAGCGCCTCCGGCTCCACGCCGGTGAGGTTCACCGCCGCGCGCTGCCCCGCCGCCACGCTGGACACGGCCGCCCCGTGGCGCTGCACGCCTCGCACCCGCAGCGGCCCCGGCAGCCCTGGCAGGAGGGACACCGCGTCATCCACCGCCAGCGCACCCGACAGCAGCGTGCCCGTCACCACCGTGCCAAAGCCCTTGATGGTGAAGACGCGATCCACGGGGAGGAAGGTCGGCCCCTCCGACGGGCGCTCGGGCAGCGCCGCGGCGGCCCGGGTGAGCGCGGCGCGCAGCGCGTCCAGGCCCTCCCCCGACCGGGCGGAGCACGCCACCACCGGCGCCTGCTCCAGGAAGGTGCCCGCCGTGAGCGCGGCCAGGTCCGCCTCCACCAGCGCGCGCCACTCCGGCCCCAGCTCCGCCAGCGTGTCCGACTTGGTGAGGGCAATCACGCCCGCCCTCACGCCCAGCAGCCGGCAGATGTCCAGGTGCTCGCGCGTCTGGGGCATCACGCCCTCGTCCGCGGCCACCACCAGCACCGCCAGGTCCACGCCGCCCGCGCCGGCGGCCATGGCCTTCACGAAGCGCTCGTGCCCCGGCACGTCCACCACCCCCGCCACGCTGCCGTCATCCAGCGTCAGGTGGGCGAAGCCCAGCTCCAGGGTGATGCCGCGGCGCTTCTCCTCCTTCAGCCGGTCGGTGTCGATGCCGGTGAGCACCTTCACCAGGGACGTCTTGCCATGGTCGATGTGGCCCGCCGTCCCGATAATCATGGCGTCATCGCGCCAAGGCCCATGCGCCTATGCGCCTGCCTTGTCCGGGTCCTCGTCGAAGCGCGCGTCGCCCGTGGAGGGCTCGTAATCCCAGGGGAAGACGATGAGCGCGGCGGTGGAGAGCGCGGAGTAGTCCGGCGAGAAGCCCCCGGGCTTCGTCACGAGGCACGCGGTGGCCACCTTCTTCGCGCCCACCTCGCGCGCCAGCGCGGTGGCCAGCTCCAGCGTGTCGCCGCTGGACGCCACGTCGTCCACAATCAACACGCGGCGGCCCTTCAGCTCGGCGGGCATCTCCCCGCTGAGCTGCGGCGACTTCGACGTGCGCGGCGCCGCGCTGCCCCGGTCCCGGCTTCTGCGGCTGATGCGCACGGGGAAGAACTGACAGCCGAGCGCCCCCGCCAGCGCGCCGCCCACGAAGACGCCGCCGTGGGCCACGCCCACCACCACCTGCGGCTCGAAGGTCTCCTGGATGGAGCCGGCCAGCTGCTGCACGGCCCGGTCGAACTCCTTCCAGGACAGCTCCTTCACGCCCGCGGACGAGGCGCGGCCCTTCGACTGGTCCTTGCCTGTCGGCTGCCGCGGCGCTTCCACCTGCGGCGCCAGCACCAGGTCATCGGGGATGGAGACGAGCTTCTCCGCCCGCATCCGAGACGACGTCGGCGCGGGGGACTTCTTCGAGGAGGCCTTCTCGGTGGGCTTGCTCTGGCCCGGGGCCTTGGGCCCGGGCGCTGCCCGCTTGGTCGCCACGGCGGTGAACTCCGGCTGGGGTGTGTGCGGCCCCGTCATACTCCGAGGGCCGCACGGTGGCCACATCCGGCCACACCCATTCAGGTGACACTGTCACGTGGCGACACACGCACGGCGCGCCGGGACGCTCAGGCGGACAGCCGCTCCTCGACCATCCGGTCCGCCACCTGCTCGGGACGGAGCCCGGACTCCTTCGCCCGCGTCAGCACCGTGTCGATGGTGTCGAAGATGTGGGACGCCCGCGCGTACGCCTTCTCCCGGTCATACCCCGCCCACTCCTGGGCCACGTTGATGAGGCCGCCGGCGTTGGCCGCGTAGTCGGGCACGTAGAGGATGCCGCGCCGGGCCAGCTGCTCGCCGTGACGCGTGGTGAGGAGCTGGTTGTTGGCCGCGCCACACACCGCCTTGACGTTCAGCAGCGGCAGGGTGGCGTCGTTGATGGCGCCGCCCAGCGCGCACGGCGCGAAGATGTCCGCCTCCATCCGATGCAGTGCGTCGGCGTCCACCGCGGTGGCGCCGTACTGCGTCACGGCGTGCTGCACGCTGGCGGGATTGATGTCACTGACCCACACGCGGGCGCCGCGCTGGTGCAGCTCCTTCACCAGATACATGCCCACGTGGCCCACGCCCAGCACGGTGACGCGCAGGCCCTTCAGGTCCGGGCTGCCGAACAGGTGCTTCGCGGTGGCCTCCATGGCCCGGGCAACACCATACGCCGTCACCGGCGACGGGTCCCCGCTGCGCTCCTTCAGGCCAACGACATACTTCGTGTGCTGGCGCACGTGCTCCATGTCGTCGGGGCTGGTGCCGCTGTCCTCGGTGGTGATGTAGCGCCCACCGAGCGACTCCACCGCGCGGCCAAAGGACTCGAAAAGCTTTGCACGGTCGAAATCGCCGCGCGGCAGCATGATGACGGCCTTGCCGCCTCCGTGCGGCAGCCCGGCGAGCGCGGCCTTGTATGTCATTCCGCGCGCCAGACGGAGCGCGTCCGCGACGGCCTCCTCCTCGCTCGTATAGGTCGCCAGCGCGCGGGTGCCGCCCAGCCCGGGGCCGAGCCGCGTGTTGTGCATGCCCACGATGGCACGCAGGCCCGTCTTGGAGTCGCTCAAAAGGTGGACGGCCTCGTAGCCGCCCTCCAGCAGTTGCGTGAAGTAGCTCATGGCGCGCGGCAAGTATCGTCGCGCCCCGGCCAAGTCAAATAGCGCCGCGCTCCAGCATCCCGCGGATTTCATCGCCAGGAATGACATACCGCGTCGTGCAGAACTGGCACGTCGCCTCCGCCTGCCCTTCCTTCTCCAGCAGGTCCGTCAGCTCCTCACGGCCCATGGCGAGCAGCGCGCGCAGCACCCGGTCCTTGCTGCACGAACAACCAAAGCGCAGCGGGTACCGCGACATCACCTCGAAGTCGGGCTCCGGCATCAGCGCGCGCAGCACCGCTGACGCACCGGCCGCGCCATGCGCCTGGAGCGCGGGCGCGAAGTCCCGGCGGAGCCGCTCGCCCAGCGCCGCGAAGGCGTCCATGTCACCGCCCGGCAGCGGCTGCACGAGCAGGCCGGCGACGCGGCCCAGGGGCTCGGCGGCTCCGCCTTCCGGCAGCTGCGCCAGCAGCACGTGGGACGGCACCTGGTCGGACTGGCGGAAGTAGCGCTCCAGGTCCGCCGCCAGGTCGAAGGCCTCCAGCTCCACCGCGGAGCGGTAGTACTCACCGCCGCCCAAATCCCGCAGCACGGACAGGAAGCCCTTGTTCCCCAGCACGGGGCGCCAGTGATACTGGCCGTCGGCGCCGGCGTACTCCACGTGGGTGTTCTTCACGTACCCGCGGACGAGCCCGGAGGTGTCCCCGTCCACGAAGAGGCCGCGCAGCGGCCCGTCGCACTCCAACTGGATGTTGATGCGCGAGTCGTTCTTCTGCAGGACCCCCAGCAGGGCCGCGGCGGTGAGGGCCTGCGACAGGAGCACGGCGGCGGCGGGCGCGGTGCCATGGGTGGCCCGCGCCTGGCGCGACAGCTCCGTGGTGGAGGCGAGCACCACGCGCAGGTCCGTCTTCTTCAACAATCCACTGACAAGCTCGTCGGACATATCGGTGGCAACTAGCGTGCCCGAGGCCGCATTGCGCGCCAACGGCAGAAGGCGGGAGCCCCACCGCCCGCCGGGCGGGCAGCAGTGGGGCCCGGGGTGACGCATAAGGTCAGCCTTATGCCTCCGTGTGGGTGTGCTGGCATGCCGGGATGCGGAAGAAATCCAGCCCTGGCACTGGAACGGCTATAACCCGCCGTCCGACTGTCACCTGCCCTCGACCGTGGACGCGGCAAGACGCCCGCGCGCCGCCGCTGGAGATTCGATGAGCACCCAAGCCGCTGCCGCTGTAGAAACGAAGACACCGCTCCTCAAGTCCCGCCTGGGCTCGTTCCTCGCGGTGGTGCCCCTTTCCATCTGGGTCGTCAACCACCTGTGGGACAACCTCTCCGCGTTCAACGGCGCGGACGCCTGGCAGAACGCGGTGACGGGCTACGCCAACCCGTTCTCCCAGGTCTTCACATTCATCATCGTCCTGCTGCCCCTGCTGATGCACACCGGCTGGGGGCTCGTGCGGCTGTTCAGCTTCAAGCCGAACAACGTCCGCTACAACAACTACGGCAACCTCAAGTACCTCCTCCAGCGCCTGAGCGCGGTGGGCGTGCTCCTCTTCCTGGGCGCCCACATCTGGCTGGCCTTCCTCCAGCCCCGGCTGATGCTGGGTCACCCGGAGGCCTTCGCGGACATCGCCCGGGAAATGCACCACCACACGCCCACCCTCATCGTCTACCTGCTGGGCACGCTGGGCACCTCGTACCACCTGGCCAACGGCCTCCAGGGCTTCGCCATGGGCTGGGGCCTGCTCGCCAGCGAGCGCTCCATGCGCCGGTTCGAGCCGGTGGTCATCATCCTGTTCCTGGTGCTGACGGCCATGAGCTGGGCGGTCATCTACGCGCTCTACAACGCGGGCGCCGCCTTCAGCCCCGTGGGCGCCACCCCTCCGTGACGCCATGCCCCGGTGCCACGCGCGCCGGGGCCGCCCCACCCGCTGGAAAGCACACCGGCCGCCCCCGAGTCTTCCGGGGAGCGGCCGGTTTCATTTCCAGGACACCGGCGGCGTCAGCCGGGCCTAGAACGGGATGTCGTCGTCGTTGCCGCCATGGCCACCGCCCATGTCGTCCGGCGGGGGCTGGCCGTAGTCGCTGTCCATGCCTCCGCCGCGCTGCGGAGAGAACTGCCGGCGTCCACCGCCACCGCCACCGCCCATGCCGTCCCCGGCGTCACGCCCGCCACCGCCGAGGAACGTCACGGCGTTGGCCACCACCTCGGTGGTGTAGTTTTTCCGGTTCTCCTTGTCCGTCCACTCGCGCGTCTGCAGGCGGCCCTCGACGTAGCACTGCCGCCCCTTCTTCAGGTACTCGCCGCAGAGCTCCGCGAGCTTTCCCCAGACGACGATGCGGTGCCACTCGGTCCGCTCCTGCTTCTGGCCATTCTTGTCGACCCAGCTCTCGCTGGTGGCGATGCGGAAGTTCGCCACCGCCTGCCCTCCGGGAGTGAACCGGACCTCCGGGTCCGCCCCCAGGTTGCCGATGAGAATGACCTTGTTCACGCCTCCAGCCATGACTGCGTTCCTTTCTCCCGAGAACCGGTCCACCAAGGACCGGTTACAGCCCGGCAAGGA
This sequence comes from Pseudomyxococcus flavus, assembly GCF_050038885.1. Lineage (NCBI taxonomy): Bacteria > Pseudomonadati > Myxococcota > Myxococcia > Myxococcales > Myxococcaceae > Pseudomyxococcus > Pseudomyxococcus flavus. The sequence continues at coordinate 4,712,743 of NZ_CP143624.1, read as the reverse complement.
CGCACCCGCCGGGTTTGATTCCCACCTATAGCAGTGGGTACTGACACCCAGCCAGAAAGCGGACTTCTTCCCGGGGGCCGTACGCCTGCCTGCCACCCGGGCGAGGAGGCTGCGCCCGGCCGGAGGGATTCGGGAGGAACGGGGTGGGCGCGGGCTACCCGCCCGGGCGGGTGTCGGCGGTGGGCGACTCGGGCGCGTTGCCCGCGGGCGCCACCACCTCCACCGGGGTGAGCCCGTCCGGCGTCCTGGCGGGTGCCTTGGCCTCGGCCACCTTCTGCGACAGCGTGGCGTCCAGCCCCTTGGCGAAGGACGCCAGCCGCGGGTCCGACGCGCCCAGCGTGCGGCGCAGGGACTTCCAGAAGGGGTGGTCCGCCTGCCCCGCCTGAACCAGCGCGCGCGCCAGCAGCGTGGTGCACGCGTCCCGGTCCCCGGCGCTGGCGGCCCGCAGCGCCACCACCAGCTCCTCCGGCGCGGTGCGCGCCACCTCGCCCAGGGCCTCGGCCATCTCCGCCTGGGCCTGGGCGTCCGTGCCCGCGGCGCCGGCCAATTCCAGCACGCGCGCCAGCGCCTCCGCGTTGCCGCCCGCGGCCAGCTCCACCATGCTGCTCACGCCCGGCACGTCCACCGACAGGAGCCGTGCCACCTCGCGCAGCCGGCCGTAGACCTCGGAGGTGGCCGCGTAGCTGTCCAGCAGCGTGCGCGCGCCCAGGTAGTCGTGCGGGTTGGACTGGTAGAGGCCCTCCGCCAGCACCGCGCGCACGGCCGGGTCGCGCTCGCTGCGCCACGCGGTGCGCAGGAACCCGATGTTGCGCTGGTCGCGCTGCGCGCCCAGCTCCAGGTACGTCTTGATGCGCGCGGCCACGTCGTTGAGGCCCCCGGCGGGACGGCTGCCGTCCGCCAGCGCGGCCACCGCCGTGGACGGCCCCAGGCTGGAGCCGGTGGCGGCCACCGCCGCGCCCAGCGCGTCCAGGCCCGCGACGATGGGGCCGGCGCGGCCCGCGAAGTCGTTGGCCATGATGGAGAAGGTGAAGCGCTCGCCGCCCGCGCTCGTCACATAGCCGCTCAGCGCGGACACGCTCTCCAGCGTGCCCGTCTTGGCGCGCAGCCGGCCCACGGCGTCGCTGCCCTCGAAGCGGTACTTCAGCGTGCCGTCCTTGCCCGCGATGGGCACCGACGACAGGTACTCCGGCGCGAAGGGGAAGCGCTGGACCATGTGCCGCAGCAGGCGGTTGAGCTGCGTGGCGGAGAAGCGGTTGGCGTCGTTGAGGCCGCTGCCGTTCTTCATCACGTAGGTGCCGCGGGGGATGCCCACGTCGCGCTCCAGGAACTGCTCCACCACCTCCACGCCCTTGGCGAACGAGCCCGGCGCGCCCCGCAGCTCCGCGCCCATGGTCTTCAAGAGCTGCTCGGCGACGAAGTTGCTGGAGAGCTTGTTGAGGCGCTTGAGCAGCACGTCGAAGGTGTCCGACTGCGACACGTGCAGCATGCGGGCCTTGGTGGACGTCTTGCCCAGCTTCACCTTGCCCCGCATCTTCACGCCGCGCGTCACCAGCATCTGCTTGAGCGACTGGCCGAAGTACATGGGCGGGTTGTCGATTTTCTTCCAGACGCTGACGGCGCCACTGCGCTCCGCCGGGAGCTGGCCGCGCACGACAATCTTCTGCTGCGAGCCCGCGGCGTCCGACTTGACGAACACGCGGCGGGCGCGGCGCGACCCGGTGGTGAGCTGGTTCTCCACCACGAAGAAGTCGCTGGGCGGCTCCACCTCCACCACGCCCTTGGCGCCCGGCGCGTTGCCGGGCCGCAGGTAGATGGCCACCGCGTTCCAGTTGAGGCTCACCGCGCCGGTGGGCGCCATGTAGGCCCGGTCCGTGTCCTCCTGGTCATAGCCCGGCGGCGTGCGCTCGGCGTCGAACCAGGAGTCGTCCACGACGATTTCGCCCACCTCGCGGATGCCCACGTGCCACAGCTCGGCGACGATGCCCCACAGGCGCTCCGTCGTCATGGACGGGTCGCCCTTGCCGCGCACGTAGAGCGTCTTCACCTTGCCGTCCGCGCCCAGCTCCGGCTCCACCAGGAACTCGGTGTCGTAGCGGAACTCGGGCCCCAGCGACGCCAGCGCGGCGGCGGACGTCACCAGCTTCACGTTGGAGGCCGGGTTGAGCAGCTCGTCGGCGTTGTGGCTGAAGACGACGTCTCCGTCGTCCAGGCTCTGCATCAGCACGCCCATGCGGCTCGCCTTCAGCGGCGCGCGCTGGAGCACCTCCAGCAGCGCGGCCTTCAGCGCCTCGCGGTCCGCGCGCTTCTCCGCCGGAGCTGGCGCGGCGTGCGCGACGTGAGAAAGCGACAGGAAAAGGATGGCCGATGCGGCCAAGATGGAGCTGGCTCGATGGACCTGCACACTCTCTCCGGGGAAGTCAGGTGCCATTATGCGGAACGGGGCAAAAAACGAGCAAGGGTGAGAGACAGCGTGAGTCCACGTCTGGGCGCTCGCTCTACCAGCAGGCAGAAACCTGACATTCCAACTGTAACGACGTGACTGACGTGGGGACTGTGAAACACGTCCTGTCCAGGAGGAGACTTCGATGAGAGCGGTGGTGCAGCGGGTGCTGGAGGCGTCGGTGACGGTGGAGGGCCAGCGCGTGAGCGAAATCGGCCCGGGCCTGCTGGTGCTGCTGGGCGTGGGCAAGGGCGACACCGAGGCGGACGTGGCGTGGATGGCGGAGAAGCTGGCCACACTGCGCATCTTCGAGGACACCGCGGGGAAGATGAACCTGTCGCTGGAGGACACGTCCCGTCAGCTCATCGTCGTCAGCCAGTTCACGCTCTACGGCGACGCGCGCAAGGGCCGCAGGCCCAGCTTCATCGACGCCATGGAGCCGGTGGGCGCCAAGGCCCTCTACGAGCGCACCTGCGAGCTGCTGCGCCAGCGTGGCTTGAGCGTGGGCACCGGCATCTTCGCCGCGGACATGAAGGTGGCGCTCGTCAATGACGGCCCCGTCACCCTGCTGCTGGAGAGCCCCGGGCCGTCCGCGCCGAAGGGCTAGATGCGAACGCCGGAGCCCTTCGTGACGAGCGCCGCCAGTCCCTGCTTCGCCAGCGCCGCGCCGCGCAGGTGCGCGGTGAGCGCGCCCAGCTCGCGAATCCAGTTGGCCGCGCGAGGCCCCAGCCCGGAGAAGGCCACCGTGAGCGGCGGCGGCTGGGCCTGCTTGCCCATCCAGTACGCCAGCACCTCGTCCTTCTCCGGCAGCGACGGCAGGCGCATCCGCTCCTGCTCACGCGTCAGGAGCCGCTCCAGCTTGCGCGGCAGGTTCACCTGCCAGTGCGCCACCTTGCGCGCCGGACGCCACGCCCAGTCCGCGAAGGCATAGCGCTCGGACGGGGAGTACTCGCCCCGGCCCTGCGTGACGAACACCTGGTCCGGTGGGAACTCCGGGAAGGGCTCCCACTGCCCCGCCAGCAGCGAGGCCAGACCCACGTCCTCTCGCGGCCGGAAGCGGAAGCGGTCCCTCACCTCGCGCGCCGCGCGCGCGTCCCAGTAGGGGTAGTCCGCCTCCTCCACCATCAGCGACAGGTGCAGGGCCTCGTCCCAGCCGTCCGCGTAGCCCACCTCCGCGTCCCCCACCTCCCAGCCCGACGGGCCTTCCATCCAGGGAAGGAAGACGAGCCGGTCCACCAGGTCCGCCCAGGGGTCCGCGTCCACGGAGCCCACGCCGCCTGGGAGCGCCGTGGCGAGCATCCGCTCGCAGAGCATGCGCGCCTGGCCATCCCCCAGGTGCTCCTGGAGTGACTCGAGCGCCCCGGAGGCATCGCCCATGGCTCGCCGGAAGAAGGGCAGCAGGTGGTCGTGAAAGAAGCGGTCGCTGATGGGCCTCAGGACGACGTCCATGGTTGCGGATGTTCCCCCCGGAACGCCGCCCGACTCAAGGCCGCGCGTCTTCCTGGACGATGAGCGCGTGGATGTCCGCGGCCGTCGGTGCCTCGAGGATGGCGGCCCGGAAGCGCGGATTCTTGAACAACCGGGAGATACGAGCCAGCGCCTTCAGGTGGACGCCAGCGCTGTTCTCCGGCGCCACCAGCGCGAAGAACAGGTGGGTGGACTTGCCGTCGATGGCCTCGAAGTCCACCCCGGCGCGCGACACGCCGAAGGCGGCCTGGAGCTGGGCCATGCCCGGCAGCTTGCCGTGGGGGATGGCCACGCCCTCGCCGATGCCGGTGCTGCCCAGCTTCTCGCGCTCGCGCAGCACCTCCACCAGCCGCTCCGCGGAGAGCTGCGGATGCGCGCGCACCAGCGTGGCGCTCAGCTCACGCAACACTTCGGGCTTCGTCCGCGACTGCATGTCGGCGATGACGGCTTGGGGGCTGAGGAACTCGGCGATTCTCACTGACGCTCCCGCGCTGGCGCTCCTGGTGGGCGGCAATTACTCCTCACCCCTCTTTAGCGCAAGGGTGGCCTGTCATGATGCACGCACGCCGCGCACACTGCGCATCATGACGCGGAAGGGAAGCCCGTCCTCCAGGGCGATAGGGGCTTCGGGTGCCCGCGCTTTCAAGGTGGCTACGCCCCCCACCCGGGGCACGAAGGGACTTCCCACCCTCGCCGTGGACTCGGAGGGACTGCGTGGCCGCTACCGCGCCCAGCCCCTCGCCATGAAGAGGGAGGGGCTGGTGCTGGCCAGGGCGGCCCACACCCGGGCCCAGGGCCGCTTCGGCGGCCTTCTCCGAGGACGGGACGTGGCTCCAGGGCCACGCCGGTGCGCGCCCCCAGGCCCTCGACCACTCGGAAGCGGGCTTTGGGGGCATGCGGGACCGCGGCACGCGGGGGCGCGACGTGGACGCGTCGCGTTCCCGCGAGAGCTGCTGTCGCGGTCCCTGAGTGAACGCGCCGCCTCGATGACGCCGGCGCCCGTCAACGCCCGCCCGGCCCTCGAGCTCCCGCGGCCTCAGTGGCCACGCCAGCGCTTCGACTGCCGCGGCCACTGAGGCCTGGCGCGTGACGCGCCTGGCACGCAGCGGCCTTCCAGCTGTCACACGCCGTCACCCCTGAGGCCGGGTGACGGCGCATGTCTTCAGGCTCAGGTCCCCGTGGCGGCGACCGCCGGGGCGTGCGGCTCGATGAGGCCGTACTGGCCATCCTTGCGCCGGTAGACGATGCACAGCGACTCCGACGCCACGTTGTGGAAGACGTAGAAGTCGTTGTTCATCAGATTCATCTGCATCACCGCATCATCCACCGTGAGCGGCTTGACGGTGAGGTGGGTGGCCCGCACCTCGCGCGCCGACGGCGGCTGCGCCGCGGGCTGGACGGGCACGGCGACGGCGGGCTTCGGCGCCGCCTCGCTCGTCGAGGCCTCCGCGAGGGACTCCAGCGCCTCCACGTCCGGGAGCTCGAACACGGCGTGGCGGACCCGGAGCTGCTCCACCAGATCCTGCCGGTGGTGGACGCGCTCACGGCCATGGTGCGTCTTCAGCTTGTCACGGTAGCGGCGCAGCTGGCGTTCAATCTTGTCCATCGCCAGGTCGATGGACGCGTACATGTCATCGCTCTTGTCACGCCCTCGGAGCACCCAGGCGCCGGAGTGGATGGTGATGTCCGCATGGTGCAGGTGCCGCTCCAACGACAGGACCACATGGGCCTCGCCGGCACGGTCCAGCAGCCGGTTCACCCTTTCGACCTTCTCGCGTGCGTACTCCTTGAGGGAATCCGACGCCCCGAACTGACGGAAGGTGATGTTGAACTGCATGCGTGGCTGCCTCCTAGGGTGAGAGGTGGGCTCCGTGACGGATCTGAAACTTTCCGAGCCCTGGAAAGCAACCCGCCCCAACAGGTTGCCTGTTCCCGGACACACCGCCAGTCCGAGGGAGGACATCCCGCCTGCACCACCCGTCACTGGCAATCACTGGCAATGGCCCCACCATGGGGCCATGCCAGCACTGCTCCCAGTGAAGTCACGCGTCGCGTCAGCTCACGCGAGCAGCCGCCCGCCCGTCACGCCCAGCACCTCCGCGTTGACGTAGCGGGACTCGTCCGAGGCGAGGAACACGTAGGACGGCGCCAGCTCCGCGGGCTGCGCGGGGCGGCCCATGGGGGAGTCCTTGCCGAACTTCGACGTCTTCTCCGCGTCGAAGGACTGGGGGATGAGCGGCGTCCACACGGGGCCGGGCGCCACGGCGTTGACCCGGATGCCTCGCTCGATGAGCTGCCGCGCCAGTCCCTTGGTGAAGTTGACGATGGCGCCCTTGGTGACGGCGTAGTCCAGGATGGCGGGCGAGGGGTCGTACGCCTGGATGGAGGTGGTGTTGATGATGGTGCCCCCCTCCTTCATGTGCGGCAGCGCGTAGCGCACCAGGTGGAACATCGCGAGGATGTTGGTGCGGAAGGCGCGCTCCAGGCGCTCGGGGTCCAGGTCCTCGAAGCGCTCCACCGCCTCGCCCTGGTAGGCGGCGTTGTTGACGAGGATGTCGATGCGCCCGAAGCGCTTCACGGTGTCCTCCACCAGCTTGCGGCAGTGGGCCTCCACGGAGAGGTCTCCGGGCAGCAGCAGCGCCTTGCGCCCCGCCTCCTCCACCACGCGCTTCACCTGCTGGGCGTCGTCGCCCTCGCTGAGGAAGGACACCGCGATGTCCGCGCCCTCGCGCGCGAAGGCCAGGCACACCGCGCGGCCAATGCCGCTGTCCCCGCCGGTGACGAGCGCCACCCGGTCCTTGAGCCGGCCCAGCCCCTTGTAGGACTGCTCGCCGTAGTCGGGCTCCGGGGTCATCCGCCCCTCATGTCCGGGGTGCGGCTGGGACTGCTGGGGAAAGGGCGGCTGGGGGCCGGCGCTGCGCGGGTCGGGATTCTTCTGGGCCATGACTGGGTCCTTTCCGAAAGGAAGTACCCAGGCACGGTGGGCGTGGCGGCACGCCGCGGCAATCGAGCCCGGAAAGCCCAGGGCCCGCTCCCCCGCCCGCTCCCCGGCCGCTCACTGCACGTTGACGACCCGCTCCTCGGAGTGGAACACCGTCGCCGCGCAGGCGGCGACGCCCGTGCACTCCAGCACGTTGCCGGGCGCGGTCGCGCTCAGCGTCAGCAGGTGGGCGGCGACAGGCGTGGTCTGCAGCAGGGTGAAGCTGACGACCGCTTCCTCCTGCGTGGTGGGGATGGTGGCCGTGGCGGTCCCGCCCTCGCGCAGCAGGGTGGCGGAGATGGGGCCGGGGACCTCGCCCTCGGGCAGCCACCGGAACGAGTACTCCTGGCCGCGCGTGAGCCGGTCCTCGGCCCCCGGGCCCTGGAAGGAGAAGAGGCGCTTGGCCTTGCCGCGCTCCAGGACGAGGGTGATGGTGTGCGTGCCATCCTGGAGGACGACGCGGCCGTTCTCCGCGGGCTGCTGCACCCAGACGTTGGGGTCGAAGTCGTAGTAGGCCCGCGTGGGCACGCACACGTCGCGGCCCGCGGTGCCATCCACCCCGCCCCGCTCCAGCGTCATGGGCAGGCCGTTGAAGGTGGCCGTGACGCCCTCGCGCAGCTCGGTGCAGCGGTCCTCCTCCACCGCCGGCGAGAAGGTGACGGTGACGCGGTGGGAGCCCGGCTCGTCCAGCCCCTCGTAGACGTCCACATCCGACTGGGCGAGCGTGAGCGTCCGGTCCGCCAGCGACGCCAGGTCGACGACTTCCGAGGTGAGACTGCTGCCACAGCCCGACAGCAGGCCCACCGCGACGAAGGCGCCTGCCGGAGCGCGAAGAAGGTTGCGACGAAGAATGCGGTTCATGCGGCGCCGCACCCTATACCCGCGGCCCGTCCGCGGCGAGCAGCCCTTCCAGCCGAACCTTCACTTCCGGCCACTCCGTGTCGATGACGCTGTAGTACGCGCTGTCACGCACCACGCCGCCGCGCACCAGCATGTGGTTGCGGAGCACGCCCTCGAAGCGAGCGCCCAGCCGCTCGATGGCCGCGCGGGAGCGCGCGTTGTTCCGGTCCGTCTTCAACTGCACCCGCATGACGCCGAGCGACTCGAAGGCGTGCCGCAGCAGCAGGTACTTGCACTCGGTGTTGACGCGCGTGCGCCACACGCGGCGCCCCAGCCACGTGTAGCCAATCTCCAGCGTGCGGTGGTCGCGCTGGATGTCGAGGTAGCGGGTGCTGCCCACTGGCGCGCCCGTCCGCCGCTCGATGATGACGAAGGGGCGCTCGCTCCCCCGCTCGGCCGCCTGGCAGGCGCTGTCGATGAAGGCCGCCACGTCCGCCTCGGTCCGCATCACCCGTGAGAACCAGGTGAAGAGGTCGTCCTCGCACAGCGCGGCCAGGGCCGGCGCGTGCTCGGAGCGCAGCGGCTCCAGGCGGACGTCCCGCCCTTCGAGGGTGATGGGCGGGACGACGAGGGGCACACACTCACGGCGGGGCGTGCCGGAATCGGGAGGTGGGGTGGCGCTCATGCGGCGCCAGTCTGGCCACGCCGACGCGCCGCGGACAAGCGGCGCGCCCTCCGCGGCTCCGGGCCCCGGCCATGGCCGTTGCGGACCTGCTCCACCACCACATCATCACGCCGCGGGCACGCGGCGCGCTGGGACAAGCCCGGCTCAGTAGTACCGCTTGCGCTTGCTGCTGGGGAGGATGCCCAGCACCTCGCGGTACTTGGCCACCGTGCGGCGGGCAATCTCGGTGCCCTGCGCGCGCAAGAGCTCCACGATTTTCTGGTCCGAGTACGGGTTGCGCGGGTCCTCCTGCGCCACCAGCTGCTTGATGTGGTGCTTCACCGCCTCGCTCGCGGTGTCCTCACCGGAGACGCGGGCGATGGACGAGTTGAAGAAGTACTTCAGCTCGAAGATGCCCTGCGGCGTGTGCACGTACTTGCTGGTGGTGACGCGGCTCACCGTGGACTCGTGCATGCCGATGTCCTCGGCCACGTCCCGGAGGATGAGCGGCTTGAGGTGGGCAATGCCCTTGTCCAGGAAGTCCCGCTGGAACTTCACGATGCTCTCGGTGACCTTGTAGATGGTCCGCTGCCGCTGGTGGATGGAGCGGATGAGCCACATGGCGCTGCGCAGCTTGTCCTGGATGAAGTCCTTCGTCTGGCCGGGCCCCACCGCGCCCGTCTTCAGCGCGTTGCGGTAGGTGCCGGAGATGCGGAGCTTGGACAGGCCGTCGTCGTTCAGCACCACCGTGTAGTCGTCCCCCATCTTGTAGACGAATACGTCGGGGGTGATGTACTGCGCGTCGTCCCCGCTGAAGTTGCGGCCCGGCTTCGGGTCCAGCTTCGGGAGCAGCCGCACCGCCTCCACCACCTCTTCCAGGGACACCTTCAGGTCCTTGGCGATGGCCGGCAGGTTCTTGCTCTCCAGGTACTTCATGTGCCGCTTGATGATGAGGCCCAGCAGCGGCGCGTGCGGCTCCCTCATGCCCTGGAGCTGGATGAGCAGGCACTCCTGCAAGTCCCGCGCGCCGCAGCCGCGCGGATCCAACATCTGGATGCGGCGCAGCGTGCGCTCCGCCACGTGCATGGGCACGTCCGCCTCGTTGGCCAGGCGGATGAGCGGGTCTCCGTCCACTTCCGGCAGCTTGAGGTAGCCGTCATCATCCAGGTTGCCCAGGATGAGCATCGCGATGCGGCGCTCGGCGTCGTTCAGGCGCAGCGTGCCCAGCTGCTCCTGGATGTGGTCGACCAGGTCCTCCTTCTTGACGAGGTTGGCCTCGAACGACGGCAGGTCGTCCGTGGCCACGTTGCCCTTGTTGGAGGCCGTGGTGGGCTCGTTGAACTGGTAGCTGTTGAGGTACTGCTCCCAGTCGATTTCCGGCGGGCCCTCGCCGTCGCCCTTGAACTCGGTGGTGGTGTCGCTGGAGGCGGAGGGCAGCTCCACGTCCCGCGGAATCTCGACGTTGTCCGCCTCCAGGGAGGCTTCACCGGGTTCCTTGTCTGCCACATCTCCCGGAGCTTGCTCGTCTGGCTGTTCCAGCAGCGGGTTCTGCTCCATCTCCTCGCGGACCTGCTCGAGCAGTTCCATGCGAGACAGTTGGAGGAGCTTGATGGCCTGCTGCAGCTGCGGCGTCATCACCAGCTGCTGGGCAAGCTTCAGGCTTTGCTTCAGTTCCATCGCCATGAGACGGGGTCTCCAGGGTTGATTCGGTCCCTCGACAGAGGACCACAATCAAAGACCGTGCCAACGTAACAAGGTGCCCTGACTTCGTCCAGCCCTGAAACGGGGGTCCCTTGCTTGCATGCTCAGAATTCTACAAGGAATCCAAGAGCTTGGACCCACTCAGGGTGTCAATAGGGCGCCGATAGGTCGGCGCAAAAGCGGGGCCAACCCATTCTAAGCATGCCTCTGACAGGTGGCCAGCCGTGCTTAGAGCGCTTGTTGGAGGCGAAACCGTTCCCCCAGGTAGACGGCCCGCGCCTTGGGAGACGCGGCGATCTCCGCCGGGGTGCCCTCCTCGAGAATCTGCCCCTGTGCGATGATGTATGCGCGGTCACAGATGCCCAGGGTGTCCTGGACGTTGTGGTCGGTGATGAGGACGCCCAGGCCCCGCTCGCGGAGGAGGAAGATTTGCCGCTGGAGGTCGCCCACGTTGATGGGGTCCACGCCGGCGAAGGGCTCGTCGAAGAGGATGAAGCGGGGCTGGGGGATGAGGCTGCGGGCAATCTCGGCGCGGCGGCGCTCGCCACCGGAGAGCGTCTCCCCCAGGGACTCCGCGACGTGCGTGAGGCCGAACTCCTCCAGGAGGGTGTCGGCGCGCTGCACGCGGGCCTTCGCGTCCAGGCCCTTCTGGAGCTCCAGCACGGACAGGAAGTTGTCGCGCACCGTGAGCTTGCGGAAGACGGACGCTTCCTGGGGCAGGTAGCCCACGCCCCGGCGGGCGCGGCGGTGCATGGGCAGGTGCGTGAGGTCCTCGTCGCCAATGCGCACGCGCCCCGCGTCCGGAGACACCAGCCCCACGACCATGTTGAAGCTGGTCGTCTTGCCCGCGCCATTGGGGCCCAGCAGGCCCACCACCTCGCCGGGCGCCACGTTGAAGGACACGCCCCGCACCACCTTGCGGCCACGGAAGGTCTTCTCCAGGCCTTCTGCGAGCAACTGCGCGCTCATCGCGGCGTGCCTCCCTGGGCGGAGGAGGCTGGCGCCGACGGCGACGCGCGGCCCTTGCGTTTGGCGGGCGCGGGGTTGGAGGGGAGCGACTCGAAGACGATGACGGCGTTCTCCACCTCCAGCCGCTCGTTGCCCAGCGTCAGCCGGACCTTCGTCCCGCGCATGTGCGTGGTGCCCTGGCGGGCCTCGGGCGAGCCCGTCACCACCAGCACGCCGCTGGGCACGTCGTACTCGGCGCGCTCGCCGCGGGCCATGCGGTCCCCGTCCACGGCCTCCACCCCGCCGGTGCACACCACGCGCGTCACCTCGCGCTGGGCGGTGTAGTTGGCCGTCATCCGGTCGCACGTCAGGTCGAGCGTGAGATGCTTCACCTTCACGTTGCCGGTGAGCGTGGCCTGGGACTTCTGGAAGACGACGTTGTCACCCTTGATTTGAACGGGCTCCTTCAGCGCCTTGCCCCCCAGGGGGCTCGGGGCCCGGGTGCCCCCTCCCCCCGCGGCGGGCGCGCCCGTGGCGGCCGGCGGAGCGCCCGAGGAAGGCGTGGCGGCGACCGCGGGCGCGGGCTGCGCGACGAAGAAGGCCATCACGAGGAACTCAATCACTCTGGCGCTCCCACCACGGTCTCCACGGAGCCCGCGAAGGTGAATGTCTCATCCGGGAAGAACAGCTCGAAGCGGTCCGCCCGCAGCTGGTAGTCAGGCCCCTTCACCTGTACGCCCTCGTTTCCATGCGCCCGCTCCGTGGTGACGTCGTACGTCAACCGGGGAGTGCGGGCTTCCATGCCCTTTCCGGTGCGGATGATGACGCCGCCCGAGGCCACCACCTGCTTGGACGCGAGGCTGCCCTCCATATTCGGGGCGCTCACCTCCACCCCGCCCTCCGTCCCCGGCGGAGCCCCCGCACCAGCCTGGCCGGGGGGAATCCGCAGCGTGGCGTTGGAGGCCCACACGTCACCAGTGGTGCGCTGGTAGGTGAGCTGCTCGGCGGTGCCGGACCGGGTCAGCCGCTCGCCCTCGAAGGACTCCAGGCGCGCGCCGTGAAGCACCACCTCGGGGGGCGGCTGGGCGGCGGACGCACCCTCGCCGGACCCAGGCTTGCAGCCGGGGGCGAGCACCAGGGCGAGGAGGCTGGCGGCGAGCAGGCGTGACACGGGGCTTCCTTATCACCCGGACGAGGCGGGCGCCGCCTCCGGAAGTGGGACGGCCGCGCCCACCGGTGGACGCGTCTTCCAGCGCTGGTGCATCCAGACCCACTGTTCCGGCGCCCGGCGGATGGCCGCCTCGATGCGACCGGACAGGGCGGCGGTGAGGGCCAGGGCGGCCGCCTCGCGGTCCGCGTCCTGCGGCACCGGCACCTCCTCCATGGACAGGCGGTAGCCCTCCCCGTCCCGGTGGCAGAAGCCCGTCACCACCGCCGCGCCGGTGCGCAGGGCCAGGTCGGCGGCGGCGCGGGGCGTGGCGGCCAGCTGCCCGAAGAAGGGCACGAAGAGGGACTGCACCCGCGTGTCCTGGTCGATGAGGATGCCGAGGATTTCGCCGTTGCGCAGGGCGCGCAGCATGGCCCGGGCCGCCCCGTCCTGGCCGCGCCAGATGCTCCGCACGCCGCCCCGGGCCCGGAACCGGCCCACCAGCTCCGTCAGCCGCGGGTCGGTGGTCTCCTTGGCGATGCTCTGGCTGGGGTAGCCCGCGCGCGCCACCCGCCGGGCGAGCAGCTCCCAGTTCCCCACGTGTCCGGACACGAAGACGACGCCGCGCCCCCGGGCCAGGGCGGTCTCCAGCACCCGCCGGTCGGCCTCCGGCCAGACCACCAGGCGCTCCAGGGCCTCGTCCAGGGCCCCCGTACAGGCCACCTCCAGGGCGGCGGCCGCCAGGTGGCGGAAGGCCTCCCGGGCCAGGGCCTGCCGCTCTGCCTCCGACTTTTCCGGGAAGGCCACGGAAAGGGACTTCAGCGCCTTGCGCCGCTCCCCACCGGCGAGGTGGTAGGCGAGCGCGCCCAGGCGCGCGCCCAGGCTCCGGGCCACCCCCAGCGGCAGAGGTTGAAGGAGCAACAGGACGCCACGGATGAGCACGTAGCGGAGGAAACGCTTGAGGCGCTTTGCTAAGGGTGGACGCTCCACGAGGCGTTCAATATCCCATGCGCGAATACAACTTCGACGGGCTCGTTGGGCCCACCCACAATTACGGCGGCCTCTCGCCCGGCAACCTGGCGTCGCAGAGCCACGGCGGTGAGCCCAGCCACCCCCGGGACGCGGCCCTCCAGGGGCTGGAGAAGATGCGCTTCGTCTCCGCGCTGGGTGTGGGACAGGCGGTGCTGCCGCCCCAGCCCCGGCCGTCCCTGAGGGCCCTGCGGGCGGTGGGCTTCACGGGCACGGACGAGGAGGTCATCACCCGGGCCGCGCGCGAGGCGGAGCACCTGCTGCGGTTGACGTCCAGCGCCTCCTCCATGTGGACGGCCAACGCGGCCACGGTGGCCCCCAGCGCGGACACCGCGGACGGCCGCGTGCACCTGACGCCGGCCAACCTGTCGCAGATGTACCACCGGGCCATCGAGGCGGAGACGACGCACGCGGTGCTGCGCGCCATCTTCTCGAACGAGAAGCACTTCGCGGTCCACCCGCCGCTGCCGGGCAGCAGCCACTTCGCGGACGAAGGCGCGGCCAACCACACCCGGCTGTCCACACCGGGGCACGCGGGCGTCCACCTGCTGGCCTGGGGCCGCAGCGCGTGGCAGGACGTGCAGGGGCCCAGCCGCTTCCCGGCCCGGCAGACGCTGGAGGCGAGCCAGGCGCTGGCGCGGCTGCACCAGCTGGACGCCAGGTCGGTGCTCTTCCCGCAGCAGCACCCAGAGGGCATCGACGCGGGGGCCTTCCACACGGACGTGCTGGCGGTGGGCAACGAGCGGTTCCTGATGCTGCACGAGCTGGCCTTCGTGGACCACGCGGGGCTGCTGGCGGTGCTGCGCGAGAAGCTGGGGCAGGACTTCCGCGCGGTGGTGGCCACCCAGGCGGAGCTACCGGTGAAGGACGCGGTGAAGGCGTACCCGTTCAACTCGCAGGTGCTGACGCTGCCGGATGGCACCATGGCGATCGTGGCCCCGGTGGAGAGCCGGGAGACGCCCGCGGCGCGGCAGTTCCTGGAGCGCGTGGTGGCCGAGGACACGCCGGTGAAGGCCGTGCACTACCTGGACGTGCGCCAGTCGATGAACAACGGCGGCGGGCCGGCCTGCCTGCGTCAGCGGGTGTGGCTGACGGACGAGGAGCGCGGGGCCATCAAGGCGGATGTGTTCTACACGCCCGCGCTGCATGACTCGCTGGCCGGCTGGGTGCGGCGGCACTACCGCGAGGTGCTGCGGCCCAAGGACCTGCAGGACCCGCAGCTGGCGCGCGAGACGATGACGGCGCTGGACGAGCTGACGCGCATCCTCCGGCTCGGCAGCGTCTACGACTTCCAGCAGTGAGTGTCACGGGACGCCCGGCCGCCCCAGGGGCGGGCGTCCGGGGGCCCGGCGGCAGGCCGTGAGCCCGAATGTGGCAGGCGTCCGTGGTCGGACCCGCTCCGGGTCATCACCTTTCTCTTACAGAGGAGGTGAGATTTCCATGATTCCCGAAGCGATACAGCACTACCTGCGCCGCAACGGGGTGCGTTTCGAGCGGTACTGGCACCCGCGTGCCGTCAGCGCCCAGGAGGTGGCCGAGGCGCTGCACGTCTCTGGCTGGCGCGTGGCCAAGTCCGTCATCGTGATGGCGGACCGGCAGCCATGGATTGTCGTCGTTCCCGCGGCGAGCTCGGTGGACCTGGACCAGGTCCGCGCCATGCTGGGTGCCAGGCACGTCCGACTCGCCACCGAGGAGGAGTTCTCCGGCCACTTCCCCGACTGCGAGGTAGGCGCCGAGCCCCCCTTCGGCGAGCTCTACGGCCTGCCCGTCGCCGTGGACGAGTCCCTCAGCCTGGCCGAGCGGCTGCTCTTCCGCGCCGGCTCGCACGAGGAGGCGCTCGAGATGCGCTTCCAGGACTTCGCCACCCTGGAGTGGCCCCTGGTGGCCTCCTTCATCGAGCAGGAACAGCAACGTCAGGCGGCGAGCGGCACTGGCGCGCCCGTGCGGTCTCTCGAAGAGGCCCACGCGCACGCCTGATTCGGAGCGAGGCGCCCGGACCGCCTAGTGCGTGTCCCGCGCCTCCCCGTCGGCGTCCGGTGGGTTGCGCAGCAGGTACTCCAGCTCCTCGGCGCGAGGGTCGTCCGACAGCGCCTTGCGCCGCGACTCCACGCGCTCGCGCTCGGCGCCCTCCAGCCGCTCCGCCCACGCCCGCGCCTCCGCGCGCGCGCTCGGAGGCAGGTGCCGCATGCCCTCATGGACCGAACGCGCCGCCGCGTCATATCGGCGCAGCGCCTCCTGCGTCCGGGCCACGGCGAAGAACGCGTCCGCGCTGGGCGCCAGGCGGGCCGCCGTCTGCCGCCGCTCGAGCGCGCGAGAGAGCAGCCCCTCGCGCTCCAGGCACGCGGCCTCCATGGACAGCAGCCGCGCGCGCTGCGCGTAGTCGGTGATGAAGGGCGCCAGCGCCTGCAACGTCTCCTTCGCCCGCCGCGTCAGGCCCGCGTCCAGCTGCTGCGCCGCCAGCTGGAACGACAACGCCACGTTGCCCGGGAAGCGTGCCAGCAGCCGCTCCAACGAATGCAGCGCTTCCTCTCGCCGGCCCTGCGCCCGCAGCACCTCCGCTCGCAGCAGGTGCGTGTCCAGGGCGTCCGGCGCCAGCCGCTCCACCTCTGCGCGCGCCGCCTCCGCCGCCTCCAGCTCCCCGCGAATGATTCGCAGCCGGGCCTCGCGCGCCCACAGCGCCGCGACCTCCGGCTCGCCGGCGAAGTGCTCCCGCGCCCAGTGCGCGTACTCCAGCGCCAGCGCCATGCGCCCGGGCGTGTTGGCCAGCGAGTCCACGATCCGCACCGCCGTGGCCGGCGCCCGCGGCGTCAGCACCGTGAGGGACGCCAGAGACTGTGCCTGGGGCAGGGCCTCGCCGAGCAGCACGGAGGCATCACCCGCCTCGTGCGCCAGCCGGTACTCCAGGAAGCCCTGGGCGCTCCGGCCCAGCGACAGCAGCGCCCGCGCGGCCACGCGGTGCGAGCTGGCATCCAGCGGCGACAGGTACAGCGCCCGGTTGACGAGGGCCAGCGCCTCTCCCGCCCCCTCGCGCCCCCGCGCCGCGTGCGCCGAGGCCATCAACCGGTACAGCAGGTAGTCCGCCGGGTGCCGGTCCACCAGAGTCAGTCCGCGCGCGTGGGCCTCCCCGGCGGACGCCCCCGAGGTGACGAGCTTCACCAGCTCCGCCTCCGCGTCCTCCAGGCGATGGCGGCCGGGCACCAGCGCCACCAGCGCCACCAGCGCGAGCGCCGGGCCCGTCACCAGCACCCGTGCGGAGGGCTTCACGCACCACGCCGGGTCCTCGGACGCGCGCTCGCGGGGACGCGCCACCGCGCCCAGCACCACCAGCGCCGCCACCGCGCACGCGGGCAGCTCCAGGCTGAAGTCGAAGAGGTCGTGCAGCGCCAGCGCCGCGACGCCCGAGAGCGCCGCGAGGTCCAGCGTCTCCAGCCCCCCGCGCCGCAGCAGGCGCAGGAAGCCCCAGACGGCCACCGCCAGCAGCACCAGCCCGGGCGCCCCCAGCTCCGCGGCGGCCTGCAACACCGCGTTCTCCGGGTGCGTGAGGGTGTTGGGGTTGGGCTCCGACTGGTAGCGGGGAAACGCCACCTCGAAGGCGCCCCGTCCCATGCCCAGCAGCGGGAACGCCCGCGCGGCCTCCGCCATCATCGGCCACAGCGACACCTTGGAGTGCCGCAGCTTCTCCACGCTGTCCGTGGTGCGCGCCTCCGCCCACAAGCCATCCGCCGCCGTGTACGCGCCCACCATCAGCACGGCCAGCAGGCCCATCAACGCCGCGGTGCTCCGCGCCCAGGCCGGCGTGGCCCCCTCGCTCGAAGCGCGGCGCTGGCGCAGCAGCAGCACCGCCAGCAGCGCCTGTCCGAAGACGTAGAAGGCAATGCCTCCACGCGACAGCGACAGCACCACGCCCAGCCCCGACACCCCCGCGGCCAGGGCCGGGAGCCACGCCCGGGCCCGCTGCCTGCGCGTGAGCGCCAGCCCCACGCCCACCGTCGACGCCAGCCCGAGGAAGCCGGCCAGGTGGTTCGGATTGCCAAACGGCGTCACCAGCGTCGGCTGCGCATGCACCCAGGGCCAGACGCCGAAGAGGGACTTCATGCCCAGCAGCGCGTGCCCCAGCCCCACCACCGCGAGGCCCGCGCCGGTGAACACCACCGCCGAGAGCAGCCGCTCCCGGCTCGTGCGAGAGCGGCACACCTGCACCGCCGCGAGGAAGGCCAGCAGGTACGCCAGGTGCTTCGCCAGCTCGCGCCACGTGGCCGGAGGGTCCAGCGACACGGGTCGTGCCCCTTCGAGCCCTAGGGGCACCAACGCGAACTCGCGCAGCGCCGCCGCCTCTGGACTGACGAGCGTCAGGACGCCTGAGGGCAGTGGCACCAGCTGCACCGCGCAGAGCCCCGCGCCCACGGCCAGGGGCACCGCCAGCAGTGGAACGCGGAGCGACTGCCCCTGCCGCTTCGCGCCAATGGCCGCCAGCACCGCCGCCGCGCCGGACAGCGTCACCAGCGGCCAGAGCAGCCAGCGCGCCGCGCCTCCCAGCGCCAACGGACACAGCACGACGAGCGACGTCAGCGCCGCCTCGGCGAACAGGGTGTAACGGGAGGCGCTGCGGGAGGAGCGGGGCATGCGGGGAACGAGGCGGGAAGTATCACAGGACCTCTTTCCCCTGCCCGCCCCCCCGCCTCCAGTACGAGCCACCAGGAAGCCTGGCGTGCTCGAAACACGACATCAGAAGGCGAATGCGACCAGCGGCAGGCTGGGCCGCGGCGTCCAGGTCCGCGTCCGCAACGCGCCGCGTGCATCCCGCCGGGCCTTCACTTCCCGCAGCTCGTCCTCCAGCTCGATGCGCTGGTTGACCAGGCTCTCACGGTACGCCCGGTTGACCGCCGCACGCTTGCTCCCCGTGGCGACGCCGGCGATGAGCAATCCCACGCCCGCGGCGCCGCCCACCGTCAGGCCCGCGCCCAGGGCCACCAGCACACCCTTGTCGTCATCGTTGGACGTGTTCAGCCCGAGGATGATGAGGGGAACCCCCAGCAGCAGCAGCGGCGAGAGCACGTAGCCCGAGTACGCCATGATGAGCGAGCCCGTCGGCCAGTTGGTGTCGACGGTGCGAATCTCGCTCTGGAGCCGCGAAATCTGCCGCGTCAGCTCGCGGACGCGGGCGTCGAGGTCCTCGTGCGGGAGCGCGGGCGCGTCGGAGGGCGGGGCCGCGTCCAGGTCCTCCCCCTGGGCTGGCGCCTGGGCCACCAGCAGCCGGGCGGCCACGGAGCGCCCCGCCTGCGGCTGCAGCAACGAGGGTGAGGTCGGCCCGGGCGCGGTGGCCAGCAGTGCGACGGCGATGAGTGACAGCATGTGTGGTGTTTCCCCCTGGGGCGAAGCAGGCGGCCAACCCTAGCACCTGCCCCGACACGAAGGCCTCGAAGCCAGCTTGCATCCAGGGGACCTTCTGGCATGTTCGCCGCATCCATGCGCCGTTTCATCGTCACCGCCGCCCTCCTCTGTTCCGCCCTCTCCGGCCTCGCTGGCTGCAAGGGCGCCTGCCGCGAGCTGTCCGAGAAGCTGTGCGACTGCGCCATCAACTCGGTGGAGAAGGAGCTGTGCCTGCGGCGCGCGTCCCAGGAAGAGAACCGCGTGGAGCCCACGGCGGAGGACGAGGCCGTGTGCGAGGAGCTGGTGGAGAGCTGCGACTGCCGCGCCATCGAGACCGACGAAGGCAAGCGCGCCTGCGGCCTGTCCCGCTGAGGCGTCCCCGCCCCCGCTTCCGCGGCATGTCCGGCGCTCAGGAACCGGACGTCACCGTCCCCGCGCCCGCCGGGTGACGCGCCTCCACCCAGGCCTTCAGCGCGTCACGCACGCGCGTGCGCAGGGGCGTCTCCACGGAGCGGTGCACCCACAGCGACGCGGACACGCCCAGCAGCAGCACCAGGGCCAGCCCCCCTTCGGGCGTGCGCAGCTCCACCCAGGGCGATAGCACCTCACCCAGTCCCTTGGCGGCCTCCGACACCGGGTACTGGAGCAGGTAGAGCGCGTAGCTGGCGCCGCCCAGCCGGACCAGGACGGGGCGCGACAGCAGCCAGCCCAGGGCGCCGCCGCCTCGCGCGAGGCCATACACCAGCAGCCCCGACGCCGGCGCCAGCAGCGCGTTGTGCATCAACGGGTACGAAATCCGCTCGCCCGCGGCGCCCGCCGCCACCAGCAGCAGCGTGCCCAGCGCCGCCAGCACCGCGCCCGAGCCCCGGCCCCTCCCCGCCTGGCGCTCGCGCACGAAGCACACGCCGAGCAGCACCCCGAAGAGGAACTCGGGCAGCCGCGTCAGCGGGCTGAACTTGAGCACCATCAGCCACATCCCCGCCGAGGCCACGTCCACGGGCCCGGGCCCGTCCGGCAGCAGCCCCAGGTACAGCAGCGACGGCGCCAGCCCCAGCGCCCAGGTGCCGCACAGGGCCAGGGGAAGCCACGAGGACCGGAGCCGGGGCAGCGCTCGCGCCAGCCAGGGGAAGAGGGCGTAGAAGAAGGCCTCCACCGCCACGGACCAGCCCGGCGGATTCCAGTAGAGGGCCAGCCTGGGCACCCACGCCTGGAGCAGGCTCAGCGCGGCCAGGCCGCCCACCGCCAGCTTCGCGGAGGCCAACGTCCAGCCATTGGCCGCCACCGATGCGGCGATGGTGGTGGGCGCGGACAGGAGGAACGCCAGGACGTAGACGGGGTACACCCGGGCGACACGCGCGGCCCAGAAGGCCCGCGGCGACGTCTCCATGCGCCCGTCCGCGTCCAGGTAATTCCACGCGAGGACGAAGCCCGACAGGACGAAGAAGACCCCCACCGCGGCGTAGCCGGAGCCCACCCAGTTGCGCACAGCTTCCGGCGCCGGGCCCAGGCACGGCGCCGCGAAGTGGAACAGCACGACGTGCAGGGCCGCGACGAAGCGCAGCCCCGTGAGCGCGTCGAGAGCCCGGCTGCCGCTCACCGCTACCGCCGGCCGATGCCGTAGTACGTGAAGCCCAGCTCACGCATGCGCGCCGGGTCGTACACGTTGCGGCCGTCGAACACGACGGGCGACTTCATCAGCGACTTCATGCGCTCGAAGTCCGGGTGACGGAACTCGTTCCACTCCGTCACCACGAAGAGGCCATCCACGCCCTCCAGCGCCTCGTAGGGCACCGAGGCGTAGCGGATGCGCTCACCGAAGACGCGCTTGGCGGTGTGCGGCGCCACCGGGTCGTGCGCAATCACCTGGGCGCCCTTGCCGATGAGGCCCTCGATGACCTCGATGGACGGCGCCTCGCGCATGTCGTCCGTCTTCGGCTTGAAGGCCAGGCCCCACACGCCGAACTTGCGGCCCTCCAGCGAGCCGTAGTGCCTGGCGGCCTTGTTCACCAGCAGCTTCTTCTGACGCTCGTTGGTGCGCTCCACCGCGCGCAGCAGGTCCAGCTCCAGGCCGAACTCACGGCCGGTGGCCACCAGCGCCTTCACGTCCTTGGGGAAGCAGGAGCCGCCGTAGCCCACGCCCGGGAAGAGGAACGGGTAGCCGATGCGCTTGTCCGAGCCCAGGCCCTTGCGCACGAAGTCCACGTCCGCGCCCACCTTCTCGCAGAGCGCGGCGATGTCGTTCATGAAGGAGATGCGCGTGGCCAGCATCGCGTTGGCCGCGTACTTGGTCAGCTCCGCCGAGCGCGTGTCCATGAACAGCACCGGGTTCTCGGTGCGCACGAAGGGCGAGTACAGGTCCGCCATCACCTTCCGGGCCCGCTCGGAGTCCACGCCGATGACGACGCGGTCGGGCTTGAGGAAGTCGTCCAGCGCCGCGCCTTCCTTGAGGAACTCCGGGTTGGAGACGACGTCGAACTCCACGTCCGTCACCTTGCGGATGGCCTCGCGCACCTTGTCCGCGGTGCCCACCGGCACGGTGCTCTTGTCCACCACCACCGTGTACTGCTTCATCGCCTTGCCAATCTGCTCGGCGGCGGCCAGCACGTACTGGAGGTCGGCGTCGCCGCTCTCGCCTTCGGGCGTCCCCACGGCGATGAAGACGACCTGCGCGTTCGTCACGGCCTCCGGCAGGTCGCGGGTGAAGAACAGGCGCTTCTCGCGCACGTTCTTCTTGATGAGCTCCTCCAGCCCCGGCTCGTAGATGGGGACCTCGCCCGCCTGGAGCATGCGGATCTTCCGCTCGTCGATGTCCACGCACGTGACGTCGTTGCCCGAGTCCGCGAAGCAGGTGCCCGCGACAAGGCCGACGTAGCCGGTTCCGATGATGGCAATACGCATTGAAGGAGTCCCAGTGAATGTCTCGTACGGGACTCATACGCCGGGAGGGAGTCCGAAAGGAAGCCCGTCCCCGCCACCGGACACGGCCGGCGAGCAGCCAGCCTTACTGACCCGTGAGCAGGCGGCGCACCCGCTCCATGCCCTTGAGGGCCGAGGTCCTTCCAGGGGTGCACACAGGACCCACCACCGTGCGCTCCAGCAGCTCCCGCGTCGCCCGGCGCAGCGGCGGCATCGCGGCGGTGGCCTCCGCGGCGGCTTCCGGAAACAGCCGCGTGACAATCGACAGGGACGTGTAGAGGGCCCGCTCCAGCCGCCAGTCCGCGGCCCGGGCCAGCAGCGCCGGCACGTCCAGCGGACGCGAGTACACGCCGCCCATCCACTTCGCGCCGGTGACGAGCTCGCGCAGGTCGATGAAGGACACCCACGGCACCGCGTACCCGTGGCGCGCGTGCTCCAGCGCCGCCAGCAGCACCGCGTCCTCCAGGTCCGGGCGGAAGACGGAGGGGCCGTAGACACGCATCGGCTTCGCGCGCTCGAGGATGCCCGCCGCCTGCTCGCGGCGCTGGGGCCCCAGCACGTCCGAATAGAGCAGGATGACGGTGCGCCCGTCGGACACCACCTTCGTGGCGCCGCTGCTCTCGGTGTCGGGCTCCGGGGCGAACTCGTGGTTGGAGAGGAAGCCGGCGAAGCCCTCCACGTCCAGGCGCTTCATCAGCATCTGGAGCTCCGGCACGGGCCGGAAGCCCACGTGGGGATAGAGCGAGTCCGCGAAGGCCGCGGCCCCCATGAGCACCAGCCTGCGTCCCTCCAGCGCGCCCACGATGCGCTTGAAGTTGACGAGCTTCATCACGTTGTCGTTGACGGAGCCCTGATAGATGCTCAGCAGCCTGTCCCGCGCCCACTCCGGCGCGTTGCCCGCGCCCAGCCGGTACTCCAGGTTGTAGGCCGCCAGCGGCGCCAGGCCCTGGACGACGGCCCAGTCCACGTACGCCTCCCAGGGCGCTCCTCGCAGCGCGCCTCGCGGCGGGTCGAACGAGGAGAGCACGCGGAAGGTGTCGAGCAGACTGGCGGCGGACATGGTGCCCCCCTTTAACGGTCCAGGCGCATGGCCTGCAACGCCCGCATGACGTCACGCCATGTGTGGAGCACCCGTCATTCCCGGGCGCCAGGGATGACCAGGTGACACTGGCCGGCCTCGCGGGGTGGGTCGCCGAACTGGACCGAGTGAATACCTGGGCCGCCCGGCACGTCGCGGGCCGGGCAGGCATTCCAGGAGGCGGCATGGCGCAGCGAGGATGGTCGGACGGGCGTCCGGCCCGGTGGCTCACGCTCGGAGCGCTCGGGTGGGCCGCGTGCACCAGCACGACGGCACCCGAGGAACCCCCGGCACATGACAACAGCACCGCCGTCGGCTCAGAGGCGCGGTGCGAGGTGCGCCCGCCCTTCGAGCCCCACTTCGAGCCCGAGGTGGAGTGGGCGTGGACGGCCAGCCCCCTGATGCCCACGCACACCAACGTGCAGACGACGCCCGTGGTGGTGGACGTCAACGGAGACGGCACCCCCGACGTCGTCTTCAACAGCTTCGAGGGCTGGAACTTCAAGACAGGCGGCGTGCTGCGCGCCATCAGCGGCGCGGACGGCTCGGACCTGTGGGCGGTGACGGACCCCGCCTACCGCACGCGCGGCTCGGCGACCGTGGCGGCCGGAGACCTCGACGGCGACGGGAAGGTGGAGCTGTGTACCGTGCCCGAGAGCGCCCGGGGCATCCTCTGCTTCGAGCACACCGGCGTCTTCAAGTTCCGCGCGGACGGCCCCCCGCTCGACTGGGGCGGCGTGTCCCTGGCCGACCTGGACGGGGACGGCGCGGTGGAAATCATCGCCGGCAACCACGTCTACGACAGCACCGGCACGCTCCGCTGGGTGGGGAGCGACGGCGTCGGGAGCCCGCCCAATGACTCCGGTCCCATTGCCTTCGCCGTGGACCTGGATGGCGACGGGCTCCAGGAGGTGGTGAACGGCCGCGCCATCTATCGGCATGACGGCACGCTCCAGTGCAAGGCCGAGGAGCTGGGCCACGGCCTGTCGGGCGTGGGCAACCTCGACGCCGACCCCGAGGGGGAGGTGGTGGTGGTCTGGAACGGCCACGTCTCGTTGATGGACGCGGACTGCCGGGTGAAGTGGACGGTGCCACACCTGGGCGGCGGCGTGGGTGGGCCGCCCAACATCGCGGACTTCGACGGTGACGGGAAGCCGGAGATTGGCGTGGCGGGCGCGTCCCACTACGCCGTCTTCGAGGCGGA
This sequence comes from Pseudomyxococcus flavus, assembly GCF_050038885.1. Taxonomy (NCBI): domain Bacteria; kingdom Pseudomonadati; phylum Myxococcota; class Myxococcia; order Myxococcales; family Myxococcaceae; genus Pseudomyxococcus; species Pseudomyxococcus flavus. Next base: position 4,688,959 of record NZ_CP143624.1, on the reverse strand, counting down.
CGGCGCCGTGAAGTGGCTGAGCCCCACGCAGGACCACAGCTCCAACCGCACGGGTTCATCCACCTTCGACTTCGAGGGCGACGGCCGCGCCGAGGTCGTCTACGCCGACGAGACGGCGCTGCGCATCTACGACGGCGTCACCGGCGCGGTCCGCTTCGAGACGCCACACAGCTCCTGCACCGCCTATGAGAACCCGGTGGTCGTGGACGTGGACGGCGACGGCAACGCCGAAATCGTCGTCGCGCAGAACACGGCCTGCGGCTACGGCGGCTTCCACGGCGTTCGCGTGTACCGGGACCGCAAGGACGGCTGGGTGAACACGCGCCGCATCTGGAACCAGCACGCCTACTCCGTCACCAACGTGAATGACGACGGCACCCTGCCCGCGCGGCCCGTGAGCAACTGGCTGGCGCCGGGGCTCAACACCTTCCGCACCAACAGCCAGGGGACGGGCACCGTGCGGCCCTTCGCGGCACCCGACCTCGTCGTCGGCCAGGTGAAGGCCACCTGCGCGGGCGAGGACGCGGTGAGGCTGCACGCGCGCGTGCGCAACCAGGGAGACGCGCCGGCCTCCGCGGGCGTGAAGGTGGCCTTCTACCAGGACGCGGTGGGCGAGGGCGGCCCCCTGCTGGGCGTGGCCACCGTGGCGCACGCGCTGGAGGCGGGCGCGGAGGCCGCCGTGGAGCTGGCGCTCGATGCGCCTCCGGGGGGCTGGGTGCTGGTGTTCGCGGTGGTGGATGACGATGGCACCGGCACCGGGCGCGAGCTGGAGTGCCGCGAGGACAACAACGCCGGCAACGCGCAGCTGAAGCTGGAGTGCACGGCCAACGTGCCGCCGGTGGCGCAGTGCCGCGACGTCACCGTGGAAGCGGACGCGCAGTGCCGGGCGCAGGCCAGCGTGGATGACGGCAGCCATGACCCGGACGGCCAGCCCGGGCCCTTCACGGTGACACAGGCGGCGCCGGGGCCCTTCGGGCTGGGGCGCCACGCCGTGACGCTGACGGCCTTCGACGGCGAGGACAGCGCGGTGTGCACGGCCAAGGTGACGGTGGTGGACACGACGCTGCCCTCCATCGTCTGCCCGGCGCCGCAGGTGCTGGAGTGCGTGGCGGGCGGAGCGCAGGCCACCTACACGGCCCGGGCGGAGGACAACTGCGGCCCGGTGACGGTGGACTGCACGCCGCCGACCGGGTCCCGGTTCCCGCTGGGCCGGACCGTGGTGGACTGCAACGCGGTGGACGGCTCCGGCAACGCGTGCGGCTGCGCCTTCTCCGTGACGGTGAAGGACACCCGCGCGCCCGTGCCTGGCGCGTCCCTGGGCAAACAGCTGTGGCCCGTGGACCACCAGTACCGCACGGTGACGCTGGCGGAGTGCGCGGCACCGGCGCAGGACGCGTGCCTGGGAGACCTCCCGCTTCAGCAGTACGGCCGCATCGTCCGGGTGACGTCGGACGAGTCCGAGGACGTCGCGGGCAGCTGCGACGGCGCCACCTGCGACGACATCGACGTGCGGGTGAATGCCACGTCCGTCCAGCTCCGCGCGGAGCGTGACGACACCGGGGATGGCCGCGTCTACACGGTGCACTACGTGGTCGCGGACCCTTCCGGCAACCAGGCCGAGGGGCGCTGCACCGTGGAGGTGCCGCGCGGCTCGGCCGGGCAACCCGCCGTCGACAGCGGGCCCAGGTACTGCGTGGGCCAGGGCTGCGCCCCGGGCCTCGGGGGAAGTCCGCTGTGCCCATGAGGTGAGAGGAAGGGGCCGTGAGGTGCTACCCGCTCCACGGCCCTGCTTCCTCCCCATCACCTCGACACGCGGCGTGTCAGGAGCCGCGACGCTGCTCCAGCTCGGCGCGGAGCTGGTCCTCCTTCGCGCGCAGCTCCGGCGTGAACTCAGCGCCGAAGTCCTCGGCCTCGAAGAAGGGACGAATCTCCAGGTCCGACTCCTCACCGGGCATGGGGGGCGGGCAGCGGCGCGCCCACGCCACGGCCTCCTCCATCGACTTCACCTGCCAGATCCAGTAACCGGCGACGAGCTCCTTCGTCTCGGTGAAGGGACCGTCGATGACGGTCGTGGTGCCGCCCGAGAACCGCACGCGCTTGCCACTGCTGCTGGGCTTGAGGCCGTCCCCGTCGAGCATGACCCCGGCCTTCACCAGCTCCTCGTTGTACTTGCCCATGTCCGCGAACAGCTTCTCGCTGGGCATCACCCCGGCCTCGGAGTTCTTCGTCGCCTTCACAAGCACCATGACTCGCATCGCATCGTCCTTTCGGCGGGGGGAAATTCCCCGGTCTTGAAGGGGCGACGAATCAGCCCGGCGCGGATCGACACGCCCCCGAGAAAAATCGACACGTCCACCCGGGGGCCCCAAAGTCGAATTATTTCAGCGACTTGACTCACGAAACCCGGCACGCACGGCATTGCGCACCCGGCGGGCGCCGTACCGCGCCACGGAGCCCATGCGCGGCGCCAGCATCAGCTTCGCGGCCAGCCACCCGGGCCGGCTGTCCAGCAGCGACGCCCTCAGCAGCCGCGCGTCGGAGAAGAAGCGCCGAGCGAGCGCCTGCTGCCAGCGGGGCGGCGCCAACGCCGCCAGCACCGCGTCAGGCACCGGCGCGTCCAGGAGCCGCCGTGCCGCTTCCCAGGCGTACCAGGCCGCGTGTGGGAAGGCCGTGCTCCGTGCCTGCTCGACCACGGCCCGCCAGTCCAGCCCTGTGCCCGACTGCGCCAGCAGCTTCAGGTCGAAGAGCCACGCCAGCCGCTGCAGCGCGTGGTTGCTCGCATGCAGCGCCAGGTACACGGCTTCGTCCTCCGGGCGCAGCCAGCGCACGGCCCGGCCGTCCACCGACCCCGCCTCCGCGCGTGCGAGCAGCGCGTCCCCTTCCAGCGCCTCGCCCCACCCCGCGAGCGCACGGAAATGCAGCTCCACCAGCCCCGCGGTCCCCGCGAGCTCCAGGTGGTGCGCGTCCTCTTCGCCGTGCCGGGCACCGTCGTCCCGGCGCGCCGAGAGCCCCACGCGCGAGAGGGCCTGGGCCGCGGCCCCCACGTCCGCGCGCGCCACCAGCAGGTCCACGTCCGTGGTGGCGCGCAGCAGCGGGTCCGGGTACAGCCGCAGCGCCAGCCCGTACCCCTTGAGCAACACCGGCACCTGTCCCACCGGCCCCAGCGCGTCCAGGCTTCGCAGCAGCAGCGCCTTCACTCGCAACACCCGCGCCGCGTTCCCCAGCGACTCCCGGCGCAGCGACGTTTGCGCCGCGTCCGGCAGCGCCCAGCCGGCTCGGGACACCGCGTGCTCCACGAAGCCCACCAGTCCGTGACGCACCGCCGTGCGCACCAGCCCGTCCGCCTCCGCGCCTTCCGGTGCCGCTCGCGCGGGTGCATCCGGCCAGGCCCGCAGCAGCGCGTGGAGCGCGCTCGCGCCCTCGGGGACCGGGCCACCGTCGGGCATCACTTCCTCAACGCGACCAGGCGGCCCGGCTCCGCGTGTGCACGCGGCCGCAGACGCGCCGCGCGCTCCGCCACCGCATCCGCGACCTGCTCCAGCGCCAGCTCCTCGTCGCGGTTGATGGCGGACCGGCCATCGCGCCACACCAGCAGCAGCGAGCCGAAAATCTCCCCGCCATCCCGGATGGCGATGCTGACCTCGAACGGGCTCCCCGAGCCCGCGAGCCGCTGGGCCTCGAAGACGATGCCGTCGGAGTGGCCCTCGAGGAAGGTGCGCTGGAAGCGCAGCTCCTGTCGCGACAGGCCCAGGGCATCCGCCAGGGGGCGCACCGCGCTCCACACGCCCTCCAGCGACGCGGCGGCGCGCACCGCGCGGGTGACGTCCTTCGACATCGTCCGGAGCCAGAGGTTGCGCTGACGCAGCTGCTGCATTCCCTTCGCGCGGCCCAGGTCCAGGTAGCCCAGCCGGCGCATCAGCAGCCCGATGAGCACCGCCATGCCGCACAGGAGCATGGCGCTCTGCGCGCTGCTGGCGAAGTTCAGCGCCAGCGCCACCAGCGTGAAGAGGCCGCACAGGCCATACAGCACCAGCACCGTCGCGCGGTGGCTGAGCACCAGCTGGCTCATCAGCCGGTGGTGGATGTGCTCCCGGTCCGCGCTGAACATGGGCCGGCCCAGCAGCGAGCGCCGCACCATGGCCAGCAGCGTGTCCATGATGGGCAGGCCCAGCGCCATCACCGGCACCAGCATGGCCACCGCCGTGCCGCTCTTGGTGCTCGTCTTGATGGACACCGCCGCCAGCACGAAGCCCAGGAACATGCTGCCGGTGTCGCCCATGAAGATGGAGGCCGGGTTGAAGTTGAACACCAGGAACCCGAGGATGGCTCCCGCCAGCGCGGCCATCAGCAGCGCCAGCAGGACGTCTCCGCGTGAGAGCGCGAGGATGAAGTTGGTGCTGACACCGAAGAAGGCCACGCCGCCCGCGAGCCCATCCAACCCGTCGATGAGGTTGAGCGCGTTGATGACGCCCACCACCCACAGCACGGTGAAGGGCAGGCTCAACGCGCCCAGCACCAGCTCCGGTCCGAAGGGGTTGGCGATGACGTCGATGCGGAAACCCAAGGCATACAGCCCGATCGCCACCGCGAACTGGACCGCGAACTTCAGCCGGGCCCCCGCGCCCCGCAGGTCGTCATAGAGGCCCAGCACCGCAATCACCGCGCCGCCCAGGAACAGGCCCGCGACCAGGTCCGTATGCGAGCGGAAATGGTGGCCCACCCCGGAGTCCACCAGGAACAGTGCGCACAGCGGCGCGAAGAAGCCTCCGACGATGCCCACTCCGCCCAGACGGGGAATGGGCCGCACGTGCACCTTCCGGCTGGAGTTCGCCTGGTCCAGCCACCCCCACGCCTGTGCCCGGTTGCGCACGAGCAACGTGAGCACCAGGGCCACCGTCAGCGAGACGAAGAAGGCGACGAAGAGCGTAATCATGAGCCGCGCACCGTTCCGCCATCGTGAAGGCTGCTGGCTCCACGCGTCAATGCACGCCGGAGTGCGATAGATTTGTGCAGCAATGGGCCCTTGGGTCCGCCCCGACTTCCAGCCAGAGCAGGCAGGCTGCCTTCTAGACGTGCTGCCGCGAATGGAGAAGCCTCTCGTAGAGGCTCCGGGTGCGCGCGGCGACGTCCTGCCACGTCATGTCCCGCACCGCCGCCTGGGCCGCCTCGCGCAATCCGAGCAGGTGGGCGCGGTCCTGGGCGAGCCGGCGCAGCGCCGCCACCTGTGCATCGACGTCTCCCACGGGTACCAACGCACCCGTCTCGCCGTCACGAATGACCTGGGGCGCCACGCCCACCGGCGTGGCCACCGGCGCCAGGCCACAGCGGCCCACGCGTCCCGGTGGCGACGGCCACCACGCCAGACCATCCTACGGCCCGCGGCAGGAGTACGGTCAGCGTCCAGGGATACCAGTGCCCATGCACGGCCGGATGATGGCGCACCGGGCAGGCGTCGTGATGACTGAAGCGGCCAGCGTCTGTCGAGGAGGAGCGCCGGCCCTCTGTGCTCCCATGCCAGGGGCCAGCGATGGTGGACGCCAAGCAGGACGCGAATACGGGCTCAACGCAACGGTGAAACAACCCCGGGCCGGCGAAGCGACTCCTTCCATGCACTCCGTCCTTCCCCCTGCTCTTCCTCGGGGGGGAAGAGTGAGAGAGAATGCGGCGGTCGCTCCGCCCATGCCTTTCGCTTCCTCCCTCACATTACAGGCGTGCCTGGACGCGCGCCGAAACAACCTGGACGCCTTGCGCTTTGCCGCGGCGGCGGGCGTGCTGTTCAGCCATGCCTTTCCGTTGGGCGTGGGCCAGGGCACCGTGGAGCCCCTGGAGTCCTTCACCCGGGGACAGCTGTCCCTGGGCCGGCTGTGTGTGGCGGTGTTCCTGGTCATCAGCGGAGTGCTCATCACCCGGAGCTGGGAACGGGTGCCCGACGCAGCGCGCTTCACGTGGGCCCGCATGCTGCGAATCTTCCCCGGGCTCGGAGTGATGCTGGTGCTGACGACGCTGGCACTTGGGCCGGCGTTCACCCACCTGCCTCTGCGGGATTACTTCACGTCGCCGGACACCGCGCTGTACCTGCTGCGCAACTTCACGCTGCACTGGCCGCAGTGGCAACTTCCCGGCGTCTTCGACGCCAATCCCTATCCCCACACAGTCAATGGCTCGCTGTGGACGCTGAAATACGAGGTCGGCTTCTACCTGCTGACGCTGGCGCTGGGCCTGACGGGCCTGCTGCGCAAGGGGACGGTGGCCCTCGGCCTCGTGGGCGCGGCGACGGCCACCTTCGTCACTGGTCGGCTGGGCTACTGGCCGGAGCTGTACCTGTACTTCGGCGGCGGCGCGGCGCTGTACCTCTGGCGCGAGCGCGTGCGGATGAGTCCCTGGGTCGCGGCGGTCTGCGTGGTGGGCTGGCTCGTCACGGCGAGGCTCGGCCAGGGCTGCCGCATCGCCACCGGCCTCCTAGGCGGCTACGTCGTGCTGTACCTCGCCTTCCAGCCCCTGGGCGCGCTAGCAGACTTCGGACGCCGGGGGGACCTCTCCTATGGCCTCTACCTCTATGCCTTCCCCGTGCAGCAGGCCGTCACCGCGCTGCTGGGTGGCCCCACCGCGTGGTGGGTGAACGCCGCGGTGGCCTTCCCCTGCGTACTGCTGCTCTCCGCGCTGTCATGGCGATGGGTGGAACAACCAGCCTTGCGGCGCAAAGACAGGCTCCCCGCCTGGGCGCGGCCTCCACGCCCCGCCATCACGGCGCATCCACAGACACCGCCCCCGCCGCCTGGACCGCGCTGAAGTTGTCGCCCGCGAGCCGGTCATACGTGAGCAGCCGGTAGCGCCGCATCCAGTCCTCCCAGGAGCCCGGCGCGGGCTCTCCGGAGGTCTGCGAGTCCACGGGCAGGTACGCGCCCTCGGCGTTGCGCACCAGGTCGTTGCGCACCACGGGCAGCACCTTGGACATCTCGGAGACGAAGGCGAAGAAGCCCGGAGGCCGCAGCCCGGCCGTCTCGAGGATGCGCGGGGCGAGCATGCTGATGCTCATGTGGAGGTCCTGCCGGGGCACGGGGAAGTTCGTCCAGAGCACGACGGGGACCTCGGCCATGCGCTCGCGCTGCGCGTCCGTCCATGGCTCCTTGAAGAAGCCCGCCTCCCGGTAGGTCGAGTAGTCCGGCCCCAGCATCGGCAGGTGGTCGCCGAAGAGCACCAGCAGCGTCTTGCGCTTGCGCGTCTCCAGCTGGCGCACCAGCCGCTCCACCGCCTTGTCCATCTGCCGGAGCTTGTGCACGTAGCTCTTCAGGAGCAGCCGGTTGTCGGGCGAGAGCTTCTCGCCCAGCACGTCAATCTGCTCGTCGCCCGTGAGCGGCAGGTTGTAGGGCCCGTGGGTGGACATCGTCACGGCCATGATGAAGCGCGGCTGCCGCTCGTCAGCGAGCTCCTGGAGGATGTGGTCCACGACCTCCTCGTCCGACACCCAGGGCCCTTCGAGCCGGGGCGACGGGAAGTCGGTGAGCGACTGGAACGCGTCGAAGCCCAGCAGCGGGTACACGACGTCCCGGCTCCAGTAGAAGGCGTGGAACGGGTGCATGGCCACCGTGCGGTAGCCGGCGCGCCGGAACAGCGACGGCAGCGCGTCCAGGGGACGCAGCACGTAGTGCTGGTAGGGGAACGAGCCCTCTGGCGCGAAGGCCGAGGACATGCCCGTCAACAGCTCGAACTCGGCGTTGGCCGTGCCCCCCCCGAAGGCAGGGCTGATGAGGTGGCCCGAGGTGTGGCGCTGCATGAGCGACCGCACGAAGGGCAGCGGGTCCGCGCTGAGCGGCACGCCCAGCTGCGTCGGGTCCCACAGGGACTCGGCCATGAAGACGACGATGTCGACGGGCTCCTCGGGCGCGGTCGGCGCCACGCCCGGGCTGCCGCCCAGGGCCGCATGGACCTGCTTCTGGGAGTACTCACTGCCCGGTGTCAGTCGCAGCCCCTCCCAGTTCCAGAGCATCATCAGCGTCAGCCCGTTCACCTGGTAGTTGGAACGCTGGTCCCACACCTGGTGGTAGATGCCGAAGCGGTTGAAGACGCGCCGGACGGGCAGGTGCTGCTGGAAGATGATGACCAGCAGGTACGCCAGCGACGCCAGCGCCAGGTAGCGGCGGCCGGCCCGGGGCAGCGGGTGACGGGGCTCTCCGCGCGCCACCGCGCGCGCCATGACGACGAGCATGGCCACCAGCAGCAGGCAGGAGCCGATGGCCGCGACCGCGCCGCCGCCGGGCAGCAACGTGGGCGCCAGCGACGTCACGTGCCGCCACTCCAGGAAGTCCCAGGGCATCAGCGGCCGGTCGATGAGCTGCACCTTCCGGATGTGCAGCGTCAGGGTGAAGAGCATCGCCGACGCCACCAGGGCCAGCGAGATGCCCAGCCGGTTGGTGGCCGCCCACAGCAGGCTCGACACCGTCGTGATGACGCCCACGCTGATGAGCATGGAGTAGATGTTGCGCTGGCTGATGCCCTCGAGCCCCACGGAAGAGAAGGCCGCGATGGTCAGCTCCATGGCCCCGACGAGCAGCGCCGACACCAGGATGACGCCCGCCAGCGGCCACAGCTTGGAGCGTGGCTGCTGGTAGAAGAGGGTTTCGGGAATCCTTGAACGGCGTGCCAACGACAGGTCCCTCCAATCGACCCGTGGACGGTGAAGGCTGGCAGACTACCTGACAGGCCCCTTGGCATTCCATGCGGCTGCGGTCGGAGTCGCGGCGGCTGCCACCCTGTGTGCGGGCGAGCGCGCGGGGGAGCGCCTCCTGCTCCCGCACCGTCTCACGTCATCCGGGGCTGGGCCAGCAGCGCGGCGCCAATGGCACCGGAAAGTTCTCCCAATTCCGCCACGTGCACGGGCGGCTGGCGCTCGGGGACGAAGATGTGTGGGCGCATGGCCGCGTGGATGCGGCTCGCGAACCCGGGCCCCAAGCGCGTCCCCAGTCCCCCGCCGAGCACCACGGCCTCCACGTCCAGCAGGTTGATGGCCGAAGCCAGGCCCGCGCCCATCATCCGCACCGCGCGGTCGATGAGCCACGTGGCCAGCGCGTCCTCCAGCGACAGGGCCCGGGCCCAGATGCTGCTCGTCAGCCGGGAGCGTCCCTTCTTCCGCATCAACTCGAAGAGGACCGTCTCCTCGCCCTTGCGCGCCGCCTTGTGCGCCCTGCGCTCCATCGACGCGCGGCCCGCGTAGGCCTCCAGGCAGCCGCGCCGGCCGCAGCCACACCGGGCGCCGCCCGGCTTCACCACCATGTGGCCCACCTCGCCCGCCGCGCCACGGCCCCGCCAGGGCACGCCGTCCAGGACCAGGCCGCCGCCCACGCCCGTTCCCCACCAGACGCCCAGCAGCGAGCGGTAGGGACGCCCCGCGCCGAGCCGGTACTCCGCGGCCACCGCGACCTGGACGTCATTGCCCAGCACCACCGGACGCCCCACGCGCGCGCCCAGGTCCCCCGCCACCGGGTACGGCGTCGTCCAGCCCCGGCCCACGTTGCTGACATGGCCCAGGGTGCCTTCGTTGACGTTCACCGCGCCAGGAGCCCCCACGCCCACGCCCGCGAGCTGGCGCGGCGTCAGCCCCGCGGCACTCGCCGCCCCCTCCAGCGTCTCGTGAATCGCCTGGACCACCTCGTCGGGCCCGCCCTCGGCGGGGGTGGGCTGACGCATCTTCCCCAGGACCTCGCCGGCCCGGTCCACCACCACGGCCTCGATCTTCGTGCCGCCCAGGTCGACACCGCCCCAGCACTCCAGGGCGACACGGTCCGCCGGCCTCCTGCGTCCCGCTTCCGCCGCGTTCGACTCCCGCATCTGGCGCCTCCGGCCGTGAGTGGGCATGTCTTCCGAGCCTCCGGGCGAAGATGCGCAGTCCGTACCTGGGGGGGCGAGCACGACGGCAGGGCAAGGGAGCGGCCGGCCTGTCCGTGTGCAACGCTTGGACGCCGGACACGAAAGGAGCAAGGGATGGACCTCATCGGACAGCTGTCTCAGCAGCTCGGAGTGGATGGGACGCAGGCGCAGGGACTGGCGGGCTCGCTGCTGAAGCTGGTGCAGGGCACCGTGAAGGAGAAGCTGGGGCCCGACGCCGCCAGCCAGATGGGACAGGCGATTCCGGAGATGGACGGCTGGCAGCGGGCGCCCAGCACGACGTCCGCGCCCCAGACGGCGCCGGACGCGGGAGGCGGACTGATGGGCGCCCTGGGCGGCCTCATGTCCGGCCAGGAGGGCGGCACCGGCGGCATGATGAGCGCGCTGGGACAGGCCGGTGACGTGGCCGCCGTCGTGTCCCTGCTGGGCCGCTTCAACATCGACGCGAGCAAGGCCTCCCTGGTGGCGCCCCTCCTGCTCAACTTCCTCAAGTCGCGTCTGGACCCGGCGCTCGTGGGCCGCATCCTCTCCGCGGTGCCGCTGCTGAGCGGCGCGGGCGGCGGTGGCCATACGCCCGGCAGCGGGGGCCTGGGAGGCCTGCTGGGTGGACTGATGGGCGGCGGGCGCTGAGCGCGCGCCGTCAGCGCCCCAGGACGCGCTGGCGCAGCGTGGTGGCGAGCGCCCACGGAGGGAAGCCCAGCACGTAGCGCCAGCGCGGCACCTCGAAGTGGAGCGGCAACCCACGCAGGAACAGGTCCAGCGCCAGGTCTTCCCGGCGCTGCGACAGCAGCCACCGCGACACGTGACGCAGGCTGTAGAGCAGCAGGTCCAACCGCTCATGCCTGCGGGCGGCGCCACCGGGGTAGCGCCCCTGGCGCTCCTGCTCCAATTGGTACACCGTGCCCCGGTAGTTCGCCTCCAGCCCCGTGGACTCCGACCCTGGCTGCAGCCGGTAGCCCACCACCACGGGCGCGCGGACCCAGGCGAAGCCCGGCTCCGTGCCCAGCCGGTACAGCAGGTCGTAGTCCTCGCCACTGATTCGCTGAGAGGTGAAGCCGCCCACGCGCCGCAGCGCCTCCGTGCGCACCGCGAGCACACACGCGGTGCGAGGCGTCCGGTCCCCCGCGCTCGCCAGGTAGTCCGCGAAGCGCAGCACGTGGAGTGGCTCGCGCGCCAGCTCCACCAGCGACTGAAGCCGCGAGAAGCGCACCGACGCGCCCATCACCACCGATGTTTCCGCCTCCTGGAGCACCTGTCGGTACGTGGCGAGCGTCCACGGGAACCACAGGTCGTCGCTATCGAGGAAGGCCACGTACTCGCCCCGTGCCTCCTGGATGCCCAGGTTGCGAGCCACGCCCGGCCCCGCGTTGCGCTGCTTCAACACCCGCACCCTGTCGCCAAGGCGGCCCAACCTCTCCAGCGTGTCGTCGGTGGAGCCGTCATCCACCACGAGCACCTCGAAGTCCCGCTCCTCCTGCGCGAACACGGAGTCGAGCGCCGCCTCCAGCAGCCGCGCCCGGTTGTACGTGGGAATGACGACGGAGAAGAAAGGCATGCGCGGCGTCCTCACACGCGGGCGCTCAGGCCCATCTGCGAGATGCCCAAGAAGGTGGACAGCTGCCTGCGGTACTCCGCCAGACTCATGCGCCCGCGCAGCAGCGTCTGCGTCAGCACCGCCGAGTTGTAAGGCAGCGTGCCCACCAGGATGGCCCGCATGGCGGCCTCGTGCAGCCGGCCATGGTGCTTGCGGAAGTACGCCAGCCGCGTGCGCCACAGCTCGATGCGCACCTTGTCCGGCCCCCTGTCGGAGGGGCGGAACGAGCGGCTCGTCAGGTGCGTAATCACCGCCTCCGGGCAGAAGGCCACCTCCCAGCCCGCCTTCCAGGCCCGCTCGCACCAGTCGGTGTCCTCCGTGTTGCCCAGCGGGGACATCTGCTCGTCCAGGAGCCCCACCTCCGCGAGCGCCTCCTCGCGCACCACGATGCAGGCCCCCAGCACCCAGCTCACCCGGGCCTCCTCGTGGCCGTACTGCGCCGGGTCGATGGCCCTCTCCTTGAGGAAGTGCAGGGGGCGCGGCAGGAACACGAGGTCGAAGAGCTGGCCGGCCAGCGACATGGACCGGAAGGTGCAGTTCTGGATGGTGCCGTCCGCGTTCAGCAGCCGCGCGCCCGCCATGCCCACGCGCGGGTTCTCGTCCATGAAGCGGACCAGCGCGTCGAACGCGCCCTCGTGGACGATGGTGTCGTCGTTGAAGATGCAGAAGTGCCGGCCGCGGGCCTGGCGCAGCACCTGGTTGTGGTTGGCGGAGAAGCCCTTGCGCTCCGTGTTGAAGAGCCAGCGCACCTGCGGGAAGTCGCGCCGCATGGCGTCCACGCCGCGGCCGCCGGTGGCGTTGTCGACAATCCACACCTCGAAGGTGATGTCGCGCGTCGTCGCGTGCAGCGTGCGCAGGCAGTCGTGCAGCAACTCCGGGTTGCTGTGATTGACGATGGAGATGACCAGGTCGGGCTTCTTCATCGGGGCCTCCGCGTTCCGCTCACGTCGATGCCGGGCTCGCCGGAGCGGGCCTTCCGGCCCTCCGTGCCCGGATGAACTCGAGAATGTGCCTCAGCTCGCCCAGGAGTGGCAGCGTTCCCGGGAGCCGCTCGCGCACGGACACCAGGCCGATGAACACCCCCGCGCCCACCAGCGCCTGGACCCCCGCGCCCTCCGGCACCAGGCGCTGCGCGGCCACACACGCGCCCAGCAGCACCAGCCCCAGGGTGACGAAGGGCTCCACCACCTGCCGCGCCAGCCCCCGCATCGCCGGGTTGAGCCGCTCCACCAGCCAGGCCGTCACCCACACCTCGCCCAGCCCCACCAGCACGCCCGCGGGCCCGATTCCCACGAGGCCGAAGCGCTGAATCGCCCACGTGCCCAGCCCCCACTTCGCCACGCCCACGCCAATGACGACCGCCAGCCGCTCCCAGGGCCTGCCGCCCGCGTTCTGCGCCGTGGCGAGCAGCCCCACCAGCGTCGTGAGGATGCACTCCATGCTGAACCACTGCACCAGCACCACGGCGGGCAGCCAGCGCGCGCCGAAGAAGAGGGGCACCGCCACCGGCACCGCGAGGACGGCCAGGGGAATGGCGAGCAGCAGCACCGCGGACAGCCGGCGCAGCGAGGTGCGCAGGTACTCGGCGAAGCCCAGCGGGTCGTCCTGGAGGCGGCAGTAGGCGGGGAACGCCACGCGGTTGAGCACCACGCTCAGCATCATCGGCGTGGAGGCCAGCGCCCAGGCCCAGTTGACCAGGCCCACCGCCTCCTTGCCCAGCACGTGCCCCACCACCAGCGGCACCCATCCCGCCACCAGCGCCGCCACCAGCGGCGGGAGCTGGAACGCCAGCCCGAAGCCCAGGAGCCGCTTGAGCACGTCCACCCGGAAGCGGCCCCGGGGGCGCCAGGGCGACGCCCACGCGATGCACGCCAGCCCCACCCCGCCGCGCACCAGCCCGCCCAGCGCCAGCGCCCACGCGCCAAGGCCGAGCGCCGCCAGGGAGATGGTGGTGATGACCTGCGCCACGTTCTCGACCAGCTCGGCCCGGGCGATGACGGGGAAGGCCAGCTGGCGCTCCAGCGCCATCAACGGAATCACGCGCAGCGAGGACAGGAACAGCCCCAGCGCCAGCGCCCACACCATGGGCACCGCGCCGTCTCCCAGCGCGTAGCCGCGTGTGAGGTGGGGGGCCAGCAGGCAGACCGTGGCCACCACCACGGCGGTGAGCGCCTGATGGCACCAGAAGATGGTGAACGTCTCGTCTCGCGTCGGCTCGTGCGGCTGGCGCACCAGCGCCGCGCTCAGGCCCAGGTCCCCCAGGAACACGCCCAGCGAGGCCGCGTAGGACACGATGCCGAACAGACCGTAGTCGGACGGGAAGAGCAGCCGGGACAGGAACAGCGCGCTCACCACGCGCAGGCCCTGGGACGCCACCGTGCGGAGCGCCAGGACGAACATGCCCTTCAGGGCACGCGCCTTGACTTCGACGGCGGTGGCTTCGGGAGCGGCGGTCGCGTTCATGGTCCTGGGCGGCCCGCTCCGGGCGTCATGGGGGCCAGCGCGCGGGCACGCGCGGGAGCGGAAATGCTAGCGACAGCGCTCCGGGCCCACAAGCAACGCGAGTAGCCCGCACGGGAGGATGCTGCGCTCGCCTGCCTGGACGCCGCGCCGGAGTTGCCCTGCCCGAATCCCCGGGGCTACGGTCCGGCCGCATGCTTTCCGGCGGAAGAGTCCTCCAGTTCCTGAAGCGCGAAGTCCTCGTGGGCGAGCACGAGGTGTTCCACCGCACGCTGAAGGAGGCGCTGGTCGGCACGTGTGACAGCGTGCTGGACATCGGCTGTGGCTCGCGTTCGCCGCTGCACAGCTTCTCCCACCTGCTGCCGCACACCGTGGGGGTGGACGGTCACCCCACCAGCATCGAGCGCAGCCGGGCCGCGGGCATCCACCGCGAATACCATTGCATGGATCTGCTGGAGGTGGGCCAGCGCTTCGGCCCCAAGAGCTTCGACGCCGTCGTCGCGCTGGACGTCATCGAGCACTTCGAGAAGCAGGACGGCTTCCGGCTGCTGGAGATGATGGAGTCGCTGGCCCGCAAGCGCGTCATCGTCTTCACGCCCAACGGCTTCCTCCCTCAGGACGAGTGGGACAGCAACATCCACCAGGTGCACCGCTCCGGCTGGGAGGTCTACGACTTCGAGCTGCGCGGCTACCACGTCACCGGCATGAGCGGCTGGAAGCCCCTGCGCGGCGACTACGCGATTCCGCGCATCCGTCCCCACCGTCTGGGCAGCCGCCTGTCCATCCTCACCGAGCCCTTCGCGACGCGCTTTCCCCGTCACGCCTTCCAGCTCCTCGCCATCCGCGACATGGGAGCGTCCTGAGCCCGCGCGGAAGAAAGGTGTCGTGGCGACATGCCTCCCTTATCCACCGCTCCCGCGTGGCACATCCTCACGGGTGAGTACCCGCCCCGCCTGGGTGGCGTCGGCGACCACACGCGGCAGGTGAGCCGCGCGCTCGCCCGCGCCGGGCAGGAGGTCCACGTCTGGACGCCCGGTGAAAGGGACGTGCGCGAGGAAGATGGCGTCACCGTCCACCACGTGCCGGGCCTCCTGACGCCCGCGGGGCTGCCCGCGCTGTCGCGAGGTCTGGATGCGTGCCCGGGCCCCCGGAGGTTGCTGCTCCAGTACGTGCCCCACGCCCTGGGCCTGAAGGCGATGAACGTCCCCTTCTGTGCCTGGTTCGCCACGCGCCGGCGCGACGCGCGCTGGGTGTACATCCACGAGGCGGTGCACCCGTGGAGCCCCCGCGCCCCCTTGCGCCACCACCTCCTCGCCGGCACCACGCGGCTGATGGTGCGCCTGGTGGCGAGCGCCGCGGACCGCGTCTTCCTCTCCATCCCACGCTGGGCCGAACACCTGCCGGCGAGCGTGCGCCCGCGGACGCGATGGCTTCCGGTGCCCAGCAACCTGCCCGTCGAGGTCGACCCCGACGCCGTGGCGGCGCTGCGCACCCGGCTCGGCACCGGCCCCCGGCTGGGGCACTTCGGCACCTACGGACACCTCACCGCCGCGCCGCTGGAGGCCGCGCTCGTTCCCCTGCTCCAGGGCGATGCGTCGCGACACGCCCTGCTGCTGGGACGTGGCAGCCGCGCGTTCCTCGCGGGACTGGAGGCACGGCACCCCGCGCTTCGGGGCCGGCTGGAGGCCCGGGACTCCCTGCCCCTGGAGGACCTGGCGGTGCACCTGGCGACCTGTGACGTCCTCCTGCAACCGTATCCGGATGGGGTGAGCACGCGACGCACCACCGTCATGGCGGGGCTGGCGCTGGGCGTCCCGGTGGCCACCAACAGCGGGCACCTCACCGAGCCGCTCTGGCGAGAGCTCGACGCGGTCTCCCTGGCGGAGGGCACGGCCCCCGCGGCCCTGGCGGAGCGCGTGGAGTCGCTGCTGTCGCTCGCGGGCACACGGCGGGAGCTGGGCCAGCGCGCCGCCCGCGTCTACCGAGAGCGCTTCTCGCTCGAGCACACCGTCGAGGCGCTGCTGCATCCCGGCCCCGCATGAGGACACATGGCGCGACATCGCGCGGCACGCTCCGGCTGGCGCTGCTGATGGACCCGCGCGAGGAGGGCTGGCCCAGCATGGACCTGGCGGGCGACGCCCTCCTGGAAGGGCTGGCCGCGCATGCCTCCCGGGTCCACGTGGCGGCCATCCGCCCGACCATGCCCGCCGTGCTGCGGCGGCTTCCAATCATGGGCGCGCACCACGCGGCCTTCAACGCAGACCGTCTCATCACCCGCTTCGGGCTCTACCCGGGCCGGGCCCTGCTCGAGCGCGGCCTGCACCACGTCTTCCACATCGTGGACCATACCTATGCGCAGCTCATCCATGCGCTGCCCGCGGCGCGCACCGGCGTCTACTGTCATGACCTGGATGCCTTCCGCTCCGTGCTGGAGCCCCACCGTGAGCCGCGCCCGGCATGGTTCCGCGCCATGGCTCGCGCCCAGCTCACGGGGCTGGAGCGCGCGGCCGTCGTGTTCCACAGCACCCAGGCGGTGAAGGCGGAGCTGCTGGCACACGGCGTGGTGCCCGAGTCCCGGCTCGTCTGGGCCCCCCTGGGCGTGTCCCCCGAGTACCGCCCAGAGCCAGGGCCAGAGCATGCCGATATGAGCGATGCCGTGCTCGCGCCCCTGGGTGGCCGGCCCTATCTCTTGCACGTCGGCAGCGCGATTCCGCGCAAGCGCCTGGACGTGCTCTTCGCCGTCTTCGCCGCGCTGCGAGCCCGCCACCCGGCGCTGCGGCTGGTGCAGCTGGGCGGCGTGCTGACGACAGGACTGCGCGCGCAGGTGGAGTCCTTGGGTATCGGCGATGCGCTGCTCCAGCCTCCACGCCAGGAGCGGTCCACGCTGGCGGGCCTGTACCGGCGCGCGGCGGCCGTACTGGTGACGAGCGAGGCGGAAGGTTTCGGTCTCCCTGTCATCGAGGCGCTCGCCTGTGGCGCGCCCGTGGTGGCCAGTGCTCTCCCCGTGCTTCGAGAGGTGGGAGCCGACGCGTGCACCTACTGCCCCGTGGGCGATGTCCCGGTGTGGGTGGAGGCGCTGACCTCCTTGTTGGATGGGCACGGCGAGCGCCCCTCCCGCGAGCAGCGGCTGGCCCGTGCCGCTCGCTTCTCGTGGGCGTCACACACGAATACGGTGCTGGAGGCCTACCTCCGATTGCTGGACGAACGCACGACGTGAGCCGCATCGTCCCGGCGCGGGGAGCACGGCGCTTTGCCCATATCGGGAGAACACCTGGCTCGAGCCCCGCGAGCCCGGCGTGGGCACGCGACGTCCTGGCCACCCAGGTGAGCGCCTCGTCCGCTGCCAACCATCAGCGGGCGGCATGCCTTGACCCGGCACGACGTGTTTGATTCGGTCCGCTCGCCGTGCGCATCCTCTTCCTCAATCCAGTGGGAATCCTGGGCGGCGCCGAGCGTGCGCTGCTGGATTTGATGGCGTGTTTGAAGCAGCAGGACGCCACGCTGTCGCTCCACCTGCTGGCGGGGACCGCGGGCCCATTGCTCGATGAGGCGCGCGCGCTGGGCGTGGATGCGCGGCTGCTCCCTCTTCCGGAGCACTTATCCTCGCTGGGCGACAGCGCCCTGCGTGGGCGAGGTCCCCTGGAAGCACTGCGCTTCGCCCGCCGCCTCGCACCCGCGCCCGGGCTCCTCGCGGACCATGGGCGCGCGCTACGCCGCGATGTGGCCGGGCTGGCCCCGGACCTGGTGCACTCGAACGGAATCAAGACGCACCTGCTCAGCGCGGCCACCGCGGGCCTTCCGGTGAAGCGGGTGTGGCACATCCACGACTTCCTGGGCGAGCGGCCCCTGGTGCGCCGCGCCCTGCGCGCCCTGTCTCCGCTCGCGTCCGCGGCCATCGCCAACTCCCGGGCCGTCGGGGACGACGCGAGAGAGGTGCTGTTCCGCGTCCCCGTGCATGTCGTCTACAACGGCGTGGACACCAAGCACTTCTCGCCAGGCCCCTCCGAAGGAACGCGGCTGGACCGGCTCGCAGAGCTGCCCGTCGCCCCCGAAGGCACGCTCCGCGTGGGGCTGGTGGCCACCTACGCCCGCTGGAAGGGGCAGGACGTCTTCATCGAGGCAGCGGCGTCACTGGCGCGGCTGCACCCCACCCTGCCCGTGCGCTTCTTCCTCGTGGGGGCACCGCTTTACCGGACGCCCGGCTCGCAGTTCTCGGAGGGTGAGCTGCGCAAGCTCATCGCCGCCCGGGGGCTGTCGGGCCGCGTGGGGCTGGTGCCCTTCCAGTCGCATCCCGCCGCCGTGTACCGGGCCTTGGACGTCTTCGTCCATGCCAGCACGCGCAGGGAGCCGTTTGGCCTCACCATCGCGGAGGCGCTCGCCTGCGGACGGCCCGCCATCGTCTCGCGTGCGAGCGGCGCGGCGGAGGCGCTGACCGACGGCGTGGACGCCCTCATGACACAGCCAGGAGACGTTCACGCGCTGGTCGACGCGCTGCGCACGCTATTGGAAGACGCGGCGCTTCGTGAACGGCTGGGCACCGCCGCGCGGCGCACAGCGGCATCGCGGTTCTCGCGCGAACGGTACGCGCGCGAACTGCTGGCCCTGTACCGCTCGCTCGTGCCCGGCGGCTGACGCGCCCGCGCTTGAAGTAGAGTCCACGAGGCCATGCCCCGTCCCGTCTGTCCCCTTCTCCTGGCGGCTCGCCGCGCTCCGCGCCCTGTCGCGGGCCATGGAGCCCTGCTCCCTTGAAGCGCGCGCGCCGACTCATCACCATCTCCCACTCGTATGTCGTCGGGCTCAACCGGCGCCTCGCCAATGAGCTGGCGCGCGAGGGCGCGGGCACCTGGGACGTCACGGCCGTCGCCCCCCGCTTCTTCCACGGCGACCTGAGCCCCCTCACCCTGAAGCTCGAGCCGGACGAGCCAGCACGGACCGAGAGCGTGCGCGCCCTCTTCAGCCGCTCGCTCCACGGCTTCGTCTACGCACCGGCGTTGCGGGGCCACCTGGCGCGGGGCGCGGACCTGGTGCATGCCTGGGAGGAACCCTACGTCATGGCCGGCCTGGAGGTGGCGCTGCTCACGCCCCGCGGCGTGCCGCTCGTCTTCTGCAGCGCGCAGAACCTCCCCAAGCGCTACCCGCCGCCCTTCGCCCAGATGGAGCGCCTCGTCGTCCAGCGAGCCTCCGGCTGGGTGGCGTGGGGGGAGACCGTGCGGGACAACCTCGTCGCCCGCCCGGGCTACGCGGAGCGGCCCGCACGCACCATCCCCATGGGCGTTGACGTGGAGTCGTTCCGCCCGGACCGGGCTGCCGGTGCGTCGCTGCGCCGCGAGCTCGGGTGGCAGGATGCGGGTCCACCCGTGGTGGGATACCTGGGGCGCTTCGTGCCAGAGAAGGGCATTGGCCTGCTGATGGCGGCGCTGGACCAGCTCGGCACGCCCTGGCGCGCGCTCTTCGTGGGCGGTGGCCCCCAGGAGTCCACGCTGCGTGGTTGGGCCTCCCGGCACGGGGACCGGGTGCGCCTCCTCACCGGCGTCCCGCACGCGGGCGTGCCTCGCGTGCTCAACGCCATGGACGTGCTGTGCGCGCCGAGCCAGACGACGCCTCGATGGAAGGAGCAGTTCGGCCGAATGTTGGCGGAGGGCTTCGCGTGTGGCGTGCCCGTGCTCGGCAGCGACTCCGGCGAGGTGCCGCACACCATAGGAGGCGCAGGGCTGGTGCTGCCGGAATCCTCGGTGTCCGCCTGGGCGGACGCGCTCGCGACCCTGCTGGAGAGCCCCGAACGGCGGCGGGAGCTGGCCGCGCACGGGCGCGAGCGCGCCGTCACGCGGTTCGCCTGGCCCGTGGTGGCCCGGGCCCACCTGGACTTCTTCGACGAAGTGCTGGCCGGGAGACGCCTGGACGGAGACCTCAACCCTCCCGCTCCATGATGTCCACGATGGCGGACGCCATCCCCTCCCAGCGCTGCGCCCGCAACGACGCTGACAGCGCGGCTACCCGCGGCGCCCATGCCGCCTCGTGCTCGCGCCAGACTTGCAGGCGCCGCACCAGCCCGTCCACGTCGTCCGGGTCATCGAGCAGCAGCCCGTCCAGTTCGGCTGGATAGCGCTCCGCGACGCCGGCCGAGCGGCTCACCAGCGCTGGCAGCCCCGCGCACAGGGCTTCGTGGACGCCCAGCCCGTAGGCCTCGTACCGCGTGGGCGCCACCAGCAGATCCGCCGCCGACATCAGCAGCGGCACGTCCTTGCGGAAGCCGAGGAACTGGATGTGCTCCCCGAGCCCTCTCGCCGTCGCCTCACGCGCCCACGCCTCGCGCTGCGTCCCCACGCCCACCACCTTGAGGTCCATTCCCCAGTCACCGCGCGCGCACAGCCGGGCCCATGCCTGGAAGAGCGTGTCGAAGCCCTTGCGCCTGTCCCCGAGCGCCCCCACGAAGAGCGCCACGCGCCGCGCCTCGGGCCAGCCCAGCGCCTCCCGGGCCTTGCGTCGCGCCTCGGCGGACGCCGGCCGGAAGCGCTCCGCGTCGCAACCGTAATAGACGACGTGGACCCGGGACGCGGGCACACCGGTGGCCGCCACCAGGTCCTCACGCGTGCGCGCCGAGTTGGCGATGATGACTCGCGCGCGCCGCAACGCCTGGCGCTCGCCTCGAAGGTAGACGCGGTGGCTCACCCGGCCCTTGAGCCGGCGCAGGGCGTCGCCCGCCGGCTGGGACACATAGGCCCCATGAACGTAGTGGACCCAGTTGGCCCCGGACACCGGACAGTTGCCGCCATTGGCCAGCACCCGGCCGCCCTCGGCGCGGGTGCGCAGCGCCCACGCGCGGCCCACGGCATCCAGAAGTGGCTCGCCCAGGAGGTAGGCGTTGCCCGGCTTGGGCACGCGCACGAAGCGCACGTTGGGGTAGCCGAGCAGCACGTCCGCCACCCGATGCGCCACCAGACGCACGGGGCCTCCCTGCATCGCCAGCCAGTGCGCCAGCGCCAGGTTGGCCCGGTCCATGCCACCCGTGTCCACGAAGTCACCGGCGATGAGCGTGTAGGGTCTTCGCATGGGACAAGGCGCTGAAGAGCGCCGCGTTGAGCAGCCAGAACTCCATCCCCGTCTGGCTCATGAAGAAGGGGTAGCTGAAGGTGAACGCCAGCGCGCCCAGGTTGTAGGCGAAGAGGACGCCCCCCCAAAGCCAGAACTCGTCCTCCGGACCGGCTCGGATGCGGGCGACCTGGAAGGCCCACCACAGCGAGGCCAGAATGCCCATGGGATACAGGAACAGCACCAGGATGCCCCCGTCGTAGACCCAGGCGGTCCACTGGATCTCCGCCCAGAGCGACGGGCGCTCCACGTCACGGGGGTCGCCGAAATAGGCATTCACCATGCCGTAGCGGCCCAGGCCCGCGCCCAGCGGATACTCGGGCAGGACCCTGTCAAAGGTGCCCGTCAGGAAGTAGCCCCGGTTGCGGTGGTACACCTCCTCGGGACTTGCCGCGAAGAGGGCCGACCACCGCGCCAGCACCGCGTCTCCCCCCACCGCCACGGCCCAGCCAAAGGTCGCCACGCCGGCGGTCCCTACCACCGCCAGCATTGCCACGAGCCGCCCCAGCCGCCCGCTCAGCACGAGCACGCCCGCCAGCGCCACCAGGCACACCGCCAGCATGACCGCGGTGGCGCGCACCTGGGAGAGGTAGAGGCTGAAGAGCCCTACCAGGATGCCGCCCATGCTCAGCACGCGAAACAGCCTCCGCCGGGACGACAGGAGGAAGCCGGC
This sequence comes from Pseudomyxococcus flavus, assembly GCF_050038885.1. Taxonomy (NCBI): domain Bacteria; kingdom Pseudomonadati; phylum Myxococcota; class Myxococcia; order Myxococcales; family Myxococcaceae; genus Pseudomyxococcus; species Pseudomyxococcus flavus. Next base: position 4,667,261 of record NZ_CP143624.1, on the reverse strand, counting down.
CCCCAGCAGCACGGCGTAGAAGCCCCCCGTGGCCGCGCCGCCCGGTGTGTCCGTCAGGCCCATGGGCCGGAACACCCGCACACCGTCCGTCGTCTCGAACTGGAGGCTGCTCACGTAGCCCTGGCCGTGGCTCGCCACCGCCGACGAAAGCGCCGGCTCGAAGCGCCCTGGGAAGTAGACCTGGAGCACGCCCACGCCCGCGCTTGCCGCGTTGAAGAGGAAGAGCAGCGCGAGCGTGCGGTGGAACGTCCGAGGGTCAATGGACAGCCGCGTCACCCAGAGCAGCGGCGCGGCGATGGCCAGTTGGATGCCCAATTGCGCCACCGACGCCAGCGGCGTGCCAGTGCCCGGGTTGAAGAACTGGAGCGCGGTGACTCCCAGCGCCCCCAGGACAAACGGCAGTGCCGGGTGTTTCAGGCTCCGGCCCCGCACCAGCACGAGCAGGAGCAGGCTGATGCCAAAGGCGAGGACGCGCACCACCACCCGCAGCGGCGCGATGGCCTCCACCAGCAGCGCGAGCTGCAAGAGCAGCAGCAGGCCCACGAAGAGCGGCACCAGCCTGCCGGATGCCAGGAGGTTGCTCCCGGCACCCATGCCTCGAGCCGGGACGGCCACGCCTGCGGGCCCTACCTCCAGCGGCGAGCCAGGCGCGCGGCGGACGTATCGGCGCCGCAGCACCCCAGGCCCCTGGAGCTGGGGCCGCTCCGCGCGAGGCGGCGGTGGCCCCCTCATGCGCGCGCCCGCTCGCCGGTGAGCGCGCGCAGCGCCTCCTCCAGGCCGCGAAGGTAAGCACGGGAATCACTCAGCGCCGCCGCGCGCACCGGCCCTCCCTGGCCCAGCCTGCTCCGCAGTGCCGGGTCCTCGATAAGGCGCCGCAGGGCCGCGGCCAGCGCCCCGGGCTCCGGCGGGACGAGCATGCCGCAGGAGGCGTCCACGATTTCCAGCGGCCCCCCCATCGCCGTGGTTACCACAGGCAAGCCAGCCTGGAGGGCCTCCACGAAGGCGATGCCGAAGGGCTCCGGGCCCAGGTTGGGCTGGCAGTGGATGTCCGCGGCTCGCAGCAGGCACGGCACGTCGGAGCGCTGCCCGAGGAAGTGCACCCGCTCGGTCAGGCCAAGGCTGTGAACCTGCGCCCGCAGCCCCTCGAGGTAGGCCTCCTCTTCCGGCCGCTGCGCCCCGCCCGCCACCCACGCCCGCCAGCCCGCCACTTCACGCAGCCGACCGAGTGCTTCCAGCAGCAGTCGCTGCCCCTTCCACGCCTCCATGCGGCTGGTCTGGACGATGACGACGTCCTGCTCGTGCGCCCCCAGCCCCGCGCGAAGCCGGGCGCGCATCTCGTCCCGCGCGCCTTCCGGCGCCGGTGCGAGGACGGGAGAATACGCCAGCGTCCAGGGCGCGTGGGGATAGACGCGGGCCAGCGTGCCCGCGGAGTAGCGGCTGTTGGTGATGACCAGGTCCGGCTCCGTGGCACGCGCCCACCGCTCCAGCCAGTGCCGCCCGTTCAGCGCGTCGTGTTGGTAGAAGACGAGCGGCACACCCAGGGCGCGCACCACCGGACCGAACAGCGCCTGCGACCAGATGGCGTGGCAGATGACCGCGCCGTAGCCCCCGCCGCGCAGCAGCGCCCTCAGCGCGCTCCGAGCGCGCCACACGGACCCGGGCCGGCCCACCCGCGTGGCGCCCAGCGAATGCAGCTCCGCCCCGGCCTCGCGCAACTCCCGCGCCAACCGGCCCTCGAAGCAGAGCGCGAACTCGTGCTGGACTCCGGCGTGAAGCCCCTGCGTCCGCGCAACGGTGTGGAGGAAGGCCTCGATACCGCCGTAGAGGTTGCCGCTGTAGACATGCAGCACGCGCATCGGGTGGCTCATGCGGTCTCCGCCAATGCCTTCGGGAGGAGCGTGGACGCCACCGCGGGCGCGGGCCGGCCGAGCGCCTCCGCGTACAGCACCAGGCTGCGCCAGGCCATGACGTCATGCCGGAACTCGGCCACCGCGCGCTCCCGGGCCGCGCGCCCCAGCCGCCGCGCCAGGTCCGGCTCGTCCAGCAGCCGCCGCGCCGCGGCCGCCAGGGCGGGCGCATCTCCGACGGGCACCGTCAGGCCGGTCTGCTCGTGCAGGCTCACCCAGGCGACGCCCGAGTGGGGAATCGCCGTGTTCAGCACGGGCCGTCCGCTGGCCATGGCCTCCACCTGCGACAGGCCATAGGCCTCGCTGCGCGCGTTGCCGCAGAACCAGAGCGCGGTGGCCGCCCGGAGCGCGCCCACCAGCGCGTCCGGAGGCAGGTAGCCCGCCCACGTCACCCGCCCCTCCACGCCCAGCGAACGCGCCCGGCGTCGGGCCTCGGCCTCCAGCGGCCCCTCCCCCACCACCACCAGCCGGCCTGGCACCCGGGCCAGGGCCTCCAGCGCGGTGAACAGCCCCTTGTAGTAGACGAGCCGCCCCACCATGAGCCACAGCGGGCCCCCCGCGGCCTCCGCCCGCCAGCGCGCCTCCGCGTCGCACGCGGCGGCGGAGGGGTGGAGGTAGGGCGCCAGGTCCAGCCCCAGCGGCAGCGCCCGCACCTTGCCGCGGAAGGCACGCAGCAGCGGCGAGCCCGGCACATAGGCCTCGCTGGTGGCCAGCACCCGCCGGGCGCGCGCGTAGAGCAGCGCCTCGAACGGCTTGAAGAGCGCGCCGGCCACCTTCTGCCGGATGACGTCGCTGTGGTGGGTGATGAAGAGGGGCGGCAGCCGGCGCACCACGTCCAGCGCCAGCACCAGCGTCGGGTTGGGGGTGTGCAGGTGCAGCACGTCCACGCCCCGGTCCAGCGCGCGCGATAGCATGCGAGGCAGGTCCGGCAGCACGTCCATGCGCGCCACCGACGCCAGCCGGCCCAGGCGCGTCACCCGCACCGGGCCGTCCCATTCCTCACGCGTGGGGCTGCGGCCGTGGAACTCGTGGCTGGTGCCCTGGCCCTCCGCGGCGTGGTTGGCGCACAGCACCTCCACCTGCGCGCCCAGCGCCGCCTGCGCGCGCGCCAGCGTCCGCACGTGGGCCTCCATGCCGCCCGACGCGGGGGGATAGAACTTGCCCAGGTGCAGCACCCGCAGGCCCGCCCCCGCAAGCGGCAGGCTCACGATTGGGCCACCCCGTCCTTGGGCTCCTCTCCGTACTGGCCATAGCCCTGGTAGGCCAGGTACGAGTCGCCATACCGCGGCGCCGAGAGGTCCACGTCATTGAGGATGGCGCCATACATCCGCGCCTGCACGTCCGCCAGCGAGCGCAGCGCGCGCCGCGCCGACTCGCGGTTCGTCTTGGCCGCCTTCAGCACCAGCACCACGCCGTCACACTTGGTGGCCAGCACCGCCGCGTCCGCCACCGCGTTGATGGGCGGGCTGTCCAGGATGACGCGGTCGAAGCGCTCGGAGGCGGCCTTGAGCAGGTCCGTGAAGGCCTGGGTGTGCAGCAGCTCCGCCGGGTTGGGCGGCAGCGGGCCACACGGCAGCACGAAGAGGCCGGGCACCTCGGTGCTCTTCACCGCCGCCTCGAGCGTGCCCTCCCCCACCACCAGCGAGGAGATGCCCAGCTCGTTGGGCACCCCGAAGGCGCGGTGCAGGCGCGGCCGGCGCATGTCCGTGTCCAGCAGCAACACCCGGTTGCCGCTCTGGGCCATGGCCACGCCCAGGCTGACGCAGGTGGTGGACTTGCCCTCCTGCGGGCCGCTGGACGTCACCACCAGCGTCTTGAAGGGGTTGTCCGGCGACATGAACAGCAGGTTGGTGCGGATGGCGCGGCAGCACTCCGCCGCCGTCGACTTGGGCTCGCGGTGGACGTGCAAATCCCTGTCGCGTGGCGCCTTGCTCCCGTCGAGCCGCGGCATGAGGCCCAGGAAGGCCAGCCCCAGCCGCTCCTCCACGTCCGCCTGCGTGGCCACGCTGTTCTCCAGCAGCTCCAGCAGCAGCACCACGCCCAGGCCGGCCAGGAGCCCCATCACCAGGCCCACCGCCAGGTTGCGGCGCACGTGCGGCTTCACCGGCACCAGGTTGGGCCGCGCCGGGTCCAGCACGCGCACGTTGCTGGTGCGCAGCATGCCCGACAGCTCGATGTCCTTCAGCCGCTTGGCCACCAGCTCGTAGAGGCGCTGGTTGTTGTCCGAGTCGCGCTTGAGCCGGTCGAACTCGATGGCCTTCTTGTTCACCAGGAAGGCCTCCGCCTTCTCCGCCTCCAGCAGGCGCACCAGGTTCTTCTCCTGCGCCACCGCCTCCGCCAGCGCCGTCTCCGCGCCGCGCACGACGTTGGCCAGGCTCTTGAGGAAGTCCTCGCGCACCACCGCCAGCTTGCGGTGGCACTCCAGGAGCTTCGGGTGCTCGGGCAGGTAGCGCTCCTCCAGCTCCGCGCACGACATGCGCAGCTCGGTGTAGCTGCGCCGCAGGTCCTGGATGGGGCCCTCGCTGGCGCCCGACAAGGCCTCCGCCCACGTCTCGTCCTCCGGAGACGCCTTGCGCAGCCGGTGGATGGCCTCCACGCGCGCCTGCTGGGCGGCAATCTGGATGCGCACCTCGGTCAGCTTCAGGTTGAAGCTGTTGATGCGCTCGCTGACGATGCTCATCCGCGACTCGAGCGACGTGGACAGCATGTCCGCGTCCTTCTTGAAGTCGTAGACGGCCAGCTCGCTGGAGCGCGACTGGGCCTCCAGCTCGGCCAGCCGGCCCTCCAGCCAGTCGCGCGCGTCCTCCGTCGTCCGCAGCTTGAGGGCCAGGTTCTCCGCCATGTACGCGGCGGCCACCTCGTTGGCCAGCAGCGCCGCGCGCTGGGCGTCGAAGTCATCCACCGCGATGTTCATCACCCGCGAGTCCTTCGCGGGAATCACCCGGATGCGCGACTGGAGCAGCGCCACCGCGTCCATGCCCTGCATCGCCTGCAGGCGCGCCTTCTCGTCCGCCACGTTCGCCACGCCCAGGAAGCCCGCGTCCGTGGACAGGCCCAGCTTGTCCACCACCCGCCCCGCCACCGCGCGCGAGGTGATGATTTGACTCTGCGTGGCGTAGTACTCCTTGTTGAACCAGTAGTTGCTTCGCTCCTCGCCCATGACCTCCTTCACTTCCCCATCCAGGAAGCGAGGCGCCGTCACGTCGATGATGAGCGAGGCGCTGGAGGAGTACACCTTCGGTTGGCGCAGCGTGTGGGCGGCCATGAGCGCCACCACCACCAGCGACACCCCCAGGACGACCCATTTGCGGCGCCACACCGCGCGCAGGTGCTGCATGAGGCCCGCGGGCGTCAGGCCACCACTGGCCGGGTCGAAACCGGTTCCATCCACGTGACGTCTCCCTGCCGTTCCCGGTGCGGCGCCTCAGGCCTGGCGGCCACCGGCCGACCTTCACCCACACCATTGGGAAGCGCGACGAGCGTGCCGCGTCCCATCGGGGTTGTCCATCGTTCCGCGGTCGCCTGGATGCCCTCCATCCACGCTCAGGGGACGCGCCACGCGCATGCGTGCGCAGCCTGTGCTACTCAGCCCGGCGTGACGCCACCGCTTTCCTTCGTCCTCCCCTTCTCGCCCGACACCGCGGACGCCGTCTCGCGCTTCGCCCAGGCGCTGCCCCCCGGCGCCGAGGCTGTCCTCGCCGGCGAGGGCTCCGTCAACGCCGCTGCCCCCAACGTGCACGTGCTCCACGCGCCCGGTGGCAAGGGAGCAGCCATCCGCGCCGCGCTGGCCCAGGTGAAGGGCGCGGTGACGGTGCTCCAGGACCCGGACACCGCGTATCCACAGGACGTCTATGAGGCGCTGGTGGCCCCCATCCAGGCGGACACCGCGGACGCCGTGTTCGGCCTGCGCACGGCGCAGGGGCTGGCGCCGGAGCTGCTGGCGGACCGGGCCCTGGGACACGTCACCCGCTTCGTCACCGACGTGGCGCTGACGGACCCCCTCACCGGCCTGCGCGCCTTCCGCACCGAGGCGCTGCGCTCCGTCACGCTCACCAGCGACGACGACGCGGTGGACGCGGAGCTGGTGGTGAAGCTGGCCGCGCAGCTGTACCGCCTCACCGAGGTGACGCTGCCCCCCGGCGCGGTGCCCCGCCGGACGCCCGCGGCGCACCTGTCCCGGCTGCGCACCCTGGTCCGCTATGCCACCGTGCGCGACGACGCGGACAACCAGCACGAGGGCTACACCACCCTGGAGCGCATGGACGGCGCCGTCCACTACAACCAGTGGCTGGGCCGCCGCTTCCGCGAGCACCTGGGCCGCCGGGTGCTGGAGATTGGCGCCGGCATCGGCACGATTACGCGGGAGCTGGAGTCCGGCCTGGAGCTGCTCATCGCGCTCGAGGTGGACCGCTTCTACGTGGACCGGCTGAAGAACCTCTTCCGCGGCAAGCCGCACATCCGCCCCTACCTGTCCGACGTGGCCCTGGCGGACTGGGAGTCGCTCAAGTCGGAGCGACTGGACACCATCGTCCTGTCCAACGTGCTGGAGCACATCCCGGACGATGCGTCCGCCGTGCGCCGGTTCCGGCAGATTCTGACGCCGGGCGGCCGGGTGGTCATCCTCGTCCCCGCGCTGCAGCAGCTCTTCGGCGCCATCGACGAGGCCGTGGGCCACCACCGCCGCTACACGCCCGCCACGCTGCGCGCGGTGCTGGAGGAGAACGGCTTCCAGGTGGAGACGCTGGAGTGGATGAACCTGGCGGGCCTGCCGGGCTGGTTCATCAACAGCCGCCTGCTGCGGCGCCGCTCGGTGCCCAAGCTCCAGCTCAAGCTCTATGACACGCTGGCGCCCCTGATTGCGCGGGCGGAGTCGCGCGTGAAGCTGCCGGTGGGCATGAGCCTCTTCGCCGTGGCCCGCGCGACCGGTGGCGACGCGTGAGGCACCGGCGCCGAGCCAGCCGCGGCCCCCACCCGGTGCGCGCATGGCGCCCGCACGAGGCGGAACCATGCGCGTGACGCGTCGGCTCGCGAGCGCATCGCGGCCGTCGACCGGCGGGCAGGTGGCTCCGGCGCGGCGCCATGCCACGGGCCGGCCCCGCCGCCCCTCCACTGCGTCGCAGCCGCACCTCGATGCGACACTGTCCGCCTTCAGGGCCCGCCCATGAACAGCACGCCCGCGCCTTCCCAGCCGCAACCAGCGCCTTCCACGGACGCCGCTCCCGTGCGCCGGTCCGAGCGCCCCGCCCCCTCGACCGCGGGCGCGCCCCGCGCGGTCTGGGCCGTCCTGGTGGCGCTGTACGTGCTGCTGTTCCCCTACCACCCGGGCCTGCGCTCGCCCAACGAGCTGTGCCGCCTGTGGCAGACGCGCGCGCTGGTGGAGTACGGCACCCTGCACATCAACGACGCGCTGCGGGACTACGGCAAGGTCGGCGACCTGTCGGTGAAGGACGGCAAGTACTACCCCAGCAAGGCGCCGCTGCTGTCGCTCGCCGCGGTGCCCATCTACGCCACGCTGCGCGCCCTGGGGGGTGGCCACCGCCACGCCGTGCCGGAGGTGCCGCTGGTCTTCTTCTCGCGCCTGCTGCTCACCGTGCTGCCCACGCTGGGCCTGCTCTGGCTCGTGCGCCGCTACCTGCGAACGTACCTGGAGCCGCTCGTCGCGGATGCCCTCACGGTGACGTACGGGCTGGGCTCGCTGGCCTTCAGCTATTCGCTGCTCTTCATGAGCCACCAGACGACGGCGGTGCTGCTCTTCGGGAGCTTCTACGCGCTGTGGCGCTGCGCGCGCGGCGAGTGGCGCGAGCGCGGCTATCTGGTGGCGGGCGCCTGCGCGGGCGCCACGGTGGCCGCCGAGTACACCGGCGCGCTCGGCGTGCTCGGCCTGGTCCTCTACGCGGTGCTCACCTTCGCCTTCCAGGACGTCCCCGCCCGCGAGCGCTGGGCGCGCCTGGGCCGCGCCGCGGGCCTGGCCACGCTGGGCGCGCTGCCCTTCCTGGTGGCGCTGATGGCGTACCACCAGGTGACCTTCGGGCACCCGCTGACCAGTGGCTACAAGTACCTCAACGACGCGGGCTATCAGCCCTGGCACCTGGGCGGCTTCCTCGGCATCCGCACCCCGGACCCGCGAGCCTTCGCGCTGTCCTTCTTCTCCCCCCTGCGGGGGCTGTTCACCCTGGCGCCGTTCCTGCTGCTCGCGCTGCCCGGGCTGGTGTTCGTCTGGCGCCGCCGCGGCCAGTCCTCCGAGGCGCGCGCGCTGGCGTGGCTGAGCCTGGCGCTGGTGGCCGGCTACACGTACTTCACCTCGTCGTTCTCCTACGACTCGTGGGGCTGGACGACGGGGCCACGCCACCTCACCGGACTGGTGCCCTTCCTGCTGCTGCCCGCGGGCCTGAGCCTGGAGCGGCTGCGCGCCGCCCACCGGGGCACCTGGGCCCTGGGGGTCGCCGCGCTGCTGTGCGCGGTGTCCATCACCGCCACGGGCGTGGCCACCTTCATCAACTACATCCCGGACGATGTCTCCAACGCCGTGGGCGCCCTGGCGCTGCCATTGCTGCGCGCGGGCTACTTCCCCCCCGGCCCGCTGACCTTCATCGGCCTGCCCACCGGTGTGGCGGGCACGGTGCTGCTGGCCCTGCTGCTGGGCGTGGCCGCATGGGCCTACGTGAGCCTCGCGCGGAAGCCCGGCCAGCCGTGGCCCGCACCGCCCGCCCTGGGAGCGGCCCTGGTGGCGCTGCTGCTCCTCGGCGCGGCGCATGCCTTCACCACCCGGCATGACACCGACGACGGCAACGCCGTGCGCTTCCTCAAATCCGTCTGGTTGAACGCCCCCGGGCGCGACGTCGCCTTCTGGCCTCACAGGCCGGGCTGAGGAACACACTCCGTGTGATTGTCACGCAAGCAGCGCCACCCTGCCCTCCAGGGCGAGCTTCACACTGCGTCGCACTTTGTCGCTGACTCGCAACTTTTGCGAGGTCCGCAATCCGTGTCGCATGCATGCGTGTCAGGCTTTACCCGGGGCCATTGCCAAGCGGCCGGATGCATTGGCGCCGGCGCGCCGCGAAGCCGGGCCTGGGGATTGCTGAGACAGACACCTGCGCTTCCCTGCTGCCCTCCAGGGCAAGGAGTCCCCGGTGCGCTGTCCTCCGACCCGCAAGCCATTGCGTGCCCCGCATGCGCGACGAGGCTTCACGCTGCTGCTGGCGCTGGGCCTCATCGCCCTCGTCACCGCGGGCGTGCTCGTGTCCCTCCGCGCGGTGAGCACGGAGAGCGCGCTCCAGGCCCATGAACGTCGCTCGCGCGAAGCCCTCTTCGCCGCGGAGGCTGGCATGGCCGAGGGGCGCGCCGTCGTCCTGGCCCTGCTGAACAACCCCGTGGCCGGCGCCACGGGCAACTACTCCCAGGAGGTCCTGGGACGGCTGCAGGTGGTGAACGAGCCGGGCCTGCCGGACGTCGCCGCGGGCGGCGTCCCCTGGCGGGAGCTCATTCCCCAGACGCCGTACACGCTGGCGCGTGGCACGGCCATCGACGACACCGTGACGGCGCCCTCGCTCGAGCTCAACGACGCGGAGGGCGTCGCCATCGGCACCTATCCGGAGGCGGCCAACGTCTCGTTCCGCGTCTTCGTCGTGGAGGATGACGATGACGCCGACCGGAACACCGACCTCAACAACCGCATCTGGCTGGTATCGGTGGGCGAGGTCCAGCCAGCGGGCGCTGGCCTGCCGTACCGCACCATCATCCGCTCACTCGTGGAGCACGGAAGCACTCCGGGCGGGCTCTCGTGCAGCTACGGCACGAAGATGGGGTGCCGCGGCAACGGCACCTCCGGCAGCGGCCTGCCCACGTTCTGACTTCTTCACCGGAATGAATCGGGCGCACCCGGAGCACGGGGCGCCAGGGGGGACATCATGCGTTGGACTCGAACCTGGGTGGCCGCGGTGGCGGTGGCCGCGGCTGGAGCCGTGCTGGCTCAAGGGCCCGACGGCGGCACGGGCGGAGGCAGCGGCACGGATGGCGGCGTCAGCAGCCTCGCGCTCTGCATCGACACCACGGACCAGGACAAGCAACCGGACTTCAGCAAGGACGCGGGCGTTCCCAGCGCCATCATCGTCACGGACGACGACCCGCCCAAGCTGCGCCTCAACACCAACCTCAACGTCCTGAACCCGGAGAAAATCATCCTGCCCTTCGAGCAGGAGCTCACCGCGCTCATCGTCGATGACCGCGCGGGCAATGGCGCCTCCAGCACGCTGGGCTGGTTCTACTACGACGAACTCATCGACGCCGGGTACATCGATGACAACGACACGCCCGACAACTCGGACGACGACCGCCTGCTCGATACCAACAACAACGGCGTGCTCGACTTCCACGAGGACCTCTACAACGTCTCCACCAACCGTCCCTACGTCGGCGAGCAGCCTCGCTGCCCGGGGCGGACGTTCACCCACCAGCGCTGGGGCGACGCGGGGACGGTGACGCTGAGGGAGCCCGACCTGCTGACGGGCCCGTGCAACTCGAGCAGGAGCTACACCGCCAACCATGGGCCGCGACGCTGGCAGGGCGGCGCCGGTTATCCCAACCGCCCTGGCACGGGAGGCGTGGTGGGCCGGGCGGTGCGCGACTTCGCGGGAGACCTGCTCGCCTGGAACCCCTATCACGGGCAGGACAACCTGACGCAGTACGCGGTCACCAGCGGCCGCGTCGACACCTACTTCAGCGACCAGGGCCTGTTCCCGCACATCCCGAACCTGCTGGAGCCCCGCCACGCGCTCAACGGCCACAAGGGCATCGGCAACCTCATCTTCCTCTCCACGGACGACGACTCCAGCAGGTGCCATGAGTCCGAATCCTCGGAGTGCTTCGCGCCGAGGCAGGGCTGGACGCTGGATTCCAACGGGCAGTTCACGCGAACGGGCACCGCCTGGGACACGTCGGACGACGCGGACGGCATCCCCGACTACAAGGCCAGCGCCTTCGACAGCGCGGGCCGCCTCATCACCGGCAAGAGCTCGACCGCCGCCATCACCAAGGCAGAGGACCAGATTGTCCAGATGGGCCGGCTCCAGGGCCAGCGCGAAATCGTCTTCTTCCTGGTGACCTACGTGGAGCAGGTCTACGGCCCCGCCACCGACTCGTGCCTCATCACCCGGCCCACCACCGACGGGCGCCAGGTGCAGTGCGACCTGTGGATGCATGGCGACATCAACGTCTTCTTCACCAAGACGCCGCTGAACCTGGACCTGCACCAGAGCACCGACCCGCTCGTGGTGGACGGGAAGAACCTGCGCTACGACTGGCTCGGCGGGCTGGCCTACAACCGCCTGGAGAACGACCCCGCCTACGGCCGCGTCATCTTCCCGGGTGACCAGACGCAGGACGTCCACTCCATCAACCGCCGCGCGGCGCACACGCTGGTCGGCGCGCCGCGTGACAACCCCCTGGTCTGGATTCTGGGCTGGGAGGACCAGAACGCCGGTGGAGACCGCACGTACAGCGACATCGTCATCCTCATCAACAAGCAGAACAACGGCTCGTACCGCTCCGACGTGGTGTCGGACATCTCCCCGGACATCTCCCTGGACTTCACCATCACCGAGGTGACGTTCACCGTGGAGGACCAGCCCTACTACGTGGCGGACGGCGGCAGCCTCGCGCCGTGCTCGCGCCCCGTCCCCCTGCCGGACGGCGGCACGGGCCGGCTCAACCCGGACATCACCTACGAGGTGGCGCTGGACTGCAAGGTCTGCCAGGAGCCCTGCAACACCACCAACCCCACCTACGTCACCAACGAGAATCCGAACTGGCTCCGGGTCCCCATCCCGGACAGCGACGGCGGCGTGCGCAACGAGACGGCCGTCCTCCAGGACTTCCTGGAGCAGGGCCGCGTGGGAACGCAGCTGTGCTGGCGCGCGGTGATGGAGAGCCCCGGCGAGGCCTGCCAGCCCACCATCCACAACATCAACGTCTCCTACAAGGCGCAGCGCAGCGGCGAGTACGGCCGTGCGTCGCTCATCCCCATGGCCAACGCCGTGGTCCACGGCGTGTACGAGACGCCCGGACGCACCTGGGTGGCCGACGGCGGCGTGGACCAGGTCTCCGTCCGCACGTACGACAACCGCCCGGACACCATCGACCGCGGCCACATCTACCTGAAGAAGCTCTACGAGCCCGCCACGCTGGCGCCGTACGCGCCCGCCGCGGAGGTCTGGGACTCCGGCAAGTGGCTGCGCGACCTCATGGCCGACCTGGAGACGCGCGCCGGCGAGCCGCTCAACCAGCGCAGGCTCGTCACCCTCGACCCCACGACGCGCCAGGCCGTCGAGGTGAAGGACCTGATGGCGCGCAACAACACCACCAGCCCGGCCTTCCCCGACACCTACTGCGCGCGCCGCAACGGCAGCGTCTATCTCTACGATTTGGATGGTCGCAACGGCTGCACCGCGGATGACCGGGTGGCGCTGCGCGACTGGCTCTACGGCTGGGAGGACCGCCAGTCCGCCACCGTGCGCAACCGGATGCGGACCTGGCCGCTGGGCGGCGTCAACCTCTCCACGGCGGCCGTCATCGGGCCCCCCAGCGTGCCCGCGTGGCTGCTCGAGGGGCGCGACCTGCAAGCGGAGCGCTTGAAGTTCACCCAGAACTTCAGCGAGGCCATCGCGGGGCGCCGCACGGTGACCTACGTGGGCACCACGCAGGGCTACCTCCACGCATTGGGCACGGGCCTCTTCCAGACAGGGGATGACCCCTGCACCCCCGGCCGCATGGAGTACCAGGGCTACTTCGGACGGACCAGCGGCTGCGGCAACGACTACGGCCAGGGCCGCGAGCTGTTCGCCTACCTGCCCTACAAGATGCTGCCCTACTACGTGGAGAACTACCGCCGCGCCAACGACGACTACTCCACCGAGCGCGCGACGATGGACGCCTCGCCGTCCGTGGCCGACGTCGACCTGCGGGGCAGTGACTACGAAGAGGACACCGGCCACGACCCGCGGGACACCGACGACGCCTGGCGCCCCAGCACCACCTGGAACGAGGGCGCCAAGACGGTGCTGGCCAGCGCCACCGGCCCCAAGCAGAGCATCTTCTTCGCGCTCGACATCACCAACCCCGAGGCCTCCAACTACCCCGCGCCCCTGTGGGAGTTCGACATGAAGCGCGACCGCTTCCACACGAGCACGGGCCTGCCCTGCACCAGCACCGCGGGCGCCTGCAGCCCGCTGGTGGGGCACTTCACCGGCGCCGCGCCGAGGCCCGACACGAATGGCTCACGGCACGCGCCTTCCGTGGTGCGCATGGACTTCGGACAGGGCGGCGGCAAGAAGTGGGTGTCCGTGTTCGCCACGGACTACATCCCCGCGCCCGGCACGGTGGGCACCGTCTACCTGATGGACCTCAAGACGGGCCTGCCCGCGCGGGTGCAGGGCTCGAACGCGAGGGCCCGGCTGGCGGGCGTCGTCACGCTGGGCACCGCCGCGGACGTGAACGAGGGCGTCGGCGGAGAGCCCATCCCCTTGGACGTGAACGGCGACGGCAACGTCGACGTCATCTACGTCCCCTCCACGTCGGGGAAGATCTATCGCATCAACCCCACCTACTCGGCCACCGGCTCGAACACGGCGCTGGGCAAGGTGCTGGCGTCCTGTGTCGTCGCGGACGCCCAGGAGGTTCCCGACATCAGCAACCCCCGCAGCCAGCGCATCTTCTCCAGCATCTCCGCCTCGGTGGTCTCCGACGGGGGCAACCGCCGGGTGCGGCTGTACTTCGGCACCGCCAACAACCCGGACATCGCCAACGAGCCCGACGACGTGGCCAGCCCCCGCCCCCGCTACCACCTGATGGCCTTCGAGGACCGGGACCCGGTGCCCGCCGCGCGTCCCGGTGCCAGCTGCCCCGCGCACCTCGAGTGGGTGCGTGAGCTCGGCGAGGGCCAGGTCGTCTGGGGTGGCGTGTCCACCACGCAGGACGGCGTCTTCACCACCAGCGCGGTGGGCAGGGCCGCCAGCGCCTGCGACCTGGACAGCACCACCAGCGGCAACATCTACGCCTACAGCACCGCGGGCGCGCCGCTCGCCGGCAACGGCACGCCGCTGGACGGACACGGCACGCACGCGCCGGTGCTGTATGACAACCACCTGCTCATCGTGAAGAACGGGCAGGTGCACGCGCTGGGCAACGGCACGTACAACAACCCCACCTCCGAGTCTCCGCGCAGCAGCTCCCGCGTCCTCCTCTGGGACGTGCAGTCCGGCTCGCGCGTCCAGGAGGTGGTGCCATGAGTCCACACCGGCGCCGCCACGCCCGCGGCCTCAGCCTGCTGGAGACCGCCGCCACCGCCGCGGTGCTCATGCTGGGCATCCTGGGCATCCTGCTCACGCTGCTCACCGCGTCACGCCACAACCGCCGCAACAACAACCTGAACCAGGCGACCCTCATCGCCGAGCAGGAGCTGGAGCGCGTGGTCAACCTCCGCTGCGTGGGCGAGCCCGTGGCCGACCCCTGCATCAACATCAAGCAGCTGGACGACACCTGGCGCGACGTGTGGTGGTCCGCCAACGGCCGCATGTCGGAGACGCCGCCCCTGCCGGACGCGCCGCCGCAGGTGGCCTACCGCCTGAGCGTGGACGTGGACCCGCCCTTCGAGGGCGGTGAGACGGGCGCGCCCGCGCTCACCCGCGCCATCGCGCTGCCCCATGGGGGCACGATTCCCCTGCACCAGGTCGTCAACGTCCGAATCACCGTGAGCTGGCGGGAGGAGCCCGATGCGCCCCGCCGCGCGGTGGCCCTGCAGACCCGGATGGCGCCATGAGACGACTCCACTCCACGCCGCGTGGCTTCACGCTCATCGAGCTGATGGTGGCCGCCACGCTGTCCATGGTCGTCCTGGCCGCCGCCATTGGCGTGAGCGTCCACCTCCAGCGGCGGGGCCTGCTGGAGGAGCGCATCATGGAGACGCAGAACACGGGCCGCGCCGCGCGCGACCTGATGGCGTTCGGCGTGCAGCGGGCGGGGGCGGGCATTGGCAGCGTGTCCCTCACCGGCGGAGACACGGACGTGTTCTACGCCGTGTGGAGCCGCAACCAGGCGACCTTCGCGGATGACCCCTCGTTCGTTCCGCCGACCGACCCCGCGCTGCTGTCGGACGCGCTGGAGGTCTGGGAGACGGACCCGGCGCGCATGGTGAAGCTGGTCCAGTGCGACCTTCCCGCGACCGCGGCCTGGTACGAAGGCAGGCTGTGCCTGGGAGGTCCGCCGCCCGCCTTCCTGGACAACGCCTTCGTGGCCGCGGTGTTCCCGGGCACGGCCAACACCCGGGGCTGGGCCTGCGTGGGCAAGGTGACGAACCTCGTGGCTGACGGCGTGGAGTGGACGCCCGGGCTTCCGGACAGGCCCGCGCCCACGTCGGGCAACTGCCACCCCTCCGCCGCGACGGGCGCCTCGCCCTGGAGCGGCACGCCGCGGCTGGATGAAGGCGGCATGTACCTCCTCCCCCTCTTCAGCCGCGGCTACCGGGTGAACTGGCCGGAGGGCAGGCCGGTGCTGGAGATGGATGCGGATGGCCCCGCGGGCCCCGAGCCCTACGAAGCCGTGTCCCACGACGTCGAGCTGCTCCGGGTCCGCCTGGGCGTGGTGCCTCCCGCCGCGCCGCCCACGGACGCCGCGCGCTTCTTCCCGGACACTGTCACGGGGCGGCCCGCGCTGGACACCTGCACGCAAGGGAGCTGCGGCACGCACGTCACCTGGACCTGGGACGCCGGCGTCCCCACGCCGCCCGACCGCGGCGTGGGCAGCGCGGGCGACGAGCTGATGCGGCACGTGCGGGTGGTGGAGCTGTCCATCACCGCGCGCTCGCAGCGCGCCGAGCTGACGGGGAATGAGGCGCCCGGAGCGACGGACGACGACGGCAACCTCCGGGATGGCTACAAGCGCCGGCACACCGTCGTCCGGCTGGCGCCACGCAACTTCGCCTTCGTGGGAGCGGAGGACTGACATGCATCCTCGAGGAAACAGCGGCATGACGCTGCTGGAGGTCATGGTGGTGGTGGCCCTGGTCGGCATCTTCGCCACGCTCTCCGTCGCCAGCTTCCAGGGCATGACGGAGCGCCAGCGCCTCAGCGGCGCGCAGCGGGAGCTGGTGATGATGATGCAGGAGGCCCGCCAGAAGGCGCGCGCCACCCACCAGCCCGTACGGCTGAACGTCCGCGTCGTGAATGACGGCGGCCTGCAGGTGACGCGCATGCGCTGGGAGGCGCTGGCCTGCGAGGACAACTGGGGCACCCGCTGCCCCACGGAGGCGTGCCAGGACAACGCCTGCGACGTCGGCGGCTGCGTCTGCCCGGAGGTGGGGCCGGAGCTGGTCATTCCCCCCAGGCTCGACGTGAACCTGCTGGTGGGCCTGTGCTGGATGCCGGCCACCGGCGACGCCTCCCCCGTCGTCGCGCCCGCGGCGCCGGGCGAGCGGACCTGCGTGCCGGCGGACACCCCGCCTTCGACGAGGCGGCTGGTGCTGCTGCGCGACCACGGGACGCCCGAGGCCCCGAACTGGAAGCCCGCGCTGGTGTTCGAGGCGGACCGGCTGACGGCGGCCGTACGCCCCGTGGATTGTGACAAGCACGCCTCCACGGACGGCTGCCAGTAGACGCGGCGCCACCGCGGCCGTCACGCGTGCGAACCCATGGCTTCGGCGTATGCTCGGCCCCGGGCCTCCAGGCCCGGTGTGCCGTCCACGAGGAGCCCTTGTCGATGATGAAGCAGTGCGTCCTGCTGCTGTCCCTGGTCCTCTCCCCGAGCGCCCTGGCGGAGACCACCGCCGACGTGTGGAAGGCGAAGTGTGCCTCGTGCCATGGCATCGACGGCAAGGCGCAGACGAAGATGGGGCAGAAGGAGTCCATCGGCGACATGAGCCGCCCGGACTGGCAGCAGGCCCGGACGGACGCCGACATCCGGAAGGTGATTGCCGACGGTGATCCCCGGAACAGCAAGATGAAGCCCTTCAAGGACAAGCTCACCCCGGCGCAGATTGACGCACTGGTGGGACTCATCCGCACCCTGAAGGCGCCGTCCGCCCCATGAATTTCCGCTCGTAGCCGCGCGTCCCCCCCTCAGAGAAACGGAGCCCCCCATGAAGAACCTCACCGTCGCCGTCGTCTTCTGCCTCTCCATGGCCAGCCTGTTCACCTCCCTGCGCGCGGACGCCCTCTCGTCGGTGTCCATCGAGAAGGGCCTGTCTCCAGCACAGCCGCTGGCCCTCCGCCCCCAGGATGATGGGAAGGGCGGCGACGACAAGGGCGACAAGGGCGGCGGTGAGGAGGACGAGGAGGAGTACCGCAAGCGCCGGTATGCGGGCCTGTCCCAGCAGGCCGCGCTGGAGCTGGTGGACCCGGGCGCGCTGACCGACGTCATCCGCCTCCAGGCCGCCGTGAAGTTCGGGCAGCGCTAGCGGTCCGCCGCGCCCGCCTCACGCGCTCTTGCCCGGCGGCCCTCCGAGCGGCCGGGTGACGCGAGGCAGCGTCACCGAGAAGCAGGTCCCCGTGTCCGCCGACGACGCCACGTCCAGCCAGCCTCCGTGGGCCGTCACGATTTGCGACACGATGTAGAGCCCCAACCCCAGCCCCTGGTGCTTCGGCTTCGGCTGTCCGGGCTCGGGCGGCACCCCGTGGAACGGCGAGAAGAGGCGGGGGCGCAGCGACTCGGGGATGGGCGGCCCGCCGTTATGGACCTCCACGCGCTGGAAGAACGGGTCCTTCGCGGCCAGCCGCACCCGCACCGCGCCGCCCTCCGGGCTGTGTTGAAGGGCGTTGCCCAGCAGGTTGGACAGCACCTGTCCCAGGCGCTCCTCGTCCCAGATGCCGCGTGACTCGCCGTCCACCTCCAGACAGACGCTGCACGCCGGATGCGCGGGCTCCAGCTCGGCGATGATGCGGCGGCACACGTCCTCCATGCACACCTCGTGGGGGCGCAGGGGGATGCCACCCGCCATCCGGGCCCGGGTGAAGTCGAGCAACTGTTTCACCAGCCGCGCCATCCGCTCGGCGCTCCCGTCGATGCGCGCCACCACGCGCCGCACCTCCGGGGGCAGCGAGTCCCGGGCCAGCAGCGCCGCGGAGGACAGCCGCACCGCCGCCAGCGGGTTGCCCAGGTCGTGTCCCAGCACGCCGATGAAGCGCTCCTGGAAGCGCGCCTCCTCCTCGCGCTCCTGCTCCTGGCGGCGCCGGGCGGTGACGTCACGGCAGATGGCGAAGAGGCCGTACACGGTGCCGTCGCCCCGGCGCAGCACGCCCTTGGTGGTGTGCCAGATGCGGTCCGTCCCGGGCCCGCCCTCCGCGTCCTCGTAGGTGGCCGTCTGTCCGGAGCGCAACACCTCGCGGTCATGCGCCAGGGTCGGCGCGGCCCGGTCGGCCCCCAGCAACTCCGCGTCCGTGCGGCCGAGGATGTCGCGAGGCGCCCGGTGGAAGGCCTCCGCGGTGGCGGGGTTGATGAGGATGTATCGCCCCGACACGTCCTTCACGTAGATGGCGTCGGTGGCGCTCTCGATGACGGCGTTCAACAGGTCATGGTCCCTGCGCAGGGCTTCCTCGGCGGCCATGCGCTCGGTGAGGTCCTCCAGGAAGAGCACCACGCCGTCGTCGCAGGGCGACACGCGCGCCTGCAACCACACGGTGCCCATGGGCGACTGCCGCGACACGCGCGTCACCTCGGGCACCCGGCGCGTCACCGCGCGAACACATGCGCCGAACAGGCCGCCTTCAATCGCCCACGGTGCCTCGACCAGCAGCCGGTGATGGACCAGGCGGCCCGGCTCCCCTCCGAGCCAGCGCTCCGCGTGTGCGTTGGCGGAGACACACTCGAAGTCAGCGATGCCGCCGGCCTCGGAGCGGACGCTCCGCAAGACGACCACCGCCTCCGACGGGGCTTCCGCTTCCCCCGTGCTCAGGCACCTGTTGATTCCACGGCCAGATGACATGTCGGCGTGGCCCCCGATGCTGCCGTTGTGAACCACCCTAACCCCGCAGCTGGGGGCGCGGCCAACCGGTCCCCGGGGTGGCTGAACAGTGACCGAGCTAACCAGAGCTTCCGATTTCTCCTGTTTATCTAGACGCCTGTCGCGGTCCGTCGTTGACCTGGCAGGGGGAGGCTCCTAATTACCCCGGGGCCCTCAAGGTCCACTCATGGACACTCCCTTCACACAGACGCAGGACGGCGGTGCGGCGGGCGACCCATTCGCCCAGGTGGTCGACAGTCTCGAGGCGGGGCAGCGTGTCCGCACGCAAGGGCTCAAGGGGGCGGCACGTGGGCATGTGCTCGCTCGCCTGCATGCCACGCTGAAGGCGCCGCTGGTCTGCGTCGCGGTGGACGAGGAGGCCGCGGACGCGCTCGCCGCCGACCTGTCCTTCTTCCTGGGAGGCCACGGCAGCCTGCTGGAGCCGCGTGTGCTGCGGCTGCCCGCCGACGAGGTCCTGCCCTACGACGAGGTGTCCCCCGACGCGGCCGCCGTGACGGAGCGGCTGGGCGCCCTCTTCCACCTGGGCCAGGGCTCGCGCTTCCCGGCGCTGGTGCTGTCCGTGCGCGCGCTGTACCGCCGCGTGCTGCCGCTGGAGGTGATGCGCACGCTGGCCGCGCGAGTGGCCGTGGGCCAGGACTTCGACCGCGACTCGCTGGCGCGCCGGCTGGTGCACATGGGCTACCAGAACAGCCCGCTGGTGGAGGACGTGGGCACCTTCAGCGTGCGCGGCGACCTGCTGGACGTCTTCAGCCCCCTCTACGACAAGCCCGTCCGCCTGGAGTTCTTCGGCGACACCATCGAGTCCATCCGCGCCTTCGATCCGCAGTCCCAGCGCACGGTGGACGCGTTGAAAGACGTGCACCTGGTGCCCGCGCGCGAGGTGCTCCTCACCGACGAGACGCGCCCCCGCGCCGAGGCCGCCGCCCGCGCGGTGGCCGACCGCATCAACCTGCCCACCACCAAACTGCGCGAGCAGTTGGAGGCGCTGCGCGAGGGCCTGCCCGGCTTCGGCCTGGAGGGGCTGCTGCCCGGCTTCTTCGAGGGTGGGCTGTCCACGGTGTTCGACTTCCTGCGCGACTGGAGCCTCGAGGCGCCCGTCTTCTACCTGGATGACCCGCTGGGGCAGGAGCGCGCGGTGGACGCGCTGTGGGAGGAGCTGGAGCGCGCGTATGCCGCCGCCGAGGCGCGGCAGGAGCTGACCTGCCCGCCGCCGGAGCACTTCCTCTCCCGCGAGGACGTGGGCCAGCGGATGCGGGCCTTCCGGGTGGTGGAGGGTGGAGGCCTGTCGCTGGCGCAGACCGAGCGCCCGCCGGTGCACTTCAACTTCGGCAGCACCCAGGACCTGCGCGAGGCCATCCTCGCGCACCATGGCGAGGAGGGCGCGCTGTCCCCGCTGGTGGAGCGGCTGGAGCGCTGGCGCGAGCTGCGCGTGGCCTGCGTGGTGGCGTGCGGCACGCTGAGCCAGGCGGACCGGCTGAAGCGGCTGCTGATGGACCGCAACGTGGTGGTGAAGGTGCACACCGAGCCGCTGGTGGACGCCCTGTCGCTCTACGAGCCGTCCATCCGCGCGCACCTCTTCACGGGCGAGGTCAGCCACGGCTTCGTGGACGGGCCGGGCGGGCTCGCGGTGCTGGCGGACGAGGAAATCTTCGGCGTCCGCGCGCGGCGGCGCCCCCGGCGCAGCAAGAAGCTGGACGCGTTCGGCGCCGGCTTCGGGGACCTGAAGGAAGGCGACCTCATCGTCCACACGGACTTCGGCATCGGCCGCTACGCGGGCCTGACGAAGATGGAGGTCAACGGCGTGCCCGGGGACTTCCTCGTCCTGGAGTACGCGGGCCGGGACAAAATCTACCTGCCGGTGGGCCGCATGCGGCTCATCCAGAAGTTCTCCGGCGGCGACCCCTCCCAGGTGCAGCTCGACAAGCTGGGCACCACCAGCTGGGAGAAGACGAAGAAGCGCGTCAAGGAACAGCTGCTCAAGATGGCGGCGGAGCTCCTCCAGATTGCCGCCGCGCGCAAGGCGCACCCTGGCCACGCCTTCAGCCCGCCGGACCGGTACTTCGCCCAGTTCGAGGCGGACTTCGAGTTCGAGGAGACGCCGGACCAGGCCAAGGCGATTGAAGACGTCCTGGCGGACATGCAGAAGCCCGAGCCGATGGACCGGCTCGTCTGCGGTGACGTGGGCTACGGCAAGACGGAGGTGGCCATGCGCGCCGCCTTCAAGGCCGCGCTGGACCGCAAGCAGGTGGCGGTGCTGGTGCCCACCACGGTGCTGGCGCAGCAGCACTACCTGTCCTTCAAGAGGCGCTTCAAGGACTACCCCGTCACGGTGGAGGTCATCTCCGGGCTGAAGAAGGCGCCGGAGGTGCGGGAAATCCTCAAGCGGGCCAAGGAGGGCAAGGTCGACATCCTCATCGGCACCCACAAGCTGCTCGGCGGCGAGGTGGCCTTCAAGGACCTGGGCCTGATGATTGTCGACGAGGAGCAGCGCTTCGGCGTGAAGCAGAAGGAGTCGCTGAAGAAGTGGCGCTCCCAGATTGACGTGCTCACGCTGACGGCCACGCCCATTCCCCGCACGCTGCACATGAGCATGTCCGGCGTGCGCGACATGAGCATCATCGCCACGCCGCCGCAGGACCGCCGTGCCATCCGCACCTTCGTGATGAAGTACGACGAGCAGGTGGTGAAGGAGGCGATTGAGCGCGAGGTGGCGCGCGGCGGGCAGGTGTTCTTCGTCCACAACCGCGTGGAGTCGCTGCCCTCCATCGAGACGCAGCTGCGGGCGCTCGTCCCCCACGTCACCATCGGCGTGGCGCACGGGCAGATGGGCGAGGGGCAGCTCGAGAAGGTGATGCTCGCCTTCACGGAGAAGAAGTACCAGGTGCTGCTGTGCACCAGCATCATCGAGAGCGGCATCGACATCTCCAGCGCCAACACGATGATCGTGAACCGGGCGGACCAGTTCGGCCTGGCGCAGCTCTACCAGCTCCGCGGGCGCGTGGGCCGCTCCAAGGAGCGCGCGTACGCGTACCTGCTGGTGCCCTCACGGCGCGCGGTGACGAAGGACGCGCAGCGGCGCCTGGAGGTGCTGCAGAACTTCACCGAGCTGGGCGCGGGCTTCTCCATCGCCAGCCACGACCTGGAGATTCGCGGCGCGGGCAACCTGCTGGGCGACAAGCAGTCGGGCGCCATCGCCGAGATTGGCTTCGACATGTACGCGCAGCTGCTGGAGGAGGCCGTCGCGGAGATGCAGGGCCAGCCGCCCAAGGTGCAGATCGAGCCGGACGTCACGCTGCCCATGCCGGCCCTCATCCCGGACGACTACGTCAGCGACGTCCACCAGCGGCTCGTCTTCTACAAGCGCTTCAGCCAGGCCAGCCACCCGGACGAGGTGACGGACCTGCGCGCGGAGCTGGTGGACCGCTACGGCGAGGCCCCGGACGAGGTGGACCACCTGTCCGAGCTAACGCTGCTGAAAATCGACATGCGCGACCTGCGGCTGCGCGGCCTGGAGGTGGGCACCAGCCGGCTGGTGGTGACGCTGGGCGCGGACGCCCTGCTGGACGGCCCGAAGGTGGCGGCCCTGGTGCAGCGCTCCCAGGGCGTCTACCGCCTCACGCCGGACATGAAGCTCATCGCCCGCGCGCCCCAGGGCGCCAGCGGCCACGACCTCATCGCCGAGGCCAAGAAGGTGCTGAGGGACTTGAGCCACTGCGCGCTGCCGCAGGCGTAGTTCCCCGATACCTCGGCGGCCTCTCCGCGGCCGAAGCCCTTCAGCCGCGGAGCGCGCTGCCGCACCTGCGCGGCAGTCAGGGCCACGGCACCATGCCGCGGCCCGAGCCGCGGCTCCGTGGAGCCCGACGCAGGCCGGTCGATTGACCGCGGGTTCAGCGCCCTCCGCAGAAGTGAGTGACGGCGCGCGACAGGATGGCCTCACAGCGCACGAGGTCCTCCACCGGGACGTACTCCCCCGTCTGGTGGGCCACGCGGATGTCGCCGGGGCCGAACACCACCGCCTCCGCGCCCAGCTCCGTCATCTGCGGCGCCTCCGTGCCGAAGGACACCGTCTCGGGCGCGTTGCCGCTGGCCTCCGCGAGGAAGCGCACCACCTCCGCGTCCGCCCGGGTGTTCACCCCACGGTCCGTGCGCACCACGCGAATGTGGGCCTCATAGGCGGGCTCGTCGCGCACCAACTCCTGGCGGATGGTCTCCAGCAACTGCGACACCCGCTCCGGCGGCTGCCCGGGGATGGGCCGCCACTCCACGACGAAGCGGCAGGCGCCGGGGATGACGTTCTTCGCCTTGCCGCCCTGGATGACGCCCACGTTGACGGTGGTGAAGGGCGGCTGGAAGCCCTCGTCGCGGTCCTCGCGCAGCACCGTCAGCGCCAGGTGCTCCAGGCGCTGGAGGAACCGGCCCGCGCGGAAGATGGCCGACGCGCCCGAGTCCGGGTATGCGCTGTGCCCCTCCTTCCCCACCACCTCCACCTCCGCCAGGCAGTAGCCCTTGTTGGCGCGCACCGGGATGAGGCGCGTGGGCTCGCCGACAATCGCGTGCCGCGCACGGCCCAGCCCCGCCTCCACCAGCTTCTTGGCCCCCGTCAGACCGACTTCCTCGTCCGCGGTCAGCACCACCATCAACGGCGCCTTCACCTGCTCCGCGTTCAGCGCCGCATGCAGCGCGCAGGCGATGAAGCCCTTGGTGTCACACGCGCCTCGCGCATAGAGCCGGCCGTCCTTCTCCGTGAGCCGCAGCGCGTCTGTCCATGCGGCGTCGAAGGGAACACAGTCGGAGTGGCCCACCAGGGCCAACGCGGCACGGTCGGAGCCGGAGCCCCCCTTCACCGCGACGAGGTTCACCTTCTCCACGCCCGCGTCGTCCGTGAACTTCTGGCGCTCCGCGCTGAAGCCCGCGGCCTCCAGGCGCGCCTGCGCGTAGTCGATGAGCGGAGCGTTGGGGCGCGAGGACGTGGTGTCCATCGCCACCAGCTCCGTCAGGGTGGCCCGCAGCGCGGGCAGCGTGTCACTCATGGGTAAGACCTCCAGGGACCGGTCATGCCACGGCACGCCAGCCCCCGGAAGGCCCTACCCTCCCCCTTGTGCACTCAGCGACCGGACGCCAGCTGGGGCCCGGCCTCCTCCAGCGGAGACGCGGAGTTGTCCCCCGCGCCCGGACGTCCCAGCCCCTTGTGCACCGCCGGGGCCGCGGCGTTCACCGCTCCCACGTAGAAGACGCCGTGGTACCCGTCGCCATTCGTCCCGCCCCAGGTGTGCACGAAGAAGCGGTCGCCGTTGTCTCGCCCCTTCGCCTCGCGGATTCCGCAGTCCAGCTTGTCCTTCCGCCCCTGGCTGTCCACGGCGCAAATCCACGCCGAGCCGCTGTTGTACGCCATGTCCAGCGACACCACGCTGTCCAGCTCGTCCTTCAGCAGCATCCCCATCGGCTTGAAGGACTTGTCCCACGGCAGCCCCTTCTTCGTGCGCGTGTGGATGTTGCCCGACAGGATGACGTGGAAGCGCTTGGGGCCCGACTCCACCTGGTGCCGCACCGTCGCGGCCATCGCGTCCTCACGCTTCTGACCGTGCGCCGTCGGGTGGTCGAAGACGAAGACGTCCACGTCCAGGCCACGTGAGCGCAGCTGGCGCAGCTGCTCCAGCATGTTCGCCACCGCCTCACTGCTACGCCCATCCGGGTACGGGCTGCGCCAGAACGGCGCCTCCATCAGCTTCAGCCAGTCGTGCTCCTCGCCGGCGCTGCCCAGGAAGGTGTCGATTCGCGTCTGGCTCTCCAGTGGCAGCTCCAGGCCCACCGTCACCGGCGTGCCCGCCACCGCCACTTGGCAGGACGTCTGCGCCACGAAGCGCGGCACCTCCTGCGTGCCGTGCATCTCCCCCAGCAGCAGCACCCCGCCCGGCTTCACGTGCTTGCCCAGCCCCAGAATGGGCAGCCCGCACTCGAAGTCCATCGCCGCCACGTCCCCCTTCGCGTTGGGCGCCATGGCCACCTTCACCGGCTTGGGCGCGTTCTCCTCCTTCATCAGCTTGGGCGAGATGGTGCGGAACACCCGCCACTCCATGACGAGGTCCCGAGAGCCCTGACCGGAGCCCGCGAAGAAGGAGTTCTCTCCCCGGGGCTCGTCGAACCGGGCCGCCCAGTCCTCGACGCTAAGCTGCGGATCCAGTGCATTTGCCCCTGCCGATGACTGCAACTGGCTCGCCAGCTGGTCGTCTGCTCGCTCGAGTGGGCTCAATCCCATTCCGAGGACACGGCTGGGCCCCCAGTCAATCTCCCGACCCGGCGGGCTCAGGGCGGTGCTGGAGCTCTTGGTGATGCGGATGATCCACAGCTTGCTCTTCGTGGGCGTCTCCCGCTTGCCCAGCACCATGTACCGGTGCCAGAAGCTCGAAATCTTTGAGCCCCCGAACTCCTGGCGCCAGTCCGTCTCCAGCACCATGCTCCTGCGGTCTTCCTTGAAGGGCAGCTTGTTCTCCGAGAAGAACTGCCGCACCTCTGGCCAGACTTCTTCCAGGGGCCGCTCGTAGATGGCCTCTCCATCCGGGATGAAGAGGTCACTGAAGGTGCTTCCCTGACGGGCCGCGCAGCCCGCCAGCAAGCACATCGACATCGTCACCGCGTACACCATCGAGCGCATCGGCCCCTCCGGGATGCAAACCCCGTGCGGAAACGATCGGCGCCTCAATGCCATATCGCCGGAGCCGTACTGCTCAGCCGTACAATGCGTATGACAGCGCCTGGAATGCGCGGCCGCTCTCCTCCGCGAGCGCATGGCGGCCCTCGCGAACCACCTCGCGTCCGCCCACCACCACTTCGCGCACCGCTGACTTCTCCGCGCCGAAGACGATGGCCGACAGCAGCGACTCGGGCCGCGCTCCCACGAGCGATGGATGGTTCAGGTCCACCGTGAAGAAGTCCGCAGGTGCCGCGGACTCCAGGGCACCACCGGCCAGCCCCAGACTGCGCGCCCCATCCACCGTGGCCATGCCCAGCAGCCGCCCGGCCAGGCTACCCATGGCACCGCCGCCCGGGTCCAGCACGGCACGCCGTAAGCGGGCCAGCCGCAGATGCCCCTCGAGTTGCCGCGCCTCGTCCAGCAGGTCCACCGTGGCCTGGCTGTCCGAGCCCAGGCTGATGCGAGCCCCCGCCTTCACCAGAGCATCCGCGGGGACGATGCCATCTCCCAGGTTCCGCTCGGTGGAAGGACACGCGCACACCGTGGTCGAGGACTCGCCCAGCAGCGCCACCTCCTCGTCCGTCAGGTGCACCCCGTGCACCGCCGTGAAGCCCGGCCCCAGGAGGCCCAGGTCCGCCAGCAGCTCCACCGGCCTCCGCCCGTGCTCCGCGAGACAGGCCTCGATCTCCTTCGGCTGCTCGGCGACGTGCATGTGGATGGGCAGGCGCCTGACGGTCGAGCTCGCCAGCGTGGACAGCCACTCTCTCGACACCGCGCGTACGCTGTGCGGCGCAAGCCCCACGCTGACCGCCGCGTCGCCTCGCACGTCGCGGGCCAGTGCCTCCACCGAGGCCAGGAACGTGTCGGCGTCAGGGTCGATGAAGCGGCGCTGGCGCGGGTTCTCCGCCACGCGAAAGCCCGCGCGTGCGTAACCCACTCGGAGCAGGCAGATGCGCAGGCCCACATCCCGCGCCGCCCGAATCACCGCGTGCGCCAGCGTGTTGCGGTCCGCGTAGGGCGTCCCGTCTGGCTGATGATGGACGTAGTGGAACTCGCCCACCGTGGTGATGCCCGCCAGGGCCATCTCCACGAAGGCCTGCCGGGAGGCGACGTAGAGGTCCTCGGGGCTCAGCGACTCGGCGGCGCGGTACATCGCCTCGCGCCAGCTCCAGAAGTCGTCCGCCTCGCGACCCGACGCCACGTACTCCGTGCGCCCACGGATGAGCCGCTGGAACGCGTGGGAGTGTCCGTTGACGAGCCCTGGCAGCAGGGCCCTGCCCGGCAGTGCCACGGTCCGTGCGCCCGCGGGCACCAAGGCCGGCTCCAGGATGCGGCCGTCGGCGTCCACCGCGAGGACGCGCCCTTCGAGGAACCGGCCACCCGAGTAGAGGAGGTCCGGCTGATAGACAGTGATGTCGCTCACGCGGACAACTTACGTCAGCGCCACGGGGCGCGCAGCAGCCGCAGCCGCACCCCGTGGAATGCCAGACGTCAGTGCGACGCGAGCTTCGGGCTCGGGTCCTCCACCGGAGACGCGGAGTTGTCCCCCGCGCCCGGACGCCCCAGCCCCTTGTGCACCGCCGGGGCCGACGCGTTCACCGGCCCCACGTAGAAGACACCGTGGTACCCGTCCCCATTCGTCCCGCCCCAGGTGTGCACGAAGAAGCGGTCGCCGTTGTCCCGCCCCTTCGCCTCGCGGATTCCGCAGTCCAGCTTGTCCTTCACTCCCTTGCTATCTACCGCGCAAATCCATGCCGAGCCGCTGTTGTACGCCATGTCCAGCGCCACCACGCTGTCCAGCTCGTCCTTCAGCAGCATCCCCATCGGCTTGAAGGACTTGTCCCACGGCAGCCCCTTCTTCGTGCGCGTGTGGATGTTGCCCGACAGGATGACGTGGAAGCGCTTGGGGCCCGACTCCACCTGGTGCCGCACCGTCGCGGCCATCGCGTCCTCACGCTTCTGACCGTGCGCCGTCGGGTGGTCGAAGACGAAGACGTCCACGTCCAGGCCACGTGAGCGCAGCTGGCGCAGCTGCTC
The DNA here is from genome assembly GCF_050038885.1 of Pseudomyxococcus flavus. Taxonomy (NCBI): domain Bacteria; kingdom Pseudomonadati; phylum Myxococcota; class Myxococcia; order Myxococcales; family Myxococcaceae; genus Pseudomyxococcus; species Pseudomyxococcus flavus. The sequence goes on along the minus strand of NZ_CP143624.1, from coordinate 4,639,621 downwards.
CAGCATGTTCGCCACCGCCTCGCTGCTGCGCCCATCCGGGTACGGGCTGCGCCAGAACGGCGCCTCCATCAGCTTCAGCCAGTCGTGCTCCTCGCCGGCGCTGTCCAGGAAGGTGTCGATTCGCGTCTGGCTCTCCAGCGGCAGCTCCAGACCGACGGTCACCGGTGTGCCCGCCACCGCCGTCTGGCAGGACGTCTGCGCCACGAAGCGCGGCACCTCCTGCGTGCCGTGCATCTCCCCCAGCAGCAGCACCCCGCCCGGCTTCACGTGCTTGCCCAGCCCCAGAATGGGCAGCCCGCACTCGAAGTCCATCGCCGCCACGTCCCCCTTCGCGTTGGGCGCCATGGCCACCTTCACCGGCTTGGGCGCGTTCTCCTCCTTCATCAGCTTGGGCGAGATGGTGCGGAACACCCGCCACTCCATGACGAGGTCCCGAGAGCCCTGACCCGACTCCGCGAAGAAGGAGTTCTCTCCGATCGGCGCGTCCAGGTAGTCCTCGAAGTCCTCCGGGGAGAGCCCGGGAACAGCCGTATCGCCTCCCCCCCGGTCTCCGACAACCCGGGCAACGCCCCAGTCCAGCTCGCGGCCCGGGGGCGCCAGCGCCTTGTTGCGGCTCTTGGTGATGCGGATGATCCACAGCTTGCTCTGGGTGGGCGACTCTCGCTTGCCCAGCACCATGTAGCGGTGGAAGAAGCCGGAGATCTTCGAGCCGCCGAACTCCTGGCGCCACTCCGTCTCCAGCACCATGCTTCCCCGGTCTTCGCGGAAAGGCAGGTTGTTCTCCGTGAAGTACTGCCGCACCTCCGGCCACATCTCCTCGAGCGGCCGCTCGTAGATGGCCTCTCCATCCGGGATGAAGAGGTCACTGAAGGTGCTCCCCTGTTGGGTGGCGCAGCCCGTCATCAGGCCCGCAATCACTACCGCCGCGTAGACCGCCGAGCGCATTCGTCTCGTCTCCTCGCAAAACCCCAGCGGAAGCGTAAACGAGGATGTGGCCCGGTCATATCGGCCCCTGAGAGCGCCTCAGGCAGGCGCCTCGGAGCCCTCCGCGGCGGAGGCGGCGGCACGCTCCCACGGGCGAGTCCGGACCGCCTCGCGAATCCACATCACGTGGCGCCGCTCGTCCTCGCGGTGCTTCTCGATGAGCGCCCGGACCTCGGGGCGCCAGTCGAAGCGCAGGGCGACGTCATAGGCCCGGTTGGAGAACTCCTCGTTGCCGAGCATGGCCACCAGCGCGGCCTCGGTGCCCATCAGGCTCGACATCGCCGTCAGGCCCTTCATCGCCGTGCCCTTGAGGTCCAGGCGCAGCTCCAGCGGCGCCCCGCCCGCCTCGTGGATGAGGGCGTTCAGGTCCTGCACGTGGCGCACGTGGTCGATTCGGAACCCGTTGAGCCGCTCCCGGACGAGCGGCTCGGGGATGCGCGCCAGGGCCGCGTCGTACGCACCCACGGCATCCGCATCGAGCTGGGCCAGGCTGCGCAGCCGGGCCACTTCGGATTTGTCGGCCATGTCGAACTCCAGCGCTAAGGGGCTCGGGCAATGTGAGAAGGCTGTTCCCGCAAACCAACCCACCTCCGGGCCTCACCGTCCGCTCGTTCCTGGGGCAGGCGAACAGCCAGGACCCAGGGACTCAGGCGTGCGCGGCACCGGAAGGGGCCCGCGTCTGGGAGGCCCGCCCCTGACGCGCGGCCCGCCGATGCTTCATGACAATCACGATTCCCACGATGGCGCTCAGCAACATCAGCGCGTTCGTCACCACGAAGACCCAGTTGCCGACCATCCAGCTGTAGAGGGTGAAGCCCACGGACGCCGTCATCTGCCCGACGAAGAGCCACTTGGACACGCCCTCGCTCGAGCCAGACTTCCACTGCCGATGGACCTGCTTGCCAATGGTCAGCAGCAGGACGAACGAACTGAACCAGCCAAGGGCTTCCGGACCCATGCATCCTCCTGGCCACAGACGATGCACACGCGCCGGACCGTTGGCAGCCCGCCTGTCGCCTCGCCTGGGAACCCTGCGGAGGCCGCGTGTGCCGCCCGTGCCGCGCACCGTCAGCCGGTGAGCGCCGCCGCCTCACGGTGCCGGGCAATCCAGGCACGCGCCTCGTCGGCCGTGTCCACGTACGTCATGTCCAGCCGCCCGCCGTTCAGCATGGCGCCCACCATGAGGCTCTTGGTGGTGGCCTTCTGCTCCAGCCCCGCGCCGATGTAGACGACGCCGCGAAACCAGCCGGCCTTCGTGTGCTCCACCAGGTACCGGCGCGACTCCGGGCTGAGGTGGGAGCCGGCGATGTCCGCGGCCAGGTAGAAGCGCTGGGTGCTGGCCAGCTCCCGGTAGACGCCGCACGACCAGACCGACGTCTCCAGGGAGAGGGCGCCCCGGAAGCGCGCCCAGAGGATGTCTGGCGGCTCGAGCCACGCGTGCTGCTCGCCGTGACGCCACTCCCGATTCAGGCCCATGGGGCTCCCACGCTGAGTCCGGGCCCAGGATAGACCCAGCCCCAGCGGGGACCCAACAGCCTCCGGGTGCGGCTTCTGTCAGAAGCCGAGCGGCAACACGAAGGCCGTGCCGTTCTGCGTCCCCGTCCGGTAGCTGCGCGGCGCGCCGACGACGAGCATGGGCGGCGTGCTGCCACTGCCTGGCATCACCGCCATGTCCTGTCCCAGCGCCCCGCGCTCCGAGCCATCTCCCACCACCATGAGGAACGGCGAAAGCGCGCCTTCCTGGCCTACCCCGCCGGCATAGAGGAACACGGCGCCGCCACCGTCGGAGGCCTCGGACGCACCTGGCGCCGACACCAGCAGGTCGGGGATGTTGTCGCCCGTCAGGTCGAAGCCGCCCTCCAGCCGCGTGCCGAAGTTCACCGCGCGGTGCCGGTGGACCAGGACCACGGGGTCGAGCCCGTCGCCCAGCGCTCCGGCGACCAGCGGCTGTCCCGCGGCCTGGAGGTCCGCCATCTTCCGCTGCAGCACCGCCTTGTCGAAGAGCAGGACCACCGGCTGCGTCACGCCGTTGAACTGAACGCTGGTGGCGCTGATGGCCAGGAAGTCGCGCGTGTCGCCGAGGAAGCGCCCGGCGCGGACCATGCTCACGCCCAGTCCCATGTTGGAGAGCTGCACCTCGCTGTCGCCCGCGATGCGCCACACGGTGGCCGTCCGGCGCCCGCCGCAGCGTGTCCCGCCCGCGTCGAAGCCCAGCAGGATGGCCACGCCGGAGCGCGAGCCTTCCGCGTAGCGCCAGGCCACTTCGTCACAGCCGTCGCCGTTGAGGTCGCCCAGTGAGGCCGGCGCGGACGTCTGGATGTCCATGGACGGCCACGTGTAGACGGCGTCGCACGCCATGGTCAGCTTCGCCAGCGACGCGTCCTCGGGCGCGCGGCCCAGGAACACGTCCATGCCGTCGTTGCGCAGCAGCCCCACGTCGTCCTTGCCATCGCCGTTGAGGTCGAAGCCGCCCACCACGCCGCGCCCCATGCCCGTGCGCCGGCACCTGGCTTCCGTCTCCGGCGTGCACCCCTCAATCTGGTAGGTGGCGAAGAGCCGGTACGCCGGCGTGAAGCTGCCGTCCGCCTGCCCCAGGGAGACCAGCGCACCGCCCGTGGACTGGGTGCCGCTGGTGACGCACGCGGCCTTCACCGAGGTGTACGTGTTGTTGAGCTCGTTGTTCGAGCTCGTCGTCCCCGTGCCCGGCACGTAGAAGTTGGACGCGCCCACCACCAGGTCCGGGCGGCCGTCGCCGTTGAAGTCGGTGAAGGCCACGTCCACGCCCACGTTGCGGCCGGCTCGGTGCGGCGAGGGCACGCCCTCCTCCACCACCGTCGCCGCCGCGGGGGCGCTCACGTCGTGCACGTAGGCGCGGCCAATGGCCAGGGCGTTACCGTCATTGCTGGTGCCGGGGCCGGACCAGCCCGGAGCGCCGGTCAGCACCAGCGCCCGGCCCTGCGGCCCCTGCGTGATCGCCACCGCCTCGCCGAAGCGCTCCACGCTCGGCCTGGCCGGCACCCGGACGCTGGTGCGCGTCCACTCCGCCACCGACTCGCCCTGACGCTGGAACAGCTCCACGCTCCCGGTGAAGGCGCCCTGCTCCGAGGACGCCCGGCCCGCGAAGGCCACCAGCGAGAGGCTGCCCGGCGGGCCCCACGTCGACAGCCCCGCGCCCAGCGTGTCCGACACGGCCGTCCCGTTGATGACCGTCTGGGGCCGGTTGATGACGGCGCCCTTCTGCAACGTCACCAGCGGATAGATGAGAATCTTCCCGCTGTAGCGCAGCGTGCCGTTGCCCTGGCCCGACGGCGCGGACGCGTACGGCGCGCCCAGCAGCAGCTCCATGCCCGGCTCGCCATCGACGTCCAGGAAGGCCCAGCTGCGCCCCGCCTGGATGCCGCTGGCCTCGCCGTAGATGCGAGCGAAGGCGTCCTCGCGCTTCACCTGCGGCGGCTTGTTGGCGGGGTCGCCCGTGGCGGTGTAGCCCGTCAGGTCGAACAGCAGCGCGCCACCGGAGTCGTTGCCCGACTGGAGGCCGCCGCTGGTGCGAAGGTCCGGCGAGTCCGCCCGGTCCGCCACGGCCAGCAGCAGCGGCGGCCGCTCACCTTCCCCGGGGATGACGTCCAGCCGCCACGTGCCCTCGTTGGTGTCCGCCGTGTTCGCCGGCAGCACGTACACGTCCGGAGACGCCCGGAAGCGCGAGCCCTCGCCGCGCGCCAGGAAGACGGAGATGGCCACCTGCGAGCCCGACACGGCCCCCGAGCTGTTGTAGCGGGACACCCGGCTCAGCGCCGCCAGGTCCACCCGGCCGTCGCCGTTGAGGTCACCCGTCACCAGCGCCCGTCCCAGCTCCGAGTTGCTGCGCGACACCAGCGTGCCGTCCTGCGCCAGGTCCCAGCCGCCCAGCCGCACCGCCGGGACGTCCGGCACCGGCGAGCCCCGGCTGGACGCGAAGATGTCCACCGTGCCGCGGTTGCGGATGGCGTTGGTGGGCGCCAGGTCGCCCAGGGGCGAGCCCACCACGACGTCCAGGTCGCCGTCGCCCTCGAAGTCCGCGATGACCATGCCCGAGCCGAACGCCGCGTTGCGCAGCAGGCCGGTGAGCTGCTGGCGCAGCGGCTCGGGGGCCCCGCTGCGGAACGTGTAGAGGTACACCGCGCCGGCGTTGGTGACGGCCACGTCCGCGCCCGGCGAGGACACCAGCAGCTCCGCGCGCCCATCGCCGTCCAGGTCGCCGGCGGCCAGCGCGTCACCGAACTGGGCCGTCTCCGTGGCGCCGGTGAGCACCCAGGTGGGCTCCGACGGCAGGCCGCCGCTGCCCCCCTTGAAGATGAACACCGCGCCGCCCGACGGCTGGTTGAGGTCGCTCTCGCGCTGCCCCACCGCCAGGTCCGGATGGCCGTCGCCGTCGAAGTCCGCCGTCACCATGGTGGCGACGTCCGTCAGCCGGCCGTGCGCCAGCCCCGGCCGCATCAGCTCGTCCAGCACCCGCACCGACACCCGGGCCGTGTCACCGGTGAAGGGGTCCGCCGCGCTCAGCACCGCCACGCCGGTGGCGCCCGGCTCGAGCATCAACCGCCCGTTGGCGAGCGTTCCGGGACCGGACTCCTTCGTCCAGTTCACCTGGTCGCTGCCACCGCGCGTGGCCAGCGGCACGGACGAGCCCGAGGGCACCGCCAGGTACGCCGGCGCGCCCGTCAGCCGGGCATTCTCACGCACCTCGTACTGGAGCATCAGCTCATCGCCCGACTGGCTGTCGCGCACGGTGATGACGTCCAGGCCCTCGCGCGTGCCGGCCGTGTAGACGCCGTCCGGGGTGACGGTGCCCCCGGAGCCGTTGGCCGACAGCAGGTACGTGGCCGAGCCCAGCAAGCCATCCGTGACGACCTGGAAGGACGTGCCCGGGCGCAGCTCGGCGCGCACCGGCGCGACGTGGAAGTGGGCCATCACGCTGACCTGCGTGGTGGCGCTCACGCCGGGGCAGCGCGCGTCCTCCACCACCAACGTGTCGGTGCCGGGCGTGCGGCCCGCCACGAAGCGGTTGGCCACCAGCTCGCCGGAAGAACCACCCGGCTCCAGCATGAAGCGGTAGTTGCCGCTGCCCCCGGTGGCGACCAGGTTCACCAGCCCCGAGACGCGCACGCGCGGGGGCTCCGCGCTGAGCGTCAGCGCATCCAGGCCGACACACTGGTCCGTCTGCGGGGGCTCCTCCACGCGCGCGGGCGCTGGCTCATCCGAGCAAGCCGCGGCGAGGAGCGCGAGGAGGGGGGCCGCGCGGGACAGTCGGGTCATGTCAGGTACCTCGGGGGGAGACTGCGCGTTGCTTCAGGGCCGGGCGCCGGAGGCGGCCCAACGCTGGATGCGGGAGATGAGCTCGGGGTCCATGGGCCCATCGGCGGGCATCCGCTGGTCCCGCACGGCCGCGGTGATGATGGGCGCGTTCGCCCGCCACAGCTCGTAGCTGTCGAGCGAACGGGCCGCGCTGGCGTTGTTGTGGCAGTTGCGGCACCGCGCCTCGTGGATGGGACGGATGTCCTTGTCCCAGCTCAGCGGCCCCGCGTTCAAGGGGGCGAAGTCGAACGGCACCGAGCGCTGCGCCTCCGAGCCGTCCTCGTAACGCGCCACCACCGCCAGCACGTAGCGGCCGGCCTCGAGCGTCGCGAAGGAGTAGGCCCGGTGCGTGCCATCCGCCTCCAGGCCCCCCAGGCTGTAGTCCGGCCCTTCGGTGGGAATCTCCGTGGCGCCCAGCTTGTAGACGACGCTCGTGGGCGCCGGGCCCGGCGGCATCACCGCGCGCACCACCAGCCCGTCCTCCACCAGCCGCAGGCCCTGGTAGAGCCCCAGCAGGCGGGGCACCAGCACGCGGCTCAGCGCGACGGACGTGCCGGCCCGGTGCACCCAGACGCTGCCGCTCTCGTCCGCCGCGAGGAACTGGAAGTCACCCGCGGCGGCGGCCTCGGCCACGCCCCAGGCGTTGGCGTCCGCGTCGTAGTGGAGCAGCGCGCCGCCGGCGCGGGCCCACAGGAAGCGGCCCGACCCCACCAGCTGCTCCGGCTTGTGCGCCAGCTCCACGCGGCGCCAGCCGTCGCGGGTCCGGCGCAGCAGGCCCTGGGTGGTGAGCGCCCACAGCTCGCCGTTGGTGCCCACCGCGGGCCCGATGCCCGCCAGCGACAGGAGCGTCTCACCCGCCGCCAGGGGCGCGCCCGGGGCGTGCACCCGGTACTGGGTGGTGCTGACGGCCACCGCCACGCCGAGGATGCCGTCCCGCAGGAACCACACCCCGGGCATGTTCTCCGGGGACGGCGCAGCCGCCAGCGAGGTGATGCCCGTCACCGACGCGCCATCCACCTTCAGCTCCGCCAGCGTGCCCTCCTGCAGCCGGAAGAGGCCGCGGGCATGCGCCATCCACACCGCGCCGTCCGCGGACTGCGCCGTGGCGATGACGCCCGGCCCCAGCGCCTGCCGCCAGGGCGGCTCGATGAGCCACCCCGACTCCGCCAGGAAGAGGCCGTTCTGCGTCTCCACCAGGGCGCTGTGGGGCCCCAGGCGGAAGACGCCCTGGATGGCGCCAGCCGCCGCGGTGTTCCCCGGGTGGGGCTCCATCGCGCCGAGCGAGCCGTCCAGCCGCAGCCGCACGAGCTCGCGCGACGCGCTGGCGAAGACGCCGCCCCCTGCCTGGTCCGCGAAGCCGGACAGCGGGGCCAGGGCCGTCACGGCCTGGACCTGGGCCGGCTGGAAGGGCGTCAGCTCGGGGGTGTCGAGCGGGAGTGAACCTTCCTCCGCACAGGCCCCGAGGACGACGAGCGAGAGCAGGGAGAGAACGGCGGAGGCGGAAGCCCTCGGAAGCATGCGCATGCGGATGGACGGCTCAGGCGAGGATGGGACGCAGGGGTTCGACGCGGGTGATGCTGTAGTCCAGCCCGGCGGACGCCAGCACGGTGGCGATGACGTGCTCGGGCAGGATGTTCTCACCGTTCGGGTCCGACGCGCCGGTGCGCAGGTCGAAGGTCCCGGGCGCCATGCCGATGTCGCCGCTGCGGCCGAACACGAAGTTGTGCTTCACGCCGGCGCCCATCAGCAGCGCGGAGTTGCTCAGGTGGTGGTCACGGCCACCGGAGCTGTTGATGAGCGGCGTGCGGGAGAACTCGGAGAACACCATGATGGTGGTGTGGTCCATGAAGGTGCCGCCCGACGGATGCGGGCTGGCGCGCAGGTCCTCCACCAGCATGGCCAGCGCGTCGAAGCCGCGCCGCTGGTTGTTGGCGTGCGTGAGCTGGGTGCCGAAGTGCGTGTCCAGGCCGCCAATCAGGTTGACGGTGACGCACTGGGCGATGCCCTTCTTCAGCGCGGTGGCCACCGTGGCGGCGCGGCCGCGCTCCCCGTTCACGTCGTTGGTGTTGTTCAGGTTGTAGTGCTGGCGAATGGCCGCCATCTCCGGGCCGTGCGGCTGGCTGGCCGCCGCGAGGAAGTCGAAGGCCTTGTCCAGGCCCTGGGACTGGATGAGCCGCATCTGGTCCTGGCTGTTGGCGTAGGTGGCGCCCAGCCCGCGCGCGCCATAGGCCGCCTGCTCGCAGTTGATGGGCTGGCCTCGGAAGTCGAGCAGCTGGTTCTCCAGCTCGCTGTCCAGCTTGTCCGAGCTGCCCTTCAGCGTCAGGAGCAGGTCGTCCCGGCGGCTGACGCGCAGCGCGTTGGCATAGCCGCCGTACCGGTCGTTGTACGACTCCACGTTGTAGGAGATGGACGCGATGGGCACGCGCGGCTTCATCTGCCCCACGATTTCCGTCGCGGTGGAGGACCCACGGGCCGCGCTGCCAATGGGCATCTTCCCGGTGAGGAAGTAGCGGTAGCCCACCTCGTGGCCCAGCGTGTTCATGTTGATGCCGCGCACCACGGTCATCAGGTCATAGTGGGCGGCCAGCCGCGTCCCCACCGCGGGCCCGAAGTCGATGTTCGGCCGGCCCGCCCCCGCGCGCTCGGCGGGGATGAGCGGTCGGGACTCGAAGCGCGAGTCCCTTATCTGGTCGTAGCCCGGGAGGATCTTCGTCTCCGAGGCCCGCTCCGCGGTGAACTCGGTGGGGTCCCGGGGGTCGAAGGCCAGCAGCTGGTCCCAGCCCCCGTTGAAGTAGACGAAGACGAAGCAGCGGTCCGGCGGCGCCAGCTCCGCGGCCTGGGCGAAGGCGCGGAACGGCACGCCACCCAGCAGCGTGGAGCCCATGAAACCCGCGGCGGCCTTCAGGAAGGTGCGGCGCCCGTGGGCGCAGCCCTGCGCGCAATTCTCGTCGTGGCGGTTCTTCTTCATCGCAGGCACTCCGAGCGTCAGTAGGTGATGAAGCGCGGGTCCGTCAGCATGGCGATACACACCACGGCCAACGTCTCATGGCGCTTGGAAGAGGAGAGGGTCTGCACCCGGGCCGCGGCCTGGGTGAAGAAGGACGTCCACTTCGTCAGCTCCTCGCCGGCCAGCGGCGCGCCCCAGAAGCGGGTGGACATGTAGACGAGCTGTGCGCGCACCTCGGCGTCCGTCAGCTTCGTCAGGTCATCCCACTTCTCCGGCAGCATCCGGCCCATGGTGCGGGCCGCCGGGTCCGTCATGCGCATCTCGGCGGACGCCTGGTTGATGCACACCTTGCGCGCGCCGTCCTCCAGGAACTTGGCGAACACGAGGTTGGGCTCGGTGTTCTCGCTCACCACCAGGGCGTAGTCCGCGCGCCCCATGGAGGTGGCACGCGAGTCGAGGTCGGTCCAGCGCTGCCCCACCGCCCCGAGGATGGCGGCGTCCAGTTGGGCCACGGTGAGCCGGCGCGGCGCGCGGCCCACGCTGCCCTCCTGGGCCTCGGGGTCCGGCAGGGGCGTGAAGTCCCCGGGCTGGTGCGGGTTGGGGATGGGCTCGATGAGCCCGTCGGTGGACTGCGCGTCATCCTTCGAGCAGCCGGTGGCCAGCGCGAGGAGCGCGGCGGTCAAGACGAGGCGGCGCATCAGTCAATCCTCCGGTAGGCGTCGGACGTCACCACGCGCTCGATGAGCGCCTTGAGGCGGTGACCACTGCGAGCGAAGTCCTGGGCGAGCGGCGCCAGGTACATGCGCTGCTCCTCCGCCGTCATCGGGCGGCCGAGGAACTCGGTCCAGATGCGGCGCACCGTGCAGCGCTCGAGGTCCCCGGACTGGAGCATCTTCTGCACCAGCAGCGCGGGGCCGGCCTCGATGTTCTGCTCCTCGTCCGGCGTGCGGTAGAGGTACGTCTTGAGCATGCCCAGGCTGCTGGCGCCGTCGCCGTCGTACGCCTGCATGACGTACTGGCTGCACTCGCCGCCGCAGTTGGTGTCGCCGTTGAGGGCGCAGTCACGGCACTTCGGGTCGAAGCGGGGGAACTGGTCGGGCGCCAGGAACTGCGCGGAGCGCTCCGCGTAGCGGCCCCAGTGGGCGCCCGTGGGCTCGATGGTGGCGTGGCAGTAGTTGCAGCCGCAGCGCACCGCCAGGTTGTTCTCGCGGTTGCAGGCATCATCGGGCGCGGGGGACGAGGCGCCCGTCGGCGGCGCGAATGTCTTGCAGAGGAAGGCCTCGTAGAAGTGATTCACGCGCGCGCGCTGCGTGGGGAAGCGGTAGAGGTAGGACGGCGTGGTGAGCACGCCCGAGTGCCCCTCGCTCCGCGTGTACTCCGCCCAGGTGTCCGCGTTGTTGTAGGGCACCGCCGGTATCGCGCCCGGAGAGGCGGGCGCCGTCACGTTGAAGACGCCCACGCCCTGGTTGTTGCGGAAGTACTCGGAGAGGGTGCCGTTCACGAACGAGCGGCGGGTGGTGAGGATGTTGAAGTAGGGCTCGTCGCGCTGCACCACGGACTCGGCGATGCGCAGGGGCTCCTCGTTGAAGGCATCCACGCGCTGGGTGTGCACCGCCTTGATGTCCTGGGCGGCGATGGCGGCCACCTCGCAGCGGCGCATCCCCTCGCCACAGCCGCAGCTGCGGTCCGAGGAGAAGCGCGACGTCTCACAGGACGCCATCGTCCACGGGTTGTGGTTGCGCTCCTGCGCGTCGATGGCGCACACCTTGACGCTCTCCGGCGACTTGTCCGTGGACCAGTAGGGCGCGGGCTTCATCACATAGCCCTCGCGCAGGACGCAGCCGCGCTGCACCCCGTAGTTGCCCCGGAGGCCGTTGCGCAGCTCCAGGTCCAGCGTGCAGCGCTTCAGCTCGGTGAGCGCCGGGTTGGAGTCCGGGTTGGGGTGGCGGAACGCCCGGACCTTGGTGCCGTCCATCTCCTCCACCGTCAGCGCGGACGTGGTGGCCTTCTCCGGGTCCGGCTTGCAGATGAAGGCGCCCGCGCTGCTGCCCGAGCCGCGCTGGTCGCAGAAGTAGAGATACTTGTGCTGCGGGTGGCTGGTGCTCAGCAGGTCCGAGCACTTCGCCGTGGCGCCCGCCGTGGTCGGCTGGAGCGGCGTGCAGGCATAGTAGTTCGTGTCGTAGTCGTAGCTGACCGCCAGCGGCACGCCATAGTCGTCGTAGCAGCTGGTGCGCGGCTGCGCGGTGAGCGGCGCCGCGTGTGCGTCCGGCTGCTCCGCCGTGAGGCACGCGTCCTGTGCGATGTCGGAGTTGCACGTGGCGCCGTTGGCGCCGCGCAGCGTCGCAGCGGGGTTGCCCGCGATGCCATACGCGCTGGTGCTGCCGTTACCGGTCACCCGCGAGTTCTGGTTGTTGTTGAGGCTGCTGGAGAGGTTCGAACGCAGCAACGCCCGGTGATAGCTGCGGATGCGCGCGTTGAACTCGTCCTTCGTCATCATCGCGCGGATGTCTTCCACGCCGATGGACCCCTTGGCCTGGATGGCCTGGTACTCCTCATAGGTGGGAGGGCGGCCCAGCAGGTCCAGCGACAGCTGCCTCAGATGCCGCTCCAGGGGCACCTTGGCGACAACTGGTGAACAGACAGCCTCTTGAGCAGAGGCTGGCAAGGCCAGCAGCAGGGCGGCACTCGCCAGGTGGGCGAGGTAGCGCACACGGAGCACGGGGGGACCTCCGGATGGGGGGTCGGGGAAGACCAGTCCCAGTATGCAGGAATTACAGTTTCAAGATCCAGTGACAGCTAATGAAACATTCCATCCGACATATGCCCCCTAATCGCACCACTCCTTCCGACGGAGTTGCAACCGGCCCCGGCCCGCGCGAGATAGGGGACCACCATGTCGAACGCCGCCCCTGCCGCGCTCCAGCCCCGGGTGAGTGACCGGGCCTTCTTCATCTTCACCGCGGTCGTTTCCGCCGTGGCGCTGGCCTTCATCGGCTGGATTCTGCTGGTGAGGAGCGGGGGCCCGGTGGAGGGCGTCAACCTGCGCTTCCTCCCGGCGGTGAACGCCGGTCTCAACGCCACGGCCGCCGCGCTGCTCATCGGCGGTTGGGTGGCGGTGAAGCGCGGGGCGCGGCAGGTCCATCAGTATCTGATGGTGTCGGCCTTCACCATGTCCGCGCTGTTCCTGGTGTGCTACCTGGCCTACCACTTCGTGCATGGCGACACGCGCTACGTGGGCGACTGGCGCGCGCTGTACCTGTGCATCCTGGCCAGCCACGTGCTGCTGTCCATCCCCGTGGTGCCCATGGCGCTGGTGGCCTTCTACTTCACGTGGCGCCAGGACTTCGTCCGGCACCGCAAGGTGACGCGGTGGCTGGCGCCCATCTGGGTCTACGTGTCGGTGACGGGCGTCGTCGTGTACTTCATGCTGCGCGGCAGCGCCCCCGCCGTTCTCTGACGTCCGCCGTCACGGCGTGGAGGAGACGGACTCGGCCTCGGGAAGCGCCGCTTCCTCCGGCGCTTCCAACCGGGACGCGGTGCGTGGGAGCCGCACGATGAAGGTGGCGCCGCGGCCCTCCTCGCTCTCCACGTGGATGGTGCCGCCGTGCAGCATCACCAGGCGGCGGGCGCTGGCCAGCCCCACCCCGCTGCCCCCGATGCCCGACGCCACGTTCCGTCCGCGCCGGAAGCGATCGAACACGAAGGGCAGGTCCTCGGTGGGAATGCCCATGCCCTCGTCCGACACCTGGAGCCGCACGCCGCCGGACGGACTGCCCGGCTCGGACGCCAGCGCGACGGTGACGGTGGTGCCCTCGGCGCTGTACTTCACCGCGTTGCCCAGCAGGTTGTCCAGGATGCGCTCCAGGGCGCGCGAGTCCCAGTGGCCGGTGAAGGCCGCCCCCTCCGAGCGCAGCACGAAGCGGTGACGGCCCGAGGCTTCCAGCGCGTGCACCTTGGAGCGCACCAACTCCAGCAGGTCCAGGGGCTCGCGGTTCAGGGGCCGCTCCTGGTTGCGCGTCGCCTCCAGGAACTGGTCGATGAGCTCCCCCATGCGGTGCGCGGCGCGGACGATGTGCTCCAGCCGTGACGCCTGGGCGGCGCCGGGCGCGCTCTTCGAGAGCTGGCGCTGCAGCAACTGGGCGTTGAGCGTCATGATTTGCAGCGGCCCCTTGAGGTCGTGCGTGGCCAGAGCGAAGAGCTCGTCGCGCACGGCCAGCGCCTCGCGTGCCTCCCGCTCCGCGCGCTCCGTCTGTGCCCGGCGCTCCTCCAGCTCGCGCATCATGCGCACCGTCTCCACCGACGCCTTGAGACACCGGCGGAGCCGCTCGGCGCTGTACGCATCCTTCACGAGGTAGTCCTGGGCGCCGGACTTCATCGCCTCCACCGCGACCCGCTCGTTGCCGCTGCCGGTGAGCATCACCATCGCGGGAAGCGCGGCGTGCGGCTGGGCACGCAGCTGCCGCAACAGCTCCAGCCCCGACATGCCAGGCAGGTGGAAGTCGATGAGCACCACGTCCGGCGGCTGCGCGGCGATCACCGTGAGGGCCTCCTCCGCCGAGGACACCGAGTCCAGCGCCCAGGCCTGCTCCTCATCCCGATCCAGCGCCCGGCGCACGGCGAACCGGTCCGAGGGGCTGTCGTCCACCATCAGGACTCGCAGGGCCGGGCTCATGTCACCGCCCCTGTCTCCTCCGGCAGCCTCGCGGCGGTGAGCCAGAAGGCCTGAAGCGCCCGGGCCGCGGCCTCGAGCTGCTCGCCGGCCTCCGGCTTGAACAGGGAGCTGTTGGCGCCGCCCGCATAGGCGCCGTCGACATCCAGCGGGTTCTTCGAGGACGAGAAGCTGATGACCGGAATGCAGCGCAGGTCCGGGTCCCACTTGAGGTGGGCCAGGACCTCGCGGCCGCTCATGCCGGGCATGTGCAGGTCCAGCAGCACCAGGGCCGGCCGAGGCGCCTGGGTGTGCACGCCCCGGCGGTGCAGGGAGTCCAGCGCGCGCTCACCGTCACGCACCCGGACCACCGAGGCAGGCATGGGCAGTCGGCTCGCGATGCGCTCCGGGGCCGCCGCGTCCGCGTCGCTGTCCTCCACCAGGAGCAAGGGGCGGCGCATCGTCATGCCGGGCCTCGTCCCAGGGTGAAATAGAACGTGGCGCCCTGCCCGGGTGAGGAGTCCACCCAGAGCTCGCCCCCATGCAGCCGCACCAGCCGGCGCGCGATGGCCAGGCCCGCGCCCGTCCCTCCGCCGTATGCCTGCACGGGGTGCAACCGGCGGAACATCTCGAAGATGGCCTCGTGGAACCGCGAGGCGATGCCGATGCCAGGGTCCTTCACGAAGAAAACGTAGGGCGCGTCGTGCCGCGCCGCCGCCTCGGGCCGCGCCTCTCCTGGCCCGAGGTAGCCCACCTCCACCCAGTGAGGGGGCGCGGCCTGGTACTTGGCCGCGTTCGCCAGGAGGTTCTCCCAGACCTGGCGGATGCGGACCTCGTCGCAGGCGACGCGGGGCAGGCGGCGAGGCAGGCGCACCTCCACCCGCCCTGCTTCGAACCGGGTGGACACGACCAGGAGCGCCTCCTGCACCAGCGCCTGCATGTCCACCTCGCGCCAGGCCAGCTCGGTACGCCCCAGCCGGCTGTACTCGAACAGGTCCTCCAGCATCGCCTGCGCCCGCCGGGCGAGCCAGACCACCGACTGGAGCTGCTCACGGCTGTCCTGGGGGAGCGACGCGCCATGGTCCTCCAGGAAGAAGGAGGTGTACTGCTGGATGCCCCGCAGCGGCTCGCGCAGGTCGTGCCCCACCGAGCCACTGAAGGACTCCAGCTCCGCGTTGGAGCGGGCCAGGGCGCGTGACAGCCGGGACAGCTCCTCCGCGTGGCGCAGCACCACGCCCACCAGCGCGCCGCGGAAGGACTCCGCCGCCTCCACGTCCGCGGGCGTCCAGGGAAGGCTCGCGCCGCGCACGTCCTCCCGCCATGCATCGAACGAAGCGCGCGGGTGCAGCCGCGCCTGACCGTCCTCGAGCCGCACGGGCTTGTTCGGGTCTCCCGCCCAGGTGACGGTGCGCGCCACCTCTGGGCGGAACCAGAAGACGAAGCGGGGCGCCTTCGGGTCCAGCCGGACCGCCAGCAGGCCCGCGGCCACGTCCGCGCGGGCGGCCAGCGGCGCGTGCAACGTCCCCAGGCGCTCGGTGTGCACGGTGGCGTTCGCCCCCGGCGCGCCCGCGAGCTGCTCGGCCAGGGCCAGCACCTCGTCGCCAGAAGGTGTCTGGCCCAGGAGGATGGGCGGCTCCCCCAGCAGGAGCGCCACGCCCGTGGCCCCCGTGAGCGCCATCAACAGCGCGCCATGCGCTTCCAGCGCGGCGGACAGCGACGCGCCCTCTTCCAACCCCGCGACGAGCCGGCCCAGGAGCGTCGCCCGGTGCGCACGCGTGCCCGCATCCGCGCCCCGCTCCTCCGCGTCCAGCTGGAGCGCCAGCAGCCGCGCCAGCACCTCACACGCCTGGCGCCGCGCGGCGGACACATGCCGAGGAGAGCGGTGGTGGCAGGCGATGAGCCCCCACAGCTCGCCGTCCTTCAGCAACGACACGGAGAAGGACGCGCCCACGCCCATGTTGCGCAGGTACTCGAGGTGGACCTCGGACACGCTGCGCAGCGCGGCGCCGGACAGGTCCAGCGGCTGGCCCGTCTCCGGCAACGTGGGCGGTACCAACCCCACGGGCCGCGCCTGGACGTCCGCGATGAGGCGCAGCGGGTTGCGCCGGTAGAGGGCCCGCGCCTGGACGGGAATGTCACTGGCGGGGAAGTGCAGCCCCATGTAGCCGTCCACTCCGTCGGCCCGGCTCTCCGCCACCACCTCGCCGTGCCAGTCCGCGTGGAAGCGGTACACCATGACGCGGTCGAAGCCGGTGAGCGCGCGCACGCCCTCCGCGGCGGCCTGCAGCAGCGCGGACGTGCCACGGCCCTGGCCCAGGGGCGACACCACCGTGTGGATGGCGGACAGGGCGGCCTCGTCCGCGCGCGACGCCGCTTCCGTGAGCGGCTCCAGCTCCAGGACGCACAGCCCGTCACTGACGTGCAGCAGCGCGGAGCAGGCACGTCCTCCGGCCCGGACGGACACGGGGCCCGTGCTGGTGCCCGCCCGCACCCGCTGCAAGGCCTCGGAGTCGAGCACGGTGGTGATGGGCTGCCCTCGAAGCGAGGCGGGCGGCTGTCCCAGCAGCGCCCCCGCGTTGCCGCTCACCACCTCGATGCGGCCCGACTCGGGATGGAAGGCGAGGAGCACGCCATGGGGCTGGATGCCACCGAGCAGGTGGATGGGCTCCCGGTCGCACTGCCCCAGGTCGATGTCAGGCGGAGAGGACGGCATGCGCCTGCTCCTGTCGCAACCAGGCAGCGTAGGCGTCGAAGGTCTCCTGGGCGCCGCTCACCACGCGGGCATCGAAGGCTTCGTCCGCCGCGAGCTCGGAGGCCTGGTTGATGGCTTCCCCGAAAGCGCGCCATCGGGGGCCCACCTCGTCCCCGTAGGCGGTGAAGAAGGCGAACGCGCCGGACGGCTTGCCCTCGAAGTGCCGGCGCAGGTGCCGGAGGATGAGCTGGCCTCCCAGCGTGGAGCCCTCCAGCACGTAGAGGCAGCCCAGCGCCTCGGGCACGCCGGGAAGCGCGGGCAGGTCCTCGCAGCGGGGCAGTCGCGCGAGCGAGCGGGCGTCGTGGCCGAACGCGCGCAGGTCCGCTTCCAGCAGATGCGCCTTCCACCGCGTCTGGATGGACAGCCCCGCCACCGAGTCCAGTCCAAGGGACGCGAGCTTCGCCTCCAGCGGCGCGTAGAAGCCGAGGAGCGCTTCCAGGTGATGGCCGTACGCCGAGGGCGTCAGGTCCGCGTCCAGCAAGCGCACCAGTGCCTCGGTGCGCTCGTGGTGCGGGCGCGTCTCACTCTTCAGTCGCAGCATCAAGGACACGGTGACGGCAAGATGCCGCCGTCAGTCCCGGGAGGGAACCTGGAACTGCCGCCAACTGTCCACCGCCCTACCCCTCGCGCGCCCTGGACGCGGGCGCCCGAGCATCACAGACAGAAGCCGCTGGGCAGACACGTGCTCCCCAGCCCACACGACAAGCCCGAGGTCCAGCAGTTCGGCTGGCAGGCGCCCGAGCCGGTGCTGTCGCTGTAGCAGACGTAGTCCGCGCGGCAGTCTCCCTGTCCCGTCCCCACCTCGCGCGTGCAGGTGGCCAGACACGCCTTGGTGCCCGTGGACGAGTCCACGATGTAGCAACGCGAGCCCGCCGGACAGGCCGCCTGGGTGCAGTTCATCGAGCAGTACCCACCGGGATAGCCCGTCACGCAGACGCCTCCCGGGCAGTCCGCGTCCGAGCCGCAGGCGCTGCCCACCACCAGCGCCGGGTCGTCGTCAATGGGCGCCAGCGGAATCAGGTCGAAGCTCACGTCCGTGAGGGTGACGCCGGCTTGCACCTCCAGGGGCTCGAAGGCATCCACGTTCCGCCAGTAGCCGGTGCGCTCGCCGTCCTCGAAGAAGTTCCCGTCCTGGTCATCGTCGATGGTGGCCAGCGCGAAGTACGTCCGGGGCTCCAGGTCGATGCTGTACACGTAGGCAGCGGTGGCGCGCGCCAGGGCGATGGCGTCCTGTGAGGCCTGCCACTCGCCGCGTGCGTCCTGCCACACGAACGCGACCACGGCATCCAGGTCCCGGGAGGCGCCCGCCACGCCAATCTTCACCGCCACCGTCGCCGAGCCCGCCGTCCCCGAGCCCACCAGGCTCATCGTCACCACGGTGTCTCCCACCGGCAGGCCGGAGGCGTCCACCGCCACGGCCAGCGAGGCCGAGCCGAAGGCGGGGACGCGGACCGTGTTGCCCTGCGGGAAGGACACCGCCGAGGCGCCGGGGCCGCTGACGCTGGCCGTCACCGTCAGGTCTCCCCCGCGATTGCCCCCCACGTTGCTGAGCGGGAGCAGCTGCGTCCCGCTGCCCTCGAAGAACAGCGTGGACGTCGTCACGCTGAGCTGGGGGTCCAGCGTGCCCGGGTCCACGTTGGCGATACGGGCCAGCGCGGCGCGCGCGTTGACGAGCCCCGCGCCGCAGCCCTCCGGGCACTGCGCGTGGGTCAGCGGCGTGGCGGTTGCCTTGAGCGTCTCCTCCGCCACCGCGGCCGTCAGCTCCGGCCGCGCCGCCGCCATCAGCGCCACCACGCCCGCGACGTGGGGCGCGGCCATGCTGGTGCCCTGCGAGAAGGCATAGGCCGGCAACCCGTTCTCATCCAGCACCGTGGACAGCACGCCGTCCGGGTAGCCGTCGCCGTTCAGGTCCTCGCGCATCTCACCGCCGGAGGCCACCACGTCCACGTCCTCACCGAAGTTGGAGAAGCTGCTGCGCTGGCCCGCCAGGCTGGTGGAGCCCACGCAGATGACGTTGTCCTGGTTGCACGGCGTGCTGTTGCGGGCGTCCACGTCCTCGTTGCCCGCCGCGACGACGATGATGGCCCCGCGGTCCAAGGCCGCGTCGATGGCCTCCTGGTAGAGTTCCTGCGGCGGCGCGCTGCCGCCCAGGCTCATGTTCACCACCTTCGCGGGGTTCGGGTTGGGCGGCACGCCCGGCACGGTGCCGCCCGTGGCCCAGGTGATGGCCGCCGCGATGTCGAAGGCGGTGCCGCCGTCCCGGCCCAGCACGCGTACCGGAAGCAGCTTCGCGTTCCACGCCACGCCCGCGACGCCCACCAGGTTGTTCGTGTCCGCGGAGATGGTGCCCGCCACGTGCGAGCCGTGCCACGACGAGCCGCCGCTGGGCGTGTCGCCGCCTTCGTCCCGAGGATTGTCGTCCCGGCCGTCGCCGTCCCCCGCGTTCTCCGGGTCCGAAATCATGTCGTAGCCCGGCAGCACGTTCGCGTTCAGGTCCGGGTGGGCGACGATGCCGCTGTCGAGGACCGCCACCACCACGCCCGACGCATCCGGCACCAGGTCCCACGCGGCCGGCAGGTTCAACGTGGGGTAGTGCCACTGGAGGCTGTAGCCCCGGTCATTCGGCGCGGCCATGCCGTGCATCCGCTCGTTGCGGACCGCGAAGCGCACGCCGGGCACCCGCGCGAGCTCCGCCGCCCACGCCTGCGTCTTCGCGGCCGTCACGGCCTTGCCGTCCAAAGCGACGTAGCCCACCAGGTGCGTGTACGCGTTGGCGTAGCCCTTGTGGACCGCGCGGAACCCCGGGCGCTTCGCCAGCGCCAGCACGCGCTCTGGCGGCAGGTCCGCTTCCTCGACGCGGAGGATGACGTCTCCAGGAATCGTGGGGTCCTCCCGGGAGGCACGCTCATGCGGCACGC
Organism: Pseudomyxococcus flavus; assembly: GCF_050038885.1. Taxonomy (NCBI): domain Bacteria; kingdom Pseudomonadati; phylum Myxococcota; class Myxococcia; order Myxococcales; family Myxococcaceae; genus Pseudomyxococcus; species Pseudomyxococcus flavus. Next base: position 4,620,041 of record NZ_CP143624.1, on the reverse strand, counting down.
GCCCCAGCTCGGACGGGACGATGGCGAGCCCCGGCGCCTTCGCGCCTTGCCGCTCCTCACGCACGCGGCGGGCGTGGAGCGCTCGCAACGTCTGCTTCAGCGTCTCCAGCTCGCCGGCACGAAACGGCGAGCGCACCGTCTCCGGGCCGACGCCGCCCGCGGACCGCTCACTGCTCCGGAAGGGCGTCAGCTGCCCCCGGACGCGCCCCTTCGAAGTCGGCTCCTCCGACGGCGGTGGCTCGTCCTCGTCGCCAGAACAGGAAGTGGCGGTGAGCAGCAACAGTCCCATCAACAACAGGCGACGCATGCGGACGACCCCTCGCGATGAACCGAGGGGCATACCCTAGCAGCACCGCGCGGGCTCGCCGCCGTTCAGCTCGCCATCGCTTCGCCGCCGCCGTCTTCCGTGTCCTCTCCAACGTTGCCGTCGGCGGTATCGTCCAGTGCGCCGACATCTCGCGGCACGCCATCCACGTAGGTCACGACGTTGCCGGGCAAGGCCGGCACGCGAGGCCCCGGCGTCACCACGCCCGTGAGGTTGAGCGGGTCGACACCGGACAGCTGCACCCGCACGCCCGACGGCGGCTGGCGGCGCACCGAGCGCGCCATGTCCACCGCCTCCGGCAGCGCGAACTGCTCTCCCACGAAGCCCGCCACGAAGCGGCCGCCGCGCACCTCGCCGCGCGCCTCCATGCGGCGGTACACGAAGAGCAGCTCACGCCACGTGGGCGCCAGCGCCTCGCGCATCACCAGGTCCCGCCAGACGATGCCGTAGCGCTGGAGGAAGAGGCGCGCCAGCGAGTCCAGCACCTCGTCCTGCGACTTCGGCTCCGCGGGCGCCAGCAGGCTCCAGCGGCCCGGGCCGCCCCGCTGGAGCAGCTTCTGCCGCTTGCGGTGCGCGGGGCTCTGGAGCACCCGCAGGTTCTGCACCGCGTCCGCCGTCACCAGGCCCCGCGCCACCAGCTCCCACAGCGCGTCCTCGATTTCGGCGGGCAGCCGGCGCGCCCGCGACACCAGGTCCTGGAAGAAGCAGGCGCCCCGCCGCTCCAGCACCGCCACCACGTCCCTGGCGGCCACGCTCAGGTCCGGCGGCGTCCAGACGTCTCCATCCGCCAGCACCGCGTGGGGCCGCGCGGCGGTGAGCATCCACTCCAGGTCCTCGCGCAGGGTGAAGGTCAGCGGCGCGTTGCGCGTGGGCGACGCCCGGGAGCGCGTGGGCGCGGGCTCCGGCGGCGTCACCGGCGCGCCCCTGCGAGGCCCCGGCGCGGGCTTCGCCTCCTTCGTCGACAGCCGCCCCCAGGCCACCTCGCCCGCGTAGCAGGCCCGCTCCAGCAGGTCCGGCGTGTATCCGCGCATGCGCGCGGGCAGCAGGAAGCGCTCCCACGCGGAGGCGGGCGCCTCGTAGCCCTGCAGCAGCCGCACGGCCTTGAGCAGGCCGGTGGAGCCACGCAGCGCGTCCAGCTCCTCCAGGTGGTGCCACCGGAAGAGGAAGCGCATGAAGTCCTGCGCGCTCAGCGGCTCGATTTCCTTGCGCAGCCGCCCCACCGTCAGCCGGTGGATGCGCTGGAGCAGGCGCCGGTCGCACCACTCCAGCGGCGGGCTCGCGCCATCCGACAGGGGCGCCTCCAGCGGGCGGAAGCGGCCACGCAGCACGTTGCCCTGGGACTCCAGCTGGTGCAGGGCCGCGTTGACGGAGTCCTCGTCCAGCACGACGAGCCGCGCCAGCTCCGCCACCGTGGTGGGCCCCAGCATCTCCATCCGGCCGCGCACCACCTGGAGCACGGCCGCGTCCCGCTCCACGGGCCGGTCATGCGCCAGCACCGGCAAGGGCGGCTGCATGGGCGCATCGGGGAAGAGCACCCGCAGCGCGCTGCCCCGCTCCGCGGACACCAGGAAACGCCCGGCGGGCAGGTCCATCCACGCCACCCGGCCCTGCTCGAACAGGGGCGTCGCCAGGCCGCGCGGCACCTCCGCGGCGGGCAGCAGGATGAGCTGCAGCAGCGCGTCGTGCAGCTCGTCCTCGTCGCGCATCGGCGGGGCGGCGTCCGCCACCACCGTGGCGATGGCGGTGGCGTCCAGCGCGCCGAAGGCCGTCACGTCCTCCACGGGCATCGCGCGGCGCAGGGCCACGTTGCGCACGCGCCGCTCCTCGGCGGGCGCGTCGTCCAGGAAGGTGTAGGGCTGGCTGTGAATCATCGCGTGCGCGAAGAGGCTGGGCTCCGGCACGTCGCGCGCCAGCAGACGGATGCGGCCCTCGCGCATGCCGCGCAGCACCTCGCGCAGGCCGTCCACGTCCATGGCCTCGCGCAGGCAGTCATCCATGGTCTGCTTCACCAGCGGATGGTCCGGCACCTCCAGGTCACCGCCGCCGTGGTTGTCCTGGCAGCCCACCTGCTCCGGGAACACCGCCGCCAGCAAGTCCTCGCTGCGGGCGCGCTGGAGGTTGGGCGCCACGCGCTTGCCGCCCATCATCCGGTTCAGCGCCAGCGCCCGCGTGGCCACCCAGCGGAAGCGCGTGCCGAAAATCGGCGCCTGGAGCACCGCCTGCACCAGCACCTCCTCCACGTGGTCCGGGTGGAGGAAGTCGAAAATCTCCGCCAGCGGGAAGGAGTGCTGCTCGCCCAGCGACAGGAGGATGCCGTCCTCCGTGGCCGCCGCCTGGAGCTCGAAGTCGAAGGAGCGGCAGAAGCGCTTGCGCAGCGCCAGGCCCCACGCGCGGTTGATGCGGCTGCCGAAGGGCGCGTGGATGATGAGCTGCATCCCGCCCGCCTCGTCGAAGAAGCGCTCGGCCACCACCGTCGTGTGGCTGGGCACCGCGTCGAGCATCTTCTGCCCCGTGCGCAGGTAGCCCATCAGCGCGTCCACCGCGGGCGGCGGCATGCGCAGCTCCTTCTGGAGGAACGCGGGGCCGTCCTCGCGCGCCAGCAGCTCCTCGCGCAGCCGGCCCACCTGGAGCGACAGCTCGTCCGTGCGGCCCGGGGCCTCGCCGCGCCAGAAGGGCACGTTGGGCGGCGCGCCGCGCGCGTCCTCCACCTGCACCGTGCTGCCCGACACCCGCTGGATGCGCCACGCGGTGCTGCCCAGCAGGAAGATGTCCCCGGGCGAGGACTCCACGGCGAAGTCCTCGTCCAGCGTGCCCACCACCTTGCCCTCCGGCTCGGCGGTGACGTTGAAGGTGAAGGTGTCCGGGATGGCGCCGCCGTTGGTGAGCGCGGTGATGCGCACGCCGCGCCGGCCCTTCAGGCGCTGGTTCACCCTGTCCCGGTGGAGGTGGATGCCCGCGCGGCCCCGGCGCGCCGCCACGCCCTCCGACAGGAGCTCCAGCACGCCCTGGTACTCCTCCCAGGTAAGGTTCCGGTACGGGTACGCGCGCTGGAAGAGGCTGAAGAGGGCGCGCTCGTCCCACTCCTCGCAGGCGCACGCGGCGACAATCTGCTGCGCCAGCACGTCCAGCGGCTTCTCCGGGATGCGCACCGCGTCCAGGTCTCCCTCGCGCACGGCGTTGAGGAGCGCGGCGCACTCCACCAGCTCGTCGCGCGTCATCGCGAAGAGGATGCCCTTGGAGATGCCGGCCTTGTGGTGCCCCGCGCGGCCCACGCGCTGGAGCAGCACGGAGATGGCGCGCGTGCTGCCCAGCTGCACGACGAGGTCCACGTTGCCCACGTCGATGCCCAGCTCCAGCGACGCGGTGGCCACCATGGCCCGCAGCTGGCCGGACTTCAGCTTCTCCTCCGCGGCCAGGCGAATCTCCCGCGACATGCTGCCGTGGTGCGCCGCCACGGTGCCCTCGCCCAGGCGCTCGCCCAAGTCGTGCGCCACGCGCTCCGCCATCTTCCGCGTGTTGACGAAGACGAGCGTCGTGCGGTGCGTCCCCGTCAGCTCCACCAGCCGGTCGTAGACCTGCCCCCACATCTCGTGGCTGGCCAGCGAGGACAGCTCGGCGTCCGGAATCTCCAGCGTCAAATCCCACGGACGCAGGTGGCCTACCTCCACCTTCTTGCAGTCCCGGTGGGAGGCGCCGGTGAGGAACGCGGCGATGGCGTCCAGTGGCTTCTGCGTCGCCGACAGGCCGATGAGCTGGGGCCGCACGTCCGTGAGCGCCTTGAGCCGCTCCAGGGACAGCGCGAAGTGGCTGCCCCGCTTGTCCCGCGCCAGGGCGTGGATTTCGTCCACGATGACGGTGCGCACCGCGCGCAGCGTGGCCCGCGCCTTCTCCGCCGTCAGGTAGAGGTAGAAGGACTCCGGCGTGGTGATGAGGATGTGCGGAGGGCGCCGCACCATCTGCGCGCGCTCGGAGGCCGGGGTGTCCCCGCTGCGCACCTGGACGCGCAGCTCCTGTGGCCGGTAGCCCTCCGAGCGGGCCCGGGTGAGCAACTCCTCCAGCGGCTGGAGCAGGTTCTTCTGCACGTCGTTGCCCAGCGCCTTGAGCGGCGACACGTAGAGCACCTGCGTGCAGTCCGGCAGCGTTCCCTCCAGCGCCAGCCGGAAGAGCGCGTCCAGCGCGGCGAGGAAGGCCGTCAGCGTCTTGCCGCTGCCCGTGGGCGCCGCGATGAGCACGTCCTCGCCCGCCTGGATGAGCGGCCAGCCCTCCACCTGGGGCCGGCTGGGCTCTCCCAGACGCTCCGCGAACCAGCGGCGCACCACCGGATGGAACGGCGCCAGCGCCGGGTGCGCCGCGAACTCCGCGGCGAAATCGAGGCTGATTTGAGGGGCCATCGAGAACCTCCAGGCCAAGCCTGAACACAGGTACAGCCCGGCGTCAACGCGACGGAACTCGGTGAGTCGCCCTCCCCCGCGGGTGCCGCAGGCGCCGGCCGGGGGCCCGACAGGAAGCCGCCCCTGCGTCCGAGCAGCACGCTGACGCGTCATCGCCCACGCAGGACACGTCATCCGCAATGCCTGACAGCCCCTCCATCTATCGAGACAGCGCAACATTCCAGTGCTCGCGCCCGGCACGGACAGGAGGAATGTGCCTTGCACACCGCCCCTCAGCACCAATGAGGAGCGAAAGCATGCGCCCCACCCATGAGATTCTCCGGGCCCACGACACGAGCAGAAGCCCGTCCCTGCCAGGCGAACGGACACGCGCCGCCGCGCGGGTGGGCGCACCATGAGCGAGGCCTTCTGCGACGTCGCCATCATCGGAGGCGGTCCTGCGGGCGCGGCCCTGGCCGTGGCGCTGCGCGACCAGGCCCCCTTCCTCTCCATCACGTTGCTGGAGCGCACCGCTTACGACACGCCCCGCTCGGGCGACGCGCTGTCGCCGGACATCCGCGTCCCGCTGTCCCGCCTCGGTGTCTGGGCCAGCTTCCTGCGGGATGGCCACCTGGCCTCCCGGGGGACCACGTCGTGCTGGAACCGCGCGGAGCCGTACCTCCGGGACATGCGGAGCTCGCCCTGGGGCTCCGCCTGGCACCTGGACCGGGCTCGCTTCGACGAGCGACTGAGCCTGGAGGCCACCCGGCAAGGTGTCCGGGTCCTCCGGCTGACGACGCTGCTGGATTCGGAGCCGCTGGCGAAGGAGGGCTATCGACTGCACGTCTCCCAGCGCAAGTCTGGCGCTGGCACGTTGTGCGCGCGCTTCGTCGTGGACGCGACGGGCTGGAAGGCCACCTTCGCCATGTCCCAGGGCGCACGGCGACGCATTCGCGACCGCTGCTTCGCCGTGTGCGGCACCTTCCAGCTTCGGACGGAAGAGTCCTTCCCCACCGACGCCCTGGTGGAGGCCTGCCCGGAGGGCTGGTGGCACTCCGCGCTCCTGCCCTCGGGGCGCGTCGCCGTCACCCTGGTCGGAGATGGGGACTCGCTGCACGGGCTGCGCTGGGCGACGCCGGAGCCCTGGCTGGCGTTGCTCGAACAAGCCCCCGTCACCCGCGCCCGGCTGGCGGCGTGTGACTTCAGCGGAGAGTCCCTCGTCGCCGCGCCCATCCTCGTCGGGCAGTTGGACCGGATGCAGGGTGAGCGCTGGCTGGCCGTGGGCGACGCGGCCTGCACCCATGACCCGCTGTCCGCCCAGGGCGTCGCCGCCGCGCTGGAGTCCGCGCTCCTCGCCGCGGAAGCCCTGGAGCGATACCTCCGGGGCGATGAGGGCGCGCTGCGCCACTATGAGGAAACACTCCAGCGGCGGTTCGACGAGCACCTGCGCCTTCGAGGCCATACGTACCGCGAGGAGCAGCGGTGGCCAGGCGCGCCGTTCTGGAAGAACCGGCACGAAGCCTTCCCGCCCATCGCCCCCGCGGCAGGGCAGGTGTCCCTCCCGTCGCCCTAGAAAATCCAGAGGCGCTCTTTCGGGAAGGCGAGCGTGTACGCCCCCGGAGCCAACGACTCGCGCGTGGTGGCGCGCAGCGTCTGCCCTTCGAGCTGGAACTGGTGCTCCCAGCGCCCGCCGACATAGAGGGAGCTCGTCAGCGCGGCCGGAAGCCGGTTCTCACCGGCGCCGGACGCCAGCTGGAGCTCTTCCACGCGGATGACGCCGGTGGCGGAGCCGTCCCCCGCGCCATCGCTCCGCAGCTGCCCCCACAGCGACTGGCCGCCCACCTGGAGCCGCGCCTCGCCGTCGCGCCGCTCCACCACGCGGCCCGACAGGGTGTTGTTCACGCCCATGAAGTTCGCGGCGAAGAGGCTCCGGGGCTCCGTGTAGAGCTGCTCCGGCGTCCCGTCCTGCACCATGCGCCCCCCATCCAGCAGCATGATGCGGTCGGCGATGGCCATGGCCTCCACCTGGTCGTGGGTGACGAAGAGCGCGGTGAGCCCCAGGCGCTTGATGAGCGCGCGAATCCAGACGCGCGCCTCCTCCCGCAGCTTCGCGTCCAGGTTGGACAGGGGCTCGTCCAGGAGCACCAGCGGCGGTCCGTAGACGAGCGCCCGCGCCAACGCCACGCGCTGCTGCTGCCCGCCGGAGAGCTGGCTGGGGAAGCGGTCGCCATACCCCTCCAGGCCCACGCCCTGGAGCACCTCGCGCACCGCCCGGTCCACCTGCTCGCGGGACTGCTTGCGCAGCCGCAGGCCGTAGGCCACGTTGTCGAACACCGTCTTGTGAGGCCACAGCGCGTAGGACTGGAACACCAGCCCCAGGTCGCGCCGCTCCGGCGGCAGGTTCACCTTCGCCGCCGCGTCGAACACCGTGCGCTCCCCGATGTGGATGCGTCCCCGCACCGGCGTCTCCAGCCCGGCGACGGCGCGCAGCAGCGTCGACTTGCCGCTGCCCGAGCGCCCCAGCAGCGCCACCACCTCGCCGTCCCGGAAGTCGGCGGTGATGCCCTTCAGGATGTCATTCGCGCCGAGCCGGACGTGGACGTCCTCGACGAGCAACCGGGCCATGGAGGAGCTCCCTTCCGGACGGGGACAACGTCCGGTCGGCATCGTGCGACAGCTCACGGACGGGGGCCAGCGTCAGCGCACCGTGCAAAGGCGCACCAGCGCTTCCACCGCGAGCGAGGCGGCGCTCCCTCCTCACAGCGGGGTTCAGTTGGGATGAGCGACGGAGTAGCCGCAGTGGGCGGACCAGCCCACTGCATCACCCGGGGCAATGGCCGCCAAGGCGAGCTTGATACCCTGGTGCAGCCCGGAGTGGGTACGCAGTCAGTGGACGCGGCGGGGCCCAGCGCCCGCCACCGGCGCGCGGCTCGCGGCCTTCGCCCAGGTGACGCGGAACGTGGCCGCCGTGCCATCGAAGGCAATGGGCTTCACGTCCACCTGCCCCGCGCCCGCCGACCGCAGCGTCTCCGCCAGGAAGCCCGCCGCGAAGTCCGGCGTGTCCGCCGTGACGTCCTTCATCCACAGGGTGGCGCTGTCCTGCGTGGACTCCTCCACGCGGACTTCATTGAAGTTGTTTCCCGCCCGCACGTTGTACGGCACCCGCTCCAGCGTGCGCCGCGGCCCCAGCTGGGTGACGAGCGCCATGCTGGCCCGCCCCACCGACGTCTGCCGGAAGCCCTGGAGGTAGCGCGCGCCCAGCGCGAAGCTGGCCTCGTGGGACGGCAGGTCCGGGAACACGTCCTGGGCCGCCACGCGCAGGAAGGCGCGCCACTGCTCCAACGTGTACTGGGGGCGCAGCGGCTCCGACAGGTCGAGCCCCAGCGCCTTCAGCCGCTGGCGCCCTTCCCGGGTGAGATACGGCCCGAGCGCTCGCACGAAGAGGGCTTCCACGGACTGAGCGAAAATGAGCTTCTCTGGCGCCATGCACGGAAGGTGGTAGCGGCAACCCCAATCCGGGAGTCGTGCCGCGCCGCGACCGTCAACTGGTCATCATCGCGGCAGCCGGATGAGGAAGGTGGTGCCTTCCGCGGCGCTGGAGGCCACCTGGGCCTCTCCGTCATGCGCCCGGACAATCTGCCGGGTGATGTAGAGCCCCAGGCCCAGGCCGCTGGGCGCGCCCGCATCGCTCGCCGCGCGCCGGCCCCGGCGCCAGGCGCCGAAGACGTGGGGCAGGTCCTCCGCCGGAATGGGCGTGCCGCGGTTGTGGATGCGCAGCACCACCTCCCGCTCGGAGCCTTCCGCGCCCACCCACACGGTGCTCTCGGCCGGGCTGTACTTCAGGGCGTTGCCCACCAGGTTGCTCACCGCCTGCTCCAGCCGGTCCGAGTCCCACTTCCCCTGACCGTCGCCGCGCGCCTCCAGTTGCACCACCCGGCCGGGGTGGCTGGCGCGGAGCTCCTCCACGGTGCGGCGCACCACCTCGAAGACGTCGCCCGGGGCGCGCACCACCGGGATGCCACCCCCCAGGCGGGAGCGCGCGAAATCCAGGAGCTGACGGATCATCCGGTCCATGCGGTCGGCGCTGGAGAGGATGCGCTCGGTGAGCATGCCCTGGCGCTCGTCCAGCCCGCCCTTTCGGCGCAGCTGCTGCGCGGACATGGACAGGGCGTTGAGCGGGTTGCGCAGGTCGTGCCCGAGCATCCCGATGAACTGCTCGCGGAACTCCTCCGCGCTGCGCGCCTCGGTGACGTCGCGCATGGACGACATCACCGCCAGCACCTCGCCGTGGCTCCCCACGGTCGGAGACAACACGACGTCGAAGTGCCGCGGGCCCCGGTCCGAGTCCAGCGAGACGGTGCCCCGCTGGACCGTCCCCGTCCGCAGGGCGGCCCGCACCAGCTCGATGTACGGCCCCAGCGCCGGGTCCTCCTCCTGCATCGCGTCGAGCGTCTTCCCTGGCGCATGGACCGCGCGACCCCCCCGTGACGCATACAGGGCCTGGTTGGCCAGCAGGACGCGCCCCGTGTCGTCGTAGAGCACGATGGGCTCCGCCGCGCAGGAGATGGCCACCTCCAGCAGCTGGCGCTGGTGCGCCACCTCACGGGACAGCGCCCGCACCTCCCGCTCCGCCTGACGCAGCCGGAGCAGCGCGTGCACCTGGGCCACCAGCTCCTCGGGGTCCACCGGCGCCATGAGGTAGCCATCCGCGCCGTGCTCCAGTCCCAGCGCCCGGTCGCCAGGCCCCACGGCCTGTGCGGACAGGTGGAGCACCAGCACACCCTGGGTGCGCGGCGAGGACTTCAGCCGCTGGCAGACCTCCAGGCCGCTGATGTCCGGCAGCCGCACGTCGAGGATGACGAGGTCCGTCTGCTCGTCCGCCAGGGCGAGCGCCTCCTGCCCGGAGCCAGCCTCCACCACGCGGTAGCCCGCCAGCCCCAGCACACGGGAGGTGACGTAGCGGCTGGCTGCATCGTCGTTGACGTTGAGAATGAGCGCGGATGTCGAAGTCATGTGGGAGCGCGGGCCGGCTCTTTCGTAGCTGTGCCTCCACCTGAACGCCAGATGTTACGGACTCCAACAGGTCGCCTGTCAGGGCAGGCAGACAGGCGGCACTCCCGGAACCCGGCAAAAAGTTCATGGCCCGTGCCGAAGGGACGGTTTCGCGATAGGGAAGGTCCCATGCGCCCTCCCTGTCGCCCTCTTCCCGCGGACGGCCGCTTCCTCCAGGCCGTGGGTCCCACCCCGCTCGTCCCCGTGCGCCTGCACGAGGAAGGGCCCACCATCTGGTGCAAGCTGGAGTTCCTCAATCCCAGCGGCTCCACCAAGGACCGCATCGCGCGCTACATGCTGGAGAAGGCCTGGCGCCAGGGAGAGCTGGCCCCCGGCGGCGAAGTCATCGAGGCGTCCAGCGGCTCGACGAGCATCGCGCTGGCGCTGGCCTGCGCCCAGATGGGCCTGCGCTTCACCGCGGTGATGCCGGAGGGCGTCACCGGGGAGCGCATCCTGACCATCCGCGCCTACGGCGGTGACGTGGTGCTGGTGCCGCGCGAATCGGGCGTGCACGGCGCCATCCTGAAGGCGGAGGAGCTGACGCGTGAGCGCAAGGCCTTCGCGCCCCGTCAGTTCGAGAACCTGGACAACGCCGAGGCCCACCGCGTGTGGACGGGCCAGGAGATTCTGTCGCAGGTGCCGGGCGGACTGGTGCATGGCGTGGTCAGCGGCGTGGGCACGGGCGGCACCGTCGTCGGCCTGTACCAGGCCTTCGCGGAGGCCGGCTGTCCGGTGACGGCGTTCGTGGCGCGCCCCATCGCCGGGCTCGGCTGCGACGTCGAGTGTTGCAGCTTCAGCCCCCGGGTGCCCGGCGTGGTGGACGGCATGTCCCGGCTGTACCGCGAGGCGGACATGCCGGGCCGCGTCGAAATCGACGTGTCGGACGACGAGGCCATGGAAACCGCGCGGGCGCTCATCCGCCGCGGCTTCCCGGTGGGCCCGTCCTCCGGCCTCAACTACGTGGCCGCGGTGGAGGCCGCGAAGCGGCTGGGTCCGGGCGCGCAGGTGGTGACGGTGTTCCCCGACCGGATGGAGCGCTACTTCTCCACCGAGCTCATCCAGCCCAAGCCCGTGGCGGCACGCGGCGCGGCATAGTTCAGATGGGAATGACGGGACGTGCCCGGAGTTGCACGCCCCGGCCTCTCGCGCTATCTGCTCGGCAAGCCCACGGTCATGCTCTTCCGAGTCCTGACATTGCTGGCGGTCCTGCTGCTGCCTCCCGTCGCGGGGGCCGCCGAGGGGCTGTTCCATCTCTGCCAGGGCACGGTGAAGCTCGACCTGACGTGCGCCTGCCACCAGGCGAAGCGGGCGAAGGCCGCGCCGACCAGCCCGGAAGCGGGCCTCCACGTCGACCACCACGACTGCTGCGGTGAGCTGGCCGTCCGGCTCCCCGCGCCCGAGCCCGTCACCGCGAGCTCCGGGCCATCGTGGACGCTCACGCCCATGGCGGTGATTCCCCAGGCGGTGGTCCTGGCGCCTCCGGCGCCCGAGGCCCTGCCGACGTCGTGGGTGCGCACCCGGGGCGTGCATCGCGCCACCGCGCCACCGCTGTACATCCAGCACTGCTCCTATCTCATTTGAGACGTCCGGCCCGCATGCGTTGAGGCCTGGCGGGTGGGCGTGTGCCCACCGGCCGGATTCCGCCCGCCGCCGGTGACGTCCTTCTCCCGGCGACAGGCTCGATTCCCGTCATCTGGAGCAGGAAGTCATGTCGTCCCATGGAAGATGGGTGCGGTCCGCCACGCGGGCCGTGCTCGCCACCGGCGCCGCCGTGTGGCTGGGCCCCGGCGCGGCCGGAGCCAATGAGCAGCGGTATCAATCCCAGCTCGAAGCCGTCGCCCGGCAGGCGCCACAGGCCGCGGAAGCGGAGCCCTTCTCGGGCGCGCAGCTGCTGGAGCGCGCCGAGCTGGTGCGGCAGGTGCTCGCGCGCAATCCCTCGCTGGAGGCAGCCCGGGAGGCCTGGCGCGCCAGCCTCGAACGCTACCCACGCGAGACGGCGCTCGAGGACCCGATGCTCTCCTACAGCGTCGCGCCGCTGAGCATCACCGGCAGCGCGCGCTTCGGGCAGTCGGTGGAGCTGAGCCAGCAGCTCCCCTTCCCCGGCAAGCGCGGCCTGCGCGGGGAGGTGGCGCTGGCGGAGGCCGAGGCGATGCGAGAGGACCGCGAGGCGCTGCGCCTGCGGCTGGCGCTGATGGCGTCCACGCTCTTCGATGACCTGTTCGTCGTGGAGCGCTCGCTCGCCGTCACCGAGGAGCACCTGCGGCTGCTGGGCCAGCTCAAGAAGAGCGCGGAGGCGCAGTACGTCACCGGCCGGGCCTCGCAGCAGGACCCGCTCCAGGCGGAGGTGGAGCTGAGCGAGGTGCTGCGCGAGCAGGTGATGTTCGAGGCCGAGCGCGAGCGGCTGCGCGCCCAGCTCAACGGCCTGCTGCACCGCGCGCCCCAGGCCCCGCTGCCGCCGCTGCCGGAAGCCCTTCCCGCGCTGGCGGCGGAGGCCCTGCCCGCGGAGCAGCTCCAGGACGAGGCGCTGCGCCTGCGGCCGGAGCTGGAGGGACTGCGGGCCCGGCTCGGTGGAGGCGAGGCCGCCGTCCGGCTGGCGAAGCGCGACTACTACCCGGATGTGATGGTGATGGGTGAGTACAACTCCATGTGGATGGACACGCCTCACCAGTTCATGGCGGGCGTCACCGTCAACATCCCGCTCGACTTCGGCAAGCGGAAGGCAGCGGTGCGAGCGGCGGAGGCGGGCCTGAAGCGCCTGCGGCGGGACGAGGAGCAGCTCATCGACGACATCCGCGTCGAGGTGGAGCAGGCCCGCTCGCGCGCCGAGGAGGCGCGGCGCGTGGTGGCGCTCTTCCAGGAGCGGCTCGTCCCCGCGGCGAAGGACCAGGTGGCCGCCGCCCGCGCCGGCTTCGAGAGCGGCAAGAACAGCTTCCAGGTCCTCATCGAAGCGGAGCGCAACCTGCGCCGCGTGGAGCTGCGTGAACAGACGGCCCTGGCGGACGTGCAGCGCCGCCAGGCGGAGTTGGACAAGGCCCTGGGCCACATCCCGGGGCTGCCCCGGAACGGAGAGACGCGATGAGCACCCCGACCCGCCGCCGTATCGCCCCGTGGCTGGGCCTCCTCGGGCTCGCCCTCCTCGTCATCGTGGCCTGGAAGCCCCTGGTGGGCTGGTTCTCCGGCAATGCGTCCCACACCGGCAACGCGCCCGCCACCCACGACGCCCAGGGTGGCTCCGGGGCGCCGCTGCCCGCTCCCGCGCTGGAGTACACGCGCGCGGCCTTCGAGTCCTACGAGGCCGCCCGGGCCCTGCTCGCCCAGGACACGCTGGAGGGACTCGCCGCGCGAGCCGGCGAGCTGAAGACCGCGCTCCAGCAGGCCGCGGAGGCCGCCCACGCGGACGCCTCGCCGCTGACGCCCTGGCTCCACCAGGGCGCCGAGGCCGCGTCCCAGCTCGCCTCGGCGAAGGACGCCGAGGTGGCGCGCCAGCACTTCGCGCGCGTGAGCGAGGCGCTCATCGCCCTGGCCGCCGCCGACCCGCGGCTCCAGGAAGGCTGGCACATCTTCGAATGCCCCATGGTGGACGGGGTGAACCAGTGGCTCCAGCGCGAGCCGAAGCTGGAGAACCCGTACATGGGCCGGCGAATGCTGGCGTGTGGCACGACCAGCGAGTGGCGCGCGGCCACACCCACCGGCGCCCACGGCGAGGGGGACATCGCGCACTACACCTGCCCCATGCACCCGTCCGTGAAGCAGCACGGGCCGGGGCAGTGCCCCATCTGCGGCATGGACCTCACGCCCGTCACCCGCGCCGAGTTGGAGAGCGGCGTCATCCACGTGGACGACCTGCGGCGGCAGCGCATCGGCGTGAAGACGGCGCCGGTGAAGGCGGCGCCCATGGACCTGTCCCTGCGCGCGCTCGGCCGCGTCACCTTCGACGAGAAGGCGCTGGTGGACGTCACCCTCAAGCTGGATGGCTACATCCACGAGCTGCGCGTCAACGCCACCGGAGAGCCAGTGAAGAAGGGCGAGGTCCTCTTCACCCTCTACAGCCCGGAGCTCTACGCCGCGCAGCAGGAGTACCTGCTGGCGCGCCAGAGCCAGAGCGCGGCCAACGCGTCGCTGGTGGGCGCGGCGCGCAAGCGGCTGGAGCTGTGGGGCCTGTCCGCGGCGCAAATCGAGCGCGTCGCCCAGCGCGGCCAGCCGGTGGAGAACATGCCCTTCCTGGCGCCCGCCAGCGGCTTCGTGCTGGAGAAGAACGTGGTGGAGGGCGCCGCGGTGAAGGCCGGTGAGCGCCTGTTCCGCATCGCCCCGCTGGAGAAGGTCTGGGTGGAGGCGGACGTGTACGAGCAGGACCTGGCGCGCGTGAAGCCGGGCCAGCCGGTGGAGGTCACGCTGCCCTACCTGCCTGGGAAGACGTACACGGGCCGCGTGGGCTACGTGTACCCGTCCCTCCAGGGCACGACGCGCACCGGGCGCATCCGCATCGAGCTGCCCAACCCCGGGCTGGAGCTGAAGCCGGACATGTACGCGGACGTCCGCTTCGTCCTGCACGGCGGCCCCCGGCTCCAGGTCCCCGACTCGGCCATCATCTACACCGGCCCGCGCCGGCTGGTGTTCGTGGACCTGGGGGAGGGGCGGCTGCGGCCCCAGGAGGTGAAGCTCGGCCTCAAGGGCGAGGGCACCTACGAGGTGCTGGAGGGCCTGTCACCGGGGGACGTGGTGGTGACGAGCGGCAACTTCCTCATCGCCGCGGAGAGCCGCCTGCGCTCGGCCACGGACGCGTTCGGAGGCAGCCATGCAGCCCACTGAGCACGGCGGACAGAGCGTCATCGGCCGCCTCATCGGGGCCTGCGCGCGCAACCCGTTCCTCACCTTGCTGCTGGTGGGGGCGATGGCCGCGTGGGCCGTCCACGCGATTCGCGGCACCAAGCTGGACGCCATCCCCGACCTGTCCGACACGCAGGTCATCGTCTTCACCGAGTGGATGGGGCGCGGGCCGGACCTGGTCGAGGACCAGATTACCTACCCCATCTCCTCGTCCCTGCTGTCGGCGCCGAAGGTGAAGGCCGTGCGCGGCCAGTCCATGTTCGGCATGTCCTTCGTCTACGTCATCTTCGAGGACGGCACGGACATGTACTGGGCGCGCAGCCGCGTGCTCGAATACATGGAGACGGCGCGGGGGCGCCTGCCCGCGGGCGTGACGCCCACGCTGGGGCCGGACGCCACCGGCGTGGGCTGGGTGTTCGAGTACGCGCTCGTGGACGAGAGCGGCAAGCACTCGCTCGCGGACCTGCGCAGCCTCCAGGACTGGAACGTGCGCTACGCGCTGTCCAGCGTGCCGGGCGTGGCGGAGGTCGCCAGCGTGGGCGGCATCGTGAAGCAGTACCAGGTGCAGGTGGACCCCAACCAGCTGCGCGCCTATGGCGTGACGCTGGGCGAGGTGACGCGCGCCGTCCGCGAGTCCAACGAGGACGTGGGCGGCCGGGTGATGGAGATTGCCGGGCACGAGCACGTCATCCGCGGGCGCGGCTACATCCGCTCCACGCAGGACATCGAGAACATCCCGCTCAAGGTGAGCGAGGACGGCACGCCCGTGCTGGTGCGCAACGTGGCCCAGGTGAGCCTGGGGCCGGACATCCGCCGGGGCGTGGCGGAGCTGGACGGCAAGGGCGAGGTGGCCGGCGGCATCGTCGTCATGCGCTACGGGGAGAACGCGCTGTCCGTCATCGAGGCGGTGAAGGCGCGCCTGGAGGAGGTGCGGGCGGGCCTGCCGGAGGGCGTGGAGCTGGTCGTCACGTACGACCGCTCCGGGCTCATCGAGGAGTCCATCGCCACGCTCAGCCGGGCGCTGGTGGAGGAGATGCTGGTGGTCAGCCTCATCATCTTCCTCTTCCTGATGCACGCGCGCAGCGCGCTGGTCACCATCCTCACGCTGCCAGTGGCGGTGCTGCTCGCCTTCATCCCCATGTACTACCAGGGGCTCACCGCCAACATCATGAGCCTGGGCGGCATCATCGTCGCCATCGGCGCCATGGTGGACGCCTCCATCATCATCGTGGAGAACATCCACAAGAAGCTGGAGGCGTGGGAGGCGGAAGGCCGGCCCGGCGCGCGGCGCGAGGTCATCATCTCCGCGATGCAGGAGGTGGGCCCCTCCATCTTCGGCACGCTGCTGGTGCTCACCGTCGCCTTCCTGCCCGTCTTCACGCTGGAGGCCACCGAAGGCCGGCTCTTCAAGCCGCTGGCGTACACCAAGACGTACTCCATGGGCTTCGCCGCGGTGCTGGCGGTGACGTTGACGCCCGCGCTGGCGGTGCTCTTCATCCGCGGGCGCATCCGCCGGGAGGAGGAGAACCCGCTCAACCGCTGGCTGGTGGCCCTCTACACGCCGGTGGTGCGCTTCGTCGTGCGCCACGCGAAGGCGGTGGTGGCGCTGTCCGTGGTGGCCATGGTGCTGACGGTGCCGGCCTTCCTGCGCCTGGGCCACGAGTTCATGCCGCCGCTCAACGAGGGCGCCATCCTCTACATGCCCACCTCGCCGCCGGGCATGTCCATCACCGAGGCCACGCGCATCCTCCAGTCCATGGACGCGCAGCTGAAGCGCATCCCGGAGGTGGTCAGCGTCTTCGGCAAGGCGGGCCGCGCGGAGACCCCCACGGACCCGGCGCCGCTGTCCATGTTCGAGACGACGGTGGTGCTCAAGCCGAAGTCCGAGTGGCGCAAGGGCCTCACCTGGGAAGCCCTGCTCACGGAGATGGACGAGACGCTCCAGTACCCCGGCATGCCCAACATCTTCTGGATGCCCATCCAGACGCGCACGGAGATGCTGGCCACCGGCATCCGCAGCCCGCTGGGCATCCAGGTGTTCGGCGACAACCTGGACACGCTGGAGCAGACGGCCGTGGCCATCGAGAAGGCGGTGGCCCAGGTGCCCGGCACGCGCAGCGCGTTCGCGGACCGCTCCACCGGCGGCTTCTACGTGGACGTCGAGGTGAAGCGGGAAGCAGCCGCGCGCCTGGGCCTGGGCGTGAAGGACATCAACGAGGTGGTGCTGGGCGCCATCGGCGGGGAGAACGTCTCCCAGACGGTGGAGGGCCGCGAGCGCTACCCCATCAACGTCCGCTACGCGCGCGAGTATCGCGACAGCCCGGAGCTGCTGAAGGAGGTGCTGGTGCCCACGCCGGGCGGCGCACAGGTGCCGCTGGCCCAGGTGGCGGACGTGCGCTTCGTGCAGGGGCCGCCCATGATTCGCAGCGAGGGCGGCAAGCTCGTCACGTATGTCTTCGTGGACACCGACAGGCCCATCGCGGACTACGTGGAGGACGCCAAGGCGGCGGTGGCGCGCGAGGTGAAGACCCCCACCGGCGTGCGCGTGGAGTGGAGCGGCCAGTTCAAGTACTTCGAGCGCGCCACCGAGAAGCTCAAGGTCGTGATTCCCGTCACCCTGCTGCTGGTGTGCCTGCTCTTGTACTTCAGCACGAAGTCCGTGGCGGAGACGGCCATCGTCCTGCTGGCGGTGCCCTTCAGCCTGATTGGCGCGGTGTGGCTGCTGTACCTGCTCGGCTACAACATGAGCATCGCCGTGTGGGTGGGGCTCATCGCGCTGGCCGGGCTCGACGCGGAGACGGGCGTGGTGATGCTGCTCTACCTCACCCTCGCCCATAAGAAGGCGGACCAGGAGGGCCGGCTGCGCTCCATGGCCGACCTGACGGAGACCATCGTCGATGGCGCGGCGCGGCGCATCCGCCCCAAGCTGATGACGGTGATGACGGACATGATCGGCCTGCTCCCGGTGCTGTGGAGCACCGGCACGGGCGCGGATGTCATGAAGCGCATCGCCGCGCCGCTGGTGGGCGGGCTCGTGACGTCCTTCCTGCTCGAGCTGACCGTGTATCCGGCCATCTTCGCCCTCTGGAAGCGGCGCCGCCTTCCCCAGGAGGAGCCCCAGGAAGGCACGGGCGAGCCGACGCTCCCCGCCAATCCACAAGCAGTCTGAGAATTCAATAAACAGCCACACTCAGACAGCCGGGCCCTGGCCCCGGGAGTTACGCAACTCCCGGGGTTTCGGGGCCGATAATCCGGACAGATTCACTCCGCTTCCACCCCCCTCCGGACCCCTCCATGCGATTGCCCTCGTTCAGCCCCGTGTTCCGCGCCCCCCAGGCGCAGGCGTCCCGCACCACCGCCACTGCCGCTTCGGTCTCCGCGCCGCCGGCGGGCCTGCGCAAGGGCGACACCGGGCCGAAGGTGAAGCAGCTCCAGGACGCGCTCGTGCAGGTGGGCTACATGACGAAGACGCAGGTGGCCACGGGCCCCGGCACCTTCGGTCCGCAGACGGAAACAGCGGTGAAGAAGTTCCAGGCGGACAACAAGCTGCCCACCACCGGCTACTACGGCGACCAGACGCACGCCGCGCTGAAGAAGGCACTGGGCTCCAGCGGCCCCGGCCCCACCACGCCGACCACGCCGGGCGGCACGTTCACCAAGCCCGCGGTCATCAACGCGCCCTCGCCCAACTACAACTCGCGCGGCGGGACGGACATCGACACCATCGTCCTGCACCACACCGCGACCAACAACGGCGCGGGCGACCTGGCGTGGATGCGCAACCCGCAGAGCAAGGTGTCCGCGCACTACATGGTGGACCGCGACGGCAAGATCTATCAGCTCGTCGGTGACGACAAGCGCGCCTGGCACGCGGGCAAGGGCGAGCTGCACGGCGTGCCCTCCGACATCAACAACCGCTCCATCGGCATCGAGCTCGTCAACGACGGCAGCGGCAAGACGCCCTTCACCGAGGCCCAGTACAAGGCGCTCACCCAGCTCACCGGCTACCTGAAGCAGCAGTACGACGTGCCCATGAAGAACATCGTGGGCCACGCGGACGTGGCGGTGCCCAAGGGCCGCAAGAACGACCCGGCGCCCAACTTCGACTGGAGCCGCCTGCGTCAGGGCATTTCCTGACACATGACTTCCCCTGCGGGCGAGGAGGCTCACTCCGTGCGAGTCCCTCGCACGCATTGCATTGGGAAACGTGGTAGAAGGCCGCCAGCGTGCTCCGAATCTGGCTCCTCGTCTGCCTGTTCCTGCTCGCCCCGGGCCTGGGGGGCTTGATGCCCACCCTCACCGGCGCGGTGGGCGAGGTCTGCTCGCAGAGCTGCCCGGACGATGATGCGCAGGGCCAGTGCGCCCCGGACTGCATCGACTGCACCTGCTGCAGCCACGTGCGCTCGGTCGCCGCACACGCCCCGCCGCCCTCCATCGTGCTCCTCGTGTCGCGGCCCTTGCGCGTCGCCTACGAGAAAGCCGAACCGCCGTCCGTGGACGTGGGGGACATCCTCCACGTGCCCATAGTGCCCCTCGCGTAGGTCGCGTTCGTCATCCCGTTCGCTCGCGTCCATCAGGACAGGTGTGCCCGTGGCATATGCGGGGCACGCTCAGGCCTGACGCTCGCCTCCCTTTCGCGAGGTTCTTGCCGTGCACCTTCCCTCCGCGGTGGCAGCCATCGGGCTGGCCGCCGCCCTCCTCCTGCCGCGCGTTGCCGCGGCCCAGTCGAGCCCTGCCGAAACAGCGTTGACCCTGGAAGAAGCCCTGGCCCTGGCCCGCCAGCGCGCGCCCGCGCTGCTGGATGCCGCGGGCCGCGCCGCCGAGGCCCAGGGCCCCGTGGCGGCCGCCGCGTCCCTGCTGAACGACAACCCCACCTTCCAGCTCCAGGCAGGGCCGCGCAGCGACCCTGGCTCGCCGGGGCACCCCGCCACGCGCGGGCTGGACCTGAGCGTGGGCATCAGCCAGGCCTTCGAGCTGGGCGGCAAGGGCGGCGCCCGCCGGGAGTCCGCGCGCGCCGGCCTGGAGCTGGAGACGGCCCACCACCGCGACGCCGAGCGCCGGGTGCTGGGCGATGTCGCCGCGCGCTTCCTCCAGGCGCTGCATGCGCGGGAGCGGCTGAACCTGGCACGAGAGGCCGAGGCCGCCGCCCGGGACACCGCGAGCGCCACCCAGCGGCGCTTCGAGGCCGGCGACGTGCCCGTGGTGGACGTCAACGTGGCGCGCGTGGCCCTGGCTCGCGTGCGCGCGGAAGTGGCCGTCGCGGAGGGGGAGGAGGCCGTCCAGCTCCACCAACTGCGCGCGATGCTGGGCCTGCCCCTCGCCCACCCGCTGGCCATCCGCGGTGAGCTGCGGCGGCTCGCGCTCCAGCCGGTGATGGAGGCCACGGGCGTGGCGCGGCCCGACATCGCCGCGCTGGAGGCAGAGCTGGCGCAGGCGGACGCCGACCGGCGCCTGGGCCGGGCCGGCGCCTGGCCGGACGTCACCGCGGGGTTCATGTATTCGCGGGAGATTGATGAGGTCGCCTACCTCGGCACGCTGAGCGTGCCGCTGCCGCTCTTCGACCGGGGAGACAGCGCCCGGGTGGCGGGCGAGGCCCGCGTGCGGCGGCTCCAGTCCCTGCTGGCCACGGCCCGGACGGAAGTGGACGTCCAGGTGGAGGCCGCGCGCGTGCAGCACCGCAAGCGGCTGGAGGCCGTGGCCCTGCTGGAAGCCGACGCCCTGCCGCTGCTCACCGACAACGAAAACCTCGCCCGCCGCTCCTACGAAGCCGGAGAGATGGGCCTCGCCGAGTTCCTCCTCGTTCGCCGCGACACGCTGGAAGCGCGTGCCGCCTACCTCGACAGCCTCCTCCAGGCAGCGCTCGCCCGCGTCCAGCTGGCCGTGGAGACCGGAGTCCTTCCATGAAGCCCCTCCATTGTTCTCTGGTCGCCCTCCTCCTGTTCGCCGCCTGCAAGCGCGAGACGCCGCACGCCGAGGAGGGACACGCGCACGAAGAAGGCGCCGCGCACGAGGGCGAGCACCATGACGACCATGGCGAGCCGCACGTGCGCATCGCCTCGGAGATGCTGCGGGACCTGCGCATCACCACCGCGCCCGTGGGGGTACGGCCGGGCGGAGAGAGCGTCACCGCCCTGGGCGAGCTGACCTTCAGCGAGGACGCCTACGCCGAGGTGGCGGCCCCCATCGCCGCCCGCGTGAGCGCCGTCTTCGTCACCACCGGTCAGGAAGTGAAGCGGGGCGACCGACTCGCGGACCTCCAGAGCCCGGAGCTCGGCAAGGCACGCGCCTCACTACAGGCCGCCCAGGCCCAGGCCTCGGCCGCGCGCCAGGCCGCCGAACGCAAGCGCGCGCTGGCCGAGGAGCGCATCGTCGCGCGCAAGGACGTGCAGACCGCCGAAGCGGAGGCCGCCGCCGCCGAGGCCTCGGTGGCCGCCGCGCGCGCGGAGCTGATGGCGCTGGGCGTGAGTGACGAAGAGCTGCGCGGAGGAAACGTCCCGCCGGGCTTCGTCCTGCGCGCGCCGCTGTCCGGCACCGTCGTCGAGCGCACCGCGCGGATGGGGCAGATGGCCGACCCCAACCAACCGCTCTTCTGCATTGGCGATGTGTCCTCGCTGTGGCTCGTGGTGCACGCCTTCGAGCGGGACGCCGTGCGCATCCAGCGCGGCACGCAGGCCCGCGTCACCTTCGCGGCCTTCCCGGGCCAGGAGTTCATGGCGAAGGTGGGCCACGTGGGACAGCGCGTGGACCCGACCTCGCGCACCATCCCCGTGCGGCTGGAGCTGGACAACGCCGACGGGCACCTGCGGCCCGGCATGTCCGCCACGGCGTACATCCCCCTGGGAGACCCGGGCGCGCCCATCACCGCCGTCCCCGCCGCGGCGCTCCAGCGGCTGGAAGGCGGCTGGGTGGCCTTCCTGCCCACGGAGGCCCGCGGTGTCTTCGAGCGGCGCGAGGTGGGCCGCGGCCGCACGCTGGGCGGCGACGTGGAGGTCCTCTCCGGCCTGAAGCCCGGCGAGCAGGTGGTGGTGGAAGGCGCGTTCCTGCTCAAGGCGGAGGCGGAGAAGCTCAGCGGCGGAGGAGGTGACCCCCATGCGCACTGAGGGCCCCGACTCCCTGATGAACCGCATCCTGCGGTCCTCCTTCGCCAGGCCCGGCCTCACCGTCCTGCTGGCCCTGGCGCTCTCCGCCTTCGGCGCGGTGGCGCTCCAGGGGCTGACGCGCGACGTGTTCCCGGACCTGTCCGCCCCCATCTTCAACGTCATCGTGCAGAACCCGGCGATGGGCGCGCAGGAGCTGGAGACGGCGGTGGCCATCCCCATGGAGGTGGCGCTCGCGGGCCTGCCCGAGGTCCGCCGCATCCGCTCCACCTCGCAGCTCGGCGTCACCCAGCTCACGGTGGAGTTCGAGCCGGACGCCGACTACTTCCGCAGCCGGCAGTACGTCGTCGAGCGCGTGGCCCAGGCACAGAACGAGCTGCCGCCGGGCACGGACGTGCCGCTCGTCTCCAGCCTCACCGGGCGGCTCAACGAGGTGTTCGAGTTCACCCTGGAGGCCGAGCCCGGCGCCGCCGAGCTGATGACACTGCGCGACCTGGCCGAGTTCGAGGTGAAGAACCGCCTGCTCGCCGTGCCCGGGGTCGCGGGCGTGGAGCGGCTGGGCGGCTACCTGCGCCAGTTCCAGGTGCAGTTGGACCCGGATCAGATGGTGGCGCGCGGCATCACCTTGAATGAGGTGGAGCACGCGCTGGAGGGCGCCAACCTCAACGCCTCGGGCGGCTTCGTGGTGCAGGGGCCCATGGAGTGGACGGTGCGCGCGGTGGGCCGGGCGGAGACGGTGGAGGATTTGCGCGACACCGTGGTCGCCGTGCGCGACAGCACGCCCGTGCTCCTGGGCGACGTGGCCGACATCCGCGAGGCACCCGCCGTTCGACGCGGCATCGCCCACCGGCTGAAGGGCGAGGTCGTGAGCTGCCGCGTCATCAAGCAGTTCGGCGCGGACACGCAGCGGGTGACTGCGGGTGTCCGCGCCGCCATCCAGGAATTGCAGCAGGGCCTGCCGCCGGGCGTGCAGTTGCGCGTCGTCTATGACCAGTCGGTGCTGGTGGACTCGGCGCTGGGCGGCGTCAGCCGGGCCATCCTGCTGGGCGCGGTGCTGGTGGTGCTCGTCCTCTTCCTGCTGCTGGGGGACTGGCGCGCGGCGCTCATCGTCACGCTCACCCTGCCCCTATCCCTGGCGCTCGCGGGCATCCTGCTGAAGGTCGCCGGCATCGGCATCAACACCATGACGCTGGGAGGCCTGGCCATCGCCGTGGGCCTCCTGGTGGACGCGGCCATCATCGTCACGGAGAACATCGTCCACGGCCTGCGCGAGTCGAAGGGCCAGCGTCCCCGGAAGGAGGTGGCGCTGGCCGCCTCCATGGAGATGGCCCGGCCCATCGCCTTCGCCACCCTCATCGTCGTGTCGGTGTTCATCCCCTTGTTCGCCATGACGGGCATCGAGGGGCGCATGTATCAGCCGCTCGCGGCGGCGGTGGTGGCCTGCCTGACGGCCTCGCTGGGTCTAGCGCTCACGCTCGTTCCCGTTGCGTCCGGCCTCTTCCTCCGCGCGCCCCGCGAGGGACAGCCCGAGGACGTCTGGCTCATCCGCAAGGTCAAGGACGCCTACGCGCCCATGCTGGAGGCATGCATGCGCCACGCGGGCCTCGTGCGGCTGGTGGCGCTCGCCGTCACCGTGCCCGCGCTGGCGCTGGCCTTCGTGGTGGGCAGCGACTTCATGCCCAAGCTGGATGAAGGCGCCCTGCTGCTCCAGACAGTGCTGCCGCCGGAGGCCTCGCTGGAGGAGGTGGACCGGCTCAACCACCTGGTGGAGGACGCGCTGCTGAAGTTTCCCGAAGTGGAGGACGTGGTGCGCCGCACGGGCCGCGCCGAGCGCACGGAGGACCCGATGCCGCACACGCTGTCCGACGTGCTCGTCGTCCTCAAGCCGGAGCGGGGGCGGTCGATGGAAGCGCTCGAGGCCGCGATGCGCGAGGCGGTGGAGCGGGTCCCCGGCGTGACGACGCTGTTCACCACGCCGCTGGGCATGCGCATCGACGAGGGGCTCGGAGGCAGCCCGGCGGACCTCTCCGTGCGCATCTTCGGTCCGGAGCTGGAGACGCTGGCCGGGCTGGCGGAGCGGGCGCAGGCCATCATGGCGAAGGTGGAAGGCGTGGAGGACCTGCGCGCGGAGAAGCTCACCGGCCTGCCGCAGCTGCGCATCACGGTGAACCGCGCCGCGGTGGCCCGCGTGGGCCTGACGCCCGGAGACGTCATCCGAGCGGTGCAGGTGGGACTGGTCGGCCAGGAATTCGCCCAGGTGTGGAAGGGCCAGCGGCGCTACGACCTGCTCTTGCGGCTGGCGGACCACCGCCGGGGAGACGCCAGCGCCATCCGCAGCCTGCTGGTGGATGGGCATGATGGAACGCGCATTCCGCTGAGCCAGCTCGCCACCATCGAGGAGACGTTCGGCGCGGGCAGCATCCGCCGCGAGGCGGGGAGCCGGCGCATCGCCGTGGAGGCCAGCGTCGCGGGCAGGGATCTGGGCAGCACGGCGGCCGAGGTGCGGGAGCGACTGGCCGCGGAGCTGAAGCTGCCCACCGGCTATTTCCTCGACGTGGGTGGCCGCGTGGAGAGCCAGCAGCGCGCGGCGCAGGCGATGACGGTGGCCATCGCGGTGGCGGTGCTCGCGGTGTTCATCCTGCTGTACCTGGCGCTGGGCTCCCTGGCGGAGGCCATGGTCATCATCGCCACGCTGCCGGACGCCTTCGTCGGCGGCATCGTCGCGCTGCTCATCGCCGGGGAGACGTGGAACGTGTCCAGCCTCGTCGGCCTCATCGGCCTGTTCGGCATCGCCGTCCAGAATGGACTGGTGCTGGTGGCGCAGACGAAACTGCTCATGCAGCACGGCAAGCCCTTCGACGAGGCGGTGCGCGAGGCGAGCATCGGCCGCGTGCGTCCCAAGCTGATGACAGCGTCCACGGCCATCCTGGGCCTGCTACCGCTGCTCGTGCTGCCGCTCCACGGCACGGAGGTGGAGCGCCCCCTGGCCGTGGTGATGGTGGGCGGGCTCGTCACGTCCACCCTCTTCACCCTGCTGGTGCTGCCCACCTTCTACGCCTTCGTGCACGGGTGGCAGGTGCGGGTGGCGGAGCGGCTGGCGTCACGGAGGGCCGCGAGAGGCCAAGCCACGCCCGAATAATGATGGCGAGGGCTGCAGCCCGGCAGGTCCTGGGCTGCAGCCCCGAGCCACTCCGAGCAAGAGCTGACGTCTGCGCTCACTGCATTGAATCAGCGAGAAAGAAACGACTCACATCGACCTAAGCGACTCCAACCACTTATTGGGTCTTCCCGCATAATGGTCATTCAGACGATCAACGACATGTGAGGGGTCCCACACGGCGGCAGGCTCAAGGGCCTCAGCCTCCTCCAGGCTAGCAGGCTCCTGCCTCCCATCCCATAGAACAACACAATGCTCATCGCCGTAATGGTCAACCTTGCCAAAGCGCAACCCCTCAACAAGCTCCGCATCAACAGGCGCCCGTCCAATCACCGGCCACTCCCCCCTTGTCACGGCATAGTTCATTACATTCACAACAAACAAAACGGGACAAACAGTTATCTCTTCAACCGGCGGCACATCACGAGACTTCAAGTCATAAAACGCGACAAGCGGCTCTGACAGCACCTGGCCAAAGGCCGTGTATCCCTCCCCCAGGTCCACAGCCACCACGTCCCCCACCCTGCGACGCTGCCTTTTCTTCTGCATCACGACCTATCTTTCAACATCTCGTCGCAAGTCCGCCTGACGCACGGCACATGGCCTCGCAATCCCTCTCAGGTCCGCATCTTCAGCCGTGTTTCATGAACTGTATCGCCCACGGCGCCGGGCTTCTCGCGTTCGGCGGCGCGGAGCAGGCGGAGGATGCCGGGGCCGAGCACGTCGATCTCGGTGGAGGCATAGGACTCCGTGCCGAAGCGGCGGATGGTCTCCGTTTGCTGCCGGAGGATGCGCGCGTCCTGCCCGAAGATGTGGAGCGCCACGGGCATGATGACCGGGAGCGCCGCGCGGACCAGCCAGCGAGGCACGGGCAGGCGGAACGTCACCACCGCGTACACGAGCGTGTCCCAGTCGGACACCGGCGTCATCGCCGAGGTCACCATGACGTGGCTGGCGTCTCCGATGCGGTACTCCACCTGGGCGATGGATGGCATCAGGAAGCGGTCGAAGTGCTGCACCACCCCGCCGCCCGGCGCGAGGAGCCGCCCCACGAGGCCGCTGGGACGGGGCTCGCCGATGTACTCGGCCTCCACCTTGTCCGCGCTGCGGCGCACCACCACCTCGATTTCGTTCCGCTTCTCCTCGGTGCGGAACAGCCCGCCGTGCAGGTACGCCGTGTGGGGCACGTCCAGCGTGTTCTCCAGCGTGGCGTGCAGCGAGCCGGGCGCGCGAAGGATGCGGCGCACGGTCGTGTACTCCCGCGCCTCCAGCAGCGGGAAGCGGTAGGGCTCCGTCGTGGGCTCCACCCCGGGCGTGGAGTAGACCCACACGAAGCCGTCCTGCTCACGCGTGGCATGCGCGGTGGCGCAGCGGGCCCGCGCCCCAGGCTCGCCCAGGAAGCCGGGAATGGCGCGGCACTGGCCCGTCCCGTCGAAGCGCCAGCCGTGATAGCCGCACTGGAGCTGCCCTTCCTTCACCCGGCCTAGCGACAACGGAACGTTGCGGTGCGGACACCGGTCCACCAGGGCCGCGGGCTTGCCGCCCTCGCCCCGGAAGAGCACCAGGGGCGAACCCTGGAGCGTGCGGGCCAGGGGCTTGTCGCCCAGCTCGCTCGACGCGCAGAGGATGAACCAGGCATTCGGCAGGTGGACAACGGAGATATGTCCGGCGGGCACACCCGAGGTGCGCCCCTCCTCGCGAGAGCTCATGTAGCGCACTCTAATCGGGCCCGACGCCGAGTGAAGGGCTCCGCTTCGGACCCGTATCAGCTTGCCTGGACTCTTCCGGGCGGACACCTCACGAGGGGAGGTCGGCGGCGCGCGGGGCCGCCGCCGGGTTGGGCGTCCGCAGCAGGACACCAGGCAGGACGCTCGCGAGCTGTAGCACCGGCCATCCGGAGATCATGGCCGGCGTGAGCAGCGGCACCGTGAGCCCCCGTCCCACGCGGACGCGCAACCGCATGGATTGCAGCTCCAGGTCCGGTGGCGCTCCTCCGTCAGCACCGTGCGCGGCACTCTCCGTCAACGAGCGCGAGACAGTCCGTCCCCGGCCTCCACGTCCGCGTCAGCCTCACGGTCGCCGACGGACTCGGGCGGAGGTGCCGTGTCTCTTCGCGGGGCCGTCGATGCGTCCGGAGGGGCCGCTCGCGCTGCCCTGGTCGAGTGCCGCCATCGCGGTCTCGACAATACCGGCGAGCTCTTCGGGTGAAGCTCCGTCCTGGGCCTGGAGGGAGAGGCCCTGCATCACCGTTGCGAAGTAGGTCGCGATGCGAGGGACGTCGAGGCCAGCGGGCAGGTCCCCGTCCACAACCCCCTTCGCGAGGCGCTCGCGGATGAGCGCCACCGTTTTACGCCGCAACTCCCGCATGTGGTCACGCAGCGGCCGGTTTTGCGGCTGGCAATTGACGAGCCCGAGGCTGACCAGGCAGCCGCCGCTCGAGGGGCTCGCGAGCGCGATGTCGGCGCTCGCCAAGAGCATCGCCTTGACTGCGTCCCGAGCGTGCGCTGCCTCCGCCAGCGCCTTCATGCTGCCCGAGCCGCTGGTGGCGAGATAGAGCTCTACCGCCTCATGGAAGAGCTGCTCCTTCGAGCCGAAGGCGGCATAGAAGCTCGGCGGGTTGATTTTCATCGCCGCTATCAGGTCGGCGATCTGGGTTGCCTCGTACCCCTTCTCCCAGAAGAGCGACATGGCCTGCGCAAGCGCGGCGTCACGGTCGAAGCTGCGTGGACGTCCCCGGACAGCCATACGGCACCCTTTCTGTATTCCAGAATACACAACCCTTGACACCATCACGATGGGGATGCCCAATATATGTAAACCATCCTACATATATGGAGCAAGGCAGATGGCACCCGGCACGGACAGTCAGCGCATCGAGGCGATCCGCAGCTATTTCCGCAAGGTGGACGAGAAGGATTCGACTTTGTCGGACCTCTTCACGGATGACGTGCAGTTCTACTTCCCCAAGTTCGGGCCAGCCCGGGGGAAGGCCGCGTTGGTACGGTTCAGCGAGCGGTTCGGGCGAGAGGTCGCGAGCCTGGTCCATGACATCGACGGGCTGGTCTTCACGGTCGATGGAGACCGGATTGCCGTCGAGGGGCAAGAGCGGGGCGTAACGCGGGAGGGTGTGCGCTGGCCGGACGGCGAGATTTCGCAGGGGCGGTTCTGCAACGTCTTCGAGTTCAGTGGCCCGTTCATCAGCCGGGTTCACATCTACGTCGATCCGGACTTCACCAATGCCGATCGGCGGCGTGTCCGCCTCTACCGGGAGCACGCGCCCGCCCCCACGCCTCGCGAAGTCGCGGAGCGATACCTCCAGGCGGTACAAGCATTTCATGCCAATCCCACGGCGTCCGCGACACTCGCGGAGGTCGTTGCGCTCTTCGACGAGGACGTCGACTGGAGCATCGATGGCGATGTGGCGCGCGTCCCGTGGATTGGCCCGAGGCGCGGCCACGCGGCGGTGGGCGACTTCTTCCGCGAACTGATTTCCTACGTGGAGCCCCGCCGCTTCGAGGCACGTACCATCCTCGCTGACGATGAGACGGCGGTCATCCTGGGCGAACTCGCCTCGCTGGTGAAAGCCACGGGCCGGCTGATCGAGACCGCTTTCGCCTTCGACCTAACCGTGCGCGCAGGGAAGATCACGCGCTATCGCATGTTCGAGGACAGCCATGCCGTAGCCCGGGCGGTCTGAATCCCCGCCCCCCGCCCGGGTACGGCGGGGCTCCCGGTCGGCCAGCTCACGCGGGCAGGTTGGCGGCGCGCTGCGCGGCCTCGGGGTTGGGGGCCTGCGGCATGATGCCTCCGCTCATCCGCGTGCACGACTCCGCGCACCGCGCACACATGTCCGCGCAGGCCTTCATCACCGCGTCATCACCCATGCTGGCGCAGGACTCCGCACAGCGCCCACAGACTTCCGCGCAGGCATAGCAGGTGCGGGTGTGCAGCTCCGAGCCGCGCAGCATGAAGTTCGCGCTCGTCTGGCAGATTTCCGCGCAGTCCATCAGCAGGCGCAGGTGCTTCGCCTCCGTGTGCTTGCCGCCCTTCCCCAGGCAGTACGTCAACGTCTCCACACAGACGCGGTGACAGGACAGGCAGTCTTCGATGCACTGGCGCATGTCGGTGTCGGACTTCATCACTTCGGCTGGAGCCATGGGTTCCACCTCTCCGGATTGCATCGGGTTGCAACCCAACGGTGGGCATCCCTCGCAGCCGCTCCCGTGGGCCGGGGCGGGCCGCCTGCCCTCGGCCCGAGGAAGGAGGCCCGGGGCTGGAAGCCTCCCTTGGCGCCCGGGGCTACAGCGTCAATTGCCGCAGCCGCAGCGCATTGCCGATGACGGACACCGACGACAGGCTCATGGCGGCGCTGGCGAAGATGGGGCTCAGGAGCAGGCCGAAGACGGGGTACAGCACGCCCGCTGCCACCGGCACGCCCACGACGTTGTAGATGAAGGCGAAGAAGAGGTTCTGCCGGATGTTGCGCAGCGTGCCCTGGCTCAAACGCCGGGCCCGGGCGATGGCGCGCAGGTCGCCCTTCACCAGCGTCACCGCCGCGCTCTCCATGGCGATGTCCGTGCCGGTGCCCATGGCGATGCCCACGTCCGCCTGCGCCAGCGCGGGCGCGTCGTTGACACCGTCACCCGCCATCGCCACCACGCGGCCCTCCTTCTGGAGCCGCCGGACGACGTCACCCTTCGCCTCGGGCTGCACGCCGGCGATGACCTCGGTGATGCCCAGCCGCCGCGCTACCGCCTCGGCCGTCGTCTGGCTGTCCCCCGTGAGCATCACCACGCGGAGCCCCTCCTCGCGCAGCAGCGCCAGGGCCTCGGGCGTGGACGCCTTCACCGGGTCCGCCACGCCGAGCACGCCCGCCACCTGGCCCTCCACGGCCACGAGCACCACCGTCTGGCCTTCGGCGCGCAGCGCCTCGGCGCGGGCGGCCAATTCCCCCGCCTCGACGGGGAGCGCCTCCATCAGCGCCGCGTTGCCCAGCGCCACCCGGGCGCCCTCCACCCGGCCCATGACTCCCCTCCCCGTGAGCGAGCGGAAGTCCTCCACCGGCGACAACGACACGCCTCGCTCCTTCGCGCCGGCGACGATGGCGGCCGCCAGCGGGTGCTCGCTGCCGCGCTCCAGGCTCGCGGCCCGGTGCAGCAGCCGCGTCTCATCGAAGCCCGGCGCGGGAATCACCGTCACCAGGCGCGGCTTGCCCTCGGTGAGCGTGCCCGTCTTGTCCACCACGAGCGTGTCCACCGCTTCCAGTCGCTCCAATGCCGCCGCGTCGCGGATGAGGACGCCCGCCTGGGCGCCTCGCCCCGTGCCCACCATGACGGACATGGGTGTGGCCAGGCCCAGCGCGCAGGGGCAGGCGATGATGAGCACCGCCACCGCGTTCACCACCGCGTGCGCCAGCCGGGGCTCGGGCCCCCATACGCCCCACACCACCGCCGTCACCACCGCCACCGCGATGACCACCGGCACGAAGACGGCCGCCACCTTGTCCGCGAGCCGCTGAATGGGTGCCCGCGTGCGCTGCGCCTCGCTCACCCGCTGGACGATTCGCGACAGCAGCGTGTCCTGTCCCACCCGCTCGGCGCGCATCACCAGCGAGCCCGTCCCGTTCACCGTGCCGCCCGTCACCTGCGCGTCCGGGCCCTTCTCCACCGGGAGCGACTCCCCCGTCACCATGGACTCGTCCACCGCGCTGGTGCCCTGGAGCACCACGCCGTCCACGGGCACCTTCTCCCCCGGGCGCACGCGCAGCATGTCGCCGGGCTGCACCTGCGCGAGCGGCACGTCCGCCTCATGTCCGTCCGCCCCGATGCGCCGGGCCACCGCGGGTGCGAGGCTCAGCAGCGCACGCAGCGCGCCGGACGTTGCGTGTCGGGCGCGCAGCTCCAGGACCTGCCCCAGCGCCACCAGGGTGACGATGACGGCGGCGGCCTCGAAGTAGAGGGGCGCGGAGCCCCCATGTCCCGTGCGCAGTCCTTGCGGCAGGGCTTGCGGCAGCAACGTGGCGAAGACACTGAACAGATAGGCGGCGCCCGTACCCAGCGCGATGAGGGTGAACATGTTCAGGTGCCGGTTGCGCACCGAGGCCCAGCCGCGCTGGAAGAAGGGCGCGCCCGCCCACAGCACCACCGGCGTGGCCAGCACGAGCTGCACCCAGGCCAGCACGCTCGCGGACACCGCGTGCTGCACCGGCTGGCCCGGAATCATGTCCGACATGGCCAGCACGAGCAGCGGCACGGTGAGCGCCAGCCCCACGCGGAAGCGCAGCCGCATGGACTGGAGCTCCGGGTCCGGCGCCGCCTCGGGCAGCACGGTGCGCGGCTCCAGGGCCATGCCGCAAATGGGGCAGCTCCCAGGGCCGTCCTTCACCACCTCCGGGTGCATGGGGCACACGTACTCCACGCGGGCCACGGGGACAGGCGGCGCCTCGGGCTCCAGCGCCATGCCGCACTTCGGGCAGGCGCCGGGATGCGGCTGCCGGACCTCCGGGTCCATGGGGCAGACGTACATCGCACCGGGCACGGGCTCTGGCGCGGCTTCCGGTGGCGAGAGGTAGCGCTCCGGGTTCTCGCGGAAGCGCTCCCGGCACTTCGGGTTGCAGAAGAAATACGTGTGCCCGGCGTGCTCCAGGTAGCCCCCCTTCGGGGCGCGCGGGTCGACCTTCATTCCGCAGACGGGGTCGATGGCGGGCGCCTCCCCGGCGGGCGAGGGAGGAGGCGCCCGATGAGATGAGGCGTGGGGGTGCGAGTCGGGTTGGGACATGACGCTTCGAGGCTCCTTTCGCCCAGGCCAACGAAGCACCCGGCCGGCTCTTACAGGGGGTCCCTCCAGAGGTAAGTCCTCCTGTGCCCACGGGCATTTACTTTGAACACAAACAACGTAGCCTTCCGCCCCATGGCCGGTCGTCGCGAACCCCTGGATGAGGAGCAGCGAGCCCTTCACGACTCGTGGGACACGGTGCTCCGCACGGTGGGCCGGGTGGTGCTGGCTTCGATGCTCATCTGGGGCGTGTGCTCGGCCCTGCGCTATGGCGTCCACGCCACCAGCGACACGCTGCTCGCCTTCGCCTCGGAGCGGAGCTTCTGGTGGGCGCCGCTGGCGCTCGCGGCCGTGCTGCTGCTGGGCGGGCTGCTGCGCGGGTTGCTCAACCGCCGGCCCGGCTGGAGCGACGTGGCGTCGGATGGGGTGAATGTCGCGCTGCACAACTATCACATCACCTACGAGGACCCGGCGGACGACCCACGCCCGCGCTACTCGCTGCCCGCCATCCGGCTGGCGCTCCGCAAGGCGGTGGCGACGCTGCTGACGCTGGGCACGGGGGCATCGGGCGGGCTGGAAGGCCCGGTGGTGCTGGTGGGCGAGTCCCTGGGCGCGGGCGTGGCCCGCCTCACCCGCGCCCGCTCCGAGCACACGCTGCGCACCTGTCAGCTCGCGGGCATCGCCGCGGCGGTGGGCACGCTGCTCAACGCGCCCTTCGCCGCGGCCCTCTTCGCGCTCGAGGTCGTCTACGGCAACCGCATCGTCTACCGGAAGCTGGCGTACTGCCTGCTGGCGGCCATCATCACCTACGCGCTCAACAACCGCTTCCTCGGCTTCCGCCCCATCTTCGTGGCGCCGCCTCACCCGCACACGTACACGCTGGCGGAGTACGGGCTCACCGCACTGGTGGCGGTCGCGGTGTCCGCGCCCATCGCGCTGCTGTTCGGCCTGACGATGAAGCACACGCGCCAGGTGGTGGAGCGCGTCAGCCCGGTGCTGCGCGGCGCCATGGGCGCGCTGTGCACCGTGCTGGTGGCCGGAGGCCTCTACTACGGCGTGGGCATGGACTTCCGGCACGTGCTGGGCATGGGCGAGTACACCATTGCCCAGCTGCTCTCGGACACGCCGGGGCCGCTGGCCATGTGGTGGTTCCTGCTGCTCATCGTGGGCGGGAAGCTGCTGACCACGGGCTTCACGGTGCAGTCGGGTGGCTCGGCGGGCATGCTCATCCCCAGCATGGTGCTGGGCGGCGTGTCCGGCGCCGCCACGGCGCAGCTACTCGCCACGGTGACGGGCATGGGGCCCGCGGACGTGACGGTGTTCGTGGTGGTGGGCATTGCCTCCGCGCTGGTGGCGGTGGTCGGCGTGCCGCTGGCAGCCATTGCCCTGGTGCTGGAGGTGTTCGGCTCCGCGTACGGGCCGCCCGCCGTCCTCGCCTGCTGCGTCACGTATGTGCTGACGCTGCGGCTGTCCGTCTACAACGAGCAGCGTCGCGTCCAGGCGGTGGAGGCGGAGCCCGCCGCGGGCACCTGAGCCGAAGGCGGCTGGCGCCCACGACGCACGCCACACTCATGCGCCCGGAGCTCAAGGTCCTCCGGGGTCCGAGAAGCGCGGGTCCGTCAGGAACTCCGTGCCGGTGAGCGCCTCGAGGAACGCCAGCACGTCTTCCCTCTCCCGCACCGTCAGGGTGAAGCCCGCTGGAGCGGACTGGCCTCGCCATCAAAATACACAAACACCAAACATCAACACCACCACCCCACCAAAACACAAAGAACTCCAACAAACTTTGCACTCACACAGAATTGACTAGCATCTCGCCGCCAAGATCAAATAGACAGAACAAACCTGCAATGCAGCGGGCCCTAGAAAAGACCTCTGGTCTAAAAGGACATCCAAAGCCATGAAGCGCATCGCCATTTCGCTGATACTGGCATTCTCGACCATGACCGGACTGACTGCCTGTGGTCCCGAGCAGGCTGATCCGTCAGAAACTCCCGCCACTGGCGAGAACACCGCCGCTCTGTCCTGCCCCGGTCCGGCTGGCTACTATTACTGCCCGGCCTATCCTGACACCTATTTCTACTTCTGGTCGCCTGCGTGCGCTGGCGGTCCCGAGGAGACCGCCAACTTCGTCCGCGCCGAGTGCGTGTCCTTCTGCGGTGGGGCGTGCACTCACGTCGGCCTCTGAGTGCAGCGCATCTTCGGCGTCTGGCATCCAATGCCAGCTGTCCCTGGAGACTTTGAAGGCATGAGGGTTTGAGCGTCGAATCCTGCAGCACAGAATAGACACACACCCCTCACACCAGCACATCTCTGATATTGGCATCTCCGGACAGCAGGAGAGATGGGATTGCTGCGTCCCATCTCTCCTGGTGTCACGGCGTGCTGGACGGATCCGAGAAGCGCGGGTCCGTCAGGAACTCCGTGTCGGTGAGCGCCTCGAGGAACGCCAGCACGTCCTCCTTCTCCTGCGCCGTCAGGGTGAAGCCCCGCACGAAGCCGCTCTGCAGTGGGCTGGCCTCGCCGCCATTCCGGCGCCGCGCGTGTCCTCCCGCCGCGTAGTGGTCCAGCACGTCCGACAGCGTGGCCAGGCTGCCGTCATGCATGTACGGCCCGGTGACAGCCACGTTGCGCAGTGATGGCGCGCGGAAGCGCCCCATGTCCTCGGGCCGGCCCGTCAGCTCGATGAGGCCGGGGTCCTTGGCCGGGTACGCCCCCTGGCCGTCCTCGTTGTACAGGCCCGTGTTGTGGAAGGGCAGGATGGGCTCGGACGTCGCCTCGTGCACGGTGGCGTCCTGGAAGTTGAAGCCAGAGTGGCAGTGGTCGCACTCCAGCCGCTCCGAGAAGAACAGCTCCATGCCCCGCTTCTGCTGCCGCGTCATGGCCTCCACGTCATTGCCATACACATAGCGGTCGTACGCGGAGTTGCCAGAGATGAGCGTCCGCTGGAACGACGCCAGCGCCCGGGTGAGCGTGGCCACGGACACCGGCTCCACGGCGTCCGGAAACGCGCGCTGGAACTCCGCCTCCAGGCCTGGGACCGCGCGCAGCCGACCGAGCAACTCCTCTTCCCTGTCGCCGAAGCCCAGCTCCACCGGCTCCTTGCCGAACAAGGGCACCAACGCCTGCGCCTCCAAGGTCGTGAGCGAGGGATTCGCCCAGGTGAGGCTCGTGGCATAGGCCACATTGGCCAGCCCCTGGGAGTTGCGGCGGTGCGTTTCGCCCGTGCTGCCCTGCGACGTCCTCAGCGGCTCGGTGAAGGCTCGCGCCGGGTCATGGCAGGACGCGCAGGACTGCGTCTCGTTCCGGGACAGACGCACGTCGAAGAAGAGCTTCCGCCCCAACTGCACCTTCTCCTCCGTCATCGGGTTGTCCGCGGGCACCTTCGGCGTGGGAAACCCCGCGGGCAGCTTCCACGCGTAGGTCTCCGTCTCGCCCGCCTTGTCACCACATCCCGCGATCAACCCGGCCAGCACCGCCAGCACCCCGGCTCGTCTTCCCACGCGCCACACCATGACGTCCCCCTCCTACTCCGCCTTGATGAACGACTGGGGCCCCGGAGCCCCCTCCTGGCTCCGGTGCGTCAGCCCCATCCGGCTGAACAGGGGCGCACAGTCCGGGTCCGTCTGCTGCGACATGCATCCCACGGAGGTGTTGGGCACCTCCGCGTTCACATCCAGGTTCGAGCCCGCGAAGAGCGCCCCCAAATCCAGCACCACCTTGCCAGACGCCAGGTTGAACGTGTCCAGCGCCACCTCCGGACGGTTGCCGAACGTACACCCCGCGGTGCCCTGTGTCTGGCCCTCGGGTGGCGGCGCACAGTCCGTGCTCCCCAGGTGCATGACGTGTCCTTCGGACAACCCTGTCGTCCGGCCCTCGATGCGCGTGAACAGATAGCCGGAGCGCCAGCTCCAGTAGAGGCTCGTGTCATTCAAGGGCGCCGGCGCCGTGGACACGTCGAGGTGATTGAGCGTCTCCGGCACGCCCAGCTTGAAGCGCAGGCCTGCGTACTCGCCCTCCGGTGCCGTGCCGATGATACGCAGGTTCGTCGCGTCCGTCCCCTGGGTGCACTGGCCTGACTTGTCCGCGAAGTCGAGCAGCGCCGTCCCCTGGCTCTGCCACCGCTCATCCTCCGTCAGGTCCAGCGCCACCTCGTCCCCGTCCGCCGTGACGAGCCGGACGTCATGGACGTACACGCGAAAGTCCATGGGCTCGTACGTCGTCCCCGTTGTCCCCACCCCGGTGTAGGTACGGCCACACGCGTAGGGCTCGCTGCCGATGCGAGCCTCGAAGGGGATGGCCACCTCCAGGCGGGGTTCGTCACCACAGCCCAGGGCGCCAAGCATCACGAAGGGAAGCGAGCGGACGGCACAACGACGAGCGGACACCATGTGGACTCCCGTGAAATGGAGTCTCCGCGTAACGCAATCCCGCCGGGCCGAGAACGTGGCAAGTTGCCACAGCCCCAGGTCGTTGCGCCGTGAAGGTCAGCCAGCGGCCCGCCTCAGCCGCCTTGCACGTTGTAGCCCGCCTCGCCAAAGGGCTTGAGCCGGTCCAGCCAGAGCGCCTCCAGCACCTTCAGGTCTTCCTTCGGGTCCGCGCCGGGCTCCTCGGAAGGCTTGAGGACGTCGAGCACCTCGAAGGTGAACTGGTCCGCGCCGTAGCGGTTCCAGTCCTCCAGCAGCGCGGGGATCCGGTCCATGCCCGTGGTCAGCTCGAAGCGGATGCGGTTGAGCATGCCCTGGACGTTGGCGCTCGCTCCCACCAGCACCTTGCCATTGGCGCGGCAGCGCACGGCGTACACGCCCATGGGCGGCGGCGTCTCCCTGTAGGAGCGCTTCAGGTCGGAGCGGCGGGAGCGGCTGCCTGGAGCCTGGGACGATTCATCGGCGGACATGGAGGACCTCGGGGTGGAAGAAGGTGAAGGGGTGAGACGGGCGAACTTCCGGGCGAGCCGCTCCCTCGCGTCGCCATCCAGCGGCGACACCCAGTCGCGCCCCATGCGCGCCCAGTCTTCGTCCGCCGGGTCCATGCCCACCGCTTCGAGGAGGCTGGCCTCGCAGACGAAGAACTGCTCGCGGAACGGAAAGAGAAAGCCGCCGTGCGCCCGCAGCGAGGCAGCGGCCTCCGCGTACGAGGTGAACCAGCGATTGAGGTGGGCAGCACCGACGCGAGCGAGCAGGTGCTCGAAGTCGACCCGGTGCGGTCCGGCGGCGCCTTCGCGAGCCTCCTTCAACGCCGCCCAGGTGGCATGCCCCTGCTCACGTGCGATGACGGCCAGCGCATGCTTGCGGCGCACCGTCTCCTTCCGCGCGAGCACCTCGCCCAGCGGCAGGCCCGCGAAGCCGGGCAGCACGCGCAGGCGCTCCGCCGCGCTGGCGGCCCGTGACGCGTCGGAGGAGCCCAGCGCCTTGAGAAGGAGCGACGCGCGGACCTTGCATTCCTGGAGGGAGACAGGCTCGGCGGTGGTGGCGTCGGTTCCCATGACAAGTCCCTTGGCGTCGGCCCTCACCCGTTTGCGGGCCGTGGAAGGAACTCACCGAGAACTGTCGAACTGCCGGGAGAATCGAGGGTGACGTCGTCTTTTCGGGCAGGCGCCCCTCGGCACCTGGCCGGGAGTTAACGAAGGGCATCGTCCCGGTGCAAGGGGTTTCAGGCGCCGGGCGGTTCGGAGACAGAGGGCCCGTCCGTCCGGCGGGCAGGCTTGCACGAGCAGTCCGGGCATCCATGCGAGGCACAAGGGCCGCAGCTTCGCTCCAGCTGCTTCCTCAACGCCTGCCGTGCCCGGTGGAGCCGCACGCCCGCGTGGTTCGCGGTGATGCCGGCCTCGCGCGGTGGTTGTCCACCAGCGCACGCCCCCCTCGTCGCCGAGGTCCTCGGTCTCCGTCACAGGGGGCTCCTTTCTCAACCGTCATCTGCTCATCCACGGACCTGTTTTCAACGCGTTGACGCAGGCAGCGGCCCCGGCCACCGGGCATTCCCATCAAACCCTGACGTGAATGGAAGCCACCCCGTGGTGCGTGAAACCGCGTGAGGCATTGACAGACACCGGGGTCCACGTTTATTTCGTCCGCAGCATCCAGAGCGGTCCCGCCTCGCGCGGTGGCCCGACAACCTGGAGTCGGACCTCCAAGGTGTCCAAACGATGCGGTTCGGGGAGCAGGGGCTCCCCGAGCAATCCAAGCGTCCGAGGCCGGAGGACTCCTCCCGCTTCGGTGAGAGAGGGCCTCCGTGGTTCCATCCACCTGCTCCGCACCGTCCGCTGCCGCTCCTCACGTGCTGCTCGCGCACGTCCACGTCCTCGCCGCGCATCGAATGCGCTGGCCTGGCGGCATGCACTAGTCCGCCAGGGCGCCCCTTCCTTCCCGCTTCCTTCTTGCCGTGGGCGCTCGCGCGCCGCGTCCGGCCGGCGTGTGCCCGGCGCGCGGAGCCGTGTCCACCTCGCTCTTCCGACGCAGGGCCATCTGGCCCGTTCGAGGTTCTCCGATGAGCAGCACTCCGTTGCAGGTGATGAAGTTCGGCGGCACGTCCGTGGGCGCACCCGCCCGTCTCCGCCAGGTCGTCGAGCTGATTGGCAGCCACGCGCGGCGAGGCCCGCTGGCGGTGGTCGTCTCCGCCATGGGCGACACCACCGACTGGCTGCTGGACGCAGCCAGCCTCGCCACGGCGGGTGACCTGGAGGGCGCGCTCGCGGTGGCCACGCGCATCGCGGACCTCGCGAAGGCCAATGCAGCGGCGCTCGCCCCCGCACAGGCCACCGCGCTGGCGGAGCGCGTCGACGGGCTCCTCAGCCCGCTCCGGCAGTTGCTCCAGGGCATCTCCCTCACGCGGGAGTGCTCGGCGCCCACGCGCGACCGGGTGTTGTCCTTCGGCGAGCTGGTGTCCGCGACGCTCCTGGCGGAGCTGCTCACGGCGCACGGGACGGCCGCCACCTTCCGCGATGCGCGGCAGCTCCTGGTGACGGATGACCGCTTCGGCGCGGCGCGCGTGGACCTCGCGCGCACGCGGGAGCGGCTCCAGGCCGCGGCGGAGTCGTGGGGCCACGAGGTTCCCATCATCCCCGGCTTCATCGCCGCGACGCCGGACGGGCGCACCACCACGCTGGGCCGCAATGGCTCCGACTACACCGCGGCGCTGGTGGCCCAGGGCCTGGGCGCGACGGAGGTCACGGTGTGGACGGACGTGCTCGGCCTGCACACGGCCGACCCGGACCTGGTCGCGGACGCCTACCCCGTGGCGCACCTCACCCATGGCGAGGGCCTGGAGCTGGCCGCCGTGGGCGCGCGCATGCTGCACCCGCGCACGATGATTCCACTCATCGAGTCCGGCATCTCCCTGCGCATCCGCAACACCATGGAGCCGGAGCACCCGGGCACGCTCATCGACGCCATCGGCTCGCGAGATGGCCAGCGCCCCACCTGCATCGCGACGCGCGAGGACCTGGCGCTGCTGGGCGTGGAGGTCCGCAAGCTGTCGGACCAGTTCCAGCTCGGGGAGCGGGTGCTGGCCGCGCTGCGCGTGGCGCGCATCACCGTGTGGATGACGGCGCAGTCCGCCAACGGCCAGTCGCTGGCCGTCGTCGTCCCCCGTCCCGACGCGGAGCGCGCGAGGGCCGTGCTCGCATCGGAGCTGGAGCAGGAGCTATCGCGCCGCGAGGTGGAGCCGCTGGAGGTCCGCCAGCCGGTGACGCTGCTGACGCTGGTCGCAGAGGCCATGGGCCACGGCGTCAACGTGGCCGGGCGCTTCTTCAGCGCCCTGGGCGCGGTGGGCGTCAACGTGCGCGCCAGCGCCCAGGGGGCCAGCTCCCGCTCGCTGTCGTGCGTCGTCGACGCGGCGGACACCGCCATCGCCGCGCGCACCACCCACGCGGCCTTCAACCTGGCCCATCAACAGGTGAGCCTCTTCGTCCTGGGACGGGGCACGGTGGGCGGCCAGCTCCTGGCGCAGCTGCGGTCCCAGCAGGCGCTGCTCCGGGACAGGCACGGCATCGCGCTGCGCGTGGTCGGCCTCGCGGACAGCCGGCGCGCGCTGTTCGATGCGGCGGGTCTGTCACTGGACGGGCTGGAGGCGAAGCTCGCGAGCGCGACGCCCGAGGCGCCGGAGACGCGCACCCTGGTGCCCCTGCTGGACGCGCTGCGCCGGCTGCCCGTGCCCATCCTGGTGGACTGCACCGCCGCCAGCGGGCTGGAGACGCTCTACACCGAGGCGTTCCAGCGCGGCATCCATGTGGTGGCGGCCAACAAGAAGCCCCTGGCGCTCCCGTGGGAGGCGCGCGAGGCGCTGCTGGCCACCGCGCGGCGGAATCACGTCGCGTACCACTACGAGACGACGGTGGCGTCCAGCCTGCCCGTCATCGACACACTGGCGAACCTCGTGCGCACCGGCGACACGGTCCACCTCATCACCGCGTCGCTGTCCGGCAGCCTGGGCTTCATCTGCAACGAGCTGACGGCCGGCGTGCCCCTGTCCCGGGCCGTCCGCGCGGCCCGCGAGCGCGGCTACACGGAGCCCGACCCGCGTGAGGACCTGAGCGGCACGGATGTCGCGCGCAAGGCGCTCATCCTCGCCCGGGAGCTGGGCCTTCCGCTCTCGTTGTCCGACGTGGCGCTGGAGCCCTTCGTCACCACGCGCGAGGGCACGTCCGTGGAGGCGTTCTTCCAGGAGCTCGCCGGGCATGACACGGCCTACGCGGAGCGCGTGGCCCGCTGCCGCCAGGCGGGCACCGTGCTGCGCTACCTGGCCCGCATCGACCCGTCGAAGGCGGGCACCGGCGCTCCCGTCATCCGCGTGGGCACCGTGGGCATCGAGGCGGGCCACCCCGCGGCCGACCTCCGGGGCTCCGAGTCCTTCGTGTCCTTCACCACCACCCGCCACAGCGACTTCCCGCTCACGGTGCGCGGCGCGGGCGCCGGCGGCGCCGTCACCGCTTCCGGCGTGCTGGCCGACATCCTCCGCATCTCACAGACGCTGCGGGGCCGCTGAGCGCGTCACCGAAAGGGCTGCTCCCATGAAACTCGCCACCGCTCTCGTCCACGCAGGCGTGCGCCGCGACCCGGCCACCGGCGCGGTCGCCGTCCCCATCTACCAATCCGCCACCTACCAGCACCCCGCGCTCGGCCAGTCCACCGGCTATGACTACTCGCGCACGCGCAACCCCACCCGCTCCGCGCTGGAGGACGCGCTGGCGCGGCTGGAGGGCGGCAGCCGGGGGCTCGCCTTCAGCTCGGGCATGGCGGCGCTGCACTGTGCCCTCCAGCTCTTCGGCCCCGAGGACCACGTCCTCCTCACCGAGGACCTCTACGGCGGCACCTACCGGCTGGTGGACCGCATCCTCCACGTGCCCTGCACCTTCGTGGACACCTCGCGCCCCAGCGCCGTGCGGGACGCGCTGCGCCCCAACACGCGGGCCATCGTCGTGGAGACGCCCACCAACCCGATGATGCGCACGGCCGACATCGCCGCGCTCGCGGACATCGCCCGGAAGGCCGGGGCGCTGCTCATCGTGGACAACACCTTCCTCACGCCGTGGCTGCAGCGACCGCTGGAGCTGGGCGCGGACCTCGTCGTGCACAGCGCCACGAAGTACCTGGCCGGGCACAACGACGTCGTCGCGGGCGCGCTGGTGGCCAAAGACGCGGCGCTGGGCGAGAAGCTCGCATCCCTCCAGAACGGCATCGGCGCGATTCTGGGGCCACAGGACGCCTACCTGGTGATTCGCGGTCTGAAGACGCTGGACCTGCGCATGGAGCGGCACCAGTCCAACGCGCGCGAGGTGGCCGCGTGGCTGCGCGCCCATCCCGGCGTGGAGCGCGTCTTCTATCCCGGCGTGGGCGGCATGCTGTCCTTCACCGTCACCCATGCGTCCCTGGTGCCCCAGGTGCTCGCGTCCGTGCAGCTGTGTCTCTTCGCCGAGTCGCTCGGCGGCGTGGAGACGCTCATCACCTATCCCACCACGCAGACCCACGCCGACATCCCCGCCGAGCGCCGGGAGGCGCTGGGCATCTCCGACCGCCTGCTCCGGCTCTCCGTAGGAATCGAGGACTCCCATGACATCATCGCCGACCTGGCCCACGCGCTTCGCGACCCGTCTGCTGCACACGGGGCATGAGCAGGACCCCACGACGGGCGCCGCCGCCGTCCCCATCTACCAGGTGTCCATGTTCGACCAGCCGGGCCTGGAGACGCCCGGCGAGTTCGACTACGCGCGCTCCGGCAACCCCACGCGCAAGGCCCTCGAAGGTGTGCTCGCCGCGCTGGATGAAGGCGCCGCGGCCTTTGCCTTCGGCTCCGGCATGGCCGCCGTGTCCAGCGTGCTGATGCTCTTCAGCGCGGGCGACCACCTCGTCGTCACGGACGACTGTTACGGCGGCACCTACCGGGTGCTCACACGCGTCTTCAGCCGCTTCGGCCTGGAGGCCACCTTCGTGGACACCAGCGACCCGGACGCCGTGCGCGCGGCGCTCCGCCCCAACACGAAGGCGCTGCTGGTGGAGAGCGTGAGCAACCCCTTCCTCAAGCGCACCGACATCGCCGCCATGGCGCGGCTGGCAAAGGGCCACGGGGCGCTGCTCATCGTGGACAACACCTTCCTGTCCCCGTGCCTCTCGCGCCCCCTGACCGAGGGCGCGGACATCGTCATCCACTCCGCCACCAAGTACCTCGGCGGCCACAGCGACGTCGTCGCCGGAACGGTGGCGGTGAAGACGCCCGCGCTCGCCCAGGAGCTGGGCTTCCTCCAGAACGCGGTGGGCGCGGTGCTGGGGCCACAGGACTGCTTCCTCCTCCAGCGGGGCATCAAGACGCTGCAGGTGCGCCTGGAGCGGCAGGTGCGCACCGCGAAGGGCCTGGCGAAGTGGCTGGCCGGACGGCCGGAGGTGCGGCAGGTCTTCTACCCGGACACCGGCGCGGTGGTGTCGTTCAGGCTCACGCAAGACGCGCTGGCCGCGCCCTTCGTGGAAGCACTCCAGCTCCCGCTCCTGGGCGTGTCCCTGGGCGCGGTGGAGAGCATCGTCACCGTCCCGGCGCGGCACTCCCACGCCTCCGTCCCCGCGCCGGAGCGGGAGCGCCGGGGCATCACCGACGGGCTCATCCGCTTCTCCGTCGGGCTGGAGGAGCTGGAGGACTTGCAAGAGGACCTGGAGCGCGCGCTCGCGCAGGCCCTGCGCGCGGCGGCATAGGCACGTCGGGTTGACAGGCCGCGTCAGCTCCATTACCTGTCTGCGCCAATGCTCGTTGTTTGCGCCATGTTCGGACCCTGTCGCGGAGGCATGTGTTGTCGTGCCTCCACGGGTCCGTCCGTTCGCGCGCGCTGAGCATCCCCTCACGACACGAATCGACGTCCTCCGGTCCGGCCCGGCGCCTGCTTCGTCCAGGCACGGGCCGCCGCTCGCGCACTCCTCGCGCGAGGCCCCTCTCTTCCTCCCAACGCAGCGCCCCTGGAGCAGCCGATGCGCGGTACCCCGGACACGAATGAGCGGCCCCCTCGCGCCGCGACAGCCACCTCCAGCGGGAGCGCCACGCCGTGATTGTCTTTCGCGGGGTCAGCAAGGTCTACGCATCGGGCGGGCGGGAGGTCGCGGCCCTGAGGAACGTGTCGTTCCGGGTCGAAGCCGGCGAAATCCACGGCGTGCTGGGACAAAGCGGCGCCGGCAAGTCCACGCTCATCCGGTGCGCAAACCTCCTGGAGCGCCCCACCGAGGGCAGCGTCCACGTCGACGGCCAGGACCTGCTGGCCCTGAGCCCCGAGGCGCTGCGCAGGGCGCGGCAGGGCATCGGAATGATTTTCCAGCACTTCAACCTCTTCGCCTCGAAGACGGTGGCGGCGAACGTCGCGTACCCGCTGGAGGTGGCCGGCTGGCCACGCGCGCACATCCGCGAGCGCGTGGAGGAGCTGCTGGCGCTCGTCGGACTGTCCGACAAGGCGAAGGCCTATCCCTCGCAGCTCTCCGGAGGTCAGAAGCAGCGGGTGGGCATCGCGCGAGCCCTGGCGCCCCGCCCCCGCGTCCTGCTGTCCGACGAGGCGACCTCCGCGCTGGACCCGGAGACGACGCGCTCGGTGCTGGAGCTGCTGCGCGACATCAACCGCCAGCTCGGCGTGACGCTGCTGCTCATCACCCACCAGATGGAGGTGGTGAAGTCCATCTGTGACTCCGTGGCGGTGCTGGAGCGGGGACGGCTGGTGGAGCAGGGCAAGGTGGTGGAGCTGCTCGCCCGTCCTGGAAGCCGGCTGCACGGGCTGTGCTTCCCGCCCCTCTCGGCTCCCGCGTCCTCGCCGGGAGGCCGGCGCGTCGCGCTGTCGCTGGCGGGCGCGCACGCCTCGCGCCCCATCCTCGGCACCCTGGCCCGTGCCTTCGACGTGGATGCCCTGCTGCTGGAGGGCACGCTGGAGCGCGTGGGCGGCACCCGCGTAGGCCGGCTCCTCGTCGAGCTCCAGGGCGCGCCCGACGCCGTGAGCCGGGCGCTCGCGTACCTGCACGAGCAGGGCGTTCCGCACGAGGAGGTGGCCCATGGATAGCCAGCTCCCGCGCATGCTGGGCGTGGCCACCGTCGAGACGCTCTACATGACCTCCGTGGCCGCGGTGCTCGTCGTCCTCGCCGGG
This sequence comes from Pseudomyxococcus flavus, assembly GCF_050038885.1. NCBI lineage: Bacteria > Pseudomonadati > Myxococcota > Myxococcia > Myxococcales > Myxococcaceae > Pseudomyxococcus > Pseudomyxococcus flavus. The sequence continues at coordinate 4,575,840 of NZ_CP143624.1, read as the reverse complement.
CTGCCACTGGGTATCCTGTTGGTCATCACCGACCGCGGCGGGCTCTGGGAGCGCCCCGCGCTGAACCGGGTGCTGGGCACGCTCGTCAACGTGGGCCGCTCCATCCCGTTCATCATCCTCATGGTGGCCATCGTCCCGCTCACGCGGCTGCTGGTGGGCACCACCATCGGCACCACGGCCGCCATCGTCCCCCTCGTCGTCGCGGCCATTCCCTTCATGGGCCGCGTCGTCGAGCAGAGCCTGCGAGAGGTGGAGCCCGGGCTGGTGGAGGCCGCCATCGCCATGGGCTCCACCCACCGCCGCGTCATCCTCCAGGTCCTCATCCCCGAGGCGCTGCCGTCGCTCGTGCGAGGCACGGCGCTCGTGGTCATCAGCCTGCTGGGCTACAGCGCCATGGCGGGCGCGGTGGGCGGCGGTGGCCTGGGCGACCTCGCGGTGAAGTACGGCTACATGCGCTTCCGAACCGACGTCATGCTCGGCTGCCTGGTGGTGCTGCTGGTGCTGGTGCAGCTCGTCCAGTGGCTCGGCGACGCGCTGGCGGCGCGCTTCGACCCCTCCGGCGCGCGGTCCTCCCGCTGACGCCCGCATCCCTTCCCTCAGTCGTTCCAGGAGTCCCCTGTCATGAAGTCCCGCTCGCGTTCCCTGCTCACCCCGCTCCTGCTCTCGGTGACGGTGCTGCTCGCCGCCTGCCAGAAGCAGGAGGCCGCCCCGGGTGACGGCTCCGCTGCCCGCACCTTGAAGGTCGGCGTCAACCCGGTGCCCCATGGAGAGATTCTCCGCGCGGCCGCCGCCGTGGCCCTGCGCGATGGCGTGCGCGTGGAGGTGGTGGAGTTCACCGACTACGTCCAGCCGAACGTCGCGCTCGCGGATGGGCAGCTCGACGCCAACTACTTCCAGCACGTGCCCTACCTGGAGCGCTTCGCGGCGGACCGGAAGCTCGCGCTGACCAGCGCCGGGCCCGTGCACCTGGAGCCGCTGGCGCTCTACTCCACGAAGTTCAGCCAGCTCGCCGAGCTGCCCGAGGGCGCACAGGTGACGCTGCCCGCGGACCCCAGCAACCTGGCCCGGGCGCTCCGGCTGCTCGAGGCGCAGGGCCTGGTGCGCCTGCGCGAGGACGCCGGCGCCACGGCCAGCGTGAAGGACGTGGTGGTCAACCCGCGCAAGCTCGACCTGCGCGAGATTGATGCGGAGCAGCAGCCACGCACCCTGGAGGACGTGGCCGCCGCCGTCATCAATGGCAACTACTTCCTGGAGGCCCAGAAGCACCTCCGGCTGGACGCGAAGGTGCTGGCCCGCGAGTCCGCGAAGCAGAACCCCTACGCCAATGTGCTCGCCGTGCGGCGGGGCGACGAGGCCCGCCCCGAGGTTCGGACGCTGGTGAAGGCGCTCCACTCCGAGGAGGTGCGCCGGCACATCGAGTCCAGCTACGGCGGCGCGGTGGTGCCCGCCTTCTGACGCCTTGGCGCCGCACGTCTTCCTTGCGCACCACGCGCGGGGCGAGCATGACAGGGGCACCGGACGCGGGGCCCCTCCTGCCCCGCCGAGCGAAGGAGCGAGTGCATGGCCTTGCGGTTCAAGAACCTCGATGGCAGCGGGCCGCAGCCGTTCAGCAGCGTCTTCAAGTGGGCCGTGGCCGACAAGCTCGCCGGACGGCGGCGCAAGGCGCCCGCCCGCGCCGACGTGCCCCGCGTGGAGCCCGACCTCGCGCTGCTCGCGACGCCCCCCGCCGCCGGAGAGGGGGCCAGGCTGACGTGGCTGGGACACGCGAGCTGGCTCGTCCAGCTCGACGGCGTGTCGCTGCTCATCGACCCGGTGCTGCGCGACACCATCAGTGGGGTCATCCGCCGCAACGTCCCGCCCGGCGTCCCCATGGAGAAGCTGCCGCCCATCACCGCGAGCCTCGTCTCGCACAACCACTACGACCACCTGGACCTGCCCACGCTGGAGAAGGTCGGCGCGCCCATCGTCACCGGCCTGGGACACCTGCCCGTCTTCCGGGGCTCGAACCTGTCCGTCACCGAGCTGGACTGGTGGCAGTCCACGAAGGTGGGCCCCGTCACCGTGCACTTCGTGCCCGCGCAGCACTGGAGCCGCCGGGGCCTCAACGACGTCAACGAGATGCTCTGGGGCGGCTTCATCATCGAGGGCTCCAGCGCCCGCGTCTTCCACTCGGGTGACACCGCGTACTTCGAGGGCTTCAAGGAGATTGGCCAGCGCTACCCGGGCATCGACGCCGCGCTGCTGCCCATTGGCGCGTATGACCCGGCCTGGTTCATGCGCCGCCAGCACATGAATCCCGAGGAAGCCGTGCAGGCCTTCGAGGACCTGGGCGCCGCGCGCTTCTTCGCCATGCACTGGGGCACCTTCAAGCTCACCGACGAGCCGCTCGACGAGCCGCCCCGCCGCCTGGACGCGGAGTGGACCCGCCGGGGCCTGGCGCGCGAGCGCGTCGAGGTGCTCCCGGTGGGTGGCACACGCACCGTGCGCCACGGTTGAAACCCACCGGGGGCTATGTTGTGGGAAGGGCATGCTCCTGCCCACCCTCCTCGCCCTGACGCTCCATCAGGCACCGTCGTCGCTCACCACCGTCTCCGAACAGAGCGGGTGGACGCGCACGGGCCGGTACCCGGAAGTGGAAGCCCTCTGCCGCGCCTTCCCCAAGGCGTTCCCCGGCAAGGTCCGCTGCGACACGCTCGGCACCTCACCGGAGGGCCGCCCGCTGCTCGCGCTCGTCGCCAGCGCGGATGGCACCCTCACCCCCGCCGCCGCGGCGCGGAAGCAGCGCCCCGTCGTCTTCTTCCAGGGCGGCATCCACTCCGGTGAGATTGACGGCAAGGACGCCGGCTTCTGGCTGCTGCGGGACTTGCTCTCCGGAAAGGAGCAGCCCGGCGTCCTCAAGCGCGTCACCGCCGTCTTCGTCCCCGTCTTCAACGTGGACGGCCACGAGCGCTTCGGCCCCAACAACCGCCCCAACCAGAACGGCCCCGTGGAGATGGGCTGGCGCGCCACCGCGCAGAACCTCAACCTCAACCGCGACTACGCCAAGGCCGAGGCCCCGGAGATGGTGGCGCTGCTGAAGTACCTCCACGCCTGGGACCCGCTCGTCTACGCGGACCTGCACGCCACCAACGGCGCCAAGTTCGAGCACGACGTGTCCGTGGGCATCGAGCCGCAGAAGTCCGGCCCGGCGCCACTGCGCGCGCTGGGCGTGAAGCTGCGCGAGGAGCTCTTCTCCGAGCTGGAGTCCCAGAAGCACCTGCCCGTGGCCTTCTACCCGTCCTTCATCGAGGACGATGACCCTGCTTCCGGCTTCGCGTACGGCGTGCCGCCACCGCGCTTCAGCCATGCCTACTGGGCCGCGAACCGCCGCTTCGGCGTGCTGGTGGAGACGCACTCCTGGAAGCCCTACGCGGAGCGCGTGAAGGCCACCCGGGACGTGGTGGCGAGCCTGCTGCGGCTGGTGGCGCGGGACGGCGCCGCCCTGCGCGCGGCGGTGAAGGCGGCGGACGCGGAAGACGCGGCCGGCAAGGCACGCGAGGTGGTGCTCGCGTGGAAGAACACGGGGCAGAAGCGGACCATCGACTTCCGGGGCTACGCGTACGAGCGGGGCGCGTCCGACGTGTCCGGCCAGACGTGGATTCGCTACGACGACTCGAAGCCCCAAGTCTGGAAGGTGCCCTACTTCGAGGAGATCGAGCCCGCGCTCACCGCCACGCTGCCCGCCGGGGGCTACCTGGTGCCCCCCGCGCACGCCGCCTGGGTGGAGGCGAAGCTCGCCGCGCACGGCCTGCGCTCGCAGCGCCTCACCCGCCCCGTGGCCAGCGCGCAGGTGGAGCGCTTCCGCGCCACCGACTCGAAGTGGAGCGCCCAGTCCGTGGAGAACCGGCAGACGCTCAGCGTGAAGGGGACGTGGGAGCCTCAGACGCAGTCCCTGCCCGCGGGCACGCTGTACGTGCCGGTGGCCCAGGAGGGCGTGGAGCTGGTGGCCCACCTGCTGGAGCCCATGGGGCCGGACTCACTGCTGTCCTGGGGCTTCTTCAACGCCCACTTCGAGCAGAAGGAGTACGTCGAGGACTACGTGCTGGAGCCCTTCGCGCGCGAGCTGCTGGCGAAGGACGCCGCGGTGAAGGCGGAGTGGGAGGCGAAGCTGAAGGACCCCGCCTTCGCCAAGGACCCGCGGGCCCGCCTGCGCTTCTTCTACGAGCGCCACCCGGCCCGCGACGTCCAGCTCCGCGTCTACCCCGTGCTGCGCATCCAGGCCGCGCCCGAGGGGCTCGCCGCGGTGAAGCCCGCGAAGCCCTAGCGAGCACATGGCCGTGAAATGAAGACGCCCCGGAGCCTTCGGGCCCCGGGGCGTTCTGGCTTCAGCCCTGCTGCCTCCGGCCTCCTCCATCAACGGAGGCCGGAGGCGCATTGCGCATCATCAGCCGATGATGCCCTCGCAGGCGCAGTAGCTCTGGTTGCAGGTCGCGTTCGGGCCGCAGCCGCCGCAGTTCGGCTGGCACACGCACGCGCACGCGTTGGCGTCCGGCTGGTACCGCTCACCGCAGTTCAGCGCGGCCGTGTCACACACGCAGCCGCACGCGTCCTGGCTGAACGTGAAGCCCGGCGCGCAGGTGGCCGTCTGGACGCACGAGCACGAGCAGGTGTCCGTGTTGCACGTCTCGTAGGTGCCGCACGTGCCACCGCAGTCCGGCGCGCAGGTGAAGGCGCACACCTCGGGGTCCGTGTCGCAGATCTGCCCGGGCTCGCCGCCACCGCCGCAGTCCGAGGGGCACTCGCACTGGTTCGTGGTGCGATTGCACACCAGCTTGCCGTCACAGAAGTCCGGGTCGTCCGGGTTGTGGAACCGGTCGCCCTCGCACGGAGCGGGGATGCCGTCCGGGTTGGACGTGCGGTCCGTCCAGTAACGGTAGGACAGCGCCGCCTGGGTGGTGCCCGGCGTCTGCGGGCGGCAGCCACCGAAGAAGGACACCGCGCGGCTGATGCCGTCCACGTCGAAGCCGTGGGTGCGGCTGCGCGGCAGGTCTCCCGGGGTGGGGCACTGCGACGGGTTCGCCACCGCGTCCATGGCCACCTTCAGCGAGGCGCCGATGGGCGGCTTCTGCGTCCGGTAGCCCACCGACGCGATGACGCTGTCGATGATGCCGTTGATGGTGGTGGTGATGGACGCGGAGTCCCGGATGCTGCCGTACACACCGCCCGTGGCCTGGATGATGTCCAGGTGCCGCGGGTTGCGGGGGTCTTCCTGGTACTGGCACCAGGTGCTGGTGTCGCTGGTGGCGTTCTCGTGCGGGCAGAGGATGCCGTGCACGTCGATGGGCTGGTTCAGCGGGTTGCGGTTCGTCCCCGACTCATTGCCCGTGCCCAGGAAGTACTGGGTGTACGTGTCGATGGTGCCGCTGGACTGGTCCCGCGTGTCCGTCAGGATGACGACCACGACCTTGGCGCCCGCGCGGAAGCGCGTCTCCGCCGAGCCACCGCTCGAGGCCAGCAGGTTGATGACGGCGCGAGCGGCGTCCAGCGGACGCTCCGTGCCGTTGCCGTTCTGCCCCACCCAGCACTGGGTGTTGGCGGAGCACGTCGTCTGCTGGGTCCCCGGAGGAATGGTGATGCCGGAGCACTGGCCGTCCGTGCACGTGCTGCCCTGAGACAGCCAGGCACGGAACTGGTTGACGTTGTCCGTGAAGCCACGCAGCACCCCCGAGTTCGCCCCACTGCCATGGGTATAGGTGGTGGTCACCATCGCCAGGCGCCAGTCCAGCGTCGCGTTACCCAGCTTGTCCGCCACCGCCGAGGCCGCGTTCGCCAGCGACTGCTGCGAGGAGGCCATGGAGCCGCTGTCGTCCACCACGAAGATGAAGTCCACCACCGCCTGCCGCACGGTGAACTTCTCGCACTGCACCGCGTCCGTGTCGCCGAACTGCGCCAGCGCCGAGCCGCCCGCCGTGTCCGCCGTGGTGAAGAGGCTCCCCGCCTCGTTGTAGCGGGACGTGGGGGTGATGGCCATCACCACCACCACGCTGTCGTCGGAGCGGTGGACATACTGCGCCTGCATGGTGAACGGACCGCTGATGCCGGCCGTGCCGGACAGCTCACCCGTGCTCCCGGGCACCAGCGAGCGGGTCAGCGTGTTGGTGAACGTCTTCAGGTCCGTGTTGCCCGACATGCCATAGCGCGCCGACAGCGCGGCGTAACCGTCCCAGGTGTTGAAGGTCTGCTGGAAGTCACGCGTGGCGGAGTTGAACGACGCCGCGCGGATGCCCGCCTCGTCGTTCGTGGGGTTGGACGACGAGCCCACGCGGCCGCGCTTGTACGCAATCAGCGTCACCTGCTTGGTCGCGTCCCAGCCGATGATGCCCACCGCCTCGTTGCCATCGCGGATGGTGTGCAGGTTGGCGTCCGTGAAGGTGGAGGGCAGCGCCAGCCGGAGGTCCGCGCCGTTCTCCTCCTTGAAGGTGACGGTGCGCAGGTTGGACGTGCGGCACGCCTGTCCCGCCGGCGTGTTGGCCGCGCCGTCGCTGGAGTCGTTCGGGTTCAGCTCGCCCTCGTCCACGCGGCCGTTCTGGTTGGCGTCCTCCGCGCCGTCCTGGATGCCGTCACCGTCGCTGTCGGGGTTCGTCGGGTTCGTGGTGGTGGCGGGGTCCGCATCGCCCACGTAGCCGCAGTCCTGGCGGGGCGCCTGCGCCGTCGTCACGCCCACTTCCAGGCCGTCCACCAGGCCGTCACCGTCGGTGTCCGGGTTGGTCGGGTCCGTCTCGCCCGGGTCCCTGCGGCCGTTGCCGTTGGGGTCCTCGCCGCGGAAGCCATTGCGGCCCGGGCCATCCTGCAGGCCGTCACAGTCGGAGTCCGTCAGCCGCGGGTCCGTCTCACCGGAGTCCACGCGCCCGTTCTGGTTCTTGTCCTCGACGCCATCGGGGATGCCGTCGCCATCGGTGTCCGCGTTGTTCGGGTCCGTGCCCGTCGCGGTCTCCACCGAGTCCGGGATGCCGTCGAAGTCGGCGTCCGGAATCGAAGCGGCGCAGTCCGCCACGCGCGGGTCCGTCTCGCTGCCGTCCACGATGCCGTTGCGGTTGACGTCCTCCTCACCGTCGCTGCACGTGTCGCCGTCCGTGTCCGGGTCGAGCGGGTCGGTGCCGGTGCGCACCTCCAGGCCGTCATCCAGGCCGTCGCCGTCCGTGTCGCGCCTGCGCGGGTCCGTCTCACCGGGGCTCACCACACCGTTGCGGTTGGCGTCCTCCACGCCGTCCGCCAGGCCGTCACCATCCGAGTCGATGGCGTTCGGGTCGGTCTCGCCCGGGTCCCTGCGGCCGTTGCGGTTGAGGTCCTCCAGGCCGTCCGGGATGCCGTCGCCATCCGTGTCCGCCAGCACCGGCGAGGTGCGCGTGGCCGTGTCCTGGTCACCGGGGAAGTTGCAGTCGGGGTCGGGGCTCGTCGTGCGGCCCACTTCCACGCCGTCGCGAATGCCGTCGCCATCCGTGTCGCGCCGACCGGGGTCCGTCTTCTGACCACCGGGGTAGATGGTGGCGAACTCCTCCGCGTCCGTCAGGCCGTCGCAGTCGGAGTCCTTCGTCGTGTTCTCCGGGTCGTCGATATCGGTGGGCACCGGGCCCGGATCCGGGTCCGGGTCTGGAATCACGCCCGCGTCTTCCTCTTGCGAGCCACCATCCGTGCCGCTGTCCGTGCCGCCGTCCACGCCAGCGTCGGTGTTGGGCGGATTCGGCTCGGGGTCATCCCCACCGCCGCAGCCAGTCAGCAACGACGCTGCCAGCAACGCGCAGGTGAAGAACTTCATCAGGGGGTTGCGCATCGTCTTTGACTCCAATGACTCCGACTCGAGATGGGGGGTGAGTCGAAGGAGACTTCCATTGTAGAGAACGATGGACGACTTTCCGAGTGCCTGCTCCCCCTGGGGCAACTCTGAGTCGGGGTCCGGATGATCCCAGTGCAGTGACGTGGCCGGATTGCGGCCAGACTGTTGGCAAACAGGGTTCGCGGGTGTGAGGCGCTCGGTTATCGTCCCGCCCGTGCCCGTCTTTGGCCTTGCGGCATTGTGGAATGGCTCGGCTCCCCCGGAGCGCGTGGCAGCCTGGGTGGAAGGGATTGGCGAGGTTCTCACCTCCGCGCAGTCGCTCCAGCTGGTGGTCGCTTTGCGTCCGGAGGATGCAGGCATCGAATTGAAGGTGGAGGCGCCCGGCTATCCCCGCGCCGCGGTGGAGCGGCTCGCCGAAGAAGCGAAGCGCAGCGGCGGCACCTTCGTGGAGCTGTGGCGCCTGCCCAAGGCGGAGCGTGACGCCTTCCGCGCGTCGACCTTCGGCGGTGGCTCCACCTACCGTGGCGAGGAGCGCGCCGTCGCCGCCCGTGCGCTCCAGCAACACCTGTCCACCCTTCCGGTGACGAACGCGCGTCCCTCGGGGCCCGGGGGCAGCGCGACGCCCGCCTCCGCGCCGGCTCCGGCCGCCGCGCCTCCCGCGGAGGCCCCCGCTCCCTCACCGAGCGGCGCGTCACATCAAGTGCCGGTCCGGCCGGAAGGTGGTCCGCAGCGGCGTGGGCGTCGCTTCGCGGTGAAGCTGGAGATGGAGTTCCGGACCGAGCTGGACTTCGTGCGCGAGCACGCCCTCAACATCTCCAATGGCGGCCTCTTCGTGCGCACCGCGCACCGGCCCCAGCCCGACAGCGTCGTCACCGTGGACGTGAAGCTGCCCAACGGCGAGCGCCTGCAGGGTGACGCGGTGGTGGTCCACGTGGTGGACGACCCGTACACTGGCGGCGTGGGCCTGGCGTTCCTCAACGACGACGCGACCTTCGCGCAGACGCTGGACCGCTACCTGGCGAGCCTCGCCGGTGGCGCAGGCTGAGCATGGAAGACGCGCGGGAAACCTGGCCTCGCGACCATGGTCGCTTCGAGCTGCTGTCCCGGCTCGGCCGCGGCGGCATGGCGGAGGTGTTCCTCGCGCGGATGAAGCAGGGCCCGCATGCGGGGGCGTCCGTGGCCCTCAAGCGCGTGCGCCCCGAGCGCATGCGCGACCCGGAGGCCCACGAGCAGCTCCTGCACGAGGCGGAGCTCGCGCGCTGCCTGCGCCACCCCTACATCGTCGGCTTCGTGGAGTACGGCGAGCTGCCAGACGGCGGCTACCTCGCGCTGGAGCTGGTGGAAGGGCCGGACCTGGGCCGCGTGCTGGCGCGGTGCCGCCGCCGCCGCATCGAGCTGCCCATCGACATCTCCGTGCTCATCGTCCGGCAGGTCCTGGAAGCCCTCGCGCACGCGCACCATGCCGTCAGCACCACGGGCCGCCCCCTGGGCGTGGTGCACTGTGACGTGTCCCCGCACAACGTGCTGCTGTCCCGCACGGGCGAGGTGAAGCTGACGGACTTCGGGGTGGCGCGCTCTCGCGCGGGGGCGGTGAAGGACATCCGGCGCCTGGGCAAGCAGCACTACCGCTCCCCCGAGCTGCTCGCGGGCGACGTCTCCGTGGCGGTGGACCTGTGGGCGACGGCGGTGCTGCTCTACGAGCTGCTGACGCTGGAGTCGCCCTTCCCCTCCGGGCCCGAGGAGCAGGTGGAGTCCTCCATCCGCGGCGGCCGGGTGACACCGGTGCGCATGCGGGTGCCCGGGGTGTCCGACGCGCTGGCGCTGGTGCTGGACCGCGCGCTCGCGCCCGTCCCGTCGCAGCGCTTCAGCTCCGCGGAGCAGTTCGCCCGGGCGCTCGCGCCGCTCAGTGATGACCGCGTGGCCACGCCCCTGGCCGTGGCCGCCGTGGTGCGCGGGCTGATGGAGACCTGAACCCGCGCCGCCCGCTACGCCACCTGCTGTCCCCTGGCGGGAGGCACCATGCCCAGGTCTCCCTCCACCACCAGCCGGCTACGCCCGCCGCCCTGCTTCACCACGCGCACCTGCACGCCGATGCGCTCGGCCATGCCGCTGACGTGGGAGATGATGCCCACCTGCCGGCCCGTGGCCTGGAGCGCGTCCAGCGTGGCCAGGGCCACCTCCAGCGTCTCCGGGTCCAGCGTGCCGAAGCCCTCGTCGATGAACAGCGTCTCCACCTGCGTCGTCTCCGACGAGAGGGAGGCCAGTCCCAGCGCGAGCGCGAGTGAGACGAGGAAGCTCTCGCCGCCCGACAGGCTGGCCACGCTTCGCACCTCATCCCCCATGTCCCCGTCCACCACCTGGAGGTCCAGGTCGTGTCCGGGCACGCGCATCAACCGATAGCGACGCGCCAGCTCCCGCAGGTGCGCGTTGGCGTGCAGCAGCAAGGCATCCAGCGTGAGGCTCTGGGCAAACACCTTGAAGCGCTTGCCGTCATGCGAGCCGATGAGGTCTCCCAGCACCTTCCACACCTCCGCCGCTCGGCGGCCTTCCTCCAGGGCCGCGGCCTCCGCGCCATGGCGCGCCCGCGCGAGGTCGTCCGCTTCCAGCCGCGCTCGCAGGGTGGCCTCGGCGTGACGGCGTGCCTCGGCCTCCGCGCGCAGGCGCTCACACTCGGCGCCCGCCGCCTGCTCCGAGAGCGGCGGTGGACCGGAGGCCTCGTGCCGGGCGCGCTGCTCGCTCCGCTCCGCCAGCACGGCGGTGGCCTGCGCGAGCGCCTCCCGCAGTGCCGCCAGCGCCCGGGCCTCCGCCTCGCGCCAGGCGGCGTCATGGGACAGCAGCGCCCTCACGGCCTCCAGCGTGGTGCCACGCGCGGCCAGCCGGGCGGCCAGCGCGGCGCCTTCCGCGTCCCGCAGCGCCAGCGCCTCCGCCCTGGCGCGCACCGCGTCCTCGGCCCGCGCCGTGGCCACCTGCACTGCCTGGTTCGCCGCTTCGGCGCGCTCACGCGCCTGCTCGTAGGCCGACTCCGTGGCGTCCAGCCGGGCCTGCAGCTCGGCGCGGACCTCCGCCGTGGGGCGGCCTTGCAGCAGCGCCGCGCGCGCGCGGGCCAGCTCGCCGCGCTCCGCTTCCTTGCGCGCGGCGAGGGCCCGGTGCTCCTCGGCGTGGCGGGTGCTCACCTCCACCAGGCCCTGCGCCCTGGCGCGGTGGCGCTGCTCCTCGGCCTCGCGCGCCTCCGCCTTCAGGCGCGCCTCCTCCTTCCCCTTCCACATCACCACCCGCTCGCCGCACTTGCGGCGGAAGGTGGCCGGGTCCTCCTCCAGCTTCCGCTCCCAGCCCGCGTCCGCGGTGAAGACGGGCGACACCTCCGCGACCACCTGCCGCAGCGTCTGCTCCGCGGCCTCGAGCCGGGCATGCACGTCCTTGAGCACGGCCTCCGCGCGCGACAGCGCCTCCTCTGCCCGGCGCAGCGACTCGGTGGCCACCTCGCGCCGCGTGCGCTGCGTCTCCAGCGCCGCGCGCGCCTCGCGCGCTGCCCGCGCCAGTGACTCGGCCGCCTGCTCCTCGGCCTTCAGTGCGTCCAGCCGGCTCGACAGCTCGGCGCGCGCCGCCTCCAGCCAGGCTCCGGCCTCGGGCGAGCCGCCCACGGCCGGTGGCAGCGCCGATGAAGTCACGTCCGCGTCAGCCTCGCGCCACGCGTCGTGCCCCTTCCGCCAGGCCTCGCCGTGCGCCCTGGCGCGCGCCACCGCGGACTGCCTGCGGGCCTCCGCCTGTCCGGCGCGAGCACTCGCCGCCGCGCTCCGAGCGCTCGCGGCCAGCTCCGCCTGGGTGGCCGCGGTCCGCTCCGCATCCAGCGCCTCCACGCGCGAGGCCGCCTCCGCGACCAGCCCTTCGAGCGCGGACACCTCGCGCGCATAGGGATGCTCCTCGGCGCCACACAGCGGGCACGCCTCCCCGTCGCGAAGGAGCGCGCGGTGGGACGCGTATCCCTGCGTGGCCTGGGCCAACGACAGCGACCGCTGCGCCTCCTTGAGCGCCGCCTCTCCCTGCGTCCGCCGCACCTCCGCCGCGCGCGCTTCCGCCGTCGCGGCGTCGGCCTCTGCCTTCGCCGCCGTCACCTCCGCGTCCGCCTCGCGGGCCTCGGCCTCGTCCGACACGAGCCCCGCGTGGGCGGACATCAGGTCCCGCACGGCCGCCTGCCGCGCCAGCAGCCGCTCCCGCAAGGCCCGCCGCTCCGCCCCCGTCTCCGTCCCCAGCGCGGCCTCGGCATGCGTCGCCGCGGCCAGGGCCATCTCCTCCGCGCGGGCCGCGGCATCGCGCTCCTCCCGCCGCAGCCCCACCGCTTCGCGGAGCCCTTCCACTTCACCGAGCAGCCGCCCGGACTCCTCCCGGGCCTTGCGCCGCTCCCCCTGCGCGACCTCGTAGCGCTCCAGCTCGCGCTGCCAGCGGGGCCACTCGTTCGTGAGCGCCACCCAGTGCGCCTTGTCCGTCAGCCAGGTCCGCGCCGCCTCCCCCGCGGCCCGCGCCGCGGCCTCGCGCGCGAGCACCGCGTCCAGCTCCGCCTTCGCCTCCACCAGCGCCGCCTGGGACGTCTCCGCCCGCGCCTGGGCCTCGCGTGCCTCCCGGGACACACCCTCCAGCCGCGCATCCAGCCGCGCCGCCTCGTCCAGGGCGGGGCGCGCCGCCACCTCCTGCTCCTGCGCCGTGGCCCGCGCGGTCTCCGCTTCCAGCTGCCCCAGCCGCCGCGCCGAGGCCTCCGCCAGCGCCGCCTCCACCTCCGAGGCCCGCGCCACCTGCGCCGCCTCGGCCTCCGCCCACCGGCGCTCCGCGGCCTCCACCGCCGCCACCGGCCCTCGGAAGGACTCCGCCTCGCGGACCTCCTCCAGCCGGGCGGCGCGGGGCGCAGCCTCCTCCAGCGCCGCCCGGGCCGCCTGCGCCTTCGCCTCCGCCGCCTGCTCCGCGTCCCGCAGCCCCGCCCGCGCCACGTGCCAGGCCGCCGCGCCCTCCGCCTCCTTGAGCTGCGCCTCCACCGTCTGGCGCGCCCGGGACTCCTCGCCGAGCGCCGCCTCCGCCGCCGCCCGCTCCGCCTCGGGCATCAGCGCGATGGCCGCCAGCCCCTGCGCCCGCTTCGCCAGCGCCTCCTGCTCCGCCTTGTTCTTCTCGTGCGCGGCGATGGACAGCCGGCTGTACACCTCCGTCCCCGTCATCCGCTCCAGCAGCTCCGCCCGCTCACTGGCATCCGCCTTGAGGAACGCCGCGAACTCGCCCTGCGCCAGCAGCGCGGAGCGGCGGAACTGGTCGAACGACAGCCCCAGCCGCTCCTGGATGGCGGCCAGCACCTCGCCCTTGGTGCGCCCGGTGAGCTGCCCGGTGGCCACGTCCATCAACTGCATCTCCTGGGGCCGGAAGCGCCCTTCGGCGCGGTTGCGCGCGCGCCACACGGACCAGCGCGCCCGGTAGCGCCGCCCGTCCTTGCCCAGGAAGTCCACCTCCGCGAAGCCCTCGGCCGCGCCCCGGCGCAGCATGCCGCGCACGTCATAGGCCGACAGCCGCGCGTCCTCGTCCTCGTCCGCGCGGCCCACCGGCACCCCGCCCCGGCCTCCCAGCCGCGGCGTGCGGTCGAACAGCGCCAGGCACAGCGCATCCAGCAGCGTGCTCTTGCCCGCGCCCGTGGCGCCGGTAATCGCGAACAGGCCCAGCCGGTCCAGCGGCGGCTGGTCCAGCTCCAGCGCGAAGTCCCCCGCGAAGCTCGTCAGGTTGGAACCGCGAATCGCGAGCACCTTCACGGCGACTCCTCCTGCACGCCGGTCAGCAGCGTATGGAAGGCCTCCAGCAGCGCCGGCGCTGGCGGCTCCTCGAAGTCACGGGCGTAGCGCGCCCGGAAGACGTCCTCGGGCGTGCGCTCCTTGAGGGACAGGCCCGGCTGCACCTCCGCGAGCGCGCCGCCCGTCCCGGTGTAGGCGGGCGTCAGCTTCACCAGCCGCGCCGCCTTGCCCTCCAGCACCTTCTCCACCTTCTGCCGCAGGGCGGGCTCCGGCCGGGGCAGCGACACGCACACCTCCAGATAGGGCCGCCGCCACTCCAGCGCGTCCGCCTCGTGCGCGGGCAGCGCCTCCAGCAGCGCCAGCACCGCGTCCAGCGGCGCCGCGTCTCGCGCGGGCACGCGCACCATGTCCGTGCTCCGTGGCACGGAGAGGGGCTTCACCTCGACCAGCGCATCTGACTCCAACTCCACCAGCAGCACCTGGTGCCGGTAGCCCGCCTCCGACAGTGACAGCGGCAGGGGCGAGCCGCTGTAGCGCACCCCCTCGCGCCCGCCCACCCGCTGCGCCTTGTGCAGGTGCCCCAGCGCCGCGTAGGCCACGTCCTCCGGGAACAGGTCCACGGGCAGCGCATGCTGGTTGCCGCCCAGAATCTTCCGCTCGCTCAGCGCGGACAGCTCGGTGCCCGTCATGTAGCAGTGCCCCATGGCCACCAGCGCCTGCCCGGCCTGGCGCCTGCGCCGCGCCGCGGCCAGCACCTCCGCGTACACCGCGCGCACGCCCTCCACCAGCCGGTCGCCCACGTCCCCGGGCACGGGCGGCAGGTCCGAGGGCCGCAGGTACGGCACCGCCGCCACCCACGCGCCCACCCGCCCCTTGGCGTCATGCAGCGGCACCAGCAGTCGCTCCCAGTCCAACGCGCCCTGGGTTCGAGGCAGCCCTCCCACCACGCGCACGCCCAGCGCCGCGAACAACGGGTCCGGCGCGTCCAGCCGCGCCGCCGAGTCGTGGTTGCCGCCAATCACCACCACGTCCAGCCGGGGCAGCCTGCGCCGCGCCCGGGCGACGAACTGGTACCAGGCCGCCTGCGCGTCCGCGCTGGGGTTCGCCGTGTCGAAGATGTCCCCGGCCACCAGCAGCGCATCCACCGCCTGGTCCTCCAGGGTCTCCAGCAGCCAGTCCAGGAAGGCGGCGTGCTCCGCCTCCCGCGAGACGTCGTACAGCGTGTGCCCCAGGTGCCAGTCGGACGTGTGCAGCAGACGCATCAGGCGTTCACCCTCCCTCTCTCCCGTGGCGCGCTGGCCGGCGGGCAGCCTCCAACGGAGGGGCTGCTCGCTCCAAGCGGCGGGCGCCTGCTCCCTTACTCCCTCCCCCTGACATGTGCGCAAGTTCCTGTAACTCCAGGCCGTTCCGGAGGGGACGCCCTGCCACGTCCCCCCAGGGCACCCTCACGCGCGGAGGGGGTTGGCCGACACGGCCCGAGCAGGGATGCTCGCGGCCATGACCGGGTTACAAGCAGGCATCTTCGCCGCGTTCATCGGCGTCGGACTCAGTGTGTCGGCCGTCATCGGCTACTTCCGCTGGCGCACCTGGAAGCGGCAGCTCGAGGTCTGGCAGGGCTTCGCGAAGACCCGAGGCTGGCGCTTCGAGTCGGCGCCGGGCTTCATGTACTCCGCGGGCACGCTGAAGCTGCAGGGCGAACATGCCGGACGGCCCTTCATCGTGGAGACCGAGCACCGCGGCAGCGGCAAGCACTGGCACATCGTCACCATCGTCCGACACGCGCTGGACGACAGCTTCCCGCGCGAGGTGACCATCCGGCCCGAGAAGCTGGGTGACAAGTTCCTCAAGCTGTTCGGCGTGAAGGACGAGGAGATTGGAGATGCCACCCTCGACGCCGCGCTGGACCTGCAGAACGTCACGCCCCAGGCCCGCGCCATCCTCCTCAGCTCGGGCATGCGGAGGCCCCTGCTGAACCTGGTCCGCACCTTCGAGACCTTCTCCATCGAGGGCGGCCAGCTGACGGCGGAGGTGATTGACGTCCCCCGTACCACCGTCGCGATGTATGCGCTGCTGACGCCCGCGCGCGAGCTGGCCGACGCCATCCAGGACACGCACGGCCATACCCGCTGGCGTGCGACCGGCGCCGGCCAGGAGCGCACCGGCGCATGAGCTTCGACACCCTGTCCATCTACCTCCTGCCGATCGGCGCCATCCTGGCGCTGGCCCTCTTCGCCTTCGCGTTCTGGAAGGAACACCAGCGTCGGAACCGAGCGTGGCGAACGTTCGCGGCCCGCCGAGACTGGGGCTGCACCTCCTCCCTGGCGTCATGGGAAATCGGAGGGCTCTACCAAGGACGGCAGGTCCGGATGAACGCCGAGCAACGCAGGGACGGTGGAAAGGCGCGCGAGTACACGGTGGTGCAGCTGGAGCTCGGCCGGGCGCTGCCCCCCGACCTGAGCATCCGTCCCGAGCGCCTCGGTGACAGGCTCCTCAAGCGGGTAGGCCGGCGGGACGAAGAAATCGGCGACGCGGAGCTGGATGACGCGCTCGCCTTGCAGAACCTGTCCGACGAGGCCCGGGATGTGCTGCGAGCGCCCGCCGTGCGGCGGCAGCTCCTGGTGCTGCACCAGCGCTTCGCGCGCTTCTCCATCGAGGACGAGCGGCTCCAGCTGGAAGCGCACGGCATCCCCAACAGCGTCGAAGCGCTGGAGTCCCTGGTGGCTCCAGCGCTCCTGCTGAGCGATGCCCTGCACGACGCGGTCGAGAAGACCCGCGCGCGAGGGCACGCCTAGCCACGCTCAGTGACGACGCGTCCGCCGGCGCTGGAGCGCCAGCCACGCCAGCGAGCCCCAGACGACAGGCGCCAGCGGCATCGCGGAGCAGTCACAGCCCCCGGGCTCGTGGGGCGGAGGCTCCTCAGAGCCCGCGTCCGTCCCCGCATCCGTCCCGGCGTCGGAAGGCAGGGGCTCGCAGGGCACCTCCCCCACGCACACCGTCGCCTCGGCGGCCCCCTGCTGTCCCGTCGTGTCCACCACCACGAAGCGCACGCGGTGCCAGCCGGGCGTCAGGTCCGTGGTGTCCCAGCGACTGGGCTCGCCGCCATAGTGGTAGGGGCTCTCGAAGTTCACGTCGATGTAGCGAAGCACGTCGTCCACGTAGAACTCCGCGAGCGTGCAGCCCACGTCGTCCACGCAGTCCCCGTAGAACTCCGCCGTGGCGCCCGACACCCGCGCCCCGTCCACGGGGTGCGTGAGGATGGCGGTGGGAGCCTCATCCGGGCTCACGGTGATGGTGAAGGTCTGCTCCGCGTCCGGCGGCACGCCGTTGCTCGCGCGCACCGAGACCTCCACCGTGCCGGCCTGGGTGGGCGTCCAGCTGATGATGCCCGTGGTGGCATCGATGCTCATGCCCGGCACCGTGCTCAGCAGCGCGTAGGTGGGAGCGGGCTGGGCCAGCGCCTGGACGGCATACCAGTAGGGATTGCCCACCGTGGCGGTGGTCACCGGCTCGGTGTGGATGACGGGAGCCAGCCCATCCGAATCCTGCTCGAGGGCCTCCACCTCGCGCGCGTCGAGCCCGGCGGCGGCCACGGTGATGGTGGCCGTGCCGGCCTGACTGTCCGCGTCCGGCGCGGCGGCCAGGGTGACGTCC
This sequence comes from Pseudomyxococcus flavus, assembly GCF_050038885.1. Classification (NCBI taxonomy): domain Bacteria; kingdom Pseudomonadati; phylum Myxococcota; class Myxococcia; order Myxococcales; family Myxococcaceae; genus Pseudomyxococcus; species Pseudomyxococcus flavus. Next base: position 4,558,617 of record NZ_CP143624.1, on the reverse strand, counting down.
TTGGGCGTGTTCCAGTCCGAGGTGCTGAAGGTCAGCGTCGTCCCGGACTGAACGGTGATGTCCTCGTCCCCGCGGGTGCGTGCCACGGTCACCGTGACGTTGCGCGAGGGCCGCTCCGAGAGCGACACACCGAAGGTCGCCGTCCCACTCTCCTCGACAGTCACCTGGGTCGAGGTCAGCACCAGCCGCGGCGAGTTGTTGTCGATGGTGGTGGCCACCACCGCCACCTCCGGCAGTCCCTCGGCCATGACCGTGAAGGTGGCGACATCCGGCGTCGTGTCGGAATCCACCGCCGCGGTGAGCGTCACCACCTGGGGCACGTTCCAGTTGGACGCGGTGAAGGTCAGCGACGCCCCGCCGAAGACGCTCAAATCCTCGGAGCCGCCCATCGCCCGGGACACGTGCACCGAGACGTCGGCGCTCGGCGCTTCGGCCAGGCGCACGGTGAAGGCGGCACGTCCCCCCTCCTCGACGCGCGGCTGGAGGCCGGACACCACCAGCTTCTGTCCCGGCGTCGCGGGCGTGATGCGCCGCAGGGTGCCGCCCGTCGCGCCAATCGCGTAGAGCGCGCCGTCCGGGCCCACGGACAGGTCCACCTGCGAGCTGAAGCCGGTGGCCCACTCGTCCACCGTGGCCACCGAGTTGTCCCCTGCCAGGGTGACTCGCGTCAGCTGGCCGGAGTTGAAGTCACCGAAGAAGAAGTTGTCCTGGTACGCCTCGTCGAACAGGGTCGCATCGTAGAAGGTGCCACCGGTGATGGAGCCACCGAGTCGCTGCGTCGTGGCCGTTCCCCCGCCGCTCGTGGCGTCCGGCAGCGAAGGCTGCGCCACGGTGAAGGTCGAGGGAGAGGGCACGCTGGCCACCCGCAACTGGCCATTGAAGCTCGGGTCCGCCACCCCGCTGAGCGTGAGCAACTCGCCCTTGCGGAAGCCATGGTCTCCAGAGGTAGCGAAGGTGGCCACTCCGGCGCTGCGCGTGGCGCCGTTGCCCGGGACGACATTGCGGGTGTCGACGCCGTTGGTGCGGTACTTCACGGCAGGCGTGATGTAGTCGTTGGTGCTGGGCTGGTTGTTCTCGTAGTCGTCGTAGCCGGCGTGAGCCCTCCTGCCGACGACGAAGACCTGCTCGTAGCTGGTGCCCACGCTGTTCACCCACAGCTGGCCGGTGGTGGGCTGGAAGGTGAAGGTGAAGGGATTGCGGAAGCCGCGCGCCCAGATGTACTCGTTGTTGGGCCCCACCCCGTCGTTGAAGGGGTTGTCGTTGGCGGGCGTGCCATCCAGGTTCGCGCGGCTCACCTTGGACGCCATCGACGTCAGGTCCGCGTCCACACCCGTGCCGTTGCCCAGGTCGCCAATGGCCCAGTACAGCTTCCCGTCCGGACCGAAGCCAATGGCGCCGCCGTTATGGTTCGCCCCCCGCGTGGGCAGCCGATCGACGACGACAGTGCGCGCCGTGCCCGTCCCACTCGCATCCGTGTAACGGACAATCTGCTGCTCCGACGCGGAGACGGTGACGAAGAAGTAGACGTAGCGGTTGACCACGTAGTTCGGGTCGAACGCAATGCCGATGAGGCCAGACTCGCTGTCGGTGTGGATGGGGAGCTCCGTCGCGAACACCTGCGTCACCAGCGTGTTGTTCCCCGGCTGCGTCTCGGGCTGGCCGTCCTTCAGCGACACCACCCGCACCTCGCCCGTCTTGCGGGTGATGAACAGGCGGCCCGAGCCATCCGGAGCCCATGCCATTCCCGTGGCCTGCGAGAGGCTATTGGAAGTGAAGGGGGTCTCCACGAAGCCGGAGGGCACCGCGGCCCATGCCGGCGATGACAGCCATAGCAACCCGAGTGACATCAAAAGTGAGCGCATGTGCCAGGACGATAGCGCACCCGCAGTGCCACCTCGCGGGCGGCCGTCGCCAGCCACCACGATTCCGGCGCCCGACAGCCTTCCGCTTCCTGGCTCGGAGACCGTGCCAGACACGGTGCGGCATCCCGCGAGCGACCTTCCTGCTCAACCGTCGTTTTGCACCGTCGCGAGATTGGCTCCAGGGCGACGCGTGACACAGACGCTCAGCCCGTGGCGGTCAGCGTCTGCTCGAACACCGTGCGCACGCGGGTGGCCAGCTCCTGCGGGTCCGCTCCGAACGACTCGGGCGGCAGCGCGGGCAGCACCCGCACGCGGATGGACGCGGTCGGGCTCATCCAGGGCCCGTCTCCATCCAGCAACTCCGGCGTGCCCTCCACCACGACGGGCACCACCGGCACGTGCTCCTCCAGCGCGAGCTGGAAGGCGCCGCGCTTGAAGGGCAGGAGCTGGCCGCCCTTCGAATACGTTCCCTCCGGGAAGATGAGCACCGGCATGCCCCGGCGCAGCCAGCGGCGGCACGGGTCCAGGAGCTGGTGCATCGCCGTGGAGGAACCGCGGACGATGGGCACGTAGGCCAGCAGCGTCATCATCCACCCCACCAGGGGCAGTGAGAAGAGCGAGGCCTTCGCCACGAACTTGTACGGATGGAACAGGCCCATGACGGCGAGGATGTCCGCCGCGGACTGATGGTTCACCACGAGCACGCAGGGCCCCGGCGGGATGAGCTCCCGGCCCTCGATGCGCGTGCGCCACCCGGGGGACGCGTGCAGCCACAGGCCGTAGCACCACCGGCACACCAGCGCGTGCAGCAGCCGCCGGTCCCGGTCGAACGGGTACGTGACGACGAGCAGCAGCGCGCCCAGGGTGAACAGCACCGGCGCGGTGAGCAGGAAGACGACCCAGAACCAGAGCGTGACGACGTACTTCATGGCGGGGGCCCTGCATACCACCTTCCGGCCCGCACCACGCGTGCCAACACGCCGCCACGCCAGCCTGGCGCCCCTGCTCCGGCGTCGCTGGCATTGACGCCCGACGCGGCAATGCCTGCCTTCAGGGCGGGCGCGCTGCATCCCACCTTCCGAGCCGTCCCCCCGCGTGCCGATGTGTCGCCGCGCCAGACGAGCGCCTCGCCGGGGTTCCCGACCTCCGCGCCAGACGCAGCCGCGTCCGCCCCGGGCGGCTCGTGCCCCGACTTGCATGGCGGGCTCGCGGCCCCACCGTTAGAGCAGCGGCCAGCAGTCTTGAGGGAGCGCGGCGGTGGACGCGGGGTTCATTCCCTGGCCAGCAGAGACGTCACGCGGACGTCACTGCCTGCACTCTCGCTTGCCCGGCGGCCACGCGGGCGGCGTAAGGTGCCCGCCGGACTCAACCCGGAGGGAGGCAGCGGAATGGACGCGCATCAGGGCCTGCATATCGAGACCCATCCCCGAGAAGGCGACCCGCTGGTCCGCGCCCGGCGACCGGACCCCTGCGCGCTGGTGCTCTTCGGCGCCACCGGAGACCTGGCCCAGCGCAAGCTGTTCCCGGCCCTCTTCGAACTGGCGCGCGACCACCTGCTGCCGGAGAACTTCGCCGTCGTCGCCTTCAGCCGCTCGGAGGCGGACAACGACGCCTTCCGCGAGCACGTGAAGGCGTCGCTCCAGAAGTTCGCCCGCACCCAGCCCCTGGACGAGGCCGTCTGGCAGAGCTTCGCCCCGCGCCTGCAGCTCATCGCCGGCGGCTATGACGACCCGAAGTCGTTCGTCCGCCTGCGCGAGGAGCTGGACCAGGTCGCCCGGAAGTTCGGCACCCAGGGCAACCAGGTCTATTACCTGGCCACCCCGGCCTCCACCTTCCCCCAGATCCTCCATGGCCTCGCGGACTCGGGCCTGCTGAAGCGCCAGGAGCAGGCCGACGCGAAGCCGTGGCAGCGGCTCATCATCGAGAAGCCCTTCGGCCATGACCTGGAGAGCGCCCGCGCGCTCAACCGCGAGCTGGCCGCGGTGCTGGACGAACGGCAGATCTTCCGCATCGACCACTACCTGGGCAAGGAGACGGTGCAGAACATCCTCGTCTTCCGCTTCGCCAACGCCATCTTCGAGCCGCTGTGGAACCGGCAGCACATCGACCACGTGGAAATCACCGCGGCGGAGACGCTGGGCGTGGAGAGCCGCGCCGGCTTCTACGACGAGACGGGCGTCATCCGGGACATGGTGCAGAACCACCTGCTCCAGGTGCTCGCCCTGTGCGCCATGGAGCCGCCGGTGTCCTTCGGCGCCGAGGACATCCGCGACGAGAAGAACAAGGTCTTCCGCGCGCTGCGCCCGCTGGAGGGGCGCGAGGTGTCGCGGGCGGTGGTGGCGGGCCAGTACGAGGGCTACCTCCAGGAGAAGGGCGTCAAGGCCGGCTCGCGCACGCCGACCTACGTCGCCATGAAGATGAACATCGACAACTGGCGCTGGGCGGGCGTGCCCTTCTACCTGCGCGCGGGCAAGCGGCTGAAGCGGCGCGTGACGGAGGTGTCCATCCACTTCAAGTCGGTGCCCATCAGCCTCTTCTCCGGGGAGAACGCCACCTGCCAGCGGCTGCAGCCCAACGTGCTCACGCTGCGCATCCAGCCCCAGGAGGGCATCGCCCTCTCCTTCGAGTCCAAGGTCCCCGGCGAGGACGTCAACATCGCGGGCGTCACCATGGACTTCAACTACCAGGAGACGTTCCAGCGCCCCGTGCCCGAGGCCTACGAGCGCCTGCTGCTGGACTGCATGCGCGGCAACGCCACGCTCTACGCGCGGCAGGACAGCGTGGAGCAGGCGTGGACCTACGTGACGCCCATCCTCCAGGCCCTCGAGTCCGGCGAAGGCGGCCCGGCGCATCCCTACGTGGCGGGCAGCGCGGGGCCGGATGCCGCCGCGGCGCTGCTGGCCCGGGACGGCCGCCGGTGGACCTCGCTGTGAGCGCCGCCCGCACGTATGTCGTCCCCACCGAGGCGCTGCCCCAGCGGGCCGCGGAGTGGATGGCGAAGGCGCTCCAGGACACGCTCGCCACCCGGCCCCGCGCCAGCCTGGCGCTGTCGGGCGGCAGCACCCCGGGCCCGGCCTACCGGGCGCTCGCGGGCTTCGTGCTGCCGTGGGAGCGCGTGGACGTCTACTTCGTGGACGAGCGCTTCGTTCCGCCCGACCACGCGGAGAGCAACTACCGGCTGGTGGAGGACACGCTGCTGCGCCCGCTGCGCCTGCCGCCGTCACACGTCTTCCGGATGGAGGGCGAGCGCGAGGACCGCGACGCCGCCGCGCGCGACTACGCGGCGAGGCTGCCGCCCGTCCTGGACGTGGTGTTGCTGGGCATGGGGGATGATGGCCACACGGCCAGCCTCTTCCCGGGCCACCCCGCGCTGGAAGAGCGCCAGCAGCGCGTGCTGGCGGTGGTGGGCCCCAAGCCACCGCCCTGGCGGCTGACGCTGACGCTGCCGGTGTTGCAGGCCGCGCGGCACGTGCTGACGCTGGTGTCGGGGGCGGGCAAGCGGGACACGGTGCGCCGGGCGCTGGCGGGGGACGAAAGCCTCCCGGTGGCCCGGGTGACGAACACGGAGTGGATGCTGGACCCCGCCGCCGCGGGGCGGTCAGGAGGAACCAACGATGAGTGAGGCAAAGGGCGCGCAGTTCGGCGTGGCGGGCATGGGCGTCATGGGGGCGAGCCTCGCCCTCAACATCGCGGACCACGGCTTCCGGGTGGCCGTGTGGGACCGCCACGCGGAGCGCATCGACGAGATGCACCGGAAGCACGGCCACCCCGAAATCTGGGGCACCGAGTCGCTGGAGGCCTTCGTCCAGCGGCTGGAGCGCCCGCGCAAGGTGCTGCTGATGGTGACGGCGGGCGCGGCGGTGGACTCGATGGTGGAGCGCCTGTTGCCGCTGCTGTCCGAGGGCGACGTCATCATGGACGCGGGCAACTCGTGGTTCCTGGACACGCGCCGCCGCGAGGAGCAGTGCAAGGCCAGGGGCATCCACTTCCTGGGCGTCGGGGTGTCCGGCGGCGAGGAGGGCGCGCGCAACGGCCCCTCCATCATGCCGGGCGGCGCCCCCGCGGCGTACGAGCTGGTGCGGCCCGTGTTCGAGGCCATCGCCGCGACGACGGACCTGGGCCCGTGCGTCACCTACGTAGGACAGGACGGCGCCGGCCACTTCGTGAAGATGGTGCACAACGGCATCGAGTACGCCGACATGCAGCTGCTCGCGGAGACGTATGACGTGCTGCGCCGGGGGCTGGGGCTGGACGCGGACGCGCTGGCGGACCTGCTCTCCCAGTGGGACACCGGCATCGCCGGCTCGTTCCTGCTGGAGACCACCATCAAGGTGCTGCGCCAGAAGGACCCGGAGACGGGCAAGCCGCTGGTGGACCTGGTGCTGGACAAGGCCGGCCAGAAGGGCACGGGGAAGTGGACGGTGCAGGTGGCGCTGGACCTGGGCGTCCCGATTCCCTCCATCGCCGCGGCGCTGGATGCGCGCATCCTGTCCTCCCTGAAGGACGAGCGCGTCGCCGCCGCGACGAAGCTGAAGGCCCCCGCCGCGCAGCTCAGCCAGGAGGAGCAGGCGCAGCTGGCGGCCTGGACGCACGACGCGCTCTACGCGGCGCGCGTGGTGACGTACGCGCAGGGCATGCGGCTCATCCAGGCGGCGTCCCAGGAGTACCAGTGGAACATCCACCTGGCAGAGCTGGCGCGCATCTGGCGGGGCGGCTGCATCATCCGCGCGAAGCTGCTCACGCCGCTGCGCGAGGCCTTCCAGCAGCAGCCCACGCTGCCCAACCTGGTGGTGTCCGACGCCTTCGCCCCCGTGCTGGAGCGCATGGCCCCCGCCTGGCGGCAGGTGGTGGGCGTGGCCACCCGCGTGGGCATCCCCGTCCCGGTGTTCGGCGCCTCGCTGGCGTACCTGGACAGCTACCGCACCGCGGAGCTGCCGCAGAACCTCACCCAGGCCCAGCGCGACGCCTTCGGCGCGCACACGTACCAGCGCAAGGACCGCCCGGACGCGGGCTTCGTCCATACGGAGTGGGGAAAGTAGCTTCGGCCCCCCGTCTCCCGGGCGCTCACCAGGGCGCCCGGGCGCGAAACCAAGACAGCGGAGCTGTATGTTTTCAACAATACAGGCCGCGAGACATTGCTAGCGGCACTTCCGGGGCGTGCGCCTGCTCCAGCTTCGTCACAAGCAATGACAATGTGTGACGGGCACGTGCCAATTCCTGCCCAGCAAAACAAGTGCTCGAATCCGACAGGCCGAGACATGCTAGCTTTCCCAGCTATGCGAACCTCTCTCCGTTTGTCGTCTCTCGTCCTCGCATCATCCCTCGCCACCGGCTGCCTCGGCCCCGAGACGGAGGAAACCGACTCCGTCCAGGCCATCGAGCAGCAGGCCACGGACCCCAACTTCCGCCTCTACAACATCGTCGAGGCCGTGCTCCCGGCTGGCAACTACGACGGCGTCGCGGGCAACGAGTGCATCGCCCTCGTGAACCCCGAGTACCGCCTCCGCAAGGTCATCCTCGTCGAGACCGCCGCCGCTGACGGCTCCTGCGCGCTCGACGCCTACAGCGCCGGAACCGCCCTCAGCTTCACCTGGGGCGACACCTCCGTGTACCAGGGCCCGGCGGGCATCGCCGCCATCCGCACGGCGCTCTCCGATGACAACGGCGCCGTTCACCGGCTCGTCGGCTCGCTCACCTCCGAGGCCACCGCCCTCTCCGCGCTGCAGGCGTTCCTCGCGCTGAGCGACGCCGAGCAGGCCGCGCAGCTCACCGCCCCCTCCACCTTCACCGCCACCCGCGTCCACTCCCTCTACGACTTCGAGGGCGAGGAGGAGGCGCTCGCCGAGGCCGCCTATCAGGCCGTCCGCATCACGCAGTCCTGCGAGAACCCCGGCTATCCCACCCTCGAGTCCCTCGTCAAAGACGGCTTCGTCTATGGCTATCGCGCCAGCAACAGCGGCAGCTGCCACAGCGGCTGGTTCTCCATGCGCCACACCTACAACCGCGACTGGCGCCTCGTTCACCGCTACGACTACTCCGAGTAGCCCGGCGGCAGGCGCATGACGGAGCGCGGGGCTCGATGCATCGAGCCCCCGCGCGACGCAGGCCGGTGAGCGTCGCGCCCCTGAATACAAACAAGAATTCCCCTGAAATACGGCTCTCCGACCGTGCGTCATCCTCGACCCGGTCTGGCGCGAACCGGCCCCGAGCGATTTCCGTTCGAGGAAGCCTGACAAATTTCATCCAATCCAAAAGACAACCAACGCGTGTGATGCACGGCATTGCGCGTCGCACCTTTCATGAACACCGCGCATCGGGCATCGTTGAGTCTCTCCCACAACGAGCCTCGACCATGACCCTGGATGCCGGAGCAAAGCTGCTGCATGCGGTACGCGAGCTGGCCCCTGCCCTCTCTGCTCGCAGCGCGGAGATTGAGCAGGCACGACAGCTCCCGTCGGACCTCGTCGCCACCCTGAAGGAAATCGGTGTCTACAAGATGTTCGTGCCGCGCACGCACGGTGGCACGGAGCTGGACCTCGTCACGGGCCTGGACGTCCTCGCCCAGTTGGCTCGCGCGGATGCCTCCACCGCGTGGACCATGATGATTGCCTCGGAGAGCCCCCAGCTCTTCGCGCTGCTCTCCCGCGAGGAGTTCGACGCCATCTACGCCCACGGCCCCAACGTCGCCGTGGGGGGCGCCTTCAACGCGCAGGGCCAGGCCGTGCAGGTGGACGGCGGCTACCGCGTCACCGGCCACTGGACCTTCGCCACCGGCTGCCGACAGAGCGACTGGCTGTTCGGCAACTGCGTCGTGCTCGGTCCGGATGGCAAGCCCCGCCCGGGCCCCGCCGAGGGCGTGCCCGAGACGCGCGCCATGATGCTGCCCGCCCGGGACGTCCGTATCGTCGAGCACTGGGACGTGCTCGGCCTGCGCGGCACCGGCAGCCACGACATCGCCATCGACGCCTTCGTCCCCCAGCGCTACAGCTTCGACATCTTCACCGGCCAGTCCTCCGTGCCGGGCCCCGGCTTCGTCATGCCCGTGCTGCACTACGCCATGCACATTGGCGCGGTCGCGGTGGGCATCGCCCAGGGCGCGGTGGATGACCTGCTCACCCTCGCCCGCTCGGGCAAGCGCCGGCTGTATGCGCGCACCTCCATGGTGGACTCGCCCGTGTTCCGCAACCGGCTGGGCCGCGCGGAGACGGGGGCGCGCGCCGCGCACGACGCGCTCCGCCGCATGGGCGAGGTCTTCTGGGAGGCCTGCCAGCAGTCCCCCGCGACGGCCTACACGCTGGCCCCGCAGGTGTCATCCACCCTGACCTGGGCCGTGGAGACGGCCGCCGAGGTGGTGACGGCCTGCTACCACGCGGGCGGCGGCACCTCCGTGCGCGACGGCACCCCGCTCCAGCGCCGCTTCCGCGACATTCACACGCTCACCCAGCACGCGGCGGTGGCGGAGGGCTGGTTCACCCAGGAGGGCAGCGCGCTCCTGGGCTTCCCCGTCCTCTTCGAGGCCTGACGGCCGCCGCTACTTCTGCGAGGAGCGCAGCTCGGCGCGGCGAATCTTCCCGCTCACCGTCTTCGGCAGCTCGGTGACGAACTCGATTTCGCGCGGGTACTTGTACGGCGCCGTGGTCCGCTTCACGTGCTCCTGCAACGCCTGCGCGAGCGCCGGGGACGCGGTGTGCCCCGGCGCCAGCACCACGAAGGCCTTCACCCGCTGGCCAATCTTCTCGTCCGGCACGCCGATGACGGCGGACTCCGCCACCGCGTCGTGCTCCAGCAGCGCGGACTCCACCTCGAAGGGGCCCACGCGGTAGCCCGACGTCTTGATGACGTCATCGGCGCGGCCCACGAACCAGAAGTAGCCGTCCGCGTCCCTCACGGCCCGGTCTCCCGTCACGTACCAGTCACCGCGCCGGCAGGCTTCATTGGCCGCGTCGTCGCCCAGGTAGCCCTGGAAGAGGCCCACCGGGCGCTCGGGGAACACGCGCACGGCGATGTCCCCCTCCTGTCCATCCGCCACCTCCTGCCCCCGGTCGTCGATGACGCCCACCGTGAAGCCCGGGGACGGCTTGCCCATGGAGCCCACGCGCGGCTCCATGGAGGGGAACATGCCCACAATCATCACCGTCTCCGTCTGTCCGTAGCCCTCGCGGATGTGGAGCCCGGTGGCGGCCTTCCACGTGTCGATGACCTCGGGGTTGAGCGGCTCGCCCGCGCTCACCGTGTGGCGCAGCGAGGACAGGTCGAAGGCCTTCAGGTCCTGCAGCACCAGCGCCCGCCACGCCGTGGGCGGCGCACAGAAGGTGGTGACCTGCTGCGTCTCCAGCACCTTCAGCAGCTTCGCGGGCTCGAAGCGGCCCCGGAAGTCATAGACGACGTTGCACGCGCCCTGGCTCCACGGGCCGAAGAGCTTGCCCCAGGCGCACTTGGCCCAGCCGGTGTCGCTCAGCGTCAGGTGCCGGTCCTCCGGCGTCAGGTCCAGCCAGTAGCGGCCGGTAATCACATGGCCCTGCCCGTAGCTGGCCTGCGTGTGCAGCACCATCTTCGGCATGCCCGTGGTGCCCGACGTGAAGTAGATGAGCAGCGGCGCGTCCGCGCGCGTCGGCTCGAACGCCGCGCCCGCGTCGGCCTCCGCGACGCCCGACACGTAGCGCACCCAGGGCGCGGGCGCGCCCTCGCCCACCGCCACCCAGGTCCGCACCTGGGCCATCCCCACCAGCCCCTCGAAGCGCTCCAGGCAGCTCACGTCCGCAACCACCGCCTGGGCCTCCGCCGCCTGCAGCCGGTAGCGGATGTCCTTGGGCGTGAGCATGGGCGTGCCGGGCATGAAGACGATGCCCGCGCGGATGCACCCCAGCACCAGGAACCACCACTCCGGCACGCGCGGCATCATGATGAAGACGCGGTCGCCCCGGCGCAGCCCCTGGGCGGTGAGGAAGTGGGCCGCGTGCAGCGAGCGCCGGCGCAGGTCCGCCCACGTGAAGCGCCGCGCCTGCCCCGCCTCGTCGGACCACAGCAGGGCCAGCGCGTCCGGGCGCTCCGCGGCGTGCCGGTCGATGACGTCGGCGGCGAAGTTGAAGTGCTCGGGCCGCTCCCACCGGAAGTCCCGACGGGTGGCCTCGTAGTCGTTCATGTTCCGGGGTGGGGATAGCGGCATGGTGCGGACTCCTGGGTGAGAGAAACCAACCACCAGAGCCTGCCATGCCGAATCCGGTCCGTCCGGCGCGAGTGCCGCCTCCGCCCGGTGGCGGACACGCGCCTGCACGATGTGCATGAAAGCAAGAGGCCGGCCCTGTCACGGGCCGGCCTCCGCATCGCCCCAACGTGCCGCGATGGCACCGGGCGGGCAACCCTCCTCACGCGGAGGACGGGCTCAGTTGATTTCAGCGCACGGGAAGAGGGTGTTGTACGCACCACACGTGCGAAGCGTGGCCAGCAGCAACTGCTCGGCGCTGGCCGCGCGGCCCGCGGCGTCCTCGCCCCGCGCGCGCTCCCGGTCGGCGAGCAGGTTCAGCCACGGGTCCCTCGAGCCGTGGGCATAGCGCTGCAGGGCCTTGAGCGCCTCGGCGTCCGTCGCCGCCTCGCCCGTGTGGAGCAGGGCACCGACGTACAGGTCCGTCTCCTGCGAGGCCCTCAGCGTCTCCAGCAGCCCCGGCATGGCCTCGCCCTTCATCAGCCGCGCATAGTCGCGCGCCAGCGGCGCACGGACGGCGAAGTCACGCGCCGCCGTGTCCCGGACGTAATCCTGGAGCACCGTGCCGCCGCCCAGCCGGTCCAGCTCGATGGCCAGCGGCATCAGCGCGGACACCGCGGCCGCGGAGGGCGCCGTGCGCACGGCCTCATACAGCGCGGCCCGCGTCACCGCCGGCTGCTGCCGCACCAGGTGCGACGGCTCCGCCACGCCCTCGGTGAGCCGCGCCCACGTCTCGCGCACCTGACGCTGCCGCCGGGCGGCTTCCGCGTCGCGCAGCGCGCGCAGCTCGTTCGCCCGCCGCTCCGCGGCCCGCCTCCACTCCGCCTCCTGCCCTGGAAGCGCGGCGACGTCACGGAACGACGCCTCCGCCTGCTTCAGCAGCCCCAGCCCCCGCAGCGCCAGCCCCCGGTTCCACAGCGCCTGGGCGTGCCGGGGCTCCTGGCTCAGCGCACCGCCGAGCAGGTTCAGCGCCTCCTCCCACCGCTGCCCGCTGAGCGCCACCACCGCCCGGTCATTGTCCTTGTCCGCCGAGGCGGGCGCCCGCGACAGGAAGGACTCCGCCTGCTGCCAGTCTCCCCGCAGCGCATACGCCGCGGCGATGCCCTGGAAGTCCTGCCGCTCCTCCAGCTCCGCCAGGGGCCGCAGCGGCAGCGGGTTCGACGTGCCGGACGTGCCGCGCATCGGCTCATAGGGCAGGAAGCGGTCCGCCTTCGGGTAGCTGAGCCGCGCCTCCAGCGTGCGCGAGTCGGCGCCCGCCAGCCACACGTCGAAGGCGTCCTCCGGCTGCGCCTGGAAGCGGAACACCCCCACCGCGGCCAGCCCCGCCGCCAGCGCCACCGGCACCAGCGCGCGAGAAGCCCGCTGCATCCACGGCCGCAACGGCGTCACCTTCGCCGGCGCCTCCGCCTTCACCTCATCGGCGCCGCCCAGGGCCCGGGCGGCCAGCAACTCCAGTTGCAGGACATCTCGCAGGCCCGCCTCGCACTCGGGACAGCGCGCCAGGTGCTGGCGGAAGGCCTCGGCGTCGGGAGCGGACAGCTCACCGTCCACGAAGAGGTGCAGCTTGGTGCATGGCGTATTCATGAGCTCGTTGCCCCCTGCTCCCGGGCTACCGCCACCTGGGGCAGCAGCAGTTCCTTCAAATCCCTGCGGGCCAGGGTGAGCCAGCTGCCCACGGTGCCCACGGGAACATTGAAATGCTCGGCGATGGCGGTGTAGCGCTTGCCCTCCGCGTGCAGCCGGTAGGCGTCACGCAGGTGCGGCTTCAGCCGCTCGATGGCCTTCTGGAACGCGTCGGTGCTCACCAGCTCCCAGTTCTCCTGGGCCTCCTCCGGTGACACCGCCAGGTCCTGGACCAGCGCCAGGTGCGGCAGCCCCCGGGACTCCGTCCGCTGACGGCGGCAGTAGTCCAGGAAGCGGTTCGTCATCGTCGTACACAGCCACGCAGCCGCCGCAGAGTCCGTCCTGTCCTTCAGGTGCTCGAACTCCGGCATCGCCCGCTCGAAGGTCTCCTGGACCAGGTCCTCCGGCTCCAGGCTGGAGCGGGCGCACAACCGGCGGGCCAGCCCCAGAAGGCTGGGCCGATGCTGACGGATGAACGCCTCGAAGCGCCTCCGCTCCCGGTTGAAGAGGTCCGACATGAAGCCCCGCTCACATGCGCGCCTGCGCGTTTCCCAGTCAAAGACGCGCGGCGGCCCAATCCTTGAGAAGAAAAAAAGAAGGAATCGGGCAGAAAAATGCCCGGGAGGGTGAAAAACCCAGCCCGGGCCTGGAGATCAGCGGGCCTCGCTGGCGCTGGAATGCTCCGGCCCGGCCAGCGGGGGAACCGCCGGCGGGGGCAGCGGGAGCCGCTTCCGCGGGGCGACCGTGGCCGTGTCACAGTTGACGTAGGTGTTCTTCACGTGGGCTTCGCCGGACTCGGAATCCAAGCTACCGGCCAAGAGGGATTCAACGGGCGTCATGGGCGCTCGCACCTCGTAGTGGGGTTGGGCTGAAAGCAGACATGGGTGATACGGACAACACGTACAGTTCTTATCATGACACGCGCGACCCCCGCGCATCTGACGGGACGACTCACGACACGGAATTCACGGAGTTCTGAATGAACAGGGAAGACTCGCGCCTGGCATTGGAATGGCACACCTGGCTGGCGGAGAACCTCGCCCTGGGCGTGAGCGCGGAGGACGCGCAGCGGGTGCTGGTGGATGCGGGCGTGGAGACGTCGCTGGCGCAGCGGGAGATTGCCGCGGCGCAGGCCCACCCGTACGTGGTGGCGGCGCGGCGGATTGGCCGGCGCTACGAGTGGCTGGAGGCGCTGGCGGACCTCTACGCGGAGCTGCATCGCCAGTCGGGCGAGGTGCGGCTGGAGAAGCGGCGCGACGTGAGCCCGGAGGAGTTCTTCTCCCGCTACTACTTCGGCCACCGGCCGGTGGTGTTGCAAGGCTTCATGGAAGACTGGCCGGCCATGCGCCGCTGGTCGCTCGCGGACTTCCGGGAGCGCTTCGGGGACGTGGAGGTGGAAATCATGTCCGGGCGCAATGCCAACCCGGACCATGCCTCGCAGCCCGACAAGCACCGCGAGGTCGTGACGCTGCGCGACTACGTGCACCGGGTGGAGACGGCCGGCGAGACAAACGACTTCTACATGGTGCCGCGCAACGAGAACTGGAAGCGCGACGGCCTGGCCCGGCTGCGCGAGGACATCCGCGCCCCCGCGGGCATCGTCGACCCGGAGCTGCGGCCGGACATGACGACGCTGCTGCTGGGCCCGCCGGGCACCGTCACCCCGCTGCACCATGACAACATGAACGTGCTGCTGGGGCAGGTGATGGGCCGCAAGCACGTGCGGCTGGTGCCGTCCTTCCAGCGCCACCTCGTCTACCCGCGACATGGCACCTTCAGCGCGGTGGACGCGGACCAACCGGACCCGGCGCGCTTCCCGCTCTACGGCGAGGCCACCGTCCTGGAGGGCGTGGTGGAGCCCGGAGAGCTGCTCTTCCTGCCCGTCGGGTGGTGGCACTGGGTGCGCGCGCTGGACGTGAGCGCCACCGTCACGTTCCATCATTTCCAGCTCCCGGGAGGAAACACGCACCTGAGGACCCCGCAGTAGGCGGCCGCACCGCGCCGCCGTGCCCACTCAATAGGACTCCACGAGGATGACGTGCCGGGTCCACCCGGCACGGCGGTCCCGCTCCAGCCAGCGCTGGCGCTCGTCGCGCAGGGCCACCGCGGGCTCGGCCCCCTCGCGGATGCGGCGGCGCACGCCGTCGAAGAAGCGACCGGCGGCGTCCGGGATGTCCACCGTGGAGGCCAGCACCGCGCGCGCGCCCGCGTCGATGAACGCCGCGGGCAGGCTGAAGGGCTCGTGGCTGGTGGTGGAGCTCGCCGCGCGGCCGGCGCTGCACGCCGCCAGGAAGACCATGGGCGCCCCCGTGAGCTTCTGCTGACGCACCACGTCCGCGGTGAGCGCGTAGCGGCCGCTCGTCTCCGGAGACAGCACCACCAGCGAGGCGTCCGACAGCGACGGGTCCATGATGCCGTGGGCGTGGATTTCGATTTCCGTGGCGTCCCGCATGTCCGCCAGCACCCGCGCGGGCGTGGCGTCCGAGCCGGAGAGCACCTGCAGCGGCACCGCCTCCGGCTCCGGGGAAGGCAGCCACTGGGGCAGCCGCGGCAGTTGGAGCAGCGCGGGCGCGTCCACGCTGGAGACGACGAGCCGCCGCGCGGTGGGCGCGGTGCGCGGCTGGGCCGTGCGGCCGAGCCGGAAGCTCCACGGCACCTCCGGGGGCAGCAGGTCCGTGCGGCCGAAGACGGGCGGCCACGCCAGCACGTCCACGCGCTCGCAGCTCCGCAGCGCCTGACGCAGCCGCTGCGGCACCAGCTTCGAGGTGTCCGCGCGGCTGAACGGTCCCTGCCGGTCCGTCTCGTAGTGGCCCAGCACCTCGCCCTTCGCGCCCCGCGCCACCAGCACCGTGCGCTCGCCATGGACGGCCGCCGCCAGGGCGCACCGCTGAGGCACGGGCGTGCCGAGCTGCGCGGCCATCAACGTCAGGGCCTGCGTGAACTCCCCCGCCCTGCCCGCGTCGGTGACGAGCGAGGAGTAGCTCAGCGCCCACGCCTCGCGCGCCAGCGAATCCCCGCGCGGCAGCGCCTCCGCCTCGGTGATGGTCTGCCGCAGCAGGGCCTGCCCCCTCGCCCGGTCGCCGTCCAGCAGGAAGCGCCCCTCCACGTAGCGGGCATACACGGCATCGCTGGGCATGGGATTGCTGTGACTGGCCCAGGTCAGCGCCCGGCGCAGCAGCGCCTCGTCTCCGGGCTTCGGCCGGGTGCGGGACAGCTCCGCGAGGTTGACGGCGAACAGCAGGCTGAGCGGCTCGTTCTCGCAGGCGGCGTTCGCGTCCACCTCGCGGCGCGCGTCGTCCATGCGGTTGTCCAGGTAGTACGTGTGCGCCAGGTTCTCCCGGGGCCAGACGCAGTTGTCGCGGCCGCGCGCGGACCACTCCTCGACATAGGCGCGCGAGCTGGCGAAGTCCCCGCGCGAGCGGGTGATGGCGGCCAGCACCTCCAGCGCGGTGAACTCCATGTCCCACTCCCGCAGCTGGCGCGCCCAGGCCCAGGCGGTGCGGGTGTGCTGCTCGCCCTCGGTGAGCCGCTGCAGGTCGGCGTAGAGGATGCCCAGCCTCAGCTCCAGGTCGACACAGCGCGCGGAGAGGCCGTCCTCGCGGCAGCGCTGGAGCGCGTTGAAGAAGCGCTGCTCGGCCTTCCACCACTTCCCCTCGGCCGTCTCGCGGATGGCCTCTTCCCGCTCGATGTAGAGGTTGAACCAGGGGTCGTTCTGGCGCTTCGCGCGCTCCACCACCTGGGACATCAGGCGGCGCGTGGCGCGCGCGTGCTGCACCGTGCCCAGGAAGAGGTCGTCCTCGCCGGAGTCCTGCACCCGCGCCAGCAGCTCGTCGGGACGGGCCAGCTTGCCGCGAACCAGCGACGCATACTCTCGCGCCAGCGCGCCGCGGCGCGCGAAGTTCCGGCCGCTCACGCGCTTGACGTAGTCCGCCAGCGTGGACCCACCGTGGCCCCGGTCCAGCTCCTGCGCCAGGGGCAGCAGGGCCAGGACGCGCTCCTTCGAGGGCGCCGCGCGGACCGCTTCGTAGAAGGCCTGACGGACGATGCCAGGGTCCTTCCGGGCCGCCTCCAGCGGCAGGGGCGCCTGGGGGTCATCCACCAGCGCGAGCGTGGCCTCCCGCGCCTCCTTCCAGCGGCGGGCCCGCTCCATCGTCGCGTCGCGCTGCTCGCGGGCGTTGGCCTTCGCCTCGCGGCTCCAGCCCTGCTCGCCCAGCAGCGCCACCTGCTCGAAGGTGTCCGCCGCCTTCATCGTGAGCCCCATCTCCTGGAGCACGAGGGCGCGGTTCCACATGGCCTGCGCATGCCGCGGCTGGGCCTTCAGCACGCCGTCCAGCAGCCGCAGGGCCTGCTCATGCGCGCCCCGGGCGAGGTACACCGCCGCCAAGTCACTGTCGCGGTCCGGCGAGGCAGGCATGCGCTCCAGGAAGGTCGCCGCCTGGTTCCACTCGCCCTGGAGGGCATAGGCAGCCGCGATACCCGACAGGTCACCCGCCTCCTCCAGGCGCGCGAGGTCGCGCAGCGGGATGGGCTCGGGAGGAACCGGGCAGCCGCCCGCCGACGTGCGCGGCCGGTAGAGGTCCGCCTCGGGGTGCGTGAGCCGGGCCTCGATGCGCGACGCGGCGCGCCGCTCCGCCCAGAACTGCGCGGACACGGGTGCCCCGCTTCCCTTGGACGGTGTGCGGGCAAGGAGGACGGTCAGCACCAACACGGGCGTGGCCAGCGCCAGGACCAGGACTTTGTCGTACGCCGGCTTCAACATACTGCCCCCTGGGGCGCCATCCCCCGAAACAGCCGCCCAGCGACCCCGTTGTACACCATCAATCCTTCGCCACCGACTCCTGGCAGGGCTCGGGTGGCTGGCAGCGGGTGGATTTTCTCCGCATTTCTGGCCCTCCCTCCCCTACCGCCCACCCGCAGTGCGCCGGGTGGTCAGGCCGTGAACCAGCCGGCCTGACTTGGAGACGGCTTGCGCCGAAAACCTTGAGTGCAGGGCATCCTCGCATCCCTCCGGAATCACTGCCCGCGGGCGTCTGGAAGCCGGCATGACGCCAGCGGCCCGCCCGCCAGGGCGCCCCGCACATGAGACGGCGGGGGCCCGCAGGCCCGGGGGTTTCCCGACAGGGCACGAGGGGGAAGCAGCACGTCCGCCTGAGTGTCCTACTGCGCCAACCTGGAACGAAAGGACCTCGCTTGACGCAGTTGCTTCGACTCGCCGCCCTGGTGTCGCTGATTCCCACGTTCGCCTCCGCGGACGTCGTGTGGAGGGGCGATTTCGAGACGGGAAACACCTCGCAGTGGACGCGCAGCCAGAGCGTCGCCAACAGCCGGCTCCAGGTGGTGACGGACGTCGTCCGCGAGGGGCGCTATGCCCTGAAGGCCACGGTGCGACAGGGCGATGACCCCATTGGCGCCAGCGGCAACCGCAACGAATTGCTCTACATCAGCCAGGAGCAGACGAACTCCACGTGGTTCTACAAGTGGAGCACCCTCTTCCCGGCGGACTACCCGCTCGACGACGGGTGGCAGGTCTTCGCGCAGTGGCACCAGGAGGGCTGCTGTGGCTCGCCGCCGCTGGAGTTCTACGTGCGCGGCGAGGAGATGTTCATGCGCGTGGGTGGCGCGAGCGGCAAGGTGCTGTGGACCGCGCCGCTGCGGCGCGGTGACTGGAATGACTTCGTGCTGGAGGTGAAGTGGTCCCCCAACGCGAAGACGGGTCACGTCCAGCTCTGGCACAACGGAGCGGTCGTGGTGCCCAGGACGTCCGTCGCGACGCAGTTCGGCACGGAGCTGAACTACCTGAAGCTGGGCCTCTACCGCGACGATGCCATCCGCCCCGAGGCCAGCGTGTACCACGACGGCTTCCTCATGGCCTCGACGCTGGAGGAGGTGATGCCGCCAGCTCCCGAGCCCGAGCCCGCGCCGACCGTCCCCGAGCCGGATGTGCCCGTCGACCCCACGACCGAGCCGTCCACGCCCGACGCGCCCGTCGTCGAGACCCCTGTTCCCCAGCCGCAGACGCGGTGGGGCGTGATGACCGGCGACGACTTGCTCACCCCGGAGAATCCCCTGGGTGCCCCCAGCGCGGGTGGCTGCAGCGCCTCCGGCAAGGGAGCGTCCAGCCTGCCCCTGTCCGCCGCGGTGGGCCTGCTCTCGCTGAGCGCGCTGTTCGTGCGCCGGCGGAAGGCCGCCCGGGCCCACGCGCACGCGAAGCGCTGAGTGGTCCGGCGCGCGCCGCGGGTCAGGGCTCCTTGAGGATGTGGAGCCCCGCGGAGACCTTGGCCAGCAGCGCGCGCAGCGTGGTGTGCTCCTCCTCGCTCAGGGGCGCCATCAACGCGGCGATGCGCCGGTAGTGGTCCGGCAGCATGCCTTCAATCAACAGCCGGGCCTTGGACGTGAGGCGGACCGTGTACATGCGCCGGTCCTCCGGATGGTCCTCGCGGGAGATGAGGCCGTCCTTCTCCAGCGTGTCCAGCAGCCCGGTCATCGTGGCGCGGCTGACGCCGGAGCTCTCCGCCAGGTCCGCTGGCGTGAGCCCGCCCGCGCTCTCCGCGTCCTCGGTGGAGTACAGGCGGACCAGCACGGTGAAGCGCCCCATCGACAGGCCGTGGCGACCCAGGTGGGCCTCATAGGCCCCCGACAGGTCATGCGAGGCCCGCAGCAGGGCGATGCACGTCTCGATGGCACGGGTGTCCAGCTCTGGAAAACGCTGTGCCAGGCGCCGGAGCCGCTCATAGCGGGGCGCGTCCGCGGAGGTCAGTGGGCTGGGAGGTCGGGTAGGCACGACCCTGACCTCGTAAGGCGCCTAACCGTTGAAGGCAAATGGAAAGGGAGGGGCCGCACCGGGCGTGGCGCCAGGCGGCCCTGGCGTTATGAACGGACCGTGCTGGACGTGAAGGACGACACCGTGCAGGCGGCCCTGCGTCGTGCGTGCGAGGAGGCCGGCTTGCCAGTCTCACTGCGGGGCTGCGTGTATCCGCTGCTGCGAGACCCGGAGGGCGAATGGCCGGTCTGCTGTGGCGGAGGCTGCCTGCCGTGCGCCTCCTCGCTGGCGGATGTGGCGATTCGCACGCTGGAGCTACTGGGCACGCCCCGGCGCGCGCCCGTGCTCGGATGAAACGCGGCGCGGCCGTGGCGTAGGCTGCGAGCACCATGAACCCCATTGTCCACGCCGAGCTGGCCTGGCTCGCGGCCCAGGGGCTGCGCGAGCGCAGAGACCGCATCCTCGTCACCTGCGCGGGGCTCGCACCGGACCTGGATGGGCTCACGCTGCTCGCGGGCGAGGCGTCTTACGTCAAGTACCACCACGTCCTCTTCCATGGCTACGTGGGCGCCCTCGTCACCGCGGCGGCCTGCGCGGCGCTGGCGCGACAGCGGCTCCGGGTGGCGGCGTTGTCCCTGTTCACCTTCCATCTGCACCTGCTCTGCGACCTCGCGGGCAGTGGACCCGGGTGGCCCATCTATTACTACTGGCCCACGAGCATGCGGGAGTGGTTCTGGGAGGGGCAGTGGAACCTCGCCTCCTGGCAGAACGCGGTCATCGGGCTGATTTCGACGTTGCTGTGCCTGGCGTGCGCGCTGCACTACCGCCGGACCTTCGTGGAGGTGTTCTCCGCCCGGTGGGATGCGGAGGTGACCCGCACGCTCCGCCGCCGGTTCCTCCGTGAGGATTTCGTGCGGGAACCATGACGTGATTGCCGCCGCGTCCATCGCCAGCATGGACGCATGCTCATCCTCGGACTCGGGTTGATGGCCGTGGGCGTGCTGGGGGCGACGCTCGACACCCCCGTCACGTCGGTCACCGTCTATAGCGACCAGGCGCGCGTGGTTCGCTCCGGCAGCCTCACGGTGTCTGGCTCGCAGCGCGTGGCGTTTCCCCGGCTGCCCAGGAACGTGGACCCCGACTCCATCCGCGTCGAGGCCGAGGGCGCGGAGGTGTCCCACGTCGACGTGCGCGTCGTGAAGGGAGAGGCCTTCTCCCATGACGAAGCGCAGAAGCTGATGGCACGGATGGAGGACATCGACGCGGCGCTCACGCGCATCACCGCCGAACGCGATGTCCATCACGCACAGGTCGAAGCGCTCCGGCGTGTCCGCCCCTCGGTGCAATCCGGCAGCGAGGCCGCTCGAGGCCAGACGGCGCCCGCCGCGTGGAACACCGCCGTGTCCTTCCTCGTGGACAACGTGGCCCGGCTGGAAGCCCGGATGCGGGAGCTGGAGACGCAATCCGAGACGCTCAAGAAGGAACGTCAGCAGTACAAGGACCGCGCGGCGACGCTGGGAAAGACGTTCGGCGAGCCCGGAGTCGAGGTCACCGCCACGCTCACGGGCAAGGGCGCCACGAAGGTGGCGTTGACGTATCTCATCACGGGCGCCCGCTGGTATCCCCGCTATGAGTTGCAGCTCCAGCCGGAGATGCAGCGGATGCAGATGGCCTTCTACGGCCGCGTCAGCCAGGAGACGGGCGAGGACTGGGAGGGCGCGCGGCTCACGCTCAGCACCGCCGTGCCCACCCATGCCACGGCGCTGCCGAAGCTGAGCACCTGGAAGCTGGGCGTCCGGGACCGCTTCATCCCCACGCCGCGCCCCCATACCGAGTCCATCCGGCCCGCGGCTTCCACTCCGCCCTCCCAGCCCCAGACCACGGCATCCGCCGAGCAGGCGCTGCGCGCGCAGTTGATGCAAGCCGCCGGGCAGCAGCCTCCGGCCCAGCCTGAGCGCTCGACGGCTCAAGCCCCCTCGACAGGCGACACCCAGGGGTCGAGCAACATCATCGGCACGGTCATCGACGCCCGGTCCCGACAGACGGTCTCCGACGTGGTCGTCACCGCGAACTCATCCTCGAGCGAATACGAGCACGTGGCGGTGACAGACGCACGAGGTGAGTACCGCCTCCCCAACCTCCCAGCCGGTTACTACGACCTCCAGTTCGCGCATGAGGGCTACAAGCCCTATGCCCGCGGCGCCGTTCAGCTCCGTCTGAACCGCACGATTCGAGTCAATGCGGAGCTGCTTCCCGAATCCGAGCGCGCCATCGTCGAGATTGTTGGTGCTCCGCCCACCATCGACGTCGGCTCCGGGGTCGCGGGCGTCAATGTCACTCAACAGTTCGTTCACAGGGACTCCGTCCGGCAGCCCGTGGGACTGAGCCCACCGCCCGGCTGGCGTCCTCCGACCTTCGACCCTGCGTCACCCATTGCCCTCGCGGGAGGCTACAACCTCACCTTCACTTCACAGCACCGGGAGACCCTCCTCAGTGGGAAGGGCGAACGCACCCTCCCGCTGGTCTCCGAGTTCTGGCCCGTGCAGGTGGAGCGCAAGGTGTTCCCCGCGCTCTCGCCGAATACGTACCTCGTCGCGACGCTTCAGGGCCCATCGCGGAACGTGTTCCCAGGGGGAGAAGCTTCGCTCTTCGTGGGCGCCGACCCGGCCGGCACCGCGACGTTGTCGACCCTGGTCCCCGGTGAAGCCTTCATCCTGCCATTGGGCATCGACCGCGCGGTGCGCAGCGCCCGGAACGTCCGGCTCGTCGAGTCGGAGAAGGGCTTCATCTCCAAGGACGAGGTGGGCACCTACGAAGTCACCATCGAGGTTCCCAATCCCTATCCCTTCCCCCTGGCCGTGAGCGTGGTGGACCAGCTTCCGCTCAACACCGACGGCAAGGTGGAGGTGGCGCTGGTCCGTGCCGAGCCCTCCGCCCAGCCCGACAAGAGCACGGGGAAACTCCAGTGGGACGTGACGGTGCCTCCGTCTGGCAAGTCCACCGTCTCCTTCCATTACACCCTGAGCCGCCCCAAGGGATGGCGTTTGAACCAGCAGTAGTCCGAGGACCGAACCATGCCTGCCCTGCCCCTGACGCTGTGGGCGCTCGTCGCGTCCGCCAAGGTGTCCACCGTCGTGGTGTATCCGGACCGCGCGCAAGTCACCCGTGAGGAGACGGTGACGTGCCGGGGTCCCACCATTGCCCGTTTCGAAGCCGTCCCCCTCGCCGCCGCGGCCGACAGCCTCCGGGCCTACGCCATCGGCGCCACGGTGGAAGGGCTCATCAGCGAGGAGCGCACGCGCGAGGAGGCCCATCGCGAAGAACGCACCCGACTGGAAGCGCGAAGAGACGCACTCGCCCGTGAGCAGGCCGCCCTGAACGACGCGGCGGAGCGAGTGAAGGACCTCCGGGAGCTCGCGAGCGGCTACACGGATGTCGCCGTGGACCGGGTCACCCGCGAGCTGACAGGCGGGAAGCCGGACACGCGAGCATGGACGGCCGCCTTCGACTCGGCCATGGCCGTGCGGCAGCGCGCGATGACCGAAGACCAGGACGTGGCCGAGAAGGGGCGCGTGCTGGAGAAGCAGCGCGCCCAGGTGGACGCCGAACTGAAGAAGCTTCAGGCCGCCTCCGAACGACGGGAGCGACATGTGGAGGTGCGTCTTTCCTGTCCCGAGGGGATACAGGCCCGCGTGGCGCTGACGTACCTGGTGGGCAACGTCGATTGGACACCGTCCTACGAGGCCCGCGCGAACGACAGCACCCGGATGGTGGAGCTGACCACGCTGGCCACGGTGCGCCAGTCCACCGGCGAGGACTGGTCGCACGCGAAGCTGGTGCTCTCCACGGCACAGCCGCAGCGGGATGCCACGCTTCCAGAAATCCAGCCGCTGAAGGTCACCGCGGTGGAACGGCCGAAGGAGCGCGTGGTCCTGGTGCGCCGCGACGAACAGCCACAGCACGCCAACGCCGGGGGGACAGACCACACCGCTAAGTCGAAGGGGCTCGAGGCCGTGCCCCAGGGTCTGTCCGTGCAGCTCGTGGCCCAGACGCCCGTGAGCATCCCCGGCGACGGCAGCGCCGTGCGGGTCCAGGTGGCTCGCAGCCGCCTCAAGGCCGCCTTCAGCTGGCGCACCATTCCCAAGCTGCACCCCGTCATCTTCCGCGTGGCCCGCATGAACAACGCCGCGCCCTTCCCGTTGCTGCCGGGAGAAGTGGACCTCTACCGGAGCGCAGGCTTCATCGGGCGCCAGTCACTGGACCACGTGGCGCAGGGCGCGCCCTTCGAGCTGACCTTCGGCGTGGACGAGGGCCTGCGCGTGGAGCGCCGCGTGGTGGAGGAGGTCCAGCGCCCCGAGGGCCTGTTCAAGGACACCCAGCGCTTCCGGTACGTCTACCAGTTCACGCTGAACAACCTCCGCGCCCAGGCGGAGGAAGTGGAGCTCTCCGAACACTTCCCCGTGTCCGAGCTGGAGGACGTGAAGGTGGCGCTGGAGCCCGAGACGACGGCCGGCTACGCGCTCCAGTCCAGCGACGGCATCGCGACCTGGAAGGTGACGCTGGCCCCAGGTGAGAAGCGCACCGTGGACTTCGCCTTCCACGTCGACGCCCCCTCCAGCTACGACACGAAGGGGCTGTAGCGACACACCGGGGCATCCTGCCCCCACTGGGGCAATCTGCCCCGCCCCGGCGGGGACACGCCGCCCGGCTTCCGACAGAGGCAACGCACCCCATCCGTTGGCACAGCGGATGCTCTGAGTGAGGACGAGGAGTCGGCCCGCCCGCCTTGAAGCCCGGCGAGGGCTCGGGCGGCAATCGCCGCCTTCCTTGTTGCAGCACTCGCGGTACGTTGTGAGAACCCACCTCCGGTCCGTGCGCTCCCTCCCCCCTCGAGGTGCACGGACCGGAGCAGCCTCTTCGAACCGCCTGTGAGACTCGCCCGCAAGTTCACCCTCGCCCTCGTCCTGCTCGCCATCTCCGTCATGGCCGGCCTGCAGTACTTCCAGGTCCGCCGCGAGCTCGAGCGCTCCGCCCTGGACATGCAGCACGACCACCGGCTGCTCGGCCACACGCTCGCCGGCTCCATCGGCAAGGCGTGGCAGCTCGCGGGGGAGCGGGAGGCGCTCACGCTCCTCCATCAGGCCAACCGCTTCCAGGAGCAGGTCCACCTGCGCTGGGTGTGGCTGGATGGGGGCCCTGGCACTCCGCCGCTCACCGGCTTCCCGCCACGGCTGCTAGCGACCCTGCTCCAGGGCAAGGACGGCTCCATGGTGGACCCCGCCGTGGACCCAGGCCTGCTGCACTCGTACACGCCGGTGCTCATCAACAACCGCCTGGGCGCCATCGAAATCACCGAGTCGCTGGGCGCGCAGCGGCAGTACGTCAACACCGTCATCCTGGGCACCTTCGCCGCCACCGCGGCCATGGCCATTGGCTTCATCGTGGCCGCCATGGCCATGGGCCGGAGGCTGGTGGGCGAGCCGGTGGAGCAGCTCGTGTCGCTGGCGCACCGCATCGGCCAGGGCGACCTCACCGCCCGCGTGCCGCTGCCCCAGCGCCGCGGCGACGAGCTGACCACGCTGGCCGGCGCCATGAACCGCATGGGCGAGCAACTGGAAGAGACGCGCGCCCGGCTCGCCGCCGAGACGGCCGCGCGCCTGTCCGCCGTGGACCACCTGCGGCACGCGGACCGGCTCACCACCGTGGGCAAGCTGGCCTCCGGCGTGGCGCACGAGCTGGGCACCCCGCTCAACGTCGTCATGGGCCGGGCGAAGATGATTTCCTCCGGCGAGGCGGAGGGCGAGGAGGTGGGCGAGTGCGCGCAGATCATCAGCCAGCAGGCCCAGCACATGACGGCCATCATCCGTCAGCTCCTCGACTTCGCGCGGCGGCGCAAGCCGCACCGCTCGCCGGAGGACGTGCAGGGACTGGTGGAGCGCTCGCTGTCCCTGCTGCGCCCCATGGCCGCGCGCAACAGCGTCACGCTGGAGACGGACATCCCCGCGGGCCTCACGGTGCAGGTGGACGCGGGGCAGGTGCAGCAGGTGCTCACCAACCTGGTGATGAACGGCGTGCAGGCCATGAAGCAGCCGGGCACGGTGCGCGTGCGCGCGGCCCACGCCCGCAGCACCCCACCCCCGGACGTGGGCGGGCCGGAGGCGGACTTCGTGCGCCTGGACGTGGAGGACGAGGGCCAGGGCATCCCCGCGGACGTGCTGCCCCACGTCTTCGAGCCCTTCTACACCACCAAGGACGTGGGCGAGGGCACCGGGCTGGGCCTGTCTGTCTCCTATGGGCTCATGCAGGAACATGGCGGCTGGATTGCCGTGCGCAGCGAGCCCGGACGCGGTAGCTGCTTCTCCATCTACCTGCCGAAGGGTGAGGACACATGCCAGGCCGCGTCCTAGTCGTCGAGGACGAGCGCGAGATGCGCGTGATGTTGGAGAAGGGGCTGTCACGCCGGGGCTTCACGCCCCTGGCGATGCCGTCCGCGGACGAGGCCCTGGGGCGCCTGGCCGCCGAGGACTTCGACGTGGTGCTGACCGACCTGCGCATGCCCGGCATGGACGGGCTGGCGCTGTGCGAGCGCATCGCCCTCAACCGCCCGGACATCCCCGTGGTGGTGGTGACGGCCTTCGGCAGCCTGGAGACGGCGGTGGCCGCCATCCGCGCCGGCGCCTACGACTTCGTCACCAAGCCCATCGACGTGGACGCGCTGGTGCTGGTGCTGGAGCGCGCCGTGCAGCACCGCGCCCTGCGCGAGGAGGTGCGCCGGCTGCGCCAGGAGCTGGGCCGGCGCGACGACGGCGGCACCGTGGTGGGCGAGAGCCCCGCCATGAAGCAGGCCTACGCGCTCATCGACCGCGTGGCGGACCTGGACTCCACCGTGCTGATTACCGGCGAGAGCGGCACCGGCAAGGAGGTGGCGGCCCGGGCCGTCCACACCCGCGGGCGCCGCAAGGACGGCCCCTTCGTCGCCATCAACTGCGCGGCCATGCCGGAGGCCCTGCTGGAGAGCGAGCTGTTCGGCCACGCCAAGGGCGCCTTCACGGACGCCAAGGCCGCGCGCACCGGCCTGTTCGTCCAGGCCAACGGCGGCACTCTCTTCCTGGACGAGGTGGGCGAGCTGCCCCTCACCCTCCAGCCCAAGCTGCTGCGCGCGCTGCAGGAGCGCACGGTGCGCCCGGTGGGCGGCGACACGGAGGTGCCCTTCGACGCGCGCATCGTCGCCGCCACCAACCGTGACCTGGAGCTGGCGGTGGAGGAGGACCGCTTCCGCGAGGACCTCTACTACCGGCTCAACGTCATCGGCGTGGAGCTGCCGCCGCTGCGGGCGCGGGGCAACGACGTGCTGGCCCTGTCCCAGCGCTTCATCGAGCAGTACGCCTCGCGCACCGGCAAGCGGGTGCTGGGCCTGTCCCCGGCGGCGGCGCAGCGGCTGCTGGCCTATGGCTGGCCGGGCAACGTGCGCGAGCTGCAGAACTGCATCGAGCGCGCGGTGGCCCTCACCTCCTTCGAGGAGATTACCGTCGACGACCTGCCCGAGCGCGTCCGCAACTACAGCCAGCCGCGCGTGGTGCCGGAGACGCAGGACGCCTCGGAGCTGGTGACGCTGGAGGAGCTGGAGCGGCGCTACATCCACCGCGTGCTGGAGGCGGTGGGCGGCAGCCGCACGCTGGCGGCGCGCATCCTCGGGGTGGACCGCAAGACGCTGTACCGCAAGCTGGAGCGCGACGGCGAGGCGCGCAAGGGCTGACTCAGCCCGCGGGCTCCAGGCGGACCTCGAAGATGCGGGGCCACAGCTTGCCCGTCATGAAGACGCGCCCCGAGCCCGGCTCCACGGCGATGCCGTTGAGCACCGCCTCGGGGTTGGTCACCTGGCCCTCCACCGCGCGCGTCAGCGCCGACGCGTCGATGACGGCCACCACCGTCCCGGTGGCCGGGTCGATTTCCAGCACGTCCGAGCTGTGCCAGATGTTGGCGTAGATGACGCCGTTGGCGCACTCCAGCTCGTTGATGAGGTCCACCGGCTGGCCGCGCAGCTTCACCTGCACCGCGCCCACCATCGCGAAGCCATCCGGCTCGTGAAAGGTAAGCATGGCGCTGCCGTCGCTGCGCACCAGCTTCCCTTCCCAGAAGCACAGGCCCCAGCCCTCGCCCGCGTAGCGCGTGGTCCGCTCGCGCTGCGGCGGCATGCCGCTCCAGGTGAAGAGCAGGCCCTCGGTCCAGGTGAGCTGGTACAGGCGCTCGCCGTCGCTGGCGAGCCCCTCCGCGAAGATGTTCCCCAGCTGCTCCATCCACACCGGCTGCGCCGACTGCAGCGACAGCTGCCGCAGCGTGCCCTGGTGCCCCGTGCTCTCGAAGAGGTGGCCCTGGTGGAACACCAGCCCCTGCGTGAAGGCGTTCGTCGCATGCGGATAGTCACGGACGATGCGCGCCACGCGCCGCACGGGCTCCTGCACACTGGCTCCTGCATCCGGCACGGGCCGGTTCGTGGGGTTGCAATGGCACGCCGCGCCCAGCGCGAACAACGACAGCAGCGAGGATGACTTCCACATGAGACGCCTCGTGTGCGGGGGCGCATCCGACGCCCGCCGCCGCGCGCGAGCCTGGACGCAGACGTGCTGCGGTGCAAGCACCCGCGACCTCCGGGCCGACGGATTTCATGCAGCGCCACCAGAGGACGGGGCGCGCCTCAGCGCGGCAGTGGGACGAGCCGCTCGACCACCTCGCACAGGTCCTCCATGGCGAAGGGCTTGTTGAGCACACGCGCCGCGCCGAGCAGCTCCGCCTCCTGGTGAAGCTGGGCGTCCCCGAAGGCGGTGATGAGCACGACCGGCGTCGTCCACCCCTCGCGGCGCAGGCGGGCCAGCACCTCGATGCCGGAGAAGCCGGGCATGCGCACGTCGGTGATGATGAGGTCGGGCACCTGCGTCTGCTGCGCGAGGAGGCCGTCGACCAGTGCCTTGACGAGCCCCGGCCCGTCCGGTGCCTCCACCACGTCGTAGCCGCGCCGGACGAGCGCGCGCCGCAGCAGCTTGCGCATCTCCGGCTGGTCCTCGCCCAGGAGGATGCGGGGCGCGCTGCGGCGGGCCACCCACTCACGCGTCGACAGCGGCCACTCCCGCACGTCCTCGTTCATCCCGGTGATTTCGTCTGGCCCCATGACTGACGGCTCCTTCTGGTGAGGTGGGCACGCCCGGTGCCAGGCCCCTTCCTCACGAGGGGACGGGGCGGCGCCGGGCGCCTCACGCATGAGCATCTGCCGTGCCACGGGCCGAGGCAGGACACCCCTGGGCCTGTCCGGCCGGCGGCCGACCTCCGAGGGCCCGACCGCCTCCCCGCCGGCGCCACGCGCCACTTCGGGCGCAATCCCATTTATCAACCGCCGCGCTCAGGGGCGAAAGCCGCGGCGGGTGAGGCCGCGCCGCCAGCGGACGGGCCCGTCCCACCCCCGCACACCGGGCTTGTCGGGACAACGCCCCCAGGGCGGCCGCCGCGCTGGGGCGCGGGGCACGTTGCCCGGGGAGAAATGCCCCAAGTCGGGGCAGTTTGCCCCGGTGCCCTGGGGCATCTGGGGCACGCGCGGACCGTGGCCCAGAGGAACACCCTGGGCGAGAAGCGTTGGCCCACCGGCTGCAATAGGCCCCGGCAACGGTTCGGGCGCGGGGCCCACGCAAGAGACCCCATGGCGATGACCGCTGCTGACGTCGGGGGACAATCAGCGGCTGGACGTCACCTTCCACCCCTCCAAGGTGGGACCTTTCTCGCGAAAACCCCACGCCTGAACCGGCATTTTCCTCTCTCACTCGGAGAACGAACGATGGCCTGCTCGCTCCCCTCTCGCCGGTTCCTCAGTGCACTGGTCCTTCTTCCCGCCGCCACGCTTGGCGCCTGTGGCCAGGCCATTGGCTCCGCGTCCGCGGCGCAGTCGCCCGCGCCCACCGTCGCGGCGACCGCCACGGCCCAGGCGCCGCTGCCCATCCAGAAGACGCTCTTCAACCCCGCCGTGGGCGGAAGCCAGGGCGGCATCACCTCACTGGCGCCGCTGGTGGAGGCGGTGAAGGGCGCGGTGGTCAACGTGGAGGTGCGCTCGAAGCCCCGCCGGGCGACCGCCATGCATCGGCTGCCGCCCGGCTGGGCGGAGCGCTTCGGGCTGCCGCCCGGGTTCGGCGGCGAGGGCGGTGGCCCGGTGCGCCAGGGCGCGGGCTCCGGCTTCATCATCGAACCCAGCGGCATCGTCCTCACCAACAACCACGTGGTGGAGGACGCGGACTTGGTCCGCGTGAAGCTGGATGACGGCCGCTCCTTCGACGCGGAAGTCATGGGCAGGGATCCGCTCACCGACGTGGCGCTGCTGAAGCTGAAGGACGCGCCGGGCAACCTGCCCTCGGTGCCGCTGGGCGACTCGGACGCGCTGCGCGTGGGTGACGCCGTCATGGCCATTGGCAACCCCTTCGGCCTGGCCTCCAGCGTGAGCGCGGGCATCCTGTCGGCGCGTGCCCGCGACATCCAGGCGGGCCCCTATGACGACTTCCTCCAGACGGACGCCGCCATCAACCCCGGCAACTCCGGCGGACCGCTCTTCAACATGAAGGGCGAGGTGGTGGGCATGAACACCGCCATCGTCGGCGGGGCCACGGGCATTGGCTTCGCGGTGCCCAGCAAGCTCATCCAGGCGCTGCTGCCGCAGCTCAAGGAGACGGGCGTGGTGCGCCGCGGCTGGCTGGGCGTCGCCGTGCAGGACCTCACCCCGGACCTGGCGCGGGCGCTGGGCCTGGAGGCGATGAAGGGCGCGGTGGTGGCGGGCGTCAACCGAAACAGCCCGGGCGAGCGCGCCGGCCTGCGCGAGGAGGACGTCATCACCGCCGTGGACGGCAGGCCGGTGGACTCCGCGGGCAGCCTCACCCGCGCCGTGGCCCTGCTCAAGCCGGACAGCCGCGTGAAGGTGGACGTGCTGCGAGGCGGCAAGGCGCAGACGGTGAACGTCACGCTGGGCACGCGGCCCGCCCTCAACGGCGAGGAGGAGGTGCTTCCGCGCAACGCCTCCGCCTCCGCGCCGAGGCGCCTGGGCGTGCAGCTGTCGGACACGCGCGATGGCGGCGCGCAGGTGGTGGCCGTGGAGCCGGGCAGCCCCGCCGAGCGGGGAGGCCTGGTGCCGGGCATGGTGCTGGTCCAGGTGGGCGACCAGAAAATCGGCACCGCCTCCGAGGCCGTCCAGGCCCTCACCTCCGCGAAGCCGGGCGCGGCGCTGCTGCTCCGCGTGCGCATGCCGGGCTCGGACAGCACGCTGCTGCGCGCCGTGGAAGTCCCGGAGCGCTGAGCGGGGTTGCCGGGGAACCCCGGGCCTCCGGGCTAGTACGTAGACGACCCCGGGGGTCCTGAAACCGGCGCACACCTGGCGTAGAGTCTCCGTCCGTGCCGCGATGCCAGACATGCGGACGGCGGTGGGAAGGCTCTCACGCGCCGTGCCCGCCAGGACCACCCGCTCCGGCGGGAAGCCCCTCGCCGTCCCCCGTGCCCTCGGTCCCCGGGTACCGGGTGGACGGCGTCTTCGCGCGAGGGGGCTTCGGGGTGCTGCTGGGCGCATCGCGCGAGGCGGACGGCCAGCGCGTGGCCATCAAGGTGGCGCGCGGGAGCAACTGGCTGGGCCGCGCGCAGCTGGCCCGCGAGTCCGAGGCGCTGCGCCTGCTCGGCCCGCCGACGGTGCCCGCGCTCTACGAGACGGGGGCCCTGGCGGGGGGCGCGCGCTTCCTGGCCATGGAGTACGTGCCGCTGCCCACCCTGGCCGACCGGCTGGCGCGCGTCGCCGGCCCGCTGCCGCCCGAGGAGCTGGCGCCGCGCGCGCTGGCGGTGGTGGACACCGTGGCGCAGGTCCATGCGCACGGGCTTGCCCATTGCGACCTCAAGCCCGAGCACCTCTTCCTCGACGAGGCGACGGGCCGCGTGCGCGTCTTCGACTTCGGCCTGGTGCGAGGCACCACCGCGGAGAGCACCGCCCTGCCCCATGAGGCCACCACGCCCAGTGACGCGTCCGGCTTCGCCGGCACCGCAGAGTACATGGCCCCCGAGCAGTGCGCCGGCAACGCGGACGTGTCCACGCGCACGGACGTGTACGCGCTGGGCGTCCTCCTCTACGAGATGCTCACCGGCCGGCCGCCCTTCTTCGGCGCGACGCCGGAGGTGCTCCAGGCCCACCTGGCGCTGCGGCCTCCGCCCCCTTCCGAGTTCGCGCCGGTGCCGCCCGCCCTGGAAGAGGTCGTCCTGCGCTGCCTGGCGAAGGAGCCCGCCCGCCGTCCGGAGAACGCCGCCGTCCTGGCCAGCGCGCTGCGCGAGGCCTTCGAGCATGCCCACCGCGCCACCGCGCCCGCGACGCCACGGCCCACCGCGCCGGGCGAGCCGCGCCCCGCGCAGATGCGACGCTCCGTCGCCATCCTGTTCCTCACCTCGCGCGCCAACCTCGTGTCGCTCCAGAAGGCCCTGGCCTCCTACGGCGGCCACATGGCCTTCTCCGACGCCCAGCGCGTCGCCGCCGTCTTCGACCCGGAGGCGGGAGAGAACCCCGTGCGCCGCGCCATGCGCGCCGCGGAGGGGCTGACGGAGCGGGGCCTCGTGCCCGGCGGGCTCGTGGACGTGTCCGCCGTCACCGTGCAGCGCCGCCCTACCGGCGAGCCGCGCTACCTGGGCGCCATCCTGTCGCGGGAGGACCGCTACCCCACCGGGCCGGTGGCCCAGGGGCTCCTCATGTCCCCCGCGGCCGCCGAGGCCGTGCCCGAGGTGCCGTGCATGGAGGTCCCGGAGCTGCGCGGCCTCCTTCGCCCCGCGCCCCCCGGCGCCGCGCCCCGCCCGGACATCACCGTCCTCCAGCTGGGCAGCGAGGTGCTGGTGGGCCGCGAGGCCGAGCTGGCGGAGCTGCTGGAGAGCGCCCGCTCCGCGGTGGGCGAGGCCGCGCCCACCATCGTCACCGTGCTGAGCGAGCGCGGCCACGGCAAGAGCCACCTGGCCGCCACGCTCGCCCGCCGCCTCCAGCTGCTGCTGCCGCACGCGCGGGTGTACAGCACGCGCTCGCGGGAGCCGGTGCAGGGCGACCCGGACGGCACCCTGCGCACGCTGCTGCGCTGCGCGCTCAACGCCTTCGAGCGCGACGACACGGACACCGAGCAGCAGACGCGCGCCGCCATCCTCCAGCGGCTGGGCCCCACGCTGGGCACCGAGCTGTGGCCCGGCGTGGCCGCCACGCTGGGCTGGTACGCGCCCGGTGGGCCGGAGCTCCAGAGCTGGGCCGCCGCGCCCGGCGCGCTGCGCTCGCTGGCCATGCGCGCCGCGGGCGAGCTGCTGGCCGCCAACGCCCGCGAGCGTCCGCTGTGCCTCGTCCTGGACGACGCGCACTTCGCGGAGGAGACGGCGCTGGACGCGCTGGAGTACGCCTGCCTCGCCGAGGCCAGCGTCCCGCTGTGGGTGTGCGTGCTGGCGCGCCCGGGCTTCGAGAAGAGCCGCCCCACCTGGGGCACGCGCGCCGCGAAGCAGGCCACGCTGTCTTTGCCCGTGCTGCCGGCCGACCAGGCCCAGTCGCTGTGCCGCCTGCTGCTCAAGCCGGTGGAGAACGTCCCCGCGCAGGCGGTGGAGCGCATCGTCGAGCGCGCCCAGCACGTGCCCCTGTACCTGGTGGAGCTGGTGCGCGGCCTCAAGCGCCAGGGCCTGGTGCGCCAGCGCGCGCCGGGTGGGAGCTGGTACCTCGTCACCGACGGGCTGGAGAAGGTGCCCGAGCTGCGGCTGGTGGAGTGGCTGGCCGAGCGCGAGCTGGGCGCGCTGCCCCCGTCGCTGGCCGCGCACGCGCGGCTGTGCGCGCTGCTGGGCACGGACTTCACCGCGGCCACCGCGGAGGGCGTGGTGCGCGAGCTCGAGCGCGACGGCGCCGCGGGCGGCTTCCCCCTGGACGCGGGGCACGCCACCCGGCGGCTCCTGGACTCCGGCCTGCTGGTGTCCCACCGCAACGACGGGCTGAGCTTCCGCAACGAGCTGCTGCGTGAAGCGGTGGCCTCCACCCTGCCCGCCGCCGAGCGCGAGCGCATCCACCACGCCGCCTACCGCTACTTCCTCAGCGTGGCGGGGGCCGGCGAGCGCCAGCGCCTTCCCCGCCTGGCCCTGCACGCGGCCGCCGCGGGGCGCCGGGACGAGGCCGCCGCGCTCACCATCGACCTGGCCGAGTCGGCCCGGGGCCGCCACGCCTTCCTCGACGCCGAGGCCATGTACACGCGCGCGCTGGAGCTGCTGGAGCCCACGGACGAGCTTCGCTGCCTCACCGCGCTGCGCGGCCGGGGCCTCATGCGCATCCGCATTGGCCGGTACGACGACTCGCTCGCGGACTTCGCGGCGGCCCGCGAGCGCGCGCGGCGGCTGGGCCACACGCGCACGGAGGTGGAGCTGCTGCTGGACGAGGCCATGGCGCTGGACTGGGTGAACGACTACACGCGCAGCGAGGCCATGGCGCTGGAGGCCCAGCAATTGGCGGCCACGGTGGCGTCACCCTACGTGCAGGCCCGGCTGCTGCTGGCGCTGGGCCGCGCCCAGTTCCGCAAGGGAGAGTGGCAGGAGGCGCGCATGCCCCTGGAGGCCGCCGCCGAGCGCGCCCGCCGCCTGGGCGACGCGGGCTACGAGACGCAGGTGGTGGCGCAGCTCCTGCTGGCCGTCATCCTCCCCAACCTGGGCGACATCGACGAGACGGAGCACGTGCTCAACGAGGTCATCACCGCGTGCACCGAGCGCGGTGACCACTTCCACCTGGGCAGCGCCATCAACAACCGCCGCAACCTGTGGGTGGCGCGCAAGGAGCTGACGCGCGCGCTGAAGGACCAGGAGCGCTTCATGCACCTGGGCCGCGAGCTGGGCATGGTGGGCTGGGAGTACTTCGCCGAGCACAACCTCGGCGAGCTGCACTACCAGGCGGGCGACGCGGAGGCCGCGACGCCGCACATCACGCGCGCCATCGCGCTGGAGCGCCGGCACCCGGAGGTGGCGTCCCGTCCGTGGGCCCTGCTCCTCCAGGCGAGGACCCTGGCCTGGACGGGCCGGCATGCCCGCGCGCGCGAGGTGCTGGCCCAGGTGCGACAGGTGATGGCGGAGGGGCCTCCGGGCGTGGAGCTGAGCCCGTCGGAGGAGGTCCTCTTCTCCATGGTGGAGCTGGCCACGCGCGACGCCTCGCCAGAAGCGTGGTGGGCCCTGCGCGAGCGCTCCGCGCAGGTGTCGGTGGAGCAGGAGCCGCTGGAGGTCCTGGAGATGATGGGACTGGCGGCGCTGCGCCGCGGCGACCGGGAAGAGGCGGCGCGGGTGCTCCGCGAGGCCCTGGAGCGCGCGCGCCACGTCCCCAACCTCATGGAGGGCCGCATCCGTCGCTCGCTGGCGAAGGTGCACGAGCCGCTGCCTGGGACGTGAGCCCCGCCGCCGGTGTGCACACGCGAAGCGCGTGAGCCAGTCCCCGCTACGCGAGCCCCAGCGCCAGCAGCGCGGCGATGAGCACGCCCGCCAGGGACTCGCCCGCGATGGCGCCCGCCGCCAGCGTGGACACATTCCGCTCCGCCGCCGCGGGCCAGCGCCAGCGCGCCACCGCCAGCCCCAGGGCGCCCACGCAGAGCGTCACCGCGTAGTACGCCGGCAGGATGAAGCCGATGCCCAGCGCCACCGGCAGCGGCAGCCAGCGCGCCGCGCGCCCTCGGGACGCCAGCGTCAGGAGCGCGCCCACGCCCGCGGCCACGCACGCCGCCAGCGCCGCGTGGGGCGGCAGCCCGTCCAGCCCGCGCACCGCCACCTCCGCCACCGCACGGAACTGGTGCGCGAAGGGCGCGGGCAGCGCCTCCGAGCCCAGCCCATGAATGCGGGTCAGCAGCAGGTACACCGGCACGCCCACCACCGAGCCCGCGAGCACGCCCACGAGCTGCGCGGCGAGCAGCCGGCGCGGCGAGGCCCCCAGCAGGTGTCCCGCCTTGAGCGACCACATGCTGACGCCCGTCTGCGCCGCGGCACCGGACACCACCGCGCCCGCCGCGACGTTGGGCGCCATGGCCCCCGGCAGCAGCCCACCGAAGATGACCTGCGTCACCTGCCCCATCTGCGTCACCGGCGACACGTCCACCTGGCCCGCGCCGCGCGCGCACACCGCGCACAACGGCAGCACCAGCACCAGCGCCAGCAACATGTACGGCACGCTCAGGCCGAACAGCGTCGCGCCCAGCGCCACCGCCAGCACGCACGCGGCAAGCCCGGCCCCCAGCGCCCATGACGGCATCGCCTCGCCTTGCCGCAGGCTGCCCAGGTCTCGGGCCGCCCGCAGGAAGTCGCGCGCCTGCGCCAGCAGCGACGCCATGGCCGAGCCCACCAGCAGCCCCACGCCCGGCCAGGTGAGCCAGGTGGAGAGCGCCTCGTAGCCGGGGTCCGACAGCAGCCCCCCGCCCGTCAGCCACGGCGCCAGCACACCCCACGCCACCGCCGCGCCCGCGAGCATGCTCAGCCCCAGGCGCGGCCCCGTCATCATCCCGATGGCCAGCAGCATGGGGCTCCAGCCCACGCCCCACGTCAGCGAGGCGGCGGGCACGCCGCCCAGCGTCCCTGGCAGCGCCGTCATCCCCGGCAGCCACTTGAGCGCGTCACGCGCGGCCGTGATGGCCACCGCCACCGCGCCCGCGCCCGCCAGCAGCCGCCCACGCCCGGCGCGGACCTCGGCGCCGCTGGAGGCGTGCATGGCGGTAATCAGCTCCGCGGTGGCGATGCCCGTGGGGAACGGCAGGGCCTCCTGGACCACCAGCCGGCGCCGCAGCAGGTGCGCGGCGAGCACGCCCAGCACACCCAGCGCCACGCTCCACACCGCCACGCCCCAGCCCGGCACGGCCGCCCCCAGCAGCGTCAGCGCGGGCAGCGCGCCCAGCAGGCCCGCCGCGGCGGGCATGGCCCCCACGGACGCCGCGGCCGTCTGGGTGAGGTTGTTCTCCAGGGGCGAGTAGGCCGCGCCCCGCCGCCGGGACACCGTGGCCAGCGCGCTGAAGCCCAGCACCGCGGCGGTGACGGAGCCGCTCTCCCACCAGCCCGTCTTCAGCCCCATGTAGACGTTGGTGACGGCCAGCAGCCCGCCAATCAACAGGCCCATGCCCAGCGCGCGCGCTGTCAGCTCCAGGGGCGCGGCCTGCTCCTTCACCCGCGTCAGGGCGGGCGCGACGTCCGCGGCGTGGCCATCCGGCTGTGAGCGCCCGCTCACCGAAGGCGTCATCGTCCCGCCTCGGCGGAGCGGCCCACGAGCTCGCGAAGCTGCGTCAGGTCGAGCGGCTTGGAAATCTTGGCATTGGGCACGTCGCGGAGGAACGACACCGTGCGCGGCGTGAAGGCTCCACCTGTCATGAACACCATCCGTCCGGCTTGCTCCGGGGCGCAGCGGCCCAGCTCGTGGTACAGGTCCATGCCCGTCATCCCGGGCATCATCACATCGCAGAGGATGAGGTCGAATCGGCCGCCGTCGTTCACCAGCCGGAGCGCGGCCTGGGCGCTGTTCGCGGTGGCCACCTCGTGGTCCGCCGCCAGCGAGCGCTGCAGGGCCAGCGTCACGTTGGGCTCGTCATCCACCACCAGGATGCGGGCCCGCGCATTGGCCTGCATCGCCGCGGCCAGGCGCGGCAGCACCTCCAGCTCGCGCGTGGCGGCGCACAGCACCACGCGGAACGTGCTGCCGCGGCCGGGCTCGCTCTCCGCCTGGATGGAGCCGCCCATGGACTCGATGATGCCGTGGCAGATGGACAGCCCCAGCCCCGTGCCCACGCCCACCGGCTTGGTGGTGAAGAACGGGTCGAAGATGCGGCCCAGCACCTCGGGCGCCATGCCCATGCCGGTGTCGCGGACCTCCACCACCACCCGGTCCTTCTCTCCGGCGCGGATGACCACGCGAATCTCGTGCTCCACGCCCGGCGTGCCCTCCTCCGGAATGGCCTGGGCCGCGTTGAGCAGCAGGTTGAGGAACACCTGGCACAGCCGGGACTCGCTGGCCTCCACCGGCGCCACCGGCTCGAACTCCGTCACCAGCCGCGCCCGGTGGCGGATGACGTTGTCCGCCATCTTGCACGCCAGCTCCACCGCCCGGCGCACGTCCACCGGCATCAGCCGCGCCTCCTGCTCGCCGCGCGCGAAGACCTTCAAGTCCCGGACGATGGTGGCGATGCGCTCGGCGCCCTCGGCCGTCTCGCGCACCAGCTGCTGCAGCGACGCGACGGGCGCCGCGGGGGCCTGGCTCTCCAGGCGCTCCAGCCCCTCGCGGATGAGGTGCAGGTTGACGAGCATGTAGGCCAGCGGGTTGTTGATTTCGTGCGCCACGCCCGCGCCCAGGGTGCCCACGGAGGCGAGCCGGTCCGC
This sequence comes from Pseudomyxococcus flavus, assembly GCF_050038885.1. NCBI lineage: Bacteria > Pseudomonadati > Myxococcota > Myxococcia > Myxococcales > Myxococcaceae > Pseudomyxococcus > Pseudomyxococcus flavus. The sequence continues at coordinate 4,520,783 of NZ_CP143624.1, read as the reverse complement.
CACCACGAGGTGCGCCTGGAGCTGCTTGCGCTCCGTGGTGTCGCGGTGGACCATGATGTTGGCGATGGCGCGCCCCTCGCTGTCCCGCAGGGGGACGACGACGGACTCGCACCAGCAGGTGTTGCCGTCGCGGCGCTTGAACTCCAGCTCGCCGGACCAGCGCCCCTGCTTGTCCAGCGCGGTGAGAATCTGGCTGGTGAGCCGGTCGGGCTCGTCCGGGTGCAGCACGCTGAAGAGCGTCTGGCCCAAGGCCTCCGACTTCTGCCGCCCGAACATCCGCTCGGCGCTGGAGTTCCAGTCGATGATGCCGCCGGCCAGGTCGGTGATCACCACACCGTCGTAGATGCTCTCGAAGATGAGGGACTGGCGGTGCAGTTCCTGCTCCGCCAGCTTGCGCGCGGTGATGTCCATCACCGTGCCCGTCACCCGCGCCGGCGCGCCCGAGGCGTCACACAGCACGTCGCCCTTGCAGGAAATCCAGCGCCACCCGCTGCCCTGCGGCTCGATGCGGTACTCCACGTCCACCTGCGTCTTCTTCTCCAGCGCGGCGCCCAGCACCTCGCTCACGCGGGGCAGGTCCGCCGGGTGGACCACCTCCGACAGCTCCATGGCGCGGCCCGACAGCTTGCCCACGGGCAGCCCCAGGAGCCGGTCCACCTGCTCGCTCCACGTCACCCGCCCGCTCTGCGCGTTCCAGTCCCAGATGCCCACGCGCGCGGCGGACAGCGCCTGGCGCAGCTGCTCCTCGCGCTGCTCCAGCACCTCGCGCTTGGAGAAGCGGAACACGGTGACGGTGCCAATCTGCAGCCGGTCCCCCTCCATCAGCTCGGCGGTGCTGACGGGCACGCCGTTGAGCAGCGTGCCGTTGGTGGAGCCCAGGTCCGTGACGTGGCAGGCGCCGTCGCTGGTGCGGACGATGCGCGCGTGCTTGCGCGACACCCCGTGGTCGTCGATGCGCAGCGTGACGTCGGAGCCGCGGCCGATGACGTGCTCCCCCTGGTCCAGGCGGTAGGCCTTCCCAATGGCCGCGGGTGTGGTGGTGCTGATGAGGATGAGACAAGCTCCGGTGGAGGACGGCGGCGGAGCCACGGCAAGGCCCGCGCACGTCGTGAGGTCGTCCAACGTCGTCATGTAGCAGCCCCCCGACGCCTGCCCGAACCCGTACATCCCACCATCCCCGCTCTCCGTGCGAAGCGTCACGCCCCCTGAATCCATCAGTGCCGGACCCCTCCCGTCCAATCCCCCCCGACTCCAGGGCAGCCGACCTTCCGACAGCGAACATCCGGTGTGCTCCCCCCTGGCACCGCTGACGGGTGGTCAACGCCCGCACCTCCATGCCGCGGCGCGGCGGGAATTCAGCCGCGCATGCGGGCAGACTGGCGGGTGAAAGGTGTAAGGATCAGACACCCCATGGCGGCGGACTCCGAGAGCACCTTTCGCATCCAGGCCCGAGCGGACCTGCATGCGTCCGAGCGAGAGCCCAGCGACCCCTCCCGCGCGCAGCGAGGCCCCGGCACGCTCGCGGGCGAATACGTCCTCACGGCGCTCCTGGCCTCGGGCGGACACGGCAGCGTGTACGAAGCCGAGCACCGGATCCTGGGCCGCCGGGCCGCGGTGAAGGTCCTCCATCCGCACCTGGCGGACCAGGGGGAGATGCTCAAGCGCTTCGTGCGCGAGGCGCGGGTGGTGAACCAGATACGCCACCCCAACATCGTGGACGTGTATGACTTCGGGCTGATGCCCGACGGCAGCCCCTACTACGTCATGGAGCTGCTCACCGGCCGTACGCTGAGCCAGGTGGTGCAGGAGCGGGGCCGGCTGTCCTCGTCGCGCGCGCTCGCCTACCTGGAGCCCGTCTGCGGCGCGCTGGAGGCGGCGCACCGGGCCGGCGTCGTGCACCGCGACCTGAAGGCCAGCAACATCCTCGTCGTGGAGGAAGGCGAGCGGCCCCGGGTGAAGCTCCTGGACTTCGGCATCGCCAAGCTGCTGCACGCCGAGCCCGCACAGGAGGGCCTTACCATCGCCGGCCAGCGGCTGGGCACCGCGCACGCCATGGCGCCCGAGCAGTTCCGCGGCGGCCCCATTGGCCCGCACACGGACATCTACGCGCTGGGCGTGCTGCTGCACCAGCTCGTCACCGGCCGCTACCCCTTCCAGTGCGAGGACCGGATGGAGCTGGAGCGGCTGCACCTGGAAGCGCCTCCGCCGCGCCCGAGCGCCATCGCCGCCGTGTCGCCCGCCGTGGACGCGGTGGTGCTGCGCTGCCTGGAGAAGGACGGCGGCCGCCGCTTCAGCAGCGTGACGGCCTTCCTCGCCGCGCTCAGCGAGGCCGCCGAGGAGCCCGTGCAGCCCGCACGCCGCACGCGACTGGCGCTCGCCGTTCATGCCGAGGTGGTGCTCGCCGCCTCCGCCCAGGACGACGACGCCGTCTACGCCGTGCTCGCGGACGTGCTGGACGGGCTCGAGCAGGGCCTGCGCGGCGGCGGCTTCCTCCTGGCGCTCCAGTCCGGCACCTCGCTGTTGGCCGTGCACCCGCTGGAGAACGGCACGCCCAGCGCCGAGCGCACCGAGTACCTGCGCGAGGCGGAGCGCACCCTGCGGCTGCTCCAGGTGATGGCCCAGAAGCTGGCGGACCCGGTGAATGCCCGCGTCCACCTCTGCATCCACCTGGGCCAGGCGGAGACGCGCGGAGACGCGCAGGAGTCCGAGGTCGTGGGCGGCCCCGTCACCGACGTGGCCACCTGGCGCCTGCGCTCGCCGGATGGCTTCGCCCTCACCCCCGCAGCGTCGCTGGCGCTGGAGTTCGATGAGAGCGATTAGCTAGCGGATAACACGTATCTGTTATCACCTGGATGGCAGGCGTCCCGCGCGCCGTCTGGCATGACACACATCAGGTGTCTCCAGGCGGACCTGCACTCAAACATTCGCGCTTGGCTACATTTTCCCGGGCCGTGAATGCCGTCACACTGGCCTCACCATCAGCGACAGCATTTTTGTCCATGCGTGCTGGAACTGATGGCTTCAGGGATGCGGGCTTGCCTGTGTCCCGTAACGGGGGAAAGCCATGCGCACCGTGCCAGCCTGTTCGATTGGAAAAGCCATCCATCGCGGCCTGAAACACCTGCACCCGCCACGGGTCGCAGGGGGAGTGCTGAGCCTGGTGCTGGGTATCGGAAGCGGCGCATGTGGCCCACAGGAGCTCACCCGAGAGGAGTGGACCCCCGCGGTGGCCCGCGCGGCGGCGTTCTCCGCCAATGGCCTCTCCACCAATGGCTTGTCGACCAATGGTCTGTCGACAAACGGGCTCTCCACCAATGGCTTGTCAACCAATGGCCTGTCCACGAATGGATTCTCCACCTGGTTCAACGAGGACCCCGAGCGCGCCGACGAGCTGATGCGATACATCATCAAGTGCGCGGCGAAGGCGAACCAGAAGCACAAGTACACCAACCCTGTGACAGGAGTGGAATACGTCTGGTACGGCGGCCTGGGGCTGGCCCACAACTGGGCCATGGGCTCGCCGGCGACGCAGGAGGAGCAGGAGGTCGTCTCCGCCTGCCTCACGGCCCACGCCAACAAGTACGGGATTGCCGTCCCCATCTCCGTGCTGGGACGGAACGCGCGTGGCGCGACCCTCTCGTACACGGACCAGGAGCTGACCACGTACAGCGAGAAGGAGGCGTGCTTCTTCGGCAACCTCTTCGACGGCACCGGCGTCTTCGCCGCCACGGACCGCGGCTACCTGAACATGGACGAGAGCACCGTGCGCGCCTGCGCCCTGTCCGCCAACCCCAACAGCGCGGACTGCCTGCCCATCATCCATGCAGGCACCTGCCAGTCGCTCTGCCAGCGGGCCACCGAGGCCACCTTTCCCACCGGCGCGGATACGGGCAAGGAGCCTCCTGTCGGCGGTGAAGAAACGCCCTATTACGAATCGTGCACGTACAACGGACGGGCGTACCGCCCCCTCACGACACGCATCCAGCCACGTGACATCCACCGCTGCGGCGACGGCATCTGTCAGTTCACCGAGCGCTGCGGCACGGGCGCCTCGTCGGACAGCTGCCTGGCGGACTGCGGCACCTGCCCCAATTGAAGCGAAGGTGCCCAGGCGGAGCACACCGTCTCTGTCCCGCGGCATACGCTGGCACCGCCCTTCCGTACCTTGCCCCGTACCACCGTGCCGGTGTTGACTAGCCGGGTCTGTCGCGGCTCGGGGGCCTTCCACGAGCACACACCACACCGCTGGAGCCGGACGCGATGACACTGCGAGCGAGGGTGAAGTTGATGTCGGCGGTCGCGCAGCGGCGGGGAACGCTGCGGCGCGCCTTCGACAGGCTCCAGGCCCCCACGCGGGGAGGCATGCGCCCTCGCGCGCACCGGCTTCCCGCCAGCGAGGCCGAGCGGCTGGAGGAGACGGTCCGCGAGCGCACCGCGGCGCTGGAGGCGGCCAACATCAAGCTGTCGCGCAGCCTGGAGCAGCTGCGCGCCACGCAGGCCCAGCTCCTGTTCGCGGATCGGCTGATCGCGCTGGGCCGCATCGCCGCGGGCGTGGGCCACGAAATCAACAACCCGCTGGCCTTCATCCTCAGCAACCTCGAGTACATCCACCAGGAGCTCCAGCAGAAGGAGCACCTGCCCGAGCAGGAGCGGCAGGAGGTGCTGGAGGCCCTGGCCGAGACGCGCGACGGCGCCGAGCGCATCCGGCTCATCGTCCGCGACCTGCAGACGCTGTCGCGCGCGGAGGACGTGGGCACGGGCCCGTCGGACCTGGCCTCGGTGGTGCGCACGGCGGCGAAGATGGCCATGCACGAGCTGCGGCACCGCGCCCGGCTGGTGGTGGAGTGCGAGGGCATGCCGCCCGTCCAGGGCAATGGCGCGCGGCTGGGCCAGGTGTTCCTCAACCTGCTGCTCAACGCGGCGCAGTCCATCGTCCCCGGCGAGGTGGAGAAGAACGAGGTCCACGTCATCGCCCGCGAGGCCAAGGCCGGCCGGGTGGCGGTGGAGGTGCGGGACACCGGCTGCGGAATCTCTCCGGAGCACCGCGAGCGCATCTTCGACCCCTTCTTCACCACCAAGCCCCTGGGCGTGGGCACCGGCCTGGGACTGGCGGTGTGCCATGGCATCGTCACGTCGCTGGGCGGCACGCTGACGGTGGAGAGCGCGCCGGAGCGGGGCAGCATCTTCCGCGTCACGTTGCCCGTGGCCGGCGCCTTCGTCCAGACGCCGCGCTCGCAGCAGGCGGACGCGGCGGCCTGAGCGCGTCCGGCGCCAGCCGCGACTCATACCGCGTCATGCCCGCCATCGGCGGCGCATAGAGGTGGAGCGACACCGCGCCGTGGCGAGACGCGTTGTCGATGCGGTGGATGGTCTCCGGGAGCTCGACGAGGACATCCCCCTCGCTCGCGCCCACGATGCGCTCGGGCGTCAGCCTGTCTCCGGCCCAGGCATAGCGCGTCTCCCGCAGCGTCCCCTCCACCAGCCAGGACGCACCTCCAGAGCCCCCATGGTCGTGCACGCCCGAGGCCTGGCCAGGAAGCCAGGAGACGAGCAGCAGCTCACACGCGGGCGTCCGGGCGAGCGTGCGCCGCGAGTAGCCCGCCGCGTCAAAGCGCACCAGCTTCTTCAAGAGCCCCCAGTCCACCTTGCTGGAGCGCAGTCGCTCCACCAGCCACGCCACGGAGGGGATGGCCTCGGGCCGCTCGGGCAGCGGCCAGCCGAGCAGCGTCTCCGCCACGGAACGTTGCTCCCGCTCGCTGATGAGGGGCTCGCGCATGATGACCTCCCTGGATGTGCGTCGGAGTGTGAGCACCCTGGAACCCCCTGCCCAGGGAGGAGGGGTGGACGTCCAGGCGCGGCGCCTGAACACCGGGCAGGCGCGGGAGGATGCCAGCGAGCCAGGCAGGACCTACGATTGCGGCGTGCGAGCACAGGGGTGTTGGGATGTGGCCATCGTGGGGGGAGGGGCCAGCGGCACGCTGCTGGCCGTGCACCTGCTGCGGAGCGCGCGAGCGCCGCTCCGCGTGGCCCTGGTGGAGCGGAACGGACGGGCGGGCCTGGGGCTGGCGTATTCGACGACGAGCCCCTGTCACCTGCTGAACGTGCCGGCGGCGAAGATGGGCGCCTTCCCGGAGGACCCGGAGCACTTCCTGCGCTGGGTGCGCTGTGAGCTGCCCGGGACGTCGCCCGGCGCCTTCGTCTCCCGTCAGCGCTTCGGGCGCTACCTGGAGTCGGTGCTGCGCGAGGCGCGCGCCCATGCCGGCCCTGGCGTGATGCTGGACGTGGTGGACCGCGACGTCGCCGCGGTGGAGGAAGCCAGCGGCGCGGTGTGGCTCCACCTGGCGGACGGAGCGCGGCTGGAGGCCCGGGTGGCGGTGCTGGCGCTGGGCAATGCGCTGCCCTCCAACCTGCGGGTGCCTGATGGCGGGCTGTACACCAGCCGCCGCTATCACCGCTCCCCCTGGGCGAAGGACGCGCTGCGGGGCGTGACGGACCAGGACGACGTGCTGCTCATCGGCACCGGGCTCACCATGGTGGACACGGTGCTGTCGCTGGCCGAGCAGGGACACCAGGGCCATATCCATGCGCTCTCCCGGCATGGCCTGCTCCCCCACGTGCACCAGGAAGGCGCACGAGGGACCTATGTCTCCCCCGGCATCCGGGACGCGCTGCGGGCGCTGCGGCAGGAGACGCGGCGCGAGCACCGGGACGCGGAGGACACCGCGGGGCACCCGCCGCTGCCGGTGCGCATCCGCCCCGTCCTGCGCCTCGTGCGGCAGGAGGTCCGGCGCGCGGCCCGGGCGGGCGCGGACTGGAGACAGGTGGTGGACGCGCTGCGGCCGGTGACGGTGCCGCTGTGGCAGCGGCTGCCGGTGGGCGAGCGGCGGCGCTTCCTGCGTCACCTGCGCGCGTACTGGGACGTGCACCGCCACCGCATGGCGCCCAGCATCGGCGAGACGGTGGAGCGGCTGCGGCGCCAGGGCCGCCTGTCGATTCACGCGGCGCACATCCGGGGCTTCGCGCTGGAGCCCACGGGCGTGGCGGTCCGGACGAGGCCCCGGGGGCACGGTGGCGAGGAAGCGGTGCTGCACGTCCAGCACGTCATCAACTGCACCGGGCCGGAGGGCGCCATGACGCGCGGCCATCCGGTGCTCGGAGGCCTGGTGGAGGCGGGGCGCGTGCGCCCGGACGCGCTGGGCATGGGCCTGGCCACGGACGCGGACGGCGCGCTGCTGGACGCCAGCGGACAGGCCTCTGGCCGCCTCTACACCCTGGGCCCTCCGCGCCGGGGCGAATTGTGGGAGACGACGGCTGTGCCCGAGATTCGGAGCCAGGCCCGTGACCTGGCCTGGCACCTGCTCCAGCGCCTGGCGTCCGCCCGCGCGAGGCACCCGCCGGTGGAGCCCGAGGGACTCCCGCTCGGCGGGTGAGGCGCGGCGGGACTACGCCGCGGACACCGCCACGGAGCCCAGCCCTTCCACCGTGAGCTGTACCCGGTCCCCCGGGCGCAGCATGTGGGCGGCGGTGGCGGCCCCCGCGAGCACGATGCTCCCGGCCGGGAGCACCTGACCGCGCTGGGCCAGCAGCTCGCAGAGCTGGATGACGGAGACCACCGGGTCGCCGGAGATGGCATCCGAGCGCGCCGACTGGACGGGCTCGCCATTCACCGACATCGTCATCTCCAGCCGCGCGAGGTCGAGCGCGCGCGGCGGGTGCTCGGCGGTGCTCACCACGAACAGCGAGGACGACGCGTTGTCCGCCACCACGTCGGGCAGGGAGAAGTACTTGAAGTCGCGGTAGCGCGAGTCGAGGATTTCCATGGCCGCGAACACGGACGCGCAGGCGTCCAGCACCTCGTCGCGCGTCACCGTGCCCCGCAGCTCGCGCGCGATGCGGAAGGCAATCTCCGGCTCGATTTTGGGGTGGATGCCCTGGGCCACGTGAATCACGCCGTCCGCGGGCACCTGCATCCGGTCCGTGAGCACGCCATACACGGGCGAGTCCAGGTTCATCTGCTTGCGCTTCGCCTCGGAGGTGAGCCCCATCTTCAGGCCCACCACGCGCTCGCCGTGCGACTGGCGCAACCGGATGCCGGCCTCCTGGATGGCGTAGGCATCCGGCACCGTGAGCGCCGGATGCTCGCGGGTGAGCGGCGCCACCTCGCGGCGCTCCAGCCTTGCCGAATCCAGCGTGCGTGCCAGCGCCTCATGGTCCACGGTCGCGGTCATCCCCTGCCCTCGCTCTTGTCGTTGCGGCCACGCCCCCATGGCGCCCCGCCCGGATGGTGGGCGCGGAGCTTCCGGCACCCACGCGCGGCCATGCAAGCCTCGCGACCACGCGCTGGAGACGCGGGGCCCCTGGCCTTCCAGGCGGCATCTGTTGCATAACGTGCAAAGTCAGACCGGATGGAAATCTCCGAAGGAGTTGTTGTCATGCGTTACCCCAGCATCATCGCGGCGATGCTCTTCACCGCCACGGCTGCCAGCGCCCAGGAATATGACGAGCACGTGCACGATGGCTTCTACCTGCGCCTGCAGGTGGGCGGTGGCTACCTCCGGGCCAAGGCGACCGACGTCTCCCCCGAGGTGGTGGTGAAGGGCGGCAGCGGAAACTTCAACGCGGAGATCGGCTTCGCGCTCATCAACAACTTCATCCTCCACGCGAAGTTCTACGGCGCGTCCGCTCCGAGCCCGAGTGTCCAGGTGGGAGACCTCACCTTCGAGGGGCAGGACAGCGATGTGAGCATGAACTACGCCGCGGTGGGCCTGGGCGTCACCTATTACTTCATGCCCGCCAACATCTACCTGTCCGGCGCGCTCACCTACACCCAGCTCAGCGTCTCCGACGGGGATGAGACGGTGGCGGAGTCGGAGCCGGGCGGCGGCCTGCACCTGGGCGTGGGCAAGGAGTGGTGGGTCAGCAAGAACTGGGGCCTGGGCATCGGCGCCGAGCTGGCGCTGGGCCGCATCAGCAACGAACGCAGCAATGACAGCTGGAATGTGACCACGCTGTCGCTGGTCTTCACGGCGACGTACAACTGAGTCCTTCCGCGGACGCCAGCCTCAGCCCTGCTGGTTGAGGCTGGCCGCGAGCGCGCGCACGGCCGCGCGAGGGCTGAAGCGCACGCCCACCGTCCCCACCCAGTTGAGCAGGCCGTGGATGGCCAGCACCCGGCCGCGCATCATCATCGCGTAGGCATGGGCGGCCACGTCCTCCGCCTTCGCCACGCCCGGCCGCTGGAACAGCCGCGTCTGCCCGTTGCCCGCCCGCTGGGTGAACTCCGTGTGCGTGGCGCCCGGGCAGTGGCACGTCACCGTCACGCCGGTGCCCTTCAGCTCGTGGGCGAGCGCCTCCGACAGCGACACCACGAAGGCCTTGGTCGCGAAGTACGTGGCCATGTACGGCCCGGGCTGGAAGCCCGCCGTGGAGGCGACGTTGAGGATGCGCCCGCTGCCGCGCTCGCGCATGGGCCGCGCGAACAGGTGCGTCAGCTTCAGCAGCGCGGTGCAGTTGACCTCCACCATCTCCGCCTCGCGCGCCAGCTCCTGCTCCAGGAAGGGCCCACAGGAGCCGAAGCCCGCGTTGTTCACCAGGAAGTCCACCGCCAGCCCCCGCGCGCGCACGGCCTCGAAGAGCTGCTCGGGCGCCTCCGGCCGGGACAGGTCGGCGGGGAAGACATGCGCCTTCACGGCGTGCGCCGACTCCAGCTTCGCGGCCAGCGCCTCCAGTCGCGCCGCGTTGCGCGCGACCAGGATGACGTCGTGTCCGTCCCGCGCGAAGCAGTGCGCGAACTGCTCTCCCAGACCCGCCGAGGCTCCCGTGATGAGCGCCACTTTCCGCGACATGGTGACTCCTCCCTGGGCCTGTCTTATAGCCGAGCAACCTGGGCATGACGGTCTGTCGACACCGGGCCGCCTGGAAAGGAGGGGCTGGCGGGCGACCCGTCTCCCTCCAGTGCCTTCCCCGAGCTTGCCTCGTCCCAGCGGGGTGGCGAGCTTCCCGTCACGACAGGGGGCGCCACATGAGGCGGGTCATCACTACCGGGTCCACGGCCGCGTTGCTGACGAGCACGGCGGCCTCCGCTTGTCCCACCTGCCGCCCCGACGTGGTGGCCGGCATCCTGAACGAGCACTTCTGGGGACGCCTGTCACTCACCGTCCTGCCCTTCCTCGTCCTCCTGCTCATCGTGGGGGCGCTGGTCCTGGCCACACGCGAGGTTCCCTCCGCCGTGCCGGTGAAGAGCCGCTCCGACGCACCGGGTCCGAGGCGCCGCCGATGAACGCGCGGAACCGGGCGCCCCTGGTGCTCGCGGGGCTTCTGCTGGGCGTGGGCCTGGGCGGCTTCGTGGACGGCATCGTCTTGCACCAGGTGCTCCAGTGGCACCACATGCTCTCCACGCCGCTGCCTCCCGACGACGTGGTCCGCATCAAGGTGAACATGTTCTGGGACGGCCTCTTCCACGCGTTCACCTGGCTGATGACGCTGGCGGGGGTCTGGGCGCTCTGGCGCGCGGGCCAGCGCTCCGACGTGCCCTGGTCCACGCGCACCTTCGCCGGCGCCATGCTCGCGGGCTGGGGCTTCTTCAACGTCGTCGAGGGACTCCTCGACCACCAGCTCTTCGACCTGCATCACGTCAAGCCCGGGCCGGCCCAGCTCGCGTGGGATGTCGGCTTCCTCGTCTTCGGTGTGCTGCTCATCGCCGCGGGCTGGGCGCTGGGCCGCGCGGGCCGCCAGGACCGGGTTCCCCGGGGCGGACTGCGCGTGCCACGGCCGGCGCACGGATAGCGGACAGCGCGCACACGCGACAGGCGGCCTGCGATCCGCATGTCCCCCGTGGCCTGAGCGTGGCGGCCGTGGCGGAGCGCCGGCACCGCACCGGCGCCTCCGCCGGAACCACGCGGCCCGAGCGTGAGGGCTGTGGCGACGCCGCACCGCTTCGCGACTTGCGCCCCGCCAGAGCCACGTGGCTCGAGGTAACGGCCCGTAGCGGCGCCCGCCGGCGTCGCAGGTACCCCAGGCTCCACACCGGGTGAAAGCGGCACCTTCCTTCGCGCAGTGCGGCATCACACGGAGCCTCCAGGCGAGCGGGCGTGAATCCACGACAGTGGACTGCGGGCGCGCGTGGTGCTGGTGAGGTACGGAGGGGCGGCGTACATTGCGCGCCCTCCCACAGGGGCTGGCGGGGCACGCCCGTCGCCGGGTCCGTGGGCATGCGCTACCGGAGGACGCGGCCATGGAGAAGGTGCTCAACTACATCGGCGGCGAGCTGCTGCCCGCCCGGAGCGGCGCGTGGCTGGACAAGCCCGAGCCCGCGACGGCCGTGAACTACGCGCTCGTCCCCGACTCCGACGCGGCCGACGTCCAGCGCGCGGTGGAGGCCGCCGCGCGGGCCTTCCCCGCCTGGGCCGCCACCCCTGCCACCGAGCGCTCGCGCATGCTGCGCCGCATCGCGGACGCCATCCGCGGACGCCTGGACGCCTTCGCCCGCGCCGAGTCCATCGACACCGGCAAGCCTCTGTCGGTGGCCTCGTCGGTGGACATCCCGCGCAGCATCCTCAACTTCGAGTTCTTCGCGGATGCGGTGACGCAGTTCTCCAGCGAGGCGCACCAGACGGACGACGTGGCCCTCAACTACACCCTGCGCGCGCCGCTGGGCGTGGTGGGCTGCATCTCCCCGTGGAACCTGCCGCTGTACCTGCTGACGTGGAAGATTGCCCCGGCGCTGGCCATGGGGAACTGCGTGGTGGCCAAGCCCTCCGAGGTGACGCCGATGACGGCGTACCTGCTGGCCCAGGTCTGCCGCGACGTGGGCCTGCCGCCGGGCGTGCTCAACCTGGTACACGGCCTGGGCCCCAAGGTGGGCGCCGCGATGAGCGAGCACCCGGACATCAGCGCCATCTCCTTCACCGGCAGCACCCGCACCGGCGCCGAAATCGCGCGCGTGGCCGCGCCCGCCTTCAAGAAGCTGTCGCTGGAGATGGGCGGGAAGAACCCCAACGTCATCTTCGCGGACTGCGACTTCGACGAGGCGCTGGCCACCACGCTCCGCTCGTCCTTCGCCAACCAGGGGCAAATCTGTCTCTGCGGCCCGCGCATCTTCGTGCAGCGGCCCCTCTACGAGCGCTTCAAGGAGGCGCTGGTGGCGCGCACGCGCGCGCTCAAGGTCGGTGACCCGCTGGAGCCGGGCACGGACCAGGGCGCGCTGGTGTCGCAGCAGCACTTCGACAAGGTGCTGGGCTACGTGAGCCTCGCGAAGCAGGAGGGTGGCCGCATCCTCACCGGCGGACAGCGCGCCAGCGTGCCCGGGCGCTGCCGCGACGGCTGGTTCGTGGAGCCCACCCTCATCGAGGGCCTGGACGCGGGCTGCCGCACCAACCAGGAGGAAATCTTCGGGCCGGTGGCCAGCCTCATGCCCTTCGACTCGGAGGACGAGGTGCTCGCGTGGGCCAACGCCACGAAGTACGGCCTGGCCGCCAGCGTGTGGACCCAGGACGTGAAGCGCGCGCACCGCTTCGCCTCGCGGCTGCACAGCGGCATCGTCTGGGTGAATACGTGGATGCTGCGCGACTTGCGCACGCCGTTCGGCGGCGTGAAGGACTCGGGCGTGGGGCGCGAGGGCGGCTGGGACGCGCTGCGCTTCTTCACCGAGCCGAAGAACGTCTGCATCAAGCTGTGAAAGCCCCTAGCCCCAACGTGAGGAGCACGCCGTGAGCAGTGACAGCGCGCGAGTCGATTCGCAGAAGGCCCCGGAGCCGGTGGGCCTGTATCCCCACGCCCGGCGCGTGGGCAACCTCCTGTTCCTGTCCGGCGTGGGCCCGCGCGAGCGCGGCACGAAGAAGATTCCCGGCGTGGAGCTGGACGCGGAGGGCAACATCGTCTCGTACGACATCGAGGCGCAGTGCCACTCGGTGTTCCGCAACGTCCGCTACATCCTGGAAGAGGCGGGCTCGTCCTGGGACAAGCTGGTGGACGTGACGGTGTACCTCACCGACATGAAGAAGGACTTTCCCACCTACAACCGGCTGTGGGCGGAGTACTTCAAGGACAACCCGCCGTGCCGCACGACGCTCGAAATCAACCGGCTGCCCACGCCGATTGCCATCGAGCTCAAGTGCATCGCCACCATCGGAGGTGAGTGAATGGGCCGCCTGACTCCCATCAACTTCAAGAAGTGGATCGACGAGCACCGCCACCTGCTCAAGCCGCCCGTGGGCAACCAGCAGGTGTGGGCGGACCGCGAGTTCATGGTCACCGTCGTCGGCGGCCCCAACGCGCGCACGGACTTCCACATCAACGAGGGCGAGGAGTTCTTCTACCAGCTCGAGGGCACGATGAACCTGCGGGTCATCGACGAGGGCCAGGTGCAGGACATCCCCATCCATGAAGGGGAAATCTTCCTGCTGCCGCCCAAGGTGCCGCACTCGCCGCAGCGCCCCGCGAACACGGTGGGCCTGGTGCTGGAGCGCCGCCGTCAGCCGCAGGAGCTGGACGGCTTCATGTGGCTGTGCCCCCGGTGCGGCGAGAAGCTCTATGAGGAGTACGTGCACGTCACCAACCTGGTGACGCAGCTGCCGCCCATCTTCGAGCACTTCTACGGCAACCCCGCCAACTGCACCTGCAAGAAGTGCGGGACGAAGGTGGTCAAGGGAGGTCCCGCCCAATGAAGGTGGACATCCACACGCACCTGCTGCCCGCCGAGCTGCCGCGCTTCGCCGAGCGCTACGGCTACGGCGGCTTCATCACCCTGGACCACCACGCGCCCTGCCGCGCGCGCATGCTCCGGGACGACGGCAAGTTCTTCCGCGAAATCGAGAGCAACTGCTGGGACCCGGTGAAGCGCATCGAGGAGTGCGACGCGGCTGGCGTCCACGTCCAGGTGCTGTCCACGATTCCAGTGATGTTCGGTTACTGGACGAAGCCGGAGCACGGCGCGGACCTGTCGCGCTTCCTCAACGACCACCTCGCCTCGGTGGTGCAGGCGCACCCCAAGCGCTTCATCGGCCTGGGCACGGTGCCGCTCCAGTCGCCGGAGCTGGCGGTGCGCGAGCTGGAGCGGTGCGTGAAGGAGCTGGGGCTGGCGGGCGTGCAGATTGGCTCGCACGTCAACGACTGGAACCTCTCCGACCCGGCGCTGTTCCCCTTCTTCGAGGCGGCCAGCGAGCTGGGCGCGTCCATCTTCGTCCACCCGTGGGACATGATGGGCGAGGCGAAGATGCAGAAGTACTGGCTGCCGTGGCTGGTGGGCATGCCGGCCGAGGTGTCGCTGGCCATCTGCTCCGTCATCTTCGGCGGCGTGCTGGAGCGGCTCCCGAAGCTGCGCTTCGCCTTCGCGCACGGCGGCGGCGCGTTCCCCCACACGCTCGGCCGGATTCAACACGGCTTCGAGGCCCGGCCTGACCTGGTGGCCGTGGACAACAAGGTGCCGCCCCGGGACTACCTGGGCCGCTTCTGGGTGGACTCGCTGGTCCACGACCCGGACGCGCTGCGCTACATCGTCCGGCTCTTCGGCCAGGACAAGGTGGCGCTCGGCAGCGACTACCCCTTCCCCCTGGGCGAGGACCGCCCGGGCACGCTCATCGAGTCCCTGAAGGAGCTGGAGCCCGCCGCGCGGGAGCGGCTGCTCTGGCGCAACGCCTTCGATTGGCTGGGACGCGCCCCCGAGGACTTCGCACCATGACGACGCCGTACCCCTTCGAGGACACCGAGGCCTTTGCCCACACGTTGGACGCAGAGGATGCGCTGCGCGGCTTCCGCGACGCGTTCCACTTCCCGCCGGGGCCGGACGGAAAGCCCGTCGTGTACCTCGCGGGCAACTCGCTGGGACTCCAGCCGCGCAACGCCGCGCGCTACATCCAGGAAGAGCTGGAGGACTGGGCGCGGCTGGGCGTGGAGGGCCATCACCATGGCCGCCACCCGTGGCTGCACTACCACGAGCTCGTCACCGAGCAGGCGGCGCGGCTCGTCGGCGCGAAGCCATTGGAAGTCGTGGTGATGAACACCCTGTCGGTGAACCTGCACCTGATGATGGTGTCGTTCTACCGGCCCACGAAGCAGCGCTTCAAAATCCTGGTGGAGGCCGGCGCCTTCCCGTCGGACCAGTACGCCGTCGCCTCGCAGGTGCGCTTCCACGGCTACGACGCGCGCGAGGCCGTGCTGGAGCTGAAGCCCCGCGAGGGCGAGGAGACGCTTCGCACCGAGGACATCCTCGAGACGATTGAACGCCACGGCCACGAGATCGCGCTCGTGATGCTGGGCAGCGTGAACTACCTCACCGGACAGGCCTTCGACCTGGCCGCGATTACGCGGGCGGCGCACGCGAAGGGCTGCTTCGTCGGCTTCGACCTCGCGCACGGCGCGGGCAACCTGAAGCTGTCACTGCACGACGACGGGCCGGACTTCGCGGTGTGGTGCTCGTACAAGTACCTCAACGCCGGCCCGGGCGCGCTGGGCGGCGTGTTCGTCCACGAGCGGCACGCGCATACGAAGGACCTTCCCCGCTTCGAGGGCTGGTGGGGTCACGACAAGCAGACGCGCTTCCAGATGGGGCCCACCTTCCACGCGCTGCCGGGCGCCGAGGGGTGGCAGCTGTCCAACCCTCCCATCTTCCAGCTCGCGGCGATGCGCGCGTCCCTGGAGCTGTTCGACCAAGCCGGCATGGCGGCGCTGCGCGCCAAGAGCGAGCGGCTCACCGGCTACCTGGAGTTCCTGCTGGACCGGCTCCCCGAGGGCTTCGTGCGCATCACCACGCCCCGGGACGTGAAGCAGCGTGGCGCGCAGCTCTCCCTGCGCTTCCGCGGCGAGCCCGAGCGCCTGCTGAAGCGGCTGGGTGACGCGGGCATCATCTGCGACTTCCGCAAGCCGGACATCATCCGCGCCGCGCCCGCGCCGCTCTACAACTCCTTCTCGGACGTGTACCGCTTCGTGAAGACGCTGGAGGGCCATGCCCGTGAGTGAGGCGCGCAAGGACACCGTCACCGTGGTGGGGGCGGGTCTGGTGGGCTCGCTGCTGTCCATCTACCTCGCGCGCCGGGGCCACACCGTGGAGCTGCTGGAGCGGCGCCTGGACATGCGGCGCGAGGTCATCGACGCGGGCCGCTCCATCAACCTGGCCATCTCCACACGCGGGCTGCACGCGCTGCGGCAGGTGGGCCTGGAGGACGAGGCGCTGAAGCACGCCATCCCCATGCGCGGGCGGATGATTCACCCGCCGCAGGGCGCGCTCGTCTACCAGCCCTACGGCAAGGACGACTCACAGCACATCAACTCGCTGTCGCGCGCGTGGCTGAACGCCTTCCTCATGACGGCGGCCGAGGCCACCGGCAAGGTGCGTATCCGCTTCAAGCAGCGGGTGACGCAGGTGGACTTCGGCTCCGGCGCGCTCACGGTGCACGACGACGCAAGCGGCCAGGTGCGGCAGGAGCCGGGCCGCGTGGTGTTCGGCACGGACGGCTCCGCCTCCGCCATCCGTCAGGCGATGGAGAAGCGGCCGGAGTTCCAGGGCACGCAGGAGCAGCTTGGCCACGGCTACAAGGAGCTGACGATTCCGCCGGGCCCCGGTGGCACGTTCCAGATGGAGAAGCACGCGCTGCACATCTGGCCGCGCGGCACCTTCATGCTGATTGCGCTGCCCAACGAGGACGGCAGCTTCACCTGCACGCTGTTCCTGCCCTGGCAGGGGCCGGTGAGCTTCGCGTCACTGGACACGCCCGCGCGGCTGGAGGCGTTCTTCGACGCACAGTTCCCGGACGCGAAGGCGCTCATCCCGGACCTGGTGGAGGCGTTCTTCTCGCGCCCCACGGGCAGCATGGTGACGGTGAAGGGCGCGCCCTGGCACGTGGGCGGGCAGACGCTGCTGCTGGGCGACGCGGCGCACGCCATCGTCCCCTTCTTCGGGCAGGGGATGAACTGCGGCTTCGAGGACTGCGTCGTCCTGGATGAGCTGCTGGGCCGGGGCGGCGACTGGGCGCGCGTGTTCGCGGACTTCGAGCGCCTGCGCAAGACGAACGCGGACGCCATCGCCGACATGGCGGTGGAGAACTTCGTCGAGATGCGCGACAGCACCGGCGACCCGCGCTTCCAGTTCCGGAAGGCCGTGGAGAAGGTGCTGCTCAACGCCTTCCCGGGCGAGTTCGTCAGCCGCTACTCGCTGGTGAGCTTCAGCCGCGTGCCCTACCGGCTGGCCTATGAGATGGGGGCGCTGACGGACGGCATCGTCGCCGAGCTGAGCGAGGGCCTGGCCCGGCCCGAGGACGTGGACCTGGCGCGCGCGGCGGAGCTCATCCGGAGCCGGCTGGCGCCATTCATGAAGGAGCACGCGGATGGATTTCGGACTGAAGGGTAAGCGCGCCCTGGTGATGGGCGCGTCCGCGGGGCTGGGGTATGCCATCGCGGAGGCGCTGGTGAAGGAAGGCGCCACGGTGGCCATCTGCTCGCGCGGCGGCGACAAGCTGGAGCAGGCCGCGAAGAAGCTGGGCGCGGCGCTCGCGGTGCCGTGTGATTTGACGCAGCCCGGGGCCGCGAAGGCGCTGGTCGAAACCGTCGCCGCGAAGCTGGGCGGCGTGGACGTCCTCGTCGTCAACTCTGGTGGGCCTCCGGCGGGCGGCTTCGAGTCGCTGACGGCGGAGCAGTGGCAGCTCGGCTTCCAGAGCCTGTGGATGGCCGCGGTGGACGGCATCCAGGCGGTGCTCCCGGGAATGAAGGAGCGCGGGTGGGGCCGCATCGTCCTGGTGACGTCGCTGGCCGCGCGCGAGGCGATGAACAACCTGACCATCTCCAACGGCCTGCGCGCGGGCCTGCTCGGGCTGGTGAAGACGGTGAGCAACGAGGTGGCGCAGCACGGCGTCACGCTGAACGCGGTGCTGCCGGGCTATCACGCCACCGAGCGCATGCAGCAGCTGGGGCTGACGGACGAGAAGGTGGCGCCGCAGATTCCCGCGCGGCGGCTGGGCCGTCCGGAGGAGCTGGCCGCGCTGACGGCGTTCCTCGCCTCCGAGCAGGCGTCGTACATCACCGGCCAGTCCATCGCGGTGGACGGCGGCGCGCAGCGAGGCTTCTGAGCCAGCCCCCTGACGCAGGCGCGCTTCGAGCGTGGAGGGCCGTGTTCGGAATCGAGTCCCGGACACGGCCCAAGCCTCACATCAAGGCTTGCACCGCGGCCACCACGTGCGGCCATTCGCGAGAGCGAGGGTCGATGACCTCGAAGTGCCCTGCCCCCGGCAAGGTGACGCAGCGGACGTCGTCCCCCAGCTCACGGCCACGCGCGCAGAAGTCCTCGCTCATCAACACGGGCACGGTGTCGTCCTCCGTTCCATGGACGAGCACCTGGGACACCCCGAGCGGCTGGAGCGCCGCGGGCGAGGCGGCGCGGTAGCGCGCTGGCACCGAGGTCGGCGTGCCCCCCAGGAACGTCTCCACGATGCCGTCCCCCAGCCGGTGGGCGAACGCACGGGCGAGGTCCACGACGCCCGCCAGCGGCACCACGCCCCGCAGGGGCAACGGCGCCTCAGCGAACAGTGCATCACCGGGCCGCAGCCGGTGTCTGCCTGCCAGCCACGCCACCAGGTGCCCTCCCGCCGAGTGGCCAAGCGCCACGACACGCGAGAGGTCCAGCGCATGCGCTGGCGCGAGCGTGCGCAGGAAGTCGGTGCCCCGCGCCACGTCCTCCAGCGTGCCGGGCCAGCCGCCGCCTTCCTGCCCCACGCGCCGGTACTCCAGGCTCCACGTCGCGAAGCCGCGCCGGGTCAGGTCCGCGCACAGGTGGCCGACGTGCTCCAGCCCGTACTTCGCACGCCAGAAGCCGCCATGGACGACGACCACGACGGGGTGCGGCCCAGGGCCCTCAGGCAAGCGCAGGTCCCCGAACTGGTGGGGCCCCGAGCCATACGCAATGCGCACATCCGCGGCGGGCGCGGGCGTCTCCAGGACCCACATCGAGCTCATGGGGGCATCCTACTTCCGTTGCATCCGCTCGGCCGCGTGGGCATCTCCAGGGCGCCCAGGCCCGGGGCCTCCGGTACCGCCACCGGCGAGCCCGTCTGAAGCGGGTGGGCGCGCGGATCGCCCATGAGGCCGGGCCGGAGCACAACAACGCAGCGCGTCAGCATCGACCGGTCCTTTGTCCTCCAGCCACCAGTCCCAGGGCTCCAGTGGTGGGTCCGAGTGTCATGCGGCGAGCCTTTAAGGCTTCAGAAGCACGTTTTAAGGCTTCATATCGCAGGATTTAGACTTGATTTCCCGCCGCCAAATGTAAATACCTGCGCCCACGGATTCAGCCCGCCGCGTTGTCGGCGAGGAACCCGGCCTGGGAGGCACGGACAATGGAGACGAAGGGTCTGCGGACGTTCCTGGAGATTCCCTACGACGAGCTGGAAGAGCGCAACCTCAAGGTCAAGGAGCAGCGCCTCAAGCGGGTCGCGCCGGAGAAGCTTCGTGAGGAGCGCATCGAGTACCTGACGAAGGAGCGCGCCATCAAGGCGGTCACCGTGTGCTTCACCGACCTCGAGGGTCGGCTGCACATGCTGGACTACGACAAGAAGTTCCTCATCAAGAGCGCCGACAACCTCACCTTCGATGGCTCCTCCATAAGGGGTTTCTCCGCGCAGCAGGAGAGCGACCTGCGGCTGAACATCGACTGGAGCGCCTTCTACTGGCTGCCCTCGGACATCTTCGGCCCGGGCAAGGTGCTGGTGTTCAGCGAGGTGCTGGAGCGCGACGGCACGCCGTACCACGCCGACCTGCGCGGCAAGCTCAAGCAGATCACCGAGGCCATGTACCAGAAGGATGGCACGGTGTTTCACGTGGCGCCCGAAATCGAGGGCTTCCTCTTCAAGGGCCGCGACGCCGAGCGCCACTACCACGAGGTCGGCCGCTTCGACTTCATCTCCATCGGCGGCTACTACCACTCGCTGCCCGGCGACGTGCTGCGCACCTTCATCGACAAGGTGGCCGAGGCCCAGCGCGCCATGGGCTTCCAGAACGAGAAGGACCACCCCGAGGTGGCGCCCAGCCAGTTCGAGATCAACTTCTCGTACAGCGAGGCCCTCATCGCGGCCGACCAGATTCAGCTCTACAAGCTGCTCAGCCGCCAGGTGGCCGCGCAGATGGACTGCACCGCCAGCTTCCTCCCGAAGCCGGTGACGGGCGTCAACGGCAACGGCATGCACATGAACATGTCGCTGTCCAAGGGCGGAAAGAACCTCTTCTACGACAAGGACGGCCAGGACGGCCTCAGCGCGATGGGCTGGGAGTTCATCGACCGCATCCTCAACAACGCGAACGACATCTGCCTCACGCTCAACTCCAGCGTGAACGCGTATCGCCGCCTGGACCCGCACTTCGAGGCGCCCAACCAGATCAAGGCCAGCGCCAACAACCGCGGCGCCATGATGCGCATCCCCTTCGGCAACGAGCGCAGCGCGCGCGTCGAGTGCCGCTCGGTGGCGCCGGACGCCAACCCGTATCTGGTGCTCTACACCCTGCTGCGCACCGGCCTGGAGGGCCCGCAGCCGCAGGAGGACGCGGAGACCAAGCGCAGCCGCACCCGCTTCCTGCCGGACAACATCTTCGACGCCATCCGCCTCTTCAAGAGCAGCCAGTTCATCGCCAACGTCCTGGGTGAGAGCGTGCAGAGCAAGTTCGCGGAGCTCAAGACGGCCACCGCCGAGCGCAGCCCGAAGCAGCTGGGCACCCGCGTGAAGTACTCGGAAATCGTGTTCCACCACGAGGTCACCAACCAGTACCTCTGGAGCCAGTTCTAGGAACGGACGTCCGCGCACCGCCGGACTTCAAGGAGCCGCCGCCCTCCCGCGACATGGGAGGCGGCGGCCTCTGTGCGTTACAGCGGCTCGCCGCGCAGCACGGCCGGTGCCTCGGGCGACCTCGGCCGGGACAGCCGCAGCAGCACCAGCCCCGCGACGGTGGTGAAGGCCATGGTGACGCCTTCGCGCGCGGTGGCGCCAAAGGCCACCAGCGTCAGGCCCAGGCCCAGCGTGGGCACCGCCAGCACGGCGTGCAACGGACGCAGCCCCCGCTCGCGCCGCCAGGACAGCACCGCCAGCGCGGCGGCGGTGACGCCGTACTGCATCAGCACCGCGATGCTGGAGAGGGCGAACAGCTCCGACAGGTTGCCCAGGTTGACGAACAGCAGCACCAGCGCCCAGGTGACGACCAGGGCCCGCACCGGGACGCCTCCGGCCGACATGCCGTCGAGCCCCAGCAACGTGTGCTCGCCCGACGCCAGCGCGGACAGGTAGCGCGGCGTCGTCACCATCATCCCCAGGCAGATGCCCAGCGCGGAGACGCTGGTGCCCGCCCTCACCCACCCTTCGAGCCCGGACCCGCCCCACACGCCCGCCGCGGCGACCAGGGGCGTCGCCGCTCCCGCCAGCTCTGGCAGCGCCGCCACGCAGGCCCACACCAGCCCCACGTAGAGCAACACCGCCACCAGCAGCGAGCCCACCGTCGCCCAGGGCACCGCGCGCGAGGACGAGCGCACCTGTCCGGCAATCACCGGCACGATTTCGAAGCCCTGGTACGCGAACATCACCGTGAGCCCCGCGCGCAGCCACGCGACGTCCACGCCCGGCCCGGAGACCACGGGCACGGCGGGCCGCGCCCCCGACAGCGCCAGGAAGGCCACCAGCAGCGCGGCCAGCGGCAACAGCTTGAAGACGGTGAGCGCCGTCCACGCGCCCGCCGACACGCGGATGCCCGACGCCACGATGGCCGCGAGCACCGTGACCAGCAGCGACGCGAGCACGCGCTGTCCCAGGGCGCCTGCCAACCCCAGTGAGGGCGCCACCGCCTGCGACAGGCCCGCCACCACCGCGGCGGTGCTGAGGAAGGCGCTGACGTAGGCCACCCAGCCCACCAGGAACGAGGCCCGCTCGCCAAAGGCCGCTCGCGCGAAGAGCACCGGCCCGCCGTCCGCGTCGAAGCGGCGGCCCAGCACCGCGAAGGCCAGCGCCACCGGTATCAGCGCCAGCCCCGTGAGCGCGAAGGCGGCAATGGCGCTGCCTCCCGGCGCCAGCGCGGCGACCTCCGCGGGGGCGAAGAAGATGCCGACACCGACGATGCCGTTGACGCCCAGGGCCAAGAGCTGGAACGGCCCCACCGGACGAAGCTGGGATAGCGGGGAAGAGGCGGAAGCGGAATCCGACACGAGGGTACTTCACTACAACCTGGCGGCTGATACCAATCCACCCGGGGGCCGGTTTCGATATGGAGCCCCCGTCCGAACGTTGCAGCGCAGCGGCCTGGACGACGGCCTTCGCTCCAGACCTCGAGGAGACTCCGATGCGGCTTCACGGTGCGCTGTTGGGACTGGGACTGCTCTGCTCGGGCTGCGCGGCGCTGAGCCGGGGCTTCGGCGCCACGTCCAACGAGGACACGGGCGAGTACGAAACGCCGGCAGAAGAACTCGTATACGTCGTCCCCGTCGAGGACGCGATGATGGTGGCGCGCCGCATCCTCGAAGAGCAGCGCTACGACGTCATGGAGAAGGAAGGCGGGCTGGAGATGTTCACCTCGGCCCACGAGCCCGGAAAGAACACGCCGGGCGTGCGCACCATCGAGCGCTACTACGTCAAGGGCGAGCGGTTGGGGCCTCGGCGGGCGGTCGTGCGCGTCTTCCGGCTCAGCTACAACGACATGGAGACCCAGCTGGAGATTCCGCCCCAGGCGATGGGCAAGCGGGATGCGGACATGTTCGCCGCGCTGGACGCCCACCCCTTCGACGCGACCCGGGACGCCTTCACCTACGCGAATGGCCCCAACGGTCCTCGCGCAGTGCCCATGGAGGACCCGTTCAAGAATGCTCCGGGCATGGAGCGCTTCCGGATGGTGCGCGGCGTGCGCGACCTGGACATCGAGCGGACCCTGCTGCAGCGGCTGGAGATGGTGCCCGCGCTGGAGCTGGTGGGCAGCAACGCGCCCGTGCCCATCCGCTCTGTGACGCTGGACGGCTGGCAAGCAGCGCAGGCGCAGCAGGCTCCCCATGCGCCGGAGTGTGGCACGCCGGTGGAGGGCGCCGGCCCGCTGATGGCACCAGGGCACGTCCTGCTGCTGGCGGACCCGCTGGGCACGCGCGAACTGCCCTCGGCGGCGCTGCGGATGCTCTGTGAAGCCACGGCCAAGGGCCTGGCGGTGACGCTGGCGCTGTCGCTGCCCGCCTCCGAGCAGCCTCTGCTGGAGGCCTACCTGGCGAGCGCCGGCCAGCCCCAGGACATTCAAACACTGTTGAGCGAGAGCCCCTTCTGGCGCCGCACCTATCAGGACGGCCGCAGCAGCAGCGCCATGCTCTGGCTCATCGAGCAGGCCCGCCGGCTGCGCGCCTCAGGCAAGGACATCTCCCTGGTGGCCTTCGACGCAGAGAAGGCCCAGGGCAACGAGCGCGAGGCGGAGATGGCGAAGCACCTGCTGGCGCATCAACAGGGACGCCCCCAGGCCTGGACGCTGGTGCTCGCGGGTGGCACGCATGTGCGCACGGCGGGCGTGGACTGGGACAGCGACTACGCGCCGCTGGGAGCACGGCTGGCCAAGGCCCTTCCGTCGGTGCGCGCGCTCGACGTGGGCTTCACGCGGGGCACGCAGTTCTCCTGCCGCTACAACGTCTGGGATGCAGTGGAGTGCAACGTGTTCGCCATCAGTCCCACGAAGGAGGTGCGGCAGAAGCCAGACATCGCCGCTGGGGTGCGGCTCTTTCCTCAGCCGCTGGCAGAGGGCTTTCACGGCCGCCTCTATGTGGGAGCGCTGAACGCGTCGCCTCCCGCGCTCCATCGGGTGGCCCCCAGCACGGCCGCCCAGACACCGCCCGCAGCCACGCCGTAGGGACGGCAACTCCTGCCAGGGCTGGCAAGCCTTGCCACACCGCAGTGGCGTGGGCACGGCAACATCTGCCGCTCATGCCATGACTCCCAGGCCGGATGCCGCGCGCAGGCTGGCATCCGGGTTGCTCTTCCCCTTCCCGCCACGCTCCGCGGGCCCGCATGACGCGGTGCCAGGGCTGGGGTGTGAAGCCAGGAAGAGCGCCATGATGAAGCCGCTTTCGTTCAGGTCGAAGTCCGTTGCCACGCTCGCGATGCTCTGCGCCCTGCCGGCCGCGGCGGGGACCGCGTCCTATTCGGGCGCGCTCTGTACGTCGGTCTCTGGATTCGGGAGCCCGATCCGCTACCGCAGTGGCCGTCTCCTCAACACGACCCCGAACACCATCGAGGTCGTCTGCCCGATTCAGCGCAACGTCACCGCGCCCTCCTTCTCTGAAACGCTGTCCGTCAGCGTCACCGCGCTGGACCCGCACCTGACGGAGAACGTCTGCTGCACCGCGACGGTGGCCGAGAAGGACGGCACCTCCCTGGCCTCGGCCGCGGCGTGCTCCAACTGGGGCGCGGACACGGCCAACCACAACTCCTTCTCCATCAGCCTGCCGTCGGTGTTCGCGGGCCTCAACGGCTATGTGAACCTGCGTTGCGTGCTGCCAGGGGAGTACACCAGCGGCGCCAACACGTACGCGTCCGTCCTCGCCAGCTTCGTCGTCTCGGAGTAGCCACCATGCGACAGGTCCGTTGGGGAATCCTGGGTCTGGCCACGGCAGCCGTTGCCGCCGCCGGTGGGTGGAGCATGTGGGGGGCCACGCCCGAAGCCACACCGGTGCGCGCGGAAGCGGCCGAGGCTCGGCCCGGGTCCCCGACGGACCTGGCGTCGGAAGTGCGGGCGCTGCGCGCGGAGCTGGAGGCGCTGCGCCGGGGACAGGGGCACCTGCGGCAACGCGTGGCGTCCGTGGAACGCCCCACGCCGCGGCCCGGGTCCGGAGAGGCGGCCTCCCCCGAATCACAGACGACAGCGCCCACCGCGCGGACGCTGGCCACCCTGGAAGCCGCGCGTGAGGAGCGGCGACAGGAATTGGAAGCGGAGCTCGAAGTCGCCGCCCATTCCGAGCCACGTGACAGGGAATGGGCGGGACAGACGGAGACGCTCGTCACCCGTGCGTTCGGCGGCTCCGACTTCGCGGGCTCGCGGCTGATGCGTGTGGAGTGCCGCACCCGGCTGTGCGTGCTGGAGGTGGAGCATGACGCGGCCGAGGCACGCTCGGAGCTGCTGCCCTCGCTGTTGAGGGTACACGGCCTCCAGGGACAAGCGGTGATGCGGCCCGCGGACGATGGCGGCCGGCTGGCCTCGCGCATCTATCTATCGCGTGCGGGTGAGCCTCTTCCAATGACGTTGCGACAATGAATCCCCCAGACGTGTGGCGCCGGGGCCGGCGCACGTCCATTCCCACCTCGAGTTGCCCGGCCCTGTGTGGGCGTGACAGCATTCTCCGCCCCGCCATGGCCATCTCACAGCCCAGCGCTCGCGACACGCGCCCCCTTGGGACCGCGCCGGAGTCATCAGAATCCGGCGCCTCGTATCTCCTGGTGCTGGAAGGAGACTCGACGTGGCGATTCACCCTTCCCGCCGAAGGCGTGGTGCTGGTGGGCCGCGATGAACACGCGGACCTGTGCCTGCGGGATGACAGCGTGTCACGCCGTCATGCGCGCCTGGTGCTGACCGAGGAAGGCGCGCGCCTGGTGGACCTGGGCAGTCACAATGGCACCACGCTCAACGGCCGCCCCGTGGACACCGCGCAGCCCTTGCTGTCCGGTGACGTGGTGTCCTTCGGCGCAGTGGTCGCGGTGGTGCGCACGCGCGCACGCGCCGCTCCCGCGCACACGCCGCTCCAGGCAGAGCGATTGATGGCGCGGCTGCGCGAGGAGGTCGACCGTGCGCTGCGCTATGGCCGGCCGCTCACCACGCTGGTGCTCGCGCTGCCGGAGCAGGGCTGCGTGGGGCGCGATGCCGTGGAGGCGTTGCTGGCGGCGGAGGCGGGGCCAGCGGAGGCCGCTGGGTGGCTGGACGGCTCGCACCTGCTGTGGATGATGCCCGAGGTCTCCGGAGAGCCGGGCGAGGACGGCCTGGGCGAACGCGTGGGTGCGCTGCTGGCCGCATGTCCCCAGGGGCGCCTGGGCATCGCGACCTGTCCTTCGGACGGCTGCGACGCGGAGTCCCTGGTGGCGGCAGCGCGCGCCGCGGCCCGGACCGCGGTGTCCGGCGCGTGGGCTCCCGCGGCCGAGGGCATCACCCGCCTGACGCTGGCGGACCGCACCGTGCTGGTCGCGGACCCCGCCATGGCGCAGCTCTATGCCTTGCTGCGCCGGCTGGCGGCCAGCGAGCTGCCCGTGCTGGTGTGCGGGGAGACGGGCGTGGGCAAGGAGAACGCCGCCTTCGCCGTGCACCACTGGTCTCCGCGCACGGACAAGCCCTTCATCGCCATCAACTGCGCGGCCCTGCCGGAGGGGTTGGTGGAGAGCGAGCTCTTCGGCCATGAGCGCGGTGCCTTCACGGGCGCCAACACCACGCGCGTGGGATTGCTGGAGAGCGCCCAGGGCGGCACCGTCTTCCTGGACGAAGTGGGCGAGCTGCCCGCCTCCGCGCAGGCCAAGCTGCTGCGTGCGCTGGAGGTGCGCCGCATCACCCGCGTGGGTGACGTGCGCGAGCGCCCCATCGACCTGCGCGTGGTGGCCGCCACGCACCGGGACCTGGAGGCGGAAGTGGCCGCGGGGCGGTTCCGCGAGGACCTGTACTTCCGGCTCGGCGCGGCGACAGTCCTTCTTCCGCCGCTGCGTGAGCGCCCGCGCGAGGTGCCGCTCCTGGCGCGCGACTTCCTGGCCAGGGCCTGTCAGTCGCTCGGACGTGCGGAGATGGAGCTGTCCGCGGGGACGCTGTACGCGCTGTCCCGCCATGCGTGGCCCGGCAATGTGCGCGAGCTGCGCAACCTGATGGACTACGCGGCGGCGGCGGTGCCGGAGAATGTGGTGGAGCCGCACCACCTGCCCCCGCGCATGCAGGCGCGCGGCGGCGCGTCCATGCCCGCCGCGGAGCCTGCAACGGCCCCACCGTCCGTGTCATCCGCGCCCTCGTCGTCCCGGAAGGCACGCGTGCCCCTGGCCCAGGAGATTCGCGAGCTGGAGCGGCGCCGCATGCAAGAGGCGCTCGACGAGGCGGAAGGCGTCCAGACGCGGGCCGCGGCGCTGATTGGCATGCCCATCCGGACCTTCTCCTTCAAGCTGAAGCAGCTCGGGATGCAGCCGCGCGCCTCTCGCAAGGGACCGCCCGCCGGATGAGCACCTCCCCCGGGCACCTGGAGCCCCCCAGGGAGTTCGAGGAGTATCGGCTGCTGCGCCCCCTGGGGCACGGGGCCATGGGGCAGGTGTTCCTGGCGCAGGACACGCTGCTGGACCGGCGGGTGGCGGTGAAGTTCATCGCCACGCCGCAGGGACGACCACCGGATGCGGCGGCACGCGCGCGCTTCTTCCAGGAAGCACGTGCCATTGCCCGCCTCCAGCACCCCAACGTGGTGGCCATCCACCGCGTCGGCGAGGTGCGTGGACAGCCCTACCTCGTGTCCGAGCTCATCCACGGAGAGCCGCTGGACCGCCTGAGCCGTCCGGTGGACGCGCGGATGGCGCTTCAGCTCGGCCTCGGGCTGGCGCGAGGGCTGGCCGCGGCACACCGGCGCGGAATCCTCCATCGGGACATCAAGCCCGCCAACGCCATCCTCTCCGAGGACGGTGAGGTGAAGCTGCTCGACTTCGGCCTCGCTGAAGCGTGGGAGGGGGGCGGCGGTTCCACCGTGGAAGTCTTCACGGCGATGGCCGCCTCCACCGTCACGCAGGAGACGGCCGACGCGCTGGCCCCAGGAGCGACTCGGCCACGGCATGGTGTGGCACCCACGGAGACACGGCCGCTGCGCGGCGCAGCGCATTCGTCCCGAGCGCAGCGGCCCGGTCCGCTACCTACAGACACGAGGCCGATTCCCAGCGCGCGAGTCCCTGACACGGGCCCAGGCGCCAACGCGACCCGACACGAGCGCGCGGCTCCCACGTCAGGCGAAGCCCTGGACGCCCACCCTCCCGACGCCGCCCCGGGCACACCGCTTTACCTCGCGCCCGAGCTGTGGCGTGGTGAGCCCGCCAGCCGGGCCAGTGACATCTATGCGCTGGGCGTCCTCCTCTATGAGCTTTGCACCGGCCGCGCGCCCCACGAGGGCATCCCGCTGGAGCAGCTCGGCACCGCCGTCCAGGCGCATCCCCCCGCGCCCCTGGCCCAGCGCGCGCCCGGGCTCCCGGCGGCCTTCGCCGCCGTCGTCGACCGCTGCCTCGCCGCGGACCCGGCCCAGCGCTACGAGTCCGGTGACGCGCTCCGCGAGGCCCTCGAAGCGCTGAATGCGCCCGCCCGCGGCGGTGCCCTCCTCACGGGCAACCCCTACCTGGGCCTGCGGGCCTTCGATGCCGCGCACCGAAGCGTCTTCTTCGGCCGCGAGCCCGAGCTGCGCGAGGTCCTGGACCGGCTGCGCGGCGATGCCTTCGTCCTGCTGGCGGGAGACTCCGGCGTGGGCAAGTCGTCGCTCTGCCGGGCGGGCGTGCTCCCCACGGTCAGCAGCACCGGCCTGGAAGAAGGTGGCCCCGCGTGGGCCGTCGTCTCGGGGACGCCGGGGCGCCGGCCGCTGGACACCTGGGTGGAGCTGCTGGCCCCGCTGACCGGAGAGAGCGCGGACACGCTGCGGGAGCGCATCACCACGGAAGAGCCCGGCGCCCTGGCCCGCGCGCTGCGACGCCGCCCCGCGAACGCCCCACCCGTCCTCCTCTTCGTGGACCAGCTCGAGGAGCTCGTCACCTTCTCGGAGCCGGCCCAGGCCTCGCGGCTCGCCGAGGAGCTCTCCCTGGTGCTGCGTCGCGCGCCCCGCGTGCGCGTGCTCGCCACCGCGCGCAGTGACTGCCTCACCCGGCTGGTGGCCCTGCCCGGCCTGGGCGACGAGTTGCCGCGCGCGCTCCATCTGCTGCGCGCGCTCTCCGAGCAGGGCCTGCGCGAAGCCGTGGAAGGCCCGCTGCGCGCGCAGGGCATGCGCTTCGAGAGTCCCAGCATGGTGGACACGCTGGTCACCTCCGCTGCCCGCGCGGAGGGTGGCCTGCCGCTGCTCCAGTTCGCGCTGGAGGCGCTCTGGGAGGCGAGGGACGCGGAGCGCCAGCTCATTCCCGCCTCCGCGCTGGAGGCGCTGGGCGGCGTGGAAGGCGCGCTCGCCCGTCACGCGGACGCGGTGGTGGCCCGGCTGCGTCCCGAGCAGCGCCCGCGCGCCCGGGAGCTGCTCCTGGAGCTGGTGACCCCCGAGGGCACCCGGATGCGCCGCACCCGGGAGGAGCTGCTGCGCGGCCCCGAGGACGACGCCGGCCGCGCGGTGCTGGACGGGCTGGTCCGCGGCCGGCTGCTCACCGCGGGCGAGGCCGAGGATGGAGACGGCGTCTACACCCTGGCGCACGAGAGCCTCGTGACGGGCTGGGACACGCTGCGTGGGTGGCTCGGCCAGGACGAGCAGCGCCGCGCCGCGCGCATGCGGCTGGAGCGCGCCGCCGCGGAGTGGGAGCGGCTGGGGCACCCTCCGGAGCTGCTCTACGGCGCGCGGCAGCTCACCGAGGCCCGAGCCGCCGGCCTCTCCCAGGTCGACGGTGCCCGCGAGCGTCACTTCCTCGCCCGCTCGCGGATGGCCGCACGCCGGCGGCGTCTCACCCGCTGGCTGGCCGTGGCCCTGGTCCCCCTGGCGCTGGGAGGCGCGGTGGGCGTCACTCGCGTGCAGGCGCGCGCGCAGCTCGAGGCCCGCGTCAACCGCCACCTGGACGAGGCCCACGCGCAACAACAGGTGATGGAAAAGCACCTCGGAGAGCTCCACCGCCTCCGCGCCGAAGCCTTCACCTTGTTCGACACGCCGGGGGCCGAGAACCGGGAGCGGGCCGAAGCCGTGTGGGCCCAGGCCCGGCAGGCGGAGCAGGCGGTGGAGGAAAGCGCCGTACGCGCCATGTCCGAGCTGGAGGCCGCCTGGGGACTGGCCCCCGGAAGCCCCCGGGTGAGCCCGCTCATGGCCAACCTGCTGGTGACGCGGGCGGAGCTCGCCGAGCAGCAGCGCCAGCCCGAGCAGCGCGCGCAGTGGATCGCACGGCTCGCGGCCCACGATGCCATGGGCGAGCTGCGCCGGGGCCTGAACGCGCCGGCCCAACTGACCGTCACCAGCTCACCTCCGGGCGCGCGC
Source organism: Pseudomyxococcus flavus (assembly GCF_050038885.1). Lineage (NCBI taxonomy): Bacteria > Pseudomonadati > Myxococcota > Myxococcia > Myxococcales > Myxococcaceae > Pseudomyxococcus > Pseudomyxococcus flavus. The sequence goes on along the minus strand of NZ_CP143624.1, from coordinate 4,490,671 downwards.
GTGCGACTGCTGGAGCCGACGCCGGACGGCGAGGTCCTCCCAGGACGGGACCTGGGCCAGACGCCGCTGCGGAACGTGGCGCTGCCCGCGGGCTCCCATCTGCTGGTGCTGGAAGCCCCTGGACGCTTCCCGGTGCGGGCCCCCGTGCTGCTGAGCGCGGGAGAACAGCTGGCGCTGGACCTGCCCCTCCCGCTCGAGGAGACGGTGCCCGAGGGCTTCGTGTACATCCCCGCCGGGCGCTTCCTCCAGGGCGCCTCGGAGAGTGAGTACCTGCGGCGGGCCTTCTTCTTCGCGCCACCGCTGCACACCGTGGAGACCGGGGCCTATCTCATCGCGCGCCACGAGGTGACGTTCGCGCAGTACATCGCCTTCCTGGAGACGCTGCCTCCCGAGGAGCGCGCCGCGCGGATGCCGGGCTCCCGGCGCCGCATCACCGTCGTGGACCTGGCCCAGGAGCCGGACGGCCGCTGGCGGCTCACCCTGCGCCCCGCGTCCGCCAGCTACAGCGTGAGGGACGGCGAGCGCCTGCGCTACGGCAAGCGGGACCGCCGGCAGGAACAGGACTGGCTGCGCTTCCCCGTGTCGGCAATCTCCTTCGACGATGCCCTGGCCTACGTGGCGTGGCTGGACCGCACCGGCCAGGTGCCGGGCGCGCGCATCTGCACGGAGCGGGAGTGGGAGCGGGCCGCGCGCGGCGCGGACGGACGCCGCTATCCGTCGGGAGACTGGCTGGCCCCGGACGACGCCAACCATGACGTGACCTATGGCCGGGAGCCCTGGGGCTTCGGCCCCGACGAGGTGGGCAGCCACCCCCGCTCCCGGAGTCCCTTCGGCGTGGACGACCTGGTGGGCAACGTGTGGGAGTGGACGCGCTCCGACGTGGACCCGGAGAAGCCCTCCGCCCAGGGCGGAAGCTGGTACCAGAGCGACCTGACCGCCCACACCGCCAACCGCGACCGCGTGGAGCGGACGCAGCGCGAGGCGCTCACCGGCTTCCGCGTCTGCGCGACACCCCACCCCTGAGCACCATCGCCGCCGGCAAGGCCTGCCGCCCCCGGCAATCCTTGCCGTCCATTCCGGCCTGCCAGCCCTGCCCGGCCAACGGTGCCAGCAAGTCCTGCCGGAGCGAGACGGGTGTCTCCCGCCCGCTTCGAAGCAGTGGCACGGCGGGTGCTCTGTCCCCGGCCATCCCCGCTGAATGAGGTGCCGCACATGAAGCTCCGCCTCCGAATGCTTCCATCCTGTCTTCTCAGCTGCCTGCTCTCCGCCTGCGCGCCTTCCCTGGAGGACCCCGACGCGCCCTTTGCCCAGCAAGCCTTCGCGGGCGATGAGGACGACCCCGACTCCCACTCCCAGGGCACCCAGCTCCACGCCACCCTCATCCGCTCCGTGCAGTACTCGAGTGCCCTCGTGCTGCACGAGGGCGTGCACCGCGAGTCCAACCTGCGCCTGGTGCGCGGCGAGCTGGTGGCCGACATGCCCCTGCTCGTGGATGGGACGACGCAGAGCCTCCAGAGCTGCGGCATCACGGCACCCACGGGAGAGACGCGAAGCTGCGGCTTCGTCGTGGATGGCCAGGGTGTCTGCACGCCGGGGAGCGTCGTCACGCTGGCCGGGGGCAACAGCAACTCCACCCGCAACCAGTGCGTGGGGGCGCCCGTGCTTCGAGTCTGCTCAGGCGAAGCGCCCTGCGAGCACCTCGGTCCGGGCTACCTCGGCTCCGCCGACAGCAACGTCGCGCTGAACACCTGCCCTGTCGTTGAGTTCACCTGTCCCGCCAGCGGCGTCTACACCGCGCTCGCCGGGCCCGGCGTCCCCGGAACGACCTGGGTGATGGAGCTGTCGACGCGCTCGCAGGGCTACCCCGCCGGGCGCAAGGTGTTCAGGGGCCAGGCGCTGATTGGCGCCAGGTTCCGCCAGCAGACGAGCACCGCCGCGGGCCCCTGGCTGGAAGTCACGGACGTCATCAACGCGAACGCGCTCCCCAGCACCGAAGGCTCCGGCATGTGGGACGCGAGCGGCGGCACCTTCCTCTACCAGGTGCGCTACACGCCCAGCGCCAGCACCTCGCCCACGGACCTGTGCGCCACCGGCGTGAACTGGGCCGTGCCGGTCAAGGGACTCTTCGACGGCCAGGGCAACCGCCACGAGAGCACCACGGCCTTCACGCTGGGCTGCGACTCGGGCGTCATCGCCAAGTGCTACCGCTGGGGCTACAGGCCCTGGCTGGATGGGGCGCACGCCGGGGATGTCACCGAGGCGCACTGGGCCTGCACCCGCATGGCGCGCGCCGACTACTGCGGCCAGGGCACGTCCTTCACCCAGGACGGCACGCGCATCCGCCCCTGGGACGCCCTGGCGCCGGAAATCATCTCGCCGCCGGAGCCGGGCTCCGGCCCGGATGGCCTGAGCTTCGAGGCGGGCTGGAACACCCAGGGCCCCGCGTGCCTCAGCCACCTGCGCTGGCAGCACCTCACCGCGTCCTGCGTGCCGCTCAATCCCCCCATCTACGACGCGAACGGCAACATCGTGAATGACTGCCGGGACCCGAACACCCCCTATGGCCCGGGCAAGTGCGCGGAGATTTGCGACAACGCCAAGGAGGCGGCCCAGCTCTACGGAAGCCGCGTCTTCAACAACTCCGCCATCAACGTGCCCTGAGTCACGCCCCGGCGAGGTGTGCCCAGTCCTCCTCGCGCTGGAACACGTGGACCGCCAGCCGCTCGCACACGGCCCGGTGCGAGCGCGCGGCGGCGCCCCCCACCCAGACGGGCACTCCGGCGGGAAGCGCCTGCTTCAGTTGCGTGAGCACCGCCTCGAAGGACGCCTCTCCCCGGTTCATCACCGAGGACAGGCCCACGACGTCTGGCCGCAGCGCCTCCACCGCGCGCCCCAGGTCGGACGCGGGGACGCGCTGGCCCAGCAGCGTCACCCGCGCGCCCAGGTGCCTCAGGCGCAGCGCGGCGCCCAGCAGGCCCATCTCGTGCTCCTCGTCCGGAAAGCACGCCAGCACCGCGTGCCGGTGCCGTCCCTGGGGCGCCGCGTGCAGCAGGCTCACCAGCCGGGCCCGCACCATCTGCGACACCAGGTGCTCCTGCGCCACCGTCAACGTGCCGGCCTGCCAGCGCTCACCCACATCGCACAGCAGCGGCGCCAGCACCTCCTCGCAAGCCTTGAGCGGAGGCAACGCCGCCAGCACCTCGTCCAGCACCTCCGACACGGCGGGCTGGTCATAGGCCTGGGCGGCGGTGAGCACCGACGCGCGCCACGCCTCCGCGTTCGAGCGCGGGAGCGCGAGGCCGACAGCGGCGCCGCCGGCCCCCGGCTCCGCCAGCAACTGCGGCAGCAGCTTCGCCGCCTCGCTGATGGCCATGCCCTCGTCCGTCAGTTGCTTGAGCTGCTTGAGCACGGCCACGTCGCGGTCCGTATAGACGCGGTAGCCCGCGGGCGTGCGCTGGGGCCTGAGCACGCCGTAGCGGCGCTCCCAGGCCCGGATGAGCTCCACGCGGACTCCGGCCAGCTCGGCGGCGATGTGGATTCGGTAGGTGCGCTCTGCCATGTCGCTGCGCCCAGGCTAGGGACGATTCTGCGCGTTGCGCACCTGGGTCCAGATGGCCACGAGCTCTTCCGACGACTCCGCATACTGCGCGCCGAGCGAGAAGATGGCCTTCAACTGCTCCCGGGCGCCTAGTCCCCCTACCACGACGGGAAAGGGCGCGCAGGCCCGCAGCGCCTCCTCCAACACCGCCACGAACTCCTCCGGCGGGCGACTGCGCACGAAGGACAGCGCCACCACGTCCGGCCGCACCTGCGCGCAGGCGCCCTGGAGCGCCTGCGCCGGGGTGTCCGCGCCCAGCAGCGTCACCCGCCACCCCTTGCGCTTCAGGTGGATGCCCAGCAGCAGCAGCCCGCCTTCGTGGTGGTCCCCCGCCGGGCAGGCCAGCAATGCGCGGGGCCCGCTGGCCGCGGCGGGCTGGCTGTCATGGACCTGCCGCAGGCGCTGGCGGATGAGCGCCGACGCCAGGTGCTCCCGGGCGACGTCCAGCCGGACGCCCATCTCCCGCAGCAGCGGCAGCAGGAACCGGTCGCAGTACGCCTCCACGTCCATGACGGACTGCGCGTCGTCCAGCACGCGCGTCACCGCGTCGCCGTCCAGCGTGACGGCCGTGGACCAGAACCGCTCGGCCAGGCGCTCCGCCTCCGGCAGCTCCCGCGGCGGCGAGGCCCGGACCTGGGCGATGGCCTCGCTCACCGACAGGCCCTCCTCCTGGATGAGCCGGGCCACGCGGCGGATGGCCTCCACCTCCTCGCGTGAATAGACGCGGTAGTTGTTGCCCTCGCTGCGCAGCGGCTGGGGAAAACCGTAACGCCGCTCCCAGGCTCGGAGCGTCGCCTCGCGGATGCCCGTCATGCGAGCGATGGTGCGGATGCGCAACGTCACGACGCCATCCCCCGAACGGCGTCCCAGCGCTCGGCCACACCGCGCGCGCCGGACACCCGGCGCGTGAAGCCCTCCAGGGACGTCACCGCCGCCAGCCGCCGCACCACCGCCTCCAGTCCCTCCTGGAAGACGGCCATGCCCCCGGGCGGGTGCGGGGTGCCCACCTCCAGCAGCACGTCCGGACGCTCATGCTCGAAGAAGCCGTAGCGCACGGCGATGGGCAGGCACTCCACCTTCGCCACGCGCGCCAGCACCTCCACCCCTCGCTCCAGCCGCAGCGGGAGCACGCCGAAGGGCCGGTGCTCGCCCTCCGGGAAGACGAACACCACGGCGCGCGGCCGGTCGAGCAGCGACTTCGCGTAGCGCAGCGACGACACCGACGACACCGCGTCCTTGCGCCGGATGCTGAAGGCCCCGATGCGCGTGAGGAAGCGGTAGCGGCGCAGGTTCTCCTCCTCCATGAGACAGTAGCCGTCCCACCCCGCCGTCTGGCAGAGCTGGTTGAGGACGAAGCCGTCCCACCAGTTGGAGTGGTTCAGGTACACCAGCCGCCCAGGGCCGCCCGCCGGCAGCGCCCCGCGCACCCACAGGCCCCGGAACGCCGAGCGGAACTTCCACCCGATGTAGCGGTCCCACGCCCAGCCCAGCGGGCCCCCTTTCGCCGCGTGAATCACGACGCCCGGGCCTCCCCCAGCAGCGACACCAACGCGGTGAACAGCGCCAGTCCCAGCGACACCAGCACGCTGGTGATGAGGAAGAAGAGCACCTCCTCCAACGGCACCACGCCCACGTACACGCCCAGGTGCTTGCCCTCTCCGAAGTTCCAGATGCCGGTGGAGATGGCCAGGTGGTCCGCCACCGACAGGTACAGGCCCATGATGAAGGCTGGCGGCAGCACCGCCTTGAGCACCGCGCCGGAGCGTTCCTTGTAGTGGCGCACCAGGACGACGAGCTGGAAGGCGATGATGGGCAGCGTCCAGGCCAGCAGGTGGATGAGGTAGGCCCACTTCGTCTCCATCATGGCGCCACCTCCCGGGCCGGCAGCGCACCGCTCCGGGGTTCGCCCGCGCCCGGAGCGACGGGCCGCGCCTCCGCGTCCTTCGCCAGCGCGCGGGCCAGCCGGGCCCGGGCCCACAGGCCCACCAGCAGCGTCTGGAGCCCGAAGAAGAGGTACTCCTCCAGCGGCAGGTAGCCGACCTTGATGCCCCAGATGCGCTCCGGGTCGAAGCCCCACAGGCCCCACTTCACCGCCAGGTTGTCCCAGGGCGACGTCGCCGCGTAGACGACGATGAGGAGCAGCCCCATGGGCGCCAGGCCCCTGGCCGTGAAGGTGCGGCGATACCGCCAGGCCATGAAGAGAATGGGCACCACTACGAACAGCCCGAGGAATCGCGCGTACGTCATCCAGGTCCTCCACTCAGCTCGGGTGCCACCCGTACCATGCGCCCCCCGGGGCGAAGCGAGTAGGTCTGTCCCCGCCAGGTCACCGTGCCCTGCTGCCACAACGACCGCACGAACGCCGCCAGCAGCAGCGCCTCGCCCAGGAGCCAGTCCGTCACGGCGTAGGCCCGCTCCGGGTCCGCGGCGGGGGCGTGGAACCCGGCGAGCCGCAGGGCCAGCAGCACCCGCATGGCCACCAGGCCCGCGACGGCCGCGGCCAGCACCGGCGAGCCGAGCCCCAGGGCCAATACCAGCAGGGGCAGCGTGGGCGTGAAGAGCAGCGGCACCGTCGGGTAGAGGGCGGGACGGTGGCTGGCCAGCACCTGCATCCACCGGGTGAAGCGCGCCAGGGGCGCCGCCCAGGGCACCGCCGCGTCCAGGGGCACCACCGCCGGTGCCCCGCTCAGCACCACGTCCAGCCCGCGGGCGTGCAGCCGTTTCGCCAGCTCCAGGTCCTCGCCGATGTGGTCCGCCAGGGGCCGCAGCGCCGCCATGGCCACGGGAGACAGACCCAGCGCCTTGCCACACACGGCCTTCGCGCCCGCGCTCATGGCGTCCAGCGCGCGAAAGCTGTGGTGTGTGTAGCGCAGGAGGCCCGCCATGGCGCGGCTCGCTCCGTCCCTGGGGCCCACGGGCAGTGGGGCCGCGGTGCTCAGCGCCGCGCCCGCGGCCACCGGCGCCGCCAGGCCCTGCACCAGCGCGCCCGTCACCGCCACGTCCGCGTCCACCGACAGCACCACCCGTCCGTCCACGGGCAGCACATCCAGCGCGTACAACAGATGTCCCACCTTCCGGTTCGGCGTCAGCGGGTCGCTCGGCAGCCAGCGCACGCCGGGCGCGAGCCGGGGGCGGTAGGGCGACACCACCACCTGCTCCAGCGGGCCCGTGTAGTCGATGGGCAGAGACAGGTTCTCCAGCTCGCGAGGCGTGGGCGCGTCCACCGGGCGCAGCAGCAGCACCGGCGGCAGCATCCCCGAGGGCTGAGGGGCCCCGGCGCGTGCCCTCGACAGGCGACCCCACGCCACCGCGCTGAAGCCCGCGGCCACGCCACACCAGGCGAGGGATGCAAGGACGAGCGCGCTCATATGGCCTGCCCCATGCGGAAGCGCGTCATCCGGCGGACGGGCGAGCGGAAACGGCCGAAGCCCGCGGCCACGCCACACCGAGCGAGGGATGCGAGGACGAGCGCGCTCATATCGCGGGTCCCCTGCACATGCGGAAGCGCGCCATCCAGCGGACGGGCGAGCGGAAACGGTGGGAGCCCATGGCCACTGCACCCCCAACGAGAGATGCGAGGATGAGCGCGCTCATGCGGCTGGTCCCACGCGCGTGCGGAAGTGCGCCATCCAGCGGATGAAGGGCGAGTGGAAGCGGCGGAAGTCCGCCACCTCGCCCATGGAGTCCAGCGGCCCCGTGCGTGCCTCCAGCCGGGCGTAGAAGGGCGAGGACTCCAATAGCTTCGGCGCTCCCACCACGATGTTCCCCGCGTGCAGCCGCGACGGCACGCGCAGGCCCCAGCCGGTGATGCTGGTGGGCCGAGGCTGTGGCGCGGAGCCACGCTCGCAGCGCACGCCGCAGGCGCCCGCCACCACCCGCAGCGGCGCGACGCCCTCGGGCAGGTGGTAGTCCACCACCGTCTCGTCCTCGCGGTGGGTCCGGGCCCAGTGCCAGCCGGACAGCCGCGCGCCCAGGAGCTCCTCGCCGTGGTTGGTGTCGTGGTAGCCCAGCCCCTCGGCCTCGATGCCCAGCGAGGACACCTCCAGCCGGGCCCGCGCCCGCGGCGCCAGCGCCTGCCAGTAGTGCGGCAGCCCGGGCATGAGCTGCACCACCTCGCCCACCGGCGTCATCGGCGTCAGCGTCAGGCCCGCGCGCACCGGCCGGCCCCAGGGCGCCGTCCAGTCATCCACGTCCATGCGCACCGTGCCGTCCTCCGCGTAAGCCAGCGTGGAGCGGCCGATGCGCAGCCGGCCCGGTGCCTCCAGCTCGGCGCGCGCGTACTCGCTCAGCACCCAGAGTCGCCGCACGCCGTCGTGGTACAGCGCGAAGTTCACCGCGCTGTGCTCCAGCGGCAGCCCACCCCGCCGCGCAGCCACCGAGTACCGGGGTGAGAAGAGCGAGCCGAGCATGAAGATGCACACCGCGCTGTAGGGACCGGCGGAGACATCCGCGTAGAACCAGCGATAGGCCCCCGCCGCCTCCGGCAGCGCGGGGAGCCGGACCCAGGCCTTCATGCGCCCCTCCGGAGGTGCTGCGACGCCAGCTCCGCGGCGAAGCGGCCGGACAACATCACCAGCGGCACACCGCCGCCGGGATGCGTGCCGCCGCCCGCGAAGAACAGGCCCGGCGTGCTGCCGCGGATGCGCGGACGGCGGAAGGGGCCGAGCTTCCCGTGCGGCAGGAAGCCGTAGATGGAGCCGCCCGGTGCCCCCTGCGCGGCCAGGTCCACCGGCGAGCGCTGACCGATGACGCGCACCCGGCCCTTCAACGCCGGGAAGTGCTGGAACAGGCGCTCGAGCATCTGCGCCTTCACGCGCTCGGCACCCGCCTCCCAGTCCCGGGTGGCCTGCTCCGCGCCGCGCGCGTCCACGGGGAGCGCGGGCGCGTTCACCATGACGAAGAGCCCGGTGCGGCCCGGCGGCGCCATGCGGTCGTCCGTCGCGCAGGGGTTGCAGAAGTACACCGTCGGGTCCGAGGCGAGCTGCCCGCCGAACAGCTCGTCGAACTCGCGCCGGTAGTCGCCCCCGAAGAGCACCATGTGGTGTGGCAGCGCGGGACGGCCCTCGACCTCCAGCAGCAGCACGAAGCCGGACAGCGCCAGCGGCTCCTCCGCGCGTGAGAGCCGCTCCAGCGGGTCCGCGTTCACCACCACGCTGTCGAAGCGCTCGGTGCCCTCCGCGGGGCCCACCTGGTAGCCCTCGCGTGTGCGCTCGAAGCGCGCCCGCGTCCCCAGGTGGATGCGCACGCCCAGCCGGCGTGCGGCCTGGCCCAGCGCCTCCACCAGCGCGCCGATGCCGCCGCGCACGTGGTGCACGCCGTACGCATGTTCGATGTGCGGGATGAGCGCGAAGGCGGCGCTCGCCTCGTACGGCGACGCGCCGGTGTACGTCGCGAAGCGGCCCACGTATTGCCGCAGGTGGTCCGTCTTGAAGTGCCGGACCGCCAGCTCGTGCAGCGTGCCCAGCTTCATCCCCGCCAGGACGGCGCCCACGCCGCGCTTCGCCACGCGCGCCATGAAGCCGGCCATGCCCTCGAAGGGTGCCTCCAGGTATGGCTCGCCCGCGGCGCGCCAGATGGCCGCGGCCTCCGCGTAGAAGCTCCGCACCCCGTCGCGCTCGCCGGAGCGGACCCCGGCCGCGCTCTCCGCCGTGCGCTCCAGGTCCTTGTGGGCCGTGAATTCACACCCATCCGCGAAGCGGTAGGCGCACTGCGGCTCCAGCTCCGTGAAGCGCGGGAGCAGGTCCTCCGCGCCCAGCTTCAAGAAGGTGCCACGCACCAGGTCCGGCAGCGTCAGCAGCGTGGGCCCCGTGTCCAGGGTAAGGCCGTTCACCGTGACGGCCTGGGCCTTGCCGCCCAGCGACGCGCCTCGCTCGAACAGCGTCACCTCGTGCCCTTCCTTCGCCAGCAGCCCGGCGGCCGTCAGCCCGCCGATGCCACCCCCCACCACCGCGACACGGTTGCGCTTCATGACCGGCCTCCCCCCAGCTGCGCGTGACGCGGCGCCGGGCCCTGCCGGTCCGTGGCGGCTCGCTCGTGCAGGAGCCACTGGCCGCACTCGCGGCGCAGACCCTGCGCTGGGCCCCGCTGGCAAGTGGCGGCTCGTGGCAGCCCCGTCCTCACGCCGTCACCGTGCATGGTGCGCGCCCCCTTCCACCCCGGTGGGCAGCAAGGGCATGCGCACCTCGCCCCGGGGCACGGGCAGCACCGCGCCGGGCCGCACCATGGCCGCGGCGGCCAGCGCGAGCTTGCGACGCGTCGTCACGTGGGCGCGGGCGCTGAACACGTCGTAATCCCGCGCCTCGATGTCGCGCAGGATGTCGCCGTAGATGGCGCCCATCAGCCGCACCATCCGCTGGCTGCCGAAGCCCGTGAGGTAGCGCACCCCGGCCGCCGCTCGCGCGTAGTACGCCCGCGCGCGCTCCACCTGGAAGCGCATGAAGGAGCGCCAGCGCGCGTCCACCCGCCCGCGCCGCAGGTCATCCTCCGTCAGGCCGAAGGCCGCCAGCTCCTCGGCGGGCAGGTACACCCGGCCGCGCTCCAGGTCCTCGCGCACGTCGCGGAGGATGTTGGTGAGCTGCATGGCCCGGCCCAGGTCGGCCGCGGGCTCCACCGCCGCCGCGTCCGAGCACCCCAGCACCGGCGTCAGCATCAGCCCCACCACGCCCGCCACGCGGTAGCAGTACAGGTCCAGCTGGGCCCAGGTGGCGTAGCGGTGCAGGGTGAGGTCCATCTCCATGCCGGAGATGAGGTCCTGGAAGGGCTGCTCCGGAATCCGGTAGTGCCGCACCGTGTGCTCGAGCGCGGCGAACTCGCCCGCGTCCCACGGTGTCGCGGCCTCGCTGCCCTTCACCCGGTCCGCCGGCGGTCCCAGCTCGCGCGAGGCCAGCTCCGGCATGGGCAGGTACAGCTCCGCCACGCGCTGCCGCGCCCGGGCCAGCCGCACGGACAGCGCCTCGGCCGCGCCCGCCGCGTCGTCCCCGTCCACCATGTCATCCAGGCGCCGGCAGAAGGCATAGAGCGCGAAGGCCGCCCTCCGCCGCAGCCCGAAGAGCAGGTATGAGGCGAAGAAGAAGCTCTTGGCGTGGTGACGCGTCACCTGCTTCGCCCGCGCGTAGCCCCGCGCCACCAGCGCCATGTCGACCGGAGCACTCATGCCGCCACCCCTGGCAGTGGCTCGGCGCCGGCGCTCCGGGGCGACAGCCGCACGCCCTGCGCCTGGGCCCACGTCATCAGCCGCTCCGTCACCAGCCGCGCGGAGATGAGCACCGTGGGCAGGCCCGTCCCCGGCTGCGTGGAGGCGCCCACGAAGAAGAGGTTCTTCACCCGCGCGTCCTGGTTGGACGGGCGGAAGGGGCCAATCTGCATGAAGTTCTGCGACAGGCCGAAGGCGCTGCCCCGCGCGAGGTTGAACGTGCCCGCCCAGTCATCCGGCGTGAAGACGCGCTCCACCTCGATGTCCGCCTCCAGCGAGGGGAAGCCCAGCTCGGCCATGCGCGCGAAGAACTTCGCGCGGACCTTCGGGCCCTCCACCTTCCAGTCCAGGTCCGGGTGCTGGTGCGGCACGGGCACCAGGACGTAGAGCGCGTCCTTGCCCTCCGGCGCCAGGGACGCGTCGGTGCGCGTGGGCGCGTTGACGTAGAAGCTGAGGTCCTCGGGGACGCGGAAGCGCTCGAAGATGTCGTCGAACGAGCCCTTGTAGTCCCGGCCGAACACCACGTTGTGGTGCTGGAGCGCCGGGTAGCGGCGCTTCAGGCCCAGGTAGAGCATGTAGCCGCTGGACGTGTAGCGCAGCTTCTCCTTGCGCTTGAGCGTCGTCGCGTTCGGGTCGAGCAGCTTCTCGTACGCGTAGGGCAGGTCCGCGTTGCACAGCACCGCGTCCGCCTCCACCACCTCGCCGCCCTCCAGTCGCACGCCCCGGGTGCGCCCCGCGTCGGTGAGGATGCGCTCCACGGGCGCGCGGTAGTGGATGCGCACGCCCTCCTCGCGCGCCAGCCGCTCCAGCGCCAGGGGGATGGCGTACAGGCCGCCCTTGGGGAACCAGATGCCCACACCCAGCTCGGTGAAGGGCAGCAGGCCGTACACGGCGGGCGACGCGAAGGGCGACACGCCCAGGTACATCGTCTGGAAGGTCATCGCCGCGCGCAGGCGCTCGTCCTGGAAGAAGCGGCTGACGTCGCCGTACATGCGGCGGTGGGCGCGCACCTGGAAGATGCGGGCCAGCACGCGGGGCGAGAAGTAGTCGCGCAGGCCCGCGTAGTTGCGGCCCACCAGGTGGTCCAGGCTGGTGCGGTACTGGACGCGGCCCTGGGCCAGGAAGGCGAGGTAGCGCGCGTAGCTGCCCGGCTCCACCCGCTCCAGCTCGCGGCCCATGGCGCACAGCTCGGAGGTGAAGGTGATGTCCGAGCCGTCCCGGAAGTGGACGCGATAGTTCGGGTCGCACTTGAGCAGCGTCAGGTAGTCCTCGATGCGTCGCCCCAGGGCGCGAAAGGTCTCCTCGAAGACCTCGGGCATCAACACGATGGTGGGGCCCAGGTCCCACGTGAAGCCATCCACCTTCAACCGATTGCAGCGCCCGCCCGGACCGTCCGTCTTCTCGAAGAGCTGGACGTCGAAGCCCTGGTGCGCCAGCCGTGCGGCGGCGGCCAGCCCCCCCACCCCCGCGCCGACCACCACCACGCGCCTGCCCTGTGTCGATGCGCTCATGTCGTCCTCAGGCGGCGCGGTCGGCCAGGCGGGCGATGAGGGCATCCAGCAGCTCCCTCACGCCGTTGGGGTTGGGCAGCGACTGCAGCGCGCGCCGAGCGGCGCGAGAGGCCCGCGCCACCATGCGCTCACACGCGGCCCGGCCTCCGCACGACTCCACCAGCGCGCGCGCACGGGTCAGCGCGGCCGCGTCCTTCTGCTCCACCGGCAGCGCCCACAGCGCCTCCAGCTCCGCGCGCTCGGCGTCGCTGGCGCGGGCGAAGGCGGCCAGCACTGGAAAGGTTCGCTTGCCTTGCAGGAAGTCGCCGTCGGTCGCCTTGCCGGTGACGTGGGAATCGCCAAAAAGGCCCAGCAAATCGTCCCGAAGCTGGTAGGCAAGACCGACGTGACGGCCCACGCGCTCCAACCCCTCCACCAGGCCGGTGGTGGCATTGCCCAGCATCGCTCCGCACACCAGCGGAGCGCAGAAGCCGTAGCGCGCCGTCTTGAGGTGCGCCACGCGCAGCGTCTGGAAGAGCGTCACCCGCGACAGCGGCGCGCGCCCCAGGTCCAGGTCCAGGTACTGCCCCGCCGCCGTGTGCCGGCACACGCCCAGGGCGTACTGCACCACGCCGGGCACACCCGGCAGGCCCGAGCCCAGCATGGCCTCCAATGCGCGGGCGAAGAGGTGGTCTCCCACCACCACCGCCAGGTCCTCGCCCGCGCGGCCCGGCGCCAGCATCCGGTGCAGGGACGCCGCGCCCCGGCGCACCTCGGCCTGATCCGCCACGTCGTCGTGGATGAGGAGGAAGGTGTGCAGCAGCTCCAATCCGGCCGCGAAGCGCCAGAGCCCGGTGGGCACCACCGCGCTTCCCCGCGCCAGGCAGTAGCCCGCCATCACCAGCGCCGGCCGCACCCGCTTGGCGGGCCGCAGGGCGTACGCCCGCGCCTGCGCCAACGCCCGCGTCCAACGCACATCCAGGTTCGCCTCGTCGGGGAGCTCGAACAGCTCCGCCAGCGAGGTCTCCACCTCCGCCTGGACCAGCTGCAACCAGGCTTGCTCCAGAGGAAGCAGGCCCGGCGATGGCTGCGCAGCGGGAAGCGTGAGTGCCATGCTTCTTTCCTCCGAAGGTCCTGTTCCTTTGAGTCCTAGAGGTTGCGTTTGCGTCCAGAGTTTGTCAAGGGTATGTCTAAGGTTCGTAAAAACCTTGTACACAGGGGCCCCTTCATGAAGGCGTGGATCGCAGGCGCGCTGTCCGTGTCCCTGGCCGCGGGGAGCGCGCTGGGCGCGGCGCCTGCACCTGCCCCGAGCCCGACTCCCGTGGACGCGACGCTGAAGACGTCCTCTGGCAAGGAGGTCCGGCTCTCCAAGTGGCGCGGGAAGCCGGTCATCCTGTTCTACGAGGACAAGGACTCGACCAAGCTGAACGCCACCCTGAAGAAGGAGCTGTTCGCGCGGGGACAGGAGCGCGGAATCCTGGACGCCGCCTGGGTGCTGGCCGTCGCGAACCTGCAGAGCTTCGACTTCTTTCCGGCCCGGCAGATTGCGCTGTCGTTCGTCCGGGACGAGGAGAAGAAGGTGGGCGTGCCCATCCTGGTGGACATGGATGGAACGATGGGAAAGGCGCCCTGGAAGCTGCCGGTGAAGACGTCCAACGTCGTGCTGCTGGACGCGGAGGGGGCCCTCGTCTACCGGCACTCGGGCCGGATGAAGCCGGATGAGCTGACGGCCTTCTTCGCCGTCCTGAGCCGCCTGGTGGGCGTGGACCTGAACACCCCCGTGCCCACGGAGCCCACCCCGTGAAGGTGGCCGTCACCGGCGCGAGCGGCTTCCTCGGTCCAGGGCTTGTCCAACGTTTGTTGGACAGCGGTCACGAGGTCCATGTCCTGGTCCGGAACGTCGAAAGGGCCCTGGCGCACCTGCCCGCCGGGGTGACGGGCGCGCACTTCGACGCCGGCGCGCTGCTTGCCCCGGAGGCCCTGGCGGGCGCGGAGGCGGTCATCCATCTGGCGGGCGAGCCGGTGGCCCAGCGGTGGACCCACGAGGCGAAGCGCCGCATCCACGACAGCCGCGTGCACGGCACCCGCGCGCTGGTGGCGGCGATGCGCGAGGCGGGCACGGTGAAGCGGTTCATCTCGGCGTCGGCCATTGGCTTCTACGGCGGCACGCGCGGCGCGGAGCCGCTGACGGAGGAGAGCCCTCCGGGCGACGACTTCCTGGCGCGCGTGTGCGTGGACTGGGAGGCGGAGGCCACCCAGGCCCGTGAGGCCGGCGCCTCCACGGTGGTGGTGCGTATGGGCGTGGTGCTGCACCCGGACGGCGGCGCGCTCCACAAGATGCTGCCTCCCTTCCGCATGGGCGCGGGCGGCCCGGTGGGCAGCGGCGAGCAGTACGTGAGCTGGGTGCACCGCGAGGACGCGCTGGACCTGCTGGGCTTCGTGCTGGCCCACCCGGAGGTGGAGGGCCTGGTGAACGCCACCGCGCCCACGCCCGTGACCAACGCCGACTTCGCGCACACGCTGGGCCACGTCCTGGGGCGGCCCTCCGTGATGCGGGTGCCCGGGTTCATGCTCAAGGCCACCCTGGGCGAAATGGCGAGGATGGTGCTGGAGGGACAGCGCGTGCTGCCCGCGCGCGCCCAGGCGGCGGGCTTCGTGTTCCGCTACCCGGAGTTGGAGGGAGCGCTGCGTGACCTGCTGACATAGGTTGCGCGGATGGACGCGAAGACATTGGAGGCACGGGCCCGCGCCGAGGGCACGCCCGTCATCGACACGGACCGCGCCACCTTCGTGTGGCGCGGCCGGGGCCCCATCTGTCTCCAGGGAGACTTCCAGGACTGGCGAGGCAAGCCGCTGCCGCTCAAGCGCGTGGCGCCCGGACTGTGGGCCCGCACGCTGACGCTGCCCCCGGACGCCTACGTCGAATACGCGCTGGAGGACGCGCGCGGCCGCCGCGTGGTGGACCCGCTCAACCGGCACCCCTCCGACAATGGCTTCGGCGGTATCAACCACACCTTCCACATGCCCCAGGCCCGCTCGTCACTGCCATCCCGGCACCCGCGGGGCGCGCCGCGCGGCCGTGTCACGCGACATGTCGTGGACACCGGGGACCTGGACCTGCCGGGGCAGCGCCGGGTGTACCTGTACGCGCCGCCCACGGACGCGCCCGTGCCGCTGCTGGTGGCCTATGACGGCGAGGACTACCTGCGCCGCGTGCGGCTCCCCGAGCTGGTGGACACGCTGGTGGCCGAAGGCCGCATGCGCCCGGTGGCCCTGGCGCTGGTGTGCAACGGCGGCGAGACGCGCAGCATGGAGTACACGTGCAGCGAGTACACGGTGGGCCTGCTGCGCTGGAAGGTGCTCCCGCTGGCGCGCGAGAAGCTGTCCCTGGTGGACGAGCGCCGCAGCCCCGGCGCCCACGCGGTGCTGGGCGCGTCCTTGGGCGGGCTGATGGCGCTCTACACCGGCCTGCGGCTGCCCGAAGTCTTCGGGCGGGTGCTGTCCCAGTCCGGGGCCTTCGCCGTGGCAGGCCATGACTTCATCGTCTTCGAGCTGGCGCGCCAGGCGCCTCGCCGCCCGCTGGATGTCTGGATGGACTGCGGCCGCTTCGAGGGACTGCTGGAGGGCAACCGCCGGCTCGCCCCCCTGCTCGAGGAGAGCGGGCACCGGGTGGCGCTCCGCGAGTACAGCGGTGGACACAACTACCCGGCGTGGCGGGAGGACCTGGTGCACGGGCTGGAGCGGCACTTCCCTCCCCAGCCCGCCAAGCGCCGGGAGTCATTGCGCTTTTCACGCCGCTGACGCGGGCGCGCCACCGTGCGGGGTCCGTCTGGCGAACGCACCTTTGAGGCGGGACGCAACTGGAACCACATCGCGTCCGATAACCCACATGGGCATTCCCGGAGCGCCGTCCGCGCCGGGCCCCTCGCCCTGGAGCTCCCCATGTCCCGCATTGATGGTGGTAACCGTCCGTCCTCGCCGAAGGGTCCGGTGCCTGAGCGCACCAGCACTCCCGAGCGGCCGGACACCGGCGCCGCCGCCAAGGCGACGAAGAGCGCCCAGGTCCACCGCGCGGTGCAGCCGTTCCATGGCCGCAGCGACTTCGAGCCGGACCGCCGCCCCGCGCAGCGCGCGGTGACGGCCCCGCCGCCACCGCCCCTGGACGCCGCCGCCATCGCGGGGGCGGACGCGGAGCTGGAGCTGCTCTCCGAGTTCCCGGATGCCGATGCGCAGGGCGGGCTGGCCTCCGCCATGCTCCATGCCCACGCGAACGAGCCGGCCTCGCAGGCCCGCATCGTGGAGCGCCTGAAGCAGGACGGGCGGCTGGAGTCGCTCTTCGGCGAGGTGTTCCGCGAGGGCAACCCCTACGTCGAGCAGCCGCACCGCAAGGCCGTCGTCCGCGCGCTCGACACCGCGATGGCCCGGGGCACGGTGACGGCCGGCGACCTGCGCGCGTTCGCACGCGGCGCCTATGCGCGGGAGTGGCAGCAGATTGGCTCCGAGCTGTCCACGCCCCGCGCGGCCCTGGAGAAGCCGTAGCGCACGAGCGCAGGTCCTGCCATGACAGCTCCTCGTCGACGTCCTTTCGGCGCAGGTCGAAGAAAGAGCGTGAGCCGGCGCTCCCGGCCCGCCCGCCGCGCCCACGGCACGTACCGGGCCCGGCTCCGGACGCGCCCGCCGAAGAAGTACCGCGTCCGGATACGGCCCGCCCGCCGAACCCTCTGAGGCGCCGCGCGCCCGGCTCAGGGCAGCAGCACCTGCCCTGGTGACGAGCGCTGGCCCAGGACCCCCAGCCCCAGCGTGCCGTAGAGGCTGGAGCCAAAGCTCAGCACCGTGCCGTCCTGCTGCAGGGTGACCGAGAAGCCCGCGCCGCCCGCCATCACCCTGACGCCGGACAGCTCCTTCACGCGCAGCGGCTCGGCCCGGGAGGCGTTGTCCCCCACGCCGAGCTGGCCGTGCGAGTTGCGGCCCCAGCTGAAGACAGCCCCCTTGGCGCTGGCCGCGAACGTGTGCCACGCCCCGGCGCCAATGGCCGCTATCGTGGGCAGGCCCGCCACCTGCCGCGGCACGCCCCGCGTCCTGGCGCCCGTCGCGCCATCGCCCAGCTGGCCATGGGCGTTATCGCCCCACGTCCACACCGTGCCGTTCCCCCGCAGGGCCACCGTGTGCGCCAGACCCGCGCGCACGTCCACCACGTCGTCCACGCCCTTCACCCGCACCGGGACGTAATGGTTGGTGCCGGTGCCATCTCCGAGCTGGCCCGACGCATTGTTGCCCCACGCCGACAGCGTGCCGTCCGCATGGCGCGCCAACGAGGCGTGTTCTCCCCCGGCTACAGCCGTCACATCCTCGAGTCCCTCCACCCGGATGGGCACGCTCCGGGGCTCGGAGGTACCGTCGCCCAGCTGACCAAACTCGTTGTATCCCCACGTCCACACCGTGCCGTCCGAGCGCACCGCCAGCGAGTGGTAGCCGCCCGCGGCGATGGCCACCACGTTCTCGAGCCCCACCACCTGCACCGGCACCCAGCGGGCGACGGACGTTCCATCCCCAAGCTGGCCGAAGCCATTGGCGCCCCAGGCCCAGACGGTGCCATCGCGGCGCAACGCCAGCGCGTGCCAGGCCCCGGTGGACACGGCCGCCACGTTCGTCAATCCGCGCACCACAACGGGCGAGGCACGGCGCTCGATAGTGCCGTCGCCCAGTTGCCCATGCGAGTTGTCGCCCCAGGCATGCACCGCGCCGTCCGACATCAAGGCCACCGCGTGCTGGGCCCAGGCGTGCACGGCGAGCACGGGCGAACGGATTCCGGAGCTCTCGATTTTCACCTCCACCGGCGACAGCCGCGGGCCCGTCATGCCGTCTCCGAGCTGGCCATACTCGTTGCTGCCCCAGGAGCGGGCCGTCCCGTCGCGGCGCACTGCCACGATGAACTGCTCGCCCGCGGCCACGGCCTCCACGTCCATCAGCTCCGGCACCCTCCGGGGCCACAAGGAATTGGATACGGGGGAGCCGTCCCCCAGCTGCCCCATCGTGTTGTCACCCCACGTCCACACCGTGCCGTCATCCCTCAACGCCACCGTGTGATGCGCGCCCGCGGACAGGGCGCTGATTCCCTTCACCGAGGCAATCTGCTTGGGCACGTGCTGGGCACGGTTCGTCCCATCCCCCAGCTGCCCGGATTCGTTCGCCCCCCAGGCCCAGGCCGTGCCGTCGCCACGCACCGCCAGCGAGAAGGCCCGTCCGGCCGCCACGGCCCCCACGCCGTCCAATCCCTTCACGCGCACCGGAGACGGGCTCGACGTGGTCCCGCCATCGCCCAGCTGGCCGAATTCGTTCGCGCCCCACGCCCACACCGAGCCGTCCGTGCCCACCGCCAGCGCGTGCTTCTCGCCGAGCGCGATGGCCACCACGTCACGGAGCGCCTCGAGCCGCGTGGGACGCGGGTGGTCCACGACGGTGCCATCTCCCAGCTGGCCGTTGGCGTTCGACCCCCAGCTCCACACCGTGCCATCGCCGCGCAGCGCCAGCGACGCGTCGCTTCCCGCCGCCACCGCCACGACGCCCTGGAGGCCCTCCACCAGCACCGGCGACACGCGCGAGGTGGTGGTGCCATCCCCGAGCTGCCCCCTGTGGTTGGCGCCCCAGGCCCACACCGAGCCGTCACACGCCAGCGCCAGCGAGTGCTGAATGCCACTGGCGACCGAGCGCACGCAGGACATGCCCTGCACCGTGACGGGCCGCGTGCGGTGGATGGTGCTGCCATCGCCCAGCTGCCCCGACGCATTCTCCCCCCACGCCAGCAGCGAGCCGTCGGCGCGCACCAGCAAGGCGTGCGCGCGGCCCACGGCCAGCCGGTCGCCCCGACCCATGCCTCGCACCTGCACCGGATGGGCGCTCCAGCCGGCGTTGCCCAGGCCCAGCTGGCCGAAGCGGTTGTACCCCCAGCCGCGCAGCGTGCCGTCCGCGTGCAGCGCCAGCATGTGCAGATGGCCAGGATGCAGCGCCCGGATGCCGGACAGCCCGGGGATGACCGCCGCGCGGACGCGCGAGGTCAGCGTGCCATCCCCCAGCTGCCCATACCCGTTGGAGCCCCACCCGCGCACCGTGCCGTCACCGTGGAGCGCCAGGGAGTGGGAGCGCCCGCCGCTGACGGCGACGATGCCCGTCAACTGCTGCACCTGCACCGGACGGAAGCGGTCGGTCCAGGTGCCATCCCCGAGCTGCCCCTCCCCATTGTCACCCCAGGCCCACACCGTGCCGTCGCTCCTCACCGCCAGCGCGTGCGCGGAGCCCACCGAGATGCCGACAATGCCCTTCAGCCCTGAGACCTGCACCGGCGACAATCGCCGCACACCTCCACCGTCGCCCAGCTGGCCTTCGAAGCCATCGCCCCACGTCCACACCGTGCCATCGCTGCGCAGGGCCATGGAGAAGTACGTCCCCGCCGCCACCGCCTGGACCGAGGTCAGGCCCGGCACCAGCACCGGCGTGAGCTTGTCCACCGACGTCCCATCGCCCAGCTGTCCCAGTGCGTTGTAGCCCCACGTCCACACCGTGCCGTCACGGCGCAGCGCCACGACATGGCTGCCACCCGCGGCGACGGCCACCACGCCCTCGATGCCTGGCACCCGCGCCGGCCGGAAGCGGTCCCGCGTGGAACCATCGCCCAGCTGGCCGGAGGCATTGCGCCCCCACGTCCACACCGTACCGTCCTGGGCCACCGCCACGGAGTGATGGCCCGCGGCGGCGACCGCGCGCACGCCGAAGAGGCCCTCCACCCGCGCCGGCACGTGGCGCTCGGAGGTACTGCCATCGCCGAGCTGACCGTAGGTGTTGCGCCCCCAGGCCCACACGGTACCGTCACCCAGCGCGGCCAGGGAGTGGAAGCTGCCCGTCGCCATGGACGTCACGCCCGTCAGGCGCATCACCGTCGCCGGCACGGCATGGCGCTCGGAGCCACCATGGCCGAGCTGCCCCGCGAGCCCACTGCCCCAGGCCCACACCGTGCCGTCGCTGCGAAGCGCCAGCGCGTGCTGCGCGCCGCCCACCACCGAGGCCACCGCCGTCAGCCCCGGCACCAGCGCCGGCGTGGGACGGTCCTCGGTGCCGCCGTCGCCCAACTGCCCGGAGCCGTTGGCGCCCCACGCGAACACGACGCCTTCCTCCAGCAGCGCCATCGAGCCCGCGTCCAGCGACGCCACGGCCTTCACGCGCGCGAGCCCCGGCACGGGCGCGGGGACGGCACGGTCGTTCCACGTGCCGTCGCCGAGCTGGCCCGAGCTGTTGCTGCCCCACGTCCACACCGTGCCGTCGCGCCCCAGCGCCATCGCGTGGTAGGTGCCCGCCGCCACCGCGGTGATGTTGACGAGGTTGGGAATCCGCGCGGGCGACAGGCGCTGGGTGAAGGTGCCGTGGCCGAGCTGCCCCGAGGAATTGGCGCCCCACGAAGCCACTGTTCCGTCCGCGAGCACCGCCAGCGTGAAGTCGAAGCCGGCGGCGAGCGCCACCACGCCCTCCAGGCCGGGCACGCGCTCGGGAAACAGTCCTGTCTGGGTGTGGCCACGGCCGAGCTGGCCATGGAAGTTCGTCCCCCACGCCCACACCGTGCCGTCCGCGCGCAGCGCGAGCGAGTGGAAGTCGCCCGCGGCCACCGCGACGACGTCCGTCAGCCCCTCCACCTGCCGCGGCGTCGCGCGGTCCGTGGTGGTGCCATCCCCGAGCTGACCGGAGCTGTTGCTCCCCCACGCCCACACGGTTCCCTCCGTGCTCAGCGCCAGCGAATGGGCGTCTCCCGACACCACCGACACGATGCCGGGCAGCGATGACAGCTGCGCCGGCACCAATCGCTGGAAGGAGGACTCCGCCCCGCCAAGCTGTCCGGCGCTGTTCCCGCCCCAGCCCCACACCACGCCCGACGGCGTGACGTACAGCGAGTGCTGCGCGCCGGCGGCGATGCGCATCGGCGAGAGCGCCCCGGTGAGCCGCTGGGCGCGCGAGGCCCGTACCTCCGAGGCGGGGGACACGATGGTTCCGGTGGGCTCACACCCCGCCACCAGCAGGGCGCTCAACAGCAACATCAACAGGGAGCGCGGTCCCGCTTTCATGTCCTGGCGCATGGGTCTCCTCCGGGTGAGTGCACGCCCACCGGCCCATCGCCAATCCCACCTGCGGCGGCGTCTGAGCGGTCTTCCGGCAGGCCGGTGTCGACAGCCAATACTTCGTTACTTGTATCGCGACCAACCCTATCGGCGCGCCCCTGGCTGCATCGCCGCGCCCCACGCCGTGGAACCCTTCGGGTCGTGATTGCCCCAGTCACGAATGCGCGAACGCTGCGCACGGATTGATTCGCTGTCCGTGTACACGGCGTTCACACTTCTTCACGCGGATTGCGTTGCAGCGCGTCGCGCGCGGGTGAGGATGAAGCCCAGCATGGACACCGCGCGCTTCATCCTCTTCGCCATCGTCACCGGCATCGCCACGGTGGCCGCCCACGTCTACCTGTACCGGCGCCTCTTCGCGGACACGTCAACGAGCCCGAAGTGGCGGCGCGTGGGGATGGGGCTGATGACGGCGCTGGCCGTGCCGCTGATTCTGTCGTGGTCGGTGACGCGCTTCATCCCCATGGACTCCACCTTCGCCGTGGCCACGGCGGTGTGGACGTGGATGGGCATGTCCATCTACCTGCTGCTCTCACTTTGGGTGCTGGGCGGCGCACGGCGGGTGGCGGCGCGGCTTTCACGTAGCCGTCAGGAATCGAACACTTCCGTCTCGTCGCTGAGCACCGAGGCGGCGTCGCGGGCAGACGCCGCGAGCTCCGGCGCACAGGCTCGTTCCTCGCTGGCGCCGACTGGCACCGATGTGATTGCTGCTGACGCCGCGAGCGCTGGCGCACGGTCGCATCTGTCGTTGGTGGAGACAGGCCCAGAGGTCGTGGCGCGCCCCATCAACGCCGGAAGCGCCGCGATGGAGTCCTGGGCGCGAAGCGCGACGGGCACCGATGCGGTAGCGCCTGCCAGCGCGGCCATGGCGGCGGCGGCGCAGTCCTCCCATGGCGCTCCAAGTCCCCAATCGCCCATGGCCAGCGCGGCGGCGGGTGCCCAGCCCTCCGCGCCAGTCGATGCGGAGCGCCGCCGCTTCCTTGCTCGGATGACAGCCGGCGGAGCGGTGCTGGCTTCCGGCAGCGTGACAGGCTTCGGGATGTGGAGCGCCTTCCATCCGCCGGTGGTGAACGAAGTAGCGGTGAAGCTGCCCGGTCTGCCCAAGGCGCTGGATGGCTTCACCATCGTCCACCTGAGCGACATCCACGTGGGCCCCGTCATCCGGCGCCGCTTCATGGACGAGCTGGTGCGCCGCTGCAACGCGTTGCGGCCGGACCTGATGTGCATCACCGGAGACCTGGTGGACGGGCACGTCGAGACGCTGTCCCCCGCGGTGTCCGCCCTCTCCGAGCTGAAGTCACGTCATGGCACGTACTTCGTCACGGGAAACCACGAGTACTACTGGAACGACGCGGCGTGGGCGGACGCGCTGGAGCGCATGGGCGTGCACGTGCTGCGCAACCGTCACGTGCGCATCGGCGACGCGGCGGCGTCCTTCGACCTGCTGGGCGTGGATGACTGGTCCGCGAAGAAGACGGGTTTCCGACAGTCGTATGATCTGGGCGCGGCGATGGCGGGACGCGACGCCGAGCGCGCCTCGGTGCTGCTGGCGCATCAGCCGTCGAACTGGAAGGTGGCGGCGCGGGAAGGTGTGGGGTTGCAGCTCTCCGGGCACACCCATGGCGGTCAGTTCTTCCCGTTCACCCTGGCGGTGTCCGCCATCTGGGAGCACGACGCGGGGTTGTTTCACGAAGGCGAACGCCATCTCTATGTCAGCCGGGGAACAGGCTTCTGGGGTCCGCCGCTGCGCGTCGGCGCGCCACCCGAAATCGTCAGGGTGACACTCCTGGCGTGATGCATAGATTCGGCGGGTATGGCCAGGGAACCCGCCCAGCGAGAGCTGAAACAGGAACGTGCCGCGCGAACCCGGATGGAAATCCTGGAGGCCGCCATCCAGTTGTTCGCGCGCAGGGGCTTTCTCGCCACCACGATGGCTGACTTATCCCGGGCCATCCGCATGACGCCCGGGGCGCTGTACTGGCACTTCCCCACCAAGGAAGACCTGCTGCTAGCCGCGATTGAGGAATTGCACCAGCGCTGCCTGCGCGAATTCCAGCCACTTGGCGACCTGCGCCAGCGCCCCGCGATGGAGCAACTCCAGGCCATCTCCGAGCGGGCTCACCGGTTCCTGCGCGAGCACCGCGAGTACGGCATCTTCTTCGCGATGCTCGCGGCCGAGGCCACCGACTCGAATGACCAGGTGGCGGAGGCCATCCGCGAGAAGCTGGACCTCTACGCCAAGACGCTGGAAGGCATCATCCGGTACGGGCAGAAGACAGGAGACTTCCGCCAGGACGTGGATGCGCTCCACACGTCGCACAGCCTGCTCGGCGGCTTCCTGGGCGTGCTCGTGCACCAGAACCTCTTCCGCGCCTCCATGGACTTCGACCTGCCCGTGGCCTCGCTGAGCCGGCTGATGACGGCGGGAATCGGGAGTGCCTCCGCGGCGGGTTGAGCCACGCGGACGCAATGCCTGCCACGCGTCGTCGTCCAATCCCATCCATCATCCCTGGGCCTTCCAGGATGCAGGCGCCCAAAGACAACGGGCGGAACCCCGATACAGGGTTCCGCCCGTTCTGAACCTCACGGAGGCAGGGCCCGCGCTTCAGCCCCGCCTCCCGTCTGCCTGACGGTTACGGCTGCTCCGTCGGGCTCTGCGAGTTCTGCGGCTGGCGCTCCGTGCGGACGACGAAGTCGTTCGCGTTGTCGTTCGAGTCGTGACCATTGCCAGCCAGGGCATCGGCACCGCCCTGCGCCATGGTCTCGGTCGTGGAGTTCGGGCGCGCCTTGCGCTCGAGGCTTCCACCAGCCGCCGGGTGCGCGGGGGCCTTGCCGCCCTCGGGCTGGTTCGCCGTGCCGTAGCCGATCTTGTCCACCGTGTTGGGGTCGTTCAGGTTGTCCGCCTGGAGGTTCGGACCGATGCGGACGTGGCCGCCACCCGACG
The DNA here is from genome assembly GCF_050038885.1 of Pseudomyxococcus flavus. NCBI lineage: Bacteria > Pseudomonadati > Myxococcota > Myxococcia > Myxococcales > Myxococcaceae > Pseudomyxococcus > Pseudomyxococcus flavus. The sequence continues at coordinate 4,466,286 of NZ_CP143624.1, read as the reverse complement.
CCGACGCGGACATGTCGAAGTTGTAGGCCACGTCCCTCGTCACGGTGCCCGTGTAGCCCGAGGTGTGGGCCAGCAGCAGGTAGCCGTAGGCCTTGATGACCGTGCCGTCCGGGATGTCCACCGAGCCCGAGTAGCTGGTGGTGCTCGTCGCGCTCTTGTACTGGACCTTCCAGCCATTCAGCGTGATGTCCGCGCCCGTCGGGTTGTAGAGCTCGATGAACTCATCGTTCTGAGCCGTCGCGCCGCGAGCGGAGATTTCGCTGATGACGACGTGGTCGACGGCGGGACGGTCCGCGATGGTGATGTCCACGCCGCGCGTGACGCCCGCGTAGGACGCAACCAGCCGTCCCTGGGCCGCCTCCTCGCCCGCGGTGAACGTCACCGTGCCGCTCGTCTGGCCCTCGGGGATGTTGACGAAGGCGCTCGACAGCTCACCCATGCCCGTGGGCTCCAGCGCCACGTCCACCGTGACACCACCCGCCTGCGCCGCGCGGTCCAGCGTCACCGTGAAGACCTGGGTGGTCCCGAAGTACACCGTGGCCACCGACGGCGTCACCGCGCTGAGCGCGGGCGGCGGCGGAAGCACCGTGAGCTCGGTCGCCAGGGTGATGCCGTACAGCATGGCGTACACCGTGCCCGTGCCCTCACCCTGCGCATCCGCGGTGAAGGTGAAGGACGTCTCCGTGGCGCCAGCGGGAATCGTCACCGTGGCCGGAGCCGTGCCGTAGGTCGACACGCCCGTCGCCGGGACGACGGCCAGCTCCACCACCGTGTCCGCTGCCGCGGGACGGTCCACCGTCAGGGTGAACGTCTGCGTGGTGCCCGCCGGAATCGTCACCGTCGAGGAAGGCGTCATGGACGCCAGCCGGGGCGCCGTCTGGTCCAGCGTCACGGTGGCGCTCGCGCTGCTCGCCCCGATGCTCGCCGTCACCGTGCCCGGCTCGGTGGCCGTGGAGCCCGGGTCCGCGATGAAGCTGAACGTCGCCGTCAGCGCGTTCTCCTCCACCGCGAGGATGCCGTTGGCCGGGTCGAAGGTGCCGAAGCCCGAGCCCGGAGCCACGCTCAGCGCCACCGTGGTGTTCGCGGGCGCCGGACGGTCCAGCACCACCGTGAACACCACCTCGCCACCGGGCACCATCGTCGTGGCGTCCGGGTCGATGCGCTCCACCTCGGGCTGCTCGTCAGCGCCCAGCACCCGGACGACGGCCGTCTGCGTGGAGCTGCCCAGCGTCGCCGTCAGCGCCACGCTCTCCGCGGGCGCCACCGGCACCACCGGCACCGTCACCGACGTCGCACCCGCGGGAATGGTGACGCGGCCCTCGGGCACGGTCAGCGCGCTCGCGTTGGAGGAGTCGATGGTGACCTCGAGCGCCTCCGCGTAGGCGGAGGACAGCGTCAGCGTCAGCGCCTGCGGGAACGTGTTCACCGGCTCCGAGCCGCCCACCCGGACATAGCCATCCGGACCGAAGGCGGTGATGGACGGCGGCGGCAGCGGCATGTCCGCCTGGAAGCGCGGCACCAGCTTGGAGTCGTTGAAGTTGTACGTCAGCACGCCGCGCAGCGCGCCGAAGCGCGTCCCGATCGACGGCTCCTCGAAGGCGTAGGCCTGGTCGTCAATCATCAGGCCCGGCTGACCGGCGTCACCTGCCTCGTTGACCAGGAACTGGCCGAACTCGTCCACCGCGGTGGTGACCGCCACGTCGCGGACCTCCACCAGCACGCCTTCCAGCGCCGAGGCACGCGGACCACCGGTGCGGATGTCCGCCGACGTCACCACCACCGGCGCGGGCACCTCGTTGCCGGAGCTGCGCTTGACGTACTTCACCTCGGTCAGCTCGGGCAGGCCGTGGAAGAGGATCAGCACACCTGAGGTGATGTCGATGCGGTCGCCCACCGCCAGGTCCTCTTTGCGCGAGTACACAAAAAGGCCCGAGTGGTCCACGCTCATGCCCGCGGGCAGCGGGTACGTCTGTACCCAGTAGCCCTGCGAGCTCGCGCCGCCCTTCACCACCCCGGTGACGACGACGTCGAGGATGGACACCGGCTTGCCCACCAGCGGCAGGCTGCCGCCCACGGGCGTCTTCAGCTCGTGGATGGTGGCGGGGCAGCCCAGGTCGCCCGGGTTCGCAACGTCAGAGCACGCATCGCACGCATCGCCCTTGCCGTCGCCGTCCGCGTCCGCCTGGTCCGGGTTGGCCACGAACGGGCAGTTGTCCTGCCACGTCACGATGCCGTCGTGGTCATCGTCGCCCACGGTGAACGTCGTGCACGTGTCCCCCTCCTCCAGCGGGCAGGGGTCGCACGCGTCGCCAATGCCGTCACCGTCCGAGTCCGCCTGCTTGCCATTGTCCATGGGGCGGATGGGGTTGAAGATGTCAGGGCAGTTGTCGATGGTGTTCACCACGCCGTCGCCGTCCAGGTCCGCGTCACGAACCTCGCCCGTGTAGCTGGTGGAGTTGTTCACGACGGCCGGCCAGCGCGAGTCCAGCGAGGCGCGGCGGGGCGCGCACACCGGCTCGTTCTCCGGCGTCCCACACGCGAACAGCGGGTACTTGTGCGTGGCGCCCGAGGTGAGCGACGCCAGGTTCTTGCCAATCTCCGACTGGAGGCACACTTCCTTCTGGGTGCCACACACGTCCAGCGTGTCGCAGGCGTCCGCGCCCTTGAGCGCGGCCATCAGCGCCTGGTCGCCGTAGAGCGGCTTGCCACCGCGCATGGTGAGCACCACGTGCTCGGGGTTGGCGGTGATGACCGCACGGTGCGGCGAGGTGGCGAAGGTCCGGAGCTGGTAGATGGCCAGGTCGGCCACCTTGCCCTCGGCGATGCGGCCCGTCTTCTCGAAGACGTCCACCAGGTCCGCGGCGTTCGAGGTCACCATGCGCCACAGCTCCTCGTCGCTGAAGGTGCGCGCGTAGTGCGTGGCGTTGAGGTAGTCGGCGCACTGGAGCTCGCGCAGCAGGTTCATGGAGCCGGAGCGCAGCCAGTCCGTGCCCAGCGCGATGGTGACACCCTGGTTCTTGTAGGCCGTCACCATGGCCGTGTCGCCGTAGAGCGAGATGTTCGAGCGGGGCGACCAGATGAGCCCGGTGCCATTCTCGGCCATCAGGCGAATCTCCTTCGCCGTCAGGCCGATGCCGTGGATGACCGCGGTACGCGGCTGCATCACGTTGTTCTGGCCCGTGGACAGGCAGAGGAACTCGTTCTGCGCCGCCGCGGAGATGCCCTCGGAGACGTGCGGCAGGTACGCTGCCGAGCTCGGCAGCGAGCTGGTGGTCGGCATCGAGCCGTAGCCACACCCCGACGCAATCATGGTGCCGCTGCTGTCACCCAGCGGGAACGTGTCCGAGTCCACCACGCCCTCGCCCAGGCCCTCCTGGAGCGCGGTGTTGTTCACGTCCACGTTGCGGAGCAGGCCGGCCTGGCCGCCCGCGCCCGCCATGGACGTGGCACCCGCCATCATCTGCCGCAGCTCGCCCCAGCGGACGTTGTCCGCGGCGGAAGCCTGCGGACTGTTGATGCGCGTGTGGCCGTTGCGGCCGGTGCGCCACTCGTGACGGTGCTCGTAGCGCTCCTCGGTGCCGACGTACGGCTCCATCGGGAAGGCGATGTGCTCGTGCGGGTTCACCAGACCCGGGGAGATGACGCCGCCCGGGCAGGACACCTGCGTGGCCTCGGCGGCGCCTTCCGCGGCGGAGCAGTCACACGCGGCGCACTGGATGACGCCCTGCGCGTCCACCAGCACCTGGCCGCCCAGCAGCGTCTCGCCGTCCTTCAGCACCACGCCCGTGAAGAGGCGCGCGGCGGAGCCCGGCTGCGTCACCGCACAGGTGGCGCCATCGGGAAGCGCGGGCGCATCCGCCGCGGCGCAGCGGGTGAACGTCGGCGTGCAGTCCGCCTGGCAGCCGTCGCCGTCCGTCGTGTTGCCGTCGTCACAGACCTCCTCGCCTTCGAGCCGGCCGTTGCCACATACCTCCTCAGGGCCGGTGGGCGTCCGCGTACAGTCGTTCTCGCAGCCGTCGCCGTTGGTCCGGTTGCCGTCGTCGCACTGCTCGCCCGACTCCTGCCGGCCATTGCCGCAGACGGCCTGCGGATTACAGCTTTCGCCCTCGCAACCAGACTCGTCGCCGCTACATCCGGCGTGGAAGAGAAGCACCGCGCCGAGCGCGGCGAGTAATAGACGTGGGGACATTCGCATCTTGTGGGTCTCCCGGCAGTGCAGGCCGGAGGGAAGGTGACAGGTGCTTGGCACGCCAGGAGCGTACCCCTTGAAACATTTCAGCGACACCTGACCGCTCAGGTCCAGTTCCAGAGCGACATTCACGCGGGAATGTGCCGTGGAGTACGCAGCACCCATCACCTCAAGTACGGGCCTCCAGAAGACCGGCGTGTCGTCGCGGCCCGCACCCGCTTGCGAATCAGCGCGCCACCTCGTGACGCACTGCGAGAGCCGGCGACGCGCCGCTGCGAACCCGCCGCGAGCGCGCTACAAGCCCGCGCCCTCTTCCGTCACCTGGAGCACCGACGTGGACATCGCCGTCCTCACCTTTGCCGCACTGCCCCAGCTCGATGCGTTCGATGCATCGCTGCTGCCCGCCCTCGCCGCGCTGGGCCTGGATGCCCGGCCTGTCGTCTGGGATGACCCGGCCATGGACTGGCGCACGGTGCGGATGGCGCTGGTGCGCAACACCTGGGACAGCCACCTGCGCCGGGAGGCCTTCGTCGCCTGGGCGGAGAAGGTCGGCCGCCTCACGCAGCTCCACAACCCCGCGCCGGTGCTGCGCTGGAACACGCACAAGGGCTACCTGCGCGAGCTGGAGGGGAAAGGCGTCCCGGTGACGCCCACCACCTGGGTGCCCCAGGGCGGCGCGCTAGACGTGGGCGAGCTGGCAGGCAAGCACGGCTGGGACGCGGTGGTGCTCAAGCCCGCCGTGTCCGCGGGCGCCCTCGGGACGCACCGTTTCTCGCGCGCGGAGGCCCCCATCGCCACGGCCCGGCTCGCGGAACTGGCCCAGACGGGAGACGTCATGGTGCAGCCCTACCTCACCGCGTTCGAAAAGGAAGGCGAGCGCAGCTACGTCTTCTTCGACGGCGTCTTCAGTCACGCGGTGCGCCGGCCGCCCACGCTGCCGGACGCGCCGCGCGGCTTCGCCGAGCCCACCGCCTTCTCCCCCGACAACGCCGCCGAGCTGCGGCTGGCGGAGTCCGTGCTGGAGGCGGTGGGCCGCCCGCTGCTCTACGCGCGCGTGGACGTGGCCACCGACAACGCGGGGCAGCCGCGGCTCCAGGAGCTGGAGGTCACCGAGCCGCGCCTGTTCCTGTCGCTCGCCCCGGGCGCCGCGGACCGGCTGGCCCGTGCCATCGCCGCGAAGCTGTGAGCCCATGCCGGGCGGTGCAGCCTGGCTACAGGCCGCACACCGCCGGGTCCGCGTTGCGGAAGGAGCACAGCAGCTTCGGCAGGCGCCGCTTCCAGAAGGCCCAGTCATGCGCGGCGCCGGGCTCGTTCCAGTGGGCCACGCTGTAGCCCCGGCCGCGTAGCGCCTCCACGAACTGGAGGTTGGACTGGCAGTCGTCGCCGCCCTCCTCGCCATCGCGCGTGCAGCCAGCCACGGGCGAGCCGTGGTCCACGTAGAAGCGGACCGGCACCACCGGCTCCTGCCCCGCGCGAACCACCATCGCGTTGCCGTCGTCGCGGTCCACCACGCCGTCGTGAGGCCAGAACAGCGTGCCGGACTGGGAGCCCACGAAGCCGAATCTGTCCGGCATCTGGAAGCCCGCGTACACGGAGATGAGGCCCCCCAGCGACGCGCCCGCGATGCCCGTGTCCTGCGGCCCCGTCCGCACGCGGAAGGCCGCCTCCACGCGTGGCATCAGGTCGTCGCGGATGAAGGCGAAGTAGTCATCGCCGCGCGGCGTGGGCCAGTCCGGCGCGCGCGCGGGTGGGAAGGTGTACTGCGCCAGCCGCACGTCCTGGCTGGGCAGCGCCACGAAGACGAGCACCGCCGAGTCCTCGGGCCGCGCCGCGTAGTGCGCGTCCGCCGCCTCCGCGAAGGACTCCCGCGTCAGGCTCTCGTTGCCGTCATGGAGGTACATCACCGGCAGGGTGGGGCACTCCGGCCCGTCATACACCGCCGGCGTGTAGACGAAGACGTCGCGCGCGTCGCCCAGCACCGTGGCGGGCACGCCGTACCACGCGGTGAGCCGGCCCTTCGTGGCGTCCTGGAGCTCCGGGTAGATGAGCGAGTTGAACTGGCCCACGTCGTAGCGGTTGAAGTTGTCCCACGCCACGTGGCGCGCGGCCGGGTCCGCGAAGAACTCGCCGTCCTTCACCAGCTTGTACGGCTGCGGGCCGGTGCGCGGCACCTCCACCTCCGCCACGTACAAATCCGTGTCGCGCACCTGCACCAGCGGCGTGGCCGTGGCGGACCAGCCGTTGAAGTCACCCGCGACGAAGGTGCCCCGCCCCGCCTCGCCCCGCACGAAGAAGGCCACCCGGGGGCGGCCCGCCAGGACATCACTCACCAGGGGCTGGCCGCCCTGCTCCTCCACCGCGGCCACGAAGCGGTCGATGGCCTCCGTGCGCTGCGCCGGAGAGGTGGCGCGGCTCATCGCCAGCCGCAGCTCGGCCAGCAGCGTCATGGGCGCGCCGTGGACGGTCGCCGTCCGCTGGCAGGCCCAGGGCTCCTGGGGACCGGCATCCGGGGTCGTGCCCGCATCCGGGTAGGTCTCGGTGTACGGCGGAGGCGGCGTGGGAGCCGGAGCGGGGTCATCCTCACACGCCACCCACAGGGCGGCACCCAACACGGCGGCGAGCAGACGGCGCATCGAACCTTCCAGGAGGCGGGAATGCCTTGTCGGAGGGACAGGAAGCGGGCGCGGGTGTACTACAGGGGTCGGCCCGTGCGCGAGTGGGGCACCCCGCCCGGCATCTGGCCATTCGTGGACACCCCATCGCCTCCGCGTGCACCTTGTCGGGCCGCGACCGGGCAGGAAGGTTATTCAATCCGCATGGCTCGCGCTCTGCTGCTCTCGCTGCTCGTGAGGCAGCACATGGCTCTCAAGGAGAAGTTTCGCGCCAAGTACCCACACCCGTGGCTGGTGTGGGAGGCAGGCGCCTGGAATGTCCCCGAGGTGGTGGAGGGCAACGTGGCCGCCACGCGGTTGCCGCTGACGGACCTGCGGGACTGCCTGCCCGCGGGGGACGCGCTGTGCTTCGAGCTGGTGGGCCAGACGGACGGCAGCCCGCTGCGGCTGGGCCGCGCCTCGCACAACGCGCTGGTCGTCAACGACGCCACCGTGTCACGCGAGCAGCTGCACCTCGCCCCCACCCTCGCGGGCCGCTGGGAGGTGACGCGCGTCGCCAGCTCGCGGCCGGTGACGCTGGGCGGCACGGCGCTGGAGCCGGAGCGCGCCGCGGTGCTCCAACCCGGCGTCCAGCTCCAGGTGGGCGACGTGCGCCTCACCTTCCACGAGGCGGAGGACTTCAACGAGCGCATCGGCCGCATCGCCGCGCAGGTCCTCGCGCAGACGGTGGGCGCGCCGCGCTGAGCGAGCCGAGGCCCGCCGTCCTCACTCCTGCGGGGTCGCGCGCGTCCGGCTCTTCTTGCTCGACGTGCGCTGCACGCCGGTCGCCGGGGCCTGCCGGGGCGAGGGCAGCGCCTTGACCAGCGGCACCTCCAGCTCGGCGTGCGTGCCCAGGTCCACCATCCGCTCCAGCGGGGCGTAACCGGCCAGCTCCACGCGCAGCCGCAGGGGCGCGGCCTCTCCGGCCACCTGCTTCACCAGCGGCGTCACGCCCAGCAGCTCCCCGGTGTCCGCACGCAGCACCTGTGCGCCTTCGGGGAACGAGCGGACGGTGAGCGTCACCGGCGGGCGAGCCGCGGGCGCGGAGGGCGTCTCCTGCGCGGAGGCGGCAGGGGCCTCGGCGGACGGCCTCATCGCCGCTACCGGCGTGGACGTGGGCTCCGGCTGCAGCCCGGACCACGTCACGACGGCGGCCACCATCACCAGCGCCGCGGTGCCTACGGTCAGCACGCCGCGGCGGCGCCAGGGCGGAGTGCTCGCCGCCACGCGCACCTCCTGCGTGGGCCGCTCCGACTCCTCCAACGACATCTCCGCGGGAGCCGGTGCCAGCGCCGGGCCGGACGCGGGCAACAGCAGGAGCGCCGTGGTCACCTCCGCCAGGCTCTGCGGCCGCGCCTCGGGCTCCTTCGACAGGCAGCGCATGACCAGCTCGGCCAGCTGCGGCGGCACGGGCTCGCCCGACGGCAGGTGCGTGGGCAGCGGCGGCGGCGGCTGGGTGATGATCTGCACCACCAGATGGCCGAAGGCCGCGGCCTGGAAGGGCGGCTTCCCGGTGATGAGCTCGTAGAGGATGTTGCCCACCGCGTAGATGTCCGAGCGCGCATCCACGGGCAGCCCCGCGGCCTGCTCCGGGGCCATGTACGCGGGCGTCCCGATGATGGTGCCGTCCACCGTACCGGTGGTGCCGCCCTCCGCGGTGAGGAGCTTCGCCACGCCGAAGTCCAGCACCTTCACGAAGTCCGGCTGCCCGCCGCGGTGGATGACGAAGAGGTTGTCCGGCTTCACGTCCCGGTGCACCACGCCCACCTGGTGGGCCGCGCCGAGCGCCGCGCACACCTGCACGACGAAGCGCTGGATGCGCGCGAGCGTCAGCTTCTCCTCCTGCGCGAGCGAGCTCAGGCTCTGACCGCGCAGCAGCTCCATCACACAGTAGACAGGGCCGCCCACGGCGCTCTCGTCGACGAAATCGAAAATCTCGACGATGTGCTCGTGGTTGATCTGGTTGACGGTGCGCGCCTCCTGGAAGAAGCGCTGCACGAAGCCTCGGTCCTTCGCGTGCTCGGAACGGAGCACCTTGAGCGCCACCTGGCGTCCCAGCCGCGTGTGACGCGCCTGGAACACCCGGCCCATGGAGCCCTCGCCCAGGAGCTGCTCGAGCTGGTAGTTCCCCAGCGTGGAGCCCTCCTGGAGCTCGTCGCTGGCACGAGACGCCGCGTCACTCATGGCGGCCTCGGCACTGGACAGCACGGTCTGCGAGAAGGCGTCATCGGAGCCCATGGTGAGAAGAAATTTCCATGTCCGGGGCAAACAGCAACCCTGGATCAGCGCTCTGTCTTCCCATGCACGCCGCCCACGCGCGGCGAGTGCGGGATGGCGGACAGAGCCGTGTGGGAGCCGTGTTCATCACGCACAAACTCCGTTCACCTGGCAGCGCGGGTAATCCTCGGGTGCTTCCGACCTGTTGGGTCCACACCGCTCCCCCGTGAGGCAGTCCGACCGGTCCGCGCAGTCCACGAGCCCGTCCCCATCGTCGTCCTCACCGTTGGTGCAGCTCAGCTCCGTCCTGGACCCGTTCCGGCACACACATGCCTCGCCGCACGGCTGCTCATCGCAATCCTCACGGTCCTGGCAGTCCCGGAGGCCATCCCCGTCGTCGTCCTCACCGTTGTTGCAGTCCACCTCCTGGCGGCGCACGCACTCGCCATTCACACAGTCCTGGAGGAAGGAGCAGTCGTTGTTGCAGGCCCCACAGTGGCCGGGGTCCGTCTTCAGGTCGAAGTCCTCGTCCACCGCTCCGTCGCAGTCGTCGTCCAGGCCGTTGCAGATTTCGAGGCCGGGGACGACGGCGCCGACACACACCGTGCTCCCGTCCCGGTCGCACATGGACTCACCGGCATGGCAGCGCCCCACGTCGAGCGTGCCCTCCGGGCCCGGGTAGCAGGGGGTGTCCAGGTTGTCGACCAGGCCGTCGCAGTCGTCGTCCACGCTGTTGCAGACTTCCGCCGGGTCCGGCAGGCAGCAGTACCGCGGCCCGTCGTTGGGCAGCGACGTGCAGACGTAGCCGTCACCGCCGCAGTCCGCCGTCTCCGTGCACGTGTAGGGCACGTCGTCGGGGAACTCCACCACGCAGCCCACCGCGCCCACGGCGAGCAACAGGCCGCCGCACAGCACGCGCAGCTGGGATTCGAAGGTCTTCATAGATTCTAGAAACTCCCGCCGACCATGAGGTGCAGCGACGTGGAAGCGCCCCCGCTGCTTCCCGGCGACACGGACGTCGACGCGGGCGCGCTGCGCGCGGGCACCACCACCAGCCACACCACGCTGCCCGCGGTCACCGCCCCGCCGCCCACAAGCAGCGCCGTGGCCAGGTTGGCCTGCGACTGCGCGTCCAGCCGCTCCTTGCGGGTGATGTCGAAGACGCCGTCTCCGTCCGCGTCGCCCGCACGCGACTCCACGTCCTTGGCGGCCATGCCCATCACCACGCCCGCGCCCACCGCGGCCAGCCCCAGCAGCGCCGTGTAGAACGCGGGCCGCTTGAGAATGGAGGTGCGGGGTCCCTTCCGGGCCGACGCCACGCTGGCCTCGGACTCATCGGGGGGCCCCTCCGGCGGCGGGCCGGAAATCTCCAGCATCACGTCCACCGTCTCCCGCGCACCGGGCGCGAGGTCCAGGGTGCGCGTGTGGGTGCCATACTCGTCCGCGGACACCTCCAGCGGCACGGTGCCGGGCGCCACCCGCACCTGCACGTTGCCCACGCCGATGATGCGCTCCCCCACCTTCACCACCGACTGCGGCACGTTGACGTTGACCGTCAGCATCGCGCGCGGACGGGCCAGCGCCGTCAGCCGCCTGGACAGCACCGCGGAGGCCTCGTTGAGGAAGTCCTCGTCGCCCGGGTTGCGCCCCGTCACGACGTCCTCGTGCACCGTGCGCCGGTCCCGGTCATACGTCCAGGCCCGCAGCGTCCAGCCCGCGTCCTCCAGCGACAGGCGCGCGGTGGTCAGCAGGTCCGCGTCCAGCAGCTCCGCGGGCTCGGCGAAGCACGCGGCCTCCGCGCAGCGCACCGCCGCGTCATAGCCATCCGCCAGCCGCTCGCGCGTCTCCTGCAGCTCCGACGCCTGCGCCACCATGGCGGACGACAGCGCCCCGCGCGACAGGGCCTCCAGCCAGTCCGCGGCCTGCTGCGCACCCGCCCGCTCGGGCGCGTGCAGCCCCACCAGCGCGAAGCGCGGCAACAGGTCCGCGTTCGGGTTGGTGGGACGCAGGTCCAGCCCCATGTCGAAGCGCTGCTGCTCGGACGGGCTCTCGGTGGTGAGGTCCAACCCCAGTCCACCCTGCTCCTGGGCCCACGAGGGAGGCGCCAGCAGTGCGAGCGCCAGCAGGGCGATGAAGGGAGCGGCGGGAATACGCATGCGCCTCTTGTATCGCGGCGCCGTGGATAACGGAATGATGCGACGGTGGCGTACCCGCCCCGCCTGGGTGCCCTCAACCCCTCGTGGCCTGGCTGCCTGCCCTGCGCACAGCGGACGTGCGGCTCGTCTGGGGAAGCTTGCCTTGGCCCGGAGCGGTCCGCATCTCCCACCTTATAGCGCAAGGAGACGCACGACATGGCGAATGGGACGCTCTGGATTCTGGTGGGGAACGCGAGCCGGGCCCGCCTCTTCGCGACGGACGCGAAGGCGGTAGAGGACTGGCGGCTGGTGGAGGAGTTCCACCACGACGAGAGCCGGGCCCGCCAGGCCGAGTTGATTGAACAAGCGGACAACCCCAACGCCGGCACCCGTCACGGCCCTCCCGTGGAGAATGAGCCCAACGGCCGGCGGGAGCTGGAGCATGACCGCTTCGCCCGTGAGCTGTCCGCGTTCCTCGACAAGGGGTACGACCGGCATGACTTCGACAAGCTGGTCATCGCGGCCCCGCCAGAATTCCTGGGGAGAATCCGGCGCTTGCTGAGCGGCCGGGTGCGTCAGCGTGTCCTGCTGGACGTGGACGCGGACTACTCCAATGTCCCGGCGAAGGAATTGCCCGACCGGGTGCCGGTTCTCTGAGCAGGCGGGCGTGGAAGTGCCCTGGCGGCGCGGGGCTCTGGTATAGGACAGGGGCCGACCCTTCCGGGAGGCCCCCGCACGCCACCTTCCGCGTCCCATGGCCCTTTCACTTCCTGGAACCCAGTCCCTTCGCGGGCGCCTCACGCTCTACGTCACCCTGCTGTCCGTCATCCCGCTGCTGACGCTGACCTGGCTGCAGTCGCGCAGCACGCAGCAGGTGATGGAGGAGCAGATCCGCGCGTCGCTGCAGAGCGAGGCGGAGGGCGTGAAGGACCTGCTGGAGGCGACGCTCGCCGAACGCGAGGCGAGCGCCCGGAGCTGGGCCGAGGACGCGGTGGTGCGGGCCGCGCTGCGCGGTGACGTCGAGCCGGCCAACGCCATGCTGGCGGTGCTCCAGAGCCGCTACCTCACCCTCAATGGCATCGTCGTCTTCGACGACCATGGCCGCGCCGTCTCCGCCAACACCCCTGCCCTGCGGGACGAGTACCTGCGCCGGCAGGACGAGGTGCGCAAGAGCCCCTGGTTCACGGCGGCCCAGCAGGGGCGCACCACCAGCGAGGGCGTCAACGAGGAGCACCCCATCTTCACCGGTCACGTGCTGTCGCTGGCCGTCCCGGTGCTGGACCCCATCTCCAAGCACCGGCTGGGCGTGCTGCTGGCGGCCTTCGACTGGGCCCATGTGGGGCAACTGGTGCAGCCGGCGCTGGCGCGCGCCAGCCAGCGCCACCTGAAGACCTTCGCGCTCACGCTGCAGCGGCCCGACGGCACCGTGGTGTACGACTCGCGCGGCGCGGACGCGGGTGGGAACGACACGCTGCTGGCCGCCGCCGCCGTCAATGGCGCCGACGTGCGGGACGTGGCCGATGGCTGGCACTTCGTGGCGCGCGTGGACCCGGCGGAGGCCTATGCCCCGGTGGAGCGCATGCGGCGGGTGGCCCTGCTGATGGTGGTGGGCCTCATCGTGCTGGCCGTCGCGGGCGCGTGGTTCCTGTCGCACCGCATCTCCGGCCCCGTGCTGGCCCTGCGCGCGGCGGTGACGCGGCTGGTGAGCGAGGGCGACCTCACGCAGACGCTGGACGTGAAGGCCGGCAACGACGAGGTGGGCGAGCTCGCCGGTGCCTTTGGCCTGCTGGTGTTCCAGCTCCGCGAGACGGCCCAGAGCCTGCACAGCGGCACGCGCGTGCTCAGCGAGACGGTGGCCGAGCTCCAGACGGCGGCGACCCAGCAGGAGCGCAACGTGGCGCGCCAGGCCGCCGCCCTCCAGCAGACGCAGGTGACGGCGCAGGAAATCAAGCAGACCTCGCTGCTGGCCTCGGAGAAGGCGGAGGACGTGCTCAAGCGGGCCTCCGCGGCCGAAGAGGTGGGGCGCGCGGGCGAGCTGGCCATCCGCGACAGCATGGGAGGCTTCTCGGAAATCCTGTCGCAGGCCGAGCAGATGACGGAGCGCATCGCGCAGCTCAACGAGCGCACGCAGCAGATTGGTGGCATCACCCAGACGGTGAAGGACCTGGCGGACCAGTCCAACATGCTGGCGCTCAACGCGGCCATCGAGTCGGTGCGCTCGGGCGAGCACGGCAAGGGATTCAACGTGGTGGCGCGCGAGATTCGCAGCCTCGCGGACCAGTCCATCCAGGCCACGGACCGGGTGCGCGAAATCCTGGGTGACCTGAGCAGCGCCATCCTCTCCACCGCGAAGATGACGGAGCTGGGCTACACGCACATGGAATCCGGCATGGAGCAGGTGCGAGGCACCGGCGAGCGGCTCAAGGAGCTGGCCACCATCATCCAGGACAACGCCGCCGCCGTCCGACAGATTGCCGGCGCGGTGAGCCAGCAGAACGCGGGCATCGCCCAGATTTTCAGCGCGGTCACCGACCTGTCCTCCATGATGAACGACACCCAGGAGAGCCTGACGGCCACCACCCGGGCGGCGAAGCTGCTCCAGGAGGTGTCCGAGCAGATGCAGGACGTGGCCCGCGCCTACCGCATCTGAAGGAGCACACATGGCGCAGGTGAAGGCAGTGCTGCTGGACCTGGGCAACGTCCTGGTCTTCCACGACAATGCCCTGCTGTTTGCGCGCCTGGGCGCTCGCGCGGGGCTGGAGCCTGCGGAGGTGGCCCGGCGGCTGACGGGCGCGGGCTGGACGGACGCCAACCGGGGCGTGCTGGGCGCCGAAGGCATCCGCCGGGACGTCTGCCGCGCGCTGGACGTGGACCTGCCCATGTCGGAGTTCGCGCCGCTGTGGAGCAGCCACTTCACGCTGCATGACGCCGTGCTGCCCCGCGTGGAGGGGCTCTTCGGCCGCGTCCGCGTGGGGCTGGTGTCCAACACCAACGCGCTGCACGTCGCCTACCTGCGCCCGCGGCTGCCGTTGCTGCAGCGCTTCGACAGCGTGGTGATGAGCTGCGAGGTGGGGCACGTGAAGCCGGAGCCAGACATCTTCCGGCTCGCCCTGGAGGGCGTGGGCTGCGCTCCAAACGAGGCCGTCTTCTTCGATGACCTGCCCGAGTTCGTCCAGGCCGCGGAGGCGCTGGGCATCCAGGGCCGGCTCTTCACCACCGCCGACGCCTTTGACGCGCAACTGTCCGCCCTGGGTTTATGAAGCGGGATGGCTCGGCGGAGCTGGCGCGCTCGGCTGAGGCCACCCATGACGGAACCATGACGGACCCCACACACCGTCATGGAGCAGCGAGACCTAGGCTCCAGTCCTTCAACCGAAAGGACTGCTCATGCTGCCTTCTCCGCTTCCTCGCCGGATACTGATGCTGTTGGGCTTCTCCGCTGGGGGTGCGCTCTGCGCATGCACCGGCGCGAGCACCGCCGACCAGACCCCGACGTCCATTTCCGTGCGCGAGCTGAACATCGTCGACGAGCATGGACAGGCGCGCATCCGCATCGCCGCCCCCATGCCAGACCCCAAGGGGCTCAAGCGCGCCGTGACGGCTTACGGCATCCAGTTCATGAACGCGTCCGGGGAGGAAGTCGGCGGGCTCGGCATGCTCGACGAGGTGGGCATCAACGGCCTGTGCTTCGACAGCGAGGAGGGCTACGAGGCGATGTGCATGGGCCTCATCAAGGGGAAGCCCAACATCACCTTCCGACATGACTGGAAGGAGCGCATCATCATCGGCGTGGAGGATGGCGTGGCCAGCGTCGTCCTCCACGACGCCGACGGAAAGCCGCACCTGAAGCTCGAGGTGGACAAGGACGGCGCCACGCGCGTCGAAGGCGTGACGCCTGCCTCGGTGAGCAGGTAGCGCCCGCGGGGCGCGACCCACGCCTCATTCGTACCTCGCGATGCTGGGCCCCTGCCGCCCCTCCTCGGTCCACTTCTGGAGGGCCGGCAGCGCGAGCACCGCGTCGCGGTAGGCCGCGCTCACCGCGTCCAACTCCACCTCGTAGGTGACGAAGCGGGTGACGACGGGTGCGTAGAAGGCATCCGCGATGGAGAAGCGGCCGAAGAGGAACGGGCCACCCTGGCCGAAGCGACCGCGGCAGTCATTCCAGATGGCCTGGACGCGGGCGATGTCCTCCGCCACGCCGGGCTCCCGACCCTTGCCCGGCTTGCGCGCGCGCAGGTTCATGCTCATGTGCTGGCGCAGCGCCGCGAAGCTGGAGTGCATCTCCGCGGTGACGGCGCGGGCCACGGCGCGGGCGGCCTTGTCCTCCGGCCACAGCTGAGCCTCGGGAAACGTCTCCGCCAGGTACTCGCAGATGGCCAGCGAGTCCCAGACGGTCAGGTCTCCGTGCTGAAGCACCGGCACGCGCCTGCTGGGCGAGTACCGCGCAATCGTCTCGTCCGTGTCCGGCTGGGCCAGTTGGACCACCACCTCCTGGAAGGGTTGTCCCGTGTGGGCCAGCGCGAGATAGGGCCGCAGGGACCAGGAGGAGTAGTTCTTCGAACCGATGATGAGTGTGAGCTGGGGCATGGGGCGGCCTTCTTAATGCCGCACACCCAGCTTCGCCCGCTCACGTGCATCAATTCGCGGTGTTTCGGCGGCCCAAGAATGAGCGCATGCGCGAGAGCAGCGGCACCTTGCGGCGCTGTACCGGTGGGTCGATCCGGTACACCGCCACGGGCAGCCGGATATTCTTCATCTCGCCACGCCCCAGGCGGACCGGCGGCGAGGCCAGGTGGCCTTCCACCTGACGCGCCACCGTCTCGCTGACGTAGAGCGTGCCGGGCCGGGCCAGCGCCTCGATGCGCGCGGCCAGGTTGACGCCCTCGCCGAACACGTCGCCATCGCGGTGGACCACCATGCCCAGGTGGACTCCCACGCGGAGGACCACGCGGCGCTCGGCGGCCACGTCACAGTTGCGGGCCTCCAGCGCGCGCTGCAGCTCCAGGCCGAAGTCCACCGCGGCGGGGCCTCCCTCGAACTCCAGGAGGAAGCCATCCTCCAGTCGCTTCACCTCGCGACCACCATGGCGCGGCAGGAGCTCACGCACGAGCGTCGCATGCTCGTCTCGCATGGCGTTCTGCAGCGACTCGTCACGCCAGGAGAGCCCATCGGGGCCCTCGATGCCCGTGAACAAAATCGCCGATAGCTTTTCGGGTTGCGGTGCCTCCACCACCATCGTGCATCTCCCCTTTCCCCCCGGCACAGAGTGTCACCGATGTTACATCACACAGGGCCCCCGGTCCCAGCCGAGCCCCCCTTCCCGGCTGGAACCGGGCCCTGGACGGCCTGCGCCCCGGGGGACGCGGCCGTACAAGGTGGGTTCACCGGCGCTGACGGGAGCACCCGCGGGCACCTCGTGCCCTCACTCCGACGCAGACGCCCGGTGTTGGACATGACGTGAACCAATGTGTCAGTCCGCTTCAGGATACGGGAATCCTGACGCATCGCACCAACACCCTGGTGCGTCCTGTCCGGGCATGTCGGGCCCCGAACTCAGCAGGTCGGGTTCGGTCCAGGCCCTGACAGCACTCGGCCCCACGGTCCTGGCGGCCTGATATCCGAGGAGGCGTTGGAGGACGCAGCCGCATGAAGAAGAAGCATCGGAAGCTGGTGGTCGACGGCCGCGCGTACGCCTGGGTCGGAGACTGGCACCACGTGTCCGGCGCCCGGGTCGTCCGGATACGCGCGTGGTTTCAGACAGAGGAAGACCGGAAGGTCGGCCCCATGCTGGCGGTGAACCTCGTGGGTAAAGGGAACGGCATGGTGGACGACTCGGCCGCCATGCCACGCGACGCCCGTGCGGCCATCGTGCTGGCGCGGTCGCTGGGGTGGTCCCCCGAGGGGCGAGGCACGTTCTGGCTTCAGCCCACGCACGGACTCGAGCTCGAGCACCTCAGGGTCGTCGCGCCTGACGCCACTGCGTGAGCGGGACGCTACTCCGCGCCCGCAGCGGGCGCGGCACGCCGTGTTGGCACCTCCGCGCGTGGATCCGCACGCGGCCACACGGCGAAGGTGACCGCGGCCGCGAGCGCCACCATCATCGCCACCGTGAGCGGGGACAGCTTGCGCCTCGGCCGGGCAACGAGCACGCCGGGCTTCCCGCGCAGCTGCACGGTCGACCCCGCCGCGTCCGCTCCCGGCGAGGACGGTCCATTCCGAGCAGGGTCCGGCGTCCGAGCGACGGGCAATGGCTGTCCCGCGACCACCGGCGAACGCGCGATGGGCGCGGGCACCACCTTCGGAGACGCGGCGCCGACCTGCGCGCCCACCCCTGGCGGACGCGCGGGCGAAGCGCCGTTGCGGTCCACCTGCGTCCGAATGGGCCCCCGAGACGGGGACGCGCCACCGCCAGGCGGAGACGCTGGAGCCTGGGCTCCGGGCTCAGCGGGCCCATCCCGCCGCGCCACGTCCGGCTGCCTCGCCTCGGAAGCGCGCGCCTCCCGGGGCGTCTGCGTCCTGGCGACGGGCGCCGATGCATCCTTCCGCCGGTTCCGGCCCCCTGGCCCCGATGCCACCTCGGCAGGCGTCTGCGTTCTGGCCACGGGCGCGGACGCATCCTTCGGCAGGTGCCGGGCCTCGGGCCCCGATGCCACCTCGGCAGGCGTCTGCGTTCTGGCCACGGGCGCCGATGCATCCTTCCGCGGGTTCCGGCCCCCCGGCCCCGATGCCACCTCGGCAGGCGTCTGCGTCCTGGCCACGGGCGCGGACGCATCCTTCAGCAGGTGCCGGGCCTCGGGCCCCGGAGGCGACGCGACGGGCGGCCTTGCCACCGGCGAACGGGCGATGGGCGCGGGCACGACGTCCACGGGCGCCACGGCGGGCCGAGGCGGTGGCGCCTCCATCTCCGGCATGGGCATCGCCTCGGCGATGGTGGCGGCGTCATGCGACGAGACCAGCGACACCGGCGCGACCAGGCTGACCGTCTCCGTCTCCCGGAAGGGAGGGTTCGCAGCCGGGCGTTTCGCGTCGCCGTCCACGGCCGGCGGCTCCTGCTCCGGGCGCCTGCCGGGCACCATCTCCGGCTTCGGCGCCGGCGCCAGCCCCACCGCGAGCTGCGGCGTGCTCAGCGGCGTGGGCATGAGCACCTCGCCCATCGTCTGCAGCGCGCGCCCCGTCAGCGCGGCGATGAAGCCCCCCACGTCCGCGAAGCGATCCTCCGGCCGCTTCTCCAGCGACTTCTCCACCGCCGCGATGACATGGTCCGGCAGGCCCGGCACCAGCCCCTCCAGGGGCTCCGGAGGGTCATAGACGATGCGGTAGATGAGCTCCGGCAGGTTGCCGGTGTCGCGGAACGGCAGCCGGCGCGCCAGCATCTCGTAGACGAGGCACCCGAAGGCGAAGATGTCCGTGCGCGGGTCCACCTCGCCGTTCTTCCCGGTGGCCTGCTCGGGCGCCATGTACTGCGGTGTGCCCAGCAGGATGCCGCCCTGGGTGTTCACGCTCTGCGAGTCGATGACCTTGGAGATGCCGAAGTCGAGCAGCTTCACGTGCTGCATCACCTCGCCGCCCACCTCGGTGGGCACGAGGAACACGTTGCCCGGCTTGAGGTCACGGTGGACGATGCCCGCGCGGTGCGCCGCCTGGAGCGCCGAGCCCATCTGCCGCGCGTAGGAGAACACCTCCTCCAGCGTGAGCGGGCCCTTGCGCAGCCGGCGTGAGAGCGGCTGGCCGCGCAGGCACTCCATCACCATGTACGGCGAGCCGTCCTCGAGGTTGTCGAAGTCGAGCACCTCGACGATGTTGGGGTGGCCCAGCTTCGAGGCAATCTCCGCCTCGCGCCGGAAGCGCACGTACACCTCCGGCCCCATCCCCGCGTCATGCCGCAGCACCTTGATGGCCACCTGCCGCCCAGGCAGCCGCAAGTGATTGGCCAGGAAGACGGTCCCCATGCCACCCCGGCCGAGGACGCCTGCAATCTCATAGGTCTCCCTCAGCACCGTGCCGAGGGGGATGTCATTGGGTTTCGAGGGAGCCATGGATAACCGGATTTAAGACTTACACCGGATTCTATCCTGTTCCCTCTGACATGCCTTGGCCCCTGGGGCCAAGGCGTTCAAAAGGCCCAAATCCAACCACAGACCTCTCAGGTCTTGAGAACCGCGACTACTTCGCGGGGGCCACGGCGGCGTCACTGGCGGCGCGCAGCTCCTCGACCACCCGCTTCGCGCCGTAGACGTGCTCCAGACCGGCCAGGATGCCTTCCCCGTGCACGGCGACCGCCCGGTTCGTCTCGGGGACATAGGCATACCGGCCGCCCAGCGAGTGCAGGTTCCCGTCGAAGATGAGCCCCACCACGCGCCCGTCCCGGTCCACCACGGGTGAGCCGGAGTTCCCGCCGATGATGTCGTTGGTGGTGGCCATGTCGAACGGCGTCTGGGGCGGCACCTTGCCGCGGGCCTTCAGCCACGTATCCGGGAGCTTGTACGGGTCCTTGCCGGTGTGCCGCTCGTACGCGCCACCAAAGGTGGTGAGCGCCGCCACGGGACGGCCATTCTCCTCCCAGCCCTTCACCTGCCCGGCGTTGAGGCGCAGGGTGAAGGTGGCGTCCGGGTAGCCGGAGGTGCCGTACACCGCGAGGTGCGCCTTGGCGATGCGCTCGCCGTTGCGCTTGAGCACCGCCTCCACGGTGTCCTCGTAGCGCTTGCGCGCCGCGCGGGCCTCCGCGTCCACCTTGCGCGCGAAGAGAATCATCGGGTCCTTGGAGGCCTCCACCGCCGCCTTGCCGCCCTTCAGCAGCGCGGCGCGCACCTTCACGTCGCCCAGCTTCGTGCCACGCACCAGCGTCCGCGCGAGGTCCTCGGGCGCCTCGCGTCCGAGCACGAGCTGGACGAACGGGTCATCCGCGCCCAGCGTCTCGCGCACGCGGGTGAGGCCGAAGGTGAGCAGCTTCTGGTCCAGCTCCGTCACAATCGGCGCGTCGCGCAGCAGCTGCTGCTCCAGCGTGGGGAGCTGCGACTGGGTGTACTCGCGCAGCCGCTCCGCGTTGGGCTTCTCCTTCTCCTCGGCCACGCGCACCAGGTGCCGCGCCAGGCGGAAGAGCTCGGAGGGATAGGCGTCACCGGCCTCCTTCATGCGGTAGTCGGGCAGCATGCGGCGGTACGCGTCGAGCGCCTGGGCGATTTCGTCCCACGCGCCCTCGGTGGCGGCCTTCACCTGGGCGTTGGCCTCCACCTTCTTGCGCAGCGCCGCCTCGTCCTCGCGCTTGCCCGCGAGCAGCGCCGGGTCCGCCAGCGCCTGGAGGCGGCCGCGCAGCGCCTTCAGCCCGTTCTCCACGCCGCGCTGCAGGGAGCGCGTGGTGCGGAAGCGCTCCGCCGAGCCACCAGCGTACTCGCGCAGCATGCCGCGCAGCTCGGCGAGCTGGAGCAGCGTGTACGGCAGGTTGACGTCGCGCTGGAACTCCAGCTCCGCGACGGTGGCCTTGCGCTCGGTGCCGCCGGGGTGGCCGGAGACGAAGACGAGGTCCCCGTCCTTGGCGCCCTGCTTCGCCCACGGCAGGAAGTGCGGGCTCTTCGCGGGCGCGTTGTCCTGCCACACGCGCAGGAAGGCCGCGTCGAAGCCGAAGCGCGGGAAGTTGAAGTTGTCCGGGTCGCCGCCAAAGGCGGCCATGGAGAACTCAGGGGCGAAGACGAGCCGCACGTCCTGGAAGCGGCGGTACTTGTAGAGGTGGTACTTGCCGCCGTGGAAGAGCCTCACCACGTCACAGCGCACGTCACCGGACGTGGCGCAGGCGGCCTCCACCGCCGCCGTCTCCTTCTTCAGCGCGGTGTTGAAGGCCGCGCCGGTGAGCCCCTTCGTCGCCGCGTTCATCCGCTCGGTGACGTCCGTCATCTCCACGAGCTGGTTGGCCTCCACCTTGGGGCAGCGCAGCTCCTGCGCGGCGCTCTTCGCGTAGAAGCCCTTGGCCAGCAGGTCCTTCTTCGGCGAGGACAGGTCCTCGATGCAGCCGCGGATGCAGTGGTGATTGGTCATCACCAGGCCATCGGGCGACACGAAGCTGGCGGAGCAACCGCCGGCCAGCCGCACCGAGCCGAGGCGGACGTGGTCCAGCCACGCCTGCGAGGGCTTGAAGCCGTAGGCCTTGTTCACCGCGTCGGAGGGAAAGGCGTCGTAGGTCCACATGCCCTCGTCCGCGGCGGCGGGGAGGGACAGGAGCAGGCCGAGTGCGAGCAGTCTGCGATCCACGTGCGGGCGTCCTTCTGTCGTGACTGGGAGTGGGAATTACCGGTTCTCTGCCTGACGGCCGGCGTGCGTCAACCTCCGAGCGGAGGACGCATTCCCCACCGGTATCATGCGCCGCGTCAGTTATGGTGGAGGCAATGTCCGGCAAGCATCGTGTCTACCTCGTTCCCGGGTTTTTCGGTTTCATCAACCTGGGCGAGCTCATCTACTTCGGCCACGCCCTGGACTATCTGAAGGCGGAGCTGGCCCGCCGGGAGGTGGAGTCCGAGGTCATCATCGTCCTCTCCCACCCCACCGCCTCCATCCGCACGCGCACCGCGGACCTGCTGAAGGCGGTGCAGGAGACGGCGGCCGGCGACGACGGCCCCATCCACCTCATCGGTCACTCCACGGGCGGACTGGACTCGCGGCTGTTCGTCAGCCCGGGCGCGCAGGTGGCGGAGGGCATGGACCTGGAGCCCTTCGCGAAGCGCGTCCGCACGGTGACGACGGTGTCCACGCCCCACGCGGGCACGCCCCTGGCCACCTTCTTCATGGGCCTGTTCGGCCAGCGCCTCCTCAAGCTGCTGTCGCTGTTCACCGTGTACGTGCTGCGCTTCGGCCGGCTGCCGCTGCGCGTGGTGTTCCGCTTCGGACACCTGCTGGCGCGGGCGGATGACCAGCTCGGGTGGAAGCCCACGCTGCTGGACCAGCTCTACGACCAGCTCCTGGGGGACTTCTCCTCCGAGCGGCGCGACGCGGTGTCCAAGTTCCTGAGCGATGTGGGCAACGACACCTCGCTGATTCCGCAGCTCACGCCCGAGGGCATCGACCTGTTCAACGCCAGCACGCTGGACCGGCCCGGCGTGCGCTATGGCTCGGTGGTGACACAGGCGCGGCCGCCGTCGCTGCGCACGCGCATGGCGGCGGGGTTGGACCCCTACGCGCAGCTCACGCACACCATCTACGCGCTGACATACGGGCAGACGCAACGGATGCCGCTCACCGCGTTGCCACTGCACACGCCCGCGCAGACGGCGGCGCTGGTGCAGGCCTACGGCGCGATGCCGGGGCCCACCGCGTGTGACGGCATCGTCCCCACGCGCTCGCAGGTGCACGGCCGGGTGCTGGCGGCGGTGCGCGCGGACCACCTGGACGCGATTGGCCACTTCGACCAGCCCGCGCACCAGCCGCCGCACGTGGACTGGCTCATCTCTGGCTCCGGCTTCCGCAGGCCCCAGTTCGAGGCGACATGGAAGACCATCGTCGACTTCCTGCTGGAGGACGAACAGCCCGTCGTCAAAGCGCCGTGACGACCTCGAAGACCTCGGCGTCCGGGAGCGTCAGCACCTCGGCGCCAGCCTCCGCCAGCTTCTCGCGGGGCACGTCGAGGTAGCGCTGGACGAAGCGTGGCGAGGGACGGAGCGCGAGGGTTTCGCCCGTGTCGCGGTTGCGGAAGCGCGTGACGACGTCCTCCGGTCCGAGCACCTCCACCAGCGAGAGGTTGAGCTTCCCCACGCTGGCGCCGGTGGCCGCCGCCGCGCCGTCCGCGACACAGGCGTACTGCACCTTCTGGGGCGTGTGGTGGATGACCTCCAGCGCGAAGCTGCCCGCGGGCAGCTTGAGCTGCTGAAGCGCGTACACGCCCATGCGGTAGCCCATGACAGCCCAGGGCCCCGCGCCGCCGTGCACCGCGGCCACGCGGGCCAGCGGGTCCGCCTTTGCGGGCGACGGATGATGCGCCGCGGAGCCCGCGCAACCGGTGCCCAGCAGCATGACGAGGGGGAACAGGCTGCACAGTCGGCGCACGGACATGGGCGGCTCCCGGCGTCCGTCAGTAGACGCCAATCAGGTGAATCTGCACGCGCGGATTACCAAGGTACTCCTCCAGCCGCCATCGGCTGCGCATGCCATCGTCCCGGATGCCCAGCCCGCCTCCGGCCTTCGGCGCCTCCGCGCTGGCGAGCGCCTCCCGGAGCTGCGACACGGCCCAGGAATCGAACTTCGGATCCCCGGAGCCTTCCAGCACCTTGAGGTCGAGCAGCTTCCCATCGCGGGCCTGCCAGACCTCCACGATGGCCGCGAGCGCGAGCACCGGCGTCGTCACGTCCACCATGTACATGTTGGCCGCGCGTCCCGCCTCGACCGCAGCTTGCATGCGATTGCGCTGTTCCAGCCGGTGGTCCCGCGGCTCGGCGACGATGGGGCTGCCTGTCTTTCCGAACCGGCCAATGGCATCCACCTGCTCGCGCTTCATCCGCGCGCCCAGGACCTTCAGGTCTGGGGGTGGTGGGTTCAGCAGCTTCTTCGCGAAGCCTTCCCGCAGCTTCGCGAAATAGGGATGCGTGGCACCGCTCGATGCGCGAGCCGCCGCGGCCGAGTCCTGGGCCCAGCCGTCCACACGCTCGCGGACCACCTCCGCCTCGCGGGCCGCCAGTGCCTTCGGGTCCGGGGCCTCGCCGGGCACATTGCGAATGGTCCGCCCCGTCGACGGTGGACCGCTGCGGAGGAAGCCACCGCCCAGCAGGCCCTGCGGCTCCAGGTTCGGCCGAGCCTGTGGAGCGTCCCGCGGGACGTCCTGGGCCAGGGCTGGCGGTGGCGCGCCAGTGCCCGCCCCGCTCGCGGGGGCATCCGGCGAGGAGGGCGCCTGCTGTGAAGGCGTGGCCGGGGCCTGCGTCGCTGGCGCGCGCGGGCGCTCCGCATGCCTCGGTGGGTCCTCCTTCTTCGTGGGGGACCGCGGGCGATTCTCGGGTGGCGGTGCGTCGCGCGGCTCCGGGGAAACGGGTGGAGGCGTGACGTCCTGGTAGACGATGTCCATCTCGACGACGCGGGGACGCGCGCTCCGGCTGGTATCGGATGGGCTCCCCGACAGCGCCGCGAAGAGCGCTGCATGCAGGAGCCCCGACACCAGGAGCATGAGAATCAGTTGAGCGCGCCGCGACACGGCGGGCAGCTTGCCTCGACACGCCACCGCAGTGAAGCCACGCGGGAGCGCGATGTTCCGTGACGACTCCTGCCTGCCCGGTGGACGCAGTCGCCCTCCACAACTTGCACGTTAATCCGGCTTCCTCGGAGGACAGGCAGGCCCTGGAGTCCCTACAAGCGGTCGCTGGCGCGATGCCTCGAACCTTCAGGCTTCCGTTCATCTGCAAGGTGTATAAGGAGCCTCTTCGCAGCAGGGCGCGCACGACCGCCGAGCGACAGGGCTCCGCCCGTACGCGCTCCCCCCAGAAGCGCCCCAGGCCCTACCGGGCCGCGGTGGCCTTGGCCTTGGCCTGCGTATGGGCCGCGGCGAGCGCCTCCCACTGCTGCTTCGCGGCGGACAGATGCAACTGCTCCAGGAAGCTCCCGAGCTTGTCGTTGCTGGCCGCCTGCACCAGCTCGATGACGGATTTCAGGTCCGTCCTGGAGCTGATGACCGTGCCCAGCAGCATCGCCAGGCCCTGCTCGGCCGAGCGGCTGCTCGCGTCCATCCGCTGGAAGGCCGCCTTGATTTCCTGGGTCGAGCGCGTGAATTCGCTCCGGATGCTGGCGAACTGTGCGGGCACTCCTTCCTGGCAGCGACTGGAGCGGGTGGCCTCGGTCAGTCGGGCCAGCTCCGCCGTCACCGCCGCGTCCGTCCCGGCAATGGCCTGTTGAATAACATCGCGGTAGGAGCTCTGCTGCTGGAGCGACACACTCAGCGCCTGGATGCCCGCCTGAAGCTGCTCCTCGCTCCGACTCAGGCCTTCCGACAGCCGTTGCAAGGCCCGGGTGACGTCCTGGCGCTGTGTGTCGGTCGGGCCCTGGCCCTGCTTGATGGCCTGCTGGACCGCCAGCACCCGGTCCGCAGTGGCGGCGAACTCGGCGCTGAACGCGGGCAGGCCGTCAATCCACGCCTGGGTGGGTGCATAGCGCTTCGTCAACGCGCTGGCACCGCTCTCGGCTTGCGCCACCACGCGGTCCAATTGCTCACGCGGACCGCTGAAATCGACCCGCTGCGACCACGCCTGCGACGCTTGCCGGAAGCAGATGCCCAGGAACTCGCTGGCGCACCAACTGCACGCGCTGGACACGGTGTAGGGCCCAAGCGGTTTCTGAATCACCCTGCGCAGGTTGTGCACCTCGCCCTGGAACAGGGCGAGCTGTGCGATGGCCTCCTGTAATTCGGCCCGGGAGCGCTGAGCGGCGGCCCGCCCCGGCAGCAGACCGCAAGCCAGCATCACGCTCGCGATGAGCCCCGGGACGACACGCATTCGGCTGCGCGTGTTCAGACCTTTCATCAGGCGTTCTCCATCCGCGCGAGGTGCGGAGAAGCGTCATCGTTCAGGGCAGCGAGCAAGAACGCCCTGGCGGCGCGGCCCAACGCCTCCCACTGTGCCGCGGCGTCGGGCAGCTCCAGTGCCTTGGCCACCCAGGCCGTGTCGGCCAGCTGGGCCTGCGTGGCGTCGGCGGCCAGTTGCTGAATCCCAGAGCCGAAACGGGACCACGCCGCTCTCGACTTCTCCAGGAACTCCGTCAGGTCGTCCACGGCGGCCTCGAGCCAGGCACCGTCGCGGAGAATGGCCTCGAGGGCACTGAGCTGCTCCCGCAGGCGCTCGGATTCCGCCTGCCGGGAGGCCAGCTCCGCCTGCAACTGCTGCGTTGTGCGGAGCAACTGCTGCTTCTTGCCCCCACGGAAGACGCCGAGCTTCGCGCTCTGCTGGGTCAGGTCCTGGATGCGCGCCTGCAAGCCCCCGCTCTGCTCCTGCAACTGCTGCAACGCCAGGGCGGCGTCCTGACACACGCGCTCCAGCTCACGGTTGGCGTCGAGCATGGCGGGCTTGAACTCCTTCACCGCCACGAGCAGGGGCCCCATCTGTCCCCGGGTGCGCTCCGCCAGACTGCCCAGCCGCCGCAGACCTTGCCTCGCCTCGTCCGCGGAGGGGGCCTGGCTCAACTGGCCCTGGAGGGACGTCACGGTGGTGGCCGCCGCATGCACGTGTGCGAGCCACCAGGTGAGCCCGCCATAGAGGGTGGGCGGTGGCGACTCGGAGGAGAGCGCATCCGGCCGCGCGCCCACCCACTGGCGCACCTGCGCGGCGGAGCCGAAGCGCTGAGCCTCGGCCCTCATCGCCTCCGACGCGCGGTGCCACGCTGGCGAGCCGCTGACGAAAGAGCGCGGCAAGCCTTCAATCCTCCCGAGATAGGACGTGAGGTGCGCCCAGGCCCGGGTCTCGAAAGCCAGCCTTTCACTGGCGTCGCCCGGCATCAGGGCCGCATGGGGCACCGCCAGATTGAATCCCGCGCGTCGGTCCATGGTGTTTCCTCTCTTTCGCGGCGGAGGGAGGGACGAGTGCTCAGGCGGCCTCGCGCTGGGGCGCGCTCTCCGGCATGACGTCACCGAAGGCCAGGCTGGTGTAGTCAACCAGCGACCCCACGGTGAACTGCCTGGCGCTGTCGCCCACCGACTTCCACGAGTCGACCGCGAGCTGGGCCTTGGCCTTGACCAGGAAGGGCAGCGTGCCGACGTTGCCCGCGTTGACGCTGTTGTGGATGGCCAGCATGTCCGAGTTCATCTGCACCCAGACGCCCTGGAGGGTCTGCAGGTTCTTGAGGAACTTGCCCATCGCCGGGCCCACCCGCTGCATCTGGGTGTCGAAGCCACCCAGGTCGGCGCGCAGCAGCTGCTTCTTCTTCCGCTCCGCCTCTTCCGTGGCGAGCATCTCGCAGTACCCGTTGTACTCCTCCCGGCACTGGGCCGCCTTGATGCCCAGCCCCACGCCGGAGGCGATCGCCGCCGCGCCGCCCACCAGCAGCGAGAGACCGCCGGTGAAGGGCGCGAGCAGCCCGCCGAGCAGCACGCAGCCAACCGAGGTCGCCACCGCTGCGATGGTGAAGTCGCGCCAGGCCTTGTAGGCCGCGTCGCGTGACTTCTCCAGGTCGGCGATCTTCTGCGCCAGCGCGCCGAGGGTGCTGTTGAGCTCCGCCATCATCTTCGACGAGCCCCGGGTGAAGGCCTGCAGCTTCTCGTTGTACTCATTCATCTTCTGCTCGAAGACGCCGAGCTTCTTGATGAGCACCCCGACCTCGTCCGACATCTGCTTGGAGAGCGGGATGGGGCCCAGGGTCTGGTCGAACAGGTAGGCCTTGAGGTTGGCGACCTGCTCCTGCGGGGGCAGGCCGCTCAGCCCGTCCAGCACGCTGGTGTAGCCGCTGACGAGCTTGCCGGCCGTCTCGTTCACCCGCTGCCCCAGCCACACCGTGTGGGTATAGATTTCGCTGGGTGGCTCCGGGGTGGCGAGCAGGTTGGGGTTGGCGATGAGCGCCGCGCGCAAGGCCTTGGGGTCGCCGAACTCGGTCGAGGCCTCCTTCACCTTCTTCATCGCACCAATGCAGTCGGTGATGGTCGCCGAGCCGCCGACCTTGCCGTACTTCTGCTCGAAGTCGCCCTGGGTGATGGGCATCTCGGAGGCGGCGCCGACATACGCCTGCAGCTCCAGCCAACTGTCACTGAACAGGGCGAACTGCGACTTCTGCCCGGAGTTGGGATTGGCTGGAGTCGTCAGCCCGGAACCGGCCGCGATGGAAGGGAATGCATGCGTCGAGCTGTTCATGGTCTCTCTCTCCTGTGAATGAACGTCGATGAGGTCGTTCGAGCGGCCCTCAGGCCGCGCGCTCCGCCGCGAAGTGCCGCAGCCAGTCGGCGTCGTCCTGCGGCAGGGCGGCACCGAACGCGAGCACGTCCGCGTCGATGAGCGAGCCCGACACGAAGCGCCTGAGCGAGTCGTCGAGCGTGTTCCAGTGGCCGCTCGTGGCGTTCATCTCCTGCTCCCGGAGCCACGCGCTGGTGCTCAGGGTGCCGGTGCTGAGGTCGTTGACCCGGGCCGTGAGCTCGCGAATCGAGCCGGCCCAGGCATCCCGGACGACAGCGAGCTGGTCAATCACCCCGCTCGAGGCAGGCAGTGAGAACTTCATCAGGGCGTCGAGCGCGCCCAGGTCGGTGCGGTAGGCCACCCGCTTGCCCATGAACGCACTCTGCTGCTCCACCTGGCTGACCAGGTTCTCGTAGTCGGAGCGCGCGACGCCGGCCGCCGCCCCCAGCGCGGCCGCGGACGCGGCCACCGCGGCGCCCGTCACGGCCGAGCCCACGGCAAACGCGGCGCCGCCGGTCGGCACGGCGAGAATCACCATGGCGACGATGCCGATGATGCCAATCCCAGCCGGCACCACGCATGCGGAGATGGTCAGGTCCCGCCACCGCTGGTACGCCTCGTCGCGCGACTTCTCGAGCCGGGCGATGCCGAGCTTCAGCTCGCCAATCTCCTTGTCCAGGTTGACGCGGGTCTTCGACGAGCGGTCGGTGTAGATGCGCATCTGCGCCTGCGCCTCTTCGAGCTCACGCTCGATCTGCTCGAACTCGCCAATCAGCTCATTGAGCCGTTTGACAGTCTGATGCATCTTGTCGATGACCTGTCCTTGCCCGAGGAACAGCGTCTTGATGCCGGTGACGGCATCCGCCGGCGACTCCCTCTTCGCCAGGGAGGGGAGGAGCTTGAACGTGTTGGCCAGCTCACTCGCGTTCTGCTGGGCGCGCTGCAGGGTCCAGACGGTGGCGGAGAACGCGTCGTTCCTGGGCCGCGTCGCGCTACCGAGGAAGTTGGGATTCGCCACGAGGCTGGCGCGCAGCCGCTTCGGGCTGCCATAGCGCGAAGCCGTCTCGCGCAGCCTGTACATGGCGTCGAAGACCTCCTTCATCGTCGAGCCCGACGAGGCGTCGCCGTAGCGCGTCTCGTACTCGCTGACGTCGGAGGGTAGCGCCAGCACCGCCTGGACATGGGTCTGCAATTCGAGCCACTCACTCGAGGCCAGGATGAAACGTTGGGCTTCCTGACTGGGACCCGCCTTCACGAGCGCGGCGGATGGAATGAAGAGAGTCATGACCGTTCCTCGAACGCTTTCACGGGAGTGCGTGGGTGGTCGGCGCCCTGACAGGGGCCATGGCGCCGCGAGGCAATGCGTGAGCACGCGACGTGCCAGACGCTTCCGCCGACGCGGCCCCCGTGGTGGCCTCTCGCGATACGAGGCGCCGGCGGGCGGCCGACATATCGGCGGGTGCCGCCGGCATATCGGGCGTAGAGTGAGCCAGGTATGCGCACGAAGGACCCTGACGTGATGCGAGAGAAGGCGTCAGCGGACGTCACCACCGCGGACGGCCCTGTCCGGCGTGGGCCGGAGCGACGCGCCGAACGCATCCCGGCGCTGACCCTGTTCGCGCACCCCAGGCCCCATCGGGTCGGTGAGCGATTCTTGATGGAGGCGCTCGCGGACGGACGGGAGGTGGCCCTTTCCCGCAATGCCCCGGACTTCACGCGGCCAGGAGAGGGATTCGGTAACCCCCTCGCGGACCCCTTCCTGAGCCGCAAGCCGCTGCGGTTCATCCCAGGGCCAGAGGGACGCATCCTGCTGGACCCCGGAGAGGGCAGTCAGGTCATCGCGTCGGGTGAGCCGCTCCAGGGCGTCCGGGAGCTCAGCGCCGGAGAGGTCTCCGACGGCGTCGCATTGGAGCTGGGCGGGCGCGTGGGCCTGGTGCTGCACCTGGCGGAGCCAGGAGGCGACGGCGCGCTGGCCGCGCTCGAAATGGTGGGGACGAGCCTCGGCCTCCAGCGCGTGCGCCAGCGCATCGTGCAGGTGGCGGACCTCGGCGTCCCGGTGCTCATCCGCGGTGAGACGGGGGCGGGCAAGGAGTTGATTGCACGGGCCATTCACGAGCACAGCGTCAGGCGGCAGCGGCCCTTCCTCAGCGTGAACCTGGGCGCCATCCCCAGGGAACTGGCGGCGGCGGAGCTGTTCGGCGCGCGCAAGGGCGCCTTCACCGGTGCCGTGAGAGATCAAAAAGGCGTCTTTCTCGCCGCCGACGGAGGGACGCTGTTCCTGGACGAGGTGGGCGAGGCGCCCCCCGAGGTGCAGGTGATGCTCCTGCGAGTCCTGGAGACGGGAGAGTTCTTCCCGGTGGGCTCACACGGGCCGGTGAAGGTGGACGTCCGGCTGCTCGCGGCCACGGACGCGCAGTTGGAGGCGCAAATCGAGGAGGGGCGGTTCAAGGCACCGCTGCTGCACCGGCTCGCCGGGTATGTGATTCACGTCCCACCCCTGAGGGAACGGCGGGAGGATATCGGGTTGCTCTTCCACCACTTCGCCCGGGAGGAGCTGACCGCGCTCGGCGCCGAGCACCGCCTCCTGGCGGGGGATGCCTCCGCGGAGCCGTGGCTGCCAGTGGGGCTGGCCTCGAAGCTGGTGAGGTACGCGTGGCCGGGCAACATCCGGCAGTTGCGCAACGTGACGCGGCGGCTCGTCATCGACAACCGGGACCAGCCCAGCCTGCGGCTCGACGCCGAGCTCGAACGGGAGCTGGCCACACCGCCCTCCTCGACGTCAGGCCCGCCCTCGCCTCCTCCCGCCGCGTCCGCCGCCCCGGGGGTGAAGCGCCGCAAGGCCTCCGACATCACCGAGGCCGAGCTGGTCGCGGCGCTCCGGGAGTGCGCCTGGGACCTGAACCCCACCGCCGACCGGCTCGGCATCGCGCGGGCCTCTCTCTACGACTTGCTTCAACGCCACCCGAACATCCGCACCGCGGGCCGGCTGAGCGAGGAGGAGATTTCCCGCTGCCATCAGGAATGCCGGGGGGACCTGGAGGCCATGGCGCGGCGGCTCGAGGTTTCCCGAAAGGCGCTCGCGCGCCGGGTAAGGGAGCTGGGCTTGGGCGTGAATGAGCGCTGACCTGCCTGAGGGTGGCATACGCGTTGCTATGTCATTGGATATCCTGACCACGTGTATCGCTTACACGCAGAGGTGAAGGTCCCATGACCACGAAACAGACAAGCGCCGAGGCGGCGCCCAAGTCCCAATACACCATCCAGTGCGCCCGAACCGGGTTCAAGCCCAGCAAGCTGACAGTCAGTCCTGGAGATACGGTGGAGTTCCTGGGGAATCCCCAGCTGGAACAGCACGTGCGTGTCCTGAAGGCAGGCATCGCGGACCACACGCTCTTCGGCACGGATGACTTCCTCGTCCCGAATGACGACAAGCACAGGGGTCTCGTGTTGACGGTCTCCATGCTCGCGGAGCGCACGACATACACCATCGTCCTCAAGAACAGGCGCGTCTCCCTCGAACCCATGAACGGGACCATCACCGTCAACCGAGGGACCCATTCCCGCTAGGGCGGGGTGCCCAGGAGTGCCTTCGCGCCTTCGCGTTGAAGGTGGGGATTGGCCGCGACGGCGCCCGAGATTTCGTCCCGCCCCTGGCGGCGCAAGGACACCTGCTCCTCGGGGCGGCTCGCCGCCTCGGCGCGCAGCAACAGCAACTGGCCTCGGAGGAGGCGCGCCTCTGGCCACCCGGGCCGCTGCGCCAGCGCGGCCTCCACGTCCCGGAGCCCCTGTTCCACCATGGCGTCGGGAGCCTCGCCGCGCGCCTTGCGCCAGACGGCCCACTCCCGATGAAAGCGGCCGGATGCCAGCCACGCCGCTTCCCGCTCGGGAGCCAGTTCCAGGGACTTCTGGAAGGCGCGCGCGGCCTCCTCGAAGTCTTCACTCCGGCCACGCCCCCTGCGGGCCTGCCAGCGAGCCCGCAGGGCCCGGACCTCGCCCTCCCATTGCCAGCCTTCCGCCTTGCCACCACTCCGCGCCGACGCCTGGGCGAGCGCGTCCGAGGCACCGGTGAGCGCCGGCAGCGGGTCCCTCCGCAGCGCGAAGGCCGCTTCCGCCAGCAACGCGTGGGCCCGGGCCAGGTTGTTCCAGGGTTGGGCGAAGTCGGGGAGCCGCTCGATGGCCTGGCGTGACGACGCCATCGCCGCGCGAAGGCTCGCGTCCGGCGCTTCACCAAGCACCCGCTGGTAGACCGCGCGCTGGAGCCACACCTCGCTGATGTTGTGGTACGCGAAGCCTTGCTGCGGGGCCGCGGCGATGGCCCGCTCCAGGGTCGCCTGGGCTTCTTCGAGCAGCGCGGCCGGCGCCTCGCCCCGCGCCCAGGCCTCCTTCGCCTGTTCGAGCAGCACCAGTCCCGCGCCATTGAGCAACTGCGGGAGCTGCGGGTTGATGGCACTGCCCTGCCGGTACTGCTCCAGGGCCCGGGCAAGGCTGGGCCGGGCGTCCTCGCCACGAGCGCGGTTCCGCCTGGCCGCGAGCTCCTCGACCTGGGCCCGGAAGAAGTAGGAGGCCACGTGCCTGGGATTCAGCGCGCGCGCCTTGTCGAGCGCGTCCCGAGCCCGTGCCAGGTCCGCGTCCGGTGCCCTGCTCCTGGGATGGGTGGCACGGCTGAGATATGCGCTGCCCAGGTTGATCCACGCGTCGGGCAGTCGCGCGTCGAGCCGGGTCGCCGACAAATAGGCCGCCAGGGCCTGGTCGAGGTGGGGCAGCGGGTCCTCGCCACGCTGCTGCTCGTAGGCGGCCCAGGTTCCGAAGAGGAGGCCCAGGTTGAGCTGGAGCTCGTAGTCCCGGTCCTCCGGAGGAACGTGCTCGAACTCCGCGCTGGCCAGGCGCAGCATCTCGCGCGGGTCCTGGTTGCGCTGCTGAAGGTACTGGCCCCAGGTCCAGAAGCACCGGCCCAGCTGCACCCGGGCCTGTGTCGACGTGGGGGCCAGGCTCAGCGCGGCCCGCGCGGCGTCAACGGCCCTGCGCAGCATCTCCCCAGCGTCCTCGCCGAGGTACATCTGCTCCTCCGCCATGCGGCGGTGGAAACCCGACTCCAGCATCCGGGCCTCGGCGGAGTCCGGGAACGTCTGGAGCGCGCGCGCCACCGCCTCCGTTCCCCGCTTGAAGGGCGGGAGAATGTCCCCCTGGCCATACAGCTCCATCAGCAGCACGTCGAACTCGAGCTCCGCCAGCGCCAGGTGCAGGCGGGGGACGCTCTCGGCGACGTCGATCGCCGCGACATAGGCCTGACGGCCGCGCTCGAAGTCCGCGTGCGCGCCGTCCCGGTCTCCCTGGCTCCAGCGCCGGCTGGCGCGGGTCCGGAGGATGTCTCCGCGGAGCTGGAGCGCCTCGTGGAACCAGGCGCGCGCCGGGCCCATGGCGTCCAGCCGGGCCAGCGCATCATCGAGCCGGTCCTCGTAGAAGGCGATGAGGGCGGCCAGGTACTCGGGAGAGGACACGTTCGCGCCCTCGCTCTGACGCAGATACTCCAGCGCCGGGTCCCGGTAGGCGCGGCGCAGCTCGGCCAGGCGGGCCTCCCGCCGCTCGGGAGTCCGCAGGCGCTCCGCCTCACGAAGCCCGTCCTGGTACAGATGCCCCAGCACGAGGGCCAGCGCCCAGGCGGTGCGCGGTGCGCGGAAGCCGCTCGCCCACGCCGCCTCCAGGTGCTTCCGCGCGGCCGCGTCCTCCCCCAGCGCGAGGAAGCCATGCCCCAGCGCATCGTGTCCCGGCCCCACCGCGAGCGCGCCCGCCTCGCCGATTTCCGCCTCCAAGGCGGCCATGGCCTCCCGGATTTCCTGACGGTCGGCGCGCGTGTCATGAATCCGCGAGAGCGCGGAGTAGCGGGCCAGGGCCTCGAGGTGGTTGGCCTTCTCGGTGAACCGGCGGACCAACTGCTCGCGCCGGGAGGACTGGCGGGAGGTGTAGCTGGCCCAGCCCACCGCCAGCGAGACAGCGACGAGCGCCCCTCCGGCAACGCTCACGACAACGCGGTGCTTGCGCGCCTTCTTTCGCAGCCGATACCCCAGCCCCGCGGGGCGCGCCCGCACCGGCTCCCCGCCGAGGAAGCGGTCCAGGTCCTCCACGAGCGCGCGCGGCGAGTCGTAACGGGCCGAGCGCTCCTTCTCGAGGCACTTGAGCACGATGGCCTCGAGGTCCAACGGAATGTGCGGCTCCCACTCACGGGGCGGACGAGGCTCCACGGTGGCGATGCGGCTGAGCACCTCCAGCGCATTGTCGCCTGGGATGGGGTAGTGGCCGGTCAGCAGGTGGTAGAGCGTGGCTCCCAGGCTGTAGACGTCCGCGCGGCGGTCCAGACGGCGCACCTCTCCGCGAGCCTGCTCGGGCGCCATGTAGTGCGGGGTGCCCGCCATCGCGCCGGTGGCGGTGGCGTCCAGCGCAGCCCAGTCACGCGCGAGCCCGAAGTCCATGACGTAGGGCTTGAGGCGCCCATCCTCGGCGCGCTCGACGAGGATGTTGGAAGGTTTGATGTCGCGGTGGATGAGCCCCGCGCGGTGGGCGGCCTGGACCCCCTCCGCGGCGTCGCGCAACAGCACCACCTTCTGCTCGACGCCAAGCGAGTCGATGAAGCCGTTTAGCGGCTGGCCATCGATGAACTGCATGGCGATGTACGGGCGGCCTTCGACCTCCCCAACCTCATACACCTGGCAGACGCGCTCGTGGTCGACCCGGGCCTGGGCGCGGGCCTCGAGGAGCGAGCGGCGGAAGACGGCGCCGTTGTCGCTGCGGACGAACTTGAGCGCCACGTTGCGGTGCAGGCGCAAATCCCGGGCGAGGAAGACCTGGCCCATGCCGCCCTGCCCGAGGAAGCGGATGCCCTGGTAGCGCTCCCAGCCGGGCACGGGGAAGGCGGGGACCTCCGGGGTGTGGACCTCCGAAGTGGATGAGCGTTCCAGCGTCGCCGCCCCCTCCGACTCGGGGCGGCCCTGATGTGCCACCTCCGCGGCGATTCGCCTGAGCGAGGCGAGCGTCTCCTCGGAGAGCGCACGCCGGCGCGCGAGCAGCGACAGGGGGCTTTGCCGTTGACGCCGAGCCTCCTCGCGCAGGGCGTCGACATTCGCCGCGTCGATGAGCCCCTCGGCCACGGCGATGTGCAGTTCCGCTTCGTGCTCTGGGCTCATTCGCCTGCGATTAACCCATCCCGCGATGGGCGCGCACAACACCGCGCCCTCATGCCTTCTTCATCACCGCCAGGAAGCGGGCGTCCGCGATGTGGGTGCCCTCGAAGTCCTCCAGCCGAACGGGAATCCACTCGCGGGCCTTGTCCCCCTTCTGCCGGAGCGCGGCGTCCAGCGTGGTGAACACCTCGGGGGACGGCTCGCAGATGGCGCGCACGCCGCCCTTGGCCTTCGCGTGGAAGGACACCTGGAGCTCGTTGACCAGCGCCAGGTAGCGGCCCGGCGGGAAGCGGCGGAAGAGCCACAGGCCCATCGTCAGCTCCATCACCGTCACCTGCACGCCCAGGTACACGCTCTTCACGTGGTTGCGCGTGCGCCGCTTCAGCGGCACCGACGCCTGCGCCCGGGCATCCGAGGCGTCCTCCACCCGGATGCCCATCACCGCCGACAGCGGGATGATGTTCTTCACCGCCACCGTCAGCAGCGCATTGGCCGCCGCCGGGGACACCTGACGCAGCCGTTCCACGAGGTCGAGTGCAAGCATGGCCTCGCATCGTACCGCCCGTGAGGCGGGCCGCGGCGCCTCCAATTCGCCTCCGGGGCCGGAACTGTCAGCCGGACCGGCCCCACCCAGGCAGCCCCTCCGCCTCCGCCCGCCCGCCTGCCCTCCAGGCGTCATGCGCGGACTGGCATTCCCGGAAGGAATCCCCACCTTGGAATGACCTTCTGGAGGAACGGCGCACCATGAACTTTCCAAGCCATGTGAATCTCCCCACCGACGCACGTGAGGAGCTCATCGATTCACTCAACACCCTGCTGGCGGATGCCATCGACCTGCACTGGCAAATCAAGCAAGCGCACTGGAACATCCGCGGCCGGCACTTCTACAGCCGGCACGAGCTGTTCGACGACCTGGCCAAGCACGTCCGCAAGCACGCCGATGATTTCGCCGAGCGCGCCGGCACGCTCGGCGGCTACGCCGAGGGCACCATCCGCCTGGCGGCCAAGAACAGCGAGCTGCCCGAGTACGACCTCAAGGCCGTGGACGGTGACGACCACCTCAAGGCCCTGGTGGAGCGCTTCACCCGCTACGCCGCCAGCATCCGCAACTGCATCCACCGCTCGGACGAGCTGAACGACCCCGTCACCTCGGACCTGCTCACCCAGACGCTGGGCGAGGTCGAGCTGGACCTGTGGTTCCTGGAGAGCCACCTGCACGGCGAGCCTCGGGCGGGCGCCCGCCGCGGGGGGGATGTCCGGGCCGAGGGCGTCGCCGCCAGCCCCTCCAACGCCTGAACGAAGCGTTGACCACCGGAAGGCCCCCGCGCGCCTGCTCAAGAGCGAGCGCGCGGGCGGGCTCCAGCGTATAGAAGGCGTCCTCTCGACGACGGAGGACGCCTTTTGACTTCACAGACGCGCATGGACGGGAAGGTGTGCCTCATCACCGGGGCCACCGGCGGTATCGGGCTGGAGACGGCCAAGGCGCTCGCGCGCATGGGCGCCACGGTGGTCCTGGTGGGCCGGGACCCGGGCCGCACCGAGGCGGCGGTCACCGCCGTGAAGGAAGCCGCGCCGGACGCCCATGTGGACAGGCTCCGCGCCGACCTCACGTCCCTGAAGTCCGTGCGTGAGCTGGCACAGGCCTTCCGCTCCCGCTACTCGCGGCTGGACGTGCTGCTGAACAACGCGGGCCTCATCATCGACCGGCGGCAGGTGACCGAGGACGGGCTGGAGGCCACCATGGCCACCAACCACTTCGCGCCCTTCCTCCTGACGAACCTGCTGCTGGACGTGATGAAGGCCACCGGCCCGGCGCGCATCATCAACGTGTCGTCCGATGCCCACGTCGCCGCCAGGCTCGACTTCGACGACCTGCAGAGCGAGAAGCGCTACATTGGCTTCCAGGTGTACGGCACGTCGAAGCTGGCCAACATCCTGTTCACCCGCGCGCTGGCGAAGCGGCTGCAAGGCACGCAGGTGACGGCCAACGCCGTACACCCCGGCATGGTGCGCACGGGCTTCGGCCACAACACCGTGGGATTCTTCCGCCACATCGTCAAGCTGGGCGCGGCGTTCATGATTTCGGCGGAGAAGGGCGCGCGGACGTCCGTCTATCTGGCGTCCTCGCCCGAAGTAGAGGCAGTGTCCGGGCAGTACTTCTACAAATGCCGTCCGAAGAAGCCGTCGTCCGCCGCGCGGAACGACGCCCTCGCGGAGCGGCTCTGGCAGGTGAGCGAGCAGCTCACGGGAGTCAAGGGATGATCGACCTGTACACGTTCGCGACGCCCAACGGGCAGAAGGTATCCATCGCCCTGGAGGAGCTGGGCCTCCAGTACAAGACGCATGTGGTGGACATCACCCAAGGCGAGCAGTTCAAGCCCGAGTTCCTGGCCATCAATCCCAACAACAAGATTCCGGCCATCGTCGACCACGCCACGCAGGACCACCGCCCGCTCACCGTCTTCGAGTCGGGCGCCATCCTCATCTACCTGGCGGAGAAGACGGGCAAGCTCCTGCCCACCAACGCGCGAGGCCGGGCGGAGGTGCTGCAGTGGCTGATGTTCCAGATGGGCGGCGTGGGCCCCATGTTCGGCCAGCTCAACCACTTCGCCCGCTTCGCCTCCAAGAAGGTCCCCTACGGCATCGAGCGCTACCACGCCGAGTCCCAGCGGCTGGTGGGCGTGCTCGACGGAAAGCTGGGCACGGGCGACTACGTGGCGGGCCGCTACTCCATCGCGGACATCGCCCTGTACCCCTGGGTGGCGAGCACCCGCGCCCACTTCCCCGAGCTCTTCCGGGGCCGGAGCAGTGTCGTGCAGTGGCTCCACCGCGTGGGCAGCCGGCCCGCCGTGGAGCGCGGCATGAAGGTCCCCGAGCTCAAGTAGTCCCACGCCGTCCCCCGGGGGCGCGGTGGCTGGATGGCCGCCGTGCCCCCGCGTGTTTCTCCCCACCATGGCCACTCTCGAACAGCTCCGCTTCGACAACACCTACGCCCGCCTGCCCGCCGGGTTTGGCGCGCGCGTCCAGCCCAGCCCCTTCCCGGACGCGAAGCTGGTGAGCGTCAACCCGGCCGCCCTGGCGCTCCTGGACCTGGCGCCCGAAGAGGCGCGGCGGCCGGAGTTCGTCGAGGCCCTTGGAGGCGCCCGGCCCCTGCCGGGCATGGAGCCCTTCGCCATGGTGTACGCGGGGCACCAGTTCGGCGTGTACGTGCCCCGGCTGGGCGACGGGCGCGCCCTGCTGCTGGGCGAGGTCCGCAACGCGGCCGGCGAGAAGTGGGATTTGCACCTCAAGGGCGGCGGCCCCACGCCCTTCTCGCGCGGCGGGGATGGGCGCGCGGTGCTGCGCTCCACCATCCGCGAGTACCTGTGCGGCGAGGCCATGCACGGCCTGGGCATCCCCACCACGCGGGGCCTGGGCATCCTCGGCAGCCAGGAGCCCGTGTACCGCGAGGCGGTGGAGACAGGCGCGATGCTGGTGCGGATGGCGCCGTCCCATGTGCGCTTCGGCACCTTCGAGTTCTTCCACTACACCGAGCAGACCGGGCACGTGGCCACGCTGGCGGACCACGTCATCACCGCGCACTTCCCGCACCTCGCGGGCCAGGAGGGGCGCCATGCGCGCTTCTACGCGGAGGTCGTGGAGCGCACCGCGCGGCTGATTGCGCAGTGGCAGGCGGTGGGCTTCGCGCACGGGGTGATGAACACGGACAACATGTCCATCCTCGGCCTCACGCTGGACTACGGGCCGTTCGGCTTCATGGACGACTTCGAGCCGGGCTTCATCTGCAACCACTCCGATGACCGGGGCCGCTATGCCTTCGACCAGCAGCCGCGCATCGGCTTGTGGAACCTGGCCTGCCTGGGTGAGGCGCTGCTCACGCTCATCACCGAGGACGAGGCCCGCGCGGCCCTGGGCACCTACCAGCCCGCGTTCAACGCGCACTTCATGGACCTGATGCGCGCGAAGCTCGGCCTGCGGGACGCGCGCGACGAGGACCGCGAGCTGGTGAGCGGCCTGTTCACGTGTCTGGCCGAGGCGCACGTGGACTACACGCGCTTCTTCCGCGCGCTCGGCGCGTTCTCCTCGCGGGACGCGGCGGCGCCGGGGCCCGCGCGGGAGCTGTTCGCCGCGCCCGCGGGCTTCGACGCCTGGGCGGAGCGCTACCGGACGCGGCTGGCCGCCGAGGGCAGCGAGGACGCCGAGCGCCACGCACGCATGGCGCGGGTGAATCCCAAGTACGTGCTGCGCAACTGGGTGGCCCAGGAGGCCATCTCGCGCGCCGAGGCCGGAGACTTCTCGCTCGTGGACCGGCTGCTGGGCGTGCTGGCGGACCCCTTCGCCGAGCACCCCGACGCGGAGGCCTACGCGGCCGCGCCCCCCGCCTGGGGCCGTCACCTGGCGGTGAGCTGCAGCTCCTGACTGCCCCCAGCCCGAAGGGTTGAGGAGACAAAGCTTCCGCCATGACACGCTTGCCGGATGCCAGGGCAGGCCCAACCTTGACGGTCTATGGCGACGGACCTCACCCGGTTGCCCCTGCGAGGGAAGCAAGGCGCCTTTCACGTCATCGTCGAGTCTCCCCGAGGCTCCACGGTGAAGCTCAAGTACGACACGACGCTGAAGGCCTTCACGCTCTCCCGGCCCCTCACCCGGGGGCTGCGCTACCCCTTCGACTGGGGCTTCATCCCCTCCACCCAGGGCCCCGACGGGGACCCGCTGGATGCCATGGTGTACTGGGACGACGCGAGCTGGCCCGGCGTGGTGCTGCCGTGCCGCGCGCTCGGCGTGCTCCAGGTGGACCAGAAGCAGCGCGGCGGCGGTCGCGAGCGCAATGACCGCATCCTCGCGGTCCCCGTCACACCGTCCCGCGCGGGGCACCTGACGGACATCCATCAACTCCCACAGCGCGAGCGCGAGGAGCTGGAGCACTTCTTCCTCGCCACCGTGCACTTCGAGGACAAGGACGCGCGCATCCTGGGCTGGGCGGGGCCCGAAGGCGCCGAGCGGATGCTGCGTCAATATGCCCTCACGGAGGAATAGATGGCCCAACCCACGCCCATCCGGGGGCTCGGCCCCGATAGCCGGCTGGGAGACGCCGCGCGCCGCATCCTCGCGGGCCGGCTCGCGGACGTCCGCAAGCCCGAGGCCGGCTTCCAGGACGCCGTGGACGACGAGTCCGTCCACGACATGCGCGTGGCCACCCGGCGCCTCCGCGCGGCGCTGAAGATCTTCCGCCCGCTGGGCGGCATGAAGAAGCTGGAGCGCGACGTGAAGCGCATCCAGGACGCGCTGGGCAGCGTGCGCGACGTGCACGTCCAGTCCGCGTGGCTGGAGAACGTGGCCCGGAAGGCGAGCAGGAAGCCCCAGGTGCGCGCCGGCATCCAGTCGCTGCGCAAGAAGCGGCTGGCCGAGCTGGAGGCGCACGAGGCCCGCCTCCACGCCGAGCTGGAGCGCTGGGTGGACAAGACGGTGCCGCGACTGCTGCGCAAGCTGGACGCGCTCGACGACCCGCACCGCTTCGGAGGCCGCCGCGTCAGGGACGGCCTGCGCCAGCGCCTGCGGCGCGTGCAGAAGCGCATCGACACCTATCTGGACGCGGGTGACGCCACCTCCGCCCACGAGCTGCGCAAGGAGCTGAAGCGGCTGCGCTACGAGCTGGAAATCTTCCAGCCCGCCTTCCGCCGCACCCTGGACGCGCTGCTCGAGGTCCTCGTTCCCCTCCAGGACGGCCTGGGCGAGCTCCATGACGCCGACGTGCGCCTGGAGCTGTTCGAGCGGCTGGCCGCGGAGTCGTCGCCCCGCGAACGCAAGTCCGCCCGGGCCCTGCTGCCCCTCGTCCGGGAGGAGCGCACGAAGCGCGCGGCGGAGATTGCCCGCGAGGTCCAGCGCTGGCGCACCGAGGAGATTCCCCGGCGCCTGCGCCGCATGCTGACCTGACGCCCGCGCCCTCCGTCCCTCGATACGGCATTCGCATTCGAAACGCATTGCCATTCGCGACCGGTTCGGGTTGAAACGGCAAAGACTCTCTTTGCCTCCCGTACTCCCGCGCATGACTTCGACACGCACGCCTCCGACCTTCGTCCACGCACTGCTGTTGAGCCTGCTCTTCGCCCCTGGAGCCGCACGTGCCTGGGTGCCTTCCTCCGTCGCCTGCGCGGCGACGGCGACCCCGGACCCGGAACAGGACAGTGATTGCGACGGCCTGCCGGACCACCTGGAAGACGCGAACCAGAACGGCCGCGTGGACCTTGGCGAGACGGACCCGCACAAGCGGGACACCGATGGCGACGGCGCCAGCGACATGACGGAGTACCTGGCGGGCACGGACGCCAACCGCGATGCCTTCCTCTCCTTCCCCGAGCCCATGGTCTTCGACCTGGTGCGCGGCCTGGACTCGGAGCGCGGCGAGCTGGAGTTCAACGCCCTGCTGCGGCTCCGGCCCCGAAGTGAAGGGATGCTGCTCCAGTACGCCCCGGAGATGGAGTACGCCTTCGGCGACGGCATGGCCGCGGAGCTCGAGCTGCCCATGGAGAACGAGCGGGTGGCGGCCCTGAAGTCCGCGTTGCAGTTCACCTTCCACGTCGACCCCCACCGCCGCTGGGCCCATGGCATCCAGGTGCTGGCGGAAGCGAAGCTGCGGGAGAAGGAGACCGAGCTGGCGCTGCTGCACATCGGCAAGGTGCGCGCCGGCGAGCGGGTGAGCCTGATCTCCATCTCTGGCGTGCAGGGGGTCCATGCGCGGCAGAGCGGTGACGTGCATGCCGTGGGGCTCGTCAACCTGAGCGCCTTCTACGCGGTGGCGCAGCAGGTCATCGTCGGCGTGGAGACCAACCTGCGGCTCGACGACGCGCTCGCGTTCGACTGGCTGGTGATGCCCCAGGCGCACGTGCAGCTCAACCACCATGCACGGATGCAGGTGGGCCTGGGCGCCGCGAAGGGCGGACCGAGCGGAGTGGAGCCCATGCTGTCCACCCGCTTCATCATCGAGATGTAACCAGGCGGCACGAACCGCGCCCTGCCTGAGTCCGGGGCGCGGTCCAGCCTGGGGAAGCGACTACGGGTCCTGCGGCACCTGCGGGCACGTCGGGCCCGTGCAGATGGGGCCGCAGTCCGCGCACCAGCCCATCTCATGCACGTCGCAGAGGCCGTCGCCACACGACAGGCTTCCGCAGTCCGAGGGGCAGCTCCACTGCGTCTCGCTGCCATTGCAGAGGCCGTCGCCACACCACGTCACGACGCCGCAGTCCGACGGGCAGCTCCACTGATTCTCTCCACCGCTGCAGAGGCCGTCGCCACAGAAGGGCAGCGGGGTGCAGTCCTCCGCGCAGGTGTGGATGGATTCACCGTTGGCGCTGTCGCAGAAGCCGTCACCGCAGATGTAGGCGCACGGGTTGCAATTCCAAGGGCCCACGCCTCCGCAGGGACATTCCACGAGCGACGCTTCGTCCTGCGCCAGCGTCTCCGACGCCATGTCCACGTTGCCGCACGCGGCGAACAGACCGAGCGACAACCCAGCCAACATCACCACCAGACGTGTCTTCACCGGGGGACTCCTGGTTCGAGGGACCCCCGGTGATATCACAGCCGGTTTAATCAGCTAAAACGCCCTACCCCGCCCACCACGCCCAGGCGGATGCCCAGGCATGGCGGGCCTGTGTGTTACGGCCAGGTCGGATCCGGGTCCGGGTCGAGGATGGGGCAAAGCGGCCCGGTGCAGCAGTCCTGGGCGCACGTCTGCGCCGTCTCGCCGCCATTGCAGATGCCGTCGCCGCAGAAGGTGAGGATGAGGCCACAGTCCTGCCGGCACGAGCGGGGCGTCTCCAGGCCGTTGCAGACGCCGTCGCCGCAGTGGGAGCCACAATCGTCGAAGCAGGTCGCGGTCGACTCCGAGCCGTTGCAGACACCGTCGCCGCACCAGGTGGTGGCGCCGCAATCTCCCGGGCAGCTCGCGGACGTCTCATTGCCGTTGCAGATGCCGTCGCCACACCAGGTGAGGACGGGGTAGCAGTCCAGCGGGCAGCTGTCGTGCGTCTCGTTGCCGTTGCAGATACCGTCGCCGCAGCGAGGGAGGGTGAGGCCGCAGTCCTGCGGGCACGAGCGGGGCGTCTCACTTCCGCCGCAGATGCCGTCGCCGCAGAACGAGAGCAAGGAACAGTCCCAGGGACAGTTGTCGCTGTTCTCCCCGTTGCGGGTGTCACAGATGCCGTCGCCACAGAGGTAGCGGCCCAGCTCGGCCTCGCCCTCCGCGAGCAACTCGGCCTCCGACTCCACGGGTCCGCAAGCGGCGAACAACCCCAGCGACAAGCCAGCCAACAGGGCGACGAAACGAGACTTCAAGTGTGCCTCCTTGGAAAGAGGCCGCGCATGTCATCGCATCCCGAATGAACAGACAAGTAACGCAATTCGCTACACGCTGTAGCGTAATCCGTTACATGTAACTGAAGGGCATGGAGATGGAGAGCGTGTGGATGAGCTGCTCGGTCTCCGCGTAGGGCCGGCGGGTGAAGACGTTGAGGTAGCCCACCTCCACGGAGGAGTGGTCTCCGAACTTCCAGCCCGCGCCCACGAACACGCGGTTCATGTCGAAGCCCGCGCTGGGTCCGCCCTCCACCGAGTTGAGGTGGTAGAAGACCTCGTCCCAGACAATCAGCGACAACCGCCCGTCGGCCGCCACCGGATGTGCCCCGCGGAGCATGACGCGCGCCCGGTGCGAGACGTCCGTCGTTCCGGGCAGGAAGCGCTGCTCCAGGCGCGCGCGGAGCGTACCGCTCACCGACCCGAGCTTGGGCGTGTAGAGGTACTGCTGGAAGAGTCGGCTCTCCCCCTGTCGCAGGGCCGGGTCGCCATCCCAGACCCAGAGGGGAATCCAGCCCTGCCCCAGCCACAGGGACATGTCCCGGGCGACTCGCACGCCGCCCGCGGCGCGGAGGATGGCGCGGGCGTCGTCCTTGCCGAAGCGCGGCTGGGCCTCCAGGTAGTAGAGGAAGTGGTCCC
Organism: Pseudomyxococcus flavus; assembly: GCF_050038885.1. Lineage (NCBI taxonomy): Bacteria > Pseudomonadati > Myxococcota > Myxococcia > Myxococcales > Myxococcaceae > Pseudomyxococcus > Pseudomyxococcus flavus. The sequence goes on along the minus strand of NZ_CP143624.1, from coordinate 4,422,096 downwards.
CGATGCCGCCCTGCGCCGTCACGGTGTACCAGAGCTGGGCTTCGGCGCGGACAGGGCGGGCCTCCACGGACCCGACAGGGACAACGAGCAGCAGACCGATGAGAGGAAGCAGTGTCTCCGAGCGCATGGTGTGCATGCCTAGAGCATGCCCCGCGCACCGGCTCAACCCGTTTGGAAACGCGAACGACGCATGGGCGACGCATTCACGGGCGCTCGCGCGCGGAGGCCGGATACTTCACTCCCAGCGCACCCGGTGAGGACCGGGTGCCGCGCGCCGCCGGCCCCCTCCCGCCTTCATCGCGCGCGTCACTGCGTCGGCTGCGCGCCCGGCGTGGACTCGCCGCTCTCCGGCGCCGCCGGGGCCGTGGGCTGCACCTGCGAGGTCGCCTCGATGCGCACCGCCTGCGGCTCGCCGCTCTGCTCGTCGGTCCGGTACGAGGCCCGCACCTGGCTCCCCTCCTGGATGTCACCCGCGCTCGCCTGCCGCCCGTCCACCGTCACCTGCGTCTGGGGCGAGACCTGCAACCGGAGCTGTGGCTCTCCCTGTGCGCTGAGCAGCACCTCCTGCGCGTTGGCGCTCAGGACCTCTCCGATGACCTGCTGCTCCGCCCCCTGCTGCTGCGCGCCCTGCTGAGGCTGCGCCTGGGGCGCCGGGGCCACCGCCACCGGTTGCTGTGACTGCTGGCGGAGCTGCTCGGACTGCTGTTGGGCCTGCGCGTCCTGCTGGGCCAGCTCCGCGCTCTGGCGGCGCTGGGCCTCCAGCGCACCCGCCTGGGCCTGCTGCGCCTCCTGCTGGGCCTGCTGCGTCTGCTGCTGGGCATTCTGCTGGGCCTGCTGCGCCTGCTGTGCGGTCTGCTGCGCCTTCGCCTGGGCCTCCTGGAACTCCCGCTGCTTGTCCTGGAGCTCCTGCTGGGCGCTGGCGGCCTGCTTCTGCTGGTCGCTCGCCTGCTCCTGGGCCCGGCGGGCGGCGTCGAACGCATCCTCCGAGCGCTGCTGCGCCTGCGAGACCTGGTCATTCGCGGTGGACTGCCCGCTTGCCTGTTCCTGCGTACCGCGGTCGCGCTCCTGGCACGCCGTGCCCAGCGCCAGCGCCGCGGCGCCCGCCATCAACCACCCCGCCTGGAATCTCATGTGGAAGCCTCCCATCGTCATTCATGTGACAGGGGAAAGATGGCGAGCGGCCGCCTTGCGCCAACCCGTGTCCGCTCCAGGCGTCCGCCTCCCAGGCCGCCCACCTCCGGTCGTTGGTGCACGAAGCGCTATCCATGGGCGGGCTTTGGCGATAAGGGGCGCCCCCCCATGCGTGCGTGCGGACTCGATTTCGGAACCAGCAACACCGCCGCGGCCCTGCCCGACGGCACGGTGCTGTCCCTGCAACCCCATACCCAGGAGGCGCGCCTCTTCCGCTCCGTCCTCTTCTTCCCGGACGACGAGCAGAACATCTACGCCGGCGCGGACGCCATCCACCGGTACCTGGAAGACAACACCGGGCGCTTCATCCAGTCCGTGAAGTCCTTCCTCCACTCCACCTCCTTCCGCGCCACCCAGGTGAAGGGGCGCACGTACACCATCGAAGAGCTGGTGGCCGTGCTGCTGCGGCGCGTGCGGGACGCCGCCGCGGGCACCATGGGCGGCGCGCCCGAGGCCGTGGTGCTCGGCCGTCCCGCCGTCTTCACGCCGGACCCGGAGGCGGATGCCCTGGCCCAGCAGCGCCTCTTGCGCGCCGCCCAGCTCGCGGGCTTCCAGCACGTCCAGTTCCTCATCGAGCCCATCGCCGCCGCGCTCGCCTACGAGGCCCAGCTCACCCGCGACGAGCTCGTGCTGGTGGCGGACTTCGGCGCCGGCACCACCGACCTCACCCTCATGCGCCTGGGCCCCAGCCGCCGGGGCAACCCGGACCGGCGCCAGGACGTGGTGGGCTCCACGGGCGTGCGCATCGGCGGTGACCGCTTCGACGCCGAAATCATGCGCCACAAGCTGCTGCCCCGCTTCGGCGCCGGCTCCACCTACCGGGTGCGCGGCTTCAGCGACAAGCGGCTGCCCATTCCCCAGCACATCCTGGCCAAGCTGCTCACCTGGCACGAGATGTCCTTCATCCGGGAGAAGTCCACCCAGGAGCTGCTGGAGACCATGCTCGACACCAGCGACCGCAAGGCCGAAATCCAGGCCCTGTACGACCTGGTCATGGACAACCTGGGCTACCGCCTCTTCCGCGCCATCGAGGCGGCCAAGGTGCGCCTGTCCAAGGAGGACGTGGCCACGGTGGACTTCGAGGAGGCCCGCATCCACCTCCACGAGCCCATCACCCGCGAGGAGTTCGACACCTTCAGCCGGCCCCTGCTGGACGAGCTGGACCAGTGCACCGCCAGCCTGCTGGAGAAGCACGCGGAGGCGAAGGACATCGACGCGGTGTTCCTCACCGGCGGCTCCTCGCAGATTCCCGCGGTGCGCCAGCTCTACGTGCGCCGCTTCGGCGAGGCGCGCGTGCGCACGGCGGACGCCTTCACCTCCGTGGCCGAGGGCCTCGGGCGCGCGGCGGCGCACCTGTCCGTCTGAGCCGGACGTCCGGGACGGGGCCTATGGGCCCACGTCCACGGTGCGGCTCAGCCACCCCACCCCGCCCCGTCCATCGCGCGCCACCACCCAGAAGGTGACGCGCTCGGGCACCGCGGGCGTGTCGTACGCCGACGTCGGGTCGCCTGGCCGGCCCTCCACGGGCTCCTGCGAGCGGAACTCCTTCACCTCGCCGTCGCCGGTGGCGAACCAGCTGAAGAAGACCTGCTCCGCGCGCGGGCCCTCGTCCGTCTCGTACACCTCGACGCTGCCCTCGGCGAGCACCGGCGTGAAGGTCACCTCGCGCGCCACCGGCAGCGAGCCTGCGAGCGGCGCGCCCTCCCACAGGATGTCCGTCACCACCGGGTTCTGGTTGGGCGAGGCGGTGGCCCGCAGCGTCACCCGGCGCACGCCGCGCTCCGTTCCTTCCGGCGTGCCGCTGCCGTCCGTGGCCTCGTAGCCGATGAAGAGCGGAAGGCCCTGGGCCAGCGCCGCGCGCAGCGCCGGGTCCTCCGGGTCCAGCGTCGCGCCGCCGCCCGGGTTGGCGGCCTCCAGCGCCTCCAGCAGCACGGCCTGCACGTTCGCGTCCTCGAGCGACAGCTCGCCGCCTGGCAGCGGGACGCCGTTCTCCCCCGGGCACCGTCCGTCGTAGGGGTTGCCGGTGAAGCGGCACAGCGCATAGCTCACGGTGACGGGACGCGCGTCCGGCGTCACCGCGAGCGCGTTGAACGTCATGGGCCCGGGCAGCGTGGAGGCGTCCGGCTCCACCACCAGCTCGGCGGGCTCCGCCTGGATGGCCAGGACACGCACGCGCCGGATTTCGCTCTGCAGCTCGAAGTCGGGACCGCAGCCGGCGAGCACCAGCGCCACGAGCGCGGAGAGGATGGGACGCATGCTCAGAAGCTCCCCCGGACGCCGAGGACGGGAAGGATGGGCAGTCCCTCGAAGTAGGCGCTCTGGGTGTAGTTGTAGTTGTAGGCGATGCCTTCCACCGCCGGGTTGTTGTACGCGTTCGTGAGGTCCAGGTAGACGTCCAGCGTCCACTTCTCGAAGGCGAAGTTCTTGTCCACGCGGATGTCCAGCTGGTTGAAGGACGGCAGCCGGCGGGTGTTCACCGCCGCGTAGAGTGGAATGAAGACGTCCGTCACGTCATCGCGCACCGAGCCCACCACCGGCGTCGTGGGATTGCCCGAGGCGAAGCGCAGGCGCGCGCCCACCTCCCAGCCCGCCGGCAGCTTGTAGGACGCAATCGCCGTCAGCACGTGCGTCTGGTCATTGTCGAAGAGGCGCCAGCGCGCGCCCGGCGCGTCCCTGCGCTCGCTGCGGCTGAGCGTGTAGGAAACCCAGCCGAAGAGCCGCTCCGTCAGCGCGCGGCGCACCAGCACCTCCAGGCCGTAGATGCGCCCCACCCCGCCGTTGCTCAGGCGCTCGGGCACCCGCTGGCCGCCACGCACCACCGTGGCGTCGGAGCGGACGATGAGGCCGTTCAGGTCGTTGTAGAAGACCTCGCCGCTGACGAACCACTCCGGCCGGGCCTGCCACTCCGCGCCCACGCTGTACTGGAGCGAGCGCTTCGCGCGCAGGTCCGGGTTGCCGAAGGCCACGCTGGGCTCGTCCTGCACCGGAGGCCCGTGGTAGACGCCCGCGCCGCCCTTGAGCGTCAGCGTGTCCGTCAGGCCATAGCGGACCGCCAGGCGCGGGTTGAGCGTGCGCCGGGGCGTGGTCTGGTCCGTGAAGACATAGCTCTCCGCGCGCAGGCCCGGCACCAGCAGCAGGCGCGGCACGGGCCGCCAGCGCGCCTCCACCCAGGTGGACGGGAAGTACTGGAGGAGGTCTCCATCGGCGGTGAGCACGTCCTCGGTGACGGTGGGGGTGGGCGGCTCGCCCTCGCGGGAGAGGCCCTGGATGCGCGCGTTGACCTTCGCGAAGTTGCTCACCACGTCGATGCCGCCCGCCAGCGTGAGCGGCTCACCGAAGGCGTACTCCAGGGTGGAGCGCAGGTTCAGGTCCGTGGAGGCGATGCGCAGGCCGCGGTCGCCGATGCCGAACTGCACCAGCGTGTTGCCCACCAGGGCATGGGTGTCCAGGGTGAGCGCGTCCGCGCGGTACTGGTGCCGCAGGCGCAGCTGGTTGAAGCCGGTGGTGGCATTCAAGGCCCCGGTGACGGTGGGGTCGTCGTCCGATGGCCGGTCGAAGACGAGCCCCAGCCTGTCTCTCGAGGTGAGGCCCTGCAGCGTGAAGGTGTGGCGGGAGCGCGGCTTCCACACCAGCTTGAGCTGCGCGTCGTAGTAGCGCGGCGCCACCTGGAGGCTGGGGCCGCTGTCGCCCTCGGGCACCAGGCCCAGCACCAGGTCGATGTACGAGCGGCGGCCGGCCACCGTGAAGCCCAGCGTGTCGGTGATGGGGCCCTCCACCACGGCGTTGGACTCGAGGAGGCTGACGCCGACGATGGCATGGATGCGGTCCATGCGCGGCTCGCGGCTGCGCACGTTGATGACGCCGCCGGTGAGGTCGCCGTAGTACGCGGAGAAGTTGCCGGGCAGGTAGTCCACCGCCTCCAGCAGCTCCGAGTTGTAGACGGAGGTGAGGCCGCCGAAGTGGTAGAGCAGCGGGATTCGCAGGCCGTCGAGGAAGACGCCGGACTCCTGCGGCCCGGTGCCGCGGATGACGAGCTGGCCGCCGTTGAACGCGGGCCGCGCCACGCCGGGCAGGTTCTGCACCACCTTCAGCGTGTCCCCCTGCGTGCCGGGCACGCGCTGCACCTCCGCGAGCTGGAGCGTGGTCTGCGTCACCTCCTTGCGCTCGCGCTCGCTGCGCACCACCGTCTCGAACGCGCCGAAGATGCGCTTGCGCACGTAGTACGTGGCGCGCGTCTCCTGGCCTTCCGTGAAGGTCTCCTGGGTGCGGAAGCGCTCGTAGCCGCTCTGGACCACCAGCACCTCGTGCGTGCCCAGGGGGATGCCGCGGAAGGAGAAGCGGCCCTCCTCGTCGGTGACGGCGGAGCGCTCCAGCGCCGGCAGCACCACCTCCGCGCCGATGAGCGCGTCCCGCGTGCCCCGCTCCAGCGCCCGGCCGCTGAAGTTCACCGGCGCCTCGGGCGCATCGGCGGCGGCGTCCTCGCCCTCGGGTGGCGGCGGCGGACGGAAGACGAACTGGTAGGCGTATTCGATGCGCACCGGCGCGGGGACGCCGTCCACCTCGGCGGGCTCGAACTGGAACTGGCGGACCGCCTCCACCGCGGCCTCGTCGAAGCCGTGGCCCGCGGGCCGGGACACCTCGACGTTCGAGACGGCGCCCGTCTCCGAGATGTCGACCCACATCACCACCGTGCCCTCCAGCTGCTGGGCGGCGGCTTCCGGCGGGTACGCCGCCTCCACCTGGCGCAGGAGGGCGGGCGGCTTCGTCAACACGCCAGCGGGGGCGCCCGCATCGGCGTCGGCGGGGACGCCCGCGTCCTGCTGGGCAGGCGCCCCGGTGGCGGCAAGAAGACAGAGGACTGCGGCGAGGATTCTCATGAGGGGCGCGGCGCTCCCGCGCCCCTCCTAGTGCGGCGCCTACTTCGGCGCGAGCACGATTTCGATGCGACGGTTCAGACTGCGATTCTCCGCCGAGTCGTTGGGCGCGATGGGCTGGTACTGGCCGTAGCCCGCAGCGGAGAGGAACGTTGGGTCCACGCCAGCGTTCTGGAGTGAACGCACCACCGCCATGGCGCGCGCCAGGCTCAGCTCCCAGTTGGTGGGGAACTGGCCGCCACCGGTGGGCACGTCGTCCGTGTGGCCTTCCACGCGGATGATCTTCCCCTGCACCGTCTTGAGCGCGTCGGCGATCTTCTTCAGCGCCTCGTCGCCCTCCTTGCCCACCCGGGCGGAGCCGGAGGCGAAGAGAATCTTGTCCTTGAGCTGGACGGTCATCTTGCCCTTGAGCTCGGACAGCTCGATCTTGCCGTCGGCAATCTCCTGCTTGAGGCTCTGGGCGAGGTTCTCGTACTCGGAGCTGCGCTTCTCCAGCTCCTCCTTCGCCTGGGCCAGCTTCTTGGTGTTGCGCGCCAGCTCCTCGTTGAGGGCGGTGAGCTGCGCGTTCTTCTCCTCCAGCGCGCGGCGCTCCGCGGCATTGGCGGTGAGGCGGGACTCGGCGGTGGAGAGGCGGGTGTTCAGCGCCTCGCGCTCCTGCTCCAGCGCGGCGACCTTCTCCTCCAGCTCCTTCACCTTGGCCTCGGCGGCCTCGCGCGCGCCCTTCTCGTCATTGAGGCCCTTGGCGAAGTTCTCCGCCTCCAGCGCCTTGGCGTCGTACTTGCCTTGAGAGACGCAACCCGTGGTGGAGAGCGCGACCAGCGCAGCCAGAACCAAGCGATTCCGCATATGTACGTGTCCTCCTGACACCGATGAATGAAGCGCCAGCCTACCGCTGGCCCTGCTCCGGGTCAGGAAGAACCTCGCATTTATTTTGACCTGCAACGACTAGGCGGCCGATAGGCAGTCAGGCATGGCAGTCAGCGCGGAAAAATAGGATGTGAGTCGAGCCAGACGGAGAAGAGCGCATCCGCGAAGGACTTGCCCGGGATGAAGACGCCGCCGCTGGCCTCACCGCCGACCTCGAGCCCGACGTCGGGCGTGTAGGTGATGACGAGGTCCTCGCCCTTCTGCACGTCCCTGAGCGACGCGAGCATGATGCTCAGGTGGTCCGCCAGGGGGCCCTGGCGCAGGTCCTTGTTGTGCTGCAGCCCGTCCCGGAAGCTGTCGACGAGCTGGTCCCGGGAGATGTTGCGCAGGAAGCGGAAGTGGAGCCGCTTCACGGAGTTGGAGGCAATGGCCTCATGCGTGGAGCGAGGCCGGTCCTCCATGTAGAGGCTCCAGACGTAGACCTTGAAGAAGAGCTGCTTGTGCAGCTCCATGTGGGCGAGCTCGACAGTGCGCCCCTTGAGGCTCAGCGACTCCGGCATGTGCACGCCGCCGACCTGCTTCTGCCCCGCCTGCGTGGCGCCCGCGGCGAGCAGCATGCCCACCACGAGACACCGCAGACCTCCACCCCACGCTCGATTCCGCATGCGCCCGACCCCCGACCCCAGACCCCACTGAATCCGGCAGGACACACGCTGCACACGGTCCCCGGCACCGCCAACGCCCCCAAGGGCCGCGCTGTGTGGCAGTGGACGGCTGCCCCACCCCGGTGGATCAACGGCGCGCGTCGGCCATGACAGGAGTGGAGGCTGCCCCCGGGGCCCACCACGGGTGATGGCCATGACCGCGGAGGGGCTCGCGGGCTGGCCCTGCACCGGCGCGGGCCGTGCGGCTCACGCCGTGAGCCTTCACCGGACCGGGGGGCTCACGGCGTGCCCGTGCGCTCCAGCAGCGCGCCCGCCCAGGTCAGGCCGCTGCCCACGACGCTCAGCACCACCGCGTCTCCCACGGAGGGGTCGTCCCAGTGCTCACTGAGGACGCTGGGCGCACCCGCGGCGCCGGTGTTCCCTCGCGCGTGCACGTTGTAGAAGTGCCGCGCATCCGGCACCTCGCACCGTCGCTGCACCGACTCCAGCATGCGCAGGTTGGCCTGATGCCCGATGAAGGAGACGCTCCCGGCGCCCTTCTCCGGGTGGCGCTCCAGATAGCGCGTGCGCAGCGCCTGGAAGGTCTCCCCCGCGCGGCGGATGGCGAACTTCTGCACCTCGCCGCCCTGCTGGGTGAAGTGCCCCACGCGAGGCACGCGCACCTTGTCCGCGCCCGCGGGGTCCCCCGCCAGCAGCGTCTCGGTGATGTGCCAGCGCCCCGGCACGCGCGGCGACAGGATGGCCGCGGACGCGCCGTCCCCCCACAGCACCGCGCTGGAACGGTCCGTGTAGTCCACCACGCGCGTGGAGTTGTCCATGTTCACGACCAGCACGTAGCCGGGCAGACGCTCCGGCCGCATGCCCGTCAGGAAATGGAGCTGCGTGCAGAAGGACGAGCAGGCGCTCTGCAGGTCCACCGCCGGGGCGTCGATGTTCAGCAGCTGCGCCACCCGGTTGGACTCGGCGGGGATGCACTCGTCCGGGCTGCACCCGCCCGCCACCACCAGGCCGATGTCGGACGGCTTCAGCCCGGCCCGCTCCAGCGCCATCAACGCGGCCCGCCGCCCGGTCTCCGCGTTGCTGAAGAGCGCCGCCTCCTGTGCCGCGCGGACGTCGCGGTTGCGCGTCTCCCGGAGGTAGTCCAGCGGCAGCACCGTGTGCCGCGTCCGGATGCCCACCCGCTCCACTATCCACGTGTCGTTGGTCTCGAGTCCCAGCTCCTCGAAGAAGGCGTTGGTCAGAAGGTTGGGTGGGTGGAAGTGGCCGAGCGCGTGCAGAAACATTCAAAACCCTCTAACCGCTCAGCGTGGCAAATCTCTGTCAGCCCTCTGTCACGCCCCCGCCCCAGTGGAGAGCGGACGGCCCACCGGGCCGGCTGACGCAAAGCGTCACCCCTTCGAGTCAACCCTTCGATTGGAGAGGCGCAGCCGCATCTCCCCTTCGCCCTTGCCCTGGATGCCTTGCGCCGCCTCGTCCTCGGTGAGCGTCAGCTGCACCGGCCCGGACAAGGTCAGCTCCAGCAACTGGATGCCATTGGCAAGCACAGACATCTGTCCCTTCAGCGGAATGGTCATCAAGAAGGGCGCATCCGCCTCCCGGCGCGACATCGTCATCGACACGTCGAAAACCCCCACCGTCCCCTCCGGCGCCTGACGAACCTCCACCAGTTGTGCGCGCGTGTGGGTGACCTGGGTGTCGTCACCTTGATCGCCCACCATCTGCTGCCCGAGCAGGCCGGAGAAGCCGTCCACGGTGGAGCCCACCACGAAGGACTTCCCCGCGAAGGTCGCCTCCATCAGGTCGGGCTTGCCCAGCTCGGGAAGGTGCTCCTGCACCTCCTGGAGCTCCGCCTTGGAGGCAGGATTGCCGGCCGCGTCGGTGATGACGAGCTGCCCCTTCTTCAGCTCCGCCAGGTAGGTCTTCCCGCTGATGGGGCTCACCTTGCGCTGGGTCTCCCCCTTCTCCTGGGACACCTCACTCACGTCGCCAAAGGCCATCTTCACCTTGTTGATGACGTTGCCTCGCGCCGCCACGGTGGTCACCGTGTGGCGGCTGGTCGTCGTCACCAGCATCTCCACCGAGAGGGGCTCCGGGATGTCGTCGGAGCGGAGGTCGAGCGCCAGCCGCATGTTCACGGCGCTGTCCACTTCCCTCGCGCTGCCCACGCGGGCATTGCTCCGCTTGAACTGGATGGAAGCGGGCCTGGCCGCGGCGGGCCGCGCGACGCCCTCCGCCTGGGCCCGGGCGGCGAGCGGCGCGAGCGAAAGCCCCATGGAGACGACGAACGGAAATACGCGATGCATGGACTGCCCTCCCTGTGCCGCCATCCTTCCACGGGCCTCCTTCGGGTGTGCCCCTGAAATCGTGCAGTCCCCCAGGACGCGATTCGTCTGAACCCAGACGGATGCAGCGGCGGCCCGCGCCCGCCACGTGGCGGGGGCCCGAGCGGCGCGCGCTACAGTTCGAGCGCATGAGCGCCACCGCCTCGCCCCAGGTCCACTTCCGCACCTGCAACCTCTGCGAGGCCATGTGCGGCCTGCGCATCGAGCTGGACGCCGGGCGCATCACCTCCATCCGCGGCGACGCGGAGGACCCCTTCAGCCGGGGCCACCTCTGCCCCAAGGCCCTGGCGCTCCAGGACCTGCACGAGGACCCGGAGCGCCTGCGCCATCCGATGCGGCGTACCGCCCGCGGCTGGGAGCGCGTGTCCTGGGACGCGGCGCTGGACGAGACCGCCAGACGCCTGCACGCCATCCAGACGGCGCATGGCCGCGACGCGGTGGGCGCGTACCTGGGCAATCCCAACGTCCACAACCTGGGCAACATGATGTTCGGGCCGGAGCTCCTGCGCACGCTGCGCTCGCGCAACCGCTTCTCCGCGACGTCGGTGGATCAGCTCCCCCACCAACTGGCCGCCTTCCTGATGTTCGGGCACCAGCTGCTGGTGCCCATCCCCGACATCGACCACACCCACTACATGCTGGTGCTCGGCGCCAATCCCCTGGCGTCCAACGGCAGCCTGATGACGGCGCCAGACGTGCGCGCGCGCCTGCGGGGCATCCAGCAGCGCGGCGGCCGCGTGGTGGTGATGGACCCGCGCCGCACGGAGACGGCGGCCATCGCCGACACGCACGTCTTCATCCGCCCGGGCACTGACGCCCTCGCGCTGCTCGCCCTGCTGCATGTGGCGGTGGTGGAGCACGCGCCGCGCCTGGGGCCGCTCGACGGATTCACGGACGGCCTGGAGACGGTGTGCGAGGTGGCCCGCGACTTCTCTCCCGAGAAGGTCGCGCCCCACACCGGCGTGCCGGCGAAGACGCTGCGCCGCATCGCCCAGGACTTCCTGTCCGCGCGGGCCGCCGTCTGCTACGGCCGCATGGGGCTGTCCACGCAGGCGTTCGGCGCGCTCTGCCAGTGGCTCATCACCGTGCTCAACGTCGTGAGCGGCAACCTCGACCGGCCCGGGGGCGCCATGTTCACCCTGCCCGCGTTCGACATCATCGGCGGCCCCAAGGCGCTGGGCATGAGCCCTGGCGGCTTCGGCCGCTGGAAGAGCCGCGTGCGCGGGCTGCCGGAGTTCGCCGGCGAGCTGCCCGCCGCCGCGATGGCGGAGGAGATGCTCACCCCGGGCCCGGGCCGCATCCGCGCGCTGCTCACGGTGGCGGGCAACCCCGTGCTGTCCACGCCCAACGGCGCGCGGCTGGAGCAGGCGCTCGCCGGCCTGGACTTCATGGTGAGCATCGACCCGTACCTCAACGAGACGACGCGCCACGCGCACCTCATCCTCCCGCCGGTGTCACCGCTGGAGCGCAGCCACTACGACATCGCCTTCCACGCGCTGGCGGTGCGCAACACCGCGAAGTACTCGCCCGCCCTCTTCGAGCCCGGCCCCGACGGCCGCCACGACTGGCAGGTGCTGCTCGCCCTCCAGCACCGGCTGGCGACCTTGCGCCGGGGCCGCCCGTCCCTGCGCGCCACCCTCAAGTACCAGGCCCTGTCGCGGCTGGGACCGGAGCGGCTGCTCGACCTGGGCCTGCGGCTGGGCCCCTACGGCGCGCGCCACCCGATGGCGAGGCAGGGCCTCACCCTGGCGAAGCTGCGCGAGGCGCCCCATGGCATCGACCTGGGCCCGCTGCGGCCCTGCCTCCCGAAGCGGCTGCGGACGAAGGACGGCCGCATCCACCTGGCGCCCGCGCCGCTGGTGGCGGACGTGCAGCGGCTGCGGGAAGCCTTCCCGGACGCCGCTTCCGCCACGCCCCGAGACAGCGGCGATCTGCTGCTCATCGGCCGGCGGCACCTGCGCGACAACAACTCGTGGATGCACCACGTGCCCGGCCTGGTGAAGGGCAAGCCGCGCTGCACGCTGATGATGCATCCGGAGGACGCGGCCCGCCGCGAGCTGACCGACGGCATGACGGCCACCGTCACCTCGCGCGTGGGCACGGTGACGGTGCCCGTCCAGGTGACGGACGAGGTGATGCCGGGCGTGGTGAGCCTTCCCCACGGCTACGGCCACGGCCGCGAAGGCACCCGGCTTCCAGGGGCCACCGCGCACGCGGGCGCCAGCCACAACGACCTCACGGACGAGCGCGCCGTGGACGCGCTCTCTGGCAACGCCGCCTTCAGCGGCACGCCGGTGCGGGTGCTGCGGGCAGGGGCGCCGGCTGCCGCCACACCAGCGGGGTGAGCGCGCCAATCACCACGAAGAGCAGCTGCACCAGGTGGCCCAGCAGCGCCACCGACATGGCGCGCGCGGCCGTGGTGTCCAGCACGCCCGCCGCCAGCGCGAAGGCCCCGTCGCTCACCCCCACCTGCCCCGGGACGAAGGAGCCCACCGCCAGCGCGCACAGGTAGAGCCCCTGGGAGAAGAAGGCCTGCACCAGCGAGGTGTCGATGCCCACCGCGTGTGTCAGCACGCCGTACTGCGCCACCTGGAAGAACCGGCTGCACAGGAACGCGCGCATGGGCGGCCAGGGCAGCAGCGAGCCACACCGCGCGGAGGCCTGGAACTGCTCCGCGTGAAGCGCCCAGCGGCTGAAGCGGCACGCGAGCCAGGCCCCCGGCCGCTTCGCGCGCATGCAGGCGCGCACGCCCAGGGACAGCAGCACCAGAAGCACGCCGTGCGCCAGCATGAGCACCGTGAAGAGGGACATGCCTGTCAGCAGGTATGACGCCAGCGCGCAGGGGAACGAGATGAAGCCCCCCGCCGCCAGGGACGCGGACTGGGACGTGGCCGCCGCCGCCGTGGCGGTGCCTCCTCCCATGTAGGGGCTGAGCAGCGCGGCCTTGGTGGCCTCCGCCGCCGCGCGGCCCGCCGGGGCCATGCTGGAGACCGCGGTGCCGATGAGCTGGGCACGAGCCAGGACGCGCCAGGGAACGCGCGCTGCGCCCGGACCGTAGGAGCGCCGCGTGGCCAGACCGTCCATGCACTGCCGCCCCAGCTCCAGCAGCACCACCCACGGAAGCCAGGGCGCCGCGCCGGCCAGCACCTCGCCCAGCTCCCGGGGCCCCGCGTTCCGGATCAGCAGCGCCAGCGTTCCCACGCCCACCAGCGCGAAGGCGGGCCTCAGTCCCACCACCAGCCATCGCTTCAGGACCCGCTGTGGCGCCGCCTGTCTCGCGTCGCCGACTGGCTGGGCCAGGGACAACTCCCCGTGCGCGTTGCTCACCGTCGACCTCCTCGCCGTCCCGTTGCCCGAAGCGAAAGGTGGGCAGTGAGGGCGCCGCTGGCGAGTCCCGTCTGTCCGCCTGCACCCGCTTGGGCGGCGCGCGCGTCCAGCCGTGGACACGCACCACCAGATGCCTCGCCTCTGGAGACGGGATGCGCGGCGGGGTGGTTGCCTGGACGCTCGGTGCCGCCCGCCGCTCACGCCCAGGGCGCCTGGAACAGCTCCGCGAAGCGCAGCGCAAGGTCCGGGCGCCGCACCATCAGCGCGCCACCGCCGCCCGCCCCTCGACCGCCGCACCACAAAGCTACAAAGAAGTCATACGGCATTCCCTTAAGACAACCATGCCCCCATGGCGTGACTGCAACGCAAAGTGTTTCAATTCCTCTCCAGCTCCACCGCCTCGCGAATGGGGCCTGGAACCCTGGAGGGGTCGAATGTCACCTATGACGCGTTCGGTGAAAGCCTTGCTGGCGCTGGTGAGCGGAGGACTCGTGGCTTGCGGTCCGGTGGATGCGACCGAGCAGGAATTGACATCCACAGAGGGGAACCTGCAAACATGTCTATACGCTCGCGGGGAATCCCATGCCTCTCAGGAAGATGCCTGTCATCAGGCGCTGACCCAGGCTCCCGGCCTCTGCGCGGACCGGGGCGGCGTGAGCTACGTGGCCCCCTGCATCTACGCTGACTTCCCGAACCCCTGGGTCGGCGTGCACTACGTCTGTTGCAACCAGTAACCCTCACCAAGGAGAAATACCTCATGAAGCAGACCTTCGCTGTGCTCGCGGCCGTCATCGCCTCGACCCTGGTGGCCTGTGGCGGCGTGGAGCCCGTCGAGACGCAGGAGCAGCTGGGAGAGGACTCGAGCGCCCTCGTCTCCTGTTCGACGTCCTGCTCCGACGGAAGCACCCTGTCGTGTACGGGCACCACCTGCTCCGCCGCGGATGGCGACCACGTCCAGTGCAACGGCAACTACCAGTACTGCCAGGTTTCGCCGCCCCCGCCCCCGCCCGACTGCACGAACCCGCGGGACATGTGCGTGAACATCAATGGCACCCGCTGCGCGACCCCGGGCACCTCGCGCGACTGCTGCGTGCCGGGCGTGCCGACCGGCGGCTGCTTCTGCCGGTCCAACGGCACGTGGATCTGCACCATCCCCGCCGAGCCGTAGCACGCCCCCGGAGCGGGCGTGCCCGACGCGCCCGCTCCCCCTCCACGTCAGCCGCGCCGCGCGCGTCACGGCTTGAACGCGATGTCGCTCCGCCATGCCTACGGCTGCACGCCCTCCATCATGTCCCTGTACTTCGCCAACACCCTGGTGCGGCGAGCGGGACTGAAGCCGGCCTGCATCCTGCTGTCCACGGGCGGGCTCCGCTTCCAGAAGAAGCACGACACGCCGGCCCAGGTGCTGTCGCGCGACGCCACGGACTCGCACCTGCTGCTGAAGCAGCACGTGGAGGCGCTCGAGCGCGGCGAGCCGCCCGCCGCCCAGCCCATCGACGTGCGCACGGCCCGCCCCCCCTACCGCTCATGGCCGGAGCATGAAGAACTGCGCCGCTTCCAGGCCCTGGGGAGCGTCTTCTGGCGGGCGCCCGACTTCCGCCGCGTCCTGGGCTTCGAAGACGTGAACGCCGGGTAGGGCATCAAGCCCCACCCGGCGTCAGTCCCCCCTGGATGCAATGACGGACCGCGGGCTACTTGCCGCGGACGATGGACTCACCCTCGATGGTGAGGGCGTTCGCGGCGGCCGTCAGGTCGATGGCCGAGAAGCTGGTGTACGGGTAGTGGCCGTCGCCCACCTCCTCGACGAACTCGACGTAGTCACCGCGGACGATGCGGCCGTCGAAGTTGAAGGTGAAGGCCCCCGGCGTCTCGCTGCGGATGCCCCACACGCAGGCGCCCGGGGTGATGGTGGCGCCGGACTTGTTGTGACGCGCGAAGACGAAGTCGTTCTCGTTGCGGAAGTGGACGTCAAACCGCGTGAGGCGGATGTGGATGTCGTACCAGGACGCGTCCGGCGGGAACCAGAGGCCGCGGTTGATGTGCCGGAACTGAAAGACGCCGCCGCTGTACACGTCCATGCTGTAGGTCGAGCCGCCCGGCATGCCGGTGAACTGCGGCGCGAACGTCATCCGGCCCGTCTCGTTGTTGACGCTCACCTGGAGGGAGCTGACCACCTGCTCTCCATCACGCGCCGCCAGGGCAAAACCCTGATTGGCCTTTCCGAGGCCATCGAAGGTGACCGTCTGCTCCCAGCTCACGGCACGCGCGAAGCTGCTGGAGACACCGTCGTTCGCCGCGTCCGCCAGCCCGGTGACGGTGACGGCCTTCTCGGTGCGCGCCAGCTTCGCGTTGCCCGTCGCGCAGTTCAGGACACCCCCGAAGCCCTCGACGCACTGCTGCTTCGAGGGGGCCTCCTGGGTCGAAACCTTGTCAGCCTCGGCCGGCTGCGCCTCCTCGCCCTGGCAACCGGCGGCGGTCAGGCTCAGGAGTGCGGCCGCCATCAGGCGGCCCGTCAACTTGATGCTCATGGAAGAAAAACCTCTCGTTGGGGGATGACGACTGCCGGGTCTGCTGAAGACCCGGGCGCCCCCATTGCACTCGGCGAGCCAGGGCGCCCCCGACACGGCGCTCGCTCGAAGAGGGCACCGGGACTCCCGCCCGGACCGGAGGATTTCGTAGCGCGACAGGTCACAGTCTCCCGCACGCAGTAGCGGCCCGCGTCACACCCGGGCGCCCGCGCAACCCGCCCCGAGCGGACTTTCCCTGACGCCGTGCGGGTCCGGCACGACACCCGCCCACGGAGGACGCTGCGGGCTGGGGAGGGGCCACGAGTTCGTCACAACCCGCCATATCCCCTATGCTGAGCGCCAGTCGCCCGGGAACCCGGCCGGATTTCTCTCCCGGAGAAGGCTGGACGATGAACAGCGCAAGCGTGAATGAATCTCCCGTGGATCGCCGCCGCTTTCCGCGGCTCGCGGCCCCGCTGTATGCGCGGCCCGCGCGGCTGCGGAGGCGCGTGGACAAGCAGCAGGTGCTCGACGCCAGCCTGGGAGGCGTGCGCATCTACTCCGACGAGCAGTACACCCAGGACTCCGAGCTGGAGCTGGACCTGTTCCTGCGCGACGGCACGTCGTTGGAGTGCAAAGCACGCGTGGCCTGGACGCGGAAGCTGCCCAAGGACGGCGTGGCCCGCTTCGAGGTCGGGCTGGCCTTCACGGACATGCCGCCGCTGGCCATGGAGCGACTCAAGTCCGTCCTCGTGTCCGATGAGGATGGAGGTCCGGGCGGCGCCTAGGGCCGGCGTTGTGCTCCAGCCGCGACTGCCGCAGGCTTCCTCCCCGTGAGGGCGCCCGAGCAGAGCGAGTCCGAA
This sequence comes from Pseudomyxococcus flavus, assembly GCF_050038885.1. Classification (NCBI taxonomy): domain Bacteria; kingdom Pseudomonadati; phylum Myxococcota; class Myxococcia; order Myxococcales; family Myxococcaceae; genus Pseudomyxococcus; species Pseudomyxococcus flavus. Next base: position 4,405,460 of record NZ_CP143624.1, on the reverse strand, counting down.
GAACCGCGGCGTGCCGGGCGAGCGAGGCTGGCCTTCGAGCGCGCCGGTCCACGTACCGTCATACGCAACGCGCTGGCGCACAGCCCGCTCCGGCTGCTCACGCCCCGCAACCACGGCCACGCTGCGTGGGCCTACACCAGCGCGTTCGGCGGCGGCCTGGTGGATGGCGACCACCTCTCGCTGGAGGTGGAGGTCGCCCCTGGCGCCACGGCGCTGCTCGCCAGCCAGGGCGCCAACCGCGTCTACCGCTCGCCCCAGGGCTGCCGCACCGACGTGGTGGCGCGCGTGGACGAGGGCGCGCTGCTGGCCTTCGTCCCGGACCCCACCGTGTGCTTCGCCGGCGCCCGCTATGCCCAGACGCTGGACGTGCGGCTGGCGCCGGGCGCCTCGCTGGTGCTGGCGGACGTGGTCACCTCCGGCCGCAGCGCCCGTGGCGAGCGCTGGGCCTTCGCGCGCTACGACTCGACGTTGCGCGTGCGCGTGGGGGGGCGTGCGCTCGTGGACGAGCGCTGGCTGCTGGACCCGCGGCATGGTGCCCTCCCGGAGCGATTGGGCCGCTTCGACGCCCTGGCCACGGTGCTGCTGGTGGGCCCCGCGCTCGCGGCGGCCCGCGCACCGCTCGCCGCCCGGCTCTCCGCGCTGCCGGTGACGCCGCGCGCCGAGCTGGTGCCCACCGTCAGCCCGCTGGGCGAGGACGGCCTGCTGCTGCGCGCGGCGGCCGTCTCGGTCGAGGCGCTGTTGCGCACCACACACGACTGGCTGTCGTTCCTCCCCGGCCTGTTGGGTGATGACCCCTGGGCCCGCCGCGCCTGAGCGGCCCTCCCTTGGAAGCCCTTGACGCGGCGCACTAGGCTGACGCCGTGCACCTGTCCCCACGCGATGTCGACAAGCTGCTGCTGCATCAGGCCGGCTTCCTCGCCCAGAAGCGCCTCGCGCGCGGGGTGCGGCTGAACTACCCGGAGGCCGTGGCGCTCATCGCCACCCAGCTCCTCGAGTTCATCCGCGACGGCAGGGGCGTGGCCGAGCTGATGGACCTGGGCCGCCAGCTGCTGGGGCGCGCACAGGTCATGGACGGCGTGCCGGAGATGCTGGCGGAGGTGCAGGTGGAGGGCACCTTCCCGGACGGCTCCAAGCTGGTGACGGTGCACCACCCGGTGGTGGCCGAGCACGGCAACCTGGAGCTGGCGCTGTACGGGAGCTTCCTGCCCGTCCCTCCGCTGGAGCGCTTCGGCGCGGTCCCGGCGCGGATGGAGGGCCGCCCCGGCGAGGTGCGTGTGCAGCCGGGTGACATCCTCCTGAACGACGGGCGCGACACCGTCACCCTCGGCGTCACCCACCGGGGAGACCGCCCCATCCAGGTGGGCAGCCACTACCACTTCTTCGAGACGAACCGCGCCCTGGTGTTCGACCGCGCCCAGGCCTACGGCCGCCGTCTCGACATCCCCGCTGGCACCGCGGTGCGCTTCGAGCCCGGGGAGCGCAAGACGGTGCAGCTGGTCGCCATTGCCGGTGACTCGGTGGTGCGCGGCGGCAACGCGCTGGGCAGCGGGAAGGTGACGCCCGGGGGCCGCGAGCGCGCGCTGGAGGCCGTGCGCGCCCAGGGCTTCGGCCACGAGGAGGAGCGCTCATGAGCCGGAAGATGGACCGCCGCCACTACGCGGACATGTTCGGCCCCACCACGGGAGACCGGGTGCGGCTGGGAGACACCGGGCTGTGGGCGGAGGTGGAGCGCGACGCCACCGTCTACGGCGACGAGTGCAAGTTCGGCGGCGGCAAGGTGCTGCGCGAGGGCATGGGGCAGCAGGCCGGCGTGGGCGACGCGGAGGCGCTCGACTGCGTCATCACCAACGCGCTCATCATCGACTGGACGGGCATCTACAAGGCGGACATCGGCATCAAGGGTGGCCGCATCGCCGGCATCGGCAAGGCGGGCAACCCGGACGTCATGGCCGGGGTGACGCCGGGCATGGTGGTGGGCGTCACCACCGAGGCCATCGCCGGCGAGGGCCTCATCGTCACCGCGGGCGCGCTGGACACGCACATCCACTTCATCTGTCCCCAGCAGGCGGACGAAGCGCTGGCCAGCGGCGTCACGACGTGGGTGGGCGGCGGCACCGGGCCCGCCACGGGCACCAAGGCCACCACCTGCACGCCGGGCGCGTGGAACATCCATCGGATGCTGGAGGCCACGGACACGATTCCGCTCAACATCGGCCTCACCGGCAAGGGCAACACGTCCCTGCCGCAGGGGCTGGTGGAGCAGATTCGCGCGGGCGCCATCGGCCTCAAGCTGCACGAGGACTGGGGCACCACGCCGGCCGCCATCGACACCTGCCTCACCCTGGCCGAGGGAGAGGACGTCCAGGTCACCATCCACACGGACACGCTCAACGAGTCTGGCTACGTGGATGACTCGCTGGCCGCGTTCAAGGGCCGCACCATCCACACCTACCACTCCGAGGGCGCGGGCGGTGGGCACGCCCCGGACATCATCCGCGTGTGCGGCGAGCCCAACGTGCTGCCCAGCTCGACCAACCCCACGCGCCCGTACACGGTGAACACGCTGGATGAGCACCTGGACATGCTCATGGTGTGTCACCACCTGGACCGCGAGATTCCCGAGGACGTGGCGTTCGCGGAGAGCCGCATCCGCGGGGAGACCATCGCCGCCGAGGACATCCTCCATGATTTGGGCGCCATCAGCATCATGGCGTCCGACAGCCAGGCGATGGGCCGCGTGGGCGAGGTCATCTGCCGCACGTGGCAGACGGCGCACAAGATGCGCGAGCAGCGCGGCCGTCTATCCGAAGAGCGCGGCGACAACGACAACCTCCGCATCCGCCGCTACGTGGCGAAGTACACCATCAACCCCGCCATCGCCCACGGCATGTCCCACGAGGTGGGCTCGGTGGAGGTGGGCAAGCTGGCGGACCTGGTGCTGTGGAACCCGGCCTTCTTCGGCATCCGCCCGGAGCTGGTGGTGAAGGGCGGCTTCATCGCCTGGGCGCAGATGGGCGACGCCAACGCGTCCATCCCCACGCCGCAGCCCTACATGATGCGGCCCATGTTCGGGGCGCGGGGCCGCGCGCTGGGCGCCACCAGCGTGGCCTTCATCTCCCGCCGCGCCTTCGCCGAGGGCACGGTGAAGGAGCTGGGCCTCACCAAGCGACTGGTCGCGGTGAGCGACTGCCGCAACCTGGGCAAGAAGGACATGAAGCTCAACGACGCGATGCCCACCCTCACCGTGGACCCGGAGACCTACGAGGTCCGCGCGGACGGTGAGCTCCTGCGCTGCGAGCCCGCGAAGCGCCTGCCCCTGGCGCAGCTCTACTCGCTGTTCTGAGGGCGCGAGGCATGGGCTCGACGTGGCGGGTGCTGCAACTGGCGGACTCGGGCTTCCCCACCGGGGGCTTCGCGCACTCCAGCGGGCTGGAGGCCGCGGTACAGCAAGGGGAGGTCCGGGGCGCCGCGGAGCTGCGGCGCTTCGTCCGGGACCTGCTGTGGCAGACGGGCCACGGCGCGCTGCCGCTCTTGAGCGACGCCCACCGCGAGGCGGCGTCACTGGCCGCGCTGGACGCCCGCGCGGAGGCGTTCCTCTCCAGCCACGTGGCCAACCGCGCCAGCCGGACGCAGGGCCGCGCCTTCCTGGACACCTGCGCCCGCATCTTCCCCGCCGCGCTGGGGCCGGTGCGCGAGGCTGCCCGCGCGGCCGGGCTTCGCTTCCACCACGCGCCCCTGTTCGGCGCGGTGCTGCGCGCGCTGGACGTGTCGCTGGACGACGCGCAGCAGCTCTTCCTGTCCCTCACCTTGAGGGGCGCGCTGTCCGCGGCGGTGCGGCTGGGCATCGCGGGCACGCACGAATCCCATCAGCTCCAGCACCAGGCCACGCCCCTGCTGGACGATGTGCTGGCCGAGTGCGCGGGGCTGGGGGTGGAGGCGCTGGCACAGCCCTCGCCCCTGCTGGACCTGCTCGGCTCCACGCACGACCGGCTCTATTCCAGGCTCTTTCAGTCCTGAGGTGAAGCGCACATGCACGACGACCACCGCGGCCACGGACACGACGACGACCATGACCACGAGCACGAGGAGTGGGACCACCCGGGCCACTACCACGAGCGCGAGGAGCCCCGGCGGCGAGACTACCAGGCGCGCGCCTTCACCATCGGCATCGGCGGGCCGGTGGGCAGCGGCAAGACGGCCCTGGTGCTGGCGCTGTGCCGCAAGCTGCGCGAGCGGTACCGCCTGGGCGTCGTCACCAACGACATCTTCACCCAGGAGGACGCGGAGTTCCTCGTCCGCAACCAGGCGCTGTCTCCCGAGCGCATCAAGGCGGTGGAGACGGGCGGCTGCCCCCACGCGGCCATCCGCGAGGACATCAGCCACAACCTGCTGGCGCTGGAGCAGCTCATGGAGGAGCTGTCCCCGGAGCTGCTCATCGTGGAGAGCGGCGGCGACAACCTGGCGGCGCAGTACAGCCGCGAGCTGGCCGACTACACGGTCTACGTCATCGACGTGGCCGGCGGAGACAAGGTGCCGCGCAAGGGTGGCCCCGGCATCACCCAGTCCGACCTGCTGGTCATCAACAAGACGGACCTGGCGCCCTTCGTGGGCGCCGACCTGGGCGTCATGGACCGCGACGCCCGGAAGATGCGCGGCGACGGCCCCTTCGTCTTCACCCAGGTCACCAAGGACGTGGGCGTGGACGCCGTCGCCGAGCACCTCCTCGGCGCGTGGCGGAAGCACACGGGGGCCCGGGCGTCCTGAGCCCGTGCTGCGACCGAACGCTCGCGGCGACACCTTCTTGCCGCGAGCGCCCCTGCGTCACGTTCAGCGCGCGCGGTTCAGCGGGGCGACGACGTCCACCGGGAAGGTGCCGCGCCACAGGAGGCCGTACTCGTCCTTGTAGATGTCCAGGTCCACCGTGTGGCGGCCACGGGCGCCCTGCGGAATGGACTTGGTCATCGTGAAGGTGAAGTCGCCGCCCGGTGGCAGGTTCACGCCCCAGTCGGAGAAGGCGGTGTCCCAGCCCTCCGGCAGGTTGGAATAGAAGTCGTACCAGACCCAGTTGCAGCCACCGGAGTCGTTGTTCGTCACGTGCACCGTCCAGGTGACGTCCGTGCCCGGGGCCGCCGTCCCGGACTGGGGAGACACCGTCACCGTGGGCGCCGCCGTGAGGCAGCGCTCGACGACCTCGATGAACGCCGTGCGATGCACCGTGTGGCCGTCCCGCGTGACGGACATCCCCACGTCATACCTCCCCGGCGTCGCGCTGTAGGGCGTGTACGCCTGGAGCCCCAGCGACAGCGAGGTGGACGCGGCGACGGTGGTCTGCGCGGGCATCCGGTCGGAGCCCCACCCCTCCGGAAGGAGGGTGGCGAGCTGGAAGGTGGACGGCTCGCAGGCCGGCGAGTCGTGGTTGATGAGCACGACCTCGAACTCCGGCCGGCCCCCAGGCCAGGTCGTGGGCGCGTAGGACGTCACCTGCACCTCGTGCGGCATGCGGACGCAGGCGGACTGGCGGTACGCGATGCTCACGGTGAGGCCCGCGGTCGTCGCGGCGTCCACCGTCACGGAGAGGTTGCTGTACGGGTCGTCCCACGTCGTGCCCGGTAGCAGCGCCGGGTCGTACCAGGACGCCGTCTGCGGCGTGAAGTCGAGCAGGTGCGAGCCATCCCGCGTCGACGCATCGTCGTAGTGCACGAGCGCCCCGCCGAACACCTGCGGCGCCAGCGTCGCCTCATAGGCGCCCACGGGCTGGCGATACTCCAGCCACAGCCAGTCGCTGCTCCCGGGCCGCCGCCGCACCTTGAGCGCCTTCAACCCGCCGGACGCCACCACCGGAGACAGGGTGAAGGTGCCGCCCACGCCGTCCACCTGGGCCACGGCGGCCGCATCCAGCCAGCCGATGCGCGCCTTCTGCGGCGCCGCATAGTGGCCCAGGTTCCACCGCCCCATCGTGGAGAAGTAATCCCCGTACTCATCGATGATGCCCGGGTCCCCGGGCAGGCCCAGCGGCTCCGCGCCGAAGTCGCGCGAGCTCGCGTGCCCCAGCGTGAGGTTGTGCCCCGCCTCGTGCGCCACCAACTCCACGGCGCTGTCGTGGGACATCATGGACTCCGCCACCAGCCACGCGGTGGAGGCCGTCACGGTGCCATCCTGCGTCTGCACCTGACCGCAGGACAACGTGGCCTGGCCCGCGTAGAAGCAGCCCGCCTGCGGCCGGGGGTGGACGATGAAGATGCGGTCGTACTGCGTGAAGTCCACGTCCGCGTCCACCGCGCGCACCGCCGCGTCGCGCATGGCCGCCGTCTCACTGCACGAATAGGCGCGGTCCAGCGTGTACCAGCCCACCACGTCGCCCGTGGTGGTGGTGCGGCCCTCGGAGACCTCTCTCCAGTATTTCGCCAGCGAGCGGCGCGTGTCGGAGAAGAACACGTCGTGAACGCCCTGCTCGGTGATACCGGGCCGGGCCATGCCGGGGAACTCCGTCAGGATGACCAGGCTGCGCTGGGTGCCGGTGACACCACATCTGCTCGCCTCGCTGAGCGAGGACGCCGCATGCGTGTCCACGTCCACGCGCTGGGCGACGAGCTGACCGCCCTGCTCGCGGCCGTGCACCTTCACCTGGAGACCACTGCGCAGCCCCGATGGAGCGCCCTTCTCGAAGACCACCTGGCGGCGCTGGTTCCCCGCCGTCACGAAGTACTCTTCCCACGACGCGGCGGGCGCAGGCGGGTCCACCACCACGACCTCCAGCTCGCCTTCCCATGACGTCTCTCGGCTCACCGCTTCGTGCGGCGGCGCGGCGCCCGGTGACACCTCCTCGTCGGAAACCTGCGCGCTACAGGCCGCGAGCCACACGGCCGACACCATGCTCCAGGTGCGGGACATTCTTCCTCCGGCAAACGGGCTACCGGAGCGGGAGTGCCACCGGTGACCGCCGCCGCGGCGTTGTGCCCTGCGTGCCGCGGGCCCGCAACGCTTCCCGGACGCAGCAACGAGGAATTCACGCAGGCGCCTGGCCAGCGCTGGCGACCCCACCCCGGCTCTTCACAGGGGTTCGACGCCGCGAGGCTCTCGACTCAGGGAAGGTCCACCGAGCTGCCGTAGTTCACGTCCCAGTCGGCATGGCCGAAGATGTAGAGCTCGCCGCCCAGGCGCGGGTCCAATCCCAGGGGCCCGAGGTTCTCGACATCGGGCGCGTCCTTGAGCTGGCTCAAAGGCCCCACGCCGAAGTGGCGCCCCAGGCTCCAGTCGGTGTCGTGCGCCATGGCGATCTTGCTGATGGGCGACGGGTACTCACCGCCCGGCAGGATGTTGGGGCCGTTGCCCGCGGTGCCACCGAAGGGGTCGAACTCCATCCACCAGCTCGCGGGAATCTGACCACCGGTGCGCGCGCTGGCGGCCTCCGCCCAGGCGACGTGCGCCGGCGAGCCGTAGTAGCCCTTCGCCTCGGACCACTCCTGGAGCGAATCGTAGCCTGCGGCCTTCATCTCATCGCCGTAGGCCTTCATGTCGTCCGCGTGCTTCTGCGCCGTGGCGCGCGCCAGCTCCGCGTCGAGCTTCTCGGGTGGGATGCCCAGGTCCAGCGGCTTCACGCTGATTTCGATGTGGTGGCGCACCGAGACGCCAAAGGGGCCCTGGGTGACACCCGTCTCCACCTGGATGGTCTTCTTGTCGGAGGCGTCGCGACCCGCCTTCGCCGCCACGGACTGGGCGGACGCCGCGCCGTCCAGCGACACCGGCGCCCGCGCCGCCGCCTTCGAGAGGTCGAGCCCATCCAGCGCCTGGTAGGGATTCCGAAGCGCGTTGGCCTGCTGGCGTGGCGCGTCACCCGTGGAACGCCGGGCCGTGTCGTTCTGGGCGCGGACAAGTGGCCTCGGAGTGGACGCGACGGGCCTGACAACCTTGGACATGAGGGGCTCGGGGGCGTTCTCCAGGGCGGTCCGCCCCAGGTCCCTGAATTATCGCTCCGAGCCCCCGGAAGTTGACTGCTGGGATGCACGGCCCCCGTCCGGCGGAGTCGAGCCGGAGGGAGGCCGTGCGTACCGCGCCGAATCAGGCCGCCTTCTTCAGCATCCCGTTCGGATCGATGACGTACTTGCGCGCCACGCCCGTGTCGAACTCGTGGTAGCCGCGCGGCGCACTGTCGAGCGTGATGACGGTGGCATTCACAATCTTCCCGATGGGCAGCCGGCCATGGAGGATGGCCTGCATCAGCTGGCGGTTGTAGCGCAGCACTGGCGTCTGCCCCGTGGCGAGCCGGTGGGACTTGGCCCAGCCCAGGCCGAAGCGCATGCGCAGGTTGCCGTGCTGGGCGGCCTCGTCCTTCGCGCCCGGGTCCTCCGTCACGTACAGGCCGGGGATGCCGATGGCGCCCGCCGCCCGCGTCACCGCCATCAGCGAGTTGAGCACCGTGGCCGGCGCCTCCGTCGAGCTCTTCGCGCCGTGGCCGCGCGCCTCGAAGCCCACCGCGTCCACGGCGGCGTCCACCTCCGGAACGCCGACGACGGCGGCAATCAGCTCCTCCAGCTTGTCGCTCTTCGTGAGGTCGATGGGCTCGAAGCCGACGGACTTCGCGTGCGCCAGCCGCTCCTGGTTCATGTCGCCAATCATCACCACCGCCGCGCCCAGAATCTGCGCGGACGCCGCCGCCGCGAGCCCCACCGGCCCCGCGCCCGCGACGTACACGGTGGAGCCCACGCCCACGCCCGCGCTGACGGCGCCGTGGAAGCCGGTAGGCAGGATGTCCGACAGCATGGTCAGGTCGAGAATCTTCTCCATCGCCTGGGCCTTGTCGGGGAAGCGGATGAGGTTGAAGTCCGCGTAGGGCACCATGACGTATTCGGCCTGGCCGCCCATCCAGCCGCCCATGTCCACGTAGCCGTAGGCGCCGCCCGCGCGGCCCTCGTTGACGTTGAGGCAGACGCCCGTCTGCTGCTCCCGGCAGTTGCGGCAGCGGCCACAGGCGACGTTGAAGGGCACGGTGACGAGGTCGCCCACGTCCAGGTACTCGACGTCCTTGCCCTTCTCGACGATTTCACCGGTGATTTCGTGCCCGAGCACCAGGCCCTTGGGCGCCGTGGTCCGGCCGCGCACCATGTGCTGGTCCGAGCCGCAGATGTTGGTAGAGACCACCTTGAGGATGACGCCGTGCTCGATGGGCTTTCCCTTCGGGTTGGCCAGCTTCGGGTAGTCGATGGATTGCACCTCCACCTTGCCGGGACCGAGATAGACGACGCCGTGATTGCTGGGCATGGACGGAATCCTCCTGGAGCTGCGATGCCTGCCTAAGGCTGGGGACCGGCCGCGGCACTGGCACGCACCGGCGCTAACGCAACGGAGGGGGTGCCTTCCTGTCCGCCTTCCGGGCTGCGGAGGAGGCTACGTGGCTCGCGCGCTCCGTCCGCCCCACCTTGTAGGGCATGGCTTCAATGAAGGAGGACGCCCCAGAGGTCTCGGCCGCCTTGCTGGATGGCCTCCGAGCCGCCGCGCTTCCTGTCACGGGCCGCGCCTCGGACCTGGACCCGCTCATCGAGAGCATCGGCGATGCCCGGTTCGTCCTGCTGGGCGAGGCCACGCACGGGACGCATGAGTTCTACCAGGCGCGCGCCGCCCTCACCCGCCGCCTCATCTCCGAGCACGGCTTCCATGCCCTGGTGGTGGAGGCCGACTGGCCGGACGCCCTGCGCGTCAATGCCTTCGTCCGCGGCAACCGCACGGACACGAGCGCCGGTGCCGCCCTGGGCAACTTCCAGCGCTTCCCGCGGTGGATGTGGCGCAACCGGGAGGTGGAGGAGCTGGTCACCTGGATGCGCGCCCACAACGCGACCGTGCCGCCACCGCAGCGTGCGGGCTTCTACGGCATGGACCTCTACAGCCTCCACGCCTCGCTGCGCGAGGTGGTGGACTGGCTCGACTCGGTGGACCCGGAGGCCGCGCAGCGCGCCCGCCAGCGCTATGCCTGCTTCGACAGCTTCGGCTCCGAGCCCCAGGTCTACGGGCAAGCCACGACCTACGGCCAGGCGGAGTCCTGTGAGGAGCAGGTCTGGGCCCAGTTGCTGGAGCTCCAGCGGCGAAAAGCGCGGGGCACCGAGGACGCGGACGCCCGCTTCCATGCCGAGCAGAACGCCCGGGTCGTCGCCCACGCGGAGGCCTACTACCGCGCGGTGTACGCCGGCCGGCACGAGGGCTGGAACCTGCGCGACACGCACATGGCGGACACGGTGGACGCGCTCGCGGCGCACCTGTCACGGGACGGCACGCCCGCTCGGCTGGTCATCTGGGCGCACAACTCACATCTGGGCGACGCCCGTGCCACGAGTATGGGCGAGGAGGGCGAGCTGAACCTCGGGCAACTGCTGCGCGAGCGCCACGGGGCGGCCACGTACAACGTGGGATTCACCACGTACACCGGCGTGGTCATCGCCGCGCACGTGTGGGACGAGCCGGGCCTGCGCCGCCGCATCCAGCCCGCCATGGCCGGCAGCTACGAGCGGCTGTTCCACGAGGTGGGCCTGCCCGCGTTCCTGCTGCGCCTGCGGGAGCTGGGCGAGGCGGCGGGCGGCCTGCACGAGCGCCGGCTGGAGCGCGCCATCGGCGTCGTCTATGCGCCGCGCACCGAGCGCTGGAGCCACTACTTCCACGCGAACCTGCCCGCGCAGTTCGACGCGGTCCTGCACTACGACGAGACCCGGGCGCTGCGACCGCTGGACGCGGATGCCGGCCACGAGAAGGAGGACGCGCCGGACACCTACCCCTTCGGCTTGTGAGGAGCGGAGTGAGGTCCACGGTCCAGGTCCGAGCCCATGGGCCGTGGCCACCTCACTCCATTCCTCTCCCGAAGCGGCTACTTCGTCGGCAGGGGCGGCTGGGTGGGCGGCGTCTCCGCCGCGGGCACCCTGGGAGGCGGCGACGTCATGGTGGACGGCTTCTTCTTGCCCCGGCCCAGGTACCGCTCGATGCGCCACTTCACGTCCGGCAGCACGTCATTGGGGATGGGGACGGAGAGGCTGTACTGAGCAATCTTCCAGGTGCCCGCCTCGTTGACGAGCACGCCGCTGCCACGGCTGGGCCCCAGGTTGGGCGTGTCCAGCGCCTCGTCGAACCAGGCCATGGTGCCGTCCCTGGACAAGGAGATGTGGCGCGTCACCGCCTTGAAGTTCCAGGCCTTGCCCTTGGCGAAGTACGGCCGGGCCCAGGCGCGGAACTCGTCACGCGTCCAGCGCTCGGTGGCGTCGGTGCCCAGGTACACGGCGTCGGCGGTGAAGTGGCCGAAGTAGCGCGCTTCGTCCGCGACAGCGGCGGCCTGGTGCCAGTCGTCCAGCACGGCGGCGATGGCGACCTTCGGGTCGGCGGGAGCCGTGTTCGCGGGAGCGGCGGCGAGCACGAAGAGCAGCAGGGAAACGGTAGGCACGCGGAAGACCTCGTCAGGCGGAGCGTTCAGGGTATGAAGCGGCACGGCCCGCCTCGCGTCAAGGCGGACGGAGTCAGAGAGAAAGGCACGAATCGCATGGTCCTCGAGAGCTTCCAGGTGGGTGAGGGCGATGTGCCCACGGTGATGCTGCACGGCTTCCTGGGCACGGGGCGCAACCTGCGCTCGCTGGCGGTGGCATGGAGCGCGGCAGACCCGAGACGGCGCCTGCTGCTGCCGGACCTCACCGGCCACGGCACCTCCCCTGCCCTGCCGCCGAATTCGGACCTCTACAGCATGGCGCGCGACGTGGTGGACACCGCGCGCGCGCAGGGCATCGACGGTCCGTTCGACTGGGTGGGCCACTCCCTGGGCGGCCGCGTGGCGCTCGCGGCGAGTCTGCACGTCCCGGAGGCCGTCCGGAGCGTGCAGCTCATGGACATCGCGCCGGGGCCCGTGCCGGGAGACCTGTCGGAGAGCGGCAAGGTGCTGGGCATCCTGCTCCAGGCTCCGGCACGGGCGGAGAACCGCCGGGCGATGCGCGCGGAGCTCACGGGCCGGGGCTTGTCGGAGCCGCTGGCGGACTGGCTGCTGATGAACCTGGTGACGGAGGAGAGCGGCGTGCGCTGGCGCTTCGACCGGCAGGCACTGGCGGACCTGCACTCGCGCGTGAATGGCACGGACCTGTGGGAGGCGGTGGAGCGCAAGGACGGCCCGCCGACACGCTGCATCCGGGGCGGCCGCTCGAAGTACGTGACGGACGCGGACGTGCAGCGCATGGTGGCCGCGGGCTGCCCGGTGGAGAACGTGCCCGAGGCCGGACACTTCATCCACGTGGACGCCCAGCCCGCCGTGCTGGCGTGGCTGCGCTGAGCGACCGCTGCACCTGGAGGATTCGCCAGCCGCGCGTGTCGATGGCGTAGCTGGCCCCGGCGTCCACACGCACCGAGAGCTCGGCCCGCGACAGCCCGCTCAGATGCGCACGCCCACCAGCAGGCCGGGCCACATGCGGACGCCGCCGGGTCCGCGGCCCAGCTTCCATTGCGGCAGCCAGCTCAGGTCGCGCTCCTCGTCCTGGGAGGACGGGTCATACGCGTTGAGGGACACGCCGCCGAAGAGCGCGAAGCGCCGCTTCAGCTCCCAGCCCAGCGTGGCCCGCATCCGGAACAGGGTGTTGTTGGTTCCGGCGTCATGGAAGTTCGGCTGCCAGCTGCCGTACGACAGGTCCACGTCCAGCGAATACCGGTCCGCGGCTTCCAGCGGGATGTGCACGCCCAGGCCCATGTTGAAGAAGGTCCGCAGCGACTCCTCGCCGATGCCCACGCCCATGGTGGCCAGCACGTAGACGGTGCGGCTGCCGTACTTGATGCCCACCGACAGGGGCATGACGTCGTCGGCCGACAGCTCGAGGACGAAGCGCCCCTTGCGGACGATGCTCAGCAGGCCGATGGGCACCGACACGTCATCGGCGATGTTGATGAGGCCCAGCTGCACGCCGCGCACCTCGGCCGCCACGTTGATGAGCCCCAGCTGCGCGCCCGCGACGTCGCCGGAGATGTTGATGAGGCCCAGCTGCGCGCCCGCGAGCCGCTCCGCCAGGTTGATGCCCGCCGCGGCCTGGAAGCCCTGGAAGCTCGCCGCGGCGCGGTTCGCCGTGGTGCTCACCTGGAAGCCCGTGAAGTCGCGCTCGGTCAGGTTGAAGACGGCGGACACCTGCCCGCCCGTCCCGCCACCGAAGGCCAGGTTGCCGCCGAACGCCGTCTGGAGCCCGAAAATCTCCCCGCCCGCCACGTTGGCCACGCCGGAGAGCTGGATGCCCTCCACCGTGCCGTCCACCCACCCCACGCCCACGGACGCGCCCAGCCCCTGGAGCTGCACCGAGCGCACGCCCACCACGCCCAGCGCCAGGTGGTTGCGCCCGCCGCCGCCCCAGAGCGCGCTGGTGGCCAGCGGCGGCACCAGCGACAGGTTGAAGGGCACGGAGGGGACGTCCACATTCGCCACCGGCTCATCGGAGGACAGCGCCACCGCCCGCGCCTCCTGCCCGCCTCGCGCCGCCGTGCGGGTGAGCGTCACCGGCACGAAGTGCTCGGCGCGCAGCTCCGAGCCACCCTTGGGTGAGACGGTCAGCTCCGCCTCGAAGCGCTGAGAGGGCCGCTCCAGCACCACGTGGTAGCGCCCCGCCTCCAGGCCCAGCGCCAGGCGCCGGCCCGCGGGCTTCTGCAGCTCCGCGACGAGCTGGTTGCCCCAGTCGCGCACGAAGAGACGGCCCTGCACGTCCGCGGCCACGGTGAGCCGCACGCGCGAGGTGCGCAGGTCCGTCAGCACCAGGTCGCCGCTGCCCGCCAGTTGAATGTCATAGGCGGCGTGCTGCGGACCGCCCTGCGAGCGCTCGGTGCGCGCCAGCGTCTCGTGGAAGGCGAACTGGTAGGCCTCGTGCAAGGTGACACGGCCGTCCCCGCTGGCGTCCGCCGCGCCGCGCAGCCCCGTCACCAGGAAGTGCGTGAAGAAGGAGGCGCCGATGCTGTCCGACTCCTGGGCGACTTCATCCGCGGAGCTGGAGGCGAGGTACGCATGCCCCCGCACCTGGGACGACGCATCCGTGAGGAAGCCCGGCCGGTGAACGCCGCCCTTGAAGCGCGTCACCGCGCCGGAGCCACAGGAGTCCAGAATCGCGATGCGAACGTCCACGGGCACCGCGCGCAGCGCCTGCTTCAGCGCCGAATAGGGCAGCCGCTCGCCACGCGGCAGCAGGCCGTCCCCATCCGAGTGGCCCGAGTAGTAGAGCACCAGCTCGCTGCGCGCACCCTCCGCGTTGGCGGCCTCCACCAACAGCTTCATCCGCTCCAGCGCCGCGAGCAGGCCTTCGCGGTCCGCCTCCAGCAGCAGCACGCGGTCCGCCACCGCCACGCCGCCCAGCTCCTCCAGCACGCGCGACATGGCCAGCGCATCCGAGCCCGCGTAGCGCAGCCGCTCGCGGCCCTCGCCCCCTTCGCTGGAGCCGACGAGCAGCGCGAAGCGGCGCAGCGTCACCGCGGGCTCCTCCACCGGCTGCGTGGCCGCGAAGGACACACGTCCCCAGACGCCCAGGCAGAGCGCCACCAGCAGCCCCGCAAGGCGGCCCCATCCTCCCGCAGTGGTGCGTCGTCTCATCCGCATCCCGCCCCGCGCGTCAGGCCCGGCCCGGCCTCACGCAAGCCCCCTTGGGCATACCTCGACTCGAAGCCCGTGGGCGAGCCCGCCTCAGGGGCTCCAGTTCGCCCGCCGCACCAGCCAGGAGCTGCCACCCCGGCCGTCTCGCACCACCGCCCAGAACGTCACCTCCTGCGCCTGGGCGTCCTCCGGAGGCTCCCACTCCGTGCGGTGCCGGCCTTCCTGTCCGCCGAAGGAAGAGCCACCCGTCTGCTGCGGCGCGAACTCGCCCAGCGTCGCGTGCCAGGAAATCTCCCAGCTCTCGCGCAGCGTCACCGCCTCCAGCCGCAAGCCGGGCACCACGTACGTCTCCTGGAGGGCCGTCACGTCCTCGGACGTCACCACGAAGGGCCCGGCGCCTCGCAGCTCCAGCGGCGCGTCCGCGGGCCAGGCCGCGTCATCCACGCGCAGCCCGGGAATCACCGGCTGCACGTTCGCCCGCATGCCCTCCACCGCCGGGCACCAGAAGACCATCAGCTTCTGCGCGTACACCACCTCGTCGCCCGCCTGCGCGCGCAGCACCAGCGGCATGCGCAGGCCGCCCAGCCCCTGGTACGGGTCCAGCTCCTGCACCCGCTCGAGCAGCGGCGTGTCCTCCGCCAGCGTGGACGCGCCGGGACGCACGCTGAGCTCGAGCTCACCCGCCGTGGTGGTGCCCTCGGCGAGCAGCACGCGGTTGGCCGCGTCCTCACACGTGCGGTCCTCGACGTCCGCGCACGCCCACAGCGTGTACTGGATGGGCCGGCCTTCCCCCGCGGGGTCCACCAGCAGGGTCCGGTACGTCACGTCCGAGGAGAGCTCGTCCAGCGTCTCCGGGGTGATTTCACAGGCGGACGCCATCAGCTCCGGCGGCTCCGTGGCGATGCCGAGCACGCGGAAGTCATGGACGTTCGACGGCTGGTCCTCGACGTCGACGCACGCGGCGGCACCCAGCAGCAGCGACAGGCCGCCGTACTTGAGCAGGGCCTTCATCTCAGAAGCTTCCTTTCACACCCACCACGGGGAGGATGGGGATGCCCGGCACCTCGTACTCGCGGCGGTACCGGTAGTCGTTGAAGACGAACTCGACGTTCTGCGCGTTGTAGAGGTTCTGCACGTCGAGGTAGGCCGTGAGCGTCCAGCTCTGGAACTGCCAGCTCTTGTCCACGCGCACGTCCAGCTGGTGGAAGCCGCCGCTGCGGTCGGAGAAGTACGGGCCGAACGTCGCGTTGAAGCGGTTGCGGTCCGCGTCGTAGACGTCGTAGCCGCGCGCCAGCGGCGTCATGGGCCGGCCGCTGGTGTAGCGGAAGCGGGTGCCCAGCTCCCAGCCGTTGCCCAGCACGTAGCTGGCCACCAGCGTGAGGATGTGCGTCTGGTCCCACGGGCTGAGCCCGTACATCGAGTCCTCGGGCGTGGCCCCGCCGTCGGTGAACCCGCCGCCCAGGGGACGAGGCCCCGCGCGTCCGTCCTCCGCGCGGCTGAAGGTGTACGACAGCCAGCCGGACCACTTGTCGGTCGCGGAGGCCCGCTCCTTCTTCACCATCACCTCCACGCCGTAGGCGCGGCCGATGCCGTCGTTGGAGTACGGCAGCTCGAAGACGCCGCCGCCCTCGTTGGTGACGAGCCGTCCGGGTGACACCACGTTCTCGAAGCGGCGGTTGAAGAAGCCGGTGACATCCAGGTTGAGCACGTCGGTGATGCGGTGCTCCACGCCGAGGCTGCTCTGGAAGGCGCGCTGGTAGGCGAGGTCCGGGTTGCCGTAGGGCGCGGTGATGAAGCGGAACGTCTCCGGTGGCTGGCTGTAGAGCCCCAGCGAGCCCTTGAGGTTGGTGCGCGACGTGGCCGCGAAGCGAACCCACAGGCGGGGGTCCAGCGCCAGGTTCCGCGTGTTCCCGACCGACTGGAGGTTGCCGCGCACGCCCGGCGTGAGGGTGAAGCGTCCCACCTTCAGGTCGGCCTCGAGGAAGAGCGCGCCATCGAAGGCGTTCAGGGCAATCTGCTCCTCTATCTGCTGGCCCACCGGCTCGGCCCCGGGGAAGGGCACGTACTCGACGCCGCCCTGCGCGGGGAACGACACGTCGTAGCGCTCGTGCTCGAAGACGAGGTCCAGACCGGTGCGGAGGGTGAGCGCGGAGGACAGCTCGATGCCCAGCACCTCGCGGGCGCCCAGCGTGTACGTGGTGGCGTCCTGCTTCGCGAGGCCGAACTCGATGTCGTTGCGGTCCATGCCCACGAAGGGCGTGAAGACGGAGGTCAGCGCGCCCTTGCGGTAGGTCCAGTCGCCCTTCACGCGGTGGAAGTTCATGTGCGTGTCCAGCTCCAGGTCCCGCTCCGTCTCGGGACCGGTGGACACCACGCGGAGCTGGTCGTCACTGCCGAAGGCCATGATGTAGCCGGAGCTGCGCGCGCCGCCCGCGGACACGGTGGTGTCATCGCCGCGCTTCGCGCCGAAGTCCACGCGGAGCTGGTAGTCCCAGTAGCGCGGCACCACGGAGAGCGTGCCGCCCTCCGTCTCCGGGAGGACGGCGGGCAGAATCGTGTCGATGTACGAGCGCCGGGCGGCGGCGGCCACGCTGATGCCGTCCGTGATGGGGCTCTCCAGGAAGAAGCCCGCGTCCAGCAGGTCCACCTTCACCGAGCCATGCAGCGTGTCCGAGGCCCCCTTGCGCGTGCCCACCTCGACGATGCCGCCCACGGCCCGGCCGTACTGGCTGCCGTAGCCGCCCGGGAAGAAGTCGAGCTGCTCGATGAACTCGGCGTTGACCACCGAGGGTCCGCCGAGCAGGTGGAACAGGAGGGGGATGCGGACCCCGTCCATCATCGTCGCCGTCTGGCCCGGGTTCGAGCCACGCACCAGCAGCTCGCCGGAGATGAAGGGCGCGCGCGCCACGCCCGGCAGCGACTGGATGACGCGGATGGGGTCGCCGAAGGAGCCCGGCGTCTTCTGCGCCTCCTGGCGGGTGATGGTGCGGCGCACGACCTCCTTCTTCGGCCGCTCGGAGCGCACCACCGTCTCCAGGCCGCCGCCCGAGGGCGCGAGGTAGAAGTTCACCTCCGTCGTCTCGTTCGGCTTCAGCTCCTCCTTCGTCTGGTAGAGCTGGAAGCCGGTGGCCACCACGCGCACCTCGCAGGTGCCCGCGGGCACCTCGAGCGTGAAGCGGCCGTCCTCGTCGGACAGCGCCTCGGGCGCCTCCGGGTCGTCACCGCAGCGCACGGTGGCGTTGGGCACGCGCGAGCGGCTGCCCCGCGAGATGAGCTGGCCGGTGAGCGTGGCCTTGGGTTGCTCGGCCTCGGCCTGCTCCGCGCCCTCCTCCGGCGCCGACGGGTTGAGGGTGAAGTGATAGACGTACTCCACCTGCACCGCCGCGGGCACGCCGTCGACCTCGGCCGGCGAGAAGCGGAACTGGCGCACCGCCTCGATGGCCGCCTCGTCGAAGCCGTTGCCCACCGGCTCGGTGGGCAGCACCTCCGCCACGGAGCCATCATCCGCGATGGTGATGATGAGGCGCACGGAGGCGGTGAGCCCCTGCGCGAGCGCCTCGGGCGGGTATTGCGCCTCCACCTGCTGCACCAGCTCCGGAGGCTTGGTGATGGTGGGCTGGGCCTGCGCCGGTGCTGGCGCAGCCGCGTCCGCGGGAGGAGGACTGGCCTGCGGCTCCTGCGCGAGCACGGGCGCCGCCAGCAGGAGCGAGGCCGCGGCGAGCGCGCCTCGGGCTTTCAGGGTGGAGGACATGGCGTGTGCAAGCATACGGGTGAGAGGGTTCCCGCTCCTGCTGAAAGAGAGACGGAGCGAAGACGCGGTGGAGTCCCGGCGACGCCTGTGGGGAGGGGTGTCCCTGACGTGCCGGGCACGCCCTCGCTCCGTCTCTCTCCCAGCGGGAAGGGGTGACATCAATCGAGCAGGAAGGTGTACGAGTATTTCATCTCCGTGGAGACGGGCTCGCCGCCCTTGATTGCGGGCTTGAAGCGAAAGCGGCGGATGGCGTCCCGCGCGGCCTCGTCGAGGCCATAACCAGGCCCCTTGAGAATCTTCACCGCCACCACCCTGCCTTCGTGGTCGATGGTGATGGACAGCGTCACGGTGCCCTCGACGCCCGCGCGACGCGCCTCCTCCGGGTAGGGAATCTTCACCTCGGAGGCCACGGTGGGCTCCGAGTCCACCTGGTAGATGGGCGCGTACTTCGGCGCGCGGTACGCCTTCACCTCCTGGGGCGCCTTCGCGGTGGGGCCCGTCTTTCCATAGAGCGTGTTGCCCACGGCCGCGGCGAAGCCGCCGGCGCTGGTGGTGGAGGACATGGAGAGCCCCACCACCAGGGGCGCGGCCTTCGCGGCGGGCGGCGGCGCCTCGTTGGGTGGCGGGGGCGCGTCCACGGGCGGCGGCGGCAGGGGCTTGGGCGCCTCGGCCACCTTCACCGGCGGTGGCTTCACGGCCCTGGGCTTCGGCGGCGGCGGCTTGGGCGGCTCCGGCTCCGGCTTCGGCTCCTCGAGAGGAGGAGGAGGAGGCGGATTCTGCACCTCCACCATCACCATCTCCACCGGGCGTGGCGCCGCGGGGCGCGAGCGGGAGGCCCCATCACCGAGCGCCCAGAAACCGCCGACATGAATCCCCAGCGAGACGAAGAGGAAGACGCCCACCACCGCCAGCGAGCGGTCGTGGGTGGGCGAGGGAGGAGTGTTGTCGAGGACCGCCTGACTCATGGGCTGAGGCCTCGCTTCAGGGCGCGGGGGCCGCGGCCGCGGGGGCCACGTCCTTCTCGATGTTGAGCGCGAACTTCGCGATGCCTTTTCCCTTCACCACGTCGATGAGGCGCATGACGCGGCCATAGGGAAGGGACTGGTCGGCGCTGATGATGGCGCGCGTCTCCTTGTCCTTGGCCAGCGCCTCGACGACCTTCGCCTCCAGCTCCTTCTCGCTGACCTCGGCGCCGTCGAAGAAGAGCTTGCCCTCCTTGTCCAGCACCACGTTGACCAGGCCCTGCACCGTCTCGCCACCGTTGGCGGCGCGAGGCAGGTCCACCTCCACCGTCTCGCGGACGATGAAGTTCGCCGTCACCATGAAGATGATGAGCAGCACGAGCACCACGTCCACCAGCGGGGTGACGTTGATGCCGGTGATTTCGTCATCGTTCTCCTGCGCGCCGCCCGCCATGGCCTAACGGGCCTCCGCGCGGAGGCTGCCCACCAGCGCATGGCCCAGGGCGTTGGCGCGGCTGGTGAGCGTCTTGAGCTGGCGGTTGAAGACGTTGAAGGCCACCACCGCAGGAATCGCCACCGCCAGGCCCACGGCCGTGGCCACCAGCGCCTCGGAGATGCCGGCCATGACGGTCTGCTGCATGGCCCCGCCGCCGCCCTGGGCGTTCATGTTCCCCAGGTCATGGAAGGCCTTGATGATGCCGAGCACCGTGCCGAACAGCCCGATGAAGGGCGCGTTGTTGCCCAGCGTGCCCAGGTACGACAGGAAGCGCTCATAGCGCGGGCGCTCGCGCGACAGGGTGGAGGCAATCACCTGCTCCACGGTGTCCGCGCCCTGGTCGGCACAGGCCAGCCCCTCCCGGAGGATGGCGGCCTCCATGCCCTGGCGCCCCTGGATGGCGGCCTTCACCGCGTCCAGCTCACCGCGCGCCAGCCGCACCGCCAGCGCCTCCGAGTCCGGCAGCCGGTAGCGGGCGAAGTACACCGCGCGCTCCAGCATGATGGCGATGGACAGCACCGACAGACATACCAGCACCCACAGCACCCATTCCGCGGAGGTGAGCGTCACACCCAGGAGCTTGCTGCTGAGCCACCCCAGTTGCTCTGGCTGCGCCTGGGCGAGAACGGCGATGGACGGCATGGAGTCTTTCCCCTCGAAGAACACGTTGGCGCGACCGGAACACCGCCCCCGAATAAAAGTGTCACCCGGTGGGCGGATTTAATTCGGACCCCCTTCGCGGCGCGGTGCTCGACGCACCGGGAGCCGGGGGCGAGAATGTGCGCATGCGAGGAAAAACGGTGGTCGTCACGGGCGCCTCGGCGGGCATTGGCGAGGCGCTGGCGGTGGTGCTGGCCGGGCGCGGCGCCAACCTGGTGCTGGCGGCGCGCAACGAAGAAGCCCTTCAGCGGGTGAAGGCCCGGTGCGAGTCGGCGGGCGGGCGCGCGGTGGTGGTCCCCACCGACGTGGGCGACGCGGAGGCGTGCCGCCGCCTGGTGGACCGCGCGGTGGAGGCCTTCGGCGGCATCGACGTGCTCGTCAACAACGCGGGCGTGACGATGGACGCGCGCGTGGACGAGGTGAAGGACCTGTCCCTCTTCGAGCGGCTGATGCGCATCAACTACCTGGGCGCGGTGTATTGCACCTACCACGCCCTGCCCCACCTCAAGGCCCGGCGTGGGCTGCTGGTGGCCGTCTCGTCCCTCACGGGCAAGACGGGCGTGCCCAACCGCAGCGGCTACGCGGCCAGCAAGCACGCCATGCACGGCTTCTTCGACTCGCTGCGCATCGAGCTGCGCGGCACCGGCGTGGACGTCACGGTGGTGTGCCCCGGCTTCGTCGCCACCAACATCCGCGACAGCGCACTGGGCGCGGACGGCCAGCCCGTGCGGCAGAGCAAGCACGACGAGAGCTCAGGCAACATGGACGTGGACACCTGCGTGGCCATCATCCTGAAGGCCATGGAGCAGCGCGAGCGCGAGGTGGTGATGACCACCAAGGCCCGCGTGGCCCAGTTCCTCAAGCTGGTGGCCCCCGGCCTGGTGGACCGCATCGCCGCGAAGGCCATCCAGGACCGGCAGCGCTAGCCCCGCCGCGGGCGTGGCTCAGGTGGCCGGCGGAGGCGCAGCCGGCCGCTCCACGCGCGTCAGCAGCCCGGTGATGCCCTCGAAGGTGGCGTTGCCCACCTGGTGCAGGCCGAAGCCCCACAGGAAGGCCGTCATGCCCGCGCCGAAGCCGCCCCAGGTGGGCGAGAAGACGTTGAGGAGCTGGAGCCCCAGCGCCACCGCCACCGTGGTGAGCAGCGCCAGCACGCCCAGCTCCACCAGCCACAGGTGACGGGGCGACGGCAGCGGCATTCCCTCGAAGTCGCCCAGCGCGGACAGCCCTCCGCCGGGCGCCTCCGGCAACGCGGGGATGCTGCCGCCGCTGGGCGCGGTGGGCGGCGGCAGCGCGGGCACGCTCGCCCCCGCCTCGTCCGACGCGAGCGACTCCAGGTGGAAGCTCTTCGCCATCCGCTGGGACTGGGTGGCCGCCACGAACCGGTCACGCGCCTCGCCGTACTTCACCGCGGCCTCGTGCGACGACTCCGCCACCAGCAGGCCCATGGCCTCGCGCAGCCGCGCCTCCACCTCCTGGAGCGCCTGCGTCTGCGCCTCGGACTCGCTGAGGTGCCGCGCCTCGTCCACCGCGCCGCGCAGCTCCACGATGAGCTGGCGCACGTAGGCCGCGTGGGCGCCCTGGTACATGCGGACGGCATCGTCCACGTGGGTGTTCGCCCGCTCCCGGGCCCGCTCCAGCAGCGTCTTCACCTGCCGGGTGAGGGTGTCCCACTCCTCCTCGGTGAAGCCACGCGGCGGCGTGCGGGACGCCACGGCGGCGGACAGCTCCTCGCACAGGATGTCGAAATACGAGCGGCGCGCGAACTCGAGCTGACGCCGGGCGGCATCCAGCTCGCCCCGCGCCAGCTCCTCGCGCACGCTCGACAGCAGGGGCAGCAGCTCATACTTGAGCCGGAAGCCCAGCGCGTCTTCACCGCGAGGCTCCATCAGCGTCCGCGCCTGCCGGTCGATGTCCTGAAGCCGCGCCTCCAGCCCCGCGCGCGCCAGCGCGTCCACGTCCAGCTCGCGCACCCGGGCGAGGAAGCCCTCCAGTTGCTCGGCCGCCGTGTCCTCGGCGCGCAGCGCGCCCTCCACCTCCGCCAGGAGCTGGCTGGCCTGCTCCGGACGCAGCTCCACCGGGAGCGCCTCCAGCTTGCGGGAGGCGTCACACCACGCGCCATACAGGCGCAGGCGAGGCTCCAGCACCGCCAGCGCGGCGTCCCCCACGCGGATGCCTCGCACCGGCCGGCGGACCTCCGACACCAGCGCGTCCACCTGCCCCAGCATCGCCTGCCCCACCTCCCGCGCCCGGGCGCCCTGCCCGTTCATCGAGGCCTGGAGCCGGCGGTGCACCTCCATGAGCCGCTGCAGCCGCAGCGCCCGGGGACGGATGCGCTGCGAATACAGGCGCACGCCAAATGACGAGACGGCCCCCGCCGCGATGAGCAGCGCTCCCCACAGCCAGGGTGAGCCCACCCAGAGGGTGAAGGGCTGCTCCACCGGCAGGCCCGAGCGCACGGCCACCCGCACGGTGCCGGTGTACTCGCCCGGCCCTTCCAGGCCGCGCAGGCTCACGAGCAGCGCGCCGCTGCCGTGCGCGCTCACGGGGATGCCGCCCTCCATCGACGTGACGTCGAGGTTGCCCCCATCCGGCCGTGCTCCCTCCAGCGCGAAGTGCACGCTCTGGAAGCGCGGCTGGATGAGCGCCGAGTCCATGTCCGGCACCTTGCGCTGGAGCTGGAGCAACTGCGGCATCGACACGACGCCGCTCACGCCCGCCGTCTCCTTGAACGGCAGGCGGATGGTGGCGTCGATGGAGCTGAAGCCCCAGCCCGCCGACGTCACCGCGGGCGACGTGGCGACGAACTGCACCGCGGGCACCGCCTGCGCGCGCGTGATGATGAGCGTGGTGGTCTCCCGTCCCTGCGCGTGCACCAGCACCACATGGCCCGTGTAGTCCCCCGCGACGGGCAGCCGCCCCGTCAGCTCGACGTGGATGGGACGCCGCGTGGAGATGGGCGCCGTGGCGCTCCCCGCCTCCGCCTCCTTCACCACCGCCTGCAAGGGCACCTGCACCCCGTCCTGGGAGTGGAGCGGGTCCACCAGCACCGTCACGCCCCCGGGCAGCTCGCCGTCACCCCCTCCCGCCACGCCGCCAGCCACGGCGACGCCGCTGACCGCCTGCGGCACGTTCAGCAGGTCCACGCGCAGCACGTGCCGGAAGTCCTCCGACGTCGTCCGCAGCTTCACCTCGTTGCTGGCGGAGGCCCCCGCCACGCGCAGGGACGCTTCCGCGCCCAGGGCCTTCCAGGGGTGGACGACCAGCAGGGCCAGGGCCAGGAGACGCACGAGGCCCCACGCGGAGTGGACGACGGCGGGACGGGTGCCAGCGGAATGCATTCACTGACTGTATCAGGCGCCCCCCATGCCTCCACTTCGCGCCGCTCACCGCCAGCCCAGGTGGCTCAGCATGCTCCCGGACAGGCTGCCGCGGATGGTGTCGATGGGGATGCCCTCGTTGTGTCCCACCGCGGGTGACGGGACGCGTGGCCCTCCGCTGTGATGCAGCGCGGCCAGCCGCAGGTCCCGGGTGAAGCAGGGCGCTCCCGACGACCCCGGCCCCGTGCAGGCGCGGTACGCCACGCGCGTGCGGCCCGCGTTGACGCCCAGGAACTCGTCGAGCGCGACGCTCATGGGCTTGCCCGCCGGGTGCTGCACGATGAGCACCAGGCTGCCGGGGGTGAAGGACTCCCGCGAGTCGGGCAGCTCCAGCCAGCCCCGGGGCTCGCCGTCGACCCGGTCGTCGCCGGGCGTCCCCGCCACCTCGAGGAAGGCGTAGTCCAGCTCGCCCATGGTGGCATCGCGGGGACGGGGGTGCATCAGGTCCGCGGGGCTGTACGGGCTGCGCGCCAGACACCGCGTCACGCGGTACACCGTCCCCGGGTGCAGCAGCGTGCCGTCGTGGAGGACCTTGCGGCCGAAGCGCACGCGCAGCGACTCCAGCAGCTTGTTCTCGATGACGTGGAAGTTGGTGAGCACCACGTTGGGTGCCACCAGGAAACCGGTGCCCAGCGCCGCGCCCACCTCCGGCTCCACGCGGCAGACCTGCCGTTCGATGGCCATCAGGCGCTTGCGCCAGCGCTCGCGCTCCGCGTCCGCCCGGCCGTTGCCGAAGATGCGCTCCAGCCCCACACGGGGGATGCTGCGCTGCACGGAGGCGAGATACACCTGCACGAAACGGTGGAGACGCGGGTGGCGGGGCAGCGCCTGATAGGCGCCGCGAATCAACTCGCGGAGCCAGCCCTCCGACTCGGCCCGGTGGATGAGCGTGAAGACGCGCTCACGCAGCCCTCCGGAGATGCCCAGCGACTCCACGTCCCTGCGGCAGGTGGCGGCCACCACCCTGCGGAGCTGCTCCACGGAGGCAAAGGCGCTGATGAGCGCCCCCTGTAGCTCGTCCCTCTCCGCGCCGTCGAGCTCCATGCTTGCCACCCACGACGAAACAACCCAGGGAGCGGTTGCGACTCCGTGTTGCTGCTGGGAAATCTGTGCACCCTCCATGAGGATGCCCAGTTGGGAGCGCGGACTACATTTCCTGGAGGCCCGTGAAGTCACCACGAGTCGACACATAACGCGCCCCTCGGCGCCGGGGCAGTGGCCCGAGGGGCAGGACGGCGCCGCGGCTTTCGCTCAGCGCACCGCCCATATAGCGGGGGGTACGTAGGACACGAGGTCAGGGCGCGCCTGGGTCGTCAATGACGAGGCACCGCCCTGCAGCGTGCCCGCCAGCGTGGGGATGACGCGGAAGCGCGCCTGGAAGGGCACGCCCGGCCCTCGGGGCGGAAGCCACAGCGTCACCGCGCCATCCTCCGCGTCCCACGACGCTATCTTTCCCTCGCGCACGAGCGCCTCCAGGCTGTCCGCATCCACCTGCACGCCGGCAGGCAGACCCTGGCGCAGCACCAGGGGCAGGCCCGACGGCGTGGACGCCTGGAGCATCACCTCCGCGGGCTGCCCCACCTTCGCGTCCGAGGGCACCTGCACCGCCAGCTCCAGCCCGGCCTGCGCCTCCTGCTTCCACGGCACCGCGGCGCTCAACGCCAGCGAGAAGCCCAGTCCCGGCACGGCGGGCTCCGCGCGCACCGTCCACGTGTGCGTCCCACCCGAGCCGGGCGCCGCCGCCTCCAGTGACAGCACTTCGCGCAGGGCCTTGGCGTCGAAGGTGCCCTCGGTGAGCACCTGTCCGTCCCGCTCCAGCACCACGCGCACCTGGGCGGGCAGCGGCTCGCGGAAGAGCGACACCACCGCCTGCAAGGCCAGCCGGTTGGCGCGCCCGCTGCCCCAGCCGCGCACGGGCTCGTAGCTGGCGAGCAACGCGGCGCCCAGGTCCGCCATGGGCGCCTTCGCGTCACCTTCCAGGGCGAGCACCGCCAACGCGGTGGCCTCGGCCTCCGTCGGCGTGCCGCCCGCGGCGTCCACCACGCCCGCCTCCACGGGCAGGTACGCGGCGCCCGCGTCGCGCCGCTGCAGTGCCTCGCGGACCTGCTCGCGCAGCGAGTCGCGCAGCGAGCCTGTCACCACGCCGCTCGCCAGCAACGCCGCCGCGGTGTAGCCGTCCTTGACGTGCGCCCGGTTGCGCTCCAGCGCCCCCGCGGCCCGCGCCGCGAAGAAGGCCGCGCGGCGCTTGCCCTCCGGCGTCCCCGCCGCCGCGTTCACCGCGCGCGTGCAGTCCGCGGTGGCCACCAGCAGCCGCTGGAGCGTCCAGCCGCTGCCGCCCTGGCAGGTGCCATCCGGGAGCTGCGCCGCCGCCACCCGCGCGGCCAGCCGCTCGCCCAGCCGCGCCAGCACGGGGTTGTCCGGATGGGCCAGCGCGCCCTCCGCCAGCAGCGCCGCGGTGGCCACGTCCGGTGCCCGGCTCCAGCGCAGCGCGCGCTGCGTGGCCCGCATCAACTCGGTCCGCACCGCCTCCACGTCCACCTCGCCGGGCTCCGCGGGAACGGGCGCCTTCAGCCGCTGCCCGGACGTGCTCAATGTCTTGAGTGCCTCCGCGGACCGCGTCTCCCCCAGCGCCGCCAGCAACTCCGACGCGCGCCCGGCCAGCAGCAGCGAATAGGCGACGCCCGCCACGTCCTCGCGTCCGCCCGCGTTCAGCAACTCCGAGCGCAGCACCCCCAGCCCGCCGGGGTACACCTGCAGCCGGACGCGCTCGCTGCCCGCCTGCGCGTCCGCCGCCCCCGTGAGTGACAGCGTGCGCGGCGCCGCCAGCGTGCCGCCGTGCGTCTGGAGCACCGGGCGCCCCGTGGCCCACACCGGGAAGTCCCGCACCACCGCGTCGGTGGCGCCCAGCGTCGCGCGCACCGCCACCGGCCCCGGCGTGGCCACGCGCACCGTCACGTACTCCACCACGCTACCCCGCGCCGGCACGCGCACGGTGCGGCTCCCGCCCTCCACCACGGCGCCATGCACCTCCACCTTCAGCGGTGCCTCCACCGGCGCGTCCGTGGTGTTCATCACCTGCACCGGCAGCCGCACGGCGTCCCCCGCGCGCAGGAAGGGTGGCAGCACCGGGTCCACGTACGTGGGCAGGGTGCCCGTGAAGGCCGCCACCGCGCCCGACTGGGCCCCCGAGCGCGAATGCGCCAGCGCCAGCACGCGCCACTGGGTGAGGCGGTCCGGCACGCGCACCGGCACCGTCGCGGTGCCCGTCTCATCCGTCACCACCAGGGGCTCGAAGAGGAAGGTCTCCGGGAACCAGGCCCGGCTCGGCGTGGCCTCCGGTTCCTCGGCGCCGCCCCCGCCCTTTCGCGAGAGCAGATCGATGCTGGCGCTGCGAGGCATGTCCGCGGACGCGGGAAACGGCTCGTGCTCCTCTCTCTCCATCTCAACCGGAGGAGGCGCCATCACCGCCTGCGCCCCCCCGAATCCCACTTGCTCATCGAAGAGGCGCGCCCGCTTCGCCGGGGCTTCCGCCTGCGCCCCAGCCAAGGCCTCCGCGGAGGCCCCGAACAGGCGCCGCAGGTTGTCACCGAAGAGCAGCACCAACAGCACCAACCCCACCACGCTCGCCAGGGAGCAGCCCACCCCGGCGAAGAACGAGCGATTCATGGCGCCTCCCGGGCAACCCACGCGTTCCAGTTCTCGACGTCCTCCGGCAACCGCGTGCCGCTCGACACCACCGCCCGAGGGTCGGTGAGGGCCAGCAGGTCCGCGGGCAACCGGGACAGCTTCAACCTGCGGCCGAAGGCATCCGTCACCTTCTCACCGCGCTTCTCGCAGGCCGCCAGCGCGTCTTCCCACAGCCGCGCCATGCCCGCGGGCTCCAGCGTCTGCCCTTGAGGCGCCTTCTCCTCCCAGGCGCGCACCTGCGTGTGCAGCTCCGCCAGCACGGCGTAGAAGGGCTCTGTCAGCTCCGCGTCCGCCTCGAAGATGGCCACCGCGTTCACCGACACGCTCGGCTCCGTGAGCTCCCGCTGGGGCACGTCCGTCACCCGCAGCACCGCCGCCGAGGCGGCGTTGGCGCCCCGGATGCGCCCCATGGCCAGCGCCTGCCCGTCCAGGACCCCGAAGGCGGGCGAGGCCACCGTGGGCATGGGCCGCATCGCGCCCAGCGCGTCCGGCCCTGGCAGCGGCGCGAGCTGCGCCAGCGACTCGTCCACGCCGAAGAGGCCCACCGCCGCCGGGCCCTCCTTCCCATCCACGCGCGTGCGCAGCTGCAGTCGCGCCAGCTCACCGGGCGCATAGAGCGGCTTCTCCGGCGCCACCTCCACGGAGAGCTGCGCGCGCGGCGCCACGTAGATGCGCCCCTGCGCGCCCTCCCAGTACGTCACCGCCCAGCCCTCGAAGTCCGCCGGCAATTGGAAGTGGGCCGAGCGCGTCTGCTTGTCCACCTCCGCCTTCAACACCTGGTTGCCCGCCTGGAGCACCAGGGACTCGGGCAGCGGGCCGGCGAACTCGGGGCCTCGCATCAGCTCGATGCGGACCTCCTCGCCTCCGCGCGCCAGCACGGGCGTGGCGCGCAGCCGCGTGGGCGGCACCGACGCGGGACGCAGCACCAGCTTTGTCTGGCCCACGCTTTCGCCACCCTGCGTGCCGCTCACCGTCAGCTCGTAGCCCAGGAAGGTGGTCGCCATGGGGGCGGCGTCCGTCCCCTTCCCTCTCGCCGGGTGCGCGGTGAGGGAGACCACGCCCAGGGCGTCCTCCATCCGCGCCGCCTCGGGCAGCCGGATGCGGGCGAAGCGCTCCTGGATGCAAGGCATGACCGAGGCCGGCAGCGCCCCCGCCTGCTTCGGCATCGACACCCACGTCAGTGACTCCAGGCCGCGCTTCCCCAACCGCCAGCTCAGCATCGAGGGCAGGGGGGCCTCCACGCTCAGGTCCCGCGGCAGACACGTGCGCGCGTCACGGGCGGCACCGGCCAGTGCGGCCACCAGCAACTCGGGGCGCCCGAAGGCCGTCTCCACCTCGAACTCCAGCTCGGGCAGGCCCGGGTCGAACACGCTCAGGTTCACCTGCAGGACCCGCTCGCGCCCGGCGGGCAGCGTGCGCGAGCGCAGCGCGGAGGCCACGCAGGCGGGCAGCGGTTCGTCTCCGGTGACGACGTCCAGCACCGCGCCCGAGGCGCTCACGCGCAGGCCGAGCTCGACGTCGACTTCCCCCTCGTCACGCAAGACGAAGCGCGCACAGGGTTCGAGCGCGGGCAGCGCCTTCTCCAGCGCGAGCAGGTCCTCGAGCGAGGCCTCCGTTCCCGGCGCCAGCAGGCTGCGCGTCTCCCCCAGCCTGACGGCCGGCTCGGGCGGCGGTGGGCGCACGGGCATGGGCGGCACCACGACGTTGACGGGAGGCCCCGGGTCGAGCTGGAACACCGCCACGCCGTCCTCGTCCGTCACCGCGCGCACGCCCTCGTCCCGAGGGTCCCACGCGCGCTTCACCGTCAGCTCCGCGCCGGGCAGCACCTGACCGGCCGCTGTCGTCGCGCGGAGGTAGACGCGGTTGTTGAAGCCGGGCGCCAGCCCGTCCTCCAGCTCCGTCACCGCGGACACCGAGAGCGCGTCCTCGGATAGCAGCAGCGACACGCCCCCTTGGATGCGGTCACCCGCGGCGTCCTGTGCCACCACGCCCGCGATCAGCCGTGCCTGCCCGCGCAGGTCCATGGGCACGCGCGGCAACATCAGGCGGAAGCGGCCCGAGGCGTCCGTGCGCGCGCGCTCCGGCAGGCCGCCAGAGAGCCACTCCGGCGGCGCGGGCCAGTCGCCCTGCACGTCCCACGTCAGCGCCACCTCCACGTCGGCCACCGGCGCGCCGGACGCATACAGCACCTGTCCCTCCACCACCGGCACCTCGTCCGCGCGCCAGAAGGGCCGGGCGCTGCTCACCTCCACGCGGAAGCGCGGCAGCGTGAAGGGTTTGACCTCGAAAGACGCCTGCGCCTCCGCGCCGCCGCTGGACCAGCTCACCGTCCACATTCCCTGGGGTGCGCCCCGGTCCAGCGGGAAGCGGCCGGCCACCACGCCCCAGGGCCCCGCCGGTGCGCGCTCCTCCAGCACCACCTCTCCGGAAGGGTCGCTCACGCGCCACGTGCCGGGCCGCCCGTCCAGCGGCGCCAGGTCCTTGGCTCGCAGCACCACCGCGCGGAAGAGGACCTCGTGCCCCGGCTCATACAGGGGACGGTCCGTCAGCACGTGCGCGCGGGCCGGTGCGTACAATGGCAGCGCCGCGTCCACGCTGTCGGTGCCCAGCGGCGACGTGAAACGCGCGCGGAGCTGGTAGTCGCCGTCCGGTACCTCCGGCAACACCACCCTCGCCGTCACCCGCTGGTCGTCCTGGGCGCGCGTCCACTCCGCCCCATTCGCCAGCGCGAGCGGCGTCTCCTTGCCCTCCGCGTCCACCAGGAAGACGGCGGCCGTGCCGCGCGTCACCCGCCCCCGCATCACCTCGCCGGTGGCCGGGTGTGGCGCCAGCGCATGCGCCATGAGGGTGATGTTGCCCTCGCCCCCGCGCGTCAGCCCCGAGCCATGGACTTCCAGCAGCTGCCGGAACTGTCCGTCCGGACAGCTCGGGACCTCGACCCCTTTCAGGACCCAGGCCGACAAACACATGTCCCAGTTGGCGAGGGCGACGCCTCCGCCCACGAGAAGCGCGGCGAGCCCTCCAACCAACAGCCGGCGGCGCCGGAAGCGGATTGTCATCTTTCCTCCCCTTCCCTCCACTCTATGCCGGGATGACGGGTCCCTGACGAGCCCCCCGGCCTTCGCGTGGCTGGAGGCGGTGCGCTAGGGTCGCCCTCCTTCCTCGGTCCCCCGCTCCGACATGCCCGCGCCGAAGCCCAAGCCCCGCCCGCCCCAGGACGCCCTCCCCGCGCGCCTGGAATCGCTCCTGGAGTCCCTCACCGACCGCCACCTCGCGGACCGCCTGGAGCGCGTACACCGGGCCGCCGCGGTGGCCATCGACCGGCTGGGGCACCTGAGCATCGCGAAGTACGAGCCCACGTCACTGGAAGCGGAGGGGGGCGCGGACCTGTCGCTCTGGGAGACGATGGCGCCCGCCATCGGCGACACGCTGGTGGGCGTCAACCAGCTCATCGCCGCCGTCCACCAGGAGTTCCCGCCCCCCACGCGCCCGTCCGGCCTGGGTGACGGCGGCTGGGCACCGCCTCCCGCCAGCTCGGACGAGCGGCTGGCGCAGGAAGTGGAAGCGGTGCTGCACGCCATCGCGGACCGGCTGGCGCGGCGCGTGGCGGAGCTGGGCCAGCAGATGCGCCGCCCGGAGGTGGTGAGCGACCGCTGGACGCTGATGGCCGAGCTCCAGGCCTTCCGCGCCGACTTCCGCGTCCGCATCGGCGACCTCGTGTACCTCACCGCCGCGGCCTTCGAGGACGTGCGCCGTGAGGACGTGGTGCCGGGCTACGCGAACCAGGTGGCCGCGCGGGCGGCGCTGCGGGCGGCGGCCGCGGACCTGCGCCGCTCCCTGCAAGGCCGCCTGGAGCGCGCGGCCAGGGCGGAGGCCCGCGCGCGGCCCACGCTGGCGCGGCAGGTGGCGGAGAGCCTGTCCGCTTTCATCTCGCTGCCCGCCTCCGTGGCGCTGCGCACGCCGCAGAAGCGCCAGGTGCTGGAGCTGCGCGCCCGCCTGCTGGAGGCGGCGGCCCAGCCGGAGCTGGCGCCGGACGCGCTGCCAGGGCTGGTGGAGCCCTACCTCGCGGCGCTGGAAGAGCAGATGGAGGAGGTGACACGCACCTGGCTCGTCGTGCATGACCGCGCGGTGTGGGCCACCTGCGGCATGAAGCTGGAGCAGGTGGACATGCACCTCACGCTGGGCTCACGCGGCGCGGAGCGCGTGCTGGGCGAGGCCGTGGACGTGGCGGGCGCGCTCCAGGGCCGCTCGGCGCCCTTCGACGCCTTCCTGCGCAAGGCGCGGCAGGAGGCGTCCGATGGGCTGGAGGAGGCAGGGGCGCGGGAGCTGCTCGGCCGTTTCCGGGAGCGGCTCGCGGCCCTGCCCTTCAGCTGAAGCGAAAGACTACGGCTTGGTGCCTTCGGCCTTGGCGCCCTCGGGCAGCGCCGGGGCGGCGGGCTTCGGCGGGAGGATGCGCAGCTCGTCGTAGCGCGCCGCCAGCGTCTCCGGCGTCATCTCCTCCTGCCACTGCTTGGGGTTGGTGTTCCAGCCGAAGTCGGCCGGAACCTTGCCGCCGCCCTGGCTGGCGTAGCCAATCATGTCCGGGAACTGCTTGGACCAACGACCACCTGGATCCGGCTCCTTGGTGATGAGCTGGCGGTTGGGGCGGTGAAGGAAGGGCTTGGGTGCGTCACTCATGGCCCGTAGCCTCTCCGAAAGCAGCCCGCGAGGGTAGAGAGAAGACGCGGAGCCTCAGGCCGCCCGGCGGGTCCGCTTGCGGCGCCCGGTGCTCACGGGCGGCAGCAGGCGCGGCCCCAGCTCGAACACCGCGGCGAAGTAGCGCGCCTGGGCCTCGCTGCCGTACCGGTACCGGCGCACGGCACCGCCCCAGGTCTCCACCTCCACGCCCCACCCCCGCCGGTCATGGAGGAGCTCCACCCGCAGCACCCCACCCAGGCCTTCCCCACCATCCTGTGCATCCATGCCCGGCACGCTTGAAAACCGCGTGCCAGCGCGATCACGCCACTTCACCGGGTTGCGGTGTCGAACATCCACCAGAGGACAGCGGGCCCGTAAGGAATGCAGGAGGGCTCGGCTGCCTGCTTGCCCGCACACGCACGCCCGACCGCGGTGCCCCCCAGGTCGCCTTGTGCCTCGCGATTCCTGCGTTAACTCAGAAGCATGACTCAATTCGAGAGCAACACCGGCGAGCGGTTCGCCGAATTCGTCCTTCCCGACGGCTGCGTGCTCTGCGGCGGAGAGGTGACTGTGCGTGCCTCACAGGCCGGTGCGCACAGCTACTGCCCGCATTGCCACTGGCTGTCCAAGCCCAGCATGCGCGTTCGCGGCAACGGCGTGGAGCTGTCCTTCTCCACGACGGCGCTCGCCTGAACCTCCACCTCTTCCGGCCACCGGGCATGCGCCTTCGAGGCACGCCCGGACCCGCCGCCTACGGCACCATCTCCTCCGACAACAACAGCGCCAGCAGGGCCGCCTTCTCACCCGTGTCGAGGGCCAGCACCTCTTCGGGCAGTGACAAGGCGACGGGCCCCGGCTGGAGGGTCGTCCCTCGCTGGCAGGTGCGCCAGCCCGAGTAGCGGCCGGCCGTCACCGACAGCGTGTAGTCACACCCGCCCATGGCCCCCGCGATGGCGAAGGGGGCGACGATGAGGTCGGAAGGCTGCCCGTCGAAGTTCCCTTGCAGCTTCAGCCCGGGCTCGGGCGTCCGCTCCAACACCTGGAGCGAGACGGCGCCGTCCCCCACACGCCCGAGCAGGCTCCCGCCTCGCTCCCAGCCGACATCCACCGTCCGGCCGCGCACCTGTCCCACCCAGGCGGCGCCGCGCTGGCGCAGCTCGACGCCGGGACCGCGCACGGTGCCGCCGTCCAGGGACAGCTCCACGGCCTGCTCACCCGCTTCGAACCGGATGGGGCCTCCGCGTCCCGAGACGGCGACCTGCGCCTCGGCGACGGGCGCGAGCGACAGCCACATCGCGCCCAGCGCTCCGATGATGAAACCTCCCCTTCGGGCCCCTGTCTCCAGCACGTGACACCTGCCTCCGCGAGTCCTCCGCCGCAAGGTGCACCTCCCTCCCGACGGAGGCACGGCCCACGGCACCGGCGCCCTCAGGGCAGGGCTGGCGGGGAATCAGCCAGCAGGCGCCGGCTGGCCCCGCCCTTCCCGCCGCTCAGTGCGCGCCGTACGAGCCGCTCGCGGCGGGCACCACCTCTTCTTCCTCACGCTCGCGTGCGCGCTCGGACTCGTCCCAGGTGCGGCCGTCCTCGTAGCCCCATTCGTCGACATCCACCTGGTAGCTGACCTGCGACAGCAGGCGGCCACGGCACAGCCTGGAGTCCCAGTTGCCCTCGGCCACCGAGCTGTTCGCCCGCGACAGCAGGTCGCGCATCACCCACTCGGGGACGATGTCGCGGTCGGCCGGATAGGCGAAGCGGAAGAACATCAGGTGCGCGAGCAGCACCTCCCAGTACCGGTCGAAGCGCGAGAGGAGCCGCGGCCAGTCGAACGTCCGCCCCGCCTTCAGCAGCAGGTGCGTGAGCTCGTGGCCGTCGAAGCGCTCGCGCTCCAGGACGAAGGCCTTGCTCCAGTAGATTTCCTCCGCCGGGGGCACGCTGCATTCGCAGTTCAGCAGCCGGGCGCAGACGGCGTGCTCGAACCAGCCGTCATCGACGACGGTGATGCCGTTGCCGGACGCGAAGATGAGGTCGACGAGGAAGTCGTCCCAGAAGGCCTTGTGCAGCCAGCCATGGACGTTGCGCTGCGTGCTCCAGCCATTGCTGGCCAGGACCTTCAACGCGCGGTCCGCGTCGCCCTTGCGGATGAAGAGGTCCAGGTCCTTCGTATCCCGGTAGATGCCGGTGTAGTGGGCGAACGCGTAGGCGCCGCCGACGAGGAAGGGGATTCGCGCATCGGACAGCAGTTGGATGGCGTAGGCCCGGGCGCCCAGCTCGGCGACCGGCCGTCGGACCTCCATCCGCCGTGGGTCTACCCCGGGCGCACCCGAGGCCTTCGGTGGTTGCTCAGCCATGCGGCAAAGATAGGAGGGCCGTGCCGGGACGACAGCGGTCCGGCCGCGCGTCCGACCGCAGGGCGGCCAGGCGAGCGTCAGCGCACCAGCATCAACATCAGCGGCGCGGTCGCGAAGGACAGCGGGACGCCCACGCCCACCATCAGCACGGACAGCTCGGGGTCCAGGTCATGCTCGGCGGCCAGGATGGCCGCGCTCACCATGGGCCCCATCGCCGCCTGGAGCAGCGTGGCCTGCACCACCCCGGGTGACAGGTCCGGCAGCGCCAGCAGGCCCAGCGCCGTCAGCGCGGGCACCAGCAGCAGCTTGTAGGAGAGCCCCAGGGTCAGCGCGGGCAGCCGGTGGCGCACACCCGACAGGCGCAGCTGCAGCCCGATGGCGAACAGCGCCAGCGGCGTCAGCAGCGAGCCCAGCCGCTCCAGCACCCCATCCAGCCAGACGGGGTAGTCCAGGGGCCGCGTCACCAGCGCCACCACCAGCGCCAGGAACGGGGGAAAGGTGGCCACCTTGCGCGCGAGCTGCCGCAGGGACAGCGGCGTCTCCGCACCCGCCCGGGCCGCAGCCAGCGTCGCCAGCGAGGACAGCACGAGGAACGAGCCGAGCTGATCCACCACCACCGCCACCGGCAGACCCTCGGGCCCCAGCAGCGCCTCCGCCATGGGCAGCCCCACGAAGGCGGTGTTGCCCAGCCCCGCCGTCAGCACCAGCGCCATGACGGACGGCTTCTTCAGCCCCAGCCGGGGCCCGAGCAACCGGAAGAAGGGGCCCGCGCCCAGGAAGTAGAGCCACGGCACCGCGGCGGCGACCAGCAGCTCCGGCACGAACACCAGCTGGTGCATGGCCCGCAGCACCAGCGCCGGCAGCGCCACGTACAGGACGAAGGTGTTGAAGGCCCCGGCGGAGCCCTCCGGGAACTTCCCGCTGTGCCGGGCCACGACGCCCAGCACCATGCACGCCCCCAACAACCCGATGACATTCCCCATGGCGGGCGCAGCGTCTCAGCCCACTGTGTGGAACTCCAGCGACATGCGTCAAAAGCAACGGGCGGCCTTCCCATGGGGAAGACCGCCCGTCGTTCACTTCATGCCGAAGCCTGGACTACGGCTTGGTGTAGGTGATGGACAGGTTGTAACTCCCCGCCCGGTAGCCATACACCATGATGTACGCGCTCGACTGGTTGGACGGCACGGTGAGCTCGCACGTCTCGGACGCGCCATTCTTGTACGGCGCGCAGTGGAACGTGCTCGTGGTGGGCGCCGCGCCCCAGCGGACGTAGAGGTCCGGATCGCCCGAGCCCGTCATCACGACCTTGAACGTGGTACCGGCCTTCACGCTGTAGGGGCCGTGGTGCTTGCTGCCGTTGCGCGTCACACTGCCAGAAACCGTCTCGGTGGTCGGCCCGGGGTTGGGGTTGGGGCCGCCCTCGGGCGCGAGGTAGTTGATGGTCAGGTTGAACGTCGCGGAGGTATAGCCGCGGACCATGATGTACGCGGTGGTCACGCCCGACGGGACCGTGCGCACGCAGCTCTCGTTGGCACCGCTCGCGTACGGGCGGCAGGCGTAAGAGGTCTCGGTCGGCGCCGCGCCGAACTGGACGTAGAGGTCCGGGTCACCCGAGCCCGTCATCGCCACGGAGAAGCTCGAGCCAGGAACCACGTTGAAGGGACCATAGTGGACGTTCTGGTTCGTGGACACGGAGCCCGAGCGGGTCTCCGTCGTCGGAACGCCTTCCGGCTCAGGCTGCGGCTCGCCGCCCGACCCGCCGTAGAGCGCCTGGATGCCCTGGACATCCAGCGCGGTCAGCACCAGGTCGCCCTGCTGGTCGCCATTGCAGTGCGGGTAGTGCATGACGGAGTAGCTGTCGTAGGGGGTCAGCACGCGCCAGTTGCTGTCCTCGTAGCAGCCGAACCCCGCCTCGGGACGGGTGTGCTCGTGACGGAAGCCGAGCACGTGGCCCAGCTCGTGGCGGGTGACGCCCTCCAGCGTCCAGCTGCCCAGCGGCTGGAAGGCGCTGGGGTCGAACACGACGTTGCGATACAGACGGCTCTCACCCGGGAAGAACGCGCGCGCCACGTACTGGCCACCCGCGTTGATGGGGCTCACGTCGAACAGCACGTTGTTGTTGCTGGCGTTGCAGTTGGCGTCCTGCGCGGTCACGTGGATGAAGTTCACCTTGCCCTCGGCCGCGGCTTCCCACGCCGCCGTCGCCGAGTTCATCGCATTGACCATGCGGGTGTAGTTGTTGCCGAAGGTCGTGCTCACGCAGTAGGTGAGGTTCATCCGCTGCGTTTCATCCCACTTCGCGTCCTGGCCGCCATCCTGGTGGACGATGAGCTGCCCGTTCTTGACGTTGTTCTCGTAGAACTCGCGCAGGTGCTTCTCGCTCCGGAACGGCGTGTCACCGTCAGCGATGAAGAGGCCCGACTCGGGCTCCTGGTACACCTTGGAGAGGAACTCCTCCCACGACATCCCCTGACTCAGGTTCTCCTCGGGGGCGGGGGTGGTGCCATCGTTGCCGCCGCAACCGGCGAGCAACGCCAGGCCCGTGAGGGCGCCGACGAACTTGGACTGTGACATGGACATCCTTGCGTGGATGGGTGGTTCGCAACCGACGAAGCACCCGCCGTGCCAGAATCCAAGTCATTGCCGTCATTCAGGTTTTCTGCTGACTGCTGTTTCTACGCGGTGCGCCGGGACTCCAAGCCTCGCCGCGTTTCTGTAAATACCTTTGACACTCTTGATACAAAACCCAGAGGTTCTAAGTATTTACCCTTAGACTCCCCATTGACCTGAAATCAGCCACCCTGTCCTGGAAATGGACACCCGTGGCAAGACGCCACGGTCCACTCGCTCTAAAAAGAGACAGCGGGAACGGAAGTCGTCACAGCCCGACCAGTGCCTCCGGGCGGTTGAGGCCCCGGGCGCGGCCCAGCGGCTGGAGGATGTCCTGTGGCGGCGCGTCCGCGGTGAGCAGGAGGGCGCGCACGGCGGTCTCCACCACGTCCTCGGCGCCGGGGCGGACCATGCCGCGGCGGGCATCCTCCACGCGCCGGGCGCGGTAGGCGTCGAAGCGCTCCTTCACCATGCGGGCGAGGTCCGCCGTCGCCTTGTCCCCCGCCTCCACGCGCAGCTCCAGCTCGTTGCGCAGCTGCACGGGGTCGGCGAGCACGCCGTACCGGTCATAGCCCTTGTGGGCCATGTCCTCGTGCATCACCGCGTAGTCCTGCGTGTTGGGGGCAGGCACCTGCTGCTCCTTGAGCAGGTCCCGCATCACCGCGGTGACGGTGGCCGTCACGGTGAGCCGGTGGAGCTGCACGTCGAACACGAAGTCCGAATACATGGGCTCCTCCACGGTGATGGGCTCACGGAACGTCGTGTCGCGGTGGCGCTGCACCTGGGTCCGCTGGGCCTCGGCCTTGTCCAGCGCGGCCTCCAGGGCCTTCTCCTTCTCCAGGGACGCGGCGGCCTTGGCCACCAGCAGGACCTCCTCGGCGACGCACGCCTTGGAGTCGCACCGCTTCGGGTTGCACTCGCTGGGGAACTGGCCCGGTCCGCTGACTTCGCGCGCGGCCTCGCCACACTCCTGCAGGGCCTCGCGGCACTCGCGGCGCTCGCGCTCGCGGCAGCGCTCGGCGGCCACCCGCACCATGCTCAGCTCCGCCTGCATGCGCAGGTACTCGCGCAGCGCCGTGGCCTGCTTGCGCTCGACGTCCTCCAGCGTCCGCTCGGCCTGCAGCAGCTTGCCCTCGAAGCCCGCGCGGCGCGGGTTGGGCACGGAGCGGTTTCCGGCCAGGTAGCGCTGCGTGCGCTGCGACTCCTCCACCACCTGCAGCGGCAGCACCCGCTCCAGCGACAGGTCCAGCCGCACGCCCTCGCGGCCCTCCGGGGCCTCCGTCACCACGCGCAGGGGCAGCTTCGTGGGCAGCATCGCCGCCAGCCGCCCCGCCGCCAGCCGCTGCGCCACGTCCGGCGCTCCGGCCCGGTCCTCCACGGGCGTGGCCACCACGAGGAAGGCCACCTCGTCCCGCAGCTTCTGGCGCACGGCCTCGGCCCGCTCACGCGCCGCCGTGGCGCCCACGCGCTCCTGGTCCGCGCGGACGTAGGCCACCAGCGCGTTGCCCAGCTTGCCCGACTTCTCCAGCCCCTCGCCCGTGCTGAACCAGCGCCGCGCCCAGGCCACCTGCACGCCGTCCACGCCCCGCTTGGCGGCCGCGTGGTCCGGCGCCACCGACAGCACCGCGTCGAACTCGGCGCGCGCGTCCTGCAGCCGCTCCGCCTTGAGCGCGGCGTTGCCCGCCGCCACGCGTGCATCCAGCGTCTGGCCCAACAGCTCGCGCGCCGGCGCGTTGTCCGCGTTGAGCTCGAGCGCGCGCACCAGTCGCTTCATCGCCCCGTCCAGGTCCCCGGTGGCGTGCACGGCCCGCGCCTCCTCCAGGACGACCTCGCTCCAGGCCTGGCGCACCTTGCCCAGCTTCACCTTGACCTCGGACGCCTCCGGGTCCGCGGCCAGCGCGCGCAGGTACGCCGCCTCCGCCTCCGCCCACTTCTGCTCCTGGCTGGCCAGGTCTCCCTCCTTCACGGCGCGGGAGAAGGCGGAACACCCGGACAGGACGAGCGCCAGCGCCAGGGCCAATGCCCCCAGCCAGGGACGAGATGAAGCGGGAGCAGGACGAGGGCCTCGGACGAACGCGTTCACGTCCGCATCTTCGAGGAAAGCCTCCACAGGGTGAAGACTCAGGACATCCTCCCGGCCGGCCTCCTTCCAGGCGCCCGGCGGACGACGTGGCACCTCCCGCACGACGCGTGGGGTCGGCGCAATCCCTTCCTTCTCCAGGAACCTTCACTGTACGTGCCAGTGATTGCGAATCTGGGTCTTTCAACAGCCACGGATTCCCGCGGCGCAGGTTGCATTGCCCCAGAATGAGTCTATATAGCCCCACCCTTCGCGGAATCCGCGAGTTATTACAGTGTGGTTGCGAATGATGCGGTGAAGATGTATATTTTCAGCCCATTCATCGCCTCCGCGTTGCATTGCCACCCTGGAGCAATCTGGACCCTTCCCCATGGAACCCGCTGCCCGAACGCTGACTCCAGCTCCTCGCCAGGTCGTACGGACCGTGCTCCATGAGGCCCTGGAGAGCAAACTCGGCGGGGAGGTGGTCGTAAGGTCCACCACCGTCTCCGGGCGGATCTTCGTCGTCGCGCGGAAGGTGGCCTGGGCGGTCCTCAACGGGCCGGGGGCGCTCAACTTCTCGTCGGTCCTCATCCGGGATGGCGTGGTGAGCCGCGAGGACGTGGAGCAGGTCGTGGCGGAGTGCCGTCAGAACGGCGGCAACTTCTGCGAGACGCTGGTGGCGTGGGGGCTGGTGCCCCGGGACACCATGCGCGACCTGCTGCGCCGGCACATGTCCGAGCAGCTCGAGGCCTTGCTGTCCCTCACGGATGCCCAGGCCCTCTTCGTTCCCCAGCCACGCACCTATTCGAGTCAGCTGACGTATGGCCTGGATGAGCTGATTTCCGCAGCCCCGAAGCCTCCCACCCACCCCTTGGTAGAAAGCAACGTCATGGCGAACGTGAAGCAGTCCCTGGAAGAGACGCTGAAGATTGAAGGGGCCTTCGCGGCCTGTCTGGCGGACTCGAAGAGCGGCATGTGCCTGGGCAGTGTCGGCGGCAATCCCGCGTTCAACATCGAGACGGCGGCCGCGGCCAACACCGAGGTGGTCCGCGCCAAGATGAAGGCGATGCAGCTCCTGGGCATCAAGGACCGCATCGAGGACATCCTCATCACGCTGGGCGAGCAGTACCACCTCATCCGCCCCCTGAGCTCCAAGGACGGCCTGTTCCTGTACGTGGCCCTGCACCGCTCCAGCGCGAACCTCGCCATGGCGCGCTTCAAGCTGTCCGAGGTCGAGAAGTCGCTCCAGGTGTGAGCCGTCCCCCAGGCGGATGAGCGCCCGCCCGTCTCACGGGCGAGGTGCCCCGCCTCGGACATACCCGGGTGGATGCGCGCCCTGGCCCCTCCTCGTTAAAGAGTGCAACCCCTTCCGTGATTCTTCCGTGAGTGCCGTGCTCCACACGGCGAGGGGTGCCTGGCGCGCCGGGAATGACGCGGCGCAATGGCAGGTAGAGGAATGACACGTCCCATGAGGGGGGCAAGAGAGGCATCATGTCCTGTCCACAGCCACGACCCACCGAGTTCCGCCTTCCGCTGCGGGCCGAGTCCTTCTCCATCGACGAGCACCGCAACGTGCACTGCCGCTTCTATGGCGGCTGCATCGACGTGGCGGTGAAGAAGGACTGGGATAGCTTCACCTGCGCCAAGTGCCCCCTGTTCCACGAGGACCGGGCCCCCGGCGCCAGCGCCTACGCCTTCAACCAGCCGGCGGACCCGGGCCGCCCGTAGTCCCTGGCGGTGAGGACTCCGGCGGCGCGCGCTTCCCCGGGACGAGGAGCAGGCGCGCTTCCGGAGCCTTCGTTGACCACCTCACGCGCAGCCGCGACTCCCGGAGGGAGTAGGCACGCGGGGCCCCTGACGCCAGCTTGGGCGCGACCTGCACGGGCGACTCCTCCGCCTGACGGGAGGCCGCCATGCTGCGCCAGCTGCTGCTCTCCGACTTCCGTACCGAGGGCCCCACCGCGGGCCATGGCTGGCTCCTGGTCCAGCGCGAATTCCCCTCGGTGCAGCTGGCCCCGCTCTCGGCCGGAAGGGGCGCCCGGGTGCTCCGGCTGGACGCCTCCGAATGGAACGCGCCTTCCTTCGACCCCATGGCCTGGGATGGCCGCATCCTCGACGCGGCGATGAGCACCGAGTGGCTGGCCTTCCACCTGGAGGGCGCCAGCCGCGAGGCGCTCGTGGTGGCCGCGCTCGAAATCCTCACCCGCTACCAGTGCCTGATTGCCCGCCGCAACCCGGCCTCGTCCACCTCGCTGTTCAGCCGGCTGCTGGCGCGCCATCGTTCCCTGCATGACTTGAGGCACCCGGACGTGCGCGCGGACTTCTACCGCGCGATGGACGCCTGGCAGTGGACGCTGCGGCTGCGGCCCGACGCGGATGTGCCGGTGCAGGCCGCGGCCCTCCTGCGTGCCCCGGAGCAGCCCACCGGGGCAGCGCAGGCGCTGCGCGCCTTCGACCGCGTCCACCCGGTGCGCGGCGCGGACCGCGCGGTGCAGGTGCTGGAGGAAGCGGGCGCGGACGACACCCTCTGCCGGCGCGTGCGTGAGCTGGTGACGAGCGCCGGGCCCCCGGGCAACGCGAAGCGGGATATGGCGCTGCTGGACGCCGCGGGCGCGCTGTCCTTCTTCACGCGGGACGCCTCCGCATACTTTCGCGAGACGGTTCCGGAGCACCGCCGCCGGCACGTGGCCCGCGTGCTCGCGGCCCTCCAGCCCGAGCACCTTCCCTGGCTGGGGCACACGCGCCTGGCACCCGCGGTACGCGCCCAGCTCGAGTCCTTGCTCGCCACCGTCTTCCCCTCGGAGGCCGGCGCACGCGGGGGGCCCCCGCGCACCGCCCGGCTGGAGACCGCCATCACCGGCTAGGCATGCACGGTGCGGTCCGTGGGACCTCCCTGCGGGTCATTCATGGTGACGTCCCCCGTCAGGCCGGCTGCCCGCTGGCGCTCGGTCAGCTCACGCAGGTCGCGCTCCTGCTTGTGGCCGAAGGCTCCGCCCAGAATCACGGCCAGGAGGAGGACGGAGAAGATGACGATTCCCAGAAGCGTGGCTCCAACAATGGTCATGGGCTGACACCTCGTGGCAGGGGCCGCGCTTCATGGGACAGCGCGCGGCCACGTGGGGCTTCACCCCGCAAAGGTGTGTCGTCCCACCGCTCGCGGCGCCGCCTCCCCGGATGCCCTCTCGCTGGACGCCCGCACGCCCGGCGGGCGTCCCTGCCACGCGTTACCGCGCCGGCGTGGCCGTCACCTCGAAGCGCGG
This sequence comes from Pseudomyxococcus flavus, assembly GCF_050038885.1. Classification (NCBI taxonomy): domain Bacteria; kingdom Pseudomonadati; phylum Myxococcota; class Myxococcia; order Myxococcales; family Myxococcaceae; genus Pseudomyxococcus; species Pseudomyxococcus flavus. The sequence goes on along the minus strand of NZ_CP143624.1, from coordinate 4,363,001 downwards.
CAGGCGCAGCCAGAAGCGCGTGCCCTCGTGCGAGGTGGACGTCACCTGCAGCACACCGCCATGGGCCCGCACGATTTCGTGGGTGATGTAGAGCCCCAGCCCCAGCCCGTTGCGCTGCGCGCTGCGCATGTCCTGGGCGCGCACGAAGGGGTCGAAGATGTGGGCCAGCCGCTCCTCCGGGATGGGCAGCCCCCAGTTGTGTACGTCCAGCCGGATGCCGCCTTCGTCGTCCCGCACGGCCACGCTGACGGAGGTGTCCTCGGGGGAGTACTGCACGGCGTTGCCCACCAGGTTGGAGGCCGCCTGCGCGATGCGGTCCGCGTCCCACTCCCCCCAGCCATTGCCAGCGAGGGTGAGCTCGAAGCGGCGCATGGGGTGTGCCACCTCCAGCTCCTCCACCACCTGCCGCACGACGTCGTGCAGGTTCATCCGCGCGCGTGACAGCGCGTAGCCGCCGCCCAGCCGCGTGCGCGTGAAGTCCAGCAGGTCGTTGATCATCCGCGCCATCCGGTCCGCGGAGATGGAGATGCGGTTGACGGCCTTGCGCTGCGGCTCCCCCAGCCCGCCGTAGCGCAAGAGCAGCGCCGCGTTGCCGGAGATGGCCTGGAGCGGATTGCGCAAGTCGTGCCCCAGGATGCCCAGGAACTGCTCGCGGAACACCGCCGTCTGCCGCGCGGCCTCCTCGCGCTTGAGCCCCTCCTCCACCCGCTTGCGCTCGATGGCGTAGCGCAGCGCCCGCACCAGCAGCGGCCCCGTCACCTGCCCCTTCACCAGGTAGTCCTGCGCGCCCTCGTGGACGGCCCGCACCGCCAGCCGCTCGTCGTCCGTGCCGGTGAGCACCACCAGCGGCACCGACGGCGCGGCATTCAGCAGGCGCGGGATGTTGGCCACGCCCTGTCCGTCCGGCAGCGACAGGTCCAGCAGCACCGCGTCCACACCCGAGGCCTCCAGCACGCGCACCGCGTCCGCCAGCCGCTCCACGTGGACGACGTCGAACTGCGCGGTGGCAATCTCCTTCAGCTCCTCCTGGAGCAGCCGCGCGTCACCCGGGTTGTCCTCCACCAGCAGCAGGCGCAGCGGCCGGCCCTCCGTGCTCCGGTCGCTCATGAAGCCTCGGGCCTGGGCGGCAGCCGGACCACCGACAGCCAGAAGTCATCGATGGAGCGCACCACGGAGATGAACTGCTCCAGGTCCACCGGCTTCGCGATGTAGCAGTTCGCGTGCAGGTCATAGGTGCGCAGGATGTCCTCCTCCGCCTTGGACGTGGTGAGCACCACCACGGGGATGCGGCGCAGGGACGGGTCGACCTTGATTTCCGCCAGCACCTCGCGCCCGTCCTTCCGGGGCAGGTTGAGGTCCAGCAGGATGAGGTCGGGCCGGGCGGCATTCGAATACGCGCCTACGCGCCGGAGGAAGGCCAGGGCCTCCACCCCGTCGCGCGCCACCGACAGGCGGTTGCGCACCTTGCCCTCCTTGAGGGCCTCGATGGTCAGCCGCACGTCACCGGGGTTGTCCTCGACGAGGAGGATTTCAATCGGGCTGCCAGTCGCGTCGTGACTCATGTCTTCAAGCCTCCGGAGGGGGCGGGACGGTGGGCAGGGTGAACCAGAAGGCCGTGCCTTCGCCCGGCCGGGACTCCACGCCGATGCGGCCGCCGTGGCGCTCGACGATTTTCTTGCAGATGGCCAGGCCAATCCCCGTGCCCGGGTACTCCTCCTTGCCGTGGAGCCGCTGGAAGATGACGAAGATGCGCTCGAAGTACTCCGGGGCGATGCCGATGCCCCAGTCGCGGACCGTGAAGCGGACCTGGTCGCCCTCGGGCTCCGCGCTCACCTGGACACGCGGCGGCGCGCTCCCGTGGAACTTCAGCGCGTTGCCCACGAGGTTCTGGAACAGCAGCGTGAGCTGCGTCTCGTCCGCGAGCACGGCGGGCAGGGGGCCGTGCTCCACGGTGGCGCGCGTCTCGTCGATGGCGGCGCGGAGGTTGGCCATCGCCCGCTCCAGCGCCCGGCCCGCGTCGCAGGACCGCAAATCCCTGCCCCGCGTCCCCACCCGCGAATAGGCCAGCAGGTCCTGGATGAGCCGCTGCATGCGGTTGACGCCATCCACCGCGTAGTGGATGAACGCGTCGGCGTCCGCGTCCAGCTTGCCCTTGTAGCGCCGCCCCAGGAGCTGCGTGTAGCTGGCCACCATGCGCAGCGGCTCCTGCAGGTCGTGCGACGCCACGTACGCGAACTGCTGGAGTTCCTCGTTGGAGCGGGCCAGCTCCTGGGCGCGCTGCTGCAGCGCCTCCTCGGCGCGCCGCCGCTCCACGCCCTGGGCGATGGCGTCCGACACCGCCGCCAGCGCGGCCACCGCCTCCTCGCCCAGGGGGCTGAGGCCATAGACGCCGAGCACACCGACCAGCTGCCCGCGCACCATCAGCGGCATGCCCGCGAACGAGCGGATGCCCGCCTCCTCCAGCCAGGCGCGGTCCAGCACGCGCGCGTCGCCCGACAGGTCATCCACCCGGAGCTGCGCGCGCAGCCGGGCCACCTCGCTCACCATGCTCGGGCCCTCCACGCGGATCCGCACCCACTTGTCGCGCGGCGGCGCGGTGGGTCCGGCGTTTCCCGCCAGCTCCAGGGTGTGGGTCTCGCGCGCGTAGAGCCATAGCCGGGCCGTCTGCGCCCCCAGGTGCGTTACCAGCGCGCTCGCACAGCCCTGGAGGATGTCCGGGATACGGCCCTCCCGGGCCAGGGCGAGGCTCACCTCGGCGCGCAATGCCTCCAGCCGTCGGGCCGCGGCCTCGCGCTCCAGCCGCCGGGCGGACTCCTCCACCTGGCGCTGGGCGGAGATGTCGGTGGTGGTGCCCACCCACTCGCGCAGCGCCCCATTGGGATTGAACACCGGCACGGCGCGCACGCGGGTGGGGGTGTAGCGCCCATCCGGACGGCGCAGGCGGTACTCCGTCTCATAGGGGCGGCGCTGCTCCACCGCGGCGAACCAGGCCCGGGCCGCCGCGTCCCGGTCCTCCGGGTGCACGGCGGACAGCCACCCATGCCCCCGCCACTCGGCATAGGTCTGTCCGGTGAAGGCGCGCCAGGAAGGGCTGTCCTCCTCGATGTCGCCATCGGGGCGCGTCACCCAGACGGCCTGGGTGGAGGCGGTGACCAGCGAGCGGAAGCGCTCCTCGACTCGCCGCGCGTCCTTGATGAGCCGGGCGTTGTCGAGCGCCACCGCCGCGCGCTCGGCGAGCTGCGAGGCGAGCAGGACGTCCGCCTGGCTGAAGCGCCGGCCGGACTCCGCGTGGAACAGGGAGAGCGCGCCAATGGTCCGCCCACGCGCCGGGAGCGGCAACACCATGGCCGAGCGCAGCCCCAGCTCCCGCACGAGGCGCAGGTGCTCCGCGTCGCGAGTGCTCGCCACCAGCAGCGCATCCGGGATGTCCGTCAGCAGCATCGGCTCCCCGGTGCGGATGACGGCCAGCACGCCCATGGCGTCGCCGTGGCGCGGCGGGTAGCGCACCCGTAGCTCCTCGCCAAAGCGGACCTTGTCCGGGTCCACGTGGGCCACGCCCACCTGCCGCGTGGAGCCGTCCTCGTAGGCGATTTCGATGGCGCACCAGTCCGCCAGGAGCGGCACCACCAGCCGCGTCAGCGCCGCGAGCGTGGCCTCGTAGTCGAGCGAGGCCGAGGACAGCAGCGCGCTGGCCTCGGCCAGCAGCCGCATGGTGTCCGCGGCGCGCTTCTGCTCCTCGATGTCCGTGCAGGTGCCGAACCATTGGACGATGCGCCCGGCGTCGTCGCGCACCGGGTGCGCCCGTCCCAGGTGCCAGCGCCACACGCCGTCATGGCGGCGGCAGCGGTACTCCACCTCGTAGGGCTCGCCGGTGCGCAGAGACTCCGCCCAGCGCCGGCCCGCCTCCTCCAGGTCATCGGGGTGGAAGGCCCTCCGCCAGCCGTCGCCCCGCGACTGCTCCGGGGTGAGGCCCGTGTAGGCGTACCAGCGAGCGTTGTAGTACTCGTGGTGGCCGTCCGCGCGGGTCACCCAGATGAGCTGAGGAATGCTCTCGGCGAGCAACTGCAAGGCGTCCACACCCGAGGGGACGGGCAGCGAGCCCGGGCCCGGGAGCTCCGGGGCCGCGTCCGGAGGACTTCGAAGGGGGGGCGTCATGGAAGGCACCCGACGTTAACAGCCCGCACCGAAGCCGCCCTCCTGGGAGCGGACGGCTTTTCAGCAGCCGACAGTCACGTCCTGCGCCCGCTCCACGCCCGGCAGCCTGGGTGACGCAGGGAGCGGAAGTGTCGCGCCCCCGTCAGGACTCCGGCCCTGGAGGGCACGTGTCTGTCATTGCCCCGACACGGCCCCGAGACTTCCCTGCAAGCCTTCGAGCGGCTCATGCCCCCAGGCCCGTGCCCGGCTTGGGGCAGCCGGACAGGCGCGCCCCTCCCTCCACTCCGGCTCTGCCTCCCTGCGGACAGGGAGCGAGCAACTCCCACCTGGCAGGTTCAAGGGACGCGCACCACCTTCCGCGAGCGGATATCGCCTGAAGGGGATAGTCCGTGTGAGGAGTGTGACACTGCATGTGGACCCCATCTCCCCGTCGAGTCCGTCCCGCGCCGTGGCGCTTGCGCGGAGGCATTCGCGCGCCGGCCCGTCCGCTGGGGCCCGGCCTCTCGGCCGCCGATGTTCACGCGCCGGCCCGCGCCTACCGGGGACGGCCGCACGGGGCGTCCTCGGTGGCGTGCGGGCTGGCGCTCACGACGCTGGGAGGCGCGGGCATCCAGGTGCTGGGGCCGTCGTGTCTGGAGCGGCTGCGTCGACGGAAGCGAGGCCATCATCGCTGGTGGCACCGCTCCCAGGAGCCGCTGATGGAGTCCATGGAGACGGCACTGGCCATGGCCCTGCTGGGTGTGTCCGTCCTCCCCCTGGCGGGTGAAGACACGCCCATGGCGCACTCCGCCTTCATCGAGGACGCGGAGACCCCGCACGGCCGGCACGCGGTCTCGGACGACGAGGACGCACCACCCGCGGATCGGGATGATGGGGTGGATGACCTCGACTTCGAGGCCGCCTTCGCGTCCTACTAGCGCGCCTGTTAACACGGGGCCCATGACGACTGCGCCCCGCCCCAATCCGCTGCTGTCGGACCGCGACGTGGACTTCCAGCTCTACGAGGTGCTGGACGCCACGGCGCTGTGCGCGCTGCCCGCCTTCACGGAGCACTCGCGCGACACCTTCACGCTGCTGATGGACAGCACGCGCCGCTTCGCCCGCGAGGTGTTGTACCCCACCTACCGCGCCATGGACGCCCAGCCGCCGTCGTTCCAGGACGGCCGCGTCCGGGTCCACCCGCTGATGCGCGAGCTGTACCCGCGCATGGTGGAGCTGGGCCTGCTGACCGCCACCCGCCCACCCGAGGTCGGCGGACAGCAGCTGCCCCTCACCGTGCACGCGGCGTCCACGGCCTACCTCATGGCGGCCAACCTCAGCGTCTACGCGTGGCTGGGCCTGACGCTGGGCGCGGCGCACCTGCTGGAGGTGTTCGGCTCGCCGGAGGTGAAGGCCTCCTTCATGGAGCCGATGTACCGGGGCGAGTGGACGGGCACCATGGCGCTCACCGAGCCCCAGGCGGGCAGCAGCCTCGCGGACGTGCGCACGCGCGCGTCGCCCGCGCCGGACGGGACGTGGCGCATCCAGGGCTCGAAAATCTTCATCAGCGGCGCGGACCAGGACTTCAGCGAGAACGTGGTGCACCTGACGCTGGCGCGCATCGAGGGCGCGGAGGACGGCACGCGGGGCATCTCCCTCTTCGCGGTGCCCTCGCGGCGGCCCGAGGGCGGGAAGCTGGTGGACAACGACGTCAAGGTGGCGGGCGTCATCCACAAGATTGGCTGGAAGGGCATCCCCAGCCTCGTCCTCAACTACGGTGAGTCCGGTGACTGCCACGGCTGGCTGGTGGGGCCTCCCGGGCGCGGCCTGGCGTGCATGTTCCAGATGATGAACGAGGCGCGCATCATGGTGGGCATGAACGGCGTGGCCACCGCGACGGTGGCCTACCACGAGGCCGTGGCCTACGCGCGCGAGCGCCCCCAGGGCCGCCCCGCCGGACTGCGCGACGCCACGCGCCCGCAGACGCCCATCATCGAGCACGCGGACGTCCGGAGGATGCTGCTGCGCCAGAAGGCGATTGTCGAAGGCGGACTCGCGCTGCTGCTCGCCGCCTCGTACCAGGCCGACGTCGCGGGGCACGCCCCGGACGAGGCCGAGCGCCGACGCGCGGGCCTGCTGGTGGACCTGCTGACGCCGGTGGCGAAGTCGTTCCCCGCCGAGCGCGGCTTCGAGGCCAACGCGCTCGCGGTGCAGGTGCACGGCGGCTATGGCTACTCCAGCGAGTACCTGCCGGAGGCCTGGCTGAGAGACCAGAAGCTCAACAGCATCCACGAGGGCACCACCGGCATCCAGGGCCTGGACTTGCTGGGGCGCAAGGTGGTGGCCGGAGGCGGCGCGGCGCTCCAGGCCTTCGCGGAGGAGGTCGGCGCCACGCTGGCGCGAGCGCGCGCCGCGGGCGTGACGGAGGCGTGGTGCGAGGCGCTCGAGCAAGCCCTGGCGGAGACCACCGCGGTGGTGGCGGAGCTGGGCGCTCGCGGCATGTCCGGCGAGGTGGAGCTGATGCTGCGCCACAGCGCGGACTTCCTGGACCTCTTCGGCGTGCTCGCGGTGGCGTGGCGCTGGCTGGCCCAGGCCGCGGCGGCACAGGAGGCGCTGTCACGTGGCGCGCCGGAGCGCGACTTCTACGAGGGCAAGCTGGCCGCCGCGCAGTATTGGTTCGCGGTGGAGCTCCCCCGCGTGCCCCTGCTGGCGAGGCTCTGCCGGACAGGCGAGGATTCCTACGCGCGCATGCGCCCGGAATGGTTCTGAGTGCACACCCCGCCATGCCCCGCCTCGGACGCCGCACGATTCTCCTGCATGAATCGTTGGAGCCCGTAAGATGTAAAGAGTGACTGTTTCTTTCCACCTGTGCCAGCCCGGTGGAGGCGCGTCGTGTGGTGCCTGCTGCGGCCTCTATAACTTCCGGGACCATTCCCGCATGGCGGTGGCGGAGCAGCTCGCCATGCAGACGGAGCGGCTGCGCCGTGTGCCCTGGGAAGCGTCGGCGTGGCAGGAGGCCGCGCGTGAGCTGCTGGCGGCCCGGCGCGCGGAGCCCATGTTCTCCGCGGTGCGGGTGTGTCCGCTGCTCGGCTTCCTCGACAACGAGCGCAAGCGGGTGGGCTGCCTGGCCCACCCCCTGACGACGGGCGGCGTGGACCTGCGCGACTGCGGCGTGTACCGCTCGTCGGTGTGTGAGACGTTCACCTGTCCCTCGTTCGGGTGGCTCACGGACGCCCAGGCGCGGCTGGTGCAGGCGGCCTGCGCGGACTGGTACCTGTATGGTCTGGTCATCACCGACGTGGAGTTCGTCCGCGGCTGCCTGCGCCTGCTGGAGTGGGAGCTGGCCGGCCCCGCGCGCCCGGAGGTGCTGATGGAGCAGCCCGAGGCCCTGGCCGCCGTCCGCCGGCTGTTCGCGCTGAAGGAGACGGCGCCCCGGCGTGGGAAGAACGCCACGGTGTTCGGCCGCTTCAACCGCGACGCCGACGGCGAGCCCGTCCCCCGCACGCTGGACTACGCGAAGCTGGGCATGCGCGCGGCTCCGGAGGACGACGTGGTGCTGTGCCTGGGCTACGCGCCGGAGAACGGCACGGAGCTGCTGGGTGCCCGCGAGCTGGTGCGCTCGCACGTGAAGGCCGTGGCCCGCGCGCTGGCGGCGTAGCCCGCCGCGCCTCCGTCTTCCGTCCGCTGCCCCACAGCGTCCCGCGACAAGTGTCCATCCCCCATCGCCGCTTTCCAACGCGCGGCTCCCACCCGAGGGCCAGCGCACGCACTTTGCACGGGAAGGCGCGAAACGGACCGAGTGGGAACTCTGGGGGAACGGAATGGGAAAAGGATGGGCGTGGGTGGGAATGCTGGGCCTCTGCGCGTTGGCGTCGGGTTGCCGTGAGCGGGAGCCCCGGGCGGCAGTCACCGCCCCCAGCGGTGTCGAAGCGAACACGGCGGACAGCCGCGCGGAGGTCGCTCCCGCGACGGCCGTGAGGCGTCAGACAGAGACAGCGGCCGTCCAGCCCGCAACGGCGGTGCCAACACAAGCACCGACGGAGACAGCGGCCATCCAGCCCGCGACGGCAGTGCCACCACAAGCGCCCACGGAGACAACGGCCATCCAGCCCGCCACGGCGGTGCCAGCACAGGCCCCCGCACAGAACACCACGGCGCAGGCGCCGCTGCAGGAAGGTGCACCCGTGCGCGCACCAGCGCCGGTGGCCAACACCAACGCGCCCGCGGGCCGGGTGATGATTGGCTCCGAGGCGGTCCAGGCGAGTGAGGACGAGGACTGGTACCTGGGCGCGGCGCGCGCGGCCCAGGATGCGGCGCAGGGCACGGGGGGCTCGGGCAGCGCCGACCTGGACGAAGTGGTCATCGCCACCAGCATGGTGAACGGGCGCGTCACCCGCGTGAAGAAGAACACCATCACCGTGAAGGACCGGGAGGGTGGCGAGTACGAGCTGGAGCTGGACCGCCGCAGCCGTGGCCTGCGCCAGGGCCGCAAGGTGCCGCTGCGCCAGCTCCAGGAAGGCACGCCGGTGCGCGCGCAGTTCGTCCTGATGGGGGGCCGCACCGTCGCGCGCGACGTGCAGATCCGCAATTGAGCCCTGCCCGTGCCGTGGTAGGGCCTCCCGCCCGGAGGGCCCGCCTGGCACGGCCATCGTCCTGCCCGCTCGCCCGCTGAGCGAGCGGGACTGGGGACACCGGCTTTCGCCCGCGGTTCTCTCCTCCCTAGAGGTCGGGGAGGTGTCCCCGGAGGCGAGCGCATGCAGGTGCCCAGTCCACGGCAGGTCCAGACGCCCGGCGGGTCGCGCGCCAGGGGGGCGCTCGCGCCGCGAGCCACCGAGCCCCAGCGTCCCCGGAGACCGCGTCGCGCGTGGCTGGGCCTGTTCGCGGTGCTCGGCGCGGTGGCTGCGTGCACGCCGCGCGGCACGGCCCAGCCACCCATCCCTCCACCGCCCCGGGTCTCCGCGTCCCAGGTGACGAAGCTGCTACCGCCCAAGGTCCAGGACCGCGAAGGCTGGGCCCGTGACGTGCTGGCCGCGCTGGAGGTGGAGGAGATTGCCCCGTCACCGCCCGCGGTGTGCTCGGTGCTCGCCGTCATCGAGCAGGAGTCCGGCTACAAGGTGGACCCGCCCGTGGCCGGCCTGCCGCGCATGGTCCGCGCCCGCCTGGAGGCGCACGCGGACAAGCTGGGCCCCCTGGGCCACAAGGTCCTGGCGTCCGTGCTGGAGGGCCGGGCGAAGGGCAGCAAGAAGACGTTCAATGAGCGGCTGCGCACGCTGCGCACCGAGCGCGACCTGGACCGGCTCTACCGTGACATGCTCGCGTACTACGAGGACGAATACCCGAGCACGTTCAAGGTCGTGGACTTCGCCAGCGGGCTCTTCGCCTCGGGAAACCTGGGGGAGCACAACCCCGTTACCACCGCGGGCTCCATGCAGGTCAGCGTGCGCTACGCCCTGGAGAAGGCGGGCGAGGACGCGGACCCGGTGGAGGTGCGCGAGTCGCTGTACACCCGCGCGGGGGGCGTGCGTTACGGCACCGCGCGGCTGCTGGGTTACGAGGCCGCCTATCCGGAGCCGCTCTTCCGCTTCGCGGACTACAACGCGGGTGTCTACGCCTCGCGCAACGCGGCGCTCCAGTCCCAGGTGAGCCGCCTCACCGGCCACCCGCTGGCACCGGACGGCGACCTCCAGCTCTACGACAAGCAGGGCGAGCCGCGCGGCGAGGACAGCAAGTCGCTGCTGGCGTTGCTCGCCTTCCGGCAGCGCTTCGCCCCGGAGCTCAGCGAGCGGACGGTTCGCCGCGATGTGCGCAAGGAGAAGGAGGCGGAGTTCGAATCCACCGACACCTTCCGCGCGGTGAAGCGCGTCTACCAGCGGGAGACGGGCGAGTCGCCCTCCTACGCCCAGCTTCCCCGGGTGACGCTCCAGAGCCCGAAGCTGAAGCGCGAGCTCACCACGGCGTGGTTCGCGCGCAACGTGGACCGGCGCTACCAGAAGTGCATGGCCCGCTACCGCGCGCTGACGGCGAAGTAGCCCGGGCGAGCCACCTGACACCGCCGGCCCGAATCACTCCAGGTCCGGCGGTGCGGGGCGGGCCTCAGCGCTTCGCGGGCGGCGCGAAGTGCTTGTCGGAAATCTTCATCTCCGTGACGGCGCCGTACTTCCGGGCCATGTCGCGAATCTCCGACGCCTTGCCGATGAGGACGAAGGTGAGGTCCTCCGGCGCGGGCAGCTTGCGCTGGATGATGCCGTGGATGCCCTCACGCGTGGTGGCGGAGACGGCGCTGGCGAAGCCGTCCACGTCGCTGGCGTCCAGCCCGTAGAAGGCCAGCTCCGACAGCTTGCCCGCCACCTGCGACCCCGTCTCCAGCGTGGGCGGGAACTGCCCCAGCACGTACGACTTCGCGGAGGCGAGCATGGCGTCATCCATGCCGGACTTCCGGTAGCCGGACAGCACCTCCAGCGCCAGGTCGATGGCGCGGCCGGTGGACTCCGTCTTCGTGTACGAGGCGATGACGACGGGCCCTGGACGCGAGTGGCGGATGAACACGGAGCTGGCGCCGTAGCTCAGGCCGGACTTCACGCGCAGCTCGGTGTTGAGCAGCGAGGTGAAGCGCCCACCGAACACCGTCTCCGCCAGCTTCACCGAGGCGCGGTCCGGGTCATCGCGGGCGATGCCGGTGTTGCCAATCCAGAAGTACGTCTGGGTGGCGTCCGGCTTGTCCACCAGCAGCACGCGCCGGCCCTTGGAGACCGCCGTGGCGGGCACGGTGGGGACGGGCGCGGCGGCCCGGGCCCAGCCGCCGAGCGCGGACTCCAGCTTCTTCGCGAGCGCTTTCGCGTCGAAGTCGCCCACCACGGAGAGGATGAGCCGGTCTCCGCCGAGGTGGTTCTTCGCGTACGCGAGCACGTCCTCGCGCGACAGCCCCGGGAGTGACGCCTCGCTGCCGTTGACGGGCGTGCCGTACGGATGCCCGGCGAAGTGGAAGGCCTGGAAGTACGTGCCAATGAGCATGCGCGGGTCGCTGTCCTTCGCGGCCGCGATCTCCGACGCCCGCCTCGCGCGGACCTTCTCCAGCTCCTTCGCGTCGAAGCGCGGGCGGGTGAGCAGGTCGGTGAGCAGCTCCACCATCAGCCCGGTGTCGCGCGACATGAACTGGCCGCTGATGACCAGGGCCTCCAGGTTGGCGGCCACCTGAATCGCGCCGCCCACGCCGTCGACGGCCTCGGCGAACTGCCGGGCGTCCCGCGCGCCAGCGCCCTTCTGCAGCAGCTCGCCCGTGAGGGCGGCCAGTCCCTCCTTGCCAGCGGGGTCGCCCAGCGCGCCGCCGCGCACCCACGCGCTGAACGAGACGAGCGGCAGCTCCTTGCGCTCCACCAGCTGGAGCTTCGCGCCGTTCTTCAGCGTGACGACGGTGGCCTTGGGAAGCGTCACGCCCTGCTGCGCCGAGGCCGCGGCGGCTTTCGGCGCGGTGGCAGCGCTCTGCGCCGCGGCGGGGACGGAGGACAACACCAGCGTGGTGAACGCGGCCTTCCAGGTGAGGGGGGCGCTCATCGCGAGGCCTCCTTGCGGGTATCGGGGGGAGCGGCCTGCGCGTCGTCGGGCACGAGCCAGCCAACGGTGCGGCGCTGGGAGTTGAACACACGCGCGGCGACCTTGCGGATGTCGTCACGCGTCACGCGCTCATATCGGGCGGGCGCGTCGAAGAGCTGGCGGTAGTCGCCGCGGAACGTCTCCGCGGCGCCCAGCGCGCGGCCCCGGCCGTTGATGGTCTCCAGGCTGCGCCAGAACTGGGACAGGGTGATGTTGCGCGCCTTCTGGAGCTCGGCGTCACTGACGCCGTCCTTGACGACGCGAGCCAGCTCCTCGGTGAGCAGGGCTTCGACCTTGGAGAGGTCGGCCCCGGGCGGCAAGTCCGCGTAGACCCAGACGAGCGACGGGTCGAAGCCGGGGCTGAAGTGGGTGTTGACGCGGAGGGCGGCGCGCTCCTCCTCCACGAGGCGGCGGTGCAGCCGCGAGGATTCACCGTCGGCGAGGATGCTCAGGAGCAGCTCCAGCGCCTCGACGTCCGCGTCCTTGCCGGACATGCCGTGGTAGGCGAGCTGGATGAGCGGGGCCTGGGCCTGCTTCCGCACGACGATGCGGCGCTCACCCTGCTGCTCGGGCTCCTTCGTGCGGACGGGCTCGGGCGCGGGCTGGGAGGGGATGGGCTCCAGGTACTTCTCCGCGAGCGCGAAGATTTCCGCGGGCGTGACGGCGCCCGTGAAGATGAGCGTGGCGTTGTTGGGGGCGTAGTACGTCTTGTAGTAGCGCTGGAGGTCCTCGATGCGCCACGACTCGATGTCGGACGGCCACCCGATGACGGGGAACTGGTACGGGTGGGCCACGAAGGCGGTGGCCTGCACCTGCTCCATCAGGGCGCCCATGTTGTCGTTGTCGATGGCGGAGCGGCGCTCCGAGTAGACGACGCCGCGCTCGGACTCGATGACCTTGGGGTCGATGGCCAGGTGCTGGAGCCGGTCGGCCTCGAGGTCGAAGATGACGTCGAGCGCGGAGCGGGGGAACCAGTCCATGTAGACGGTGACGTCCTCGGAGGTGAAGGCGTTGTTGGCGCCGCCGTTGGACTCCATGACGCGGTCGAACTCACCGGGGCCGTACTTCTTCGCGCCGTTGAACATCATGTGCTCGAAGAAGTGGGACAGGCCGGTGATGCCCGGGTACTCGTTCCGGCCGCCGACGCGGAACCAGTTGTAGAGGACGACGCTGGGAATGTCGTGGTCGGGCCAGACGATGACCTTGAGCCCGTTCTTGAGGGTGCGGGACTCGATGCCGGCGCCCAGCTTGGGCGCGGCGGCCACGGAGGACTTCGCCACCGTCTTGCCCTGCGTCTGCGCACAGGCCACGGGGCCGGAGAGCAGGGCCAGACACGAGGTCCAGAGTAACGACTGACGGAACATCCGTGCTCCTGTCGGGAAGGACGCCCGGGAACGGGCGGCGGAGCACGATATTCCACTTGCCGCCCTCCCGGGTGGACCCGGAGGACGGCGCGAAACGACGGCTCAGGCCCCGAGCACGCCGCGGAGCACTTCCTGGAAGTAGTTGATGCTCCCCGTGTGCGTCTGGAAGTGCTTGGCGGACTGGTAGAGACGGTGGACAACGGCCTCGAACTCCGCCTGGCTCACGTCGCGCAGGGACATGTAGAGGCGGACGGCGCCCTGGAGGTGGGAGAAGAGCGGGTTGCGGTCGGTGCCATCAGGGCGGCGCTGGAGGTGGCGGTAGAGCCGCTCGAATTCCTGGTCCGTCTCGGTGTTGCGCACCGCGCGGCAGTAGCCGGCGGCGGTGGCCTCGATGAGGAGGAAGAAGGGCTGGTACTCGAGCGGCGGCGCCTTGGCGAAGCTGGGGGGCTTCGTGTCCCCGGTGAAGAGCTGGGAGATGGGCTTGAGCGTCACGTGGACCAGCTGCTCGCCCGCGCGCACCTGGACGCGCTCGCCGACGGGACGCACGTGCTTGCCGTCCTCGTCCCACTCCACCGCCACATACAGGCGCTCGGGCTGGTCCACCTTCACGCCCGCCTTCTCGAGCTCCGCCACTGCGTTCGCGTCCATCTCGTTTCGTTCCTCCGACTCCCTCTCTACCCTGCTCCAGGCAGCCCATGCACCCTGCAACGTGGGGAAGCGGCCAAGAACCGGACACGGAATCATGTTCCGTACCGCACCATTCGTCTCCGCCTCCACACGCTACGGGCCCGCGGAGCGCGTGGCTCAGGATGACTTGAAACCTGGATAGGGATTGCGAAGTGGCGCCGCTACAAAGCCCCCAACGACGAGGGCAGCCACTGCCATCACGGGGGGGAAGGACTTTGGCGCGACCAATAACAAGCCACTTTGTGGCAGGTGCTATCGAACATTGAAGCAGCTCTTGTCGTAGCGCTCGACCGCCACTCCCGGGCGAAAAGCCCGAGATGCGCACCGTGGTCCACCGCGCTGCCGTCGACACGCGGGCTCGCGAACCGGGCGCACAGCGCCTGAAACGACAAAAGCCCCTGGACTCAAGTCCAGAGGCCTTCGTCTCCGCGGAAGTGCCCAGGGGCGGAATCGAACCACCGACACGGGGATTTTCAATCCCCTGCTCTACCGACTGAGCTACCTGGGCGTATGGGGCACCGCGCGGAACGGCGCCTTCATAGCGAGCCCGTCCCTCCCCCGTCAACAGCATTCTCGGCCGCCCTGGCAGGCAGGCGTCAGGCCGCCAGCGACATGGCCTCCCCGTCCCAGGCCGTGAGACTGGCGGTCATCCTGCGGCGCAGCTTCGCCCGCAGGCCCTGTTCGATCTGCCGGATGCGCACCGCCGTCACCCCGAAGCGGCGCGCCAGCAGCTCCGCGCTCACCCCGTCCTCCGCCAGCATCCGCTCCTCCACCAGCGCCCGCTCACGCGCGTCCAGCTCCGGCCAGGCCGCGTCCACGCTGTCCCGCAGCCGCTTCGCCCACTGCGCCCGCTCCACCGCCTCCTCCTGGGAGTCGCCTTCCGCCATCAGCACGTCCAGGCGGGTGACCTCCGAGTCCGGGGACACCGGCGCGTCCAGCGACACGTCCCGCGACAGCCCCTCCATGGCGCGTGCGACGTCCTCCTCCCGCTTGCCCAGCGCATCGGCCAGCCGCTTCTCCACCTCCGGGTGGCCCTCCCCCCACCGGGCCTCCAGCCGCGCCCGCTCACGCCGGAGCTGGAACACCACCCACGGCGCCCGCCCACCGCCCATGCTCCAGTTGCGCCCCACGTAGGCGCGGATGCGCGCGCGAATCCACTGGCTCGCGTAGGCGGAGAACGGCACCCCACGTTCCTCGAACCGTCCCGCCGCTTCCATCAACCCGACGTTGCCCTCCGCCACCAGCTCTTCCATCGACAGACCGGTCCACCGGTATTTCCACGCCAGCCGCCGCACCAGCTCCAGGTGCCCGCGAACGCGCGCTTCCACGACCTCGGCCGAAACCACGAGCTCAGGGGACTCACAGGACATGTTCAGGTTGATGGCTTCCATGGACCTCCTCCGGTTGGGCGCGCCCACACGACGGCGCGACGCAGAGGAAACTAAGGGTCCTGGACCCATAAAAAAATGAGATAGTTTGGCACCAACACTTCGGTTATCTCTATGGGCATGAGCTGGCTCAACTACCACCACCTCCTGTACTTCTGGACGGTTGCCCGGGCGGGGAGCATCGCCAAGGCAGGCGAGGAATTGCACCTCGCGCAACCCACCATCAGCAGCCAGCTCAAGCTCCTGGAGGAGTCGCTGGGCCACAAGCTGTTCGAGCGGCAGGGCCGCAAGCTGGTGCTCACCGACGTGGGACGCACGGTGATGCGCTACGCGGACGAAATCTTCCGCCTGGGCAACGAGCTGAAGAACGTCGTCTCCGGCCTGCCTCCCGGTCAGCAGCTACGCCTCAACGTCGGCGTGGTCGACGTCATCCCCAAGCTGGTGGCGGAGCAGCTCCTCAAGCCCGCGCTCGAAGCCGGCCCGTCCCTTCGCATCATCTGCCGCGAGGGTCCCCTGCCCCAGCTGCTGGCCTCGCTCGCCCTGCACGAGCTGGACGTGGTGCTCGCGGATGCGCCCAGCTCCGAGCCGGTGAGCGTGCGCTCGTTCAACCACCTGCTCGGCAAGTGTGGCGTGTCCTTCTTCGCGGCCGGGAAGCTGCTCGCGCTCAAGGAGAACTTCCCTCATTCCCTGGATGGAGCGCCCGTGCTGCTGCCCTCGGACGAGTCCTCGGCGCGCCGGTCCATGGACCTGTGGTTCGAGCGCAAGGGCCTGCGCCCCGTCATCGCGGGCGACTTCGACGACAGCGCGCTGCTCCAGGCCTTTGGCCAACGGGGGCACGGCGTCTTCGCCATGCCGTCTGCCATCGAGGCCGAGGTGGAGCGCCAGTTCAACTGCTCCGTCATCGGCCGCACCGACGAAATCGAGACCTGCTTCTACGCCATCACCGTGGAGCGGAAGATTCGCCACCCCGCCGTCGTCACCATCGCCGAGGCGGCGCGCTCGCACATCTTCAGCGAGTGAGCGAAAGGCGCCGCTCACGCCCCCGACGGCGCGCGGTACACCTCCGCGCCCGAGACGACGGTGGCGACGACTCGCGCCTTCACCAGCGCCGAGGCGGGCCCTTCCAGCGGATCCTCGGACAGGGCCACGAAGTCCGCGTCCAGCCCGGGTGCCAGCCGTCCGCGCCTGGACTCGTCGAACGAAGCCCAGGCGGGCCCGGTGGTGAAGCCCTCCAGCGCCTCGCGCGCCGTCAGCCGCTCTTCTGGCATCCACCCGGCCTCGGGCCAGCCCGCCGCGTCCTGCCGCGTGCGCGCCGCGTACAGCCCCGCCAGCACGTCGGGGTTCTCGATGGGAAAGTCACTGCCCAGCGCCAGGTGCGCGCCCGCGTCGCGCAGGCTGCGCCAGGCATAGGCGCCCTTCAGACGCTCGCGTCCCAGCCGGGCCTCCGCCCACGGCATGTCGCTGGTCGCATGGGTGGGCTGCACGCTCGCCACCAGCCCCGCGGCGCCCAGGCGGCGGATGTCCTCGCGCCGGAGTATCTGCGCGTGCTCCACGCGGTGCCGCAGCGCCTGCGTGCCCGTCTCCTCCGCGGCACGCAGGAGCACGTCCAGCACCAAGGTATTGGCGCGGTCTCCAATGGCGTGGATGCACACCTGGAAGCCCCGGGTCATGAACGCGTGGGCGCGTGAGGCCAGCTCCTCGGGCGGCAGCAGCAGCAAGCCCCGCTGACCGGGCTCGTCGCAGTAGTCCTCGTGCAGCGCCGCGCCCCGGCTGCCCAGGGCACCGTCGGCCAGGAACTTCACCGAGCGCATCGTCAGCATCCGACCCTGCCAGGGGCCCTGCTCGAGGTACGCATGCCGCTCGTCCCCCTGGCCCGCCGCCATCGCGTAGACGCGCAGCGGCAGCGTGCCGGCGGCGTCCCACGCCTGGAGCACGCGGAAGGCCTCCAGCTCCATGCCCGCGTCATGCACGCCCGTCAGCCCCACCTGCGCGCAGCGCGTCAGCGCGGCCCGCAGCCGCGCCTCCAACTGTGCTCTCGAAGGCGGAGGCATCGCGGCCGCGACCACGTCCATGGCGTTGTCCACCAGCACGCCCGTGGGCTCGCCCTGTGCGTCCTTGAGGATGCGGCCTCCCTCGGGGTCCGGCGTGTCGCGGGTGATTCCGGCGCGCCGCAGGGCCTCGCCATTCACCCAGGCCGCGTGGTGGTCCACACGGGTGAGGAACACGGGCGTCGCGGGGAAGCGGGCATCCAGCTCCTTGCGTCCGGGGAAGGCGCCACCGGGCCACTCGTTCTGGTCCCAGCCTCGCCCCAGCAGCCAGTCGCCCTGGAAGCTGGAGGCCGGCGCCTCGGCCAGCCGGTGGATGGCTTCCTCCACCGAGCCCGCCTTCTCCAGCCGCACCGTCGTGAGGCTCCGGCCCAGACCATGGATGTGCGCGTGTGCATCCACGAGGCCCGGCACAATGGTGGCAGCGCCCAGGTCCACTCGCCGCGCGCCTGGACCCGCGGCGGCCTCCACTTCCTCGCGAGCGCCAACGGCGAGCAACCGCCCGTCACGGACCGCCAGCGCCTGGGCCAGCGGCCGGGCCGCATCCAATGTCCACACCCGCTCCGCCAGGTAGACCGTCGTCTCCACCGCGCCTCCTTCCACGGGCCACGGCGCCATCACCTGCGCCACGGGTCACGTGGGACGAGCACTGTGCGCGAGCCGGGGTGCGGTGTCACGGCCTCGCATGCGACGGCCCTGCTACGGCTGCTCCGCTGGCGTCTCCGACGAGCCTGCGTCGGTCTCCGTGCCCGCATCGGTATCTGGCAGGGGCGTCGCGGGGCCCGGCGGGGAGTCCGGCACCGTCTGGACGGGCTCGCGAATCTGGTCCGGCCCCATCAGGGGCTGTTGTTCCTCTGCTCCCTGGGGCTGCGTGGTCTTGCAGGCGAACGCAGCAGCGGCGGCCACGCCCAGGGCGATGAGAACAGCACGACGCATGTAGCCTCCTAATCGAGTTGCCGGCAGACCCTAGGGAGCGCCCGCTCCATCGACAATCTGTCGATGACGGTGAACGTCCACCAGCGGATGCCCGGGCCTCCCACGAGCGCTCGCCTCCGGTGTCGGCTACCTGCCCGGCAGGCAGCACCGGCAGATGCCCTCGCGCGCCGTGCGTACCGTTGGCAGGAGCGCTCACCCGGGAGGCCGAGGCCATGCTCGACGTCGTGGACGTCGGCAAGCGTTCGCTTGCCACCTATCGAGGAATCGCGCCCGACGCGCACCTCGACGAGTTGCACCGCCTCTCCGAGGACCTCCGGGGCGCCCGGTGCATGCACCTGAGCTCCACGCCCTACGGCGGCGGCGTCTCCGAAATCCTCCGCTCGCTGATTCCGCTCTACAACGACCTGGGCATCGTCACCGACTGGAAGCTCATCCACGGCGACGACGCGTTCTTCCAGGTCACCAAGCGCATCCACAACGGCCTGCAAGGCGCCGCCGGTGAGCTGACCGAGTCGGAGAGGGCCACCTACCTGGCCAACGCCCAGCTCAACGCCCACCGGCTCGTCACGGACTCGGAGGACTATGACTTCGTCTTCGTCCACGACCCGCAGCCCGCCGTGCTCGCCGCGCTCAGTCCCCACCTCGACGCGCGCTGGATATGGCGCTGCCACATCGACACGTCGCACCCCAATCCCACGTTCTGGGACTTCCTGTCGCCCTACCTGCACGCCTACGACGCCGCCATCTTCACCCTGCCGGAGTTCGTCCCACCCGAGCTCCCCATCCGCGACGTCCGCATCTACGCGCCGGCCATCGACCCGCTCAGCCCCAAGAACCACCCCCTGCCCAAGACGCTCGCCAGGGACGTGCTGGAGTGGATTGGCATCCGCACCCACCGGCCCCTCGTCACCCAGGTGAGCCGCTTCGACCGGTGGAAGGATCCGCTGGGCGTCGTCCGGGCGTACCAGCGCGTGCGCCCCCATGTTCCGGACCTCCAGCTCGCGCTCGCCGGCTCGCTGGCCATGGACGACCCCGAGGGCTGGGACGTTTACGAAGAGCTCCGCGCCGCCACCGCGGGCGACAGCCTCATCCACATCCTCACCAACATGGTGGGCGTGGGGAACATCGAGGTCAACGCGCTCCAGTCGCTGTCCAACGTCGTCGTCCAGAAGTCCGTCCGCGAGGGCTTCGGGCTCGTCGTCTCGGAGACGCTGTGGAAGGGCACGCCCGTCGTCGGCGGTCGCGTGGGCGGCATTCCCCTCCAGATGCCCGAGAGCTGCGGCGGCATTCTCGTGGACACCGTGGAGGAGTGCGCCGAGGCCATGCTCCACCTGCTGCGCCGGCCCGACGAAGCGCGCCTGCTGGGTGAGCGCGGGCGCGAGCACGTGCGGCAGCACTTCCTCATGCCACGAATCCTCGTGGACCACCTGCGACTGCTCAAGCATCTGGCCGCCGTGCGTCCCCTGCCTCCGCGCGGCATCGTCCCCGCGTCCTTCTCGGCCGCGAACCTCCCGGGGGTGTGAGATGCCGCGTCGGCCCCGCTGGAGACTCACTGGCCCGGCGCTGCTCTGCGTGCTGCTGGCGGGGCTGTTCGCGTCCGCGGCCGATGCACCGGGCTCCAGCGCGCGCCCCGTCGTGGCCCGCTGCGAGCTGGAGGGCGTCGTGGACACCGGCTCCAGCAGCTACCTGTCCGACTGCGTGGCGCGCGCCGAGGCGGCCGGACATGACGCGCTCCTGGTGAGGCTGGACACGCCGGGTGGCTCCCTGGAGGCCACGCGCGCCATCGTCCGCACCTTCCTGGCATCGCGCGTCCCCGTGCTCGTCTGGGTCGGACCGTCGGGTGCCCATGCGGGCAGCGCGGGCGTCTTCGTCACCCTGGCCTCCAACGTCGCGGCCATGGCGCCGGGGACCAACATCGGCGCCGCGCATCCCGTGGTGGGCCTGGGCGGCCAGGACCCGGAGGCCACGGGCGGAGAGCACCTGGCGCGCAAGGTGGAGAACGACGCCGTCGCCTTCGCGGAGAGCATCGCCCAGCAGCGCGGCCGCAACGCGCAGTGGGCCGCCTCCGCCGTGCGGGACAGCGTCAGCGTCTCGGCCGACCGGGCCCGCGCGCTGCGCGTGGTGGAGTACGTGGCCCCGACGGAGGCGGACTTCCTCGCCCAGGCGGATGGGCGCGCCGTCACGGTGGCGGGCGGCGAGTCCGTGCGGCTCTCTACCCGGGACGCGCACGTCGTCGCGCTGGAGCCGAGCCTGCCGCAGCGCCTGGTCCACGCGCTCGCCAATCCCGGCGTCGTCTACCTGCTGTTCCTCGTGGCCGCGCTGGGGTTGGTGGTGGAGGTGTCCCACCCCGGCGGCATCGTCCCGGGCCTCATCGGCGTGGTGGCGCTCGTGCTGGCGCTGGTGGCCTCCTCCGCGCTGCCGGTCCGCGCTGGCGCGGTGGCGCTGATGCTGGTGGGCGCCGGCCTCATCATCGCGGAGCTGTTCGTCACCAGTGGCCTGCTGGGCGTCGCGGGCGTGGTGCTGCTGGGGCTGGGCGGCCTGTTCCTCGTGGACCGCTTCGACCCGGAGTGGTTCGTGGACCGCTCCTTCCACATCTCCTGGACCTGGCTGGTGCCCACCACCGCGGTGCTCGCGGGCGCGGCGGCCTACGTCGCCTACCGCGGCGCGCAGACCCGGCGGCTCCCCCAGCGAGGCGGCGACCTGGGGCTCGTGGGTGAACACGGCACCACCCTGGCGCCAGTTACGGCCCAGAGTGGCGAGGTGTTCGTCCATGGAGAGCGCTGGCGCGCGACGTCCACCACGCCCATCCGCTCCGGCGCCCACGTGGTGGTGCGCGGCATGGAAGGACTCACCCTCTTCGTCGACGAGGTGCCGACATGATGCAACTGACCGGACTGCTCGGGGTGCTCGTCCCCCTCGCCATCCTGCTCCTGCTCTTCCTGTCCGGGGTGCGAATCGTCAACGAGTACCAGAACGGCGTGGTGTTCCGGCTCGGGCGCTTCGTGGGCCTCAAGCGCGCGGGCTTCCGCTGGCTCATCCCCTTCGTGGAGCGCATGGTCATCATCGACCTGCGCACCGTGGCCCGCGACGTGCCCCCACAGGACGTCATCACCCGGGACAACGTCAGCGTGAAGGTCAACGCCGTCGTCTACTTCCGCGTCATCCACGCGGACAAGGCCGTGCTCCAGGTGGAGGACTACCTCTACGCCACCAGCCAGCTCGCCCAGACGACGCTGCGCTCCATCCTCGGTCAGGTGGAGCTGGACCAGCTGCTGTCCGAGCGCGAGCGCATCAACCACGAGATTCAGCAGGTGCTCGACGCGCGCACCGACCCGTGGGGCGTCAAGGTCTCCAACGTGGAGGTGAAGCACATCGACCTGCCGGTGGAGATGCAGCGGGCCATCGCGAGGCAGGCCGAGGCCGAGCGCGAGCGCCGCGCGAAAATCATCGCCGCCGAGGGCGAGCACCAGGCCGCCGAGAAGCTCTCCATGGCCGCCAAGGTCCTCGGCCGCTACCCGGCCACCCTCCAGCTCCGCTACCTCCAGACGCTGGTGGAAATCACCACGGGCGGCAACCACACCATCCTGCCCATCCCGCTCGACCTGCTGCGCACGCTCAGCGGCGCGAAGGCCGCCTGGGAGCAGTCCACCGATGGCCACGAGAAGCGATACACCGACGAGGAGGACACGGAAGGGCCTCCCGCGGGGGGCCTGACCTGAGCGGGCCTACTCGAACAGCTCCTGCCGCTCCAGCTTGATGGCCCGCCGGCTCAGGCGCAGCGAGGCCAGCACCAGCAGCGCCGTCGCGCCGAGCAGCACCACGCCCACCGAGAAGGAGGCCACGGGCAGGACCGACGTCACCACGAAGGCCAGCAGCGCCGTGTACGTGAAGGCAATGGCCCGGGCGAGGATGGCGTGCCGGCGGTCCAGGATGGCGACCTCCTGGCGCGACAACACGCGCCGGGCATGCCCCTCCGGCAGCAGCCGCCACTCCCACCCCTTCCCTGACGGCGCAACACCGCCGAGCCCGCAGTGGGCGGCGCCCCACACCCGAGGGCAAGCGACCTTCCGCCAGTCAACGCTTCTCGCGGTCGTTCTCGACAGCCCTACTGTCCAGACCTTCGGGTGTCAGGTCCCAGCGGCAGCTCCGGTCGGAGTGGCGACTTGTCGGTGGTAACTTGACACCGAAAATGGCGAGTCGTACTGTCTGAACCGTGAGCACGCCGAAGACACAGACCGAATGGAAGCTGGCGGAGCTGGCCGAGGCGGTGGGCGTCTCGCCGCGCACGGTGCGCTACTACGTCCAGCGCGGGCTGCTCCCCGCGCCGCCCTTCCGGGGGCCCGACACCGTGTACGGGGAGGAGCACCTCGTCCGGCTCAAGGCCATCCGCGTAATGCAGGCGCGGTTCCTGCCACTGGATGCCATCCAGGTGGAGCTGCAACGCCTGTCGCTCGAGGAGTTGCGGCGCCTGGCCGAAGCAGACGCCACCCCCACGCCCCCGGTGTACGCGCCGCCGGCCCCGAGCGCGCCCACCGGGGTTCCACCGCCTGCGCCGCGGCCAGCCGCCACGGGCATGGCTCGCTACGAGCGCTGGGAGCTCCTCCCAGGGCTGGAGCTGCACGTCTCGGAAGCAGCGGACACGAAAACCCGGGCGCTCGCGGAACGCGTGCGCGCCCTCATCGCGGAGTTCCAGGAAAGGGAGTAGCCATGACCCACGAGAAGGCAGGGCTGTACACGCGCGAAGGCACACAGGTTCCCCTCCAGGGTGTCGAGGTCACTGGCGAGCTGCTCGGCGGCCATGCGCGCGTCCGCGTCCGGCAGCGCTACCGCAACGACGAGCGCCGTCCGGTGGAGGCCGTCTACACCTTCCCCCTGCCCTCGGATGGCACCCTCTCCGCCTTCTCCATGACGTGCGCCGGGCGCCGCGTCGAGGGCGTGGTGAAGGAGCGCGAAGAGGCCTTCCGCGCCTACGACGACGCCGTCACCGCGGGCCATGGCGCCGCGCTGCTGGACGAGGAGCGCCGCAACGTCTTCACCGCCCAGGTGGGCAACCTGCTGCCCGGTGAGGAGACGGTGGTGGAGGTGGAGTTCCTCCAGGCCGTCACCGCCGAGGAAGGGAGCGTGAGGTGGATGCTCCCCACGTTGGTGGCGCCCCGCTACATCCCCGGCGCGGCCACGGGCGACCGCACCGGCCATGGCCGTGAGGAGCCCACCGCGCAGGTGCCGGACGCGGACCGCATCACCCCGCCCGTTGGCAACGTGCACTACGGCCTGCGCATGGACCTGCTGGTGGACCTGGGCCGCGAGGTGGTGGTGGAGAGCCCGTCCCACGCCGTCACCGTCACCCGGGAGGAAGGCACCCGCGTGCGCGTTGGCTTCTCGCGCGGCGAGGTGGCCCTGGACCGCGACCTGGTGCTCAACCTGCGCAGCCCGGACAGCAGCGCGGTGTTCACGCCGCTCGTCACCCACCGCAAGGGCGAGGACAGCCCGGGTACCTTCGCGCTCACCGTGGTGCCGGACCTGCTGGCCATGGCCTCCGCGCCGCCCAAGCAGGAGGTGGTGTTCGTCGTGGACGTCTCCGGCTCCATGGCGGGCGAGAGCCTGCCCCAGGCCCAGGCCGCGCTCCGCCTGTGCCTGCGTCACCTGCGTGAGGGCGACCGGTTCAACGTCATCGCGTTCGAGAACGACTTCAGGTCGTTCCAGCCCGCACCCGTGCCCTTCACGCAGCGCACACTCGAAGAGGCGGACCGCTGGGTGGCCGCGCTGAACGCGAATGGAGGCACGGAGTTGCTCGCGCCCATGCGGGCCGCGGTGCAGGCCGCTCCCGACGGCGTGGTGGTGCTGCTCACGGATGGCCAGGTGGGCAACGAGGAGGAAATCCTGCGCGCCGTGCTCGCGGCGCGGAAGACGGCGCGCGTGTACTCGTTCGGTATCGGCACCAACGTCAGCGACGTGCTGCTGCGGGACATGGCGAAGCAGACGGGCGGCGACGTGGAGTTCATCCACCCGGGCGAGCGCATCGACGACAAGGTGGTGGCGCAGTTCTCCCGGGCGCTCGCGCCTCGCGTCACCGAGCTGGAGGTCCGCTTCGACGGCGTGGAGTGTACCGAGCTGGCCCCCGCCGAGCTGCCGCCGCTGGTGGATGGCGTACCCTGGACGCTGCTGGGCCGCTATGCCTCTCCCGGTACGGGCACGATGACGCTGCGGGGGCGTTCGGGACGGGAGCCTTTCTCTCTCACCGTGCGCGTGGACCTGCCCGCTGTGTCGGACCGCCCCGCGGTGGAGAAGTTGTGGGCCGCCGAGCGCATCCGTGGCTGGGAGTCCGCCCAGCTCACCGGGCGCCGCGCGGAGTCCATGAAACAGCGCATCATCGAGCTCGCCGTCGCGCACCAGCTTGTCACCCGGTACACCTCGTTCGTCGTGGTGGAGGAGCGCACCGGTGACCGGCGGACTTCGGGACAGGCGGAGACGCGGGTCATTCCCGTGAATGCCCCCGCGGGCTGGGACATGTTCGGCGCGCAGAAGGATGAAGAAGGGCTCAGCGGTGGGGTTCTTCGGGTTGGAGGACGGGCGCCACTCGGCGCCATGCCGCCTCCGCCGGTCCCGGCCGCGGCGCCCTCCGGGCCACCGAGGGCAAGACCTTCGGTCCAGGTGCGGCGCATCGCTCCGTGTGCGCCCGCCCCCGCTGCCGCCGCACCCGCCAGGAGCCTCTCCACCGGCGCTGACCTCGGTAGGGCGGATAGAAATTTCGAAGCGCTCGAATCCAAGCGCGAGCGGCGTGAATCGCGTGAGCAGAGCAAGACGCGCTCCAAGAAGAAGGGAGGGTTCTTCTCCGGCGTCTTCGGCGGCCCCCCGGCTCCGGAGCCCATGCAGGAAGCGGAGCGCTGTGACGATGACGCACTGTTCGAAGGGGCGTCGGCCGCCGAGGGCGTCGGCCATTCGAGTGGAGAGAGCCTGCTCGCGCGGCAGCTCGCCAACGGACTCTGGGAGGGCACGGGTGAAGGCTCCGAACCCGTTCGCCAGGCACGTGCCACCGCGCTGGCATTGCTGACGCTGCTGCGCGAGGGCATCACCAGCAGCCACCCGCTGCATGGCGCTCAGGTCAAGAAGGCGGTGGAGGCGCTGCTGTCGCTGGCCGCCAGCCTCAGCGGAGATGCGGAGGTGGCGGAGCTGGCGCTCGGCGTGGCGTGGTTGGCCTCGGCGGGCCCGCGCACCCGGGGCCGCATCGAGCAGGCCGCGAAGCCGCTGGCCGGCCTCAGCGGCCGGCTGGGCAACGAGGTGGCGCTGCGAGAGCACGTCGATACGCTGGCCGCGCGCTGACGCAAGGCACGGCATCGCCAGCGCACCCGATGCAGCGTGCGCTGGCGCACCGCCGGACCTTCGATAACACGCGGTATGCGTTGCTTGCCGGAATGGACCTGGGCGGGGGGCATGCGTGTCACCGCGCGGGCGGCACCGCGTGACACATTGACACTGAGCAGCTGGCGCTTCACTTGCGACGAGGCGTCCCGAGACCGCGAGAACCTGCGCTTCAGCACGGGGCCGAGCTCGATGCACGAGAGGCGCCTGGTGCGCAGTGACAGGCTACCGCTGGTGTGTGCATTACACTGGCGTCCAACGAGGGCTTCCCTATCGGAAGCACCGTTGGAGACAGAAGCGGGGGTACGCCAGTGGCTGTGATTGAGCGGCCACGAGCCCTTGGAAGTGGCACCGCGGCTCGGGCTGAGATGAGGCCGCCATGGTGAGCCTATGGGACATGCTGAGTCTGCTGTCGGTAGGCACCACCCTCGGCGGGGCAGTGGCGGCCGCTCAGTTCGCGAGGGGAGATAGCGCCCGGTACACGCTCGGCATTTTTCTGGGGCTCGTGCTGGGGCTCTTGTCCATGGCGGCCATCCGGAAGGCCGGCGAGCTCGTCTTTCGAACCCTCCCGCCCGATGGCACGTCCACAAAACCTCCGGCCCGGCTGACCTTCATCTATGTGGCTGCGGCCGTGTGGCTCATGGTGCCCAGTCCGATGCTCGGCCTATGGGTGACGGGAAGCATCATCCGCGCCGTCCTTCCTTGATGCAGCCAGCACGGTGCGCAGCGGATGGGTTCATGCACCGTCACGTTCACCAACGGCGCCTGACACAGGTCAGGGCAGTGGCGACGCAGGAGCATGATGCAGCAACCGAGGACGAGGAGTCCGAAGTGGACGTCGTCCCAGCGTTCGTCGCGGACTCGAGCATCACCCTGACGGCCTCGCTCCTCTTCTGCGTTGGGTGAGCCTGAAAGCGTGGGCCGGGATGATACGGGACCGCCCGCGCTAGGAAGGACTCGGATCCCTGTTCCCGGCGGACGGGGCCGGACGGCCCTGTGCGCGTGCCTTGTCCAGCCGCTTTTTCGCCACCATCAAGAGGCCGAGCCCCATGGCGGCCCCTACGAGAATGGAACCGCCGCTGCCGCCGCCGAACACGAGCTGCTCGAGCGCGCGCAGCAAAGACAGGGCTCCCAGCACGCCGAGCAGCGTGCCCCACAGATAGCGGATAATCGTCATCCATCAACGATAGTGCGGCGCACGAAGGCAGCGCCAGAAGGAGTGCACGAGGGCGGCTGCGACCGACACGGCCGCCGACGAACGCCGTTTTCCAGAAACCACAAGGGCGTCCGTGGGCCATTTCCTGTCCAGGGCCAGGACCGGCTGCACGCACGCCGCATCCACAAGGCCCATGCGTCCAGGAAGCACCGCGCGACAGGTCTCCGGCATGGACGTGACAGCCGACTGACACATGCCGCCGCCGTGCTTCGCGTACAGTGCCGTGTGCCATGACGCTCGCCACGCTCCTCCTGCTTGCCACACTCTCGGCCCAGTCGATGGAGACCCCTCCCCCGTCCGCAGTCGGGGCGCCCGGGACAGTCACCGCACCGCCGCTGGTGTCCACGCCCGACGCCTGCGCGCCCAGTGCCGAGGCGGACTACTCGGCTGGCTTCGACGCACTCGTGGGTGGCGACGACTCGAAGGCGCTGGAGCTGTTCGAACGGGCGCTCGCCGCCTGCCCGCAGCATCCCTATGCCACCGAGCTCGCCCGGCTCTCCCGTGCCCGGCTCCAGCCCGGTGGGCAACTGGCCACGGCCGCCGCGAGCGAGGTGGGCCGGGAGTCCCGTTCCAGAGGCGCGCGTGCCTCGCTGGTCGTGGTGCAGACGATGCACGGCGCCGCGCAGGGCATCCTCCTGTGCGCCATCGGGGACTGCAGCGGCCAGGGCTACGTCGCGGCATCACTGCTGGGCGCGGGAGCGGGCGCCGCCAGCTCCCTGCTGCTCACCCGCGAAGGCATCACGGACGGACAGGCCGCCGTCATCAACTCCGGCACCGTGTGGGGGTTCTGGTTCGGCGTCGCATCCCTGCTCGCGTTCGACCTGGACAGTGACGAGGCCTTCGGTGCCGCCATCCTCGGCGGAGCGGGCTTCACCGGCGTGGGTATCCTGCTGGCGCACCTGGTGAACCCCACGTCGGGACAGGTCTCCCTGGCCAACTCGGGAGGCCTCTGGGCGGGCGCGGTGACGGCGCTGTTCCTGGGGGCAGCGGACAGCAACACCACGCAGGACTTCTTCGCCGTCGAGCTGGGCGCCACCGCTGTCGGCATCCTGTCGATGGCCATCCTGTCGAAGTCCGTGGCCGTGTCCCGAGGCCGCATGCTCATCATCGACGCGGGGGGAATCCTCGGCGGGCTGGCGGGCGCGAGCGCCGTCTACCTCGCATCCGCGGGCGACGACTCGGCGGATGCCATCCTCGTGGGCAGCGGGTTTGGCGTGCTCGGGGGCCTGGCGCTCACCACCTACCTCACGCGGAACTTCGATGCGCCGGACGCGCCGCAGGTGACGCTGGCGCCCCTCACGACGAAGCACGGCGGCACGGGCGTGTCGGTGTTCGGCAGGTTCTGAGCGGCTTCACCCACGACGCACACGCAGGGCCTTCCGCATCGCCCCTGCTCAGGGCCGGCGCAGGCCATAAATCGACATCACGAGCTGCTCGAAGGTGCGCGAGGGCAACACCGCCTTCGCCACCACCGCGACCCGCTGCGTTAGCTGCGCCACCGGATAGCGCACGCGCGGCGAGCCACCTTCCATCACCTCCAGCACCTTCTTCGCCACGTCCTCGGCGGACATGCCTTCCCGCTCACCGGCCTCGATGGCCTTCAACACGGCCTCGAAGCGCTCCCGGTACGCAGAGCCCGCGCCGGCCTTGGCCACACACACGCGGTTCTCGGTGATGCGCGTCTTCACGTCGCCGGGCTGCACCAGCGTGGCCTCGATGCCGAACTCGGCCACCTCCTGGCGGAGCGCCTCGGTGAACCCCTCCAGGGCGAACTTGCTCGCGCTGTAGAGCGACTGGAAGGGCAACCCCACCTGCCCGCCCAGGGAGCTGACCTGGATGATGCGCCCGGAGCGCCGCTCGCGCATGGACGGCAGCACGGCCTTGCACACGCGCAGCGCACCCAGGAAGTTGGCGTCGAGCTGCGCACGCGCCTCGTCGATGGAGGTGTCCTCGGCGGCGCCCGCGAGCGCATAGCCCGCGTTGTTCACCACCACGTCGATGCGGCCCTCACGTGACAGCACCGTCTCCACGGCCCGCTGCACGGAGTCGTCTCGAGTGACGTCCAGCTCGAGCATCCGGTAGCCCGGAGGCGCGACCTCCACGGGCCGGCGGCTCGTGCCGTAGACGACGTATCCGCGCGCGCTCAGCAGCTCCGCGCACGCCTTGCCGATACCTGACGAGGCACCGGTGATGAGAACGACATTTCCCTGCGAACCGGACATCCAGGCTCCATGCGACAGTCTTGCTGGCGCACAAACCATGGCTGCCCCGGGCACGACAAGGGACTCACACCCCGCGTCTCACGGGGTGCCGTGCGACTCAGATGGTCTTCCGCGCCGGCGAGGGAACGCCCGCCTGCGCGTCGTCGCCCGAGAGGACAACCTGGTGGCGCTGCACCTCACGCACCATGAAGAAGGCCGCGGCCGACAACACGCCGAGGTCGTCCAGCCACCCGAGCACCGGCATGAAGTCCGGCAGCGCGTCCACGGGCGAGAGGAAGTAGACCACCGCCAGTACGCCAGCGAGCTTCCGCCAGAGCGCCACGTGCGGGTCGCGCACGTACCGGAAGAAACGGCTCCCCATTCCACGAAGGCCTGCGATGTTCATACCTACCTCTACGCACGAGGAGCCCGGGTGATTGCGGCCCCAGCCCACACCCAGCGTACGCCGTCTGGCCGCCCGAGGGACAGTCAGGCTCAGTCCGGCCTGTCCTCCAGCACCATCGCACGCCCCACCACCTCCAACCTCGCCCGGTCGCCCGCTCGCAGCGGCAGGTCCGGCGCGCCGCGCACGGTGAGCTCCATCCCGTTGCAGGCAATCGTGTACTCGGCGGCGGGCCCCTGGAACTCGCGCGCCAGCACCTCCGCGCGCAAGGCACCGCCCACCGCGACGCCGTCCTTGTCCGGAACCAGCTTCAGCGCCTCCGGCCGCAGCGACAGCAGCACGTTGCCCTTCGCTGGCGGGCCCATCACCGGGAGGATGCCCAGCATCGTCCGCGCGCCGTTGCCAAAGCCCACGCCCGGCAGCAGGTTGGTGCCGCCTAGGAAGTACGCCACGAAGGCCGTGCGCGGCGTGGCGTAGACGGCCTCCGGCGTGCCCACCTGCTCCACCTTGCCCGCTCGCATCACCGCCAGCCGGTCCGCGAAGGCCATGGCCTCCTGCTGGTCATGGGTCACGAGCATCACCGTGGCCCCCAGCGATTTGAGCACCCGCCGGACTTCCATCCGCGTGGACGCTCGCAGCGCGCTGTCCAGGCTGGAGAAGGGCTCGTCCAGCAGCAACACGCGGGGGCCCGGCGCCAGCGCCCGGGCCAGCGCCACGCGCTGCTGCTGCCCGCCCGAGAGCGCATGCGGCATGCGCGACTCGAAGCCCTCCAGGCCGAAGAGCTTCAGCATCTGGCTCGCGCGGGCGCGGGCATCGTGGCGCGACATCGCGGTGAGGCCGAAGGCCACGTTCTCCAGCACGGACAGGTGCGGGAAGAGGGCGTAGTCCTGGAACACCATGCCCACGCTGCGCTGCTCGGGCGGCACGAAGGCGCCGGGGCCCGCCAGGGTGCGGCCCTCCAGGGTGACGGTGCCGCCGTTGGGGCGCTCGAAGCCCGCCACCAGCCGCAGCGTCGTCGTCTTCCCGCATCCCGAAGGTCCCAGCAGCGCCAGCACCTCGCCGGGCTCCACCGACAGGGACAGGCCATCCACCGCGGCGGTACCGCTGGAGGCATAGCGAAGGGTGACGGCGTCGAGCGAGAGCAGGGACATGGCGGGCGGCGCACCCTACCGCGTTCCCGCGTGTCAGGGCGCGCTGCCTTACCCCGGCGACGAGCGCCCCTCTTGCGAGACGAGCAGCCCCACACCCAGCGAGGAGACGGCCATCAGCACCAGCGCCGGCACGGCGGCCTCGGCGAAGCGGCCCTCGGCGGTCGCGCTCCAGATGCGCGTGGCCAGCGTCTCGAAGCCGATGGGCGCCAGGAGCAGCGTGGCGGGCAGCTCCTTCATCGCCGTGAGGAAGACGAGCGCCGCGCCCGCCAGCAGCCCGGGCCGCAGCAGGGGCGCCGTCACGCGGCGGAGCACGCCGGACGGAGGCTGCCCCAGTGACGCCGCGGCCTCCGGCAGGTGCGGGTTCAGCTGGAGCAGCGACGCGCGCACCACACCCACCGCCTGTGGCAGGAAGCGCACCACGTAGGCCAGCACCAGCATGGCCAGCGTGCCATAGAGGAAGGGCACCGCCTGCACGCCCAGGAAGACGAGCGACAGCGCCAGGACGATGGGAGGCAGCGCATAGCCCGCGTAGGACACGCGCTCCAGCACCACCGTGAGGCGGCTCGGGTAGCGGACCGCGAGGAAGGCCAGCGGCAGCGCGCCCACCACCGCCGCCACCGCCCCCAGCATCGAGGCGCTCACCGAGCTCCACGCCGGACCCAGCAGCGGCCCCGACTCCACCGACAAGCCCCGCACGCCCCAGTACACGAGCACACCCACTGGCAGCCCCACGCCCACCGCCACCACCGCGCCGCACAGCAGCAGCGCCGGCACACGCCAGCCGCCCAGGGGCACCGGCGCGGCGGCCCTCGCGGCGCCCTTCGCGCTGCGGTGGTAGCCCGCACGGCCTCGCAGCCACAGCTCCAGGGCCAGCACGCCCACCGTCACGAACACCAGCGCCAGGCCCAGCAGCGCCGCGTAGCTGCGGTCATACGCGCCCTCGTATTGCACGTAGATGGCGCGCGAGAAGGCGTCGTACTGGACCAGCGCCACCGCACCGAAGTCGGAGAGCACGTACAGCCCCACCAGCAGCGCGCCGGACGCGAAGGCGGGCCGCAGCAGGGGCACGGTGATGCGGAAGAAGGCGCGCGCGGGCGTGAGCCCCAGGCTGCGGGCGCCCTCCAGCCATGCCGGGTCCTGGGACAGCAGCCCGGCGCGCAGCGCGAGGAAGAAGTACGGATACGTCGACACCGTCAGCGCCAGCAGCGCCCCGGGAAAGCCATACACGGGAGGCACCGGCAGCCCCCAGCGCTGCAGGGGCTGCTCCAGCGCGCCGCCCACGCCGAACGCCGCCAGCAGCACATAGCCGCTGACGAAGGTCGGCACGGCCAATGGCACGCAGAGCAGCACCGTCCACAGGCGCCGCCCCGGCAGGTCCGTGCGCGCGGTGAGCCACGCCAGCGGCAGCGCCAGCACCGCCGCGCAGGTCGTCACCGCCGCCGCGAGCCCCAGCGTGCGCCCCAGCAGGCCCCACGTCCTGTCCCGCAGCAGCAAGCCCCAGGCGTCCGCGTCCGCCTCCGCGGCACGCACGCACAGGTACACCGCGGGCACCAGCGCCAGCGCGGCCATGGCCACGCCCGCCACCCACAACCCGGCCGGGGCACGACGGCGCATCAGAGGACGCCGGTGTCCTGGAGCAGCTTCACGGTGCCGCGCAGGTCGTCCAGCCTCGAGAGGTCGAGGTCGGGCGAGCCCACCTTGTCGAGCGCGGGCAGGCCCTCGGCCATCTTCACGCCCGGCACCAGCGGGAACTCGTAGGTCTGCTGGGCGAAGTACGTCTGTGCCTCGGTGTCCAGCAGGTACGCGGCCAGCTTCTTCGCCGCGTCCGCGTTCTTCGAGCCCTCGAGGATGGCCACGCCCGCCACGTTCACCAGCGCGCCCGGGTCGCCCGCGGCGACGAAGTAGTTGGCCACGGGCAGGTCGGCTTTGTTCTTCTTCGCGGAGAACAGGTAGTAGTGGTTCACGAAGCCCGCGTCGATTTCACCGCGCGACAGCGCCTCGATGATGGCCGAGTTGTTCTTGTAGACGCGCGGCTTGTTGGCCTGGATGCCCTTGAGCCATTGCGTCGCGGCCTCGTCGCCCTTGAGCAGCCGCAGCGCGGTGACGAAGGACTGGAACGAGGCGTTGGTGGGCGCCCAGCCCAGGCGGCCCTTCCACTTCGCATCCGTGAAGCCGAGGATGCTCATGGGCAGCGCGTCCTGCTTCACCTTCTTCGTATTGTAGGCCACCACGCGCGCCCGGCCGCTGGTGCCTACCCAGACCCCCTGCGGCGAGCGGAAGCGCGCGTCCACCTTGCCCAGCGTCTCCTGGGGCAGCGCCTGGAGCCGGCCAGCCTTCGCGAGCGCGCCGAGCGCTCCCGCGTCCTGCGCGAAGAACACGTCGGCGGGCGTCTTCGCCCCCTCCTCCAGCAGCGTGGCGGCGAGCTGCGGCGTCTCGCCGTAGCGCACCTTCACCTCGATGCCCGTCTTCTGGGTGAACTTCTCGAGGAGCGGGCCCACGAGCTTCTCGTTGCGGCCGGAGTAGACGGTCAGCGTCTCGGCCGCGAGCGCGGGAGAGGACACTGCCAGCACCAGGGAGGTCAGGAGTAGACGTACCATGGGCCGGCACCCTAACGAACGGGCTTCCCGGCTTCCAGGCGAAGGTGCCGCATGCGCGCTCCCCCACTCCGCGACGTTCTGGTGGTCGGCAATTACTGCCATGACCTGCTCAGGCACGGCCCTGGCCGGGAGACGCACGCACTCGGCGGGTCGGCGGCGTACATCTCCGCCGTCCTGGACGCGGTGGGCGTGGACTACGCGGTGGCCGCCGTCGCGGGCGACGACTTCCGCTACGCGGGCCAGGTCCGCCATCCCCCACGCATCGTACCGGGTACGCGCACCACGCAGTTCATCGCGGACTTCGACGGGGAGGCGCGGACGCTGCACGTCGGCGCGAAGTCGGAGCCCGTCCGCCCGGAGGACATCACCGTGGACGCGCGCGTGGCGCTGGCGTGCGGCGTCGCGGGTGAGGTGCTGCCCGAGACACTGCGCCGCGTCTCCGAGCGGGCCCGGCACGTGCTGGCGGATGCGCAGGGGCTGCTCCGGACGCTGGACGCCGACGGCCGGGTCGTCAACCTGCGCCTGGAGGACACGCCCTTCGACGGCCTGCTGGAGCGGCTCCGGGTGGTGAAGGCCAGCGAGGAAGAAGCCCGGGCCATGGACATCGAGCGGGTGCGCCAGCGGACGTGCCTGGTGGTGACGCGCGGGCTCCGGGGCTGCTCGGTGTTCACGGCGGATGCGCGCATCGACGTGCCCGCCGTCCCCGTGGAGGAGGTGGATGCCACGGGCGCGGGGGACTGCTTCCTCGCGGGGTTCGCGCTGGGGCTGCTGCGAGAGTTGCCGCTCGAGCGCTGTGCCTCGCTGGCGAACTGGTTCGGCGCGCAGGCGGTGACGCAGGTCGGTGTGCCAAAGCTGGATGCCCGCTCGATTCCGGCGGACCTGCTTTGAGCGTGTGACGAAGCAGGCCCTGCCGCGGACATGGGCTCGACCTACGCCGTGGAGGTCGCGGAGCACCGCATCCTGGCGATTCAACGCCCGTGAGGCCTTGAGCCACGGCCTCACGGGATTCCGGAGCGGGAGCCCACAGGGCCCCCGCTCCTCACCGCGGATGGCTCAGCCCTGCGTGGGCTCCTCACCACCCGTGGAGCCATTGCCGTCCGTCGCCGGAGCCGACTCGGCCGGGGCCTCCGCGGGCGCCGCGGCCTCCCCCGTGGCCTCCACAGGCGCCGCGGCCTCTGCCGTGGCCTCGGCGGCCGCCGGAGCGCTGGCCTCCGCCGTGGGCGCCGCGCCTTCCACCGGCGCCGTCACCGCCTCGCCGTTCTCCTCCGACTCATCGCTCTCGGGCAGCTTGGAGATGGCCATGACCTTCTCCTGGTCATTCTCCAGCGCGATCAGCCGCACGCCCTGCGTGTTGCGGCCGATGACGGAGATTTCCTTCACCCGCATGCGGATGAGCATGCCGCCGTTGGTGACCAGCATCACCTCGTCCGACTCCTTCACCTGGAGCAGGCCCACCACCTTGCCGTTCCGCTCGGTGGTCTTGATGTCGATGATGCCCTTGCCGCCGCGGCCCTGCTGCCGGTACTCGGACTCCTGCGTCCGCTTGCCGTAGCCGTTCTCCGTCACCGTGAGGATGGCCGTGTCCGCCTCCACCACGTCAGCGCCCACCACCTCGTCGCCGTCCTCCAGGGTGATGCCCTTCACGCCGTAGGCCTGGCGCCCCATGGAGCGGACCTCCGACTCCGGGAAGCGGATGCTCATGCCCGACGCCGTCGACAGCAGGATGTCCTTGCTGCCGTCGGTAATCATCACCGCCACCAGCTCGTCACCGTCGTCGATGCCCAGCGCGATGATGCCGCTGGAGCGGACGTTCTCGAACGCGCTCAGGTCCGTGCGCTTCACCACGCCGCGCTTGGTGACGAAGAACACGTAGCGGTTCTCCGGGAAGTCGCGCGTCACCAGCACCTGCGCCAGCCGCTCGCCCTCGCCGAACTGCACCAGGTTCACCATCGCCTTGCCGCGCGACGTGCGGCTGGCCTGCGGAATCTGGTGCACCTTCAGCGAGTACAGCTTGCCCTTCGTCGTGATGGGCATCAGGTACGCGTGCGTGCTGGCCACGAACAGCTTGCTGACGAAATCGTCTTCCTTCGTCGCCGCGCCCGTCTTGCCACGCCCACCGCGCTTCTGCGCCCGGTACTCGCTGAGCGGCGAGCGCTTGATGTAGCCGGTGTGCGACAGCGTGACCACCATCGTCTCCTCGGCGATGAGGTCCTCGCTGGTCATCTCGTCCACGGCGCCGGTGATTTCCGTGCGGCGCTTGTCGCCGTAGCGCTCGCGAATCTCCAGCAACTCCGTCTTGATGACGTTGAGCAGGCTGCGCTCGTTGGCCAGGATGTCCTGCAGCCGCGCGATGTCGCGCACCAGGCCAATCAGCTCGCGGAACAGCTCCTCGCGCTGGAGGCCGGTGAGGCGCTGCAGGCGCATCTCCAGGATGTTCTGCGCCTGCGTCTCACTGAAGCCCGCGCCCTCGTACTTGTGCGCCAGCCCGCCGTACTGCGGCTCCTCGTTGCGCGCGCGTGAGACGAGCAGCTCCATCTGCGCCTTCGCCTTGTCGTAGTCGATGCGCTGGAGGTTGGCGAAGCGCTCGTGCTCGTACAGCGCGGGCGACAGGATGTTCATCAGGCCCCAGCGCGCCTCGTCCGGGTCCCTGGACGCGCGGATGAGGCTCACCACCAGGTCGATGAGGTCCTGCGCGACCAGCAAGCCCTCGACGATGTGCATGCGCGCCAGCGCCTTGCGCAGCTCGTAGCGGCTGCGGCGCGTCACCACGTCGCGGCGGTGCGCGATGAACCGGTCGAGCAGCTCCTTCAGGTTCAGCGTGCGCGGCTGGCCGCCGTCGATGGCCAGCATCACCGCGCCGAAGGTCGTCTCCAGCGAGGTCATCGCATACAGGTTGTTGAGCACCACCTGCGAAATCGCGTCGCGCTTGAGCTCGATGACGATGCGCATGCCCTGGCGGTCGCTCTCGTCACGGATGTCGCTGATGCCCTCCAGCTTCTTCTCGCGCACCAGCTCGGCGATCTTCTCGATGAGCCGCGCCTTGTTCACCTGGTACGGAATCTCCGTGAAGACGATGGCCTCGCGGTCACCCTTCTTGGAGGTCTCGATTTCCGAGCGCGCGCGGATGGTGATCTGCCCGCGCCCCGTCTCGTAGGCGCGGATGATGCCCTCGCGCCCGGTGATGATGGCGCCGGTGGGGAAGTCCGGACCGGTGATGAACTCCATCAGGTCCCGGACCGTGCACCCCGGGTTGTCGATGAGGTGCAGCGTGCCGCTGATGACCTCGGTCATGTTGTGCGGCGGGATGTTGGTGGTCATGCCCACCGCGATGCCGCTGCTGCCGTTGACCAGGAGGTTGGGGAACTTCGACGGGAGGACGAGCGGCTCTTCCAGCGAGTCGTCGTAGTTGGGACCGAAGTCCACCGTCTCCTTGTCGATGTCGGCCAGCAGGTCCTCCGCCAGCCGCTCCATGCGCACTTCCGTGTAACGCATGGCCGCCGGCGAGTCGCCGTCCACCGAGCCGAAGTTGCCCTGGCCGTCCACCAGCAGGTAGCGCAGGCTCCACTCCTGCGCCAGGCGCACCATGGCGTCGTACACCGACGCGTCGCCGTGCGGGTGGTACTTACCGATGACGTCACCCACCACGCGGGCGGACTTCTTGTAGGCGCGGTTGTGGAGGTTGCCCAGGTCGTTCATCGCGTACAGCACGCGGCGATGCACGGGCTTGAGTCCGTCCCGCACGTCGGGCAGCGCGCGCCCGACGATGACGGACATGGAGTAGTCGAGATACGAACGGCGCATCTCGTCTTCGATGTTGACGGGGATGAGCTCTCCGGCGCTGTCCGGAGGAGGAGGCGCGGAGGGCGATGCCGGCTTGTCGGTCGTGTCGTCAGCCATGAGCTCTGGAAGTCTGCGGAGGGGCCCGCGAATGGGGGCCGCCATCCAGTGAGTGAGCGTTCGTAACCCCTGGATTTCCCAGCGTCAACAGAGGAAACAAGGGGGTCGCGCCCCGAACGGCGGGATGCCCGCGAGGGACTCTTTTTTGAACGCTTGTGCAGGCGATTTTCAGCCCTGCGGTCGCAGGGGAGCGGCCAGGCGCTCGGCCTCCGCGCCCAGGGGTCCTTCCGGGTCCTTTTCCTTCGCTTTTTCGAACGCCGCCAGCGCCCCGTCCCGGTCGCCCTTGAGCTTCAGGGCCACGCCCACGTTGAGGTGCGCGGAAGGCAGGTCGCGGTCCATGGCCACGGCCTCGCGGAAGAGCGCCAGCGCCTGGTCCACGTCACCCGACAGCAGCGCCTCCTTGCCCGCCTGGACGCGCTTCTCCGCGTCGTTGACGAGCTCCACCTGGAACACGCTGCCGCCCACCACGTTGGCGATGAGCACGCGCAGGATGCCGCCCCAGTAGAACGTGAGGCCCTCGGCGGCCACCACCGCGGCCAGGGGCAGGTCCGGGAGCAGCTGCTTGCCCCGGAACTTGAAGCGCACCCGCGTGTAGCGCCCCTTGTTGGCCCAGTGGACCATCTCTCCCTGGAGCTTGCGCAGCCCTTCTTCCATCCGCTTGGGGTCGATTTCGAAGGGCAGGACGCGGCCCGCCGCCTCACCGGAGGGGAGCGCCTTGGGCGCGGGCTGCCCCTTTCCGGGCTCGTCGGCGAACACGGGCTCGGCCTCCAGCACGGGGCGCGCCTCGATCACGGGCTGCGTGGCCACGGGCTCGGCATCGGGCGTGGTGGCACGACGCGGCTCGGGTGCCGGACTCGACACGTTCGCCTTCTTCCCGACGGCCTGCCTTGGCGCGGCGCTCTTCTTCGAGGCCGCGCCAGCACCCTGCCCCGACGGGGCGTGCTTCTTCGCCGCGGCCTGCCCCGGCGTTGCCTGTTTCTTCCCGGCGGCCTGCCTCGGCTCCGCGCTCTTCTTCCCGGGGCCCTGCCCTGGCGCGGCGCTCTTCTTCGCGGCCGCCTGCCTTGGGGCGGCCGGCTGCTTCGCCTTCGACTTCGACGTCGCGGCGGAAGGGCCGCGCGCGGAGGGCTGCTTCGCCTTCGACGAACGCTTCTGGGAGGAGCTCTTGGCCATGGACACACCTTAAACGAGCCACGGCGCCAGCGCTTGCATGGCCCCGTCGGATAACGGGCTTTGCACGGTTCTTCGCACGCACGCCAAACGACTTCACGCAGCGCGAGTCCCTTCCCGCAGGCGGCTCGGGGAAGATGGCGCCCTCTTCCCGAAAGGAACCGCTCCGCATGCGCCCAGTCCGGTCCGCCCTGCTCTCCGCCCTGCTCCTCGCCGCGCCCGTCGCCAGCGCCGCCCCGGACAGCGCCATCGTCTCCGAGGACGCCTGGCCCCGCATCCGGAAGGAGCGCATCCAGAAGCTGCTGCCCCAGGCCATGGCCCGCGCCAACGTGGATGCCTGGGTGGTCATCTGCCGGGAGAACGATAACGACCCGCTGGCCATCCATGTCGGCTGCGAGAACGCCGGCGGCACCGCGGCCTTCCTGTTCTTCAAGCAGGGCGCGGCGGTGCGCGGCGTGGCCCTGTCCCCCGCGGGCGAGGCCACCGCGCTCAAGGACGTGGCCCCGCTCGACGAGGTGGTACCGCTGGCGCGCGGCACGGACCTCTACGCGCAGGTCGCCACGCGGCTGGCGGCGGCGAAGCCCCAGCGCATCGCGATCAACTCCTCCACCTCGGTGACGGTGGCGGACGGCCTGTCCGCCACGCAGCGCGCCGCGCTGGAGAAGGCCCTGACGCCCGCGCTGCGCAAGAAGCTGGTCTCCTCCGAGGACCTCGTCTCCGAGTGGCTCTCCGTGAAGCTGCCCGAGGAGGTGGACATCCTCCGCAAGGCCGCCGCGCTGACGTCCCAGATGCAGGAGGAGGCCTACCGCGCGGTGGTGCCGGGCAAGACGCGCGACGTGGACGTGGCCCGCTTCCTCCGCAGGCGCATGGCGGAGCTGGGCGTGGGCGACGCGTGGGCGCCGGACCAGAACCCCAACGTCCAGAGCGGTCCCACCCGTGGCCATTCCCACGCCACCGAGCGCGTCATCCAGCCGGGCGACTTCATCCAGACGGACTTCGGCATCCGCGTGGGCGGCATGTGGGTGACGGACATCCAGCGCTTCGCCTACGTGCTGGCCCCGGGCCAGACGCAGCCGCCCAAGGAGGCCCTGGAGAAGTGGGAGAAGGGCAAGAAGGGCAGCCGGGTTGCGCTGGCCACGCTGAAGCCCGGCGTGCGCGGCTGGGACGTGGACAAGGCCCAGCGTGACTGGATGCGCGAGGCCGGCTCGGCCCCCGTCATGTGGGGAACGGGGCACCCGGTGGGCTACTGGGCGCATGACGTGGGCCCGGCGCTCTCCGGCGCGCAGAACGGCGCGCCCGCGAAGGGGCAGGCGGCGCGCATCGTGCGGCCCGGCCAGGTGTTCGCCTTCGACGGTTTCTACGCGTGGCCGGACGGCGGCGAGGGCGCCCAGCGCATCATCTCCGTGGAGGAGATGGCCGTCGTCACCGAGACGGGGGCGGAGTACCTCATCCCACCGCAGGAGGACCTGGTGCTCATCCCCTCCCCGGCCCCCGGGACGCCGTGATGGGGTCGGTTCAGCCCCGTGCCGTGAGCCGATGTCGCACGCGACAGTCCTGTCGACAAAGCTCGGATAGGATGGGCTGAACCGCACTCGGAGAGGTCCCTGATGCAGACCGTGCTGGTGATTGACGACGACGCCTTCGTGCTCTCGGTGGTGCGGGACATCCTCGAGAGCGCGGGCTACGGCGTGGTGACGGTGCAGTCCCCCGCCGAGGCGTTCAACCTGGACCTGTCCAGCATCTGCGCCATCCTCTGCGACTACAACATGCCGGACATGAACGGCTCCGACGTGCTCACGGTGATGCGTGAGCTGAAGAACTGCCACGTGCCGTTCGTCTTCCTCACCGGACACGAGGAGCTGGATGACCTCGTGTCCGTGGCCATCCGCTACGGCGCGGAGCTGCTGCCCAAGCCCATCCAGCCGGTGGAGCTGGTGCGGCTGCTGGTCAAGCAGCTCGCGTCCGTGGCGGCCTGAGAAACACGCGCCGCTCAGCCCAGCACGGCCACCAGCTGGCGGCACTGGGCCAGCAGCTCGCCCTCCTGCGTCCACAACTGCTGGAAGTCCTCCGAGTAGCCCTCCGCCGCCTGCCGTGAGCGTCCCGTGCGCAGGAAGTGGGCGTCCTCGCGCAGGCCCGGGCGCGGCAGGTCGTGGAAGAAGTGCACGGTGAAGTCCACGCTCGCCGCCGCGTGGAAGCCATCCACGCGCGCGAGCACCGACGGCGGATAGGCGTCCATCAGCCCCACGCACAGCGGCGCGTCCAGCACCATGGGCTCGCGCGGGCGAATCCAGCCGCCCGTCTCCGCCACGTCCGCGCCAGCATACGGCGCCGAGCCCACGCAGAAGCGGTACTCGAAGAAGCTGCAGAAGGTGGGCATGGGCACGTCGTCCGGTACCGCGGGAACCTCCTCCGGCGGCGGCACCACCGGGCGCTTCACGTCGAAGTACTCCAGCGCGCCGCCGCGCGAGGCGCCGAACGTGGCGCTGGCCACGCACAGCACGCCCGCCGCGCTCTCGATGCGCGCCGTGGCATGCGTCACCAGCCGCCCCGTCCGCTCGATGCGCGTCTGGATTTCCGCGTCGCCCTCCACCGCAGGCGCACAGAAGTGCGCGGTGAGCGTACGCACCGGACGCCCGAGTTGCTGCGCCTGTGCCAGCGTGTGCTCCAGCGCGCGCAGCGCGGCGCCGGCGACGACGCCACCGAAGGCGCCCTTGCCCTGATACCAGGGCGCGGTGAATCGGATGCCGTAGCGGCCCTGGGAGAGCGGCTCGGGGGTGGTGGCGGCGAGGAAGGCGGCGGTCATGTCGCGCCGCAGCGTATCAACGCGTCCCCGCCCTGTCCGGACCGAGTCTCAGGCCGGAAGGCGCCAGTCCACGGGGGGAAGGCCGTGGGACTTCAGCGCCTCATTCACCGCGCTGAAGGGGCGGCTTCCGAAGAAGCCGTTGCTGGCCGACAGCGGCGAGGGGTGCGTGCCCTCGATGACGACGTGCCGCTTCGAATCAATGAGCTTCTTCTTCTTCTGCGCGTAGCGTCCCCACAGGACGAAGACGACGGGCGAGTCCTTGGCGCTCACCGCGCGGATGACGGCGTCGGTGAAGTCCTCCCAGCCGTGCCCCGCGTGGCTGTTGGGCTTCGCCTGCCGCACCGTCAGCACCGCGTTGAGCAGCAGCACGCCCTGCCGGGCCCATGGAATCAGAGAGCCGTCCTTCGGACGGGGCGCGCCCACGTCGCTCCGCAGCTCCTTGAAGATGTTCACCAGCGAGGGCGGAGGCGGAACGCCCGGCTGCACCGAGAAGGCCAGGCCGTGTGCCTGTCCGGGACCGTGGTACGGGTCCTGCCCCAGCAGCAGCACCCGGACGTCCGCATACGGCGTGAGGCGGAAGGCGGAGAAGAGGTCCTCCTCCGACGGGAAGACGGTGGCCTCCCGCCGCTCCGACTCGACGAAGCGCTCCAGCTCCTGGAACGAGGGCGCCTCGAGCGCCGCGCGCAGCACCTGCTTCCAGTCTTCCGGCAGCCGATCCGCGAGCACTCACACCTCCCCATCCAGCGGCGGCGGCATTGAAACACCGGGGTGACGCAGGGGCCCACTGCTTTCGGCCCGGCTCCGTCCGAAAGCGGCCCCTGCCCGAAAACCTGCCGGGCAGGCAGGGCCGGTTCTTGGGCCCTGGGGCCAGAGCGCGCTAGCCTTGGGGGCGCCATGACGATGTACACCGAGTCACTCCGCGCGTTCCTCAAGCCCGTCCTGCCCTACATGGACGACGAGGCCGTGTCGGAAATCATGATCAACGGCCCCACCGACATCTGGATTGAACGCAAGGGCCGGCTCACGAAAGTGGATGCATCGTTCACCGACGAAGGTCTGCTCGGCGCCGCCCGCAACATGGCGCAGTTCGTCGGCCGCATGCTCAACGAGGAGCGCCCGCGCCTGGACGCGCGCCTTCCGGATGGCAGCCGTATCCACGTGGTGATTCCGCCCATCGCGCGCAAGGGCACCACCATCTCCATCCGCAAGTTCTTCAAGGAGAAGCTGACCATCGACTCCTTGATGAAGTTCGGCTCGCTCACGCCGCAGATGGCGCGCCTCATCGAGGCGGGCATC
Source organism: Pseudomyxococcus flavus (assembly GCF_050038885.1). Lineage (NCBI taxonomy): Bacteria > Pseudomonadati > Myxococcota > Myxococcia > Myxococcales > Myxococcaceae > Pseudomyxococcus > Pseudomyxococcus flavus. Next base: position 4,320,767 of record NZ_CP143624.1, on the reverse strand, counting down.
GCCACCAAGCTCAACATGCTGGTGGCCGGCGGCACGGGCTCGGGCAAGACGACGCTGCTCAACATCGTGTCGTCGCTCATCCCCGACGAGGAGCGCATCCTCACCATCGAGGACTCCGCCGAGCTCCAGCTCAACCAGTCCCACGTCGTGCCCTTCGAGAGCCGACCGCCCGACAAGTTCGGCAAGGGCGCGGTGGACATGGGCGACCTGCTGCACTCCGCGCTGCGTCTGCGCCCCGACCGCATCGTCGTCGGCGAGGTGCGCGGCGGCGAGGCCTTCCACCTCATGCAGGCCATGAACACGGGCCACGGCGGCTCGCTGGCCACCACGCACGCCAACACGCCCACGGACACGCTGCGGCGCATCGAGTCGCTGTGCCTCATGTCCGGCGTCGAGCTGCCCATGGTCGCCGTGCGCGCCCAGGTGGCCAGCGCCATCAACTTCATCATCTGCTGCGAGCGCCTCCACGACGGCAGCCGCAAGACGATTGCCCTGTCGGAGGTGCTGCCCCTCAACGAGAAGGGCGACTACCGCACCCAGGACATCTTCGTCTTCACGCCCGTCACCAAGGACGAGGACGACCACATCCTCGGCTACCACGCGCCCACCGGCATCATCCCCAACTTCGTCAGCAAGGCGCGCGCGTACGGCTTCCACGACCTGGACGAGTCCTTCTTCGACCCGGCCACCTACGGCCTGCCCCCGCCGCCCACCTTCCACGCGGGCGAGTCGTACACGGTGCGCTGGGCGCCGTCGCTGAAGCACCGCGAGTCGGGCAAGCCCGACCCCGCGCACTTCAAGGAGGAGTGGGCCGCCTTCGAGCAGCGCCTCAAGGACGAGGCCCGCGACAAGAAGGCGGGCAAGGCCGCCGCGCCGCCGCCGCCGCCCGCGCCCCCCGCCGCGCCGCCCGTGCAGGTGCAGGTGCCCGCCAGCCACCCCACCCCGCCGCCGTCCGCGCGCGTTCGCCCGCCCGAACCGCCTCCCGCGGTGAGGCCCGCCACGCCGGTGGCCCGGCCCACCGCCGCGCCTCCCCGGCCCCCGCCGCCGGACGTGGACGACGACGCGACGCCGCCGCCCACGCGCAACCCCTTCGCGGACGCGCCCGACGAGACGCGCACCGCCGCCGCGCCCCTGGAGGCCAAGGTCGAGGTCTCCGAGGACCTGCTCGCCGAGGACGACAGCCCCCGCACGGTGCCCCCGCGCCGGCCGCCGCCCTTCACCCCGCCCGCACGGGCGCCCTCGCCCAACCTGGCCACGGGCTCCCGCCCGGCGCTGGGCGCGCGCCGCCCGCCGCCGTCCCGCCCCTCGTCCGTGGTGGAGGACGAGGAGGACGACACCGGCGGCTCGCACAACGCCAGCGGCGGCTCCGAGAAGACGCAGATTCGCCCGGCGCCGTCCGAGCGCCCCCGGCGCTGAAGCCCTCCGCCCCGGCCCGGCGCGTCGAATGCGACCCGGGCCGGTGGGGTGGCCTCCCACCACGCGCTCCGGGCTCCGTGGGGTTTCACTCGAAGCACGAGCGGTGATTCCCGACCTTGCGAGGAGCGCGTGTCGGGGGGAAAGTGATTGGGTGTGGATCTCCCTCCTCGCCGCGCTCACCCTGGCCACCCAGGCCCCCGCCGCGGCTCCGCCGCCGCCCCTCTCCGTCCTGGTCGCGCCGCCTGACGCGGCGGGAGTGCCCTCCCACGTCGTCGAGTTCGCCCAGGAGCACGTGGCCGAGCAGCTCCGGGCCCGCGGGCTGGTGGTGGTCCGTATCGAGGACATCACCCGCAAGCTGACCGCCGCCAAGCGCCGCCCGCTGCTGCGCTGCAACCGCACCCAGGCCGCCTGCATCCGCTCGCTGGGCGCCGCGGGGAAGACGGAGCTCGTGCTGGTGACGGAGCTGGGCCAGCTGCTCAGCGGCTATCGCACCGGCGCGCGCATCTACACCTCCAACGACGGCGCGCTCGTCACCGAGCACCTCATCCCGGGCGTGCGCGAGGAGCAGTTGCTGGACTCGCTCACGCAGTCGCTCGACGCGGTGCTGCCCGTGGCGCAGACGGCCCTGCGCGGCCCGCCTCCGGCCCCGCCGGCCGTCGAGCCGCCGCCCCCGTCCTCCCCCACCGTGGTCGAGGCGAAGCCGCTGGCTCCGGAGCCGGAGCCCGAGCGCATCCGCCCGCTGCGCCGCTGGTCGTGGCTGCCCGCGGTGGGCGGCGCGGCGCTGGTCGGCGTGGGCACCGTGTTCTACCTGCAGGCCGGTGACAAGTACGAGCAGCTCGACCGCGGCGGCACGCCGGACGCGCCGCTGACCGACGCGGATGGGCTCGCGTCGTCGGGCCGCCGGGCGCAGACGCTGAGCCGGGTGGCCTTCGGCCTGGGCGCGGCGGGGCTCGTCACGGGCGCGGTGATGTTCCTGCTTCCCGGCGAGGAGGCCCCGAAGCTGCAGCCCTCCGCCGCCCCCCTTCCCGGTGGAGGCATGGTGGGCCTGTCCGGGACGTTGCCTTGAATTCGAGGAGAGCCATGCGGAAGACCCAGTTGCTCGGCGCCACGGGCACCGCGCTCGTGGCGGTGTTCGCCGTGGGCGCGTGCTACGACTTCGACGGCGCGCGGCAGCGCTGCAGTGACGAGGGCCGCTGCGAGCCCCACGTCGCGGCCTGCACGCCGGTGCCCGGCGAGGACCTGCCCGACGACGCCTTCAAGGACACCGACTGTGACGGCGTGGACGGACAGGCGGACGCGGGCCTCTTCATCGACCCGGTGGATGGCGATGACGACGCGGGCACCGGCACGCGCACGGCGCCGCTGCGCACCGTGGGCCGGGCGCTGGCGATGCTGCGCCAGACGGACGGCGGCGCGCGCCACCTGTTCCTGGCCGGTGGCGCCTACGACGAGGCCGACCTGGTGCTGGACGTGCCCGTGTCGCTGCACGGCGGCTATGCCGGGCGCAGGGGCGGCTGGCGCCGCAGCGCGGAACACGTGGCCCAGGTCGACGCCGGAACCCTGGGGATGACGGTGCGCGGCCTCCAGGATGCCGGCGTGGTCATGGAGTACGTGCACGTCAGCGCCGCCAGCGCGGCGGGCCCCGGCGAGCCGTCCATCGCCGTGCGCATGGTGGACTCGTCCGGGTTCCGCATGCGCCATGTCACCCTGACGGCGGGCCGCGGCGGCCCTGGGGCTCCAGGCACGCCGGGGGCGCAGGGCAAGCAGGGCCTCCCCGGAGGCAGCGGCCAGGACGGAGGCGTCGACAACTCCGACTTCGGCCAGGGAGGCCTGCCCGCTGACTTCATCTGCCCGGATGGAACCATGCCCACCGGTGGGTTTGGCGCCAGTGGCAGCGCGGACGGCGATCCAGGAAAGGATGGCGGCACGGGCACCCCCGAGGACGGGGGCGGCGCGGGTGGCGCGGGTGGCAACGCAGAGAATGGGAATGCGGCCTGCTCTGGCGACCTCTGCATCTGCAATCCGGGCCCGGGCATGGCGGGCCTGGCGGGCGCGGACGGCGGCACGGGCTCCGCGGGCCAGGGTGGCATGGGGCTGGGCCTGCTGCAGGAGGAGACCTGGGTCCCTGGCCAGGAAGGTGAGCCTGGTGGCGGAGGTACGCCGGGCGGTGGCGGAGGGGGTGGCGGGTCCGGCGGGAGCTGCTACGGCACCGGGGTGAGCGTCGCCAGCGGCGGAGGCAGTGGCGCGGGCGGCTCGGGCGGCTGCGGTGGAGAAGGGGGCGGTGGCGGGGGCGGCGGTGGCGCCTCCATCTCGCTGCTGCTCATCGGAGCCCAGGTCGCCGTGGAGGAAGGGAGCGTCCTGCGGACGCTCGGTGGCGGACAGGGAGGGCCCGGCGGTGAAGGGGGGCCCGGCGGCTTGGGCGGTGAAGGCGGCCAGGGGAGCATTGGCGGCCGGGTCACCCGGGAGCGAGGAACCGCCCCCGTCATGCGGTACCAGACGACCGGAGGCAGGGGCGGTCCAGGCGGTCCCGGAGGGAATGGTGGCCCGGGCGGGAGCGGCGGTGGCGGCGGCGGTGGTCCCTCGGTGGGGGTGTGGTGTGGGCCGGGCTCGGGCATCGTCCTCACGGAGGAGGGCGTCACCTTCGACCTGGGCCTCGGAGGCCCCGGCGGCGTCGGCCCCGGGCTGGGAGGCCAGGAGGGTGAGCAGCGGCGCGAGGTCGACTGCGCCACGCCCAACCCCTAGCGTCCGTTGTCCGACGTTGGGGTGCCTGTCGGGGGGATGCGGCGTGCTGCGCTTGACCGCTCGACAGGCATTCCAGGCCTGAGCACATCGCCCCACCCGGGTCCTCCTGCTACGCTGCATCCCGGTTTGAGATGGCTTCCGAGTTGATCTGCGATACCTGTGGCCAGGCCGTACCTCCCGACACCGCCGTGTGCCCACGCGATGGGACGGTGGTGCTGGCGTCGTTCGACGTGTCCTCGCGCGTGGAGGAGCCGAACGTGGTGGTGCAGTCCTCGGAGCCTCCGGCGGCGGTCCCCCACAAGGACCCGCTCATCGGCTTGAAGCTGGGTGAGTACGAGCTGCGCTCGCGCATCGGCGTGGGTGGCATGGGGCTGGTGTACGAAGGCATCCAGCCGCTCATCGGCAAGCGCGTGGCGGTGAAGGTGCTGCGGCCGGAGCTGGCCCACTCCACCGAGCAGGTGGAGCGGCTGCTCGCGGAGGCCCGCGCCGTCAACGCCATCCGCCACCGGGGCATCATCGACATCTTCGGCTTCGGCCAGGTGCCCGACGGCCGGCAGTACATCATCATGGAGTACCTGGAGGGCCAGGCGCTCGACGCGGTGCTGACGGAGAAGAACCGGCTGCCGGTGCAGGAGGCGCTGGCGCTGCTCGACGAGGTGCTCGCCGCGCTGGCCGCCGCGCACGGCGCGGGCGTGGTGCACCGCGACCTCAAGCCGAGCAACATCTTCCTGGTGCAGCAACCGGACGGCTCGCGCTACGTGAAGGTGCTGGACTTCGGGCTCGCCAAGCGGGGCCAGGGCCCCACCGGCCGCACCGCGCAGACGCGCACGGACATGGTGGTGGGCACGCCGGAGTACATGGCGCCGGAGCAGGCGCGCGGCCAGGAAGTGGGGCCCATGACGGACCTCTACGCCCTGGGTGTCGTCACCTTCGAAATCGTCACCGGCCGGCTCCCCTTCGTGGGCAGCTCGCCCGTGGATCTGCTGATGAAGCACGTGGAGGCGCGACCGCCGCGGCCCTCGGAGTTCGTCTCCGACCTGCCGCCCGCGCTGGACGCCTTCATCCTGCAGATGCTCACCAAGGACCCGGAGACGCGGCCCAACTCCGCGGACGCGCTGCGGCAGCAGTTGCACAAGCTGCGACGCACCCTCCGGGCCTCCACGCGCTCCAACCCCAGCGCGCCCGCTCCAGGCTTCGAGAAGTCTCCCGCGGAGGCGGAGGCGGACTCGCGTCGTCCCACCACGCCGGTGCCGGTGCCCCCGGAGCTGAGCGCGGAGCTGACGTCCCAGGAACTGCGCGCCGTGGGCGTCCGCGGCCCGCGGCGCAAGCACCTGCCGCTGGTGGCGGCGCTGGGCTTCGCCGGCGTGCTGCTCATCGGCGCGGCGGCCATCATCGTCCGCAAAGCGGACGCCCCCGCGCTGGTGACGCCGCCCGCCGCGCCGGTGACGGCAGCGGCCCAGGTGGCCCCGGCGGAGGCCGCTGCGGGGCCGACGCCACCCGCGGCCGAGCCCGCGACGCCAGCGCAGGTCGCGGTGGCCCCAACGCCCACCGAGGTCCAGGAGCCTCCGGTGGAGGACATCCCGCTCCAGCCGCTGGTCGCCACCGCGCCGGCCCGTGCTGTGGGTAGCACGCGCGCGAGGGTGGAGCGGGCGCGTTCCGAAGTCGATTCACCCGTCGCGCCGCCTCGGCCGATGAAGGCGTCGGCGCCCAGCCTGGAGGACATCCTCGAGAGCATCGACCGGCTGGAGCGCCGGGTCGACCGGCTGGAGACGTCCGGGAAGCTGGACGGGCCCAAGGCGAACGCCGCGCGCAACCTGCTGGCGAAGTACCGAGACGACGCCCGGGCCGACACCAGCGCCCACGCCCGCATCGACCTGCTCAAGAAGGTGACGGGCGTGGCGGGGATGATTCGGTAGCGGCTGCGCTCGCGTCGACCTGCTCAAGTTGCGAACTGGCGTAGCGGAGATGATTCGCGAGCGGCCGAGCTCGCCTCCACCTGCTAGATCAGGTGACAGGCGCAGCGGAGATGATTCGAAATCGGCCGCACTCGCATCGACCTGCTCACGCAGATAACAGGCTCAGCGGAGATGATTCGCATGCGGCTGCGCTCGCATCGACCTGCTCACCCAGATACAGGGCGTAGCGGAGATGATTCGCGAGCGGCCGAGCTCGCCTCCACCTGCTCACGCAGATAACAGGCGCACCGGACATGATTCGCAAGCGGCCACGCTCGCCACCACCTGCTCACGCAGATAACAGGCGCACCGGACATGATTCGCAAGCGGCCATGCTCGCCACCACCTGCTCAAGCAGATGACGAGCGTGGCCGGGGCCATTCGCGAGCGCTGCTCAGCGCGCGCACGCCAGCGGCTGGGCCATGGCGTTGCGGGCACGGTCCTCGCTCACCAGCCGCCAGCCCGCGAGGTCCTCCAGCAGGATGTTGCGGTTCTGCCGCAGCACCGTCGGGTTCTTGCAGACCTTGATGCCGTGGTAGTCGTTGTACGGCGGCAGGGCCAGCTGCAGCTCCGCCAGCTCCTCCAGCTTCAGCTCGCCCAGCTCCCGGCCGAAGAGCTTCAGCGCCGCGTCCTCCACGCCGACGATGCCGCGCTCGAAGTAGATGGTGGCCAGGTCATAGGCGATGAGCTGGTCCTTCTGCATGAAGGCATGGATGCGGTGGGCGGCCACGGACTGCTCGCGCGTGCCCTTGATGCCCAGCGCGTCGGCGATGCGCATGGCCAGGATGCGCTCGCAGGCACCGTCCCCCGGCGGCGTCGTGCCCAGGGTGGCGCCCACGAAGAGGCGCCAGGCCCACGCAGGCCCGTCCTCGCGCGGCGTCTGGAAGTACCGGGGGCACTCCATGTGGCGGATGTAGAGCGCCACCAAATCCTTGGGCAGCTTGGAGAAGTCCGGCCGCACGAAGGTGATGGGCCGCGGGTTGCGCTCGTACTGCCCGGCCCGAAGGCTCATCCGCTCGCCTTCGATGCTGTGCTTGAGCTGCTTCTCCACGTCGAACTCGCTCTCGAGCTGCGGCAGCTTGCTCGCCGTGTAGAGGTACGTCAGCGGGATGACCACGCCGGCCAGGCCCAGCAGGAACAGGATTATCCAGAGCAGACTCTTCACCCCCTCAGGCTACCAGGGGCAGCACGCGAGCGGCGTGTGGGTTAGAACCGCCACATGCCCGACTGGCACCCGGCCATCGTCACTGAAAGTGCACCCGCCGCCGACGGCCTCACCGACCTCGTGCTGGACGTGCGGGGAACGCCTCTGGCCGGGACGCACGAGCGACCCGGACAGTACGTGCACCTGCGCCTGCCCGGCGTGGGACAGGGCCTCTTCGCCATCGCTTCCCCGCCCGGTCTCCCGGGGACCCAGTGGGAGTTCCTCCTCAAGGACGGCAGCCCGCTGCCCGACGCGCTCATCGGCCTTCCCAGAGGAGCCCAGGTCGAGGTCTCACGGCCAGAAGGCCGGGGCTTCCCCCTGGAGCGCGCGAGAGGCCAGGACGTGCTGCTGTTCGCCACCGGCTCGGGCATCTCCGCCATCCGCTCCGTCATCACCAGCATCCAGCGCGAACGCCAGGCCTACGGGCAGGTGACGCTCTACTTCGGCGCGCGCACCCCGGGTGCATTCGCCTACGCCGATGAGCTGCACGAGTGGGAAGCCGGCGGCGTGCGCGTGGTGCGCACCGTCAGCCAGCCCGGCGCCAGCGGCTGGCAGGGCCTCACCGGCTACGTGCAGGCGCACCTGGGCGAAGGGCCGCTGCGGTCCGACGCCGTGGCCTTCCTCTGCGGCCAGAAGGAGATGGTGCAGGGAGTGATGAAGACGCTCCAGGCGCTCGGCATGCCCGCCGGCGGCATCCACCTCAACTACTGAGCCGCGGCGGCGCTCGCTCCCGGCCCGTCCACGGTGGGCGACTCGTAGGCCACGTCCAGCAGCACCGCCGCCGGGTCGCTGTCCCCATCCTTGCTGGCCGCCTGGGGCGTCCACGCGGCCACGCCCAGCCAGCGCCCGTCCGGGCTGAAGCGCACGCGGCGCACGGACCAGTCGAAGCGGTGCTCGCCGCGCGCGCCGGCGTCGCCCTCGGTGAAGAGGTACACGCGCTTGTCCCAGCCACCGCTGGCCAGCGAGCGCCCATCCGGAGAGATGGCCGCCGTGGCCACCACGCCCCGGTGCAGCGGCCACTTCGCCAGCACCTGGCCGGACGCGGCGTCCACGATGGCCCCCGCGTTGAAAGGACCCTGCGGCTCCTCCACGCCCTTGCGCTCGCGCTCGTACACCGCGCGGTCGCGCTCCGGCTTCTGCTCCGACAGGCCCACGCCCAGCCGCTGGCCGCGCGCGTCCACCGTGACGTCGCTGACGTAGGCCGGGAAGGTGAAGTCCGAGCGGCGCGCGAGCACCAGCGCATCCACCGTGGGCGCGCCCTCGGCAGGGCCGCCCTTGCGCGTGAGCACGGCCTCCTGGGTGACTTCGTCGAAGGCGACCTCCACCCGCTCGGAGAAGGGCGCGCCCAGCACGCCCTGGGTGCCCTGCGGCACGCACGCGTCGCAGACGGCGATGTCCACGCCCTCCACCTGCATGGACTTGAAGCGCAGGGACTGGGCCCGCGCCAGCCGCGCGGCGATGGTGCCCAGCGGTCCCGGCACGTTGACCGTCTCCTTCAGGAAGGGCACGTCGATGCCCGCCGCCGCGGCCGCCTCGCTGGTGAGGACCAGGGCGGGAGCGCGCGCATCCAGCGCGAAGGACAGCGGCGCCTTGCCGTTCACCGTGCCGCCCAGCACCACCGAGCCGGCGCGCCGCTCGAAGCGCACGCGCGTCTGCCCCGGGCGCAACGCCTCCACGGAGGTGCGCCACGCGCGCACGTGCTTGTCCCAGCCGCCGGAGTACAGCGTGCCGTCCGGCGCGAAGGCCAGCGCGCTCACCGGGCCCACGTGACCGCGCTCCTCGGAGGCATACTCCAGCGCGGGCGCGGACAGCACCGTCACCAGGCCCTTGTAGCTGCCCACCACCAGCCACTGCCCCTCCGGGTGGAAGGCCACCACCGACAGCGGCTCCTCGGTGCGGCGCTCGCCCACGAGCGCGCCGGTGGCCGCGTCGAAGAGGCGCACCACGCCGTCCTTGCCCGCGGTGGCCACGCGCGTGCCGTCCGGCGAGAAGGCCACGCCCTCCACGTCGAACTCGTAGGGGTTGATGGCCGGATCCGCCAGCATCCTCGGCTCGGCGGAGCCGAGCTCCCAGACGGAGAGGAAGTAGGACTGGCTGCCCAGGCGCGAGTACGCCACCCGGCCGCCCCGGGGCGCGAAGGCCAGGCCCCAGATGAAGTCCTTGTTGTTGAGGACGGCCTTGCGCTGAAGGCCCGCGGCGCTGCCGGACAGCCAGGTGCCCGGCTCCGCGTCCAGCCGCGCGCTCAGCTCGGGGGACACCCGCGGGGGCGCGTGTGCACAGCCCACCGCCACCACCCCGCTCGCCAGCAGCGCGAACGCCCCCCTCACGAACTTCATGTCCCAGAGCCTCCCGACGCCGAGGCGGCCTCCCGCCGCTCCTTCTCGACGTTGATTTCCTTCACGCCCTTGCTGTCGATGGACAGCAGGAACAGCTGCTTCACCGCCTCGCGCTTCTCGTTGAAGGACGTGCGCCCGGTGGCCCCGTCGAAGTCCTTCAGGTTGGCCAGCGCGTCACGCATCTGCGCGCGGGTGCGAGGGGCATCCTTCTGCTCCATGAGCTGGCGCAACATCCGGCCGGAGTCGTAGCCAATCGCCTCCAGCAGACCCGGGTCGCGGCCCGTCTCGTCCCGGTACGCCTCGCGGTACTGCTGCACGAAGCGGCGCGTGGCCGGGCGCTGCGAGTCCACGAAGAAGCCGTCCACGTACACCGAGCAGGTGACGAACTTGCCGCCGCGCTCGACGAGCTCCGGCAGCCCCGAGCGGCCCTTGGGGCTGCTCCACTGGTTGGCGCCGAAGAGCGTCACCGTCTTCAGCTCCTTCTTGCCCGTCGTCTTGCGGATGCGCTCCAGGTCGCGCGGGTCGCACGCGTTGGTGACGATGTCCTCCACCGCCAGCGCGGGCGCCACCAGGCTGACGCGGCGCCAGTCGTCCGGCATGAAGATGGCGTCGAAGTCGACGATGGGCTCCACGCCGCTCTTCACCTTCTCCAGCGCCTTGCGGCGGCGGTACGCGTCCAGGTTCTCCCCCTGCACGTCGCGCAGGCCCTCGATGTAGTCGCCGCGGTCATCCAGGTAGTAGCGGCCCACCAGCTTCTTGGCCTCGTTGGTGAAGGTCGTCTGGTCGTGCGCGTAGCGCTCCGCTCCGCGCACGCCGCCGCCGCGCGCCACCACCTGGTCCCAGAAGGCATCCGCCAGCTCCACGCCGTAGGGGATGTTCGGGTAGAGCAGCGCGAAGCGCTTGTAGCCCTTCACGTTCATCGCGTAGTCCGCGATGGCCTCCGCCTGGGCCGCGTTGGTGAGCATGTTGCGGAAGACGTAGCCGCCCAGGTCGGTGATGCCGTCCTGGCGCGTCATGGTCAGCAGCGGGACCTGGAGCTCCTCGGCCAGCAGCGCCGCGCGCTTGGAGTCGTCTCCCAGCAGGGGCCCCAGCACGGCGATGGCGCCGTCGTCGAAGGCGAGCTGCTCCATGGCCTGGCCCGTCTTGTTCACATCCCCCTGCGTGTCCTTCACCACTAGCTCCACGCCGCTGCCCTCCAGCCCCAGCTGGATGCCGCGCAGCACCGCCTCGCCAATGGGCTGGTAGCGGCCCGTCATGGGCAGCAGCACGCCCACCGTGCGCGGGCGCGCCTCCACCCGGCGCGTGGCGCGCGCGAGCAGCTCTCGGGCCTGCGGCGCGAAGGCGTGGCCCGGCGCCTCGGCGAGGAAGCGGTTCAGCGTCTCCTCCAGCCGCGTCCAGTCGCGCAGGTGGTAGTAGATGCGCGCCAGCTTGAAGGTGATGACGGGCCACGCCGGGTTGGACGACGACAGGCCCTCCGCCACCCGGGCGACGTCCACGAAGCCCGCGCGGCCCTCCACCAGCGCCTCCACCTTGGCCACCGCGTCGGCCTGGGCCTGGGCGCCCTGGGCCTGGCCCGCCTCGTCCACGGCCATCTGCAGCGCCTGCCCGTAGAGGCCGGCGCCCTCGGCGGCGCGGGCCGCCTCTTTCAGCAGCTGGGTGCGCTCGGCGCCGCTGGCGCGCTCGGCGAGGCTGGCGAGCGTCTGGTACGCGTCGCGGTAGGCGCCCACCTCCATCGCGGAGACGGCCAGCTTGTGCTTGGCGTCATCCGCCTGCGGGTGGAGCGGGTTCTCGAAGAGCAGCTCGTTGAAGCTCTTGCGCGCGTTGACGAAGTCCTTCGACTCGAAGAAGAGGACGCCCGCCTGGTACAGCGCGTCCTGTCCCGCGGTGGTGGAAGGGTACGCCTTGCGCACCGACAGGAAGGCCTCCGCGGCCTTCTTCTTGTCCGGGGTGGCACGGGCCGTCTGGGAGGCCTGTGCCAGCGCCGCGTCCGCGGCGGGGTCCTTCTTCGCCTCCACCGCGGGGCGCTTGGGGAACGGGTCTCCCGTGGGCAGCGCCCCGCCGGTGTCACCTCCGGAGGGCGTGCGGGTGGACCGGGGGCAGGCCGTCAGCAGCAGGGCCAGGGCGATGACGAGCGAGCGGCGCAGGGTGGGCAGGACATCCATGGCAGGGCCGTGCATAGCAGTGGGGTGCGCCCCCGTCGACACCCGAGCGGGGGGAAGATTCCACTGTCAGAGCCCGCTGTTTTGCAGCGCCCGTGCCCACGGCCGCTCGCCGCGGCGCGGCGCCCGCCTACCCGGCGGGCGCGGCACGAGGGCCACACCTTCGCGGCCCCGCGCCCGCAACCGTCGTCAGCCGAACAGCTCCTTCACCTTGGCGATGAAGCTCTTCGACTGCGGGTGCGACTCCTCGCCGGAGGCCTCCGCGAACTTCTCCAGCAGCTCGCGCTGCTTCGAGGACAGCTCGGTGGGCGTCTCCACGACGACGCGCACGTGCTGGTCGCCCCGCTGCTGGCTGTGCAGGTGGGGAACGCCCTTGCCCTTGAGCCGGAACACCTTGCCGGACTGGGTGCCGCTGGGGACGGTCATCTTCACCTTCCCGTCCAGCGTGGGGACGTCAATCTTCGCGCCCAGCGCCGCCTGCGTGAAGGAGATGGGCACCTCGCAGAAGACCTCGTACTCCTCGCGCTGGAAGAGCGGGTGCTCCTTCACGATGACGGTGACGTAGAGGTCACCCGCCGGGCCGCCCCGGTCGCCAGGCTCGCCCATGCCGGACAGGCGCACGCGCGTGCCGTTGTCCACGCCAGCGGGGATGGCCACCTCGATGACCTCCTCGGAGGGCACCTTGCCCGAGCCCTTGCAGCGCGTGCACGGGTCCGGCACCACCGCGCCCGTGCCGCCGCAGTCCGCGCAGGGCCGGGACACCGCGAAGAAGCCCTGCGTGTAGCGCAGCTCGCCGCTGCCGCCGCACGCCGAGCACGCCCTGGGCCCCGTGTTGCTCTTGCTGCCCGAGCCGGAGCACGTGTCGCACTTCTTCGGGCGGGGAATCGTCACCTTGGGCCGGCAGCCGAAGGCCGCCTCCTCGAAGGTGATTTCCAGGTTGTAGCGCAGGTCCGCGCCACGCGAGCTCGTCCGGCGCCCACCCCGGCCACCGCCGAAGATGTCGCCGAAAATCTCGCCGAAGATGTCGTTGATGTTGACGCCCTGGAACCCGCCGCCGGCGCCGCCGAAGCCCTCGAAGGGGTTGCCCGCGTGCCCGAAGCGGTCGTACTTCGCCCGCCGCTCGGGGTCGCTCAACACCTCATAGGCTTCCGAGGCTTCCTTGAACTTCTCCTCGGCCTCCTGGTTCCCCGGGTTGCGGTCCGGGTGGTACTGCAGCGCCACCTTGCGGAACGCGCTCTTGAGCTCCTGCGCGGAGACAGACTTCTGGACGCCCAGGACCTCGTAGTAGTCGCGCTTCTGACCCGCCGCCGCTGGCATCGATTACAACCCCTGGAATTTGCTGTGCTTTTCTTCGCTGCGTGGAATCTCGAGTCACTATAACGCAGCGAAACGCACCAGCAATCCAGCGGGGGAACAAGGCGCCCTGGCCCACCCGGCGCCGGGTGGGCAACCGGGCGGGGGCACGGCCTGGGGCGGGAAGCCCGGGTCAGACGGTCCAGACGCGGTTGGCTGTCAGCTCCATCCGGGCCAGCCTGCGTTTGAGCCCCGGGTCCACCGCGCCGGTGGCGGCCCACTTGGGCACCACGAAGTGGAGCTCCGCGTTGTAGAGCTTGGCGGCACTGGCCAGCAGGCTCCAGCGGTTCTCCGCGGTGGGGTCTTCCACCATGCCGGGGGTGACGATTTCCAGGATGATGGGCGTGCGAGCCGAGTCCGACTGCCGGCAGGTGAAGTCGGGGCGATGGTCCTCGATGGTCCCGGACAGGATGGGAGGAGGCATGAAACCGGGGAGGCGCGCCTTGATGTCCGTGTACCCGATGGTTCGGAAGTATTCGGCCATCAGCCACAGGAGCCGCCGGCGCTCCTCGTCCTCCACCACCGGCTCACAGCCCGGATTGAACAGGGCCTCTTTTTCGTTATTCGTTTCCATGGCTCCCCTGAACCTGTCCGCAGGGTTGAAGGTGGGCAATGGAACTGGCCTGGCCGCTGCATGTGCCCGGTGGCAGGGCAGCCGACAGGGCACCTGCCCCGGACGACCAGTAGCCTTGGACGTCGCGGCGACTCGGTGACAGAGTCCGCCGCCGAACAGTGGCTCCGCGTCCTTCTCCTCACGTCTACCGCCGACTCCTCGGCTACCTCCGGCCCTACCGGCTGCTGCTCGCCGCGGGCGTCGGCGCGTCGGTGGCCGCCGCCGTCGCCACCTCCGCCTATGCCTGGGTGGTAGGGCCGTTGCTGCGCGCGGTGCTCACCCACGAGCCCGTCACCGTCGCCGGGGTGTCCCTGCCAGGGGATGCCCTGCTCCGGCGCCTGCCCCTGCTGGTGGTGGCGGTGGCCGCGGTGAAGGCCACCGCCCAGTTCCTCCAGGGCGGGCTGATGCAACGGCTGGGGCAGCGGGTGATGGCGGACCTGCGCGGCTTCCTCTACGGACGGCTGCTCGGCCAGCCGCCCGCGTTCTTCGAGCGGCGCCACTCCGGCGAGCTGCTGTCGCGCTTCACCGCCGACGTGCCGCTGGTGGAGTTCTCCATCACGCAGGCGCTCACGTCCTACGTGAAGGACGGGCTGCAAATCATCGCGCTGCTCGCCACCTGCTTCTTCATCGACAAGACGCTGTTCCTCTTCACCTTCATCGTCGTGCCGGTGACGGTGCTGCCCATCAACCGCTTCGCGCGCTCGCTGAAGAAGGTGGCCGCGCGCTCGCAAGAGCGGCTGGGCTCGCTGACGGCCATCACCGCCGAGCAGCTCCAGAACCTGCCGGTGGTGCAGGCCTTCAACGGGCAGCCGCGCGCGCTGGACGCCTTCGAGGTGGAGGCGGACAAGTACCTGGGGGAGATGCGCCGCTCGCTCTTCCTGCGCGGCGCGGTGAGCCCCACCGTGGAGCTGCTGGGCATCGCCGGCGTGGCGCTGGCGGTGGCGTGGGGCGCGCGCGCGGTGGCGGCGGACCCGGCGCTGGCGGGGCGGCTGCTCTCCTTCATGGCCGCCGCGCTGCTGCTGTACCAGCCGGTGAAGTCGCTCAGCGGCACGCTGTCCCAGGTGCTGACGGGACTGGCCGCGGCCGAGCGCCTCTTCGCCATGGCGGACGCGCCCTCTCCGCCGGACGTGGGCGAGGTGGCCGGGCCGCTGTCGCGCGAGCTGAAGCTCGTGGGCGTGCGGGCCACCTACGCGGACGGGCGCGAGGCGCTGCGCGGCGTGGACCTGGTGGTGCCCGCCGGCGCGCGCGTGGCGCTGGTGGGCCCGTCCGGTGCGGGCAAGACGACGCTCTTCTCCGTGCTGCTGGGCTTCCTGCCAGCGTCGGGCGGACAGGTGCTGTGGGACGGCGCGCCGCTGACGGCGCTGAAGCCGTCCAGCGTGCGCGGACAGGTGGCCTGGGTGCCGCAGGAGCCGGTGCTCTTCTCCGGCACGGTGCGACACAACCTGCGGCTGGGCCGGCCCGAGGCCACGGACGCCGAGCTGTGGGAAGCACTGCGGCTGGCGCACGCGGAGGACTTCGTCCGCGCGCTGCCCGGCGGCCTGGATGAACCGGTGGGCGAGCGCGGCAGCCGGCTGTCGGGCGGACAACGGCAGCGGCTCGTCCTGGCGCGGGCCTTCCTGTGCCGGCCGTCGGTGCTGCTGCTGGACGAGCCCACCAGCGCGCTCGACGCGGCGAGCGAGGCGGCGGTGGGCGAGGGCCTCGTCGCGCTGATGCAGGGGCGCACGGTGCTGGTCATCGCCCACCGGCTGTCCACCGTGCGCGACGCGGACCTGATTGCCGTGGTGGAGGGCGGCCGCGTGGTGGAGGCCGGCACCCACGCGGAGCTGCTCGCCCTGCGGGGCCGCTACACCCAGCTCCTGGGAGAGGGCGCCGTCGCAGCCTGACACCCGCGGTGCGGGGCCAGGGCGCGACCTGGCCGCTGCCGGACACCCTCCCCGCTTCCGTCCTTGCACGGGCACCGCCGCTCTGCCACGGTCCCCTCCAGGTTCGATGCGTCCCCGGGAGCCCCTGTCCCTCAACGCGTTGTTGCTCGTCCCCGCGCTGGTGCTGGCGGCCGTGGCGTGTGTGGCTGTATCGGCCCGTCAGGTGAGCCTGGCCATCGCGGCCACCCTGACGCTGGTGCTGCTCCCCGTCGTCTTCCGCTTGTGGACACGCACCTGGTACCGCGGGCTGGTGCTGCGCGGCGTCGGCGTCTTCCTCATGGGCATGCACGTGCCGCTCTTGCTGGCCGGCGTGCTGGCCTACGGCCGCATCGGCTGCGAGGAGGGCGGCTGCCCCAGGCTCTACCTGATGGGTGTGCTCATCTCTCCCGTCGCCGGGGCCCTGGCGAGCGTCATCTACTGGCTCGTGGGTCGTCCCCCGGTCTAATTTCACAGGCTTAACTGGAGAGACTACTCTCTCCTGAAATGCTCGTTCCGCTCCGGCTCCGCCTCGCGTCCGGTCTCCCCGTCGCGTTGGCCGTGCCTTTCACAGTGCTCGTGGGGTGCTTCACCCTGGGTCCCCTGCTCGAGGGGACGGCAGGGGTGATGCACGCGTTCCGGGCGGCCGGACCGTTCGCCGCGCTGGTGGGAGGGGTGTTGCTGCTGGAGGTGCCGCTGCTGGGGATGGCGCTGGTGAGCCTGGGCATGGAGCGCCGGGTCTCGCTGTCCGCCATGCTGGGGCTGGCCACGCTGCCGTGGATGCTGGGGTTGATGGGCACCGAGGTCCTGGTGGACCGGGCGCTGGCGACCCTGCCGCGGCTGGACGCGGTGGAGGCGGGCGTCGTCCTGGCGGCCAGCACTGGAGAGGCCATGGCGCCGCGCCTGCTGGGCGCGTGGACGAGCACCGCGCTGCTGCTGGGCGTGGCCCTGGGGCTGGTGCTGGTGCACGTCGGGGCCGTGAGCTTCCGGGAAGTCACGGGCTACCGCGGCCGGGGGCTGCTGCTGGCCAGCGGCGTGTCCGCGTCCCTGGCGTCGGTGGCCATGGTGGGCGCGTTCGAGGCCCGTCACCTGCTGGGGTGCCTCACGGGGCTGGCGCGCATGCCGGAGTCGGAGCGCGCGGACTTGATTGCCGCCGGCCTGGCGGCGACGGCGAACCTGCGCGCGCTGCGGTGGACGTGCACCGGCGTGCTGGCGGCGCTGGGCCTCACGCTGATGGCGCGGCGGGCCGGCGAGGACGCCCACACGCCGCTGGGCTGGTCCGCGCGGCTCGTCCCGGCCATCGCAGTGGGCGCGCTGCTGGTGCTGGATGCCCACCCGGTGAGCTCCGCCACCGAGCACGCGCCGGTGGCCATTCCCGCCGAGCCCGGCGAAATCCCCTCGTCGGGGACGCCCCAGGCACCGTCCGGACGGGAAGCACCTCCGGCTCAGCCCATCAGGATGAACGCCAGCATCCCCAGGCCCACCAGCAGCCCCAGGCAGAGCACCCACACCATCGTCATGCCTTCGGAGGGCCGCACCACCGGCGGCTTCACCTCCTCCACCACCACCTCGGCCGGCGGCACGTCGAAGAGGGCCTGAGCCGTCACCGGCGGCGACTCCACCGTGGGAAGCGTGGGCTCCGACGGACGTTGCGTGTCACCCCTCATCTCCAGTCCCTCTCGCGCCAGCGCCAGCACGCGCTGCATGTGGAGCAGGTAGCGGTCCTGCCCCGTGTACGTGCCCATGGCAAGCGCCGCGCGCATCAGCCGCTGTGGGACGAGCTCCGGGTCCGTCTGGACCACCGCGGTGGCTGACGCCTTGCCGCCCGACCCGCGCTCCAGGTAGCCGGTGCGCACGCCCTCGCCACTGGACCACACGTAGTGGTCCTCCAGCAGCGTCAGCTCCTGCCGGCGGACGCGGCCCTCCGAGTCCACCAGGGACATCAGCTCCGCGCCGTCCGGGCACAGGTGCCAGACGGTGCGCAGCCCATTCTCGCCCGGCGGGCCCTCCACCGCGTGGACGCGGTAGAGCGCCTGCACCGCGGACTTCAGCGTCTCCACGGAGGTTTCTGCCATGTGTGAACGGAGACTAGGGGCGGAGGGCCGGAAACGGAAGACGGCCCACCGCTCGTCTGCCCGGCATCCCCGCTCCTCGCGCGGCCCTGGCCGTCCTACGTTGCCTGAGAGGAGCACGCCGCGTGTGGCAGCGGACATCCCGCGCGTCCGGCGTCTCCCCGGAGGAGCAGGCCCATGTCCATCATCGTCCCCAGCAAACCCATCGAGACCCCGTTCGAGGTCCCCAGCAACCGTCCCGAGGTGACGGACGAGCCCACCGACGCCTTCATGAAGGAGCAGGTGAGCTGGGACGGCTGGGCCGCCCACGGTGGCGGACACGTGCCCGAGGACTACGCCTGGACCTCCAATCCCAAGGAACGTCAGGACGCGCTGATGGGCGAGTGGCCCGAAGAGTCATGAAGCCGCGTGCGCCCGCCTGCCTGCTGTGCTTAGCGTGCCGTCCCCATGAGCCGCTCCCGTGACAGAGGTGCCGAGTTCCAACGCCACTTCGAGGGCGCCCCCACGCTCGATGGTCTGCTGGACCTGACGGGGGCCGCGCTGGACAGCGCACAGGTCCTCGAGCGCATGCGGGCTGCCCATGCGCAGGGCACGCCGTCCAGCGACTTCATCCCCACGCTGTTCGACGAGGAGCCGCGCTTCCCTTCCCCCGACATCGCCCGGCGCCTGTACCAGAACCTGCTGGGCCTCTGGGAGCTGGTGGCGGAAGGGAAGCACATCCGGCTGGACGACGGCGCGCGCCCGCCCCGCCCGAAGAAGGTGAAGGCCCCCGCCCCCGCGCCCTTCCACCCGGGGGTTCCCACGAGCGAATTCGTGGAGGCGGCCTGGCGTTATCTGGAAGACGACGAGAAGGCGCGCACGCGCCTGAACCATGCCTTCGAGAACCGCCAGGACGCGCTGCTGGGCGCGCTTGACGCGGCGGCGCTCACGGACGAAGGATACGGCGTCGCCCGCCACCTGCTCCTCGAGCTGTACGCCATGCTGGAGCTGGGCTGGCCGCCGGGACTCACGTCCGTCAGCCCGGCGGTGCTGGAGGCGGACACGGATGCCCCGCCAGTGCCCCAACCGCTGAAGGACTACGCGGACGAGGCGCTCTTCGAGGCGGAGCAGGACGAGGAGCAACCCCTGTCCTCCCAGGAGTTGGAGGCGGTGCGGCGTCTCGTCCATCGCGGACTCGCGGCGCTCTGGGGCGCTCGCAAGGAGAGATGAGGATGGCCAAGGACAGGGACGACAACGGCGGCGGCTTCTCCGGGAAGCGCTCCAAGACCTGGCGCGAAATCGACGCGGGGCGCGGCAAGGGCAGCAGGTACACCTCCCGCCAGGACGACCCGGCGCAGCAGAAGCTGGAGCGCAGCGCGAGCTACCAGAAGTACAAGGCCGCCGCGGACGCGCTCTTCACCGGCGGCGAGCTGCCAGAGGGGCTGGCCAAGACGTTCGACCCCGAAGGCAAGCGCAAGGCCCAGAAGCAGGCCATGCAGAAGGTGACGGAGTCCGAGACACGCGCCGACTGGGTGAAGGCCGTGGTGGACTACCTGGAGAAGTACCCGGAGCTGCCCGACGACGCGTACTTCCTCGACAGCCTGCTGGACCACCCGCGTGAGCGCATCGTCGACAAGGCGCTGGCGAAGCTGGAGATGCTGGGCGAGGAGGGCAAGCTGAAGACCAAGGTGCCGCAGAGCCTGGACCAGCGCCTGAAGTCCGTGGAGCTGACCAGCATGGACCCGGACATGCAGGGCCGCGCCAAGGCGCTGCGCGAGAAGCTGCGCGCCTGACATCGCCGCGCGGGCCTCAGCGGACGACGGCGGGGCCGGGCCCGGGCTCCGGAGGCACCACGCTCCGCCCGCTCCGGTACACCAGCACCACCGCGCGCTGGTTGGCTTCACCGGGCTCGTGCACCACGCGCAGCTCCTCGCCCGGGCGCACGTAGAAGGACGTCTCGCCCTCCTCCAGTCGCCAGCCCGCGCGCTTCAGCGCGTCGACATAGAAGGCGTCCACCTCCGCGCCGGACAGCGGGACATGGAAGGCGAGCGTCCGTGAGCCCTCGCCGTTGACGCGCAGCACCTGGTTGGCGTTGGGCGGCATGGGCGCGAAATCGCCCGCCGCCGCGGGGTCCCTGCGCAGCGCGTGGTTGGCCTCGCCCAGGTACAGCAGCGTCGTGTGGTCCGGCCGCGGCTGGAAGATGACGGTGTACGTGATGCCCCGGTGCCCGTCGATGGCGGTGAGCATCACCGCGCCGCTGGCGAGCTGCGGCTGCTCCTTGCCCGGCGGCACGTGGAGGCCCGCCTGGATGAAGGCATCCGCGAAGCGCTGCACCAGGTCGTCCATCCGCTCCTTCGCGTGCACCGCGCGCAGCGCGACAGGGATGCCCGAAGCCTCGACGATTTCGCTCGCCTCGACGGATTCAAGGACCTGCACCCGCGGCCAGGCGAAGCGCGGTCGCGAGGACGCAGCGGACGGCGCCGGCACAGCCGCGGGGGCCTTGCTCGCCCCCGCGTCCCGAGGCGCCGCACCGGACACTTTGCTCGCATCTGTGTCACGGGCCAGTGCGGGTGCCGGGCCCAGCAGGCACGCCGCGGCCAACAGCCCCCACCGCCACGTCACCGCGGAACCCCGAGCCAGCGGTTCGCCCGATTGACGTTGTGCGAGCGGATGTTGGGCGCATCGAAGGGCGTCACTTCCCAACGCGTCTGGCCCCCAGCGTGCGTGGAGCCGAGGTTCTCCTCGTAGCGGTCCTCCTCGCCACGGAAGCTCATGAAGAACTGGTCTTCGTTGACGCCAGTCGTGCCGGTGAGCGCCGCGAGCGCGGACCCCGCGTTGCCACCGCCGCCGTTGGCCCGGTACACGCGCTGGGCCCACTCGTAGTAGTCCGGGTTGGCGCACCGGCGCGCGCCGTCGATGTTGAGCGCGCAGGCGCGCCCCTCGTCCACGCCCCCCAGGCCCCAGTCGTCCAGCAGCATGCCGAAGCGCGCCGTGCAGCGCCCCCCCGAGGCACGCCCCGCGGCGCACACCGTGAAGGCATCGGCGATGCGGCGCTGGGACACCTGGAAGAAGCCCGACCGCCCGTCTTCCAGGTAGCGGCCGATGCGCACGCCGCGGATGCTCGAGGACGCCGTGCACCCCATGCCCTGCGTGCCCATGACGAGGGTGCCCCCGAGGTCCGGGTCCGCGTCCGCCATGGAGAGGCCGCGCATGTCGCCCGGCAGCTCCGGGCGGCAGTCGACCTGGATGCGCTGCGCACGGGCGATGGCCTGCTGGATGGCCACACCCGTGGCGCCCATGCGCTCGCGCCCGTCGAAGTCCGAGTAGCGGTTGTTGGCCTCCGCCTCGGCGCCGAGCACCGTGCCGCGCCGGCCCCACTCGTTGTCCTGTGGGTCGTGCGCCACACGGCCGGTGGCGTTCCACATGGCGAAGTTGGCGGCCTCCTGCACCTTGAGCGTCAACACGCCCACCTCGGCGAAGTAGATGCCGAACAGGAGGATGGTGACGAACACCATCGCGCCCAGCGCCGTCTCCACCAACGACTGGCCTCGTGCGTGGCGATTCCGCATGTCAGTAGCCCCTGTCGCTGGGGCCACCGCCCCGGTAGCCCACGGAGTGCAGCTCACGCAGCGTCCGCGCGTGCCCCGCGAAGCCCGCCGCGCCCAGGCTGTCCGCCGGCCGGTCGTCCCGCGCCCCCTCCGCGCTCACCAGCGTGGCGCGCCAGAAGGGGTTGAGGAAGTTGGGAGGCTCGCGCCATCCACCACCGGCCACCGGGGCTCGCGGCCGGTGGTAGTAGACCTGCCCCGCGGACAGGGCCACCTGGTTGCGGTGCACGTCCTCGCGGCCGGTGGGGCGGATGCGGCCCAGCGGGCTGCTGTTGTCGAAGACCGTGTCGGACTCGTCCGAGAACTTGAAGCGGAAGAAGAGGTTCCACGGGTCCGGCCGGGCGCGGCGCTCGGCGCTCGCGTAATCGCGGTACAGGATGCTGTACAGCTTGGGCTGGCCGTAGTGGTTGGACGCCCCCGCCTGGAGCTCGTCCACGTTGTAGCCCACGGAGTAGGGCCAGATGCCGGGGCAGACGACGCACGCGCCCAGCGTGTGCGTCTCGTAGGGGGGCTTGCCATCCTCTGGTGCCTGGCCCGGCGGCAGGCGCGCGCCGTACACGTGCTGGTCCTCGTGCGTCTGCTCCTCGTCGGACATCACCCACGCGTCCGTCGCCACGGGAAGGATGGGCGGCGCCGACGGGCAGAGCGTGGGGATGACGACGCGCCCGTGGTCATGCGCCGTCGAGTTGCGGCCCGACACGGTGTCGTAGGTCGACGGATCCATCTGCGACACCGAGCTGTAGCGGCGGAAGGCGGTGGAGACGGCCGCGCCTCCGGTGCCGAAGCCGGCGGTGCCGCCCGGGCGGTTGTGGACCCAGGTCCACCCCATGCTGCCCATGGTGGCGTTGAGGGCGGGGGTGCCGCCGCCGGAGGGGCACATCGTGCCATCGCCCACGCCACAGCTATAGGTGCCCGCCTTGATGGAGTTGATGACGGCGTCGCGCTCCGGGACGTCGTTTCCCCCGTTGAGCTCGGAGAAGCTCTTGGCGGCGCCCTCGGGTGGGGCGCGCAGCTCCGGGTGCACCGCCTGGGCGACGCGCCGGGTGAGCTCCTGCCCCGCGATGTGCTCGCTCAGGAGCTTGCCGTAGATGTTGAGGCTCGCCCGGTACAGGCTGCCGGCCCGGCCCTGGAGCTGCTGCACCTGCGTGGCGGCGGCCGTGTCCGCGGCGAACCACGCGGGCGGCGGGATGACCCCGGGGCAGGCCACCTGATGGGCCGCGTACACCTGGCTACTGTGGCTGATGAGCGCCTGGGTGCCGGCCATGGCCACCATGTGCGCCACCTGCGCGCGGTTCATCACCGCGATGGCGTTGAAGGCGCGCGCGGTCGCCACGGCCTGGCTGTAGGCGGCGGCGTCCGCGGCCATCTGGATTTCGACGCGCTCCTTGGCCCGCATGCCGAAGCCCAGCGTCATCAGCACCATCAGCGCCAGGAGCAGCAGCGTCAGCGCGAAGAGCACCAGCGCCTGCCCTCGCCGCGCGCGCGTCACGAGCCGTGGAGATTGCATGCGGGACCTCCCATGAAGTACTCGGACATGACGGGCGTCATCATCCGCATGGCCGCGTTGACCTGGATGGGGAACAGGAAGTGGCCCTGCTCGCTCCAGCGCAGCATGCGCGTGCCCAGGTCCCCACCGGGCCAGCCGTCACGGCCCAGCGTGGCGTCCGTCTCGCCCCACCACGCGGAGCGCCGCTGCACCGGCATCAGCGGGTTGGCCGCCGTGTAGCGCTGGAGCCGGAAGTGGGCGAGCAGCATGCGGCTCATCACCCAGTTCGCGAACGGGACGCGCATGTAGTACCAGGCCACCATGCGGATCTCCAACGTGCGCGCGCGCAGCGCCGCCGCGTTGTCCGTGGGCTGGTCGAAGAGCAGGTCCTCGCCCCCCGTGAGCTCCTGCGCCCACCCCGCATCCGGCGACTCCCGGACGATTTCGATGAGCGGCTCGTTGAAGTCCCGGCCGTAGGAGCTGCGCACCCGGTAGTGGTTGTGGCGCCGCGGAGAGAAGGCCGCCGCGAGCGTCTCCGGGCTGTCGGTGCGCGCCACCGTGGGCAGCATCGTCACCAGGGCCGCGTGCATCATCGGCAGGCAGTTGCCGTGGTTGATGCTGCCCGCGCGCACCGCCCGGTACGCCGCCACCTGCGCCAGGATGCGCGCCTGCAGCATCATGAAGAGCTGCAGCGTCCCCAACACCAGGAACACCACCAGCGGAAGGGTCAGCGCCGCCTCCACCGCGGCTTGTCCCGACTGTCGTCGTGTGCGTGGGGTGCCCCGGTGGATCATGCGTGCCTCCACCATCCTATTTCTCGTTGATTGAGGAATCGGTCAAATGGCCCGGCGGCGCGAAGACGCCCGATTTCACTGGGAGAACAAAACAAGTATTCCTTGAACCCCCAGCAACAAACGCTCACACCTCGACAGTGGACACTCCCCGGGCCCGTCCCGCCTCAACGGTTCAGCACGAAGCCGCAGGCGGAGTCGAGCACCACCCTGGCGCCCGCCAGGGCCCCGAGCAGGCGCTCATAGTGGGTGCGCTCGGCGTCCAGCTGCGCCTCCACGGCCTCGGCGGAGAGGCCCTGGTGGCCCAGGGACAGGCGCAGGCGGGCCACGGCCGCGTCGCGCTCGGCCTCAATCGCCTTGCGCGCCTGGGAGGCCAGCTTCGCCAGCTCCGCCTCCGCGGCCTTCTGCCCCACGGGCACCGCCGCGTCGACGAAGCTCGCGAAGCCCGGGAACGCGAGCGACACCTCGTCGCCCTTGAGCGACTTGCCCTCCTTCTCCAGCGCGGGCAGCAGCGCGGCATCGGCCCTGGGGCCTCCGGCGGCGTCCGCCACGGCGACGTGCACCAGCGTGCGCTCCAGGAAGCGGGCCAGCTGGCGGCTGGGCACCCGGGCGCCGGGCGAGGTGTCCTCCGGCTCCGGGAGCTGGACGTGGAAGAGCATCTCCACGCCGCGGCCCTTCTGGGGCCCGCGCCGCTCGATGAAGCGGAAGGCGCTGCGGCCATAGGGGCCGTCGCGCAGGAAGCCGAAGAGGGCCTCCACCAGCGGGTGGCCGGTGGCGAAGTACTCCAGCTCCTCCGCCTCCACCGCGGTGTCGCGCCAGAAGGTGCCCAGCTGCGTGCGGTCCTCCATGACGTCGATGCCCGGCAGCCCGTCCACCTTCAGCGCGTGGCCGAACTGGAAGGCCACCTGGAAGGCCTCGACCTGCTCGTCGGTGTCCACGCCGATGCCCACCCGGCGCGCCAGCTCCGTCACCGTCTCCTCCAGCCGCTCGTCCAGGTCGCGCGCGATGCCCCACAGGCCATCCTCCACGCTGGACGCCTCCGCCTCGCCGTCCTCGTCCTCGTCGGCCTCGATGCCCATGCGCTCCTGGGCGCGCTTCACCAGGCGCTCCACCGCGGGCCGGTCGAAGCTGCGCACGTCCAGCAGCGGGTCATACGCGCGCTTCACCTGCGCGCGCGCCGCCTCCACGCGGGCCTTCAGCTCCTGCGCGTAGGCCATGCGGGCCTCGCGCGGCATCAGCGCGAGCTCGGCCAGCCGCGCCTCCACCTCCTCCAGCACCGCGTCCAGGCCGCCCACCGTCTCGCCGAAGACGCCCACCGCGTCCGCCAGCAGCATCAGCACGTCGGAGGCCAGCGTGCCCGCCGGGTCGAAGACGTGGATGTCCACCGGGTGCGTCTGGCCAATGCGGTCCAGGCGGCCGATGCGCTGCTCCACCGTGGCCGGGCTCCAGGGCAAATCGTAGTGCACCAGGTGGTGGGCGAACTGGAAGTTGCGGCCCTCGCCGCCGACCTCGGTGCACAGCAGCACCCTGGGGCCTTCCGGGTCCCGGAAGCGCGCCACCTGCCGGTCGCGCTCCACCAGCGGCAGGTCACCGTGGTAGCCCAGCGCCTCCACGCCCTCGCGGCCCAGCTCCGCCTGGAGCGCGTCCAGCGTGTCGCGGCTCTCCGTGAAGACGAGCACCTTCGCCGCCGGCTCCGACTTCCAGATGCCGCGCAGCACGTCCAGGAAGGCGCCGAACTTCGCGTCGCGCGCGGGCAGCTTCAGCGCGTCCGCGTGGCCCTTGAACACGGGGTTGGCGCGCACCGCGCCCGCGAAGGCGGCGGGGCTGGACTCCAGCCGGCGCAGCACGTTGCCCAGCGGCGCGCCGCGCAGGCTGGCCCCCGCGAGCACCGCCAGCGCGGCGTCGCGGACCTTCAGCTCCTCGGCGGGCAGCGTCACCGGGTGGCGGTGGAGCCGGCGCGTGGAGAAGCCGCCCACCACCGCGCGGCGGTTGCGCACCAGCCGGTCACTCAGGCTGTACGTCTCCGCCAGGTGCTGGAGCAGCGCGTCCCGGTCCTTCAGCGACGACAGCTTCGTGTCCTCGGGGAAGCGCTTCGCCAGCGCCTGCACCGCGGCGGACGGCTTGCCGCCCTCCATCAGCGCGCGCACCGCGGCGGACAGCTCCTCCTGGCGCTTGAGCCGCTCCTCGAAGCCCGCGACGGTGGGCGCCGTCGCCGCGTCGATGAGCGTGAGCAGCCCGTGGTACTCCGCCGGGTCCAGCTGCATGGGCGTGGCGGTGAGCAGCAGCAGGCCCCAGGAATTGTTCGCCAGCACCTGCGCGGCCTCGAAGGCGCGCTCGCCCTTGAGGTGGTGCGCCTCGTCGATGATGACCAGGTCCCAGAAGGCGTCCTCGCGGGCCAGCGCGCGGCGGTGCTCCTCGCTGCGCTGGAGCATCTCCAGGCTGGTCACCACCAGCGGGAAGCGCGCCCACGGCGAGACGTCCGGCGCCTCCTTCAGGGACTGCGCGTAGCGGTCCGAGTCCATCAGCGTGAAGAGCTGGTTGAACTTGTGGAACAGCTCCACCAGCCACTGCACGGTGAGGTGGCTGGGCGCCACGACGAGGCAGCGGCGCGCCAGCCCGGACAGGCGCAGCGCGCTGAACACCATGCCCGCCTCAATCGTCTTGCCCAGGCCCACCTCGTCCGCCAGCACGAAGCGCGGACGGCGGGCGGACAGCACGCGCTGCACCACGCCCACCTGGTGCGGCTTCACCATGATGCGGCTGGCCAGCAGCGCGCCCAGCGCGTCGCAGCGCCGCTCGTCGTCCAGCACCAGCGCCTGCTTGCGCAGGGTGAAGGCCCGCGCCTCGCCCACGCGGCCCTCACGCAGCGTGGACAGCAGGTCCGAGCGGGGCGGCAGCGCGCGGACGGAGGACTCCGGCAGCTCGTCCTCCTCCCCGGTCTCCACGTAGCGCAGCACGTAGCGGCGCAGGCCGCGGGCGCCGGGCTCCTCCCGCACCACCACCGCCAGGCGGCCCTTGTAGGTGATGACCGGCTCCCCGGGGGGCAGCGGGTACTGCACCAGGGCGCCGCCCTTGGTGGACACCAGCACCGGGGCGTCCTCCCGGGCGGGGAAGGCGACGAGCGCCTTGGCGCCGTCCTCCTGCAGCGACAACAAATGACCCACACCCCATTCGGGCTGCGGGAGGTAACGGACCTTCGAACCTTCGACGAGAGACATGGAGGGTCCGCTCATAACCCCCTGTCTTGACGAAGGCCATTCCGTGGCGCCCGTCTGGAACGGGCCTCCCCGGGCCCTCGGGCTGCCCTGCCCCAGGACACCCTGGGGTGGAGCCGCCCCGTCCAGGGGGACGATGTCTTCCAGCGTGCAGTATGGGTGATGCTTTCTTCACCGACGGCACGCCCGGAGGGGTGCCTTGGGGGGGAGTGCCACATGATGCGCCGTTGGACGTTCGCCCAGCGAGTGAGCGCGGGCCTGTCCGCCTGCCTGTTCGCCGGGTTGCTGCTGCTCGCGACCCTGCTGTCGGCGGTGTACGCGGAGGCCACCACCCCGGTGGGGCGCGGCGCCCTCCCGCAGGCCCTGCTCGCGGGGCTGCTGGGCCTGGGGTGCGTGGCGGCGCTGGGCTTCGTGCTCCACCGCGCGCTGGCGCCGCTGCACGCGCGGCACGAGTCCAGCGAGCAGCACCTGCAGCTCCTCATGGATGGGGTGACGGACTACGCGCTGTGCTTCCTCGACCGGCACGGCCGGGTGACGGCCTGGAACGCCGGCGCCGAGCGGCTCACCGGCTGGGCCGAGGTGGAGCTCGCCGGCCGCGACGCCGACCGGCTCTACCCCGCCGACCAGGTGGCCGCCGGTGTCCCCCGCGCCCACCTCGAGCGCGCCGCGCGCGAGGGGCGCCTGCTGGCGGAAGGCTGGCGGATGCGCCGCGACGGCAGCCGCTTCTGGGCGGAGACGCTGCTCACCGCGCTGTACGACGCGCACGGGCGGCTGCGCGGCTTCGTGAAGGTGACGCGCGACATCACCGAGCGACGCCGCATCGAGCGGGCCCAGGCGCTCTTCGCGGAGGCCGGGCGCGTGCTCCAGCCGCTGTCGGGGGCGCGCGAGGTGGGCGAGGCGCTCACCCGGCTGTGCGTGCCCGAGGTGGCCGACGCCTGCATCCTCTTCCTGCCCTCCGAGGACGGCACGGTGCGGCCGCACGCGGTGGCCTGCGCGGACGCCGCCACGTCCCACCGCATGTGGGAGCCGCTCCTGCGCTGTCCGGAGGATGGCGAGGTGGGGCCCGCCCGGGTGGTGCGCACCGGCCGCAGCGAGCTCGTGCCGGAGCTGGACGCCACCCGCCCGCCCCAGGCGCTGGCGGGCACCGCGCACGGCGAGCTGCTGTGCGCGCTGGGGGTGACGTCCGCCCTCACGGTGCCGCTGGCGGTGGGCTCGCGCGTGCTGGGGGCGCTGTGCCTGATGTCCACCACGGGGACGCACCGCCGCTTCGGCGAGGTGGACCGGGCCTTCATGGAGGAGCTGGCGGCGCGCGCCGCGCTCGCGCTCGACAACGCCCGGCTGCTGTCACAGGCGCAGGACGCGCTCGAGCTCATTGGCATCGCCGCGCATGACCTGGGCAACCCGCTCAGCTCGCTGCAGCTGCGGCTGCGGCGCCTGGTCCTGCAGAGCGCCACCACGCCCGACGCGCGGCTGCGCGAGGGGCTGGCCGGCGCCGAGGGCGAGACGCGGCGCCTGGGCCGGCTGGTCCACAACCTCCTGGACCTGTCGCGCCTGTCCGCCGGCCGCATGGTGCTGGACACGGAGAAGCTGGACCTGGCGCAGCTGGTGCGCGAGGTGGCCGAGCGCCACGGCGACCAGGCCACCGCCGCGGGCTGCGCCCTCTCCCTCCGCGTGGACGAGGGCGCCACGGGCGAGTGGGACCGGCAGCGCCTGGACCGCGTCATCACCAACCTGCTGAGCAACGCCCTCAAGTTCGGCCGGGGCCACCCGGTGGAGCTGCGCGTCCAGGCCAGCGCCCACTGCGTGCGCTTCAGCGTGCGCGACGGCGGCATCGGCATTGGCGTGGAGGCCCAGCAGCGCCTGTTCCACCGCTTCCAGCGCGTGCACCCCGGGGCCCAGCACCCGGGCACCGGCCTGGGCCTCTACATCGTCCGGCAGCTCGTCGAGGCCCACGGGGGCACCGTCCACGTCCAGAGCCGGGCCGGAGAGGGGGCGGAGTTCACTATTGAACTCCCCCGCGCGGTAAACAAGGAATCCTGCTTGATGACTGAAGCACAGGTGTGACGCTGTAGGAGGGCCTACCCTGGAGGGCAGGGAGTCATCTCCTTGAAAACACTTGGGGTTCGACTCTGGGTGGATTGTTTTCCCAGAAGTTGAACAAATCTGCTCGTTGCAGATAATCTTCGTACGGCTAAAAAGGCTCGAACCGGGGAAACCCGGAAACGGGAGAGGTCCGGCCCACACCGTCCCACAGGCGACGGGCTACAGGACCCACTGGCCCAGGCGCCATGCCGGCGTCGGTTTTTACACGTACGAGGAGTTGCACCATGGGTGGACTTGGAGCCCCCCGGGCCCTGCTCGCGTCGCTCGCTGGGCTGCTGGTCGCCTGCGGCGGACAGGACGTCACGGACGAGGCCTCGGTGGACACGCTGCCGCCGCAATCGGAGGAGGCCTTCCTGGGTGAGGAGTCCCAGGCGCTGCTGGGCGGCTGGCCCCGGCCGTCGGGACCCACCACGCCGCCGGTCGCGCTGGCGCTCGAGGTGGAGAACGGGGTGGGCAAGCCCCTGCGCGTGAAGGAGGGCACCACCTTCTTCATCAACCAGATTGATATCCGCGCCTTCGTGACGTCCACGAAGGACGAGGGCCTGCGCAACCTCATCCGCCAGAGCGACTTCGGCGGCCTGGGCTGGCTGGGCGTGCGCCAGGTGGACCAGGAGTCCATCGGTGCGCCGGGGCCCTACACCCGCCGCCGCTTCTACCGGGACGCGGCGTGGATGGCCCTGCCCAGCCACTTCATCGTGGAGCAGGTGGACGCGCGCGGCCGGCTCAACGGCGTGCCCATCATCCTCAACGCGGGCTCCGAGCACCAGCGCCGCTCCAACGTGGACGACTTCTTCATCCGCCGCTTCCGCGGCATCCAGACGGCCACCGGCTGCGCCACGCCCGACGACTGCTCGGCGTCCACCTCGTTCGAGGAGGAGGCCATCCTGGAGCTGCGCAACGCCTACGAGCACGCCAGGCGCCAGACGCTGACGCTGCGCCCCGACACCCGCAAGCTGCGCCTGCGCTGGAGCCTGCGCCCGGCCGCGCCCTATGAAATCCCGGTGGAGCAGGTGCGCGACGCGCCGTATGCCTATGGCTTCCGCATCGGCGTGGAGCCCCTCACCCCGCCGGGCCCGGACGGCACCTATGCCCCCGGCACGGAAATCACCTTCCAGCTCACCCTGCGGGACGGCGCCGGCAACCCGCTCCACCCCCGGGGCTACCTGCCGCCGTACAACCAGGTGGCGCCCGACGGCACCGAGTCCGGCCTCCAGTACTACCGGGCCTTCTTCGACGCGACGGCGACCTACTACCGGCGCAAGCACCGCGAGCGGATGCTGATGACGCAAATCATCGGCCCGGCGCAGGACATCCAGCCCATCCGCTCCATCGTCGCGCTGGAGGCGTTCCTGGACCCGGCCGTCGACGAGCAGGTGGTGGCCACGCCCGAGCGCGACGGCGTCTTCTCGCAGTTCGCCACCCTGCCCTTCGCCAACGTCCTCTTCGGCGGCGCCTTCGTGGACCCGGCCCTGTGGGACGTGCCCAACACGGACACCTGGCAGTTCAAGCTGCCGGACAACGCCGCGCCCGGCACCTACCTCGTCACCGTGAAGGGCCGCCGCGCGTACCTGGGCGAGGACCTCCCGGCGTCGACCACCATCGAAATCCAGGTGGGCACCCGCCAGCGCACCGAGCCCCAGCTCACCACCGGCCCCTGCACGTCCTGCCACAGCAAGGGCGGCGAGCTGAGCGAGGTGCTGCACGGCAACGAGAACCGCGCCGCCTGCGCCGGGTGCCACGCCCCGCTCGCCTTCGAGCTGGAGGGCCCCATCTTCGTGCGCACCCACTTCATCCACTCGCGCTCGAACCGCTTTGACGCGCCGCTCCACCAGTGCTCGTCCTGCCACCTGACGAAGGAGAGCATCCAGCGCACCAGCAAGGCCGCCTGCCTGTCCTGCCACAAGAGCTACCCGGACAGCCACGTGGCGCAGTTCGGACCCATCGAGAGCATGTACGTGGGTGGAGGCGCGGAGTCTTTCCAGCAGTGCACCGGCGCCTGTCATACTCGCCACCCCGGCAGCGGCCTCTAACCCCCGCTCGCGCACCCTCGGAGGTCCTCCCCATGGCCCAAGTGAAGATGCAGACGGCTCGCACCACGTTGAAGGAGCCGGAAGCAGCCGCGGAGGACCTCCTGGGGCAGCTGGGCGCGGGCACGCCCCGGCTGGTGACGATGTTCGCCTCGCGGGAGCGCGACCAGCAGGCGCTCAACCGCGCGGTGCGTCAGCGGCTGCCCCCCGGCACGCGCCTGATTGGCGCCACCACCGCGGGCGAGCTGGACAACACCGGCATCCACGAGGGCAGCGTCGTCATGAGCGCCCTCTTCGGTGACATCGAGGTGGGCCTGGGCCTGGGCAAGGGCCTGACGGTGGACGCCATCAGCGCGGGCGCCGCCGCCATCAAGCACGCCTGTGACGACCTGGGCGTGCGGCAGCAGGACCTGGACCCGCGCCGCTACGTCGGTCTCGTCATCGACGATGGCTTCCGCTACAAGAAGGAAGAGCTGCTGCTGGGCATCCTGGAGAAGTGCCAGACGCTGGTGCTCGTGGGCGGCGGCGCCAGCGACGCCAACCGCGACCCGGCCAAGCAGTCCGCCATGGTCCACGTGGACGGCGAGGTCGCCACCGACGCGGTGCTGGTGGCCCTCTTCAGGACGAACGCGCCCTGGGCCGCGCTGCGCTCGCACTGGTACGTGCCCACCGGCGAGAAAATCACCATCACCAAGGTGGACGAGAGCCACACCCGCGCGCTCGAAATCGACGGGCACCCGGCCGCCCGACGCTACGCGGAAATCCTGGGCGTGGGCGTGGACGAGCTGGAGTTCGGCACCCCGCGCGGCTTCGCCGTGCGCCCCACCGCCCTGCGCGTGGGCCGCGAGTACTTCATCCGCGCCGCCTGGAGCCCGCAGGAGGATGGCTCCATCCTCTTCGCCAACCTGCTGGAGGAAGGCACCGAGCTGGAGCTGATGAAGCTGGGCGACATGGCCGGCATGACGCGCAGCTTCTTCACCGACGAGGTGCCCCGTCGGGTGCAGAACCCCCAGGCCGCCCTCCTTTTCCACTGCGGTGGACGCATGTGGTACGCCAGCGCCACCAACACCGTGCAGCAATTGGCGGAAACGCTGAGGGCCGCACCCACCGCCGCTGGTATGAATGTGCACTTCGAAATCTATTCGGGGTTCCACATCAACACCACGCTGACCACGCTGGTCTTCGGGGCGAACTGAGCCATGGCCTCAACGCAGCCTCCCTCGCAGTCCTCCGCCGACGCTCCGGCGGACAACGCCTCCCTGCTGCTCGTGGCCAGCGAGCGCGAGTGCCAGCGCGTGGAGGAGGCCCTGGCGCGCGCGGGCGTGTCGGTGCCCACCGAGCGCGCCACCACGGCCGACGCGGCGGAAGCGGCGCTGTCGCGCACGTGGGGCCTGGTGCTGTGCGGCTCCGAGGTGCCCGGCATGGGCTTCGCCGAGGTGCGGGCGCTCTGGAGCAAGCACGGCAAGGAGCTGCCCTTCGTGGTGATGTCGCGCGACTGGAGCGAGGACACGCTGGAGGCCAGCGTGCGCGCCGGTGCGCTGGACTACATCACCGAGGACCGCTTCAGCCGGCTGGTGCCCGTGGTGCAGCGCGAGCTGGCGATGACGGCCGACCGCCGCCGCCACACCGCCACCGCGGAGCAGTTGGAGCGCACCCACTACCTGATGGAGAACATCATCGACGCGCTGCCGTTCGTCCTCTTCGTGAAGGACGCGCAGACGCGCCGGCTGGTGGTGGCCAACAAGACCTTCGCGGACGCCTTCCGCGTCACCAAGCAGTGGCTGCTCGGGAAGCTGGACCACGACTACTTCCCCAAGGAGCAGGCCGAGTCGTTCATCGCCATCGACACGGAGATTCTGGAAACCAAGCAGATGAAGTCCTTCGAGGAGGTGGCCCGCGCCGACGGCGTGGACCGCATCTTCTCCACGCGCAAGCTGCCCCTGCTCGACGAGCACGGCGTGGCCCGCTACGTGATGGGCGTCACGGAGGACATCACCGAGCGCAAGCAGCATGAGGAGATGCTGCGCGCCTCCAAGGCGGAGCTGGAGGCGGCCAACAAGCAGCTCGCCGCCAGCCTGGAGGAAATCAAGCGCACCCGCGCCGTCTCCGCCCGCTCGCTGGCGTCCTACCAGCAGCGCGCGCTGCAGATGGAGATCATCCGCCAGCAGAACGAGGACCTGGACCGGCTGGCCCAGGAGCTGGCGGTGGCCAAGCGCAACGAGGAGGAGCGCGCCCGCGAGGCCGAGGCCGCCGCCCGCCTCAAGAGCGAGTTCCTGGCCAACTTCAGCCACGAAATCCGCACCCCGCTCAACGGCATCATCGGCTACTGCGACCTGCTGATGCGCGAGGAGGGCCAGCGGCTGACGGCCCACGGCCGCCGCGACCTCAACGTCGTCAAGACGAACGCCAAGACGCTGCTGGCGCTCATCAACGACATCCTGGACCTGTCCAAGATTGAATCCGGCCGCGTGGAGGTCGTCACCGAGCCGGTGGACGTGCAGGAGCTGGCCGACGAGTGCCTGGCCACGGTGAAGGAGTACCTCAAGGGCAAGGACGTGGCCCTCACCACGAACATCGACCCGGCCGCGCGCATGCTCCGCTCGGACGCGCTGAAGCTGCGGCAGATCATGCTCAACCTGCTCAGCAACGCCGCCAAGTTCACCGAGGCGGGCGAGGTGTCGCTGAGCGTGGTGCCGGCGGGCGGCGAGGTCATCATGACGGTGGAGGACACCGGCGTCGGCATCCCGTCCGACCAGCTGCCCTTCATCTTCGAGAAGTTCCGCCAGGTGGACGGCTCCACCACCCGCAAGGTGGGCGGCACCGGCCTGGGGCTGGCCATCGTCCGGGAGCTGTCCCGCGTGCTGGGCGGCAACGTGTCCGTGACGTCCACGCTGGGCCGCGGCACCACCTTCACGGTGCGCCTGCCCACCACCCTGGAGATGCCGGACAACGGCGGCGGGGCGCACCTGGAGCGCGGCGTGCCCGTGGCCGAGGTGGCCCAGCACGTGGGCGCCATGGCGCAGCCGGGCAGCACGGTGCTGGTGGTGGACGACGACCCGCTCATCCAGCAGCTCGTCGCCGGGCAGCTCGAGCCCGCGGGCTTCAAGGTGGTGGTGGCCGAGGACGGCATCGCCGCCCTCAAGCGCGCCCGGGAGCTGCGCCCCCAGGCCATCCTCCTGGACATCCACCTGCCCAAGCTGGACGGCTGGTCCGTGCTCAGCCAGCTCAAGAGCGAGCCCTCGCTGGCCGGCATCCCCGTCATCCTCATCTCCGTGGAGGAGCAGCGCGCGCGCGGCTTCTCGCTGGGCGCGTGCGAGTACCTCGTCAAGCCGGTGGAGCCCGAGCGGCTGGTGGAGGTGGTGCAGCGCAGCCTCAGCCAGAGCCGCGGCACGTCCACCAGCGTGGGCGAGGTGCTGGTGGTGGACGACGACTCGGCCACCCGCGAGCTGGTCAGCCGCAACCTGCGCCGCGCCGGCTTCTCCACCACGGAGGCCCGCAGCGGCGAGGACGCCCTGCTCAAGGCGCGCGTCTCGCCGCCCGCGCTGGTGGTGCTGGACTTGATGATGCCCAACCTGGACGGCTTCGAGGTGCTGCGCCGGCTGCGCGCGGAGAAGCTCCAGGTGCCCGTGGTGGTGCTCACCGGCAAGACGCTGTCCTCGGAGGAGGAGGCCCTGCTGCGCGACGGCTTCGCCGGCTTCGTGAAGAAGGGCGGCCACGCGCTGGAGGACGTCATCGCCCAGGCCAAGGGCCTGCTCTTGTCCCAGCGCGCCGCCACCGCCGGCAAGCTGCCCCGCGTGCTCTACGTGGAGGACAGCGCGCAGAACCGGGACATCGTCCGCCGCTACCTCAACGGCCACTTCGAGGTCATCGAGGCCGAGGACGGCGAGCACGGCCTGGAGCGCGCCATCCGCGACGCGCCGGACCTCATCCTGATGGACCTGTCGCTTCCCCGCCTGGACGGCTGGGAGGTCACCCGCAGGTTGCGTGCCCTACCGGCCGCGGCCAATGTTCCTGTCATCGCAGTGACGGCGCACGCGGGGCGGGAGTACCAGGACAAGGCACACGCGGCGGGCTGCACCGCGTACCTGACCAAGCCCCTTGATCGTGACCAGTTGCTCGAGATGATTCGAAAGCATCTAGGGAGAACCCATGTCTGAAGAAAAAGCGCGCGTCCTGGTGGTGGACGACGACCCGGACCTGCTCGACCTCGTACAGCGCTCGCTGAGCGCCTACGGCTTCGAGGTGCTCACGCACACCTCCGCGCTGGGAGTCTCCAACCTCGTCCGCTCCGCGGAGCCGGACTTCGTCCTCATCGACGTGAACTTCCCCGCCCTCAAGGGCGACAAGGTCGTCAACCTGGCCCGCCAGTACGCGCTGCCGAAGACGAAGTTCATCCTCTATTCAGCATCCGACGAATCGAAGCTGCGCTCCCTGGCGCTGGCGTCCGGTGCGGACGGATATATCTCCAAGAGCGTGCAGGGCGAGGAGCTGGCTCAGCGCCTGCGCGCCTTCCACCTGAAGCCCCGGCCGCCCACACCGACGCCTGCTCCCGCCACCTGAGCGCCGGCTGCTGACATGCCCGCGGGTCCCCCTGGCACGGGGCCCGCGCTTCCACACCTTCCGAGCCTCCCCCCACTCTGGAGGGCCGCATGAGCGCGTCCATCAATTACAGTCACGCCGAAAAACTACGACTCGAACTGGCAGAGCCCCTCTTCAACCCCCTCTTGAAGAAGTGGGTCGGCAAGGGCGAGCTCGACTACGAGGTCTACTTGAAGACGCCCACGCTGCTGTCGCTCCAGGCGGCGGACGGCGAGCGGGTGGCGCACGACGAGCTGATGTTCCAGGTGGTGCACCAGGCGCAGGAGCTCTGGCTGAAGCTGGCCTCGCGCGAGGCGGTGGAGGTGGTGGCCGAGCTGGACCGGGACGCGCTGTGGGCGGCCTCGGCGCGGCTGGAGCGCATCTGCCGCGTGCTCCAGGCGGTGAAGCAGGAGCTGGCCATCCTGGAGACGATGACGCCGGACACCTACCAGGTCATCCGGCGCAGCCTGGGCAACGGCAGCGGCCAGGAGTCCCCCGGCTACAACATGCTGCGGCGGGTGGCGCAGGGGCTGGAGGGCGCCCTGGAGCGGCTGCTCGCGCGGCGTGAGCAGACGCTGGCGTCCGTCTACGCCGCCGGCGGGCCGGACGACCTCAAGCGCATCTGCGAGCAGCTGCTGGACATGGACGAGGCCTTCCAGGGCTGGCTGCACGCGCACTTCCAGCTGGTGCGCCGCACCATCGGCGTGGACCGCACCGTGAAGGCGCTGGACGGCCTGCCCACGCAGGTGCTGCAGGGCCGGATGACGCTGCCGCTGTTCCGGCAGCTCTGGGACGTGCGGCTGGAGCTGACGGCCGGGTGGCAGCGCGAGGGCGGCATCGCCCCGGGCACCCGCCGCGTGCCGCAGGGCGGCGGCTGTCCCATGGCCCACGCGGCCCGCACCGAGCAGGTGGAGCGGCCATGAAGGAGGCGGCCACGGCCCTGGCCCCCTCCCCTCGCGCACTGCTGCACCTGCTCTACAACGGCGCCCGCGCGGTGGACGTGCTGGAGGCTTCGCTGAACCTGGGACTGCTGGACGCGCTGGAGCCCGGCCCCATCACCCTGGGAGCGCTGGCCGCGCGGCACCAGCTGGTGCCCGGGCGGCTCTACAAGCTGCTCGACTGCCTGGAGAGCCTGGGGCTGGTGCGGCGCGAGCAGCCCACCGACGCGCTGGAGTCCGCGTCCTACCAGGCCGTGCCCGGGCTGCGCGCGGCCGCCCAGGCCGTGCTGGGCCCCCAGTCGCTGGAGAAGGACAGGGAGCGCTATGCGTGGCGCGAGCTGCACGGGCAGCTGCCGCAGGTGCTGCGCGGCGAGCGCTCCATGCCGCCCGCCGCCTTCGACTGGCCGCCGCGGACCGCCGAGCAGGTGGCGGGCTTCGAGGCCAGCATGGCTGCGGGCCTCCCCCCCATCCTGGAGACGTTCCGCGCCCACGCGCCCCGGCTGTGGCCGGACGGAGGCCGGGTGCTGGACGTGGGGGGCGGCGACGGCACGCTGGCCGCTCACCTGGCGAGCGAGCACCCCCGCCTCCAGGTGGACGTCTTCAACCTGCCCGCCACCGCGCCGCTGGTGGCCCGCACCCGCGCCCGCTTCGGCCTTCCCGAGGCGCGGCTGGGCTTCCGCGGCGGCGACTTCCTCCAGGCGCCGCTGCCGCGGGGCTACGACGCGCTCTGCTTCGTGCGCGTGCTCCACGACTGGCCCGCGGACACCGCGCGCACGCTGCTGGCCGCCGCGTACGAGGCGCTGCCCCCCGGAGGCCGCGTCCTCATCTGCGAGGAGTTCCGCACGCCGGAGCGGCTCGCCGCCCAGTTCTTCTGGTCCTACTTCCTCATGGGCGTGGACTCCTGCGTGAGCCGCCTGCGCGAGGTGGAGCACTACCTGCGCGTGCTGGAGGAGACCGGCTTCCGGGACGCCGAGGTCCTCCCCGGTCCCTTCGAGCTCATCGTCGCGCGCCGGTAAAAACGACAGGACCTGCTGGGTGGGTCCATCCGTTTGCCCCCCAAAAGTCACCGGGGCTGCCGCATCGCGGCGCGGAAGCCCTGGTAGAATGGGCCCATCCCCGGGCCCCCAGGAGGCCAGCCAGGCGTTCCCCTGTTCGTTGAAGCCCTGGCACGGGTTCTGCAAATCTTCAAAGACAGAGCACGTAGCACGGCAGCGACGCAGTCCGACAAAGAGGAGGGACTCCGCATGAAGAAGCAGGGTTCACGCAGGTCGGATGAAGGCTCGGGGAAGGCGGTCCGCGGGTTGGTGACGCCGGAGCCCGGGACAGCGGCCTGGACGCCCCCCATGGCGGACGGGGAGGTCCGCATCCCCGTGGAGGAGGGCCTGGAGCTGCGAGGCCTGCTCCAGGTGCCACCGGGCGCCACGGGCGTGGTGGTGCTGGCCCGGGGCCACGGCAGCAGCCGCCGGGGCGCCACGGACCTGAAGGTCGCGCGGTTGCTGCGGAACGAAGGCCTGGGAACCCTCGCGGTGGACCTGCTGACGGCGGCGGAGGAGGAGGCGTGCCGCGAGCGCGACCTGCGCTTCAACCTGGGCCTCTTCGGCGGGCGGCTGGCGGGCGTGGCGCGCTGGCTGCGGCGCTCGCCGCGAACCCAGGGCCTGCGCATCGGCTACTTCGGGGCGTACACCGGCGCGGGCGCGGCCCTGGCGTCGGCGGCCATGCGCCCCGAGCTCGTGGACGCGGTGGTGTGCCGCGGCGGGCGCCTGGGCCAGCTGGGCGCCACGCTGTCGAAGGTGCGCGCGCCCACGCTGCTCATCGTCGGGGCGGAGGACAGCTCCGCGCTGGAGCCGCACCGCCGCGCCTTTGGCGCGATGACGGCGGAGAAGCGCCTGGAGGTCATCCCCGGCGCCACGCACCGCTTCGAGGAGCCCGGCGCGCTGACGCAGATGGTGGACCTGGCCTGCCTGTGGTTCCTCCAGCACCTGGGCGCGCCCCGCTGGGAGTCCCTGCCCGAGCAGCGCGTCGCCGGAGGCTGACGCACGCTTTCGCTGAGATGGCGGGCCAGGGCAGCCAGCGTCGCTGCCCTGGCCCCCAGGGGACGCCCTGACGTGGGGGGAGAAGGCGCGGGTGCGCCTGACGCCGAGGCATCTGGCACGGTGCCATGGCGCGTGGCGCGCTCCCAGTGGCCAGCGGTCCAGGAGCCGCCGCCCCGCGGTCTCACGCGGAGGCCCTGGAGCCTCAGAGGCTTGCCGGGCGCTGCACACCCAGCTGGCACCCGAGGACCGCCAGCTGCGTGCGGTTCTCCGAGCCCAGCTTCTTGTAGATGCTGGTGATGTGCGCCTTCACCGTGCGCTCGGTGATGCGCAGGTGGGTGGCGATTCGCAGGTTGTCCGCGCCCGCGGCGATGTAGCCCAGCACCTCGCGCTCACGCGGCGTCAGCCGGCTCAGCTCTCCCCGGAAAGGCGCCTCCGGCTGCGGCTGGAAGCCCCATGACGGCGGGGACAGAGACAGCCCCACGGGCAGCAGCCGCTCGCCCTTCACCACCCGCTCCACCGCCTCCACCACCTCGGCGCAGCCGATGTTCTGCTTCCACAGGTAGCCGGCCGCGCCGGCCTGGAGGCACTGCTCCACCAGCTCCGTCTCCCGGTGGCCCGACAGCACCAGCGGCTTCACCGCCGGGAAGAAGTCATGCAGGCACTGCAGCGCCGACATGCCGCTGGCGGGCGCATCCCGCTCCGACGGCTCCAGCCGCAGGTCCACCAGCGCGACGTGGGGCAGCGTCTCACGCACACGCGAGAAGAAGGGCGCCGGCTCCCCGAAGCCCGCCACCACGTCCATGCCCGCACCTTCCAGCACAGCCACCAAGGCCTCCCGGAAGACCTGCTGGTCCTCGAGGATGGCGACGCGGATGCGTTCCGATTCCATGGCAGTCCGACTCCCGAGAATCCCTTCCAGCCACGTGGCGCGCGCCACCGCTCAGATGCGGGTGTCAGATGGCGTCCCCGTGGTGGGCCGGGCACGGGACGACGGCTGACAGCACCACACTTCTCCTTCGTCCGTCGAAGTTCAACC
This sequence comes from Pseudomyxococcus flavus, assembly GCF_050038885.1. Taxonomy (NCBI): domain Bacteria; kingdom Pseudomonadati; phylum Myxococcota; class Myxococcia; order Myxococcales; family Myxococcaceae; genus Pseudomyxococcus; species Pseudomyxococcus flavus. The sequence continues at coordinate 4,281,228 of NZ_CP143624.1, read as the reverse complement.
CCTCTAAGGGAATTCCCTCAGGCGGGGGGCGACACGGAATGACGTCTGGAGGATACTCTCCACGTTGCCTGCCCTGGCGGGGACGTCAGGGAGATTCCGTAGTGCCCATCCACACGCTGAAGGGGGAAGCCATGCCGGAGTCGAAAATCCGCGTCCTCATCGTGGACGATGAGCAGGACCAGCTCTCTCTCGTGGAGCGCACCCTCTCCGCCTTCGGCTTCGACGTCCGCACCCACCGCTCCTCCCTGGGCGTGTCGAACCTGGTGCGCACCACCCAGCCGGACCTGGTGCTGCTGGACGTGAACATCCCCGCGCTCAGTGGCGACAGGGTGCTGACGCTCGCGCGCGGGCAGGCGCCCCGGGGCACGAAGTTCATCCTCTACTCCGCCTCGGACGAGTCGCAGCTGCGCGCCCTGGCGCGCGCGTCGGGCGCGGATGGCTACATCAGCAAGAGCGTGCAGGGCGAGGACCTGGTCCGGAAGCTGGAAGCGCTCCACCAGAAGCCCGCGGCCCCCGAGCCCGTGCCGGCCGCCCGGTAGCCGCGGCGCCGGCCTCAGACGGGCAGGTCCGTCACTTCCAGGAAGACGGCGCGGAAGTCACCGCGCGCGCCGATGAGCCGCAGGTTCTGCGCCAGCCCGCCCGTGGCGCGGAAGAACATCATGGCCTCCGGCGGCGGCCGGATTTTGAGGAAGCGCGGCGCGTTGCGCGAGAAGTGGTTGCGCATGTCGCGGGTGATTTCGCACGCCGCGTAGTCGTAGTCCGGCATGCGCATGGGGCGCCCGGCGATGCGCAGCACCTCGGCGATGAGCGCCTCGGCCTCCTCGTCCGGGAGCTCCACCGTGAAGCCCACCTCCCGGCTCAGGGCCAGGATGTCCAGGGGCTCCATCCGCATCGTCTGCCGGAGCATGCGCTGGTTGGTCTCCACGAAGCGCGGGGAGAAGCGCTTGATGGAGCCGAAGTCCAGCAACCCCAGCCGCCCGTCCGGCATCACCATGTAGTTGCCCGGGTGCGGGTCCGCGTGGATTTCGCCCGCGCCGAAGAAGGGCACGTAGGTGGCGAGGATGAGCTGGCGCGCCACACGGAAGCGCTCCTCGTTCGAGGGCTGGGTGGGCAGCCAGTCCTTCAGGGTGAGGCCCTCCAGCAGCTCCAGCGTGAGCACCCGCTTCGCGCTGTGGCTGGTGACGACGCCGGGCACGCACAGCTCGGGCCGCGTCGCCACGCCGCGCGCGAAGCCCTGCGCCAGCTCGGCCTCGCGGTGGTAGTCCAGCTCCAGCAGCATCTCGTCGCGGAACTCGTGGAAGTAGGCGGCGGCGTTGGACACGCGCAGCACCTTCGACGCCGTCTTCGACACCAGCTCCAGGTTCTGCATGTCCTGGGCCAGGGACGCGTCGATGCCGGGGTACTGCACCTTCACCGCCACCGCCCTCCCGTCCTCCAGCACCGCGCGGTGCACCTGCCCCAGCGACGCGGCGGCCAGCGGCTGCTGGCTGAACTCGCGGAACAGCGACTCCGGCGGCGCGCCCAGCTCCTCCTCCACCACGCGGGCCACCTGCGCGTAGGACATCGCGGGCGCCTGGTTCTGCAGCCGCGCCAGCACCTGGCGCACCTCGGGGGTGAGCAGGTCAGGGTCCATGGACACGGCCTGCCCCAGCTTCATGGCGGCGCCCTTGAGCTCGCCCAGGGTGGAGACCAGCTTCTCGGCGGCCTCCTTGCTGAGCATGTCGGGCGCGCCGCCGGCCAGGCGCTTCGCGCCGCTCTTGAGCACGTCCGTGCCCACCTGCATGGAGAGGCCCGCCAGCTTGCGCAGGCGGTTGAAGCGCCCCTGGGGAGGAAGCTTGTCGTCGGAGTCCGAAGCCATGGGAACGAGGTGGATTAACGAGGAGGGCCTCGCCAGACGCAAGGCATGTCGCCTCACGGCGACAGCCAGGCCGCTCTACCTGGAGGCGGGCGCGTCCCAGCCCACGCGCCGCTGGAGGCTGGCGGGGCCCAGGCCCACCGCGGCCCCGTCGAGCGCCAGCGACGCCTGCAGGGCGTCCCGGAGCGCACCCGCGCTGGCGTAGCGCTCCGCCGGGCGGCGTGCCATGGCCTTGAGCAGCACGCGTGACAGCGCCGAGGGCATGTCCCGGGGAGCTGACGGCGCTCGCCGCGCAGGGCCCGGCAGGGCGTCCTCCGCCGCGCCCCCGAGAGCGGACGCGCGGCCGGTGGCGAGCAGGGCCCCCAGCTCCCCGACGGCATGGAGGTCGGCGCGCAGGGCCCGCGACGTGTCGTCGCCAGCGGCGGATGCCGGCGTGTCGAGCGCGTCCGTCGCCGCGCCTTCGAACGGCGGGAGCAGCCTGGCGATGCCGAAATCCAGCAGCTTCACGTGCTGGCGTCCCAGTGCGTCGGGGACGAGGAAGACGTTGGCGGGCTGGAGGCTGCCGTGGGCGATGCCATGCGCATGCGCGGCCGCCAGCGCGTCACACACCTGGCACAGCAGGTCCACCACCAGCGCGGGCGCCAGCGGCCCCTGCGCGAAGGAGGCGAGGCTCTGCCCTTCCAGGTACTCCCTGACGAGGTAGGGACGCCCCTCGCGCAGGCCCAGGTCGTACAGCGAAACGACGTTCGGGTGCTGGATGAGCGTCAAGGTGCGCGCCTCGGAGAGGAAGCGCGCCACCCGGGCCGCGTCCCACGTCACGTGCGCGTGCAGCACCTGGATGGCCACCCGCTTCTGGATGAGCGCATGCTCCGCGAGCAGCACCGTGCCCAGGCTGCCGCGGCCCAGCTCGCGCAGCAGCCGGAAGTGCCCGAACTGCTGGCCCACCAGCGAGGCCGCACCGGAAGGGCCTCGCGCCTCCGCGGCGGCAGGCATCAGGAAGCGGGGCGCGCCCTCCACGGCGTACGGCCGCGCCCGGGCCGGACATGCACAGGGGCGCGCGTGCGCGGGCACACAGCCACAGGGGGACCCGAGGGCCGGAGCAAACACGGGGACGGAGGTGGTGAGGTCCATCCGGGACATGGAGGTGCAGTCCTCCGCGCAGCCGGTTTCCGCCCCACGAAGCACGAGGCCGACACCGCGCGCGAGCAAGCGCGAAAGAGAGTTGGAGCTGTGACGGCACCGTGCGGAACGCGCGCGATGGCGCTCCGAAGTCCCCCTCCTTTCGTACACGGGCAACCGCCAGCGGCCTGGAAACCCTAACGACGCGGCGACACGGCTCGCGAGGCCCCTTCCGAGCGTGCGTCGAACGCGCAACGGCCGCGGTGTTGGCCGGAGCACGCACGCGGTCCAAGCGTCATGCGGCGGAAGTTTCCATCCGCGCGCGGAGCAGGTCGCGCCGCGGAACGGAGCGCGCACACGTGTGCGGCGCTCAACGTCCCCCTGCCCTACCGTCCTCGGGCGCAGAGCCCGAGCAGCGGGGCCTCCCTGCCCGGGCCGAGGCGGGGAAGCGCACCACCGGCCGCCCAGCCGACGATGGGCTCACGCGTGCACCGCTCAACGTCCCCCCGCCCCACCGTCCTCGGGCGCAGAGCCCGAGCAGCGGTGCCTCCCTGCCCGGGCCGAGACAGAGAGGCGCAACACCGGCTCCCCCAGCCGACGATGGGCTCACGTATGCGGCGCCCAGCGTCTCCTTGCCGCACTATCCTCGGGCATGGCACCCGAAGGGCGGTGCCTCCCTGCCCGGGGCGAGGCAGGGAGGCACGCCGTCGACGCTTCCTCAGCCGATGATGGGCTCACAGAAGCCGTCGACACCGCACATCAGGCCGAAGCAGCAGGAGGCCTCATCACCACAGGTCTCACCAATGGGCGCGCACGTCGGAGCGCCCCCGTCCGGCTCGCCGCCACCCGGCTCCTCACCACCCGGCTCCTCACCACCCGGCTCCTCGCCACCCGGCTCCTCGCCACCCGGCGCCTCGCCGCCCGGCTCCTCGCCGCTGCCCGCGTCCGGCTCACCGCTCCACTCACACGGGCCCAGCGTGTCGCCATGCCGCTCGTGCGCGGGCCAGGCCGGCGCGCCCACCGACAGGGTGTGGGCGTTGGCCGGGTTGCCCGGCGGGTAGTGGCAGATGGTGATCTTGCCCGGCGTGGCCTCGTCGTAGGACGGTTCGCCCTCGCCGGACGTCACGCCATCGCCCGCCTTGCCACCCAGGCCCCCGCTCTGCGGGACCTGCGTGTCAGGGGAGTCGTCGCTCGCCGGCGGACCACCACAACCACCCGCGAGCAAGGAGCACAGGGCCACCGCCACCGCGGACGAGAAAACAAGTTTGAGGCTTCGCATCGTTACGCTCCAGGTACGGGGGTACGAGTACCGCCAACCGCGCCGGGCCTCCTCCCGCGACGAGCCTCCTTCACCCCGCGTGCACGGCATCGCCAGGCAGCGGTCAAGGTCCCGCGCCTGGCACCGCCCGCGCGGCTCGCCCAGGACTCAGCCCCCCGCGGATATCGGCACTGCGAAGAAGAGACCCACCCCGCGTCACTCCGGCCACCCACGAAGCGAGGTGGCGCGCCGCGCAACAACGACAATGAAAACGTGCGCTGTCAGCTCACACTTTCGGCGCTGTATCGCGCGATGAGTCCGGTGCGCACGGCCTGTCGGTGAACCCGCGTGAAGAAGGCACATGCGAGCAGGATTTCCACCACGGCCAGCCCTCCGCCCCATAGCAACGTCGACACCTGGAACGTGCCACCCGCGGCGAGCGCCCGCATACCCTCGAACACGTACGAGGGTGGCAGGACGTGGGAGATGATCTGCATCCACGCGGGCAGCGTGGATAGGGGATAGAAGACGCCAGCGAAGGGCGACAGCAGCGCGGGGATGGGCCAGACGAACCACTCCGACGCCGGCCCCAGCCGCAGCACCAGCGCGCAGCCGAAGATGCCCAGCGCGATGCCGAACAGGAACAGCACCAGCAGGAAGGGCACGAAGAGCACGCCGTACACGGCGAAGGACAGGCCGAAGACGGCGCTGGCCAGCACGAGCATCACCAGCAGGCCAATGGTGCTGGTGGCGATGCTGGAGAGCACCAGTCCGCCCAGGTACTCGGAGATGGAGAGCGGGGACGCGAACATGTTGAGGAAGTTGCGCGACCACACGTCCTCGAAGAACACCATCGTCACGCCCTGCATGACGCGGATGAAGAAGTCCCACAGGAGAACCGCGCCCAGCAGCGCCGGGACGAAGTTGTACGCCTGCGAGGTGACGGTGTTGAGGTAGCGGCTCATGAAGCCCCACAGCACCATGTCGATGGCCACCCAGGCGAAGAGCGGCAGGAAGCGCGCGAGACTGCCGCGCAGCAGGTAGTAGTGACGGAGCGCGACGGCGGCGGCGCGGTGGATTCGCATGGTCAGCTCCGCTCCAGCGCGAGCGGCTCGCGCGCCACGGTGATGAAGAGCTCCTCGAGCGAAGGCTGCCCGTGCTCGCGGGGCAGCGACCGCGGGTCCCCCTCCAGCAGCACCTTGCCGTGCGACAGGAAGAGCACGCGGTCGCAGACCTCTTCCACCTCGTACATGTTGTGGGACGTCCACAGCACGCCGCCGGTGCCCTGCGCGGCGAACTCACGGATGCGGGCGCGCAGGTCCCGCGCCGTCGCGGGGTCCAGCGACGCGGTGGGCTCGTCCAGCAGCAGCAGGTGCGGACGGTTGAGCATCGCCTTCGCCAGCGCCACGCGGGTCTGCTCTCCCGAGGACAGCACGCCGCACTTCACGTCGCGGTACTCCACCAGGTCGAACTGCTCCAGCAGCTCCGCGATGCGTGCCCCCAGGTCCTTCACCCCGTAGATGAGGCCGAAGACGCGCAGGTTCTGGTACACGCTGAGGTTTCCGGGCAGCGGGGAGTACACGGCGGCGAAGTTCGTCAGCTCCAGCGCGGCGGAGCGCTGCGCCGCCAGATTCAACCGCTCGATGTGGATGGTGCCGGCGGTGGGCTCGAGCACGCCGAGCACCATGTTGATGGTCGTCGTCTTGCCCGCGCCGTTGGGCCCCAGCAGCCCGACAATCTCGCCCCGCTTCACCTCGAACGAGACCCCGTCCACCGCGGCCTTGTCGCCATACGCCTTGCGCAGGTTCGCCACCGACAGCACCTGGGGCACCCCGGCCCTTCCCGGCGCGCCGGGCCCCGTCCCTGAAGTCACCATGGCGCGCATTGTGCCGTGGCCCGCGCGCCAGGCACGCGTTACCTGCACGCTGACGACTTCCCGACGCGGGCCGCGACCCGCTCAGCGAGCCCCGGGGCCGCCGCGAGGCAGACGGACCGTGAAGATGGAGCCCGCGCCGGGCTGGCTCTCCACCTCGATACGCCCACCCATGGCGTCGACAATCTGTCGGCTGATGTAGAGCCCCAGGCCCAGGCCGCCGTAGTGCCTGTCGGAAACCGCGCGCTCGAAGCGGCCGAACAGGCGCGGCAGGTCCTCCGCGGCGATGCCGATGCCCTCGTCGCGCACCGACACCCGCACCGACTCCTCGCCGTCGGAGGACGCCTCCACCAGGACGGGCCGGCCCGCGCCGTACTTGGCCGCGTTGGTCAGCAGGTTCACCAGCACCTGGTCCAGCCGCAGCGAATCCCACCGGCCCGGCAGCGGGCCCGGCACCTCCACGCGCACCGGACACCCCGCCTGGGTGAACACCTCCTCCAGCCGGTCCACGGCGTCGCGCACCGCCTGCCCCAGATCCACGTCCGACGGCTCCAGCGCCAGCCGCCCCAGCGAAATCCGGCTGACGTCCAGCAGGCTTTCCACCAGCGCGCTCAGCCGCTGCACCTGCCGCATGGCCGTGGCCAGCCGGGGCTGCACCTTCTCCCGGCAGTCCTCGCCCATGGCGCGGTCGATGAGGCCGTGCTGCAGCTTGAGGCTGGTGAGCGGCGTCTTCAGCTCGTGGCTGGCCACGGAGAGGAACTCGTCGCGCAGGCGCACCGCGGCCTGCGCGTCCCGGTAGAGCGACGCGTTCTCCAGCGCCACCGCCACGCGCCGCGCCAGCTCCTCCGCCATGGCCACGTCGGCGGTGACCAGCCTGCGGCAGGGCGCCGAGGTGCCCAGCGTGATGACGCCCAGCGTGCGCCCGCGCGTGTGCACCGGCACCGCGAGCACCGAGTGCGGGTTGAGGGCCTCCAGGAACGCGCGGTGCTCGGGCCCCTGATACATGCGCTCGCGCAGCGCCGGGCCCACCTCCGGCAGGAAGCGCGTCTCGCCCGACAGGAAGCACTCGCGCGCCGGATTCAGCGTGCCCTCCACCCAGGACGGCGACAGCGACGCCAGCACCGACACGTCCCGCTCCGGCTCGCGATGGGACGCGGCCACGCACCGGAGCACGCCGTCCGCGCCCACCAGCTCCACCAGGCAGTAGGTGGCCACGTTCCGCGCGGCCACCCGCGCCAGTTGCTCCAGCGTCCACTCCACGTCGTCCAGGTGCTCGGCCAGGGCGCGGCTCGCCTCCAGCAGGAAGAAGAGCCGCTCCTCGGCCTCCTTGCCGGCCTCCAGCGCCAGGTGCAGCTTCCCGCCGCGCTCGCGCAGCGCCTCGTACAGCGCCGCGCGCTCCAGCGCCTGCGCGCACTGCTGCGCCAGCGAGGCCAGGTGCCCGCGCTCCTCCGCGGGGAACACCTGCGGCGCGTCCCACGCGAACACCAGGAAGCCCCGGATGCGGTGCTCCACCCGCAGGGGCAGCACGGCCCCCGCGCCCGTCCCCATGACGCCAATGATGCCCCGCGCCGACTCCGGCGCGGCGCGCAGCAGCGCTTCGTGGGAGGAGAACCACTGGGGCTCGAGCTGCGCCAGCGCCTGCTCCACCAGGGGCACCTGGTCCGCCCACAGCCCCCGGAGGCTGTCGAGCACCTGCGGCGGATAGCCGAAGGAGCCCAGCACGTGGAGGCGCCCATCCTCCAGCATGCCGAGCACCGCGCCGCGCGCTGGCCCCTCGGGGCGCAGGTCCTCGCGCATCAGCGCCTCCGCCACGTCCTCGGCGGTGGCCGCGCGGGACAGCGCCGCGGTGACGGCCTGGAGCCGCTCGGTGCGCTGCTGCGCGCCGCGTGCCTCCGCATAGAGCAGCGCGTTGTCCAAGGAGAGGCTGGCGCGCCGGGCCAGCTCCAGCGCCAGCTCCAGGTCGGACGCGCCCGGCACGCCGTCTCCGTCGCCGCGCACCAGCGACAGCGCGCCCAGGACGCGGCCGCGCGCCAGCAACGGCACGATGAGCCCCGCCCGGATGCCCAGCCGCCGCGCCACCGCCAGCTGCGCCTCCGTGTGCACCAGCCCCGGCAGCAGCGCGTCCAGCACCTCTGGCAGGAGGGCGGCCTTCCCGGTGCGCAGCACCTCCGGGATGCCGCCCGGGGCCGTCAGGTCCAGGGGGTGCAGGCGCGCCAGCTCGTGCACCAGCGCCACCCGGTCCGGCACGCGGTGCGCGGCGGCGACACGCTCCACCTGCCCGTCCGAGGTGAGCACGTCCACCGCGCACCAGTCCGCCAGCAGCGGCACCGCCAGCTCCGCGAGCCGCTGGAGCACCGTGCGCGAATCCAGGGACGAGGACAGCAGCTCGCCCGCGCTGGCCAGGAAGGCGAGGCGCTCCTCCGCGTCATCGCTCCCGCGAAGGCGGGCGGCCTGCCCGACTCTCCCCGCCACGCCGTCTGCCACTGGCGGTGGGCACACCGCTTCCCTCTCCGTGGAGCCAGGCCCCTCGGGCGCGCGCGCGTCCACGGACGTGGGCCGCAGGGGTGCAGATGGGCGGCGCGACATGCGAGCCCGAGATAATGACGCCGTCGTGGTGGCGACAACGGCGCTCGGACGCCGGTCTGAGACAACTGTCAGGTGGGCGACCTGCCGGACGGCGGCGCGGCCCTAGCCGGCCCCGCGGCGGCCCGCGCGGTTCTTGTCCCAGATGGCGTAGAGGATGAGCAGGAAGGCGAAGAGCCGGACCACGTAGATGTAGTGGCGCCGCTCGTCATCCGCGTCCAGCAGCGCCGCCACCACCGAGTTGCCCCCAAGCATCGTGAAGGCCAGCGCGAAGAAGGCGAAGAGCCGGTCCTTCGACTGGACCCAGAAGCGCAGGAAGAACAGCGCGCAGGCCAGCCACGCCATCGCCACCGCACCATTGAGCATGGGCTTGAGCATCAGGGCACCTCAGGATGCGTCCCAGATGAGGCCATAGAGCAGGATGGAAGCGCTGGACAGCGTGGCGATGATGCGCGGCATGTACAGGTCGATGGTCGTGGGCAGCAGCACCAGGTCCACGAAGAGCAGCACGTTGCTGACCACCATCCCCACGAAGCACAGGCCGCTCCACAGCAGCAGCCGCGTCCCCGTGCGCTTGTAGGCCCGCAGCAGCAACACCGCGCACGCCAGGCTCGTCAGCGCGCAGAGCATGTAGACCGCTTCAGCCATCGCCGTCCCTGTCCTTCTTCAGGATGAATGCCTCGGCAAAGCCTCGCACCTTGTCCAGCGGCCGCGAGAAGATGAACGAGATGATGCTGACGCGCTTCACGCTATACACCGCCGCCAGCTCCGTCACCGCCTGGACATCCTCCGAAGACGCCGGGCTGTAGCGATACGACGGAGGCGTACCACCATCGCTCACCAACATGCGGCGGTTGGTCAGGTCCTCCAGTCGGGAGGCGGCGGAAGCATCTGTAATGCGCAGTTCCAGACTCACCGCCGATGCCGTCCACTCCCTGTCCGCGCGCGCACGAAGCAGGAGGAGCACCTCCAGCTTCTCCAGGGAATCGATGTGCGTCGTGATGAAGCGCTGGACCCGCTGAGGGATTCCGGCGTCACTCACACGTCCACCTTGCCCATGTTATTTTGTGCGTCAACCATTTCTCGCCCGGCGATGTTCATCGCTCGGGGCGTCGGGGTTGTTCGCCTGGCCGCTGTCCTCCGTTGGAGAGGAGCCACTCCCATGCTCCTGGGCGGGCCTCCCGGTGGCCAGGCCCGGCAGGTTCCGCAGCACGTCGATGAGCCGGGTGAGCGGCTCCGTGTCCTCACCCCGTGCCTCCAGTGTAGCGATGTGCTCCGTCACCGGCAGCGGGAGCCAACCGTGGCTGGCGGTGGCTCGCAGGGCGCTTACGTCCATCAACGCCAGCAGCATCGTCTCGGGACGCCCATGCATGCGCGGCAGCCGCTCGCTGTAAGCAAGCACCGAGCCTCGCTGCCCGTTCAACTCCCACTCGACCGGGTACGCCTGGAACACCTCGCCCCGTGCGGCCCGCGGCAGCGGCAAGGCGTCATCGTCGAGCCGACGTCCGTCCGCGCCCCGGAAGCGCGCGTCCGCATGCAGCGCACGTGCCTCGCGATACGCCAGGCTTCCTCCCGCCAGCCCCTGGGCCGCCTTGTTCGCCAGCAGCGTGCGCCCGCTCTGGGGCTCCACCAGCGCCAGCGGCATGGGGAGCGCCGCCAACACCGCCTCCAGCCAGCGCTGCTGGTTGCGGTGGGACTCCGAGCGGAAGCGCTCCGCCTCCATGCGCCGCTGCGCGTCCAGCAGCTCCCGGGCATGCTCGCGCTGCTGCGCGTCCCGCAGCGCCTCCGCCTGGCGCCGCACCAGCTCCGTCTTGCGGAACAGCTCCACGAAGACGCTGACCTTGGAGCGCAGGATGGCCGGCTCGAAGGGCTTGAGCAGGTAGTCCACCGCGCCCATGGCATAGCCCCGCAGCTCGGGGTGGACGCCGCGCGACAGGCCGGTGAGGAAGATGAGGGGTGTGCCCCGGCTGCGCTCGCGCTCGCGGATGAGCTGGGCCGTCTCGAAGCCGTCCATGTCCGGCATCACGACGTCCAGGAGGATGACGGCGAAGTCCTGGGTGAGCAGGTGGCGCAACGCCTCCCGCCCGCTGCGCGCCGTGACGAGCCGCTGCCCCAGCGGCGCCAGGGTGGCCTCCAAGGCCAGCAGGTTCTCCGGCTGGTCGTCCACCAGCAACAGGGACACGGGCTCCGGCGCCGTGAGCGTGCGCCCACCGCTCACGGTTGCACCTTGGAACGCGGCACATAGGCCAGCCGCGCGAGCCACCCTCCCACGGTGCCCAGGGTCAGTTGCTCCATCTCGCCCTCCTCTCCTTCTCCCCCGCTCTGAAGCGCTCCCACCACGGCCACGCGCCCGCCGCGCGCCTGGAGCACGTGCAGCCCCGCGACGCCGTCCTCGTGTCCCGCGAAGAGCAGCCCGGCGGCCCGCGCGCCATGGCTGTCCGCCGCGGACTCGAAGAGCGCGTCCAGGCCGGGCCGCTGCCCGTGCTCGGGCGGCTCCACGGACAGGGCCACGCTGCTTCCGTCCACCAGCAGGTGGTAGCCCGCGGGGGCCAGGTACACGCAGCCCGGCTGCAGCTCGTCCTTGTCGTCCGGCTCCACCACGGGCAGCGCGCAGCGGCGGCCCAGCGGCGCGGCCAGCGCATCCAGCGGCCCCCGGTGCAGCGCCACCACCACCGGCACCGTCAGGTGCGGCGGCAGCAGCGCCAGCACCGACTCCACGTCCGCCGCCGCGCTGCGCGGCGCGCCCACCACCAGCAAGCCCAAGGGACTCATGCCACCCTCCGGAAGATGCGGCCGCAGTCCTCCAGCGCCTCGTAGGCCCCCGCGTGGGGCGTGCGCGCCACTGACTCCTTGCGGCCCAGGCACAGGAAGCCGAAGCGGGCGAGGCTCTCGAAGAGGCGGCCGTGCACGTGGTTGTGCAGGGCGCGGTTGAAGGTCAGCAGCGTGTCCCGGCACACGATGACGTGGAACTCGTTGAACGAGCCGTCCGTGGCCAGGTTGTGCTGGGTGAAGAAGATGCCGTCGCGCAGCCTCGGCTGGAGCAGCGCCCAGTTGCCGTCGCGCGTGTAGTAGTCGGTGAGCGCGCCCTTCCCGCCCGCCTCCACGTACCGGCGCGCGTCCTCCGGGGTCGGCAGCGGCAGCACGCCGGTGCGCGCGTCCGCCAGCAGGCCCTCGCTGGTGTCGGACGCATACAGCCGGCATCTGCCCCACAGGCCCTCCTCATGGAGCAGGATGGCCAGGGCATAGGTGTCCTCACCGGTGCCACAGCCCGCGTGCCACACGCGGACGGACGGCCAGGTGCGCAGCACCGGCACCACGCGGGCGCGGAAGTCGCGGAAGAAGGCGGCATCCGAGAACAGGGCGGGCGGCGTGCAGGACAGCGTGCGCAGCAGCGCGTCCATCGCCTCGGCGTCGTGCAGCACCCGGCCCTGGAGGGCGGAGAAGCTGTCCAGCCGCTCCTCGCGCAGGTGGCGCCGCAGCCGCCGCAGGAGCTGCGGACGCGACCGGCTGCGCAGGTCGAAGCCCCACTGCCGGGCCACGCCCTCCAGGAGCAGGTCCACCTCCAGCGCCTCCAGCTCCGCGCCGCGCGCACCGGGCCCCGTCATCCGGAGACCTCCGTGCGCGCGCCCTTGCCCGACGTGCCTCGCGGCGCGTGCAGCCACACGCGCAGCAGGCTGAGCAGCTTCTCGATGTCCACCGGCTTGGTGATGTAGTCGGACGCGCCGGCCTCCAGGCACTTCTCGCGGTCGCCCTTCATCGCCTTGGCCGTCAGCGCCAGGATGGGCAGGTGGGCGAAGCGCTCCATGCGCCGGATGGCGCGCATGGCCTGGTAGCCGTCCATCTCCGGCATCATCACGTCCATCAGCACCAGCTCGATGTCCGAGGACTTCTCCAGCTGCTCCAGGCCCTCGCGCGCGCTCTCCGCGAAGGCGACCTTCATGCCGTAGCGCTCCAGCACGGTGTTGAGGGCGAAGATGTTGCGCACGTCGTCGTCCACCACCAGCACCTTGCGCCCCACCAGCAGCGGGTCGCGCTCCCGCGCCTTCTCCAGCATGCGGCGCTTGGGCTCCGTCAGCTCCGCCGGCGAGCGGTGGAGGAAGAGGCTCGTCTCCTCCAGCAGCCGCTCCGGGCTCTGCGCGTCCTTCACGACGATGGCCTCGGCCACCTGGCGCAGCTCCGTCTCCTGGGCGCGCGTCAGCTCGCGGCCCGTGTAGACGATGAGGGGCGGCCCGCCCGCGCCGTGCGTCTCGCGGATGCGGCGGATGAGCTCCGTGCCGGGCATGTCCGGCAGGCCCAGGTCCAGCACCATGCAGTCGAAGCGGCGCTCGGCCAGCGCGGCCAGCGCCTCCACCGCGGTGCCCACCGCCACCATCTCCACGTCGTCGCTGCCGAGCAACTCCATCAACGTCTGGCGGTGGACGGGGTCGTCCTCCACGATGAGCAGCCCGCGCGCCTTGCGCTCCACGAAGTGCTTCAGGGCCTCCAGCGCCGCCTGGGCGGCCTCTGGGTCCGCCGCCGCGCGCAGGTGGCCAATGGCCCCCAGGTTGAGCGAGCGCTCGCGGTGGTCCTCCACGGACACCGTGTACACCGGCAGCGCGCGGGTGGAGGCGTCATGCTTCAGCCGGTCCAGCACCACCCAGCCCGCCATCTCCGGCAGGTCCAGGTCCACCGCCACGGCCGCCGGCCGCGCGTTGCGGACCGCGTCCAGCGCGCCCTCCACCTCGGTGGACACCAGCAGCTTGAAGCCCGTGCCCTGGGCCGCGGCGCGCAGGCGCGCGGCATGGTCCGCCAGGTGCGTCACCGCCAGCAGCACCCGGTCTCCCGGCTGGATGGACGCCCGGTCGTCATCGATGTCCATCCGGTTCAGCGACGGGAGGGGGGACTCGACGGACGTCGCCTCCACCGGCGCGGACGCCACGGGGGCGGCCAGCGGGTTGTACTCCCAGCGCACCGACTCCTGCTGCGGGCGCTCCGCCATGAAGGCCAGGGGCAGGTAGAGGGTGAAGGCGCTGCCCTTGCCCACGTCGCTCTCCAGCCGGATTTCGCCGCCGAGCAGCCGCGCGATTTCGCGGCTGATGGACAGCCCCAGGCCGGTGCCACCGTACTTGCGCGCGGTGGAGCCGTCCGCCTGCTGGAAGGCCTCGAAGATGATTTGATGCTTGTCCTTGGGGATGCCGATGCCGGTGTCCACCACGGTGAAGGCCACCACGGCGGGCGCGGCGGACAGCGTGGCGTGGTCCGTGGACCAGCCGCTCTTCGCCAGGCCGATGTGCAGCGCCACCGAGCCGGCCTCGGTGAACTTGAAGGCGTTGGACAGCAGGTTCTTGAGCACCTGCTGGAGGCGCTTGGCGTCCGTCTCCAGTTCGCCCGGCAGCGAGTCCGCCAGGGCGATGTGGAACTCCAGGCTCTTCTTGTCCGCCACCTGCCGGAAGGTGCGGTCCACGAACTCGCGCAGGTCGCCGAAGCGCAGCGGCCCCACGTCCACGGCCATGGTGCCGGACTCGATTTTCGACAGGTCGAGGATGTCGTTGATGAGCTCCAGGAGGTCCGCGCCCGAGGCGTGAATCGTCTTCGCGAACTCCACCTGCCGCGACGTGAGGTTGCCGTCCACGTTGTCGCTGAGCGTCTGGCTGAGGATGAGCAGCGAGTTGAGCGGCGTGCGCAGCTCGTGGCTCATGTTCGCCAGGAACTCGGACTTGTACTTGGACGTGAGGCTGAGCTGCTCGGCCTTCTCCTCCAGGGCGAGCTTGGCCTGCTCCACCTCGCCATTCTTGCGCTCCACCTCCGACTTCTGCTCGGAGAGCAGCCGCGCCTTCTCCTGGAGCTCCTCGTTGGTGCTGCGCAGCTCCTCCTGCTGGCGCTTGAGCAGCTCCTCGGACTGCTGGAGCGAGGTGGCCTGCTGCTCCAGCCGCTTGTTCGTCTCCGTCAGCTCCTCCTGCTGCTTGCGGAGCTCGTCCGTCAGCGCCTGCGACTGCTTCAGCAGCGCCTCGGTGCGCATGTTGGCGGCAATCGTGTTGAGCACGATGCCGATGGACTCCGTGAGCTGCTCCAGGAAGCCCATGTGGACCTCGCTGAAGCTGTGGAACGAGGCCAGCTCGATGACGGCCTTGACCTCGCCCTCGAAGAGCACCGGCAGCACCACGATGTTGCGCGGCACCTCCTCGCCCAGCCCGGAGGAGATGCGGATGTAGCTGTCCGGCACGTCCGACAGGAGGATGGGCTCCTTCTCCAGGGCGCACTGGCCCACCAGCCCCTCGCCGTACTTGAAGGTGTTGGCCAGCCCCTTGCGCTGGCGGTACGCGTAGGACGCCAGCAGCTTGAGCATCTGGTCGCCGCCGTCCGCGCGCTCGGAGATGTAGAAGACGCCGTGCTGGGCATCCACCAGCGGCGCCAGCTCCGACAGGATGACCTTGGACACCGTGAGCAGGTCCCGCTGCCCCTGGAGGACGCGGGTGAACTTGGCCAGGTTCGTCTTGAGCCAGTCCTGCTCCGTGTTCTTCCGCGTGGTGTCCTTCAGGTTGCGGATCATCTCGTTGATGTTGTCCTTCAGGGCGGCCACTTCGCCCTGGGCGGACACGGTGATGAACCGCGTGAGGTCCCCCTTCGTCACGGCGGTGGCCACCTCGGCGATGGCGCGCACCTGCGTGGTGAGGTTGGCGGCGAGCTGGTTCACGTTGTCCGTGAGGTCGCGCCAGATGCCGGCCGTTCCAGGCACGCGCGCCTGTCCGCCCAGCTTCCCTTCGATACCCACCTCGCGGGCCACCGTCGTCACCTGGTCGGCGAACACCGCCAGGGTGTCAATCATGCCGTTGATGGTGTCCGCCAGCTCCGCGATTTCACCCTTCGCGTCCACCACCAGCTTGCGCTTCAGGTCGCCGTTGGCCACCGACGTCACGACCTTGGCGATGCCACGCACCTGGGTGGTGAGGTTGGAGGCCATGGAGTTCACGTTGTCCGTGAGGTCCTTCCACGTGCCGGCCACGCCCTTCACCTCGGCCTGACCGCCCAGCTTGCCCTCCGTGCCCACCTCACGCGCCACGCGCGTCACTTCCGACGCGAACGAGTTGAGCTGGTCCACCATCGTGTTGATGGTGTTCTTCAGCTCCAGGATTTCTCCCTGCACGTCCACGGTGATTTTCTTCGACAGGTCGCCCTTGGCCACGGCGGTGGTGACCTCGGCGATGTTTCGCACCTGGGACGTCAGGTTCGACGCCATCGAGTTCACGTTGTCCGTGAGGTCCTTCCAGGTGCCGGCCACGCCCTTCACCACGGCCTGACCGCCCAGCTTTCCTTCCGTTCCGACTTCGCGTGCGACACGCGTCACTTCCGACGCGAACGAGTTGAGCTGGTCCACCATCGTGTTGATGGTGTTCTTCAGCTCCAGAATCTCGCCGCGCACGTCGACCGTGATTTTCTTCGACAGGTCGCCGTTCGCCACGGCCGTCGTCACTTCCGCGATGTTGCGCACCTGGGACGTCAGGTTCGACGCCATCGAGTTCACGTTGTCCGTGAGGTCCTTCCACGTTCCACCAACGCCGCGCACCACGGCCTGACCGCCGAGCTTGCCCTCCGTACCCACCTCGCGTGCCACGCGCGTCACTTCCGAGGCGAAGGACGACAGCTGGTCCACCATCGTGTTGATGGTGTTCTTCAGCTCCAGAATCTCGCCGCGCACGTCCACGGTGATCTTCTTGGAGAGGTCACCGCGCGCCACCGCCATCGTCACCTCGGCGATGTTGCGCACCTGGGACGTCAGGTTTGACGCCATCGAGTTCACGTTGTCGGTGAGGTCCTTCCACGTTCCACCGACACCGCGCACGATGGCCTGACCGCCCAGCTTGCCCTCCGTACCCACTTCCTTCGCGACGCGCGTCACTTCGGAGGCGAAGGACGACAGCTGGTCCACCATCGTGTTGATGGTGTTCTTCAGCTCCAGCACCTCGCCCTTGGCGTCGACCGTGATCTTCTTGGACAGGTCGCCCTTGGCCACCGCCGTCGTCACCTCGGCGATGTTTCGCACCTGGGACGTCAGGTTCGACGCCATCGAGTTCACGTTGTCGGTGAGGTCCTTCCACGTTCCACCGACGCCGCGCACGATGGCCTGGCCACCCAGCTTGCCCTCCGTACCCACCTCGCGGGCCACGCGCGTCACTTCCGAGGCGAACGAGTTGAGCTGGTCCACCATCGTGTTGATGGTGTTCTTCAGCTCCAGGATTTCTCCCTGCACGTCGACGGTGATCTTCTTCGACAGGTCACCGTTGGCCACGGCGGTGGTGACCTCGGCGATGTTGCGCACCTGGGACGTCAGGTTCGACGCCATCGAGTTCACGTTGTCCGTGAGGTCCTTCCACACGCCGGCCACGCCCTTCACGTCGGCCTGACCACCCAGCTTTCCGTCGGTGCCCACCTCGCGGGCCACACGCGTCACTTCCGAGGCGAACGAGTTGAGCTGGTCCACCATCGTGTTGATGGTGTTCTTCAGCTCCAGCACCTCGCCCTTGGCGTCGACCGTGATCTTCTTCGACAGGTCACCCTTGGCCACCGCCGTCGTCACCTCGGCGATGTTGCGCACCTGGGACGTGAGGTTGGAGGCCATGGAGTTCACGTTGTCCGTGAGGTCCTTCCACGTACCGCCCACGCCCTTCACCACGGCCTGACCGCCCAGCTTGCCCTCCGTGCCCACCTCACGCGCCACGCGCGTCACTTCCGAGGCGAAGGACGACAGCTGGTCCACCATCGTGTTGATGGTGTTCTTCAGCTCCAGAATCTCGCCGCGCACGTCGACCGTGATCTTCTTCGACAGGTCACCGTTGGCCACGGCGGTGGTGACCTCGGCGATGTTGCGCACCTGGGACGTCAGGTTCGACGCCATCGAGTTCACGTTGTCGGTGAGGTCCTTCCACGTGCCGGCCACGCCCTTCACCTCGGCCTGACCGCCCAGCTTGCCCTCCGTACCCACCTCACGCGCCACACGCGTCACTTCCGAGGCGAACGAGTTGAGCTGGTCCACCATCGTGTTGATGGTGTTCTTCAGCTCCAGCACCTCGCCCTTGGCGTCGACCGTGATTTTCTTGGAGAGGTCGCCCTTGGCCACCGCCGTCGTCACCTCGGCGATGTTGCGCACCTGGGACGTCAGGTTCGACGCCATCGAGTTCACGTTGTCGGTGAGGTCCTTCCACGTACCGCCCACGCCCTTCACCACGGCCTGACCGCCCAGCTTGCCCTCCGTACCCACCTCACGCGCCACACGCGTCACTTCCGAGGCGAAGGACGACAGCTGGTCCACCATCGTGTTGATGGTGTTCTTCAGCTCCAGAATCTCGCCGCGCACGTCGACCGTGATCTTCTTCGACAGGTCACCCTTGGCCACGGCGGTGGTGACTTCCGCGATGCTGCGCACCTGGGCCGTCAGGTTGGAGGCCATGGAGTTCACGTTGTCCGTGAGGTCCTTCCACGTGCCGGCCACGCCCTTCACCTTGGCCTGCCCCCCCAGCTTTCCGTCGGTGCCCACCTCGCGGGCCACGCGCGTCACTTCCGACGCGAAGGCGCCGAGCTGCTCCACCATGCCGTTCACCAGCCGAGCGGTGCGGAGGAACTCGCCACGCAGGGGCCGGCCGTCCACCTCCAGGGCCATGGTCTGCGACAGGTCGCCCTTGGCCACCGCGCCGATGACGCGGCCCATCTCCGTCGTGGGCTGGACCAGGTCCGCCACCAGCGTGTTCACCGACTCGACGCAGTCGCCCCAGGAGCCCAGGGCCCCCACCACGTTGCCGCGCTGGGTGATGCGGCCTTCCTTGCCCACCACGGTGCCGATGCGGGCGAATTCGCGGGCCATGCGCTCGCTGAGCTCGATGATTTCGTTCAGCGTGTCCGCCACCTTGCCGGCGCTGCCCACCTTGTCCACCGGCATCCGCACGGTGAAGTCGCCCTTGCGGACGGCGGTGAGGACGCGCAGCAACTGACGCGAATCGAGCGACTGAGCATCATCCTCCCGGGCTCGCGGCGGAGGGGGAGCCGCGACGGGTGCGCGGCGGGAGGAAACCTTCTTCGTGGCCATATGCGTTCCTGGTCGGTCCCGGGACGGCGAAGCACCGGCTGCCGGCCTGCGGGAATCTCGCAGCAGGAGCTCGTTCTCTCCCGATTTCGCATACTTGAGCCAGCCCCCCCGGGCAGCTCGGCTGGCCATCAGGCGACATTCCGGAAGCCCTTCGTCGGGCAGCCAACATTGCCTGGAGCGAGGCACCACACGGCGTGAAGCTGCGGCGCTCGCGCGGAATGGCCAGGCAGGCTCAGTTCCGGACGCGCGGCGCTGGCGCGCGGACCCGCACCTGCATCTGCGCCTCGCCCGCCACCACGTTGCTGAGCACTTCCTGCTGCGTGGGAGACAGCCGGGCCACGGCGCGCAGCGCGGCCACCAGCACCAGGGACTCCAGCGTGGTGGGCACGCTGATGCCGTCCGGCCCCGTCTTCAACGGCAAGGGCAAGCGGGGCGCGCGGCCCGCGGCGGTGAGCGCCTCCACGGCATAGGCGGGAGACGTGTCCAGCGTGACGGCAATCGCGGGCAGACTGGTGGCCGCGTCACCCTGGCCGCGCGCCTGCATCTCCATCAGCATCTGGAGCGCGCCCGGCTTGAAGTACAGCGCCAGCCCCGCGCGCCCGTCGCCCATGTGGAAGACACACCCTTCGAAGGTGTGCGTCAGGGGCCCGGTGACGGCCACCTCGAAGGGCTGGCTGTCGTCCCAGTGCGTCCAGGGCCGCGCCTCCCAGTACTCCGTCGCCGCCTGCACGAAGAGCAGCGCCTTGTCGGACCCCAGCCCCGACAAGCCTCGCTGCCCCCACGCCAGGAAGGTGGCGATGGCCGCACACGACGCAAGGGCCGCCTGCGAGGGCTCCGCCACCGCCAGTCCCAGCGCCGCGCCCGCGGCGGCCAGGGCCGGCTCGCAGCGGACCTCCGCCGCGTCCACGCCGTCCAGCAGGGCCCGCAGCCCCACGTCATCCTCCGCCTCGAACACGGGAGCGGCCGGCTCGCCGGACTCGGAGATTCGCAGGTACACCTGCACCTGCGTGGTGCCCTGGCTGAGTGGCACGGGGCCCAGCTTGAACAGGTAGTACATGAGGGCCTCAGGCGCGCTTCGCATCCAGGGCCTTGCGGACCTGTCGCATCAGCGCGGTGATATCGAAGGGCTTCTGGAGGAAAGGCATCCCTGGGTACAGGCGCCGCAGCGCGGAGACGTCCACGGCGCTCATCCCCATGAGCGCGACATCCTTGTAGGCCGGCTCGGCCCGGATGCGCTCGATGAGGGCCGGTCCATCCATGACAGGCATCATCCAGTCGGTGAGGACCAGGTCCGGCCGGAGCTCCGCCATCCGCTCCAGCGCCTCACGTCCGTGAGAGGCGGTCAGAACGCGGTAGCCCTCCTCTCGAAGGAGGTCCGCCAGGGCTTCCAGGATGCCCTGCTCGTCATCCACCACCAGGACCGTCTCCATACAGGTGGCACTACTCCTCGCGGTTCGTTCAGAAATGGCCAGTGCCCGGGTGGCGGGCAAGTCCCGTGAGCAGGGTATCCACAACGTTCTTGAAGGGTGGCAGCACCTCGATGCCCTGGGGCGTGACGACGAACTCCCTCAGGGTGGGGTCATAGTGGGTGTCACGCATCTTGAAGATGCTCAGCAGCCTGCGCAGGCGGCCTTCGAGCTCGACATGTCTCAAGAAGAAGAGGTTCTCCGCCACAGCGGAAGGGCCCACTTCCATCGGCACGTCCAACACCGGACCGAAGAGCCGCGGCGTCTCCATGCCGAAGAGGGTCGTGGCCCCCGCGCAGCGCAGCTCCTGCGTGAGGGCGGCGAAGAAGGAATTGATGCGCATGGGGTCCGGCGAGGACTGCTGCATCGCGCTGAGCCCGTCCACGAACACCCGCTTCACCTTGCGCCGCTTCACGTCCGCCAGGAGCTGATCGGCCAGCATGTCCAGGACGCACTCGGCGGGAGGCTGCCAGAGGATGCGCAGCCGCTCGTCGCCCGAGGCACTCCCCAGGTCGATGCCCGCGGCAGCCACCTTGCCCAGCAGCCGGTTGGGCGCCTCGTAGAAGCCCATGTAGAGGCACGGCTCGCCCTGCTTCAGGCCTTCGGCCAGCAGGCTGCTGCCCAGCAGCGTCTTGCCCGCCCCCGGCGGACCGAGCACCAGCGAGGTGGACCCCGCCGCCAGCCCCTCCGGGAAGAGCGCGTCCAGGGACGGCACGCCGAAGTGGACGCGCTGGGCACCGGGGTCCGGCGGCGGCGTGCGCGACACGCGCGACTCCAGGCGCGGGAAGACCTCCAGTCCCTCATTGGAGATGCGGAAGGTGTGGACGCCTTGCAGCGTGGCGCTGCCCCGGAACTTGCGCACCTGCAGCTCGCGCCAGGAGCGCACGCCCAGGGTGCGCTCGCGCAGCTCCAGGATGCCATCCACCATGGTGTATTCCGGGTGGACGGCCGGGCCGTTGGCGCTCGTCAGCAGCAGCGCCGTGAAGCGCGCCAGGCCCGCGGCGACCTGCAGCTCGTGGATGAACTTCTTGAAGTCACGGCTGCTGCCCGCGGCCTCCTGTGCCTGCACCAGGCCGTCCAGCACCAGGATGCTGGCGTTGTGGTTGCGCACCTCGCGCCGCAGGAGCTCCAGGAGGCCTGGCAGGCCCTGCTCCTCCAGCATGCGGAAGCCGCTGACGTAGTAGACCCCCTCGGGCAGCAGCGCCGAGTCGAAGAAGGCCATGTCCCGCATGTTGGCCAACATGCGAGCGTGGGACTCCGCCAGGAGCGTGACGTACAGGCAGCGCGCACCCGCGCGGCCCTGGTGGTAGCAGAGCTGGTTGGCGAAGAGGGTCTTCCCCGCGCCCGGCTCGCCCACGATGATGTAGACACCCGAGGCGACGAGACCACCGCCCAGCACGGAATCGAGCCCAGGAACACCGGTGGAGACGCGTGCGTCCTGCCGCGAGGGTTGCTCGGAAGAGGACATGATGCCCCGTTGCATACCGTAATTCGCCTGGGCGCGCCGCTGCTGATGTGCAAAGAAATCAGCCCGAGGCGGGCCGCATGACCCGGGTCTCAGCGGACGTCCGCGTCCAACAGGGCCTGCAGGTCCTCGGGAATGGGCATGGGGGTCAGGATGCCCACGTTGGCGCCTCCCGTGTTGCCCAGCGGGGCCCGGCCAAGCCACGAGCCCGGAGCGGCGACCAGCAGCCTCACCACCTGCCCCCACAGCTCGGCCGCATCCCGACGGCGCCAGCCAAACGCCAGCATGCGCCAGTGCACGCGGACATGAGGCCCCGCGTGGGCCTGGCTGAGGACATGGGCTCGCTCCAGATGCCGCCAGGCGCGCGCCAGCTCCGAACGGGATTCGGCCCCGGTGGCCTCGCGCAGCTCGCGCTCGAAGGCGGCGCGCAGCATCGGCTTCATCGACATCGATTCCTCTCGGACAGGGAATGACGCCACCTTGGCCGCACAAGGCCCGCGCGGGCTTGTAGGAACGCGCTATCGCGACGGCGGGCGCACCCACTCGACCACGCCGGCAATCTCCGAGGGGCTGAGCCCGAAGGTGCGACGGAAGGCGTGGTTCAGGTGCGCGCTGTCGGTGAAGCCGGCGGCGTGCGCGGCCTCGGTGAGCGACGCGCCCTGCTGCAGCTGCTCGGCGGCACGGTGCAGCCGCAGCCAGACGACGTAGGGGCGCCAGGGGAAGCCCACCTCGGCGGTGAAGAGGTGAGACAGCCGTCCCACCGACAGCCCCACGCGCGGCGCCAGCGCGGCCAGGCGCACGTCTTCATCGAGCGCGTCCGGCAAGAGCCGCAGCAGCTTCTTCACCGCGGGGTGGGTGGGCGGCGCGAGCCCGGCGTTGGCCTGGAGCGCTTGAAGCAGCGCCTGCGTCTGCGCCTCGGCCTCCGCCCAGCGCACGGGCAGCCGGCCGATGCCACAGCCCCGCAGGGCGTCGCCCGCGCGGCCCCATGCCGCCGCGTCCGCGGCAATGCCCAGCGTCCGGAGCCGGCGCCCCACCAGGTCCTCCGCGGGGACATGGAGCAGCACCGTGTCGAGCGCGCCCTGGACGACGGCATGCTCGACGTCCGGAGGGACAACAGCCGCGCGGCATTCGACCTCCCGCTGGACGCAGTCGCGCAGGCGCACCGGTTCTCCCAGGGACAGCAGCACCTGGAAGGTCGGGTGCGCGTGCGGGTCGGTGGGCGCCAGCGGCCCGGCGTACATCAACCACCGGGCGCCGAAGAAGACGCGCCCCAGCCACTGTGCCGGCCGGGAGGCGCGCGGGCTTCGGCGGGCGCGGTGAGGAGGTGTCATGGGCTTGCTCGGCGCGCATCCTCGCATGACCGAGCGACGCCCCGGGGATTCGTCCGTGGATGCGCCTGTCGGAGGCTGGGTCCGGTGGCACGCGCGCGCCAGGGTGCATTGATTGATGGGGACAAAGCCCCGCTCCAGGGGAGGGAGCGCGCCATGGCGGAGACGGAGCCAGGCCTGGAAACAGGCGGGCGAGGCAGCCCCCGCGCCCGTCGGGGAGAGGACGCGCTGGTGGACAACCTGGACGGCATCGTCTGGGAGGCCGACCCCTCCTTCCGCTTCGTCTTCGTCAGCAAGCAGGCGGAGCGGCTGCTCGGCTACCCGGTGGAGCGCTGGCTCGACGAGCCTGACTTCTGGGTGGAGCACCTGCACCCGGAGGACCGCGACTGGGCGTCCGCCTACTGTCTCTCCGCGGCGAGGCAAGGCCGTCCCCACGAGTTCGAGTACCGGATGCTGGCCGCCGACGGCCGCACCGTCTGGCTGCGCGACATCGTCACCGTGCAGTCCGAGGACGGCCGCGCCCTCAGGCTGCACGGCATCATGGTCGACGTCACCGAACAGCACAGCGCCCAGGAGCGGCTCGCGCAGACCGTGTCCCTGCTGGAAGCCACGCTGGACTCGACGACGGACGGGCTCCTGGTGGTGGACCGGCACGGGCGCATCACCGCCCACAACCGCCAGTTCAAGCGCCTCTGGGGCCTGAGCGAGCTGCAGGGCTTCGTGCAGGACGCGGCCGTGCTGGAGGCGGTGCGAGAGAAGGTGAAGGACCCGGAAGCCTTCTTCGCGCGGCTCCAGGCGCTGCACACGGCACCGGCCGAGGAGAGCTTCGATGTCATCGAACTGCGCGACGGACGCCTCCTGGAGCGCTACTCGCTGCCCCAGTGGCACCGGGGCACCATCACCGGCCGCGTCTGGAGCTTCCGCGACGTCACCGAGCGCGTGCGGGCGGAGCGCACGCAGGAGCGGCTGCTGGGGGAAGCCCACGAGGCCATCCGCGTGCGCGACGACTTCCTCTCCATCGCCGCGCACGAGCTGAAGACCCCGCTGACGCCGCTGCGCCTCCAGTTGGAGCTGATGAAGCGCGCCCTGAAGGAGAAGACCGGCATCCCCGAGGAGCGCGTGGACAAGGCCATGGCCCAGGTGCACCGGCTGACGTCGCTCGTCAACGACCTGGTGGACGCCTCCAGCGTGGAGGCGGGTCGGCTGAAGCTGCGGCGCGCGCCCGTGCCGCTCCTCGAGGTGGCGCGGGAGGTGTGCTCGGACTTCCGCGCCATCAGCCCGGACCATGACTTCGCGTGCGAGCTGTCCCAGGAGGAGCTCGTCGTGATGGGCGACCGGGGCCGGCTGACCCAGCTTTTGACCAGCCTCATGGAGAACGCCCTCAAGTACAGCCCCCAGGGCGGCACCGTGCGCATCACGCTGGCCCACGTGGACGCGGACGCCCTGCTGGCCGTGGCGGACGTGGGCATCGGCATTCCGAAGGAGGAGCAGGCGCACCTCTTCGAGCGCTTCTTCCGCGCCCGCAACGCCCCCGTGTCCCGCTATGGAGGACTGGGGCTGGGCCTCTATGTCTGCCGCGACATCGTCGAGCGGCACGGCGGCCGCATCTGGGTGGAGAGCGAGCCGGGCCGGGGCTCCACGTTCTACGTCTCGCTCCCCGTGCTCTCCCCGCGGGCGCGGCACGAGGCGCGGCCCTGACGGGCCTCACCGCAGGATGGGACCGCTGCTCAGCCGCGTGACGGCGCCATGGAGCATGCCCAGTTGGCGGGGCACCCTCTCGAGCAGCGCGCCGAAGACGGGGTCGTCCGTCTTGCAGGAGACCTGCAGCGGGGGCAGCGGCGGCGGCACGCGCCGGGCACGCAACGCCTC
The DNA here is from genome assembly GCF_050038885.1 of Pseudomyxococcus flavus. Taxonomy (NCBI): domain Bacteria; kingdom Pseudomonadati; phylum Myxococcota; class Myxococcia; order Myxococcales; family Myxococcaceae; genus Pseudomyxococcus; species Pseudomyxococcus flavus. The sequence goes on along the minus strand of NZ_CP143624.1, from coordinate 4,256,355 downwards.
CGCGAGGTCGTCGAGCGCGCGGCCGGCCTGGTGCGCCAGGAGCTTCAGCTGGCCGGGGACCTCCGCCTCCGGCCGCTCCATGCCCAGGGCCGTCACCACGGTGGCGAAGCGGCGCGCATAGGTGATGACGGCCATGCCGGACTCGAGCTGCTGGGGCGGCCCGTGGAACTCGGCCGTGAGGCGCTCGAAGGAAGCCTCCGCGTCCAGCAGGGCCAGGCCGAAGTGGCGGCGCGCGGCGGCGGCCTCCGGCAGGGCGGCGTTGTGGCGGGAGATGACCTCCCGCAGGTAGTCCCCATCCGCGCGCAGCGCCGCCGCCGCGGCCTCCGGGAAGCGCCGGCGCTCCGGCATGGGCCACAGGAGCCACGCCCCCATCAGCGCGAGCGCGCAGGCCAGCAGCACGCCCAGGGCGCGCTGTCCCGCGAGGCTCCAGTCTCCCGAGCTCAACGTGGCCAGCAGCAGGTAGTCCGGCGTGAGCAGCACCTGGAAGGCGCCGAAGTTGATGGGCAGCAGCGCCACCGACACCGCCGTCAGCAGGACGATGACGGTGAGCAGCGCGGAGGGGGAATGTACGCGCGTGGCAATCACCGCCGCCAGGCACGCGCCCAGCAGCGTCCCGCCCACGCGCTGGAGCGCGCGCTCCTCGGTGATGGCCGAATAGGGCTGGAGGATGGCGATGACGGTGAGGCTCACCCAGTGGGCGTCACGGATGCCCACGAGCTGGGTCACCACCAGCGCCACCGTGGCCACCAGCCCCACCCGCAGCGCGTGCCGGAACACCAGCGAGTCCGAGTGGAGGTGGTCGCGCAGCGGCGCCAGCCAGGAGCGCGCATGCCGCGGCTCGCTCCCCACCACGCTGCGCCCGCGGTCGGACACGGGGTCCCCGTGCAAGAGGCCCGCGGCCGTCTCGTGCACCACCCCGGCCATCTCCCGCAGCTTCCTCAAGATGACGTCCACGTGCAGCGACAGCGGGTCCTCGCGCGTGCGGATGCCCGACGAGGGCCGGTGGTAGCCGCGGCGTCGGCGCGAGCGAGGCACCAGCCGGGGCGCGCGTGGCGCCCCCTCGTTGCGCTCGTACACCAGCACCTGCTCCACCCAGGACGCCATGGCCGCGTAGGCATCACACAGCGACTCCACCCGCGCCCGGAGCGGCAGGAAGCGAGGCTCGCGCACGGCCGCCTCCATGGCCTCGGCCAGGGCGATGAGCTGGGCGGACAACGGCTCGCACGTCTCCAGCAGCACCAGCAGATGCTCGCCCCGCCGGGACTTGCCCAGGTGACTGCCGCGGGTGGCGCCCAGGGTGGCGCGCGCGTGCTCCATGAGGGGCCGCACGCCCAGGTGCCGCTCGGCCGCCTCCACCCACTCCTGGGAGCTGGCGCTCTCGCGCGACAGCCGGCTCAGGTCCCAGCACGCCTCCGCCAGCTCCCGGTACACGCGCGCGATGGCCCGGCGCGCCGGGCGGTAGGGCCGCAGGGGCCACAGCACCAGCGACAACGTCATGGCCCAGACGCCGCCGAACAGCAGCCAGAACCCACGGGCCAGCGTGGCCTCCAGCTCCACCGCGGGCGCGCCCAGCGACACCACGAAGATGACCGCGAGCTGCCCGCCCACCGAGCCCGCTGTCTCGCCGTAGCTGCGCGCGAAGGCGGCGGCCGTCACGCCCAGCCACATCAGGGTCACGTCCAGCCAGGGCGTCGACCCGCCCGGCGCGCCCAGCGCCCCCACCACGGCGCCCAGCACCGTCACCGCGCCCAGCTCCTTCGCGCGCGCCCGGTACGAGCCGCCCTTGTCGGCCAGCGAGACCAGGAGTCCAGACAAGCCTCCCCAGCTCGCATCCTTCACGCCGAGCAGGAAGGCGAGGACCAGGGGGACGGCGGTGGCCAGCGCGGTCCGGAGCCCCGCCCCGACGGCGGGCTTGCCTGGCCGGACCCGGAGAACGGAGCGCAGGTGTCGAAACAGTCGGCGCATCCTGAGAGCGTTGGCAACGTGAGGCGCGGAAGGAACCTCTGCCCTTCTCCTCCGGGCACCCCAGCGGCCAGGGGAGCCAGGGCGCCCGGGCCCGCGCGGCCACACGTTCCGAAAAAGGGTTTCACGGACCGGCCGCGCCACACATGCCGTAACGTGTCGTCCCCGCCAAGGAGCGACACCTCGTGGAGACCCTCGTCCGCATCGCCGAAGGCCTGGGCCGCTTCTCGTCGCGCTTCGTGCCCAGCGCGTTCGCCATCGCCGTCCTGCTCACGTTGTTCACCATGGCGCTGGCCACGGGCTGGGCCGGCGCCGCGCCGCCCGCGGTGCTGGATGCCTGGGGCAGCGGCTTCTGGGAGCTGCTCGGCTTCTCCATGCAGATGGCGCTGGTGATGTTCACCGGCTACCTGCTGGCGCTCACGGCGCCGGTGCGCGCGCTGCTGGAGCGCGCGGCGCGGGTGCCGCGAACGCCCCGGGGCGCGGCGGCGTGGATGGCGTTCGTCTCCATGGCGCTGGCGTACATCAACTGGGGCCTGTCGCTGGTGGCCAGCGCGATGCTGGTCCGCTTCATGGTGAAGCGCCGGCCGGACGTGGACTACCGGCTGCTGGTGGCGTGCGCGTACTTCGGCCTGGGCGCCACCTGGCACTCGGGCCTGTCCGCCTCCGCGCCGCTGCTGGTGGCCACGCCGGGCCACTTCCTGGAGAAGAGCCTGGGGGTGCTGCCCATCGACACGACGCTGTTCTCCCCCTTCAACGTGGGCCTCACGCTCGCCGTGGTGGCGGGGCTGACGCTGCTCGCGTGGGTGCTGCACCCGCGGCCGGAGAACACCGTCCGCGTGGACCCGGCGGTGCTGGAGTCGCTGGGCGACTTCGTGCCCCCCTCGCGCCCCTCGGAGCGGAGCTTCGCCCTCTGGCTGGACCACTCGCGGCTGCTCAACACCCTCATCGGCGTGCTGGGCCTGCTGTGGCTGGCGCGGCACCTGTGGATGAATGGCGGCTGGCGCGCGCTCAACCTCAACGTGGTGAACTTCACCTTCCTGGTGCTGGCGGTGCTGCTGCACGGCACGCCCGCGCGGCTGCTCAAGGCCAGCGAGGAGGCCGGCACCGTGCTGCACGGCATCGTCCTCCAGTTCCCGCTGTACGCGGGCATCTACGGCATCTTCAAGGCCACCGGCCTGACGGAGCGCATCGGCGAGCTGTTCGTGTCGCTGTCCACCCGCGAGACCTTCCCCGCCATCGTCTACCTCTACAGCGGCGTGGTGAACTACTTCGTCCCCTCCGGCGGCTCGAAGTGGGCCATCGAGGCGCCCTACCTGCTGGACGCCGCGACACGGCTGGGCGTGGAACCCCAGAAGGTCGTGCTGGCGTATGCGTGGGGAGACATGGCCACCGACCTCATCCAGCCCTTCTGGGCGCTGCCGCTGCTGGCGGTGGCGCGGCTGGAGTTCAAGGAGCTCCTGGGCTTCCTGCTGGTGGCCTTCCTCGTGTACCTGCCGCTGGTGACGCTGGCCTTCTTCCTCTTCGGCTGAGCGGCGCGGGGGCGTGGCGGAAGGAAGCGGCGTGATTCTGTGCTACACCCCCTCTTGCATGGTGGGCCTGGGGGCCCGCCTCATCACGAGAACGAGGGGACTTGAGATGGCGAAGATGCTGACGCGGAGCCTGCTGTGCGCGGTGCTGGGGATGTCGTCGGTGGCACTGGCGCAGGACGCGGCGCCGGCCGCCGGAGCGCCCGCCGCCACGCCGGTCAAGGCGCCGGACGCGGACGCGGTGCGCGACACCTGGAACTACTTCTACAAGGGCCAGGGCCAGGGCCCGGTGCTGGTGGATGCCAAGGTCTGCACGGAGGTCGCCAAGGAAGGCCCCAACAAGTACGAGTGCATCGCCGAGGTGGGCCCCGAGGGCATCAAGGCCGGCACCACCGTCATGCTGTGGCAGGCCTATCTGGTGCCGCAGGGCGACGCCATCGATGACCTGATGGTGCAGTCGAAGCAGGGCACCGTCGTCCGCGAGACGAAGGACGTGAAGATCAAGGGCGAGGGCTGGCGCGCGCGGCAGTGGACGGGCCTGCGGCTGAGCAAGCCCGGCGCCTGGACGGTGTCGGTGCTGCGCGGTGACCAGGTCCTGAAGGAGATTCAGGTCAAGGTCCTCTGATTCGCGCCTGAAGCAGGCCGAAGCACCCGGCGCCCGCCAGACCACCTGGCGGGCGTTCGCTTTGGAGGGCCATGGACAGACATCTGCCCTCCAGGTCCGTCGTTTTTCCCCCGACGTTCCCTGGAGGACAGGGAGTTTTTTCAGCACACCCGACACGCCGCTCTGCCCCGGGGGCAATGTTCCGCTGCGCTCCCGAGGGAATCCGCCCCGGAGGGGCATCTGGCAGTGCCCTTGCACAAGCACCACTCCGGTTGAGGGGCAGGGGGCTGTCGGGGCTGGGGTTGGGGGAGAGGCCGGGGCGGGGATGGAGGGGTGGCGATGGGCAATCGGGGTGCTGTCGTGCGGGCTTCTCCTCGCGGGGTGCGGGGAGCGGGCGCACGCGGCGGCCCGCGCTCCGGGCTTGGAGGTGGCGGGGTCGGCCGCAGGTGAGGGCGAGGGGGTCCTGGCGTGGACGCGTCCGCTGGTGCTGGGGGACAGCGAGGCGCCACATACCGTGGTGGCTCCCGACGGGGACGTCCTCGTCGCGGCGACCTACCGTGAACCTCTGGACCTTGGGGGAGGTCCCCTGCCCTTCAACCACGTATCGAACGCGCCGCACCTGGTGGTGGCGCGCTTCTCACCGGGCGGCACCCTGCGCTGGGCGCACGGGCTGACGCCTGCAATGGCATCCACGCGCGCACGCGTCGGCGGGCTCGCGGTGGACGGCGAGGGCAACGTGTGGCTGGGCGGCACGTCCGCGGGCTTCACGCTGGGCGCGCGGGAGCTGCCCGCGGGGCCCTTCCTCGCCCGGCTTTCACCCCAGGGCGCGCTGGAGCGCGTGCGGCGCTTCGACGGAGAAGGCACGCTCGCCATCAACGCCCTGGCGCCGGACGGCACCGGCGGCGTGGTGGTGGCGGGAGACTTCAGCGGACAGCGGCACTTCGGGGACGCCGTGAGGCAGGCGCCCGAGGGCCAGCGCTCCGCCTTCGTGGTGAGCCTGGACGGCCATGGCCAGACGCGCTGGAGCCGCGTGTGGAGCGCGCGCGCCGAGGGCCTGGTGACGGCCCGGGCGGTGGCCGTGGATGTCTTTGGCGGCGTCTACGTCACGGGCGCCTACGCGGGCGGTGTCTGTTTTGGCGGCCCGGCGCTGGTCACGGTGCGGCAGCGCACGCCCTTTGCCCTCAAGCTCTCGCCCGAGGGGGCCCACGTGTGGAGCCGGGACTTGCGCGGCACGGAGGGCACCGCGAGCGCCGTGGCGGTGGGCCCCGACCGCGTCTTCGTCGGCGGCAACTTCTCCGGGCGCTTCTACTTCCGGGGAGAGCCTCACACGTCCAGCGGCGCCCAGGGCTTCGTGGCGGCCTTTGACGCCGCCGGCAAGGAGCGCTGGGCGCGCTCCTTCGCGGCCACCGCCTCCGCGCTGGCCACGGACGACGCGGGCCAGCTCACCCTCGTGGGCTCGCATGATGGTGGCCTGGACCTGGGCGCACGCGGCGGCGCCCCCGCGGGGCTCTACGTGGCACGGCTCCACCCCGAGGACGGGGCTTCGCTCTGGGTGCGCACGTTCTCCAGTCCCAGCGCCCCGCAGGCGCGCTCGGTGGCGGTGGACCTGGGTGGCCACGCGGTGGTGGCCGGCGCGCTCGCGCGCATCTACCCGGAGGGCACGCCCTACCCCCGCCCGCGGGATGGGTTCCTCCTTCGCCTGAAGCCGTGAGCCCGGCTGCCCACGTCCAAGTCAGTGAAACCTTGAGGCCCGGGGCTCAGCAATAGTCGCTCGAGCCCAGCAGGCGCGTCGGTGCCTCGCCGACAGCGGCTCGCAGCTCGCGGTTGAAGTGTGACTGGTCGTAGTAACCAGCCTCGTGCGCGAGCTGGGACAGGCGCATGCCGGGCCTGTACGCGGACACCGCGCTCTTCAGGCGCAGGATGGAAGCGAGCCGCTTCGGCGAGGCACCGACCGCACGGCGAAAGCCCTTCTCCAGCGCGTCCTGGCTGAGTCCCAGGTCGCGCGCGAGCCTGGCGATGCGCACCGCTCCCGGCTCCGACTGAAGCGCCTGCACCGCGGCCTGGACGGCGCCGGGGACCGCATGGGGGCGCAAGCGTGAGAGCAGGAACGCATCCAGGAGGGCCACGCGCCGGGCATCATCTCCGGCGTCCGCGATTCGCGACGCCACGCGGTCCACCTGCGCACGGGGCACCAGGCTGTCGAGCGCGAGTGTCTCTCCGAAGAGCAGGTGCATGGGCGTGTCGAAGAAGAACGCCGCACCGCCCGCGCGGAACTTGGCGAGGATGATGCCACTGCCCGCCAGGGTGCGCATGCGCCTCGCGCTGACGCGCAGTCCGGAGATGACGCTGTCGGGGACGGTGCGCGCCTCCCCGCCTTCGACCAGCTGCGAGGCGCCTCGGAAGCGGAAGCCGATGACGATGCTCGGCTCGGGAATGAGGACACGCGTCATCTCCTCCTGCGTCTCCATCACCTCGAAGACGCGGACGAAGGGCGCCAGCCTCTCGCTTGGGGTGAACACCGTCACGGCCATGGGCGGCCTCGAGCATGCCGGGCGACGTGACGGTCTGCACTGAATTCGTCCAAGCCCGCCGCGAGCCACCATCGGTACGGTGCGCCCATGCTTCGCAGACTCGCTACCGCGGCCCTTGCCTCCTTCCTCATCGCCTGCACCACCCCCCATGCGGCGCGCGCCATCCCGGAGAACACCCCGCCCATGAAGCTGACCATCGACCTCGAACAGAACCCGGACATCCAGTTCCGCATCGACCGCTTCTCCGTGCCCGAAGCCGCGCGGCCGGAGCTCGAAGCGGCCATCCATCGCAGCACCCGGTTCCTTCGGACGCAGCCGGGCTTCCTCGGACACGTCGTCCTCGAACGGCAGAACGACACCTCGGGCTACAACCTCATGACCGTGGCGGCCTGGGAGAGCCCGGATGCACTGGAGAAAGCGGGCGCGGAGGCGCGTGCGTACTACGAGCGCATCGGCGTCGACGTGCCGGCGTTGCTTTCCCGGTTGGGCGTGAAGATGGAGCGCGGCAACTACCGTGCGCCGCTCGCGCTTCAGTAACGGACCTCGTCCTGCATGCGCCGGTAGCCGCCCGGCCCCACGCCGTGCCACCGTTTGAAGGCCTTGTTGAACGCCACGGGGCTGACGTAGCCCACGCGCTCGGCCACCTCGGGGAGGGTGTCCTGCGTCTCTCGCAGCCACTGCGCGGCCTTCGTCATCCGCCACCGCGCCAGATACTGGAGCGGCGGCTCGCCGACGAGCTGGTGGAACCGCGCCGCGAAGCCCGAGCGTGACACCCCCACCGAGGCCGCCAGCCGCTCCACCGTCCAGGGCTCGCCCAGGCGCCCGTGCATCAACCCGAGCGCGGCGCCAATGGTCGGGTCCGACAGGGCCTGCAATCCCGCGCCGTCCGTGGCGGAAGTCTCTGCCCGCGCGCGGAACGCCTGGACGAGCAGGACATCCGCGAGCCGTCCCAGGACCAGCGCACTGCCCGGCTTGCGCGCCTGGCTCTCGGCGTCGATGAGCCGCACCGTCGAGGAGAGCCACGAAGCCACCTGGGGCTCCTGCGCCGACAGGTGGATGGCGGGCGGGAGCGAAGCCAGCAGCGGACTCTGCACGCCCGAGCTGAACCGGAAGCATCCGGTGATGAGCGTGCTGACCGGTCCCGCGCCACCGAGCCGGCACGGGGCCGCCACCGGTCCTCGCAACGCCTCGGCGGGGATGAAGTCCCGGGCCGCGGGCGCTCGCCGGGTGCCGTCATCCAACACATGCGCCGAGCCCTGAGGCACCAACACCACGTCGCCCGCGGACACCTGGAATGACGGGGCCACGCCATCCACCCGAAGCCGCATCTGGCCATGCGCCAGCACATAGAAGGTCGCGTTCTCCTTCTTCGGCAGACGCAGCGCCCAGGGCGCCCCCAGCTCGAAGCGGCCAAAGAGCACCGTGGAGAGGCGCAGCGTCTCCAGGACGTCGGAGACGACATCCGGCGGGTCCGCCACCGGGCTTGGACGCTCGGGCAATAAAGATGGACGTACTGGCATTGAGAATCCATAGCCCCGGCGGCACCCTTCGTCCATCACAAACCCGGAGCAAGACATGAACCTCTCTTCACCTGCGCGAGATGCGGGGGCGTTGATGGACGCCCACCTGGCGCTGATTGGCACGGACATCGAACGCTGGCTCGGCCTCTTCGCCGAGGACGCCGTCGTCGAGTTCCCCTATGCGCCGTCGCTCGGCGCGCCCGAGCGCCTGGTTGGCCGGGAGGCCATCCGCGGCTACTTCGCGGAAACGCCGAAGCACTTCCTGGGGCTCGTCTTCTCGAACGTCCGGCGCTACCTCACGACGGACCCTGACGTGGCCATCGCGGAGGTGCACGGCTCCGCGACCATCGCGCTCACGGGCAAGCCGTACGAGCAGGACTACATCCTGGTGCTGAAATCGCGGGAGGGGCGCATCGTCCACTACCGCGAGTACTGGGACCCCATCCTCGGGCTCAGGGCCTTCGGGGGCACCGAGAACCTCCAGCAGATGGTGAACCCGTCATGACGGCGCCTCAGCGACAGAACGGTGGCCGCGTCCTCGTCATCGGGGCGGCGGGCAACACGGGGCGGTACATCGTCTCGCGCCTCACGGAGCTTGGCGTGCCCGTCCGCGCGGCGACGCGCCAGGGTGGGCTGCCGGGCGGCTCCGTCGAGGCGGTGCGCTTCGACTGGGCGGACGCGACCAGCCATGACGCGGCGCTGGCGGGCGTGGAGCGCATGTATTTGATTGCCCCGCGAGAGGTGGAGGACCCCTCCGCCCTGATGCTGCCCTTCATCGAGCGCGCGCTGGCGCGGGGCGTCCGGCGCGCGGTCCTGCTCAGTGCTTCCGCCATCCCGGAAGGCACACCAGGCCATGGGACGGTGCACCAGGCACTTCGCGAGCGCATGCCCGAATGGACGGTGCTCCAGCCCTCCTGGTTCATGCAGAACTTCGCCGACCCGAAGCATCACTTCGGCGCGGCCATCCGGCGGGACGGCTTGATGGTGACAGCGACGGGCCAGGGCCGCGTCGGCTTCGTCGATGCGCACGACATCGCGGAGGTGGCCGTGCGGGCGCTCACCGATGAGCGCGCCCATGACACCGCGCACGTCATCACCGGACCTCAAGCACTGGGGTACGACGACATCGCGGCCATCCTCACCCGGGTGACGGGACGTCCGGTACGGCACCAGGCCGTGAGCACGGACGAGGCACAGCGATTCATGGAAGCGGGAGGCATGCCGGCGCCCTACGCCAGGTTCCTCGCCCAGCTCGAGGAGACGATACGGAATGGAGCGGAGGACCGGGTGACACAAACGGTGTCACGCGTGACGGGGCGCGAGCCGCGCTCCTTCGAGGACTTCGCCAGGGCCCACGCCGCGAGCTGGCGCTGAGCGCACCACCGTCAGCGGGTGAGGAGCACGGCCCTGCTGTCCACGTTGAGGACCTGAGGCCCCTCAGGTAGCGAGACCAGCGGCGTGTCCCAGTGCGCGTGACCGCAAATCACCAGCAGGTCCTCGCGGGCCGGCAGCGCCTCTCGAATGGCGGCGCTGCCACGCATGCGCGTCCCGGGCACATCCGGCCCCTGGTGGAACACCAGCACCTCGGGCGGCTGCCGCATGACGCGGCGGACCTCCCGGAGGAAAGTCTCCTCGTCGCGTCGGCCCGGCTTGTCCGGGCGGCCGATGATGCCGCCCACGCCGCCCATTCGCAGACCATCCATCTCGACCACATCGCCATCGAGCAACCGCAACGCCGGGCGCTGGCGGAAGAACCGCGCCTGCTCACGTGTGCCCCCAAAGGTGTCGTGATTCCCCGCCACGCCCACCACCCAGCGGAACTGCTGCCCGAAGGCCTCCCAGACGGACCGCACGTCCCCGGAAGCGCCCCTCACCATGGCGGTGTCGTCCGAATACAGGTCCCCCGCCAGCACGACGCCCGTGTGCGCCAAGGGAGGCAATGCGCCCTGTTCGCTCAAGGCCGCGAGGCCATCCGCCAGGACTTCCCCCAGGAAGGGCCACCGCGCCTCCTCGCAACGCGCAAGGCGCGACCCCTTGCAGGTCCGACGTCACCACCAGGGCATCCAGCCCCGCCGGCAGCGCGTCGACCTGCCCCTTCAGGAGAGGCAGGCTCTGGGTTTCGGCACCACCCCTGGGGGCGGCGGCAAGGTAGGGCCACAGGGACAACGGCTCCGGTTCGAGCTTCAGGATTCGCACGGCGCCCCGCGTCGCCCCTGGCCGCGCAATCCTGACAGCCACGTCCCCGCCCGCCTCGCTGGGACCGGAGGCGGCGGCCCCAGCGAGGCGGGCACCGCGAGCAGCGCCTAGAACAGCCGCAACAGCGTCAGGGAGATGTTCGCGCTGGCGGACCGCACGCCGCCCAGCAGGCACTGCGTCACGCCGGGCACGGAGGAGAGGTCCATCGTCTTGATGGCGATCGCGTCCTCATAGCGACCGGTGGAGACGCGCCCCAGGAGGGTGATGGTCGTCATTCCCGGGGGCCGCACGTCCGCGCCGCCGACGAACTCGATGATGCTCTGGGAGCCATCGCTCCACGTCACTGTGTCCTGGGTCGGCACGCTCGCGAGCAGGCAGCTCGCCGTGCCATTGCCAGTGATGGTGAACGCGCCAAAGGCAATCCCAGGGTCTGCTGGGTCCAGACAGGAGGTGAACTGCCCCGTCCCCGTCACGTTCGTCGCCCGGGCAAACAGGGAGATGGCGGGTGAATATTTCTGGCTTTGATTCCCCTGCGAGCACTCGACCAGCGTGAACTCGGGCGGGAGGACCTGTGCGGACGCCGTCGCGGGGACGACAGCGGATGCCAGCATGGCGGCAATGCCACTCACGCAATTGAGAACGGAGAATGAGCTCTTGAGAGAGAGGCGGTTCATGGAGACCTCCAGGACAGCGGCGGGGGAGGCGCCAAGATTGAGAGCGCCCCTCACGACAGCCATTGCCTCGAAGGGCCGCCCCTCGTCCGCCGCTCGCCAGTCCTCGCCGCAGTCGCCAACTCGGCGTTGCGAAAATATGATGACCATCATATTCATGACTCCCGAGGGCGCGCCATGACGCGGCCCCGCCACAGGAGGGTTCGTCGATGGAGGCCTACATTCTGGATGCGGTCCGTACCCCTCGTGCCCGGGCCCGGCCCGGAAAGGGCGCGCTCAGCGGGTTGCACCCGCAGGAGCTGCTGGCCCAGACGCTGAAGCAGCTCCCGCTGCGAACGGGCGTGGACGTCGCGGACCTGGACGACGTGGTGGTGGGCGTGGTGTCCCAGATTGAAGCCCAGGGCGCGAACCTCGCGCGCAACGCGCTGCTGGCGGCCGGGTGGCCCATCGGGATTCCCGGCTTCAGCCTCAACCGTTTCTGCGGCTCGGGACTCCAGGCGCTGTCACTGGCCGCCATGGGCGTGGCGTCCGGGGTGCAGCACCTCGTCGTCGCGGGCGGCGTGGAGCAGATGAGCCGCTACGGCCTCAACGCGGACGGCGGCGGAACGGATGGGGGCAACGTCGACCTGCGACGGCGCTTCTTCCAGGTGCCCCAGGGCATCTCCGCCGACCTCATCGCGACGCTGGAGGGCTTCACCCGGCAGGAGCTGGACGCCTTCGGGCTCCGCTCGCAGCAGCTCGCCGCGCGGGCCCAGGCCGAGGGACGGTTCCAGCGCAGCCTGTTCCCGGTGACGCATCCCCAGACGGGCGAGGTGCTGCTGGCGGTGGATGACCATCCGCGGCCGGACACGACCGCGGAGAAGCTGGCCGCGCTCACGCCCTCCTTCATCCAGCTCGGCGCCCGTCCCGAGGGCCCCGCGGGCGAGACGCTGGACGAACTGGCGCTGCGCGCCTACCCCCGCGCGGGAGCAGTCCGCCACCTGCACACGGCGGGGACCTCCAGCGGCATCGCGGATGGCGCGGGCGCCGTGCTCGTCGCATCCAAAGACTACCTGCGTGCGCACGGGCTGAAGCCCCGCGCGCGGGTCCGCGCGGTGAGCGCCGTGGGCAGCGACCCCGTCCTGATGCTGACCGGACCGGCGGTGGCCGCGCGCAAGGCACTGGACGCCGCGGGCCTGAAGCCTCGCGACATCGACCTGTGGGAAATCAACGAGGCCTTCGCGGCCGTGGTGCTCCAGACGATGCGTGCGCTGGAGCTGGACCTGGAGCGCGTCAACGTCAACGGCGGCGCCATCGCCCTGGGTCATCCCCTGGGCGCGACCGGCAGCATCCTGGTGGGCACCGCCCTGGACGAGCTGGAACGAAGAGGCCAGTCGCTGGCGCTCGTCACCCTGTGCACCAGCGGCGGTCAGGCGGTGGCGGCGGTGCTCGAGCGCGTGTGAGCCGCTCCGTGTGGCACGGCGCGGGGCCCGGTGAGCAGGCCCCGCGTCCCGAGCCTCAGCTCGGGTGGAGCCACTCCCGCAGCTTCGTGACGGTGAGCTCGATGGCGCCCCGGGTCGCGGGCGTCTGGGCCAGCGCGTTGAGCATGACGAAGTCATGGTGCGTGCCCAGGAAGCGGACCTGGGTGACGTTGACGCCCGCCTCGGAGAGCTTCGCGGCGTAGGCCTCGCCCTCGTCCCGCAGCACGTCGTTCTCGTCGGTGATGATGAGCGCGGGAGGCATTCCCTTGAGCTGGTCGAGCGATGCCTTCAGCGGCGACGCATGCGGATCCGCGCGCCTGGACGCCTCCGGGAGGTAGGCGTCCCAGAACCACTTCATCGCCTTGCGCGTCAGCCACGGTCCCTCGGCGAACTCCTGGTAGGAGCCGCTCTCGAAGTTGGCGTCGGTGACAGGATAGAACATCGCCTGGAAGCGGATGGGCGGCCCACCCCGCTCCTTCGCGAGCATGCTGACCACGGTGGTCATGTTGCCGCCGACGCTGTCCCCCACGATGGCCATTCGACTGGCATCCACGTTGAACTCATCCGGGTGCTCCGCCACGTACTTCGTCGCGGCATAGGCCTCCTCGATGGCCACCGGGAAGCGGCTCTCCGGGGAGCGGCTGTAGTCCACGAAGACGGCCGCGACATTCGCCCCCTTGACCAGCTCCCGCACCAGCCGCTCATGCGTCCTGCTGTCACCCATCACCCAGCCCGCGCCGTGGATGAACATGATGACCGGCAGGCGCTCCTTGCTTCCCTTCGGCCGGAAGAGCAGCGTCCGGACGGAACCCTTGGGCCCCACGGGCAGCTTGCGCTCCTCCACGTCCGCCTCCGGCATCGACACCGGGATGGATTGCGCCTTGAGGAGGACGTCTCGTGCCTGGTCCGGCGTCAGCGTGTACAGCGGCGGGCTGTTCGAGGCGGCCAGGTCCGAGACGAACTTCTGGGTCGAAGGGTCCAGGTTCATGGTTCTGTGCTCCTTGGTGGGACGTCCGCGGACGGACGCCGCCGGAAAGGTGCCAACCCGGACGCGGGCCGCAGCAACCCTGCGGGCAAGGCCCCGACGAAGCGGACTGGGCCCGAAGACGAAGCACCAGGGGCACCGGCCGCCTGAGCGCCCGGCGGTGGACAGAGACGGTGCCCCGCGAGCATCAGGACATGGCCGGCGGGTAGACTTCGTGGCGGACTCCTCGGAGGACCCCCGATGAACCGATTCGCGGTACGCGACCAGACGGACCGGCTCGACGCCCAGACGCAGTGCGAGGAGATTGTCCGCCTCCTCTCCACCCGGGAGTTCCCCTGGGACATCGAGCAGGCGCTCAGCTTCGCGCTGTTCCGGACCTATGCGGTGCCCAGCATCGGCGTGCTCCTGCACGAGACGGGTGAGTTCAACCAGCGCACCCAGAAGCGCTACGACGACACCGTGCTCATCCTGGACACCATCCTGGAGCACGGCATGTCCAGCCCGGCGGGCCGGAGTGCCTTCCGGCGCATGAACCAGATGCACGGCGCCTACGACATCTCCAACGACGACATGCGCTACGTGCTCTCCACCTTCGTGGTGATGCCCGTGCGCTGGCTGGCGGAGTTCGGCTGGCGCGCACTCACCCCGCACGAGGTGACGGCCTGGGTGAACTACTATCGCGCCGTGGGCCGCCACATGGGCATCCGGGACATCCCGGAGACGTATGACGCCTTCTCCACGCTCCTGGATGACTATGAAGCCGCGCACTTCGCCTACGACGCGCGCGGCAAGGCGGTGGCCGACGCCACGCTGGAGCTGCTCACCACCTTTCCTCCCACGAACCTCGCGCCCAAGCGGCTGGTCCATCTGTTCGCGCGGGCGCTGATGGAGGATGCGCTGCTCGACGCCTTCCAATACCCCCACCCGTCCAGGCTGAGCCGCACGGTGTTCCGGCTCGCGCTCAAGGCCCGCGGCAAGTTCGTCCGCTACGCGCTGTCACCCCGCAGGGAACCCCTCTACGCGAGGCAGCGCCCCAACATCCGCAGCTACCCGGACGGCTTCGCCGTCGAGTCGCTGGGCACCTTCCCCAAGACGTGCCCCGTGAAGCACGGCACGGGTCAGCGGGCCCCGTCCAGCGGCACACCCTGAGGTGGGACGACGTCCTCCGCGTACGCGGTGACGTGCCCACACACAGTGCAGGTCACCTTGAACGAGGGCGGCGGCGACGGGGACCGGCTCACGCCGGGAGGAGGATTTGCCCGAACTAGGGCGGGAACGACCTTCATGACCGAAGCCAGGTCATAGCCACCACCACAGTCGGAGCAACGCAGCAGGCGGGCCCGTCTTCGCAGTGCCCGCATATGGAGCGACTCACTGGCGAAGATGAGGACCAGGAAGAGGAGCGAACCGCAGACAGTCCAGGCCAGCCACAGCAGGAATGTGGACATGGGTGCCTCCTGAATCGTGCCAGGCAGCGGCGCGTTACTTCACTTCTGCTTCGCGGGAGCCAGCGACAACCCACGCGCGGCCAGCTCCTCCTTGAGGATACCCACGGCCTTGGGCCCCACGCCATGAAGCGCCAGCAGCTCCCGTTCCGAGAAGCGGGTGACCTGGTCGAGCCGCGTGACGCCCTCCACGGCGAGCGCGCTCGTCGCGGGCCTCCCGATGCCTCGGGGAAGGTCGGACGCGGCAGGCGCCTGAGCGGTGCGTCTGGAGGTGGAATCCGTGGGCATGGAGGCAACCAGCATAGCCACTCCACGCTGAGCAGAGAATGCACCCGCAGCGCATCTGCAGCCCGCGGTCCCGAGTCCGCCGAACCTGACGCATCCCGTCATGCTTTGGGGCCCTGGCATCAGCGGACCTGCGCCTGCGCGCGGTTGGAGACCCGCTGCATATCTGAGATTGATACAAGCCCAATGACTGTACCGACCCATCTCGAACCCATCTGTATATGTTTTCATACCCCTGTTTCAGGGGGCCAGACAGACCCGCCACCGGCGCTACCGAGTCAGTGCATCACTCGCTTTGCGCTGTGCAAATCACTGCACGGGGCAACCTGTCATTTTCACTGAAACAGACCTGGGAACGCCCGTTGCAATCTCGCGGGGTATGACCAAACACATCCTGGTGCTATTGCTTCTGGCCGCCCCTGCGGCCCATGCGTATCCATCAGGGATGGAGCTGCTGAAGGAGAGGCCCTGGCTCTTCGTCGGCCCCATGCTGAGCGTGGCAGGCCGCTCGGGAAGCCCCCAGCTGGGACTGGGAGTCGAGGCAACCTTCAACGTTGGTGGCCCCCTTGCCGCTACGGGCGTGTTCAGCCAGGTGCAGTGGATGACAGGCGGCCACACGAGGTTCTGTGGCGGCATCCAGATGACGGGACTGGGCAGTGGCGACATCCTGATATTGGGCCCGGGCAGAGGGCTGGAGTTGGGAGTGAAGCATGAGACAGGCACGGATACGCGCCTGGCCACGACGGGACTGCATATTGCTTCGTTCATCGGCTTCCTCGGCTCATCCATCGGGCTCCGCCTCGGCATCCCGCTCGGTACCTGGGGAAGCTCCGCCCCGGGCGGGCCCAAGCGCACCGCCCATGGAACCGAGGTGGGGCTCGTCCTGGCCCTCAAGGCCCCAATCCCACTCAAGAGCTGCAGGACCCTGGCCTGCAACCTCCTCCACTGACGCATGCGGACATCCCCGCCAAGCAGGCGCGCCTGTGGACAAAAGAACGCAATCAGGAAACTCTCACCCACACGCCCCGACAATACTCACACGAACCACATGCTACGGGCGGCGAAGGCCGCCCAGGGGGGGATGCCATGCTCAAGGTCAAGCAGAACCACTCGTTCCAGAACCCGAGGCGGCAGCAGATCGACGAGACCACGCAGGGCAAGACGAGCGACTACGCCCACGCGGTCGGCGGCGTGAACCAGATTCTCGACCGGGGCAACATCGGCATCTCCTCGCGCTCCCAGGCCAGCGTCATCGACAACGTGAAGAAGGTGGAGACGGGGGCACGCAGCGAGGTCAACGCCCACCAGCGCGAGGCGATGAACTTCGGCCGGGACGCCTTCCAGAGCGCCAGGCAGGGCAACTACAAGCAGGCGAGCGTGGAGGCCTTCGGCTCCGGCGTCAACGCGCTGGCCTCGGTGTACAAGTCCACCTACTCGGAGACGCCCAACGAGAAGAAGGGCATCGGTCCCTGGTGATGCGCCCCGTGAAGCCCCCACGCCCCATGCGTGGGATTGGGGGCTTCACGTCCAAGCAGTCCGGACGCCTTCTGGGAGACGCTGAAACAGGAGGGCCTGATTGCGCGCGACGCCCCGTGCCCTCCAAGGTCTGAGCGTCCGCGTCAGCGCGCGTGAAGCGCCTGGGTGGGGCATGCCACGGTGGCGGGCATGGCCCACAGCGCGTCGCCCCAGGTGTTGGAGTAGGCGCGGAAGAACACGGTGCTCCCCACCCGGGTGAAGGCCTCGGGCCGGGAGCTCCCCAGCGGAGCGAGGTCGGCGATGAGGCCCGTCCGCTCGGGCGTGCCGTCCGTCACCCAGGGCTCCAGCCCCGTGCCATCCTCGCTCGAGCTGAAGACCAGCGTCCCGGCGCCGGTGTCGAAGAGCGGCGAGGCCCGCTCATCGGACGTCGACAGCCCCCGGCTGAGCTCCCGCGTCCCGACCGCCGTGCCATCCGTCACCCACAGGCTGACCTCGCGAGGGGCGGGCCCCGGCGTACCGATGCCCACGGACAGGTAGAGCTTCCCGCCCGCGCGCACCGCCATCTGCACGAAGGGCCACGCGCCGGGCTCGCCCGCGTAGCGGTTGGGCAGCGTCGTCACCGTCTCCTTGCCACCGCCCGCGAGCGACACCCGGGACAGCCGCAGGGCCGCACCGTCATTGATGGCGGTGGCCAGGTAGACGTGCGCCCCCAGGGCGCCCAGCAGCCGATAGTCGCCGCCGAAAGACTCCAGGCGCACGGTGCCCTCCGGCGTCCCATCCGTCTTCCACACCTCGGTGATGGGCCCCGCGTCGCTCAAGGTGAAGACGCCCAGGCCCGTCTCGGTGTGTGCCGCGTCCGTTATCCAGACCTGCCCCGCGTCCAGGCGTTTGACGCGCGTGGTTCCCACGGCCGTTCCATCCGTGCGCCACAGCGACGTGCCATCCGCGGCGTTGCGCAGCGCGAACAAGCGCCTCCCCGCCACGGGAAGCGAATCCAGCGCCACCTCCTGCCCCGTGCCGAAGTCCGTGACCTGGGACGTGCCGGCCTCTGTCCCATCGGAGCGCCACAACGACAACCCGGGCGCCATGAGGGACCTCCGGAAGAAGGTCAACGCGGCTCCCGTCTGGGCGAAGGAGGACAGCACGGGGCTGGCGGCCCCCGGCTCCAGGTCCTCGACGAGCCGCGTGCCCGCTTCCGTCCCGTCACTGACCCACAGCTCCCGGCCGAACGGCGGGGCATCCACCATGAAGAAGATGCGGGTGCCCACCGGCGTGAGCTCGCCCAGCCCCTGGTAGCCCGGCCCCGACGCGGGGAACTCCTTCACCGGCACGGTGCCCGCGGACGTTCCATCACTGCGCCACAGGGTGGCGCGGTCGCCGTAGAGGTCCGACACGAAGTAGAGCGTGCCCTGCGCGTTCGTCAGCCAGTCCGGCACCGGCATGCTGGGGGACGGGAGCGGCGCGCCCGGAGGAAGGATGTCCTTCACCTTGTAGACGGCGCCCCCGGGAGCGCAGGCCAGAGCCTGGACGGCCTCGTCTCCGGTGGCGCTCACTTCCTCCAGGGCCCCGCCGCAGCCCAGACCGCCAAGCGTCACCAAGACACAACAGATTTTCACACGCACGTGCACTCCTCGCCGGCCCCGAAGCCCGGGGACAGTGGGAAGCCCGGCGGCGAGCGCCCAGTGCCCTGAAGGGCAATGCACTGGAGAAAACCCGACGCTTCCGTGCCCGCCGCCGGCACGCGCAACCGGCTACGGAACGGCGCTGGAGTCGCTGGTGAGGAAGAACCGGTCGATGGACACGTCCTTCTCGCGGTTCTTCACGCGGAAGGTGACGGTCCCCGGCTGGAGCGACAGCGTGTCCAGGTTGCGCAGCTTCACCCAGTGCCAGCCGGCGCCCACTGTCATGTCCTGCGCCACGAAGGCGCTCCCGTTGATGGACACGAAGAACGAGTTCTGGAGGCTGTCCGGAGCGATGAGGCGCACCCAGTAGTAGTGGACGCCCGAGGTGCTCACCTGCAGCGAGTACGTCAGCGTCTCCGCCGTCGCGGAGTCCCCGGCGGCGGCGTTGTAGTTCGCCGCCGTGGCATGGACGTATTGCCCGCCCGACGCGGCGCTCGAGGCGCGCTTCTCGAACACGTCATACCGCCCGCTGCCGGACTCCGCCTCGAAGTAGAGGGAGCAGCCCGAAGCGTCACAGCCCGTCGGCGGCGGAGGCGGCGGCGGTGGCGAGGTCGGGTTCTGCGTCGGGTCCGCCGGGATGGCCGTGGACGTGGTGCCGGGGCGCAGCGTCCACCCGAACGAGCCGCCCGCGTCCACCTTCGCGGCGGGGGTCCACTGGCACGAGCAGCCGCTGGTGGCGACCGCGCCGCCCACCTCGTTCTCCAGCGCCGTGAGGTTGTTGCCGGAGAAGCAGACGCCCGCGCTCTTGAACGGGTCGTTGTGCGCGACCCGGATGCGGCCATTCCCCAGCGTGTTGCCCATGACGTCGCATTCCTGGCAGCCGATGAGCACCGCGTCGCGGTGGCTCCCCGTCAGCGTGTTGTCACGGATGCAGATGTTCCGGGACACGTACGGCGGCGAAGCCGTCACCGCCGAGCGATATATCCACGACGACGTCGTGGACACCGGCTCGCCCGCGGAGATGGCCACCCAGCCCAGGCCGCCGCCAATCTGGTTGTCCTCCACCACCACGTTGACGGAGCCGCTCTTCACCGTGATGCCCGCGCCGCGTCCGGAGACCCAGCCCGTGTTGGTGATGACGTTGTTGCGGATGATGGAGTTGCCCACCGCCACGAAGTCGATGCCGTGCTCGTGCTCGCTTCCGGAGTCGCTCCCCCTGCTGAAGCCGGCGACCCGGTTGCCCTCCACGAAGATGCGGTTGCACTGGTGGACCTTGATGCCATCCAGCCGGCTGTTCTCCACCCTGTTGCCCTGGATGCGCACGTCCTCGCAGAGATTGGTGAACGCATTCGCGCTTCCGGACATGCGCACCTGGATGCCGTTGCTCCCGGCGTTGCGCACGTAGAAGCCGCGCACCGTCGTCCCGTCGCCGTTGCCGTTGACCTGGATGAGGGTGGAGGTCTCTCCCGCCTTCGGCTCGATGATGACGGGCCAGTCCGAGTGGTTCGGGTCGAACCCCGGGTTGACCGGCGTGGTGGCGTTCTTCATCGCCACCAGCGTGAGGGGCTTGTTGATGAGCAACGCCCCCCGATACGTGCCGGGAAGGACACGGATGGTGTCTCCCGACGCGGCCTGGGAAATGGCCGTGGCGATGCTGGTGGACCAGGAGGAGAGCCCCTCCGCCCGGGCCTGGTCGCCATCGTCATCCACCCAGTGCACGGCGGCGAGCGGCTGTGCTGTCGGGGCCGCGGGTCCAGGGTCCGCGCCTGGAGTCAGGACGTCCTCGCCACCCGGGCCACAGGCGGTCAGCAGGCAGAGTCCGAAGGCCGTCACCGAAGCGGAGAATGAAGTTCGTGTGTTCACGTGCGCCTCCTTCGAGAGGGAGAGAGCGGCTCGTCGACAGAGCCGGCGGGATGAGGCTCCTCGCCTGAAGCCAGACACCCACTCGCAAATCAATGAAAATACGCAAACACCACCAACTCAATTCTCCCTCCATACCTGTACCGCTATCGATTCAGCGAATGTGTATCGCTTTACCCATCCAAAGCGGCGCGAATGGTTCGCGCCAGACCCGGGGTGATGACGCAATGAATCGACTGTTACTGGGAGCCTCTTTGCTGTTGGGACTGGGAATGGGTTTCACCGCTGGCGCCAGGCCCGTGGACGAAACGAATGCGGCAGTGTGACTGCGGCTGCTGCGGGCACCGGCTGTGGCATCTGCGCTCCCGATGGGAAGTGCTGGTGCGGTTGTCCTCCGTAGTCGCACCCGGCACGTGCTTTCAGTGAAACCCGGGGATGGTGCATCATCCATGGCTTCCTCACCTGGAAGGAGCCGTCCATGAAGACCTCTCGCCTCATCACCTCACTGACCGCCTGCTTCTCCCTGTCCCTCATCGCCTGCGGCGGCGGTGACATCCCCATGGACGCGCCCGAGGGCGAGGCGCCGGTCAGCGTCGAGCAGGACCTGGGCTACCCGCCGCACTGCCCGAACAACGACCTCATCTACTGGTTCGAGAATGTGCAGGGCTGTATGCCGCAGTGCGGCACGACGCGTAAGCCCGGCCAGCCGGCGGTCCAGTACGCGGCGTGTCAGTCCAGCATGTCGAGCACCCGCACGCTCATCAACGTCCGGCACTGCATCCCCGGCTGCAACCCGCTCGAGTAGGCGCCGCGTCCAGTCCATACAAAGCGCAGCGCCTCCAACGGCACACGTCAGACCCGCGGCATGAAATGGCCGCCCGGATGAAGCCCGGCAGGGAAAAGGGAAGCACCTTTTCCCTGCCGGCGCGTCGGATGGAACGTCGGGGGCCTGGAACGTGGAAACATCTGGACGTCGCTTGGGAATGGCGGTGGTCGTCGGTGGCAGCATGGCGGGGCTGCTGAGCGCCCGCGTGCTCGCGGACCACTTCGAGAAGGTCCTCGTCCTGGAGCGGGACTCGCTCCCCGAAGCGCCCACGGCGCGCAGGTGCGTCCCCCAGGGGACCCATGTCCATGTCATGCTGGACGCGGGCCACCGCCTCCTGGAGCGCTTCTTCCCAGGCCTCCTCCAGGAGCTCCAGGCCCAGGGGGCCGGGCTCATCGACTCGAGCCGAGACGTCGCGTGGCACCACTTCGGCGTCTGGAAGACGCGCGACACCAGCGGCCTTCCGCTGCTGGTCTGCACCCGCCCCTTCCTGGAGTGGAGCGTGCTGCGCCGCGTGCGGGCGCTGCCCAACGTCGAGGTCCGTGAAGGCTGCTCCGTGGAAGGGCTGCTCACGGACGCGTCCCGCTCGCGCGTCACGGGGGTGCGGCTGCGCACCGCCGGTGGCGAAGCGCCGCTGGAGGCCGCGCTGGTCGTGGAGGCCACGGGCCGGGGCTCGCGCGCGCCCCAGTGGCTGGAAGCCATGGGCCTGGAGCGCCCCGAGGAGGAGCAGGTTCACGTCGACCTGGCCTATACCACCCGCCTCTACGAGCCCCCCGCGCGCTTCCAGGGCGAGTGGAAGGTCCTCATGCAGTACCCGTGTCCTCCGGCGAGCTGGCGCTCCGGCTTCATCTCGAGCGTGGAGGGGGGCCGCTGGATTGTCACCCTCAATGGCTACTTCGGAGACCACCCGCCCACGGAGGACGAAGGCTTCCTCGCGTTCGCCCGGTCGCTGCGCCAGCCGGACCTCCATGCCTATCTGCGCGAGGCCCGGCCGCTGGGGCCCCTCACCACGCACAAGGTGAAGGACACACGGTGGCGGCACTACGAGCGCCTCGCGCGCTTCCCGGAGCACTGGGCCATCGTCGGTGACGCCGTGTGCGCCTTCAACCCCGTCTTCGGTCAGGGCATGTCCGTGGCGGCCCGGGGCGCGGCGCTGCTCGACGACTGCCTGCACGAGCAGGCCCGACGCGCGCCAGGGACACTCGAAGGCGTGGCCCGGCGCTTCCGGAAGCGGCTGCCCGACATCATCCGCCTGCCCTGGTTCATGGGCACCAGCCTGGACCTGCAGTATCCCCAGGCACTGGGCCGGCGCTGGCCCGGCCTGGGGGTGGTGCAGTGGTACATCCGGCGGCTGATGGAGCGGACCTCCCGGGACGCCGCCGTCCACCATCAGTTCAACCGCGTGCTCCATCTCCAGACGGGGCTGGGCGCCGTCCTCCAGCCAACGGTGGCCGTGCCGGTGCTCGCGGACGGCGTCCGTGCGCTCTTCGTGCCCCTGGGCGAGCGGGCCAACACGGACCGCCGCCCGGAGCCCCGACCGTCACGGCCTCCCTGACGTGGCGCGGACCTCGCCGCGCCTCAGTGCACGCGACGGGCGAGCCGCTCGGCGAAGAAGTCGAACATGCGCGCGTCGGTGAGCGTGCGGCCCAATGGCTGGCAGTGGAAGTTCGCGCCATCCTCCCGCCTGAAGCGGGCCAGCGCCTTCTCGCCCGGAAGCGCGTGGTAGAGCGCCTGGGATTGGCCGGGCCAGAACTGCTCGTCATCCGGGTCGGTGATGAGCAGCGGCGTGGTGATGCGGTCCACGACGTCGCGCAGGTGGTAGCGCCCCACCTCCGTGAAGGTGTCGAAGGGCGTCCGCATGCCATAGGGGCGGCTGCGGAAGGCCAGCACCCGCGCCAGCACCGGGTCCGCGTCCGCCTGGCGCATGGCCTCGTTGAACGCCTCACGGTCTCCGGCGCGCAGCAACGCGACCAGCTCCGGCGGCAGGTTCGACGTCCACGACGTGGAGACGTCCATGACGCCCGGGTCCGCCACCGCGGCGACGAAGCGGTGCTCGAAGGCCAGCGCCCGCGGCAGCCAGAAGCCGCCCTGGCTGATGCCATAGGCCAGCAGGGCCCGGGCATCCACGTCCGCGCGGGACACCAGGACGTCCACCACCGGCGTGAGCACCGCCTCCCAGTCGGGCCGGAAGGGAATGCCTCGCTCGAACAGCATGGACTGCTGCCCGGGCCCGTCATAGACGAAGGCGTTGTAGCCGCGCCGCAGCGCGCCCGCGACGCCCGAGCCCCAGAGCGCCGTGAGTGAACCGTCGCTGCCATTCGTCAGCACCAGCGTGGGCCGGGCCGCGCCGGTGGCGTCGGGCCGGAGCAGGTATCCCGGGAGCGTGCCTCCCTCATAGGGGACCTCCAGCCGCAGGAAGCAGCCCCCTGAATGGTCGACGACCGCCTCCCAGCACTTGCGGTGCAGCGAGAATGTCGGTGTCAGGACGCGCGGGTCCGCCATGCCCGTGGTGAAGACCAGGGCCCGCGAATAGGCCTCTGACGCGGCCAGGTAGGCCCACCGCGCGCGCTCCACCTGCTCCGTGGCGAGGCTCGCCTCCGCCTGCGCGCGCAGGCGCTCACCCCGGGCGTGCCAGGCGCGGAACCAGCCGTCCGCGCTGCCATCCTCGATGGCCGCCAGCGTTACCCACACCTGGCCAACATCCCCCACACCCTGCGCCGCGAGCCCGAGCGCGAGCCGTGCCTCGAAGTCGAAGTCCGGGTCCCCGAAGAAGCGCTCGGGCACGCCCGGCTCGGCGCCGGTGCGAATCGTCGGTGCCTCGCGCATGGCGTCCTCCCCCCTCGCGCGAAAGGTCATGCCGGCGCGGCCGGATTCAAGCAGCCAGCCCTGCGGCCCGAAGCCCGGCGCGAGGGACCGCCCCAGAGCGCGACAGACCCGAGGGCAGGACCTCGCACCCCATCCAGGCTTTGACGGTGCGCACGTCAGCGCCTAAGATGTGAAACTGATTCTCAATTTCAAAATCACCCTCCTTTCCCGCGACCACCGTGAGTTCATCCGACAGGCGTCCCTTTCCCCTCTTCGCGCTGCTTTCCGTCATCGTCGTGCTGGCCGTCCTGTGGGTGGGCGTGAGGTTCCAGCGTCCGACCTCCGCCGAGCCCTCGGCAGCGCCCGCCTCGCAGGCCGCCGCGGAGGGCCGCACCGTCACGCATGGCCAGGGCACCACCGTGGTGCCGCTGAAGCCGCAGCGGGTGGTGGTGTTCGACCTGGTGGCCCTGGACATCCTCAACGCCCTGGAGGTGGACGTCTACGCCGTCGCCGGCAACATGTTCCCCCAGCACCTGGCGAAGTTCGGTGACGCGAAGTACCCGCGCATGGGCACCCTGTTCGAGCCCGACTACGAGGCGCTCCAGGCGGCGAAGCCAGACCTCATCATCACCGGGGGCCGCTCCAGCGCGAAGTACCCGAACCTCTCCCGCATCGCGCCCACTGTCGACGTGCCGATGAGCGGCAAGGACTACCTCGCCTCGGTGATTGCCAACACGGAGCTGCTGGCCGGCATCTTCGGCAAGGAGGAGAAGGCGCGCGAGCTGACCGAGGCGCTGCGCAAGTCGGTGGCGGAGCTCCAGCAGGTGACGGCCGCGCGCGGCAAGGGCCTGGTCGTGCTCGTCACCGGCGGGCGCATGAGCGCCTACGGCCCGGGCTCGCGCTTCGGCGTCATCCACGGCGACTTCGGCGTCCCCGAGGCCGCCGAGGGCCTGAACATCTCCCTGCACGGCGAGTCCATCAGCGCGGAGTTCATCCGCGAGAAGAACCCGGACTGGCTGTTCGTCATCGACCGCGACGCCGCCACGGGCCAGAAGGAAGGCAACGCCCGGCAGGTGCTGGACAACGAGCTGGTGCGGCAGACCACGGCCTGGCGGAAGGGGCAGGTCGTCTACCTGGACCCGGCGACCATCTACCTCACGGGTGGAGGCATCCACTCCGTCAAGCTGCTGCGCGACCAGGTCGCCAGCGCCTACGCCCAGGCCCCGTAGCCACGCCCTGCCGTGAAGCGCGCATTCCTCGCGGCCACCGTCCTCGTCACGCTGGCGGTGGTCAGCCTCCTCATCGGCGCCAGCGACGTGTCCTGGAGCGCCCTCTTCGCGCCCCAGCCGGATGACCGTGCCCTCCAGGTGCTGGTCATCAGCCGGCTGCCGCGCCTGTTCGCCCTCATGCTGGCGGGCACGTCCCTGGGCGTCGCCGGCCTCATCATGCAGATGATTGCCCGCAACCGCTTCGTGGAGCCCACGACGGCGGGCACCGCGGAGTCCGCGAGCCTGGGGCTGCTGACCGCCACCCTCGTGGCCCCCGCCCTGCCCGTGCTCGGGAAGATGCTGGTGGCCACCACCTTCGCCGTGGCGGGGACCGCGCTGTTCCTCCTCGTCCTGCGGCGGATTCCGCTGCCCTCGGCGCTCATCGTCCCGGTGGTGGGGCTGATTCTGGGGGGCATCATCGACTCGGCGACGACCTTCTTCGCCTACCGGTTCGACCTGCTCCAGTCCGTCAACGCCTGGACCACGGGCGACTTCTCCACCGTCCTTCGCGGCCGCTACGAGCTGCTATGGGTGACGCTGGGCCTCACCTGCGCCGCCTACGCCGCCGCGGACCGCTTCACCGTGGCCGGCATGGGCGAGGCATTCACCACCAACCTGGGGCTGAACTACCCGCGCATCGTGGCGCTCGGGCTCGTCATCGTCGCCCTGGTCACCGCCATGGTCGTGGTCACCGTGGGCATGATTCCCTTCCTGGGCCTGATTGTCCCCAACCTCGTCAGCATGGTCCTGGGCGACAACGCGCGGCGCTCCATCCCCTGGGTCGCGGTGAGTGGCGCCGCCTTCATCCTGCTGTGCGACATCGTGGGCCGCGTGGTGCGGCACCCGTACGAGATTCCCGGCGGCACCATCGCCGGCGTCATCGGCAGCGTGCTCTTCCTGTACCTCCTGCTGAAGCGAGGCGCCCGTGTCGGCTAGCGCCACGTCCACCAGCCCCGTGCGGCCCCTGCTCGTCCTCTGCGGGCTGACCCTGGCCTGCGTGGCCCTGTTCATGCTCGTCGAGGTGAATGGCCCGTGGGACTTCGTGCTGGCCTTCCGGGGGAAGAAGGTCGCCACCGCGCTGCTGGTGGGCTACGCCGTCGCGGTCTCCACGGTGCTCTTCCAGACGGTGACGGGCAACCGCGTGCTGACGCCCGCCATCATGGGGTTCGACTACCTCTACGTGCTCATCCAGACGTGCCTGGTCTTCCTGCTGGGCTCCACCGCGGTGGCGGGCCTGGACCCCTGGCTCCTCTTCGGCGCGGAGGTCGTCATCATGGTGGCCTTCTCCGCGCTGCTGCACGGCTGGCTCTTCGGCGTGGCCCGCGGCAACGTCCACCTGCTGCTGCTCACGGGCGTGGTGATGGGCGTGCTCTTCCGCAGCCTGTCGGCGTTCCTCCAGCGCATCATCGACCCCAACGAGTTCGTCTTCCTCCAGGACCGCTTCTTCGCGAGCTTCAACGACCCCGAGCACGAGCTGCTGCTCCTCTCCACGGTGGTGACGCTGGGCGTCTCCGTGCTGGGCCTGCGGCTCCTGCGCGCCTGCGACGTCCTGGTGCTGGGCCGCGAGGCCGCCATCAACCTGGGCGTGGACTACACGAAGACGGTGTCATGGGTGCTGGCGCTGGTGGCCATCCTCGTCGCCGTGTCCACCGCGATGGTGGGGCCGGTGACGTTCCTCGGCCTGCTGGTGGCCAACCTCACCTACTCCGTGATGCGGACGTACAAGCACGCCTTCGTCCTGCCCGCCGCCGCGCTCGTGGCCGCCATCGCCCTGGTGGCCGGCCAGCTCATCCTGGAGCGCGTCTTCCGCCTGGACACCAACCCCCGGGTCATCATCGAGTTCGTGGGCGGGGGCGTGTTCATCGCGATGCTGATGAGAAAGGCCACGAGATGATTGAAGCGAACAACGTCACCAAGCGCTACGGAGAGACGGTGGTGGTGGCGGGCGTCACCTTGCGGCTGCCCGTGGGCGGAATCACCTCCATCATCGGGCCGAACGGCGCGGGCAAGTCCACCCTGCTGTCGATGATGAGCCGGGTGCTCCCCATGTCCTCGGGCACCGTGCAGGTGGATGGGCTGGACGTCACCACCACGCCCGGAGACGTGCTCGCGCGGCGGCTGGCCATCCTCCGGCAGGACAACACCCTCTCCGCGCGGCTGACGGTCCGCGAGCTGGTGACGTTCGGCCGCTACCCCCACTCCAAGGGCCGGCCCACCGTGCAGGACCGCGAGCACGTGGAGCGGGCGATTGAGCACATGGGGCTGAGCGCGCTCGCCGACCGCTTCCTGGACGAGCTGTCCGGAGGCCAGCGCCAGCGCGCCTTCGTGGCCATGGTGCTCTGCCAGGACACGGACTACGTGCTGCTGGACGAGCCGCTCAACGGCCTGGACCTGAAGTACGCGGTGTCCATGATGAAGCGGCTCCGGCACGCCGCCAACGCGCTCGGCAAGAGCTTCGTGCTGGTGCTGCACGACATCAACTTCGCCTCCTGCTACTCCGACCACATCGTGGCCATGCGCGAGGGCCAGGTGGCGTTCCAGGGCCGCGCGGAGGACATCATGCGGCCCGACGTCCTGCGCGCCATCTACGAGCTCGACATCTCCGTCCAGCAGATTGACGGTGACTGGATTGCCACACACTACCGATGACACCGCGGCACACCGCGCCACGCCCGGATGCAAGGGGTTTCCACGAGCAGGCTGTAAAGACTTCAGAGAATCACGCGCGCCGTTCCCTCGAAGACAGAAAACAACTCACTCTCAATAATTAATCACAGACACTTGCACCGCCTTCCGGGGCTGTGCCACATTCCACCGCGCTGGCCAACGCGGCAGCGAACAGCAACACGCCCACACTTCAACCCAGGAGTTCGCCATGAAGAAGGCTCTGTACTCTTTGGCTGTGCTGATGCGGTTTGCTCGCGCGGACAAGCTCTCCGCCCCGTATATCTATTACTAGTCAACAACCGTCAGGCAATGCGCCCTGACGGTTGGGTCGGATGACCCGGTCGACGCGGGTGGAGCACACGGTTTGCTCCACCTGCCCCGTTTCCGTCCCCTGCATCTCCTCTCAGGAATCTGCCATGCCGCAGGTGCGCCTTCCCCCGGGGCCCAAGGGCCACTTCATCGCTGGCAACCTGGTGGAGTTCTCGGAAGACCCGCTGGGCTTCCTCACCCGCTGCGCCCGGGAGTACGGCGACGTGGTGCGTCTGGGAAAGCGGAACTTCCTCCTCAACGCGCCGGACCTCATCGAGAGGGTATTGGTCAACGGCGACGGCAACTTCGTGAAGCTCGCGGGTGTGGGGCAAGGCAAGCGTCACAAAGGTGGCTTTCCCGAGGCGATGATGAACAGCGAGGGCGAGGACTGGCTGCGCAAGCGGCGCTTCGTCCAGCCCGCGTTCCATCGCAAGCACGTGGCCGCGTGCGGGGACACGGTGGTGTCCCTCACGGAGCGGATGCTCCAGGCCTGGCACCCCGGACATGCGCGTGACGTGCACGCGGACGTGTCCGCGCTGGCGCTCGACATCGTCAGCCGCTTCCTCTTCCACACGCCCATCGACGACGAGGCCCGGCACGTCGCCGCCGCCGTGGACGCCGTCATGCGGCACACCGACAGCCCGCTGCGGCCCCCCATCTGGGTCCCCACGCCCACCAACCTCCGCCTGCGGCGGGCCCTGAACCAGCTCAACGCGCTGCTCGCGACGCTGGTGCGCCGCTACCGGGAGCAGCCGGAGTCGCGCACGGACCTGCTCGCCCTGCTGCTGTCCGCGCCGGAGCCCCTCTCCGAGGCCCAGCTGCGCGACGAGCTGGCGACGATGATCATGTCCGGACACGAGACGACGGCGGACGCGCTCGTGTGGGCCTGGTACCTGCTGGCCCAGCACCCGGAGGCCGAGGCCCGGCTGGTGGACGAGCTGGACACGGTGCTCGGCGGCCGGCGTCCCGGGGCCGAGGACCTTGGGCGCCTGCGCTACACGGAGGCCGTGGTGAAGGAGGCCATGCGCCTGTATTCGCCGGCCTGGATTACCAGCCGGGAGGCCCTGCGCGACTGCGAGCTCGGCGGGTTCCACGTGCCCGCGGGCACCATGCTGGCGGTGAGCCAGTGGGTCACCCACCGCGACGCGCGCTACTTCGACGCGCCCGAGTCCTTCCGCCCGGAGCGCTGGCTGTCCGAGGACATCCAGCGCATGCACCGGTATGTCTACTTCCCGTTTGGAGGCGGCCCCCGGTTCTGCATCGGCTCGGCGCTGGCCATGATGGAGACGGTGCTCATCACCGCGTGCGTGGTGCGGCGGTTCCGGCTGGAGCTGGCGCCGGGCTGCGTGGTGCGGCCCCGGCCCGCCCTGGCGCTCCAGCCGCTCGGCGTCCGGCTGATTCCCAGGCCCCGCGCCCACAAGGGACAGGACAGGGAGGTGCGGCATGTCGCAAGTGCCTGAAGGGGGCGATGTCCGGCGCGCGTTCTTCCATTCGGCGTACATGCTGGGCGCGCCCTGGGACATCGGGCGGCCCCAGCGGGCCTTCGTCGAGCTGTGGGAGGCCGGGGAGATTGCCGGCGAGGTGCTCGATGTGGGGTGCGGCTTCGCGGAGAACGCCCTCTTCCTCGCGGCCCAGGGGCTGCGGGTGTGCGGTGTGGACATGATGGAGCCGGCCATCTCCCGGGCTCGCGAGGCGGCCTACGCCCGGGGGCTCGCGGTGGACCTGCGCGTGGGCAACGCCCTGGCGCTGGCCACGCTGGGACGGCGCTTCGACACCGTCATCGACTCGGCGCTGCTGCACGTCTTCGAGCCCGGAGACCGGTCCGCCTTCGCCGCCAGCATCGCGAGCGTGCTCCGCCCAGGCGGGCGCTACCACGCGCTGTACTTCCGGGAGGGCCCACGCGCCGTTTCCCCGGAGGCCCTCCGCGCCGCCTTTGGCGAGGGCTGGCGCGTGCAGGCCATCCGGGAGGCGCACTACGAGCAGACGGACCCGCAGGGGGCGCAGGCCTGGCTCGCCACGCTCGAGCGGGTGACGACGGAGGCCGAGGCGCTCACGCCGCGTCCGCGCCCTCCATCAGGAAGTCGATGACCGCGCGCACGGCGGGGAGCTGCCCCCGGCGGTGCGGCGTCAGAATCGTCGTCGTCACCATCCCCGCCGTCCAGCCCGGCAGCACGCGCACCAGGCGCCCTGCCTCCACGTCCGCGCGCACGAGCGTCTCTGGCATGCAGACGATGCCCAGCCCTGCGATGGCCGCCTTCAACAGCACGATGGACTCGTCGGCAATCATGCGCGCGCGCGGCACCACCAAGGCGGCTTCACCGCTCCGGCCGCGCAGCTTCCAGGTGGTGGCCGTGGCGCTGGTCGGCAAGCCGTCATGCTCGCTCAGGTCCTCGGGATGGCGAGGCTTGCCGTGCTCGGCCAGGTAGCCCGGTGACGCCACCAGGATGATGGACTCCACCGCCAGCCGCCGCTGCACGAGGCCCGAGGCAGGCAGGGGCGCGAAGTGGCTGCGCACGGCGATGTCGAACCCCTCCTGCACCACGTCCACGAAGCGGTCCGTCGCGTGAAGCTCGACGCGGAGCTTGGGGTAGGTTCGCGCCAGCAGCGGCAGGCGCTCGGCGAGCCGGAACTGCGCCGTGGGCACCGCGGTGGTGATTTTCACCACGCCGCTGGGCTCCACCTGCCGGCGGCGGACCACGTTCTCCGCGGCCTCTGCTTCAATCACCGCCGCGCGGGCATGGTCGTAGAAGTCCCGCCCCACGTCCGTCAGCGTGAAGCTCCGTGACGTGCGCTGAATCAGCCGGGCGCCGAGCCCGTCCTCCAGCTCGGCCACCCGCTTGCTGACCGTGGACTTGGGGATGCGCAGCCGCCGCGCCGCCGCGGCGAAGCCACCGCTCTCCACCGCCTGGACGAAGATATGGAGGTCATTGAGGTTCAAGGCCCGCCTCATCGTCCACGGGTGTGGACCTTGCGTTCACGTTCCGCTGTCTACACGGCGCACGTTCCCCCGGCCATCTTGTCCGCATCGAAGGCATCGCGCCTTCGGGTTTCGACAGGAGAATCTCCATGGAACTGCCTACCCTCTTCTACGGCGTCCCCTCTGGCTGCTCGTTCGGCTCCATCGTCGCGCTGGAATGGCTGGGCCAGCCCTACCGGCTGTGCCGCATCGTCATGCCCGAGGAGGTCACCACCGAGACCTACCGCCGCATCAACCCCGTCGAGGAGACGCCCACCCTGATGACCGACAAGGGCGCGCTCATCAGCGAGAGCATGGCCATCCTCAACCACCTGGGTGCGCGGGGCGTGGACAAGGGCCTGGGGTTCGCCCAGGGCACCCCGGGCTTCGACCGCCTGAACCAGATGCTCGGCTACCTGAACACCACGTTCTTCAGCGCCTTCGGGTCGCTCTGGTACGCCATCGAACACGACTCGATGCCGGAGGCCGAGAAGCAGGTCCTGCGCGCGTATGGCGCGCGCAGGGTCATCACCGCGCACCAGAAGCTCGAGACGCTGCTGGACAACAAGCCGTGGCTCCTGGGCGAACAGCGCACCCTGGCGGATGCCTACTTCATCGGCATCGCCCGGTGGACCCAGTACCACGACGTGCTGAACCGCCGCGACTATCCGGGGCTCCAGGCCCTGTTCGAGCGGCTGGAGGCCGACCCCGCCGTACAGTTCGCCCACGCCATCGAGAAGGGCGAGACGCCCCGCGGCAGCGGCGCCTTCCAGGGACACGTCCGACTGGAGGATGTCCTCCAGCGGCTGGCGGCCTGAGGCACGCAACACCGCGGCGGGCGGCGCATCCCCGCCCGCCGCGGCGCCTCAGGGCCGCGGCACCTGCAGGTGCTTGCGCACGTAATCAATG
Source organism: Pseudomyxococcus flavus (assembly GCF_050038885.1). Taxonomy (NCBI): domain Bacteria; kingdom Pseudomonadati; phylum Myxococcota; class Myxococcia; order Myxococcales; family Myxococcaceae; genus Pseudomyxococcus; species Pseudomyxococcus flavus. The sequence continues at coordinate 4,224,475 of NZ_CP143624.1, read as the reverse complement.
AAGACGCGGAGCTTCGGCAGCGCCTGATGGCGGCTGGGGAAGTAGAGGAAGAAACCGGGAGTGCCCGGGCAGTACGACGCCAGGACGCGCTCGAGTCGGCCCGCGCGCACGTGCTCCACGGCGAGCGGCTCGGCCGCGTAGGCCAGCCCCAGGCCCTTCACGGCCGCGGACAGGTTGAGCGCGGAGTCGTTGACGATGACGCGCCCCTGGACGGCCATCTCCAGCGGCTGTCCCTTCCGCATGAACTGCCAGCGGTACAACGCGCCATCCCCCGAACGGTAGTTGATGCAGGTATGCGCGCGCAGGTCCTCGGGTTTCCTGGGACGCCCGTGCCGCTCGAAGTAGGCCGGAGCGCCAAAGACGGCGAAGCCAAAGGCGGGCGTCAGACGGACGGTCACCATGTCTGCGTCCACGGCCTCGCCCATCCTCACGCCCGCGTCGAAGCCCTCCTCGATGATGCGGCTCATGTGGTCCGCCGCATGGACTTCCACCTGCACGTCCGGATGCGCGGCGCAGAAGCCCTCGAGGATGGGCTCGATGACGAAGGGAATGACGGCGCGGGGCACGTTGAGGCGGAGCAGGCCGCTGGCCTTGTCCCCCAGCGAGCGCGCCGAGTCGAAGGCCGCGAGCAGCTCGTCGACCGCGGGCGCGGCGCGCTCGAGGAATCGCTTCCCGGCCTCGGTGAGCCCCACGCTGCGCGTCGTCCGCGACAGCAGCGGCACGCCCGCGCGGGCCTCCAGGCTCCGCACAATCTGACTCACGGCGGAAGGAGAAAGGCCCAGCTCCGCCGCCGCGGCGCGGAAGCTTCGCAGCCGCGCGACGCTCAGCAGCGTCATCACCCCGTCGAGCTGGTCTCGCTTCATTGTGAAGCTGGAGCGCATGCCTCGTGCCGACTAACGCGGATTATCCGCACAGTCCAGCGCTGCTACTCGTGGAGCCCTCAACGGGACTCGCCCTGGGAGGCTGGAATGACGACGAAGGACACCATGCGGTTCGAGCGGAGGACCTTGCTGACGGCGGCACTGGGGAGCACCGCGGTGCTCGCCGCGGACGTCGCGTGCGGCTCGCCCGTGGGCGTGCCCTCGGTGACCAACCGAAGACGCTTCGAGAACAAGGTCGTGCTGGTGACGGGTGCCACGTCGGGCATTGGCCGCGCGGCGGCCATCGCCTTCGCCGCCGAAGGAGGCAAGGTGGCCTTCTGCGGCCGGCGGGAGCACCTGGGCCAGGAGGTGCAACAGCGCATCCGCCAGTCGGGCGGAGAGGCCACCTACTACCGGGTCGACGTGCGCAACCCCAGCGAGGTGAAGGACTTCGTGGACGCGGTCGTCGGGCAGTACGGGGGCCTGCATGTCGCGTTCAACAACGCGGGCATCAGCATGGCGAAGGGGCTCCACGAGGTGTCCATGGAGGAGTGGAACGACCTCATGGACACCAACGTGCGCGGCGTGTTCGCGGCGATGCATGCACAAATCCCCCACATGCTGAGCGGGGGTGGCGGCTCGATTGTGGTGACCTCGTCCGTGCAGGCGCTCGCCACGCGAAAGGGCAGCTCGGCCTACACCGCGAGCAAGCGCGCCCTGGTGGGTATCGTCCAGGCCGCCGCGCTGGAGTACGGCACCCTGGGCATCCGGGTGAACGCCCTCTGCCCGGGCACCATCGACACGCCCCTGGTCCGGCGACAGCTCGGCGTGGAACATCTCCCCGAGGAGGAAGTCCAGGCGCTCGCCGCCGAGTGGGCGCGTGCGAACGTCCACGGGCTCCAGCGCATCGGCACCGCGGAGGAGACCGCCCAGGCGGCGCTGATGCTCGCCTCGGACGACCACCCCTACCTGACGGGCTCCACCTTCGTCATCGACGGCGCGATGACCGTGGCGCTATAGGCACACGCCGGGCGCCCTGAATCGAGCGCCGGCCGCCACCGCGTCACCTCGATGCTGGCCGAGGTGACGCCCCGGGCCCCGTCGCGGGAGCGCGCTTCTTCACGCCTCGCCCGCGACCTCGCACAGCCGCGCCTCCAGGAAGCGCCGCTCCGGCGCGGTCCGGACCTGCGCCAGGGCCCGCCGGTACGCCTCCGCGGCCTCGGCCTTCCGGCCCAGACGCCGGAGCAGGTCCGCGCGCGCGGCGGGCAGCAGGTGGTAGCCCGCCAGCAGCCCGGAGGACTCCAGGTCGTCCACCAGCGCGAGGCCGTGCTCGGGCCCGCGCGCCATGGCCACGGCGGCGGCGTGGTTGAGCGCCACCACCGGGCCCGGCGTCAGGACGGACAGCCGCTCATACAGCGCGGCAATCTGCGCCCAGTCCGTGTCCTCCGCGCGTGGCGCCTGGGCGTGCAGCGCGGCGATGGCCGCCTGGACGGTGTACGTGCCCCGGGCCCCCATGGCGAGCGCGGCGTCCAGCTCGGAGAGTCCCTCCGCCAGCTGCTCGCGGTCCCAGAGCGCGCGGTCCTGCCGGTCCAGCAGCACCAGCCCACCATCCGCCGCGACCCGCGCCCGGCGGCGTGCATGGTGGAGCAACATCAGGGCTCGCAGCGAGGCCACCTCCGGCTCCTCCGGAAGCAGCGAGCGCGCCAGCCGGGCCATCCGCAGGGCCTCTTCACAGAGGTCCACCCGCAGCAGCGAGGGCCCATCCGTGGCCGCATAGCCTTCCGAGAAGACGAGGTAGAGCGTGTGCAGCACGCCCGCGGTGCGCTCCGCCAGCGCATCCGGCTCCGGAACGACATAGGGAATGCGCGCGGCGCGAATCTTCCGCTGCGCCCGCACCAGTCGCTGGGCCAGGGTGGCCGGCGAGACGAGGAAGGCGCGCGCGATTTCCTCCGTCGTCAGCCCACACAGACAGCGCAGCGCGAGCGCCACCTGTGCCTCGCTCGACAAGGCAGGGTGGCAGCAGGTGAAGAGCAGCCGCAGCGAGTCGTCGGGCACCGACTGCCATTCCGTACCGTCCGGAGGCGGTGCCAGCGCCTGTTCGATGCGCGCCACCGCCTCCACTTCGCCCACGCGAGTCCCCAGCCGCGTGTTGCGCCGCACGCGGTCCACCGCCTTGTTGCGTGCCGCGCGCATCACCCAGGCAGCCGGCTCGCGCGGCATGCCCTCGCGTGGCCACTGCGTCAACGCGGCGGTGAAGGCCTCCTGCACCACCTCCTCCGCCGCGCCGAAGTCGCCGTCCAGCACGCGGATGAGCGTGGCCACGATGCGCCCGTAGTTTTCACGGTGCACCCGTTCGAGAATGGAGGCAGGGTCCGTCATCACGCGCGTGGCCAGCCCGGCCGGCGGTCAGCCCTGGGGCGGGGAGAACTCTCGCACCGGCCGTACCTCGATACAGCCACTGCGCGCGGTCGGAATGCGGGAGGCGATGCCGATGGCCTCGTCGAGGTCCCGCGCCTCCACCAGGTAGAAGCCGCCCAGCTGCTCGCGCGTCTCGGCGAAGGGGCCGTCCGTCGTCAGGCGCTTGCCATCGCGGATGCGCACCGTCGTGGCCGCCGCCGTGGGCTCCAGCTCCTCGCCCGCGATGAAGTTGCCATTCTTCTGAAGGGCCTCGGTGAAGGTGGCGTGCTCCCCCATCACCCGCTGGAGCTCGGCCTCGGGCAGCGACTCGAAGGCCTTCTCGTTCTCATAGATCATCAACAGGTACTTCATGGGTCGTTCCTCACGGCAGCGGGGAGAAGAGCCTCCCTGCTTCCGTGGTCGAACGGAACCCCCAGGAATCGACCGACATTTTCCCGGGGATTTCTTCCCGATTACCAGCCGCAGTTCCGTGAGCGACCTGCTCGTCCTGCTGAATGACGCGGCCACCGGGACGACGCGGCCGCTCGTGGACCAACGGCTGACCGAGGTCGTGCCCTACGACCTGAAGATGGAGTCCGCAGGGAGCCAGCACCTGGCGGATGGCCGCTACCGCGCCACCGCGCGGATGCCAGCGTCGGCACACACGCGTCGGCACGGGCACCAGGGACGTGGCGGCTTCACAGATGGCATCACCAAGCCCCTCCTCACCGTGAACCAGCGTCCCGCAAATATCGGCGTCGCTCCCTGCCTCCGTCGCGTCTCAGCGGAGCGGACCGAGAGCCGCTGGGAGTTGGAACAACCTCGAGCACATTTCCTGAGTCAGCGAAGACCCCACGACTCCGATGAGACTCGAAACGCTGGGTTCAAAATTCGGTTGGTCCTGTGTGTCCGATATCGCGGTCCCGGGGTCTTTTTCCAGCATTCCAATTCAATTCCGAGAATGCACTTCGAGGGCTCACCATGTTCAAGTTTCACTCCGTTGCTCTTCTGGCTGGCATCTCCCTGCTGGGCTCCGCGTGTGGTGCCCCTGAGACCGAGACACAGGACACGCAGCAGGTCACCTTCGAGGAGTTCCGCGCCAGCGCCTACCAGGAGCCCGAGTCCGGTGGCTTCGTGGTCGACGGCGACATCTTCCTGCCGACGGAGTCGGAGCTGCGCGAGTTCTACGAGCAGGCCGTCAGCGGCATCGGCACCCAGCGGGGCGAGCTGGCCGTGTATTACAGCGGCGGCCGGGACATCAAATGGAGCGCCAGCCAGGCGCTCAACCTCACGTACTGCGTGAGCACCAAGTTCGGTAACAACTACACGCGCGTGGTCAACGCGATGAAGAGCGCCGCCGCGGAGTGGGAAGCGGCCGCCAACGTGAAGTTCGTCCACGTCAGCTCCCAGGACTCGAACTGCACCAACCGCAACAACAACGTCGTGTTCGACGTGAACCAGACCAAGACGGCCCAGTACCTGGCGCGCGCCTTCTTCCCCAACAGCACCCGCCGCAACGCCAACGTCCTCATCTCGACGACGTCGTTCCAGAACATCGCGCCCTGGACGCTGGAGGGCGTGCTCCGCCACGAGCTGGGCCACGTGCTGGGCTTCCGCCACGAGCACACCCGCCTCACCACCACCGGCTGCTACGAGGACAACGCGTGGCGCGCGCTGACGCCGTATGACGCCAGCTCCGTCATGCACTACCCGCAGTGCAGCGGCACCCAGACGGGCGACCTGGTGCTGACCAGCAGCGACCGCAGCGGCGCCCGCACGCTGTACCCGTAATCCGCGCCGCAGACTGATGCACCGGTGGGCCACTGCCTTCGCGGCGGTGGCCCACTGTTGTTTTGGGAGCCCCCCTCCAGGGCCCCACCGCTGTCGGCTCCCGGGCACGCAGTGCTGACGGGAGCGCGCCCTCGCAGACAGGTCCGACGCGGTCCACCCGGCGCGGGAGGCGGCCCCGGTTGGCTGCTCGACATCCGGCGCGAGGCCCATCGCAAAACCCTGGCCGGCGTCCGCTCCAGATGCCCTGAATGCGTCGCCCCATCCTTGCATGGCGCTCGCGGCCGGTGGGGACCGCTCGCGTCCCGCCGCGGGGAGCAGGCACCGCGCCCCGGAGGACGGCGACCGGCCGGGCCGTCCTCCATGGCAGCTGACCTTGCCTCCGGCCATCGAGGAGTCGCCATGAAGTACACGCACCTGGGCCGCTCGGGACTCTCCGTCAGCCGGCTCTGCCTCGGCACGATGAACTTCGGCTGGACGGCCGAGGAGCCGGAGTCCCACGCCATCATGGATGCCGCGCTCGACCACGGCATCAACTTCTTCGACACCGCCAACGTCTACGGCTTCGGAGAGAACAAGGGGCGCACCGAGCAGGTCATCGGCAACTGGTTCGCGAAAGGAGGCCAGCGGCGTGAGCGCACCGTGCTCGCGACCAAGCTCTACGGCCCCATGGGCGAGTGGCCCAACGAGAGCAAGCTGTCCGCGCTCAACATCCGCCGCGCGCTGGACGCCAGTCTGAAGCGGCTGCGCACGGACTACATCGACCTGTATCAGTTCCATCACATCGACCGCGCCACGCCCTGGGAGGAAATCTGGCAGGCCATGGAGGTGGCCGTCGCCCAGGGCAAGGTGCTCTACGTCGGCAGCAGCAACTTCGCGGGCTGGCACATCGCCCAGGCCCAGGCCGCGGCGGCACGGCGCAACTTCATGGGCCTGGTCAGCGAGCAATCGCTCTACAACCTGATGGCCCGCACCGTGGAGCTGGAGGTGATTCCCTCCGCGCAGTTCCACGGCGTGGGCATCCTCCCCTGGTCTCCGCTCCATGGCGGATTCCTGGGCGGCGTGCTCCGCAAGGAACGGGAGGGCAAGCGCCGCCTGGAGGGGCGCGCCAAGGAAGCCCTCCAGAAGCACCGCGACCGCATCGAGCGCTACGAGGCCCTCGCCGACGAGCTGGGGCATGCGCCCGGGGATATCGCGCTGGCGTGGCTGCTCCACCAGCCCGCCGTCACCGCCCCCATCATTGGACCTCGAACGTCCGAGCAGCTCGACGCCGCCGTCCGCGCGCTCGACGTCACCCTGGACACCAAGACACTGTCACGACTGGATGACATCTTCCCGGGCCACAAGCCCGCGCCAGAGGACTACGCCTGGTGACGCATCGGGCGAGACATAAAACGCCACAAATCACTCTCATCCAGTTGGAAAAGACACCCAACCCTCGCGGGCACCCTCTATTGACGACAGGGAATTCCTCTCATATTCCCTGCCGCCATGGCCTCCAGTGATTCACTGACGTCAGGCCATCTCCCGAGCGCGCTCGGGAGCCCCCGCGGTGTCCCCCAACCGAAGAGAGGTCCTCATGAAGTCGATGGCCGGAATTGTCGTCATGGCGCTGGTGGTGCTGACGTCCTGCGGGCCCCTGCCCGCCGAGGAGCAGGTCCAGGGAGGCAACGAGGTCACCTCCGAGGACCACTTCCAGACGCAGGAGTCCGCGCTGACCGGAGACTGTACGGTCAGCATCCAGTGCGCGAATGGCACGTCGAGGTCGTGCGCCGGAACGGGGTTCGCGTGCTCCGCCAGCGGCGCCAACAATGGCACGGTGACGTGCAACGGCATCTCCTCGTCCTGCTCGCCCATCCTCGAGCCCGTCTGCAGCTGCCGCGCGGACGGCTGCTGCAACTCGCGGTGCCTCACCCGAGACCCTGACTGCTTCCTCACGCCCGAGGACCCGACGCCGCACCTGCCGTAAGCGCTGAACGCCGGGTGCGGGCCCCCCCAGGGCCGCACCCGAGCCTCCGTTGCTCCGCCGAGCCACTCGACCGGAGACGCGCTGCCCCGCGCGGCGCCAGCGGCCTCAGTCGAAGCCCGGGCGCGTGTTGTACTCCGCGTGGACGCGCTCGTAGGTCGCCCAGAAGTTGGGCGAAGGCCGCCCTTCCAGGCGGTCCACGAGGAGGTCCAGGTGCGTGTGCCAGCCGCCCGCCACGCTGCGCCGGGTGTCCCGGCCGTCGAGACGCACGTGGGTGACGGTCAGCAGGACACCGTCTTCACGCTCGGTCAGCTCGAAGCGGACCTCCGACGGGTCGCCGTGATTCTCGGCCCACGTATAGGCAAACAGGTGGGGGGGCTCGCACGCCGTCACGCGGCCCTCGTTGACATGCGCCCGCGCCATGTCCTCGTGTCGCGGCGGCGGCGCGCCGGCCTCCTCCGACAGCTCGGCGTGTCGGAACTCCAGGGCCACCTTGCCGCCCACCTTCGTCTCGGTGGGCCCGCCCGCGAGCCACAGCCGGCGCTTCTCCGGTTCGGTGAGATAGGTCCAGACCCGCTCGATGGGCCCGGGCAGCAGCCGCTCGATTCGGACCGTGTCGGCTGACAGCAACCAGCCGTGGGAATCACGTTTCATGGAAGCCTCTGTGGGGGGAGTCGGTACAAGGGGCGTGCTCAGCCCAGGTGACGCGCATCCTCGGGGAAGTGGTCCGGAACGAGCGCGAGCTGGATGCCATGCTCGAGCCAGGCCTTGGCCCCCGCCAGCACCAGGTTGAAGCCCTCCGTGCTACCCAGCGCGCGCGCGACGACAGCTTTGTCATCCCCTCGAAAGCCAGACTCGACGACGCGGACATAGGTGCGCTCCGGCGACAGCGCGGTGAAGGTCCACTCCGCGGTGGTCATCTCCCCCGTGTCACCCCACTCGATGCGCAGCCGCGCCCCAGGCTCGAAGTCCAGCACCTTCACGTTCGCCGACACGCCGTACCAGTCCCAGAACCACTGCGCCGTGCCGCCGGGCCGCAGGGGCTCGCTCCCCCGGCTGAACCAGAACTTCGTGGTGATGGCGGGGTCCACGAACGCCGCGAAGACCTCCGCCGCGGGACGTCGAATCATCATCGTGGCCTTGGCGACCGGCGCGCCCTGCATGTCCTGCGTCGAGCTCATGTCCGCGTCTCTCCCCGGGCGCGCCGAGGCCCAAGCCCCTCACGCCCGATATTCATCCAGTTGGTTGAACTTTGACCATCACCGGTCGACTGTCAACCAAATGGTGAAGCATCGCCGACACCGCGGCAGCGCGTTCGCCGGTGACGCCCCCTCTGTCTTTCAACGGATGACGCGAAAGGCAGGCGGGTCGATGCGCGTGGAGCGGCACTCCGGGCACGCTCCGGGCCGCGTGAAGCGCCTGCGTTCCTTGAAGGTGAAGCCGCACGCCAGGCAGGTGGCGGGCAACACCTCCAGTCGGGCGCCCTGGGCCTTGAGGGACTTCTCCAGGTGCTCCAGGTGCCCCGCGACGTCCTTCTCGGAGATGCCCACCAGGGCGGAGAGGTCCTTAGACGTCAGGCCGCTCTCCGGGGCGGACGCCAGCGCCGCCTCCAGCGCGCCGCGCACGGTACTGCCGCGCGCTGGAGGAACGGGGGTGCTCACGCGCCAATCGCCCCCGGGTCCGTCGCCAGCTCACCGCCCAGGTGCATGCCCGTCTGGCACCGGTAGTCCGTCACCAGCGAGGCGAGGATGGTGGACACGCCCACCACCACATGGATTGCAGCCGCCACCGGATGGCGCTTCGCATACCCCAGGACGAAGGGCGCGAGGATGGAGGCCGCGCCAAACGCATGGTCCGCGATTTCGTGCGCTTCGATGGGAATGAGCTTTGTCAGGCTCAGGCGATAGTCGGTCAGCAATGACACACCCAGGATGGTGGCCCCCAGGGCCACGCCGGCGGACTTTGCCACGGGGTCTCCCGACAGCACACCCGCCACCACCGAGGCCGTCCCACCCTTGTAGTCCATGAGGGAGTGCAGGTCCTGGGGCACCCACCGCCGCAAGGGCAGGCGTCCCAGGAGCGGGCGGGACATGATTCCCGCGGCGGCGCTCCGGTCCATGGCGCGGTGGATGCCTCGCCGCACGCGCCCCTCCACGGGGGCCGGCGGTGGAACGAGTCGGGGGGTGGACGGACTCTGGGTCTGCGGTTCAGCCATATGGCGCTCCTTCCGGTCATCCCGTCGTGAAGTCGCCACTACGGTAGGCACGCGGACCGTGACGCATGGCGATACGCCCCTTGCCTGCCCGGGCACCGGGGGTAGGAACCCTGTCCACCTGATGTTTCCCAAGCAGCAAGCAACCAGGGGGGCTTCCACTTGGCGGCCCGCCCCGGGCAGACTAGAGGCCGCAGCAAAGCCCTTCAGTTTCTGAGAGGGCGATATCCGCGGCCCCAGCCGCTTTGGAACGAGAGAACGCGATTCATGGCAACCGGTACCGTCAAGTGGTTCAACGATGCGAAGGGCTTTGGGTTCATCGTGCAGGACGGCGGCGGTGAGGACGTGTTCGTCCATCACAGCGCCATCAACATGGATGGCTTCCGCACCCTGCAGGAAGGCCAGAAGGTGGAGTTCGACGTAGGCCGCGGCCCCAAGGGTCTGCAGGCGCAGAACGTTCGCGCGACCTGAACGGCGGTCCGGCGAAGCCACGAAAGCCCGGTCTCGCGCACTGGCGGGTCCGGGCTTTCTCTTTGACACACACCATGCGCCTGCCCCGCTTTCCCCGAGTCATTGGCTTCGATGACGGCCCTTTCGCGCGCCGCCCTGGCGCCGCCGTGCCCCTGGCCGGCGTCGTGTGCGGAGGCACGCGCTTCGAAGGGCTCGTCTGGGGACGCGTGCGCCGGGATGGCTGGAATGCCACCCAGGAGGTGTGCCGGCTGCTGGAGGGCGGCAAGTTCCTGCCGCAGCTCCACCTGGTGCTGCTGGATGGCATTGCCTTTGGCGGCTTCAACGTCGTGGACCTGCCCCTGCTGGCCCAGCGGTTGAAGCGCCCCTGCGTGGCGGTGATGCGACGGCCACCGGACCTGGACGCCGTCGAGCGCGCGCTGCGGCGCCTGCCCCGGGCGGGGGCCCGCTGGGCGAAGCTGAAGCGCGCGGGCCCCGTCCACCAGCTGGGAGGCTTCACCTTCCAGGTCCAGGGCGCCGAGCCCGCCTGGGTGGCCCAGGCGCTGGCCCTGGTGACGGACCGGGGCCACGTCCCCGAGGCGCTCAGGCTGGCGCACCTCATCGGCTCGGCCGTCGTCACGGGCGAGAGCAGCCAGCGCGCCTGAACCCTCCCATGGGGTTTCATGTGGCAGCGCAGGATTGCGCTGTCAGCACATGCTGGTGCCAGCGTGGGGGAATCTTCCACCGGCGTCAGACAAACCAGACACGCACGTGCCCCCATCCGGCCCTGAACCTGCCCTGGGGGGCCGCATGGAACCCCGTTTGTTTTTATGTTAATCTTTGTCCTCGCGAGGAGGGCGCACGCATGTTCGAAGTCAGCAATGACAAGAATCGCCGTACCGTCACCGTGCGGTTGAGTGGGTTCGTCAGGCCGAACGAGATGCGGGACTTCGCGAACCGGTACCGTCTCGAGACGGATTCCTATGGGGGAGGACGCCACCTGGTGCTCGCCGACATGCGTGGGCTCAGGACGCTGGAGCCGGAGTCCGCGGCCCTCTTCGGCGAGGTGGTGGCCTACGGCCGGCAGATGGGCTGCGTGATGTGCGCGCATGTCTCGGACTCCACCATCGCCCGGCTGCAGACGGCGCGCGTGGCCTCCGCGGCGGCGGCGGACAACGACATCACCTTGGACTGCGTGTCGCTGGAGGAGGCACACGCTCAGCTCGCCAAGGCGCGCTCACGCTACTTCCTCGGCGCCTCTCCGGATGGCGCCGTGGAGCACGCGGCGCGCTGACCCACGCGCATCAGCGGCAGTGACGGGTGGCCTTGAGGGCCACGGCGCGGACGCGCACGTTCCAGGTGCGCGCGTATCGGCGAGGGCAGAGCGTGCCGCGTGGCTTGAGGCGCCACGGCGTAGGCGCATGCTCAGGTGCTCGTGCATCCGCGAAGGCAGAGCGTGCCGCGTGGCTTGAGGCGCCACGGCGTGGACGCGCGCTCCAGGTGCGCGCATCCGCGAAGGCAGGTGGCGTCAGGCGCCAGGGAAGGCACGGGGCACCGCATCCAGGCGGGCGTCGCCGTCAGGCTTCACGCCCGTTGCGCCAGGTCAGCCGATAGATGACATCCTCGTCGGTGAAGGCGCGGACCGTCACCTCCGCGTGGGTCGCTCCGACGGCGCGCAGGCCCGCCCGCAGCGCGCCCTGGGTGAAGTAGCGGATGTCTCCCGCTTCGTTCATCCACAGGTCCACCTCGTTGGGGGACACGTCGTCCATCCGCGTCTCCGTGTAGTTGTTCCCGGAGCGGAACATCTGCCGGGCGCGGCTCACGCAGCGGCGAGGCCCCAGCAACTGAATCACCCCGAAGGCGGCGCGGCCCAGCGCCGTCTCCCGGTACCCGTCCACCATGCGCTCGCCGAGCAGCGCATAGCCCACCTCGTCCGGCACGTCCGGGTGCAGCTCACGCGCGGCCACGCGCACCGCGGAGCACCACGTCTCGAAGCTGTAGGCCGGCTGAAGCTTGCGTTCGAGGTCCAAGCCCACCTCACGCAACCGCTCCCGGAGCACGGGGGTGACGCGAGCGCCCAGCCCTCGCAGGAACAGCCCCTCCAAGGTGTGCTCGAAGACGAGCTTCTCCGGCATGTTCAGCAGTGTACCCTGCCTCCGCTAGGATGTGCGGCGAGGGGGTAGGAATTCCATGGGTCTGCAACGAGAGCTGGCCATCCTGGCCATGAAGGCCACGCCGCTACCGGGGAAGAAGAACTTCCTGGAGGAGACGGGCATCACCACGCCCGTGCCCGCCATCCGGGGTTCGATTGGCGCGGTGGCGCACGAGCCCTTCATGGCCTTCGACACCAAGCGGCTGATGGATTTGCTGGTGGCCTTCACCATTGGCGACTTCTCGAACGGGGCCGGGTGCTCGGACTACTTCAACCCGCACAGCCCCTGGTACAACGTCTTCTACGGCGCCTATGGCGTGCGCTCGTACAAGCGCGATGGCAGCCCGTGGGGCTTCACGCGCGACGGCCGGCCGGACCTGGACGAGATGCTGGAGATTCCGCGGCTGGACTACAACTTCCTCACGGCCGGAGAGCTGGGCTGTCCCGCGTCGAAGATGTGCTTCGAGGTGCTGGACGTGCGGCAGGGCCGCGAGGGCCCGTGGCACGTGGCGGACGTGGGCTGCGTCATCCCCAGTGGCCTGCACCGGGTGCAGGACGCGCAGGCGCCGGACCTCACGTACTACGCCGTGTTCGGCGTCCCGGAGGAGGACTACCTCGCGGGAGGCCGGGAGAGCTACGAGCCGGTCCGCATGCGCGGGCGCATGTACTTCCGCCCCGTGGCCGAGCGCCTCACGCTCGTCTGGGGCGGCCTGTGCCCGGACACGCCGGACGGGCAGCGGCTGATGGCGACCATCGTGGACACGATGACGCCGCTGTACGCCGGACGCTGAAGCGGCGCCCCGGGCCCCGCACACACCGCCCCGGGCGCACGCGCCTCAGGCCGCCCGGCCGTGCTCTGCCTCTGGCAGCGGCGCGGCCGAGGCGCCTTCGTCCTGGGGACGGCGCTTGAAGCCCAGGCGCTCCATGCCCGCGAACACCACCGGCACCACCAGCAGCGTGAGGAAGGTGGAGGTGATGACGCCGCCAATCACGGAGATGGCCATGGGCGCGCGGAACTCCGAGCCCGTGCCCGTCCCCACCGCCGTGGGCACCATGGCGATGGCCATGGCCGCGCTCGTCATCAGGATGGGCCGCAGCCGGCGCGGCCCTGCCTTCAGCAGCGCCTGGTCCACCGTGTCTCCCTCGCGCAGGTTCTGCAGCGCGCCGTCGATGAGCAGAATCGCGTTCTTCGTCACCAGGCCCATCAGCAGGATGACGCCAATCATGGCGCCCATGGACAGGTGGAAGCCCGTCACCACCAGGCCCAGCAGCGCGCCCACCAGGGCCAGCGGCAGCGACACCATGATGGTGAGCGGGTGCTTGTACGACTCGAACTGGCTGGCGAGCACCATGTAGATGAAGACGAAGGCCAGGCCGAACGCCGCGCCAAAGGCTTCGTTCTGCGCGTCCATCTCCTTCATCTGCCCGTCGTAGACCAGGGCATATCCCGGCGGCAGCGGCTGGGCCGCCACGCGCGCCTTCAGCTCCCGGGCGATGTCACCCAGCGCCGCGCCGCGCCCCAGCTGCGAGTACACGGCAATCTGTCGCTCGCGGTTCTCATGCTCGATGAGGCTGGGGCCGTTCTTCCGCTCCACCCGGGCCAGGTCCGTGAGCGGGCGCAGGCCGCTGGGCGTGTAGACCTCCAGCTGGCGCACGCGCTCGGGCGTGGCGCGGTCCTTCTCCGACAGGCGCACGCGGATGTCCGTCTCGGTGGTGCCCTCGCGCAGCTTCGCCACCACGTCACCGCCAATGGCCAGCCGCAGCTGCGTGGCCAGGGCGCCGGCGTTCAGGTCCACGTCGCTGGCGCGCGCCCGGTCGATGAGCACCTGCAGCTCCGGCTTGGGGGGATTGGACTCCACCCGCACGTCCGCGGTGCCCGGCAGGTCACGGAGGATGCCCGCGACGCGCTCGGCCTCCGCGTTGACGCGCGTCAGGTCCGGCCCGGTGATGCGCACCATGATGGGGTAGTAGTCGCCCAGGCCCTCCAGGATGGGCGGGTCGCTGAGGTTCACCCGCGTCCCCACCAGCCCCGGCTCCAGCAGCGCGCGCGCCTCCTCCTTCAGCACCGGGATGCCCTTGGCGCGCGCGTCCTTGCCCACCGTCAGCACGCGCATGCGCGACTTGTTCACGTCGCCGTCCTTGCCGACGATGGAGTAGATGTCCGTCACCTCCGGAATCTGGCGCAGCAGCGCCTCGGCCTCGGCGGTGCGGGCCTCCGTCTCCCGGAGGCTGGCCGAGTCCGGCAGCGTCAGGTCCACGAAGAACTGCGAGCGGTCCTCCGCGGGCATGAACTCCACGCCCAGCCGGCTGGCGCCCCCGAAGGACACCGCCAGCAGCAGCACGGTGAGCCCCATCGTCGTCCACTTGTGCGCCAGCACCCAGCGGAGGATGGACTCGTAGACGCGCTCGGTGCCGTCCAGGAAGCGGCGCAGCGCCGCGGCCACCGCGTTCTCCTTGCGGGCCTCACCCGGCACGCGCCGCTTCGCCAGTCGCGCCGACATCATGGGGTCCAGCGTGAAGGAGATGAACAGCGAGATGAGCACCGCCACGGAGATGGTGATGCCGAACTGCCGGAAGAACTGGCCGACGATGCCGGGCATGAAGGCCACCGGCACGAACACCGCCACCAGCGACAGCGTGGTGGCGAGCACCGCCAGGCCCACGTCCTTGGTACCGTTGGACGCGGCGCTCACCGGGTCCTCGCCCTTCTCCAGCCGGTGGGTGATGGCCTCACGCACCACCACCGCGTCGTCGATGAGCAGACCAATGGCCAGCGACAGGCCCAGCAGCGTCATCTGGTTGAGCGTGTAGTCCAGCACGTACATCACGAAGAAGGTGCCGATGACGGAGGTGGGCAGCGCCAGCGAGGAGATGAAGGTGCCGCGCACGTCCAGCAGGAAGACGAGGATGATGAGCACCGCCATGGCCCCGCCGAAGACGAGCGCCACCCAGACCTCGTGCGCGTTCTCCCGGATGAGGTCCGACTGATCGATGAGCAGCGTGGCCTGGAAGCCATGCCCCACCACCGTCCCCATCTGCGCCATCACCTGCTGCACGGCCTCGCTCACGGACACGGTGTTGGAGCCCGGCTGCTTGACGATTTCCAGGATGATGGCGTCCTGACCGTTGAGGCGCGCCAGGGTGCGCCGCTCGGCCACGCCGTCCGTCACGGAGGCGATTTCCTCCAGGCGCACCTGGGCGCCCGTGGCGCTCCGGGCCACGGGCAGGCGGCGAAGCTCATCCACGTTCTGGAACTGGCCCAGCGAGCGCACCGTCATCTCGGAGGCACCCAGCTGCAGCCGGCCCGCGGGCAGGTCCAGGTTCTCGGACGCCACGCGCTGGGCGATGCCCAGCGGGGACACGCCCGCCGCGCGGGCCCTGTCCAGGTCGATGTCGATCTGCACCTCGCGCGTGTCGCCGCCGGTGACGCGCACCTCGGCGGCGCCTTCCAGCTGCGCGAGCGCCGGCTTGATGCGGTCATCGATGAGCCGGCGAAGCTCCTGCGAGGGCAGGTCCGCGGAGACGGCATAGGTGAGGATGGGCGTGGCGCCCAGGTCCACGCGGCCGATGACGGGCGCATCCGCGTCCTGGGGCAGGCGGCTGGCGATGCCGGCGACCTTGTCGCGCACGTCCTGCACTGCCCGGTCCAGGGGGGCGGTCAGCTTGAACTGCACCACCACGATGCCCACGTTCTCGCGGCTGAAGGAGTGGATGTTGTCCACGCCGCTGATGCCGGCGACGGCGTCCTCGATGGGCTTGACGACCTGCGTTTCGATTTCGCCCGGCCCCGCGCCCTTGTAGACGGTGTTGATGACCACCACCGGGAAGGACACGTCCGGGTACAGGTCGGTGCCCAGCCTGCCCAGGCCCATGAGGCCCAGCACGACGAGGCACAGCGACAGCATGGCGGTGAAGACCGGCCTGCGGATGGAGACGTCGCTGAGAAGCATTGG
Source organism: Pseudomyxococcus flavus (assembly GCF_050038885.1). Lineage (NCBI taxonomy): Bacteria > Pseudomonadati > Myxococcota > Myxococcia > Myxococcales > Myxococcaceae > Pseudomyxococcus > Pseudomyxococcus flavus. The sequence continues at coordinate 4,208,700 of NZ_CP143624.1, read as the reverse complement.
AGGAGCTCCCTACTTCACGGTGACGCGGGTTCCCTGCGACAGACCCGGTGTGGGGTGGTCGACGACGGTGTCGAGCGGCGAGGCGGCCAGCACCACCACCTCGTCGGGCTCACGCCGCTCCAGCACCTGCACATCCACGCGGCGCACCTGACCGGACGTCACCACCCAGACGTGGTCCCCATCGAGGGCCGACACCGCGGAGCCCGGGAGCACCTGCGCGTCACGAGCCTCCCCCAGGGAGAGGACCGCGCGCGCCAGCGTGTGCGCCACGAAGCGGCCATCCGCGTTGGGGACGGCCAGCTCCACCGGGACGCGGCGCGTGGCCGGGTCCGCGGACGGGAGGATGGTGCGCACCACCGCCTCCTCCGTGGACACCGGCGCGCCCACCGACTCGACGCGCACCTTCGTGCCGGGCACGAGCTGCGAGCGCAGCGACTCCGAGACGGTCGTCTTCAATGTCAGCGTGTCCAGGCGCTCCAGCTTGAACAGCGGCGTGCCCGGCGCCACCGTCGCGCCCGTCTGCTCCGGCACGTCGATGAGGGTGCCGTCGAAGGGTGCCCGCAGGTCGTGCCGGCGCCGGGACGCGCGCGCCTGGGCGAGCTGCGCCTTGGCGGCCATCCACTGCGCCTGGGCCTGCGCGGCCTGGGCGGCGGAGGTGCGGTGCTGCAGGTCGCTCACCCCGCCCTGCTGCTGGAGCGTCTGGTTCCGCGCGGCCACGTCGGCGGCCATGGTGTGGGCGGCCTCCGCCGCGGCCACGGCCGCCTCGGCCTGGGCCACCTGCGCGTCGGCAATCTCCGGGTCGAGCTGCGCCAGCACGTCGCCCTTCTTCACCGCCTGCCCCTTCGTCACCCTTACAGCCGCGAGCCGCCCCCCCACCTCGAAGCCCACCATCAGCCCCTGGGCGGGAAACAGGGTGCCCGTCACCGATTCGGTCGGCGCGGCCTGCACGGTGCGCGCGGAGACGACCTTCACCACGGGCGGCGCCGCCTGCGCCGCGGCGGGAGCAGGCGGTGACGCCGAGGCATCCGCCTTCTCGCAGGCGGTCAGCGACAGCGCGGCGGTGGCCACACAGGTCGCGGCGAGCACGCGGACGACGGACGGCTTCCAGGTCGGTTTCACGAGCGTTTCCTCGGGGTGCGGCGAGTCTTCGCGACGGCGCGAGTCCGGCGCGTGGCGTTCTTCGACACGGTGCGAGGCTCACGCGTGGCAGGCGCTGGCGGAGCCGCGGAGAGATGCTGCGCTGGCAACGTGCCCTCCTGGCACAAGCGCTGGAGCGTGTGCGCCCACGCCATCAGGTCCGGCTTCTCCTCGAGCCGCGCCATCTGCGTGGAGAGCAGCAGGAAGGAACCAACGATGATGGAGGCGAAGATGTGGGGACTCATCGACGGGTCCGCCGCGCCGGCCTCCTGCAGCCGCTGGAAGTCCCGGGCGATGCGCTCCACCTGCGCGTCCGTCACGCGCCACAGCAGGGACTCGAACTCCGTGCCCTGGCTGCCGTGGGTGAGCACCAGGGACACGTCCCGGAACTGCCACACCCACTCCAGCGCCTCCAGGTCGTGCGCCGTCTCGAGCTGGAGGAACTGCTGGTAGCGCTCGCTGTGCTCGAACCGGTCCTTCGCCCCGGGGACACCCTGCTCCTGGAAGAAGCGCTCGATGCTGACCATGCGCTGCTCGTTCAGCGCGTCCAGGCCCGTCTGGAAGTCTCCCACCACTTCCCCGAACAGCGCCTCCTTCGAGGGGAAGTGCAGGTAGAAGGCGCCCTTGGACAGCCCGCACGCGGCGGTGATGTCCTCGATGCGCGCCCCCTTCAGCCCTCGGCGAACGAACTCCGCCCGGGCGGCTGCGACCAGGGCGCTGCGAGCATGGGGATCCGCGGGACGTGCCATGACGGCCGGATTCCTAACCCGCTGGTCAATTATGGCGCAAGGTTTCTGAACGCCGGGTCAGAAATCGCCCCGCCGCACGCGCTCCGCGCCCGGGCGGCGATGACTCACCCGCTCACGTGCGGGCCAGCGCGGTGCACAGCGGGCACGCGGCGGGCGTTTGGGGCATGTCGCGGAGGCACCCGCTCAGGTGCGGGCCAGCGCGGTGCACAGCGGGCACGCGGCGGGCGTTTGGGGCATGTCGCGGAGGCACCCGCTCAGGTGCGGGCCAGCGCGGTGCACAGCGGACGCGTGGAGCGTGCCGCGGAGGCACCCGCTCAGGTGCGGGCCAGCGCGGTGCACAGCGGGCACGCGGCGGGCGCATGGGGCGTGTCTCGGCGATGCAGGTCGAGCACGGCGCGGGAGATGTCCGCGAGCTCGCGGCGCACCTCGCGCCGTGCGCCCTTCACACGGGCGATGCGCATGTCGTCATAGCCCGTGGTCTGATGTCGCATCCAGGCGATGACGGCCGCCTCGGCCCGGCGCTCCAAGGGGATGCGCTCGGTACGCGCCACCGTGCCGCTGCCCACGGGCGTGGCATGGACGGAGACGAGCACGGCGAGGCGCTTGGCGTGAGGCAGCCACGCCGGAGAGAAGGCGAGGAAGCGCAGCACGGCGTTGGCGAAGTCGACCTCGTAGGCTGCCTGCTCGCGGGCGCGGCGCTCGCGGCCGGCGGCCAGCTTCTTCTCGTAGGCCGGCGTGGCGCGCTCGGCCTCGAGGGCGGCCCGGGCCTGGACGATGTGCGCCTCGGGCGCCCACACCCCGCGCGAGAACAGCTTGCGGCCCACCTTCTCCACCACCGTCCACGACGGGCCCGCCGCCTTCACGCGGCGGGTGAGCCCGGCGTCTCCCGGGGGCAGCAAGGCCCAGCCGTCCGGAACGGTGAGGACGCGGCCGTCAGGCGCGCGCACGCGGCGGGGGTCCGAGGTCGGCGCGAAGGTCAGGGATTCAGGCATGGCGATGTCCGATGTCGGGGGGCGGCCACATAACGCAGCCAGCGTCAGTCAGGGAAGCACGGGGGCGTCCAACCCTGCTAAATGGCGGCCTCGCGCCCGGTGTTCATGGGCGCGGGAGGTCCTCCAAGCGTGGGAAGTGCCGGCATGTCCCTCCTCAGACTCACGTTCCTCGGAACTTCCGCCGCGCAGCCCACGCTGCACCGGAACCTGTCCGGACTGGCGGTGAAGGCGCACGCGGACCTGCTGCTCTTCGACTGCGGTGAGGGCAGCCAGCGACAGATGGTGCGCTACGGCACCGGCTTCACCGTGGACGCGGTGTTCTTCACGCACTTCCACGCGGACCACTACCTGGGAATCATCGGCTTTTTGCGCACGCTGGGGATGATGGGGCGCTCCGAGCCCATCCGCCTGTACGGTCCGCCCTCCGCGAAGCGCCTGCTCCACCAGGCCGTGCACCTGGGCGTGGAGTCCATGTCCTTCCCGGTGGAAATCCACGAACTGAAGGACGGTGACGTGGTGCCGCGCAACGGCTACGCGGTCCACGCGGTGGGCGTGGACCACCGCATCAACGCGCTGGGCTACGCGCTGGTGGAGGACGACCGGCCCGGGCGCTTCAACCTGAACATGGCGCGCGCGCTGGGCGTGCCGGAGGGCCCCAGCTTCGGCAAGCTCCAGAAGGGCGAGCCGGTGACGCTGGAGGACGGGCGGACGGTGAAGCCGGAGGAGGTGCTCGGCGCGCCGCGCCCCGGGCGCCGGCTGGTCATCTCCGGGGACACGCGCCCGTGCCCGTCGGTGGTGCGGGCCGCGAAGGACGCGGACCTGCTGGTCCACGAGTCCACCTTCTCCGATGACGAACAGGAGCGGGCCATGGAGACCCGGCACTCCACCGCGCGGGAGGCGGCGCGCGTGGCGCGGGAGGCGGGCGCACGGCGGCTGGTGCTCACCCACCTCTCCAGCCGGCACGACACCGACCCCTCGAAGCTCCTCGCACAGGCGCGCGAGGAGTACCAGGGGCCGGTGGACGTGGCCTTCGACGGGTTCACCGTCGAGCTGCCACTGCGAGACTGAGGCTACTGAATCTTCGCGGCCTCGGCCTGCAGGGCGGCAGCGGACTCGGCGTCGACGCGCTGGACCAGCTCCCACTCCAACTGCTCGTCGCGGGTGATGTTGCCGCCGTCGGCGCGCACCGCGGGCTCGGTGACTTCACGCGCGCGGCCGGAGGTGTTGGCGGCGCCCGCGGACTCCGTGACGAGCTGGCGGGTGAACTCCACCGAGCACTGGCCCGGGCCCTTCTCGATGCCGCGCACCAGGTAGCGCACCTGGGTGGTGCCCAGCGACGATGGCGCGCCCTGCATCAGCCACTCGGTGGTGGCCTCGTAGCCGCTCTGGCCCGCCTTGAAGGAGTAGCCCTTCTCCTTCAGCAGGGCGAGGGCCTGCGGGTACACCTCCGCCACCGGCTTGCGGTAGACGTGGTTGCGGGCCTTCTCCAGCAGGAAGGCCTCGCGGCGGCGGCCAGCGCAGCCAGCAGTGGTGAGGGACAGCGCGGCGACCACGAGGAGCGCGGCGGCGCCGCGCGACAGCATCGACAGGTTCATTTCTCAAGACTCCACGGGAGTGTGAGGCGACCAACCATCCCTCAACCCTCTTCCCGCCGCCAAGCCCCCCAGGGGATGGTTGTCGTACGCAAGCATCCCACCCGCTCCGTCCGTACGAGCCCGCCCATGCGTCGGGCGCTACACATCCGGACGCGGTCCCCCGACGTCCTCCGGAGGGGATGCACATGATGGGGCTCCGACATGATTCCCATCAGCGACGACAACCCCACCCTCCGGACTCCTGTTGTCACCTACCTGCTGCTCGGCACCATCGGCTTCGTGTGGGTCTTCATCCAGGGCGCGGGCCTGGACGCCTACCGACTGGCGGCGAGCGTCTGCAACCTGGGCATGGTGCCCGGTGAGCTGACGGGCAAGGCGGCGCTCGGCGCGTTCGTCCCCCTGGGGGACGGGCTGGCGTGTGTGGTGGACAACGAGTCCATCAATCTACTCACGCCCATCACATCCATGTTCCTGCACGGCGGCTGGGGACACCTGCTGGGCAACTGCCTCTTCTTCTGGGTCTTCGGCAACAACGTCGAGGACAGCATGGGCCGCCTGCGCTTCGTGGTGTTCTACCTGCTGTGCGGACTGGCCGCGGCGGCGGCGCACCTGCTGGTGGACCCGGGCTCGCCCGTCCCCACCGTGGGCGCGTCCGGCGCCATCTCCGGTGTCATGGGCGCCTACCTGCTGCTCTATCCACGGGTGCGGGTGAACATGCTGTTCATCATCGTCATCTTCATCCGCGTCTTCCCCGTGCCCGCCTGGGCGGTGCTGCTGTGGTGGTTCGGCGTGCAGCTCTTCAGCGGGCTGCCCCAGCTCAACACCGTGAGCGCGGAGGCGACGGGCGGCGTCGCCTTCTGGGCCCATATCGGCGGCTTCGTGGCGGGCATGGCGCTCATCAAGCTGTTCCAGAACCCGCGCTATACGAACCAGCGCACCTCGCTGCGGCACCGACTCCATCCCAACCATCCCTGAGCAGGTCAAAGCTCACCCAGGAAAGCCCTGGCAATTTTTGCATCCGTGAATTGCCAGACATCGCGCGTCGCTGCGTATCCAGGCCGTTGGGGCCAAACACCAGAGGGTAGCGCAGATGCGGAATGGCAAGATGAAGCGACAGGCGCTGGGTTTGACGATGGGCACGATGCTCGTGCTCTCGGGTTGCGGCGTGGAGGAGATGGCGCCGATGGAGCAGGCCGAGGCGCCCGAGCAGACGGCAGCGGCGGCGGTGGACACGGTGGATGCGAAGCCCGTGGACATCATCGCCATGGAGAAGCAGTTGAAGGAAGCCAGCCTGGCGCCGCCCGCCCAGTGCAACGACCCGATCTGTGAGGGCGGCGGTGGCGGCGGCGAGCCGGATCCGAACTGGCCCTACTACACGCTGTTCTGGAAGGCGAACCTGCTGTCCCTGCGCTGCATCACCGTGTCGGACATGGATGGCAAAGACGAGGCGTGGCTGGAGGCGGAAGTCACCGGCGACCATCAGTCCGAGGTCATCTGGAACGACGATTACATGACGCCGGACAAGCTGGTGGAGTGGAGCCCGCTGAATTCCTATCCGCCGCCGCTGTACTTCACGACGAACACGGTGGGCGCGGGCGGCAAGCTGGTGGCGCTCTGGGACCGGAGCGAGCACATCTTCGACCTGGAGGAGCAGATTGGCTGGACCACGCTGCGTGGCCAGACGGGCACCTTCACCACGGTGCTGGAGGGCCACGGCGGCAAGTACGAGCTGAAGTACGAGGTGGAGTCCACGGGCTGCTCGCCGCGCACGCTGCCCTGCCCCACCAACCTGTAGTGCCTCGCGCGTAGCGTCGTGGGCGCGCCCCACCTCCGTGACAGTCACGTGAGGTGGGGCCGCCAAGGCTTGGCCTCCTCTTCCGGGTGCGCCAGAGTGTCGCGCCGGCCCGCGCCAGGGATTGGCGCGGGCTCCCAGACAGGTGCCAGACATGACGCTGCGACGACTCGGTGGTGGATTGCTCGGGGCGGTACTCCTTCTGACAAGCCTGGCGGGCTGCGCCCGGCGCGTGCCGCCCGTGGATGACGGCCCGGTCCCCGTTCCGGAGCCCACCGCCACCACGACGGTCTACGTGGCCCAGCGCATCCGGACGCTGGACCCGGCGAAGCCCCAGGTGCAGGCGCTCGCGGTGAAGGACGGCAAGGTGCTGGCCACCGGCACGAAGGACGAGGTGCTCGCCGCCGCGGGCAAGGACGCGCGCGTGGTGGAGCTGGGCAGCGCCACGGTGGTGCCCGGCCTCACCGACGCGCACGGCCACCTGGCGGGGCTGGGCCAGGGACTGGTGACGGTGGACCTCCAGGGCGTGGACACGAAGGCCGAGGCGCTGGAGCGGCTCGCCTCCGCGCCGTCGTCGGCGTTCCGGGGCGACTGGCTGCTGGGCCGGGGCTGGGACCAGAACGACTGGCCGGAGAAGACCTTCCCGTCGCGCGCGGACCTGGATGCGCGCTTCCCCACGCGGCCGGTGGCCCTGAGCCGCGTGGACGGGCACGCGCTGTGGGTCAACGGTGAGGCGCTGCGGCGCGCGGGCATCACCCGCGACACGAAGGACCCGACCGGAGGCCGCATCCTCCGGGGGGAAGGCGGCGAGCCCACCGGCATCCTGGTGGACAACGCCATGACGCTGATTGAGGCGGTGCTGCCACCGGCCACGGACGCGCAGCACGCGGCGCAGTTGACGGCGGCGCTCAACCACAGCGCGCAGGTGGGACTCACGGGCGTGCATGACGCGGGCATGGACCTGCGCACCTTCCGCCTGCTCCAGCGACTGGACAAGGAAGGCAAGCTGCCGCTGCGCGTCTACGCCATGGCGGATGGGCAGACGGGTGACCGGGAGACGTACCTGAAGGACGGCCCCTATGAGGGGAAGATGCTCACGATGCGCGCGGTGAAGCTCACCCTGGACGGCGCGCTGGGCAGCCGCGGCGCGGCGCTGCACCAGGACTACAGCGACGAGCCCGGCCACCGCGGCCTGCTCTTGCTGACGCCCGAGGAGTACGAGGCGCGCGTGCGCGCCTTCATGGCGCGGGGCTTCCAGGTGTGCACGCACGCCATTGGCGACCGGGCCAACACGGTGGTGCTGGACGTGCTCACGCGCGCCGCCAAGGCCACCGGCACGCAGCAGTCCGGCCGGCACCGCGTGGAGCACGCGCAAATCATGCGCCTGGAGGACATCGACCGGCTGGGCACGAGCGGCTTCATCGCCAGCGTGCAGCCCACGCACGCCACCAGCGACATGCCGTGGGCCGAGACGCGCGTGGGGCCGGAGCGCATCCGCGGGGCCTATGCCTGGCAGCGGCTGAAGGCGTCCGGCGCGGTGCTGGCGCTGGGCAGCGACTTCCCGGTGGAGCGCCCGGACGTGCTGGCCGGCCTGTACGCGGCGCGCACGCGCCAGGACGCGCGCGGCCTGCCGGAGGGGGGCTGGTACGGAGAGCAGCGGCTGAGCGGGCAGGAGGCGCTGGAGGGCTTCACCGTGGGCGCGGCGCACGCGTCCTTCGCTGAAGGGCGGCGCGGGCGGCTCCAGCCCGGCATGGACGCGGACTTCGTGGCGCTGTCGGTGGACCCCGTGGACGCGCCCGCCTCCGAGCTCCTCGGCGCCCAGGTGCGGCTGACGGTGGTCGCGGGTGTCGAGGTGTTCCGGGCATTCCAGCGTTGATCGGCTCGGCTGGGAATTGGCGCAGGCTTGTATTTCCGCCGTGTCGCGGAGTGCTCTAGCATACGGCTTTGCCGCAACCCTCCTGTGAGCCAAGACCGGCTCACAGGCTGGAGCGGGGGGTATCGCAAGCGTGACAGCCTCATTGTCCGGAGTGCATTACAAGGGCTTCACCGTCCAGAACCTGCTGGCCTACGTCCACGAGCGCTTCGGCGAGGACACCGCGCGCACGGCCGTGGAGTCGCTGAGTCCCGAGCTGCAGCCGCACGCGGACCCGCGCACGACGCTGGCGGTGGGCTGGGTGCCGGTGGAGACGTACTTCGGCATCATCCAGCACGTGGTGGACCGGCACTTCGACGGCAAGCCGGAGGGGGCCCAGACGGTGGGCTACGAAGTCACCCTGCGGGACATCCACTCCATCTTCAAGATGGTGCTGCGCTTCACCACGCCCGCCATGGTGCTGGGGATGGCGCGGCGCATGTGGCGCTCCTACTGCGACCAGGGCGAGCTGCTGCACCAGGAGGAGAACGGCACCGGCATGTTGCTGCTGCGCCAGTTCACCTACCTGACGCCCGTCACCGTCCATGAGATGGCGGGCGGCTTCAAGGCGTACCTGGAGTGCTCCAGCGCGAAGAACCCGCGCGTGGAGGTCATGGAGCCGGACAAGGACGGGACGCTGCGCTGGCGCATCGTCTCCGGGTAGCGCGGCCGCCCGGGCACCCCGGGCGGCTTGCCTCTACTACAGGTCCGCGGTGTAGCTGAGCCCCTGGATGCGGCGGTTCAGCGCCTTCTGCGCCTCCTGCCGCTGCTTGGCCAGCTTCTCGAGCTCGCTGGCGATGGCCTCCAGCCGGTCCTCCTGCTCGTTGAGCTTGGCGACGAAGCGCTCGGCCAGCTCGCGCTGCGACGCGCCGCTCTTCAGCGATTCGATGTTGGAGCGGATGCGCTCCTGGTCCCGGAAGAGCTGGTTGCGCTCCTCCAGCAGCCGCTGCTCCTCCTTCGCCAGCGCGTCCACGTGCTCACGCTGCGCGACGACCTCCTTCAGCAGCGCCGCCATCTTCTCGTCGATGAAGCGCTGCGACACGAAGTAGGAGACCTCATCCAGCCCCATGCTGGAGACCAGGTACTGCCGCTGCCCGCGCGTGCGCTCGGTGACGGTCAGCGTGTCCTGCGCCCCCGCGGCCAGCTCCCGCTTGAAGCGCCAGAAGCCCTCCGTCGTCTCCGCGGGCTCCGGCGCGTCCTTCGCCAGCTCCCAGCCGTTGCGCGGGTGCTCCACGTACAGCACCTGCGCCCGCTGCGCCTTGTTGCGCGCCAGGTACGTCGTGCGCCGCAGGTGGAAGTACTCCGCCATCAACATGCCGGCGTTCACCACCACCCGGACCACCGGCCCGTCCTCCACGCGGTCCTCGATGGACACCACGCAGCCCAGCTCCACCGCGTAGGGCACGAAGCGCCGGTCTCCAGGCTTCATCGTGTCCAGCATCGCCTCGCCCACGTAGCGCTCGTCCTCCGACACCGTCACCGGGCCGCCCTCCAGCGTCAGGCCCGTGGTGTTCTTCAGCTCGATGCACGCCATGGGGTTCTTCTCGCGCGTGGCCCGGTTGTAGAGGAGCACCCGCCGGCCCTCGAAGGGCTTGTGGAGGATGGGCACCAGCGCGCTCTGGTTGCGGTGCACCGTCACCGGCCGATCCACCTCGTACTCGAAGAGGTCGCCGACCTCCTTGGTGAGCGTCGTCACCGCGCGCTGCTCCATCGCCTCGCGCAGCTTCGGCCCTCCGCCACCGGGCCCGGCCACCGCCACTGGCATCGGCATCCGCTTCTCCATCCGGCCACGGCGCGGCGCGGCCGTGGCGGGCGCGGCGGGCATCGCGGACATCATCGGCGCGGCGGCCATGTCCAGCACCTTCTCGAGGTCCTCGCCGCCCCCGAAGCTCTCCTCCGGAATCACCGGCGCGGCGGCGGCCTCCGTCTTCACCTCCACCACCGGCCGCTTCATGTAGCGAGGGTTGTAGAGGTCATGCACGAAGGACACGGGCAGGCCGGCGATGAGCGACAGCCCCACGTCCACCCAGTCCTCGTCCCCCGTGTTGTCCACCAGCGCCCAGCCCTGGAGCAGCGGCGGCTCGCCCTCGTCCAGGAGGATGCGGTAGCTCGTCTTCCACACCGGCGACTCCACCACGTAGCTGACGAACAGCTCGCGCTCGCCCTGGCCCGAGGTGAGGATGGCCATCCGCTTGGAGTCCTTCTTGTATGAGGACAGCACCGTGGCCAGGTAGAACTCCAAATCCTTACGCACCGCCTCGTCCAGGAACTCCAGCTCGGAGACGTCCAGGATGTCGAAGGTGCGCAGCGAGGCGCCCACCAGCAGCGACAGGAACGGGCGCATCACGCTCGTCTCGCCCGCAGCCACCGCCAGCGAGTCCAGGCCGATGATGGAGCCCTCCACCTGCGCGCCGCCCACCCGCACGCGCACGCGCGCGCCCTTGATTTGCCCCAGCAGCGCCGTGAGGCTGCCGTCCTCGGGGATGCGGATGGTGGCCTCCGCCAGGAGCTGCTCCAGCGGCTTGGTGGAGTCGTAGCTCACCGCCGACACCGAGCCGCCCGACAAATCCAGCACCGTCAGCGACTTCAGCACGTCGTTCATGTCGCGCGCCTTGAAGTCCAGGTGGAGCGTGTCGTTGCCCCGCACCTTCCCCCGGCGCTCGAAGTAGCCGACACCATGCTTGTAGAGGACGACGCGGCGGATGGGCAGGTTCGTGGTCATGGGACGCGGAACTCCGGGAAGTTGGGGATGGCCAGGGCCCCGGTGTATCAAGCTCCGGCAGGGGTGATGCAATGCCCCCACTGTCGAGGTTGCCCGCATGCGAAAGCCCGTCGCCTCCGCCCTGTCCCGCTCCGCACTGCTGTGCGCGGCCCTGGCCCTCGGCTCGGGTTGCAAGAGCGTGGAGCCCCACACCGTGCCCCCGGACGACACGGCCACGCCGCCGGATGTTTCCCCCCAGGAGCCCGTGACGGAGACGAGAGCACAGGCAGAGGCGGAGACGCCAACGCGGCGCGGCGACTCCCCCTGGCTGCGGGCGCGCGTGGGCGACCGGGTGGCGTACGCATTCTCCGCCAACCGCAAGCCCATGGGTCGGCAGCAGCCGGGCACCGTGCCCGCATCCGCGGTGGCCGGATTGGTGGCGCTGGAGGTCGTGGCGGTGGAGCTGCCCTGGGTCTGGGTGAGCCTCTCCTTCACCGAAGATGGCGGCGCGCCGTCGCGGCAGCCGATGCTGGCGCGGCCGCTGGTGGTGCCCATGCGGGCAGATGAGTCGCGCGCGCTGGACGTCGAGCGCAAGGGCACGCAGAGCACCGAGCAGCTCACCGCCGCGGGCCGCCACTGGGAGGCGACGCGCTACCTCCACGACCAGCGGATGGTGGACGGCCCTCTGGAGAACCGCCTCTACGCGGTGAAGCCGGGCCCGCTGTACCTCACCAACGGACTGCTCGACGCGAGCACCACGCTGTCGGGCTTCGGCATGGGCGGCGGCTCACAGCTCACCCTGGTGGAAGCGCGCCAGGGCCAGGAGGGTGGCTCCGGCGTGCCGCCCACGCTCACCCGCCCCTGGGGGCCGGGCACCTGGTTCGACATGCGGATGGAATCGGAGGGCACGACGTCGGTGCTGCGCACCTGCCAGGCCGCCGAGCGGGGCTTCATCCTGCGCCAGCAGGTGACGCCCCCCACGCCGGGCGCGGCGTGCCCGGACTTCGCCCAGGCGGAAGCCATGCCGCTGGAGGAGGCGGTGCTCGCGCGCATCTGGGAGTCCCTGGACGCGCGCCAATGGCCGCCCTCCCTCGAGGGCGCCGCCCCAGCGAAGCGCCAGACGGTGACGGTGGGCGCGCACCGGATTCCGGCGCTCCAGTTCGAGACGGCGCAGCCCCAGGCGAACAACGTCCGCGTCCAGGCCTACGCCGCCGACCCCTGGGAGGACGCGCTGAACGGGCTGGCCCATGAGGCCCGCTTCCAGCCGCTGCTCGATCGCGTCACACCGGACGGCGGTGGCACGCAGCTGACGGACTGGGGCGTGTGGATACCGGGCGTCACGCCGTAGGGCCATGCCCGCCACCTGGGGCTCGCAGGGATGCCGCGGGCCCCGCAGGTGGCCATACCCGTCATGGTTATTAGCCGGCGACGGAGACCTTCACCTCGATGTTGCCGCGCGTGGCCTTCGAGTACGGGCACGCCTGGTGGGCCGCCTCCATGAGCTTCTGGGCCTCGTCGTTCGGGAGGCCCGGGAGGATGCCCTGGAGCTCCACCGCGAGCCCGAAGCCGCCATCCGGCGTCTTGCCGATGGTGACGGTGGCGCGCACGCCCGCGTCGTTGCCCAGGTTCTTTCCCTGCGCGCGAGCCACCATCCGCAGCGCGCTCTCGAAGCAGGCGGAGTAGCCCGCCGCGAAGAGCTGCTCGGGGTTGGTGACGGCGCCGCCGGCGCCCCCGAGTTCCTTGGGCATGGCCAGGGGCAGGTCCAGGACGCCGTCCTCGGACTTCACGCGACCGTTGCGGCCTCCGTGGGTGGTGGCGGTGGTGCTGTACAGCGGGGTGATGGCGATGGGAGCCATGGCGTTCTCCTTGAGCGCTACTTCGAGGAATCAACGTGGGACTGCGACAGCACTTCGAAAAGCCGCATGACGTCGCGGCGCAGGCGGGTCGCCTCCTCCAGCGTCAGCCCCAGCTTGCAGGCCATCGCCTCGGGAATGGACGAGGCCTTGCGACGCAGGGCTCGCCCTTCGGACGTCAGGTAGATGTGCACCGAGCGCGCGTCCTCCGCGCTCCGCTCCCGCCGGACCAGGCCCTGGGACTCCATCCGCTTCAGGAGCGGCGTGAGCGTCCCCGAGTCCAGGTACAGCCGCTCCCCCATCCCCTTCACCGTCTCCCCATCCGTCTCCCACAGCACCAGCAACACCAGGTACTGCGGGTACGTCAGGCCCAGCCGCGACAGCAGCGGCGCATACGCCTGCGTCATCGCCCGGGCCGCCGCGTAGAGCGGGAAGCAGATTTGACGGTCCAGGCGGAGCGAATCATCCAGCGACATGGGAGGTAAGTAGGGCACAAATAAATTGTGCGCAATCAAATCGGACACGAAAAAGCTCCCGGCGCGTGGGCACCGGGAGCTTCTGGACACTTCAGGTCAGGACCGGCTCAGCGACCGGCGACCGTGGTGTCGTCCTCGAGCGTGGCCTTGGCGGCGGCGACGGCGGCCTCGATGTCCAGCTTGCCGCTGGTGCTCACCTTGCCCTTGAGGTCGGGGTCCACCTCCACCGTCTTCACCAGCAGGTCACGCACCTGCGCGGCCGTCAGGTTCGGGTTGGCGGCGAACATCAGCGCCGCGGCGCCCGCCACCGTCGGGGTGGCCATGGAGGTGCCGCTCATCTCCTCCCAGCCGCCGCCCGGGACGGTGCTCAGCACGTCCTCACCCACCGCGGCCAGCTCCACCACCTTGTCGCCGTAGGACGAGAAGTCCGCGAGCTTGTCGTTGTTCTTGTCCATCGACGCCACGGTGATGACGTTGGGCAGGTCGATGTTGGCCGGCATGTCCGCCACGTTGTTCAGGTTGCTGCCGTAGCCGTTCGCCGTGGCCGCGACGAGGAGGATGTCCGCGTCGGCCAGCTTCTGCACCGCGGCCGTCCAGCGCTCCACGTCGGCCGGGTTGCGGTACTCGTTGCCGAAGCTGGCGTTGACGGCGCGGATGTTCACGCCGTGCTCGGTCTTCATCTTCACCATGTAGTCGACGCCGCGCTCGAAGTTCGTGAGCAGGTCGGCGCCGTTGTACAGGCCGCCCAGGCTCATGATCTTCGCCTTGCCCGCGGCGACGCCGGTGTTGCCCTCGCCGTTGTCCTCGGCGGCGATGATGCCGGCCACGTGCGTGCCGTGGTCCGTGCCGCTGCCGCGCAGCACGTCGCCGCTGTTGTAGCCGACGTTGTAGCCGTAGATGTCGTCCTTGACGCCGTTGCCGTCGTTGTCGATGCCGTCACCCGCGACTTCGCCCGGGTTGACCCACATCGCGTCGTCCAGGTCGGAGTGCTTGAAGTCCACGCCGCCGTCGAAGACGGCGATGACCGGAGGGCCGGAGAGCGGCGGCTTCGGCTCCTCGACGGGGCCCGTGCCCGTCGTCTGCCCGGTGGCGTCCAGGCTCCAGCTCTTCAGCGTGCCCGTGTCGCGGCGCGCCTTGTCCTCGACGGAGAGCGTCCAGGTGCCCTTGGTGGACTCGCCCTTGAAGGCGCTCAGGTCGAAGCTGCCCTGGATGTTGTCCGCGCTGCCGCCCGTGCGGTTGTGGAGGGTCTCCGTCTTGCCGGAGGGGCTGGTCAGCTTGACGACCAGGTCACCCTTGTAGGTGTGCGCCAGGTCCAGGTTCAGCTTCAGCGAGTCCAGCTTCACGTCCTGGTCGAAGGACACGGTGGACGTCGTCGTCTGGAGGTCGTTCACCTTCGCGTTGGGCGTGGCGGACGCCGTCAGCGTGACGGGCGCGCGGGCCGCGCTCTCCGCGAAGGGCCGGACGGCGACGTGGCCGGAGCCGAAGGTGAAGGCCGTGGCCGGCAGCGCCGACGGGGTGCCCGGGGGCAGACCCGTGGGGCGGTCCACGAAGTTGCCCTTGGGACGGTCCACGAAGTTGGAGCCCCGCGCGCCACCGGCGGGGGCCGAGTCGAAGCCATCCTTCGCCGTCTGGGCGGGCGCCTTCTCCACGGGCTTGGCCGCGGCGGCCGGCTTGGCCGTGTCAGCAGGGCGGGAGGACTGCGACACGGGCGACTTCGGCTTGCGAGAGATTTCCATGGTGGGGGTGCTCCGTGGGGGGCAGAAAAAAGCGCCGATAAACAATTGTCGCATCGTGTCGGACAAAGTTTCCAGTGAGCCCCCAGAAGCCGCGGTTGCGACATCCTGGCCCCCTGCGTCGTGCTACATGCCGGCTCGCGGCGGGCGCCCGGTGGGCGGGCCGAGAGAGGACGGGAGCACAGGATGCCAAGGACGGTCACCGCCACGCGCTACGTGACGCCCCTGCGAGAGGGGGGCTCGCTGCCCGCCATCATCGAGGCGGACGACGCGGGCCTCTATGTCGTGAAGTTCCGGGGCGCGGGCCAGGGCGCCAAGGCGCTCATCGCCGAGCTCATCGCCGGGGAGCTGGCGCGGGAGCTGGGACTGCGAGTACCAGAGCTCGTACTGGTGGAGTTGGACCCGGCCCTGGGGCGCAACGAGCCGGACTCCGAGATTCGCGAGCTGCTCAAGGCCAGCGCGGGCCTCAACCTGGCCCTGGACTACCTGCCGGCGTCGGTGACGTTCGACCCGGTGGCGGACCCGGCGCCCGAGGCGGCGGTGGCATCCGGCATCGTCGCCTTCGACGCCTACATCACCAACGTGGACCGCACGCCACGCAACCCCAACATGCTGACCTGGCACCGGAACCTGTGGCTCATCGACCACGGGGCATCGCTGTACTTCCACCACGCGTGGGATGACTGGGAGGCGCGCAGCCAGAGCCGCTTCGCGCCCATCAAGGACCACGTGCTGCTGCCGTGGGCCACGGCGCTGACAGAGGCCGGCGGGCAGCTGGGCGCGCGTTTCACCCGGGAGGTGGTGGAGCGCATCGTGGGCGCGATTCCAGAAGCGTGGCTCACGAGCACGGAGTCCCCCTTCCCCACCGCCGAGGCCCACCGCGCGGCCTATGTCACCTGGCTGATGCGCCGGCTGGAAGCGGTGCCCGCGTTCATCGAGGAGGCGGACCGTGCCCGCGCCCAGCTCGTTTGATTACGCCATCATCCGCGTGGTGCCGCGGGTGGAGCGCGAGGAGTTCATCAACGCGGGCGTCGTGCTCTTCTGCGCCACCCAGCGCTTCCTGGGTGTGCGCGTGGAGCCGGACGCGGCGCGCCTGAAGGCCCTGTGGCCCGACGTGGACGTGGAGACGGTGCGCGGCCACCTGGAGAGCTTCCGCCGCGTGTGCGAGGGCGGGAAGGGCTCGGGGCCCATTGGCCGCCTGTCGCAGAAGGAGCGCTGGCACTGGGTGGTGGCGCCGCGCAGCACCATCATCCAGACAGGGCCTGTGCACTCCGGCCTGTGCACCGAGCCCCAGGCGGCGCTGGAGCACCTGCTGGACACCGTGGTGCGGATGAAGCGGGCTACTCCTGCACCCGGCGGCCCGTGAAGCGGATGGCCGACGCGCACCCGGTGGCCACCACCGTCCCCCGGATGGTGTCGCGCTCGACATGCTCGTTGCGCACCCAGAGGGTGCCTCGGATGTCGCCGCCCAGCTTCCTGGTGTCGATGGCGATGCGGAACGCGTGCTCGTTCCCCAGGGGGGACAACACGTGCTCAGGGGCCAGCTGCGTGTGGATGTGCAGGAAGTAGTAGCCGCCCTCCACGCCCTCCGAGCCCATGAGGACATCCGGTGCATCATCACCATTGATGACGTAGGCGTTGTTCGGCGTCTGGAAGTCGATGTCGGGAAGCTCGAGGGACATCGAGTCCATCTCCCCTTTTCGAAATACCCAGCGCTGCTGCGCCTCGAGGCCGACCGCGGGCCCCTGGACCGGCACGACGAACTCGGAGCACTCGGTCGGGACGTCGCCCAGGTTCGCCGCATCCAGGGTTACATCGTAGACGTATGTGTCGTCCTCGCCGCATCCCGTGAGCGCCACCGCAATGGCGGTCATCAAGCCCCAATTCGTTCCGCGTCTGTGCATTGCCTCTCTTCTCCAGGAGAAAGACGGTTGCGCGGCGGATGAGACCACATCCGGAAGGGGACCGGGCCCTCTCTTGCTCACCTTCCTTCATGGCGGCCGGGCAGCCAGGCCCCTGGAGTGTCGGGCGCCTGACGCAGCCGCAGGCCGGTGCGGCTGGCGGTTAGTAGTTTCCTCCCAAGCCCATTGGAGGGGGCCGTCGCACTGCCCATGAGTCCATCCCCGCTGCGAATCGTCACCTACAACGTCCGCTACTTCGGCCACATGCTCCGTGGCCTGGCGAGCACGGTGGGCCCCAAGCGACGGGTCGCCGCGGCACTGGCGTCGCTGGACCCGCTGCCGGATGTCGTCTGCCTGCAGGAGGTGGAGACGTCCTCGCTGCGCAGCAACATCGCCGACCGGCCCAAGACGCCGGGCGAGACCCAGCTCACCGCCTTCATGGGGCGGATGGTGGAGACGTTCGACATGCTCGGACGCGAGATGCCCTACGAGGCGTTCTACTTCCGCGCCCACCGCTACAAGCTGGGTGAGCTGTCGCTCTACACCACCGGGCTCGCCGTGCTGGTGAACACGCGCAGGCTCGAGGTGGCCACCCACAATGTGGACGCGCCCCAGGCCATCACCCACCACCACGTCCAGCGGCTCAAGGACCGGAAGCAGAGCCGCATCTGCGCGCACATGCGCCTGCTGCGGCGCGAGGACAGGCACCCCTTCCACATCTTCAACACCCACCTCAGCCTGCCCACGCCCTTCGCCCGCGAGTTCTGGGCCACGCGAGACAAGATGGGCTGCGGCATCAATCAACTCCACGAGGCGCGCAAGCTGACGGAGTTCATGCAGACGCTCAGCGGTGACGAGCCCTACATCGTGTGCGGCGACTTCAACTCGCCGCCCGCGTCACCGGTGTTCCGCTACCTCACCACGGACGGCCACCTCACCTGTGCCCAGGCCGCCGTGGGCCAGATTGACCCGAACCTGTCGCGCGGCTTCCCCACCGCTGGCTTCATGCACATGCGCATGCACCTGGACCACGTGTTCTCCGGGGCCGGGGTGCGCTGGCTCGACACGCAGGAGACGGCGCCCTTCGGCGACCCCCGGAGCCGCTTCCACGGACTGTCCGACCACATGCCCATCATCGCGCGCTTCGCGCTGGATGGCGCCCGGCCCCTCATCACCCCGCCACCGGGCCTGGGCGGCCCCGTGCTGTCGCCGTAGCCGTGCGCGGAGGCGGGCCTCGGCGCGCGGGCCCGTGACGACCAGGCGTGCTCAGCGCCCTCCGGAGAGCGCGTGCTCCACCTCTGCCCACGCGTCCAGGATTTCGCGCGTGCGGAGCTCGGCGAGCGCGTGGAACTCGGGGGCCAGGTGCGCCACCTTGTCCGGGTGGTACTGCGCGATGAGCGCCCGGAAGGTCCGGCGGGCCTCGTCCGGGGGTGTGCCCGGGGCGATGCCCAGCACCGTCCAGGGGTCCTTTTTCGGGGGCTCGGGCGGAGGCACCCGCGTGCCCCGGGGCGGCGTGGCCTCGTCATCCCACGAGGGCGAAGCGCGCGTGCCCGTGGCGCGGGCGCTCGGGCCGCTGCTGGCGGGCCTCGGCGGCGAGCGGGGCGCGGGCTCCGCGCGGCGACGCCCGGGGCGCTGGGCCGGGTCTGGCGGAGGCACGCGCGAGGTGAGCCTGCTCAGCGCTTCTTGCAGGAACCAGAGGTCCTCCAGCGGTGTCCCGTGCTTGCGCACCACCGCGCAGGGGCGGCCGTCCCGCAGCAGCAGGTAGCCCGTGGCCGCCGCGTAGGCGTCATCCCGGTTGTCCGGGTGGAGCCGGTCCCCCAGGTCTCCCAGCGGGTCCCTCCACATGCCCTCGGTGGTGCCTTCGTCGGCCACCAGCA
This sequence comes from Pseudomyxococcus flavus, assembly GCF_050038885.1. Lineage (NCBI taxonomy): Bacteria > Pseudomonadati > Myxococcota > Myxococcia > Myxococcales > Myxococcaceae > Pseudomyxococcus > Pseudomyxococcus flavus. Next base: position 4,189,982 of record NZ_CP143624.1, on the reverse strand, counting down.
CCTGCGACAGCACGTCGCCGTGGAGCCGCTCCAGCGTGGCGAAGGGCTCGCGTGACTCTGGAGGCCGCATGGCCGCGCCATGCCGGACGCCCGTCACCAGGAGCAACCCCCGCGTCGAGTCCACCCGGGTGAAGAGCTGCTGACGCACGTTCCTGTCGGAGAAGAAGAGGACCCACTGCACGGTGGTCAGAGCCTACCCGGTCCACGACGCCCCGCGTGCGGCCAGAAACATGTCACACGCACCCCAGCGGAGCGGGCTGCCTATCGGCCGTCGTCTTTATGACTTCGTCGATACATGACGCTCATTGGCCCCCAGGTGCACTCCTTCTCGACGGTGGCACGGGCTTGCGGAAGAGTCCCGGGTGTCCATGCGCTGCTGCCACCGTCACGCCTCCGAGTCGATTCCTTCCGGCCCCCATCCCTTTTCCCTCCCGGGCGCCACCGAGCACTACGCCGCCGAGCGCCCGGTCCGCGCCGAGCACGTCCGCATCGAGGTGGACCTCGACTTCGACTCGCAGCGCATCACCGGCCTCTGCACCACGCGGGTCTCCGCCGTCCGGTCCGTCCACACCATCACCTTCGATGCCGTGGACCTCGACGTGTCCGACGTCCACGTCGACGGACGCGCCGCGCGCTTCTCCAACTCCGGCGCCCACGTCCGCGTGGAGCTGCCCTCACCACTGGCCGCCGGACACGCCTGCGAGGTGGCCATCCGCTACACGGCGCGGCCCCGCCGCGGCCTCTACTTCTGGGCCCCCGACGCCGCCTATCCCCACCGCCCGCGCCAGGCGTGGACGCAGGGCCAGGACATCGACGCGCGCGCCTGGTTCCCCTGCCTGGACACGCCCGCGCAGAAGGCCACCACCGAGGTCATCGCCACCTTCCCCGAGGCGATGACGTCCCTGTCCAACGGCACCCTGGAGAGCGACCGGTTCCACGACGGACGCCGCACCCAGCACTACCGGATGGCGCAGCCGCACGCGCCGTACCTCGTCACGCTGGTGGTGGGCGAGTTCGAGGAGGCCACCGACACCGCCGGCACCGTGCCGCTGCGCTACCTCTTTCCCAAGGGCCGCAAGGAGGACGCCCTGCGCTGCGTGCGCCGCACGCCGGAGATGGTGCGCGTCTTCCAGGAGGTCACCGGCGAGCCCTACCCCTGGAGCAGCTACGCGCAGGTCTTCGTCACCGACTTCATCCTCGGCGGCATGGAGAACACCTCCGCCACCAGCCTCACCGACACCGTCCTCCACGACGCGCGCGCCCAGCCGGACTACAACGCCGAGCCGCTCATCTCCCACGAGCTGGCCCACCAGTGGTTCGGTGACCTGCTCACCTGCCGCGACTGGCCGCACGGCTGGCTCAACGAGGGCTTCGCCACCTGGTTCGAGATGCTCTGGAAGGAGCGCGCCGACGGGCGGGACGAGGCCGACCAGCACCGGCTCGTGGACCTGGAGGCCTACCTGGGCGAGGTGCACGAGCGCTACGCCCGCCCCATCGTCGCGCGCCGCTTCCACGCGCCCATGGATGTCTTCGACCGGCACCTCTACGAGAAGGGCGGGCTCGTCCTCCACGAGCTGCGCCGGCGGCTCGGCGACGACCTCTTCTTCAAGGGCCTGCGGCACTATGTCGCGCGCCACCGCCACGGCTCCGTGGAGACGGTGGACCTGGCCCGCGCCTTCGAGGAGGCCACCGGCCACAACCTGGATGCCTTCTTCGACCAGTACGTCTTCGCTCCCGGGCACCCGGAGCTCAAGGTCGAGGTCCGCTACGACGCCGAGGAGGCACGGCTCCGCGTCCACGTGCGCCAGACGCAGTCCACGGAGAGCGGCGTGCCGCTCTTCCGCCTCCCGCTGGACGTGGCGCTCACCGTGGACGGCCGCGACACCCTCCACCGGCTGGAGGTGACGGACGCGGAACACGCCTTCCACCTGCCCTGCCCCACCGCCCCCACGCAGGTGCGCGTGGACCCCCGCCGCGACGTGCTCGGGACCCTGACGGTGGACAAGTCCGCCGGCCTGTGGAGGGAGGAGCTGCGCGCCGCCCCCGAGATGCGCGCACGCACCGAGGCCGCCACCGCGCTGGGCAAGGACGGCGGCTACCGCGCCGTGGAGGCCCTGGGGACGGCGCTCGAGGACACGCGGCTCTTCTGGGGGACGCGCGCCGCGTGCGCGAAGTCCCTGGGCCGCATCCGCACGCCGGAGGCCCGCGCGCGCCTGCTCGCCGCGCTCGCCACCGAGCACCCCCGCGTGCGCCGAGCGGTGGTGGCCGCGCTGGGAGAGTTCCGCCGGGACGCGGAGGTGACGTCGCGCCTGCGCGCGCTGGTGGAAGGCGGCGACGCCAGCTACTTCGTGGAGGCGGAGGCCGCCCGCAGCTACGGCAAGGTGCGCGCGCCGGACGCGCTGGCCGTGCTGGAAGCCGTGGCCACCCGCCCCTCGTACCAGGACGTCATCGCCGTGGGCGCCGTGGACGGCCTCGCTGAATCCCAGGACCCGGCCGCCTTCTCCGTCGTCCTCGCGCGCACGGCCTACGGCCACGCGGCGCCCCTTCGCCGCGCCGCCACGCTCGCGGTGGCGAAGCTGGCGGAGGTCGCCGGCCGCAAGCGCGAGGCGGTGGACCTGCTCACCGAGCTGCTCCGGGACCCCCTCTTCCGCGTCCGGATGGGCGTCTTCGAGGCGGCGCGCACCCTGGGTGACCGCCGGCTCATCCCCGCCCTGGAGCAGACGCCCTTGCTGGACGCCGTCGCCCGGCGCGCGGCCCGTGAAACGGTGCGCTTCCTGCGCGAGGGCGAGCCCCAGGCGAAGGAGCTGACGTCGCTGCGCGAAGAGGTGGACCGGCTCAAGGAGGAGACGCGTGCCCTGCGCGAGCGGCTGGAGGTCCTCGCGTTGAAGTCCCCCGAGCCGCCGCGCTCACGCGGCGGGGCCGCGAAGCCGAGGTCTCCGCGCAAGCAAGCCACGCCGCGCGCGAAGTCTGGCGCCCGGAAGGCAACGTCACGAGGACAGCGGCCCAAGCGGCGATAGCCATACCGGCGCCCCCAAGCCAGGGCAACGAGGCCGGCTGCTCAAGCATCGGTTGCCGGGCGCATGCCCGCTCGGCCGCCCATCCTGCCTGGCGTGCACCCAGGCCCCATGAGCGTGGGAGGCGCGGGCTGTGCCTCCAATGCCTACTTGTAAGGAAAGGGACACACCCTCCACATATCGCGTCGAGGTGTTTCAAGGCCCCATTCCAGGACGCCGGCCCCATGAGCCAGCGCGCCTTTCGAGGAGAGTATGGCCGGTGCTGCCATAGACGAGCTCAGTGCGTGGCTGGATGCCGCCGTGGACCCGTTCGTGGCCTGCGACGCACGTGAGAACGTCTGCTTCCTCAACGCCGCCGCGGAACGACTGCTGGGCTGGAAGCGCGAGGAGCTCCTGGGTCAGCCCGCGGCGTGGCTCTTTCCCAAGCGGCTGCGGGAGCACGGGGGAAAGAGCCTGCTGCGCCACCTGCTCTCCCGCCGGGCCGCGCTGGGCGGACGGGCCACCCGCGTGCTCGCGTGCCGGAAGGACGGCGCGGAGGTCCTGGTGGAGCTGACGGTGGGCGCCTCCGGCCAGGGCCCCGATGAGCGCATCGCCCTCAACTTCCGCCGCTTGCACGAGGTCATCGACATCGTGGACGAACCCGTGGAGCGCGCACTGCCCCGGCACGAGACGGAGAGCGTGGGCGGCGACGCGCTCTTCCGCACCGTCGTGGAGCACGCGCCCCTGGGCATCTTCTACTTCGACCGGAGCGCCATCATCATCGCCTGCAACGAGCTGTTCGTGCGCATCATCGGCTCGCCCAAGCGCGTGCTCGTCGGCCTCAACCTGCTGTCGCTGCGGGACGAGAACATCCTCCACTGCGTCCGCGAGACGCTGGCGGGCCACACCTGCGACTACGAAGGGGAGTACCGCGCCATCACCTCTGGCAAGAAGACGCCCGCCCACATGCGCTTCGTGCCCTGCTTCAACAGCGCCGGCCAGGTCGAGGGCGGCATTGGCATCGTCGAGGACATCTCCGAGCGGCGCCGCGCCGAGAGCGAGCGCGAGCGCCTGTACCGCGAGGCCCAGGAGGCCATCCGCGTGCGCGACGACTTCCTCTCCATCGCCTCGCACGAGCTGAAGACGCCCCTCACCCCCCTGAGCCTCCGGCTGGCCACCCTGGAGCGCCGGCTGGAGCGCGGCGAGCGCGTGGACCCCTCCACCCTGCGCCACACGCGCATGCACCTCTTGCGCATCACCAGCCTCATCAATGACCTGCTGGATGCCTCGCGCATCGAGGCGGGACGGCTCGCGCTGCACCCGGAGGCCACCCGGCTGGAAGGCCTGGTGGCGCACGTCCTCCGGAGCCTGGAGCCCCAGCGCGGCGACCACACGGTGCACTTCGAGGCGCCCGAGCATCCCGTGCAGGTGAACGTGGACCCCTTCCGGATGGAGCAGGTCTTCTCCAACCTGGTGGAGAACGCCTTCAAGTACAGCCCGAACGGGGGCACCGTCCGCGTGAGCCTGCGCCAACACGGCGGGCTCGCGCTGCTGTCCGTCTCCGACGAAGGCATCGGCATCCCGCCGGACCAGCAGAAGCTGCTCTTCGACCGTTACTTCCGGGCGCGCAACGTCTCCGCCCGCTCCTTCGGCGGGCTGGGCCTGGGGCTCTACATCAGCCGGGACATCGTCGAGCGCCATGGAGGCCGCATCTGGGTGGAGAGCGAGCCCGGCCACGGCTCCACCTTCCACGTCGCCCTGCCGTTGATGGCCGGCGCTCCCGCGCAGCCTCCGGCGGAGACACCGGAACAGCTCATCCACTGAAACTCCGCCACCCAGGCTTCCGCAAAAATGACAGGGGTGGCTGTCTTCCATTGGCCAGCAGGCCGGGGGAAGCGCCTGGATTCGCACGCTTCCGGCGCTGGCATGGCGGCTGCTCTACCGGTGGGCGGAGGATGGATTCCCACGGAGGGTGACCATGACGACCGACACGCCTGCTTGGACCCGTGACAACGAAGGCTGGCTCGTCCGCGTGAAGGTGGGCGGGCGCATCCAGGAGGTGCGCTGCACCACCGAGAGCCAGGCGCGCTACTTCGCCACCGTGCTGGCGATGAACCCGCCCAAGCCCTCGAAGCTGCGCAACTAGCCTGCGGGTGGGCTCACGGGTTGAGCCGGACGATTTCGGCGTTGAGCACGTTCGCGAAGCCCACCCAGCCCAGGTACGGCGCCACCATCCAGGCCGCGGGGCGGTCCACGTCCCGGGTGGCGGCGACGTAGGCCGTCACGCTGCCCAGCAGCGCCACGTTGTCCGCCAGCGCCCGTCGCGGCTGGTGTCTGCCGAAGAAGAGCCAGGACCAGGCGGCGTTGAAGCCCAGCTGCACGCCCCACCAGGCCAGGGCCTTGGAGCGCGCGGGCCCGGCGGGCGCCGTCCACACGCGCCAGCCGGAGAGGGCGATGAGGCCATACAGCACCGTCCAGACCGGACCGAAGGCCTTCGCGGGCGGCTGGAAGGCGGGCTTGCGCAGACGCCGGTACCAACGCGAGTCCGCCGAGCTGACCCGGGCGCCCAGCGCCGCGGCGCCAAAGGTGAGGGCGCCGAAGATGCCCAGCGCCACCGCGGACTCCTTGCGCAACGTGGGGTTGAGGGCCGTACGCCGCACCGGGCCAGGCATCGTCCGCGTCGTCGGTTCCACCGTCCAGTCCATCCGCGTCCTCCCGTGGCGGCAGCACCGCCAGTGTCGGGTGGAAGGTGGTACCGGAGGCCGCTGGCCGCCACCCCGGCTGGCGCTGGGGTACAAGGTGGCTTCCCCTCATTGACGGAGAGGCGTCTCATGGCGAGCGCAGAGGAAATCCTCGGCTTCTGGTTCGGTCAGCCGCGCGAGCGCTGGTTCGCGCGGAACGAAGCCTTCGATGACGAATGCAGGCGACGCTTCCTCCCCGCTGTCGAGCGCGCCGCCGCGGGTGAGCTGGACGACTGGCGGGACGAGGCCCGCAGCTGCGTGGCCCTGCTCCTGCTGCTGGACCAGTTCCCACGCAACCTCTTCCGCGGCACGCCCCGGGCCTTCGCCTCGGACGCGCGAGCACGCGAGGTGGCCCGGCACGCGCTGGCCCGGGGCCTGGACATGACCCTGCCGCCGCTGTGGCGGTGGTTCATGTACCTGCCCTTCGAGCACAGCGAGTCCGTCAATGACCAGCGGCTCTCGGTGGCACTGTTCGAGGTGCTCGCGCTGTACCACGCGGACAGCCGCGAAGCGCTGGACTACGCCCGGCAGCACCGGGACGTCATCCAGCGCTTCCGCCGCTTCCCCCATCGCAACGTGACGCTGGGGCGCCCGACGACCCCGGAGGAGTCCGACTTCCTCCAGGAGCCGGGCTCGGCGTTCTGAGCGCTACGCCGGCGGCTGCGCGCCCGCGCGCTCCTCGCCCATGTCCCCCCTGCGCGCCTCCACGCTGACACCCGCGGACAGCCAGCCGCGCACCCACTGGAGGTGCTGCACCTCCGAGTCCAGCGCGAGCTGGAAGCGGTCCGCGAGCGTGTCGTGCCCCAGGCTGCGCGCCAGGTCGATGAGCATCTCCCAGGAGGCGTTGTCCGTCAGCTCCGCCACCAGCAGCCCTTCCAGCGACTGGCGCAGGTTGGCCCTCGGGTCCGCCATGAGGGAGGGAATCCCCTGGGAAATCACATACGTCACGTCCGCGCTGGGGGTCATCGCCGTGGGGTCGGCGCCCAGCGTCTTCATGGCGTCGGTGAGCATGAGGAAGTGGGACAGCTCGTCGTTGTAGATTTTCTCCAGGCCCTCACGCGTGGGGCCTCCCTCCCAGCTGCCGTAGACCTCGAGCTTCGCGAGCGCGCCCTCGTAGAGCCGGGTGCCGGTGCGCTCGAAGGCCAGCCGCGCACCGAGCTTGTCGATGAAGACCGTGGGCTTGGCGCCCTTGATGGCGTCCATGGCCGTCTTCGCCACGCCCTTGAGACTGGCGGGGGGCGGCACGCTCCCGATGCCCTCGGATTCCTGCGCGTAGATTTGCCGCACCTTGAGGATGAGCGAGCCGTCTCCCAGGTGGCTGGGCTGGCGCTTCTGCGCCTCCTCGGTGATGTCCGCGCTGTCAATGGGCGAAGTCGCCACGCCCGTCCGGTTGCGTCCCATGTCGCTGGTGGTCGTCTTCATGTCAGTGAACCTTCTTTCCCTCGAACGTCGAGCCCATGCGCGGGGTGCGCGCGGCGAGCTCGGTGCCCGGAATCCATTTGTAGCCAGCGGCCACCGTCTCGGACGGTGAGCCATCGGAGTTGAGCTGGTCGCGCCAGACGAACGAGCGGTGGTCGCGCGGCAGCTCCGCGCTGCGCACATAGTCCGGTCCGTTGGACATGAGGTCCTCCTCCTGGTTCAGCGTCTTGCGGACGAAGTCGCGGTGCTCCTTGAAGCCGATGGGCTCCGGCAGCGTGGCCGGGAGCACCTCGGCCGCGTCACGCTTCTCCACGCGCTGGAAGATTTCCTTCACGTAGTGGAGCTGCCCCAGCTCGTAGTCCAGGAAGCGCTGCCAGATTTCCTTGATGCGTGGGTTCTTCTCGAAGGCCACGCACGAGTAGAAGTTGTAGACCTCACAGGCCTCGTGCAGCAGCCACTTCTCCAGCAGCGACTCGCCCGGGTCGAGCAGCGACTCGTACATGGAGGTGTGCTGCTCCTCGATGGACGCAATCTCCGCGTAGAGCTGGCGGGCGACCGGGTCGGTGAAGAAGGGACCGACGGTCATGTAGTAGTCGTGCGTCTGGTTCTCCGACGCGGTGATGCTCATCGCGTGGAGCTTCGTCAGCGGGTGGGCGGAGGCCTTGTCGTAGGGACGGCGCAGGTCATCCAGCGGATAGCGATGCTCCACCGAGGTGGGCCGGCCCGGAATGATGTCCGTGTAGGACTGGGTGATGTTGTTGGGGTCCAGCCCCTCCAGCCGGTCGTACAGCGCGGAGTAGCGGTAGAGGTGGTCGAAGTCCTCGAGCAGACCGAACCGGTACGTCTGGGCCAGGTAGGGGTCTGGCTCACGCATGGCCACGCTGGCCGTCACCTCGATGGCGACCTGCTCGAAGCCCAGGGTCGTCTCCAGCGGTGTCTGGTCCGGAGGGTTGAGCCAGTTGATGAGCGTCTGCTCGTACTGCTCCACGCGGCGAATCAGCGCCAGCGGCTCCCGGAGGTCGCGGTTGATGCGGGCAAAGGCGTGCTTCGTCCGCAGCGCGTCCGACATGATGCCGTTCATGTAGATGACGCACACCCGGGTGAAGGCGTCATCGTCCAGCTTGCTGTAGGGACGCCGGACCAGGTCCTTCCAGGTAAAGACCTGTCGGTCGAGCGGAACGCCTTTTTCTTGGAAGATATCCAGTGCCACGTCTGACTCCTTTGCTGCGTGTGGACTTGCGAATGAGCGGGTCGAACCGAAGGCAAAGGTCCGGATGGGGGAGACGCCCGGCAAACCCCGCATGTGCTTCCGCATGGGCGACGCAGGAGATGCCAGAGGCTCGCCCGGACGGCTGCTGCTTCGCGGCGGGGCGAGGCATCACGGCCGCCGGGCCCCCGCGGCGAGGCCCCACGCGCGACAGGTGACTGCCCAGCCTCCGGCCACTGGGGTAGTGTGCCCTCCAGCACGCTTCGCAAGAGGGGGCTGTGGCAGGCGAGCGCTGGAAGACGGTCCGTTCACGGTGGCGGGACCACTGGCGGTTGATGCTCGGCGTGGCGGTGCTGGCCACGACGCTGGCCGCGGCGTGGCAGCGGTTCGACGCGCAGCTGGGCGGCTTGCTGGAGGAGGCCGAGCGCTCCGCGTACGACGCCGCCGTCACCCGCTTCACCGAGCGGCGTGAGGCGTCCACGCAGGTGGTGCTGGTCACCATCGACCAGCCGAGCCTGGAGCGCATCCGCGCCAACCCACAGTACGCCCTCAACTTCGGAAGCTGGCCCTACAGCCGGAACCTCTGGGCGCGCGTGGTGGAGCAGCTCGAGGCCGAGGGCGCGCGGGCCATCGTGTTCGACGCGGTGATGGACGAGCGCGGCTCCGACGAGTCCATGGACCTGGCCTTCGCCCAGGTGCTCCGGGACACGTCCACGCCCTTCTTCCTGGGCGTATCCACCCACGCGGACGCGGCGCCGCTCCCCCAGGCCGACTTCCAGGCGGCGTCGCCACCCCAGGCGCCCCAGGTCCCCGTCGTGGCGGTGGACGCCCCCGCGGCGGGCGAGGAGACCTTCCCGGAGGAGGCGGGCGCGGAGACGTTCCTGGAGGCGACCCTGCCGTCCGTCACGCCCGCGCAGGTGGCCCGCGCGGTGGCGTTCCCCGTGCGCGTGACGGGCCGGGCGCTGCCCACGCTCCACTATGAGACGTCCTCGGGGGAACGGCTGCCCAGCCACCCGGTCCCGCCCATCCCCGTGCTGGTGGACGCGGTGGATGGCTTCGGGCTGGTGGACCCGGAAGCGGACGCCGACGGGTTCATGCGCCGCACGCGCTTCGTGTACTCGGACGGGCCCAACGCCTTCGCCACGCTGCCGGTGCGCGTGGCCGCGAGCCTGCTGGGCGCCAGCGCCGTCGAGCTCTCCGAGCGGACCCTGCGCCTGGGCTCACGCACCTACGCCGTGGACGCGGACGGCGGCGCGGGCATCGACTTTGGCGGGCAGCTACACGACCGCTTCACGAGCGTCTCGCTCATCACCGTCCTCGACGCCTGGGTGCACCGGAGACAGGGCCAGCCCACGGGGCTGCCGCCGGACGTGTTCCGGGGCAAGGTGGTCATCATCGGTGGCAACGCGGTGGGGCTCAACGACGTCAAGGCCACGTCCTTCTCCGCGCATGAGCCGGGCGTGGTGAAGCAGGCAGCGGTGCTGGACACGCTGCTGGGGGATGGCCGCTTCATCACCCGGGCACCGCTTCCGGTGAGCCTGGCGCTCGTCTTCGGGGTGGCGCTGGTGTCGGCGGTGCTGTTGATGACGACCCGCTGGACGCCGCTGGAGATTGCGTGGCCCCTGGGGCTCTACGTGGGCATGAGCTGGGTGACGGGTCCCCTCCTGGGGATGACGAACACCTACGTACTCACCGCCCTGCCCGCGCTGGCGGGCGTGCTGGCCAGCGTGAGCGCGGTGGCCTTCAACCACCTGGTGGCCAACAAGGAGGCGGCGTTCATCCGCCAGGCCTTCAGCCGCTTCATGGAGCCGAAGCTCGTGGAGCAGATGATTGCCCAGCGCGAGCTGCCCCGGCTGGACGGCGAGAATGTCGAAATCACCGCCTTCTTCAGTGACATCCGGGGCTTCTCCACCTTCAGCGAGCGCTTCAAGGACGACCCGCGCAACCTGGTGCGCCTCCTCAACACGTATCTGACGCGGGTGAGCGCGGCGCTGCTGAAGGAAGGTGGGTGCCTGGACAAGTACATCGGCGACGCCGTGGTGTGCCTCTTCGGTGCCCCGATGCGGCAGGCGGACCATGCGCTGCGCGCCTGCAAGGGGGCGCTCGCGGCGAAGGCGGCGGTGGACCGGCTGCGCGAGGAGTTCCGGGCCCAGGGCCTGCCGGACATGTACACGCGCATCGGCCTCAACAGCGCGGTGAACTTCGTGGGCAACTTCGGCAGCGAGCAGCTCTTCAGCTACACGGCCATTGGAGACGGGATGAACCTGGCCGCGCGGCTGGAGGGCGCGAACAAGGCGTATGGCACCGTCATCATGATAGGGCCACGCACGTACGAGCTGGCGCGCGAGTACATCGAGGCGCGGGAGCTGGACCGGGTGCGCGTGGCGGGCAAGACGGAGGCCGTCACGGTGTACGAGCTGCTCGCGCTCAAGGGCGGCGTGGATGCGCGCACGCGGGAGACGGTGGCGCGCTACCACGAGGCGCTGGCGCTCTACCGCGAGGCGCGATTCGACGAGGCAGCGGCGGTGCTGGAGGCGCGTTACGCCGAGGACCCGGACGACGGGCCCACCCAGGCGCTGCTCGCGCGCTGCCAACGGTATGCGAAGGCCCCGCCGCCGGACTTCGACGGCGTGGCGAACCTGGACAAGTGAGCGGTGCTGAAAGGAGCCGGGGAGACATGGGGATGAAGACACGGGCCGCGTGGGCCACCGCCGTGCTGACGTTGGGCATTCCGGCCGTGGCCTCGGCCGTGAAGGTCGGTGAGCCGCTGTACGTGAAGGCGAAGAACACGCGCGTGCTGGCGAGCCCGTCCGGCTCGGACAACGCGGTGGCGGTGCTCCAGCCCGGCGAGCAGGTGACGTGGGGCGGCGCGCACGCGAAGCACAAGCAATGGCACCGGGTGACCACGGCCACCGGGAAGGAGGGCTTCGTGTTCCAGACGAACCTGTCCACCACACCACCCAACATGGAGCTGGTGACCGACGGCGGAAGCCAACAACGGGTGGACCCGAAGAAGTTCGTCGCCAGCGGGGCCGCGGTGAAGGCGCTCAGCCCGGGCGCCGAGCGCTACGGCAAGGACAAGGGCGGGGACCACGGCCAGGCCGTCGACGACATCAAGGCGCTCGAGACGCTGGCGAAGGGCGTGTCGACCGAGGACATCGCCGCGCACGTGGCCGCGGCCGGGCTCTTCCCCGTGGTGGGGGCCAGCGCCAAGGTGGCTGCGACCTCGACGAAGTCGGCGACGAAGAAGCGGAGTGGCAACCGATGATGCGAACGGGACTGAAGGTGCTCGCGCTGGTGGGACTGGGCGCGCTGAACGCATCCTGCCGGAGCTTCAACCCGCGGGAGCTCATGCGGCCCGAGAACCTCGTGGAGACCGCCAACACGGCGGTCGCCGCGGTTCAGGACGCGAACCGCTGCGAGAAGCTGCATGCGAACCCGAGCGTCCAGGAGGAGTACGCCCTCGGAGGTGCGCTGGCGATCCACTTCGTGCAGCGCGGCGGCGGGCTGATGCTGGAGGGCCAGGGCCAGGCGCTGCACCGCTACCTCAACACCGTCGGAAAGAACCTCGCGGCCCAGTCCGCGCGCCCCACGCTCGAGTGGACCTTCGGCGCGCTCGAGGACACGTCCCAGTTCAACGCCCTGTCCGCGCCCGGTGGCTATGTCTTCGTCACCCGGAAGCTGCTCCAGGGCCTGGAGAACGAAGGGCAACTGGCCGGCGTGCTGGCACATGAAATCGCCCACATCACGCTCAAGCACGCCATCCGCCACTACGGCGAGGTGAAGGTCGGCACGTGCAAGCTCGTCACCCTCGGGGAGGCCGGCATCCCCGACGACTGGTTGGCCATGCTGAACGCGAGCATGGCGGGAGACGGGACGCTGGACCTGGACAAGAAGCCCGACCTGCTCGGCTACCTGAGCGAGAAGACCATCGGGCTCCTCGACAAGGGCAACGCCCGGGAGCAGGAGTTCGAGGCGGACCGGGTCGCCGTCGAGCTGATGCTGTCCGCGGGTTACAAGCCGGAGGACTACCTGGCCCTGCTCGCCAAGACGCAGGACGAAGGGGGCTTCTTCGCCAACCACCCGGGCAAGGACGACCGCAAGGCGCGCATCGTCGCCCACCTCCAGACGCTGAAGAAGCCCGACGGCGACTTCAGCGGACTGGCCACCACGGGGCTCCGCTCGCCGCCGCTCGGTCCGTCCTTCGCCGCGGTGCGCGGAGGAAGCAGCACCCGCGGCGTGGCGAAGGACGCGAACTAGCGCGGCTTCAGCGCACCGTGGCCTGGCTCAGGGCCCGGTGCACCGACTCCAGGGCCTTGCGCGCCTCCAGCAGCTCGGCGCGCTCGGCGGTGAGCGAGGCCACCTGCTGGGCCAGCACGTCGCGCTCGCCCTGGAGCGCCTCCACCGCGCGGCGCAGGGACGCGGACTCGTCCTTGGCGGACTCCAGCTCGCCGGCGAGCCGCTCCTCCTCGGCGAGGCTGTCCACCAGGGACTGCTTGCCGCGGGCGACCTCTTCCTCCAGGGCCTCGCGCTCCTTGGCCGCGGCCTGGAGCGCCTGACGCGTCTCCTGGAGCGACAGCAGCGCCTCGTCGCGCTCGCCTTCCAGCGCGGCCAGCTCGCGCTCCAGGTCGGCCAGCAGCTTCACGCGGCCTTCCATCTCCGCGGACAAGCGGCGCGCCTCGTCCATGCGCAGCCGGGCCTCCTCGGTGGCCTTCTCCGCCTGGCGGCGCGCCACCTCGAGGTCCTGCGTGAGGGAGAGGTTGAGCGCCTTCACCTTCACCAGCTCCGCCTGGAGGTGGGTGATGCGCTCCACCGCGCGCTGGCCCGCCTCCGCCACGGTGGCGGGCAGCGGCTCCGGGCGCGGGTTCTCCCGCACCGCCTTGAGCCGGGCCTTCAGCCGCTCGCGGCGGGACGCGGCGTCCTGCGAGTCCTCGCGCGGCGGGGCTGGCCGCTGGACCTCCACCTCGGTGGGGGGCGCTTCGACACGGGCCACCGGCTCCGCGACGGTGGTGGTGCCATACGGCATGGAGGAGCCGGGAGCCGAGGCCTGCGTCATGGGGTGCGCCTCCGGAGGAGGACTGACGGCGGCCATCGGGCCGTCGAAGTGCAGCGCCTGGGGCGGCGCGGCGAACGTCACGGGCTCCGCGGGCGGCGCGGCGTCGAGCAGGGCCTCGACGTCTGGCGGCGGAGAGCCGAACGTGACGGGCTCCGCGGCGTAGGCCTCCGGCTCCTGCGCGGGCGCCTCGTCGACGGGCGCCTCGTCCGGCACGGGGGCGTCGTAGGCGGACACGTCGGCGGCGGGCTCGTGCGTGCGCAGGGCGGCGTCCATGGCCTGGGCGGCGGTGGGACGCGGGGCCCGGGCGCGCTCGATGCGGGCGCGCACCTCGGAGGAGAGGTCGGGAGCCTCGGCGGTCGCCTCGGGCGCGGGGGCCTCGGCGGCCTCCGGCTCGGGAGGCGTGGGCTCGACGGGGTCGACGAGCCCGGTCAGCGCGCCCAGGCGGAGGCGCGGCTTGGCTCGGGACACGTTCTGTTCGAAGGCTTTCTTCATGGTTCTCAGCCGGCCTGCTGGGTGCCCTTCGTCTGGGCAGCGGCTGCCGCGGCCACCAGCCGGGGCAGGATGTTGTCAATCATGGCCTGGATGTCGTTGGCCCCCTTGGACGAGGGGTCCGCGACGAACACCGGCCGGCCCTCACTGGAGGCCTGCGCGAACTTGGTGCACTGCCGGATGATGGTGGGCAGCAGGAACTCCGGATAGTGCGTCTGGAGCGCCTCCAGGGCCTCCTTCGCCAGCTTGAAGGTGGCGTTGAAGGAGTTGACCACGATGAAGACGTGGTCGAGCACGTGGTTCAGGTCCTCCTCCAGGCTCTGCACCGTTTCGAACAGCAGCTTGAGGCCGTGGAAGGACAGGAAGTCCGCGAGCACGGGGACGAACAGGTCGTTCGCCGCCATCAGCGCGTTGAGGTTGAGCAGGCCGAAGGACGGCGGCGCGTCGAAGACGACGACGTCGTACTGGGCCTCCACTTCCTTGAGGGCGTTGCGCAGCTTGAACTCGCGGCCGGCCATGGGCATCAGCGCGAGGTCCACCGTGGACATCGTCAGATTGGACGGGACGAAGTCCAGGTTGGGCAGCGAGGACTTCTGGATGACCTTGGCCAGGGGCGTCTTGCGGACCAGGACGTCCAGCAGCGTCTTCTCGAAGTCCTCGCCCTCGTAGCCCAGGCACTTGGTGGCGTGGCCCTGGCTGTCGAGGTCGATGAGGAGCACCGCGTAGCCCAGCTCCGCCAGGCGCCAGGCGTAGGACGTGGACAGCGACGTCTTGCCGGTGCCGCCCTTGAAGTTGAGGAAGAGCTGGCGACGGTGGCCCAGACGCTCCGGGAAACGGTCGAGCGTGGTGCGCAGCTCCCAGATGTCGTCCGGCGTGTAGGCGTCCTTCCGCGATTCCTCCGGAATCTGCTTCGGGGACACGCCGAGCATCTCGGCGACCTGCTTGGAGCTGTACGTCGGCGCTTCCATGGACGACCCTTCGAAAGACGTGCGGGACGGCTACCTTGCCTCAAGCGGCGAAGTATTTGTGCCCCCTTCGAATCACCGCTCCCCGAGCGGATAACAGGGTGAGCGCCTCCTGGGCGAGCTCCGAAGGCGCCGAGAGCGCGACCGCCAGCTCGACGAGCGAGCGGCCACGCACCGCCGCGCGGACCTCGGCCAACATCTGGGTGCAGAGTGCTTCCACGGGGGAGGCACTGGGGCGCGCGGGCGCCGGGCGAGCGGGCTCGGCGACCGGAGCGCGCGCGGCGGGAGCCGGCGCGGCCTGGCCGGCCACGGCGCCCATCGCCACCAGGGCGGCCTGGACGGGGGACAGACGGGCGGGCGGCGGGGTGGCGGGGGCGCGAGGTGCCTGCGTGGGACCTGGTGTTCCGGCGGCCGGGGCACGCTGCGCGGACGCGGCAGGCGCGGTGTGCGCGCCTGTGGACACCGGGGTGCCGGGAGCCGCCGCCCGAGGCGCGGCGGCAGGCGCGGTGTGCGTGCCAGTGGACGCCGGGGTGCCGGGAACTCCCGCCCGAGGCGCGGCGGCCGGCGCGGCATGAGCGCCGGCGGCCCTTGGCGACCCGGCAGCCGCGGCACCGCCACGAACACCCGCGGCTGGATTCATGGCGCCCTGGGCGCCAGCTCCCCCGTGCGCGACGGATGGCGCCGAAGCCCCCCCCTGGGCACCGCTGCCCGAAGTCGCCTTCGCCTGAGGTGCCCCTGGTGGCACGGCCCCGGGAGCCATGGGCGAGACCCCAGTGGCAGTAGCCCCACCCTGCGCCGACGCCGCTGGAGAAATCCGCGCCTGCGGCGTCCCCATCGGCCCGGCGCCAGCGCCCTGCGCCGAACGCGCCTGGGGCACACCCCTCGGCACGGCCCCAGCGCCCTGCACCATGCTGCTCGGGGCGACACCCCTCGGCACGGCCCCAGCGCCCTGCGCCATGCTGCTCGGGGCGACACCCATCGGCACGGCCCCAGCGCCCTGCGCCGCGCTGCCCGGGGCCACACCCATCATCGGCACGGCCCCAGCGCCCTGCGCCGCGCTGCCCGGGGCCACACGCGCCTGCGGGGCCCCCAGCTGCGCGCCGCCCACGACCGCGACGGCATACGCGGGCTGCTCGGCCACCGCATGGACCTGAACCGGCGCCATGGCCACCGCGCTCGCGGAGGCCACCGCCGCGGGCGCCACCACCGGGCGAGGCTCCTCCAGCCGCGCCCGCACGGGCTTCACGGGCAGCGTCGCCAGCCGGCGAATCTCCCGCCGCCGGTGCGTGTCATCCAGGTTCACCACCGCCGACACGTCCTGCCCCAGGATGCGGGACAGGCTCTGCGCGGCGGCCTTGCGCACGCGCAGCTCCCGATCCCCCAGCGCCCCCAGCAGCAACGTGCGCGCGTTCTCACCACTGCCCGCGCCGAGCGCCAGCGCGGCCAGCGCGCGCGCCTCGGGGTCCGCGTCGTGGATGGCCTCTTCGCCCAGCCGCCGCGCCGTCTCGCCTTCCAGGCCCAGCGCCAGCAGCGACGCGCGACGGCGCACCGAGCGGTCCGGGTCCTTCATCGCCTGCGCCAGGTGCGGCGCCGCGTCCTTCGGCGCCAGCGTCAGCAGCGCCTTGAGCGCCGCGATGCGCACCTCCGGCACCGGCGACGCCAGCAGCGGCGACACCACCGAGGCGCCCTCCTCCTGGCACAGCGACGCGAACGCCTGGAGCAACGCCACCTGCGCCGTGGGGTCCGTCTCCGCGTGCAGCGCCGACGCCAGCGCGGGCGCGGCGGCCGGCTGCGACAGCGCCTTCAACCGCTCCGCGGCGCGAACGCGGGCCGCGCAGTCCGGCGCGGACAGCTCGCGGATGGAGAACCCGAAGAGCGTCTCGTCCGACGTGCCACCAAAGCCCGCGTGCGAGGACAGCTCCGCGTGCTGTGCCGGGCTCACGCTCAGCCGCCCCGCATGGAGGAACCGCTGCGCCTCGCGCGCCACGGGCGACAGGCTGTCATCCTCGGGCGCCGCGGCCACGGGCGGCTCGCTCACCGTCGCCGGCGCCAGGGTGCTGGCCGTATCCCGCAGCGCCACCGACGAGCCGCGCGTGGGGACCACCAGCCCGCGCGCCACCGGCCCGTTCTCGCCGCGCAGGATGACCTCGCTGCGCAATTGGGAGATGAACGAGGCCAGGTCCAGCCCCAGGTCGTCGTCCTCGTCGTCGCGCTCCTGGGCGGTGGCGCGGATGCGGCCCACGTCCAGCAGCTTGTCCATCATCTGGTTCCGCTCGGCGCGCAGGGCCTGGTTGAGCCGGTTGAGCTCCTCGCGCTCGGCCTGCAGGCGGCCCACGCGGACTTCCAGCTCGGCCACCTCGCGGCGCAGGTCCAGCTCGCGCTGGTGCGCCTCCGCCACCTCGCGCTTGAGGTGCTCCATCTCCTCGCGCGTCGAATCCAGCTCGCTGTGGAGCTGCTGGGCACGCGCCTCGAAGTAGACGATCTTCTCGAGTGCGCTCTTGAGCAGCGCGTCCGGACGCTCGTCGCTCACGACCTCAACAGCCTCCCCGCCAGGCGCGCGGAGCGGCCTGCGGATCCGAGTCACCGGGGGTTTGCACCGGATTCCCGGTACCTACCGGGGCGCTCACCCTACGTCAGACGTCCTCACTTCGTAAACCACGGAAACAGCAAGGCTTTTTCCGGGCCATCCCGAGCCACCATTGACAACGCCGCGCAGGCCGAATTTTCGGCTTCCGCGCGCATCCGGCGGCCGCCCGCGACACATGCGACACGGGGGGTTGAAGCGCTCGATTCCGGACGCTCCAGCAGGCCCTCCCGGGAGCCCAGGAATGTCAGACCCCACTCGTAATCTGTGTTCCACGAGGCAGCCAACGGCCGTCACTTCTCCCCGGTGCCTCTCCGCCTGGATGCGGGGGGACGAAGCCCTCTTTTCGACAGGTTTCCCGCACGCCATGGAACAACGACTGGCAACCCTCATTGGAAACGCGGTCCGCGCGGCGCGACAACGGCTGGAGCTGACCCAGGCCGACGTGGCCGAGCGCGTTGGCATCGCCACCGAGGTGTATGGCCGCCTGGAGCGCGGCCACATGCTCCCCAGCGTCCGCACGCTGCGCAAGCTGTGCCTGGTGCTCAACTGCTCATCGGATGTGCTGCTCGGCATGGCGGGCGCCGGCGTCGAAGGCGCGCCCGCGCTGGCCGAGGACCCGCCGGAGTATCGCGAGCGCCCCGAGGTCCGCCGGCTGCTGCGCACGGTGCGAAAGCTCGACGCACCGCGGCTGCGCCTGCTGGGACAGGTGGCGCACGCGCTCGAGACGTAGCGAGTCGAAGTGACCCGGCCCGGGGGCAGTGGAGACCCTGGCCGGGACGTGAAGGGTGGTGAGGGGCGGACGGATTGCGCCCTGGCGCAAGCGCTTGGCGCGTGGAGTGAAGCAGCCACGATGAGGGGGGCGTACTGAAAGCTTCATGACCCCCGCCCGCCCCCCGCCCCCTTCCGCCGACCTGCCACAGCTCGCGGTGCATGCGCTGTGGTGGGGCTGGTTCCCGGCCTTCATCCTGAGCTGGGACGCGCTGCCGGGGTTGGGGCGGCTGGGGATGTGCCTGCTGGGCTGGGCGATTTGCTTCTGGAACTACGCCGTCCTCCACAACCACATGCATGTCTCCATCGCCCGGCCCCCGCTCATGCACTGGGTGGTGTCCCGGACGCTGGGCATGGCCTGCGGCTTCCCCTACCGGGGCTATTACATCCACCACCTCAACCATCACCGCTTCGATGACGGGCCGGGGGACTGGGGGCGCCGCCGGCCGGGGGAGCGCGTGCTGCACTACTGCCTGCGCTCGGCGCTGACGCCCTGGCTGTGGCCCTACGAGACGCTGGGCCACGTGTGGCGGTGGGCCCGGAAGAAGAACCAGCGGCTGGAGCTCGCCCTGGACTTCCTGGTGGTGGACGGCACGCTGCTGGCGCTCGTCGTGTGGAAGCCCGCGCTGGGGTTGGCCTGGTGGGCGGTGCTGCTGGCGACGCAGGTCTGCATCCACTGGCTCAACCTGGCGGCCCACTTCGAGACGGACTCGGAGCACAAGGACGCCCTGGGGACGACGTCCTACTCCGCCTTCTACAACCGGTGGTTCTTCAACGCGGGCTATCACCAGGCCCACCACCTCAAGCCCCAGGTGCCCTGGTACGAGCTGCCGGCCCTCACCGAAGAGCTCGCCAGCAAGGCCATGGTCCGGCCCGAACTGACAACCGGGCTTTCTCCCATCAATCCGTTCTGGGTGGCCCGGGTGGCGAAGCGCTATTCTGCCAAGCCGTGCGATCCGCAGACGGAGTCGAAGATTACCTCCGGGACCCCCACGGCCGTTATCTAGTCGGGGAGAGCTTCCTCCACTGGTACGCCTCGGAGGACCTGTGCGGCTTCGTCCTCTGGGGACGTCCCGGTGAGGCCCAGGTGCGCCGGCTCGTCCAGGTGCTGGACGTGGAGCTGTCTCCCGCCAAGCCCCATGCCTCGCTGGTGGACGCACGCCGGCTGGAGGCCGCCGACCCCATGGCCTTTGCCGCCCTGGTCAAATACATGCAGCCCCGCGAGAAGGTCTTCAGCACCTCCGTGCTGAAGCAGGCGCTGGTGCGGCCCGAGGGCGTGGTGGGCGCGGTGGTGGGCGGATTCTACACGCTGCTGTCCGGGGCCTACCCCAGCCGCGCCTTCACGGCGCCCGACGAGGCCCTGCAGTGGCTGGGGCAGCCGGAGGCCGTGGCGGCGGCGCTGCTGGAGGAGCTCAACGGGCTGGTGGCCGAGGCCACCGGGCAGTCCCCGCTGCTGCGCGAGCTGCACCAGGTGATGCGGGCGCGACTGCCAGAGGTGAATCTGTCGGACGTGGCCCGGGAGATGGGCATGTCCGAGCGGACGCTGCAGCGGCGCCTGAAGGAGGCCAGCACGTCCTTCCAGGCGGAGCTGAACGCGGTGCAGGTGCGCATGGCGCAGTCGCTGCTTCGCGAGTCGAACATGAAGCTCACCGCGGTGGCGGTGGAGGTGGGCTGCGCCTCGCTCCAGCACTTCAGCAGCCTCTTCCGCAAGCTGGTGGGTGAGTCCCCCAGCGCGTGGCGGGAGCGTCAGCAACGGGGGAGTGGGACGCCCACGCCCCGTGAGGAGCCCACGGCGGAGGCGGCCCCGGCACCCGCCGGCGCCTCCGCGCCGGTCGCCGCCACGCCCGAGGTGCCCGAGTAGCCCCGCCGTCCCAGCGTGGGACAGGCGCCTGGAAGAAGCCGGGTCCCGCAATCCAAGCCAGACTGCACAGCCGCTCAACCCTTCCGTAGAGGGCCTAGCCCGAGGTCGCGCGCCGGGCGGCGCCCTCCAACCCCCTGACACGCCGGGGCCCGCGGTTCGCCGCTCGCGGGAGTCCCAGGCTTTCTGTTCTCAGGCAGTTTCCAGACAGACATCCAGCCGCCGTGCGGCATCGAAGCGGCACATCGACCCGATTTGACAATAATTATCCAGCGACACTACAAATCTCAGACACGACGTCCACCGCAACCGGCCCTTCCCGGTGGCCTCGGAGCTGCCTCCCTTGACGCCCGGTCAATTACAGACAGCGCTGACGGACGCCATCCAGCTGGCGAGGCAGGTGGACCTGCGCCGGTGCGAGCAGTTGGAGACGCGGCGCCTGCTGCAGGAACCCGTGCCCGCGCTGCGCGGCGCCGTCCTCGCGGGAGCCCGGGCGCTGGGCTCGGTTCACGCCCACTACGAGCCGGAGGAGCAGGACGCCGCCACCCATGCCGACGCAGGGCGGCAGCGCATCGCGGACCTGGCCTTCGTCGCGCGGCTGGACCTGGGCGAGCGGCTGGAGCGACTGGGCGCGATGACGGTGTCCGAGGCCCCCTGGAGCGTCATCGCCACGTGTGGGAGCGCGCGGCGCCGCCTGTTCAAGTGCGCGGCCGCGGTGGAGCGCGCCCTGTGCGAGCACGAGGGCCTGGCCCCGCGACTGGAGGGACTGCTCACCCAGGAACTGGAGCGCTCGCTGAAGGTCCGCCAGGCGTACGTGTTGTTCCGACGTGGGCTGCTCACGCGGGCGGAGCCCACCGCGCCGTGGCTGCTGCCCGTGCTGCGCCGGGCGGCGGTGTGCTTCTCCGAGCTGACGGGGCGGGACATCTACGAGGACCTCCGCATCGAGGACCGCACGGAGCTGCGGCGGCTCCAGGCGGCGGTGCTCGGGTGGCTGAATGGAGAGGACGGCCACGCCTTCGAGTCCGGCCGCCGGCTGTGGCAGGACGTCGCGGTGTTCGCCGAGCTGCTGACGCAGGTGAACCTCCGCCCCGAGCTGCGCGAGCATGACCAGGCGCTGCTGGGCTCGCTCCTGCGGAGCCTGGAGCGGGAGGCCACGCTGAGCGTGGAGCGGCTCGCCGAGCTCGCGCGGCCGCTGCTGGGCGTGGACGACGTGCTCGACGACTGCATCGAGAACCCCACCGCCGTGGAGCGCACGGAGTGGCGGGAGACGCTGGAGCGGCTGGCGTCGAGCCTCCTGGGAGCAAGCGCCGGCCCGCCCCCACCCGAGCAGGACGCTTTCGCACCAGACCTCTGAGCGCCGTCCCCCAGGCCTCGAAAGGAGTGCAGCGCCGTGATTCAAGCCAGGAACCTGAGCGCCGGCTATGGCCCACGCGCGGTGCTGGCGAAGCTGTCCTTCGACCTGCCCTGGCGGCGCGCCAGCGTGGTGCTGGGTCCGGGCGGCGGCGGCAAGAGCACCCTGCTGCGCGCCCTGGTCAACGGACGGAGCGGAGACGGCGCCGACTTCTGGGTGCGGGGTCAGCTCTCCCTGCCCGTGACGGCCCAGGCGGTGGTGCCCCAGTCGCGGCCCACGGAGCCTCGCAGCCTGGGTGAGCTGCTCGGCCCCGCGGCACGCCAGACGCTGGCGTCCGTCTGGGCCTGCGCCCCCGCGGCGGCCGCGCGGCTGGACCGCCTGCGCGAGCGGCCCGTGACGCTGCTGCCCGAGGGCCTGTGGCGGCTGGCGCTGCTCACCGTCGCCATCGCCGGCCGCGCGCCGCTGGTGCTGCTGGACGAGCCAGAGGTGGGCCTGACGGGGGACGGGGTCCGCTGGCTGGCGCGCCGGCTGCTGCTGCTTCGCGCCGAGCGCACCGTGGTGCTCGTCACGCAGCACCTCCCGCTGGCGCGGATGGTGGCCGACCACGTGCTGCTCATCGACGACGGCGTCCTCGTGGACGAGGCCTCGCCCCGGGACTTCTTCGACGAGCCCGCCGCATCCGGCCTCCGGCGGCGCACCGGCTGACCGCACACCGGCCCCGGCGGACGCGGGCCGGCCCGGGTCAGGCGGTCGCGGGCCGCGAGGCCGCCATCAGGTCGAGCACGAAGCGGACGCCGCCGTCGGGGTGGTTCTCCGCCGACAAGGTGCCGCCCGCGCTCTCCACCTGGTCGCGGCACACCGACAGCGCCAGCCCCGCGGACCTGGCGCGGGGGAACGTGAAGAAGGGCTCGAAGAGGCGCGGCAGCACGGACTCGGGGATGTCCGGGCCGTTGTCCTCCACCTCCAGCCGCACACCGGTGTCCGACGCGTGGGCGCGCAGGACGATGCGGCCCGGGCGGCGCGGCTGCGCGGCGTCCACGGCCTGGGCCGCGTTGACGAGCAGCTTCACCAGCACCTCCACCAGCCGCCCCAGGCCCATGCGCACGCGCGGCAGGTCCGGCGCCACCTCCTCCACCACCTCGCTCAGCCCGCGCAGCTCCGCGGACGCCAGCCAGCGCGCCTTCGCCAGGGCCTCCGCCACCGCGCAGGCCTCCTCGTCCTGCGCGTTGGCGCGCGAGAAGTGACGCAGCTCGGTGACGATGTGCTGGATGCGCAGCACACCCTGCTGCGTCTCGTCCACCACGCGCCGCAGGTCCTCCAGGTCCGGCGCCGGCTCGCGCAGCTCCTCGTCGAGGTAGCCCAGGTTGGACTTCACGTAGGACAGCGGGTTGTTCACCTGGTGCGCCACGCCCGCGGCGAGCTGCCCCACCAGGGCCAGCCGCTCCATCTCCGCGCGGTGGAGGTCGGCCTGGGCGCGCAGCCGCTCGCTCTCCGCCAGCCGCTCCAGCGCCACCAGCCGCTCCTGGTCCGCGGCGCGCTCCGCGTCCCGCAGCCGGCGGAACGTCTGCGAGCCGAACACGGACACCCACGCCACGAACGCGAAGGACAGCCCCTGCGACACCGCCACCTGCACCGACGCGCCGGACGCCCAGCACGTCACCAGCAGGCACAGCAGCGTCAGCGCGCAGGCCAGCAGCGTGGGCCGCCGGTGCCCGGGCGTGAAGACGCAGATGATGAGCGGCACCGCGTACAACGAGGGGAAGAAGGGGCTCTGGATGCCGCCGGTGTAGTGGATGTCCAGCGTGAGGCCGGCCAGGCTCACGACGGCGGAGGCGATGCCGATGTTCCGGGTGGAGAACCAACGCGCGCCCACCGCCACGCCCAGGAAGACGAAGCCGGCGCACCAGGCCAGGTGGACCCAGTACATCTCCGTGACGATGCGGCCGAGCGTCAGCGGCTGCATGACGAGCGACAACGCGAGCCCCAGCGCCACCAGGAAGAAGTTGCGGCGCCGCAGCTTGAGTTGAGCCTCCAGCTCGGGAGGCGAGGTCGCGGAGAGAGTGGCCGGGCGCACGGGGGCTTCCTGATGCGAGACGAAAAGCGCGCGTTCGAAGGCGGCACGCTACAGCGGAAGGGCGCTGATTTCAGCGCACGGTGCGTGCGGCCTCCCCCACCCCCACGAGGCGCCTACCGCCTGGCGTTCCCCGTGCCACGCGGGAGCCGCCGGGCCTTGCCCAGGCGCGTGGCGTCGCCGCGCTTTCGCCGTGGCTCCGGCGCTCGCCTGCCCGCCGGCAGGATGGGGTCGGGGCATTCCGCGCGGAGCTTGCACGCCCTGCACTCCGCGCCGCTCCACACCGCCTCGTAGAGCGCCGTCACCCGGTCGATGACGTCGAAGTCCTCGGTGACGAAGCCCAGCTCGAAGTTGCGCGCCGACTCGCCCTTCGCTCCCAGCCCCGCTCCGGTGAGGTTCGCGCTGCCCAGATAGGCCCAGGCCCCATCCACCACCACCGCCTTGAAGTGCACGCGCGGGCAGACCTTGAGCGCCAGGCCTCCGGCCACCAGCCGCGCCCGCGCATCGAACGCGGCGCGGAAGGGACGGCTGGGCAGCTCCGCGTGAAGCAGCCGCAGCGCCACCCCGCGCGAGGCCAGCCCGTCCAGCACCTCCACCAGCGGGACGAAGCGGCCGCCGTGCTCCACGAACATCGCCTTCACGTTGGCGGTGGCCATCCACACCGACTCGCGGGCGTGGAGCAGCTTCTCCAGCACCACCTCCCGGTACAGCGCGCTGCCCGACAGGAGCTCCGCCTCGATGGGACGCATGAGCCCACTCCACCACACATCACCCCACCCAGCCAGCCACTCAACAAATGACCTTGAGTCACTTGACGACTGACCTCGGGTCACCTACCGATGCGTCATGGTCAGCAACCCGGCGGCGAAGGCGAAGCGGGTCCTGCCCCAGCGGGCCCGCAAGGACGAGGACAAGGAGGCGCGGCGGCGGCTCATCCTGGATGAGGCGCTCGCGCTGTACCAGGCCACGTCCTATGCCGAGGTGAAGATGGCGGACGTGGCCGGGCGGGCGCTGCTGGCGAAGGGGACGGTGTTCCTCTACTTCCCCACCAAGGAGGCGCTGTTCCTCGCGTTGCTGGAGGACCTGCTCTTCGCCTGGTTCAGCCGCCTGGAGGGCCTGCTGGCGCAGGGCGAGCCCGACTGGACGGGGCCCCGGCTGGCGCGCACCGTGGCCGAGTCGCTCGAGGGCGAGGAAGCCCTGACGCGGCTGTTGGCGTTGCTCCAGACGGTGCTGGAGCAGAACGTCACGGCCGAGCAGCTCCGCCCCTTCAAGGAGCGGCTGCTGGCGGCGCTGGTCCGCGCCGGCACCCTGGTGGAGCAGCGGCTGCCCTTCCTGAAGGAAGGGGACGGCCCTCGCTTCTTCCTCCACCTGCACGCCCTGGTGACGGGCCTGCGGCACCTGGCGGACCTGGCGCCCGTGGCGCGCGAGGTGTTGGAGCAGGTGCCCCACCTGGCCCCGCTGCGCGTGGACTTCACCACCGAGCTGACCGCCGCCCTCACCACCCTTCTCCGCGGGCTCGAAACCCGCTGAGCGTCCTGCCACACCCCAGGAGAGTCCCATGCTCGAAGCCACCACCGCCGTCGCGTCGCCCCCCACCGCCGACACCGAGCGCATCCGCGCGGTGTTCGAGGCCCAGCGCGCGCACCGCTGGACGATGTCCCGCACCACCGCCGCCGAGCGAATCGCCCGGCTGAAGCGCCTGCGCGAGGCCATCATCGCCCGCCGCGCGGAGCTGGCGGAGGCCATCCATGCGGACTTCCGCAAGCCCGCCGTGGAGGTGGAGCTGACGGAGCTGCACCCCACGCTGGAGGAGCTGAACCACACGGTGCGCCACCTCAAGTCGTGGATGAAGCCCACGCGCGTGGGTACGCCGATGCTGCTGGCGGGCTCGTCCAGCTACGTGCGCTACGAGGCGCGCGGCAACGTGCTGCTGCTGGCGCCGTGGAACTACCCCTTCAACCTGGTGGTGTCGCCGCTGGTGGCCGCCATCGCCGCGGGCAACACCGTCATGGTCAAGCCCAGCGAGAAGACGCCGAACACCTCGCGCTTCCTCGCCCAGCTCATGAAGGACGTGTTCCCGGAGAACGAGGTGGCACTGTTCGAGGGCGGCGCCGAGACGGCGGAGGCGCTGCTGGAGCTGCCCTTCGACCACATCTTCTTCACCGGCAACACGCGCATCGGCCGCAAGGTGATGGAGGCCGCGGCGAAGCACCTGGCCAGCGTGACGCTGGAGCTGGGCGGCAAGTCCCCCGTCATCATCGACGAGACGGCGGACATCGACGCCGCGGCGGAGCGCGTGTGCTGGGGCAAGTTCATCAACGGCGGCCAGACGTGCGTGGCCCCGGACCACGTGTTCGTGCACGCGTCCAGGGAGCGGGCCTTCGTCGACGCGCTGAAGGCGGCCATCACCCGCTTCTACGGCGGCTCGGAGCAGGAGCGGCAGGCGAGCCCTGACTTCACGCGGCTGGTGGACCCGGTGGCGTGGCAGCGGGTGAAGGACCTGGTCGACCGCTCGGTAGCCGCGGGCGCGAAGCTGGAGGTGGGCGGAGAGGCGGACGGGCCCTCGCGCTACATCGCGCCCACCGTGCTCTCGGGCGTGACCATTCACAACCCGGTGATGGAGAGCGAGATTTTCGGCCCCGTGCTGCCGGTGCTGACCTACCAGTCGCGCGAGGAGGTCTACGCGCACATCCGCGCGGGTGGGAAGCCGTTGGCCCTCTACGTGTTCAGCCAGGACAAGCGCACGGTGGAGGACATCCTCCAGAACACCACGTCCGGCGGGACGGTGGTGAACAACGTGCTGGTCCACCTCGCGAACCCCAACCTGCCCTTTGGCGGCGTGGGCACCAGCGGCCTGGGGAATTACCACGGCCACTTCGGCTTCAAGACCTTCAGTCACGAACGGGCGGTGATGGTCCAGTGGATGAAGTCGATGGCTTCGGTGTTCTTCCCGCCGTACCGCGGGAAGTTACAGGAAATCGCCTCCCGCGCGACCCGGATGATGGAGTAGGCAAAAAGCCGGGGCAGGAGGTGTTCTCGAAGCGGGACACCTCCGGAAGGAGCCGGTCGATGCGCGTGGTGAGGCTGGAAGAAGAGCGGATGCCAGACGGCGTGCAGGAGGCGTTCGACCGCCTCCACGCGAGCCGCTGGGACGTGGCGCGCCGCGGCGTGAAGGAGCGGCTGGCCCGGCTGGAGACGCTCAAGACGCAGCTCATCGCCCGTCGCGAGGCCCTGGCGGACGCGCTCTACGCCGACTTCCGCAAGCCGCGCGCCGAGGTGGAGGCCACCGAGGTCCTCCCCGTGCTGATGGAGCTGGCCTACATCCAGAAGCACCTCAAGACGTGGATGAAGCCGCGGAAGGCCTCCACGCCCCTGCTGCTCACGGGCACCTCCAGCCTGGTGCAGTACGAGCCCCGGGGCGTGGTGCTGGTGCTGGCGCCGTGGAACTACCCCTTCCACCTGCTGATGTCGCCGCTGGTGGCCGCCGTCGCCGCGGGCAACACCGTCCTGTGCAAGCCCAGCGAGAAGACGCCGAACACGGCGCGCTTCATGGCGGAGCTGCTGAAGGACGTCTTTCCACCGGAGGAGGTGGCGCTGGTGGAGGGCGGCCCGGAGGTGGGCGAGGCGCTGCTGCGGCTGCCCTTCGACCACTTCTTCTACACGGGCGGGCCCCGCGTGGGCCGGCGGGTGATGGAGGCCGCGGCGAGGCACCTGGCCAGCGTGACGCTGGAGCTGGGCGGCAAGTCCCCCGTCATCGTCGACGAGACGGCGGACGTGGAGGCCGTCGCCGAGCGCGTGGTGTGGGGCAAGTTCCTCAACGGCGGCCAGACGTGCGTGGCCCCGGACCACGTGTGGGTTCACGCCTCGAGGGAAGAGGCCCTGCTGGAGGCGATGAAGGCGGCCCTGGAGCGCTTCTACGGGCGCACCGAGGAGGCGCGCCGCGCGAACACGGACCTGTGCCGCATGGTGGATGACGCGGCCTTCCAGCGCGTGCGCCGGCTGCTGGACCGTACCGTGGAGGCCGGGGCGCGGGTGGTGGCCGGCGGCGGCGTGGACGCGGACTCGCGCTTCATCGCGCCCACGCTTCTCGCGGACGTGTCGCCGGACGCCCCCATCATGGACGAGGAGATTTTCGGACCGGTGCTGCCGGTGCTGCGCTTCGAGTCCCTCGACGACGTGGTGGCGCAGGTGCGCGAGGGCGGCAAGCCGCTGGCGCTCTACGTGTTCAGCCAGCACGAGCCCACCGTGGAGCGGCTCTTGCGGGAGACGCGCTCGGGGGGCGCGTGCATCAACACGGTGGTGCTGCACAACGTGAACCCCAACCTGCCCTTCGGCGGCGTGGGCCACAGCGGCGTGGGCGCCTACCACGGCGAGACGGGCTTCCGGACCTTCAGCCACGAGCGCGCGGTGCTGCGCCAGGGCCGCACATCCCTGGTCCACCTGTTCTTCCCGCCCTACACGGGCAAGGCCCAGAAGCTGGCGCGGCTGGCGAGCCGGTTGTTCGAGTAACGCCGAACGGTTCGTTCCCGGATCAGCCCGAGCCACTTCTCAGGCGAAGCCAGATTCCCAAGTAACTTCAACAACTTAGGCCTCCCTCATTGCCAACTGCTAGTTGACAGGCCACCACCTCGATGACTACAAATGGGTTGGTAGCGAGCAACCCGGTGCCGGATATTCGACGGCACGCTTCTCACCTGAAGGCACTGCCCCGAAGCAGGGAGCCGACAATGGACTCTAGTACCGCGGCGCCGCACGGCATGTACGGGCAACGGCCGAGCAAGAGTGCTGAGTGGGCGCGCAAGCTGCACTTCGAGCGCATGGCCGCCATGAGTCCCAGGGAACGAGTCTTGCTGGCGCTTTCGCTGAAGGGGCGCTCTCGCCTGATTCAGAAGCGGGTGGCATTGCTCCAGTCAGGTGAACTGGAGTGTGGTGACTAGCTCCCCGATGGATGCGCGATACGAGCGGACCATCGAAGTCGCCGAGCAGGTTGTTGAGCTCCTGAAGCGGCATGATGTTCCTGCTATTGTGATCGGTGCCGCAGCGATGGCGGCGCATCATTATGTGCGGCAGACGGAAGACCTTGATTTGGCGATCAATGTCGACCCATTCAAGAGCTTCCGTCAGTTAGAAGCGACCCTTCGCGCTCATGGCTTCGAAGTCACGTTCGAGTACCCGGACGACGGGGACGCACTTGGAGGCGTTCTTCGTATTTTGGGAGCGGATTTCGATCCTATCGAGGTCGTGAACTTCCAAAATCCATGGCCAAGCGCGAGAGATGCAACTGTGCTTGTCCGGGAAGCGATGCAAGCGGCTCACATGCCTTTGGGCCCCGGAAGCCCACTGCATGTCGTCAGCCTGCCGTACCTCATCGCGCTGAAGCTCTATGCGCAGGGGCGTAAGTCCATAAATGATGTGGTCGAACTGCTGGAGCACAACAGAGCGAATCTGAACGTCGCCGAACTTCGGGACGTGTGCAGCCGACATGGATTGAGGCCGTCTCTGGAGCCTCTCCTGGAGGAACTCGGAATCCAATAGCAGGTAGAAAGGCACCGAAGCGCGTATCGACAACGCGCACATGCCAAGCCTCTCCCAGGAAGCTGCTCATCATCGCTCCTCGTGCAGGCTCGTTCCGCGAGCCGTGTGCTTATGTACCGCATGTACTTGATGCCGGGCGGGCCCGTGCAATCACGCCCGTTCCCACCCGTACCACCCGCATCCGCTGCACGCGGAAACCTTCGCACGTCCGTCCATGACCGACTCGTCTCACGCACTCACGGCCGCGACCGGTGACGGGGGCTTCCTGTCGCGCCTGCCCACGGTGCTGCAGCCGCACCGCAGCCTGCTCACCTACTACCTCGTCAGCGCGCTGCTGGCCGGGCCCGGCTTCCCCATCCTCGGGCTCATCCGCTACTTCAAGTACCAGACGCTCCGCTACACGCTGGACGACGAGGGCATCAATGTCCGTTGGGGCATCTTCTTCCGGCGCGAAGTCTCCCTGACGTACGCGCGCATCCAGGACATCCACCTGTCCAGCAACGTGGTGGAGCGCTGGCTGGGGCTCGCGCGAATCCAGATCCAGACGGCCAGCGGCAACGCGCAGGCGGAGATCACCATCGAGGGCATCCCCGACTTCGGAGCCATGCGCGACTTCCTCTATTCTAAGATGCGGGGAAGCCGGGAGCGCGCCGTGCCCACGAACGATGCGGCGCGCCTCACGCCGGAGGGTTCGGATGAGCTCGCGGCGACGCTCCGGGAGATTGCATCGGAGGTGCGGGCCCTGCGGCTGAGCCTGGGCAGCGGCGACACGCGGGAGAAGCAGGATGCCTGACACCGCGCCCGCCTGGTTCCTGCGCCTGCTGAAGGTGCCCCCCGCGCCCCTCATCCCCGAGGGGGCGGCGGTTCGCGTGTTCCGCTCCGCCCCGGCCTACCGTCAGCTCCAGCTGCTCCGCTGGGGCATGCGGCAGGTCGGCGTCGTGGTGGGCCTGATTTTCACCTGGGTGGCGGTGAAGCACCGGTTCGTCCCGAACCTGCCCTATGAATATGCGGACACCGCCTTCTTCATCTTCGAGGTGTTCGCCTGGCTCGCGTTCGCCGTGCAGGCCCCCATCACCTTCCTGGTGGCGTGGCTCGACTACGAGTACCGCTGGTACATCCTCTCCGACCGGAGCCTGCGCATCCGGGAAGGGCTCGTCTCGCTCCAGGAGAAGACGATGACCTTCGCCAACATCCAGCAGGTCTCCATCCGGCAGAACCCGCTCCAGCGGCTGTTCGGCCTCGCCGACGTCAAGGTGGAGACGGCGGGCGGAGGCAGCAAAGGCGGCTCCCAGGACGCGGACGCATCCCACACCGAAGGCCTGCACGAGGCCCACTTCCGGGGCGTGGACGCTCCAGAGGAGATTCGAGACGTCATCATGGCGCGGGTGCGCATGCACCGGGACGCCGGGCTGGGCGAGCCGCAGCATCCCGAGCCGGCCCTCCCCTCCTCCACGGCACCGTCCGCTGACACGCTCGGCGCCGCCAGGGAGCTGCTGGGCGAGGTGCGGGCGCTCCGAGTCGCCGTGTCGGCGCAGGGCCGCGCGAAGCCCTGAGCACAGGCAGGTGCGGCCGGCCTCGCTCGCGTAACCGCCCTGCGTCAGCACGCCACGGCGCGAGGCACGCGCGGCGCTCCTGCTCAGGCGCGTGGCGGGAGCAAGCACGCCGCGAGGCATGCGCGGCGCTCCTGCTCAGGCGCATGGCGGGAGCAGGACGCGGCATGCGCGCCCTGTTCCGCCGCGTGTCTCAGCTCCGCAGGCCGGGCGCTTCCTGGCCCGTGCGGGCCACGTACTCGGTGTAGCCACCGCCGTACTGGTGGATGCCCTCGGGCGTCAGCTCCAGCACGCGGTTGGACAGCGCGGCCAGGAAGTGACGGTCGTGCGAGACGAAGAGCATGGTCCCCTCGTAGCGGGACAGCGCCGTGATCAGCATCTCCTTCGTCGCCATGTCCAGGTGGTTGGTGGGCTCGTCCAGCACCAGGAAGTTGGGCGGGTCGTAGAGCATCTTCGCCATCACCAACCGGGCCTTCTCACCACCGGACAGCACGCGGCACTTCTTCTCCACCTCGTCGCCTGAGAAGCCGAAGCACCCGGCCAGCGCCCGCAGCGAGCCCTGCCCCGCGCGGGGGAAGGCATCCTCCAGCGCCTGGAACACCGTCCGCTCGCCGTCCAGCAGGTCCATGGCGTGCTGCGCGAAGTACCCCATCTTCACGCTGCCCCCCAGCACCACGTTGCCCTCGTCCGGCTGCGAGGCGCCCGCCACCAGCTTCAGCAGCGTGGACTTGCCCGCGCCGTTGACGCCCATGACGGCCCAGCGCTCCGTGCGGCGCACCAGGAAGTCCAGCCCCTCGTAGATGACCCGCTTGCCGTAGGCCTTGTGGACGTTCTTGAGGCTCACCACGTCGTCGCCCGAGCGCGGCGCCGGCTGGAACTCGAAGAGCACCGTCTGGCGGCGCTTGGGCGGCTCCACGCGCTCAATCTTCTCCAGCTTCTTCACGCGGCTCTGCACCTGCGCCGCGTGCGACGCGCGCGCCTTGAAGCGCTCGATGAACTTCAGCTCCTTGGCGAGCATGGCCTGCTGGCGCTCGAACTGGGCCTGCTGCTGCTTCTCGTTCATCGCGCGCTGCTGCTCGTAGAACGCGTAGTTGCCCGAGTAGGTGGACAGCGAGCCGCCGTCGATTTCCACCACCTTGTTCACGATGCGGTTCATGAACTCGCGATCGTGCGACGTCATCAGCAGCGCGCCGTCGTAGTTCTTGAGGAACTCCTCCAGCCAGATGAGGCTCTCGATGTCCAGGTGGTTGCTGGGCTCGTCGAGCAGCATCGCGTCCGGGCGCATCAGGAGGATGCGGGCCAGCGCCACGCGCATCTTCCAACCGCCCGACAGCGCGCCCACGTCGCCGTCCATCATCTCCTGGGAGAAACCCAGGCCCGCCAGGATTTCCCGCGCGCGGCCCTCCAGCGCGTAGCCGCCCAGCTCCTCGAAGCGCCCCTGCACCACGCCGTAGCGCTCCACGAGCTTGTCCATGTTGTCCGCCTGGTCCGGGTCGGCCATGGCCGCCTCCAGCGCCTTCAGCTCGGCGGCCACCTCGCTCACGGGGCCCGCGCCGTCCATGACCTCGGCGGCGGCGCTGCGGCCCTGCATCTCCCCCACGTCCTGGCTGAAGTAGCCAATGGTGACGCCCCGGTCGACCGCGACCTGGCCCTCGTCGGGGTGCTCCTGGCTGGTAATCATCCGGAACAGCGTCGTCTTGCCAGCCCCGTTGGGGCCGACGAGCCCCACCTTCTCCCCCTTGTGGAGCGCCGCGGAGGCCTCGATGAAGAGAATCTGCTGGCCGTTCTGCTTGCTGATGTTGTCGAGACGAATCATGTGCGTACGGGGGGCCCCGGAAGCGGGTGCGGCGCCCTTATGCCACGTGTGGCGCCCCGGGAAGAATGTTCCAAACCCCAGGAAAGCGACTTCTCTTGCACGGGAGCGGACAGGCGGAGGAGCCCCCGGCCGTGGGCTGGAAGTGGGACCTGCCCCCACGCATGCCGTGGCATAGACTGCCGCGCCGTGCTGACCGTCGACCCTCACCCCTCCCTGGATGCGCTCGCCTTCACCACCACCTTCCCCGGGCCCCTGGGCACGCTGCCCTCCCCCGAGTGGCTGGTGGCGCTGCTGAAGCCCGGCGCCTCCGCGCCCCTGGCCAGCGACGACACCGTGCGCGGCGCCATCCGCGACATGCTCCGGCACGGCGGCTACAAGCCCACCGGGCGGGGCAAGCCCGCGTCGGAGTACCTGGTGCGCGCCTCGGGTGACGGCTCGCTGGGCACCATCAACCTCGCCGTGGACGCCTGCAACGCGGTGTCCCTGCACAGCGGCCTGCCCATCAGCGTGGTGGACCTGGACCGCGCCACCGCGCCCTTCCGCATCGGCGTGGCGCCCGCCGGCGCGCAGTACGTGTTCAACGCCTCCGGGCAGAGCATCGACCTCGCGGGCCTGCTGTGCCTCTTCGACGCGGAGGGGCCGTGCGCCAACGCCGTCAAGGACGCGCAGCGCACCAAGACGAACGCGGACACCCGCCGCACCCTCACCGTACTCTGGGGCGCCAAGGCCCTGGGGGAGCGCACGGCGCGCGCCTTCGACTGGTACCGTGAGCTGCTCGAGCGAGTGGGCGCCACGGTGGAGCGGCTGCCCTGAGCCGCGGGGGCGCTACCGACGCAATGGTGGGACCTCGTTTCAGCGGATGGGTGCTGCTGCTCGCATGGCTCCATGCGGCGAGCGCGGCGGCGCAAATCGTCAACGTCCAGGCGCTGTTCGAGGAAAACTCGGCCCCGGGCCATTCCTTCGCGATGGACCTGGGCACGGACTGGCGCACGGGGAGCACCGACCTCTTCAGCGTACGGGGCTCCCTGCTGGGCCAGTGGCGGACGGAGCGGCACACCTGGCTAGGGGTCATCCGCGGCGAGTACGCCTTCGCCGCCGACGAGACCATCGTCTCCAAGACGCTGGAACACCTGCGCTACCGCTACCACGTCACGGAGCGGCGCTCCTGGGAGGTCTTCCTCCAGCACGAGTACGACGAGTTCCGCCGCATCCAGTTCAGGGCCCTGCTGGGCGCCGGCCCCCGGGTGAAGGTGTTGACCGAGAAGAAGGCGACGCTCGTGGCGGGGGTGGCGCTGATGCTGGAGCATGAACGCATCCGCCGTGACACCGAGCCGGACGCGGGGCAGTTCCGGACCGACCCGCGGCTGTCCAGCTACGTGCTGGGGCGGCTGGAGTTCATGGAGAACGTCTTCCTGGTGGAGACCTTGTACGCCCAACCCCGCGTGACGAACCCCGCGGACATCCGCCTGCTCAACGACACCATCTTCGAGGTGAAGCCCAACGAGCGTCTCACGGTGGGCATCGGCTTCAACCTCACCTTCGACAACTCCCCACCGCTCGGCGTCCCCAAGCTCGATACCCAGCTGCGCACCACCGTGGGCATCCGCCTGTAGCGAACGGCCGGGTCCCTCTTCCAGAGACTGTCGCCCGGCCGACAGCGGCGGCCCTCGCATGCCTCCCCGCCCCCGTCAGAGGGGAGCGCCGCTGTTGGCAACCGTCTTGCTTCAGCGCCTCGCAGGGCAACAACTGGGTGGCGAGGCCGGTGATGATGGAACAGGACACGGAGCGCAGGGACGTGGTGGCCAAGGCAGTGACGCTCTTCCCCCGGGACACGGTGGTGAGGGCCCTGTCACTGATGCAGCGATATGGCGTGTGCCGGCTGCCGGTGGTGGACGAGACGCATGGCGAGCTCATCGGCGACGTGACGGAAGACGACCTCACGCGGGTCTGGCAGCTCGCCCCGCTGGCCTGTATGTCGGAAATTCTTTCACTGAAATCCCTGCGGGCCGAGGACCTGGTGGACGCCACCCGCTGGGGGCCGAGAATCGCGCTCGTCTCCCCCCTGGTGGACGTCTACCAGACCAGCAAACGCTGGGTGCAGTAGGCCCCGGGCGCCGTCAGGCCTTCGCCCGGACGAAGTCCACGAAGGCCTTGAGCACGGGTGGCAGGTGCCTGCGGCTCGGGTAGTAGAGGAAGAAACCCGGGTAGGGCGGGCACCACGCCTCCAGCACGCGGACCAGGCGCCGCTGCTGGAGCAGGGCCTCGACCTGGGACTCGAAGACGTACGCCAGCCCCATTCCGGCGAGCGCGGCCTCCAGAATCTCCACCTGGTCGCCCAGCGCCAGCCGGCCGCGCGTCTCCACCTCCAGGGCCTTGCCGTTGCGCTCCAGCTCCCACGCGTAATGGGCGCCGCTGGTGAACCGGAGCTGGATGCAGTCATGGGTGGCCAGGTCCCTGGGCGCCTTCGGCGGTGGATGCTTCGCGAAGTACGCCGGCGTGGCGACGATGGCTGAGCGCAGCGGTGGCCCCAGCGGAATCGCCACCATGTCCGCGGCCACGCGCTCGCGAAAGCGCACCCCGGCGTCGAAGCCCTCCCTGACGATATCCACGAACGCGGCGCCGTCGACGACGTCCACCTCGATGCCCGGATAGGCCTCCAGGAAGGGGCCCAGCACTGGCATCAGGGCCAGCCGCGTCGCCACCCGGGCGGAGGTGATGCGCAGCCGGCCCACCGGGGCCTCCCGGAACGCATTGAGGTCATCGAGCGCGTCGTCGATGTCCCGGAACGCCGGGCGCAGCCGCTGCGCGAGCCGCTCGCCCGCCGCTGTCAATCCCACGCTCCGCGTGGTGCGGTGGACCAGCCGCAAGCCCAGCTTCTCCTCCAGCCCGCGCAGGCTGTGGCTCAGCGCCGAGGGCGTCACCCCCAGCGCGCTCGCCGCGCGACGGAAGTTCAGACACCGGGCGATCTCCAGGAACACCGTCAGCTCACGCACGTCCGCCTGCATGGGGATGCGTACTCCCTTCTCCGTGTTGAGCATGGCTCAACAGTCTTGTGCCTGCCGTGCGCATTCTCTCACGGGTCGCGAAGGCCTACTTCTTCACGTGCAACCCGCTGAAGAGGAGCACATCCCATGAAGACCTGGCTCATCACTGGCGCATCCCGTGGTTTTGGCCTCCGCATCGCCCAGGCGGCCCTCGACGCGGGCGACCGCGTCATCGCCACCGCGCGCAACCCCCGCGGCATCCCCTTGAAGGACCACCCGAACCTGGTGCTGGCGAAGCTGGACGTCACCGACGAGGCCGATGCCCGTCAGGTCGCGCAGAGCGCGGGCCGCATCGACGTGCTCGTGAACAACGCGGGCTTCGGACTGCTCGGCGGTGTCGAGGAGGCGAGCGCCGAGGAGGTCGAGAAGCTCTACCGCACCAATGTCTTCGGCCTGCTCGCCGTCACCCGCGCGGTGCTCCCCGTCATGCGCAAGCAGCGCTCCGGGCACATCATCAACCTGTCCTCCATTGGCGGGTACCGCTCGGGGGCTGGCTGGGGCGTGTACTGCTCCACGAAGTTCGCCGTGGAGGGCCTGAGCGAGGCGCTGCACGAGGAGCTGGCCCCGCTGGGCATCCACGTCACCGTCGTCGAGCCCGGCTACTTCCGCACCGACTTCCTGGACACGGCCTCGCTCTCGCGGGCAGCGAACGTCATTCCCGACTACGCGGAGACCTCCGGCGCGGTGCGGAACCGCGCCGCCGAGCTCAACCACCGTCAGCCGGGCGACCCGGCGAAGCTGGCGACGGCGCTGCTCGAGCTGGCGAAGCTGCCCAACCCACCGCTGCGCCTGGCCCTGGGCAGTGACACGGTGAAGAGCATCGAGGACAAGAACGCCTTCGTCGCCCGCGAGCTGGCCACCCACCGCGCCCTCTCCCTCTCCACCGACTTCGCGTCCTGAGCCCACGTCTCGAGTAGCGCGATGCTCCGGGAGCATCGCGTCGACGGAAGCGAAACCGCCCGTCCCGCCACGACCCTGCATGGGTGCAGGAACGTCATTCTTCTCGCCTGCACCCGAATAACTCTCCACATCGGAGAAACCCCAGTCGCCCGACAAACCCAGACACCGGCGACAAACATCCAATGACAAGGAGCGCGATGCCTCTCCAGGCCCCTTCCACCACACTCTCTCGTCCCAGGCGTCGCGCGTGCCACGGCCCCTGGCCTTGAATCACCGCGTTGTGTCGAGCGATGCGACGTAAGTCTTTTTTGGCCCAGCGGAAACCCCTTAGACGGCATTCAAATACGAGCGCAACACGCCCGGACCGGAATCATCCACAGATACAGAATTGTCGGCATTGCCCGTTTAAGTTTGAAATTGATTTACGACCAGTGCTAGTAAGGCATTGGCTTCGGCCAACCCCGCACAAACAACACAGGAGAAGTCCATGACGAGGAACGTGAAGCGTTTCCTGGCTGGCTCGCTGCTGTCTCTCACGCCGTCGCTCGCGCTTGCCGGGCAGGTGGAGCAATATCCCGACTTCCTCTCCGGGCGTGACGAATACGTCAGCCTGCGCGCAGAGAGCGCGGTCCAGGTCCCCGTGCGGAAGGGTCCCTCCGTGGAGTCCGTGGCCCCCGCCCTGGAGGACCTCCTCGTCTACAACCAGACGGGCGTCGACATCTACCTCGGCATCCAGGTCCTGACGGGGACGCTCAACGGCGTGTACAACCCCTACCCCGTGCCCCACGCCAACTATGGCGGCTTCCAGGTCAGCGCCCCCGCTCCGACGCCGCTGATCGCCCAGGAGTACTACTGGACGGTCGACACGGCGAACCCGGCCGGCGCGAAGACGTGCGTCTGGCGCGTGGAGGTCAGCGACGTTGGAGGTTCCTGCTCGGCGCAGGTCTTCTACGGCACCTACGGCGGTGCCGTCTGCACCCTCGACGGGGCCCAGTCGTTCATCGACCCGACCACCTGCTACACGCAGATCGTCACCATCATGCAGTGAGCTGAAGCTTCAGCGCACGGCGCTTTATCGACGTGCGCCCTACCCTGGCGGGAGTCCAGTCCACTCCCGCCAGGGCTGGCTGTATTCTCACACCCGGCCACTCAGCCGACGCCAGGCGTTAGCGCCATCATCTGCTGGAAAGGCCATTCAGCCCACGTCAGGCGTGAGTGCCGTCATCCACGCATCAGGCCGCTCAGCCCAAGACAAGCGTGAGTGCCGTCATCCACGCATCAGGCCGCTCAGCCCAAGACAAGCGTGAGTGCCTTCATCCACACGCCAGGCCACTCAGCCGAGGCCAGGCGTGATTGCCTTCATCCACACCACCACGGCGGCGGCCCCTGCATCGGGCACGCCGACCGCGCGCGCTCCCAGGTAGCTGGCGCGGCCCAGGCGCGGCTGCATCCGGGACGTCGCGTCCTCACCGGCCTCGGCGGCCTGCACCGCGGCGGCCCAGGCCTCGCGTGGCGCCTGTCCGTCCCGCAGCGCCTTCGCGAACGCATCCGCGGCGGGCCGAAGCGCATCGAGCATGGTGCGGTCTCCAGGCCGCGCGCCCCCCAGCTCCGCCACCGCAATCACGGCGAGGTCGAAGGCCTCGGCCCATGCGAGGGCATCCACCGGTCCGTCCGCCAGCCTGCGCGCGGCGCGCAGCAGCGCCGTCGCATAGAAGGGCCCCGAGCTGCCGCCGATGCTGCGCCGCAAGGCGTTGCCAATGGCCGTCAGCGCGCGCGAAGGGTGAGTCCACACCGCGTCCGGTAACGCGCGAATCGCCTCGGCGCCACGCACCAGGCTGATGCCGAGGTCACCGTCACCCGCGGCGCTGTCGAGCGCCGTCAGGCGGGACTCCGCGAGGTCGAACGCATCCGCCACCCGCAGGGCCGCCTCGCGGACGGGGCCCATCCCCGGCAGCGGTGCCTCCACCGTGAGCGGGGCCTCGGGCGCGGCGGGCGAGGGCCGGTGCACGCGCGGCTCCTGAGGCAGCCGGCCCGCGCCAGGCCAGGCGGGCGCGTCCGCCGCCGCGTCCAGCCGGGCCAGCCGCGCGTCGTCCACCTTCAGCAGCGTCAACGAACAGCCGGGCATCTCCAGCGCGGAGAGGAACGTCCCGCTCCAGGCCCGCTCCACGCGGATGCCACCCTGGCGGAGGACGGCCAGCGCATGCCGGGCGACGATGGCCAGCTCCATGGGCGGCGTGCCGCCCAACCCGTTGACGAGCAGCACCACGCGGTCGCCGGAGCTGATGCGCCGGTCCTCGACGATGGTGGTGAGCAGCGTGTCCACCAGGCTGTCCGCCGACTGCATCGGCACGCGGCGCACACCCTGCTCGCCGTGGATGCCCAGGCCCAGCTCGATTTCGTCCTCCCCCAGCGTGAAGCCCGGCTTGCCCGCCGCCGGCACGGTGCAGGGCCCCAGCGCCACGCCCATGGTGCCCAGCGCCTCCGCCGCCGCGGTGGCCTCGCGGGCGACGTCCTGGAGCGGCGCCCCCGACGCGGCCGCCGCGCCCGCCACCTTGTGGACCAGCACCGTGCCGGCGATGCCCCGGCGCCGCGCGGGCTCCACCGTGTCATGCAAGGACACGTCGTCCGCCACGACGACCATCTCCACGGGGATGCCCTCGGCGCGCGCCAGCTCCGCGGCGAGCCCGAAGTTCAGCCGGTCCCCGGTGTAGTTCTTCACGACGAGCAGCGCGCCCGCGGGCCCCGCGACGGCGCGGATGGCGGCCAGGACGGCGTCGGTGCTGGGCGAGGTGAAGACGTCGCCGGCCACCGCCGCGTCCAGCATGCCCGCCCCCACGTAGCCCGCGTGCGCCGGCTCATGGCCACTGCCTCCGCCAGAGATGACGGCCACCTTGCGCGCGCGGACGTCGACCGGAGTGTCGGCGCGGAGCACCACCGACTCGCCCTCCAGCAGCACCTGCCCCGGTGACAGTGAGACGAGTCCCTCGAGCATCTCCCGCACCACCGCGCGGGGGGCGTTGACCAGCTTCTTCATGCGTGTGACCTCTCTTCAGACGCCGTCGAAGAAGTCGACCGCGCCCGTCTCCAGCGAGTACTCGGCGCCGACGATGAGCATGCCCTCTTCCTTGCACAGCCGCTCCAGCAGGCGGCTGCCATGGCGGAGGTGGTCGCAGGAGTTGCGGACGTTGGCGCGTACCGCCTGCTTCATCAGGAACTCGCGGTCCGCGCCAGGGCCGGCGGCGCTCACCACCGTCGTCACCGGCTCCAGGCAGCGCTCCACGATGTCGCGGATGTTATCGGAGGGCGAGCCCTCGCCGTTGCGCACGTAGTCCAGCGTGGCCTGGACCGCGCCGCAGTGCGAGTGCCCCATCACCACCGCCAGGCGCGTGCCGAACTCCGCCGCCGCGAACTCCACGCTGCCCACCAGCGACGGCGCGACGATGTTGCCCGCCACCCGGATGACGAACAAATCCCCCAGGCCCTGGTCGAAGATGTACTCCGACGGGGCCCGTGAGTCCGAGCACGAGAGGATGATGGCGAAGGGGCTCTGTCCCGCCACCAGCGCCTGCCGGGCGGACCTGCCGAGCGGGTTCTCCGAGCTGCGGACGTTCAAGACGAAGCGCTGGTTGCCTTCCCGAAGCCGCGCGAGGGCGTCCTGGGCGGACAGGGGGGGCGTCGAAGTATTGGGCATGGCGCGGTCCTCGAATGGGAGGTGGAACGGTAAAGGTGACAACCCGGCAGAGCGCTATACACCGACCAGGCGGGCGGGGGCTGCCCTGGCACCGCCCCCCGGGAGACGGAGATGGGCATCAGACACCGAGCCCGTCACGGATGCGCTGGACGACGACGTCTGGCGGAGGCGTCACGTCCACGCTCAACGCGCACGAAGGCACCTCCATGGTGGCCAACTGACTGTCCAGCAGGGACGCCGGCATGAAGTGCCCCTGGCGCTGTGAAATCCTGCGGGCGAGCACCTCGTGCGGCGCGTGCAGGAAGACCCACTTCAAGTGCGCCGGGTCCAGCTCCTCCAGCAGCGCGCGGTAGGCCCGCTTGAGGCCGGAGAACGCAATCACCACGTCCTCCTCGCGCGCCAGCGCCCGCGCCACCTCGTCGCGCAGCTTGCGCAGCCAGGGCGCGCGGTCCTCGTCCGTCAGAGGCGCGCCCGCGGCCATCTTCATCACGTTGGAGCGCGGGTGCAGGTCATCCGCGTCCACGAAGCGCCAGCCCAGCTCGGCCGCCAGCGTACGCCCGACCGTCGTCTTCCCCGCTCCGGACACCCCCATGACGATGACGACCATTGACGCGAATCCTCCTGGTTGCGGGGCCTGCTCCTCATCGTGGGGCGCCCGGCGGCCTTGTGCCACCCCTTCCACCGCGGAATGCCCACCGCATCACGCCCTGGGAACGTCGGACCCCAGGGGTATGCTGCCTCTC
Organism: Pseudomyxococcus flavus; assembly: GCF_050038885.1. Taxonomy (NCBI): domain Bacteria; kingdom Pseudomonadati; phylum Myxococcota; class Myxococcia; order Myxococcales; family Myxococcaceae; genus Pseudomyxococcus; species Pseudomyxococcus flavus. The sequence goes on along the minus strand of NZ_CP143624.1, from coordinate 4,149,198 downwards.
ATCGCCGCCCGGGATGCGGCACGGAGGGGTGGTCATGGCGGACATCGCGGACGGGGAGCAGCTGTCGGTCCAGGGCTCGGGCTCCAAGCCCTACATCCTCAAGAACACCGGCGGCGTGTACTCGTGCTCGTGTCCGGCCTGGCGCAACCAGTCGGTGGCCCTCGAGCGGCGCACCTGCAAGCACCTGCGCCGCGTGCGAGGAGACGCGGCGGAGGACGCGCGCATCGGCGGTGACGCGGCCGGTGGCGCCAGGGTGCCCGCACGCGCGGCGAAGAGCCCATCGGCCAGCGACGACACGAAGGCCCCGCCCCTGCTGCTGGCCCAGTCGTGGGAGAACGACGTGGACCTCACCGGCTGGTGGATGAGCGAGAAGCTCGATGGCGTGCGCGCGTACTGGGACGGCAAGCAGCTCTGGTCCCGGCTGGGCAACGCGTTCCTGGCGCCGGAGTGGTTCACCGCGGGGCTGCCGGGCTTCCCGCTCGATGGAGAGCTGTTCGGCGGGCGCAAGCGCTTCCAGCGCACGGTGAGCATCGTCCGCCGGCAGGACCGGAGCGACGACTGGAAGGAGCTCACCTTCGTCGCCTTCGACGCCCCCGGCGTGGAGGGGAGCTTCGAGGCACGGCTGGAGCGCTGCCGCCAGTGGATGGAGGACACCCGGCCCGCGTACGCGCGGTGGCACGAGCACGCGCGCTGTGACGGCACGGCCCACCTCCGCTCGGAGCTGGCCCGGGTGGAGGCGCTGGGCGGCGAGGGCCTCATGCTGCGCCAGCCCGGCTCGCGCTACGAGGCGGGGCGCTCGCACACGCTGCTCAAGGTGAAGCGCTTCAAGGACGACGAGGCGCGCGTGGTGGGCCACGTGCCCGGCGCGGGCCGCCACAAGGGGCGGCTGGGCGCGCTGGAGGTGGAGCTGCGCAACGGCAAGCGCTTCAGCGTGGGCACCGGCCTGTCGGACGCGGAGCGCAGGTCGCCGCCACCCGTGGGTGCCATCATCACCTTCCGCTACCAGGAGCTGTCGGACGACGGCATCCCGCGCTTCCCGTCGTACGTGGGTGTACGCGTCGACGCCGCGCCCTTCGCCGCGAGCTGAGGCCAGCCGTCCCACGGCAGGAGTCACCGGTCCGCTGGTCGACGGAGCGGCGGCGCATTGCCACCTGACAGACGATGCGTGGCCCGGGTGATGCGCGTCCAGGTGGCTCCCTGGTGTCTGCTTCAGGGAACCATGCACTGCGAGCTCTGTCTGACCGAGCATCCCTGCGATGTGGCGTGTGGCGGCGAGCCCTGGACGCAGGTGTATCTGTCCACCGGCGACGTGGAGGCCCCTCCCGTGGACCTCACGGGCCAGACGCTGGGGCACTACCGGCTGGTGCGCCGGCTGGGCGCCGGCGGAATGGGCACCGTCTACCTGGGCGAGCAGACGCGCATTGGCGCGCGGGTGGCGGTGAAGGTGCTGCACCCCCACCTGGGCCGGGACGAAAGCCTGCGCGCGCGCTTCTACGCGGAGGCGCGCACCGTCAACGTGGTGGGCCACCCCAACATCGTCCACATCTTCGACATCAACGAGGCCCCCGGCGGCATCCACTACTTCGTCATGGAGTACCTGGAGGGCGTGCCCATGTCGCACCTGCCGCGGCCCATGGCGCCCGGGCCGCTGGTGGCGCTGCTGGCGCAGGCCTGTGACGCGCTGGACGCCGCGCACCGCTGCGGCGTGGTGCACCGCGACCTGAAGCCGGACAACCTCTTCGTGGTGCGGCACGCGGGGGAACCGCCGTCGCTGCGCGTGCTGGACTTCGGCGTGGCCAAGGCGCGCCGCCCCCACCCGGGCGAGGACGAGACGGCCGCGGGCATCATCCTGGGCACGCCGGCGTACATGGCCCCGGAGCAGTCCGCGGGGCAGCCGGTGGATGGGCGCGCGGACATCTACGCGCTGGCGGTGACGGCCTACTACCTGGCCACGGGGCAGCTGCCCTTCGAGCGGGGGCAGATGGTGGAGCTGGCGCTGGGCACGGGCCCGGTGGGCGCGCCGCCGCCGCACCTGCTGGTGCCCGGGGTACCGCCCGCCCTGTCCGAGGTGCTGCTGCGCGCGCTGTCCCGCCGCTGCGAGGACCGCTACGCCACGGCGCTGGAGTTCAAGGAGGCGCTGCTATTGGCCGCCGCCCAGCCGCTCGCGGCCGCGCTGCCGCAGGACACGCCGCCGCCGCGCAGCCACACGCCGGTGCCCTCCCTGGCGTGGCTGGACACCGAGGGTCCGGCGACGGAGCCCAACGCCCTCACCCCGCCGCTGACGTGGGTGGCGCGGGTGCGCCGGCGCTCGGGCGCGGGCGACGTGGAGGTGCTGTGCACCGAGCTGAGCCGCGGCGGCCTCTTCATGTGCTGCGCGGACCCCTTCCCGCGCCTGTTCAACCGGCTGGAGTTCACCCTGCTGCTGGCCGGGGAGCTGGTGGAGTGCGCGGGCGAGGTGGTGCGGCACGTGGACGCCGCCCAGGCGCAGACGTGGGGCATGCTGTCCACGGGCGTGGGCGTGCAGTTCATCAACCCGTCGGCGCGGCTGTGCGAGCTCATCCGCCGCGTGCAGCCGCTCCGGCTGGCCACCCCCGCCTCCACGCTGCTGCGCGCGGAGGTGGTGCTCTGAAGCGCCGGGCGCGCGGAGGGGCGCGTCAGTTCACGGTGAAGGGCCGGGAGGCGCCGGTGTAGGGCCGCACGTTCCCATCCCAGCCCGACTTCCAGTTCCCCTCGTGGACCAGCCGGTACGTGCCGGGCATCGCGTCCACGGGGATGTCCCACGTCACCGTGACGTGGGAGCAGGCCAGCGTGGGCACGCAGTTCTCGCGCCGCCACTGGTAGCGCGTGGCCCAGTCCGCGTCCGTCGCCACGTCCGACCAGGTGCCGTCCGGCTCGCGCCGCTGGACGCGCAGCAGCGTGCCCTCCCGGCGCAGGTCGTTCTTCGGGTGGCCGCCCCAGAAGGTGACGCTCACGGTGTCGCCGCGCGAATACGTGGGCCGGGCGTCGGTGACGACGTCACCGAAGTCCACCCACAACAGCTTGTCGTCGAACACCACGCCGGGCTGGAAGGTGAGCTGCTCGTGGCGCAAGTCCCGCGGCGTGGGCCCCGGCGCAACCCCCGCGCCGTCGCGCAGGGAGGTGGCCAGGGTGTGGAAGGTCTGCTGGAGGGCGGCCAGCGTCCAGGGCCCGAAGTGCGTGGAGGCGCCTTCGTAGTCCTGGCGCGCGTACTCCTCCCGGGTGGACACGTAGCCCGAGTAGGCATTGGACAGGCCGGCGATGACGACGTCCGTCACGCCCGTGGGCGCCAGCGCCGTCTCCACCGTCTCGCGCAGGCGGCGTCCGGCCATGGTCGTCAGCTCGAAGGGCACCGCCACCAGCGCCAGGTTGCCGATGGTGACGAGCTGCATGGGCAGCACCTCGGGCGTCCATGGATACGGCTGCATGCGGCCCGTCTCCAGGACGATGGGCTTCTCACCCTGGCACGGCGTGGTGGTGAGCGAGCAGCTGAATTCTCCCCAGGCATTCTGGACGGCGGAGCAGGTGACGCCCTCCTCGCCCACCCCCGGCCCGTCCTCGGCGCCCGCGAGCATGGACACGCCGATGGCGGCCGGGCAGGTGCTGCGCGGCGTGCCGTCCGCGAAGGCGGGCGCCACGTCCACCGCGTCCATCTTCACGTAGGTGTGCCGGTAGTCCACGCCCCCCGTGAGGGGCGCCTCGGCCCGCGCCCACAGCTGCGCGGCGAAGTCGTACTGCTTGTGGCCCGAAATCGCCGTGTCCTCGAAGTCGTCGGCGCCGCCGCCATTGGTGCCGCCCAGGACGTTGGGCGTCACGTCGCCCTCGTTGGCGTTGGCGAAGGCGGCCACGAAGTCGTCGCCGTGCGCCTGCTCGGCGAGGTACGAGGCCAGGCCCTTGTTGTCCCCGCTGATGAGGGTGTTGCCGTTGCCCATGGACGTGGCGTGCACGGCGAACCAGTTGATGAGCCCCACCTCGTCCCCGTCCTCGCGGGTGAGGCGCAGCAGCGTCATCCGCGTGTCCACGTCGTGCGCATAGCGGGCGCGCTCCCCGGCCGGGTTGAGCAGGTAGGCCTTCGGGGAGCGGTTTCGGCTGGCGCCGAGCAGCTCGCCCGAGGCCAGGCGCAGCGTGCCCTCCGCGAGCCGCTCGTGGGCCCGGACGATGGAGGCGACGATGCCGGAGACGATGGCCTCGAAGTTCTGCGGCGAGAAGCCCAGCGTGGTGAGGTTGTAGAAGGTGTAGTGCGAGTAGCCCCCGGGCCCGGAGTGGGTGTGGGTGGCGCTCAGGAGCACGTTGTCGTCGGTGTAGAGGTCGCCGTAGCGCGCGCGCAGCCGCTCCACGACCTGCTGCTTCACGGCCTGGAACACCATGCCCAGGTCGGCGCTGACGAAGGCCACCCGCTTGCCGTTGCACGGCGAGGCGATGACGAACGCGCGCGAGCGCAGCCGCTGGTGGATGCCAGTGGTCTGCTGCTCCAGCATGCCGTAGCCCATCATCCCCACCTCCGCGGCGGGGCCGGTGATGTCGGCGCTGCCCGCGCCGAGGAGGAAGCGCCGCGAGCCCTCGCACGCGTCGGACAGGCCGGCCCCGGCCACCTCGGGATGCGGCGAGGTCCGCCAGGACTGGCCAGCCCCGTGGGCCGCCGTCGTGAACGTGAGCAAGAGCGCCAGAAGGCGCCAGATGTAGTGGGTGCGCATGGCCTGCCTCCCAGGCGCCAGGGGACACCTGTCCCGGAGCGGAAGTTGATAACGCCCCGGGGCCGCCGCGAAGTTCCGAAAGCGCGCGCCGTCGAGAGGGCCACAGTCCGCGCGAGGACCGGAGCGGGCGGTGGCCCCGCGTTACACGCCCCGTGCGCCCCACGCGCGACACGGGGAGGCAGCGCTCACGCGCCCGGCCGGTTCGCCGGGGCCTTGGGCGGCGCGGCGTTGAGGGCCACCCGGAAGGTGGTGCCCGCCCCCACCGACGACTCCACGGAGATGTGGCCGCCGAGCGCCGTCACGATGGTGTCGCAGATGGACAGCCCCAGGCCGGTGCCCAGGCCGGCGGACTTGGTGGTGAAGAAGGGGTCGAAGATGCGGCGCAGGTGCTCGGGGGGAATCCCCTGCCCGGTGTCGCTCACCGCCACCATCACCCGGCCCAGCTCCACGCGCGTGGTGAGGCGGATTTCGTTCTCCTCCGTCGCGCCCTCCTCGATGGCGTGCGCGGCGTTGATGATGAGGTTGAGGAACACCTGGAACAGCTTGCCCTCGTTGCCCTGGACGGGAGGCACCTCACCGTAGTCCTTCACCAGCCGGGCGCGGGCGCGCACCACGCTGGCGGCCATCTGCGACACGGACTCGAGCACCTGGTGGACGTCCACCGCCTCTTCCTTGCCGTCGTCCACGCGGGAGAAGACGCGGAGCTGGCGGACGATTTGCCGCATGCGCTCGGCGCCCTCGCGGGCGTCATCGAGCACCTGCCGCAGCTCCAGCATGTCCTCGGGGGAGAGCATCCGCGGGCGCCCTCCGCCCACGGCGCTGTGGAGGAAGTCCAGGTTGGACAGGACGTAGGCGAGCGGGTTGTTCAGCTCGTGGGCGATGCCGGCGGCCAGCAGGCCCATGGAGGCCATGCGGTCGGTCAGCATGAGCTGCGCCTGGGTGCGCTTGCGCTCGGTGAAGTCGCGCGCCACGGTGATGCGAGCGGGCGAGCCGTCCAGCACCACGGCCAGCGTCACCAGGTCCGCCACCACCACCTCGCCGTCGCTGCGCACCAGCGGCATGTCCACCACGCGCGCCGCGCTCTTGCCCTCCAGCGCCTGGCCCAGGTGGAGCTGCGCGGCCCCCCGGTCCTCGGGGCGGACCAGGTCCAGCATGTGGCGGCCCACCAGCTCGGTGGCGTCCCGGTAGCCCAGGTACTGCACCAGCGCCGGGTTGACGGAGAGGAGCACGCCGTCGCCCACGTGCACCAGCACCGGGTCCGGGAAGGCCTCGATGAGCAGGTGGACCCCGGCCTCGGTGCGCCGCAGCGTCGTCTCCGTGCGCACGCGCAGCGCGTTGGCCGAGCGCTGCTCCAGCGCCAGCGACAGCGCGCCCGCCGCGGCGGACAGCAGGTTCACCTCGATGGGGCCCCAGGGGCTGGCCTCGCGGCAGTTGTCGAAGCCGATGACGCCGAAGAGCTGGTCATGCACGTGCATGGGCAGGAGCAGCACGGAGCGCACGCCCTGGGCCTCCAGCATGGGCGCCAGCATCTCGGTGAAGTCGCGCGGCAGGCCCTGCACGGGCTCGCCCCGCTGCAGCTGCGCGGCCTGGTGGGGCCGCAGCGCCTCGTGGAAGGGGAGGCCGTGCATGTTGGGGTCGTCCAGGTTGGGAGGAACCCCGGGGGCGCACCACTCCGCCCGCTGCGATGCCAGCAGGGCGCCGTCGTCGGCGGAGTGCATCTCGAAGACGTAGACGCGGCTGGCGGCGGACACGTGGCCCAGCGGCTCGATGACGGCGCCGTACAGGTCCTCCGGCACCTCATGCCCCATCATCCGCCGCTGCACCTGCACCATGGCTTCCAGGTAGCGCTCGCGGGTGGTGACGGCCTCCTCGGCGGAGCGCCGTGGCGTCACGTCCAGCAGCGTGCCCATCACCTCGCCGGGCGCGGACGCCAGCGCGCGGGCGGACAGCTCCACCCAGCGGAGGCCATGGCCTCCGCCCACGTCCACGCGCACCTCCCGAGGCGGCATGCGAGCACCGGGCGCGGCCGACAGCAGCGCCTGGGCGCGCGCCCGGTCTTCAGGGTGGATGGCCTCCAGCAGCGGGCGGCCCAGCCAGGCCGACACCGACGTGCCGGTAAGCCGCGCCCAGGCGCCGCCGAGCAGCGTGAGCCGCCCCTGCGCGTCGAGCTGGAACACCACCTCGTGCAGCAGCTCCGACAGGAGGTGGAAGCGCTCGGACTCCACCTGGTTGCTGGCGAACGAGGGCTGCGGCTTCATGGGAGGAAGCAGCGCACATCCCTCGCCGGCGGAAACCTCGCCTGAAGCCTTCCCGGGAGCGTCCATGACCGCCGCTTCCCGCTGCTCGTCTGCCACGTGTTGGCCTCCTAGCGCCTCATCGGGGAGGGGCCGGGGCCCTGACAGCACGCGTGGCTGCCGGGAGCGAGTCCAGACCCGTCGGTTCCCCTCCCGTGGCGACGTCAGCCCGAAGCATATCGGGTCGGAATCTCTGGAAGTCAATGAAGGCGGGAGAACTTCACGCTCCGTCTCCGGGTTCCCACCCACCCGGAGCACCTGAGCGGGGGCGTTCGCGCCGGTCGCCGATGACGCGGGCCGGCACCCCGGCGACAATCGCCCAGTCCGGCACGTCCCGGGTGACGACGGCGCCCATGGCCACCACGGCATGGTGGCCCACGGTGACGCCGTCGGTGATGCCGGCGTTGGCCCCCACCCAGACGTCCGCGCCGATGACGACCCCGCGCGATGTCACGGGCTGGTCACGAACCGGGCGGTCCGGCGCCATCCCGTGGTCGAAGGCATAGACGGTGGTCCCGGTGGCGATGCGGGTGCCCTCGCCGATGCGGATGCCCGCGGCGCCGCCATCCAGGCTGGCCCGGGCGTTGATGCTCACCCCGGGCCCGAGCACCGCCGGGCCATGCAGGAAGACGTCCGCGGCGATGCTGCACCCCCGGCCGATGGAGACGGTGCGTCCGGGCTCGGCGAAGATGCGCGCCTCCGGGGCGATGAAGCAGCCCTCCGCGATTTCCACCGTCTCCACGTCGCGCAGGTGCTGCTGCACCTCGCGCTGCCAGGCCTCCGCCCACTCGCGGTGGCGGGGCTTGAGGCTGAAGTAGAGCCACGGCATCCAGGAGAGCCGGCGCTTGTGCTGCTCACGGCGAAGCGCTTCCAGGTCCACGCCCCTTCCCTATCATGCTCCGGTAGCCCGCCGCGTGGGTTCCCAGGTGAAGCGGCAGCGCTCGCGCTCCCGGGCGATGGCCTCCACATCTCCTCCCGCCGGCTCCAGGCGCGACACCATGTCCGCCGGCTCCCACGCATAGGGCGCGCCGTCGAGCAGCACCTGGCCGTCCACCACCGCCTGGGAGACCTCCAGCAGGGGCAGGTGCCCCAGGTCCCGCAGCAGCGCCTCGAAGCGCCCCTGCCGCGCCGGGTCCACGAAGCGGAAGCGCGCGCGTGCCAGGACCGCCAGGTGGAACCACATGGGCCGGAAGGCCACGCCCGCCAGGGAGAGCCGCTTCGCCATCAGCAGCAGCATCTCCGTCGCCTCGCGCGCCAGCCCCAGGCCCGGCGCGTCCTGTCCGGGCAGCCGCTGGCGTCCCTCGCGAAAGCGCGCGCGCGGGTGACGCAGGCTGAGCCAGTTGACGAAGAGGAAGGGCTCGCCCCCCAGCGTGCGGCGCTCCACGACACAGTCCACCAGCAGGTGCTCCTGTCCACCGGCGCTGCCGCGCACCGCCATCCGGTCGCCCTCCCCCACCGCGCTCACCTCCACGCGCAGCCGGCTGTAGCCCAGCCGCTCCACGTAGGAGAGGATGCCGTAGCGGAAGAAGGCGTACTCCAGCGCCTGCGCCGTGTAGTAGCCGAGCAACCGCGGCTGGAGCCTGCCGCCGCCCAGCCCCAGCGAGCCCTCCAGGTCCTCCTGCGTGAGGGGCTCGTCCAGCGGCGTGGCGCCCTCCCGCGTCAGCAGCCGCGCGATGCGCTGGTAGCGCGCGCTCAGCGGATCATACCGGGCCTTGATGCGGCGGTGGCCCTGCCCCGCCAGCACGAGCACGGTGCCCGCGAACACCTTCCAGGCGTCACGGTGGTAGCCGCCGCCCGGAAGCCAGACGCTGGGGATGCCCCGCAGCGCGCGCGCCAGGGCCCGGTCCCTGCGGCGGGCCCCGTCCAGCGACAGCCCCACGCGGCCGAAGCGGTCGCCCTCCAGCACGTCGCTGCCCGCGATGACGAAGGCCACGTCGGGCCGGGGCATGCGCGCCAGGAGCGCGTCGAGCAGGGCCAGGTAGGTCCTGTCGTCCGTGCCCTCGGGCACGCGTGTCTCGTCCACCTCGGGCGCGAGCGCGCCCCAGTCGCTGCCGGACAGCGAGCCAATCCAGGCGCGCTTCTGGCCCACGAGGCACTCGGCCGTGCCGTCCGGCGGGTGCGCGTCCAGGTCGAGCACCACGGCCTGTCCGTCGAAGCCGTCCGCGTGCAGGGCCGCGAGCGCCACCGCGATGTCGTTCACCGCGCAGAAGCCACCGCCGCGCGCCGGGGCCGCGTGGTGGAAGCCGCCCGCCATGTTCACCACCGGGCCCCTGCGCGCCACGGCGAGCCGCGCGGCGCCCAGCGTGCCGCCACACACGCGCCGCAGGTTGGACAGCAGCGCGTCCACCGGCACCTCCGCGGGGTCGGTGGCGAAGATGCGCGCCAGCGTCTCGGGCTGGCCGAGCGACTCCAGGTAGGCGGCGTCGTGCACGCGCGTCAGCTCGGCGAGGCTCACCGGCTGCGGGTGGTGCACGTCCTGGGTGCGCAGCGCGCGGGCCTCCAGGAGGTACCACGTGGTGAAGTCCACGCCGCGCGGCTCGATGCCCACCGAGGACTCGATGCCGGTGAGCGGCAACCGGTAGGACTCGTCATAGAAGGCGGGCACCGGTGCGCCGCCCCAGCCCCATCGCGACAGCCAGTCCCGCAGGCCCATGGGACGCATGTCTCTCACGGAGAGGGCGCGGGGGCCAGGGCCCGACAGACGTTCAGCCACAGGGACACCGGGAGCTTCGCGAAGTGAACGGCGTCCACCCTGGCGTGGCGTGTCCACCCGGCTCCAGCGGAAGCCCCCTCACGCCACCGGACGCCGTGCCTCCGCGCGCAAGGCGGGGCTGCGGCGGCGCAGTGCGCGTGCACAGACGGCCATGAGCAGCGCCCACGCCAGCCCGGCCACCCAGCCACCGAGCACGTCCGTGGGATAGTGCACACCCAGATAGACACGCGTCAGGCCCACGAGGAAGGGCAGCAGCAGCGACACGGTGAGGACATAGATTTTGAGCCGCTTGCGCTCGGCGAGCTGGGCCAGCAGCGCGCCGAGCGTGAGGTACACGGTGGCCGACAGCATGGCATGTCCGCTGGGGAAGCTCTGGCTGACCACCTCCGTCAGGTGAGGCACCACGGACGGCCGGGGCCGCGCGAAGAGCTGCTTGAGCAGGACGTTGAGGCCCGCGCCTCCCAGCGTCGCGCCCAGCACGAGCAGCAGCGTCCGGTAGCGCCGCACGAGCAGGAGGAAGCCGCACACCGCCACAGTGACGAGCGTCAGCACCGGCACGCCCCCCAGCGCCGTCACGTCCTCCGCCGCGCGCCACAGCCACCAGGGCCCCCGGGGCAGCGCCGGGTCCTCGGGGCGGCGCAGCGACAGCAGCACGCGCTCATCGAGCTGCTGCGTCTCGCCTTCGGCCACTTCGTCCGACAGGGCGATGAAGCCCAGACAGCAGAGGGCCAGGAGCAGGGCCAACCCCAGCAGCCGCGTCACCGCCACGTCCCAACCCGACATCCACTGCCAGAGCCTCCGCCACATGGCTGTGACTGTATGCACTCGGACGCCGAACGGAATGAATCGCTCGCGGAACGTCGGCTGCCACGCAGCTCACTGCAGACGAGACAACCCGAGACGTAGCTGGAGGTTGGCGGACACCCGGCCAGGATTCCGTCACCGTTGCGTCATGGCGGCGGCGCCTCGCCTCGCGGACGCTAGCCGGGCAGGCGGATGCGGTCCTTCCCCGCGCTGCCGAAGGCCGCGCCGAGGATGCAGAAGAAGTGCAGGACCAGGCCCGGAACGAAGAAGAACCAGTAGCCCGCCCCCACCATCAGGAACCACAGGACGGCGCGCAGGAACTGGCCCTTGTAGAGCTGCCCCAGCCCCGGGATGACCAGGGACAGTACCCCGGCGATGAGGAAGTTGAAGCGGCGCTCGCGGATGGCGTCGGTGGTCATTGGCAGTCTCCCGTCCTGCTCCCCATATAAAAGAGGGGCTGGGGCCACGAAAGCCCTGGAGTGAACGGCTGGACGCTCGGGCCCCGAGCGGCACGGTCGCCCCGCGTCCGGCTGCTATCACAGGGCCGCAAGGAGGCACTTCCATGGCCATTTCCACCATCGACCCGACGACCGGCAAGACGCTGCGCACCTTCACGCCCCTCACGTCCGAGGAGTTGGAGGCGAAGCTCCAGACGGCCGCCGACACGTTCCGCACCTACCGCCACACGACCTTCGCCGACCGCGCCACCTGGATGCGGCGCGCGGCCGAACTGCTGGAGTCCGAGGCCGACCGCTACGGCCGCATCATGACGCAGGAGATGGGCAAGCCCCTGGAGGCGGCGAAGGCGGAGGCGAAGAAGTGCGCCACGGCCTGCCGCTACTACGTGGAGCAGGCCGAGTCGCTCCTGAAGGACAAGCGCATCGACATGGGCAGTGGCCGCGCCTTCGTCCGCTACCAGCCCCTGGGGCCGGTGCTGGCCATCATGCCGTGGAACTTCCCCTTCTGGCAGGTGGTGCGCTTCGCGGCGCCCGCGCTGATGGCGGGGAACGTGGGCCTGCTCAAGCACGCCCACAACGTGCCGCAGTGCGCGCTGGCCCTGGAGGAGCTCTTCCTCCAGGCCGGCTTCCCGCGCGGCGCGTTCCAGACGCTGCTCATCGAGACGGCCGAGGTGAACCGCGTCATCGAAGACAGCCGCGTGCGCGCGGTGACGCTCACCGGCAGCGAGGGCGCGGGCCGCTCGGTGGGCGCCGCCGCGGGCAAGGCCATCAAGAAGGTGGTGCTGGAGCTGGGCGGCAGCGACCCGTTCATCGTCATGCCGAGCGCGGACCTGGAGAAGGCCGTGGAGACGGCGGTGTCCGCGCGGCTCATCAACAACGGCCAGTCCTGCATCGCCGCCAAGCGCTTCATCGTCGCCGACGCCATCTACCCGGAGTTCGAGCGTCGCTTCGTGGAGCGCATGAAGCGCGTCACCGTGGGCGACCCCATGGACGCGAAGACGGACCTGGGCCCGCTCGCCACCCGGAGCATCCTCGACGGGCTCCACGCCCAGGTGGAGGCGAGCGTGAAGGCGGGCGCGAAGCTCCTGCTGGGTGGCAAGCCGCTGGAGCGCCCCGGGAACTTCTACCCGGCCACCGTCCTGGCCGAGCCGCCGCCCCAGGCCCCGGCCTTCCATGACGAGCTCTTCGGCCCCGTGGCCACGCTGCTGCGGGCGCGCGACGTGGACCATGCGCTGGAGCTGGCCAATGCGACCCCCTTCGGCCTGGGCGCCAGCGTGTGGACCCGGGACGAGGCGGAGCAGCGGCGCTTCATCGACGGCATCGAGGCCGGCATGGTGTTCGTCAACGCCCTGGTGGCCTCGGACGCGAGGCTGCCCTTCGGCGGCGTGAAGCACTCCGGCCACGGGCGCGAGCTGGCGGACGTGGGCATCCACGAGTTCGTCAACATCAAGTCGGTCCGCATCGCCGCGGCAGAGGACACCGCGCGGCAGCCACCGCCGCGCAGCGCCATCAGCGAGTAGCGCGGCGCGGGTCAGCTCCCCGCGCACTCCACCCGGCACGCCGCCTTGCACTGATTGACCTGGGTGGGCGTGCCGACACAGGACGGATAGCAGTTCGCCAGACAGGGCGTGAGGCGCTGCTCGGTGGACGCGGGCTCGAAGCCCACGTCCCCGGCGTCCTCCGCCGGGCCACAGCCAGAGACCATCCAACCAGCCACGGCCAGCATCACGAAGACTCGCTTCATGGCACAGCACTCCTTGCAGGGGATGAAGCGAGGATTCTCCATTCCAGACATGCCCGGAACAAGGGACCCACCCATCATGGGTGAATCACCTTGCGCAACACGTCACGACAATAAATTTCCAACCATTGCCACACACGGCAAACACATAGAAAGCTGCGGCGCAACAAACCCTCTCAGCTCCAGGAGTCAGCCCATGAAGAAGGCGTTCCTCGTCGCGCTGTCCCTTTCCCTGCCCGCGCTCGCCTCACAAGAATTCGATGCGGAGGAGCTGTCGGTGGACCCGGAGGCGCTGGTGAGTCAGGAGGCCTCCGACGAAGCCCGCGTGGATCCAGTGCCGTTCCCGTACTGCTGGGACCTGCACTACACGTCATGCGCCCGCCCGGGCGCGACGCAGGTGTGCACGGATGGAATCTGGTACGACTACGTCTGCACCTGCCGCCCCTTCGGCACGCGCAACGTCTGGGACTGCCCCGAGGTCCGCTGAAACCAGGCCCCGCCCCCAGGGCCCGGGCTGACATTCGCGCCACCGGGCCCTGACATGGGAGTCGTGGTTTCTCGTAGACGCGGGGAGTCGCTCCCTCGCAGTGCCCACGGCATGGGTGTTGCTTGATTGTATCTGCAATCACGCTCCTGGGGGCATCGTGCATTCGTCGAAGTCCGTCGTCACGCCTAGCACTCGAGTCCGGAACTGGGCCGTCCGCGCGGCACTGCTCATCGCGTGCGTCGGCAGCATCGCGACCTCCGAAGACAATACGACTTCCGTCAGTTTCTCCGCGCAGCCCTTCACCCTCACGACCGAGCAGGGCCGGACGACACGCCACGTCACGGTTCGCATCGCGCCCCAGAAGGAAAAGCGCTCCGGCCGAATCTCCGTGGATGCGGACGTTACCGCCCGCTGGATTCCTGGCCCGTCTTCCTCCGATAGAGCCCCCACGCTTCACCTGAGCTGGACCCACGCGGACCAGAGCGGCTACAGCCAACCGGACAGCCTCTCCTTCGTGGGGCACAGCACGGTCCCTCTCACGGGACGCTCGGAGCATTCTCATTGGTTCGACTGCGAAGCCCGACAGGAATGCCTTTGGGAGGCGGATTTGGAGTTCCGGCTCGAGGGTGAAGCCCAGGGCCACGTCGACATCTCTGAGCTGGACCTGCAGGTCTGGCTGAGTCCCACCGGGGTCGAGGAAATCCCCGCGCGTGACGTCGGTATCACCATCGCGGATCGCTGAAGCATGACCACCGCTCCTCGAAGGCCCACGCCCGGCAGCGCGATGCTGCATCCCCTCATCCTGGGGGCGGTGGCGCTGCTCATCCTGAACGACCACGTGTTCAAGGCGCGGTGGCCCTCCTGGTGGACGGGCAAGCTGTCGGACGTGGCGGGACTCGCCATGTTCCCGCTGCTGCTCCAGGGGCTGTGGGAACGCCTCACCGCCCGCAATGGTGACGACTTCCAGCCGTCGCGCGCGGTGCTCCATGGCTGCATCCTGATGACGGGGCTGTGCTTCTCCGCCATCCAGGTCTCCGAGCTCGCGGGAGATGGCTGGCGCTGGGGGCTGGGCCTGCTGCAATGGCCCGCGCGAGCGGCGTGGGCGCTTCTCACGGACATGCCCCGACTTCCACGCGTGCTCCCGGTCGCACACGTCGCGGACGCCGAGGACCTCCTGGCGCTGCCCGCGCTGCTGGTGGCCTTGAAGGTGGGCTGGCAACGATGCGAGCCCCAAGCCGCGCCCGACATTGGCGCGCTCGGCGACACACGGGCGTGACACGCGCCGCGGCTACCGCGTGCGCACCCGCCCATCCGGGGCGCCGTGGACCTCCTCCAGCGCCTGCGTCACCGCCTCCACCTCCGCGCCCAGCTGCTCCACGCTCTGCCGGAGCCCCAGCCCGGCGACGTCCTCACCCGCCGTGTCCGCCGAGCGGACCCGGAGCACCTGCGCATAGAGGCCTTCCAACGTGTAGTAGAGGCGCATGTGCTCGGCCTCCAGCCGCGCCGCGGCGGTGGCCAGCTCCGCGCGCTGACGCCGCTGGGCATCCAGCGCGGCCAGCGCCCCCGCCAGCCGCTCCTTCACCACCGCGTCCGCCTCGGCGTCCACCCGCGCGGCCAGCGCCGCCCGCTCCGCGTCCAGCCGCTGCGCCTCGTCCGGAGGCACCAGGGCTCGCAGCTCCCGCTCGCGCCGCGCCAGCGCGTGACAGCCCTGGCGCAGCGCCTCCACCGTGCGCTCGGGCGCGTGCACCACCTCGCGCAGCACCGCGGGCCCGTCGCGCAGGGCCTCCATCAGCCGGGCGCAGAGCGCATCCACCTTCGCCACCCGGGGGTCCTCCGCCACGGCGTCGGCGGGCGTCCGCACCGGCGGCCCGGCTTCGCCCTCACGGGCCTCGTCGCGCCGGGGGCGCTCCAGGTGCTTCGTCGCCGCGAGGAAGAGCCCCAGCGCCACGAAGGCGAGCCACCACAACCGCCGGGGCTGCCCCAGCGCCATCAACACGCACGTCACGGCCACCGCGATGTAGGCGGCGCCCCGGGCCGGATTGCGAGAGCGGCGGGAGCGCACCTCTCGCTCCGCCCGCCGGGCCGCGCGCTTCGCCTCCCGCCGCCACTGCTTCTCCCACTTCCGGCGCACCTTCCGGGGCGGCATCTGGCCGGTGCGGCGCACCCAGGCCTCCACGGCCGCGTCCTCGCGCGCGCGGCCCTCCGAAAGTGCGTCCTCCAACCTGAGCAGGCGTTCATGTTGGAGACGAGAGGATGTAGAAACGGGAGGCTGGAGACGTCCGCGGGACACGGAGTGACGATAACGACGGCACCTCCTCCCAGGGAGGGCAGCCGCTCCATTCGTCGCCTGCTGCATATGCAGGTTGTAAGAAACGGAAATCCTCAACCGTTTGCATTCATCCTGGGAAACTCCGTAGAGAATGTGGCCTGGCGGGGGGGCGAAAAAGGGGGCAGGTGCCGTGGAGTTACCGGAGGAGAAGGGGGAGAGTGCCGGGTGGGAACCCGAGACCATCCGCGCCTTGCGGGGTGAGCAGAGCCGCGCGGCATTCGCTCGCCTGCTGGGTGTCACCCCTCTCACCGTCTACCGCTGGGAGCTGCCGAGCGAGGCCCCCCAGGCCCGCCGTCCGCGCGGCCGCGTGGCCGTGGCGCTCCGCCAGCTCGCGGCCCGTGGCGGCGCACCGTCTTCCGCCATCACCCCGTCGAAGCGGCAGGAGCTGCACCCCGAGGAGCTGGCCCGCATCCTCCCCTGCGTCACCCACCTGACGCGCGCCGAGTGGCGGGCCGCCGAGGAGGACCTGCTTTCGCTGCTGGCCTCGGGCGTCCTGCGCACGCCCGGTGGAAGGGCCATGGCGGCGGTGGGGCTGGCCTACCTCCAGCGCTGGGGCCGCGAGGACAGCCGGGGCGCCTTCACCACGCTGCTGCCACACCTGGGGGCCGCGGACGCGGGCATCCTCCCGGAAGAGGTGGAGCTGCGCGTGCTGGCCATGGCGGCCAACCTGTACGCGTCGCCGGATGGAAAGCTGTTCGACGCGAACAAGTCCGCCGCGTGCGTGGCACGCGCGGAAGCCCTGCTGGCCAACCACGACGACCCGGAGGTGCGCTGCCAGCTGCGCATGGCCGAGGTGGCCTGTGGCTTCTACCTGGGCGAGGCGGAGCGCATCACCCACGGCTCGGGACGGCTGGCGGAGACGCTCGTGGGGGTGAAGGACCCGGCGCTGCGCCTCCTGGCCGAGGACGCCTGCGCCCACGAGGCGGCCCTGCGCGGCGAGGCCACCGTGGCCACACGCCGCTTCCGCGAGGTGGCCCAGGGCGCCGCGCGGATGGGCTACGCCTTCCTGGAGGCGCGCAACCTGGCCTTCCTCGCCCAGCGCCGGCTGGAGGAGGCCTGCGAGCCGTCCGAGGCGCTCCAGCTCGTGCGCCGCGCGCGGGAGGCCGCCTATGGCGGGCGCATGGCCCGCGGCTTCTCCTTCATCTTCGCCGCGCGCGCGGAGGCCGAGGCCCTGCTGCGGCTGGCGCGCTTCGCGGAAGCCGAGGCCGTGCTGGACGAGGCGGACGCGGTGGTGGAGGAGCTGCGCTGGACGCCGCTGTACCTGACGGTGACGCGCGCGCGGCTGTACCTGCTCACCGGCCGCTACTCGGGGCTGCGCCGGCTGGCGCGGCACCTGACGGCCTACGACGGCACCATCCAGCGCGCCCTCACCGGGGCGTATGCGCAGTTCACGGAGTCGCTCGCGGACCTCGCCGAGGGCCGGGCGCTCCGCGCCGCGGAGGGCTTCGCCGCCGCAGGGCAGCGCGTGGTGGAGCTGGGAGGCTGGCCCTACCTGCGCCGGGAGTGCCTGCTGTACGAGACGTACGCGCGCGTCTACGCCTGCCAGCGCGACGAGGGCCGCGTGCTGCTGCGGCGGGCGCGCGCCTTCCTGGAGCGCATGCCGTCCGCGTGGCACTCCGCCCTGCTCCACCGCTTCGAGGCCCTGCTGCACGTGCTGGACGGCCGCACCGCCGAGGCCCGGGAGCTGCTGCAGGCCTCGCTGGGCACCTTCAGCCTCACGGGCGATTTGTGCATGGCCGTCTACACCCGCCACCTGCTGGCCCTGCTGGCGCGGATGGACGGAGACCCCGCCGCCGGCGAGCTGCTGGCCGCCAGCGAGGCGGAGCTGCACCGCGTGGGCATGGCGGTGCACCAGCAGCACTTCGTCCACTACGTGGCCCAGGAGCGCTCCGCCGGCGCCACGGCACTGGTCACGGAGGCGGGGAAGCGGCTGGGCGCGGAGGCCCTGGTGGTGCCCTTCGAGCGGCTGTCGGTGCGCGGCATGGGCGCCCCGCTCATCCAGCGCGAGCTGCTGGCCGTGGTGGAAGGCCTGCTTCCCCACAGCGCGCCCCGGCTGGAGGAGCTCGACTCGCAGGGACGGGCCACGCTCCTGGCGGGCGACGCCTCCGTGCCCGTCACCGAGTCCGTGGAGTTCGGGGACGGCTGCGGTCGGCGGCTCCGGCTGGGCGTCGCGGGCCCGCTGCCCCCGGACGGCCGCGCGCTGCTGACGGCGCTGTCCCGGCTGGGCGGCTTCGCGATGGAGGTCGCCACCCTGCGAGGCTTCGCCCAGGCCGACGTTCCCGCCGACGCAAGCAGCGCCGAGGAGGCGCGCGACGCGGACGTGCCGGGCTTCATCGCCGCTTCCCTCGCCATGAAGCGGCTGCGCGCCGACCTGGCGAGCCTGTCCTCCAGCCGCGCCACCGTCATCGTCACCGGCGAGTCCGGCTCCGGCAAGGAGGTGGTCGCCCGGGCGCTGCATGCCCTGTCCACGCGCGCGCAGCAGCCCTACGTGGCCTTCAACTGCGCCGCCGTGCCCAGGGACCTCTTCGAGGGCCAGCTCTTCGGCTACCGGCGCGGCGCGTACACCGGCGCGGCCACGGACCACCCGGGCGTCATCCGCGCCGCGCACGGCGGCACCCTCTTCCTGGACGAGATTGGCGAGCTCCCCCTGGAGGTCCAGCCCAAGCTGCTGCGCTTCCTGGAGAACGGGGAGATTTTCCCCCTGGGCGAGATGCGGCCGGTGGAGGTGGACGTGCGGGTGGTGGCGGCCACGCACCGCGACCTGAGCCAGTTGGTGCGGGAGGGCCGCTTCCGCGAGGACCTCTACTACCGGCTCCAGGTGGTGCCCGTGCGCGTGCCTCCGCTGCGCGAGCGGCGCGAGGACGTGGTGGCGCTCGCCCGCCACTTCGTCCGCCAGCTCACGCCCCCGGGCATGGAGCCCCCACAGCTGGGGCCGGACGCCATCGCCGCGCTGATGGCGCACCCGTGGCCCGGCAACGTGCGCGAGCTGCGGAACGTGATTGAGCGCTCGATGGCCTACGGGCCCTTCCCCGCGGTGCTGGGCGCGGAGCAGATGCGCATCGCGGGCTGAAGCCAGAGGAGTGTCCCCAGCCCGCGATGCGCTCCACCCTGTTTCCCCACACCCCTGTGGGAAGCGGCTCCAGAGGGATGCCTCTGGAAGAACACACCCGCGGGACGGAGAGGGGGGAAACTCCGGCCCGGGGTGCCGAGGCCACCGAAGCGGCCTCCATGCGGAAGGTGTGTGCTACCTGCGCCCGCGAAGCGCTGGATGCACTGTCCGCGGTGTTAAGCACCTGGCGTGCCAGTGCCCGGGAGGGCGATTGACTCAAATGGAAATCATCCGCGAGCCCGGCCGGGGGGCAGGCATATCCAATGGGTGCAGCGTGGCATCCATCTGAATCATTCCGGATGCACTGGATGTGTCGTACCCCAGGGGCCGAGCAGCCCCGCTGATGGCCGGGGTGAGCGTCCATGGGGCGTGTGGGACAGCGAACGGGGTGGAAGTGGGTTAAGGGGGAGCCTGATGACCCACGCTGCCTCGTCCCGCCGGTTCCAGGCCTTCAGCCTGGGGGTGCTTGCCTTCACGTTGGCCGTGATTCTGTGGGGTGCCTTCGTGCGCGCCACGGGCTCCGGCGCCGGCTGTGGCGACCACTGGCCGGTGTGCAACGGCGAGGTCATCCCCCGGGAGCCCAGCGTCCAGACGCTCATCGAGTACACGCACCGGCTGACGAGCGGGCTGGTGATGATTCTGGCCGTGGCCCTCTGCGTCTGGGCCCGGCGCGGGCATGCCAAGGGTCACCCGGTGCGGAGCGCGGCGGCGTGGGCCCTGTTCTTCATGGTGACGGAGGCGCTGGTGGGCGCGGGCATCGTCCTGCTGAAGTACGTGGCGGACAACGCCTCGGTGGGCCGGGCCATCTGGATGGGCGTGCACCTGGTGAACACCTTCCTCCTGGTGGGCGCGCAGACGCTGGTCATCTGGTTCTCCCGGGGACGGGCGCCGCTGAGCCTGCGGGGTCAGGGGCTGCCGGGCGTGCTGATGGGCCTGAGCATCGTGGGGCTGCTGGTGCTGGGCGTCAGCGGCGCCATCGCCGCGCTGGGGGACACGCTCTTCCCGTCCACCACGCTGGCGGAGGGCTTGCGCCAGGACATGTCGGAGACGGCGCACATCCTCATCAAGCTGCGCGTGTGGCACCCGCTGCTGGCGGTGGGCGTGGGTGCCTTCCTGGTGATGGCGTCGCGGTCGGTGGCGCGGCTGCGGCCGTCGGATGACGTGCGGCGCGCGGCGTCCGCCATCACCGTGCTGTATGCGGTGCAACTGGGCGCGGGCGTGACGAACCTGCTGCTGCTGGCGCCGGTGTGGATGCAGCTGGTCCACCTGCTGCTGGCGGACTTCGTGTGGATGTCCGTGGTGGTGCTGTGCGCGGCGGGCCTGGCGGCGGATGCGCCGCGGCTGGTGGCGGAGCAGACGCCTGCCTCGAGCGCCGAGCCTGTGTGACGCTGGGGACGTCGTGGGCCTGCGCGCCACGACGTCTGCTCGCTGAGCCAGTGGCAGCGGCAGTGCGTGTTCCCGCTGTGGAGCACTCGCACCACCAAGGCTCAGCGCGAACGCGACACCGTCCCGAGCCGCAGGCCCCGGGGCACGACAATGCGCTCGATGAGGTCGAACAAGCCGCTGGCGAGCAGCGCCAGCGCGGCGGCGGGCACCGCGCCCTCCAGGATGAGCCTCGCGTCATCCAGGCGGATGCCGGTGAGAATCGGCTGCCCGTAGCCCCCTGCCCCCACCAGCGCGCCCAGCGTGGCCGTGCCCACGTTGATGACGGCGGCCGTCTGGATGCCCGCGAGGATGGACGGCGCCGCCATGGGCAGCTCGATGCGCCACAGCCGCGCCCGCGCGGGCAGCCCCAGCGCCTCCGCGGACTCGCGCACCTCCAGAGGGATTCCGGCCAATCCCGCCGCCGTGTTCCGGACGATGGGCAACAGGCTGTAGAGGAACAGCGCCGCAATCGCCGGACGCGAGCCGATGCCCAGCAGCGGAATCATCACCACCAGCAGCGCCAGTGACGGCACCGTCTGGATGACGCCCGTCAGCCCCAGCACGCCGCGCCCCAGCCGGGGCCGCCGCGCGGCCACCACGCCCAGGGGCACCGCGAGCACCACCGCCGCCAACAGGGACACGCCCACGAGGAACAGATGCTCGCGCGTGCGCTTCCACACGCGCGAGGCCAGTCCGTCCCCACGCACCTCCGAAGCGACCCCCAGCGAGTCACTCAGGAAGCCGGCGGCCACGCGGGCCTCCGGTACTCGCTCCAGCCGGGCCTGCGCGTTGAGCTTCACCATGTCCTCCTCGGACACGCGGCCCTCCAGGCGAAGTATCGCGGCCAGCGCCTCGGGCGCGCGCGCCTCCAGGTCGTCCCGGTACAGCAACACGGCGTCGTAGGCGGGGAAGTGGCGCAGGTCGTCCTCCAACACCCGCAGCCCATACGCCACGATTTCCGCGTCCGTGGAGTACAGGTCCGTGAGCTGGAGCGCCCCGCTCTCCAGCCCCCGGTACGCCAGGTCATGGTCCAGCCCGCGCACGTCCCGCTGCGGCAGCCGGTAGCTGTCCCGCAGGGCGGGCCACCCATCCGCGCGGTCCATGAACTCGTTGCTGAAGCCGAAGCGAAGCGCCGGGTGCGCACGCAGGTCGGAGATGCGGCGGATGCCCAGCCGCTGGGCCTCCGCTTCCTTCATGCCCAGCGCATAGGTGTTGTTGAAGCCCAGCGGCTCGCTCATCCGCAAGCCGACCTCGGCCAGGGCCTCGCGCAGCGCCGCATCGTCCGGCAGGTGGCGTCCCGACAGCAGCTCCTGCCGCAGCGTTCCCGTGTACTCGGGGTACACGTCGAGCTCGCCCCGGCGCAGCGCTTCCCAGAGGACGGCGGTCCCGCCCAGCTCCCGCCGATGCGTGGCGCGCGCGCCCGTGCTTCGCGCCAGCTGCGTCACCGCCTCGCCGAGGATGACGGACTCGGTGAACTTCTTGGAGCCCACGCGCACGGTGGGCGTCCCATCACCGGCTGACGAGCCGCCGCCACAGGCGCACACGAGCAACGCCGCCAGAAGCACGCCCCATGCGCCCCTCACGCCGCACCTCCCGTCCCACCGCCGGGCAGCGGACGCTGCGCCTGGATGAAGCGGGAGACGAAGGGGTCCGCGGGCCGCGCCTCCAGGTCCTCGAGGCGGCCCTGCTGCACCACGCGCCCTTCACGCATCAGGAGAATGCTGTCTCCCAGGAAGCCGGCCTCGGCCAAGTCGTGCGTCACCAGCACCACCGTCTTGCCCAGCCGCGCGAAGATGTCGCGCAGGTCGCCTTGCAGCTCGTGGCGGACCAGCGGGTCCAGCGCGCCCAGGGGCTCATCCAGCAGCAGCACGTCCGGATCCAGCATCAGCGCGCGCATGAGCGCCACCCGCTGGCGCTGGCCCCCGGAGAGCTGCGAGGGGTAGCGCGCCAGCGCATCCGCGGGGAAGCGCGTCAGCTCCACCAGGGCCGCCAGCCGCTCGCGCACCTTCGTCGCGGACCAGCGCAGGTGCCGAGCCATGAGGGTGACGTTCTCCTCGCCTGTGAGGTGCGGGAAGAGGCCTCCGCCCTGGAGCGCATAGCCCACCCGGTGCCGCACCGAGAGCAGCGCGTCACCGCCGGTGGGCAAGGGGTTCCCATCGAAGAGCACGCGCCCGGTATCGGGAGGCAGCAGTCCATTGAGCAGCCGCAGCAGCGTCGACTTGCCACAGCCACTCGGGCCGAGCAGCACCGTGGTGCGCCCCCTGGGCAGCTCCAGACTGAGCGGATGCAGGGCCTGCATCGACCCGAAGCGCTTGGAGACGTCCTGAAGCTCGTACACGCGGTGCCTTCCTTCGCCAGCGTCAAGGCAGGGTGAATGCGCCGTTGCAGACGGCGGGAAAGGGACGTTCGGAGGCGAGGTGGCTGCACGCGGCGAAGAGCGCATGGCCCTCCCACGCCACGGCGGCGGTCCACACGACGAGCGGCCCTTCAGGCGACGACACGGTGAAGCGTTCGCAGCGCGTGGACAGCTGCTCCAGGCGGCAAGGCACCTCCTCCACCGGCCCCGCGCCTGGCAGCGCCTCCTGGAGCGCCTCCACACTGCGAGCGCGCCACCATGACGTCACGTCGGACCGGGCGGGCGTATAGAGGCTCCACATCATCGACGAGTCCGCACAGCGGATGCGCCCCGCGCGCGCCGTTGACGCGGAGAGCTGGCAGCCCGAGGGCACCGCCAGGGCACGCCACGGCAGGCGCGGCGGCACGAGCAGCGCGTGGGCGCCCAGCACCTCGCCCTCGGGATTGCCGTTCGATGCGAGGTACTCGAGCAACTCCACGCAGCGCGCCAGCAATGGCCGCGCATTGGCCCGCGCCACGCACCCGAGCTGCCGCACCCGGTCCAGCTCGCCGGTGACAGCGGTGACGTAGCCTCCAGCGCGGCAGTCTCCCTCCGCGCACACCTCGAAGCGGAGCGCGGGCCACGGCCTGCCAGCGAGCGGGAGCGCCTCCTCCGTGAAGGTGACACCCGGCCCCTGGCGCTGGGTGACGAGGGCCTGGGCCTCGGAGAGCGCCAGCTCGCGCGTCAGGTCACCGCGCTCCGTCAGCCAGAGGGTGAGGCCATCACAGCGATACAGTCGGGAGTCCTGGGTGTCCGGAACGGCCACGCAGCCCTCGAACAGTGCACGGGCCTCGGGCACGAAGGGGCCCACGGACGTCGCGCCCTCCGGCGCCACGGGCGGCACACGAGGCGAAGGCGTGGCGCACGCACACAGGGCCCCGGCCAGGTACACCGACAGCAGCCACGCGGCGGTCCTCATGCCGATGGTGTTAGGCGTCGCGCCTCCACCGCGTCAACCGGTCAGGCCCTGCGAAACGACGTCGCGTTCACTCCAAAGACTCTTGCAGCCCACGCGCTCGCTGGAGGAAGCGGTCGGCGAGGTTGCCCGTCCTGTCGAGCATGAGCGCGAAGGCGCCGTCGTTCTTGTAGGTCGCCTGGCCCTGCTTCACCAGACGCAGACCGTTCTCCTGGTCCTCGACGACGCGCTTCAGGAAGACCTTGTCGAAAGTGGGCCCCTGCGCCTCACGCAGCACGTCCAGGTGCTGCTGCGCGTGTCCCACGGAGCGCTCCAGGCGGGCATCGGCGCGTTGCATGGGCATGCTCTGCCCGACGCCGCCATCCACGCCGCCAGAGCCCCCCATCCCCTGCTCCCCCCGGGGCTGGGTGAGCTCGGCCACGACGATGTCCATGGACGGAGAGCCGCCCCAGCGCTTCAAGTCCTCGAGGTGCTGGCGGTGGTCATCCACCATCCGCATGGCGAGCTGGCGCACCTGTGGGTTGCTCGACTTCTCCAGCGCCAGGTTCGCCGACGCGATGGCATTGGCATCGAAGAGAGCGAGCTGCGCCAGGAGCAGGTCGCGCTCCGCCAGGACGTCGCGCGTCACACGCGCCTGGCGCGCTTCCGCGCGCGGGGTGAGCCCCGCCAGGGGTGCGGCCCCCAGCATGGCCGCCAGGACCGCCGCGCCGCCCGCACTGCCAAGCCTTCCAGCCATGTCCACCTCCAGACGAAGCGATGTCCGAAGGTGGGGCGCGTGGCGCCCTCACGGCAAACACCGCCTGCCCGGCGGCGCCTCCCCGTGGGGCCCCAGGGGCATGCGGCTTCAGTCCTGGCGCCTGGCGGGCACCACGACGTTGGCACCGGCGGGCCCCGCCAGCGGCACCACGCCGAGCGTGACGGCGGCACCGTCCTGGACGCTCACGTGCGACGCCTCGGCGCGAAGCACGGGCAGGCCGTGCGGCTGCTTCTGGAGGTAGGCGATGAGCTTCTCGCGGACGAGGCACCGCAAGTCCCACGCCTTGCCCGAGTCCGCCGCGCTCACCAGCGCGCGCAGCTTGATGGTGCGCTCGGTGCACTCCGTCACCTGGAGCCCCGCGACCTTGCCGTCCCAGAGCCCCGTGCCCTCCGTCTCGCAGATGCGCCGCAGCTCGGCGCGCACGGCCGGCACGTCGGTGCGGAAGTCCGCGAAGATTTCCGCCGTGCCCATGATGTCCGGCGACACCTTGCTCCAGTTCTGGAAGGGCTTGTCGAGGAAGTGGCTCATCGGCACCACCAGCCGGCGCAGGTCCCACACCTTCACGACGATGTACGTGAGGGTGATTTCCTCCACCCAGCCCCACTCGCCCTCCACGATGACGGTGTCACCGATGCGCACCGGCTGGGTGATGGAGAGCTGGATGCCCGCCAGCAGCGTGGAGATGGACTTCTGCGCGGCGAGCCCCAGCACCAGGCCAGCGATGCCCGCGGAGGCCAGCAGCGACACGCCCACGTTGCGCACCGCCTCGAACTGGAGCAGCAGCAGCGAGCCCGCCACCAGCACCACGGTGCACTCGATGACCCGGCGCATGACGGCCAGCTGCGTGCGCAGCCCGCGCACCCGCGCCACGTCCTTGTTCTCCGTGCCCACGCGGTGCTCCACGAAGCCCGCGGCCAGCCGCACGAAGCGCATGAGGAACCACGCCAGTGACGCGATGACGAGCGAGCGCGCGACCACATCCACCAGGTGCTGCGCGGGCGGAGGCAGCAGCAACATCCGCGTGCCGGAGGCCACCAGCACCGCCGCCACCGGATGCCGCAGCGGCCCCTTCCCCGCCGCCACCAACTGGTCATCCCAGCCCGACTGCGTGATGCCCGTCGCCCGGGCGCCCACCCGCAACACCACCGCCTCCATCAGCCGGCCCGCGAGCCACGCGACCCCCAGCAGCACGCCCAGGCCCAGCCACTGCCACAGCTCCAGCACCCACAGCGGACGCACGAAGAGCAGCGGCGGCAGCTTCTCCAGCACGGGCGAGCCGTACACCGTGAACAGCGTGTCGATGGCGCGCACCGTGTCCTCGCTGAAGACCCAGACAGGCCCGTCCGGGCTCTCCACGCGCTGCAGGCGGATATCGACCGAGCCCCGCGGCAGCGGAATCTGCCCCAGCGAGTCGTAGACGGGGTCGGCCGGGTCCCCTTCCGGCTTCTGGCTGATGTTCGAGAAGTCCAGCCACAGCATCCGGTCCAGCACGAAGACGAGCCGCCGCGCCAGCCGCAGGCCCTCCTCGGCCTGCTGCTCCGGAGGCAGATGCGACAACGACAGGTAATGCGGCGCGCGCGCCGCGTCCCGCGTATGCGCGGCGTCCAGGAAGCCCGCCGTCGTCGCCATGGGCGTGCGGCGGTCCACGTCCGCCGGTGGCTCCCCCAGCCCTCCGTTCAGCGCGAGCGCTGGCAGGGGCAGCAGTAACAGCAGGAGCAAGGCGAGCGAACGGCGCATGTCGGTTCCTTGTTGAGCAGAGGAATACGATTTGACCTCCAACAACCATGAAGGACACCCTGTGTCCAGGGTCTACGTCACGGCGCGTCACGGCGGCACGCCCGCGCAGCAAGGAGCCTGGCGTGACCTCATGGCTGGAGAAACTGCCCACGCCTCACCCCGGCTCGCATCCGGGTGCCGCGCCCCGAAGCCGTCGGGCGGGCCGAAGGGTGGGCCGCAACGCCAACAGCGGCGCCCGGCATCGAGTGCTCGGCCCGCGCCGCACGTGCTGACGCTGCCCGGGGCACGACACGGGGGCGGAGCGTCCCCCCTCCCGCTCCGCCCCCGCTTTGCTTCAGGGCGTGCAGGCGCCCAGCGTCGCGCTGGAACACGGGTCGTCGTCACCACACCGCGTCCAGCGCGCGCAGCGCAGCGCATTGAACTCCTCGAACGCCTGCACGCGCGTGGTGCGCCGGCCCTCGCTCGCCGACTCCAGGCACACGTCGTAGTCGTTGATGGGCGTGTTGGGGATTTCGTAGACGGCCTCGCCCGCCGCCAGCATGCCGCTGCTGGAGACGCACTGCAGGGCGTTCGCGGGAGAGCTCGCGCGGACCTCCACCACCCGCTTCGCGCACAGCTTGTCGTCCTGGATGCCCACGGCGTAGACCGCGCCGTCCGGGTCGCAGGTCATCGACGCCACGGACTGGCAGGTGCCGCTGACGCACACGGCGTTTGAGCGGCAGAACTGGCTGTTCCCCGACGACACGCAGCAGGCCTCACCCACCTCGCCGCAGTTGCGGCAGCGCTCGCCGCTGGCCTCCATCGCACACGCCAGCGTGCCATGGCAGAAGGGCACTGCGGCATTGACGCAGCACACTTCGCCTTCGCTGCCACACTGCACACACGTGCCGCTCTGGCAGGCCAGCCCGGCGTTGCAACTGGCGGAGTCCGTCCGGCAGGCGCAGCCTTCAGTCCCGTACTGGCTGCGGTCACACGACGAGGAGCTGCTCTGGCAGCTTCCGCAGCCCGCCAGGATGGCCATGAACAACATCAACAGCCCCCGCAGGGGAGAGTTCGGTTTCACGAGGAAGGTCCTTGTTCGTAGAGAGGAATTGGAGTCCACCGGCGGGCGGCTCATGGACGGAGCACCAGGTGGACGCGCTCGCCCTGGCCATCCACCGCGAGCGCCAGCACCCCGAAGTCATCCGCGAGCGAGAGCGCCTGCACGACGCGGTACTGCGCCTTCTTGAGCTCCTCCGGGAGCATGTCGTCGAGCCGGAGGGCCGTCTTGCCGTCGGGCGACGCCAGGAAGGCCGACTGCGTCTTGCCGTCCTCGGCGGTGGCGGTGCCCAGCACCCAGCCACCATCGTTGATGGCCACGGCCCTCGCGGACACGGTGCCCTTGGGAAGGGGCAGCCACCGGGCCTCCTCCTCCTGCGACCAAACGAAGGGGCGCGGGCGCTTGTTCTCGTCGAGCGCGGTGCCCACGAACACCCCCACGTCGCTGAGCGCCGTGATTTCGGACTCGGCATCCAGCAGCACCTTCACGTCCTTGCCGTAGACGCGCGCGGCGCGGAGTCCCTTCTCCGTCTCCAGCGTCACCGCCGCCTCGCCCAGCGCGTTGAAGAGGATGTCCCGGGGGTGCAGCTCCGACACGGCGGGGAGCAGCGCCGGCCCCACCTCGTCCACGCGGTAGAGCCCCTTGTCCTCCTGAGGGTTGCGCACCAGCAGCGTGCCGTGGGCATTGGCCGTCACGGCCTCCCAGCCCTCCAGCCACACCTCGGGGCCCGCCTTCACGTCGTCCGCGCGGAGCCGGAACGCGCTCGGCCCCTTGGACGAATACGCGGTGCCGAACACGTCTCCGGTCGTGTTGACGCCCGCCACCCGCACCTGCTCGGCGCGAAGCACCTCGGTCAGCCAGTACGCCTCGCCCTTGGCGGTGAGCAGGACGTCCGATTCCTTGTACCGGGCCACCACCGAGCCCCCGCTGAGCAGGCGGATGGGAGCGTAGACGGCATCGAGGATGCTCCAGCCGTTGAAAGCGAACGGCCACGCGATGCACCGGGGCACGCTCACCTTCACGCTCTTCCGGACGCCGCCCGACGCGCCGTAGATGACGGTGGGGCCCGTCCAGCGCGGAGGCAAGCGCAGCGTGAAGCGGGCGGTCCGCTGGGCCTCGGGGACGCGCACGGGCAGCACGCCCACGCGCGCGTCCACGCTCATCAGGTCCACCAGGATGCCACCGGTGGGCGCGGGGCTGCTGAGCACCACGTCTCCGGACAGCTCGGTCGGCCCCGGAGACGAGCAGCGGCTGCTGGGCGTGACGACAGCCATCGAGGACAGCCGGGGCCGCGGCACGCCGCCGTAGGCGACGAACTGGCGCACGTGCACGTCCTCCGTCCAGTTGAACTTGAAGACGATGTCCGTGTAGCCATCCACCTTGACGCTGGAGCCGGACGTCAGCACCAGCTCGACGTTGTGCGGGCAGGAGGCGCTGTCGCAGTAAGGGTCGTCCGCGCCGCGCACCTGCCGGGCCAGGGCCTTCAGCGTCCCTCTCACCCGCGTCACGCTGTTGGCGCTGCCCAGGTAATAGGGGCTCGGCAGCGTGTCGTCGAAGGTCCAGGTGATGACGTTCCCGGAGCTCGAGCCATGCAGGCGCAGCACCAGGTCCGAGTTGACGCCGAACTGCCGCGCCGGGACGTTGAGGTTCAGCGTGTTCGCCGCCTTCGGCAGCAACCAGTAGCCGGTGGCGTAGTCATTGCCCCTCACGTGGATGCGCGCGGCGTTGAGGCGGATGTTCGTGCCACGCCGGACGTCGTCCACGACGCCCGCGTGCGCGGCCTGTGCCAGGAAGAAGCCGAGCAGGGCCAGCGGCCACAGCCCGTTGAGACTGCGTTTCATGAGGACCTCGACTGCGGTGGGTGGGTTGAAGCGAAGGGACTCAGCCGCCCCGGTGGGCCGAGGCCTGGGCCATCAGCGCCAGGACGCGGGCCCGGGTGGCGGGCTGCTGACCGGGACGCGTCGACAGGGCCTGGAGCATCCGGAGGACGGCGACGCTGTCGTCCATCCGAGGCGTGAGGACGTTCAGCAGCGCGGCCTCGGCGCCCGGCGCCAGCCGCCCCGCCACGACCCAGTGGCTCAACCGCTCCAGCTCCGGCGGCCCCAGGGCGCGGGCGTTCAGCGCGTCCAGCACGGCGCTCTGCACGGCGCGCTCTGACTCGGCCTCCAGCGCATCCAGCAGCATGCGCGTGGCGGCCTCTTGAGGCGCGGTGCGCAGGGCACCGGCAGCGGCGGCACGCACGGCGGGCGCGTCGTCCCGCAGATGCGGCGAGGCCAGGTCCATGATGCGCTCCGCGCCACTGTTGCCCAGCGCGCGCAGGGAGTGCTCTCGCGACTCGGCATCATCCGCCCGCGCGAGCGCGTCCTCCAGCGGACGCAGGAGCTCGGACGCCTCCGGGCTGCCTGCCGGCAGATGAGAGACGACGCCGCCCAGGGCGTAGGCAGACGCGCGCTCGATGCCGACGTCGCCCGTGGCCCGGGCCTCGGCGTTCATCCGCGCGAGCAGCCGGCCTGTCTCCGGTTCCGGCTCGCGGAGGAAGCCGGCGCGCTGCACCATCATCGCGTGCGCCCCGGGGTGCTCGCGGGCCTCCGTGGAGGCAATCAGCTCGCGCAGCGTGGCCTGGGCCTCCGGGTGTCCGGCCCCCGCCAGCAGGTCCAGCATCAGCTCGCGCATCGCGGGCGTGGTGCCCTTCTGGCGGAACAGCGCCCCCAGCTCACCAGCCCGGTGGGGCTCCAGCTCGAGCGCGGCGATGGCCCGCCGCGCGAAGGTCCCCAGCTCCGGGATGGCGCTGGGGTCGGTCGCGGACGCCAGCACCCGGAGCACCTCGTCCACCTTCATCCCGTCCGCCTGGCTGGTCTTCAACGCCAGCGCCTCGTCGCCCTCGAAGGCCACCTGCGAGGGAACGCGGACGATGGGCTTGTCCTCCGTGGCCGGCGGCAGCGGCTTCTGCTGTCGCGAGGAGAACGACAGACGCAGGCGCACGCGCCGCGACAGCAGCGGGCGGCCGTCGGTGTGCGTGGCATCCAGGATTTCGTCGTGGGACACGGCGGCCAGGAACCGCTCCGGGTCCCGGTCGAACTGCGTGAGGGAGCTCAGTTTCTGCTGGAAGGCCGGCGCCGTCCCGGCGGCCCGCAGGGATTGGTAGCGCGCACGACGGCGCGTCAGGCGAGCGCCGTCGTCATCGAACTGGAAGCGCGCCTCCACGTCCCCCGTCTGCGTGGACTCGACGGCGCTCCACTCGGCGGCGTCCCGCAGGTCGGAGGCAAACAGCTCCGTCGCCAGCGTCTGCGCGAGCTGGCGGAACATGGGCGGCTCCGCGTCGGAGAATCGGACGGCCACCAGCGCGCCCCGGGCATCCAGCTCCAGCCACGCCGACGCCGTCTCGGGCAGGTGTGACTGGATGGACGCCGCGTCTGGGAAGAGCGCCTGGCCGGCGAGCGACGCCTCGTGCCGCTCCAGCCGCTTCAGGGCCATCCGCACGCGCGCGCCATTCGCGCGGACCTCCAGGGCCTGGAGCGTCAGCTCCCCCTCCAGCTTCAGCATGCCCTCCATCGACTGACGCGCCTGGTCCTGCGAGACGGGGAGCGCCACGCGCTGCAGGTCATCCCAGACGAAGTGGTACGTGCGCTCCTCGCCCACGGTCCACCGGTAGAGCGGCAGTTGTGAGGCGCTCACGGGCGCGGGGGCCGCGACAGCCTCCGGTGCGGCACGGTGGAAGTAGGACCAGACGGACACCGAACCGGCCAGCAGCAGGGTGGTCAGCGCGGCCGTGCGGACGGCGAGCCTCGAGCGACGCATGAAGGACTCCAGACAGGTGGAAAAAGGGGCCGCCGCGACTGCGTATGGACACACCGCGGCGGCAAGGCGCCTCCCCGGCTCGCGCTGGCGCGAGCCAGGGAAGGACGCGGACGAACTAGTAGACGCGGACCAGCGGCAGTGACTTGAACTCGTTGTAGACGTTCCAGGTGTTGCCGAAGCCGCTCCAGCTCACGATGGTCGTCTCGCCCCGGAGCGGGCCCAGCTCGCCGAAGAGCTTGATGCTGCCGTCCAGGAAGCGCAGCTCGATGTCGAGCTTCGAGGAGGCCCGCAGGAAGAGCGTGTTCGGGTTCGTCGGATGCGCGGGCGAGCTCAGATAGAGGCCGATGTCGCCAAAGAGCGGGATGTTGGCGCGGGTGATGACCAGCTCTCCCCTCACGCCCGCCTGGAGCCCCGGAACCCCGATGCCCACGGACGCGAAGCCCTTGACCGCGGCGAACGGGGTGATGGTCCCGTACAGGTCCACGCCCAGCAGGTCCTCGGCGCAGTTGCGGGTGATGGCACCGCCGATGTGCATCTTCACGCCCGCCTCCGCGGCCAGGCCGCCCTGCACGGTGACGGGGACGAAGACGACGACGAAGGTCGCGGAGGCCTTCGCGACATCACTGCCGAAGAAGGGCCTGCCCTCGTAGAACGTGACGCGCATCGGGTAGTGCTGGTCGTGGCTGTAGAGGGAGATGCCCAGCACGCGCGTGTCCAGCTTGAGGCGGATGCCATTGCCTTCCGTTCCCGCCTCGCCGCTCACGTGCACCATCTCGTGGCGCGTGGGCCCGAACACGTTGGCGTAGGCGTTGAGCTCGCCGTAGAGCCGCACGTCGCTGTCGCACCAGGCGCCCAGGCCCTTGTCGTGCAGCCCCGCGCCTGACTGGATGTACTCCCAGCCGGCCGTGTAGTTGTAGCCGCCGCCGAAGGTGTCGCCGCCCGCGTAGCCGCTGTCGCTGGCCTCGCCGCCGTGCCGCACCGTGCCCGTGGACGGATCCAGCGGCGCGAGCAACTCCTGGATATGGGCACCGTAGACAGCGAGGTAATGCGCCAGCAACGAGGAGCTCAGCGTGTAGTCCTTCTGGTCCAGACCCTTGACCTTGAGCTTGTCCGCGTTGCGCACGAAGCTCTCCGCGCCGAAGTCGTTGCCCGTGAGGAAGAGGCAGGCCTGGAGGTCGGCCTCGCGGCGGGGGGCCATGGCGGCCTCCAGCATCGTCTTGTAGCGGCGTGGGCTCCAATCACAGACGGTGGGCCCCTGGGCATCGAGGCAGCCGTCCTTCTGGGCCTTCACGAGCGCCTCCTCGATGGCCTTGTCGAGCCCGTAGAGCCGCTTCGCCGTCAGCTTGTCGAGCTCCTCCGTCTGGTGGTCGCGCGAGCGGAGGATTTTCGACGCCTGCTCCCACTCCGCATAGACGGCGTCACGCTGGCGCAGCAGCGCGGCGAAGGCCTCCTGCTCGACCTGGTAGTGATTGAGGACATCGTCCGCGATGTGGCTGAGCTTCTCGCTCTGCGCCTCGTGCCACTTGTCCGACGGGACGGCCCAGTTGCGAGCCTCCACGTTGTCGGCCAGCTTCGCCGCCTCGGACGTGAAGACGTAGCCGTCGGTCCCCTTCGGATAGCGGCCGGGCGTGAAGCGGAAGTACGCGTTCTTCTCCACGCGCTGCTCGCCCCAGATGGGCGCCAGCTTCTCCTGGTCCCGGCTGTAGAGCGTCC
Source organism: Pseudomyxococcus flavus (assembly GCF_050038885.1). Taxonomy (NCBI): domain Bacteria; kingdom Pseudomonadati; phylum Myxococcota; class Myxococcia; order Myxococcales; family Myxococcaceae; genus Pseudomyxococcus; species Pseudomyxococcus flavus. The sequence goes on along the minus strand of NZ_CP143624.1, from coordinate 4,116,774 downwards.
GGTACGCGATGCCTTCCTTGCCGTACGCGCCTTTGAAGAAGGCGCGGTAGTCATCGCCGTACTGGCCCGCCTCCCGCTCGAAGCGACTGAAGTCGAGGTACTTCTCGTCGACGAACTCCTGGCAAGACGTCACCTGGGTGCCGTTCTTCTCCCAGCCCCGAATCCGCGCCAGGTAGGCCTGCTCGTCCTTCGACAGGTTCTCCAGTCGCTTCCGGTAGAGAATCTGCCCCTTGAGCACCTGGCCCATGATGCTCTGGTCCATGCCCTGGAAGCGCGTCTTCGTCGGCACGTGGGGCTGATAGGCCACCGTCGCCACCTCGCCTCCTAGCTCCTCGGGGAGCAGCGCCTCGCGCTTGGGAGCCGCCTCCCATCGGGCCTTCCACTCTTCTTCCACCAGGCCCTGGCAGTACGCGTCGTGGACGCTGCCGCAACTGCTGGCGCGGTAGTCGACATCCACGCACTGCTGCAACGTGGGCTTGGGGCAGTCCTGCGCGAAGCTCGCGGGGGCCGCCAGCGCCGTCGCGGACAGGCCCGCCCAGCGCAGCTGGCGTGCGAGCTGTTTCGTGTGTTTCCGCTGATTCATGTCACGCATCGTCCTTGTTGAGGGACCGGCTCCGGGCTCGGCCCGGCGGGGGCCCAGAGCACGGCGCGTGCCGGGGGCGCTCCACCCAGGCTCCAGAGGGAGGCCACGGGGAACGCGAGGACACGCGGGCAACAAGGGGATGCGGTGGTGTTGTCTGCGAAGCTACGAGCGCGGGTGGCGGCAGGGCCACCCGCGCCCTCACGTCAAACCGGTGTTACTGGATGGTGTAGGCCACCGTGCCGCTGCAGGAACCGCTGGAGAAGCAGCCCACGCGCATCTGGTACGTGCCCGCGGTGGGCGCGGTGAACGACACGAAGGACAGCAGGCTGCAGGAGTCGTCGTTGGACGCCACCTGGGTGTTCGTCGCCACGTTGAACAGGCGCAGGTAGGTGTCACCCGTGCCCGTGGCCTGCGGCAGGGAGCAGGTGCCGAAGGACAGCGTCTGGCCCGCGGCCAGCGTCACGTTGACGTTGGTGGTGTTCTGCTGCGCGCTGTTGGTATTGGACGCGGTGAAGGTGAAGGTCTCGACCGGCGGCGGAGGCGGCGGCGGCTCGTAGCCCTCGCACAGCCGCTCGCTGGTCGCGACGGCGCAGTACGCGTCGATGGCGGGACGCACGTAGGTGATGGACTCGCCACCGCAGCCCGTGTCGGTGCACTGGTTCACGACACGGCAGTTGCCCCGGGTGACGTAGTCCGTCACGCCCCGGACCAGGATGCCGGCCACCGTGAAGCCGCCGTTCTCGTAGACGCCCGAGCCCGAGTTGCCACCAAAGGTGTCCGTGTTAGCGACGAAGTAGTCCAGCGTGCCAGCGCGGGCGTCACGCACCCAGCCGCCGTCGTCAATCTTGAACGGGATGCCGCTGCCCGAGCCAATCACGGACACGCCCGTGTTCAGCGGCAGGGCGGTGTTGCCCGGACGGATGGGCGCCGGCTCGAAGCGCGGCGTGGCCGGGCGGTCCAGCCGGACGACGGCGTAGTCCAGGTTGCGGCCGTTCACCGTGCCCTGCTGACGCGCGACGATGGACTGGCAGGAGAAGATGTCCTGCGTCGTCACCGTCTGCAGGGTCGTGGCGGACGTGCGGTAGAAGTTGAAGACGAAGCGCGTATTGGCGCAGGCCGAGGCGCTGGTGATGCAGTGCCCCGCGGTGAGCACCAGGTCATCATCGATGAGCGTACCCGAGCAGAAGGCAGGCGTCGGGTCGTCCAGGAAGCGCTGGTCGGAGCAGAGGTTGTAGGCGCTCTGCAGCGTGGGCGCGTTGAAGGTGACGTTGTTGGGGTTGCTGGCGTTGAAGTCAGACGGATTCATCAACGCCACCGTGGACTTCTCGGCCCGGTCACGCAGCACCGCGTGCGTCGTGTAGGCGTAGACGTCCGTGCGGTGATCGATGCCATAGACAACGGGCTGCTCCTGCGAGCCCGTCTCGGGGGACTTCTCACCGGGAAGCTCTCCTTCGGGCGCCGGGCCACAGGCCGCGACGGAGAGGGTACACAGCAGCGCGCCGAACAGCTTTCTGCGAGAGGCGGTACGGGTGATGCGCATGGGCGACCACTCCTAGCGATGAGCGCCCGCCGGAAGGGACGGGCGCAAACACTCTACGCCTGGCCCTGACACCAAATCATGCAATTCAATCATACCACGAAAATACAACCAATCTCCAATGTCCATTTCCAGCCATTGGACACCTGTATACCTTTTCAAACAGAGCGACCTTGACCTCCAATCCCTCTCCACATCACCGCCCCTCCCCTGAGTTGAATCGCAGCCACACCTGTCAACGCCCCGGCAGCACTTTCGGCGCCTCAGGCCAGACGTCGATGCCATCCGCGCCTCGCCGGTCAGCATCACGCCCTCCCTGGCCACCCCGTGCAGTGGCGGGTGCTCCGCGCGCATCCCGCGTCAGGGAACGCGAGCAACGAGGGGATGCGTCGGTACTGCGCATGGAGCGCCGGGCGCGGGTGGCGGCAAGGCCACCCGCGCCCTCACGTCAACCGGGTGCTAGTCGATGTTCCACACCACGGTGCCACGGCAGCTGCTCGAGGAGGCGCAGCCTGCGCGAATCTGCAGGGCTCTCGTGGTGGTCGCGGTGTACGTCAGGCGGGAGCCCTGCCCTCCGCAAGCGTCGTTGTTGAAGGCCACCATCTTGTTCCCATTGAAGAGCCGCAGGAGGGTGTTGCCCTCGAAGCTGGCGCCCGCCACGCCACAGGTGGCCACGGTGATGCGTTGACCCGCGTCGATGATGACGGTTTCGTTGACGGTATTCTGCCGGGCGTCGTGGGTGTTGCTGGCCTCGAAGTTGAAGCTGCCGGAAGTGGGCTGGGGCTCGCCGCCCGTGATGGTCCAGACGACGCGGCCGGAGCAACTGCCGCTGGAGTAGCAGCCCGCACGGACCTCGTGGTTGCCGGTGGTGGTGGCGGTGAAGGTGATGCTGGAACCCCGGCCGCCGCAGGAGTCGTCATTGGAGCCCACCTCGACGCCCGCGGGGTTGCGCAGACGCAGCCACGTGTCACCGGTGAACTGCGTCCCCGTGAGGCCGCACGTCGCGACGGTGAGCGTCTGGCCGGCCCTCAGCGCGATGACGTGGTTGGTGGTGTTCTGCTGCGCGCTGTTGGTGTTGGTGGCGCTGTAGTCGAACGAGTTCTCCGGCGGCGGAGGCGGCTCGGCCCGCCCGCACAGGCGCATGCTGCCCGCGATGGAGCAGTACTTATCCACGGCGGGACGCACGTAGGTGATGTCCTCGCCACGGCAGCCCGTATCGGAGCACTGGTTCACGACACGGCAGCTGCCCTGCGTGACGTAGTCGTTCTCGCCGCGGACCAGGATGCCAGCCACGGTGAAGGTATCGTTCTCGTAGACGCCCGAGCCCGAGTTGCCACCGAAGGTGTCCGTGTTGGCGACGAAGTAGTCCAGCGTGCCAGCGCGGGCGTCACGCACCCAGCCGCCGTCGTCAATCTTGAACGGGATGCCGCTGCCCGAGCCAATCACGGACACGCCCGTGTTCACCGGCAGGGCGGCGTCGCCCGGACGGATGGGCGCTGGCTCGAAACGTGGCGTGGCGGGGCGGTCCAGCCGGATGATGGCGAAGTCCAGGTTGCGGCCATTCACCGTTCCCAGCTCATGCGCGACGATGGACTGGCAGGCGAAGATGTCCTGCGTCGTCACAGTCTGCAGCCCCGTGGCCGACGTGCGATAGAAGTTGAAGACGAAGCGCGTGTCCGCGCACTCCGAAGCCGTTTCGATACAGTGCCCCGCGGTGAGCACCAGGTCGTCATCGATGAGCGTGCCTGAGCAGAAGGCAGGCGTCGGGTCGCTCAGGAAGCGCTGGTCGGAGCAGAGGTTGTAATACTGCTGCAGCGTGGGCGCGTTGAAGGTGACGTTGTTGGGGTCGGTGGTGTTGAAGTCCGACGGACTCATCAGCGCCACGGTGGACTTCTCGGCCCGCTCGCGCAGCTCGGCGTGCGCCGTGTAGGCGTAGACGTCCGTGCGGTGGTCATCGCCGTACACGACGTCCTGCCCCTGTGCCCCCAGCTCCGGGGATTTCTCTCCCGTGGGGTCCATTTCGGGAGCCGGGCCACAGGCCGCGACCGACACGGAGCACAGCAATGCGCCGAACAGCTTCCGGCGCAGGGGAATACGGGTGATGCGCATAGGCGACCATTCCTGAGGATGAGAGCCCGCCGGAACGGACGGGCACCCTCACTCTACGCGCTCCCTTGACGTCATTTCATGCAACCCACCACCAAACAGAATAAACAGATATGAGAATCCAAGATTCATTATCTGATTTCACTGCCCATGGGCGTCTTCGGGCAGCACGTCACACGGCAGCGAGCGCGCGGACTCGAAGGTCGCGTCGCCCTCCGTCTGCGTGCGCAGAGAGCTCGCCCGTCGCACCTCGAAGCGCAGCGACACCCGTCCGCGCCCGAGCAAGCGCTTCACCTCCGCGCGGGGCCGCTCCTGCCGCCAGGGCTCCTGCCCTCCCTGGGAGGACATCAGCCACCGGGGCCACTTCAGCGGCGCCAGCCCAGGGCCATCTCATCCACGGAGCACACGCACCCGGTGCCGCTCAAGGCCTGACGCTGCGTGGTGTCGCAGACGGGGCGCCCCGGGTGACGGCTGTGCTGTGTTGCGCGTTGTGGCCGCCACCCACGCCAGCGCAATCCGGTCCTCGCCCGTCAGCGCCATGTCCTCCGCGGCCATCACTGGCATCGACGGAGGCTCCTCGCATCCGCGGCTGGGAACGCGAGCCCCTGCGGACACAAGAGGCCGCTGGGGTGTTGTCGGCGAAGCGACGGGCGCGGGTGGCGGCGATGCCACCCGCGCCCTCACATCAAACCGGCGCTACTGGATGGTCCACGTCACGGTGCCGCTGCAGCTGTTGCTGGAATAGCAACCGGCGCGAATCTGCAGCGTGGTGGAGGTGGTCGCGGAGTACGTCAGCCTGGAGGCCAGGCCGCTGCCGCAGCCGTCGTCATTGGAGGCCACCTGCGTGGCGCCGTTGAAGAGCCGCAGGTAGGTGTCACCGGTGGCGGTGCCACAGGTGGTGACGACGATGCTCTGGCCCGCGGCGATGGCGACGTCCCGGTTGACGGTGTTCTGCTGCGCGCTGTTGGTGCCGCTGGCGCTGAACTCGAAGCTGCCGGTGCTGGGTTCGGGCTCCGGGTCCGGATTGCCGCCCGAGAGGGTCCAGGCGACGCTGCCGGAGCAGGTGCCCGTGGAGTAGCAGCCCGCGATGATGGCGAAGTCACCGTCGGTGGTGGCGGTGTAGGTGATGCTGGAGCCCCGGCCGCCGCAGGAGTCGTCGTTGGAGGCCACCTCGACGCCCGCGGGGTTGCGCAGGCGCAGCCACGTGTCACCGGAGAAGGACGCGCCCGTCAGGCCGCACGTCGCGATGGTGAGCGTCTGGCCCGCCGTCATCGCGATGGAGTAGTCGGTGGTGTTCTGCTGCGCGCTGTTGGTGTTGCTGGCGGAGTAGGTGAACGGGTTGCTCGGGGCCGGCGGCGGGGGAGGAGGCGGCGGCGGAGGCGGCGGCGGCTCGGTGGTGCCGCACAGACGCATGCTGGCATGGGTCGAGCAGTAGTCATCCACGGCGGGACGCACGTAGGTGATGTCCTCGCCACGGCAGCCCGTGTCGGTGCACTGGTTCACGACACGGCAGCCGCCCGAGCTGACGTAGTCGTTCTCGCCACGGACGAGGATGCCAGCCACCGTGAAGTTGTCGTTCTCGTAGACACCCGAGCCCGAGTTGCCACCAAAGGTGTCCGTGTTGGCGACGAAGTAGTCGACCGTGGACGCTCGGCTGTTGCGCACCCAGCCGCCGTCATCAATCTTGAACGGGATGCCGCTGCCCGAGCCAATCACGGACACGCCCGTGTTCACCGGCAGGGCGGTGTTGCCCGGACGGATGGGCGCCGGCTCGAAGCGCGGCGTCGCCGGACGGTCCAGCCGGACGATGGCGTAATCCAGGTTGCGGCCGTTCACCGTCCCCAGCTCGTGCGCGACGATGGACTGGCAGGCGAAGATGTCCTGCGTCGTCACCGTCTGCAGGGTCGTGGCGGACGTGCGGTAGAAGTTGAAGACGAAGCGCGTGTTCGCGCACTCCGAAGCCGTTTCGATACAGTGCCCCGCGGTGAGCACCAGGTCGTCATCGATGAGCGTACCCGAGCAGAAGGCGGGGGTCGGGTCGCTCAGGAAGCGCTGCGTGGAGCAGAGGTTGTAGGCGCTCTGCAGCGTGGACGCGTTGAAGGTGACGTTGTTGGGGTTGCTGGTGTTGAGGGCCGACGGTCGCATCAGCGCCACGGTGGACTTCTCGGCCCGCTGACGCAGTGCCGAGCCCGCCGCGTACGCGTAGACGTCCGTGCGATGGTCCGTGCCGTAGACGACGTCCTGCTCCTGCGCCCCCAGCTCCGGGGACTTCTCTCCCGTGGGGTCCATTTCGGGAGCCGGGCCACAGGCCGCGACCGATACGGAACACAACAATGCGCCGAACAGCTTCCGGCGCAGGGGGATACGGGTGATGCGCATAGGCGACCACTCCTGAGGATGAGGGCCCGCCAGAACGGACGGGCCGTATCACTCTACGCGCGCCCCTGACACCATTTCATGTAATTCAGTTGAAAACCAAACAAGCAGATAGAGCCACTAAAAAGTTTCTACCTGATTTCACCGCCCATAGGCGTTTTCGAGCAACACGTCGCTGCGAACGCCCGCGGCCTTGGCGGCCTCGACATCCAGGCCCTCACCGTGGCCCCGGCCACGGCCCTCGAACACCAGCGACGCGCCATGGAAGGACGCCGTGCGCGGGCACGAAGGCAGCTTCAGCCCGGCGCGCAACACGTCACACGGCAGCGAGCGCGCGGACTCGAAGGTCGCGTCGCCCTCCGTCTGCGTGCGCAGGTAGTTCACCCGTCCCGCCTCGAAGCGCAGCGACACCAGCCCGCGCCCCAGGAGCCGCTCCACCTCCGTGCGGGGCCGCTCCTGCCGCCAGGGCTCCTGCCCGCCCTGGGAGAAGGTCAGCCACCGGCGCCACTTCAGCGGCGCCAGCCCCAGCGCCTTCGCCTCCTCGGAGCGCACGCGCACGGTGCCGCGGAAGGCCTGACAGTGCGTGGTGTCGCAAACGGGGCGCCCCGGGTGACGGCTGTGGCTGTGTTGCTCGTTGTGGGCCACCACCCGCGCCAGCGCAATCCGGGCCTCGCCCGTCAGCGTCACGTCCTCCGCGGCCACCACGCCCGCGGTGTATTGCAGGCGCGTGGTGCGGAAGACGAAGTCCGAGCCGCGCCGGGCCTTCATCGCGCTGGGCGTGGTGGGGACGCCCGGAGGTGGCCGGTACGGCGGGGGCACCGAGGTGATGAAGACGCCCGCGTAGTCACGTCCCTCTCGCGGGCCTCCTGGGAAGCGCACGCGCCAGGGCGCGCCCAGACACACCGCCGCGCCGCGCCGCGTGAGTGAGGCCAATGGCGCCCAGGCCTCCGCGCCCGCACGCGGCACGCCGTCCTCCAGCGTGAAGCCCGCGCCGGGGCAGCGCGCCTCCACGTCTCCGGAGGGAAGCAGCCCCAGCACCTGCACACGCGCGGCGTCCAGGCCCGCCTGCTTGCGCGCCCGCGCGAGCACCCGGGGCACCTCGTCCGCGAACTGGCGGGGCATGGCGCCAGGACGCATCACCACCGCCACCAGGTCCTCGTCCACGGCGGCAATCCAGCCGAACTGGGGCCGGCTCGCGGCGTCGCGCACGGTGCCCGTCTTGGTGGCCACGCCGGCCAGCGCCCTGGACGCGGGCAGCTCCGACAGCGTGCCGCGCGCCGCGTTGTCCGCCAGCAGCGCCACCACGTCCGGCCGGGCCTCCGCCAGCAGCCGATAGGCCTGCGCCACGCCCCACGGCGACACGGCCAGCGTGGAGCGCAGGCCAATGGCGTCCGCCACGTCCTCCGGCATGCCCGTCAGCCCCAGCGCCCCCAGCACCGGCCCCCATGCGCCGAACGCCCTGGGCGCCGAGCCCCGGGCCTCCCAGTCCAGGAAGTAGCCATTGCACGAGCGCAGCAGCGCGGTGCGCGCGTCCACCTTCGCCGGCAGCCCTGGGCCACACGCCCACTCCTGCACGCCCGGGCGCGGCGGCAACACCGGGTGCTCCGCGCCCGCCGCGAACAGGAAGGGCTTGAGCACCGAGCCATAGGGCAGCGCGCGCCGCACGTCGCCTTCCGACAGCAGCACCTCGCCCGAGTGGCGACTCACCACCACCGCGGCGGGCGTGGCCGCGCGCACGCCGACACCCGCCAGCTCGTCGATGGACAGCGGCGACGCCCAGCGCGCGCCGTCCTGGCACTGCCGCAGCCTGCGCGACAAGGCCGGAGGGAAGCCCGCGGACTCACTCAGCACCCGCGCCAGCGCGCGGCGGGCCCGGGGCGTGTCCACCTCCGGCGCCACGGCCAGCTCCGACGCCGCGCGGGACAATGAGAGGTATGGCCCCTCCTTCCACGCGGGCAGCTCGCCGCTCACCGCCACGGCGAAGGCCTCGTGGAAGAGCCGGTCCTCGCTGGACTGGGGACAGGCCCACCACAGGAGCTGGTGCGCCAGCTCGTGCCGCAGCGCCAGCCGCAGCCGCTCATCCAGCACACCGGGCGTGTTCTGCCGCAGCTCCACCCACCCGGGCCGCCCCTGGCCGTTGCGCTGGGGCGTCAGCGCCGCGCCCTTCTGGAGGACGATGGAGGCCGGCGCCTTCGGGGGGACGCCGCCGGCCTCCGCCGCATAGCGCGACTCCAGCGCCTTCCACGCGGCCTCCGCCTCGCGGCGCAGCGCCGCCTCGGGCGTCACGTCGCCGCGGGTGACGAAGGTGGGGGTGGCCGCGAGCAGCACGGCCACCGTGACGGCCAACCCCATGGACTACAGGTCGCCCTGGCGCTTCTTCGAGGGCACCACCTTCAGCACGTCCGCGGCGGTGTGGCCGTGGATGCTGGCGGCGTACATGTCCTCGATGTGCGCGGGCGGCGCGGAGAAGGTGCCGGCGAACTGCGCGCGCAGCACGTAGCCCACGGTGCGCGGGCTGTCGCTCCACCACGCCGGCTCCTCGAAGAAGAAGGTCGCCCGCTCCGGGTCGAGCACGCGGCGCTTGAGCGCCTCAGGCACCAGGGGCAGCGAGTGCGGCGGGCTGCGGAAGGCCTTGTCCTCATGGAGCGGCACGAAGCCCGCGGGCACCGCGTCCTCCACCACGTAGTACGCGGAGCGCACCCGGCTGTCGCCGCGCGCGTCCAGCGTCAGCTCCACGTAGACCTCCTCGCCCTGGGCCACGGTGTCGCCCGCCTCCAGCCGCACCTTCCCGCCCTCGCGCAGCACGTAGTAGGCGCGCTGGATGGACATGCCCGCCGCCTTCGGCTGCACCGCGGACAGCGGGGTGAGCGTGGTGGCGCGCAGCGTGGCCACGCCGTCGAAGCCGCCCACGTCCACGGTGCGCGTGCCCGGCTCCAGCACGGCCACCAGCCCCAGGCCGCGCGGGGCGAACTTCACCGGCGCCTTCACGCCCTTCACCTCGGGCGCCTTCATGCCCTGCATCGCCTTCGCGTCCCGCTCCAGCAGCCACAGCGAGTGCAGCAGCGCGGTGCTCCGGTCGAAGGTGGACAGGTCCGGCTCGGACAGCAGCTCCAGGATGCGGCGGCGGGCGCGGGTGATGTCCAGCGTGCCGAACGAGGCCGCGTGCGCGGTGATGGCCGTCATGCCCACGCGCCGCAGCGGGAAGTGGAAGAAGGCCTCGGACTGCTCCAGCGGCTGGCCCGGGGTCAGGGAGGCCAGCGTGGCGTAACCCTGCGCGCTGCGCGACACCAGCGCGTTGATCTGGGACTGGAGCGCGGGCTCCTTCATGACGCCCGCCTTCTCCGCGGCCAGCACCGCCAGGGCCAGCGGGTACAAATCTCCGCCCTCCGCGCCCTGCACCAGCGCCCGCACGCGCGCGGCCTGCTTGGCGCCCTCCAGGCGCGCCAGCACGTAGGCGCGGGTGGCGTCGTACTCGGGCGGCAGGCCCTCCTGCGCCTCCAGCCAGCGGGCGCTCTCCACGATGCGCGGGTCGGCGCGGTCCACCAGCCCCGCCTCGGCGGCGTAGGCCAGGCCGTCCAGCGCGATGAGCGTCAGCGGCAGGCTCGGCGTCTCGTAGCCACCGAACCAGGTAAAGCCGCCCCCCTTCACCGCGAGGTCGAGGATGCGCGCGGTGCCCTGCACCGAGCGGCTGCGGGCCTCGGCCAGCAGGGCCTGGGTGTCCGTGTCCAGCTTCGCCAGCGCCCCCGCCTTCTGGAGCACCTGGTACACCGCCACGTTGGGCACGGTGGTGGACACCAGCTGCTCCAGGCAGCCGTACGGGTACGTGAGCAGCTCGCGCACGTTGGAGAGCGCCGCGTCCACGATGGACGGCTGGAGCACCAGCTCCACGCGGGACAGCGTCGCCTCCCTGGGCGCGGGCACCTCCAGCGCGCCGCCGCCCCAGGCGCTCACCTTCACCACGTCCTCCACCGCGGCCGGCGCCACCTCGAAGCGCTTGAGGTCCTTCAGCGGGTCCTTGCCGCCCGTCACATTCACCGCGAGCTGGGCGGCGCCCGTGGACGCGGCCTTGAGCGTCAGCGGCACCATCTGCTCACCGCCCTTGGCCAGCTCCACCTTGTGCTCCAGTTGGTCCGCCGTCAGCGCGCCCAGCGACGCCAGCTTCACGTCCAACAGCTGGCTTCCCGGCGACTTCTCGCCCGCGGACAGGCGCACGGAGGCGAGCGCCTCGTCGCCCTGGCGGAGGAACTGCGGCAGCGCGGCGTAGAGGTTGAGGCCCCCGCGCGTGGCGAACTCGGCGGTGCCCTCACCGAAGCGGCCGGAGGTGTCCGCCGCCACCGCCGTCACCACCCACAGCGTCTGGTTGGAGGGCAGCTTGAAGCGAACCGTGGCGCGCCCGTCCCGGTCCGTCACCACCGCCGGGTCCCAGTGCGCGGTGTCGCGCTCCAGGTCCTTCGTCTGGCGGCTGGGCGGCTTGATGGAGGCGAAGGCGTGGTCCGGCAGCCCCGCCATCTTCCGCGCCAGGGCCTCGCCGTAGCCGTAGCCCTGGAACTCCGACGAGAAGAAGTTGGACACGTTGTTGCGCGCCGGCGGGTAGAAGAAGTCGAGCACCTTCGGCCGGAACTCGCTCTGGATGGCGTAGACGGCCTTGTCCACCACGCCCACGGACAGCTGCGCCACCACGCCGCGGCCCTCGTGGTCCACCACGCGCACGTCGATGCTCTGCTCGGTGAGCGGCGTGGCCTCCGCGCGGCGGGGCTGCAGCTCCACCGTGAGGGTGCGCTCGCGCGGAATCACGCGGAAGGCCACCGTGCGCTCCTCCCAGCGGCCGGTGGCCGTGGGGTACGCCACGGACGCGTACACCGCGCTGCCGAAGCGCTTCTCCACGTTGAAGCTGTGCACCAGCGTGCGGCCCGTCAGCTCCACCACCTGCGTGTCGTAGAGCGAGGCCCCCGTGAGCGTCACCCACACCGGGCCCGCGTCACGGCCGCCCGAGCCCCAGCTGTCCGGCAGCAGCGCCACCAGCTTCGCGGTGTCCCCCGGCGCCAGCGTCCCCGACAGCGAGGCCAGCGTCAGGTTGGGCACCCGCGCCACCGGCTCGTCCGCGCCGCCGATGACGAGCAGGGACTCCTCGCCCTGCCACGTCTCGCCGTTCTTGTCCTTCACCACCACGCGCGCCAGCACCGTGCCCACCTCCGATGTGGGCACCTTCTCGCGGTGCGTGCCGTCCGCCGCCGTGGAGAAGGAGCGCTTGCCCAGGCTCTTCTCCGCGCCGTCCGCCTTGCGCAGCACGAACTCCACCTCGCCCTGCGTCACGCCGTAGGGCTTGCCCGCCAGCGTGGTGGCGCGCACCGCCAGCGTCGCCTCGCCGCTCTTGGCCACCACCGCGTCGGAGTAGCGCGCCAGGCCCAGCACCTCCACCTTCGACAGGAAGAAGGCGGACGTGGCGTTGGCAAAGGTCTCCTGGTCGTCGCGCGCGCGCACGGTGAGCGTGTACCGGTACGGCAGCCGCTCCTCGCCCGCGGCCAGCGCCGGCACCGCCACCTCGATTTCGGCCTCGCCGTTGGCGTCGAAGCCACTGGCGCTGGACCACGGGTCGTCATACGCGCCGCGCGCCTCCACGGAGGAGTACAGCCGCTCCGGCACGCTCAGCTTGCCCTCCGTGGTCGAGGCGCTGCCGTACGTCACGTCACTGCCCTGGCCGCCCTTGCCGGCGTCATCCACCCAGGCGGGCGCGTCCAGCAGGCTGCGGTAGAGGAACACCTCGTACTTCGTGTTGTCGGGCGTGCCGCCGGCATAGCGGCGGGCCCGCACCTTCGCGCGCAGCGTCTGCCCGGGCACCACCGTCTCCGACGCGGGCTCCATCTCCAGATAGAAGGTGGGCTTCACGTAGTCCTGCACGCGGGCCTCGCCCTGGTGCGGCTGCCCGTCCACCTCCGCCTCCACGCGCAGCACGCCGGTGCCCAGGTCCTCCGGCACCTTCAGCGTGCCGTGGAAGGCGCCGAACGCGTCCACCGCGGCGCGCGTGGTGAGGGCGCGGCCCTCCTGCGAGACGAGCTTCACCGTCACCTCGCGCTTCTTCGGCGTGAAGAGGCGCGCGAGGAAGGTGTCCGGCTGGCGCACCACGCCCCGGAACTTCACCTCGTGGCCCGGCTTGTAGATGGGCCGGTCGCTGTAGATGAACACGTCCGGCGCCACCGCCAGCGCGGAGTAGAAGTCCGTATCGACGATGGCCGTGTCACCACCCACCGTCGCGGTGGCGATGATGCGCGGCTCCGACACCTCCAGCGTCACCTCGCCCTTCTCGTTCGTCTTCCCCGCGGGGCCCTTGCCCTTGGGCAGGTACACCTGCACCTCGGCGCCCGCGCGCGGCTTCTGGTCCCGCCCCGCCACGCGCACCAGCACCTGGCCATCCGTCTGCTTGAGCTGCACCGTCAGGTCGCTGACGACCAGCACCACCTGCCCCTCCACGCGGCCCTGCACCAGCTGGAGCACGTAGGTGCCCGCGGGCAGCGGCGCCAGCGTGACCCGGCGCTCCTGGAAGCCGCTGGGGCCACTGGCGTAGAAGCCGGGGACGTTGAAGTCGCGCTCGGCGCCGCCCAGGTCCAGGTTCAGCCACTGGCTGCGCGCCACCTTGAAGCCCGGGGGCACGCCCACCAGGCGCTCCGGTCCCTCGGCCACCGTGGCCAGCGGCTCGCCCGAGCCGGGCACCTCCGGCGGACGGGGCAGCACGTCGCCCACCACGTCGCGGAAGCCGGGGTTGAGCGCGTCGAGCAGGAACATGCCCGGCGTGCGCACCGCGTTGAAGCCCCGGCTGAGCGCGCGGCCCGGGTTCTTCAGCGTGGGCGGCGTCTGGTACGCGCGCCGCAAGTCCCCCTGCGCGCGGATGAAGGCGTCCAGGTTCTCGGGCTGGAGGACGCGCAGCTCGACGGGGCCCTTGTCCTCGAAGGCGACGTCCACCGCCACCGGCTCCTGGCTGCCATAGGAGCGCGGCACGGTGATGTAGAGCGGCTTGGCCAGGGCCATGCCGGAAAGCACGAGCGCGGACAGGGCCGCCAGTCGGATGACGCTCTTCATGACCCGAAACCTCCAGGAACCAGCGAATCGCCCTGCACGGTGCCGCGCAGGCCCAGGTACGGCAGCGACTCCAGGTCGCGCCGCGCCGCTTCGATTTCCGGGGGCGCCGCGCTCGGCATGGGCGCGCCGCGGCTGACCCGGAACTCGGACAGGTACCCATCCATGGTGAGCCCGCTGAGCAGCCGGCCCGTGTTCACCCCGAAGGCCACCGAGGTGGGCGCGCGCAGCCCCGCCACCACCGGGCCCGCCGCGTTGAGCATGTTGGGCTGCTGGCCCGCGCAGGCCTTGCGCAGGCGCTCCAGCTCCGCCTCACTGGACGCCAGCACCACGTGGTTGCAGTGGGTGCCGCGCACCAGCTTGTTGTAGCCACCGGAGAACAGGCCCTCCAGCGCGGCCGCGTCCTCGGTGCGGCCCCACAGCACCGCGAGCTCCACGGGCAGCGACGCATCCCCGCGCGGCGTCCACACCAGCGCCACCTGCCGCGTGCGCGTGGGGCCCTTGCCGCCGCCCTCCTCCCAGTAGGCCTTGAGCGTCTGCGCATCCAGCGACTCGGGCAGCTTGAGCTGGAAGGCCAGCAGCACCGGCGTGTCCTCCGGCACCAGCTTGAGCAGGTCATCGGACAGCGGCGCCGCGTCCAGGCGCGCGGGGCCGTCCATCAGCTCGCCCGCGATGCCCCGGCCCACCAGCCGCCCCGCGTCCACGCCGAACTGGAGCCGCGTGCCCGGCGCCAGCCCCACCACGCTCGACAGCAACTGCACCTCACGGCCGTAGGCTTCCGGGTCGTAGCCCAGCTCGACGTCGACGCCGTCCTTCGCCTCCAGCTCCGGCAGGTCCGCGCACAGGCCGTGGAGCACGGCCACCGGGTGGCGCGCGAGCACCAGCCGGTCCTGGAGCCGGCCCGCCCACAGCGTCTGCTCCGCCACCAGCCAGCGCTTCATCTCGTAGGACGCGGCGCGGTCGCCGCCGGGGCAGTGCGGCGCCGTCATACCGCCGCGGCTGGCCACGCCGTCCAGCGCCTCGAACGCGGATGTCGCGGCCCGGCCCGGCCTGGGGAGGATGAAGGCGGGCGTGCTGGCCCGCGCGTCACCGGCGAACCACGTCACGCGGAAGGGCGCGTCCAGCAGCTGGCCCGCGAAGAGGTCCAGCACCGCGCCCTTGAAGCCCGCCTGGAGGTCCTCGCCGGTGGAGCCGAAGAAGGCGGCCCACGCCCCGACGAAGCCCTGCCCCAGCGGCTTCTGGAGCTGCTCGCGCAGCCAGGCGTTCCCCGCCAGCGCGTCGCGCACCTTGCCGGGGTGGTGCACGTCCACCCAGAGGGCGGAGGGCGCGGCGGTGCCGGGCACCTCCAGCGCCGTCATCGCGGGCTCGGGCATGCCCTCCACGCCGGCGCCCGCGCTGGGAGGCCCTTGACGCTCCCCGCCCAGCAGGTTCGTGGCGGTGCCGCCGCCGTCACCGGACGGCCCGCTGCGGCGCCCCAGCACGAAGGCGCCCGCCACGGCGCCTCCCACGAGGACGGTGACCAGGCCGATGAGGAGCGCCTTGGGCGGGCCGCTCCTGGGCGACGGGCTCGGAGGCTGGCTCGGAGATGTCATGACATCCACTCCTTGAAGCGGAAGAAGCCGAGGAAGGAAGCGTTCTGCGGCACCGGGCGCCACTCCAGCGGCGCCTCGGTGGCCAGGTGGTGGAGGACGCCGGTGCGCACCGCGGCGCCCTTCTCCCCCGGGTGGTAGACGACGCGCGCGGGCGCGTGGGCCCGGTCCTCCGGGCGCACCACCAGCATCAGGTGGAAGATGGGGCCGGCGTCCTGCTCCTGGCGGAAGGCGAGCACGTCACCGGTGCGCAGCCGCTCACGCGTGGCGTCGTCGCGGCCCAGGAGCTGGAAGCTGTGCTGGAGGAGCACCTCCGCGTCCGCGAAGTCCGACGGGCGGCCCCGGCCATCGCGCCACAGCGGCGTGGACAGGCGCTCGGGGGCCACTTCCTTGTACGCGGTGCGGAAGGCGAAGCGGATGAGGCCCGCGCAGTCACGCTGGTCCGGGTGCCACGCGGCGTCCTGCTTGCGCACCTGCGCCAGCGCCACGCGCGCCACCAGCCGCCGGAGCAGCACGTCGCGCGCCGCTGGCGTTGGCGACTCCGCGTCGCGGGGCTTGGCGTCCGAGGTCACGGGAGCGGGCGCGTGGCGCACCCCGGCCGTTCCAGACGCATGGGGCGCGGACGCATGCAGCAGCAGGAGGACGGGCAGGACGCGCATGGACGTGAAGGCCCCGGAGGACGGAGGCGTCAGTACTCGCCTTCGCCACCGCCGTTGGACTGGAGCGCCTTGAGGGCCTCGTCCAGGTTCTTCGGCCAGGCGGCGTGCTGGGGCTTCGGGTCCTGCGAGGGCACGTACACCTCCGCCTGCCCGTCACCCAGCATGTTCACCCAGGCCAGCACGCGGGTGGTGCCCGGCGTGGCCAGGGGGATGCGCACCATGCGGCGCACCTCATTGGGCGTGCCCTCGAACAGCGCGAGGTTGAGCGTGGCCACGGTGTGGGCCTTGTCGCCGCTGGGCCAGTAGTTGGTGGCCACCAGGTACACGCCCTTGGGCGGCGCGCGGTGGATGTAGAGGTAGGGGCCGTACGCCGGCTGGTCGAAGTCACCGCCCTGCGAGTTGAGGAAGAAGGTGCCACCGGAGGGGCTCGCGGTGTCGGCCCAGTAGACGTGCGCCATCTGCTGCACGTCGAGCGTGTCTCCCGCCGCGCTGGCGTCGGTGGGCTCATAGACGTGCAGGTCGGTGTAGACGCCGTCGGTGTCGCTGGTGAGGACCACCTTGAAGGGCACCGGCGGAATCTGGGCGTAGCTGGTGGCCTGCGCGCGCGCGGTGCCGGCCTGGTTGGTGGCCATCACCGTGACGACGTTCTTCCCGCTGGCTGCGGGGAACTTGCGGCTGAAGCGCCCGTTGTACGTGCGCATCAGGTAGCGGTCGCCGTTGATGGACACCACCACCGGGTCGATGGTGGCGTCGCTGACGGTGCCCTCGATGAGCATCATCCGGTCCACCGTCCAGCCACCCGACGGCGCGGACAGGCGGACCACGGGCATCGTCTTGCCCTTGCCAATGGGCACACCCTGCTGACGAGGATTGGCATTGGCCGCGGGAGACTGCGCCAGCAACACGGCGAGGAGGACAGGCAGCATCACGCGTCCTTGAGGAAAGGAGGTCCGCGAGCGTTCGCGAGCGGACAGACTGCGGCAGCAGCGCCCTCCTTTTCAAGTCGCCTGCCAGCCTCCCAGGCAGGCACACCCCGCTGATTCGGGCAGGACGTGCGGGCGAGAAGCCGCGCCCGGCGGGCTGCCCGTGGTGCGCCAGCCACAGCTTTGGATTCCCAACATCCGAGAGGCGCCACACGCGGTGGGAGGACACGGCCCACCGCGTGTCGGCGTCAATCCCTCATGGCGCCGTC
This sequence comes from Pseudomyxococcus flavus, assembly GCF_050038885.1. Lineage (NCBI taxonomy): Bacteria > Pseudomonadati > Myxococcota > Myxococcia > Myxococcales > Myxococcaceae > Pseudomyxococcus > Pseudomyxococcus flavus. The sequence continues at coordinate 4,099,661 of NZ_CP143624.1, read as the reverse complement.
GGGCTCTGCGCCTCTGCTGCGGCCGGCGCTTCCTTCTTCTCCTCGGCGCCATCGCTGGCGGCCGCGGGCTTGCCCGCTCCCGGGGCTCCCGGCGGAGGCGTCCGCTTGGCGGAGGCGGCGGCCTGGCGCACCAGCTCGCGGGCCTTCTGGGCCACCTTCGGCGTGGGCGCGAGGATCATGAACATCAGACGCCCTTCCATGCGGGGCATCTGCTCCACGACGGCCACGTCCTTCAGGTCCTTGGCCACGTCCTCGAGGATGGCCGTGCCCTGCTCCTTGTGCGTGATTTCACGCCCGCGGAACTGGATGACGACCTTCGCCTTGTTCCCGTCCTCGATGAACCGGCGGGTGTTGCGGACCTTGAACTCGTAGTCGTGCTCTTCCGTCTTCGGACGGAGCTTCACTTCCTTGAGCAGGACCGTGACCTGGGCACGCTTCGCTTCCGAGGCCTTCTTCTTCTCCTCGTACTTGAACTTGCCGTAGTCCATGATCTTGCAGACCGGTGGACTGGCCATGGGGCTGATCTCGACGAGGTCGAGCCCCTCGGTCCGGGCGCGTTCCAGGGCCGCCTCGAGGGGCATCACCCCGAGCTGGCTGCCGTCAGGACCGACGACGCGGACCTCACGGGCACGGATACGGCGGTTGGTTCTCTGGTCGCGGCTCCCGCCGCGGCTGCTTCTCTGTTCGCGAATGATGGTGACTCTCCTCCGAATTGGGTTTCAGGCCTGCCCACCCAAAGGTGTGGCAGGCAGGTCCGCGACAACAAGGGACCGTACACAGATGTGAAGCGCCCCGTCCTGCTTGGGACCTACGCCGGGCAGTGTAACCCGCGGACACAGGAGTGCATCCCAGTGCCCGCTCGCCCGGTAGGACAGGGAGCCCTGGGTGAACTTTCCTCTTTGGGGGACGGTAACGCCAGAGATAACGCCCGAGCCGTCCACCTGCCGTGGAACCATGCCCCCAATGTACCCCCCAGGGGCCACCCGGGGGCGTCCCCCACGCTCGGCCCCGGGGGCCGGGAATTGCCGGGTGGGAAACACACCGGCCCGGCGGGAACGTCCGGCTCCGCCCCCCAGCCCGGGACGCGGAGTCATGGCAGCAGGCCCACGCCCCGTTCCGCCCACTCGGTTCCAGGGGCCGTGCGCAGGTCGTCCACCGGGAGGGCCAGCCGCTCCCAGTCGGACGGGTTCTCCGGGGGCACCTTGTTCGTGTTCGCCCGCCGGGCCCGGTAGAGCTGCGCGTCGTGCATCACCAGCCGGCCGGCCGCGTACGTGACCTCCGGCGCGCCCGGGGCCAGGGTGGCCCGGTCCGTCCACAGCTCCAGCGCCCGGGTGGGCGTGCCGGCGGGCAGGCCGGTGTCCACGAACGCGAGGGGGACGATGTCCCCATTCACGTTGCCCGTGGCCGTCACCACGCCCGAGGTGCCACTCCCCCCGTTCAGCCCGTGGGTGAGCCGGCGTCCGCCCTCCCAGCGGTTGTCCTTCAGCGTGACGGGCGAGCGGATGCGGTTGTCGAACCCGAAGATGACGCCGGGGTCCGTGGTGCTGGGGTAGACCTCCGCGTAGCCGAAGTCCAGCCCCCGGAAGGCGTTGCGCTCCCACGTCAGCCGGCCGCTGTCCGCGGCGGTGCCCCCCACGTAGATGCCGAGGTTGAGCGTGTCCGCGAAGTAGTTGTCGGTGAACTCGACGTTCAGCGGCGCGTCCCCGCTCTCCGCGCCCACGAAGAAGTTCAGCAGCGCGGCGGCGCCGCCCACGAAGACGTTGTGGTGGAAGCGGATGCGGCCGCCCCGCACCTGGGCTTGCGCGTTGTGGTCCTGGTACGGCTGGAAGGCGGCGCGCCAGTCCAGGGCGCCGTAGGCGATGACGTTGTGGTGGATGTCCGCGCCCTCGCCCAGGTTCTGGAGCTGGAGCGCCTCCGTGCCGGTGCGCACCAGCCGGTTGTTGTAGACCTGGAGGCCGGAGCCCAGCGGCGTGGGCGCGCCCTGGGTGGAGCCGAAGTAGATGCCCTCGCTGGCGGTGTCGTGGATGTAGAGGTCGTGCAGCCGGATATCATTGAGCGGCGGCACGGTGCCCCCCGAGCCCGAGCGGTTGATGCGCAGGCCCGCGAAGCCGGCGCGGGTGATTTCGATGAACTCCACCTCGAAGCTGTGCGCGCCGCCGATGCCGAGCCCCATGTGGCCCTCGCTCAGGAAGGCGTCGTCGCTCAGGAAGCCATAGCGCTCGCGCGACGTGGCGTAGGCGCCGCAGCGGTGGCCGGGGAAGTCCACATGGCCGGTGCCCGACTCCGGGTCATAGCGGCCGGTGAGCACCCAGTGGGAGCCGCCGCTCATGGACCAGATGTAGCCCTGCGTGCTGCCCGGCCGGGGCCGCATGACGACCTGCCCGCCGCTGTTGGTGATGACCAGGGGCCGGGACGCGCTGCGCTGGGGCAGGTTGCCCAGGTTGATGAGCGTGTAGTTCCCCGCCGGGACGTAGAGCCGGTCCAGCGTGCTCCAATCCACCTCGGGGAAGCGCGCCTGCACGTCGGGGACGTAGAGCTCGCCGTTGGCGTTGGGGCCCGGGAGCGTGAACGTGTTGCCCGGAGGACCGAAGTGCCCGAAGGGCTCGCACTCCGACGTGCCCGCATCGCCCGACCCCGCGTCCGTCAGGCCCGCGTCCGGCGGCGTGCCACTGTCCGACGGGCCGTCCTCCGCGTCATCCGAACACGCCGTGGCCACGAGAGCGAGGAGGACGAGAGCGACGACGCGTCGTTGCATGGACGAGCTCCTGATGGGATGGGCGCTTCGGCGGGCTTTCCGTGAGAGAGTGGGCCGTATCCGCATCGGAGTTACATCATGAGTCCGACCCCCTCGCCCATCTCCACCGTGATGGCTGGACTGCTCGACGCCCTGGCCCGGGAGGGCCTCGCCGTCGCCGCGCCGCCCGCAGCGCAAACTTTCGATGAAGCCGCGCGGGCGCTCTACGCCATCGCCGGGCAGACGCAGGCGGCGCACTTCTCGGTGTGGGCCGACACGCTCGAGGACGGCCAGGACGCCGCGGGCCTCAGCTTCTTCTATGACGTCCCGGATGCGTCGGCGCAGCCGGGGCTGATTGGCGCGGAGAAGCGCGCGGTGCGGCACGCCCTGGACCTGTCGCTCCACGGGCCGCTCACGGAGGCGATGGCGGCGCTCGCGAAGCGCGGAGCCGATGCCCGACGCCCGAACCGCGGCAGCGTTCCCTTCCCCTTCGAGGCCGGCAGTCCGGAGGTGGAGTTCCGGGTCGTCTTCCAGCCGGGCGCGCTGGGCCCGTGGGTCATCTCCGTGGCCAGGGACCGGAGGACGCGCGACGCGTTCCCCGCGTTCTCCTCGCTGCCGCTGCCCGCCGAGGAGGCCGCCTTCCTGTCGGAGCGCTTCCTCCAGCTCGACACGCTCTTCCAGGGACAGCCGGTGCTCTTCACTGGAGCGCGGGGCTCGGGGCGGACGACCTCGCTCCATGCGGCCATCGAGGCGCTGCCGGACGACGTGCGCGGGCTCGCCGCGCTGGAGGCGCCTCGCGCCACCGACCTGCGCTTCGGCATCGTCCGGCTCGGAGGTGAGATGTCGATGGTGGGCACGCTCCGCGCGTTCCTGCGGCAGGACCCGGACCTGGTGTTCGCGGACGAGGTCCGCACGGACGAGGAACTGCAGCTGCTCGTCAACACGGCGATGACGGGACACGGCACGGTGGGCGTGCTCGAAGCACCGACGCCCGACGCCGCGCTCCAGCGGGTGCGGGCCGCGCTTCCCGGCGTCCCCGTGGCGCCGCTCATCGTGCACCACACCGTGGACGCACTGTCGGGCGCACGCACGGTGGCGCTGTACCGGGTGGCACAGGGCACATCGGAGGCGGAGCGCGTCGAGCGCTGGCAGCCGGAGTAAGCCGCGCACCTCGCCTCCCCGAGGTGTCACGGTCCGCGGGCGGTCCGCCGGGCCTGCTCGGGCAGGCGCCGTCGTCAGGCTCGCACCACGGAGACCTGACGCCCCGCGGGCGTCACTGCTCGGCTGGCATGCGTACGCTCCGCGATGGGCGGCTGGCCGCCGCGCCGGTCGAAGATGACCAGCCACCCGGTGTCGAGCCCCAGGCCCGACAGGTAGCCATCGAGCTGCGCCAGCCCCTCCGCCAGTGGGTCCTTCTCCCCGTCTCGCCACACCTTCAGCTCGAAGGCCAGGGTATCTGGCCCATGCCGCAAGCAAAGGTCCATGCGTCCGGTGCCAATGGCATACTCGCGCTCCAGCGTCCCGCCGCCATTGGCGACGCGGTGCAGGAAAGCCATCAGCACCAGATGGGGCGCGACCTCATGGTAGGGCGCGGTGCCCAACAATGGCTGTCCATGCTGCCGCCAGAAGGCGAGGAATGCCTCCATGAGCCGCTCCATGTCCAGCCGGCCGTCGGCCCGCAGCCAGGGCGCCGACGTCAGCGGAGGCAAGGACGCCACCGCCGTGTTCGCCAACACGCGGGGGATGACCTCCCGGTAGAGGGGGTTGGCAATCTCCAGGCCACCCGTCGCCGCCATGCGAACCAATCCCAGGTCCTGGACGAAGCGGAGGTCGTCCTCGGCGACATCGCCCAGCGTCAGCCCGGCGAGCATGGGCTCGATGATGCGCCGTACCCGCGGCTCACGCAGCCGCTCCGCCAGGCTGTCCAGGTGGGTGTCTTGACGCCGGAGGAGCAGCTCCTTCGCCGCATCGACATGCGCTACCGTCAGGGGTTGCCCCCGCTCTGGCACCAGGCGCTCCACCATCTGACGCGCCAATGCGTTGACCAGCCACGGCTGCCCCTGGCTCCAGTAGTACGCGCGGTCCACGGCCTCCTGCAGGAAGGTCTGGCCCGTGTCCTCGGTGTGCTGCTGATAGAGGTCGGCCACCTCGTCGCGAGTGAAGTTTCTGAGCGTGAGGGACTCGACCTTGATGTTGAACGGGCTGGACGTGCCCAACCGGTCGTGTGCGGTGGCATCCACCTTGTAATCGCGGACGTCCCGGAGCCCGACGAGCGCCAGCGACGATGGGAAGTGCCCCGGCCGATTCCGATAGCCATCCCGGAGCTGGCGCAGGACCGATACGAGGACGTCCCCGCGCAGGGCATCGATTTCGTCCAGGAAGACAACCAGCGGGCGCGGCGCCACCGCGACGGCCCATGCCTCGAGCGCGGCGCTGATACGGCTGCCAGGAGGCACTTCCGGGAACGCAGGAGGCAACGCCTCGGAAGGCAGCTGCGCACGCGCCGCGGCACGCCAGCTCTGAAGGACAGCGGCCTCGGCCGCGCCGATGTCCTGGGGGAAACCCGCGCCCACCTCCATGGACACCAGGACGGCCACATGACGCCCTTCGTGGGTGAGCTCCCGGGCGAGCGACAGCAGGGCCGTCGTCTTTCCCACCTGCCGGGGGGCATGAACGACGAAGTAGCTCCGCTGGTCGATGAGGTGCTGCACCTCGGGCAGCCGCCGCAGGGCCGGCAACATGTAGTGGTCGGCCGGCTCGCACGGGCCGGCGGTGTTGAACCATCGAGGCATGGCCAGAAGGTACGCCACCCGCCCCTCGCGCGGAACGCGGCGGATGTGCGAAACCCGGGGGATGAAGCGTCATGCCCCGGCCACGGAACGCAATCGCGAGCCCCTGCTCGCCGTCCTTCGCGAGGTCCTCCCCGCCTCCGGTCGCGTGCTGGAGGTGGCCAGCGGCACCGGCCAGCACGCGGCCTGGTTTGCTCGCGCGCTGCCCCACCTCACCTGGCAGCCCACCGACGTGGACGCCGACTCCCTGGAGAGCATCGAGTCCTGGCGTGAAGCAGAAGCCCTGCCCAACCTGCTGCCGCCGCGCCGGCTCGACGCGAGCGCGGAGTCCTGGCCCGAGACACAGGCGGACGTCGTCCTCAACGTGAACATGATTCACATCAGCCCCTGGGCGGCGTGCCAGGGACTGATGCGCGGCGCGAGCCGGGTGCTGCCGCCAGGCGGGCTGCTCATCCTCTACGGCCCCTACTTCGTCGAGGGCCGGGAGACGGCACCGAGCAACCTCGAGTTCGATGCCTCCCTCCGCGCCAGGAACCCGGCGTGGGGCGTGAGGACGCTGGAGGCCGTCACCACCGAGGCCGCCCTCCACGGCCTGGAGCGCACGCGCGTGGTCGACATGCCCAGCAACAACCTCACCGTGGTCTTCCGGAAGGCGTAAACCCCTCCCCCCGGTGCGCCGGCGTTGAAGCCCCGCCGACATCCCCGGGACGCAGTGGAGACCGCCGCACAGGCCCGGGGCGCCCGTCCGCTTCACGCGGGGACGCCGTGCCACTACCCCCTGGGGGTGCGCGACGTGGAGGGGGAGCACCATGCCGGATGCAGGAGCGAAGGACCGCGCGCCGGAGGCAGCGCTGTTCGCCTCCGTCCTCCGTCCCCATGCGGCGCTGGCCGGACGCCGCAAGCGCCTCCTGGGCTTGGTGCTGGTGGCCCTGGGACTTCATGCGGCCGCGCTCCTCGGCGTGGCCTCGCGCTGGCACGGCGCGCCGCGACGCCTGGAGGGTTCGGCGACGCATGGCGAAGTGCTGGTGCTCCGGCTGACGGCTCCGCCCGCGCCACCCCGTGCTGGAGCCCCCGCCGCATCTCCGAGCCCCACTCCGCCACGCCCCCGTGCCGCGCGCAGGCCCAGGCCCTTCCGCCCGCCGGTGCCCGCGACCAGGCCACACGACACCATGAGGGTGCCTCGCGAGGCCGAGCCGCACGACACCACAGCCGCGTCACGCAAGGCCGAGCCACACGACACGGCGACAGCGTCACGCGAAGACAAGCCACACGACACGGCGACAGCGTCACGCGAGGCCGAGCCACACGACGCGGCGACAGCGCTGCGCGAGGGGGAGCCCCTGTCCGCCGGAGCGCCCGCGAGCGGCGCGCCGAGCGGCCCCGGGAGCCTGGCGGGCCGCGCCGTGGCGGGCGTGATGCAGCGCTCCCTGGGCCCCGGCGCCGCGGGCCTGCTGCTCGAAGCGCCGCCTCCTCCGCCGCCGGATACCCGGGCCGCCGATGAGCGGCGCTACTTCGAGCAGATGTTCCGCGACCGCTTCGAGGACCTGCCCTATCCCCAAGAGGCCCGGATGGCAGGCATCGAGGGCCAGCTCATGCTGCGCATCACCGTGGGGGTGCAGGGCCAGTTGGTCGCCCTGAGCGTACGGGGCCCCTGCCCCCATCCCATCCTGTGTGAAGCCGCGCAGGACGCGGTGCGACAGGCGGCGCCCTTCCCCCCGCCGCCTCCCTCGCTCGGCGGCAACATCACCGTCGAGCTTCCATTCAACTACCACCTCGAATGAACACGCTCCTCGCGAGGAGCGGGGCAGGCCACGCGCTCACATACCGCGCCGCGGGGGAAGAGGCCGGGCGAGCGCACGGCAGGCGCCCCGTGGCGACCCTGGCCGTGCATGCCCCATGGCGCATCCGAGAACGCTCGCACGGAGACATGCATAGGTTGACCCCGCCATGCCGAACGTGCCGCCGTGGATGTGGATGGTCTTCTGGGCCGCGGTGCTGGTGCTGCTCGCGGTGGACCTGCTCGCCCATCGCGGGCGGCACGGCGAGTCCCACCGCGCCGCCATCGTCTGGAGCGTCATCTGGATTGCCGCGGGCCTGCTCTTCGACGTCCTCATCTGGCGGGTGCTGGGGGCCCGGGCCGCGCAGGAATATCTGGCGGCCTACTTCATCGAGAAGAGCCTCAGCCTGGACAACGTCTTCGTCTTCCTCGTCATCTTCCGCAGCCTGGCCATCCCCCCGCGCGTCCAGCACCAGGTGCTCTTCCTGGGCATCTTCGGCGCGCTCGTCTTCCGCGCGCTCTTCATCTTCGTGGGCGCGGCGGCCATGGAGCGCTGGGGTTGGGTGTCCTACGTCTTCGGCGGCATCCTGCTCTTCACCGCCTGGCGCGTGCTGCGCGAGGACCCCTCCGAGCAGTCCGACAACAAGGCCGTCCGCTGGCTCGCGAAGCGCCTGCCGGTGACCCACGAGCTCCACGACAAGTCCTTCATCGTCCGGCTCGCGGACGGGCGGCGCGTCGCCACGCCCCTGCTGCTGGCCCTGCTGGGCCTGGAGCTGACGGACATCGTGTTCGCGGTGGACTCGGTGCCCGCGGCCTTCGCGATAACCGACCAGACCTTCATCCTCTACAGCTCCAACGCCTTCGCCATCCTGGGGCTGCGCGCGCTCTACCTGGTGCTCGCGGGCACCGTGGGCCAGCTGCGCTACCTGCACTACGGCCTGGCCGGCGTGCTGGCGTTCGCGGGGCTGAAGATGGTGCTGGAGCCGTGGCTCCACGTCCCCCCGATGGCGTCCGTGCTCGTCATCGTCGTGCTCATCGGCGCGGCGGTGTGGGCCAGCCAGCGGGCCCGACGAAGAGACGCACGCAAGGAAAGCCTCCCGGCCCAGCCTCGCCGGGAACGGGAGGCCTGAGCCGGGAGTCCGCGGAGACGAAGGCGCCGCTTACTCCTCCAGGTCCGCGGCCGGCGCGCCTTCGGCGCCCGCGCCCCCCAGCACGAAGCCGTCGAAGGCCACGTTGGCCATCAGCTCCACCCGGTCCTTGTGCTTCTTCAGCAGCTCCACGTTGGCGGCGGCCGCCTTCTTGGACGCCTCGGACAGCGGCTCCGCGTCGTTGTTGGCGCTGCTCTCCTCAATCGAGTCCAGCGTCTCCTGGAGCTGCGCGCGGGACTCCTCCAGCTGCGAGCGCTCCGCGTCGGTGAGCGAGCCGTCCGCCAGGCGCTTGTCCACCTCGGCCAGCTGGGTGACCATCATCTTCTTGCCCTGCTCGGCCATGTTGCGAATCTGGTCCGTGCTGTCAGCCACCATGGAGGCATAGACGGTGGTGGTGATGCTCTGGAACTCGGCGGGAGACATCCCCTGCGCCTTGAGCGCGGCGATGTACGCCGTCCGCACGTCCGCCATCAACGTGACGAACATGTTCGCCGCGTCCATGGTCGCGTCGAAGCCGGGATTCTTGTCCCCATTGGCCTCGTGCTTCGCCTCGAACTCCTTGGACTTCGCCTCGAAGTCCTTGAAGGCCGGCAGCGCCGACTCACGCACCGACAGGTAGGCCAACAGCCGCTTCTCGTCCAGCGGCAGCACCTGCCCCTCCGGGGGCGGCGTGAAGGGATTGGCGGCGTTGAGCTGCTGCAGCTCCTGCTCCTGCGACTGCATCTTCTGGACGGCTTCGATGCTGCCGCCAAACGTCTTCTTCGCCCAGATGCCGCCCGCCAGCACCAGGCCGATGCCCGCCAGGATGAAGACACCGCAGCCGATGCCCACGCCGATGAGGACCTTCTTCATGAAACCCTCCAGGGGAGATGTGTCACCACGGACCCAGTGCTAGCCGGGCTGCTCCCCTGGAGCAAGGGCCGTGGCGTCACCCGAGGAGGCCAGTATCCCCCGGGGCAGGCGGACCATGAAGGTCGTCCCGTCCTGCTCCGTGGAGTGCACGCGAACCGTGCCGCCGTGCGCATCGACGATGTGTTTCACGATGAAGAGGCCCAGCCCCAGCCCTCCACGTGAGCCCTTGCGCTCGGGGCGCTTCATGGGCTCGAACAGGCGGGTCCGCAGCTCCGGGTCGATGGGGCCGCCCTGGTTGTGGACGGTCAACAACACGCTGTCGCGCACCCCATGCGTGCGCACCCGCACCGCGCAGCGCTCAGGGCTGTAGTTGAGCGCGTTGTTGACCAGGTTGGTGATGACCTGCGCCAGCCGGTCCGCGTCCCACAGGCCATGGCCGTCGCCTCGGCACTCCAGCTCCAGCGTCCGCTCCGGCCGCGCGAGCCGGACCTCCTCCACCACGTGCCGCGTCAGCTCGTGCAGGTCCACCCGGCGGGGCTGCAGGGGGATGCCGCCCCCCAGACGGGCCTGGGTGAAGTCGAGCAGGTCCCTCAACATCCGCGTGGCGCGCTCCGCGCTGGAGAGGATGCGGCTCACGCCCTTGCGATGCCGCTCGTCCAGGCCGTCCCGCCGCAGCATCGCGGTGGCGGACATGCTGATGGCGGAGAGTGGATTGCGCAGGTCGTGGCTGACGATGCCGATGAGGAGCTGCTCGAACTCCGCCCGCCGCTTCGCCTCCTGCTCGGTGGCGCGCCGCTCGGTGACGTCCTGCATGGCGCCCACCATCCGCACCGCGCGGCCTTCCGCGTCGCGCACCACCTGCCCCCGGTCGGCGATGACGGCCCAGGTACCGTCGCCCCGCAGGAAGCGGTACTCATCCGTCCAGAGGCTGGCGCCCTGTTCGATGACCGTCTGGATGTCACGCGCCACCCGCTCCCGGTCCTCCGGATGGATGCGCTCGGTCCACCCATGGAAGTCGAGCGCCGGCCCCCCAGGCGGCAGCCGGAACTGGACGGCCGCCAGCTCGCTCCACTCGATGTGGCCGGAGGCGAAGTCCCAGTCATAGATGACGTCACTGGTCGCCAGCGTGGCCAGCCGATACCGCGTCTCCGACTGGCGCAGTACCTCCTCGGCGCGCCGGCGCTCGCTGATGTCCAGCGAGACGCCCGCCACGCTCATCACCCGGCCGTCGGGGCCGACGACGGGGGAGACGCCCGTCATGAACCAGGAGCCGTTCATCTCCACTTCCAGGATGAAGGACTGGCCCTCCTGGGCACGCATCGTCGCGGCCAGCAGGTCCGGGCGGTCCCGGTACACGTCGTAGGCGGAGCGGCCCACGTACGCCCCGCGCTCCAGCCCCAGCGCGCTCAGCCGCTCGCCCTCGAAGAGCGTGATGATGCCCCGCGCATCCGTGGCCCAGAGGATGACGGGCAACTGGGTGACGATGCGACGCAGGTGCTCGCGCGCCTCGTCCCGCTCGCGCTCGAGGCGCTTCGCCTCGGTGAAGTCCGTGGAGAAGCCGCACACGCCCACGATGCGGCCCTGCGCGTCGGGCAAGGGGAACTTGATGGTCTGGAAGACATGCACCCCGTCCGGGAGGACCACGTGCTCGTCGGTGGTGAGCTGCTGCCCGGTGGCCAGGACCCGAACGTCGTTTTCGACGAAGGCCCGCGCGATCTCCGCGCCGAATACCTCGAGGTCCGTGCGGCCCACGATATCGCGCCGGAACCTGCCGGACGCCTTCTCGAAGCTGTGGTTCACGTAGAGGTACCTGCCCTCCGTGTCCTTGGCGTAGACGACCGTCGGCGAGTGGTCCAGCAGGCCATGCAGCCAGGCGCCCGAGACGCGCGCGGTGCGCTCGTCCTCCAGGGAGGACTGCCCCACCGCCTCCTGGGTGCTCACATCCAGCACCTCCCCCAGGACGCGGAGCTCCGCCAGCGAGGGAGCCCAGCCCATGGCCTCCAGGCTGTCCAAGATGGCGCTGCGCAGCGTGCCGAACTTGAGGACCAGTGCCCCGATGCTGAAGCCCGCCAGGTAGCACTCGCGTCCATGCTCGCGCCCCAGGTCGCGCGCCTTCGCCAGGCGCGCCTCTCCAGGGGAGGTCCGAAGCAGCGGCCCCAGTTCCTCGATGAACCGCCGGAACCCAGCGGGGTCCGCGCTCGCCAGCGGCGCGAGCGGCCCGAGCGCGGTGCCCACGCCCACGGTCCAACGCCGGGCGATGTCCTCTCGAAGGGCATCCACCATGTCCGGAAGAGACTGCACGGGCCTGTTCATCACCAGAGCCCCCCCGGCCAGGTACGCCCGCCTCGAAGAAGCGGGATGAAAGAGATACTACCACTGGGATACACCCCAATCCCGAGCCGGGCTGCCCGTCTCCAACCTTGGCTCGGGTGATGCCTCGCGGGAGAGACGACCACGGCGGCGCCTCGTCCGACAGGTGGCTCATCGCTGGCACGGCACCGGGGCACACGCGCCCCAGATGCCGCGTCGCGCCAACCGCGCCTGTGCCTCCAGCGCCTCGAACTCCGCGCGCCTCAAGCTCCCCGCGGGAGGCACATGGAGGACGCAGGCATGCCCCCGCTCCACCAGCAGCGTATTCACCTCGCGCCCACCCACGGACACATAGGCGAGAAGCCGGCCGAAGCGGTCCTCGCACGCCTCGCCATACGTGAGCGTCACCTGCCTGCCCTCGACGAGCCCCCGGTTGAAGGCATGCGCCTCCGGGCCAAAGCACTCACCTCCCGCGCCTGTGCGCTCCGGCGTGTCCGCGAGCAGGTAGCGGACCCGCTCCCCGCCCTCCAGCACGACCGTGTCTCCGTCCAGGACCTCCACCACCCGGCTCGAGCTTGGGCCGCAGGACGGCTCCGTCTCCCCACCACACGCCACCAGTGCACAGGCCAGCACGAGGCCCGGCACGCGATGCCACCCGCGGCTCAAGGCACGCATGCGCGGTTCACCCCTCCCGGCGTTCCCCGGTCACCCCGGCCATAGCGGGCCGAGTCGGGCGTGGGACAGAAGCTCCCTGGCCAGTCATTGCGCTGGGGGTCGCTGCGGCCAGGGTCGAGCTGCGACGACACGCCCGGCACCGCCGCGCCCGTCCACGACACGACGTCGAGGACGCGCCCCGCCACCGAGAGCTGGAGCTTCCGGTTGCCTGCGGTGTTCGCGAGATTGAAGGAGAAGGTGCCGAGCACGGCGGGCAGGCCGCCGTTGCGGGTCACATCCTCGCTGCGCGCCAGGACGGCCCGGCTCCCCGCCTTCACGGCAAGGCACAGCGCCGAGTCGAGCGTCGACTGGCCACTGCCCTCGTTGGAGAGCGTCACCCCGTTGAGGTCCACGTCGCGCAGCGCGAGCACCTCGACCCACTCGCCCGTGGCATCGGCCACGGCGCTCGGGTCCGCCATGAACTCGGTGAGGACGACCGAACCCGCCTCAGGTGTCCTCCGCGCGCGGGCCCGGCCCGTGGTCCGGTCGATGCAATCCAGCGCGGATGTCCCGGCGTCTCCCCCGGCATCTGGCGTCCCCGCGTCCACATCACCGGCCCCTCCATCCAGCCCGCCGCCACCGCAGACGCGGTTCGCACGGCCCGGTGTCCCCAGGTTGCCGCGCGTGCCGTAGGCCGCGGTGGCGGCGCACCATGCCGCCAGGTCGTCATTGCGGACGGCATCCGCGAGGGACGCGGACACCTGCGTGGCCACCCCGTCCTCCGCGGGCCCCTGGTCGATGGCGTCCACCACCACCTCCCCTGCCCTCACCAGCAGCCGCCCGCCCGCGTTGCGCAGGTCCATGCTGAAGGTGGCCACCGGCGGAGGCAGCCCGCCATTGAGCACCGCGTCCGCGCGGCGGGCCAGCACCGCGTACTCCCCCGCGGCGAGCGACAGACACTCCGGCCCCGTCAGGGTCGTCTCTCCCGCCTCCGCGACCAACGTCACCCCGTTGAGGTCGACCGGCGCCGTGGCCAGCAGCTCCACCCACTCTCCCTGCGTATCGTCGCCCCGGGGGTTGGCCATCACCTCGGTGATGACCAGGTCACCTGGGCGTGGGCTCACCACGGGCCGCGTGCCACCGTCGTCCGGCTGCCTGCACGAGGCCACGACGCCTGCATCCAGGGACACGCCCCCGTCTCCCTCCGGACCACACGGCGCATTCGCCGCGCCAGGGCTGCCCCGGAACGTCCCCGCTGTCTCGCCGCCGTCGGGCGTGTCGCACCAGCGCGACAGGTCGTCGTTGCCGGCCACGTCCGGCACCCACCGGCCGTCATAGATGCGCGACACACCACTCTTCGCGGGCGCGGAGAGTTGGACCTCATCCAACACGCGGCCGCCACAGCGCATGCCCAGCCGCCCGCCCGAGTTTCCCAGGGCACCCAGCCCCTCGCCATAGGCGTGGTCGACATGCGCGGGCACCTGCCCGTCACGCACGTCCCCCAGCACCACGTGGCCACCGGGCTCCACCATCAGCGACCCGGTGAAGAGATAGGCCCGCTCCTGCGAGCCATCCGAACGGGACGCGTAGAACGTCACCCCGTGCAGGTCCACGGCGAGGCGCGTGGGGTTGTGCAGCTCCACGTATTCCTGCCCCGTGTCCGTGCCCACCGGGTCGTTGAGGTACTCGGTGATGACGAGGTCACCGGGCAGCAGCCCCGCGCACGCCTCGTCCGCGCCGTCTTCCAGGGGCGCGCCCCCGCACGCCCACGCGCCCGCCAATCCCAGCACCAGCCCCCATGCACCCCACCTGCTCCAGCCCGTCATGACCTGCCCCCTCACGTTCAGCTCCTTCAAAAGCGTGTCTCCAGCTCCAGATGGAAGAGATGTCGCGGCGGGTCTGGAGGTACGCGCGCCACGCGGGCGTCCTTCAGGTCCAGCACCCACGCATAGCGGCCACGCGCCGACACGAGGCTGGACGCCACCCACGTCACGTCGAGCGCGGCCCGCAGCTCCTGCCGGAGGCGGCTGCGCTCGGAGAGGTCCTCGTCCTTCCACACCAGGCGCCCGTGCAGCTTCAGCGCCGCGCCGGGCTGCGCACGCACGTCGAACACGGCCTGCGCGTCATGGCGAAGGCCCTTCGTCTCGGGCGCCCGCACGCGCGCATGCCCGTACTGGAGCGAGAGCGACAGTCCCTCCGTCACCTCCGACCGCACGCGGGCGATGACGCCCTGCCGCGCGCTGACGCACAGGTCCGCCGCGTCCGGGTCCAGGGCCAGCGACGCCCCACACGCGCCCGTTCCGCCCACGCCGCTGTCGCGCAGCTCCACCTGGAGCGATGGCTGGAACCCCGGCCATGCGAGGAGGTCTCCTCGCGCCGAGGCCCGCGCATGCAGCGTCCCCGCGCTGCCGGCCACCGCGCCGTCCGCGGGCAGCACCCACGCATCCACCTGCCCGCGCAGCCGCCACAGTCCCTCGTTCCGGTGGAGGTAGCGCACCCGGGCGCCCAGCTCATTGCGGACGCGCAGGCCCTCCAGCGCATCCGGCCCGGACGGCGCGCCACTGTAAGGGTTGGCGAAGCCTCGCCCGTAATAGCGGAACGACAGCTCCAGCTCTCGCGCCTTGCCCGAGAGCACGGTGCGCTGCACGGCACCGAAGCCTCCACCGCCGCCTGGCGCCGCGTCGAAGCTCCGCGCGCCCTCGAAGAAGAGGTCCAGCGCCCCCTGCCCCCACGCGGCGTCGAACCCCAGCGCGCCGAACGCGCCGCCCGCCGGGTAGCGGGCGTTGGGCTGGAAGTCGAGCGGCGCTCCGCCCTGCCCCCACACGGGCCGGGCCACCCAGCCCGTCACGCCCACCTGGCCCCGGGAGGACGATGACAGGGTCGCGTTGCCGCCTCCCGCCCACTCATGGAAGGCCCCCGGCAGGGTCCGCGCCGTGAGCTTCTGCTCCCGTCCGCCGGGCATCGTCACCCAGACATCCGGCGCCTTGCATCCGCCGCTCGCACTTGGGGATGGGCACGACGCGCGGTCCAACACCGCATACCGGGGCAGCGCCCGCGACTGGTACGACGCGAAGCCCGTGAGCGACAGCTCCGCGCCCGCCCCCACCGGGCCTCGCACCGTGCCCGCGACGCCCCGGAAGCTCTCGTCCCAGCGGAAGTCCGGCGTGACGTCGGATAGACGCGCCTCGGGCTCGCAGCCAGCTCCGCCCACCAGGCACTCGCGTTCCAATCCCGAGGGCGGGCGCACGCCATCGTCGGGGAGGAAGCCGTCCGGCGAGGGCAGCGCGGTGGTGTCCAGCGTGAGCCGCTGCCCGAAGCCCAGCCGGTAGGTGCCCGCCAGCAGCGAGGCGCGCTCGCCCGTCCACTGCACGTAGAGCTTCGGGAGCATCACCCCTGGCCCGGGGGCCTCCACCACGAAGGCCCGGCGCCGCGCGTCCCTCCGCAAGGGCCCCAGGCTCCGCCGCGCGAGCGTGGCCAGCAGCCCCACCCGCAGGTTCGCCAGCCCTTGCGCGCGCACCTGCAGCGCCAGCGGGGGCGGCAGGCCATCCGATGCCGCGAAGGCCGCCATCAATCGCGCATCGCCCGACACCCGTCCGGACGTTCGCGACGCGAGGAACGGCGCGAGCCGCCGTGAGACGTCCTCCGTCAGCGCGCCCTTCAGGCGGCCTCCCGCGACACTGCCTTCCGCGCGCGTGCGCAGCAGCGCGTCCACGTCCGTGTAGCTCAGCCCAGGCAACCCATAGAGCGTGGCCCGCGTCGCCAGCCCCAGGTCCACGCCGGTCCGATGCAAGGCCAGCAGCGCGGAGAGCGTCTCGCCGGAGATGGCGCCCTCTTCCACGAGCGCGAGCAAATCCTGCGCGCCCACCGCTTCGGGCTCGACCTCGTACGGCGCGGCCAGCGCGGGCGACACGCCCGCCAGCCACCACCCCAGCCACCATCCCATCCAGAGCACCCGACGCACGCCATGCGCCTTGTGCACATCCGAGACCACGATTCCCTACAGGAGCGCCCTTCGTGCGTGCCGTCCGCCACGCGGACCGGCCGTCCAGGGGTGGGACGCGGCGCCTTCCGCCTCAGGCACGTCCCAGGCGAGGGTCGACCTCGAGCAGATCCCACGCCAGGAAGTACGCGGCCTCCGCCCGGCACTGCGCGGCCTCATAGCGCAGACGTGCCTCCTCACTGCCATCCAGCCCTTCCCGCGCCTCGCGCAGGTCGGCCTCGGTGGTGAGCAGCAGAACCGCCAGGTGCGGATGTTCCAGCTCCATGAGGGGACTCCAGATTAAACCGCTTTTCACGCGGAAATAGACAGCAACGCGTGGCGCCTTCCGACTGTGCAGTCCCGGGGCCAGCGGTTCCCGGACGTCGCTCTCCTCCAGATATGATGCCCCCCGGTTCCATGGGCCACGTCCACATCGTCCGAGACTTCCCCTCCCCCCAGGAGGGCTTCGCGCGCACCGTGCGCGTCTACACCCCTCACGCATACGATGCGATGCCGGACCACCGGTTCCCCGTGCTCTACATGCACGACGGGCAGAACGTGTTCGCCCACCCCGAGTCCGCCATCTTCGACACCTGGTGCGCCAACCTCGCGCTGGAGCATGGCGTGGGCGAGGGGCGCCTGGAGCCGTGGATCATCGTCGCGGTGGACTCCGGCGCTGGCCGTGTCCACGAGTACTCGCCGTGGGACGAGCCTCGCAGCCGCATCCACGCACGCGGTGATGCGTATGGCCGCTTCCTGGTGGAGCACCTCAAGCCGCTGGTGGACCGCACCTACCGCACGCGCCCGGAGGCGGAGTGGACGGGCGCCATGGGCTCGTCGCTGGGGGGCCTGATTTCGCTCTACCTGGGCTGCCGGTACCCGGACGTGTTCGGCCGCATCGGCGCGATGTCTCCCACCGTGACGTGGGGGGCCAACCAGCTGTTCGACGCGTGGGCGGCCCACAGCCGCCGCTGGACGCGCATCTACCTGGACGCGGGCGCCCACGAGTACACCGACGCCAGCGGCGTGCCCGTCTACTACGGCGAGTCCACGCGCGCCTTCTACGAGCACCTCAAGCAGCTCGGCTACGCGGACCACGAGCTGGCGCTGGTGCTGGACCCGCACGGCGGACACCACGAGCGGGACTGGCAGCGCAGGCTCCCCGGCGCCATGCGCTGGCTGCTGGGGTGAGGCTCGCCCCAATGAGGCCTCCCAGGTCGGTTCCGCTGTCGCAGCGGCTCGTCTACGTGCAGGTGGTGGAGGGCCTGCTCGAGCACGGACTGCGGGGCCGCGTGTCCCCGCGCCTCAAGCACCGGCTGAGACAGGCGGGCATCGACCTGGACCGGCCCCTGCTGCCAGCCTACCCGGTGCCGCTGTGGGAGCGGTGCCTGGCCGTCATCATCGAGGAGACCTTTCCCGGCGTCCCCCGGGAGGAGGCCTTCCGCCAGCTCGCCGAGCGCCACGTCGAGGGCTACGGGCGCACCATGGTGGGCCGCGCCGTGTATGGCGTCCTGCGGCTGCTGGGCCCCCGGCGCCTGGTGCAGCGCCTGCCCCAGACGCTGCGGGCCACCGACAACTACACGGAGGTCGAGCTCACCGAGCTGGGCCCCACCTCCTACGCCATGAAGATGAACTCGCGGCTGGATGCGCCGGGCTACGCGGAGACGCTCTTCGAGTGCTTCCTGCGCCTGGGCGGCGCCAACTCGCCCCGCGTCACCCGCGCCGGCGAGGACGCGGAGAGCACCACCTACCTGCTCACGTGGAATGAGCGCTGAGCCGCGCTACGCCTTGGCCTGGATGAAGCGCACCGTCTCGCGCACGGCGTCCATGTCCGTGTGGCGGGTGAGGTACATCTCCTCGCCCAGGAGGCTGTGGTAGATGGTCGGCAGCTCGCGGTGGAGGATGAGCGCGCTGCCCAGCTTCTTCTCCACGTCCGCGTGCGCGTGCAGGTAGCGGCGAGCCTTGCGGCGCGCGCTGTGACAGACGTGGTAGCGCGGCGTGTAGCGGAAGTCCGCCACCGGGTCCCCCGTCACCACGCGCGCCCAGAGCCGGTACACGTCGATGTCGCACGTGTAGTTCATCATGTCGACCATGAAGCCGCCGGGCGGGCGCAGGTTGGCCTCCAGCACCATGAAGCGGCCGTCGGGCAGGCGGAAGAACTCCAGGTGGAACCAGCGCTCGCGCAGGCCGAAGGCGGCCACCACCTGCCGGCCCAGCACGTCCAGCGCGGGGGGAATCTCCGTGTGGCTCCAGAAGGAGATGTCGCGCTGCTCCACCACCGTCTCCATGCCTCCGTCGCTGTACTCGTGACTGAGGTTGAAGACGATGACGCCGTGCCGGTCCACGATGCCGTCGTAGGTGACGATGGTGCCGCGCACGAAGGGCTGCGCCACGTAGGAGGTGGGCAGCGGATGGGACAGGGCCGCGTCCACCTCCGCGTCGCTGGCCACCTTGAAGGTGTTGGCGGCGCCCACGCCCACGTCCGGCTTGAGCACCAGCGGGTAGCCCACGCGCGCGGCGAAGTCCTTCACCTGGGCGGCGTCCCGGACGCGGATGAGGTCCGGGTGCGGCACGCCCGCGGCATGGAACACCTCCGCCATGCCGGACTTGGAGCGCAGCCGGTGGATGTCCTCGGGCTGCAGGCCCGGCACGTGGAAGTCCTGGCGCAGGCGCGCCTCCACCTCCAGCCAGGACTCGTTGAGCGAGTCGATGCGGTGGATGCGGCCGTGCCGCCAGGTGAGGTAGCCCGCCGCGCGGGTGAGCGCCTCCTCGTCCGTCAGGCTGGGGACGAAGTAGTACTCGCGCAGGGACTCGCGCAGCTCGGGGCGGAGCGACTCGTAGGACGCGTCACCAATCCCCAGGACCGTGACGCCCCGCTCCCGCAGCGCGGTGATGAAGTGGAAGTAATGCGGAGGGAAGTGGGGGGAGATGAAGACGAAGTTCATGGCTCCTCGGGGCACGGACGACCATATCGCGCCGCGCGCCCGCGCCCAGTTCCTGACTGAACCTCCGGGGGCGGAAAGACACTCCTGCCCGCCGGAGGCCGCCTGGAATCAGGTCTCCCCAGCGTCCAGCGCAACGGCTAGGCGTTCGGCCGGACCATCGACACCTCGAAGTGCCGGGTGACGACGTTGCCGTCGGTGGGGCCCGGGCGGTACAGGTTGCCCGTCTCCGAGTCCACGTAGAAGCGGTTGTTCGGGTTGGTGTCCGCGCCGCGCTGCTGGTGCTGCGTCGCCGGGTCGTGGAACGTGTAGTAGGTGCGGCCCTGCTCGTCCGTGCCGCGGCCCGTAATCACCACGAAGTGGTCGGTGATGCCGTCCACGTTGTCCGAGTTCCGGCCCGAGCGGTGGTCCACGCCCACGACGACGGGCTTGCCCGCGTCGAGCTGGCCGTCGATGTACTCACGGCCCCGGCGCGCCGCCGCGGCGTCCACGGTGACGCCGCCGTTCGGGTCGTCACCCGTGGCCACCTGGATGCGGTTGCCAGGCCCCGTCACGGTCGCGCCCGCCCCCGCGGCCATCACCACCGCGGCGCGGAAGCAGGCCTTGTGGCCAGCGCGCTCCACCCGCGACCCGTCATACTGGCTGACCCAGGGCGTGGACGTCTGCACCGCCGGGCGGTCCGCCGCGGGCGCGATGACCGCGTTGTCGTTGAAGTCCGTGGGCGTCGCGCTCTCGGTGCTGCTGGACGCCTGGAGGTTCTCCGGGCGCGGCCGCGGGATGGGGACCTCGGCGGGCGTGCTGGACGCCTGGAGGTTCTCCGGACGCGGCCGCGGGATGGGGACCTCGGCGGGCGTGCTGGACGCCTGGAGGTTCTCCGGGCGCGGCTGCGGGATGGGCGGGTTCGCCACGGCGCCACCATCGCGGTAGCCGCGCGCGTCCAGCGCCCGGACCAGCGCCGTCTCGCGCCGCGTCTGGTCGGCGCGCAGCCGCTGCTCGCTGTGGCCGAAGCCGGAGGCGCTGATCTCGCCGCTGTCCGTGCGGAACGCGTTCACCCGCGCGTCGATGAGCGCCTCGGGCGTCACGCCACGGGGGTCCTGCGCCAGCCGGGGCAGCTCACGGTTGAGGAAGTTCTGCGCGGCGCGGGGCGACTGCGTGTGCAGGTCGTAGAACGTGGAGGCCAGCAGCGCGTTGTTCGGGTCCAGGCCCGCACGCTCGGCGGCGCGCTGGTACTGCGGCGTCACACGGCCCAGCTCCTGGTTCCAGATTTGATCCGCGTGCGAGGGCGAGCTCGCCCCCGTCCCCTGATAGGAGAACGAGCCACGGTTGTGCTTGGCATTGCCCGGGTCCGTGTGGCCCCCGTAGCTCGCCGTGAAGCCGCCGTTCGGCGTGCGGTTGCCCTCGGAGGTGCCGATGATGATGGCAGACTCGGAGTTGGAGCCGCCCTGGCGGAAGGCCGTCAGGTCGATGTTGCGATAGCCATTCTGGGTGCCAGAGGCCCCATTGGTGCCCGCGGGCGTGACGCCCTGCGCCATGGTGCCCTGCGCGGTGCCGGGCTCGAAGCTGTCACGCGGCTGTGAGGTCCCCGTCTGCAGGCCGGTCGGACGCGGCATCGGGCGGGGGGCGTTCGCCTCGAAGCCATCGCTGGCGCCCGGGATGACGAGTGTCTTGCCGGCGAAGATGCGGTCCGGGTCGCGGATGTTGTTGGCGCGGGCCAGGGCATCCACGGTGGTGTTGTTGCGCCGGGCAATGCCGCTGAGAGTGTCTCCCGGACGGATTCGGTAGGAGGTGCTGCCGGTCATCGACGACTCCATGGGGGCAAAGTAAGTCAGACGCCTCCATGGTTTTCCGGATCAACTGCCGAAAGTTGCGCAAGCGGCGAAACAACAGCCCCAGCGTTACAGTTCAGTATTTCTGGACAAACACTGACGCGGCGCACAAAGGGTCAGCCCAGACACCTTTTACATATTCGTGACACAGATGCTGCCCACGCAGCATCTGCGTCCCCTGCTGCTCAATAGTTGACCTGAAGCTGGACACGCGTCACGTGCCCCTGCTCCTGGATGTAGGGATAGCGCGACGAGGTCCGGTCCGAGATGAGGTAGGTGCCGGTCAGCTCGAGCGCCTTGTTGAGCTGCCATTCCGCGCCCATTTCCAGCTCCCGCACGTCATAGAGCGGCGCGTTCGTCTCGAACTTCTTGCCGCCCTCGTAGAGCGTGCCGCGCACGTAGGGGATGAGGGACACGCCCAGGACGCCGTCCAGCTTGTACATGAGCTGGGCGTAGCCACCCCGGAGCCTGCGGCTGTCGATGAGCAGCCCTTCGACGGGCCCCTCGCCCAGCGAGGGACCACGGCCGATGTTGTACTCGGCCTGGAAGCCCAGCGGCTGGGGGTAGATGGTCAGGCTGACGATGGCGCGGGCATCCACCTGGTTGGAGCCCCCCACGAGCGCATAGGGCGCCTCGTCCCGCGGAGACGCGCTGAGGTTGAAGCGGCCGTAATAGCCGCCCACGCCTGCTTCGACATACTGCGAGCCGAACAGGAAGGGCCACGTGAACCGGACCACGCCGTGGGGCGTGTCGTTGCGCTCGGCGCGGTTGGCCGTCTGGCCGTTGAAGACACCGAAGCCCACCACGCCGTAGTCGCCCGAGCCCTTCAGCCCGCTGTCGACCAGGTACTTGAAGCGCTTCCGGATTTCGTCGGGCGCCCAGTAGAAGAACACGCCCAGATCACGCTCGTCCTTGAGCGCGCTGTTGATGCCGTCGTTGCGGTCCAGCGGGAGGCGGTTCTGGCTGGACTGGAGGTTCTCGAAGCCGAAGGGCACCTTCGACTGGCCCACGCGCAGGCGGAACTCCTTCTTCGCGTCCAGGAAGATGTCCGCGTACCAGTCCCGCATGATGGTGACGTTGTACTGGTCCCCGAGGACGGAGGCGAAGTCCGGCTGCAGGTAGATGGACACGCGGTCGTGGACATCACCGAACAGGACGAGGCGCGCGCGGCGGATGCCAAAGCCGTTGTTCTTCCCGAGGAAGCGGTCGCCCTGGTCGTTGACGAGCGCGTCATTCACCCGGAAGCTGGGGAGCCGGTTGTAGCGGAACTGCGTGTAGCCCCGGATGCGGATGCGGTCGTACCAGGCCTGCTCCTTCTTCTCGGGGGCCTGGGGCTTCGGCGTCTCGGGCTTCGCCTGCTCCGGCACCGGCGTCGGCGCGGCCTCGTCGGCGGGCGGCGCCTCACTGGAGGCCGCTGGCGGGGCCTCCTCCTGCTGAGCATGGGCCAGTGGAGACAGCAGCAACGCGGTGCCGGACAGCAACGTCTGGAGAACAGCGCGGAACGGTGCGGTGGAGGTCATGAAGGCGAGGGCCTGCCCACGGAGAGAGAGCGCTTCCGGGCTCGAGTTTGCGCTCCCGTTACAAGACGGATTCCGTGGCGGCAACGCGGCGGCACCTGTTGTTGCCGCACCGTCACAGGCGCGTGGTCCGTGTCACCAAATGGACCGGCGCATGTCACACACTCGTGACATGCGCCGGTCGTACGTCCCTTCAGGTGTCAGCGCCGCCAGCTGCCGTCCACCAGCCGCTGGATGCGCTGCTCGAGCGGGGGGTGGCTGGCGAAGAGCGCCATCATCCCGCCACCGCGGATGCCAAACGCCTGCATGTTGGCGGGCAGCAGGGCCGGCTCCCCCTGCTGCATGCGCAGGCGGTCCAGCGCGCGCGCCATGGCCCCCGGGTCCACCAGCTGGGCGCCGCCGTCGTCCGCGCGGAACTCACGGCGCCGGCTGTACCAGGCCACGATGAGGCTGGCGCCAATGCCAAACACAATCTGGAGCACCAGGCTGGTGAGGAAGTAGGCCGGTCCCGTGCCGCCGCTCTCCTCTCCGTCCTCGGAGCGGCTGAGGAAGCGGTCCACGAAGAAGCCCACCACGCGGCTCAGGAAGATGACGAAGGTGTTGAGCACGCCCTGCAGCAGGGAGAGCGTCACCATGTCACCGTTGGCCACGTGGGCCACCTCGTGGCCGAGCACCGCCTCGACCTCGTCGCGCCGCATGCCGTGGAGCAGGCCGGTGGACACCGCCACCAGGGCGCTGTTGCGGTTGGCGCCCGTGGCGAAGGCGTTCATGTCCGGGCTGTCGTAGATGGCCACCTCCGGCATGCCGATGCCCGCGTCCCGCGCGAGCCGGCGCACCGTCTCCACCAGCCACAGCTCGGCCTCCGAGCGTGGCGACTCGATGACCTGCGCCCCCGTGCTCCACTTCGCCATCGGCTTGGAGAGGAGCAGCGAGATGATGGACCCGCCGAACCCCATCACCGCCGCCATGATGAGCAGCCCCGGCAGGTTGAGGCCCGCGCCCTGGCGGGCCAGCAGGTTCTCCACCCCGATGAGCCGCCCGACGATGGCCAGCATCGCGACCACCGCGAGGTTGGTCAGGACGAACAACGTGATGCGCTTGGCGAAACTCCCCTTCATGACCCTCTCTCCCTAGAAAAAACCTTGGGGACAACATTCAACAGCGCGGAGCGAATGCAAGCGCTCACGCGACTTATCGTCCCAACCTGCCTTGAACAGCGCCCCAGGCGGGCACTTCCCAAGGTTGTTCCTTCGGGAGGCTTCGCTTTTTTCTATGGATGAACCTGGCCGCCCGCCGGGCTTCCCGGCCGCCGCTCCAGCAGCAGCGGCGTGGCGAGGCGGCTGTCGGGGTGCATCTCCATCAACAGGTGGAGGATGCCGCCAATCCCCGGCATCAGCCCGGGGGTGAAGGCGTCCCGAGACCAGCCGCCCACCGGGCCGCGCTCCTCCAGGCCGGAGAGGATGGCGGCGTCCCAGCCATCGCGGTCCGCGCGGACCGCCTCGGGGTCGATTCGGCGCCAGCGCTCGAGCAGCTCCCACAGCCCCAGGTCGCCGTGGCAGAGCGTGTGGCTCCAGCCAAAGCCCTCGCGCAGGCCGGCGGCGGCGGCCCGGCGGGCCACGTCGAGGTAGCGCGGCGCGCCCGTGCGCGCATGGAGGTCACACGCGGCCAGGCCGATGCCCGTGCTGCCATGACACCAGTTGGTCAGGAAGCGCAGCCCCACCCCGCTCCGGGCATCGCGCCAGTTGCCGGCGTCCCGCTGGAAGAGCGTCTCCTCGAAGTCGAAGGCCGCGTGCGCCAGGTCCAGCCAGGCGCGGCGCTCCGTCTCGGAACCCGCGGCGCTCAGCGCCAGCCGGGCGAGCGCCCAACCCATGCCGGTGGCGCCGTGCGCGAAGCCGCCAATGGACTCCGGGAACATCGACGTGGCCCAGCGCGCGCCCGCCGCGTCTCGCGTGACGGTGGCCACCAGCCGGCGCCCGGCCCTGGCGGCGACCTCCAGCCACCGCTCCTCGCGTGTCAGCGACGCCAGGTTGAGCATTGGGACCACCACGCCGGACACGCCATCGAGGATGTCCAGCAGCTTGTCATCGTCGAAGGTCCGCTCCGCCAGCAGGTCCGCGCGGGCCCGGGCGCGCTCCAGCATCCATGGCTCGCCCTGGAGCTCGTACAGCGCGCTCCACGTCCACACCTGCGAGGCCAGCCCCAGGAAGGCGCCCACCTTCTTGGTGGGAACCCGGTCCTCCGTGGCGCGGAGCACGGCGAGCGTCCCCTCGTACAGCGCGTCCAGGCCGTCCACCGCGTCCACGCGCCCCTGGGCCCGCTCGTGCAGGTACTCGGCGAGGCAGATGGCGAGCCCACCCTGACCGCTGTAGACGTCCGCGGCCAGCGGCCGGATGGCCCAGCCATGCTCGGCGAGGATGGGGCTCACCCACGTCACGGAGCCATCCGCGCCGCGGATGGCGTTGTCGCGCAGGCGCTCCAGCAGGCTCGCGGCCATGGCCCTGCGGCGGCGGTCGAGCTGCTCCCGGTGGGGATTGGGCGGGAGTTGCTGGCGCGGCGGCGGCGCCCGCTCGTTGAGATAGGCGCTCACCAGCGCGCCCTGGATGGTCATCTCTTCCAGGGGGAAGTCGGCGGAGCGCCAGTCCGCGAGCTGCTGCTGGATGAGCGCCGCGTCCACGGTGACGGTGAAGACGGGCACGTCACCGGCGAGCATGTCGCGCACCTCACCGTCGATGAGCGCGGGCTCCGTCGGCGCGCCGGGCGCGGACTCGGCGTTGCGCCGCAGGATGTCCTGGCCCCGGGCAATGGCCGCGGCCTCGTCGTGCAGCGAGGCGGGGTGCCACAGCATCCGGATGATTTCCGCGTAGGCCTGCGTGGGCCGGCGGATGCGCCGCACGACGCACCCGGTGAAGGGCCGCAACAGGGCGTCCACGCCGGCGCCCCGGCGCTGCATGGCGGCGGTGAGGTCCCGGAACCCGGCGACCACCTGGTCCCAGTACAGCGCCAGCACGGGCTTCGGGCTCGGGTGGTTCTTCGTGGGCGGGCGCTCCACCTGCGCCATGCCCAGGCGCGCGGCGCTGGTGCCGCCCTCCACGATGGTGGGCACGGGAATGCGGGGCTGCTGTCCCGGCAGGGAGCCCGCGGCGGAGATGTCCAGGCCCGCCAGGGCCAGCCCGTCCGCGCGGATGGGCAGGATGCCCGTGCGCAGCACCGTGCGGCGGATGAGCTCCGCGGCGGTATCCACCGCCTGTCCCCGGCCCGAGGCCGGAACCGCGGGGTCCGGACAGAAGAGGCTCTCCGCATCCACCACGATGGGCACCGGGCCCGCCGCCACGATGTTCTCCGAGTGCAAATCCGTGCCGCCCACCAGCCGCATCACCGCGAGCCAGTGGCCCAGGTTGCGATAGAAGCAGGCCAGCTCGGCGTCGCCGTCGCAGTAGCGGTGCTCGACGAACTCGGCCCAGCCATAGCCGTCACGCGCCAGCACCGCCGGCACGCGGATGCGCTCCGCCGCGGGCGCTCCCGCCAGCACCTCCGCGAGCAGCCCTTCCAGGGCGACGTCCACCTGGACGGGCCGGGGCTTGTACATCACCGTGCCGTCGGCGAGCTCCAGGCGCGCGACGGCCTGACCTCCCAGGTGCGTGTCCCCGGCGCCCAGGGAGATGGCGCGCAGCTCTCCCCGAGGCTGGCCCGGCAACCCCGCCAGCGCGTCCCGGTCCGCGACGAACCGCTCCACGAGCCGGAGCACCGCGTCCACCTGGTACTGACAGAGCGTCGCCAGCCGCGAGTGGAGCGTCGGGTAGCGGCGACGCAGGTGCGACTCGAAATCGGGCGTGCAGGTCAGCTCGAGGAACTGTGTCCAGCGCTCGCGCTCGTCCCCGGCGGTGAGCTTGCCCGTCAGCGTGGCGGCGTGGAGCTCCAGCAGGAACAACCGATTGAGGCGAAGCTGGGCGGTGTCATGGAGCCGCCGCGCGGAGGCCTCGTCCAGGACGACGCGCTCGGCGTCACCCAGTCCTCGCACCCGGCGCAGCCGCTCCTGCAACGACGCGAGAAACGGCTTGATGAGTCTTGTCACCGGACGCTCGAACCAACCCGAGTCGGGGTTCCCGGACATGCGCTGCACCTCGTCGTGAGTCGGCGTTCGAGTTCGCGAAGACGTGGCGCCGGAAGGCCGGCTTCCGGCGCCACGTGGGGGCGCTCAGCGATGGCTGGCAGGCCCCGAACGACTCAGCAGCAGTGCGCCGTGCCCGAGGCGGTGCACGAGCTACAGCCGGTGAAGAGCATCAGCGACTCGTCGGTCAGCGCAGCCTCCGTCGCGTCGCCGCCCACGTACAGCGGGCCCGCCGGGTTCGACATCCCGTGAGCCGCCTCGGAGCCCGAGAGCCAGCCCGCCAGAATCTCCTCCACGCGCGCATCGGTCATATTCGCCATGAACGTCCTCCCATCGGATTGAACGAACAGCGTCATGCGCGGAAAGGCAGCCGCCAGAATGCGGCCACCGCCCGCGCAGGCAATGACAAACCAGACAGCGCCATGGAAGGTCTTGGCCGGCTGCGCCATTGGGGCAGGCGTCCGTCAACTCCTGGACAGCACGTGCGCGACGCCAAAAGACTCGGCGGCGGCAGGGAATGCAGCGGAAGGCACTCCACTGGAAGATTTCCGCGGGAATGAATGACATGGATGTAGTCTGTCCAATGTCACCTTGGTGCAACTTTTCCGTCACGCCACGAAAGGCATCGCAACCACGCGTGTGCGCAAGGGCTGACACACGTTCTTGACGCAATCCGAGGCAACTTTCTTTGAGCGATTGGGAAAATGGGTCCAACTCCATTCTTCTTCACAAGGGAAGAGTCCCCCCATGGTAGCCATTGCTCGTACCTCCGCGGCTGCGTCCAGCAGCGCGTCCCGTTCTGCCTCGCCCACGCTGCGCAATGGTGCGCGGGGGGCGGCGGTGACGACGCTCCAGAACAAGCTCCGGGCCGCGGGCTTCAACCCGGGTGCGTCCGACGGCGTGTTCGGTCCCAAGACGCTGGCGGCGGTGCAGGCCTTCCAGCGGGCACGGGGACTCCAGGTCGACGGCATCGTCGGGCCCAAGACGTGGAACGCGCTCAACTCGGCGGGCGCGGGCGGGGCGAACCCCACGCTGCGCAACGGTGCACGCGGCGCGGCGGTGACGACGCTCCAGAACAAGCTGAAGGCCGCGGGCTTCAACCCGGGCGCGGCGGATGGCGTGTTCGGCCCCAGGACGCAGTCGGCGGTGCAGGCCTTCCAGCGGGCTCGCGGGCTCCAGGTTGACGGCGTCGTCGGTCCCAAGACGTGGGGTGCCCTCAACGCGGTGGGTGGCGGGTCGGGCCCGACACTGCGCAATGGCGCCCGGGGCGAGCCGGTGCGCGCGCTCCAGCAGCGGCTCAACGTGCTGGGCTTCAACTCGGGCACGGCGGACGGCGTGTTCGGTCCCAAGACACTGTCGGCGGTGAAGGCCTTCCAGCAGTCCCGCGGCCTGGTGGCGGACGGCATCGTCGGCCCCAAGACGTGGGACAAGCTGGGCATCAACGTGCAGGGCTCCGTCACCAACCCGGGTGGTGGCGGTGGCGGCCGGGTCGTCACGGGCTACGTGAACGGGCAGCCGCGGCAGATCACCCTCTCGCCCGTCCCCAACGGGAAGGAGATGCGCTCGGACGCGGCGGCGGCGTTCAACCGCATGTATGCGGCGGCGCGCGCCCAGGGCATCACGCTGAAGGTGAACAGCGGCTTCCGCAGCATGGCGGAGCAGGAGGCGCTGTACCGCGCGTACAAGAATGGCACCGGCAACCTGGCGGCGCCTCCGGGCTACTCCAACCACCAGGGCGGCATCGCGGTGGACATCAACACGGGCGGCACGGGCACGTCGACGTACCGGTGGCTCGCCAACAACGCGAAGAACTTCGGCTTCGTGCGCACCGTCCCGTCCGAGCCCTGGCACTGGGAGTACCGGCCCTGAAGCAGTAATGTCCGATCTCCACTGAAGTGCGTCTTACCGGGAGAGAGACATGAAGAAGCTGCTCATGGCGGTCGCGGTGCTGGCGGTTCCCGCAGGCGTTGTCGTCGGCAGCCTGGGATACACGCCCACCGCGGAGGCGCAGTCGCCCAGGCAGGCCTGCACGTACACCTACTACGCCGATGAGGCGCTCACCGAGTACGTGATGACGCTGCGCTGCTCCTGTGCGAACCCGTACTGCTACAACACCGAGGACGTGACGCCGTTCTACACGGTGGAGTGCATCGACGCCTGCTGAAGCCTCGTCGAGCCACCGCACCTCAGGGTAGGTACGGTGGCTCCGGGCACGGCAGCGGCTCAGCTCTTCGTAATCGGCCGGTAGCGGATGCGGTGCGGCTCCAGGGCCTCGGGGCCCAGGCGCTTCTTCTTGTCCGCCTCGTAGTCCTCGAAGTTGCCCTCGAAGAAGAACACCTTGCTGTCGCCCTCGAACGCCAGGATGTGCGTGGCGATGCGGTCGAGGAACCAGCGGTCGTGGCTGATGACCACCGCGCAGCCCGCGAAGCCCAGCAGCGCGTCCTCCAGGCTGCGCAGCGTCTCCACGTCCAGGTCGTTGGTGGGCTCGTCGAGCAGCAGCAGGTTGCCGCCGCTCTTGAGCATCTTCGCCAGGTGCACGCGGTTGCGCTCACCGCCCGACAGGTCCTTCACGCGCTTCTGCTGGTCCTGCCCCTTGAAGGCGAAGCCCGCCAGGTACGCGCGGCTGGGTACCTGCCCCGCCTTGCCCAGGTCCAGGTGGTCCAGCCCGCCGCTCACCTCCTGGAACACCGTGTTGTCGCCGTCCAGCGCGTCGCGGCTCTGGTCCACGTAGGCCAGCTTCACCGTCTCGCCGATGCGCAGCTCGCCCGCGTCCGGCTTCTCCACGCCCGTCAGCATGCGGAACAGCGTCGTCTTGCCCGCGCCGTTGGGACCGATGACGCCCACGATGCCACCGCGCGGCAGCTTGAAGCTCAGGTCGTCGATGAGCAGCCGGTCGCCGTAGGCCTTGCGCAGATTCTTCGCCTCGATGACCAGACCGCCGAGCTGCGGGCCGGGCGGGATGATGACCTCACCCGTGGCGTCGCGCTTCTCCTGCGTCTGGTTGAGCAGCTCCTCGTACGCGGAGATACGGGCCTTGCTCTTCGCCTGACGGGCCTTGGGCGAGGCACGCACCCACTCCAGCTCGCGCTTGAGCGTCTTCTGACGGTGGCTCTCCGCCTTCTCCTCCAGCTCCAGGCGCTTCTGCTTCTGCTCCAGCCAGCTGGAGTAGTTGCCCTTCCAGGGCACACCCTCGCCGCGGTCCAGCTCCAGGATCCACTCGGCGGCGTTGTCCAGGAAGTACCGGTCGTGGGTGATGCAGACGATGGTGCCCTTGTACTCCTTGAGCGCCTGCTCCAGCCACGCGACGCTCTCCGCGTCCAGGTGGTTGGTGGGCTCGTCCAGCAGGAGCAGGTCCGGCTTCTCCAGCAGGATGCGGCACAGCGCCACGCGACGCTTCTCACCACCGGACAGCTTCGTCACGTCCGCGTCGCCCGGGGGCAGGCGCAGCGCATCCATGGCCATCTCGATGGTGCGGTCCAGCTCCCAGCCATTCACCGCGTCGATGGCGTCCTGCAGCTTGCCCTGCTCGGCCAGCAGCTTCTCCATCTCGGAGTCGCTCATGGGCTCGGCGAACTTCGCGCTGACCTCGTTGAAGCGGTCCAGCGTGGCGCGAATCTCCTTGAGGCCCAGCTCCACGTTGCCCTTCACGTCGAGCGAGGGGTCGAGCTGCGGCTCCTGCGGCAGGTAGCCGACCTTGGCGCCCGGGTCCGGCTTGGCGACCCCGAAGAACTCGGTGTCCACACCGGCCATGATGCGCAGCAGCGTCGACTTACCGGACCCGTTGGGACCGATGACGCCAATCTTCGCGCCGGGGAAGAACGAGAGGTAGATGCCCTTGAGGATCTCCTTGCCGTTCTTGACCTTGCGCAGGTCCTGCATCGTGAAGATGAAATTCTGGGCCATCTGGGCCTTCCTGCTTTGAGGCGGAGTGAGGGGCTCTGCGGATACCAGGGTGCAACAGCGCACTCAAGGTGAGAGCGTCCCCGCCCCGGATGGGCACGAACGAACGGCCCCGACCGGTAGGGGCAGCCCGGACGGGCCCTCGACGGCGAGCCGGTGGCCGCGCCAGCAGGCGTGGAATAGCGAACGGCGCAGGAGGGGCACCGCCGAGCCGCCGGCCCGGGAAACGAGGCCGGGCCGCCCCCCAGCCCGCCTGCCGCCGCGTCCGATGGCCGCCGAAGCGGTGGGCGTCGCGCCAACACGCGGCGCGCGCGACGCCGGGACTCGAACCTTCGTGCGCGGAGTCGCGCAGGCCCAGCGCCTGACACGGGGACGCTCCCGGGACGGGCGTCCCCAGCGGCAGCGTCGACTACTCGTTCGAGGAGGCCTGCTCGGCCTGCTCCGGCTGCTCCATGCCGAACAGCTTCCGCAGCCGGGTGTTGGCGTCGTCCTCGGGCTTGATGCCGGCCTGCTCCATGAGGGCGTCCATCTTCTTCTGCTGCCGCGCCTTGGTGAGCCCCGCCACCGCCTCGCGGTCGGGCAGGTTGGGCCCGAGCTCGCTCACGACGGCGTTGCGAATCGCCGACGCGGCGTTCTTCACCACCTGTTCATTCTGGAAAATCGTTCCCCGCTCCTTGGGCTCCGACGCGCCAGTGCCGTACGCGGACCGCACGCGGCCGCGGAGCGTGAAGGCCTGCACCGAGACGAGCTTCCCGCCACTCGTCCCCACCGCGTCCTCGAGGAAGACATGCGGCAGGACCCAGACGTCCGGAGCGAGGCCCTTGGCCTGCGCGGCGGCGATGCGGTCCTCGTCCGTCGCACCGGACCGCGTCGCGCTGCTGGGGAGCTTCGTGACGCGCACGATGCGCAGCATCGGGTCGGCGGAGAGCTCGGCCAGAAGCGCCGCGTCGAGTTGCTTGCGGTCGAGAGACTTGGCGAGCGACTCGGCGACAGTTGCCTCGAACACCGCGACCTCGATGGGCGCCTGGGGTGAGCGCCGGGGCGCCGCGGCGACGGCCTTGTCGTACTCCTCCTGCTCACGCGCCTCCGCGTCGATACGGGCCTGCTCCGCGGGGTCGGAGCTCGTCACGACGGTCTTTCCGTCGGGCCCCGTCACCGTTCGGGTGACAGTCATTCCTGCACAGCCGACAAGGGACAGCGCGACGACAGGAATGACCAGTGGACGCATGAACATGTCTTCTCCAGGAGGCAGCGAGCGGGGATTCCGCCGTGTGCGATTGCATCGCGGCGGCGGGCTGAGGACGGCCCCTTCCGGAGAAAATTCAATCTTTCCTGAACACGCCCGATTGGAGCGCGAAGTACAGGAACAGTGGCAGTCCCGCCGAGACACCGGCCCCCAGGGTGAGGACCGTGACGATGAGGGCCTGTCTGCGCTGGATGAACCGGCCGGAGTACGCGGCCACCAGCAGCACGACCGCGGACACCACGACGTCCAGCCATGCGAACGCGCTGATGCGATTGGCCGCGGCCTGCGCGACGAGCAGCGGCACATCGAACCCGTGCTCCACGACGAAGGGAAGGAAGGCCGCGTAGGGGATGGCCACGCCCGCCACGGTCAGGGCCAGGAGCACAGGCTTGAGGTGCTGGGTCTTCACCGCGCCAGCATAACAAGCGGGAACCCGGCTCCTGTCGCCGCGGAGTGCAGCCGGTGGCCTCCGCTCCCGCGGGACATCACTCCATCGTGGCCAGGAACGGCGCGCCGTTCGCCTCGCACCAGCGTCGATAGGTCTGGAGCCGGTCCTCGGACGTGACGCGCTTGGAGACCTGGCCATCCTCCGTCAGGTACTCGATGGCCCCGCGCACCGTGATGAGCAGGACCACCGGCGCGTCGCCCGTCACCCGCCAGCTGTCGACGTTGCCGGGCGGCTCGTAGACGTAGCCACCGGGGCCAATTACCTCCCCCGTGTCGAGCAGCTCGCGGCTACCGGAGAGATTGAAGCCGTGCACCTCTCCGGTGTGGCGGTGCCGGGGGATGACGATGCCGGGCTCCAGGCGGAAGAGGTACATCCAGCCGGAGCCATCCCGGAAGAAGCGCAGCGGCTTGAAGGAGAGGCCCGGGGGGCCCATGGGAATCCAGGGCATGCGCTCGGGGTCGACCGGGTGCGAGGAGGACGAGGACGGCGGCGTGTGGTTCATGACGACTCCCGTGAGGAGAACGCCGTCAGGTTGCGCTTTCCCTGGCCCTTCCACCGGGCCAGAATCGACGAATCTCACTGGGCCAAACGAAGGGGCCGCGGGATGGACCTTCATGTCGACCTCCAGGACCGCAGGGACCTCGCGGGGCAGATATATCGAGGCCTGCGCGCGCGGATTCTCGACGGACGGCTGCGAGACGGTGAGCAGGTCCCCCCGTCACGTGAGCTGGCCCGGCGGCTGGGCGTCTCGCGCAACACGGTGAGCGTGGCCTACGAATGGCTGTCCGCCGAAGGCCTGCTCGTGGGACGAGGACGCTCGGGCAGCTTCATCCAGAACGCGCCTCGGGAGCGCGGTGCCCGCGCGACGACGACTCGCGGCGTGAAGCTGCGCCCGCGCCCGGTCTGGAGTCAGCTGCGCGCTCCGCCGCCCGCTGAGCCCCCAGCGCCGTATGACTTCCGCGTCGGAATCCCCGATGCCACGCTCTTCCCGTTCGACGCCTGGCGACGGCTGCTGGCGCGGCAACTGCGCGCCACCGCGATGACCGCCGCCTACTCGGACCCGTCTGGACACCCCGAGCTGCGCGAGGCGGTGGCGCGCCACGTGGGCGTCTCCCGAGGCGTTCGCGCGGAGGCGTCGGACGTGCTCATCACGCACGGGGCACAGCAGGCGCTGGACCTCGTGGGACGGGTGCTCCTGGAGCCTGGAGACCGCGTCGCCGTGGAGGAGCCCGGCTACCCGCCGGCCCGACTCCTGTTCCAGTCGCTCGGAGCCCGTGTCGTGCCGGTGCCGGTCGACCAGGAAGGGCTGGACGTGCAGGCACTGCCGGACGACACGCGCGTCGTCTACGTCACGCCATCCCACCAGTTCCCGCTGGGCATCGCGATGTCGCCCGCCCGCCGAAGGTCACTGCTCGACTGGGCCCGGCGGCGCGACGCGGTGGTCATCGAGGATGACTACGACAGCGAGTTCCGCTTCGGCGGGCGGCCGTTGGAGACGCTCCACAGCCTGGACCGCTCGGGCCGCGTGCTCTACGTCGGCTCATTCTCCAAGGTGCTGCTCCCCGCGCTGCGCCTGGGCTTCCTCGTCGCGCCGCCCTCGCTCCAGCGGGAGCTGCGGCTGGCGAAGCAGGTCACGGACTGGCACAGCCAGCTTCCCGCCCAGGCGGCGCTCGCGCGCTTCATCGACACGGGCGCGCTGGCGCAGCACCTGCGCAGGACGCGGCGCGAATACGAGCAGCGACACCTTCGGCTGTCCGAGGGGCTCACCCACCACTTCGGGGACGCGCTCGAGCAGCTTCCCTCCGCCGCCGGGCTGCACCTGTGCGTCACCTTCGCGCGAGGCGGTGCCCGGCTGGAGCGGGAGCTCACCCGGAGGGCCCGCGCGGCGGGCATCGGA
The DNA here is from genome assembly GCF_050038885.1 of Pseudomyxococcus flavus. Lineage (NCBI taxonomy): Bacteria > Pseudomonadati > Myxococcota > Myxococcia > Myxococcales > Myxococcaceae > Pseudomyxococcus > Pseudomyxococcus flavus. Next base: position 4,065,534 of record NZ_CP143624.1, on the reverse strand, counting down.
GTCGAGGAGCTCTCCCGCTACTTCGCCGGGCCACCGACGCGCCACGGCTGGGTCCTGGGCTACGGCGGAGTGACAGTGGACCGCATCGAGGAGGGACTCCAGCGCCTGCGCGCTCGGCTCGCCGGAACCCTTTGACTCGACGTTCGCAGCCTTGACGCGACGAAATGAGCGTGGCTGCGCTCCTTTGGCTCGGCACGGAGCGAGAGGCGGCGAGGACCGCGCGCCAACGAGCATCGAGGTGGCAGTGGGCAGGTTCTCGGGCGATGACCGCAGCGGCGAAGACCGTGCGCCAACAGGCGCTGGCGTGGTGGCGAACGGGAGCGCGGCCTTGGCAGTCGTTGGAGGCATGGCCTCCCCGGCGAGCGTCGTTCCCCGCGACCTCGAAGCTGGCCCGCCCAGTGCCCGGGGCCGTACGAAGCCGCGCCACGTTGGCGCCTTTCACCGAGACCTGCCCGGATGCCACCCTGTCCGCGAAGTTTCAACCCACGCTCCCCGCGTTCACGGGGAGCGACACGCGGCCCCATCGTCACGACGATTACGCACACGGAGTTTCAACCCACGCTCCCCGCGTTCACGGGGAGCGACCTCGTCTACGGCGACCTGGTGCCCAAGGTGCAGGAGTTTCAACCCACGCTCCCCGCGTTCACGGGGAGCGACACTCCCGGCCTCGCCCAGCCTCGGCATGTCGTTGTCAGTTTCAACCCACGCTCCCCGCGTTCACGGGGAGCGACTGTGGGGGTCGAAGACCCACCGGCCTCAGTAAGTGTTTCAACCCACGCTCCCCGCGTTCACGGGGAGCGACGCCAAGGCCGACGCCGAAGTCGTGCGACAGGTGCCGTTTCAACCCACGCTCCCCGCGTTCACGGGGAGCGACGCACACTCCGGGTCTCCAGTGGCAGCCTTCATGTTTCAACCCACGCTCCCCGCGTTCACGGGGAGCGACACTCGACCGTCGCCGCAACCCTGCTGAATCACACCAGTTTCAACCCACGCTCCCCGCGTTCACGGGGAGCGACTCCGCATCACGGAGCGCCACATTCGGGTTGGTGGTTTCAACCCACGCTCCCCGCGTTCACGGGGAGCGACACGCACGACATCGGCGGGCCGGGGCTGCTGTTCGAGGTTTCAACCCACGCTCCCCGCGTTCACGGGGAGCGACAGGCCAACGGCATTCAACTGCCGGACGGCGACAAGTTTCAACCCACGCTCCCCGCGTTCACGGGGAGCGACAAGTCCGCTCCACGCCACACCGCGCGCGTGACGTTTCAACCCACGCTCCCCGCGTTCACGGGGAGCGACTGGAGGCGAGCCGCAAGGCCCAGCAGGCCCCTCAGTTTCAACCCACGCTCCCCGCGTTCACGGGGAGCGACTGTCCGCGTACTCCTGGACCTTGCCGCTCGGCGCGTTTCAACCCACGCTCCCCGCGTTCACGGGGAGCGACGTGGCGGTCGTCTTCTTCTTCTTCCGCTTGTTTCAACCCACGCTCCCCGCGTTCACGGGGAGCGACGGCGTTCTTCGCACCTTTCGTTCGGAGCCACCCATGTTTCAACCCACGCTCCCCGCGTTCACGGGGAGCGACATGCTGGGGTCGAAGCCGGCAATCACGTTGGGGTCGTTTCAACCCACGCTCCCCGCGTTCACGGGGAGCGACGCTCGGCCTCGCTCACCGTCGGGTACTTGCGGAGGTTTCAACCCACGCTCCCCGCGTTCACGGGGAGCGACGCCGAAGGAGGTGGAGTCGTGAGCCCCGCGAAGTTTCAACCCACGCTCCCCGCGTTCACGGGGAGCGACCTGGTGTCCATTGACAAGGACATGCGGACCTTGCCCGGGTTTCAACCCACGCTCCCCGCGTTCACGGGGAGCGACCGAGCGCAGAGCGGACAACCGACACATGCACTCCGTTTCAACCCACGCTCCCCGCGTTCACGGGGAGCGACAAGGAGATTCCCGAGGCTGTTGCCTTCATTCGGGTTTCAACCCACGCTCCCCGCGTTCACGGGGAGCGACCCTGCCTATCCAACATAGCGTTCTTCCTACGGAATCCGGCCCGGTTTCGCGAACCCGCCTCCACCGCGACGCTTCCGGGCCCTCGACCACCGCGCCGTCTCATCCAACCCTTGAAAACTATTCGGGATTTCAAAGAGCGCGAACCCTCGGCGGAGCGCCCACCGGGGGCGGTTCGCGGGCGGCTACTACAAGACAGTCGCCCCCTCGACGTCCAGAGGGCCCCTGGGGTCGTGGTGCCCCGTCTTCCGCGTGCCATCTTCCGAAAGGGATGGAATCGCAAGCCGTCGCCCTCCGAGTCGGTCGTCGCCAGCGCTCTGTTGCGCATGACGTCCAACCCTTGAGGATGCGCTCATGGGGCGGGGATGTGGAGCTGCTCTCGAGCGTGGGGCGAGCTGACAGGTAGCTCGATCATTGAGCGCCTGGCCGCGTCTGCATCCGTTCCGCTGGAGGTCAGTGCCACCAGCGGAGGGACAGCCAACACCGAAGCCCCCCTGTGCGGGCACCCGGATACCCACTTCAGCCCAGGACCCTCCACGAGTCCTCGCCCGGCGGTGTCCGGCTCCGCGCTCGTGCCAGCGATGGGACGTGGAGGTAATCCTCCTCGGTCTCCAGCCCTCTTCGCTCGGCCAGACGCGCCAGCACCAGCCCCTCGAGGGAGAAGCTCCACTCGGTGGCGAGGAACTCCTCGGGGAAGGGGCTGGTCTCCGCCTGCGCCTCCAGCCGCTCCTTCCTGTCCGAGAGGTACAGCGCGAGCGCCTCGTTGAAGGACTCCGCGTCCGCCGCGAGCAGCGCCCGGCACACGTCGAAGCGGAGGTCCTCGGCGCCCCTCAGCGCGCGCTCGTACCGGGTGAGGAGGTCCTCGCACGCGGACACCGGGGCCTCCAGGACGCCATGCTGGATGAGGAACTCGATGAAGAGGAAGTCCTCCTCGTACTCCTCGCCCTGTGCCCAGGCCCGCCTCGCATGCCTGGCGATCAGCGCCGCGCCGTCGAAGTCCCCCGCCCCGATGGCGTCGAGCAGGGGGCGCGAGCGGCTCAGCCGCACGTCGTCGTTCGCGGCGCCGCGCAGATAGTGTGCAAAGGCCCGGCCGCTCTGCTGGAGCCGGAGGAGGAAGGGCTCCGAGGTGCCCGTCAGGAAGAGCGCGCCGATGCCCGCGATGCGGAGGTTGTCACAGAACGTCAGGACATGACGCGCGCCTCCCGCGCCACGGACGAGCACCGGGAGCAGGGCCCGGCTCTGGTGCAGGGCGTTTTCGATGACGGCGGGCAGGAAGCGGGAGGCCATGGGCGCACCTGGAGACGGAGAAGGGCCGGGCCTCAGGCCCCGGCGGCGTGGAGACGGAGGCAGCCCACGGTACCCCAGGGGGAGCTGGAGACGACCAGCGCCTGCCCGGTCCTGGAGTGGCCCCGGGAGAAGGCATGGACCGAGAGGCAGACCCCAAGCGCTCCGCTCGCGGCGCCAATGTCCCCCACCGAGACGCAGGGGAGGTGGACGTTCGGCGCGTCCAGGGCCTCGCTCAGGCGCACGAGCGCGGTCCCCCACTCCCGCGCGCGCCACTCCTCGCCATTCAAGTCGGCGTAGAGGTCCCCATCGAAGCGGGCCGGGCGCGGGCCGCGCGCGAGCACCTCGCGGATGCAGGCCGCGAGCCCCTCCCCCTGACTGGTCTGGCCGGCGTACAGGTGGTGGCGCTCCAGCGCGGTGGCCGCGCCCGTCACCAGGGCCAGGGGTGCCGCGCCGCGCTGGCGCGCCACGCCCTCCGGCTCCAGCAGGAAGCACACGCCCGCCTCGCCGGGCATCAGTCCCACCGGCTTGTCGCCCGCCTTGAGCCTGCCCTCCTCGTCGAGCATCCGCAGCGCCTCGGGGTCCAGCAGCGAGTCGACGGCGAGCACGAGGACCCGCTCGAAGCCGGCCGGCCACAGCTCGCTTGCGGCCTGCTGGACCGCCGCCGTCGTCCCCGCGGGCCCCAGGTCCACCACCCGGACGTTCGCGTCGGGGAGCGCCAGCCCCAGGGCGTCGCGGAGCGGGCGGAGGCAGCCCTCGCGGATGCCGTCCAGGCCATCGTCCCCTTCCAGCTCGAACACGCCGTCATCGCCGGAGGGGGTGACCATCATCAGGGCCGTGCGGCCCCAGAACCTCGCGTCGGAGGGGCGCGCCAGCCCGGGCGCCTCCAGCAGCTCACCGAGGCACCCGCGCGCCAGGCGCAGCCACCGCCCCATCCCCACGAAGCCATCCGTGTAGCCGTGGATGGGGTGCGCGGTGAGCGGCTGGGGCACCTGGGTCTCCGGCTCCAGCACCTGGAAGTGGCTCACCCGCCGGGGACGGGAGATGCCCGCCCGGATGGCGGCGCACGAGGCGGCGGCGCCACGCCCGACCGACGTCACCGCCCCGGTGGCGGTGATGACCCCGAGCACGTCTCCCGGGCGGAGCTCGCGTGAGGCGCTCATGCGTTCATCCACCCGTCGAAGCCACGCGTGAGGCTCCCCAGAGACAGCGTCGCGGCGGCGCGCAGCCTCGCGCGCTGGTGACCGCACCAGCCCCGGGTCTCCACCTGACAGGCCCCCCGGCTCCTGACGGCCAGCTCGAAAGCCAGCGCCGGACGGTGGCGCATCGGCGCCAGGTGGAGGGCCTGGAGCTGCGCCCCGGAGGTCCACGGCAGGCCATCCCGGTAGCGCCCCTCCGGCTCGAAGCGCTCGCGGGCCCGGGCCCACCACTGCTCCACCTCGGCCACGTGGACCCGGCCGGAGCGATGCTCGGGAGGCGGCAGGCTGACGGGCCCGGCCGCCGCGGGCGGGGCCACCGCGTCCTCGTCCTCGTCGCGCAGGAAGACGCCCTCCGGGGACAGGCCGGTGATGACGGAGAAGGCCCACAGGGCAAGCCACGCGGTCTCCGGCGCCTGCTCCCGCAGCACCGCCAGGGCCGCGTCCGCCCCCGCCCGCCGGCCGCTGAAGCCGAGCGCCCACAGGGCCTCCGCGCGCAGCTCGGGCCTGTCCAGCGCCCGGACCAGCGCCTCCACGTCAGCGGGCGCACCGCCCATCGCCACCGCGAGCATCGCCACCCGGGACACCGCTCCCTCCGCCACGAGCGCCTGGCAGGCCCGCCAGGCCGCGCGCATGCCCCGAAGCAGCCCCGCCTCGATGGCGGCGTCGCGCACGAGCGGCTCGGAGTCGTCCATCCCCTCGCGGAGCCACGCCGCCAGCGTCGGCGGCGCCGTCGCTCGTGCGGCGCGGAGGGCGGCCACGCGGAGCGCCGGCGCCATGTCCGGGAAGGCCAACCGCTCCAGGAGAGGACCCGCGTCGACCTGCCGGAAGGCGAGGACGTCGAGGAGCTCCGCCTGGAGCGCCGGTGCCAGGCGCGGCAGCAGCTCGAGCAGCGCGGCGTCCAGGTCCGGGCGCTCGCACAGCGCCAGCGCGTGCCCCAGCCACGGGCGCCGCTCCGCGTCCTCCACCCACCGCTCCAGCACCAGCGCCTGTGCTCCGGACGCGAGCAGGACGGAGGCCGCGGAGGCAACGCCCCCGGGCGCGTCGTCCTCCAGCGCGGGCTGGAGCAGCCTTCGCGCGACGGGCGCCCCTCCCACCAGGAGCCCATCCAGGTGGGCCCGCAACCGGGCCTCGTCCCCCGCCTCGACCTCGGGCAGGGTGTAGTCCGAAGCGCTCATCGCCCGCTCCCGCTGCACCCAGAGGAAGCTGGCTTCCTCCAGGTGCTCGGTGAGCACGTCCCACAGCAGCGGCGGGCGGCGCGTCACGGGTAGGGGGAGGACCGCGCTCACTTCTTGGGCTCGTCGCTGAAGCGCAGCTCCGTCCAGCGGATGTTGGTGAGCTTGCGGTCGTACAGCTCTCGCGCCAGCTCCCGGCCAATCACATACTCGGAGGGGGCCCCTTCCACCCGGAAGAGCTGGGGCGCGCTCTGCATCTTCGCGCGGTCCAGGACATACTCGCGAACACGGAGGATCTTCCTGGGGCTCTTCGCGCTCCAGGAGATGTCGCTCGCCTCGAGGTCGAGGCAGTCGAAGGTGCCTATCGGATTGATGATGCAGTAGTCGTCGCTGTAGGGGCGCCCACGGTGGTCGTGGAGGGTAAACGGGAGATACTCGATCTCGTTCGCGCAGTGCTTCTGGACGGCCTCCTTGAACGCGGAGGAGCCAATCAGCATGCTCCGTCCATTGCCAATCAGGGCCGACAGCTTGATTCCCGGGTGCTCCGGGCTCATCGGGATGCGGGCATCCTTCGGGTAGAAGGGGCTCAACCGCTCGCCGAGGTGGGTGGCATAGGACTTCCCCTCGATTCCCTCGACGAACTCGGTGAGGAAGCAGAGGTCCCGGTCGTTGGCGTTTCCCATCGTATCGAGAAGGCGGAATCGCATCATTCGTCAGTCTCTCCTGGTGGGTGAGGCGCCCTGGCTCAGGGCGGCGGCCCCGCCAGCATGTCCACGCTCTTGTTCCTGCCCTCGGCGAGGAAGTCGTGAGGGATGTCTTCCAGGGCATCTCCCGCCATGGAGCCAGCCTTCATCGCCTCGCCGGCCGCGACGATCTGCGGGTAGACATCCGTCGAGAGCAGCTCCACTGCCTCCCGTGTGGCCTCGTAGTCGGGCACGGCATGCGCGTCGGCGGCCTTCTTGACCCAGGCGAAGACCTTCCCCAGCTCATTCCGGATGAACGCGCTGTAGGCCGCGTGGTGGAAGTGGATGGGCGTTCTGCGGTGCAGCGGCAAGCCCAGCGCCAGCGCTGCGTACTTCACCATCGGCAGGATGATCATGTTGACCTGGCTGTTGAGATTGTAGCCCTCCCTCATCAGCCCCGAGCGGATGATCAGCGGCACCTGGCCCTTGGGCTCGATGCCCTTGCCCGCATCGATGACCGCGGCCTGGAGCTCCGCGTTGGCCACGATGTGATGCGCCTCATGATAGAAGGGCATCCGCGCGTTGGTCTCGAAGTTCCCGTCCACGGTGATGTCCCAGGCCCCGGCGACGTCGGGTTGCGTGGCGGCATCCGCCGGCCACGTGTACTTCGCCGGGGTCTGCTGCGCCCTCAGCCGCGCCTGATGGCGGTGGCTGCATGGATTGCTCGGGGTGTACGCGCTGACGTGCCGGTTGACGCAGCCATACTCGTGGTCATCGGAGAGGTAGGAGCCCTCCCAGGAGTGGGGAGAAGGGACGGGCTTCTTCTGCTTCGCCGGGGCCTTCCGCTTGGCGGCCGCCGTGGTGGTGGCCCGCTTCACCTTCTTCTGGCGCTTGGCCTTGCCGAGGGACTGTGCCTTGACCATGGCTCTCTCCAAGAGGGCATTGTCTCCCCTGGCCATCAACGGGCGCCGCGGCTGATGGCCTGCGCCAGCGGTCCTCCGGGGAGCCTGCTCAGTTGATCTGGACCTTCCCGCCCTTGATGCGCTGCACCTGCTCCGCCTCGGTTCGGATGTTGGCGCCACGCAGGATGACGTCCCCGTTGCGCCGCAGGGTGAGGCTCGCCTTCCCACACGTCAGCGTGACCTCCTCCCGGGCCTCGATGCGGACCTGCCTGCCATCCACCCGGGCCTCTCGTGGACCGGCGTCCAGCGAATCCAGGAGGGCCTCGGTGAGCGGCGCGGCGCTGGTGTTCTGGAGGAGCCCGACGAGGACGGGCAAGGCGGGGTCCCCGTTCTCGAAGAGCAGGAGCGCTCCCTGCCGCTCCACCGCGGCCCGCCGGATGGCCTCGGGCGTCAGCGCCACCGTGCTGCGTACCGAGAGTGGACCGCGACGGTTGCCCTCGAAGTCCACCAGGAGGACCCCGCTCGCGCCGTCCCCGGCCACCCACCCGACGCGCGGCGAGGAGATGCGCTCTTCTGGGGAGGGCGAACCCTCGGCCGCCCCCCCGCCTCGCTCGGGCGCGTCCATGGACTAGAGCTCCTCTCCGCAGACATCGCAGGGGAGCTCTTCGGGCCGCTTGCCGAGAGAGACAACGGGCGGCTGCATCAGCGGCACGGGAGGTGTGTTCTTGTCGTTATGCAGCATGAGGTCGAAGGCCCGCGCCACGTTCTTGCCCTCGAACTGCACGTCGAAGGAGTAGTTGACGAACTCGGCCTTGCCCCGGGTCTTCCCCGAGGCCACGCCGCCGCCCGCGGTGCCGGCCTCGTCTCCGGTGCTCGTCTTGAAGTTGGAGTCCTTCACGCACACCGGGTTCCCCTCCACCGAGACCTTCTTGGTGCCCTGGTCGGTGTCCGACGACATGGCGACATTCGGGTAGGGGATGGGCACCGGCCCCGCGGGGCTGGGCGTCTTGCAGACGTCCGGGAAGGCAACGGTGACGCCGTTGGAGTCCTTGGTGACAACGGACATCTTGTTCACGCCCACGCTGTTCGCCATGCCGCGGAGCATGATAGGGCGGCGCGCCGCTGCCCGCCAGCGCCGGCCGCCGCACACAAGGCAAGCGCCGCGCGAGCGAAGGTGTTACAGGAGGCGGCGCCATGTCCGTCCCCGCCCTCGAACTCCAGGGACTCTCCAAGCGCTACGGAGAGTTCACGGCCCTGCACACCGTGGACCTTGCCATCCGCCCCGGCGAAATCTTCGCCCTCCTGGGCCCCAACGGCGCAGGCAAGACGACGATGATTGGCAGCGTCTGTGGCCTGGTGAAGAAGTCGTCCGGCACCATCCGCGTCTTCGGCAAGGACCTGGACCAGGACCCGGTGGGCCCGCGCTACGACATCGGGCTCGTCCCGCAGGAAATCAACTTCGACCCCTTCTTCACGGTGGCCGAGTCGCTGCGCATCCAGCTGGGCTTCTACGGCCGCCCCGCGGACGACGCGCGCATCGACGAGGTGCTCACCGCCCTCAACCTGCACACGAAGAAGGACGCGTACACGCGCGCGCTCTCCGGCGGCATGAAGCGCCGGCTGCTCATCGCCAAGGCGCTGGTGCACAAGCCCCGCCTCGTCTTCCTCGACGAGCCCACCGCCGGCGTGGACGTGGAGCTGCGCCGCGACCTGTGGACCTACGTGCGCAAGCTCGCCGCGGAGGGAACCACCATCGTCCTCACCACGCACTACCTGGAAGAGGCCGAGGAGCTGGCCGACCGCGTGGGCATCATCAACGAGGGCCGCCTCCTCATGGTGGAGGACAAGGACACCCTGCTGCGCCGCTTCGGCGAGCGCCGCGTCGTCATCACCTTCGAGCAGCCGCAGCCGGGCCTGTCCGAGGCCGGCAAGCGCTTCGCCGCCCGCCTCTCCGAGGACGGCCGTACCCTCACCTACGTGGAGCGCGATGGCTGCGCCCCGTCCGGCGAGCTGCTCCGCGCCCTCTATGCCGAAGGGCAGCTCATCTCCGACGTGGAGACGCGCCGCTCGCGGATGGAGGACGTGCTCATCGAAATCCTCCGCGGCCGTCCGCAAGCCGCCTGAGCCCCATCATGAACGTCCTCGGGATGAAGACACTTCTGGCGAAGGAGGTCCGGCGCTTCATGCGCGTGCCGGGACAAACCGTCCTCTCGCCCCTCATCAGCACCACGCTCTACTTCATCGTCTTCGGCTACTCCATCTCCGGCCGAATCCAGACGGTGGAAGGCTCGCCCTACCTGCACTTCATCGTGCCGGGCCTCGTCTTCCTCGGCATCGCCAACAACGCCTTCCTCAACAGCTCCTCGTCGCTGTTCATCACCAAGATTCAGGGCACCGTGGTGGACCTGCTGGTGGCGCCGCTGGGCCCCGGCGAGCTGATGGCGGGCTTCATCGGCGGCGCCATGGTGCGCGGCCTCGTGGTGGGCCTGCTGACCTGGGCCGTGGCCACCTTCTTCACCGGCTTCAGCCTGGAGCACGCGTGGGTGGCCGCGTACTTCCTCATCATGTCGTCCTACGTCTTCAGCGTGCTGGGCATGCTCGCCGCCGTGTGGGCCGAGAAGTTCGAGCAGATCAACTTCTTCCCCACCTTCGTCATGCTGCCCCTCACCTTCCTGGGCGGCGTCTTCTATTCCGTGCGCGAGCTGCCCGCGCCGTGGAACACCGTCAGCCTCTTCAACCCCATGGTCTACATGGTGGAAGGGCTGCGCTACGGCATGCTCGGCCGCAGCATCTACTCGCCCCTGGGCGGCGGCAGCATCCTCCTCGCCGTCTCCGTGGTGGCCACCCTCGTGACGTATTGGGTCCTGCGCTCCGGCTACAAAATGAAAGCCTGAGTCACCCCGGAAAGCCGGCGAAGAGGCCCTGCCTGCCCGCCTGCTCGCTTTCTCCCTTGTGGGGTAATTCGCGACTGAGCAATTCCCATGAGGTAAGAAAGAGCGATATCCTGGCGGGCACACATGGCTGTGCCATTCGGGAAGTACGAGTTACTGCGTAAAATTGCCTCTGGGGGAATGGGTCAGGTCTTCCTGGCCCGCGAACACGGGACGGGATTCGAGCGGCTTGTCGTCCTCAAGCTCATCCTTCCCCACCTCGCGGAGGACGACGAGTTCCTCTCCATGTTCCTGGACGAGGCGGGGCTCGTGGCGCGCCTGACGCACCCGAACCTCATCACCATCCTCGACCTGACAGAGATTGAGGGCCGGCACTGTCTGGCGATGGAGTACGTGCAGGGCGACGACGTGCGCCGCCTGGACAAGGCCGCGCGCGCGCAGGGCAAGCCGCTGCCGGTGGGCCTCATCCTCCGCATCATCGCGGACGCGGCCGCGGGCCTCCACTACGCGCACCAGGCGCGCGATGCCCAGGGCAAGCCGCTGCGGCTGGTGCACCGTGACGTGTCGCCGCAGAACATCCTCGTGGGCTTCGACGGCGGGGTGAAGGTCATCGACTTCGGCGTGGCCAAGGCGGCCACCAGCAGCCAGAACACGGCCACCGGCGTCCTCAAGGGCAAGTACCCGTACATGTCCCCGGAGCAGGCCGGCGGGCTCTCCATCGATGCGCGGAGTGACTTGTTCGCGCTGGGCGTCGTCATGTGGGAGCTGCTGACCGGCAAGCGCCTCTTCAAGGGCGAGTCGGACATGATGACGCTGCGGCTGGTGAAGGACTGCCAGGTGCCGCGGCCCTCGCAGCTCAACCCACGCCTGCCGCCGGGGCTGGACGAAGTGGTGCTCAAGGCGCTGGCGCCCTCGCCGGACCAGCGCTACCCGGACTGCAGCGCCTTCCGGCTGGCGCTGGAGGACTACGCGCTCAACCTGCGGCTGCCCTCCAGCAGCGCGCACCTGGCCGCCTTCCTGCGCGAGCTCTACGCGGACCGCATCGCCCAAGAGACGGACCCGGCGAAGCTGGACCAGCTCGCCGAGGACGCGGACCTGGACTCGCGCTCCAACTCGTCGCTCAGCGGCGTGCCGGGCGTGCTGGGGCCCGCGGGGCGCTCCTCCCCGTCACGGGCCGTGCGCGGCTCGCCGCATGGCGCCGCCCCCGGAACGCGCTCGCGCCGGGCCGTGGCCGCGCCCCCGGTCCCCGAGAAGACGCGAGGCACCGCGCCGCTGGCCCGCCCGCCGGAGTCGCCCAGGCGCATCCCCCTGCTGCCGGTGGTGACGGCGGGCGTGGGCCTGCTCATCGTGGGCGCTGGCGTCATCGTCCTGCGCTCGCCCGCGGACGCCACGCCCATGCGGCCCCCGCCGGTGGAGGTGGCCGTGCCCCACCAGCCGGAGGCTCCGCCCGGAACCCAGGCGCCCCCGAAGGTCGCCCCCGAGCCGGTGCGCCACGTGGCGCTGCCCGTCATCACCGAGCCCCCCGGCGCCCGGGTGAGCGTCAACGGGGAGGAGCGCGGAGAGACGCCGCTGAGCCTGGAGCTGGAGCCCGGGGCGGCCCCGGTGTCGGTGACGCTGGCCCTCAGCGGCTACGAGCCGGTGACACGGCAGGTGTCCGCCGCGGATGAAGAGCTGCGGCTCGAGCTGCGGCGCACCGGCGGCGGCAAGCCCACCGTGGGCGCGCAGGGCACGAAGCGGCCCACCGGTTCCCAGGGCGGCGGCCTGGGCATCAAGACAGGCCGCTGAGCCTCGCGCGGAGAGGACTCTCGAAGGTGGCGCGGCGGCCGGGCCCTCCGAGGCTTCGGCCTCGGGCAGGCCGTCTCAGCCCAGCTTCATGGCCTTGGGACGGGCCAGCAGCCGGTCGACGTAGGCATCCAGCGCGGGCCGCCCCGTCTTGCTCCCGAACAGGCGCAGCCAGATGAACATCGAGCCAATCATCACGTCGGCCGCGGTGAAGCGCTCACCGAAGAGATAGGGGCCCGCGCCCAGCTCGCCTTCCACCACGTTCAGCGCCGTCTCGAAGTCCGTCCAGCCACGCGCGGCCCCCGTCGGCAGCTTCAACATGTGGTCGCCCATGGCGGGCTCGAGCTGCGACGAGGAGTACACCATCAGCGACAGATAGCGCCCCCGGTCCTTGTCACCGGGCTTCGGCGCGAGCTGCGCCTCCGGGAATCTGTCCGCCAAATAGAGACAGATGGCCGCGCTCTCGAACAGCCGCTCGTCGCCGTCCACCAAGGCTGGCAATTTCCCGGCGGGATTGATTTTCAGGAAGTCAGGCGACTTGTTCTCTTTCTTCTCGAAGTCGATGGGGACGATTTCGTACTGCGCGCCACACTCGTCCAGCATCCACTTGGCGATGGTCGCGCGGCTTCGGGGATTGAAATAGAGCTTCATCGTCGCACCTGGCCTTTCCGGTGAAGGGGCGTGCCGTGCATGCCTCATGCGATTGAAGAAATCCACCGCTGGACGCGCGCCCACCCGCCGGACTTCGATGGTGCAAACCATGCCGACGAGACACACCTCCGACTGGGCACGCTTCGCGCGCACACACTGGGAGAAGTCACCCACGCGGCTGCGGCTGTCGCACCCACTCATTCCACCCGAGCAGGCCTTCCAGGGCCTCGTTTCGGTCAGCGCGCCCTTCCGCTTCGGCACGCGCTTCCGCGCCCTGCCCGACGTGCGCTTCTTCGCGGACACGGCCCGGCTGCGCGCGCCCGGCACGCTGCTGCCCGGCGACGCGGACGCGAGCGTCGAGGCCTATCTCCAGCGCATCGGCCGCGAGCTCGGCGCTTCGCGCGGCTTCCAGTGCTTCGTGGAACAGCCGCTCATGTTGGATTACGCGCAATGGGAGCGCGTGCGCGGCTTCATCGACGGCGTGCTGGCGCAGGTCGGCGTCCCCGTGCTGCCCATCGTCAGCGACCTGTGGCTGGGCCGCTTCAGCGAAGCGCCGCAGGGCGCCGCGCGCCGCGAGCACCACTCCCGCTTCACCGTGGTGCTCCAGGGCCGGCTGCGCGCCCGCCAATGGACGAAGGACCCGAGCAGGGCCCGCGACGTGGAGGCCGAGGCCGGGGACGTGCTGTATGCGCCGTCCCACGTCTGGCAGGAGGAGACGAGCGAGGAGGGCGCCCTGGTGCTGCGGTTGTGGATTCCCGTGCGCGGCAGCGAGCCCCTGGACGCCGTGAAGGACGTGGCGGTGAAGCTCCTGAACGCCCAGTACGGAGAGGATGGCACCGTCCCGTACCTGCCCTGTTCCGGGAAGCGGGGACGCGCGCGGGTGCCACGGCTGGCCCACGCCGCGAGCGCGCTGCGAGACGTGACGCACGGCCCGGACCTGCAGCAGGTGCTGCGCATCACGTGGGCCCAGCGCGTCAGCGCCTCCGCGCTGGAGCCGGTGCCCCCGCCGCGTCCCCACGAACCACTGGAGGAAGACGCCTTCGTGCGGAAGACGCTCCCGGGCCGCGTGGTGCGGATGCAGGACAGCCCGGGACAATGGTTGTGGGCCGTCAACGGCCACGCCTTCGCCGGCCCAGGCCCCTTCGCGGCGCACGTGCTGGACGCGCTGGCACCGGGCGTCCCCGTGCGGGTGGGCGCCCTGTGGAGTCTGGGGCGGGGCGCCTCCCAGCGTGAGCAGGTGCGGTCGCTGCTGGAAACCCTTCATGCGCTTCGCGGCATCGAGCGCGTGTCCCTGAAGGAGGCGTGACACATGGCCCGAATCGACATCCAGCGCCGGTTCGACTGGGACACCTTCGTCACGCGCTACTGGAACCGTCGCCCGGTGCTCTACCAGGCGACGGGCGTCAATCCCTTCAGGGATGCGGACGTGTTCGACGCGGCCCTCGGCGCCTCGCGCGGCGCCATGGCCCCACCCACGACGCTCGAGGCGCGCACGGACGTCCAGTTCACCATCGACAAGGGACAGCCCGTTCAACTGGCGCCCTGGCTCCCCCGGGACACCGACGGCTCGCTGGACGGCTACGACGCGCGGCTCGCGGACACGCTGGGCACGCGTCGCTACGCGCTCATCATCTCCCTCCTGCACTCCCATGGCTTCGGGCTCTGGTCCCAGGAGCGGGCCTTCTTTTCCGAGCTCTGGCGGCGCGTGGGCATGCCCCTGTCGGGCGCCATCACCACGTTGTTCCACGGGAACTACGAGCACAGCCCGGTGGGCGTCCACCTGGACCGCTTCACCACGTTCCTGTTTGGCCTCCGCGGCCGCAAACGGATGCGCTTCTGGGCCCGGCGCCCCTGGAGCATGCCCGTCACCACCCTGGTGGACTACGCGCCCTACCTGGAGAAGTCCTTCACCGCGGAGGTAGGGCCAGGCGACATCCTCTACTGGCCCGCCAGCTACCACCACGTCGGCGAGAGCGCGGGCGAAGGCGTGGCCACCAGCGTCAACGTGGGCATCCCCATCACCGGGCATCAGACGCGCGATGACGTGGAGGACCTCTTGAGCGCGGGCGGCGCCGACGCACTGCGTGTGCGTGACGCGGCGCGGAGGCGTCCACTGGAGCCGGGGGTGCTCGATGGCGGCGTGCTGCCGCGGGAGCTGCCGGTCGCACTGCGGCAGGCCGCCACCACCTTGCGTGAGGCCACCCGCGACGCACGCATGCACGCCAACATCCGCACCTTGTGGCTCAACCGGCTCTCCGCGGGCGGCTTCGAGCCCTCACCCCCACCCGCGCGCCGGAGGCCGCTCAAGGACACCGACAGCCTTCATGGAGACAAGAGCTTTCCCATCCTGATGGAAAAGACAGGCACGGGATGGTGCTGCTCCGCCAATGGAAACGCTTTGCACGTTTCAGGCCCCCGGCAACCCGTGGATAAAGTTATCAAGATACTGAACACGGCGCGTGAGGTGTCCGTCAACGAGCTCCTGCGCCCGTTTCCCTCGCGAGGCGCCCTGCCGCTCCGTGTCTTGGAATCACTGCCCGCGACACGGGAGGGCGTGCGCCGGATGCTGGAAATTCTACTGACATTCCGAGCCATCCACCTGGCTGCTTCATAACGCAGCAAGCAAAGACATCTCAACTTGACTCATTTGAATTACGCACTTTACCATGCTTGAGCAGTCTGCCCCCAACGTGTGGAGGATTCCCATGGTGAAGGCGAAGACGAAGGCGAAGGCGCCCAAGCAGGCCAAGAAGCTGACCCAGGTGCTGCAGGAGCTGGAGAAGACGGTGAAGCCCGCGGATGCCCGGAACGCGGCCCGGAGCTGCGCCCCCCGCATCTACTGCGTCTGACGCGCCACGGGCGTTTGACTCGGCGCTTTTCACGCGCGTCCCGGCCTTTGCCGGGCCGCGCGTTTCTATTTTCCGCCCACCGGGCCAGGGCTGATTGATGACGCGCAGGGCGCATGTGCTGCCACTCCTTGCTTTGCCACCACCGGCCGCCCCTCCCCGCTTCCCTCCGCACACCCGCCGTCTCCTGGACGCCCTCCGCACGGGACGGGCCGACAGCGGCTTCTTCCCGCCCATTGCCCGGCCCGGGCCCGAGCGCGTGCTGCACGAGGCCCGCCCCTTCCAGGGCGCTGACGACGCCGCGCGCTTGGGCGCCCTGCTCGCTCGGCCCGCCTTCCAGCCACTGGTGATGCTCTATGAATCCCTGGGCGACGGCTGCGACGCCATCGTCCGGCGACACCCTGGGCTGTTCGCCCCGCGCGTGGTGCGCATCACCAACGCCGCACTGTTCGGCCCGGTGCTGATGGAGGCCTTCGTCCTGTGCGCCTCCGCCTCCGCGACGGACGGGACTCTTCCGGTCGTGCGCGCCCTGGGGGACGGCTTCCTGGCCTTCTTCGGCCTCTTCGTGAAGCGGCTCGCGCGCGACCTGAAGGCGGGCGTCTTCCGGCGCGCGGGCTTCGAGGGCCCCGTCACCCACCTCTGGACCAACCCCGAGGAGACGCACAATGGACGGCAGCACGTCCTGCGCGTCCAGTTCCGCCGGGGCGGCGCGCTGGCCTACAAGCCCCGGCCCGCGAGCGGCGAGTCCCTCTTCCTGGCCGAGCCGGAGCGACGCACGCCGCGCTCGTTCTTCGACTGGGTCAACGACCTGCCCCCGGCCTCCGGCGAGGTGCGGCTGCCCACGCTGCGCGTCCTGCGCGGACGAGGCAGGGACGGTGCTGCCTATAGCTGGCAGGACTGGATTGAGAGGCCGCCTCAGTGGGGCACCCTCCGAAGCTCGCCCCGGCTGAAGCTCCAGGCCTGCCAGCTGCCTCCGCCCCAGGCCGCGCGTTTCTGGCATCGCGCCGGCGCGCTCACCGCCACGTGCTTCGCCGTGGGTGCGTCGGACCTGTTGGGCAGCAACCTGGTGGTGGGCGTCCGGCGCGGACAACGCGAGCCCCTGCCCTACCTGGTGGACCTGGAGCTGTTCTTCTGCCCCGTGCGCCGGCTCCCCGAGACGGGACTGATTCCAGACAGCGCCCGGCGCGGTGACCACCACGTCGGCTTCGAATGGCGCGCCTGGTGGTGCACCACGGGCGGTCCGCTGCTGTGCTTCTTCCCCGGCCGGGGCGGAGTGCTCCAGCTTCGCCCCCGGAGGCGCGCGTGGGCCCGCGAAGAAGCCCGGTCCCTGGTGGCGGACACCGACGGCAACGTGGGCTACGCCGCCTACCTGCTGCCCTACCTGCGCGGCATGTTCGACGTGTGGACAAAGCTGCTGCTGGCGCGCGAACGGGTGGCGGCCTTCCTGACGCGCGCGGCGCGGCGGCACTACGTGCGCGTGCTCGTCAAACCGTCGGACGCGTACGGCGCCGCGCTGGAGCAGATGATGCTGTCATCCCAACGACAGGACCCCGCCACGGGGAGCCAGGGACGCGTGCGTTTCAGCAAGGAGGAGCGCGAGCAATTGGCCCGCTTCGACGTGCCCTACTTCTTCCGCAAGGCGGACGGAGGTCCCCTGTTGATGATGGATGCGCCGCCAGCCTCCACGGCTTTCCGGCGCGTGGGCCCGCAGCAGCTCGTGGATGCCCTGCCACCCCCTGCTCCGCACATCCTGAGCGGAGAGCAGCTCGGCCTGATGAACCTGGGCGTGGCCCTGCGCGACGCGGTGGACGCCGTCGCCCCGGACCTCCGCCACCGCGTTCAGGAGGCGCCCGCGTGGGGCGTGCGTCTGGCATTGGAGGCGGATCGCCGGAAGGGCTCGGTGTCCTTCGACTGGCCGGAGACGGGCAAACGCCTGACATTCTCCTGGAACCGCCGCACCGTGCGCCTGCACGACGAGGAACTGGAGGAGGAGCCCGCTCCCCGGCGCGGAGAGCGGACCCGGCCGCGACCACCTACCGGTGGAAGTGCTCGGCGATGACGCTGGCCACGCAGCAGGTCAGCTTCTTGCCGGTGGGGATGTGGAGGAACTCGTTGGGGCCGTGGGCGTTGCTGCCCGGCCCCAGCAGGCCGGTGACGAGGAACTGCGCCTCCGGGAAGCGCTCCCCCAGCATGCCCATGAAGGGAATGGAGCCCCCCTCGCCCATGGCCATGGCGGGCCTGCCGAAGTAGCTGGCGGACGCGGACTCCACCGCCTTCGACAACCAGGAGGCCAGCGGCGGCGCGTCCCAGCCGGCGCCGGCCTTCTCGACCTCGAACGTCACCTTCGCACCGTACGGCGGGTCCTTCTCCAGCGCCTGCGTCAGCGCCTGCACGGCCGCCTTGGACTCCACGCGCGGAGGAATGCGCATGGACAGCTTCACGGTGGTGAAGGGCCGCAGCACGTTGCCCGCGCTGCTGAGCGCCGGCATGCCGTCCACGCCCGTCACCGACAGGGCCGGACGCCACGTCCGGTTGAGCACCAGCTCACCGCCGTCGTCGGACATGGGGCGGATGCCGGGCACCCAGGGGAACTTGGTGAAGACCTCCTCGCCCAGCACCTTGGCCGCCGCGCGGGCCTGCTCGCGCCGCGCCTCCGGAATCTCCGTGTGCAGCGCCTCCACCAGCACCTTGCCCGTGGCCTCCTCCTCCACGCGCGACAGCACCTGCCGCAGCACGCGGAAGGACGAAGGGACGATGCCGCTGGCGTCCCCGGAGTGCACGCCCTCGGTGAGCACGTCCACCCGCAGGTTGCCGGCCACCATGCCGCGCAGCGACGTGGTCATCCACAGCTGCTCATAGTTGGCGCAGCCCGAGTCCAGGCACACCACCAGCGACGGCTTGCCGATGCGCGGCGCCAGCGCCTCGATGTAGGCCGGCAGGTCATAGCTGCCGCTCTCCTCACACGCCTCGATGAGCACCACGCAGCGCGCGTGCGGCAGGCCCTGCTCGCGCAGCAGGCGGATGGCGGTGAGCGACGCGAAGGCGGAGTAGCCGTCATCCGCGCCGCCGCGGCCGTAGAGCTTGTCGCCCTCGCGCACCGGCGTCCACGGCGTCAGGCCCTCGCGCCAGCCCGTCATCTCCGGCTGCTTGTCCAGGTGGCCGTAGAGGAGGACGGTGTCGTCGCCCTTCGTCCCCGGCACCTCCATGTAGATGAGCGGCGTGCGCTCCCGGCCCTTCTCGTCCTTGAGGCGGACCACCTCCAGCACCAGGCCGGGCAGGTGCTGGGCCTGGGCGCGACACCAGTCCGCGACGAGCTGCACCGCGGCCTCCATGTGGCCGGAGCGGACCCAGTCGGGGTCGAAGGCGGGCGACTTGTTGGGGATGCGGATGTAGCGCTCGAGCGCGGGGAGGATTTCCTGCTCCCAGATGCGGTCGGACGACTCGGTAGCGGTCTGGACGTTCATGGCCATGTCAGGCCGAATCCAGAACACGGGAGAGGGGCCCCTGTCGACAGGGGGAATCCCGGGAGGGCCCGGACCCCGGTGATGGCGCCCATCGAATGCCCTGAAAACGCCACGCCCCGGCACCCCAGGGAAGGAGCACCGGGACGGGCGTCACGCGGTCAGCGGCTCACTGCTCCGGGTTGATTTCGCGCACGGACATCCACTTGAAGTCCACGTCCCTGGCGCTGTCCCAGCGGAACACGGCGATGGGGCCACCCCAGGTGATGGGCATGGCGTCCACGGCGCCGCCGCAGTGGCTGGCGTCACCACCCCAACTGCCCGAGTCCACCATGTCGTAGACCTTCTTCCAGGTGACCTTGTCGGCGTTCTCGTTGAGGTACATCTCCAGGCGCACGGCGTCCTTGCCGTTGACCTTGGTGTTGCGCATCACCGACTTGAAGCCCACCCAGCGGCCCCGCAGCGCCGAGGTGCCGGACTTGTACGACGACTGGTCGTAGGAGACATGCCACGTCTCCTTCTGCCAGCGCACGCGGCCGTCATAGTGCAGCGAGCCCTTGTAGCTGCTGCCCTCGCACCCCGAGTGGTTGTCGTTGTGCTTGCCGCCGCGCGCGTACCACGCGAAGTTGTCCGAGTTGTCCGACACGGAGTTGACCTTGATGAAGCCGGTCATCTCGATGTTCTTCCAGTCGTTCGCCGCCTGCATGTAGCCGCGGCTGGCCAGCACGTCGCGGTCATACGTCGGAATCCTGGACGCGCTGTAGCCCGTGGAGGTGAACACGGACATGCGCACCTTGTCGCTCTTCATCTTCCAGGAGCCATCCGAGTTGCGGGTGATGGTGTCCTGAGGGTCGAAGCGCTTGTCGGACGTCGCGTTGTCCGCGAGGAACCACTGCTCGCCGCCCGACCTGGTCGGGTAGAGCATCTTCACGCCGAACTTGTCCTGGGTGGGCGTCGGCTCGGGCTCGGGAGTGGGCTCCTCGGGAGCCGGCTCCTCGGGCTCCGGCTCGGGGTCCGGAACGGTGGCGCCGGCGACGGCGGCCATGTCCGTGATGCTGCCCCAGGTCGTCTGGGTGCTGCCGTAGAAGGTGACGCGCACGTAGCGGGCGTTCACCGTGGGGAAGGTGAAGCGCTCGAAGTCCTTCGTCTTGCCCGAGGAGATGCCGACGAACACCTGGGTGTACGTCGAGCCATCCGTCGAGGTGGAGATGTCGAAGAGGTTGATGCGCTCGTTGCCGCGGAACCAGGCGATGTCCACGCCATTCAGCGGCTTCACCGCCCCCATGTCGCCGCGAACCCACTGGCCCGCGCCATCTGCCGACCAGCGCGTGGCGCTGTTGCCATCGATGGCCATCGCGGCCGTGTTGCCCGTCTCCTGGGAGCTGGCGGTCGCGGACGTGAAGCCGCCAGCGGCCAGAGCGGGCGTCGCGAACGCGCCAGCGGCCAGCGAGAACGCGGTGACAGACGTACGGAAGCGCTTCCATCCCCCGCGGGACGAAGTCGAGTGCTGTCGATTCAAGTAACTACCTCAAGTGAGGCCGCGAGCTTCCGCGACTCACCAGCATGGCCAGGGCCACACCGGCGCGCCGCGTTCCCCCCGCGGCGCGTGGACTTCCATCCCCGGGTCTCCCGTGAAGCCCCCACCCTCACGGGGGGTGCGCTCTCCAGGAGTTGCCAGGGGAGTTACCGACTCAACGACGAACTGCGGGCCCCAATACCCTTTGAGTCGATATGGAATTCCCAACCCAATTGTTGAGCATGTTTCCAGCCATGCTCGGCTGCTCACCTTCGACACATACGATGAAACATTGCACGTCCTGTCAATCTTTGGCGGGGAGCCTTATCACAGCCACGGCCGAACCATTCAGCGTCACCGTGTCTTGATTCAATGGCTGCAATTTTTCGGAGCCTCCGAAGCGAGCAGCTTCGGTCCACAGCACCAGCTCCGCGCCCGCGGGCACCGGATGTTCCAGCACGCCGCGCAGGCAAAGCAACACCTGCAGTCGCTGCCCGCCCCCACGCCGTTCGAGCACCAGGGCGTCTGGCCCCAGGGCCCGGGCCTCGTAGGTGCCCCGGCCCGTCTCCCGCAGCGCCGGCTCCGAGGCGCGGAGCCGGAGGAGCTCGCGGTAGAGGGTCCGCACGCCCGCATGCCCGGGCTTCTCCGCCTCGCTCCAGTCAAGCCGCGAGCGGGTGAATGTCTCCTCGGCCTGGGGGTCCGGCACCTCGGCGCCCGCGAACCGCGCGAAGCCGGCGAACTCCCTGCGCCGGCCCTCGGTGACGAGCCGGCCCAGCTCCGCGTTGTGCTCGGTGAAGTAGAGGAAGGGCGTGCTCGCGTTCCACTCCTGCCCCATGAAGAGCAGCGGCGTGTAGGGCGACAGCAGCAAGAGTGCGCTCATGGCGCGGAAGGCCGCCGGGCTCACGTCATGACCCAGCCGCTCGCCGAAGGCCCGGTTGCCCACCTGGTCATGGTTCTGGATGCAGAAAACGAAGCGCCAGGGCTCCAGGCCGTCCGCCTTCGTGCCGCGCGCGTGGCCCAGGTTCTTCGACACCTGCCCCTCGTAGAACCAGCCCTGGTTCAGCGTGCGCGCCAGGTCCTCCGTGCTGCCCGTGTAGTCCTGGTAGTAGCCCTCGCTGTCCCCGGCGAAGGCCCTGCGCATCTGGTGGTGGAAGTCATCCGCCCACACGCCGTCCAGCCCCAGGCCGCCCTCGGACGTGGGGCGCAGCAGGCGCCGCTCGTTGCGCTCGTCCTCGGCGATGACGTGCACCTGCCGCCCCGGCGCGCAGGCGCGCGCGCGCTCGGCAATCTCGGTGAGCAGGTGCGGCGTGCCGTCGTCGATGATGGCGTGCGCCGCATCCAGCCGCAGCCCGTCCAGGTGGAAGTCGCGAATCCACATCTCCACGTTGGCCAGCACCTGGGCGCGCGCGTGGGCGCTGCCCTCGCCGTCGTAGTTCACCGCGTCGCCCCACGGCGTGTGGTGGCGGCCGGTGAAGTAGTGCGGCGAGTAGACGCGCAGGTAGTTCCCGTCCGGCCCGAAGTGGTTGTAGACGGCGTCCATCAGCACCGCGAGCCCGTGCGCGTGCGCGGCGTCCACCAGACGGCGCAGGCCCTCCGGGCCGCCGTAGGCGTGCAGGGGCGCGAAGAGGTCCACGCCGTCATAGCCCCAGTTGCGCCGGCCGGGGAAGGACGCCACCGGCATCAGCTCCAGCGCGGTGATGCCCAGCGCCTTCAGGCCAGCCAGCCGGGGGATGAGCGCCTCGAAGGTGCCTTCGGGCGTGGCCGTGCCCACGTGCAGCTCGTAGATGACCAGGTCCCGCGGCGCCACGCCCTTCCAGCCCGCGTCCGTCCAGGCGAAGTCCGGCACCACCACCTCGGATGGTCCGTGCACGCCCTGCGGCTGCGAGCGCGACCAGGGGTCCGGAAAGGGGCCCTCGCCATCCACGCGCAGCTTGTAGCGCAGCCCCGCGCCCGCTCCCTCCAGCACGGCGCCGAAGCAGTCCCCGGGCTCGGGCGTCATGGGCAGCACGCGCCCGGGCGTCCCCTGCGCGTCGTGCAGCACCACCTCCACCCGCTGGTGGCCGGGGGCCCAGACGCGCCACCGCACCCGCCGACCTTCTTCCACCCACGCCCCCAACAGGGGCGCCTGAGACCGCGCACTCACAGACTCGTCCACTGGCACCATGGGCGTGTCCCTGTAATGCGCCGCCCCTGCCCTTGAGGAGCACTCCGTGCATGCGGGCGCGGGCGCCTGTTCACGGGTGGGCATGACTTCCAGAAGGAATGGACACCGGACGACGGTGTTCGTGACGTCGCCGTGGCCCCATAGGGCCGGACAGCGGCGGCGCGCCCGCCCTCCCTTGTCCGCTCGCTCGCGCCCCCGGAAGATGCGCCCCCCGGCAGCCGTCCGCCCTGAAGGGAGTTACCTGGAATGAGCCCCATCCGCCCCGGCCCGGAGCCGCTGCCCCTCCCCGTTGATTCGGACGTGCGCGCCCGCGTCGCCGCCATCGAGGTCCTCTCTCCCCGCGAAATCGACGGGCGGCTGACGGACCTGGGCTACCGGGGGCAGGCCGAGGCCCGGCGCGCGGCCTCCGTGCTGGCCTACCGGCACCTGCGCCGCATCCGCCGGCTGTACCTGGAGGGGCTCGCCCCCGAGCCGGGGACGCGGGAGAACTGCCTGTTCCTGGGCCCCACGGGCTCCGGGAAGACGTTCCTCGTGGAGCTGCTGTTTCGCGAAATCCTCGCCGTGCCCACGGTGCTGGCGGACGCCACGCAGTTCTCCGAGACGGGCTACGTGGGCGACGACGTCAACACGCTGCTGTCGCGCCTGTACGAGGCCGCGGGCCAGGACTCCCAGTGGGCCGCGTGCGGCGTGGTGTGCCTGGACGAGTTCGACAAGCTCGCCACCAGCCGCTCCGACAGCCGCTTCGCGGGACAGCAGACGACCAAGGACGTCAGCGGCTTTGGCGTACAGCGCAGCCTGCTGCACCTGCTGTCCGCCCCCAGCGCGGACTTTCCGCCGGACTTCGGCTTCACCAGCCGCACGCAGCCGGACCGCATGGAGCTGGCCTGCGTCACCTTCATCGCCTGCGGCGCCTTCAGCGGCCTCAAGTCCACCGCGGAAGGACTGGAGCGCGGCGAGCGCCTGGGCTTCGGCCGCGAGCCGATGCCCTCCGGGCAGGAGCGCATCGCCACCCAGGTGACGGAGGAGCAGCTGGAGCAGACCACGGCCTTCGCCCGCTACGGCTTCATCCCGGAGCTCATCGGCCGCTTCAATCGGCTCGTCTCCTTCACGCCCCTGGACGCGGACACCCTGGGAGACATCCTCCAGAACAACGTGCTGCGTGCCTATGAGCGCGAGTTCGAGCAGGAGGGCCTGTGCCTCCTGGTGGAGCCCGCGGTGCGGGAGCACGTGGTGGCCCGGGCGCTCAAGCGGGAGACAGGCGCGCGAGGGCTCCGCGCCACGCTCGCGCCCTTGCTGGAGCGAGCGGCCTACGAACACTTCGGGCACCGGGGCAACGACGCCACCCTCCGGCTGACGCTGGAGGACGGCCACGTCCAGGCGCGGGTGGTGTAGCGCCTGGCCCCGAGGGTGTCGACGCGCCAGGAAGGCAGGCCCGGCCCACACCCCGCGCGCGCAAGCCTTACGGTTCTGCTGGGCAACGGAATCCGGAGGGCAGACACATGCATCACACGCGGGAGATTCCCAGGGAAGGCTGGGCGGACTACCTCGCCCTGCTGAGCAACCTGGAGCGCGACCACTGGGTGCGCATCGAGACGGAGAGCACCGACTTCGGCGACCAGCCGCTCGCGGGCAGGCTGCCGCTGGTGGAAATCGGGCTCGAGTCGAAGGGGAGCGACCAGGGCGCCGTCGAAATCATCGTGGGCCGCCCCGGCGGCGAAGTCACGCACCGCATCCTGAAGCCCGACCACATCTACGCGGACGAGAGCGAGAGCGGCGAGCTGGAGTGCCTCGACATCGAGGACGCGGACCACGTGAAGACGCTCATCTACTTCGAGCCGGTCCGCGCGGGCGAGGAGGCGGGCATCGGTGCGCCGGCCTGATGCCGGCGGGGCCGGAAGGAGCACCTCCTCGGAGCGGGTGGCTTCCCCGGCGGTCCTGGCCGCGCCCCATGACACGGCCAGGACCACCGCCCGGTGCGTCACAGGCATTGGGGCCAGCGCGTGAGCCTCTCCCGCGGCCCCACGCGGGACAGGCCCCGGCGGCCGTCGCAATGCGGCGCATGCCAGCCATTGGAAGGCGCAATCCAAGACAGGCCATGTCAGCCCGCCTGACACCAGGTGGGGCGGATTCGAGGCATCGCGAGCACGCGCCGCGTCACCCGGCCTCGCAGGCCCCCCGTGCGCCGGTGTCCCGTTGATTCCGGACGACTCCCGCTCCGAGGACCTGCGCGGGCGCCTGCGGGCGTGATAGGCGGAAGCGCTGGACCCTGCTGTCGCCTATGCACCTGTTCGACATCCCCGCTTGGTTGGAGGTGGCCTGGCCCCACGTGGTGGCGGCGCTGACGGTCCTCATCAGCGTGCTGGCCAGCGCGCATGCGGTGCTGCACAAGCGGGACGTCCGGGCCGCGGTGGGCTGGGTGGGGCTGGCGTGGCTGGTGCCGGTGCTGGGCGGGGTGCTGTACGTGCTGCTGGGCATCAACCGCATCCGGCGGCGGGCCCGCTCGTTGATGCTGAAGCAGGAGCATGGCCGCTTCCCGCCGTCGCCCCGGGTGGCGCCGATGAAGGCGGAGGCCCTGAGCGAGCCCCTCCCCGAGGCCGCGTCCCTGGCGCCCCTGGTCCGGCTGGGCGACGCGGTGGTGGGCCGGCCGCTGCTGCCGGGCAACCGCGTCACCGTGCTGGAGTCACGCCGGGACGCCTACCCCGCCATGCTGGAGGCAATCGAGGCGGCGCGCGTCTCCATCGCCCTGTGCAGCTACATCTTCGACAACGACGTGGCGGGCCGGCGCTTCGTGGAGGCGCTGGGCGCGGCGGTGAAGCGCGGCGTGGAGGTGCGGGTGCTGGTGGACGCGGTGGGCTCGCGCTACACGTGGCCCCCCATCCTGGGCCGGCTGCGGCGCGCGGGGGTCCGCGCCGCGCGGTTCCTGCCCTCGCTGATGCCGTACCGGCTGCCCTTCGCCAACCTGCGCAACCACCGCAAGCTCCTGGTGGTGGACGGGCACGTGGGCTTCACGGGCGGCATGAACATCCGCAAGCACTTCTGGCCCGGCGAGCACGCCGCCGTGGACCTGCACTTCCGCCTCGAGGGGCCGGTGGTGGGGCAACTCCAGGAGACCTTCGCCGAGGACTGGGCCTTCACCACGCGCGAGCGGCTGTCCGGTGACGCATGGTTCCCGCCCCTCACCGCCGCCGGCAACGTGCTCGCGCGGGGCATCGCGGACGGCCCGGACGAGGACTTCGAGTCCCTGCGCACGGTGCTGCTGGGCGCGCTGGCCACCGCGCGCACGTCGGTGCGCATCGTCACGCCCTACTTCCTCCCGGACACGGCGCTCATCACCGCGCTGAGCGTGGCGGCGCTGCGCGGCGTCCAGGTGGACGTGATTCTCCCCGAGAAGGGCAACCTGCCCCTGGTGCAGTGGGCCACCTGGGCGCAGCTCTGGCAGGTGCTGCGACCCGGCTGCCGCATCTTCCTCACCGCCCCGCCCTTCGACCACACGAAGCTGCTGGTGGTGGACGGCGTGTGGGCGCTCATCGGCTCGGCCAACTGGGACCCGCGCTCGCTGCGGCTCAACTTCGAGTTCAACGTGGAGTGCTACGACTCCGCGCTGGCCGCCGAATTGGAGGCGGTGGTGGCGGACCGCCTGCGCCGCGCGAAGCCGCTCACGCTGGAGCAGGTGGACGCGCGCGCGCTGCCCATCCGGCTGCGCGACGGGCTCGCGCGGCTGCTGTCGCCCTATCTGTAGGCGCTCGCGCACAAGACTGACGGCGCGAACGCGGTGACACGATTTCGCGTGCCGGGTGTTGAAGGGGCGAACCGAGCACGTTCCACCGCGGGGCCCCGCCATGCGCGCACTGCTGATTCACCCTGAATTCCGTTCGGCATCCTTCTGGAACTACCGCGCGACGTGCGAGCTGCTCGACGCGCGCTATCCCGCGGCGCCGCTGGGGCTCTGCACCGTCGCGGCGCTGCTGCCGCGTGACTGGGAGCTCCGGCTCGTGGACCGCAACGTCGAGCCCCTGGAGGATGCCGCGCTCGACTGGGCGGACATCGTCCTGATTGGGGCCATGCTGCCGCAACAGCGGGACTGCCTCGCGCTCATCCGGCGCGCACGGGCCCAGGGCAAGCGCGTGGTGGTGGGCGGTCCGGACCCGACGAGCAGCCCCCACCTCTACAAGGAGGCGGACCACCTGGTGCTGGGCGAGGGCGAGGTCACCCTCCCCCGCTTCCTCGAGGACCTCGCCCGGGGCGAGGCCCAGCCCGTGTACCAGGACGCGGGCAAGGCGGACCTCACCCAGTCCCCCGTGCCCCGCTTCGACCTGCTCCAGTTCGAGTCCTACAACCACGTGGGCATCCAGTTCTGCCGGGGGTGCCCCTTCAACTGCGAGTTCTGCGACATCATCGAGCTGTATGGCCGCAAGCCCCGGGCGAAGACGCCCGAGCAGGTCCTCCGCGAGCTCGAGACGCTTCACGCCCTGGGATACCGGGGGCACATCGACCTCGTCGATGACAACTTCATCGGGAACAAGAAGCGGGTGAAGGAGCTGTTGCCGCGGATGAAGACGTGGCTCGAGGCGCATGACTGGCCCTTCGAGTTCACGACCGAGGCCTCCATCAACCTGGCGGACGATGCGGAGCTCATGGAGATGATGCGGGACGTGGGCTTCTTCGCCATCTTCGTCGGCATCGAGAGCCCGGACGAGCAGACGCTGCTGGCGATGCAGAAGCGGCAGAACACGCGCCGCCCCATCGTCGAGAGCCTGCGCAAAATCTACCAGCACGGCATGTTCGTGAACGCGGGCTTCATCCTGGGCTTCGACAGCGAGCAGGGCAGCGTGGCCCGGGGCATCATCGAGTGCATCGAGGACGCCGCGCTGCCGGCCAGCATGGTGGGCCTGCTCTACGCGCTTCCCAACACCCAGCTCACGCGGCGGCTGCGCGCGGAGGGCCGCCTCCAGGATGGCCATGACGTCCAGCCCGACGGCGAGAGCGACCAGTGCACGGCCGGCATCAACTTCACCCCGCGCCGCCCGCGCCGCGACATCCTGACCGACTACCTGAAGGTCGTGGAGACCATCTACGCGCCCGAGCGCTACTTCGAGCGCGTGCTCCGGGTGGGGCGGCAGCTCGACTCGCGCCACCGCCGCTTCAAGCCCTCCCTGTCGAAGCAGGTGAAGGAGCTGCGTGGCTTCGTCCGGCTGGTGCGGAAGATGAGCCTGAACAAGGCCACGCGGCGCCCCTTCTGGAAGGCGCTCATCGGCGCGCTGGTGGCCAACCCGCGCTCCATCCGGTACTCGGTGTCGATGATGGCGCTGTACCTGCACTTCGGCCCCTTCTCCGCCCTGGTGGGCAGGAAGATTCGCGACGCCATCGAGCAGGAGCCCCACGTCACCGAGCTGCACGCCGCCTGACAGGCGGGCTAGAGCAACGCGCGGCGCGCCCGCCAGAAGGTCTCCTTCGCGGCGCGGAACGCCAGCGAGTCCTGGGGCAACAGCGTGCGCAGCAGCTCCGCGGACTGCGTCTGCAGGGGGCGCACGCAGTGCGTCTCCACCTGCGCGCGCAGGAAGCCCAGCGGGTCCCTGCGGCGGTACTCGGCGAAGTACGTCTTCAGCTCGTTGCGCGTGCGCGCCTGCCCGTTGTCCGCGTACTTGGCGACGTAGGGGCTGAAGTCCGGGTAGAGCCGCCCCGGGCCGAAGTCACCGTGCAGCGTCGTCTTCATGAAGTTGCCGATGAGCAGGTCATCGAAGACCTGGTAGCGCACCGCCGCCATCAGCGAGCCGCGCGGCACCTCGAAGGTGATGCCCCTGCGGAAGCGGCGGCGGTGGAACTCCACGACATGCTCCCTGCCGCCCACGCGGAAGCACAGGAAGTCGAGCGTGCGCCCCAGGTGCTCCACGCGCCGGAAGTAGGCGGTGAGCGCCTTCACCTCGTCTGCCTCCAGCCGCTCGCTCCAGTCGTCGCCGAAAGCCTTGGGGTCCACGGGGTTCAGGACGCGCTCCTTCGGCTGGATGCGCTCCGTCTGGTCACGGATGAAGTCGTGGCGGATGAAGGCGGGCAGCAGCGTGCACGTGCTCGACTCGAAGCCCCGGCCATAGTCCTCCAGCGAGGTGGTGTACTCGGAGGCCCAGATGCTGTCGGCCCGCTGGTACTTGTGCATGGAGCTGAAGGGGATGAAGAAGCGCACCCCGTAGAACTCCGCCTGCCGGGCGATGCTCCGCCCCACGGGTGTCTTCGCCGCGGCATGGGGCGGGATGCGCGCGCCGTCCTCGGTGAAGAAGTTGATCATGTCCGCGTCGCCATACCCGGACAGGGCCAGCAGATACGATTCCTTGTACCCGCTGACCACCTTGCGCACGAAGCGGCCCGCGCCGCGGTCGCCCGCGTCGTTCAGGTTGACGAGCAGCCGCCCATCGATGTCCACCAGCAGGACGGCGTCCTGGTTCACGTCCGGCAGGCACATGATGCGGATGCGCGGCGACACCTGCGTCCACACCCGGTCCCTCAACACGTGCACCGTGAAGCCCTGCTCGCGCAGCTCGTCGCGCATGCGGTTGCCGAAGTGGTTGGGCACCAGCAGCGTGCGCTGGCGCAGCGCCTCCAGTGACTCCAGGCTCAGGTGGTCCGGGTGTCCATGGGACAGCCACACATAGGGACAGGCCTGGATGGCCTCGCGCTGCGCCGGAGGAATCTCGTGCGACAGCGTCCAGCTCCCGAAGTACGCGCTGCCGTCCGTCCACGGGTCCGTCACCAGGACCGGACCGTGGTCGTGACAGATGAGCGTGGCATTCCCGATGGTCTCGAAGCCCAGTTCCATGCGTCCCCCCTCTCGCATCGCGGCTGCGCACAAGTCCGCCCGCCGTCTCGGCCGAACCAACGTGGCGACGGGCGAACACCGCCAGCACTGCCCGTTAGCACGGTGAAGATGATTCGTTGCCTGGACGGACGCCCCCCATCCCTGCGGGCTTGAAGACACCTGTCCCCAGGCGCACCCCGCGGGGCACTTGTCCGGGAGTCCCGCTGGCGCGACGAGGCATCCCCCTTCCCTCCCTGGGAAGGGCACGCGCCCCCCTGCCTCCGGCCGGACTCAGCGCCTGCGCGCCACGAGGGAAAGAATCTGCGCGCCGTAGCGCTCCGTGAGGGACGGTCCTACCCCGTGGATGGCCATCAGCTCCGTGCCATTCTCCGGGCACGCCGTGGCAATGGCCGCCAGCACCCGGTCCGTGAGGATGCGGAAGGCGGGCACGCGCCGCTTGCGCGCCTCCGCCAGCCGCCACTCCTTCAAGGCCTCCACCAGCCTGGGTGAAGGCTCGGCGTCGGCGACGTCGCGGCGACGCCGAGCCACGGCGGGAGCCCGCTTCGCGGCCTCGCTCCGGGACGAATTCCACGAGGCCTCGGCGCTGCCACCCGCGGGAGCGTTCGCACGCCAGTGCACCGCCGGAGTGTCACCTCCAGCGCCAGACGTGGAGCGCCCCGCTCCCCGCGCGTCAGCGCCTCGCTTCGACCGGGGGGTACGCTTGCTGGAAGCGCGCCTCGAGGTCCCCGCCTCCGCGCCCTTGCGCCGCTTGCGCTTCGCGGCCTTCTCCAGGGGCACCGGCAGGAAGACCTGCTGCGGGTCCACCCCGCGCGTGCGCCGGCCCTCGTCCGTCAGCGTCAGGCGCTGGAACGAGATGACCTGCCCGTCCTTGTCGAACGAGTCCACCTCCAGGCGCGTCAGCCCCGCGCGCACCAGCCCGCCCACCAGCCGCTCGAAGTCGCGCCGTGGCAGGGACTCCCCGAACAGCTCGCGGTGGAGCCGGCCGGTGGCCTGCCCATCCCGCTCCTGGAGCGACTCCAGGATGCGCTCCATCCAGTGCCGCTCCGCGGAGGTGGGCTCGGCGAAGCGCAGCGTGGCGCAGGCTTCCGGCGCGCAGACGTCACACAGGCCGCACGGCTCACCCGAGTCCTGGGTGTCACCGAAGTGCCCCACGAGCTGCTTCATGCGGCAGCCGTGGGCCTCCGCGTAACGCCCCATCTGCTCCAGGTGCAGCAGCTTGCGCTCGCGCTGGGCCGTGTACGACGCCGACCAGGTCGGGCGCCCGCGCATCACCGTCTCGTCGGGCGTCATGACGACGCCTCCGTGAATCCAGAGCTGCTCCAGCGCCTTGTCGAAGACCTCCGGGTCGCCTCTCACACGCCCCTGGAGCACCGCCTTGGGCTCGAGCTGCGGCGCGGTGGACTTGAACAGCCGCTCCAGCACATACGCTTCCGGGTAGTCCCGGCGGTGGAAGAACTCGTGCGTGCGCCGGTCGATGTACGAATGCAGCAACACCGCGCGCGAGGGCTTTCCGTCGCGGCCCGCGCGGCCCAGCTCCTGGTAGTAGCCCTCCAGGCTGGCGGGGAGCGCCGCGTGGATGACGGTGCGCACATCCGGCTTGTCGATGCCCATGCCGAACGCCGTGGTGGCCACGATGACCTCCAGCGCGCCCCGGAGGAACTCGGACTGCACCCGGTCCCGCTCCGAGGGCTGGAGCCCCGCGTGGTACGCGGCCGCCGGGAACTCCCCCGCGAGCAGGTCCGCGAGCTGCTCGGCGTGCTTGCGCGTGGCCGCGTAGACGATGGCGGGCCGGTTCTCCTCGTCCTGGAGCAGGCCCTGGATGGCGTCGCCGCGCGCGCCGGGATTGAGCTCCCGCACCTCGATGGCGATGTTGGTGCGGCGGAAGCCGTGGATGAAGGTGCGCGCCTTGCCGCCAGCACCCTGCAGGCCGAGCTGCTGGACGATGTCGCGCTGCACATCCGGCGTGGCGGTGGCGGTGAGCGCCACCACCGGCGCGGGGCGCAGCAGGGGCAGGCGCGCGCCCAGGAGCCGGTAGTCCGGGCGGAAGTCGTGTCCCCACTGGGAGATGCAGTGCGCCTCGTCCACGGCGATGAGCGCGGGGGGGCGGCGTGCCAGCAGCTCCACGAAGCCCGGGACGCCCAGCCGCTCGGGCGCGATGAACAGGAAGTCGAGCCGGTCCTCCAGGTAGTCCGCGCACACCTGCCGCGAGGTGGCCCTGTCTCGGCCGGAGTGGATGCGGTCCGCGGCGAACCCCAGCGACTGGAGCCGCGCCACCTGGTCCTCCATCAGCGCGATGAGCGGGCTCACCACCAGGGTGGTGCCCGCGCGCGCCAGCCCTGGCAACTGGTAGCAGAGCGACTTGCCCGCGCCCGTGGGCATCACCAGCAGCAGGTCCTCTCCCGCCGTGGCCGCGCGGCACACGGCTTCCTGGTACGGCCGGAAGTCGGAGAAACCGAACGCGTCCTTCAGCAGCGAGCGGAGCGCATCGGGAGGCGTGGGCGCGCGCCGCACCCGCTCGGGCCTTTGCCCGCTGGTCGCCGGTGCGCCAGCCCGCGCCCGATTCACCGGAGCTCGCGAAGCGCCCGCGCCCCCCCAGGCCCCGGCACTCCAGCCCTCGCCGTCCGGTGCGGGCAGACGTGAGGCAGCGCCACTCGAGGCCCAGGCGGGAGGCGTCAACGCCTCGTCCTGCGATGACGAGCGGCCCATGGCGCCGGAGGTCCTGCTCCGCCGGGTCCCGAAGAGGGGCTCCGAGGTGGCGTCGAATGCCGCTCGCCCGCCCGGCCCCGGCGCGCCCGCCACAGCGTCCGCGAGACGCTCGGCTCCGGAATCCCCCGGTGCGCGCCTCCCACCCGAGCCCCGTGCAACCGCCCCCGCGACCCCTGAAGCCTCGGAGACATTGAGCGCATGCATGGCGCCCGGGCCATGCATGCCCGCGGCCCCGGTATCGCCCGGAGCGCCGCTCTGCGCCCACCGCTGCCGGCTCGCCATCGACACCGCACCACGCACCGCTCCGGCGTCCGCCTGTGCCACGGACATCCGCGGCGCCTCGGCCGAGAAGCGCGCCCCCCCGTCCTCTGCCCCCCAGCCCTCGCTCCGCACCTCGTTCCGAGGCACCGGCCGCGGCGCGGCGGTGGCCCCATGGCCCACCACCTCGATGACGTACTTCTCGATGCCGCGAATGAACTCGTCGAGCTGTCCCTCACCGCGCTCGATGCGCTGGAGCCACGCCTCCCACTGGC
Source organism: Pseudomyxococcus flavus (assembly GCF_050038885.1). Taxonomy (NCBI): domain Bacteria; kingdom Pseudomonadati; phylum Myxococcota; class Myxococcia; order Myxococcales; family Myxococcaceae; genus Pseudomyxococcus; species Pseudomyxococcus flavus. The sequence goes on along the minus strand of NZ_CP143624.1, from coordinate 4,032,932 downwards.
CCGTCATGGCCGGCGTCTTCACGTCCGGGTGCACCACCTGGATGAGGTGGATGCCCTTCTCCGTGGCCTCCAGCACCTTCCCCTTGCGGCGCAGGTACTCGCGGTCCAGCAGCACCTCGATGATGGCCGCGCGCGTGGCGGGAGTTCCCAGGCCCGTCTCGCGCATGGCGTCCGCGAGCTCCTTCTCGTCCAGCGCCCGCCCCGCGGACTCCATGGCCGTCAGCAGCGTCGCATCCGTGAAGCGCGGTGGCGGGCGCGTGCGCTTCTTCACCGCCTCCACGTCCTCCACGGACTGCGGCTGCGCGCGCTCCAGGCCAGCGGGCAAGGCCTGCGGCTCGTCGTCCGGCTCCCGCTCCCCGTCCTCGCCCTTGCGAGCGTCCGCCTTCGGACGCGGTGCCTTCTGCCCGCCGCCAATGTCCAGCACCTTCCAGCCCACCCGCTCCACCTGGGTGCCCGTGCTCTGGAAGCGGTCCACCACCGGCGGCGTCCCGGGCGACGTCACCGCGGTGATGACCGTGGTGACGCGCCACACGTGGTCCGGATGCCATGCCTGGAGCAGGCGCCGGCACACCAGGTCATAGACGCGCTGCTCGTCCGGAGACAGCCGCACGCCGCCCGGTGACGTGGGCGTGGGGATGATGGCGTGGTGGTCGGTGACCTTCGCGTCATCCACGTAGCGCTTGCCCAGCGGGCGCGCCCCGGTGCCCTCGGCCAGGTCCTCCTCGTAGGGCGCGCGGATGGCGCTCACCACCTCCGGCAGCGTGTCCGCCACCGTGCGGGACAGGTGCCGGCTCGCGGTGCGGGGATAGCTCAACAGCTTGTGCTTCTCGTAGAGCGCCTGCGCCACCTCCAGCGTGCGCTGCGCGCTGAAGCCATAGAGCCGGTTGGCGTGCCGCTGGAGCTCCGTCAAATCGTAGAGGAGCGGAGGCGGCATCTTCTTCTCCTCCGACTCCAGCGACTCGATGACGGCCCGGCCAGCGCGAACGCGGTCGATGATGGCCTGCGCCTCCACGCCGTTCGCGTCCAGCCGCCGGGCCTCGCGCACGCCCTCGAACCCCGGCGGCGCCACCGGCTTTCCGTCCGGCCCCGAACGGAACCATGTCCCCTGGTACCGCGCGTCCGGAGGCACGCCCTTCGCCCGGGGCGCGAAGGTGGCGACGACCTCCAGGTAGTCGCGCGGCACGAAGTCACGGATGGCCAGCTCGCGCTCGACCACCATGGCCAGCGTGGGTGTCTGCACCCGCCCCACGCTCAGCATCTCCCCATGGCCCCCGTGCGCCAGCGTGTACAGGCGCGACAGGTTCATCCCCACCAGCCAGTCCGCCCGGCTGCGCCCCTTGGCCGCGGCGGCCAGCGCGTCGTACTCGCTTCCGTCCGCGAGCTGACGGAAGCCCTCCCGGATGGCCCGCTCCGTCAGCGACGACACCCACAGCCGCCGCACCGGCTTGCGGCACCCCGACGCGTCGTAGATGTAACGGAAGATGAGCTCACCCTCGCGCCCCGCGTCGGTGGCGCACACCACCGCGGACACCTCCGGCGCGTTGAGCACCTGCTTCACCACCTCGAACTGGCTGCGCGTCTCCTTGGAGACGACGAGCGGCCACTCCGCCGGGAGCATGGGCAGGAGCGCGCGGTTCCACTTCTTCCAGTCCGCGCGAATCTCATGCGGCTGGGCCAGCCCCACCAGGTGACCGATGGCCCACGTCACCACATAGCCATTGCCACGCAGCCAGCCGTCACCTCGCTCGCTCGCCCCCAGCACCCGGGCGATGTCGCGCGCCACCGCGGGCTTCTCCGCCAGCACGGCCAGCAAGGACGGACGGCCCGGGGACCGGCCCGCCGCGCCGTCCCTTCCTCCATGCCTGTCGTCCCGGGGCGTCTCGCCCATGTCTTCCCACCTCATGTGCCCTCACCCCTCCCGCCCGCCACACCACCCGCCAGGGAGGGAACCTGGAGACGCAGTGTGAGCCATTCCCCTATCGCGGTGGCCTGACATCGCCGAGCCCCGCCTCGCCCTACCCGTGGCGCCTGCCCGCTCTCCGTCCCGCCCGCCACCTTCCAGGTCTCTGAGAAGACGCGGAAATTTCGCCTCGCGAACACGCCGCGCAGGACGCCAGGCATCCTGGCGTGCTGGCGCAAGCAATTGGCGCGGAAGCGGAAAACTCCGTCCTGGGTCTGAGCCAGTATGCCTTTGTCGCCAGTCACTGCGGCGAACCGAACGGGGGGGAAGACGTATGTCGCACGTCGCGCATGGACCGGGTCGGGGGGCATCGGGGGGAAACACGAGGCTCGGTGCAGTGTCGCACGGCGACAAGGGAAGCAGGGCCACGGCACAACGGCCGGGGCGCTTTTCCCGGGGGGAGTGGCTCGAAGCCACGGGGGGGACGCTGGAGGGCATCGTCATTCCGGAGCTGGCCAGCTTCGCGGGGGCGAAGCGGGCGCAGCTGGCGGTCCTGACGACATCCGCTGTGATGGCGGCCCTCCAAACCACGCTGAAGGACGTCACCCGGGTGGCATCCATGCGCCCGCAGACGTTCGGACGCGCCCAGACGCAAGCACGGCTGCGGGCGCTCTCACGGCCCGCGGTGCCCTGGGATACAGCAGGACAGGTGCGGGAGCGGCCACGCTTCTCCCAGGTGACGGTGCTGGGGGCACCGGCCACCTCCACCTGAAGGGGCCAGAGGCGGTAGGGGGAACGTTCTACACGCAGCTTCGCTGGAGGGGTCCAAGGCCCTCCGGACACACGAACAGGGGCGGGTAGGAAGACGGCGCCGCGGGGGCGGTGACGTCTGTGGAAGGGGGACCCGGGGTCACGCTCGCCAGAGGGGGAGGGCGAACCCGATAATGGGTCGAAATCCGGGGGATGCTCCGAGTCCATCGGGGCATCCCCCGTTGCTTTGCGGGCCCCGGCGCGAGGTGGCTCCACCTCCCGCGCGGGTTCGCTTCACCCGCGGCGCGGGCGCCCCGGTCGGACGCGCCCGTCCAGCCCCTCCTACCCTTCGCGCGCCCGCGCTCACTCGACGTGAAGCGCCGCCGTGCCGTTCAGCGAGCGGCGCAGGGTGAGCCACAGGGCGTTGCCCGCCTCATCCACGGACGCGAAGTAGTCCACGTCGGCCGTGAGCGCCTGGCCGTCCAGCGTGACGCGCGCGGGCGGCGTGGCCGCGGTGTAGCCGCGCAGCACCAGCATGGGATTCACGAGCGCGCGGCCCCCCGTCTCGAAGCGCAGCGAGGCGCGGTTGTTCGCGGCGACCTCGGCCTCCCAGGTGGCGTACACCGGGTTGTAGCCGGGCACCTCGCGCGTCACCACGTCCTCCCGCCCCACGCCGCCGGGCCCCCGGTCCACGACGCGGCCCTCGGTGGCCGTGAGCCGCACGCCCTGCCAGGCCTCCACCTCCGCCACCAGCCGCATCACCGGGTCCGAGCTGTGCGTGCCCAGCACCATGAAGACGGAGTAGCTCTGGTACGGGTAGCCGGACAGCATGGCGTCGTCGCCGTAGCGCGGGTACTCGCGGAAGCCCACCGCGCCGAAGTTGCTCCCCCACGCCAGCCGGTGCGAGCGCGTGGGCCCCTGTTCGGGGAGCTGGTACTGGTTGAGCTGGTAGGTCCAGTTCCAGTCCACGGGCAGGGGGCCGTCGGCATCCGCCTGTCCCCAGGACGCGTAGTGCCAGTAGCCACCCGCGGGCTTCTGCTCCCAGGTCTGCGTCTGCACCACGCCCATCTCCGCGTCGGGCGCGGTCATCCACATGCGGGTGTAGGGCACCACGTTGGGCTCGCGGTAGTCCCAGCCGCTGGCCCGCGTCATGGGCCCGGCCCCCAGCGTCACGAAGCGGTAGCGGTCTCCCCAGCTCACGCCGGAGATGTCCGCGTTGCCGTCCCCGTCGAAGAGGATGTCGCCGTAGGGCGAGCGCACGTCCGCCTCGATGACGTCGGGCGGCGCCCCGGACGCATCATGGGTGATGGCGTAGAGCGGGTGGCTGCGGCCGGTGGCGAAGAGGTAGTGCACCGTGACGTCGACGACGTGGTCGTCGAGCGTCAGCGGCCAGCGGAACTCGTGCAGCGCGTGGTGGCGTCCCTCGAAGACGGTGCGCCAGGTCCCCTGGATTTTCTCCGTCCAGTTGCCCCACGTCGCGCCGGCGCGCAGGTGGCTCGTCACCATGCCCCAGCCGGGGACCTCGTCCGTGGAGCCATCACAGACGCGCGCCGTGCCCGCGACGTCGTAGGTGTAGCGACGGACGTAGCCGCCCGTCCACCCGGCGGGGTCCGGGGCGTCGTTGCGCACCAGCGAGGCCGAGCGCGGCTTGCAGTCGGCGTCACGCCACTCGAAGCGGTCGGTGCGGAAGCCATCCAGGTCGACGTCGCGCTCCAGCCGCAGCGGCGCGCAGTCGCTCGCCGCGGGTGGATTCTCCGGCCGGACGTCCTTGCCGCCGCAGGCGGCCAGCAGCGCCCCCAGCAGCACGGGCGTGCCTCGGGCGCGGAGCGCGGGTGGAAGGGCGTGCTTCAGCAGTTCGGGCTTCATGATGGGGGTTCCCCTGGGCAGCCAGCAGCGTTGCCCGCCCTTCCTGCCAAACCCGCATACCTTGAAGCAAGGTGGGCGGCGTGAGCGGTCCTCACGCGCAGCCCCTGGCCCTTCTCCCGACGGGAAGCCCGCTCAGCCCGCCGTGGCGTTACCGCGAGACTGATGCCACGCGGACAGCACCTGCTGCTCACGCTCGGGGGCGAGGCCCGCGCGCAGCTTCGCCTGGCGTTCGGGCGGAAGCGTCTTGAACCAGGCCACCGTGTCCCGAATGGTGTCCGCGACCGGGCGGAAGGTCAGGCCCGCCGCCAGCGCCCTGGAGATGCTCACCGCACCGAGGCCGCGCTCTTCACCGGTGCGCGGCACCCACGCCGGCAGGTCCGTCCAGGACTCCACCTGGTGCTTCGCCAGGAAGGCGGTGTCCGCCCAGGTGAAGCGCGCGTCACTTCCCAGCGCCGTCTTGCACGCCTCGAGGACGTCCCGCATCAACTGGGTATGCTCGGGCCCGGTGGCGTTGAAGACGCCGGTGATGCGGCGCTCGACGGAGCGGATGATGAACGCGGCCAGGTCCCTGGCATCGATGAACTGGATGGGGTCCTCCCCATCCCCCGGCGCCAGCACCTCGCCGCCGCGCGCCACGCGCACGGGCCAGTAGGTGAAGCGGTCCGTCGGGTCATCCGGGCCGACGATGAGCCCCGGGCGCACGTTGAGGACCCGGCCCGGCATGGCGGCCTCCGCCGCCTGCTCGCTGAGCGCCTTGAGCGCGCCGTAGTGCTTCGGGACATCCTCCGTCGTCGGGTCCTCCACCGTGGCGACGGCGGCGGCCTCGTGCAGCCCCATCTGCGTGAGCTCCTGGTAGACGGAGACGGAGGACACGAAGGTGTAGTGCTGGACGTGGGGCGCCAGCAGCTCCGCGGAGGCCCGGACGACGCGCGGCACATAGCCGGAGGTGTCCACCACCGCGTCCCAGGTGCGGCCCTGCAGCGCCTTCAGGCCCTCGCCCTTGTTCGGGTCGCGGTCGCCCGCCAGCTTCTCCACGTCCGGGAAGAGGCCGGGGTTCGTCTTCCCCCGGTTGAAGAGCGTCACCGTGTGGCCGCGCGAGCGCGCGAACTCCACCAGCGCCGGGCCCAGGAAGGCCGTGCCGCCCAGGATGAGGATGCGCAGCGGCGCCGCCGGGGCGGAGGATTGCTCGCCCTGCCCCTGTACGGACGCCGCGCCAGGGCCGGACGCCCCCTTCGTGGCACACCCCATGGCCCAGAGCGAGCCCGTCGCGACCGCGCCCTGAATCAACCTTCTGCGAGACAGCCTCATGCGGGACTCCTCCTGCGTGGATGGAAGGACTGCGTGGGCACGGCCGCTAAGGGGCCGCGACCTTCTCCGGAACCGATGCTTCGAGCGCGCCCGGCGGCGCCGCCTCCGCCTGCCTCCGCTGGTGGCGCGCGAGGTACAGCGACACGCCCAGCCACGCGCCGGCCAGGGGCACCGCCGCCAGCGCCAGGCCCGTCGGGCCCAGGCCCAGCTTCGTCAGCCCGCCCTGAAGCCACGCGCTCACCGTGTCGCTGCCGCGGTACACCACGGTGTCGATGAAGCTCTTCGACTTGTAGCGCGCCTCACGGTCCACGGTGGTGAAGAGCACCTCGCGCGAGGGCCGCTCCAGCGCGTAGTGGCTGGCGCCGCGCGCCGCCTTGAAGAGGATGAGCACGCCCAGCACCGGCATCGCGGCGAGCCCCAGGAACCCCAGCCCCGTGAGCACCGGCGCCACGGCGAGCGCGGCGCCCAGTCCCAGCCGGGTCATGACGCGCCCGGTGACGAGCGTCTGCAGCCCCAGCGTCGCCAGCTGCACGTAGAAGTCGATGTCCCCGAAGAGCGCCGTGCGCGACGCGGCGTCCTTGCCCAGCGCGGCGACGAGCTGCACCTCCTGGAAGTAGAGGAACGTGGAGGTGGCCGCGTAGAGCAGCACCTGAAGCCCCAGGGCGAGCAGGAAGGGCGAGGTCACGAGCAGCCGCAGCCCCGCGAGCACGCCCCCGCCCAGCGGCCCCTGCGCGGCCGCGGGCTGGTGCTGGACGTCCTGGGCCCAGCCGCTCAGGCGGCGCACGCACTGCGCGCTCACCTCCAGCAGGACCGCGGAGACGAGGATGAGGTTCACCGGCCCCACGGGCTCGGCGAGCCGGCCCACCAGGAAGGGCCCCACCAGCATCCCCGTGGTGCCGCCCGCGGCGATGAAGCCGAAGAGGCGCTTGCCCTGCCCGCTGGCGAAGACGTCCGCCATGAAGCTCCAGAAGATGGAGACGACGAACAGGTTGTAGACGCTGAGCCAGACATAGAAGACCCGCGCCACCGTCTCCCGCGCCACGCCGAGCTTCAGCAGCACGAAGAAACCCAGCAGGTTGACGAGGAAGAAGCGGTAGACGCGCGGAATCACCACCCGCCGGGGCCAGCGGGACACCAGCGCGGAGTAGGCCGGCACCGCCGCCAGCATCACCAGGAAGGTGGCGGTGAAGAGCCAGTCCAGGCCCTTCACGCTGCCCGCCGTGCCCATCTCGTTGCGGATGGGCCGGAGGATGGCGTAGCCGCACATCAGCGTGAAGAAGTACAGGAACGACCAACGGAGGGCGCCCACCTCCTCGTCCCGAACATCCACGAATCGCCTGAGCATGGAGGAATTCACGTGTGCGGCCCAACGAGGCCCCTGGCAGGGTATTCCCAGGGCCCTCACTCAGGAACGGGCGCGGCGGGCAGATGTCGCACGGACTACGTCCCGGCGGCGAGCACCTCGCGGAGGGTGGCCTCGACCCGGGGCAGTGCCTCCTCGATTTCCTTCACGGAGGTGGCGCCCACCGACAGGCGGAACCAGCCCGTGTCCGCGTCCAGCCCGAAGGCCTGGAAGGGCACCACGCCCAGGTTGGCCTTCTCCAGCAGCAGCTTGCGGATGTCATTGTTGGTGCGCAGACCGCCCTTGCCCACCAGGTCGAAGCGGACCGACAGGTAGATGGCGCCCTGCGGGGCGATGTGCTGCACCGGCAGGCCCGCCTCGCGCATGCGCGTGAGGCCCTGGTGCAGGGCTTCCAGCCGCGCGTCCACGCGCTCGCGCATCCCCTCCAGGAAGGACGCCGTCGCCGCGGTGTCGTCGAGGTAGCGTGCCACCGCCACCTGCTCCGCCTTGGGCGCCCACGCGCCCACGTGGCCGAGCACGTCGCGCATGCGGGCGATGATCGTCGGCGGCCCCACGCCCCAGCCCACGCGCACGCCCGTGGCGGCGAAGGCCTTGGAGATGCCATCCACGAACACCGTGTAGGGGGCCACCTCCGGCACCAGCGCCACCGGCGTGACGTGCTTCGTCGCGCCGAAGCTCAGCACCCAGTAAATCTGGTCGTACATGAGGATGAGCGGCTTGCGGCCCTGCTTCTCGCGCTCGCGGTTCTCCGTGACGATGCGCTCGCAGATGGCGCCCAGCACGTCCGGCTCAATCATGGTGCCCGTGGGGTTGAGCGGGCTGCACAGGCACAAGAGGCGCGCGCTGCCCAGGTGCGGCGTGAGCTGCTCCACGGTGGGCATGAAGCCGCGCGCGGCGTCCGTCACCACCACCGCGCTCTTCGCGTCCATCATGTGCGCGTAGTGGTTGTTGTTCCACGAGGGCACCGGGTAGACGACCGTCTCTCCGGCGTCCAGCACGCTGCGGAACGTGCCGTAGATGATGGGCCGCGCGCCGCCCGCGATGACGATGCCCTCCAGCGGGTACTTCAGTCCGAGCGAGCGCTCGTAGAAGCGCTGCACGGACTGGCGGAGCTCCAGCACGCCGTCGGACGGGGGGTAGTTCGTCTCGCCCGCCTGGAGGGCGGTGGCGATGTGGGCTCGCAGGCCGTCGGGGATGGGGAACTCACGCGGGTTGAAGTCGCCCACGGTGAGGTTGCACACCTTCTGGCCTTGGGCGACCCGCTCGCGAATCTCCGCCGCGATGCGGAGGATTTCGCTGCCGACGAGGCCACGCGCCATCGTTCCCACGGTGGCGTCGTCCTTCGAGGGACGGGGAAGAGAGGTCAAATCGAGGGGGGCCATGCGAGGATGCTCTCCGGTTCGTGCGCGTCAGGGGCCGCGCGGGCTGCGTGCGGCGCGGACGATAGTCGCGGCCTCACCATCCTGTGTCATGCATTCGTGGGGGCGGCGGTGCCGCGAGGCAACGGGGCCCGGGCGCCGGGGCACTGGCTTCCGGGCCGCCCCTCGTGCGAGACGAAGGGGCGGAATCCCAAACATGTGGGCAAACAGGAGAGAGACGATGACGCTGTCTGGACGCAGGCTGACGTCGCTATGGCTGGCCGGAAGTCTCGCGGTCGCGGGATGCTCGAAGAAGGAGGAGCCCGCCGCGGCGCCCACCGAGACGCAGGCCCCGCCCCAGGCCACGGGCATCCCCTCCACCCGCCCCCCGGAGGGCACCATCCCTCGCGAGGGCGAGGCCGCCGCCAGGCCTCCCGTCCACACGGCGACGGGTGTCTTCGCGGACGGGGCCGGCGGGGAGGCCGTGCCCCCCACGGAAGCCCCCGCGCCGGACGCTCCTCCCGACGGCGTGGCGAACCGGGAGTGGACCACGGAGCCGGTGCAGCTGAAGCGGAGCACCGCCCAGGCGGTGACGCTGCGCTCGGTGCGCGCCGGCACCCACGCGGACTTCGACCGGGTGGTGTTCGAGTTCGACGGGCCGCAGGTCCCCGGCTACCAGCTCCAGTACGTGGACAAGCCCATCATCCAGTGTGGCTCGGGCGACGAGACGCCCGTGGCCGGACAGGCCTGGCTCCAGGTCACCCTCACGCCCGCGCGCGGCCATGACGACCAGGGCCGCGCCACCGTCGCCGCGCTCGAGCTGAAGCCCAGGCTGCCCACCCTGCTGGAGCTGGTGCGCACGTGTGACTTCGAGGCCGAGGTGACGTGGGTGCTCGGCACCAAGGCCCGCGGCGAATACCGCGTCATGGCGCTGCGCGACCCCACCCGCCTCGTGGTGGACGTGAAGCACTGAGCGGGCGCGTCACCCGGCCCGGAGCTGGCGTGCCAGCGCGTCCAGCCCCTCGAGCAATGACGCGTGCCGTGCTCGCGCCTGCGGGCCCTGGGCCCGCAGCGCCATGGCGAGCACCGCGGGCAGGTTCACCGCGGCGTCCGCGCGCAGCCGCTCGCGGTACTGGCTCGCCCAGTCCTGGGGCGCGCGGAGGGACCAGTTGCGTTCGTCCACCGTGCCGGGCGTGTTGTACGTCTCCGGCAGCCCCAGCAGGTCCGTGAAGAACATCATCACGTTGCGCGCGCGGCTGGCGAACAGGTCCGCCACCTTGGCCTGCGCGAGCCGCCCGGGGCTGGCCGCCAGCTCGCGCGCGAAGGCCTCGCGCCCGGCGTCCTCCGGACACAGGCGCCAGGCCAGGTAGTCCGCCTGGGCGCGCAGCGTGCCCTTCCATTGCCAGTCCGTCACCAGCCGCCACAGCGACTTCGTGTCGTGGTTGCCCACCATCACCCAGTCCTCGGGGCCCACATTCTCACTGCGGTACACGTCCGCGGGGTTGTTCAGGTCCGCCTTCTGCGTCACGCGGAAGCGGCCCAGGCCGTACTGCGCCAGCACGCGCTCCAGTGGATACGGCAGCGTGCTGAGCACCTCGGCGAGCAGGTCCCCCAGCTGCCGCCCGTTGCGCCGGGCCGCCTCCACCACGGTGTCGAAGAGGACGCTGTAGCGGCGCACCTGCTCGGGCGAGAGGTCCTTCACCCAGTGGTCCGCGTAGCGCGGCACGGCGCGGTCCACCTGACCGGGATGGACGAGCGCGAAGTGCGCCAGCTCCGGGTGGTCCGGCAGGTCCGGGGACGAGAAGAGGCGGGCGCCGTGCTGCACCGCCCACAGCGCGTCCGGCAGGTCCGCGCGGTACACCCAGGGGCACACCAGGCCGTGCGGGTGGTCCAAGCGCAGGCCGTCGTACTCGCCCAGCATCTTGTCCATGCGCGCGTTCATGAAGCGCAGCACCGGCCCGCTGCGGCTGCCAGCATTGGCGCCCGCGTCGTCGGCCTCGAAGTACTGCCCCGGGTCCATCACCGGATAGTTCCAGGGCTGGCCATCCGGGTTCGTCCGGCTGGGCGGGGCGCCCATGAGGTAGGTGCGCAGGAAGAGGCCCTGCCACGCCCATGCGTCCCGCGGCGACAGGCCAATCTGCAGGTCGCCGTACAGCTTCAGGCGCCAGGCGCCCGCGCGCTCCCGCAGCGTCTGGTGCTGCGCGTGGACGAGGAACTGCCAGAAGGCGTAGCGCTCCAGCGAGTCCGCGTATCGCAGCTCGAGCTGTGCCAGGCGCGCGGCGGCCGCGGCCTCCTCCTCCGGGCGCGGGCTCCACAGCCGCCCGTCGAGCGAGTCCGCCCAGCGCCGCCAGTCCGGCTCGCGCTTCTCCTCGCACAGCACGTCGAAGAGGGCATCGCGCACCAGCCAGGCCCGGTGCTGCTGGCGGAACGTGTCGAAGCGCGAGGCCAGCGCCTTGATGGCGGCGGATGCGTCCGGGGCCGCGCGCTGGTGGCGGAAGGTCTGCCACGCCTCGTTCAGCAGCGCGGTCTGTTCCCGGAAGGCATGGCGGAAGCGCTCGCCGGGGCTGAGCGATGCAGGCTGGCGGGCGGCGAGCCCGGCGACGCGGCCGGGTGGCAGGAGCGCGCCCCAGGGCTCGGGGGCCTCCAGCGCCGCGAGCGCCACGTTGAGGACGTTGCGCGAGAAGAGCGTGCCGTCATATGGCGAGGCGTTGTACTCGGTCACCTGCCCTTGCGGGCCCAGCTGGATGCCGTTGAAGCCCAGCGCCCGGGAGAACGCGAGGAAGCGCGCCGCGCCCTCGGAGTAGGGCGAGCCCCAGCCGGTGTCCTCTTCTGGAAGGCTGGGGAAGCTCGGGTCGTGGATGCTGAGCACCAGGTTGCGGACGTCCAGCGCGGCCAGGGCTTCGGTGACGAGTCGGTGATGGTTTTCGGGCAGCAAAGCGCGAGACATGGCGGAAGGGGCTGACCCTACGGCCCCTGGCGCGATGCGCCAACCGTCCTGATGTCCCAGGCCCGCGACTTCGTTGTCGACCCCTCACTCGTGCCGGGCCTGGGGGGCAGGCCGAGGTTCGCCGCCACCGCCACCGTGCGAGCGCGCCTCGGGCGGTCGCATGTGGAAGAGCTTGCGCAGCTTGCGCGTGGCCCACGTCCGGCCGTCCACCAGGATTTCGTACACCGTGGGAATCACCAGCAGCGTCAGCAGCGTGGACGTCAGCGTGCCGCCAATCACCGCGCGGCCCAGGGGGGCGCGGAAGTCCCCCCCCTCGCCCGCGCCGATGGCCACCGGCACCATGCCCGCCACCAGCGCGAAGGTCGTCATGATGATGGGCCGCAGGCGGATGCGGCCCGCCTCGATGAGCGCCTCTCGCAGCGGCATGCCCTTCTCGTGCGACCACTTGGCGAAGTCGATGAGGAGGATGGCGTTCTTCGCGACGATGCCCATCAGCAGCATGATGCCGATGAGGCTCATGAGGTTCAGCGTGTCGCCGGTGAGCAGCAGCGCCAGCACCACGCCGATGAGCGACAGCGGCAGCGAGATGAGGATGGCCAGCGGGTCCAGGAACGAGCCGAACTGGATGACGAGGATGAAGTACATCAGCAGCAGCGCCATGCCGAGCGCGATGAACACGCGCATGAAGACCTCGGCCTGGTCCGCGGACTCGCCGCCCGTCGTCAGCGTGTAGCCCGGCGGCAGCTTCACGCCGTCCAGCCGCTTCTGGATGTCGGCGCCCACCTCCGACAGCGAGCGGCCCTGCACGTTCGCCTGCACGTTGATGACGCGCTCGCGGTCCAGGTGCGTCACCTGCGCCGGGCCCAGCGTCCGGCGGATGTCCGCCACCTGTCCCAACGGCACCAGCCGAGGCAGGCCGCCCGGCGCCGCGCCCACGGCGATGGGCAGCTGCGCCAGGTCATTGGGATTGTCACGCGCCCCCGGCGCCAGCCGGACCATGACCTCGCGCGTCTCGCCAATGGGGTCCACCCAGTCCCCCACGTCCAGGCCCGCGAAGGCCGGCCGCAGCGCCTGGGCCACCTGCCCCACCGTCACGCCGAGCTGCCCCGCGAGCCCGCGGTTCAGCTCCACCTCCAGCTCCGGCTTCTGCCCTCGCGTGGACAGGCCCACGTCCACCGCGCCGGGCACCTGCTCCACTTCCTTCCGGACCTGCTCCGCCAGCTGCGTGAGCACCTTCTGGTCCGGCCCGCGCAGCTCGTACTGGAGCTGCTTGAAGGCCCCGCCGAAGCCCGAGGTGAAGACGGAGACGGTGGCGCCGCCGATGCGCTTCATCTCCTCGCGGAACTGGACGCCCAGCGCATCCTGGCTCACGTCACGCTCCGACTTTGGCGTCAGCCGCACGTACACCAGCGCCTGGTCCACGCCGGGCGCGCTGAGCGCCAGGGGCACGCCGATGGTGGCGTACGTGTAGTGCACCTCCGGGTGGGCGCGGAGGGTGCGCGTCACCTCGTCCACCTTGCGCCGCGTGTACTCCAGGCTGGAGCCCGGCGGCGTCTCCACGAGCAGCTCCACCTCGGCGCGGTCGCTCACCGGCACGAAGCCCGCGCCACCCAGGGTGCCTTGCAGCACCAGCGCGCCCACCAGCGAGCCCACCGCCACCAGCACCATGGCGAGCCGGTGGTCCAGGGCCCAGGCGATGACGTGCTTGTAGCGCTCCGCCTGCCGGTCGAACCACGCGTTGAAGCGGTTCAACACGCGGGTGATGAAGCCCGGGCGCTCCTTCTTGTGGGGCTCCGGCCAGTACGCGCTCAGCATCGGGTCCAGCGAGAAGGACACGAAGAGCGACACCAGCACCGCGCAGGCGATGGTGAGCGCGAAGGGCTTGAACCACTGGCCGGCCACACCGTACATGAAGGCCACCGGCACGAAGACGGCGACGATGGAGAACGTGGTCGCCGACACCGCGAGGCCGATTTCCGAGGTGCCTTCCCGCGACGCCGTGTAGTGGTCCTTCCCCATCTCCACGTGGCGGACGATGTTCTCTCGCACGACGATGGCGTCGTCGATGAGGATGCCGATGGCCAGCGTCAGGCCCAGCAGCGACATGGTGTTGAGCGTGAAGCCGAAGGCCCACACGCTGATGAAGGACGCCAGCACGCTCACCGGCAGCGCCAGGCCGGTGATGACGGTGGAGCGCCAGGAGTTGAGGAAGACGAAGACGACCAGCACCGTGAGCACCGCGCCCTCCAGCAGCGCGGACTGCACGTTGTGGACGGCGCTCTCCACGCGGACACCGGCGTCGCGCACGATTTCGAGCTTCACGCCCGCGGGCAGCCGCTGCTGGAGCGCCTGCACCCGCTCGCGCACCGCGTCCGCGACCTGGGTGGTGCTGTAGCCGCGGGCCTTGAGCACGTCGATGCCCACCGCCTGGGCGCCGTTGAAGAGCGCCAGCGTGCGCGGCTCCTCGGCACCGACGAAGACGTCCGCCACCTGGCCCAGCCGGATGGCCTGCCCGTTTCGCGAGGCCACCACCATGTCGCGGAAGTCCTCCACCTTCTCCAGCCGCCCCTTGAGGCGGATGGACTCCTCCGACAGCGGCGCGTTGATGCGGCCCACCGGTGCAGCCAGGTTCTGCGCCTGGAGCGCGGCCACCACCTCCGCGACGGACAGCCCCGCGGCCTGGAGCGCCTCCGGCTTGAGCTGCACCGTCATCTCCCGGGCCACGTCGCCCACGACTTCGGCCTGCGCCACGCCGGGCACCGAGCGCAGCTCCCCCACCACCGTCGGGTCCGCCACCAGCGAGAGCGCCGCCACGTCCAGCCCCTCCGAGGTGAGCGTCAGCGACACGATGGGCTGGTCCGCCGGGTCGAAGCGCGTGAGGATGGGCTCCTCCATCTCCTGTGGCAGGTCCGCGCGCTTGCTGGAGATGGCGTCCCGGATGTCCTGCGACGCCTCCTGGATGTCCTTCTCGAAGTCGAAGAACACCGTGAAGCTCGCCAGGCCGTCGGTGGCGATGGACGTCGTCTCATCCGGGTCCACCCCGCTGATGGCGAAGATGGCGTCCTCGATGGGCTCGACGATCTCCCGCTCCACCGTCTCCGGTGACGCCCCCGGGTAGGCGATGGTGACGCTGACGACGGGGGGCTGGACGTCGGGGAACTCGTCCGTCTCCAGCAGCCCCAGCGAGACGAGACCGAAGACCACCAGCGCCAGCATCGAGGTGATGGTGACGATGGGACGCTTGATGGCGAAGTCGGAGATGAACACGGACGTGACTCCCGGCTGGGGGCAGTGGTGGACGGCGGGGCCTCACGGCGAGGGAGGCGACGCGCCCTCCTCCGGCGGTGGCGTGGACGCGGGCTGCGGCTCCAGCGTTCGCTGTCCCTGTTCCTGTCCTTGTCCCGCCGGTGACGGCGGCGCCTCGGAGCCCCCCACACCCGGCCCGGTGTCCTGCACGGGCTGCGCGTCGGGCCGCGCGGGTGACACCTTCACGCGCGCGCCTTCCGTGACTTCGTCCCGCGCCGCGCCGAGCAGCACCACGTCTCCCGCCTCCAGCCCGGAGCGGACCTCCACCTGCCGCGCCACCTCGTCCCGCAGGCCCAGGGTGACCTTGGACCGCTGCACCCGGCCATCCTGGATGCGCAGCACGGAGGGCTCGGTGCCAGTGTCGTCGATGGCGTCGATGGGGACCGCGAGCGACTTCACCGCCTGCGAGGCCACGCGCCCCTCCGCGAAGAGGCCGGCCAGCAACTGCAGGTCCGTGTTGGGAATGGCGACGTAGATGCGCACCTGGCCGGTGGCGGGGTCCACCACCGGATTGATGCGCTCCACCGTGCCGCGGAACGCGCGGTCCCCGTAGC
The DNA here is from genome assembly GCF_050038885.1 of Pseudomyxococcus flavus. Taxonomy (NCBI): domain Bacteria; kingdom Pseudomonadati; phylum Myxococcota; class Myxococcia; order Myxococcales; family Myxococcaceae; genus Pseudomyxococcus; species Pseudomyxococcus flavus. Next base: position 4,017,580 of record NZ_CP143624.1, on the reverse strand, counting down.
CCGTCACGTGGAACTCCACTGGCGTGTCCACCTGCACCTGCTCGAGCTGCGCGGCGGGCACGGAGGCCTCCAGGCGCAGCGTGCGCGGGTCCACCACGGTGAAGAGGGGCGCGCTGGGCTGGACGACGTCGCCCGCGCTCGCCTGCCGCTCGCTCACCACGCCCTCGAAGGGCGCGACGACGCGCGCGCGGTCGAGCTGCTCCCGCGACAGGGCCTGGCGGGAGCGCGCCTCCGCGAGCTGTCCCTTGGCCTGCTCCAGGGAGAGCTGGGCCCGCTCGAAGTCGCGCTGGGTGATGACGCCCGCCTTCGCCAGCTTGGCGCTGCGCTCCAGCTCGGCCTCGGCCACCTGCAGCGTGCTGCGGGCCGTGCGCACCGCGGCCGTCGCCGCGATGAGCTGGTCCTTCAGCGTGGCGTCCTCGATGCGCGCCAGCTCCTCGCCCTTCTTCACCACCTGGCCCTGCTGGGCCTTGAGGTCGAGGATGGTGCCTCCCACCTCAGCGCGCACCGCGGCGGCCGTGCGCGCCTGCAGGGTGCCGGAGATGCCAGGCCCCGAGCGCAGCTCCCGCACCTTGGCGCGCGCCACGTTCTCCTGGCCGAGCGTGACCTCCAGCGCTTCTTGTGGCGCGGGGGCCTCCTCGGCAGCGTCCTTGCGGCATCCCGCCAGGGCACACAGCCCCAGCGCCATCCCCACGGACGCTCCGCCGAACACGCTTCGTATTCGAGCCCGTCTCACAGCGAATCTCCCATTTCCGCCCCCTGCGGCGAGCCGGCTAACCATGGTGTCGCCCCCCTGCCCCCGGTAGCCGTTGACGCCGGCGTCCACCGCCAGGAAGCAGGGCGGGCAGACGTGCCGCCGAGCCCTCCCGGGCCCGCGAAGGCCCGAAGCGCCTACTGCGCGGGAGGGACCTCGCTCATGAGGAGCGTGCCTGCCTGGAAGTGGGCCTGCTTGCCGCAGCCCGGGAGCTGCGTCCGCGGGCAGCTCACGGCCTGCGCCGCGCGCGTCGTCTGCGTGAAGCAGCGGGCGCCATCGGTGTCCCACTCGGCCTCGTGCAGCCACGTCTCCGAGTCCGCCTGCACGCCGACGCTGTCGTAGAGGTTCACCCAGTTGCCGTCATCGGTGTGCGAGGTGCCGTCTCCACAGAAGTCCGCGCGCACCATGCGCGTGCACGCCTGGTGATGGTCCGCCAGGCTCGCGCCGCTCGCCGTCGACGCCCAGGGCCGGTAGCCGAAGCGCACGCACTTGGCGATGGCCGCGCCCTCGCAGGCGAAGGTGAAGCGCTCGGCGTCCGCCACCTTCGCGCCGCCGCCCTGCACGCCCTGGCGGTAGTCCCAGCGGCCCATCACCGGAATGGCGCCCAGCGCGGTGCCGTCCTCCGCCGGGCACGCGGGCTTCCAGAGCCCCTCTCCGGCGTCGAAGTAGGAGACGCGGTACACCCAGACGTCCGCGTCCGCGCCCGTCCCCGGCTGGATGTCGTCGACGCGCAGCTCGACGGTGCCGCCGCTGCCCAGGTTGCCGGTGAAGCGCGCGCCCAGGAAGCCCTCGCCGGACACCGGAGCGCCAGCCGCCACGCCGTGGAAGACGCTGCCCTCCAGCCGCACATCGCCCAGGGCTGCATCGGCGAGGCGCGCGCCCGCCAGGTCCACGGACACGAGCATCTGCCCGAGCTCGGTGGTGTTCAGGTTGCGGCCATTGAGATTGCGCCCATTCAGGTTCCGCCCGTTGGGCGCCGCCAGCTCCGCCACGCTCACGCGCAGCGCTGGCGTCGCCTCCGTCACGTCGCCCGCACACCCCACCATGCCCAGGGCGACGACCACCGCCGCCCACGTCCGCTTGTTTGCGCCCATCACCGCCACCTTCCCGGCCCGACCACGGCGGCAATGTCCGCAGCGGTCGCTCGCCCAGCAACTCAGGCGAGTCCCCGCAGGCACTTGCTTCGTCGACTTCGCGTCAACGCCCCAGAACGCCAGGGCAGACACGGGGTTCCTCCGTCCGCTAACGCGCGGAGCGCATGTAGGGCAGCCAGGCAGGCGCTCAGGGCGTGGGGGAAGGCGCCACGTCCGCGCACACGCGCAGGCCCACCGTCACGTCTCGCAGCGAAGGCTCCGGCAGCTCCCGGTTGGAGGCGCGCGCGGAGGTGGCCGCGAAGGCGAAGCTCCCCCCTCGGGCCACGGCCTTGCCCGGCTCCAGCCAGGAGCGGGTCCACTCCCACACGTTGCCGGACATGTCGTCCACGCCGAACGGGCTGCGCGAGGCGGGGTGGCTGCCTACCTCGTCCGGGCCGAAGCCGCCGGGCTGCTTGCCGTACGTCGTGTCGATGTTGGCGTCATCGGGCGCCAGGGTGTCACCGTGCGGATACTCCCGCCCGTCCACGCCGCGCGCCGCGCGCTCCCACTCCAGCTCCGAACAGAGCCTCGCGCCGGGGACCCGGCCGCTCTCCGACAGCCACGCGACATAGGCCTCCGCGTCCGCGAAGGTGATGCCGCTCACGGGGAAGCGCAGCCAGTCCTGCTCCGCGCGCGAGGTCCGGCGGGCGTAGCGCAGCGGCTCGCCGGCCCGTGCCACGTAGGGCTCATTCCCCGGCTGGAAGCGCAGCCGCCAGACGCCGTCCACCTGGCTCAGGTTGAGCAGCCCCGCGTAGCCTCCGGTGCCCACGCGCGGCAGGCGCCGCGCGCGCTGCTCCGGCGGCAGCGACTCCACGAAGGCCAGCCACTCGGCATAGGTCACCTCGTACCGGGCGATGAGGAAGCCGGGCACGTCCACCGAGTGCTGGGGCACCGCGTTGAAGAACTCGCGCACGCTGGCCTCGGCCGCGCTGCCGAACTTCACCTCGCCGGGTGGAATGAAGACGAAGCCCTCCGGCACGCTCCCGGCGCGAGGCAGCGGCACACCCAGCCGGCGCGCCTCGCCCCGCCGCAGCTGCACCCACTGCACCACCGGCTCGTATCCCAGCGCGCGCACGGACACCTGGTACGTGCCCGGCGGCACCGGCACCTCCACCCAGCGGCCCGGGTTCGCGCTCAGGGCGTCCCCCAGTTGATAGCGGCCCTGGGCGTCCCGCGACAGCGGGCGCAGCTCCACCTCCGCGCCGGGCACGGGTGTCTCCAGGGTGAGGCGCGCGGGGGCGTTCCAGCGCAGCCAGCGCGTCCCCTCCGTGTCATAGAGGCGCAGGCGCTGGAGCAGCGCGGGCAGCGCCGAGGCGTCCTCGTCCTGCTCGGCCCACAGGGCGCGCTCGTAGAGGAAGTCCGCGAGCGCCTCGCGCACGTCGGAGCGGCCCGGGGCCAGGGCCAGCGCGCGCTCGAGCCGGCCCGCCACCTCGTCGAAGTGGCCCCGCAGCATCCCCGCCTGCGCACCCGCGCGGCTCCAGTGCCGGTCCGCGTCGGCGCGGCGACCTCCGTCGTAGAGGCGGAAGGCCTCGGCGCGCTCGGCGCCCAGCGCGCCCCATGCCTGACGCACGGCGCTCATCGCCAGGGCGGCCTGGCCCAGCTCGTCGCGCACCTGCCGGTCCAGGCTCCAGCGCTCCCTCAACCGGAGCCCGCCGTAGACGAGCCCCAGCGACACGACGAAGCCCACCACCAGCGCCTGCCGCGTCCGCCGGCTGCGCACCATGGTGCGGCGCGAGGCCTTCAAGAAGTCGCGCTCGCGACGCGTGAGCTCGCCCGTGTCCAGCACCCGGGCCTCCGCGAGCTGCCGCGGTCCCCACAGCGACTCGCGCGGGAAGCCGAGCTTCTCCCAGTGCGCGGCGGCGGACTCCAGCCGGGATTGGACTTCCCGGCGCTCGGAGGCCTCGGCCAGCCAGCGCGCCAGCGTGCCCCAGCCGGAGAGCAGCGCCTCGTGAGCCAGCTCGTACGAGGTGCCGTCCTGGGCTTCTCGCGCCACCAGCAGGCGTGCGTGCACCAGGGCCTCCAGCGCGGCGCGATAGCGCGGGTCGTCACCCACCAGCTCACGGTCCGTCTTGCGTGCGCGCGTGCCGTCCGCGGTGACGAGCCGCAGCAGCACGCCTCGGGCCGCCACCCGCTGGTCCGGTAACAGCCGAGCCACCGCGGAATCCGCGTGCCGCGCGAGCGCCCCCTCCACGCCGCCCATCGCGTCCAGCGCCGCCTGCGTCATGACACCCGTCGCCACGTCACGGGCTTCCCACATCTCGGCCAGCGCGAACTGGAGCACCGGCAGCCCGCCCTCGGCGGCGGACAGGGTGGAGGTGACGAGCGCGTCCACCAGGGCGTCGGACTCGAAGCGCACGCCCTTCACGCGCGCGGGGCCCGTCACGGCCTCGCGCGTCTCTTCGGGCGTCAGGGCGCGCAGCAGGTACAGCGCACGAGGCACCTCGGCGCCCAGTCCTGGCACGGCGGACAGGCGGGTGAGGAAGTCACTGCGCCCGGTGGCCAGGAGCCGCACGCCACTGGCGCCCTCCGCGAGCGCGCCCAGGGCCTGCCCCGCCAGCTCCACCTCGGACGGTGGCGCCAGCGTTACCAGCTCCTCGAGCTGATCCACGTAGACGAGCAGTCCGTCGCGCGTCCCCAGCTTCACGCGGAGCCGGCGGACCAGGGAGGTGGGCTCGGCGCGCAGGGCCTCGGCCAGGGCGTCCTCTTCGGTCTCCAGCACCGGAGCCAGGGCCGCGGCCAGGGTCGAGATGGGCCTGCGCCCCGGCACCAGCCGCACGGTGCGCCAGTGGCGCCCGTCTTCGAGTCCCCCCTCCGCGACAGCGGGCAGCAGGCCCGCGAGGCACAGGGAGGACTTTCCCACGCCCGAGTCGCCGGTGATGAGCAGGAAGGGCTCCGCGCGCAGCCGCTCCAGCACCGCGCGCTGCTCGCGGCGGCGGCCGAAGAAGACGGCGCGGTGCTCCGCCTCGAAGGCCTGGAGACCGCGGTAGGGATTGCCCTCCGGCACGGCCTGGACGACGTCGTCGCGCGCGAGGGACTCCAGGGCGTCGAGGAGCTGCGCCGCCGTGGCATACCGCTCGGACGGCTCCCGGCGGAGGCACTTGTCGATGATGCTGGCGAAGGCCGGGTCCACGGCGGCCGCGGCCTGGGCCAGCGGGCGTGTGTCCCGGCTCCGCACCGTCTCCGACAGCTCGCGCCACGGCACGTCGCGGAACGGGCCCTTGCCGGCGCACAGCTCGTACAGGACGACGCCCAGCGAGTACACGTCACTGCGCGCCGTCAGCGCCTCGCCCGCCCAGGCCTCCGGAGACATGTAGTAGGGCGTTCCCACCAGCGAGCCGCGCGGCAGCGAGGGAAGGAAGACGCCATCCAGCGAGCGTGCGCCCAGGTTGGGGCTGGCGTCCGGGTCCAGCTCCGGTGGCAGCTCCGGCGGCGTGGCCTGCCCGGGGGCCTCGGCATCGCTGGCGCCAGCGGCGCGGTCCAGGAGCTTCGCCAGGCCGAAGTCGAGCAGCTTCACCTCGCCGCTCTCGGTGAGCACCGCGTTGCCGGGCTTGATGTCCCGGTGCAGCACCCCACGCCGGTGCGCGGCGCTCAGGCCGCGGGCCAGGTCGCGCCCCATGGCCAGGACCCGCTCCCACGGCTGTGGCTTGGGCAGGCGGTCCAGGCTCATCCCCCGGATGAACTCGGAGACGAGGTAGGGCTGCTCCTCCAGTTGCCCCACCCGGTAGAGGGTGACGACGTTGGGGTGCTGGATGCGGGCCGCCGCCCGGGCCTCCACGAGGAACCGCGCCAGGGCGTTGGGCCCCAGGGCGGGGATGAACTTCACCGCGACCGGGCGCTCCAGCAGCGTGTCATGGGCCAGGAACACGCGCCCCGTGCGCCCACGCCCGATGGCCCGCACGAGGCGGTACTCGTCGAACTCCTGGGGAGGAGTCCACGCATCAGGAGACGGCGAGGCGGCCGGAGAGCCCACACACGGTGCCTATGCATCCGTCCGCCAGGGGTCAACTGAACGGACCCGAGGGAGCGGCCACTGAGTCTCCGAGGGCGCCGGAGTGTCCGCTGTCGAGCAGTGGAGGTGTTCTGCGTCCTGCGCTCCCTAGCCGCCCCCCACCTTCCGCTTGCTGGGCTTGAGCATGTTGCGGATCTTGTTCTCCAGGTCCTGCGGCAGGCAGGGCTTGGCGACGAACTCGTCCGCGCCAGCATCCCGCGCGTGCTCGGCGTTGCCCGCGAGCACGTGGCCGGTGAGTGCCATGACCGGAATGTCCCGGGTGCGGGCGTCCTGCTTGATGCGCCGCGTGGCCTCCCAGCCGTCCATGATGGGGAGGGACAGGTCCATCAGGATGATGTCGGGCTCGCCCTCGCTGGCCTTCTCCACCGCCTCCATGCCGTTGCGGGCGGTGTCCACCTCGAAGCCGACGAACTCCAGGTACTCGGCGTACATCTCCCGCGCGTCATCGAAGTCGTCCACCACGAGGACACGCTTCTTGTTCCCGCCTGTTGCGGGCTCCGCGGAAGCCGACATGTCATCTGCCGGAATGGTCATCGCCGTGTGCTTCATGGAAACCGACGCCTCTCGGGTTGGAACGGGCGTTGAACAATCTATACACGCCCCTCCTGACGTGCCCACCCCACCCCGCTCTTCAACGAATACGAACCGGAGTGCCGAGACGTGTTCACTTGAAAACACGCGGGGTGGGAGGCGGAACGTCGACGGGGGTTCAGTTGTTGGGGCGGTAGACGTAGAGGTGGCGTTGGCTCGGAGTGCCTTCGGTCTCCTCGATGCGGGCCAGCACCCATTGCTCGGGGCCCGTCATGAAGAACTGGGCGCGCCCCACGGGCCTTGAGCCTGTGCGAGGGAGCAACGGTGCCCCCATGAGCCCCCAGGAGTTCTCGTCCCAACGACGGACATAGTGGTTGACGGGACCACCGGCGACTTCAGGCTCGGAGAACAGTGCAACCAGTCTGCCCTCATGGTCGAAGTCCAGGACCTCCACCATGGAGTCCGTTGCGCCAGGATACATGCCATCGATGCCAAGTCCGAGGTTTTGCCACCCCTCCGCTGGCACGGAGCGCTGAATCCATGGTCGAAAACTTGTCCCGACGTCCTGACTGGGCATGCCGAGAATGAGACGGTCCTCACCATCCAATGCGGACACCATCGGAGTGCCCCAACCAGACATCGGGCCCATGTCCTCAAAATGTGTCCCAACCCACCTCTTGGAATAAGGCGTCACTGCGCCCCCAGCCCCAGACTGAAGAGTCCAAACAACAACAAGACGACCTAGCGAATCCATCATCAGACTAAAGTTCAACTGGAGCCAATAAGGATTCAACACCGTCCCCCCTAGTCGCTCCCAACTCCCTTCACCCCAGCGAAAAACATGAATCCCAGACGAAACATTTGCATCATACTCATGAAGAACCAGCCATCGCTCTCCCTGAGGCCCCACGACAAATCCAAGCGACTCAATCTTCACCACAGATTGCTCTAGTGTGACGGGGGTTCCGAGAGGAGACCAACTACTTCCATTCCAACGATAAACGCGAACGCCAGCAGTCCCATCAGGCATCTCCCTAGTCCACACCACGTAAATCTCCCCCTCTGGCGTGCTCCAGAGAGCGCAAGTCTTGATAACAGACTCCACCCCAACGGTCTCCAGGACGTCGCCTAGCAATTCCCAGGTCTCCCCTGACCATCGCTTGACGTAGACGCCATAGGTCGAAGGAGTGCTCCCCTCGACAAAAGCAACGACTGGTCTCCCGTTACCATCCTGCACGAGCGAGAATGTCGAAACGTTCATTCCCGTGGCCATATCGGCAGAGATGGCGCCCCCAAGAAGCAGGTGCCTGGGAACACTCCACCGCCAGTCAAGCGCAGTGACATCCAATTTGTTGCCTGCCATGTCTGTTACCGACGACTTGATGGTCACGGATACATCTGACTCCACCGGGATTTGCTCAGAAGGGCTCACCGTCACGCTCGCGCCATCGGCTGACAGGCGCACCTCCGCAGCAACTTCCGATTGATTGACCAAGAGCCTGACGGACTCGGCAGTTACCGTGGACGGATCGATGGCCTCAGAAAAGACAGCCTGAATGGGGGTGCGCACGGATACGTCCTGGTCTCCAGTTCGAGGGCGCTGTGTCACCACCTGCGGCGGCGTCCGGTCGACCACGAGCGTCCGCAACTCACTCATATAGGCGTGGTCCCCCAGCGAAGCTCTCGCGGCGAACACATGAGCGCCTTCAGCGAGAGCCTGGGTGTTCCAGCGAAGCTCGTATGAAGGCGGGGATAGCAAAGCGACCAAAAAGCCATCAACGAACAGTTCGACTGAGTCCGGGACAACCCCCGTCACCGAAACCCGGACATCTACATCACAATTTGTAGCAGTCCGTGACAGCGTTAGTGTCACGACAGGGGCCGAAGCTCCCGCATCAGGGCTCTCAGGCACAACCTCAATACCTGGCACATTGATACAGGCCCAGAACAAGGTACTGACACACACGGTCAATATTCGGATGGAGTTCATATGTCCGGCTTGCCAATGCATCTGCCATTCCGCGCAGCGCAAGCTCAGCTCCAGGAAACCCTCTGAAACTACAGCACCTTGCGTCTTGAAGCGGTCAAGACTCGGTCCACGGCATACAACCTCTTGGACACTGGATCCGGGCTTGTAGACTCCATGTGGTTTTCCTGCCTTTAGCCCCAAAAAAAAATGAAGCCCCATGGATATCCATGGGGCTCCAGACACTGCCTGTTCAGGTACCAGCTACAAGCACATCACGGAGCCGGAGAAGAAACGGGGGCGGGCTGCTGAACCAACCCAGTTACCGACAAATCCTCAGTAAGCGGCTGCCCCATGTAGTTCTCGTAGGTGCCGTTGATGGAGCGCAACGGAAGGTCGGAGAATTTCACGACCATCTCAAGTCCACCAAAGCTCGTGCTCGGGATCACGTTCGTCCCGATATACGTAAACTTCCATCGCGTGGTGTAACCAGATTCGACAATGTCAAAAACGGGGAGTTCAGCTGGATTGCGCGTCTGAACAGGCGCAGTAGGCTCTTCAGGGGAGAGCAGGAACCCGGTCGGATTATTCAGCTCCCCGGGGTAGTCACCGATAACCCCTGGCATAGGACCGCCAATGTCCCAGTTCACATGGGCATAAACGTGTCCGGTCACATTCGAAGGGCGCACAATCGGGTGATTAAAGGACAGGAAGACTTCCTCATTCGAGTTCAGCTGGGACGCAGCCTCTGAGCCCACCAGCGACCGCTCCTGGTAACGCGCCGCAACAATCGACATCTGGCGGACAGTCGACGCGTCGCCCGTGAAGAAGAACCCGGTCCGCGCATACATGCTGCCACCCTCCGAGGACACGGCACGCAGATCAATGTTGTACTCTTGTCCATCCGCGATGGAGCCGCCCGGGTTGATGGTCGCACTGTAGCCACCATTCGCCACGCTGGTCGTCACCGGCAGAAGCTCCCCAGCGTCCTCGCCCGTCATGCGAACGAACAGCGACCCCGGCTGAATCGGCTGGTTGAAGAACAGGTGGATGGGCTCGCCCGGACGAACCAGGTTGCGCAGCGGGTGCATGTCCGCAGCGGCTCCGCGCAAGCTGGCCACGTTGCTGCTCTCGATGCTCAGCGGCACGTTCTGCGGCCGCGAGTACGGCAGACTGATGAGGCGCGTGGTGCTGTTGCTGACCACCTCGGCGGCCGTGTACGTGCTGACGTAGCCTCCCGTCTCGGGGATGCCGTCAGCGTTCGAGTCCATGGGAGAGACCCACAGCCTGTACTCGGGATTGGAGCCGCTGCGGGTCAGCCGTGCCAGCTCCGACGCGCTGGGGATGCCCGTGAACGACACCAGCCCCTGGTCGTTCGCGATGCCCTCCACCACCACGGAGTTCACCATCGACGAGGACGCGTCACCGCTGCGGATGGAGCCCGCCGGCGTGGCCTCCAGCGTCGCCCGCGCACCCGCCGCGGGGCGGCCCTGAGGCGTCACCACCAGGAAGTTCAGCGTGCCATCCAGACGCGCCAGCGTGATGGCGCCGAAGCTCGCGTTGCCGTTGTTGATGGGAACGTTGCCCGCCGACGTCGGCACCGTCGCCCCCGCGCGCAGCGTGGCATAGCCCGCCTTCGAGATGGTCAGGAGTACCTCGGCGCCACCCGGAACGTTCGTGTACGTGAAGTTGCCCTTCGCATCCGTCGTGGCCGTCACCGCCTCCGCCGAGCTGCCGATGGTCATCTCCACCGTCACCTCAGACAGCGGCCGCAGGTCCGTGCCCAGCACCTGGCCGGACACCGTGCCCTTCGGCGTGGCCGGCGTCACCACCGTCACCGTGTTGGGCTCGCGCACGCCGTCCGCGATTCCGTCGCCGTCCGCGTCCACGAGGTCGTCACCACACCCCATCGCCAGGAACGGCACCACGGCCATTACCAGATGCTTCTTCATCATCCCCGCCTTGAAAGAAAAGTCCCCAAGTATCGCCGCCTCAACACTCACGAAGCGCGAGCCGGACACTCTCCGACACTTGCCCGTGCCGTCAAGAAGGCCACCCTTGATTCAGCGGCCGTTTTCGCCCCGCGAGACGGCTCAACCGGGTGTGTCACGGCTCACTCGGACAACCTCGGATGCCCTCGATGACATGGGTCCTCCACGACCCGATTTTGTGACCCACCCGCGCATCAAGGGGCTGCTAGCGTGAGCCCATGCCAGATGTATTGGATGTGAATGACCCATGTCTCGGCTGCGCCATCGCGCGCGGCGAGACACGGCCCGTGGGAGGCATCATCGCTCGCGCGCCCGGACTGGTGTTGCATGGCGTCGCGGGCCCGAGTCCCGTTCCCGGCTGGGTGGTCATCTCCAGCGAGCGACACGTGCGCGCCTGGTATGACCTCGACCCGGGCGCCGCGAGCGAGCTGGGCCCTTTCGCCGCCCGGGTCATGCGCGCCCAGCGCGAGGTGCTGGGCGCCGAGCACGCCTATGCCTTCGCCATTGGCGATGTGCTGCGCCACTTCCACCTGCACCTCGTGCCGCGCTACCCGCAGACGCCCCAGCGGCTCTGGGGCCGCGCCGTCTTCGACGCCCCCTCCGCGGAGCATCTCCCCGCGCAGGACTTGGAGGCCGCCGCGCAGGCGCTCGCCGCCGCATTGTCCCGATGAAGCGGGGGCCTGGGGCCCGCGCCACGTGATAGAGACAGCGGCCTCCCTCCCGTCGAGAGGTGCCGCCTTGTCGCCCGAGCCCCGCAACCGCGTCCTGGAGAAGATGCTCGAGCGGCTTTATGCCGCGCTCGCATCCGGCCCCAGCCTCAACAGCCGGCCGCACAACAGCCGCCAGCGCGTGGACCTCGCCACGCTGAGCCGCCTGGACGGAACGCCACCCCACGCGGTGCTGGCGGCCCTGCTGGGTGAGAAGGCCCAGGCCCGGCTCGCGGTGAAGCCGCCCCCGCCCGAAACACGCACGCGCAAGGCATCCGCCCAGGCCCGCTCGGCGAGCTCCGCCGACGAAGCACCGCCGGATTCCGACTCGCTCGGCGCGGCACAGGCCTCCAGCAAGGCGCCCGCCCAGGCCCGCTCGGCGAGCTCCGCCGACGAAGCACCGCCGGATGCTGACGCACTCAACACGGCGCCGACCTCCAGCAAGGCATCCGCCCAGGCCCGCTCGACGAGCCCTGTCGATGGAGCGACTCCGGACGCCGAGTCACCCGACGCGGTACCAGCCTCCGGCGCCCCGGAATCCGCCGACGAAGCAGATGCCCCCTCCCGCGAGGAGGAGGAGCAGCAGGCCCTGCTGCGCAAGCTGGCCACCATCGTCGAGGACGCGCGCACCTTCGAGCAGGACACCGGCGCCCATGTGCTCCACGTGGGGTTCCCCCTGCTGCACCTGCCACCGAGCGCCAAGGACAAGCGCGGCTTCGGCACCCGGCGCATCCTCGCGCCCATCGCCTTCGTCCCCGTGCGCCTCACGCTCAAGAAGGGCCGCGTGCCCTCCGTGGAGCTGGAAGGCGCGGAGGCCGGCGTGGACCGCGTCGCCCCCAACACGGCGCTGCTCGCCTGGGTGGAACAGCAGACCGGGCAGCGGCTCGGCGACCTCTTCGCGGACGAGACGGGTGAGGACCCGTGGCGCGAGCTGAACGAGCTGGTGGCCGCCGTGTGCAAGGCCCTGGAGCTGCCCGCGCCGCCTGCCTTCACCCCTGAAACAGCCCTGGCCCCCGTGCCTCGCGGCGACGATGCCCAGTCCCAGGCGGCCATCCTCCCCAGCGCCGTGCTCGGCCTGTATCCCCTGTCCAACCAGAGCCTCGTGGACGATGTGCGCGCGCTGCTCGACGGTGAGCCCATCTCCGGGCCCCTGGAGAGCTTCCTCCGCGTGGACGTGTCCCTGGGCGGGCCCTCGGGTCACGGCGGCGGCGAGCCCAACCTGGAGGGCCACAAGCGCGCGGGCGAGGAGCGCCTCGTCACCCTCGCGGACCCGTGCCAGGCGCGCGCGGTGCGACTGGCCCGCAGCAGCCGAGGGCTCGTCATCCACGGGCCCCCGGGCACCGGCAAGTCGCAGACCATCGCGAATGCCATTGGCGACCACCTGGCGCGCGGGGAGCGCGTGCTGCTCGTGTGCGACAAGCGCACCGCGCTGGACGTGGTGAAGCACCGCCTGGACCACCTCGGCCTGGGCCACCTGTGCGCCGTCGTCCACGACGCCCAGCGGGATCAGCGCGACCTCTACATGGGCATTCGCGAGCAACTCGACACGCTGCCCGAGGCGCGGACCGACGCGGCCGTGACCCGGGAGCTGGCGCGCGTCGACGCGGAGCTCCAGTCCCTCCATGACGAGCTGACCTCCGCCGACCGCGCCCTCTCCCAGCGCCCCGCCGGTGGCAACGCGCCCTCCTTCCACGAGCTGGTGGGCCAGTGGTTCTCCGTGGAGGCCCCCGCCGCCCTCACGCCCGCGGTGTCGAGCCTCGCCGACGCCCGGCTGAGCGACGTGACGTCTCGCGAGCGCGAGGTGCGCGAAGTGCTCGAGCGCGGCGGCAAGGAAGGCTACCCGGACAATCCCTGGCGCGAGGCGCTGGGCACCGACCTCGCCACCTACCTCGCGACGCCCCTGGCCACGTACCGCGAACGGCTGACCGCCGTCGACACCGCCGCACGCGACGCCGACGCGCTCGCGTCTCCGGACGTGCCCGTCTTCGGCGCGGACCCTCGGGCCGAGGGCGCGGCGCGGGCCGCCTTCGCGGAGAAGCTGGCGCCGCTGCTGGACACCGTCAGCGCGGACGTCCTCGCGCGCTGGGGCTCGGCGACGCCGGAGGCGGTCCAGTCCGCGAAGACGCAGCTCGACGGACTGGCGGCGCAGCGCCAGGTGCTCGCGGAGGGGCCGCTGGACGCGGAGCTCGCCCTGGTCCACCGCGAGCAGCCGCAAGCCCTGGGCGCGCTGTCCTCCGCGCTGGCCGCGCTGGGCTCGTACCTGGACATCGCTCGCAAGTGGTACGCGTTCTTCTACTTCGCGCGGAAGGCCGGGGCCCGCCGGGTGCTCCAGCAGTTCGGCCTGACGCTGAGCATCCTCGCCGCGGAGCGCGTCACCCGCTTCTTCACCGGCGCCAAGGCGCGCGCCCTGCTCAACGAGTATCACCGCACCACGCTCGTCCCGGGCACCACCGAATCCCTCAGCGACGAGGCCCTGTCCCAGACGCTGCGCACCCACGCGGCCCTCTTCGAGCTGCTGGGGGAGCTGGAACGCACACCCCTGCTCGTGTCCTGCCGCGACGCGGTCCGGACCGCGTTGAAAGGGGACGCGGGCGCGCGCTCGGCACTGCTGGCCGGGCTGCGCCAGTCCGCTGCCCGGGGCGACGCCATCGCGCGGCTGGAGGCCCGGCTCGCGGAGGCAGGCCTCTTCTCCACCGTCTGGCTCGACGCGCGCTCGCGCGGCCTGCGCTCGGGGGAACGGTTGGCCTCCGCCACCGCGGCCCTGCTGTCACGGCTGTCCACGGTGGAAGGCCTGCTGCGCATGCGCACCGTGCTCGCGGGCCTGCCTCCCGCGCTGGAGTCCGCCGTGGAGCGGCTGGCACATCAGGGCGCCGAGGCCGATGAAGGCTGGCGAGCGGTGCTGAAGGCCACGCTGGCGGCGGAGACCTCAGCGCGCCTGCGCGAGGACCCCGCGCTCCAGCACATCGACGCCGAGCGCGTGCGCGCGGCTCATTCGCACTACCGCATGCTGGAGGAGAAGAAGCGGGGCCTCGTGCGCGATGCCCTGATTCACCGCTGGACGCAGCGCCAGCGCGAGCGGCTGCTCGCGGGCACGGGCGGACGGCTCAACAGCCAGGGCGCGGAGCTGCGCCGGCGGTTGATGCTCCGGGGCGAGCGCGCCATGCGCGTGCGTCAGGTCATCGCCACGGGGCAAGGCATCGAAGGCGGAGACCCGCTCTTCGACGTCCGCCCCGTGTGGATGGCCAGCCCGCAGACGGTGGCGCAAATCTTCCCGCGGCGCCCCATCTTCGACGTCGTCATCTTCGACGAGTCCTCGCAGTGCCGCCTGGAAGAGGCGCTGCCGGTGCTCACCCGCGCCCACCGCGTGGTCATCGCGGGCGACCCGAAGCAGCTGCCTCCCACGCGCTTCTTCGAGTCCGCCGTGGTGCAGAACGCGGAGCAGGAGGCGGAGAGCGAGCAGGGCCTCTTCGAGGAGCAGCAGTCCGAGGTGGAGGACCTGCTGTCGGCGGCGCTCAACCTCGACATCGACCAGTGCTACCTCGACGTGCACTACCGCTCGCAGAACGCGGACCTCATCGCCTTCAGCAACGACCACTTCTACGACAAGCGGCTCCAGGCCATCCCCGCGCACCCCTCCCATCGCGCGCCCCACGCCCCCTTGCGGCTGCTGCCCGTGGGCGGCATCTACGACAAGCGCGCCAACGTCATCGAGGCACGCGCCGTGGGTGCGCTGGTGAAGGAGCTGCTCGCGCGTCCCGAGCCGCCCTCCATTGGCATCGCATGCTTCAACCTCACCCAGCGCGACGCCATCAACGACGTCCTCGACGAGATGGCCGCGAGCGACTCCGCGTTCGCGGCCCGGCTGGCGGAGGCGCGCGTGCGCCGGGGCTCGGGCTCGTTCGAGGGGCTCTTCGTCAAGAACCTGGAGAACGTCCAGGGTGACGAGCGGGACCACCTCATCATCAGCACCACCTACGGCCCGGACCGGCAGGGCCGCTTCTACCGGCGCTTCGGCCCCCTGGGCAGCGCGGGCGGTGGCCGGCGCCTCAACGTGCTGGTGACGCGCGCACGGGAGCAGATTCATCTCGTCACCTCGATTCCGCGCGAGGCCTACCAGTCACTGCCCCCTGTCGAGGCGGGCCGGCAGCCCAACGGAGGCTGGCTGCTCTTCGCCTACCTCCGCTTCGCGGAGGCCCTCGAGCAGGCCTACGCCCAGCAAGCCCAGCGCGACTCCGAGCCCACCGCGCCGGAGACGCTCCGGCCCGAACAGCAGGCCGAGGTGTACCCGCGGCCCACGGAGGCGGGCTCGACGTTCGCACAGGCCCTGGCCAGGCACCTGGCCGCCCAGCACCGCGTGTCGTCGGAAGTCCACTGGGGCAATGACGGCTTCTGCGTGGACATCGCGCTCCGCCACCCCACCCGTCCGGGCGACGTCACCGTCGGTGTGCTCTGCGACGGCACGCGCTATCCCAAGGCCACGGACCGCGTGGAGTGGGACCTCTTCCGCACCGGCGTGCTGGAAGGCCAGGGCTGGCAGCTCGTGCGGCTGTGGACGCCACACTTCTTCCGCGACCCGGAGGGCGCCACCACCCAGGTCCTCCAGGCTTCGGGCGAGAAGCTGATGCGCGAGCCCTCCGCCACGCCCCAGGCGGCCGTGTCGTCCCGGAGCGTGGTGCACTGAGAGAGCCCGGGCGCCGCGCTCACGGCGCCTTCGCCTCGGGTAGCCACAACACGCCGAGCTCCAGCTCCAGCGCTTCGAAGGGCTCGGCGCGGACGCGCTCGTCACCTGTCCAGGTGCCCTGCTCGAGCCACTGTCCGCTGCTCAGCCGGTACACCTCCAGCGTCCGCGCCTGTGGGTCCACGAGCCAGACGTGCCCGACGCCTTCCCGGGCGTAGATTCGCTTCTTGCGCGTGCGGTCCAACGAGGCCGTGGAGGGCGAAAGCACCTCGCAGACCCAGTCCGGCGGCAAGGTGAAGAAGGGTACATCCGGGACTTCCGGCATGCGCTCACGGCGCCAGCCCGCCAGGTCCGGCACCAGGACGTCCGCGCCGAAGTGCAGCTCCGGCTCATCCAGGAATGACCAGCCTCCGGGCCCTCCCCGCTCCCGCTCGAAAGGGCCGTACAGCTCGCCACCCAGCCGGGAGCTCGCCCGCGCATGCCGGCTCGCCGGCCGGGGCTGCGCGATGAGCTCCCCGTCGATGAGCTGCCCCACCCAGTGCTCGGGCAGCGCCTCCAGGTCCTCGTAGGTCGCCGGACGCTTCGTCTCCTGGCCCATTCCCGTGTCGCGCTCCTCTCCCACTGCCGGCCCCTGCATCATTGCCCCCGCCTCCCTGGAGTGGAACCCCACTCCTTGCTGCGTGTCCAGGAAGCATTACCTGACGGGTCTGACGCCGAGCGGCCAACCTTGAGGCCCCCATGGACCTCTCCCCTCGGAGAGGGAAGAATGCTTGCAGTCCCATGCGTTCCTCCCGTTCTTTCGCGTTCGTCCTGTCGCTGCTCCTCCTGTCCGCACCCGTGCTCGCGGACAACAACGCGGATGAAGCGGACATCGCGTTCGAGCTCGGTAACGAGGCGTACTCCAAGGGCCAGTACGCCGAGGCGCTGCGCTCCTACTTCACCAGCTACCGGCTGGTGCCCAACCGCAACGTCCTCTTCAACATCGCCCGCTGCTTCGAGGCGCTGGGCAAGTTCAACGAGGCGTACCGCTACTACAACGACCTGCTCGCGGAAGACCTGCCCAAGGAGGACGCCGCCGAGGTCTCCCGCTCAGTGGACCGGCTCCGTCCCAAGGTCGCGCTGGTGCGCGTCACCACCAACCCCAAGGGCGCCGACGTCTACGTGGACCGCATGGACCTGGGCAGCCGGGGTCGCTCGCCGCAGACGCTCGCGCTGACGCCCGGCCGTCACAAAATCATGGTGAAGAAGGACGGCTACCGCCCCTCGGAGGCCACCCTCACCCTGGTGCGTGGTCGGGAGATGGAGCAGACCTTCGACCTGAGCCTCATCACCGGGGGCGTCGAAGTGACGGGCACGCCGACGGGCGCGGAGATTCGCGACGCCCCCAACGGCAACATCCTGGCCCGGGTTCCCGGGCGGGTGCGGCTGCCGCCCGGCCAGCGCGTGCTGCACGTGCGCGCGCCCGGCTACGCCCCCGCCCAGTACGTGGTGGACGTCCCCGCCGATGGCAGCGTGCCCGTCAGCGTCGCACTGCGGCCCCAGGACCGGCCCACCGGCCGGCTCGTGGTGACGGCCAACCGCGACGGCGCCACGGTGCGCGTGGATGGCAAGCCCGCCGGCTTCACGCCCACCGTCGTCACCCTCCCCGAGGGCGAGCACACGCTGGAGGTGGAGAGCCGCGAGGTGCGCCCGCTCCGCCAGACGGTGACGGTGGTGGCCGAGGAAGAGGTGAAGGTCCACGCCGAATTGCGCTACGCCCCGCCCCCGGTGCGCGCCGCGTCCAAGAGCCTGGTCGCCGTCGACGAGGCGCCCGCCTCCACCACGGTGCTCTCGCAGGAGGAGCTGCGCGCCTTCGGCTGGCGCACCGTCGCGGAAGCGGTGGCCGGCGTGCGCGGCTTCTACCTCACCGACGACCGGACCTACACGTACCTGGGCGTGCGTGGCTTCTCGCCGCCGGGCGACCTCAACACGCGCATCCTCATCCTCTGGGATGGCCACGCCATGAACGACGTCTGGGCCGGCCAGGGCTTCGCGGCCCGCGACCTGAGCGTGGACATCCAGGAGGTGGAGCGCATCGAGGTCGTGCGAGGCCCTGGCAGCGCCCTCTACGGCACGGGCGCCTTCTTCGCCGTCATCAACGTGGTGCCTCGCGAGTCGCTGGGCGCGAACAACCACCTCGAGGTGACGGGCGCGGTGGGCGCGCTGGGCACCACGCGCGGCCACGCCACGGCGTCGTGGGAGGAAGGAAACCGCTCCGTGCTGGTGAGCGCCTCCGCCCTGGGCGCCACGGGCGCGGACACCACCCGGCTGGGCACCAACGGCCCCATCATCACCGGCCTGGACGCCGAGCGCGCCGCGGGCGGCTCGCTCCGGGCCCGCCTGGGCGATTTCTCCTTCCAGGCCCAGTTCAACGTGCGCACCAAGGAGCTGCCCACCGCGCCCTACGGCACGGTGCCCGGCACCGAGGGCAACATCGTGGAGGACCTGCGCGCCTTCGCCGAGGCCCGCTACGAGCGCCAGTTCACCGAGCGCTTCAGCCTGTCCGTGCGCGGCGCGTTCGACCTCAGCCGCTACGAGGGCACCTACGTCTACCCGGAGGAGGACGGCGGCCCCCGGACCGAGGGCGGCGCGGCGGACTGGCTCACCGCCGAGGCCCGCGCGCGGCTCGGCCTGTTCCAGGGCAACGTCCTCACGCTCGGCGTGGAAGGTCAGGCGCAGCTCCGCGTGCGGCAGGACGCGGGCGACCTGCCGCTGGAGACCCAGGCGCGCACGCTGCTGTCCGCGTACCTGCTCGACGAGTGGAAGCTCCACCCGCGGCTGAGCGTGTCGGCCGGTCTGCGCCTGGACAAGTACGTGGACCTGGACAGCACGCCCATCACCCCGCGGCTGGCCGTCATCGCGCGGCCCTATGAGAAGGGGCTCACCAAGCTGGTGGCCGGTAACGCCTTCCGTGCCCCCAACGTCTACGAGCTCTACTACGCGGACGGCATCTCCCAGGGCGCGGCGGTGAACCTCCGGCCGGAGACCATCACCACCTTCGAGCTGGAGCACTCCCACGACCTGACGGACGAGCTGCGGCTCACCGTCGCCGGCTACCACAACCGCATCTCCCGGCTCGTGCAGCTCACCGCGGAGGACAGTCCCTCGGGCGAGTGCGGCAGCGCGCCGTGCCTGCGCTTCATGAACGCCGACGGCACCACGCTGGCCTGGGGCGCGGAGGCCGGCGTGCACTGGCAACCGGGCCGCTGGCTGCTGGTGGACCTGAGCTACTCCTACGTGACGCTGCGCCACGCCTCGGAGGAGGTCGCCTCCGCGGCGCCCGCGCACCTCGTCGCCGGCCGGATGATGCTGCCCATTGGCGCCGGCGACATGCGCGTGGCCACCCAGGCCATCTACCAGAGCGCGCGCCCCACGGGCCCCGGCGGCGCGGAGAGCGGCGAGGCGCTGCTGGTGGGCTTCGGCCTGTCGGGCGACTACGGCCCGCTGCGCTACTTCGCCGGCGTCCACAACCTGCTCGACACCCGCTACTCACTGCCGGTGTCGGACGAGAACTCCATCGCGCCGGTGCCCCAGTACGGCCGCACCTTCACCCTCCAGCTCACGGGGACCTTCTGACGTGACGCCCGGTACCCCTGACTTCGCGTTCACTTTCATCGAGCCGGGGCACGCGCTCTACGCGGGCGAGCTGGAGCTGCGCTTCCGCGTGCTGCGCGAGCCGCTCGGCTACACCCGCGCCGACGTCGCCTTCCCGTTCGAGGCGGACAGCCTGCACCTGGTGGCGCACCGGGCAGGCACCGTGCTCGGGTGTGTCCTCTTCAACCCCGAGGACGCGCACGGAGGACGGCTGTTCCAGATGGCCGTGGCCGCGCACCTCCAGGGACAGGGGCTGGGCGCCCGGCTGGTGCGTACGCTGGAAGCGGAGCTGGTGCGGCGCGGCTTCAACCACGTCCACCTGCATGCGCGCGCGCCCGCCGTCCCCTTCTACGAGCGGCTGGGCTACTCCGTCTTCGGCGAGCCCTACACCGAGGTCGGAATCCCCCACCGCAACATGCACAAGACACTTGGAGCCTAGGCCCGGCCCACGCCTGTTACCCGGCAACCAGCCTGGAGGGCCCTCTTCCGCTCCTCGCCTCTGGGACATGGATGTTGCTGGTAACCTTGGAGGAGCCGAAGAGCCTGCCAGCTTCAGGAGACCCGATGAACGGAGCGAATGACGGACGTTCCCCGCCCTCTTCCGGTGATGTCGAGCTCGACGAGGAGCGCAGTGATTCCGGTCCCGAGCCCCGCCGGCCTCCCATCTATGTCCTGGAAGGCAACACCCTGCACACGCGGCTGACCCGCGAGCTGGGAGTGAACTATCCGTTCGTCAGCGACGGCATGCCCTTCGTGGCGCTGCCCCCGCTGGTCATCGCCGTCTCGGAGGCGGGCGGCGTGGGCATGCTCGGCGTCGCGCCGGAGCCCGCGGACGTCCTGGATGCCCGCCTGCAGGCCATCCGGGCGGGCACGCAGAAGCCCTTTGGGGCCAACCTCCTCGTGACCCAGGGCGGGGGCCAGCACGCCACCACGCGCGAGCATGTGGACGTGTGCATTGCCCGGCGCGTCCCCGTCGTCTCCTTCCAGGGAGAACTGCCGCCCGCCGAGTGGGTCGCGGCGCTGAAGGCCGCGGGCCTTCGCGTGTGGATACAGGCACCGTCGGCCGAGGCGGCCCGCCAGGCCTTGGCCCTGGGTGCGGACGCGCTCATCGCCCAGGGCCGGCAGGCCTCCGGCATCAACCACAGCAGCACCCCCACCCTGGCGTTGGTGCGCGAGCTGCGCGCCATGACGGACACCGTGCCGGTGCTGGCCGCCGGGGGCATCGCCGACGGGCTCAGCGCCGCGCGCGCCCTCTTCCATGGCGCGGACGGCGTCTGGGTGGGCACGCGCATGGTGGCGTCCGTGGAGGCATACGCCCACCCGGGCTACAAGCAGCGCATCGTCGAAGGAGACGCGGGCGACTCCGACCTCACCACCGTCTTCGGCTCCGCGTGGCCGGGCCAGCGCATGCGCGTGCTGCGCAACCGCGTGGTGCGCGAGTGGACGGGACGCGAGGGACGGGTCCCCATGCCCACCCCGCCGCCCGAGCGCGTGGCCAGCACCCGGCTCTTCCCGGGCACGCCCGGAAGCACCTCGGTGGACGTACCGAGGTTCAGTGCCTTCGTCCCCACCCCCGACACCGAGGGGGACCTGGAGGAGCTGGCCATGCCGGCCAGCGGCGCCAGCATGGCTCGCATCGAGAGCGTGCTGCCGGCCGGGCAAATCGTGGTGGAGCTGATGGAGCGGGCGCGCCGGGTGCTCGCCGATCCCCACGGCCTGGAGGCCGACGCCGATGAGGACGGCCGGGGCTGAGTTGGAGTAGAGCGCCCTCATGGGTGCAAGGTGGCGTCGAGCAGCACAGGTGGGGTGGTTGGCCTTCGCGCTGTGCGGCGCCACCGCGGTGGTGCGCGCGGCCACGGCGCAGGTGCCGCCCCCCACACAGCGCCTGTCCGCGGCCGAGCGCGAGCAGGTGGGCCACGCCGCGGCGGCCCAGGAGGCGGAGTGGCGGCTCAAGTCCCGCCATTCCTTTCCCGGTGACCGCTGGTCCCAGGACGACGACTTCGGCGCCTCCGAGCGCAGGTGGGCGGTGGACGAGGCCCGCCGCCGCCGCGTCCCGGTGACGGACGTCATGGAGGCCATCGACGAGGAGCTGCACAGCCGCCCCGTGCTGCCGCCGCGCAAGGCCACCGCGAGCCCCTGCAAGCCCCGCCCCTTCTACGACTGAGCCCTGCGCCCTTCGCCCATGATTCCTCCTCCCCGCAGGGTGCTCCGCTTCGCCCACCGCGCCGCCACCCTCGCCAGCCTGCGGCTGGCCCTCTTCGCCGCGCTGGCGTTGGCCGCGAGCTGGCGTCCGCTCCAGCAGGCCGGTGGGATGAATGACTTCCGCGACGCGCACCTGCTGCACTCCTACGAGGATGCGGGCACGCGCACGGTGACGCACTACGGGCAGCTCCCGCTGTGGAACCCGTGGGCCTGCGGCGGGCAGTACGCGCTGGGCAGTCCGCAGACGCGGGTGGCGTCGCCCACGCTGCTGGTGTCCACGTTGATGGGCGCCCGGCGCGCGGAGTCGGTGCTGCTGTGGGCCTTCCTCGTGTTCGGCATGGAGGGCTTCTTCCACTACGCGCGGCGGCGTGTGGGCTCCGCGCTGGGCGCGCTCGCCGCGGCGCCGCTGTTCGGTCTGGCGGGCTTCACCGCGCTGTCGTGGTCCATTGGCTGGCTCAACTTCGCGGGCTTCCTGCTGCTGCCCTGGCTGCTGTGGGGCACGCGCCGCGCGGCGGAGGGGCACCTTCGCGGCGCCGTGGTGGTGGCGGGAACGTTCGCCTTGCTGCTGGGCTTCGGCGGCACCTATCCGGTGCCCATGGGCGCGCTGTTCGTCGCGCTGGAGGCCGGGCGCACGCTGTACGGCCTGCGCGGGACGCCCCGGCGCAAGGCGGCGGTGTGGGCGCTGGGCGCCACCGCCGTGTTCACCCTGGGCGCCTGCGCGTTCCGGCTGTGGCCGCTGGTGGAGACCATGCGCTCGGCGCCGCGCATCATGGCCGGCACGCCGGGCAACTCCGCGGAGGAGCTGGTGCGCATGCTGCTCCAGCTCCCAGCGCGCTCCGGCTACAGCGACCCGGGCAACTTCTTCCTCGCGCCCGCGGTGCTGGCGCTGATTCCCCTCGCCGCGTGGGCCTGGCGACGCGCGCTGTACCCGGCGGTGCTGGCGGCGCTGTGCGTGTGGATGGCCGCCGGCTATGCGGCGACGCCCTCGCTGTTCGGCGCGCTGCGGCTGCTGCCCGTCTTCGGGACGCTGCGCTACCCGGAGCGCTTCCTGGTGCCCGCCGGGTTCTTCCTCGCCGAGCTGGTGGCGCTGGGGCTCGCCGTGGTGCTGGTGCGCGTCTGGCGCGTGCCGCCGGCGCGCACGGCCGCGTCGTGGTGGCCCACCGCGGCGGCGGTGGCGTGCGTCGTCATCGCCGTGGGCTGGGGCTTCCAGGTCCGCGCCTTCGACCGGCTCAGCCGCTGGTCGCAGATGGTGCCCTCGCCCGGCCCCGTTCCCGAGGAGGCGGAGCGGCCCTTCGCGCAGGCCCGTGGCAACCGCTGGGCGCAGGGCTACTTCCTGGCGCTCAACCGCGGCTCCATCGCCTGCGGCGAGGCGTGGCCGGTGCCCATGTCGGAGCGACTGCGCGGCGACCTGCCCCAGGAGGAGTACCTGGAGGACGCGTCCGCGGGCACCGCGCGCCGCGTGGAGTGGACGCCCAACCGCGTGACGGTGGACGTGGCGGCCACGCGCCCCACGGTGCTGCTGGTGAACCAGAACTGGCACCCGGGCTGGAAGGCCTCGGAGGGCGAGGTCGTCTCGCACGACGGACTGCTGGGGGTCCGGTTGGCGGAAGGAACGCACCGCGTGGTGCTGCGCTTCCTGCCCCGCTCGGGCATCGGCGGAGCGCTGGTGTCCGCGCTCGCGTGGCTGGGGCTGGGCTTCGCGGCCTGGAGGCTGCGTGGGCGGCTGGGGCTTCCCGCCATCGGCGTGGCCTGTGTGCCGCTCGCGGCGTGGGCCGTGCTGCTGGGGACGTCGACGGAGCCGGTGGCGCGCGCGGTGCCCCTCAACGCGGATGGCTCGCCCATGGTCATCTCGGCGCTGCCGCCGGCGGCCAGGCCGCTGGGCACGCGGTTCGACGTCCCCGTGGAGCTGGTGGCGGCGGAGGTGCCGCCCGCGCCGGACGCGGAGGGGTTCGTCCACACGGTGCTCTACTGGCGCGTCACCGGGCCCGTGCCCCGCTCGGCGGGCATCTTCGTCCACCTCCCCGGCCCCGCGGGCAGCAAGCGGAAGAACGCGGACCACCCGGTGCTGGGCGGCACCTTCTTCCTCGCCGAGGCCCCGCGGGACACGCTCCTGCGAGATGCCTTCTCGGTGTCCACCAAGGACTGGGACGCGGGCACCTGGAAGGTGCAGGTGGGCCTGTGGCACGCGGGCGGTGACGGCTCGCGCATCGGCGTGCGGGGCGAGGACGGCAAGCCGCTGGCGTCGTCCCATGTCGAGGCGGGCACACTCACCGTGCCACCCAAAGCACAGTCCCAGCAGAAGCCCTGAACCCGACGGGCGCCGGGCACCCGGGACGCATGACGCGACGGGGTGATGGCGTTATGAAGCGCGCATGCGAATCCTGCACACCATGCTCCGCGTCGGCGACCTCGAGCGCTCGCTCGACTTCTACACCCGGGTCATCGGCATGAAGTTGCTGCGCCGTCACGACTACCCCGACGGCAAGTTCACCCTGGCCTTCGTGGGCTTCGGCCCCGAGGACACGCACCCCGCCCTGGAGCTCACCTACAACTGGGGCGTCGAGAAGTACGAGCTCGGCACCGCGTACGGCCACATCGCGCTGGGCGTCAGTGACATCCATGCGACGTGCGACGCCATCCGCCAGGCCGGTGGCAAGGTGGTCCGCGAGCCCGGTCCCATGAAGCATGGCACCACTGTCATCGCCTTCGTCGAGGACCCGGATGGCTACAAGGTGGAGCTGATCCAGAAGGACAGCTGAGCCGCGCCGCCCCAGGCCCGGAGCTCACGCGACGACTGCACGCCCGACCCGGGCCCGTTAGTGTGGCCCCGTGAGCTCCGCACCCCACTTCATCCCCAACCCCACCCCGCCCGACCGTCCGCGCGAGGGCGCCCTGCTCTTCCTTGCCCGAGGCATGGACCTGCTCGTCCAGGAGCACGCGGAGGGGGTCTCCATTCCCACGGGCGCGGCCTTCCCGGAGCTCGCCGCCGCCGCGCACTACCTGGGCGAGCTGGACGGCGTGGACTGCTACGCGGCGGGGTTCGCCAAGGACTTCGCCGTACCCGAGGGCTACAAGGCCGTCCCCGCCCGCTCGCTCTACAAGCGCGTGGATGACGTCCGCTTCGCCGTGGCGGGACGCGCGCTCGCCATCGTGGAGTGGGACCTCACCCATCGCTTCTGCGGCCGCTGCGGACAGCCCACCCAGCTCGTCGCCGGAGAGCGCGCCCGCCGTTGCCCGGTGGACAAGACGCCCTTCTACCCTCGCATCGCCCCGGCCATCATCGTCCTCATCACCCATGGCGACACGATGCTGCTGGCGCGCAACGCCCAGTTCCCGGAGCCCATGTTCAGCACGCTCGCCGGCTTCGCGGAGCCCGGCGAGTCGCTGGAGGAGTGCGTGGCCCGCGAGGTGAAGGAGGAAGTCGGCATCGACGTGAAGAACATCCGCTACTTCGGCTCGCAGCCGTGGCCCTTCGGGCGCTCGCTCATGGTGGGCTTCACCGCCGAGTACGCGGGCGGCGACATCGTCGTGGACTCGAAGGAAATCGCCGAGGCCCACTGGTTCAGCCCGGACCACCTGCCCCGAATCCCGCCGAAGCTCAGCATCGCCCGCCAGCTCATCGACGCCTTCGTCGAGCGCGTGAAGGGCACCGCCGCGCCCTGAGCCCACGAGCGGGGCAGCAGGCCCCCGCCCGGCGCCTGTTTGTGGGCTTGACCTGGCGCAGCAGGTTGGGGTTGAAGCGCCCCTCCCCAACGAGCAAAGACGAAGAAGCCATGCCCGCAGCGCGCCCGCACATCGAACCCCGACGCGTCCCCACCGCGGACTCCGTGGTGGTGAAGGAGATTTATCTCAGCGTCCAGGGAGAGTCGTCCCACGCGGGGCTGCTGTGCGCCTTCGTCCGCCTCACGGGCTGTCACCTGCGCTGCACCTACTGCGACAGCGAGTTCGCCTTCCACGGCGGCGCGCGCCGGAAGATTCCGGACATCGTCGCCGAGGTACTGGCCATGCGCACGCCCATGGTGGAGGTCACCGGCGGCGAGCCCCTGCTCCAGCCCGGCGTCTATCCGCTGATGGAGGCGCTGCTCGACGCGGGGCTGAAGGTGCTGCTGGAGACCAGCGGCGCCATCGACGTGCGGCTCGTGCCCCCGGCGGTGCACAAAATCGTCGACATGAAGACGCCCTCCTCGGGCGAGCACCTGCGCAACGACTACCGCAACTTCACGTCGATGAACGCCAACGACGAGCTGAAGTTCGTCATCGGCTCGCGCGAGGACTACGACTGGGCCAAGGCGCTCATCGCCGAGCATCAGTTGCTCCAGAAGCCCTACGGCACCCTCTTCTCCACCGTGTTCGACAAGCTCCACCCGCGCGAGCTCGCCGAGTGGGTCATCGAGGACAGGCTCGCCGTCCGCTTCCAGCTGCAGATGCACAAGTACATGTGGGACCCGAACGCGCGCGGTGTGTGAGCGCGCCGTCCGGCCCTCATCACCGTGAGCTCCACGCTGCTTCAAGCACGAAGGCCGCCCAGCCCGCGGCGAGCCCCAGGTCCACCCAGCCGAGCACCACCGTCACCCGCGCCAGGGTCCGGCCGCGCTCCGCGCCCTCGCCCCGGGCGATGCGCCGCAGCTCCCGCATGCCCAGCACCACGCCCACCAGGCCCGCCACCAGCGTGGGCAGCGCCAGGATGTACAGGGAGCACGGCAGGCTCGCCAGGCCCACCACGTTGAGCGCCAGGGCCACGGGAATCACCCGCGACGGCCGCGCCTCCTGGCGCAGCACCGCCACGCAGGGCGCACAGGAGGGCGTCTCACCCGCCAGCTCCGTGCAGTCACCGCATAGGAAGCCGCCGCAGCGGGCACACGTGGCCACCGCGGCCACGTCCGGGTGGGTGGCGCAGACGGCCCCTGTGGGCGTCAGCACACGGCCCTCCACCTGGGGGGCCTCGCCATCAGAAGCCCGTGGGCGGAGGGGGACGGGCGCTCAGCGCCGCGGCGCCATGCAGCCCCAGCCCCAGGAAGACGGCGGCCAGCACCGTGCAGGCCATGAAGCCGGCGACGATGAGGCCCTTGCGCCGGTGCTCGAACTGGCTGAACGCGTAGAAGAGCATGTAGCAGGGGATGAGCAGCACCATCATCCCCGTGCCCACGCTCCGCCGGAACGCGTGGACGAGCAGGGTGGCAGCGCATCCCAGCGCGAGGACGGCAAACAGGATGGCGAGCGGAAGCAGCGGCACGCCCACTTCCTTAACACGTTCCACCCTTTGCGGCGCTGGCGTGCACATATTAAGCACGCCCCGACGTCAACCAGCCGAGGTGCCTGCAGATGAACGCCGCCAAGACGCTCCTCAACTTCGTCCTCGTCGGCGCCCTGCTGGGCGTCGTGGTCGCCTCGTGGATGGGACCGAACTATCTCGGCTGGTACAACGAGACGCCCTACGCGACGCAGACGATGTGCAACCTGCCCGAGGTCATCCGCAAGACGTCCGCGGACCTGATTTCGTATCAGGTGATTGGCGGAGGCGTGGGCGCTGCCCTCTTCCTCGTCCTGGGCGTGCTCTTCGTCCGCCGCACCCACCGGCGGGCCCGGCCGCAGGCGGACCAGACGCCGCCCACGGAGCCGCACGCCACCGCCTGACGGGCGGCCCACCGGGCTCAGGGCGACTGGGGCGAGGGGGCCTGCACGATGACGCTGGGCCCCGTGGCGCGAATGCCGCCACCCTCGCTGTCGAACACCGTCACCATGATGGAGAAATCCATCGTCTCCGACACCTCGGGCGCCACCCAGGTGGGGTTCTGCACGCCCACGTCGCTGAAGCGCCCCGCGGGCTCCGCGGGAACCTGCACCCAGGCGAAGGTCATGGAGTCCCCGTCCGGGTCCGCCACCTCGAACATGAACCGCACCTCGTCCCCTGCCCTCACGACCTGCGGCATGGGACGAGGCCCCGCGGTGACCTCCGGCAGGTGATTGGCACGGCAGGACACACCGAGCCCACACAGCGCCAACACTCCCAGCACTTTCGAGTACGAGCGAGACATGCACCGGCCCCTTTGGAAGGTGACACCAGCGTAACGCGTCGGCTCCGAGGGAGGTATTGCCCCAGCGGCGCGAAACGTCCGCGAGCCGATGCACCATGGACGCCGCCACCGGGAGTGGCCTCGCTCACTCAGGTGCGCCGGCGCGCAAGCGGTGACGCCGCCAGCATCCGCAGCTTCTCGGCGCGGGACAGGCGCTTGATGGCGGCCTCCCGCCGCAAGGCCGAGCCGCGGTCCTCCGCGACCTCGCTCCACACCAGGGTGACGGGAAGGCGCGCGCGCGTGTACGCGGCCCCACGGCCCCGGCCATGCGTGGCCAGCCGGCGCTCCAGGTTGTTGGTGGCACCGGTGTAGAGCGTGCCGTCACGGCACCGCAGGATGTAGACAGTCCACGAGGGCGATTCGTCCGGCACGGCGTGCCGCACTGTACCGCCCTCGCGGACCGCCGGCCCTACTTCCTCCCCGCCCCCTCCTCTCCCAGGCCCAGCTCGCGCCGCCTCGGCACCCGGAACCGCAACCGCCGCGCGGGATATCGACTCGCCCCGGGAGCCCCCGCCCGCGCCATGACGCCCGCCACGGGCGCCAGGGGGTCTCCCCGCCAGGCCGCGAGGATGTGCTCCTCGCTGACCACACCCACCAGACCTCCCCCATCCCCCACCACGCCCAGCAACCGCACCTGGTGCCGCTCCATCGTCCGAAGGGCCGCCAGAAGAGTATCCGTGGGAAAAACCGTGGCGATGAGGGAGGACCACTTTTCCATCCAAGCCAGCTTTCGCTGCATTGCCACGTCCTCCGAGTCGTCTCCCACATCTCCCTGCAACAGTCCTGCCGTACAAGGGAGCTGCTCAGCAATGAACACCGCATCGCCCCACGGTCCGGCTTAGACTGCGGAGGTGACTCGTAGACAGGTGGCGCGGCTGGGGCGGATGGCAGACCTCTTTTCGCGGACGATGACGCGCGGGAAGGAGGGCCTGCTGACGCTCAGCTTCCGGCCGGATGAGCTGTACCGGGTGCCCACGGACGACGGGGCCTCCATTGCCCTGGGGCGCTATCACGCCCGGGGCGAGAAGCGCTTCGCCCAGCCGGTCATCCTCTGTCACGGGCTGGGCGCCAACCGCTTCCACCTGGACTTCGACGAGCACTACAGCCTGGCCCGCTACCTGGCCCGCGCGGGCTTCGAGACCTGGGTGCTGGAGCTGCGAGGCCGGGGCCTGGCGGGCGACTGTCTGGACTTCAACTTCGACGACCAGGCCGAGCACGACGTGCGCACCGCGGTGCGCACCGTCTTGTCCACAGGTGCCAGGGAAGTGCTCTGGGTTGGCCATTCCAAGGGCGGGCTGATGCTCTACGCCCACCTGGCGAAGACGCCCCAGGCGCCGGTGCGGGCGGCCGTCGTCCTCGGCGCTCCCTTCACCTTCGCGGTGCAGCCGGGCCTGCGCACCTTCATCCAGAAGGTGGAGCCGGTGCTGAAGCTGCGGGTCATCCCCACCAGCCGCGTCACCAGCATCGCCCTGTTCGGCGCGCCGCCGGGGCCCATGAGCCGCTACATGATGCTGGCGGAGAACATGGACACCGAGGTGGTGCGGCGTGCACTGGCCAACGTGCCCGCGGACATCGCTGGCGGCGTCGGGCGCCAGTTCGCCCGCTGGATTACCACCAACCGCTTCACGTCCTACAACGGCGAGTTCGACTACCGCGAGTCCCTCTCCCGGGTGACCATCCCCTTCCTGCTGCTGGCCGGCAGCAAGGACCTCCTGGCGCCGCCCATGGCGGTGGCGCGCGCCAAGGAGCACCTGGGAGGCCCCGTGAAGTTCCTCGTGGCCGGCAGGGCCCATGGCTTCGGGGCGGACTACGGCCACGCGGACCTGGTGCTCGGTCGCCGGGCCCCGGACGAAATCTTCCCCCTGGTGGAGGCGTTCCTCTCCGCACACGCGACGCGGCCCCAGACGGGGTGAGGTTGTCCGGCCCTGCCCGGCGTGCTAGCGGAACGGGCCTCGTGCCATGACTGACGGCTTGCCCATCTGGAGCCATTCCACCCACGAGGCCCCGCGCATGCGCCCTTCTCCCACCCGCGCCCCCCTGGTCCCACTCGCCATCGCGCTGGCCCTGGGGGCATCCGCCTGCAACAAGCCCGTGAAGGAGACGCCGGAGGACCTGGTCGTCGCCAGCGTCAACGGCGAGGTCCTCACCCGGGCGGACTTCGAGCAGGAGCTGTGGCGGGAGCTGGCGCTGTCGGACGTGTCCCAGCGCACCCTGGAGGACGTGGAGCCCTTCAAGCGCGCGCTCCTCGATACGTACATCCTCCGGATGCTGCTGCTCCAGGAGGCACGCAAGCACAACCTCTCCGCCTCGCCGGAGGAGGTGGACCGGGGGGTGCTGCGGCTGTCGGGTGACTACCCGGCCGGCAACTTCAACGAAGTGCTCGCCCAGGGGCAGCTGTCCATGGCGGAGCTGCGCTCGCGCGAGGCGAGCAGGCTGACCATCGAGAAGCTGTTCGCCAGCCATGTGTATTCGCGGGTGGCGGTGACGGAAGAGGAGCTGCGGGCCTGGTACACCGCCCACGAGGCGGACTTCCATGAGCCCGAGCGGGTGCACGCCGCGCAAATCGTGGTGAAGGGCCTGGACGAGGCACGGCGGCTGCAATCCCAGCTCAAGTCCGGCAAGAAGTTCGCGGACCTGGCGCGCAGGTATTCGCTGAGCGCGGACGCCAAGGTGGGAGGCGACCTGGGCTTCTTCCCCCGGGGGCAGATGCCGCCCGCCTTCGACGAGGTGGTATTCAAGCTGGGGGTGGGGCAGGTTTCGGACGTGGTGTCCACCGAGTACGGCTTCCACCTCTTCCGCGTGCTGGAGCGCAAGCCGGCGCGCAAGCGGGAGTTCGCGGAGGTGCGGCAACTGGTGGAGAGCAAGGTGCTGGAGCAGAAGCGGGCGCAGGCGCAGGAGACGTTCGAGAAGGAGCTGCGGCAGAAGGCGCAGATCCAGGTGAACGAGGCCACGTTGCAGGCCATCCGCGGGCGTCCGGCGCCCCAGCAGGCGGCGACGGAGTGACGACGGAATCGAAGTCCGGGGCGTCGGTTGGACGCGCCCGGGGTGGTGCGGAAGGATGGCAGGAATGAAGAAGCTGGTGGCGGCAATCGCGGCGGTGGCGCTCCTGGGCGGCGGCACGGCGGCGCACGCGGAGCTGGTGGACAAGGTGGCCGCGGTGGTGAACCGCGACATCATCGCGCTGTCCGAGGTGCAGCAGCGCGCGGCCCCGGAGCTGGCGAGCATCAACGACCCGGACCCGCGCAAGCGCGGCGAGCAGCGGCTGCAGTTGATGAAGACGGCCCTGGACACCCTCATCGGCGAGAAGCTGATGGAGGCCGAAATCGCCCAGCTGGGCATCACCGCCACCGAGGCCGAGGTGGATGAGCTGGTGGCGGACGTGCGCCAGCAGAACAACATCACCGACCCCGCGCAGTTCGAGCAGCTGCTGCTGAACGAAGGCCTCACCATGGCCACGTACCGGGACATGATGCGCAAGCGCATCATGCGCGACCGGCTCCTGCGGATGAAGGTCGGCTCCCAGGTGAAGATTACCGAGGAGGACCTGAAGGCCGCCTATACGCAGTACGCGCGCATGGAGAGCGGTGACTCGGAGGTCCACGCGCGCCACATCCTGGTGCAGGTGGACGCCAAGGCCACGCCGGAGCAGGTGGAGGCCGCGAAGAAGAAGGCGGAGGCCATCGCCGCGGAGGCGCGGCGCCCGGGCATGGACTTCGCCTCGCTCGCCCGCGCCCGCAGCGAGGGCCCCAGCGCCGCGGACGGCGGCGACCTGGGCTGGTTCAAGCGGGGCGTCATGGTCCCCGCGTTCGAGAAGGCGGCGTTCACCCTGCCAGAGGGCGGCGTCAGCGACCCGGTGCGCACCAACTTCGGCTGGCACGTGCTGAAGGTGGAGGAGCGCCGCGCGGTGGCCGCCGCCTCGTACGAGGAGATGCGCACCAAGCTGGAGGGCAAGCTGCTCCAGGAGAAGACGGAGAAGTTCCTCGACCAGTACGTGCAGGAGCTGCGGCAGAAGGCCAACATCGACGTGAAGCTGTAAGCCCATGGGCCTTCCGCTCGTCGGAATCTCCCTGGGAGATGTGTCGGGCATCGGGCCCGAGGTGACGGCCGCGGCCCTGGCCCGGCCTTCCGTGCGCAAGGCGCTCATCCCCGTCCTCTTCGGGGATGGGCCCACGCTGGAGCGCTTCCCCGTCTTCCGCCGCTACGCCCGTGTGGCGCCACAGGCCCTGGGCCGCGTGGACGCGCCCACGGTGGTGGAGGTGACGCGGCTGAAGGAGAAGGACCGCGCGCCCGGCAAGCCCTCGCGCGAGGGCGGCCGCGCGCAGTACGCCTTCGTGACGGCGGCCATCGATGCGATGCGGGCCGGGCACGTGGATGCGCTGTGCACCGCACCGGTGTCGAAGGAGCAGATTTCCCGCGCGGGCATCCCTTTCATGGGCCACACCGAGGTGCTGGCGGAGGCCTTCGGGGTGGAGGTGATGATGTTGATGGACGGGCCCCGCGTGCGCGTGGCGCTCGCCACCAACCACGTCCCGCTGGCGGACCTGCCGCGGCTGCTGACCGTGGGCGGCCTGACGGCGCAGCTCAAGCTGCTGTCGCGCAGCCTCGAGCCGGTGGTGGGCCGCAAGCCGCGCATCGCCGTGCTGGGGCTCAACCCGCACGCGGGCGAAGGCGGACTGCTGGGGCGCGAGGAGGTCGAGGTGATTGGCCCCGCCATCCGCAAGGCCCGCGCGTCCCGGGTGGACGCGCACGGCCCCATCCCCGCGGACGGACTCTTCGCGAAGCCCGACGAGGTGGGCTCGCGCTACGACGCGGTGCTGGCCATGTACCACGACCAGGGCCTCATCCCGGCCAAGGCGCTGGACTTCGAGCGCACGGTGAATGTGACGCTGGGCCTGCCCGTGCCGCGCACCTCGCCCGACCACGGTACCGCGTATGCCATTGCCGGCAAGGGCGAGGCGAGCGCCGTGCCCATGGTGGAAGCGCTGCTCAAGGCCGCGCAGCTCGCGGGGGCACAGGCGCGCGGGACGCGGAAGCGCGAAGCCGCGCGCGGCCGGTAGCGAGGACGAAGCGGGCGCGGACACCGGCGACGGATGCTCCGCCTTGCTGCGCGCATCCGGCGGCGCTGTCCACTTCCGCGGGTGCAGCGTCCACTGCCGAGCGAGCTCCACCAACGCAGGCGTGGCCTCCGCCACTGAATACGCTACGCGCCGCCGAGCAACCCCCGCCACCGCAGGCGTGGCCTCCGCCACCGAACAGGCTACGCGCCGCCGAGCAGGCTCCACCACCGCAGACGTAGCCTCCGCCACCGAGCAGGCTCCACCACCGCAGACGTAGCCTCCGCCACCAAACACGCTCCACCACCGCAAGCCTGGACTCCGCCACTCGACACGCTTCACCACCGCAGACGCAGCCTCCGCCCGGCCACCGAGCAGGCTCCACACCGCGTGCGTGGCCTCCACTGCCGGGCAGGCGCCGATGCTCGGACACGCTGGCCTCAGGGGCCAGGAAGCCGGCTGACGTGCTCGGCCAGGTCCTCGCCGTCCTTCGCGGGGTCGATGAGCTGGATGTGCGCTCCGGTGCCGCCTTCGGGCAGCACCAGCACGCTCACGCGGTCCATGGGACACTCGCCCAGGCAGCCCGAAGCAATCACGCGTGTCCGCTGCTCGAGCCCGCGCCCCGCGAGGGCCGCTCGCACGCGCCGTGGCAGGTCCACGCCTCCGGCGCTCGCGTCCAGGCGCACCAGACACCGGTGGCAGACATGCAACTCCGTGGGTTCCGGCGTCTCGGGCGCTGACATTCCAGGTGGAAGCATATGGACTGTCGAGCAGCCCGCCGCTCAGAAGATGAACGGGAAGCGAATGGGCTCCTGCATGCGGACCTGATGCACCGGGAACTTCCAGCGGCGGACCACGTCCTCGATGCAGCGCGCGAGCGGTGTGCCACGCAGGACGCTGGAGTCCATGGAGACGTTGAGCGTCTCGCCGCTCGGCAGCACCGACCACTGCACCACGAAGCGGCCGCCCGAGGCCATCGCCGTCCCCTCCGAATGAGAACGCAGGCACGCGGTGATGGCGGGCTGGTTCGTCACCACCACCTGCTTCACGTCCTCCGGCGTGAGGTGCTCCTTCATGTCGAGCGCGGGCGGCACGTAGACGGTGCGGGCAGGCTCCTGCGCCTTCAAGGCCTCCGCCTCCGCGTCGTCGGTGAAGCCCAGCTCGCGCGCGAACTCCTCATCGAGGTCCGCATACGGTCCCTTCTCCTCGGCGGCCGCTTCTTCCACCGCGTCCGCGACAACATCACCGGGGGATGACTGCACGCCTTCGCCAGGAGCGGCGCCACCGGCTTCGGCCTCACCGAAGGCAAGCTCGACGGGTGCCGCTGGCGCATCCGGCAGGGCCGCGGCTTCGTCCGCATTCGTGCGCACCTTGCGCGCGACGGGAGCGGGCTGCGCCACGGCGAGCGCTTGGGTGTCCGTGCGACGGGCAGCATCCGACGGCGCCGGCGAGGCGCCATCCGGCCGGAGTCCATCCACCGCCTCGCGCAGCGCGTCCTGCCCGGAAGATGGCACCACGCCCGCCAGCGAGACCTGCTGCGACGCCGTGCTCACCAGAGGCTGTACGGAGGAAACCATCCCCGGTGACACCGCTCCCGGAGCAAGCGACGACGTGTCCTGCGACACCGCGGCGTCGGCGGCGAGGCTTCCCGCCGTGGCGGGGAACGACGCGGTCTGGCTCGAATCCCCCACACCCGCGGTGTCAGGCACCTCCACATGGGAGACACGTGCTGTCGCACTCGGGAGCGAGCCCTCGCGCACGGACAGCCCCGCGACCAGGAGCAGGCCCGCCGTCAGCGCGCCCACCGCGGCCGCGCCCATCAAAGCGGAGAACCACAGGCCCATCCCGCGAGCCGGAGCCTCGGCACCCACGGCGGCAACCTCCCACGGCGCGGACAGCGGTCGCCCATCCCACGATGCAGCGTCCTGCGGGGCCGACCCGAACAACGGTGCCGCCCCTGTCACATGGGACAGGGCTTCCGCGTCGAGCGGTAGCAACAAGGCGCCCAGGGACGTGACCTGCTTCGCGTCGGGCGACGTGCGCATCCACGCGGGAATCTCCACCGTGGGCTCGGACAGGACCTCCGCGACAGGCGAGGTGGACCGGGGATGCTGCTCCATCCACTCCGTCTCCGCCTCCGCCAACGCGAGGAGCTCGCGCAGACTCTCGGAGACCTCCGTCACGGACGCGGTGTCACACGCGGCGGCCTCGGTGTCCGGCGCCTCGAAGAGCTCCCGGTCGAGATACGCGTCGAGGTCCCCAGCAAGCGCTTCGTGCACGCTCGCGGACCGCCGGGGCTCCAGCGGTGCACCGGGAGTGCCTTTGCCCTGAGTACAAAACTGCCCTTCAGCTCCGGAAAGAAGCTCGTCCACACGCCCTCCCTCGCCCGCGCTGCACTCACCGGCCCTGACTTCGACAGAGCGTGCAACGTAGGACCCGGTCCTCGTCGCGCCACCCCCAGTGTCCTTCCTCGAACGCTGTGCCCCTTGAAGACACCGCGCCTGTCCACTGCTTCACCGGTCAACTCACGGTGGATGGCGCTCGCGCCCCCGCAACTTCGCGCTTCCGAACTTCATTCCTCATGCGTGCACGCGCGGAACACCGCGACACGAATGTCGATGACACATGTACATTTGCCGCCTCCATGAACCGAATCCTGCTCGCATCCATCCTGCTGGCGGCCTCTGCGTGCGGCCATGCATCCACCCGGAGTCAGACACCCATGACCACCCCTTCCGCTGACGACGTGCGCACCCTGACGGACCTCGAGACCTCCGTCATGCGCGCCCTCCAGACGAAGGACCTCGCCACCATCAAGGCCCTCACCGCCGAGGACTTCGTCTACCGGAGCGCGGATGGCTCGGAGATTGACCGCGAGACATTCGTCGCGAGCATCGGCGAAATCCCCGGTGGCTTCACGTCCGTCGAAGCCGAAGCCATGAAGGCTCATGTCTTCGGTGACACGGGTGTGATGGCCGGCATCCAGCGCTCACAGCTGCGCATGACGGACGGCAGCGAGGCCACCGACAGGGTGTACTTCACCGACGTGTGGCAGCGCCGCGGCGGAAAGTGGCTCATGGTGTTCTCGCACAGCAGCCCGGTTCCGCCCGCCGACAGCAATTCCCCGGAACCCGTACCGCAGCAGTAGCCCTGCCCCACCGTCCCACGCGGACGTCCCGCAACCCACACCCCCACGCGCGGCGCCCGACGCCGCGCGACCTGAATCCCTGCCCCGTCCTCAGCGAGTTATGCTGCAACACTCCGAGACAGGGGGATGGTCATGATGCCGCTCTTGCAAGGTGACCGCCG
The DNA here is from genome assembly GCF_050038885.1 of Pseudomyxococcus flavus. Taxonomy (NCBI): domain Bacteria; kingdom Pseudomonadati; phylum Myxococcota; class Myxococcia; order Myxococcales; family Myxococcaceae; genus Pseudomyxococcus; species Pseudomyxococcus flavus. The sequence goes on along the minus strand of NZ_CP143624.1, from coordinate 3,981,542 downwards.
ATGGAGGCTTCCAGCCCAGGGGGAGGACTGGCTCGTCGTTCCGTCCGTCGACCTGGAGCGACTGCAGGCGAAACATGCACCGGTGCCGGATGTGTTCGTCACGTCCTCACTGAAGCGCTGGCTGGCCACACCGGCCGCGCACACGCTGTACGCGATGTACGAAGCGCTCGGAGGCACCCGCCCGCTGGGCCTGTCCGGCCTGGAGCGCAGCCGATACGAGCAGCGCCTCCAGCAACGGCTCACCGAGGCCTTCACCCAGGGCGAGCTGGTGGCGCTTGCCGTGGAGCGCCCGGTGCTCCTGCCCGCCCCGTGGCCCGAGCCGCCCCCGCCTCAGACAGAGGAAGCCCCGGTCGAGGAGCAGACGTGGCTGGCCATCGAGCTGAAGGACGAGGAGGGCAAGCCCGTCCCCCACGCGCGCTACCGGGTGACGCTCCCGGACGGCAGCACGCGCGAGGGCACGCTCAACAAGAATGGCTATGCGCGCGTGGACGGGGTGAATCCCGGCCAGTGCGAGGTCACCTTCCCGGAGCTGGACGGGCAGAGCTGGTCATGACGGCCTCGATGTCCGCGGCCTCCTTCGGGATGGCGGCGGTGAGCACCTCGTGGCCCTCGGGCGTGACGAGCACGTCGTCCTCGATGCGGATGCCGCGCACGTCCGCGTAGCGCGCCAGCACGTCGCGCTGGAGCCTGTCCTTCGCGCGCGCGGTGAGCCGCGCGTCCGACAGGATGGCCGGCACCTGATACATGCCCGGCTCGATCGTCACCGCCATGCCGGGCTCCAAATCCCGGTCCAGCCGCAGCGAGCGGTGGCCGAACTCCGGCGAGCGCGTGCGGCCCGGCGCGTACCCCGCCCGGTCTCCGAGGTCCTCCATGTCATGCACGTCCAGGCCCAGCAGGTGGCCCACGCCGTGCGGGAAGAAGAGCGCGGTGACGCCGTCCACCACCAGCTCCTCCGGGTCTCCCCGGAGGATGCCCAGCGCCACCAGCCCGTGCGCCATCTCCCGGTGCGCGGCCAGGTGCACGTCGCGGTAGCGCGTGCCAGGGCGCACGGCGGCGATGCTGGCCTTCTGCATGCGCAGCACCAGCTCGTACAGCTCACGCTGCGTCGTGCTGAAGCGCCCCGTCACCGGCCACGTGCGCGTCACGTCGCAGGCGAAGCCGCCCGGGCTCTCACCGCCCACGTCCGCCAGCACCAGCTCGCCCTCGTGCAGGGTGTGGTCGTAGCGCAGGTTGTGCAGCACCTCGCCGTGCACGGTGACGATGGGCTGATAGGCCGGCCTCACGTCGCGCGAGACGAACTCCGACTCCATCGCGGCGCGCACCACCGCCTCGAGGATGCCCGGCCGCGTCGCGCGCATGCCCGCGAGGTGGGCCGGCGTCGTGACGGCCGCGGCCTGCCGGAGCTGCGCCGCCGCCGCGTCGTCGTGGCGCAGGCGCATCGCAATCATCGCGTCCGCCAGCGGCACGTCCACCGGCGACAGGTGGCCCGGACGCACCTCGCGGCCGAGCAGCGCCGCCACGTCCCAACACGTCTCCAGGTCCGGCGTGGGCAGCGTCGCCACCTCGCGGCCCTTCAGCGCCGCGGGCAGCTCGGCGCGCGAGCGCACCGTGCAGCCCGTGCGCTCCGCGATTTCGTCGAAGCCGGGCACCACGCCGTCCCACAGCGCGTCGTCGGGGCCGGGCTCGGGCAGGTACAGCGTCCAGCCCTGGCCGTCATACAGGCCCATGCCGTCCGGCATCGCGAGCCCGAACAGGTAGAGGAAGTGGCTGGAGGCGCGGAAGGGAAACTGGTCTGCGGCGTAGTTGCGCGGACGGGGGCGGCTCGACGCCAGCAAGGCGGGCACGGCCCCCAGGGTCCGGGCCAGTTGCTCCCGCCGTCGGGTGAGAGCGGAGCGCTCGGAAACGGAAGGGAGCAACATTCTGGAACCTCTCGGTCAGGCGCCCAGCGGGCGCTGGGGTAACAACTTGAAAAGGAAGGCCAGCAGGTCGTCGAAGTGGCCACCCTTGCGGAAGACGGCGTCCACCGGCATGTCGATCTTCCCGTCATGCCCGGTGACGAAGACGACCTTCGTCTTCGGCATGTGGTGACGCACCAGCGGAATCAACCCGGTACCAAAGCCGTCTCCCAGGCTCTGGTCCAGCAACACGGCGTCATACGCGCGAGGCCGGTTCAATAATCCCGCCGCCTCCGAATAGGAACCCGCCGTGACGACCGCGAAGCCTGCGTCCTCGAGAAGCGCGGACAACGTCATCCGATTGGAAGGGTCGTCTTCCACGAGTAGCAGGCAACGCCCGAAGGTCCAGTTGGTCTCCATCACTTGCTCCCCCGCGTCACGTCATTCCGGTCATGGGCCCCTGCGTCCGGGCCCGTGAAGACGAGTTCCACGTACGTGCCCCCCGTGGGGCCCGCGCCGAGGTCCAGCTGCCAGCCGTGCCGGACGGCCGTGCGGTGGACGATGCTCAGCCCCAGGCCCGCGTGGTGGGGACGCGTGGTGAAGAAGGGCTCCAGGGCCCGGGAGTACGCCTCCGGCGACAGCCCCTCTCCGGTGTCCTCCACGCGCAGGCACACGCCCGCGTCCGTGTCCCGGGTCCGCAGCGTGAGGGTGCCACCGCGCGGCATGGCCTCCAGCGCGTTGTCCACGAGGCAGCGCACCAGCAGGGCCAGGTCCTCCACCTCCAGCGGCACGCTGCTCCGCTCCGTCAGGTCGCGCACCACCGTGACGGACGGAGGCACCTGGGCCTGGGCGAGCGCGTGCTCCACGCCCTCGCGGGCGCTGCCCTTCGGACGGGCGCCCCCGGTGGGCGGCGGCGCCCGCTTGGAGAGCACGTCCTCGGCGGACGTCAGCTCCTTCTCGATGAGCTGGAAGAAGGTCTCCACGCGCGGGTCCGCGCTCCAGAGGTCCGTCTTCTTCACCTGCCGCATCAAGTAGAACGAAGCGTTGCGGATGCTGGCCAGCTTGTTGCGCAGGTCGTGCCGCAGGGTGGAGGCCACCACGTCCGCCACCGCCGCCCGCTCTCGCGCCTGGAGGTCTCTGCCTGCCATGGGTCAAATCCTCGCGCCTTGCAGCCCTTGTTGTGGCCGGCCTCGCACCCGAGCAATCGCCTGCACCAGCTCGCGCAGCGGTACCGGCTTGGTCATGCACACCACCGCGCCCTGCGCCGCCACCCGGCGCAGCATCTCCGGCACCACGTGGCCGGACACGGCGATGATGGCGACGGAGAGGTTCGCCGCGCGCACCTTGGACACCAGCTCCGGCCCGCTCATCTCCGGCATCACCAGGTCCAGCACGCACACGTCGTACTCACCCGAGCGCAGCGAGGCCAGCGCCTCCTCGCCGCTGTAGACGGCGCGCGCGCGCAGCCCCACCGTGCTCAGCGCGCGCACCATGCCGCGCGCCACCTGCTCGGTGTCGTCCACCACCAGGACCTGGGGCGCCCGCGCCGCGCGCAGCACCGTGTCCAGCGCGTGCGTCACGTCGAAGGGCTTGGGCAGCACGGTGAAGGCGCCCTCGGCGAGCGCGTCGTCCACCAGCTCCTCCGCCGTGAAGGCCGTCATCAGCACCACCGGCATGTCGGGGCGCTCCTGCTTGATGCGGCGCAGGAGCTCCACGCCATGGAGCCCGGGCATGCGGATGTCCGTGAGCACCACGTCCACGGACTGATGCTCCAGGAGGCGCAGGGCCTCCTCACCATTGGCCGCCTCGAGGACCGTGTGGCCCTCCAGCTCCAGGTTCGCGGCCAGGGTGATGCGGAGCGACTCCTCGTCGTCAACCAACAGGATGCGCGCGGGGGCCACTGCGACGTCCTCCATCATGCGGCCTGTGCCGCCGCTGCCGCGGGGAGCTCGATGAGGAACTCACTACCCCGCTCCGCTTCGCTTCGCACAGAGATTGTGCCGCCATGACGTTGCACCATGTTGGCGACAATGGCCAGTCCCAAGCCGGTGCCGCGCGTCTTCGTGGTGAAGAGCGGCTCGAAAATCTTGGGCAGCACGTCGGGAGGAATCCCCGCGCCGTCATCCACGACCCGGATGCGCCAGGGCTTGGACTCGCCACCTTCCGCCATCACTGAAACCTCTCCATTGCGCCCCACGGGCATGGCCTCCACCGCGTTCTGCACCAGGTTCACGAGGACCTGGCGGAACTGCTCCTTGTCCAGGTTGGGTACCGGCAGTGACTCGGGAACACCGTTGACGATTCGCACACCCTCGCGCTGCGGCACCACGCCGATGGCCTCGTCCACCAGCGGGCGCAGCGGACAGGGCTGGAGCGCGGGCGGACGCTCGCGCGCGAAGTCGAGCAGGTCGGAGATGATTTTCGCGCAGGCATTCAGCTCGCGCTCCATCAGTCCGAGGAATTGAGACACCCGTGGGTCATCCGCGGCCCCCGCTGGGTCCTTCGTGAGCTTGCGGGACAGATAGGCGTGGGAGTTGCGCACCGCCGCCAGCGGGTTGCGCAGCTCGTGCCCCACGCTGGCGGCCAGTTGCCCCACCGCGGCCAGCTTCTCCACGCGGATGAGGTGCTCCTGGAAGCCACTGAGCTCGCGCAGGGCGCGGTCCAGCTCCCGCGCCTTGGCCTGCTCGCGCTCGCGGGCCAGCTCCAGCTCCGCCCGGCGCACCGCCACCTCGCGCAGCTCGCGCAGCATGCCGCGGCACGAATACACCAGCACCACGTCGATGAAGGCCACCCAGAAGGCGTGCTCCACGAAGCGCCACAGCTCCGGCTGGAGGCCTCCGTAGAGGGACGGCGTCCCCAACATGCCCCGCGCCACCTGGTCCACGACGGTGGTGATGCTGGCGGAGAGCAGCACCCACGGGTCGCGGTAGAGCGCGAGGAAGGCCAGCGAGCCGAAGATGTGGAAGTGCGTCTCCACCCGGCCATCCGTCAGGAAGATGAGCAGCGAGGACCAGAGGGCCTGGCACACCGCCACCACGTGCCGCGTGGGCGTGGAGCCCGGGCGCCAGCGGGCCATGACCACCGGCAAGGCGCTGAGCAGCGAGCCCGTCAGCAGGGCCGCCTGGAGGTGCGCGCCTCGCGAGGGCCCCACCACCGAGATGGCGATGCCCACCACCCACTGGCCCAGCATCAACCCCGCGAAGAGCCGATCCGTCCGGCTGCGCACCTCGAGCAGGTGCTCCAGGAAGAGCCTCGCGGCGCGCTCCTTGAGCGCCAGCGGCGGGCCCGAGGCGGCTTCCTGCGCCGTGCTCATGGCTCGCTCCCGCGCGGATTCTCGAGCGCGCAACCATAGACGGCGTGCCCGGCCCGCTCCGCCAGCACCGGCCCTTCGTCCAGGAGCGCCTCCACCGCCGCACGGCCGGCGTTGTCCCCCGCGTGGCCTCGCGCCGGGGTGATGCCGCCGCTGAAGCGCAGCGCCCCCGCCGCGTCATAGACGAGCACCTGGCCGGAGGTGACGGCGCCGAAGCCCTCGGCCAGGACGCCGCCCGCGTCGCGCAGGACGGTGACACCCGGAATCGCGGCCGCCGCGCGCCACAGCTCGCCCTGCTCCCAGTCCTGCTCCGTCCCCTCGGGCTTGAGGAAGAGCACGAAGGCGTCCAGCCGCGTCCGCGCCTTCGCCATCACCACGGAGAGCTCACCCAGGCTGGCGCGCGTGCAGGGGCAGCGCGGGTGGGCCAGCATGACCAGCGTCGGGCGGCCCTCCACCCGCGGCAGCCCGGAGCGGACGGGCCAGCGCGCCGGGGGCTCCCGTGACTCGCCCGGCGTGAGCGCGTAGCGAGCCATGGCCAGCGAGCCCGCGGTGACGCCCCCCGCCCAGATGACGCCCATCAGCACCAGCCACGCACGCTTGCGCACCGGGGGGGTCATCGCACCGCCCTCGGGTAAATCCAGACCCCGTGGCCGCCCCTCGCGCGAGGAGGCGTGACCGGCTGGAAGAGAGAGGCTGTCGAGTGGACGGCGGCAGTGACGAGGTGGAAGTCCTCGGCGTCGACCCGCAGCACCTGGTGGCGCTGGGCTTTCATGGCGTGACAAGCCACACGATAGCGCTCAGCGCCCCAGGTCTGTCATGGGTTTGATTGACAAATGTTGGGAAGGTGGGCCCCGCGACCGCCCGACTGAATGTCTGTGATGAGAATGAAGCGGGCGTGAGGCCTGACGTCACCGATGGTGCGAGTGCAAGGCATCCGCGTAGTGTTGGAGTTGGCGTCTGGCGGCGTCGAACGCATCCGTCACCGCCTGGTAGGCGTCCTCGTGGCCGTCGCGCGCCTCCGGGTCCCGGGCGGCGACGATGTTCCGTCCCGGCACACTCACATCCACCCGCACGTGGAAATGCCGGCCGCGCTGCTTGTGCCGGTGCGGCTCCTCCACCACCACGTGGCACCCGACGATTCCGTCGTAGAACTGCTCCAGCTTGTCGGCGTGGTCGCGGATGTACTCGCTCAGGGCCTCGCTCGTCTCCATGCCCCGATAGGTGATTTGCAGCGCTCGGTTCATCGTCCGCCTCGCGTGGTGGTGCCCCGGTGAGGGGGCATCGGGTTGCCCTGCCTCCCGATGCATTTGCGCGGCCAGCGCCAGGCCCGCGAAATCCCGTCGCCCGCCCGCTCACTTCACGCGGTGTTTGCGGCGGATTGGGACACCGCCGCAGGCGTTGCGTGGCGTTTTGCCTCAATGGAGCCGGGCGGTGGGCGGGCGCCTGCTCCGTCCCTGGCTGGCTCACGCAGGCGCGGTCAGGTCGAGCACCGCCGCGCCTCGCACCCTCCCCTGCCGGAGCGCGGTGAGGGCCTCGTTCGCGGCGGACAGGGGGAAGACCTGCACCTGGGTGCGCACCGGCACGCGCGGCGCGAGCGCGAGGAAGTCCAGCGCATCCGCCCGGGTGAGGTTCGCCACCGAGCGCACCACCCGCTCCTCCCACAGCAGCGCGTAGGGGAACGAGGGGATGTCACTCATGTGGATGCCGCCGCACACCACCACGCCCGCCTTGTCCACCGCCCGCAGCGCCGCGGGCACCAGCGCGCCCACGGGCGCGAAGAGGAGGGCCGCGTCCAGGGGCTCGGGAGGCAGCACCTCCGAGCCGCCCGCCCACTCCGCGCCCAGCTCCCGGGCGAAGCGCTGCCCCTCCGCGTCGCCAGGCCGGGTGAAGGCGAAGACGCGCCGCCCCTGGTGACGCGCCACCTGGATGATGAGGTGCGCCGCCGCGCCGAAGCCGTAGAGGCCCAAGCGGCGGCGCTCCGCGCCCGCCATGCGGAGGCTGCGAAAGCCGATGAGGCCCGCGCACATCAGCGGGGCGGCGTGGACGTCGGCGTACTCCGGCGGGAGCGGGAAGCAGAAGCGGTGATGCGCCACCGTGAACTCCGCGAAGCCCCCGTCGATTTGATAGCCGGTGAAGCGCGCCTGCGCACAGAGGTTCTCCCGGCCGGACACGCAGAAGCGGCAGCGTCCGCAGGTCCAGCCGAGCCAGGGCACCCCCACGCGCGTGCCAACCGGAATGGCCGTCGCCCGCTCGCCCGCCGCCTCCACCGTCGCCACGATTTCATGGCCGAGCACCAGCGGCAGCTTGGGCCGCGGCAGCTCCCCGTCCACGATGTGCAGGTCCGTGCGGCACACCGCGCAGGCGTGGACGCGGAGCAGTAGCTCCTCCAGGCCGGCACGGGGGATGGGCAGCCGTGACTCGAACAGGGGCTGCCCCGCGGCGCGCAGCACCATGGCGCGCATGCTTCGTTCCACGCATCACCCCCGGGCGCCCCTCCGACGAGGCGCCTGGGATGAACATGGTGGGGCTCGTCAAATCTGCACACCCGCGAGCAGGCCCGGCCACATGCGCACGACGGTGCGGCCCTCGTCCGACACGCTCTTCCACTCGGGACCGATGCCCAGCTCCCGCCACTGGTCCTTGCCGTCCCAGGAGACGAGCGTGTTGGCGCTGACGCCGCCGAACACCGCGAAGCGGCGCGCCACCTGCCAGCCCGCCGTCAGCCGGAGCTGCCCCAGGACATGGTGGGTGTCCTCGAAGAGCTTTTGCGAATGGAGGGTGCTGCTCGTCACGTCGACGTCGAAGAAGAAGCGGCCCGCGGGGATGTGGGCCCCCAGGCCTGCCCCCAGCACGTAGCGGCGGCGCTCTCCGTCGAGGGAGGGGCTATAGCCCGCAGTGAACAGCGAGTAGATGTGGCGGCCGCCCAGCTTCACCCCCACGTGGGTGAGCGCCACGTCGCTGGTCCACGCCGCCACGTGGGCCTGGCCGCCCCCCACGATGCTCAGGATGCCCACCGCCTCGCCCTCCGACTCGCGGGCCACGTTGACGATGCCCACCTGCGCGCCCGCAATCTTGTTGGCGACGTTGACGATGCCCACCTGCGCGCCGTCCACCTCGCCGCCCACGTTGATGATGGAGAGCTGTGTCCCGGAGAGGCTCCGCGCGTAGCTGACGCCCGAGGACATCTGCAGCCCGCTCATCTGTCCCGCCACGTTGAGCCCCGCCGCCGCCTGGAGCCCATGCACGGACCCGCTGGCGATGTTGGCGCCCACCGCCAGCTGCGCCCCCAGCAGGCGCTCTCCCGCCACGTTGATGCCGACGCCCAGCTGCGCGCCATTCACGGCGCCCGACGTGATGTTGCCACCCACCGCGAGCTGCGCCCCTTCCGCGTGCCCTCGCACCACGTTGACGCCCACGGTGGACTGCAGGCCCAGCAGGTCCGCGCCCGAGACGTTGGTGGCCACGGAGAACTGCGCGCCGGACACCGGTCCTCGGGACACGTTGGCGCCCACCGCGAGCTGCGCGCCGCTCAGTCCGCCGTCCTCCACCCAGTTGCCGGCCAGCGACATGGCCACGCCGTCCACCCGCTTCGCGTGGGTCGACACCAGGCCGATGGAGACGTTGTTGACCACGTTGCTCGTGTGGAACCCCGACGTGCTCAGGCCCGGCACCAGGGTGAAGCTGAAGGGGATGTGCACCTCCTTCGCGTCCGATTCCGATTCCGACTTCGTCTCGGCCGAGGACGCGGCTTGCTCGGATGCACGCACCTCACCGCCGCGGGCAGTGTCCGCCACCGCGACGGCTGTGCTCTTGGCTGTCTCCGCATTTGGTGCGTCCACCGCGCTGCTGGTCGAAGCAGGCTGCTCCGCCACGGCTGTGGCCTTTGCCTCCGCCCTTGGTGCGTCCACCGCGCCGCCGGTCGAAGCAGGCTGCTCCGCCACGGCGGTATCCCTTGCCTCCGCCCTTGGTTCGTCCAGCGCGCTGCCGGTCGAGGCAGGCTGCTCCGCCACGGACGCATCCGCCGTGATGCCGACCGGGGTGGGGCGCGCCTCGGCCCGCGGCACGGCTGGATTCTCCGCCACACTTTCCAACGGAGGCGCGGCCAGCAGGCGGGACGCATCCGGGCCATCAATGGCCGCCACCTCCACGCCAGGCGACGCGGCCAGCAGGCGGGACGCATCCAGGCCATCAATGACCGCCACCTCCACGCCAGGCGACGCGGCCAGCAGGCGGGACGCATCCAGGCCATCAATGACCGCCACCTCCACGCCAGGCGACGCGGCCAGCAGGCGGGACGCATCCAGGCCATCCACGACCGCCACGTCCACGCCAGGCGACGCGCTCATCGTGCGGGCCGTACCCGGGCCATCGACCGCCGCCACCTGCCCAGGCGCCTCCTGCGTGGCCTGTCCAGCCACCTTCTCCTCGGCCGAAGCCGAGAACGCCACCGCCGCCGCCACCATCCCCGCGCACACCGAGACCTTGCGATTCATCGCCTGGACCTTCCTGGACTGTTCCGAGAGTGGCCCGGCCCGCACTGCGCGGGCACCGGGCCAGAGGAGTCGCCGGGGGGCGTCACCGCCCCGCTCGTGCCAAGGGAACACCGCCGTCGGCAGAAACTGTCACCTGTCCACTCCCGCGCAGCCGTCACCCGCGAGTGCCCACCGCCGGGCCGCTAACATGCCGGCCCATGTCCTCCCGCGCTCCGGCCCGCAGTCCACAGTCTCCGTCCCGCCGCGACGTCCTCACCGCGACCCTGGGCGGCCTGCTCCTCCCCGGCCTCGCCGCCGCGCAGCCCACCACGAAGCCCACGGGCAAGGCCGCCGCCCCTTCCCCCTCTCGAGGAGATGCGATGCTCACACGCCCCATCCCCAGCACGGGCGAGGCCCTGCCCGTCATCGGGCTTGGCACCTGGCAGACCTTCGATGCCGCCCCGGCAGAGCGCGAGCCCCTGGCCCAGGTGCTCCGCGCCTTCCTGGACTCGGGCGCGCGCCTCATCGACTCCTCGCCCATGTACGGCCGCTCGGAGCAGGTCGTGGGCGAGCTGCTGGAGAAGCTCGGTGAGACGAAGAAGCCCTTCCTGGCCACCAAGGTGTGGACCACCGGAAAGAGCGAGGGGATTGCGCAGATGCGCGAGTCCCTCCGGCGCATGGGCCACGGCCGCATGGACCTGATGCAGATTCACAACCTGGTGGACTGGCGGGCACACCTGCCCGTCCTGCGTGAATGGAAGGCCGCGGGCCGCATCCGCTACATCGGCGTCACGCACTACGCGCGCAGCGCCTTCGACGACCTGGAGCGCTTCATCCGCGAGGAGAAGCTGGACTTCGTGCAGCTGCCCTACTCGGTGGCGGAGCGCGACGCGGAGAAGCGCCTGCTGCCCGCCGCCGCCGAGCATGGCGTGGCGGTGCTCGTCATGCAGCCCTTCGCCAGCGGCTCCCTCTTCCAGCACGTGCGCGGCCGCCCCCTCCCCGGGTGGGCCGCGGACATCGACTGCACGAGCTGGGCGCAGGTGTTCCTCAAGTTCATCCTCGGCCACCCCGCGGTGAACTGCCCGCTGCCCGCCACGAGCAAGCCCTCGCATCTGGCCGACAACGTGCGGGCGGGCTTCGGCCGGCTGCCCGACGAGAAGCTCCGCGCCCGCATCGTGAAGGAGCTGCAGCGCTGAAGGCGCCCTACAGCTCGGGGTCCGGCGTGTACTGGAGCTCGCCCGTGGGCTCCAGCACCAGGCCCGTGCCCGGCTCGTCCGCCTCGTCGTCGCGGCCCACCTCCAGCACGGACTCCTTCGCGTCCCACTGGCCCAGGTAGTACTCGCCGCCCGCGGCCATGCAGGCGCGGCCTTCCGACACCACCGTCTCCACCACCTCCTTGTGGTCGCTGGTGGCGCGCAGCAGCGTCCACGACTTGCCGTCCTCCTTGAAGCCCTCGACCAGGTCCTGGAGCTCGGCGTCGCGCGGCATGCCGTCGGGCAGCGTCTGCTTCTCCCACTTGCGCGGCTCGCGCTGCGGCTGCCGGGCCTTCCAGGCACGCGCCAGCGCCAGCAGCTTCTCCTCCGCTGCCTCCTGCAGCGCGTGCATCTCCTCGGGCAGGTCGATCTCCTCCAGCGCCAGCACCGCCGTCTCCAGCTGCAGCGCCTTGAGGCTCCACTCGTTCCACGCCGTCTTCAGCATCCGATACCTCGCTTTCCTGCTCGGCCACCTACCACACGCCCGGCTGCCCTGGCGGCGGCCAACCCGCCGCCCTGTGCCCGGCGGACTCCGCGCTGCCTACCTTGTGCTCCCAAGGGAGGCAGCCATGGCCAGGAAGCAGAAGGACACACAGGACGTCGCCCAGCACCTCGGCGACTTCATCCAGGGCATCAAGGTCGCGATGATGACCACCGTGGAGGCGGACGGCAGCCTCCGCAGCCGCCCCATGTGGACCCACGAGCGCGACTTCGACGGCGAGCTCTGGTTCTTCACGCGTGAGCACTCGCCCAAGGTCGACGAGGTGACGCACGACCACCACGTCAACCTCGCCTACTCGGACCCGAGCCGCGAGCGCTATGTCTCCGTCAGCGGCCGCGGCCGTCTGGTGCGCGACAAGGAGAAGGCCCGCGAGCTGTGGAACCCCACCCTCAAGGCCTGGTTCCCCGACGGACTGGATGATCCCGAGCTCGCTCTCCTCTGCGTCCGGGTGGAGAAGGCCGAGTACTGGGACACACCGAGCAGCCGGATGGTGCAGCTCGCCGGCATGGTGAAGGCCGCCCTCACCGGCACGTCCTACGCGCCCGGCGACCACCAGAAGCTCGACCTGGACGACAGCGCCCCGCTGCCCCACTGAGCGGGCCCGACCAGCCTCCTCTCCATATAAAGGGGGTGGGACGGCGCCTCATCAGGCACCCGTCCCGGCTTCTCCCACTGACACCTTCCTCATCGCCCATGTGGCATGGGTCCAAAGAAACCCATGCCGCCCCAACCAAGGAGTGTGCCGTGGATGTCGTCCTTCTGACGACCTGGTGTTTCTCTGACAGCGTCGATCTGCTCGCCTTGTACCTGAGGCTGGCCTGATCCATGAGTGCGGCGCCTTCGGGTGGTAAGAGCCGCGACGCTCATGACGTTGAAGTGACGAACGCTTTAGAGTATCAACCATCCGCTTTCGAGATTTTCCGCATGCACGACCGGTATCGTACCGACCCGCATACGGCCGACTCGAAAAGGTCAAACGAAGGAACATCACGATGGAAAACAAGAGGTCGGTGTCGAAGCCGGACGGCAAGCTCGCGGTGCTGATTCCGGGTCTGGGCGCTGTGTCCACCACGCTGATGGCGGGCGTGGAGCTGGCGCGCCAGGGCAAGGGGCACCCCATTGGCTCGCTCACGCAGATGGGTACGGCCCGCCTCGGCAAGCGCACCGACGGGCGCACCGTGAAGCTCAGCGAGCTGGTTCCTCTGGCGGAGCTCAAGGACATCGCCTTCGGCGCCTGGGACATCATCCGCGAGGACGCGTACGAGGTGGCGGTGCGCTCCGGCGTGCTGAGCGACAAGCACCTGGAGGAGGTGAAGCCGTACCTCCAGAGCATCAAGCCGAAGCAGGGCGTGCACGACCCGGAGTTCGTGCGCCGCATCGAGGCCAACCACGTCAAGGCCACCAAGACGCACCGCGAGAGCATCGAGGCGCTGCGCCAGGACATCCGCGACTTCAAGAAGGAGCTGAACGCGACGCGCGCGGTGATGGTGGTGTGCAGCAGCGTGGAGACGTTCCGTCCGCTGCCCGAGGCCTTCAAGAGCCTGGCCGCCTTCGAGAAGGCGCTGGACGAGAACAGCCCGGACATCAACCCCACCGCGCTCTACACCTACGCGGCCATCAAGGAGGGCGTGCCCTTCGCCAACGCCACGCCCAACGCCAGCGTGGACACGCCGGCGCTCCAGGAGCTGGCCAAGCAGGAGTCGGTGGCGGTCGCCGGCCGTGACCTCAAGAGCGGCCAGACGATGATGAAGACGGTCATCGCGCCCGCGCTCAAGGCCCGCATGCTGGGTCTGGACGGCTGGTTCTCCACCAACATCCTCGGCAACCGCGACGGCGAGGTGCTGGACGACCCCGCGGCCTTCAAGGCCAAGGAAGTCACCAAGTCGAGCGTGCTGGACACCATCCTGCAGCCCGAGCTGTATCCGGAGCTGTACAAGAAGTACGCGCACAAGGTGTCCATCCACTACTACCCGCCCCGCGGCGACGCGAAGGAGGGTTGGGACAACATCGACATCACCGGATGGCTCGGCTATCCGATGCAGATCAAGGTCAACTTCCTCTGCCGCGACTCCATCCTGGCCGCCCCGCTGGTGCTGGACATCGCGCTGTTCCTGGACCTGGCCAAGCGGCTGGAGTGGCGCGGCATCCAGGAGTGGATGTCCTTCTACTTCAAGAGCCCCATGGCGCAGCCGGGCCTGCCGGTGGAGCACGACCTCTTCATCCAGCTCACCAAGCTGAAGAACACGCTGCGCGTCGTCGCGGGCGAGGACCCCATCACCCACCTCGGGCTCGACTATTACGGAGATGACCTCCCGCTTTCCAAATAAGGTCACCACGCTCACGTGGCTCGTCACCGCGCTGGGACTGGGCCACCTGATGCTGGTGTACGCCACCGGCCGGCTGCGGTGGGACCATGCCGCGGCGGACGCGCTGCTGTTGGGGGTGGCCTGGTCGGGCCCCCGCCTGCAGCGCTTCCTCCGCGGTGGGTTCGCGCTGTGGCTGACCGGGATGCTGCTGGACAGCCAGGGACTCTGGCTGTTCCTGCGGGGCCCCATCCACACGGGCGACCTGTGGGAGCTGGAGCGCCAGTTGTTCCCGGCGCCCGGCGGTGTCCACTGGCCCGAGTGGTGGTCCACGCGCTTCACCCCGGCCCTGGACCTGCTGTGCGGCTTCGCCTACGCGGCGTACCTGTACGAGGTCTTCATCCTGGCCATCTTCTTCTTCGTGAAGAAGGACTCCCTCTTCGAGCGGCTGTGCTGGGGCTTCCTGGTGGCGAACGCCATTGGCGTCGTCATCTACGTGCTCTACCCCGCCGCGCCGCCCTGGTACGTGCTCCAGTACGGCCCTGGACCGGCCGACCTGGCGGCGCCCCCCAACCCCGCGGGGACCGCCCGTTTCGACGAACTGCTGGGCATCAGTTATTTTGCGGGCTTCTACTCGCGCAGCACCAACGTGTTCGGGGCCATGCCTTCACTCCACGCGGCGTACCCCTTCCTGGTGATGCTGTTCGTGTGGTCGCGTGGCTGGGCGTGGCGCATCTCCACCGGGCTGTTCGCGTTGCTCGTCGCCTTCTCCGCCGTATACCTGACGCACCACTACGTCCTGGACGTGCTCGCGGGCATGGGCGTGGCGGCGGTTGCATTCATGGCGGTCGAAAGCGTCTACGCCCGCATGACGGCCTCCACACCCTGGGCCGTGCCGTTGACTACAAGAGGAGACACCCGTGCTTGAGAACCTGGTGGCGTGGTTGACCGGCAACCTGTCTCCATCCGCCCGCATCTGGACGGCACTGGCACCGGCCATCGTCGCCTGTACCTACTTCATCGGTGGGCTGCTCCTCTTCTGTATCCGCTGCGCCTTCAAGGGCATCCCTCGCGACGAGGAGACGCTCAAGCGGGGCAGCACGGTGCTGGTGGGCTTCTTCCTGCGGCACTACTTCTTCTGGGTCATCCAGCCGCTGTGGGCGGTGATTCTGCGCTCGGGCCTGCCGGCCAACGCGCTGTCCATGCTGTCGGGCCTGCTGGGCATCTCGTCCGGCGTGGCGGTGGCGGCGGGCCGCTTCGCGCTGGGCGGGTGGCTCTTCCTGTTCGCGGGCATCCTGGACGTCATGGACGGGCGCATCGCCCGCACGCGCAAGGAGGCCAACCCCGCGGGCGCGGCGCTGGACTCGGTGCTGGACCGCTACGTGGACTCGGCGATGCTCATGGGCCTGGCCTGGTACTACCGGGACACGTGGGTGCTGCTGCCCGCGCTGATGGCGCTGCTCGGCTCGTCGCTGGTGCCCTACGTGCGCGCCAAGGGCGAGGGCCTGGGCGTCAACGTGCGTGACGGCGCCATGCAGCGGCTGGAGCGGGTGCTCTTCATGGGCGCGGGCACGGCGCTGTCGCCCATCCTGGAGGCCGTCTTCTGGCCCGAGGAGAAGCACCCCATGCACTGGCTGGCGGTGGTGGGGCTCGTCTTCGTCGCCATCATGAGCAACGTCACGGCGCTCTCCCGCTTCCGCAACCTGGTGAAGGCGCTGGCGCCCAAGCGTCAGGAGGCGCGCTCCGGCAAGGCCATCCTCGGGCTCAACGCCCTGGCGGGCGCGGTGGCCACGGCGGTGGACTTCGCGCTGGTGCTGGCGCTGGTGGAGTGGGTGGGCATGCTGCCCGCCTGGGCCACGGTGCTGGGCTGCGGCCTGGGCGCGGTGGTGAACTACTCCCTCAACCGGGTGTTCACCTTCAAGAGCACCGGCGCGGTGGCGCGGCAGCTGGCGCGCTACTCGGTGGTGAGCGGCACCAGCGCGCTGCTCAACGCGGGCGGCGTGGCGCTGCTGACGCTGCACCCGCAGCTGGCCTACGCGCTGGGGTGGTGGATGGTGCGCGGCGTCGTGTACTTCGCGTGGAACCTGCCGCTGCAGCGCGACTACGTCTTCAACAACGAGCCTGCCTCCGACGACTCGCTCATGGAGCAGCGCCCTCATGCGGCGTGAACGCCGCTTCCAGGTCCTGAAGGGCCTGGCCCTGGCCACCGCGCTCGCGCTGCCCTCGGTGGCGGCGGCGGGCGCGGTGCTGGAGCCCCAGGTCGCTCCCAGTGACAACTACGGGGAGAGCTTCACCTTCATCGGGGACCTGGACGGTGGGACGTTCATCTTCGCGCAGCTGACGGTGACGAACATCGGGCCGGGCTCGCGCACCGGCCTGTGCCGGACCACGGTGCTGACGCCCGGCCAGAAGCCCTGGACGGCGCAGGCCCGGGTCAAAGCCCGCGACTGGCGCTACGACGCGGAGACCGGGACGCTGCACGTGGGGCCGTGCTCGGCCCGCTCGGCGGACGGCGCCACGCGCGTGGAGGTGCCGCTCGACGGCGGGCGGGTGGTGCTGGAGTACGCCGCGTCCATGACGCCCCACCACCTGGAGCGCTCCGAGGTGGAGGTGGGCCGTGAGCGCTACCACCACGAGGTGACGCTGGCCTTCAGCGAGCTCAAGGCCACGGTGACCCGGCCCAAGGCGGGGGAAGTCGTCTATGCCGGCGGCGGCTACGCGGACCACACGCGCTCCACCATCGCGCCGGCGAAGCTGGCGAAGCGGTGGGTGCGCTTCCGGGCCCTGCGCGGCGGCGAGCAGTTGGTGCTGCTGGCGCGCGAGGGGCAGGACGGGGAATACGGCCCGGTCTACGCCTGGGAGCAAGGCACCTCGCAGGCCCGCTTCCTGGAGTACTTCACGGTGGCCCGGGAGGGCGCGAAGGAGCGGAGCGCCTGGACGGTGGAGCTGTTCGCGGACGGCGCCTCGGCCATGGTGCTGCGCTCCACGTCGCTGCTCCAGCGCAGCGCGCCCGTGGAGGACCTGGGGGTGCTGTCCGGGCTGGTGCGCCCGGTGCTGGGCTCGCCGGTGACGTACCTGCATCGAGCGGTGCTGGAGCGCGAGGGGAAGGCGCCGGTGCCGGGGTTGATGGAAGTCACGCTCGAGGGAGACCCGTGAGCTTCGCGCTGTTGCGAGAGGTGCACCACGTGCCGGGCGTGCGCGGCTGGGTGCGGAAGCAGGTGCTGCGCTCGGTGGCGCGCTGCGTGGAGTGGACCACGAAGCTGCCGGGGCGCGGGCTGAACGTGTCGCAGGTGAATGACTGGCTGTACGTCGGCGGCTCGGTGCCTCGCTCGCGGTACACGGAGCTGAAGGCGCGTGGCATCACCGCGGTGATTGACGTGCGCGGCGAGCGCTGTGACGACGCGGAGGCGCTGGCGGCGCTCGGCATCGAGCTGCTGAACCTGCCGGTGACGGACCGCTATCCGCCGTCGGTGGAGCAGCTGATGCGGGGCGTGGCGTGGGCGCTGCCCCGGCTGGAGCAGGGCGGGCGGCTGTACACGCACTGCGAGCACGGCGTGGGCCGGGGCCCGCTGGTGGGCCTGGCGGTGATGGTGGCGCGTGGCTGGGAGGCACCGGCCGCCTACCGCGAGCTGCGGCGCGCGCGCTGGCAGTCCACGCTGAATGACCGGCAGCTCAACGGGCTCGCGGACTTCGTCGCCGCGTGGCAGGCGCGGACGGCGGAGCGGGCGGCGTAGGCGCGGCCACCGCCCGGAGCGCCGACATCCGCGGCGTGGGTACGGACTGTCGTACCGGCCATCAAACGCATCGCGCTGACCAGGATGCGGGCGCGCCCCTGCCACGAGGCGACGCCCACGCGTGCTGCCGCTACGGCGCGCTGAAGAGCACGAGGCCACGCGCCAGCCAGGCGCGCGCCCGGTCCTCCACGGCATAGGTGAAGCCGTCGCGAGCGCCTCGGGCGTACACCTCCTTGAAGCCTCCCGGTACGTCCGGCACCGCATTCCCCAGCCGCAGGGTCTGCACGCCGCCGCCCTCCTCGCTCACCTCCACCCAGGCCACGGGCGATGACAGGCCCGCCTGCGCGTCCTCCACCGGCGCGTCGAGCAGCCGCGCAGCCTCGAGCTGCTGGAGCCAGACGAGCTGCGCCTCCACCTGCGACGCGTCGAACCGGAAGGACTCCGGCGGCGTCTGCGGCTCACGCAGCGCCCAGCCCTGCGCGTCCTTCGCCACCACCACCGTCGTCTCACCGGCCTGGATGCGCAGCCGGTTCACCTTCTCCCGCGCGAAATCCAGCAGGCGCAGGTCGCGGAAGTCCACCAGCCGCTTGCGCACCTGCAGCGCCGCCGCCGTGGACACCCCGTACACCCGCGCATCCCCCTCCAGCTGGACGAAGACGGGGTCCTGGGACTCCGGCGCCCGGCCCAACCGCAGCACCACCGTCTTCCCGTCCTTGAGGCGCGCCTCCACCGTGTCGTGCGCGGTGGCGAGCACCCGCGCCGCCTCGGCGGCGGCCTCCCCCGCGAGCACCTCCTGCACCTCGACCCCCGCGAAATCCCGTGCGACCTGCTCGGCCACGCGCGCGCTGAACCGGAAGCCCTCGGGCACCTGCGTCCCGTCCGCGAGCCGCCAGCCGCCGGGCGTTCCCGTCGAGGTCACCGTCACCGGCGCGTCATCCCCGACGCGGAACACCAGCTGGGTGATGTCCTCGGGCGCCACCCGCACCAGCCGCGGGTCACTCCAGTCCATGACGCGCCTGCGCCACCGCCACCCCAGCAGCACGGGGTGCTCGAAGACCTCGGTGTTGGCCGCCATGCGCACATACGTCCCACCATTCGAGGCCCCATCCTTCCCGAGCACCAGCTCCAGCGGGGGACGGCCCTCCTGGAGGATGCGGACCTTCAGGCCCTGCGCGTTGTCCAGCCAGAACGCGGCCAGCCGGTCGGCCTCGCCCGTGACGAACTTCGCGCCCGACACCCGAGCCAGGGACTCCAGCGCCTCCTTCACCATCGCCTCGTCCGCCATGAAGCGGCTCTCCGGCGCCCCCGGGTCCGCGACCGTCCACCCGCTCCCGTCCCGCTGCAGCGTGGCGCGGCGAACCCCCGAGAGCTCCAGCGCCGAGACGCGGGCCGGGTCGAAGCCCGACAGGTCCAACTGACGTCCACCGCCGCTGGCTTCCGGCTGCCCCTGCTCACCAGCGACGAACATGAACACGAGCAGCACGGCGGCTGCGCCAACGATGAGGAACATCGCCTTCTTCATGGCTCTCCCTCGACTCCGGGCCCAGGGAGAACCCTTACTTCACCCCCGCGCGTCTCGGCAGCCCCCTCCGCGCATCCGCGGCGCCGTCATGGGGACCACGTCCTGCCATGGAGGCGGGTCACGAAGCCCCCACCACCGTGGCCTTGCGCCGCCATGCGGCTGGCGTCACGCCATGGACGCGGCGGAACTGCCGGATGAAGTGCGTCACGTCCGCGTAGCCCACGCGCTCGGCGATGATGTCCACGCGCTCGTCGGTGCCTCGCAGCCGGCGGCGCGCCTCGGCCATGCGGCACTCCAGTATCCACTCCCCCACCGTGCGGCCCGTCTCCTGCCGCACCACGCCCGCCACGTGCGCGGAAGAGCGTCCCAGTGCCTTCGCCACCTGCGCCAGCGACAGCGGCTCCAGGCAGTGCGTCTCGATATAGGTGAGCGCCTTGCGGCTCAGGCTCAGGGAGGGTGGCTCGCTGGCATCGGGCTGGGCCGTGATTCGCTCCAGCTCGATGAGTACCAGCCGCAGCAGCGCGAGCGCGGCCTCGTCGCGCCCCGGCTCGTTCCGGGACACCTCCTCCGCCAGCAGCCGGAACCACCGAAGAAGCCGCCGGCGCTGCGCCACCGAGGGCCGCAGCACCGGGTGACAGCCGCCGCGCACGCGCAGCAGGGGTCCCAGGCGCGAGGCCCCATCCTCGCCGCCCAGCACCTCCTGGTGGAACGCGACGCCCCAGCCCTCCGCGTTCGAGATGCCCCCTCGGTGGGCATCCCCCGGCGGAATCAGGTGGACGTCGCCCGCCCGCAGCACCAGCTCGCCCGCGTGGCGAATCCGCGACTCGCCGCGCGTCACTAGCGCCACCACGGCATAGGTGTGGACGGCGGTCATCCCCGTCCCCATCTCGCGGTTCTGCAGCCTGCCGGCCCAGATGGGCAGCCGGCCCGGCTCGAACCGCTCATGCGGCATCTGCGTGGGCTCATGGGAGTCCGAACAGGACGTGCGCGGCATCGCCCTGTCGTAGCGAGCGGCCGTCGCGGGCGCAACGCCGCTCATCCGGCGCTCACGGGACCTGCCAGTTCCTGACTCAGGCCATGGTTGAGCATGCCCGCCGCCACGGCCCCCGCGGACGCCGCCGCGATGGCCGCCTGCATCCGCTGGGACATGTCCCCCACCGCGAAGATGCCCGGCACGGACGTCTCGCCCGTGGCCTGCACCTTCACGAAGCCCTCTTCGGTCAGCTCCAGGCCCAGCTGCTGCACGAGCGGCACCTGACGCTGGGGCGGATGGTCGAAGAGAATCTGCCGAGGCACCCGCGTGCCGTCCTCCAGCTCCACCGCGGCGAGCGCCAGGCCGTGCGCGCCCTCCGCCGTGACGAGGCCACGGATGCGCCGCTCCTCGATGCGCACGCCCACCCGCTCCAGCTGGGCCCGCCGCTCCGCCGGCACCTCGAAGGAGCCGTGGGTGAAGACGACCACGTCGTCGGTCCAGCTGCGCAGCACCAGGCTGAAATCGAGGTACATCTCGCTGGTGGCCAGCACGCCCCAGGGCCGCTGCTTGACCTCCCAGCCGTGACAGTAGGGGCACTGGAAGATGGCCTTGCCCCACAGCTCCCGGTAGCCGGGCAGGTCCCTGGGCACATCCACCATGCCCGTGGAGAGCAGCACCCGGCGCGCCTCCACCACGTCGCCGCCCTCCAGCGTCACGCGGAAGGTCGCGCCCATGCGCTCGACGTTCTGCACCCGCACGTCGCGCACCTCGACGTCGTAGGGGCGCAGCTGCTCACGGGCGATGTCGCGGAACTGCTGGGGCGGGATGCCGTCGCGGGTCAGGAAGTAATGCACCTCCGTGGCCGCCGCGTTCCGGCGCGGCCCCGCGTCGCACAGCAGCACCTTCCGGCACGCGCGGCCCAGCATCAGCGCGGCGCTCAAGCCACCGGGTCCACCGCCCACCACCACCACGTCCTTCACGTCCTTGCGTTCCATGTCAGCCCTCCGAATCGCAGCCGCCGGGTGTCCGCAGGCCAGGGGCAGCGCCGCTCCCAGCAGGCCCAGCCCCGCCAGGGTCTCCCGGCGCGTCCACACCTCACGAGGCTGAGCGCCGCCTTCCCGCGTCTTCCGGCTCGTCATGCGTAGAAGTGCTAACCGGCGCGGAGCACCCCCGGGAGGGCGCGCCTTCGCACCGAATCGGCGGATTCGCGCATGGGCCGTCCTCCCAGGCGCGCCACCGCGGCGAGCAGGCCCGGAGCGCCGTGTGGCCGCCCGGCCACGGTCCAGGCGCCCTCGGGCCTGGTACACGCGTTGCTATCCAGCCCCGCTCGGGAGGACGTCATGCGCTACGCCATGGTGCTGGGAGTCACGCTGGCCTCGTTCGGAGCCTCTGCCTCGGAGCGGTGGACCGCGCCATATCAGATTGAAGATGCGTCGGGCCGGACCACCCGCGTCATCCTGGGAGCGCAGGCCCCGGAGGACGTGGCCTCCCGGCTCCAGGTCATGACGCTCGTGGGCCGCCACGGCCTCGCGGAGGCGCGCTTCCAGCGCACGGAGGCCGTGTGCACGAAGGAGGAGGACTTCGGCCTGCCGCCCGTCTGCCACACCGTGGGCGTCTACACACAGGCCCCTGGCACGCCGGACCTCGGCGAGCCCCTGGTGGCCCTGGCCGGCGCCGTCCAGGGGACGGTCAGCGGCCCCGCCCCCACGACACCTCCGGAGCGCCCCGCTCCGGGCCAGTGGACGTCGGGCACGTTCGAGCGCCCCGTGGATGAAGGGGCCAATCCCTACCTCCCCGAGGACTTCCCGGCCCCGGACTACCGGTGGCGCGCTGGAGCGGACGGGCGGGTGGCGCTGGAGACGCGCCGCGGTGGGAAGATGGAGGCCACGCTCGTCCCGCTCGACACCTGCACCCAGGAACGACAGGGCCCCTTCACGCGGCTTCAGTGCTTCCCGGGCGCGCCGCACATCGCCCCGGACGACACGCCCGGAGCCTCCCTGCTCTACGTGGACCGGAAGCCGCTGGTCGTCAGCTTCGCGGACTACGGCGAGGCCACCACGGCCCTGGTCGCCGCGCTGCATGTGGGCGGCGACACGCAATACCTGGTGCGCGTGGGGCTCAAGGGGCAGGCCGTCACCGGGCTGCTCCTCCGTGAGGGGAACACGTGGCGCCTGCTCTTGCGCCCCGCCGACTACCCCGTCCTCGGGTGCTGAAACACCCGGCGCGGCGTGACGCCTACCAGCGCCGCTCCGGCTCCATGGCCGCGGGCCGCCGGTTGTCGGTGGGCTCCAGCCCATTCGCCGTGGAGCACCGGCACACCTCACAGCCGCGCTCGCGGTCCATGGTGCAATTCACGCCGGTGACACACGTCAGGTTGCGCGACTCGGCACAGCGCGTCTCGCCCTTCTTCTCCTCGCGCTGCGCACCGTGACGGCAACCGACCAGGGCCGCCGCGCCAACGATGGCCAGCATCAGCCACCGTCGCCCACTGCTCCGCGTCCACCTCTGCGTCATCGCCCACCTCGAAGAAAGGCCCCAGGGAGCCACCGCCATGGATGCGGTGCCCCCAGGGGCCTGTCATACCGGGCGGCGTGGTTGCCGGCCAGCGACGCTCACGCCTCCGGCGCGGGCTGCTCGGTCTGCTCTTCCGGCGCGGAGCTGTGCTTGCGCCGCCAGCGCTCCACCATCAGCAGCAGCGACGGGAAGCCCAGCAGCACGATGACCAGGTTGATGCCGAAGCCCAGGTTGGCCAGGTCCCCGATGGAGTTGAGGCCCGGGTGCTTCGCGAGGATGAGCGCGACGAAGCCGATGGCGCTCGTCAGCAGGCCGCCCGTAATCGCCCGGCCCGTCTCCGCGTAGACGGAGACGAAGTCCGCGCCGCGCTCGCCCAGGCGCTGCACCAGGTGCACGCCCGCGTCCACCGTGGTGCCCACCAGCACCGGCAGCACCATGATGTTGAGGTAGTTGAACTGGAGGCCCAGCAGCGACATCAGCCCCACCAGCCCGACGACGGACAGCAGCGTGGGCAGCATGCAGATGAGCGCGGTGCGCAGCTTGCCCAGCGTCAGCCACATGGCCACCAGCACGCTCAGCACCGCCGCCGCGAGGATGCGCGGCCCCTCGCGCGCCACCATGTCCAGGATGTCCGCCAGGATGAGCGCCTCACCCGCCGCCGACACCTGGCTGCCGTCCGGCATCTGCAGGCCGCGCACCTCCTTCGCGAACTTCCGCGTGCCCTCGCCGTCCGACAGGCTGATGCCGCCTGCGTACACCAGCACCACGCCGCCCGTGCTGCCATCCAGGCTCTCGAACTGGTGCCGCACGCTGGTGGGCAGCGCGTCCTGCGTGAAGGGCTTCGCCTTCGCCATGTTCAGCGCGCGCGCCAGCGAGTTGCGCGTGTCCTCGGGCAGCCGCTCCGGGTCCAGCTTCTCCAGCTTCGCGGAGATGGCCTGCAGGATGGCCTGCTTCTCGTCCTGCCGCTTGGGCACCAGGTCCGCCAGCGCGCCCACGAAGTCGATGGTGGAGTCCTTGCCCCGCGCCGCCTTGCGCGCCTCGAGCTGGCGCACCACCTCGCGCTCCATCTCCGGGGAGTCGGTGAGCACCACCACCGGCGTCTGCGAGTAGCCCAGGATGTCATTGACCTTCTGGTCCAGCACCGCCGACGCCTGCTTGTAGTCCTCCAGCGTGCGCGAGTCGTAGTTGAAGGAGATGCGGTACGCCTGCGACACCAGCGCCAGCACGCCCACCCCCACCACGATGCCCACGCCCCGGTACGAGCGCGGCAGCCAGCGGGCCAGCAGGCTCATCGGCCCGGCCGAGCCCTCCTGAATCACCCGCGGCGACCAGCCGAAGCGCGTGGCCAGCCCCAGCATCGCGGGCAGCAGCATCACATAGGAGAAGATGCTCACCAGCATGCCCACCGCGGCGATGATGCCGAACTCGCGGAACGCCCTGAACTCGGACATGGCCAGGCTGAGGAAGGTGAGCGCCGCCACCAGGGCCGCGATGAGCGCGGAGAAGCCGGTGTGCCGGAAGGACTCCTCCACCGCCTCCTCGGAGCCCAGCCCCTCCGTGCGCAGCGTGCTGTAGCGCCCCAGCAGGTGGATGCCGTGCTCCACGCCCAGGCCGCCCAGCACCGCCGCCAGGAAGCCCGTCAGCAGGTTCACCTGCCCGTAGGCCAGCCCCACGAAGCCATAGGTCCAGCCCAGGCCCGCCATCACCGGCACCATGGTGAGGCCCACCGACAGCGCGCTGCGGAAGTGGAAGGCCAGGTACGCCAGCAGCAGCACCATGGCCAGCGTGGACGCGCTCGCCAGGTCCCCGACGATGACGCGCTGCTGGTCGATCTTCTTCTTGAAGGTGCCCGTCACCGCCGTCTTGAAGCCGGGCCCGTACTTCGACAGGTCCTGCTTCGCCAGGAAGTCCTCCACCTGGCCCACGACCTTCTTCGAGTAGTCCAGGTCCGCGGCGCTGCCCCGGGGCTTCGCCATCAGCACCACCATGCGCTCGGTGGGGTTGATGTAATAGAGGTCGCCCTGCCCGGAGAGGCGCTGGTTGGCGCGGCCCGTGTACTTCTGCTCGATGTCGGAGAAGTCCACCGACGGCGGCGCCTCCTCCACCAGCGACACGAAGAGCGGATTGGCCTGCTGCTTCTCCCAGAGGATGCGCGCGTCGATGCGCTCCTGGATGGTCTGCAGGTCCTCGACGTCCACGTAGTAGAGCGAGTGCTCGTCGAAGAAGGCGCGGGGCCGCTGGTAGTTGACGTAGCGGATCTCCGGCAGCTGCTCGAGCTGGGGCGCCAGGTCATCCGCGAAGCGCTTGAGCACTTCCGGATCCGCGCCCATGCCCACCACCACCACGTTGCCCTGGCCACCGAAGCGCTTGCGGAGCTTCTCGATGTCCTGGACGCTGGGGAAGCCCTTCGGCAGCAGCCCCACGAAGTCCGCGTTGAGCGTCAGCGTCCGGGCGAAGTAGGCGCCGGCCACCGTCAGCACCAGGGCCAGGAGCAGCGCCTGGTAGGGCTTCCGGTGGTTCCGCAAGGCCAGGCGGCCCATCGCGCCCTCGAACCGCTCCGACCAACGCTTCTCACTCATGTAGCGACACCTGCATTTGTTGACTGGCCGAATCGCCGGACACCTTGGGCACGCGCTAACGGGAGAGTCAACGCGTTTATGCCGGGAGGCGGAAAGTAAGGTCACGAACCATCCCGAGCGAATGCCCGTCCGCTCACGCCAGCGGACGCGAGCCATCCCTTGGGAATGGGATGGGTTGGGTCCGGCCCGAGATGGTGTCGGCTATCCCTCCCTGGTGGGCAGACAGGCGGACGTGAACGCCTGCATCGCACCTGCGCAGTGGGCACGTTCCCCGCGACACGGGCTCGCGCATGCGAGCACACGAGGGAGGGGAAGCCGCGCCGCCCTCCACGCGACCGGCGGTACAGGGTCGGCGGGCGGGGTGCCAGGTCCATGATGGAACCGCATCGGAACGACACGTCACCTCCAGGCGAGCCGCGGTGGATGGGGCGCGTGGAGCGAGCACTGGGCGCGATGGCCGCGCACAACCACCAGCGGCCGGTGGTGGCGTTGCTGCTGGCGCTGGTGCTGGCCGTGGCGGGCGGCCTGCTCGCGCGGGGGCTCCACCTCAACGCCAACCTGGTGGACCTGCTGCCCGACACCTTCGAGAGCGTCCAGGACCTGCACGAGCTGGAGCAGCGCTTCGGTGCGCTCGGCTGGGTGGCGGTGGTGGGAGAAGGCGGAGACGCCGAGTCGCTGAAGCGCTTCGCGGATGACCTGGCGCCCCGATTGGAAGCGCTGCCGGGCATCCGCTTCGTCGAGGTGAAGCGCCCCGGCGCCTTCTTCCGCGACCGGGCCCTGTACTTCCTCTCCGAAGAGGACCTGAAGGAGGTGCACCGCCGGCTGGAGGCACGGCTCAAGTGGGAGCAGCAGCAGGCCAACCCGCTCTACGTGCCGCTGGTGGAGGAGGCCCCGCCGTCGCTGGACTTCTCCGACCTGGAGGCGAAGTACGCGGGCGGCGCCGGACAGCGGCTGTCCTCCAGCCAGGGTGACTACTACCTGGATGCGCACCAGCGCCGCGTGGTGCTGCTGGCCAAGCCGGACACCACGTCCGCGGACCTGGGCTTCTCGCGCAAGGTGACGGACGCGGTGCGCGGGCTGCTCGCGGCGCAGGACCTGTCGAAGTACGGGCCCGACTTCAAGGTGGACATCACCGGCACCTTCCAGAAGAAGCTGGACCAGCAGCGGCAGATTGTGCGGGACATCGGCGTGGCGTCGACGGTGGCCACCGCGTTGATGCTCCTCTACCTCCTCTTCCACTTCCGCAGCGCGCTGGCCGTGGGCCTGGTGCTGGTGCCCGTGGGCGTGGGCCTGGCCTGGACCTACGGCCTGGTGGCGCTCGTCTTCGGCGAGGTGAACCTGCTGACGGGCTTCCTCGGCGCCATCCTGGGAGGCCTGGGCCTGGAGCATGGCATCCACCTGCTGGGGCGCTACCTGCACCTGCGCGGCGAGGGCCGCACGTCCGAGGAAGCGACGCGCGCGTCCTTCACCCACACTGGCGGCGCGGCGCTCATCTCGGCCCTGGTGGCGGCGCTCACCTTCTTCGTGCTGGGCACCTCGCGCTTCCGCGCGTTCCGAGAGTTCGGCGTCATCGCGGGCGCGGGCATGGTGGTGCTCATCGCCGCCTATGTCATGGTGCTGCCCGCGATGCTGGGGCTGGCCTCGCGCCTGGGCTGGAAGCCGCGGCGCGCGTCCGTCACCACGGCGAGCTCCCCCATGGGCCACCTGCTCCTGCGGCGCCGCCACGTCATCACCGTCCTGTCCGCCGTGGTGCTGCTGGGGCTGCTGAGCCAGACGGGGCGCGTGCGCTTCGACTTCGACTTCGGCTCGCTGGAGGACCAGGACCTGCCGTCCTTCGTGCTGGACCGCGAGGTCAACCGCCTCATCGGCTATTCCCAGACACCGGTGGTGGTGCTCACCCGCTCGCCGGAGGAGGAACAGGCGATGGTGGAGCGGCTGCACGCGCGGCAGCGAGCGCGCGGCCAGGACTCCACCATCGACTTCGTGGCCTCGCTGTCCTCGCTCGTGCCGCCGGAGCAGGCCCGGAAGCAGCGCGTCCTCCAGGACATCTCACAGCTGCTGGAGCGCGTCCCGGAGGACCGGCTGGATGCCCGGCAGCGGGAGCAGGTGGAGACGCTGCGCAGGCAGGCCGCCGCGCCGCCCTTCACCCGTGCGGACCTGCCGCCGAGCGTGCGGCAGCAGTTCGTGGGCAGGGAGGGGGCACCGGGTGGCTTCGTCATGGTGTACCCGGCGGTGGACCAGTCGGACGGGATGGCGGTCCGCACGCTGGCGCGGGAGATACGCGGCGTGGGGACACCGGATGGCACGCGCGTCTCCGCGGCGGGCGAGTCCATGGTGATGGCGGACATCCTCGACATGGTGACGCACGAGGCGCCGCGCATCCTCGGCGGCACCACGCTGGCGGTACTGCTGGCCATGTGGTTGACGCTGGGTGGCCTGCGCCTCGCCTTGCTGTGCATGGCGCCCACGGTGGTGTCGCTGGCGGCGCTGCTGGGGCTGATGCCGCTGCTCGGAATGGAGTTCAACTACCTCAACATCCTCGTCATCCCGATTCTCATCGGAACGACGGTGGACGCCGGCGTGCATCTGCTGACGCGCCTGTCGTCCCCTGGCAACGACTTCGTGTCGGTGTACTCGGAGACGGGGAAGGCGATTTGTGGCGGCCTGCTGACGAGCGCGATGGGCTTTGGCGCTCTCTTCCTCGCCGACCACCCGGGCCTCAACTCCATTGGCGCCCTTGCCAATCTGGGCTTCGCCACCAACCTCCTCGTCATGCTGGTGGCCTTCCCGGCCCTGCTGCTGGTGCTGTCCGAGCGCAGGCTGCGACGCCATCCCGCCCGAAAAGACACGCAGGACGCGGCGCCACCGCGACACACCGAGCGCGGTGAGCCCACGCACGCAAGCTGAAACACACACCCACGAAGGAGGGAGCAATATGGCGAAGCAGCTGAAGCGGGGATGGATGTGGGCCGGTGCGCTGGCGGGAACCCTGGCGTTGGGCACGGCCTGCAGCGCGACCGAGGCACCCGTGCAAGTGGCGCAGGTGGACCCCAACACCGGGCAGACGGTGACGCCGGGCGCGGCGCCTGGGAACACGTCACCGACGACGACCACGCCCACCACCCCCACCACGCCGAACACCACGGCTCCGGGCACGACGACCACCACGCCCGGCACCACGGCTCCAGGCACGACGCCTACCACGCCTGGCACCGGCGGCTCGGGCTCCACGACCACGTCGCCGTACAGCACGGGCGCGGAGGGCTCCACCTCCAACATCCCGGGCACGGCGCCTTATGGGGCGGACGCGGGCACCGGTGGCTCCGGCATGGGCACCACGCCTGGAACCGGGACCACGCCTGGCGTTGGCACCACGCCCGGCGTCGGCACCACGCCGGGTGTCGGCACCACGCCGGGTGTCGGGACCACGCCCGGCGTCGGCACTACGCCTGGAACCGGAACGTCCAACACCGTCCCGGCGCCCTCGGGTGCCTTGAACGACGCGGGCACGGGTTACTGAGCCCACGCGCTGAAATCTCATGAAGCGCCTCACCCTGGCACTGCGGCCCTCGCGGTACCTCTGGTGGGGCGCACCGCGCTGGACACGAGCCATCAGGCCCGCGCCTTGCGGCCACATGAAGCGCCTCACCCTGGCACCGCTACCTTCGCGGTGCCTCCGGTGGGGCGTGCCGCGCTGGACACGGCCCCGCGCGCCTGCTTTGTCCCGCGGCCATGGACACCACCGAGACGCGAATCCTGTCGCTGCGGGTGGGCATGCCCCGGGAGCTGGGCGTTTCTGGCGCCAGCGCGCCGATGGATCGGCCCTGGACCAGCGCCATCTTCAAGGAGCCGGTAACAGGCCCTGTATGGCTGTCCCCCACGGGCCTCACCGGCGACGGACAAGCGGACCGCAAGGTCCACGGCGGCCCCGAGAAGGCTGTCCTCGCCTACGCCCTGTCGCACTACGACTTCTGGCGCGAGCACCTCGCGCGTGACGACATCGGCCCAGGCGCCTTCGGCGAGAACTGGGTGCTCACCCAAGGCACGGAGGCGGACGTCTGCATCGGCGACGTGCTGCGCGTGGGCCACGCGCGCGTGCAGGTATCCCAACCCCGTCAGCCCTGCTGGAAACCCGCGCGCCGCTGGGGGCGCCGCGACCTGGCGCTGCTGCTCCAGCAGACGGGCCGCACCGGCTGGTACTACCGCGTGCTGGAGGAAGGCCACGTCCAGGAAGGCGACACGGTGACACTGCTGGAGCGCCCCTTCCCTGCCTTCACCATCGCGTTCGCCAATCAGGCCATGCATGGACAGGCGCCGGAGGCCGCCGCCGCGCTCGCGGAGTGCCCGCTGCTGACAGCGGGCTGGCGCGACTCGCTCCGGCGGCGCTCGCAGGGCAACCGGGGAAACGACCGCCCGCGCCTGGTGGGCCCCAACAGCGACGACTGAAGAACATCTTCGTCGGAGCAAGCCGTGCGCGGGTTTCATTCCCGCCGCCGCCTGGAGAGCAGGCGGCCGTGGGAGGGGCCTCTGCAGTCCGCACATCGGCTGCTCACGTTCCCGGCCAGCAGCAGGCAGACACAAACCTACCGGAGAACGAACATGACCAGGTTCCTCAAGACGAAGGCCGTCCTCGCCTCTCTCGCCGCCGGCGCCCTCGCGTTCGGTACCGCATGCAAGTCGGACTCGGGCGCGACACGTGACACGTCCACCACCGACAGCGGTGACATGGGCACGATGAGCAACCCGAACACGGGCACGAGCACCGACAGCAGTACCGACACCACGACGCCACCGGGGACGGGCGGCACGGGCATGGATGACCCCACCATGACGCCCGAGACGAACGACACCACGGACCCCAACAGCGTGGACCCCAACGCGGACCCGACGCTGAACCCGGGTACGGGCGGCACGGGCACGGAGGTGGATCCGAGCCTCGACCCGGACATGGGCGCCGAGCCGGGCACGGGGGGCGCCGGCGACACGGAGCCGCTCGACACCCAGGAAACCGAAGAGCTGGATGTCGAAGAGGACGACACCACGCTGGAGCCGGGCACGGGCGGCAGCGGCATGACGGACCCGGACAGCCGGATGACGCCGCCCACGCCGCTGCCGGAGTCCGACACCACGCGCTAGCCGCGCACGGGGCATGAGCCCTGGCGGCAGGAACGATGCCCGCGTCGAGGTGACGCGGGCATCCCCTTTTTGGAGCACCCGCCTCAGCTCACGCTGAAGCCGGGATACGGCTGCGGCGACTTCACCGGCTCGATGATGCGCTGGCTGCCCCCGGTACCGGGCGTTCCGGCGGGACCGCCATCCGGTTGCAACGGGGGCGGACTGCTGTGCGGCGTGCGCGTGTCGTCCTCGTTGCCCGCGTTCCGGTCGGGCGCGGTGGGTACGGCCTCGGGTGGAATGTGCAACACGTCCTTCTTGCTCATGGCGGCCTCCTTTCCTGTCCAACCTGGGCGCCGTCTGGGGAATGGTCACCCGGCGGATGGGCGCCTGGCTGAGCGAGTGCTTCCCGACACACCGTCAATGCGTCCGCCCCCACGCCACGTAGAACCGTCAGCGCCCCGTATGGACGCACCCACGCCTGCCGTGCGTGACCACCTTGAGGACGGGCGGGCAGCCACTGGGCGTCGGTGGCACCTTCCAGGAGAGCCACGCTGAAATAGTCAACCGAACCTGAATTCAGGTTCTGAACCCAGGTGGGATGCGATGAGCGTGAAGTTGTCACTGGCCGGCAGGCGGTGGGGGGGCCATCACCTTTTCTCCGCGTCCGAGGGCCCGCTTCCCTGGCTGCGTCGAATCTCGCGCTGGTTCGAGGAGCACCACGGCGAGCTGCTCGAAAGCGCCGACCTGGGCGCTGGCCCCCTGGGGGCGCCCACGCTCCGGCTGCGGCTCCACCCAGCGGCGAGCGAGGTCGCGTTCGTGGCCACCTCGGGCGTCCACGTGTCCGTCTCCGCGGAGACCTCCGCCGTGGGCCCCGGCTACCATCTCTTCCTCTGTGACGCGCTCAAGGCCCTGGGCGACGCGCTCGGCATCGTCTGGGCGAATGGCCATGCGTCCGGGAAGCCGGGTGACCCCACCGGCTACTTCCACACGGGCGACGCGGGCCCGGTGGACGTCCACATGCTGGCGTCGCTCCAGGATTGCGTGGGCCAGGTGCTGCGCATGCGCCGCCTGGGCGAGTCCGGCTTCGCGCTGGCCATGCGCCTGGGCCGCACCTTCGAATATCCCGGCGCATTGCTGACGCCGCTGGGTCCCCGCGACGCGCGCTGGCTGGTGGACGTGTACGAGGACCCTCGCCGCGGCATCGACGTGTTCCCCTGGTGGACCCCGGGCATCCACGCGCGCACCCGCCTCGACCGCGCGCGGTGCCGCCTGTGGACGGACGTCGTCTGGCGTCCGCCGCTCCTGGAGGACGAGCGCCGGCAGCTGCGCGACGTGGCCCGCCTGCTGGAGCAGGCCTGGCGCGAGGACCCGGGCCTGCCCTACCCCTGGCGGGAGTGGCAGGAGGTGCTCGGGTTCCTGGGCGTGGGCGGCACCCTCGCCGAGGAGGTCCACCGGCGCGCGTCCACGGCCCCGGGGGGCCCCCCCATCGGCTACCGGCGCGGCGAGGTGCAGGTGGCGCTGCCGGAGGGCTGGGAGATTCGCATCCCCGGCTCGCTCGCGGAGGCGTACCTCCAGGACGGCACCTGGGTGGCCCGGGACCACCGGCGCAGCGTGCGCTTCGTGCCGCTGGGGAACGGCGGCTCGGACCGCCTCGCGCCCACCTTCGTCGAGCGCCGGGCCATGGACCTGGAGCACCACGGAAAGCGCGTCAGCGGGCGGGCCTCGCTCCGCGTGGAGCCGGGCGAGTGCCGGCTGACGGCCCTGTGCACGTCGGGCAGGCGCCGGGCCCTGTGCGTGGTGAGCTTCGACGACCCGGACGAGCAGGACTGGGCGCTGGGGACCTGGCGCTCACTGGACCACGCTGCCGCCGCGTGACGCTTGCCAGCCCGCAAGGGCCATCCCCACATTCAGCGGGCTTTTCCTCCAGAATCGAGAGCCTGCAATGAGTAGGGAAGTCTGGCCGGGCAAGCCCTGGCCTCGTGGCGCCACCTTCGATGGTTCAGGGGTCAACTTCGCCGTCTACTCCCAGGTCGCGACGCGCGTGGAGGTCTGCCTCTTCGACCCCGCGGACCCGACGCGCGAAATCGAACGGTTCGACCTGCCGGAGTCCACGGACTTCGTGCACCACGGCTACGTGCCGGGCCTGGAGCCAGGCACGCTGTACGGCCTGCGCGTCCACGGCCCGTACGAGCCCTCCAAGGGCCACCGCTGCAACCCACACAAGCTGCTGGTGGACCCCTACGCCAAGGCGCTCTACGGCGACGTGGACTGGCGCCAGCCGGTGTTCGGTTATCCACTGGGCCACGCGCAGCAGGACCTGGCGCGCGACGAGCGCGACAGCGCGGCGGGCGTCCCCAAGTCCGTGGTGGTGAGCGACTTCTTCGACTGGGGCAATGACCGGCGTCCGGATGTGCCCTGGCGCAAGACGGTGCTGTACGAGGCCCACGTGCGTGGCCTCACCATGCGCCACCCCGGCGTGCCCGAGCACCTGCGCGGCACCTACGCGGGCCTGGCCTGCCCGCCCATCATCGAGCACCTGCAGAAGCTGGGCGTGACGTCGGTGGAGCTGCTCCCGGTGCATGCCTTCGCGGACGACTCGTTCCTCGACGACAAGAAGCTGTCGAACTACTGGGGCTACAACACGCTGGGCTACTTCGCGCCGGAGCAGTACTACGCCAGCCGCAAGACGCCCGGCGCCGCCGTCGCCGAGTTCAAGGCGATGGTGAGGGACCTGCACGCCGCGGGCATCGAGGTCATCCTCGACGTCGTCTACAACCACACCTGCGAGGGCAACCACCTGGGGCCCACGCTGTCGCTCAAGGGCATCGACAACGCGAGCTACTACTGGCTGATGCCGGACGGGCGGCACTACCTGGACTTCACCGGGTGCGGCAACAGCATCAACGCATCTCACCCCCAGGCGGCCCGGCTGATTGTCGACAGCCTGCGCTACTGGGTGAACGAGATGCACGTGGACGGGTTCCGCTTCGACCTCGCCACGGTGCTGGGGCGCACGGGCGAAGGCGCGTTCGACCGCAACGCGGCGCTGTTCCAGATTCTCCACCAGGACCCGGTGCTCAGTCGCGTGAAGCTGATCGCCGAGCCGTGGGACGTGGGCCTCGGCGGCTACCAGGTGGGCGGCTTCCCCGCGCCCTGGCGCGAGTGGAACGGGAAGTACCGGGACGCGCTGCGCCGCTTCTGGAAGGGCGACGAGAACCTCGCCAGTGAGATGGGCTACCGCCTCACGGGCAACGCGGACCTGTACGCGGAGGCGCGTCGCCGTCCGCAGGCGAGCATCAACTTCGTCACCGCGCACGACGGCTTCACCCTGCACGACCTGGTGACGTACAGCCACAAGCACAACGAGGCCAACGGCGAGCACAACCGCGACGGCGCGGACGACAACCAGTCGTGGAACTGCGGCGTGGAGGGCGAGACGGACAACCCGGACATCATCGCCCTGCGCGAGCGGCAGAAGCGCAACCTGCTGGCCTCGCTCTTTCTCTCCACCGGCATCCCCATGATTGTCGCTGGCGACGAGATGGGCCGCACGCAGGGCGGCAACAACAACGCCTATTGCCAGGACAACGAGCTGTCATGGGTGGACTGGAACCTGGATGAGCGGCGGCGGAAGCTGCTGGAGTTCACGCGCAAGCTCATCCACTTCCGCCACCGGCAGCCCGTGCTGCAGCGCCGCCGCTTCTTCAAGGGCCAGCACCTGTGGGACTCCGAGCACAAGGACCTGACGTGGTTCCGGCCGGACGGCACGGAGATGAACGCGGAGGACTGGCAGAAGCCCTTCGTGCGCTCGCTGGCATTCCTCCTGGGCGGAGATGCCATCCCCACCCCGGATGAGCGCGGGCAGCGCATCATCGGCGACGCGCTGCTCATCCTGCTCAACGCGCACCATGAGCCGGTGACGTACAAGGTGCCGCCCGCGGCGCAGGGCCAGCGGTGGGAGCTGGAGTTCTGCACCGCCGACGACAGCAGGGGCCCCGAGCCGCTGGAGAAGGAGACGTTCGAGCTCATCGGCCGCTCGCTCGCGGTGTTCCGACAGGTCGCGGACTGAGGCAGCCACGCTGCGTGTTAGGGTGCCCCGCCGCGTCCTCTCGCGGCGGGCGTGGCATACACGATGCCGGAGCGCCCGGCCGCGTCGCCTGGGCGTTCGCACGAGCCGGAGGAACCGTGTCCCGGGATGCGCAGGAAGAGGGCGTGAAGCAGGTATATGGGGAGATTGCCTCAGCCTACGAGGCGCTCTTCCCGGTCCTGCACCGGTACGAGGAGCGAGTCGAGCGATTCCTCGCGGCGGTGGTGACACCCGGCGCCCGCGTGCTCGACGTGGGCTGTGGGCCCGGACTGCACACGCGCGGCCTGGAGGCCTCCGTCACGGTGGTCGGCACCGACCTCTCCGAGGAGATGCTCGCACGGGCCCGGACCGCACGTCCCGAGGGCGCCTGGCACGTGCACAGCTACCATCAACCCATTCCTTCTGAGTGGGGCCGCTTCTCGGTGGCGCTCGCCATCGGCTGCCTGGACTTCTGCGACGACTTGCCGCGCGTGCTGAAGCACCTGGCGGACGCGATGGAGCCCGGCGGGCGCATGCTCTTCACCGTCCTGGAGCGGCGGCCCGGGCTCGAAGGACACGAGGCGCCCGTCCAGCAGGTGCAGACGGCTGGCCCCGCGGTGTCCCTCCACCTGTATTCCTTCGAGGAGACGGCGCACGCCGTCACGGCGGCGGGACTGCTCCCTCGCGCGTACACCCATGCGCCGGGTTGGGTCCAGCTCACGGAGCAGCGGACCATGTGGTTCGGCTGGTGGGATATCGAGCGGCGCTGACGGCGCGCCCCTTCGTGGCTCCAGTGCCACATTTCCGCTGCCGGGAGGCCACACCCGCGCTGCTCCAACCTGTGCACACGGCTTGCACGGGGACGCCGCCACCTGGTGCTACCCGTTCGCTGACACGAATTAGCACGCGGCTCCTGGCATTCACGAACAACCGCAGTTGAGGTCCCCCAACGATGACACTCCGTCCCTCCCCCTTGCTTGTCGCCTGCGCGCTCTTCACCCTGAGCGCCGCATGCACCCGAAAGACGCCCGCGGTCGAAGCGGAGCGGAGTGCCTCCGTGGAGACGCGGACCGGGCACAGGAACGAATATGTGCTGGCGGATGACGTGAGCGTGCATCAGCTCGCGCCCGGCGTGTGGCGGCACGTCACGGTGGTCGACACGGAGAGGTTCGGCCGCGTCTACACCAACGGGCTCATCGTCGAGGACGGCGAGACCTCGCTGCTCGTCGACACGGGGTGGGATGCGCGTCAGGGGGCGCTGCTGCTGAGCTGGGCGCGAGACACGCTGCGCCGCCCGGTGCGCGCGGCGGTGGTGACGCACTACCACACGGACCGGCTCGGCGGCGTGCCGGCGCTCGTGCCCCATGGCATTCCCGTCCATGGACTGGAAGAGACGGCGAGGATTGCCGCCGCCCTGGACCTGCCAGGGCCTTCGGAGACCTTCACGGAGTCCCAGTCGATGGGGCCGCTCGAGCTGTTCTTTCCGGGCGCGGGCCACGCGAAGGACAACGTGGTCGTGTGGCACCGGGAAAGCGGCGTGCTGTTCGGCGGCTGCTTCGTGAAGGACGCCACCTCGAAGGATCTGGGAAACCTGGAGGACGCGGACGTCGGGGCCTGGCCCGCGAGCCTGCAGCGCGTGCGGCAGCGGTTTCCCGAGGCGCGCGTGGTCATCCCCGGGCACGGACAGCCCGGAGGACCGGAGCTGCTGAGCCACACGGAAGCGCTGCTCCGCTGAGGGCCTCGCGGTTCTGGGGCTCGACACGCGAGCAGCCGGGCAGGCTTGCGCGCCGCGACAGCGCGTCGTCCGTTCGGCCAGGAGCGTTGGCCAGCGCACGCGAGGCGAAGCGTTCCTCGCTTGCTCGTCTGCCGGTGAGGTCCGTCCCAAGACATTCCCACACGGCTCCAGGGTTCACGGCCATGGGCGCGTGTCCTGGCCATTCCTACCGTCCGCCCAGAAGCACGGGCCGCTGGGTGTTGGGGACGGAGGGAGACATGAGGCTTGTGACGGCAGTGTCGCTCGCGGTGATGGCGAGCGCGTGTACCGCGGTGCGGATGGAGCAGCGGGACGGTTGCTGGGTGAAGCAGACCCGGTCCTTTCCCTCCACGCTCAAGGAGGAAGTGGGCCCCTGCGCACGGCCCGAGCCTGTGTGGTCCGAGGACCGACTCACGCGGCTGGTGCAGGAGTGCGTGATGCACACGGACTACCGCTGGCAGAGCAGCGCGATGGTGGCGTGGACCCGGAGCGAACCGCTCCCGGAGCGGGAGTCCGAGGAGAAGGTGCTCGCGGCCTGCATGGCCCGGGCGGAGGCCGTCCTGAACACGGAGAAGGGCGCGCTGGAGCAGCGGCTGAGCGAGGTGGCACAGGAGCGAGACACGCTCAAGGCGAGCATCGAGAAGGAGCGCAGCCAGTACCAGGCTGCCCTGTCGGAGCAACTCAACCGCCACGATGCCAGCATGGCGCGGGCGCGCGACCAGATGCACGAGAGCAACAACCTGCTCGCGGAGGCGCTGGGCGAAGCGGCGAAGAAGCCCGCGCCCTCGGCGGTGGCGACGGCCACCTCCACGTCCAGCAGCGAGGGATTGGCGAACACGCAGACCGACTCCACGCAGCGGAGCGACGCGACGCTCCGGGGTGACGTGTCATCCTCGGCACGGAGGAGCTCGTCACGGCAGACACCGCCGGCCACTTCCCCCCGGGTCGCCAAGCCCATCCTCGGCACCGCCCCCATGTGCGAGGTGTCCTCGGGCCCGGTGGCGAAGACGCGCACGGCAGGCACCTCTTCGAAGGAGCAGCCGGCAGACAAGCACGCCGCTGAGTGCAAGCCGATGCAGCCCGACAACACGCCTCCCTCCGAAGCGCCGACCGAGTCAGTCCTGGCGACGCCCGTGCCCCAGAAGGCGAAGGCGCCCATCCCATTCGTGCCCCAGGAGGCAGACGCGGTGAAGTAGGCAGGGGGCCTGCGTCCGCCCCTTCAAACGAAGTGGGCGGCCTCCAACCCATGGCCCCTGGCGTTCATCGCCAGGACAGCGCGCTGTCAGGTCCTCCGTGGCGCATCGTCCCAGTGCCCCGGCGGAATCCAGAGGTGCCACGGGGCTGTCCCTGGGCGCCCGACTCCGGGCAGGGGCGCGCTGCGTCCGGGCACCGGCGTGGGCGTTCCCATGTCCATCGCTCGCGGTGGCTCCCTCACATCGGCCCGCCCGGTCGGGCCCCCGTCGGGCCCAAATGGAAGCAGGCGCCAGCCGCGCCTGCTTTGAACTCGCTCACTGGTAGAGCACAGGTCCAAATCCTGCGGAGAAGGTTCGATTCCTTCGTTCAACCCAGAGGGCTTCGCCGCGAACTGACGTGAGCGCGGGTCCACCGCTTCCCACTCCTCCCACCTCGATGCCCGGCCTTCCGCCAGGGCGACAAGGCCCCTTTCGAGCTGTCAGCGAAAGCCCCTGCCGCCGTCCGCGACCGTGCCCGGCGCGTTGGCGCGAGCAGCCAGGAAGCGGCCAGGACATGCCGTACGCGCTCACCCGTCGGTGGACGGCGGGGCCCTCACTTTTCAGCAGTGCCCGGGACACGCGCGACACCGCGCACGGAAACGTCCCGGTTCTTCAAGCTCCCCGGAGGGGGAAAGGAGGTGCGCGATGAGCATCATGAGTGTGACGGTCGGGCAGAACGAGCGGGTCTTCGTGCTGGTGAACGAGAAGCCGGAGCGATACCTCGCTCCCGGCCGGTACTGGCTCCTCCACCCCTTCCGCACGGTGCGGCTGGTGCGCGTGAGCACCGAGCAGCCGCTCGCCCAGCTCGACCCGGCGCTCCTGGCCCTCGTGCCGGAGGCGGACCTTCAGGTCGTGGAGCTCGGCGCGGACGAGCGTGCCATCCTCTTCCACAAGGGCCGTCCCGTGCGCTGGCTCGGCCGGGGCCTGCACCAGGTGTGGCAGGTGGAGCGCATCCCCAGTCGCGACCACACGCCCCCCACGCCCACCGTGCGCGTGGAGCGCGTGGACACCTCGGGCATCGCCACGGCGCCGCTGCGTGACGACGTGCGCGCCCTGGTCCCCGCCAGCGATTACGTGGAAGCCACCGCCGCCGAGGGCAGCGTCGCGCTGCGCTACGTGGACGGTGTGCTGGACGCCGTGCTGCCTCCGGGCCGCCACGCCGCGTGGACCGTCGCCCGCAAGGTGCAGCTGGCCGTCATCGACCTGCGCGAGCGCCTGCTCCACGTCACCGGCCAGGAGGTCATGACGAAGGACCGCGTCACCCTGCGCCTCAACCTGTCCGCCGCCTTCCGCGTGGCGGATGCACGCCGGCTCGCCGTCGTGTCCCGCACGCCGGATGACGTCCTCTACCTCGCCATGCAGCTGGCGGCGCGTGAGGCCGTGTCGGAGCGGACGCTGGACGAGCTGCTCGCCTCGCGCGAGGCCGTGGCCGAGGGCCTCTTCACCCAGGTGAAGGACCGCGCGGACGCGGTGGGCCTGGAGCTGCTGCGCTTCGGCATCAAGGACGTCGTCCTCCCTGGAGAGATGAAGGAGCTGCTGAACCGCGTCATCCAGGCGCAGAAGGAAGCAGAGGCCAACGTCATCCTGCGGCGCGAGGAGACGGCGGCCACCCGCTCCATGGCGCAGACGGCCAGGGTGCTGGCGGAGAACCCGCTGCTGGTGCGCCTCAAGGAGCTGGAGGCCTACAAGGACCTGGCGTCCAAGGTGGGCCAGGTGCACCTCGTCCTCGGCGAGGGCGCCGTCCCCACCCTCCAGCTCAAGAGTCCCTGACTCGCGAATCAATCTCGGGTTAGCCTCGCGGCCCCACACCCGCGAGGAGCCCGAGATGTCGTCTTCGAACCACTACGTCCCCAACCTGCGCGATATCGAGTTCAACCTCTTCGAGTTCCTCGATATCGGCCGCGCCTCGCTGGGCCACGCGCCCTTTGGCGACCTGGATGAGACGTCCGCGCGCCAGATGCTCCAGACCTTCGCTCAGCTCAGCGTCAACGAGCTGGCCCTCAGCTTCGAGGAGCCGGAGCACAACCCGCCGAAGCTCGAGAACGGCGAGGTGACGCTGCCCCCGGGCCTGAAGAAGGCGATGAACGCCTTCTTCGACGCGGGCATGCACCTGCTGGAGCAGCCGCCGCACCTGGGCGGCCTGGGCGCGCCGCCGTCGCTGGGCTGGGCCGCGTTCGAGCTGCTGGTGGGCGCCAACGCCTCGCTGGCCTTCTATACGCTGGGCAACCTGCTGGCGCGCATCATCGACCGGCTGGGCACGGATGCGCAGAAGAAGCGCTTCCTGCCGCACATGCTGGAGCGCCGCTGGGGCGGCTCCATGGTGCTCACCGAGCCCGACGCCGGCAGCGACGTGGGCGCCGCCCGCACCAAGGCCCGCCGCGTCTCCGACGAGGTCTGGGAAATCGAAGGGGTGAAGCGCTTCATCACCAACGGCGACTCGGACATGTCCGAAAACATCATCCACATGGTGCTGGCGCGTCCGGAGGGCGCGGCGCCGGGCACCAAGGGCCTGTCGCTGTTCGTCGTGCCCAAGTACTGGGTGAACGAGGACGGCAGCCTGGGCGAAGCCAACGGCGTGGTGTGCACCAAGCTGGAGAAGAAGATGGGGCTGAAGGGCTCCGTCACCTGTGAGCTGACGTTCGGTGATGGGAAGCCCTGTCGTGGCCTGCTGCTGGGCGAGGTGCACGACGGCATCCGGCAGATGTTCTACATCATCGAGCAGGCGCGCATGGCGGTGGGCGTGAAGTCCATGGCCACGCTGTCCGCGGGCTACAGCCGCGCGCTGGCCTTCGCCAAGGACCGGCTCCAGGGCGCGGACCTGATGCAGGCGCGCGACAAGACGGCGCCGCGCGTGCCCATCTTCCGCCACCCCGACGTGCGCCGCATGCTGATGGCGCAGAAGGCTCACGCGGAGGGCATGCGCGCGCTGTGCCTCTACACCGCCTTCATCCAGGACGGCGTGGAGCGCAAGGGCGGCCACCGCGCCACCGAGGCGGGCGAGCTGGACACGCTCAACGACATGCTCCTGCCGCTGGTGAAGGGCTACTGCTCGGAGAAGGCCTACGAGCTGCTGGCGCTATCGCTCCAGGTCCACGGCGGCTCCGGCTACCTGCAGGACTACCCGGTGGAGCAGTACATCCGGGACCAGAAAATCGACACGCTCTACGAGGGCACCACGCACATCCAGGCGCTGGATTTGCTCATGCGCAAGGTGGCGCGCGACGGTGGCGCGACGCTCCAGGGGCTGCTCGC
Organism: Pseudomyxococcus flavus; assembly: GCF_050038885.1. Taxonomy (NCBI): domain Bacteria; kingdom Pseudomonadati; phylum Myxococcota; class Myxococcia; order Myxococcales; family Myxococcaceae; genus Pseudomyxococcus; species Pseudomyxococcus flavus. Next base: position 3,941,067 of record NZ_CP143624.1, on the reverse strand, counting down.
GCAGATTCGTGAGACCGCCGAGCGCAAGGGTGGGGGCAAGGAACTGGAGGCCGAGCGCGCCGCCCTGGGCCGCGCGCTGGGAGATTTGGAGACGATGCTCGGCACGCTGATGGGCAAGCTGGGCGAGTCCGTCTACCACGTGGGCCTGCAGGGCAACCGCGTGCTGTTCGCCGTCGCGGAGGTCGTCATCGGCTGGCTGCTGGTGCGCCACGCCGAGGTCGCGCTGGAGCGCATGAAGAGCAACCCGGGAGACCGCGCCTTCTACGTGGGCAAGCTCGCCAGCGCCCGGTGGTTCTGCCACGAGGTGCTGCCCGGCGTCGCCCACGCCGCCCGCATGGTTGAGCACGGCAACCTGGACCTGATGGAGGTGCCGGAAGAGTCGTTCTGACGCAGGTGCCACGAGGCGAGCCTGGCCCGCGGTGGCCAGGCCCGCCTCCGCCATCGCGGCGGCCCGCTACTTCTTCGGCGCGTCGCCCGGCACCGCGAGCCCGCGCGCCGCCAGCTCCCGCTCCACGTACAGCCGCAGGATGTGCATGAAGTCCTGCGCGTTCGTCACGACGCCGAAGGCCTGGTGCGTGCCCCGGTCCTTCAGCTTGCTCACCACGAACTCGGACGAGTCCACGCAGATGGTGGGCAGCTCCCGCAGCGAGCCGTCCTTCTCCGTCACGAAGGCCGGCAGCATGTTGCCGGTGGCGATGGCGTGCAGCGCCGTGGCGACCATCACCGCCATGGTGGCCTTCACCGCGTGCTGGCGCATGGCCACCTGCGCCTCCAGGTTGTCCGTCACCACGTCCGGCAGCGGCCCGTCGTCGCGGATGGAGCCCGTCAGCACGAAGGGCACCTTGTGCACCACGCAGGCGTGCATGATGCCGTTGGTAATCACGCCCGCCTCCACCGCCTTCGCGATGGAGCCCGCGGCCCGCACCTTGTTGATGGCGCGCATGTGCAGGCCGTGGCCTCCCGAGGTGGCCTCCCCCGAGCCGCTCATTCCCAGCGTGGTGCCGAAGATGGACGCCTCGATGTCATGCACCGCCACCGCGTTGCCGGCGAGCAGCGCGCCCACGAAGCCATTGGCGACGAACCACGTCATGTCCGTGCGCGCGCGGGAATGGACCAGCGCCGGGCCCGTCACCCAGATGGGGTAGCCGCCGCGCTCGCGCTCGTCCACCAGCACGCGGGCCATATGCGCGTAGTCGATGGGCTTCTCGCGGGACACCTCGCTCGTCATGAACTTGAACTCCCCCTCGCCCTCTCCGGAGAGGTAGGCGGAGTTCACGTACACGCCTTCGCTGCCGTCCTCGGCGTGGCCCACCACCACGCGCTCGCCCGCGCGCACGCGCCGGCCCTCGCGAATCCACAGCTCGCCCTGCGCGTCCAGCACCAGCGCACCGTCCATGCGAGGCTCGCGCGGCATGCGCCACGCGCCGCCAATGCGCACGTAGGTGGGCAGGTTGGTGGTGGTGAAGAAGCCCTCCGGCAGCACGCCGTCCGCGGGCGCCGGCTGGAAGCGCGCGTCAGGACTCTGGGAGAAACGCGCGGCCGTGAAGTCGGGATGGGGTATGGAGCTCACGCCGGCACCATGCGCGGCCCATGGTCCGACTTCAAGCGCTTCGGCATGGCGCTCCGCGCGCCTGTCACGAGGAGACGGTCACCACCAGACGGTGCGTCATGACAGCTGTGCGCTCGCGCCTCCGCTCGCGAAGGGCCGACGGGCCGGAGCCAGCTCGCGGCGCAGCAACTCCGCGTAGCGGGCCGCCGCGCGGCGGAGCCGGGTGGCCTCCTCCGGGGCCTCCGCGTCGTGGGACTCAGCGGCCAGCACATGGTCCCCCAGCTGGAAGGCCAGGTAGGCTTGCCGATGGAAGCGGAGCAGCTCCAAGGGAGGAAGCCGGCCCTTGTGGCGCTCCACCACCGCGCAGAGCGCCGCCACCTCCGCGTCATCCAGCGACAGCTCCACCGCGGCGCCCGCCAGGTCCCACGCCAGGTCCTGGCAGCCCACCAGGTCCGTGCCCCGGTGGTGGTCCACCGCATCCGCCTTGAGCAGGCGGCCACCGGGCAGCACCAGCCACTCCCACGCATGCATCCGGTTGTCCGTCACCGTCCGGCGCACCATCCGCTCGAGCGCGCCCAGCCGGGGCATCCACACGTGGAGGGCCTGCGCCACCTGCCGCCCGAGCGCCGCCTCCGTGTTGTACCGGGCCATCTCCCACAGCTCGCGCGTCGAGGCGCCACAGCCGTCCTCCACACGCCCGAAGTGGCGCGAGCGAAAGCCCAGGTACGCCCCCACGCGCGCCACCAGCTCCCAGCGGTCCACCGCATGCCCCACGAAGCTCAGGGGCCGCGCCTCCTCCAGCCACGGCTGCACCAGGAAGCCGTGCTTCAGTCCCGCAACGGGAACACCGAAGCCCGCGTCGGCGAGCACCCGCGTCTGGAGATAGGCGCGCGCGCCATAGGCCCCCAGGCCCGCGAACTTCAGCAGCCACGGCCGCCCGCCCGCGCGCAGCAGGTACTTCCGGCGCTCGCGCCACGAATGCACCGCGGGCCAGGCCTCCTCCGGCACGCCGCCCAGCAAGTGCCGCCAGGCCCCGGCGCCCACGTCCTCCAGGGGCGCCGTCGCCTTGCCTGTGAGGTCCTCCACCCAGCCCGCCAGCGCGTGCGCGGGCTCGGTGGGTGTCACCATCAGCGACTCGAAGTCCACGCCGCGCCGCTGGGCCTGGCGCCAGCGCTCGCGTTGCCTCGGCTGGGCACGAGGCCCCAGGGCGCCGGAATGCCCCGACAGAAACCAGGTGGACGCGGGCGGCACACCCCGCGCCTCCAGGAAGTCCGCCACCGCGCCGAAGGACGAGCCGGACCGCCCCGGCCCCTCGTCCACCACGACGAAGCGGTAGCCCTCGCGCGCCTCTTCCACCAGCCGCGCCGTCCGCTCCGGGGACAGTGACAGCGTGCGCCGGTAGGGGTGACCTCGGGGCCGGACGAAGCACAGCGCACGGGCGTCCAGCGCCGCCGCCACCACGCCCGCCAGCCCGGTGCCGATGCCGCGGATGCCCAGGACCCGCCAGGGCCCACCCTCGGCTGGCAGCGCCCGCGCCGACTCCAGGTAGCCCTCGGGATAGAGCCCGAGGGAGGCATGGCCCCGAGGCACCTTGCACCGCACCCGCGAAGGCAGCGCCAGCCCTCCCAGGGACTCCAGCGCGCTTCCCACCCGCGCCAGGTCCACGTGGAAGCCGCCCGTCCACGACGCCACCACCGCGTGCCCCAGCGCCAGCAGCGCGGCCTCGCAGGCCCGCGCCACCGGCGTGTCCCCGTCCTCGCCCCCGTGGGCGACCTGCTCCGCGTCGAGGACACCCTGCGCCCACTCCCCCGTTCGGATGAGCAGGGACACCAGCGCCGCGTGGCGCGTCAGGCCCGCGGGGAGCGCCTCCACCTCCCACCAGGCGCTCGCCAGCGCGCGCGCCTCCGCCGTCGGGTCCACGTCTCGCGGATGTTCTCCGGACACCAACATCAGGACTCCCCTCCGTCCGCGTCCCCGTCGCGCAGGTCGGGCGGGTGACGCAGGTGGCTGTGCGCCACCTCGGCCAGCGCCTCCAGCGTGGGTACCTGCCACGTCACCGCGTGCCGCTGCCGCCAGGAGTCCGCCCACGCCATGAAGGTCCGGAGCTGCTCCGCGCTGGGCGAGACCTGCCAGCGCCGTTGCTTCATCAGGGCCAGCGCCTCCAGGGGGGCATGTCCCAGGGCCACGAGCACACACAGGGCCAGCAATGCGCTGCGCCCCACGCCATGCTCACAGTGGATGTAGACCTTGTGGCCCTGCGCCAGGCGCGCCGTCACCCACGCCACGCCCTCATCCAGGCGGTCGCCGCGCAGCGCACGCAGGTCCTCGGTGGGCAGGTGCAGTAAGGTGATGCCGTGCTCCCGCAGGACCTGTGCGTCGTCACAGGCCTCCACCCGCACGTCCACCACGTAGCGGATGCCGAGCTTCCCGGCGAGGTGCTCCGCCGTGTCGATGGGGAAGCGTCCCCCCACCGCCAGCGAGGGCAACACCCAGTCCAGGTTCAACCTCCGGGACGGCGCGCTCATGCGCCTCAAGGTAGGGCCGCCTCCCGGTACCGCCACCGCCACCGTCCGCGGGGGCCGCCAGGAGTGTCGTCGGATCCACGAGAGGCCCCACGCCGCCGCGCACCTTCCCGGGGGCGCCCCGAGAACCTCCTGAAATCAGGAGGCTTTCCGTGGTGACGGGCTCGAAAATCAAGAGGGACGCAACTCCGGGTCTCAACCTCCGAGAATAGGTTCAAGACGCACATCGGGCGCCCCCCCGCGCCCCCACACCCTGACGGAGCCCCCCATGAGCAGCAGCTACCGCATCAAGTCGGGCGACACCCTCTCCCACCTGGCGCAGCGCTACAACACCAGCGTCAGCGCGCTGATGAAGGCGAATCCGCAGATCAAGAACGCGGACCTCATCTACGCCGGCAAGACGCTGAACATCCCGGGGTCGCGGGACAGCTTCGAGCCCGGCTCCTCGGGCCGCCCGGGTGGCGCCACGGGCGGTAGCGGTGCGCAGGACGTGCAGGGCCCCAGCAGCTCCGGCCCTGGCACCCGCGGCCCCAAGGGCAGCCCCTTCGAGATTGCGCAGCAGCACCTGGGCAAGAACGCGGGCTCGCTGAAGCTGGAGAAGAACGGCGTGGGCGCGGACATGGAGGACTGGGTCCCCAACAACGTCAACTGCGCCAACTTCGTGTCCGCCGTGCTCGAGCAGGCGGGCCAGATTTCCGACTCGCAGCACGACAACAGCGTGATGGGCCTGATGGCCAAGCTCGACAGGGACCCCAACTTCAAGCGCATCGACCTGAAGGACGCGAAGCCGGGCGACGTGGTCTCCATGAAGACCAACGGCGGCCAGCACGTGGTGATGTTCGCGGGCTGGAAGGACGGCAAGCCGACGTTCATCGGCTCCAACAACGTCAACCCCGACGGCTCGCAGCGCGTCACCATCTCCAGCATGAACTACCCCATCATGGCCGTGCACCAGTACCAGGGCTGAGCGCCCGCACTGAGATGGGTGAGTCCCCGCGGGGCTCCGGGTCCAGCCTTCCTGGCGGACGCGGGGCCCCGTTGTCGTTCTGGCTCCGGTGACGGCTCACGGCTTGGGCGCGAGCGTCAGCGCGGCCTGGATGAGCGGGCTGCGCGCGGCCGTCTTCCGCCAGGCCGCATGGACGGTGCCCGTGCCCGCGCCGGGAAACGGACGGGCCACCACGCCCGCCTCACGCGGCCCGCCCGGCAGCAGCGAGGCCAGCAGCGAGTACCCCAGCCCCGCCGCCACGAAGCCGAGGATGGTCTCCGACGAATCCGCGGCGTGCAGGCGCTTGGGCGTGACGCCCGCCCGAGCCAGCGCGCCCAGCTGCAGCTCGCGCAGGTGCCGGTCGGTGCTGTAGGCGATGAAGGCGTCGTCGCGAAGCTGCGCCAGTCGCACCTGCTGGCGCTTCGCCTGTGGATGGTTCGAGGGCAGGACGAGGAAGGGATGGGTGCGCCCCACCTCGCGGACGTCCACGTCGTCCGGAATCTCCGGCAGGTGGTCCACCACCAGGTCCGTGTCGCCCGCGCGCAGCACGTCCAGCGCGGGCGTCTTGGACTCGAAGAGGGCCACCTCGATGTCCGGGCGCTTCGCCTGGAGCCGCCGCAGCCACGCGGGCAGCAGGTGGCGCAGCACGTGGCCGGAGGCGTGGACGCGCAGCGTGCCGCCCACCTCGCCCTTGCGTACCGATTGCACCACGGCGTCCAGCCCTTCGAGGAAGGGCGCCACGTGCGCGTAGAGCGCGCGGCCCTCCGGCGTGAGCACCACGCGGTCCTTCCCCACGCGCTCGAAGAGGGGGACGCCCACGTCGGCCTCCAGCCGCTTCACCTGCTGATGGATGCCCGGCTGGGTGATGGGATACGGGAATGTCGGCACTGCCCGCGCGTAGCCTTCCGCGCGCGCCACCCGGTAGAAGCCCTCGAGCCGCTGGAGCTGAATCATTCACTCCAGGTTATCAATCCCCCATCAACTAGTTCCATGCACTTTACGGTGAGAAGGCGCATGGTTCTTCTCGTCAGCGAGCACGGCTCGCCCACGAGGAGGAAGTCCGCATGTCCCGCGCCACGCCGAAGGTCGTCGTTGCCCACAGCTCCGCCTGGGTTGCCCAGACGTGGCTCTCGTTCGTGCTCTCCGTCGGAGTGACGGCGGTGGGCATCTGGAACCTGCCCGTGGACATCTGGGTGAAGTCCTTCCTGGGCATGGGCCTGCTCTTCACCGTGGGCTCGACGTTCAGCCTGTCGAAGACGGTGCGCGACCAGCACGAGATGGAGCAGCTCGGCACGCGCCTCGACGAGGCCCGCGTGTCGCGGTTGCTCTCCGAGCACGACCCGCTGGCCCCGCCCAAGCTGTGAGGCTTCAGGGCGCGCCGCGTCCCGCGTGCAGGCAGGCCACGGCCTCGTCGAGCAGCGCGAGCGCCGCGTCGGACCAGCCCCGGAGCTTCATGCGCGGGGACACTGGCGTGGTGACGGGGATGAGGCCGGCGACGGCGGCATCCTCGATGAGCTGGGCCTGCTGCTCGGGGTTGAGCTGGGCCCAACGCTTCTCGCGGCTCACGCCCTTGCGCCAGTCGTACCCATCGCCGGACCACTGCGCGGCCAGGGCCGCGCTCAGGTAGGCGGTGCCGCCGTGCTGGTGCTGCCACACGTGCGTCAGCTCGTGGACGAGCAGCCCGAAGTCCACGGCGCCGCTCGGGGGCGGCACGAAGACCGTATTGCCATGCGCGAAGGCCCGCCCGGGGAGCCCCAGCAGGCCCAGCCGGCCCACCTTCACCCGCACCGCCGCGTAGTCCAGGCTGTCGCCGAACACCGGGCGGACCCGCGCGACTTCGTCCTCGGTGAGGCGGCGGCCCGGGGGCTCCAGGCCCGCGAGCACCTGCACCGAGCTGAGCACGCGCCCGCCCACCATCAGCACGGCATCCGCTGGAAGCTGCGCCACGCGCGTCAGGCCCTGGCCCAGCCGGGGAAGTCCCTCGCGAGGCCGGCCGCGCGCGCACTGCGCCACGCCTCCGCCCACGGACTTCAGCACCACGCCCACGCTGCGCACCACGCCCACCGAGGCGCTCGTGACGCCCGTCAGCAGGCCCCGGCCCGCGTCCGCCAGCCGTTCCGAGAGCGTGGCCCCGCGACTCATGCGTGGCGCCTCATCGTCCCGCCGCCATGGCGCGCAGCCCGGAGAGGCCCAGGACGGACTCCACCAGCGTGCGCAGCGAGCCCTGACGCCACGGGCGGGACAGCGCGAAGTGCGTGAGGCTGGAGGCGCTGTAGGACGCCGCCACCTCGGGACGGAAGTGCGACGACACGAGGATGCGCGGCCCCGCCAGGTCCCGATCCACCAGCCGCGCCAGGAAGGTGGGCACGGCCGCTCGCTCCACCGAGTCCAGATCCACGATGACCGCCTCCGGCACCACGCCCAGGTCCATCCGACGGTCCGCCGACGCGATGCCCAGCGTGGGGACCAGCTCGAAGTCTGACGCCAGCTCGCGGCCCATGGCCAGCCGGAACAGCGGCTCCTCCGAGACGAGCATCACCCGAGGGCCCTTCGGAGCGCTCCGGTGACGCCGCGCGGGCGCGGGGACGGGCTCGATGGGAAGACGCAGCGCGCCAGCCTCCACCAGATGGCGGGCATCAAGGAGGGACTGCGCACGGCGGATCAGGGGTGCGGGGGCGCTGGACACGAATGCGACAATAAACCAGCAATAGCGGAAATATCAATCTTTACTTCAACTCTTGAGAGTACTTCCTGGATTTCTGGACCTCCAAACCCGCGAGGACGGGTGGCCTGATACGCCCGTTCAGTGGGTCAAAAGTAACACCTACCCAGGCGTATAGGGTCTTAAATGACCCGACTATTTCCACTGACGTGTAAGCGCGCTCCGGCTACTTGCGAGGCAGTTCCCAGGGCAACAGCCGGTCGCCGAGCATCCCCAAGGTAGGGAGGTCGGTGGAGCCGCCGTGCTCCAGTGCCTGCATGAGCACGGTCACGAGCGACGTGCCGACGACGGGGACCTCCGCGGCCCGTTGCTGGGTGCGCAGGAAAGGCATTCCAGGCCGGCCACCCGGCACCGCCCAGGCCAGGAATCCATTCGAGTTGGGGCACGAAACAGGCCCCCACTGACTTGGGTCCAACCGGACGACGCAGTGGAGGCCACTGTCCCCCCCGTCCCGCCACGCCAGCACGGAGCCATCCGGCAGGTCCACGAGCGCAAAGACCTCCGCCGTGCCGCGCCCATTCTCGTCGATGGGGATGTCGACCTCCACATGCTCTGAACGAGGCCGGAGGCGCCACGCGCGATCGCCAGAGAAGAGCGTGGCCTCCTGAAGCTGATCATAGAGGGCGTTGAGCTCCGCGGCTCCATTGTAGGCTCCCACGCGGGTGGCGCGGATCCCCGTGTGCTCCGCGAGGATTCGCTCCACGAGCTCCATGAGCGAGCGGCCATCGCCACGCCGCACGACGACACCCGCCCTGGGCAGGAGCGCGCCCGTGCCATCCACCTCCACGCTCAGGACGCCCGCGTCCAGGGTCCACGTCTCCCGGATGACAACAGGCTTTGTCTCCACATGAAGCGCCACGCTCGACAGGTTCGCGGGAACGTCCTTCAGCGCCACACCTATCCGAGGAGCATCCCACCTGAGCGTCGGCGCCGTGTCACGCGAAGCCATCACCTCGGCATGCGAGATGCTCAGGAGCGGGTTCCGCTCCGTGTAGGCCCCATCGGTCGCGACGTAGGGGAACAACCGCGCCATCCAGCCCGTGGCGAGGTCCGCGCGATACGCGGCCTTGGGCTTGTAGAGCTGCTTCCAGTACTCACGGTCGGGGTTCCCTTCGGCCGCGCTCACGAAGGCGTCCGCGATGGGCACCAGGGAAGACGTCCACCACGCCAGGTCCAGCTCCTGGATGACGTCGATGCGGCGGCGGATGGCCCGCCAGTCCTCGGGCGTTCCCAACAGGGTGATTCGGGGGATGCCGCAGACACACAGCATCTCAAAGTCGAAGTACGGCGACATGGCGTCCATCAGCACCACGTCTCCGGCCATGCGCTCGATGTCGGTGCTGGTGGAGAAATCACACGACAGCAACCGGGGCAGCCCGGGGCCCAGGGCCTCGCGGAGCTGGAAGCGGAACGAAAGCAACAGCCAATGGAACTCCGCGTCAGTCGTCGGAAACCGGTCCACCTCGACGGTCAGCTTCTTGCGGCCCTCATGCCGGACGAGGCGGCCTTGGAGGGCCTCCGCGTTCAACCGGATGTGCTGCGCCACGCCCTGCGCCATCGTGAGCCAGATGACGTCCGGTGAGAGCACCAGCGGCCGATGCTCTGCGAAGGCCGTGTGGACTGCGGCCAGTAACGGATGCACGCCCTGGGTTTCCAGCACCCGCGTGTCCGGGCCGGGCGCCATCCAGAGCGCGTCCTTCACGAACGTCCCCAACGGCGCGGTAACGGGAGGCGTCGAGGCCTCCTCGACGGCATCCACCTCGAACGTCAACATCGGCAGTCCCCTCGCAGTGGCGCGGAATCTACACCGCCGGCCTACGCCTCGGGCGTCCTACGCTGACATGAAGCGCGCCCTGCCCCACCGGGCAAGGCGGCGGCCCGTGGCGCTCACTCGAACTCGAGCGCGCGCTGGAAGTCGGCCGGGTTGGAGGCCGCGCTCTGCGCCGTCTCCAGGGTGATGAGCCCCTCGCGGTAGAGCTGCGTCAGGTGCTGGTCGAAGGACTGCATGCCGAACATGTCGCGGCCCTTCTCGATGACGTCCTTCAGCTCGTTGGCGCGGTCGTCGCGGATGTACTGCTCCACCGTCTTCGTCTGCACCATGATTTCCAGCGCCACCGTGCGGCCCTTGCCGCTGGCCCGGGGCAGCAGGCGCTGCGACACCGTGGCCTTGAGCGAGTCCGCCAGGCGCATGCGCACCATCGTCTGCTCTTCCGCGGGGAACACCGACACCAGGCGGTTGATGGTCCGCGACGCATCCGTCGTATGCACCGTGGAGAGCACCAGGTGGCCCGTCTCCGACGCCTTGAGCGCGATGTCGATGGTCTCCGTGTCGCGCATCTCGCCTACCAGGATGACGTCCGGGTCCTGGCGCAGCGCCGCGCGCAGGGCAATCGCGAAGCTCTGCGTGTCCGGACCAATCTCCCGCTGGGAGATGGAGGACTTGATGTTCTTGTAGATGAACTCGATGGGGTCCTCGATGGTGAGGACGTGCAGGTTCTCCGTGCGATTGATGTGGTCGATCATCGCCGCCAGCGTGGAGCTCTTCCCCGAGCCCGTCGCGCCCGTCACCAGCACCAGCCCGCGCTCGTTCGCGGCAATCTTCTTCAGCACCTGCGGCAATCCCAGCCCGTCGATGGTTGGGATTTCATCCGGGATGATGCGCAGGATGCACGCCAGCGAGCCCCGCTGCCGGTAGATGTTCACCCGGAAGCGCGCCACGCCCGGCAGGCTGTAGGAGGCGTCGCACTCCTGAAGCGTATCGATTTGCTTCTTCACCGCGGGGTCCGACACGACATGGAATGCCACCTGTCGTGTGTGGTCCGCGTGAAGCTTTTCCATCTTCAAGGGCCGGAGCGCGCCATTGACCCGGTAGATGGGCGGGTCCCCCGGCCGGAAGTGGATGTCCGATGCACCGTTCTGCACACCAACCGCGAGCAGCTTGTTGAGCGTTGCCAGATCCAGGAGAGTGACCCTCTTCAGCAAGGAAAGCCACGGAGTCTAGGCAAACGCTCAACAGATGCACATGGTGTGCAATTACCCCGGGGCGGGCACCAGGGTCAGCTCCGCAATCTCAGGCGCGGGTCCCAGACGAAGCGGCGGGCCCCAGTAGCCTGTCCCCCGGTGGGTATAGACACGCACCCCGGCGATGGTGGCCAGACCGCGCACCACCGGCTGCTGCAACTTGATGAAGAACATGAAGGGAAACACCTGCCCGCCGTGCGTGTGACCGGAAAGCTGCAGGTCCACCATCACCCCGGACTCCGCCACCCGCAGGGCCGTGCGCGGCTGGTGCGCCAGCAAGAGACGCGGCACACCCTGCGGCGCCCCGTGCAGCGCCAGCTCCGGGCGGCTGGCGTGGGAGGGAATGATGTGGCCGGCGTCATGGTCCGTCACCCCCGCGATGGTGAGCCGCGCGCCGTCGCGCTCCACCACCCGGTGCTCGTTCTGGAGGACGGTGAGGCCCAGGCGCGCCACCTCCGCCGCCCAGGCGGGCCCCCCATGGTAGTACTCGTGGTTGCCCGTGACGTAGAAGACACCCAGCGACGCACGCAGCCCGGCCAGCGGCTTCACTTCGTCCCGCAGCGCGTCCACGGTGCCGTCCACGAGGTCGCCCGTCACCGCCACCACGTCCGGCTGGAGCGCGTTCACCTGCTCCACCACGCGCCGCAGCCAGCGGCCGTCCAGCGTGGGGCCCACATGGATGTCCGAAATCTGCACCACCTTCAAGCCGCTGAGCCCGGGCGCCAGCCCGGCCACCGGCACGGTCAGCCGCTCCACCTTCGCCCGGCCCCGCGCGGTGATGAAGGCATACACCACCGCCGGCACCGTCACGCCCACCGCCGCCAGGGCCTTGCCCCGCGCCAGCGCCAGCGTGTCCGTCACCACGCCCGTCCACGACAGGACCAGCCCCACCAGGTCCGCGGCCACCACCGCGCTGAGCAGGATGCCGAAGGCCCCCAGCCACACATACGACGTCCACTGGAGCGCCTGCGTCCAGAAGGTCGGCTCGCGCCGCGACGCGGCCATGCCCACCGGCAGCGACACGAAGAGCAGCAACACCAGCACCCATCCCAGCAGCGGCCACGGCATGGGCAGCAGCGGGCTCACGAACAGGCGCGCGGCGATGTACGCGTGCAACCCGCCCATCAGCGCGAGGATGCCCCCCAGTGACATCAACCACCGCAACACCAGCGCCAGGGGCATCCTGGGCCGGGCTTCCTGCTCCATGCCTGGGGTCAGCTCCGCCACGAACGACAACCTCCTTCTTACTGGCACCGACGAGGACGGCACCTGGAGCGCGGGGACATAACGGCGGCCACCGGCCGCTGCCGGCAACCCGTCCGCCCACCGGACTGGGTGCCGCCTCGCGCTTGCATGACTCCTAAGACGCAAGCGGCGGGTTGGCGAGCCAGCTACGTTGAACACATGAGAACTTCACATATCTTCACGGTCGCCCTGCTCACGGCGGGCGCGGCCGTGGCCCAGCCGCCCGTCCAGTACCTGGACCTGCGAACGCCCAGGGTCGCGCTCAACGCGAGGGTCACCGACCGCGACATCTCCAGCCCCGACCTGCAGCTCGGCTTCGGTGGCGATGCGCTGCGGGGCCGAGCCTTCGGGCGTCCCATCAACGTCACGCTGGACGACGCGCGCATTCGCGGCATCTACGGCAGCGGTCCCGTGGACTTGAAGATGACGCAGGAGGAAGGCGCCCTGCGGGCCAAGGGCACGTTCGGCGGACAGCTCACCGACTTCCGGGTGACGCCGCAGACCTTCACGGGCGACGTGGGCCGCTGCAGCTACCAGCTCACCGCCTCCGAGGAGGGCCGTTACCAGGGCTGGCGCTCGTGCCTCGCCGGGCTGGAGAACCCCGTGTCGCTGTCGATTCCGCCCGCCATCGGGAACGACGACGCCCGCCTCGTGGCCACGCTGGCCCTGATTCTGTCGCGGTAGCCTCGCGACGGGACGGCTATGGTGCGCTCCGTTTCCTCACGACGGAGCGCATCCATGGCACGCATGCACGAAGTGGACTTCCACATCTACGGCGAGGACCTGCAGTTCGTCGAGGTGGAGCTGGACCCGGGAGAAGCCGCGGTCGCCGAGGCCGGTACCCTCATGTACATGGAGGACGGCATCGAGATGGAGACCATCTTCGGTGACGGCTCGCAGCAGTCAGGCGGCTTCTTCGGCTCGTTGCTCGGCGCGGGCAAGCGCCTGCTGACGGGCGAGTCGCTCTTCACCACCGTCTTCCAGAACAAGAGCGGTCGCGGCAAGCGCAAGGTGTCCTTCGCCGCGCCCTACCCGGGGAAGATCATCCCCGTGAATCTGAGCGAGCTCGGCGGCGAGCTGATTGCCCAGAAGGACAGCTTCCTCGCGGCGGCCAAGGGCGTGTCGCTGGGCATCGCCTTCCAGAAGAAGCTGGGCACCGGCCTGTTCGGCGGCGAGGGCTTCATCATGCAGCGGCTCCAGGGAGATGGGCTCGCCTTCATCCACGCGGGCGGCACGCTGCACGAGCGCACCCTGGGCCCCGGCGAGCTGCTGCGCGTGGACACCGGCTGCATCGTCGCGTTCCAACCCACCGTGGACTACGACATCCAGATGGTGAGCGGCATCAAGACGGCCTTCTTCGGCGGCGAGGGCCTCTTCTTCGCCACGCTGCGCGGCCCGGGTAAGGTGTGGCTCCAGTCGCTCCCCTTCAGCCGGCTCGCGGGCCGCATCCTCTCCGCCGCCGGCCCGGGTGGCTCGACCGGGGAAGGCAGCGTGCTGGGGGGCGTCGGCCTGGGCGGCCTGCTGGGCGACGACTGACGCTTCCGGCCCAACGCACCGGGTGCGCCGCCCATTCGCGGCCTCCCGGTCATGACGCGAGCCCCTCGCGCGGGGTCAGGAGCCTCCGTCAGCCGCGCCGCCGTCGCGTCAGGCCCGCCAGCCCCACCAGCAGCGCCCAGGCGCCCACCACGCCAGCCGGTGAGGCTCCGCAGCCGCAGCCCACATCGAGCGCCTCGGGGCCTCGCACCTCGAAGCCGGTGACGAGCGAGCGCGCGGGCTCGCGGCTCGAGGTGACGAGGTGCTCCTCGGCCGCGACGCTGTGGGCGCCCACGCTCAGCGCCTGCTCGAAGGGCACCTGGTAGCGGAAAGCGCCGGTGGCATCCGCCGTCACCGTCGCGATTTCGCTGCCATCCACCTCGATGACCACCGAGGCCCCGGGGGTGGCCGCGCCCGCGAAGAGGGGCGTGGCATCCACCGCCTCCCCTTCCTCGGGCACCACCAGCACGGGCCAGCCGCCTTCCGGCGTCGTGACGCCGCCATCGGCTCCACCGTCTCCAGATGGGGTGCCCGCATCCGGCTCGGACGTCCCCGCGTCACCTTCGCCGCCGATGACCTGGGAATCAAACCGGATGGGCTGCGAGTACGGCCCGCTCTCCCCTGCCTCGTTGTGCGAATGGACGGTGACGAAGTGCGGCCCCGGCGCCAGCGGCGACTCGGACGGCCACTGGTAGCGGAAGCGGCCCGCGCCATCGACGGGGACGAGCACCTCCGCGCCGTTGTCCACCTCGATGCCCACCATCGGCCCGTTGGGCGCGACGCCGGCGAACAGCGGCGTGGTGCCCACCGTCTCCCCATCCTGGGGAATCACCAGGATGGGCTCCACCACCACGCCGCCGTCTTCCAAGGTGGCCGCGACCGAGAACGACACCGGGGCGGAGGGCTCGCTGTAGGCCCCCAGCGTCTCCGACACCACGTGAACCGTGTGCGTGCCGATGGCGAGCGGGGCCTGATGCGGAGCGATGCCCCCCGTGAACCGGCCATCCGCCCCGGCGCCCACCTGGAGCCGCTCGACACCATCGACGAACACGAGCACCCGGACACCCGGGTCCGCCATGCCCTCGAAGCGCGGACGGTCCGGCAGGCCCACGGCACCGAACGCGGGCGAGATGATGGACGGCCGCGTGGGCGTGCGATACGCCGTGAGGAACTGCTCGACGAAGCCCGAGCTTCCGCGCTCCGCGCCATGCGTGCCGCCATCCGGCGCCGAGAGCATTCCAGCAGCGCCGCCCGTCACCACCGTGGGACACGGCGTCGTCGTCCCTTGCAGCAGCACGCTCCCACCACCACCACCCCCGCCCGGCCCCATCACCCAGTCCGGGGCACTCACATTGCCGCCGCGGCCGCCCGCGGCCCACGCGCCGCCACAGCCCAATGTCTCCTGCGCGCGCAGGATGAGGGAGCCACCGGCGCCGCCACCGCCCGCCCCGTCGTCGCCCGGCGTGTCGCTGGCGGCGCGGCCATCCGCGGTGATTCGCCCGGTCCCCGCGAATGTCCGCGCCCGGATGAGCACGGCCCCACCGCCGGCGCCCCCGTCCGAGCCCTGGCCGTCATTGCCCTCACCCGCGCCTCCACCACTTCCGAAGATGAACCTCTCGGCCAGCGAGTACTTCGCGGGCGCTCCGCCGAGACCGCCCACGTCCCGCATCAGGTCCGCTTCCGTGGTACGACCGCCGATACCGCCCCGGCCGCCGTTTCCGCCGCCACCGCCGCCGGCGTTGTGGCAGTTACCGCCGCCGCCCTCACCGGCCACGGAGCCCCGCCCCGACGCGGTGCCGAAGCGGCCCGTCCGCAACCCCTCGCCCTTGGAGGCACCGCCTGCCTCGGGAGACATGTCCAGGTCGGTGCAGCCGTAGAGCTCCGCGTGGTTGACGAAGGGTCCGCCCCGGAAGCCCGCGCCTGCCGCGCTGATGAGGCCCTGGTTCGTCACGCTGTCCGTGGCGAGGAAGGCCACGATGCCACCGCTCCGCCCATCCCACGGGCGAGCCACCACCGAGCCGCCCGCGGCCACGGAGACGCCCGTGTACTCGGGCACGGAGACCACCTGCGCGCCGGGCGCGGCGTAGGCGTGCACCAGCGGCGCGGAGAACCGCAGCTCGAACGGCTCGCGCGACACCGAGGCCACGCGCGCCAGCTCCCAGTGGCCCACCTGCCGGAGCTCCAACGTGCCGCCGTCACTGGTGACAATGGCGTCCGCGGGCCCCGCCGACTGGTGGAGCAGCACCAGCATGCCTGCGGAGAACCCGGCAACGCCCTCCACCCGGGCCCTGTCGTCGCCCACGGCGACGGAGGCAGTCAGCGGCGCGGCGGCGTTGATGACGTGGCCCTCCGTCGTCACGGAGAGCGCCCCATCGCGCCCCGTGCCCAGGCCGAAGGAATCCAGCTCCGCCGACGCGGGGAACGCCGGGAGCAACACGAGCAGGCAGGACCAGACGAAACGCATGCCCCCGCATGCTGCCTCAGAATCCGGGTCTACCGCGAGTACGGGTCCGGCCCGGGCCTCACTCGCCGCCGGGCGTCATCAGCGCCCGGACGTTGCGCGGAGCGAAGAAGGACTGACGCGCCAGCCGCGGCAGGGCGCGCTTGTCCACACACCAGAGCTGGATTGCGTCCTCCCACTCCCCCAGCTCGGCCACCGCGCGCACGTCCGGCGCATCGCGATAGAGGCTGTTGAGGTTGTGCACGAGCGCGGACAGGTCCTCCACCTCCCAGCGCTCCGTCACGTCACCGGCCATCACGTGCAGCTCCAGCACGGGACGCTCGCGAACATCCACGACCTTGAAGCGGCGGGCCGCGCCGCCCATGGCGGTGGTGAGCGGGCCCACCAGCTCGTCGGCGCGCACGCCGTAGCCCACGGACAGGCCCCCTTCGAGCAGCCCGGCATCGCAGAGGCGCAGCATGGACACATGCGGAGGCTCGCCGCGCGGCAACAGCGCCGCGGCGGCATCGCGGTCCTTGAGGAGTCGCTCCCGGGAGAGCACGTCGAGCAGTGGGGCCATCTCGGCCCGTGAGCCTATCGCTCCTCGCCGCTCCAGTAGTCCACCTCCGCGGACAGCGGCAGCGTGGTGAACAGGGTGCGGGCGGCCTTGTCGCCCCCGGGGGCACTGCCCGCGGAGATGACCACCTTCTCCGAGTCCGGGTACACCATGACATCCGGCTCCAGCATGGTGGAGAAGGCGAGGTAGCGCAGGGGCGCGTCACCGTCGTTCAGGAGCTGATGCGCGCCACCAGCCCCCACGGGCAGCGCCACGTAGTCCCCGGCCTTCACCGCCAGGGTGTCCTCACCCAGGCGCAGCCGCCCCGTGCCGGACAGGATGTAGTAGGCCTCCTCGTTGGCCAGGTGGTAGTGGCGCGGCCACGCGTGCTTGCCAGGTGGCAGCTCCATCAAGCTGCATCCCAGCTTGCGCCCCTTCGCGGCGGCCCCCAGCTGTTTGCGGCGGTACTGCACCCGAGGCCCTTGCGTGACTTCGGTCCAGGGAAGCTCGGGCTCGTGGACGACGTGAGGATGCGAGGACATGGGCAGGACTCCTGTTCAAGGCCGCGTCGCGAGCAGCGCGAAGACGCGGTGGGGAATGCCGAGGGGATCCGCGGGGAAGCTCTCCGTGAGCAACTGCGCCAACACGGCGTCGAACCGCGCCACGGTCTCCGGGGGCATGGACGCGCCCACCTTCGCGCTCGCGCGGATGCGTCCCCGCCAGGCCCTGTGGGAGTACGGCACGGAGACGTCGAACGAGAACGACTCCAACTGCGTGAACCCCGCCTCCGCGACGTCGCGGAACCACGGAGGATAGACACCGGAGGACTGGCTCAGGGGCGCGACGGACGCGGAAGGCCCCGGATTGAAGCACGAGATGAGCCACTCGGTGGCCTCCACCACGTTGCCAGGCAACGGCAGCCAGTCGAAGTGGGCGATGACCAGGCGCCCTCCGGGAACCAACAACCGGATGGCTTCACGCGCCGCGGCGGGACGGTCGAACCAGTGCCAGCACTGGCCCGCGACCACCAGGTCGAAGGCGCCCGAGGGCAGGCCGGTGTCCTCCGCGCGGGCCCGTCGGAAGTCGATGCGCAGCTTCGCCTCCGTGGCGAGCTCGCGGGCCGCGTCCAGCATCTCCGCCGAGATGTCCAGCCCCGTCACCCTGGCGCCACGCTGCGCGAGCCCGCGGGCCACCGTGCCCGTGCCCGTCCCCAGGTCGACCACCCGGAGCCCGGGGCGAAGGAGACCTTCCCGGTCGAGCCGCTTGAAGAAGGCCTCCGGGAAGCCCGCCCGGTGCTGCAC
This sequence comes from Pseudomyxococcus flavus, assembly GCF_050038885.1. Classification (NCBI taxonomy): domain Bacteria; kingdom Pseudomonadati; phylum Myxococcota; class Myxococcia; order Myxococcales; family Myxococcaceae; genus Pseudomyxococcus; species Pseudomyxococcus flavus. The sequence continues at coordinate 3,923,193 of NZ_CP143624.1, read as the reverse complement.
GTAATCCGTGGACGTGCGTCCGAAGTCCACCTGCATGACAGACTCCTCCCGCGAACACGCGCGGCGGCGGGCCCCTGGCCACACATCGACAGAACGTCCAGTCGAGTCGAGAATGCGATTCCCGGAGGCGCGTGAGACATGAGTAGGCCCAGAGGCGGACGCTCTCAATCTCGATTCGACCATCGACCTGAAGAGGAGTTGCTGCCCGCGGCGCAGGCCGCCGCGCTCCTCGGGGTGAAGCGGGCCACGCTCTACACCTACGTGAGCCGGGGGCTGGTGCGCTGCGTGCCAGAGCGAGGCACCAAGGAGAACCGCTACGTCCGCTCCGACCTGGAGCGCCTCAAGGCGCGGCACGACGCGCGGGCCGGCCATGCCGCCGTGGCCTCGGGCGCCTTGCGGTGGGGCGAGCCCGTCATCGATTCGTCGGTGTCGCGCGTGGGCGCGGAGGGGCTCGCGTACCGGGGCCACCACTCGGCGGTGACGCTCGCGGTGGAGGGACGCCACTTCGAGGACGTGGCGGAGCTGCTGTGGACGGGCACGCTGCCCGTGACGCCCTCCCGGTGGCCCTCACCAGAGCCCTCGTTTCCACCACCCGAGCTGGCGAAGCTGCTGTCGCGCGGGACGCCTCCGGTCGCCGCGCTGGCCGCCCTGGTGCCACTCCTGGCCGCGCGGGACGTGGTCCGCTTCGCCTCACCGCCCGAGCAGGAGCGGGCTCGTGCCCGGAGCCTGTTGCGTCACCTGGCCGCCTGGGTCTGCGTGGCGCACGCGCCCGCGCGGGTGGTGCGCGCCCTGAAGGAGCCCACGGTGGCGCACGCGCTGGCCTGCGCCTGGAACACCCGGGTGAAGCGCGCGCCGGAGCTGCTCAATCGCGCACTCGTGCTGTGCGCCGACCACGAGCTCAACGTGTCCACGTTCGCCGCGCGCGTGGCGGCCTCGTCCGGCGCGGACCTCTACGCGTGCCTGAGCGCCGCGCTGGCCGCGCTCTCCGGTCCCAGGCACGGCGGCGCCTGCGACCGGGTGGAGGCCCTGCTCGCGGAGGTGGGGCGGCCCGAGCGGGCTTCGGACGTCATCCACGAGCGGCTGCGCCGCGGCGAGTCGGTGACGGGCTTCGGGCATCAGCTCTACCCGGACGGGGACCCGCGAACGCCTCCCCTGGTGGAGGCAGCGCAGGCCATCCGGCCCGAAGCCACCAGCGTCCGCGTGGCCACGGCCGTGCTGGAAACGATGCGTGCGGCGGGCCATCCCCCGCCCACGGTGGACTTCGGGCTGGTGATGCTCGCCGGAGCGCTGGGCCTTCCACCGGGCGCGGGGGCGGCACTGTTCGCCGTGGGCCGCGCGGCGGGCTGGGTGGCCCATGTCCTGGAGCAGCGCGAACAGGGCCACCTGCTGCGGCCCCGAGCCCGCTACGTGGAGGCGAACCCCCCGGGGACGGGCTGAGAGGTCCACTCGGATGCTGGCGCCTCGCGACGCCGCCACTGTCGCGTGCCACGCACCCACGGAAGTCTGTCGTTGGAGACCCGACCCCGCGCGGAGAAACTCCAGCGCCGTGGACACTCGACGCGCCTATCCTCGTTTCGCCATCGCCTCGCTGCTGGGCAACATCGCCTTCCTCGCCTCGTGGGCGGTGGTGCTGATGCGTCCCTCGGGCTGGCAGGTGATTGGCCCCATCCTGCTCGGCCTGTTCCTCGTCCTGCGCGTGGGCGGCATGTGGCTCTTCGCCTCGCGCCACCCGGTGGAGGAGCGCCCCCGCATGCGGCGCACGGCGACCTTCACCACGGTGCTGGCGCTCATCGCCGTGGGCATCTGGGTCTACACCGTGCTGAGCGGACCGCGCGGCCTCTGAGCGCCCTGGGAGCAAGCCCCTGAAACGGCTCGCGGGCGCCGCCTCCGGACCTCCCGGCCCGGAAGCACTGCGCCCGCGATGACGGCCGCGCGACGAACGAACGTCACACGTTGAAGCGGAAGTGCATGCAGTCGCCGTCCTGGACGACGTACTCCTTGCCCTCCACGCGCAGCATGCCCTTCTCCTTCACGGCGGACTCGCTGCCCAGCTTCACCAGGTCCTCCCAGCGCATCACCTCGGCCTTGATGAAGCCGCGCTCGAAGTCGGAGTGGATGACGCCGGCCGCCTGCGGAGCCTTGTAGCCCTTGAGGATGGTCCACGCGCGGCACTCCTGCTCGCCCACGGTGAAGTACGTCCACAGGCCCAGGAGCTTGTAGCCCGCGCGCACCACCTTGTGCAGGCCGGGCTCGGTCAGGCCCACGCTCTCCAGGAAGCCCGGGCGCTCCGACTCCGGAAGCTGCTGGATTTCGGACTCCAGCGCCGCGGCGAGCACCACGACCTCGGCGCCCTCCTTCGCGGCCATCTCCCGGACGGCGGCGACGTGGGGGTTGGCGTCCTCCTTGCCCAGCTCCCCCTCGCCGATGTTCGCCACGTACAGCACGGGCTTGTCGGTGAGCAGGAACAGGTCGCGGATGACGGCGCGCTCTTCCTCGTTCAGCTTCTGGGCGCGCACGGTGACGCCGTTGTCCAGGCCCGCCTTGATGCGGTCCAGCAGCGCCAGCTCGGCCTTGGCCTCGTCACCGACCTTGCCACCCACCTTGGTGTTCTTCTGGGTGCGCTCGCGGCGCTTGTCCACCGTCTCCAGGTCCTTGAGGCACAGCTCCGTGTCGACCACGTCCCGGTCCCGCACCGGATTCACCCCGCCCTCGACGTGGGTGACGTTGTCGTCCTCGAAGCAGCGCAGCACGTGGAGCACGGCGTCGACCTGGCGGATGTTGCCCAGGAACTGGTTGCCCAGGCCCTCGCCCTTGGACGCGCCGCGCACCAGGCCGGCGATGTCCACGAACTCCAGCGAGGTGGGCACCTTCTTCAGCGGCTTGATGAGCGCCGCCAGCTTGTCCAGGCGGTCATCCGGCACGGGCACCACGCCCACGTTGGGCTCGATGGTGCAGAAGGGATAGTTGGCCGCCTGCGCGCCCGCGGCCGACAGCGCGTTGAACAGGGTGGACTTGCCGACGTTGGGAAGCCCGACGATGCCGATGGAAAGACCCATGGTGATTCCCTGGAACACGCGCACCGGGGGGCGCGCTTCCCCAGAAGGGGATTAGGCCGTGCGGCGAACCGCGCCGGTGGTGCTGGAGCCGCCCAGCGGCAGGCCCTGCACGAACTGCTCGGCCAGCGCGCGCTGCTTGCTGTCGTCCATGCGCTCGCTGATGAGCTTGCCGGCCACTTCCATGGCCAGGTCGACCGCCATGGAGCGGACCTCGGCGATGGCCTTCGCCTTCTGCTCGTCAATCTCGCGACGCGCGCTCAGCTTGAGCTCCTCGGCCTCCTTGCGGCTCTTGGCCATGAGCTCCTCGCGGAACTTCTCCATCTCCTGCGTGTTGCGGCGCATCATCTCCGCGGCCTCGCGGCGGGCCTCGGCGATGGCCGTCTTCTGGTCGGCCAGCAACTTCTCCGCCTCGGCGCGCTCACGCTTGGCGCTCTCGATGGCGCTGGCAATCTGCTTCTCGCGCTCCTCCACCAGCGAGAGGATGGGGCCCCACGCCTTCGCCTTCAGGACGATGGCGACGATGACGAAGGTGACGAGGGTCCAGAAAATGAGGCCCGGTTGGACCTTCACGAGGTTACTGGCGGCGAGGACAGAGGGCAGGAACATGGCGGGATGTCCAGCGTGAGGGAGGGAGGCTGCGAAGACTTCGGTTGCTGCGGCCGGAGCGGCCGGCGCCCGAGGTGAACTTCCCTACGGGCACCGGCGACCTTCCGACAATGACTCGACCTGCGCTCGCCTTAGCTCTTGGTGGCGAGCAGGATGCAGACGACCAGCGCGAACAGCGTGGCGCCTTCGATAAGGGCCGCCGCGATGATCATCGTGGTGCGGATGTCACCGCCCGCGGCCGGCTGACGGCCCGTGGCGTCCATGGCGGCGGCGGCCAGCTTACCGATGCCGAGCGCGGCACCGATGATGGCGAGACCGGCACCCAGACCGGCGGCGAGGAAGGCAAGAGCGAGGTTGGTCATGGTGGCACTTCTTCTTTCGTAGCGTGGACCCGCTTGTGGGGGGGTCGTGAGGTCCCTTGAGGACTACCTCCGACGGCCTTTCGAACCGCCGGGTCTTCGACCGGGGCGCCCGACTCCAGCGCCCCGCTAACTCATACACAAAGCCCGCGGGCTACCCGCCCAGCATGTGGGCCTTGCCGTGGTCGTGGCTGGGGCCCGTCTCCGAGTGGCCGTGGCCCTCGGCGTGCCCGTGGTCGTGGTGGCCCATCGCCACGCTCATGCCGATGAACAGCGCCGACAGCATCGTGAAGACGTAGGCCTGCACGAAGGCCACGAACAGCTCGAGCAGATAGATGGCGAAGGCGAAGGGCACGCTCACCGCCGCCACCGCCGGGTGGCCGAGGATGAAGATGAGGCCCAGGAGGAAGAAGAGGACGATGTGGCCCGCCAGCATGTTGGCGAACAGACGCATCGTGAGGGCGAAGGGCTTGGTGAACAGGCCCAGCACCTCCACCGGAATCATGATGAACCACAGCGCCGGGTGCACGCCGCCCGTCAGGTGCTTCAGGTAGCCGCCCAGGCCCGCCGCGCGGATGCCGGCCACCTGGGTGACGATGAAGGTGCACACCGCCAGGGACGCGGTGACGGCCAGGTTGCCGGTGGCGGTCGCCATCCAGGGCACCAGGCCCAGCAGGTTCATGAAGAGGATGAAGAAGAACGCGGTGAGCAGGTAGGGCACGTACCGGGGGCCCTCCTCCTTGCCGATGTTCTTGATGGCCAGCTCGTCCCGGACGAACAGCACCAGCATCTCGATGAGGTTGGCGCCCGCGCCGCGCGGCACCAGCTTCGTCTTGTCGCGGTTGCCCCAGATGAACAGGGTGCCCAGGAGCAGCAGCGCGGCCAGCCACATCATGATGGTGTGCTTCGTGATGGACAGGTCCAGGCAGCCTTCCATCAGGCCCGGAATCTCCTGCCCGTGGTCCGTCATCCGGGGCGTGCACGCGCCTTCGCTGAACGGAATCAGAATCTGGGGCAGGTCCGCCGCGTGGATGGGGCTGCTGAGCGGGACCTCGATCTCCAGGTAGGGCGAGTCGACGACGTGGTGGAGGATGTACCCCGGCACGTCGTCTCCGCCCTGCTCCCCTCCGGCGGACCCCGCGGCCCACGCCGTGGCAGCGAACAGACTGGCGAACAGCACCATTGCCTTGCGCATCACTCGTCTCCGCCCGCCGATTCCTTCGACGCGGCCATCACGTAGCTCACTTCAATCCACTGCAGCGCGAAGTAGACGCCGAAGAAGCCGGCGATGAACGGCACCGCCGCCAGTCCCCGCGACACCACGCCCAACAGCCCCGCCAACACGCCCACGGCCCGAAGGCCAAAAATCACGCCGACCACCTTCAGCGCGGCGTTGAGGTCCTGCCGCACCGCCCGCCGCTTCAGCACCAGCGCCACCGCGCCCGTCACCGCCGCCAGCCCCACACCCCACAGCGCCGACACCCGGTCTTCCACCACCTGCGGCATCAGCGCCGCAAGCGCCAGCCCCACGACCGCCACGCCGCTCGCCAGCGCCGCATGACTCCGGAAGGAGTCCGCCCTACCTCCGCCCTGCGCCGTCACTTCCGTTTCCCCAGCCGGGCCATCTCATGGAGGAATCCATAGAAGCCCACGCAGATACCCACCAGGCTCATCACCACCATCAGCCAGGGCCCCGTCCCCAACCACCTGTCCAGCCAGTAGCCGCCCAGCACGCCCACCACCGCTCCGCCCACCAGCTTCCACACCGCCGCGACGTAGGGTTGCGCCGCCCGCATCTGCCGGGCTGTCTCACCCAGCTCGCTTCCGTCCGAACCACCCGGCTTCCGAGGCTCCTTCACTTCCATTCGGACGCCTCCCCAAACCCCGGGAAACCCTCGGTTTTCCAACCCCGCCAGACCCGACCCTCTACGCGCGGGCGCCGCTTAACACCGAACACGCAGCACACGCAACCGGTACCATGGGCGGCGGGCCCCCTGGCGCCAGTCACGATTGCCGCATCGGCAAGCTCAGCTATCGTCGATCTGCCCCGCACGAGGCCGCCCCTGGCCGCCCAACGCCTAGTGGGGATGCGCGCCCCCTCTGGGGGTCTGCCCGGGTGTCCCTCCGGGGGCCTGGCGCCGCGCACGGAGGGTGAAGCCCGCCCCATCGCTCCGGTGGCGACCGGCCAGGCGGTGCCCCTCCCCCTCCTCGGCGCCCGGGAGTCCGCGTCGCCAGCTTGCTCCAGACACGCTTCATCACACCTGGAGGACTCCATGCCGAAGCCGCTCGAGCTCACGTCCCCCCGCTTCAAGGACGGCGACCTCATCCCCATTGCCTACACCGGTGAGGGTGAGGACATCTCCCCGCCCCTCCAATGGACGGGCATGCCGGCCGGGACGAAGAGCCTGGCCCTCATCGTGGAGGACCCTGACGCGCCAGACCCGCGCAGCCCCCAGATGACCTTCTCCCACTGGGTCGTCTACAACATCCCGCCCTCCGCCCAGGGCCTGCCCGAAGGCGCCACACCGGACGTGCTCCCGGAAGGTACCCGGCAGGGGCTGAACGACTTCCGCCGCCAGGGCTACGGTGGCCCCATGCCGCCCATTGGCATGCACCGGTACTTCTTCCGCCTGTACGCGCTGGACACCGTCCTTCCGGACCTGGGCCGCGCCTCCCGTACCCAGCTCCGGGAGGCCATGGAAGGCCACATCCTGGGCGAGGCCGAGCTCATCGGCCTGTATACGAAGGTCCATCACCGGAGCGCGGAGTCCAACTCGGCCTCCCCGGCCTGAGGCCGTCCGGGCGCGCTCCCGGCGTTGTCACCTGGGGCCTGGCTGCCCTGCGCGGCCGGGCCCCTCCTCTGTGTAGGCCCCAGGCGGACCTCCGGGTTGTGGGATGGTGGGCGAAGTGACGGGCGGCCGATTTCTCACCACCAGTCCGGAGTGGAAGAGTCAGGCTGCCGTGAAAACCGCCGCCGCCCCTGGGGCTGCCTACGGCCCCTTCGAGTCCATGTCCGTGGGTGTCTGTGTCATCCGTGACGGCCGCTTCGTCTATGTGAACGAGGCGCTGGTGACGATGTCGGGGCGCCCGCGCGAAGCGGTGCTGGGCGAAGCGGCCACGCTGCTGGCGTCGACGGCGAGCGCGGCCGAGCTGGACACCCGCCATGCCCGCCGCAGGCGCGGCGAGCCCGTTCCCACCACCTACGAGACGATGCTGCGCACGCCCGAGGGCGAGCGGCGGGTGGAGCTGACCGTCATCCCGAGCGGCGCGGAGTGGGTGGTGCTGGTGCGCGACGTGTCGGCGCGAACCCGGCGCCGCAACGTGCTCCAGCGGCTGGCCGAGCTGGGGGCCAGCCTCCCTTCGCTGCGCACCGAGGCGGAGGTGCTCCGGCGGATGTTCTCCGGTGTGGAGGAGCTGGGACTGGCCTGCGCCTGGCTCTCCCCCGAGCACCTCGGGGTCCGGCTGGGACAGACCTTCGTGCCCCCGGACATGGTGCCACCGGACGCGGCCTCCCTGAGCGGGCGCTGGGTGCGCGATATCGTGGGCCAGTGGGCTCCGCTGCTGAAGCGCGCCTGGCGAGACGGCGCGGCCTTCTCGAATGAGCTCCCCCAGGAGGCCGAGCGCTTCCTCCGGGGGGCCCGAGGCGTGCTGGTGCGACAGGGGCTCCAGCGGGCCGGACAGACGCGCGCCATCGCGGTGCGCATCGACGTGGAGGGCCAGCCCCGGGCGATGCTCGCGCTGATGGCGGACTGGCTGCGCGAGGAAGAGCAGCCGCCGGTGCGGCTGTTCGGCGCGCAGGTGTCCGCCGCGCTGGACGCGGCGCTCACCATCTCCCGGCTGTCGGCGCAGAACACCGCGCTGGCGGCGCTCAACCGGCTGGCCTCCGTGACGGCGTCCGCGCCCCACCCCCAGGCGCTCTTCGCACCGGGCACGGACGAGATCGCGGACCTCCTGGGCTGCGACGCGGTGACGGTGCTCCTGCCCGCGGGGGACGGCGAGGTGGAGCTCGCCTACTCTCGGGGGCTGGAGGGCGAAGGCCCGGAGGACTTCACGCGGCGGTGGCACGCCAACGGGCTGTGCACGCAGGCGCAGCGCGAGGGCGTGCCGCTGGAGCGCGAGGTGGAGTCCTTTCCGGACGACCTGAGCGAGGCGCTGCGCAGGCAGGGCTTCCGCTCCGTGGTCATCGTACCGCTGCGCGTGCGCTCCCGGGGCGTGGGCACCCTGACGGCCCTCTTCCGCCGGCGCCGGCCCCTGACGCCGCTGGAGCGGGAGACGTTGCAGGCCATGGGCAGCCACTTCGGCGCGGCCATCGAGTCCCACCGGCTGCTGCACGAGCTGCGTGGCCGCGCGGAGGACCTCGCGCTGCTGCACGAGGTGGCCAAGGCCCTGGCGGCCACGCTGGAGCTGGACAAGCTGCTGCACATCGGCGTCACCAGCCTGGCGCGCATCGTGGACACGCAGGATGCCTATGTGTTCCTGCCGGATAGCTCGGGCGAGCGGCTCCAGCTGCGCGCGATGATGGGCGAGCACGCGGAGCTGCTCGGACGGACGCTGCCGCTTATCCCGGCCGACACATCCCTCGCGTCCATGGCGTTCCACGCGCGCGAGGTGGTGATGGTGGAGGACACCAGCTCCGACCTGCGCGTCAACGAGGAGGTCCGGCTCCTCCCCGACGCGCGGGCCTTCCTGGTGCTGCCGCTGGTGGTCCACGAGCGCCCCATGGGTGTGATGATGGCGGTGGAGACGCGGCGGCCCCGGCGCTTCACATCGGCGGAGGTGGAGCGGGCCAGCGCCATCGCCAACCAGCTCGCGCTGGCCCGCGAGGGCGCGCGGCTGGTGGAGGACCTGCAAGCCAGCTACGTGGAGCTGGCGCGGACGCAGGCCCAGCTGGTGCGCCGCGAGCGGCTGGCCGCGCTGGGCGAGCTGTCCGCGGTGGTGGCCCACGAGGTGCGCAATCCGCTGGGCGCCATATTCAACTCGGTGGCGACCATCCGCCGCATCGTCGGGCCGGACAGCGCGGCGGTGCCGCTGCTGGACATCGTCGGCGAGGAGTCGGACCGGCTCAACCGCATCGTCGCGGACCTGCTCACCTTCGCGAGGCCGCCCGCGCCGCACCCCTACGCCGTGCCCCTGTCCCCCCTGGTCGAGGACGCGGTGCGAGGTGCCCTGGCGGAAGCGCCGGGCCAGGTGCGCGTGGAGATGGACCTGGCGGACGACGTCCCCTCTGTGACCGTGGACGAGCGGATGATGCGCCAGGCCTTCCTCAACCTCGCCATCAACGCGGTGCAGGCCATGCCCCAGGGGGGAGTCCTGCGCGCGAGCGTCCGGCGCGCCCCGGGGACGCCCGAGGTCGAGGTGCAGTTCGCCGACAGCGGACCGGGCATCTCCCCCGACGTGCGGGCGCGCATCTTCGAGCCCTTCTTCACCACCAAGGCCAAGGGCACGGGGCTGGGGCTGGCCGTGGTGAAGCGCATCATCGAGTCCCACCAGGGCCGGGTGGACATGGAGTCCCAACCAGGCCAGGGCACCACGTTCCGGCTCTATCTCCCGCTGGACACTCCCGCCTCCGTGGCGCACGAAGGCTGGTAACGCATTCGAAGCTCATGCGTCCGGGGCGCAATTCCCCTCGGCAACCTCTACAACTTCATGCGCCTGTCCGCGGAGCTGACCTTGAAGGGGCGGCACACGGTGGTGTTTCTCTACCAGCCGCTGGCCATCAACACGGAGGTGGTGCTCCAGCGGGACGTGCGCATCGACGCGCTCGACTTCCCCGCGGGCACGCCGCTGGACGTGCGCTACAGCTTCCCGTTCTACCGGGCCAGCTACCTGTACGACCTGCTGTCCGGGCCAGACGGGGAGCTGTCCGTGGGCGTGTCACTGCAGCTGCGCAACGCGAGCTACGTCTTCACCTCCGCGGACGGCACGCTGCGCCGCACCGCGCGCGACGTGGGGCCGGTGCCACTGCTCAAGGTGCGCGGACGGTGGGGCCTGGGCGGCGGCTGGTGGGCGGGCTTCGAGGCGGACGGGAGCTACGCACCGACGGCCATCATCAATGGTGACAGTGACTCCAACACCACCGGCGCGCTGCTGGATGCGTCCCTGCGCGGAGGCGTGCGCATCACCGACAGCGTCGAGGCATTCCTCAACCTGCGCTACCTGGGCGGCGGCGCGCGCGGCACGTCGGACGACAACGAGGACGAGATTGGCGACGGCTTCACCAGCAACTGGATTGACACCGCCACCATCGGCCTGGGCTTCAGCTACCGGCTGCCTTCGGGAAGCTGACTTCCGGCCTGGGCATCAGGCCAGCGCCCACGCCAGCGCGAGCCCCAGGGCACAGGCGCCCGTGAACAGTCCCGCGGCAAGCCAGGCGCGTCTGCCGCGGAGCCACGTTCCGGAGGGACTCTCCGCCTCCATGACGGGAACCTCGTCGTCGCCGGTGATGGCGCGCACCAACTCCAACCGACGCGCCTCCACCGCCGCCGCATCCACCGCCTGCGAGATGTCCACGCCGAAGCCCACCTGCGTCTCGCGGGTGGCGCGGCGCAATGGCGCGGCAGGTGGCTGAGCCCTCGCGGGGCTCACCTCCGTCACGGTGACATCCTCGGATGCGGCGGCGCCGCGCGACGGCGCTCGGGCCGCTTCGGCGCGTTCGAGCGCGACCATCAACTTCGCGGCGTCAACGGCTTCGGTGGCCGCCGTGTCTCCGGCACCCACCTGTGCGGACTGGTCCACCGCTCCGCCGCGAGCGTCGCTCGTGGCGTGTGTCGTGCTGGCACCAACGGAGGAGGTCCCACGGCGCGGAGTGCCAGCGGGCTCGGGTTGCGCATGCATCGACTCGGAGGGAGACACCGCGCCACCACTGCGTCTCGGCTGAACGACGGTGGACTCCTCTGAGCCCCCATCACCGTGAGCGCTCGCCGCGCCGCCGCGCCCCGGCTGCACGACGGTGGACTCCTCTGAGCCCCCATCACCGTGAGAGCTCACCGCGCCCCCGCGCCCGGCCTGAGCGACGGCTGCCCTTTCGTCTGAAGCCCTGTGCGCTCTTGCCGCGCCGCCGCGCCCCGGCTGCACGACGGTGGACTCCTCGTCCTCGTCTCCGTACGAGCTCGCGGAGCTGCCCTGCTCCGGAGGAGCGGCGCCTGAGCCCCCGCCGCTGACGCCACCGCGAGCCTCCGCAGCGTCGGCGCGCTCCCCCGATGCATGGCTCCGATGTCCACGAGAAGCGCCGGCATCCACCACCGTCGCCTCATCCTCCGTGCCATACAACCGGGTGGCGTGTGCTCCTCGCGAAGCGCCCGACGCCGCCTGCGTCCGCGCATCCGGACCTCGCGCCGTGACGCCCATCGCCTCTGCCGGGTCGTCCTGCGCCGCAGGTCGAGGCCGTGCCCCGTCCTCGCTCGTTACCACCGCGGGTGAGGCATCGGCACGCTCGCCCGGAACGAAGTCCTCGGGGGCCTCGATGCCCCCATGCTCGAACGCCAGCGCCGTGGGAGGCACGAGCACCGCCGCCACCTCGGGCTCGGTGAGGGAGCGGGAGCGCTCCTCGCGCAGCAACTCCCGGAGCACGAGCTCCTCCGCCTTCTTCTCCCGGGGGAAGGCCCCCGAGATGAGCCGGGCGAGGTCCGCATCGGTCACATTCGGCGCCAGCTTCGCCTTCAGCCTCGCCAGCTCCGCGCCCATGGCCCCCGCGTCCGGGAACCGGTTGTCGGGCTCGGAAGCGAGCGCGCGCATCAGGAACGCGTCCACGCTGGACGGTACGCCTTGTCGGAAGTGTCCCGCCGGCTCCCACTGCGGATAGGCCGCGCGCCGCCATCGCTCCACCGGGTCTCCCCGCTGCGCCAGTGGCTTCCACGCGAACAACTCCCACAGCAGCGCGCCCACCGCGTACACGTCCGCGCGCCGGTCCACGAAGCGCTTCCGCGCCTGCTCCGGTGCCATGTACGTCAGGTTCCCGATCACCACCCGAGGCGCCGTCTGCTGCTCCTTCAGCGTGGACTGCGCCGCGCCGAAGTCGATGATCTTCACCTCGCCCGCGTAGCTGATGCACACGTTCGCCGGCGACAGGTCCCGGTGCACCAGGTGCAGCGGGTGGCCGGACTCGTCCGTCGCGTCGTGCGCATAGGCCAGGCCCTCGCAGAGCCGCTGGCCCAGCAGGAGCATGATGCCCAGCGGCAGCGTCCGGCCGAGCTGCCTCAGCCGGTACGTCAGCCGGCTGAGCGTCTTGCCCTGCACGTACTCCATGGACAGGTAGAGCTGCCCTTCCACCTCCCCCATCGCGTACACGCGGGCGATGTTCGGGTGATGCAGCCGCACCACCACGCGGGCCTCGTCCCGGAAGCGGCCCGCGAACTGGGGGCTCGCCATGAGCTGCGGGAGGACCTTCTTCACCACGCAGGCACGGCGAGGCGCCTCCTCGCGCGCGAGGAACACCTCTCCCATGCCCCCGGCGCCGATGCGGCGCACGAGGGTATAGGGACCGAAGCGAACGGGCCCCTCGAGGGGCGCGGGCTCAACCGGTCTTGCCAAGCGAACGGAAGGCCTTTCTCGCCGCCGCGAGCACGTGTGCGACTTCCGGCTCGCCAATGGCCAGCGATACGAACGCCGCCTCGAACTGGCTGGGCGGCAGGTAGACGCCCTCGTTCAGCATGGCGTGGAAGAACTGGCCGAAGCGCGCCGTGTCCGCCTTCTTCGCGCTGGTGTAGTCGTAGACGGGCTCGCCGGTGAAGAACACGGTGAGCATGCTGCCCACGCGGTTGATGGTGACGGGGACATCGGCGGCCCGCGCCTCGGCGAGCAGCCCGACCTCCAGCATGCGGCTCACCTCCTCCAGCCGCGCATAGGTGCCAGGCGCGGCCAGGGCCTTGAGGCACGCCAGGCCCGCGGCCACCGCCACCGGGTTTCCCGACAGCGTGCCGGACTGGTACACCGGCCCCGCGGGCGCCACCTTCTCCATGATGTCGCGACGGCCGCCGTACGCACCCAGCGGCATGCCGCCGCCAATCACCTTGGCCATGGTGGTGAGGTCCGGCTCGAGGCCGTACAGCTCCTGCGCGCCGCCACGCGACAGCCGGAAGCCCGTCATCACCTCGTCCAGCACCAGCAGCACGCCGTGCCTCCGGCAGAGCGCCTGCAGGCCTTCGAGGTAGCCCGGCTTGGGGACCAGCACCCCCATGTTGCCCACCACCGGCTCGATGATGGCGCAGGCGATGTCCTTGCCCTTCTCCTCGAAGATGCGCTCCACGGCCGCCAGGTCGTTGAAGGGCGCGGTGAGCGTGAGCTTCGCCAGCGCCGACGGCACGCCCGGCGAGTCAGGCAGGCCCAGCGTCTCCACGCCGCTGCCCGCCTTCACCAGGAACGGGTCGCCGGCGCCGTGGAAGCAACCCTCGAACTTGAGGATGTGCTCGCGGCCGGTGAAGCCACGCGCGACGCGGATGGCGGCCACCGTGGCCTCGGTCCCGCTGGAGACCAGCCGCACCATCTCCACCGCGGGCATGGTGGCGCAGATGAGCTCCGCGAACTCGACCTCGCCGGCATGTGGCGCGCCGTAGGACGAGCCCCGGCGGGCGGCGTCGATGATGGCGTCCACGATGGGCGGATACGCGTGGCCCAGGATGAGCGGCCCCCAGCTCCCCACGAGGTCGACGTAGCGGTTGCCGTCCACATCCGTGAGCCAGGCGCCAGCGCCTTCACGGAAGAAGACCGGGTCACCGCCAACGCCTCGGAAGGCGCGCACCGGAGAATTCACTCCGCCGGGGATGCGTGCCTGCGCGCGAGCGAAGAGGGCCTGACTGTGAGCGTGGTTCATGGCGCGTTCCATAACATGTGGCACGAGACAGCTCGTGTCCTCGCACGCCCGCCCCCATGCTCCCCGCTTCTTCGTGCCGTCGCCGACGCATTATGGACACTCCCCGGCACGACGGAAGAAACCGCCTTCTCGCCAAATCTGACTAAATTGGATTGTTTCAGCGGCGACTCCCGAATCCCCGCAGGGACATTTTGACCTGCACCCATCCCCGGGCCCAGTTAGGTACGCCGGCTACGGGAGAAACAAGCCATGCCCCAGATGAAGCTCGAAGCACGCAAGGCGCTCGGTACGACGGGCCTCCAGGTGTCCCCGCTGTGCCTGGGTGGGAATGTCTTCGGTTGGACCGCCGACGAGGCGACCTCGTTCGCGGTGCTCGATGCCTACCTCGAAGGCGGCGGCAACTTCATCGACACCGCGGACGTCTATTCGAGCTGGGCTCCGGGCAACCGGGGCGGCGAGTCGGAGACGCTCATCGGCAAGTGGATGAAGTCGCGCGGCGCCCGAGAGCGCGTCGTCATCGCGACCAAGGTGGGCTCACAGACCGAGCTGGGCAAGGGCCTGGGCCGCGAGCACATCCAGCGCAGCGTGGAGGCCTCGCTGCGCCGGCTGCAGGTGGACGTCATCGACCTCTACTACGCGCACTATGAGGACCCGGAGACGCCGGTGGAGGAGACGATGGCGGCCTTCGACGCGCTGGTGCGCGCCGGCAAGGTCCGCGCGCTGGGCGCGAGCAATCATTCCCCGCAGCGGCTCACCGAGTCGCTGGAGGTATCCAAGCGCGACGGCCTCTCCCGGTACACGGTGCTGCAACCGCACTACAACCTCGTCGAGCGCAAGGCCTACGAGGCCTCCCTCCGGGAAATCTGCGAGCGGGAAGGGCTCGTGGTGGCGCCCTACTTCGCGTTGGCGTCGGGCTTCCTGACGGGCAAGTACCGCCAGGGCCAGCCGCCTCCGAAGTCAGCTCGCGCCGAGGGCGTGCTGAAGCAATACGGCAACGCGCGCGGGTGGGCGGTGATTGACGCGATGGAAGCTGTCACTCGCCGGCACCCGGGCGCGACGTTCGCCCAGGTCGCGCTCGCGTGGCTGGCCGCCCAGCCCACCATCGCGGCCCCCATCGCGAGCGCGACATCCGCCAGCCAGACGCAGGAGCTGCTGGGTGCGTTCACGTTGCAACTGACGCCGGAGGACCTCCGCGCCCTGGACGTTGCGTCCGCTCGCGAGGCCTGAGAAGGCTCGCGGCCATGAGCGCGTTCACGAGCTTCAAGACGGCCGACCTCTGCGATGCCCACGCGGGCTCGGCGCAGTTCCAGATTGCCGAGCCCGGGTTTCACGACTACGGCGGTGTCCGGACCTTCGCCGGTCCCATCAGCACGGTGCGCGCGCCCGAGGACAACTCCCTCGTGCGCAAGGCCCTGGAGGAGCCCGGCCAGGGCCGGGTGCTGGTGGTGGACGGTGGGGGCAGCCGCCGCTGCGCGCTCGTGGGAGACCAGCTGGCCCTGCTCGCCCAGCAGAACGGCTGGGCGGGCGTGGTCGTGAATGGCTGCATCCGCGACGCGGAAGACGTGAGCCGCATGCGCATTGGCGTCAAGGCGCTGGGCACCCATCCGCTCAAGAGCCTCAAGCGCAACGAAGGCCAGCGCGACGTGGAGGTCCGCTTCGCCGGAGTCGTCTTCCGTCCCGGCCACTACGTCTACGCGGACATGGACGGCATCATCACCTCCGAGTCGCCGCTGGGCTGAAGGCAACGCGCACCACCGACGGAGGTCGTGGCCAACCCGACGTGACAAGCCGGTCAAGAAGTGGTCCTGGCAGGAGTCGAACCTGCGGCCTCTCGGTTCGCAACCGGGGTGGGGCGGGTTGGCAGGAGTTCGCAGCCTCTGTCACCGGCTCGCAACCTACGGAAGGGATTGGCGCTCCCCAGGCAGCGAGGGTGGTGCCGGTTGGCACTGTTTCCACTGCTTCGACTGGCCGTGGTGCGCCGGTGGTGCGGAACATGGTGCGGCCGGTGGCCCCGCCGATGCTCACGGTGCGCGAGGTGGCGGAGGAGTTGGCCGTCTGCCGGGCCACCGTCTACGCGCTCCTCGAACGTGGGGAATTGGAACGGGTGTGGATCGGGAACTCCATCCGCATCCCGGCCGCGTCACTGGAGGCGCTCCTCGCGCGGGGACGGCGCTGATGCTTGGGCCGCTGGTTCCCAGTTCCTGGCCCTATAGCGGGAACCGGAACCGGTCGAGTTCTCATCATCTCGTCAGGCGTGGACCGCGTTCCGAGGGCGTCATGCTCGCGTGGCTCCGTTGACCTAGCCCGGCGCGGTGCGAAAGGCTGACCGCCCGTCGACAGCGCTGGAAATCTGCGCGCGACGAAAGGCGGAGGGAGCAGGCGTGGAAATCACACTTGGGTTCGCTGCGCTGTGGGCGGTCTGGTGGGCTTGGCGCGCTATGCGCACCAAGAGATTCCAGCGCGCGATGGACCTCCGGCGCATGACGATCCACAAGCGCCAAGACGTGTTTGCCGACACGTGGGAGTTCGATTTCGTCGAGATGGCGCTGCTATACGAGTACCGCGTCTTCGACTGGCCCCCAGTTGAGTCCAATAGCCTCTATGCGTTGCGCAGGTGCGGCGACTCACATTGGGAGGTGCAGCTCATGTGGGAAAGTGCGGAGGATCGGCTACGAGAGATCGATCGTGATGCCAAATCGTCCTTACCGATGAGCGAAGACGAGGTGAGCCGCCTTCGCGCGTCGATACGCAAGCAGCGCGACGGGTGGAGACAACTGGATGACCACATGGCCGCGCAGCTTGACACACACTACAAGCTTTTCCTCGCTAGCTACGAGCCGGTAACTCCGGACTTCCGCCTTGAAGATCTGTGGCGACGGATGACCGCCCTCAAACGCGAACGGGAGGCACGGGAGACGCTGAGGCAGGAGAGGGCGGTGTAGGTCGTAAACGCCGCAAAGCCATCCCGACTGATTCCATTCAGGGGTATTGGCGCGGAGGGGGAGTCTGCCGCGCCTGTGGACGCGGCGCAGCAACCCCGTCAGGAGGCGGCGCTGCCCGACCAGCCGCACTCCCTCAACCACCGTGCTCAGCAACACTAAGGGTCTTGGCGTACGTGAAGGGAGCAGGATGGGTGAGCGCGATTGTGGAGCACCTGGGGTTGCCCACGGCGAGTGCGCACCTGGCCCCTGCGCGAGGGCCGCCCCAGAACGCGTGGTGGGGGTGAACGCACTCCAGCCGTAGCCAAGGCACGCCAGCCAGCGGCCGAGCCCTCTCGGGAGCACAGCGTTGGCAGGGGTGTGCCTGAAGGGGGCTGCATGGTCGATCCACCGGAAAGGCGCATCGGCTTGAAGGCCCCCTCCAGCAGCCCTCTTCCCCCGCAGTGCCCCGGGCCGATCCCCGCCCGCAACAGTGCCCTCATCCTTCCTATTGGCACTGGCTCCTTACGATTGGCATTGCCGTTGGCAAGGGGATTCGGCGCCGTGTCACGCCTTCGCGTCTTCTGGCGCCTGCGTGTAGCTGGCCATCAGGGTGGCCGTGGTGATTCGGCGGGACTCGTCCGGTCCGCGCGCGAGCGTGAGGTGGTGGACTCTTCCCTTGCCGGGCACATCGACGCCCTTCAAGTCGATGTCCGTCACCGTCCAGGGACCGCCCGCAGGAGCGGAATTCTCGACCCATCGGGACCCGACGTACAGCTGCGTGGCTTCGTTGAGTGAACTCATGCCCGGGACTCTACCCATCCCTGTCTTTCGGGGAACGCCGCTCCTCTCGCCCTGCCCTTAGTCCAGGTCGCGCGTGAGGCTGACGACTCCTGTACGGTGGGCGTGCTCGGCCTCATCCACGGCTGCCTCGACGTCATCGCCGGCGGCCCGCTCGAAGGTTGTGTTGGGTGACGTGCGTCCTTGAGGATGGGCGCCCAGTCCGCTTCGAGTGCCCCCTGCCGCCCCCGACGGCGCGGACCTCCCGGCGAGGCGGGCGCTGACTACGCCCTGCGCCTGCACCACCGAGGTCAGCTCTCGGCGTCGTCCTTATCCTTGAAAGGCGCATACTTGGCCCTCAAGTCACGCATCGTGACGACCCGGGGGGCGCGGCCGTCAGCCATAAGCTTGACGGTGAGGATTCTGTCCTTTTCCGGAATGTCGACAGTGGCCCCGGTGGAGGCAACCACCTTCCAGATGGTCTGGCCGGCGGTGCCCTCTCCGGTGGCAGCGCTGTTCTCGGTCCACTCGGACCCAATTAGTGCTTCGGCGGTGGCGTCGTTCGGGCTCATGCCCGGGACTCTACCCGTCCCTGGCTTCCGGGGAACACCGCCCCTTTTCGCCCTGCATCCCCCCTCGATTGAGACCGCCCTCATCGCGCTCGCGGTGAGCCAGTTCCTGGTCCCCATCCTCAACGGGTTGCTGGCCCGGCGGCAGACGAAGCACGAGCAGTCCGTGGACCAGATGCCGCTGCTCGTTCTCTCAAGCAGGGGCGGAGCCGGGGCTGGAAGAGGAGAGCCCCGCCTTTGCCGCGACGGTGGAGGAGCCGGGGTGGGGCCGGTTGGCAGGGGATCGCAGGCCCTGGCACTGGCGCGCAACCTGCGGAAAGGACTGAGGCTTCCCAGGGCGCGGGGGCGGCGCCAGTTGGCACCGTTTCCACGGTTTCGACTCGCCGTGGTGCGCCAGTGGTGCGGAACATGGTACGTCTGGTGGCCCTGCCGCTGCTCACGGTGCGTGAGGTGGCGGAGGAGTTGGTCGTGTGCCGGGCCACCGTCTACGTGCTCCTCGAACGCGGGGAACTGGAGCGGGTGTGGGTTGGGCGGTCCATCCGCATCCCGGCCGCGTCGCTGGAGACGCTCATCGCCCGAGGGCGTCGCTGACGCGTTGCCGGTGGTTCCCGGTTCTATAGACGGTCCAAGCTCAATTCCCAGCTTTCAGAAATAGCCGGCGGAACCACCCAACGAATGCCTGTGCCTCAGGGCCATTGTGATTGAAGTAAGCGGCATCGATTGCAGCACCTAGCGGCCGCCCGGGTGCCTCTTGCCAAGCCAACCACGCGTGTATGCGGGCCTTCACAAGGGCAGTGTCCTTGAAAGAAGCTCCGTGAAGTCTAGCTTGGTCCGTTGCCCCAATAGAAAAATTCCAGCACTGATCTCCAGTTGGCACAAGGCGCGAGAGGAAATCCTCAAGAATACCTGCTCCACGGTTGTCGGGCATCACCCAAATCCCAAATAAAGAGTCAGGGAGGATGCCAGGCATAATCGTGCCGTTCGGTTCGGGTTCCTTGGGAAGACTGATCCCTATGCTCGATATTTTCTTCGACATCTCCGACCACCGGCCTTGAAGACTGGAGTCGGCATCAAGCACAACACCAACGCGGGCATAAGACTTGATGGCCACCGGAGCGGTTTCGAGCAATTGATCGATTCCGCCCGTGTTCTGTACCAAAGGGAGTTCCTTCGGCCCCTTCTTGTCGTCCCAGTCTATGCCGTGGCGCTTGGTGAGATTGATGATCGTCCATTGGTCGTCAGTACCCTCAACGAATAGGCGATGTGCAGAATCACGCATCTAGCGGACCTCGATGTGCTGATGGGCGGCAATCGTTAACTCTTGTGCTGAGTATCGAACCGTTGTGTCGCCTCCTCTGGAGAGCCGATGCAGACTGACCAAGTCAGAGCAAAGATCCGGCTCTTCCGAGACAAGCCATGCAAGACTTCTAACGCAGTCAAGGCTGTGGGTCGTTGCAAAGACCTGAATATCAAGAGTGGAAGCCATGCCGATAACGAGACGCCACATTTCAAGCATCACGGAGTGGTGAAGACCCGTGTCGATCTCATCGATAAGAAAATAGCCGCGCTCAGAGCGAGCGAGTGCCATCGTCAAGGCAAGAAGCCGACGGATTCCATCGCCCATGCTGCCAAGTGGAACTCGTTCAGCGAGTCCTGCCAGCTTGATTACAATGGCTCCTAACGATGCGTATCGAGGCGTGTCGCCCGTAAGAAATGCGATTCGCTCGACAGATGGTTCGATAATTCGCAGAGCGCTGATTACTTTCTCTTCGTCTTGAGTAAGGACAATTGAATCCCAAAGTTTGGCAAGTCGAAATGCTTCAAGAGATTCCGTTGTGAGGAAGGTTACAGGCGTTGGGGGAGTAGTTTGCTCCGGTGAAGGTTGGCCTACTGCGCGACGGTAGACAGACGGCGCACGAGGCAGGCCTCCAGATGGAGTCAGCGGCAGGATCTCTTGCCTGCCATCAAACGTGAGGAGGAGTGCTAGATCTTCCGATGGGGTCGATTCAAGCGTCTCCGGAAGGGGGAGGGCCTGTTGAGACGACCGCTCTCCAAGTGAAGTTGCAACTACCGCGCATTCGAAGGTGACTCGTGTGTCGCGCTCACCGGATAGGGCGAACGCTGAGCCTTCAGTGAACGTGTGGCCATGGAACAGATGGCTGATGTCAACTTCAGGCGATGAACGTTCCTCACCTTGCTGCAGAATGTACTCGCCGCGCCTGTTTGCACTGCGGCTGATCGCCATCAGGTTGGGACTTGCCGCTAGTAGCTCGACCGCTTCGAGAAAAGAAGTTTTGCCGGAGTTATTTGTCCCAACGAACAGATTGATGCGCGTCAGATCGGGCACCGAAAGGTTTCGGAATCCGCGGTAGTTTTTCAGGCCTAGGCTAGTAAAAAGTGCCATGTCCACCTCTGTAGGGCTGCTTAGCATCAGGCAGGAGGGGGCGCCAGAACTGGGAGCGGATGTTGCAGTGCAACGTGGCGGACGGATAAAGCCCTCCTCCGGTATTGGGCTTGTCGCCTATCCCGTCGGAGGGAGCCATCGGCGTGCCCTAGCGTACTTAGCCGCTTTGGCGAGCCTCCAAGCTCGCCGGCCCCTAATAGGCTACGCTCCGGGACATGGTTGGGCTACCCATGGCTTCCGGAGCCCCCAGGCTCTTGAAGCAGAGACCGATGGAGCATCTGTGCTCATCGACCCCTCGTCACCCGTTCTGATGCTCCGGGTCAGACTCGACTTTCGCCCTTTTGGGCTGTGTGGCCCAAGCAAGGGGGCGAGGGTAGGACGGGCTGAGGGTAGGAGAAGAGCGGCCATCGAGGCCAGCTGAGTGAGGTGTCCGGCAAGACACGCCTCCTCCAGCACCTTCGAGGTCTCCCGATGGCCGCCTCCCAGTTGTATGCACTGTTGCAAGTCTTGCAGCTGGTTCGGCCGGCATTTACTGAGCCCTCGTTCCTGCGCTTCCTGGTCCTGTTCGCCGGCTGGGTGAGCTGTGGCGGCACGCACGCGGTCACCGGGGCGCTGGTGGCCTCGGGCGTCGCGGGCGTGCAGCACCATGCGGCCTTCCATCGCTTCTTCTCGCGGGCTCGCTGGAGTGCGGACGAGGTAGGCCGACTGCTACTTCTGAAGCTGGCGGCCCTGGGGCCCGTGCGGCTGGTCCTCGACGACACCCTGTGCAGCCACAAAGGGCCGAAGGTTTTCGGCCTGGGCAGCCACCTGGATGCGGTGCGCTCCAGCCGGGCCGTGCATGTCTTCTGCTTCGGCCACGTCTGGGTGACGCTCGCGGTGCTGGTGCACGTCCCCTTTGCTTCGCGCCCCTGGGCGCTGCCCGTCCTCTTCCGGCTCTACCGCACCCAGGCCGAGTGCCAGAAGAAGGGCCTGCGGCACCGGAAGAAGACGCAGTTGGGCCGAGAGCTGGTGGAGCGTGTCCTCGCCTGGCTGCCCACCGGTTGCCTGGAACTCGCCGCTGACGAGGCCTACTCATGCAGCACCGTGCTCGAGGGCTTGCCGCAACGACTCATCTTCGTCGGCGCCATGCGCCCAGACGCCGTGCTGACTCGCCCGCGCACGCAGCGCTGCCGCTCGCCGAAGACGGGCCGGTGGCTGACGCGAGACGTGCCGGTGCCCAAGCCCGAGGCCCTCGCACGAGATGGCGCGCTGCCTTGGCAGCGGATGACGGCCTTTCTCTACGGCCAGTCGCGACAGGTGGACTGCAAGGAATTGGTGGCTCGGTGGAAGAGCGCGGCCGGAGCGCGGATGCTCAAAATCGTCATCGTACGGATGACGGGCGGCAGCCGGCCCCTGCGAGTCTTTTTCTGCACCGACGCCTCCCTCACCGCCCTCCAGGTGGTGGAAAGGTATGCTTTCAGGTGGAGCATTGAAGTGCTCTTCCGGGACTTGAAGCAGCTGCTCGGCTTCGCCGACTCGCGAGCCCGCCGCCGCCTGGCCGTGCTGCGCACCGCGCCCTTCGCAGGCTTGAGCTACACCCTGCTCGTCCTCTGGTACATGGAACTGGCCACCAGTTGGCAGCAGCTGAAGCTACCTCTGCGGCCCTGGTACACCACCAAGACCACTGTCAGCTTCGAGGATGTCTTGCGCCTGGCTCAATCCACCCTGGCCCGTACCCGCTGGCACTCGCCGCGTCGACTTCGCGCCAACTTACGCGCTGCCTCCCGTGCCACGCCCTCCCAAGGGCGCGCGGCGTAGACCTCCGCGCGCGCTCCCTCGCCCCAAAAGGGCGAAAGTCGAGTCAGAGGACGCGGGAGCAGACGGCGCGGATTCCCTCGGGCTCTCACTCTGGGAGACCTCGGAGGACTCGGGAGCGGGTCCGCGCGCCCGCTTGCTCGTGCCCTTGCGCCCCTTGCGCGCGCTCTCCTTGGCTTCCTCTTGGGCTTCGCCTCCCTGGGCACTCCACATGACCAGGGGAAGCCGTAGAGGGCCCGAGGCGAACAGGACGATGTCCCCGGAGCACTCGCCGCTTGTCGTTGGGTCCTCCACCGCGTTGTGCGGGGCCCACAAATGGGCGGGGCTCTCCTCGTTGCGAATCACGCGCCGCAGTTGCCCAAGACGTTCCGTTACCAGGGCCAGGATGGAGAAGATGCCCGAGGGAGCCTCTCTCTCGTGTGCGCCGTCTAGCGCCTTGTTGGCCATGAGATCCGCGAGGAGTTGAGCCCCCCGCGTAGCTCCCGTCACGGTGGCAAGTTCCAAGTCGACGCTAACCACCAGTGGGGCAGTGCTGAATCCGTTCTCTTCGGTCATGTAGGCCGTCCTTTTCGTCGGTTGGCGCCTGCTGCGCTGGTAGCTCAAGAGCTACCTCCGATCGAAGGTACCATGAGCCATGTAGTTCATGAACTGTGTAGCTCAAGAACGACCTTGGATAAGCCGGCGCCGTGCCCACAGGGAAGACTCCCACCAAGCGCGGTCGTTCCGAGGTCTGGACGCGAGGCCCGACAGCCCGCGCCATCAAGCGAGAGCTACGGCGCCTCGGAGAACGGCTCCGGCAGCTCCGGCTTGAGCGGGGCCTCACTCAGGAGCAGGCCGCCGAAGCGATCGGCGTTCACCCGAAGCACATCATCAAGATGGAGCAGGGGGGCGCAAACGTCACGGTGGCCACGCTGGTAGCCGCGTCCGTGGCGTTCAAGGTGCCACTCCGTGAGCTGTTCCCGGATTCTGATGAGGAGAACACCAGCAAGTGAGCAGGCCAGCGTCGAGCCACCCAGGGGCCCTAAGCCCTCGGTTGGGGGCTGGAATCGGCCCTTCGGTGCAGTGCCGGAGGGACGTAAGGAGCCGTAATCATGAGTGAAAACCTGGATACGCCCCCACCCCCCTCCCCCCGGCAGCGTCGGCGACGGCTGGCGAGCCTCGGGAACATCAAGACCGGGCTCGCCGACTGCCTCCGCGCGCTGGAAGACGGAACCATGGAGGCCAGCAAGGCACGGGCGCTCATCTACGGGTACTCGGTACTCGCCGGCATCATCCAGGGCACCGAGTTGGAGGAACGCCTCGCCAAGCTCGAAGCCGCAGCCAGGAACGAGGGCTCTCCCCGCGCGGGAGGACTGGCGTGCGCGCGGTAAAGCTGCGTTCCCGAATCGAAGCCCTGGAGCGTCGCGCAAGCCGGGATGCGCCCTCCCTGGCCGTGGTGGAACTGTATGAGGACGACGACATGACCTCGGCGGAGCGTTGGCTCAGTGAGTTCGAGGCCAGTTCCCCCCAGGGCGTAGCGGTGGTTATCCGGCTGTTGCTGCCTCGCCCAGCGGGAAAGCCTCCGGTCTGGGCATCGGCTGACAGCGGCCAGTCGCGATAGAAGAGCGCCGCGTGGGCACGCTTGGCCAGTCGGCCACGGTCCCCAGACGTGGCAGTCCACGCCCCTTCCATCTTCTGGGGAGTACCCGGGGCGTACATGGGAAGGAAGAAGCGAAAGACTCCACCATGGGCGAGCGCAGAAGCGGCGCTGGCCGAATGCAAGCGCCGCCTCGGCGATGCACGATGCGCGGCGGTACTGCGAGAACTCCGGCGGAAGGTCCATCGCCCAACGCGCCTACGCGAGACTGTGGCTCTCTGGGAGAGCTTGAAAGCGCTCGGGCCCGAACTGCGCGCCCTCAAGAACACCGTCAAGGCGTCGCGGGCCATCGAGAGCGAAGGAACCGGGCCGTATCCAGCGTCCCTGCGTGAGCAGCTCGAAGATTCGTGGGAGGAACTGGAGAATGCGCCTGTGGGGCCTGCCGCAGTGCGCGCCTTGCTTGAACGGCTGGAGCCTTGGCTCCGTGAGGGAGACGAACTTCTGAAGGAGGCCAACCGAATCAGGCCGAGAGGTGAAATCACGGGAAGCAATGCGAAGGAGACAACGGCAATTGCCCGCTACCTCGTCACAGTGTCTTCAAAAGAAGGATGGTCCATCACGAAGACCATCGCGGCACTCTTGGAGGTAGCGCACGGCAGCCAGTTGCCGCATGCCCCGGATGCCCGAGACTCCGCCTGGGAGCAGCGCCTTGAAAAATGGAAGAAGGCACTGGAGCGAGCGAAGGCAAGCGCATCCTCGGGCCGAACAACTCGGGGGCGCTGACCAACTGACCAATGAATTGAGGGGGGACAACCCCTCCACGAATCCGCCAGCCGTCCCCACGTAATCAACAGGCCGGACGACTCACGATTGCCCTGCTTTTCACAGCACGGAGGCAATCGGTGTCGGACGCAGAAACACTTCCCGGTCTTCTCAGGCTCCCGGCGATCCTCAAGCTCATCCCCGTCAGCCGTTCCACATGGTGGGCGGGGGTTCGCTCGGGTCGTTTCCCTCAACCGGTCAAACTCGGGCCTCGCATCACCGCATGGCGCGCGGGCGATATCGCGATGCTCATCGGCGAGTCGCGCGCGCGGGGAGGCCGTTCGTGAGCCTCGCCCTCCCAAACTGGTTCTCCGAGGTGCGAGAGCGGGGCGTTGAAGCAGTCGCGCGTGGGCTCGGCCTGGAAGTTGGCAGGCGTGGGCCACGCGGGGCATTCATCAGGCCGTGTCCCGCCTGCGGGGCGGCGAACCGTCACCCTTCACGCCGTGACAAACGCGGTGCCGTCGGCCTCACGCCGGATGGGCGCGGCTGGCGCTGCCACGAGTGCGACGCTCACGGCGACGCTGTGACGCTCGCCGCATGGGTCATCGCTCAGAACCCCAGGCCGAGGGACTGGACGCCGGTGCGCGCAGCGTTGGCGGATGGCCTGGCGGTTTCTCTCGCGTCGCCCTTGCGTATGCAGCCCATGGCGCCATCACGCGCCCTGCGCCCCCCGAAAGCCGAGCTTGAATCCCTCTGGCGCGCGAGCTTTCCGCTGGATGCGGTCCCCTCCGGCCTTGACCCATCTTGGACCGGAGCGGTCCGCGTCTACCTCTCGACGCGCGGCTTCGACATGGGATGGCTCACCATGCCGGAGACCCGCGAGCTTGCGCGCATCCTTCCGCCGCCCGAGCGCTACCCATACCCGACGTGGTGGCCTTACCCACCGGAGGTGTACCGGCTCGCGCTCCTCGCCTTCGAGCCTGATGGAAACGTGGCCTCAATCCAGGCACGCGCCATCCGGGCGGGCCTTCCGGCGAAGGACAAGACGCGCAACCCGCGAGGGTTCTCCTACGCGGGAACGCTCTTTGCCGATGGCCGGGGCCGGGAGTTCCTCCGGGCAGTGCGGGGCGCGGAGACTCTGGCTGCGCTCGAAGCCGTGGTGGTGACCGAGGGGCTCACGGACACGATCAAACTCGCGCAAGTCGCCTGCCGTTACGGGCGGCGCTGGGCAGTGCTCGGCATGGTGGCTGGGAGCGTGAACGCCTTCCGTTCCCTCTCGGCTTGGCCCACACGAGTTCCCTGCTGGGTCGCAACCGATGGAGACGAAGCAGGAGACCGCTACGCACTCCAGGTTCGCGAGGCGCTCCCTGTAGGAGTCACGGTCGAGCGGGTGGACTTCTCGTCCCGCCAGGAGGGCGAGCGATGAGCGGAGACGATGCCTCCGGCCGCCCGGATGAGGAAGTGCTCGCAGCCATGACTCATCGCCGCAAGTCGGTTCCGGTTCCGCCTATAGGGGCGGGAACTGGGAACCGGTTCCCGGAACCGCCGGGAACCGTCGGAACCGTTCCGCCCCTCTTCGAGCCTCTCGCGGACTTCCTTGCTCGCACCAGGGATCTGCCGCCCCTCTCCTGGCTCATTGAGGAGGTGGTTCCAGACTCCGGCAACCTCCTCATCGTGGCCGCGCCAGGAGTGGGCAAGACGTACCTCGCGCTCGTCATCGCCAAGAAGGCGGCGGAAGTTGGGCGGCACTCCTTCTTAGTGTTCGAGGAGGGGCGGCCGCGCAGCATGTTCGACCGCTTCACGGCCCTTTGCTTCCTCCCGGATGCCCTCGTGCACATCGCCCACCGTAAGGGGGTGCGGCTTGAGGACGCTGCGATACGCGAGCAAATCGCCACGCACCTGTGCGCCCACGAGGCGCCTGTCCTGGTTCTCGACCCGTTCTCCTCGATGTTTCTCGGGAATGAGAATGACACCGAAGCCGTGAACCAGGCGAAGGAGCACATCCAGTCTCTCGCCACCATCAACCCGCGTGCGCTCATCGTGCTGGTGCACCACACCTCGAAGGCGGGCGAGCGCGGCGAGGGGCCACCCATCCACGCGGCAAGGGGAAGCACTGTGCTGTCGGGGTGGGCGGACATGCAGGTGAACCTCACGCGAGAGGACACGCCACGTCACTCGGGGCTTGTCTCCTTCGTGGCGCAGGTGGCGAAGGGGCGTGATGGGGAAACAGCGCAGCGCCACCAGTTCACGCTCTCCCTTGCCGATGGCACTGTGACCATCGAGGACGTGACCGAGACAGCCGCGCAGGACAAGGAGCAACAGGTACGGCGGGTGCTCGCCTCCGCGACTACCCCTCTCAACAAAGCGCAGTTGGCCAAGATGGTGGGTGGGAGACGGCAGGTTGCTTTCCGGGCCATCAACGCGATGGAAGAACGGGGCGAACTCAAGTGGGAAGGGCGCGGGTGCACCCTCGCCCCGGGCACGGCTACGGAGCAGGAGCCATGAGCAGCCACCCCGAACCGCTCTGGCGGGTGCAGGACGTTGCCCGCTTCCTCTCCATGTCCACCTCGTGGGTCTACAAGGAGGCCGAAGCGGGACGGCTTCCCTGCGTGCGCATCGGCGCGGCGCTCCGGTTCCGGCCCGAGGAAATCCGCACGTTCCTTGAGCGCCACCGAGTTCCCCGTGGGTCCGTCACCCTGTTGCGCCGCTAGGAGGTTAAGTGCATGTTCGTGTCCATGGGGACTTCACCTCGCCCGCGCTCCAAGCGCACCGCTCCGGAAGTGCTCACGCTTGCCGATCTCCGGCGGCTCCGTGGCCTCACTCAGGTTGAGCTGGCCGCCGCAGCCGGAATGGACCAGTCCGAGCTTTCCAAGGCGGAGCGCCGGACGGGCCACCGGGTTTCCACGCTCCGGCGCTACGTCGAGGCGCTCGGGGGCAATCTGGAAGTGTTCGCCCGCTTCGGCTCGAAGCGGATTCGCCTCAAGGGGGTTTGACCATGGCCAGCATCTTCAAGCGCGATGGTTCCTGGGTGGTGAAGTGGAAAAACGGGGCGGGCCGGTGGGTGCAGCGTCGAACCAACTGCGCCACGAAGCTCGCAGCCCAGGAACTCGCACGCGAGTTGGAGCGCAAGGCCGAGTTCCAGCGCCTCGGGCTGGAGCCCATCGAGGTCCCCGTCTCCCTCACCTTCGGGGAACTGCTCGACTGGTACGCGCAGAACTTCGCCGGGCAGCTTCGCTCCCAGGGGGACCGGCTCGCGGCCGAGAAGCACCTTCGGCCCCGCCTGGGCGCGTTGGCGCTCCCCGAGGTGACCACGGCTCGCATTGATGAGGCGCTCTCCGCAGCCGCCGACCTGTCGCCCAAGTCGGTCAACAACCTGCGCGGCTTCGCGCAGACCGTCTTCTCTAAAGCCATCCAGCGCGGGCTCTGGAAGGGCGCCAGCCCCGTGGATGCCGTCCCTCGGCGCAAGGTGCCCAAGCGCGCCCCGTCCTACCTCAAGGCCGAGGAGGTGGGGCCGGTACTCGCCCAGGTGCCCCCTGAGTGGCGGTGCCTGTTCGCCACTGCCGTCTATACCGGGATGCGGCGCGGCGAACTGGTGGCTCTCCAGAAGGTGGACGTGGACCTTGAGCAGGGGGAAATCCTCGTCACGAGGAGTTGGAAGGCGGGCACCACGAAGGGCGGGCGGGCCCGACTCGTCCCCATCCACCACGAACTGCGGCCCTACCTCGCCCAGGCGATGCGGGAGAGCCCCTCGGGGCTGGTGTTCCCTCGTCCGGATGGCTCGATGCACTCCCTGAACGTGGACCTTGCCCCGCTGCTCCGGTCCGCGATGAGCCGCGCCCAGCTTGTCGATGGGTGGGCCCACAAGTGCCGCCGCTGTGGACGCGTCGAGCACGCGACCTCATCCGAGGTGCGCCGCTGCTCCAAGGCGGGCTGCGGCTTCATGCTGTGGCCCTCGCCCAAGCCGCGCGCCATCCGCTTCCACGACCTGCGCCACACCACGGCAACCCTGCTGCTCAAGGCGCGGGTGCCGCTGGCGGTGGTGCAGCGCATCCTCGGGCACTCCTCGCCCACGATCACGGCCGGCGTCTATGGCCACCTCGATGTGGACGACATGCGCGCGGGCCTGGCGCAACTGAGCTTCCAGCCGACCGAGGAGCCTCTTGCGCAGGTGCTCCCGCTGGCCGTGGGCGGCCCGCATGGTGCGCCGGTGGTGCGGAACTCGGAGGAGGTGGCTCAACGCGCAGACGCCTCCAGGGAGATTCCCGAGACGCTGCGCGGGGTTGAGGGAAGTGGTCCTGGCAGGAGTCGAACCTGCGGCCTCTCGGTTCGCAACCGAGTGCTCTCATCCACTGAGCTACAGGACCGGGAACAACGTGGGACAGCGGACATGGAGTCCGCGCTGTCAGAAAGAAGCGATGCCGTCGAAGAGGTCTTCGGGCTCGGACTCGGTGGGGACGGTGTTCATGGGCGCCACCTCGGGTGAGCGCTCCGACAGGGAATCGAACCCTGTTCACACGGTAGACGGCCGTGCTGCGATCCAATCGCATCCCGGAGCGAACCCGGAGAACGACGCGCCAGGGCACAGCGCCTGACTGCGCCCGTTCCGCTTCTCCAGCGTCCTTGCCTGCTTCCGCGCCAGCGGAGCATCACTGGCGTGGACCCGCGTCTCATCCAGGTCCAGAATCAGGCGCAGCTTGTCTATCGGGCGCATCGTCGAAGGCGCCATCCCGGATGACCCGGTTGAGCCCCAGTGCCCGACAGGGAGCGCACGTTGCGGGAGCAGTGGTGTGATGACGGAGGACGTTCAACCGCAGGGCTACACGCAGTGGACACCACCCGGCCCGCTGGCGGACGCGGTGGACGCGTTCTGGCAGTTCTGGGTGCCCCACCGCCCGGCACTCAGCGCCCCGCTGCCTCGGCAGCACCGCGTGCTGCCGGATGGCTGCACGGACCTCATCTTCGACTTCCAGCAGTCCCCGGGTCCCGTGTGGCTCAGCGCTCCACGGCTGGCCGTCGTCGGCCCCATGAAGCGCTTCATCCTCGTCGACCTCGCCCCCGGCGCGGTGAGCCTGGGTGTCCGGCTCAGGCCGGGGTGGGCGCAAGCGCTGCTGGGCGTCAGCCCCCGTGAGCTCTGCGGGCACAACGTCTCCGTCATGGACTGTGCCCCCGCCCTCGCCGAGCTTCAGGAGCGGATGGCGGCCTGTGACTCCGCGAGGCACGCCATGGCCCTGCTCCAGCACACCATTGCCCGAAGATGGGCCGCGTTCCGGGAAGGCGCCAACGCCCGTACTGTCCTGGCCCTGAGTCGGCTTCATGCTTCGGCGGGACAGGTGCGGATGGCCGAGCTGGCACGGTCGCTCGGCGTGAGCGAGCGCACCCTGCATCGGGACATCCTGGATGCCGCGGGCGTCCCTCCGAAGCTGCTGGCCCGGGTGCTGCGCTTCCAGCGAGCGGTGTCGTGCCTGCGCGCTGGCGGTGACGTGGCCCTGAGCACCCTGGCGCTCGATTGCGGGTATGCCGACCAGGCCCATCTGTCACGTGAAGTCCGGGAGCTGGCCGGCGTGTCGCCCACCGCACTCCTGGGCTGAGCCACGTCCGATTCCTTCAAGACAGGCGCCCGGGCCCCATGGGACGACGGTCCCCGCAGTCCTTCACCTGACTGACAGGAGCCACCATGAAGCTCGGCTACATCATCTTCTACGTGCGGGACGTGAGCGCCACCGTCGCCTTCTACGAGAAGGCCTTTGGCCTGGCGCGGCGCTTCGTCCACGAGACCGGCACCTACGCGGAGATGGAGACAGGCACCACCGCGCTCGCCTTCGTCGAGGAAGGAGCCGCGAAGGAGCACGGGTTCTCGATACGGCATCTCCGTCCGAACGACGAGGCCTCCGCCGTGGAGGTGGCGCTCGTCACGCCCGACGTGGCCGGCGCGTATGCGCGTGCGGTGGATGCGGGCGCCCAGGCCACGCAAGCGCCCAAGCAGAAGCCCTGGGGGCAGACGGTGGCCTACGTGAGAGACCTCAACGGAGTGCTCGTGGAGCTCTGTACACCAATGGCTGGATAGCCGGAGTCGGGACGACTGGATTTGAACCAGCGACCTCGCGCACCCCAAGCGCGCGCTCTTGTCCAGGCTGAGCTACGTCCCGAAAACAACCATGCCGCGGGCGGGATTCGAACCCGCACCCTCTGCATTCTGAGTGCAGCGCCTCTACCAGTTGGGCTACCGCGGCGTGCTTCGATGACGGCAAGGGTGATTGCCGAAAAGCGGTCGACGGGATTCGAACCCGCATTCACCTGGATGGCGACCAGGGGCCTTACCTCTCGGCCACAACCGCGCGTGCTGCACCGGCCCTGAAACGGCAAAGGCCGGGTTCCCGCTGGGGAGCCCGGCCTCTGGCCTGCCACGCCACGTCGATGGACGGGCGTGCGGCGTCAGAGTCCGGGCCTACGACCGCCAACGGGTAGGCGGGGCAGCACGGGAGCGGGGGCCAGGGCGACGGGCGAGAGCACGCCGATGCCGATGACAGTGTCGTTCAAGGTGTCGGGATTCATCGGGCTCGTCAGGTTCATCGTCGTCATGTCACCGCTCCTTTCTGTGAAATAGGACGCGCGGGAAACGCGAGACCTGACACCGCGGCGACGCCCACCAGCGCCCCTGCCTGTGAATGGGGTAGAAAGCGCCTGGAGCATGTGCCGCCTCCCCCTGGCCGAGGTCACCCGGGCGGCCCCCCTCGCGATGAAGACCGTCCCCTGCCTGCTCGCGGTGTCCGCGGCGCTCTCCTTCTCCGGCTGTGCGAGCGACGCGGATGACTGCGGCATCCCACCGCTGCCTGGAGGCGTGGGGCAAGGGGTGCCCCTGCTCTCCCTGGGGCACTCCGCGGACCTCCGGGTCCAACCCAGCCTGCGCCTCTCGTGCGAAGGCACCGACATCCCCCAGCTCCCCGACAGCGTCGCTTCGGAGGTGTTCGACCCTCACAACCTCGTCATCGCCTCCGAGGCCACCCTCTCCGAGAACGGGCAATCCGCCTCCGTCCGGTTCACGCCAACGACGACCGGCCGGTATCACGTCCGTGTCGCCTTCTCCCCCGTGGGAAGCCTCCAGCAGTTCGGTGCCTATGTGACAGG
Source organism: Pseudomyxococcus flavus (assembly GCF_050038885.1). NCBI lineage: Bacteria > Pseudomonadati > Myxococcota > Myxococcia > Myxococcales > Myxococcaceae > Pseudomyxococcus > Pseudomyxococcus flavus. The sequence goes on along the minus strand of NZ_CP143624.1, from coordinate 3,891,436 downwards.
CGCGTGGACCGGAGGTGGCCCGACCGGACTCGCGCTGCCCCGCTGCACCCAGCTGGACCGCACCACGCACGGCACCTGGCTCTGTGACGGTGTGGCGATACACGGCTCAGGTGGAGACACGACCCGGCTCGGCGACACCCTCGGTCCACTGGACGTGGCGGTCGCGGGCAACGTCGTCTGGGTGGTGGGCGGGGACCGGGTGCGCCGCTTCGTCGACACCGGCTCGGCGCTCGAGCTCACCGGCTCGCTCCTGCTCGGTCAACGCGACACGGTGACGGTCATCCAGAGCCGGCTCGCCACCGAGGACGAGCTGTGGGTGCTCGACTCGCAGCACCTGCACCGCTTCACCTTCACGCCGGAGGGCGTGGTCACCGGCGCCGCGCCGACACCCTGGGGCTTCGTCAATCAGCTGCCCTTCGGGGTGGACCTGGTGCTGGGCCTGCTCGTGCGCGCGGGTCCCGACACGGCCCTGGTCGTCCAGATGACGCCGGAGCCGAACAGCCGCGCGTGCGCCTTCCAGGTGGGCCCGACTGGGGGCTTCGTCACCTCGGAGGCACCGTGCCAGTCATTGCCGGGCGTGCCGGCGGGCATCGAGGACGGCGCGGTCTGGACGCGCGTGGACAACGCCTTCCTGCCCCAGCCCGGACAGACGCTCTACCGGTGGGCGGCGGAGAACGGCGTATTGACCGAGCGGGGCACCTTGATGGTGGATTCGCCTATCGAGCTGGTGAGCGCGCCCCTCCGCCCCGGCTTCGCCCTGCCCTTCCTCCAGTGGCGCCAGTCCCGAGCCGCTGCGGTGCCCGTGGTGCCCCAGGCGCCGGGCCCCCTGGGCCTGGAGCTGCTCCCCGGCAACGTGGACCTGGCCTCCGGGCTGCGCACCATCTCCCCCGGCTTCTATTGGGAGGCGGACGTGGGGCTCGGCATCAACGGCACCCGGGTCTACGAACGAGGCGCGTCGTCGTTGAAATAAGGGGACCGTTGGGGCACACACGGAAGAAAAGCGCGAAATGTCGCCTGCCTGCCTCTCGCGATGCCCGCTCCGTGGGTGTAGAGAGGCCGGCGCGTCGCGGCACCACGCGCTCCACCCGACACGCCCGGAGGTGAGCCCTCATGATGGAAAGCCCCCAGAGCGCTCCGCTCTCCATGGAGGAACTGCACGAGGCCTGGCCCGTGCTCTCCATCGACGAGCGGCTGGAGGGCTTCCGGCTGCTCCCCGCCTCGGTGGCGGACGACTTCTTCCTGGCCCTGTCGGCACGTGAGCAGGCGGAGCTCATCCTCCACCTGCACCCCGCCGAGCGGCGGACCTGGGTCCGGCTGCTGCCCCCGGACGACCTCGCCGACCTGGTCCAGGCCGTGGAGCCCGAACAGGCGGACTCCATCCTGTCGCAGCTCGACGATGCCAGCCGGCGCGAGGTCAATGTGCTGCTGGCCTACGCGGAGGACGACGCCGGCGGTCTGATGAACCCGCGCTTCGCCCGCGTGCGGCCGGACATGACCATCGACGAGGCCATCGGCTACCTGCGCAAGCAGGCCCGCGAGCGGGTGGAGACCGTCTATTACGCCTACGTGCTCGACGCCGAGCAGCACCTGCAAGGCGTGCTGTCCCTGCGCCAGCTGTTCCAGGCCGCCAGTGACAAGCGGGTGGCGGACGTCATGCAGCGCGACGTCATCACCGTCTCCGAGGACACCGACCAGGAGGCCGTGAGCCGCCTCTTCACGGAGCACGGCTTCATGGCCCTGCCCGTGCTCGACGCCCAGCAGCGGATGAAGGGCATCGTGACGGTGGACGACATCGTCGACGTCGTGCAGGAGGAGGCCACCGAGGACATCCAGAAGGCCGGCGGTATGGAGGCCCTGGAGGCGCCCTACTTCGAGGTCGGCTTCTTCGGCATGCTCAAGAAGCGCATCGGCTGGCTGCTGGTGCTCTTCCTGGGACAGATGCTCACCGCCACCGCGATGAGCAGCTTCGAGGACGAAATCGCCACCGCCGTGGTGCTGAGCCTCTTCGTGCCGCTCATCATCTCCTCGGGTGGCAACTCCGGCAGCCAGGCGTCCACGCTCATCATCCGCTCGCTCGCGCTGGGGGAGATGCGCCTGAAGGACTGGTGGCGCGTGGCCCGCCGCGAGCTGCTCTCCGGCCTGGTGCTGGGGCTGGTGCTGGGCGTGGTGGGCCTGGCGCGCATCCTCATCTGGAACTCCATCTCCGGCGTCTATGGCGAACACGCGCTCGTGCTGGGCATCACCGTCGCCCTGTCCGTGCTGGGCGTGGTGACGTTCGGCACGCTTGCGGGCTCCATGCTGCCCCTGGTGCTGCGGCGCTGCGGCTTCGACCCCGCGAGCGCGTCCGCCCCCTTCGTTGCCACACTGGTGGACGTTAGCGGCGTCGTCATCTACTTCACCGTCGCCAGCCTGCTCCTGCGCGGTACGCTGCTCTGAAGCGCCGGGGCCCGTGAGGCCACGGCTTCACGGGAGGCACGGCCATGATTCACCTCACTGTGCGGCGCACCCTCGACCTGGAGGCGCCCGTCGCGCCTGGACGCCCGTCACATGTCGCCACGGCCAGCGGCCTGGTGCGCGTGGGCGACTGGCTCTACGTCGTCGCGGATGAGCCGCTGCACCTGGCCGCCTTCCCCCTCCAGGCAGATGCTCCCGGACATGGGGTGGAGCTCTCCGCCAACCACCAGCCCGAGGCGCCCGTGTCGCTCAAGTCGTCGACGCCCGACCTGGAGGTGCCCTGCCGGACGGGCCCGTTCAATGGAGCACCCCACGGCGCGCTGCTGATGCTGCCTTCAGGCCGCGCCGAGGGCCGCAGGCGCGGCGCCGTGGTCCCCCTGGGCGCGGATGGCGCGCTGGCGGGCGACGCCCGGCCCGTGGACTGCACGGCGCTGTACACCCAGCTCTCCCGGGAGCTCGGGCCGCTTTGCATCGCAGGGGCTGCGCAGACAGGCGGACTGCTGCGGCTGCTCCAGCGCGGGAGCGGAGACGGGGGAACGGACGCCCTGGTGGACCTGGACGCCGAACGCGTGCTGCGAGGCCTGGAGGCCGGCGCGCTGGGGCCGGACGTGGTGCGCATGACGCGCCGCTGGGAGCTGGGCCAGGCCGGGGGCATGCGGCTGGCCTTCACTGCCGCCTCGCCGCTGCCCGAAGGCCGCCTCGTCTTCACGGCCACCGCTGGAAGCGCGGCGACGACCGTGGGCGGCTCCGTCGTGGGCATGCTGGCGCCGGATGGCTCGCCGCTGTTCCTGGATGCGCCGGCGGGCACCGTGGTGCTTACCGGCGTGGATGCCCGGGTGGAGCGGGGCCGCGTCCAGGTGCTGCTGCTGGCGGTGTCGGAGGACGGCTCAGCGCCTGCGCGCCTGCTGGAAGCGACGCTGGACACCCCCGCGTAGGCCAGGCGGGGGTCGGCGCGTCAGTCGTGCTCGTGCGCGGCTTCCTCGGGCCTGCCGCCCACGGCCTCCAGCGACGTGCGCGCTGGACGGACGCGGTCGAAAGCGACTTCGCGCTTCCCCACGCCCGTGGCGGTGGTGTTGGCGATGCGCCGCCGGGCGCGCGCGATGTAGTCCTGCACGAGCGCGGGGTCGGGGTGCGTCTTCAGCGCCTCCACCCACGTCTCGATGGCCTTCTCGTTCTCTCCGGCGTCGGCGCGCAGCTTGCCCATCTCGAAGAGGGCGTGCGGCGCGAGCTCGGAGTCCGGGAAGCGGGTGCGCAGGTCCGCGAAGGTGCGCGAGGCCTCCTGGCGGCGGCCCTCCATCATCGCGATGGCCTGGGCCTGGAGGTAGAGGGCGTCATCCACGAACGCGCTGGTCGGGAAGCGCTCCATGACGCGGCGGGTCTCCAGCTCGCATTGCTGGTAGTCGCCCAGCTCGAAGTAGAGCTTCGTCACCAGGTAGTGCAGCTCCGCGCCCTGCGGCGGGTTGAGCTTGAGCGCGGCGGTGAGCTGGTCGATGGCGCCGCGCAGGTCGCGGTAGTGCACGCGCAGCAGGTCCGCGAGGATGATGCGGGCCTCAAGCGCCTCGGGGGACTCGGGGCACTGCTGGATGAGCTCGCGGTAGACGCCCACCGCTTCCTTCACCTTCCGCTGCTCCAGCCAGTAGACGTCCGCGGCCCCCTTGAGGGCGCGTGCGCGCAGGACGAGGGCTTCCGGCGACGAGTCGTGGCGAAGCGCATCGAAGGCCTTGCGATACTCGACGAGCGCCTCGTCGGGGCGCTTCTCGAAGATGGCATCACGGGCCCGCTGGAGGTGGTCCGCGGGCTTGTCCCGGCACCCGGTGGCGGCCAGGGACAGCACGGCGAGCGCGAGCCGCAGGGACCTCATCAGTCGCAAGCCTCCGGCGTCACGGTGACGCACTTCGTGTCCTGACAGCGGACGCAGACCTCTGCCGGGGAGACATCCGTGACGCAGACGTTGACGCGCGAGGTGCGCGGGCAGTCCTCGGACGTGATACAGCGATAGGGCTCGCCGCCGTCGCGTGTGATGTCACTGGCCGTCGAGCCACAGACTTCCAGGTCATTGCATCCAAAGAGGCCCACCGCGATGGCGGCGAACGCTCCGCACCAGGCGCGTCTCACGGCGGCGGTTCTACCCGGATTCGACCGCGTCGTCACTGACGCGACGCTCGCCTGCCTGGTGTCTGGAACGGCTGGAGCACCGGCGTGCGCGAATTCGGGACAGGGATGTCAGGTGTGTCATGGAGCACCCGGTGTTGCCTGCCACCGGCCGAACGGCAGAACACCCACGGAGTGTCGCAACAACTGGAAGCCGAGCGACATGCAAGGGTGATGGCGGAGATGGCAGTGGAAGGAACATGCTGGGGTGCATCCTCATGGAGGTTCGCGAGGAGCTTCGACGACGCGCATGAGCCTTCCATCCCATCCGAGAGCCGTGGTCACCGGAGCCGGCGGCGGTCTGGGACGCGCGCTGTGTGAGGAGCTCGGCCTCCGGAAGGCCCGCGTGCTCGTGGCCGACATCGATGCCGCCTCCGCCGAAGACACGGCGCTGCGCGTCAGGCGAGCGGGCGGCGAGGCGCACGTCCACGTCTGCGACGTCACCGACGCGGCCCAGGTCGAAGCCCTGGCCGATGCCGCCGAGCAGGCCTTCGGCGGCGTGGACCTCCTCGTCAACAACGCGGGGGTCGTCAGCGCGGGCGCCGTGGGCACGCTTCCACTCGCGGAGTGGAAGCGCGTGCTCGACATCAACCTGTGGGGCGTCATCCACGGCTGCCATGTCTTCGTGCCCCGCCTGCGCCAGCAGGGCTCCGGGCACATCCTGAACATCGCCTCGGCCGCGGGGCTCGTGTACGTGCCCGACCTCGCCGCATATAACGTGTCCAAGGCCGGCGTGATTGCGCTCTCCGAGACGCTCCACGCGGAGCTGAAGGCCTCGGGCATCGGCGTCACCGTGGCGTGCCCCAGCTTCTTCCGCACCAACATCGCCAGCGCGGGTCGCTATACCGATGAGTCGCTGCGCACGCTCGCCGTCCGGATGACGGGCACCGCCCGGATCGGGCCGGACGTCATCGCGCGCAAGCTGCTGAAGGCGGTGGACGCCCGGAGCCTCTACACCGTGCCCATGGCGGACGCCCGCTGGGGCTGGCGCCTCCGCAGGCTGTCTCCCGACCTCTTCCTCCGCGCCGTCGCCGCGCTGGACCGCTCCGCACGCGCGTGGCTCCTGAGACGAGGCTGAGCACGCCTCACGGCGTCATCGGGCACAGCCCCCGCTCGACAAGTCTCCGCGGCAGTTGCCCGTCCTCTCCAGGCGCGCAGAAGGGCGCAATCACAGTCCTCGCCTCGCCCTCGCGTCCCTGCTGCAGCAGCACGCTCGCCAGCTCCTCGTGAAGGATGAGCGGCAGCTGCGTCCCCGTGAAGTAGTGCTCCAGGATGTCCTTCTCCGCGAGTGCCACGCGCAGCGCTGTCTCCGCCGCGGGCAGGTTTCCCGCCTCCGCCTGCGCCATGGCCTGGAAGAGGTGGGCGCGCGGGTCTCTCGGGTAGCGCGCCTGCAGGTCCGTCGCCTGTCGCATCCCCTCCGCGTGGGTGGTCGGAAGCGCTTCCTCCGGAATCAGGTCCAGCGCCAACGCGGAGACCTGCCGGTACTGCCAGGCGAGGCCCACGCTCACCACCAGCGCCGCCACGGCCACCCACCCCAGCACGCCCAGCGGCGCCGCCGCGGGTGGCTCCGGCGCCTTGCGCGGCCACACCCGTGTCAGCCACAGGCCCACCGCGCCGCCCGCGAGCGCGCCCCCCAGGTGCGCCGCGAAATCAATGGCCCCACCCATGCGCGTCATGGCGACGGGAATCAGCGAGGGCACCAGCATCTGGAGCGAGAGCATGCGCAGCTGTGTCTGCGTCTGACCTGGAGGAAACCGCCTGCTCACCGCGAGCATCGCGCCGAGCAGGGCCATGAGCACCCCGGATGCGCCCACCGACACCACCGAGGCATCGTTGAAGGCCATCGACAAAGCCCCTCCGCCCAGCGCGCCCACCAGCAGCAGCAGGCCCAGCCATGCGCGCCCCAACAGCAGCTCCAGGGAGTGCCCCACGAACCACAGGCACAAGCCATTGAGCGCCAGGTGGAAGACATCACCATGTAGCAGCGGCGCCGTCAGCAGGCGCCACCACTGGCCTCCCTCCACCACGAGGCCCGCATTCACGCCCCCCAGCGCCACCAGCGTCTGCACCCCGGGCGCGAGCAGCCCTTCGCCGGCCTCGCCCACGCCCAGGAAGTGCTCCGCCGCGAAGCCCAGCGCCATCGCCACCAGGAGCAGGGGCGTGAGCAGGGGTGTCCGGTGGGGCGGCTCGGCCAGCTCCTCCAGCACCTCCAGGCGGCGAGGCGCCGACAGGAGCTGGCGCACATAGCGCGGTGACACCTTCGCGCGGCGCCAGGTATTGGCCCACACCGTCCCCGCCCGCGTGTCCACGTGCATCGCGTGCAGGTGCACCTTGTTGAATGCCCCCAGACGAAGGGCATCGAGCCGCTTCCGGTCCTCCGCGGAGAGGGGCGCGTCACCGACTTCGATGACCTGGATGCCCACGGGCAGCTTCGCCCCATTCACCGTGCCCGAGTACCGCAGGCAGTCCTTGCCGATGCGCTCCAGGCTCGCGGTGTCCAGGCCGAAGACACGCGAAGGCTGCCGCTCGCGGTCCACGACGCAGACGGCGATGGCGGCCATCCCGTCTGAATAGGTGAGCACCGCGTCCGAGGCCGCCTCCAGCTCGGCTGCCTCGGGAAACGTGCTCGGGGTGAAGCCTTGCTCGGCCAGCAGCTTGCACAACAGGTACTCCGCGAAGGAGGTGTCCTCCTGTGCGGAAGCGCCCGGCTGCTCGGGCATGGGGGCAGCGGACGGCAGTGGCTCGGGTAGCGGCGGCGCGGACATGCCGTCCAGCCTGCCCGAAGCGTCCAGACGCAAGCCAGTCGTCCCAGCCGGACGCCGCTCATCCCCGACCTGAACCGCCCATGGAGTATCCAGAGCCCGTGCACCGCCGGGGCGTACCTTCCTTCCCGCGTCGCTCACCTGCTTCGACCCGGGAGTCCCACATGCTTCGTCACCGCGTCCTGTCGTCGCTCTTCGTCCTGTCCCTGCTCTCCGGCTGCGCCACCACGTCCGGAGCAGCACCTTCCGCTGACGCGGAGTCCTCCGAGACCTCCACCTCCAACGCTCCGGCGCCGTTCCATGTCGAGCGCAGCGGCAAGGGGCGGCCAGTGGTGTTCATCCCCGGTCTCGCCTCGTCGGGCGAGGTCTGGAGCGAGACGGTCGCGCACCTCGGCGGCCGGTACGACAGCCACGTCCTCACCCTGGCCGGCTTCGCGGGACAGCCGGCCATCCAGGCGCCCTTCCTCGAGACCCAGCGCCGCGCCATCGCGGAGTACCTGCGCGAGCAAGGTCTCGAGAAGCCCATCCTCGTGGGCCACAGCCTGGGCGGCGTGCTGGCGCTCGCGGTGGCCGCGGACGTCCCCGAGCGCGTCGGCGGCGTGGTGGTGGTGGACAGCCTGCCCTTCCTCCCCGCGGCCATGCATCCCGGCGCCACCGTGGAGAGCAGCCGCCCCTATGCAGACCAGATGCGCACGCAGATGCGCACGCAGTCCGTCGCCCAACGCGACGAGGCGCTGCGGCAGACGATGCAGCGCTACATCACCGACGGCGCCAGGCAGGACGTCGGCTTCCGCTGGGGAACACAGTCTGACAATGAGACCGTCGCCCAGGCGGCGTACGACCTGATGACCACGGACCTGCGGCCCCTGCTGCCGCGCATCACCGCGCCCACGCTGGTCCTGGGTTCGTGGATTGCCTTGAAGGGCCATCTGCCACGAGAGACCGTCGAGGCCGTGTACAACGGCCAGTACGCCACGCTCTCCACCGCGCGCGTCGTCATGCACGACACCGCCCGTCACTTCATCATGTGGGACGACCCGGAGGGCTTCTACCGGGAGCTGGACGGCTTCCTCGGCGCCCATGCGTCCGTGGCCCAGGTGGAGCCGCACCCCTGAGTGTGCTGGAGTCGCGCCGCCTGCCGTGGGAGCCGCATCGATGAAGCCTTCGCTCACGCGAACCTGGGCCTATGTGGCCTGCCAGCTCGGAGGATGGGGGCTCTACGCGCTCATCAACTCCGTGCTGACGCTGATGGCTCCGGCCCGCACGCCGGGCGGCCTGGCGCCTTTGTGGGTGTTCTGCCTTTGTGGCGTCCTCATCACCCACCTGGGCCGCACCTGGCTTCCCCTGCGCGCGTGGGCACGATTGCCTGTCGCCCAGCTGGCCCCGCGCGTGCTCGTCACCGCCGTGGGGCTGGGGCTCGCGCAGAACGTGGCCCTCCTCGGGCTGAGCGTGTACCTGCTGCGCCTCTACACATTGGCGCAGGCCTCACTGGCAGCCTTCTTCATCAGCGGCTTCGTCTGGACGGTGCTGATGTCGCTGTGGCTGCTGCTCTACTTCACGATTCACGCGGTGGAGCACGCGCGGACGGCCGAGGTGGAGCGCTGGAAGCTGGAAGCAGCGGCGAAGGCCTCGGAGCTTCGCTTCCTCAAGTCACAGCTCCAGCCACACTTCCTCTTCAACTGCCTCAACAGCGTGCGTGCCCTCATCTCCGAGGACCCGGCCCGCGCCCAGGAAGTGGTGACACGGCTGTCCACGCTGCTGCGCTACGCGCTCTCCTCCCGCGAGAAGGAGACCGTCCCTCTGGCCCAGGAGCTCCAGGTGGTCCGTGACTACCTGGAGCTGGAGGGCGTGCGGCTGGAGAGCCGCCTGCGCGTGCGCGAGGACGTGGAGCCGGCCACGCTTGGCATGTCCGTGCCCGCCATGCTGATGCAGACGCTGGTGGAGAACGCCATCAAGCACGGCGTGGCGCAGATGCCGGAAGGCGGCGAGGTGGCCGTGTCCGCGCGCATCCAGGAAGGCGTGCTGCTGCTCGAGGTCTCCAATACGGCCACGCCCGCCGCGCGCCCCGTGGACGGCAGCGGCGTGGGCCTCCACAACGCGAGCGAGCGGCTGCGCCTCCTGTGCGGCGCGGACGCCTCCCTTCACCTGGACCGCACCTTGCCGGCCTTGACCACCGCGCGTGTCCGCATTCCCCTGCCCCTGTCATGAGAGCCCTCATCGCCGATGACGAGAGACTGGCCCGCGCCGAGCTTCGCCGCCTGCTCGCGGCCTTCCCGGACGTGGAAATCGTGGGCGAGGCCACCCATGTGGACGAGGCCTGCCGACAGGTCGACGCCCTGTCCCCCGACCTGCTGCTGCTCGACATCCAGATGCCAGGTGGCACGGGCTTCGACGTGCTCGAGCGGCTGGAGGAGCCTCCCGACGTCGTCTTCACCACCGCGTATGACGCGCACGCCGTGCGCGCCTTCGAGGTGAACGCGCTCGACTTCCTGCTCAAGCCCATCGAGCCAGAGCGGCTCGCCACCGCGCTGGAGCGCGTTCGTCAGCGCCGCCGTGTGGCCCCCGCGCCCTCCGGCCCCACGCCGCCTCCTGGCACGCCCCTGGAGCGGGTGTTCGTGAAGGACGGCGAGCGCTGCTGGCTGGTGCAGCTCGCGCAGGTGCCCCTCATCACGTCCGAGGGCAACTATGCGCGGCTGACGCTGGACGGCCATGAGCCGCTGCTGCTGCGCTCATTGAGCTATCTGGAGGAGCGGCTGGACCCGGCGCGCTTCTTCCGCGCCAGCCGCCAGCACCTCATCAACCTGGACTTCATCGAGGCCCTGGAGCCCGGCCCGAGCGGCACCCTGGTGGCACGCCTGCGCGGTGGCCGCGAGGTGGAGATGTCCCGCCGCCAGTCCCAGCGCTTCCGCGAGCGGCTCAGCATCTGAGCGCCGTCAGTTGTTGCCGCGAGGCGCCTTGCCGGAGGTCAGCACCGACGTGTCCACCGCCGCCACGCCGCCACGGCGGCGCCGGAGCTGACGCGCGCGGTCCTCCAGCTTCTTGTAGTGCTTCATCATCGCGACCATGTGCGGGTTCGACGACTCGCAATGCAGCTGCGTCACCTCCCGGTGACGGCGGCCAAGCTCCTGCCACGTCTGGAGCATGGCCTGATTGCCCAGCAGCCGCTCCTCGACGGAGTCGAGCACCTCGTCCATGGCCTTGCCTTCGGCTTCCAGCACCGCCAGGCGCTCCTGGGCCTCCTGCGAGGGAGACATGCACCCGGTTCCCAGCAAGAGCCCCGCCCCCGCGAACAGCCCGAGCCACTTCCGCCGAATCCCCACGTCGCCTCCCGCAGTGTCTCGCGCCGACCACCGGCCGCTTGAGCGAAACGCAAGCTAGGGAGGGCCCCCTGGAGCGACAACCCGCTCAGGCAGCGGAGGCAGTCGTTTTTTCAGCAGGCGACGAATGCCGACACTGGAGCCGCTGGGAGCAGGTCGGCCCCGGAAGGGCGCACGCCCACACCCGCGTCCAGCCAACGACGTCCACCGGGTGAGCCGCTGTACGGTGCGTCACCTACTTCGGCACGGCCTTGAGCGAGGCCTTGCCATCCTTGATGACGACCTTGAACTCCACCGCCTTCGCGTTGTGCTGCTTGAGCAGCTCCGGCACCTGCTTGCGCAGCGTGGCCGCCACCGATTCGTAGGACAGCTTCGACGTGTCCTCCTGGCAGCGGCGCTTCGCGGTGACGTACGCGTCGTAGACGGCGCGCAGCTTGTCGTCCGACATTCCGCCCGAGCCTGCCGCGGCGGGAGGCCGGGACGCCGGAGGCATCGAAGCAGGCCGCGCCGCGGACGAGGCGCCCGTCGCAGCCGGTCGCGAGGCGGCAGGCGCGCTTCCCGCGCTTCCGACCGCTGGACGCCCAGTGGGCGGCGTGCCGCCAGACGTCACGGGCCGCGCGGTCGGAGGCATGCTTCCCGCAGCCGCGGTGCCCGACGGCGGAGGCGTGCTTCCAGGCGCCTTCGCGGCCATGCCCGGCGGAGCCACCGGCGTGCCCCTGGCGGGCGTGCCACCAACGGCGGCCGTCACGGAGGGCAGGCCGCGTGGCGGCGTGCCCGCCACGGGTGCCACGGAAGGAATGCCCGAGAGGGGTGCCACGGCGGGCGTGCCCCGGTGCGGCGTGCCCCCCACCGCGGGCGTGAGCGGTGCAACCGCGGGCGTCAGCGGCGCGACCGCTGGCGTCTTCGCCGGGGCCACGGCGGACGTGCCCTGCGCCGGCGTGCCGCCCAGGGCCTGGAGGTAGCTCTCGGCCACCTTCGGCTCGTTCACGGGGCGGGGGCGGATCAGCTCCTCCACCTCCTCGAAGTCCATGTCGGAGATGTCCTCGGGCAGCTCGATGACGCCCTTCTGGCCGCCCTCGCTGGCGGAGGAGGCCTTGCGGCTCTCCGCGCGGCGGCGGGCCTTGAAGACATCCCTGCGGTACGTGCCCGCTTCGATTTCCTGGAGCGTGCGCGCCCAGAGCCGCTCGTACGTGAGGAACTTGTTGTGCAGGCCCGCGACGCGGAACTTGGCCGAGGTGCTGCGGATGAACGCGCTCTTCAGCTTGTTCATCCGCTTCTTGAGGTCCTCGTGGGCGCGCGTGGGCGCCTGACGCTCGTTGCCCAGGAAGTACTGCTCGTAGAGGTTGCGGAGGACTGCGATCTCCGCTTCCAGGGCCTCGCACTCCTGAAGGACGGCCTCACTGGAGCCCGGGTCGGCCGGCGTGGACTTACCGGTGGAGCTCTTCTGCGCGAAGCTCTTGGAGGCGGACTGTCGGGCGTCGGGGGGCGGCATGACTCCTCAGAGTGTCCCCAAGAGGCCCGCGCGATTCAACCTCACGCAGCCGAGGGGGTGGGCCCCAGGCTCGCCGCCTCGCTTCCCCGGCGACGCCCCTTCTGGGCGAGCAGCACCGCGCCAAAGGCGAACATGCACAGCGAGATGAACTGACTGGTGGAGACATTGTACCACGCCTCCAGCGGCACCGCCGCCGCCAGGTCCGGCGCGCCCAGCGCCTGCAGCAGGCCGTGCAGCGTGCCTCGCTCCACGTCCCCCCGGAACAGCTCCACCGTGCTGCGCAGCACCGCGTACGCCATCAGCCACAGGGCCAGGACGTGCCCATGGAAGCGGCGGAAGCGCCGGGCGTACAGCAGCCCCACGAAGAGCACCAGCTGACCCACGGACTCGAAGAGCTGGGTCGGGTACACCCCCAGCGTGTAACCCTGCTGCGCGACCCAGTCGGAGATGCGGACCGCGCCAGGGGCCGCGTGGTGAAAGATTTCACCGGTGGCCTCCACCACGTAGCGTGAGTCCTGGAGCTGAGATGTGTACGCCAGGCTGGACGACTGGCCCAGGCGACCGAAGAGGTCCTGCGCCACACCGCTTCCGGGAAAGTGCACCGCGGTGGCCGCGTGGGCGGGCGCCACGTCCCCCCAGCAGCAACCCGCACTGAAGCAGCCCAGTCGGCCCAGGCACTGTCCCAGCGACACGGTGGGGATGCAGACGTCGGCGAGCCGGAGGAAGTCGATTCCGTGCATGCGCGCGAAGAGGAAGGCCGCCGCGGACGCTCCAATGAGCCCACCGTAGAAGACGAGCCCCCCGCCCAGGGAGAACGCCTGCGTCCAGTCGCGCGCGTAGTCCTGCCAGTTCACCAGCACGAAGAGCAGCCGGCTCCCGCCGATGCCGCCGAGCAGAATCCAGACGGTCATGTCCATGACCTGCTCGCGCTTCGTGGGGCCCTCCACGTCCACCCACACGCCGTCCTTCAGCTCCAGCCGGCGCCATTCGTCCTGCGCCAGCCGCCCCGCCACCGACACCGCGGTGGTGAAGCCGAGCGCCAGCAGCAGGCCATAGGTGTGCAGGGGGATGCCCTCGCCCTTCGCGCCGGGAAAGGCACCGGCCGGCAGCGAGTACTGCAGACCGAACCAGGCCAGCACGGCACCCACGAGGCCATAGCCCGCCGCGCGCAGCAGCCGGTCCTGGGTGGAGGCCGGGGCCCGGAGGCCCGTGCTGGCATCCAGCGCGCCCTCGGCGCCGCGCCAGCCGTTGACGGTGACGTACCCCACCACGACGGCCGCGACGGCGTACAGCAGGACCTGCGACCAGAGCGAGGTGAAGGAGAGGTGGACGAGGACGGGGAGCACGGAGACCTCGCGAGAGGGCGGTGAGCGCGAAGGCTACCCTGCCTGCGCGGGCGACACGACGCGCATGCCCACCCGCGAGGCCGCCCGGCTGCCTGGCCGGGTGCGGCGGGCTACGCCTTGGAAGGGGCCTGGGCGGGCTTCTCCTTGCGGACGAAGCTGTCCACCAGGAGCATGCCCACGCCGACGCAGATGGCGGCGTCGGCGACGTTGAACGAGGGCCAGGCCGCCTTGTCGAACCAGTGGGCCTCCAGGAAGTCGATGACGAAGGCCCGGGCGATGCGGTCGATGTAGTTGCCCAGCGCGCCGCCCAGCACAAGCGGCAGCCCCCACAGCGCCCACTTCTCCTCCGGGTCCGTGCCGGTCAGCTTGCGGAAGTAGAAGGCGATGAGGAGCACCGCGGCGATGCTCACCACGTGGAAGAGCGGCCCGCGCGTCTCGGGCGGCAGGCTGCGGAACATGCCCCACGCGGCGCCGGGGTTCTCCGCGTAGCGGATGCGGAAGAAGGACTCCGACACCTCGATGTGGCGGCGGGGCTGGTAGTGCAGCCCGTTGAAGCCCTGCGGCGGAGGCGAGGAGTACATCGCCCCCAGGCGCTCGCCCAGGGTCTCCTTGCCATCCATCTGCGTGGTCAGCTCGCGGACGACGAGGTACTTCGTCCACTGGTCGAGCACGATGACGCCGAGCGCGACGGCGATGAGGATGATGTATTTGCGCGGCACGAGCCGGGACTTACACCAGCCGCCGCCCATCCGTCACGGATTGGGGCTCTCCGCCAGCGACGCCGGTACGGGGTCCGGACGGCGAACCTTGAGCGAGTCCAGCAGCATGAAGGCCACGCCCACGCAGATGGCCGCGTCCGCCACGTTGAAGGTGGGCCAGCGCATCCCTGGCTGGTTGCGCCAGTGCCAGTCGATGAAGTCGATGACGTAGCCGCGCAGCAGCCGGTCCATGAAGTTGCCGAGCGCGCCGCCCGTAATGAGCGCCAGGGCCACCCGGACCATCCGCTGGTCCGGCTCGGTGCGCCGGTACATCGTGAAGATGAAGCCCAGCGCCACCACGCTCACCACGTGGAAGAAGATGCGCCGTGCCCCCTCGGGCAGGCTCGCGAACATGCCCCAGGCCGCTCCCGGGTTCTCCACGTAGCGGAAGTGCCAGTAGTCCTCGATGAAGCGATAGGGCCGCGTCACCGTGAACTTCCCGTCCTCGGGAAGCGGGTGGTTGTCCAGGTTCTGCTCGGTGAAGTAGCCCGTCACCCGCGCCAGGCCCTCCCGTCCGTCCAGGGCATTCGTCAGCCGGGAGACGGCCAGGTACTTGGTCACCTGATCCGCGGCAAGCACGGTGACCGCCACGAGGATGAGGAGGCGAAGGGAGGTTTTCATGTCGCTGCCCCACGTCTAACCCGCGTTCAGGATTCCTGACAACTCGGAGAGCCCGCGCGCCCCTCCTCCGCCTGTCCGCTCTGTTTCCCGGCCAGCATCGGTTTGGGGCATGGTGTCACCATGCCGCCTGTTGAGCCCGACGTGAATCCCTCAGTCTCCGACACGCCCCCACCCACCGAGGCCGCGATGAAGCCCGCGAAGCCCTCGCTGATGGCCCGCTTCAAGAACCTGATGCTCGAGTACGGACCGCTGGCGCTGGTGGTGAACTACCTCATCTTCGGGCTGGTGATTGTCGGCTTCTACGCGGCCATCCAGTTCGGCTTCCAGCCCAGCAGCACGGGAGAGAAGGCGGGCAGCTGGGCGGCCGCCTATGCGGCGTCCCAGGTGGTGAAGCCCCTGCGGCTGGCCGCCGTGTTCGTGCTCACGCCGCTCATTGCCCGGATTCCGCCGGTGGCCCGCTTCATCGAGCGCAACAAGCACAAGTGGAGCTTCTGAGGGCCCGCGGCGGCAGCCCTCCGCCGCCGCGCGCCCCCGCGCATCAGAAGTTGGGGACGAGGAAGTCCTTCACCACGCCCATGTGCTGCATGTTGGTGGCGTTGCTGTCACCCGACTGCACCGGGGCAATCTCCGACAGCGGCCGGTAGACGCGGCTGTCGAGCACCAGCCCGTTGGGGAAGGTGCTGGAGCCGATGACGGTCGCCTGCTGGTACTGGCGCAGGTCCTGGTCCACGAGAATCTGGTCGTAGGGCTTGTTGCGGTTGCGGTTGGTGCCCGTGTTGCCGTTCTGGTCCGCCGGGTGCGGGCCCGCGGTCGTCACCACCTGCCGGAAGGTGCTGAAGCAGGCCTCGTTGAAGCTGTCCGTGTTCAGGTCGCCGCCGATGACGAGGTAGTCGTCGTCGGGAATCTGGGAGCGGACCTGGTTGACGATGGCCTGCGCCTCGGCGTTGCGGTTGCTCGCGCTGGAGGTCAGCAGGTGCACGCTCACCGCCCAGAGGTCCTTGGGCCCCGGGATGTCGATGCGCGCCCAGGCGAAGTCCCGGTTGGACACGCGGGGGTCGGGCCACTGGCCGGACTCGATGATGGGCCAGCGGCTGATGACGCCGTTGGGAATCTGCGCGCCCGTCTCGCGGGACCAGTAGAAGCCCGGTGCAATCTGGTTCACCAGCGAGGTGATGTCCGCGGTCGAGTTGTCCTCGTAGTTGAACTCCTGCATCAGGACGATGTCGGGGTCCACGCCCCGGATGAGCCGGATGCCGTGCCCCGGGTCATACGACTGGTAGTTGCCACTGCTGAGGTTGGACGCCATCACCCGGATGTTGGTGAAGCCCGCGTCGGTTCCGGCATCCGTTCCCGCGTCGGTTCCGGCATCCGTCCCCGCGTCGGTGCCCGCGTCGTCCTCTTCCTTCGTGCCACCGTCCTCGTCGGACGTGCCCGCATCGGACGGGACGCCGCTGTCGGTCTCCTCCGTCCCGCCGCCGTCCACGCCCGCGTCGTCGGAGCCCCCATCCTCGGAGCCAGCGTCGGTGGACTCGCAGGCGTCGCGGGGGACGCAGTAGCCGCCCTCGCTACCGTCCTCGGCCGCCGCGCAGCAGGCCGCCTCCGGGTGCTCGCAGGCCGTCTGCGGATCACAGGCCCTCACGCAGAGGTAGCCGTCATGCGCCTGGACGAAGAGACAGGCCTCCCCCTGGGAGCAGTCCTCCGCGGCGCGCTCCGGGGTGCACTCCTTCCAGAGCACCCCACCATCCTCGAGCGGCACGGGAACCCGGGGCGGGTTGCTGCCCTCTCCACACGACAAGGTGAGGAGGGTGAGCGAAAGCGCCGCGCACAGGAGGGAGGTGAGCGTCTTCTTCATGCTGTCGGACTCGGAGGAAGAGGGGAGCGTCGCCTGCCACACCCGGGGCCGACGGCCGCGGCAGTATAGGAACTCCGAAAGTGACAGTCCCGTGACTTATGGCGTGACTGAACGATTTTATTTTCGCAGTTGCGTCAAATCCCCACTCCGAGTCCTTCGGTCCCGGCACGTCCGTCGCAAAAAGGGGCTCCGAGCCCACTGGCGGGATGCGACAAAGGCCTTGAGAGGAATGGAGCATGGAACAGGCGAAGGCCCTGGTGACGATGCGCTTCCACGGCGCACTGAATGACTTCCTGCCTCCCTCGCGCCGGAACCAGGCGTTCACCCATCCCCTGCAAGGCACCCCGTCGGTGAAGGACCTCATCGAGTCCCTGGGCCCACCACACCCGGAAGTGGAGGTGGTGCAGGTGGATGGCGAGGCCGTGGACTTCGCGCACCGGGTCCAGCCGGGCACCCGCGTGGATGTCTATCCCGCCTCCGTGGACGTGCCGCCCGGCCTCCGGGTGGGGCCGCCCCTCCAGGACGCGCCCCGCTTCGTGCTCGACGTGGGCCTGGGGCGGCTCGTCGGCTTCCTGCGGATGCTGGGCTTCGACGCCCTGTGGCGCAACGACTTCGAGGACGCCGAGCTCGCGCGCCTCTCGCATGACGAGGACCGCGTGCTCCTCTCGCGCGACGTGGGCGTGCTCAAGCGAGGCGAAGTCCTGCGCGGCTACTTCCCCCGCTCGACGGACCCGGCGGAACAGCTGGTGGAGGTGGTGCGCCGCTACGGGCTGACGTCTCGCATGCGCCCGTTCTCACGCTGCGTGGCCTGCAACGCCGCGCTGGCCCCCGCCGAGCCCGACGAGGTGCGCGAGCGCGTCCCCGAGCGTGTCGCGGAGCGGCACTCGCGCTTCCAGCAGTGTCCCGGCTGCCAGCGCGTCTTCTGGGCCGGCACGCACCATCAACGGATGCAGGCGCTGGTGGACCGGCTGCGAGAGCTCGAGCGCGCCTCCTAGGCGCCGAGCCTCGCTCCGAGAGTCGGAACTCACGAAGCCACTGGCGCGTAACGGAAACCCCGCAAGTAATTGCAACTCCGCAACTCTTGCGAAGTCGCGCCAGACCCAGCCCTGAAGTGCAAGCCAAACGTTGCCCACGAGTTCCGGACGGTTACAGTGCCGCCGGCCAGGCACGCCATTTGCGTGGTTCACAACACTGGCATCGCCCTCAAGGGCCGAAGTCCAAGGGAGACCCGCGACATGGTGCAACGTCCCACAGCCCGACGGCGGCAAGGTGGCTTCACGCTGCTGCTCGCCATGGGCGTCGTCACGATGGTCACCCTGGCGGTGCTCCTCAGCTACGGCGTCGTGAGCCGCGAGGCGGACGTCCAGGGCGACAGCCGACGCTACAAGGAGGCGTACTTCGCGGCGCAGGCGGGGCTGGCGGAAGCGCGCGAGGCCATGCGCCTGCGGCTGGGCGTGGAGGAGACCTATAGCGTCGCGCTTCAAGGCATGGCGCAGGTCAACGAGCCCGGCCTGGAAGGCGGAGACCGGCCCTACTTCGAAGTGCTTCCGGGGCCAGGCGGCCCGGGGACCTGGAACTCCCTGGCCATCAATGAAGCGGACCTGTCGCCCGCGGAGCGTCAGAGCCCCTCGGGTGAGGCGTATGCCGCCTTCCCCCGCCAGGAGAACGTCCGCTACCGCGTGTTCGTCCGGGACGACGAGGACGGCACCCAGTCCGGCACCATCGACGACAACAAGCAGGTCTGGCTCATCGCCATTGGCGAGGTGGTCGGCCCCGCGGGCAGCCGCCCCACGCGCGCCGTCATCCAGGCGCTCATCACCAACGAGAACGCGCACGCCGTCAACAGCCCCGGCACCGTCATGACCGGCGGTGGCTCCGACAACACCTACAGCAACTCGGATGAGGTGTCGGACGTCCTCGCCGATGTCGTGACCCTTGGTTCCCCTCCTTGAGCTGAGCACGCCCATGAAACGACTTTCTCTGTTGTCACTCCTGCTCCTGCCAGGACTGGCCGCTGGCGCCGCGGATGAAGGCAAGCTCGCCTTCGAGAAGGCCTGCGCCCGCTGCCACACCGTCACGCCGCAGGGCCAGAGCAAGGGCAAGGGCAAGCGCGCCCAGGCGGCGAAGCCCCTCCCTACCGAGAAGCGCGGCCGGGGCACCGACCTGGGCCCGTTGATTCCCAAGCGCACGCCCGAACAACTGCGCACGTGGATTGCGGCTCCCAACCAGGTCAAGCCGAAGACGACCTGCGACACGCGGCTGCTGCCCGCGACTGACCGGGACCTGCTCCTCAGCTACCTGGCGCACAGCCTCCACCCGCCGCCGCCTTCGCGCGAGGAGCTGCTGCGTCAGCAGCTCAAACAGGACCTCGCCGCCCGCCGGGCGCAGCAGCTGCGCAAGGCGAATGACCCGTCCCGCCGCTCCCAGGGGAAGAAGTGATGCGCACCCTCACCCAGACGCTCGCCGCGTTCGCCCTGCTGGCCGCGCCGCTCGCCCACGCCGCGGCGCCTCCGGAACCGGAGACTCCCGCCCAGCTGTGCGAAGACCAGCTCGACCAGAACAAGCAGCCCGAGTTCTCTGACGAGAGCCTGGAGATCCAGGACTCGACCATGCTGATCACGGAGGACAACCCGGCTCGACTCCAGCTCAACACGAACCGCACGGCGCTGAACTCGGAGTTCATCGAGTTCCCGTTCGACCAGAACGTCACCATCAGCTACGTGTACGAGTCCGCCGGAGCCGCGCACTCGCTCGGCTACGTCTACATGGACGAC
Organism: Pseudomyxococcus flavus; assembly: GCF_050038885.1. Lineage (NCBI taxonomy): Bacteria > Pseudomonadati > Myxococcota > Myxococcia > Myxococcales > Myxococcaceae > Pseudomyxococcus > Pseudomyxococcus flavus. The sequence goes on along the minus strand of NZ_CP143624.1, from coordinate 3,871,909 downwards.
CTGCGAGACCGCGGGTACGTCGACGCCAACGGCAACTTGCTGGACACCAACTCCAACGGCATCTTCGACCTGCACGAGGACATGTTCAACCTCGCGCCCCGGTCCGGCGCCAAGGCGCGTCCGTACATCGGCAGCCTCCCCCGGCGCTGCACGCGGAATTTCACTTCGGGCGGCGAGACGTACAACCAGCCAGAGCTGGCGATGAACGGCAGCTGTGGCAACGCATTCGAGCCGAACGTCGACCTCGCCGATGCCCGACCGGGGCTGGGTAGCGAGTGGAACCGTACTGACTTGGTGGGCCACTTCGCCTCGGGCAACATCAACTTCAACAACAAAGCCAATCAGTTTTCGGACCGGGGACTCTTTCCCCAGATTCCCAACCTGCTGGAGCCCCCCTCGGACGCCAACGGCAACATGGGGTTGGGGCGGATGGTCTTCCTGCTCGCCGATGATGACGATGGCTTCGAGACCCACCGGAACCTCGCGCCGGTGAGGGATGAAGGCGACTGGTCCGAAGGCATTCCGGACTACGACGTATCCGCGTATGACCCACGCGGCCTGCTGCGCAGCAACAACCCGGACAATGGCATCACGCCCTATGACCGGACTGTAGACATGGGGATGATTGAAGGTGGCAAGGAAGTCATCTTCTTCCTCATCGTCTACTATGAAAGCAACCACGGCCCCAACGAAGGCTACGTCTACCCCTGCCTGAAGCAGGATCCGGATGGCCGGTGCGCGCTGCACCTGCGGACGTCCATCAACGTCTTCTTCTCCAAATCGGCGTGGAACCTGGACCAGAACCCCGAGGGCGGCACGATTGTCGCCGAGCGAAACATTGGCTGCCGGTACCTGGAAGGCTGCAACCGCGACAATCCCGCCAGCACGCCGGGCCAGGCGTGCCGGGTCACGGGCACCAACGAGTACTACTGCGGCTGGCTGGATGGTCCCATCACTGAGTGGGGCACCACGCTGTACCGCCTCGCGAACGACGAGCTCTACGGCAACCTCGTCATGCCCATGGAGAAGGTGACGATTCCTCGGCCTCCGGGCGTTCGCAACCCCATGCCTCACGTCATCGTGGGTGCCCCCTCCACGGACCCGTTCCGCTGGATTCTGGGCTTCGAGGACATCCCGGGCGGCGGTGACCGTGACTTCAACGACGTGGTGTTCGTCATCAACAAGCAGAACGGCGGAAGCACGCGTTCGGCCACGGTGTCCGGCGACATCTCGCCGGACATCGCCAATGACTTCGTCATCACCAAGGTGCGCTTCAAGCGGCAGGACGACTTCGCGCCCCATCCGCGCACCTGCGACGGAGGGCCGCCCTGCTTCTCCGAGGACTACCCGGGCGCGTGCACGCCGGAGGATGGCCCCGAGCCCACCATCACCTATTCGCTGGCGGTCAACTGCCGCGTCTGTGAGCCCAATCCGGAGACGGGGGAGATGGAGTGCGTCCCCAACCCGGAGACTCCCACCTGGTTCCCGGTGCACTTCCCGGACACGGAGCCGCCCACCCAAGAGGTCGAGCTGGACATCCTGGCCATGGGTTTCACGGGCTCCCAGCTCTGCTGGAAGGTGGACATCACCAGCCCCAACGAGCAGTGCCGCCCCATCATCGACGACGTCGAGGTGGGCTACCAGGCCGTCCGCGCTGGCAGCTACTCGCGCGCCTCACCGTCCACGCTGGGCAATGTCATCGTCTGGGGCGTGAACGAGACGCCGGGCAGCGCCTGGGGTCGGGCCGGAACCTGGCCGACCAGCGGAATGCCCGCGGCCAGCACCCGCGCCTACGACGGCAACAAGGACTTCACCGTCCGCGGACGGCTCTATCTCAGCACGCTCTATGACCCGGAGGATCCCACCGTCACCACCGGCGAGTTCCGCTGGGACGCGGGCCGGGTGATGGCGCTCACCTTCGGGACCAATGGCAGCGGGCATGACCCGATGAGCCGCAAGCTCTACACGATGAGCGCGTCGGGTACCCGCAGCACCCTCTCCGACGAGATGGCGGACAACGATGAGGACAGCATCCTCTTCCCGGACGAGCTCTGCGACCTGGAGCAGAACGGGCGTTACCTGTACGACCTCAACAACGATGGCAAGTGCGGTACGCCCACCGGCGCTCCCCCCGACAAGCGGGTGACGGGCGTCACGAACGACCGCAACTTCCTGCGGGAATGGCTGTACGGCTGGGAGGACCACTATGCCCCCGGGCCGTCCAACCAGCGTCGGCCCTGGGCGCTGGGCGGCATCAACATGTCCACTGTCGCCGTCAGCGTGCCGCCGTACCTCGACGGCTGGGCCCAGAACGCGCGGGCGGGTGAGCGGGACATGTACCGCCGCAACTTCATGGAGCCGCTCTCCACGCGGCCCACCGTGGCCTACGTGGGCACCATGAGCGGCTACCTGCACGCCTTCGACGCGGGCGCCTTCCGCAACTCCACCCAGGATGAGTGCGCGCCGGGCACGCAGGTCCGTGGCTTCTTCGAGCCCACCGCGGCCTGCGTCTCGGGCAACATCACTCCCCGCAACTACGGCTCGGGCACGGAGCTGTTCACGTACATGCCCCGCATGCTGCTGGAGCGCTACCGCAACACGTATGTGCGCTTCAATGGTTCGGGCAACCTGGCCCGGCCTTCCATGGATGCCTCACCGAGCATCGCCAACGTGGACTTCGGCCTCTCGGGACAGCCCGCGTGGACGCCGTCGCCCACCGCCTCGAGGACGCAGGGTGCGAAGACGGTCCTGGTCAGCGCCTCGGGCAAGAACAGCCCCGCCGTCGTCGCGCTCGACATCACGAACCCCGAGGACAGCTGGTACCCGCTGCCGCTCTGGGAGTTCAACCTGAGGGACCCGGCCATCGACTTCGCGTTCTCCTCGGCGAAGGTGGCGGACCCCACCGTGAACTTCCCGGACAACTCCGGCTCCAGCCACGCGCCGTCGATTGGCCGGCTGACCTGGGGCACGCAGACGGAAGGGAAGTGGACGGCCATCGTGGGCACGGACTTCGTGCCTTCGTCGCCGGACCGCGCCGGCGCCCTCTACCTCATCGACATGAAGACAGGGCAGCCGCTCGAATACAGCACGGGTGACAGGGCGGGCATCATCACCCTGGACCAGGGCTCCGGCATCGCGGCGGAGACGGCCCTGGTCGACCTCGACCGTGATGGCAACTACGACGTCCTGTACGTGCCCACCACGGCGGGCAGCGTCTACCGCGTCAACCTGGACCAGGTGGACACGGGCGCGCCGCTGGGCCGCAAGGTGAAGGCCTGCAAGGTCGCCAGCGCCCCCCTCGCCCTGGCCACTCACGATGACGCGGCGCAGGACCAGGACCCCATCTTCCAGCAGATCCACTCCAACATCGCCGTGAACGTCGTCCGCAACACCGGCACGCCCGTGGTGCGCTTCTACTTCGGCACGGGTGACAACCCGGACGAGTTCTCCGACGGCCCGGAGGACAAGGACAGCTACATCTACCACCTGCTGGCCTACGAGGACACCGACCCCTCCGGCAGGAACGAGTGCGAGCTGCTGGAGCCGCTGTGGGTGCGGCAGCTGGACCCCGGGCAGGCGGTGTGGGGCGGCGTGACGCTGGCGGGTGACAAGGTCTTCGCGACCACGGCCGTGGGCGCCGCCGCGGACATCTGCAACCTGAGCGAGGACGAGAGCGGCCGGTACTACGAGTCGGGACAGCTGCCAGATGGCGATGGCGACCCCGGCATGACCAGCGCGTCGCTCGGCGGCCATGGCGTGAACGCGCCGCTGGTGCATGACGGGCACCTCATCGTTCCCACCGCGCTGGGTGAGATCAAGATCAAGGGCAACGGCCGCTGGAACACCGGCGATGCCGAGGGCGGAACGGCTCGCTCGAAGCTGCTCATCTACTCGCCGAGCCCGGACGGGAGGATTCAGCAGTGAAGGTTCTGAAGATGCGCCAGCACCGAGGCATCACGCTGCTGGAGGTGCTGGCGACCATGGCCATCCTGTTGATGGGCATCGCGGCGGCGATGATGGTGGTGACTCGCACGAGCTACTCCAACCGCCGCAGCCTCACCGCCACGCAGGCCCAGCTCATCGCCGAGCAGGCGCTCGAGAACCTCACGCTGATGGGCTGCGCGGTGGAGCCGCCGTGCTCCAACCTCGTGGGCCAGGACACGACCTACACCCTCTACCAGACGGCCGCGGGGGCGCTGAGCAACACGCCACCTCCCAACCCCGAGGTCATCGCGCGGGAGTTCGAGGTCGCCGTGGACGTGGATGTTCCCTCCCAGCTCGGTACCATCGAACCGGGCTCGACCGTCCCGGCGGACCTGACGCGGGACCTCATTCCCGGCCAGGTCGGCACGGCGGGGAGCCTCGCCCACGTCCGCGTCACCGTGAGCTGGCGCGAGCCGGAGCGCAGCGACCGGCAGGTGGTGATGCTCCAGACGAGGATGGCGCCGTGAGGTCTTCTCTGACGCGGACTCGAGCTCGGGCAGCACGTGGCTTCACGCTGCTCGAGGTGATGATTGCGAGCGCCATTGGCCTCGTCGTGCTCGGCGCCGGTCTGGTCGCGGCCATGCAGATGCAGCGTCGCGCCCAGTTCGAAGAACAGACGATGATGGCCCAGACCACCGGCCGGGTGGTCATGGAGCTGATTTCCGCGGACCTGCAGCGCGCAGGAGCGGGGATGGGCAACGCGCCCATCGTCTTCAGCGACACGCGCACGCAGACGGCCGTCCAGGTATGGACGGAGCCGGATCTGAGGGTGGCGGATGCGACGCGCCCCTTCCCCGCGGACAACGGCTTCGCCCTGCCACCGGCGGGGCACCTCGAGGAGTTCGCGTCGGACGTGCTGCAGATTCACTGGGGCGATACCCGCGGCATGGTGACGCTGGCCCCCTGTGGTGGCGACGTCAGCGTGCGGGATGGCCCACAGGGGTTCTGCACCGTCCCGAACCCCTCCTCCCGGCTCCAGCCCGCCGCCGCGACGGCGACTCCTGCCTTCGTCGTGAACCCCAACCGGAACCTGGCCTGCCATCTGCGCGTCGCCAACGTGGACACGGGCAGCAACCGGCTCACGGCGGACGTGGGCACCGGCACCGAGACCACGACCGTGGGCCCTTGCGGCAACCCGGACGATGGCCTCTGGAACCTCCCCAACCCCGACCGGGAGTCCTGGCGCGTCATGCAGGCGCAGAGCTCGGCCTACCGGGTGAACTGGGCCAGTGGCACGCCCACGCTGGAGTACCTGGGCCACGGCGCCGCGGATTGGGTGGTGCTGAGCCGGGACGTCGAGCGCCTCAAGGTCCGGCTGGGTGTCATGAGCCACGCGCCTCCGCTCGGCTTCCGGTGGTTCCCGGACGACGACGCGGGCCTTCCGGCGCTCGATGCCTGCACGAGGACCACGTGCGCCATCGACCAACACCCCTCGGAGGTGGCCCCTCCCGCGAACGATGAAGACCTGAGGCTCCGGCTGAGGCAGCGCATCCGCGAGGTGGAGGTCACGCTGGTGGTCCGCACGCCGAGGCAGGACCGGGAGGCCTTCGACCCGGACGCGCCCATTGGCGTGGACGCTGAAGAGTTTCCGGAGGACGGCTACAAGCGGCGCACCTTCACCTTCCGGGTCATGCTCCGGAACTTCGCCGCGGGAGGGCTGTTGCCCATCCCGGTGGGGATGTGAACATGAAGCACTCACGCGGAATCACCTTGCTGGAGATGATGGTCACCCTGGCCATCGCCGCCGTTCTGCTGTCGGCGGCGCTGGTGGGCATCCAGACGCCGGTCGAGCGCCAGCGCGAGAACGAGGCCACGCGCGAGCTCTGGGCTGCCACGCTCCGAGCCCGGCAGCGCGCCATCTCCAGCAACCAGCCCGTCCGCATCGTCGTGGACGAGAACGTGGACCAGGGCGATGGCACCCGGCGCACGATTGCGCGCTGGGAGCAGCTCACGTGCGACAACACCTGGGACAACGCGAGCTGTCCCTCGGCGGACTGTGAGAACACCACCTGCCGTACCGACCCGGAGTGCTGCAGCCAGACGGGCGAGGAGATTGCCATTCCTCGCACCATGAACGCCGCGGCGATTCACGGCCTCTGCTACCTGCCCGGCAACGGCCGCCCCGTGCGCCCGGGCAACCTGGGCTGCATGCGGGACTCGCTCGATGACGTGGTCGCGATGGATGCCGCGGCCCCGGGCAACCTCCGCTTCGACTTCACGTCAGGCCGGGCGCGTAGCCTCATCATGGTGGAGCCCCGGACGGGGCTCGCCAGCGTGCTGGACTGCAACTCCCAGTCGGCCATCGACCGGGAGATTCCCGAGTGCGCGAACTGAGCGCGGCCGTCACCTGAAGTGATGCCCTCCCCGGCAACATCCGCCGGGGAGGGGCCCGCCAGCGAGGCCCGTCAGGCCGCCAGCGCGTCGCGGCACTTCAGGCACACCTCGCCGCCCTGCCCCACCGCTTCCGAGTACGTCCAGCAGCGCGGGCACTTCGCGCCATGCGCCGGGAGCACCTCGGCCGTCACGAGGACGCCTTCGCCGAAGGCCTGCGCCACCTCCAGCACCTGGGCCTGGTCGCCCTTCACGTCCGCCAGCTCCACCTGGCTGGTGATGAAGAGGCCCGGAAGCTCGGCCAGGTGCGCCTGGAGGAAGTCGCGCGCCGCGCCCTCCGCCGTCAGCACCACCCGCGCCTCCAGCGACGAGCCGATGCGCTTGTCCCGCCGCGCCGCCTCCAGCACGCCCTGCACCGCGCCGCGCACCGCGAACAGCTTCGCGTAGCGCTCGGCCAGCGCGGGCTCGAGCTTCGCCGTCGCCGTCGGGAAGCCGCCCAGGAAGACGCTCTCCGCCGGCTTGCCCGGCAGCGTCTGCCACGCCTCCTCCGCCGTGAAGCTCATCACCGGCGCCAGGAGGCGCAGCAGCACCGAGGCCACCTCGTACAGCACCGTCTGCGCGCCGCGCCGGGGCTGCCCGTCCGCGCGCCACGTGTAGAGCCGGTCCTTGAGGATGTCGAAGTACACCGCCGACAAGTCACCGGCGACGAAGTCCACCACCGTGGCGTAGACGAGGTGGAACTCGTAGTCCTCGTACGCCTTGCGCACCCGCGCCACCACCTCCGCCAGGCGCCCCAGCGCCCAGCGGTCCAGCGGCAGCAGCTCCGCCTCCGGCACCGCGTGCTTCGCCGGGTCGAAGTCGTAGAGGTTGCTCAGCGCGTAGCGGATGGTGTTGCGAATCTTCCGGTAGCCTTCCGACAGGCCCTTGAGAATCTGGTCCGACAGGCGCACGTCGTTGCGGTAGTCGCTGGCCGCCACCCACAGCCGCAGCACCTCCGCGCCGTACTGCTGGATGACCTTGTCCGGCGCCACCACGTTGCCGCGGCTCTTGGACATCTTCTCGCCCTGGCCATCCACCACGAAGCCGTGCGTGAGACACGCCTTGTACGGCGACACGTCGCGCGTGCCCACCGCCACCAGCATGGACGAATGGAACCAGCCGCGGTGCTGATCGCTGCCCTCCAGGAAGAGGTCCGCTGGAATCCGCTGCCGCTTCTCCAGCACCGCGGAGAACATGCACGCCGAGTCGAACCACACGTCGAGGATGTCCGTCTCGCGGCGGAACTCGCCCTTGCCGCAGCGCGGGCACTGGAAGTCCGCGCCCAGGAAGTCCTTCACCGGCGTGCGGTACCACACGCCCACGCCCTCCTTCTCCACCGCCGCGGCCACCCGCTCCATCAACTCGGGCGACACCACCGCCTCCTCGCAGCCCTCGCAGTAGGCGATGCAGATGGGCACGCCCCACGTCCGCTGCCGGCTGATGGTCCAGTCCGGCCGCGTCTCCAGCATGCCGCGGATGCGGCTGTGCCCCCACGAGGGCACCCACTGCACCTGGTCCACCTGCTCCAGCACCACCTGCCGGAACGTCTGCGTCCCGTGGAACGGCGCGTCCATGGGGATGAACCACTGGTACGTCGCGCTCAGGATGACCGGGTTGCGGCAGCGCCAGCAGTGCGGATACGTGTGCGCCACCGTGTCCGTGGCGCCATTGAGCAGCGCGCCCCTCTCCACCAGCAGCTGGATGACGACCGGGTTCGCCTCGAACACGCGCCGGCCTTCCAGCACCGGCCCCACCGAGTCGTCGTAGCGGCCGTCCGGACGCACGGGGTTGTAGATGTCCAGCCCGTACTTCAGGCCGACCTCGTAGTCCTCCTGGCCGTGCCCCGGCGCGGTGTGCACCAGGCCCGTACCGGCATCCAGCGTCACGTGCTCGCCCAGGATGACGCGACCGCGGCGCTCGTAGAACGGGTGCTGGTACGTCAGGTGCTCCAGCTCCTCGCCGCGCGCGTACGCGAGGATGCGCGAGGGGTCCACCAGCGCCGCCGCGGAGACCTCACCGCCGGGCAGCTCCACGTGCTTCACCGCCAGCTCGTCCGCCTTCACCTCCGCCAGCACCTTGGGCAACAGCTCCCGGGCCACGCAGATGACGCGCTCGCCGAGCTGGTAGAAGACGTACTCGAACTCGGGGTTGACGGCGACGGCCAGGTTCGACGGCAGCGTCCAGGGCGTGGTCGTCCAGATGACGAAGGCCACGTCCTTGCCCTTCAGCGCGGGCACCCGCTCCACCAGCTCCGCACCGGCCTGGAAGGCCACGTACACGGACGGCGAGGTGTGGTTCTCGTACTCCACCTCCGCCTCGGCCAGCGCCGTCTGGTCGTACAAGCACCAGTACACCGGCTTCTTGCGGCGGTAGAGCATGCCGCGCTTCGCGAAGGTGGCCAGCTCCCTGATTTCCTGCGCCTCGAAGGCGAAGTCGAGCGTCTTGTACGGCTGCTCCCACGAGCCGAAGACGCCCAGGCGCTGGAACTCGGCCTTCTGGATGTCGACGAACTCCAGCGCATAGGCGCGGCACGCCTCCAGGAAGGCGTCGCGAGACAGCGTGCGCTTGTCGATCTTCTTGTCCTTCAGCCGCTTCTCCACGGCCTGCTCGATGGGAAGGCCGTGCGTGTCCCAGCCGGGGATGAACTCACACCGGCGGCCGGACATGTTCCGGTACTTCACCACGATGTCCTTGAGGATCTTGTTGAGCGCGTGGCCCGCGTGCAGGTGGCCGTTCGCGTAGGGCGGACCGTCGGGCAGGACGAAGGGCTCGGCGCCCGCGTTCTGCTCCAGAATCTTCCCCCAGATGCCCCGCTCCGCCCACCAGCCGAGCATCCGAGGCTCGAGCTGCGCCAGGTTCCCCTTCATGGGGAACTCCGTGCGAGGCAGGTTGACGGAATCCTTGAAGTCCTTCTCCTTCGGGGGCGTGTCGCTCATGTCGACAGCGGCCGTAACACGCCCCGTCTGGGTCTTCAATCCGCGGTGGGACTCGTGGGCTCCTGGGCGACCGTCCTGCGCACCACCACCACCGCCAGCTTGCCCTCCTTCGTGGGAGAGAAGGACAGCTTGAGCTCCTCGTTCGACGAGCGGAAGAAACGCGGCTCCTCTTCGCGGAAGCCCAGCTTGCCCAGCTCGGTCCGGTAGAAGTCCTCCACCTCCGCCTGGGTGGCGTCCACGGCGTACGTGAGGGTGCGCGACGACTCGGCCTCGGCCTTCACCGTATCCGACGCGCCGGGGAACACCGGTGCTACCGCCGCCTGAGCCTGCCGTCCCTGCCCCAGGTTCGCCTCACCCATGTACACGGTGGTGGTGCCGTCCGGGTTGGCTTGGATGATGGCCGTGTAGGAGATGAACTGCTTGGTGTCGAGCGCGGTAATCATCGTCTCGCGCAGCAGCTGCGGCTGCATCGACGGCTTGGGCACGTGAAGCTCCCAGGCCTGGAAGCGCGACACCAGGTGCTGCCCGATGATTTCGGGCTTCTCCGCGCTCAGCACGGCGGTCATCCGCACCGGCACGCCCTCGGAGATGATGGTGCCAGGCACGTCCACCACCGCCACCACCTTGGGCACGTCCCATGTGAAGGGCAGGCGCTGGGCGCGGACCTCCGTGGCCGTCAACACCAGCGCTCCCGCCAGGAGCCCCTGCAGCACCTGCTTCATCCGTCACTCCACGATGGTGGCCGCCCCCTCGCGCCGGCCCGTTGGCTACTCGACGACCACGTCCTCGGCTGGGACATCGAACTCCTGCGGCTGCGGGCGCGTGCTCGTCTTGCGAGGCGACTCGATGTTGTCCCGGGGCGGGCAGCGCTTCGAACACGCCGCGAACTGCTCCTGGAACTTCCTGGTACAGCGCGAGGCGCAGGCTGCGTCCCGGCCATTGTTCGGGCACCGGGCCGTGCACTCCGCCAGCGTCGACCCGGCCTTGCCGCCACAGTCCGCCTCACACTCGGTCCGCCCCGCCAGCGCCGCCGGGGACGACAGCACCGCCGACACCAGGGCGAGTCGAATCCAACCAGAGAAGCGAATCATCTCAGTCGCAATCCTTTCCAAGGAAGCAAGCGCCCTTGCTGAAGCGCTGGAGGTGGGCCGCCGCGTAGGGCGCCGTGGTGATGCCACCCAGCGCCGAGCCCGGCGAGGTTCCCCAGATGCCCATGTTGATGGGGTCCATCAAGGTGGGGAACTGGTTGAAGTTGATGACGTCCTCGCCCGCGGCGCTGATCCACATCGTGCGCTCCTTCATGCCCAATCCCACCATGGCCAGGGCCGTGGGCGGCAGCGGGTTCCAGAAGAGCGCCTGCTCGGCGAGCATGCTGGCCGCGCCCGGGATGGCGAGCACCGTGGGCGCGTAGATGCTGAACACCGTGGCGTGGTACGGCGCGTTGGTGCAGGGCAGGAGCTGGTCCTGCATGAGGATGTTGCAGGTGGCGGACTCGAGCTCCCCGGCCAGGCCCCAGTCGTCGATGAGCATGGAGTAGCTGCCCTGGCAGTTGCCGCCCACCGGACGCCCCACCGCGCAGACCTGGAGGCTGGCGAGCGAATCCTCCAGGTTCCGCTGCTGGTAGAGTCCCGCCTCGCCCTGGTCGAGGAACGAGCGGGGGAAGCGCCACGCGCTCAGGTTGGCGGACGCGCGGCACGCCGTGCCTCCGTTGTCGCGATACGCCGCCCGGGTGACCACCGCGCCGCCCCAGTCGACACCCACGCCCATCTCACACGAGACGCGCATGTTGTCGCCCCGGGTCAGGGCCTGGGTGATGCTCGCGCCCGCCGTGGCCGACAGGCCGTTGAAGTCCGCGTAGCGCGCCTGCGCGTCCTCCGCGGCATCATCCATGGAGTCGCCCGCAGGGTCGTAGTTCACGGGGATGAAGTGCATCTGCCCGTGCGTGCCGTCCCAGAGCGCGGAGATGGCGGCCTCCTGCACCTTCAACGACAGGAAGCCCACCTCGGCGAAGTGGATGCCGAAGGCGATGACGGTGACGAAGAGCGTGACACCCAGGGCCGCCTCGACCAGCGACTGGCCCCGTGCCCGCCTGGCGCGAAGGGTCTTCTTCATCATTGGATTCCCCTGTAGCCCACATCACGCAGGGCCCGCAGCGTCCGGGCGGCCGCCGGCGCGCTGATTCCGAGCGTCTCCTCGGCATCGTCGAGCCCGGACTCATCCGTGTCCGCCGCCACCAGCGTGGCCCGCCAGTAGGGATTGAGCAGGTTGGGCGGCTCGCTCCAGTGGTGGAACGCCACGCTGTGGCCGCGGTGGAAGTAGGCGATGCCCGTGGCCATGGCCGTCTGGACATCGTTGGGCGTCCCATCCGCCATCTGGAAGCTGCGGTTGTCGAACTGGGTGCCGGTGCTGCCCCGCTCGAAGCGGAAGCGGAACGAGTAGTCCCACGGGTCCAGGCTGCGCGTGCGCAGGTTGCGCTGCACCACCGCGAAGTTCTTGGGCTGGCCGTAGTTGTTGTCGCCGCCGTCCAGCAACTGGGTCAGGTTGTAGTCCAGGAACAGCGGCCAGATGCCCGGGCAGCTCGACACCGGGTTCATGCAGGGCATCAGCATGTGCCGCATCCGGGGACTGGGGTCGCTGCCTCCCGTCCACCGGTGCTCTGGCGTGGGCATGAAGCCACCCGAGGTCACCAGGCTCGCCTCGACGCTCTCGGTGCCGCCCACGGCGGAGGGGCACGGCGGGCCGCCGCCATTGGCAATGTGATTGTAGAGGTAGAGGATGCTGCCCTCGTCCTCGGCGGTGATGGCGGGCGCGAAGGGCGGCAACATCGGCATTTGCCGCCCCTTCTTGCCGAAGTGCGTCGTGCCCTGCGTCGCCACCTCCACCAGCACCATGTCCGGCGGCGGCACGACCCACGCCAGGTTCGCCAGGTGCGCGACGTAGTCCATGTCCTGCCGCCACGTGACGAAGTGGAAGCCGCGGCTGCCCATGGCGGCGTTCACCGCGTGCTGCACCGTGGCCGGCACGTCGCACACGGCGCCGCCGCTCGTGCAGGCCAGCCCGCCGGTGAGCTCATCGTTGTTGACGCCGCCAATGGGAGGCACCTGCCACGCGGCATCGGTGGGGTTCGCGCCGGGGTTGATGTTGGACAGAATCTGGTTGGCGAACCGCTGCGAGTCCACCGCGTCCTTCAGCTCCTGGTAGTTCTGCTGCTGGGCGAGGTAGAGCGCGTTCTGCGCCAGCTGGTGCCCGCGCATCTGGAGCGCGAACATGGGCTCATATGCCTGGAACACGGCGTCGACGCGCTGGTCCTCGGTGCGCAGGTCCCGCTGGAGGCGGTTCAGGTCGCGCAGGCCCTTGTTGCCACAGCGGCAGCGCCGACGGCAGGACGAGCTCTTCCAGGCGCACGGGCAGCCGGTGATGACGTTGAGCTGGTAGGGCCACTCCCAGTCGCTGTAGCCGCCGCGCGCGGCGTTGAGCTGCGCGCGGTAGAGGCTGGCCCAGCTCACCAGGCTGGCCGCGCCCGCCTGCGCCACCGCGTGCGCAATCTGCACGCGGTTGATGATGGCGATGTTGTTGAAGGTGCGCGCGGTGGCCACCGCGTTGGAGAAGGCGGCGGCGTCCGCCACCGTCTGGGCCTCGATGCGCTCACGCACCTTCATGGTGAAGGACAGCGTCAGCGTCACCATCAGCACCATGAGCAGCGTGCCCAGGGCGAACAGGACCAGCGTCTGGCCTCTAGAATGGGAGCGCTTCATCGGGGGCAGTCCATGGAAGCGAAGTGGCGCGCCTTGACGGGCGTCATCATTCGCATGGTGAAGCTGGTTTCAATCGGGAACACGTACTCGCGGCGGGCCACGCGGTCGGCCAGCTCGGTGCGGACGTCGCCGGCGAGCTCGTAGGGGTCGCTGAACTCACCCGTGCCCCAGTTCGCCCGGCGCTCGGCGAGTATCAGCGGGTTGGCGTCCGTGTAGTCCTGGATGCCCAGCTGCGCGAGGAACATCCGCGACATCACCCAGTTCGCGAACGGGATGCGCATGGGGTACCAGTAGATGAGCCGCACCTCCAGGCGCCGCAGGTGACCGGGGTCGTCGAAGCCGCGGTCCTGCGGGCTCTCCACGCCGCCGCCGGCCAGGCTGCGGTTGATCCACACGATGCTGCCGGTGTGCACACCGTCCAGCCCGGGCTGGTAGCGATTCCCCCGCCGCGCCGCGAAGGCCGCCGCCAGCCGCTCGGGCGCGCCGAAGCCGCCGCCGTGCTCACCGCCGACCTGCGGCACCTGCATGCCGACGAAGGAGTGGAACGAGGGCAACAGCGAGAGGATGGCCGCGTGGGTCATCCGCTCGCACTCGCCGTGGGCGACGCTGCCCGCACGCGTCGCCCGGAAGGCCGCGTACTGCGCCAGCACGCGCGCCTGGAGCATCAAGAAGAGCTGGAGCGTGCCCAACACCAGGAACACGACGAGCGGAAGCGACAGAGCCGCCTCCACCATCGCCTGGCCGGACTGCCTCCCGCGGCTCGGACGCTGTGAATTCATGGCGAGCGTATGTTCCGGGGATTCTGCCGCGATCGGACATACGTCAACTTGACGGGGCGTTCGGCGCATCGAGCCCAGGAGAACACGGCTTTGCGACAAGCGCGTTTTTCTGGACTGAAACAACCGAGTTACACCGCCCGGTTGCTCGGACCTGGGGCTAGCGCGACTTCATCCCCTTTGTATCCAGCTGGTATTTCTTCACCAGCCGTTCAATTGACTTCCGATGGAGCCCGCTCTCACGGGCGGCGCGAGACAGGTTCCCTTCGCAGCGCGTCAAAACGCTGGTGACGTACTCGCGCTCGAAGTTCTCCAGCAGCTGCTCCTTGGCGTCCTTGAAGGAGAGGTGCTCGTTGAAGGGCAGCGGGCCCTCGCGGACCTGGCCTCGCACGCGGGGGGGCAGGTGCACGGGTTGAATCTCCTCGCCCTCACTGAAGGTGAGCACGTGAGACAACACGTTCATCAGCTCGCGAACGTTTCCGGGCCACGAATAGGACATCAGCAGGCCCAGGGCCTCCGCGGAGAAGCGCTTCTTGCCGTGCTTGCCGACGACCTCCGGGTCCGCGAGCGCGCGCTTGAGAATGAGCGGGATGTCATCCCGGCGCTGGCGCAGCGGCGGAAGCTGGATGGTGATGACGGAGAGGCGGAAGTAGAGGTCCTCGCGGAAGCCGCCGCCCTGAATCTCCTTCATCAGGTCGCGGTTGGTGGCGGCGATGACGCGGCAGTCCACCTCGATGACGTCGTTGCCGCCCACGCGCCGCACCTCGTGGTTCTCCAGCACGCGCAGCAGCTTGGGCTGCAGGTCGAGCCGCAGCTCGCCCAGCTCGTCCAGGAAGATGGTGCCGCCGTGCGCGCGCTCGAAGGCGCCGGGCCGCCCGCTCACCGCGCCGGTGAAGGCGCCCTTCTCGTGGCCGAACAGCTCGCTCTCGATGAGGTTGGGCGGAATGGCGCCGCAGTCCAGCACCTCCAGGGGCCCCTTCGCGCGGCCGGACAGCTCGTGGATGGCGCGCGCCACCAGCTCCTTCCCCGTGCCCGTCTCGCCCTGGATGATGACGGACACGTCCATGGGGGCGATCTTCTTGATGAGGCCGAATATCTGCCGCATCTTCACGCTCTGCCCCACCATGCCGCACAGCTCGCCCTCGCGGTCGGGCTCGATGGTGACCTCCTCGTCCAGCGGCGCGAAGGTCAGCAGCGAGGAGCCGGCGCGAATCTGCGAGCCCGGTGACAGGTAGGCCCGCTCGATGCGGCGGCCGTCCAGGAAGGTGCCGTTGGTGGAGCCCAGGTCCACCAGCAGGTAGCCACGCTCCGTGAATTGGATTTCGAAGTGGTGACGGCTGGCGGTGCGGTCCTCCACCAGCACCAGGTCGTTGCCGGGATGCGCGCCGCAGCGCAGGCGCTCCTTCTCGCTCACCACGGAGCGGCCAGTGTCCGGCCCCGAGGACACGGACAGGCGGCACTTGTGGAGCTTCACCGTGGTGCGGGGGTCCACCACGAGTGTCTCACTCAGCAACGGAGAGGGGTTCAGGTCTTGTCCGACGTCGCCGGGACTGGTGTGGATGTCGTCGGGGTGCAGGGGGGGAGCACTCATCTGCGCGCGAAGATAGCAAACGCCCCCCACGAGGCCCGCCTCTCGCGGGCGTCCGTGATAGGCTCTCGCGCCCCGTCCATGCCCTCGCGAAAAGTGAAGCCGAAGAAGGCCCCGGCCCTGCCCGGGCCCCAGGCACCCGAGCATCCCGAGCGGCCCCCGCGCCGAGGGCGTGCGAAGCGGACGGTGGTCGTCCTGTCGCGCAAGCGCTCCCTGTATTCGACGCGGCGGCTGGTGGCCGCCATCCGCGAGCGGGGCCACCGCCCGCTGGTGCTGGACACGCTGCGTTGCTGCCTCCTGCTCGCGCAAGACGCACCGCGCATGACGTACCGCGGTGTGGAGGTGCGCGGCGTGGACGTGGTGGTGCCGCGCATCGGCGCGTCCATCACCGCCTACGGGCTCGCGGTGGTGAACCACTTCGAGATGATGGGCGTGCCGGTGCTCAACCCGCCCACGTCCATCGCGCGCAGCCGCGACAAGCTGCGCGCCCTGCAGTACCTGTCGCGCTCCGGGCTGGACATCCCTCGCACCGTCATGGCGCACGACCGCAGCAACGTGCGCCGGCTGGTGGAGGAGGTCAACGGACTGCCCGTCATCATCAAGCTCATCAAGGGGACCCAGGGCGTGGGCGTGATGATTGCCCACACGCTGCCGGAGGTGCAGACCATCCTCGACACCTTCTGGGACCTGGGGCAGGAAATCGTGCTCCAGGAGTTCGTCGCGGAGAGCGAGGGACGGGACGTGCGGGCGCTCGTGGTGGGCGACCGCGTGGTGGGCGCCATGCGCCGCAAGGCGAAGACGGGCGAGTTCCGCTCCAACATCCACCGCGGCGGCGAAGGGCAGGCCATCGAGCTGTCCTCGCAGTACGTGGAAGCCGCTGTGCGGGCCGCACGCATCGTGGGCCTGGAGGTCGCGGGCGTGGACATGCTGGAGGGCCGCGCGGGCCCCCGGCTGATGGAAATCAACTCCAGCCCCGGCTTCGAGGGCCTGGAGCGCGCCACCGGCAGGGACATCGCGGGGGCCATCGTCGACCACGCGCTGGCATATGCCGCGGCGAAGCGCACCGGGTGAGCGTGAACCCGGTCGCGTGAGGTTGCTTGCCTGCTTCCGAGCGAACACGCAGCCGGGGCAAGGCACCTTGCATGCTCCTCAGGAACTCAGGAATGCATCCGCGGCCCGTGGGTCTTGAGGAGTTGGCAGCGACACGGGTGGCCCTCTAATCTGGCGGCCCTCAAATGAAAACGCTGCACAAGCCGCTGCAGATCACCGTCTACCAGGACGTGCTGTGTGCCTGGTGCTACCTCGCCGACCTCCGCCTGGAGGTCTTGCGACAGGAGCTGGGCGACGCCGTTCGCTGGAGCGTCAGGCCCTATCCCCTGCGTGTTCACGACGTCCTGCCCACCGCGCGAGAACAACGCGCGCTGGTGGAGGAAGTCGAGCGCGCGCAGCGCGAGCCGGACGCCGCCGCGCGCCTGCTGTCGACGGACCTGTGGCTCGGCGGAGATCCGCCGCGCACCAGCGTGCCGGCGCTGGCGGCGCTCGAGGCGGCGCGGCTCCAGGGTCCACAGGCCCGCGCGTTCCTCGCCCGGGCCATGCAGCGCGCGGCGCTGGAGCAGGGCGTCAACGTGTCCCGCACGGACGTCGTCTTCGAGCTGGCCTCGCGCGTGGGCCTGGCGATGAACGAGTTCTCCGCCGCCTTCCGCTCGGAGGAGACGCGGCGCCTCATCCTCGACGAGCACCGCGACGCGTCCAACCGCGGCGTGCGCGGCGTGCCCACGCTCGTCATCGGCGGCCGGTGGATGCTGTGCGGCCTGCGCGAGCTGGCCGAGTACCGCGAGCACATCCTCGCGTGCCTGGGCAAGGTGTCCGTGCCCCGCTCGGGCTCTCCCGACCGCGTCGTGCACTGAGGCCTCGCGCGTCCCGGGGCGCCGCGCACCGTGCGCGGCGGGCCCCGCGTGGACCGCGGCTCAGGCCTCCTCGGCGCCGTTGCTGAGCGCCAGGTGGAGCCCGGCCAGCATCAACTGGAAGAGGCCCAGGGCGGGAATCCAGCCCACGCAGCAGGCGAAGACACCCGCGGTCAGCATCACGCCGCCCAGCAACAACGTCCCCACGATGGCCAGCCGCTGGCCCTTCGCGTAGACGAAGCAGCGGCGCAGCGTCTCCACCGCGCCGGGCGACTCGGTCCGGGCCATTTCGGGCTGCATCAGGACCAGCGGCGTGAGCAGCCACGCGCCCGGGAAGATGTAGAGCGCGAGGGCCGTGACGCCCATCACCGCGAAGCCGGGCGCCAGGGAGCGCACGGCCGCGTCCAGCTCTCCCCCCGTCAGGTCCGCCAGCGCCGTCAGCTGCTCATAGGACACGGTGCCCGTCGCCAGGCCCGCGCCCACCGCGCCCACGACGATGAGCACCAGCAGCGGGACGATGAGCACGAAGGAGAGCAGCAGCGCGCCCAGGTAGGGCAGCACCTTGCCGAACTGGCTGAACACCCGCCCCAGCTCCGCGCGCTGACCGTTGAGCACGTCCATGCTCATCCGCAAGAAGCCCAGCGTCACGGCGCCCTGGATGACGTAGGACGCGACCATCCCCAGGACGACGGCCAGGATGGTGACGGCGAGGTTGTCCACCGCGCCACCGATGAGCGAGAAGATCTGCGAGAAGACCTGCCCCGCGAACGATGCGGCCAGGACGATGAGCACGCCCACGCAGAGCATCACCCACTCGCGCTTGAAGCCGGCCCACGACAGCTCCAGCAGCCCGGAGATGCTCCAGTTCTCCCGGGTCAGCGCGAACGACTGCCCCACGCCTGCGCGCTCACGGCAGGCCGGACACCAGGCTTGCGAGCCACCCTCGCCGCACGTGCGGCACATGAAGTTGCCGCAGCGAGAGCAGGTGCTCACCGCCTGGAACTCCGGATGAAGCGGACAGCTCGCGCCCGCTCCGGACTCAATCTCCGACATGGTGCGTCTCCCCTCGTGCGGCGCCTCGCTCTGGACGGGCAGCACGCACATCTCCCCCTACACCACCCCGGAAGTGTCCACCAGCGGACGGCGGCGCTATCGTGGTGGCGGCGGGCATCCGGAAGCCGCGTGGATCCGGGCGTGAATTTTCTCCAGGCCCGTCCGTCTCCCTCGTGTGGCCGCAAGGTGGACGTCTCGCCAGTCCACTCCCGCCCAGGAGAATCATCACATGCGCCGCCTGCTTGCCCTCGCCGTTCCGATTGCCCTGATGATGGGCACTGGCTGTGTCGCCCACGTCCACGGCCCGGCGCATCACGTGCCCGTGGATGTCATCGAGTACAGCTACTCGAGCGACCACCCCATCCCTGACGACTATGGCGGCGGCTGGTGCCCGTACTCGCACGTCCACGTCCACGAATACCAGCCGACCACGACGTACTACGTCTACTCGGACAACGCGTACTACTACCAGGGTCCCTCGGTGGTCTGGTACTGGAACGACCACCCCCACGCGCACGGCGGCATCTGCAACCTGCGCGGGCGCCACTCCCACGACTACTACCCGACGGTGGGCAACCTCTACCGGTACGAGCGCAACCGCGGCTACGTGTGGAGCCGCACGCACAGCGCTTCGGCGGGCTACGGCTACGTGCGTCCGGCGACGCGCCCCGCCCGTCCCGGCATGCCTGGCAACACCTACGGCGGCACGCGGTCTCCGCCGGGGGGAAGGCAGTGGAGCACGCAGCCTTCGCGCAGCCAGGGCCACAGCTCGAACGGCAGCTGGGGAAACCGCCCCGGCAACACCCGTCCCGGCAACACCCGCCCCAGCAGCAGCGCTCCGCCTCCGGGCCGGTCCTTCAGCGGCTCGTCCAGCAGCAACTCCGGAAGCGGCCGGAACAGCCCGCCCGCGGGGCGCCCCGCGCGCAGCAACACGTCGCGGGATGATGACGACAAGAACCCCAGCGGCAACCGCTGGGGGAGCAGCAACGGCTCCAGCAGCAACAGCGGCAGCAGCTCGAGTGGCAGCAGCTCCAGCGGCTCTGGCTCCCGCTCCAGCTCGAGCGGTGGGTGGGGACGCGGGAACAGCAGCTCCGGCAGCAGCAGCTCGGGGTCCAGCTCCGGCGGAGGCTGGGGCCGCGGTGGCAGCAGCGGCGGCGGGAAGTCATCCTCGGGCTCCGGCTCGCCTCCGCCCGGACGCTCGGGTTCCTCCAGCGGCAACGGCCGCTGGCGCTGAGCACCGCGACGACAGCTCGCCGCATCGTGAACGACGCCGCGTCCCACTCCGGGGCGCGGCGTTGACGTTTTTCGGACAGCACATCGCGCTCGGAGCCCATGGCAGGCGTCATCGCGGCGTCGACCAGGGGACGAACCGCGGGGGCGTGGATTGCCGCTCCGCGGGGCCGTGAGGAGCTTGCCCTCGATGAAGCGTCCTCTCCTGATGCTCTCATGTGTCCTGCTGGGACTTTCACCGGGCTGCGGCCCTGGCGACTCCACACCCGACCCCGGCGTCCAGACCGAGGACGCCGAGACCGTGGACCTGGACAACCTCCGCATCGGCGTGAGCGGCAGCGTGGACCTGCTGCCCGAGGCCCGGAGGCTGCTCGAGGCCCGCGGGCTTTCGACACCGTCACTGGCGGCGGCGCCCCTCACCCTCGCCGAGCCCTTGCGGCTGGCGGTCAACGACCCCAACGCCACCTTCGGCACCTCGCCGGTGTCCGAGGATGGGACCTTCACCATCAGCGACGTGCCCGTGCGGGAGATGCACCTGAGCCTCGTCGCCGGCGTGGAGGCCGCCGGGCTCGTGCGCGCGCATACCGTCGTCTACGACGCCGCCTTCACGGGCGCGCGTCCCCGCACCGACCTCATCGACGTCCGCGTGTGGGCCCTGCCGGAGGCCTTCCACAACGCGCTCAGCGTCGCGGTAGGCGAGGGCACCATCCGGGGGCACACCGCCAACCAGGCGGGCACGCTGCGTGACGCGGGCTTCGTGCTGGGCCGCGTGGTGGACGCGGCCGGCCTGCCCGTCGCGGGCGCGAAGGTGGCCCCTGACCGCGAGGACCTGGCTGGACGCATCTACTACCCCTCCGCGGACTTCAGCACCGCAGGCCAGGCGGGGACCGGGCCGGACGGCCTGTTCGTCTACGTCCACTCGGGCCTGGACGCGGACACCTTCCTCCTGTCCGTCGAGGGCCTGGAGGGCTACGTCCCGCGCAACGTCGGCGTGGCCCCGGGATGGGGGCTGGTGCTCACCCTCCATCCCGGCCTCTACCCGCCTCCCTAGTCAGCGCCGCGCCATCCGCTCGCGACACGACTGCTCGGGGCCTGGTGCCCCAGGCGGTGGTCGGCCCCATGTTCCGTGGAAGGCACCTGAGGCCCGAGCCAGATGTCTGGTGGTGCCCCCAATCGTCCCTCCCTGTCCACCCTGCCGCACTCTCGGTCGATGCCGGCAGGCAGGGGCCTGACGCATCTGTGGCTGGAGCGTCGCGACCGGGGGCCTCGGAGCGGTGTGTCGCGGGAGAGCGCCTGTGCGTTCCTGGGGGGACGCCACGATGAACGAGTGCTGGAGACCTCAGCGTCGCAGCGCGGCCATGGCCCGTGGGATTTCATGGCTCGCCGCGCTGGGGGCTCCTCTCGTGGGCTGCCTGTACCTCGTGGGCTGGGCGCTGGATGTGGAGATGTTGAGGCCCGGCGTGGCCGGCATCCCCCTGACGCCGACGACGGGCGTGGCCATGGTGTTCGGCGGCGCCTCGCTCGGCCTGCGCCTGACGTCGCGTCCCTTCCGCCACCGGGAGGCCCTGGCCATCGCCGGTGCGCTCGTGATGCTGGTCATCGGCGCGCTGAGCCTCGTCCGCGACGTGACTGGCTGGGATGCGGGGCTGGAGCACGTGATGCTGCGCCTGCTCGACGAGCAGTTCTCGTCACTGCCCCGGCCGTCGCCCCTCACCGCCACCTGCATGACGTTGCTGGGCCTGGCCCTCGCGCTCCTGGGCACCCCTCGGCACGTCCGTCTCCGGGACACGCTGGTCTCGCTGTCACTGGTGAGCTCGACCCTGGGCCTCAACGGCCTGCTGATGGGCCCCTTGCTGGTGGTGGGCACCCTGCCCTTCCTCGCCGAGCGCAGCATGGGCCTGCCCACCGCGCTGACGATGACGCTGATGGGGATGGGGACGCTCTGCGCGCGGCCGGAGCTGGGCCTGGTGAGCCGCATCACCCGCGACTCGCTCGGCGGCTTCGTCGCGCGCCGGCTGGTACCCATGGCGCTGCTCGGCCCGTCGCTGCTGGGCATCGCGCTGATGCTCCTCTACGAGATAAAGGCCATCAACCTGGAGGCGAAGCTCCCCATCTTCGCCACCTTCGTCAGCGTGGGCGGCACGGCCCTCGTGCTCCTGTCCGGACGGGCCCTGGACGCCATCGAGACCCGGCGCCAGCAGGCGCTCCTGGCGCTGGAGGCCTCCGAGGCCCGCTACCGGGGATTGCTGGAGACGACGCCCGCCCCGCTGCTGACCGTGGATGCGCAAGGGCTGCTGCGCTTCGTCAACGCGGAGGCGGAGCGGGTCTTCGGCTACCGCCGTGAGGAGCTGCTGGGCCGCGAAGTCGAAGTGCTGGTGCCCGAGGGACTCTTCGGTGGCCAAGGCCTGGCGCCCCTGCACGGCGAGCGAGCCATCAGCGGTCAGCGCAAGGACGGCAGCCAGGTATCGCTGGAGGTCCGGCTGAGCCCCTTTTCAGGCCCGGATGGGGTGGGCACGCTCGCCGTCCTCCGGGACGTGACGGAGCGGGAGCGGTTCCTCGCCCGCGTGCAGCGGGCCCGCGAGGAGGCGGAGCTGCAGCGCAGCCAGGTCCAGGCGCTGCTGGACCATACGCCCGTGGGCATCCTCTTCTTCGAGCCCGACCATGATGAGCTGGTGGCCAATCTCGTGACGGAGCAGCTGCTCGGGCGCCCCATCCGGAACCTGGAGCAGAGCTGGTACCTGCAGGTCCTGCTCACGCCCGACGGCAAGCCGGTCCGGAGCGAGGAACTGCCCATCGTCCGCGCGCTGAACACGGGCCAGCTCGTAGGCCCCGAAGAGCTCCTCATCGCGCGTCCTGACGGGCAGCGGGTGCCCGTGCTGGTGACGGCGGCGCCCGTCTATGGCCCCGGCGGCGGGGTGCGCGGTGTCGTCTGCACCATGCAGGACCTGACGACGCGCCACGAGCTGGAGCGACTGCGGGAGGAGTACGTCAGCCTCATCTCGCACGACCTGCGCAACCCGCTCCACACCATCAGCCTGCGCGTCGAGCAGCTCAAGCGCGCCCTGCACAAGCGAGACCTCGAGCGGGAGGAAGCGATGACGGAGTCCATCCAGCGCAGCGTGGTCTGGATGAGCGCCATGATTGAAGAACTCCTGGAGGGCTCGCGGCTGGAGTCCCAGCGGGAGACGCTGCGGCGCGAGCCTCGGGACCTGGTGCACTTCCTCGAGGGGGTGATGGAGCGCGACGTGCCCCCCGACGCCCGCGAGCGCTTCCACCTGGAGGTCCAGGGCCCGCTCCCCCCGGTCTGGGTGGACGCGGCGCGGCTGGAGCGGGTGTGCGCCAACCTGCTGAGCAACGCCGCCAAGTACAGCCCGGACGGGCAGCCCATCATCGTGCGCGCCTGGCTCGAGCAGGGGCAGGTGGTGGTGTCCGTGACGGACCGGGGGGCCGGCCTGACACCGGAGGACGCCGCGCACGTCTTCGACAAGTACTACCGCACGCGGAAGAGCGGGGTGATGGACGCGAAGGGCCTGGGCCTGGGGCTCTACATCAGCCGCCTCATCATCGAGGCCCATGGCGGACGCATCTGGGTGGAGAGCGAGCCCGGCAAGGGCTCCACCTTCAGCTTCTGCCTGCCGGTGGAGCCCCCCGGTGAGCGTCCGCTGCCGCCACCGGGCAGCTCGGCCCCGGCGGCGACAGGCGGCTCCGCCCTCAGCGCGTCGCCGTCCAGCGAGGCAGCCAGTCCGCCCCCTTCGCGCTCGTGAGCCGCGTCTGCCCGGAGCCGTCCGCGCGCATCAGGTACACGTCCGTGTCGCCCTGGCGCTCGGACACGAACGCCAGGTACTTCCCGTCCGGGCTCCACGCGGGCATGTCGTCCCGGTGCTTGCCGTCCGTCAGCGCCACCGGCGCGCCGCCCGTCACCGGCACCACCCAGATGCGGGTGTTCCCATCCGGCAGGCGGCTCACGTAGGCCAGCCGCTGCCCATCCGGGCTCCAGGCGGCCTCGCGCTCGTCGCCAGCGAAGGAGTCACCTGACACGGCGCGCAGGTCCGAGCCATCCGGACGGAGGAAGTACAGCCGGTCCTTGCGCTCCCGGTCGCTGACGATGACGAGCCACTTCCCGTCCGGGCTCCACTTCGGCGTGCGGTCCTCATGGTGGAAGAAGGTGAGTCGGCGCTCACCGCTTCCGTCCGCGTTCACCACGTAGACCTCGGGGTCGCCCTCGCGGCTGCACACGAAGGCCACCTCCTTGCCATCCGGAGACACCGCCGGCTCGAAGCAGCCCTGCGGCACCTGCGTGAGGCGCACCTCGGGCACGCCCTCGCGGGGCTCCAGGCGCACCACGTCGCTGAAGCCCTGGGCGTCGGACTCGGCCACCAGCCAGGTGCCGTCCGGCGCCCAGCTCGCATTGCGCGCCCGCGCCCGGGGCGGGTGCAGCGGCACCGCCGGGCCCTTGCCATCCAGCGGCAGCACGCGCATCTGCTGGCGGTGCAGCCCACCCTCCTCCGTCGCGGAGATGATGAGCAGTGACGTGCCGTCCGGCGACACGGGACCGGGATACTCGTCCTCCTCGCCGCGCGTCACCTGCGTCTCCACCCCGTCTGGACTCACCTTCCAGACATCCTTCTGCCCTGCCCGCTCCGACAAGAAGATGACCACGCCCGGAATGGCGCGAGCCTCCTCCTGAGACAGCGGCCCGGCGCCGGACGTCCCGCCACACCGGCCGGAGCACCCGACACCGAGCACGGCGAGCGCGGTCAGACACCGCGCCCGCCACGGCCAGGAACGCTGAAGCCGTTCAAGGCCCCGCATCATCACCTCACTGAATCCGGATGGCGTCCGCCATGACGACGTAGCCCTCGCTGGCCCAGCGGCTCAGCTGCACCTTGTTCCAGCCCGCGGCGAAGTCGTAGGTGCCCAGGGTGACCCACCTGCTGCCGTTGGTCTGCTGGTTCACCGTCACCGTGCTGTTGCCACCCGTGTGGGTGATGATGAAGGGCGCCGCGGGAGAGCGGTTGGTGCCCTGCACCCACCAGGCCTGGATGGTCCGGCGGCCCGCCGACGGCATGTGGAAGTGGAACACGGCCGGCTCGGAGATGGGCTGCGTGGAGGCGAAGTAGTAGTCGTTGCCGTAGTAGCCCGCGCTGGTGCCACGCGCCCAGGTCGACGGCACCGCGATGTAGCCCTTGCTCGAGTCGTTGTTGGCGTTGTTGCTGTCCACGACGATGACGGGGTTCGTGCCGCCGCCGTCACCACAGTAGCTGCGAATCTGGTTGATGTAGGTGGTCCACGGCCAGTTGCGGCCCGGGTCCGTGCGGTTCTCCGGCTGCAGCCGGGCGTGCGCCACGATGTGGTAGCTGTCGCGGGGGATGCCCCGGTCCCGGGTGATGTCGCACGTCAGCCTGGCGGAGGTGTTGATCATCCCCGTGGAGAACGAGGCCGAGCTGGCGTAGCCGCCGTGCTCGATGCCGATGGAGAAGTCGTTCGTCGACCGGCCGTTGAGGTTCGACTTGACGCCGCCGTTGAGGCTGCTGCGGTAGGCAGCGCCCACGTGCCAGGCGCGGCTCGTCTCACGCACGAGCTGGGACACCTCGGTGCCGCTCTCGTTGACCACGTAGTGCGCGCTCACGCCCGCGGAGGAGTTGGTCAGCCAGCTCCAGCACCCGGAGTAACCACCCTCGCAGGTGTGGATGATGACCATCTGCTGGCCCATGCCGGAGGGCCGCGCGTTGTAGTTGGGCGACGGGCGCCAGATGGAGGCCGCGTAGTCGGGACCGGCCGCCAGGGCCTGCATCTTCGGCAGGGCGAACTTCGCCTCGACGGGGGTGGCCTCCAGCGACACCGCCACCTTGCCCGCCGGCGTGAACGCGCCGGCGCCCTCGCGCAGCACCGCGTACACGTCGTTGTGGACGTAGTGCGCCTGGATGTCCGGGTCGGAGATGTCCGTCAGGCGCACGACCACCGGAGCCCACGCGCCCAGGTCCTGGCGGTCGATGCCCGCCTCGTCCGCGAACTTCGACAGCAGCGCGGCGCCCGCGCGCAGGTTGGCCAGCGGCTCGTCACGCACCGCGTCCGCGGACACGCCCGCCAGGGCCGCGCCGTCGGTGATGTGCTGGCCGCGCAGGGCCAGCAGACCGAAGGCCGCCGGACGGCCCTCGAACTCCTCCTCACCCTTGACGTGCTCCCAGCGCGTCTCCGCGTAGGAGATGGCCTTGAGCAGGCTCGCCGGGACGTTGAACTCCGCCGCCGCCTTGGCGAACAGCGCGTCCAGCTCGTTGGGCGTGCGGCGGGCCGCGTCGGCCACGGCGCGGGCGGCGTCGTCCGCCACGCCCGCGGGAACCTGCGACTCAGGGGCCGTCTCTTCCGGAGACGCTTCGGGCTGGGGGCCACAGGCGGACAGGGCCATGGCCGCGGCCGTCGCCGCGAACGTCTTGCGCAACACGTGCATGGAAACTCCTTGAAGGGGGGTCAGCAGCTCCACGGTCGCTCCCGTCCTCGGGAGCGGCGCAGGGAGCGGCCCACCAGCACCATGCATGCCAGCCGTGCCTTCCCAGGGAACACTTCATTTCCGGAGACGCAGGTGGAGCATCCATGCACCACCCTCCCGTCAAGAAATCCGCCGCCGACACCGCGAGGCGACACTCCAACCCCTTGGAATCAGGCAGACCCGACATGTATGCCTGCGTATTCCAGCCCCAGAACTGGCCAGCCCATGTCGCACTGGCGCGTTTCGAGACAGCCATACGTAAATATTCTTTACTCTCATTCCAGCGCTTCTCGCTTTTTGGCGGGACACCGGACACACACGTTGTCGGCCGGGAGGGATGCGGACGCCAGGACGGGGACGCAGGGGCCGACAGGGGCGAGGGCTTCCGCTATGAGGGGGCCATGCGGCTCTTCGGAATCGGCGACACCCACCTACCCTCCACGCGACAGAAGGACATGCACCGCTTCGGGTGGAACGAGCACCCGCTGCCGCTGCAGCGGGCCTGGGACGAGCGGGTGGCCCCGGAAGACGTGGTCATCGTCGCCGGAGACATCTCCTGGGCCACGCGGGCGCACGAGGTGATGGACGACCTGGCATGGCTGGACGCGCGCCCGGGCCGCAAGGTGCTGGTGCGCGGCAACCATGACTACTGGTGGGGCGACTCCGCCTCCAAGCTGCGCAAGCTGCTGGAGCCGTTCCGCACCCTGGAGGGCTTCCTCCACAACAACGCCGTCGTCATGGGCCCTTGGGTGATTGCGGGCAGCCGCCTGTGGACCGCGCCCGAGGCGCCCCCCATGCCCGGCGGAGAGATGGGCGACGAGGCGGCGGACACCGGCTACGTGGAGCGCGAGACGCGCCGGCTGACGGCGTCCATCGAGGACGCCAAGAAGAAGGAGGCGGCCAGCCCCTCGCCCCTGGTGCGCGTGGTGGCGGTGCACTTCCCGCCGGTGTACGCGAACGAGAAGTCCACCGCCTTCAGCGGGCCCATCGAAGCCTTCCAGCCGAAGGTGTGCGTCTATGGCCACCTGCACGCGGCCGGCATCGCCGCCGGATTCACGGGCGAGCGCGGCGGCGTACGCTATGTGCTGGCCTCGTGTGATGCCGCGGGCTTCGCCCCGGTGCTGCTCGACGAGGTGTGAGGAGTCGCCCCATGCCGTCCAACAAGACGGAGCTCGCGGCCCGCATCGCCGCCGCGCAACCCGGTGACTCGGTGCGCGGCCTGTTCTTCAAGTCGGTGCTCGGCCTGGTGCAGCAGCGGGCCGGGCTGGCGGCGCTGGAAGCGGTGCGCGAGGGCGCGCTCACCGCGGCGTACTCGGACCTGCTCACGTACCCGGCACGCGACTTCCTGACGCTGCTCTACCGAGCGGCGGACGCGCTCGAGTCCCTGCTGGGCGCCGAGGACGCCGTCTTCCACGCCTGCGGCGAGCGGGACGTGGCGCGCTTCTCCTCGGGGCCGGGCATGCTCATCTTCGGCATCATCTCCCGGGGGGACCCGCACAAGCTCTTCGCCGGAGCGCAGATGGGCTACAGCGCGGCCGTCAGCTACGGCAGCCGCGAGTACGTCCCCACCGGCCCCTGCTCCGGCACCCTGCACGTGCGCCGGGACATGCTGCCGCCCGCCTACCACGAGGGCATCCTCACCGGCGCGTTGAAGGTCCTGGGCCTGCGCGGCACCGCGCGGGCGACGCCGCGAGGCATCGACAGCGCGGATTACGACATCCAGTGGGAGCCGGCGCCCGCGCTCAGTCCACGCGGGTATAGGTGACGTCCAGCTCGGCGACGACGCGCTCGCCCACCGAGGCCTGGCAGGTGAAGGCATGCGCGTCGCCGTCGTGCGAGCGGCGGTGCGCACCGAAGGTCACCGTCTGGCCCGCGTAGGCCAGGCTGTCCGCCGACAGGCGCACGCTCCTGGCGACACAACGGGCCCAGGGCGCGCCCTCCAGCCGGCGCAGCAGCGTGGTCGCCACGCGCGTCATGCCGCTGGCCACCACCGCCACCGGCATCACCGGGTGCAGCGCGAAGTGCCCCTTGCACATCTCCGCCGTCACCGGCCCCAGCGTGGCCGACAGGCTCTCGCCG
Organism: Pseudomyxococcus flavus; assembly: GCF_050038885.1. NCBI lineage: Bacteria > Pseudomonadati > Myxococcota > Myxococcia > Myxococcales > Myxococcaceae > Pseudomyxococcus > Pseudomyxococcus flavus. Next base: position 3,843,747 of record NZ_CP143624.1, on the reverse strand, counting down.
TCCGGCCGCCAGTCGCGCAGCGCCAGCGGCTTGCTGTAGGGGTTCTGCCGCAGCTTCGCCCACTCCTCGGGAGAGCGCTGCACGCCGTCGTCGCGGCGCGGCTCGCGGCGCATGTCCACCCGCGCCTCACCGAACAGGCGCGTGAAGGCCGCGGCCGACAGCACGTTGTAGTCCACCTCCAGCCGGAAGAAGGGCGTGCCGTCCGGCAGCGACAGCAGGGTGCGCGCCGTGGCCGTGCGGCGGCCGGTGAACTCCGCCTTCGCCAGCCCCCACAGCAAATCCGTGGCGCGGGTCATGGGCTCGGGGCGCAGCCACTGCCCGCGCGCGCCGCACGCCAGGTAGAAGTGCTGCCCGTCCTTGGCCGCCATCAGCGCGGACGCGCACGAGCCCAGGATGGCCAGGTGCCGCCCCGCCTCGCCCAGGCCGATGGGGCCCGCCTCCGCGTCCGGGTCCTGCTGCACGGGGATGCGCGCCACCACCTCCCCCTCCCCCATCACCGTCACGTCCTTGAGGGCGAAGTACGGGTCGCGCACGCAGATGCGCGGGTAGAGGTCCGCGTGCGTCAGCACCGTGTGCGGCGCCAGGCCCGTCAGCGTCTGCAGCGTCGGCCCCGGCGGAGCCCAGGCGGAAGCAGGGGCAACAGCGGAGTTCGCGGACGCGGGCGCAATGTCGAGCATGGGACTGACCTGGTTTCGGACGAGGGGTGTCGGGGGACACCGGTTTGCGTGATACCGAGCTTCGCTCCGTCCGCGGAGGATTAATTCCGCCGGACGAAAATGATTTTCGGCATACGGTCCGAATTGTTGCGTCCTGCCGTAATTTTACGCCCGAAAGGTAAATTCGGGCACAAGTGTGGCAGGGAGGCGCAGCCCAGGTCGCAAAAACCCCATTCAACGCAAAGAGTCAAGGACGGATATGGGGCGAAGCCCACCCGCCCTGCCTTGGGCGTTCGCGGCGCTACAACTCCACCTGCGCGCCCAGCTCCACCACCCGGTTGGGGGGGATGCGGAAGTAGGAGGTGGCGCTGCGCGCGTTGCGGCTCATCCAGGCGAACAGCGACTCGCGCCACACGGCCATGCCCGGGCGCTTGGTGGGAATCAGCGTCTCCCGTCCCAGGAAGAAGCTGGTGCCCATCAGCTGGAACTGGAGCCCCTTCTCGCGGCAGCGCTTCAGCACGTCGGGGATGCCCGGGTTCTCCATGAAGCCGTAGCGCGCCACCACCCGCACGAAGCCCTGCTCCAGCGGCTCCACCTCCACGCGCTCGGCGGGTGGCACGTGCGGCAGCTCCTCGGAGAGGATGGTCAACAGCACCACCTGCTCGTGCAGCACCTTGTTGTGCTTGAGGTTGTGCAGCAGCGCCGGCGGCGTGCCTTCCGCGTTGCCCGTCATGAAGATGGCCGTGCCCGGCACCCGCACGGGCGGGTGGTCTCCGAAGCTGTCGAGCAGCTGCTTCAGGGGGATGCTGGTCGCGCGCAGCTTGGCCGCCAGGATGTCGCGCCCCCGCTTCCACGTCGTCATCAGCGTGAACACGACGACGGCCATCAGCAGCGGGAACCAGCCACCGTCCGCCACCTTCACCGCGTTGGCGCCGAAGAAGGCCAGCTCCACCACCAGGAACAGCCCGACCACCGGAACCGCCACCCACCGCCGCACGTTCCACAGCTCCCGGGCGACGACGTAGGCCATGCACGTGGTGATGACCATCGCCGTGGACACGGCGATGCCATAGGCCGACGCCAGCGCGCTGGAGGAGCGGAAGCCGAGCACCAGCGCCACCACGCCCACCAGCAGCGCCCAGTTGAGGCCGGGCAGATAGATTTGCCCCATCTCCTCCGCCGAGGTGTGCACCACCTCCATGCGCGGGCTGTACCCCAGCTGCATCGCCTGGCGCGTCAGCGAGAACACACCGGAGATGAGCGCCTGCGAGGCGATGACACCCGCCACCGTGGCCAGCGCCACCAGCGGGTACAGCATCCAGGAGGGCGCCAGCAGGAAGAAGGGGTTGCGCGCGGCGCTCGCGTCGCGCAGCAGCAGCGCCCCCTGCCCCAGGTAGTTGAGCATCAACGCCGGCAGCACCATGGAGAACCAGGCGAGCTGGATGGGCTTGCGGCCGAAGTGGCCCATGTCCGCGTAGAGCGCCTCGCAGCCCGTCACCACCAGGAACACACCGCCCAGCACCAGGAAGCCGTGCAGGTGGTTGTGCTGGAACAGCTGCACCGCATGCCAGGGCGACAAGGCCCCCAGCACCGCCGGGTTGTGGACCAGCTCCTTCACGCCCAGCCCTGCCAGCGTGAGGAACCACACGCACATGAGGGGCCCGAAGACGGCGCCGATGTCCGCGGTGCCGTGCCGCTGCACCAGGAAGAGCCCCACCAGGATGACCAGGGCAATGGGGATGACGTAGGGGTCGAAGACGGACGTGGCGACGTGCAGGCCCTCCACCGCGCTGAGCACGGTGATGGCCGGCGTGATGATGCCGTCGCCATAGAGGAGCGCCGCGCCGAAGATGCCCAGCGTTATCAGCACCGGCCGCGAACGGTGCGACGGCTGCCCGCGCTGGCGCTGCATCACCAGCGCCATCATCGCCAGGATGCCGCCCTCGCCCCGGTTGTCCGCCTTCATCACGAACAGCAGGTACTTCACCGACACGATGGTGATGAGCGACCAGAAGATGAGCGACAGCACCCCCAGCACGTTCGCCGGGGTGGGGGGAATGCCGTGTGGCCCCGTGAAGCACTCGCGCAGCGCGTACAGCGGGCTCGTTCCGATGTCGCCATAAACGATGCCCAGGGCCCCGAGGGCCAGCAGCGCCGAGCGTTTGAAGGTGTCCGGGCCGTGTCTGGCCTCTTCGCCGCCCGGCACTCCGGTGGTGGTCGCTTTCACAAGCCCCGCTTTAGCTGAAAGCGGGCCCGGAGCAACGGCCACGGCGTTGCCCCGCGAGTGCTCCCCTGTGGGCCTGACTCGCCCCCGCCTCGGCGTCACAGGGCGCCAGGGCGGGGAGTGCGTCCGGAACGCACCATGCCAGGGCGCGGATGTTCGCCAGCCACGCCCCCCGGAGAACCTGCCCGCGCGGACGCTCCTCGGATGGTTCCAGCCATGCTCCCTTGAGTGAATGAGTGGGGGGACGCGATGACGACGGTGGCGGCGCTCGGTCAGGCAGAGGCCCGGTGGTCCGGAGCACGAGGTCCAGCGTTGCTGGAAGCCATCCTCCAGGCCTCCCCCGTGGCCATCCACCTGCTGGACCTGGATGGCACGGTGCGGCTGTGGAATCCCGCCGCCGAGCGGCTGTTCGGGTGGCCCCAGGACGAGGTGCTCGGCCGCCGCGTGCCCTGGGTCCCCGACATCCAATGGGAGGCCTTCCACCGGCACCTCGAAGAGGTGTCGCAAGGGCAGACGCCGCCGGGCCTGGAGCTCGCGCTCCACCGGCGCGACGGCACGCCCCTGCACGTGGAGCTGTGGACGTCGCGGGTGCCCTCGGCGTCCGGCCCGGCGCAGTGCCTGGGCATGCTGGTGGACCTCACCGAGCGGCGGCGGAACGACGCCTTCCGACGCCTCCTGTCCGAGGCGGGTGACGTGCTCGGCGCCAGCCTGGAGCAGGACGCCACGCTGGAGCACCTGGCGCGGCTGGCCGTGCCCGCCCACGCCGAGTCCTGTCGCGTGTACCTGGAGGACGCGGAAGGCCGGGTCCGGTGCGTCGTCGCCTCGGGGCTGGACGCGCGCGTGGCCGACCTCGACGGGGAGCCACGGACGCCGGCGTACGCCGTGGTTTCACGCGTCATCGCCTCCGGCGAGGCGGAGCTGCACCGGGGCCCCCCCTCCTGGCTGTGCGTGCCGCTGGGACGGCGGGGCCAGCCGCTGGGCGCGCTCGCGTTCACCACCCGTGAGCGCGCATATGACGCCAGGGATGTGACGATGGCGAGCGAGCTCGCCCGCCGGGCCGCGCTCGCCCTGGACCACGCGCGGCGCTACCAGGAGGCGCTTCACACCATCCGCGCGCGCGAGGAGCTCCTCGCCATCGCCAGCCACGAGCTGAAGTCACCCGTCAGCGCGCTCCAGCTCCAGCTGCACAACCTGCGCGCCCTGCTCGAGCGCTCCGGCGACGCCCCACCCCGGGAGCGCATTCAGCGCGGCGTGGACCTGATGGGCCGGCTGACGAAGCGGCAGGCCCTCCTCATCGACACCCTGCTGGACGTGTCCCGCATCCACGCGGGGAAGTTGGAGCTGCGTCCGGAGCCCATGGACCTGGAGGCGCTGGTGCGAGAGGTGGCGGAGCGCTTCGAACCCGAGCTCGCGAGCTCCGGCTCCCGCCTGACGCTGACGCTGTCCCCGGACAGCCAGGGCCACTGGGACCGGCTGCGCCTGGACCAGGTGCTCACCAACCTGCTGTCCAACGCGCTGAAGTACGGGCGGGGCAACCCCGTCCACGTCGAGCTGACGGGCACCGCCGCGCACGTGCGCCTGGACGTGCGCGACGGAGGCATCGGCATCGCGCCCGAGCGCCTGCCCCACCTCTTCCACCGCTTCGAGCGCGCCGCGGCCGGCCGCGCCTACGAGGGGGTCGGCCTGGGGCTCTGGATTGTCCGGCAGATGGTCGAAGCCATGGGCGGCGACATCACCGTGGACAGCGAGCTGGATGTGGGCTCCACCTTCACGGTGCGGCTGCCACGTCAGCGCGGGTGAGGGAGCCCGGGCCCCACCCGCGCCGCGTCCGCGCTCACAGCGCGAGGAACAGGATGGCGACCTTCTCCTCGGGGCTCGCCGCGAGGAACTCGTCTGGCAGCCAGACTTCGGACCCCGGCGTCATGGCCCGGTCGCAGCTCCTGCGGCCCGTGTAGAAGCGGTTCGAGTCCTCCGCCTTCAGCCGGTAGGTGCAGTCGCGGACGTAGACGGTCAGCTCGCTGGGGCTCAGCTTCAGGTTCACCGGGCGTCCGCCAAAGCCGCCCTTGGCCACGATGGCGTCCCCTTCCCGCGTCACCTTCACATTCACGGGCGCGCCGCCCAGGGCCCCCTCCACGAGCCCGTCCTTCAACGTCAGCGTGAAGTCCCCTCGCAGCGCCCGGCCCTTCAGCATCCCCGGCGAGCGCGCCATCTGGAAGTCCGCCCCCGTCACCGACTGCGGCGTCATCTCCAGGTTGAACGACTGGAACGCAATCTTCAGGTTGATGGCGTCCTGCTTGGGCTCGGCCACCGCCGCGCCCGCCCCTAGCAGGACCCCCATCACCAGCACGCTCCGGCGGAGCGGCATCAACACGCGCTTCATGTGGAGACCTCCTCGTACGGTTCTCATCCCCGGCGGGATAACGTCAGTGTGGCCACCGGATACCGCCCCGTCATTCACCCCGCTGTCGCTCCGGGGAATTGCTTGCGGCGTGAAGGACATCTCCCCGCCCTCGCCGCCCGCATGCCCACCGGCCGTGCCCGCCGCGGGGCTCACTCCTCGACGTTGCGCAGGAAGTCCGCCACGTGGGCGAAGCGCTGATCGAGGAAACGCCGCAGCCCGCCGGTGATGCCGCGCGCGTCCATGGCTCGCTGCATGGAGCGCAGCCACGCATCACGCATGGCGATTCCGACGGGCAGGTGGCCATGCCGCATGCGCAGCCGGGGGTGGCCGTGGCGCTCCGTGTAGTCCTGGGGTCCCCCCAGCCAGCCGGCGAGGAACAGGCCGAAGCGCTCCCGCGTCCCGCGGTTCACCCGGCCCTGCTCGTCCAGTTCGTGCAGGCGCGCCAGTTCCGGCTCATGGGCGTCCATGGCGTCATAGAAGGCCTCGGCCAGGGCCTTGGCCGCCTCCATTCCCCCCAGTCGCTGGTAGGGCAGGTCTTCCGGGCTTGGCACCCAGTCATCATCCGAAGGCATCTTCAGTTCTACGGGCATGACTTTCCTTCTACCGCCGGTCGCGACCAGGTTCATGCGGACTCGCCGTGCGAGCCGTTCTCTCCGTCTGACGGAAGGCGAACAGGGAGGCAAGGGCCACACGCTCCACCTGCCCTGGAAGATTTGACCTGGGCAAGAGGCGGTTGCTAGAGCCACGGCCACCCGTGCCATCCGCCCCCCTCGTCGCACCGTCGCCCCCCGTGGTCTGGGTGCTCGACGACAGCCCGGTAGAGACCCAGGCCATCTGCCGCGCGCTGGAGCCCGGCTGCCAGGTCACCGGCTTCCTGGATGGCGCATCGCTCCTGGAGGCGCTGACCCAGGGGCCTTCTCCCGAAGTGCTCGTGCTGGACTGGTACATGCCCGGCATGTCCGGGCTGGAGGTCTGCCGCTTCATCCGGAGCAACCCCGCCACGCAGCACGTCCCGGTGCTGCTGATTACCGGCAACACGCTCGCGGAGTCCGTGGTGGAGGGACTGTCCGCGGGGGCCAACGACTATGTGTTCAAGCCCTTCCGCCCGGTGGAGCTCGCCGCGCGCGTCCAGACCCTGGCGCAGTGGGAGCGCACGCGGCGCAAGGCGCTGGAAGAGGAACGCGCGCGACGCCGGCTGCTGGAAGGCACGCTGACGGAGGTCCAGGCCGCCGAGGAGCGCGCCTGGCGCAGCGAGCTGCGCTTCCGGCTGGCGGCGCGAGCCACGCGCGACGCGGTGTGGGAGTGGGACCCGCGCACGGGCCTCATGGACTGGACCACCGGCCTCCACGAGGTGTTCGGCTATGCCTCCGGCACCATCCGGGACGAGCGCCGCTGGTGGGAGGAGCGCCTCCACCCCGAGGACCGCGCGCGCGTCGTCGCGGGGCTGAAGGCCACCCTGGACGGCTCCGTGCACGAGTGGCAGGACACCTACCGCTTCCAGCGCGGCGACGGCACCTGGGCCTACGTGGCGGACCGCTGCCACATCATCCGCGACGCCAGCGACCGGGCCATCCAGGTCGTCGGCGCGATGCAGGACATCACCGAGGACCAGCAGGCGGAAGCCGCCCGGACGCGGCTGCTGGAGCTGGAGCGCAGCGCCCGGGAGGAGTCGGACCGGCAGAGCACCCTGCTCGCCACGCTCTTCGAGCAGGTGCCCGCGCTCCTCGGCGTGCTGAGCGCGCCGGACCAGCGCTGCGTGGTGGCCAACGCACGGCTGCGGCAGCGCTTCGGTCAGCGTCCGCTGGTGGGGCACACGCTCCGAGACGCCCTGCCGGAGCTGGAGGGCCAGGGCGTCCTAGAGCTGCTGGACTCGGTGTTCGCCACGGGCGAGCCCTTCAGCGCCCGGGAGCTGCCCGTGCGCATCGCCCAGGCGCCGGGCGCGGCGCTGACGGAGAGCTACTTCGACTTCATGTACCAGCCGATGCTGGACGCCAGCGGGCAGGTGACGGCCGTCATCCTGTTCGCGGTGGAGGTCACCGACGCCGTGGATGCGCGGCGAAGGGAGTCGGAGCGCGCGGAGGAGATGCGCGCGCGCGCCGACTTCGAGCGACAGCTCATCGGCATCGTCAGCCACGACCTGCGCAACCCGCTGAGCGCCATCACCCTGGCGGTGTCGATGATGCTCCAGCGCGGCGCCCTGGACGAGCGCCAGGAGCGGCAGGCTCAGCGCATCCGCAACTCGGCGGACCGCGCGACGCGGATGATTCGCGACCTGCTGGACTTCACCCGGGCGCGTCAGGGCACGGGGCTCCCTGTGTATCCGCAGCCCATGGACCTGCACGAGGTCGTCCGCTCGGTGCTGGACGAGGTGCACGCCGGCTGGCCCGAGCGGCACCTGGAGATGGAGCGCAGCGGCAGCGGCATGGGGACCTGGGACCCGGACCGGCTGGCGCAGCTCATCGGCAACCTGGTGGGCAATGCCCTGCAGTACAGCCCACCCGGGACGCCCGTCCGGGTGACGTCCCGGGGCGACGAGGACGGCGTGGTGCTGGAGGTCCACAACCAGGGCCCTCCCATTCCGCCGGAGCGGCAGTCACGCATCTTCGAGCCGCTGGAGCGGGCCACGGTGCGCCCGGAGGACCACGGCCGGCGGAGCATCGGCCTGGGGCTCTACATCGTGCGCAGCATCGTCGTGGCCCATGGCGGCACGGTGGAGGCGCGCTCCTCCGAGGCGTCCGGCACCACCTTCACCGTGCGGCTGCCCCGCCATGCGCCCACGGCCCTGCCCGTGCGCGCGGACGGCGGCGAGGCCACGGGGTAGCGGCGCTTCAAGGCGCCCAGCGCTTGGGACGGCGCTTGAGCGACGTGAGCCCCAGCCGGTCGCAGAAGGCCTCGTAGGCGCTGGCCGGCACGCCCTTCCATTCCAGGTCCGCCAGCGACGCGGTGCCTGGCAGCGGCGCATCCGTCACCAGCGTGGCCAACCGCCGGTAGAGCAGCGCGGCCTCGCGGTGCTCGCGCAGCGTCGCGGCCAGCTTCTCGGCCCCGCGGGGACGCACCTTCCACTCGGCCGCGTCCGCGGGGATGTCTTCCAGGTGGCCATGCGCGCTCAGCAGCGCCGACGCGCCCTTCTCTCCGAAGCCCGGCAGCCCGGGGATGCCGTCGGCCGCGTCGCCCATCAACGCCAGCAGGTCCGGCACGCTCGCGGGCGGGACGCCCAGCTTCGCGCGCACCGCCTCCTCGTCGAGCACCTTCTCCTGCCGCCGGTCCACCTGCACCACGCGGCTGCCGCGCACGCACTGGCCCAAATCCTTGTCCGGGGTGAGCAGCCGCACCTGCTCCACCTCATCCGCCCAGCGGGCCGCCGCCGTGGACAGTGCGTCATCCGCTTCCTGCTCCTTCATGGACCACGCGGTGACGCCGAGCGCGCGCACGGCCTCCTCCGCCAGGTCGAACTGCGCGTGCAGCTCGGGCGGCACGCCCTCGTCGCTCTTGTAGCCGTCGAACAGCGCGTTGCGGAACGAGCGGATGGGGTTGTCGAAGGCCACCGCCACGTGCGTCACCGCCTCGTCCGCGTCGTGGAGCAGCGCCAGCAGCGAGGACAGCAGCCCCACCGTGGCCTTCACGTCCTGCCCTTGGGGTGAGACGTGGCCCGGCCGGGGCGAGAAGTGGGCGCGGTAGAGCTCGTACGTGCCATCGACCAGGTGGAGGCGCATGGGCCCTGTCTACCTCCTGGCGAGGGCCCCGGGCCAGCCTCGCGGCACGGTCTGCGTGGTCAATCCCCACGGGCCGGAATGCCGCGCTCGCGTGGCTGCCCGGCCGCTCTTCGGGCAGCCCTTCCACGGTTGGATTGCCGGCCTGTCAGCGCGGCCTCACCTCTTGGGCTGGGCGCGGTGTCGCGCGTCCACGTCCTGAGCGTCTTGAGGAGGAGACCATGCGCCCCAAGCTGCTGGCGGTGCTGCTGGGCCTGACGATGATGGGATGTGCCGGGCGGCAGGTGCTTCCCGCGACGAACGAGCAGCGCGTCCAGGCCGAGGCGTCGCTGCGGGCCGCCGAAGGCGCTGGCGCGGCGCGTGTCCCCGAAGCCGCCCTTCACCTGGAGTTCGCGCGTCAGCAACTGGCCGACGCGGAGCGGCTGTGGGTGGAGGGTGAGGAGGAGGCCGCGGAGCTGCGCTTCAGGCAGGCCGCCGCGGACGCGGAGCTGGCGCACGCGCTGGCCCGGGCCGTGCCGCTGGAGCGAGAGGCCGCGCGCACCGCCGCCCAGGCGGAGTCGCTGCGCCGGGCCCTCCCATGAGCCGACAACCTCGAGAGGAGAGCGAGACATGCTGAAGCATGGATGGAAGGCCCTCGCGGTGGCCACGGCGCTGGTGGCCGTAGGCTGCGCGCACGCACCTCCACCGCAGGAGCTCCTCAACGCGCGCGCGGCGTACCAGGAGGTCTCCACCAGTCCGCAGGGCCGCGTGCGTCCCCGGGACGTGGCGGAGGCGCGCGACGCCCTGCTGGAAGCCGAGCGGGAGTACGACCGCAGCGAGGACTCCCCCCGCACGCGCTCACTGTCCTACGTGGCACTGCGCAAGGCGGAGATTGCCGAAGCGCGCGGCACCGCGGACCTGGCCGCGCGGCGGCAGGCCGAGGCCCAGGCCGCGCTGCGCCAGGCCCAGGCACTTCAGTGGCAGCGCTCCCAGGCGGAGCTGGACGCGGCACGGCAGCAGCTCGCGCAGGCGGAGCGCGAGCGGCTGACGGCCCTGCGGCAGCAACAGCAGGCTCGGCAGCTGGCGCTGACGCAGCAGCAGGAGGCTGAACGCCTGCGGCTGGCGGCCCAGCAGCAGGCCCAGGCGCAGCAGCAGGAGGCGGAGCGACTGCGACGGGATGCCCAACGCCGCCAGCTGGAGGCGGAGCGACTGCGAAGCCTGGCTCAGCAGCAGCGGTCGGAGACCCAGCGTCTCTCCGGGGAGGCCACACGGCGCCAGGAGGAAGAGCAGCGCCGGCTGCGCGCCGAGGCCGAGTCGCAGCGCCTCGCGCAGGAGAGCCACGAGCTGCTCCAGCGCACCGCGGAGCTGGAGGCGGAGCAGGAAGCGCGCCGCCAGGCGGAGCGGGAGCTGGAGCGCGAACGCCAGGCCCGGCTCGAGGCGGAGCAGCGCGCCACGGAGGCCCTGACGCGCCTGGAGTCGACGACGCGTGACGTGAAGGTGCGCGAGGAGCCGCGAGGGCTGGTGCTGACGCTCTCCGGACAGGTGCTCTTCGCGTCCAACGCGGTGGACCTGCTGCCCGCGGCGCGCGAGCGGCTGACCGAGGTCGCCACCGCGCTGAAGGCGTCCGACAGCGCCCTGGTCATCGAGGGCCACACGGACTCGCTGGGCTCGGACGCCATGAACGAAGCGCTGTCCTATGAGCGCGCGGAGCGCGTGCGTGAGTTCCTCGTCAGCCAGGGCGTGAGCCGCGACCGCATCGAGGTTCGCGGCCTGGGCGAGTACCGTCCCATCGCGAACAACAGCACGCCCGAAGGGCGCGCCAACAACCGGCGGGTGGAAATCATCGTCTCGCGAGGCGACGAGGCCGTGGGCGGCAGCGGCGTCCAGGCCCCGAGCCCGGCCGAGGAAGGTGACACGCGACCTGCCCGCTGAAATCCAGCGGGCGCCGGGGTTGAATGCCGGCCGCCATGGGCTCAGACGCCGTCCCCAGCCTGCTCACCACCGAGCGCCTGCACCTGGTGCAGCTGCCACCCGATGCCGCGTGGCGGGTGCTCGCCTACCATGAGGCGAACCGGGAGCACGTCGCCGGTGTGACGCCCGCGCGCCCCGCCAACTTCTTCTCGGTGACATACTGGCGCACGCGGCTGGCGCAGGACCGCGAGGACTTCCGGCTCGACCTGTCGCTGCGGGTGTTCCTCCTGCCCCGGGGCCAGCCGTTCCAGCTCGCGCCCATCATCGGCAACGCGTCGCTCACCAACATCCGGCGAGGCCCCCTGCAGTCCGCCGACCTGGGCTATGGCCTGGACCATCGCTACGAGGGGCAGGGACTGATGACGGAGGCGCTGCGCGCGCTCTGCGACTACGCCTTCACCGTCATGGGCCTGCACCGCATCCAGGCCAACCACCTGCCGGAGAATGTGCGGAGCGCCGCCGTGCTGAAGCGCCTGGGCTTCCAGGTGGAGGGCTACGCGCGCGAGCTGCTGCTCATCAACGGCCAGTGGCGCGACCACGTGCTCAACGCGCTGATTGCCCCTCGCGGCGAGCCCGAGCCCACCGGGCCGCGCCGCGACGGCTGACCCGAACTATCCGCCTCGCTTCGTCATGTCGAAGAGCGCGCGGGCCTGGGGCCCCAGGAAGCCATCGAAGCCCGGCGAGCGCTGGGCAATCTCGAAGTAGGCGTAGGGCCAGGAGCGGGTGCCACCGCCCTTGAGCTGCACGGGCAGGGGCGCGGCCTGCGTGGCCGTCTGCCGCAGCGACGTGCCGGCTGCCCCCTCGATGTCCGCCTTCATGGGCACACCGGCCTCGCGCATGCGCCGCTGCCACACCTCCACGTCATCCACCGAGCCGGTGAAGTGATTCACCTTCCGGCCGAAGGCGAGCAGCCAGGCGCCGTACTGGGACTCCTTCTCCAGCGCCAGCAACGCGGCCTCGTCCGGCGGCGTCGCGGGCGCGGAGAACCACGCGGCGAGCGCCTCCACGTCCTCGGGAGGAGGCGGGTCCTCGGGCAGCGCGGCCAGCAGCTCGCGGGCGCGGGGCGACAGCTCCTCCTGCTTCAACTCGGAGATGAAGACGCGAGGCAGCCCGGCCGGATGTGACAGGTAGATGGCGGACAGGTGCGCATCGGGGAAGGTGTACGCGCCCGCGGCCTTCCACCCGAGCCGCTCGAAGGGCTGGGAGAAGAGCGCGATGCCGCCACCGGGCCGGGCCAGGGAGCGAAGCGCGACATGATCGTTACGGAAGCTGCCCCCGGAGAGCTGCACGAAGGTGCGCGCATAGGGCACCTCCGCGGCGTATCGCTCCCAGAGCAGGTCGAGGAGGCGGCTGGCGGAGTCGGTCGTCATGGCGCGCGAATCTAGCGCTCCACCCCACCGAAGACCGCCCCACCTCCCCAACCCGTCGCCCGGCGGAAAAAAGAGCGGCGGCGCGCGGCCCCGGGTCCTTGGAGGGGACTTCAACCAGAGACGCGCGCCGCCGAGCAGCGAAGCTGCTGAAGACTCGCCTTGGAGTTTCGAGTCTTCACACCGATGGTATGCATTGACTTCTTCCCCGCCACCGCTCCCGCCACCCGGAAGTGGGCGCCGAAATAGGGTGTGCGGGCGGAAAACGCCAGGGCGACGCAAGGGGCATCACCAACGGGCTGTTGAGCTACCTTGAAGTCCTGCTAATTCACACTTTGTGACCGCAACATTCCACCGGGGATGCGCGGTCCGCGACTCACATCATCTGAATGAGAGAAATCGAGAACTGAGAGTCAGTGCAAATGCTCGGGCAGCATGGGCAGGCCGTGGAAGAAGCGGCGCCCGCTCTCGAAGCGGCGGTGAAAGGTGAATCGGTCATCCAGGTAGAGCCGGGCCATCTCCTCTTCACCGTAGGCGGTGAAGAAGGTGGCGCGCGCTTCGTCGCAGGCGGCTTCATACGCCGCGCGGAGCGCCTCCCAGTCCTCGGGGGGCGTCTCCTCTCCGCTGAGCCAGGCCCCCTGCTCCACGCCGTACTCGCGCTCCATCAGCTCCAGCTCCAGCGCCAGCCGGCACACCCGCGGCACCTCGGCAATCGCCTCGTCCGCCATGGAGGTGAGGATGTGGGCCACGAGGAAGAAGCCTGCATCCGGAGGCACCGCGCCCTCCTCGCGAGCGGCCCGGAAGGCCACGAGCAGCTGCGCGTCCATCGCATCGTCCCCCAGCTCCATCAACCGGGCGGCGAGGCCGCGCCACCGCGTCTCCATCTCACCGGCTTCCTGGAGGAGTGGGGCTTCGTCTCGCGTCTTCTTCATGGCGTGGCTCCTTCGGGACCTGCTTGCGAAAATCTCATCCGGGTCTGACGTCTGACCACGAAGACCAGGACGTCTGGATTTACGGCTGCTTGCATCCGCCGTTGGGCGGATGACGGTGCGGCGCCTGCGCGTCGGGTGGTGGACGCGTCATCGCCCGGAGCGCCATGCTCGCGGCCACTGTGTCCATCGACCTGCGTGCCGTGACGCCCTCGGACGAACCCTTCCTCTTCGCGCTGTACGCCAGCACGCGAGAGCCCGAGCTCGCCGCGTGGGGCTGGGCGCCTGCCCAGCGCGACGCCTTCCTGCGCATGCAGTGGATGGCGCAATCCCATGACTGGGCGGCCCGCCATCCCGGCGCCGACCACCAGGTGGTGTGCATCCACGGACAGCCCGCGGGCCGTCTCCTCGTCGCCAGAAGCGCCGCGGAGTGGCGCGTGGTGGACATCGCCCTGCTGCCCCAACATCGCGGCAGCGGCGCGGGAACCTGGCTGCTGCGCCGCATACAGGACGAGGCCGCGAAGGCAGGCATCCCCCTGCGGTTGCGAGTCCTGCGAACCAACCCCGCGCGCAGGCTGTACGAACGCCTGGGCTTCGAGGTGGACGCCGTCTCCGCCGAAGAGACGGCCGACCCCTACGTGTCCATGGCGTGGAAGCCCGCGCCATGCGCCTGAAAACACGAACGGCCCGCGAGCCGATTGCCCGCGAGCCGTCGCATCCCCCCAAACCGCGCTGACCTACAGGAACACGTTCTCCGGCGTGGGCGTGACGGTCCTCAGGTCGTATCCGGCAGCCCCCGCCTCGGGCACCTGCGGCGCGGACAGCAGCCCGCCACCACCCGAGCCACCGTTTCCACCGCACGCACCTCCGCCACCGCCCGCGGTGATGGCCTGACTGGCGCCCGTGGGATTCGCCGTGGTGCCCGCGGCCCCGGGGTTCACGAGGATGCCGCCCGTCACGACGGGCGTCGTGGAGGAGAGGAGATGGACGATGCCACCGCCACCGCCGCCACCACCGCCCTTGCCCGCACCGCCCTGGTTGTTGCCCGGCCCCCCGTTGCCGCCCACCGCTCGGACGAAGCCCTGCACCGTGACGGCGGCCTTGCCCACCAGGACGACCACGCCCCCCGCGCCACCACCCGAGCCGGGAAGGTTGGCGCCCCCCCCACCCGGGTCACCGTTGGCGTTGATGGCGCCGATGGCCGTAACGCGGAGCGTGCCCTGCGAGAGGATGACCAGGGAGCCACCGCCATCGCCCCCGGACAACCCCATCTGCTTGGCACCTGAGCCGCCCCCCTGGCCACCGGGCCTCAGGAGCTGCGCGGCCTGGAGCGGCTGGAGCCCACGTCCACCCTGGGGCTCGGCCGCGGCCGCACGCGCCACACCCGCCTCCGCCGGTCCATTTCCGGTGTCCTCGGCGCTCTGGTCCACGATGACCGTGCCGCTGATGGTGACGTCACCGGTGGCCCGGATGACCGTGCCACTCGGGACGATCAACGTGCCGTCGATGGTGACGTTCGTGAACTGAAGGTGGTGCCGGCCGGCCAACGAGTTGTAGCCAGGGAGCGTGGTCAGGTCCATGGTGGTTCCACTGGGGATGGTCAAGGACCCGCCCGACCCGTCACCGTACGCGCCCACTGCCCCCGTCGGCCCCTGCGGGCCTTGCGGCCCGCTCGGGCCACTCGGCCCCGTGGCGCCCTGCGGTCCGGCAGGTCCCGTCGCGCCCGCGGGGCCCTGGACGCCCTGAGGTCCCTGGGGCCCGTTGCAGATGAAGCGGGTGAGCGAGAGGTTCTCCTCGCCCGCGTCGAGCGTGCCGTTGCTGTTGGCGTCAACGCCCGTCTCCAGTCGCACGCCCCCGGTTGCGCAGTTGCCGCCCGCCGACTCCGCCGTGGTCCGCATCACCGTTCCCAGGCCAACCGGGCCCTGCGGACCCATGGCGCCAGCGGGGCCGACCGGGCCCTGCTGACCGGTGGGGCCCTGCGGGCCGGCCGGACCGGCAGGTCCCGTTGCTCCCGCGGGGCCGACCGGGCCCTGCTCGCCCTGGACACCTTGTTCACCCTGCGGCCCTGCCGGGCCCTGCACACCCTGCTCGCCACGGAGGCCCTGCGGCCCCACAGGGCCCTGTGGCCCGGCGGGGCCCACCAGGCCCTGACTCCCGTTACACACGTAGCGGGTCAGTGCCGCGTCGACCTCCGCATCCTCCAGCTCGCCATTGCGGTTGAGGTCGAGGCCCGTCTCGATGACGACGCCCGCCTGGGCACAGTTCTCACCCGAGGGCTCCGCCGCGGTGCGCACCAGCGCCGTCAGGCCCGGCGGGCCCTCGGGACCACCCGGCGTCCCCGCGGGACCGGGCTCGCCTTGGGGGCCCTGAGGCCCCATGGCGCCGGGCTCCCCCTGAGGGCCAGCAGGACCTTGTGGCCCCTGCTCACCTTGTGGCCCTTGAGCCCCCGCGGGACCGGCAGGACCTTGCGGCCCCTGCGGTCCCGGCGTGCCCTCCTCACAAGCCGACAGCACCAGCAGTGCCGTCAGGGGCATCGCCTGAAACCACTTTTGATACAGCGGGCGTCGCCAGTTCACGTGCGTCATCTGCCGCTCTCCTCGTGGTGAAACGTCATGCCACGGGCCTCTGAGCAAGCCTCACGCCACTCCGCGCAGCCCGAGGGCAACCCAGAAGGTTCAGCGCCAACCCGGCGCATTTTCTCGTGGAGGGACCCTCACGAAATAGCGCCCTGGCGTACGAGGCGGACGCATCCGCGTTTCGCCAGCACGCAACGACGCGAGCGTCGGGGCCGGACGCATCCGCGTTTCACCGGCACGCAGGAGGCGAGCGTCAGGACTGAACGCACCCGCGTCGGGTTCGGACGCATCGCGGCGCGTGACACACCGAGACATTCAGCCACCGCGCCTCACGTTTCACTGCATCCCGCTGTCACACGCACATGAAACACGCACGCGGAGAGCACTGGCCGGACCTTTGCTCATGAAACCGTCGCGGTTCCCGTTTCATGCAGCTCTCTTCTCGAAAGGTAGACGCACGTGTCAGAGCCCTTCATCGGTCAAATCATGATGTTCGCAGGCAACTTCCCTCCGCGGGGCTGGGCTTTCTGCCAGGGACAGCTGCTCTCCATCGCCCAGAACACGGCGCTCTTCTCCATCCTGGGCACGACCTATGGAGGCAACGGGCAGACCACCTTCGCCCTGCCGGACCTGCGAGGCCGGTACCCCATGCAGCCGGGACAAGGCCCCGGGCTGTCGCCGCGGACGCTGGGTGAGCAGGGCGGCTCGGAGACAGTGACCCTGCTAGCGAACCAGATGCCGGCGCATAACCACTCGCTGAACGTGAGCAGCCAGCAAGGCGACACAGAGACCCCGGTGGGGACCGTGCTCGCGGCGGATAACAACGCGACCATCCTCAACTACCGGGCCGCTCCCATTGACGGAACGATGAACCCTGCGGCCATCGGGGCCGCGGGTGGCTCCCAGCCGCACAACAACATGTCGCCCTTCCTCTGCATCAACTTCATCATCGCGCTGGAAGGCATCTACCCGTCGCGGAACTGAAGCACCGAGCGCCCCTGACGGCGACCGCCTCGCCTCTCGTCATGGAGCGCGAGGCGCGTCCGCGGCAGTCCTCCTGCCCCCGGTCCAGCACGGCCCCGACGCTGAGACGCCTTTTCGTTCCAGGTCCGCACCGGCCCTGGACGCGAGGACGGGTCGCCTGTCCCGGGAAGGGTGGGCACGTCGGGAGGAGCGGCACGGGGCTCGAGCGGGGGCGGTAGTGACGGAGCGCGACGGCAGGCGACAACGCTCCCAGGTCACCCCCACGACGGTATTCACCGTCTGCGCCTCCGTGCTCGGGGTGGTCGCGCTCGTCACCCTGGTGGTGAAGACGCGGGTGGCGCTCACCCTGACGGGCATCGCCATCATCATGGCGCTGGCCCTGGAGCACGGGGTCGCGTGGCTGACGCGGAAGCGGCTGCCCCGGCTGCCGGCCATCGCGTTGATGATGACGGCGCTCCTCGCCGTGGTCGCCGCCCTCGCATTGCTCGTGATTCCCGCCGCCGCGGACCAACTGGACGCCCTGGTGCGTCAGTGGCCCCAGCTCATGGAAGAACTGCGGAGCTCACGGCCCTTCCGCGTGATGAGCGAGCGCCTGAAAGCGCTCGGCTGGAAACGCAGGCTCGAAGAGGCAACGCCGGGGCTCGCCACGGGAGCCCTGCCCGAGCTGCTCGTGCGCGCCATCGGAGGTGCCGTGGGGCTGGTGGCCTCAGCCCTCACCGTCTTCTTCCTCGTCGTGTTCATGCTGACATTCGGAGGAGACCTGATTCGCACGGGGCTGGCCCTGGCGGGGCCCCAGCACCGGATGCGGTACGTGCGAGTCCTCCGCAACGTGTACAGCGCCACGGGGGGCTACCTCTCGGGGCTTGCCCTCATCTGCACCATCAACGCGACCCTGACGACGGGGATGCTGGCCATCCTGGGGCTGCCGTACTTCCTGGCGCTGGGCATCGCCAGCGGGTTCTCCAGCCTGGTCCCCTACGTGGGGCCCCTCATCGCGGGCGGCTTCATCACGCTGCTGACGTGGGCCACCCAGGGCACCTGGGTGGCGGTGGTCGCGCTCGTCTACTTCCTGCTGTACGGCCAGCTCGAGGGCAACGTCCTGGCGCCGCTCATCTTCAGACGCACGGTGCACGTCAATCCGCTGCTCGTGCTGCTGTCCGTGCTGTTCTGCGCCGAGCTCGCGGGCATCGTCGGCGCGGTGGTGGCGGTGCCCGTGGTGGCCACCGTTCAAATCATCACCCGCGAAGTCCTGCTCTTCCGGCAGGAGCGCAGCGCGTTGCCTCCGGGCCGCCCTGAAGGCCCGGCATGACGCCCGGGAGGGATACGCCATGGCCGCAGGTCCACTCCCCTGGTTGCTCACACATGGCTCAGCGGCCCTGCTCTTCGCGGCCCTGGTGGCTGGAGGACTGGGAGTCCCCATCCCGGAGGACCTGGTGCTGCTCTCCCTGGGCATCCTCGTGCACCGGGATGTGCTGCCTGTGGCGCTGGCGCTGGCGGTAGGAATGGGCGGCGTCCTCTGCGGGGACATGGCCCTCTTCCTCACCGCGCGCAGGCTGGGGCCGGCGCTGTATGAGAGTCCGCGGCTGAAGAGGCTTTTACCGCCCGCGCGCCGGGAGCAACTGGCGCGGCTGTACGCGCGGCACGGAGGGCGGTGCGTCTTCGTGGGGCGCTTCCTCTCGGTGCTGCGAGGCGCCGTCTTCGTGCTGGCGGCGGTGCAAGGCATGCGGCCGCGGCACTTCCTGCTGTGGGACGGGCTGGCGCTATGCCTCAGCGTGCCGCTGGCGGTAGGGCTGGGCTACGCCTTCTCGCACAGCGTGGACGCGGTGGCGAAGGGCGCCGCGCACGCCGAGCACCTGGTGGTGCTGACGGGGGTGGCGGGGGCGCTGGCCTGGGGCGGGGTGCGCCGGCTGCAGCGGTGGCGCCAGGCGCGGCGGACGCGTTGAGGCCCACAAAAAGCGAAAGCCCCCGCGCGTCCGCAAAGGGACACGCGAGGGCTTCTCAAAAAGAATCCGGCAGCGACCTACTCTCCCGCGCGGTTTCCCGCGAAGTACCATCGGCTCTGGAGGGCTTAACTTCCGTGTTCGGGATGGGAACGGGTGGGACCCCTCCGACATAGCCACCGGAAAACAAGCGACAGTGCATACAAAGGGTAAGTTTCAATTGCTGAGCGAAGTCTCGCTGTGCGTTTCAAGTCTTCCAGGCGAGTGCGCGTCGCACTCGAGCCTCGGCCTTGGCCCCGAGTCCCTTACTCCCCACGAGGGGGCATGCAAGAGAATGGGGGAAGTAAGCCTCACGACCAATTAGTACCGGTTAGCTGAACGTGTTACCACGCTTACACACCCGGCCTATCAACGTCGTAGTCTTCGACGGGTCTTCAGGGGCTTGCGCCCGGGATACCTGGTCTTGAGGTCGGTTTCCCGCTTAGATGCTTTCAGCGGTTATCCAATCGGCACATGGCTACCCAGCGATGCCTCTGGCGAGACAACTGGTACACCAGCGGTGCCTCCAACCCGGTCCTCTCGTACTAAGGTCAGAGCCTCTCAAGTATCCTACGCCCACAGCAGATAGGGACCAAACTGTCTCACGACGTTTTGAACCCAGCTCGCGTACCGCTTTAATTGGCGAACAGCCAAACCCTTGGGACCTGCTCCAGCCCCAGGATGCGATGAGCCGACATCGAGGTGCCAAACCTCCCCGTCGATGTGAACTCTTGGGGGAGATAAGCCTGTTATCCCCGGAGTACCTTTTATCCGTTGAGCGATGGCCCTTCCATTCAGGACCACCGGATCACTATGACCTGCTTTCGCACCTGCTCGACGTGTCCGTCTCGCAGTCAAGCTCCCTTATGCCATTGCACTCGACGCCCGGTTTCCAATCGGGCTGAGGGAACCATCGCGCGCCTCCGTTACTTTTTGGGAGGCGACCGCCCCAGTCAAACTACCCACCAGACAGTGTCCCAGTCCCGGCTGACGGGACATGGTTAGACACCAGAAATCAACAGGGTGGTATTTCACCGTTGCCTCCACCGAACCTAGCGGCCCGGCTTCAAAGGCTCCCACCTATCCTACACAGTCAATCCCTAGTGTCACTGTCAAGTTATAGTAAAGGTTCACGGGGTCTTTCCGTCTTGCTGCGGGTAAACTGCATCGGCACAGCTATTTCAATTTCGCTGAGTCCCTCTCCGAGACAGCGCGGAAGTCGTTACTCCATTCGTGCAGGTCGGAACTTACCCGACAAGGAATTTCGCTACCTTAGGACCGTTATAGTTACGGCCGCCGTTTACTGGGGCTTCGGATCATCGCTTCACCTTGCGGCTGACGAATCCCCTTAACCTTCCAGCACCGGGCAGGAGTCAGACCCTATACGTCGGCTTGTCGCCTTCGCAGAGTCCTGTGTTTTTGGTAAACAGTCGCTACCGCCATTTCTCTGCAACCTCTCTCGGCTTCGGCTGTACGCCTACACCTACCAGAGGCCCACCTTCTTCCGAAGTTACGGTGGAAATTTGCCTAGTTCCTTGGAGGAGAGTTCTCTCAAGCGCCTTAGGATTTTCTCCTCGCCCACCTGTGTCGGTTTACGGTACGGACACCCTGTAAGCTCCCTACGGGACTTTTCTTGGAAGCAGAGCATCAGCGACTTACCCCTGACGGGGCGCCATCGGGTCTCGGGGATGGCTGCCGCGCCTTTATTCGTACGCGACACCCCTACACCTTTAGACTGACACAACCACCGGTCAGCTCGCCTAGCTTTCTCCGTCCTCCCTTAGTTCAACGCTCACAAGATGGCGCAGGAATATTAACCCGCTTTCCATCACCTACGCCTTTCGGCCTCGGCTTAGGTTCCGGCTAACCCTGGGAAGATTAACTTGACCCAGGAAACCTTGGGCTTACGGCGAGGGGGTTTCTCACCCCCTTTATCGCTACTCATTTCGGCATCAGCACTCCCAGCCGCTCCAGCCGCCTTTTCAGTCGACCTTCGCTGCAACTGGGACGCTCCCCTACCGCCACACGCTTTACGTGTGACCCGAAGCTTCGGCACTAGTCTTGAGCCCCGTTACATTTTCGGCGCGGCCTGTCTTGACCAGTGAGCTATTACGCTTTCTTTAAAGGATGGCTGCTTCTAAGCCAACCTCCTGGTTGTCAATGACCTGCCACATCCTTTCTAGTGTTCACTTAGACTAGATTTGGGGGCCTTAGCTGTCGGTCTGGGTTATTCCCCTCTTGCCAATGGACGTTATCACCCACTGACTGCGTCCCGGGATAACAATTACCGGCATTCGGAGTTTGGTACGGTTTGGTAATCTGGTGAGACCCCTAGCCGTTCCAGTGCTCTACCTCCGGTATTGAATTGCCCGAGCCGATACCTAAATATCTTTCGGGGAGAACCAGCTATCACGGAGTTTGATTGGCCTTTCACCCCTACACACAGCTCATCTCAGAAATTTTCAACTTTCACGAGTTCGGTCCTCCATGCGGTGTTACCCGCACTTCAACCTGGCCATGTGTAGATCACCCCGCTTCGGGTTATAATACACGCAACTATTCGCCCTGTTCGGACTCGCTTTCGCTACGGCTCCACCTAACGGCTTAGCCTCGCTACGTATATTAAGTCGCCGAATCATGATGCAAAAGGTACGCTCTCGCACTGGGTTGCCCCGTAGTGCTCGAACTGCTTGTAGACATGCGGTTTCAGGTTCTTTGGACTCCCCTCACCGGGGTTCTTTTCACCTTTCCCTCGCGGTACTAGTTCACTATCGGTCGCCAAGGAGTATTTAGCCTTACCGGATGGTCCCGGCTGATTCAGGCAGGATTGCACGTGTCCCGCCCTACTTGGGTACCCCACTCAGCTCCAACCCGCTTTCGCGTACGCGACTATCACGCTCTTTGGTGCCTCTTTCCAGAAGCTTCCGCTAGCAAGTCAAAGTCCTACCGTGGACCCACTACCCCGCCACCACTTGCGTGGTTGCGGTTTGGGCTTCTCCCATTTCGCTCGCCACTACTTTGGGAATCACTCGTTGTTTTCTCTTCCTCAGGGTACTGAGATGTTTCACTTCCCCTGGTTAGCTCCATTCCACCTATGTATTCAGTGGAAGGTAACGCCGCTATTCACAGCGCTGGGTTTCCCCATTCGGACACCTCCGGATCAACGCTCGGTTGACAGCTCCCCGGAGCTTTTCGCAGCCACCCGCGTCCTTCATCGCCTCTTGGCACCTAGGCATCCACCGCACGCCCTTAGTAGCTTACTTGCCCTAATCTCTTGTTTTCACGCCCGCCTCCCGGCGGATTGTCGAAACTCGAAACCAAGGCCCAGACTCCTGCTCTTCGCAGCAAGCCTGGAAGACTTCTTTGTTACTTACGCTTGATTGGGCACCTGACTTTCCTTCCCCTCACCTTCGCCTCACGACGTTGGCTTGGGTACTTCGTCAGGGCCTCTGCGAGAACTTCTCTCAGCAGAAATTGAACTTACCCTTCGTATGCACTTGTCAAAGAACGCTTCCCTCTACTGCTTCAGGGAAAACTTGTGTGGAGCTGATCGGGTTCGAACCGACGACATCCAGCTTGCAAAGCTGGCGCTCTCCCAGCTGAGCTACAGCCCCGGGAAACTTGCCCACGGCCATTCTACCATGCTGGTGCGCGTCACCGCTTCCCTCCTCCTGGAGGGGAAATGGTGGGCCTAGGTGGACTTGAACCACCGACCTCGCGCTTATCAGGCGCGCGCTCTAGCCAGCTGAGCTATAGGCCCAGGGGGCTACCGCGTCGGCAAACCCTACAGCGTCCTTCATTCTCAAAGAGCCAAGTCGCTTTCGACTCAGTCCTTCAAAACCAAACAGCAAGCCCGAAGTAAGTAGCTAGATTGTGACTCGGAAACGTTGACCTGGTTGACCTGACGTGGCTCGAAAGCCACTGGCATCGCCTACTGCGTCCGAAGACGCTGTCCGATGCCCGGTCTCCTTAGAAAGGAGGTGATCCAGCCGCAGGTTCCCCTACGGCTACCTTGTTACGACTTCACCCCAGTTACCGACCACTCCTTGGGCACCTCTTGGTGAGATGACTTCTGGAGCAATCGACTCCCATGGTGTGACGGGCGGTGTGTACAAGGCCCGGGAACGTATTCACCGCAGCGTGCTGATCTGCGATTACTAGCGATTCCGCCTTCATGGAGTCGAGTTGCAGACTCCAATCTGAACTGAGACCGGTTTTATGCGATTAGCTCCCCCTCGCGGGTTGGCAACGCTCTGTACCGGCCATTGTAGCACGTGTGTAGCCCTGGTCATAAAGGCCATGAGGACTTGACGTCATCCCCACCTTCCTCCGGTTTAACACCGGCAGTCCCTCTAGAGATCCACTTGCGTGGCAACTAAAGGCGAGGGTTGCGCTCGTTGCGGGACTTAACCCAACATCTCACGACACGAGCTGACGACAGCCATGCAGCACCTGTCTCTCGGTTCCCTTGCGGGCACTCCCTCATCTCTGAAGGATTCCGAGGATGTCAAGACCAGGTAAGGTTCTGCGCGTTGCGTCGAATTAAACCACATGCTCCACCGCTTGTGCGGGCCCCCGTCAATTCCTTTGAGTTTTAGTCTTGCGACCGTACTTCCCAGGCGGAGAACTTAATGCGTTAGCTTCGGCACCGCGGGGGTCAACTCCCACGACACCTAGTTCTCATCGTTTACGGCGTGGACTACCAGGGTATCTAATCCTGTTTGCTCCCCACGCTTTCGCGTCTCAGCGTCAGTTACCGTCCAGGTGGCCGCCTTCGCCACCGGTGTTCCTCCCCATATCTACGAATTTCACCTCTACTTGGGGAATTCCGCCACCCTCTCCGGCACTCAAGCACGACAGTTTCGGGCGCACTTCCTCAGTTGAGCTGAGGGCTTTCACACCCGACTTGTCACGCCGCCTACACGCGCTTTACGCCCAATAATTCCGAACAACGCTTGCACCCTCTGTATTACCGCGGCTGCTGGCACAGAGTTAGCCGGTGCTTCTTCTCCCGGTACCGTCAAGCTGTTGGATGTTAGCCAACAGGGTTTCTTCCCGGTCGAAAGTGCTTTACAATCCAAAGACCTTCATCACACACGCGGCGTTGCTGCGTCAGGCTTTCGCCCATTGCGCAAAATTCCCCACTGCTGCCTCCCGTAGGAGTCTGGACCGTGTCTCAGTTCCAGTGTGGCTGATCGTCCTCTCAGACCAGCTACCCGTCGTCGCCTTGGTGGGCCATTACCCCGCCAACTAGCTGATGGGCCGCGGACTCATCTGAATGTGATAGCTTGCATGCAGAGGCCACCTTTTCCCTCAGTCTCCGAAGAAACCGTGGGCTTATCCGGTATTAGCCAATCTTTCGACTGGTTATCCCGAGCACTCAGGCAGATTATCCACGTGTTACGCACCCGTGCGCCGCTCTACTAAGGGTTGCCCCTATTCGCGCTCGACTTGCATGTGTTAGGCACGCCGCCAGCGTTCGTTCTGAGCCAGGATCAAACTCTCCAATTGAATTTTGAAGATTTGAACCGGCGTCAGTCCCAGGCCCGGCTAAGGAACCTGAAACTCGCTGATTCGGACAGTGCTGCCGGCTGCGCTTCGCAGCGCGACCTGGCTGGCACTGTTTCAAGAAATTGACTGCGGTTTCCGCAATCTAGCTTCTTCTTGGGCTTGCTATTTGGTTTTCAAAGACCGAGTCGCTTGTGCTTCCCGCGACTTCTTGCTACCGTTTTCTTCGTTGCCGCCGCCGTCTTTTCGTCCGGCGGGGCGTCAGCTTCTATTTCAGTCCGGCGTCTTCTGTCAAGCTGCTGTTTTCGCCGTCCTGCTGGCTTCCGGAGTCTTCAGCGCCGCCCAGTGGCTTCCGCTGCTTTCTTCCGGAGGGGCGCGGCTTCTACCGCTTCGCCGCCCTCCCTGTCAACCGCTGCTTCGTTGACTCCCTCGACTCGCCTGCCCTCTTGCTTCCGGGCTTCTTCGTCGGGGGCGCGGCTTCTACCACCACCGCATTTCCTGTCAACTCGCTGCGTTGACTGCCGTATTCCGTATTTTCTTACCGACCCACTCAAAGCGGATCCGCGCCAGTGCGCGGGCTTCTTCGTGAGAGCTGGGGCTTCTACCACCACCGCCCCTGGGATCAACTTTCTGGGCTGATCCTTCTATTTCCCCGCTGATTCTCCGGCGCACCGCTGAGATCAGCTGCCCGTCCGAAGGGGCGCGGCTTCTACCACCGCCGCGTCCTGGGTCAACAATCTTCATCGACCCTTTTATTCTGCTGTCAGCTCCCCGACCGGATCTGCGTCGGGCGGGGCGCGGCTTCTATCCCCGCGACGCGCGACCTGTCAATCACCACTTCGTTCGCTCCCGCACATTCGCGAGCTGCGGATCCGCCACTCAGCGGCCGGCCACTTCCCGGAGCGACGCCTCCACCCCGGCGAGCAGCTCGTCGAGGTCCTCATCAGAGATATTGAGCGCGGGCGCGATGTACACGGTGTCCCCCATGGGCCGCAGGTAGAGCCCTCGGCGGCGCGCGGCCTCGTATACCCGCCAGCCTCCACGCGCGAGGTATCCGCCCCCCCCCAGGTCCACCGCTCCCACCATGCCCACTGCCCGGGGACGGACCAGGCCCGGAATCGTGGCGGCCATCCTTTCGAAAGCCGCCTGCACGCGCGGCGCCTTCCTGGCCACCTGCCCCAGGACATCCTCGTCCCTGTAGATGGCCAGGACCTCGCGGGCGATGGCCGCGCCGAGCGGGTTCCCACAATAGGAGTGCCCGTAATACAGCGCCCGGCTCGACGGTCCGAGGAACCCTGAGAACACTCGCTCCGAGGCCAGCGTCACGCCGAAGGGCAGGATTCCCCCCGAGACGGCCTTTGCCAGACACAGCATGTCCGGCACCACGCCTGACAGGTCCACCGCGAAGCGTGCGCCCGTGCGCCCCATCCCCGTGAAGACCTCGTCGGCGATGAGGAAGGTGTCCACCTCGCGCGTGGCCTCGCGCACCGCCCGGACGAAGTCTGGCGAGTACATCACCATGCCCGCCGCGCCCTGCAGCACGGGCTCGAGGATGACGCCTGCAATCTCATCCGGATGTGCGCGCAGGGTGGCCCGGACCTGGTCGAAGGCCCGCGCCCAGCCCCCCTCCGCCTCCGCGGGAGAGGGGACGTGCACCACGTCGAAGAGCAGCGGGCCGAAGACCTCGCGGAACAGCGGGACACCCCCGACGCTGGTGGCGCCGAGGGTCTCTCCGTGGAACGCGCCCGACAGGGTGATGAAGCGGGTGCGGCGCGGCTTGCCATTCTGCGCCCAGTACTGGGCCGCCATCTTGATGGCGACCTCCACCGCCGTGCTCCCATTGTCCGAATAGAACACCCGCGACAGGCGCTCGGCGGCGGGCAGGCCTGGCTGGTCCGCGCCGGGCGCGATGGCCGCCAGCTCCGAGGCCAGCAGGGCGGCAGGCTCGTGGGTGATGCCCGCCAGGGAGACATGGGGGAGCATCGCGGCCTGCTCGGCGAGCGCACGGAGCAGCCGCGGATGCCGATGGCCCAGCGTGGACACCCACCAGGAGCCGTTGGCGTCGAGGTAGCGCGTGCCGTCCGCGTCGAACAGGGACACGCCCTCCGAGCGCACCACCACCAGCGGATCCGTCTCCGCGATGTAGGCCTCCATGGCCGTGTAGGGATGCCAGACGTGCGCCTTGTCCAGCCTGACGATGTCCGCCCGCTCCACGCGTGTCCTCCTCTCCTGGGTGTCCTGCGCCCCCTCCGTACCGGAAGAGCGCCCAACGGCGCCTCGCGTCATCTCCTGCCGCGCCGCGTTCTACTGATGGCCGCTTGAAGCGGGACGCCCGGGCGCATGGCCCTCCAGGGCAACGCCCCGGCTCTTCGGCCCCGCGTGACGCTGCCATGACATGGCTGGTGTTACCCCAGGTCTGACACTGAACCGGGAACTCGAATGGCCGTCCTCATCTTCTTCGTCTCGCACTGGCTGCTCTGCGTGTTCTTCCAGAGCTTCTTCCAGCATCGGTACGCGGCCCACCGCATGTACACCATGGGGCCCAAGACGGAGCGGGTGATGCACCTGCTCACCTACCTGGTGCAGGGCTCGTCGTACCTGTCGCCCAAGGCCTACGCCATCCTGCACCGCGAGCACCACGCGTTCTCCGACACCGAGAAGGACCCGCACTCGCCCCACTTCTTCAAGGATGTGGCGCGGATGATGTGGCACACCAAGGCACGCTACGACGACTACGCCTCGGGCCGTGGCCAGCCCGAGGCCCGCTTCCTGGGCGGCTACCCGGAGTGGCCGCTCGTCGACACCACGCTGCGCACCTCGTGGCTCGCCACGCTGGGCTGGGTGGCCTTCTACTCCGCCTTCTATGTGATGTTCGCCACCTCGCCCTGGCAGTTCCTGCTGCTGCCCCTGCACTTCCTCATGGGCCCGGTGCACGGCGCCATCGTGAACTGGTGCGGCCACAAGTACGGCTACCGGAACTTCGACAGCACCGACAAGTCCCGGAACACGCTGCCCATGGACATCCTCTGCATGGGCGAGCTCTTCCAGAACAACCACCACAAGTACGGCAGCAGCCCCAACTTCGCCGCCCGGAAGTTCGAGCTGGACCCCACGTGGCAGGTGATGCGCGTGCTGGCGTGGCTGCGCATCATCCGCATCGCCACCCCGCAGCGTGCCGTGTGGCCGGAGCCGCGCGAGGCTACCCGGGCCGGTGGCGCCGCCCGGGCCGCCTGAGCGACGGGCAAGCAACCCACGGCGGGCACGCGCGGGACACGTTAAGAGTGCTCCCGTGCCCGCCGATACCTCGCTCCGACTCCGCATCCTCGAAGCAGTGACTGATGCACCGGCCGATGCCTGGGATGCCCTGGCCGGCCCCGATGCGCCCCCCTTCGTCCGGCACGCCTGGCTGGCCGCCATGGAGGAGAGCGGCAGCGCCACCGAGGAGACGGGCTGGGCGCCGCATCACCTCACGCTGTGGCGAGGCCCCAAGCTGGTGGCCGCCGCGCCCGCGTACCTCAAGTTCCACAGCATGGGCGAGTACATCTACGACTTCGGCTGGGCGGACGCCGCCGCCCGGCTCGGGGTCGAGTACTACCCGAAGCTCGTCGTGGGCGGACCGCTGTCCCCCGCCACCGTGCCGCGCTTCCTCATCGCCCCGGGAGAGGACGTCCCCGTCCTGCGCCGCCTGCTGCTCGCCGCAGCCGCCGAGAGCGCCCGGGAGGTGGGCTGCTCCTCCGTCCACATCCTCTACCCCACCGGGGACGAGGCGGACTTCCTGGAGGCCGAGGGGCTCGCCCGCCGCATCACCCTCCAGTTCCACTGGAAGAACCCGGGTTACCGCAGCTACGACGACTACCTGGCGCGCTTCGACTCCAAGCGCCGCAACCAGCTCAAGCGTGAGCGCGGCGCCGCGGCCACCCAGGGCATCACCCTGCGCACCGTGCGCGGCGAGGAACTGTCCCCCGCCCACGCCAAACGCGCCTACGGGTTCTACACCTCCACCTGCGAGCGCCACGCCTGGGGGCAGATTCAGCTCACGCCCGACTTCTTCGCCCGCGTCTTCCGCACCCTGCCGGGCTCGGTGGAGATGGTGGAGGCGGTCCGGGGCCAGAAGGTCATCGCTGGCGCCTTCAACCTGGCCACGCCGGAGCGCCTCTATGGTCGGTACTGGGGCGCGTTCGAGGAGCACCCCTTCCTCCACTTCCACGTCTGCCTGTATCACTCCGTGGAGGACTGCATCCGGGCCGGCCGCAAGGTGTTCGAGCCCGGCGCCGGGGGCGAGCACAAGGTGTCTCGCGGCTTCGAGCCCACGGCGGTCCACAGCGCCCATCTCATCTTCGACAAGACATTGGACGGGGCGGTGCGAGGCTTCCTCCGCCGCGAGCATGCCCGGCTGGCACCCGCGGTGGAGGAGGCGGAGCGCATCTGCGGGCTGAAGCCGTGGCCGCTGGCCGCTTCCTCGGGCCCCAAAGGAGCGACCGGTACCTGAGCGCCCCCCGGACTGTCAGCCCGAAGAGGCCTCCCCGCGACTTGAAGTTGTGAAACCGGGGTGAGCCTCTAGAGTGTCACGGCCATGAAAGCCCCGGAGACGGACGAAGACTTCATCCAGTGGTACGAGGACTGCTGGGCGGACCGCGACGAAGTCGAGTATCCGAAGATGTTCGGCGCCATTGACGAAGGCGTCTTCACGCTCGACCAGACGGATGCCATCCAGGCGTGGATGGAGAGTGAGCTGGCCCAGGTCCAGGAAGCGGACCCCAACTGGGGCCCCATGGGGGTGCGCGTCGCACCGCCCAGCGAGAGCTACCCGTACTGGACCTATGTCACCAGTGGACTGTCCAACCCCTTCACCGTCGCGCCCGGTGAGGAGTTCCCCGACGACGCGCCCAGCGGGCTGGGCTACGAGATGGTCATCCACACGCCCGAAGAGGCGAAGTGGCCGGTGTTCCGGCTGCTGGACATGATGGCCTACAACCTCGTGTCCCTGCGCGCCTTCGCCATGGGGCACCGCTATCCCGTGGAGGGCTCGCTGGATGGTGGCGAGTCCAAGCTGGGTGGCTTCGTGTTCGTCCGGGACCCGTCGCGGCCCGACCACTTCGTGCTCCCCAGCGGCAAGGTGCAGCTGCTCACCCTGGTGGGCGCCACCCGCAACGAGATGGCCTTCGCCCGCTCCAACGGCATGGACAAGCTGATGGCCAAGCTGGTCGCCGCGGGCTCCGGCTACATCACCCGGCCGGACCGGGACGAAGTGAAGCTGTAATCACACCGACTCGGGCTCGCGCGCCGGCCGCTCCTGGCTGCCGGCGCGCGGCGGCGCCTCCTCCACCAGCGCGTGCAGGGCGCCCAGCTCGAAGGGCTTCTCGATTCGCGGCAGCGGCACGGACTGGAGGAAGGTCCGCGCCCGCTCGGAGAAGGCACCGCCCGTCATGAAGACGAAGCGCGAGAGCACCTCCGGTTGTCTCGCGGACAGCACGTCGTAGACGTCCATCCCCGTCAGGCCGTCCATCATCAGGTCGCAGAAGACGCGGTCGAACCGCGCGTCGCTCGCCAGCAGGTCCAAGGCCTCGCGCCCGCTGTGGACCACCACCACCTCGTGACGCGTCCCGAGCACCCGCCCCAGCACCGCCGCGAGGAGGGGCTCGTCATCCACCACCAGCACGCGCTTGCGCCCGGGCAGCTCCCTGCCTTCCACGGGCCCCGTGGCGGGCGCCGCGGCATCCGTGGTGGGCAGGCGCACCTGGAACACACTTCCCACGCCCGGCGCGCTCGTCGCGGACAGCTCGCCCCCCATGCTGCGCACCAGGCCCAGGCTGGTGGACAGGCCCAGCCCGGCCCCCTCGCCCAGGGGACGGGTGGTGAAGAAGGGCTCGAAGGCGCGGTCCAGCACCTCGGGCGCCATGCCGTGGCCGTTGTCCGCCACCTCCACCACGACCGTGGCGCCGTCCCTCCACGTGGAGAGCGTGACTTCGTAGCGCGCCACGTCGCCTTCCGGAATGGCCTGCGCGGCATTGAGGAGCAGCTGGAGGAACACCTGTCCCAGCCGCGTCTCGTGAGCCATCACCGTGGGCACGTCGCCGAGGTTCTTCTCGACGCGGGCCCGGTGGCGCAGGTGCGGCATGGCCATGGAGAGGCCGAACTCGAGCGCGGCGTGCACGTCCACGGGTGACAGGCGCGGCTCCTCCGCGCGGGCGAAGGTCTGCAAGTCACGCACGGTGGTGCGGATTCGCTCGGCGCCCTCCTTCGCCTCGCGCAGCGCCTCCATGGCCTCGTGCAGGGCGCGCGCCAGTGCGTCGCTGGCACCGGGGCGGGACGCGTGCGGCTCCAGTTGCTCCAGCGCGAACTGGAGGTTCCCCACGACGTAGGAGAGCGGGTTGTTGATTTCGTGTCCCACGCCCGCCGCGAGCTGGCCCGCCATGGCCAGCTTCTCCGACTGAACCAGGCGCTCGCGCGCGGTCATCAGCTCGCGGGTGCGCTCGTGGACCAGCGCCTCCGCCTCCCGCCGGCCCGATTGCTCCTGGGAGAGGAGCACGTCGCGCTCGGCCTCCGCCTTCTTCCGCGCGGTGATGTCCCGCCCGAAGACGGACAGATTCCCGTTGGCACCCCAGGCGTGTACCTCGTGCCAGCGGCCGGGCGCGGCTCGCCACTCGAAGATGGTGGCGCCAGCGCCGCTCGCCACCTGACGCAGCTCCCGCTCCATGCGCGTGCCCAGCAGCTCCGGACAGGCCTGCCACAGAATCTGCCGGAAGAGCTGCGCCTGCGAGCGCCCGCTGAGGGCCGCGGCCTCGTGATTCACGTAGGTGACACGCCAGTCCGCATCCACGGTGAAGAACGCGTCGGGTGTCGTCTCCAGCACGTTGTGCACCCAGTCCAGCGTGTCTCGGACGCCCGCCTCCAACCGGACGGCGCTGGTGATGTCGCGCAGCCGCAACAGCACGCCATCTCGCAGCGGCACCGCCGTCCCCTGCACCCAGGCGCGCCCTTCCTCGAAGTTGTCCACCACGGGCCTGCCCGACTCCACCACGTCGCGCAGCAGCCCCCACCGACGCCCCAGTCCGGAGTCGGGCATCAGCTCTCGCAGCCGCTGGCCCCGCAGCGCCTCCGGTACGTGCCCCAGCGCCCGGGCCGCCGCCGGATTCGCCCACGCCCACTGGAAGTCCACCACCGCTCCGGCCGCGTCCCGCAGGGCGCGCAGCACCATGCAGCCCTCGGGCTGCTGGCGCTCCGCCTCCTCGAGCGCCGCCAACAACGTCTCCGTGTCTGGAGCCGGAACGGCCTGGGACTTGTCTTTCAGAATGCGCCCATGTCGCCACGAACCGCCGGCAATCACAAGGTCGCCGGAGTCGCATGTATCAGTCTCATGTCACATGTGTCGGCCACCCGCCGCTCCGCCGGGGCCCGGCCGCCGCGGGGACGTGGCCAAGCGAGTAGGCTCCAGGCCCGCCCATGACGCCCACCCTCATCACCGCCGCCCATTTCGAGCCGCTGCACCTCCCGCTCACGGAGCCCTTCGCCATCGCCACCGGGGCCCAGTACGC
This sequence comes from Pseudomyxococcus flavus, assembly GCF_050038885.1. Taxonomy (NCBI): domain Bacteria; kingdom Pseudomonadati; phylum Myxococcota; class Myxococcia; order Myxococcales; family Myxococcaceae; genus Pseudomyxococcus; species Pseudomyxococcus flavus. The sequence continues at coordinate 3,811,928 of NZ_CP143624.1, read as the reverse complement.
CGCGGAGAACGTGCTCGTGCGCCTGACACTGGCGGATGGCACCGAGGGCCTGGGCGAGGCCGCGCCCTTCCCCGCCGTCAGTGGTGAAACACAGGCCAGCACGCTGAGTGCGCTGGAGCTGGTGCGCGCGGGACTGGTGGGACAGGACGTCCGTGCCTGGCGGCCGATGTCCGAGGCACTGGGTGACTCGCTCGCGCTGGCCCCCGCCGCCCGGTGTGCCGTGGAGTCAGCGCTGCTGGATGCGCTGGCGCGGCATTACCGCGTCCCCCTGTACGTCATGCTCGGTGGCGCGCAGCGTGCGCTGGACATCGACATGACCGTGACGGCGGGAGACGTGGCCCACGCGCGCCAGTCCGCGCGCGCCATCCTGGCCCGGGGCATCTCCACGCTGAAGGTGAAGGTCGGCGCGCTGACGCCCGGCGAGGACGCGGCGCGGCTGGTGGCCATCCACGAGGTGGCGCCCCAGGCCCGGCTCTTCGCGGATGCCAATGGGGGCTACGACGTGGCCGAGGCGCTCGCGTTCCTGAAGGAACTGGAGCGCGCCGACGTCCCCCTGGCCCTCTTCGAGCAACCCGTGCCCGCGCACGACGTGGCCGGCATGGCGGAGCTCGCTCGGCGCTCGCGCGTGCCCGTGTGCGCGGATGAGTCGGCGCGCTCGGCGAGGGACGTACTGCGGCTCATCCGGGAGGGCGCCGCGCACGCCATCAACATCAAGACGATGAAGTGCGGCGTCGTGGAAGCCCTGACGATGTGGAGCCTGGCGCGCGCCGCGGGCCTCGAGCTGATGGTGGGCGGCATGGTGGAGAGCGTGCTGGCCATGTCCACCTCCGCGCACCTGGCGGCGGGGCTCGGCGGCTTCACCTACGCCGACCTGGACACGCCGCTGTTCATCGCGAGCCATCCCTTCCAGGGTGGCGCCCGGTACGCGGGCTCGCGGCTGGAGCTGTCGGCGGATGCGCCGGGCCATGGCGTCACGCGGGCCTGAGCCGCGCCTCGTCGCTCCGTCGCTCGGCCTGGCAACGATGGCCACGGCCGTGGCCCATCGCCGGCAACGCCGGATGAGCCCCTTCGTGCCCTGACGTAGCACACGTCTGTGGCCCGTGAGGCGTGACGGGCCACGCATCTGGGGTACGCCGCCGCATTCGCGCTAGGGTAGGTGCATGACTTTGGCTGTCTGTGTTCGGTGCGGCGATTCGAAGGTGGGCGCGTTCGCGCCCTGCGCGGGGTGTGGGTTCGACCCCGCCGCACACGGTACGGACCGGGAGCTCCAGGCGCGCAGCATGCTCCTCTCCGACCGGTACCTTCCGGGCGGCGAGCTGGAAGAGATGGGCCGGAAGATTCGGAAGGGCGAGCCCGTGTCCTACGACGCCGGGTTGCTGGCGCAGATCACGGAGGAGCTCCGGACACAGAAGCTGCCCATCATCCCCAGGACGCCAGCTGGGTGCTCCGTCGCCCTTTGGACGGGGGTGGGCGCACTGCTCGTGCTCGCCGTGGCGCTCCTGCTCATGTGGCGGCTGCGAGGGCCTTGAGGGCGCTTTCGCGCAGGCCGCTTCGCGTGGCCTGACCCGAGGTGTCCCCGGACGCAGCGTCGCTGGCGCGCCTCCGTTAATAGAGACGCCTCGTGCTGGGCGCATCCACCTCACCGCTTCGCCTCTCTCTGGTCGCGGAGGACCCGCTGGCCCGGGGTGCGCTCTCCCGGGCCCTGGGCGACCAGGCGGACGTGCCCTTCACTGTCGTGTCCGGTTCCCAGGTCGACCTCGAGTCCACACCGGGTGAGCCGCCGGACGTGGTTCTGTGGGACACCGGGCTGCGCCTGTCCGGCGCACAGGCCCGCGTGGAGTCACCCGACCTGGGCGCCCCGGTGCTCGCGTTGGTCGCGGACGAAGCGGCCGGAGAGGCTGCGCTGAGCGCGGGCGCCCGGGGCTTGCTCTTTCGTGACGTGGACCCGGCGTCACTCACCGCCGCGCTGCTCGCCGTTGCCCGGGGGCTGAGCGTCTTCGACCCGGCCCTCTCGGAGCTGCGTGCCGTGCCGCGGGACGCATCCCTCGCCTCACACAGGGGCGCACTTGATGCGCTGACGCCCCGCGAGCGCGAGGTCCTCGGGCTGCTCGCGGAGGGCCTGTCCAACAAGGCCATCGCGGACCGGCTCGCCATCAGCGAGCACACCGCCAAGTTCCATGTGAATGCCGTGCTCGCCAAGCTGGGCGTCCAGCGGCGCACCGAAGCCGTGGTCCGCGCGGCGAAGCTGGGCCTGGTCACCTTGTGAGGGCGGACTCGGCCGCGCGGCGTGATGGGGCAGTGATAGGCTCCCCCACACATGGCCAACCAGGACTGGGTGACGCGCCTGCTCACCGGGCGCGCGACGGCGGACAAGAACCTCAACGTCCACCTCTCCGAGCGCGACGGCGGCAGCCTCCACGACAAGATGCGACAGGCGTACTGGTGGATCACCAACAACGCCGTCATCTGCCCCTACTACGACCTCGAGTTCGGCGCGTCCGCGGCCCTCAAGACGCCCGCGGGTGAAGAGCTCCACCTCCCCGAGGACACCAGCTACAGCTCGTTCGTCCTCATCCCCCTGCTCACCCTCTTCACCTGCCGGCGCGCGCTGCTCGTGGGTGGCCCCGGGCGCGGCAAGACGACGTCCGCCATCCTCATGGCCCTGCTGTCCGGCATGGGCCGCGACGAGGTCCACCGCGGCATCCAGCGCGGCCATCCGCAGCTGTCCATCGCGGACCTGCTCGGCGCGCCGCTGCCCTCCGACATGCTGAAGGCGGAGGACCTGTCCGCCGTGAAGGTGAGCTGGCGCAAGTGGATTGGCCAGCGCGTGAAAATCATCGACGAGTACAACCGCATCCCCACCAAGACGCAGTCCGCGCTCCTGTCCCTCATGGCCGAGGGCTACGCGGAGATGATGGACCAGTACGTCTACGCGGGCCGCTCGTCCTGGTTCCTCACCGCCAATGACGACCAGGGCGGCGGCACCTTCCAGGTCATCGAGGCGCTGAAGGACCGCATCGACGTGGTGGTGCGCGCGGTGCCCTTCAACTCGGGCTTCATGGACCAGCTCCTCCAGCGGCTGGAGGCCGACAAGTCCCCCGAGGAGCTGCTGCCGAAGGAAATCGTCTTCACACCCGGCGAGCTGGAGCGCGCCTACGCCGCCATCCTGGAGGTGGAGGTCCCCAAGGACGTGCTGGAGCGCATCGCCTTCTTCCTGGGGCAGCTCGACTTCTGCCGCATGGCCTCGCCGCGCTTCGAGTTCAAGCACAAGGACACGCTCAAGCTGGCCGGGCAGTCGGTGTCCGCGGTGTGCAACGAGCAGTGCCCGCTGGACAAGAAGGTGCACCTCTGCACGCAGACGGAGAACGGCGTCAGCGTGCGCGCCTACCAGACCATCCTCCACTTCGCGAAGGCCATGGCCTTCTTCCGCGGCCACACCGCCGTGGAGCTGGAGGACTTCCGGCAGATTGCCCCCTGGGTGCTGCACGAGAAGCTGGTGCCCAACGCGCGCAGCGCCTTCTTCGAGGTGAAGGGCCACCGCATGCTCCTCCAGGACCGCGTGGCCTGGCTGCGGAACATGTTCGACATGGCCATGGGCCACTACGACACGCACCAGCCCATCCGCCGCAAGGTGACGGCGCTGCGGCAGGAGCTGGACAAGGGCCTGTCCGGCGTGGACCTGCCCACCACCGAGAAGCGCATGAACCAGGTGACGGTGCTGATGAAGGTGCTGCTCGCGCAGCGCGAGCTGTCCGGCCCCGTCTACGAGGACGTCATCCACCTCAAGTCCCTGTACAGCCGCTACCGGAACTATGCGACGTGGCTGAAGGAGAACCCGGGCGGCCGCCAATGAGCACCTTCATGGACGAGCTGGAGGCCAACGCCCGCGCGCGTTTCGTGCGCTGGGACTCCGCCCTGTGGCGCGAGCTCACGGGGGACGCCGCGCCGCGGCTGGGGCAGTCCCTGCTGGCGGCGGGCACCCCGGCCGCGGAGGGCGAGGAGCTGCTGCGCGCCTACCTCCAGCTGGGCGCGGAGGCCATTGGCCTGGGCTACCTGTACCCCGCCAGCGCGGGGCGGCAGAACTTCTTCACCCTCGCGTGGTCGGACCTGATTCCGCGCCTGCTGGCCGCCGTGCCCGGCCCGGAGCGCTCGCAAGTGTTCGCCCAGCTGTGGAACCTGGGGGAGAACCTGGAGTCCGCGCCCCCGTGGGTGCAGCGCATCTTCTGGCGCGTGGGCCGGGGGCTGACGTCCCTGGTGGACCTGGAGACGCAGCTGCGCAGGACGTCCGAGGCGGCGCTGGAGCCGCCCAGCCAGCCGCTGGGGGCGCGCGCCCGGGCCCACTGGGTGGACCTGTCGCAGGAGGACAGCCGCTTCCTGCCCGGCGCGCTGCATTTCCTGTCCCCCACCGTGGTGTGCGTGCATGACCGGCACCGCCAGGCCGTGGCAGGCCGCGAGGCGGCCACCCAGGGCATCTGGCTGGCGGAGACGCCTGTCCCACTGGGGGCCATGGGCTGCCGAGAGGTGCCCGAGCACACGAGCGTGGAGCGCCCGCACCTGGACGCGGCGCTGCGGGAGGACCCGCGCGCGGACGCGTGGTTCGCCACCCTGGCCAATGACTGGCGGACGGCGGCCACGCTGCACACGTCCCAGCACGTGCTGGTGTTCCTCCCCGAATGAGCCTGCCGCGCGTCACTCGCGAGGACGTAGCCACGAGCTGGCGCGACGCGCTGGCGCTGTGGGACGTGCGCGTGCAGCTCAGCCCGCCCGAGCCCCACGTGCCCTTCCGGCCCGACGTGAGCCATGCCCAGGAGCCGCTCGCGTACATCGACCTGGTGAAGCGGCAGGTCTTCGTCAACTTCGACCTGCTGGAGGCCATGGAGGCCACCAGCAGCCTCACGGCGGTGCTGGCGCATGAGATTGGCCACCACGCACGCTTCCCTCACACGCTGGGCTGGGACGCGGAGCTGCGCGTCCAGGAGCAGCGGCTGGTTCCCGGGCTGAAGCAGTCCCTCACCAACCTCTTCTACGACTTGCAGGTGAACGAGGTGGTGGGCCGCACGCACGCGGAGGCGCTGTGCGCGGTGTACCGCGGCTTCCAGCGCGTACAGGGCGGCGAGATGTCGCCGCTGTTCTTCTTCTACCTGGCCATCTACGAGGAGCTGTGGGGACTGACGCCCGGAGCGTTGGTGCTGGCATCGCAGCTCGCGCCCATGGAGCAGCGCTTCCCCGGCGTGCGCGCCGAGGCGCGTATGTTCGCGCAGACCTTCTACGCGCTGCCGAACGGGAAGCTCCAGTTCCTCTACTTCTGCGCCACCTTCATCCGCTACATCGAGAAGCCGGCGGACCTCGAGTTCCGCCTGCCCCTGGGCGGGGACGTCTCCGTGCCGGACGTGGATGACCTGGACGCGGCCATCCACGGCAGCAGCCGCTGGGACGAGGCGCTGGACGAAGCGGAGGAGAAAGGCTGGCTGGAGCCCCTGAGCACCCGTTCGCGGGAGAAGGATGCGCTGGACACCATCCACCGCATCACCGAGCACCTCCCCGGCAAGGGCGAAGGGAGGCTGCGGCGGGCGCTGGTGGCGAAGCACTACCGCCGGCTGGTGGACGCGCACATCCTGAAGCTCCCCTCCGCGCCCTCCCAGCCGGAGCCCTACCTGCGCACCACGCCCCAGGCGTGGGAGTACGGCGACGACCCGTCCAGCATCGACTGGACGTTGACGGTGCTGTCCCAGGGGCATCTGGCCGCGGTGTCACCGCTGCGCCGCGAGCTGGAAGCGGACCTGCCGCCACCTTCCGAGCTGGGCGTCCCCTCCGTGGAAATCTACCTGGACACCAGCGGCTCCATGCCCAACCCGGAGACGAGCCTCAACGCGATGACGCTGGCGGCCCAGGTGCTGTCCGCCTCCGCGCTGCGGAAGAAGGCCACGGTGCGCGGCATCGTGTACTCACACGACAACCCGCAGGTGTCGCCGTGGATGTATGACGAGGAGAAGGCGCGCGACTTCCTGCTGACGTATATCGGCGGCGGCACGCAGTTCCCCTTCGACCTCCTGGACAGGCTGTCCCGCGAGCGGCCCGACGCGATTCGCATCATCATCTCCGACGGCGACTTCCTGGCGAACCTCCGCGCGGAGGAGGACCTGGAGCCGGTGCTGGCGTCGATTCGCCGCTCGCGCCTGGTGGTGGCCTTCCTCGCCCACCCGAACGAGCAGCGCGCCCGGGAGGCCCTGGCGCCGCTGCTCCGCGAGCGCCGCTTCCGGTTGGTGTTGGTGCAGTGGCCCTCCGACTTCGCGAAGGCGGCGGGTGACCTCGCCCAGGCATTGCTGGAGAAATGAGTCCCATGGCTTTCGACATCCGCGAGATTCAAACGCAGCTCGAAGCAGCCCCCATCGTGTCGCCGTATTCGCATGACCTGGCACTGGCCATCATCTGCGACACCTTCCGGCTCGCGAAGATGCGCCCCCCGTCGCGCGCGGACTGGGGTGCCATGGAGGACCGGGCCCGCTCCCCGCTGTGGCGGGAGCAGGTGGTGATGCTCGCGCACGTGCTGGTGTCCTCGACGCTGCGGCAGGAGACGGTGCGCACGCTGCAGAAGAACGACGATGCCACCACGCTGCTCCAGCGCTTCTTCCAGGACGTGGCCCCGCTGACGGCGGAGATGATTCGCTCCAACACCTTCCGCCGCGAGGAGTTCGTGCGCAAGTGGGTGCGCGTCGTGGGCGGCCAGTGCAAGGGGGAGTCCCCCAAGGGCTCCGTCGCGAGACTCGAGCAACTGGACTACCGCAAGGCGGAAGCGGAGATGCGGCGCGCGGAGGCGGCCCGCAGGCTGGAGGCGGAAAAGCGCCAGCAAGCGCTTCGCGAGGCGGAGCAGCGCGCCGCGGATGCGCGCGGGTGGCGCGAGTGACGGAGGCCTTCTCCGCGGACCTGCGCGTCGCTCCGCGCGCGAACATCCGCAGGGATACCTCCACGCAGCGCCCCTACATTCCCTGGGCCGAGTCCATCGCCGAGGGACTGGCCCGCTTCGCCTCCCTGCCCGACGAGGACGCGGCCCGCGCGGCGCTGGACGACCGACTGTCCTTTCTGCGTGCCGCGCTGCGCGACTCGCCGTACTACGCCGCGACGCTCCGCGAGGCGGGCTTCCACCCCGGTGACCTCCAGACGCTGGAGGACCTGGGCCACTTTCCCTTTCTCGACCGCGAAACCCTGGCGGCGCACTGGGCCGACGTGCCCACGCCGATGTCGGACGCCGACGCGTGTGTCGTGGTGAAGAGCTCCGGCTCCACCGGCGCGCCGGTCAACGTGGTGAGAGACCGGCAGGACTGCTTGCACATGTGGGCCGTGCTCCGTTTCCTCGTGGCACGCGCGGGGGCGGTGCTGCCTCCGCATCCTCGTGTCGTGCTGCTGGACGCGCTCCCCGGCGGGCTGGAGTACTCGGTGCGGCTGCCCATCCTCCAGGACGGAGCGCTGCACCGCATCTCCGTGCTGCGGGAGGATGCCGTCGAGCGCCTGCGCCGCGTGCGTCCCGCCGTGCTCTTCTCCGACCCGGAGGGGCTGCGGTGGCTGGCCTCGCAGCGCGACCTGCCCACGCCCCGGCTGGTGCTGACGTCCGCGCAGCATCTGCCCACGGGCCTGCGTGCGGAGCTGGCGCGCGTGGTGCCCGCGCCCCTTCTCAACTACTACGCCACCACGGAGACGGGCCCGCTGGCCTGGGAGTGCTTGCGTGACGAGGCCCCGGGCCGCTTCCACGTCCTCGCGCCGGATGTCTGGCTGGAGCCCGGCCTGGACGAGGTGGTGGTGACACGGCTGCGTCCCAGCGTGCTGCCCCTGCTGCGCTACCGCCCGGGCGATGCGGGCACCGTGCGGCGCGACGCCTGCGCCTGCGGCTTCCAGGGGTGGACGCTGGAGCACTTCGGCGGACGCGGCGCCTGCCGCTTCGTCACGCCGTCGGGCCGGGAGGTGGACGCCTGGGCGCTGGCCTGGGTGTTCAAGCACCATGCGCTGCGGGTCTTCCGGCTGACGCAGGCAGGCGGCTCGCACTTCCAGCTGGAGCTGGCGGGCGCGCCCCTCTCCAGCGTGGGGCCGCTGTGCGAGCGCCTCACGGCCGCGCTGCGAAACCTGGGATGGACGCAAGTCCAACTGGACGTGTCCACCGTGGAGACCGCCGCGCTGGCGACGGGCGCCAAGCCTCAGCCGTTCCGCCGCTGCTGTTGAGCGGCCTTGCATGTCAGAGCGGCGAGCAAGATGTCATGCAGTGGGTCCCGGTGCTTACCTGAGAGGTGCACGGTTCATCACCGGTGGTAATCCAGCCGGCCGGGAGCCCGCCCCTGACCATGCCCCCTCGTCCGGTTCAACATCGCCGTCTCTGGGCCTCACGCACCGGACGCTACGGGGTCGCGCTCCTCTCGTTCCTCGCGGCCTGTGCCGTCCAGGCCGGCCTGGCATCGTTCATCCCGACCACGCCGTACCTGTTCTTCTTCGGAGCGGTGATGGTGTCCGGCTGGTGGGGGGGCTGGGGGCCCGCGCTCGTGACGACGGCGCTGTCCGTGCTGGTGGTGGACCTCTACTTCATCGAGCCGCTGCTCGACCTCGCGCCAGGCGCGGGAGGCGCGATCTCGCTGGGCGTCTTCGTCCTGCTGGCGCTGATGATGACGAAGCTGAACGTCATGCTGCGCAAGGCCAACGCGGAGCGGGCCCAGTTGCTGGAGCGGGAGCGCGAGGCGCGGAGCGAGGCGGAGGCCGGCCGAGCCCAGCTCCACGCACTCTTCAGGGATGCCCCCGCCTGCATCATCCTCATGAAGGGCCCCCGGCATGTCTATTCCTTCTCCAACACCATGAACAACGCGCTGGTAGGGAGGGACGACCTGGTGGGCAAGGAAGCGCGGCATGCGATGTCCTGGGCGGAGGCGCGGGGCTTCATCGCCCTGCTCGATGAGGTCTATCGCACCGGTGTCCCATTCGTGGGGAATGCCATGCCCTTCCCGCGCCTCCTGCCCAACGGACAGACGCAGGAGAGCTACCTCAACATCGTCTATCAACCCACCCGGAACGAGCGGGGTGAGGTGGACGGCATCGCCGGGTTCGGGTTCGACGTAACGGACCTGGTGCGGGCCCGGCAGCGCGCCGAGGCCCTGACGCTGGAGCTCCAGCAGGCCGAGGCGCGTGACTGGCTCCTGGCGGAGGCGGGCGCGGTGCTGTCCTCGTCGCTCGACGACGAGGACACGCTGCGGAACATGGCGAAGCTGGTGGTGCCCACCTTCGCGGACTGGTGCCTCGTCGACGTGGCGGAGCCGGGAGGAACCTTCCGGAGGCTGGAGGCGGCGCATTTCCGGCCCGAGGACGATGCGCTCGCCGAAGCCATCCTCCGCCACAGGCCCCTTCCAGGCGGCAACCCCTGGCACCCGCTCACCACCGCGCTGCGCCAGGCGGAGGCCGTGCACATCGAGCACGTGACGCGCGAGCGCGCCGCCGCGTTCGCGCACGACCCGGAGCACGCACGGGTGCTCCAGGCCGTGGGGATGGTCTCGCTCATCTCCGTGCCCTTGATGGTGCGGGGGCAGGTGCTGGGGACCCTCACCTTCGTCCAGTCCCACTCCGGCCGGCATTACTCGGCGACGGACCTGGCGTTCGCCAAGGAGCTGTCGCACCGGGCGGCGCTCTCCCTGGAGAACGCCCGCCTCTACGCCGAGGCCCGGGAGGCCATCCGCCTGCGCGACGAGTTCATGTCCATTGCCAGCCATGAGCTGAAGACGCCGCTCACGCCGCTGAGCCTGAAGCTCCAGGCCCTCACGCGCGAGCTGGCGCGGCACCCTGGCCCGATTCCGCGCAACGTGGTGGAGAGCTACGTGGAGGTCGGCGCGCGGCAGGTGAAGAAGCTGGCGGAGCTGGTGGGCGACCTGCTCGACGTGTCGCGCATCACCGCGGGGCGGCTCTCGCTGGAGCTGGAGGAGATGGAGCTGGGCCCGCTGGTCCGGGAGGTGGTCGCCCGGTATGAGCCCCAGGCCGCGCGCACGGGGTCCACCCTGTTGCTGGACGTGGAGGCGCGCTGTCTCCGGGGCCGGTGGGACCGGCTGCGCCTGGAGCAGGTCATCACCAACCTGGTGGACAACGCCGTGAAGTACGGAAGGGGCAAGCCCATCCACGTGCGATTGCAGCCCCATGACGGGGGTGCACGGCTGACGGTCCGGGACGAGGGCATCGGCATCGCCCCCGAGCACCTGCCCCGCCTCTTCGGCCGCTTCCAGCGCGCCGTATCCGAGCGCAACTACGGTGGCCTGGGCCTGGGGCTCTACATCACCCGCACGCTGGTGGAGGCCATGGGCGGGCAGGTCTACGTGGAGAGCACCCTGGGCCAGGGCTCCACATTTACCGTGGACCTGCCCAGCAACCTCGGCGCGGAGCAGGCGCTGCACGTGCCCTGACGATTCCGGGCGCGAAGGCCATGCGAGGCCCGTCATCGCAGGTTAGAGGGGGCGACACCACGAGAGAGGGCTGAGGACATGGAGACTCGGAAGCTGGGAAGGCAGGGCCCCACCGTTTCGGCGCTGGGCCTGGGCTGCATGGGGATGTCCGACTTCTACGCGGGCAGGGATGACGCGGAGTCGGAGGCCACGCTGCTGCATGCGCTCGAGCGGGGCATCACCTTCTTCGACACCGCCGACATGTACGGCTCCGGCGCCAACGAGGAATTGGTGGGCCGGGTGCTCAAGCCGCACCGCTCGAAAATCGTGCTGGCGACGAAGTTCGGCATCGTCCGCGACCCGGCGGACCCGCACAAGCGCGGCATCAACGGGCGGCCGGAGTACGTGAAGCAGGCCTGCGAGGCCAGCCTGCGTCGGCTGGGCCTGGACGTCATCGACCTGTACTACCTGCACCGGCTGGACTCGCAGACGCCCATCGAGGACACGGTGGGCGCCATGGCGGAGCTGGTGCGCGAGGGAAAGGTGCGCTTCCTCGGCCTGTCGGAGGTGGACGCGGACACGCTGCGCCGGGCCTCGGCGGTCCATCCCATCACCGCGCTGCAGAGCGAGTACTCGCTGTGGAGCCGGGAGCCGGAGGACGGCGTGCTCCAGGCGTGCCGCGAGCTGGGCGTGGGCTTCGTCCCGTACAGCCCGCTGGGCCGCGGGTTCCTCACGGGGCAGCTCAAGCGCTTCGAGGACCTGGCCCCGGATGACTACCGCCGCTTCTCGCCGCGCTTCCAGGGTGAGAACTTCACCCGCAACCTGGACCTGGTCGCCCACATCGAGCGCCTGGCGAAGGAGAAGGGGTGCACGCCCGCGCAGCTCGCGCTCGCGTGGGTGCTGGCGCAGGGGCAGGATTTGGTGCCCATCCCCGGCACCAAGCGCCGCAAGTACCTGGACGAGAACCTGGGCGCGCTGGGGGTGACGCTCACCGCGCAGGACCTGGCCGCCATCAACGCCATCGCGCCGCCGGGCGTCGCCGCGGGCGAGCGCTACCCGCCGGCCATGCAGTCCACGCTGCCGAAGTCGTCCCAGCCGGGCGCACGGTGAGGCGGGCGGAGGGGCCGGGGCGCCGGGTTGGAGACAGGCCCCTCAGCTCCGGGCCCGGGGAAGCTGGGCGTGCGGCCGCCACTCGCCGTCGCCGCCCAGGCAGTAGCGGCAGGTGGCCAGCGGCGTCTCCCGCTCGAGGTAGCCGAGGAGCTGTCCCAGCAGCTCCGGCGTGTCCAGCGGCACGCCGTCGACCTCTCCCAGCGAGGGCATGTCCGGGTACTCGCGGCCAAGCACCGTGGCGATATGCGGCGGCCGCGTGCACGCATAGAAGCGGCCCGCGTGGACCAGATGGCAGCGGACCTTCAGCCAGCACCGCGCGTGGACGCCGCGCACGGCCTCGTCCGTGGCGTGGGGTGCCTCGGGCGTGAGCTGCTGGAAGGCGTCGATGTGCTTCACCGTCAGGTGGACGCCGTGCCGCTCGCAGCGCTCGGTGATGCGGGCGATGGAGCGCTCCGGAAGCGGCGCGGAGCTGTAGACGGACAACGTCATCCGGTCCAGGCGCTCGTAGACGGCGTCGGGCGCGCTCTGGGCGAGGAAGCCGTTGGTGGTGACGGACACCTGCGAGGAGATGCCGGAGGCGCGCACGGCATCCAGCACCGCCGGCAGGTCGGGGTGCAGGAAGGGCTCGCCGCCGGTGAGCTTGAAGACGTTGGGGCGCAGCGCCCGGGCCAGCCGGCGCAGGTCCTCGCCCAGTGCCGCGGGGTCCACGGCCCAGGCCGGAAGGTGCGGTGACAGCGGGCAGCACTGCACGCAGCGCAGGTTGCAGTGCGTGGCGACGTGCGTCTCCAGGGACCAGGTGAGGATGCGTCCGTCTTGGAGCTCGTAGCGCACGGCGGGACTATAGCGAGGTTGCCCGGGGCCCCTGGCGCTTGTCACAGTATCCACGTGCCTCACGCCTCTGGCGGCCTGCTCGCCACCCTGCCCCGCTACCAATCCCCGGCACGCATGGCGGCATCCGTGTGGCAGCTCGGGCCCCCGGGACTGGAGCCGGAGGCCGTCGCCGCGTTCCTGTGTCATGTGCTGCCTCCTGACGCGAGCGTGTTCCGGGGCGTGCAGCGGGTACCCGTCGCGCCGCCACGGGTGCGACGCGGTACCGGCCAGGGGCCGGGCTTCCCGGGTGAGGACGCCCTGGCGGAGCGGCTGCTGGCCGCGCTGGCGCGCGCCGTGGGCGGGCACGCGGTGGCGGCGGTCGTGGACGTGAGTCTGAGTGGAGGCGTGGACAGCGCCGCGCTGTGCACCATGGCCGCGCGGCACTCGCCCGGACGTGTTCGCGCCTGGACCATGGATGTCCACTTCGCGGACGCCACGGAGCGCCGGAACGCCCGGCGGGTGGCGGACGCGGCCGGCGTGCAGCTGGTGGACGTGGCCATCCCGGACTCGGTGCTCCCGGAGCTCTTCGAGCCCGCCGTGTTGAGCCAGGAGACGGCCATCCTCAACGCTCGGGCCGTGGCCAGCTTCGCCTTCTACGCGGAGGCTCGCAGGCAAGGCGCCACCACCCTGCTGAGCGGCGCCGGCGCGGATGAGGTGCTCCTGGGCAACCCGGAGGCGCTCACGGGCGCGGCGGCCCGCGTGGCCGAGGACCGGCGGCTGGCGCGCGAGGTGCTCCGTGGCGACCTTGTGGAGAACTTGGGGATGGATCAGCGAGCACCCGGCCTGCCCTGGGATGCGGGGGGCACGCCGGGCGCGGAGGATCATCCGGAGGAGGTTCGTTACGCGGCCTGGGTGCTGCGGGAGCTGGTGCTGCCCCCGGAGCTGCGCAGCGCGGCCACGCACGGCGTGAGCGTGCGCACGCCGTATCTGGACGCGGACTTCGCGGACGTGGCGCTGGCGCTTCCCAGGGACGTGCTCGCACGGCAAGGGGCCGGCAAGTGGCTCTTCCGGCACGCGGTGCGCGTGCTCGTCCCGGACGCGGTCCGGCTCGCGCGGAAGACGCCCCGCTATGCGCATACCGCGCTCTCCAGTCCCGTCCGTACACGCTGGCTGGAGCTGTACCGGGAATGGCTTACCCCGGCCCGGCTGGACCCGCTGGAGCTCGTCGACCCTGGCGCGACGCGGGCGTTGCTGGAGCGTTACGCGCGACTGACGCCCGAGGCCCCCGAGGCGGGCGCGATGGACCGGCTGTTGATGCGGCTGTGCTCACTCGCCATGCTCCACGCGCACGCCTGTGTCCGCACGCCATGTCCCGAATCCTGATTGCCACCTCCCCCGAGAAGGGCCACCTCAACCCCATGGCGGGCGTCGCCCAGTGGCTGCGCCGCATGAGCCACCACGTGGGCTGGCTGTGCATCCCCGAGCCCGCGCCCCAGCTGGCGCGGCTGGGCGTGGAGGTGCTCGAGCTGCCCCACGCGCAGGCCCCCGTGCCCACGATTGAAACGGGCGGTGAGGCGCTGGCGCGGCTGGTGCTCGACGAGGTGGCGCTGGGGAAGTGGATTCGCGGGCTGCTGATTGACGCTGTTCCCGCGCTGCTGGCGCCGGTGCGCGAGGCCGTGGAGCGCTTCCGCCCGGACGTCATGGCCCTGGACGGCATGCAGTACGCCGCCGTGCTCGCCGCCCATGACCTGCGCATTCCCTGGGCCGGGGTGTCCTCCGCGCTGTCACTGCTGGAGCCCCCTATCGACTACGGCCTGCGCCGCAACGTGCGCGCGCTGGCCGGCGAGCGCCAGGCCCTGTTCGCCCGCCATGGCTTCGAGGCCCGCTTCCGCAACTGCGAGTGCCTCTCCCCGGACCTCAACGTCATCTTCGCCACCGAGGCCTTCCTGGGCCCCGACGCGGGCCTCCCTCCCGCCACGCAGCTCGTCGGGCCGTCCAGGCCCCTGGAGCCGCGGGGCGACGAGGTGGACTTCCCGTGGGAGCGGCTGGGCTCGAAGCCCGTGGTGTATGTGTCCTTCGGCAGCCAGATTTCATGGCAGCCGGAGTTGTTCCGCACCCTCACCGAGGCCGCGGCGCCTCTGGGCGTCACGGTGGTGCTGAGCGCGGGTGAGCTGGCTGATACAGATTTTGTCTACACGCTTCCCGGCGACGTGGTCGCCGTGCCATACACACCTCAGCTACAATTGTTATCGCGAGCCTCCGTGCTCGTGTCTCACGGCGGCGCCAACTCGGTCATGGAGGCGCTGACCGAAGGCGTTCCGATGCTGCTCCTCCCCGTCTGCAACGACCAGCCCATCCAGGCGCACTTCCTGACGAAGTCCGGGGCGGGGCTGGTGCGAGAGCCGCGCACGCTCACCGTGGAGGACTGCCGTTCGGCGCTCCGTGAACTGCTGGCGCCGGGGACGGCGCTGCGGCAGCAGGTGGCTCGCATCGCGGCGTCGTACCAGGCACGCGACGGCGCAAAGGAAGCCGCTGAACGCATCACCCGGCTCGTGGCGTGAGTGATTTCATGCGTGATTGGGATGTTCGACGGCAGGTGCCGCCAGGGGTGGCGCCGCTGGAAGTCTGGAACCTGCCGGTGCTGGGACACGAGCTCTGGGAACTGCTCGGCTCGCCTCGCGTCGAGGAGGACCAGCGCGCGGGCGTCTCAGGCGCAGCGCTCGCGGGACGGCTGAGGCCGGCGCTCGCGGAGGCGCTGACGGTCCTGGTGCAGCGGCACGCCGTGGACGCGGTGTGGCTCAGCGGCGGGCTGGTCTGTCTGGAGGGCTTCGGTGGAATGCTCGCGGAAGCATCCGCGACGCTGCCCTGCCCCGTGTACGTGGCGGAGGACCCGCTCTTCGCGCCGGCCCAGGCCGGGCTGCGCCTGCTGGAGCCGCTGCATGCCGCGCGTCCCGTGGCGCTCGACGTGGGACAGACGGGCATCAAGTGCATGCGCCCGTCCGCGGCGCCGAGAGTGTTCGAGCGCGACACGACCCTGCTGCCCCGGTACTTCATCGGCATGGCGCGTCCGGACGATGGGCGACAGGTGAAGGCGGCGGTGGCGTTCATCTCCAGCGCATTGCGTGCCTTCTCGGGGCCGGCGCCCGATGCGCTGTGTCTCGCGCTGCCGTGCCCACTGGATGCCTTGCTGATGCCCGGAGGCTGCACGTATGGATGGGAGGGCCATGCGCCGCTGGTGACTGACATCCTCCAAGCGGCGATGGGCAACGAGGGCCGTGGCACGGCCCTGGTGCTCAATGACGCGGAGCTGGCCGCGGAGGCAGCGCGAGGCGACGCGCGCCTGGCCCGACACTCGCGCGTGCTGTGTCTCACGCTGGGCTTCGGCCCGGGCGGCGCGCTGCTGGAGCTGCGCTGAAAGGGCGCTCGCCCTGGCTTCAGTGCAGGTCCAGCTCCTTCTTGGGCGCGACGTCGGGCCGCTGCTTCGTGACCAGGGCCTTCGCGGTGCTGAAGAGCACCTTGAGCTTCCCGCCCGCCGGGTGGACGTACTCGGCGTGCTCCGGGATGAAGCGCAGCAGGGCGATGTCTCCCTCGTCCGGCCCCTTGGGGAACCAGGGCTTCCAGCCCGGCTCCCACAAGTCATGGATGGTCCTCCGGTCGCGGACGATTTCCACCATGCCCGACACGGAGAGGTAGGTGGCGCTGTCCTCCGAGGCGTGGAAGGCGAGTGAACAGTGCGGGTCCGCCTCCAGGTCCTGCACCTTCTGCGTGTCCGCCCAGGTGGCGAACCACAGCACGGAGCCCGACTTGTGCTTCTTCGCCACCGCCATGGGTCGCGTGTGGAAATGCCCGTCCACGCCACGCGTGGTGAGGAGGGCGGTGTCGTAGTCCTTCAGCAGCGCCTCGAACTCCCGGAAGTCTCCCTGGACGACACCCTGCGGCTGTTTCGCGATGCGCTCGCCTGTCTCTTCCATGGGTCTGACCTTTCGTTCGCCGTGTTGACGTTTCCAGGAGAACGTAGGGATGCGCAGGCGTGGTGGAAGCAGTGGGCCTGGAGTCGCGGGACCGCTCCTCCGGCAGGCTGGCCGTGCAAAGCAAGCTGACCTGATGGAGAGGGGACCTCCCCGAATGGGCAGGTCCCTGCCCTAGCCGGTTCGCCGATGTGGCGCCTTTTCGCGGCCTTTACCTTGTGCCTCGAAAGGAACACGCCATGTCCACCGGCCTCCTCCAATCCCTGTCCCAATCCCTCGCATCCGTCGTCGAGCGCGCCGCTCCCAGCATCGTCCGCGTGGACACGCGTCGCAGGCGCGGCGCCACCGGCATCGTCTGGGACGCAGAGGGCCACATCGTCACCACCAGCCAGGCCGTGGAGCACGAGGGCCCGCTCCAAGTCGGGCTGCCCGACGGCCGCACCGTCTCCGCCGAGCTCGTGGGCCGTGACGCCAGCACCGACCTGGCCCTGCTCAAGGCCGGAGCCTCCAGCCTTGCGCCGCTGACACTCGCGCCGTTGGACGAGGTGAAGGTGGGTCACCTGGTCGTCGCCGTGGCCCGCCCGGGCCGCACCGCCCGCGCGACGCTGGGCATGGTCAGCACCCACGGCGAGGGCTGGCGCACCCATGCCGGAGGCCGCGTGGAGCGCTCCCTCGAAACCGACGCCGACCTCCCTCCTGGCTTCTCCGGCGGCGCGCTGGTGGACGCCGAGGGCCGCCTCATCGGACTCCTCACCGCGGCCTTCTCCCGCACCGCCGCCGTCGTCATCACCACGGACACGCTCACGCGGGTGCTGACGTCGCTCAAGGAGCACGGCAGCATCCGGCGCGGCTACCTGGGCGTGGGCGCCTATCCCGTCCGGCTGCCACCGCAGCTGGGCGAGGGAAACGAACACGGCCTCATCTGCCTGTCCGTGGACCCGAACGGTCCCGCCCACGCGGCGGGCCTGCTGCTGGGAGACGTCCTGGTGAGCCTGGGCGGACAGCCGCTTCACGGCGTGGAGGACCTGCTCGGCGCCCTGAGCGACGAGAAGGTGGGCACCACCCTCCCCGTCCGCGTGCTGCGCGCCGGAGCGGTCCGCGAAATCCCCATCACCGTTGGCAAGCGTGCGTGACCGGAGCCCCTCATGAAGCTGCTGCAACAGTTCTCGGATGACCTGGAATCGCTCGTGGCGCGGGCCTCACCCGCCGTCGTCGGCGTGGAGCACGCGCGCGGACACGGCACCGGCCTCTTCCTCACGCCCGACGGCTACGTCCTCACCAACCGCCACGTGGTGGGCCGCGGCTCGCGCAAGCTCACCGTGCAGCTCTCCAACGGCGAGGAGCTGCGCGGGACGGTGGTGGGCAGCGACGCGCCCACGGACCTCGCCGTGGTCCGCGCGGAGGGCAGTGACTTCCCCACCCTGCCGCTCGCCGAGCCCGAGTCGGTGCGCGTGGGTCAGCTCGTCATGGCCATTGGCAACCCGTTCCGCCTGGAGCAGTCCGTGTCGCTGGGCGTGGTGAGCGCCATCAACCGCAGCATCCACCTGCCCAATGGCGTCATGCTGGAGGGCATGCTCCAGACGGATGCCGCCATCAACCCGGGCAACTCGGGTGGGCCGCTGCTCAACACGCGCGGGCAGGTGGTGGGCCTCAACACGCTGGTGCTGCCCTATGCGCAGGGCATCGGCTTCGCGGTGAGCGCCAGCACGGCGGCGTGGATTGCCAGCCTGCTCATCCACCGTGGCAAGGTGGAGCGACGCTTCCTCGGCATCGCGGCGACAGCGGTGAGCCTGGACGCGCGGCTCACCCGGGAGCATGGCCAGTCGCGCGCGGTGAAGGTGCTGCGTGTGCAGGAGGGAACGCCCGCGCACGAGGCCGGCCTCCAGGTGGATGACCTGCTGCTGGCCATCAATCAGCGGCCCGTCCACAGCGTGGACGACCTCCAGCGGCTCATGGCGCTGGCCACGGACGACGAGGTGACGCTGGACCTCTTGCGCAGGGGCGCCGGCCGCAAGACGGCCCGGGCACGGACGCTTCAGCGCGTGGAGGCCGTGGCCGCCTGACTCAGGCCGCGCTCCCGCGAGGCGTCCGTCCCTCCGCGTCGGGCATCTTCCCCTGGAGGAGCAGGTTGTCATCCCGACACAGGCTCTTGTAGGACCACACCCAGAACGAGTCTCCAGGACGCGACTCCTGGAGGTACTCGTCCAGCACGTCGGCATCGTCGCAGATGAACCGGTGCGGCGCGCGCGTGTCCCGGTAGAAGCGGTGCTCGATGATGAGCGGGCTTTCGTTCGTCAGCATCTCGCGCAGCCGGCTCAACGTCTCCGGGTCGGTGATGCGCGAGCCCTCGAGAGTCCACGCGTCCATGGTGCGGTGTCGCGCCTTTCTTCCCACCCGCAAGAGTGGGCGGCGGGATGATAGCGGAGGACTCTGCTAGGACGGGTGCTCGTGAACAAGCCTCCGCATGACATCGCCCCCCGGCCCTTCCGGGAGAAGGCCATCCAGGTTGTCCGGTACCTCGCGCTGGCATTCCTCATCGCGCTCATCGGCGGGGCCCCCATCTTCTGCACCTCCGACAAGCCGTTTCACCGGGGTCCCAACGACACCTGGTACCGCGGGCGCCGTTAGGCGGGTGACGCTACACCCGTGCCTCCGGGGGCGCAGGGCGGTGCTCGGCGAAGAGCTCGTCCTCGTAGCACCACGCCCACTCCTCGCCCGGCTCGAAGGACTGCACCACGGGATGCGCCGTCTGCTGGAAGTGCTTGGTCGCGTGCCGGTTCGGGGATGAATCACAGCACCCGACATGGCCACACTGCAGACAGCGGCGCAGATGCACCCAGCTTGCCCCCATGGCCAGGCACTCCTCGCAGCCGCGTGCGCGAGGCGCCGGGTCCCCCGCCTGCTCGATGTGCTCGCAAATCGGTTCCATGTGACACCTCCCCGGGCAAGCCGCGCCCCCTGACACGGTAGGCACTGGCTGCCCTGGTCATCAGCGGTCACTCGCCCGGAGAGCGAGCCGCTATCGGCTCACCCCCTGCCTGTCGAGCCGGATGGCGCGGCCGCCACCCCGGCCCCACGGTAGAGCCACATGGCCGCGACCGCCCCCGCAACCCTCGTCACCTATGACAGCCCTCGCGGAAAGGGCGTCCTGCTCGCCAGCGTGCTCGGCAGCGGCATGGCCTTCCTCGACTCCACCGCCGTCAACGTCGCCCTGCCGGCCATGGGCCGGGAACTGCATACGGGTCTGGCCGGGCTCCAGTGGGCCGTGGATGCGTACCTCCTCACGCTCGGTTCCCTGGTCCTCACGGGCGGCGCGCTGGGGGATGCGAAGGGACAGCGCCGCGTCTTCCTGCTGGGGATGGTCGCCTTCACCGTCACCTCGGTGCTGTGCGGGCTGGCGCCGAATGCCTGGACGCTGGCCGCCTTCCGCGCGGCGCAGGGCATCGGTGCCGCGCTGCTGGTGCCCGCGAGCCTCGCTTTGCTGCGCACCTCGTTCCCACCCCAGGACCGGCAGCGCGCCGTGTCCGCCTGGGCCGGGCTGTCCGGCGTCACCACGGCGGTGGGCCCACTGCTCGGCGGGTGGCTCGTGGACGCAGGCTCGTGGCGCTTCGTCTTCTTCCTCAACGTGCCGCTGGCCGCGCTCACCGCCTGGGCCGCGCTGCGCCACGTGCCGGACATCGCGCCGACGCGGGGCGCGCATGGACTGGACATCGCGGGCTCGGTGACGGCGGCGCTCGGACTGGGCGGCGTCATCTACGCGCTCATCGAAGGCCCTGGTCATGGCTGGCCCGTGACGGCCCTTCTCGCGGCATGCGCGGGCGCCGCCTTGCTGGGCGTCTTCATCCTCCTGGAGGCACGGCAGCGCGCGCCCATGCTGCCGCTCACCCTCTTCCACTCGCGCACGTTCTCCGGCGCGAACCTCACGACGCTCGTCGTGTACTTCGCGCTCGGCGGCGCCACCTTCCTCGTGGTGCTCGCCCTGCAGCAACAGCTTGGGTATTCGGCGCTGGCAGCAGGGGCGGCGCTGCTCCCCATCACCCTGATGTTGCTCCTGCTGTCACCTCCGGTGGGCAGGCTCGCCGGGCACATCGGCGCACGGCCCCTGATGACGGCGGGGCCCATGCTCGCGGGCGTGGGGCTGGCGCTCCTGACGCGCCTCCAGCACGGAGGCGACTACGTCACCACCGTGCTGCCTGGCATCCTCGTGCTGGGCCTGGGCCTGGCGCTCAGCGTGGGCCCGCTGACGGCGGTGGTGCTGGGCGCCGTGGAGGACCGCTACGCGGGCGTCGCCTCCGGCGTGAACAATGCCGTGGCCCGAATCGCGGGCCTGCTGGCGGTGGCGCTGCTGCCCCTGCTGGGAGGGCTGGCGGGCGACACCGGCACGGACTTCCTTGCCGGGACGCGCCGCGCGCTCTGGGTATCCGCCGGACTGTGCGCCGTGGGGGCGCTGTGCTCGCTGCTCACGATTCCACGGGAGGCCGGGCGCACACCCGCCGCGCCCTGAGCCTCCGGAGAGCGCGCTCCGCCGGGAGACTCAGCGGCGGCCGTGCTCGTCGCTCAACGGCGGGGACTCGCGCGCGGGCTCGGTGCCCTTCTGCGCGCCATAGCCACCGATTCCCTTCTGGAGGATGCGGTCCTCGCCCACGTCCTCGTCCGTCACGTCGCCCCGCACCGGACCCGCCTGGTGGCGCGCCTCTCGCTCCAGCTCTTCCGGGCGCGTCGTGTCCATCCGCTCATCACCCCTCACGGGGCTGCCCTTGTTGTCGGCCATGGTCGTTTCCCCTTTCGGACTGAAAGGTCCGAACCCTCTCCGCACCGGGCAAGGTGCCTGCCATGGCGCCGCGTGCAGCCGTCCGTTCGGGCCTGGAGCGGCCTGCCTGGCCCAACAAGAAGGCCCTCGTCCACCGCGGGGCGAGGGCCTGGGGAATCAACGAAGGCGCGCGCGAACTAGCTCTTGTACTTCACCGTGCAGCCGTACGGCGTCGTGGTCGCCGCGGGCACCTGCTGGCCGCCAATCACCGCGTCCACCGCCGTCTTCACGTGGTTGGTCGCCTTGGCGTTCTTTCCGCGCGGGTCATCGTCGATGGCGCCCGCGTAGCGGACGACGCCCTTCTCGTCGATGACATACATGTGCGGCGTCGTCTTCGCGCCGTAGGCCTTGCCCACCGTGCCGCTGGCGTCCTGCAGCACCGGGTAGGGGAAGCCCTCCTCCTTCTTCCAGGCGGCGGACTTCTCCGGCGTGTTGTGCGCGGTGGAGTCCACCGCCAGCCACACGACCTTCTTCGCGTCGAAGCCCTTCAGCGTGTTGACCATCGTGTCGGCCTTGTAATGCCGCTGCACGAAGGGGCACTCGGGGTTGGTCCACTCGAGAATGACCACGCGGCCCTTGTACTGCGCCAGCGAGTGCTCCTTGCCGGACTCGTCCTTCAGCGTGAACGAGGGCGCGGGCTTGCCCACCTCGGCGTCGGCGAAGGCGGGGGCCCCGACGAACAGCGCACCGAGGGCGAGCGTGGTGACGACCTGCTTCATGGTGTTCCTCCTGGGTTCGACACAGCGGAAGACTGCGGTGCTTCAGTGGCCTGGGAAACCCGCGGCGCAGAGGACGTTGGGGCCGCCCAGCTTCGAGGGCGCGCACTCCGCCGCGCGCTTCACGGCGTCCGCGACGAGCCCCGGCGTCAGCAGCTCCGGCAACACCTCCGGCTTGTCCGGCGCGCCCGGGCTCAGCACCAGGTACATGGGCACACCCGCCCGGCCGTGCTCGGCCAGCTTGGCGGTGATGCGCGCGTCCCGGCGCGTCCAGTCCGCGATGAAGAAGGCCACGCGGTGCTGGGTGAAGGCGCTGCGCACCTCGTCGGTGGACAGCACGGTGCGCTCGTTGAACTTGCAGGTGAGGCACCAGTCCGCCGTGAAGTCGATGAACACCGGCTGCCCGGCGGCCAGCGCCGCCTGCACCGCGGCGTCGTCCCAGGGCTGCGCCTGGGCCACCGTGGACCCGAGCCGGGGCGCGGCCGCGGGGCCCTGCTCATCGAAGCGCAGCGTCAGCACGGCCGAGGCCACGAGCATGCCGGCCGCCACCGCCATGGTGGCCAGCTTGCGAACCCCGTCCTGCGCCTGCCCCTGGCCGTACAGCCAGGTGACGAGCCCCACCGCGACGAGGAACGCCAGCAGCCGCGCCATGCCGTCCACGCCGGCCAGCCCGCCCATCACCCACACCAGCCAGACGGTGGTGGCCAGCAGCGCGAAGCCCAGCACCTGCTTGAAGCGCTCCATCCACGCGCCCGGCTTCGGCAGCCGCTTCGCCAATCCAGGCACCAGCACCAGCACGCAGAAGGGCAGCGCGAGCCCCAGGCCCAGCATCGTGAAGACGGCCAGCACCGTGAGGGGGCCGGCCGCGAAGGCGAAGCCCACCGCCGTGCCCAGCAGCGGCGCAGAGCAGGGCGTGGCCAGCACCACCGCCAGCACGCCCTCACCGGCGCTGTGCAGCAGGCCCTGGCTCTGGTCCACCTTGCCCGCCAGCGCCGTGCCGTCCAGGCCCACGTTGAAGACGCCGAAGAGGTTGAGCGCGAAGGCCACCAGCACCGCGCACACGCCAGCGACGAAGAGCGGCTCCTGGAACTGGAAGCCCCAGCCCACGCTCGCCCCGCCGGCGCGCACCGCGAGCACGCCGCCCGCCAGCAGGAGCATGGTGCCGACGATGCCCGCCGCGTAGGCCGCCGCGTGCGCGCCGACGCGCCCCTTCTCCTGCTGCACCATGCGCGTGAAGCCGTAGGCCTTCAGCGCCAGCACGGGGAACACGCACGGCATCAGGTTGAGCAGCGCGCCGCCGAGGAAGGCGAACACCAGCGCCAGCCCCAGGCCCACGGACGACTCCGCGGCGGCAGGCGGCGCTACGGCCGCGGCCGCCACCGGCTTCACCGCGGCGATGCTGTCCTTCACCGACGGCGGCTTCACCGCGGCCGGCGCACCGGCCACCGCGCCACCGGCCGCCACCATGGGGGCCAGCGGCGCCTTCACCTCCAGGAACTGGTAGCCCGTGGCCGCCGTGCCCAGGCGCAGCACGCCCGTCAGCCCCGGCGCGGACGCCTGCACGTCCGGCTCCGCCTTGCCCTGCAGCTTGAAGCGGCCAGGGCCGTCCGCCGTGAGGCCCACGCGCGCGACGCCGGGGATGCGCTCGGCGACGAAGAAGTCACCCTCCACCGCGGGCACCGCCGCGCCGCCCGGGCCCGTCACCGTCAGGGTGCCGGTGAACTCCTGGCCCGCGGTGAGCTGGGGCGCATCCAGCGCCAGCGACACGGTGTGGCCGCTGTCCGCGACGGGCCGGGGCACCTTGGCCACCTCGGCGTCGAAGATCGCCGCCGTCTCGGCGTCGCGCAGCGTCTGGGGGCCCAGCGGAAGGGAGCGCGTCAGCATCAGCTCCGCGGGGATGCAGTGCACCTCGCACACCAGCGCTTCCACGGCGGCCGACAGGTTCAGCACGCCGGTGGCAGCGCCTTCCGTGGCCTTCACGTCCGCGACGAGGATGGCCTCGTTGTCATAGCCGTAGGTGGTGATGAAGCCGTCGGGCGTGCGGAAGGTGTCCGGGAAGGGCCACCGCAACGTGCCCACGGTGGCGCCGGGCGTGTCCCACGCGACTTCCGTCTCCAGACCCGAGTCGCCCGGGTTCTTCCAGTAGATGTGCCAGCCCGGGTCCAGCCGGAAGCGCACGCCCACGCGGAAGGTGTCGCCCGGTTTGACCTGGGTCGCGTCGACCAGCAGCGCGCCTTCGACCCGAGGGTTCCCCTCGTCCGGTGCGCTTGACGCCACGGCGGAAGCGGGCAGGTCCGCCCACGCGACCGCCGCCATCAGCAGCAGTCCGATTCCACCAACCCTACCGAGCCTCTTGGACTGCCGATGCGTCATGCGACTCCCGTTAACCCAGAGGAGGCCGACCCGCCAGCGACAGACGCGTGGCCCCGAGCACAGTGAACCATCCGGGCAGGCGAGCATTCCCCGTCGGCGCCATCCCTGGCCCTTGCCGGAGCGAGCGGACGACGGCGGAAGGGTTACAGCGTCACAGACACGACGTCATGAACCCACACGGAGGAGCAGCCGGGCGGCGTCAGTCCTCGGTCTTCCAGGGCACCAGCGCGGGCGCGGGAGCGGCGGGGCCCACCCGGCTCATGGTGATGCGGGAGACCTCCGAGTGCGCGCGGCGCATCACCAGCGCGGGGAGCTGATTCGCGCGGCGCTCCATCACCCGGCGAAGGTCCGCCAGCCGCTCCACGTGGCGCTGCGCGGGCACCTCCGGTGAACTGAGCCGCGCGAGCTTGTAGAGAGCCACGTCGGCGGCCTCCAGCGCGCGCTCGGCGGCGTCCTGGTGGCGGCGGCCCAGGGCCTTCCATGCGGCGGACTCGGCGGCGACCAGGTCCAGCTCGGCGGCCACCGCGCGCACGAAGCGGCCCGGGTCGCTGTCGGGCAGCACACGCGTCACCGGCACGGTGATGCGCCGGGTGTCGCCACGCTCGGAGAAGGACAGCGACACGCCCACGTTCCACTCGGCCTGGTCCAGCAGGCCCGCGAAGAGGACGCGGCGCGGGAAGCCCTGGGAGATGGCGCCCAGCGTCGCGCTCATGGCGTCGCCCTCGACGCGCGACGGGTAGCGGTGCCGGCACCGGAGGTCTGCGAAGCCCGTGGGCAGCACGTGCACGCGCGCGTCCGCGACGACCTCGCCGAAGAGCTCGGCGCCCAGCTGGCCCACGGCCATGGGCAGCCCTTCGGGGTCATCCACGTGCACGAAGCCGGTACCCGAGGGGTGGGTGAGCGCCTCCAGGACGTCGGGCAGGTAGTGCCGGCCCAGGCCCAGCGCGTGGAGCATGACGCCGGACTCGGCGACGCGGGCGCCCAGCGACTTGAACTCGGTGAGCTGCGACGGCCCCACGGAGGGCTCGCCGTCGGTGAGCATCAGGACCTGGGGCCGGGCGCCGGGAACGAGCACGCGGCGCACGGACTCGGCGGCGCGATCGACGGCCTCGTGCAGGGCGGTGCCCTCGCCGGACTCCAGGCGCGCGAGCACCTTGAGGAGCTGCGCCCGGGCGTTGGCGTCCATGGCCCGCATGGGGAGGACCTGCTCGGGCTCGGCGTCGAAGGTGAGCAGGCCCAGGTAGTCGCGCGAGCTGGCGCGCTCGGCCAGGGCCTGGGCGGCCTGCACCGCGGAGAGCAGCGGGACGCCGCGCATGGACGCGCTGCGGTCCAGCGCCAGGTTGATGGCCACGGGCGCGCGGGGGGCGTCGGCGTCGGCCTCCAGGGTGACGAGGAGGAGCACTTCACGGCCGTGCTCGGCGTCACGCTCCACTGCCCAGGCCGTCTGCTTCATACGTACTCCCCCGTGGTCGCACGAGGCATTGTGCCGCGAATCAATCTCTGAGGACGGACGGCCCTCGATGCCGGAAGTCTCATGGGCCACAACGCACGGGAGCGGGGGACGCCCACGGGCAGGCTGCGGGGTTTGAGAATGTCGGGAGTCGTGCTTTGGGGCAAGGGGGGCAGGCAGGCCACACATCCGGGAGCCACACCCTGGGCCCAGGGCCCGGGGGCTCACCGCAGGGGGAGCCACCGCTCAGGCAGCCACCGTCCCGGCTACCGCAGATGCCCCCGCGCATCCACCGGCCGCGGGGGCCGCGCACTACTCGGCCGCACTCCAGCCGCCCCACGACTCCTCGGCGTAGCCCCAGCGGCGGCCGGGCGCATCCTCGTCGGGACTCGAAGCCTCCGAATCACCGTCCGGTCGCGGATCCACATAAGGCAACCCTTCATCGTCCATGTACGTGGTGTCGTCGTGCACCATGTCCGGCTCCCCTGGAGGCCCCCTGGCGAAGGTGGGCATCCCGCTTCGGTCGACCCGGGCCCGCCCCATGCGAGGCCCGCTCGATTAGACGTTGACCGATTTACCGACCATGTTGGGGATGTCGCCTTGCGTTGTAAAGCCCTTGGGGTCTCAAAGTTCCAGGCGCCGTGTCCCCCATCCGCCTACCTGCCTGCTCGCCAAGGATGAAGACGCATATTTACAGCAGGTTACGGAACGTCGGGCGTCGGACAGTGCCCGCGGCAATCGCACAAGGTAATCCTCCCCGGTCCGGAAGGGAACCCCACGGCGGTTGACAAAGTGGTATTTTCAAGGCGCTACCGGCGGCGGGCGCGCCCTGGTAAATCCGTGCCCTGGCCGCTCACTCCCCGGCGGACCTGGGCCGGGTTCTCCAATGACGGACACGTGGGGCAGCAGGGTGCTTGATTCGCGAATCACCCCTGTTAGGGTTGAAGTGCACGCAAGAATTGCCGCGACGCGGCAGCCCGGGCCCATCCGCCGCGCCCTCGAGGTCCTCAGAGTCCCATGAGTCCCATCATCACCGGCCTGTTGCTAGCCCTCGCCATTCCCATCTTCGTCATGACCATGTCCGGTCGCGTGGGCGTCCTGCTCGCGATGAAGAAGGAGAACCGGCTCGACAACATCCCCTTCCGCGTGGCGCAGCTCGTGCGCTTCGGCCTTGGCCAGAAGCGCCTGGTGGATCCGGAGGAGTTCACCCCGGGCCTGTTCCACGTGCTCATCTACGCGGCGTTCATGGTGCTGGCCCTGCGCACCATCATGCTCTTCGCCATGGGCTTCTCGTCCACGGCGCTGGAGGTGCTGACGGACCTGAGCCACCCGTTCTGGGCGGATCAATCCGCGCTGCTGGGCCTCTACAAGGTCTACCTGCTGGCCAAGGACGTGGTCGCCGCGCTGGCCCTGCTGGGTGTGGCCTACTACGTCTGGGTCCGCTGGAAGGTGAAGCCGGACCGGATGACGCCGTCCTGGGAGGCGTACCTCATCCTGGGCTTCATCGCCGGGCTGATGATCTCCGAGTTCGTCTTCGGCGGCAGCCACATGGTGGCCCAGCACGCCGCCGCCGCGCAGGTGCAGATGGGCGCCACGCAGGTGCCCCAGTCGCCCGCCGCCCTGGTGTGGTGGGAGCCGTTCACCAGCCTGACGGGCATGGCGATGATGCCGCTGGGCGCCAGCGCCGCGCACGTGCTGGGCGTGGCGGGCTTCTGGATTCACCTCTGCATCATCCTGGCGTTCCTGAACTTCCTGCCGCTGGGCAAGCACTTCCACATCATCACCGGCCTGCCGACCGTCTTCTTCCAGCGCACGCACTCCACCGGCAAGCTGCCCACGCCGGACCTGGAGAAGGAGGAGTTCGGCGCCGCCACGGTGAGGGACCTGACGTGGAAGCAGGGCATGGACCTCTACTCCTGTACGGAGTGTGGCCGCTGCCAGACGCACTGCCCGACGTACATCACCGGCAAGCCGCTCACCCACAAGGGCGTCAACCAGGACCTGAAGCACTGGATCTGGGAGAACGAGCAGTGGGTGGAGGAAGGCTACGGCCCGAACAAGACGAAGGAGCCGCTGCCCGAAATCATTGGCAGCGCGCTGAAGGCGGAGACGGTGTGGGCGTGCACGAGCTGCGGCTGGTGCGAGCAGGCCTGCCCGGTGTTCATCGAGAACGTGCCGCGCCTCATCGACATGCGCCGCTACCAGGTGCAGGTGAAGGCGGAGTTCCCGCCCGAAATCCAGCGCGTGTTCGAGGGCATCGAGCGCCAGGGCAACCCCTGGGGCCTGGGCCAGGACCGGCGCGACGAGTGGGCGGAGGACCTGGCGCTCCCCACCTGGGGTGACGACGGCGGCCCGTACGAGTACCTGTTCTTCGTGGGCTGCGCGGGCAGCTACGACGACAAGCAGAAGAAGGTCAGCCGCGCGCTGGTGAAGATTCTGCGCGAGGCGGGCGTGAGCTTCGCCACGCTGTCGAAGCAGGAGATGTGCAACGGCGACTCCGCGCGCCGCATGGGCAACGAGTACCTGTTCCAGACGATGGCGAAGACGAACGTCGAGACGTGGAACTCGATGGGCGTGAAGGCCGTCATCACCCAGTGCCCGCACTGCTTCAACACCATCAAGAACGAGTACCCGGAGTTCGGCGGCGAGTACCGCGTCATCAACCACACGCAGCTCATCAACGAGCTGCTGAAGGAGAAGCGCATCAAGCTCTCCGCGGTGATGAACAGCAAGCTCACCTACCACGACCCCTGCTACCTGGGCCGCCACAACGGCGTCTACGACGCCCCGCGCGAGGTGCTGAACAGCATCCCCGGGCTCGAGGTGGTGGAGATGCAGCGCAGCAAGCGCGAGGGCTTCTGCTGCGGCGCCGGCGGCGGCCGCATGTGGATGGAAGAGCACATCGGCACGCGCATCAACCACAACCGCCTGAACGAGGCCGCGCTGACGCTGAAGCACGCCGAGGACCCGTCCACGCCCTACCCCAACGCCGCGGACAAGAAGAAGCCGGGCCAGGTGGGCGACTACAAGGACAAGGGCGGCACCGGCATCGTCGCGGTGGCGTGCCCGTTCTGCTCGACGATGCTCTCCGACGCGGTCAACGACACCGGCCGCGAGGAGAACATCAAGATCAAGGACATCACCGAGCTGGTGGCCGACGCGCTGGAGTCCAAGAGCGGCGCGGTGGGCACCGTGGCACCGGGCGCGACGGTGAGCGCCAAGCCGGAGTAGCGCCCCAGCCGGGGTGAGACGGCGGGCCCCTTCGGGTGGCCCGCCGACGACAACGAGGGCCCGGAGGCTTCCACCGTGAAGCCCCGGGCCTTCGCCGTTTCAGGGCTTGCGCTGCTTCTCCGCGCGCAGGAGGCGCTCCAGGCGCTTCGTGGCGCCGTCGTCGCCCAGCTTGCCGGAGACATAGGCCCCGGCCGAGGCGAGCTTGCGGCGGAAGCCGTTGTCCGGCGGAGGCGCCTTGTCCAGGCGCAGGTCGGTGATGCCCAGGCCCGACAGCAGCGTGCGGGCCAGGTCCTGGTCGTCGTCACGCGCGTGAGGCATCAACCACTGGCAGACCTCGGCGTGGCCATGCGCGGCGGCCATGATGAGCGCGGACTCGCCGACGCGGTCCGTCAGCTCGGGGTCCGCGCCCGCCTCCAGGAGGAGCTGCACCAGGTCCGCCCGCCCCGCGCGCGCCGCGGCCATCAGCGGCGTGCGCCCCTCCTCGTCGAAGGGGTTCGGGTCCGCTCCGGCGGACAGGTGGGACTCCACGGCGGCGCGGTCGCCCGCCAGCACGGCATCGAAGAGGGACATCACCGACCTCCGCGAGGCAGCATCGCGCCTCGCGGACCGATACGCCAGTCGCCCCCGGACGCTTGCATGCCGCCCGGCGCGCGACAGGTCAGATGGGCCCGTACGACGGCTCGGCCGCGCTGGGCACCGCGAGCGACACCGAGCCCGTGGAGCCCGCGCCCACGGTCGCCCGGTAGATGCCCGGGTCGCTGCCGCCCGCGCTGATGAGGAAGCCCAGCTGGCTGGAGCCCGTCCAGCTCGGCCAGGACTCCTCGGAGCCCTCCCCGCTGTTGGTGACGCGCTGGAGCGCCCCCACGTTGGCGCCCGAGAGTGGCGCCACGAAGATGCGCGTGCCACCGGACGTCAGGCGCCCGTCCAGCGCCACCTGGGAGCCGCTCGGGGACACCGCGACGCGGTTCTCCACGAACTGCACGCCCGCGCTCAGGGAGCTGTAGATGATGGTGCCGCCGTTGAGCGGCACGTACGCAATCTGGCCGAGCTGGTTCGAGAAGCTGCCCGCGCCCGCCACCACCGCGCTGCCATTGGGCACGAAGGACGGCGCCCCATAGGCGATGACGTTGTTGGGCGTGAGCTCCTGGAAGCCGCTGCCGTCCGTGTTGATGCGCGCCAGCGCCGTCTGGGAGCTGTTGCCCGGCGAGAAGACGAAGACGACGCTGCGCCCGTCCGGGCTGAAGGTGGGCGTGCGGAAGTCGGAGCAGCCGCGCGCGCACGCCGCGTCATTCGCCCGGAACAACGTGGACGGTGTCCCACCCGAGGTGGGCACCGTCAGAAGCGAGGTGGTGCCCCCGCTGCGCTGGACGAACACCACGCTGCGGCCGTCTCGCGACACGGAGGGCCAGTACGCGCCGCCCACGCTGGTGAGCCGCTGGGGGCTGTTGGCGTCGCCGTTGTCGTCCACCACGAAGACGTTGCGGTCGTTCTCACGCACGAAGGCGAAGCCCCGGGTGAACAGCACGTCCCCGATGGTGCCGCCGCCACCGTCGTCCAGGGGCTCGCAGCCCCCCAGCATCCCCACCGCCAAGACTGCCCCGAGAAACCTCCGCTTGCCCGTCATCGTCGTCACTCCGCATCCCGGCCGAAAGAGAGCCCCGTACTACAGAGCGCACCGGGTCCGACGTCAACGCGCCACGGGTGATTCAACGCGCGGCGGAGGTCAGCGGTTGAGCTTCTGGAGCTCGTTGCGGCAGAGGTTGCAGAGCGACAGCTGCTTGCGGTCGCAGTCCTGCGGCGTCTGGGCGAAGAACATCACGCACCGCGGGTCCTCGCAGTAGGACAACCCAAGCAGGTGTCCCGCCTGGTGCACCACCTCCACCTGCGCGCGGCGCCGGAGCGTGTCGCTGGCGACGCCCTGGGCCAGGCGATGGAGGCTCATCACCGCCGTCTTCGACTCGCGGTCCGCCTCACCGAAGACAAAGGGAGAGTCCGGAACGAAGAGGTCCACGTCGGTGATGCCCATGACCGCGAACTGCCCGGGCTCCAGCATGGGCGTGAGCCGCCGCATGATGGCGTTGCAGTGGTATTGGCCGCGGTCCTTGTTGAAGGCATAGGCCGGTGTCTGGAGCACCGTCTTCGACACCACGGCGGAGACACCCATTTGCGCCGCCAGCGGGTCCTGCAAGTCCCTCAGGAGAGAGGCCGGCGGATTACCCACGGAGACCAGAAGGAGTGTCTTCTGCGGCATCGGCCCACCGTCCTTCGTGCACGGACAGACGCTTGGCTACCGCGTCCCCCCGGAGCGGAGTGGCTGGGGCGCAAGGATTCGAACCTTGATACTCAGAGTCAAAGTCTGATGTCCTGCCATTAGACGACGCCCCAGCAGGTTCTCTCGTGTACTTCTGGCGTCCGAGTGTACGGCATCCCGACGGGTGCGGGGAACTCCCCTGACGCGGTTCCGTGCACGTGTCAGCCACTGGACCCCTCGCGGGGGGCCGGACGGGGCGGGAGCCGGGCGCGTTGTCGCTCCTTCTTGACACCCGGAGTAAAGCCCCTCGCTGTCGCGAGGGGCCCGGGCCTTGCGTTCAGCCCTTCAGGACGGCGAGCGGCGTGAGGCGCACGAGGGGCCGGACGAGGTCCTCCTCGTCCTCCAGCACCTCGGTGATGTCGCGGTAGGCGGCGGGGGCCTCCTCCACCAGCGCGGCGATGCGCCCTCGGTCATACACCACGCGTCGCAGCGCGTGCTCCAGCGCCGCCGGACGGATGCGGGCCCGCGCCTCCGAGCGAGAGAGGACGCGCCCCGCCCCATGCGAGCAGGAGCCGAAGGCCCGCGGCTCGCCCCGGCCCTCCACGACGTAGGACGCCGTGCCCATGGAGCCGGGGATGAGCCCGCGCTGGCCCGCCAGGAGCCCCACCGCGCCCTTGCGGTGCACCAGCAACGCGCGTCCCCCGTGCACCTCCGGGGCGACGTGGTTGTGGTGCACATCCACGGCGGGCGCGGCCTCGGCGGCCACCCCCAGGGCGTCCTCCAGGACATCCAGCGCACGCGCGGCGATGGCGTCCCGGTTCGCTCGGGCGAAGCGGCAGGCCCACTGCGTGTCCTCGAGGCAGGCCGCGCCCTCCTCGGTGTGCGTGCTCAGGGCCGGCAGGCTGCCTTCCCCCAGCGCCCGGGCCACGCGCCCATGGTGGTCCGCGATGGCCGCGCCGACGCCTCGCGAGCCGGTGTGCAGCAGCAGCCAGAGGTGGCCCTCCGCGTCCCGGTCCAGCTCGAGGAAGTGATTGCCGCCGCCGAGCGTCCCCAGGTGCCTGGGCGCCAGCCGCTCCCACGCATGCACCAGCTTCCGGGTGGACAGGGGCGGCGACGCCAGCGCCGCGGGCAGCGTCAGCCCCCTGCCCCGGTGGACGGCGTCTCCCACGGGCACCACGTCGGCCAGCCGCGACAGCACCTGCGCCAGCTTGTCGCGGCCGGGGAGCCGCGGGGCGAGCGGAAAGCGCCAGGCGCTCACGCCGCAGCCCAGGTCGCCCCCCAGCGCGCCGGGAACGACGTGGTGCTCGGTGGCAAACACGGTGCCCACGGCGACGCCGGAAGCGACGTGAAAGTCCGGCATGGCGGCCACGTGCTCCACCACATAGGGCTGGGCGGCGAGGTGACGGAGCTGCTTCTCCGCGCCGGGAGGCAGCGTGCGGGCCCAGACGAGGATGGGCCTGCCCCCCGGCGCGGGCGGAAGGACACGGGGCGTCATGACTCGCCCTCCTCCGCCTCGGGGGCCTGCTCCGAGACGCCGATGAAGATGAAGCGGAGCCGCGGCACCCGCTTGAGGTCGAGGTGCTCCGCGAGCTGCGAGCGCAGGTAGCCGCAGGCGCGGTCCAGCGCCTCCTGCACGGGACGAAGGCCGGACGCCGCGGCTTCCGGCGTGACGGTGTAGCCCATGCGAACGAGCCGCCCGTCCGGCGACAGCTCGAAGGACGTCAGCGCGACGCCTTCGAGTCTCGGGTCGGACAGCTCATCGCGGAAGGTACGGGAGACTTCCTGGAACAGATGGGACTGCACGCGCAGATGGCGCGGTGCCGGGTGACGGCGATTGCTGGAAGAAGACATGCGTGGACGAACGGTTCCCTGAAGGCCGTGCGCGGCCCACGCGGGCTCCCGGCTTCCCTGCCGTGAGCGACACACGAGGCACACGCCGGCCTGTTGCACGGCGGAAGAGGCTCCGCGCGCGTCCGGTGCACGAAGGGAGGGGAACGCGTTCCGTCCCGCTCAGCGCAATGGGCTCAGCGAGGGAGGCGGTCCACCCGGTCCAGCACGTCCGGCGCGAAGCGACCCGAGACTCCGTTCGAGACACGTCCCATGGCACACCTCCCGCCGCGCGCGAGACTCCGGCGCGGACCCCGATGCTCCGCGGGGAAGATGCGACCGCCCTTCTCCCCGCGTCAAGCGCCCGCCCCCGACGCCCGGACGCGAGCAACCCTGACAGCCAGCCGCCTCCCGGCCTCTCGCCCTGTGACGGGTGTCAGCGGGTGACCAACCTCACTTTCCAGCAGCGAACGTGCGCCCCGACGAGGCATGGGCGAGGCCCGCCTTCGCGCTACGGAACGGGCACGAGGTGAATGCACATGGCGGAAGCTTTCGACGTGGTGGTGATTGGGGCGGGGCCCGCGGGGGAGGTCGCCGGTGCGCGTGCCGCGGAGGCCGGCTTGTCGGTGGCGCTGGTGGAGCACGAGCTGCTCGGCGGCGAGTGCTCGTACTGGGCCTGCATCCCCAGCAAGGCCCTGCTGCGCCCCGGCGACACGCGCTGGCTTGCCGAGCACACCGCTGGCGTGCGCGAGCTGCTCAAGGGCCCCATCGACGCGCGCGCGGTGCTGGCCCAGCGCGACGCCATGGTCAGCAACTACCAGGACGACTCCCAGGTGAAGTGGGCCGAGGGCGCGAAGCTGAAGGTGCTCCGCGGCACCGGCAAGCTCACCGGCCCGCGCAAGGTGCGCGTCGAAGGCAAGGACGGCGCCGTGCGCGAGCTGGAGGCCCGCAAGGCCGTGGTGCTGGCCACGGGCAGCCGGCCACGCATCCCCGACATCCCCGGGCTGCGGGACGCGAAGCCCTGGGACAACCGCCAGGGCACCGCGGCCAGGGAGGTGCCCCGGCGGCTGGTGGTGCTGGGCGGCGGCGCGGTGGCCGTGGAGCTGGCGCAGGCCTGGCGCACGCTGGGCGCCGAGGTGACGCTGGTGCAGCGTGGAAAGCGACTGCTGTCCCGCACCGAGCCCTTCGCCGGTGAGCAGGTGGCCCAGGCGCTGCGCGACGCCGGCGTGCGCGTGCTGCTGGGCATGGAGACCTCGCGGGTGAGCCGGCCCGGCGGCAAGGGTGAGGTGACGGTGACGCTGTCGACCGGCGAGGAGGTCCGCGCGGACGAAATCCTGGTGGCCCTGGGCCGCGTCCCCCGCACGGACGGGCTGGGCCTGGAGACGGTGGGGCTTCAGGGCGGCAAGCCCGTGGAGGTGGATGACCAGCTCCGTGCCAAGGGCGTGGAAGGCGGCTGGCTGTACGCGTGCGGCGACATCAATGGCCGCAACCTCCTCACCCACATGGGCAAGTACCAGGCCCGCCAGGTGGGTGACGTCATCGCGGGCAAGCAGGCGAGGGCCTGGGCGGATGCGAAGGCCACGCCCCAGGTCGTCTTCACCCATCCCCAGGTGGCCAGCGTGGGCCTCACCGAGGCCAAGGCCCGCGAGGCGGGCATCCCCGTGCGCACGGTGGAGACGCAGCTCCAGGACGTGGCCGGCACCTCGCTGCTGGGCAAGGGGCTCACCGGCACCGTGAAGCTGGTGGTGGACGAGCGGCGCCGGGTGCTCGTCGGCGCCACCTTCACCGGGCCCGAGGTGGGAGAGATGCTCCATGCGGCCACCATCGCCGTCGCGGGGGAGGTCCCGCTCGACACGCTCTGGCACGCGGTCCCCTCGTTCCCCACCGTGAGCGAGGTGTGGCTGAAGCTGCTGGAAGCGTACGGATTGTAGCACTTACAAGCACGCTCCGTTGTGCCCGTGACGGTGGGCGTGGAATGGTGCCGCTCCCCCCGCCCCCACTGTCCGATGACCGCTGCCGACCCGGGCCCCTCACGCCCTGCCTCCCCACCACCGGCCGCTTCGGAGCGCGGCGCCCCCGCCGATGGAAGCTGGGACCGCTGGGCCTGGTGGCTGGTGCTGCTCGGGCTGGCCATTGCCGCTGTCGCCGTGGGCCAGCACCCGCGCCGGGGCGTGGACTTCCGCGTCTATCTCATGGCCGCGGAGCGTTTCCTCGAGGGCACGGACATCTACCGCCTGTCCGACGGCACCATGCCGTTCAAGTACGCGCCCATCACCGCGCCGCTCTTCCTCCCCTTCACCCTGCTGCCCGCCCGCGCGGCCGTCGCGCTTTGGAACCTGGGCTCCATCGCCGCGCTCGCCGTGGCGGCGCGGCTCACCATGCGCGCCGCCCCCGGACCGGGCGAGGCCACGCCCTGGCGCTGGGCCCCGGTGGTGACGACGCTCGCGTTGCTGCCGGCCTTCACCTTCGAGCTGTTCTACGGACAGGTGGACGCCGTCATCCTCCTGCTCATCCTCGTGTCCACGCTCGGCGCCGAGCGCGGGCAGGTGTGGCGTCCCGGGGCCGCCTTCGCCGTCGCCTTCCTGCTCAAGCCCCCGGCGGCCCTCGTCGGCCTCTTCTTCCTCTGGCGCCGTCACTGGCGCGTCATCGGCGCCACCGCCGTGGTGGGCATCGCCCTCACCCTTCCCACGCTCGTCCGCTATGGCGTGGACGGAACGCTCATCCAGTTCCAGCTCTGGAGTGACACGCTCGCGCGCACCACCCCGCCCTGGGCGTTGCAGTCCAACCCCCAGGGACTGCCCACCTTGCTGCTGTCGCTGGTGTACCCACCCGGCGCGGTGGTGGCACCGGGTGCGATATCGCTGGCGCAGGCCGTGGCCCTGGCCCTCTTCGTCGCCGCGGTGGCGTGGGCGCGCCCCGGTCCGGCCGACTTCGTCGCCGTGTGTTGCCTGGGCGTCACGCTGCTGTCACCGCTGGCGTGGCGCGCGAACTTCGTGCTGGCCTGGCCGCTGATCCGCGCCGCGGTGGAGAGCCGGCACCGCCCCAACCTGGCGCTGGTGGGCCTCATCGCCCTCACCGGCATCCTGGTTTCCGACTCGGTGCTGGGCCTGGAGGCCAGCCGCCACGTGCTCCTGTGGCGCCCCTTCGCCATCGTCTACACCGCTTTACTGGTCGTCCTGCTGGCACAGATGCGGCGCGTGGGCGCGCCTCGCGCCATGGTGGAAGACAATGCCGTGGCACGCCTGCCACGTTGCTTTACAGGCGGGCTCGCGCCGTGACCCGTCCGTGATTTTGATGAAGGCAAAGTGTCACGGGGCCCGGACAGGTCCGACACATGGCGTCGCTATATGCGCGTCCAGTCATGTTCGAGACCTTCGACAGTGGCCCGGACGTCCACTCGGCGCGGCGGTTCGCGCTCTCCACCACGGCCTCCGTCGCCGTGTTCGCGCTGATGGGCATCGCCGCCGTCACCGCTGCTGGCAAGGTGACGGAAGTCATCAAGGAGAAGAAGGGCATGGACGTGGTGTTCCGTCCTCCGCCCCCGCCTCCGCCGCCTCCCGTCGTCGAGGCGAAGCCGCCGCCTCCGCCCCCACCGCCTCCCAAGCCGAAGCTGGCGCCCAAGCCCGCGCCCCCGGCCGTCGCGAAAGCACCGCCACCGCCTCCCGCCGCGCCCGTCGTGGCGCCCGCTCCCATCGTCGTCCCCAAGGAAGTGCCGCTGGAGAAGCCGCCCGAGTCCGCCACGGAGACGGTGGCCGCCGCGCCCATCGCCGTGGGTGGCACTGGCACGCTCGTGCCCGGCGGCGTGGTGGGCGGTGTCCCGGGCGGTGACACGCTCGCGGGTGGCGGCGGACGCGCCGCGCCCATCAACCTGCCCGAGTCCGGCACGCCGCCGGAACCCCTGGCCTCCAACCTCACGCCCGAATACCCCGCCGAGGCCCGCTCCAAGGGCCTGGAGGGCATGGTCATCCTCAAGGGCGTGGTGGGCGTGGATGGCCGCGTCACCCAGCTCCGGGTGATGCGCGGCGACGAGCCCTTCGCCAGCGCGGCCATGGCCGCCGCGAAGACGTGGCGCTTCAAGCCCGCCATCGTCGCCGGTCAGCCCACCGCCGTGTTCCGCATCTTCAAGGTTCCCTTCCGTCTCAAGTCGTAGGCCGTCACCGCCTCACCCGCACCTGCCCCCCAGGAGCAACCCGTCATGAATTTCAATCTCAGGGACATCTACAACCACATGGGTGTGTTCGCGCTGGGTATCGCGTGGACGCTCATCCTCTTCGCCGTCGCGTCCCTCGCGGTGTTCTTCGAACGCCTCTTCGTCTTCTTCCGCTCGCGTTCCATCTCCAAGCGCTTCGCGTCCCGCGCCGGCCCGCTCCTCACCCAGCACCAGCATGAGGAGCTGGTGAAGGAGGCGGAGGCCACCAAGGGCAGCCACCTGGCCATGCTGCTGGGCGGCGGCATGAAGCACTTCCTCGCGAAGTCCCGCGCCCCGGCCGGCAAGCTGGGCCCGGTGGAGCTCACCCGCCGCGAGCTGGTCCGCATCAACGAGCGCGTCAGCGCGGACGTCCGCCGCGGCATGTCCGTGCTCGCCACCGTCGGCTCGGTGGCCCCCTTCGTCGGTCTGCTCGGTACGGTCGTCGGCATCATCGAGGCCTTCTCCGGCATCGCCAAGGAGGGCTCCGGCGGCCTGGGCGCGGTGTCCGCCGGTATCGCCGAGGCGCTCGTCGTCACCGCGCTGGGTCTGCTCGTCGCCATCCCCGCGGTGCTGATGTTCAACTTCCTCTCCACGCGCGCCGACGCGCTCCAGCTCTCGCTGGACGCCGCGCGCAGCGAGTTCATGGACTACCTGGAGGACCTGAACCCGCAGAAGCCCGTCGCCGCCAACGGCGCCGCGGTGGCCACGGGGCCGGAGCTCGCTGCTCGCAAGGAGTCCCGCGATGTCCACAGCGCGTAGGAGCCTGACGCCGGAGATGAACGTGACGCCCCTCGTGGACGTCGTGCTCGTCCTCCTCATCATCTTCATGGTCGTCACGCCCCAGATTGAGTCCGGCGCCTCGGTGGACCTGCCCACCGCGACGAACCCGGACAAGGAGAACAAGGAACTGACGCCCACCACGGTGAGCCTCTCCGCGACGGGGGCCTTCTACCTGGACCGCAAGGAGCTCAAGCGCGACGCGCTCATGGCCGAGCTGAAGGCCGTGCGCGCGAAGGACCCGGACTCGCCCGTGGTGCTCAAGGCCGACCGCGGGGTGCGCTACTCCGAGGTGCGCGGCCTCTTCAAGGCCATGCAGGAGCTGGGCTTCCCCGGCATCAACCTGCAGGTCGTCGACAAGAAGAAGAACTAGGAGCGCACGCCATGGCATTCGACCTCGGAGGCGGCGGCAAAGGCGGCATCCGCCCGGCGATGAACGTGACGCCCCTGGTGGACGTGGTGCTCGTCCTCCTCATCATCTTCATGGTCGTCACGCCGCTGATGACGAAGCAGATGTGGATGACGGTGCCCGCCAAGGGCGATGACCAGGAGGCCCCTCCCCCTCCTCCCGATGCACTGCCACCGGTGGTCCTCACGGTGGACAAGTCCGGCGTGCTGCGCATCAACCGGGAAGAAGTGCCCCGCGACCAGGTCGTGGCCCGGCTCCAGCGCATGCTCAACGCGCGCCCGGACAAGATTGTGTTCTTCGACGCCAGTGATGACGTGCCGTACGGCGCCGCCATGGACGTGCTGGACCTCGCGCGAGGCGGGGACATCACGGTGGGCGTGCTGCCGGACAAGCTCGCGGATTGATGCAGCCCCGCGGCGGACCGTGACGCGGAGTTTTCGGTCCGCCGCCTGAATCGTCACAGCCCCTTCATCCAGCTGCCATGCGTGTCGCGTTCTCTACGCGCACCTCGGTAAGGAGTGTCGTGTTGTCTCGCACTGCCACCTTGCGCGCCTTCCTGGCCGCGCTTGTCGTCACAGCTACGCCCGTGTTCGCCCAGGCGCCCGGTGTCCCGGGCGCGGCGCCCGCTCCCGCGGTCGACCCCGTCACGCAACCGCTTCCCGAACCCGAGGAAACCCAGCCGTCGGCCACGAAGGATTCCGACTCGGCGCAGAAGGCTCCCGCCGCGCAGCAGCCGGGCGCCACCGCGGCTGATCCCGCGGGCACGGGTGCCGCCGCGCAGCAGCCCGGGGTCACGCCCGCGCCGACCGCGCAGCAGCCGGGGACCCAGACCACGCCCACTGCACAACAGCCCGCTGCCGCGCCCGCGCCCACTGCACAGCAGCCGGGCACTACGCCCGCTCCCACTGCGCAGCAGCCCGCTGCCGCGCCTACTGCAGCGCAGCCTGGCACTCAGGCCGCACCGACCGCGCAGCAGCCCGGCGCCACTCCAGCTCCGACCGCGCAGCAGCCGGGGCCCCAGACCGCGCCTACTGCAGCGCAGCCCGGCACCCAGACTGCGCCGACCGCGCAGCAGCCCGGCACCGAGACGGCGCCGACGGCCGCGCAGCCTGGCACCGAGACCGCCCCCACCGCGCAGCAGCCGGCCGCGCCCGCCGACGGCGCCATGGGCGCCGAGGCCATGGGCGACGACGAGATGCTCGCGGAGTCCGCCGTCCCGCCGCCAGGCTTCACCGGCATCCACGGCCGCGTGACGGACGCGACCAACGGCGAGGGCCTCATCGAGGCCACGGTGAAGGTCGTGACGGGCGCCCAGAAGCAGGTCCTCACCGACCTGGACGGCTTCTACCGGGTGGCCCTGCCGCCCGGGAAGTACGACCTGCGCGTCTTCTACGACGTGTACCAGGGCCGCCGCATCACCGGCGTCGTGGTGACCAAGGGCAAGGCCACGAAGCTGGACGTCGCGCTCAGCGCGGACGAAGGCGCGGTGCAGGAGGTCGTCGTCGAGGCCCGCGCGGACCGTCGGGCCGAAGGCGCGCTGCTCCAGGAGCGCAAGAAGGCCGCCGCCGTGTCGGACGCCATCAGCGCGCAGGAAATCGCGCGCACGCCAGACTCCAGCGCCTCCGACGCCGTGAAGCGCGTGGTGAGCGCCACGGTGGTGGACGGCCGCTACGTGCTGCTGCGCGGCCTGGGTGGCCGCTACAGCACCACGTTGCTCAACGGCGCGCTGCTGCCCAGCCCCGAGCCGGACGAGCCCAGCGTCCCGCTGGACATCTTCCCCACCAGCCTCCTGGCCAACCTCAACGTGGTGAAGAGCTACACGCCCGACCTGCCCGGCACCTTCGGCGGCGGCACGCTGCTCATCGAGACCAACTCCTACCCGAGCGAGTTCGAGCTCAAGCCGCGCATCAGCCTGGGCGGCGACTCCGTGACGACGTTCCGCGAGCGCAACACCCAGGCCCAGGGCGGCTTCATGGAGAACCTGGGCTTCCCCAGCAGCAGCCGACAGCTCCCCAACGCCATCCCGCGCAACGCCGGGCTGGGCAGCTCCGGTGAGTCCAGCGAGGTGCTGGCGCAGCAATACCGCAGCTTCCCCAACATCTGGGAAGCGCGCCGCACCACGGCGCTGCCCAACATGGGCCTGGGCGTGTCCGTGGGTGACACCCTGCGCTTCGGCAACAGCCGCCTGGGCTACCTGGCCAGCGCCAACTACGGCCACCGCGACGGCGTGCAGGAGGGCACCTTCGCCCGGGCCGACCGCGACGAGAATGACGAGCTCAACGCCCGCGACGCGGCCCGCAGCGTTCAGGGCTTCGAGACGGCCAGCCTCAGCGGCCTGGGCAGCGTGGGCTTCCAGCTCGACCGGAACAACGAGCTGACCTGGTTCGGCCTCTATACCCGCGGCACCGACACCCGCACCTTCACCGCGCGCGGCAGCAACATCGTCCGCGGCGAGAGCTACGAGAGCACGCGCCTCCAGTTCGTCAGCCGGCAGCTCTTCTTCAACCAGCTCCGGGGCTTCCACCGCCTGGGCCTGCTGGGAGACGCAGAACTCGACTGGCAGGCCAACCTGTCCCGCGTGGACCGCGACGAGCCCGATACCCGCGACACGCTCTACAGCGACAACCTCTCCACGCCATCGGGCACGCCCACCTTCCCCAACCAGCCCAACAGCGGCGAGCGCTTCTTCGCCGAGCTGGGCGAGACGTCCACGGGTGGCAGCCTCAACGTCACCGTTCCCCTCTCCGCCGTCCGGCTGAAGGTGGGCGGTCTCACGCAGGTATCCTTCCGCGACTTCGGCGCCCGCCGCTTCCGCTACATGCTGGGCACGACGCCGGTGGACCGCACCCTGCCGCCGGAGCAGCTCTTCGCCCCGGAGAACCTGGGCACGGGCATCCGCGTGCGTGAGAACACCCGTCCAGACGACGCGTATGACGCGTACCTGGGCATCTTCTCCGGCTACGCGTCTGCGGACGCGCAGGTGCTGGAATCCCTCCGACTGGTGGGCGGCGTGCGCGTGGAGTCCTCCACCCAGCAGCTCACGCTGAAGGACCCGTTCACCGGCGCGTCCGGCGAGAAGACCACCTCCTCGTACACGAACCTGCTGCCGGCCCTCAACGCCATCTACGCGCTGACGCCCACGGTGAACCTGCGCGCCGGCTACAGCTACACGCTGGCGCGGCCCACCTTCCGCGAGCTGGCGCCCTTCATCTACTTCGACTTCGTTCGCCGCCGGAACGTGTCCGGCAACCCGGACCTGCTCCAGACGCGCATCCACAACATCGACGCCCGCGTGGAGTGGTTCACGGGCGAGAACGAGGTGCTGGCCGCCAGCGTCTTCTACAAGCGCTTCCAGGACCCCATCGAGCGCGTCATCAAGAACCCCGAGTCCGGTGACCTCGGCTTCGAGAACGCGGCAGGCGCCGACACCTACGGTGTGGAGCTGGAAGCCCGCGCCTCGCTCGCCCGGCTCACCGAGGCGCTGAAGTCCCTGCGCGTGGGCGCGAACCTCACGCTCATCCAGTCCAACGTGGACCTGGGTAGCGCGGTGGGCGCGCAGACGAACAAGAACCGTCCCCTCCAGGGACAGTCTCCGTACGTCATCAACCTCAACCTCGGCTACTCGCGTCCCGAGAGCGGGACCGAGCTCACCCTCCTCTACAACGTGTACGGCCGCCGCATCAGTGAAGTGGGCGTCCAGCGGTTGCCGGACGTCTACGAGCAGCCCTTCCACCGCGTGGACATCTCGCTGACCCAGCAGCTCGGCTCGGCACAACTGAAGCTCACTGCCGCCAACCTCCTCAACTCGTCCGTCACCCTCCGTCAGGAGTCGGTGGACGTGCAGACGTACAAACCCGGCATCGCGTTCAGCGCGTCGCTGGGCTGGTCCCTCTAACCCGCAGAAGGAAGCACACCCATGAAGCGCCTCTTTGCCTCCCTCCTGACGATCTCCGCCCTTTCCCTGACCGCCGCTTGTGGAGACGACGACAACGACAACACGCCGGTGGACCCGACCCCGAACCCGTCCGAGACCGAGGTGGACGTGTCCGCCAACATCACCCAGGACACCACCTGGAAGGCGGGCGTCACCTACACCCTGAAGAACTACATCTTCGTGGAGAGCGGCACGCTCACCATCGAGCCGGGCACCCGCATCCTGGGCGACCAGGGCAGCGCGCTCATCATCACCCGCAACGCGAAGATTCACGCCGTGGGCACCGCGCAGGCGCCCATCGTCTTCACCAGCTCGCAGCCCGAGGGCAACCGCGCGCCCGGTGACTGGGGCGGTGTCGTGCTGCTCGGCAAGGGGCGCATCAACGTGGAAGGCGGTGAGAACACGGTGGAGGGCTTCTTCGCCTCCGGTAACAACCCGCTGACCCAGTACGGCGGCGGCGACAACCCGGACGACGCCCACGACTGCGGCAAGCTGAACTACGTGCGCATCGAGTTCGCTGGCTTCGAGCTGTCCGAGGACAACGAGCTCAACGGCCTCACCGTGGCCGGCTGCGGCACCGACACCGACCTGGACTACATCCAGGTCCACCTGGGCGCGGATGACGGCGTGGAGTTCTTCGGCGGCTCGGCCGGGCTGAAGCACGCGGTCGTCACCCAGACGGACGACGACTCACTGGACTACGACCTGGGCTACAACGGGAAGATCCAGTTCTTCATCGCGCAGCAGAACGCGACGGTGGGCAACTTCGGCATCGAGGCCTCCGGCAACAAGAACCAGAACGCGGCCACGCCGCGGTCCGTGCCGGAAATCTGGAACGCGACCTTCTTCGGCTCCGGCCGTGCACCGGGCACCAGCCCCGCGCAGGCGGGCATGGTGTTCAACACCGGCGCGGGCGGGAAGCTGAACAACGTCATCGTCGCGAACTTCGCCGACCTGGCGGTGGACGTGAGCGGCACGGCCTCCGCGGCCCTGTGGAACGCGGCCACCCCGGAGCTGTACCTGCGCAACACCATCTTCTGGAACAACCGCGGCGACACCACCTCCATCCCCGCGGCGCCGAACCCGACCGTGGACGCCAACGGCAACGTCACCAACCCGGACTCGACCAACTTCGACGAGTCGGTGGAGGTGCTCGCCTCCAGCCTGAACAACCGCGTGGTGGACCCGCAGCTCACCGGCGCGGGCAACCTGACGGCGCCGAACTTCATGCCGGCGGCCGGCTCGCCCGCGCTGAACCCGGACGCCGCCGCCACGCCGCCGGCCGGCTTCGACACCTCCGCGCGCTTCGTCGGCGCGGTGGGCGCCGAGAACTGGCTGGCCGGCTGGACGGCCTTCCCGCAGGACTGACGTTCCTTCGCTGAACTGAGCCGGGCGCCTCCGCCAGACGCGAGCGCGGAGGTCCCGGTCCCATGGCCCGGTCGAGTGCAGCGCGCGGAGGGGGGCTCCGGCGATGGCACCCGGTCGGGCCGTGGCCTTTGAAGGGCCCGGGGCCTGCTGGCGGCCTGGGGCCCCCCGCCCCGCGAGGCCCGCACCCGCGGGGTTGTCATCCCGGGTGGCTCCCCCAACGTTTCCGGTGGCGGGCTCGACTCCTGCCCGCCCTGGAGGAGCCACCGCCATGCGCGACACGATTGCCCGAATCCCCGCCCAGCTTCCGCGAGGAGGCCTCCTGGGCAGCCGCGGACATGGGCGCTTCGCCTCGGACGAGCGGCTCTCGCAGCTCGCCTCCGCGCTCGCGGGCGGCGCGCTCCTCACGCTGGGCCTGCGCCGCGGCAGGCTGGGAGGCGCGGCCCTGGCGCTCGCGGGGGGCGGCCTGCTCTTCCGCGGCACCCGGACCGAGCCAGAGCCCCACGTCCACAAGCACGGCGTCGCCGTCCGCACTCTCCGCCGGCAACGCGGCCGGGGCGCGCAGGTCGAGATGACGGTGCTCCAGCGCTCCATCACCATCAACGGCACCCCGGAGGCGCTGTACCGCCGCTGGCGCGACGCGGAGACGCTGAACCAGGTGATGGGGCACTTCGCCGAGGTCACCACTCCCCGCGAGGGCCTGCAGCACTGGAAGGTGCCGGGCGTGTTCGGCAAGAGCCTCGAGTGGAACGCGGAGCTGGTGGAGGAGCACCCCGGGGAGCTGCTGCGCTGGCAGTCCGTGGGCGCCACGGCGCTGCCCAACGAGGGCTGGGTGCGCTTCCGCCGCGCTCCGGGAGACTGGGGGACGGCGGTGACGCTGCGCTTCGTCTTCGACCCGCCGGGCGGCGTGGTGGGCGAGAAGGCGGTGAAGCTGCTGGGCGCCGTGCCGGCCGCGCTCGCGCT
Organism: Pseudomyxococcus flavus; assembly: GCF_050038885.1. Lineage (NCBI taxonomy): Bacteria > Pseudomonadati > Myxococcota > Myxococcia > Myxococcales > Myxococcaceae > Pseudomyxococcus > Pseudomyxococcus flavus. Next base: position 3,767,348 of record NZ_CP143624.1, on the reverse strand, counting down.
CAAGGCCCTCAAGCGATTCAAGAGCCTCGTCGAGACAGGCGAGATTCCCACCACCCGGCCCAACCCCGCCGCTCGCGAGGGCGGCTACTCCTACTGAGGGACCTGCCCATGCGCGCACTCTGCTGGAATGGCATCAACGACCTGGGCGTGGAGACGGTGGGCGACCCACGCATCGTCAACCCGCACGACGTCGTGCTCCAGGTGACGATGTCCACCACCTGCGGCTCCGACCTGCACTTCATCGACGGCTACATCCCGACGATGCGCAAGGGCGACGTCATCGGCCACGAGTTCATGGGCGAGGTCGTGGAGACGGGCCCGGAGGTGAAGAACGTCCAGGTGGGCGACCGCGTCGTCGTCCCCTCCTTCATCTGCTGCGGCAGCTGCTGGTACTGCCAGCACGACCTCTACTCCCTCTGCGACAACACCAACCCCAAGGGCGAGCTGCAGGAGCCGCTGTTCGGCTACCAGACGGCCGGCATCTACGGCTACACGCACGCCTTCGGCGGCTACGCGGGCGCGCATGCGCAGTACGTCCGCGTGCCCCACGCGGACACCGACTGCTTCAAGGTCCCCGAGGGCGTGCGGGACGAGCAGGCCCTGTTCCTCTCCGACGCCGTCCCCACCGGCTACATGGGCGCGGACTTCTGTGACATCCAGCCCGGCCAGACGGTGGCCGTGTGGGGCTGCGGCGGCGTGGGGCTGATGGCGCAGAAGGCCGCCTTCCTCCTGGGCGCCGAGCGCGTGATTGGCATCGACCGCTTTCCGGAGCGGCTGAAGCTGGCGCGCGAGAAAGTGGGCGCGGAGACCATCAGCTACGAGGAGGTGGACAGCGTCCTCGACGTGCTGAAGGAGCTCACCGGCGGCCGGGGCCCGGACGCCTGCATCGACGCGGTGGGCATGGAGGCGCACGGCACCGGCGTGGGCTCCGCGTATGACCGCGCGAAGCAGGCGCTGCATCTCCAGTCGGACCGGGGCCAGGCGCTGCGGCAGGCCATCCTCGCGTGCCGCAAGGGCGGCACGCTGTCCGTGATGGGGGTCTACGGCCTCATGGACAAGTTCCCCATGGGCGCCATCATGAACAAGGGCCTCACCGTCCGCTCCGCGCAGCAGCACGGGCAGAAGTACCTGCCGCGCCTGATGGAGCACGTGGTGAAGGGCGAGTTGGATCCGTCCTTCCTCGCCACCCACCGCTTCTCCCTGGAGGACGCGCCCCTGGGGTACGAGCTCTTCAAGAAGAAGCAGGACGGCTGCGTCCGGGCGGTGTTCCTGCCCAACTGACGCCCCCGTCCTCACGAGGACGTCCGGTGGCGGCGACACACCGGGCGGCTTCGTTTGTCCTCGGGGCCGCTCAGGCCTCGGACAGCATGCCGTTGCCGGTGTGGTGCGCCGCGGCGGCCAGCGCCTCCGGCGTGGCCCCGTCCGCGAACAGGGACGCGCCCGCGGCGGCGCGGGCCTTGGGCGGACGGCCGCGGCGACGGGGCGCGTTCTCCTCGTTGCCCGGCGCCGCGCTGGCGGAGTCCCCCGCGCCGTCGCCCCGCGCGCCCTTGCGCACCGGCCGCGGCAGGTGGATGCCGTCCAGCCGCGCGCTCAGCTCCGCGTTCTCCTCGGAGAAGACGCGCGCGTACGCCAGCGCCCGCTGGCCCTTCTGCAGCAGCGCCTCCTGGCTCTCCTGCAGCGCCTGCCGCGCGGCCTCCAGCGCCGCCTGCGCGCGCGCCACGGCCTCCGCCTTCTCCCGCACCTGCTCGGCCGCGGCGTCCAGCACCTCGCCGTTCATGTCCGGGAAGCGGACCTCCGCCAGCTCCGTGGCGAACAGCTCGAGCAGCGCGCGCAGCGCCGGGGAAATGGGGTCGTTCTCGTTCGAGTCGAACATGGGCGGGCCTCCTGGCTCCTTGCGGGAAGGTGGCCCCTATCTGCCCAGATGTTCAGTGTCAGATCAAGAGGGTAGGCTAAAACAGCACCCGTGCGGATCAATCCACCCGCACCAGCGCCGCCTGCCGCAGGCCGTCGTCCGCGCCCACGTCCACCGCCAGATAGTGCCGGCCCACGCCGTCGAACGTCTCCGGAATCGCGCCGCCGCCGCCGGAGATGAAGGCGGGGATGCCCGCGTTGGTGAACGAATAATAGGAGTGGATGTGCCCGTAGAGCGTGAGGTCCACGCCCGCGCGCGCCATCTTCCCCACCAGCCCCGCCGCCTCGCCCCGGTTCGCGAAGCCACCGCCGCGCAGGCCCACCGGGTCCTGCGGCGGCACGTGCATGGCCACCACGTGGGTGCCGTCGCGCGAGGACGCCAGCCACCCCTCGAGCTGCTCCTCCACCGCCGGGTCCAGCGTGCCGTTGCTGGAGTCCACCACCGAGAAGCGCACGCCCTTGAAGACGAAGCTCTGGCTGCCGCGGCCCACCAGCGCGTGGTACTCGGCCGCGTCGCGGGTGAACGTCTCGTGGTTGCCCAGGGTGGCGTACAGCGGAATCCGCGAGCCGGCCTCCAGCCGCTCCTGGAACTCCAGCAGCTCGTCGCGCGTGCCGGACTCCGTGAGGTCTCCGGCGAAGAGGATGAAGCGCGCCGTGTCGTCGCTCCGCATCCGCGCGTAGATGTCCCCGACGCGCGGCAGCGCCTCCTGCACGTCCGCCAGCGCGAGGAAGCGGAATGGCTCGCGGACGTCGGCGTCCGGCGGCGCCACCGACAGCCGCACCGTCGTCCCCGCGCGCAGCGCCACGCGCCACACCTTCACCGTGGGCAGTGGCTGGGGCAGGGCCTCCTGCGCCAGCGGCTCGCCGCCCTCTTCTTCCGCGACCAGCACCGCGTCCGGCATCGCGTTGCGCACCGTCACCAGCCAGTCCGACGGCGCTTGCGCGCTCACGTCGATGCGCGCGGAGAAGGCGGGCGCGTTGCCCCAGAGCACCAGCGTGCCCGGCGCCAGCTCGCGTACCGACGCCAGCCCGTCCGCCACCGCCAGCGTCAGGCCGCCCTGCTGGGCCTGCCCCACCTTCGAGTCCACGATGGCGCGGTTCTCCGCGGGCCGCAGCCCGCACCCCACCGACACCAGCGCCGCCAGCGCCCAGCCCTTCGCTCCCACGTGCTTCACCGCTCACCTCCCAGGGCGTAAATCAATGACAGCCGACCCACGAGCGCGCCGCCGGCCTGCACCTCGGCGGCGACACCCCACGACTCCGTCAGCAGCGCCCGGCCGCGCAGGCCGAAGGCCCCCACGATGCCGCCTCCGCGGGAGCGGACGCCGCCCGCGAAGGTGTCCTTCCGGTGGTCGTAATAGAGCATCGCCTCGCCCCGGAACGGCCCGCCGCCCCGGCCCAGCCACACGCCGTAGCCGAAGGTGAAGAGGAGCTGCTCGTGCAGGTTCCCGTCACTCACCGCGCCCGGGTAGGTGTACGTCTCCAGCGAGGTGCCCAGGCTGACCTCCGCGAAGGAGCCCGCCATGGCCGGGCTGATGCGCGACATGGCCAGCCGGCCGCGCAGCGCCACCTCGCCGCTGACGACGGCGAAGCCCTCCGTGGGGTAGCGGTGGAACTGGCCGAAGGCCTCCGCATCCAGCGCGCTGCCATCCGTCCCCACCAGTGCGCGCTCCGGCGCGCCCAGCAGGCGCCACGCGCCGCCCAGGCGCACCTGGGTGTTGCCCTCGGACGGGTCCACCCGCACGCCGCCCAGCAGGCGCAGCGACTCGAAGCGGGCCTGCGCCCCCACCGAGACGAAGTGGCGGTAGTCGAAGGCCGAGTCATTCACGTACTGGTAGCCCACCTCCAGCTCCAGCGGCGGGAGGCTGGGCGGCGCCACGCCCGGGTCGAACGCCGGCGCCGTCACCGCGTAGAGGTTGGCCAGCGCGGAGATGCCCAGCACGCTGAAGCCCGCCAGCGTCACCGCGTACAGCGGGGCGATGGTACGCCGCGACGCCCCCGTGAGGGCAATGGGCACGCCGCCCAGCGCGATGAGCCCCAGGCCCGTGCCCTCCAGCGCGAAGAGCCGCTTCGCCGTGTGCGTGTCCCCCGCCACCAGCGGCCCGAGCCCGTGGAACAGGAGCCCGGGCACCACCGCCACCGGCACCGCGAGCGGCTGGAAGTCCGGGCGCGCCGGGGGCGTCCCATGCGGCGGGGTCCCCGGCGCCAGGTGGCCACCTTCCGCCGCCGGCGGCAGCGGCGCATGCGGGACGGCGCCTTGCGCCTGGAGCGGCACGTCCGTGGGGCTGCCAGCGCCAGCGCCACCCTCACGGGCCGTGGCCGGCGTCGAGGACAGCAGCACTGCAATCAAAGACAGGGAGGCCCACCGCGAGCGCGGGGGGTGCTCGGACACCATCGGCTCCGCCTCTTCTTCTCGACGAGGGACCGGCCGCCCCCGCCCGCCGGCCGGGCCGGACGCGTCTGCCTAGATAACCGGGCGGGAGCCTCTCACGGCAGGCCCCAGCATGAAGAAGTGTGAAGGCCCTCCCCCGTGGGCACCTGAAAAACTTCGCAGGGAGTGCAATCCGGAACCGGGACTTTCCCCGGAAGGAGGGTATGCTGACCCACCGTGGCGGAAAACAGCCCCCAGCAATTCGGCAAATACGTCCTCCTCTCGAAGATTGCCGCGGGAGGCATGGCGGTCACCTACCGCGCCCGGATGACCGGAGCGGCGGGGGTCACCAAGCCCTGTGTCATCAAGCAAATCCTCCCGCACTTCGTCGACGACTCGGACTTCGTCGAGATGTTCATCGGGGAGGCGCGCGTCGTGGCCAGCATGAGCCACAGCAACATCGCGCAGGTCTTCGACTTCGGTGAGGTGGACGGACAGTACTTCATCGCCATGGAGCTGGTGCACGGCCAGCCCCTGTCCAAGGTGCTGCGCCGCGCCCAGAAGATGGGCATGGGCTTCTTCCCGGAGCCCCTGGCGCTGCACGTGGCCAGCAAGCTGTGTGACGGCCTGGACTATGCGCACCGCCACATCGGCGAGGACGGCCAGGCGCTGGGGCTGGTGCACCGCGACGTGTCCCCGGACAACGTCCTCATCTCCTATGAGGGCGAAGTCAAGGTCATCGACTTCGGCATCGCCAAGGCGACGAGCGCGGTGGAGGCGAAGACGTCTCCGGGCACGCTGAAGGGCAAGTACCCGTACTTCTCCCCCGAGCAGGCCCAGGGCCGGCAGGACCTGGACGCGCGCACGGACGTGTACGCCGCGGGCGTGGTCCTCTACGAGATGGTGTGCGGCAAGCGCCCCTACGAAGGGGAGTTCGTCACCGTCCTGCCCCGCATCCTCGTGGGCGACTGCCAGCCCCCCTCCGTCCTCAACCCCACCCTCAGCCCGGAGCTGGAGGGCGTCATCTCCCACGCGATGGCGCTGGACCGCGAGGCGCGCTACCAGACGGCGAAGGACCTGAGCGAGTCGCTGGTGGAGCTGCTCTACCGCGACAACCCGCGCTTCACCCCCACGCTGCTGTCGCAGCTGATGGCCCACCTCTTCGCCGAGGAGCTGGCCGCCGAGGGGCGCAAGGTGGAGCTCTCCCCCGCCTTCCAGGAGCAGCTCGCCGCGTGGCAGACAGGGGCCACGGAGTCCTCGCAGGCCCGCGCGAGGCCCCTGTCCAGCAACGGCGCCCGGGGCTCCAGCCCTGGCATGCGCAGCCGCCCCGGAAGTGACGGGGGCCGGCCGGGCAGCGAAGGGGGCCGCCGCCCCACGGCGAGCAACCCGGGAGTCCGCCGGCCCACGAGCAGCGGCGTGCGGCGCGTGACGAATCCGCAGCTCCCCCGCTCGGAGGGTGGCACGCGGAGGACCTTCACGTCCGAGCGCCCCGCGCCTCCGGTACCCGAGCTGGACGCGGAGCCGGGAACCGACGCGAGCGACGCGCCGCCCCCCACCCTGGCCACGCCGCACGACACCCCCGTCGAGGTGCCCGCCGCCGTCGTCGATGGGGAAGAGCCCACCACCCAGGCGCATCCGGTGGGGACGTGGGGCCCGAAGGGCTACCGCACCACCGTGGACGAGGCCCGCGACAAGCTGGCGCGCGAGGAGGCCGCGCGCGTGGCGAAGGGCAAGGAGAAGGCGCGCACCCTGACGATGGCCATCCTCTACGCCGCCGCGGCGCTGCTCTTCATCGGCGTGTTCTACAAGCTGGTCATCGCGCGCGAGTCGACCTTCGACGACCTGGACGCGTCCACCACCACGCTGTGGCTCGCCTCCAAGCCGCCGGGCGCCACCGTGCGGCTCAATGACCGGACGCTCAAGGGCGTCACTCCGATGATGGTCGAGGTCCGGATTGGCGAGACCAACACGCTGGCCCTGACGCTCCCCGGGCACCTGCCCTGGACCAAGCGCTTCACGCCGACGTCCAGCCTGGTGGAGCCGCTGACGGCGGAGCTGAAGCGCGTCGCCGAGCCCGAGCCACCGCCGCCTCCCCCGCCACCGCCGGTCGCGGTGGTCCAGGCGCAGGCCCCCGCGCTGGGGGACGGAGGCCTGACGAATGAAGGGCTCGCCGCCGCGGAGGATGCGGGCGCGCCCCTCGAGGAGGACGGCGGCGGCGCGACGCAGGTGGCCGCGGCGGAGGGAGCGGAGACGGAGGAGGCCGCGCCCCCGGCGTCACGAGAAATGAACGAGGAGAACTACCCCACCCGCGTGCTGGTGCTGCGCCCCCGGTACAACGCGTTCCCCGTGGGCGAGTACCCCACCGCGAGCATCGAGCTGAACCCCGGCGCCTCTTACTCGGTGTGGGCGCAGGGCAGTGCCGCCATGGCCGAGGGCCGGGGCACCGCCTCCAACACGCTGGGCTACTTCATCGAGGGCGACGGACCGGCGGACAACAGCTTCGGGCTCCTCGGCGCGTCGACGCGCACCATCAAGGGGGCGCGCCGGCTCCACGTCTTCGCGCTGGACGACACCGGGCCGGAGGACAACAGCGGCACCATCCGCATCAACGTGCGTCAGTCCGCCTACGTGCCGCCGCGCTCGTTCACCTTCGACGCGAAGGAGCACGCGTTGCAACTGAAGCCCGAGCACCAGATGGTGCTGCGCGGCCTCAATCCCCGCTCCACCTACCTGCTCACCGTGCGCGACGACTTCGCCGAGCTGCGCCCGGGCCCCAACGGCCGCGTGCGCCAGGTGCTGTGCACGGAGCGGGGCCCGCAGCCCGCCTCCGCTCGCGCCACCCACCGCATCCTCCAGACTGGAAAGCGCTACCAGGTGACGGGCGCCGAGGACCTGCGCTGCACCTTCCCCGACACCCAGGTGAGCGACAACCAGGGCGCCTTCGAGGTGGACATCGTCGACATCACGTCCATGTCCCGCAAGGAGCGCGCCGAGGCGATGAAGGGCACGGACCGCTCGGCGCGGTAGCGGCCACCCGGGCGAGCCGACTCGCGGCAGCCCGGACCACGAACGGGCACGGCGAGCAGCGCCGCCTGGCGTCCACGAGCCATCACGGTGACTACCCTCCGGAGAGATGCGGCCCCGCGCGTCGTCCGGCGACGGGGGCCTGGCTTCCTGCCGTAAGGGCTAACGAGGGCCCGGCATCCTTGCGGCCCGGTTCGACAAGGACGGGAAAGGCACGTGGGCGCGGGGCCGAGGGGGCACCGGGCCCACGCGTCTTTCTGAGGGACACGCCTCAGATGTCCAGGTTCTGCACGTCCAGGGCGTTGCGCTCGATGAACTCGCGCCGCGGCTCCACCGCCTCGCCCATCAGCAGCGAGAAGATTTCGTCGCTCTCCACCGCGTCCTCCACCCGCACCTGGAGCAGCGTGCGCGTGGCCGGGTTCATGGTCGTCTCCCAGAGCTGCTCCGGGTTCATCTCGCCCAGACCCTTGTAGCGCTGCAGGCCCAGGCCCCGCTGCGCGTCCTTGCGAACGGCGGCGAGCACCTCCTGCACCGAGAAGACCGTCACCTCCCCCGCCTCCACGCGGACCTTGAAGGGCGGCTTGCCCAGCGACGCGAAGGCGTCACGCAGCGCCGCCAGCTCCACGTACTCCGGCGAGGACAGGAAGGCGTGGTCGAACACCGTCTCCCGCATGGCGCCATTCACGTCGGTGTGGAACACCAGCTTCTTGGTGTGGTGCTCGGGGTCCTGCACCAGCTCGTGCCGCACCCGGCCCAGCACGTCCGGCATGCGGCGCTCGAAGGTGGCGTAGGCGGCCTTCGCGGCCTCCTCCATGGCGGCCTCGTCCGTCAGCGTCTCCGCCGACAGCCGCGCGCCCTGCACCAGCGCGTCCACCACCCGCGCGTCGCGGCGCTTGGCCTGCTTCTCCAGGCGCTCCTCGTAGGTAATCACCTTCTCCAGCAGCGCCTTCAGCTCCGCGCCGCCCAGCTCGCCCTCGGGCGTCAGCACCCGCGCGTGCTCGGAGGCAATCTTGAGCAGGTACTCGTTCAGCGCGTGCTCGTCCTTGACGTACTGGTCCTTCTTGTTGCGCGTGACTTTGTAGAGCGGCGGCTGCGCGATGTAGAGGTAGCCCTTCTGCAAGAGCTCCGGCATCTGCCGGAAGAAGAAGGTGAGCAGCAGCGTGCGGATGTGGCTGCCGTCCACGTCGGCGTCCGTCATCAGGATGATGCGGTGGTAGCGCGCCTTCTCCGGGTCGTAGTCCTCCGCGCCGATGCCCGTGCCCAGGGCCGTGATCAGCGTCACGATTTCGGCGCTGGTGAGCATCTTCTCGAAGCGGGCCTTCTCCACGTTGAGAATCTTGCCGCGCAGCGGAAGGATGGCCTGGTTGCGCCGGTCCCGGCCCTGCTTGGCGGAGCCACCTGCGGAGTCACCCTCCACGATGTAGAGCTCGCTCTCGTTCGGGTCGCGGCTCTGGCAGTCCGCCAGCTTGCCGGGGAGCCCGCCGCCATCCAGCACGCCCTTGCGCCGCACCGTCTCGCGCGCCTTGCGCGCGGCCAGCCGCGCCCGGCAGGCGTCGCCAATCTTCGCCACGACCTTCTTGGCGACCGCCGGCGTCTCCTCCAGGAAGGAGCCGAGCTGGTCGTTCACCATCTGCTCGACCAGGCCCTTCACCTCGCTGTTGCCCAGCTTCGTCTTCGTCTGCCCCTCGAACTGGGGGTTGGTCAGCTTGACGGAGATGACGGCGGACAGGCCCTCACGGGCGTCCTCGCCGGTGGGCGTCTCCTTGAGGTCCTTCCAGAGGCCGCCCTTCTCCGCGTAGCTGTTGAGCGTGCGCGTCAGCGCCGCCTTGAAGCCGGACAGGTGGCTGCCACCCTCGTGGGTGTTGATGTTGTTCGCGAAGGTGTAGATGCGCTCGTCGTAGCCGTCATTCCACTGCATCGCGATCTCGAGCGTGACGCCCTCGCGCTCCGCCTTGAAGGCGATGGGCTTGTCGTGGAGCGTCTGCTTCGACTTGTTGAGGTACTCCACGAACGAGGAGATGCCTCCGTCGAACTTGAAGTCGTGCTCCTTGTTGGTGCGCTCGTCGCGGATGGAGATGTGCAGGCCCGCGTTGAGGAAGGCCAGCTCGCGCAGGCGCTGGCTGAGCGTCTCGAAGTTGAACTCCACCAGCTCCATCACCGAGGCGTCCGGCTTGAAGGCGATGTACGTGCCGCGCTTGTCGGTGGAGCCCACCTCGCGCGGCGGCGTGTCCGGCAGGCCCTGCGCGTACGACTGCTCGTAGACCTTGCCGTTGCGCTGGACGCGGACCTTGAACCACTCCGAGAGGAAGTTGACGCAGGTGACGCCCACGCCGTGGAGGCCGCCGGAGACCTTGTACGCGCCGTTGCCGAACTTGCTGCCGGCGTGCAGCTCCGTGAGGACGACCTCCAGGGTGTCCTTGCCGGGGAACTTGGGGTGCGGGCCCACGGGGATGCCGCGCCCGTTGTCCTGCACGCTCAGGGAGCCATCCACGTGGATGACGACCTCGATGTCGGTGCAGTGCCCGGCCAGGGACTCGTCGACCGCGTTGTCGACGACCTCGTACACGAGCTTGTGGAGCCCGTAGGCCACCGTGTCGCCGATGTACATGCCGGGGCGCTTGCGGACCGCCTCGCGGCCCTCGAGCTTGGTGATGCTGTCCGTCCCATACTCCACGGGCGGCGGGGCAACCGCCGAGCCGGTAGCGGGGGTCTTTTCCATGTGAAGCTGTCCTTGGGAAAAGGAGCCTTGCAACAGGTCCGTGCGTACCATTTCAAGGCACGTCGAACAAGGTTAACGAGGACTCGCAAGGCTGCGTAAACATTCGTGAAATCCGCTCGGTCGCCTGCCTGGGAGGCAGTCCCCGGAAACGGGGTGTTCAGGCGTCGAAACGGGGCGGCGGGAGGCGGTCCTCCAGCGCCGCGATCAACTCCTCGAAAACAGCCTTGCGGGCGAAGAGATGCCGGGTGACGAGCACTCGGCCCTCCTCCTTGAGGAACAGGGCGAGCACGCTCCCCTTGCGGCCAATCCGGCGCACGGAATCAATCTGCCCCCAGTGCAAGTCCAGCTCCTTCTGGCTGAAGGGCCGGGCCACGCGCACGCCCCGCGCGTCCACGGTGACGCCCCAGCCGGTGCGGGGCCGCAGCTTGTGGAAGGACACCAGGAAGGTCAGCATCAGGCCCGCGGAGACACCGGCGCGGGCCATGGCCTGGATGCCGCCCTGGGAGCGGGCATCGGCCAGGGCCCAGGCCGTCAGGACTGCCAGCACGCAGGCCCCCGCGAAGAGGGCGAGGCGGGTGGCGCGAGGGTCGAAGGCGTAGAAGCGCGGGCTGCTCATGAGTGCCCTGGCACCCTAATCCTCCCGGCGCGCGGGTGCGCGGTTTTGAGCGCCCCGTGTGTTCTCCGCCGGGCGGAGCGTGCCCTACGCTGGGACGCCCCATGACGAATGCCGAGCTGACCGCGCGCCTGCGGACGAACGTCATCGACTTCAAGCACCTGCAACGGGAGCGGGGCACGCTGCGCCACCTGGGCCTGCCGGGCGTGGACGCCTTCTGCGTGCCGGAGCGCCCGGAGCACCTGCGCTTCCACCAGGCGTACTTCCAGGACGCGGGGGCGCTGGCCGCGGCCCTCCCCGCCCTGGAGGACTTCTTCCGAGGCCTGGGCGTCCCCGCCTGGCGCGTCGTCGTGCTGCCCGGGGACGCCGAGGGCCGGCGGGTGCTGGAGGGCGCCGGGTACCGCCCCGACGCGGTCCGGGCGGACGCCATGGGCCTGGTGCTGGAGGACATTCCGGACACCCGGCCGGACATCCCCCTGGAGGTCTCCGAGACGCAGGACGACATGGTGGCCATCAACAAGCGCGTCTGGCGCCCGCTGGGCAATCAGCTCGATGTCTGGCTGCGCCCGCCCCGGCTCCAGGTGCACACGCTGGTGGCGAAGGAGGCCGGTGTCCCCCTGGCGTGTGGCATGGCCCGGGACGTGGGGGACACGACGGGCATCTACATGGTGGCCACGGTGCCCGAGGCGCGGGGCCGGGGCCTGGCCGCGCAGGTGATGCACGGCCTGCATCACCAGGCACGGGCGCGGGGGATGGAGGCCGCGGTGCTCCAGGCCACCCCCGAGGCGAAGCCGCTCTACCAGCGGCTCGGCTATCGCGATCTGGGCGCGTGGGAGAGCTGGGGCCGAGAGGGGACCTGAGTCAGCCGGAGCCGAGCCCTCCGCCAGCGGCTGGGCCATCGCGCTCCGGGTGTGGGAGCGGGGCAAGCGGCTCCGGTGGGAGCATGCTCCCACCGGAGCCGCCCCCGCCACCAGCGGCGGGGAGACCACGCCCCGGGAGCACCGGGGCCAGCCCGGCGCCTGAATCAGCACAGCGCGTCCTGCTCCGCCAGCGCGCAGCGAGCCGGAGCCAGCTGGTACGTTGTCAGCAGTCGGTTCGCCAGCTCGCAGGCGCTCAGCGCAGCGCCTCCAGCTCCGACAGGACAGAGAGCACCTGGGCCGGCTGGCGCACCTCCAGCAGCCGGTCGGCCAGCCCGTAGGCGGCCAGCCGTGCCACGTGCGCCAGCCGCACCAGCCGCGCGCTGCCATGTCCGCCGTCCATCGCCGCCACCACCAGCCGCAGGGGCTGCCCGTCCGGGGTGTCCCCCTTCAAGGGCTTCGCCAGCGTCACCAGGGCCGCCGTGGGCGCCGCGCCGGGCACGAAGACGTGCGGCACCGCCACGCCCGCGCCCACCGCGCATGAGGACTCCTCGCCGCGCTCCCGCAGGCCCTTCACCAGCAGCGCCGCGTCTATCCCAGGCCGGGCGGATGCCAGGCGCTCGGCCACCACGTCCAGCACGTCATCCCAGCCCGCGCAGGACAGCTGGAGCACCACCCGCTCCGGCGCCAGGAGCGGCGCCAGCGGAGGCACGGGCGCGTCGCCCCGCGCGCCGCGCACGGGGAACTCCGCGTCGAGGAAGTCACGCACCCGCGCCAGCTGCGGTCCGGACAGGCGCCGCCGGGCAATCTCCAGGAAGAGCGCCCCGGCGCCCGGCACCTCTTCCAGGTAGCCGGCCACATAGGGGCTCACGCGGTTGGCCACGTCCATCAGCAGCGCGGGCGGGACGTCCAGCTCGCGGGCGATGGCGGACAGGCGCTCGGGCGTGGGCGGCGCGTCCACGCCGTTCTCCACGCGGCTGAGGTAGGCGCTGGACACGCCGATGCGGCGGGCCAGGTCCCGGAGGGACAGGCCCGCGTCCACGCGCAGCAGCCGAAGGGTGGCTCCCAGGTGCATCAGCTCCTCGCGGGCAGCGCACGGGCCGCGTGGGGCCCGGCGTCAGCAGCTTCCGACGTCGCCTCCGCCGCCGAGGCGGGCGTCGCATCGCACACCACCAGCAGCGACCCGGGCGCGTCCCGGACGAGGCGCTCGCGGTTCAGGCCAAACGCCTTGTCCTCCAACCCCCACTGCGCGCCCATGCCCACGACGACCAGGTCGTAGCCGTGGCGCGCCTCCTCCAGCGCGGCCTCGTCCGGCGCGGCGCTGCGCACCACCTTCAGCACCACACCGCCCTCGGTGGCGGGGAACAGCTCCTCCACCTGGGCCCGGGCTCCGCCCTGGCCGCCCAGGTCCGACGTCACATGCAGCACCGTCACCTCCGCGCCCGACTGCTTCATCAGCCGCCGGGCCAGCGCCAGGGCCGCGCGGTCATGCCGGCTGCCGATGAAGGGCACCAGCACGCGCTTTACCTCGGCCAGGTCACGGTCCACCAGCACCGCCACCGGCCCGCTCGCCTCCTGCATCACCTCGTGCACCGTCCCCCCCAGCACCGTCTGGCTGAAGAGCGGCTTGTGCCAGCCCAGCAGCACCAGGTCCGCGCGCCGGGCCTTCGCCGTGCGGCAGATGTCCTGGGCGGGCTCGCCGGAGACGAACGACAGCGGCCGCACGGAGAGCCCCAGGCTCTCGGCCCGTCCCAGGAGCGGCGTCAGCGCGCTGTCCTCCTCCGGGTCCTTCTGCGAGTCCGGACGCAGCGACGCGCGCTCCGGGGACACCAGGTGCAGCGCGTGCAACTGCGCGCCCTCGTCCACCCCCGTGAGCGAGCGCGCCAGCGTGGCCATGCCGGGCCCCGCCTGCCCGTGCGACACGCACATCAGCACGCTGTAGGGCGCCGGCCCCGGCTCCACCGGCAGCGGCAGCACCACGCGGTCCCTCGCCAGTTCCTCCGTCGGATAAATCCAGCGCAGCAGCGGCGTGGTCATGAACGTCGTCACGAGCGCCATCAGGACCATCATCGTGAAGAGCTGGGGCGAGATGACGCCCAGGTCCAGGCCGATGTTGAGCACGATGAGCTCCATCAGGCCGCGCGTGTTCATCAGGATGCCGATGGCGCTCGCCTCGCGCCACCGCAGGCCCGTCATCCGCGCCGCCACCGCGCTGCCACCGAACTTGCCCAGGCAGGCCAGCACGATGATGACGCCGCACATCACCCAGTCCTCCGCGGTGTTCAGCAGGCCAATCTGCGTGCGCAGGCCGCTGAAGGCGAAGAAGACGGGCAGGAGCAGCACCACCGCCACGTCCTCCAGCCGCTCCGCCAGCGACTCCGCCAGCCGGCCCTCCTTGGGAATCACCGCGCCGAAGAGGAAGGCGCCGAAGAGCGCGTGGATGCCGATGAGCTCCGTCACGCCGGCGGACGCCAGCAGCAGCACCAGCGTGCCCGCCACCACGTTCTGCGTGAGCCCCTCGCGGCTGGCCACCCGTGCGCCCAGGCGCGCGAGGAAGGGCCTCACCACCATCAGCATGAAGGCGATGTAGCCCAGCGCGAGCATCGTGGTGAGCGCCGCCTGCGCCAGGCTCGACGCGCGGACGATGGAGACGACGAAGGCCAGCAGACACCACGCGGTGACGTCATCCACCGCCGCGCAGGCGATGGCCACCGTGCCGACCTTCGACTGGAGCAGCCCGCGCTCGGTGAGGATGCGCGCCAGCACCGGGAAGGCGGTGATGCTCATCGCCACGCCCATGAAGAGCACGAACGAGGAGAAGGGCACCTCCGGCGACGACAGGCTCTTGTAGAACCACAGCGCGCCCGCGCCCGCGCCCAGCGCGAAGGGAACGATGATGCTGGAGTGGCTGATGGCCACCGACGCATGGCCACGTCCCTTCAGCAGCCGGGGGTCCAGCTCCAGGCCGATGAGGAACATGAACAGCACCAGCCCCACCTGGCTGAGCATCGTCAGCACCGGCATGGACGACGCCGGGAACAACCCGTTCATCACGTCAGGAGCCAGCCAGCCCAGCAGCGACGGCCCCAGGACGATGCCCGCCACCACCTCCGCGATGACCAGCGGTTGTCCCAACCACCGCGCGCCGCGGCCAATGAGCCGCGACAAGCCGATGATGACGATGAGCTGCAGAATCAGCAGCGCCAGTGCGTTGGTGTGCATCCGGCCCTCCACGTAAAGTGTTAAGCTGGCACTTACCAACGAGCCCCATATGCGTCAACCGAGCGGGGATGCAGGACGTCCCCGGGCATGCGCCTGCCTGCTCTACGACGTCAGGTGCCGGCCGACGGCGTCCAGCAGGGTCTCCACGTCCACGGGTTTGCGCAGGTGTCCGCAAGCGCCAATCTCGTCCGCGACCTGCCGTGCATTGGCGGACGCGGAGAAGACGAGCACGGGAATCTCGCGCCACTCCGGCACCTGCCGCATGGCCCTGGCGAACCCGCCGCCGTCCAGGACGGGCATCATCATGTCCAGGAGGACGAGCCCCGGCAGCTCCGTCGCCGCGCCCAGCACCTCCAGGGCATGCTTGCCGTTGCTGGCACCCAGCACCGTGTAGCCCGCGTCGCGGAGCACCTCTTCCAGCGCTTCACGAAGGTCCGCGTCGTCATCCACCACCAGCAACGGCCGACTCACTCACGCCTCTCCTTGTCTTCCAACGGCCCGCCCGGGGTAACACGCACCGCTGCGCTCGCGCGGCCCGCGGCACGTGCATGAGCTTACTGCCCATTCGGAAGTTCGGAGGTGAAGCGGAAGACGCGCCGCCACGAGCGATGGCTGGTGAACGTCCGGCGCCCAGCGCCACATATCGGCGGACGCTTCGCGCGCGTCCGCCGCGGGCACTCGGGCGTCCTTTCTCGAGGCTACTTCCAGGAAAGCTCGTACTCGCTGTCCAGCAGCCCCACCTGACGGCCCTGGACCCGGACCTCGCGCATGCCGATGGCCTCTAGCACGCCGTGCAGCACGCCCTCGTGGTAGGCGGCCGGCATGAAATCGCGGCGCATGATGAAGCGGGCGCTCGTCTCGCCGGTCCACTGCGGGTAGCGCTCGCCGTACGTCACCGCGGAGCGGTAGGCCTCGCCCAGCGACTCCAGCAGGACGCGCGGCTTCCCGGAGGCCGTGCGCATCAGCTCCCGCCCGAACACGGACGCCAGGAAGTCCATCGTGGCCTGGGTGCCCATGCGCCGCAGCACGCTCTCGAAGCCCTCCAGTTGCGGCGCCAGCAGGCGGGCCGCCGTCGATGTCATCCGGAGGAAACGGGTGATGGGGTACAGGTGGAGGAGGTTGATTTCCCACATGCCCGCCACGCCCTTGCACCGGGCGACGGCGCCTTCACCGCCGAGGAAACCCACCACGTCCAGCGTGCCCTGGAAGAACATCCCCCGGGCCATGTCGTCGTCCGTGGCCGCCAGCCGGCGCAACTCCAGCTCCCAGGCCGCCCCGCCACCCGCGCTCGATTCATAACCCGCGTACATGGTCGTCTCCCCGAGGGGACCCACCAGGGCGCCCGGGGAACACACCGCCACCAAACCTCGCGGATGCTTCCAGGCTCCCTGGATTCCCCCCACTTCCGGGAAGCCAACAGTCGCATATTTTTACGGTACTGTCGAAGCAAACCCGTTTCGCCCCGCGGGCCGAGACAAGCTTCCAACAGCCAACATCATCCGAGGCAGCAGCGGCCCTGTCCGCTCAGCCCGCGAGCAGGGACGCCTGGGCGGCGGCCACGGCGGCACCCGGCTCCGAGCGGTGTCCCGCGGCGAGCAGGGCGCGCTCCAGGGCCCCCACCGTGGACAACACGTCCGCGGGCCCCACGCGGTTCATGTGGCCCACGCGGAAGTAGCGCGTCCTGAGGTCGGGGTGCAGGCCTCCGGCCACAACGACGCCCTGCCCCTTCACCCCGCCCACCAGCGCGGCGTCCACACCCTCCGGGTAGTACACGGCGCTCAAGGTGTTGGCGGCCACGGCGTCGGACGTGGGCAGCAGGCGCAGGCCCAGCGCCTTCCACCCCGCACGGAAGGCCCGCGCCATGCGCTGGTGCCGGGCGAAGCGGGCCTCCATGCCCTCGGCGAGAATCTGTCCCAGGCTCACGTCCAGGGCGGCCACCAGGTTCACCGGCGGGGTGGCGAAGTAGGCCGGCTTGCCAGCCTCGTAGGCCTCCATGATGGGCAGCCACTCCGCCCAGTCCGCGTAGACGCTGGCCACCGGCGCGCGGCGCTTCCGCCACGCCTCCATGGCCCGGGGGCCGACGGTGAGCAGCGCCAGCCCGGGCGGCACGCCCACCGCCTTCTGGCTGGCGGTGAGGTAGACGTCCGCCTCCCACGCATCCTGGTGGAAGGCCTCCGCCGCGGTGGCGCACACGCCGTCCACCACCGACAGGACGCCGTGCTTGCGGGCGGCGCGCACCAGCGCCTCCGCCGGCGCGAGGACGCCCGTGGACGTGTCCACGTGGGTGACGGACAGCAGCTTGAAGGTCCCCTTCGCCAGGTGCGTCTCCACCTCGTCCAGGGAGGGCACGTCCCCCGGAGGCGCGCGCACGTGCGTCACCGTCGCGCCGTGGCGCTCCAGGATTTTCGCCATCCGGTCGCTGAAATAGCCGGTGTTCACCACCAGGGCCGCGTCGCCGGGCTCCACCAGGTTGGCGACCGCCAGCTCCATGGCCAGCGTGCCGGAGCCGGACACCACGAAGGGCTGCGAGGAGGGCGCCAGGCACACCTCCCGGAGCCGCCGGAGGGCGCGGCCGAAGACGGTGATGAACGCGGGGTCCGTGTGGCTGAGCGTGGGCGCGCCGAGCGCCTGGAGCACCTCCGGCTCGAACTCCACCGGCCCGGGAATCATCAGCAAGTCTCTCACGGCGTCACCGCTCCTCTCGCGCAGCCGCCGCGGGCGGGGGTGCCCGCGGCTCGATTTGACTGTGACGGCCCCCGGCCGCGCTGTCCACGCACAGATGCGCCAGACGTGTGTCCGGTGGCCCGCGCTGAACAGGGCGCGGCCTCAGAGCCGGACGAGCAGCTCGCGCAGGATGGCGAAGCCCTGCCGGAAGTCCTCCAGCCGGGCCTGCTCGTTGGGGGCGTGGTAGTACTGCATGTCTCCGAAGCCCGTAATCTGCACGTCGCAGCCCTGGCGTTGCAGGTCCCTCACCAGCGGCAGCGAGCCGGTGAGCGAGAAGGGCGTGGCCGTCACGCCGCGCACCACCTGCATCGCCTCCTTCAGCGCGCGCAGGCCCTCCGAGTCCAGCCGGCAGGCGATGCCCTCCGTGCCCGTCCCCAGGAAGCGCAGCGCCAGCGCGCCGCGCTTGCCGCCCGCGGTGCGCGTGCGGGGGAAGTGGGCGGGGGCCTCGCCGCGCTCCAGCCGCGCGTCCAGCTCGCGCACGAAGTCCCCCACCGCCTGCTGTACCTCGGCCATGTCATAGAAGGGCGTGAGGCGGATGTCGCCGCGCACGACGACGTCGGCGGGCACCTTCGTCTCCTTCGTGTTGGGCGCCTCCACCACGGTGGCCTTGAGGCTGGAGGACGACAGGAAGCCCCAGCGCTGCTCGTCCTCCGTGGGCGGGAAGCGCTCGTGGAAGAAGCGGGCCAGCTCCAGCGACGCGGCCATGCCCAGCTCCAGCGCGTTGACGCAGTTCTGCGGCATGCCGGAGTGACCGCCCACGCCCGTCACCTTCAGCTCCCACAACGTGACGCCCGCGGTGCCCAGCGTGGGGCCGAAGTTGGCGCTGTCCAGCCAGTACACCGGCTCGCCCTCCAGCGGCTTGAGCTTCCCCTGCTCGGCCACGTAGTTGAGGCCCAGGCCGGGCAGCTCCGAGGACTCCTCGTTGGAGATGAGCACCACCTTCAGCGTGCGGCTGGGGCGCACCTTGCGCTCCGCGAGCTGGGCGAGCAGGTCGGTGAGCACGGCGACGTGCCCCAGGCAGTCGGTGACGCCGCGCCCGTAGAGGACGCCGCCAGGGCCCTCCCACAGCGCGAAGGGGTTGCGCTCCCACCCTTCCGCCTTCTCGTCCGCGGGGACGACGTCGAAGTGCGCGCCGACGAAGCCGATGGCGCCCTCCCCTTCTCCCTGCACGGTGAGCACCAGGCAGGGGCGAGCCTCCTGGCCCGGGCCGGCGATGGACTCCGCCTGGATGAAGCCGCTCTCGATGTGCGGCGCCAGCGTGTCCAGCACCACCTGTGCGGCGAGCCGCTCCTCGGGCACCAGCCCCGCGCCAGGGTTGTTCTGCAGCTTGGGAGTCAGGGCGATGAGCCGCCGGAGCACGTCGAGGAATCGGTCCTCACGCAGGGAGAGCGCTTTCATGGCGTGCGATTGGAGCCCAAGCGCCCGGTGGAAGTCACCGGAAACGACAGCGCGCGCGGCGCACCGCGCAGTGCCCGACACCCAGGTGACGCGGTGTCCCAGGCCCCAGCGAGGCCCCTGGTGCGGCACGGCGCCCGGCCCCATCTTGTCACCACCATGCCCAAGCCAGCTCCACCGAAGCCGTGTCGCGCGCTCTTCATCCGGGACTGGACGCCGACCTCGCCCGGGACGCGTCCCGCGCCGTCAGACCCGGTGACCACGATGAAAGTCGGAGAGGAGACCGATAGCGGAGACGCGCTACAACGCTAGCGGTTCCTGACATCGACGGGAGAGGATGCTCGTGACACGGACAGGCACGGTGGTGCTGGTAGGCTCGCGAGAGGACGCGCACGTGCAGGAGATGGCGCGCCGGCTCAGCGCCGAGGACGTGGACAGCGTGGTGGTGGACACGCTCGCCTTTCCCGAGGAGACGCGGCTGTCGCTCACGGAGGACCTGGCGGGCATCGTGGTGGATGGGCGCGACGTGGGCCGGCCCGCCGCCGTGTACCTGCGCGGGCTGCACGCCCACCCGCTGGCGTACCTGGTGGATGCGCAGGACGCCATGGACGCGGACTGGCGCACCACGCTCACCGCCTTTCGCGAGAAGAGCGCCCTGCTGAATGGCCTGCTGGGCCGGTGGGAGCGCCTGGGCGTACCGCTGTACAACCCACCCTCCTCGGACTGGGTGATGCACAAGCCCGCGCAGCTCGCCGCGCTCCAGGCCGCCGGGCTGCCCGTGCCCCGAACGCTGTGGACGAACGACGCGGAGGCGGTGCGCCGCTTCGCGCGGGGCGGGCGCGTGGCGTACAAGCCCGTCATGGGCGGCGCGGCGACGCGGGAGCTGCGCGCGGAAGACCTCACGGATGAACGCCTCGCGGCGCTGTCCGCCGCGCCCGTCACCTTCCAGGAGCTGCTGCCGGGCGAGGACCTCCGCGTGTACGTGCTGGACGGCGCCGTCATCGCGAGCCTGCGCATCGTCACCGCGTCGCTGGACTTCCGGCAGAACGAGGAGCGCATCGAGCTGGTGACACTTCCCGAGGACGTGGCCCGCGCCTGCGTGAAGGCGTGCGAGGTGCTGGGCCTCCGGTGGACGGGGTTGGATTTGAAGCGGGACGCGGATGGCGTGCCGCGCTTCCTGGAGCTGAATGGCTCGGCGATGTTCCTCGGCTTCGACGCGCGGGGCGGCTCGGACGTGGCCGGGCACCTGACGCGGGCGCTGGTGCGGCACGCGCGCGGCGAGTAGCTCAGCGGCGGCCGAGGAACTGCGGATCCTTCCAGTCCCAGAGCCGCTCCGGGTGCTCGTCGACGTCGACGGGGAAGCTGTTCCACCGGTACACGGCGCGCGAGCTGGCGCCGTGGATGTGGATGACCAGGCTCAGCACCGCCAGCACCGCGAAGGTGGCCGTGAGTCCCCGCCGGGCCTCCGGGCCGCGCCAGCGCAGCGCGCGCACCACGGGCACCAGGAAGAAGACGAGGAAGGGCACCATGTCCGTGAAGAAGCGCGGGCCATAGGAGTGCCCCGCCCACCAGTGCGGGAAGGTGGAGATGGCCACCCAGTGCAGCACCACCACCGCGAGCAGGACGGCGTGCAGCCGGGTGAAGGCGCGAGCGCGGAGGTCCAACCACAGGCCCCAGGCGCAAAGGAGGAGGACGGGCGTGAAGACGAGCAGCCCTCGCGCGGGGGACACGAGGTTGCCAGCCAGGGCCTCGGCCACGCGTGACGCGGACAGCTCCAGGCGCTGGGGCTCGTAGTAGGGCGCCAGCACGGTGCCATAGTGGACGAGGTTCACCGTCACCCACGGAATCGCCACCACGAGCGCGCCCGCGAAGAACTTCCAGGCCTGACGCGGGTACGTCCACAGCACGTAGAGCGACAGCAGCAGCACGGAGATGCTGTTGGTGGGCCGCATGACGTAGGCGAGCGCGAGGGGGATGCCTGCCCAGGCCACGTGCTTCGGGGCCTCGCGCGCGCGCACCAGACACAGGAGCACGAGCGACAGGCACAGCAGCGAGGGGCCGTGCTGCCACAGCGCGCGGCTGGCGGTGGAGAGCAGCGGCGTGCAGAAGACGAAGACGCCGGCGAGCAGGAGCGCGCGCTGGCGGGACAGGCGCAGCACGGTGCCGAGCACGTACATGACGACGCCGGCCAGCGCGGTCAGTACGGACGCGAAGAGGCGCTGCGGTCCGTTCCACGCGTCCAGGTCCACGCGGCCCGTGGCGTCGTAGATGTGGCGCCAGTGCGCCAGCGGCCGGGCCAGGGCCGGGTGGAGGTTGCCCACGGGCGTGGCGAGGCGGACGAAGCCATCCACCAGCAACACCATGGGCCACGCGGCCAGCGAGGGGCCCAGGGGGAAGTAGTTGTAGAGGTGGCCGTCGCGCTCGTAGAGGCCATGGCGGTACGACTCGAAGGTGGGCGCGTACTCATCGAGGTCGAGGTTCCCCTCCCGCAGCAATGACAGCGTGGTGGGGAGCGTCAGTTTGGAGTCGAAGGGCGTGTAGACGGGGAACGCCGCCAGCGCCGCGAAGAAGCCCACGAAGAGCAACACGCGTCCGGCCCAGGTCCGAGACCTGGGGAGCGTGGGCGCGGCAGCGGCGGACGTGGAGACGGCAGGTGAGCTCATCGCGACGAGAGCCCCTCGCGCTCCGGCAGCGCCGAGGTGGCGGGCCGCCGTCTTAGTGGCTTGGGAGCACGAACGCCAGATGCGGCCACGCCGTCGAATCACACCAGCCACGCGCCAGACACCTGCCCGCCGCATCCCCATCCGAGCGTCGCTCGACAGGGTTCCAAGCAACAGGCACACTTCCAGGCCGCGAACAGCCAGGGGGAACGGCATGAGGAAGGCCATCATTGCGACCTGCGCGGAGCGCGTACCGCGCCGCCGACACGGCCTCCCGACGCTGAGCGAACAGGCGGCGCGCCTGGCGAGTGGCAACGTCCGGGCATCCACCGAGCACGCGAAGGGCCACGGTTGACCATGTGGGCATTCCGTCCAGACCTGAGCCCACGCTGGGACCTCCTGGAGGAAGCGTTCGACGAGGCACGCTACCAGTGGCAGCAACGTGAGTACTTCTTCCAGTCAGCGACCCTCCAACCTGGCCAGGTCGCGGAGCTTCATGAGGAGCGGCTGCGCGCCTTCATCGACATGCTCGCGCACAGCGCCTCGCGGGTGTCCGAGCGGCTGCTGCTTCCCAATCTCCAGGAGGATGACCGGGAGTGCACGGGCGTGGCGGCGCTGGCCCTGCTCGCGAGAGAGGCCCCTCATGGCCTGACGGCGGTGCTGACGGAGCTGAGGGAGGGAACTCCCGAGCGACAGGGCTGGGTCGCCGAAGCCCTGGCGCTCAGTGAGCGGCCCGGACTGGCCCACCAGCTTGTCTCGCTGCTCAACCCCAGGGAGCAGCCCGAGGTCCAGGCGTCAGCGCTGGAGTCCCTGCGTCTCCAGGGGCATTCCCCCGGAGGCGCCGTGCTGACAGGTGCGCTCGCGCATCCATCGCCCGAGGCCCGGCTGGCGGCCCTGCGAGCAGCACGGCGATGGCCACGAGACGCGGAGGCAGGGCTCGTGCGGCGGGGGCTGGAGTCGGGTCTGCCCGAGCTCCGCGCGGCAGCGCTGGAAGCAGGGCTGGTCCAGGCGCAACGCCCGGTCTGGCAGGCCTGCCGTGCGGCGGCGGAGGCGCCGGATGCGATGGGGCGCACCGCGCGGCTGCTCCTCGCGCTGGGAGGAGAGGACGAGGATATCTCCCGGCTGGTGAAGCTCCTGGACACGCCGCCCCTGAGACCTGACACCCTGTGGGCGTTGGGCTTCTCCGGACGGACCGCGGCCGCGGATGCGTGTCTTCCCTGGCTGGAGGACCCGCGGCTGGGAGGCCGAGCCGCGGAGGCCTTCTGCGCCATCACCGGCCTGGTGCTCAAGGACGGCCTGCTCCGGGAGCGCGAAGAGGAGGATGACTCGCTGCCGCCCTTGGAGGAGGACCTCCGCACACCCCTGACACCCGAGCCCGATGATGCGCTCCCGCTGGCCCGCGCCTCCGAGGTGGAACGCTGGTGGAGCGAAGCGCGCAAGCATCTCCGGCCGGACTCGCGCGTCCTGGGTGGCCGACCACTCACGGCCACGCGCCTCGTCGAAGCACTGGAGACGCTGCCCATGCGGCGCCGGCCTCCGCTGGCGCTGGAGTTGGCCATCCGCACCGGAGGCCAATACGCAGTGGAGCCCCGCGGATGGTTGCATGTGCAGCGTCGGCAAGCTGCGGAAGCCCGAAGCTGGAATGGCGGGGCCGCCTTGCGACCCTTCGCCACCTGGATGAGCCGCTGAGAGACAGATTGGAGGCAGGAGATGGGCAATACCGTTGGCGTGAACAAGATGTCCGTGGTGACGAAGGACAGCAACGGCACCACAGTGGCTTTCCCCGACGTGTGCAAGACGCCCAGTCCCGCGGGGCCCGTCCCCATCCCCTACCCCAACGTCGCGCGCTCGGCGGACACCGCGCAGGGCAGCAGCACGGTGTTCGTGGAGGGCAATCCCGTGTGCCTGAAGGACTCGAACTTCAGCACGAGCACCGGAGATGAGGCCGGCGCCGCGGGAGGTGGCGTGATTTCCGGGAAGACGAAGGGCAAGGCGGAGTTCGTCAACTACTCCTTCGACGTGAAGTTCGAGGGGAAGAACGTGGCGCGAGCCCTCGACCTGATGATGCACAACGACAAGAACACGCCCCCCTTTCCACTCATGCAGCCTCCCGTGGTTGCGACGGGGAAGAACGCTGGAGCCCCGTACTGCCTCATCTGCAAGAAGCAGATGAAGTAGCCGGACACGGCAGGAAGGAACGCCATGGGGAAGAGCACCGACGAACACGTCGTCAATCCGGACGGGACCTGCCCTCACGTGGTGGTGAAGGAGGACACCGAGGGTGGCGCGTGCCTGACAGGACACGATTCCAGCCTCGCCCCCAGCACCTGCTCCTATCGCTGGCAGGCGCTCACGGAGTCCAGGCGGAACCGCACGGCGCTCTACGACAAGACTCCCACAGCCGGGAAGCGGCAGAAGCCCGCGCCCATGGGCCTGCTGGCCACGTCGGCCTACCTGAGCACCCGGGGGAATCTCTACCCGGGACAGTACGGCGCCGTCATCTGCCTGCCGGAGCCAGGCGACTGGCACCTGGACGGCCCCACCCGGGACGACATGGCGGATGCCGCGGGAAGGTCTATTCCTCGCGGACAGAACTTCTCGAAGCATACGTGGCCGTACTGGCACAACTCGCACCACTTGATTCCCAAGGGGCTCTTCAACGAGACCATCGCGGAAATCGATGATGCCGACTGCCAGACGCTGATTCGCCTGGCGCTGCTGCGCGCCGGCTACAACATCAACCACCATATCAACGTCATCATCCTGCCACAGGACCTGGAGGTCGCCCGCGTCCTGGGACTGCCCCGGCATCTCATCTTGGAGGATGGCTCCTGGATGATTGAAGACAGCCCCAAGTTCGACCACCTGGGCTACAACTGGAACGTTCAGGACAGGCTCGAGCCCATCATCAACCGCTATGTAAAAATATGCGATGCGGAGCTCCGCAAGAACTGCGACACCTCGAAGTTCAAACTCTCCAAGGTGGAACTCGAGCGGCTCTCAACGATTTGCTACAGGAGCATCACGGCGTTAGGACAAACAAACCCCGGCGAACCCATTTCAGACATGCCCAAGCTCCCTCGAAGCTAGAACTCTAGCTAGAACTCTATGGACTATTTCGCTCTCACCCGAGGCCCTACCGTTGATCGTAGTCTCTGCATGCTCGAACGTGAGCCCCAGGGCCTGAGAATGTTCAGCCACCGACTGGCGGAAGGTTACCCCATGGGGGACAAGTACCCCCCAGACGCAGTGTGGCAGATGAGCAGCAAGTACGGCGGAAGCAAACTGGCCTCGCTCATCGCCTCTCACTATGTCGTGGTGGAGCGGGCCTTGAAGGATGTCTTCGAGCGCACTGGCGTTCCCATGGAGTGCCTCAACTTCACCCTGCTCGACCACAAGGGGCAGGTGGCCAGCCGTGATTACTTCATCATCAACCCGCTGGGCACCTTCGACTGCCTGCACATCGAGAAGAGCGAAATCGAGTATTCCAAAGAGATGCCGGGAGAAATCATTGGCATCGACAAATACGTACTCTCGACCGAGAAGCTCCGCTCCGCGCCTGACTTCTTCCGCATCAAGGGAGACCCCTACGTCTACGTCCTGAGCCACACGCTGGTGGACGAACTGCGGCAACTCAACCCCACCAACGTCTACCTCACCAAGCTGGAACAGGCCTGAGCTGATCCAGCGAACGCGCGGCACAAAGCCCCATCCATGGTGCGAACGCCCCTGCCCCTCATCGAGAAGAACAGCCTCATCCAGCTCCAGATGGTCCTGCCGCGCGTCCTCGCCCGACAGGTCACCCAGGCCCAGATGATGAGCGTCTGCGCCCTCTACCGGCGCATGGGCATTGCCCAGCTATTCCTCTCCGGTTTGCCGGATGGCTTCTTCGAGGACCTCTCCCGCTCGGCGCGCGCCTTCCTCTTCTTTCTCCAGGGTGCTCAGGACTCCGCCAAGACGACGAGCCGCTCCGAGCCATACTTCGACGCCATCGCCTGTGGGGATACCGAGGCGGAGCGAGAGATTGCCCAGCACTCCCGCGCCACCTGGAGCCCCGGTGAGGAGTACGAGGACGACTTCCTCTATGCCCGCATCCTCATGGAGCGATTCACCCTGGCCGCGTCCAACGACCACCTCGACGTGACCATGAAACGCTACGAGCGCCTCCCGACAGCGGACGACGATGTGCGGCTCACACTCTGTCAGGCCCTGGTCGCCGCAGACGCCCAGCGCTTCGAGGACGGCCTGGGCCTCCTGCTGGAGGCCCGCACCCAGGCGCTGCGCCAACGAATCGCGGCCGAGCGCCTCTCCCCTGACGACGCCTCCACCACCGCCCACCTTTCCGTGGAGGTGCTCGCGCTGCTGCGGTTGGCCGAGCGCGCGGGGCTGTCCACCGAGATGCACTACCCGCTGGCGCCCTCCGTGGCCCGCCGGCTCGACCGTGCCCGGCTCCCGCCTCCGGCGTCCTGGCAGCAGCTCATCACCTCCATCCAGGGCATGGCGAACGCCCCAGTGCAGGAACCATGAAGCTCGCTGTCACAGGACTCGGGCTCGTCACCTCCGTCGGCAATGGCGTCGTGGGGTCCTGCACCGCGCTGCGCGCGGGACTCTCCCATCCCAGCCCCCTCCCGGCCTTCACCGTCGAGGATGAGCCAGGCGAAGCCATTCCCGTCACCGGCTTTCCCGCCACACCATTCGCGGATGGGTTCTTCCAGACGGGCGCCTGGGTGCGGCTGGCGTCGGGCGCTTTCGATGACCTCCGCGACGCCGCCGCGCTGCCTTCCCGCGTGGACGCCCCGTTCTGGCACCGCACCGGGCTCATCGTCCTGGCCCCTCTCGTCGACGAGGAGCGCTTCGGCTGGTCGCTCCAGGAGATGCCCAAGGCGCTCGAGTCATTCTACCTGCGCCCCCTCGTGTCCCTCATGGACGTTCCCATCCGGGAGGAACACGCACGAGCGTTGGCGCTGGGGCACTGCGGCCTCGCGGCGGCGCTCGAGCAGACGGACGCCTTGCTGACCTCCAGGGCCGTGGACCGGGTGCTCGTCCTGGCCGCGGACTCCTATGTAGACCCGGAGAGCCTCACGTGGCTCGCCAGCCGCCATCGGCTCAAGTCTCCGCGGCGGCAGATAGGCCTCATGCCCGGTGAAGCAGGGGCCGCCATCCTGCTGGAGCGCCCCGTGACGGCCCGCGGGAGGCGCGCCTTCTCGGCCGTGCAGGTGGAAGCCGTGACGCTTGGCGGGTTCCCGGAGGCAGGCATGACGCACGCGCAGCTCGGACGCGTGCTCGCGGAGTCACTTCAGCGCGTCCTTCCCGCCCACGCTGCCCCACCGCGCTTCCAGGGTGACCTCTACCTCGACCTCAACGGCGAGGCCTGGAGAGCCCAGGTCTGGGGCCACGTCCAGGTGCTGCTCGCCGAGCAACTGGACCTTCCCCGCTGCCGCATCCTGCACATCGCGAGTTCGCTGGGAGAAACGGGCACGGCCTCCGCGCCGATATCACTCGCGGCGGCGGCCTGGGCGTTCTTCAGGGGCCACACGACCGGCGAGCGCGCCTTGCTGAGCTCGATCTCTGATGCGGGGCAGACCGCCGCCGTCCTCCTGACACGCGGCGAAGATGCTCGCACAGCATGAGCCGTGAGCCGCTCCTCCACGGCGCGGACACCCCGTGCCTCACTGCGACGAGGGCGCCATCTCCCCCGAGGAGGGCTGGGTCACCGTCTCTCCAGAAGCAGCGGGTGCCGCGCCTTCGGGAGCCGCGGCCGGGGCCTCCGATCTCGGCTCCACGCGCTCCACCTTGCCCACCTGCTCCAAATCTTCCCGATTGCTCAGGGAGAAGCGCACCAGCGCGCGGAGGATGCGGTTGCGCTTCACGTTGCCAATCACCTCACGCAAGTCCTCGTACACCGTCGGGTCGCTGATGAGCCCGCCCACGGTGCCGTCCCCCTTCGCCACGGTCGCCGTAATCTTCTTCAGGTCCGCAGCCGCGCTGCCCAGGTCCGCGAACATGCCGCTCGCGTCGCCGTACACCAGCTGGTGCACCGCCCCGTTGGGGCTCTTCTTCGCATCCTCGATGAGCCCCGCCAGCTGCCCGGCCGCCTCGCCCAGCTCGCTCAGCGCCTTCGTGCCCTCCTGGCCGTAGATGAGCGCGTGCGCCGTGCCGTCCCCGGTGCGCACCTCGCGCAACAGCGCCTCCAGCTCGCCCACCGCGCCGTCCACCCGCGCCGCGGCGTTGGACGCGTTGGCCAGCAGGCCCCGGACCTCGCGGCCGGCCTGCTTGTCGTAGATGAGCGCGTGCAGCACGCCGTCGCCCTTCTCCACCTCTTCCAGCAGCGCCCGCAGCGCCGCCACGCCGCGCGTCACGTCCTCGGCCATCTGCGGGTCGGCATACGTCTCCACCGCGGCCCGCAGCGACTTGCTGATGGCCACCGAGTTCTCCATCACCTGCGAGGCGCCGTTGAGCAGCGCGGACAGGTCCCCGCTCGTGGACGACTGGAGCACCCCGCCCGGCTCCACCGGCGGCGCCGTGGGGCTGCCCAGGGAGATGTCCACCGCCTTGTCCCCCAGCACGCCCATGCTGGACAGCTGCGCCACCGAGTCCTGCCGCACGCGGTCCGTGTAGCGCGAGGACACCTGGAACCGGATCTCCAGCCGCGGGTCCTTCGGGTCGGGCGAGAAGGTGATGCCCGTCACCCGCCCCACGTTGAGGCCGCCGAGCCAGACGGGCGACTCGTCGCTCAACCCCTGCACGTTCGCGAAGTAGGCGCGGTACGTCGTCTTGCGCTCGAAGAGGCGCGACTGCTGCCCGATGACCATGACGACGACGCCAGCGACCGCCAGGCCGATGGCCACGAAGAGCCCCGCGCGAAACGCCAGGCGACGCTCGGACCCGGCGGGAGAGAACAGGCTCATGGCGCCCCTCCGGGATACAGCTCCACGCGGCGCGCGTCGAGGAAGGCCCGGACCTCCGGGACGGTGGAGTGGAGCATCTCCTGCGGCGTGCCCACCTGCACGATTCTCCGATTGGCCAACATGGCGATGCGGTCTCCCACGGTGAACGCGCTCACCATGTCGTGGGTCACGACGATGGACGTACAACCGAGCCGGGTCTTCATCGAGTTGATCAACACGTTGATGGACTGCGTGGTGACGGGGTCCAGGCCCGTGGTGGGCTCATCCCAGAGGATGACCTCCGGCTCCGTGGCGATGGCCCGCGCCAGCCCCACGCGCTTGCGCATGCCGCCCGACAAGTCGGAGGGCATCAGCGTCTCGGTGTTGGGCAGGTCCACCAGCGCCAGCTTCTCCGCCACGCGGGCGCGGACCTCGTCCGCCGGCATGTCCGGGAAGTGCTCGCGCAGCGGATAGGCCACGTTCTCCCCCACGTTGAGCGAGTCGAAGAGCGCCGCGCCCTGGAACACCATGGCCACGTGCCGGCGCACCGGCATGAACTGCTCCTCCGTGAAGCGCGTCAGGTCGTGCCCCTGGAAGAGGATGCGCCCGGTGTCCGGCGCCAGCAGGCCGATGAGGCACTTGAGCAGCACGCTCTTGCCCGTGCCCGAGCCCCCCATCACCACCAGTGTCTCGCCGGCGCGCACGTCCAGGTGCATGTCGTCATAGACGCGCTTGGGGCCGAACGCCTTCGTCAGGTGCTCGAACTGGATGAGCTGCTCTCCCGCGCGGGGCGGGAGGAACTCGAACTCGGAGGATGGCGGACGGGAGGAGCGCATGGCGCGTCACAGGCTCAGCGTCAGCTGGGTGATGAAGAAGTCCGCCAGGCACACGGACACGGAGGTGGTGGCCACCGTCTGCGTGGTGGCGCGGCCCACGCCCTCCGTGCCGCCCTCCACGGTGAGCCCCCGGAAGCACCCCACCAGGCCGATGATGAGCCCGAACACCGCGCCCTTGAACACGCCGGAGGCGAAGTCCTGCATCAGCACCGCGTCCAGCGCGCCCTGGAAGAAGAGGTTCAGCGTAATCGCATACTGGAAGTTGACCACCAGCGCGCCCGACACCAGCCCCACCACGTCCGCGAACACGGTGAGCACCGGCAGGACAATCAGGCACGCCAGCACGCGGGGCACCACCAGCTTGCGCAGCGGGTCGGCGCCCAGCGCGCGGATGGCGTCCACCTGCTCCGTCACCGTCATGGCGCCCAGCTCCGCGGCGATGCCGCTGCCGATGCGCGCGCCCACGGTGAGCGCGGTGAGCACCGGCGCCAGCTCGCGGAACAGCGTGAGGATGACCACGCGCCCCACGGTGTACTGCACGCCGAAGCGCGCCAGGAAGTAGCCGAACTGCAGGGAGATGACGAGCCCCGCGAACATCGCCGTGAGCAGGGCGATGGGCAGCGAGCGCACGCCCAGCGACTCGGTGTGATACACGAGCCCGCGCCAGTCATAGGGCGGGCGCACCGCGCGGCTGAACACCTGCCCCGTCATGCGTGACAGCGCGCCCAGCGACTCCAGCCGCTCCTTCGCGCGCTCCATCAGGGTCGGCGTCGCGGGGGGCGCCACCGCGCCCACTTCAGGCTGCCGAGTCGTCATCCCCGGCGCTCCGCTTCGAAGCCCGCCAGCAGTCCGTCGAAGTCCGCCATCCGCGCGTCCGCCAGCCCGGGCGGCGCCACGTAGGTGAAGTCGAACACGCAGTTGTCCTTCTTCAGCACCACCAGCTCGAGCTGCACGGGGACACCGTCCATCTTCGCCAGGTAGCGGCTGCGCAGCGCCTCACGTCCCGCCATGGGGATGTTTTGCGTGGCAAGCTCCTGCCGGTCCGTGAAGCCCGACAGCAGGTGGCGCGTGAGCACCTGCAGGGACGGGTCGTCATGCCCCTTGCACGTGGCGTTGACGGAGAGCGCGCGGCCGGTGCCCGCCTCGGCGAAGGCGAGGTCATTGTCATCCAACCACACCCGCTCCCAGTACGCGGGGAGCTCGCCAATGCGGTAGCGCACAGCGGACTTGGTGAGGACGGAGTCCTTGAACGTCGTCCGGTGGCAGCCCGTCAGGGGCATGACCGCCAGCAGGCACAGCAACGTCTTCCGCAGCATGGCACCGTTCTTCGTGGCTCTCTTCCGGCCCTGCGCCCGAGTCATGCGTCACAAGTCGCGCCCCTGCAAGGAATTCCATGCCGTGGGGTAGGGGGCAAACGTCCACTGTCACACCTCTATAGGGCCTTGCCGCGTCACATTCCCGTCGCCCATGGTGGACGGTTGTTCGCCGCGATAGCGGCCCGTCATCACGGGCGCCCCGCGCCAAGCAGTCCCAGCCGGCCCCATGAAGCCCCAGCTTTGTCCCGACACGCGCCAGCCGTGGAACGCAGCGCGTCCCCACGCACGAGACAAGGAGGACACACATGGATGGCGGACTCGCGGTCTTCGGCTTTGGCCTCTTCCTGCTGGGAATCGCCAACCTGTACACGCGCCACAGCTACTGGCTGGCCGTCTCCGTCCTGCTCCTGTCGGTCATCTCCATGGGAATGGCCTTCAGCGAATCGAAGCGGCTGCGCGAGCTGTCGCTGGGCATGGGCGTGGTGCTGCTGGTGCTCACCGTCATCGCCCTGGCCGTGGGCACGCCCTTCTGGCTGCCCATCGCGACCTTCCTCTTCGCCGTGGGCTACGGCGTGCTCTGGGCGGAGTACCGCTTCCCCTTCTTCGAGCACGTGTCGGGAGACGCGGTGCCGCACCACACGGGGAAGCGCTTCCACGTCCACTGGCCCTGGCACCGGCGGCGCGCGACGCCGTGACTCAGCCGGCGGTCGGCGCCGCGTCCGCCGCGCGCACCACCACCTGCCCGGCGTGCACGTCCAGCCACAACGTGTCCTCCGCCGCCGCGCCGCGCACCAGCGAGCCGTCCGTGGTGGTGAGCACCACCTGCGCGCCGCTCCGGGCCAGGTAGCCCATGAGGTACGCGTTGCGCTCGGGGTCCAGCTCGCTCGACACGTCGTCCAGCAGGAGCAGCGGCAGGAAGCCCATCGCGGCCTCCAGGTTCTCGATTTCGGCAATCTTCCAGCCGAGCACCAGCGCCCGCTGCTGGCCCTGGCTCGCGTAGGCCCGCGCGCTGCGCCCCCCCAGCGTCACCGACACATCATCCGCGTGGGGGCCCACCGAGGTGAAGCCGCGCTCCATGTCGCGGCGCAGGCGCGCGGAGAGGCACTCGCGCAGCATGGCGGCCAGCGTCGCCTCGTCCGCGTTGGCGAAGTCCCCGTCCAGGTGCGCGGGGCGGTAGCCGTACGCGGCCGGGTCCACCGTGCGGCCAATGGAGGCGAAGGTCGCCTGGGCCCGGGGCGCCAGCTCCGCCATCAGCGCGCGCCGCCGCGAGTAGATGCGCGCGCCGGCCTTCGCCAGCGTCTCGTCGTAGGC
Source organism: Pseudomyxococcus flavus (assembly GCF_050038885.1). Lineage (NCBI taxonomy): Bacteria > Pseudomonadati > Myxococcota > Myxococcia > Myxococcales > Myxococcaceae > Pseudomyxococcus > Pseudomyxococcus flavus. Next base: position 3,735,502 of record NZ_CP143624.1, on the reverse strand, counting down.
CTCCAGGTACACCGCGTCCACCGCGTGTCCCTCGCGCAGCAGGCGGTTGCGGTTCTTCAGCGCGCGCGCGTACTCGCGGCTCTCGCGCAGGAAGGCGGGGAAGCGGTTGAACACCGCCCGGTCCAGGAAGCCGCGCCGCGAGTCGGGTCCGCCCTTCACCACCTCCAGGTCATCCGGCGTGAAGGCCACCACGGACACGCCGCCGAAGTAGTCCTCCAGGCTGGAGGCCTTCTTCCCGTCCACGAACGCCTGGCGCGTGCCCCCGCCCACCTCCACGGAGATTTCGCGCTCGGCGCCCTTGAGGAGGAAGCGGCCCGTCACCCGCGCGCCCTGCGAGCCCCAGCGCACCAGCTCTGACAGCCGCCCGGCGCGCAGGGGCTTGAGCGTGGCGAGGAAGTAGAGGGCCTCCAGCAGGTTCGTCTTGCCCTGCCCGTTCTGTCCCACGGCGATGGTGGCGTGGGCGCTGGGCGCGAGCTGGACCTGGGGGAGGTTCCGGAAGTCGTGGACGTGAAGCGCGAGGAGGCGCACGGCCCCCTCCGTATAACCTCTCCGCCCTCCGGAGGGGGACCTATCTCTCCGGCTGGAGCGGCAGCTCCACCACGAAGGTGGCACCCTCGCCGGGCCGGCTGTCCACCTGGATGGTGCCCCCCATGGCCTGCACCAGCGTGCGCGTCACGTACAGCCCCAGGCCCAGGCCGCCGTAGTTCCGCTCGGACACGGCGCGCTCGAACTTCTGGAAGATGCGCGCGTGGGCCTCCGGGCTGATGCCGATGCCCTGGTCCTTCACCCACAGCCGGGCTCCCAGCCCGCCGGGCGCCACGTCGATGTGGATGGGTGTCCCCGCGCCGTACTTGAGCGCATTGGACAGCAGGTTGGAGACCACCTGCTCCAGCCGGAGCCGGTCCCAGGTGCCGGTGAAGCCCTCCGCCTGGGTGACGTGCAGCTCGCTGCCCGAGCGCACGGCCTCCAGCTCGAAGCGCGCGGCGACCTCCCGCACCAGCGCGGGCAGGTCCACCGGCTCGTACTGCATCTTCAGCCGCCCGGTGCTGATGCGGGACACGTCGAGCAGCCCGTCGACCAGCTTGGACAGGCGCGTCACCTGCCGGCGCATGGCCTCCACCTCGCGGCCGTGGCGCTGCGCCAGCGAGGAGGACGGGTCCGCCTGCACGGCGCGCACGAGCGACTGGAGCCGCAGCCCCAGCGACGTCAGCGGCGTCTTGAGCTCGTGGCTGGCCACGGACAGGAACTCGTCGCGGGCGCGCACGGCCTCCTGGAGGTGCTGCTCCACCGTCTTCAGGCGGGTGATGTCCAGGAAGGGAATCACCACCGAGGACGGGTGGCCATGCATGGCCGGCAGCGTCTCCGAGGAGATGCTGAGGAAGTACTGGCCCGCGGGCGTGTGCCAGTGGACCTCCAGTCCATCCAGCCGCTCGCCGCGGGCGGCGCGGTTGGAGGGAATCTCGTCCACGCGCAGCCGCCGGCCCTCCAGGTCCGTCACGTGGAAGTGCTCGCCGTACGCGGACGCAGGCACGTCCTTGGGGATGCTCCGGCCGTAGAGCCGGTCCGCCGCGGCGTTGGAGAAGTTGAGGTCGCCGGTGTTCGGGTCGGCCATCACCACCGGCATGGGCATCAGGTCCAGCACGGCCTCCAGCCACTTCTGCTGGCTCTCCACCGCCTGGCGGGCGAGCACCTGCTCGGTGACGTCGAAGGCGAACGTCACCAGGCCGTCCACCAGGCCACGCTCGTCGCGCAGCGGCTCGAAGATGATGTTCCAGAACTTCGTCTCGACGCGGCCGTGGCCCTCGTAGTCGATGGTGACGGGGCACTCCTGCGCGACGGCCTTCTCGCCCGTCTCCAGCACGCCCCGGTGGAGGCTCAGCAGCTCCGGGGACAGGTCCGGGATGGCCTCCTCCTGGGTGCGGCCCGTCAGCTCGCGCCCGCCCATGAGCTTCTGGAGCAGCGGGTTGGCGAACTCGAAGCGCAGCTCGTAGCCGCGCAGCACGCTGATGGCCACTGGCGCCTGGGTGAAGACCTGGAGCAGGTTGCGCCGCTCCGCCTGCGCCGCCTCCCGGGCCGCCAGCTCCGCCGTCATGTCCTCGTAGGCCACGGCGATGTGCGTGACGCCGCCGCTCGAGGAGACCAGGGGGAAGCCGGTGCAGGAGATGGCGATGCGCTTCGCCTCATCGGGCGCGCGGACGTGCTCCAGCTCCTTCACGTCGTACCAGAAGACGGGCGTCTGGACGCGCTCGCCCGAGACAGCGCGCATGAGCAGCTGGGTGTACCCCAGCCTCACGAGCAGCTCGTCGCGGAAGAGGCTGTACTCGGGAGGCGGTCCCGCCCCGAACATCTGGAGGAAGGCGGGGTTGGTGAGCAGGCAGTGCCCGTCCGCGGTGAAGATGGCGTAGGGCACGGGCGAGTGGGTGAACAGGCCTTCGAGCAGCGCGAGCGAATCCGGCACCGCGGCGAGCTGTTCGCGCAATGAACGGGCCTCCGGAGCGCTGGGCCCACCTCGGAGGTCTTGAGTCCAGTGCTCGCCGATTCGCGTCGCCACGGGCGAGGGCGTAGCAGAGCCACCGCGGGCTGCACAGTCCACCTTCGGCGCCCGTCTGGCCCGCCCACCGGCGCCCCCTGGGACGCACATCGGGCTGGTGCGCTGGAGAGCGCATGCCAGGATGCATGCACCATGGCGGACCCCTTGAAGACCTTCTTCGACGCCCGGCTCGTCGAGCGGCTCGCCGCATCACTTCACCAGGCATCCCCGGCCTTCCCTCGCGCGACCTTCCTCCAGGAGGCGGCGGCGGGGCTGGACGGACGAGCGCTCATGGACCGGGCGCGTCATATCGGTGCCGCGATGCATCGTGCCCTGCCGAGCGACTATCCGGAGGCGGTGGACGTGCTCCTGCGCTCGCTCGGTCCCCAGGCGGAGCCGATGGAAGGCGGGGCCATGTCCTCGTTCTTCTACCTGCCGCACACGCTGTTCGTGGCGGAGCACGGCCTGGCGCACTTCGAGGACTCCATGCGGGCGCAGCACGCGCTCACCCAGCGCTTCACCGCGGAGTTCTCCATCCGCCCCTACCTGGAGCAGCACACCGAGCAGACGCTGGCGCGCCTGCGCGAGTGGACGAAGGACCCGAGCGTGCATGTGCGGCGGCTCGTGTCGGAGGGCACGCGGCCGCGCCTGCCGTGGGCGTCGCGGCTGCGCGCGTTCCAGAAGGACCCCGCGCCCGTGCTCGCGCTGCTGGAGCGGCTGAAGGACGACCCGGAGCTGTACGTGCGCCGCTCGGTGGCCAACAACCTCAACGACATTGGCAAGGACCACCCCGCCCTGCTGGTGCAGGTGGCGAAGGCGTGGATGAAGGACGCGACGCCCGAGCGCGCGTGGCTGGTCCGCCACGCGCTGCGCTCCTCCATCAAGCGGGGTGAGCCGGCGGCGCTGGAAGTGGTGGGCGCGGGGCGACCGTCGGGCATCGAGGCCCGGGTGACGAAGCTCCCCCGTCGCGCGGCCCTGGGCGGCACGGTGGAGGTCCACTTCGAGGTGACCAACCGCTCGAAGCAACGTCAGACGCTGGTGGTGGACCTGGCCGTGCACTTCCAGAAGGCGAACGGCGAGGCGAAGCCCAAGGTGTTCAAGGTGCGCGAGCTGGAGCTGGCGCCGGGACAGACGGAGGCGCTGTGCAAGCGCGTCTCCTTCGAGCAGCTCACCACGCGCAAGCACTACCCGGGCCCGCACCGCTTCGAGGCGCTGGTGAATGGACAGGGATTGCCGCTGGGCGTCGTCGAGGTGAGCAGGTAGGGGGAGCCATCCCTCCCGCCTGCGATGCGCCGCCCCGCGTGGAGCCCAGGCTCCCTTTTCGTCAGGAATTGAGAGTCCACAGGCAACTCTCTCGAGCGCGCGGCGATACCTGAACTGTGGGCCGCACTCCGCCCCCAGGGAGCACGCGCATGACCATCAAGGGTTCGAAGCCGGTGACCACCGCGTCCGCGGTGGGCGTGGCACGAAAGCCGGAGGCGCCCGCTCGCGTCCCGGAGCACAAGCCCGCTCCAGGCGCGGGGCACGCGGCGCAGTCTCATTTCGAGTCCACCCGGCGCCCCGGGAACAGGGCTCGTCTGGAAGGCGCCGCTCCCTTCACGCCCGCCGCTGCCTCGCCCCCCCCGAGCCAGCCCGCGGCGGCGGTGGTGCGCCCGGGTGTGCCCGTCGAGTCCTCCCAGGCCGTGACGCTGACCGCGGCGCAGGCGGCGCGCTTCTTCGACTCCGCGCCAGGCACCACCGGCAAGCGGCGGACGCCGGGAGAGAGCCCCAGCCTGCAACGACTGCTGTCCTCGGATGCCCGGGCACGCACCGTGGCTGAGGCGACACCCGCCGCCATGCGGGCGCTGGACGCGGACTCCAAGGCCCAGGCGGAGGAAGACTTCCAGCGGCTGATGGATGCGCACTACCTGGCGCGGCCCTACCTGACAGCGACGCTGCTGGAGGAGCACGCGGGGGACCCGGACTATCAGGCCCACCTCATCGGGCTGCTCGCCGAGAGCGGCCCCGAGGGCGAGCTCCAGAACGTGGTGGCTGGCTTCGAGGGGCTCTTCATCATCAGCGGCGCGGGCGAATACCAGGGGAGTGAAGCGCACCGCGAGGCGCTGCTGGGCGCGCTCCAGGCCGCGCGCGACGCGGGGGTCATCAACGACGCGGACCTCCAGGCCTTCGCGCAGGTCGCGCCGGGCGTCTGGGGGGAGGTGCTCGGGGCGCTGGGTGTCCAGGTGGCCCAGCCGCCTTCGGGCGCGGATGCCGCTGTGTCCGAGGTGGAGCAGGCGACGAGCGAATACGAAGCCGCGCAGGAGGAGGCCCGGAAGAGGGACGAGTGGCTGGCGCAGCAGCTCGCGGACATGGGGGACCTGCTCACTGAGGAGCAGAAACAGGCGTACATCAACGCGTACCGCAACGACCCGGAGAACAAGGCCGTCTACGACGACCTGGAAGCGAAGGCGGCGCGGCTCGCGGAGGTCGTGCAGGCCAACGCCTCCGTGATGGAGGCCGCCGCGTACGCGGACCCGCAGGGTGATGGCGCCGCGCTGCGCAAGGCCCTGGAGCTGTTGGCGGACTCCAGCCATGCGGCGGTGGCGCTGGAGATGGGCGCGCGCTACCTGGCGGACCCCACCAGCCCCATGGGCCAGGTCGTCGCCCACTGGGGTGACTTCGAGACGAAGGTCCTGGAGAAGGGCATCGCCAACGCGACCGCGCAGTTGCTGGCGGATGAAGACCCGGAGACGGCGTTCGCGCGGCTGCAGGAGCTGCTCGAGCCGCTGCAGAACGCCAAGGGGCCCGCGGCGACGGCCTACCGGGACCTGAAGGACGGACTGGAAGCCATCCAGCAGGCGCGGGCGGGCAACTACGACCGGCTGACGCAGCTCGCGCAGCGCTGGGACTCGGCCTCTCCCCTGATGCGCGGCCTCGCCGTCGCGGGCGTGGCCTTCGGCGCGGTGTCAGCCATCGCGGCGGGCCGGGAGGGCGACTTCGCCGGCATGCTGCAAGGCCTGGCGAGCGCGGGCGAGCGCGGCGCTCAGCTGACGGCGGGCGTGCTGCAGTCGATGTCCATCGTCGGGGAGGCCTCGCGCGCGGCCTCCTTCGCGGCGAAGCTCGCGCCAGCCCTGGGGCTGGTGGCCAATGCCACCGCGCTGGGCATCCACCTCAATCAGTTCGCCCAGGAGCAGAACCCGGGCTACCTCATCGCCGCGTTCGGCGACGCGGTGGGCGTCCTCGGCTCCGTGCTGGAGCTGACGCCAGCGGCCCCCGTGGGGTTCGTGGTGAGCGGCATCGGCGCGGCCATCAGCGCGATTGGCGAGCTCACCGTGGCGCCCTTCGAGGCCGCGAAGCTGAACGATGCCCGCAAGCGCTACCTGGAAGCGATTGGCGTCTCGCCCGAGCTGAGCCAGGTGCTGCGCGATGCCGACCCGGAGCGCATCGAGGAGCTCCGGCACGAGCTGGGAATCTCGGCGGAGGACGTGCAGGCGCTGGCCGTGCAGATGCCGAGCCTGCTCACCGAGGGCACGAACAACGGGCTGTACTTCGACCCCGTGGTGGAGATGTTCAAGGCCTACGGCATCCACGGCGACGACGCCTACGCGCTGCTGTCGACGATGGGCAACGGCAACGAGGACCCGTCGAACAGCACCCTGGTGGTGCTGCTCAACATCTCGCGTGAGGCGGGCTTCGCGCAGACGCCCGAGGACTTCGACCGCCTGCTCCAGCGGCTCCGGGCGCAGCTCCCGGAGCACGCCAGCACCATCGACGCGATCCTGGCCGCCCGCGACGCGCAGGCGTAAAGCAGTACCGCCTCAATACCTCCCGGGGGTGAAGGTCGAGCGGCATCGGCCGGAGCTACCGTCGGCGCCATCGCCAACTCCAAGGGGGGCGCATGGCGGCCAAGAATCAGGCGGGAAGTGGATGCGGCAGCACCATCATATGGGTGCTGCTCGTGGGAGGACTGACCGCATACTGCGGTGGGTACAAGAGCCCGCGGTCCGTGAGCCCTCCAGCAGAGGCGCCCAGCGCGGTCGCACCGCCTGCGTCCCCCCCCATGGAGGCCGCGCCACCGCCTGCTCCCAAGCGCACGAGCGCGAAGCCCGCCTCCCATGGGACGGAGACGCCTGCGGCCACCATGCCCACCAGGCCTTGCTGCAAGGTGTGTCAGCGTGGGTGTCCCTGTGGAGACACCTGCATCTCTTGCAGCAAGACGTGTCGGCAGCCTCCCGGTTGTGCATGCTGAGCAGCACTCCAGCGGGCCTCTCGACGGAGGCACATCCCAGCCACGGAATGACGAGCAGCAGGAGGCAGACAGCATGCGTGTGCCGCATAGGCGGCCCACTCCAATGCCTGTCTGCCCAGCCCCTCCCAGGCGTCCGCGCCTCTCTTGTCAGGGACTCCGCCTCACCGCGACCCGAATATCTTCACCAGCTTGTTGTAGACGCCCATCACCAACAGCGGCGCCACCCACTGGCCAACGAAGCGGCTCGGGCGCGAGCGCCCCATGACTTCCAGGGCGGCCGACGCGGCCATCGCCGTCAGGCTCGCGGCGAGGAACACGTGCGAGGGCACCTTGGCCGTCTGCTGCTCAATCATGCGCGTCAGTGAAGACTCCGCGTGCTCCGCGCGCACCACCGGAGGCACGTCCTTGTAGTCATGCTCCGAGGCCCGGCTCGCCGGGTTGACGTCCATTTGCATGCTCCCTCCCTGGACGGGCAGGCAGGCCCGTCCCACGCCCCACCCGTCGTGCAGAACGCGCCTGCAGTCCGCCGGAGAGGTCCCCATCATGGTGTGACCGATGGAGGAAAAGGGCGAGATGGCGAGCGAATCCATGCACACAGACGCCAACCAATCAGGCGAGCTCCAGCTCCCTGAAGCGGGCGCGGGCCCCCTGCTCCAGCGCGACTACTGGGCGGTCATCCGGAACAGCCGGGCCTCCCCCTCGGAGCTCATGCGCTGGGTGGCCCTGCGCTTCGCCGAGTTCGCACCCGCGGAGCTCTGCGTCTTCGAACACAAGGACCCGTCGCACCAGGGGCAGCCGCTAAGGCTGGGTGACGAGATGACGGTGAAGATCCAGGGCGCGGGCACCTTCGCGGTGCGCGTCATCCACCAGGACGCCCAGAGCCTCACGCTCGGCACGCTCCACGGGCACCCGGAGGCGGGCCGCATCACCTTCGGCGCTTACCGGAACGCGCACGGCGATGTCATCTTCCACATCCGCAGCCGGGCGCGCTCCGGCTCCACGTTCCACTATCTCGGCTTCGTCACCGCTGGAGACGCGATGCAGACCAACACCTGGACCGAGTTCGTGCTGCGCGCCGCGCTCACGGCCGGCGACGGGGTGCTGGGCGTCATCCACGCGGACACCACGGAGCTGGACGACGAGCCCCCCGGCGGAGACGCCGAACACGGGCCCACCTTCTTGGCGCAGGGAGACTGAAGACGATGATTGAGTGGCGCTGGTTCTCTGGCTGGACGGAAGAGGAGATGGTTCCCCGGCTGGCGAAGGCCCGCATGCTGGAGCGGAACTTCCCGGAGGTCTCCGGCGAGATGACGCTGGAGGCCGGCTGGAGCCAGGTCCACTCCCGGAGCGTGCTCGGCCACGAGGCCCCGGGCCTCCCCGTCCCGAGGGGCCTCTTCGAGCGCGCCCGGCAGGTGCTGGAGACCTTCGACTTCTCCGACCCGCGCATCGTCGCCTGGCACTTCTCCGCCAAGGAGCCGCTGCAGGGCCGCACGGTGCTGCTGGAGCTGCGCTCCCTGGGGCAGCAGCTGCGCTACCTGTGCGGCGTGCGCGTGGGGGACACGCGCCAGGAACATGGCGAGGTGTGCAGCGTCTTCGGCTTCAGCTTCGAGACGCTGAATGGGCACATCGAGGCCGGGCGCGAGTGGTTCCTGCTGAGGAAGGACCACAAGAGCGGCGAGGTGCGCTTCCACATCGAGGCCGCCTGGCGCCCCGGCCAGTTCCCCAACTGGTGGAGCCGGCTGGGCTTCGCGATGGTGGCGCCGCGCTACCAGCGCGCGTGGCACCGGCTGACACACGTGCGGCTGCGCGAGCTCGTCTGGAAGCATCCAGAGCTCGTGGGGCAGCCCGCGCAGAGCGGCCAGCTGGAGCACTCCGGCCATGCGCTGACCACCGCGCCGGTGCAGTTCTTCGCGCAGCGGGCGCGAGGACGCCGTGAAACGCAGTTGGAGGAGGAGAGAGAGGCCATGAATCGAGGACTCGGATTGACGGCCCTGGGGCTGGGCGTGCTGGCGGGGATGCGGAGCATGAGCGCACCGACGCTCGCGAGCCGGTGGCTGACGCGGACACGCGCTCAGCGCGAGGACAGGCTCTCGCGGGTGATGGCCCATCCCTGGGCGCCGCGCGTGCTGGGCCTGCTCACGGCCGGTGAGTTCATCGTCGACAAGCTGCCGAAGACGCCCGCGCGAGTAATGGCGGTGCCCCTGGCGGGGCGGATGCTCGCGGGCGCGCTGGCGGCGGCCTCGGTGACGGCGGAGCGGCAACGCGGAGGGCGGCTCGCCGCGGCGGCCCTCGGCGCGGTGGCGGCGCTGGCGTCGAGCTGGGCCTTCTATGCCCTGCGGCGCGGCGCCACGAAGAAGCTGGGCGTGCCGGACGTGGCGGTGGCCCTGACGGAGGACGCCCTCCTCGCCGGCCTGGCCTCGCGGCTGATGCCCACACTCGAGCCCTCCGCCGGACAGGCGGCCATCCTCCCAGGGTGACCGACCGCACCTCCGTGCAAGCGCCGCCCGCCTCACGCGGGCGGCCTGCGCCCTTGCAGCGCGGCGCCAGCGCCGACGCAACGGGCCCCGGTTCTCCCGACGGATTCTCGTGACGCGACGGCGCCGTGACACGTTCCACGCGTCCTTGACGCGTTCGCCCACGCGCTGACGCGTCAACGCCCCTCCGCAACGTGACGTGCCGCACCTCATTTCGCGAGCTTGAGCGCACGCGCGAAGGGCCCGGCCGTGGCGTGCCGATTGCCGCGGGCCCCGGTGCGCCATGCCCAATGCACTTCTGGTCCCCCTGCACCTGGATGCCCTCTGCCTGACGTCGGACACGAACGTCCGGGAAGCGCTGGCGGACGATGGGCGGCACCCCTTCGTCTACAAGGATTCTGGCGGAGCTCCGCACTTCTACCCGCTCAGCCGGGAGCGCCCCAACCTCAGTACGAGCATCCTCTCGCCGTCGCCCTCCGGGAGCTTCCTCCGGCTGCCCGCCGGCATCCACCTGCACTGGGCCCTGCCGGATGCGCTGACCCACAGCCGGAAGGACGACGACGCGGGACGGCGGCACGCTGCGGCTTCCGGACAGCCCCAGCGTCGGCGCAGTTCGCGCTGGAGATGATGGAAGGCGTGCGACGCGTGCGGTTCACCTGCCAGGTGCGCTGACGCAAGCGCCCCCGCGAAGGTGCGGCGAGCCGCGCCGGTTAGCGCCCGCGCCACGCCGCCGCGCGGGCGGCATGCACCAGCGCGGGCAGGTCCTTCAGGCCAGGCCCCGCGTCGGAACCTGCCTCCGCCGCGGGCACCCGCGCCCGCTCGGGCGAGAACAGGCGCGCGGGCGTCTGCCCCTGGCCACGCAGCAGGATGAACAGGCGCAGCGCGTCCCGCAGCCGCTCCACGTCCGGGCCCTGCTCGTCCCGCGCGCGCTGCGCCGCGTTCCACAGCCGCGCCCACGCGGTCTCCTCGTTCCAGGCTCCCACGGGCCGCTCACGCGACAGCGTCGCCAGCTGCGCGGCCAGCTCGAAGAGCCCCGCGCGGCCCTCGCCAAACGCCTCGCAGGCGGCGAGCCGCGCCTCCCCGGCCGCATCGATGCCCATGCCGCCCAGCCGCGCCGGACTGGCGACGCTTGCATGCCCAGCGGGCCATCCGCTCCGCGCAGCGTCGCCCGCGAAGGAGCGCGGCGCCTCCAGGCCCGGCGCCGCCTGCGCCAACACGTCCCCGGCCCGGGCCTCGCCCTCCTGCACGGAGCGTTCGAGCCGCGCCTCCCGCGCCGCCAGCCACACCAGCAGCGACGGCACCTCGTCATCTCGCGGCACCACCGGAGACAGCCGCTCCTCCAGCAAGGCCCGCAGCCGCGCCCACGCCACGCCCCGCCAGAACGCCGCGTGCAGGAGCAGCTCCGGCCCGCTGCGCGGCACCCGCCGCGGTGCACGTGAGGCCCGGGCCGCCAGGAAGCCCTTCACCTGCCCCCGCGTATCGAAGCGCTCCAGCCGCTGCCACAGCGCCGCCAGGGACGCCTCCGCCAGGGGCAGCGCGCGCTGGAGCGCCTCTGCCTCCTCCACCGTGAAGGGAAACACCCTCTCCGGCGCGGGCCGCATGAACACCCGCTCGAACACCTCCGCGGCGGCGCACGCGGCGCGCAGCTCCGGCAGGTTGCGCGGCAGCAGCTCCACCGCGCGCGCCCAGATGTGCCGCCCCAACAGCGGCCCCGCCTCCAGCACCGTCCCTTCCAGCTTCAGCAGCGCCTCGCCCAGCGTCGCGGGCCGTCCGTCCGGGGGCAGCCGCTTGAAGGCCGCGCGCCGCACGGCCTCGCGCAGGCGCTCCACCTCACGCATCAGCTTCATCGGCGCGGCATCCGGCGGCCACCCTTCCGCGGCGGCGCGGCGCTTCAGCGCGGCCAGCGCGGCGTCCACCTCCGGCTGCGCGCGAGCCACCTCCAGCAGCAGCTCGAACTGCGCGCGCACCCGCTCCTTCCAGAAGAAGGACGCCAGCATGCCCCGCAGCGCGCGGTAGCGCAGGCGGGTGGCCTCCAGGAGGTCCGCGCGGTCCTCCAGCCGGGCGCGCAGGATGTCCGGGTGCGTGGCCATGCCTCCACGATAGGGAGGCACCGGCCGGGTGTCAGGCCCCCGCGGGGCCCCTCACGTCACGAGTGAACGATGCGAGCCGGCCGCCTCACACCCGCATGGGCATGACGACGGCGGTGAAGCTGCGGTCGCCCGGGGCGTGGAGGACGCCCGGGCTGTGCTCGTCGCCCAGCTCGAAGGAGACCTCGTCCGTCTCCGTGACGGCGAGCACGTCCATCAGGTAGCGCGCGTTGAAGCCGATGGTGATGCTGTTGCCGCGGTAGGCCAGCTCCAGCACGTCCTTGGCCTCGCCCAGGTCCGGGTTGCTGGCGGTGATGATGAGCTGGTTCTCCTCCAGCCCGATGCGCACCGCGTTGCTCTTGTCCGCCGACAGCAGGGCGATGCGCTTGAGGCCCTCCAGCAGGCGCACCTTCGGCACCAGGACGACCTTCTCGCCCTCCTTGGGGATGACGCGCTGGTACTCGGGGAACTGGCCGTCGATGAGGCGCATCACCATGGTGAGGCCCGGCTTCTTGAACAGCGCCGAGTTCTCCGCGAAGCCCAGGTGGCACTCGGCGTCTGGCGCCTCGTCCAGCAGGCGCTTGAGCTCCATCAGGCCCTTGCGGGGGATGATGACGCCGCCCTTCAGCTTGAAGTCGCCCGGCAGCTCGCGCTCCACCAGCGCCAGCCGGTGGCCATCGGTGGCCACCATGCGGACCTTGCCGGTGGCCTGGGGCTCGAAGAAGACGCCGTTGAGGATGTAGCGCGTCTCGTCGCTGGAGATGGCGAACTGCGTCTTCTTGATCATCTCCAGCAGCGTGTTGCCGCCCACCTGCACCAGGGGCGCGTTCTCCTCCTTGGGCAGCTTGGGGTACTCCTCGGCCGCCATGCCCACGATTTTGAAGTGGGCCGAGCCGCTGGAGATGTCCACGTAGTTGTTGGCCAGCTTCTTCAGCGTGACCTGGGCGTCCGGCAGGTTCTGGACGATGTCGAAGACGTACTTGGCGCTCAGCGTGACAGCGCCCGTCTTGATGACCTCGGCCGGGTGCTCGGACACGATGCCGATGTCCAGGTCGAACGCGGTGACGGTGATGCCGCCCTTGTTCGCGTTGACGAGCACGTTCGCCAGGATGGGCATCGTCGTCTTGCGCTCCACGATGCCCTGGGCGCGGTAGAGGGCCTTCTTCAGCTCGTCGGCGGCGATGCGGAATTCCATCGGAGGGCGTCCTTACAGGTCTCGGCCCCGGAGGCCGATCATGCAGGCCGGATGTAGCCCCTGCACTCCGGTCCGTCAACGAACCCGGAGCACCTCCGGAACATCATTGTCCGCGCCCTGTCGCCCACCCTCCCCGCTTGCAAATGACCGCCAGTCACCAATGTACGGGACGGGCTGGCCCCGCGCGGCGAGCCGAAGCACACTGGCGCCTCCCTCCTCCCCTGGAGCCCCGCATGAAGAGCCGCCCGCTGCTCCTCGCCGCCCTTGCCCTGGGCCTCGCCTTCGGGTGTAGCAAGCCGCCCGGCGCCACGGCCGCGTCTGCCGCCAACGCCGCCCCCCAGAACAGTGAGAACGGAACGCCCGCCATGACCCCACCGCCCACCAACGATTCCCAGCCCAAGCAGGGTGAGAGCGCCGTCTACATCGTCAAGGACAGCGGCGTGCGCTGCATCGCCCCGCCCTGCCCCAGCTACAACGCCTTCCCGGTGGACAAGCCGGACGCGGAGCCCATCCCCGTGCACGAGCTGGAGCTGTCCGCCGTGACGGACGGCTCGGACGAGAAGACGGAGTCGTTGATCCGCAAGACGCTGGACGGCACCGGCCTCAAGGTCCAGGGCACCCTGGAGACGCGGCCCAACGCGGGCCCCGCGGGGGCGGCCACCGTCCTGCGCGCCAGCAAGGTCGAGAACTGAGGCGGCCCACCGGGCCGGGGCTCAGATGTGGAGCCCCACCTGGATGCCGGGCCAGTGCTGGAGGCGGTGATCCGCGTCCGGATGGGTCTCGCGGAGGGGCATCTTGGTGATGCTGTCGAAGTCCGACTCGCCCCAGGAGTACCACGCGTTGTAGGTGGGCCCGGCGAACACGGCCAGGCGCGGCAGCAGCTGGAAGCCCAGCATCAGCCGCGCCTGCCCCAGCACGTTGCCGCCGTCGCCCTCCAGCGGGTTGCGCACCGGCTGGACCGCGCCGCCCGTGATATCCAGGTCCACCCAGAGTCGCCGGGCGAGCGTCAGGTGCCCGCCCACGCCCGCCGCGAAGCTGAAGCGCGCGTCGCGGCCCGGCTGCAGGCCCGCCATCAACGTGAAGTAGACAGGCCCTCCGCCCAGCTTCACGCCCATGTTGGAGACCTGGATGTCGCTCACCCAGAACTCCATGTGGGCGCCCCCCCGGCGCAGCCCCCGCGAGGGCGGCTCCGGGACATCGTCATCGGCCTGCTGTGCGAAGCTTCCCTGCCGCTCATCGAGGAGAGTCAGACGGTGCGCGGACAGGGGCCCGGGGGACACCACCCCTGCCCACCATCCGAATGCAAGGAGCGCCAAGGAGTTCATCACTCATGCTTTTCCAGCGTGAGGGATACCTGCGTCAAGTTCCCGGGCAGCGACAGCGGGGCAGTGGATGCGTCGGGTTTTCCCGACAACGCGCGGGCGGCGGCCAGAACCGGTTCCACGTCGAAGGGCGCGTCGGACGCGACGAAGATGAAGCGCTCGAAATGAGGGGCGTCGTCCAGCTCGTAGGCGCGGGAGAGCGCCTGGGTCCCCGAGGGGGCCAGGGGCATCGCCTGGGGCCCCTCGTCCGGGGCGTGCAGGGTGACGGCGCCGTTGCCGTCGATGGAGACGATGACGCCGTGCGAGCGGCCCGCGGCGATGTAGCCCACCTGCACCACGTCACCCGCGGCGGCGGCCGCGCGGTCGGCCAGGCGCTCGGGACGGCCGGCGGCCTGCCGGTGGATGACGAGCTGGGGCGCCAGCCCCTTGACGCGCGTCACCTCCGGGACCTCTCCCGTGGCCACGCCGGACGACACCTGCCCGGACGGCCGGACCACGACGAAGAGGGCCACCGCGGCGAGCACCGGGACCAGGCCCCAGGCGGGTGACAGGCGGAAGAAAGGGCGCGACGCTTCCGGGCGGGACGCGCGGGCATTCACCTCGCGGACCACCCGGGCGGGGGGGAGCTTCTCCAGGGTGGCGCGCGAGTCGGCCTCGAGCGCGGCGAGGCGGGCCAGCCCGTCGGGCTCCTCGGCCAGGCGGGCGCGGGCCGCGGCCAGCTCCGCGGGCGGCAGCTCCCCCAGGGCGATTCGCTCCAGCAGCCAATCCGGGGTGCGGTGGGTGGACGTCATGCGGCCTCCAGCTCCAGCTCTTGCAGCACTGCGGACAGCGCGCGCAGGCGCTTGCGCACGCCGGACACGGACAGGCCCACCTCGCGGGCCGTCTCCTCCAGCGTCATCCCATCCACCAGGTGCAGCACGGCGATGTCCTGGCTGGAGGCGGGCACCCGGCCGAAGAGGCGGTCCAGCAGGCCCCGCGCGGCGGTGCGCGCCTCGGTGTCCTCGGCGGCGGCAATCTGCAGCACCAGCTCGTCCTCCCGGTCCTCCGGGCGCCGCTTCGCGCCGCGCAGCTTGTTGAGGCACACCGTGGTTGCAATGCGGTGCAGCAGGCTGGACGGCGCCGCGTCCTTCAACGCGCCCTGGTAGCGAAGCAGCTGGACGAACACGTCGTGCATGGCGTCCACGGCCTTCTCCTCGTCACGCAGGAGGAAGCGGCAGCGCCGGAGCACCTGGGGGCCGTAACGCCGGTAATAGGCCTCCACATCGATAGACACCGGTCTTTCGCCTCCCTCGGTTGCCGCGGAAAGGGGAACACCACGGCCCCGGAGAACTGTCACCCTGACTTTTCAGTCCCGCATTTCGCGGCCGGCATTTTCAGGACCTGCGCACGTCCACCCTTTCCTGCCACTCCGGTCGATGCAGTTCACGGCGGAAACATCCGCCCTCTCGCCGGCAATCCTGTTGACATGCCAACGGCATGGTCGTACAGCAAGTGCGAGTCGAAGCGCTGCTGCCCAGCCAGTACGGCCCACTGAGGGGCATCAGCGAGAGGGGGGGACACAGCAAGCAGCACGGCCGCAGCCGGCTCGACAGTTCCAGCGATGGAGCGTCCTGCTGAAGCGGAGTCATCCATCAGCGGTGACACCAGTGCCTTCCCTGAAAGAAGTCGACAGCAGTCTCCATCGGCCCATGGGGGAGCCGATGACGAGGGGGAAGCAACATGAACATCGCAATCAAAGTAGTCGCCGTTGTGGGTGTCGTTGGGTTGGGTTTCTCTTCCACCACGGTGCGAGCGCAGCCCACGGTCTCCCGCGAGGCCTCGGCCATCACGCAGAAGCAGATGCGTGATGACACCTGGACGTGGACGGACTTCGGTGGACAGGTCGTAGGCTGGGCGGCTGGTGGTGCAGCGGGCGGAGCGGTGACCGCGGCGCTGGTGGGCTCACCCGTGGGCGCGGCAGCTTGCGCGGCAGCAGGTGGCGTCGCGGGTGCCGTGTCTGGCGGCGCGTACTACGCCGGCACGCAAGCCTGGAACTACATGATTGGTTCCGCGCAACAGCCGGTAGCGACCATCGCGCCGCTGAGCGCGCTCGACTGAGCCAGCCTCCAACGGAACACGGGACCGGCCGTCCTGCTTGGTGGACTGGCCGGTCCCGCTTCTTCTAGCGGGTCTCTCATGCGCCGTCCGCTCGCCTATCTCGGACACGCCGTTCGTGTCCTGACGCTCGTGGGGCTCGTCCTCCACTTCGCGTTGACGCTCCTCTACGTGTTCCCGCTCAACCCCATGAAGATGGAGCTTGGGGTCCTGGCAAACCTCACCATCGGCACGTACTTCCCACAGAACTGGAGCCTGTTCGCACCCACGCCTGTCCAAAGCACCCAGGCCCTCCTCGTGCGCTGCCTGTCTGCCGAGGAGATTCCAGCCTCCTCCTCCAGCGCCCTCCCCACGGATGGGTGGGAGGACGTCTCCTCTGCACATTTCGTCCAGGCCCAGCGGCACCGACTCTCCGCCTATGAACGGCTGGTGAGGCCGCTGCAGAACTCGCTGCGGCAGTACTTGCATGGGGGCCCCGACCTGTACCCCTTCCACGACGCCTGCCGAAAAGGCGATGCGGAAGCCTGCCAGGTGCGGGATACAGCCCTCCAGCCGCGACGCGAGCAAGCCGCGCGAATGTTCCGCCGCATTGGCTCCGCATTCTGCCGCGAGGCGTATCCCGGGAAGGCCTTGGGCGCTGTCGCGCTCCGCTTTCGAGAGCGCAGCGCCGTCCCCTGGTCTGCCCGTCATGGAGGACAGCCCCAGGTAGAGGACTTCGAGCTCGGGGTCTTCAAGCTCGACGAAACAGTCGCCTTGCCAGGGTTCTATGCAGCGGAGGGAACATGAAGCGCTACTTCCGCAATGGATGGGACTGGTTGGCCAATGAACCTCACCAGCGACAGGGGCTCCGGGCACTCCAGGTATGCCTCGGCCTCATGCTGCTCTTTCGGGCCAGCACAGAGGGGCGCTTCGCGAACTATCTCTGGGGGCCCCAGGGCATCGGCGCAGGCTCCACCATCGACTTCCTTCACCCGCGACTGGCTCCCGTCGTCGACAAACTCTTCACCGTGGAGCAGGGCCCCCAGCTGCTGGTCCTCCTCATGGGGGCCTCGGCCGTCTGCCTCATCTTTGGATGGTCGACGCGCCTCGCAACAGCAGGGGCGCTCTTCAGCTCTCTTGCGCTGGCAGCGCGCCTTCCGGAGCTGGGGGACGGCGGAGACAACGTTGCTCGGCTGGTACTGACGTACATGCTGTTCGCCCTGCCCGCACACCGACAGCCTCGTCGTGGCTCATTGGAGGTCTGGCTGCACAACATCGCCATCCTCGCCATCGGGCTTCAGATTGGCGTGCTCTATCTCACCTCCGGCTTCCTGAAGGCCACGGGCGACAAGTGGAGCAACGGCACCGCCATGTACCTCATAAGTCAGGTGGAGTGGTTCTCCCACCCAGCAATGCGCGAGCCCTTCCAGAACCCGTACCTCACCACGCTTGCCAGCTACGCCACCCTGTTCTTCCAGGTCTGGTTCCCCATCGCGGTCCTGACGCGGCTACGCCTGCTCTGGCTTGCCTTTGGCGTCCTCATGCATGTGGGCATCGCCACGTTGATGGGCCTCATCTGCTTCTCGGTGGCCATGATTGGCCTCGAGCTGTTCCTCGTCACCGACAAGGAATACGCATGGTTCAACGACTGGCAGCAGCGTACGCTCACGCCTCAATTGACCAGGTTCTGGCGTTCGCGACCGGTACAGTCGCTCGCCGGTCTCTCGGGGCAGGGCCAACGGCTCAGCGCCTATCTGGCATCGCGTCAGCCCATGCCCGTAACACCATCGACATACACTGAGGCGGCAAGGTCCCGGGCCACCCCAGTGGGAACGGAGGAGCGCTGAATGCCTGGAGTGGAAGTGGAAGGGCTTGGCTTCCGCCATGGAAAAGGGCCTGACATCCTGGGCGACCTGTCCCTGATGGCACGCCCTGGAGAAATCCTGGGATTGCTTGGCGTCAACGGCGCCGGAAAGACCACGCTCTTCCGGCTCATCGCCGGGCTGCTCAAGCCTCGGACTGGGCGCATCCGTGTGGCGGATATCGATGTGGCAGAGGACCGGCGTGAAGCCAGCCGCCGCCTCGGCTTCGTTCCGGATGAGCCCTTGCTCTACCCGCGCATGAGCGCGCTGGAGAACCTCAACCAGTTCGCAGTGCTGTGGGGCGTTCCTGGCGCAGAGGCCCGTCACCGAAGCGAGGCGCTGCTTCGCGAGACCAGCCTTTGGGAGGAACGCAACACCTGGGTGGAGGGTTTCTCGCGCGGCATGCGGCAGAAGCTCGCGCTTTCCTGCGCGCTGCTACACCAGCCTCCCGTGCTGGTGTTGGATGAGCCGTTCAACGGGCTCGACATGAGCGCGGTCCTCTGGCTCCGGGACCTGCTTCGCCGCCGCGCAGAAGCGGGCGACTGCATTCTCCTCAGCAGTCACCAACCCGAGGCGCTCGACGCCCTGGCCGACCGACTCGCCGTCCTTCACCAAGGGGAGCTGGCAGGGCTCTACGACCGAGCGGAGGTGGCGCGGCGGGGAGGCACGGCGGAAATCTTCCACGCCACCTGTGGACCGAAGGCGCTTCGAGCGGGCGAAGAACGGGAGCCAGGCGCTTGAACCTGATTGCCGCGGCAGCGTGGGAAACCCGACACGCATTCCGGCAGCTCCTGCCCTGGCGCTGGGCCAGATGGCTGCTGGTCGCCCTCGTTCTCGCGCTCGAAGCCGGGCTGTTCGTGTTCGTGCTGTTCCTCGCGCCTCCCTCGCCGCGCCCGCTCGAAATCGGGGTGGTCGGCGGCTTCGTGGGGTTCAACTTGCTGCTGGCCACCGGCGCGGCAGGCCTCGCCCTGTCCCGGTTGCTTGGACGCCCTGAGGCCCTGTGGCTACTGTCCTTGTCGCCAACGCCCCCCAAGACGGCACTGAAAATCGCGCTTGCCCCCGCCCTGCTCGCGGCCCTCTGTCCGCTGACGCTTGTCGGGCTTCCCTTCGCGGTGCTGGCGGCGCGCCGGGCGCCGCTCGTGGCAACCAGCATGCTCTTCGCGGGGGCGTGTGCCCTGGGGTGGGCGGTGCTGGCCGCCGTTGCCTGCGCGACCTTCATCGGGCAGCGCTTCGGCCGAGAGCGCGGGGCACGCCTGCTGGCCGCCTTCTCTGGCTGGCTGGCATTTTTGGCGATGATGGCGTTTGGCGCGCTGGTTCGGAGGCAGCTGGGGACACCCGCCCTGGTGATGTTCCTCGCCCTGACCCCACTCCTCCTGCCTGTGTTGTGGGAGCGTGCCCTTCACGGATTCATCGATGTCCTCCAAGGCACCCAGACGCCGCGCACTGCGCCCGAGCCTGCCTGGGGAACTCCGGGCTGGAGCCGGCTCGCACTTCGCTCGCCGTGGCTGCTCGCGCTCCTGGGGCTCATTCCCGTGATGGCGGTTGCTTTCGACCAGCCCGAGCTTCGTACCGTGCTTTGCGCGTTGCTGGCCGTCCAGGGCGTGGCCGTGATGCTGGACCGCGTCCTCGAACCGGAGCTGATGACCCCGGACCGGCTGCGGCTGGCGCCCCGAGGCGCCATCCTCAGGGCACGACTGCTGTTCCAGTGGGGCACGGCGGCGCTCATTCCAGCAGCCGGGCTCTGCTTGATGGTGGGCTGGGAGCGCAAGGTCTGGCTCCTCTGCGTCATCGGTACGAGCGCGCTGGTCCCCTTCACCTATCTCGCGGCTCACCGGACGCTCCGAGTGGCAGCGCAACTGACACTGCTCGCTGGGGCGCTCGCGGCGTCCCTTCTCTGGGGGAGATGATGCCAGGCCCCCGGCCTGTGTCTCCGCATCGTGGCCCCATCGAACCGCCGGCCTGTGCCCTGCGGCCTTCATGACACTCGAGGAGTGAGATGAACCGGAAGCTGGTCACCGCCATCGTGGTCCTTGCCGCGGCGCTGGCAGGTCTCGTGCTGGGCACCTCAGACCAGGGCCCCGACGCGCCGCCTCCTCGTGCCGAGGTCCCCATCCCCGGCTCCGCCCAGCCGCGCGCCGTGTCTCCGGAACACGCCTCTCCGCCAGCGCCGGTCCTTCCGCTCCACGGATATCGGGAGACACGCGAGCCTGAAGGCGCGCTCCGCCTGGAAGGACAGGTCATCGACGATGAGCAACGCCCCGTGGCAGGCGCCCGGGTGACGCTGAACACCGTTCCGCCCCGCGCCGTCCTCACCGAGCCCAATGGCGTCTTCACTTTCGAGCGACTGCTTCCGAGGACCTACTCGCTGCATGCCCGCCATGGCGCACTTGTCGCGGAGCCCGTGGAAACGCGCCTGACGCCCACGACCGAGCCGGTCATCCTCGTGGTGCGGCCGTCAGCCACCGTCGAGGTGTCGGTCCTGGACGCGGACGAGCGAAGCCCCATCGAAGGCGCGCGCATCACCGTGGAGCAGCAGGACGACCTCACGGCCCAGACGAACATGGAAGGCAAGGCACAGCTCCGGGGGCTTTCGTCAGGCCGACATCTCATCCAAGCCGTGGCCGCCGGACGCGCCCCGGGGCGCGCCACCGTCTTCCATGATGCCCGCGCCAGCAGTCCCATCCAGGTGCAACTGCTGCTCCATCGTGGAGCGCTGGTTCATGGCCGTGTCGTGAGCGAGGCAGGAAGCGCTGTCGCAGACGCACGCGTCCGTGCGCTGGATGTCAGCACCGCCCTTCCAGGCGAGGGCGGCGTCGTGGACGAGGTGCACACGGGCCCGGATGGACGGTGGACCTTCGGCGCCGTGCCCGCGGGCACCTTCCGCTTCATCGCGGAGCACGACCTGCTCGCGCCCGGTCTGTCTGACGTGGTGTCCCTGGATGGTCGCCAGTCCCCTGCGTCCATTTCCATCGTGCTTCGGGAGGGCGCTGTTCTCGAGGGAGCGGTGGTGGAAAGGACCGGGCGCCCCGCCCCCTTCGCACGTGTACAAGTGCGCCCCGCAGGCCCTGGAATGAACAGCAGCGCGAGCCATGGCACGGTCGCGGACACCGCCGGCCGATTCCGAATCACCGGACTGCCTCGGGCCCGCTTCCGCGTGGAAGCCAGAAGCGACCGCGCTTCCGCCGTACCCCAGGACGTCAATCTGGAGCCAGGCGTGGCGAACGTGACCCTGCGCCTGGATGTCGAGGGCACCATCTCAGGGGTCGTCGTCGGAGCGGACGGCAGCCTTCTCGCAGGAGCTCAAGTCGTGGCCATCCCAGAGGACAGGGCCGAGCGCAGCGCGCTCTCTGCGTCGCGCTCGGGGCGGTACGCCTCCGACATCAGCGACGGCAACGGCCGCTTCCGGCTGATGGGGCTCGCCCAGGGCCGCTACCGGCTGCGGGGCTCCCTCACGCATTCGTTGCAGGCGTCCACGTTCTGGCTCTCCACCGGGGTGGTTGCCAGTGTGGGCGATGAGAACGTGCGGCTCACACTCCAGTCACCGGGGACGCTGCGCGGGCGGGTGGAGCGCATGGATGGCACCGCGCCAGAACGGTTCTCGGTCGCCCTCTCGATGTCGCCTCCCATGGAGATACAGGGCACCCAAGGCACCTTCGTGCTGGCGGACGTCCCCGCGGGTCAACACGTCCTGACCGTGCTCGCGCAGGGCCTCGCCCCAAGAACGATAGCGGACATCGCCATCGAAGCGGGCGAGGACAAGGACCTGGGCATCATCACTCTTGGCGAAGGCCGGCAACTCACAGGCGTCGTCCTCGACGAGAAGGGCGCTCCCGTGCCTGGGGCATCGGTACTCGCGGGCCCTCATCTGCTTGGCAACGGCAGCCAGCTGGGCCCCGCGCCTCTTCGCGGGAGCAGCGATGGCAACGGTCGCTTCCGCCTCGAAGGCGGCGGGCAGGAGCCCCTGACGGTGATGGCCGAACACCCCGACTTCGGACGCTCACTCCCAGTGGTCACCACCGTGGACACCAACAGCCCCTCCTTGGAGCTGACGCTTCGTGCGCTGGGCAGCCTCGAAGGGACCGTGAGGAGCAACGGACAGCCGGTGGGGAATGCCGCGGTCGTCGCAGCGCCACGCGGCAGCAGCACGGGTCGCTTCATGGTCGTCACGCGCGCGGACGGCCACTACCACTTCGACCGACTCGCCACGGGTGACCACGTGGTGACCGCGGTGCTGCAAGAAGGTCCGACGAGCCAACTTCAGCAAAGCCTGCTCGCGCAGGTGGGCGCTCAGCGCACCGCTTTCGACATCGACGTTGCCCTGGGCAGCCAAGGCCTCATCGTCCATGTCCTCGAACACGATGGGCAACGGCTCCTGAATGGGCAGGTCTACCTCAGCAGCGGAGCCGTGCAAGCCGCGACCCTGGGGCAGCTCGAAACCGTGCTTGCCTCACGTGGCGAGGGGCAGACCCGGGTCCAACTGTTGTTGAATGGGCAGCCCGTGAGCCTTTCCCGGCTGTCGCCGGGCCACTACACCCTCTGTGTGGTCCCGGTCCGGGGAGACCTGGACAACCCGAGCAACGCTCAGCGCCTACGCGATGGTGCGAGCAATCTCCCCGTCTCCTGCCGCTCCGTGGATATTTCCCAGCTGGGGCCTCCTGGGCAGTTGGAGTTCCGCCTGGCATCCCCCTGAGCCCCGGCTGGGCCACGGCCCTTGTACCCAGGTACAATGCGGGCCCACGAATCGGTAAAAGCTACAAGCAGCCGGGCACACGGGCGCACAAAAGAAGGGCCGGCCACTGTCAGGTTGGCGATGAAATCGGGGCGCGTTCGCTGTAACTGAGAAACGCAACCCCGTTACCTTGCCCTCTCGCCCCCTCCCCACGGCGCCCGTGCTGACCTCGAACGAATCCGCCCTGACCGGGCTGCTGAACGCGTATCTGGCAGCGCAGCTTGCCGGGAACCGGCGTGAGGCCCTGCGGCTGCTGGTGGACGAGGGCATCCTCCGGGGAATCCCCCTCCAGACGCTGCACCTGGACGTCATCCAGCCCGCCCAGTACGAAATCGGCCGGCTGTGGCAGGAGAACATCATCTCCGTGGCCCAGGAGCACCTGGCGACCGCCGTCTCGCAGCTCGCGCTCGCCCACCTGTACCGGCACCTGCCCAGGGACCCGCCCAACGGCAAGGTCGTGCTCATCGCCTGCGTCCAGGGCGAGCTCCACGAAGTGGGCCCGCGCATGGCCAGCGACTTCCTGGAGATGGCCGGCTTCGACGTGCGCTTCCTGGGGGCCAACGTCCCCCCGGAGCACCTGGCCCGGATGGTGAGCGAGGTTCGCCCGGACCTCGTCGCCCTCTCCGTGACGATGACGTACCACCTGCCCGCGCTCCGCGAGGCCGTGGCGCATGTGCGAAAGGTCTTCCCGGATGCCCCCCTCGCCGTGGGCGGCCTGGCCTTCAGCTGGGCGCCGGGCCTGGAGGACCAGCTGGGCGTGAACCTCTTCGGCAAGGACGCGCGGGAATTCGTCGCGACCGCCTGCCGGGTCCTGGGAGTCTGAGAACCGCATGGAGAGCGTGAGCAAGAGCGTGGAAGCACGGGCAGACCGGCTGGCCACCGCCTCCCAGGAGGCGCTCTACCAGGACCCCTTCTGGGAGGCCCGCTACGGCCTGGAGCGCGCCCAGCGCTTCGGTGACGAGGACGCGCGCTTCCACGTGCGCTATCTGGTGCAGGCCCTGGAAGAGCGCCGGCCCTCCGTCCTGGAGGGCTACGCCCGCTGGCTGCGCACCCTGCTGGTGTCGCGCGGCATGTGCTCGCGGCACCTGGACCGGCACTTCGCCGGGCTGGCCGCCGCGCTGGAAGCCGAAGGCTGGGGCCCGGGCACCGAGCCTCACGACTACATGGGCGCCGCCCGCCAGGCCCTGCGCTACCCCGACGGGCCCGCACGCCTGCTGGAAGAAGACGCGCCCGAGCTCGCGCGCGCCGCCACCTCGCGCCTCACCCTGTACATCATCCCCGAGGACCAGAGCCGCCTCGAGGAAGAGCTCCAGTTGCATCTGTCCTACCTCGCGGATGCGCTCGCCGCCGGCAAGCCCGCGCTCATGGGCGACCATGTC
Source organism: Pseudomyxococcus flavus (assembly GCF_050038885.1). Lineage (NCBI taxonomy): Bacteria > Pseudomonadati > Myxococcota > Myxococcia > Myxococcales > Myxococcaceae > Pseudomyxococcus > Pseudomyxococcus flavus. The sequence goes on along the minus strand of NZ_CP143624.1, from coordinate 3,711,623 downwards.
CGCTGGTACGCCGGCTTCTGGCCGAGGCGTGGATTTGGCCTCCTGGCATTTCCCAGTGTGCTGGGCATGTTGAAGTCCGTGCTGGGCTCACGCCACGCCGAAGCACGGACACTCCTCGCCGAAGCGGGGGTGTCCTGGGAGGAGACCCGTTCATGAGGCCCCTCGCCTCCCAGGAGTCGCAGTTCTTCGATGACCTCAGCCGCGAGGTCGCCCTGGCCTGCGACGCGGGAGGCACCCTCACCTGGGTGGACGCCCGCGCCCGCGACATCCTGGCAGCCGCGCCCGGCCAGTCGCTGCGCGGCCTGGCGGCCCTCGGCACCGAGGAGAAGGTGGACCGGCTGCTGGTCCAGGCCCGTGACGAGGCGGTGGAGGGCTGGGAGCTCATCCTCTGCCGCGACCAGGTGCCCACCACCTTCGCCTTCCGCGCCCGGCCCCACGACGGCGGCGTGCTGCTGGTGGGCAGCCTGGTGCCGGAGGACTACGGCGTCGCGCTCGAGCGGGTGAGCACCACCCTGAGCGAGCTGTCCGTGCTCCACCGCGAGACGGAGCGCCAGCAGCGCGAGCTCAAGCGCCGCGCGGACGAGCTGACCCGGCTCAACGGTGAGCTGGAGGAGTCCAACCGCGGCGTGCGCAGCCTCCACGCCGCCCTGGACGAGAAGGCCGAGAGCCTCCAGCTGGCCGCCGAAATCAAGAGCCGCGTGGTGGCCAACGTCAGCCACGAGTTCCGCACCCCGCTGCACTCCATCCTCGGCCTGTCGAAGGTGCTGCTCAACCCCATCAACGGGCCGTTGAGCGGCGAGCAGGAGAAGCAGGTCCAGTTCATCCGCAACTCGGCGGAGGCGCTCTCCGAGCTGGTGAACGACCTGCTGGACCTCTCCAAGATGGAGGCCGGCAAGACGACGCTGCGCCACAGCCGCTTCGTGGTGCGCGACGTGCTCAGCGCGCTGCGCGGCATGATGAAGCCGCTATTGCCGCCCGGCTCGCCGGTGGAGCTGCGCCTGGTGGAGCCCGCCGAGCCCCTGGAGATGGAGACGGACGAGTCCCGCCTCAGCCAGGTGCTGCGCAACCTGGTGTCCAACGCGCTGAAGTTCACCGAGACCGGCCACGTCACCGTCTCCGCCGCGCCCGGGCCTCGGGACACGGTGGTCTTCACCGTGCAGGACACCGGCATCGGCATCGCGCCGGAGCACCACGAGCGCATCTTCGAAGAGTTCTCCCAGGTGGAGAGCCACCTGCAGCGCAAGACGAAGGGCACCGGCCTGGGCCTGCCGCTGGCGCGCCGGCTGACGGAGCTGCTGGGCGGCACCCTCACCGTGAAGAGCGCCCTGGGCCAGGGCGCCGCCTTCACCATCACCGTCCCCCGCGTCCACATGGAGGTCTCGGAGATGACGGGGATGACCGAGCGCAGCGAGCACCTGGACCCCGGCCGCGCGCCGGTGCTGGTGCTCGAGGACGACCGGCAGACACTCTTCCTCTACGAGAAGTACCTGGCCCGCTCCGGCTTCCAGGTGCTGCCGGTGCGCAGCACGGACGAGGCCCGGCGGGTGCTGGAGCGCGTGCGCCCCGCCGCCATGGTGCTGGACGTCATGCTGGAGGGCGAGACGAGTTGGGGCTTCCTGGCGGAGATGAAGAACAACGAGTCCACCCGCGACATCCCCGTCCTCGTCGTCACCGTGACGGACCGCGAGCAGAAGGCCCGCGCGCTGGGCGCCGACGAGTTCTGGCTCAAGCCGGTGGACGAGGCGCGGCTGCAACGCAAGCTGCAGGCCATGGCGCGCACCGGCCCGGTGGAGCGCGTCCTCCTCATCGATGACGATGACGTGCACCGCTACCTGTTCAAGCAACTCCTCAAGGACATGCCCTACGTGCTGCTGGAGGCCGCCGGCGGCAAGGAGGGCGTCCACATGGCACGGGAGAAGGCCCCGCACCTCATCTTCCTGGACTTCGTGCTGCCGGACATCACCGCCTTCGACGTGCTCGACGAGCTGAAGGCAGACCCGCGCACGCGGGACGTGCCCGTCATCCTCCACACCTCGCACGAGCTGAAGGAGGACGAGCGCACGCGCCTGGCGAAGGAGACGGCCGCCATCCTCGCCAAGCACACGCTGAGCCGCGAGGTGGCCATCACCCGCATCCGCGACGCCCTGTCCAAGGCGGGACTGGGCGCGAACGGCCTACAGGAGGGAAGCCGCCGTGGTTGAGCCTCGCCTGGCAACCGTCCTCAACGTCAACGACGACGACGCCAATCGATACCTCGTCAACCGCATCCTGACGCTGGCGGGCTACAACGTGCTGGAGGCAGCCACCGGCATGGGCGCGCTGCTGATGGCGCAGCAGCACCTGCCGGACGTCGTCATCCTGGACGTGAAGCTGCCGGACATCAGCGGCTACGAGGTCTGCGAGCGCCTGCGCGCCGACCCGAGGACGTCCGCCATGGCGGTGCTGCACACCTCCGCCACCTTCGTCACCTCGGACAAGAAGGTGCGCGGCCTGGACGGCGGCGCGGACGCCTACCTCACCCAGCCCTTCGAGGGCGCGGAGCTCATCGCCACGGTGAAGTCGCTCTTGCGCCTGCGCCACGCGGAGCAGGTGGCGCGCCACCGCGCCAACGAGCTGGCGGAGATGGACCGCCGCAAGGACGAGTTCCTCGCCATGCTGGGGCACGAGCTGCGCAACCCGCTGGCCGCCATCATGACGGCCATTGGCATCCTGGAGCGCAGGCCCGCGTCCGACGACAAGGAAGCGCGCATGCGCGGCATCATCCAGCGCCAGACGAGCCACCTGGCGCGGCTGGTGGATGACCTGCTCGACGTCAGCCGCATCACCCGCGACAAGGTGGAGCTGCGCCCCGGACGGCTGGACCTGATTCCCGTGCTGAAGCAGGTGCTCCAGGTGACGCAGCCGCTGGCGGAGGCGCGCGGGCTGGGGCTGGAGGTCTCCCTGCCCCCGGGAGCGCTGTGGCTGGACGCGGACGCCACGCGGCTGGAGCAGGTCTTCACCAACCTGCTCGACAACGCCGTCAAGTACACGGACCAGGGCTTCATCATGCTGCAGGTGGCGCAGGAGGGCGTGGACGGCTCCGCCCGCGCGGTGGTGCGGGTGAAGGACACCGGCATCGGCATTCCGCGAGACGTGCTGCCCCGCATCTTCGAGCTGTTCGCCCAGGCGGACACCTCGCTGGAGCGCTCCCGCGGCGGCCTGGGCATCGGGCTGACGCTGGTGCGCAAGCTCGTGCAGCTCCACGGCGGCGAGGTGACGGCGCACAGCGAGGGCCCCGGTCAGGGCAGCGAGTTCGTGGTGAAGCTGCCCCTGACCCACGCAGTGGCCCTGCCCCTCCTCGCCCGCGACGGCGCGGACGTCCGCCGGGGCCGGCGCATCCTCCTGGTGGAGGACAACCTGGACGCGTGTCAGGCCATGAGGGATTTGCTGGAGCTGTGGGGCCACCAGGTGGCGGTGGCGCCGGATGGTCCTCAGGGGGTGGCGCTCGCCCTGTCCCATTCGCCCGAGCTGGCGCTGGTGGACATCGGCCTGCCCGGACTGGACGGCTACCGGGTGGCGGAGGCGCTGCGCACCCAGGTGGGCAACGGCATCCGGCTGGTGGCGCTGACGGGCTATGGCGGGCCGGAAGGACGGGACCAGGCGATGCGCGCCGGTTTCGACCGTCATCTCGTCAAGCCCGTGAAGCCTGACGAGCTGGACCGGGTTCTCTCGGAGCTGTGAGGGATTGACGGCGCGAGCGCGGAGCTCAGCGGCGGATCAACGCGTTGGCCACCAGGCCCAGCAGCTTCACCTTCGCGGGCTCCAAGGGGCGCACGGTGCGCAGCAGGCGCCGCACCTCGGGGCGCTCCTGCGGCGTGGCGGGCGGCTCACCGGGGCGCGGGGCGCCATTCGAGGAGAGCCCCAGCAGCTCGTCCGCGGACACGTGCAGCTCGTGGCACAGCTTCAGCAGCGTCTGCACGCTGGGCAGCATCCCGCCGCGCTCCAGACGCCCGTAGACCTCGGTGGCCACATCGATACGCTCGGCCACGTCCGCCTGGGTGAGCTCCAGACGGGTGCGAGCAACGCGCGCAGCAGCCCCGATGGTGGTTGCGAGTTTCTTGTCCATGCCTTACCAACCCGAAACGTTTGGCCGCTGGCATAGGACGCACGGGGGCAGACAGACAGAACTTGCCGGGTCAGTCTCCAATTGTTCACCCATAGGGTTGCTGTGCACGAGGTGGACTCGCGAGGTCCATATGCCGTGCCTGACCCACGCGTTTTCTCGACGGAGAACGGCGGCGCGAGGACGCGGGCGGGCCCTCCGGAGGTACGGAGGCTCCTGGGTCGCCGAAGGACTTGATACGTTGGGCGGCAAATTTCCTACGGTTCCGTCGAGTCCTGCACGCTGTCCCGCCCTCTAGGGTTGGTTCATGTTTTCAGCGTGCGCGTAAGGGCTCGCCCATGTGCCATATCTATCTGGAAATACTGGGCTTGGTGAGGCAGGGGAGACCTCACCGGGTGTGCGCAAACTGGGCGGAACTGAGACCGGGGGTATTTCCAGACTCAGGTGGACGAGCGGCGCGGCGGGCTGGGGGCTACGCTGCGGGCCGATGTCAGTCGGCCGGAATCTGCTGTTGAAGCTGTGCGTGGCCATGGGCGTGGTGGCGCTGCCATTGCTCCTGGTCATCCTGGGGTTCGTGCTGCCGCAGCTGCGGGAGCAGTTACGCGAGGACCGCGTCCTGGCGCTGAGGCAGGCGGTGGAGACGGCCTACGGCGTGCTCCAGGCCTACGAGGCCCGCGAGCGGGCCGGCACGCTGACGCGGCAGGAAGCCCAGGCCCAGGCCTCGGCGCTGCTGGAGCAGCTGCGCTACTCGGAGGTGGAGTACTTCTGGGTCAACGACCTGGACACGCGGCTCGTCATGCACCCGCACCTGCCGGACATGCTGGGCAAGGACCTGAAGGGCTACCGCGACGTGCGTGGCAAGCCGGTGTTCGTGGACATCGTCACGCTGGCGCGGGCGCAGGGCGAGGGCGCGGTGTCCTACGAGGCCACGCGGCCGGGCTCGCCGGAGGCCATCCCGAAGGAGAGCTACGTGAAGCTCTTCGCGCCCTGGGGCTGGGTGCTGGGCACGGGCGTGTACGTGGAGGACGTGGAGCGCGAGGTGGCGGCGGTGCGCCAGCGCATCCTCGTGGCGGTGGGCGGCGCGCTGCTGCTGGCGCTGGCGGCGGGCATGTACCTGTCGCGGCGGGTGGTGCGGCCGGTGCGGGAGCTGGCGCGGGCGGCGCGCCGCGTGGCGCGTGGCGACCTGGACACGCGGGTGGAGGTGCGCACCTCGGACGAGGTGGGCGAGCTGTCAGCGGCCTTCAACACCATGGTGGCGGGGCTGGGGGAGGTGGTGCGGGCGCTGGTGGACGCGGCGGGGGCCACGGCGGCGGACGCCGAGCGCATCCGCACGTCCGCGGACGCGCTGTCCGTCACCACGCGGGAGCAGTCGGACTCACTGCAGCGCGCGGCGGAGACGGTGCAGGGCATGAGCGCGCGGGTGTCCCAGGGCGCGGAGGCGGCGCGCACGGCGGCGAAGGCGGCGGTGGACACCGGCGCGGTGGCGCGCGAGGGCGGCGCGGCGGTGGGGCAGGCGCTGCGGAAGATGGAGGAGATGGTGGGGGTGGTGGAGCGCTCGGCGGAGACGGTGGAGCGCTTGCAGGCCTCCGGCCGGGTGACGGCGGAGATGCTGCGGCTCATCCAGCAGGTGGCGGAGGAGACGCAGCTGCTCGCGGTGAACACCGCCATCGAGGCGGCGCGAGCGGGCCAGCACGGCAAGGGCTTCGCGGTGGTGGCGGGCGAGGTGCGCAAGCTGGCGAACCGGACGCGGGACGCGGCGGGGCAGGTGCAGGCGATGCTGAGCCGGAGCGAGGCGGACACGCGCGCGGCGGCGGAGCTGATGCGCCAGGGCACCGCGGCGGTGCACGAGGGCCTGGGCCTGTCCTCCGTGGCGGGCAACGCGCTGTCACGGCTGCTGGCGGGCGTGAATGAGATTGGCGGGAAGGTGGAGCGGATGGCGGACGAGAACACGCGCCAGTCCGAGTCCGGCGAGCACATCGCCGGGCGCATCCAGGCGCTGTCGGTGCGCTCGACGGAGTCGGTGGCCGGCGTGCAGCAGATTGCCCGCGCCGTGGAGAACCTGCACGCACGGGCCTCCAAGCTGAAGGAGCTGGCCTCGCGCTTCACCGCGCGGGCGTGAGGGGCCGGCTGGCCGCTGGTATCCTGCCGGGAATGCCCCGCGGACGATGCCTGCTCCTCGCCAGCACTTGTCTCGTCGCGTGTTCGAGTGCGCCCTGGGCGCCTCGCGAAGCCGAGCACTTCGGTTACGCGAGCCCGTCCAACCAGCGGGTCTGGGTCCGCGGGCCATGGAATGCCGTCTCGCCGTCCGAAGACATCGACCAGGTCATTGACCAGCTCTGCCCGGCCATCATGAAGCTACCGGGGGCCACGGACCGGGACTATGGCCAGGAATACTGCGGGGCGCTCTACACCCTGGGCGACGGGGTCTACCATGCGAGCTTCCCCTCGCCCCTGGGCGCCAGGCGCCCCGTCGGTCCCAGCAAGAGGAAGACCTGCTATGCCCCGCTGAGCGTCCGAGACACACGCGGCAGGGCATCGGTCATCGCCGACTACCACAGCCACCCCTGGTCCCCCTCGCCAATGTCCGAAGAAGACCGGAGGGCGGCCACCCAGCGATACTTCATCCGCATCCAGTTCGATGCCCGGTGCATCATCCACAAGCTCATTCCCTACGCGAACGAGCCCAGGCCAGGTGAGCTGTACGTCCGGGAGAACAAGCGCTGGCGGCTCGTCGGACATATCCTCCCCGACGACAAGGCCACCGGCCGAATCACCACGGTGACGGAATGAAGCCCAAGGTGCTCGCGATCAGCGTCCTGCTTTCCGGTTGTGCCGTCCGGCCCGCAGCGCTCCCCCGCGTCCCTCCAGCAGAGGCCGCGTGGTTCAAGTTCCCGGAGACCCTGCCAGTCGATGGCAGGCGCGAAGTGCCCGCGGTGACGGTCGCCGCCATCCAGCTCGCCATGGACGACTTCCTGCCAAGACACCTCCGATTGCCGGACGGCGCCTCCGACGTCGAGGTCTGCCTGAACCAGCGGCAGTCCTATGACGTGAGAACCTCGCCCCACTCCGAGGGCATCATGCTCATCCGCTTCTCGGTCAGCCCTGGCGCCTGCATGCAGCAGGGTGCCGTCCTGGACATGGGCGCTACCTACGCAGTGGATACCCGAGCCTGGCGCATCCTGGCGGTGCAGCAGCCATGACGCGCGTCCGACCGCTGTCGCTTCTGGCGCTCGGCGCCATGGCACTTGGTTGTGCCATCACGCCAGCTCCGCTTCCCCGTGCGCCGGCAGAAGAGGCGTCGCGCTTCACCTTCCCGACGGAGCTCCCGGCCGAAGGACTGCTTCACCTCGATGGCAACACGGCAGCTGCCATCCAGCTCGCGCTGGAGGACTTCCGTCCTCGAGGCCTCCCCATCCCCGCGGACACGCGGCCAGACGAAACCTGCCTCTACGAGCAACGGTCCTACGACGTGACTTTCGCCCCCGGGCCGGAAGGCGTGGTCCTGGTCCAGTTCACCCAGAACGACGCGGTATGTCCCCCCTCTCCCGAGCTCTCGGTGGAGGCCCGCTCCGGAAAGCCGCTGCTGGACGTCACGACGTACGCCGTGGACATTCGCACCATGCGAATCCTGTCGGTCGGAGTGCACGTCCGTCCGCGGTCCTGACACCGCCGTGCGTGGCGCTCGAGCATGCCGGCAGGCCCCGGCACCGGCAGCGCCTCGACGAGGTACAACGTGTGGGCAACTCAGGGCGCGCCGTGCGTGGCGCTCAAGGCGCGCCGGTCGACCTTGCCCGCCGAGGTCCTCGGCAATGCATCAACGAAGCGCACCGACTTCGGCGTCTTGTAGCGGGCAAGCCGGCCGTCACAGAAAGCCAGCAGCGCCTCGGTAGTCGGCGCCGTGCCCGGCCGGGCCACGACAAGCGCACGCGGCGTCTCGCCCCACTTCGGGTCCGCGACCCCAATCACAGCCACCTCCGCCACATCGGGATGCCCCGCGAGGACGCTCTCCACTTCCGACGGATAGATGTTCTCCCCGCCCGAGATGATGAGGTCCTTGCTCCGCCCCACGATGCGGAAGCACCCGTCCGCGTCCCGCACGGCCAGGTCCCCCGTGTGCAACCACCCGCCCGCGAAGGCGCGCGCGGTGTCCTCGGGCCTGCGCCAGTACCCCGCGCACAGATGGGGACCACGCAGCAGCAGCTCTCCCACGTCCCCCGGCTGCCTCTCCCCATCGATGCGTGCCTCGACGTGGAACAGCGGCACGCCCACGGCGCCCGGCTTGCGGCGCACGTCTTCCGGCGGCAGCCAGAAGTTGTTGGGCCCCGCCTCCGTGAGGCCATAGCCCGTCTTGAAGTCCACGCCCCGAGCGAAGAAACGCTCGAAGACGGGGTCCGGACAGGGCGCGCCACCGCTGATGACCAGCTTGAGGCGTGACAGGTCCACGGCATCGAAGCGCGGGTGGCGCTGCATCTCGATGAACATGGTGGGCACGCCGAAGAAGAGACTCACCACGCCCCGCTGCACGAGGTCGAACACGCCCTCCACACTGAAGCCCCGGCACACCACCGATGCACCGCCGACGTAGGCCAGCGGCGCGGTGAAGACGCTGAGTCCTCCGGCATGGAACAACGGCGCATTGAGGATTGCCACGTCATCGGCGGTCAGTCCCCACCCCACCACCGTGTTCACCGCGTTGGCGGTGATGGAGCGATGCGTGAGCACAGCGGCCTTCGGCAGACCGGTGCTTCCACCCGTGTAGCAGAGCACCCATGGGGCATCCTCCTCCAGCTCCAGCGGAGGAAGGGACACGTCCGTCTGCGTCTCGCGCTCGGAGAAGGCCCGCTCACCCGGCCCTGGAGCCGCGAGGCTGAGCCAGTGGCGCACGAAGGACGCACCCGGCCGCACAGCCTCCACCTGGGCACGGAACTCCGGCCCGAACACGAACACCGAGGGCTCGGCATCCGCGAGCAGCCCACCCAGCTCCGCGGCACTCAGCCGCCAGTTGAGCGGCTGAAGGACGGCGCCCAGCTTCGCGCACGCGAAGAAGAGGTCGAGGAACTCGACGCAGTTGTAGGCGAGCACGGCGACACGGTCCCCTCGCCCCACGCCCAGTCCCTGGTGGAGGAAGGCGGCAGTACGCGAAGCCGCATCGTTCCATTCACGAAAGGAGATGCGTCGCTCGCCATGGTCGGCGTCAATGAGGGCGGTACGCTCAGGGGCCAGCGCGGCACGCCGGGCCAGCCAGTCATGGACGATAGGCATGGTATCCACGCTAGCTGAACCCGGCGGCATCGCGCCCGGCTCATGAGAGGGAGGCGGGCAGGCAACCCACCTCGCCGTCACCTCCCCACCCAATCGGAGGGCCACACGACATGCAGCCCCCATCCCACCCATGGCTGCTCGTCGCAATGAGCCTCCTGTTGTGCGCGGAAGCAGGCGCCGCCTCCACAAGGATGCCGCGCGCCGAACGCACACGCCGCGCGAAAACCTCCGCTTCCCTGGAGCAGTCACTCCTCGCGGCCGTGCGGGACGCTGGCTTCGACCAGGTGCTCGACTTCAAGCGCGGCGGTGCACGTATCGCCCACACCCCCTATGTCGACGTTGCCGTCATCGAGCTGGACGCCCGGAGCCGCCCCACGGCCGCCGCCAACGTGCTGCTGTCTCGCGACCACCCAGCTGGCGCCATCGTCCCCATCGACGTCGAAACGCTGGGCACCACGGCAGTGCGTTACTCGGCGTGGAATCTGGACCGTTGGGACAGCGGCGCCCAGGACCCCACCCTCACAGAGGCCCTGGTCCCCGGACGAGACCAAGCGCCGCTCCACTTCATGGCGCCCTACCCCGCCTCGCTCTTCAAGCTGCTCATCGCCTTTCGCGTCCTCCAGTGGGTGGACCGGGGCCACCTCACGTTGGACCAGCCCTGGCGCTTCCTCCGGGACACCGAGGACAAGGGCACGCGCCCGATACGTGACTGGCTGGAGCCGATGGTGACCGAATCGGACAACACCGCCACCGAGGCACTGGTGAAGCTGCTCCACGAGCAAGGCGCGATGGCGGGCCTCAACGCGGAGCTGGCCGCGCTGGGCCTGGACACGCTGCAAATCCATGGCACGTCCCCGGTGACGGGCCGAAGCTGGAACCCCGGCCAGATTCACATGACGGCGTTGGATACCGCGCGGCTGTTGCTGCTCATCGAAGGAGGCCCCGGCGTCCTCTGGCGCACCGCCTCGGGGCAAGAGGTAACGGCGAAGGAGCTCTCTGGCGCGTCCAGGGCCCACCTCCAATCCCTGCTCACCGACCAGGCCCTCCACGAAGCGCTGTCATCCACGCTCCTCTGCGGAGATGCCCGCGCGGAGCCAGGCATCCCCGCGGCAGTCCCAACGCGATGGGTGAACTCCGAGGACGGCACCGTGACGGCGGCGGAGACTTCCTTCGGCCGGGACACGCGCCCTTGCAACGCGGCGGCGGAAGTCACGTTCCTCCACAAGACGGGGCTGACGGAGAACTACGGCAGCGACGGAGGCATCGTCCGCTCCCTGCCGGGCAAACCCTGGCGCCGATACATCGTCGTGCTCCTGTCCAACCTGGGTTATCGCTACTACGACGCGACGGTGGCCGGCGCGGCCGACTTCGGGAAGGGCGAAGACGGCTTCCCTTACGTCAGCACGGCCATCAGCTACACGCAGCGCATCCCAGCCCTGGGCCGCCGCATCGACGCGATGATGAGGAAGCGGCAACGCACACGCCCCCAGGCCGCTCCCACGAAGGGTGCCGTTCGCCAACAGGTACCTCGGCCCGCTCGCTAGAACGGGGCTTTCGGCCAGGCCATCGCGCATTTGATAGCCTGTTCCGGAACAGACGCCCGCACGGCCTGACAGTGCGTCATCCTCGGCACCCAGGAAGTCGTCACGAACATGCTCGCGCACCACGACACCCAGCTCGTTGCATTGAGCCCCGCGCCGTCGACCCTCGCCGAGGGCGCCACTCCACCGTGGCCGCCGCCACCGCTGCGCGTTCAGCCAAAGCCACCAGCGCATTATCAAGGGACCACGAACGCCATCATCATCGGCACCGGCCTCCCGCTACTGGGCGCCATCGCCCTCCACGAAGACGAGCGCGCCGTGGCCATGGTGGGCTTCATCGGAGGCCTGTTGGCGTGGATTTTCGCCGCGCTCCTGTTCAGCCAGGAGAGCAAGACCCGCAAGCGCGACGAGGCAGCGCGCATCGAACACGTGAGCCGCGCCATCCTGACGTGGGCGCGCATCACGGATTCGGCCATCGTGGAGCAGGTGCCGGACAGCAAAGGCCGCATCACCCACTACCTGCTCGACCTCCACGTCACCCCGTGGCACCTGTCCCACCCATCGCCGCGAAAGGTCCCCCTCCGGTTGAAAGTCCCAGTCGCACACGGCCCCCATGTGGTGCCAGGCGCGTACCTCGGCGTGCTCTCCGACCCGGAGGCGGCATGGGTCGTCCCGCAGAGCCTCCTCACCCTGCAGGGCGCGCAGCTCCCTCTCTGAAGCGCGCCCTCACGGCACCAGCACGAGCTTCCCCACCGTACCGCCGGACTCCAGCGCGCGGTGCGCGTCCGCCACCGCGTCCAACGGATACGCCTTCACCGGTGGCGGCACCAGCATCCCCTCCTCCAGCCAGCCCAGCAGCCGCGCCATGGACTCCTCCAGCACGGCGCGCTGCTCGAACAGGTACGACAGGTTGAACGCCAGCACGCTGGTGTTGGCGTTGGTGAGCGAGAGCGGATCGAACCGCGGCGTCCGCAACCAGTCCCACGCGAGCTTCGCGTAGTTCGGCCGACCGCCCGTGCGCGGCAGCATGGAGTGGAACCCGTAGATGACCAGCTTCCCCGGCGACGCCAGGTGTTTGTAACTGTCCCGCAGCGTGGCCGGCCCGTTCGCGTCCAGCACCACGTCGTATCCACGGGGCGCAGCCTTCCTGGCCGCGGCCCACAGGTCCTCCCGGCTCTTGTCGATGACGACCTCCGCGCCCTGCGCGCGGGCCGTCTCCACCTTGTGCGTCCCACCCACCACACCCACCATCCGGCACCCGGCGATACGGCCCAACTGGAGCAACGCTCCACCCACGCCGCCCGCCGCCGAGTGCACCAGCACGTGGGCGCCCGGCCGCGGATGCGCCAGCTCGAACAGCGCGTAGTACGCGGTGAGGAACACCGTGGGGAACCCCGCGGCCTGCTCCATGCTCAACCGCGAGGGCAGCGCGAACACCTGGTGGCGGGGCACTGTCACGTGGGTGGCGTAACCCCCGAAGCGCGTCACGCCGAACACCCGCGCTCCGGGGGCCAGGTCTTCCACGCCGGGTCCCACGGCCTCCACGTGGCCCGCGAACTCGAAGCCCGGGGTGATGGGCCACCCCACGTACTCCTTCGCGGAGGCGTACAGCCCCATGCGGATGACGCAGTCCGCATAGTTCACGCCGATGGCCTCGGTGGCCACGCGGACCTCCCCGATTCCAGGTGAAACCTGATTCACCTCTTCAAGGTGGAGCTGCTCGTACCCACCGGCTTTCCGGATGACGACCTTGCGTGCGCGCATGGCCCGTTGCTTACCACGCGACGCATCGCGACAACGTCCGGGCACATGCAGTCGAGGGAAGACGCTCGCGTGAGATGTCTCTAGACTGTGTATCGCGCTCGAGGACACGTCTCGTTCCGGGTGCGTCTTCCAAAAACAAACGAAGGAGTATGCCCATGCGACTGAGGCCTTCGCTGTATCTCGCGAGCACGCTGCTGCTTGGCATCACCACTGGCTGTGGCGAGGACTTCGCGCCGCACGAGGAGGAGCTCGGCGCGGTGGAAGCCGCGGCGGTCTCCACGTCGGGAGTCACCTCGCACTTCCGCAACTGGCTGTCGGCCAACGGCTATGGGAGCTACGACTTCGTTCGCGCGGACCTGTCGGGCGGCAGCTATGGCGGCAAGGCGAGCAGCACCGACACCGTGACGAAGCAGCCCGTCATCTTCATCCACGGCAACTCGGACAAGGCGGTGGGCTCCATCTTCGGCCAGACGGGCTGGACGAGCTCCATCGAGTACTTCCACTCGCGGGGCTACAAGACGAGCGAGCTGTACGCGACGACGTGGGGCCCGGCGAACGCGCTCCAGTCCCCGAACCAGTACCACTCGAAGCAGAACGTGATGAAGGTGCGCAAGTTCATCGAGGCGGTGAAGGCGTACACCGGCGCCTCGAAGGTGGACATCATCGCCCACTCCATGGGCGTGACGCTGGCGCGCAAGGCCATCATGGGTGGCACGGCCCATGACGCGGCGGATGGCGGCACGTACAACGTGGGCGCGCCGCTCACGTCCTCGGTGGACACCTTCGTGGGCATCGCGGGCGCCAACCTCGGCCTGACGTCCTGCTACATGTCCGGCCCGACGACGCCCACCTGCGGCGCCACCAACGGCCTGTACCCGGGCTACGTCTCCTGGCTCGGCGTCACCGGCCGCTCGTCGTACCTCAATGACCTGCTCTCCCAGAGCGGCTACGAGGGCGCCTACCGCTACAGCATCTACTCCACGGCGGACGAAATCATCGGCTACGACGGCATCGTCTACGGTGAGTACACGTCGCGCATCCCGGGGCAGACGGGCGAGAAGCGCTACACCGGCTACCCCTACGGCCACTTCAACACCAAGGACCTGACGGCGGAGGTCCAGTACGGCATGGTGGTCAACCACACCATCCCGTAACCGTCCGTCCCCGGCGCCTCCACCCTTCGAGAGGGTGGAGGTGAACCGGTTCGCCTCGCCGCTACGGCTGGGGCAGCACGCCCGGCGTCGGCTCGCCTTCCTGCCCCGGCGTGGGCGGAGGCAGGGGCTCCGGCGTCTGGGGCTCGGACGACGGCGTGGAGGGCGACTCCGGCTTCGGCGCCTCCTCCTTCGCGGGAGCGGACGGCACCGGGAGGTTCCCCGCCACCGCGTCACGCACGAACGCGAAGGCCACCTCGTTGAAGCGCTCCGGGCAGTCGAGCTGCACGGTGTGGCCGCAGCCCTCCATGGCCACCAGCTTCGCGCCCGGGATGTGGGACGCGCCGTACTCCATGATGCCGCGCGTCTCCCCGCCGTGGAGGAAGGGGCTGGGGATGAGCCGGTCATCCGTGCCGTAGATGATGACGGTGGGCACGGTGACGCGGTTCAGGTTGTCGCGCACGAAGTCGTTGTTGGACAGGCCGCGCACCGTGCGCACGTTGGCGTAGGCGTAGGCGTCGAACTCGGGCGACTTCGCCAGGCGCACGCGCTCCTCAATCAGCCACTCCAGCTCCGGCCGCCAGTGCATGAAGTTGGCCTGGCGCACGCTGCCCCAGATGCTGGATTCGGGCGCGGACTTGATGAACTCCGTGCTCATCGACTTCGCGAACCACGCCTTCTCCTTCCAGCTGAACTTCTCGAAGCCGGCGGGCGACGCGAGCACCAGCGCGCTCAGCGAATCCGGGTAGCGGATGGCGTAGGAGAGCGACGTCTGCCCGCCCATGGAGTGGCCGGCGAGGACGGGCTTGTCCAGCGCCAGCGTGTCCACCAGCTCCAGCACCGCGTCCGCCATGGCCTCCATGGTGTACGGGAAGGTGCCGGGCTTGTCGGACTTGCCGTAGCCGGGCAGGTCCACCGCGATGACGCGGTAGCCCTGCTGCTGGAAGGCGTCGAGCTGCGCCCGCCAGAACTTCAGGTACGAGCCCAGGCCGTGGATGAAGACGACCGTCTTGGCGTCCGGCCCGCTGCCGGGCATGTCGACGTAGGCCATCTCGGGCACCACGGCCATGCCGTACTGATTCGCGGTGCGCGGCAACGGCATCCGCTTCACGGGCCAGGGCTGCTTCGTGCCCTCGGAGGTGTAGTCCAGGTCCTGGAAGGACAGCGCGGGCTGGTGCGCGTACGAGCGCACGCAGCCGGCGGAGGAGAGCCCCGCCGCGAGGAGCAGGGCGGTGAATGCGCGGGAGGTGCTCATGGTCAGAACGCGTACCAGGTGAAGGTGGTGAAGACGGAGTAGGGGTTGGTCCGGATGGTGGGCGAGCCGTCGTAGAAGCTGCCCCGGAACAGGTAGCCCGCGTGCAGCCCGAGCGTCATGAGGTAGCGGAGGTGGTAGCGCACTTCCGCGTTGACCTCGGTGCCGATGTACCGGCCGCGCGCGACCTCGGGCGTCCAGCGCACGGGCGTCGCGTCCGAGGTGGCCGTGCCCACGCCCAGCTTGAGGTTGAGCTTGTTGGGCACCACGTCCCACGCCGCGGTGGCGATGGCGGCGCGCATGCCGTAGCCCTGGTTGGAGATGTCCGTCACCGCGCCCGTGTAGTTGTTCACCGTGCTGGTGAACGGGAACAGGATGAGCATCTTGTGGTTGAACCACACCGCGCCCGGCAGGCCGTACTGGTTGAGGGTGAAGGCACCGGTGTAACGGCTGTCGGAGAGGTCGTCGTCACCGGTGGTGTACATGCCCTCGAGCGTGAGCATGTCCGCGGGCCCGCGGCCCCACTGGTACATCAGCTCCAGGTTGGCGGAGAGGCCGGAGATGGTGAGCTCGTCCAGGGCGGAGCGCTCCGGGTCGTCGCTCACGTACTTGCCGCCGTTGTACATGACGAAGCCGGAGGCGCCGAACCGGCCCGTGCGGAAGTCGATGTTGTGGTTGAAGTTGGCGCCCGCCCAGAAGACGTTGCCCGTGGGCCGCGCGATGTCGAAGCGCGCCGTACCGGTGAAGGTGTTGAGGCCCGTGGACGACGGGCCGCTCTTCACCAGGCCCTCGAAGGCGTAGGCGTCACCCTTCGTCTGGTCGTTGAGGAGCCACAGCGACAGGCCCACGTTGGTGTTGGGTCGCACCGGGTACACGTAGTCACCGGTGATGAGCCAGATGTACTTCAGGCGCGGGTCGTTGCGGGTGCCCTTGTCCGCCTGCGCGGAGCCCAGCGGCATCAGGCTCAGCTTGGCCAGGCCCTTGTAGCCGCTGAAGAGCGAGATGCCCGTGGCGTCGCTACCCAGGAAGCTCATCTTGTAGCCGGTGCGGGTGATTTCAGCGAGCGGCGTGCGCGTGGGGTCGTAGACGTTGTCGTAGACGGGCTGCGTGCCCACCAGCAGCGTCAGCTGACGCGGGTTGCGCGTGGGGTACAGCGCGACGTTGACGTTCTTCGTCTGGATGTTGACCTGGTCGGCGTTGAAGCCGCCGCCCTCGTTCTGCTGGAGCGCGTTGGCCGACCGGCCCCACATGTAGTCGATTTCGAACTGGGCCCGGAAGGAGGCCAGCCCGTCCACGAAGTGGGGGCTGTACTCCATGACGGGAATCCACCGCTGCTCGATGAAGTACGCGGACAGGCCGGGCTCGGCGCGCACCGCGCTTCCCGCGGGCAGGCCGATGGGGCCCAGCGACACGCCGCGGAGGCCCGCCGGGTCACCCACCTGGTTCTGCACCGAGACGCGCGTGAAGAAGTAGTTGATGAGGCTGAACTCGCGCGGCTTCGCGTCCTCGTCGCGGTTCTCCTCGTCGTTCCATTCACCGTAATACAAGCCGGGAACCGGCGTGCTCTGCGCCGCCGCCGGGAGCGACAGCCCCGCCAGCGCCAACGCCAGCGCTCCCGCGGAGCGCCGTGCCGTCCTGCGTGCCTTGGACAACCACCACCGTGCCATAAACACCTCGGCCCCTCGCCAGGGGGGCGCTCCCAGCCTTCCGGCCGGGCTGCGAACGTCTGCGAGCTCGTTGCTTCCATGGCCCGCGGACTGCCCGCCTCGCGAGGCCGTTTTCCACTCCTTCGCCCGCGCCACACGGCCATTGCCGGGCACGGGTCCCACGCGGAAGGGAGGAGGAGCACGCCTCCCTTCCACAGGGACTCAGGCTACTGGCTGATGGTGTAGCGCTGCACCGCGTTGCCGTCGAACGGCTGGCTCTGGTCCCCGATGACCTGGTTCACCGTGTCCGAGCCGACCGCGCCCGCCGCGCAGTTGGCACCCGTGGCGCCGCCCTCGAAGAAGAGCTCCAGGTCCAGCGTCTGCCGGTCCGCGGAGAACCGGCCGCGGCCCACCTGACGGAAGCCCGGGAAGGTGAACGCGACGTCGAAGCACTCGCCCTGGCCCTGCACGTTCTCGATGCTCACGACGGTGGAGGTGAAGCTCAGCGCGTTCTGAGGGACCTCGGGGTTGCAGGTACCGACCTGCCCTGCGTTCGGCGCGCCCTCGATGGTGCCCGGGATGCTGTCCACCCGGAAGTTGCCGCCCTGCACCGTCATGGTGACGCTCTGATAACACTGCGAGCTGGCACCGAAGTTGATGTCTTCACTGAAGCCGTTCGGATGGCTGGGAATGTCTTCCCCCTCCATCGTCAGCGTCTTTCCCTCCAGGAACGCCAGGATGCCCTGCGACGTGCTCAGGTTGGGGGTGTTGTCCACCGGGTCGCTCTCGCCACAACCCACCAGGCACAGCGCGGACGTCATCACCGCGGACAGCAGCTTCGTCTTCATGGTTGCTCCTCTTCCTCCGGCGGCATCGCCGGGCTGACGCGACAGTCGACAGGCTGCGAGCCACCGTTGGCGTGGCCCGTCCTTCAAGGTGCGCACTCTCTCAATGACGCGGCTTGTCCCGTTCGGCGGCGACCGCCGCCTCACGCAGCTCGCGCTTGAGAATCTTTCCGGCCGCGGAGATGGGCAGGCGCTCCATCAACTCCACGCGCTTGGGCACCTTGAAGCGCGCCACGCGGCCCCGCAGGTGCTCCAACAACGCCTCCGCCGAAACCTTCCCACCGGGCTTCAGCACCACGAAGGCCCGGCCAACCTCGCCCCACTTCTCGTCGGGCACGCCCACCACGGCGCATTGCGCCACCTCGGGGTGCTCGTAGAGCGCGGCCTCCAGCTCCAGCGGGTAGATGTTCTCGCCGCCGGAGATGAACATGTCCTTCTTGCGTCCGGCGATGGTGAAGAAGCCGTCCGCGTCCTTGCGCGCGAGGTCCCCCGTGTGCAGCCAGCCCTCCGCGTCGATGGCCTCGCGCGTCGCCTCCTCGTCCTCGAAGTAGCCGGAGCACATGGACGGCCCCTTGAGGAGGAGCTCGCCCACCTCGCCCGTGGGCACCTCGCGGCCGTCGTCGTCCACCAGCTTCGCGGCGATGAAGTAGTTGGGCCGGCCGATGGAGCCCGCCTTCGACACCGCGTACTCCGGCCCCATGCTGAAGAGGCCAGGGCCGAACTCCGTCATCCCGAAGCCCTGCTTGAAGGGCACCGGGTGCACCGCCTGCCAGGCCTGGATGAGCGGCACCGGCAGCGCCGCGCCGCCGCTGGTCATGAAGCGCACGGTGGAGAAGTCCGTCGTCTTGAAGCGCGGCGACTCCAGGAGCTGCTGGTACTGCGTGGGCACCGCGAAGAAGAGCGTCACTTTCTCCCGCGGGATGAGCTCCAGCAGCGCCTCCGGCTCCCAGCGCCGCATGAGCACCACGGTGCCGCCCACGGTGAGCAGCGGCAGCGTGTACACGAGCAGGCCGCCCGTGTGGAACATGGGCGTGTGCGTCACCGTGACGTCGCCGGGGCGCACCTCGTGGATGAGCGTGTTGAGCGTGTTCCACGCCACCATGCGGTAGCTGACGCGCGCCCCCTTCGAGCGGCCGGTGGTGCCGCCGGTGAAGATGAGGCAGAGGATGTCCTCCTCGGACACCGCGTCCTGCGTCACGGGCGCGGCGGGCACGTGGGCCAGCGCCGTCTCGTAGGCGTCCGCGCCGGGCAGCCCCTGGGGCTCCAGGGCCACCAGCCGCGGGCCGCCACCCAGGCGCTCGCGCACGTCCGCCACGGTGTCCCGGAACTCGTCGCCGAAGAGCAGCACGCTGGGGCGAATGGCACGAACCAGGTCCGCCAGCTCGGCGGCGTGCAGCCGCCAGTTGTAGGGGACGAAGATGGCGCCAATCTTCGCGCAGGCGAACAGCGCGTCCAGGTACTCCACGCCGTTGTGGGCCACCAGGCCCACCCGGTCCCCCTTCTTCACGCCGGCCACGTCCCGCAGCCAGCCGCCCAGGGCGTTGGCGCGCGCGTTCATCGCGCGGTAGGTGAAGCGGCCCGCGTCACCGCGGGACGCGTCCACCACCGCGACGCTATCGGGCCAGTACAGGGCGCCACGGCCCATCCAGTCACCGATGAACATGTGAGCGCCCTCCGTCATGGCGTGGCTCAGGCCGTCCAGCGGTAGAGGGCGGAGGCCATGGCGAGACCGCCGCCGCTGGCGCACAGGGCGACGAGGTCGCCGCGCTGAACCTTGCCCTGCACCACCGCGTCATCCAGCGTCATCGGGATGCAGGCCGAGCCGGTGTAGCCCCACTTGTCCATGGTGTAGTGGGCCTTCTCCATCGGCTGGCCCAGGATCTTCATGGTGGCTTCGATGGTGCGCAGGTTGAGCTGCGTGAAGACGAACTGCTTCACGTCGTCCAGCTTCAGGTTCTGCCGCTTGAGGAGCTGCTCCAGCAGCATGGGCCAGCGCTCGGTGTTGAACGTCGCCGGGAACTTGCGGACGAACTGCACCGCGGGCTTGCCGTTGGTGAGCGCCAGCGACTCCGCCGTGGCCGGGCGGTTCGTGCCGCCGGTGTAGACGCCGAGCGCGTCGTGGTACTCGCCGTTGGCCAGCAGCCTGGCGCCCATGAAGCCGGGCTTGTCGCCCGCGCCCAGCACCACCGCGCCCGCGCCGTCCGCGAACAGGGTGGCGGTCTTCTTGTCCTTCCAGTTGATGTAGCGCGACATGCCGTAGGCGCCCACGACGAGGATGCGCTGGTAGCTGTCATCCGCGGCGATGGTCTTCGAGCCCACGTCCAGCGCCGTCACCCAGCCCGCGCACGCGCAGTTGAGGTCGTAGGTACCGGCATTCACGGCGCCCAGCTTCGCCTGCACCACGGAGGCGGTGGCGGGGCTGAGGTAGTCGGGCGTGTCGGTGGCGATGATGATGAGGTCCAGCTCCTCCGGCTTCGTGCCCGCGCGCTCCAGCGCCTGGCGGGCGGCGCCCACGCACAGGTCCGAGGTGGCCTGGTCGTCCGCCATCATGTGGCGCTCGCGGATGCCCACATTCTGCTGGAGCCACTCGTCCACCTTCTCACCGAGGATCTTCTCGACGTCGGCGTTGGTGAGGACCTTCTCGGGAACGTAGCGGCCAGTGGAGAGAATCTGGGCGTATCGCATGGGTGTTCGTCAGCTCCGGGCGCCGCGCGCCGGACGGCGGGCGGGACGCAGGGTGTTCTTCTTCGGGGTCTTCGATTTGGGCTTCGACTTCGAAGCGGCGGTGGACTTCACGGTGTTGCGGGCCGGTGCCCCACGGGTGTCCAGGCCGTGGGAGATGAGCGTCATCGCGGTGTCGAGCACGCGCTCCAGGCCGGGGTCCTCTTCCCAGAGCACCCAGCGCATGCCGAGGAAGTCACTGATGCCCATGAGGCAGTAGGCGAGCGCCTCCGGGTCCATGCGGCGCACCTCGCCCGACTCCATGGCGCGGGTGAGGCCACTCACGTAGCCCCGGGCGAAGCGGTCGTAGTAGCGGCGGTAGCAGGCCTCGTCGACGAACTCCGCCTGCCGCACCACGCGGTAGAGGTTGGGGTGCTGCCGCACGAACTGGAAGAAGGTGCGCAGGCCCTGGCGCTCCACGTCGATGCGGCTCTTGCAGTCGGCGACGGACTCGGCGATGAGCCGGCGCAGGCGCGTGCCCAGCTCGTCCACCACCTCCACGAAGATGGATTGCTTGTCGGGGAAGTAGACGTAGAACGTCCCGAGCGCCACGCCTCCCTTGCGCGTGATGTCCGCGATGGAGGCGCGCTCGTAACCCTTCTCACCGAAGACCGACTCCGCGGCCTTCAACAGCTTCGCACGCGTCCGCTGGCCTCGCGGCGTGACGGGTCCGGAGCGGTCTGGAGAAGCTGAAGCCCGATTCATGTTTCACCTAGCGGTAGCACCCGGCTGACAGGGTTGTCAAAGCGCGGTCGATGGCTCTGCGCGTCAAAGAGAGTGAACGACGCAGGGCGTCAGCGCGCGTGTCGCGCCAACGACAGAAGAGCCTACCGTGATTGCAGCGTTCGCGCGCTTTATGGCCTCGGGGCGGCCCGCGCGCCCCACGCCGCGGGTGCGGCGCGGGAACGACGTGCCGCATCATCCTCGGCGCGTGCGGCCGCTGGTAACGAGGAGTGTTGCGCGCGGGGGAAACGTGCATGGCGCCTCGCGAGGCGGGGGCCTCCACACCTGGCGCTCCGGACGCCGTCCCGATACTCGCCCTCACGAAGCGCTGCACCCAGGACGACGTGGCGCGCGCGACGGCTTCGTGCCCCCCGGGCTCCAGCCCATCCTGCGCCGGATGCTCGCGAAGGCCCCCGAGGAACGGTACGCCACGGCCGAGGCGCTCTGTCGTGAGCTGCGCGCCCAACTCCATACCCTGTCGCCCGGGTACGGGCGCGCCGAGGCGGCCCAGGACATGGCGCGCGTCATCATCGATGCCAGCGGCATGCGCGGGCTCGGGGCCCCCCTTGAAGGCGGTATCCATCCCCCCGGGCTCGACGCGCACGAGCTGATGCCGGACATGGACGAGGACGCCGGGTGAGGCGGCCATGGCCCGGTGGCGCTCAGCGCAGGAGGACCTTCGCCATGAGGATGAGTACCTGGCGCTGCTCCTCGTCCAGCTTTCGCGCGAGCCCCGGCAGGAGGTGCACGGAGGGCGGCGCCTCCTCACGCCTCGTGCCCCGGCCCCTCCCCTTCACGGGCGGCTCGGCGGCCCCGAGCATGACCTCCGGGGAGACCTTCAGCGTCTCGCAAAGCCGGACCAGGGTGGGAACGCTGGGGAGCATCCGCCCCCGCTCCAGCCGGTTGTAGACGATGGGGGGAGAGCCCCATGCGCCCCGCCACCTCGACCTGGGTCAGGCCCAGCCGCTCCCGGGCGGCGCGAGCGGCACTTCCGATGGCTGCGGCCAGCTTCTCGTTCATGGGAGGGGCGGACATCGCGGAGCCCGCGAGGCTCCGGTGTCATGCCATCCAGCCGCGGTCCCAGCATGCCCCGTGGCACCAGCCGCTGGGCCGCCTCGCGGGCGGTGACCCCGTGTTGAGCTTGCAGCGCTCCGGCACTTCCATGCACCCACGCGCCAGAGTCCAGTCAGCGGAGCCCGCGCCCGGCGACGACGTGGGCGGTTACCTCTTGATGGGGCTGGCCGGACAGGGCGGCTTCGGCAAGGTGTATCTCGCAGAGCGTGGCGGGCAACGCGATGCACTGAAGCTGCTTCCCCTGACAGGGGCGGGCTGGGCGCCCGGGGCGAGCGCGAGCTGCTCATGCTGGCGAAGGTGCGGCACCCGAACGTCGTGCGGCTGCTGGGCCACTGGCAGTGGCCGGACCGGGCACCCCGCTTCCTCGTCATCATCATGGAGTACGTGGGCGGCCAGCGGCTGGACGTCTGGGCGGACCTGGAGAACCCGTCCGCGCACGCGGTGCTGCTCCGGGTGCGCGGCGTGGCACGAGCGCTGCGGGCGCTCCATCAGCACCGGGCGCTTCACCGGGACGTGAAGGAAGCCAATGTCCTCGTGCGCGCGGAGGATGGCGAGGCCGTGCTGGTGGACCTGGGCGTGGGGAGCCACGAGGGCGTGTCGCGAATCACCGGCGGCTCGCTGCCTCCGGCCCCGTGGCGTCCCGCGCCCGCTCCTCTCGTACCCCACCTGCACCAGCCGCGCTCCTGGATTGGGCGCCTCCGCGGAGCCCTCCTTCTTTCGCCACGTCGCCCCACACAGCCATGCCCCCAGCGTCGGCTCGGAAATCCCCAACCGTGCCGCCGCCTTCACCCGCGACGCTCCGCGCTTCAACGCCTCCGTCGCGTAGCGCACCGCGAATCTCCGTAGCGCCTCGGGGTAGCGCACCGAGCTGCGCACCTGCCCTTCCTGCAGCCTCGCCACCTCTTGCCGGAACCGCTCCAGCTCCGCGCCCATCTCCAACTCTTCGGGTGAGGGGGCAGGACGTCTCACGACTCGGTTGTGCTGGTCACGACGGCGACGGCGAGCACTTACGAAGAAGCGGCGTCTGGAACGGGGCACACCATGCATCGCAATTGCACCCCACTCCGTGCGCCGTAGTATGCAGTCATGCGCGAGCTCATCGTTCTCCTCATGGCGGCCTGCCTTGGGTGCAGCAGTGGCAGCACAAAACCAGCTCCGAGTGACGCCGGCGTCGATCCCCAAGTCACTCCTCCACAAGTCAATCCGCCAGACGAGTCCGAAGCCCGCCCGAATTTCCCCGGACTCGACGTTGGCTTCGGCGACGACGGTCTCTTTCGCCTCGGTTATGACGGCGCCCTGGCGGCGCTGTATCGGATCGCGCGACAACCCGATGGCAAGCTCGTCGGGGTCGGATTCAGCCGGGAGGGCGTGTTGGTGGTCCGCATCCTCCCGAGTGGCGCGATGGACCTCGGCTTCGGGCGCAATGGCGTGGTTCAGATCCCTACCGGTCAGCGGAACGGAAGCAACAATGGCTATGGCTGTGCCATCCAACCAGACGGCAAGATCCTGGTCGCCTCGCCATTCCTGAGGACAAACGGCGGTCAGGGGCTTCAGCCCAGGGCTGTTGGACTGGTGGCGCGCCTGGAGGCGGACGGAAGGCTGGATGCCTCCTTCGGGGACGGGGGACTGGTCGTCCACGAGGACTTCCAGACGGCCAGCGCCTTGGCCCTCCTCGGCGACGGGAAGATCGTGGTGGGGGGCCTCTCAACGATTCACCGCCTCCTCGCCGATGGCAGCGCGGATCCCAGCTTCGGGACCGCGGGCCGCACCGCGCTGCCTCGCCCCATGCGCATTGTCGACATGGCCATCACCTCCGCTGGCGCGATCCTGGCGGCGGGTGATGCCTACGTGGTTCGGGTGACTGCTTCGGGCGCACTCGACACGAGCTTTGGAGAAGAGGGTTACGTCCGAGGATTGGGCACCAGCTCCAGTGGCAGGCTCTCCAGCATTCTCCTTGATGCCGGCGGAGGGTTCGTGGTCGGGGGCGCTGTGGGCGGGACGGGCCCTGAGAAGCTGTGGATCGAGCGCTTTCACGCTGACGGCTCGCCAGATGATGGCTTCGCGGGTGGGGCCATTGGCGTCAGCGGGGCGGCGATGGGCCTTGGCAGAGACGCGAGCGGCAACATCATCGCCAGCGGGTTCGTGCAGCTCGACGAGAACATCTTTGGACGCAGCGCGCGGTTCGACGCCGATGGAAACCTGGATCCCAGCTTCGGCAACGCGGGCGTCGGAGCCCATAGCTACAACAGTGCTTTGAGCAACGTCGTGGTCGAGCCCGACGGTTCGTTCACCGCGGCTGGAGTTGGAGTGGGCGGCCAACAAGGCGTGTTGCCGTCGTGGAGCAAGACCAGCGCGGACGGAACCCGCATGGCCGAGGGAATCACGCCAGGCGGCGGCTCCTTCGACAGCGCCCTCGCCGTGACGACCACCGCGGACGGAGGAATCCTCATCGCAGGCATCACCAATGGGACGCACGGCGCCGCCATTGTGCGCCTGGACGAGAATGGCGCCCAGGACGTCGGCTTTGGTTACCGTGGCAGCATGACGTACTTCCCCAATTTTAGCCGGGTGCGCTCCATCGCCGAAGGTCCGGGTGGGTCGGTGCTCGTGAGCGGAACGTCCGATGACCGCGCTTTCCCCTCGGGCTTCGTCGTCGAGCGCCGTGTCGCTGAGTCCGGCGAGCTGGATCCCAGCTTTGGCCAGCAAGGCATCGCCGGCGGACCTGTGGTTGGGGACCTGCCGGCCACGAGCCACGGGATGACGACTGCGCCGGACGGAACCATCTACGTTTTTGGGCAGACGTTGGTGAGAGAAGGCGAGTCGGTCACCGAGTTTGGTGTCATCGCTCTCGATGGTGAAGGCAACCGGCTCCCCAGCTTCGGCGACGGAGGTGCCGCAACCACGGCGTTCGGGGAGCCGGGGAGCGGCGCGACCCATGCGGCGGTCCAGCCCGACGGGAAGCTCGTCGTGCTTGGGGTGAGGCGCGCAACGCCGGTGCTGGTGCGATTCAATACCGACGGCACCCTCGACACCGACTTCGGGGCGATCGAAGTCAGCAATGTCCCCGAGATGAAACCCATGGCCGTGGCGGTGCAGGACGACGGCGCGGTCCTCGCGGTCGCGGCGACCGCCACGGGTGCCGTGGACATCGTGCGCGTGGGACCGAGCGGAGCGCTCGACACGAGCTTTGGCACGGGCGGCGTCGTGTCCGAGACCTTCGGCGGCAATGACTACGCTCTCCAGCAAACGCCGATGGGGCTGACCCTGTTGCCAGATGGCAAGATCAGCCTGGCGCTGGCCAGCGCCGCGGCCCCTGGGTTGGTCGAGCACGGGTTGCTCATGCGCTACCTTTCCGACGGCCGCCGCGATCCTGGATTTGGAACGAACGGTCGCCAAGACGTCATCATCGGCTCCGGCAGCACCGCGCTGCATGCGACCACCCTGGACGCCAGCGGTCGCCTCGTCCTCGTCGGACGGACCTGGACGACGGACGGGGGCTCCGAGTTCATGGCCATTCGCGTGAGCTTGTAGCCGCGCTGGACGAAGCCCTATCGCCCCCATGGGTGCTGGGCCGGGGAGCAGTGCAACGACGACGTTGCCCTTCTTGTGGCCGGCCTCCACGTAGCGGTCTCACACCGCCCTTCGCGTGGGCGGTCGTGACTTCCCGCAAAAACTCGGGGGCCGCACGGCCACCGATGCGCCGTTGATGCGTACTGTCCGGGAGCCATTCTCCAGCTCCTTGCTCTCCGCAACGTTGGGGAACGGCACGGGCATGGGCCCTCCAGGCGAGGGCACCTTGCACACGTCCGGAAAGCCCCCCCTGCCACCGCTCTCCGTGGTGACGGGCGTCATGCCATTCACATACACCTCGCCCTTGTCGGACATGCGTGCCCCCCAGGCCTTCGCGCATCGAACTCCGAGCTGGCTCCGATGTCACCTGTAAGGTCACGCAGCCAAGAACCAACCCGTTCCATCCCCATCTGGAAGGCGACAAAGGGCGTGTCCAACACCTGCGATGGCCCGTCCCTTCGCATGTCCGTCGCGCTGGGCTGCCGACACACGGGCACCGACGCACGGCCGACGAGCCGCCGTTAGCGCGACGTACCCGCACGCAGCCTGCATCCCGCCGCCAGCGCGACGTACCCGCACGCAGCCTACAAGCCACCACCGGCGCGATATCCACCCGCGTACCACTGACGAGCCGCCGTTAGCGCAACGTTCACCCGCGCACAGCCGGCGGTGCGCACCTTGTCCTCCGGGCCTACCTTCCCGCCCGGACTGCTGGCGCATCGCTCACCCGCACACGGCCACAGCCCGCCGGACGCGCCTTCCCGCCAGCATCCAACCGAGGCCTCGCCCGGCGGATCCGCACACCTTCCACCCTCGGTCACCAGCACAGTTCCAGGCGCGATCAAACGTCGCCCCCGGGGTTGCATCATTGGAGCATCAAATATAAATTATCTGCGCCCACGCCGAACCACCTATAAATTCAAGGCCATGCGCCCCATGTACCTGGACGAACAGGACCTCCGCATTGTCGACCTGTTGCAGCGCGATGGCCGAGCCACGCAGCTGGAGCTGTCGCGTGCGGTGAAGCTGTCCCAGCCGGCCGTGGCGGAGCGCATCCGCAAGCTGGAGGAGCGCGGGGTCATCACCGGCTACACGGCGCGCGTGGACGCGGGGAAGCTCGGCAAGGACATCACCGCCTTCATCGGGGTGAGCATCGAGCACCCGAAGTACTTCGACGAGTTCCTGAAGAAGGTCCTGGCGCTGCCGGACGTCCTGGAGTGCCACCGCGTGGCGGGCCAGGACTCGTACCTGCTGAAGGTGAAGACGGCGAACACGAAGTCGCTCGACTCGCTGCTGGTGGACACGCTGCGCACCATCGCGGGCGTCACCCGCACGCAGACCACCATCGTTTTGACGTCCATGAAGGAGGACACGCATGTGCACGTGCCTCCAGACCCCCGAAAGGAGCGTGAGGTATGAGCGCCGACGCGATGAGCGCCCCCCTTCCCCCGCCGCCCGTATGGCGGCTGGCTCAGCGGATGTCCCGCATCAAGACGTCCGCGGTGCGCGAAATCCTGAAGGTCGCCGAGCGGCCCGACATCCTCTCCTTCGCGGGAGGCCTGCCCGCTCCGGAGCTCTTCCCGCTGGAGGCCATCGCCGAGGCCCACGCCGAGGTGCTCGCCACCGAGGGCCGCGCCGCGCTCCAGTACAGCACCACCGAGGGCTTCGGCCCGCTGCGCGAGTGGATCTGCAGCCACCTGCAGAAGCGCGGCCGCGTGGCCACCGCGGACCAGGTGCTCATCACCAACGGCTCGCAGCAGGGCATCGACCTGGTGGCCAAGGTGATGCTGGACCCCGGTGACCTGGTCATCGTGGAGAACCCCAGCTACCTCGCGGCGCTCCAGACGTTCGGCGCCTATGAGGCGCGCTTCGCCACCGTGGGCAGCGACGACCAGGGCATGCGCACCGACGACCTGGAGCGCCTGCTCGCCACGCACCGGCCCAAGCTGGTGTACGTGGTGGCCAACTTCCAGAACCCCAAGGGCACCACCCTCTCCGCGGAGCGGCGGCGCGAGCTGGTGCGGCTGGCCCAGCAGCACCGCTTCCTCATCCTGGAGGACGACCCGTACGGCGAGCTGCGCTTCCGCGGCGAGCACCTGCCGTCCCTGGCCGCCTTCGACGACGAGGGCGTGGTGGTGTCGCTGGGCACCTTCTCCAAGACGCTGGCGCCGGGCATGCGCATCGGCTGGGTGGCGGGTCCGCGCGACTTCGTGCGCAGCCTCGCCATCGCCAAGCAGTCCACCGACCTGCACACCGCCACCCTGGCCCAGCGCGCGGTGGTGAAGCTGCTGGCGCGCTTCGACTACGCGGCCCACCTGGAGTCGCTGCGCCCCGTCTACGGCGAGCGCGCCCAGGCCATGCTGGACGCCCTCCAGGCGCACATGCCCGCGGGCACCCGGTGGACGCACCCCGAGGGCGGCATGTTCCTCTGGGTGGAGCTGCCCGGCGGCCTGGACGCGCAGACGCTGCTGCCCAAGGCGGTGGAGCAGAAGGTGGCCTTCGTGCCCGGCGCCCCCTTCTTCGCCAACACCCCGCGGCCGGAGTTCATGCGCCTCAACTACTCCAACCGCCCGCCGGAGCTGATTACCGAGGGCATGCGCCGCCTGGGCGGCGTGATTGCCGCGGCGCTGGAGTAGCCCGCTGACGGAGCGTCTTTGCCGCGCCGCGTCGGAGACGGCGCGGCGCGCTTCGCTTCACCCAAGTTGAAGATTGATTCAGGTTTCAAATCTCTCGCCGCTGGCCAGGGCGGGCGGGGTTTCGTACCCTGCGCGGCATTTCGTACCACCCCACCTGCCGGAGAGACACATGCAGCTCAAGGACCTGAAGATCATCGTGACGGGCGGCGCCCAGGGCATGGGCGCTCACTTCGCGCAGCGCCTGCACGAGGCCGGCGCCCAGGTGGCCGTGGGTGACGTCGCCGAGGACCGCCTCGCGGCGCTGCCCGCCGGCATCCACCGCCGCAAGCTGGACGTGTCCTCCGAGGAGGACATCGTCTCCTTCGTCGCCTGGGCGCAGGGCGCCATGGGCGGCCTCAACGGCCTCATCAACAACGCGGGCATCCTCCGCGACGCGCTGCTGGTGAAGAAGGACCGCAACACGGGCGAGGTGAAGAAGCTGTCCACCGCGGACTGGAACGCCGTCATCGGCGTCAACCTCACGGGCGCCACGCTGATGGTGCGCGAGGTGGTGGCGAAGATCGCCGAGTCCGGCCAGAAGGGCGGCGTCGTCGTCAACATGTCGTCCATCGCCCGGCACGGCAACCGCGGCCAGTCCAACTACGTGTCCGCGAAGGCGGCGCTGGCGGCCAACACCGTCACCTGGTCGCGTGAGTTCAGCCCCTTCGGCGTGCGCGTGGGCGCGGTGGCCCCGGGCATGATTGAGACGCCGATGACGCAGGGCATGAACCAGAAGGCCCGCGACGCCCTGGTCTCCGCCATCCCCGTGGGCCGCATCGGCGTGCCCGAGGACATCTGGCTGGCCGTGAAGTTCATCATCGAGTGCGACTACTTCAACGGCCGCACCATCGACGTGGACGGCGGCCTCAACTTCTGAGGTTGTCCAGGGGCATCCCGGCGGCGCTCCACCGCGCCGCCGGCGCTTCGGTGGGCGGGCCACACCTGGCGGCGGCGTCCGTTTCACGCCGTGGCTTCACCGCCGGCTGGCGTCACTGAGGCGCAGGTCGCGCAGCACCGCGGGCTCGTCCGCGTAGAGCAGCTTGTAGGCGCTGTAGCTGCCCAGCACCTTCTTCACGTACCCGCGCGTCTCCTCGAAGGCGATGTGCTCCACCCACTCGTCGAGCTCCGCCTCGGGCAGCGCGTGCCGCCACCGCTCCACCGCGCGGGGCCCGGCGTTGTAGGCCGCCACCGCGTAGGCGACGTTGCCGCCGAAGTGCTTGAGCAGCTGTCCCAGGTACGCCGCGCCCAGGCGGATGTTCGTCGCGGGCTGGAGCAGCGCGGCCTCGCCCGGTATCGGCATGTCCAGTGAGTCCGCCACCTGCCGCGCCGTGGCCGGCATCAGCTGCGCCAGCCCCAGCGCGCCCGTGGCCGAGCGCGCGCGGGCATTGAAGCGGCTCTCCTCGCGGATGAGGCCCTGGAGCAGGTCAGGGTCCACGCGGTGGGCGCGGGCATATCGCGTGATGTGCCTCCGGTACGCCAGCGGCCACGTCGCTTCCCAGATGGGACGTGACGCCGCGCTCAGCGGCCCGTGCACCTCCTGCTTGAGGGACGTTCGCGCCACCTGCCGCGCGGCCCGGTTCCGGCCGGTGCGCTTGAGCGTCTGGTACAGCAGGCGCGCGGGGGCCTCGGACAGGCCGCGCGCATCCACCGCCAGGAACTCCTCCACCGCGCCTGGTAGCCCCAGCCGCATCAACTCCACGCCCGCGAGGAAGCGCGCGTCCCTGGCGAGCGAGCCGGGCGGCAGCGGCCAGATTTCCTCCGACTCGCCTACTTCTTCCAGGGCCGCGTCCGCCGGGACATCGGCCCGGCCCGAGCCGCCCGTGCCCTCCAGCGCCTCGGGACCGGCCGGCCTGGCGTACAGCCGCGCCACGCGCTCCGGCGCCAGCAGCGCGAGCCGCGAGCGGGCCAGCATGCCGTACCAGGCCGCGGGGCGCTCAGTGGCGATGTGCTCGTAGCTGTCGAGCGCCTCCTGCGCGGTGGTGCCCGCCTCCTGCATGCGCGCGCGCCAGTAACGCGAGCGCCACAGGGCCTCGTCCGTGCGCGCGGCCTCGGGCAGGTTCTCCACCGCCATCAGCGCGGCCAGGGCCGCCGCAGCGTTGGCCTTGCGCGAGTGCAGCCAGAAGGCGCGGAAGAGCGACTCGGAGGCGAAGTTCCCCGCCGGGTAGCGCCGCGCCGCCTCTTCGTAGCGAGCGAGGGCGGTGTCCACGTCGCCCAGGCGCTGGAGCAGCCACGCCTCGAAGAAGAGCGCGTCATCCGCGTAGCCATGGTCCGGGTAGTCCCGCGCGAGCGTGGCGTAGGTGGCGATGGCCGCCTTCGGGTCCACCACCGACTGGGAGTAGCCCAGGATGTAGAGCGCCTGCGGCCGCTGCTCCGACGCCGTGCAGCCGGCCACCATGGGCTCCAGCACGTCGATGGCCCGGCGGTGCTTGCGCTCCTTGCGCAGGGCCCGGCCATAGGTGAGGTGCGCGCGGCAGGCCAGCTCGTCGGGCATCTTCACGTGCGGCAGCACCTTGTCCAGCAGGGCCATGCCCGCGTGGTTGCGGTGCAGCTCCACCAGCGCCTCGGCCCGGCGCACCCGCCACTTGAGGGGCAGGGGCAGGCCCCTCAGCCGCTGCTCGGCGCGCTTCGCCTCCCGCGACAGCGGGCTGGTGGCCCACACCTCCAGCAGCGCGCGGTGCTCGGCGTTGTACTGCCCCTGCGCACGCGCCAGGTCGCAGATGGCCAGCAGCGCCTTCATCCGGAGCGCGTCCGGCCCTCTCGACTGGCGGCTGTCGATGAGCTCCTGGAGCGCCGTCAGCGCGCCCGGGATATCCCCCCGCCGCTTGAGCACCCGCGCCAGGCTGAAGCGCGCTTCCGGGTAGAGCGGCGAGCCGGAGCTCACGGCGCGGTACTGCCCCGCGGCCGTGTCCAGCTTGCGCAGCCGCTCATTGGACTGGGCGGCCCGCAGCAGGCAGTGGTCGCGCAGCACGCCGTAGTCCTCCGCCAGCGCGGCGAACTCCGTGGCCGCCACCGCGTGGTTGCGCGCCAGCAGCGCGCTCTGCGCCATGAGGAAGCGGACCTGCGGAGTGGCCTCCTCCTGTGAGAGCAGGGCCCGCGCGCGAGCGTAGCGGCCCCGCCGGAACTCCGCGTGTGCCTTCGCCAGCGAGCCTTCCGCGAAGTAGGGCGCCAGCTGCTCCGGTCCGAAGGCCTGGGTATCCAGCTCGCCGTCGGAGGGCTGCGCCGCGGGTGAGTCGAGCAGCGCCTCCAGCTGGTCCTCGGAGAGCACCTCGCCGGGCGCTTCCTCCAGCGGCGCCTGCGCCCAGGAAGGGGGGGCGCCCAGCATGCCCGCGCACGCGAGGAACACCGCGGCACCTGCTCGAAGTCCGTCCATGACCGCCCTCATCGTTGAACCAGGGACGGCAATGCATCGTCACGCGGGGCGAGATTGGGACCGGTACCTCACACGGGTTTTCGCGCCCCCGTCATCCAGCGGATACAGCACGGCCTGGAGTACGGCGGCGGTTGCTCGATACCCAACGGCTCGGCGCGCGAGCACGTAGGCGGCTCTGCGGACAGGTGGCGCATGGCACCACCACGGGCCAGCGCGGACTCACGCCCACCCCGACGCCCCGTGGCCGGCGGCACGGGACGCGCGACGACCCGCCGGAGTCGTCGGCGGCAGCTCGGCACCCAAGATTCTATTGCAACATGATTGCACAACCGGAATGACCGTGCCATATGCGGTGACGCGCTGAAGCCGACTGAGGGCTTCGCGCCACACACCTACGTGCCGGGAACCGTGATGCACCTTCGACCCTTTTCACTGGCCTTCCTGGCCGCGGCGGCGCTTGCCCTTTCCGCCTGCGGCTCATCCGATTCCGACTCCGACGACCTCGAGTGCGGAGGCTACGGGCACCTCCACGGTGACCACTGCCACTGTGACGAGGGGTACGTAGCGGACGGCCTCACCTGCGTCCCCACCGAGGAGCCCGTCGTCGAATGTGGTGGCCATGGCCATCTGCACGACGACCACTGCCACTGCGACACGGGCTACACCGAGCAGGACGGCACCTGCGTGCCCGCCGAGGAGCCCACGCTGGACTGCGGTGAGCACGGCCACGCGCACGGGGACCACTGCCACTGCGACGAGGGCTACGTCGAGCAGGACGGCACCTGCGTCGCGGAGACGCCGGTGCTGGACTGTGGCGAGCACGGACACGCGCACGGCGACCACTGCCACTGTGACGAGGGCTACGCGGAGGAGAATGGCACCTGCGTGCCCGCCGAGTGCGGCGGCCATGGGCACATGGAAGGTGACACCTGCCACTGCGACACGGGCTACGTCGAGCAGGACGGCACCTGCGTCGCGGAGGAGCCCGCGCTGGACTGCGGCGAGCACGGGCACTCGCACGGCGACCACTGCCACTGCGATGAGGGCTACGTGGAGCAGGACGGAACGTGCGTCGCGGAGACGCCGACCACGCCGTGATGTCGCGCTGAGCCTGCGCTCGTGAGGCAGGCCCGGGCCCTCGTCCAGGATGACGCGGGCCCGGTGTCCGCCCTCACCGGGAGGGCCCCTTTCCCACGGGTCCTCCCGGTGACTCGACGGCGGCGCTCACTTCTCCAGGTCGTTGAGAATCTTCTCGACGGGCGTCGGCGCACCCAGCAGCCTCTGGAGGGGGTTCCGGTTGTCCGAGCCCAGGTTGAACATGTCCAGGTTCTGGTTGACGCTGTTATTGCCAGGGCGCATGCCCGAGTAGTCCTGGCGCAGCGGCAGCCCGTGCTCGGCGCGAATCTTGTTCTCGGTCGGCGCCCAGCCCGCGGGCGTGTGCGGCGTGGGGCGCAGGCCCACCGTCTCGAACTCCTCCGTCAGGCGCAGCCGGTCGTCGACCGTTTCCTTCATGGCGCCCGTGAACTGCGGCTGCTGGTGGAACACGGGCGCGTCGGCGTGCTTGCTGGCCGCCAGCGGGCTGACCTGGAGGCCGTTGGCCGCGCGCCAGGCGTGGACCGACTCGTGGCCCAGGCTGTTGAAGCGCGGCCCGGAGGCCCGCTCGTCGTACTTGATGTCGCTGGGCCGGCCCGCGCTGGGCTGGCCGTCGTAGCGGTACGCCGGGCGCGTCGAAGCGAGCGTGCCGTCGTTGCGGGGCATGTGCGAGTTGGGCATGTACGAGTCGGGCTTGTCCTCGATGGGACGGCTCGAGCGGATGTCGGCCACCGTGATGGGCGTCCTCAGCGTGCCCGTCGTGCCCGGGTTCACCGCCTGCGTGCGGCCGTTGAGCTCCGTCAGCATCCGGTTGCCCTCGGGCCGGCTCATCAGCCGGTGCGTGGAGTTGCGCACGTCCGACGTGAAGTCCGCGAAGTCCGCGCCGGTCTGCCGCGGGTCGCTGTCACGGCGGGTCCGGATGCCCTGCAGGTCCGGGTGGACCACGCCGTAGTCCGCGCGCTTGAGGTTGTCCCTGCCCGTCTGCAGCTCGCTGGGCGTCGGGCGGGGCGCCTGAGGATTCGCCGCTGTCTCCGTCCTCTGCGGCCTGCTCGCGTCCAGCCTGGGGGGCGCGCTGTTCGCGCGGGGACGCGAGGAAGAGGAGGACGACGACGGGGAGGGCTTCGGCGCGGAGAAGGACGGCTTGGAGCGGATCTTCATGGGGAGCCTCGGGGAGCGGGAGGTAGGCGACGCTCTGACACCAGAGCATCTCCCGTGCCTGCCGCAGCGAGTCAGGCTCCGCGCCATGGCCGCTGTGATTTCAAGGACTTCCGCAGGCCCATGGGGTGAACAGGGGCCTGTGAGCCGATGACACCGCTCACCTGCTGGTGACTGGCGTCACCAGTCACCACCACTGCCGCTGCTGGCGGCGAATGGGCTCCACCCGGCGGCGGACGCTGCGGGGACGCGGCGTCGCGCAGTCACACCGCCTGCCAGCGGTGCAGCGGGCCGCGGCGCTGGCGTGGGGACCAGCGCGAGACGCACTTGTCGCCGCGGTGGAGCGGGACACGCGGCGTGAGCGCGTCCGGCGGCAGCGGTGGCACGAGCTGCCTGGCGTCCAGGACGTCATGACACCACCTCCCCAGGGGAAGGGCTGCACGCACCACGGCACTCCGCTGCGAATGAGGGCTTCGTCGCCAGTTCCATGGATGGACTCCGGGGGCACACGTCCACGTCCAAACGGTCCAGACGGACCGCGAAAGGCAACCTTCATGCCTTCCAACGGACAAACGCAGGTCCGCGGTTTTCCTTGCGGCCCTGGGACGAGTCCGGGACGAACGGACTGTGCGCGTGTGCACTGGACAGCACACCGCGCGACGCAGGTGACAGCGAGACCCGGCGCAAGGGACTGACAGCCACCGCGAAACACGTCACCGCACGCACAGACTCGCACGTCCTTCGCGACGCGCCGTCCGCCACCCGACGTCACCATTCGACTCACGGGCGACTGGCAGATGAGCAGGGCAATCCAGAGATTCTACGTTATTCAGGAAGAAGCGGCGGGGTCGTCGGTTCTCAGTAGCGGAAACGGAGGCTCAGACGCATCTTCGAGAAAGGCGCGAATACGCGCCGCCTCCAGGTGGCGGGAAAGCCACCCGGGCAGCCCTCTTCAGATAGGGAGGGAGTCCCAGACCAGGGGTGCGCGGCGAGGGGCACCCACCGCTAGATGAGGTCGAGGGGCATCATCGTGCCCGCCTCGAACTCCGGGGCACGGCGCAGCTGGTCCAGCACGCGCGGCGCGCAGCGCAGGTGGAGCATGGGCATGGAGCCCGGCTCGCTCACCGAGCGCACCGCGCCCAGCAGGTGGTGTGCCTCCAGCCAGCGCATGAGGCTCTGGTGGAAGCGCGCGCTTTCGGCGAGGCCCGCCTGGTGTACCTCCGCGCGCGAGCGGAGCGGCGGACGCGGAGACGTGCGTCCACGCGACACCGCCGCGGGCTCCTCGCGGGGCATCACCGTCACGTCAATCCAGTCTGGCTGGGTGTCCGAGCCCGCAGCGCCCGGCAAGGGACGCACGCGCGCGGACACACCGGGGACGCCGCCGGCCCGGACGTCCCCCCAATCGCCATTCTTCCTGCTCATGGCCTCTTCCTCCCCCGGGTCCGGCGCGCGCAATGGCGCCGACCCCGGCTTCAACCACCACCGTCACCTGAATACGGCCAGGCCCTTGCCTGTCTTGTGCGTACCCGAGCGAGGGAGCTTCACCGCATTCGCCAGGATCAAATCCCTCACCTCGAGTGCCGTCAAGTCAGGGGCACGGCAGCGGTACAGCGCTGCGATACCCGCTACATAAGGCGCGGCCATGCTCGTGCCACTCATTCGCTCGTAGAACGCCTGGTTGTTACAGCGGCGCTCCGTGCTGGAATAGACATTCACGCCATACCCCATGACGTCCGGCACGACGCGCCTACCCACGGTGCCACTCGCGGAGAATGTGGCCACGTTACGCGCGAAGTCGACCGCGCCGACAGCCAGTGATTCCGGAAAGGCGGCTGGATAACCAACCGTGTCGGGGCCACTGTTGCCTGCCGCCACAACCGGGAGGACGTTGCTGTCGAGCAGGCGACGAATCATCGTCTGGAGCGCGCGCAGGTTGAGGTTGTAGTCCGCCTCCGAGATGCCGGGCGGCGGCATCAGCGGGAAGCCGAGCGACAGGTTGACCACCGCGGGCCGCGACGAGTTCTCTGGCCGACTGAACTGGTGCAGCAGCCACTCCATGCCCGCGGCCACGCGGCCCAGGCTGGTGCGGATGGTCTCCGACTCGATGACGGACGCGACGTAGAGGTCCACCTCCGGAGCGACGCCGTGGTGCACGCCCGCGGCGATGCCGCACACGTGCGTGCCGTGGCCGTCCGGGTCGAAGCCGCGGATGTCTCGCGCCGGGTTGTGCGGCGAGTTGGGGAAGAGCGACACGTAGCGGAACTGGATGACGCGCGCGGCGTGCTCGGGGTGGTCCGCGTCCACGCCGGTGTCGAGGATGCCGAGCATGACGCCCGCGCCGCGGATGCCCTGCGCGTGCGCCAGCGGGACGCCGGACTCGTCGGGCCACTCGCGCTCCGCCAGCGAGGACATGCCCCGGTTGCGCGGTCCGGGTTGTCCCGCCGACACCGGGCCGGGGAAGGACAGCGGAACGACGTCGGGGATGAACTCGAAGTCGCGCTCCAGCTCGCCCCGCGCCTCCTTCTCGGTGTGGTCCTCGTAGAAGTGGGCCATGGTGGCGCCGATGAGCGGCATGTACCGGTAGCTGCCCGGCTCCGCGCCCGTCTGCTCCGCCACCGTCGCGCCCGGCATGGGCGCGGTGGTGGAGTCCGCGCCGCGCGTGGCCTTCGCGCTCCGGCCCTTGCCCTTGCGGCGCTCCTCCTGGCCGCTGACGGGCGGACGCGGTCCGGGCAGCGTGGCCGACCGCAGCCCCAGCGCGAAGAGCGTGTCCGGCGCCTTGTGCGCCACCGTGAAGCGCAGCGCCGTCGTGCGCGACAGCACGCGCTCGCCCTGCTCCGTGCCGCGAGGCCCCACGCGAGCCTGCGTCTCGATGGACTCCTTGGGTACCAACAGGTAGGACTTCATGAGTTGTGTGCTCCTTGAACCACCGTGCAACACCAGACGCATGCGGCAAGGGCGTCCAGCACCAGGTCAGCGCCCATCGCGTGCGGAGCCTCTCGCGTGCGACGGGGGCGAGGGAGGCGCGCACGTGGCCGCGCGCACTCGACGAGGGAGGCCCGACGGCGCGACGTGCGCGCCGCGTGCCTGTGGCGGGCTCCCACCGGGACCTCCGGGCCGGCGGGTGGAGGATGTGAGTCCCTGGCGTCCCCCAGAGGCTGCGGATGGCGTGGCCACGAACGCGCGCACGTCGGCCTCGCGCTGCCTCTCGCGCCCGGCATGTGGTGGCGTCCTTCTTGCGGCGTCATGCCTGTCCCCCTTCCTCCGGATAGGCCCTGGGCTCCCCGTTCGATTGGATAGGAAGGGCCTGACAAAAAACCACGGATTTCCCGCAGTACACGCACGAATGGGGTAATTCGGTTCTAACTGGCCTTGCGCGAACGTCCGGAAGTGGGAGTGATTCCCTCCCGGGTACGAGCGGGGTGCCCGGAGGCACACAGGCGCGGTGTCCGCCACCCGACCTCGGACAAGACGAAGTCGGGAAAGACTCCGTTCCGACAATTGTTCGCCCACATCCCTCCGCCCGGATTAAGGGTGGGGTGTTCGCTTCCCCTGGAGCCGCCTGACGTGATTCCTTACTGGCACGCCCCCTCGCTGGAGCTGGGGCCCCTCAAAATCGAGCCCTTCGGCATCTTCGTCGCGGCGGGCATCCTGCTGGCCGCCCGCCTGCTTGGCCGTCAGGCCGAGAAGGAGGGCCTCAACCCGGAACCCCTCGCCGACTTCGCGCCCTGGGGCGTGGGCGTCGGCGTCGTCGTGGGTCACCTGGTGCACCTGTTCTTCTACCACCCGGAGGAGCTCTCCAAGAGCCCGTTCCAGATTCTGAAGGTCTGGGATGGCCTGTCCTCTTTCGGCGGCCTGCTGGGCGGCATCCTCGCCGCCGTCGTGTTCTTCAGGATGCGCAAGCTGCGCTTCTCGGACTACGCGGACGCGTTCGCCCTGGGGGTGGCGCCGGGTTGGGCGGTGGCGCGGCTGGGCTGCTTCGCGGTGCATGACCACCCGGGCGTGCCCACCGACTTCTTCCTCGCGGTGGCCTTCCCCGGCGGCCCGCGGCACGACCTGGGCATGTACGACGCCATCGCGCTCTTCGCCATCACCGGCGTGCTGTACGCGCTGCGCAGCTCGGGGAAGCTGAAGGGCCGGCTGCTGCCACTGCTGGCGGTGCTCTATTCCATCTGCCGCTTCTTCTTCGACTTCCTGCGCGCCACGGACATGGCCTACGTGGACGCCCGCTACTTCGGCCTGACGCCCGCGCAGTACGGCTCCATCGCGCTGCTGCTCTACGGCGTCTGGGGCCTGCTGCGCCGCCGCGAGCCGGGCACGGCGTCGTCTCCGCCCTCGGCGCCGAAGAACCCGGGGACGGTGGGCGCGCGGTAGGCGGCTCGGGCCCACGCGTCCGCAGGGTCCGTCGCAACCTTCGGCCCGGAGCTCCGGCGTGCGCGCCTGGGCCTCCGGGCCGTCTCGTCTCGAAGCGGGACCTGCCCCCCTGCCCGGAGGCGGAGAGCGGCGAGTGCGGCGGCGCCAGCGCGGCGTCTCCCGGCGTCCGCGGGCCTGGGGTTCAGGCGGAAGCGGGCATGCCTAGCCCGGCGAGCTTGTGGTCCGCGAGGATGGAGTGGACCTGGGTGATGCGCCCTTCCTCGCCCAGCTCCACGCGCAGCACCAGCCGCGTGCCCAGCATCGGGTCCCGCTTCGATGGCGGGTACACGGCCACCATCGCCGGCAGCCCGTTGAGCATCCGCAGCTCCATGGCCTCGGGCGGTCCGCGCAGCTCCAGCAGCCGCCGGTAGAGCAGGAACACCCGCTGCAGCCCCAGCACGGGGACGCGCGCCGCGCGCACCTGGCCTCCGCCGTCCGAGAGCGCGGACACGTCGCTGGCGAGCACCGCCTCCGCCGCCGCCACGTCCCCCGACAGCAGCGCGCCCAGGAACCCCTCCAGCGCGGCGCGCGAGCGCGCCTGGAGCTCCCGCGTCGGCAGGCAGCGGGCCCTGTCATACGCCGCCATGGCGGCTCGCGCGCGGTGGTGCACCACCTTCACGTTGGACTCGCTCATGTGGAGCGCCTCGGCCACCTCGCGCACCGTGTAGTCGAAGACGTCGCGGAGGAGCAGCACCGCCCGCTGCTTGGGCGACAGCGCCTCCAGCGCCAGCAGGAAGGCGAAGGAGACGCTCTCCAGCAACGCGTAGTGGCCCTCCGTCGAGCCTCCGCCGGGCAGCCGCGCCTCCACGCCCGGCGGCGGAAGCTCGTCCTCACCCGTGTCCAGCGGCGAGGGCAGCCAGGGCCCCACGTAGCCCTCGCGCTTGCGGCGCCGCAGAAGGTCCCTGGCGAGGTTCACCGCCACCCGCGTCAACCAGGGACGCAGCTCTTCCTGACGCGCGGGCGGCGAGGCCAGGGCGCGTGCATAGGTCTCCTGCACCAGGTCATCCGCGTCCGCCGACACACCCGTCATGCGGTAGCAGAGTCCCCACAGGAAGCGCTCGTGCGCTCGCGCCGCCTCCGCCAGCTCTCCGTGCGCGTGGCGCGCCATGCGTCAGGCCCCCATCCCCCTGCGTGAAACGGCCCGCTGGCTTCCGAGGAGCGCGAGCGCCGCGGACTCGGCGCTCGCGAAGGAGGCATCCGCGAGCATCCCTTCCGGGCCCACCCAGTCTCCCACCCGGTACAGCCCGCGCACGTGCGGCACCTCCACCGGAGGCCGGCCAGCGAGGCCGCCCGTCTCCGCCGTCGGCAGCCAGTTCGACACCCGCAACGAGGGCCGGTAGCGGCGCGCCACCACCGACGTCCGCCACCCCGGCTGAAGCACGTCCATCACTTCCTCCAGGCGAGCCTCACTCGCCTCCGGACCGCGGCCGCCCAGGTATTGCATCACATGCACCATCGCGCCGCCCTCTGGCGCCAGCTTCGCGACCGCCGAGTGCACGGAGGCATACCAGGGCCCGTCGCCACCGAGCGCGAACAGCGCGTCGGGACGGGGCAGCCGGGACAGCCCCAGCTCCAGCGTGGCCGCCTTCACCGGCACGGCCCGGGCCGCGTCCCGGGCCAGCGCCGCGTCACCGGGCAGCAGCTCCGCGAGGTCGCTGGGCCCGCCCGCCACCACCACCGCGTCCGCGGCGTGCTCCATCCCATCCGCGAGCCGCACACCCCGGACCCCATGGCCCGCTTCGTCCAGGATGACCGAGGTCACGCGCGCGGACAGCGCCAGCCGCGCGCCCGCCTCACGCGCGCGGGCCTCCAGCGCGGAGACGAGCGTGCTCCATCCGCCGTCCACGTAG
Source organism: Pseudomyxococcus flavus (assembly GCF_050038885.1). Classification (NCBI taxonomy): domain Bacteria; kingdom Pseudomonadati; phylum Myxococcota; class Myxococcia; order Myxococcales; family Myxococcaceae; genus Pseudomyxococcus; species Pseudomyxococcus flavus. Next base: position 3,671,420 of record NZ_CP143624.1, on the reverse strand, counting down.
AGCACGCTGGGCAGGGCCTGGAGCTGGGCGACCGCCACCTCGGCGCTCAGCGCCTCCACGTCCGCGCAGTAGGTCATCACGCGCGTCAGCGCCATCACGAAGTCGCGTGCGTCCTCGTTCGCCAGGCGCTGCTCCACCCAGGCGCGCATCGGCGTTCGCGCCAGCGACGCGGGGTCCACGCTGCCCACCCTCGCGAGCAGCTTCGCGAGCTCCAGCTTCCCGGACAGTCCCAGCGCGTCCGTGGCCATCATGGAGACCAGCCCCCGCGGCATGGTGTGCAGGCGCCCGCCTCGCAGCAGGTACGAGCCCGCGCCGGGCGCGCCGCCCGTGGGCTTCACGCCCAGCCGCCCCAGCACGCGCAACGCCGCGCCGCCCCGGTACAGCGCGTGGGGGCCGAGGTTGAAGCGGAAGCCCTCCACGTCCGACGTCTGCCCCCGGCCGCCCAGTTGCTTCGAGCGCTCGTACAGCGTCACCTCGCAACCATCGCGCGCCAGCAAAGCCGCCGCGGCCAGGCCGCCCAGCCCTCCGCCGATGACTGCCACTCGAGCCGTCGCCATCTGCCGTCCTCCGAAAAGGCCCGGTGGAATTCCGGGCATCTGGCGACACCACGACGGCGGGGGCCCAAAGGTTACGCGGGCGCGCCTTGCACGTCCGTGACGGGCGCGCCGTCGTCGCGAGAACCTTCCGTCCACGGTGCGTTTTTCGAGCGGATTGACAGCGACACGCCTCTGAAAACCGCGCTCGCGACAACCCCGCGAGTCGCTTCCGACGAGGCAATGTCAGAGGTAGCCGTAGAATCCTTCATGCACCGGCGGACTTCCCCGCCGGAGAGCCCCGAGGCATTCACGCATGAGAAAGCTCCTCGCTGCCCTGCTCGCTCTTCCCGTTCTCGCCGCCTGTGGCCCCGCGCCGGAGTCCGACTCGAATGAACTGCAGCAGGCCCCCGAGGGCGCCGAGCTGGCCTCCACCGAGCAGGAGCTGTTCGTCATTCCCCGCGAGCGCTCCGTCCGGCTGCACACCGGCGTGACGCTGCGCTACGTGGAGCAGGGTGTACCGTTTGGTCCGGCCGTGGTGTTCCTCCACGGCTTCTCGGACTCGAACCACACGTGGGACTTGAACCTGCGCACCTTCTCGCGCGGCTACCACGTCTACGTGCTGGACCAGCGCGGCCATGGCGACTCGACGCGCCCGGCGTGCTGCTACACGCAGCAGTCCTTCGCCGCGGACGTGGCGGCCTTCCTGGACGCGGTGGGCGAGCGCAGCGCCATCCTCGTGGGCCACTCCATGGGCAGCTTCATCGCGCAGCAGGTGGCGCTCGACTTCCCCCGGCGCGTGGACGGGCTGGTGCTGGTGGGCTCGGCCCCTACCGTCGCCGGCAACCCGGTGGCGCTGGAGCTGAAGTCCATCGTGGACACGTTTGAGGATACGGTGGACCCGGAGTTCATCCGCGCCTTCCAGGAGAGCACCTTCGTCCGTCCCGTCCCCGCGTCGTACATCGACCGGCTGGTGTCGGAGAGCAGCAAGGTGCCCGCGCGCGTGTGGCAGGACGCGCTGGACGGCATGCTCACGGAGGACCACTCGGCGCGGCTGGACCGCATCCGCGTGCCGGTGCTCGTCATCGGCGGTGACCAGGACGGCTTCTTCCCCGTCGCCGACCAGCAGGCGCTGGTGGACGCGCTGCCCGACGCCGACTTCATCCTGTACCCGGACACGGGCCACGCGCCGCACGCGGAGCGTCCGCAGCGCTTCAACCAGGACGTGCAGCGCTTCCTGCGCTCGGTGACGCGCGGGTAGGACGCCCGGGACGCATCAGCCCGGCACTGGCCCCGGAGCCCCGCCGCCCGCCGGCGGCTCCGGGGAGGCGCGGGGCACATCGGCCCGCGCCAGCAGCACCGCGGCTCCGAGGATGAGCACCCCGCCCAGCATCTGGCGCGGGGTGAGCCGCTCGTCCAGGAAGAGCGCGCCCAGCACCACCGCCGTCAGCGGCTCCAGGTTGGACACCAGCGAGGTGTTCACCGCGCCGATGCGCTGGATGCCCACGAAGAAGAGCAGCACCGCGGCCACCGTGGACACCAGCGCCAGCCCCAGCACCGCGGCCCAGCCCGTGGCGGTGGCGGGGAAGGCGGGGCCGCGCACCAGCATGGCCACGCCGAAGGAAAAGCCCGCCGCACAGAGGATGACGGTGCTGGAGGCCAGCGGCCCCGCGCTGCCGGACACCCGGGCACTGGCGACGACGTAGACGGTGTAGAGGAGCGCGGACAAGAGGCCCAGCAGCACGCCCAGCAGCGTCGCCCCGCCCTGGGACAGGTCGGCCGTCAGCACGGTGCCGCCCACCGACAGGACGACGGCCAGCCACTTCACCCGGCCCAGGTGCTCGCGGAAGACGAGGCGCTGCACCAGCGCCACCAGCGCGGGGAAGGAGTACAGCAGCAGGGACACCAGCCCCGCGGGCGCGTGCTGCAAGGCGAAGAAGTAGGCGCCGGACTGGCTGAAGTACCCGGCGGCGCCCAGCAGCACCAGCCCCAGCAGCACGCCGCCGCGAGGTGGCCGCTGGCGGCGCCACGCCATGACGCAGGCGAGCACCAGCCCCGCGAGCATGAAGCGCAGGAAGAGCAAGGTGGCCACGTCCGTGCCAGCCGCGTACGCCAGACGTCCGAAGAGGCCGAGCGCGCCGAAGCACACCCCTGACAACGCCACGATGAGGAAGCCCGCCGTGCGGCTCATGGCCGGAGGGCGAACCCTGCTCCAAGGGCGGGCCGGTGTCACCTCCCGCGGATGGCTACCAGTTGCGCACCGACTTGAGGTCGAAGACGTCCGGGAAACCGTTGGCGCGCAAAAGGTGTGCGGCCTGGGCGCTGCGGCCACCGGCGGCGCAGTACACCACCACGCGCGTGCCGGGAGGCCCCACCTCGGCCAGCCGGCGGGGCAGCTCCTGCACGGGGATGTTCCGGGCGGGCTCGGGGTGCCCTTCCTGGAATTCCTGCGGCGTGCGCACATCCAGCAGCACCGCGCCTTCGGCGACGAGCTGCCGGGCCTTCTCCGAGAGTTCCTGAGGCGTCATGCCCCCACTCTAAGGCCGGGCGCGGCGCGGAGGCCCAGCCGAAAACTGGAGGTGTCCACGGCGGACGCTACAGTCCTGTACAATCATGCGACTCGACAAGCATGCACTCCTGGGCCAGCTCGCCGAGCGCCTCCAGCAGAGCGACCGGCTGGCCCACCGCGCCGAGGCCGACGCCCGCGAGGCGGCCCGCAGCCTGGCCACGGAGTCCGAGAAGAAGGAAGACGGCCGCGCCGCGCTGGAGTTCGGCAGCCTCGCCACCGGACAGGCCCAGCGCGCCCGGCGCGTCCAGGAAGAGCTCCTGGCGCTGACGAAGTTCGGCCAGGGAGAGCTGCCGCGATTCACCCGACAGGGTCCGGTGGGACTGGGCGCCATCGTGGACGTCAGCACGGAGGACGAGGAGGGCTTCGCCGAGCGCACCTTCTTCGTGCTGCCCGCCGGGGCGGGCACCGAGCTGACGGGCCCCGGCGGCGACGGCTTCCTGTCCGTCATCACCCCGGCCTCGCCCGTGGGCCGGGCCCTCATGGGACGTAAGGCAGGCGACACCGTGGAGGTGACGCTGGCAGGCGAGGTTCGTGAGTGGACGGTGCTCGAGGTCGCGTGATGTCGGGCCATTGACGAAAGCCCGGGGGGCAGTAGTACCGAAGGCGCCCGCCGCGCGTGAATCCGGGAAAGATGTCTTCTTCGTCTTCACCGCAAATCCAGGCGCCACCTCCGCCCTCGCCCCTGCCGCTCACCTGGCCCGCCGCCGTCGTGGGCCTGATGTTCGGCGTGCTGATGACCTATGTCCCGTACGAGTTCCGGGTGGCCTCGTTCCGGCCGCTCTACCCGTACGTGCGCCTGCTGGGCGTCACCTACCTGACGGGCAGCATCCTCCTCATGGGGGCGCTGCTGTACCCGCGGGCGCCGCGCTGGCTGGACGTGACGGGGCGCCTGCTGCTGGGCGCGGCCATGGCGCTGTACTGGTGGGTGCTCAACGTCCTGCCCGGCAGCTTCACGGGCATCATCCTCTACCCGGTGCTCTTCGGCGGCGTGGTGCTGGAGGCCTGGCCCGCCATGCGCCAGCGGCCGGTGCTGCGCACCTTCACGGCGCTCACCGGCGCGGCGTTCGGCGTGGCCATGCTGGTGGTGCCCGAGCGCTTCCCGCTGTCCGTCTACGCGCACCTGGCGCCGCTGCGGCCGCTGGTGGGCATGCTCTTCGCGCTGTGCGGCGTGGGGATGCTGCTGCCCGCGCACCGGCTCCACCGCCGGCTGCCGTCGCTGCTCATGGGCGGGCTGGCGGTGCCCTTCGCGATGCTCGCCTACGCGCTGGGCCGGGGCTCGTCCTGGCTGGGCGCCTGCGTGTACGCGGTGCTCACGCTGGCGTGTGTCGGCCAGGCGCTCGACTGGCGCCCGCGCGCGCCGCGCACCGTGGGGTGGAAGCTGCTGCGCGGCCTGGCCTTCGCGGGGCTGGTGCCGCTGCTGGCGCTGGGCGGCCTCGCCGCCTACCTGGCGCAGAACGCCATTGAGCAGCAGGTGCGGGACGACACGCAGCGGGCCGCCGCGGGCGAGGCGGACTTCCTGCGCCGCTACCTGGACGACGCGGGCGAGTCCCTGGCGCTGATGCTGGAGTCCCCCGGCTTCCGCGCCGCCTTCGTGGCCGGTGAGCGCGAGCGGCTGGAGCCCTACCTCGGCAACCTGGCCGCGCAGGCCCGGGCCTTCGACGCGGCGCTGGCGGTGGACACCCGGGGCACGGTGCTGGCCGCGTCGCCGGGCGTGGAGGGCTGGAACCTGGCCCCGCGCGACTTCCTGCCCGCGGCCTTCACCCACGGCGCCGAGGTCTCCCCGCCCTTCATCCGCCCCCCCGGACAGCCGCTGGTCGCGGTGACGCAGCCCTTCCGCCAGGACGGCGAGGTGCGCGGCATGCTGGTGGGCCTCTTGTCCCTGGAGCGCCTGAGCCAGCACACCACGCCGGCCTCGCGGCGCTTCCGCGTGCAGGTGCTGGACCGGCGCGGCCTCAAGGTGCTGCGGGATACCGCGCCGGGCGCGCTGCTCCTGGGCGAGGCGCACCTGCCGGAGGCGCTCAACCTGGAGCTCGTCCGGCCCGGCAACGGCGTGCTGGAGGCCTTCGACGCGGCCGACCGCCGCATGCTCGCCGCCGAGGCGCCGGTGGATGGCACCGACTGGAGCGTGCTGGTGACGCAGGAGCTGGTGGTGGCCTACGCGGCGATTACGCGCATGAGCGCCGCGGTGGTGGGGCTGGTGGTGCTGGGCGTCCTCATGGCGCTGGTGCTGTCCCAGCTCGTCGCCCGCGACATCATCCGCCGCCTGGACCACCTGCGCGCCGCCACGGCCGCGCTGACAGCGGGCGACTGGGCGCAGCGCGTGGACGTGGAGGAGGACGACGAGCTGGGCGAGCTGGCGCGCGGCTTCAACGAGATGGCGGCCCGCACCGGCGCCACGCAGACGGAGCTGAAGGAGGCCGTGCGCGCGCGCGAGGAGTTCCTCAGCGTGGCCAGCCACGAGCTGCGCACGCCGCTCACCCCGCTCAAGGGCTTCGCCGCGCTGACGCTCCAGCGGCTGGAGAAGAGCGGGGACTTCCCCGAGCGCGAGCGGCTGCTCAAGGCGCTGCGCTCCATGGCCCGGCAGACGGAGCGGCTGACGCGGCTGGTGGACGACCTGCTGGACACCGCCCGCATCCAGGGCGGGCGGCTGGAGCTGGAGCGCAAGCGGCTGGACCTGGTGCCCCTGCTGGGCGAGGTGGTGGAGCGCTTCGAGCTGCGCGCGGAGTCCGGCATCACCTTCGAGCTCCAGGTCCCCGGCCACGCCGTGGAGGGGGAATGGGACGCGCTCCGCCTGGAGCAGGTGCTCACCAACCTGGTCAGCAACGCCGTGCGCTACTCCCCCCATGGCGGCGCGGTGCGCCTGTCACTGGAGGAGGCAGAGGACTCGGTGCTCCTGCGCGTGCGCGACGAGGGCATCGGCATCCCCCCGGAGAACGTGGCCGACCTGTTCCGGCCCTTCGCCCGTGCGTCCAACGCGCAGGCGCGCCACTTCGGCGGCCTGGGGCTGGGCCTCTTCATCTGCCGTGAAATCGTGGAGCGGCACGGCGGCACCATCTGGGTGGAGAGCCCCGGCCCCCAGCGCGGCAGCAGCTTCCACGTCCGGCTGCCCCGCCGTACCGGGCCCGCCGTCCCCGCGAGCGCGGCCTGAGCGCGGCTCAGTCCGCCGAGGGCTCCGGGACGCTGTGCGCCGTCAGCCACTCCTCGGGGATGTCATCGCCGCGCGGCAGCTCCAGCACGAAGACGGAGCCCTGGCCGGGCTCGCTGGTGGCCCGCACGGTGCCCCCGAAGGCCTCCACAATCTGCCGGGTGATGTAGAGCCCCAGGCCCAGGCCGCCGTAGTGCCTGTCGCTCACCGCGCGCTCGAAGCGCTCGAAGATGCGCGGCAGGTCCTCCGCGGAGATGCCGATGCCGCCGTCGCGCACCGAGAGGCGCGCGGTGAGCCCCTCCGCCTCCACCGCCACGCGCACGGGGCGGCCGGCGCCGTACTTCAGCGCGTTGGACAGCAGGTTCGTCACCACCTGCTCCAGCCGCAACCGGTCCCACCGGCCCATGACGGGCACCGGCGCGTGCAGCTCCAGCTCGCACTGGAGCTGCGCGGCGGACGGCGCGAAGCGGTAGAGGACGTCCACCGCCACGCTGGCCAGGTCCAGCTCCTCCACCTCCAGCTTCAGGCGGCCCGCGGTAATCCGCGACACGTCGAGCAGGTTGTCCACCAGGTTCGTCAGCTTGCGCACCTGGCGCTGCACCACCTCCAGCGTCTCCGACACGCGCTCGGCGGGCACCGGCTGGTGGTGCGCGGCCATCCCATCCACCTGGCGTTGCAGCAGCTGCACCTTGAGGTGCAGCGGCGTCAGCGGCGTCTTGAGCTCGTGGCTGGCGATGCCCAGGAACTCGTCGCGCAGGCGCACCGCCTCGCGCGCCTCCTGGAGGAGCTGCGCGTTGTCCACGGAGAGCGCGGTGCGGCGGGCCACCTCCTCGGCCAGCCTCGCCTCCTCCACGCCGAAGTCCCGCGCCGCGTCCGCGCGAAAGAGGGCCAGCGTGCCGATGACGCGCTCGCGCGCCACCAGCGGCACGCCCAGGTAGCAGCACGGGCCCAGCCCTCGCAAAAGCCGCGCGTGCTCCGCGTCCCGCGCCGACGCGGTCAGCTGCGCCTCCGTCACCCGCAGCCGCTCCGACTGGCCGGTGCCGAACAGCGGCAGCACGCGCTCGGGCGGCAGCAGATAGTCGCGCAGCACCTCCTCCAGCAGGGCGTGGCGGTCCGGCTCGGCATGCAGCGACGCCACCGGCCGGGGCGCCTCACCGGGCGCGCCCAGGTACAACACCGCGGCGTCCGCGAGCGCCGGCACCAGCAGCCGGAGCAGCCGCGGGGCGACCTCCTCGTCGAAGGTCGCGCCCAGCAGCGCGCCGGCCTCCGCCAGCAGCCGCGTGGAGTCCACCGCGCCCACTTCGGGCGACGAGGCCACCTCGCACGCGCGCAGCAGCGCCCCCGCGGTCAGCCCTTCACGCGTCCCCAGCGGCACCGCCGACGCCCGCAGCACCACCTGCGTCCCGTCCGGCCGGCGCACCCGCCAGTGGGCCTCCGGCACCTGCTCGCCCGTGAGCGCGCGCGCCAGCGGCGGCACCTCCACCGACATGGATGCGTCGTCCGCACGCATCCATACACAGCCGGGCAGCCACCCGTGCTCGGCGCGCTCCGGACGGCCCATGCGGAAGTGGCGCCCAGCCTCTCTGTTGAATGCGAGCACACGCCCGGTGACATCCAGCAGCACGAGCGCTTCTCCCGACTGCTCGAGCAGCAGCCGGAGCACCCCATCCTTCAGCAGGGCGTCCACCTCTTCGGAGTCCGGACGAGTCATCGAAAGCGAAGCGCTTCCAGAGGCCATGAGGGACGTCCCGCAAGCAGAGGCAGCATGGAGGCATGTCCGCCACTGCGGAAGAAAGTAAGCCCCCGTGCCTCCACACAACACCAGGAGGGGTTGCATCCCCATCCCGAGCCAACCAGGGTCATCGAGGCCCCCCTTGCTTGCCTGCCCGGAAATCCAGATTCTCTCGCCCTTTGTAGCGCACCCGGGTGACCTTGCGTCCACCCGTGCGGCCCACTTTCTCGAGCTCCATCATGCAGAAGCCGCACACCACGCCTGACTGGACCTCCAGCGAGCACCGTTACCGCCTGGTCATCGACAGCCTGAAGGAAGTCGTCTTCCAGACGGACCTGAATGGGACGTGGACCTTCCTCAACCTGGCGTGGACGGACATCACCGGCTTCAGCGTGGAGGAGAGCCTGGGGCGCTCCTTCATGGACTTCGTCCATCCGGAGGACGTGGGACAGAACCCCGAGCCCCTGCGCCGGCTGTTCGCGGGCGAGGTGGAGTCCGTGCGGCACGAGGTGCGCTACCGCACGCGCGACGGCGACTACCGCTGGGTGGAGGTGTTCGCCCGGCTGATGCACGACAGCGACGGCACCATCCTGGGCACGGCGGGCACGCTCAACGACTTCACGGAGCGCAAGGCGGCGGACGGCGCGCTGGCGCGGCGCGAGCGCTACCTCACCGCGCTGGTGGACATGCAGCAGCGGCTGCTGGCCACGCAGGACGGCGGAGACCTCTATGGCCCGGCGCTGGCGCCGCTGGGCCAGGCGTCGGGCGCCAGCCGCGTCTACGTGTTCGAGCTGCACCGGGCGCCGGACGGCTCGATGCTGTGCAGCCAGAAGGCGGAGTGGTGCGCCCCCGGCGTGAAGCCGGAAATCGACAACCCGGACCTCCAGAACCTGCCCGTGGAGCCCGCGCTGCGGCGCTGGAGCGAGACGATGTCGCGCGGCGACGTCATCGAGGGGTTGGTGGCGGACTTCCCGCTGCCAGAACGCGAGCTGCTGGAGCCGCAGGGCATCCTGTCGCTGCTGGCGCTGCCCCTGCGGGTGCGCGGGGTGCTGACGGGCTTCATCGGCTTCGACAACACCCTGGAGGCGCGGCGGTGGGACCGGCTGGAGGTGGACCTGCTGTCGGCGGCGGCGGGCGCCATCTCCATGGCCCTGGAGCGGCGCGAGTCGGAGCGCGCGCTGCGCGAGCGCGAGCGGCGCTTCCGGCAGCTGGCGGAGAACGCGTCGGACGTCCTCTACGTCTACCGGCGCGAGGCCCCGCGCGGCTTCGCCTACGTCAGCCGCGTGGCCCACACCAAGCTGGGCTACGGGCCGGTGGCGCACTACGCGGACGCGGAGCTGTGGTACCGGCGCGTGCACGAGGAGGACCGGGCGCTGATGGAGCAGCTGCTGGAGGCGCCCGAGCCCTTCCAGGGCGCGCCGGTGGTGGTGCGCTTCCTCCACCCCGACGGGCGCACGCTGTGGCTGGAGCACGTGGTGGCGCCGGTGACGGACGCCTCCGGGCGGATGGTGGCGGTGGAAGGCCTGGCGCGCGACATCACCGAGCGCCGGCAGGCGGAGGAGGCCCTGCGCCTGTCCGAGGCGAGCTTCCGCGCGCTGCTCGAGGGCGTGCCGGACGCGGCCGCCATCGAGCGGGACAACCAGATTGTCTACGCCAACGCGGCGCTGGTGGCCACGCTGGGCTTCGAGCGCGCGGACCAGCTGGTGGGGCGGGCCCTCACGGAGTTCGTGCGCGACATGCGCAGCCCGGAGGCGGTGAAGGCGGGCGCGCTCACCGGCGAGCGGCGGCTGGTGCGCCGCGACGGGCGCACGCGGGTGGCGGAGGTGGTGTCGCTGCCGCTGCGCTTCGACGGTCAGCCGGCCGTGGTGTCCATTGCCCGTGACGTGACGGAGCAGCGCCAGCTCCAGGCGCGCCTGACGCTGGCGGACCGGCTGGCGTCGGTGGGCACGCTGGCGGCGGGCATCGCCCACGAAATCAACAACCCGCTGGCCTTCGTGCTGTCCAACCTGGGCTTCCTCGCCGACGAGTTCCGCCGCAGCCTGCCGCCCGGGGACGGCGCGGCGGCGCTCCAGGCGCGGCTCAAGGGCGAGCCCGACCTGGGGGAATGGCAGGAGGTGCTGAGCGAGGCCTGCGAGGGCGCCGAGCGCGTGCGGCAGATTGTCCGCCAGCTCAAGACGTTCTCCCGCCCGGACGAGGAGCACGTGTCGCCGCTGGACGTGCACGCGGTGCTGGAGTCGGTGGCGATGATGGCGGCCAACGAAATCCGCCACCGCGCGCAGCTGCGGCGCGAGTACGGAGACATCCCGCCCGTCATGGCCAACGAGGGCAAGCTCAGCCAGGTGTTCCTCAACCTGGTGGTGAACGCGGCGCAGGCCATTCCGGAGGGCGCGGCGCACCGGCACGAAATCCGGCTGGCCACGCGGCTGGACGGCGTCGGGCGCGTGGTGGTGGAGGTGAGCGACACGGGCGTGGGCATCGCCCGCGAGGTCATCGACCGCATCTTCGACCCCTTCTTCACCACCAAGCCCGTGGGCGTGGGCACCGGCCTGGGCCTGTCCATCTGCCACAGCATCATCAGCGGCCTGGGCGGCGACATCACCGTGGACAGCGAGCCGGGGCGCGGCACGCTCTTCCGGGTGGTGCTCCCCACGCCGCAGTCGGTGGAGCGCTGGGGCGCCGCGGAGCCACCCGCCCCGCTGCCCCCCAGCGCGCCGCGCGGCCGGGTGCTGGTGGTGGACGACGAGCCCGCGGTGGGGCGGGTGCTGCAGCGCATCCTCCGGGGGCACCAGGTGGACGTGGCGTGCAGCGGCCGCCAGGCGCTGGAGATGCTGGAGCAGGGGCTGGAGCCGGACGCGGTGCTGTGCGACGTGATGATGCCGGACCTGACCGGGCGCGACGTGTACGAGGCCGTGCTGCGTGAGCACGCGGGCCTGGAGCGCCGCTTCGTGTTCGTCTCCGGCGGCGCGTTCACCACGGGCGCGCGGGACTTCCTGGCCAGCATCCCCAACCTCCTGCTGGAGAAGCCCTTCGATGAGTCACGGGTCCGCACCGTGGTGGAGGACATCGTGCGCCAACGCCAGGAGGCCGCGCACGACGCCTGAGCGGGGGGCGCGCGGCGGCATCGGCCAACGGGTGGACCCTCCTCCCGGTGACCGATGCGCGGAGAGTGGGGCTCGGGCGAGTGTGGCGACCCAGCACCCCTGACACCCTTTCCGATTCCGAGGCCCTGAATGAACCGCTCGCTGCTGCTGGTCGCCGCCACCGGTGCGCTCGCCGTGGGCGCCCTCCTGTTGGGCAAGCCCCCTCAGCCGCCTGAGCCGCCGCCGCCGGCCGTCACCGACACCAGCCACACGGTGAGGCGCCCGGAGGACCCGCCCGCGGTCTACACGCTGCCGCTGGTGTCGTCGGCGCCGGAAGGTGGCGCCGTCTCCATGTCGGGCAAGCTCTCCGGTGGATACGTGCAGACGGGGCCCAGCGAGGCCTTCGCGTGGCTGGAGCTGAAGGCGCGCGCGCCCGAGTCCGGCCAGCGTGTGCCCGTCAACCTGGCGCTGGTGCTGGACCGCTCCGGCTCCATGGGCGGACAGAAGCTGAACGACGCCCGGCGCGCCGCCATGGAGCTGGTGCAGCGGCTGACGCCGGAGGACCGGCTGGCCTTCATCGACTACGGCACCGACGTGAAGGTGCACCACAGCCAGAAGATGACGCCCGAGGCGCGCGCGGAGCTGCTCTCGCTCATCGCGGCGCTGCGCGATGACGGCAGCACCAACATCAGCGGCGCGCTCGCCGCGGCGGCCGACACCCTGCGGCCCCACATGCGCGAGTACCGCGTCAGCCGCGCCATCCTGCTGAGCGACGGGCAGCCCACCACCGGGCTCACGCGCGACACGGACCTGTTCGACCAGGTGCGCCGGCTGCGCGCGGACGGCATCACCGTCAGCGCGCTGGGCGTGGGGCTGGACTACCAGGAGCTGCTGATGCGCGGCATGGCCGAGCAGGGCGGCGGCTTCTCCGGCTTCATCGACGACTCGTCGCGGCTGGCGGAGGTCTTCTCCCGCGAGCTGGACCAGGCGACCAGCACCGTGGCCCGGCTGGTGGAGCTGCGGCTGGACGTGCCCCCCGAGGTGCAGGACCTGGAGGTCATGGGCATGGCGTCCTTCCGCGAGGGCAATGTGCTGAAGGTGCCGCTGTACGACCTGGCGGGCTCGCAGAGCGTGCGCGTGGTGGCGAAGCTGTCGCTGAAGACGGACCAGCGCGCGGGCACCCTGGCGCTGCTGAAGGCCCGGCTGCACTACGTGGACGTGGCGCGCGACATGCCGACGGAGACGGCGCTCGAGCTCACCGCGCAGGTCACGGACGACGTGGCGCGCGTGCGCGCCCACCTGGACAAGGACGTGCGGGTCCACGCGACGCGGGCGTTGGGCACCCAGCAGATGGTGGCCGCCGCGGAGGAGATGAAGCGCGGCAACAAGGCGAAGGCCCGTAGCCTGCTGGACAACGCCCGGTCGATTTTCGGCACCTCCGCGGACGCGCTCGCGGGGGAGCTTGCGGACGTGCGCACCTCCCAGGCAGCCTTGGCGGGAGCGGCCAGCGTGGAGGAGGCGCAGGCCGAGTCGCGCAACCTCCTCAAGAAGTCCATCAAGAACTTCGGCCAGAACAATACGTACTAGCAGGACGGTGACCCACATGGCCCTCTCCGTGCAGTTGTTCCACCGCGAGGAGTTCGAGACCCGCACGCTTCGCGCGCTGGGAGGCGCCGCCGGCATGGGCCTGCTCGCGGGCGCCGCCCAGCGGCTGCACATGGACCTGGGCCCGGGGTACTTCGCCGTGGCCGCCGCGGCGCTCGCGTGCGCGAAGCCCACCGGGGTCCACCCCCTGGCGCTTCGCCTGGCGCTGGCGGTGCTGCCCGCCCTGCCCCACTTCTTCGAGGCGCCGGACCCGGTGCCCCAGAGCATCGGCGCCGCGCTGGCCGCGGCGCTGGTGGCCTGGCTGGGCCATGGGCGCGAGCACCCGGGCAAGCCCGACGCGGTGGCCGCGAGCGCCGCCGCCGCGGGCGTGCTCGTGCCCCTGGGGCTGTACGTCCAGCAGGTGCTGGAGGCGCGCTTCCTGGGGAGCACCGGTCTGCTGTCCGCGCTGGTGGGCTTCCTCGTCGTGGGCCTCTTCTGGAGCGTGGGCACGCTGCCGGCCAACATCGTCGTGGAGCTGGACGCGGTGGAGGCGCGAGGCCGGCGCCTGGAGGACGCCCTCAAGGGCGAGTCCCGCGTGCTGGCCGTGCGCGCGCTGGGCCTCTACCGCCAGTGCAAGGCGGCGGTGATGAAGCTGCCCGCCAGCACCGGGCGCGCCGAGCTGCTGGGCGTGCTGGAGAAGCTGGCGGCGGAGAGCTTCTCACTGGCGGAGGCCCACTTCGGGCTGGCGGCGCAGCTCGGCTCGGTGGTGGCCAATGACGTGGACGCCCAGGTGCGTGAGCTGCGCGAGCGCGCCGCCGCCACCCAGGACGCGGTGGCCCGGCGGCAGCTGGAGCTGGCCGCGTCCTCGCTGGGCGAGGAGCTCAATCACCTGGACGTGCTGGCTCGCCGCAGCGAGCGGCTGCTGGCCCAGCTCCACGCGCAGGTGGCCCTGCTGGAGCGGGCCCGGGTGTCCTTCATCGGGGTGCAGGGCAGCGAACTGGGCGCCAAGGGCGCGCAGGCCGCCGAGCTGGCACGAAAGCTGAAGCAGCTGGGCGAGCCGCCCTCGAGCGCGCCCGTCGAGGACGTCGCGCCGGTGGCGGCGTCCCAGCCCACGCGCCTCATGCCCTGAGAATGAGGCTACTTCTCGGAGGCACGGCCCGAGCGCTTGCGGCGCGGAGGCGGCTTGCGGCTCACCAGCGGCGCGTGGAGTTGATCCGCGATGCGCTGCTCGATGGCCTCGCGCGTGCTGCGGGCCTGGACGAGCGCCGCCTCGATTTCCTCACGCACGCGCGCCGCCTGCTCCTCCGCCGTGGCGCGGTACTCCGACGCCGTGCGGCGGAGCGCGATGGCGCCTCGCTCGGGTGGGGCCTTTCGTTCACCTGTGCGCACCGGCCTGGAGGCCGCCGTCCTGCGTCTGCGCACCTGCGTCCTGGGGGTCTGTTGTCCTTCATGCTCCGCCATCGGCACCTCCCGGAAAGTCGTCCTGTCTTCCGAGAAAGTGGGCTGCTGTCGGACGCGAAGGAAGCCCGTGCCTGAGCCGGCCTCTGGGCAGGCGGGCAGCGTGCCGTCTGTTCACTCAACAGGCTTGCTTCTTGGCGGCTCCAGAAAAACGCTACCGGGCGTCATTCAGGATGCAGCATTTTCAAACGCCCCTGCTACTGACAGCACCGCCGTAAGCCCCGAGGCCGGCGGGCGCGGCGTGGATCCTGTCCTGCTCTGTCTGCCCTCGAGGGCAGCGACTCCTTGCGAGGATACCGTGGCGGTCAGCGCACCCTTTTCGTTCCTGAAGAACCGGAAGCACAACCTGGACCGGATGACGCTGGGGGATTTGGTCTTCTCGTTCTTCACCTACTACGCCGTGGTGGCCTACATCACCGTGGGCCTCATCAGCCTGGCCCTGGCGGTGAAGTGGTTCGAGAACCCGCTGCGCATGCTGCTGGCCATGCTGGCCGCGAGCGTGGCGTTCCCCTTCGGCTGGTACCTGGTCCACAAGCACATCCTGCACAGCCGCTTCCTCTACAAGTCGCCCCTCACCGCGGCGACGTGGAAGCGCATCCACTTCGACCACCACCAGGACCCCAATGACTTGCGCGTGCTCTTCGGCGCGCTGGCCAACGTGCTCCCCACCGTGGGCGGGGTGATTGCGCCCATCGGCTACCTCATCGGGGGCAAGGCGGGCGCCGCCGCCGCGCTGGGCTGGGCCATGGTGATTACGTGCTTCTACGAGTTCTGCCACTGCATCCAGCACCTGAACTACACGCCCAAGCTCCAGTTCCTGAAGGACATCAAGCGGCTGCACCTGTCGCACCACTTCCACAACGAGCAGGGCAACTACGGCATCACCAACTACTTCTGGGACCGCCTCTTCGGGACCTACTACGAGAAGTCCGGTGACCGGCCCAAGAGCCCCACCGTCTTCAACCTCGGCTACACGGCCGAGGAGGCCCAGCGCTACCCCTGGGTGGACCGCCTCTCCGGTGGCACCCGCGGCGACGGCCACCCGCGCCGCTTCTGGGAGAACACGGCCGCGCCCGGCGCTCCCCAGCCCCCGACGGAGCCCGCGGCACGCCAGGAGGGCTGACGGCCAGGCGCCCGGACGAAGGCCCGCCCCCTTCCTCACGCCGAGGCAGGGGGCTTTTCACGGACTCAATCTACGAAGGGCTTCGTTGACATCTACGAACGCATTCGTAATATAGCCACAGGCAATCGAGTCGCAGAGGGAGCGTCATGAGCGAGACGAAGCTGCCGCGCCCCACGGATGGGGAGCTGGCCATCCTGCGGGTGCTCTGGGAGCGCGGGGACAGCACGGTGCGGGAGGTGCACGAGGCCCTCACCCGGAACGAGCCGGAGGGCACCGGGTATACGACGGTGCTGAAGCTGATGCAGATCATGACGGAGAAGGGGCTGGTGGAGCGCGACGAGTCCCAGCGGGCGCACGTGTACCGCGCCCGCGCCACGGAGCAGCGGACCCAGCGGCAGCTGGTGACGGACCTGGTGGACCGCGCCTTTGGCGGGTCTCCGGCGCGGCTGGCGATGCAGGCGCTGGCGTCGAAGAAGACGCGTCCCGAGGAACTGGCGGAGCTGCGCCGGCTGCTCGACACCCTGGAAGGAGGCGAGGAATGAGCCAGCTGCTGATGGAGTCCATCGGTTGGGCCCTGCTGCACTCGCTCTGGCAGGGCACGTTGGTGGCGCTGACGCTGGCGGTGGCGCTCGTCACGGTGGGGCGGCGCGCGGCGCATGCGCGTTACGCGCTCGCGTGTGGGGCGCTGGTGCTGACGCTCGCGCTGCCGGTGGTGTCGGGGTGGAAGCACTTCCAGGGCGCGCCCGCGCGGCGGGATGCGGCGGTCTCGGTGGACGTGCCGTCTCCGCGCCCGGAGGTGGCGGCGCACGAGCCCGCGGTGGCGTTCGCGGCGGGGCTCCGCCCGGAGCCCGAGACCCGGGCCCGGACGGCGGAGGCTCCGGCCGACGCGGCGCAGGAGTGGATTGACGCGGACATGGCCGAGGACGGCCCCGCGTTCGGCGTCGAGAGCACCGTGCTCGCGCGGATGGGGCCGATGCTCGTCGTTGGCGGCCTGCTGCTGCAACGCGCGCTGTCCGTGGTGGAGCTGCACCTCCACTGGCTGGTGCTGGCCTGGGTGGCGGGCGTGGGCCTGTGCTCGGGACGGATGGCGGCGGAGTGGATGAAGCTGCGCCGGCTGACGCAGCGGGCCCTGCCCGCGCCCGAGGCGTGGCAGGAGCGGATGGACGCGCTGGCCCGGAAGCTGGGCCTGCGCCGCGCGGTGCGGCTGCTCCAGTCGTACGACGTGGATGTGCCCTCGGCGGTGGGCTGGCTGTCGCCCATGGTGCTGCTGCCCGTGTCCACCCTGTCCGGGCTTCCCGCGCGGCAGCTGGAGATGGTGCTGGCCCATGAGCTGGCCCACATCCGCCGCCACGACTTCGCGGTGAACCTGGCCCAGGTGCTGGTGGAGACGCTGCTCTTCTTCCACCCGGCGGTCCGGTGGATTTCCCACGTCATCCGCGTCGAGCGCGAGCACTGCTGCGATGACGTCGCGGTGGCGGCCAGCGGGAGCTCCGTCTCCTACGCCCGGGCGCTGACGGCGCTCGAGGCCTTGCGTGTCCTGCCGGAGACGCCGAGCCCCGCGATGTCCGCGCTCGGGGGCTCGCTGCCGGAGCGCGTGCGCCGGCTCATCACCCTGCCCTCGTCGCGCTGCGCTTCGCGCTGGGCCGCGGGCGCCTCGGTGCTCACGCTGGTCAGCAGCCTCGCGATGGCCGCGCCGCTGACGTCGCTCATGCTGGGGCAGCTGGCGGCGCAGGCGGATGACGTCGAGCCAGAGCGCCTCACGGCGACGACGCCGGGAGCGCCCCATGGTGGGACGTCGGGCGACGCCGTGCCGGAGGCATCCGAGCGCGTCGGTGCCGCGGCGCCCCTCCGCCTGTCGCCAGTGGCCGCGGGCAGCCCGGCCATCCACGGGCGTCCCCTCCCCACGCCAAGGGCTCCTCCCGCGCCGGTCGCGCCCCCCGCACCGGTGGTGCCGCCAGCCCCAGCGGGCGTCGTGGCCCTCCGAGTGGCGCCCGCGCCGGCCGCAGCGCCTGCCGCCGCTGGGGGCATCGCAGCCATCAACGCGGCGCCGGAACCGGTCGCAGCGCCCGCCGCCTCCGCGAGCATGGCGGCGGCCCAGGCGACGCCCGCGCCGGTCGCCACGCCCGCCGCCTCCGGAGGCACCGCGGCTATCAAGGCGGCGCCGGCGTCCGCGGCCCCACGTCCGGCGCCGGCCCCCACGCCGGTGGCCCCGCCCGAGCCGGAAGCGGCGCCCGAGTTCTCCGCGACCATCGCGGCCACGGCCCTCACCGCGGTCGAGGCCGTCATGGACAGCCTTCCTCAGCTGGCCTTCGACGCGACGCGGAGCCTGGGCGCGCGCTCGCAGAAGGCCCGGGACTCGCAGACGCAGGTGGGCGCCGGTCAGCACCTCTCCGTGGACCAGCTGGTCAAGCTGAAGGTCGCGGGGGTGACGCCGGAGCACGTGAAGCAGATGACGGACCTGGGCTACACGCCCACCGTCTCCAACCTGGTGGGCATGCACCACGCGGGCGTCACGCCGGAGTACGTCCAGGAGATGAACGCCCGCTTCGGCAGGAAGCTGGACGCCGAGGAGCTGACCCGCATGCGCCACCTGGGCGTCACGCCCGGGTACATCGAGGCCCTCAAGTCCGCGGGCTTCTCCGTCGAGGACCCGGACGCCCTGGTCCACGCGCGCGCCGTGGGCGTGGACGAGACCTACGTGCGAGGCCTCAAGGCCACGGGCTACACGAACCTCTCGCTCGACGAGCTCGCCCAGCTCCGCGCGGTGGGCGTGAGCCCGGAGTACATCGACGCCATGAGCAAGCACGGGCTGTCCAGGCTGTCGCCCAAGGAGCTCAAGCAGCTTCGGGCCGTGGACGTCTCGCCTGAGTGGCTCTCCGGGATGCGCAAGGCGGGCGTGCAGGCCACCGACGCGAAGACGCTCAAGCGGCTGCGCACCATGGGCGTGGACGCCGAGTTCATCCGCGAGCTCCGCGACGCGGGCATGACGGACCTCTCCGCCGACGAGCTGGTGCGGCTGCGCACCGGCGGCGTGGACGCCGACTTCATCCGGAAGATGCGCGGCACCGGCTCGAAGAAGTGAGCCGGCGTCCCAACGCCCTTCCCCTCACCTGTTGAAACCACCCCGCCCCGCTCGGCGCGCCGCTCTCCGGACGCGCGCCGCACGGGAGGGGTCTACCCGAAGGAGTCCTCCATGCGTCGCCCCTCGTCACTCCCGCCGCTCGTGGCCGCGCTGCTCATGGCCACCGTCGCGTCCGCCGACGCTGCTCCGTTCGAGCCTCGCGGAACCTGGACGGCCTCGCCGCACCGGCGCCAGGCCCACACGCTCAACCTCCAGCTGCACCAGGGCACGAGCCACCACATGGGCTTCAGCGAGCCCCTGGCCTCCTTCAAGGACCTGTCCACCGCGGGCGGCCCCACCACCTTCACCCTGCCGCGCGAGGCCGGCACCTTCCACTTCGAGGGCCAGTTCCAGGACGGCCAGGGCGCGGGGCACTTCCGCTTCGACGCCAGCGCCGCCTTCGCCAAGACGATGGCCACGCTGGGCTACAAGGACCTCACGCCCAGGGCCCAGTTCCAGCTCGCCGCCACCAACGTGACCAGCCAGCGCGTCCAGGGGCTCGCCGCGATGGGCTACAAGCAGCTCGACGTGGATGACCTCATCCAGGCCGGCATCTTCGACGTGACGCCGGAGTACGCGCGCGCCCTGGCCGACGCGGGCTACCCCCAGCTGACGTTCAAGGAGCTGGTGCAGGGCCGCATCCACAAGGCCACGCCGGAGCGCGTGAAGGCGCTCACCGCCGCGGGCATCAAGCCCGGGTCCTGGGACGAGCTCATCTCCATGACGATTCACGGCGTCACGCCCGACGACGCCCGGGAGATGCGGGGCCTTGGCTTCAAGGACATCAGCAACGAGGACCTCGTCGCCTTCCGCATCCACAAGGTCACGCCCGACTTCGTGAAGCAGCTGAGCGAGCTGGGCTTCAAGACCACGGACGCGGATGACGTGGTCGCCTTCCGCATCCACGGCGTCACGCCGGACTTCGTGAGGCAGATGCGCGAGCTGGGCTTCAAGGACCTCACGCAGGAGCAGGTCCTGGCCTTCCGCATCCACAAGGTCACGCCGGACTTCGTGAAGCAGATGCGCGAGGCGGGCTACCCGAACATCACCGCGGACGAGCTGGTGCGCATGCGCATCCACGGCATCGACAAGGTCTTCATCCGCTCCATGTCGGAGAAGCCGAAGAAGTGACGCCGGGTCCGGCCAACGTCCTGCGCTGAACGGCCGCGGTCCAGGCCGGGGTGCACGCGTCGCCACCCGAGCACATCTTCCCCGCGGGACGGTGGTGGTGGGGAGGGTCGGAATGTCGCGACTTCGAGCAGCTTGTGCCGGGATGCTCTTCCTGGCGGCGTGTGCATCATCCAACAAGTCGGTGGCGCCGGAGCCACGCGCCACGGCGGCCGCGGCGCCGCGGGTCGAGGTGGTGGAGTACGGCTTCCATCCCCAGGACCCCATCCGCGTGGGCTGGGGTGACCGGGGGCTGATGGCCTTCCTCGAGCTGCTGCGCGGCCCTCACGGTGAGCGCATCGCCTGGCGGCGCGTGGGCCCCTGCTGCGGCACCGGCGCGCCCACCGAGCTGGAGGTCTTCGAGGTGACGTACGACGGGCTCGCCGCCCCGGTGAACCTGTACCTGGACCCGAACACCGCGGGCGCCGTGCACGCGCCCCACGGCTTCAGCCTCCAGGGGCTCGCCAGCCGGCCCCAGCCCGAGCCCGAGGAAGCCCCCCGGGTCATCGAGCTGTAGCCCGCGCCCGCTCACTCCAGCGACGGCGCCGTGTCGCCCGGCAGGAAGACCTCCCGCGCGAGCGCCACGGGCAGCCCGAGCTGGAGGAGCCGGTCATGGAAGTCCTTCAGCACCCACTTCTGGCCGCGCGCCTCCAGGTGGCGGCGGTAGTCATCGCGCAGCTTGAAAATCTGCATGCGCCCCAGGGCGTAATACAGGTACGTGGGGTTGAGCGTGCCACGCTCCACCTCGCGCAGCGCGGGGAAGGGCTCGAAGTACGCAATCTCCGCGTACCGCTTCGCCACCGCCTCGATGGGCTCTCCGTACACGTGCAGTGCCAGCGCGGCGTACCAGCGCGCGTGCCGCTGGAGCGCGCGCCGCAGCTGCCCCAGGCGCACCACCGGGTCCCCGTCCCCCAGGCCCTCGTCGACCATCATCTGCTCGGTGTAGTGCGCCCAGCCCTCCACCAGGGACGCGGGCGTGAAGACCTTGCGCACGTCCGTGGGGATGCGCGAGCCGTAGAGCAACTGCACGAAGTGGCCGGGCATGGCCTCGTGGACGGTGATGCCCAGCAGGCCCGCGCGGTTGAAGTACGTCAGGTGCTGCGCCTTCTGCTCGGGCGTCCAGCCGGGCTCCACGTTGGTGATGTTGTAGAAGGCCTCGGTGGCCTTCGTCTCGAAGGGGCCGGGCGTGTCCATGGACGCGAAGCCCAGCCGCGCGTAGGGCGGCGTCTCGCGCACCACGGGCAGCCGGTCCGACGGCAGCGTGAGGATGTCCCGCTCGCGCACGAAGCGCTGGAGCTCCACCAGCTGCTTCCGCGCCGAGGCCACCAGCTCCTCCGCCTTCGGGTGGTCCTTCACCAGCGCCGCCATCACCTGCTCGGGCGTCTTCGTGGGGTCCACCCGGGCGGCCTCGCGCGCCACCCAGGCCTTGTACTCGCGGATGGCCCGCTCGTTGATGTCGCGCAGGGTGTCCGCGCTCAACGTCACGTGCTCCTCCAGCGCCAGCTTCTTCTCGAAGCGCTCGCGGCCCAGGCGGAAGTCGCCGTCCGCCTTCGGCAGCAGCTCGCGCTCCAGCCACACCGCGAAGGCCTCCAGCTGGCGCGCGGACTCCTCGCGCGCGGCGGTGAAGGCGGCGCGCTCGCTCAGCGGCACCTGCGCGTAGCCCTGCGCCTCCAGGGCCCGGAGCAGGTCGCCGCGCAGCCAGGCCACGGTGCCGCGCGCGTCACGGATGGCGTACTCGGCCCACAGCTTCGGCACGCCGTCCAGGTTGAACTGGGCCGCGTCCAGCACGCCGGGGATGCGGGCCATCCGCGAGCGCATCGCGCGCAGGCGCTCGACCAGGGGCGCGAACTCCCGTGACGACAGGCTGCTGAGCCCGCTGGAGATGAGCCCCACGTAGAAGCCCGGGTTGCGCTCCCAGGGCCGCTCCTCCTCCAGCTCCACCAGGTCGGCGCGAATCGCGTTCTCCAGCACGCGCACGTCCACGGCGGCGTCCCCCGACAGGCCGCCGCGGTCCAGCTGCTCCAGGCGCTTCAGCCAGCCGCGCAGGGCCTCCGACTTGCGGTTCAGCGCGTCGGAGGAGAGGTCCGGCAGGTGGGCGTCATGCATGTGGTAGCCCAGCTGCGTGGCCCGGGTGGGGTTCGCCGCCGCGTACCAGTCCAGGTACTCGCGCGCGAGGAGGACGTAGTCGGCTTCCGCCGCGGTGGGTGAGGCAGTGGACATGGTGGGGGACGACGCGGGCCCGGGGCCCGGGCGTGAGGCGCAAGCGGAGACACAGGCCAACAGGACGAAAGCGGAGCGGATGCGCATGGCGCGCCGAGTCTCGTTATGCGGCCGCGGTTCGGAAAGCGGGAAGCGCGTCCGGGAGGTTCCGCCGTCGAACACCGCGCACTCCAGCTGTTCGCTGAAGGGCTCCGGGCTCGTACGCCGAGCCCCCCGGACGCACGCGGTGCGAAAGGACTGTCACGCAATGGCAGCCCTGGACCGACTCGCGGACGGGTTGGGTTCCGTCACATCCCGACCAAATTGCGCGACCGCGGCACCCCACCGCAGCCAGCCACCGCAACAAGGAGTGAGTATGCGTCTTCGCGCAAAGAGCGTTCCTTTGCTGTTGTCCGTCGTCTCAGGCATTGCCGCCACCGGATGCGGCATTGAAGCCCCCTACCCGGTCCGCCTGGAGCACGGGGAGGTGGAGGCCGAGGCCAGACGCGACGACAGCGCGCGGCCGGAGGAAGAGCCCACCGAGGACTGGGAGCTGTGCGACACGAACGCCCGCCTCGTGCGCGACATCATTCCGGGCCCCGGTGACTCGAACCCGCTCCACCTCCACCACGGCAACCAGACGCTCCTCTTCACCGCCACGGACGGCGTCTGGGGCCGTGAGCTGTGGCTCAGCTCGGGCGTGGCCCCTGGCACGCTGCCGCTGATGGACATCCACTCCGGCAGCCCGAACTCGGACGCGGGCCCCTTCATCCAGAGCGGGACGACCACGTACTTCGCGGCGAAGAACAGCGTGCATGGCCGCGAGCTGTGGAAGACGGACGGCACGCCCGGTGGCACGTCGCTGGTGAAGAACATCGCGCCAGGGCCGCAGGACTCCGACCCGGAGCACCTGACCGTCTTCGACGGCATCCTGTACTTCACGGCGGATGACCGTGTGAACGGCCGGGCGCTGTGGCGCAGCGACGGCACCGAGGAGGGCACCTACCTCCTGCGCGACTTCAGCGTGGTGGGGGACCAGGTCTCCAGCCGCTTCGAGCTGGTGGCCGGCTCGAACGCGCTCTTCGTCCAGGTGGATGTCTTCTCGCCGTCGAACGACTTCCCCAGCCGCGTCCAGCTCTACCGCACCAACGGCACGAGCTTCGTGCGGCTCGCGGACGGGCCGGAGGACAACACCATCAGCCACCTGACGCCGGTGGGGGACAGGCTGTTCTTCACCTGGAACAACGATGAGCAGGAGACCCGGCTCTACGTCACCAGCGGCACGTCGAGCTGGGCGCGGTTCGTCTACACCTTCACCGGCACGCCTTCCGAGCTGACCGCGTACAAGGGCCGGCTCTACCTGAGCGCGGCGACGGACGAGACGGGCGACGACTTCGAGCTGTGGCGCAGCGATGGGACGACGTCCGGTACGACGCGGGTGAAGGACATCTTCCCCGGCCCGGTGCCGTCGCAGCCGGAGAGCCTGACGGTGGTGAAGGACCGGCTCTTCTTCACCGCGGATGACGGCGTGCATGGCCGCGAGCTGTGGGTCAGCGACGGGACGAGCGCCGGCACCGTGCTGCGCGCGGACATCGCCCCCGGTGCGCTGGGCTCGGCGCCGTCGGAGCTGACCGCCGTGGAGGCGTACCTCTTCTTCAGCGCCCAGACGGACGAGGGAGGCCGGGAGGCGTGGGTGAGCGACAGCCGTGAGGACGGGGCCTTCGAGCTGATGGGTATCGCGCCGGGCACGATGCACTCCGAGCCGAAGGGCTTCGTGCGCTCGGGCTGGGACGTCTACTTCACCGCGACCGACAGCACCGACTACGGGCGCGAGCTGCGCGCGCTGCGTCTCCGGCCCGCGGGGACGTGTAGCGTGGCTGGCGCGCGCTGAGCGGTAGGCCGCCGCGCCCGGGTGCAGGCGCCCGCCCCCTCCCAGTCCCCCCCGCCAGGGAGGGGCGGCCGGGACGACACGGGCCGCCTTCCCTTCCTGGCGCCGCGTGCGCACTTCCAGAGGTGTCGAGTGGCAGGGGGCGCCAGGAGCCGGCTGGCGCCCCCGTTGTTTTTGCCCGCGGGACAGCCGGCCAGCCTCTGAAATGTACGCCTCCGTGCATTTCCCTCCGCCTCCAGCGTCCACTCCGGCAGAACTGAGATTCTGCTGTCCCGAGGCGGGCCAGCGCGCCTGAGGCGTGCGGACGAGCCAGGGCTGGGCTAAGCGTCTGCTTGCTCCCCGGGTACCGCACACCAGGCCGGCGCCTGCGGCCCGCTCGCTGGAGGAGGTTTCAAGCGATGTCCGACACCGTCGTGAAGAAGAAGCGCCGTTGGCCCTATGTGCTCGGAGGAGTCTTCGCGCTCCTCGTCATCGTCGTGGCCGTGGCCCTCTGGCGTCTGGACGCCATCCTGCTGAAGACGGCCCGCGACCAGGCCGCCACCTATTCCCAGTTGCTGGGCCGCCCCATCGAAATCGGGGACATCTCCACCAAGCTCTTCCCCACCCTCGGCGCCCAGGTGGAGAACGTCACCGTCGGCCCCGCCGAGGGTGAGGACCTGCCGCTGGCGCAGCTCGCCCTGGTGGACGTCCGCGTCGCCGCGGGCCCGCTCCTGTCCTCCAGCGGCAAGGACATCCAGGTGAAGAACGCCGAGGTCTCCGGCCTCACCGTCAACCTGGTCCGCTTCCCGGACGGCACCACCAACGTGCAGCGCCTGCTCCAGCGGCTGGAGGAGCAGCAGCCCAAGGAGGAGGCGCCGGCCGAGGAGTCACAGCCCATGGACCTCTCCGGCGTCCACGTGGAGCGCGCGGCCCTCACCGACGGCGCCATCCGCTTCGTGGACCGCGGCGCCGGACAGCAGGCCCGCGAGCTGGGTGTGAAGGACCTGGACATCGAGGTGAAGGACCTGCGCGCCGGCAAGCCCCTGGTGGTGAACCTGGCCGCCGCGGTGCTCGCCGACACGCAGAACCTGCAGGTGTCGCTCCATGCCGCGCCGCTGCCCCCCACCCTGGTGCCCACGCCCGAGCGCGTGACGCTCAAGGCGCAGAAAATCGACCTCGCCCCGCTGGGCCCCTTCCTGCCGCCGGACATCGGCCTGCAGGCGGGCACGCTGGACGCGGACTGGCAGGCGGACCTCGGCGGCGCCGTTCCGGGCGGCCAGGGCCCCACGCGGCTGGTGGGCATCATCAAGGCCCTGGGCCTGAGCTTCACCGGCTCGGAGGGCGGCA
This sequence comes from Pseudomyxococcus flavus, assembly GCF_050038885.1. Taxonomy (NCBI): domain Bacteria; kingdom Pseudomonadati; phylum Myxococcota; class Myxococcia; order Myxococcales; family Myxococcaceae; genus Pseudomyxococcus; species Pseudomyxococcus flavus. The sequence continues at coordinate 3,646,495 of NZ_CP143624.1, read as the reverse complement.
AGGCGCTGGACGTGGTGATGGACACCGACGTCGCGGGCGACATCGCCACCGGCGACCTGACCCTCACGAAGCTGAAGGTGGACCTGGGCCCCGCGAGCCTCACCGGCAAGGGCAGCGTGAAGGGCCTGCTCACGGACAAGCCCGCGGTGGAGGGCTTCGAGCTCACGGGCCGCAACCTCGACCCGGCCGCGCTCGCCGAGTACTACCCGCCGCTGCGCAAGCAGCTCAACGGGATGATTGCCGGCCCCATTGGCCTGGACGTGCGCGGCAGCGGCACGCAGGACGCCCAGGCGCTCGACGTCAACGTGGACCTGACGCCGGTGCGGCTGCGCGTGCCCGCCCAGCTGACGAAGGACGCGGGCGGCGCGATGAAGCTCTCCGCGCGCGTCTCCGGCGCGGCGGCCAGCGGCGGCGCCCTGCGCTTCGACGCGAAGGCGGACCTGGGCGGCATCGACCTGCGGCCCGGCCTGCTGGTGGCCAAGGCCCCGGGGCAGCGGATGGACCTGAGCGCGTCGGGCACCTACGCGCCCGGCAAGGGCTCCGGCATGAAGGTGGACATCCCCGAGCTCACCGCGAACGTCCTCGAGGACACGCTGACGGGCAGCGCGTCGTTCGCGCTCGCGGGCCAGGGGAAGCAGCAGACCACCACCTTCGCCGCGGACCTCAAGAGCGCGAAGCTGGACGCGGACGCGCTGATGATGAGCGAGGAGGAAGTCCAGGCCCGCGGCGGGCCCCCGCCGGAGGAGCCGCCGTCGGATGACCCGACGCGCTTCAACGGCTACCGGGGCGACATCCGCTTCGCGGTGGGCACGCTGCGCTACCTGGACATGGACATGTCCAACGTGACGGGCGTGGTGAAGATGACCGACGACCTCATCACGGTGGAGAAGTTCTCCACGGGCGTCTTCGGCGGAAAGGTGGTCGCCGACGGCACGACGGTGCGCCTGGGCCCGCTGCCGGAGCAGCGCCCCTTCGAGGCGAAGGTGAAGGTGGAGAACGTCGCGGTGGAGCAGGCCCTGACGCAGTTCACCCCGCAGAAGGCGGTGACGGGCAAGTTCAACGGCAACGTGGACGTGAAGGGCGTGGGCTACACGCCAGACCAGCTCAAGCAGACGCTGCTGGGCGGCATCAGCGGGGACCTGCTGGACGGTGAGCTGCTGGGCAAGGACCTGGTGGCGGCGGTGTCCGAGCCGCTCGCCAAGGCGCTGCCCATCGCGGCCAAGGGCCTCAAGAACGAGCAGGTGACGAAGCTGGGCGGCGACCTGCCCTTCAACGTGCAAATCAAGAACGGCGTGGCCCAGCTGTCCAAGCCGCTGACGTGGGCGCGGCCCGAGGCGCAGCTGAGCTTCGACGGCGGCATCCGCCTGGACGGCACGCTGGACCTGACGGGCACCGTGTCGCTCACGCCGTCCACCGTGAAGACGCTCACGCTGGGCAAGGTGACGCCGCCGTCCGACATCCCCGTGGGCCTCAAGCTGACGGGCCCCGCGTGGAAGCCGGAGGTCACCAGCCTGGACGTGAAGCCGGCGGTGACGCTCATCGCCAAGCTGGCGGCGTCCTCGCTGGCGGGCAGCCTGATTGGCGGCGAGCGCGGCCAGCAGGTGCAGGGCCTCATCGAGGGCGGCGAGGACAAGATTCGCGCCGAGGCCGAGGCCAAGCGCAAGGAGCTGGAGGCCAAGGCCGCCGCGGAGAAGGCGCGCCTGGAGGCCGAGGCGAAGAAGCGCGCCGAGGAGGAAGCGAAGAAGCGCCTGCGCGGCCTCTTCGGCAAGTAAGCCGACCCGAATGACGGGGGCCCGGACTTCACGGTCCGGGCCCTTTTTCATGCCCGGAGCGCCGCCAGCCGCGGGCGCTCCTGAAACACGCTGAAACGCTCGCGAAACACCCTGTTCACCCCGCCACCTGGGGCCTGCACCTGAGGACGAGTGTGGCACGCGCCCTGCTAGGGCTTTCTGCCCGTTTCACGTTTCACGAGGGAGCGCGCGACATGCAGACGAGCGAGGATTTCGACCGCAAGAACCTGATGACGTCGCCTGACGCCCTGGTGGCACCGGTGCGCGAGCATCATCGCGTGCTCATCATCGGCGGCGGCACGGCGGGCATCGCGGTGGCCGCCCGGCTGGCGCGCGCCGGCCAGAAGGGCGTCACCGTCCTCGAGCCCTCGCAGCACCACTACTACCAGCCCCTGTGGACCCTGGTGGGCGCCGGTGAGGCTCGCATCGAGGACACCGTGCGCAACGAAGCCCGCCTCATTCCGCCCGGCGTGCGGTGGGTGCGCGATGCGGCCACGGAGGTGGACCCGGACGCCCGGGAGGTCCGCACCCGCGGTGGCCTGCGCCTGGGCTACGACTTCCTCGTCGTCGCTCCCGGCATCCAGCTCGACTGGGACCGCGTCACCGGCCTTCGCGAGGCGCTGAAGACGCCGCACGTCAGCAGCAACTACGACGTGCACCTCGCGCCCAAGACGTGGCGCCTCATCCAGGGCTTCAAGGGCGGCACGGCGCTCTTCACGCAGCCGTCCACGCCCGTGAAGTGCGCCGGGGCGCCGCAGAAAATCATGTACCTGGCCGCGGACCACTTCCGCCGCACCGGCGTGCTGGAGCGCACCAGCGTCGTCTTCGGCTCCGGTGCCAAGGCCATCTTCGGCGTGAAGCCCTTCGCCTCCGTGCTGGAGGGCGTGGTGCACCGCTACGGCATCACCCCGCGCTTCCAGCACGACCTCGTCGCCGTGGACGGCGACAAGCGAGAGGCCACCTTCGAGACCTCGCGAGACGGGCAGACGGAGCGCCTCACGCTCTCCTACGACATGCTGCACGTCACCCCACCGCAGAGCGCACCGGACTTCATCAAGGGCAGCCCCCTGGCCTGGCGCGAGGGTCCGAACACCGGCTGGGTGAAGACGGACAAGTACACGCTCCAGCACCCGGACCATCCCAACGTCTTCGCGCTCGGGGATGCGTCCGACCTGCCCACCAGCAGGACGGGCGCCGCCGTGCGCAAGCAGGCGCCGGTGCTGGTGGAGAACCTCCTCGCCTGCATGAGGGACCGCCCCCTGCCCGCGCGTTATGACGGCTACGCGTCCTGCCCCCTCACCACCGGCTACGGACGGCTGCTGCTCGCCGAGTTCGACTACGACGGCAAGCCCGCGCCCAGCATCCCCTTCATCGACACCACCCAGGAGCGGAGCGATTTGTGGCTGCTGAAGAAGCATGGTCTGCCCTTCTTCTACTGGACCTTCATGATGCGAGGCCTTGCCTGATGCGCCGGGGGCCGGGCTATGCAGGCCCCTCCCGGCCCTGACGATGCCATCCTCCCGTCCCAGCCCCACCTCCCGCCTCGTGCTCCCCGCCCTGGATGTCCTCGCGGGGCCCGTGCTCCTCGTGGACGAGGCACGGAAGGTGGCCGCGCTCACACCCGCGCTCGAGGCCGCGCTCGGCGGCACGCTCCGCGCCGGCACGCCGCTGGCGCGGGTGCTGGTGCCCGACGACGGCGAGGAGCTCCTGGTCGAGGGGCGAGAGGCGTCCGCCCAGTTGCGCGTGGGCGGCCACTCGAAGGCGGTGCGCGTGCGTGCCCAAGCGCTGTCGCAGGGGCCGCGGAGGGCGGGCTGGGCGCTGCTCGTCGTCCCGGCGCCCACTGGCGCCATGCCCCAGCGCGCCGAGCTCTTCCACGGGCTGTGGACGCAGTCACCGGAGCTCCAGCGCGTCTTCCGCATCGTCGAGAAGGTGGCGCGCACCGAGTCCAGCGTCCTGGTACGGGGCGAGTCCGGCACCGGCAAGGAGCACATCGCCCACGCGCTGCATGCGCTGTCCACGCGCGCCCGCGGGCCTTTTCGCGCCATCAACTGCGCGGCGCTGCCGCCCAACCTGCTGGAGAGCGAGCTGTTCGGCCACGTGCGCGGCGCCTTCACCGGGGCCGTGCGCGACAGCCCGGGGCACTTCCGGCTGGCGGACAAGGGCTCGCTCTTCCTCGACGAGGTGGCCGAGATGCCGCTGGACCTCCAGGCGAAGATGCTGCGCGTGCTGGAGACGCGCACCGTCATCCCCGTGGGAGGCCGCCAGCCCGTACCCGTGGACGTGCGCATCATCGCCGCCACCCACCGGCCGCTGCGCCGCGAGGTCGAGGCGGGCCGCTTCCGCGCGGACCTGATGTACCGCCTGCGCGTGGTGCCCCTCTTCCTGCCCGCGCTGCGAGAGCGCCGGGGCGACATCCTCCCGCTGGCGATGCGCTTCCTGGAGGAGCTGAACCAACGAGGCCCCCGGCGCGTGGAGCGCTTCTCCCCGGGCGCGCGGCGGCTGCTGGTTGAGCACGCCTGGCCGGGGAATGTGCGCGAGCTCCGCAACGTCATGGAGTACGCCTACGTCATCGGAGAGGGGCCGGTGGTCCGTGAAGCGGACCTGCCGCCGGAGTTCGCCGAGCCCCGGGCGCCCGCCCCACAGGCGCCGCCTACCTCGCGCGACGTCTCGCTGGAGCCCGAGCGCGTCCAGGCCGCGCTCGCCCAGGCGGGCGGCAACCGCTCCGAGGCCGCGCGCCTGCTCGGCGTCAGCCGCGTCACGCTGTGGCGGCGCCTGCGCGATTCGAGCACGGCCTCGAAGCGCTGAGCCGAGGCGCCGCGTCGCCGCGCGCCTGCTTGGGATGAGACGGGCTCGCCGTGGAGGGCTGCCGCATGGCTTCAAGGTGCCGGGCCCCGTGTCTCGTGAAGCCGCGAGGCCACGCGCCCGCTCGGCGTCAGCCAGGGTTCGAGGTGGCACGGCCTGCTCGACGCCGAAGCGCTGGATTGCGTGTCGCACGGTAGCCGCTATCGCAAGTCATCCCTCGGATGACCTCGCCGCGCCGGCAGTGCGGCTCCGGAGACGTTTCGCAGCAGGAGTCTGGCCGCCGTTTCATCAAGTGTTTCAACGGTGTTTCCGGAGGGCACCCTCGTGAAACACTCACGCCCTGGCGCTGTGCCTTGCCGTGGGTCCCACACCCATTCGAGGTCTGACGTTCCCTCTGGAAGCGCCTCGGCAAACCCCGCACCGCCATGGCTGGCACGATGCTGGCAATCCCCGGGCCCGGAACTTCCACCTCTGAGGCAGGCCATGCTCTTCCGGCAGCTCTTCGATGCGGACACGTCGACGTACACGTACCTCCTGGCCGATGAGGCCACTGGCGCCGCCGCGCTCATCGACCCGGTGCTGGAGCAGGTAGAGCGAGACCTGACGCTCCTCCAGGAGCTGGGCCTGAAGCTCACCGTGGTGCTGGAGACGCACGTCCATGCCGACCACGTCACCGGCGCGGGCGCGCTCCGGGAGCGGACGGGCGCCACGGTGGTGGCGTCGAGCCGTGGCGCGCCCTGTGTGGACCGAGCGGTAGGGCACGGCGACGTGGTCCATGTGGGCCAGTTGGAGGTGCGCGTGCTGGAGACGCCCGGCCACACCGATGACAGCCTCAGCTTCCTGTGCGAGCGCCGGCTCTTCACCGGCGACGCACTCCTCATCCGAGGCACGGGCCGTACGGACTTCCAGAACGGCGACCCCGGCCAGCTCTACGACGCCATCACCCGCCACCTCTTCACCCTGCCCGACGAGACAGAGGTGTACCCGGGCCACGACTACGCCGGGCATGCCATGTCCACGGTGGGCGAGGAGAAGCGGCACAACCCCCGGCTCGCCGGCCGGTCGCGCGAGGCGTTCATCGCCTTCATGAAGGACCGGAACCTGCCGCCTCCCCGGAAGCTGGACGTGGCGGTTCCCGCCAACCGGGCCTGCGGCCGTGTCCCCACGACCGTCCAGGCCTGACGCACCACGGAGGTCTTGCGCCATGCCCCCTCTCTTCGACGACGACACGCCCCACCCCGCGGGCTACCGCGACGTGGACGTGCGCCAGCTCGCCGCCGCCTCGCGAGACAGCCTCACGGTGCTCGATGTGCGCGAGCCCGCCGAGCTCGACGGCATCCTGGGTCGCATCGCCGACGTGCGGCTCGCGCCTCTCGCGACAGTGCAGGACGTCGTCAGCACCTGGCCTCGGCAGACGCAGGTCGTGCTGGTGTGCCGCTCCGGAGCGCGCTCCGCGAGGGCCGCGGTCCAGCTCGTGGCGCTCGGATTCAGCCGGGTGATGAACCTGCGAGGCGGCATGCTCGCCTGGAACACGGAGCAACTGCCCGTGGTGCGCACGCATCCCGCGCCCCTGCCCACGCTGGCGGCGGTGCGAGACAGGCTGTTCCAAGGCCTCCACCTGCTCCTGTCGTCCGAGCCGCCAGGTCGCGACGTGCCTGCCATGCAGGATGCGCGTGACGCTGCGGCTGCGCCTCGCCCATCCATTCCCAGTGCCCTGCTCGAGACCAGCGCTGCTGCGTCAGCCGCCGTCCAGGACGCACGAGCCGCCACGGCCGCGCCTCACGCATCCCGCCCAGCCGCTCAGGACTCGCGTGACGTCACGGCCGTGCCTCGTGCCCCCATTTCCGGTGCCCTGCTCGCGAGCGGCGCTGTCACGTCCACCGTGCATCCCGATTCACTCCGAGCCGGCATCTGCCCCTCGCGCCTGGCGCTCTCCGCGGTGCTGGATGCGCTCCAGGCGGCGCGTCCCCCCGCCATCCAGGACACAGCAGCCTTCGAGCACCTGCTACGCAGCCTCAGGGACCAGCTCGCCGTGGCGCTTCCCGAAGGCACCTGCTGATGCTGTACGCGGGCATCGCAGGCTCGCTGCTCGTGGGCATCCTGCTGGGGCTCCTGGGAGGTGGCGGCTCCATCCTCACCGTGCCCCTCCTGGTGTACGTCCTGGGCGTGGAGCCCCGGACGGCCATCGCCATGTCGCTCGTGGTGGTGGGAATCACCAGCGCCAGCGGCGCCTTCCTCCACGCCCGCGCGGGCCGGGTGCGCTGGCGCACCGGGCTCGTGTTCGGAGCGGGCGGCATGGCGGGAGCCTTCCTTGGCGGAAGGCTCAACCCGTATCTCGCACCCGACACGCTGCTGGTCCTCTTCGCGGGCGTCATGGTCGCCGCCGCCGTGGCCATGCTGCGCCGCAAGGACGCGGCGCCGTCCACCTCCGGTCCCCGACCCGCGCCGTCCACGCCGCGCGTGCTCGCGCAGGGCTCGGCGGTGGGCATCCTGTCGGGCCTCGTCGGCGCGGGAGGCGGCTTCCTCATCGTCCCCGCCCTGATGCTCGTGGGCCTCTCCGCGCCCATGGCCACCGCGACCTCGCTGGTGGTCATCGCCCTCCAGTGCGCCGCGGGCTTCGTCGGACACCTGGGCCATGTCGACCTGCCCTGGGTGCTCACCGGCGAGGTGCTGCTGGCCGCGATGACGGGCAGCCTGCTGGGCGGGAGACTCGCGGGCCGCGTCTCGCCATCGCACCTGCGCAAGGGCTTCGCCCTCTTCGTCCTCGCCACCGCCATGCTCCTCCTGAGCGCACGCCCCCCCGCGCCTTGAGCATCACCCCGCCAGCGGCACGGTGAAGTGGAAGGTGGAGCCCCTGCCCAGCTCGCTCTCCACCCACAAGCGGCCGCCATGCCGCTCGACGATGTCCTGGCAGATGTAGAGCCCCAGGCCCAGCCCACCGAAGCCAGAGATGGGGGCGTTGTGAGCGCGGAAGAACCGCTCGAACAGGCGCTCGTGCTGGTCCTGTGGGATGCCGATGCCTTCGTCCTGCACGGAGACCCGGACGTGGCCACCATCCCGACGCACCCGGACGCGCACCGTCCCACCGCTGGGGCTGTACTTGAAGGCGTTCTCCATCAAGTTGACGAGCACCTGCGCGAGCCGGTCTCCATCCCCCAGGACGACCAGCCGCTCGTCGGGCGCGTCGAACTCCACATGGTGGTGCGCGCTGGCCAGGCGCATCTCGGAGGCGACGTCACTGGCCAGCTCCTGGAACGGAATGGGCCCGTGCTTCAGCGTCAGCCGCCCCGCCTGGATGCGCGAGGTGTCCAGCAGGTCATTCACCAGTCCGGACAACCGCGCCACCTGCATGAGCGACTTGTCCACGTGGCGCGCGTGCGGAGCGTCTCCCAGGACTCCGTCCTGACGCAGCCGCTGCAGGTGCAGCTTCAGCGGGGTGAGCGGCGTCTTCAGCTCATGCGCGGCGATGGAGAGGAAGTCATCCCGCACGCGAATGGCCTCCTGGGCATCACGCAGCAGCCGCTCGCGCTCGGCCTCGGCGTGCCGCTCCGCCGTCACCTCCCGGTAGCTCCAGACGCGACCGATGATGGTGCTCCCCAACCGCTGCGGCAGCGACTTGCGCTCCAGGATGCGCCCGTCCAGCAACTCCACCGTCTCCACGTCCACCTGCGCCGACGCCTCGAAGCGCTCCCGGATGCGCGAGGTGAACCACTCCGGGTCCTTCACGCTCTTCGCCGCGCGCACCAGCACCGGCTCCGCGTCGCGGTCCTCCATCATCTCCTCGGTGAGCCCCCACATATCGAGGAACTGCTTGTTGAAGGCGGTGACGCGCCTGCTCAGGTCGACCACGATGACGCCCTCCGCGATGGAGTCGAGCGTCGCGCGGAGCACCGAGTTCATGTGCTCCAGGCTCTCGGGCCCATGCCGCGCCTCCCCTGACTCCGCGCCGTGTGCCATCGCGCTCCGGTCGGGTGGCCCGTCCCTGGCCGGCTCGGGCAGCTGGAGCCGCGCACAGGCGCCGAGCAGCGCCCCTCCGTCGCCGAAGATGGGGAGGACGAAGGCCGTCAGCCGCTGTCCCGCTCCGGGCCCTTCCTGGACGCCCGCCTTGCCCTCGAGCGCCACCCCGAGCGCCTCCGTGAGCCAGGACAGCCCGCGGAGCACTTCGCCCATGAGCCGGCCTTCCAGGGGACCGTCCCTCCATCGGGTGGCGCGGAGCAGCGCTTCGTCCATGAAGGCGACCCGCCCCTGCGCATCGACGATGAGCGCCGCCTGGAGGCTGGCCCCCACCTGGAGCAGCGTCGGAGAGAACGAGGGCCTGTCCGAGCGGAGGGCCCTGGCCTGCGCGGCCACGCTCCACATGCCGCGTCCTCCGTCATGGATGTGGGCCTTCGACATGAGCGCTCCTCCGCGGCGGGCCAGGACTCCATCGGGAAACATGCGACCCCCACCCGGAGCGTCAAAGGGTCCACCGGCGGGCCTTGCCTGTCAGCCATGGACGGCAGGGTTCCCGCCCCGGGGCCGGGCCCTGTGCGAAAGCGCTAGGCTGGCCGGCATGACGACCTCACGACTCGCGTTGCTCTTCCTCGTCCCCACGCTGGCCACGGGGTGTGCGTCCACCGCGTCGAGCACCCGCCCCGGCGAGCCCACGCCCACCGCCGAGGCCCCGAAGGCCGCTCCCGCGCCTTCCGGCTACGGCTACAGCGAGAACGACCCCATCCACGTGGGCGGCGGCGTCGATGGTGAATACGAGTACCTCGAGCACCTGCGGGGGCCGGAGGGCCAGAAGGTCCGCTACGAGCGGAGAGGAAGCTGCTGCGCCTTCGCGTCGGAGAACTCGCCCTTCGGCAGCGGCCTGCTCGACGTGTACGACGTCATCTACGACGGGTTGGACAAGCCGGTGACGCTGTACCTCAACATGTACGACCGGAAGGACCCGCGCGCGCCCGAGGGCTTCCGCCTGGACTGACCGGCGCACGACCCTGACCTCGGCCCAGGCCTTGCCGCGGTTGACCAGGGGCCCATGCCACGCGGAGAGTCCCGGCATGAAGCTGAGAGCCATGACCGAAGTGGGCGCCGAGCTGGGCCTGTCTCCCGAGGACGTGCTGCCGTGGGGGACCCACCGCGCCAAGGTGTCGCTGGACGCGCTCGGCAAGCGCGGAGGGCGGCAGGGCCGGCTGGTGCTGGTGTCCGCCATCAACCCCACGCCTCCGGGCGAGGGGAAGACGACCATGTCGGTGGCCCTGGCCATGGGGCTGCGCAAGCGGGGGCGCCGGGCGGTGGCGGCCCTGCGCGAGCCGTCGCTCGGCCCCGTCTTCGGCGTGAAGGGCGGCGGCACCGGCGGCGGGCAGGCCAGCCTGGAGCCCGCTGCCGACATCAACCTGCACTTCACCGGGGACCTGCACGCCATCACCAGCGCCAACAACCTGCTCGCCGCGCTGGTGGACAACGCCGTCTACTACGGCCAGCCGGTGGCGCTGGACGCCACGCGCGTGCGCTGGCGGCGCGCCATGGACATGAACGACCGCTTCCTGCGCAACGTCATCGTCGGCCTGGGTGGCAAGGCGCAGGGCGTGCCGCGCGAGGACCACTTCGACATCACCGCCGCCAGCGAGGTCATGGCCATCCTCGCGCTCGCGGAGGGGCTGAAGGACCTGGAGGCACGCCTGGGCCGCATCGTCATCGGCCACGCCCGGGACGGTGAGCCGGTGCGTGCCCGGGACGTCGACGCGGCGGCGGCCATGGTGGCGCTGCTCAAGGACGCGCTGATGCCCAACCTCGCCCAGACGCGCGAGGGCGGCCCGGCCCTGGTGCACGCGGGCCCCTTCGGGAACATCGCCCACGGGTGCAGCTCCGTGCTGGGCACGCGCATGGGGCTGGCCTACGCGGACGAGGTCATCACGGAGGCGGGCTTCGGCTTCGACCTGGGCGCGGAGAAGTTCCTCGACATCAAGTGCCGGAGCGCCGGCATCTGGCCTCGGGGCGTGGTGCTGGTGGTGACGCTGCGCGCGCTGAAGCACCACGGGGGCGCGGCGCCCTCGCGCGTGGCCGAGCCGGACCGCGAGGCCCTGGTCCGCGGCTTCGCGCACCTGGAGAAGCACCTGGAGTCGGTGGCCGCCTTCGGCCTGCCCGCGGTGCTGTGTGTGAATCGCTTCCCGCAGGACCTGGACGCCGAGCTGGAGGAGCTGCGGGCCTTCGGCAAGGCGCGCGGCGTGGAGATGGCCGTATGCGACGGCTACTCGCGGGGTGGAGACGGCTCGCTGGAGCTGGCCGACCGGGTGCTGGAGATGCTGGACGGCACGGACGCCGCCCCGCCCCAGCCGCGCTTCCTCTACGACGTGGACCAGGCGCCGGAGGAGAAGGTGGCCGCCATCGCCCGCACCGTCTATGGCGCGGACGACGTCACCTTCACCGCGGGCGCGAAGAAGGACCTGGAGGCGGTGCGCGAGCTGGGCGGCGCCCAGCTCCCGGTGTGCATGGCGAAGACGCACCTGTCGCTGTCGGACGACCCCACGAAGCTGGGACGCCCCCGCGGCTTCACGCTCACCGTGCGCGAGGTGCGCCTGTCCGCGGGCGCGGGCTTCCTGGTGGCGCTCACCGGGGAAATCCTCACCATGCCCGGCCTGCCGCGCGAGCCGGCGGCCCGCCGCGTCACCGTCCACGACGACGGGCGCGTCACCGGGCTGATGCAGGGGGAGTGACGCCTGGAAGGGCCGGGGTGCCACCGACGTCGGTGGCACCCGCGCGGCCCGGGCGCGGCGTCAGACGCGGAAGCCGGTGGACAGCGTCTGGAGCTGCTCCAGCGACGCGTTGATTTGCGTCACCGCCTGCTCGGCCGTCATCGTGGCCGTCACCACGTCCGCCATCATGGAGGACAGCGTCGTCATCACGTCGGTCATCTGCGCGATGCCCGCGTTCTGCTGGGTGACGGAGGCGACAATCTGGCGCGCGGCCTGGCTGCTCTCCTGCACCACGGTGGTGATTTCCTTCAGCGTGTTGGCCGAGGCGAGCACCTGCTCGATGCCCTCCTCCATCTTCTCGCTGTCGCCCTCGGCGATGCCCACCGTCTGGCGGATGGCCTGGTTGATTTCGAGGAGAATCTTGCCGATGCGCTGGGTGCTCTGCAGCGACTGGCCGCTGAGCGAGCGCATCTCCTTCGCCACCACCGCGAAGCCCCGGCCCTCCTCACCAGCGCGCGCCGCCTCGATGGCCGCGTTGAGCGCCAGCACGTTGGACTGGTCCGCCAGGTCCTTCACGGTGCTGATGATTTCACCGGCGTGCACGGCCTGGTCGCTCAGGTGCGCGATGCTGCCCACCAGCGCGCCCACCCGCTGACGAATCTGCTGCAGGCCCTCGGCGCTCTTCTCGATGGACTCCTGCCCCGACGCGCCGAACGCATCCGCCTGCCCGGCGACGCGGAGCACCATCTCCGCGCGGCTGGCCGCCATGCTGGACGTCTGCGCGATTTCGGCGATGGTGGTGCTCGCCTCGGTGAGGCTGCGCGACTGGTTGGTGAGGAAGTCCACCTGGTCCTTGCTGGCCTGCGTGAGCGTCTTCGCCGCGGCCGAGAGCTCGTCCACCACCGTCTGGATGGTGGTGGGCACGTCGCGCAGCCGCGTCACCATGACCTGGAAGCCCCGCGCCAGCTCGCCCACCTCGTCCTCGCCGCGCACGTCGATGGCCTGCGTCAGGTCGCCCTTCTCCGCGATGCGCGTAGCCACGTGGGTCAGCTTCGCCAGCGGCACCGTCACCTCGCGGTGCAGCCAGATGGCGAGCCCCACCGTCAGCCCGATGCACAGCAGCACCAGCACGCACACCGTCCAGGTGGTGGCGCTGTGCAGCCCGGCCACCTCCCGGTAGGAGTCGGTGACGGCCTGGCCGTCCTCGGCCGCGGCCTGCTCCAGGGCCTCGCGCAGCGCCGCCGATTGCGACTCCAGCTCCGAGCGCGTCGCCAGCGCCGCCTGCGCGTCCCCCGCCAGCCCCTGCTCGGCAGTGGCCCAGTACGCGGACAGCGAGGCCTTGAGCGCATCCACCCGCGCCACGTTCGCGCCCGGCACGGCCCGCGCCTGGTCGAGCTTCGCCTGGAGCTGCTCCACCTCCGGGCGCAGGCGCTCCAGGCCGTCCGAGACCTTCCCCGCCACGGCGGCCGACACCCCGCGGTGCAGCCCCGGGAAGCGGTGCATCACCTCGCGGCTCAGCTCCACCGAGGGCGCGTTCGAGGCGCTGATGCGCTCGAACACGGCGCCCGAGCGCGAGCCCAGGGCCATGAAGGCCACGAGGATGGCCACCAGGAACACCGCGACGACCGCGGGCAGCAACATCAGCTTCTGCTTGAGCTTCAAACGCACCGGGCGACCTCCCCGCTACCGTGAGCGCGCTTCAACCGCCGTGGATTCGGGCCGGGTCTCACGGCCGCCATCCGGCTGTTGAAGAGCCACCCCGTTTTCCGGGGCCCGCTGCGCCAGCACATGTCGCCATCCTTCCGCGGACTCCCGCAGGAGCCTCGAACCCGTGCGGCCGTTGTTCACGCCGCGCGCAACGCAGGATAGCCAACTGTGCACGAGCAGGTAACTCTCACGGTCCGTGTCACCCAGGCAGATACGGAGAGACATGAAATCCGGGTAGGTGCCGCCCCACCTACATCATGAAACAACGGATGTCTTTGTTTCGTGTGCTCACCGGGCGGGCGGCCGAGGCTCCGTCTCCGTGCCGCCCACCGCCGTTCATCAGCGCACGGCGCGCTGGAGCGCGGGGGCAATCTCCTGCCGGCAGGCCTCGTCGCACTCCGTGAAGCGGGTGAGGAAGCCCGCCATCTGCGCGCAGCGCTTCGGGAAGCGGCTCGTCCCAGCGTCCCCCATGCACAGCTCGCGGAAGGACTCGCGCGTCTCCTGGAACAGGGAGGCGCGCTGCGCCGGGGACAACGCGTTCAGGGCCCGGTTCTCACCGCCCTGGAGGTACAGCCACACCCCGCCGAGGAGCAGCAGCACCAGGCCCAGCAGCAGCGCCTTCCGGGTCCGCCGCTCCGACGCCGAGGGGCCCCGGGCCCTGGAGAAGACGTTCTCCTCCTCGCCATCTCCCGGGGGCGTGCCGCCCACCATCATCCCAATCAAGCGCATACCCCCCTGTTCCATCCCAATCCGGAGAACAAGGCCAGCGCGGTGTGCGGCGGGTGTGCGGCAACCGCCAACTTCCGGCGGGCACCGATGCCTGGGTTGCGTGTGCCCCCGCACGCTGGGCAGCAGTCCGGGCGCGTGGCGGGCGCCCGGCGCGGGCATTGCTCCTAGGATGAAGCCATGGACATCCGGGAGCGCCCCATGCGGGTGCTGGTGCCGCAGGCGTCCCGGACTGCAGCTTCACGGCGGGAGGTCCATGGAGCGCTGGGCGGGCCGCACACCCTGGAGGACATCGAGCGCAAGCACGTGCGGCTTGTCATGGCTTCGGCGCCCACGCTGGACAAGGCGGCGCGGGTGCTGGGCATCGACGCGTCCACGCTGTGGCGGGTGCAGAAGAAGTACGGGTCAGGCGAGGGCTGAGCGCCCGCGGGTGCTGGGAAACGGGCAGGGCCCCGCGCGCCTGGAGCGGTGATTGCGAGCCCCCGCACGCGTGCGGACCGTTGAGTGGCACGGAACCGATTCCAAGGAGCGCAGACGTGGATGTGATTGACCTGTTGATTCAGCAGCACCGCGAGGCCGAAGCGCTGTTCGACGCCTGCCGGGCGGCCCAGGACGACGCGAGCAAGAAGGAGCTCTGCGTCCAGCTCGCGGAGGCGCTCACGCTGCACAGCACCATCGAGGAGCGCTGGGTATATCCCGCCGCGCGCAGGGTGGTGGATGAGGCGCTGATTCAGGACTCCATCGAGGAGCACGGGGAGATGAAGCAGCTCATCGCCCAGATGATTCGCTCGCGCAACGACGTGGGGAAGCTGACCTCCCTGATTGGCGAGTTGGAGAAGGTGGTGAAGGACCACGTGACGATGGAGGAGCGGGACGTGCTGCCCAAGCTCGGCCAGAAACTCACCGAGCAGGACCTGGGCATGTCGTGCAAGGACATCGTCCGCACGGCGTCCGAGGTCCGCCGCGAGGAGATGCAGAAGCTGGAGGGGCAGGCGAGCGTCTGAGCCTTCCCTCTCCGGCGACAATGCAGGAACTTGCGCTTGGGACAGATAGAGCGTGGCGAATGCGACCTATTCAACCTAAAACTCCGCCGGAACCTGCACTTGCGTCGAATAACGCCACGTATTACATGGACGATACCGGGTAATACCCCATCATGTTCGGGTATTACCTCGTAAGGCGCCGCTCAGGAGGCGTCCCACGGGGTCCGCATGTCGCCATCCACTCTCGATTCAGACACCGACGACGCGCGCTCGCGTGTTTCGGAGCCCGTAGCGGCCACGGAGAGCACCCTGGGGCAGGTCCAACAGCTCGCCAAACTGATCACCGAGACGCTTCATGGAACGGGGTCCCAGCCTCGATTCACGCTCCTCGGCCCCAATCACGAGGCGCTCCCTCTGCCCAAGGACGTGCTGACCCTGCTTCAGCAGCTTCTCGCTGTCCTGGCATCGGGCGATGCCGTCTCCATCGTCCCAGTCCAGAAGGAACTCACCACGCAGCAGGCCGCGAACCTGCTCAACGTGTCTCGCCAATACCTCGTGCAACTCCTCGACGAGGGGAAGATTCCATTCCACCGCACGGGCACCCATCGGCGCGTCTACACGCAGGACGTGCTCGAGTACCGTGCGCGCAGAAAAGCAGATCGCCGGGCGAAGCTGGTCGAGATGATTCAGGACTCGCAGCTCGCCGGTGGCTATCCCGAGCTCGATGAGTGAGCCGACGGCGAAGCCACCGTTGACAGCAAGAAAGCGACGCGGGACGACTGGGCTGTGAACCCCGCCCCATTTCCCGTCGTCCTCGACGCAAACGTCCTGATTCCCGTCTCACTCTGTGACGTCCTGCTCCTGGCCGCTGACGAAGGGCTCATCCAGCTCTACTGGACGGAGGAAATCCTCGAGGAGGTGCGCCGCAACCTCGTCGAGCAGGTTGGGCTCACGGGTGCACAAGCAGAACGCCGAGTCACCGCCATGCGCAGGCACTTTCCCGAAGCGATGGTGTCCGGCTACGAGCGTCTTGTCCCGGCCATGACGAATCACCCCAAGGACCGGCACGTCCTTGCGGCGGCAGTGCATGTGGGCGCGCAAACCATTGTCACCAACAACCTGCGCGACTTCGCGGCGGAGCATCTGCCTCGGGCCATGCAGGCACAAGACGCAGACACCTTCCTGCAGAACCTCCTCAGCCAGACTCCCAGCGTGGTCCTGGAGCTGCTGCGCACACAGGCGGAGATGTTGAAGAACCCGCCCATCACCTTTCCGCGGTTGCTAGATGGGCTGTCGAAGTCCGTGCCGAAGTTCATCAGTGAAGTGCGGAAACTCCTCCCGCCGCCGTTCGAGAACCGCTGAGTCCCCACGCTCACGAACTCACAAGCGCGGGCTCTTCCCACTGGGGCAGCGTGAACCAGGACGTGCGACCCTGGCGGAGCGCGCTCACCACGACGATGTCACCGCCGTGTGCCTCCCGCGACACGCGCACCTCCGCCGCCGCGTGCGTCCCGGGCAGTCACCCTCCAGGGCCAGCGCCCGTCCCCGGCGTGACGCACACCCTCCGCCGCCCCCCCGCTTCTGATGGCTGCCCATCACCTCAGCCAGGCCGATGCCTCCGCCGCGGGACGCCGGGTGCTTTCTTCCGCGCGCGTGCAAGCCCCCGAACGACGCAGGCCCCAGCCCTGGCCCATCCGCGTGGCCCACTGGCTCAACGTGCCGCTGCTGCTCATCATGGCGGCCAGCGGCCTGCAGATTCTCGTCGCCTACCCCATGCTCGGGCCGCAGGGCCGGCCCTATGGCTGGTACCCCTTCCAGGGCGTCCCTCCGCCCGAGTGGGCGCGCCTGGGCGACTGGCTCGCGGGCGCCCGCCACTGGCACTTCGCCTTCGCCTGGTTCCTCACGCTCAATGGCGTGGCGTACGTGCTCTACCTCGCCATCAGCGGCGAGTGGCGCCGCCGCCTCTTCCTGCCCCGGCGCGACACGCGCAACGCCCTGGGCACGCTCGCCTTCTACCTGCGCGTGCGCCGGCACGCCCCGGCCCAGGGGCTCTACAACGGCCTCCAGCGGCTGGCGTACACCGGCACGCTGGCGCTGGGGCTGCTCGCCGTGCTCTCCGGGCTCGTCCTCTACAAGCCGGTGCAGCTCGGCGCGCTCACCACGCTGATGGGCGGCTACGACACCGCGCGCGCCGTCCACCTCGTCGTGCTGGCGCTGCTCGCCCTCTTCACGGTGGGGCACATCGTGCTGGTGCTGCTCCACCCACGAAGCCTGGGAGAGATGGTGACGGGTGGAAGGAAGCCCGATGCCTAGACACCTGCTCACGCGGCGCGCGGCGTTGGTGGGCGCCAGCGCGCTCACGGCCGGCGCGTGTGACAGCAGCCGCCCGCGAGAGGGCTTCCTGGGCGCCATGGAGCGCTTCAACGCCCGCGCCCAGGCCGCGCTGTTCGACGAACACCGGCTCGCGCCCGAGCTGCCGCCCGAGGAGACGACGCCGCCCGGGAAGTTCCCCGAGTACTTCGTCTCCGACACGGTGCCGCTCGCGCCCGCGGGCTGGGCGCTCCAGGTGGGCGGACAGGTGGCGCGGCCCTCCGTGCTGACGCTGGAGACGCTCCAGCGCCTGCCTCGCACCGACCTGCGCATCCGCCACCACTGCGTGGAAGGCTGGAGCGCGGTGGCGTCCTGGCATGGCGTGCGCGTGAGCGAGCTCGCCCGGTACGTGGGTGCCGACACGCGCGCCGGCTACGTGGAGCTGCGCTCGTTCGACGCCGGTTACTACTCGTCGTGGGACCGGCCCAGCGCCTTCCATCCCCAGACGATTCTGGCCTACGGGATGAACGGCCAGCCGCTGACGCCCGGGCATGGCGCGCCGCTGCGCCTCTATTCGGGCGTGAAGCTGGGCTACAAGATGGTGAAGTACCTCACCGAGGTGAACTTCCTGCCCGAGCCCACCGGCGGCTACTGGGAGGACCGCGGCTACGAGTGGTTCGCCGGCGTCTGAGCCGCCCGGGCTTCAGGCCTTGCTGCCGGCGAAGCCTCCGCCAAACGGCGAGAAGCCCCGCTTGCGCAGGGCCTCGCGCTCGGCCTGGAGCGCGGCCAGCGCCTCGTCGCGCGAGGTGAAGTGATTGACGGCAGCGCCGTTGATGGCACCGCTGGTGAGCACGAACATGCGCGTCATCTCGTCGCCACCGAAGCGGTACGAGCGGTGCGTGTAGCGCTCCAGCACCTCGCGGCGCTCCTTGCCGAAGACGCGGCCCGCGGTGAACTTCACCACCAGCCCGTCCAGGTTGATGAGGAGGTCCACCTTGGACGGGTACTTGGAGAGGTGCTCCTCCACCTCCTTCCTCCAGCGGAGGACGTCCGCCTCACTCACCAGGACGCAGTCGGTGAAGTGCGCGGTGACGACGTCGTTCTGCGCGTCGTACTCGAAGGACATGCTCCAGGCCATTCTACGGTCTCCTCGAAGCGCTCAGGCTGGCTGGGTGCCGGCGAGGAAGGCGGACACCAGCGCCGCCGTCTCCGCCGGGCGCTCCACCTGTGGGTAATGGCCGGGGCCAGGCAGGTACACCAGGCGCGCGCGGCGAATCTTCGCCACCACGGACTCCCGCAGGAAGGGCGCCGGCAGGAAGGCGTCGTCCGTGGCCAGCACCAGCGCAGGCGCCGTAATCGCGGCCAGCTTGTCGGCGAAGCCCCCCGCAGTCCACGCGTCGAAGACGTGCTCGATGGCCGGCTGGCTGATGTCCATCGAGTCCTTCACCAGCGCCTCCAGGGCCTCCGGCGGCAGCTGCTTGCACGCGAGGCCGAGGATGGTCTGCTTCTTCTCGCGGCTCCCCGCCGAGGTGCGGAACAACCCCGCGGCCTCTGGAGGAAGCGGCAGGCCCGCGGCGGGCACGGAGTTGATGAGCACCAGCCCCTCGACGCGCTCCGGAACCTCCGCCGCCACCCACTGCACCAGCTGGCCGCCCATGCTGTGGCCCACCAGCGTGAAGCGCTGCGCCCCCGAGGCGTCCGCCACCGCCAGCACGTCGCTCGCCAGCGTCTCCAGGCCATAGCCCGTCTCCGGCCGGCCCGACTTGCCGGAGCCGCGCATGTCCGGAATCACCAGCCGCAGCCCGGACAGGTCCAGCCGCTCCACCAGTGAATCCCACACCGCGCCGGACACCATCCACCCGTGGACCAGCACGACGGTGCGCGGACCGTCACCCACGACCCGGTAGTGGAGTGACGTTCCGTCTTTCGCTGATGTCGAGGGCATGGCGCCTCCTCTGCACAAAATTGGATAAAGCAGGATTGTAGAAATCCGTGGAACCTCTAGCAAGCCATGGTTTTGGGCGGTTGGCTACCACCTACGCGGAGAGTGCGGCCGGAGCGAGGGCGCGATGCAGTGCGCCAGGGCGCACCCGGGGTATGCGTCCCGTCACCGCTCCAGCAGCGTGGGCAGGCGCTCTGGCAGACTCCGCGGCCTCATGGTGGATGAACGGGAAGGTGGCAGGGACGCGACGCGGCGGGAGCCCCGGCGCACGGTGTACTGCGAGGACGCGCTGGCGTGGCTGGAGGCGCAGCCGGTGCTGGAGGGGTGCTCGGCCATCGCATCCCTGCCGGACCTGTCCGAGTTCCCGTCGCTCTCGCTGGCGGAGTGGAAGGCGTGGTTCATCCGCGCGGCCGGGCTGCTCCTCTCGCGCGTGCCCCCGGACGGCGTGGCCATCTTCTACCAGACGGACGTGAAGGAAGCGGGCACCTGGGTGGACAAGGGCTACCTGGTGACGCGTGCCGCGGAGGAAGCGGGGGTCGACATGCTCTGGCACAAGGTGGTGTGCCGGCGGCCGCCCGGGACGGTGACGTTCGGCCGGCCCGCGTACTCCCACATGCTGTGCTTCTCGCGCGGCGTGCGCGTGGACATGGCGAAGTCCACGCCGGACGTCATGCCGGAGGCGGGCGAGGTGACGTGGACGCGCGGCATGGGCGTGGAGGCCTGCCTCATCGCGTGCCGCTTCCTCATGGAGCACACGCGGACGCGCACGGTGGTGGACCCCTTCTGTGGCCACGGCACCGTGCTGGCCGTGGCCAACGCGCTGGGCCTGGACGCGGTGGGCGTGGAGCTCAGCCGCAAGCGGGCGCGCAAGGCACGCAACCTGCGCGCGGAGCTGAAGGAGGGCACGCTGGTGCTCTCGGGCGCGCATGGCACGGGCGCGCCCGGCGGAGGCGACGACGCGCTGTAGTCACGTGGCCGGCACGCGGGGGCCCCGACGTGGCGCACCTCGCCTGGCAGCGCGCGGCATGGGCGCGCGAGCCATGGATACGGGCCCGCGGTGCTGCTTCGCAGCGCCCGTCGTCACGTCCTCCACCGCCGTCGGGGCGAAGGCCGCCCACGGACCCGCGCGCTACTTCGCCGCGCCCGTCGCCACGTCCTCCACCGCCGTCGGGGCGAAGGCCGCCGCCGGACCGGCCTCACGCGCCACGACGGCCTCCAGCTCGCCGATGAAGGCCGTGAAGAGCCGCTCCTCCAGCGCCAGCGCGGCCTCCAGCGTGGCGCCCACGGCGGTGAGGCGCGCGACGCAGGCGTCCTCGATGGTGCGCCGGTGGCTCTGCTCCTCGGTGACGACGCGCCCCAGCTCCTCGCGCACGCCCGGGTGGCGCGAGGCCGCCTTGTAGAGCGGATAGAGCACCATCGCGCGCCGCTCGATGGCGGTGGTGGTGAGCAGGTAGTGCAGGTAGACGTCCGGCGCGCCGGTGAACGCGGTGGCCCAGGCGGCCAGCTCGTGGTCCAGCGCCTGGAAGTAGCGGCCCGCCGCCTCCGGGCAGAGGAACGCGGTGATTTCCGCGCCGGCCACCTCGGCGGACAGGCGCTTGAACGCGAACGCGTGGCGCGTCTCGTCGGCGAGGTGGCCCAGCACCTCCAGCGACGGGTGCCGGTCCGCGACCGTGCGCGAAATCTTCCGCGCGCCGATGAACTCCATGAGGGACAGGGTGTGCAGCCAGCGCGCCTCCAGCTCGGGCGTCTGGGCCAGCTGACGGAGCACGGCCAGGATTCGGTCACGCATGTGGCCGTCCTCTAGCGCGGCGCCGCGCCCCTTGCGAGCCCGAAGAGGGCCTGGGGGCGCGCGCGGCGCCGCGCCACCCGGGGCGCACGGGCGCGGGAGCCTCGTCCCATCCAGCACCGGACATCACCGCCCGCCGTCACGCCGGCGCCGCCTTCTCCTCCGCCGCCTTCCGAGACGTCGCGGAGCTGCCCACGGACGCGAGGATGATGCAGCCGATGGCCACCCACTGCACCAGCGACAGGCGCTCGTCGAGCAGCAGGAGCCCCGACACCGCCGCCAGCGCCGGCTCCAGGCTCATCAGGATGCCGAACGTGCGCGTGGGGAGCGCCTTGAGCGCGTACATCTCCAGGGAGTACGGCAGCGCGCTCGACAGCACCGCCACGCCCAGGATGATGGGCAGCAGCGTCACGTCCAGCAGCTTCGTTCCCGCGTGCGCCACGCCGAAGGGCAGCACGAGCAACGCCGCGATGAACATGCCCAGCGACGCCGCCGTGCCCCCGTGGACGGCGCCTCCGGCCCGCTGGCCGAAGAGGATGTAGAGCGCCCAGCACGTGGCGGCCACCAGCGCCCAGAAGACGCCCATCCAGTCCAGCGCCCGCGACGTCTCGGCCAGCGGAAGAATCAGCAGGATGCCGGCCACGGCCAGCAGCGCCCACACGAAGTCGAGCGGCCGGCGCGTGGAGAAGAGCGCCAGGGCCAGCGGCCCGGTGAACTCGATGGCGACGGCAATCCCCAGCGGGATTCGCTCCAGCGCCAGGTAGAAGGTCAGGTTCATCCCGCCCAGCGCCGCGCCGTAGATGGCCACCGCCTGCAAGTCCTTACGGGAGAGCCGCTGGCGCCAGGGGCGGAACACCGCCGCCAGGATGAGCGCCGCGAAGAACACCCGCAGCGCCGTCGCGCCCGAGGCGCCCAGCACGGGAAAGACACGCTTGGCCAGCGAGGCTCCCGTCTGGATGGAGGTCATCGCCACCAGCAGCGTGAGGACAGCCACCGTCACGGGGCCCGGACGGGTCAAGACTCGAGACATACCGCGCACCTCTTCCACCTCGCCCACTGTCCACCCCGTACCACCCTCCTGCCCCGCAGGGTGAGGAGAACACGCTGGACAACACTCGCCCGGCCAGGAGTTTGACGGGACTTGGGACCGTTCGCTTTGCTCGGTGGTGAAACGACTGTGCCAGGCCCCGGGGGGAGCCAGCATGAATCCAAGAGTCCGAGAAATACGGTTTCATCCGCTTCGCACGCGACGAGAATGTCCACCGCGCTGGGATGCCCGCACGGGTGCACCCGCGCCCGTCCGGACCCGGCCCCGGGTCATCGGACCGGAAGAAAGCACCCCGCGCGCCGAGCCCCTGCCTGCCAGCGCGCTGGCGGACTACCTGTCGCGCAGCCACCAGCTGGGGGCCATGGAAGGCCCGCTGGGCGCCCGCGTGCTCAACCCCGCGCTCCAGCCCGTGCTGGAGGCCCTCCACCACGTGCTCGCGGGCGGCGAGGTGGCGGTGCACGTCCTCCGGCGTGGCAACGCGGACATCGTCCATGAGCTGAACCTCCGGGCCGAGCGCGTCACCGTGGAGTCCGCCCATCTGGACACGGAGGCGGGTGACACCCTCTCCGCCACCGTATGAGCGCGCGCACCGCCGGGCGCCAGGCCGTCCTGGCCTCGTTCCGGCGATGGGTTCGCGCCCAGAACGCCGCAGAGGTGATGGCCGCCTCGGGCCTGGGCCCGTGGCTCGCGCTGTGCGCCTTCGTGCCGGGCATGCTCGCCATGGCGGCCTGGGCCCCGGGCGCGCGGAGCTTCTTCGGCATCCACTTCGGGACGGCGCTGCTGTGTGCCGTGCCCATGCTGGCCAGTGGTGTGCTCTTCTCGCTCGTCCACCGGCGGCGCCGCCGCATCGAGCCCTGGGGCTGGGTGTGGCTGGCCGCCGGCGTGGCGGCGATGCACTTCTTCCTGGCCGCGCTGATGGCGCTGTCGGCGCTGCCGGGGGCGGCCGTCATCGCCTCGCTGTTCCTCTTCGCCACCGCCTTCCACGGCCGGCTGCACCGGGTGACGCCGCGCCAGCCCTTCCTCGCGCTGGGCACCGCGGTGGCGCTGGGCCTGGCCCTGCCCCTGCGCGGCAGCGACGAGCACCTGGCGCTCTTCGGCGTCATCGGGCCCGCGGCGCTCACCGCCGAGCTGTACCTGGGGACCTTCGCCGTGCAGCATGACCGGGCCCGCGCGGACGCGGAGCGCCTGCGCGCCGCCGTGCACGCCCAGCTGCTGGAGCAGCAGGAGCGCGACGTGGGCCGCCTGTCGCAGGCGCTGGCGGAAATCCTCGGCTACCACCACGACATCGACAACGCCCTCATGGCCGCGGGCAGCGCGGCGGACATGCTGGCCGTGCTGGGCGCCCCTCGCCTCGCGCCGGGCCGCTCCGAGTTCGAGGAGCTGCTCCGGCGGCTCAACCAGAGCCTGGCGCGGATCCGGGACACGGTGACGGACGCCCGCACCAAGGGCCGCCGCCACGCCGGCACGGAGCCCGAGCCCGTGGAGCTGGCGCCGGTGCTGGACTCGGTGCAGGCCAGCGTGGGCCTGCGCTTCCCGGACGTGGACATCCAGGTGGAGGTGGAGCAGCCCGCCGCGCCCCTGCGCGCGCTCATGCGCGGCGGCGCGCCCACGCTGCGGCGGGTGGTGGAGAACCTGGTGCTCAACGCCTGCGAGGGCGACGGCGAGGAGGGCGCGGCGCGGGTCCACATCCACGCGCGCGTGGAGCCGCTCAGCGGGCGCCTGGAGGTCGTCATCACCGATGACGGGCCGGGCTTCCCACCCGGGCAGCTCAGCCGGCCCGCGGAGGCGCTCTACACCAGCAAGGCCCACGCGACGGGCCTGGGCCTCTACACCAGCGAGTGCCTGCTGCGCGCCAGCGGCGGCATGCTGCACCGGCAGAACGCGGCCGGAGGCGGGGCCGTGCTGCGCATGGTCCTTCCCAGGGAGTACCCATGAGCGGAGGAGCCCTGTACCAGGAGTCGCTGCGCGCGCTGCGCCGGCTGGCGCTGCCGGAGGTGTCCGAGCGGGACGTGCTCGCGGCGATGGAGGCGGCGCAGCCGGGCCCGCTGGCCCTCTTCTATGAAGCGGGCGCGGAGGCCGGGCTGCCTCGGAGTGCCCTGCTGGCGCGGGGCGCGGGGCTCTTCCTGAGCTTCTGCGCGGGCAACCTCGCCGACGACCTCATCGACGGCGAGTGCACGTACCACGACCCGCCCGTCCGCGTGGGGCCGTGCGTGCAGTTCATCCTCCAGAACCTGGCCTTCGCCACGCTGTGTGGCGCGCAGGCCCAGCTGCCGGGCCCGGTGCTGGAGGAGGCCGTCCGCACCCTGGCGGTGGCCGCCGGTCCGCAGGCGCTGGAGGTGCGCGCGCGCGAGTGGACGGCGCCGCTGTTCCGCCAGGTGGCGGAGGGCATCGCTGGCCAGCAGTGGGCCGCGTACCTGCAGGTGCTGTGGGCGGGCACGGTGCTGGAGCCCCGCGCGGCCGCCGCGGGCCGGGCGCTGGGCGTGGCGGCGCACGTGGCGGAGGACATCCGCTCGCGCGATGTGCGCTTCACCCGCATGCCCGAGGCGGACCGACATGAAATCGTGGACTGGGCCCGGGCGGCCACCCAGTCACTGCGCCGCCAGGACCTGCGCTGCCTGGACGCGGCGCTGCGCCGCATCGAACCGATGCTGCCGGAGGGGAAATCATGAGGGCCGAAGCCGTGGAACCCGAGTGGAGACGCGACGAGGTGAGCGCGTACTACGAGGCGAAGACGGAGCGGCTGCTCCAGCGATACGGGCCCGGCCCCCGGGTGCACTACCACTCCGGGTTGGTGGACGTGCTGCCTCCGCCGGGCGCTCCGCCCGAGGCGCTGCGCGCGAGCGTCCACGCCGCGCAGGAGGCGATGCTGGTGGAGCTGGCGCGCGCCGTGGGCCGCTTCCCGGACGGCGGCGAGGTGCTGGACGTGGGCTGCGGCCTGGGCGGCGGCGCGCTCTTCTGGGCCACCGAGCATCGGGCCCAGGTGACGGCGGTGACGAACGTGCCCTCGCACGTGGCGCTCGTGCAGGGCTTCGCGGAGGCCGCGGGCGTGGGCACGCGCGTGCGCCCCCTGCTCTGCGACGCGCTGGCGGTGCCGGGCCGCGCCGCGTTCGACGCGGTGGTGGCGGTGGAGAGCGCCTGCTACCTGCCCCGCGCCGAATGGTTCCGACGCACGCGGACGCTGCTCAAGCCCGGAGGCGTGGTGGCCATCGCCGACTGCTTCCTGGGCCGCTCGGAGCTGGCCGCGCCCTTCGACCGGTACTGGCGCACACGCATCGGCTCGGTCGACGAATACCTGTCCGCCGCGCACGCCGCGGGGCTGGAGCTGGAGGTGCGCGACGACGTGTCCTCGCGCGTGGTGGGCTTCTGGTCGCTGACGCTGGAGCTGCTGGTCCACGAGCGCGCGTCCGCCTCCCCCACCCAGCACCCGCTGCGCGCGCTGGCGCAGGCCGGCCGCGGAGAATCCAGCCGCGAGCACCTGCGCCTGCAACAGGCGCTGATGGACGGAGGTCTGGAGTACGCGCTGCTCGTGCTCCGCCGGCCCGCCTGACATCGCGAGCAGCGCCGCGAGGGACTGCGGGCGCCTGCCTGGCTGGCCGCTGCCTGAACAGTCACACGCAACGGCCGAAAGGGCGGGGTGCGGTACGGGAGGACCGGCCCCAGCCTTGGGCAAGTCGCTACTCAGGGAGGAATCGCGATGCAGGTTCTCAAGCGTTGGATGGTGCTGGGCGCGGTGGCCGCCGTGGTGGGTATCACGGGATGCAGGGAGCAGGGCCGTGGCGGCCAGGGGAGCCCGGGCATGGAGGAAGGCACGGGCGGCGGCGGCCAGGGCGGCCAGCAGCCCCCCTCGGGCGGGGGCATGGGCGACACCGGCGGCGGTACCGGAAGTACCGGCGGTACGGGCGGCAGCGGCCAGGAGATGCAGGGCATGGACGCGGGCACCGGCGGCAGCGGCCAGGAGATGCAGGGCATGGACGCGGGCACCGGCGGCTCCGGTTCCGACATGATGAACCAGGACCAGCGCGGCATGGACACGGGCACGCAGAGCCCCGAAGGCCAGTAGTCGCGCCGCGCTGGGCAACCTGCGGGGACTCGGCGGGGCCCGGGAGGTTCCTGGGCTCCGTCCGCGTCATGACCCGCGCACGGGCAACCTGACCGGTGGGGCTCGCCGCTCCGGGTGAGACGCCCCGTGGGAACGTGGCTCTGTCCTGGCCACCACACCCCGTGTGGCGGCGATTCGACGCATTCCGGGAACAAAGGGAGGGGTTGCTGTCGGCCAGCGACCGAGCGTCCGGACCGGAAAGTCGGGTCACCTGGCCGCATCGGGTACGGTGGGTGGCGCGCCATGCCCTTCAAGTACGTTCATGCCGCCGACCTGCACCTGGACACGCCCTTCCGGGGCGTCGCGACCCAGGGGCCGCTCCTCGGACGCTTCCAGGACGCCACGTTCCGCGCGCTCACGCGAATCACCGACCTGTGCCTGCGCGAGCGGGTGGCCTTCCTGCTGCTCGCCGGGGACCTCTTCGACATGAAGGACCGCTCGGTGCGCGCGCGGCTGGCGCTGCGGCGCGAGCTGGGCCGGCTGGACGCGGCGGGCATCTCCACCTTCATCGTGCACGGCAACCATGACCCGCTCAGCGGCGACACCGGCGCGCTGGGGCTGCCCGCGTCGGTGAAGGTGTTCGGCCCGGACTGGGAAGAGGTGGAGGTGAAGCGCGAGGGCCGGCGCCTGTGCCGCGTGCAGGGCATCTCGTATCCCGACGTGGAGGTGCGCGACGACCTGTCCGCGCGCTTCCGCCGCACCGGCGATGGCTTCACGGTGGGCCTGCTGCACGCCAACCTGGGCGGCGTGGAGGGCCACGCCAACTATGCGCCCTGCACCCCCGCGGGCCTGGGCTCGCGCGGGCTGGACTACTGGGCGCTGGGCCACGTGCACACGCGGGCCGAGCACACGCTGCCGGGCGGCGGCGTGGCGGTGTACCCCGGCAACCCGCAGGGCCGTCACGCGAACGAGACGGGCCCGCGCGGGTGCATGCTGGTGGAGGTGGAGGACGGCGGCATGCGGCGCCGCTTCGTGCCGGTGGACGGCGTGCGCTGGCACAAGCTGGAGGTCCCGCTGTCCGGCGTCGGCACGCTGGATGGCCTGCTGGCCACCGCGCTGGAAGTGGTGGAGTCGCGCTGCGCGCCGGAGCTGGACGGGCATGCGGTGCGGCTCATGCTCACCGGCCGCGGCCCCCTGCACCGCGAGCTGGCCCGGCCCGGCGCGCTGGCGCAGCTGGAGAACGACCTGCGCGAGCAGCTCGCGCGGAGTCATCCTCCGGTGCTGCTGGAGTCGCTGCGCGACGGCAGTCGTCCGGAGGTGGACCTGGAGGCGGTGTGCGCGGCCGGCGGCTTCGCGCGCACGCTGCTGGACGAGGTGGGGTTCCTCGCGGAGGACCCGGAGGCCCTGGCGCGGCTCTGGGAGGAGGAGGCGCTGGGCACGCTGAGCCAGCGGCTGAAGCGCCTGGGCGTGGACGCGCTGGAGGCGCCGCGGGCGGAGTGGATGGTCCAGGCGGGGCTGCGCGGCGTGGAGTCGCTGCACGAGGAGGAGTCCTCATGAAACCCGGGCTGCGCATCGACGCGATGCACGTGCTGGGCTTCGGCCGCTTCTCGGGCCTCACGCGCGAGCTGGGTCCGGGGCTGCACCTGCTGTATGGCCCCAACGAGGCGGGGAAGAGCACGCTGCTGGCCTTCCTGCGCAGCATGCTTTTCGGCTTCGAGAAGCGCGGGCAGCCGGAGCGGTACGAGCCGGCCCACGGCGGCGCTTTCGGTGGCGAGCTGACGCTGTCCACCAGCGGCGGCACGCTGCGGGTGCGCCGCATCGCGAGCCGGCGCGCGTCGGAAGGCGAGCTGTCGGTGCACAACGCGGAGGGGCAGGAGCTGTCGAAGGAGTGGCTGGAGGGTGCCCTGGCCCACGTGTCGCGCGAGCTGTTCTTCGACGTGTTCGCCTTCCGCCTGGATGAGCTGGCCGGCTTCGAGCGGCTCACCGAGCAGCGAGGCGCCTCCGAGGCCCTCGTCGCCGCCAGCATGCGCGGCGCGCGCCGGCTGCCCGAGGTCATGGACCAGCTGCGCAAGAGCACCGAGGGCATCTACAAGCCCAACGGCGTGAAGCCGTCCCTCAACGAGACGCTGAAGGCGCTCGAGGACGTGCAGGCGCGGCTGCGGCAGGAAGGCGACCGGCCCGCGCGCTACTTCGCGGAGAAGGCGCGGCTGGGCGCCCTCGTCGAGGAGCAGCGGGTGCTGGAGGCGGACCTGCTGGAGATGGGCGCCGGGCTGGAGCGGCTGACGCGGCTGGAGGCGGCGCTGGGGGACGTGGCGGCGCTGACGCAGGCCAGGGCCGAGCTGATGACGCTGCCCGTGCTGAAGACGTTCCCCGAGGCGGGCGAGTCGCGGCTGGAGGAAGGATTGAACCGGCGCAGGACCCATCGCGCGGAAGGGGCCCGGCTGGCGGAGCGGCTCGCGACGGTGGACGCCGGGCTGGAGCGGCTGGCCGCGCCCTCGGGGGTCCGTGGCCGCGAGGAGGCGCTGGGCCTGGCGCTGTCGGCGTACACCGAGCGCGCGGTGCTGCTGCGCGCCCTGCCCTCCCGGCGGGCCGCGCTGGCGGAGAAGCAACGGCAGGTGGAGCTGGCGCTGCGAGAGCTGGGCCTGCCCGTGGATGGGCCCGGCCTGCTCGCGCTGGACTTGAGCGCCAGCGTCCGCGTGACGCTGGAGGAGCTGGCCTTGCGGCTGGGCGCCGCCGAGGCCGCGCACCGCGAGGCGGAGGGCACGTGGGCGCGGGCCGTCTCGGAGCGGGAGCGGCTGGACGGCGCGCTGGCGCGCGTGGACGCGGAGCTGGCGACGCTGCCCCAGGAGCGGACATCGCAGCTGCGCCAGCAGCAGGCCGGCCTGGGGCGGCTGCGCGCGGTGCGCAGTGAGATGGAGCGCCTGTCGGAGCAACGCGCCGAGCTGCACCGGCAGTTCGAGAGCGTCCGCACGCAAGGCGAGCCGCAGGTCACCGCGGCGGTGCTGCCCATCTGGTGGGTCCCGGCCGTCGCGGTGGTGGCGGTGGCGCTCGCGGTGACGGCGTGGCTGCTGGCGGGGAACACCGTGGGCGCGCTGTGCCTGGTGGGCGGGCTGCTGCTGACGGGCGTGCTGGAGCTGGCGCGTCGCCGTGTGGAGGCGGCGCGCGACGCGGACGTGGCGGCGCAGGGGGCTCGCCAGCGCTGGCGGCAGCAGGAGGAGGAGCGGCTGCGCTCGGCGCTGCTGGCGCTGTCGGCGCGGGAGGAGCTGCTGCACCGCGAGCTGCTGGCCGCCGCCGCCGAGGCCGGGCTGAACCTGGTGGCGACGGCCGCTGACATGGCGGCGCGCGAGGCAGCGCTGGCGGACGCGCTGGAGCGGGCCGGCCGGCGCGAGCTGCTGGAACGCGAGCAGGAGAAGCTGCGCGCCGAGCACACCGCCGCCCTGCGCGAGGAGCATCGTGCGAGCGAGGCGGTGGGCGAGGCGGAGTCGCGGCAGGGGCAGCTGGGCGCCGAGCTGGCGACGCACCTGTCCGCGCGGTGCTTCCCGCCCACGCTGGCCGCGTCCGCGGCGCTGACGCTGTGGCGGGATGCGGCGGCGCTGCGGCAGCGGCTGCTGGACGTGGGCGCGGAGGAAGCGGCGCTCGCGGTGGACGCGGGGGCCTGTGAGCAGGTGACGTCACGCCTGTGGGCGGAGGCCGTGGCGGCGGGGCTCGTCGCGCCCCCCGCGGAGCCCCCTGTCCTGGACGCGAGCGTACTGGAGCCCGTGGCCACGCGGGTGGCCGCGGCGCTGGAGCAGGAGCGCGCGCGGAGCCTGGAGCGCCGGACGTTGGAGGAGCGCCGCGCCGAGCTGCGGGCGGAGAAGGCGCGGCTGGACGGGCTGTGCCATGACGAGGAGGCGGCGCTGGCGACGCTGCTGGCCGAGGGTGGTAGCGCCGACGAGGAGACCTTCCGGCGCCGGGCGGCGCAGGCCCGCCGGTACGCGGAGCTCACGGGCCGGACGCGGGAGCTGTCCCACCGCATCGAGGCGCGCACGGGCCTGTCGGAGACGTCCGCGCGGCAGGCGCTCATGGACGTGGGCGGCGAGCAGGGCCTGCGCGCGGAGCTGGAGGCCTTGCGCGGGAAGCTGGCCGAAGCGCAGGAGCGTCAGAAGGTGGTGCTCACGGAATGCGGGGCGCTCCGCCACCAGCTGGAGCAGTGGGAGAACGACGACGCGCTGGCGAAGCTCCGCATCGTCGAGGAGTCCCTGCGGGCCAGGGCCGCCGAGCTGGCGAAGCAATACGCGGCGGACCGGCTGACGCTCGCGCTGCTGGCGCGGGCCCGGCGCCGCTTCGAGGAGGAGCAGCAGCCGCGCGTGGTGCAGCTCGCCTCGGAGCACTTCGCCGCGCTCACCCAGGGCCGCTACCCGCGAGTCTTCATCCCCTCGGGCGGGGAGCGCGAGCTGCGCGTGAGCGATGGCCAGCGCGACTGGAGCGCGGCGCAGCTCTCCCGGGGGACGCGCGAGCAGCTCTACCTCGCGTTCCGGCTGGCGGTGGTGCGCGACTTCGGCGAGACGCGCGGCGCCCTGCCGCTCATCGTGGACGACGTGCTGGTGAACTTCGACCCGGAGCGGGCGCGCGGCGCCATCCACCTGCTGGCGAAGCTCTCCGAGCACCAGCAGGTCATCGCCTTCACGTGCCACCCCTGGCTTCGCGACGCCTTCGCCGCCGAGGGCGCCCGGGTGCAGGCGCTGGACGTCCCCCCGAGCGAGCCCCCGCTCCCGGTGCCCGTGCTGAAGGCCGGGTAGGTCTGCCGCCAGGACGGCGTGCTCGGAACGTATTGAGTGCCATGGAGGCCGTGTCAGGCTCCCTCCAGGGCCTCGACCATCCGCGACATGACGACGACCGACTTGCAGGGCCCCGAGCGCCTGGGGACGACGCCGCTGCCCGATGGCCGCGTGCTGGGATGGAGCGAGTGGGGCTCCGCCTACGGCAGGCCCGTGTTGCTTTGCCCGGGTGCGGCGACGAGCCGCTGGCTGGGCTTCGGCGCGGACGCGCTCAGGAGGCAGGGCGTCCGGCTCATCTCCATCGACCGACCAGGACTGGGAGCCTCCACACCCGCGCCTCGGCGCAACCTCCTGGACTGGGCCACCGACGTCCAGCACTTCTCCGCCGCTCGGGAGCTGCGCGGGCTGCTCGCGGTGGGGTTCTCCCAGGGCGCGCCGTTCGCGCTCGCCTGCGCGGCCGCTCGGGTCGTGGAGGGCGCCGCCATCGTCTCGGGGGGAGATGAGCTGGCGCACCCGGCGCTGCGGGGACTGCGCCATCCCGACGTCGCGCGGCTGGTGGTGCTCACCGCCACGGAGCCCGCCCGAGCCGAGGCCTTCTTCGCGGGGATGAGCGTCCAGATGATGTGGGACATGGTCATCGGCATGAGCTGCGAGGCCGACCGCGCCGTGTATACCGAGCCGCGCTTCGCCGAGGCGTACCGGCGCGCCCTGGAGGAGGGCTTCGCGCAGGGCGCGGCGGGCTATGCGCGGGACACGGTGCTGGCCATGTCTCGCTGGCCCTTCGAGCTGGAGGCGCTCACCGTGCCCGTGGACCTCTGGTACGGTGGCCTCGACACGAGCACGGTCCACTCGCCCGACCAGGGGCGGACGCTCGCCCGGAGAATCCCCACCGCGCGGCTCCACCTGGAACCCGACGCGGGCGGCGCGCTCCTGTGGACACATGCCGAGCCTATTCTCTCGGCGCTGCTCGCCCGATGCGCCCAGCGCGGAAGCCCCTGACTTTCCGTCCGCCATGCGGCTCGAACGCTGGGTGAAGCGGTGCCGGAGTCCCTTCGCCCGAAGCTTCAGGCCAAGACACCGCGCCGCGGCACCGCCAAGTACAGGCCCACAAGCCACGGGCCTGTGGCACACTGCCGCGCCATCCGACTCCTGTTCTCCATCGTCTTCTGGGCGTTTCTGGTGGTCTCCAGCACGGTGCTCTTCGTGGGCGCCCTCCTGGTCTGGGCCGTCACGCTGCCGTTCGACCGGAACGGGCGCATCCTGCACCTGTATTCGTGCTTCTGGGCGCAGCTCTACTTCTACGTCAACCCGCTCTGGCACCTGAAGGTCGACGGCCGCGAGCACCTGCCCTGGAAGGGCGCGGCGGTGCTCGTGTCCAACCACGAGTCGCTCGGCGACATCCTGGTCCTCTTCGGCCTCTACCGTCCCTTCAAGTGGGTCTCCAAGGCGTCGAACTTCAACCTGCCCCTCATCGGCTGGAACATGCGGTTCAACCGCTATGTCCCCCTGGTGCGCGGAGACAAGGCGAGCATCGCGAAGATGATGGCCCAGTGCGAATACTGGCTGTCGCGCGGCGTGCCCATCCTCATGTTCCCCGAAGGCACGCGCTCGTCCGACGGCAACGTGAAGCCCTTCAAGGATGGCGCCTTCGTGCTGGCCATGAAGCAGCGCTGCCCCGTCATCCCCGTGGTCCTCACCGGCACCGCGCGTACCCTGCCCAAGCATGGCCTGGTGCTGGACACCACCGCCCGCTGCCACGTCCAGGTCATGCCCCCCGTGGACCCCAGCGCGTTCGAAGACGTGCCCGCCCTGCGTGAGCACGTCCGGAATCTCATCATCTCGGAAAAAGCGCGCATCGAGGCGCAGACGCGAGACGCCTCCGGCGCATAGCCCCCTCTTCCTCTAGAGCGCAGCCCCGGTCCAAGATGGACGCCGGGTTCGAGGCAGGGCACGCCCCGGGGGACACCACACCATGCGCAAGCAGCCAGCGGTCAGGGTGGCACTCGGCGTGTTCGCGCTGGTGCTGGCGGTGGCGTTCGTGCGCTTCCGGACGGGCACCTCGGAAGACGAAGCACCCACGAAAACCTCACAGGCGACGTCCCGCCCGCGCACGGTGTCCAGCGCCCCCACTCCACCTCCGCATGGCAACCATGTGCTCCGCGGACGCGTGCTCGACACGCAGCGCCGTCCCGCCCCAGGCATCACCCTCTCCGCCACGCGCGCCATGCCCGGCGAGTCCCTGTCCGCGCTGCTCTGTGACTCCGCGCCAGACGTCCCGCTATCCTCCGGCGATTGCATCGGCGAGTCCGAGGAACGGGTGCGAAGCCTCGTCGAGGCAGGCCATGGCGCTTCCCCGGTGGTTGCCCAGGCCGTGAGCGCGCCGGACGGCACGTTCGTGCTCAGCGGACTGCCGGAGGGCACCGTAGCGCTCTGGGCCATCGGTGAGCGGCACGCCGCCCTGGCGCTGGACGTCCCCACCCGCACGGAGGATGTGGAGCTCGTCCTCGAAGAAGGCCTCTTCCTTCCTGGCCGCGTCGTCGACGAGTCCGGCAGGCCGTTGCCCGGCGCGCGCGTGACGCTCTTCCACCAGGCGCACTCCCGCTTCTTCGCGGCCCAGGCCGATTCGGAGGGCCGCTTCGCCTTCGGCCCCTTGCCTCCGGGGGACTACACCCTCGTCGCCGCCAGCGAGGGCCTGCTGACGGACTCCCTCCAGGACGTGGACGAGGAGGTCATCGACCCCGTCGTCCTCCACCCGCCCCGGCGGCTGTCGGGACGCGTGCTCGCCGACGAGGCGCCCGTGGCGGGAGCGGAAGTCCATGTGGAGCACACCTCGCAGGCGGGCGTGACGGACGCGCAGGGCCGCTTCTCCTTCGACTCGCTCGCGCCAGGCGACTACGAGGTGCGCGCCGAACACCAGGGCGAGTACGGCTTCGCCGCGGTGACGCTGACCGAGGAAGGCGGAGACGCGGACGCCACCGTGCGGCTGGGAACGCACGTGTACCTGGAAGGCACCGTGCGCGACGAGTCCGGCCGCCCCATCCGCGAGGCCTCGGTGGGCGCCGCCCCGCCGAGAGGCCAGGCGCCGCCGGTGGACTACGCCGCCACGTCGGCGGATGGCCGGTTCCGATTGGGGCCGCTGCGGCTCGAGCCCTATGTCTTCAACGTCGTGGCCTCCGGCTACCAGGGCCTGCTGCATGAGGACACCCCCGCGCCCGGCCTGCGTCTGGACTTCACCCTCCCGAGCGCCTACCTGGTCCAAGGCGCCGTCACCGACGCCCAGGGCAACCCCGTGGCCGACGTGGAGGTCGCCCTCGACGACCAGGAGCGCGACGAGGCGGAGACGGAGCTCCAGGACGTGGAGACCGTCACCTCGGATGCAAACGGCCGCTTCGAGCTGGCGTTCCCCAGGCCCGGGCGTCACACCCTCGTCTTCACCAGCGAGAGCCACTTGGAAGAGCGCATCCTGGCGAGCGCGCCCGGCTCGGGGCTTCGTGTGGTGCTGCGCGGGGCAGCCCGGGTGGAAGGCACCGTCACGAGCTCCCGGGGAACGCCCATCCGCCGCGTCGCCGTCACCCTGGTGGATGATGAGACGAAACAGCGCTCCTGGCAGGTCCAGAGCGACGAGGAGGGGCACTTCTCCATCGGTGGAGTTCCACCGGGCCGTTACACCTTGAGGGCCGGAGCGGACATCGGCTCCGTGACCCGGCAGGCGACGCAAACCCTCACCGTCCACGGCACCGAAACCGTGGAGACCTCACTGCAGTTGGACACAGGGGAGCCCATCTCCGGCATCGTGGTGGACGAGCTCGGACGCCCGGTGGCGAACGCGATGATTGACGCGAACTCGCTCGACACGAAGGGCCGAGGCGTCCTCCCCGCAATCGCCTACAGCGACGCGGAGGGCCGCTTCACCTTGAACCACCTGGCGGACGGCGCGAGCTCGCTGCGCGCATCGAAGGACGGCTATGCCTTCGAGGCCACCGAGCCCCTGGCCCCTGGCGTCAGCCCTTCCGCGGTGCTCGCGAAGTCTGGAGCGCGCGACGTGCGCCTGGTGCTGCGCAGCCAGGGCCACATCCATGGTCGCCTGGTGCGCGAGGATGGCTCGCCCATCACGCGATTCACCCTCAACGAGCAGTCCTTCCGAGACCCGCGCGGCGCCTTCCAGTTCGCCGCCCTCATGGCCGGCGAGCAGCGGCTGAGCTTCGAGGCCCCCGGACTGACGCGGGCCGTGCACGTGGTGCAGGTCGCCGCGGGAGAGGACCTCGACCTGGGTGAGGTGCGGCTGGTGGCAGGCCGCAAGGTGCGCGGCCGGGTGGTGGACGCGGAGACGTATCAGCCCCTGGTGGACGCCATCATCGAGGTCCACCTGCCGGGCGAAGGCGGCTCGATGGAGGAAACCACCCCGGTGGCCGTGGCCGTCACTGGTACCGACGGAGCCTTCACCTTCCCACCGCTGGAGGCACGTCCGCTGGACGTGCTGGTCCAGACGAACCTGGGCCACCCGCTGCGGCGCCAGCACATTGGCACGGGTGACGAGAACCTGGAGCTTCGGATCCCCCCCGGTGCGCGGGTGGAAGGCACCCTCACGGACCGCGACGGGAAGCCCGTGGACGCCATCGTGCATCTCATACCCGACGCCCAGGGCACCTCCTTCCCCGTCGAGGAGGAGACGGGGTCTTTCCTGGCCGAGCACGTCCCCGAGGGGACCTACACCCTGTCCGCCTCCGTGGGCCGCACGGCAGAGGGCCGCAGCGTGACCATCCTCCCGCGGCGCGTGACGATTCCGCCCATGGGGAAGGTGGCGTTCGCGCTCACCGAGACCACCGGCGGCGGCACGCTGCGGCTCGACGTCCGGATGCCGCCCATCCCTCCGGGGACGGGACAATACACGGCGCTGCTGGCGGGCACGCTTCCACCCGGCATCTCCGGCAGGGACCTGCGCAATCGCGCCCGCTTCGGGGACATCCGCGCCTCCACGAAGAGCCACGGCACCGAGCACGTGTACGAGCAGCTTCCAGGTGGACGCTACACGTTCATCGTCCTCCTGGAGGTGGAGGACTCGCCTCCGCGCTTCGAGCTCCACCGGGAGGAGCTCTCCCTCGCGGAGGGCGCAACGCTGGCGCGCGAAATCCAGGTGGCGCCCCGCCCCATCCCCTGAGGGCCTCCGGCCCGGGCCGATGGGACGGCAACGTGTTTCGCCAGCCCGAGGCCTCAGGCAAAGATGGGCACCAGGTTCGAGGTGGGGCCCTACCGGGGGAACACGATACGATGCGCAAGCAGTCGGCAATGAGGATGGCACTCGGCGCTCTGGCGCTGGTGCTGGCCGTGGCACTCATCCGCTTCCAGGCAGGTACCTCGGAAGAGGCTCCCACGGCCTCGCGAACGACTTCAGGGACGCGCCAGCCGCTCAGCGCCCCCACCCCACCGCCGCGGGGCAATCACGTCATCCGTGGACGCGTGCTCGACGCGCAGCGCCGCCCCGCCCCGGGCACCACGGTCTCCGCCACGCGCGCCATGCCCGGCGAGTCCCTGTCCGCGCTGCCCTGTGACACCTCCGAGGAGGACATGCCGCTGTCGTCCAGCAATTGCTTGGGTGAGTCGGAGGAGCTCGTGAAGGGGCTGGTCGAGGCAGGCCATGGTGACACGCCCGTGCTCGCCCAAGCGCTCACCTCGGAAGACGGTACCTTCCAACTGGACGCGCTGCCCGAGGGCACCGTGACGCTGTGGGCCTTCGGTGGCCACGATGCCGCGATGGTGCCAGACATCCGCGCCGGCGCGGACGACGTGGAGCTTCGCCTGGAAGCCGGCCGCGTCTTCCCGGGACGGGTCATCGGCGAATCCGGAGCGGGCCTGGCCGGCGCGCGCGTGACGCTCTTCCACCAGGCGCACTCGCGCTTCTTCGAGGCCACCACGGACACGGAAGGCCGCTTCACCTTCGGCCCGCTGCCCAAGGGGGACTACAGCGCCGTCGCCTTCGCTCCGGACCTGCTGCCCGAGTACCACCGGGGCCTGGACGACGCGTTCACCGTCATCACGCTCCATCCCTCCCGAGGGTTCTCCGGGCGCGTGCTCGCCGAGGGGAGCCTCGTCGCGGGCGCCGAGGTGCACCTCGTGCACAGCTCAAGGGTCACCACCACGGACCAGGAGGGTCGCTTCAGCTTCGAGCAGCTCTCCCCCGGCGACTACGAGGTGCGGGCGGAGCACCTCGGCCGCCATGGCTTCGCGAACGTGACGCTGACGGAGGAAGGCAGGGCATTGGAGCCCACCATCCATCTGGGCACGCTCGTCGTCGTGGAGGGCGTCGTGCGCGACGAATCCGGACGTCCCATCGCGGGTGCCGAGGTGAGCGTCCCGGGCAAGCTGGGACTGGCGCCTGTCGTCGCCACCACGGAGGCGGATGGCCGGTTCCGACTCGGGCCCCTGCGGCGCGAGCACTACGTGTTCACCGCGGTCGCCAGGGGCTACCAGTTCAAACAGCTGATGGACGTCACCCTCTCCCACTCCAATCCGCCCCTGGAGTTCATCCTCCAGCGCGCGCATGTCGTGCAAGGCACCGTCACCGAGGCGGACGGCCGCCCCGTGCCGGGCGCCGCGGTGAGAGTCGATGCGGGAGAGGGCATCTACGTGGCCGGCGCGGTGACGGACGAGCAGGGCCACTTCGACCTCGACTTCCCTCGGCCCATGGCCGCGACCCTGACCATCCGCAGCGAGCGCCACCTGCCCGCGGAGGTGCCGGTCGAAGCGCCCACGCCGGACCTGCGCGTGGTGCTGCGCGCGGCGGCACGCGTGGAGGGCATCATCACGAACACCTACGACGTGCCGCTGCGCACCCTGCAGCTCTCGCTGACCTCCGATGGCCAGCACCCCACGCAGGTGACCGACAGCGGCGACTCGGGCCGATTCCATTTCGGCAGCCTTCCGCCGGGCACCTATACCCTGCACGCGGAGCTGGACGTCGGCGGCGTCCCGCAACGCGCGTCGCGCACCGTGAGCGTGCAAGGCACGGAGACGGTGGAAGCCTCCCTGCGGCTGGACACGGGGCAGCCGGTGTCAGGCATCGTGGTGGATGAGCGCGGGCACCCGGTGGCCCGTGCAAAGGTGGAGGGGAAACCACTTCAGGGAGAACGTCACTCCTCCCTCGACGACGCCGTGTACTCCGGCCCGGATGGACGCTTCACGCTTCACCACATGCCCGATGGCGCATGCGAGCTGCGGGCCCAAAAAGAGGGCTATGACTTCGAGTCCGCCAGGAAGCAGTTCCCGGGCGACAGTACACCCGCGGTCCGCGCCATGGCCGGGGACGAGGACGTGCGGCTGGAACTGCGCAGTATGGGCCGTGTCCGCGGGCGGCTGGTGCGCAGCAACGGCACGCCCATCACCCACTTCTTCATCAACGAGCAGGAGTTCCGGGACCCTGAGGGCGCCTTCCGGATTTCAGCACGCGGGCCCTGGGGCATGCCGTTGGAGTTCGCGGTCCCTGGCCTCAATCACACCACGCGACAGCTCGATGTATCCCCCGGCGAGGAGGTGGACCTGGGCGCGGTTCGGATGGAAGCGGGCCGCCAGATTCGGGGGCACGTGCTGGACGCGGAGACCTTGCAACCCATCGAAGGGGCCTTTGTGGGGGCCTACCTGCCGGGTCAGGGCAGGGTGGCGGAGAGGGGACTCCATCCCCCCCTGGTGGCGGGCCGCACCGGCCCGGATGGCACCTTCCACCTGCCGCTGGTGGAGGACCGCCCGCTGGACCTCCTCGTTCACCCCCTGAATGGCGCCCATCCCGAGTTGCGGCGACCGGTGGGCACCGGCGATATGGACCTGGAGCTGCGGCTGTACCCGGGCGCCTACGTGGAGGGCGCGATGACGGACCGCGACGGTCAGCCCGTCGAGGCCACCGTCTGGCTCTCACCTGTCGGTGGTGACGATCCCGAACCCGGCATCGTGTCCGTCGAGGAAGCAGCGGGGACCTTCCGCGCCCACAAAGTGCCGGGTGGCACCTACGTGCTGAATATCGTGAAGGCGAGAAACCTGGAGGGCCGCCCGGTGACGTTCCTGGCCCAGCGCGTCCAGATTCCTCCCATGGGCCGGGTGACGCTGGCCGTTCGCGAGCCCCCCGGAAGCGCCACGGTGCGGCTCAGCGTCCGGCTGCCCCCGGGTCTCCAGGAAGAAAACATCTACTTCCTCGCGCTGATCCCAGGCTCCGTGCCGCCCGCCACGTCGACAGTGGAGCTCCGAAGGCGAGCGTATTCCGAGCAGCTCTTCGAGTCCCCCCAGAGCAGCGGGCTGAGCCGGGTGTACGAGCAGCTCCCAGCCGGGCGCTACACGTTCATCGCCATCGGCAAGCAGGCCCCATGGGATGCGCAACTCCAGGCCTACCGGGAGGAGCTGACTGTGACGGACGGGGCGACGCTCACGCGGGACATCCACGTCGTGCTCCGGCCCAGTCCCTGAACCCTGGACCGATTATCGGTTGGCGCGGCTCACGCTTAGCGTGAAGCGAATGAGCGACAAGCGCCCCCTGGCGGATACGACCGAGTTGGAGCTGGACTGGCGTGGCCGCACGCCCCGCCAGCCGGAAGCGCCCGCCAGCGCGGCCGTGGAGCCGCTCCCCGAGGTCGAGGTGCCGTCCGGCGCGGGCAAGGGGCTTCCGGGCGACGTGCGCCACATGGGCACCGAGCTGCGCATGGCCCTCCAGGTGATGATGGAGACGCCCGCGCTGCGCATGCGGCAGTTCCGCGAGGGCCTGGAAATCATCTTCGGCGCCCAGACACGCAACCGCTACGAGGTCTGCGACAACATGGGCCGCGTCGTGCTGTACGCGGAAGAGGAGGCACGTGGCTTCGGCGCCATGCTCCGGCGGACCTTCTGGCCCTTCTACAAGGCTCGGCTGGAGTGCATGACGCAGGGAGGTATCGTTGCGCTCGTCGTGGAGCGCCCCTGGAGCATCATCCTCACGAAGGCGGACGTCCTGGCGTGGGATGGCCGGCTGATGGCGCGAATCCAGCAGCGCTTCACCCTGCTGGGGCGCAGGCTGGACATCGTGACGCCCGGAGGCGCCGTCATCGCCACCGTGAAGGGCCCGCTCTTCAGACCCTGGACCTTCCGCATCTTCCAGGGTGACGCGGAAGTGGCCGTCGTCCGCAAGCGCTGGAGTGGCCTCCTTCAGGAGAGCTTCAGCGCCGCGGACACCTTCACCCTCGACTTCCAACCGCAGTGCACGGACTTCCGGCTGCGGCAATTGGTGCTGGCGGTCGCCCTGCTCGTCGACCTGACGTACTTCGAGAACAACAGCTCCCGCTCCGCGGTGGGCCCCGGACTGGACCTGCTCGACGCACTGATGTTCTGGAAGAAGTAGCGTGGTAGATCCCGCGACATGTCCACGTCCACGAGCGATGCGCTGAGCGCGGCTGACCTGGAGCGGCTGGTCCGCGCCGAGTCCCCCGACCTGGCCGATGCCGTCCTCGCCCTGCTCGCCGAGCCCCAGCAGGTGCCGGAGAAGCCGCTGCCGAAGGACGCCTTCACGTTCGAGGCGCTCCTCCAGATGCTCGCCCAGGCCCGGGCGCACTACGACCCGGACAGCCGGCGCCAGGCCTCCTCGGAGGCGTGGCAGCGCTACCTCGCGCAGCAGGACGTGCCCCGCCCACCCCGGCTGGCCCTGGCCGACCTGCTGGTGGCCCTCTACCAGCGGGGCACCCAGGCCTCGCGCGCGGCGCTGGTGGACATCGCCCGCCGCGCGGACCTGCGCTTCGGCCTGTGGGGCGGCCTCAAGCGCATCTACAAGCTGGCGGAGGCCAACCACGACGCGGAGCTGTTCGGCGTGCTCGCCTGGCGCTTCGACGTGGAGCGGCACCGCGGCGGCACCGGCCGCGAAGTCTCTGCCGGCACCCTCACCTACCTGCGCCGCCGCGCGTGGCGCTACCTGCGCCACCTGGGCGCCGCCGTCCCGGAGCTCTATCCGCAGTTCGCGGTGGAGGTGCTCCGCCACTACACGCCGGACACCTCCTGGTACACCGTCTGGGTGGCCCACCACATCTGGGCGCACGGCAGCGGCAACTACTCGCAGGACAGCTTCGCCATGCCGCCGCCCAGCGACATGGTGAAGCACCGCGCCTACCCGGACGCGTGGAAGCGCTCGCCGGATGCGCTGATGCGCCTGTTGGACCTGTGCGAGTCGGACCCGGCCGCCAGCTTCGCCATCCAGGGCCTGCGCAAGGACTTCCCCGAGGCGCTGCGCAAGGTGACGCCCGCGTGGCTGGACCGGCTCGCCCGCCGTCCGCTGGGCAGCGCGCATGACTTCCTGGTGGAGACGCTGCAGGGCTCGCCCGAGTTCCACCAGGGCCGGCTGCGTGAGCTCGGCTTGCACGAGGCGGTGCTGGCGCTGCTGCTCTCCCCCAGCCTCAAGGCCCGCGGCTACGCCATCGAGTATGCCCGCGCCCAGGCGCAGGACCTGCCGGCGGAGCGCTTGGCGGAGCTGGTGGCCCAGGGCGCGCCGGACGTGAAGGCCTTCGCCGCGGCCATGCTGGAGAAGCACAACCCACGCGAGCTGGGCGTGGCGCTGCTGGGGCGGCTGCTGTCGTACAAGCCCACCGCGGCGTTCGCGACCGCCGCGCTGGCACAGTCCTTCGACCGCGCCGAGCTGCCCGCGGACTTCCTGCGCGACATGTACCTGGGCACCGGTGAGCAGCTCGGCTGGGTGAAGGGGTTCATCGCCTCGAAGTACGGCGCCACCGAGCTGCCCGCGGACTTCTGGAAGGCGCTGCTGGACGACCCCCGGCTGGCGAAGAAGCCCCACCCCGTGGAGGGGATGGCGATGAAGGCGCTGTCGGCCTACCCGGCGGCGACCATCGGCCCGGAGTGGCTGCTGGAGAAGGCCACCCACCCGCGCATCGGCCACCAGGTGAGCCAGTGGCTCCTGCGCGCGGACAGCCTGCCCGGACTGGATGTGGAGCAGGTGAAGGCGCGCGTCTTCAGCGCGAAGTACCGGCACGTGGCGCTGGCCCTGCTGGGCAACCGCAAGCTGTTCACCGCGCGCCAGCTCACCGTGCCCTGGCTGCTCGCGCTGGCCCGCCGCGCCGACCCGGAGCTGCACGGCTTCGCGCACCGCTACCTGCTGGAGAACGTGGCCCCCGCGGACTTCAGCGACTCGGGCGACGCCGCCGCGGGCCTGGAGCGCCTCTTCGAGCTGGCCCTAGGCGCGAAGCAGCCGGCGCCGGTGCGCGCCTTCGCGCAGACGTACCTGCGCTGCCACCACCCCGTCATCGGGCCGGAGCAGCCGGAGTCGAGGTCCTACAACCTCAAGCCCCGCGCGCCGCGCAAGGCGTACACGCCGGAGCTGCTGTGGCCCGCGCTCACCGACTCGCGCGACGACGTGCGCCGCTTCGCCGTGGCCATCGCCCGCGCGGAGCTGCGCGCCTGGGGCTGGCACACGCGCGTGTACGAGCTGGCGGATGCCGAGGCGAAGGAGGTCCGCAACCTGGCCTATGACGCCCTGCTGCGCGCGGGCGAAGAAGGCGCGGACGCGCGGCACACGCTCCAGCCGGAGGAGCTGGACCCGGTGAAGGTGTTCTCCCTCACGGAGAGCACCCGGCGCAGCACCCGCGAGGTCGCCGTGGAGCTCATCCGCCGGCACTACGCGCGGCTGGGCGGCGCCGAGCGGCTCGCGTGGCTCATGCAGAGCGCGGACCGCGAGGTGGGCCTGTTCGCCGTGCGGCTCCTCTGGGAGAAGCACCGGCCCACGCACCTGCCGGAGGGGTGGAAGCCCGCGGGCGCCATGGAGGCACTGGCCCTCGGAGGCACGGAGCGCTTCACCGACGTGGACGCGCTGCGCACCTTCCTGCGGAAGATGCTCTTCGGCCTGCCGCCGGGCCGCGCCAAGGAGGCCCGCGAGGGCGAGGTGCAGAAGCGCCTGTCCGCCAGCGTGGCCAAGCGCCGCGTCATCGAGCTGGTGAGGGATTTGGGCCTGGACGACGCGGCCTTCGCCCGCGTGGTGGCCCCGGTGCTGGAGGAGTTCACCGGCTCGCTGGCCAAGGGGGAATGGCAGAGCTGCCTCGCCTCGCTGGTGCGGCTGCGGGCCGCGCATCCGGGCGTGCAGCTCGGAAGCGCCTGAGTCATTGGAAGCACCATGCTGCTCGACGAACTGCTGAATGGCTTTCCGCGGGAGCGCTTCCTCCAGGAGCACTACCAGCGGCGTCCCTTCACCAACGCTTCCGCCGCGGAGCGCCTCCAGCGCCTGGGGACGTGGGAGACCATCGACTTCCTCGTGGAGGAGACGGCCTGCGACATCCTGCTCGCGCGCCA
This sequence comes from Pseudomyxococcus flavus, assembly GCF_050038885.1. Taxonomy (NCBI): domain Bacteria; kingdom Pseudomonadati; phylum Myxococcota; class Myxococcia; order Myxococcales; family Myxococcaceae; genus Pseudomyxococcus; species Pseudomyxococcus flavus. Next base: position 3,603,634 of record NZ_CP143624.1, on the reverse strand, counting down.
GGGCGTGCCCTACCCGGGAGACAGGCCCACGACGGCGAAGGAGGCGCGGGCGCTGTTCGCGCAGGGCTACACGCTCGCGCTGCGGCAGCCGGACCAGCACCACCCGGAGCTGGCGCAGCTGGCGCGCAGCTTCAGCGCGGAGCTGCACGGCCGCATCAACCTGCACATCTACTGCACGCCCGCGGGACACCACGGCTTCGGCTGGCACTGCGACCCGGAGGAGGTGTTCATCCTCCAGACGGCGGGCCGCAAGGAGTACCTGCTGCGGGAGAACACGCTCCACCCCGTGCCCCTGCCGGAGTCCGTGCCGAGCGGCGCCCTGGCCGCGCAGGAGAAGACGCCCGTGGAGACGCACACCCTGGGCGCCGGGGACTTCATCTACATCCCAGGCGGGTACTGGCACATGGCCCAGGCACCCGAAGAGGCGCTCTCCATCTCCATCGGCCTGATGCCGCCCACGCTGCTGGACATCCTCGACGGCGTGCGGGCCACGCTGGCCAGCAGCCCCGTGTGGCGTCGACGGATGCCCTCGCTGGGGCGTGCCTCCACGCTGGACGATTCGAGCAAGCTGGAGCTGCTCCGGACGTTGATGGCCGAGCTGGGCACGGAGCTCCAGCGACAGCTCGCCGAGCCGGGCTTTCCCATGCGCTTCCTCGCGCAGACGGCCCGGTTCTACCTGCGCTCCACGGGAATCCGGGGCAGCGGACGCTGACGGCGCGCCACGTGCGCCACCGCGCCTGTGCGCTCTCGTATCGAGAGCGCCGGTGCTAAGAAGGGCGCTCACTGGGGAACGTGATGCCCGTACTCGCCATCGGCAACATCGAGAAGGTCCGTGCACTCGCGGCCAACGCGCGCGTGCTGCTCGTGGGTGGCGCGCGCGCCTCCGCCGCCAGCCGTCTCACCGCGTTCGAGCCGGGCACCAACAAGGTGTTGTGGAGCACCGAGCTGCCCTCCGCGGTGAACGCGCTCGCGCTCTCGGGCGGGCGGTGGGCCGCGGCGGGCGCGGATGGCACGGTGCGCATCGGCGAGCTGTCCGATGGGCTGGTGCGGTTCCAGCTCCACGGCGTGCACCCGGGCGGCGTCACCGCGCTCGCGTCCAGCGCGGATGGCAAGCTTCTCCTCAGCGCGGGCGCGGACGGCGCCATCCGCGCCTGGGACTGGGAGTCCACGCGCAAGCTGCACGAGTGGAAGGCGTCTCCCCAGTCGCTTCGGGCCGTGGCGTTGGACCCGTCCAGCACCTACGCGGCGGGCGCTGGCGATGACGGCGTGGTGCGCGTCTTCACCGTGGCCACCGGAGCGCAGCGGGACATGCCCGGCCACGAGGGCGCGGTGCGCGCGCTCGCCTTCACCCCGCGCGACGGACGGCTGGTGTCCGCCGGTGACGACGGCAAGCTGCGCATCTGGTACCTCGTGGGCGCGGTGGAGTTCGAGGTCCGCGGCGACAAGGACACCGGCCATGCCGGCCCGGTGCTCGCCCTCCTCTTCCCGCCCACGCCCACCGCGAAGCCGGGAGAGGAAGAGCCCGGCGACCGCGTGTGGTCCGCCGGCAGCGACGGACAGGTCAAGGTCTGGCGTCTGGATGTTCGCCGCAAGCCACGCACGCTCGACGCGGGTGGCAAGCCGGTGCAGGCGCTCGCCTTCGCCCCGCCCGCCAACCCGCGGCTGGCGAAGACGTCCCTGGGGTCGGTCTTCACGGGCGGGGATGACCGCCGCACGCACCGCTTCGGCCTCTCCCCGGATGGCGCGCCCGCGGGCGACCACGACACGTCCCAGCACGGCATCGACCTGCTGACGGAGTCCCTCAAGGCGGGCCGTCCGCGCCGCGAGGCCGCGGTGCGCGAGGCCGCCGCGCTGGAGGAGACGGAGGCGCTGGACTTCCTCTTCCAGGTGCTCTCCACGGACAAGGACCCGGAGGTGCGGCGGCTCGCCGTGCGTGAGCTGGCGCAACATGGCCGCACCGCCGCGCGCCCCAAGCTGCGCGAGTGCCTGAACGACGCCTACCCCGTCGTGCGCAAGGACGCGCTGGAGGCGCTCACCACGCTGGAGCCCGAGTCGCCTCTGGCCGCCCCGCGCGCGGCGCTGGAGTCGAAGCACGCGGACATCCGCGTGCTGGGCCTGGAGAAGCTCGCGAAGCTGGGTGGCACGTCGCCCCTGGTGCCGGGCCTCATCGCCGGGCAGCTCGCGGACTCGCAGGACGCGGTGGGCCTGGCGGCGCTGGACGCGCTCGCCCAGGTCCTCCCGGGCGACGGCGCGGAGCCGCTGCGCACCGCCTTCGAGCGCGGACCCTCGCTGCTCAAGGTGGAGGTGCTCATCCGCGCCGCGGCGAAGGGGATGCTGGGCCACCCCCAGCTCCAGCCGCTGGTGGCCCGCGCCCTGGACGACGCGGACCCGGGCGTGCGCCGCGCGGCCTTCACCGTGCGGGTGATGGAGCGGCGGGCCCTGGCCCAGGCGCTGGAGTCGCGTGACGAGGACTTCGCCCGGGGCGTGAAGGAAGTGGTCCGCTGGCTGGCCCAGCTCGCGCGCCGCGCGCAGGGTGGAACGAACAACGCGCCCATCACAGACGAGGAGCTCCAGGCCGCGCGCAACGCCATGCCTGGCCAGGGCACGGCGGGCGCGGCCATCACCGAGAGCGACGTGGAGCCGCTGCTCGCCGCCATGGCCTGCCGCACGCCGGACACGGCCGTGCGCGGCGCGCGCGGGCTGGCGCAGCTCGGCGACGCGCGGGCGCTGGGCGCCCTGCTCCAGCTCTCCCGCGAGCCGGACGCCGCCATCCGCCGGGTGGCCGCCTCCTCCCTCCAGGCCCTCCAGGACGCGCGCGCCCGCGAGCGGCTGGTGTGGATGCTGGACGACGAGAACGCGGACGTGCGCGCCGCCGCGCTGGACGCGGTGGTGGCGCTGGACGCGGAGACGCCGCTGGCGTCCGCGGAGGCCGCCCTTCGCTCGGGCCACGAGGACGTGCGCGTGCGCGGCCTGGACCGGCTGGTGAAGCTGGGCGCGGCGACGCCGGGCGCGGAGCCGCTGCTGGGCGACGCCCTGGAGGACGAGTCCGGCAAGGTGCGCGGCGAGGCCTTCCGCACGCTGTGGGCCTGGAACGAGAAGGCGCCGGAGAAGGCCCTGGACCGCGCGCTGGCGGGCCGCTTCCCCGACCTGCGCCACCGCGCGGTGGAGGTGCTGGCGCAGCGCGCCGCCGAGGGCTGGGCGCTGGAGCGGCTGAAGAAGGCCGTGGAGGACCGCGACGCCAGCGTGGCCACCGCCGCGTATGACGCGTGGGTGAAGCACGTGGGCAAGGAGCACACGGAGGCCCACCTGGCGGCGCTGGCCACCCCGCACGCGCTGCTGCGAGAGCACGCCGCGAAGGGCGCCGTCCACGCCCCCATCGAGCCCCTGCGCTCGCCGCTGCTCAAGCGCGTCCAGGACGAGGAGGTCCCCGTCGCCGTGGCTGCGCTGGAGGCGCTGGACAAGCTGCTGCCCAGCGAGAATGGACCTCTGCTGGCCGGGCTCGCCGCGGCGCCGCTGCCGGTGCGTGTGCGCGCCGCGGAGCTGCTGGCCTCGCGCGGCGCCGAGGACATCATCGAGCCGCTGCGCGCGTTCATCACCGACAAGGACCTGGAGCGGCTCTACCCTCCGGCCTTCCTGGTGCCGCTGCGCATCCGCGCCGCGCGGGCCCTGGCCTCGCTGGGCTCGCGGCGCCTGTTGACCTTCTTCGCCACCGTGCTGCTGCCGCACGAGCTGGGCGACCTTCAGGAACAGGGCGCCCGCGGGCTCGCCACCGCCGCCCGCCGGGGCGACGAGGGCTTCCTGCTGGACGCGCTGGGCCACGCCAACGTGGCGGTGCGCTCCTGGGCCGCGGATGGCCTGTCCCGCCTGGGTGACGCGCGCGCCCTGCCGGTGCTCACCGGCAACCTGCGCCACGACCACCTCCCCATCCGGCTGGGCGCCATCCTCTCCTTCGCGGCCCTGGGGCCCGAGGGCGACGGCGGCCTGCTGCACGGCCTGGAGGACCGCGCGCGCGAGGTGCAGGAGATGGTGTTCGCCATCGTCCTCGCTCGGGATTCGCGCGCCAGCCGCCGGGGTGAGCCGCCCGACCTGCTCACCAGCGCCCTCTCCAGCGGCAGGCCGGAGGTCCGCTACGCCGCCGCCCGCGCGCTGGAGCTGCGCACGGAACCGGACGCGTCGCGCGCCCAGCTGGTGGAGGCCCTGCTGCCGCCCCGCCCCGAGAAGGTGGCGGACATGAAGGACTGGCCCGCTGAGGAGGAACGCGCGAAGTACGTCGTCGGCCTCGCGGAGGCCCTGTCCAGCCTCCAGCCCGAGCAGCGCTACGCGGCGGCCCAGGTGCTGCTGCTGCGTGACAAGCCGCTGGAGTACTTCCGCCACGCGAAGAAGGTGGCGCGGCCCAGCACGCTGGACGCGCCCTGGAAGCCAGAGACGGCGCCCGCCAGCTCGCCCGTGCAGGCCACGCCCGCGAAGAGCTGGCTGCGGCGCATCTTCTCCGCGGTGAAGCCGGATGCCCCCGCCGCCTCGCCCGAGGCCACCAGCCAGGCCGAGCGGCAGCACCTGCGCCGGCTGGCCTTCGGCGCCTACGTCGGCCTGCTGCGGCAGGTGTCGTCGGGCGATGACGAGGGCCACCGCGTGCGCCGCGACGCGGTGGACCGCGTGGTGAAGCTCACGCAGGAAGGCTTCGCCGGCACGCCCGCCGCGGTGGCCGCCCTGCTGCGCGCGCTGGAGGACCCGCACCAGCTGGTGCGCAAGGCCGCGTTCACCGGGCTGAAGGAGCTCTTCCCCGCCGGCAGCGACGAGCCGCTGGCGCTGGCCCTGGCCTCGCTGGCGCCGGACGTGGCGCGCGCCGCTCTGGACGAGCTGGCCACGCGGGGTGACGCCGCCAAGCCGCGCATCAGCGCCGCGCTGAACTCGCCGCTGACGGACGTGCGGCGCTACGCCTTCGAGCTGCTGGAGAAGCTCAGCCCGCCCGGGAGCCTGGAGCCACTGCTGGCCGCGCTCGGCAGCGAGCACGCCGACCTGCGCGTGGGCGTGATTGAGCGGCTGGCCGGCGCCAACGACTCGCGCGTCACCGAGGCGCTGGGCCGCGCCATGGCCAGCGAGCACGAAGACTTGCGCCTGCGCGCGTCGGAGCTGCTCGCGTGGCGGGGTGATGACCGCGCGGTGGAGGTGCTCGCCAGCTTCCTGCGCTCGGAGAACACGACGGCCGCGAAGCGAGCCACGGAGGCCCTGGCCCGGCTGGCCACGCCCGCCGCGGTGAGCGCGCTGGCGGCCCGGCTGCCCACGGCCAGGGATTTCCATGAGCGGAAGCGCCTGGTGGGAGCCCTGGGCGCCACCCGCCGCGCCGAGGCGCTGGAGGTGCTGGCCCGCCAGTGCCTGACGGACGAGGAGGGCGTGGTCCGCAACGCGTGCGTCGCCGCCGCCATGAGCGTGGCCGGCACGGACGTGAAGAAGCGCGACGCGGCCCTGGCCGTGTCCTTCCTGCGGCAGGTAGTGAAGAGCCAGGACGTCTCCGTGCGGCTGACCGCGCTGCGCGAGCTGGAGCACGGCGCCGAGGCCGGTCAGTCCGAGCTGCTGGCGGGCCTCTTCTCCGACCGGTTCGTGTCGGTGGGCGCGGAGGCGGTGGAGCGCTACGCGAAGCGCGTCACCGAGCATGGCGCGCCGGTGGAGCCGCTGGAGGCGGTGCTGCGCGGCGGCTCGCGCGAGCTGATGCTGCCCGCCGCCGAGGGTGTCGCCTTCAAGGGCGGCGCCAGCGCGCTGCGACCGTTGATGCTGTACGCCCGCGCGGGTGAGGACGGCCAGCGCGAGCGCGCCCTGCGGGCCCTGGGCACGCTGGGTGACGCACGCGCCCTGAGCGAGCTCGAGACGGTGGCCGCGGGCGGCACGGCGGAGGCCCCCGTCGAGCCAAGCATGGTGTCGGCCGCGATCGAGGGCCTGGGCCGGCTCGCCTCGAAGCTGCCGGAGGGCGAGGAGCGCCGCCGCGTCGAGGACAAGGTGGAGGCCGCCGCGGTGGAGGGCACCACGCTGGAGCTGCAACAGGCCGGCGTGAAGGGCCTGTGCGCCATCGGCGGTGAGCGCGCCCGCGTGAAGGTGGAGGCGCTGCTCGGCGACACGGGCACGGCGCTGCCGGTGCGGCTGACCGCGGCCCAGGAGCTGGGCAAGCTGAAGGATACCGCGGCGGAGTCCGCGCTCGCCGCCGCGCTGGACGTGCCGCAGCAGGAGCTGCGCCAGGAGGCGCGCAAGGCGCTCGACGTGCTGTTCCCCACCGAGCGGACGCGCGTGGAGTTCCTCGCGGTGGCCAGCCGGAATCCGGACATCTCCGCGCCCGCCGCCACCTACCTCGCCAACGAAGGAGACCCGGCGCTGCTGGTGCCTCGGCTGGCCACGCTGGACAACGTGACGCTGCGGCTGCGCCTGCGGCGCGGGCTCGCGCGGCGGGGCGCCCTGCCCGTGCCCGAGGTGGTGGCGCTGCTGGGCCACGACAAGCCGGAGGCCCGCGAGGAGGCCGCGCTGCTGGTGGGCACCTGGACGGGGGAGGCTCGCGAGCCCGGCACGGCGGACCTGGCCGCGCTGTCCCGCGCCCTGGTGACGGCCGAGCGCCGCACGGCCGCCGACTGGAGCTCGGCGCCGCCGCCAAAACGCGCCCCGCTGGCCACCGCCTGGGAGCGCCTGCTGTGGGCAGGCTCCCGGCTGGGCACCGCCGGCATGACGGACTCCGCGCGCACCATCCTCCAGGGCGGTGAGCACGCGGCCCCGGCCCCCGTGCGCCAGGAGGCGGCGCGCGCCCTGGCGCGGTTGGCGACGCCGGGAGGCACGCTGACGCTCACCGGCCAGGCTCCAGCCCCCGTGCTGACGCACGAGAAGGAGCGCGCCGCCGCGGCCGAGACGCTGCGCGCGGTGCTGGTGGACCCGGACGCGCGGGTGCGGGCGGCGGCGGCGGACGCGCTGGCGAAGCTCGTCCCCGAGCGCACCGCCACGTGGGCGCTGGAGGTGAAGCCCTTCGACGCGGTGGCCTTCGGGCCCATGGGCGGCAAGCCCTCGCGCGAGGTGCTGGCCACCTCCGAGGGCCGCCGCCTGTCGGTGCCCGCGCTGCTGGGCGCCCGCGCGCTGGAGCCCCTGAAGCCCCTGGCCACCGACGCGAAGCCGGAGACGCGGCAGGACGCGTGGGCCGCGCTGGGCCGGCTGGGCGGAGACGACGCGGCGAAGCTGCTGCACGAGGCCGCCTTCGACAAGTCCCAAACCGTGGAGCTGCGCAAGGCCGCCTGGCGCGCCCACAAACGCGCACGCCGCGCCGCCGAGCGCGCCCGGAAGGAAGGTAACCCGTCGTGACGACCGCCACCCGGCACCCCGTCGAGCTGCGCTACACCACCACCAGCGACGTCGACTCCGGCGCGGATGGCTCCCGCGTGCGGCTGGCCCTGGAGGGCTCGCGTGGCACCGTGGGCGTGAGCGGCCGCGTCACCGACGCCGCCCTCTTCCGCGACGCGCTGGCCGCCACCTTCGGCATCCTCGCCAGTGACTTGCGCTACCGGGGCAAGGACCGCACCGCGTACCTCGCCTACCTGATGAAGCAGGGCAAGCGGGCCAGCGCGCTCATCTGGGAGGCGCAGAAGGCGTTCCTCGACAACGCGCTGGACGGCGAGAAGCAGCAGGACGCCGTGCTGGACCCCGTGCTCACGGTGGATCCGGACAGCGTGTCCCTGGAGGTGTTCTCCCGCGACGAGAGCGCCTACGCCCGCCTGTCCTTCGACAACCGCCTCTTCGAGGGCCGCGAGGCCGCGCACGGCTCCACCTTCCTGGACGTGCCGCCGGAGCTGCCCGGCCGGGTGGACCGGCTGCGCACCTACGTGCCCATCTCCCTGGAGGCCCACGTCGCGCCGTCCACGCCAGCCACGCAGCCGGCGCGGGCGCCGCGCAACGTGGAGGTGCCCCACGCCTGGCTGCGCGGCTTCCTCCAGGTGCAGTCCGCCGCCACGCTGCCCGCGAGCACCTGCGAGCTGGCGCCCATCGACCTCTACAACCTCCTCTTCGCTCTCCGTTCGCGCAAGGCGAAGAAGGCCCCGCGCGCGCTGCGCTTCGAGCTGGTGCCCGGCGCCCCGCCCCGGCTGGTGCTGGAGCCGTGGGAGCTGGTGCTGGAGTGCCACGGCGGCACGTACAACGGCACCGCGCCCGCGGTGGTGCGCACCTTCGGCCGCCAGCGCCTGGCCGCGCTCGCGCGCCTCCTGCCCCACGCGAAGTCGGTGCGGGTGCAGCTCATGGGCCCGGGCCTGCCGGTGTTCTGGGTCATCGACATGGGCGCGGCCACGCTGACGCTGGGCCTCACGGGCTGGACGGAGAGCGGCTGGTCCTCCGCGGCGGCCTTCGATGTGCTGATGCCCCGCGCGGTGCCGGACGGACTGGCGGACACGCTCCGCGACCGGCTGCGCGCGGAAGGGCCGCTGGCCTTCGACACGCTCGCCGCCAGCGCGGGTGCGCCCAAGGAGTCCGTCCGCGCGGCGCTCCAGCTGGAGTGCCTGCGCGGGCGCATCCTCTTCGACGTGGCGCGCGGCCAGTACCGCCCTCGCGAGCTGATGCCCACGCCGGTGGACGCCGCCGTCATCCGCTATGGCAGCGAGCTGGAGGCACGCGCGCACCGCCTGCTCGGCGGCGACGGCGCTCCGGGCGCGGGCGAGGTGAAGCTGACGAAGGTGCACGACGTGGTGGGCGAGGGCATCCGCATCCACGGCGAGGTGGTGGACCGCGAGGCGCTGCGAAGCTTCTTCCCCAGCTTCACGCTGGACCTGGAAGGCCGCGTGAAGGACGCCAGCTGCGGCTGTCCGCACCACCGGCGCTCCGGCCTGCGCGAGGGCCCCTGCGAGCACCTGCTGGCGCTGCGACTGGCCTATGCGCGCCGCCGCGCCGAGGAAGAGGCGCTGCGGCAGACGCCCGAGGGCCGCAAGCTCATCCGCGCAGAGACGCGCGCCTACGTGCGCCGGGACGCGGAGAGCGGCCAGGAGACGGTGTACCGGGTTTCCCTGGACGGTCAGGTGGTCTCGGTGGAGTGGGGCCCGCGCACGGGCTCGCCGCGTCACCAGCGCCTGTGGTTCGACTCGGACGCGGAAGCGCGCGGGGCGTATTTCGCGCGCCTGGAGAAATTGGCGGCTGAAGGCTACATCGACGCAGCCTCGGCCTTGGTGTAAACCCATCAATCACGGCTCGGCCGCCGCGAGCGGCCGGCAGGACAGGTGCGACGAAGAGACGATGACGTGCGCTTCACGCGCGAGCAGCCGAGAGAGGTCTGGAGTGCATCAGCCTGAGCGCCTCGAGCGCGGGAGCGGCGTTGCGCCGCTCTGGTTGGAATGCAGGACACTCTCCGCAAGGTAGCCTGTTCTTGGCTCTCTCCCTCCTAGGCACTGCTGCCAGGGTGGGTAGCGGAGCCAACGACGCGACCGCCGTTTACCCACCCCGGCAGCAGTGCCTAGGAGGGGAGAGCCGGTGAGGCTACCGTGCCCCAGGTGAGATGGTGGTGCCTTCCCGGCCTCCCTCGACTGCTCGCGACATGTCCCGTCTCCCGCCGCCGCGCGCGTCCAAGGTGCAGACATGACCGCCAGGCTGGACTCCTTCGTCCCCGCAGCTTCGCCGCAGGCCGTGCCCACGCCCGAACCCACCGCCCCGGCGCCCGACGCGGCCGCGAAGCGTGAAGCGCGCCGCCTCGCGCACGAGGCGCTGCTCGTCCGCGCGAAGGCCGTCGACGAAGCTGGCGGCGCCGACGACTGGGTGCAGGCACAGCTCGTCGCCAAGGGCCTCGCGGTGGAGGACCTCGACTTCTCCAGCGCCTCCGAGAAGGAGAAGAAGGCCTGGAAGGAGAAGAAGAAGGCCGAGGCCGCCGAGCGCCGCGCGCTGAAGCGTCAGGCCTACGAGGCGTGGAAGGCCACGCACGTGGGCCACCTGGGCACGGGCGTGCACTGGGAGGAGGACCACCCCGCGGACGCGTTCGACGTGCCCCACCGGGAGGAGCGCGCGAAGGCCAACGGCCTGGCGGAGCTGGACTCGGCGGACGCGCTGGCGAAGGCGCTGGGGCTGAGCGTATCCAGGCTGCGCTGGTTCGCGTTCCACCGCGAGGTGGACACGGCCACGCACTACGTGAGCTGGACGATTCCGAAGCGGGACGGCGGCAAGCGCACGATTACGTCGCCCAAGCCGGAGCTGAAGGAAGCCCAGCGCTGGGTGCTGTCCAACGTCGTGGAGCGGCTGCCGGTGCACGGCGCGGCGCACGGCTTCGTCGCGGGGCGCTCCATCCTCACCAACGCGCTGGCCCACCAGGGCGCGGACGTGGTGGTGAAGGTGGACCTCGAGGACTTCTTCCCCTCCGTCACGTGGCGGCGGGTGAAGGGCCTGTTGCGCAAGGGCGGCCTGCCGGAGGGTCCGGCCACGCTCCTGTCGCTGCTGGCCACCGAGGCGCCGCGCGAGGCGGTGCAGTTCCGAGGCAAGCTGCTGCACGTGGCCAGGGGCCCGCGAGCGCTGCCCCAGGGCGCGCCCACCTCCCCGGGCATCACCAACGCCCTGTGCCTGCGGCTGGACAAGCGGCTGTCGGCGCTCGCGAAGCGGCTGGGCTTCACGTACACGCGCTACGCGGACGACCTGACCTTCTCCTGGACGAAGGCGAAGCAGCCCAAGGCACGGCGGACGCAGCGCCCCCCGGTGGCCGTGCTCCTGTCGCGCGTGCGGGAAGTGGTGGAGGCGGAAGGCTTCCGCGTGCATCCGGACAAGACGCGCGTGGCGCGCAAGGGCACCCGCCAGCGGGTGACGGGGCTGGTGGTGAACGCGGCGGGCAAGGACGCGCCAGCCGCCCGTGTCCCGCGCGACGTGGTGCGCCGGCTGCGCGCCGCCATCCACAACCGGAAGCAGGGCAAGCCGGGCCGCGAGGGCGAGTCGCTGGAGCAGCTCAAGGGCATGGCCGCCTTCATCCACATGACGGACCCGGCCAGGGGCCGCGCCTTCCTGGCGCAGCTCGCACAGCTCGAGCCGGCGGGCGAGGCGCCCCAGGCGGGGTGACGCTCAGCGCGCGTCCGAGGTGACGCTCGCCGTCGGGAGCAGCGCGGCGTCCAGGAAGGCCCTCAGCCGGCGGGGGTACGCTTCCGGCTCGGTGGCGATGAAGTTGCCGTGGCCCGCGCCCTGGATGCGCCACGTCTGGGCATACTCGCGCACCTTGGCGAAGAGCTCGTCGGCCAGCGGCTGTCCGGACTCCTCCGTGCCCATGACGATGAGCAGCGGCCGGGGACGGATGCGCTCCACCGCGTCGATGGTGCGCACCTCCTCCAGGGCGATGCCGCGCCGCCAGAAGGGCACCAGCGCCCCGGACTGTGACACGACGCCGAAGCGGCGGAAGTCATACGCGGCCGCCAGCCACAGCGTGTTGAACGGGGAGAGCAGCACCACCGCGCGCACGGCGGGGTCCTGCGCCGCCACCTCGGCCACGGCGGCGGAGCCAATCGAGAAGCCGAGCGCCCCCACCCGCTCCGGGTCCACGTCCGGCTGGGACCGGACGAAGGCCAGCGCGGCTCGCATGTCCCTGCGCTCCAGGTCGCCCCAGGTGGAGAACTCGCCCTCGCTCTCACCGTGGGCGCGCAGGTCGAAGAGCAGCACGCCATAGCCCGCGTCCCGCAGGATGCGCGCCTCGGGCAGCAGGTCCACGCGCGTCTGGGACAGCCCGTGCGCCAGCACCACGGCGGCGCGATTCCGGGAGGGCACGTACCACCCGCGCAGCGTCAGCCCGTCCTCCGCCCGCAGGGACACGTCCTTCGCCTCTGCGAGGTCCGCGGGCCGTACGGCCTGAGGACGCGGATAGTGGAAGTAGGCCTCCGAATGACGCAGCGCCCTGCCGAACACCGCCAGCGCGGCGAGGAGCCCCAGCGCGAGCGCGCCACCCAGCAGCCAACGCCACCTCATGTCCGTTGAACCTCCTCGAACGGAGCTGGGGTGTTTGAACCCCAGGCGTGCAGACGGGACCCACGTTGCTCCGCCATGTACCGCCCAGCTTACACTCGGGGTCGACAACTCACAGTGCCATCGAAGGAGGCACTGTCGCGCCAGGGAAGCTGTGGGTACATCCGGTAAGACGTTCGACGTGGTGGTGGTGGGCGGTGGCGCTTGTGGTGGCTGGACGGCCAAGCAGCTGACGGAAGCGGGCTTGCGCGTGCTGGTGCTCGAAGCGGGCCGAGGCATGGGCGCGGACCGCATGCTGTGGATGCTCCACCGCCTGCGGCAGTGCTTCGGCTACCTGGCGGAGACGGACGACCAGCGCAAGGTGCGCCAGGCCGTGCAGAGCACCACCTTCGCGTGGCCCTTCCACCCCCACGCCTTCGTCGATGACGTCGACAATCCCTACACCACGCCGGAGGACCAGCCCTTCACGTGGATTCGCGCGCGGCAGGTGGGCGGACGCACGTCGGTGAAGGCGCACGGGCGCCAGTTCTACCGGCTGTCGGACTTCAACTTCAAAGCGGGCTCGCTGGACGGCCAGGGCCCGGATTGGCCGCTGACGCTGGCGGAGCTGGCGCCGCACTACGAGACGGTGGAGCGGTGGATGGGCATCCACGGCAACGCGGACGGGCTGGACACGCTGCCCGACTCCATCTTCGCGGGGGCCATCTCCATGACGCCCGCGGAGCAGCGGCTGAAGGAGCACGTGGAGCGCCGCTGGCCCGACCGCCGCGTCATCGTCCGCCGCACGGCCGGCGCGCCCATCACCATGCCCGCCGCGATGAAGACGGGCCGCCTCACGCTGCGCACGAACGCGGTGGTGGACCAGGTGCTGTACGACGCGGCCACGGGACGCGCCACGGGTGTGCACTACCTCGACGCGAAGTCGGGCAAGTCGTACGAGGCCCACGCGCGGGTGGTGGTGCTGGCGGCGGGTACCATCGAGACCACGCGGTTGCTGCTGCACTCGCGCAGCAGCGCGTTCCCGGAGGGGCTGGCGAACTCGTCGGGGCAGCTGGGCCGCAACCTGATGGACCACACGTACCTGCTGGGCATCGAGGCGAAGATGAACCTGCCTCCGGAGGCGCAGCGGCCGGAGCAGAGCTGGGCGTACATTCCCCAGTTCCGTAACGTGACCACGAAGGAGAAGGACTTCGCGAGGGGCTATGGCGTGCAGGTGTTCACCTTCGGCGACAACTGCCACTTCGTGCCCTTCGGGGAGATGGTGCCACGTCCGGAGAACCGCGTGACGCTCAGCCCCACGGTGAAGGACCGCTGGGGTATCCCGGCCGCGCACATCGAGTGCCGGCACTCGGCCAACGAGCTGAAGATGGCCGAGGACGCGGTGGCCGCCTGCAAGGAGATGATGGAGGCGGCGGGCTTCACCGTGGAGAAGGTGAACGGCACGCTGTCCACGCCGGGCATGGCCATCCACGAGGTGGGTACGGCGAGGATGGGGACGGACCCGAAGACGTCGGTGCTCAATCCCCACAACCAGAGCTGGGACGTGCCCAACCTCTTCGTCAACGACGGTGCCTGCTTCCCGTCACAGGGCCCGCAGAACCCCACGCTGACGATGATGGCCCTCGCCGTGCGCGCCAGCGCGCACATCGTGGCGGAGCTCAAGGCCGGGCGGCTGTAGCGCCCGCGCCCCGAGTGCCATCCCTCCGGGGTGGTATGTCCCGGGGGCCCAGCCTTCTGTACGCCAGCAGGAAGCCCACTCCTGCCCGACGGAAGGTGAAGCCCGATGAAGGCACCCAAGCACTCGTTGCGGAAGATTGTCTCGTTCCTCAACAACCCCGAGGAAGACGGCGGCTTCTGGCTCCCCAACATCCAGCGCCCCTTCGTGTGGAGCGAGGAGCAGATATGCCGGCTCTTCGACTCCATCCTCCGCGAGTACCCCATCAGCACGCTGCTCGTGTGGAAGACGCGCAGCACCATCCGCCGCCGGCGCTTCATCGACAACTACCGGACGTCCTACAGCCACGAACTCAGCAAGTTCTACGTGCCCGAGGACGACAAGAAGAAGTGCCTGGTGCTGGATGGCCAGCAGCGCCTGCAGAGCCTCTTCATCGGCTTGAAGGGCAGCTACGAGGGCCGGGAGCTGTACCTGGACATCCTGAGCGGCCAGCTCGCCGCGCCGGATGACGTGAAGTACCGGTTCGAGTTCCGCCACGCCCAGGACTCCGCGTTCCCCTGGGTGAAGTTCAAGGACCTCGTCTACAGCACGAAGACGTCCCTGAGCGTCGCGCAGCACATCATCCGGAGCGCGGGCCGCGCGCTCACGCCCGAGGAGGAGGACCGCGTCTCCGAGCACGTCGCCCTGGTCTTCAAGTCCTTCCACTCCGACGACGGCATCGCCTACCAGGAGCTCGACAGCACGGAGAACGCCGACCTGTACACCGAGGAAGATGTCGTCGAAATCTTCATCCGCGCCAACTCCGGCGGCACGCGGCTGGGCAAGTCCGACCTCCTGTTCTCCCTGCTCAACGCGAGCTGGGACGAAGCGGATGCACAGATGGAGGACGTGCTGGAGCAGCTCAACCGGCACGGCTTCAAGTTCACACGCGACTTCGTCTTGAAGACGTGCCTGACGTTGCTCGGGCAGGGCGCGAGGTACGAGGTCGACAAGTTCCGCAAGCCGGACGTGCGCGAGAACATCGCGAAGCACTGGGATGACATCACCGGCGCGATGCTCGATGTGCTCGACTTCGTCCGGGGCAAGACGTTCATCCGGTGTGACAAGGCCATCCCCTCCTATCTGGCCCTCATCCCGCTCATCTACGCGCGCTTCCGCTACAAGGACGCCTTCCGGGCGGCGAAGAACGTCGATGCCTTCCTGCTGCGCTCCCTCCTGGGCGGCGCGTTCAGCGGCACCCCCGACCAGATGATTGACGCGCTGGTGGCGGAAATCGACCGGTCGCGGGACTTCAACACCGACGCGCTGTTCGGCGTGATGCGCGAGAAGAACCGCAGCCCGGAGATTGCGCCCGAGCGGCTGTGGACCATGGGCTACGGCTCCGACAGCATCCACCTGCTCTTCAACCTCTGGTACCGCGGCTTCAACTACACGCCGGCGTACGAGAACAACCTGCCGCAGGTGGACCACATCTTCCCGCAGAGCCTCCTCAAGCGGGCCAAGGTGGAGAATCCCCGCACGGGCCGACGGGACTTGATGCGCTATCGCGAGGCGGAGCGGAACCAGCTCGCCAACTGCATGCTCCTCACCGCCGAGGAGAACGGCGCGGGCGGCAAGAGCGACATCGCGCCCGTGCTCTGGTTGAGGGACAAGCCCGCGGCGTACTTCGCGCTCCACCTCATCCCGGCGGACCCCGAGCTGTGGAAGCTCGAGAACTACGAGCGGTTCATCGAGACCCGGAAGGCGCTCCTGCTGGAGCGGCTGGGCCCCATCGTGGGCCTCACGAGCGTGCGCCAGGACGTCGCGGCCTGACCCACGTTCAGCGGAAGGCCGCCGCCGAGGGCGGCCTCCGCCGTGCTTCAGCGCCCTGCCCCTCACCGCCGCAGCGCCGTCCCCCCGAGCAGCCCCACGGCGGACACCAGCGCCAGGGGGCTCAGCCAGTCGCCCCATGCCAGGGCGAGCGTCGGCATCGGGACCGTCTCTGGCACGCGCAGGGTGACACCGGCACGCTGGTTGTCGTCCACTTCCGTCACCACCGCGCCCGTCGTGTCGATGAGCGCGGACACGCCCGAGTTCGTCACCCGGACCTGGGGCCGCCGCGTCTCGATGCTGCGGAAGGCCGCGTGCATCAGGTGCAACCGGGGCGCGGGGGTGCCGGAGAACCAGGAGTCATTGGACAGCGTGAGCAGCAGCTCCGCGCCCTGCCGCACGCCCTGTGCGACGTATTCGGGGAAGATGGTCTCGTAGCAGATGAGCGGCGCCACCCGGAGCTGCCGCCCGTCGCGCAGCTTGAGGCTCACGGCCTGGGGGCCGGGCCCTCGCTTCCAGCGGCCCGTCCACGGCAGCCACTCGCGAAGCGTGGGTGTATCGATGAGGTCCGGCACCCACTCCGTCAGCGGGAAGAGCATCGTCTTGCGGTACGCGGCGCGTTCGAGCGGGCCCCCAGGTGACGACGGGCCCAGGAACACGGCCGCGTTGAATTCGCGCTCGCCCTCCAGGTCATAGGTACCGAACACGAGCGGCACGCCGCGCTCGGAGACATAACCGGCGATCTCCGCGTCCAGCTTCGCGCCCGTCTCGCTGCGGGGGGTCCCAAAGGGCGTGGGGTACACCGTCTCCGGCCACACCAACAGGTCCAGCCGCCCGTCACGCAGCAGCGCGTCCGACATCGCGTAATGCGTGTCGAGCACCATCCGCACGACCTCGTAAGCCCCCATCTCCGCCTTCAACTTCTCGTAGCGGGTGATGTTCGCCTGCACCGCGCCCACCACCAGCCCACCGTCGGCCCGTATCGCCGCGCGCGCCTGTGCATGCCGCGCGGAGCCATACGACGACAACGCGAAAACCAGCATCCCCAGCGCACACACGTGCTCCCGCGCGTGCCGTGCCCCACGGCGCCTCCAAGCACTCACCGCGGCGAGCACAAGCTCATTGCCCAGCAGCAACACCAGCGTGAGGCCCGGGGCGCCCGCCACGTCCGCGCCCTGCCGCATCGATTCGGATGCATAGAGCCCATGCCCCAGCGTGTCCGCGAAGAGCTTCGGCGTGATTCCCTCCACGCCCACGTACGCAAGCGTCCCCACCAGCGGCGGCAGCCACCCCTGCCCGTCCCGCGCCACGCGCCGCGCGGCGTACCGGGCCAGCGCGGCGGCGGGGAACTGGAGCTGGAGCACCGGCGCTACCAGCAGGAACAGCGCCCAACCGACCACCGTGGGCGCCTGCGAGTACGCCTGGAGCGCGCCCGGAAACCAATGAAAGACAGCCGCGGTGAACGTCACGCTGAGCAGCGCGCCCAGCCCCAGGGCCTCGCGCGCGGAGCGGGCCCGGTCCAGAGCCGCGAGCCAGGGCACCATCGCCACCCAGCCGAGCGCTACCCAGCGCGCCTCCAGCCGGGCGAACAGCGCGAACAGGACCGTGGTTCCCACGACCCCCAGCAGCGCCGTTCCCAGGTGCCAGCCGCGGTCCCCCTGCACCGGCACCTCAATCATTGCGAGGACGCCGCGCGCTCCGCGCCCTCGGGCAGCTCCAGCCGCTGGATGGGCATTCCCGGCGGAGCCAGCTCCTCGGGCACCAGCCTGTCAGGAGGCATGGGAACCGGCTGCCCATTCGCATCCGTGGGCTGGTGGTCGGGATGGAACATCAGCACGGCCGCCACGAGCTCGCCCGAGTCCGTGTACTGAAAATGGCGCACGTACCCAGGCGGCAGCTCGAAGTCGTCGGGGACGACGAGGCCTCGCTTGATGGGCTTCGTCCCAGGCTGGAAGAGCTGGATGCCCGTCGCCTGGGATTCCATGTCGGGCTCCTGGACCTCGGTGTCGGTGGCCAGCTCGGGCACGGGCTCGGCGACAGGCTGTGGTGCTGGGGCCACGACGGGAGGCGGCCGAGGCGCGCGGGCACGCGCCACGGGCGTCGGAGGCGGATTCGGCAACGGTGCCTCCGCCAGCGGCGGCGGCGCTTCCACCTCGATGCCGGTCGAGCCCCACCAGACACTCAAGCCAATGCACGCAAGCGTGAAGACACACGCGCCACCCACGAGCCACACACCCAGGCCTTTGCCCGTGCGAGCGGGCATGACGTGCGTGACACCATCGCTGTCAACGCGACGTTCCGGTTCAGGGGACTGCGGCCTCATGTTCGCGCGAAGACCTCCGGGCTGCGTATGCTACGGAGCCACTCCCCCCGAGGCAAACACAGCGCCTTCCGCTCACCCTCATGAGCTCTTCATCCCTGCTCGTCACCGATGCCCCCGGCGGCACGCCACCGACCGCCACCACGCCCGAGCCCGCTCGCTTCGTCGTGTACGCCTGGACACCCGGGCTGCGAGGGCTCGCGGTGGTGACGCAGCTCGCCGTGCTGGGAGCCCTGCTCCACTTCGCCGCGCAGCTCTGGACGGACATCTTCGAAGGGACACAAAGCATGCAGCAGCCCGTGCCCATCGCCATCGGGCTGGGGCTGCGAGTCGTTCTACCGCTCGCGTTCATCTCCGCGCTCCGCCGCAGCCGCCGGGCCACCGTGGACGTGGACACCCACCAGTGGACCCTGACCCTGCGCGGCGGCGCCCGGATGGAGATTCCCTTCGAGGCCGTGGCCGCGGTGCGCCCCTGGCGGCTGCCGCTCCCGGGCCCTGGCCTGGCGCTGCGGATGCGGTCCGGCCGCGCTTTCAGCCACGCGCTGGAGGTGGAGGACGCGGTGCCCCTGCTGAATGCGCTGGGCCAGCATGGAGCACCAGGCGCCGCGCAAGCCCATACGCTGGTTCGCTACGCCCAGGCGCGCCATGCCCTGTGGCGCCGGCGCTGGTACCACCTGCTGGGGAAGTTCGTGTTCTTCCCGCTCGTGCCCACGGCCATCCTCTTCTACTCGAACCAGGTCATCTCGTTTGGGAGCGCGCTGGGTGAGTACAAGATGTACGGACTGGACGCCTACCTGCGCTCGTTCGGCCGGTACTACGCGCCAGTCTCATTGCTCCTGCTGCTCTTCGCCTGCTTCTGGCGCGTCGTCGCGGAGGGCGCGTCGCTCCTGGCTGCGTGGCTTCTGCCAGCCTGGGCGCGCGGCGTGAGGCGTGCGGCGGAGTGGCTGTGCCGGCTCGTCTACTACGTGGGCATCCTCGCGTTGATCGGCGCGCGCTTCATGATGTGACGTGCGCGCCAGGCGCTGGAAACGACAGGGCCCCCGGTTCCCGAAGGCAACCGGAGGCCCAGGCACCGCGCTCACGCCCGTGGCGCGGACTCGGACATCGCTACGGCTGAGCGGGGTTGAACTTCGCGCTCTCCCAGCCCATGCGGTCGTGGCCAGTCCGGTTCCAGTTCGGGTTCTCGCCGGTGTAGGGGAGCGGGCCGCTGCCAGAGCTGGACATGGTGCCACCGGTGTAGGTCGGGTGGACGTTGTCCGACTGGATGTAGTCGTAGCTGGTGCTCGCGTTGACGAAGTGCGTGTTGGCGTCGCGCAGCGTGGAGCGCAGCGTGACGGAGATGCGCTGGACGTACGCCGCCTCGGACTCACCCGGGATGTAGCGGATGGCGGCGGAGTCCACCTGGCCATCGCCGTTGGAGTCATAATCCGCGGCCATGTACTCCGCGAACGAGTCCGCGCACTTGAAGCCGTAGCGCGCCGCCAGGTTGCACGCGCGCCAGTTGCTGCGCGCCAGCAGCGGCAGGAAGCGGTCCCGCTTGTTCACGACACGGCCCGTGGCGGAGTCCGTGCACCGGGTGTTCGCGTTGTCCGCATCGAAGCCCGGGTAGTAGATGTTGGAGATGATCTTCGTCGCGGTGGCGGGCGCGTACTGGTTGATGGCCTGCATCGCCCGCTCCATGTACGTGGTGCAGGTCGCCAGGGCGTTCTCCAGGACGCTGTAGTTACAGGTGCCCGTCTGGTCCGAGAAGGCGCTGCGCGCCTGGAGGTAGTCGTTGCCACACATCTCGAACATGACGACGCGGGTGTTGGCCGCCTGCATGTACGAGCGCTCGGAGACAATCTTGTTGTTGTAGATGTCGTCCGCCTTCGCGCCGGACTTGGTGCGGCGGATGACCTCCACGTCCGCGTTCCACTTCCGCGCCAGGTCCTCGCCCTGCACCACCGGCGCCGCGCGGCGGGCCACGTTCCAGAAGAAGACGGTACCGTTGTAGCCGGCGTAGATGGAGTCGCCGTAAGCCACCACGCGATACTTCGTCGACGTCGACGGCTGGTCGATGGTCCACGACGTGTTCTGGTTGAGGGTGCTCGCCATCGCGCTACCACCGACCGTGAAGGCCGCGCACATGGCAACGACGGACATCCCGCTGTGACGGAAAGACATGCCCCGCTCCTTTGGATTCCCGCTGGGGGGTTGTTGGGGGAGCGCAGGCTACATGGCGTCGATTGGCAAATCACCCCGAAACAAGAATAACGCACTAAGTCAGAAAGACTGGTGTTGCAATGACCTCCCCCCTCTTTGAAGCAGTGTCGTAAGAATGATGCGTGGTGAGTCTTTGACGCGGTGTTTCATCATGTTTCACCCAGGCCCGGAGTGTTTCACGTGAATCTTTCCCGTGGCACGAGAGCGCTGATGCAGTGGCTGCTCCTGGGGGGACTGGTGGGCATCGTGTGCGGTGTGGCGTCCGCGGTGTTCCTGTACCTGCTGGAGGAGGCCACACACTTGCGCGAAGGGCACCGGTGGCTCGTGTACGCGTTGCCGGTGGCGGGGCTGGCGCTGGGCGCGGTGTACGGGAAGTGGGGCGGGCCCATTCGCGGGGGCAACAACCTGGTGCTGGACACGGTGCACGCGAGCGACGCGCAGGTGCCGGTGCGCATGGCGCCCATGGTGCTGGTGGGGACGGTGCTGACGCACCTGTTCGGCGGCAGCGCGGGCCGCGAGGGCACGGCGGTGCAGATGGGCGGCAGCCTCGCGGACCTGGTGGCGCGGCGCCTCCGGGTGGGGCCGGACACGCGTCGCGAGCTGCTGGCGGCGGGCATCGCGGGGGGATTCGGCTCGGTGTTCGGCACGCCGGTGGCGGGCGCGGTGTTCGGGCTGGAGGTCGTCGTCGTCGGGCGCATGGGCTACGAGGCGCTGCTGCCCGCGCTGGTGGCCTCGGTGGTGGGCGACCTGGTGACGCGAGGCCTGGGCATCCACCACACGCCGTACCCCGCGCCAGCGCCGCTGCCGCTGACCGCGGGCGTCCTGGGGAAGTGGCTGGTGTTCGCGGTGGCGGTGGCCGTGGTGGCGGTGGTGTTCATGGAGCTGATGCACCGGCTGAAGAAGCTGCTGGAGCAGCGCGTCCCGGTGCTCCCGGTGCGGATGGCGCTGGGCGGCGTGGCGGTGCTGGTGCTGTGGCTGCTGGCCGGAACGGACGACTACCTGGGGCTGGGGGTGCCCGGCATCCTGCGGGCCTTCGAGGACCCGGCGCTGCCCGTGTCGGCGTTCGCATGGAAGCTCGCGTTCACCGCGGTGACGCTGGCCGCGGGCTTCCTGGGCGGAGAGGTGACGCCGCTGTTCTTCATCGGCGCGTCCCTGGGCAACGTGCTGGCGCGGCTGCTGGACCTGCCGCTGGACCTGGGCGCGGCGGTGGGCATGGCGGCCCTGTTCGCGGCGGCGGCGAACACGCCGCTGGCGCTGTCCATCATGGCCGTGGAGCTGGTGGGGGCAAATGTGCTGCCCCACGTGGCGATTGTCGCCACGGTGGCGTACCTGCTCACCGGGCACCGGGGCATCTATCCGTCACAGCGGATTGCCCGGCTGAAACATGGCGGCCCGCTGCTGGAGAAAATCGTGGCCCTGCGGGACTTGGTCCGTGAGGACCGAGCCCCGCCCTCCGGACCTGGAGGGCGGGACGGGGGCTGAGGGCTACGGCTCCGGGAAGTGGTAGACGTGGCCGTCGTCGCCGACGATCCAGAAGTCTCCCGCCGAGGTCATGGCGATATCTCGAAGTTGCACATTCGGAGCGCCCGGCGTGAAAACCGGAGCCTTTGCCCAGCCATGCGGAGTGAGCCGATGAAGCCGTCCTCCTGTGGCGTCATTGCCAACGATGTAGGCATTGTTCGAACCGGGCGCCCCAGTCACACTGACGTAGCCGACCAAGTCTCCCTCATGCGCCTGTACTCGCCCCCAGTCTAATGCCTGGCCGCTCCCCTTCATCACCAGGCCGCCATCCCCCACGGCGTAGATGAGGTTCGGATTCGCTGCCCATACCGCACGCAAGCCACCGTTGTAGCCCGATAGGTCCAGGAGATTCTGAGTCGTTGGGGTGCTCCAATTCGAGCGCGTATAGAGATTCACCGCCGGGGTCAGCGGTGTCGACTTGCCCGTCGAGCCCACCGCATACAGCGTGTCCTGACCGAGCGCATGAAGCCCCCAGTATCGTCCAGCCGATTCATGGCGCAGGGGATTGGCTGTCCACTCGTACAGATGCCCCAGGGTGGAGACCGCGAATATCTGTGGCGGATTTCCCACCCCGACGACACCCGAGAAGTAGTCATCGTTACCAGACAAATTGATCGGCTGGATACCGCCGCAGGAGCCACCATTGTGCTCGGCGAGCCAGCCGTCCTCGCCTGCCAGGGTGGCAAACCCGTTGCCAGGGTTGACCCATGCCGCGTGCCAGTCAGGCGTAAGGCCTGGAGGGTTTGTCGGGCGGCACCCGCTGGTTGTATTCGAGTCGTGACTCGCGAACTTCGACTCGGCATCCACCTTCACCGCGAGCGCGCCATCCATTCCCGCCACCCACACAGGATAGCCAGTGGGCCCCACAGCCACCGCCCTCCACTGGCGTCCAGCCAGCGCTGGCTCATCGGTGAGCGCCCTCAACTGGCCACAGGACATCAGCTCATCGACCTCGTCATCACAGTCGTTATCGAGGCCGTCGCAAACCTCCGTTGCCAGGGTATTCGCGGCGCTGTCGTTGTCATCGCAGTCCCGCACGTTCGCCACTGAGTTCGACGGCGGCGTCTCTCCCTCACACAACTCTGCGACCGGCGTGCCGCCCTTCATGCCCTCGCCATCTCCGTCCACGTCCGCGTAATACTGCGTTCGCGGATCGCCGATGCACTCCGTTCCGTTCTGCGCCGCATTGCAGGCATACATCCCGCCGCAAGCCTCCGTGCAGGGCGTGTTCAGCGCCTGCGGCCCCTCCTTGAACGGCTCGTCCTCTTCATCATCGCAGTTGTCGTCCTTGCCGTTGCACAGCTCCTGGGCATGCGGATAGGCCTCGGCGCGCTCGTCGTCACAGTCGCCTGAAACCTCGATATGCAGTTGGCTGGGCGGGTCACAGGCTTCCACGCCAGGGCCGTTGCGTCCGTAGCCATCCTGGTCCTGGTCCAGGTACCAGGTCCTCGTCAGCGCCCCCTGCTCCACCTGTCCATCGCAGTTGTCATCCCGGCCGTTACAGAGTTCGAGCGCCTCGGGATGAACGTCTCCTGCACCGTCATCGCAGTCAGTCCCCCGGTTCGTGGGCCCTCCCCGTGCAATGAACCCATCGCCATCTGCATCAACGGTGTCCAGATCTTCCAGGTGCCACTTCTTCCAGCCGGGGTCGGCGAGACTGAAGGTCTGCGTCCGCTCCTCGACCAACTGCGCTGCGGTGCAGCCCTTTTCAAAGACCTTGACCGTGATTCGGACGTCTCGCGTCCAGTCCGCCTTGCGGAAGACGACGACGTTCAACACAGGGTCCTCGGGGTTGAACTGGGCAGATTCCTTGAACTCTGCGAGCACGGTCTCCTCCGTACCGCCATTGGCCTCCACGGTGATGCAGCCCAAGCTGAACTTCTCGTGGTGGCCAATCCGGACATGGACCGCTGCCTCCCTCAAATCAGGCTCTTCCGAGTCCTTCTTGCAGGCCAGGAGCAGCAGGGGCAGGAGCAGGATGGCGGATTGACGCATGGGGGCCACTGTAACCCAGCCCCAGTCCCGACCTGCTCAGAAGCGAACTCACCCTGGAGTCCGCTGAAGTGAAAGGCCATGGACAAATCACAGCCGCAATGAACGAAAGGCACACCTCACGTGCCCTGGGCCTCAGGGCCGTGGCGTCACAACCCCCGAAGGCAAAGCCTCCACGCCGCGCTGGCGCAGCTCGGGCGAAGCGACCGCGAAGCCCTCCGGCAGCATCCGCAGGATGCGCTCCCGCCTTCGCTTCGAGCCCTCCAGCCGCCGCTCCAGCTGTGCCTTCTGCGCGCGGGTCTCCTTGTCCAGGGGCGCGGGGAGCGACGCCAGCAGCGCGAGCCGCTCTGTCACCGCCTCCACCTCCCGGTCGATGAGCACCGGCTGGATGTTCCTCGCCTCCTTGCGCGCCCGCCCCACCGCGTTGTTCTCAATCCACACCGGCAGCACCGCCACTTCATCCAACGTCACCGGCGCCCCCGGCGCGGGCCGCACCAGCGACAGGCGCAGCAGCATGGAGTCCCGCTTGTCTCCCCCCGTCTCCTGCGTCCCCTCCGAGTGCCGGTAGAACCGGTCCTGGTTCGACACCAGGTTGCCCAGCGAGAACGCGATGAGCCCCTTGCGCCCATCCGCCGTCTGGTACGACTCCAGCGGCTGGAGCACGTGCGGATGGTGCCCGATGACCGCCCGCGCCCCCGCGTCCAGCAGCGCCTGCCCCAGCGCGCGGTCCTCCGCCAGCGGCGTGGCCTTGTACTCCGTCCCCCAGTGCACCAGGACGATGAGCGCGTCGCATCGGGCCGCCGCCGCGCGCACGGCCTCCACGGCCTGCTCGGGGAGCAGCCCCCGCTGGGCCTCATGCTTCGAGTAGGGCACCAGCGCCACGTGCGGCGCCAAGGCATCCTTGGGATTGCTGAAGCCATTCAACAGCCGGGTGAAGGACAGGAAGCCCACCTTCACCCCACGCACGTCCACGAAGGCGGGCTCCCAGGCCGCGGCCTTCGACGCGCCCGTGCCCGCGTGGCGGATGCCCGCGGCCTCCAGGTGCCGCAGCGTCTCCAGGATGCCGGTGGGGTGCTGGTCCCGCGCGTGGTTGTTCGCCGTGGACACCACCTTCACGCCCGCCGAGGCCAGCGCATGCACCATGGCGGAGGGCGCGTTGAACAACAGCTCGCGGACAACGGCCTTCTTGTTGTCCGTCACCGGCGTCTCCAGGTTGACGACGCCCACATCCGCGGTGCGCAGGACGTCCGAGATGGGCCCGAAGACGTGGTCCCACCCCTCATGGTTGAGCGAGGGCGCCTTGCCACCTTCCGGCGGTGGCGCCCCGGTGCGCGCGTGCAGCCTCGCGACCTCCTTCACCTCGCCGTGGGGAATCACGTCCCCGCCAAACACCAGCTCCACGCGCGTGGGAGGGGTGGCGCACAGCAAGGGAAGCAGCAGCAGGACGGAGGCGGACACGCCTCCACACTAATCCAGACACCCGGCATCCCCGGAAGGGGTCCCGAGGCACCCGCGGACTACCGTTTACCCTTGTCGCTGCCCGCGTCACCCTCGCGGGGGTAGCCGCGTGCCTCGCGCGAGTTGCCCTCGTCGCCCCAGCGGTGGGCCTCGTTGGTGATCTCGCGGTCCTTCGCGTCACGCCGCTTCGTCTCCGGGTCGCTCATTGCTTCACGGAGGCAGTGACTCGGCTGCGAAGACTTGGACGGCGCTCGTGGCTTCGGCGTGCGCTTGTCGGCCATCGTTGGCACTCCTTCACGGCATGAGTTCCGCCCAAGGATGTGCACGAACCAACGATGGGACCAGCAGGGCCCGCCCGCCTGCTCGCGACGACAGGGGCCCGGGGTCACGCCGTCAACAGTGCGTGCGATGCATCCGTCCCCTGCCCCCGCGTCCCGCGCTACCAGGCCTGCTGGGAGTGTCCGCATGAACCGCGTGATGTCTGGCTTCTTCTGGATCAGCCTCTACCTCCTGGTCGTGCTGGTGCCCGTCTTCCTGATGCTCATCCCACCCGCGCCGTCCGGGCGGTCCTTCTGGCTCGAGCTCTCGGTGGCCCTGGGCTTCGTGGGGCTCACGCAGATTGCCATGCAGTTCGTGCTCATCGCGCGCTTCAAGCGCGTCACGGCACCCTACGGCATCGACATCATCCTCCAGTATCACCGGCAGATTGCCATGGTCGCCGTCTGCCTCGTGCTGGCGCACCCGCTCATCATCGTCATCGACAACCCGTCGCGCCTGAAGCTGCTCAATCCCCTGGGCGGCAACTGGGCCAGCCGCTGCGCGCTGCTGAGCGTGCTGGCGCTCGCCGTCCTCGTGGTGTCCTCGCAGTTCCGCGAGCGGTTCAAGCTCAGCTACGAGCGCTGGCGCCTGCTGCACATGCTGCTGGGCGTGGCGGCCATCGTCTTCGCCCAGCTCCACGTCTCCATGGCGGGCCTGTACACGAACACGCCGTGGAAGCACGCCATCTGGGTGGTGACGTCCGCCGCCATGGTGGCCCTCGTCATCTACCTCCGCGTCCTGCGTCCGGCGTGGCAGCGCAACTACCACTGGCGCGTCGCCGAGGTCCGCCCCGAGCGGGGCGATACGCACTCGCTGGTGCTGGAGCCGGTGGGCAACCACGGCATGCGCTTCGCTCCGGGACAGTTCGCCTGGCTGAAGCTGCGGGGCACGCCCTTCACCCTGGAGGAGCACCCCTTCAGCTTCTCCTCCAGCGCCGAGCGCACGGACCGGCTGGAGTTCGGCATCAAGGCGCTGGGCGACTTCAGCGGACGCATCGGAGATGTCCCCAAGGGCACGCGGGCATTCCTCGACGGTCCGCATGGCGCCTTCAGCATCGATCGCTATCCGGCCGTCGGTTACGTGTTCATCGCAGGCGGCGTGGGCATCACCCCCGTCCTCTCCTTCCTGCGCACCATGGCGGACCGGAAGGACCCTCGGCCCGTCACGCTCTTCTACGCGGACAAGGACTGGGACAGCGTGGCCTTCCGCGAGGACCTGGCCGAGCTGGAGAAGCAGCTCGACCTCCACTGCGTCTACGTCCTCAAGAAGCCCACCGAGGACTGGGACGGCGAGCGCGGCAACATCACGGGCGAGGTGCTCGACCGGCACCTGCCGAAGGAGAAGTTCGCGCGCTTCTTCTTCATCTGCGGCCCGCCACCCATGATGGCGGCGGTGCACGAGGCCCTCCAGGAACGCAAGGTCCCCGAGGCGCATATCCACCTCGAGAAGTTCAACCTCGTCTAGGCAGGAGCCTTCCGCGCCATGCGACACTTCGTGGCGAACGTCGCCACCTACACCATCGCCGTGTTGCTCGTCCTCGGCTCCGCGCTGTTCGCCTGGATGCGCTCCGCGCAGCTCGTCCTCACCAACGAGCACTCAGCGCTGGCCCGCTACGAGCCCGCTCCCGCGCACGCGTTCGAATGGCGGGAGCTCGGAGAACACTCCTATGCGCGCAACTGCCAGAACTGCCACGGGCGCGAAGGCCAGGGCTGGGACGAGTACCCGGGCCTCACGGACACCGCGCGCCTCTTCGCCGCGCCGGGTGGGCGCGAGTACCTGGTGGCGCTGCACCTGCACGGCCTGACGAGCCCGCGCTGGGGCGCACCCATGCCGCCCATGGGCCACCTCCAGGACGTGGAGCTGGCGGCGGTGCTGAACCACGTCCTCACCCACTTCGGCAACACGCCTCCCGCCGGAACGCGCCTGTACGTCCCGGAGGACATCGCCGCGCTGCGCGGGCAGAAGCGCTCACCGTGGGAGGTGAACGCGCTCAGGCCCGGTGGGCACGCACAGGGCCCCGAGGAGTAGCCTCACGACGCCGACGCGCCATCGCGCCCGCAAGCAGCCCCCTCCCCGTCCGCGGCGCGCATCCTGCTTCGGACGCGGCCGGGCGCCAGGCCATCCTTGCCCGGTGAGGGGTACCGCCACCTCGCGCTACTTCGTCCCGAAGAGCCGGTCTCCCGCGTCGCCGAGCCCCGGGAGGATGTAGCCGTGCTCGTCGAGCCGCTCGTCGACGGCCGCGGTATAGACGTGGACGTCCGGGTGGTGCTCGCGCAGGTTCGCCAGGCCCTCCGGGCAGGCCAGCAGGCACACGAAGCGCAGCGAGCCCGGCTTGCTCTTCTTCAGCCGCTGGAGCGCGGCCACCGCCGAGTTGCCCGTGGCCAGCATCGGGTCACACACCACCACGTCCCGGTCCGCGAGCTGGCCGGGCACGCGGTAGTAGTACTCCACCGGTGACAGCGTCTCCGGATCCCGATACAGGCCGATGTGGCCCACGCGAGCGGAGGGCACCAGCTGCAGCATCCCGTCGAGGATGCCCTGCCCCGCGCGCATGATGGCCACCAGCACCAGCTTCTTGCCGTCCAGCACCGGCGCCGTCGTGCGCGCCAGGGGCGTCTGGATGTCCTCCTCGCGCACCTTGAGGTCTCTCAGCGCCTCGTAGGCCAGCAGCAGCGAGATTTCCTGCAGCAGCGCCCGGAAGGAGGCGGTGCTCGTCTCCACCCGGCGCATCTGCGTGAGCTTATGCTTCACCAGCGGGTGGTCCACCACCGTGCAGTTCGGAAATGTCATTGCATCCTCCCGTCAGAACACCGTGCCGTCGCTCTCCACGCGGATGGGCGGCCCACCCCCGGGGCGCCGCTCCGCCGCCACGCGCCGGCCCGCGGTCCACGTCCCGCCCTGGAGCACCTTGCCCAGCGGCAGCTCCTCCGCGCTCAGGCCCAGCCGGCCGCGCACCAGCGCCGCCACCCGGTCCAGCAGCGCCACCGTCAGCGCGCGCCACTCGACAATCGGCTCGTCCCCCGGGTGGAAGGCCTGGGTGAAGAGCCGCGGCTCGCGGGGCGACAGCACGCCCAGGTCCACCAGCAGGCCACCGTTGCGGTACTCGGGCAGGCCGGTGAGGCCATCCAGCTCCGTCACCCACACGCCCGCCTCGGACAGCGGCTCCACCAGCGAGTACGTCAGCCACTGGGACAGCTTGTGGAAGGGCACCAGCGCCTCCAGGCTCTCCACCGGCCCCAGCGCGGGGTGTGGCCACACGTCGCCCAGGTTCACCGCGTCCACCATCACCCGGCCCGGCCAGATGGGGCCCAGCACCTCCAGCACCAGCCCCAGCAGCTCCGCGGCGCGCACGCTGCGCTGCTGCGCGACGATGATGTCCAGCAGCGCCCCCGGCCGCGGCAGCACCCGGGCCAGCCCGTGCAGCAGGTGCAGCCGGCCCTCCAGCCCGTCCAGTGGGTTGGCGTCCGTCACCTGCATGCCCTGCGCGAGCGCCTCACGCGTGAGCCGGCCCAGCGCCTCCGCGTCCACGCGCAGCGGCCGGTCCGGGTCCGACGAGAAGCGGCCCTCCATGAACATGCGGAAGCTGGCCACGGCCAGTCCCTCGGAGCGCACCCACGTCCTGCCGCCCGCCTCCTGGTAGCGCCACAGCGGCCCGCTGCCCGCGTCCAGCAGCACGCTCACCACCACCAGGTCCAGCTTCGCGCGCGCCCGTTCATGGACCGAGGCGTCCTTCAGCCGCGCGTCCAGCTCCGCCAGCCGGGCCACGCCCCCCACGTCGAAGTGGCGCCAGCGGCTGTGCAGCGGCACCTCCAGCGTGGGGTAGTGCTCGCGCGTCACGTGCAGCACCGTGTCCACCACGATGGGCAGCCGCGACGGCTCGACGCGGAAGTGCTCCAGCTTGCCCGCCAGCCCCAGGTCCAGCAGCTGGTGGCAGCGCTCGCGGATGGCCGACGGTGTGCGCAGCCACGCCACCGCGGGGGAGAGGTCCGGCCTCGCCAGCGCCGAGTCAGACATCGAGGCCCCGCCCCTTCACCTGCGCCAGCGCCGCAGCGTCCGCGACCGGCCCCTGCGTGAAGTAGCCCGCGGCCTTCTTCGCCTCCATCTCCACCTTCGCGTCGGCGGGGATGAGCTCCTCGGGGATGGGGATGCGCTCCAGGATTTCGATGCCCGAGCGCGTAATCGCGTCGTGCTTCATGTCGCTCATGGACACGAAGCGGTGGATGCGGGTGATGCCCAGCCAGTGCAGCACGTCCGGCATCAGCTCCTGGAAGCGCATGTCCTGCACGCCGGCCACGCACTCGGTGCGCTGGAAGTAGGTGGCCGCCGAGTCGCCGCCTTCCTGCCGCTTGCGCGCGTTGTAGACGAGGAACTTCGTCACCTCGCCCAGCGCCCGGCCCTCCTTGCGCAGGTAGACGATGAGCCCCGCGCCGCCCGCCTGCGCGGTGCGCACGCACTCCTCGATGCCGTGCGCCAGGTAGGGCCGGCAGGTGCAGATGTCGCTGCCGAACACGTCCGAGCCATTGCACTCGTCATGCACGCGCGCCGTCAGCGGCACGTCCCGGTCCGCCAGCGTCTCGATGCGGCCGAACACGTACAGCGTCAGCCCGCCGATGGGCGGCAGGAAGACGTGCAGGTCCGGGCGGGTAATCAGCTCCGGGAACATGCCGCCCGTCTGCTCGAAGAGGCCGCGGCGCAGCGCGCTCTCCGTCATGCCGAAGCGCCTGGCGATGCCGGGCAGGAACCACACCGGGTCCACCGCGGCCTTGGTCACCTTGATGTCGCCGTTGTCCCGCAGCAGGTCGCCGTCGGGCTTCAGGCGCCCGGCCTCGATGGCGTCGCGCACCTCGGGGAAGTTGATGTGGGCCTTGGTGATGGCGATGGTCGGCCGGAAGTCGATGCCCTGCTCGGCGAAGGAGCGGAAGGCCTGCGGCGCGATGGCGCCCCACGGGTCCAGCGAGACGATGCGCTGCGGGTCGCTCCACGACGGGTGCGGCCCCACCGGCGCCGCGGGCGCGGTGTCCTTCAGGTCCGCGCGGTGGTCCTGCGGCAGCATGCCCGCGGCCACAGCGAGCGCGCGGTACACGGCGTAGGCGCCGGCATGCGTGCCGATGACGTTGCGGTGCGCGGGCTCCGTGAGCGTGGCGACGACGGGGCCCCGGCGCAGCGGCTCTCCGTCTCCCCAGCGGATGGGCACGCTGGGGACGTCGCCATCCGGGTGCGAGGTGAGGCGGATGTGATTGGGGTTCTTTCTATCGGCCATGAGAGCGCCCTCCTTGCGGGCGCGGGAGCAGGGTCGGAGGTGCGGGGGCTGTCTGGGATTCGCGTCGGGGCGCGCGCTTCAGCTCATCCACGAGCCGTCGGTCCGGGCCGACCACTTGCGGGTGACCTTCTTCACCTGCGTCCAGAAGTCGAGGCTGGACGGTCCGGTGATGTCCCCGTGCCCGAAGCGCGAGTCCCCCGTGCCGCCGAAGGAGAACGGCTCACGCGGAACGGGGACGCCCACGTTGACGCCCACCATGCCGGCGCGCACGCCCTCCACCACCGTCTGCGCCACGCCGCCGTTCGTGGTGAAGATGGACGCGGCGTTGCCATAGGGCGACGCGTTCTCCACCGCCAGCGCCGCGGACAGCGTGGGCACGCGGACGATGGAGAGCACCGGGCCGAACAGCTCGCGACGGGCGGCCTCCATCTCCGGACGAACGTGGTCCAGCAGCGTGGGCCCCAGCCAGTTGCCGCCGGCCCAGGCGTCGCCCTGCGGCTTGCGGCCACGGCCGTCCAGCAGCACGCGCGCGCCCTCGGCCTCCGCGCGGGCAATGGCCGTCTCCAGGCGGTCCAGCGCGCCCCGGTCGATGAGCGCCCCCATGCCGGGGCCCACCTCCAGCTTCGACGCGCGGCGGACGACCTCCTCGAGGATGGGCTCCACATTGCCCACGGCGAGCAGCACGCTGGCCGCCATGCAGCGCTGGCCCGCGCAGCCGGTGAACGAGTCCACCACCGCCTGCGGCGTCAGCTCCGGGTCCGCGTCCGGGACGACGATGAGGTGATTCTTGGCGCTGCCGAGCGCCAGCACGCGCTTGCCGCGCTTGCAGCCCTCCGCGTACAGGTGGCGCGCCACCGCGGACGAGCCGACGAAGCCCACGGCCTGCACGTCCGGGTGCGCCACCAGCGCGTCCACCGCCTCCTTGCCGCCATGCACCACGGAGAAGACGCCCGCGGGGTAGCCCGCCTCGCACATCAGCTCGCCCAGCGCGCACGCGGTGAGCGGCACCTTCTCCGACGGCTTGAGGATGAAGGCATTGCCCAGCGTGACGGCGATGGGGAACATCCACATCGGCACCATGGCCGGGAAGTTGAACGGGGTGATGCCGGCGACGACGCCCAGCGGCTCGCGGCGGTACTCACATGAGACGCCGCGGCTGACCTCCAGGTGCGCACCCGTGTCGAGGTTCTGGAGCGACAGGGCGAAGTCACACACCTCCATGCCCTTGAGCAGGCCCGCCCGGGCCTCCGCCACCGTCTTGCCCGCCTCGCTGGCGACGAGCTGGGCCAAGGCATTCAGGTCGCGCTCGAGGAACTGGCGGAAGCGATAGAGGAACTGGGTGCGCTCCCGCAGCGGCGTGTCCTTCCAGGAGGCCGTCGCGGCCTTCGCGGCCTCCACCGCCTGGGCGACCCCCGCGGCGGGCGTCAGGGGAACCCTGCCGATGACGGTGCCAGTGTACGGGCTCCGGACATCGAGCTGCGCCGCACCTGGAGGCACCTGCCAGCTTCCTCCAACGAGATTACGGCACGAGACCACGCTCCGCGGAAGCTGGATGAAGGACACGCGCACCCCCCAGGTGTCTTGCGTGAAGAAATGGCCTGCTATTGTAAACAGGGGAATGGACTGACACGCAACCGGTCCCCCGTGGCGGGTGTCCGCGGACACGCCCAATGGAAGACATCCTGGCGCATGCGGTGTCGACTAGCCAACCCATTCCATGGTCTTTCCGCTGGAAGGGCGACAGGGATTGCGGTCAGCGGGAATCCGGCGCCGACAGCCGGGTGCGCAGCCGGGCGACGGTCGCGGTGTCGTCGTCGTCCCAGGTGAGGCCCATGGCCTGGACCTCGTCATACAGCGCGAGCGCGTACTGGAAGCGGACGGTGGCCGTGGCGGCATCGCCCTGCTCGGCGTTCAACTCGCCGTCCTCGGCGACCAGGCGGGCCAGCACCTTCACGCGCGTGGGGGAGCCCAGCAGTCGCGCGGTGGACACCGGGTCCGCCATCAGCAGCGCGGTGTACTCCATGCCGAGCGTGGACAGCGCCGTCTCCTGGATGAGGCGCTGCGCGTCCGCGAGCTTCTTCTCCCGGCGCGCCTTGAGGATGCGGGAGAGCGCGGCGGCGAACTCCTCGATGAGCCGCTCGATGTAATCCTTGCGGAGGGACATGACGCGGCGAAGGTAACCGCGAAGGGGAGGATGCGCACGCGGACGCAGGCCTTCGGCTAGGGTTCGACGGCTGTGCGACGCCCCCATGCGCTCTGGCTCCTGATTGCCGTGTCCCTGCTGGGCTGTTCGACGGTCGCGCACGACGAACGCCGAGGAGGTCCAACCGCGATCCAGGAGGTGTGTCGTCCGTCCGATGAAGACCCCTGTGTCGCGGTCCAGTGCACCCAAGACACGTGCGGGCTCTACCTCTGCGAAGACCTCTCGCATGAATTCACGCCGGCACGCTTCCCTCCTGCCCGCCCACCTGTTGCCGCCGCACCTGGGAGCGGGCCTCGCCGGAACTGGGGACGAGACCCGAGGCGCTCGAACGGTGCGGCGCCCGTCATGGTCTTTCCGAACTGGAATGGGGCTCGCGATCGCGCCGTCCCGCCCTCGCATCAGCTTCCAGCCGGCCGTTTCGAGAAGCACCACATCTTCCCGCAGGCCGAGTCCCTGGCGAGGTGGTTCGAGCGCCAGGGCGTCAAGATTCACAACTACACCCTCCCGATTCCGCGGGACCTCCACCGGAAGATTCACGGCGGCGACGGGCGAGGTGGTGCCTGGAATCTGGCATGGCGCGACTTCATGCTGGCCAATCCCAGAGCCACCCCTGCGGAGATCTACAAACACGCCGGGGAGCTCATCTACCGATTCCAGCTTCTGGGCGGCCCCCTCCAGTCGTACTACTCACGCCCTGGGACATGAGGACTTCGGCTCACCGATGACACGGTTCTTCTGGCTAGGCGAGGACACGACGGTCGCAGCGAACCAGGCCGGCTCCATCGATGCATGGCACAAGTGGGGCCTGCCAGGAGTGCACTGCCCGACGTGCGGCGCCACATGGAGTGACGTGGGACACGAATATCCCTGCGTCGACCTGTCACACCTCCCCGAACGAGCGCTGTTCGAACAGCCCCGCCCCGAGCCCTTCTCCGAGTTCTCACGCCTCCGCGAGCAGGTGCGGCCCCTGGCGCCTCCTCACGCTGCGCTGCCCCCTGGAACAGGTTTCGGCCCCCTGACAGGCAAGGTCACGGGCCGCCTCGGGTCCATCGCCTGGGTGGATCAGCTCCTGCTGCTGGTCCAGCCCCATGTGATGAAGCGTCTCCAGGACGAAGGCGTCGAGGGCTTGGTGGCATGCCGGACCGAGCTGAGGTTTCGCCAGAAGAACCCTCCCGAGTTCCTGGAGCTCCAGCTAGAGCCCCTGGGACAGCTTCACGCGGACTGCATTCCGCCGGAAACGCCGCCACCGTGCCGCATGTGCGGCCGCCACGGCTTCACGCGCCCGGAGACGCCCATCCTGGATGCGGCCTCGCTCCCCTCGGGAGTGGACCTGTTCAGGGTCGGCAACTTCGCGACCATGGTCGTCGGCACCGAACGGTTCATGGAGGCCGTGCGGCGCCAACAACTCGAGGGCATCACCTTCCGCGAGTTGCCCACCCGTTAAGGCTCACGCAATCTGGAGCGCATTGTCGGTGGTTGCATCGGGCGCTTCCCGACGTCAGAGCCCAACGGTCCGCTGATGTTGTCCACCGTCACCGCGCCGCCGATGCCTACCGTGCCCCTCCGCTTCCGGGCTCGCGTATTTTCAGGTGCTTGTCCCACTCATCCACGCGCCGAGCTCACAACGGGTCGCATCGGCCGGTGAAAGCCGGCACCGGCCTGCCGCGTAGGCAACCATCCAGGTGGGCCGGAACATGGGCCTGACGGCACGGCGCGGATAGAGTCGCGGCATCGGCCATGAGCATGAGAGACAGCGGAAGAGGACGCGCAGGCACGGGCAATCGCGAGTACGAGTCCGCCGGCACCGGCCCCCGGGCACGGCGCGAGGACGCCCCGCCCGTCCCACAGGTCGGGCGCTACTTCCTGCTCAAGCGGCTGGGCCAGGGCGGCATGGGCGTGGTGTACGCGGCCTATGACCCGGACCTGGACCGCAAGGTGGCCCTCAAGCTGCTGCACGCGGACCCACGGACGGACACGGAG
Organism: Pseudomyxococcus flavus; assembly: GCF_050038885.1. NCBI lineage: Bacteria > Pseudomonadati > Myxococcota > Myxococcia > Myxococcales > Myxococcaceae > Pseudomyxococcus > Pseudomyxococcus flavus. The sequence goes on along the minus strand of NZ_CP143624.1, from coordinate 3,568,974 downwards.
GAGGCCCGGGCGCGGCTGCTGCGCGAGGCGCAGGCCATGGCGCGCGTCTCGCACCCCAACGTCATCCCCATCTTCGACGTGGACGTGTGGGGCGACCGCGTCTTCCTCGCCATGGAGCTGGTGGACGGCGGCACCCTGGCCTCGTGGGTGAAGGAGGGGCAGCGCTCCTGGCGCGAGGTGCTGAAGGCCTTCCTCGCCGCGGGCCGGGGACTCCAGGCCGCGCACGAAGCCGGGCTGGTGCACCGCGACTTCAAGCCCGCCAACGTGCTGGTGAGCAAGACAGGCCGCGTCTTCGTCACCGACTTCGGCCTCGCACGGCCCGTGGGCGCGCTGCCTCGGGAGACAGAGGCCCTGCCCGAGGAGGCGCAGTCCTTCATGCCCGCCGAGCGGCGCATGCTGGACACGCCCCTCACCGAGGCGGGCCTCATCATCGGCACGCCCAGCTACATGTCGCCGGAGCAGTTCCGCGGCGATGACCTGGACCCGCGCTCGGACCAGTTCAGCTTCTGCGTGGCGCTGTACTGGGCGCTCTACCGCCAGCGCCCCTTCGAGCCCGCGAAGATGGAGGCCTACGCCTCCTCGCTGAAGGCCCAGGGCAGCGCCGGCGTCGAGGCCACCGAGCCGCTCCAGGTGACGGCGCCCCTGGAGCGCGAGCCTCCCAAGCCGCAGCCGGTGCCCGTCATCATCCAGGAGCCGCCGCGCGACGTGAAGGTGCCCGCCTGGGTGCGGCAGGCGATGATGCGCGGCCTGTCGCTGGACCCGGCCGCGCGCTTCGCGTCGATGGCGGAGCTGATGGGCGCCCTCTCGCAGGAGCACCGGCTGACGAAGCGCCGGCGCTGGCTGGCGGGCGCGAGCACCGCGGCGGTGGGCGTGGCGCTGGTGGGCGGCGTCCTCTACCAGCAGTCGCAGGTCTGCGCGGCCGCGGGCGCGCGCATGGACGCCGTCTGGAGCCCCCAGGCACGGCAGCAGGTGGAGGCGGCCTTCCTCGCCACCGGCAAGCCCTACGCGCAGGAGCTGGCCGGCAAGGTGACGCAGGTACTGGACGGCTATGTCCGAGCCTGGAAGCAGCAGAGCACCGAGGCGTGCGAGGCCACCCACGTCCACGGCGTGCAGACCGAGGAGCTGCTGACGCGGCGGACGGTGTGCCTGGCGCGGCGGCAGAAGGACGTGCGCGCCACGGTGGCGCTGCTGTCCGGCGCGGACGCGGCGCTGGTCGAGAAGTCGCTGGACGCGGTGCACGCCCTGCCGTCGCTGCACGAGTGCGAGGACGAGGAGTCGCTGGCCGAGCAGCAGCGGCTGCCCTCGGACGCTGCGAAGCGCGCCGACATCGAGAAGCTGGAGGAGCAGGTCGCGGGCGTGAAGGCGCAGGTGGACGCCGGCCGCTACGTGGCGGCGCTGGAGGCGGCGCGCGCGCTGGAGGCGCCGGTGCTGGCCACCGGCCACCTGCCGCTCATCGCGGAGCTGCGCTTCCACCTGGGCTGGCTCCAGGAGCAGAACGGCCAGTCCCCCGAGGCGGCGAAGGTCCTCTTCCACGCCGTGCGCGACGCCGAGGCCGGCCGCGCGGACCGGCTGAAGGTCGCCATCCTCAACAAGCTGCTCTTCGTGGAGGACGGGCAGCAGCACTTCACCCAGGCGGCGGACTGGGGCGAGCTGGCGCACGCCACCCTCCAGCGCCTCGGCGGCGAGCCGGTGCTGGAAGCCGACGTGCGGATGAACCAGGCGAACCTCGCCGTGTCCCAGGAGCGCTTCGGCGACGCGCGCGCGCTGCTGGAACAGGCGAAGGACCTCCAGGCCCGTGCCCTGCCTCCGGGCCACCCCAAGCGCGCGCGGACCACCTTCCTGCTGGGCGGCGTGATGCTGGACCTGGGCCAGCCCCAGAAGGCGGTGGCGCTGCTGGAGGAAGCGCTGGCGCAGACCGAGGCCGCCGTGGGCCCCTGGCACCCCGACATGGCCCAGCGCCACGGCATGCTGTCGCTGACGCTGCGCGAGCTGAAGCAGGACGCGAGGGCCCTGGAGCACGCGCAGGCGGCGGCCCGCGTCCGCAAGGCGACGCGCGGCGAGAAGAGCGTCCTGTACGCGGAGGCCCTGGACGAGGTGGGCATGTGCCTGCACGCGCTGAAGCGCTACGACGAGGCGCTGAAGGCCTACGAGGAGGCCCTGGCCATCAAGCGCGAGGCGCTGCCCGCGGACGACGAGCGGCTCCAGTACTCCTATGACGGCGTGGGCCAGGCGCTGCTGGAGCTGGGCAAGGCCCAGGAGTCGGTGGCGCCGCTGCGGCAGGCCGTCTCCTTCGCCTCGGCCCCGCCGGATGTGCTGGCCGAGTCCGGCTTCGCCCTGGCGCGCGCCCTGTGGCAGACCCAGCGGCCTCCGGAAGCCCGGAGCGAGGCGGCCCTGGCCCGGACGCGCTTCAACGAGGCCGGCCTGGAGGTGCGCGTGGCGGACGTGGACGCCTGGCTCGCGACGCTGCCGCCCGAGCCTGCCCCGTCTCGTGCACGGCCGCCCGCGCGCAAGCCCCGGCGGTGAAGTCACCGTGGACCCAACGGGTGGCGGGCCGCGTCGGCCGTGTTAGCGTCCCGCTCCCGTGGCCCCGCCGAACGAAGAGGAAGCCCCGCTGGACCCGACGCTGACGCTGAGCCGCGCGCGGCAAGGGCGCATCAGGCTGAAGCTCATGGTGCTGTCCGGCCCCGAGGCGGGCCAGAGCCACGCGCTCACCAAACCCGAGTACGTGCTGGGCAAGTCGCCCACGTGCGACATCGTCCTCACCGACAAGACGATTTCCCGCGAGCACCTCAAGCTCACCGTCCACGACGAGCACGTGGTGGCCACGGATTTGGGCTCGCGCAACGGCTCCTCGTGTGACGGCCGTCGCTTCACCGAGCTGGAGCTGCACCCGGGCACCGTCATCACCCTGGGCACCACCGAGCTCAAGCTGGTGCCGGAGGAGACGGCGAAGCGCACGCTGCTGCTGTCCAACCGCGACCGCTTCGGCGCGCTGGTCGGCTCCAGCCGGCGCATGCGCGAGGTGTTCACCCTGCTGGAGCGCCTGTCCCCCGGCGGCGCGGACGTGCTCATCCAGGGCGAGACGGGCACCGGCAAGGATTTGTGCGCGGAGGCCATCCACCAGAACAGCCGCCGCGCCAATGGGCCCTTCGTCATCGTGGACCTGGCGGGCGTGGCCCCCTCGCTCATCGAGTCCGAGCTGTTCGGCCACGTGAAGGGCGCCTTCACCAACGCCCAGAGCGACCGGGCCGGCGCCTTCGAGCGCGCCAACAATGGCACCGTCTTCCTGGACGAGGTCGGCGAGCTGCCGCTGGAGCTCCAGCCCCGCCTGCTGCGCGTGCTGGAGCGCCGCCAGGTGAAGCGCGTGGGCGCCAACGACTACATCACCGTCAACATGCGCGTGGTGACGGCCACCCACCGGGATTTGGAGGACGCCGTGCGGCAGGGGAAGTTCCGCCGCGACCTCTACCACCGGCTCGCCGTGCTCCGCGTGACGATGCCCTCCCTGCGCGAGCGCCCCGAGGACATCCCCCTGCTCATCGACACCATGCTGGAGCAGACGGGCCGCCCGCCCAGCGCCCTGTCGGACCAGACGCGCGCGCTGCTCACCCAGTACCCCTGGCCCGGCAACGTGCGCGAGCTGCGCAACGTGGTGGAGCAGGTGGTGAACCTGGGCGAGGAGGCCCTCCCGGAGCTGGAGTCCGCCGACAACGAGCGGGGCACCAGCGCGGCCGACCTGGACCTGCCCTTCAAGGAAGCCAAGGAGCGGCTCGTGGAGGGCTTCGAGCGGGACTACCTCCGCAACCTCCTGGAGCGTTGCGAAGGGAACATCTCCCGCGCCTCCCGCGAGGCCGACATCGACCGCGTCTACCTCCGCAAGCTCCTGAAAAAGCACGGAATCGAACCAAGCGGCGGCCTCTGAGGCCCTCGGAAACAACTTTCTCCAGAAGTTGGAGATAACCTCGGATTGGAGCCATGCTGGCTCCTCCCACCCCCAGGGAAGACTGCCCATGCGAGTGAACCTCTTTCAGTCCATCGCGAGGCCCTCGGAGAGCCGTCCGCAGCAGGGTGTTCAGCCCGCCGCGTCCCGTCCGGCCGAGCAGCAGGCCCCCGCCCCCCAGAAAGCCCTCACCGAGTTCCTGAGCCGGTACTTCACCGACGGCTTCGAGGGTGCGAAGTCGCCCGACGTCGTCAAGCAGACCAAGGACGCCAACTGCGGCGCCGCGGTGGCCACCATGCTGTCGGGCACCACGGGCAAGGACGCGGCGTCGGCGGCGCAGAAGATGGACGCGCTGGAGTCGCTCTTCACCGACGGCGGTGGCACCACGCCGGAGGAGCTCGCGAAGATGCTCGCGCACGAGGGCATGGAGGTGAAGAAGGGCACCTCGAACTTCGACATGCCCTCGGTGGACGAGGCGCTCGGCCGCGGCCAGCAGGTCGCCGTCCAGCTGGACACCAACCGGCTCGCCACGGGCGTGGACACCAAGATTGCCGGCGGCTCGCACTGGGTCGTCGTGGACGGCAAGGACGACCAGGGCAACTACCTGGTGAAGGACCCCAACACGGGCTCCAGGTACGCCGTGTCCGGACAGCAGATTGCCGACGCCGTGGGCTCCGCGTGGGAGCTGCACCAGGGCGGCGGCATGCTCGTGGTGGGGACTCCCGGCAGCGCCATGGACGAGAGCACGCTGGTGGAGAAGAGTGCCCTGCACACCGGCGTGCTGGGTGACACCGACGGCGGTGGCTCGCGGGCCCGCGGCAGCTTCGGCCGCGAGTCCTCCTGAGCCGCTCGCCGTCGTCCGACCGGCCGGCGTCTGCTACGCCGGCAGCGAGCCCTGGCCCGTCGCCAGGGTGTTCGCGAACTGGTTCACCTTCTGCACGTAGCTGGCGTCACCCGTGCCCGCGGGAATCGCGTGCGGGTTGCTCTTGTCCACGCCATTCGGCCCGGAGTTGTAGGCGCGCAGGGCCAGGTCCCAGCTCCCGAACTGCGCCTTCATGTCCTTCATGTAGTAGGCGCCCGCGAGGATGTTCGTCGCCGGGTCGGAGAGGCTCTTGCCCTGCAGCTCCGGGTACTTGCCCTGCAGCTCCTTGAAGGTGTTGGGGTTCATCTGCATCAGCCCGGTGTCCGTCAGGCCGTTACCGCCGTTCGTGGACGTGGCGTCCACCTTGCCGCGTGACTCCGCCCACACCTGCGCGGCCAGCATCTCCGCCGGCACGCCCGTCTTGGCCGCCGCGGCCTCGATTTGCGGCCGCAGCTTCTCCAGCGCCGGAGGCAGGTTGCCCTTCAGGCCCTTGCCGCTGGCGCCCGCGCTCGCCTCCACCGATGGCGCGGACTCGATGCCGCCCGCGCTCGGGCCCATCGTCGGTGCCGCCGCGATGTCGCCCACCGGCGCGCCCGCGCTCGGGTCCATCGACGGTGACGTGATGCCGCCCACCGGCGCGCCCGCGCTCGGGCCCATCATCGGTGCCGCCGCGATGTCGCCCACCGGGGCACCCGCGGACGGGCCCATGGCGCCGGGGTTCAGCTCCACGGGAGGACGGCACCCGGAGGCCGCCGCCGGAGAGAAGGAGCTGTCCGCGAAGCACTTCGACGGGCCCCCGGCGCCCTGCGCGCCCGAGATGCCCTGCGCGCCCGCGGCGCCACCGGCCGCGCCACCCTGGATGGCCTGCTGGAGCTGCGCGAGCGTGTTGATCAACGCCAGCGTTCCCTCGAGCAACTTGCCCAGGGACTGGGCCTTGCCACCACCCAGGTCGAAGCCATCCTGCTGCATCCCGATGCGCCCCAGCGACGGCTTCTGGGCCGAGGCACCCGGAGGGCCCGAAAGCGACGCGGACAGGCGGTCGACGGAGACATCCTGGGCCGGGGAGCGGATGGCGGAAGAGGCGGAGCCGCTGAGAGGAGAGAGGCGCATGGCGGAAGTTCCTTCGGGAGGGATTGGAGGGTTGCTGTAGGCGACCCGCGCACCAGTAGCAGCAGGTGTGCCAGGCACTCGGGCGCCGGATGGTCCACGCAACTCTTTGATTTCATTCACGGCCGCCAAGGGCCGCATCCACGCGAGCCCCCCACCCCCTGGTGACTGCCGTCATGAGGCGGTGCCGGCAGTCACCACGGCCCATGCCTTTCCAAGCCCAGCTGGCGGGGTCTCCCGCGTTGGAGCCCGCTCACCGCCAGGGGTTGCTGCTGACATAGCCCCGGTTCCACCTCCCGCGGCACGACCTCGGCTTCACCTTCACCTTCAGGCAGAGCGCCGAGGAGCGGCCGCAACGCGCGCGGGCAGGCCGACCGCTTCTTCGCCTCGGCCCAGGTGGAGGTCATCGTAGAGGGGCCCTGAGTGTCCCCGTCCCCTTCGCACTCGAGGGCGAGGAACCTTTTGGGCCCCCTGGAGCGCTAAGGTAGCGGCCTCCACGACGCAGAGGGGACGCGGGACATGAGCCAGAACGAAAGCAGTGCAACCAGCGCGCGCGTGCGTTGGCTGGTGGTGGGTGCTGTCTCCACGGCCCCCACGGGCCGGCGCTTTCCCCTCAACGTCCACACCTTCGGCGAGGAGCTCACGCGCGCCGCCAGCCACGTCCGCGCCACCGTGCCCGACCGGCTCGGCGCGGGCGACACGCGCACCGTCGAGCTGTCCTTCGACAAGCTGCGTGCCTTCAGCCTCGCGGACGTCATCACCCACGTCCCCGAGCTGCGCGCCTTGCACCACCTCTATGAGACGCTGTCCGGCACGGACCCGCTGCGCACCCTGACGCCCGAGGAGGCCGCCACGCGCGTGGCCACCCTCACCGGTCCGGGGCGCCTGCCCGACGCGGTGGCGGAAGCCCTGCGCGCCGCCGCCACGCCGCCTCCGGCCGCCGCGCCGCCCGCACCCGCCGAGTCCGGGGACGACCTGGTGGAGGCGCTCCTCAACCGCGCCGACGCGGGCACACCCGCCGCGGCCTCCCGGGCCGTGGACGCCTTCCTGCGCGCCATCAACCCACGCGTGCCCGCCTCGCCCGCCCCCACCACCCCGCCCCCGGCCATCTCCCAGCAGACGGCGCGCGGGCTGGTGGAGGAGGCGCTGCTGCTCACGGCGAAGGACATCCTCGGCGCCGAGCCCGTGGCGCGCCTGGAGTCCGCATGGCGGGGCCTCAAGTGGCTGCTGGACCAGGCGCCCGCGTCCTCGGGCATCGCGGTGGAGGTGCTGGACGTGGAGCGCCCCGGCCTGCTGGACGCCGTGCAGGGCGCGCTCTCCGCCGAGCCCTTCGACCGCCCCGACGCCGTGTTCATCCTGGACGCCACCGACGACACGGCCCTGCTGGCCCGGCTCGCGGCGCTGGGCGAGCGCGCACAGCTTCCAGTAGTGGCCGCGGTGTCGGCGTCGCTCGTGGGCGTGGCGCCGGCGGAGCTGGCCGTGGCGCTGGAGGAGGAGCGCGAGCGCGTCCCCGAGGCCTGGACGGAGCTGCGCCAGGACGAGGCCTCGCGCTGGCTGTGCGCCGTCATCAACCGCGTGGTGGTGGCCAGCGAGGGCCGCGGCGTGGCCCGGCGCGTGAGCTTCACCAGCCCCGCGCTCGCGGTGGCGGCGATGCTCGCGGCCAGCTTCCGCGACACCAGCGCCTTCGCGCGCATCATGGGCCAGCCCGGCGGCCTGCGCGCCCCGGCGACGTGGGAGGTGCACGGCGGGCTGTCCATTCCCACCGAGCACTTCCTGCCCATCCGGGCGCAGGCGCGGCTGGAGGAGCGCGGCATCCTGGGGCTGGGCAGCGGACGCAACGCGGACGCGGTGTTGCTGGCCGCCGCGCCCACGGCGTTCGGCGGAGGCTACGCGGTGCCGCTGCCGGCGCAGCTGCTCACCGGGCGCATCGTCCGCTTCGCCACCTGGGTGAGGGACCAGCTCCCCGCGGGCGCGGCGGGCGACGACGTGGACGCCATCTTCTCGCAGGCCGCGGAGGTGTTCCTCTTCCGCGGCGCCACGGAGAATGGCCAGCTGCGCGGCGAGCTGGTGGCCACGGACAGCGGCGGGCGCGGCGTGCACGTCACCGCCACCGTCCGTCCGGAGCACGCGGGCACGCGCTTCCAGCTCGCCTTCACCCTGCCGCTGCGCGCCTGACTCAGTCCTTCTTGAGGCGCAGCACGTAGCCTTCGAGGAACACGGTGGGCAGGTCCATGTCGCCCGCCGGCTCGCGTTCGTAGCCGCGCCGCATGTACATGCGCGCCACGCCCTCGGCGCCCCGGCGGACGTGGAGGCACACGGCGTCCATCCCCCACTCGCGGGCCAGGGCCTCGGCGGCGTCCAGGAGGGGCCGGCCCAGGCCGATGCCGTGGTGGCTCACGGCGGTGGCAAGGCCGCGCAGGTCGGCGGCGTTGGGCAGCCACGCCTCGGAGCCTGGAGCGCCGGGCTTGAAGAGGGCCACGGTGCCCACCACCTGCCCGTCCACCTCGGCCACCAGCACGGTGGCCACCTTGCGACGGGACGCGACGTCCCGCAGCTCGCGCTTGCGCTCGTCGCCATAGACGACTTCCGGGAGCTTCTTCGCGTACTGGGTGAGGAAGGCTTCCACCAACAGCTCTCCCACCACCGCGTCATCCTCGGGCCGCGCCTCGCGTACGAGGGCCCGTTCCACCACCTGCCGAGTCTCCATGGCCCGGGACTCTACGACTGGCCGCGAGCCCGCGCGACGTCACCACGCGCCCAGGGTGCCCACCAGGTTGCCCGTCTTCGCGTCGAACACATCCAGCCACACCCAGTGAGGCACATAGATACGCCCACCGTGCTGCTTGAACTCCGACGTCCTCGAGCCGCTCGCACTGTTCGGAATGGGGACGTCCCAACCGACGCTCCCCGTCCGCAGGTCCCGGCGCACGAGCTGCTCTCCCCCCTGCTTCAACCCGTAGACCATGAAGAGCGCGTCCTCGGAGAAGGCGACGGTGTCCACCACGGACTCCTTCATGCTCTTGGGGTCCATGTCGCCGACGCTGTCGGTCCACAGCGGGGTCTTCGCGCCCGTCTCGAACACCGCCGCCATGGGCATCCGGCTGCCGGGGTTCCGCTCCCCCATGACGACGTCCAGGCCCTGCCACTTGTAGACGTTCTCGGCGCGAAAGCCGGGGACGGCGGGAAGGCCGCGCGCGCTGACGCAAGGAACAGGGCTCTTCCTGGCGACCGTGATGTAACAGTCCTCACGGCTGTTCCACTTGCGCACCACGCAGGAGGGCGGAGGCTGGATGGCGGGCCGGGCGGCCGTCGTCGCCGTGTTGAGCAGGAGGTTCCGCGCATCCACGACCTCGACCCAGACGGACTCGGCGTCGCCCTCGGGGATGCAGAGCCGCTTCGGCTTGTCGGAGAGCGCCACCTGCCCGAGCTGCTTGCCCGTCAGCGGCTCGAGGAGGAGCACCGCGTCAGGCGTACTCATCACCAGGCGCCCACCCTGATGAACGAAGTGGACCGTGCTGTGCAGCTCCGAGGGCTCCCCCTGGAGCTCCACCTCCCAGAGCAGCTCGAGCGACTTCCCATCGAACGCGGCGGCCTTCGACCGGATGTCCGTCCCACCGGCGTTGGGCACGTGCCGCCGGATGCGCCCGACGATGTCATCCGTCCCGTCCCCATTGAGGTCCACCACCAGGGGAAGGCCCGTGGAGTCCCACTGGAACTTCGGCTGCTTCTTCTCCACCACTGGCGGCGGCGCCGCCGCGACGGGAGACGGCGCCGGCCCGCGCGTGGGGATGGCGGGGATGGGCTCCTCTCCGGAGTCGAAGGCCAGAAAGAACGCGGCGCCCACGATGAAGAGCGTGACGACGATTCCTGACACCAGGAGTGCCGCGTTCTGGTTCGAGCCCGCCGCGACTGGCTCGTAATGGGGAAGCGGCGCCTTCTCGCCCCGCGTGTCGATGGAGGCGTCGCAATAGCCACAGGTATAGAGCACTTGCCCGGTAACGAGCGTGATGGGCGCGTTACAGCGGGGGCACCGGGGCGACATGGGACGGGAACGAGCCATACCGGCTCTTTAACATCGCCGCCCCATACGCTCCGAGCGCGAAGCTCCGACTCAGAGAAAACTGCCGATGAACCACGGCAGTTGCTCGGCCAGCTTCTGCAGCAGCCCCCGCCGCTTCCAGCCGTGCCAGTGGACCTCGCGCGAGTGGCGCAAGTCCTTCTCGAAGGACGCGGCGAGCTGCGCCGCCAGCGCCGGGTCCTCCACCACCACCGAGCACTCGTCCGACGTCGTCAGCGCCAGCGGGTCCAGGTTGGTGGAGCCCACCACGGACAGCGAGTCGTCCACGAGCATCGTCTTGGAGTGCATCATGGACAGCTCGTACTCGTAGATGCGCACGCCGCCCTCGAGCAGCCGCGCGTAGGACGCCCGCTGCGCCGCGTGCACCGGCGCGACGTCGTGGTGCCGCCCGGGCACCAGCACCCGGACGTCCACGCCCTGCTTCACCTTCTCCAGCAGCATGTCGCTGATGGCCTCGGACGGAATGAAGTACGAGTTGGCGATCCACAGTCGCTCCTTCGCCGCCGCGATGGTGAGCAGCGTCATCCGCCGCGCGTCCGACAGGAAGCGGTTGTCCGTGCTGGCCACGAAGCCCGCGCGGGCGTCTCCCGCGTTGCGCGGCTCCGGGAAGTCGCTGGCGGGCAGGAAGTCCCCGCCCGCCTCCTGCCAGTTCTGCGCGAAGGCCACCTGCATCTCCCGCACGGCCGGGCCTTCCACGCGGATGTTCATGTCGCGCCAGTACTCCGGGCCCTGCGCGTCTCCCATCCAGCTCTTCCAGATGCCCCAGCCGCCGGTGATGCCCACCTCGCCATCCCGCACCACCAGCTTGCGATGCTGCCGCCCCCGGATGCGCGCCGCCTCCAGCGCCGCGAAGGACCCTTCGATGGGACGGAAGTAGCGCGTCTCACACCCGCTGGCCGCCAGCCCGGGCATCACCGCCTCGAAGTTGATGCTGCCCATCGGGTCCACCAGCACACGGCAGGTCACTCCGGGGCGCCGGGCCGCCAGCGCTCGCACCAGCCGGTCCGACGGCTCTCCGGGCCGCCAGATGTAGCTGATGATGTGGATGCTGGAGCGCGCGGCGAGAATCTCCTCCTCGATGGCGTCGAAGATGTGGCCGTTCTCCACCAGCTCCACGCGGTGGCCCGGCACCAGCGCCACGCCCAGCGACTGGAAGAACGCGAGCGAGCGCGCCTCCGGGCTGCTCCCCGGCAACGCGCGCAGGCGCAGGTCATGCCGGTGATTGGGAGCGGGACACCCGGCGGCAATCAGCACCACGGGCACGAGCCAGGCGAGCTTCACCGCCGGAAGCTAAGCGCGCCTGTGAACGCGCGCACCTGCCGGTGTCTCACGGAAGACAGCCCGCGGCCCCCGCAGGCGAAAGGTCCGCCCGGAGGCTGGATGCCCACGCCGCGAATGCCCACCTTCCCGGCCTCACCGCGTGTCCCCATGCCCAACGTGTCCTCTCCTCGAAGTTCCGTCACCGCATGCGCGCTGCTGCTGGGCTGCCTGCTGAGCACCGGGGCCCGCGCAGCCGCCACGGATGCGCCGCTCCAGGAGCGCGAGACAGCAACACCCGCAGGCGCACCCGCCGCGGATGCGCCGCTCCAGGAGCACGAGCCCGCCACGGATGCTTCGCTCGGGCAGCCCGAGCACTTCACACCCGACGAGTCACCCGCTGCGGAAGTCCCGCTCCAGGGGCGGGAGAGCGGGCCCGCGACACCCGTCGGAGCACCCGCCACGGATGCCCCGCTCCGGCAGCGCGAGACCGCGTCATCGTCATCGGCACCGGCGGCCGTGCCCACCTACATCGAGCCGGAGGACGTGCCACTGCCCACCGGCGCGGCCGTAGCGCACGGCGCGGTCGCCGCGGTTCCCGTCGTCGGCATCTGGGGTGCCACCCGCGTGGGCGGCGATACCCGCCTGGGCGCCACCGCCACGCAGACGGCGGCGGGGATGCTGCTGGGATACATGCCCTCGAGCCTCCTCTCCTTCCGCCCCGCGGCCCCCAGCCCCGAGCGCTGGATGGAGCTGGAGACCGTGGCCTTCGGCGCCGGCTTCGTGCTGACGCCGCCGCTGGCCGCGCTCGGCACGTGGGGACTGGGCGAGCTCGCCTTCGGGCGCAGCCAACACCAGGGCCGCGCCTACCTCGGCGCGCTCGGCGGCGCCGCGGTGGGCACGCTGCTGGGCGTCATCGCCCACGAAGCCCTGGTGAAGCTGTCCAGACCCAGCGCCAAGGGAAAGAGCAGCCGCCAGCTCATCGCCCTGGGCTTCATCGGCGCGGGCGCGACGCTGGGCTATCAGTGGGCGGGCGGCGGACCTCGCTCGGATGGGCCTGCGCGATAGTTTCACCCACTCTGTTTCACACACACGCGCCGTGTCTCGGATTTCCCTGGCAACACACACACGGAGCACGCGTAAAACAAAGCGCATTGTGATTGTCAGACGGGCCCTTCACACTGCGCCTCGCTGTACGGACACCGCAACTGGAGAGAACGCAATGACTGCTCGCAAGAACCTCCGAATCGCCGTCGTCCTCACCGCGGCTGCCGCCGTGCTGGGCCTGGGGGTTGTCATGACGCCCGCCACGGCCTCGGCCGATGAATGCAAGCCGCCCTGCTTCAAGGACCCCATCACCGGCCAGCTGGTTTGCGGCCACCCGTGCCCGTAATCCGCTCGCACAGGGGTTGAAAGCACCTGGGGCCTCCTCCGCACCACGCGGGGGAGGCCCCGTTCATTCCAGCTCCACACCCGCGACGGGCGCGGGCTCAGTCCGCCCGCATCGCCTCGACCGGGTCCAGCTTCGCCGCGCGCGCGGCCGGGTAGATGCCGAACACGAGCCCCACGCCGCTGCTCATCGCCAGCGACAGCAGCACCGCCCAGGCGGGCACCTCGGCGGGCAGGCCCATCACCCAGCGCGCCAGGTGTGCCAGGCCCACGCCCAGGCCCACGCCCAGCGCGCCGCCCACCAGCGACAGCACCACGGCCTCCACCGCGAACTGCGCCAGGATGCGCCGCCGCTTCGCGCCCAGCGCCTTGCGCACGCCAATCTCCCGCGTCCGCTCCGTCACGGCCACCAGCATGATGTTGAGGATGCCGATGCCGCCCACCAGCAGCGACAGCATGCACACGCCGAAGCTGGCCGCGGAAATCACCTGGGTGAGGTTGTTGAACATCTCCGTGGCGCTCTCGTTGGAGAACACGAAGAAGTCATCCTCCTCCTGGGGCTTCAGGTTGTGGCGCCGCCGCATCAGCAGCGACACCTCGTCCTGCGCCTGCTGGAGCAGCTCGGGCGAGCGGGCCTGGATGCTCACCCGGTAGTCCCGCACGCCGAACAGGAGCTTGAAGACCGACAGCGGCATCATCACCTGGTTGTCCTGGCTGCCGCCGCCCATGAAGCCACCCCGCCGCTTGAGGGTGCCAATCACCTGGAAGGTGCGGCCCAGGACACGGATTTCCCGGCCCAGCGGGTCCACGCCCGGGAACAGCGTGTCCGCCAGGTCCCGGCCAATCAACGCCACGCGGCGGTTGTCCATGTACTCCGCGTCCGTGAAGGGACGCCCGAACTCCACCACCACCGAGTTCGTCTGGAAGTACTCCGGCGTGCCGGCCCAGACCTGCACGTTGGCGCGGGACTCGCGCTCGCGCGTGGACACCTTCTGCCCGCCGCGCGAGTCCTCCGCCGCCGCCCGCAGCACGGACGGCTGGAGCCGGATGGCCTCCAGGTCCGCTTCGTTCAACCGGGGCCGTCGCGCCAGCTCCGCCAGCGAGAGCCCTCCGCCGAAGGGCAGCCGCTGCACCTGGAAGCAGTCCGAGCCCAGCTCGGACATGCTCTCGTTCACGTGGATGCGCAGGCCCTCGATGAGCCCCATCATCGCCACCACCGTGGTGGCGCCGATGACGATGCCCAGCAGCGTCAGGAAGGTGCGCAGCAGGTTGGAGCTCAGGGTTCCGAACGCCAACCGCAGGGTGTCCCACAATGCCATCATCGCCGCCGTCTCCCGTCCGTCACTCGTGGCGAAGCGCTTCCACCGGGTCCAGGTTCGCCGCCCGGGCCGCGGGCCAGATGCCGAACAGCAGCCCCACCATCGCCGCGAAGCCCACGCCGGCCGCCACCGTCAGCGGCTCCACCGCCGCCGCCAGCGGCGTAATCAAGGACACGATGCGCGCCAGCCCCAGGCCCACGAGGGTCCCCAGCGTTCCGCCCAGCGCGGACACGCACGAGGCCTCCATCAGGAACTGGAGGATGATGGTCCGCTTCTTCGCGCCCAGCGCGCGCCGCACGCCAATCTCCCGCGTCCGCTCGCGCACCGACACCAGCATGATGTTCATGATGCCGATGCCGCCCACCATGAGCGTGATGAAGCCCACGCCCACCGCCACCGCGTAGAGCGCGCCGGTGAGCTGGGAGTACATGTTGGCCAGCTGGTCGGGCCGGTTGATGGCGAAGTCGTCCGGCATGCCGGGCGGCGTGCTGCGCTCCCGGCGCAGCACCGCGGTGAGCCGGTCCACCACCTGCGGGGCATGCTCCGGCGAGGTGACGGCCACCGCGATGTTGGGCGAGCGCTTCTTGCCGTACGTGGACAGGAAGGTGCGGAAGGGCACCATCACCACCAGGTCCTGGTTCTCTCCCAGGATGGTGCCCTTGGCCTCCAGCGTCCCCACCACGCGGAAGGGCCTGCCCTCCAGGAGGATTCGCTGTCCCACCGGATTCAGACCGGGGAAGAGCGAGCGCACCAGCTCCGCCCCGATGACGGCCACCTGCGCCCGGTTGTCCACGTCCGCGTCCGTCAGGAAGCGGCCTCGCTCCAGCGTGAAGGACGACACGGTGGAGTAGTCCGGCGTGGTGCCAATCACCATCACCGAGCCCACCTTCCGGTCCAGGAAGCGGCCCTCCACGCGCTCGAAGAAGAGCGGCGCGGCGGCCAGCACGTGCTCGGAGGCCTTGAGGATGGGCTGCACCAGGTCCGCGGACAGGTCCTTGCGGTTGCGGTACGTCCACCAATCGCCGTTGAGGGTCCAGGGGAACTTGGACACCTGGAGCGTGTTGGCGCCGATGCTCGACAGCTGGTCCTCGAAGGACCGGTTGATGCCCTGGATGATGCCGACGATGGCCAGCAGCGTGCACACGCCCACGCCAATCCCCACCGTCGTCAAGACGGTCCGCAGACGGTTGGAACGGAGCGAGAACAGCGCGATTCGCGCCCCCTCCCACACATCGACCCGGATGCTCACGTAAGAACCTCTCCGCCGCTCTGGTACGGCTCGCCCCGGGCGCACGTCTCCCACGGCCACCCCGGATACGCGCCCCGGAACGGGTGATTGCACGCGACATTCCCTGCGTGCAAATCCAGCGTGGTGAAATCCTGGAGTCATCTCGGAGCGAAGGCCGTCACCGCCTGGCGGTGTGGGCGCCCCACCCTCGCGGAGCGCTCCCACCTCACCGGGCGTCGCCAGGCGGTCACCCGCGCAGCCGACGCCCGGCCTCCGGTCTCCTCCGAGCCGGGGGCCCCGGTGACACCGCGCCCGTGACGGCACGGTGTCCCAGGCCTGGGACTACGGGACGACCGTCACCGCGTCTCCTTCGATGCGGACGTTCAGGATGGCCTCGTTGGGGAGCAGGTCCGCCTCCTCGATGATGTCCTGCTCGTCCACGCCCACGCGCAGCGAGTACGTGCCGTCCGCCAGGTCGGTGATGTCAATCCACTGGCAGGGGATGTCGGCGACGTAGATGTCCGTCCAGCCGGCGGAGATGCTCATCCGCTCCACCGCGAGGTGGAAGGGCGCCGCGTCGTCGCACTGGCGGTGGTAGTCGACGAGGTAGAAGCCCTGCTTGCGGCCCTCGACGACCTCGTTGCCCTGCGCGTCGCGCAGCGCGTACTGGGCGAAGTTCGTCAGGTGGTCGTGCCCGTGGCACTCGTCCCAGACATAGAGGTCCGGCCGCTCCTCCCAGTTGGGCACCGAGGCCGACGCCGAGCCCAGGTTCTGGATGGACGTGCTGAAGCGCAGCAGGCGCCGCTCACCGGGCGCGGGCACGCAGCCCTCCAGAATCTCGCAGGAGTCCGCCGCGAAGGTGCGGCGCTCCACGTAGAGCGAGCGGGCCAGCACGTCCGCGTCCACGGCGAGGTCCGGCATTCCATGCTCCGGGTCCAGCGACAGGCCGCACCCGGCCACCGGCGGCAGGTGGGGCGCGGAAGCGGGCTCGGCGGGAACCTGTCCACCGCCGAAGATGGCCACGCGGCCGGCGGGCCCGTCGACCAGCCCCGACGGTGGCGCCATGCCCGCCACCAGGTCATCCAGGCCGTCGCCGTTCAGGTCTCCGGGCGCGATGACGGCGAAGCGGTGGAAGCCCGTGTACTGCGGCGGCAGCGCGTCTCCGCGCGGCCAGGCCCACACCGGGTTCAGGTCCGCGGACACGCCCTGCACCGGCGAGTACAGGTAGAGCCGTCCGTCGGAGCCCACCACGAAGTCCTGGCGATGACCGTCTCCGTCCATGTCACCCACGGCGACGATGCTCGAACCGAAGCCGGCGAAGACAGGGTCGCCCATGGCCGCCCAGGTGGGCACGGAGGAATAGCCGCCGCCCGCCTCGGAGAGGTGGAGCCGCACCGTGCCGCCTCCCGGCCCCAGGAAGCGCTCGGGGACGCCGTCTTCGTTCAGGTCCGGGAAGAGGGAGAGCAACTCGGAGGTCACCCCCCAGAAGGGCTGCGCCGCCAGGGCTCCGTCACACGGCCCTGGCGCGTCGGCCTTGCAGCCATGGAACAAGGCATGCACGCCCCCCGTGGAGCTCGTCACCAGGAGGTCCTGCGCGCCATCGCCGTCGACGTCGCCCGCGCGTCGGACCCCGCTGGCGTAGAGCGGCTGGGTGCGCTCCGCCAGGGTGAAGGGTCCGCCGGGAGCCCCCGGCGTGGCGAGGAAGACGGACACCATGGCCCCTCTCACGCTGACCACGTCGTCCAGGCCGTCTCCGTTGACGTCCGCGAAGACGGCGTTGTTGTACACGCCGCCACCAGGCACCACGAACGCCGGCTCGGAGAAGACGGCGCCCAGGTCCGCCTGGCCCTTGAAGACGAGCGCCCCGTACTGGCCTGAGACGAGCACGTCCGCATGACCGTCCCCGTCCACGTCGCCGGTGGACACCATCATCCGGTTGCCGTTGGTCCGTGCGTTCGTGTTGCGCCAGTCCATCACCGTCGTCACGCGTTGCGTGGAGAAGTACGGCGCCTCGCCCGCGAAGAGGGACACCTGGCCCGGATCCCTCGTGGTGGAGAGGCACGGCGGCGCGGCGACGATCAGGTCCTTCCGGCCGTCGCCATTCACGTCGCCCAGCGCGATGGAGCGCCCGAAGCAGCCCGTCGCATAGGCGGGGTCGTGCTGCACTTCCCAGAGCGGCACCTCGGAGAGGAACGTGCCGCCATCATCGGAGCCCGCGTCCGGAGCGCCCGCGTCGGGCGGCCCCGCGTCCGGAACGCCGGCATCGGGCGTCCCCGCGTCGGGTTGTCCCGCGTCGGGAGCACCCGCATCCGGTGTCCCCGCGTCCGAGGGGTCCTCCGGGTCGTCACATGCGCAGAGTGAAACAGCCAGCAGCGAGGTCAGGGTCAGCGCTCGAAACCATTGCATGGGGGTTGTCCTCCGCGACGTCTGGGATTGGACGCCCGGCAGCGTAGACCATTCGCTTCACGGCGCGCGAAGTCCTTCCAGAATGACAGGCATCTCCCAGCCGGGCCTTCCCTTCACTCGCTGTACGACCACAATCTTGCCGCCGCACGGGAATCTCCGGTTCGGCGAGCGCGCCCCCACCGGTGGCCGTCTGGTAGGAGCATCCCCACCTTCTCCCTGGCGCCCCTGTGCCGGGTGACCACCGCGACACATGGCTCCGCCCGCTGACCACGCCTCCACCGATGCTCCGCCCGACACCTTCCCGGTGTTCACGCGCTCGCAGAAGGTGTTCACCATGCTGGGCGCGGTCCTGGGGTTGCTGCTCGCCGCGCTGGACCAGACGATTGTCGCCACCGCGGGGCCGGCCATCCAGGCGGACCTGCGCATCCCCGCCTCGCTCTACCCGTGGCTCACCACGTCGTACTTCGTCGCGTCGACGCTGATGGTCCCCGTGTGGGGCAAGCTGTCGGACCTGCTGGGCCGGCGCGCGGTGTTGGCGACGGGCATCCTCGTCTTCCTCGCGGGCAGCTTCCTGTGCGGCGTGGCCCGCTCGACGGTGGCGCTCATCCTCTTCCGCGCCGTGCAGGGGCTGGGCAGCGCGGCCCTCTTCACCGCCGCGCTGGCGGTGGTGGCGGACCTCTTCGAGCCGCGTGAGCGCGGCAAGTACCAGGGCCTCTTCGGCGCGATGTTCGGCCTGTCCAGCGTCGTGGGCCCGCTCGTCGGAGGCTTCATCACCGACCAGCTGAGCTGGCACTGGGTGTTCTTCATCAACCTGCCCGTGGGCGCGGTGGCGCTGGCGCTCGTGCTGTCGCGCATGCCGAAGCTGAAGCCGCGTCTCCAGGCCCGCGGCGGCCTGGACCTGCTCGGCGCGCTCGGGCTGTCCCTGGCCGTGGTGCCCCTGCTGCTGGCGCTCAGCCTGGGGCGGAACGACGGCGGCGCGTGGGCCTGGAGCTCGTGGCGCATCCTGGGCCTGTTCGCCCTGGCGGCCGTGGGGCTGGTGACCTTCCTTCGCGTGGAGACGCGCGCAGCCGAGCCGCTGCTCGACCTGAAGCTGTTCCGGCTGCGGGCCTTCAGCGCGGGCAACGCGGCGGTGTTCATCATTGGCGCGGCGTTCCTGTCGGGCGTCGTCTTCCTGCCGCTGTTCATGGTGAACGTGGTGGGCCTGTCGGCGACGCGCTCGGGGCTGACCATCATGCCGCTGACGCTGGGCGTGGTGGCGGGGAACGTGCTGAGCGGCCAGTGGGTGTCCCGGATGGGCCGCTACAAGGCGCTGCTGCTGGGCTCGCTGGTGCTGCTGATTGCGGGCTTCGCCGTCATGGCCTTCACGCTGACGCCCGACTCCACCCAGGCCGAGGTGACGGCGAAGATGGTGCTGGTGGGCCTGGGCCTGGGCCCCTCGATTCCGCTCTACACGATGGCCATCCAGAACGCGGTGCCGCCTGACCAGATTGGCGTGGGCACCGCGGCGGCCACCTTCTTCCGACAGCTCGGGATGACCATTGGCGTGGCGCTGCTGGGCACGGTGTTCGCCTCCACGCTGACCGCGGAGCTGCGGACGCGGATGGACCAGGCCACCGCCGCGCTTCCTGCTTCCGTGCGCGCCGAGCTGGAGCAGGCCACACCCGGCATCAGCGGCGAAGGCGGCTCGGCGGGACAGGTGTTCCACGCTGACGAGGTAAAGGCCCGGCTGCGCGCGGAGTTCGACGCCGAGCGGCACCGCACGGAGACGGCGCCCACCCCGGAGGCCCGGGCGAAGGTGGACGCGGAGGAACGTCAGGCCCTGGCGGCGGTGGACGCCGCGGAGAGGGCGCTGAAGACGGCCTTCACACGGGGCGTCGCCGCCGTGTACCACGTCGCCCTGTTCATCGCCGTGGCGGCGCTGCTCGTGACGTTGGTACTGCCCGAGCAGCACCTTCGCCGGAGGCACCGAAGTGTCCAGTCGTCAGCGCGTGCCCCGGAGCCGTAGAGTCGCCACATGGCCCACGAAGAAGTCCCGTCGCACGCGCTGACGGACACGGAGGTGGCCGAGCGCATCCACGCGCGGTTTCCCTCCCTCGCCACGCTTCGAGTCACCCGCCTGGGCGAGGGCATGGACCACCGCGCCTTCGACGTGGGCGGGCGCTACGTCTTCCGCGTTCCGAAGCATCGCGAGGCCGCCGAGCACCTCACGTGGGAATCCCGCCTGCTGGACTGGCTCGCGCCGCGCCTGGCCCTTGCGGTCCCCGTCTACCGCTTCCTCGCCCAGGCCGATGCCGGCTTCCCATGGGCCCTCATGGGCTACGAGAAGCTCCCCGGGACTCCCGCGCTCCTCGTCGCGTCCGACCCGCTCGACCTCCCGGGCATCGGCCTCCGGCTGGGCCACTTCCTGCGAGCGCTCCATGCGCTGGCCCCGGATGATGCCGCCGCGCTCGGAGTGCGGGAGGACAACGACCCCACGCTCGAAGCCTGGTCCGCCGCCGCCGTGGAGGACCTGCGCCTCGCCCGCGAATACGGCCTCATCGAGGCCCACCGGGCGGAAGACTGGGAGCCACGGCTGATGGCGCGTCCCATGGAGGGACGCGGCGCGCCCCGTCTGGTCCACGGCGACTTCGCCGCGGAGCATGTCCTGCTCGATGCCCACGGCGCGCCCACGGGCGTCATCGACTGGAGCGACGCGCACCTTGGAGACCCGGCGCTGGACTTCGCCGGGCTACTCCACTGGGGCGGCGCCCCGATGCTGTCCGCCGCGCTGGAGGCATATGGCGTGGTGAGCCGCGCCGTCCTCACCCGGGCGCGGTGGTTCGCCGCCTGCCGCGCGGTGGCGGACATCGCCTTCGGTCAGACGAACGGACGCCCGGAGTACACCGCCGCCGGGCAGCGGGCGCTCATCGGGCTCGAGTGAGCGTCGTCAGGAACCGCTGCAACGCACCTGGATGGGATGGCTCTCCAGCACCAGGCACTCGCCGCTGCTGCACTGGAACAAGTCGCAGATTTCCGGCGACTTGACGCAGCGGACCTCGGGGCCAGCGCCCAGATTGAACGTGGCGCAGGAGAGCCCCTCGGGACAGGCGTTCTCGACGCCGGTGCACGGCGGGCCGAGCACCTCTCCTTCCCTCAGGGACAGTTGAGTCTTGGAGTCCAAGGGCGCCTCCCCACCGGCGCCCTGACAGCCCGTCAGGAGCACCGTCGCCACGAGCCACTTCCCCCCCGGTACGCGCCTGCCATGATTCATCATCGAGCGTCCTCCCACGGCACAGTGTCCATTCGCCGAAAGCAAGACATACGCCATGGAAGATCTGGCTCGTACGCCGGGGGCCTCCAGCGTCGGCCGTGAGACGCAAGCGGCCTCGTCACCCCAGGCCGCCTGGCGGGAAGCCTCCGCCGGGCCCCTCGAAAATCCAAGGGGCCCTCCAGGTTGCTCTCAGTTTCCCGAGGTCTTCGACTGCGCGGGAGCGGGCACGGGCGTGCGGGGTGCCGGCGGCTCGGGGCGTGCGAGCGTCCCGGGCATCTCCGCCAGCGCGTAGGTCATCCACGCCACGGCGGCGGTGCTGCGCGCCAGGTCCTGGGGGTCCACCTTGTCCAGCGTGTCCGCCTCGGTGTGGTGCACGTCGAAGTAGCGGCTGCTGTCCACCTCCACGCCGAAGAAGGGCACGCGCGCGGGCAGCAGCGGGCTGATGTCCGCCCCACCCGCCTCGCGCGCGGAGAACTGCGTCACGCCCAGCGCCGTCAGCGGCGGCAGCCACGGGCGCAGCAGGTCCTGAGCGCCCTCGCCCGCGCGCACGCTGATGCTCACGGGCCGACCACCGCCCGCGTCCATCTCCAGCGCGCCCACGTGCCGGGGCAGCTCCGCCGCGTGCGCCTCCGCGTAGGCCCGCCCACCGCGCAGGCCATTCTCCTCGTTCATGAAGAGCACCACGCGCACCGTGCGCCGCGGCGCCTGCGGCAGCTTCGCGATGAGGCGCGCGGCCTCCATCACCATCACCACGCCCGCGCCGTCGTCATGCGCGCCCGTGCCCACGTCCCACGAGTCCAGGTGCGCGCCGATGAGCACGATTTCCTGCGGCTTCTCCCGGCCGCGAATCTCCGCGACGACGTTGGAGGAGTCCGCGTCCGGCAGCTCCGAGCTGCCCAGCGACAGCTTCACCCGCACCGGGCCCCCCGCCAGCAGCCGGTGGAGCAGGTCCGCGTCCTCGGTGGACACCGACGCGGCGGGGATGCGCGGGCCGTCGCTGGGGAAGTTCGTCGCGCCCGTGTGCGGCGTGCGCAGCGACGCGGTGGCCAGCGAGCGCACCAGCGCCCCCACGGCGCCGTGCTTCGCCGCGGCAGCGGGCCCCCGCGAGCGCAGGCCCGCGAAGCGGCCATAGTCAGCCGCCACGGACATGGTGTGGTTGAAGAAGACGAACTTCCCCTTCACCGCCGCGCCCAGCGACTCCAACTGCTCCAGCGACGTCACCTCCACCACCTCGGCGGTGATGCCCCCAGGCGGGGTCGGCGGGCTGCCGCCCAGGGCCAGCAGCGCCAGCGGGTGCCCGCGCGTGCGCTCGGAGGCGAGCACCTCGCCGGAAATCTCGCCGCGCACCCAGCGCGGCACCTTCACCGGCTCCAGCCAGGCCTTCACGCCGTCGGCTTTGAAAGTGCGCAGCGCCCACTGCACGGCGGCCTCGGCGCCCGCCGAGCCCGACAGGCGCGGGCCGATGCCATCCGTCAGCTCGGCGAGCCGCGCATAGGCCCGGCCGTCCGTGAGCGCGGGGCCAATGAGCTTTTCCGCGGTGGCCTGCGAGTACACGGGCCCCGCGGCCTTCGCGGTGGCGGCGGACTTCACCGGGGCGGACTTCGGCGCCGCCTTCGCGGCGGGCGCGGCCCCCGACAGCAACTGGAACGCGAGAGAGGCGGGCAGGATGAAGGTGGCGACGGGCAAGGGTCCTCCTGGGAGGAGCCGACTCTCCGCCGATGCCCCGGGGCTCGCAAGCGACGGTGAGCGTCACCGCCACGCGCGGAGGGCAGCGCTCGTCATCCCGGCTTGTGGACGAGGAGTGAAGCGAGAATCCCAGGGGCCACCGCGCGCCGAGAGGGGGAACGCGGCGCGCGGGGCTCAACTGGGACTTCCACGGCGGTGTCGCTTTTGGGGGAGGCAATCACCGCCGCCACGTCTCACTCCGAGGAGGAAACGTGGACGGCATGTTGAAGGGCGGGCGGGCGCCCGTCAAGCATGCTCCCCCTCCAAGCCCATAATCGGACATTGACGCTCCGTGAAGACAGACGATTCCGCTCTCACTGTCCAGACAGCGTTTGACGCACTGCGAGCAATGCAAGGCGAGCATCCTGCGTGGGCCGTGTTACAGCCCGTGCGGAGGTGAGCCCATGCAATCCACCCTGACGCGGCGGCCCCAGGCGACGGCCTTCAGCATCGAGGACCTGCTGGACCGCGTCCGGCGCGGCGAGGTGCGCCTGCCCCACTTCCAGCGGCCCCTGCGCTGGGAGGCGGGCGATGTGAGGGATTTGCTGGACAGCGTGTACCGGGGCTATCCCATCGGCACGCTGCTCTTCTGGAAGCGCGAGGCCCCCGCCGCCAGCGTGAGCTTCGGCCCGGTGCGCATCGACGCGCCTTCCCACAGCCAGGCCTTGTGGGTCGTGGACGGGCAGCAGCGCATCACCGCGCTGGCCGCGGTGCTGCTCCACCCGGAGCACGAGTCCGCCTCGCGCGATGGCTTCACCCTCTACTTCGACCTGGAGGCCCAGGACATCGTCCAGCCCGGCGCCGGTGAGGTGCCGCCGCCGCACTGGCTGCCGCTCAACCGGGTGCTCGACAGCGAGCAGCTGCTGGCCTGGCTGGACCGCTACCCCGGCCGCGAGAAGAACCCGGAGCACGTCCGCGCGGCCATCCGCCTGGGCAAGGCGGCGCGCGAGTACCAGATGCCCGCGTACGTCGTCGAAGCCGCGGAAGAGAAGACGCTGCGCATCATCTTCAAGCGGCTCAACACCGCCGGAAAGCCGCTCACCGACGACGAGGTCTTCAACGCGCTCTATGGCGGCACGGCGGGCTCGCGGCTGCCCAACCTGAAGGCGCTGGCCACCAGCCTGCTGGAGCTGGGCTTCGGCCGCATCGACGAGTCGCTGCTGCTGCGGGCGGTGCTCGCGGTGCGCGGCCTGGACTTCACGCAGGACTTCCAGAAGCAGCTGCGCGAGGAAGACGACCTGACGGAGACACTCCTCCAGACGGAGGCGGCGCTTCGCAGCGTCATCGTCTTCCTCAAGCGCGACGCGGGCATCCCCCACGGGCGGCTGCTGACGAACCCGCTCTACTTCGTGCTGCTCGCCCGCTTCTTCCACCTCCACCCGGAGCCCTCTCCCCGCAGCCGGGACTTGCTCGCGCGCGGCTTCTGGCGCGGCAGCCTGGTGGACAGCTTCCTCGACAGCCGGGCCCTGTCGCCGCAGGAGCTGCTCGCCGCCATCGGCCCCGACGAGGAGCAGTCCGTCCAGTCGCTGCTGGCGCAGGTGCGGCCCCTGTCCGACGAGTGGCTGGCCCAGCACGCCCAGCCCGCGACGTTCGGCCTGGCGCTGCGCTCGCGCGGCATGGCGCTCAACGCGCTGTACGCGCTCCAGCCCCGGCACCTGCTCACCGGGACGTCGCTGGAGACGGCCCAGCTCTTCAGCGACACCGAGCCCGCCGGCCTCAGCCCCGTGCTCCGGTCCCTCACGGTGAAGGAGCCCGACGCCGAGCTGAAGCTGGACCCCGCGCTGTACCGCTCGTTCCTCTTCACGCCCGCCAACTACCTGCTGCACCCGCCCCTGCCCGGCCAGCCGCTGCTGGACGCGCTGCGTGCCCAGCCCGCCCCCGCGCCCGAGGTGCTCCAGAGCCACGCCATCACCCCCGCCATGCTGGAGACGCTGCGCGAGGGCGGCACGCTGGAGTTCCTCATGCAGCGCATGGAGCTCATCGATAGACACATCATCGAGTTCCTGCGGGCGCGCACCCGCTACGAGGAGTCGGACCGCCCGTCCCTCCAATCCCTGGTCGTCGAGGAGGAGGACTGACTTGGAGCCCACCCGCACCACGGCCGGAATCCTCGACGTCCTCCTCGGCGAGGTCCACGTCGGCACGCTGACGCTGCTCGAGGACGAGCGCATCGAGTTCGTCACCACCGAGGAGTACCGCCAGCGCTACCCGCGCCCGGTGCTGGGCCAGACCTTCGAGGACGACTTGTCGCGCCGGCACGTCAGCCGCCTGCGCCTGCCCTCCTTCTTCTCCAACCTGCTCCCGGAGGGCGCGCTGCGCGAGCTCATCGCCGAGCGCGAGCAGGTGGCCCGCCAGCGCGAGTTCTTCCTCATCGCGCGGCTGGGAGAGGACCTTCCCGGCGCCGTCGTCGTCCGGCCCGCCAGCGTGCTGTCGCTCAGCGGCCTGGAGCCGCTCGAAGAAGCCCTGGCACCGCACACGCCGCAGGAGCAGGAGCCGCTGCGCTTCTCGCTGGCCGGCGTGCAGCTCAAGTTCTCCATGTTGCGCCGGGACAAGGCGATGACGCTCCCGGCGGGCGGGCGCGGCGGCAACTGGATCGTGAAGCTGCCGGACAACCGCTACGACCGCGTCCCGGAGAACGAGTTCTCCATGATGACGTGGGCCCGCGCCGCGGGCATCACCGTGCCGGAGGTGACGCTGCTCGACGTGGCCGACATCCAGGGCCTGCCCGAGGGCATCACCCTGCGCGAGAGCGTGGCCTATGCCGTGCGCCGCTTCGACCGCCCCGAGCCCGGCAAGCGCCTCCACATGGAGGACCTGACGCAGGTGCTGGGGCTGTACGCGGACGAGAAGTACAAGAAGTACAACTACGAGACGGTCGCCAACGTCATCTTCAAGGTCGCCGGCCTGGACGCGCTGCACGAGTTCCTGCGCCGCCTGGTGTTCATCGCCGTCATCGGCAACGGCGACGCGCACCACAAGAACTGGTCCCTGCTGTACCCGGACGGCCTGCGCGCCACGCTGTCCCCCGCGTACGACCTGGTGTCCACGCTCCAGTACATGCCCGCGGACACGCTCGCGCTCAACTTCGCCCGCTCCAAGCGCTTCGAGGACATCTCCCTGAGCGGCTTCGAGCGGCTCGCCCGGAAGCTGGACCTGTCTCCTGGCGATGTGCTGCCGGTGGTGAAGGAGGCCGTGCAGGCGTCGCTCGACACCTGGTCCTCCCTGCATCCCCAACTGCCGCTGTCCGATGACAGCCGCCGCCGCATCGAAACCCACTGGAAGCGAGTCCCCTTGCTCCAGGGCGCATGAGCACCAGGCGGGTGGGGCCTACCCCAGCCTCACCGTGTGACGATGTGTTCCATCCGTTGCGCAAGTCGTCAGAACCGCGACTCCGCGTATGACTGGCGCAGCACACAAAATCCGGACATGCAATTTTTCCACAAATAGTGTCTATGTCGTGGAAAGCACAAAGGCGTCTACGAACACCTCGCATGCCGTGAACCGACCTTCCCCCGGCGCCGGTCCAGGCAAGCGCCCTGGCAACCCAAGGGAAGCATGTTGACCGAGCAGTGGGCCCACCGCTTCTTCGAACTGTCCACGGAGCCCTTCCTCATCCTGGGCCGTGACGGCGTGGTGCTCGATGCCAATCCTGCCTTTGGCCACCTGGTCGGATTGCCGCTCGAATCGTTGCGGCACATCCCTTTACAGCAATTCGTCCCCGCCGAGGACATCGCATCGCTGTTTGCGAATGTGGGGTCAGGCGGCCCCACCACGCTGACATGCCGTTGGCGTCAGGAAGCCGGGTCATGGCGGCCTCTGTCCTGGCGCATCTCCGCCCCATCTGAACAAGAGCCGCTGTACTGCACCGTCCAGGCGTTGGAGGCGCCCGCGGCAGCGCCTCCGGCTCGCGCGCCCGCGCCCTGGCCCGTGGGAGACCACCTGCCCTTCGGGCTCTATCTGGTCGAGCTGCGCACGGGCCGGGTCCAGTACGCCAACCACCGCTTCTGCCAGCTCTGGGGCATCACCGCGCTGGAGGGTGCCATCCAGCGCGGTGAAGTCACCCACGACGAGGTGCTCCGGCACTGCCTCCGCGCCGCGGGCGAGGCAGCGGAGTTCCTGCGGCTGGACCCTGCCTCCAACCTGGACCTCCTCCCCGGGCTGGTGGAGGACGAGGCGCCGCTGTCCGATGGCCGCACCCTGCGCCGGCTGTCCACGTCCTCGCGGGTCGAAGGTGACGACACGCACTACCGGCTGTTCGCCTTCGAGGACGTCACCGAGCGCAAGCGCACGCAAGAGGCCCTGCGCCGCTCCGAGGAGAGCTTCCGCAGGCTCATCGACCGGGCGCCCGAGGGCATCTTCGTCCACACCCAGCGGCGCTTCATCTACGCCAACCCCACGCTCCTGCGGGCCCTGGGCTACGAGGACGAGGCCGAGCTGATGGCCAAGCCCATCTGGAGCATCGTCCATCCGGATGACCTGGAGCTCGTCAAGGACCGCGTGCACTCCGCGGCCGTGAAGGGCGAGCTGGCCCCGCTGCGCGAGGTCCGCTACCTGCGCCGCGACGGCACCTGGTACGACGCGGAGAGCGTGGGCATCCCCATCGAGTTCGACGGGCACGAGGCCGTGGTGGTGATGTCGCGCGACATCACCGAGCGCAAGCAGGCCCAGTCCCAGCTCCTCCAGAACGACCGCATGGTGCTGGCCGGCACGCTGGCGGCGGGCGTGGGGCACGAAATCAACAACCCGCTGACCTACGTCATGGCCAACCTGGCCTCGGCCATGGACTCCGTGAGCCGGCTGGGCGCGGAGCTGGCGCGGGCGGGCGAAGCGGGCCCGCGCGTGGTGCCGTGGTCCGCGACGCTGCAGGACACGGAGGCGCTGCTCAAGGAGGCGCAGGAAGGCGCCATGCGCGTGCGCAACATCGTGCGCGACCTGAAGTTCATCTCCCGCCAGGACGAGGAGCGGCGCGAGGCGGTGGACGTGCGGCAGCCGCTCGACTTCTCCATCAACATGGCCGCCAGCCAGCTGCGCCACCGGGCGCGGCTCATCAAGAAGTACGAGCCCGTGCCCCGCGTCTACGCGGACGGCTCACGGCTGGGGCAGGTGTTCCTCAACCTGCTGGTGAACGCGGCGCAGGCCATTCCCGAAGGCAACGCCGAGGAGCACCACATCACCGTCTGGGTCCGCGAGGGCGCGCCGGGCACCGTGCTGGTGGACGTGAGTGACTCCGGCTGCGGCATGACGCCCGCGGTGCTCTCCCGCGTCTTCGACCCGTTCTTCACCACCAAGCCCGTGGGCAAGGGCACAGGCCTGGGGCTCTCCATCTGCCACAGCCTCATCCGCAAGCTGGGCGGTGACATCACCGTGCGCAGCGAGGTGGGCAACGGCACGACGTTCACCGTCACCCTGCCCACGGCGCCCGACGCCGTCATCACCCCGGCCGCGCCCCCGGCGCCCGCCCCCCGCACCGAGCGGCGGGGCCAGGTGCTGGTGATTGACGACGAGCCCGCGGTGGGCCGCTCGCTGGCGCGCATCATCGGCATGCGGCACCGGGTGACGGTGGTGAACAACGGCGAGGACGCGCTGGCGGTGCTGACCTCCGGCGCGCCCTTCGACGCCGTCTTCTGTGACCTGATGATGCCCGGCATCTCCGGCATGGACGTCTACGAGCGCGTCCGCGAGCGCGGGGACGGCATCGCCGAGCGCTTCATCTTCATCACCGGCGGTTCCTACACCACGCGCGCCCGCCAGTTCCTGGAGCGCGTGCCGAACCTCCAGATTGAGAAGCCCTTCGACGTGGAGTCGATTCATCAAAGCCTGGGAGAGCTCCTGGGTGTGTCTCGTGGCAGCGAATGACGCCGGGTGTCCCGGCCCTACTGTGAAAGGAGTCCTCAGGTGATTGACGGCAATTTTGTCATCGATGCGGTGACACACGCCTACAACCTCCACCCCACCAACTACCGCGCGGGCAAGTACGCCGAGTCGCTCGCGGGGCTCATCTGGGGACTGCACAGCGGGCTGTCCGGTGATACGCACCGCGTGCAGACGGCGGAAGGCTTCCTGAAGGACTGGTCCGTGAAGGAGCTGGCGCACCTGCTCTTCGTGGAGAGCGGCGTGGACCTGGCGGTGCACCACGTGCTGCCACTGCAGACGCTGTACCACGACGGCCTGTGCTCCTATGAGAAGACGCTGGAAATCCGGAAGCGCTACCCCCACCGCTTCCTGGTGTACGCGGGCGTGGACCCGCTGCGCGGCACCGCGGCGCTGGACGACCTGGAGCAGCAGTACGAGGCGCTCAAGCCCAACGGCCTGAAGCTCTACCCGGCGGCGTGGCTGGGCGAGAAGTTCCGCCACACCGGCTGGCGCATGGACGACCCGACCATCGCCTTCCCGCTCTTCGAGCGGGCGCAGAAGCTGGGCATCAAGAACATCGCCGTGCACAAGGGCCTGCCCATGGGCGCGGTGCCGATTGAAGCCTACAAGGTGGACGACATCGGCGGCGCGGCGGATGCCTTCCCGGACCTGAACTTCGAAATCGTCCACGGCGGCATGGCCTTCCTGGACGAGACGGGCATGCAGCTGTCGCTGTTCCCCAACGTGTACGTGAACCTGGAGGTGACGGGCGCGCTCATCGTGAAGCGCGAGCGCTGGTTCGCCGAGTCACTGGCGGCGCTGCTGAAGTGGGCGGGGCCGGAGAAAATCATGTGGGGCTCGGGGACGGTGTTCAGCCACCCGCACCCGGCGCTGCACAAGTTCTGGCATGACTTCCAGCTGCCGGACGACCTGGTGAAGGTCGCGGGCATGCAGGTGACGCCGGAGGTGAAGCGGATGATTCTCGGCGGCAACTACGCGCGCTACGCGGGCGTGGACATCGAGTCGGTGAAGAAGAACATCGCGAACGACGAGTTCGCGAAGCGCAAGGCGCGCGGCGACATCCAGCCGTACAGCTACCAGGAGGGCCTGTATGAGTGAGCAGGCGCTGCGCGAGCGCATCCAGGACATCCCGGACCCGTGCAGCTGCGCCACCGGCGTGCCGCTGGGCATCGGGGAGATGGGCCTCATCGAGTCCGTGAAGCGCACGGAGGGCCAGGTGACGGTGCGCCTGCACATCACCTCGCCCATGTGCATCATGGCGGCCTACTTCATGCGGGAAATCGAGCAGCGGCTGCTGGCGGTGGAGGGGGTCACCTCGGTGAACGTGGAGTTCGACCAGGAGCTGAAGTGGACGCCGCAGGACATCGAGCCGGGAGCCCGCCAGCGGCTCGCGGACAAGCGCATCACCATGCTCGGTGGCCGCCTGCTGCCGCGTGACGAGGCGCAGCGCCGGCCCTGAGCAGTGACGCGGCGCTGGCGGGTGGCTCCAACCCCGCCAGCGCCCGACCGCGCTAGCCGTTCTCCGCGGGCGCGGGGCTCACGAAGGACGCCTGCGCCGCGGGCGCGCGGTGCCCGAGCAGGCGCCGCACCGCGACGTAGAAGGCGGGCACCAGCAGGATGGCGAGGACGGTGCCCGACACCATCCCGCCGAACACGCCGGTGCCAATCGCGCGCTGGGTCTCCGCGCTCGCGCCGCTGGCCACCACCAGCGGCACCACGCCGAGCGCGAACGCGAGCGACGTCATCAGGATGGGACGGAAGCGCAGCCGCGCGGCCTCGACGGCGGCCTCGACGGGTGAGCGCCCCTGGTCCTCCAGCTGCTTCGCGAACTCGACGATGAGAATCGCGTTCTTCGCGGACAGGCCGATGATGGTGATGAGCCCCACCTTGAAGAAGATGTCGTTCATCAGCCCCACGGCCAGCACGGCGCCCAGCGCGCCGATGAGCCCCAGCGGCACCACGAGCATGACCGACAGCGGAATCGACCAGCTCTCGTAGAGCGCCGCCAGCACCAGGAAGACGACGAGCATGGACAGCGCCAGGAGGATGGGCGCCTCCGAGCCGGAGAGCCGCTCCTGGTAGGAGAGGCCCGTCCACTCCACCGCGAAGCCCGGCGGCAGCTCCGAGGCGATGCGCTCCATCTCCGCCATGGCGTCACCGCTGCTGTAGCCCGGCGCCGCCGCCCCGGCGATGCGCACGGCGGGGTAGCCGTTGTAGCGGACGAGCTGCATGGGGCCTCGCTCCCAGACGGGCTCGGCCACCGAGGACAGGGGCACCATCTGCCCGCGCACGTTCCGGACGGGCAACTGGAGCACGTCCTCCACCTGCATGCGGGACTCCGCGCGCGCCTGGAGGATGATTTGCTGCATGTAGCCCTTGTTGGGGAAGTCGTTGACGTAGGTCGACCCCAGCGCGGTGGAGATGACCGAGTTGATTTCCGCGAAGGACACCCCCAGCGCGGCGGCGCGCTCGCGGTCGACCTGGATTCGCACCGTCGAGCCGTCCGGCAAGCCCTCCTGGTACGGGAAGGCGATGACCTTGCTCTCCGCGGCGCGGCCGAGGACGTGGTTCATGGCCTTGTTGAGCGCCTCCATGCCGTGCCCGGCACGGTCCTCCAGCCGCATCGCGAAGCCCGCGCTGTTGCCGAGCCCGTCCACCGACGGCGGAAGGACGTTGAACACCATGCCCTCCCGCTGTGCGCCGAAGCGCGCGTTGGCGGCGGCCACCTCGGCGGCCGCGGTCGAGCCCTTGCGCTCCTTCCAGTCGTCCAGCATCACGAACATGAGGCCCGCGTTCGCGCCCGAGCCGAAGAAGCCAAAGCCCTGGATGGTCAGGACGTCCTTGATGTCCTCGCGCTCGCCCAGGTAGGTCTCCAGCTCCTTGAGCACGGTGTTGGTCCGCTCGGCCGTCGCGTCCGCGGGGAGCTGCACCGCGGCGTTGAAGAAGCCCTGGTCCTCTTCCGGGAAGAAGGCTCCCGGCAGACGCCAGAACGCCAGGGCGACCATCGC
Organism: Pseudomyxococcus flavus; assembly: GCF_050038885.1. Lineage (NCBI taxonomy): Bacteria > Pseudomonadati > Myxococcota > Myxococcia > Myxococcales > Myxococcaceae > Pseudomyxococcus > Pseudomyxococcus flavus. The sequence continues at coordinate 3,537,531 of NZ_CP143624.1, read as the reverse complement.
CACCACGGCGGCATAGGCGAAGAACGCCCGGCCCAGGCGCCCGACGATGACCCGGGTCCATCGCGCGTACCGCCCCGTCGCCCGCTCCAGGAGCCGGTTGAAGCCTCCGAAGAAGCCGCGGCGCGCTCCCGCGTGGCCGGGCTCCACCGGACGCAGCAGCGTGGCGCAGAGCGCGGGCGTGAGCGTGAGCGCGAGGAACGCCGAGAAGAGAATCGACACCGCCATCGCCAGGCTGAACTGCCGGTAGATGGTGCCGACGGAGCCCGTGGCGAACGCCATGGGGATGAACACGGAGGTGAGCACCAGGGTGATGCCGATGACGGCGCCCGTGATTTCCCGCATCGCCTTCTTGGTCGCCTCGACGGGAGACAGGCCCTCCTCCGCCATGAGGCGCTCGACGTTCTCGACCACGACGATGGCGTCGTCGACGATGATGCCAATGGCCAGCACCATGCCGAACATCGTCAGGACGTTGATGGAGAACCCCGAGGCCAGCATCACCGCGAAGGTCCCCAGCAGCGCGATGGGCGCGACGATGGCCGGAATCAGCGTGTAACGCACGCTCTGCAGGAAGAGGTACATCACCGCGAAGACGAGCAGCATCGCCTCGAAGAAGGTCCGGACGACCTGCACGATGGAGATGCGCACGAAGGGCGCCGCGTCGTAGGGAATCGTGTACTCCACGCCCGCGGGGAAGGCCCGTGACAGGTCCTCCATCCGCTCCCGGACGCGCTCCGAGGTATCGAGCGCGTTGGCCCCCGGCGCGAGCTGGACGCCGAACGTGGCGGCGCGCTTGCCGTTCTGCCGGGTGCCCGTGGCGTAGCTCTGCGGCCCCAGCTCGACCTTGGCGACGTCCTTGAGCAGCACGCTCGAGCCATCCGGGTTGGCCCGGAGGATGACCCGCTCGAAGTCGGCGACGTCCTCGAGCTGGCCCTGGAGCATCAGGGGCGTCGTGACGCGCTGGCCCGGCACCGCGGGCATGTCCCCCAGCCGCCCGGGCGAAGCCTCCGCGTTCTGCGCGCGAATCGCGGCGGCGACCTCCTCGACGGAGATGCCATAGGAGGTGAGCCGCTCGGGGTCCAGCCAGACGCGCAGCGCGAGTGACGGCGTGAAGAGCTGCACGCGGCCCACGCCCGGGACGCGGCGCAGGTCCTCGACCACGTTCCGGCTCAGGAAGTCTCCCAGCGCCGCTTCGTCGTAGCGGCCGTCGTTCGACACGACGGTGGCGAAGAGCAGGAAGTTGGTGGTGGTCGTCTCCACCTGGAGCCCGAGCTGCCGGACCATCTGCGGCAGCCGCGACTCGACCGTCTTGAGGCGGTTCTGGATGTCGACCTGCGCCAGGTCGGGGTCCGTCCCGGGCGCGAACGTCACCACGATTTGCGCGACGCCCGAGGTGTCGCTCGACGACTCGAAGTACAGGATGTTCTTCACACCCGACAGGCCGCGCTCAATCAGCGAGACGACGCTGTCGTTCATCGCCGCGGGCGTGGCGCCGGGATAGGTGGCGGTAATCGTCACGCTCGGCGGCGCGATGGTGGGATAGCGCTCGATGGGAAGCCGCGGAATCGAGATGGCTCCGGCGAGCACGATGAAGATGGCAATCACCCAGGCGAACACTGGGCGGTCGATGAAGAATCGAGGCACGGCTCACTCCAGTTCAGCGTGCGGTCGCGGCGTGCTGCCACTCGACGGGGGTTACTGGAAGGTCTGGCGCGAGTCGGTCCTGCCCCTCGACGACGACGCGCTCGCCCGCGGAGAGGCCCTCTTCGACGACGTAGCGCCCATCGATGATTCGCCCGACGCGCACCTTGCGCTGCTCGGCGGTGTTGTTCTCCCGGACGATGAAGAGCTGGGCCTTGCCAGCGGCGTCGTGGAGCACGGCCTGCTGTGGCACCAGGAGCGCATCCGGAACCTCTCCGAGCACCACGCGCGCCCGGACGAACATGCCCGGCAGGAGCTGCTGCTTCTCGTTGGGGACCAGCACGCGCACCGTGCGCTCGCCAGACCCGGGGTCCACCGTGATGTCGGAGAACTGGACCCGGCCTCGCTCGGGATAGGGCGTACCGGACGAGGAGAGCAGGATGACCTCGGCTCCCTCGCCACCCTGGGCGGTCTGCAGGGACGCCGCGCGCTCCGCGGGAGACTTGATGTCGACGTAGACGCGGTCAATCTGCTGGATGACGCTCATCGGCGCCGCATCCGTGGGGCCCACCAGGGCCCCCTCGTTGACCTGGGAGATGCCGATACGCCCCGAGATGGGCGCGGTAATCGTGGCGTAGTCGAGGTCGATACGGGCCCGGTCGAGCGCCGCGCGGGCCCGCGCCACCTCCGCGTTCGCGATGGCGAGCGCCGCGCGGGCATCATCGAGCGCCTGCTGGGTGCTCGCTCCCTGCTCGAAGAGGGCCTGGATGCGGCTCGCGTGGAGCTCCGCCTGGAGCTTGCTGGCCTCACTGGCCGAATGGGCGGCCGCCGCGCCCGCCACGCTCGCGCGGAACACCGCCGCCTCCAGGTTGTAGAGCGGCTGCCCCTTCTGCACCGAGTCGCCCTCGGAGAAATGGCGGCCGCGCACGAGCCCTCCGACCTGCGGACGGACCTCGGCGACCCGGAAGGCGGCAACACGCCCGGGAAACTCGTCATGCAGGACGACGGGCTCCCCTTGCACTTTCAGCGTGGCCACCTCTTGCACTGGGGGAGCAAAGGCAGCCGCCTCTTGATTGCTGTCACAAGCAAGCAACGGAAGCAGCGTCCACGCGAGGAACAGACTCGTCGACCGATGAGTAGGAAATGTCATTACTTTCACACCAAACCGCGCCCTGGGTCGCCGGACTCCAGGGAATGAAGCGCCATCTGCTCCGGCGCAGATGACATGACGCCTGGGACGAATCGAGAGACGACGACGTGACAAGCGGACCCGCGCGAGCGCACGCACCGGATAAGCCGTTGGCCACGGCGTCAATAAGTTGGAATCACACTGACGGCGAGGCGGGGGACCTACTCCCGGGTGAGCTCCTCGAGCCTGCGAATGACAGCGGCTCTGACTTCAGGGCCCATCCCCTTGTCCTCGAGGAGGTCCGCGAGCCACAGGCCATCGGTGGCCAGCCGACAGATGATGGCGTTGATGTCCTGCGGGCTGACATCACCGGGCCCCAGCTTGAGGTCCTCCTGCCAACTACAGTTCCATCGCTCGCGAAGCTCGGGCTCGACCATCATGCTGCCGATCAACGTTCTCAGCCCCCGGTTCTCCTGGTCGCTGGCGGGGCTGGCGACCATCGCGCGGAGGTACGCGCGGGCCTCCCGGCCATGAGCGTCCGGGTCGTTCGCGATGTGCTCATGGAAGGAGTCGACGAACTGCCGGTTCATCTCCTCGAACAGCGCGTCCAGCAGGAGCTGCTTGCTCCGAAAGTGGTGCTGGAGTCCTCCCTTCGTCACACCCGCGAGCGAGGCGACGGCTTCGAGCGTCACCGCCTGGGTTCCCCCTTGCGTGACGAGCTCGAGCGCCGCACGCAGCAGCTGTGCGCGAATCACGTCGGGCTGCTTCTTGCGTTGGTGGGCGCTCGTCACGCCGCGAAACATGCCGTCCGGCCGGATTCTTTTCAACTTTCATTTGAGAGGCCCTGAAATGGCCTCCTTTCAAGCACTTACATCCGTGAAGGCCCGGGCCAATGCCTCAAGCACCCACCGCACCCCGGAGGTCGCACACCAGGCCCCGGGCAAACGGCGGCACCCACTTGAACGCGCTCACGGCAATCGTGGCCTGGTGGCACCTCGGTGCCGGGCGGCTTCCTCAATCACGAAGCATGGACGCCGTCAACGAACCGATGGCGCTCGCGCATCGGTGGCCAATGCCTTCGGGGCGCTCTCGCGGACACGCTGCACCGTGGACTCCCACAACAACCTGCGAGCCTCGACACTGTCGTCGAACATGCCCTGGCGAATCCGCGCCGCGAACTCACGGGTCAGCGCCGACAGCTCGCCGCCGCGCCCGAGCAACGCGGACAGCGCCCTTCGCTCCTCCTCCTGGGGTCCGCCACCACTCCGGAGCTGGCGCTCGGCGATGCCCATGGCGTTGGCAATCATCCGCGCGCTGTAGGCCTTGTCGGCAGGCAGCACGGGCAGCAGCTCCTTGTGCAGCACCTCGCGGGCAATCGCCAGCAGCTCCGCGCCATCCGGGCGTTCACGCATGCTGTCCTCCCGTCATCCGGAGAATCTCCAGCTCCAGCTCCGGCACGATGTGCGCCGTCAGCGCCAGCTCCAGCGACGGCTCGTGGCCGGACACGTGGCGCTCTCCCTGCTGCACCGCAATCACGGCCCACCGCACGTGCGCGTATACTTCCCAGTAGAACACCGCCTCGCGCTCGAGACGGCGCCCGCTCACGCGCTCGTAGCCACGGAACAGTGCCTCCCGCGAGCCGATACCGCCCGCCTCCTTGTCGGGCTGGCCGAAGCGCCAGCAACGCGCGCAGAACCAGCCCAGGTCCTCCAGCGGGTCCGACCAGGCCGCGAACTCCCAGTCCAGCACGGCCGTGAGCCCCGCCTCATCCACCATGTAATTGCCCGTGCGGAAGTCGCGATGCGCCAGCACCGGCTCCGCCGTCTCGGGCGCGTGCCGCTCCAGCCAGCGGATGCCCCACTCCAGTGCCGGAAACGCCGTGTGATGTCCGTCCAGGAAGTCCCTGAACACCTTCACGCCCTCCAACGCCGGAGAGCTCACGGGCATCGGCAGGAATGACAGGCGCTCCACCGGCGGGCGGATGGCATGCAGCCGCGCCATCTCCTCGCCGATGCGCTCCACCAGCCGCTCCCGGTCCCCGCCCAGGTGGGGCTCCTTCATCAGCCGGTGCGCCGCGGCCGTCCCTCGCGCCTTGCGCATCACGAAGAAATCCCGGCCCAGCACGGACGCATCACCCAGCCACAGCGGCTCGGGGACCGTCACGCCGGCGCGGAAGGCTTCCCCCAGCAGGGCGAACTCCTGCGCGCGGCTGTGCGACACGGCGACCCCCGAAGGTGCGTCCGCGCGCACCACGCACTCCAGCACGCCCGCGTGCGGACCGCCGGTGAGGGTGGCCGACAGCAGCCAGTTCTCCTGGATGGCACCGCCCGACAGCAGCCGCGCGTCCTCGATTCGCGCCGCGGTGGCGCCCGCCTTCTCCGCCAGGAAGCGCTCCAGCGCGTGTCGCTGTGCCTCTTGCATGCGTCACACGCCCCACTTGAAGAAGCCGGGCCCCTCCGCCAGGTACGCGCGCGACAGCACCTGCTTGTGCACCTCGCTGGCGCCGTCCACCAGCCGGGCCTGCCGGGCGTAGCGGTAGATCCACTCGACAATCGTGTCCCTGGAGTAGCCCCGCGCGCCCAGCAACTGGATGGCCGTGTCCGCCGCCTTGTGCAGGGTGTCCGCGACGTGAATCTTCGCGATGGAGATGTCCGTTCGGGCGAAGTCGCCCTGGTCCAGCTTCCAGGCGGCGCTCATGGTGAGCAGCCGGCCAATGTGGATGTCCTTGGCGGCGTCGCCCAGCATCCACTGCACGCCTTCGTGCTGCGCCAGCGTCACCCCGAAGCTCATGCGCTTCGACACGTATTCGCCCGCCTCTTCCAGGCACCGCTTGGACAGGCCCAGCCAGCGCATGCAGTGCGTGAGGCGCGCCGTGCCGAGCCGAATCTGCGTCACCTTGAGGCCATCCCCCACCTCCAGCAGGCGGTGCTCGTCCGGAATCTCCAGGCCGTCGAAGACGATTTCGCAGTGCCCACCATGCTCCTCCGGCCCCATGATGGGAATGCGCCGCTCGATGCGCCAGCCCGGCTGGCTCGCGTCGAACAGGAAGGCGGTGAGCCCCTTGCGCGCGTCGTCGGACGTGCGCGCCACCAGAACGAAGTGCTGGGCCCCTTCCGCCCCCGTGATGAACCACTTGCGGCCGGTGACGACCCACGTGTCGCCACGCCGCGTGGCCTTCGTGTAGGTGAGGGACGGGTCGGAGCCGCAGCCCTGCGGCTCCGTCATCGCGAACGCCGAGCGCACCGTGCCGTCGATGATGGGCTGCAACCAGCGCTGCTTCAGCGCCTCCGTCCGGAGGACCTTCTCCAGCAGAATCATGTTGCCGTCATCGGGCGGCGCGGCGTTGAACATCACCGGCCCGAAGGGCGAGCGCGCGGCCTCTTCGTAGCAGGCCGCCATCCCCACCACGCCCAGCCCCTGCCCACCCCGCGCCTTCGGCATCTGGAAGGCCCACAGCCCTTCGGCCCGAGCCCGCGCGCGCACGCGGGCCACCACGTCCTCGCGGATGTTCTCGTGCGCATCGAAGACCTCGGGCTGCTTCTCCAGCGGCAGCACGTGCTGCTCGACGAAGGCCCGCACACGCAGGCGGTAGTCCTCGACCTCGGGGGGCAGGGAGAAATCCATCAGAGGCTCCAGGGAAACCGCGTGGACTCACAGCGTGGAGCAGAGGTGGCCGCCATCCACCTCCAGCACGCTGCCACTCATGTAACTGCCGGCGTCCGAGGCCAGGAGCAGCAGCGGTCCATCCAGCTCCTGCATCTGCCCCAGCCTGCGGAAGGGGATGCGCGACACCAGCTTCTTCGCGGCCTCCCCTGCGAAGAACACCCGGTTGAAGTCCGTCTCGATGTAGCCGGGCGCCAGGGCATTCACGCGAATGCGGTGTCGCGCCAGCTCGAGCGCCATGGCCTTGGTGAGGTGAATCAATCCCGCCTTGGACGCGCAGTACGGCGACACCGAGCCGCTCACGCGCAGGCCCAGGATGGACGCGACATTGATGATGCTGCCGGGTGCCCCGCGCTCCGTCAGCCGGCGGGCGACCGCGCGGGCCACGAGGTAGGCGCCCTTGAGGTTGGTGTCGACCACCGTGTCCCACTCCGCCTCTTCCACCTGGAGGAAGAAGTGCTGGCCGGACACGCCCGCGTTGTTCACCAGCACGTCCACCACGCCCCCGGTCAGGGCCTCGGCCTCGGCCACCGCCGCGCTGACGGACTCGGCCTGCGTCACGTCCAGGGAGACGGCGTGGGCCCGCAGGCCCAGGCCGCGCAGGCGCTCGACCTCGGCGGCCAGGGTGTCCATGCGGCGGGCCGCCAGCACGACCTCCGCACCCGCCTGGGCCAGCACCTCGGCGAAGTGCAATCCCAGCCCTCCGGAAGCACCCGTTACCAACGCACGGCGACCACCCAGGTCAAAGGCAGACGGCTTCATGGAGAACCTCCGGAAACCCCAGACCAGACGGGTGGAGCTTAGGAAAGCCTCTCGGGGCCGTCCATGACGTTGTTGGCACTATGCCAATATTCGACCTACAACACCCGCTGGCCCAGCTCCGGAAACACCTTGGACACCTTGCTCAGCAGGTAGTCGCCGTAGGTGCCCCGGTAGGCATGCACGCTGGCGCCATCCCAGCGGCGCGCGCGGTCTGCATCCACATCCACGCGGGTGGCGCAGGGCAGGGGTTGGACCTCGGCCACGAAGTCCGGGTCGAAGAACAGCGGGAAGGACAGCCGGCTCTTTCCACTGATGTTCTTCACCCGATGCGGTGTGGAGCGGTACCAGCCGCCCGTCATCCGGTCGAGCATGTCACCCACGTTGCAGACCAACGTTCCCGGCAGGGGCGGTGCCTCCACCCAGCCGCGCGGCGACTTCACCTGCAAGCCACCGTGCTCGTCCTGGTACAGCAGCGTGAGCAGACCGTAGTCGGTGTGCTCGCCCACGCCCCATTGTTCCTCGGAGCGCTCGGGCTCCGCGGGGTAGTGGAAGATGCGGAAGAGCACCGTCGGGTCCGCCGTGTAGTGCCGCTGGAAGTAGTCCGCGTCCAGGCCCAGGCTCAGCGCCACGCCCTCCATCAGCGCGTGCGCCGCGCGGGTGCAGGCCGCCATGTAGTCGAGCACCGCCGGGCGCAGCTCCGGCACCTGCGCGGGCCACAGGTTCGCGCCGTGCAGCGGCCAGCCGGCCTTCACCCGCGGGTGTTCGCTCCCCAGCTCCGTGCCCAGGTAGAGCCCTTCCTTGCGGTCGGGCCGTCCCGAGGTCAGCTCGCCGCCCAGGGGAAACCATCCCCGCCAGGCGACCCCGCCCCTCGCCATGGAGATGGTCTCCTTCACCGCTTGAGGCAGCGCGAAGAAGCGCCGGCTCTCCCGCTCCATCCGGGCGAGCACCTCGTCGGGCACGCCGTGGCCGGTGACGTAGAAGAAACCCGTGTCTCGACAGGCCTGTTCGATTTCACGTGCGACCTGGGCACGCTCGGTGGTGCGGGACGCGTCGAACAGCGACGCCATGTCGATGACGGGCAAGCCGCCCTGTGCGGAATCCGGTCCTGGCATTCCCGCGAGCCTACACAGGTCTGGACCCCGAGAGGGTGCGGCGCGAGAGTCCGCCTGCCTCCATGACGACGCATTCCCCCACGGAATCCCCTCACCCCCCCCTGTCCACCGGGCTCGTGTGGCTCATGGCCGCGGCCGCGGGAGCGACCGTCGCGAACCTCTACTACAACCAGCCCCTGCTGGGAGACATCGGCGCGGCCCTGGGCGCCTCGGGGAGCGCGCTCGGGCTGGTGCCCATGCTGACGCAGGTAGGCTACGCCGTGGGCATGCTCTTCATCGTCCCGCTGGGCGACAGCCTGGAGCGGCGACGGGTCATCGTCACCATGAACGTGCTGGTGGCGCTGGCGCTCGTGGGGGTGGCGCTCGCGCCGAACCTGCACTGGCTGGTGGCCACGAGCTTCCTCGTGGGCGCCACCACCATCATCCCCCAGCTCCTCGCGCCCTTTGCCGCGCACCTGGCCCCCGCGGCGCAGCGAGGCCGGGTGGTGGGCACCGTCATGAGCGGCGTGCTCATGGGCATCCTCCTGTCCCGGACGGCCGCGGGCTTCGTGGGGACGCACCTGGGCTGGCGCACCATGTTCTGGATTGCGGCGGGGCTGATGCTCGTGCTGGCGGGGGTGCTGCGCTTCACCCTGCCCTCGCAGCCGCCCATGGCCTCGATGCCGTATCCACAGCTGCTGCGCTCGCTCGTCCACCTGGCACGCACGGAGCCCGTCCTGCGGATGCACGCGGTGCTGGGCGCGCTCAGCTTCGGCGCGTTCAGCGTCTTCTGGTCCACGCTGGCGCTGTACCTCCAGAGCCTGCCGCAGCGGTACGACGCGCAGGTGGCGGGGCTCTTCGGGGTGGTGGGCGTGGTGGGCGCCGCGGCGGCCCCGCTGGTGGGCCGCTACGCCGACAAGCGCGGAGACCGTCGCATCAACGCCGTGGCCCTCGTCGTGCTGCTGCTGTCCTTCGTCGTGATGTGGCCTCTGGGCCGCTGGCTGTGGGGCATGGCGCTGGGCGTGGTGCTCCTGGACCTGGGCGTCCAGGCGAACCAGATTTCCAACCAGACGCGCGTGTACTCCCTGCGCCCCGAGGCCCGCAACCGGCTCAACACCCTCTACATGGTGACGTACTTCGCCGGAGGCGCCACGGGCTCGTGGCTGGGCACCTTCGCGTGGACGCGCTGGGGCTGGACGGGGGTTTGCGCCGCGGGCGCCGCGCTGTGTGTCCTGGCCCTGCTGCTGCTCAAGCGAGGGCCCAGGGGCTCCGCGCCGGAGTCGGAAATGGCGCGGAGCTGATTCCCACCGCTCAGGCCGACTTCTCCGCCGCCAACGCGACGAGGAGCTGCCGCGCCTTCACCTGGCTGCCCACGGACACGTTGAGCTCCGAGACGGTGCCCGTGACATCCGCCACGACCTGGAACTCCATCTTCATGGCCTCCAGGACCACGAGGACGTCGCCCTTCTTCACCGCCGCGCCCACCTGCGTGTCCACGCGAAGGATGCGTCCATCCATCGGCGCCGCCAGTCGTCCGCTTCCGACGCCATCCGACTTCGACGGCGGGCGGAACGTCACGTCCGTGACGGCGTGCGCGCCCGCGCCCAGGTCCAGCCAGAGCGTGTCCCCGTCCCGCCGGTAACGCGCGCGTCCTCGCGTCCCGCCGCTGGAGAAGTCGAGCCCGCTTCCGTTCAGGCCCAGCACGGTGACGTCGAAGGACGCGTCTTGCACCTTCACCGTGTAGCCCTCCGAGGACACGGGCTGGACGATGACGTCCTCCTCGGCGCCCCGGCTCGCCAGCTTCATCCGCACGGGGTGGCGGTACGCCGTGTTCCAGTTCACCAGGGATGCATCCAGGCCGGCCGTGTCCGCCAGCTTCAGGCCCTCGTCGTGGAACAGCACCGCCGCCGCGAGCGCGCGGACCTTCGCGTCCGCGTGATACAGCCCCTCCACCTCCGACGCCGGTGCGTGCTTCGCGATGAACGCCGTGTCGTACTCCCCCGAGCGGAACGCCGGGTGCTCCAGCACGTACAGCAGCAGGTTCTTGTTGGTGGTGACGCCGAACACCGTCAGCTCGCGCAGCGCCTCCACCAGCCGCCGGCGGGTCGTCTCCCGGTCCGGACCCTGCGCAATCACCTTCGCCTGCATGGAGTCATAGAAGGGCGGAATCTCCTGTCCCTCGCGCACGCCGTGGTCGATGCGCACGCCTTCGCGCGCGGGCAGCTCCCACGCCAGCAGCCGCCCGGCCTGGGGCGCATAGCCCTTCGCCGGGTCCTCCGCGCAGAGGCGAACCTCGATGGCGTGCCCCGACGCGGCAATCTCCTCCTGCGTCCGGGGGAGCTTCTCCCCCGCGGCCACGCGGAGCTGCCACTCCACCAGGTCCAGCCCGGTAATCAGCTCCGTCACCGGGTGCTCCACCTGGAGCCGCGTGTTCATCTCCATGAAGTAGAAGTCGCCGCTCGGCGCGAGCAGGAACTCGAGGGTCCCCGCCCCCCGGTAGCCAATGGCCCGGGCCGCGGCCACCGCCACCTCGCCCATGCGCGCGCGCAGCGCCGGGCTCACCGCCGGTGAGGGGCTCTCCTCCACGATCTTCTGGTGCCGGCGCTGCACCGAGCAGTCCCGCTCTCCCAGATGCACGACGTTGCCGTGCGCGTCCGCGAAGACCTGGACCTCCACATGGCGCGCGTCGATGACGGCCTTCTCGAGGATGAGCTCTCCGCTTCCGAAGGCATTCGTCGCCTCGGAGCGCGCCGCGCGCAGGGCCGCGCGAAGCTGCGACGCCTCGTGCACCAGCCGCATGCCCCGGCCGCCACCACCCGCCGCCGCCTTGACCATCAGCGGGAAGCCGATGCGCTCGCCCTCCACCGCCAGCGCCTCGTCGTCCAGGTCGGACGCCTCGTAGCCGGGGATGCAGGGCACGCCCGCCGCAATCATGCGCAGCTTCGCCTGGCGCTTGTTCCCCATCAGGGTGATGGCCTCGGGCTCCGGGCCGATGAACACCCGGCCCGCGTCCCGGCAGGCGCGCGCGAAGTCCGCGTTCTCCGACAGGAAGCCGTAGCCCGGGTGGATGGCCTCCGCGCCGGACGCCTTCGCCGCCTCGAGAATCTTCCCGATGACGAGATAGGACTCCTTCGCCGGGGACGGGCCAATGGGCACGGCCTCGTCCGCGGCCAGCACGTGCGGCGCCGAGCGGTCCGCCTCGGAGAACACCGCCACGGTGCGGTAGCCCAGCCGCTGGCACGTCCGAATCACCCGGACGGCAATCTCGCCACGGTTCGCGATGAGGACCTTCTTGAAACGCTCCATCGTGTCCGCTCCTCTCACAGCCGCGCGACGCCGAACGTGTTGGGATGGACCTGCCGCCGCTTCGCCTCCCGGCACACCGACAGCGCGAACCCGAGCACCCGCCGCGTGTCACGCGGGTCGATGAGCCCGTCGTCGAACATCCGCGCGCTGCCGTTGAACGGGTGCGACTCCTTGTCGAACTGGTCGATGATGGGCTGGCAGAACGCCTTGATTTGCGCCTCGTCCACCGCCTGCCCCTGCCGGGCCAGCTTCTCCCCGAAGACGATGGACATCACCTTCGCCGCCTGCTCGCCGCCCATGACGGCCGTGCGCGCGTTGGGCCAGCCGAAGATGAAGCGCGGATGGAAGGGACGGCCGCACATGCCGTAGTTGCCCGCGCCGAACGAACCGCCAATCAGCACCGTGAGCTGCGGCACCGTCGCGTTGGCCACGGCCTGAATCATCTTCGCGCCGTGCTTCACGATGCCGCCCTGCTCCGGCTGCGTGCCCACCAGGTACCCCGTGGTGTTCTGGAGATAGAGGATGGGCGTGTCCTTCTGGCAGCAGAGCTGGATGAACTGCGCCGCCTTCGTGGCACCGTGGGGCGAGATGGGCCCGTTGTTGCCGATGATGCCCAGCGGATGACCGTAGAGGGTCGCCCAGCCGCAGACGGTGTGCGCGTCGTACGCGTCCTTGAAGCCGGTGAACTCCGAGCCGTCCACGATGCGCGCGATGACCTCGCGGCAGTCGTAGGGCTTGCGGTAGTCCACGGGAACGGCGCCGCAGAGCTCGTCCGGGGAGTAGAAAGGCTCGGCATAGGCGGGGCGCTCGGCGGGCGGGAGCTGCGCGTTCCACCCGAGCTTCGCCACGATTTCCCGCGCGATGCGGATGCCGTCGGCGTCGTCCTCCGCCAGGTAGTCCGCCGTGCCCGCCACCGTGGCGTGCATCTCCGCGCCGCCCAGTTCCTCGTCCGTGGCGATTTCCCCCGTGGCCGCCTTCAGCAGCGGCGGACCCGCGAGGAAGACCTTCGCCTTCTTCTTCACCATCACCACGTAGTCGGACAGGCCCGGCAGGTACGCGCCGCCCGCCGTGCTGGAGCCGTGCACCACCGTCACCTGGGGGATGCCCGCCGCCGACAGCTTCGCCTGGTTGTAGAAGGTCTCCCCGCCGGGGATGAAGATTTCCTGCTGGTACATCAGGTTGGCGCCGCCGCTCTCCACCAGCGACACCAGGGGCAGCTTGTTCTCCAGCGCCAGCGCCTGGGCGCGCAGCGCCTTCTGCACGCCCCACGGCGACGCGGTGCCACCCTTGATGGCCGAGTTGTTCACGAAGACGATGCACCGCACCCCGGACACGTAGCCGATGCCGACGATGCTGTTGCCGCCCGCCAGCGAGCCGTCGCTGTCATCGTGGTAGCCGTAGCCGCACAGCGTGGACAGCTCCAGGAACGGCGAGCCCCGGTCGAGCAACAACATCAGCCGCTCGCGAGGCAGCAGCTGCCCGCGCTTGTGGAACTTCTCGCGCGCCTGATTCTCGGTGTTACGGACCTTCGCCTCGATGTCGCGCAGCTCCGCGACCCGGGCCAGCATGTCCGCGCGGTTGGCCTTGAACGACTCGGAGCCAGGGTCGATTCGCGAGGTGATTCGTGGCATCGGTCTCACTCCTGCCCTTCGCGCAGCAGCGCCTCGGGAATGTCCATGTGCCGCGAGCGCAGCCACTCGCCCAGCGCCTTGCCCTGCGGGTCGAAGCGCGTGGACGAGGAGACGCCCTCCCCCAGCATCCCGTCGATGACGAAGTTCAGCCCCCGGAGGTTGGGGAAGACGTGGCGCTCGATGCGCAGCGGCGCCGCCTCGGGGAGCAGCTCCCGCAGCTTCGCCTCCGTGAGCGCATGCGCCAGCCACCGCCAGGCCTCGTCCGTGCGCGCCCAGACGCCGATGTTCGCGGTGCCGCCCTTGTCACCGCTCCGCGCGGCGACGATGCGCCCCAGCGGCGCGCGGCGCGTGGGGCCTTCCGGCGGTGGCGGCGGCAGCGGTGGCGGCTCCACCGTCTCCAGGTCATGCGACTCAGCCGGCGGCGCGATGACGGTGCGCGTCCCGTCCTCGAGGACGGCGACGTGCTCGACACGCCCCGCCTCGACATAGGCCGGCGTGTAGACGCCATACGGCGCGCCGTCCGATGGGGGCGCCGTCATCGTGAAGCCGGGGTAGCTGCCCAGCGCCAGCTCCACGGCCGCGCCGCTGAAGGCCCGGCCCACGACCTTCGGGTCCGGGTCCTTCGCCACCACGCGCAGGAAGGCGGCGGCCTGCTCCTCGGTGGCCGCGTCCTCGCGGTCCGTCCGCACCAGCGTCCAGTGGAGCTCCTTCGGCTTGCGCGTCAGCGCCGCCTCCAGCTGCTCGCGCGCCAGCCGTGCCTTCTCCTCGATGTCCAGCCCCACCAGGATGAACGTCGCCTCGTTCCGGTAGCCACCCAGGTGGTTGAGGCACACCTTCACGGTGGGCGGAGGCGGCTCGCCGCGCACGCCAGAGATGCGGACGCGGTCCTTGCCATCCGCAGCCAGAGCGATGGTGTCGAAGCGCGCCGTCGCGTCCGGGCCCGCGTACCTTGCCCCGGTGATTTCGTAGACGAGCTGCGCCAGCACCGTGTCCACTGTCACCGCGCCGCCCGTGCCCGCGTGCTTGGTGATGACGCTGCTGCCGTCCTCGTGAAGCTCCGCCAGCGGGAAGCCGGGACGCCGCGCGTCCAGCTCCGTGAAGAAGGCGTAGTTGCCGCCCGTGGCCTGCGTGCCGCACTCCAGCACGTGGCCGGCGACCATGGCCCCCGCGAGCTTGTCCCAATCATCCACCTTCCAGCCGAAGTGCGCCGCCGCCGGTCCCACCACCAGGGAGGCATCCGTCACCCGACCGGTGACGACGATGTCCGCCCCGGCGCGCAGGCACGCCGCGATGCCCCACCCGCCCAGGTACGCGTTCGCGGTGAGTGGCGAGCCCAGGCCCAAGGCGTCCGCCTGGGCGGAGAGGTCATCGCCCTCCACGTGCGCCACCTTCACCTTCACACCCAGCTTCGCGGCGACCTCGCGCAGCGCGGCGGCCAGGCCCGCGGGATTCAATCCGCCCGCGTTGGCGACGACCTTGACCTTCTTCTCCACCACCAGGGCCAGACACTGCTCCATCTGCCGGAGGAAGGTCTTGGCGTAGCCGGTGGCGGGGTCCTTCATCCGGTCCCGGCCCAGAATCAGCATCGTCAGCTCGGCCAGGTAGTCGCCAGTCAGGACGTCGAGCTGGCCGCCCTCGAGCATCTCCCGGACCGCCGAGAAGCGGTCTCCATAGAAGCCCGAGGCATTGCCGACACGCAGGGGGGACGCAGGCATGAGCTCTCCATCCGGCAGCAAGGAGGACGCGTGAGTCTGGGCAGGCGTCTCTAAAAAAGCAAGCGTGCTTGCTTTTTTAACCCTTGACTCGCATCCTGGCCGGGTGAGTGAGGCATCCGGCACCACGGGCAGGCAGGAGCAGGAGCGCAGCCGCGTCACGCGCCAGCGGCTGATGGAGGCGGCCATTGGCGCGCTCTCCGAGCTGGGCTGGGCGGGCGCGACCATGACGGTCATCGCCGAGCGCGCGGGTGTGTCCCGAGGTGCCTGTCAGCACCACTTCCCCACCCGGGCCGACCTGGTGGCGGCCGCCGTGGAGTACGTGGGGCATCAGCAGGTGGAGGCGGTCATCCGCAAGGCCGCCCAGCTTCCGGCCGACGCGCGGCGCACGGAGACCATCCTCCACATGCTCGCCGGCATCTATCTCAGCCCTGTCTTCACCGCGGCGGTGCAGCTCTGGGTGGCCGCCGTGGCGGACGCGGAGCTGCGCGCGCAGCTGGCCCCGTTGGAGGCGCGCGTGGGCCGCGAGTTCCACCGGCTGACGGTGCAGCTGCTCGGCGTGGATGACAGCGACGCGGAGGTGCGCGAGCTGGTTCAGGCCACGCTGGACCTCATCCGCGGGCTCGCGCTGGCGAACCTGCTTCGCGACGACAGCGCGCGCAGGAAGAAGGTCCTGCACCGCTGGTCCCTCACGCTGGAGAAGGCCCTGAGCGCCCGGCGCTCGCAGCGGGCCTGAGGACCGAAGGCTTCACACGAACGACCGCCACATCAGGAGCTGACATGGGCTACCGCTCTCTCTTCGCACCGGGCTGTTTCAGCAATCGCACCATCGTCGTCACCGGCGGCGGCAGTGGCATTGGCCGCTGCACCGCGCACGAGCTGGCCGCGCTGGGCGCCAACGTCGTCCTGGTGGGCCGCAAGCCCGAGAAGCTGGAGGCCGTCGCGCGGGAAATCCAGGAGGACGGCGGCAAGGTGTCCTTCGAGGTGCTCGACATCCGCGACGAGGAAGGCGTGAAGGCCACCGTGGCGCGCATCGTCGCCGCGCACGGCCCCATCCATGGCCTGGTCAACAACGCGGGCGGGCAGTTCCCCTCGCCGCTGTCTGCCATCTCCAAGAAGGGCTTCGACGCCGTGGTGTCCACCAACCTCACCGGCGGCTTCCTGATGGCGCGGGAAGTCTATCTCCAGTCCATGAGCAGCCATGGCGGCGCCATCGTCAACATGCTCGCGGATTCGTGGGGCGGCATGCCGGGCATGGGGCACTCCGGCGCGGCGCGCATGGGCATGCTCAACCTGACGCAGACGGCGGCGGTGGAGTGGGCCGCGTCGGGCGTGCGCGTGAATGCCGTGGCGCCCGGCTGGGTGGCCTCCAGCGGCATGGACAGCTACAAGGACGAGGGCGTGAAGGCGATGATTCCCCTCCTCAAGAAGGAGGTGCCGCTGCAGCGGCTCGCCACCGAGTCCGAGGTGAGCGCCGCCATCGTCTTCCTGCTCACCGACGCCGCGGCCTTCATCACCGGCGAGGTCATCAAGATTGACGGCGGTGCGTCGTGCAACACCAAGATTTTCCCCTTGGAGGAGACCACCGCGTCCAAGCCCTACGAGGGCTTCCACCGCGCGACGGCGCCGCGCATCCTCAGTGGTGAGTCGAAGGAGTAGGCGGCAAACGACACCCCGCTTCCGCCAGCGCTGCGCGGAAGCGGGGCACGGCCCTCTCAGAGGCCGTCCGGGTAGCAGAAGCCGTAGGTGCGGTCGAAGCCACCACCCGAGAGCGGGTAGGACACGAAGCCCAGCTCCTCACCGGGGCCGCACTCCGAGCGGGCGCGGGCGTAGCGGTAGCAGTAGGCCGGTCCGGAGCCCGTCACGTTCGCGCAGACGCCACGCGCGCCTTCCGTGCCGCAGAACTCGGCGAACGGCAGGGTGCATTCCTCACCGATGAGCGCGGTGTCGAACTCGAAACCCGACGACTGCAGGATGGCCTGCTCCTGGCACAGGCCCTGGACGCCGCACACGGTGCCCGTGGGGCAGCCGGGGTCGGCGGCCATGTAGTCGCACGTGGCCATGCACTTGCGTGGCGAGCCCCACGCCGAGGTACAGGCGTAGCCCTCCGCGCAGTCCGTGGTCGCGAGCTCGCCCTCGCTGGCGGGCGCCGTGTACGTGCAGGCCTCGCCGTGCGTCTTGGTGCCGAGCGACTGCTCCAGCGTGCCGTCGTCCGCGGCGCGGTTGGTGGCCACGCAGGTGTGGCCGGGGATGTTCGCCGTCGGCGAGCCCTCGCGCGGGTCACACCCACCGGGGCGGATGGTGTCCCACAGCGCCATGCGGATCCACCGGCACTCGCCGCCCGTCACAGGCGCGGTGCCCGTGTAGGGCGCCCCCTGTGGAGGCGCGGCCACGGACTCGCGCAGGGTGACGTCGGTCAGCACACCGAACGACTGCTGAGGCGACAGCTTGGCCAGGAGCACGAGCCAGCCCGACTCCGCCACGAAGGTCTTCTGCGTCGAGCTGCCGGAGTCCTGCACGCCCCAGACGCACTGCTCGCACGAGAAGAGGTTGGTGCCTCCGGCGGACAGGTCGTGGATGCCCACCTGCGTGTTCACGTCCAGGCGGATGCGGGCGACGTCCGCGACCGCCGGGTCCCCCTGGTCGGAGAAGGTGCCGACGTACGTCGGCTGCCGCTCGTACTGCACCGGCGTCCGCTCGATGCCGTTCGTCAGCTCGCCCATCGTGATTTCGGTACATCCGGCGGGCGGCGTGAGCAGGGACGCCTTCGCCTCCAGCTCGCTCAGCGTCTCCTGCTCGGCGGCAGGCGGCGGGTCAGCCGGCGTCTCGGGGACACCACAGCCCACCACCGCGGTCAGCAACGCCACACTCCAGCGCCACTTGCCTGCAAATGCAACTCCAGAACGTCGATTCGTCATGAGGTCTATTCCAGTTGTCCCGGCCGACTCGGATTGCCTCGATGGATTCGAGGCAAAGCGAGTATTAACTGGATGGTCTGACATCGAACAGCCGGCCGCTTCAGCCTCTGACACGTTCTTTCGTGGTGATGCCTATTGGCTTTCGCGCCGGGGCAGGTGGGCCTCACCCGGCCCGATGGAGCAACGCCTCAGGCAAGCCGAACGACGCGGCACTTCTGGCACAGGGGATATTCGGCGAGGAATCCACTGATTCTGGCCAGCATCTCTTCGTAACTGCGGCCGTACATGTAGAGCGCCGTTTCCGTGGGGCCCTGCCAGTGGCTGTGAATCATGCCCTCCTCGCCCAGCAGGCGCTCGCACTCGTCGTAGACGTGATTGCTGTCGCACGAGGCATAGACCTCCGCGGGCAGGTCCGTGCCGTTCAGGTACAGTCCCAACCCTTCATCTGAGCCAAACGGGAACGAGCCCTCATCGTCGGGCAGGATGACCTCGGAGCCCTTCGGCGCCAGCATCTTCAGCACGACATCCGCAACCTTCTCCGCCTGCTCACGCGAGTAGTCATCCAGTTCGACCTCAATGTCGCAACGCTCGACCTCCCCATCGGGCGTCAGCAGCGTTCCTCCGCCAGTGACGCGTGCGCCCAGTCCCAGCGTTTCGGCAACCTCGCCGAAGGCATCCTCCAACTCGGCACGGTCCATGGGTTGGAGTCGCGCATTCAAGGAGAGCACGATGAGACCCGGCTTCTTCTTCTTGAAGAATCGAATCATCACTTCAGTCCTATCTCGTTGGAACAGCTCGACCCGGGCCCCTGCATCCACATCCACCTGCCGGGGCTATGGCCGGAAGCGCACGATGCGCACGTCGAGGGCACCGGCTTCCGCGTCCAGGACCTGGCGCATCAGTTCGAGGGCACGCGCTTCGTCGAAGCCGCCGGAGCCCGCGCCAATGACGGGGAAGGCCACGGAGTGCAATCCGTGCTCGCGCGCCTTGGACAAGGCATTGCGGACGGAGTCCTGGATGGAGCGCTCCGAGGCCCGCCAGAGCATGTTGATGCCCGCCACATGGATGATGGCTTTGAACGACAACCGCCCGGCGGAGGTCACCACGGCCGAGCCCAGCGGCATGGGCCCGGCCTTCGCGACCTCACGGAAGGGTGCCACCCCGCCCTGGCGCTTGATGGCCCCGGACACCCCCTGCGGCAGCAGCAGCCACCAGGGGATGATGTTCCGGTTCCAGGCGTTGACGATGGCTTCCACGGGCTGGTCGAGCAGGTCGCCTTCGACGACGGAGACGGGCATGGCGCGAACTCTAGCGCCAGCCCGCCTCGGAGGAGCGTACTGAAGCGCTCAGTCGCACGTGTGCGTGTGCGTGTGCGCCGTGGCCTTGGGGCTCCAGCCTTCGTTCCCGTCCTTCTCGAAGAAGAACTTCGCGCGCTTGCGCTGGCGCGTCCCCACCTCGTTGAGCGTGGCCGCGTCGTACAGGCGTCCGTTCACCATGGTGTAGCGCACCGAGCGGCTGTGCTTCAGGTCCTGCAAGGGATTGCCATCCAGCACGATGAGGTCCGCCAGCTTGCCCTCCTCCAGCGAGCCAATCTCCCCGTCCAGCCCCAGGTAGCGCGCCCCGCTCAGCGTCGCCGAGCGCAGCGCCTGCAACGGCTTCATGCCTCCCTGGCCGAACATCCAGACCTCCCAGTGCGCCGCCAGGCCCTCGCGCTGGCCATGCGCGCCGAGCTGCACGCTCACCCCCGCGTCACTCAGCTCGCGTGCCACCGTGGCGGCGGCGAAGTGGCCGAACTCGTCCTCCGGCACGTGCATGGGCCGGCGGCTGCGCGCGTCCACCACCCGGCGCGGGACGAAGGACAACAGCCGCTCGTCCTCCCACACGTTCGTCTTCTGGTACCAGTAGTTCTCACCCCAGACGCCGCCGTAGGCCACGCCCAGCGTCGGCGTGTAGCCCGTGCCGCTCTTGCCCCACAGCTGCTTCACGTCCGCGTAGATGCGCGCCACCGGAATCGCGTGCTCCACGCCCGTGTGCCCGTCCACCACCATGGTCAGGTTGTGCTGGAGCAGCGAGCCCCCTTCCGGCACCACGAGCATGTCCAGCTCGCGCGCCGCCTGGAGCACCTTCTGCCGCTGGTCCCGGCGCGGCTGGTTGTAGCTCTTCACGCTGAAGGCCCCCATGGCCTTCATCCGCCGCAGGTGCGAGCGGGCGTCGTCCACCGTCTCGATGGGCGCGCGGTAGCCCGCGCCGGACGCGCCGTAGAGGATGGTGCCCGTGGAGAAGATGCGCGGCGCCACCACGCCACCCGCCCGCGCCAGCTCGCTGGCGGCGAACACCTCTTCCGAGGAGTTCGACGGGTCGTGCAGCGTCGTCACGCCGAAGGCCAGGGACGCCGCATGTACCCAGCTCTGCTCGGGCATCAGCCCGTCCATGCCCATGGCCCCGTGCCAGTGCACGTCGATGAGGCCGGGCATCAGCGTCTTGCCCTTCACGTCCACCACCTTCGCCCCGGACGGCACCTGGACCTTGCCCACCGGCCCCACCGCGACGATGCGGTTGCCCTTCACCACCACCACGCCCTGCTCGAGGACCTCGTCACCCTTCATGGTGATGACGCGGCCTCCCACCAGCGCCAGCGTGCCCTCCGGCACGTCCGCCTTCACCGGGAAGGAGATGTCCACGCCCTTCTCCGGCGCCTCCGGCAGCTTCTCCGGCGCGCCGTCGATGAACGCGAAGCTGTCCTTCAGCGCGCGCGTGTAGAGCTCGGGCCCCAGCGCCCAGTGCAGGCGCTGGCTGTCTCCGGACCAGTGCAGGTACTCGCCCGCGTCGCGGCTCACCTTCGCCAGCGGCAGCGCCTTCGCGCTCGGCCCCACCGTGGCCGACTTCGCGCCCAGCACGAACGGGACGATGTAGGCATTGAAGTTCTCGCGGAACGCCACCCACTGCTCGTTCGGCGAGACGCGCATCTCGGTGGCCTCGGCGCTCGTCAGGTGCGTGCGCTCCTCGCCCCCGTCCAGCCCGATGCTCTTCAGCGAGCGGACGTCCTCCTTCTCCTTGTGCTCCACGTGCAGGAAGTACACGCGGTCCGGGCGCGCGCCGAAGTGCGGCTGCTCACCGTCACGCGCCAGGCGCCGCGGGGTCCCGCCGCTCGCGGGCATGGCGAACAGGCCCGTGTTCCGGCTCCACAGGCCGGGCATCAGGTAGCCATCCCCCGACGCGCGATACACCAGCGTCTTGCCGTCGGGGCTGAGCGCGGGCTCCACGTAGTAGCCCGGGTTCTTCGTCAGCACCTTGCCCTCGCCCCCCGTGGCGGACACCACGCGGATGCTGCCCATCTTCTCGTCGTCCCACGTCGTGTAGACGATGGAGCGCCCGTCCCGGGAGAACGACGGGTAGAACTCGAAGTGGTCGTTCTGCTTCGTCAGGCGCCGGGGCGTGCCCGCCGGGAGCTCCTTCACGTACAGCTTGCCCAGCGACTGGTACACCACGCGGTCCCCCTTCGGGGACACCTGTACCCAGCGCAGCATCTTCGTGTTGAAGCGCTCGGGGGCCACCGCCTGCGGACTGCGCACGGCCTCGAAAATCGTGCGCGTGCCCCTCACGCGGAAGGGAATGGGCGTCACCTTCTTCGTGGCCACGTCGACACGCTGAAGCTTGCCGCCCGCCCAGAACACAATCGACTTGTTGTCCGGCGTCCACGCCATGGTCGGGTACACGCCGTGGATGGCCCACGTCTCCTGCATGTCCCGGTCGAGCCCGTCGTACAGCGGGCGCTCCGCGCCGGACGCCACGTCGGTGACGTAGAGCACGCTCTTGCCGCGCACGCGGCGGACGAACGCCAGCTGCTTGCCGTCACGCGACGGCGTGGGGCGGATGGAGCCGCCCGGCCCGGTGACGAAGGGGTCGATTTCCTTCGTCTCCAAGTCCAGACGCTGGATGACGTAAATCTGGCCGTTGGGGTCCTTGTTGTATTCGAACGTCTTCCCCGGCGTGACGTCCTGGCTGAAGTAGACGTAGCGCCCTTCGGGGGAGAAGGCGGGCTCGCCCAGATCTTTCTGGTCGTTGGTGCGCTCGGTGAGCTGCACGCCCTCGCCGCCGGAGCGGTGGTACATCCACACCTCGCCCGCGCCCAGCGAGCGCCGCGCGGTGAAGTGCTTGCGCGCCACGATGAACTGGCCGTCCGGGCTCCACGCGGGGCTGTTGAGCAGGCGGAACTTCTCCTCCGTCACCGCGCGCGCGTTCGAGCCGTCGCGGTTCATCACCCAGATGTTGTCGCCGCCTCCCCGGTCGCTGGTGAAGACGATGTGCTTCCCGTCCGGGCTGAAGCGCGGCTGCATGTCCCACGCGACGCCGGACGTCAGCGCCTTCGCCTCGCCGCCGCCCATGGGCAGCACGTAGAGGTCCCCCAGCAGGTCGAAGACGATTTCGTCTCCGCGCGGGCTGACGTCCACGTTCATCCACGTGCCCTCGGTGACGTCGATGCTCACCTGCCGCGAGGGGAAGCCCGGTGCGTCCACCTTCCAGGTGTCCGCGCCGTCCTTCTCCGCCTTCTGCGCGGCCTCACCGGAAGGCGGGCGGGGGGTGTCCACCTCGGCGGCGCGGGCCGCGTCGCGCGCGGCGTCCTTCGTGTCGGGAGCCGGCCGCGGCGGGTCCTGCCGGACCGCGGGAGGATTCGCCGGAGCCTGCTGCGTGGCCAGCGACGCGGCGGGCATCAGCAGCGCGGCGAGGAGGGAGGAGGTCAGTCGTTTCACCAGAAGTCCTCGTGAGGAAAAACAGTGTGTCGGGTGGCGGAGACTATCCGGCCCCGGGGGGCCGATGGGTGCCGGCCATGAACAGGCGGACAGGCGAGCCTCTTCCGGGCCGTGTAAGCTCGCGCCCGTCGAGCACCATCGACTCCCAGGGGGGAGCCTCCATGCAGACGCGTAACGTTTCCTCGTCCGGGCCGGGCGCGAAGAAGCTCGCCGTCCTCATCATCCACGGCATCGAGGTGGATGACCCGGGCCTCTTCGAAACCGCCGTGCGCCTGTTGCGCAAGCATTTCGCGGAACACGGGGGCGCCAGTCCGGACGCGCTCGCCGTCGAGACGGTGAACTGGGCCTCCGTGCTGGAAGGCGCCGAGAAGGACCTGCTGGCCCGCTACGGGCCCGCGGACACGGACGCGTACTGGAAGTCGCTCTACGACAACGTGCGCACGGTGAACCAGGGCCACGAGTCCGCGCTCGTGCCGCTGATGCTCCGCCTGATGCGGCCGTCCCTGCGCGGCATGGACCTGCACTACCCCGGCCTGCGCTGGATGCTGGTGCACTTCGTGGGCGACATCATCGCGTACCAGACGAACCCCGCCGACCCGGACGTCTACACGAGCATCCACCGCAAGGTCGCCGAGGCCCTCGGCCGCCTGCGCGCCCAGGCCGGAGACGACGCTCCGCTCTGCGTCATCGCGCACAGCCTGGGCAGCGTCATCGCCAGCAACTACTTCTATGACTTGCAGGTCCAGCGGTTCGCCGGGCGGGACATCATCGAGGAGACGGTGCGCGCGGCCCAGGGCAGCTCGCCCCTGGAGCGCGGCGAGACGCTCAGCCACTTCTACACGCTGGGCAGCCCCATGGCCCTGTGGAGCCTGCGCTACCCGCGCGCCGAGCTCGACCAGCCCGTGTGTGTCCCCGCGCCGGAGCTGACGCGCCACCACCCGCGGCTCGTCGGGCGGTGGATCAACTTCTACGATGACGACGACGTCTTCGCCTGGCCGCTCCAGCCCCTCAGCGAGGCCTACCGCGCCGCGGTGGAGGACCGCGCCGTGCGCGTGGCGGGCCCGCTCTTCTCGTGGACGCCCCTGGTCCACCCCTTCTACTGGTCGGATGACGGGGTGATGCGGGACATCGGCGCGTCGCTCGCGGGTGCGTGGAAGCAGCTCTCCAGCGCGCCGCCCGTCGCCGCCTGAAGTGGGCGCGGCCCGGCGTGGACGGAGGGGGAAGCCGCCCGACACGCCGGGTGCGGGCGGCCGTGCTCGTGGTCAAAACGCAGTGCGCCATGCGCTCCTGAATCTGGTATCGCGCGCCTCATGTCGGACGACTTCACGCTTCCCGAGGACAAGGCCGAGCGGCTGGAGCGCTGCGGCGTCTTCTACACCGACGTCGTGCCCCACAACCACGCGCTGGGGCTGCGGCTGGTGGACATCGGCGCCGCCGAGGCCATCGTCGAGCTGCCCTACGCGGAGAACCTCATCGGCAACCCGGAGACGGGCGTCATCGCCGGCGGAGCGGTGACGACGCTCATCGACGCCGCGTGCGGCACCGCGGTGTTCCTCAAGCTGGGCCGCTTCGCGCCGCTCGTCACGCTGGACCTGCGCATCGACTACCTGCGTCCCGCGCGGCCCGGCATCGTCCTCACCTGCGTGGCCGAGTGCTACCGGCTCACCCGCCAGGTGGCCTTCGTGCGCGCGCTCGTCCACCAGGGCGACAAGGGCCACCCCGTGGCCTCCGCCCAGGGCACCTTCATGCGGACGGAGGAATGACGGCCATGAGCGACACCCCGATTCCCTCTCCCCTCGCCGAGCTGGTGCGCCAGGTGCGCAAGTCGCGCGAGTACAAGCGCCTCACCGACGCCATCCCCTACACGCGCTTCATGGGCATCGGCGTGGAGAACCTCGCTGGCGAGATGCTCTGCCGCATGACCTACAGCCCGCGGAACATCGGCAACAGCCTCATCCCCGCGCTGCATGGCGGCACGCTCGGCGCGCTGCTGGAGTCCGCGGCCGTCTTCGAGCTCCTCCTCCAGACGAACACCGAGCGCGTGCCCAAGGTCATCTCGCTCACGGTGGACTTCCTGCGCTCGGGCAAGCCTCAGGACACCTTCGCCAAGGCGCTCATCACCCGCCAGGGGCGGCGCGTGGCCAACGTCCGGGTGGAGGCGTGGCAGGACGACCGCACGCGCCCCATCGCCAGCGCGCACGCGCTGTTCCTGCTGTCGGAGCCGTAGTCGACACGGCGACGGCGGGGTGCCTCCGCGTCCCTGAGCCCTCCGGGACGCGAGCGCCTGCTCCGCCGTTCGCCGCCCCTGCCCCGCGCCCCGCGCCGCCGCCACCTTCGGCCTGATTCCCAGGCACACCGGAGGCGGACGATGAGGCAATGGATGGGCTGGATGGTGACGGGCTCCCTCGCGCTGGGCGGCACGGCCCTGGCGCAGCAGGACACCCAATCCACGACACAGAACGGGACGGACGACACCGAGAGCATGGTCCGCATGGGCCGGCCGGAGGCCATTGACCAGGGCCAGGCGCCAGAGCCCATCATGGAGGGCACGGGCGGCGCCGGTCCCCAGGCCACCCCACCCGATGCCCGCGACGCGTCGATGATGCAGTTGGGCCTGCTGCCCATTCCCACCGACGAGAGGTCCTTCCTGGCAGCGCTCCACCACGGTCACCAGCAGGAGGTGAAGCTGGGGCGGCTCGCCCAGCAACGGGGGGTATCGCAGGGCGTGAAGGACTACGGTGCCCGGCTGGTGAAGGACCACCAGCAAGCGGACCAGCGCCTGTTGGCCTACGCCAAGACGAAGAACCTGACGCTGCCCGAGCCCAAACCCAACACCGACTTCGAGAAGACGATGGAGCGCGCCGAGCAGGCTTCGACGGCGAAGCTTGAGGCCCTCCAGGGCCCCGCCTTCGACCGCGCCTTCCTGGCCAACATGGTGGGCGATCATGACGCGGACATCGCCAAGGTGATGGCCGGGCAGCAGCAGTTCGCGAGCAACGCCGAGCTGATGACGGTGCTCGACGCGACGCTGCCCACGCTGCGCGAGCACCGGCAGCAGGCGTACCGGCTGCTGGGTCAGGAAGCCCCCCGCCAGGCGCGCAGGCCTCCCGGCGGACGCTGACGTCAGCGCGCGATGACCGTCACGGTGAACGCTTCCATCCGCGACTCATCGCGGGTCCATGTCACCAGGGAGGTGGTGCCTTCCGTCACCCCGGTGAGACGAAGCTTCCCATCGCCCAGGGTCTCCACCGCCACGACCACCGGATCGCCCACTGCGATGCGCTGCAGCCCCGGGAGGGACAGCTCGATCACCTGGCCCACGTGAAGGGGCGGAAGTGACGCTGCCGGAAGGGACTCGCGCGTCGCGGCCAGGGCCGCCTGCACTTGCGCGTCAGGCGGCGCCTCGGGCGACGAGAGGCGCCGCAGCGCGATGCCGCCTCCCACGCCCAGCGCGAACAGCGCGCCGACGGCCGCCAGGATCCGCATCTGGTGCCGGAGGGGCCGTGGAGCAGGTTGGGAGAGCGCCGCCATCAGCGCGTCCATGGAGGCAAAGCGCTGCTCGGGGACAGGTGAGAGCCCTCGGGCCAGGGCAGCGCGGAGGTGTCGCGGCAGGTCGGCGGCGTGCTTGCGGGAGATGTGGCTCCGGGATGAGGGCCGCTCTCCCTCGAGCGCCTCGTGGAGCGCGACACAGAAGCTGTACTGGTCGCTGCGTGCGTCCACCGCGTGTCCCGCCTGCTGCTCGGGAGACATGTAGGCGGGCGTCCCGGCGACCTGTCCGTGACGCGTGAGCATCGAAGCGTTCGCCGAGGTGGGAGCGTCCCCTGCCTCCGTCAGCGCGTGATGCGGTCCCGCCGCGTCCTGTCTGGCGAGGCCGAAGTCGGTGACACGCACCCGTCCATCGAAGCCCACCAGGACGTTGGACGGCTTGAAGTCGCGATGCACCAGCCCCGCCCGGTGCGCGGCGGCAAGTCCCGCTCCCGCCGCGAGAAACACCTCCAGCACCTCGCGCCAGGGGCGCTCTCGCGCGCGGAGCCACTCCGCCAGCGTGGTGCCCTCCACCCACTCCATCGCCAGGAAGTCGCGCCCCTCCGCGGTGCCCAGTTCGAAGATGGGCAACACGTTGGGGTGTGACAGGCGCGCCATCGCCTGGGCTTCACGGAGCAACCGGGCCCGTCCTTCCTCCTCCGCGCCCTCGCGCAACGGCCGCAGCAGCTTGAGCGCCACCCGCCGTCCCAGCCGAGAGTCGTCCGCCGCATACACCACGCCCATGCCCCCCATCCCCAGCACGCCGCGAATCACATAGGGCCCCAGCCGGGTCTCCGGTGGGAGCGTTGCGTCCGGCAGCGCGTCGGACACGGTGGGCGCGCCCGTATCCAGCCGCGTGGGCAGGTCGGATCCGCCCGTGTCCGGAAGCGAGGACTCGGCCGCCACGGCGGCCACCAGGGCGCGGCACTCCGCGCAGCCATCCAGGTGCGCCTCCATGCCCGGCACCTTCACCGCGGGAAGCGCGCCGCTGGCGAAGGCCGCGAGCAGGTTCTCGTCCGGGCATGCGGGCGGGGCGGAAGGAGGCAGCAGCGTCATGGCGTGCTTCGAATCTTCGCAGCCCGGACCTGCCCCGGAAAGCCTGGGGGCACCGCGCACGAGCAAGCCCGGGCGCCCGGATGGATGCCGGGGCTTGCTCCCGCACTCCGGGTGGCGTGCCTCAGTCCTGAACGACGATGTTGTAGGCCTGAAGCGTGTTCTCGGGACCGGCCCACGTGATGAGCTTCGTCTCACCGGCCTTCTTCCCGGTCACCTTCACCACGCCCTTGCCCTCGGCCCTGACGTCCGCCACGTCGGGGTCTCCCAGCGCGATGCGGACCAGCCCCGGCACGTTCAGTGTTTGGTGAGCGCCCTTCTTCAGCGTCAACGTCGTATCGCCCTGGGACTTGGCGGCCGGGGCCGGCTTCGCCTCCTCCGCGAGCACGGGGGTTCCGACGAGCGTCAACGCGACCAGGGCCAGCTTCATTCCGTAATGCATGGGGTGTCCTCCACGGGGGTTTGTTCCACCTTCACCGGGGTGACACCGGCCACTTCGAGGCGTTGCATTTCGCCGCGAAAAATCTTCCGCGTCCTGCGGCGGCTACCCCGGCTTGCTCAGCAGGGACGGCAGGCTCAGGTCCAGCTCGCCGTGCAGCGCGCGCATCAGGCTGTGCAGCTCGCCGGAGGACAGCCGGAGCCGCTCCGCCAGCCGCTGTCGCGTCCCCTCCAGGGCCGTCTCCCTCGCGCGGGCCACCCAGCGCGACACGGTGGACTTGTGCGTCTGGTACATGGTGCCGATGCGCTCCAGGCTGAGGCCCTCCACGGCATGCAGCCGCAGCACGGTGCGCTCTCGCGCGGGGAGCGCCTTCAGCGCCTCCGAGAGCGCGGTCTGGAAGTGCTCGCGGTGGTTCCGCTGGAGGTACGCCAGCTCGACATCCGTCGTGCCCGCCGCCATCGAGAGCGGCAGTGCCTCTTCCTCGGCGTGGGCCCTGCGGCGCTCCGCGCGCTGAAGGTTGAGGGCGGTGCGCACCGCCGCCGCCCGCAGCCAGGCTGAAAGCGGGCCACGGCCCTGGTACTCCGCCAGGCGCGCGGGGCGGTCCCCCTCGGGCACGAGGAGCCGCTCGCGCAGTTGCTGGAGCACCTCGGAGGGGTCCACGCCCGACGCCTTCACCCGGGCCACCGAGGCCGCCGCCTTGGGAAGCACCTGCCGCTCCAGCGCCGCGTGCGCCGCGGCGTCACCACGCGCGCAGGCGCAGGCCAGATAGAGGTCCGCGGCGTGCATGGTGGCGAGCACCCGCGCGGGGTCCTCGTCCCGAGGCAACCCCCGCGCGAGGTGTCGCAGGAAGTCCTCCTCGGCCAGCGTCACGCCCGGCCAGGTCCGCGCGCCCACGACGCACAGGGAGGCGAGCACGTCCTCCAGCCCGGAGAGGCTCGCGTAGCCTTCACGTACCCCGGCATCGAGCTGCTGGAGGAAGACGAGCGAGCGGCTCTGCTGCGTTCGCATGCGCACCTCGACCCTGGCATGTGCCTGGAGCGGCACGTCTTGTTACCGCGTTCCCTCCTCCCGTTTCCACCCTCCCCTCACGACAGCTCCTCGAGCAACCGCGCCAGGAAGTCTCCGAAGGCCTTCACCTTGGGCGGCGTGGGACGCGCGGGAGGCCACACCAGCCACAGCGCGCCTCGCTCCACCATGTGCTCGCGCAGCACCGGCCGCAGCGTTCCGTCCCTCAGCTCCGGGAGCGCCATCAGCTCCATCACCTGCGCCACGCCGAGCCCGGCCTTCGCCGCCTGCACCACGGCCTCCCCGTTGTTGAAGGCGAGCGTCTCCGGGATGCGGGGCGCGGGCGCGCCGGGCTCCTGCCGCAGGGCCCACGCCTCGATGCGCCCGGTGGAGGTGAACCGGTACCGGATGCAGTCATGCCGCGCCAGGTCCTCCACCGTGCGTGGGACGCCTCGTGCCTGGAGGTACGCCGGTGACGCGCAGAGGATGAAGCGCTTGGGCCGGAAGCGGCGGCGCATCAGCGTGGAGTCCGTCAGCTCGCCGCAGCGCACGGCCGCGTCCAGGCGCTCGCCCACGACGTCCACGACGTGGTCATCCAAATCCAACCGCAGGTCCAGGCCCGGGTAGGCCTTGCGGAAGCGCGGCAGCGCGGGAATCAGCATCCGCAGGCCCAGGAACTCCGGCACCGAGACGCGCAGCCGTCCGCGCGGTGAGCGCTGCTCGCGCGCGAGGTCCGACTCCGCGTCGTTCAGCTCATCGAGGATGCGCACGCACCGCTCGTAGAAGCGGGTCCCCGGCTCCGTCAGGTGCACCCGGCGCGTGGTGCGCTGGAAGAGCCGGGTGCCCAGCCGTTCCTCCAGCCGCGCCACGCTCTTGCTCGCCGCGGACGGCGTGATTCCCAGGGCCCGCGCCGCCCGCGCGAAGCTGCGCGCCTCCGCGACGCGCACGAAGACGCCAATGGCTGAAAGACTCTCCATCCGCCAGGACTCCCATTCATGACCGCCACGTCATGAGTGAGATGTCAGGAAGCGGTGTTTCGCGCACGGCTTTTCCACCGCATGAAAGGGCCCGGAGGAAACGCCCATGCCCCATCCCGCTTCGACTTCCACCGTCACCCGCCGGCTCGTCCTGCAGGCCAGCGCCGCGCTCCCCGCCCTGGCCTGCGCGTCCCAGGGCCGGGAGACACGCCCCGTGCCGCCCCCCGCCCCTTTCACGCAGCACCGGTTCACCTCCGCCGATGGGACCTCGCTGTCCTACTTCCGCCAGGGCGACGGACCTCCGCTGGTCTGGGTCCATGGCGCGCTGAGCCTGTGGAGCGACTGGCGGGACGTGGCCGAGCGGCTGTCCCCCCACTTCACGAACCATGTCCTGGAGCGGCGCGGACGCGGCCACAGCGCGGACGCAGCCACCTACAGCCTGGAGCGGGAAGTGGAGGACGTGCTCGCCCTGATGAAGGTGGCCGGCCAGGACGCGGCGCTGTTCGGCCACTCGTACGGCGCGGTGCTGGCGCTGGAGGTGGCCCGCCGCGCCGCGCCCGCGAAGCTGCTGCTCTATGAGCCGCCCCTCCCCATCACCCAGCCCGTGTCCGGCCCGGCCCTGGCGGAGTTCGACCGGGCCCTGGCCCAGGAGGGGCCGGACGCGGCGCTCGTCGTGTTCAATCGGAAGGTGCTCCTCACGCCCGAGGCGGAGCTGGAGGCCTTCCGCCAGACACCGCAGTGGACACGCCAGGTCGAGATGACGCCCCGCTTCGCCCGGGAGCTGCACGCGCTGGAAGCGCTTCCCCTGGGCCTGGAGGCCTACCGCGAGGTGCGCTCACCCACCTTGGTGCTGCTGGGAGACCGGAGCACGGACGTCCTGCTGGCGCGGCCCTGCCGGGCGCTCGCGAAGACGCTGGAGAACGCGCGTCTGAGCATCCTGTCTGGACAGGGACATGTGGCGCACGTCACCGCGCCCGCGCTGCTGGCGCGCGAGGTCTCCGCGTTCCTCCGCGAATAGCTCGCGCGCCTGGCGCCTACATGGACACGGACTTGCTTGGGTCGAGCTGCTTCTTCTCCGGCTCGCGCGCCCGGGCCTGCGTGTCGGCCTTCTTCGAGGCGTCCTCGCGCTTGCGCGGGGCTTCGACCTGCGCCTTCACCGGCGCCTCGCAGTGGTCGCCCTTCCGATTCGGATGGCAGTGCCGGATGCCATACACATGGTGGCAGCCACAGGGGTCCACCCGCTTCTTCGCGCACGCCGAAGGATTGAACACCGGGGCCGCCACCTCCACCGGCTTCTGCTCCTGCGGCTTCTCCGCGGGTCCCGCCTGCAACGCCATCGCCAGGAAAATCCCACCAAGGAAACCCATCGCCCACCCCCTACCTGGATGCTGTGAAATGGATGGGAATGAAATCCGCACGTGACAAGTCCTGCGGCGATCGGAGCCCTGCCGTCCGCTCTCGAGCTGACGCTCGCCCAGCCGCGCACGGCTCCGAATTCGCTCGCCTTCTCGCCTGTGCCCCCAGCATCCTCTTCTCCTGTTCTCGGGTTCCGGCTCCTGGCGTCAGCTTCCCTGGACGCTCCCGTCGCTGCCGCGTGTTCATCCCGCCTGGGGGATTCAAGTCATGAGTTGGAAGCAGCGGCTGGAGAAGGTCTCGGAAGGTCATTACGTCCTGCCGAAGACCAAGAGCATGAAGGTCGACGCGGACCTGTTCCTGTCCGACAAGTTGCTGTGGGGAGAGGGCCCCGAGCAACCCGGCCTGGAGGACTCCGTCTTTGACCAGGTGGTGAATGCCGCGTCCTTCCCAGGGGTCACCCGCGTGGCCGTCACGCCCGACTGTCACCTGGGCTACGGGGTCCCCATTGGCACGGTGGTGGAGACGGACGGCATCCTGCTGCCCACCGCCGCCGGCTACGACATCGGCTGCGGCATGGTGCAGCTCCAGACGACGCTCATGGCCGAGGACGTCGCCGACCCCGTGAAGCGCCGCCGCTGGATTGACGAGGTGACGAAGCGCATCGCCGTGGGCGTGGGCGCCAGCCGCGTGCAGAAGCAGCGGCGTGTCACCGACCGCACCTTCGGCGACGTGGTGCGCCATGGCGCCAAGGCCCTGGGCCGGGGCTCGTCCGTCACTGAACGCGACTACATCCCCGTCGAGGACGACCGGGTGGACATCCCCGAGCGGGCCTTCGGCAAGCGCGAGCAGCTGGGCAGCCTGGGCGGCGGCAACCACTTCACCGAGATGCAGGTGGACCAGGACGGCCGCGTGTGGGTGATGCTGCACACCGGCAGCCGCGGCTTCGGGTGGAACATCGCCAAGCACTTCTTCGTGGAGGGCGCCGCGCAGCTGGGGCTCAAGAGCCGCAGCGAGGACCATGTCTGGCTGGACGCGGAGAGCCCGCTGGGCCGCGACTACTGGAACCTCCACAACATGGCGGCCAACTTCGCGGTGGCCAACCGGCTCATCATCGGTGAGGCGGTGTGCGCCGCGCTCGAGGACGTCTTCGGCGGCACGGCCAACGTCTATTACGAAATCTCCCACAACCTCATCCAGAAGGAGGCGGGGAAGTTCGTCGCGCGCAAGGGTGCCACGCGCGCGTTCCCCGGTGGACACCCCGCGCTCAAGGGCACGCCGTGGGAGAAGACGGGCCACCCCATCCTCATCCCCGGCTCCATGGAGACGGGCAGCGCCATCCTCTTCGCGGAGCCGGGCGCGGAGAAGTCCATCTACTCGGTGAACCACGGCTCCGGCCGTCGCCTGTCGCGCGGCGAGGCGCGGCGCGTGCTGAAGCAGGACGCCACCGACAAGCGCATGGCCGAGGCCGGCATCCTCCTCAACACCCGGCAGACGCCGCTGGACGAATCAGGGCCTTGCTACAAGAACCTGGATGACGTCCTGGAGACGGTGGAGATGGCCGGGCTCGCCCGGGTCGCCCACCGCCTCAAGCCGGTGGCCTGCATCAAGGGCGCGGACTGAGCGACGACGCACCGGGACCCGGTTGCCTGCCTGCTCCTGGCGGGGCGGCCGGGCCCCGGGTCATTTCCGGCGCCGCGCGTGGGGCTCGTGACGTCGACTGGGGAACGCTACAGTGGGTGCTCCTGGAGTCCCTCGCACATGAGCTCGCCGTCCCCTGCCGTCCGCATGCCCCCGGCTGCTTCCCGTGAAGCGGAGCTGGCTCGCGCCGAGAGCGAGCTGTCCACGCTGGAAGCCCGGCTCCACGAACAACTGGCCCAGGCAAGCACGGAGGCCTCCGCGCTCGCGGCCCGCCTGGAGCAGACCCGCCAGGCGCTGTCGAAGGCCCACCAGGCGCCGGGCGCGGACCCCCTGCTGGGTGAACAGGCCGCCCGGTTGCAGGTCGCCGCGGTGCCCGCGCTGGACGTGGAGGCGCCCCGGGCGAAAGCCCTGGAGGCCCGGCAGGCGGCGCTGCAGGCCCGGCGGCAGGCGGGCTCGGAGATGCAGGCACTGCTGCGAGCCCATCAGGAGCAGGCGGCCCAGATAGGTCGCGCCGTGGCCGAGGCGGAGGCCGTGCTGAAGCGGCAGGCCGAGGCAGCCCGGGCCCGGCAGGAGGCCGCAGCGCGAGCGCAGCAGGACGCGGCGAAGCAACGTCAGGCCGAGCTGGCCCGGGCCGCCGCGGCGGCGAGGGCCCAGGGGCACGCCCCCGTTCCCGCGGCCGCGGCCCGTCCCGCCGCGCCACCGGATGGAAAGGAGGCGCGCCGCAACGGGCGGGTGCGGATGCACACGTCCATCGACATGCGCAGCGACTCGAACTTCTTCACCGGCTTCTCCCTGGACATCAGCGAGGGCGGCGTCTTCATCGCCACCGTGGACGCGGTGCCGCGGGGCACGCAGGTGGAGCTGGACTTCACGCTTCCAGGCGGGCGGCCCATGAAGGTGACGGGCGTGGTGCGCTGGGTGCGCGAGGCCAACGCCCGCATGCCGGAGCTGATGCCCGGCGTGGGCGTGCAGTTCACCGGGCTGCCGCCGGAGGTGGCCAGCGCCATCGCGTCGTTCGTCACCACGCGCGACCCGATGTTCTTCCCGGACTGAGATGAGACAGTTTCGCGACACGCGAGCGCGCTGTTTCACGCTATCCGTCTGGTAGTCGACCTCGCGGCCACTCCCGCGATGTGACAGGCGGGATTATCCTCCGCAGAAGGCAGACAATCCGAAGCCGAATTCATGGCGCAAGCCATCCCAGCGGCGCCGCGGAAGGAGAACACACCCGCATGAGCGCGCCCCATCGAAGTTCGACAGTCCTCACCGGACGTCCCCCGCGGTGGGATTCCCGCCGCCGTGTGAATCCGGCCCGGGCGGTGGAGTCCGCCGCCCCCGCGCGGCCGCTCGACACGCCCGCGCCCGAGGTGGACAAGGTCAACCTCGCGCAGAAGCTGGCCCTCTTCTCCGAGCACTGGTCCCCCAAGGTGGTGGGGGAGTTGAATGGCCAGCACGTGCGGCTGGCACGCCTGCATGGGCCCTTCGTCTGGCACCGGCACGAGGCCGAGGACGAGCTGTTCCTGGTGCTGCACGGCCACCTGCGCATGGAGCTGCGGGAGCGCACGGTGGACGTGGGCCCCGGCGAGTTCATCATCATCCCCCGCGGCGTCGAGCACCGGCCCGTGGCGGAGGAGGAGGTCCACGTCCTCCTCTTCGAGCCCGCCAGCACGCTCAACACCGGTGACGTCCGCGAGGCGCGCACCGCCGAGCAGCTTCAGCACCTCTGAAGGCGGCGGATGCCCCGGCACCCCACCGGGCAGGCGAGCCGCGTGCCACCCCGCTCGCGCGGATTCCTCCAGGGCGGCATGCAGCGCACCTTTAGCCCCGGACCCGGGCCGCCTGGGGCGGCTCTCTCCCGAGGAGCGGAAGCGATGCGCATCCACCACCTGAACTGCACCACCATGTGCCCGCCGGGCGGCCGCCTGGCGGACGGGCGGAAGGGCTTCACGGGGCCGGCGGCGCTGACGTGCCACTGCCTGCTGGTGGAAGGGCCGCGCGGGCTCATCCTGGTGGACACCGGCTTCGGCCTGGAGGACGTGAAATACCCTCGGCCCCGGCTGGCGCCGCTGTTCCTCGACTTCCTGACCCGGCCCCAGCTCAACGAAGGGTCCACGGCCATCCGGCAGATTGAGCGCATGGGCTTCAAGGCGGAGGACGTGCGCGACATCGTCCTCACGCACCTGGACTTCGACCACGCCGGCGGCCTGGACGACTTCCCGCACGCCCGGGTGCACCTGCTGTCGGACGAGTACCAGAGCGCCGTCGCCCAGGCGACGCCGCTGGACCGGCGCCGCTACCGGCCCCAGCAGTGGGTGCATGAGGCGCACTGGGTG
Source organism: Pseudomyxococcus flavus (assembly GCF_050038885.1). NCBI lineage: Bacteria > Pseudomonadati > Myxococcota > Myxococcia > Myxococcales > Myxococcaceae > Pseudomyxococcus > Pseudomyxococcus flavus. Next base: position 3,502,601 of record NZ_CP143624.1, on the reverse strand, counting down.
ACGTACCCCTCCCGTGGAGACGGGGAGCGCTGGTTCGGCTTCGAGTGCGTGCGCGACCTGACGGGCCTGCCGCCGGAAATCCTGCTGGTGCCGCTGCCGGGCCACACGCTGGGCCATGCGGGTGTGGCCATCCAGAACGGCAGCGGGTGGCTGCTGCACGCGGGCGACGCGTACTTCTACCACGGGGAGATGGCCCCGGACCGGTACCGCTGCACGCCCGTCCTGCGCGCCTACCAGAAGCTGATGCAGAAGGACGGCTACCTGCGCTGGCACAACATGCGCCGCCTGCGCGAGCTGGTGCAGCGGCATGGGCGGGACGTCACCGTGTTCTGCGCGCACGACTCGCTGGAGTTCGAGCTGCTGGAGGAGCAGGAGAAGGCGCCGCAGCCGTCTCCCCTGCGGGCCTTCGTGGACTCGCAGCCGCCGCTGCATGCGTGACGCCGGGCCCGTGCCTCACGGGTGCATCGCTGGGCCGGGGGGCTCGAGCAGCTCCGCGCCCAGCAGCATCAGGGGCAGCTCCACGATGAAGGCGGCGCCCTCGCCGATGGTGCTCTCCACGTGGATGGTGCCGCCGTGGGCCTCCACCAGCTGCCGGACGATGTAGAGGCCCAGTCCGAAGCCCGCGTGTTTGCCCCCGGACGGCTCCCGCTCGAAGCGCTCGAAGATGCGCCGCTGCGCCTCCGGCGCGATGCCCGCACCGTGGTCCCTCACCACCAGCCGCGCCCATGTCCCCCCCGCGTGCTCCACGCGGAGCTTCACCGGCTGGCCCTTGCCGAACTTCAATGCGTTGGACAGCAGGTTCGTCACCACGCGGTCCAGCCGCAGCCGATCCCACCGGCCCACCAGCCCCGGCTCCGCGCTGAGCTCCAGCGTGGAGCCCGCCTCGGCCGCCTGCTCGGCGAAGCGCTCCACCACCTCATGCACCAGCTCCGCCAGGTCCACCGGCGCCACGTCCAGCGTCAACTTCCCCGACGACAGCCGCGACAAGTCCAGCAGGTTGTGCAGCAACTGTCCCAGCCGCTGCGTCTGCCGCAGCGCCGCCGCCAGGCCGTCGCGTGCCTTCTGGCTTCCTGCCTGCTCCAGCGTCTGGAGCCTGCGCAGCAGCAGCTGCAACGTGTTCAGCGGGTTGCCCAGGTCATGCGCCGCCACGCCGATGAGCTCCACCGCCTCCTGCGCCTCGCTCCAGAGCCGGGCGTTGTCCAGCGCGAGCGCGGCCCGCCCCGCCACCTCCTCCACGACGACCTGGTCCGTCATCGTCAGCCGGCGCTCCGGCGCGGACGTCAGCAGCACGAACACCCCGCGAATCTGCTGCCCCACCCGCAGCGGCACGGCCAGGTAGGAACGCACGCCCACCTTCTCCACCAGGGACAGGTGCTCGGGTCCTCCCAGTCCCTTCGCCAGGACCTCGGGTGACACGTCACTGTTGAGCTCGGAACGCCCCGTGCGCATCACCTGCCAGACGCCCCACTGCGCCTCGCGCGGCGGCGGGAAGCGCCGGGCCGCGTCCCACAGCCATTGCTCCTTCTCCGGCACCGCGTGCGCCACCGCCCGGGGCCAGAGGCCGCCGTTCGCCGTCACCAGGTAGAGCAGGCACGCGTCCGCCACCTCCGGCACCATCATCCGCGTCAGCTCGGCCACCGTCTGGTCGGGGTCCTGGAACTGGTGGAAGAGGCCTCCCGCCTCCGCCAGGAGCCGCTGCGTGCGCTCGGCGCGACGCCGCTCGGTGATGTCGCGCGTCACCTTCGCGAAGCCGCGCGGCTGTCCACGCGCGTCCTGGAGCACGGTGATGCTGGTATCCGCGAGGTAGCGCGTGCCGTCCTTGCGCACCCGCCAGCCCTCCGTGTGCAGCCGCCCATCCCTCCGGGCCCGCGCGAGGTCCTTGTCCGGAATCCCCGCCGCCACCGCGTCGGGCGGGTAGAACACGCTGGAGGGCCGGCCCAGGATTTCCTCCTCGCGGTAGCCCATGATGCGCTCCGCGCCCGGGTTCCAGCTCTCCACCCGGCCCCGCGCGTCCAGCAGGAAGAGGGCGTAGTCGCGCACGCCTTCCACGAGGAGCTGGAAGCGCTCGGCGCTGGCCTCCGCCTCCTGCTGGATGGGCCGCAGCCTGCGCGTCAGCGTCCACGCCAGCATCGTCGCGCCCGCCAGCCCCAGGCTCCCCGCGAGCAGCGAGAGCCCGAGCGCGCTCCGGTCCGTCGTCAGGCTCTCATGGATGCCCTGGGACAGCCGGACCTCCGCCTGCTGGTGGAGTGACCGGAGGCTGTTCGTGGCACGGCGCCAGGTGTCCGCGACATGACCGTCGTAGAGCTGCTCCAGGCGCTGCCGGGGGACGCCATCGCCCCGCTCCATGATGAGCGCCTGCATGGCTTCCTCGTGCTCCAGCTCCGCGTGGGAGACCGCCTCCAGCTGCGTGGCCAGGGGCTCTTCGGTGAGCCGGCTCTTCAGCGATTCATACGTGGAGATGAAGCGCTCACGCGCGAGGGCCATGTCCTGGGCGAAGAACGTATCGCCCGACAAGGCGAAGGCCCGGCCGCTCACCACCTTGTCATTGAAGGTCCGCTCCAGGTGCTTGATGTCCAGCACGTCCCGGGACAGCGCCAGCAGGCGGGCCTTGTGGTTGGCCCGTACGGACAGCAGCGCCACCACGGACGTTCCGGCCAGCACGAGCGCCACCAGCAGCGAGATGATGAAGCCGGCACCCGCGCGCTGCGCGAACGTCCACGGACGTGCCACCTCCCCTCCTCCCCACACCGTTGCCGCCCAATGCATGGCAGGGTGACCTGCCCCCCACCTTCCATCCAGGGGGCTCGCCGGGTACGCGAACGTCGGAAACCGGGCGGACGTGTCGCCGGCGCTCGCGTCCGCGCACCACGGTGTGTGCACCGCCCAACCCCGGGGCGCACCGTGGCTGTGCACGAGCAGGTGTCATCCCCACGTTGGGGCCCGGGTGGTCAGGGCGGGGCGGAGGCGCATGCGCGGAGTGGGGCGACGGGGAGCGTGGTTCTGGGCGTGTGGCCTGGTGCTGTGGGCGGCGTGCAGCCAAACACAACCCGACGAGGACGCGGACCGCCGCAGGCCCGCGTCCTCCTGTCAGCCGATGACCTGCGAATCGCAGGGAATGGACTGCGGCATCGCCATCGACGGGTGTGGCGGCACGCTCGACTGTGGCCAGTGTGGCCCGGGCGAGGTGTGCGGCGGCGGCGGAAGGCACAACGTCTGTGGGCCCGCGCCCTGCGAGCCCACCACCTGCGAGGCCCTGGGCAGCAACTGTGGTCAGGTTTCGGATGGATGCGGGGGCATCCTCGAATGCGGCAGCTGCCAGGCACCCGAGTCCTGCGGCGGCGCCGGAACGCCCAACGTCTGCGGTGAGCCCACCTGCACGCCGGACACCTGTGCGTCGCTGGCGCGCAACTGCGGCGAGGTGCCGGACGGCTGTGGCGGCATCCTGGACTGTGGCGTCTGCGGAGAAGGCGAGACGTGCGGTGGGGGCGGCGCGCCCAACGTGTGTGGGCGCGGCATCTGCAAGCGCGCCACCTGCATCGAGCTGGGGAAGAACTGCGGGCAGGTGTCCGATGGATGCGGCGGCATGCTCCACTGTGGTGACTGCGCCGAAGGGCTGACGTGCGGGGGCGGCGGCGTGCCCAACGTGTGTGGCAACCCGCCGTGCACGCCCGGGACGTGTGAGACGCTGGGGAAGAACTGCGGGCCCGTGGCGGATGGCTGTGGCGGCATGCTCGACTGCGGCGTCTGCGCCGAAGGTGAGACGTGCGGAGGCGGCGGCGAACCCAACGTGTGCGGCGGCGGCGTGTGTACCCCGCTCACGTGCGAGTCCCAGGGGAAGAACTGCGGCACCGTGCCTGACGGATGCGGCGGGCTTCTGGACTGCGGCGTCTGCCCTGGGGACCAGACGTGCGGCGGCGGAGGTGTCGACCACGTCTGTGGCCATCCTCTCTGCACACCGGCCACCTGCGAGTCCCAGGGGAAGAACTGCGGCACCGTGCCTGACGGATGCGGCGGGGCGCTCCAGTGCGGGACGTGCGAGAACGGTGAGACGTGCGGGGGCGGCGGCACGCCCAACGTGTGCGCGGCGCCTTCGTGCCGGCCGTATACCTGCGGCCTGCTGGGCAAGACCTGCGGCACCGTGCCGGACGGGTGCGGTGGGTCCCTGGAATGCGGCACCTGCACCGCGCCCGAGTCCTGTGGCGGAGCGGGTGTACCCAACGTCTGCGCGGCGAGCGCATCCGTGTGCGTGGACCGCGACCTGGGCAACGTGTTGCCGGTGGTGGTGAAGGGCTCCACGGCGTACGCGGGGGATGACCACCAGTCCTCGTGCGGCGGGAATGGTGCTCCGGACCGGGGCTTCCTGTGGACGGCGCCCAGGAGCGCGCTCTTCACCTTCGACACGGCGAAGTCCGCGGTGCGCTCACTCATCACCGTGCGCAGCGGCGGATGTGGCGGTGCAGAGCTGGCGTGCGCGAAGGACGGCATCAGCTACGGCGGCGGCGCGCGCGTCTCGGTGCCGCTGGTGCAGGGACAGACGGTGCTGGTGGTGGTGGACTCGGCGAGCCCCGACCGCTTCAGCGCGGGGTACTTCGAGCTGCACATCGACGAGCAGCGGGCGAGCGAGGCGGGCTCCTGCTTCGATGGCATGGACAACGACGGGGACCGGTGGGTGGACTGCGCGGATACGGACTGCCACGACGCTCCGGGCTGCGGCGGACGCGGGTGCGCGCACCATGATCTGGGCAGCGCGTTGCCCGTGACGTTCCATGGCGAGACGGCGGGCTCCGGCGATGGCTTCCAGGGCACGTGCGGTGCGCTGCTCCAGCAGGACCGGGCCCACCTGTGGACGGCGCCCAGGGCGGGCACCTACGTCTTCGACACCGCGCCGAACGAGTGGGGCAACGCGCTCTACGTGCTCACCGGCTGCCGGGGCACGGAGCTGGGCTGCGCCTCCAATCCGAACGCGGGGCCCCGCGGCTCGCCCGCCGTGAAGGTGACGCTGACGCAGGGCCAGACGGTGCTGGTGGTGGTGGACGGCATGGCCAACCCCGACCAGGACACGCCCATCCGCTACACGTTGCACGTCAGCGAGTACGCCGAAACGGAGGCGGGCCGGTGCGCGGATGGTGCGGACAATGACGCGGATGGTGTCGCGGACGCGGAGGATCCGGACTGCCGGTAACGGTAGGTGCCCCGTGATGCGGAGTGCCTCGAAGGGGCACTCCAACACTCAGGTGTTGGATGCCCGGTAAGGCAGGCTTCACGTGGCGAAGTATCTCGATGGGTTCTCCCGTGCGCGGGTGTTGGATGCCCGGTAGGTCAGATCGCACGGAGTGAAGTGCCTCGATGAGACACCCTCGCGCTCGGCCCGGTAAGGCAGGCCCCATGTGGCGGAGCGCCTTGATGAGGCACTCCTGCGCTCGCGTGTTGGCTGCCCGGCGTGTCAGCGCTGTGCCTGCCTGAGAGCCTTCACCACGACATTACGGATTCCAGCGGCGCGCGCGTAGGTGCCCCTCGCATCCGAGCCATAGCCTTCAGTCAAGGAGCAGATCGGCGCCATGAACCCCACGGTGCCGCGCTTCGTGTCGCCGGCACCACAGGCCCACTCGACGATGGCCACGTAGTTGCTTGTGCTACCACCACAGGACAACTGGGTCTCGTCGCGAAGCATCGCGCTCGTCAAATCCCGGAGGATGCGTTCACCTTCTACCCGGGACAGTTTCCTGGGACTGAGTTTGACCGGATCCCACCAGTCATTCCCGCGGCCAGAGACCTCCGCGCCACTCGGCCCCACCTTCAAGTAGAAGGTGCTCTTGGAATCCCCAGCGCAACTGGTGACGGGATAGTCGACCTTCACCGCCACGGGCAGGTCCTCGCTCAGGCAGCGCAAGGCCTCCTCGCTGGGCACCGCGTATCCGAAGACATCGTCAGAAGCCTGCGCGGCGGGGAGTCCCGCCACCGCGAACACCACCGTGAGCCACCGATAGAACCGCCGCATGGCGCGACCTCCGTTGCATTGAGCGGAGGCAGCGTGGCACCCGCGCACCGCGGGCACCCACGCATGATTCCATCATCGTTTCGGCATGAAGCCGGCTCAGCCCTCTTGCGACGACGCGGGCGACGCGGGTGCGTCCTCCTCGCCTGGCGCCGCGAAGGTCCCCGTGGCCGGGTCCACGTTCCAGGCCGAGTACTGGTGCGTCTTCACGTCCCGCAGCTTCCCGCCCTCGTAGCAGACCGAATAGATGACGAAGGTCGGGTTCACCAGGTTGGGCGTGCCGTAGCGGTAGCACTCCGCTCCGCTGGCATCGCGCTCCAGGGTGATGGGCCGCCCCAGCAGCGCGCTCACCTGCTCCGTGGTCATCCCGCCCCGCATGGACTTGAAGCCATTGGGCGTGACGACGCGGAACGTCTTCTCCTCGCCCTTGGCGATGACCCAGAAGCCCACGCCCAACGCCACCGGCACCAGGGCCGCCAGCAGCGCCCCCGCCCACCTGCCCCGAGGCACCTTCCGGTCCTTCTGGAAGGCCGTGAAGAGGCCGCTGGCCGCGTCCGCCTGGGGGTTCGTCTCCGTCGCGCTCACGTCGCCTGACATGCAGTCCTCATATCGCGGATGCAACAAAGTCCACGCCTTCCGCCCTTTGCCCCTGTCTGCCCGCCTGGGAGGGCTTACATCGACTGGCAGCTTGCTCCCCCAAGTAACACGCGAGTTTACAATGAGGTGGGGGGCGGCCTGCTACATCCCTCCCCAGGGAGTCAACGAGGAGTCAAGTCACCATGCCGAAACGCGGCGGCGGCAGTCGCGGCGTCACCCAGAAGCCCTCCAACCGGGACATCCTCCCGGCCGGCGCGGAGTCGAAAGACACGGAGCTCTTCTTCAACCGAGAGCTGTCCTGGATGGCCTTCAATGACCGCGTCCTCCAGCTCGCCGAGTCTCCGGAGCTGCCGCTGCTGGAGCGCCTGAAGTTCATCTCCATCTACGCGCGCAACCTGGACGAGTTCTTCATGATTCGCGTCGCGCGCCTGCACGAGCAGATTCGCAGCGGCGTGGCGCGCCTCGTCCCCGACGGCGCCTCTCCCAGCGACACCCTGGACAGGCTGCACGACGGCATCCTCGAGCAGACGCGCCGGCACGGCGACGCCTTCGAGAAGGTGCTCCGCCCCGCCCTGGCGGAGAAGGGCCTGCGCATCCTCTCCGCCAAGGACCTGGACGCCGAGCAGCGCGCCCAGGTGGATCAGCGCTTCAAGGAGCAGATTTTCCCCGTCCTCACCCCGCTGGCCATCGGCCTGGGGCGGCACTTCCCCTACATCTCCAACCTGTCGCTCAGCCTCGCGGTGCTCCTGAAGGACCCGGACGCGGACGAGGAGAGCGTGGCCCGGGTGAAGGTGCCCAAGGAGCTGCTGCCGCGCTTCCTGCCCCTCAGGGGCAATGTCTTCGTGCCGCTGGAGGAGGTCATCGCCCAGCACCTGGGGGACCTGTTCCCCGGCATGGAGGTGCTGAGCTGGGGCACCTTCCGCGTCACCCGCGACGCGGACTTCACCGTGTCCGAGGACGCGGAGGACCTGCTTAAGGCCGTGGAGACGGAGCTGCGCGAGCGCCGCTTCGGCGACGTCATCCGCCTGGAGGTCCAGGCCGGCATGAGCCCCAAGCTCCTCGAGCCGCTGGTGGAGGCGCTGGGCCTGGAGGCGCGCCAGGTCTACGAGGAGCACGGCCTGGTGGGCCTCAACGACTTGCAGGCCATCGCCTTCGCCCCGGGCTTCCCGGAGCTGAAGGACCCGCCGTGGACGCCCGTCACCCAGGTCCGCCTGCGTCCGGACGCGGACGCCCCGGAGGGCGGCACGGTGATGTCCGCCATGCGCCGGGGAGATTTGCTGGTCCACCACCCCTACGAGTCCTTCGGCACGTCCGTGGAGCGCTTCGTCACCGAGGCCGTGGCGGACCCGGATGTGCTCGCCATCAAGCAGACGGTGTACCGCACGTCGGACAGCTCGCCGCTGGTGCCCGCGCTGATTACCGCCACCGAGCGCGGCAAGCAGGCCGTGTGCATGGTGGAGCTGAAGGCGCGCTTCGACGAGCGCACCAACATCCGCTGGGCCAACGCGCTGGAAGAGGCGGGCGTGCACGTCGTCTACGGGATTCCCTCCCTCAAGACGCACGCCAAGGCCATCCTCATCGTCCGGCGCGAGGGCGACAAGGTCCGGCACTACGTCCACATCGGCACCGGCAACTACAACCCGAAGACGGCCCGCCTCTACACGGACATGGGGCTGTTCACCACGGACCCGGACATCGGCGCGGACGTGGCGGACGTCTTCAACTACCTCACCGGCTTCGGCCGTCCGAAGTCCTTCCGCAAGCTGCTGGTGGCGCCGCTCACCATGCGCCAGGGACTGCTGGAGGAAATCAAGCGCACCGTCGCGGCGCACACCGCCGAGCGCCCCGCGCGCATCCAGATGAAGATGAACGCGCTGGTGGACCCCGGCATCATCCACGCGCTCTACGACGCGTCCCGCGCGGGCGTGAAGGTGGAGCTCAACGTGCGCGGCATCTGCTGCCTGCGCCCGGGGGTCCCCGGCGTGTCGGAGAACATCCGCGTGGTGTCCGTGCTGGGCCGCTTCCTGGAGCACTCGCGCATCTACATCTTCGAGCGCGGGACGGAGCTGCGTTGCTACATCGGCTCGGCGGACCTCATGCCGCGCAACCTGGACCACCGCGTGGAAATCCTCGCGCCGGTGGAGGACCCCGTCCTGGCCGCCCATGTACGTGACTCACTGGAGCGCTGCATGGCCGACAACACCTCCGCCTGGGAGCTGACGGCGGATGGCACATGGCGCCGCCGCCAGCAGCGCCCGGGCGAGGAGAAGCGCTGGGCCCAGGGCGAGATGATGGAGCGCGCCCAGCGCATGGCCCAGTTCCAGGGTGGGCGCCCGCTGTCCTGACCACGCCCGCGCCGGTGCCCTCACGCAGGAGGCACCGGCGCGCGCGATGGACCTCCGATTTCGTGCTGGATGACCTGGAAGGCCGCCACCTTGTACGGCGGGCCTCAGCGCTCCGCGTCCTCTCGGCGGTGGGCCTCCACCTCGCGCACCTCACGCCAGTGAATCCAGCCCTCGCGGGCCGCGTGGCGAGCGGCCTCGGTGGTGTCATCCACGGCGAGCATCTTGCTGCCCGCGGCGTGGATGTCCTCCGCGATGAGCGCCAGCTCCTGGGCCCGGCTCGCGTGGCCCGGCACGTTGCGGATGTACACGCAGAGGATGCGGCCGGGGAACTCGCGAACGATGGTGCGGTAGTGCTCCGCGTCCTCCTGCCCGCTGTCACCGATGAGGATGAAGGGCAGGTGCGACAGCGTGCCGAGCACCGCGCGAATCTTCTCCAGCTTGTGCCCATGCCCCCCGCCGGGCGCGAAGCCCTGGCTGGACAGGCCCCAGTCCCGTAGCAGCAGCGGGCCGGTGGGGATGTGGTGCAGGGAGAGGAACTCGTCCAGGTGCTCGTAGAGGTTCCACGGGCTGCTGGACACGTAGAAGATGGGGTTGTCCGCGTTGACGCCCCGGCCGTGCTGGAGCGCGGCGTAGAAGGCGTCCACGCCCGGGAAGGGCAGCCGCACGCGGTGCTCGGTGAGGAAGAGTGCCCAGGCGCGCTTCAGCAGATCCGTGACGCCGGTGACGATGACGGTGTCGTCGATGTCGCTGATGACGCCGAACTCCGCGCCAGGCCCGGCCATGCGCACCGGCGCGGCCACGCGCGACACACCCTCCGGCTCGGGGGAGAGCAGCTCCAGCTCCACCATGTGCCATCCGGAGCGGACGCCTTCGGGCGGCGGCACCCACAGCTCCAGAAAGCCTTCCTCGTCGGTGGTGCCCTCCCAGCGCTTGTCGCCCCAGCGCACCGCGACGCGCGCGCCGGGCACCTCGCGCGTCATGTAGCGCTTGTAGGAAGCCACCGCGCTGCCCACCAGCGTGAGCCGCTGCTGCGGCGGGCGGATGTTCCGGTCCTCCAGCACGCGGGCCTTGATGACGGCGCGCTCCGGTGTGCCATAGCCCCGGTAGGGGAGGATGCGCAGAGGCGGCGCGATTCCGAGCTTCTGGCGAAGCTTGCGGCTCAGCGCGTCATAGTGGGCGTCCACGCGGACGGCGAGTCGATAGAAGCGAGGAAGAATATCGGCCATGGCGCGGAGCGTAAGAGTGAGGAGCCTGACTGTAGAGGACTCTGGGGATTGAGCGGGACAAACCGGCGGGGGTCCACTGGCGGACCGTCACAGCCCACGACTGCCGCGGTGTGCGTATCCGCCATGCAGTCCCCTCACAACCCGGAGCTTCGCCTTGATGCGTCATTCCTCCCGCTGGTTCCTCGCCACCACCGTTGCCGCGCTGCTGGCCGGCACGGTGGCCTCCTCGCAGTCCACCTCCAGCATCACCTTCCAGTCGCCGGCGCAGGGCTGGAACGTGTTCGCGTCCCCGAACCCGCTGCCCTTCGGCTCCACCGCCGCCATCCACTTCAACACCGACCGCCTGACGCAGTGCCGGGGCAACATCAACGGCACCACGCCGGGGTGGACCATCACCGGCTACTACCAGTTCAACGGCGGCCCGGTGCAGAGCTTCTGGGTGGCGGGCTTCTCCTCCACGCCCAACCCGCCCGCGCCGTCCATTCCGCTCAACACCCGGGGCGACCTGGCCGTCTGGTTCGAGAACACCAGCCGCTGGGGCTGCCAGGCGTGGGACTCGAACTTCGGGAGCAACTACCACTTCACCGTGCAGTGACGGTGGGCCCGAGGGCGAGGAGGTGTCGGCCGCGCCCTCGGGGCTTCAGTGTGACTGCGTGACGAGCTCCGCCCGGCCGACGGGTCTGTAGCCCGCGGCGAGCAGGCGCCGCACCGCGAGCACCGACACGCAGTCATCCGTGGCTCGCTGTGAAGCACCCATCGAAAGAGCGGCCCTCCCGCACGGGAAGGTAGAGGGACACCTGCCCAATGCGTAGGGTGCCTCCATGACAACCTGGAGCCCGACTGCCTTCGCCCGTGGACTCGCCTCGTTGCGGGCTTTCGTCAGCACCGAACCCGAGCTGTCCGCCAGCGCACGCGCTGACTTTCCGGAGGCCTGGGATGACCAGCGCTTTTCCTGGATGAGCGCCGCCCTGATGGCGTGGACGCTCCATGGGAAGGAGGACGCGGAGGGCCGCACCGCCGCGGACCGTCAGCTCCTGCAGCAGGGACAGAGCCTGTCGCGTGCCGAGCGCGGCATCCTGTCGGCCCTGGCCGCGTCCTGGTGCTCGGTGTTCGAGGTGGAGGAGGTACGGCTCGGGCAAGGCCTGCGCCTGCGGGACTTGCTGCTCGACGAGGTCCTGGAGGTGAAGGAGCGCAGCCTCACCACACAGGTGGCCCGCTACGACCTGATTGGAAGCTGGGTGATGCCCACCGAGGACCATCTGGAGCTCGTAGGCGGCATCGTCCTGATCCCCCGCTCGGTGCGGGAGCACGTCATCGTGGCCATGCGTCAGAAACTGGCCGCCCAGCAGCCTCCCGCTTCGGACCTGCCCGGCCGCCGCCGACAGGCGCGGCGGCTGGCGCCCTTCCTCTTCCGACGCGTGCTGGAGCTCTTCACCACCGAGCAGCCACTGCTCAACGCGGATGGCGAGCCACTGCGCAGTTGCACCGCGCGCTTCCGCATCCGCCACCCGGCGAAAGTAGAGGAGCGCCTGCGCCAGCACGACGGCTTCACCCGCGAGGGCAAGGGCTCCTACGAATGGCAGGGTCCCCACCCCCTTGCGCCCACGAACAACCCGGCGGTGTGGGGCTTCGTCACGGTGGAAGGCAAGTCCCTGGTCCTGAACACCCAGTCCGCGCAGCGCCTGGAGAAGGGAAAGGCCCTGCTGGCGGAACTGCTGGGCGCGGAGGCGGAGCACGAGGAGGACACCCTGGGGCCCGAGCAGTCCATTCGTGGAGCACCCACTCCTTCCCTGCCGGACGACATGCCGCTTGAGCTGGCGGACCAGCTCGCGCTGATGCTGGCGCAGCGGGCCCGCGACGAGCTGTCCAGAGGCATCCCCGCCTGGAGTGGAAAGAGCGCCCGGGAGATGGTGCGGTCCACGGAGGGCCGCGCCCAGGTCCTCGAATGGCTGAAGGACCAGGAGTCGCAGGTGTCCCACCTCTCCGACGCGGCGGACACGCTCTGGGACAACCTGTACGCGGAGCTGGGTCTGTCTCGCGACGAGCGCATTCCGCTGACCCAGGTGTACACCTCGAAGGAGGTGCCTTCCCTCGAGCCCATCCGCGCGGAGCTCACCACCACCGAGCTCCCCGAGCTCCCCGAGCTCTCCGAGGACCTCTCCCTCGAACCTGTTCCACGTCGCCGGGCCTTCCAGGACGCCGCCCGGCGGAAGCCTCGGCGGAAGGCGGCGGCGCCCGAGCTGGAGCCCGGGGCCCTCTACGCCTTCAAGCTGGGCCCCATCGACGTGGGCGTGGATGGCCGCACCTCCGTCTACGTCGCGCTGACGTCGGACGGTGAGGTCCTGCCCCCCGTCTTCGGGCGCCGGGACGCGGAGGGACTGGAGTCCCTGGCGCGGGGCAGCGCGGGGCTCAAGCGCTACTGCGAGAGTCGGCTGGCGCGCGCCGGCGTCGCCCATGGCTTCAACTCGCGCCCCATGCCGGACTCCGTCGCTCGGGCCCGGGCGGCGCTCGCCCTCCAGTTGTACTGGGGCCCAGAGAAGCCGGACGCCCTGGGGACACCGGAGGTGGCAGACGCGCTCCTCGACGCCATGGCGGCGCTCATCCGCGCGGAGCCCTGGGAGGAGTGGACGAACGAAGAGGTCTTCACCGTGCACCTGGAGGGTGCCGTGAAAGGCACCCGGGAGCTGTCCGTGATGGGTGGTGGCGGCAGCGAGTTCGGCTTCGCCCTCTTCGACCGGGCTGGCTCCGTGGAGCGGATGAGCATGTCTGGCCTACCGGCTGGCAACGTCGACGTGCTCATCCCGGACTCGCTGGGCGTGACGCTCGAGGATGAACCGGGTTGGGTGGCCAAGGTGGTGAAGGACGTCACCGGCCTGCCCTTCGTCCCCGACGTCATGCGCGTCCAGCGGAACACACCGCGCCAGGGAAACACCGAGGAGTTGGTGGTGGCGGCGGCGGTGGGTCGGGCGCTCGCCCTGGCGCGTCCCGAGGAGCGCGAGGTGAACGTGGTGCTGAAGGTCGGAGGCCTCCAGGTCCGTGTCCAGCTGGAGGTCCCCCTGCCGCTGCTGACGGGAAGATATGTGGGAACGCTCGACCTGCTACGACTGGCCAGCCAGCGGCCCACGGCGACCCGGGCACCCACGCGCACGCTGCCCACGAAGAAGGTCTCCGAGACCCTGCTCGAGTTCGCCAGGCCCATCCTGGACGGCGTGGAGGAATCGGAGGACCCGGAGGCCGAGCTCTTCACCTGTCTGGCGCTGGCCCTGAGTGTGTGGAACGCCGTGGTGCAGGACACCTGGGAGCCCGAGAAGGGCTGGGTGGAGCGAGCGCGCGCCACGCTGAGGCGGATGCCGCGGGACGTCCGCGAGTCGATGCTCCATGACTTCGAGCTGCTGGTGGAGCGCAAGCGCCGCCACTTCGCGGACGACCCCCGGTTGCTTGACGCCCTGGACGTCGTCCAGCGGCCGGGCGATCTGGGCGTCCGCCTCGTCGGCGTGGTGACGCCCGGCGCCTGGGACGAGTTCGTGGGCGTGTCGCGCGAATGAACGCGCTTCAGTCCCGCCCACCCAGCGTGCGGTTCAGGTTGTACGCCGAGCTGATGAGCGCCAGGTGCGTCAGCGCCTGTGGGAAGTTGCCCAGGGCCTCGCCGGACATGCCCGTCTGCTCCGCGTACAGGCCCACGTGGTTGGCGTAGCCCAGCATCCGCTCGAAGATGAGCCGCGCCTCCTCGAGCAGGTCCGGCCGGGCCACGCTCGCGCGCGTCATCGCCTCCACCAGCCAGAAGCTGCAGAGGTTGAAGGTGCCCTCGCTGCCGGCAATCCCATCCAGCGTGGCCTCCACGTCGTAGCGGAACACCAGGCCGTCCGACGCGAGCCCGCCGTGGGACGGGGGCTTTCGCATGACATCCAGCGTGCGGAGCATGCGCGGGTCCACCGGGGACAGGAAGAACACCAGCGGCATCAGCAGGTTCGCCGCGTCCAGCGCGTGGCCGCCGTAGTACTGGACGAAGGCGCCGCGCTCCGGGTTCCAGCCCTTCTCCATGATGTCCTCGAAGATGGCGTCCCGCACCTTGTGCCAGCGGGCCCGGTCCGCCGGGAAGCTGCGCTTGTCCGCCAGCCGGATGGCCCGGTCCACCGCCACCCAGCACATCAGCTTCGAGTACACGAACTGCCGCCGCCCGCCGCGCACCTCCCAGATGCCCTCGTCCGGCAGCTCCCAGTTCTCACACACCCAGTCCACCAGCCGCCGCAGGTGCCGCCAGAAGTCGTAGGAGATGGGCGCCGCGTACTTGTTGGACAGGTACACCGAGTCCATCAGCTCGCCGTAGATGTCGAGCTGGAGCTGGTCCGCCGCCGCGTTGCCGATGCGCACCGGGCGCGCGCCGCCATAGCCCGACAGGTGCAGCAGCTCCTGCTCCAGGGGCACGTGCTTGCCGTCGATGCCGAACATCAAGGGCAGCGGTCCGTCGTCGTACTCCGCGCAGCGCGCCTCCACCCAGCGCATGAAGGCCGCCGCCTCCTGCTTGAAGCCGATGCGGAGGAACGCATAGACGGTGAAGGCCGCGTCGCGCAGCCAGCAGAAGCGGTAGTCCCAGTTGCGGGTGCCTCCCGGTGACTCGGGCAGGCTGCACGTGGGCGCCGCGACGATGGCGCCCGTGGGCTCGAAGGTCATCAGCTTGAGGGCCAGCGCCGAGCGCTGCACCGTCTCACGCCACCGCCCCGTGTACTGGCACCCCGACAACCAATGGCGCCAGTAATCCACCGTCTCGCGAAAGAGCTCCTCGGAGGACTCGTGGTTGTGCACCACCGCCTCGCAGGACGTGCGCGCGCCCGGGTGCAGGGAGAACACGGCGGACTGGTTCTCGTGCAGGGTGAAGGCGGCGGTGACGCCCCGCTCCGTCTTCCTCAGCGGCACCGACGAGGACAGCGTGAGCTGGAGCGTCTGCGAGGAGAAGGTGGCCCCGCTGGGGATGAGCTTCGTCTCGTGCGTGTCCCGCGCGTAGTTGAAGGCGGGGAAGCACTCCATGTGGAAGGACATCGCCCCGCGCACCACCCGCACGCGCCGGAGGATTTCGCGCTCGTGCTTCACGCCCTTCCTGCCCGCCATGGGCATGAAGTCGACCAGCTCCCCCACGCCGTCCGGCGTGTAGAAGCGCGTCACCAGCACGTTGGTGTCCGGCCAGTAGAACTGCCGCTTCAGCACCCCGTCCGGCTCGGGGGCGATGCGCCAGTGGCCCCCGCGCTCCGCGTCCAGCAGCGCGGCGAAGACGCTGGGACTGTCGAAGTGCGGAAAACAGAACCAGTCGATGGTGCCCTCGTTGCCCACCAGGGCCACCGTCCGCAGGTCCCCGATGACGCCATGGTCCTCGATGGCGACCGACTTCCCCGCCCCGCCCAGACCGCTGCTCCCCGTTGCCATGCGTCGCTCCTCGTCGAAGGGGTCAGCTGAAGCGGATGACGTCCTTGATGCCGCCGGACTTCTTGCCGGTGACGACGTCGCAGAAGTCCTCGGGGGTGTGCTCGGCGCAGAGGAGCCGCTCCAGCCCCCCGGGCCAGCGCGCCCGGAAGTGCCCCAGGTCCTCCAGCGCCATGTCGAAGTCGGTGTCCGCCGCGTTCACCGTGCCCACCACCACCTGGTTGCCCAGCACCACCTGCTTGAGAATCGGCGCCACCTCGAACGGCTCCTCCTTCGACGGCACGCCGGTGAGCACGCAGACGCCATTGGGCCCCAGCGCCTTCAGCGTCTCCAGCGCCGCCCGGGCCACGCCGGCCGCCTCGTAGATGACGTCCGCGGCCCCGGCCCGGCGAACCAGCTCATCCGGCCGTACCTCCTTCGAGGAGATGTAGGGCACGCCCAGCGCCTCCACCGCCTCCGCCTTCGCGTTGGGCTTGGGGCTGCGCGAGTACATGGTGGTGGCATAGCCCCGCCGCATCAGCGCCATGGCGCCCAGCTGTCCCACCGGTCCCGCGCCCAGCACCACCGCGCGCCCCGGGCCGGGCTTCCACGGCAACCGGTCCTGGAAGCGCTCCACCTGGCGGAGGGCCTTCTCGGCGATGGTGAGCGGCTCGGTGAGCACCGCCACGTCCCGCAGCTCCTCGGGGACGCGGTGCAGGTAGGCCACGTCCTCCACGAAGAACTCGGCGCCGAAGCCGTGCGCGCCCTTGATGCCCCGCTCCGTGTAGTCACCGGTGATGCAGAAGTCCGGGTGTCCTCCACGGCACGGAGGGCAGGTGGCATGGGGGCACGGCCGGCGCACGCGCGGCACCACCCAGTCCCCGCGCTTCAGGCCCCGGACGGCCTCGCCCACCTCCACCACCTCGCCCAGGCACTCGTGGCCCAGGATGAGGAAGTCCGAGCCCGGCGGCGGTTCGCCATAGACGAACTCGATGATTTCCTTGTCCGTGCCACACACACCGATTTCCCGCGTCCGCACCTTCACCTGCGTGGGTGACTGGATGTGGGGCTCGGGTGCGTCGGTGATGACGCGCACCTGACGCTTCGAAGGGAAGACGGCCACGGCCTTCATACGGCCCTCCTTGAGGATGCACGCCCCGGCACGCGGCCCAAGCGCGGACATGACACCGTCCAACGCTGTGCATGCACGAAACCGCTGCCCACCCGGCCCGCCCGGGTCTATGAGGAAGGGTGTGAGCGAGCCCCAGTCCACCTACTCCAACGACGAGCCGCGCCGCAGCCGGTCCACGGCCATTGCCGCGGTGGCCTGCGTGCTGCTCGCCCTCCCCTTCCTCGTCCTGGGTCCTTATCTGTTGAACGCGAAGGCCCGTATCGAGCTGCGCTGCCAGCCCGGCGGCGTCTGCCTGCTGTTCCACACCAGCTGGCTCACCCGCGACGAGGTGGCCAGCTTCGCGCTCGAGGACGTGCAGGGCGTGAAGGTGGAGCGGACCCGCAGCGCCCGCCGCAACCGCGTGCCCATCTTCCGGCCCACGCTGGTGACGGCCCACGGCGAGTACCCCCTCTTCTACCAGTGGGCCACCGAGGAGACCGAGGCCACGCGCGTGGAGGCCCAGGTGGAGCAGTTCCTGGCGAACCCCGGCGACACGCCGCTGGAGGTCGTCCGGGATGACCGCGACGCCTCGCTGCGCGTCGGCGGCGCCTTCACCGGCGTGGGCCTGCTGCTGCTCGTCTTCGCGACCTGGCTGGCGCTGCGGACCCGGGCGCATCTGCGCGCCGAGCGGACCTCGGCCTCCGCCTGAGCGCCTGCCGGAACGGGCCCCCGCTCCCTCAGCTTTTGCCGAGGAACAGGACGCCGATGCCGCGGGCCAGCACGAAGCCCGTCATCACGCAGAAGGCCGTCCCGAAGCGGTTCAGGTCGAACCGGAGCTGCCAATCCCACAGCTTCACCTTCCGGAAGCCGGCTGCGGCGGCGCCGACGACGAAGGGGGCCAGCAACCCGGCGAACCACGCCAGGCCGGCGTCCTCGATGAGGGGGCTGGCGTATAGGGCCGTGCTAGCCGCTCCCAGCAGCGCTCCCGAGCCCAGCAGCGCCACCAGCCCGGCGGGGCCAAAGTTGCGCCTGTCCGAGAAAAGCGCCAGGGCGTTCCCCATCAGCTCGATGAGCACGTCGTCCAGCATGCCCTGACGTCTAAGGCAGCCAGGCAGGCGGCGAAAGCACGGGCCCACCCCGTCACTACTTTCTATCAGCCAGGACCGAGCCCTTGCGGGCGCTCCGAGAAGCGCTGGCGACGGGCGCTGGACATCCAGCAAGGACCACCAGGCGCCTGGTGAGACTCAGGGCAGGCAAGCAGGTTGGGGGGCCCCTCATGGGCTCCCTGCATGCACCCCTTCCCACTTGCACCTACGTGCCTAGGTTGTGCCCGATGCTGCGCGCACTCCTTGGCCGATGGAGAAGTTCCCTGCGCCTGCTCCAGCCGGCGCACGTCGGCGCGGAGCGCGCCAAAATCAGTGTCGCCCAGCTCGACCACCAGTACGCCAACAAGGTGGTCGCCTTGCAGAACGTGGACCTCAACGTCGCCTCCGGCGAGTTCGTGTGTCTGCTGGGCCCGTCCGGGTGCGGCAAGTCCACGCTGCTCTACGCGCTGGCCGGGCACGTGGTGCCCACGGGGGGCACGGTGTCCATCGACCGGCAGCCCATCCATGGTCCGGGGCCGGACCGGTTGCTGATGTTCCAGGAGGCCGCCCTGTTCCCCTGGCTCACCGTGCGCGGCAACATCACCTTCGCCCTGGCCGCCCGCGGCGTGCCGCGCGCCGAGCGCCGTGAGCGCGCGGACACGTACATCCAGCGCGTCCAGCTCGGAGGTTTCGAGGACGCGCTGCCACACCAGCTCTCCGGCGGCATGAAGATGCGGGCCTCGCTCGCCCGCGCCCTGGCCGTGGACCCGGCCGTGCTCCTCATGGACGAGCCCTTCGGCTCGCTGGACGCGCAGACGCGCATCCACATGCAGGAGCTCCTCCAATCCATCTGGGTGCGCACCGGCAAGACGGTGGTGTTCGTCACCCACGACGTCCACGAGGCGCTGATGCTGGGCACCCGCGTGGTGCTGATGGCCCCCAGGCCTGGCCGCGTGGTGAGGGATTTGGAGGTCCACCTGCCCATGCCGCGCCGCCCCGAGGACGCGGGGCTCAACGAGATGGTGCGGCACGTGAGCAGGCTGCTGCGCGAGGTGGAGGGGCGCGCGCGCACACCCGCGATTCAGCAGGCGCCCACGCGGGCGCCCGCGCAACCCGTGCTCCAGCCGCAGGTGATTCCCGGCCCCTAGAGGTGTGTCATGAAACACCACGCACAGAAGCTGCTGGTGGTCGCGTTGTTGCTCGGGCTCTGGGAGCTGGTGGCTCGGCTGGGCATCTGGTCTCCGCACCTGCTCCCCCGTCCCCAGGAGGTGGCGCAGAGCCTGGTGGCCATGGTCTCGGATGGGCGGCTGGTGGGGGCCGCGGGGCGCTCCCTGGGGCGGCTGCTGCGGGCCTACCTGATGTCGGTGGCCCTGGGCGTGCCGCTGGGGCTGCTGATTTCCCGGCTCCCCTTCTTCCGCAACGCCGTGAAGCCGGTGGTGATGGGGCTCCAGGCCCTGCCCTCCATCTGCTGGCTGCCGCTGGCGCTGCTGTGGTTCGGGCTCACGGACGGCGCCATCCTCTTCGTCGTCGTCATGGGCAGCGTGCTGGGCATCGCCATCGCCACCGAGGACAGCGTCAACGGCGTGGACCCACAGCTCACGCGGGTGGCCAGCACCCTGGGCGTGCGCGGCCTGCGCTTCCAGTTCGGCGTGCTGCTGCCCGCGGCCCTGCCGGGCATCGTCACCGGCCTCAAGCTGGGGTGGAGCTTCGCCTGGCGCGCGCTCCTGGCCGGCGAGCTGCTCTTCGTCTCCGGCGGCCTGGGCCAGCTCCTCACCGTGGGCCGCGAGCTGATGGACGTGCCCCAGGTCATGGCCGTCATGGTGGCCATCGTCGTCATCGGCACCGCCGTGGACCGTGTCCTCTTCCAGACGGTGGAGGTGCGGCTGCGGCGGCGCTGGGGGCTGACCGCCTCGACCTGAGGCGGGCCGCCGTGTGGCGGCGGACGCTTGGGCCCGGGGCGGCGTTGAAATTCCGCCGTCGCGCCACACCCTTGAGCCGCCATGCGTGCCTTCCGCCTCATGTTGCCCCTGGTGGTCGCCGGACTGACGGTGCTCGGCGCCGGCTGCAAGCGCGAGTCGTCCGCGCGCGGCCCGGACGCGCCGCTGCGGCTGGGCTTCTTCCCCAACATCACCCATGCCCAGGCCCTGGTGGGCAACGCGGAGGGGGCCTTCGCCTCGCAGCCGGGCGTGGGCCCGCTGAAGGTCATGCAGTTCAACGCGGGCCCCGCCGCCATGGAGGCGCTGGTGGCCGGCTCGCTGGACGTGTCCTACGTGGGCAGCGGTCCCGCCATCAACACGTTCCTCAAGGCCGGCCGCGAGCTGCGCATCATCGCCGGCGCGGTGAACAACGGCGCGGTGCTGGTCGTGCGCACCGTGAAGACGCCCGCGGAGCTGAAGGGCAAGAAGCTGGCGTCGCCGCAGCTGGGCAACACGCAGGACATCGCCCTGCGCTACTGGCTGAAGCAGCAGGGCCTGACGACGCACCTGGACGGCACCGGCGACGTGCAGATATTTCCGCTGAGCAACCCGGACATCCTCGGCCAGTTCCTGCGCGGCGGCATCGAGGGCGCGTGGGTGCCCGAGCCGTGGGGCGCGCGCCTGGTGGCCGAGGGCCATGGCCGCATCCTGGTGAACGAGAAGGACCTGTGGCCTGGCGGGCGCTTTCCCACCACCGTGCTGGTGACGACGCGCAAGGTGCTGGAGACGCAGCGGCCCCGCGTGCTGGCCCTGCTGCGCGCGCACGTGCGCCTCACCGGGCGCTGGCAGGAAGACCCGGCCGCCTTCGCCACCGCCGCCAACACCGCCTTCGGCCGCCTCACGAGCAAGCCGCTGCCGCCCGGCATCCTCCAGCAGGCCTTCTCCCGGCTGGAGCCCAGCCTGGACCCGGTGCCCCAGGCGCTCGCCACCGCGGCCGAGCACGCGAGGACGCTGGGCTTCATCACCGACGCGAACATCGACGGGCTGGTGGACCTGAGCCTGCTGGATGAAGCACGCGCGGCCGCTGCCCTGCCCGGTGAATGACGATGCGGCACACCCGGGATGACGGTGGGCCCGCCACCGGGAGAGGATGCGCCCCCATGAGGATGGAGCGCGTGGAGGAGACGCTGGAGCGCATCCGCCGGGAGGCCGAGCTCGCCCCGGGCGGAGTGCTGGCATTCGATGGCGACGGCACGCTGTGGAGCGGAGACGTGGGGGACGACCTCTTCCTCGCCCTGCTGGAGCATGGCGGCATCCGCCCCCAGGCACAGGAGGCCCTGGAGCGGCTGGCCCTCTCGCATGGCTTCACGCCGGGCCTGCCCGTGCGCGAGCTGGCGCACCAGGTCTTCGCCGCGTTCGAGGCGGGCCGGATTCCGGAGAAGGACATCTACGAGATGGTGGCATGGCTGTTCGCCGGCTGGCGCGTGGACGCGGTGAACGCCTTCGCGAGCGAGGTGGTGGCCCGGCGCGAGGTGAGGCAGCGCATCCACCCGGAGACCCGGCGCGTCGTGGAGTGGGCCCAGCGCCAGGGCATTGCCTGCTACGTGGTCAGCGCCTCGCCGCTCGCCGTCGTCGAGGCCGCGGTGCGGGAGGTGGGGCTGGACCCTGAGAACGTGCTGGCCTGCACGCCGCGCACCGAGGATGGGACGGTGCTGCCCAGCATCGTCGAGCCCATCCCCTACGCGGCCGGCAAGGTGCGCTGCCTGCGCGCGCGCACCTCCCAGCCGCTCTACGCCGCGTTCGGCGACAATGTGTTCGACCTGGAGCTGCTGGCGGCCTCTCGGGTGCCGGTGGCCATCCGTCCCAAGCCGCGCCTGCGGGCGAGGGCAGCGGAACTGCCCTCGCTCGTCCAGCTTCACCCGGAGGACTGAGGTGCCCCCGGGGCGTCAGTCCTTGGGCTGTACCTCTCCGGCGAGCGCCAGCGCGACGTTCTCCGTCGTGTTCTCCACCTGGTAGACGGCCACCACGCGCTGGCCCTTCTCCGGCTGCTTGCGGATGCGCAGCGCGCTGAGGTCCAGGGGCACCACGGCGCCGGGCTCGGACTGCACGTAGAGCATCTGTCCGTCGAGCTCCAGCACCTTGCCGGTCAGGCGCCGCATCTCCTCCTGGTCCGGCGTCACCTCGCGGATGGGCACGCCCACGCCGGAAGCCTGGGGACCGACCTCGAGGAGGCGCTGGCTGCCGCTGCCAGAGCGGTCGATGGACATGGACGCGCCGAAGTTGCCAAAGTACTCGCTCATGTTGTCCTGCTGAAGCGGGACATTGCCGGCGCCGGAGTTGTCGTCCGGGCGGCTGACAGGTTCATGGGCCAGGGCGGCCAGGGGTGTCATCAGCGCCGCCGCCACGGCGACCCGCCAGTTCCCCGAATGCGTTCGTTTCATGGGTCCTCCTCCTGAAGGGGCGCGGGGCCCCGCTGCCGACAAGCTAGGCCCTGACCCGAGGCCGCAGCCCTGTGGGCAAGCCATCCCGTCGCACCGAGGGCCGCGAGGCATGCGACGCGCCGGGCCCCCGGCGCAGAGGCATGGGCGTGCCGACGGGGAGTGTTGACTTCAGACAGGCAGTCGCCCCAAGCGCCCGGGAAAGGGCTAGGGTGCGCCGTCCCGGCTGGACCCTTTCTCCGCCGCCCTCATGGCGGCACCACGCAGAGGCCGCACGTGAACGGTCGCAACGAAGAGCACCGCATCGCCCTCTTCATCGATTTCGAAAACCTCGTCACCAACACGGGCATCAGTGCGTCGAACTTCGACCTGCAGCCCTCGCTCGACCGGCTGCTGGAGAAGGGCAAGGTCGTCTTCCGCCGCGCCTACTGCGACTGGTCCCGCTTCGCCGAGGCGAAAATCCGCCTGCACGAGTTCGGCGTGGAGCTCATCGACGTGCCACCCTCCACGCGGGCCGGGAAGAACGGCGCGGACATGCGCCTGGTCATCGACGCGCTGGAGCTGTGCTACGCGCGCGAGAGCATCGACACCTTCGTCATCGGCTCCGGTGACAGCGACTTCTGCCCGCTGGCGTACAAGCTGCGTGAGAACGGGCGCACCGTCATCGGGCTCGCGGTGAAGGAGTCCACGTCACAGCTCTTCGTGAAGGCCTGTGACGAGTTCATCTACCTGCGCCCGCGCCAGTCCCGCTCCGACAAGGGAGACAAGGACAAGGGCCGGCAGAGCGTGGCCGCGGAGGATGCGCACGGCAAGCGCGGCGGTCGCCACGGGCGCGACGAGAAGGGCCGGGGCGACAAGGACAAGGCGCCGCAGGGCGGCGGCAAGGCCCACGCGAAGACGGAGGTGCCGGACATCGCCCGCGAGGTGGTGCAGAGCATGCTGGCGCGCGCCACCGGCCCGGTGAATCCGTCCCTCATCAAGGAAGCCATCGTCCGCAAGGAGCCCGACTTCGACGAGCGCGAGCACGGCTTCTCCACCTTCGCGCGGCTGCTGGCGGCGCTGGAGCAGGAAGGCCTGTTGCGCCGCATCCAGCAGGGCCGCCAGTGGTACGTGGTGGCGTCGGACTTCGACGTGGGCAGCGGAGACGGCAAGGGCAAGAAGCGCGGCCCCTCGCACCACGCCGAGGAGGAGGACGAGCTGGAGTCCTACCCGGACCCGGACGAGGACGAAATCTGAGCGTCCCCGTCCTCGCGGACGTCAGCGAGGCGACGACGTCCCCGCCGGGGGCGTGGTCGCCTCGAACAGGTGCTCGAGGAACTCGGGCAGCAGGCTGGCGGAGATGACCCACAGCTTGCCTTCGCCCAGGTCCGCCAGCGACGCGCGCTCCACGTACTCCACGCAGGACGCTTCCACGTAGTGGATGAACACCTTGCGCTCGCGCGCGCGGTACCAGTCCGCCGCGTGGGCCAGCAGCGCCACCATGGCGTCCTGCGCGTCCTTGCGCGACTCGTCCACCAGCGGCACCAGCCGCACGCCGTCCAGCACGTTGAAGAGGTTGAGGCCCGGCTGCGCCGTCTCCATCACCGCCAGGACGAGCGGCCGGCCCTCGTGCCGCGCCACCACCAGCTCGCGCTCGCGGCCCAGCCCGGCCTCGCCCCAGCGCTCCTTCGCGCGCTTCAGGTCGAAGCGCTCCGGCACCAGGTCCAGCGCCTCGCGGTAGGCCAGCGGCCGCGTGCGCTCCACCTGCTCGAAGAAGGCCTGGCGCTCCGCCTCGGTGGGCGTGCCCACCTCGATGCCCGCGGGGATTTCCCAGGCCCCGTCCACCTCCGCCTCCATCAGGCGGAAGGGCACAAGGCACGTCTGGCCGGTGTGCTCGTACCAGGTGGCGAAGTCGAACTTGGTGTAGCGCACCCAGCGGACGCTGGCCTCGCAGAAGGCGAAGAACCACTTCACCTCCGGGTCCACCTGCGTGGGCTCGTAGCCGCGCAGGTAGATGTCGCGCAGCGCCTCGCGTGCCGACGTGCGGCTGCCCTTCACCGGCTGCCGCGCGAGCTGGTGCGCCATCCAGCTGCCTTCATAGGGCTTCACCACCGACAGCGTGGCGCCCACGGACTCGCCCTCTGGCTGCACCACCCGGTAGCCCAGGCGCGTGCGGCCCTCCAGCCGTGCCAGCGTGGCGTCGAAGCGGGGGTGCGCGTCCTCGAAGTCCTCCGGCGACTTGCCCTGCAGCCGGAAGTACCCCGAGCCGTCGAAGAGCTTCCAGGTGGCCTCGCCCCAGTCCCCCGTCACCTGGGTGGCCGGGTGCATCTGCGCCTCCACCAGCGCGCGCCAGGCCTGCGCCCCCGCCGCGTCCAGCGGCCGCACGGACATGCCACACCGCCGGCCCGCCGCGGTGCTGGAGATGTTGCGCACCTCGGCGCGCAGCCGCACCGGCGCCATGCCCTCCGTCACCACCTCCAGCACCGGCTGGCGCAGGCCCGGGTAGAGCAGGTCCTCGCCGGGCTCCGTCAGGAAGGCGAGCCCCTCGTAGGACAGGTCCAGCACCGGACGCCGCACATGCACCTGCGGCCACAGCGGATGGTCGAAGGACAGCGTGCAGGGACGGCTCGGCGGCGCGCGCCGCAGCCAGCGGTGGCGGTAGCGCACCAGCTCCTGGGGCAGCGGCATCACCAGCAAGCCGTCTTCCACGCGCGCCTCGCGCACCTCCAGGTGCACCACGCTGCTGTAGCCGAAGGCCTCCAGCGTGAAGGGCCGCTCGGGCACCTCGCCCTCGAAGCGCCAGCCGATGACGCCCATGCGCGCATCGAAGAGGGCGGCCGTCACCGGGACCTTGCGGCCCCCTTCCGCACGGGCCATGCCGCGCGCCTGCCTGCCCACCAGCGCGTCACAGATGCGGCGCACGCGGTCGGCGTGCTGGATGCGCTCCTTCCACACTGGCCGCGTCTCGGGCGGCAGCAGCAGGCCGTTGTCGCGCAGGGCCTCCAGCACCGAGACGATGCGCCGGCCCGCGTCCAGCGGCGGCGCCAGGAAGCGCAGGCTCACCTCGGGCGCGCCGCGCACGTCCATGACCTCGGCGTCCAGCGCGGTGGCCCAGCGCTCGCCATGGCCCAGCACCACCGACGCCGTCTCTCCCGGCTTCGGCGCCGCCTGGGTGCCCAGGTTCAGGGTCAGGTGCTCCAACGAAAGCTGCACCAGCCGGCACGGTGCCTGGAGGTTCCCGAACGACGCCACCGCCGTCAGTTCCGTCCCCATCCGGTAGCCGAGCATCGACGCCCGGCCGCTCAAACCTTCCAGCGTGTCCGCCTGCATGACAGCTCCGTTGTCTGAAGGGCACTGATTGTACGACTTCAGAGGTGCGAGACCTGAGAATTCTCACACGCACCGTGGACATGACAGAGCCACGGGTAACCTGTTCTCCAGGACAGGCCAGCAGGTCTGACATTTCAAGTGTCACACCCAGGCCGTTATCTCACTCGAAGCGGTGACGCCGAGACGCCTTTCCCGACGTGAATCCGACGTCATGTACGCCTGACTCCCATCGGGTCCGCCCGCACCCGGTGCGGGCCTGGAAAGCCCGAGCGTGCCGGGGTGGGTCCGTGTCGCATGGCGCCAGGCGAGCAGGAGGACGGGCGCTCGGATGCTGGTTTACCGCGATGGAACGGCTGGGGCCGCCGGGTTAGGGGAAGGAGACCATGCCGCTCAACACCCTCTGCCTTCGTTGCGGCATGTGCTGTGACGGGACGCTCTTCACCCATGTGTCGCTCCAGCCGGAAGAGGCCGCCGCGCTTCAGCAGCGTGGGCTGGCCATCGGCTCGCGCGCGGATGGGAGCCCGGCGCTGACACAGCGCTGCGCCGCCCTGGATGGGCGCGCCTGCACCGTCTACGCGGACCGCCCCGCGAGCTGCCGCCGCTATCACTGCCAGCTCTTCTCCGCGCTGGCGGAGAAGGAGGTCTCCCTGGAGGAGGCGCTCGCGGTGGTGGACGAGGCCCATGCACGGGTGGACGCGGTGGCGCGAACGCTGGCGCCTGATGCGCCGGAGGACGCGCCGCGCTCCGTGCTGCAGCGGGCCCGCCGCGCGCATCTGCGCGAGCACGGTGGGCCCGTGTCGCCGGAGGCACAGGCCACGTACGAGCGTGCGGAGGCGTATCTGGACACGCACTTCCGCGGACGCTTCGGGCGGTGAGGCTGAGCCCGTGAGCGCCGCGGCGCGGTGAAACCCAGCCGTCGTCTCTGCCATTGGAACTACGATGCGCGTGAGACCCCGCGGTCCGTGCCCATCGCGGTGCCGCTTCACCTCGAGGACTCCGATGAAGATGAAGGCGCCTGTGCTGGCCGTGATGACGTGCTCCCTGCTGACGGCGCCGCCCGTGCTCGCGGACATCGAAGGGCCCATCAAGTCCGGCTCCGTGGACCTGAACGGCGACGGCACGCCCGAGGCCATCTCCCTCTCATTCGATGAGGGGAAGAACGAGTTCACCCTCAAGGCCGGCGGCGCCACCATCCAGGGCCCCGGTGACGACAACCCGCCCGAGGGCGTGTTCATCGTGGACCTCGACAGCCGGGACAAGCGCAAGGAGCTCGTCGTGCGCACCGGGCAGACGGACTACGACCAGCGCTCGAACATCTATGGCTTCGACGGCAAGTCGCTGAAGCTGCTGGGCACCGTGCCCGCGCTCACCGAGGCCAAGGGCAACGGCATCATCCTGTCGGACTCGTGGCAGGGCTTCTGGAACCGCCGCGACAAGTACGTCGTGGATGCGAAGACGGGCAAGGTGTCCGAGGTGCCGCAGGACCTGTACGCCGTCGGCGTCGAGGCCACGGTGAAACAGTCGTTCCCGCTGGCCCGCAGCCGCACGGACAAGAGCACCATCGCCACGTTGGCCCAGGGCTCGACGATTCAGGTCCTCGCCGCCTCGCCGTCGGGCCGCAAGGGAGAGGGCTACCTCTACCTCGTGAAGTCCTCCACGGGGCTGCTCGGGTGGGCCACGGCGAAGGACCTGACGACGAAGACAGAGGGCCTGCCGCTCGCGGGTTGAGCGGTTTTCGGGACGGCGCGCCGGGCACCGCGCCGCCCCCAGGCATCAATTGCTCGACTTGCGGATGCAGATCTTCTTCAGGGTCGCCGCGTAGGTGTCTTCCAGGGGCTTGTCGCTCTTCTTCTCACCGACCACGGCCGTGTACTTCAGTTCGTACTCCGCCTTCATCATGTTGAAGCGGACCTTGCCCGTGTACGTCTTTCCCCTCGGGTTCGAGTTGGACTCGCCGGTGGACATGTTCACGCTCTGGGCCCAGGCCCACTTGCCCGCGTCACAGCCCGGATGCCGGGACAGGCTCTTGTTGGTGTCACCGTAGGGCGTGTAGTCCACGTAGCAGCTCCCGTTCCGGGGCCGGAAGTGGATGCGGCAGTTGAGCGTGATGCCGTGGCCCGTCCCCAGCGCGTCGTTGTTCCGGACGGCGACGCAGTCGGTGGCCGCGTGCTCGGCCTCGGCCTTGATCTTCATGTACTTCTTCTGGAGGCTCGCCTGCCCCTTGGCGGGCAGGTCCTCGCAGTCCGAGGCGAAGGCCGGGCTGGCGGTGAAGCACGCGGCGGCGGCGACCATCCAAACGAATCTCATGCACTCTCCCCTTGGGCCAGTTCCCCATGCGCTCACGGCGCCCTCATGGGCGACCGCGTCGGCCCTGAGCGACACCATCGCGTGGAGGTGTTGAGGGAGTGTGGAGGCGCCCTATCCCACCAGCGCCAGCTCGATGCGACCGAGCTGCTCGTCCGTGGACGTCACCTTCACCCTCACCGGCATGCCCACGGTGAAGCTCCGCTCCTTGCCCACCAGGGACAGCTCACGCGCATCGGGGCGGTAGGGGCCTCCTGACAGCGCCTCCGTGGGCACCACGCCCTCCACCAGCATGCCGTCCAGCTGCACCACCAGGCCGAAGGGCCGCACCCGCGTCACGCGCGCGGGGAACTGCTTGCCCACGTGCCCCGCCATCCACCGCGCCTCCAGCTCACGGTGCCTGTCATTCTCCGCCCGGCTCGCCGCGCGCGCCTTGGCGTTGATGTGGACCGCCAGCGCCTCCACCGACGGGTCCTCGTCCACGAAGTCCCGCCGCCCGTGCAGGTACGCCTTCAGCGTCCGGTGCACCGCCAGGTCCGCGTAGCGGCGAATCGGTGACGTGAAGTGCAGGTACAGCGGCGCCGCCAATCCGAAGTGCGGCCCCGGCTTCACCGTGTAGCGCGAAGGCCCCAGCGAACGCCGCAGCACCGAGCGCAGCGCCGGCTCCGCCACCGCGCCCGCAATCTGCCGGTCGAACGCCGCCAGCGCCAGGGGCGTCAGCTCCCGCCCGAAGCCCGCCGCGAAGCCAGACGTCTCCGCGAAGGCATTCAGGTCCGCCACCCGCAGCGGGTCCGGCTGCTCGTGCACGCGGTACACGCCCGGCAGCCCGCGCGCCAGCAGCCACCCGGCGATGGACTCGTTCGCCGCCACCATGAAGCGCTCAATCATCGCGTGCGCGGACGTCGGCTTCTCGCTCACCAGCCCGGACAGCTCGCCCGTCGCCTCGTCGAAGGTGAAGCGCGCCTCGTCCCGCGCGAACTCCATGCCGCCGCGCGCGGCCCGCGCCACCGCCAGCCGCGCCGCCGCCAGCCGGAACCACGGCATCACCTCCCGCACCGGCGCCATGGGCTCCGACACCTCGCCCCGGTCCAGGAAGGCGGCGACCTCGTCGTAGTTCAGCCGCGCCCACGAGCGGATGATGCTCTCGTACACGTCCGCCGCCGTCACCCGCCCCTGCGGGTCGATGCGCAGCTCCACCGTCAGGCACAGCCGCTCCTCGCCCTGCACCAGGCTGAGCCAATGCGAGGACAGCTCCTCCGGCAGCATCGGCAGCACGCGCCCCGCCAGGTACACGCTGGTGGCCCGCTCGCGCGCCTCCGTGTCCAGCGCCGTGCCCTGCTTCACGTACTCGCCCACGTCCGCGATGGACACCATCAGCCGCAGCGCCCCGTCCGGCCCCGCCGGCAGCACGGAGATGGCGTCATCGATGTCCCGCGTGGACGGCGCATCCACCGTCACCGTGGGCACATCCCGCAGGTCGCGCCGCGCCCCCAGCGCATGCGGCACCGCGCGCGCCCCGCGAGCCTCCTCGACGGCCTCCGCGGAGAAGTTCTTGCGCAACCCGTGCCGGGCGATGACGCGCTCCAGCGAGCGGTCCTCCCCTGCCTCCACGCGGTAGAGCAGCACCACCTTGCCGTCGTCGATGCGCGCCACCACCGCGTCCCCGGCCTGCACCGGCGTGCCCGCCGCATCGAGCGCCCAGTCCGCGTTCGCCACCTCGCGGTCCACCCGGAGCTGGGGCGCGCCCTTGCGCAGCACCACCTCGCCGTAGACCTGGGTGCGCGAGCGCTCCACCAGGGACAGCTGGCTGGCCGACCAGCGGCCATCCGCGCCCGCCGTCACCGTGGCGGTGACGACGTCTCCAGCGAAGTAGGGGTTGAGCTCGGGCGGCGGAACGAAGGCGGACAGCACCTCGGACGAGCCGGGCGTCTGCACGGTGAGGAAGCCGAAGCCACGAGGGTGGACGTCGAGACGGCCGGTGACGGTGCGGGGTGAAACGGAAGTATCCATGGGACCTTGAGGCGCGTCTTAGCCCACTCTCCGTGAGGGTGAGGCAGGCGCGCATGGGAAAGTGTCAGGCCCCGGGAGCGCGGCCACCAGGGGGGCCTGCGTCTCACCAGGGCGTCGCCAGGCTTGGCGAGCTGGCGCCGTGGACGTCGCCACCTTGGCGCCCCTGACACCCCGTCCGCCCGGACCCCGCATACGATTCCCCACCTGAATCCGGCTTCAATTCCGCCCAACCCGGGAAGTCACCGGGTCCGGTAACAAACCCATGAAGGGCGGGGCTTTCGCGTCCATCCGGCTCACGGTGTACATTCGACGCCATTCGATGAGTGGGAACACGCTGCCGCTCGCGCCGGAAGCGCGGTCGCTGGGCAAGTACGAGGTGCTCTGCCGCCTGTCGACGGGCGGGATGGCGGAGATTTTCCTCGCATCCCAGCGGGGCCTGGCGGGTTTCCACAAGCTGGTGGTGCTGAAGCAAATCCTCCCCGACATCCGCGGTGAAGAGGAGTTCGTGCGGATGTTCCTGGACGAGGCCAAGGTGACGGCCGCGTTCAACCACCCGCACATCGCCCAGGTGTACGACCTGGACATCGCGGACGGGGAGCTCTTCCTCTCCATGGAGTTCGTCCCGGGCGCCACGCTGGTGGAGGTGGCGCGCGCGTGCCGACAGGCCCACACGCCCATCCCCATGGGTTACAGCCTGATGGCGGTGCGCGACACCGCCGTGGCGCTCCACTACGCGCACACCTTCACGGATCCGCTGGGCCGCCCCTCTCCCGTCATCCACCGGGATGTGGCGGAGAAGAACATCATGGTGACGTACGAGGGCGTCACCAAGCTGCTCGACTTCGGCATCGCCAAGAGCCTGGCCCGGGCCAGCCGCACTGCGGTGGGCATGGTGAAGGGCACCAGCGGCTACATGTCGCCCGAGCAGATCATGGGCGAGCCGCTGGACGCGCGCAGCGACCTGTTCAGCCTCGGCGTTGTGCTGCACGAGTGCCTCACCGGCATGCGGCTCTTCTACGCCAAGCAGGCCGAGGCGATGATGAACGCCGTGCTGCGCTGCGAGGTGACGCCCCCCTCGCGCACCAACAAGCACGTGCCGCCGGAGCTGGACGCCATCGTCATGCGCGCGCTGTCCAAGCGCCGCGAGGACCGGTACGCGTCCACGCTGGAGTTCGCTCGCGCCATCGAGCGCGCCGTGGGGCCGCTCATCTGGCACCCGGAGCAGAGCAGCGAGCTGATGCTGCGCCTCTTCTCCGACCGGCGCGAGCAGACGCGGCAGCTCCTGATGAGCGGGCAGACGGACGCGGGTGACACCACCGGCGTGGTGAAGCTGGCCAAGGTGATGGCCATGGGTGGGCTCGAGCCCTCCGAGCTGCCCACCGGAGGCGTCGCCGTGACGCCTCCGAAGCCCCACGCGCCGGCGAAGGCCCTCACGCCGCCACCGCCTCCCTCGCCACGACGTGCCACCACGAGCGTGCCCAGCGCGGCCCCGCCGGCAGCCCCCGGCCGCACCGCCGTGCTCCGGGCTCCTTCCGGCAAGCGGCTGACGTCCAGCCCTCCTCCGCCGCCGTCCGAGGCCCTGGCTCCGCCACCTCCCGAGCCCTCGGCCCAGAACGCCCGCACGGCGCCAGGGTTGCCGGCCATCCCCCCGGAGCACACGGTCCGCGCGCAACTGCCCGCGTCCCTTCGAGAGACGGGAGCCCCGCCGCCAGCCGCCGTTGAGGTCTCTTCGCGTCAGGGTGCGCGGCTCCCTCCAGCAGAGGTCCCCGCCGCCTCGCTGGAACAGACGCAGGTCCGCGCGCTGCGTCCCCCGGAGCCGCCTCCGCCGCCTTCCGAGGAGCCCCGTGCCGACCCCCGGGCCCGCGCCGCTCGTGCACCGGAGTCCGCGGCCTCGACGGAAGACGCTCCCCGGCCTCGCGCGTCGCGGTCTCCCGAGCCCTCTTCCGGGGTGGACGAGGCGCCTCGTGCCGAGGGCCGGATCCGACCGACCCGCACCCAGGATGGGTTGCGTGCCGCCACGCCCGAGCCCTCCGCGGCAGGGGAAGAGACGCTGCGTGGCGACGGCAGGTCCCGTTCACCGCGGTCCCAGGACGGCCTGCGCACCGTGGCGCCCGAGCTCTCCGCGACAGGGGAAGAGACGCTGCGTGGCGACGGCAGGTCCCGTTCACCGCGAACCCAGGACGGCCTGCGTACCGTGGCGCCCGAGCCTTCCTCTCCACGTGCTGCGGAAGATGCTCCCCGGTCCCGCTCACCGCGCACCCAGGGTGCCGCCGTCCCCGCCTCCCAGCCCGTCGAGCGCGACCTGCAGACGGCGATGATTCGCATGCCGGTGCTCCCCCCCGAGCGCGGCGGCGACACCGTCTCCGTGACGCCTCCCCTTCGCCGTCCCGCCTCGCCGACGCGCCGTCGGCAGGGTGCTTCACTGGCTGAAGCCGCCACCCAGCCCGTCCGCGTGCACGACATGGTCGAGGACGAGGACGACGAGTCCACGATGCTCGGCCGGGGTCATGCGTCCGGGTACGCGCCCCCACGCCGCAGCCGGGCGTGGATGGCCGTCGCGGGGATGGCGGGCGTGCTGGCACTGGGCGCCGCGGTCGTGATGCTGGAGCTGGACGGGGGCGTCGTGTCCTCCCGGTTGAAGCCGCTGCTGGGCCAGGGTGCGCCCGTGGCATCCCCTCGGAAGCCCCAGGCTCCTGGAGCGGCATCGGCGGCCCTGGCTCAAGCGACAAGCGCCGCGCCAGGGGGAACGCCCAGGGAGAACACCCACGCCGCCTCGGACACGGGGGAGACCAAGGCCCCACCGGGCCTGACGGCGCCCCTCGGCACGGAGTCCTCGGACCTGGTGCCCGCGGGAGACGTGAGCCCGGACACCCTGACGGACCAGGCGCTACTTCCGAGCGAAAGCGGCGATCCGGAATCCGCATCCGAGGGCGCGGTCGTGGCCAGGGAGCCCAGGACCTTCAAGCGCGTCCGAGGCGGAGCCCAGCGCGACAAGGTGGCCGCCGCTCCGCCTCGCAAGTCCCGCACGCCCAGGGACGCTGCCTCGGCCGCGCCCGCCAGCTCGGAGGGCGCACCCACGGGTGAGCCCGGCTTCCTCACCCTGGTCACCGAGCCGAAGACCCACGTGTTCCTCGGCGCCCAGGACCTGGGCAAGACACCGCTCTTCAAGGTGAAGCTGCCCGCGGGTCAACACACCCTGAAGCTGGTGGACGCCACCGACAAGGCGCATCAGGTGCCCGTGGACATCAAGCCCGGTGAGACAACCTCCGTCCGCGGCCCCCTGAGCCTGCTTTCGGACCCCTGAACCCCGGGCAGGCAATGGATGGCGGGGCCCTGCGTACCCTGGACACGTCGGGGTCTGTCATGGCCCCCCTTTCCATTGGAGCGTGCCCATGTCCCCCGCCCGCGTGTCGATTGTCGCCTCGTTCCTCCTGTTCGCCGCCTGTGCCCACGCCGAGGAGCCCCAGGCCAACGCGTCCGCTCGCCAACGAGGGGATGTCCGCGAGGTGGCTGACTTCGACGAGGTATCGGTGAGCCACGGCATCAAGGCCGAGGTGAAGGTGGGCCCGAAGTCCGTGCGCCTGGAGGGGCCGGAGGAGCTGCTGTCCCGCATCACCCTGGAGGTGGATGACGGGACGCTCCGCACCCGCGTGGACAACAAGAGCTCCCTCAACCGGTTCCGCGGCAGCAGCGTCCGCCTCTATGTCTCCAGCCCTCGGGTCGAAGGCATCCACGCCAGCGGCGGCAGCCGCGTGGAGGCGGATGCCACCCGCACGGACGAGTTCGACGTCGGAGCCAGCGGCGGCTCCATCATCAACGTGCGGGGCGTGGATGCGCGGCAGGTCGAGGCCGAGGCCAGCGGTGGCTCTCAGGTGACGCTGTCGGGCCGGGCGACGGACTTCGACGCCGAGGCCAGCGGCGGCTCCATCGTGCACGCCCTGGACGTGCGAGGGGTGAAGACGCTGGACGCGGAGGCCAGCGGCGGCTCGCGCGTGGAAGTGGACGCCTCCGAGCGCGTCAGCGGCGAGGCCTCCGGTGGCAGCATCATCCAACTGGTGTCCCAGCCAAGCCAGAGCAACGTGAGCACCAGCGGTGGCTCCCGCGTCGTCTACAAGAACTGACGCGAGGGCCTGACCGCACGCGGGTTGGCGGAGCCAGCGTTGGGAACGTGGCAATCATCGCGACAGTGGAACGAGGTCTCTCGGGCCCCGGGAACTTCAACCCGGGGCCCGAGCGGGCCCCCCACGATGCCACGAAGCCGCCGCACGCCGGACCTCCAAGGTCGTCCGGGCAACCGCACTTCTTCCACGCGAGCGCCGGGAGCAAGGGGGTTGCCTCCCGGGCGGCCTGCGCGTGGGCACCGTGGAATACCGTCCACGAACTCCAACGCTACGGTGGCCGAAGAATATCGGCTGCGCCGGGCGTGTCCACCCGCCGGGTCCTGACTCTCGCAAGCACCGTGGCAGGCCGGATGTGGTGAGGACCCGTAGCAGTTGCTCGTTCACGTCAAGTGTGAGCAGGCGGTGCGAAGGCTGAATTCCTTTCAGGGTGCGGCGGGAAGCACCGCGATATGCGGAAAACCGCTACGTCGATACAGGTGTCTCCGAGAGCACCATGCACTTCCTGGGCTGGGATTTGACGGACCCCTTCGCACGCGCTCCCAGGCCGGTGGACGTGGCCGACGTGGATGCCCCCGGGCAGGTGCGCTTCGCCGAGCACCGATGGCCCGCCGTGTCGCGGACGCGTGGCCTGGACCCCGCCGTGCTCCTGGAAGCCTTTCCTTTGAGCGCGAAAGACGTGCTCGTCATCGACGGCCCCCAGGCCCTGGCCCGTCCAGGCGCCTCCGTGCGCGAGGCGGAGCGCCTGCTGCGCGCGCCGGGGCGGACACCCGACGTGCTGCCCGAGCCCGGACGTCCCTTCACCGGCTTCGTGCGAGGCAGCGTGCTGCTGTTCGCGGCGCTGCGTGCCCGCGGTGGACACCCCATGCTGGACGCGGACACGCCGGCGCTGGAGGAGGCACGCCTCTTCGAGGCCTTCCCGGGCGCGACGTGGCGCGCGCTGGCTGTGGAGAAGTTGGGGGCAAAGGCGTCACGCGAGGGGCGCGAGCGAAGGCGGGCGGTGCTGGAGGCTCGAGGCCTCCGGTTTCCCTCGGGCATGCTGCCCACGCATGACCAGCTGGACGCGGCGCTGTGCGCCTGGCTCGGGTGGCTCACGCGCAAGGCACCGGAGCACGTCATCGCCATGGGCGCGCCACTCACGATGGATGCGCAGGGCTGGCTGCGCGAGGGCCGCATCCTCGACCTGCGGTCCCGGCCTCCGAGCTGAAACGCCCACAAGTTCTCCACAGTGCGCGATGCCGCCCGGCTCAGTGGACCGACTGCTCGTGGTGCCCATGTCCCGGTCCACCGAAGGTGCCGGGCCAGGGCTCGCGCGCGGGCAGCAGCCCCGGCAGGGCGAAGCGCAGGAAGCGGGGCTGGCTGTTCGCGAACGGAGGGTCGCACTCGCCGCAGCTGAGCGCCCCCTCCATGAGGAACAGGTTCCCCCGCGCCAGCTCCATCAACTGCGGCAACGTGCGCGGCGCGTAGTCGAGCGGGCACTGGAAGGCCTCGCTCCCGTCCCGCGTGCGCACGCCCACCAGCAGCCGCTGGTTGTCGGCCCCCTCGGCGTGGGTCAACACCAGTGTCTCCGGCGGCAGGCCCGCGCCCACCAGCCACGTGGCCAGCCGGAGCTCCTTCGTCGTCAGGCGCTGCCCGGCCTTCAGCGCATACGTCCAGGCCGGCGACAGGTCCGGCAGCCGGAAGCCCTTCAACTGCGTCGCGGCGGGCGTGGAGCCCGGCTGGCCCGCGCTCGCGTTCACCGTGGTGCCGGGGGCGCTGGGCACCACCACGTCGCGGGTGGCCACCGCGCGGCCGAGGTCCTGCGGAAGGGACGTGCCCGTCGGAGTCCCGTCCCGCGTGCTCAGCGCCTGGGAGCTCCACTCGGGCAGCAGCAGCCCGTCCACCACCGCGAGCTCCCCGGCGCGCATGGGCTCCGTCCTCCGCCAGCGCGGCACCCCGTCCGAGGAGAAGGCCATCAGCAACGTCGGCGTCCCGGACGCCAGCGGCGCGCCCACGTTCAGGGTCCGGGCGAAGGCGATGTAGAGGTTGCCCACCGCGTCCGAGGCGAGGCCGTAGGGGTGCGGGTGGTTGCACTCGGCGAGCAGCGGGTCCGTCAGCTCGCGCGCGGACACCAGGTGCCCGAAGGCATCCAGCACCACCAGGAAGTACCTGCGGCACAACGTGTCGCGCGGCTGGTCCACGGGGTAGGCCTCGAAGAGGGCCGCCAGCCGATCCGGCGCCATCACCGCCAGCCTCGCCAGGAACAGGTTCTGCGTCCCCTCCCGGAAGTCCGGCCGCGCCTCGCCCAGGGTGAAGGTCCACCGCGGTGAGCCTGTGGCGCGCTCCAGCAGCGACACCGTCCCGTCCGCCGGCATGTCCATGCACAACAGCCGGTCATTCCACAGCATGCAGCGCCGCGCCGGGTGGGACGCCCGCACCGGCGCCTCGCCGGCCGCGTCCAGGAGCGGCGTGCCGTAGAAGCCCGACAGCGTGAGGTTCCCCTCGGGCCCCACCAGCATGTCCTGCAGCTGCTGCCCCTCCGCCTGGGCGTCGTACTCCCAGTCCGGCGCCAGGGGACGCGCCGCAGGCCGCTGGCACACGCCGCTCCGGCAGCGCCCCTCCGCCTGGCAGGGACTGCTGGCCTCGCACACGAAGCCCTCCGGCAGGTCGCGCTGCACGCACGCACCGTCCAGGCACACGTCCGCGTCCTCACAGCGTCCCCGCTCCGCGCCGCAGAGGGTGCCGTCCGGCGCGGGCGCCGTCGCGCACCCCGTGCGCGGGTCGCACGTGCCCACCTGACACGGCCCGGCCGACGGGCAGGGCGGGGCGGGCACCGACTGACACCCGTCCAGCGCGTGGCACACGTCCGTGGTGCAGGCATTGCCGTCGTCACAGGCACGCGCCACGCCGCGGCAGCGTCCCGCCTGGCAGGTGGCGCCCACGAGGCAGGCGTTGCCCGGATCACACGCGGTGCCGTCCGGCAGCGCCGACTCCACGCACCGCTCAGCCACCGGGTCGAACGCGGCCTGCGCGCACGTCGCGGGCGTGAAGCACTCCGGCACCGGCCGCGCCACCCCTGCCAGCACCAGCTCCACCCGGCCGCCGTCCGACGCCGTCCCGGTGATGGTGACCTCGTAGTGGCCCTCCACCTGGGGCGCGAAGCGCAGGCGCACGGGCACGTCTCCCGCCCCCACGTGGGCCGGCAGCGCCCCGCCGACCGAGAAGGGCGCCGGCACGTCCGTCCACGTGACGTCCAGCGGGGCGCGGCCGCCATTCACCACCCGCACCTCGGCCTCTCGCTGGGAGCCCGGATAGGCGACGGGGAAGTCCACGCGCTGCGCCGACAACCGCAGGCGCCCCACCGCGCCGGACAGGGCCGGGGGCTCCCGGCAGGCCAGTCCCCACCCCAGCAGCAGGGCCCACAAGATGCCACTCCACCACCGCCCTACCCCCACTGCCCTGGTCGCATGCGCCATGGCGTGTCCCCCCACGCCGACGCCTATAGCCCGCGCGGAGGCGCCCTGACCGGGCCCCCCGTCCAGCGCTCTCAACTCCCAACACTTCAGGGTTGGCGCTGGCCGAGGCAGTGTTTTTTACAGGCCGTTTGGGTGCTACAGCCTGCAACCACCCGAAATGGTTGGGTGCCAGAAAGGTACGGTTCTGGCACCCGGGGTACGGCATGACCTCTGCCGCGTCTTCATGCGCCCCGTCGTCATCGCAGGCCTTCACCGTGCTCATCCCACGCGGCCTGCAGGCGGCCGTGGAAGGACTGCCGACAGAGAACCGCCAGGAGCTGCTCGCCGAGCTGTTCCGGCTGGCGGCCCTGGCCCGGCAGGAGCAGGGCCAGCTGCCCCTGGAAGGCCCCTACATGCTGCGGCTGGACGTGGCCAGCTGCCAGGTGAGCGTGGAGCTGGATGCCTCCCGCTCGCGCCTCACCCTCGTGGGCCTGATTCGCCCCCAGCCGCTGGAATGAGCCCGGCGGAACGCCTCGGACAAGGGTGAGATGTCGCGCCGTGCCGGATACGCGGAATCCTGGGGCCTGACGTACCTCGTGGAACAGCTGCGGGAGCTGATTGGCCACGACCTCCACCTGGATGACGCGCTCTCCGAGGAGCTGGAGGACGTCCTGGCCAGCCTGGTGCTGCGCAACCAGCGCCTGCGCATCCTGCAGCGCATGGTGAACACGGACCGGGCTCCGGAGGACCTGGCCATCCTCCGGGGCGCGCTGGAGGACATGGACCGGGAGCTGATGACCCGGCTGCCTGCGTTGCTCGATCGCCTGCGCGCCGCGCTGCCTTGAGACACCGGCCTGCCTGTTTCCACAGGCGCTTCGTCCCCAGCACCAACGGCTTCTTCTAAAGGTTCATAGAGGTATTGATCTATTGGTAGAGGAAGTAGGCAGCTCGGACTTGGGGACAAGTCAGCAAGCTCGCGAGAATCCTCACGAATTTCGGATGTGCTACATGTGGGTAAAGTGACGGTTATCCCCGGGAGCCCACAGGTGTTGATCCACACGGGGGGTTCTCCACAGCCGCTCCCCCGCTGTCCACAGGCCATCCACAGCGGGGCGGTGGATGCGGGGACGACCCGGGGTGCCACCTGATTCTCACGAGACGTCCGCCCCGCACATGCCTGTTATCGTCTGGGCGGAGATGTGCCCCGACAGTGGGGTGCCGGCGGAGGGTTTCCCCATCGACTTCTATCGGGGCGAGCGCATCGGGAAGTACGAGGTCGTCACGCAGCTCTCCGTGGGCGGCATGGCGGAGCTGTTCCTGGGCTTCACGTCCGGGCCGGGCGGCTTCCGCAAGTTCGTGGTCATCAAGCGGGTGCTGCCGGACGCGCGGGACAACGCCCAGTTCGAGCGCATGTTCCTGGACGAGGCGCGCATCACCGCGGCCTTCAACCACCCGAACATCGCGCAGGTGTTCGACCTGGGGCAGGAGGACGACGGGCTCTACCTGGCCATGGAGTTCATCGCCGGGCAGAACCTGAACCAGATCACCGGCGCGTGCCTGCGCCGCAAGGAGCAGCTCCCGCTGGGCTTCACGCTGTCGGTGGCGCGCGACGTCTGCATGGCGCTGCACTACGCGCACACCTATACGTCGCCCTCCGGCGCGCCCAGCCCCGTCATCCACCGCGACGTCGCCCAGAAGAACATCATGGTGACGTACGACGGCGTGGTGAAGCTGCTCGACTTCGGCATCGCCAAGGCGAAGGACAGCCTGGAGCGCACCAACGTCGGCACGGTGAAGGGCACCACCGGGTACATGTCCCCGGAGCAGGTGCGGGGCGACACGCTCGACGGCCGCAGTGACTTGTTCTCCGTGGGCGTGATGATGCACGAGCTCATCACCGGCGCGCGCCTGTTCGCGGGCAAGAACGAGCGCGACGAGATGATGAAGATTCTCGAGGCGCCCGTCCCCTGGCCCTCGCACGTGGCGCCGCACGTGCCCGAAGAGGTGTCCAAGGTGGTGATGCAGGCGCTGGAGCGCAGCCGCGAGAAGCGCTTCGCCACCGGCCGGGACATGGCCCGGGCGATCGAGGCCGCGGCGGGAAAGATGATGATGGACGCGCACGACCGCGCCGCGCTGATGCAGGACTACTTCGCGGAGCGCATGTCCGCCACGCGCGTCATGCTGGAGTCGGCGGACGGCACCACCAGCGGCGTCATGCTGGAGTCCGCGAAGCGCGCGCTCCGCAGCGATGACGGGCCGTACCTCCCCGAGCGGAGAGACGAGGCCACACCCCAGAAGTGGGTGGCGGGGATGCCGCGCAAGCCCTCGCGCAAGGTGCCCGCGGCGGCGCCTCGCAAGCCGGGCGCCGCGAGCAAGCCTCCGGCCTCCACCGAGAGCGGGTCCTCCAACGTGCTGTGGGGCCTGGTGCTGGCGGGCATCCTCGGCGGGGGCGTCTACGCCGCGTGGCACCTGGCGCAGGTGCTCAACGCGACCGTGGAGGAGGAGGACGCGAGCACCCTGCGCACCCTGCCCTCCCAGGACTCGAACCTGCCCGTCTACCTGGGCCCGGGCTCGGGGCCGCCGGCGGACGCGGGCGAGGCGCAGGCCCGGGCGGAGGTCCCCGCCCCGCCGCCGGTCGAGGAGGTCCGGCCCAAGCCCGAGGCGGCGAGCGCTCGCCCGGCCAGGGGCCGGGGCAAGCTGACGCTGCTGGTGCTCCCGGAGGCCGACGTCTTCCGGGGCAAGAAGAAGCTGGGCCGCACGCCCATGTTCAACGTGGCGCTGCCCGTGGGCGAGCACGAGCTGACCCTCATCGGCCCCGACGGGAAGAAGCGCATGCTGTCGGTCCCCATCCAGGCGGGGGAGACGGCCCAGTTCCGCTTGAAGCTGGCGGAAATCCCCGAGCGTTGAACAGCCGCGCCGTGATTGAAGGGCGCGCCGGAGGGCACTTCGTTATCCTCGCGCCCCCCCTTCACTCTGGACTGCATGGCTCCTCTGACCATTGGCTTCCTGATGGACCCGCTCGAGACGGTGCGGGTGGACCACGACTCCACGTTCGCGCTGATGCTCGAGGCACAGAAGCGCGGCCACCAGGTGCGCTACTTCGAGCAGGGCTGGCTGCGCTTCAACGGGACGTGCGCGGAGGCGCGCATGCGCCACGTCACCGTGCGCCGTGAGCTGGGACGGCACTTCGACATCCATGACGAGGCCCCCCACCCCATCTCCTCGCTGGACGTGCTCTTCATGCGCAAGGACCCGCCGGTGGACGCGGAGTTCCTCCACGCCACGCAGCTGGTGGAGCTGTGCGGCACGCGGCCGCCGCCCGTCTTCATCAACGAGCCGGCGGGCATCCGCGACGCGAACGAGAAGCTCTTCGCGCTGCGCTACCCGGACCTGATGCCGGACACGCGCGTCACCGGCGAGCTGCCGGTGCTGCTGGACTTCATCGCCAGCAACCCGGCGGGCACCATCCTCAAGCCGGTGGACGGCTTCGCGGGCAAGGGCATCCTCTTCCTGTCGTCGACGGACCGGAACGCGCGCTCCGCGGTGGACCTGCTCACCCGGGGCGGCCGGGAGGCCGTGATGGCGCAGGCGTACATCCCGGAGAGCCGGCAGGGCGACAAGCGCATCCTCCTGGTGGACGGCGAGCCGGTGGGCGGGGTGCTCCGCGTCCCGTCCGACGATGACCACCGGGGCAACATGGCCGCTGGCGGCGTGCCTCGGAAGGCCGTCCTCACCCCGCGGGATCTGGAGATTTGCGAGCGCCTGAAGCCGGAGCTGCGCCGGCGCGGGCTGCGGCTGGTGGGCATCGACGTGCTCGGCGGGTACCTCACCGAGGTCAACGTGACGAGCCCCACGGGCCTGGTGGAGGCGAACCACCTGGACAACGTGTGCGTGGAGGCCACGGTGCTGGACGTGGCCGAGCGGCTCGTCGCCGAGCGCGCGGCGGGGTGAGGTGCCAGTGGCCACGGGGACGTGCCCCGTGGCCCTGGGCTGGGCGGCGGGGATGAAGCATGGCTCATGTTTCATTCTGGAACGACGCACCGCGTGACGTGAATCCTGGTTCATGTTTCATCGTGATGCGACGCGACGCGCCTTGAATCAGTGGCTGTCGGAGGAGTCAGGTCTTGCTCCGCGGCCGCCCTCCCCCACTCGTGGCGGCCGGGGAGAGTCACTTCATGCTCAAGCAGCGTCTGCGCCGTTCGTGGTCTCGGCTCGCCGGAGTGTCCTTCGCCGCGGGAATGTCCGTGGTCATCGCGGGCTGTGGCCCGGCCGAGGAAGCGCCAGCGGCTGCCGATGCGCCGTTGGCCGAGCAGCACAATCCCCTGCTCACGCAGGTGACGAGCTTCGGCAGCAACCCCGGCAACCTGCAGATGTTCCGCCACGTGCCGTCCGGCATGCCGGCCAACGCGCCGCTGGTGGTGGTGATGCACGGCTGTACCCAGCGGGCCGCGGGCATGGAGGGCACCGGCTGGTCGGCGGCGGCGGACGTCTACAAGTTCTACGTCGTCTACCCGCAGCAGCAGGGCGGCAACAACATGACCAGTTGCTTCAACTGGTTCGAGCCCGGTGACATCGCCCGCGACCGGGGCGAGGCGCTGTCCATCAAGCAGATGGTGGACACGATGAAGGCCACGTACTCCATCGACCCGGCGCGGGTGTACGTGGCGGGCTTCTCGGCCGGTGGGTACATGGTGCCGGCCCTGCTGGCCGCGTATCCGGATGTCTTCTCCGCCGGGGCCATCCACTCCGGCGGCCCGTACCGGTGCGCTTCCTCGATGATGGAGGGCTTCAACTGCATGAGCCCGGGCGTCAACCGCACGCCCGCAGCGTGGGGGGACGTGGTGCGCAGCGCGTACCCGGGCTACGCGGGGCCGCGACCGCGCGTCACCATCTGGCACGGCACCAGTGACTACACGGTGAACGTGATGAACCTCACCGAGGCGATGGAGCAGTGGACGAACGTCCACGGCATCGACCAGACGCCGGACACGGTGGAGACGGTGTCCGGCTTCCCGCACAAGGTGTACCGGGACGGGGCGGGCAACGCGCTGGTGGAGACATGGGAGCTCACCGGCATGGGCCACGGGGTGGCCATGGACGCGCAGTTCCAGTTCCCGGGCGGCACGGGCACCGCGGCCTGTGGCTCGGTGGGCGCGTACCTGAACGACGTGAACCTCTGCTCCGTCTACCACCAGGCGCAGTTCTTCGGGCTCCTGGGAGGAGGCGGCGACCCGACGCGAGACACCACGCCGCCCACCGTCAACGTGACGGCGCCGGCGGGTGGGGCGACGGTGAGCGGCACGGTGAATGTCACCGCGGACGCGGCGGACGCGGTGGGCGTCACCCGGGTGGAGTTCCTGGTGAATGGCGAGGTCGTGTCCACGGACACGCAGGCGCCGTATGCCTTTGCGTGGAACAGCACCGTGGTCTCCAACGGGCAGCACACGCTGGGGGCCCGTGCGTTCGACGCCGCCGGCAACCAGGCGACGGACAACGACACGGTGGTGACGGTGAGCAACAGCGGCTCGCCGGTGCCGGTGACGGTGCAGTTCACCAGCATTGCCGCGGATGACGGTTACCTGAAGGCGAACGCGGACGGCAGCGGGGCGGCGCTGGGGTTCATGACGAACCTGGCGCTCGGCCGGGGAACGGATGGGAAGTACAACCGCTCGTTCCTCTCCTTCGACACGTCGAGCCTCCCGGACGGCGCGACCGTCACGCGGGCGTTCCTGACGGTGAGCTACTCGTCTGGCTCGGGTGACCCGTGGTCGACGCCCGCGGGCAACACGCTGGTCATCGACGTGCAGGCGGGGACGTTCAACGCGGCGAACACGGAGGCCGCGGACTGGGCGGCCTCCGCCACGGCGAGCAGTGTCGCGGCCATCGACCGGTTCAGCATGGGGGCGAAGAGCTCGGGGGACTTCAGCGGCGCGGGGCTCTCCGCCATCAACAAGACGGGGAAGACGCAGCTGCGGCTGCGCTTCACCCAGGCGCAGACGGCGACGCAGTACCTCTTCGTGCGCGATGGGGCGAACGCAGTGCTGACGGTCGTCTACACGCCGTAGTGCATGTACTCGAAGCCCTCGCAGTCGAAAGCCCGTTCGATGGCCTTCAGGTCGGCTTCCGTACCGCCGCACTCCTCGACGGCGCCTCACCAGCGGGTGGACACGATGCGCTTCATCGTGTCGATGAGGTGAGTGGCGGCTTCTTTCGATAACCGGAAGCGGCCGCATTCACTCAGGAGGTTCTGCCGGGTGGCGCGCCGATGCTGCGCGCTGCCCACCTCCATGGAACCCGGGAGCTGG
The DNA here is from genome assembly GCF_050038885.1 of Pseudomyxococcus flavus. NCBI lineage: Bacteria > Pseudomonadati > Myxococcota > Myxococcia > Myxococcales > Myxococcaceae > Pseudomyxococcus > Pseudomyxococcus flavus. Next base: position 3,459,014 of record NZ_CP143624.1, on the reverse strand, counting down.
ATGTACACGTAGCAACTTTGGTCTTCAGAAGTCCGCATCGAGGCCTTTCTTGAGGCGCACCCGTTGCGGCTGCCGTGCCAGCTCGAGCGTCTTGCCTTCCTCGTCGCGGTCCGGAGCGGCGAGGTTCTCGAACTCGTGTTCGAGGCCCAGGGCCCACAGGACGGTGAAGTAGGCGCTGAGTCCCGTCGTGAGACTCCCCTCCTCGATGCGCTTGAGCGTCCCGGGAGCGAGCCCCGTCTTCTTCGCGAGGTCCACCTGCCGCAGGCCACGCCGGATCCGCGCCCGCGCGATGTTCTGGCCCAGGCGAGTGACCGCGCGGACCACCGCGAGAGGCGTCGTGTCGCTCGTCAGATTTTGTCGGGGCATGCTTCAATCTATTGGTAATTATGGGGGATTGAAGTCAATAGATTGAGTGAATGGGCACCCTGCTTCAATCTATTGGCCGCCAAGGCCCTGAAGAGGCGCTCAACCGGAGGTGGGCGCCGGCTCAGACCGGTGCCCGCCTCACCAACTCAGCCAGTGCGTCTCTGCACCGGGAACACTGCTCCCGGAACGCGTGGCTGAGCCCCTGCGTCTGCTCCAGCCGGGTCCAGTACGCCATCGCATGCTGGGCGGCATCGGACCAGACGTCGAGTGTCTCCGCGGTCGGGGGCCGAGGCTCGAAGGTGCGCTCGATGATGCTCGTGCCCACAGGAGCGAACATCATCGGGAGCATGTCGTAGGCCGGCGCGAGCCGGAACTGCTTCGGTCCCTCCTCGAAGAAGGACAGGTTGCCGAAATGCCGATCGGTGTTGCCGGTGAGCTGCCCGAAGGTATCGAGCCAGCGAATCCTCCGAGCATCCTCTGCACCGATGTACTGGCTCTGAAGGAGGTACCGCGCCGCGCTGGTCCAGGTGCTCCCCTTGCCCTCATGACCGAGGTACTCGTTGTCGATGGCCTTGAGGGAGAGCAGCGCCTTGCGGCCTCTTTCGCCAACCCGGTCGAAGCGCTCGACCTCGAGGAACTGGTAGCCCTCGACGTTGAGGGAGCGCGTGGTTGCGGCGGGAATCCCGGCTGCGCGCACCGCTTCGAGTGCCAGGCCCTCGCACACGAGCAATTCTCTCCAGCGCTGGGCCGCGACACCGTCGTCACTGGCCGCGAACTTCACCAGGACATGCCGCCCTCCGGCGTACGCCGTGAACTTGGGCTGCTCACCTCCCGCCGAGGAGCCTGCTTCGCTCGACATGGATGAACGCGCGAGCTCCGGGTACTGGGCCTCGGTGGCCGGCCGAAGGGGGGCTGCGAGGAACCGGTCCAGGGAGGCAGCACCAATGATGTGGTTTCCGACGCAGTCGTCGCCTCGGAGCGCGAGTGCGATGAGCTGGTGGTCTTCCGTCCAGTCGGTGATGCGAGGCGGGAGCCCCAACTCCGGGTGGCGAGTCGCGAAGCCTCGGCCGAGGTACCCCTGCGGGCCCATGTCGGCGGCGAAGGGAGGAAGCCCGACGAATCGCTCGCCCGAGCCATCCTCCCGCGCAATCCAACAGCCGCCGTTCCACAGAGGCTGGAGGAGCCCTGCTTCGTGGGGACGGCCTGCTTCGTCGACCCGATAGAGGGGAATCTGCGTCCCCAGGGACGCGATGGTCCGGGCCCGTGCATAGCGCGTGGCAGGCCCCTGCCCCATCCGGCAGATGTTCGTGCCCGCTGAGGCAAGAAGCCGCGACACCGTCGGGCGTGACACCCGAAGCTGCGCGGCCAGCTCGCTCCCTCGTATCTCGGCCTGACGTCCGAGGACCGTCAGCAGTTGCTCCAGGGTCGCCATGAACAGATCCCTGAAAGGCTTCGTGAAGAGATCGGGAATCGGTTTAACGCCGATAAATGGCTGAATTCAAATGAGATTTGCCCCGCCTCGGCATGTGGGCGACGCGATTCGGTGTTCTGGATGATGGAATCGGCCGACCCGGTTGAGGGCCCACCGGCGGGAATGGCTCACCGTGGCGGGAGGCCGGTCCTTGGGGCTCGGGCTCACGTTCGGTAGGAAGTCCTCACGCCCATGCCTGACCCCTCCCCTGCCGGTCCCGGTCCGGACGAGACGCTCGACTCCATTGGCACGGCGGGAGTGCGGGTGCTCCAGCGGCGGACGGGCTACCGCTTCACGCTGGATGCGGTGCTGCTGGCCCACTTCGCGGCCACGGAGGGGGCCCCTGTGCCGGGCCGGATGCTGGAGCTGGGCGCGGGCAGCGGCGTGGTGTCCTTCCTCCTGGTGAAGCAGTTCAGCCTGGGCCCCGTGGATGCGCTGGAGCTCCAGCCCGCGGTGCATGCCCGGCTGACGCGCGCCGTGGCGCTCAATACGTGTGAGGGTCGGGTGCAGCCCCTGCTCGGCGACCTGCGGCGGATCCGCGAGCTCGTGCCTGGGGGCCAGTACACCCACGTCGTCTCCAACCCGCCGTTCCGCCTGGCTGACGCCGGCGTCCGCAGCCCGGATGACGAGCGCGCCGTGTCCAAGTCGGAGGTGGCGTGTGATGCCCCATCGGTGGTGGCCGCGGCGCGGTACGCGCTGATGCCCGGAGGCGGCGTGAGCCTGGTGTACCCGGCTGCCCGGGCGGCCGAGGTCCTGGGCCTCCTCATCCAGGCGAAGCTCCACCCCACGGTGCTGCGCTTCGTGCACGCGCGCGTGGATGCACCCGCCACCCGCTTCCTGGTGCACGCGCTGCGGGACAGGGACCGGGGCCTCGCCGTGCGCCCGCCCCTCATCGTCCATGGCGAAGGCCCCGGTGGATACTCCACGGAGGTGGCGGCGTTGATGGAGCCGCCGCTCGCGGAGAGAGGCTGAGGCCCCTGTGTCGACAGGGGCCGGGTTACAGCGGGCCCGTGAGGGGCTTCGAGTTCGTCACCTGGACCCCGTGGTCCTCCGTCGCGGTGACGAACACCTCGTGACTCGCGAGCACGTCCAGCGTCGCGCGCCGCACCTTCCCGCCCACCGTGAAGTCCACCTGCAGGTCATGCGAGCCCGGTGACACGTCGCGGATGCTCAGGCTCTCGGTGTTGCTCGACCCCCGGCGCTGTCCATCCAGCGTCACGGTGCACGCCTTGGGGCAGCGCACATGGAGGAGGGACGACTGCGCGGCCTCTTTCGGGGGCTCGGCCTTCTTCGCCGGGGTGAGGTCCTTCTGCTCCGTGAGCGTCACGCGGCCCTTGGAGTCCCCGTGAAGGGTGACCTCCGAGCCCCCCGGCACTTCCACGTACCCCACGAACTGCCGCCGGTCGAAGAGGCCGCCCGTGGCCTCCACGCGCCGCTGGCCCGGGGCCACGTCCCGGAACTCCCAGGTCCGCGAGTCCCTCCGGATGCCACGCTTGTGGTCGAGCAGCACCGTGCATTCATCCTGGCACTTCACGATGGCCACACTGGGCGCATTCGACGTGGAGACCGGCTGTGGGGGATTCGGCTCGGCCCACGCCGGCGTGCCGGGCATGGTGGTGCTGCCGGGCTCGATGATGATGCGCTTGTTGCTGACCAGGAAGACGTCCGCCGTCGCCACGTCCGGGATGACCACGAAGCTGCCCGCGAGTGGCCGGTTCAACACGCCCGTGGCGTCGATTCGACGTGAGCCCGGCGTGATGCCCTTGAACTCCCAGGTGGAGTCATTCACCCGGTACCCATGCTTTCCATCCAGCACCACCGAGCACTTCTCGGTGCACCGCACCCGGACGGCGACACCGTCTTCCGCGAACGCCGGGGCGGACAGCAGCAACGACAGGGACATCAATGGCCAGCGGAGGAACATGACGGAGTGACAGCCTCGTACCAGGGGGTATTCACGCCGGGCCCGCCGCGGGTGCATGCGGTGCTGCCACACCGCTGAAGCAGGACCCCGAGGCCGGCAGTATGCCCACCAGGCAAGGGCAGCGGAATCGCCGCGGCGTGCCACCTGCCCGGGCCGGGCCCAACCTACCCAGGTTTCCGGCAATGGGCCCAGGCCCCCAGCAAGGAGTGGAAGCAATGAACGTGGCGACCTTGACCGAGCAACCGAGCATCCTCAAGGCGGCGGCCCTGCTGCCTCCGCGGCTGTCGCTCGGGTCGACGATGGTGGTGCATGGCGTGGCCAAGCTCCGCGGCGAGGGCATCGAGCAGCACGCGGGCTTCTTCGAGCAAGTGGGCATCAAGCCCGGCAAGCCCTGGGTCATCGCCACGGGTGTGGCGGAGCTGCTCGCCGGAGTGAGCTCCATCCTCGGCATCGCCACGCGTCCCGCTGCCCTGGCCGTCCTCGTCATGCAGGCCATCGCCGTGGCCAAGGTCCATGGCGCCAAGGGCTTCGACAACACGAAGGGCGGCTTCGAGTTCAACCTGGCCCTGGGCGCCATCGCGCTCGGCCTGCTGCTGCGGGGGCCGGGGCCGATCTCCGTGCACAGCGCCATCGAGCGCAAGGTGAAGCGCAAGGAGCTGAGGCGGCTGCGCCTGCTGCCGCGCCAGCGCCGCCGCTCGGTGCTGCTCGACGTGCTGGGCTGAACCCCGGTCCCGTTCGTCGGTGCGAGCCGCGACGTGCTGGGCGTGGCCTCAGCCCCAGCTCGTTGGTGCGACACACATCCCATCACCCTGACCGAGGAGGTGTGTGTCGCCTGTTCGCCTGCTGCCAGAGCGAGGACATCTCCCCTGTCACAGAATCCCGGGAGGGCCTCTAGAATGATGGGACATGCCCTCGTCCGTCTTCCTCCTGATGGCGCTCGCCACCACGCCGGGTGCCGCCTCGGCGCGTGAGCCTGCTTCTGCCCCGCACCTCTCGATTCCGCGCGTTTCCAGCGCGGGGCTCATTTCCACTGCGGGCACCAGCGCCGTGAGCGCAGCTGTCCGCGAGGCAGGTCATGCCGCGCTGCTCCAAGGCGCGGGCGCCGGGTCGGTGAGCGCAGTGGTTCGTGGAACCCGTCCGGCGGTGGTGATGGCCTCCGCTTCCGCCCCCACCCAGGGCACCGCGCCGGACGCGACCGCCACGACCGCAACGGGGCCGCAGGATTCCTCGCGGGGCAGCACCGCCGAGACACCTGCACAGGAAGGCTCGCAGACACAGGGCAAGCCCCCCGCCCCGGAGACCGTCATCACGGACCTCAACGCCTATCCACGCGCGGGGGACCCGGGCGCGGTGATGGACCTGGGGCGCGCCGCCGCGGAGGCCGGTGCCGCCGCCCTGCGCGCCGCGGCCCTGGCCATGAGCAAGGAGGCCACTCCGCGCGCCCCGCTGGCCGACCCGGACACCAGCTACGCCCAAGGCGTCGAGGCCCTCCAGGCGAAGGACGCGCGCACCGCCATCACCCACCTGTCCGCCTGCGTGGAGGCCGCGCCCTCGCGCGTGGACTGCCGGTGGGAGCTGGGCTGGGCACACTCGATGGAAGCCCAGTGGGCGGAGGCCTTCACGCAGTGGACGGAGGTGCAGAAGCTCCAGCCGGACCACCCGGACCTCGAGGGAGCGCTGGCCCAGGCCCGTGGGCAGGCCATGCTCCAGGCGAAGCTGTCCCAGGGGCCGCAGGTCATCAACCGCCCTCCCCCGCCGGCCGACGCGAAGGTGCGCATCCGCGCGGTGGGTGACGTCATGCTGGGCACCACCGTGCCGGAGGGCCACCTGCCCCCCGACGGCGCCGGCAGCGTGATTGCCGGCGTGCGCCCGCTGCTGGAGGACGCGGACCTCACCTTCATCAACCTGGAAGGGCCGCTGTGCGACACGGGCGAGACGAAGAAGTGCCGCTCGTCGCGCAACTGCTACGCGTTCCGCTCGCCCACCGAGTACGGCCAGTACCTGAAGGAGGCCGGGGTGGACCTGGCGTCCACGGCCAACAACCACTCGGGTGACTTCGGCGAGGAGTGCCGCCGCGCGACGGAGGCCACGCTCGACACGCTGGGCATCGCGTGGAGCGGCGCGCCGGGCACGGTGGCCACGGTGGAGCGCAACGGGCTGCGCATCGGCATGGTGGCGTTCCACACGTCGCCGTCGTGCAACCACCTCAACAACCTGGAGACCGCGACGGGGCTGGTGCGCATCGCCGCGGCCGAGCACGACATCGTCATCGTGTCCTTCCACGGCGGCGCGGAGGGCAGCAAGGCCCTGCACGTGCCGAAGGGGCGCGAGAAGTTCTACGGGGAGGACCGGGGAGACCTGCGAGCCTTCTCGCGCGCGGTGGTGGACGCCGGCGCGCACCTGGTCATCGGCCATGGCCCGCACGTGGTGCGCGGCATGGAGTTCTACAAGGGCCGGCTCATCGCCTACTCGCTGGGCAACTTCGCCACCTATGGCCGGTTCAACCTGCGCGGTCCGCAGGGCCTGGGCATGGTGCTGGAGGTCGAGCTGAACCGCGACGGCGACTTCACCGCGGGCCGCATCCTGCCCACGAAGCAGGTGGACAGGGGCATCGCCGTGCCGGACCCGAAGGGCGCCGTCATCAAGCTGGTGCGCGAGCTCACCGCGGACGACTTCCCGGAGACGGGCGCGCGCATCGCCGAGGACGGCACCGTGAAGGTCCGCGGCAAGGGGCCTGTCTCCTCGCTGGACCGGGTGCGGTAGGCGCGTCTCACCGCGCACATGGGAGCCGGGGTACGCCGCGCGAGCCCCGGAAGCCCCGTCATGTCCGTGAGGTACACGACGTCCGAGCCCCATCACCTCCACCGGGGTGAAGCGCGGCTGCTGGATGCGTCGTGGGTTTCGTCATAGCGGCTCAAAGCATTGGCCGAGCCCTACAGGCATGTCGCGGCGCCCCGGGATACAAAGGTCCTGCCGTGCGCACCCTCCGACTGCCACGTCTCTCCTCGCTTCGCGCCTTCGAGCACCCCGGCTACTTCCCGGTCTGGGTGGGAGCCCTGGTCTCCACCATCGGCACCTGGATGGAGACGGTGGCCATGGGCGTGTACGTCACCGAGACGACGGGCCGCGCCGAGTGGACCGGCGGCATCGTCGCCCTCACCTTCCTGCCCGCCGTGGTGCTGTCCCCCGTGGGCGGCGCGCTCGCGGACCGGTTCGACCGGCGCACCTATGTCGCCGTGGGCACGGTGGTGCAGCTCGTGCTCGCGGGCGTGTTGACGCTGCTGGCCTTCACGCACCAGCTCAGCGTGCCCGTGGTGGGCGTCATCTCCTTCTTCCACGGCTGCGCGAGCACGCTCATCAACCCCGCGTTCGCGGCGATGCTCGCGGAGCTCGTTCCGCCCCGGGACTTGCACAGCGCCATGAGCCTCAACTCGGCGCAGTTCAACCTGGGGCGCATCATCGGCCCGGCGCTCGCGGCGCTGGTGCTGAGCATGGGCGGGACGTCCTGGGCGCTGCTCGTCAACACGCTGTCCTTCGTCGCGGTGCTGGTGGCGCTGGCGCAGGTGAAGGCGCTGGCGCGCAGGACGGCGGAGACGGGGAAGGGCCTGTGGCAGCAGATTGCCCAGGGCTTCTCCGTGGCGCGCGGCGATTCAGAAATCTCGCTGATGCTGTGGGGCACGCTGCTCACCGCGGGGCTGGTGGCGCCCTTCATCGGCCTGGTGCCGGTGTTCGCCATCCGCGTCTTCGGTCAGGGCGCCGCGGCCACGTCGCTGCTGGTCACCTGCCAGGGCGCGGGCGCGGTGACGGCCGCGCTGCTGGTGGGCACACTGGTGGACCGGCTGGGGCAGCGGAAGCTGCTGGGCCTCGTGGCGACGTCCATTGGCGCCGTGTCCACGCTCTACTGGTTGTCGCCCACGCTGCAGGTGGCGGCCGCCGTCATCTTCGTGCTCGGCGCCAACTACATGATGCTGATGAGCGGGATGCACGCGTACTGCCAGTCGCGCGTGCCCCGTGAGCTGCAGGCGCGGATGAGCAGCCTGTACAGCATGGTGCTGGGCGGAGCGTATGCGTCCGGCGTGTGGGGCCTGGGCGCGCTGGCGGACCGGCTGGGCGTGCGCTTCGTCACCGTGAGTGCCAGCGTGCTGTTCCTGGCGCTGGTGCTGACGCTGCGGCTGCTGCGCCCGCAGCGCTTCGACGGGGCCGGGGCGTAGGCGCGCTCCCCGGTCTGGCGTCCGACACGCGGCATCTTTCACGAGAGAACGACCTGCACCCGTGGCCTCCGCGCGATAGAGACGTGTCTCCACCCGCAAGACGCATCTCGCCCGAGGAGTGAGTTTCATGCCCGTTCGCAAGCCCGCCCTGGCTCTCACCGCCCTGCTCCTGGCCAGCTCGCCAGCGCTCGCGCAGGAGCGCCGCCCTGCCGAGCCGCTCGGCATCGCCCTGGAGGGCTACGCGTACCCCCACCCCGTGCAGTACCTGCCCCTCACCGTCGAGGGCCAGGACGTGCGCATGGCCTACATGGACGTGAAGCCCACGGGCCGGGCCAATGGCCGCACCGTGGTGCTGCTGCACGGAAAGAACTTCTTCGGCGCGTACTGGGAGAGCACCATCCGCGCCCTCACCGGCGCGGGCTACCGCGTGGTCGTCCCGGACCAGATTGGCTTCGGCAAGTCGTCCAAGCCGGACATCCACTACAGCTTCCACACGCTCGCCTCGCTGACGAAGCAGCTGCTGGACTCGCTGGGCGTGAAGCAGGCGGCCGTCGTGGGCCACTCCATGGGCGGCATGCTGGCCACGCGCTTCACGCTCATGTACCCGGACACCGTCACGAAGCTGGTGCTGGAGAACCCCATTGGCCTGGAGGACTACCGGGAGAAGGTGCCCTGGGTGTCCACCGAGGACGACTACAAGAACCAGCTCAAGGCCACCGAGGAGGGCACCCGCAAGTACCACCAGACGTACTACGTGAAGTGGAAGCCCGAGTACGACACCTGGGTGCAGGTGGCCGCCCGCCAGATGCAGAGCGCCGAGTACCCCCGCCTCGCCTGGGTATCCGCCGCCACGGGGACCATGATTTACGAGCAGCCCGTGGTGCACGAGTTCCCCTTCGTGAAGCCGCGCACGCTGCTGTACCTGGGCCAGGAGGACCGGACCTATATCGGCCGCGGCCGGGTGCCCGCCGCGGACGCCGCGACGCTGGGCCAGTACCCGCAGCTGGGCAAGAAGGTGGCGAAGGCCATCCCCAACGCGACGCTGGTGGAGCTCCCCGGCGTGGGCCACATCCCGCACTTCGAGGCGCCCGAGAAGTTCCACGCGACGCTGTTCGACTTCCTCGGGAAGTGACGCGGCGGTGGGTTGCCCGCCTGTGGGCAACTTGGGGATGCCTGCGTGCCTCCCCGTCTCCCTCGTGAGCCGAGCGGCCGGGCGTGCCCACGGCGTGCCGTGGGGACCTTGGTGCCTGGCGGGTGCGCTCCGAGATTGAAGCTCGGAGCAGCACCCACTTCGACGAGGAGCGCGCCATGCCCAACAGGAAGTACGACCCGTACACGGGTGGCAAGGAGGCCGCCAGGAAGCCGCCCTACGCTCCAGACCGTGTGGAGCGAGGACTGGAAGCCGACGACACCCTGCCGCTGTATTCCGCGGACTCCATCCGCGACACGCGAGAGCAGAAGTTCGCGCTGGACAGTGACGCCGAGGCGGGCGGCCACGTCCCCGATATCCGCAGCCCCATCGACGAGGCGGATGAGCTGGAGCGCGAGCGCCACGGCCGCGAGCAGGCCGAGGAGCGTCAGGTCTCCGATGAGGAAGACGAAGCGCGCAACCGCTGAGGGCAGGTCGCCGGGGCGTGGCTGGCACCGATGCCGCGCCACGGCCTGGCGTCAGTGACGCGTGCTTCGCCGCGAGACGTGCCGGGCCGAGGCGTCAGGTGAGATGCCTGTCGTGGCACGGCGCCGGCGGTACCCTGTTTCGCTGATGAGTCACGGCGCCAGCAGCGTCTTGCTCTGCCGCGAGGCACACCGGGCTGCGGCGTCGAGCTCGAAGCCCCGCCACAGCCCGGCATCAGCAGCGTCTTGCTCCGCCGCGAGGCACACCGGGCTGCGGCGTCGAGCTCGAAGCCCCGCCACGGCCCGGCATCAGCAGTGTCTTGCTCCGCCGCGAGGCACACCGGGCTGCGGCGTCGAGCTCGAAGCCTCGCCACGGCCCGGTGTCAGCAGTGTCCTACTTCGCCGCGCGCGGCGTCGGCGCCTCATCCGGCTCCACGGGCACCAGCTTGCCCAGGCCTAGCGGCGTCACCTGCTCCTGAATCGTCGCCGGGTCACCCGCGAGGATGATCTGCATCATGGCGGGGTCCAGGTACTCCTCCGCCTTGCGCTGCACGTCCGCGTCCGTGGCGTCCCGCAGGCCCTCCACCGTGCGGTTGAACTCGTCGAGCGGGCGGCGGGTGATGAAGAGCGCCGCGGCGCTGGCGCCCAGGCCCTCCACCGTCTCGAAGGCGCCCGGGAAGGCGCGGATGAGGCCCTCGCGCGCGGCGTTCAGCTCCTCGGGTGTAATCGGCCGGGTCTTGAGGCCCGACAGCTCGTTCATCACTTCAGTGAGGGCCGGGCCCGTCACGTCCTGGCGCACGGAGCTGTACGCGGTCAGCGGCCCCACGCCCAGGCGCGGAGCGAGGCGGACCCCCGCGCCGTAGCTGTAGCCCTTGTTCTCACGCAGGTTCATGTTGAGCCGGCTGCCGAAGAAGCCGCCGAACACGGTGGTGGCCAGGTCCAGCGCGTATTCGTCCGGGTTCCCCGCGGCGATGCCCGGGCGGCCCACCAGCAGCACCGTCTGGTCCAGGCCCGGCTTGGGCACCACGTACACCTGCTGGCGCGGCGAGGCCTTGGCGGCCGGCGGGGGCGCGGGCGGCGTGGCCTTGCCCTTCCACCCACCGAAGTGCTTCTTCGCCAGGGCCACGCCCTCGTCCAGGGAGATGTCCCCGGTGAGGATGACGGCCGCAGCGCCTGGCCCCGCGTGCTGCTGGTAGAAGCGCTTCACGTCCGCCAGCGTGAGCGTCTCCACGGACGCGGGCAGGCCATCGGCCATGTGCCCGTAGGGGTGGTTCAGGCCGAAGACGGCCTCCAGGTACGCCAGCTGCGCGAGCACGATGGGCTGTCCCATCATGCGCACCAGGTCCGCCAGCTGCTGCTTCTTGCGCCGGTCGAAGGACTGCGGGTTGAACGTGGGCCGGAGTGCCACGTCCGACAGCAGGGACAGGGCGGTGTCCAGGTTGCGTGTCAGCACGCGCACGCCCACCTGCGCGCCGTCCACCTGCACGTCCATGGAGGGGGACACCCCCAGGTCGGCGAAGGCGTTGTCCAGCGCCACCGTGTCCCGCTTGCCCGCGCCTTCCAGCAGCATGCGGTACGTCAGCGCGGCGAGGCCTTCCTTGCCCTGGGGATCCTGCGCGCTGCCCGAGGCGAAGGCCACGCCGGCGAACACGAGCGGCAGCTCGCGCCGGGTGCTCACCAGCACCGTGAGGCCGTTGTCCAGCTTCGCGCGCTGGAAGGTGGGCAGCACCAGGTCCGGGGCCTTGCCGGGCTCGGGAGGCCGGGCGCGGAAGGACTCGGCGTCGGGCGCGGGCTCGGCCGGAGTGGCCTTCTCACCCAGGGCGGGCGAGTCCGGTGCGGGCTTCGGGGCGCTGGCGCAGGCGGTCAGCAGGGTGACGAGCAGGGCGGAGAAGAGGCGGCGCATCAGTGGCGCTCCTTCGAGTCGAGGGGCGCCTGCCGGCGTGCGGGCGGCACCGCGTGGAGGATGACGCGCGCGCCGGGGCGCAGCGTGTCCTGGGCGAACTGCTTCACGGCTTCGGGCGTCACCGACTCGTAGCGGGCCAGGTCCTGGGCCACGTAGTTGGGCTCGCCGACGAAGTGGTTGTAGCTCTGGAGGACGTCCGCCTTGCCGCCGAAGCCGCCGACGGCCTGGAGGCCGGCCAGCGTGCGCGTGTCATAGCGGGTGCGTGCGCGCGCGATCTCCTCCGGGGTGATGCCCTTCTGGCGCACCTCGTCCAGCACCGCGTCCACCTCCTGGAGCAGCACGTCCGTGGAGACGCCGGGCCGGGCCACCACGTCCACGCTGAAGACGGACTGCGCGCCCTGGCTCTGCTGCGTGGCGCTGACGCTCTGGGCCAGCTCCTTCTCCAGCACCAGCTTGCGGTAGAGGCGGCTGGCCTTGCCGGTGGACAGCGCGGTGGCCAGCACGTCCGCGGTGGCATCCCCTTCCTCCAGGTACGCGGGCGAGTGCCACTGGATGGACAGGAGCGGCAGCCGGGCCACGCGCTCCTCCTCGCGGAGCACCACGGGCGCGGTGAGGCTCACCGGCGCGACCTCCGGCCGCTGCGGCCGCGGGTGGCTGGGCAGCGAGCCGAAGTACTTCTCCACCAGCGCCTTCGTCTTCGCCATGTCGAAGTCACCGACGATGGCCAGCGTGGCGTTGGACGGCGCGTACCACTTGCGGAAGAAGTCCTTCACGTCATCCACGGTGGCCGCGTTCAGGTCCTGCATCGAGCCGATGACGTCCCCGTGGTACGGGTGCGGCAGCGGGAAGAGCGCGTGCCATGCCTTCTCGCGGGCCGCGCCGTAGGGCGCCGTTTCAATGGCCTCGCGCCGCTCGTTCTTCACCACCTCGCGCTGTGTCTCCAGCTTCTCGGGCGTGAGCGCGTCGAGCAGGAAGCCCATGCGGTCGCTCTCCAGCCACAGGGCCGTCTCCAGGTGGTTGCTGGGGACGGTCTGGAAGTAGTTGGTGCGGTCGAAGCTGGTGGTGCCGTTGAGGTCGGTGGCGCCCAGCTGCTCCAGCATGGAGATGTGGACGTCGTCGGCCACGTTGCGCGAGCCCTGGAACATCATGTGCTCGAAGAGGTGCGCGAAGCCGGTGCGGCCGGGCTGCTCGTGGTACGCGCCGACGTGGTACCAGATGTTGACGGCCACCACCGGCAGCTTCCGGTCCACGGAGAGGATGACCTCCAGGCCGTTGGGCAGCGCGTATTTCTCATAGGGAATGGCGAGCGCCTCACGGCCGGGCTCCAGCGGCTTCGCCTCCTGGGGTGTCTGGGCAAGCGCCGGCAGCCCGCTGAACACGAGGGCTGCGGCGACGAGGGCCTTCATTCGGAACAAGGTGCCTCCGGGTCTCGATGCCAATGACTCACGTGACGCGCTTAGCACGCACGTCCGGCGGCGTGGGTGGGGAATGGTGGCGGGACGGCTCCTCGCGCCAGGATGTTGGTTGCTGGTCAACGTGAGAGACTGAAATCATGTCCGCCGATGTCTCCCCCGGTGCCCTGCCCCGCTGCGCCCTCCATCCGGATGCGCTCGCGGGTGCCACCTGTCAGCGCTGTGGCAGCTTCCTCTGCACCACGTGCACGACCTGGGTGATGGGGCGGATGTACTGCCCTACCTGTGCCGTCCGTCCGGAGGTGGACTACCTGGAGACCTTCCGGCTCGGGCTCTGGGGCCGGCGCGACGCGGGCGCCTGGCTGGTGGGCGGTGTCACGGTGCTGCTCGTCGGGCTGGCGTTGCTGGCGTTGGTGTCCGGTGACCTCGGCGCCGGGCTGGCGTGTCTGGCCAGCGCGGGCGTGGGCGTGGCGTTCTTCCTGGGCCTGCGCTGGGCGCGCCTGGGCCTGCTGGCCGTGCCGCTGCTGGCCATGCTGCTCACCGCGCCATCGCTGGGGCCACCCGCGCTGCTGTTCTTCATTCCCCTCATCGTCGCGGTGAACATCTTCCGGGACACGCGTAACCGGCTCTTCTTCCGCCTGGACGTCCCCGAGCGCGAGCTGCACCTGCTGTGGGACCGGCGCATCAACAACCCCCTCGCCCGGCATGCGCTGTCGCTGGGCGTGTTCGCCCTCTTCATGCCCGTGTTCGCGCAGATGCTCTTCATCCTCGGCGTGCTGCCGGTGCTGACCTTCGGCTTCGTGGGGGTGGCGGTGCTCGCCGTGGTGCTGGGCGCGGTGGCCCTGCGGCGCGTGGACCCGCAGGCGCAGCCGCCGATTGGTCGCCGCTGGGAGGCGCTCGGGGGGCTGTGCCTGGGGCTCGCCTCGCTGGCGCTCTGGGGGCTGCTGTACGGGCCTCACGCCCTGGAGCTGCTCAGCGGCCAGGTGGACTGACGGCGGGGGCGGTGCGCGGCACCACTGGCGCGGAGGAACGGGAAGGCGGCTGCCTGCTCCGGGCGGCGTGTGCCCTCGGCGCATGGCTCGCTTCCCACCCTGTCGCCCCGGCGCGCGGGGGGCGGCCGGTGCCTGGGGGCCATGGGGTGCCCACGCTCTCGGGGAGGACCCAAGCCCGACACCGAGGAGGCCACAGCCATGGCGAACATACGCGAGGAACAAGGGGAGGCAGGGGAGCGCCGGGTCACCACGCCCAGCATCCAGGAGCAGCGCAGTGAGTCGCGCGCGGCGCAGACCTACGCGGCCTTCCTGAAGGACCTCGAGGCGAACGCGGGCGTCGTCCGCGAGCTGGCGGAGAAGGCCGCGCAGTCGGTGCTGTGCCTGCTCGAACAGCGCCTCATGGACACCGAGGCGAAGCACCTGGAGGCCCAGCTCCCGCGCAAGGTGACGGACATGCTGAAGCGGTGTCCCCGGCACGAGGGCAAGGTGGCCAAGAAGTACAAGCTGGAGCAGTTCCTCGCCATGGTGGCCGAGGAGCTCGACACCACGCCCAACGAGGCCGAGCGCCTGGCCCGCGCCGTCTTCGTCACGGTGCGCAATCACATCAGCGAGGGCGAGGCCGACGACGTCATGGGCCAGCTGCCCGCCGACCTGCGCTCACTGTGGGTGCCCGAGGCGTGAGCCATGAGGCTCTCGAGACCCGAACCGAAGAAAGGAGTCGTGTGATGCGGAAGATACGAGAGGTGATGACCGGGGACCTCACGGTCATCAATGCGAAGGACTCCCTGAAGGATGCCGCGCTGAAGATGCGGGAGCTGAGCGTGGGTCCGCTGCCCGTCTGCGACGGCGACCGGCTGATGGGCATCATCACCGACCGCGACATCGTGGTGCGCGCCGTGTCCCAGGGGAAGGACCCGAACGCCACGACGGTGGCGGAGGCGATGACGGGCGAGCTCGAGTACGCCTTCGATGACGAAGACATCAACGTGGTGGCGGAGAAGATGAAGGACAAGAAGGTCCGCCGCATCCTCGTGCTCGACCGGGACAAGAAGCTGGTGGGGATTGTCGCCCTGAGCGACCTGCTGGAGGAGCTGGCGGAGGGGGAGGTCAGCGAGACGCTGGAGACCATCTCCGAGGCACCGCCGCCCGCGGCGCACTGAGCGTCGGGTGCCAGTGATAGCCTGCCTCCCTTCGACACAGGGAGGCGGCATCCATGTCGGTCGCACGACGGAAGCGGAATGCGCGGGCATTGCTGGCCCGCGGAATCAAGGTGGCGCTGTGTGGGCTCACGCTGGCCACGCCAGCCTGGGCACAGCTACCGGAATACACCCTGCAGCTCCAGGCGCGGACGAACCTGCGGGGGAATGCCTCGGGTGCCTACAACGTGGCGCCGGGCAACCTGCTGGCGGGAAGTCTCCAGGTTCCGCTGGCCGGAAATGGTCAGCTCGCCTTCCGGCTGGCCATCACCCCCGAGGGGCGCTCCGCGGTGTGGTGGGGGCAGAACGGTGTGGGGCGCCGCATCTACCAGCTCCCCGACCTGGGGGTCGACGCGCGCATGAGCGACCCCGGGGTGAACTCGCGGGGTGACATCGCCTTCGCGGTCACGGGCGCGACGTCGGCGGCGCAGAATGGCATCTACCTGCTGAACGTCGACACGCCTGACGACGTGCGCATCATCCGAGTGCCCGTGGGCGCATCGGACTGGAGCAGCCTGTGGCTCAACGAGGCGGGACAGATTGGCTTCCGGGCCACGTTCGCGGGCGTGGGGCGCGCCTACGCCGTCGCGTCCGAGACGCCTGGTGGCGCCTTCCAGGCGACCATCGTGGCCAGTGAGCGGGCCGTCGACGGCGTGGGCCCCTACGAGTTCCTGTACTCGCCGACGATGAATGACCTGGGGCAGATGGCGGGCGTGGGTGACCTCGCGACGGCGTCGTCGGAGTATTTCCAGGAGCTGCGCATCTTCGAGCCTGACGGCCAGTCGTCGCGGCTCATCGCGCGGACGCGCGGACTGGATGCGGCGTCGCAGGTGTACCGCTTCGCGTCCGTGCAGCCGGCGCTGAACAACCTGGGACAGGTGGCGTTCCTGGGAACCGCGCGCAATGCGCAGGGCAGCAACGTCACCACGCTGTGGCTGTGGGACGGCAACGCGCTGCGAGTCGTCGCGCAGGATGGCCAGGGTGACATCCGGCAGTTGGAGTTCTTCCCGCCGGACATCAGCGACAATGGGGTCGTGGTCTTCCGTGCCTTCGACTCCGCGAGCATGCGGGCGGTGTGGGTGGGGGATGGCCAGGGTTTGCGGCGGGTGGTGACGGAGCACGACCTCGTGCTCTCGGACCTGGGACCCGCGCGCATTGACCAGGAGACGCCCTCCAACCCGGTGTTCGCTGGTTCCGCGGGCATCAACGTGTTTGGCGAAGTCACGCTGGCCGCGGGCCTGGCGCCTCCGGACAACGACCAGGAGGAGTGGGGCACGGCCGTGTTCGTCGCGAGGCCGACCTACCCGGATACGGACGGCGGCGTGGACGGCGGCCCGGGTCCTGACCTCGACGGTGGTCCGGGTCCGGACCTGGATGGCGGCCCCGGGCCTGACCTCGACGGTGGTCCGGGTCCGGACTTGGATGGCGGCGTGGACGGCGGCCCCGGGCCTGACCTCGATGGCGGTGTGGACGGCGGTCCCGGCCCTGACCTGGATGGCGGTCCCGGTGAGGATCCGGACGGTGGTGTGGATGGTGGCCCGGGTGAGGATCCGGACGCGGGTCCCGGCACGGATCCGGATGCGGGCCCGGACGCGGGTCCCGGCACGGATCCGGACGCGGGCCCCGGTGAGGAGCCAGGGGCGGACGGCGGTCCGGGCGAGGAGCCGGGAACCGATGCCGGTCAGGGACAGGACGCGGGAACCTCTCCGCCGCCGCCGCCTCCGGACAGTGGCTGCGGGTGCCAGTCCTCGTCGCCCACGGCGATGCTGCCGTGGATGCTCGTGGGCCTGATGCGCGTCGTCGTCGGCCGCCGCCGCAAGGCCGAGTAGGCCCCGGAGAATGAAAGGGGACGTCGGGCCGTGTCATCCGCCCGGCGTCCCACCTTCCTTAACGAAGCAACGCCGAAGCTCCAGCTCGCCACGCGCTGCCCCTTGGACAAGCACGAAGGCCCCGCGCACCTCATCGCGAGGCCCGTGTTGCTCAATAGGGCCCTTCATCCAGCGCCTTGAGCGATGCCCGGCGCGACGGTGGCCTCCGACAGGACGTGACTGACGACCGCCACGTGCGTCGCCAGGGTGTCGAACTTCCGGCCCAGCGCCTTGTCGGATTGGAGCAGGCGTCCCAGCGCCTCACGGCCCATGCCGAGACGCTCCGCGAGGCCGTCGAACAGCGCCTCCACCTCCTCGCGCTCGGGCTGGATGCGGCCTCTCTCGGCGATGGCCCGAAGCCCCAGGGCCAGCCGCAGCCGGTACTCCACCTCGAGCCGCGTGGGGACGTCCATCAGCCAGCCATCGACGGCTTCCCGAGTCTGCTCTGGAGGAAGTCCCAGGCCGACCAGTACCGGGTACTCGGCCTCCGACCACCGCTGACGGATTTCCTCGTCGACGAGGCTTCGTGGCACCTCGACGCGCGTGCGTCGCGCCACCTCCTTCAGGACGCGCTCCTGGAAGTCCTGCAGGTACTGCGCGTCCCGCTCGGCGACGAGCTCCCCTGCGATGGACTCCATGACCTCGTCGAGCGTGGCCCCCCGACCCAAGGCGAAGAAGCGCCGCGGGTCCTCCTCTTCCAGCGGAGTCACTTCCCGGGCCGCCTTGAGCACCACGCCGAACCGCGCAGGGACGCCGCGGAGCGACTCCACCGCGTAGTCGTCGGGGAGGACGAGGTTCACCGCGACGGCCTCGCCCACCCGGGCTCCCACCAGGGACTCGAAGAAGCCGGGGAGCAGCGGGTCCGGCGTACATTCCGTCCACCAGTCCGCGCGGGCGGAGAACGGAAGGAGCCTTCCGTTCGCGAAGCCGAGGACGTCCAGGAGCACGTCATCTCCGGGTGTCACGGCTTCGCCCGGCTCGCGCTCCCTGCGGGGGGCCACCGCGCGGCACAGCGCATCGAAGCGTTCGATGATGGCCTCGGGCGTGATGGCCCGCGGAGCCGGCATCTTCACCTGGAGCCCCTCCAGCGAAGGCGCCTCACGGAGGGTGGGGAGCCGGGGGCTTGCCGTGCTTCGGAAGGCCATTGCTCCCGGCGCCCTGCTCAGCAGCCCCATGCCCTGCAGTTCCCCTATCGAGAGCGGCTGGCCATTGTTGCCATGGTCGCTAGGGAAGCTCATGGAAGGTTCCTAGAAGAAGCTGCCAACGAAGTCGGAGACGGTGGAGACGGCCGCGCCGACCTGGCTCACCACGGGGATGTTCGTGGCCGCGGCAATGGACCCCGCGGCGGTAATCCACGCCGTGGCCTTCTTGCCCACATTCTCGTTGGACTTCTGCGTCGCGATGGCCTTGGCGACGTCGAAGCCGGCGATGGCGACGTTCGCGCCGGGCACGAAGCGTCCCGCCCCCTTGGCGAGCATTCCGCCCGCGGCCTTGGCTCCCTTCTCGATTGCGGCGTCCAGGGCATTGTCGGCGGTCTTCTCGGCGCCTGTCTTGACTCCCTTGTTGAGCAGCTCCTGGGCCTTGTTCTTGCTGACGTCGTGCGCCTCGGCGGCGATGTCCTTCGCGGAGGTCCGGTTGGCCTTCTTGAGCGCATCGAACTTCGCGTCCGTGCCCACGTCCCCGGCGTCCACGTTGTTGAAGGCCTTCTTGGCGATGTCGCGGGCAATCGCGCGCCGTCCCTTGCCGTTCAGGTCAGGGGCGTCGGCCTCG
The DNA here is from genome assembly GCF_050038885.1 of Pseudomyxococcus flavus. Classification (NCBI taxonomy): domain Bacteria; kingdom Pseudomonadati; phylum Myxococcota; class Myxococcia; order Myxococcales; family Myxococcaceae; genus Pseudomyxococcus; species Pseudomyxococcus flavus. The sequence goes on along the minus strand of NZ_CP143624.1, from coordinate 3,440,287 downwards.
AGGGACTTGCTGGCGGCCCGATACGCGCTCCCATACTTCTGGACGTCTCGCGCCGTCTCGAGCCCGGCCTTCAAGGTCTCGGTCGCGGTCTTGCCTGCGTCAGACACGTCCTTCAGGGCTTCGTTTCGCTCGGTGGCGCTGCCGCTCGTCAGCCCTCCGTTGACGACGGCATCCCAGGCGCTGCCTGCCTTCTCACTGACGAGTCCCTGCCCGCCGACCCCGAACTTGAGGAGCGTGTTGGCCTTGCCCAGCTTTCCCGCGGCCTGGTCCAGGTCCTTCGGGTTCTTGCCGTCCGCAATGGACTTCTTGAAGTTGTCTTTGGTTCCCTCCCATGTGGTCCTGGCGATGCCGTGGCCCGCATTCCGGTTGTCCTTCCAGGTCTGGACCCTGTCCTTGCCATCCTGGAACTGCTGGCGGACCGTCAGGGGCGTATCCAGGAGCTTCGGATACGTCTCGTGGTTCTTGAAGCCCTTCGGCTCCTCCTCCTCCTTCGCAGCCTGCGCAGGCTTCTGTCCCTGGGGCGCCGTCTGCTGCGGTGCCGGCGTCTGGACCGCGACCTTCTTGGGTTCGTGTCCGGGGACATAGGGCCCCATCTGCCTCTTCGGGGAATTCACACCGGAGTCCGGGGGCCCGAAGGTGTCCTTCGGCTTCTGCTGTGCCGCCGTTGGGTTCCGCTTCTGAGTGCCTTTGGAGGTCTTCGAGCCCGAGGCCTGCGCCGGAGTCTCAGGCGGAGGCTTGACGGGAGGCGGAGGCGGCTTCGGGACGTTGCGGTTGACAGGGGGCGGAGGCATGGGAGGTTCCTGTGTGTGAATGTCGCGGGAAAATCCATCGACATACACAGTTGTCGCAAAATCAGATCATGGAGTTGTGTCTCATTGGGATGATGGGCTGTGCTGGATTTGCACGCCAACGTCAGCTGAAACAAACGCTGCCGCACGATGCGCCACTCGCCCGAATCTCGGGCGGGCGCACTCGCGGGTGATACAGCGTGCGTTGTCTCAGCAGGCACACGAGGTGCCTGCATTCGAATGTATTTACATTCGGCGCGGCGGCGTCAGGGGACGTACCGCTCGGCGGTGTTCAACACCGTGTGACCGTCGGTGCCTCCGATGATGAGCACGCTTCCCGACTGCAGCCAGGTGGCTGTGTGATAGGCGCGCTCCGATGACATGGGGGAGATGAGCTCCCAACCGCCATCGCTCCTGAATATCTCCGCGGAGGCATGCGGTGCCCCGTCGTGAGTGGAATATCCACCCGCGACCAGGACCTCGCCCGAGGGCAGCGCAGTGGCAGTGTGGACGAAGCGGGCTTCCTGCATGTCTGCCTGGGGTGTCCAGGCTTCGCTGCTCGGGTTGAAGAGCTCCACGGCGTCGAGGACCGTTCCAGGCGAACCCTGAACGGAGCCTGTCACCAGGACGCTTCCCGAAGGGAGCAACGTCGAGGCGTGCCCGTTGCGTCCATGGTTCATCTGCATCGAAATGGGGCGCCAGCCTGCATCTGGCCGATCCTCGTCATAGACCTCGGCGGTGGTCTCCGCGCCATCGCGATTGAAGCCACCGATGGCCACCACCACTCCTCCGTCCAGAAGGGTGAGCGTCAGCATGCTGCGTTTGACGTTCAGGTTCCCAGCATTCGTCCACGAGTCGCTGGACGGGTCATAGATGGCGGAGGTGTTCAGCCCATCGCTATCCGAGGTCCCACCACCCGCCACCAGGACCTTCCCGGAGGGCAGCAACACGGCGGCATGGCCGGCACGTGCGCCGAACGGGATGGGACTGGCAGGGGTCCATTCATCCTTCTCCGCGTCGTAGATTTCAGCGCTGCTCAGCGCCTCTCCCGTGGGGCCTCGACCACCGACCACCAGGACCTTGTCACCCCCTAACAGGGTGGCGGAATGGTCCATGCGAGCCGTCCCGAGGTTCCGCCCGGGGAGCCATCTGTTCGATGTGACGGTGTAGAGCTCCGTGGTGTTCGTCGGGAGGGGGCCCGAGCTGCTCCCGCCAACGACGAGCACTCGGCCATCACTCAGCTCCGTGGCCGTATGACCGATGCGCCGCGTCTGCATGGGCGCTACGGGCTTCCACCCCGGCAGTTCATGCCCGCCATCCGGAAGTCCCCCGTCAGTGCCCGCATCCGAACCGCCGTCCCGGTTGCCCGGCCCACCGTCCCCGCCGTCCGGCTCACTGTGCCCGCCGTCTGGCTCGCCGCCGCCGTCTCCGCCCTGGTTGCCATTGCCATCAGGGCCCGCATCCGGCGCGCCCTCCTGGCAGGCGTCAGGTTTCTCGAGACAGAATTGGGCCACCGCGTCGTCGACGTCGAGGCACGCGGCGGCAAGGACGCTGAGCAGCATCAAGCCAAGGGCTGTCGAGCGAAGTGGGGCCTTCATGGCCAGCTCCCAGCCACGAACGCGGATGTCCCATCCAGCCCGACTTGAAGGGGCACCGGCTCCCCCGGCGACCCCAGCAGATGCATCCCCAGGGCGGCGCCCAGCCCCGCCATGCCTCCCACCAGCAGTCCCACGGAGACGGTCTGCAGTCTTCGCGCGCCGTTGGCCACGTTCCGTGCATCGGCCTGCGAGTGGATGTGCTGCGCAGGGCGAGCCAGGTCCGACTTCTTTTTCTCCGCCAATCCCCAGAAGACGCCCGCTGCGACGACGAGGGAGCCTCCCGCCACGGCGGGGATGATGGCTCGGTCTCGCCAGGGTGCGTGCGAGCCGGACACCGCAGGCACCGAAGAAGCGGAAGCCCCCGGGCGCCCCAGGGCAGCCACCGTGGGGAGTGACTCTCGTGGCGCCTGAACCTGCTGTGCCCCTGAGGCGCGCTCCGCCTTCAAGGGCTCAGGGCCTGCTCCTCGCGCGGCCAGCTCGTTCCGGACACCCTGGCGCACCGCTTCGAAGTGCCGCTTCACCTTGGGGGAGACGAGCAGCGGCAACGTCGCATCGGGGTTCAAGAAGAGGGCGGCCTTGAAGGCGGCTTCGGCGTCGCTCAGCCGTCCGCTCAGCTCCGCCAGGATGACGCCCTCATAGAGCGACATCACCACATCATCGTCGGGACCTCGCGACACCTTCTTGCCTCGGGCGACCTGCTCCAGTCCGCGCTCGTACTCGAGGTCCTCGATCAACTGGTGGATGGACACCGCATAGCGGTGCACGTCGGGGGAGACGTCGCCTCGGGCCCCCAGGGGCAGGAGGAAGAGCCCGAGGACCAGGGCCCAGGCAGAGGCGTGATGCCGCCAGGGGGTGCTCGACAAAGATGCAATCGCTTTGCCGTCGGTGGAATGAATCATCACGTCCCCAGAGACCTCTCCTCATGATGGGGCTTGCGGCCCCTTGCCAGGGCAGCCCCTGCCATCGAGGAGAAAGAGGGCGCGGGCCCGCCGGCGTCCCAAAATAATTCTGGGAGCCAGGGCCGCCGGCCTCCGTGACGGGGGACCGTTCAGGTCAGCAGTCCCAGGAGGCTGATATCCAGCCGGCTGCGGACCAGTCCCAGGAGGCTCTCCAGGGCGAGCTGGTCCTGCTTCAGCCGGGGCGCGAGCTCCATGCGAACACGCTCGATCAGCTGCTCACGGGCATCGGCGACCTTGCGCGCGATGTTGGAGCGCGAGCCACCATACATGAGCGCCAGCCGGTCCATCGTGAACCCATGGAAGTGGTGCAGGCGCAGCAGGGTCCGCTCCTCCTCGGAGAGCACCGCCACCGCTTTCCGGAGCGCCTCGACGAGGAGCTGGCGCGCGTCTTCGCGCAGCAGCGTGTACTCGGGGTCGCTCGGGGCCAGCAGCCGCGCGAGCTCCTCGGGAGGCTCGGCGACGAGCTGATGGCGCTCGTCCCGGCCCACCAGCTCCTGGACGATGCGCGCGGCGATGATGCTCACCCAGGTGAGCAGGGGGCCACGCCCCGCATAGCTCGCAATCCGCGGTGGCGTGTTGCCACTGCCTACCAGCAGTCGCTCGCGCAGCACCTGCAGCACTTCCTCCACCAGGGTCGGTGACACCTTCCCGAGCCGGGCGGGGATGTGCCGGAGGATGTCCTGCTCGAAGGCCCGGAGGGCGGAGGGCTCGCCGGTGGCGCAGGCGCACGCGAGGTACAGGTCGGCACCGCGGAGGATGCGCATCACCTCCGCCGTCTTCCCCGCGGGAAGGTGACGGGCCAGGTGCCGCAGGAAGGACTCGGCCGGGAGCGGCACCGTGGGCCACGCGGTCCGGGCCGCCTCGACGTGTCCGAGCAGCAGCGCCTCGAGATGCTCCACGGCGTCCAGCTCCGCGCGTTGCGCCTGTGGCAGGTGCTCCCGCAGCAGCGTCGCGAGTGAGCCTGTCTTCTGTTCCTCGCTCATCGATTTCCCTCACGCCGCTGCCAGGCCAGCACCTGCTGGAGCTCCGGCTGGCCTCGGACGCCCACGGACTTCAGCTGCTCCCGAGCCTCCTCGGCCAGCGAGAGCGCCCGCGCCCGGTCCGGGGAGGCGCGCGTTTCCAGGAGCGCCCGGGCCAACAGGAACGCGGTCTTCCCGGCCGCCGCCGCGTCACCGGGCTCGCCCCAGCGGGTCTGGATCCGATGCGCGCGCTCGAGCAGCGGTACGGCTTCCGCCGCGGCGCCCAGTGCCAGGTGCGCCTCGCCGGCACACGTCAGCGCGCTGCTACCGTTCTGGGACTCCGCGGCATGGGCCTTCTCGGTGACCTTCCGCGCACGCTCGCAGTATGCGAGCGCCTCCCGCGGAGCCCGGGTCGCCAGGGCCAGCTCGGCCAGGGGCAGGAGCACGCTCACCAGCTTTCCGCTCTCCGGGCCATGTTCCCGCTCCAGCCGCTCCAGCGCTTCCATCAGGTCGCGCCGTGCCTCGGGGTAGCGGCCCGCCTTCAGGTGCACCTGCCCCCGGACGGTCAGCGGCAGGGCGGCGCGTGGCGTGTCCTTGCCCAGGGAGCGCTGGACGCGTTCCAGGGCCTCGGTGGCAAGGGCCAGCGCGTCGTCGGCCTGGCCCGCTTCGAGAGAGAGGGTCGACTGTTCCGAGAGCGCGAAGATGACGGTGATGTGGTTGGGGCCCCGGGCCCGCTCGAAGATGGCGCGCGCCCTCTCGACCATGGACCGGGCCTCCTCCAGCCGTCCCTCGACGCGCAAGACCCCGGCGAGGTTCAGCAGCACCGTTGCCAGGGGAGGACTCTCCGGGGTGGAGGATGCCTCCTGGAGGGCCAGGGCCCTGCGCCAGGCGCTGACGGCCTCGGAGAGCCGGCCCATCTCCATCAAGGCCGAGGCGACCCGGTTGTAGGAAGTCACGAGGGCCGGGTTGTCGGGGCCCAGCACGCGCTCGCGCAGCGCCAGGGCCTCGCGGTGGAGCTTCAGCGAGTCTTCATACCGGCCCTGGCCGAAGCGGATGCGCCCCAGCTGGTGGAGGAGGTTGGGCGTGCGGAGGCTGTCCGGGCCATTCCGCCTCCGTGAGAACTCCAGTCCCTGGAGCGCCTCCCGCTCCGCCTCGGCGAGCTGGCCGTACGCGTCTCGCAGCGACGACACGCGCGTGTGCAGGTCCGTCGTGATGTCCGGGAAGCGCTCCCGCCCCAGCCGCTCGACGGCGGCCCGGGCATGCCGGATGAGCTGCTCCGCTTCGTCGGCGCGGGACTGCTCCTCGCCCACCACCCAGACGAGCTCCAGCCAGGCCCTGGCCACCGTCTCGTCGTCACGCGCGGCCTCGGCCGCCCACAGGGCCTGATAGAGGTGCGACTCCGCCTCCTTCGGCTTGTTCTGGCCCCCGAGGAATATGCCGTGGGCCAGGAGGACCTCCGCCTGCAGCGGCTTGTAGTCGAGCCCCTTCAGCTCCTCGAGGAGGGCGGACGTCATCGCGAAGCCCTCGGTGAACCGGCGCGACACGAGGTGGGCGCGGGCCTGCGCGAGCTTGTGCCGTGCCGCATCTACCCGGGCCCGGAGGCTGTCGGGTGGCTGGGGACGGGCGGAGAGGCCGGGCGTGTCCCGGCAGCCGACGAGTCCTTCGAGGGAGCTCATCAGCTCGTGCGAATGCTGCACCGTCAGCGCGTCCGCCTTCTCCAGCACTTCGGTCACCGCGGCGAGCTGCCACAGCCGCGCGTCGAGGCACGTGGCCGTCTGCCAGGCGCCGTCCGCGGTGTCGCTGTCCGCCGCGAGGCAGGCCTCGGTCCGCAGCGCCCGCCATTGGGCGGCGTAGGCGTCCAGCCGCGACGCGAGGTGCTCCCAGGTCGCCGTGGCATCGGGCGCGCCGGTGGAGAGGAACACCGTGCGTATCCGTTCGCGTCGCGCGGGGCTCCAGGTCGCCGCGAGTTTCTCCACGTCCTGCTCGCAGCGCGCCTCTTGCCGATGCGTCACCCCGAAGGCCGCGAGCGCCCCCAGCACGCCAGTCACGGTCGCGGTGGCCACCACCCGCGTGAGCATCCGCTGGGGCGGCGGGGTGAGCGCCACCAGCAGGGCCTCCATGGAAGGGAAGCGCTCTTCGGGCTCGTGCCTCAGCCCCCGGAAGAGCGCGCGCCGCACCCGGTCGGGGACCTTCACCTCGCGCTCGGGCGGATGCAGCCGGCCCTGCCGCACGGCCTCGGCGAGCTCCCGCAGGGTCTCCCCCTGAAAGGGACGCACGCCGAAGAGGGCCTCGTAGAGCGCCACGCAGAAGCTGAACGCGTCGGAACGCGCGTCCGCGCGCTGACCCCGCAGCAGCTCCGGGGCGAGGTATGCGGGGGTGCCCAGCACGTGGCCCGTCCGGGTGAGCAGCCCCGGGGGATGGGCAGAGGCTTCGTGGCTCGCCGGCTCAGGGGCCCCTTCCTGCTGGAGGAGCCGGGCGATGCCGAAGTCCGTCACGAAGACGCGGCCGTCCTTTCCCAGGAGGGTGTTGGCGGGCTTGAAGTCGCGGTGCACCAGGCCCGCCGCGTGCGCGGCCGCCAGGCCCTTGCCGGCTTCGAGGAAGACGCGGAGCACCTCCTTCCAGGAACGCGGCTGCTGCAGCCACTCCGATAGGGTGGTGCCCTCCACCAGCTCCATGGCGAGGAAGACACCGTCGCCATGGGTGCCGACATCGTAGAGGGTGACGACATTGGGATGCGCGAGCCGGGCCAGCGCCTGGGCCTCGCGCAGCAGCCGCTGCCGCAGTTCTTCTCGTTGGCGTCCCTCGGGACGCAGCATCTTGAGGGCCACCCGGCGGCCCAGCTCCGGGTCATCCGCCGCGTACACGACGCCCATCGCTCCAGCGCCGATGCGCGCTCGCACCACGTAGCGGGAGACCCTGTCGCCAGGCTGCAGGAGTTGGGAGGGCGGCAGCGCGAGTGCCGTCGGAGCGCCGGTCAGGACCCCAGCGCCATCCCCCACCGCCAGGGCCCACCGACAGTCCGCACAGCCTTCCAGGTGTGCCAGGACGGAGGCCCGGTGCTCTTCGGAGAGCAGCCCGGCGAGAAAGTCCGTCAGCGTCGCTTCCTGGGGACATGACTGCATGCGTGCGGACTCCGCGCTGCGCTCCGGTTCGCCAGACATGGCAACTCAAGCGGAGATGTCTGTCACTGGGTTCTTGATTCCCAAGGGACGCACCCTGCGCTCCGAGAGTCCTGTGTGGGTAGATTTATGCCTTGTTGCCGCCGCGAGGCCGCGCATGGCCCGGCGCTTCAATGAGGGGCGTCTGGTACGCCCTACTCACCGAGCAACGCCGAAGCCAGCGCACGCACGTTGCCGGACGTGTCGTACTGGGCCACGTCGTGAAGCAGGGCCCGCGCGGGAGCCTCCACTTCCTGCAGGGCACCCAGCAACCGCACCACTTCGATGCGCACCCGTTCGCTCCGCTCCGTGCGCAGCGCTTGGGCCAGGGCCTCCAGATGGGCAGTCGCGACACGGTGGGCGACGGCCTTCACCGCGAGGGTTCGCACCTGGGCGCTCGGGTCGTTCAGCATCACGTGGTCCAGCAAGACATCCGCGGAGGCGCCTGGGATGGCACGCAGTGCATCCGTCGCCGCGCCGCGCACGGTTGCGTCGGGATGGAGGAGCGCCGACTTCACATAGGCCATCCCGAGCGGTGAGCCCGCTCGCGCCAGCGCCGAAAGGCAGACCTTGGGCGCCGGTATGCCCGAGCGACAGCTCCGCAGCAGCTCCTCCAGCAACGCCTTGCTCCGCCCCGGCTCCGACAGCTCCAGCGCTTTCGACAGGGCGCCCATCGACAGCGCCGCCGCATCTCTCACGGCCGCGTCGGGTTCCTCCTCCAGCGCACGGCTCAGCGCGTCCGCGAGCAGCAAGGTGGGGCGCTCCATTTCGCCCACGGCCCGTGCCGCATGAGCGCGGGTCTTCGGCCGGACCTGCGTTGCTTCGAGCACCGACGTCAGCGCTCGCTGCGCCTCCGGTGTTCCCGCGCTGGCGAGCGCCTCCAGCACCTGTTCCGAGCGCACCTCATCCGTGGCGCCCCGGCGTATCAGCTCCACGGCCTGGTTCACTTCTCCCGCGTCCTGGTGGAACAGCGCCGCCAGTCGCGAGTGAATCGCGTCCCGGTTCTTGCGCGTCGCCATCCGCCGCAGCAGGTCCTTCAGCGTCTCGCCACGCACGGACTCTCGTTCATGTGACGCCCGCGGTGCGGCACTGGCTGGCAGCCGCTCCGGATGCAACGTCGCCCGCGCGGCCTGGAACGGCCTCAGCGATGAGAGCTGATAATCCACGCCGACGTTGATGAGCGCGACCCGCGTCTCCTCACGAACCCGGGGACGCTTCGCGTCTGCGCCCCCCAGCTCCACCACGTCCGAGCCCACCGCCTCCCTCACGTGCCCATCCGTGAAGAGCGTGAAGGCCAGATGCCCCTGCAGCCGGGGCAGCACCGGCGACGAGGCCCGCAGGTAGCGGCGCTTCGTCTTCACGTAGGTGTTCGCGCTGCCTCCCGCGCGGTACTCGGACTCGAAGTCGCCGCGCGTGTCCGATTCCTCGGTGCTCCAGCGCGTCCCGTCCTCCGCCACGAACTGCGTCGCCGCGAGCAGCCTGCGCACGAGCCGCCGCGCCATCGCATCCTGCGCCGCGTCGAAGTGCACCGCCACCACCCGGCCGCGCGACTCCTGGGCCACGTACATGGGCCGCTCGAACATGGCCTGCAGGGCGCGCAGGACGTCGTCACGCGGAGGCGCCGGCTCACCGCCCTCCAGGTCCACACGGGTGGGCACCACGAGCCCGGAGAACAGGTGCTGCTCACCCTCGGCGCCCAGGTAGGTGAGCTCGAGCAGGCCGCTCCAGCCGGTGTGGGCCTGCTCGCGCGTGCCATCTACGTGCTGGGTGCTGGTCCGGACGTCCAGGTCGAACGTGTAGCGGAGCCGATGCCCCACGACGAGCGTTCGCTCCTGCCCCTTCACACCCTGGCGGAGGTCCTCGGGGAGGGAGAGGGCCTCACCGTCCTCGGGGACCCAGGTCTCACCGGTCGCCGCCGGAGGAACGTCCGGCCGCCGCGTCCAGGTGCCCGCATGCCACACGGCGGCGCCGACCAGCACCGCGAGCAGCAGGACCAGGCTCTTCAGACGCGGACTCACTCCCTCCGATACGCGCCCGTGAAGCAATCCTGGCTGCTGTGCACTCCCGTTGAAACAGGGCTCACGCCAGGCCACGGAGACCCACGTCTCCGCGCGTCATGACGAGCCGTCCGGTGTGAGACAGACGTGCGGCTGCTTCAGGGATTGCCGAGCTTCAGCTCCAGCTCCGCCAGCTCGCGCTGCACGGTGGCGTCCGTCATGCGGAGGCCCTCCACCTTGCGCACCGCGGAGATGACGGTGGAGTGGTCCTTGCTGAAGCGCGCGGCGATCTCCGGGAAGGAGCTCTTCGTCAGCTTGCGGCTGAGGTACATGGCCACCTGCCGTGCGTGGGCCAGGGCCTTGTGCCGGCGGTCCTCCTTCAGGGACTCCACCGTCACCTTGTAGAAGCGGGCCACCTCGCGCTGGATGGCCTCCACGTCCACGGCCTGATGGGCCGGGAGGATGTCGCGCAGCACCTGCGACGCGAACTCCTCGGTCACCGGCTGGCGCGTCAGGCTGTGCACGGCGGACAGCTTCACCAGTGCGCCTTCCAGCTCGCGCACGTTCTTCTGGATGTGCTTGGCGATGAAGTGCGCCACCGAGTCCGGCAGGTCCAGCCCCTCGGCCACGGCCTTCTTCTGGAGGATGGCCACCCGCGTCTCGTAGGTGGGCTCGCGGATGTCCGTCATCAGGCCCATGGCGAAGCGGCTGCGCAGCCGGTCCTCCAGGCCTGGAATCTCCGCGGGCACCGTGTCGCTGGTGAGGACGATGGCCTTGTTCAGCTCGTAGAGCGTGTTGAAGGTGTAGAAGAACTCCTTCTGCGTCTCCTCGCGCTTGCCCAGGAACTGGATGTCGTCGATGAGGAGCACGTCGCACTCCTCGCGGAACTTCCGGCGGAAGTCCGCCATGCGGTGCTCGCGGACGCTCTCCACGTACTCGTTGGTGAACTGCTCACTGGAGAGGAACACCACGCGCTGGGACGGGTCCCGCTCCCAGATGTGGTTGCCCACGGCCTGGAGCAGGTGCGTCTTCCCCAGGCCCGTGCCGCCGTAGATGTAGAGCGGGTTGTAGGCGTGGCCCGGCTTGTCGGCCACGGCCTGCGCGGCGGCGGCGGGGAGCTGGTTGCTGTCCGCCACCACGAAGGTGTCGAAGGTGAAGCGCCCGTTGAGGCGCGCCGGGCGGGAGGCGCTCGGCTTGACTGTGGGTATGGGTGGAAACTGGGGGTCGGGCTCCAGACCCTCGACCACTTCGTACGCGATGGAGGTCAGTCCCTCACCCAGCCGGGCGAGCTGCGCATCCAGCAGCGGCCGGTAGTGGTCGTCCACCCAGTCGCGGAAGAAGCGGTCGGGTACGCCCATCACCAGGGCGCCCTCACGCACCTCCAGCGGGCGCATGCGCTCGAGCCATCTCAGTGCGTAGTCGAATTTCTCGTGGCGGATGGCATCCAGCATCCGAGCCCAGATAATTCCAGCACTTGGGAAGGGGGTAGCGGCTTGGGCGAGGGCGTTCACGCGTGTCTCAAACGTGCAAAAGCTGGGGACCGACGGGCGTCCGGCCGTGCTAACAGACGGTTCCAGGTGGATCAAGCAACCGGCCAAAACCGCCGCCCGCTCAAGGGGTTTTCCGGACACGGCGGATCCACGACGGACGCGCCAGGTGGGCACGGTTGTGGATCCTCCCCTCCCCCACCCCAAGCGCTGGGGGATGGATCATCCCGGGTTGACTTTCAGTGCGTTTTGCAAAGCCGGGTGACTTTGCATCCGCGACGCTCCAGGCATCGGGCCCGGCTGGTGGGAGCAGGGTTCCTCCAGGCCCTCAGTCCATGGCGCGTCGCTGGCGTTCCAGGTACGCGTCGAACAGCTCGGTGATGGCGCTGGCCACCGCGCGCACCCGGGGCACCTTGCGGAGCTCCTCGTGCATCACCAGGCAGAAGGTGAGCGAGGGGCCGGGGGTTTCGAGGTGCACGCGCACGAGGCCGTGCTGCTGTTCGTTCATCTCCCCGAGCGCGCCGATGACGAGCCCCATCCCCGCCTGCGCGGCGTGCATGCGCGCGGCGACGGAGTTGGAGCGCAGGGGAAAGCGATGCGCGCCGCGTTTCAGCAGCCAGTCCGCCATGCAGGGCCTGCGCCCGACGTACTCATCGACGATGAAGTCGTGCGCGGCGAAGTCGGCGTCGGCCAGGCGCCGTGAGGGCAGGTGCCGGGCGAGGTACTCGGGGCTGGCGAAGAGGCCGGAGACGACGTCGCCGAGCGGCTTCTCGATGAGGACGGGCGAGGCGTCGTGGCGGCTGCGTGCGCTCGCCGGAGCCACGGCCCTCAAGCCGATGTCCGCCTCGCGGGTGGAGAGGTCGACGTAGCGCTGCTCGGTGATGATCTCGACGAAGATCTCGGGGTGGGCCCGCCGCGCGCGAACCGCGGCCTCGGCGATGTAGGGCGCGAAGCCGTCCGGCACGGAGACGCGCACGGTGCCCGCGAAGGGAGACGCGGCGGCATCGCGGGCGCGGGCGGCCAGGGCGTGTTCGAACTGCTCGGCCATCCGGGCGAGCTCCTCCGCCTCGGGCTCCAGCCAGACGCCGCGCGCGGTGCGGTGGACCAGCGTGCGGCCCAGGTCCTCCTCCAGCTTGCCGATGCGCCGCATGACGGTCGACGCAGAGAGGCCCAGGCGCGCGCCCGCCGCGAGGAAGCTGCCATGCCGGCGCAACTCGAGGAGCAGCCGGTAGTCGTCCCAGCTCATGGGTGCAGTGTCGCGGGTGTGCGCGGCGGCGCAAACATCCGCGCGCCCATGCGGGCGATGAGCCCCCGAGGGAAGAGCTGGGAGAGGGTGGTGAGCAGGCGATTGGTGTGCCCGTGAACGACGGAGGCGCGGCCCTTGGCGAAGGCCTCCAGTCCCAGGCGCACGACATCCTCCGGCCGGGCCTTGTGCTTCTGCTGTTGCAGCCCGACGGCGCGGTCGAAGAAGGCCGTCTCCGTCTGGCCGGGGCTCAGGCACAGCACGCGCACCCCGCGCGGCCGGTACTCGCCCCACAGGGCCTCGGAGAAGCTGAGGACGAAGGCCTTGGTCGCGCCATAGACGGCCATGTACGGCGTGGGCAGGTAGGCCGCGACGGAGGCGACGTTGATGACGCCGCCCTGGCGGCGGGAGATGCCGTCGATGAACAGGTAGGTCAGGTCCACGAGCGCGGAGACGTTGAGGGCCACTTGCCCATGCTGCCCGTCGAACGGGAGCGATTCGAAGGCGCCATAGAGGCCGAAGCCCGCGTTGTTGATGAGCACGTCCACCGCGAGGCCACGAGCCAGGACGGCGTCGTGGAGCCGCCTGGGAGCGGTGGGGTCCTCGAGGTCGAACGCGAAGACCTGGGCGTTGCCCAGCTCGGCCGCGAGGGCCTGGAGCTTCGCCTCGCTGCGCGCGACCAGCAGGAGCATCGCACCCCGGCGGGACAGCTCCCGCGCGAACGCTTCGCCAATGCCCATGGAGGCACCGGTGATGAGGACCGTCTTTCCGTGGAAGTTCATGGCCAGGGCTGTAGCCACCGGCCACATTCGCAGCCATGCACATCTCCGGAGACGTCTTTTGCATGGGCGCAAAGCCGCGACAGCCAGCGCCTCGGCCCATGCCCGGATGGCCGGTGCCCCAGCGAGCTGGCAGCCGCGGAGAAAAAGCGCCGTGGAAACAGACGCCCGAGCTGTCCGCGATTAAACTCCCGCCGCCGCGGGTTGGGCGTTGGTCGGTACCGGCAGTATCACCCGGACCTTCATGGCCCTACCCCAGGGTGGCCTTCGGGCCCTTGGGGTGTGGGCTCCAGGGTGGGGCAGGGTGATCCAACATTGACTTACCCTGGAAATGGGGGTACGGACCCGCCCCTTTCCTCAGTTCAGGTCGCGCCGGAGCGGTAGGAGGCGCCGCCGCCATCATCAAGGAGTAGAGCCGTGTCCAAGCGCACGTACCAGCCGTCGAAGGTCCGCCGCAACCGCGCCCACGGGTTCCGCAAGCGGAACGCCACGAAGAGCGGCCGGGATGTCCTCAAGCGCCGCCGCGCCAAGGGCCGCAAGCGGCTCGTCGTGTCCGCCCCCAAGAAGTAAGCGAGTTCGCGTGTGAGGGCCGAGGGTGCGACGCCGGGCCCGTCCCACCCGGCAGACCAGCGCTTCCCCAAGGCCCTGCGCCTGCTTCAGCGGCGCGAGTTCCTCGAGGTCCAGGAAGGCGGGCAGAAAGTCCCTTCGGACTGCCTCCTGGCCCTCGTGAAGCGCAATGGCCGGCCGTACTCCCGTGTTGGCCTCACCGTGTCGAGCAAAGTGGGCAACGCGGTCGTCCGCGCGCGTCTGCGGCGCGTCCTGCGAGAGCTTTTTCGCAAGCGCCGTGCGCAATGGCCGGCGGGCTTGGACGTCGTCCTGGTGGCGCGTTCGTCCGCGAAGGACGCTTCCTTCCCGGTGCTCTCGCGGGCGTTTGACGGTGTCACCCGGAAGCTGCAGCGGCTGCCTCGCGCAGCGGAGACGAAGCCGAAGAAGGAGCCTCCCGGATGAGCCCGCTCGCCTTCGTCATCTCGCTGCCCATCCGTTTCTACCGGAAGTTCCTCGGACCGCTGCTCCCTCGGGTGTGCCGGTTCCACCCTTCGTGCTCCACCTACGCCATGGAGGCCCTGGAGAAGCACGGCGGCCTCAAGGGGGCGTGGCTCACGCTCTGGCGGCTCCTTCGCTGCCAGCCCTTCCACCCCGGCGGTATCGACCCGGTGCCGTGACGAGGGGTTCCACCCATTGCCGCCCTCTCCCACGTGGAGGGGGGAGTCTATGAACGATCCGCTCTCGCCCCAGTCGAACGATTCGCAGAAGCGACTGCTGGCGGCCCTGGCCCTCTCGTTCGCGGCCACTGCCGTCTACACCTTCTTCTTCGCCCCTACCCCGCCGCCGCCCGGCTCGGAGACGCCCGACGCGGGCGTGGTCGCCACGGCCAGCCCCGACGCGGGCACCGCCGGTCAGCCCGCCGTGCCGCCTCCCGAGGGTGGCACGGGCACGGGTACCACCACCGCGGAGGCCCCGCCGCCTCCGGTGCGCAAGGTGGAGCTGCAGCGGGACGAGGCCACCTACGCCTTCTCCTCCGAGGGCGCCGGCCTCACCGCCGCCGTGCTCAAGGGCGCGAAGATGCGGGAGCAGCAGGAGCTCACCGTCACCCAGGGCTTCCAGAAGCTGTTCGGCAAGGAGATTCCCCCCGCGCCGCAGATGGACCTGGCGCGCCCCACCCCGGGCCAGCCGCTGCCGCTGGCCGTATCCATCACGGGCTCCAGCCCGGTGCCCGCGGACCTGCGCTACACGATGGACGAGGGCGCGCCCGGCAACGCCGACGGCGTCACCTTCACCGGCCGCAGCGGCCCGTGGGAGCTCGTGAAGACGGTGAAGTGGCCCCAGGACGGCTTCGAGCTGTCCTACACCGTCCAGGTGCGCAACACCTCCGGCCAGCCGCAGATGGGCGAGCTGCAGGTGCACCACAACCGCGCCATCGACCCCAACTTCGAGCACGCGCCGTCCTTCTTCGGCGGCGTGGGCAACCTGAGCCGCTCCGCGTGCTGGGTGGGTGACGAGCTGCACACGATGAACCCGGGCGATGACACCCCGGAGGCCGAGGACACCCGCGGGCAGGTGCAGTTCTTCGGCATCGACCAGCAGTACTTCCTCTCCGCGCTCTACCCGCTGGAGGGGCCTCGCGCCGGCGCGTGCCACTTCGAGGCCACGCCCACCCTGCGCAAGGTGACGGCGTCCTTCCCCATCAACGCCGCCCCCGGCGAGACGGTGACGCTGCGCTTCGGCGGCTACTTCGGCCCCAAGGACACGGACCTGCTGTCGCTGGTGCCCGGCGCGTCGCTGCGCGCGTCCGTCGGCCTGGGCGAGGCCACCTTCCACCCGCCGCTGGCGGAGACGGTGGACTTCGGCATCTGGGCCGTCATCTGCAAGATTCTCCTCGCGGTGATGAAGTTCTTCCACGGCCTCACCGGCAACTGGGGCGTGGCCATCATCCTGCTCACCGTCGTGGTGAAGCTGGTGCTGCTGCCCCTCACCTACCGCTCCATGGTCAGCATGGAAGAGGTGAAGAAGCTCCAGCCGCGCATGGAGGAGATTCGCAAGAAGTTCGCGGACAACCGCGAGCAGCAGAACCTCGAAATCATGAAGCTGTACCAGGAGGCCAAGGTGAACCCGCTGGGCGGGTGTCTCCCCCTCCTCATCCAGATGCCGGTGTGGATTGCGCTGTTCACCGCGCTGCGCAACAGCTTCGACATCTACGGTGAGCCCTTCATCGGGCCCATCTGGCGGGACCTGACCTACAAGGACCCCACGTACCTGTTGCCGCTGGCGCTGGGCGTGTCCATGGTCATCACCCAGAAGATGCAGCCGCAGATGATGGATGCGACCCAGGCCAAGATCATGACCTGGTTCCTGCCCATCATCTTCACGCTGACGCTGCTCCAGTACCCCGCCGGCCTGTCGCTCTACATCTTCACGAACAACATCCTCTCCATCGCCCAGCAGTACGGCCTGCGGAAGTGGCTGGACCGGAACAAGCCCCAGACGGGCGGTGGGACGCCGGCGGTGGCCGGTGCGGGAGGCAGGCGCAAGTGAGCGAGCAGGTTCCCCAGCAGACGCCGTCCGCCCCGGCCTCCGGCGATTCGTCCGGAGAGTTCCGGGGCCGTGTGGAGAAGCTCCTCGGTGACATCCTCGGGCTGATGGGCTTCCCCGCCCGGCTCGACATGAAGGATGCCGCCGACGGCAGCCTGTCCGTGGCGCTCCACTTCGAGCCCACGCCGCCTCCCGGGGTCGAGGTGGGACGGCGCAGCCAGGTGGTGGACTCACTCCAGTTCCTGCTGAACAAGATGCTGCACCGCCCTGGCGCCGAGCGGCGCTGGGTGATGCTGGGCGCGGGCGTGCACCCCGAGCCCCGGCAGCGCCGGGAGCCCCAGGCCCCCGCGGCGCAGGCGGCGGCTCCGGCTCCCGCGGCGCCCCGGGCGGCGGCCCAGCCCGCGGCCCCTGCTCCGGCGAAGGGGGGCCAGAAGGGCGCGCAGGCGCAGGCCGCCAAGGCCGCTCCCGCCGCGAAGGCGGAGGGGGACGAGCGCTCGGTGACGGTCGACGAGGACGCCGCGCTGAAGGCGGCGGTCCGCCAGCTCGCGGAGAAGTCGGCCGGCCTGGGCCGCTTCTACGCGATCGCCGCGATGAAGCTTGAAGACCGCGCGCGCGTCCTCACGTCAGTAGAAGGAGTGGGGGGCGTGAAGGTGACGGCGGAGGGCGAGGGCCGCAACCGCCGCGTGGTATTCACTCCGGACAAGCCCGCACCGCTGCCGAAGCGGAGCTTGCTGCCGGACGACGACGAGGACGACTTCGACGCGTGAGCGCCGAGCGCACCGTGCGCGCCGGAGCTCCGAAGAGAGACGAGGGATGGGCAAGGCGAAAGCTCTCAAGGACAAGCTGTACGGCGCGGCGGTGCTCAAGATGAGCTTCCGTCTGCGAGGAGACGAGGAGTCTCCCGCGTTCCGTTTCGTCTACCCCGGCGTCCTGCGAGACCTGGAGCTCGAGGACGAGGCGGTGGAGCGGTACATCGAGGAGAACCGCGAGGCCGTGGAGAAGGCCGCCCGCGGCTCCACGCCTCCCATGGGCAACCGCTGACGCGAGGCCCTCGCCGTTCGAGGTGGACGTGTCTTCCTTCACCATCGCCGCCCTGGCCACCGCGCCCGCCGCGGGGGCCGTGGGCATCCTCCGGCTGTCCGGCCCGGACGCCCTGGACGTGGGCCGCATGCTGGCCCCGGGCGTGCCCGCGCAGCCCACGCCGCGCCACGCGTACCTCGCGGCCTTCGTGGACGCGGAGGGCCGCGCGCTCGACGAGGGCCTGTTCCTCTACTTCCGCGCGCCGCAGTCCTTCACCGGCGAGGACGTGGTGGAGCTGCAGGCCCACGGCAGCCCGCGGCTGCTGCGGCTGCTCCTGGCGCGCGCGCTGGAGGATTCGCGGGTGCGCCACGCCGCGCCCGGGGAGTTCACCCGCCGGGCCTTCCTCAACGGGCGCATGGACCTCACGCGCGCGGAGGCGGTGGCGGACCTGGTGGCGGCGGACTCGGAAGCCGCGGTGCGCGCCGCCGCGGCGGGCCTGTCCGGTGTCCTCTCCGCGCGGGTCCAGGCGCTGGAGACGCCCCTGCGCGCGCTGCACGCGGACATGGAGGGCGTGCTCAGCTTCCCCGACGAGGCGGAGGGCGCGGACGCCGACGTGGCCGAGCGCGTCGCCACGCTGCGGGGCCAGGCGGAGGCGCTGCTCGCCGAGGCGGGCCGTGGCCGGCTGGTGCGCCGGGGCGCGCGCGTGGCGCTGTTCGGTCCCGTCAACGCGGGCAAGTCCACGTTGTTCAACCGGCTGGTGGGCGAGTCCCGCGCGCTGGTGGATGACGAGCCGGGCACCACGCGCGACGTGCTGGAGGCCCGCGCCGAGTGGGACGGGCTGGCGGTGACGCTGTTCGACACCGCGGGGCTGCGAGAGGCGCCGGGCCGCATCGAGGCGCTGGGCATCGCTCGCACGCGCGAGCTGCTCGCGGGCGTGGACCTGGCCGTGCTCGTGCTTCCGCCCGGAGGCACCGAGGCGGAGGCCGAGGCGTGGCTGCGCGAGGCGGGCGACACGCCGGTGCTCACGGTGGATGGCAAGTGTGACGTGGCGGATGCGCGAGGCCTGTCGCGCCGGCGCGTGAGTGGCCTCACGGGTGAAGGCGTGGATGCGCTGCGCGCCGACATGCTCGGGTTGCTGTGGGGTGGTGGCACGCCCTCGGCGGTGGCGCTCGTCTCGGAGCGGCACGCCGATGCCTTGCGTCGCGCGGCGGAGGCGCTGAAGAGCGCGGAGCAGGCCTCGCGCGTGTCCACCCTGGAGGTCGTCTCCGGCGAGGTGGGGCTCGCGCTGGAGGCGCTCGGCGAAGTGTCCGGAACCGTCGTTTCGGAGGCCCTGCTGGACGCAATCTTCCAGCGCTTCTGCATCGGAAAGTGACGCGCGCCACGGCGCGGAAGGCGTGTCAGACGGCTCCCTAGAATGCCCGCCTCAACCGGTGATTCTCGGAGGCGCTGTGACTGAAGGCACCATCCCCCTGGCGAACCATTCGATGCTCTCGGCCCTGCCCTCGGGCTGGGTGGGGGAGATTCTGGACGAGGAGCTGGTCGCCTCGCCTCGTCCCACCGCCGCGCAGACGCGCGCGGCCTTCATGCTGGGCGTGGAGCTGGGAGAGCAGCTCGACAAGCGCCGCGGTGGCAGTGGCCGCTGGTGCTTCCTGCGCGCGCCGGAGCTGCACCTCGGCCACGACATGCTCGTGCCGGACCTGGCCGGCTGGCGCCGCGAGCGCGTGGACGTGCCATTCGGACCGGACGTCCCCTTCCTCACGCTGGCGCCGGACTGGGTCTGTGAGGTGCTGACGCCCTCCACCGCCGCGCTGGACCGCGCGCGCAAGCTGCCGCTCTATGCGCGCGCGGGCGTGTCGCACGTGTGGCTGGTGGACCCCGCCGTGCGCACGCTGGAGGTGTATCAGCGCGTCAAGCGGGGCTGGCTGCTGACGGCGAGCTACGAGGACGACGCGCTGGTTCGCGCCGACCCCTTCCCGTCCTCGGTGCTGGAGCTGGGCTCGCTGTGGCTGCCCGAGGGCTCCGAGAAGCCCTCGCTGCTGGCGGCTGTGCCGTGATTCACCCCGTCAGGGGACCACGCCCGGGAGCGCGGCGGCCTGGCGGATCCACGAGGCGAATTGCACCTCGTCGAACTTCCCCTCGTAGATGTCGTAGTAGCGGACGTCCTTCATCTTGGACGCGCCGGGGGGAAGCGGCTCGAGCGACGTGCCCCGGAAGAACGTCACCTTGACGTACTTGTCGAAGCAGTGGAACGCGGTGAAGTAGCCCACCTCGCCGGCGCCGAAGAACGGCGTGTTCCACTTCACCGCCTTCCGCACGCCCGGGACGGTGCGGACGATGATGTCGTCGATGCGACGGCCGATGTCGCGCTTCCACTCGGGCATCGCTTCGATGAAGGCCTGCACCGGCGCGTCGCCCTCGCCCTTCGGAATCTGAGGGTTGCCGCCTGACAGGAGCTTCGGCTTCGCGGCGCTCGGGGCGCCGCTGCTGGCGGTTTTTCGAGACCGCCCCGACTTCATCGCGGTCTTCCGTGGCTTCGTGGGCGACTTCGCAGGCATCGTCCTTCACTCCGTCACGCGGCGACCGCCACCACCGGCTTGAGCACGTAGCGGCCGTAGGCCACGAAGGCGACCATAACACCCATCACCATCGACCAGAGCATCGGGTTCTCGGGCGTCAACTTCGTCGAATGCGTGGCGTACAGCGCGGCGAGCGCGAACGTCTCGAGCGTGAGCACGGCGGCCGCGTGCGCGGTGAGACCGGGCATCCACTTGAACGCCGCCGGGACAATCAACAGCACGCCACCGGCCATCTCGAGGAAGCCGAGTGCTCGCCATCCCCCGAGGGGAATCTCGCTGAACTGGCCCGCGAGCTGCTGAAACGAGAACGCCTTGTACGAGCCGCCTGCGAGGAACAGCAGCGCGAGGACAGCCTGAAGAATCCAGAAGACGATGTTCATAGGGGGGCTCGGTGTTCAGGCCTTGGGGGCCGGGTTGTCGTTGATGGGAGAGGGAGATGTGGTGCCGTCCAGCGCCTTCTTGAGCGTCTTGGCGAGCTTTCCGTGCATCATCTTCCAGCCGTACTCGGCGCCGTGGAACGCCTGGTCCTCCTTGAAGCCGGAGTGCTCGAAGAGGACGCGCGTCCCATCGCCATCGGCTTCGAGGCGGTAGCTGACGCGCGTATCCAGCCAGCCATCGCCGACGACCCACGTGAACTCGAGCTCGGACGGAGGCGTGCACCGGAGCACCTCGCAGTGCACGACGAGCCCATCGAACTTGGCCCGAGGGTCCGGAGGCACGCGGAACGTGAAGCGATGCCCGACACGCGGCTCGAAGTCGTTCGGGTACATCCAGTCGGCGAGCGCCTCGCTCGTCGCGAGCGCGCGCCACACGGCGGTGGGCGACTGGGGGAACTTCAGCTCTCGTCGGATGGTCCTTGTCGTCATTGCTCGCTGTTCTTTTCGAGGTGCCGCCGCAGGCGGGCGAAGTTGTCGTCCCAGAACCGCTCGTAGTGGGCGATCCAGTCGCGCACCGGCGCCAGTTGCTCCGGCACGAGGCGGTACCTCCGCTCCCGTCCGTGCCGTTGCTCGGTGACGAGGCCAGCATCGAGCAGCACGCGCAGGTGCTGAGACACCGCCGGACGGCTCATCTCGAAGTTCTCGGCGATCGAATTCACCGGGCGGTCGCCGTCGACCAGCAGGTCGAGCATGCGGCGCCGCGCCGGATGGCTGATCGCTCCGAACACCCCTGGCTCGGTGTGCATCATCGTGAATCCATAATGCGTAAGGAGATGCTTACGTGTCAAGCGACACGAAGAGAGCGGCGCGGCGCGATGGCTTGTTCGCTCAGGGGCTGCCGACGGCGCCCGCGAGGCCCGACACGGGGCCCGATGGCCAGGGCTTCGGGTTGGGGCGGACCTGGAGGGCGAGGTCACTGCCGCCACGGTCCAGGAGCTCGAGCGGCGCTATCAGGGTGCGGCGTTGCGTCGCTCGTGGCGCGAGTGCTGAGCGCCTGTGTCCCGCGCGTCGTCCATACCCGCGCTGGTGACACCATGCAGGTCGGGGTGATGTGTCAGCGGTGGGAGCGCGAGACGCCGTGCTGCGCGCCGCTGCATCGGCTGCCAGGTCGGAGCCTCCGCCAGGAGGCGCCCGGCCGTGTCAGGGCTAGCGGGCGTGGGGCGGAAGGGCCGCTGGGGCCCTCGCTCGCCAGGCAACGCGGGCCACATAGAGGCCGAGGACCAGCAGGCCGAGGGCGAAGGGCAGCAGGAGGCTCGCGCCGCCAAAGGCGACGGACCCGTTGGCGAACACGCTTTGGATGGACGAGATGACGAAGGCGAGGAGGAACCCGCCTCCGACGCACGCCTGCGCCAGCCCCGCGAGGATGCCCAGGGCGATGGAGACGTGGCGCTGGGCCCTGAGGTGGTTGATGCCGAGCGTCACGACTCCCACGACGACCGCGACGAACAGGACTCCGAGCGCGATGACACCGGAGAACAACGCGCCCAGGGCATTCTCGGCACCTTGAGCCCACGCGGGTGATGCGGTCAGGGTGGTGGTCGCACCGAGCAGCCAGCGGAGGCGCGCCTCCATGGCGGCGAGAGGAAGCTGGCGCGGAGCGACCGGACCCATGGGCCAAAACGTAGCCCATGCACGGAGCGCGGGGCACGCGTGCGCGGCATCTCTCAGGGGACTGCTCCAAGCCTCCAGGGGCGTTGCCCCGTGGGCGAGCCCGAGCGCCTCCGGGGCGAGGCTGAAGGGCAACCTCGTCCCCTGATGAGCCGCGTGAGCTTCAGCTGGCGCGCCTGAGGTCCGCGTCGCCAGCGGGCCGCGCCAGCCGCCGCACCGCGCGCAGGAGGAGATCCGGATCCACCGGAGCGGCGAGGAAGCCGCGGGCCCCCACCGCCTGGGCGCGAGGCAGGTCCTGTTCCGGCATCTTGCCCGCGACCAGGACCTGCGCGTGGACCTGACGCGGCAGTGCCTCCATCGACGGCAGCGGCGCCACCACGACCTGGGCCTCGTTCGCCGCGAGCAGCTCCTCCGTGCTGGCGACCCGGGCCCGCAGGCCCGCCTCGGACAGCACCCGCACCAGCCCCGCGGTGGCCTCCGCGCCCCAGCCGTACACCAGGACCTGGGCCATGGGCACCGGCTTCGCGGCCGTGAGCACGGGCAGCGCCGTGGGGACGTGAGCCCTCGTCCCGGTTGTGAGCTGCATGGCGCGCGCGGAGAACGGCGCCTTCGTGGACCCGGGCCGCGAGGCCTGCGCCAGGTGCAAGCGCTCCGTCGCGACCTGCTCGGAGCGCCCTGCATCCAGGGGCAACGGCTGCGCGACAGCGGCCTGCGGCTCGGGCATGGCGCGGATGGCCTGCACCAGGCGCCGCATCTCCGCGGGCACCGCTTGGGGCTGCACGACGACGTCGTCCAGGGAGGACAGCAGCGGCAGCCCGTCGTCCACGAACGGCGCATCCATGTTCGTCAGCTCGGCCATGCTGCCGCCGAGCACCATGGGCATGCGCTCGTCGGCCTCCGGCAGCGAGAAGCTCTCCATGCCAGGGCGCCGGGGCGGCGCCTCACCCGTCTCACCCCGGTACATCCGGCCGATGGCGCGCTGGATGGACGCATCCATGGCCAGCTTCGCCACCACGCGCGGCTTGCCGGACACGCTCTTCACCGCGTCCAGCGAGGCCAGGCTCGCGGGCGCGGCGATGGCCACCACCAGCACCGAGTCCCGAGCCCCCTGCCCTTCCAGCTTCAGCGGCACCACCCGGTGCGCCTCGGCCACCCGCTCTGGAATCAGCCACGCGAGGCTCGCATCCGGCGGCTGGGACTCCAGGTCCACCGTCTCCATACCCGCCTGGAACGCCAGGGCCTCCAGGACCTGCTGCGCGGTGCTGAAGCGCTGATCCACCACCACCTGCCCCAACGGCACGCCCCACTTGCGCTGGTACGCCAGCGCCGAGTGGAGCTGCAACGCGTCCACCACACCCCGCTCCAGCAGGATGTCCCCCAGTCGCTTCCTCATGTCGTCCCCCTCACGCCTTCCGCCCTGGCCGCCAGCCCCGTGGGGCAGCCCGAGTCCAGGAAAGTCACAGTGTCTTTACGCCGCCACCTGACGGGGAGCTTCCCGACAGGCGACAGATGCTTCCGTCGCCGCGCCACTTGCAAGGCGAGGACCGCCCCCCACCCCGCAGGAGCGGGCGTTGGGTAGTCGATGGTTGCCCTGTCCTCAAGTGCGCTGCGTCCCTGTGCGGCGTCCCCCATCAGACACGCTGGACGGCACCATGTCGGAGCCTTGCCTAGCTTCACTTGCATGAGCGCCATGTGCCTTGGCGAGTGGGTGGAGCGCCTACGGGAGAAGGCCGGCGGCGTGCCGGGCCTGGTGGACGTGGGGGAAGGGCTGGCGGGCCTGGTGCTGGAGCCGTCCAGCCTCCGGCCCTACCTGCACTTCCGGCGAGGCCGCTACACGCGAAACCTCGTCTACCGGGACGCGCGCCTGGAGGTGCTGCTGAACTGCTGGGACACGGGCGCCGTGTCCCCCATCCATGACCATGACGGGCAGGAGTGCTGGTTCAGCGTCCAAGCCGGGGCCTTCCTGCTGGAGAACTATCCCCTGGAATCCGGCGGCCTGGGGCCAGGGCCCGCGCGGCTCGGAGCGCCCGTGGTGATGGGACCGGTGGGCCTGGGCCACGTGGACTTCCGCTGCCCCAGGGCGCCCATCCATCGCGTCACCGCCACGCGAGGCCCCGCCATCTCACTGCACGTCTACGCGGGGCCGGTGGACCGGTGTCTCGTCTTCGACGCGCGCCGACAGCGCTGCGTCGCGCGGGAGCTTCGCTACCACTCCGTCTTCGGGCGGCCGCTCGCTCCCCCGGAAGCCCTGTCACCGCCCCCTCTACCGTGAGTCCAGGCGGCGCGGGCTTCCTGCACGGGGCGCGTGGCACCTGATGCGTCCAGGTGCCACGCAGCCGCGTCCCGGACGGACGCGTGGACTACCAGCTCGGCGTGGGCATGGGGGCGTAGAGCTCGCCCTGCTGGCTTTCGAGCAGGCCCAGCTTCGCGCCCAGGGCGAACACCTGCCGCGTGCCCGCCGCGAGGGCGTTCCACGGCGACAGCACGCTCACGCCCACGGCGTCGTCCTCGCTGTTGTCGCCTGTCTGGCCCAGCAGCTCGGAGAGGACCTCGGCGGCGGGCTTCTTGCGCGGATACACCACCACGTTGACGCGGGCATCGGCCGGCAGCTTGGCGGTCTCCTTCGCCAGCTCCAGCGCCTTCGCGTAGCCGCCCAGCGCGTCCACCAGGCCGTGGGCCAGGGCGTCCTCGCCCGTCCACACGCGGCCCCGGGCCAGGGGCTCGAGCTTCTCCAGCGGCAGCTTCCGCCCGGCCGCCGCGCGCGTCGTGAAGTCCTGGTAGATGCGGTCCAGCACCGCGTCCAGGCGGGCCTGCTGCTCCGGCGTGAAGTCCGCGTCCGAGCCGAACATCGCGGCGTTCTTCCCGGCCGTCACGGTGTCGAAGTTCACGCCCAGCTTCTCCCAGAAGTCCGCCGTCACGAACTTGCCCGCGTAGACGCCGATGCTGCCGGTGAGCGTGCCGGGCTGCGCGACGATGCGGTCCGCCTCCATGGAGACGAAGTAACCGCCGCTCGCGGCATAGCTGCCCATGGTCACGATGACGGGCTTGCCCGCCTCCTTCGCGCGCTGCACCTCGCGGCGGATGGTGTCGCTGGCCACGTAGCTGCCGCCCGGGCTGTCCACGCGGAAGACGATGGCCTTCACGCGCGGGTCCTCGGCGGCCTTGCGCAGCGCCGCGGCGACGCTCTCCGCGCCCATGGACTGCTCACCGGAGAGCGGGTTGGACTCGCTCTTGCCGCGCATCACGTTGCCCACGCCGTACACCAGGGCGATGGTGTCACCGCCGGCCACGTAGGGCCGGCCGGCGCGCTCCAGGTACTTGTTCACGTAGAGGAGCCTGGCGCCCTCGCCGGCCTGCTGCTTCAGCTCGCCCAGCACCTCGTCCCGGTAGCGCAGGCCCGTCACCAGCTTGGCGTCCACCGCCTCGCTGCCCAGCAGCGGCGAGCGGTCGATGAGGCCGCGCACCACGTCCTCCGTCAGCCCGCGGTCCTCGGCGATGCCGCGCACCACCTGGGTGAAGAGGCTGTTCGTGAGGCGCTCGGTGGCCTCGCGGTGCGGCGCGGTGTAGTCCTGCTCGGTGAAGGTGTTGACGGCGTTCTTGTACTCGTGGCGGGCGCTGTAGCGCGGCGTCACGCCCAGCTTGGCGAAGGCGTCGCGGGCGAAGGGCACCTCGAGGGCGAGTCCGGCGATGTTCAGGTCGCCCGAGGGCTGGATGTAGATTTCGTCGAACGCGGACGCCAGGTAGTACCCGAGGGTGCTGTTGCCCAGCTCTCCGAACGAGTCCGTGTAGGCCACCGCCTTCTTGCCCTTGGCGCGGAAGGCCTTCACCGCGTCGCGCAGCTCCTGCGTGGCGGCGGGCGACCCCGGCTGGCCCACGCGGACCACCAGCGACTTCACGCGCGCGTCGTCCCCGGCCTTCTCCAGCGCCTCCACCACGTCGCGCACGGTGGTGGGCTCCTCGCCGAAGGCCCCCGCGAGCGAGTTCGGCGCCGTGTGCTCCGGCAGGGGGTTCTCGAGGTCCAGCTCCAGCACGATGTTGGCCGGCACACCGGGCTTGCTCGCGGACGCCAGCAGCATCAGGCCCACGAGGCCCACCATGAAGAGGACAGACAGCGCGCCGATGAACGCCAGCGCGCCGATGAAGAATCGTTTCATCCGAAGGGACTCCTGGTGTCCGGGAGAGACAGGGAACGGCCCTGGCAAGCGGTCCTTACTACTAACGCGCGCTGGCGACGATGCTTGCGCGTCCCCGCGCTTTCCCGGCGTGGCCCTGTGCATGGGGCCTGCCGGGCCGGGAATGGCCCCGGCTCACCCCTACCAGGCAGAGGAGCGGGCGTGGCGGGCATCGCTGCTCCGGCACCGGGCGTCACCATGCTTCACCGGAACGCCGGGCCTGGCCGGAGCGGGCCCAGCGCACCTGCCCCGTGGCTCCATCGCCGGTGCGTGAGGGGCCGCGGTGGCCCAGGGCTCGCACGACAGGAGGAAGGCATGCAGACGCGGCGGTTGGGCAATTCCGATATGGACATCACCCGGCTGGGCTTTGGAGCCTGGGCCATTGGCGGAGGCGGCTGGCAGTTCGCCTGGGGACCGCAGGACGACGCGCAGTCCATCCAGGCCATCCGCCGGGCTATCGAGCAAGGCATCGGCTGGATTGATACCGCGGCCGTCTATGGGCTGGGGCACTCGGAGGAGCTGGTCGCCCGGGCGCTCGAGGGCGTGTCCCAGCGGCCCTACGTCTTCACCAAGTGCGGCATGGTCTGGGACGCGCAGGGGCGCATCACCCGCTCGCTCAAGGCCGACTCCGTCCGTCGCGAGTGTGAGGCCTCGCTGCGCCGGCTGAAGGTGGACACCCTCGACCTGTATCAAATCCACTGGCCGGTCGCGTCCCAGGCAGAGTGCGAGGAGGGCTGGGCCACCCTGGCGGCGCTCCAGCGCGAGGGCAAGGTGCGGTGGATTGGCGTGTCCAACTTCAACGCCATACAGCTCAAGCGCCTGCACGAGATTGCGCCGGTGACGTCATTGCAGCCGCCCTACTCGCTCATCCACCGCGACATCGAGCAGGACACCCTGCCCTTCTGCGAGCGCAACGGGATTGGCGTCATCGCCTACTCCCCCATGGCCTCGGGCCTGCTGACGGGGAAGATGACGCGGGAGCGCATCGCGGGCTTCCCCCAGGACGACTGGCGTCGCGGCAGCGCGGACTTCCAGGAGCCCCAGCTGTCGCGCAACCTCGCCCTGGTCGAGGTGCTGCGTGAGATTGGCCGCAAGCAGGGGTGCTCACCCGCGGAGGTGGCCATCGCGTGGGTGCTGAAGCACTCCGCCGTCACCGGGGCGATTGTCGGCGCTCGCAGCGCGGAGCAGGTGGATGGCTTCATCAGCGCCGGGGACCTGCGCCTGCCGCCAGAGGCGCAGCGCGACATCGAGTCCTTCTTCCCGGGCGCGGGCGCGTCGCAGGGAGAGGCGCACCCCTGACGGTGACGGGCCATGAGTCCGCGGCACCTCATGTCCCACGCCCGTCGCTTGCGCGACGCCAGGTTGCCTGGAGTGCCACCGTTCGGGATGGCCAGGAGGGCATCTCGGGTTAGAAGCCGGTGCACTCCCAGACGACCCGCGAGGACCGCATGAAGCGACGTACCCCGCTCTCCCTGGTGGCGGCCCTGATGATGGTGGCCGGCACTCCAGTGTGGGCCCAGGCTCCCTCCCCTGCTCCGAAGGCCGCGCAGGCCATCACTGCCAAGGCCGCTGTCACCCAGGCGAAGGGCCGGGCGCTCACCCCGGTGACGAGCGTGGAGGGCATCACCGAGTACCGCCTGCCCAACGGGCTGAAGGTGCTCCTCTTCCCCGACCCCACCAAGCCCACGGTGACGGTCAACGTGACGTACTTCGTGGGCAGCAAGCATGAAGGCTACGGCGAGACGGGCATGGCCCATCTGCTGGAGCACCTGATGTTCAAGGGCACGCCCACCACGCGCAACGTGCCCCAGGCGCTCACCGAGCGCGGCGCCCGGCCCAACGGCACCACCTGGCTGGACCGCACCAACTACTACGAGACGCTCCCCGCCTCGGACGCCAACCTCCGCTGGGCCCTGGCCTTCGAAGCCGACCGCATGGTCAACAGCTTCATCGCGAAGAAGGACCTCGACAGCGAGATGACGGTGGTCCGCAACGAGTTCGAGTCCGGCGAGAACGACCCGCGCGGCATCCTCTTCGAGCGCGTCATGAGCGCCGCGTACATCTGGCACAGCTACGGCAAGGCCACCATCGGCGCGCGCTCGGATTTGGAGAACGTGCCCATCGACCGGCTGCAGGCCTTCTACAAGAAGTACTACCGGCCGGATAACGCCATGCTCGTGGTGGCGGGCCGCTTCGACGAGGCCAAGGCCCTGTCGATGATTCAGGACACCTTCGGCAAGCTGAAGAAGCCCAACATCCCCCTGCCCGCCACGTACACCGCCGAGCCCACGCAGGACGGCGAGCGCGAGGTGCAGCTGCGCCGCGTGGGTGACACCGCGATGCTCACCAGCGTGTACCACGTGCCGGAAGGCGCGCACCCGGACTTCGCCGCCATCGACGTGCTGACGCTGGCCATGGGCAACAGCCCCTCCGGGCGGCTCTACAAGTCGCTGGTGGAGACGAAGAAGGCCGCGCGCGTGGGCGCATCCAACCTCCAGCTGCGCGACCCGGGCGTCATCGTGTTCAACGCGGAGATGCGCGAGGACCAGCCGGTGGCCGCGGCCCGCGAGGCCCTGCTGAAGACGGTGGAAGAGGCGGCGCGCACGCCCTTCACCGCGGAGGAGGTGGACCGGGCGAAGGCCACGCTGTCCAAGTACATCGACCTGGTCATCAACAACTCCGAGCGCGTCGCCATCAACCTGTCCGAGTGGGAGGCCACCGGTGACTGGCGCCTCCTCTTCCTGCACCGCGACCGCATCGAGGCGGTGACGCCCGAGGACGTGACGCGCGTGGCGGCCACCTACCTCAAGCCGTCCAACCGGACGCTGGGCACCTTCATCCCCACCCCGAAGCCGGACCGCGCGGAGCTGCCGCCGCCGGTGGACGTGGCGAAGATGATGGAGGGCTACAAGGGCCGCGAGGCGGTGGCGCAGGGCGAGGCCTTCGACCCGTCGCCCGCCAACATCGAGGCCCGCGTGCAGCGCGGCGAGCTGCCGGGCGGCGTGAAGTACGCGCTGCTGCCGAAGCAGACGCGCGGCAACATGGTGAACGTGGCCCTCACCCTGCGCTGGGGCACGGAGGCCGCGCTGCAAGGCAAGTCGGACGCGGCGCAGTACGCCGGGCGCATGCTGATGCGCGGCACGAAGAAGCGCACGCGGCAGCAGCTCCAGGATGCCTTCGACAAGCTGAAGGCGCGCGTGGGCGTGGACGGCGGCAGCACGGGCGCGTCCGCCTCCATCGAGTGCCCGCGCGAGAGCCTGCCGGAGGTGCTCAAGCTGGTAGCCGAGGTGCTGCGCGAGCCGGCCTTCGACGAGAAGGAATTCGCGATGCTCAAGCAGGAGCGGCTGGCGTCGCTGGAGTCCGAGCGCAGCGAGCCCCAGACGCTGGGCAACATCGCCTTCTGGCGGGCGGTGTCGGGCCACTACCCCAAGGGCCACCCCTACTACGTGGCCACCCTGGACGAGCGCATCGCCGGCGTGAAGGACACCACGCTGGAGCAGGCCCGCGCCTTCCACCAGGCCTTCTACGGCGCGTCTCACGGCGAGCTGGCCGTGGTGGGCGACTTCGAGCCGAAGGACGTGGTGCCGCTGATGGGAAGCCTGCTCGGCGGCTGGAAGAGCCCGGCGCCGTACCAGCGCGTGCCGCAGGTGTTCTCGGGCGGGAAGCCGGCCTCCGTCGCGCTGGAGACGCCGGACAAGGCGAACGCGTACTACCTGGCGGGCCAGGCGCTGAAGCTGCGCAGGGACGACGCGGACTGGCCGGCGCTGTCGCTGGGCAACTTCGTGCTGGGCGGCGGCTTCCTCAACTCGCGGCTGGCCACGCGCATCCGCCAGCAGGACGGCCTGTCCTACGGCGTGGCCAGCAGCCTGGACGCGAGCGACGTGGACGAGGTGGGCACCTTCTTGACCTACGCCATCTACGCGCCGGAGAACGCGGCCCGGCTGGAGACGGCCATGCGCGAGGAGGTGACGCGCGCGGTGCAGAAGGGCTACTCGGCCGAGGAGCTGAACAAGGCGCGCGCGGGCATGCTGGAGTACCGGCAGTCGGCGCGGGCGCAGGACGGCAGCCTGGCGCGGCAACTCGCCAGCTACCTGTTCCTGGGCCGCACCCTGGCCTTCGACGCGGCGTTCGAGCAGAAGCTGGCCCAGCTCAAGCCCGAGGACGTGCGCAAGGCGATGGCGCGGCACCTCGACTGGACGAAGGTGACGCAGGTGCGCGCGGGTGACTTCGCCACCGCGCTGAAGAAGGCCTCGGGGGCCGCGAAGGTCCCCGCGGCGCCGTGACGCGGTAGTTCGTCCACGGCGTCTTGATGAACGAAAGCCCCACGGTGCGCTCACGGCGCCGTGGGGCTTCTCGTTTCTGGAGCCTTCCGTGGAAGGCTACCGCGGCGGCAGCGTGGCGAGGAACGCGTCGAGCGCGGCGTTGAAGCGCTCCGGCGCGTCCATCATCAGCCAATGGCTGACACCCGAGAACACCGTGTGCGGCGTTCCCGGGTAGAGCAGATGGTAGGCATTGGGCTGGATGAAGGCGTCCACGACGAGCGTGTGGAATGGGCCCTTGTAGCGCTCGAACACGCGGTCCGAGTTGAACGCGAGCATGCTCATGAGCGCGCCGACCACCACCTCGCGCGGCGTCTCGTGCAGCCAGCGCATCACGGCTTCGCGCGTGCGGGGCTTCGCGTTCTGGAGGATGGGCGTGAACCACGCGTCCATGTACGCGCGGTAGGACTCGGGCCGGGTGCCTTCGTGGAAGGCCTGGAGTTGCTCGGGAGGAAGCGGCGGCATGGTCCCTCCGGCGTCCACGATGACGAGCCCTGCGAGCCGTTCGGGCCAGCGGCGGGCGTACTCCGCAGCGACGTCACCGCCGAAGCTGTGGCCCACCAGGACGAAGCGCTCCAGGCCCAGGGCCGTGGCCACGGCGTGGACGTCCTCGGCCATGTCCGTGGAGCCGTAGCGTCCCTTCGCGTCGAGCTCCGAGTCCCCCATTCCACGCAGGTCGAAGGACACGGAGCGCTGCTTCAGGTGCGCCTGCTGCGCGGCCCACTGCGCGCGCCGGCCCGCGTTGCTGTTGACGAAGACGACGGGAAGGCCGCCGCTCCCCGTCTCCGTGACAGCGAGCCGGCCCGCGGGGCCCTGGACAGTCTGTGAGGTGGAAGTCATGTCACCGGGAACCTTGGCACGATTCCCGGCGCGTGTGCCTGGCGCGCCCTCCCCTCGCGACGCCGGTGTCGGATTCTGGGAACGGACTCACCCCGTGCGCGCCGCGCCCTGCTCAGGCTGCACACCGCTCACCTCCCCTGCCTCCTGCTGGCGCGTGCGCACCCGGAGCCCGAAGAAGGCGGCGAGCCACGCGAGCACGGCCATCGCGGCCATGACGCCGGCCATGGGCATCGCGGTGCCGTTGCTGAACGTGCTCACGGCCCACGACGCGCCGGCCGCCGCGGTGAACTGGAGCGCGCCCAGCACCGCGGAGGCGATGCCCGCGCGCGCGGCGTGCCGCTCCAGCGCGATGGCCGTCGCGTTGGGGCCCACCAGGCCCATGGCGGACACGAAGAGGAACAGCGCGGCGGCGATGCCCCACAGCCCCATGAAGCCCGTCCACGCCACGGCCAGCACGCCCACGGCCGCAATCACACACAGGCTCAAGGCCAGACGCAGCAGCCGGTGCAGCGGCAGGTGCGTCACCAGCTTGCGGTTGAGCTGCGCCACGGCAATCAAGCCCATGGCATTGACGCCGAAGAACCAACCGAAGTTCTCCTCCGGGACGCCGTACAGCGAGATGAAGACGAAGGGCGAGCCCGCGATGTACGCGAACATGCCGGCCTGCGCGAAGCCACCCGCCAGCGCCGGGCCCACGAAGTCCGGGTCCTTCAGCAGCACGCCCATGCGCGACAGCACCGACTGCGAGCCCGAGTGCGGCGGCGCCGTCTCTGGCAGCGTCTTCAGCACGAAGGCCAGCGCCACCGCGCCCACCGCCGCCAGCGCCAGGAAGATGGCCCGCCACCCCGCATGCTGGAGCACGAAGCCGCCCAGCAGCGGCGCGAGGATGGGCGCCACGCCCATCACCAGCATCAGCCTCGACATGGTCCGCGCCGCGTTCGCGCCCGACCACAAGTCCCGCACCACCGCTCGGGGCACCACCAGGGCGACCGAGCCACCGAGCGCCTGCGCGAAGCGCATGCCCACCAGCGCGGTCGCGGTGGGCGCCAGCGCGCAGCCGAGCGAGCCCAGCACGTACAGCACCAGCCCCGCATAGAGAGGGCGCGTGCGGCCGAAGCGGTCGATGAGCGGGCCGGTGAGGAGCTGGCCCAGCGCCAGCCCGGCGAAGCACGACGCGAGCGTGAGCTGGATGGCCGGCGCGGTGGACTGGAGGTCCTCCGCGATGCGCGGCAGCGCCGGCAGGTACATGTCGATGGAGAGCGGTGCGAACGCGGTCAGTGTTCCCAGCAGCAGCTCGAGGCCGAGCGTGCCCCGCGTGGTGGGGGTGTTCGAAGGCGTGGTCATGGACTCCCTGGGCCGAGGGCCGAGCCCGGGCGAATAACCGGCGCCACGCCGCCGCACAGCAGGATGTGTGGCGACGCCAGAAGCACGAGTGCTGGAAGGGAACGCCAGGACTGTAGGCGGCGCCAGCACGCCGGCTCCGTCCACGCTTTCCGGCATGTCAGACCCCCGGGTTATTCCTTTTCCCGTCGCGCACACGAGGGTGTCGGGCCCTGGTGGCCCGAGCTCGATGTTCCCGCTGTGCCCTCACCGCACGGGAGCAGTTCCACCCGCTCGTGGACGCGACATCCCATTCCCCCGCGCGCGGCGGAAGCACGTCGCGCGCGGGGGAAAAGCGCGGTGTCCGGCCATGGGGGCTGGGGCCGCGCCAGCGTGGGGCGGGCCTTCGGGTCCGCTGAGCGGGAGAGGTGCCGCCAACCCGGGGGGGCGGGCGGCACCGCTCTTCTCGTCCCACGACATGACTGTTTCTTGCCGCCCAGGCCGGAGGGCGAGGTCAGGCTCGATTGCCTGGCCGAGCTCCTGGAGGGTGGCCGGTGCGCGCGAGGCAGACAGCGCCTAACCCCTCCCACTGCCTGCCTCGCGCGCTCCGTAAATTCTCGAAGGGGGAGGGCGCCCGCTGTGTCGGGTGCCTGCCCTCGGGGGCCTTTGCTTGCCAAGGGCCCGGGCGGAAGTCATACGAAGGCGCGAATCGGCGGCGCGGGCAGGTCAGCCTCCCCGCGCCGCCCGCGACCTTCGTGAGACATGGGACTCCGGTACGACGTCATCGTGGTGGGGCTGGGCCATGCGGGCTGCGAGGCGGCGCTCGCCTGCGCGCGGATGGGATTGGCCACGTTGGGCCTGACGCTGAAGCGCGAGCGCTCGGCGGTGATGAGCTGCAATCCCGCGGTGGGTGGCACGGCCAAGGGCCACCTGGTGCGCGAGCTGGATGCGCTCGGCGGAGAGATGGGGCGCGCGGCCGACAAGGCGGGCACGCACTTCAAGACGCTGAATGCCTCCAAGGGGCCGGCGGTGCAGGCCTCGCGCTTGCTCTGTGACCGCGACGCCTACGCGGTGGGCATGCAGGAGGTGCTCTTCTCCCAGCCGAACCTCACGGTGCGCGAGGGCGAGGTCGCCGCGCTGGTGGCCGGTGGAGGCCGGGTGGAGGGCGTGGTGCTGAAGGACGGCACGCAGGTGGCGGCCTCCGCGGTGCTGCTCACCACGGGCACCTTCCTCCAGGCGCTGATGCACGTGGGCGAGCAGAAGGAGGTGGGCGGCCGCCTGGGTGACGAGGCGGCGCGCGGCCTGTCCGATTCGCTGCGCGCGCTGGGCTTCACGCTGGGCCGCTTCAAGACGGGCACGCCGGCGCGGCTGGCGCGGGCGAGCATCGACTGGGACGCGCTGGAGCCGCAGCCGGGGGACACGCGGGTGCGGCCCTTCTCCTGGCGCACGCGGGTGGAAGGGGAGGGCGGCATGCCGTTCCCGCGTCAGCCCGCGGTGACGTGCGCGCTCACGGAGACGACGCCGCGCACGCACGCGGTGCTGCGCGAGAACCTGCACCGCTCGCCATTGTTCCAGGGGGACATCGTCGGCCGGGGGCCGCGCTACTGCCCGTCGCTGGAGGACAAGGTGGTGCGCTTCGCCTCGCGCGAGAAGCACCAGGTGTTCCTGGAGCCCGAGGGGCCCACCTCGCCGCTGGTGTACCCGGCGGGCCTGTCCACCAGCCTCCCGGCGGACGTGCAGCTCACCTTCCTGCGCACCATCCCGGGCCTGGAGCAGGTGGAGGTGGTCCGCTTCGGCTACGCGGTGGAGTACGACTACGCGCCGCCCACGCAGCTCAAGGCCACGCTGGAGACGAAGGCGATTGCCGGCCTGTACTTCGCGGGGCAGCTCAACGGCACCTCGGGCTACGAGGAGGCCGCCTTCCAGGGCCTGTGGGCCGGCATCAACGCGGCGCTCCAGGTGAAGGGCGAGCCGCCGCTCCTGCTCGGCCGCGACGAGGCGCACGGCGCGGTGCTGGTGGACGACCTGGTGACGAAGGGCGTGGACGAGCCGTTCCGCATGTTCACCAGCCGCTCCGAGCACCGGCTCAAGCTGCGCGAGGGCAACGCGGACCTGCGGCTGGCGCGGCACGGGCACCGGGTGGGGCTGCTGCCTCGCGAGGCGCTGGAGCGGGCCGAGGCGCGCGGCCGCGCGGTGACGGAGGAGGTGGCGCGGCTGAAGCGCACCGGGCTGGCGGTGAAGCTGCGTCGTCCGGAGATGACGTACGCGCAGCTCGGCGAGGGCCGCGAGGCATGGCCGCGGCTTTCCCCCGACGTCGCCGAGGAGGTGGAGGTCGAGGTGAAGTACGAGGGCTACATCGCCCAGGCCGCTCGGGCGGCGGCGCGCGAGGCCGAGTCCACGGACCGGTGGCGGATTCCGGAGGGCTACCGCTTCAACGAGGTGCGAGGGCTGAGCGCGGAGGCGGTGGAGAAGCTCACCGCGCACCGTCCCGGGACGGTGGGGCAGGCGCGCCGCATTCCGGGGCTGACGCCCGCCGCCGTGTCGCTGCTTCTGGTGGCGCTCAAGCGCGGCGCGGGGGCGCGGGAAGTCTGCTCGCAGTCCGAGAACTGATCAAATAAGGGGCTGTGGACAACGTGTGGGAAACTCTGGGGATTGCCGTCTCCTGAATGATTCCAGTGGTTTGCGGACAGGTTTGACGTGGAGGGCTTGTGGATAACGCGCGGTTCGAGGATCAGTTCGCGGCGGGTTGCCGGGCACTGGGCGTGACGGTGGCGGAGGACGTGGGGCCCCGGCTCCAGCGGTTGATGGCCGAGCTGCTCAAGTGGAACGCGAAGGTGAACCTCACGGCGATTACGGCGCCGGAGGAGGTGCTGGAGAAGCACTTCCTGGATTCGCTCGCGGTGCTGCCGGAGGTGACAGGCGCGGCGACGCTGCTGGACTTGGGCGCGGGCGCGGGCTTCCCGGGGCTGCCGTTGAAGCTGGCGCTGCCCGCGCTGGGCGTCACGCTGGTGGACACGGTGGGCAAGAAGGTCGCGTTCATCAAGGCCGCGGCGGCGAGCCTCGGGCTTCAGGG
The DNA here is from genome assembly GCF_050038885.1 of Pseudomyxococcus flavus. NCBI lineage: Bacteria > Pseudomonadati > Myxococcota > Myxococcia > Myxococcales > Myxococcaceae > Pseudomyxococcus > Pseudomyxococcus flavus. Next base: position 3,404,864 of record NZ_CP143624.1, on the reverse strand, counting down.
GGTGCGCGGGCTGCACGCGCGCGCGGAGGGCAAGCCGGAGACGGAAGGGATTCCGCGCGCGGAGGTGCTGATCGCGCGCGCCTTCATGGACCTGCCGGACTGGCTCGCGCTCGCGCCCGCGTATGTGGAACCCGGTGGCCGCGTGGTGGCGATGCTCGGCAAGGCGCAGACGGACGCGGAGCTGGCGGCGCGCGCTGCGGAGCGGCAACTGCGCGTCATGTCCGCGCGAGCGTACCGGCTGCCGTTCTCCGGTGCCGAGCGCCAGGTGGCGGTGTTCGCGAAGGAGTAGGGGAGGGGAGCGCGGCGCGCCGCGGCCCGTGAGTCCTTCCGGGCCTGCCGGCTGCCGCTCTCCGGCGCCGAGCGCAGGCGACGATGTTCGCCAATGCGTAGGCGAGGGTGATGCCGAAATCGTCGTGCAGCTCGCGCCTCAGCGCTCCGGCCAGTCCATCGCGCTCCGTGCGGGAGACAGCCTTCCTCGAGGGGTGCCGCGCACCTGCCGCTCTTCCTTGGCTCAGTGGTTCAGCGTGGTCGCCCGGTCGCTCAAGACGATGCCGAGCTTCTGGCTGAACAGCGGCACGAGCGAGTCTCCGCCCTGCCGTTCACCAGAATCTTGGTGGCACTGGCCACCGGCGTGACGATGGTCCACAACGTACGCGTCAGTCCGACCGCGAGTCAGCTGGCGCCGTCGACGTGCTTCACCCAAACCTGAGCCACCTTGGCCCAGGCTTCGTCGACCGCGGGCTTCACGGTCTCGCTGGCCCTCGCCCCGACGGTACTCACCGCCCCCAGGGAGATGCTGGCGCCAGGGCATCCACCAGAAGCCTCACCGCCGATTGCCGACTCACAGGGTTGGCGTCCGCCATCCGGGACGGGTTGACGGTCGACGTCGGAATCGGCGCTGTGTCTACCTACGCCTCATGGTGGCAGCTCGGGCGTGCCATGCCACCCCCACTGCGTGACGCGGGCCTCGAGCGGCGATAGCTCCACCGTCTGCGGGCGCCGCCGAGCAGGTGGAGCACGAGAGGGAATTTCTAGAAGCGCTCGCCTGCACTCCAAGCGCCTTCGAGGAAGCGATTGGGGACGTCCGCTTGCCATCAAGTGCCCGGGTGAGGGGCTCCGGCCCGAAGCGCCTGGCCGTGATCTGGCGTGGTACACTTGGTAGAGCAGGCGCCCAGCGCTCTTCTCATATCCAGACTGGATTCAACTGCGTGCGGCTCGACTCTCGACGTGTGCCCGGTTCCTCCTCGGAGCACCGCCCCTCCTGGGGCAGTACGGTGCTCCTGGGAGTGGCGCTGATGGCGCTCTTCCTTTTCGCCTGCCTGCTTCTCACGGGCGGCGGCCTGGACGACTCCTTCATTACCTACCGCTATGCCAAGCATCTCGCGAGCGGGCATGGATTGGCCTGGAATGTCGGTGAGCCGCCGGTGGAAGGCTACACGTCCTTCTTGTGGGTCATCCTCAATGCCATCGCCATCGCGCTCGGTGGGTCCCCGCTCGTGGCTTCGAAGCTGCTCGCCAGCGGGGCTGCCTGCGCCATCATCCTGCTGACGCTTGGTGGCGCTCACCCTGTCCTGGAGCGGCCGTGGCGGGCTGCCCTCGCGACCCTCGTCGCGTTGTGCACGCCCCTCGCCTACTACACGCAGACAGGAATGGAGACCGTGTTCTTCACGGCCCTCGCGTTCGCGGGCACGGGGCTCGCGCTGCGTGAGTTCGCTGGCAACCCGCGGCCCCGATGGCTGATGGCCTCCTCTGCGCTCTTCGGCCTCGCTGCCATCACCCGGCCTGAAGGGGTATTGCTCTTTGGCCTCATCGCCGCATCGGGGCTCTCTCTTCGACGGAGCCCGCAAGAAGGAGGGCTCTCACGTCGAGGGCTCTTGCTCTTCGTTGCGCCCTTCCTCGCAATCTGGCTCACGTACTTCTTGTGGCGCCTTCAGCATTACGGGTGGCTCTTCCCGAACACGTACTACGCGAAGCACTCCGGCAACCGCCTCCTGAACCTGCCACTGGGCATCTACTATCTCGCGCTCGCGTGGGCACCGTACCTCGCCGTGCCCTTCGCCCTGGGCGCACTCGCCTGGGTGGCAACGCCGACGCGAGAGGAGGACCCCTCCATCAGGCGGACCCAGCAGCTGGCGCTCCGTCTTGGCGGGGCGTGCCTCGTCTATCTGCTCTACATCATGTGGGTGGGAGGCGATGACCGCTCGGCCTTTCCCTCGGTGCGACTGGTGCTTCCTGTCCTCCCGTTGCTCTGGATGGCGACGGTGATGTTGGTGGCAGGCGCGAGCCGCCATTGGACGAAGCTCTCGCCGCGCGCGTGTGCAGTCGGTGTCGTCACGTTGATCGCCATGGCCTGGGCGGAGGATGGGCTGCAGCTGCTCAAGGGAACGCTCCCGACCGGGGACGAATCCCAACAGGGACTGCTCCGGACCAAGCTGGCTCAGCTCACCGACGAACCGCATGGCGTCCTGCCAGCGTGGATCCTCGAACACACGCTGCCGACGGATGTCATCGCTGTCCCCTGGGCGGGGCGCGTGCCTTACGCGACGGGGCGTCCCACCCTCGACATGCTCGGGCTCAACGACACGCACATCGCGCACCTGCCGTCGCCTCAGCGCGGAATCGACGTGAAGATGGACCCGGAATATGTCCTGGCCCGGCGTCCCAAGCTCATCTTCGTCAATGTGAACCACTGCTATGTGCGGCAGGAGTGCTCGTTCGCGCAGGCAGGCGGCTGGAAGATTGGCGACAGGCAGCTCTTGGAGCTGCTTCGCCAGTCGCCGGACTACGATTGGGTGAAGGACGCTCCGACGGAAATCTCCGTCTTCCGCCGCCGCGAGCTACGGGCGCAGTAGGCAGCGGCCATCCCACCCACCTGTGCTGCGGGCTCACTCCGTCCAAGGTGACGAGCGGTTGGATGGTGCTCCAGCGCGACCGCGTCCCGTTCCGCCGAGCGATGCTGTCGCCGCGTGGGTCGTAGACGGAACGCTGGCACGGTCGCCTTGCTCCTCATCGAGCAGGCATGACGACGCTCGTGTTGTTGGATGCACGGGGCCGGACGACAGCCGTGCCATGAAGCGGCTCTCCTGGTTGCAGGGTAAGGACTCCTCGCTCAGGGGTGCCCGGAAGCAGGCTCCTCGGCCTGGCTGAGCTGCTGTCTCGCGCGATGGTACATCCGTCCGCGCGCGCCCGTGTTCCGAGCGCGAATTCGCGTCGCTCCGTCTCTCCACCCGGGAGCTTGAGCGAAGGCGATGACCGGACAACCGGGGCAGCACCAGGCCGACTTCCGTGTGACGAGCGGGGTGACTCCAGGCGTCGCGCCTGTGCTGTTGGCTGCGGCCACATTGCCATCCGAAGTGCTGCAGCCGTGTGTCCTGGATGCTGAGGACAGCCTGCGCGCTGAACGAAGGAGCCTCACGACAAGGTCCCTTGGGCTGCGCCGGTTCAGGCTCGGTGTCGTTGGCGGCGAAGTGCATCCTCGCCGCCGTTTCATCCACCCGCGGTTGCGAGCCCATCGTGCGTGGGCCGTTCGCGTTCTTCGTGCGGCGGCGATTCATCCGGGAGGGATGAGTGAGGAGCGCACCCGTCCTTGCAGGGGCGCTCCTCCGGTTCGTGCTTCATGCGGAACGGGGCCGCGCCGGCGTCGACATGGAAGCGCTCCGCGGGTCGAGACGTGAACGCAGTCGAGTCCTCCTGAGTGGGCGCGAGCCAGTTCCGGACGAGCCACGCGTTGATGGGGGCGGGCGTTGCGCGGGGCTTCGCGATGGATGCGCGCGGAGCCAGACCCGTGCGCTAACGGGATGCGCCCTGGGCTCGATTCGATGCCCGAGGCGAATCGCGCGTCAGCACGGCATGTGATGGATGGCGTGCGTCCCCGCGACTGAACCCGGTCGCGTTCCACGTGGAGTGGGATGCGCGACACATGCGCCGAAGAGCAGGACCGGCGGGTGGCGTTGCTCGAGGTTCGTCCGCGTTGGACTTGGAGCGGACACCTCGGGTCCACGCCATCACGAAGATTGGATGGTGCTGGCGCGGACGCTCCGCGCGCACCTCGAGGTCCACGTGGACGGGCGCATGCTTCGCGGGTGCTGGGCATCCGATGTTCGCGTGCTCACCCGATGCGGGTTGCACAGGGGACCGGGAAGAGGGGGCGCGCGGGTCGTCATGGCGAACGGCGGCGGCTGACTCCGTCCTCTGCCTGGCGCTCGTTCCGCGTGGAGCTTCACGCTGGCGCCCGGACGTCATCGGGCCGCGTGCTGGGCGGGGTGGTTGTTCGGCGTGGAACCGGAACACGAGGTGCGGAGCCGATTGCGTTACGCAGCCTGGCTTGCTTGTGCGTGGCGCCACCGAAGGGCCCGTTGGAGCAGGAAGAGCGAGCGCGTGGTCGCGGTGACGGATGCGGTGCGCCTGCCGTTCCACGTGAAACAGGGAGCAGTGCAGTCGGCTGCGATGAACGGCTGCGGCGCGCCAATGCCCGTCCTGTCGCCGCTCACGGTGGGGCAGGGCGAGGTGAGCGCGTGGCGTGATGCACGGGGCGACGTGCGCGATGGGCATCACGGCTCCACGTGGCATGGGAAGGAGCGCAGGCGTTCGCGATGAGCGGCAGCGGCGTGCTCATGCCGGTGCTTCGGCTTCCGCTGTGTGCAGCATGAAGGTGCGAGCCCGTGGCCGTGTTCGGCTGGACCCGTCCGGCGTGATGCGCTCCACGGTTCCACGTGGAACAGGAAGAAGCGCGGAGGGCTTCATCATGCGCCTGCCCGGCCCTCCACCCTTCTCGGCGGAGCATGAAGGTACGGACCCGCGCTCGTGATGGGCGGACGCGCCCAGCCAATTCGCTCCACGGTTCCACGTGGAACTGGCGGAGGCTTGGGCGACCGTGATGAGCGGCCGCAGCGTGTTCATGTCTGGCCCTCCACCTTTCTCGGCGGGGCACGAAGCTGTGAGCGCATGGTCATGCTGGGCGGATACGCCCCGCGCGATGCGCTCCGCGGTTCCACGTGGAACAGGAAGACGCTTGGACGGCCGCGACGAACGGCCGCAGCGTGCTCATGCCGGCGCGACACCTTTCGTGCTGAAGCAGCAGGAAGCGAACGCATCGGGCTGGTGAGCCGACGAGACGTGCCCACGCGCGAGGCACTTCACCGTTCCACGTGGAACATGGCGGAGGCCTGAGCACGGGGTTGGTTCGAACCGGCATGGCGTGCCGTCGAGCGAGTCCCTCAGACGTTCCCGGTGGCGCAGGAAGGTGTGAACGCGCGGTCGTGATGAGCGGGCGTGAGTGCCCTGCGCGGCGAGCTCACCGGCTTGATGCCGAGCGGGGTGGAGCCCCGAACGCGCGTCCTGGCGAACGGAGGCGGCTGTCACATCAGCGATGGGCGCCGCCGTTCAAGCGAAGCGGGAGGCGCGCAGGTGGTGCTGCGGGGGGGCGCGCCGCGCGGTTGTTCGGTCGTTCCACGTGGAACAGCGAGAAGTCATGCGGCGGTGGGCGGGCGGACGTCGGGATGAAGAAGCACATCGAAGGTCCCCGAGCCGCACCCGTTGGACGTTCCACGTGGAACATGAAGCTCATGCGCGGCTGACCGCGGTGAGCGCAGTCGCTTCCCCATGCCCGGGCGTTCGCTGCCCGTTCCATGTGGAGCATGGCGACGCGGTCGCCGGTGCGTGAACGCTCGGTGGTCATGCGTGGCGCTCGATTCGCGTTCCACGTGGAACAGGGAGGCGCGGTCGCCGGAACGCATGGTGCTCATGCATGACGCTTGTTCTGCGTTCCACGTGGAACAGGGAGGCGCAGTCGCCGGTGCGGGAGTGCATGGTGCTCATGCGCGGCGCTGGTCCTGTGCTTCTTGTTCCACGTGGAACAGGGAGGCGCCATCGATGCTCGCGGAGCCCGGCTTCCTCGCGCGCGCGGCGCCTGGCGTGTTCCACGTGGAACGCGGGAACGGTGAGCGACCTGCTGCCTTGCTCGCATCCAGCGTGCCCATGCGGGTGCTCGGTTCCACGTGGAACATGCGGGGAGCGTGAGCACGGGGCGCATGGTGATTGAGCGCTCGCGCGTGCGTCGCTTCGCGCCGGTCCATGCGTCAGGTGGGCATGTCGTCGCGGTGGTTGAGTGGGTCCTTGTTCATGCCCGCGCCTCATCGCGCGTTCCACGTGGAACGTGAGCACGGTGCCCACGCCAGTGCGTGTTCGCGGCGCAGCGCCAGTCCCACGTGGAACGCGGACTCCTCCCCACCAAGGATGGCCGTCGTGGCGTGCCCGCGAGCTCGCGGATGCCTGTTCCACGTGGAACGAAGCAGTGCGCTTGGGGGCTCTTCGCGGTGGCTGGCGACGCCGCGACGCATGCGCGCTTCGCGGGGGCAGTGATTCACATGGAAGGAAGAGACGTCGCCCGAGGTGTCACATCGCGGTGGCTGGCGACGCCGCGTGCCTGCGTACTTCGCGGGGCCAGCGATTCACCTGGAAGGAAGAGACGTCGCCCGAGGAGTCACATCGCGGTGGCTGGCGACGCCGCGCGCCTGCGTACTTCGTGGGGCCAGCGATGCAGGTGGAGGCTGTCCGTGCATCGCATCGCTCCGCGCCAGCGAACCGCTCAGCGTGAGCGCGTGCGCCTGATGAGGTGATGCGCGCGCTGACGCGTGCAGTTCGACGAGGTGGAGGGGACCTCTCAGCCGCGGGCCGTTCAGGAGTTGCGCCTCGTGGAGCGTGGTGGGGTGGGGCGCAGTCGCGAACTCGCAGCTGGAGCGGCCGCTGGCTCCTGCTCCGCGTTCATGCCGCGCGGTGCGCTCACGCCGCATGGACCGGCGCGTGCTCCGCCATGCGCTCATCAGGCGCGGCCATGAAGGTGTGGCCTGCGCTCATCCAGCACTCAGCGCCAGTTCCACGTGGAACACGTGGCGAGCTTCGCGGTGGACCGATGCTCCGCATGCGCGTCCCCATCGGCCCACCAGTGGCGTGGGCCGGCTTGATGCTCGCGCTTCAGGTGAGCATCCGCACGCGTCGCGGCGACTGCCGTCCGGGTCAGCCGGTGCACAGGTGCCTGGAGACCCGTGGCCCATGCCGGCTCTGCTTCGTGTTCCGCTCCATCCAGGTCCGCCGAACCGAGGTGTCTGTGTCCTCCTTGTCCGCAGCGTTCAATGCGGTGGCCGCTCCACGCAGCGCGTGGTGCGCGTCGCGGGTGCTGTCACCGTGTCGATGTCCCCCCGCATGCCGTGGGGCGCTCCAGGGGGTGGGGTTCAGGTGGAGTTGATGGTGAGGCGTGGCGGCGTGCATGGCCGCATCATCGGCCCGACGTCATGCCCTGAGTCCGCGTGAGCCGTGCGCTGAGCCGCGCGTTCATGTGGAGCAGGTGGTGCAGGGGGGCCGAGCCGCCGCATCAGTCCGGTCCGGTGCACCTGGGGTTCGTGCGTTGAGGACGTGAGCGGTCCGGGTGACGCATGCGGTGGGGCCCGATGGGGGCGCACCTCGGCGCCGGCACGACCTCGTATCTTCCGGGACGCAGGCGAGACGCGATTTGGCATCGCTGCCGGGTCCATTCGCGGCGTCCGCTGCTTCCAGGCCGCTGCCCCGAGTCGCGCGTCCCCGCTCTCCGCACCTGCATGGGACATCGCGCGCCTTTCATGTGGACCCGACGCAGGTGAAGCACATCGACTTGAACCGCCTGCTCGGGGGCGCCGTCAGCCTGGAGCCCAGGCGTGTCCACGGCGCACGCGGCGAAGCTCGCGACCCATAAGGACACGACACGGGTCATCCAGGAGCAGCGCATCCCCGGGTGCGTTCCGGGCCGACCCGGCTGCGTGTCGCCGGAATGCACGCGCCGCGCTCACACCGCGCGACTCCGAGGGAGCACGAGCGCGCACGCGATGGCGCACCCCTTTCTCTTGCGTGGAAGCAGTGCCGGCGCCTGTCACCTCTGGCGGGCGCGGGCCTTCCTCTCAACCAGGAACCTTCATCATGAGACCCGTGTATCAATACGTCGCGGCCGACGTTCGCCATGGCCAGGACATCCAGCTCGGCGGCCAGTGCCCGCTCGACCTGAGTGGCAACGCGTCCTAGGCCATTGGCTTCTGGCTGCGCCCGCGCGCTCCGTCCTATGACGGCAAGCTGCTGGGGTCCGGCACGAACTGGTACCTGGGCCTGCGCGGCCTGAAGCTGACGTTCAGCCTCCCGGGCATGTCGTCGCATCAGGTCTCGGAGAGCGAGCTGCGGCCGGGCGAGTGGCAGTGCGTCCTCATCAACTTCGAGTCGACCGGCACCCGCGCTGGCAGCTACACGGTCTACGTGGACGGAACGACCCTCCTCGAGGGGAGCCAGTCCAACATCTCGGGCAGCACGGCGCCGTTCGTGCTGGGCACGGCCTGCGACGCGCAGTTCTTCAACGTCGCCTTCTGGTCCGCCATGCGGTCCGGAGACCAACTCAAGCCGGTGTGGGACGTACCGCAGCCGGACCCGATGCTCGTCGCCTGTTACAGCTTCAGCGATGGCTCCAGCGCGGACGTCTCCGGACACAACCTGGGCCAGGCGAGCCTGCTGAACGGCGCGCAGGTGGTGATGCTGGCTCCATCGCTGCGGCTGGTGAACGGGGCGGCGCAGCCCTCACCCCGCGACAGCCTCACGATAGTGGCGGACGGTGGTGCCTTCAGTGTGCATGCGTGGTTCCACCTCGGCGCGCCGTCTCCCAGGCTGACACGCATACCCTGTTCGCGTGCCTGGACAGCGTCAGCAACGAGGGCTTCACGCTGGGCCTGGAGTGGGACGGCACCGGGTACAACGTCAAGACCACCGGGTACGTCGGCGACGGCGGCTCGCGGGGCTGGGGGCACAAGACCCAGCTTCCTCCCGGCGCGTGGCACCACCTGGCGGCCACCTGTGACGGCAGCATGCTGACCCTCTATCTGGACGGCCAAGTCGACATGACCATCCCCGGCGTGGTCCAGCCCACGCTGTCGCAGCCCGTCTGGCTTTTCGGCGCCCAGCCCAAGTCCAACGTCGCGGGCGGGGCCGCCTATGACTTCCAGGGCCACCTCCAGGCGGCGGGGCTCTGGTCCCGGGCGCTCACCGCCAGCGAGGTGCAGCAGTACATGTCGCAGGACCCCAGCGACGTCGATGGCTGCGTGGCGTACTACGCATGGAACGGCACCGTCCTGGGCAACCAGGTGACCGGCCACCCGCCGCTGTTCCTCAACATGGCCACTCCCAGCATCGTCGCCACGCCGCCGTCGGACTCCACGCCACCTCCGGGCGCGGGCGTCGCGGCGCAGCAGCGGGCGAAGGCCGACCCGCCGCTGCCCTCTGCCCAGCTGCGCTTCGCGGAGCCGGTGCCCTTCCCCGACCAGAAGCTGCTGACGCAGGAGCAGGCGCAGTCCGTCCTCGCCTCGCTAGAGCCCCTGCTGGCCACGCTCCCCGAGTCGACGCGTGAGCGGATGCGCTCGCTCTCCCGAGACAACCTGTACCAGGGGCTGGCGCGAGTGGGCGGCTCCGGTGGCACGCCCGTGGGCGCTTTCACCGGCCAGGTGGAGGGCAACCACTTCGTCTATTGCCACCACACCGCGCGCGGCAAGGTGGAGGCCGGCCGGATGGAGCTGAGCGTCAACACCCAGTGCGTCGGGTGGATTGTCACCGTGGCCGCGACGGGCTTCTCCATGCTGCTGTCTGCGTTCGGAGTGGGCTTCGCGGGCGCGAGGCTCATCTCCCCCATCGAGAAGGCCGTCACGGAGAGCACCGCGCTGCTCAACACGGTGAAGCGCGTGGCGGAGGGCTCTGCCCAGGGCGCCGACAGCATCATCCGAATCATCAAGGCGTTCTACACGGCGGGGACCCTGGGCAAGATCCTCGGCGCCGTGCTGACGGGGAGCTGGTTCACCATCGCCGCCAACTGCGCCATGCTCATGCTGCAGGTCGCCGCGCTGTGGTCCACAGGCGGGGCGCCTACGTGGCCATCGTGATGCTCCAGCTCGTGGCCAACTTCGCGCTCTTCGTCTACGTCCTCACCCAGAAGCCGGCCGGCTGCTGACGTCCGTACGGCTTTCTCCGCGTCCGGGGCTTCCGCTCAGGCGGGCGCCTCGGGCGTGGGGCGACCCCGGTGGCTCCGCACGAAGTTCCCCGCCGCCGACCTCCTGAAAACGGGCACAGAGGTCCGCGGGCCCTCCGCACCGGCGAGACCCGGCCCATCAGCCGATATTCCCGCTCGCCCGGCTGCTGCCGCCCCAACCGTGAGCCCCCGAAACGGCTCCACCCGGAACAAGCGGCCAGACCCAACCCGCGCCCCCATCCACCGGGTACAGCCTCGGAAGCGCGGCCCACGAGCCGGCGGCTCGGCCGCATCATTATATAGGGGGCTGACATGGGCCCTCCGGGGTCCCGTTCGACTGGCCCCGCGGCGCGTCACCTCCTTATATAAGGAGGGCACACCCGGCAGCCCGGCCTCCCCAACGGGACCTCAGGTCCGCGCAATCCCCCGTGAGGAGAGCAGGGAGGCAAGGCTCGCCGTGAATTTGATCCGATACCAAACCGCGTGCTAGCAGCGTGGATCAGCGCGCAACCGTGCACTGCATCACGCGCGGGGCCCTGGCCAACGGCCGGGGAGAGAGAGGATGGGCCACCGTGGGTCGTATCATCTGCATCTCCAACCAGAAGGGCGGCGTCGGGAAGACCACCACCGCCATCAACCTCGCCGCGAGCCTGGCCTCGGCGGAGCGACGCACGCTGCTGGTGGACATGGACCCGCAGGGGAACGCGGGCAGCGGCCTGGGCATCAAGCAGGACAACATCCACGGCACCATCTACGAGGCGCTCCTCAATGACCGGCCCATCCAGGAGCTGCTCCACCCCACGGAGCTGCGCTACCTCCAGGTGGTGCCCGCCACGCCGGACCTGACCGGCGCCGAGGTCGAGCTCGTCAACCAGGACAACCGCGAGTTCCGCCTCCGCGACGCCCTGCGCCCGCTGGCCTCCGAGTACGACTACATCATCATCGACTGCCCGCCGTCGCTCGGCCTGCTGACGCTCAACGCGCTGTCCGCGGCGGACTCGGTGCTCATCCCGCTCCAGTGCGAGTACTACGCGCTCGAGGGACTCTCGCAGCTGACGCACACCATCGACCTGGTGAAGCAGGGGCTCAACCCGGACCTGAAGATGGAGGGCATCCTGCTCACCATGTTCGACTCGCGGGCCAACATCGCCCACCAGGTCGTCGAGGAGGTGCGCGGGTACTTCAAGAAGCAGGTGTTCGAGGTCATCGTGCCGCGCAACGTGCGCCTGTCCGAGTGCCCGTCCTTCGGAAAGCCCATCATCCTGTACGACATCAAGTCGAAGGGTTGTGAGAGCTACCTCGCCCTCGGCCGTGAGCTGATGAAGCGGGACACCCCCAAGAGCCCTCGCCGGCGCGTGGCTTGAGCCGCGCCCCTGTGGGCCATGGCCGCCGTGAGCCTGCTCGCGGCGGCGCTGGAGTCACGACGTGGTGAAAGCAGACGTGCAGAAGCGGGCCCTGGGCCGCGGGCTGTCCGCCCTCATTCCCCAGGCGGGCGCCACCGGGTCCGGCAAGGGCGAGCAGGCCCCGAAGGCCGGCGTCCTCAAGCTCCCCATCGAGTCCATCCACCGCGACAAGGACCAGCCGCGCCGCTACTTCGACGAGGAGAAGCTCAAGGAGCTCACCGAGTCCATCAAGGCGCAGGGGCTGCTGCAGCCCATCCTCGTCCGCAAGGACGGTGACGGCTACCGCATCATCGCGGGCGAGCGCCGCTGGCGCGCGTCGCAGGCGGCCGGCCTCAAGGAAGTGCCCGCCATCGTCCGCGAGGTGACGGAGGTCCAGGCCTTCGAGCTCGCGCTGGTGGAGAACCTCCAGCGCGCGGACCTCAACCCCATCGAAGAGGCGGAGGGCTACAAGCGCCTGGTGGAGGAGTTCAAGCTCACGCAGGAGCAGGTCAGCGTGCGCGTGGGCAAGGAGCGCTCCACGGTGGCCAACGCCCTGCGCCTGCTGGCGCTGCCGGCGGACGTCAAGGGCATGGTGGCGGACGGCTCGCTCAGCATGGGGCACGCGCGCGCGCTCCTGGGCGTGCCGCGGCTGCCCGAGCTGCAGAACCTGGCCCGCCAGGTGGCGGAGAAGAAGCTCTCCGTGCGTGACACGGAGCGGCTGGTCCAGCAGAGTCGCTCCAGTGGGAAGAAGGACGCGGGCAAGGCGGCACCGAAGCAGAGCCCGCAGGTGAAGGCACTGGTGGAGGAGCTTCAGCGGCGGCTGGGTACCAAGGTCCGGCTCACGGAACGAAGCCCCGGAAAGGGCACCATCGAGGTGGACTTCTTCTCGTACGATGACCTCGACCGGCTCTTGAAGCTTCTCAGGAAGGAGTAGGACGTGGCGCTCCTTGGCGGGAAAAAAGACGAAGCACCCAGCAAGCCTCTGTTCAGGCGGGAGGAGGAATCCGTGTCGCAGCGTTCTGGTGAGGTCCACACGCTCCTGGGCAAGGGGAGCGAGTTCGAGGGCAAGCTGACCTTCGAAGGGCAGGTCCGTATCGACGGCAAGTTCCAGGGGCAGATCATCACCAAGGACGTGCTCGTCATTGGAGATGGCGCCAAGGTCCAGGCCGAAATCCAGGCCGGCACCGTCATCATCAACGGCCAGGTCGAAGGCAACGTGAAGGCGACGCAAATCATCGAGCTGAAGACGCCCGGCCGCGTGAAGGGCAACCTCGAGACGCCGTCGCTGTCCATGGACCGCGGCGTCATCTTCGAGGGCTCGCTGAAGATGGAGAACCTGGGCACCGGTCCCCGTCCGCCTCCGCCGGGTGGCGAGAAGAAGTAAGACGTGCGCCCCTGGAAGCACATGGCGCCAGCCACGCTGCTGGCGCTGACCCTCCTGGGCGGCTGCAAGGGCTGCAAGGGGGAGTCTGCTTCCACCACCGGAGGGGACGAGGGCCGCGCGTCCTCCATCCGCTCCGGTGTGAAGGTGCCGCTGCCGGACGGCTGGTCCGCGCAGGTGGCGCCGGATGAGAGCTTCCAGGCGGGCCCGCCCGGCCGCCCCGTGCTGCGGGTGGACCTGAAGCGAGGGGACGGCGAGCAGATGCCCTCCGTGGACACCCTGGCCGACCGCATCCGCGAGGAGCTGAAGGACTTCGAGCTCTCCTTCGACCAGGAGGAGACGACGGACCGCTACGCGCTGGTGCGCATCACCCTGGCGCCCCGGCTGGCGGATGGTGGCGTGGGGCAGGAGGCCCCCGGCTTCTTCGGCGCGCGGCGCGTGGACGATGACTTGTTCCTCTGCGCCAGCCTGCCGGGTGCCTCGCCCGAGGAGGTCCGGCTGGCCACCGAGGCGTGCCGCGAAATCCAGGTGCAGGGCGCGCTCCCGTAGCGCCGCGCCTCGCACTCCGGGGCAGGCCAGCGTCGCGTGGCGCACCCTTCGTTCAGGGGAATCACACGGTGAGGCCGGTGGGGTGTCGTCTCCTGGAGGTGAGGAGGCAGGCGAGCGTGCGCGTGTGGCGGACATGTGAACATCCAGCGCGCCTCCGGTGTCTCACCGTTATGAATCCACGGTGCACTTCCGTGCACGTCAACGTCGTCATCCACGCGCGGGGGCTTCCCCTGGCCGTCACGAATCTCTAACCTCACCCTCCCGGACTGCGTTGGGTGCTCGCTTTCGACCCATCCAGGACCTCCACGCAGTGCCCTCGCAAGGAGTCCCCGCATGTCGTTCTCCGGAATGCTCCCCCTCCCGCTCGCCACCGTGGACCTTTCACCCGTGGGTGAGCAGCTGATCGCCGTGGGCGGCCTCGTGGTCGCTGGGCTGGGGGCGCTCTGGGCCGCCTGGACGCGTCCGTCCGCGCAGCCGGTGCCCGTCCCCGTGCGTGGCGCGTCGCGCCGCAACCCGCGCCGCTGAAGCGCGGCCTTCTCTTCCTCCGCCGTTTCACCGGTGAAACGGCGAAGGGCGCGGAGGCGGGGTGATGGTCCCCGCCCGCGCGCCCCTCGTGGCACCTGGCCTCGCGCTCAGCGCTTGAAGGCCAGCGAGAGCGCGAAGTCACCCGCGGCGTCCGTCCACCACTCGGACAGGTCCAGCCCGGCCTCCGACAGCTCCGCCTCCACCTGCGGCTGGTGGAACTTGCAGCTCACCTCGGTGCGCAGCACCTCGCCCTCGGCGAAGTCCACCTGCTTGCGCAGCGTGGACAGCCGCACCGTCTGCGGCCGCCGCGACACCAGGCGCATCTCCACCCACGCGTTCGCCTCGTCGAAGGGCGCGAAGTGGTCGAAGGCATCCGGGTCGAAGTCCGCGCCCAATTCGCGGTTGAGCACCTTGAGCACGTTGCGGTTGAACTCGGCCGTCACGCCCGCGCTGTCGTTGTAGGCCGCGTACAGCCGCTCGCGGTCCTTGATGAGGTCGGTGCCCAGGAGCAGCCCGTCTCCCGGTTGCAGCCCCGCGGAGAGCTGGCGCAGGAAGAGCGCGCGCTGCGCCGGCTTCAGGTTGCCGATGGTGCCGCCCAGGAAGGCGACCAGTCGCCGGCCGCCGCCGGGGAGCTGACCCAGGTGCCGCTCGAAGTCGCCCACCACCGCGTGCACGGTGATGCCGGGGTACTCGCGCGCCAGCCCCGCCGCCGCGCGCCGCAGGAAGACCTCGCTCACGTCGAAGGGGACGAAGCGCGCCAGCTGACCCGCCGCCTCCAGCGCGTCGAGGAGCAGGCGCGTCTTCTCGCTGGTGCCGCTGCCCAGCTCGATGAGCGTGTCCGCGCCGCTGAGGCGGGCGATGTCGCTGGCGTGGGCCAGCAGGATTTCGCGCTCGCGCCGCGTCGGGTAGTACTCCGGCAGCCGGGTGATGTCGTCGAAGAGCTGGCTGCCGCGCTCGTCGTAGAGCCACTTGGGCGACAGCTCCTTGGGCGTGCCGCACAGGCCCTGGAGCGCCTCTTCCCGCAGGGCGCGCTTCGCGTCCCCTGGCTTCACGTACACGTCCACCTGGACACCCGGGGTGTGCTGCGCGTCCTCTCCCGGAGTCATCACCGTTGGTACCGTCGTCACCCGCATCGCCTCACCTCGCGTCCCGTGCACATCGGAAGCCGGCGAAAATCTGCCGGCGGTTGGGGAAGTCCCAGTTGCGGAAGCCATTGCGCACCGCGACGGGTGCGCTGGCCCACGCGCCTCCACGAAGGACCTTGTAGGCGTCGCCGAAGAACACCTCGGAGTACTCGCGATACGGGAAGGCGCTGAAGCCCGCGTAGGGGCGGAAGTCGCTCGCGGTCCATTCCCACACGTCGCCCAGCAGGCCCCAGACGCCGTCGTGGCTGACGCCCTCCGGGTAGCTGCCCACCGGCGCCGGGCCCCACGTCCCGCCGCCCAGGTTCGCGTGCGCCCGCGTGGGGGGCGCGTCGCCCCAGGGGTACTCTCGCGGCGTGCCGTCACTGCCGCGCGCGGCCTTCTCCCACTCGGCCTCGGTGGGCAGGCGCTTGCCGGCCCAGCGCGCGTAGGCGTCCGCCTCGTACCAGCACACGTGCTGCACCGGCTCGTCCCTGGGCAGCGGCTCCACCTGGCCGAAGCGGCGGCGCAGCCAGGTATGGCCACCCTGGGGCAGCCAGAAACCCGGGTGCTTCCAGCCCTCGGCCTGGAGCACCTCCCAGCCCCTGGGGTGCCACCAGCGCGGATCCTCGTAGCCCCCCGACTCGACGAAGACGAGGTAGTCCCCGTTGGTGACGGGGTGCGCGTCCATCAGGAACGGCGCGACGTGCTGCTGGAACGCAGGCCGCTCGTTGTCGTAGGCCCACGGCGTGTCGCTGCCCAGCCGCACCGGGCCGCCGGGGATGAAGACCTCCGCCTGCGGCACGGCGCCAGGGCGCGGACGCGGGCGCGCCGAGGGCACGGGGTACTCGGGCGACGTCATCAGTTGCAGCGTGGCGGCCAGCGTCTCCGCGTGCTGCTGCTCGTGCTGCGCCACCATGCCGAAGACGTAACCGCTGGCCAGCAGCGGCGCGGTGCTGTCCTCGGGCAGCGCGTCCAGGTGCTCGCGCACCGCCTCGCGCACGCGCCGGGCATACGCGAAGGCGGACTCGGGGGGGAGCAGCGGCAGCTCGGCGCGCGTGGAGCGCGGGTGCCGGAAGGCATCGTAGATGGCGTCGAAGGCGGGGTCGGTGATGGCCGGAGCGCCGAGGGCGCGCAGCAGCCACTGCTCCTCGTAGTTGGCCACGTGCGCCACGTCCCAGATGAGCGGCGACATGAGCGGCGAGTGCTGGCGCAGCAGCTCCGCCTCGGGCAGTCCGCCCAGCATGGACAGCACACGCGCGCGCGCTGCTTCCAGCTCGGACCAGGCCTGTGACTTCCAGGATGAACGCCTCCCGCAGTCCTCTGGCGGGCCTCTCCGCTCCTCGGCCATTTGGAACATCACCCGTCCAAGGTAGGGAGGCGCCCGGCGCGGAGGTAAGCCCCTGCCTCACTGCCGCCCGGGTCGCTCGTGTACGACTTCACGTTGCCTTCGCGTCGGAGCGCTTCTTTTAAGCGCGGCTCCCGGCGGCATCGTGCGTAAAATCTGGAAAATCGATGAAGTAGTTGAAGCTCAAACACTATGGGCGCGCGTGGGCCGTTGATCAGGGCGAGCGCGGCACGCGGGCCAGGCCGAGCAGGGTGAGGGTGCGGGAGCGCTCGTCCCAGGCGTACTCGAGCTCCAGCCCGTGCTGGGGCACCACATGCCGCGCGACGAGCCCCTCGGAAGCGGCAGGCTCCCGCAGGGCCGCGTCTCCCAGGCGCTCCAGGATCTGCTGTAGCGCATGGAACGTCTCCGCCGTCATGCGGCCCACCTCTCGCCACGCTTGTGGCGCGTAATGCACACGGTGGGGTCCTTGTCGTTGACGGAGCTGCGGCATGTCCCGGTGTCCTTCGTCCTTTCCGGCCGTGCCTGCATGCCAATGGCGTGCCTTGGACCCACCCCTAGGATTTTCAGTGATGTGGGACAGCAGCCGCCTCCGTCATGCTGCAGGAGTTACAGACTGGCGAGAGTCGGGACGGAAGAAAGGACAGGCTCGAAGTCCCGGGAGTCGCAGTTTCCATGCCCTCCGGGACCGCTTGCTGGAGGTGCATGCGAGGCAGGGTGACGCGAGCGCCCCAGCGGCGCGCGGGCCTGACGGAAATGCGAGGCCCGCTCGGTGGCTCCGCGGGTAGAGGAGGCGTGGCCCGTCGGCGCGGGGGGGCGAGGCTCTGCCTGGTGGCCCAGCGGGGACGGCGCCCGCCGATGCCGCCGCGCGAGGCCCCGCCTGAGTGCTCCGTGGGAGGGTGGCGCCCGCAGGTGCCGCCGTGCGGGGCTCCGTCTGGGCGCTCCGCGCAAGGGGGCGCCCGCGAGTGCCGCCGCGCGGGGCCCCGCCTGGGCGCCCGCCGTGGAGGCGGCGTCCCGGGCCCCTGCCTCGTACTGGCTGCCCGCCCGTTCCGCCCGTGCCCACGTTGACCTCGGGGCCAGGCATGCGGCGGGCCCTGGCAAGGAGGGATGGATGGCTCGGCGGAGGTACACTCCCTGGTCCGCCACGAACGGCCTGCTCTTCGGCATGGCCGCGGGTGTGGTGCTGGCCCTGGCGGAGGTGGTGCTGGCGGTGGCCGCGGGGGACAGCCCCATGCGTCCGGTGCGCATGTCCGCGGGCGTGGTGCTGGGGCCGCCGGCCTTCACGGCCCAGGTGTCCGACGGCACGGCCCTGCTGCTGGGCGTGGGCGTCCACCTGGTGATTTCCGCGGTGGTGGGGCTCTTCTACTCGGTGCTGGATGCCCTGCTGCCGCCGGATGGGCGCGGGCGCTGGGAGTTCCAGTCCGCGGTGGGCATGCTCTACGGCCTCTTCGTGTGGCTGGTGAACTTCCAGTTCGTCGGGCGCGGCTCCTATCCGTGGTTCACCGACGTGCCGCAGTTCCCGCAGTTGCTGCTGCACGCCGTCTTCCTGGGGTTGCCGCTGGCGATGCTGTTCACCGCCGCCGAGCGCCGCCGGCTGCTGCTGGACGCGGCGGAGAGCACCCCCGCTGGTTGAGACGCGCGTGTGCTTTGAAAAAACGCGGAAGGTATGGTGAAAGTACCCGACCTTGAGGGTTATCCAGGGGCCCGGGGCCGGGGCTCCTCCTTCCGTGGACTGACACACGCATGGACACAGAACTGGCGAGCATGCTGGGGGCCGCGTCGAGAGCCGCCCGGGTGCGAATGGGACTGACACAGGCGGATGTCGCCGAGCGCATTGGCATGGCGTCGGAGGTGTACGGGCGGCTGGAGCGGGGCCACATGCTGCCCAGCGTCCAGAACCTGCGCCGGCTGTGCATGGTGCTGAACGTGCCGCCGCACGAGCTGCTGGGCCTGGGCGAGGGCTTCACGGCGCCGCCGCCCGTGAAGGAGAAGGCGGCGGCGAAGAACCGCGAGGACGACACGCCGGAGATGCGGCGGTTGATGCGCAACCTCCGCAAGCTGACGGCCGTGCAGCTGAAGCTGATGAACCTGGTCGCCTCGGCGATGCAGCACAAGAAGAAGTAGGCGGCGCGCGGCCCGCCGTGGCTACGGCAGGTTGCGCGTGACGAAGGGGAACGTCTGGATGACGAAGTTCCCCGCGAAGTCGTCCATCCACACCTCCACGGTGTGCGCGCCATCCACCAGCTCGCGCGTGTCGAGCTCCGCCGCCCAGGTGCCGTCCGGCTGGAGCGTGGCGGCCCGGATGCCGGAGCCGTCCCGGGTGAAGGCCACGCCGCGCACGCCGCTGAGCGGATCCGCCACCCGCGCGGTGAGCCGAATCACCCCGCTGTAGGTCTGCCCCGGCGCCGGCAGCAGCAGCGCGGCCTCCGGTGCCGCGTTGTCGTAGCGCACCGTGCGCGACAGCGTCGTGCGCAGGCCCGTCTCGCTCGTCACGTCGATGGTGAAGGTGTTGTCCCCGGGCATCAGGTCCAGCGTCGCCCGCACACCGCCTCCGCCCCGGGGCAGCGAATACGTGCGCCCGGTGGACAGCGTCACCGTCGTCGCGGAGGCCGCGTACACGCCGATGTCATAGGGCAGCGTGTCCCCCGGCTGGGGCCCCACGAGCCACCCGTCCGGCAGGCCGGTGGACACCCACGGCGCCTGTCCGTCCACCCACACCGTCAACATGTGCTCGGTGACGTGGCCCACCGAGTCCGTGGCCCGCACCAGGATGAGGTTCTCCCCGGGCCACACGTCCACCCGGTGCGTCACGTCGCCGCCGCCCGCGGGCACGTCCGACACCTGCACCCAGTTGGTCTCCACGCGCACCGGCGACCAGTCCCGCACCACCATGCGCACATCCACGCTGTAGGCCGTCTGCGCCGCGCCCGGGGCCGGCGCGAGGAAGGTGACCTCCGGCGCGGTGTTGTCCACCATCACCGTGGCCTCCTCGCTGGCGATGCCGCCGAACGAGTCGGTGGCGACCAGCCGGATGACGTTGGGG
Source organism: Pseudomyxococcus flavus (assembly GCF_050038885.1). NCBI lineage: Bacteria > Pseudomonadati > Myxococcota > Myxococcia > Myxococcales > Myxococcaceae > Pseudomyxococcus > Pseudomyxococcus flavus. The sequence goes on along the minus strand of NZ_CP143624.1, from coordinate 3,385,494 downwards.
CCGTCCACCAGCGGCAGCACCGTGCCCACGTAGCCGCCGCTGGGGTCCGGCGCCACGGGGTGGCTCACGCCCTGGATGACGAAGGCCGCCGAGTCGATGAACGCGCCCGCCGCCAGCGGCGTGACGAAGCCGCACACGTCCAGCGTCAGCGCGTCCGTGAAGCCGGGCAGCCCGCACAGCGTCACCGACGGCGCGGGGAAGGGCGACGGGTGGACCTCCACCGCGAAGGACGCGGTGCTGCCCAGCCGGTTCTCCCGCTCGGGCGCCAGCGTCACACCCGAGTACACCGCGCGCAGGTCCTGCTCGCCCAGCTCGCTCCAGGTGGCGGCGCGCGGACGCCACACGACGGTGTACATGCCGTCTCCGTCCGCGTCGTTGTCCGCGCCCACGGTGACGCCCGCGACGGAGAACGTCACCACGCCCATGCCCGGGCCCCGCGCCTCCCAGCCCCGGGCATCCTCCACGCGCGCGGACAGGGTGTTGTCCAGCGCCACCGTCAGCTCGCCGCTCGCGGGTGCCAGCAGCGTGGTGGTGGTGGGGACTCCGTCGGTGGGCGGCGGTGGGTGGGTATACGTGGTGACGCGCGCGGAGCCCTTCACCCCGGTGGCCTCCTGGGACGCCGCCACCACCATGACCTCCGAGGTCAGCGACGGCGCGAGCCCTTCCGGCGCGGTGATGGTGAGGGTGACGGTGGCCTCGGTGTCGGGCGCCAGCTCCAGCGTGGTGCGGCTCAGCGTCGCCGTCCAGCCGACGAGCCCGCCCTGCGTGCTCAGGCGGTAGCTGTCCGTCTGGTAGCCATGGTTGCGCACCGTGAGGGGGTAGGTGACGGACTGCGCGCGCGGCAGGTCGTGCTCGAAGGGCCGGCGCGCCGCGCCGCTCACGGTGACGCCCACGCTGTAGTCGCCGAAGCACGCCAATCCCAGCGAGGCGAAGGTGGTGGGGATGTCCGGGTAGCGCGTGCCCGCGCCCCAGCTTCCATTTGGCGCCTGCCGCGCCTTCAGCCACTCGAGCGCCTCCGACATGCGCCCGTCCGCGCCCGGCTTCCGGCCCGCGAGACACAGCGCATACAGGGAGATGCCGGTGGCGAACTCGTCCGGCGCGTCGCCTTCGAGCGAGCCCCAGCCCGGCGTGCCACCTCCAGCGCGCGTGGACAGCAGGCGCGTGGCCATGGCCTCCAGGGCCTGGGTGTTCTCACCGTTGGCGCCCGGGCCCGCGGCCTTGAGGCCCACCATGGCCCAGGCCACCTGGTGCGTGTAGCGCTGGCCATCCATCGTCGGGCCATCCGTCAGGTCGTTCATGTGCGCGCGCACATAGGCGGCCGCGCGGTCCAGCGCCGCCTGGTACCGCGCCGCCTTCGCCGGAGCCACGCGCTGCCGGGCCTGGGAAATGGCCGTCATCATCCGCGCGGTGATGCCGACGTTGCCGTAGCCCACCGGGTAGTAGGGGTAGTCCTCGCGCCAGCGTCCGCTGGCCTCCTGCCGCGTCAGCGCCCAGTCCGCGGCGAGCACCAGCGCCTCCGAGTACCGCGTGCCCAGGTGCGCGTCGTAGCCCGCGAGCCCGAAGGCCGAGTAGCTCGTCTTGGCGCTCGGGTAGTGGATGCCCTCGTGGTACCAGGAGCCGTCCGCGCGCTGCTCGGACACGAGGCGCCCGGCGAAGGACTCCAGGTTCTGCCGGTTGGTGCGCCCGTTGTAGGTGAGCGCGTCCAGGTCGTAGCCCGTGGTGCGCGCGTTCGCGAGGCCGAACATCGCCGCGCCGTGGCGGTGGCACGACGTGCAGCCGAAGCGGATGGCCCAGTTCTCCGCGTCCGCGCTGAGGAAGTTGATGGCGCGCTGCGCTGACTCGGCGTTGGTGGCCGCTCGTGCGGGGTTGGCGAGCACCAGCACCGCAAGCGAGACGAGGAGGAGCGTGCTCCACGCGCGCGTCGGGCGTGGTGGGGTGAGGGCATCAAGGCGTGAGGGCATGGGGGCGCGCTCATGCAAGCCCGGAGCCCGGGGTCGTGGGCGCGCGCCTGTCTCCCAATGCAAGACAACCCTCGCGCCGAACGAGGGTCCCTCGTCACCCCGAGGCCCTTTCACCCGAGGCATTCGAGACACATGCGCCATTCCTGCTCATCGCGCGGAGGCGCTGTGGGTGGGGCGTCCGTGGGGTGGAGCTGAAACGCGAGGCACTTCGCGGAGGCGGTGCTCGCGCTGAATCACTTGCATCCGCGTGAGTCATTGCACGGGCCATCGCGAGGGGCTGGGGGCGCGTCGCGCGGCGGCTCGGGGCTTCCAGGGGCGGAATGGGTCGGCGGAAGCTGTGGCAGCGGCCAGCCCTCGAACATTGGCCAGGCGCGATACACGGAGCGGCGCTCCTCGGGCGTGGGGACGTGCTCGGGCGGCGCGGAGGTGGACTCGGGAGGAACGGGCGGCGGGCGACGGAGCAGGAAGACGCTCAGCACCAGGCACAGCAGGGACATGAGCACGATGCTCCATGCGCGCGCTGGTCCGTGCAGCATCCGCCGGTCTTCCACGCCGTGTCCCTCAGAAGGTCCCCTGTCTCAACACGTCGCGCTTGGAGATTGTGCCGAGCAGCCGCCGCTCACCGTCCACGACGGGGAGCCGCTCCAGCGACGTCTCCGTGAAGCGCGCGGCGACTTCGCCCAGGGACAGGCCCGGGGTGATGGGGCGCACGCGCGCGTCCATCAGGTCCGCGGCGATGGTGGCGTGCAGCTGCGAGTGGTCCGGCAGGTGGCCCTTCAGCTGGTCGAGCACCAGCGCGCCCCGGTACCGGCCCTCGTCGTCGGTGACGTAGAGGTCCTCGCCCAGGGGCTGCTCGAGCAGGGACGCGAGCACCTCCTGGAGCGGCGCCGACGGGGGCACGCGCTGGCGCACGGGCTTGAGCAGCGCGCGGGCGCCTTCCTGGCGCAGCCAGTGCGGCACGGTGGCGGGGACGCGCACGTTGCGGCGGTTGAGCACGGCCGTGTACAGCGACTCGGGCTCCAGGCGCCGGCTGACCGCGGCGGACACCACGGCGCTGAGCATCAGGGGCAGCACCAATGGGTAGTCGCCGGTGAGCTCGAAGATGAGGAGCACCGCGGACACCGACGCGTGCGTGGTGCCCGCGAGGATGGCGCCCATGCCCAGCAGGGTGTACGCGCCGCTGGGGGCGCCGCCGGGGAGCACCTGCTCGGACAGCATCCCGAACGCGCCCCCCAGCAGCCCTCCGTAGAAGAGCGACGGGGTGAAGAGTCCGCCGGGCACTCCCGCGCCCGCGCAGGTCGAGGTGAGGGCCAGCTTCGCCAGCGGGAGCAGCAGCAACAGGGACAGGGGCAGCTTGCCGAGCAGCGCCGCGTTCACCGCGTCGTACCCGTTGCCGAGCAGCTGCGGCAGCCACACCGCCGTCACGCCGACCACCATCATGGACAGGAGGGGCAGGAAGGGCGCCAGCCACGCGGCCGCTCGGTCCAGCAGGTCCGACATGGCGTTGATGGCGCGCACGTAGAACGCGGACGCGACGCCCAGCACCGCGCCCAGCAACACGGCCAGCAACAGCTCGCGCGGATGCAGCAGCGCGTAATGGGGAATCACGAAGCTCGGGTGGTCCGCGATGAGGCCGCGCGACACCATGGTCGCCACCACGCACGAGACGACGATGGGGCCGAACAGCTCCAACGCGAAGCTGCCCAGCAGGACCTCCAGCCCGAAGAGGGCCGCGCCGATGGGGACGTTGTACGCGGAGGCCATGCCCGCGGAGGCGCCACAGGCCACCAGCAGGCGGGCCTGACCGGGGCCCAGCCGCAGCCATTGGGCCAGCGAGGAGCCGCTGGCCGCGCCGGTGGAGAGCAGCGCGCCCTCGCGGCCCAGCGGCGCGCCCAGCGCCACGGCGAGGATGGACACCAGCCCACGCAGCAGCGCGCGGGGCAGGGACAGGCGGCCGGACTTCACCCAGATGGACTCGATGATGCCGGCGGTGCCATGGCCGCGCATGGGACGGCCGACGAGGAGCGTCAGCATCGTCACGAGCGCCCCGCCGAGCACCGGGATGAGCACGCGGCGCCACGTGGGGGCCGCGGCGACGCCCGCGAGGAAGTCCTCGCTGGTGCTCCGCCAGAAGAGCTGCTGCGTGAAGTGCAGCACCTTCAGCAGCGCGACCGCGCCCAGTCCGGCGATGAGCCCCACCGTGACGACCAGCAGCCAGAAGCGCTGCTCCGGGCCGGTGATGCTTCCCAGGAGCGTCCTGACGAAGCGGCTCCGTCCGCTGGGACCGCCCACGCCGAGAGGGCTGTTGGCTGCGTGTCGGGCGCCCACGCCGTTCCAAGTTAGGCGCTGCGCCAGCGGTGGGCGGCTGGGCGTCCGGGGCCGGTTGTCTGTCGCCCGGCGTGGGGTGCCTCGCTGCCTTGCGCCTGCCTGGGAAGGGCGGGTGTCAGGGCAGGGGCCAGGCGCGAGGTGGGGCTCCGCGCTGCTTCATACCTGCGCAGGGAGGGTGGGCATCGGGACAGGGGCCGGACGAGGAGTGGGGCTCTGCGCTGCTTCATGCCTGCATGGATGGGCGTCGGGACAGGGGCCAAGCGCGAGGTGGGGCTCCGCGCTGCTTCATTCCTGCGCAGGGAGGGTGGGCATCGGGACAGGGGCCAGGCAGTGACGCGGGTGCCTGCCCGGTGGGATGGAGCGTGCAAGGCCGGGTGCTTGTCGTCCGGCTGCGGGCGGGGCCCTACGCCAGTGGCGCCCGCCTGGCGGGCGGCTGGTGTTCGGCGGCCAGTGCGTGGCGCTGGTGCCTGCCCGCCTGGCGAGGCGGGGCGTGCAGGCACCGCACATGGCGCGTGGCGCCTGGCCGGCCTTCCTGGCCTCAGCTCCCGACGATGTCGAAGGCCTGTCCGAGCCCGCGGGCGAGGGCGGCGTCGTAGAGGGCGCGGGCCAGGGCGACGTCCTGGAGGGCGAGCCCGGTGGAGTCGAAGACGGTGAGCTCGGCGTCGCTGGCGCGGCCGGGCTTCTTGCCCGCCACGACCTCGCCGAGGGTGCCAGCAATCTGCTCGGCGCGGAGGAGGCCGTCGTGCAGCGGGACGTTGACCTCGCCGGAGTGGAGGGCCTGCTCGGTGTCGTCGATGAAGACGCGGCCTTCGGTGAGCAGGCGCGGGTCGAGCTCCTGCTTGCCGGGGGCGTCCGCGCCCATGGCGTTGATGTGGGCACCGGGCTGGAACCACTCGCGCTTCACGACGGGGGCGCGGGCGGGAGTGGCGGTGCAGACGATGTCGGCGCCGCAGGCTTCCAGGGTGCTGACGATGCGGCCGCCCTTCTCGGCCTGGAGCGCCTTGGCGGCGGCCTCGGAGGTGTCGGCGAGCAGCAGCTCCAGGCTGTCGCCGAAGACGGCGCGGTGCGAGTCGATGAGCACGCGGGCCTGCACGCCGCAGCCGACGAGGCCCAGGGTGCGCGGCTGCTTCCTGGCGAGGAACTTGGAGGCCACGCCGCCGGCGGCGCCGGTGCGCCAGGCGGTGAGCAGGGTGCCATCGAGGATGGCCAGCGGGGACGCGGTGTCCGGGTCACTGAGGATGTAGAGGGCGCGGACGGTGGGCAGGCCGTGCTTCTCCGGGTTGCGCGGATGGGCGTTGACCCACTTCACGCCCGCGGCGCCGTCGAGGAACGCGGGCATGGCGCGGAAGTCGCCGTCGTACTTGGGCAGGGAGAGGTACACCTTGGGCGGCATCAGCGACTCGCCGAGGCCGTGGGCACGAAAGGCCCGCTCGACGGCGGAGAGGCCGAGCTCGACGGTGTAGAGGCTGCGGAGGTCCTGCGCGCTGAGGATGAGGGTGGGCATGGCGGGGCTATATAGCGCCCCTACGCCGGCTGCGCGTCCACCCACTCGGCCAGGATGTCGGCGTGGCAGGGGCCGGGCTTGCACCAGCAGCCCAGGCGTTTGCCACGCAACGTCCGCACGGCGGCGCGGTAGTCCGCGTCGTGCCGTGTCCGCAGCGCGAGGTACCAGCGGAACGCGTCGAAGGCGTCCTCGTCGGGGCCCATGCGACGCAGGGCTTCCTCGCGGATGCGCGCCCGCTCCGCTTCCGGCAGCGCGACCAGCCACGGCTCGAAGTAGGTGCGCAGCATGGCGCCCGGAGTGCGCACGCCCCCGGGCTTGAAGGGGTTGCCGAAGCGGCCGGGCACCGGGTTCAGCGGGCTCGGCTTCGCGTAGGCGCGGAAGGCCCGGCCCACGTACACGTCGCAGCCTTCGTGGACATGGACCGCCGTGGTGCGCGTCACGGTCATCGGTGCGGCCTCGCGAGGATTACTTCTTTCGCTTCTTGCCCGCGGCGGGCGCGACGACAGGCTCGGGGGGCTTCTCCGCGGCGGCCTTCAGCGCGTCGCGCTCCTCCTGCACCTTGGCGAGCTGTGCTTCCAGCTCGCTGACGCGCTCCTTCAGCGTCGCGTTCTCCTCGCGCAGCGTGTCCGCGTCCTTGCGCAGCGTGTTCGCCTCCACGCGCGCCCGTGTCAGCTCGCGCGACGACGTGCAACCCACGGCGAGGGGAACCACCGCCAGTGACACCACCGTCATCCATGCCTTCATGAGGTTCAGCTCCTGGACGCCTCGGCCCATGGCCTCGAATCCAGGAGGCCCGGCGTCGCGTCGCGGAGCGTAGACAGGGTGTCGGTGTCATCGGAAGCGGGCTCAATTGGTTGTATCTCCAACGACGTCGCCGCGGACCTCGTGAATCCAGACGTACTCAGGGCCCCAGGTGAAGAGCAGCCGGTGCTTCGAGACGATGGTGAAGCCCGGCGCCTCCACCGGCCGCGTCACGGTGAGGACGCGGGTGCCCGGACGGCAGGTTCGGAAGCGCTCCACGAGCCGGGCGCGCGTCTGCGGCGTCAGCGCCGTCCAGTTGGTGAAGACATGCGTCGCATCCTGGAGGTCCGCCTGCGTCGCGTCGCCCAGCACGAGCTGCGCGCCGGCCCTCTCCACCGGCTTGCTCGCCAGGGCGACGTGGTGTTGCATCAGCTCCACGCCCCGGGCCTCCGCGCCCAGCCAGCGCGCGGCAATCAGCGTGCGGCCCCGCCCCGCGCCCAGGTCCACCAGCCGCGAGCCCGGGCCCAGGCCCGCCTTCCAGAAGAGCCACACACCCGTGTGCACCGGCATCTCGCCGTACATCAGCTCGTTGAACACCTGCCCACTGGCCTGGAGCACCCGCGTCACTTCGAAGGAGCGCTTCAGGCGGTACGGCGAGACGAGCACCTCGCGCAGCCACAGCCCCAGGTACGGCGGGAGCAGCCGGGGCCGGCGCAGCAGCACCAGGACGTCACCGAGCCGGGTGAACAGCTCGATGAGCATGATGCTGATGCGCAGGACGACCAGCGCCGGCAGCGACATGCCGTAGTCGTCGTCCGGCGCGTCGCGCCGGGGCTTCACCGGCGGGCTGGAAGGGGGCTCCATCATGTCCGTGGAGCCCATGACGATAACACCTCGCCTTCCAAGCCCGTGGCTCCGTGTCAGCGCACGCGCAGCAGCGTGGCACTGGAGGAGAGGATGCCGCTCCCCGTGAGCACCTCCGGGACACCGTCATGGTCGACGTCCACCAGGGCCAGCTCGTGAGGGGTGGCGAGCGTCCCGAAGCAGCTGGAGATGCCGAAGTCCCCATGGCCCCAGGAGGGCAGGACGCAGACGGCTTGTTCCTCCGGGGCCGCGACGAGCAGCTCGGGAGCGCCATCCCCATCCAAATCCCTGGCGGTGAGGCGGCCGGAGCTGGCGCCGACGCGCGCGAGTCGCCCGTCGTAGAAGCTGAAGCTACCCGTGCCAATCATCGGGAGGACGCCTTGCGCGATGTTCATGCAGGACACCGCCAGGTCCACGAGCCCGTCACCGGTCAGGTCCTCGGCCACCATGCCACCGGGATGACAGGCCGCGACCACCGGCGCGTAATCGAGCTTCCAGGCCAGCGTGCCATCCGCGCGGCCCTCGAACATGACCAGCTCGAAGGTCGGATAGATTCCGCGCAGCACCACCAGGTCCGCCCGGCCATCCTGGTTCAGGTCCTTCAGGAGCAGCTCGTTGCGCGAGGAGTAGGTCGCGAACGCGCCGCTGGCCGAGAAGGTGCCATCCCCCGCGTTGCGCAGCAGTTGCAGGTCGGTGATGTAGCGCCCGCCCTCCTCGCGAGACAGGTCGATGACCACGTCCAGGTCGCCGTCCCCGTCCACGTCTCCAGCGACGAGCTCCCGCGTGCTCGACGTCGTGAAGGTCTCTCCCAGCGGCAGCTCTTCACCCGAGCGAAAGGTGCCGTCTCCGTTGCCGCGCATCAGCACGAGCGACTGCGCGTAGGGCGCCTCCTCCTGACGGGTGAGCGCGAACAGGTCCACCGTCGGGCCTTCGTCGAAGCGGCCCGCGAGCAGCTTCCACGTGCCCTCGGGCAGCGGTGAAGGGCCGCGCGTCACGAGCCCACCCTCCGCGCGCGTGAGGTGCACCTGGGCGCCGCCATCCACTCGAGAGGCCACATCGTCCTGGCCATCCCCATCGAAGTCCGCGGTGACGAAGACGGAGCCCATGGCCGGGGGCGTGGGCGCCTCCAGGTCCCTCAGCACGCGCACGGTCTGTTGAATCCCGGAGAGCACGGCCAGGTCCAGCTTGCCGCTGGCGTCGAAGTCTCCCGCTACCAGCCGCGAGGGATACCGTCCCGAGGGCAAGGTGCGAGGCTCGAAGGTGCCATCGCCCCGTCCCTGGAAGAGCGTGACGACGTTCGCATCCGCGTGCGTGTAGGCCAGGTCCTGCCGTCCGTCTCCGTCGAAGTCACCGGAGATGAGGTGGCTCTGGTCACCGAAGCTGTGCCATGTGTGGTGGTGCAGGCGCGCGGGCGAGGCGAACCGGCCGTTGCCATCACCTTGCAGCAGGTAAATGGTGGATTCGTTCCGGCCCACCACGAGGGCCGCGATGTCCAGGTGGCCATCGCCATTGAAGTCCGCGGCTGTGGCGAAGGGAACGTTGCCCTCGAGCGCCCCGACGCTCTCGGACGTGAAGGTGAGCGAGCCCTGGCCATAGAAGGGCTGGATGGAACCGCCGATGACGACCAGGTCCACGCGCCCATCGTCGTTGAAGTCACCGGCGACCACGGCGCCCTGCGCCTGATGGGTCACCTTCGGGCCCTCGTAGGCAAGGGTCAGCTGGCCGCCGCTCGTGTGGCGCATGACGACGAGCCGGGTGGGCAGCGAGATGACGACCTCGGGCGTTCCGTCACCGTCCAGGTCTCGAACCACGGGCGGCGTGAGGTCATAGGTGTGGTCGCGGCTGGACTGGTACGGGATGAAGCCGTAGACGCGCGGGTCGAAGAAGCCTTGGCCCTGGCCGCGCATGACCTCGACTCTTGGGCCGGAGGAGGCGTCAGCTGAGATGAGGTCCAGCGCGCCATCCTGGTCCACGTCGGCGGTGACCAGGTGCTTGCCGCTCATCAGCATGTTGGGAAGGGCGTTCTGGAACTCGAGGCCGCCATTGCCCAGCCCGCGCAGCCACCGCACCTCGGAGTTGGCGTCGTGCAGCACGGCGATGTCCGGCTTGCCGTCCTGGTTGAAGTCACCGAGCGCCGTGCCGTACGTCTTCCCCGAGTAGGACTGCGGCATCGACTGCAGCGGGCTGGAGTCCAGGTCCACCTCGCAGCGCATCTCCGGCGCGGACAGGGCCACGGCGTGCGTGCGCGTCGTGGGCGTGGTCCCAGGGACGGTGGCGGTGATGCGAATCAGGGCCGTGGGCGCGGCGCTCGGCAGGTCCTTGGGGCGATTCCAGCGGAAGGTGTGCGCGGTGCCCTCCAGGGAGGTCGAGAGCGCGACCAGGCCAGACGCGCGCTCGTAATGTGCATCCGCCGCCTGGGTCGTGCGGGTGAAGGTCCCGCTGCCCGTGGCATCGAGCTCGACCAGGACGTCCGCGCGCTCTCCGTCCACCTGCCGCAGCGTGTAGGTCACCGGCTGGCAGCCACGGACCGCCGTGGGCACGTCGAGCTGGGTGACTTCCACGGGAGCGGGCCGCGTCTTCACGGGCGCGCCGGCCGTGGCGGCGGGGCTGTCTCCCACGGCGTTGCGCGCCACCACCGAGATTGTCTGGGCCTTCGTGCTCGGCACGTTCTCCAGCACGGCGCTGTGCAGGTGCGCGCCCACGTTCAACTGCACGCCCGATGGCTGGGCCATCACGGTGTAGCCGGTGACGGGAGCGCGGCCATCGGACACCGGGGGCTCCCACGTCACGGTGAGCGAGCGCACCCCGGGCTGGGCCTGGACGGATTCGGGCGCGCTCGGCCGTGCAGGCGTGCGCGCGGAGGCGGTGCCGCTCTCGGTCCCCGGGCCCACGTCGTTCCGCGCGGCCACGGTGAAGGTGTACTCGGTGTCGTCCTGGAGGTCCGTGAAGGTGGCGTCGCTGGCCGCGCCGTCCACCTGCTGCGTGACGTCACCCGGCGAGGCCGTCACCACGTAGCCGGAGACCGGCAGGCCGCCCGTGTCCTCGGGCGGCAGCCAGGAGACGGAGACCGTGCGCACGCCGGGCGTAGCGGCCACGGAGACAGGCGCACCGGGCGAGGCGGCGGGGACCACGGACGCGGACTCGGCGGAAGCGGGGCCCGCGCCCACCGCGTTCACCGCGTGCACGGTGAAGGTGGAGGCCACGCCGTTCGTCAACCCACCCACGATGGCCGTCAGCTCGGGCCCGTTCGATTCGGTGCTGACGCCGCTCGGGTGGGCCGTCACCACGTAATGGAGGACGGCGCGCCCACCGTCGGACGCGGGCGCGCGCCAGGTGACGCGCACCTGCCGGTCACCTCGCTCCACGGCGAGGGCCACGGGCGCGGTCGGGACATCCGGAAGGCTCACGCCGTCCACGCCCATCGTCGGACTCAGGCCCACGGCGTTCCGCGCGGCGATGGTGAAGCCGTAGGTACCTCCCGCGCGCAGTCCGGTGACTCGCGCGGTGGTGCCTTCCACGTGCACCTGGATACCGTCCTCATGGGGCTCGACGCCCACCTCGTAGCCCGTAATCGCGCTGCCGCCGTCCTGGGCCGGCTCGAACCAGGTGAGCGTCACCGTGCCCGGGTCTGGAATCGCGGACACCAGGCGCGGCGCGGACGGCGCGGTGGGCTCGGGCGGCTTGGGCGGTTGGAGCTGCTCGCACCGGGCGGCATCCGCCACGCACACGTTGGCGTCGGGGCAGCACGTCCAGCCTTCGGCGCAGGGACAAGGCCGCTCACCCTCGTTCACGGGGTTGATGCAGCCGGCGAACAGCAGCGCGCCGAGCAGCAGGCTCAAGGCGCGGGACGGAAGCTTCACGGAGGTTTTCATTTCAAGCTTCACAACGAAGGGGGCCCGCGCATTGGACGAATCAGAATGCGCCCGACAGGCCCAGGGCCGCGCCATCCGCGCTCAGGGTGGCCAGCGGCACCGTGTCCGTGTCGGGCCACAGGAACAGCAGTGCACTGCCCAGCACGGCCGCGCCGCCCAGTCCGTAGAGCACACCGCTGGTGGTGTTGTAGGCGCGGATGCGACGGTTGCGCGCGGCGGCTTCCTGCTGCGACAGGCTGGGCGCGACGCTGTTGCGCAGGTCACGGGCCTCCAGCGTGGCCCACATGCCCGCGCCCGCGGAGGCGACACCCAGCGCCAGCGCTCCCCAGCCAAGCTGCTTCCGGATGCTGGAGCGCCCGCCGGCGGCGGAGGCTTCGGTCAGGGTCATCGGGGGCGGTGGCCGGAACTCGAAGCGGGCGACGGTGTCGCTGCCGAAGGGCAGGGTGAAGATGTGCTGGAAGGCCGCATGCGCGGCGCCGCGTGACGCCACGCGCGGCGCTTCGGCGGAGAGGGCTTCCAGGCGTACGACGTCTGGCGCGGTGGGCAGCGGGAACTCTGCTTCGTCGCTCACGCGCCGCAGGAAGACGGGGCCGCGCGGTGGCGGGCGCAGCAGGCGCAGGGGCTGGCCCTGCGCGTTGTGGAACTCGGCCAGGCGCACGCCGTTGGCGTCCTCGAGCAGGTAGTGCGCGCCCTGAGCGCCATCGACCTCGAGCCGCCGCTCCAGTCCCTGGCGCAGGTCCACCAGCAGCTCGGAGCCCTTGGGCGGGCGCGCGTGCACCTGGGGGCGGTAGCGTTCGTTGGGGATGGCCGCGTTGGCGCGCTCCACGAAGGCGGCGATCTCGCGGTAGCTCACCTGGCCGTCACCATCCGCATCCGCCGCGCCGAAGAGGCCCGAGCGCACCTCGTGGTTGAAGACGCCGGCCTCGAAGGCCTCCCACTCGTGGCTCTCGCGAGCGGACGAGGTGGACAGGAGGAGGCCCACGTTGTCCGCCAGTGCGAGGCCCACCGCGCGCGTGAAGCCCGCGGGCAAGGGCCGCCGCTGTCCGCCGGGACCTCGGCTGTAGGCGAGGAAGTAGGAGTAGCAGGCGTCGACGATGAGGTGGACGCGGTCGGCGCCGAGCCGAGCCACCACGTCGGAGGACAGCATCTGCCCGGTGAGGGGACCGTCCTCCAGGCTGACGTAGCCCTCGCCGTTGCGCACGTTGCCGTGGCCCGCGTAGACGACGTAGGCCACCGTCTCCACGCCACGGCTGCGCGCCAGGGCGATGTCTTCGCCGAGCTTCGTCACGGAGGTGGCCAGCTCGGCGCGCTTCGGGTCCAGGGCCTCGGCGGCGGCCTGCGGGTGCAGCCGGCGTGTGTTGTCGTCCAGGCGTGCGAGCAGGTACGTGCGCGCGCCCAGCATGCGGAACAGGTCCAGGTAGCGCGCGGCATCGTCGTCGGCGAAGCGCAGCTCGGGCTGGTCCGGTTCATGGCTGCGGTTGACGCCGATGATGAGCGCGAAGGACGCGGTGCGCGGTGGCTGCACGGTCTCCGGGGACGCGGTGAGCGATGGTGGCACGGCCTCCGAGGCTGCGGTGAGTGGCATTGCGACCCCCGAGGATGCGGGGTGCGTCGGCGCTACGGCCCCCGAGGATGCGGTGCGCGGCGCTGTGGCCTCCGAGGACGCGATGCGCGGCGGAGACGTCGCGGCCCCAGATGCGGAGGCGAACGTGGCCATCGGAGCCAGGGCGAGGAGCAGGACGGCGAATCTCATGGGATGACCTGGAGCTGGAGCGAGGTGACGTCCGCGCCGGCGGGGAGCACGGTGTCCAGGTCACCCTGCTCCACGAGCGACTCCATCTGCCTCACGGTGAGCGGCGACTCCAGGAAGACGGCATGAAGGGTGAGGGGGCCAGGCGCGAGCGGATGAGAGATGGCTTCGGGGAGCTCGCGCAAGGTGTCGCCCGCGGGGATGGGAATGGCCGAGGGGTTGCTCGCCGGGTCGGTCCAGCTCGGGTGGTACCAGTAGACGCGGCCCGAGGTGTCTCGGGCGAAGACCATGAGGAAGCGGTGGGCGTCGGGGTTGCGGAAGGCGAAGGCCAGCTCCTGCTCGGGCCTCAAGGTAGGCCCCAGCAGGGAGGTGTGTCCGCCGGGCGCCACCGCATAGGCGAGCAGCCGCGCCTGGGCCGTGACATTGCCCGCGCCACGAGCAGTGAAGCCCTCGTCCACGGTGGTGCTGGGCGGGATGCGGACCACGAGGAGCGCGAGGCAGGCGACAGCCACTGGCACCAGCGCCAGTTGCCACCAGCGGGGCGTGGGCTTTCCGGAGTCCGGGCGGGACCGTGGCTCTGCCTGGATGCCGGGGGCGACAGTGCCCCCGTGCAGGAGCGCTGTGTCGTGCTGGGCCTCACGGGCCTCGGCGTCGAAACCGGAGGTTCCTCGCGACGGATCCGAGGACTCGTGCCCGAACCCGAGGCCGTGGAGCATCCGCCGCCAGGGGGATACCGGCGCAGGCGCATCGAGCCCCAGCCCCCGCGCGAGCCGTGTCCGCGCATCCGGAGCGGCAGGGTCCAACCGGGCGAGCAGGAGCTGGCGCTCATACCGCTCACGGCAGTGGGCGCAGTCCGGCAGGTGCTCGCGCATGCGCCGCTCGTCGGGGGGCGCGATTCGCCCGGAGAAGTGACTGTCGACGAGGGGGAGGAGGTCGCAGGAGGGGTTCATCGGGCCTCCGGGGTGAGGAGGAACTTCTTGAGGAGTTGGCGGACGCGCAGCTCCTGGTAGGCGAGGGTGGTGCGGCGCATGCGCAGCGCGGCGGCGGCCTCGCGCTGACTCAGCTGGCGCACGAAGCGGGCCTCGAAGACGGGGGCCCACTTCGGGGGAAGGCACTCCTGGCGGAAGCGGTCCAACAGGAGGCTGGCGTCGAGCCCGGGCTCGGGCGGCGAGGGGTCCTCGGACGCGGAGGTCTCCACGGCGAGCTGGGCCAGCGCGTCCGACTCACGCCGCTGGCGGCGTACCCGGTCCACGGCGAGGTTGTACGAGAGGGTGTGCAGCCAGCCGGCCAGGGAGCCCCCCTGGAAGGAGCGGCGCGCGGCGCCGTCGGACACGAGGCGCAGGAAGACGTCATGGACCACGGTCTCCGCGTCCACGGCGGGGAGGACGCGAGCGGCGGCGCGGTACACGGTGTCGAAGTGGTCGCGGTAGCACGCGTTGAGCACCCGGGCGTCCCCGGCGTGGAACCGGGCAAGCCACGGGCCTGCCTCCGCCGAGGGGGCTTCACTCAAGGGGCCACGTCTGGAGGGGCCTGCGGGGTCCACGAGATGCCCAACGTCCGGCGCGGGGAAAATGGACGAAACCATTTTCGGGCGGGCTCCGGAAAAGGAACCTGCTGGCAGGTCGAGCTCGCCTGCCACTCGAGTGGGCTCCCGGATTCACGCTCAGGCGTTGGACCAGGTCACCACCGCGCGCCCGAGCTGGTTCGCGGCCAGGTCCTCGGGGTGAAGCAGCACATAGGCCTGGTTCGTGCCCCAGTGGAAGCCCGAGGCGTTGTCGAAGGTGATGCGCCAGAGCTGCGCGTACGCCCGAAGGTCATTGCCACGTCCGGGAGGCGGTACGAAGGCGTAGGGCTCGTCGAGTCCCGCGCTTCGGTGTCCCGACAGGCGGTGGAATCCTGCACCGCGCTCATCTTCCAGGTAGCCCGCAGGCGTCCAGTCGCTCCATGCGTCCTGGAGCTGCGAGTCACCCGGTGGCAACGGCGCCTCCCACGCGTCGCCTCCAGGGAGAGACCATCCTGGGACGAACCGCATCCGCGTCTCCCAGCGTCCGACGCATCGAGGCGGCGAGACAGGTTGTGCGTGTGCTTCGCTGGGCTCTGGGTACCAGCGCACGCGGAACGACCTGGGGGAGCAGTCCGGAGCACGAAGGTCGCGGTCGAGCGCGAAGAGGCCCCGGCGAGGCAACGCGACGGGTGCGTCAGCCAACTGGGCGAAGTTGAGCTGCCCGAGGAAGTGGAAGCCATCCCACGTCAGGTCCGCCTCCTCGACGTAGGGGACGCCGCCGAACTTGCTGTCGAGCGCGGCGAGTCTGGGCTGCGCGGCCCCATGGCCCAGCATCCGGTGGATGAGGGAAGGGCGGAGGGGCGAGCGGGAGACCCGCTCCGAGCGCACGTAGAGACACGGTGCAGGCGCCGTCTCGAGGAACCGCTCGACGTCGGACTCGAGTCCTGGTGAACGCGAACGGAGCAGGCGCCGGAGGGATTCAGGAAGTTCGAGCGGGGGTCTCATGGTGTAGCGGTCCGCCTCACCAGAGGGGGCGCCGCTCGATGTCCGAGGGTGGGGCTGACAGGGCGAGCGGCGGGATGAGGGGGTACTGCGTCCGGAGCCTCAGTCCTCGAGTCCGAGCCAGCCGGACGAAGGCAATCCCCTCGATGAACACGTGGGCGTCGGTGGCCAGGGCCAGCGGATTGCCCGTGCCCGACTTTCTCGCGCGCTCCATCCGGGACTGCCAGGCATCGATGGCCCGCAGGAGTGCCTCCTCGAACGCCTCGGAGTCTCCCTGGAGCAACGCCTTCAAAACGTCGAAGCGGGGGAACTCGGCTCCGTCCACCGCCCGCTCCAGGTGGTCCAGCAGGTCGAACAGCTCCGCCCGTGGCGTCTCCGGCCGGGCCAACTGGGGCAGGAGCCGGAGGGACCAGTACTCATCCTCGTACTCCATCCCCTCTTGCCACCGGGTCTCCGCGAGCGCGTCGATGCGCCGCACCAGCGCCGCGTCTCCCAGCGCGAGCGCATCGAGCAGCGGCTCGGCCCGGCTGCGCGCCAGGTAGTAGGGGTCCAGCGCTGGCCACAGGTGCTTGCGCTCGAGCAGCTGCAGGTATGTGTCCGCTGCCTGGTACAGGAGGTAGAAGAACGTGTCGGCGTCGTAGCTGGCCAGCAGCGTGCCGCACCCCATCCGCCGGTATAGGAGACACACGTCGAGCACATGCTTGGGGTGCACGGTTCCCCCGCGCAGGGCCTGAAGCCTCAGGTCGATGAGTTGGCCGATGTTCTCGATGGTGAACTCAAGCTCCTTGATGCCCATGTCCTCTCCGGGGATTGGTCATCTCGACATCAGCGTGTCGAAGGGCTGGCTCGAGATGCGCTGGCGCGCGCCGGAGGCCTCCTTCAGCTCCTGGTACTGGCGTGACACGCGGCCCCGTGTCCGCACCCGGAGCGCTCCTCCGCTGCGCAGAGCCAGCTCCAGCGCCAGGACATGCCGGCGCCGCATGGGCGTGTGGGCGAGCGCCTCGAGGAGCACCCTGCCGTCGAAGGGCTCTCCGTACAGGTAGCGCTTCTGGGGGTCGAACTGCTTGCGCGCGCTGCGCCACCAGGCCGCGATGGCGTCAGCGGCCGGCACCGGGAGGGCCTGCTCGGGCTTGGGTGTCAGGTCCGCCTGGAGGTCGTCCTCCTCGAAGGGAGGCAGCTCCTGCGCTTCTGGCGATATCCCCACGTAGGAACCTTCGAGGCGCAGGCCGGTGATGGCGCAGAAGGCCTCCGCTGCCAGGAGGGAGGTGGGTGGGTCCTCCGCCATCCACTCGATGCAGGCATCCGCGGCGGCTACCTGCCCGCTGAACCCCAGGGCCCACAGGGCCTGGCGCCGTGACGCTTTCTCCTCGAGTCTCCGCAGCACGACCTCCAGGGCCTTCTCCCCGCCTCCCAGCGCCAGCAGCACCCAGGCCCGGGCACGCTCCGGGCAGTGCACGCCAGCCAGCTCCTGGCATGCGCTCCAGGCGGCTCGCATTCCTCCCAGAAGCCCCAGCTCGATGCCCGCCAGACGCACGGAGGGTTCCGGCGAGGCCAGGGCAGCGCGGACAAGGGCCGCGCGGGCCTCCTCTGGCAACAGCCGCGCGCTCCTGAGCGCGGAGACCCGTACCGCCACCTCTCCGTTCGCGGCGAGCGAGGTCAGCGTGCCCGCATCCAGCAACTCGCCGTGGAACGCGGCCACCTCGAGCGCCAGTGCCTTCAGGGCGGGCAGTGGGGAGGCGGACAGGGGCGCCAGCCGCTCGGCCCACCCGGGCTCATCCCAGAGCTCCAGGGCACCCTGGATGGCCAGGTGCCGGGCCGAGTCACCTTCCTCCAGCGCCTTCAGCAGCAGCCCGGCGGCGTCCTGGCCCCGCTCGGAGAGCAGCACGTACGTTGCGGCGGACACGCGAGCGGGCTCGTCCTCCTGCAGCGCCGGCTCGGCCAGCTTCCGGGTCACCACGCCGCCGGCCTCGGCCAGCGCGTCGAGGTGCGCCACCAGTCGCGCCTCTTCCTCGCCCGTCTCCCGCAGGTCGAAGAGCGGCGACACGAGGCACTGCTCACGGCGGGTCCACAGGAAGGTGGCCTCGTCCAGGTGCTCCTCGAAGATGTCCCAGCGCGGGAGCAGGTCTTCGCGCAAGCCCGTCAATTGATGCCCACCGTTCCACCCTTGATGCGGTGGTTGCCCACGGCGCTGGACTCCACCTCGACGCCCTGGATGGAGACCCGGCCATTGCGGCGCAGGGTGATGCGGGCCTTGCCGCAGGAGAGCACGATTTCGTCCTGTCCCTCGATGTGGACCCGCTTGCCATCCACCTTCGCGATGACGCCGGCCCCGGGCCGGGCCATGTCCTCGAGTACGGCCTCGGTCAGCGGCGCGGGAGGCGGTTGCACCAGCCCCACCAGCAGCGGTCGGAGCGGATCCCCTCCGGCGAACAGGAGCACCACCCGCTGCCGCTCCGCGATGGCGCGCGAGAGCGCCTCGGGCGTGAGGGTGACGGTGGACAGCACGGGCAGCGGCCCGGCGGTGTTGCCCTCGTAGTCGACGAGCATGCCTTGCTGCGGCTCCCAGCCGGTGATCCACCCCACGCACCCGTGCGGCAAATGCGCCACGTCCGCTTCGGAGGCGCGGCCCGGGCCCTGCTTCGGCGCCCCCATGGCTAGTAGTCCTCCTTGCAGATGGCGCACGTCTTCTTGCCGGTGCCCTGGCCCACGGCCACGACTGGCGGCTGGAGCACCGGCGTGGGAGGCGTGTTCTTGTCGTTGTGAAGCATGAGGTCCATGGCCCGGGCCACGTTCTTGCCTTCAATCTTCACGTCGAACGAGTAGTTGACGAACTCGGCCTTGCCCTTGGTCTTGCCCGACACCACGCCTCCGCCCGCGGTGCCACCCTCGTCCCCGGTGCTGGTGCTGAAGTGGGAGTCCTTCAGGCACGGCGGGTGGCCATCCACCGTCACCGTCTTGCTCCCCTTGGCCGTGTCCGAGGACTTCGCGATGTTGGGATAGGGAATGGGGATGGGGCCGGCCGGGCTCGGCGTCTTGCAGACGTCCGGGAACGCCACCGAGGTGCCGTTGCTGTCCTTCGTCACCACCGACATCTTGTTCACGCCGACATGGTTGGCCATGGCTTGCCTCGTCAGTCCTTCCAGAGGGGCTCGCGGTGCTGCTCCGCCGGAGGCGCGGTCAGCGCCGCGGCGGGGATGAGGCGGTACTCCTGACGCGTGGGCATTCCCCGGATGCGCGCCAGCCGGACGAGCGCCAGTCCCTCCACGAAGATTTCGGACTCCGTCGCCAGTGCGTAGGGATTGCCCCGCTCCGACTCCGCGTCGCGCTCCATCTGGCTCGCCCAGGCCTGGGTCAGGGCCTCCAGCGCCGCTTCGAAGCCCTCGCGGTCCCCGCGCGCCAGCGCCACCACCGCGTCGTAGCGGGGGTAGACGATTCCCTGGAGGGCCTCATGCATCTGGCCCAGTTCCTCACGGGTCTCCGGCTCTCCGACGGACGGGTCCAGGAGCCGGGGCAGCAGCATGAAGAACCAGAAGTCCTCCTCGTACTCCATGCCTTCCCGGTACTGGGTCTGCGCGCGGGCGTCGATGCGGCGCACCAGCTCCGCGTCTCCCAGGGCCAGGGCATCCAGCAGCGGCTCGGCTCGGCCGCGCGCCAGGTCGTAGGGGTCCGCCAGCGAGGGGTCGCGCTCCTTGCGCTCGAGGAGCTGGAGGTAGGCATCGGCGGCGAAGAAGAGGCCCTGGAAGAAGAAGCTGGTGTCACCGCCGGCCAGCAGCGTGCCGCACCCCATGCGCCGGAACATGCGCGAGAGGTCCAGCACGTGCCTGGGCTTCGCGTTCCCCTTGCGCAGCGCCTCGAGCCGCAGGTCGATGAGTTGCTCCAGTTGGAGGCTGACGAATCCCGGGTCCATGCTCATCCTTGAAGTTCCTTTACGCTCACTAGGTGAACTTCTCGCCAGGCCCGACCACGAACAGTCCGGTCAGTTGCGCCTCTTGGAGCCGCTGCACCAGGTCCGAGCGGATGACGATGACCTGCGGCCACTCTCCCAGCCGGAAGAGCTTCAGCTCCGCGGGCACCTTCTCTTGCCGCACCACCAGCCGTTGGACTGACAGAACCTCGTCCTCGTAGGCGGAGAACTTCGAGCGCTCCCGGTCCATGCACTCGACCTTCTGGAGCGGGTTGACGATATAGAATCGGCTCTTCAGGGCACGGCCGCGCTTGTCCTTGAGGGTGACGGGCAGGTACTCGAAGTCGTCGCCCGTGACACCCTCCGCCTCCAGCGCCTCGCGAGCCCGGGTGGAGACGATGAGTGTCCCCGAGGTGTTCTCGACGAAGTCGCAGAGCATGTCACCTCCCTCCTCGGAGAGGGTGAAGGTCGTCGACTCCGGGATGCTCCCCTTCAGGCGGAAGCCCTTCGTGAGCTTCCTGTAGTCCGGGACGTTCTCGTCGACGTCATCGAGAAAGGCCACCCGGGGATCCGGGTTGAGGCTGAAGACCTGATACGTCATTTCGTTGTTCATCACATTCCCCCTTCCTCACGCCGGAGTCATCTGGGCTCGAGGACGAAGAACCCCTTCTCGAGGAACTCCTCGCGCTGCTCATCGCAGATTTGCTTCATCTCCCGGGAGAACCTCGCGGCCGCTCTCTCTTCGGCATCATGCGGCGTCTCGGGAGCCTGCTCCAGCCCCGCGTCGATGATCTCCCGGACGGGCTTCAGCCTCTTCTTAAGCTCCTTCGAATACGGCTTGTGGTCCGCGCCCATCTGCCAGGGGATGTGGGCGGCGAGGTCCAGGATGCGCCCCGGATAGACCTCATTCGGCAGCAGGATCATGTTGTCTGGATTGTGGATGTTCCAGGTGCCCTGCATGACGACGCGCGCCCGGGACATGTAGTGCATGACGCTCGGGTCGGCGCTGGGCCCGTTGAGCACGTACTCCTGAAATGCGCTCGCGGGAATCATGTGGTGGTGGTCGTGCTCGTATGGGAACCACTTGCCAAGGCCCTGCATCGCGGGGTTGTCGCTCTGCGGGATGTGGAAGTTGATGGGGGCGAGCTGCGCCTTGTCGACGATGGGCGTGGCCAGCTCCAGGAAGTCGGAGTCGTAGTCCGTGAGCGCGTTGTTCTTGGTGGCGCCGTAGACCTGTTTGAAGTCCTGTGGGTCCAGCGTCATGCGGTGCTTGACGTCCCAGGCGTGCCGGTCTTTCGCGAGCCAGCCCAAAGACTTGCCGTAGCGGCCGCGGTAGGCATCGAGGAAGCGGGTGCCCTTGCCCGCCTCTGACTTGTTCTTCCGGGCCGCGATGTCCTCGGCCAGGGTGGTGTACTCGGGCGTCTCGCGACTGAAGGTGTACTTGCGCCGAGCCGGGTCCATGACGATGAAGCCCAGCTTCATTGCCACTTCCCGGTTGTCGCTCCGGGCTTCTCCCGTGCCCGGGATGCGACGTGTGTTGTAGACCTCGGGCTCGCTCTCCGCGCGCTTGATGCCATTGGCACGGTAGTGACAGGCGTGCGTGTCGTACTCCCCCTTGGGAATGGCGATGCACTCGTCGCTCGAGGTGCCGTATTCGTGCTTCCAGAAGCAGGGCTTGCCACCGCTCTTCTTGTGGAGCTCGGTCAGGACCTTCCGCTCATCGACATGCCGATTGTCCGGGTCGTTGACCTGCTTCGCGCTCATCGGCGTCCTCCCTGCGGGGTTGGAGCAGAAGCGAGCGGATCAGCCCCCCGGAGAATGGTGGCGGCCACCTCTCCGCTGTCCGCGCTGGACCACACCAGGATATCGCCCCCGCTGACGTGACGGCGCCACAGGGCATGTGCCCCCGCGGCCAGGGCCACCGCGCCGCTGGCGGCCCCCGTGTCTCCCAGGGACACGGCCGGCCAGTGCTGCGCGGCCGCGGAGAGGTCGTGCTCCTCCGACAGCCGCACGAGCGTGTGGGCCCACTCGTCGGCCCGGCTGTCCTCCCCGTTGAGGTCCCCGTAGATGGCCTGGAGCGGGCGCTCCCGGGGGAGGACGCGGGCGATGACCTCCGACAGGGCCGCACCGGCGGACCGGGCACCGGAGGCGCGAGTGGCCTGCTCCTGTCCTGTCTCGGTGGCCTCCACGGTGCAGCGGATGGCCGCCTCCCGGCTCCTGGCGCCACGGAGCGACTCGAGGAGGATGGCCGCCGCGGCCTCGCCCGGGACGAGTCCCCTTGGCTTGATGGTCATCTTCAGCCGCCGCGTGGCCGCCAGAAAGGCCAGGGTGTCGCTCTCCAGGAGGCTGTCCACGCCCAGGACGAGCGCGCGCTCGAGGTGCCCCTGCTCGATGGCGGTGGAGGCCTCGCGCAGCGCCCAGAGCGCAGCGGCGTGCCCCCGGAACACGACCTGCCGGCGGTTCTCCGGGATGGCGAGCCCGGCCTCGGCCACGAGCCGCGCTGGCAACTGCTCCTGGAGGATGTCGTCGTAGAAGTCGATCTCCCGGTTCCTTGTCCGGCTCAGGCCGACGTAGAGCCCCGTGCCCTGCCAGAACCGGGCGGGCTCCTGGCGGAGGCCTCCCTGGTGCAGCAGGTCCTCCAGGGCGTGGAGCCCCATCCGCAGGTAGCGCCCGAGGCCCTGGAAGCCATCGGTGATGCCGCGCAGCGGGTGGGCGGTGAGGGGCACGTTGCCGTTGCCCGCGTCGGCGGGCACCTCGAACTCCACCGGCCAGGGCCTGGCCATTCCGCATCGAAGGGCGCCATAGGCCGTCACGAGGTCGTGGCCGACCGTCGTCACCATGCCCAGACCTGTCATCGCGAGGGGTGCCATGGCCGCTATCCCGCCGAAGGGGGCTTCACCGCGATGTCCCAGACGTCGTCGGGCCCGTCCCGCAGGGTGACACTCCCTCGCCACAGGAGCATGACGCACGCGTCATCCGTGTCGATGATGCAGGTGTCGAGCTTCAGCGCCATGGGCGTATCACCCGAGAAGGACAGGCTCACACTCACCTCGGGTGGGGCTTCGGCGGGGAGCTGGAAGGCGAGGGGCTGCGGGGAGGCGTTGACGACCGTGACGGGGGTTCCCCCCTTCAGGTATCCCGGCACCACCAGGCCGGCGGGCGCGGCGTTGTAGTAGCGCCGGTCGAAGTCCTTCGGCAGCCGGGGCATGCGCTGCTTGCGCCAGGCCTCGTCGTAGGTGCCCGCGAAGGCCGCGCGTGGCTGCCAGTTCGGAGAGAGGAAGCCAAACCCCGCGGGAGGCACTCGCTGGCCCGGTTGCTTGAGCGGGTGCTCCGGGTCCTCCAGGTTCGGCAGGCGGAGCTCCCCCTCGAAGGACCGCGCGTCCACGCGGAAGCCCACGCCCACGGGGTTGCGCGGCTCGAACGCATGGCGGGCCGGATCCGGGGCGCTGCGGTCCCATCCACCGAAAGCCCGCTCGTACCGCAGGGGCATGCGCTCGAAGGGAAGGGGACGTGTCATGGAAACGCTCCCCATGCTCTTGAACCACACCCTGTCGCCTACGACGCGCACGGACTTCTGCGCCGTTCCCACCTTCAGCGACACCATGAGGGAGGTGGTGTTTCGCTCGCGGGCCTGGGCGTGCCCCACCAGCACGATGTCCGCTGCGGGCTTGAAGGGAGCGCACTCGGGCTCGTAGCGGTAGCTGGACGCCTCCGGAGGCCCCCACCAGGTGCCTCCTGCGTTCACGGGTACCTGTTTTTCCGCGAGCCGCAGCGGGCCCTGCCCGAGCCGGTAGGTCGCCTTGACGACGAGCACGAGGATGGGACGCCCTTCTTCATCCGGGAGCACGAAGGGCTCGCAGGCGAACGGTGTCCGGTTGTCGATGGCGTTCCGCATGGCTTCCGGACAAGGAGCCGGCGTCCCCCCTCTGCTCACGTCCCGGAGCCATGCTACCCCGCGAAGGGCCCCGACTCTAACTCCGCCCGGGTTGGGCCCGCGGCTACTCCGGCTTCTGCGCGCCTGTGCGCTGCCAGAACTCGCGCAGCAGAATGGTGGCGAAGCGCGAGTCATTCAGGATGTACCGCCGCCACAGGCGCCTGGGCTCGTTCACCAGCCGGAACAGCCACTCGAAGCCCGCACGCGAGACCCACACGGGGGCGCGCCTCACCGTCCCGGCGATGAAGTCCAGCCCCGCGCCGATGCCAATGGCCACCGTGGGGCCCAGCTGGGGCGCCACCTGCGAAATCCACACCTCCTGCTTCGGGCAGCCCAGCGCCACCAGGAGCAGGTGCGGGTCCTTCTCGCGAATCCTCGCGACAATGGGGTCGTTCTGCGCCGCGCCGCCGTCGATGCTCACCATCGGCGAGTCCCAGCCCACCACCTCCACGCCGTACTTCTCGCTCACGATGCGGCCCGCCTTCTCCGCCACGCCAGGGCCCGCGCCCAGCAGGTACACGCGCCACTTGCGCTCCGCCCCCATCTTCATCAGCGGGAGGATGAGGTCCGAGCCCGCGATGCGCTCGGGCAGCGGCACGTCCATGGCGCGCGAGGCCCAGACGATGGGCATGCCATCCACCACCGAAATCCGGGCGCGCGCGTAAGCCTCGCGGAAGGCCTCGTGGTCCTCGGCCAGCACCACGTGGTCCACGTTGGGGGTGAAGACGTAGCCACCCTCGCGCGAGTCCACCAGCCGGCCAATCTCCGTCAGCGCCTCGGCGAAGGTGAGCTGGTCGATGGCGAGCTGGCCGATGCGCAGGCGCGGACGGCCGGTGATGAACGGAGACTGCGGAGGCACGGGGGCAGCGGCGGAGCTCATGGCTTCTTCACCGTCAGGTCGAGCACTGTCATGGAATAGGGTGGCAGCCTTTGGGTCAGGGAGCCCGCGGCCTTCGCACCGGGAGTCTGCTCGGTGAACCCCCCAGGTGCGCCCGAGTAGCCCAGCACGCGCACGCTGTCGAGTGTCCCGCAGCCCTTGAGCTGAATCCGAGCCTGGGCGGCCTGGTCCGGGTCGAAGTTGAGCACCACCGCCACCAGCTTGCCGCCCGCCTCGTCGCGCGAGGCGAACACGCTGGTGCCCTCGGCGGCCGTCGCCGGCACCCACCAGTCCTGGAAGCGGCCCCCCTTGCCGTCGAAGTTCCGGAACGCGCGGAACGCCCAGAACACCGGCGAGCCGTTGGTGGGGTACTGCCAGAAGTAGGCGGCGTAGATGTTCTCCTGCGCGAAGCGGCCCAGCGCCTCGGCCTGGGCCAGGCCGCCGCTCATGTGCCGGAAGGCGCCGAAGTTGTACTCGCCAATGGAGATGCGCAGGCCCGGGTAGTTCTCGGCGATCCACTCCTTCATGCGCGGGATGAGGCGCACGGGCTCGCCAATCCAGGACTCGTCCTTGTACGTGGGGTCCCACAGCCCGCGCGTGGAGCGGATGCGGCGCGCGTTGGTGACCGGGTCCGTGTCGCCCTCGAGCCCCACGCCCACGTTGGTCTGGGGATAGAAGTGCAGGTCCAGCACGTCGAGCAGCCGCACGCCCGTCTTCTTCTCGTGCTCGCGAAGCTGCCGCAGGTACCAGGGCACCAGCGGGACGTTGCCGTGCGCGCGCCGGTCCGAGTGCGGCATCTTCCCCGGCGCGAAGTCCGCCGCGGACCACAGGTAGTTCGTCCAGCCCCACTCGGCCGGGCCCGCGATGAGGGCCTCCGGGTCCTCCTTCCGCACCGCCGTGCCGTAGGCGATGGTGCGCTCCAGGAGCCCGTCGTACGTGAGCGGCTCCGGGTGCACGTCGCGGTGCGTGGAGTTCCAGAGCATGGGCTCGTTGTCCAGGATGTACATCTGGACGCTGCGCTGGCCCCGCTCCTGGTCCTTCTTCCGGATGGCGCGGATCCACTCGGCGACGAACTCCGGCGGCGCCTCGGTGCTGGTGAGCGACGGCGAGCCGGGCTTCAGCGGCGTGCCGTCCCGCGCCAGGCCGTTGCCCGCGCCGTTGTCCTCCTCCTGCTGCGGACCGAAGCGCACCACCGGGAAGCCCACCGACTTCGTGTCCTTGGCCACCCAGCCCAGCATGGGCACCGTCAATGCGGAGCTCATGCCGTGCTTGCGGTTGGACGCCAGGAAGTCGTCGTAGCTCAGGCCGATGTCGACGTTCTGGAAGAACCAGTCGTTCGCGGTGTTCCACGCGCCGCCCAGCTTCCAGTTGTAGCGGGACGTGGTGTTGCCGCCCCAGCGGCGCGTGGTGGCGCCCAGCTGGTACTGGTGCGTGTCCCGCTTCTCCGTGAGCCCGTCGAAGGCGATGCCGTAGATGAGCGGGCTGATGCGGTGGCCCGGCGCGGTGCAGTCGATGGTCATGGGGGCCTCGCGGCCACTGCCCTGCCCGATGCGGCCGCCTCCCGCGGCCAGCGCGGCGGCGAGCTCGGGGGGCAGCTCCGCCAGCGCCACCTTGTCGAAGAGCACCCAGTCACGGCCCACGCTCTTGGCGGCGCGCAGCACCACGCGGTCGAACGGCTGGCCGTGCGGGTTGAGCTGCTCCATGGGGATGACGACTTCCGACCACTCGCCGTCCTTGCGGACGATGAGCTCGGGCGTGATGGGGATGCGCGGGAAGCTGGCGGCGCCCTGGGCGTCCAGGCGGACCTCCAGGAACTCGCCGAAGGACTCGGGCGCGCTGAGGCGGAACGAGAGCGCGCCGAAGGTGCCCTCCAGCTTGGGGCGGTAGAGAATCCAGCCGCCGTAGTTGAACAGGCGCATGCGCGCGGGCGCGCCCTTGGGGAGCACGCGCGGCGCCCAGCCGATGTCCGTCCAGCCGGCGGCCAGGCCCCCGTCGTACAGCATCATCGGGGCGGTGTTCTCCAGGCTGGCGCCAGGGCTCGCGGCCGATGTGCCACCGCTCGTGCTGCCCGCGCCCGTCGCTGCGTCGCCGCTCGCGGCCGAGTTCGCGGTGCCGCCTGTCGCCGCGCCACCGCTCGTGCCCGTAGCCGCGCCGCTCGTGCTACCTGCGCCCGGGCCCTCCGCGCCCGCTGCCTGCGCCACGGCCACGGTGCCACCGGCGAGCAGCGCGCCCGCCAGGACGGCGGCGCCCGCCTTCGTCCGAGAACCCTTCACACCGTCCTCCCTGGGAGCGCAGGCGCCACCGCGCCAGCACGCGACATCCTCCGCGAACGCTTCACACCAACCTCCATGGGCGCGGCCACGCCGCCGCGCTAGAGCGCGACGGTATCCATGTCCTTGCGCGGGAAGATGCGGGCGGGGATGCCCACGGCCACGCTGTCCGGCGGCACGTCCTGGAGCACCACCGCGTTGGCGCCGATGCGCGAGCGCGCGCCGATGCGCACCGGCCCGAGAATCCGGGCCCCCGCGCCAATCCACACATCATCCTCGATGACGGGGTAGCCGTTGTCCTTCGCGGTGCCCACGGTGTTGTTGCCGTAGAAGCGCACCCGGTCGCCGATGCGCGCGTCTCCGCCGATGACGATGCCCAGGCTGTGCACGAAGTACACGCCCTTGCCGAGCGTGACGTCCTTGCCAATCTCAATCCCCATCACCGCCGTCTGCGCCACGCGCAGCACGTGGTTCAGCAGGGGGATGCGGTACGCCAGCGCGGCCTCGCGGGCGCGGTTGAGCGCGGTGATGCGGTACGAGTCACTGGTCAGCACCACCTTGGCAATGGACTTCGCGTCCGAGTTGCCATTGGCGGCCTTCGCCAGCTCCAGCGCATCCGTGACGAGCGAGCCAATCATCGAGTCCCTGGCCTTCAGCATGGTGTGTGACTACTCCCCCCGGCCCTGCAGGTAGCGGGCGACCTCGCGGGCGATGCCCGTCCAGCCGCCAGCCTCGCCGCGCGCGCCGCGCAGATACTCCATGCCGTACACCACCGAGGTGCCGGCGAAGGCGGCCTTCTCCAGCCCCAGCCTGTCCGCGGCGTTGGCGGCGTGCATCACCGCGCGCGTCAGCACGCGCGACGCATCCGGCGCCACGAGGGTCGCGGCCAGCAGCGGGCGGGTGAGGGGGTTCGTCTGGAAGAGCAGCCGCCACGGATTGACGTCGCGCACGTCCGGGTGCTTCCGGGCCACCTGCGTGTCGAACATGCCGTAGCGGTGGGCGCGCTTCAGCCAGCGCTCGAAGGACACGTGGTCGCTGCCGTGCAGCACGTAGGCGTCCCGGGCGAAGACGAAGGCGCAGCCGGCCTTCTCCAGCCGCACGCCCAGCTCCACGTCCTCGGACTGGCCCAGGGACTTGTCGAAGCCGCCCACGCCCACGTAGTCCGCGCGGGGGAAGGACACGTTGCCGGTGAACAGGTGGACGCCACGGGCGCGGGCGCCGGGGGCGGAGAGCTCCTCGGCCATGCGGTTGTTCAGGTACGCGTACCAGCGCTCGAACAGCGGCATGTCGCCAATGGACGGGTCGGGGCGGATGCGGCCCAGCACCACGGTGCGCGAGCCCGCCGGGTGGTGCGCCAGGTGCCGCTCCAGGAAGTCCGGCGCCACCTGCATGTCGTCGTCGGTGACGAGCACCACCTCGCCCCGCGCGGCCAGGACGCCCCGGTGGCGGGCGGCGGCGGCGCCGGCGTTGGGCTGCACCTCCACGCGCAGGGTGTAGGGCAGGGCCAGGGCCTGCAGCGGCTCGCGCGCGGGCTCCCTGGAGCCGTCGTCCACCACGACGACCTCGAACTGCTCGGCCGGCAGCGTCTGCCCGGCGAGCTGCCACAGCAGCCGGGTGATGAGCGGCAGCCGGTTGTACGTGGCGATGACGACGCTGAGCCGGGGCGCGGGGGCGGAGGTCATGGCTTCTTCTTCTGGGAAGACGCCCGGCGCTGCTTCTTCGTCAGCCGGGGAAAGGTGACGCTGCCGAGGAAGCGCTCGCGGCCCACGAAGTCCAGGGTCTTGTTGGCGGCGCCGAAGTCCGTCTCGCCCAGGGTGACGCAGAGGAGGCAGCCGTCGGCGGCGAGCGCCAGGGGCAGGCTGGCCGGGTGGGTCACCAGCGAGTCGATGACGACGACGACGCGCTCACCCCGGGACACGCGCTCGCGCAGCTCCAGCACCTTCTGCGCGGCGGCCGTGGGCGACAGGCCGGTGGCGTCCTCGAGGTGGATCTTCTGCGTGTAGGCGTAGGGCGCGCCGGCCTCCAGCACCGCCATGGCGGCCTCCAGCGCGGGCGCGCCAGGGTGGGCCGGCACCACGGTGAGGGAGCGCCAGGCGTGGCGCTCCAGGGCGAACCACAGCCGTTGCAGCGCCGGAGAAGGAATGGCGCTGTCGGTGGGCGTGGCGTCGGCGGGTGGTGCGCTGGAGTCTGCGGCCATGGGGAGGCGCTCGGTATAGCGCAACGCGTGGCGCCGGCCCAACGGCCTCTCCGGGCAGTCCAGGGCGCGCCGGCCCGCATCCCTGCTGGGGGAGCGCCGTGTGACGGGCGGCCCCGGAAGCGGCGTTCCATCGCGCCGCGCGCTTCGCGGCCAACCCGCCGGGAGCCTCCAGCCCCTGCGCCGTACCCGCGCACGTGAAGGCCACGTCTCGGACTGGGTGCCGCGCTACCCACGCCGTGGCAGGGGCAGGCAGGCGTGTTATGCCATTCGCGTGCAGAAGATTGGCTACCTGATTCCCGAGTTCCCCGGACAGACGCACATCTTTTTCTGGCGCGAGCTGCAGGCGCTGCCGGGCAAGGGCGTGTCGCCGGAGCTGGTGTCCACGCGTCCTCCGCCCGCGCGCATCATCTCGCATCGCTGGGCCCAGGAAGCCATGGCGCGCACGGAGTACCTCGCGCCGCCCGGGCCGCTGGGAGTCGCCAAGGCCGCCGCGGAGGTGGCGCGCGCCATGCCCTCGGGCTGGGCCCGGTGCCTGGCGTCCATCGCCCGCGCGGAGGGGCTGGACGCGAAGGGCCGCGCGCAACTGCTGGCCTTCGCAGTGATGGGCGGCCGGCTGGCGTCGCTGGCGCGGGAGCGCGGCTGGTCGCACGTGCACGTGCACTCGTGCGCCAACGCCGCGCATGTGGCGCTCTTCGCGCACCTGCTGTCGGGCCTGACGTACAGCCTGACGCTGCATGGGCCGCTGGACGACTACGGCCCCAACCAGCGCGAGAAGTGGCGGCACGCGAAGTTCGCCTTCGTGATTACGAAGAAGCTGCTCCAGGAGGTGAATGACGCGCTGGCCGGCGCGCTGCCGCCGCGCATCGAGCTGGCGCCCATGGGCGTGGAGCTGCGCAAGTTCAACCGCTCCGTGGCGTACACGCCGTGGACGGGCGAGGGGCCGCTGCGCATCTTCTCCTGTGGCCGCCTCAACCCCTGCAAGGGCCACGCGGACCTCATCGACGCGGTGGGGCTGTTGCGCGCGAAGGGCCTCGACGCGCGGCTGGCCATCGCGGGCGAGGACGAGGCGGGCGGCACCACCTACCGCAAGGTGCTGGAGGCCAGGCTGAAGGAGACGGGCCTGGGCGACGCGGTGACGCTGCTGGGCGCGGTGAACGAGGACACGGTGCGCGGCGAAATCGAGCGCGCGCACATCTTCTCGCTGGCCAGCCTCCAGGAGCCGCTGGGCGTCGCCATCATGGAAGCCATGGCCATGCGCGTGCCCGTGGTGGTGACGGGCGCGGGCGGTGTGCCGGAGTTGGTGGATGACGGCGTGGACGGAATCCTCGTGCCCCCGCAGCAGCCCCAGGTCCTGGCGGACAAGCTGGAGGCCGTGGCGCGCGACGCCCAGGAGGCGCAGCGGCTGGGCGAGGCGGGCCGCCGCAAGGTGGAGACGACGTTCAGCAGCGAGCGCAGCGCGGACATGCTCGCACAGATGCTGCAGCGGGCGGTGGTGTAGCGGGCCACACGGTAGGATGCCCTCTCCGCGCTGGAAGGTGTTGCCGGGCCGTCACTGGCCTGGCGAAGGCCCTGCGCGGACTGGTGGGGCACCCATGCCAGGACCATGATGGGCACGTCCTGACTGACACCGGGGGCGGAGGCATCCGCCTGCCTCCCGGTCGCCAGCGGGCGGAGCGGGCTGGGCCCGTTGCCAGATCACCGGGGACGCATTACCGCCTGGGATTCAGGCACGAAGGGAGGCATGGCGGGTGACTGCGCCCGAGCGACCCACGTTCCAAGCGTCCGTCCTGCTGGTGGACGACAACGCGGCGAACCTGCTCGCGCTGGAGGCTGTCCTGGAGCCACTGGGCCAGCGGCTGGTGCGGGCGACCTCCGGCCCCGAGGCCCTGCGGTGGCTGCTTCAGGAGGAGTTCGCCGTCATCCTGCTGGACGTGCAGATGCCCGGCGTGGACGGCTTCGAGACGGCCCGCCTCATCCGCCAGCGCCAGCGCACGCGCTACACGCCCATCATCTTCCTCACCGCGCACAACCGCGACGAGGCCAACCTGGTGCAAGGCTACGCGGTCGGCGCGGCGGACTACGTGGTGAAGCCCTTCCACCCGGACGTGCTGCGCTGGAAGGTGGACGCCTTCGTCGGGCTGTACCTCCAGCAGCAGCGGCTCCAGCGGCACGAGGCCGCGCTGTGGGAGCGCGAGCGGCGGATGCTGGAGCAGCAGGGCGAGCTGCGCTTCCGCCGGCTGGTGGACACCATGCCCCAGTTCGTCTGGGAGCTGCTGGTGGACGGCACCATCGGCTACGCCAACCGCGGCTGGCTGGACTACGCGGGGCTGACGCCCGAGCAGGGGCGGCAGTGGAAGGCCACCCTGCGCTGCCTCCACCCGGACGACGTCCCGGTGCTGCGCTCCGCCTGGCAGGTGGCCCAGCGCTCGGGCCAGCCATTGCAGCAGGAGTGCCGGCTGCGGCGCGCGGCGGGGGAGTACCGCTGGTTCCTGACGCGCACCATTCCGGAGCGGGACGAGCGGGGCCAGCTCATGGGCTGGGTCTCCACGGCGACGGACGTGGACGACGCGCGCCAGGCGGTGGAGACGCTGCGGGCGGCCAGCGAGGCCAAGGACATGTTCCTCACCATGGCGGCGCACGAGCTGCGCACGCCGCTCCAGGCGGCGCGGAGCTACGCGCACCTGGCCACGCTGAAGGCGGGTGACACGCTGGCGCCGGGCATGGACAAGGCGCTGCAGGGCCTCCACCGCAGCGTCAACCGGATGGCGAAGCTGGTGGAGAACCTGCTCGACGTGGGGCGCATCCAGCGCGGCGAGCTGGACCTGGAGCCCACGGCGCTGGACGTGGGCGCGCTGCTGCGCGACGTGGCCGAGCACTTCGAGCCGCTGACCGAGGGCCAGCGCATCGAGCTGGACGCGCCCGAGGGGCTGGTGGTGCCGGGGGACCGCGAGCGGCTGGACCAGGTGTTCACCAACCTCGTCTCCAATGCGCTGCGCTACTCGCCGGAGGGCGGGCGCATCCGGCTCGCGGCGCGCGAGGAGGATGGGCGCGTGCACGTGGAGGTGGTGGACCACGGGCTGGGGATTCCGGGCGGGAAGCTGGAGCACATCTTCGAGCGCTTCAGCCGCGCGCACGGGGTTTCCTACGGCGGGCTCGGGCTGGGGCTGTCCATCGCCCGCGGCATCGTCGAGCGCCACGGCGGTCGCATCTGGGCGGAGTCCCCCGGCGGCGAGGGCTCGGGCAGCACCTTCCATGTCGTGCTGCCCGCGGCGCAGGACAAGCCCGCGACGTGAGGCTCAGCGCTGCTGGCGCGCGGCCGGGGCGTCGTCGTTGGGGTAGACGATGGCGCCCGGCGGTGGCAGCGGCGCGGTGGCGGCGGGGCCCAGCAGCCGGCTGCGCGGCATGGGCCACGCGCCGGTGTGCACGGCGAGCTTCCCCGTCATCGCCACGGCCAGCGATATCTGGAACGTGCAGATGTACGAGATGATGCCCATGTCGCCGAAGACCTGGTTGATGTACGTGGCCACCAGCCCGACGATGATGAGCGCCGCGGAGCGGTACTCCGACTCATGGGTGCGGTGGTAGGCGCGCACCACCAGGTAGATGGTGACGGCCAGGTACATCCACACGCCCGTGTAGCCCAGCATCCCCCCGAAGGCGAACAGCCCCAGCAGCGAGTTGTGCGGGTGGTAGCGGTACTGCGGGAAGACGAAGGCGATGTCCGGCAGCGGGATGGGCTCCAGGAACTCGTGCCCGTAGCCGGTGCCGAGAATCGGGAACTGGGCCCACGTCGCGATGACGTCCAGGTTCTCGATGTCGCGGTAGTCCAGGTTGCCCTCGCCGCCCTGGCCTTCAATCAGCGAGCGGATGGTCTGCACCGGCGAGAACACGGACGAGCCCGAGCTCCACCCCACCGCGATGTACACGGCGACGAGCGGCGCGAAGAAGGGCGTCAGGCGCACGAGGAACCGCTTCAGCGGCGTCCAGGGGTTGATGAGGAAGGCGGCCAGCATGCAGCCGCCGAAGCTGACATAGGCCAGGCGCCGGTCGTTGAAGACCATGCCAATGGCGATGAGGGCGATGATGACCAGGCCGCGCAGCATGTGCGCCGACTTGGGCCTCTCGATGAAGCGCGTCGTCGCCACCAGCAGGGCGAAGATGAACGTCATCGAGTCGGAGTGGGACGTGGTGTACTCCACCTCCACACCCAGCTGGTGCACCACCACCA
This sequence comes from Pseudomyxococcus flavus, assembly GCF_050038885.1. Classification (NCBI taxonomy): domain Bacteria; kingdom Pseudomonadati; phylum Myxococcota; class Myxococcia; order Myxococcales; family Myxococcaceae; genus Pseudomyxococcus; species Pseudomyxococcus flavus. Next base: position 3,352,558 of record NZ_CP143624.1, on the reverse strand, counting down.
TGGCGAAGTAGGTGCTCACCGCGGACTTGGTGAGGCCGGCCAGGATGATGGTCTTCGCGAAGGCGGGCCAGTCCTCCGGGCCCCGCATGGCGTAGTGATACATCGCCACGATGAAGGGCATCATCGCGGCCTGGTGCCATTGCCAGAGCGAGTTCTTGAAGTCCCCGCCCCGGGCGATGCCCCGCACCTCCATCCAGAGGATGGCGATGAGGGACAGCGCCACCGCCGCGATGAGCGGCCGGGGCATGGGCAGGGGCTCCGGGTCGATGGTGGACTTCGTCACCCGCCGGTAGATGGCCAGCCCCAGCAGCCCGACGATGAGCACGTCCACCAGCGGGAAGCGCAGCGCCCCGATTTTGGTGATGTAGCTGAGCTGCGCGAACATCAGCTCGCCCAGCGGGTAGAGCGGTGAGGGCCACAGCCCGGACTGCGGGCGCTCCGGCACGTAGTCCACGGCCAGGACGAGCCAGGTCACCACCAACACCGGGTAGCGTATCGGGACCTTCAGGATGACCCACACCACCCCCACGCCCAGCACCGGGGCCAATGCGACCACGGGGTGGATGGCGGCGCCGCCCACGGTGGCCAGCACCAGGAAGGCGAGCAGCGCGGCGAAGCGCAGGTAGGGCGGCCGGTGGGGTGCGTACATCGGGACCGGAGGAGGCTACATCCGGGACACGGGTTGGGATAGATGGAGTGGCACGTATGCCTGCCCCCCGCCCACGCGTCCTCCTGATTGCCGAGCTGTGCAACCCCGACTGGGTGAGCGTCCCGCTGGAGGGCTGGTCGCTCTACCGTGCGCTGGCCGACGTGGCGGACGTGCACCTGGTCACCCACGTGCGCAACCGGGAGAACATCCTCAAGCAGGGCGTGCAGGAGGGCTCGCGGTTCACCGCGCTGGACTCCACGCCGGTGGAGAAGCCGCTCGACAAGGTGGGCGAGGTGCTGCGGGGTAGCTCCGGGGTGGGCTGGACGACGGCCACCGCGCTGAGCGCGCTGCCCTACTACTACTTCGAGGAGGTGCTCTGGCGCCGCTTCGGCCCGCGTATCGAGGCGGGCGAGTTCGACCTGGTGCACCGCTACACGCCCATCAGCCCCACCACGCCCAGCACGCTGGCGGCGCGCTGCAAGAAGGCCGGGGTGCCCTTCGTCATGGGCCCGCTCAACGGCGGCCTGCCGTGGCCCAAGGGCTTTGGCGGCGCGCGGCGGCGGGAGAAGGAGTGGCTCAGCTATGTGCGGGACGTCTACAAGCTGATGCCCTTCTACAAGTCCACGCGCGAGAACGCGGCGGCCATCCTCACCGGCTCGCGCGCCACGCGCAGCCAGGTGTCGGCGCGGTGGCAGGGCAAGACGGTGTACGTGCCGGAGAACGCCATCGACACGCGGCGCTTCGGCTCGGCGAAGTCGGAGGGGCCGGTGGAGCTGCCGCTGCGGGTGGCCTTCGTGGGCCGCTTCGTGCCCTACAAGGGCATGGCCATGCTGATGGAGGCCGCCGCGCCGCTCATCCGCGAGGGCAAGGTGGTGCTGGAGTACATCGGTGACGGGCAGGAGATGGCCAACCTCCGCGCGCAGGCGGCGCGCGAGGGTATCGAGTCCGGTGTCACCTTCGCCGGCTGGGTGAAGCACCACGAGCTCCAGGGCCGGCTGGCGAAGAATCACATCTTCGGCTTCCCCAGCGTGCGCGAGTTCGGCGGCGCGGTGGTGTGCGAGGCCATGGCGCTGGGGCTGGTGCCCATCGTCATGGACTACGGCGGGCCGGGCGAAATCGTGAGCCCGGCCACGGGCTTCGCCATCCCCATGGGCACGCCGGAGGAAATCGTCGTGCGCGTGCGCGAGGTGCTCACGAAGCTGGCGGCGGACCCGTCCGTCATCCGGCCCATGGGCGAGCGCGCCCGGGAGCGCATCTTCAAGCACTTCACCTGGAAGGCGAAGGCGGACCAGGTGCTGGAGGTCTACCGCTGGGTGCTGGGCGAGCGCGGCCAGCCGGACTGGGGCATGCCCCTGGCGGACTGAGGGCGCGGCCTCACTCGTCCAGGTCCAGCTTGCGGTACAGCGTGCGCCGGTTGATGCCGAGGATGCGCGCGGCGGCGGCCTTGTTGCCCCCCTGCGCCTCCACCACCTGGCGCACGTAGGCGCGCTCCACCTCTTCCAGGGATGCGTCCTCGCCCGAGGCACGGTTCAGCAGCGACGTCAGGCCGCTGTCGCCGCCGGGCAGGTCGAAGTCCTCCGGCACCAGCGTGTCATGGTCCGCCAGGGCCACCGCGCGCTCCAGCAGGTTGGCCAGCTCGCGCACGTTGCCGGGCCACGCGTGGGCGAGCAGGCGCTTCATCGCGCTGGCGGACACGCCCAGCACCTCGCGCTGCTGCTGCTCGCCCAGCCGGCCGAGGAAGAAGTCCACCAGCGGGAGGATGTCCTCGCGCCGCTCGCGCAGCGGGGGCACCTCGATGCGGATGACGTTGAGGCGGTAGTAGAGGTCCGCGCGGAAGCGGCCCTCGCGCAGCAGCGTCTCCAGCGGCCGGTTGGTGGCGGCCAGCACGCGGGCGCGCACCGGCGTCTCCGTGCTCGCGCCCAGGGGCCGCACGCGCCCCGTCTCCAGCGCCTGGAGCAGCTTGGCCTGCACTTCCAAAGACAGCTCGCCTACCTCGTCCAGGAACAGCGTGCCGCCGCCGGCCGAGACGAAGACGCCGGCCCGGTCCTCTCGCGCGTCGGTGTAGGCGCCCCGCTTCGCGCCGAACAGCTCGCTCTCCGCGAGGCCCGCGGGCAGGGCGGCGCAGTTGAGCTGGAGGAAGGGCTGGGTGCGCCGGGCGCTGGACTCGTGGATGAAGCGCGCCAGGGCGCTCTTGCCGGTGCCCGTCTCGCCGGTGAGCAGCACGGTGGCGTCGCTGCGCGCCGCGCGGCGGGACACCTCCAGCGCCTTCTGCATGGCGGGGCTGCGGGCCACCAGCCCCCCGGGCGTGTCCCCCGGGACGGAAGCGCGCAGGCGCACGATTTCGCGGCGGAGCTGCCGCTCGCGGAAGGCGCGCTCCAGCGTGAGGACGAGCGCGTCGATGTTGAAGGGCTTGGTGACGAAGTCGCAGGCCCCCGCCTTCACCGCCGCCACCGCCAGCTCCACGCTGCCGAAGGCGGTGATGAGCACCACCAGCTGTCCGGGCTTGCGCGCCAGCAGCGCCTCCAGCACCTCCGTGCCGCGCATGCGGGGCATCTCCACGTCGGTGATGACCAGGTCGAAGGGCTCGCGCTCGAAGAGGGCCAGCGCCTCCTCGGGCGAGGTGCGCCCCACCGTCTCGTAGCCCCGCGCGTCCAGGCTCTCGCAGAGGAAGTCCACCACACCCGCGTCATCGTCCAGGATGAGCAGGCGCTTCCTGGGAGTGCTCATACCGCCCCCATTTCCGCTTCCGTCGCGGAAGGAATGTGCACGATGAAATGAGTGCCCTGGCCTTCGCGTGACGTCACCGCCACGGCGCCGCCGTGCTCGGCGACGATGGCCTTCACCACCGGCAGGCCCAGGCCCGTGCCGCCGTGGGCGCCCCAGGTGGTGAAGAAGGGCTCGAAGACACGCTCCAGCGCCGCCGCGTCCATGCCCACGCCCGTGTCCTCCACGTGGAGGCTCACGCCGTGGCGCTCGCGCAGGCCGGGAGCGGGCTGGAAGGTGGAGGGCTTCAGCGTCACCCGCACCGCTCCGCCCCGGGGCGTGGCGCGCAGCGCGTTGGTGAGCAGGTTGAGCGTCACCTGCTGCAGGCCATCGCCATCCGCCAGGACGCGCGGCAGGGGCTCCTCGGGGTGGAAGGTCAGCCGGACGTCGCGCTTGCGCGCGTCGAACGCCAGCAGCTCCACCACCGCGCGCACCGAGGCGAGCGCGTCCAGCGGCTCCAGCCGGGAGGGCTTGCGGCGCGCCAGGTCCAATAGCTGGCGGACGATGCGCTCGATGCGCCCCGACTGCTCCACCAGGATGCGCGCGTTGCGCCGCACGTCCTCCGGCAGCTCCTCGCGCGCGGCCAGCGCCTGGGCCCGCCCGTTGAGGATGAGCAGCGGCGAGCCGATTTCGTGCGCCAGCCCCGCGGAGAGCTGTCCGACGGCGGCGAGCTTGTCCACGCGCCGCAGCCCGGCCTCCAGCGCGCGCCGCGAGTCCGCCTCGGCCGCCAGCCGCTGCCGCGCCTCGCCCAGCTCCTTCACCATGGCGTTGAAGGCATGCACCACCTCACCCACCTCGTCCTCGCCGCCCGCCGTCACGGTGGCGGTGAAGTCGCCGCCGCGCACCGCGCGCATCGCCCGCACCACCCGCTCCAGGGGCTGCTGGAGGTAGAGCATCAGCAGCAGCCAGCCCACCACGGAGATGCCGGCGATGAGCGTCAGCACCGACAGCACGGTGGTGCGCGTGGTGGACGCCAGGTCCTGCCGCAGCCCGTCCAGCGGCTTCACCACCGCGAGCGCGCCCACCGACGCGCCGTCATCGCTGAGCAGGGGCAGCACGACGAGCAGGTGGGCCAGCCTGTCGGGGCCCGTGAAGTCGGTGAGCGAGTGGCGCGTCTGCAGCACCCGTGAAGACGCGTCCTCCACCAGGGGCAGCGTCTGGGTGCTGCCCGGCGAGCGCACCACCACCGTGCCCCGCGCGTCGAAGACGAACAGGTCCACGGTGGGGTCCCGGTGCTCCAGCGACTCGAGGATTTCGTTGACGTCCGCGGCCTGCCCGTCGCGCAGCGCGTTCTCCATGGCCACCTGGAGCGCCGTGGCCAGCAGGCGCGTCGCCTGCTCGGTGGCCGTGCGCAGCTCGTCCTCCTCCTTCCGGAGCTGGCTGTAGCCGTAGGAGCCCAGGATGATGGCGCTCGTCAGCGTCAGGCCCAGTCCCAGTTTCGTGGAGATGCGCACGCCGGGCACTGTGGCGAAAGTGCACAGGTGGTTCAATAAGCACCAGTCACGCCTGCTCGCTGGGCTTGAGCTTCCTGAATGATTCCAGTGGGTTGAGGCTTTGACGCGGTGGACCGGGACTTGCCCAGGGGGCTGGGCATGAATCGGACCCTGCTCCTTGGCCTCTGGGCCGCCTCCGCCGCCTGCTCGGGCGCGGCCACTCCTCCCGCCCCTCCCGAGCGCGCCGCGCCCGCTCCCTTGAAGGAGGGGGTGGTGCGGCTCTCCGAGGCCTCCCAGGCCTTCGTCACCGTCACCCCGGTGAAGGCGGACGCCAGCAGCGCGGCGCTCCAGGCCCCGGCGCGCGTGGCCTTCCGGGACGGGGCGCTGTCCCGCCTGGTGGCGCCGCTGGCGGGCCGGGTGGTGAGCGTGCACGTGCGCACCGGCGACACGGTGAAGCCGGGAGACGCGCTGGTGACGCTGGACTGCCCGGAGGCGGCGGCGGCGCGTACGGCGGTGGCCACGGCGACGGCGGCGCTGCGAGAGGCCCAGTCCGCCTTCGAGCGCGAGGCGCGCATGTTCGCGCAGGGCGTGACGACCGAGCGCGAGCGGCTGTCGGCGGAGACGCGGCTGGCGGAGGCGCAGGCGGAGCTGGCGCGGGCCCAGGCATCCGTGGGCTTCGTGGGCGCGGGCAGCGGCACCACGGTGGTGCTGCGCGCGCCGCTGGCGGGCACGGTGCTGAGCCGGAGCGCGGCGGAGGGCATCGCCGTGCAGCCGGGCGGGGACGTGCTGGTGGAGGTGGGAGACCCCTCGGCGCTGTGGGTGGTGGCGGACGTGTTCGAGCGCGACCTGCCCCGGGTGCGCGAGGGCGCGCGGGTGCGGGTGACGCTGCCGTCCGTGCACGCGCCGCTGGAGGGGAAGGTGGACTCGGTGGGCGCGGTGGTGGCGGGCGGCTCGCGCACGGCGCCGGTGCGCATCACCCTGGATGCGCCCGTGGCGGGGCTGCGCCCCGGCATGTTCGGGCGCGCGCGCATCGATTCACCGGACGCCAGCCTGACGTTGCCGGTGGAGGCGGTGCTGCTGCGCAACGGCAGGGACTCGGTGGTGTACGTGCAGGAGGGCACGGGCACCTTCGTGCGGCGGCCCGTCGTCGTCGCCCAGCCGGTGGACGGGCGGGTGCAGGTCATCGCGGGCCTGTCACCCGGGGAGCCCGTCGTCACCCGGGGCGCGCTGCTGCTGGATGGCGCGGCGGATCAACTTCTCTGAGCGCGGCGAGGACCTCTACCCATGTTGCGAGCACTCATCGCGTTCTGTGTCCGGAGCCGCCTGCCCGTCCTGCTGCTGACGCTGGGCATCGGCCTCTTCGGCGTGAAGGCCTACCTGGAGACGCCCGTGGAGGCGTTTCCGGATGTCACCAACCTCCAGGTGAACGTCATCGCGCAGATGCCCGGGCTGGCGCCCGAGGAAATCGAGCGGCAGGTGACGGTGCCCCTGGAGCGCGTGCTCAACGGCACGCCGGGCATGGTGCAGATGCGCAGCGAGAGCCTCTTCGGGCTGTCGCTCATCTTCCTCACCTTCGATGACGGCGTGGACCCGTTCCGGGCGCGCACCATCGTCGGGGAGCGCATGTCCACCGCGGACATGCCGGAGGGCGCCGACGTGCGCCTGGCGCCCGAGGCCACGCCGCTGGGCAAGATCTACCAGTTCCGCGTGCTGAGCGACCGGCACACACTCACCGAGACGCGCTCGGAGATGGAGTGGAACATCGCGCGGCACCTGCGCCAGGTGCCCGGCGTGGCGGACGTGCTCAGCCTGGGCGGCTTCCTCAAGGAGTTCCACGTCCAGGTGGACCCGTCGCGGCTGCTCGCGCACGAGCTGACGCTGGCGGGCGTCACCGAGGCGCTGGAGCGCTCCAACCGCAACGTGGGCGGCGGCTTCCTGCGCCAGGGCGACCAGGAGCTCCTCATCCGCGGCGTGGGCTACCTGCGGGACGCGCGAGACGTGCAGAGCATCGTCCTCAAGAGCGAGGACGGCACGCCGGTGACGGTGGGCGACGTGGCGCGGGTGGTGGCGTCGCACACGCCGCGCCGGGGCTCGGTGAGCCACAACCTGGACATGGACGTCACCGAGGGCGTCGTGCTGCTGCGCCGCGGGGAGAACCCCAGCACGGTGCTGGAGGGCGTACACGCGAAGGTGGAGGAGCTCAACGCGCGGGTGCTGCCCAAGGGCATGCGCATCGAGCCCTTCTACGACCGAAACGACTTGGTGGGGCACACGCTGTCCACGGTGCACCACAACCTGCTGCACGGCGCGCTGCTGGTGGTCGCGGTGGCGTGGCTGTTTTTGCGCAGCCTGCGCTGCTCGCTCATCGTCGCGTCCGTCATCCCGCTGGCGCTGCTGACGGCCTTCATCGGCCTGAAGCTGGTGGGGCTGCCCGCCAACCTCATCTCCATGGGCGCCATCGACTTCGGCATCCTCGTGGACGGCGCGGTGGTGCTGGTGGAGAACGTGCTGCACGAGGCGGGGGTGAAGCGGCCGCGGCGGCGCAGGGAGATGCTGGGGCTCATCCTGCACTCGGCGCTGGACGTGGCGCGGCCGACCTTCTTCGCCATGGCCATCATCATCGCCGCGCTCATCCCCGTCTTCACGCTGGAGCGCGTGGAGGGCCGCATCTTCCGGCCGCTGTCGCTGACGTACAGCTTCGCGCTGGTGGGGGCGCTCGTCTTCGCGCTGACGGTGGTGCCCGCCCTGTGCGCGCTGCTGCTGCGGCCGAAGGACGCGGAGGTGAAGGAGCCGAAGCTGCTGGGCACGCTGCGGGACGGCTACGCCCGCGCGGTGACGTGGCTGATGCCGCGCAAGGCGCTGGTGTTCGCGAGCATGGCGGCGCTGGTGCTCTTCACCGGCGTGGTGGGCTCGCGCGTGGGCAGTGAGTTCCTCCCGGAGCTGGACGAGGGGGACATCAACATCTTCGTGGAGATGCCGGCCAGCATCTCCCTGGGCAAGGGCGCGGACATCCTCCTGGAGGTGCGGCGACGGCTGCTGGACTTCCCCGAGGTGAAGGAGGTGCTCGTCGAGCAGGGACGCCCCGAGGACGGCACGGACAACGAGGCCGTCAACATGGGGAAGACGTTCGTCCGCTTCACACCCGAGGAGACGTGGCGCGAGGGCTGGGACAAGGAGCGGCTGGTGCGGGAGATGCGTGCCTCGCTGCTGGAGATTCCGGGCGTCAGCTTCAACTTCTCGCAGCCCATCAAGGACAGCGTGGAGGAGGCCATCAGCGGCGTTCGCGGCAAGGTCGTGCTGAAGATTTTCGGCACGGACCTGGCGGCGATGCGCGGCACGCTGGAGCAGGCCGTCACCTCGCTCCAGAAGGTGCGGGGCGTGGTGGACCTGGGGCTCTACCGCGACTCCAGCGTGCCGCAGCTCCAGGTGGTGCTGGACCGCCCCGCGCTGGCGCGAGCCGGCATCGATGTGTCCACCGCGCAGGACCTGGTGGAGACGGCGCTGGGCGGCCGGGTGGTGACGGAGCTGTGGGAGCAGGAGCGGCCCGTCCCGGTGCGCGTCATCCTGCCGGCCTCGGAGCGGGACGACGAGGCGCGCATCGGCAGCATCCTGGTGCCCACGGCCACAGGTGGCCACGTGCCCTTGCGCGAGGTGGCGCGGCTGGAGAAGGCGCTGGGCCGCGCGAGCATCAACCGCGAGGCGAACAGCCGCACGCTGGCGCTGAAGTTCAACGTGGAGGGCCGGGACATGGGCTCCACCATCCAGGAGGCCATGGCCACGGTGGAGCGCGAGGTGACGGTGCCGGAGGGCACGTTCCTGAAGTGGGGCGGCGAGTTCGAGAACCAGGAGCGCGCCCTGGGGCGGCTGGCGGTCATCGTGCCGATTTCCTTCCTGGTGGTGTTCGCGTTGCTGTACGCGGCGCTGGGCTCCATGCGGAGCGCGGGCGCGGTGCTGGCAGGGGCGCCCTTCGCGATGTGCGGCGGCGTGCTGGCGCTGGCCGTCACGGGCATCCCGTTGTCGGTGAGCGCGGCGGTGGGCTTCATCACGCTGCTGGGGCAGGTGTGCCTGGCGTCGCTGCTGGTGGTGAGCGCGGTGGATGACCGACGGAAGGCGGGCGAGGCGCTGGAGTTGGCGCTGCCGTCGGGAGCGGCAAGCCGCTTCCGCGCGGTGCTGATGACGGCGCTGCTGGCGATGCTTGGGCTGATGCCAGCGGCGCTCTCCAGCGGAGCGGGCAGCGAGACGCAGCGGCCCTTCGCGGTGGTCATCATCGGCGGGCTGGTGACGGCGGTGCTGGTGTCGCTGTTCGCGCTGCCGGCCTTCTATTCCGTCATCGTGGGGAACAGTGTGTCCGCCTCGGGCTCGCGGGAGGACGAGGAGGACGGCCTGGATGCGGGCGTGGAGCACATCGGCCCGAAGGGGCACGGCCCGGAGCAGGCCACCGCGGAGGTGGCGGCATGAGGCGCTTCATCGGGGCGAGAGCTCGGAGGTCGCCGCCGAGCGTGGCATCCCGTGGTGATGTCGGCGCGAAGCGCGGCATGGCGGACCGCAAGGCGCGGCAACGGTGGTGCATCGAGGCGCTTCGGCGTGGCGCCGGCTGCGGTCCTGTTCTGCGGAGTGGCCTGCGTTCAGTGCATGGCGGCTTGAAGCGCTTCATGCCGGTGCGTGCCCACTGGGCGCTACCGGAGACGGAGCCGTGCGGCGCCAGAAGCGGGTTCAGCACAGAGGGAGTTCCATGGTTGTCGTTGGTGACGGAAGGCGTTCAGGGCGAGGCGGAGGTGACGGAATGAAGCGGTTCATCGCATGGGGCGTCCTGGGCCTGCTGTCGGCCGGGAGCGCCGGGGCGGAGCAGGCCGAGGTTCCTCCGCCGGACCGTCACACGATGGAACAGAAGCGGTCCGAGGCCGCGCTTCCGGAGCGAATCACGCTGGAGCAGGCGCTGGCGCTCCTTGATGAGCGCAGTCCCTGGGCCGCGGCCGAGCGCTCACGCGTGGACGTGGCGGCGGCGGGCCGCGCCGAGGCGAGCATCCTGCCCAACCCGTCATTCAGCTACGGCACGCAGTTGCTGGCAGCGGGCGTGAATACCGGCTCGTCGGTGGTGCACGAGCTGTCGCTGGAGCAGCCCCTGCTGCTCTTCGGGCAGCGTGGCGTGCGCCGAGAGCTGGCGGAGCGCAACGTGTCCGCCGAGCAGGCACGGGTCAAGGCCTCGCTGGCGGAGCGCGCGTTGGCCGTGCGCGAAGCCTTCGCGGCCCTGCTCACCAACCAGGAAGAACTGCGCGTCCTCGAAGAGACAGCAGTGGACCTGGCGCGCGTGGAGAAGGTGGTGAAGGGCCGCGCGGCAGCGGGCGACTCCAGCAGGTACGACGTGGAGCGCATCGAAGTGGAGAGCCGTGCGTTGGAAGTGGAGGTGATGAACGCGCGCGCCAGCGTGGACGACGCCTCCGGCCGGCTGGCCGCGCTGCTTGGCATCGAGGGGTGGCACCCGAGGGCACAGGGCTCGCTGCGCATCACCGAGTCCCTGCCCGACCTGCCGCTCCTGTGGGAGTCCGCGCAGCAGCGCCGGCCCTCGCTGGTGGCGGCGCGGGCGCGGCAGGCGGTGGCGCGCGGCGGCCTGGACGTGGCGCGCCGGGACCGGTTGCCGGTGCCATCCGTGGCGGCGGGTGTCATGCTCACGCGGAACGAGAAGAGCACCATCGCCATGGTGGGCGTGGGCCTGCCGCTGCCGCTTTTCGACCGGAACCAGGGCTCCATCGCCCGGGCGTCCGCGGAGATGCAGGCCGAGGCGCGCGCGATGGAGGCGGAGCTGGCTGAGGCCCGCGCGGAGCTGGCGCGGGCGCACGCGGTCCTGGAGGGGCGCAAGGCAGCGCTGGCGCGTCTGGAGCACGACGTCGTGGAACGGCTACCCACGGTGCGTCGGATGGCCGAGGACGCCTACCGCGAGGGACGCGGCGGCATCCTGGAGTTGCTGGACGCGTTCCGCTCGCTCAAGGACATGCGCGTGCTCCACCTGAAGCAGCAGGAGACGGTGAAGCTCGCGGAGGCGTCCGTGCTCTTCGCGGCGGGGCTCGACAGTGCGCACTGAAGGAAGGCCCCGGTGCGCTTCACGTGGAGCTGCACGCGGTGTCACGGAGGCATGCGCTTGGGCCTGGCGAAGGCGCCTCGGCATGCCGGGGCGAGCTGCAGTTGCAGGTCCTCCCAGACATTTCGCTCTGGCCCGTACGCCGCTCTTGGCGCCTCCGCGAACCTGCGGGCACACGTCATGCCGCGCGCCAACCCTCCACGTGCTTCGCACCGAAGAGCATGTCCGGCGGTAGCTGGAAGATGAAGTACGGGTTGAGCACCGGCGGCTGGCTGGCCTGGTCCAGGCGCCGCTGCTGTTCGGGCGTCAGCGCGACCTTGAGCGAGGCGATGTTCTGCTGCAACTGCTCCACGCGGCTGGCGCCGATCAGCACAGAGGACACACCAGCACGCTGCGCCACCCAGGCCAGGGCGACCTGCGCCATCGAATGCCCGGCCTCGTCGGCCACCGCACGCAGCGCATCGACGATGTCGAAGTTGCGCTCGGTGAACAGCATCCCGCCGAACGGGTTGTCGCCATTCAAGCGTCCATCGCTTTCCTGCTGCTCACCTCCTGAGGCACTGGCATCGCCCGGCAGGCGCGAGGCGCGGTTGGCCTGGGCCAGCATGTCGCGCCCGTACTTGCCGGTCAGCAGGCCACCACCCAGTGGGCTCCATGGCACCAGGCCCAGACCCAGCGCGTTGCCGGCCGGCAGGATGTCCAGCTCCACGCCGCGGTCGATGAGTGAATACTGGTATTGCAGCCCCACCGGTGCCGGCAGGCCGTGTGCCTGCGCCAGCGTCGCCACGCGCGCCACGTACCAGCCTGGCGTGTTGGAGAAGCCGTAATGCAGCAGCTTGCCGGCGCGCACCGCGCTGGTGAGGGTTTGCAGCACTTCTTCCGGTGGGGTTACGCGATCCCACACGTGCATCCAGTACAGATCGATGTAGTCGGTGCGCAGGCGCTTGAGCGAGCCCTCGATGGCCAGCCGGATGTTCTTGGCGCCATTGCCGCCCGCCGTCGGCGTGCCCGGGACGCGCGGAAAGCCCGACTTGGTCGCCACCACCAGCCGGTCGCGCACACCAGCGTCGGCCATGAAGCCGCCCAGCATTTCCTCGCTGCGTCCGGCCGAGTAGATGTCGGCGGTGTCGATGAAATTGCCGCCAGCTTCGACATAGGCATCGAACACGGTGCGCGAAGCGGCCTCGCCAGAGCCCCATCGCTCGGCGCCGAAGGTCATCGTGCCCAGCGCCAGCGGACTCACCAGGAGGCCGGAGCAGCCCAGGCTGCGGTAATGCGTCAGGTCCATATCGGGATTTCCTTTGTGCGTGGTCGCCACAGCAAGGCGACCTTGCGCACAGGCTATGAGCCGCCGTGACGCCTGATTAGCCATTGCTGCCCGCATGGGCTTGTGAGCAGTCTGCAGCAATGGAGCGACGTCAACTCAATGATTTGATGGCCTTCGTCGCCGTGGCTCGTGAGCGCAGCTTCACCCGCGCCGCAGCGACGCTGGGCATGTCACCCTCCGCCCTCAGTCACGCCATGCGTGGGCTGGAAGAGCGTCTGGGCGTGCGGCTGTTGGCCCGCACCACCCGCAGCGTGGCACCTACCGACGCCGGTGAACGCCTGCTGCAATCGCTCGCTCCGGCCCTGGCCGAAATCGAGCACGGCCTCGACGCTCTGGGCGCATGGCGCCAGGCGCTGACCGGCAGCGTGCGCCTCACCACGTTCTCCTCCGCCGCGCAGATGGTGCTGGAACCCAAGCTGCCCGCCTTCCTGCTGGCCAACCCGGGTGTGCAGGTGGAGGTCAACATCGACAACGGCCTGACCGACATCGTCGCCGAAGGCTTCGACGCCGGCATCCGCTTCGGCGAGAGCGTGGAGAAGGACATGGTCGCCGTGCGCGTCGGCCCGGACATGCGCACCATCGTCGTCGGCACGCCGGACTACTTCACCCGCTACCCCAAGCCTGAGACGCCCGCCGACCTGGAGCGTCACGCCTGCATCGGTTATCGAATGAAGAGCAGCGGCGGCCTGCTGCCGTGGGAGTTCGCCCGCGACGGCCGCGAGTTCAACGTCCGCCCGCGCGGCCCGCTGATCGTGGACGAAGTGCCGCTGGCCCTGTCCGCCGTGCGCGCCGGCGCAGGCCTGGGCTATCTGATGGAACACGAAGTGACCGAAGACTTGGCCAGCGGCCGCCTGGTCCAGGTGATGGACGACTGGTGCCCCAGCTTCCCCGGCTATCACCTCTACCATCCCAGCCGGCGGCAGACGCCGCCGGCGCTGCGGGCGTTGATCGATTGGTTGAGGTGGAGAAGCTAAGAGTTCGTTTCACACCCTCCGTCCAGCTCAGCGCAGGAGCACGATGCGGCAACTGGGCTGAAGCAGCGCGAGGTGGAAGTCGGCGCGCCGCTCCTTGAGGACGCGCAGCCGCTTGATTTGAAAGGCTAAGCCAGCTCACGCAAGAACGACGCGACCACCTCTCCCAGTCGTTCGGGTTGATCAAACGGAAGGCCGTGGGCGGCGTCCTGTACCTGTTCGATTCGCACGCGTGGGTTGAGGCTCCGCAGCTCCGTCGCCATCTCGAGCGTGACGACGGGGCTCCTGTCCCCAATGACGAGGAGGATCGGGACGTCAATCGCGCTCACCACGTCGCGATACGCGGGGTTGGGCGGCGTGAGAACGTCGAAGGCGCCCAGGCGGGTTTTCAATCGCGCCTCGGCAAGAAGCTCGACGATTTCGGGCGAGCGACGCGGGTTTCGGGCTCGGGCCTGTGCAACGAGCTCAGATTTGAGCAAGCCGAGGGCTCGGCGGTGTTGATCGGCGACGTCGCTGTCGCGCACCTCGCGCTGGCGCTCGGGACTCAAGAACGTCGGGTCGACCAGGATGACGCCGCGGATGCCTCCCGCCCCTCGACTCGCCGTCACCGCGGCGGTCATGCCGCCCATCGAGTGGCCCAGCAGCACCGGGCGAGAGAGCTCCAGGCCGCGGATGAGACCCACGACATCCTCCGAGTGGTCGTCGTACCGGTAGCCGTGGTGCGGCGCGCTTGAACCGCCGTGCCCTCTGGCGTCGGGCATGACAACGTCGAATTCTCCTTCGAGCACGCGCGCCAAGGGAGTCCAGCAGGCGCCGCTCCCGAGCAATCCATGGAGCAGAACGACGGGAGGGTTGGCACCTCCGGTTCGGAGGTAGTGGATGTCGATGCCGTTCGTTTCGCAGACTCCACTCGTCCAGGTCGTCATGGAGCTGTTTCTGCCTGCCGCAGTTTCGTAAGTGAAGCTCGATATTGGCCGAGCGTTGTAGAGGCGAGGCCAGCTCCCCGCGAGCCAGCTCGTCCAGCCGCTCGCGCCTGGCGGAATTGACCCTGGAAGCATGGGGACCGCACCAGGCGCGAGCGCAGGACTCAGGGCAGGGTGGGCACGCGGTCGAAGTCCATGGTGCTCACCGGGGCGAAAGCCTCGAAGCGGTCCTCGCGGTGGTCCAGGGCACGCGCCTTCTGGATGAGTGCGCCCAGCTCCGCCACGTCCGCGCGATTCTTCAGGGGCTGGCCAATCTCCTCCCACAGCGAGGACAAGGCGTCATAGGTCAGCGGGCGCACCCAGTAGGAGCCACGCAGCTTCTCTGCGAAGGCGGCGGCCACGTAGGACAGCCGCGTGGGTGGTGCGGCACGTCCGTAGGCGGGGCGCAGGACCGCGGAGGGCAGCGGCTTTTCGATGAGAAACGAAAACCTCCCGAGCGGCGGCGTGTAGCGAATGCGCAACGTGCCGAAGAAGGAGGCGAAATCGGTCAGCTTCACTTCATAGAGCGCGGTGACGGCATGGTCCGAGCCCACCAGACCCGTGGCCACGCGGTCGTCGGTGAACTGCTCCTGGGTGAGCATGCGGTTCTCGTAGCCGAGCAGCCGGTAGTGGGACACGACCGCCGGGTCGAACTCCAGCTGGAGCTTCACGTCCTTGGCCACCACTTGGAGCGAATCGATGAGGTCGCGCGTAAAGAAGCGATGGGCTTCGTCGAGCCGGTCCACGTAGGCGTAGTGGCCCTTGCCCACGTGGGACAGGCGTTCCATCAGGACGTCATTGGAGTTGCCGATGCCGAAGCCGACGGTGGTCAGGGTGATACCCTCCGCAGCGCGCTCACGGATGTGCGCCCAGATGCTGTCCTCGTCGGTGATATCGGTGTTGTCCACGCCGTCCGAGCAGAGGATGACGCGGTTGATGCCGCCTTTCAGCAGGCGCGAGGCTGCGAGCGAATAGCCCAGCGTCAGGCCCGCCTGAACGTTGGTTTTTCCCTCGGTGCGCAGGCTGTAGATGGCATCGCGCAGGTAGTGCTTGTACGTCACGTTCGTGGGCTCGAGCACGGTGCGCGCGGAGGAACCGTACACGACGATGGATACCCGGTCGTTCGGGCCCAGCTCGTTTGCGAGCAGGGACAACGTTCGCTTCACCAGGTCCAACCGGTTCTCCTGGCCCATGGAGTCGGATACGTCGATGACGAAGACGAGGTTGCTCCGTAGGCGCTCCGAGCGGCCAAATTCCCGGGCTTTCACGCCGATGCGGAGCACGTGGTAGCCCTTGCGCACGGGCGACGGAAAGCCCTCCATGTGGACACTGAAGGGTTCAGTGCCCTGATTCGTGTAGCCGTAGTCGAATGTGTTGACGAACTCCTCCACGCGGACAGCTTGTTCGTTGGGGAGCCTTCCGCGTTCCAGGTAGGTCCGCGTCAGCGAGTACGACGCGGAATCGATATCGATGGGGAAGTTGGAGAAGCGCTCCTCCTTCGTGTTGATGGTGGGATTGACGCCATACCCCTGGAAGTACATGTGGAAGGGAGAGACCTCAGTCTTCGGGTGGGAGGGCTCCGCAACGCTGGGGACGTTTCGAGGCGCACTGGGCGGCGTGGGAACGGGCTTCGACGGCAGGATGGAAGCCGGCGGACCGTTGATGTTCACCCCGTCGCTGTCCAGTTCGGCCGGGTCTCTCTCTTCAAGTGAGCGGGAGGCTCGGGTCTGTCCGCTTGTCCGGGCGACGGTGATTCGCTTGAGGAAGCCCTGGTCGACATTCACGCCCGAGGTCGTGGCGTTCGTGTCGATGCGCGGAGGCAGGCCCGTGCGCAACGTCGAGCTGCCCATCTTCGTGGGGAGCATCTTCACGCTGACGCGGAGCGTGTGCCGCGTGCGGAGCGGGATGGCGGAGCGTTCATAGGTTTCGTACCGCTCCCTCTCGTAACGGAGCGTGTACTCACCAGTGGGCAGGTTGGAGATGCGGTAGTGGCCCTTCGCGTCAGTCGCGACGATCTGCTCGCCTTTGAGACTGGGCGAGGTCGCCGTCACGATGACGTCGGCAATGGGCTTCTGGGTCGTCACATCCACCACCACGCCGATGAAGGTGCCGTAGTGGCCTTCCTGGGCTATCGCAGGGGCGGTGAACAGCAGCAGGAAGACGCACGACACACTGCGCGCAACGGGATGCATCGCGAATCACCGCCCAGGAACGAGAGGTGCGCATGTTCCAGAAGCCGCTCTCCGCGAACGTCATGCGGGGCTCGCGTCTTCATCACGGTTTCCGCATGAGATGCGCCCCAATCGATGACCTACGAAGCGCCTTGCAGCAGCTAAGCCAGCTCACGCAAGAATGACGCGACCACCACTCCCAGTCGCTCGGGTTGCTCAGGTAGTGGATGTTGATGCCGTTCGTTTCGCAGACTCCACTCGTCCAGGTCGTCGTCATGGAACTGTTCCTGCCTGCCGCAGCTCCGTAAGTGAAGCTCGATATTGGCCGAGCGTTGTAGGGGCGAGGCCAGCTCGTCCAGCCGCTCGCGCCTGGCGGAATCGACCCTGGAAGCATGGGGACCGCACCAGGCGCGAGCGCAGGACTCAGGGCAGGGTGGGCACGCGGTCGAAGTCCATGGTGCTCACCGGGGCGAAAGCCTCGAAGCGGTCCTCGCGGTGGTCCAGGGCACGCGCCTTCTGGATGAGTGCGCCCAGCTCCGCCACGTCCGCGCGATTCTTCAGGGGCTGGCCAATCTCCTCCCACAGCGAGGACAAGGCGTCATAGGTCAGCGGGCGCACCCAGTAGGAGCCACGCAGCTTCTCTGCGAAGGCGGCGGCCACGTAGGACAGCCGCGTGGGCGGTGCGGCACGGCCATAGGCGGGGCGCAGGACCGCGTAGGGCAGCGGCTTCTCGATGAGCTTGGAGCTTCCGCCCTCCGGCGCCTTGTAGCGGATGCGCAGCGTGCCGAAGGAGGCGGAGGGCTCGGTCAGCTTCACCTCATAGAGCGCGGTGACGGCATGGCCCGAGCCCACCTCGCCCGCATCCACGCGGTCATCGGCGAACTGCTCCTGGGTGAGCATGCGGTTCTCGTAGCCGAGCAGCCGGTAGTGGGACACGGCCTTCGGGTTGAACTCCAGCTGGAGCTTCACGTCCTTGGCCACCACCTGGAGCGTGCCGGTGAGGTCACGCACGAAGAGGCGTTGGGCCTCTTCGATGCGGTCCACGTAGGCGTAGTGGCCCTCGCCGATGTGGGACAGGCGTTCCATCAGCACGTCGTTGTAGTTGCCCATGCCGAAGCCGATGGTGGACAGGGTGATGCCCTTCGCGGCGTGCTCACGGATGCGAGCCCAGATGCTGTCCGCGTCGGTAATCCCGGTGTTGGCCACGCCGTCCGAGCAGAGGATGACGCGGTTGATGCCGCCTTTCAGCAGGCGCGAGGCCGCGAGCGAATAGCCCAGCTCCAGGCCCGCCTGCGCGTTGGTGGAGCCCTCGCTGTGCAGGCCGTCGATGATCGCGTGCAGGATGTGCTTGTGCACGGCGCTCGTGGGCTCCAGCACCGTGCGCGCGGAGGAGCCGTACACGACGATGGACACGAGGTCGCGCTCGTCCAGCTCGTTCACGAGCAGGTGGAGTGAGCGCTTCACCAATCCCAGCCGGCTCTCCAGGTTCATGGAGCCGGACACGTCGATGACGAAGACGAGGTTGCTCGGCTTGCGCTGGGGACGGCTGACCTCCCGGGCTTTCACGCCGATGTGGACCACGTGGTAGCCCTTGCGCACCGGCGACGGAAAGCCCTCCACCTGAACGCTGAAGGGTTCAGCGCCCTTTGGCGTGTAGCCGTAGTCGAAGGTGTTGACGAACTCCTCGACGCGGACGGCCCGCTCGTCGGGCAGGCTCCCGCGCTCCAGGTAGGCCCGCGTCAGCGTGTACGACGCGGAATCCGTGTCGACGGAGAACGTGGAGAAGCGCTCCTCCTCCGTGTTGACGGTGGGGTTGACGCCATACCCCTGGAAGTACATGTGGAAGGGAGAGACCGGCGCGGGCGTCGCGGCGGGCTCGGAGGGCTCGACGACACTGAGCACGAGCTGAGGCGCGCTCGGAGGCTTCGATGGCGCCGGACGCCCCGCTGTCAGTGAGGGCAGGATGGAGGCTGGCGGACCGTTGATGGACACACCGAGAGTGTCGTGCTGGGCGCCAGGCGCGAGCTCGGCCAGGCTCTCGTAGGAGCGGGAAGCGCCGCCCTTACCACCCGGACGCGCAACGGCGATGCGCTTGATGAACTCCTGGTCGACGTTTACGCCCATGGTCGTGGAGCCCACGTCGATGGTCGGAGGCGCGCCGACGATCTCCACCACCTCGCCCATCGACGTGGGGAGGAGCTCCACGTTGATTCGAGTCGTCCGGTTGAGCCGTAGCTGGATCGCTGAGCGCGTGTAGGGCTTGAATCCTTCCTTCTCGAACGTCAGGGTGTAATCGCCCGGTGGGAGCTGCGGGATGCGGTAGTTTCCCTGGGCATCTGTTGCCGCGGTCTGAGTGCCCTGGAGGTTGGGCGAGCTCGCGGTCACGATGACGTCCGGAAGCGACTTCCGGGACGACGCGTCAATCACCGTACCCACGAGGACGCTACTCTGTGCCCACGCGGGTAGGGTGAACAGCAGCAGGAAGACGCACAGCACACTGCGTGCGAAGGAATTCATCGCGAGTCACCTCCGAAGAACGAGAGGTGCGCATGTTCCAGAAGCTGCTCCCCGCGAGCGTCATGCGGAGCTCGCGTCTTCATCACGGTTCCATCATCCGACGCGCGTCGCACGGACGGCGCTTGAGCGTTGTCGTCGGAGATGACGTGCAGGAGGTATGCCCGGTGGAGCTTGCGCCGTCTCTCGGTGAGCACGGCCATTCGCGTTGCCTCCTCCTCCCAAGTCGCATCGGCTACCCGC
The DNA here is from genome assembly GCF_050038885.1 of Pseudomyxococcus flavus. Taxonomy (NCBI): domain Bacteria; kingdom Pseudomonadati; phylum Myxococcota; class Myxococcia; order Myxococcales; family Myxococcaceae; genus Pseudomyxococcus; species Pseudomyxococcus flavus. The sequence continues at coordinate 3,333,449 of NZ_CP143624.1, read as the reverse complement.
GCCGCGTGCGACAGGGTGGCGCCGCCCAGAGGTGGTGACGGCGGCACCTGAGCACGGAGGGGCGCCGTGTCAGTCGCGCCCCCGTCGTCGTTACGGCTCGTCTTCGAGGTCTTCGAGCTGCCCGGCTGCGACGTCCCGGTAGAAGGGCACCACTTCTTCGGCGAGCACAGTCCGCATTTCTTGGCGGGCGCTGTCGAAGTCACCCGCGCGTTTGTGCTGGTACATGCGGTGAAGCGCTCGCATCAAGCGCCAGGAGCCATCCTTGATTCGGCGCATGGCTTCTCGCAGAAGTTCCGTCGCGCCCGCTTCGGTCTGTAGCGCGGCGTCTGCGTCGCTGATGGCAACCTCTCGAGCGGTGCGCCTGAGCAAGCTCCGCACGTCATCCGTCAGCTCCAGCGGGATGCCTTGATTCAACACTTGATGTGCGAGGGCGCGCACCGGGTCCCAATCGGGGCTGTCGTCCATTACTTCCTCCGCGTCTTTCTTCCGGGCTTGCACATCGACACGGGCCACTCTTCTTGGGCCTCGCAGCGGCGCAGACACTCATAGCAAGGTCCCGTCCATCCAGGCTCCGTCTTGCAGTCGCCGTAGAACCGGATGCACTCGCGCCGCCATTCGGGAAGGTCCTCGTTATGAGCGTCGTCCCAGATAGCGGGTGCCTCTTCTTCCTTGGCGGCCTCGTCCATGGCCGTCTTGACGCCCGCCATGTACATGGCGGCCTCGCTCGCCGTGAGACCACACGCCTCGGGAGCGCCTGGGTTGCGCTGGATGCAGCACGACACGGTGTCAGCGCAGGTCGCTAGCGCGTACGCGTTGCGACGGCTGGCGGTGCCGGAGGCGCTGCTGGAGCAACCCAGCGCGAGGGTGGCGAAGAGGCACATCAGGGAGGTTTTGGTGTTCCGTTCTCGCATGTTGGACCGGAAAAGCACGGCCTCGCTTCATGCGTCTATCACCCTGGATGGGTAGTCGGCAGGGGTAGCACGCCCCTTTGATTGCTACGTAGCGCAGTGGGTGGCACGGCGTCCGCATTGTCGGACACCAGCGGTCAATACCGCTCTGAGGCGTGCCCAGGGACGCCCCGCCGCGCGCTCGCCATACTCGGTGCGGGAGCTCTTGCTTCTTGAGGCGTCCTAGGGATGTTGGGCTGCACTCTGAATACCTACCAGCGCTGGTGTCATGGCGCGCCTGGTCGCGCGGACGATGAGTCAAAGCGTAGGCGGTGGCACCGGGAAGGGCCTCGAGAAGCCCAGGGGGCGCGAGGGCAGAATCGAGGAGGGTGAGCCGTTGAGGGACACATGGGGCTCGGGACATTTGGGACCGGAATGCTCGAAGGGAATGGACGCGCCGGTCCTGTCACATGGATCGAAAGGGACAGCGATGCGCTTGAGGAACTCCTGGTCGACGTTCACGCAGACGGTCGAGGCGCCCACGTCGACGGCCGGAGGGGAGCTGCGGACACGTACCGGCTCCTCGGGCGCGGCGGCAAGGAGTTCCACATCGACGCCGATGATCCGGTTGAGAGGCAGTTGAATGGCCGAGCGTGTGTAGGCCTCGAACCCTTCCTTCTCGAACGTCAGGGTGTACTCACCCGGTGGGAGCTGCGGGAGGTAGTAGCTCCCCTCTGCATCCGTCGAGACCATCAACTCCCCCTGAAGGCTGGGGGAGCGCGCGGTCACGATGACATCGGCGATGGGACGGCGCTGATGCGCGTTGCGCACCACGCCGATGAGGGTGCTGGTGTTCGGGTGGTCGCAGGCATCGGATTGAGCCAGGACGGGAAGGGCGAACAGCAGCAGGAGGAGGCCCAGCGCACTGCGTGAGAAGGAATGCATCGCGAGTCACCTCCGAAGAACGAGAGGTGTGCATGTTCCAGAAGCTGCTCCCCGCGAGCGTCATGCAGAGCTCGCGTCTTCATCACGGTTCCATCATCAAGTGCTGGTGAGGAACAGTCGCGATACGGCGTGCCCTCCGGGACGTCAATTCAAGGGCTCATCGCCGCAGGCGATGGGCACGCCCTGCCAATCTACCCGAAGGAGGGGCTTATCCGGCGTCAAAGCCCAGTCGATGAGGCGGCGAACGAAACCCGGGCCCACCGCTGTGGAGTCCCAGTCGGGAGTTCTCACTCGAATCCAGCAACCGCCTGCGTCCGGTAGGCCCGGAAACTCCCTGCCAATGATGGCCAGGAGTCCCTGCCCGGCGGCCTGCTCCAACGCATATTGGACGTTGAACCCGCTGTCTTCCGAGATGACGTGCAGGACATTTCCCGGACCGTCAGCCGGAGCGACCCACCACAGAATGAGGCGGTCCTCCCGGTGGAGCTTGCGGCGGCCCTTGGAGCGCACTGCCATCAGCGTCGCCTCCCATGTCCCAATCTGGCTGACCACGGCGCGCCGTTCCCACGCACGAAACTAAAGTCCAATTTGAGTTTCGTGCAAGCCGCCACGCCCACCTGCACGAAACTCAAGTCCAACTTGAGTTCCGTGCGTCCAGCGTCCGCTACCGGTTCTCCCCCTCACGCGTCGTGCGCACCCACTCGCCGCGCTTCTCCGCGCCGGGGCCGCGCAGCATGAGCCACACCTTCCACACCACGTAGACAGGCGCCCAGGCCAGGTCCAGCAGCCCCCGGGCCCCCACGCCGGACACCCACCAGCCGCGCAGGACATAGGCCCCCAGGCTCGCCAGGCTGAAGCCCGCCACGCCCAGTGACCACGGCACGGGAGCACCGGAGACCCCGGCGAACACCCCGGCCAGCACCGCGCAGCCCACCGCCGCCAGCACCAGCTGGCTCAGCGGCGGCACCAGCACGTCCATGGCCAGGTCCAGCAGCGTGCCGTCCCTCTTCCGCAGGCCCTCCTTCAGGAGCGGCCACCCGTGCAGCTTGCGCATCTGCGCGCGCCCGCCCTCCCAGCGCTGGCGCTGCGAGCGGCTCTGCTTCTCCCCGGACACCATCTCTCCCAGCACCTCCGCCTCCCAGACGTAGTGGACGCGGAAGCCGCTCTGGGCCAGGCGGATGCCGTACTCCAGGTCCTCCACCACGCTGAAGGCGTCATGCGGCACCTGGGTCAGCGCATGGTGCGTGAAGCACATGCCGTTGCCACGCAGGCCGCACGACACGCCCAGCGCCTCCCGTCCCTGCGAGCGCACCTTGTGGAACATGCCCAGGGCAATGGTCATCAGCCGCGTGCGCCAGGACGCCGTGGGGTTCATCACCCCGTAGTGCGCCTGCATGGCGTGCGCCCGCTCGGCCTGGCCTTTGACCCCATCGGCCTCCGGCGCCTCGACGCCCTCGATGCGTTTGGCGAAGGCGGTCAGCAGGTTGGGCGACACCACCGTGTCCGCGTCCACCACCACCACCGCCTCGGCGAAGCCATCCTTCTGGCTGAACTCGAAGGCATGCGCCAGCGCGTAGCCCTTGCCCCGCTTCGTCGTGTCCTGGCGCTCCAGCACCAGCGCGCCCGCCTCGCGCGCCTTCTGCGCCGTCGCGTCGGAGCAGTTGTCCGCCACCACGATGATGCGCCGCAGCTGCGCCGGGTAGTCCACCGCGGACAGGTTCGCCACCGTCCGGGCGATGCCCAGCTCCTCGTTGTGCGCGGGGATGATGATGTCGAACGTCCGAGGCCCGATGCGCGTCGTCGGCGGCTGGGGCCGATAGGAGAACAGCGTGAGGCTCAGCAGGTAGCCACACGCCACCGCCACGGGAAGCTGCACCACGCACAGCGCCACGTCCAGCCACGTCCACGATGTCACGACATGCACCCCCGAGCGCGCTGTTCAGCGACGCTCCAGCTCCGCCAGCACCGGTAGCTTCAGAATCCGCTCGACCTGCCACTTCTCCAGGATGCGCCGGCGGATGATGTCCAGCGCCAGCGCCGCGAAGATGCCCATGCCGATGCCGCCCACCACGCCCGCGGCGACGATGAGCTGCACCTTCGGCTTGGACGGCCGCTCCGGGAAGGTGGGCGGCGACAGCACGCTGAAGCGGTGCTTCATGGACGCGCGGGAAATCTCCAGCTCCGTGCGCGCCTGGTCCAGCCGCCGCATCTTCTCCTGGTGCCGCATCACCAGCATGCGCACCTTGTCCGCCGCCACCGACACCTCCGGGTCATCCGAGGTGGCCGGCCCGCCGAACGTCGCGCCGCCCAGCGTGGGCGTCGCCAGCCCGGACTCCAGCTCCGCCGGGTCGCCGCCGTTGCGCACGTACTCGTTCATGAGCTCCGTCATCTCCGAGCGCAGCGCGATGAGCTGCGGCGAGTCCTCCTGGAGCGCGGAGATGCGCTGCTCCAGGTCGGTGATGATGGGGTGCTGCGGCGAGTAGATGACGCGCTGCTCGGACAGCTGGTTGCGCAGCTCCGTCAGCCGGCGCGCGCGGAAGTCCTCCACGTCGCCAATGGCGCGGCGCTTCGTCTGAATCATGAAGCGCATCTGCGCCAGCAGGTGGTCGGTGTTGATGCCCAGCGCGGCGTTGGCGGCGGTCGCGGGGCCTCCTCGGCGCCCCTGCTTCGCCTCCTCCTTCTTCCGCCGGGCCTCCACGCGCTTCACGATGGCGTTGAGCTGGGCAATCGCCTGCTGGATGCCCTCGGCCTCCTCCACCACCTGCTTCTCCAGGATGGTGATGGCCTCCTGCACCGCGCCCATCTCCGCCGCCTGCCGCGTGTCGAGGAAGTTCTGCTGCGCGGCCTCGACGATGTTGAGCGCCAGCTGCGGGTCGCTCCACTCCACGCCGATGGAGACGGTGCCCGTGCCGCCCTCCACGCCGACAATCATCGCCTGCTCGAGCATGGCGGTGAGCGCGTCGCGCTTGTCCTCGTCCGACATGGGCTTGGGCGGCCGGCGCAGCACCAACTCCTTGAGCCGGCTCAGCGGGGAGCGCTGCAGCTCCCAGTACTCCACCAGCTTCGCCTTCGCGATGATGGACTTGAGGTTGTCGTGCTTCATCACCATCTCCCACGCGGCGCGCGTGGGCTGGTCCGCGTCCACGGGGATGGAGCGCCCCGGGTTGGCCAGCGAGGAGATGATGAAGTTGCGCTGCGTCAGCATCCGCGTCTCCACGCGGTACTTGCGCGGCAGGATTTTGCTGACGCCCATGGCCAGCGCGGACACCGTGCCCATCACCACCAGGGCGAGGAACCAGTGCCGCACCACCGCGTTCTTCAAATAGAAGACCGCGTCGATGGCGAATCCCCAGTCGATGAGGTCCGCCGGCGCGTTCGTCTCCGGACGCTCCGGAGTGAAGGCGGGCGGCGGCATCGGCGGAGGGCGCGGCCCGGGAGCCCCGGGCGCGGGGACTGTCACGGCGTCCTCCTCGCCGCGCTGCTCTTGAGGAGCGACTGCACCCGCCGGGTGAACTCCTCCTGCGTGAAGGGCTTGCCCAGGTAGCCGTTGGCGCCCGCCTCCTCGGCGTGGGCCTTGTCCTCGGGCAGGTCGCGCGCGCTCACCACCAGCACCGGCACGTCCGCCATCGTGGGCGTGCGGCGGATGTGCTCGCAGAGGTCATAGCCGGAGATGTCCGGCAGCGTCAGGTCCAGGCACACCAGGGCCGGACGCGACGCGGTCTCCAGGTGCTTGAGCGCGGCGCGCCCGCTGGGCAGCTCCACCACCTCCTTGAACCCCATGTCCCGCAGGTAGTCGCCCAGCATCTTCCGGAAGAAGGGGGCGTCCTCCACCAGGAGGACCGTGTGCAGGTCGGACTCCATCCGTCGTCAACCTTTCTGAAACTCGCTCAGCCGAATCCGAGCCTTGGCACCCAGACGAGGACGCCGTACGTGTATGCCGCGTTGAAGAGGACGAACCAGAGGATGGCCTTCTTCAGCCCCCGCACGGGATGCGGATCCCTCGCCGCCTTGGCTGGCAGGGCGATGGTGAGGATGAGGACGGACATCAAGATGAGCTTCGCCATGTCGCCAGCCCTCAGAGAATACCAGTTTGTCGCACGGACAGGCCCAGCGTTGCCGCCCAGGTCAGCCGGGCCGCTGGCAGCTCGGGCGAGCGGCTCCACGTCCCGCGGAGGTCGGTATCCACGGACACCCAGCGTGTGAGAATCCAGGAACCGGTGAAGCCTCCGGAAAGGATGCTGTCCCCACTGCTCCCGCCCACGGCCGTGGCACCGCCGCCAATGGCGGACACCCGCACGCGGGGTCCCAGCGCCCACGTCCCCGTCAACGTCAGGTCCGCCCGGGGGTAGACGCGCGCCGTCAGCCGGTCCGTGAAGGGGACGAGCCGCAGGTCCACCCGGCCGTTGAAGTCCGCGGTGCGCGAGGGAATCCGGTGGCTCACCCCCAGATTGAGGTTGGGGAGCAGCTCCGTCCGGGGCCCGTCCAGCGGGCCGGGCTCGGGCTCGCCGTCCTCCGGTGGCACGGGGATGGAGCGCACCACGCTCAGGCCCGCGCCGGCCTCCAGGGAGGTGCGCCTGTCCACCCGCTGACCCCAGGCCTCCGTCAGCGTGAGGATGGTGTTGTTCGCCCCGGTGGAGAAGCGCGCATGGGAGAAGGCCGCGGAGGTGGTGATGGCGCTCAGGGGGGAGAGCGCGTGGCTCAGCGACGCGTCCGCGCGCGGGCCGTACTGGAGGGGGACCGCCTCGCGGGCGGGGCCATCCATGCCGCCGCTGATGGAGAAGCCGCCGGAGCCGGTGAGGTTCCACCGTCGCCCCAGCCAGCCGGTGTCCACCGTCAGCGTGGTGGCGGAGGAGAGGAAGTAGACGGTGTCCGCCTGGGGCAGCGGCTGCAGGGGGCCGCCGCTACCGGGAGGCCGCAGCGGGCCGTCCGGGTCCGAGCCCGGGGTGCCGCCGGGCAGGGAGGACAGGTCCGTGGTGAGCAGGTTGACGCTGCCCAGCACCAGCTCCTCCGTCAGGCGCAGGGACAGGCCGCGCTCGGGGCGCCAGATGCCGGCCAGGCGGCCGGTGTGCTGGAGCTCGGTGCGGGCGCGGGCGGTGACCTCCCGCAGGCTGATGCGCGGGGCGTACTCCACCTGGAGCGCGGTGTTGCCATCGCGAATCTCCAGGCCCAGCAGGGGGGTGACGTCCGTGTCGCCCGCGACGCGCGGGGCGTCCGCCGCCGGGTCCTCGTTGGAGCGCAGGCGCGAGTCGACGCGCGCGCCCGCCGAGTAGCTGACGGAGGCGGAGGACACCTCCAGCCACGCGACGGTGAGGACCGTCCCCAGCACGGGCTATTCCACCACCACCACGTCGCCGGGGCGCAGGCGGAAGGAGGGGGCGCGCCCCTCGCCGTGGATGAGGTCGTCGTAGCGGAAGCGGATGCGCTCGAGCGCGGCGCCCTCTTCCTGGCGCATGACGAAGATGCGGTCCTTGTGGGCGTACTCGGTGAAGCCGCCCGCGCCGGCCAGGGCCTCGAGCACGCTGGCGCCCGGCTCGATTTCCAGCGGGCCGATGCGGTTCACCTCGCCCACCATCGTCACCTTGATGGGGCGCGCCATCTCCAGCGCCACGGTGACGACGGGGTGGTTGATGTAGTCCTTCAGCCGCGTCTGGATTTGCTGCGACAGCATGGCCGGGGTGTGGCCCGCGGCCTCCACGTCGTCCAGGAAGAGCAGGCTGATGCGGCCGTCCTCGCGCACGCGGGCCTGCGTGGTGAGCGACTCCTGGTTCCACACGCGGATGTTGAGCAGGTCTCCGGCGGCGATGCGGTACGCCGTGTCCACCGGGGGCGGCTTCTCCTGGTAGTCATCCACCCACGTGTACTTGCCCAGGCCCCGGCAGGCGGGCGCCAGCAGCAGCAGCGCGGCGCAGGCGAGCATGCGCCAGGGATGGCGCGGGGCGGAGGCAGGCTGACGGTTCGTGGACGGCATGAGCGACGGAGCTCTCCTCAGGGGGTGGGGGTTGCCTCGGGCGCGGGCTGGCCGCGGCGGCGGGCGATGCGCACCACCTGGAGCACCTCGCGCGGACGCACCGCGCCGGTGGCCAGCACCGCGACGATGTAGAGCACCGCCTCCAGGCCCAGGCGCACCCAGGGGTTCAGGGGCGCCAGCAGCGTCTGGTCCAGCACGGCGATGGTCACACAGATGGCGGCCGTCTTGGCCATCATGGCCAGCAGGCGCGCGTCGAAGGCGGCCGGGCCCATGCGGCCGAGCAGGCTGACGGTGACGCAGATTTCCATGAGCAGCATGGACAGCGCCGTGCCCGCCGCGCCGCCGCCGTCGCCCAGGGCGTCGTGCATCAGCGGAATCAGCAGCAGGTTGAGGAGCGGAATCAGCACCACGCTGCCCACGACGCTGGTGATGGTCACCCACCACTCGCGGTTCGTCATGGTCAGCCACAGGCCGGCGTTCATCGTCACGAAGGCCAGCACGAACAGCGGCGACATCAGCCGCAGCGGCATGGCGGACTCGGCGAACTCGCCGCCCATCAGCCCCACCCACAGCGGCGCGCCCAGGACGATGAGCATCATCATGGGCACGGTGACGGCCAGCGTGCCCTCCATGGAGCGGCGCGTGAGCTGCGTCAGCTCCGCCTCCGAGCGCTCGGCCGCGCGCGACGCCAGCGGCATCAGCACCCAGCCGAACACCGGGTTGAGGAAGAAGGTGAGGCCCGCGATGTTCCACGCCGCGCCGTACCAGCCCACCTCTTCGTGGCTGGAGGCCATGCCCAGGATCATCACGTCCAGCCGCCCGTTGGCCGCCAGCGCCGCGCCGGTGATGAAGAAGGGGAGGCTGGCCTTGAGCACCTTCCATGTCGTCGGGACGTTCACCTTGAAGGTGAGCCCCATGTGCTCGCGCGCCAGATACCAGCCCACCGCGAACTTCACCGCCTCGGACGCCACCAGCGGCACCGCCAGCCACGGCAGCGGCAGGCCCGCCACGGCGACGGCCAGCAGGCCACCGCCCCACACCAGCTTGGTGACGATGTTGGAGACGGACAGCCCCGCCACCTTGCCCTTGGCGTGCAGCAGCGCGGCCACCGAGGCGTTGATGATGATGAGCGACTGGGCCAGCGCGAAGACGTAGACGAGCTGCCGCACCTCGGCGGGCTCGTCGAAGTGGGCCATCACCAGCGCCATGATGCCCATCAGCACCGCGGTGAGGCCCAGCCGCAAGAGCAGGGTGGTGCCGAAGAAGTCGCTGGCGTGCTCGGGCCGGCGCGACACCTCCTTGCGGATGTACATCTCCAGGCCCAGGTGGGTGGCGATGAAGAAGACGGCGGAGAAGCCATCCGCGTAGTTGAAGCGCCCGAAGCTCTCCGGCCCCAGGTGGGCGGGCAGCAGGAAGCGCACGCCCATGGCGATGGCATACGTCGCCAGCAGCGAGCCCCCGAGCTGGAGCCCGTTGCGCACAGCGCCCATCGCCTCATGCGAGCGCTCGCGCTCGCCAGCGTCCTGCGAAATGGAATGGCTGGGACTGTTCACGGTGGGAGCGTGCGGCCCCGGCGCCGGCCAGGACTGCCCGAGTGCATAGAAAACGAGCGGGGGCGGCACGTCAATGCCGCCCCCGCAAAGGTTGGGTCGCCTGGTGGCCTGCTAGCTGGCGCCGCGGCCCGTGAGCACCACCGGCACCGTCTGGAGCAGCAGCCGCAGGTCGCTCGTCAGGCTCCAGTGGTCGATGTACTGCATGTCCAGGTACATCCACTCCTCGAAGGAGATCTGGTTCCGTCCTGACACCTGCCAGATGCAGGTGAGTCCCGGACGCACCGACAGGCGGCGGCGCTGCCACGTCTCGTACTTGGCCACCTCGCCAGGCACCGGCGGGCGCGGCCCGACGATGCTCATCTCCCCGCGCAGCACGTTGATGAACTGGGGCAGCTCGTCGATGGAGAACTTGCGGATGAAGCGGCCGATGCCGGTGATGCGCGGGTCGTGCTTCATCTTGAAGACGGGGCCCGTCTGCTCGTTGAGCGCCGCCAGCTTCTCCTTCAGCTCCTCGGCGTTCACCACCATGGAGCGGAACTTCAGCATGTAGAAGGGCTTGCCGTTCTGCCCCACGCGCAGCTGCTTGAAGAAGATGGGCCCCTTGGAGGTGAGCTTCACCGCCAGCGCCACCACCGCCAGCAGCGGCAGCAGCGCCCACAGCGCCACCGCGGACACGCAGATGTCGAACAGGCGCTTCATCGCCATCTGGTGCGGCTTGGGGCTCACCGCCGCGAAGTGCAGGAAGCCGTCGGACACCGCGCGGCGCTCCACCGGGCGGGCGCGGTCCAGGCGGAAGCTGTGCGCGGGCAGCGCGAAGGGCACGCCGAAGCGCTCGGCCAGCTTGATGGCCGCCTGCATGGACTCGCCCTGCTTCAGCGTGTTGCCGGCGATGTAGACCTCGTCCACCGCCGTGTTGCGGAGGATGCGCTCCAGGTCGTCCACCGAGCCCAGGACGGGGCCCGGCAGCTCGCCCACCGCGCCGTTGTCGTCATGGAAGCGCACGTAGCCCAGAATCTGCCGGCGCCCGCGCTGGACCAGGTCCTCGCCGGTGTAGCGGCCCATGGCGCCCGTGCCCACGATGAGCACCGCGTCCATGGGGCGCTCCTGCGAGGCCACCGGACGGAAGACGAACAGGCGCAGGAGCAGCGTCACCGGCCAGAAGATGAAGAGCAGCGGGCCCACCACCGGCGACGTCACCACCGTCGGCACCGCCACGCTGCCCAGCGACAGCACCGTCACCACCGCCAGCGTCGTCACCGACACCAGCGCCACGTGGTCCAGCTTGCTGCGGTCGGCGAAGCGCGAGTCGTACAGGCACAGCGCGGTGCCCGTCACAATCCAAACCCCCCACGCCGCCAGCACCAGGCTCGGGACCTTCCAGTCGGACGCGGCCGGGAGCTCACCGCTCAGCCACGCGGAGCCCGCGAGCACCAGCGACAACAGGACGAGGTCGACCGTGAGGTTCAGCTTCGCCGCGAACCCCGGAGCCAGCTTGGGCGGCCCCTGCACCTCTTCAGCTGACTGACCCTGAGCGTTGGCCGACCCAGGAGCACCGACCACCGCCGCACTTGCCGTTGCGCCGCTCATCGTGTCCACCCCCCTCTGCTCACTTTCCTACAGTTCACGCAGAGGTAGCCGTTTAGGCTGAAAATATTCAAGTCGGAAGGAAACCAGTTTTGCCCGATATTGCGGCGCGTTGCAACCCCTGCCGCGTAAGTAAGACGTGACAGCATGTAAAATCTTGTGATCGCCCTACCCGGGTTCGAGCTCACCGAGCGCCACGAACACCTCGTGTTGCACGGCGGCTTCCCACATTTCCTCCGACACGCCTTTGTTGCATTTACGATGCCGGTCTGACGACAGGCCGCGGATGGTGTCTGTGGCACGGTGGTATCGGGGAGGGGACCTGGCGTTTCAGGGAGTTACAGCCGTATCAGGCGCTCCTGGCCGGTGTAGACGTTGAAGCGCCCGTTCCGCACGAACGTGGCCAGCGTCATGCCAGCACGCAGGGCCAGGTCCACCGCCAGCGAGCTGGCCGCCGACACGCCCGCGACGATGGGGATGCGGGCCATGGCGGCCTTCTGGATGATCTCGAAGCTGACGCGTCCACTCACGGCGAGCACTGCGGGCTGACGTGTCAGCGGCGGGTGGGGACGCCGGCCCTGGCGCACGACGCCCGCGAGCACCAGGCTGCCCACCACCTTGTCCACGGCGTTGTGGCGGCCCACGTCCTCGTGGGCGGCCAGGAGGTGGCCCTCGGCATCCAGCACGGCGGCGGCGTGGACCCCGCCGGTGCGCGCGAAGTTCCGCTGCACGCCGCGCAGGTGCTCGGTGGCGCGGGCCACGGCGTCGGGGGCGAGCACGGGCCCCGCGGGCAGGGGTGGGCAGACGGCGAGCAGGTCGTCCACGTTGCGCCGGCCGCACACGCCGCAGGCGGAGGTGGTGAGGGTGCCGCGGCGGGCGGCGCGCACGCGCTCCACGTCCAGGATGGCGCCGGAGGCAGGGGTGACTTCGATGACGTTGCCGAAGCCCTCCTCGCCGGGCCGCCCGCAGTGCGCCAGCCCGCCCAGGTCGTCCACGCTCTGGAGGATGCCCTCGGCGAAGAGGAAGCCCGTGGCCAGCTCGCGGTCATTCCCCGGGGTGCGCATGGTGGTGGCCACCGTGTCCCCGCTGACGCGGATCTCCAGGGGCTCCTCCACGGCGACGTCGTCATCCTGGAACGGGGTGAGCGCGGCGCCGGTCCACCGCTGGACGGGGCGGCGCGTGACGCCGCGGGCATCCCCGGGGGGCAGCGGGGCCCGGCGGCCCGGGCGCAGGTGGGCGAGGACGAGGTCCGCCACGCCGCGCACGTCCTCGGCGCTCAGCACCCGCAGGCCCGGCGGGAAGTCGGCGGGGAGTGCGGGCTCGGGGGACACCACCGCCAGGACCTCCGGGCGGGAGGGGGCCAGGGGCGGGCCCAGGCCGCTCCGCCAGACCTCCAGCTTCGGCAGGGGGCCGTCCTTCCAGCCCTCGACGAGGATCAGGTCCACGGCGCCGGCGTAGCGCTCGAACAGCGGCGGCAGCGCGTCCGCGGGGGCGATGGGGGTGGTCAGCTGTACGCCGGAGGGCGAGGCGAAGCCGGCGAGGACGGCCCCGGCGTCCTGGTAGCGGGCGGTGTCGCTGCCGGGCCGGTGCAGCGGGTGCGGATCCGAGGAGTGCTTCACCACCGCCACGCGGAGGCCCCGGGCGGCGAGCTCCGGGACGAGCCGGGTGAGCAGCGTCGTCTTCCCGGCGCCGGACCAGCCCACCACGCTGAGCGCGGGCACGCGGCTCACGCGAGGGGCTCCACGGGCGTGTAGACGGGCCGGTCGAAGAGCTCCACCTCGACGGCGTCCCCCGCCGCGAAGTCCGCGCGGCCCGGGGGGAGGATGGCCCAGCCCTCGCCGTGGACGTTCTGGAGGATCTGCCCGGCGCCCTGGGGGCGCAGCAGGGCACGCGGCGGGTGGCCTTCGCGGGCCTCCAGCGTGGTGGTGATGAGGTAGGTGAGCCCCGCCTGCTTGTGGCGCGCTTCGGAGAGGTGGGCGCGGACGCGGCGGCGCGTCTCCAGGACGCCCTGGTGCTTGAGGAGGAGCGGGCGGGCGAGCTGATCAAACGCCACGGTGGCGGCGCCGGGGTTGCCGGGCAGCACGACGACGGCGGTGTCGCCCAGGCGGGCCACGGCCACGGGCTTGCCGGGCTTGAGCGCGACGCCGTCCACGAAGAAGCGGGCGCCCATCGCGGCGAGCACGCGCTTCACGTAGTCCCGGTCGCCCACGGAGGCGCCGCCGGTGGTGATGAGCACGTCCACCTGGGGCGCCAGCCGGGTGAGGGCCTCGCGCAGCGCGTCCTCGTCGTCGCGGGCGCGGGCGAGCTGGCGGACCTCCGCGCCGGCCTCGCGGGCGAGCGCGGCCACGAGGATGAGGTTGCTCTCGTAGACCTGGTGGGGCAGGGCGGGCGTGCCGGGCGGCACCAGCTCGTCGCCGGTGGCGAGCACGGCCACGCGCGGCGCGGGACGCACGCAGACGTCCATGGCGCCCATGGACGCGAGCACGCCGAGCACCGCGGCGCCCACGCGCTGGCCCACGTCGAAGAGGGGGGCGCCGGCGAGAACCTCCTCTCCGGCGCGGCGGATGTCGTTGCCGGGGGAGACGGTGATGAAGACGTCCACGCAGGCGCCGTCCTCGGTGGCGCGCGCGGCCTCCTGGCGGACGACGGCGTCGGCGCCGGGGGGCAGGGGCGCGCCGGTGAAGATGCGCGCGGCCTCTCCGGGCTGGAGGTGCGTGGTGGGGAGCGCTCCGGCGAAGACGGTGTCGACGATGCGCAGGCGCGCGGGCCGGTCGCGGTTGGCGCCCCGGGTCTCCTCGGCGCGCACCGCCCAGCCGTCCATGGCGGAGTTGTCGCAGCCGGGCAGGTCGCGCGACGCGGCCACGCGCGTGGCGAGAAACCGGCCCTGCGCATCGAGCAGGGGCACGCGCTCGGGCGCCGCCGGGACGATGGCATCGAGCGCGGCCTGCCGGGCGGAGCTGAGGGGCATCAGTGGCATGGACAGCGCCGCAGCCTATGCCCTGGGGCGTGCGCCGTGTCCACGAAGGCGCGGGGGCCTTCGTCTGCTTTCCCCCGCTGCGGACGTGCACCGGAGGACGGATATGGTGGCCGTGGACGGAGCACGAGCATGGCGCGAAGCGGCACGGCGTTTCCAGAGGTGACACTGGCCATCATCGCGGGCGGCCAGGGGCGGCGTCTGTCCGGTGTGCCCAAGGGGCTGCTGGTGGCGGAGGGGCGCACGGTGCTGGAGCGGCTCCTGGTGCTGGCATCGCGCTTCGGAGACGTGCTGCTGGTGGCGAACGCGCCCGAGCCCTATGCCCGCTTCGGGTTGCGCACGGTGGCGGACGTGGTGCCCGGCAAGGGCGCGCCGGGGGGTGTCCACGCGGCGCTGGTGGCCGCGCGCACGCCGTGGGTGATGGCGGTGGCGTGTGACATGCCGTTCATCGCGCCCGAAGTACCCGGCGTGCTGCTGGACGGGGCGGACGAGGACGTGGACGCGGTGTGCTTCGAGGTCGGGGGGCGGCTGGAGCCGCTGCTCGCCGTGTACCGGTCCGCGCTCGCGAGTGCGTGGGGCGAGGCGCTGGCGGTGAATCCGTCCATGCGGGAGCTGCTGTCGCGGGTGCGCACGCGGCTGTTGCCGGAGGACGTGCTGCGCGCGGTGGATCCGACGCTGCGCTCGCTGGCGAACGTGAATACGCCCGAGGACCTCGAGCGCTACGGCGTCGCGCTGCCGTCGCGGTGAACCGCGCGGGCATGTGCTCCCAGCTTGTTGGTGGGCAGACAATAGGAGAGTGCGCCGCGCGACCTCCCATGAGGAAGTGCAGAGGCTGAGAGCCGGGCGCCAGCGCGGGTCCTTGCCTTACCCCCAGACGCTCCGAGCGTTCGCCGTGCGCTACGTCGCGCACAGGCTGGAGACAGGCGGCACGTTCGCGGGGACGGCCAAGGCGTTGAGGGCGCCCGGGCCCCTGTCGAGAAGCAGGCGCTGGCGCCGGTGGCAGGCATGAAGAAGCCAGGGGGATTGGCAGGAAGAACCACTACGGCAGCAAGTCTCAGCGGCGCACCAAGGCGGCGGCGCTCTTCTACGCCCGCATCGAGGCAGCGCGACTCCGCGGTGAAGAAGAGCGACGAGCGCGGCGGAAACGCGTGTTCAGCGCTTCCGACGTGCCGAGAGCGCTGCGGCGGGCGCGCGCTGAGCCTCAGCACCGCGCGAGCCGCAGCGACTCATGGAAGAACGGCGAGGCCGAAGTTCACGCACGACGCGCCGTCGGCCCCGAGGGCGATCTTCTGGGCGGCGGTTGATTCGAGCACGGGCGCATCGAGCGTTCCGCCCGAGTAGCCGTCGAGATCCCCGGGCTCGCCGAGCCTACCGTTATCGTTCATGTCGACGTTCGCGCGAACGGTGTACGTGCCCTCGATCAGACCCGTGATGCTGTAGGTCACGCTCTCGCCTGTCGTCGTGCCCTCAGCGAGTGCACTCACGCTGCCCTTTGCGGTCGTGCCGCCGCCGGCCACCGCGAGCCGCACCGCTTTTCCCGACGCCGAGCCTTTCGGGAGCGTGAGCGTGCCGACGAGCGTGAGCGTACCTTTGAAGACGGAGCTCGCATCGAGCGTGACGTTCGCCGGTCCGGTGTCGGGACACCCGCCGTCGTCGCCGCACCCGGGCGCGAAGAGCGCGCCGGCGACAAGCACGAACCAACCCCGATTCAATCGCGTCATGATTTTCCCTGTAATGTGAAGCGCTCAAGGCAAACGGCCCGAGAATGTGACCCTCGTGCAGGGGGCGTCGGCCACCGCCTGGACCTGTCGAAATCGACGGGGCGGAATGCGTTCGAAAAGGCCCGGCCCGAACCCCTTTTCTGGATACCTGCGCCTTCGGGAGTTGGTGATTATCGGCACCGAGGGGCTCCGAAACGCAATGAATCGCCTGGGGCTGGTGGGGGGCTCCTTTTTCGAGCTGCCCACACGTGGACAGGCCGTCCAGGAGGATGCGAGCAAGGAGGGCAGGCAGCCAGGCACACCCCCTGCGTCACCTTGACTCATGGACCTCGGCGTCCGGGGATGGGAAACAGGCGGGGGAGAACCTCATGCTGAAGACCCCTCTTGGACGTTTCCGCGCGGTGGCCCTGGCGGAGGGCCTGTCCGTCATCGCGCTCTTCTTCATCGCGATGCCCTTGAAGTACGCCGCGGGCATGCCGCAGGCCGTGAAGTTCACCGGCTGGGTCCACGGCCTGCTCTTCGTGCTCTACCTCTTCGCGCTCATGGAGGTGGCCATCGCCCACCGCTGGTCCATCCTGCGCGTGCTGGGCGCCATCTTCGCGTCGCTGCTCCCCTTCGGCACCTTCGTCTTCGAAGCGCGCCTGCGCCGCGAGACGTCCGAAGCCGCCGCCGAACCCGCGCCCTGAGCCCCGTCCTCCACCCGACGTCCCAGGTCGGCTCCACGCGCCACGGGGCGTGGGCGCCGGCGCTGGGAGTTCGCACGGGTGGCGAAGCTGTGCCAGCATCCCGCGCGCTTTCAGACGGGAGGTGAGCATGGAGCGCGGCAAGTGGGACACGCCAGAGGAGGTGGAGCGCGAGCTGAGCGCGCGCCTCGCCCTCGTCGAGCCGTCCGAGGGGATTCGCGGCATGCACTTCGCCGCCGTCCTCGACACCGTGCGCTTCCTCGGCGGTGAGCAGGCCGTGGCGCGCATCCAGCAGGAAGGCGACTACCCGGCGGACCTGGACACCACCGAGCTCTACCCCGTCCCGCCCTTCATGCGCGTCTTCTTCTCCGCGGCCCGGCTGCTCGCGCCGCAGCTGGGCGGCATCGAGGAGGCCATGCGGCAGCTCGGCGTCCAGGGCACGCTGGCCTTCATCAACTCCATGTTCGGCACCGAGGTGCGGCAGCAGGTGGGCGGCGAGCCCAAGCGCCTCATGGAGATGCTCCCGGAGGCCTACCGCATGGCCATCAACTTCGGAGAGCTCCAGGTGACGTGGACGGGCCCGCGCTCGGGCCGCATCCACATGCACCGCATCTTCACCCCCGTGGCCTACAACGAGGGCATGCTCGAAGGCGCCCTGCGGGCCGTGGGCGCGCAGGACATCCAGGTGCAGGGCCAGCAGACCTCGCTGCTCGACAGCGAGTACACCCTCTCCTGGGACGACTGAGCTACCTCGCGTAGCGGATGCGGTAGATGCGGCCGTTGCCGTCGTCGGTCAGCAGCAGGCTCCCGTCCGGGTGCTCCAGCAGGCCCACCGGCCGCGCGAAGGTCTCCGGCTTCTTCGGGTCGACGAGGAAGCCGGTGAGGAAGTCCTCGAAGCCGCCCGCAGGGCGGCCCTGCGCGTCGAAGGGCACGAACACCACCTTGTAGCCGGTGCCCTCGGAGCGGTTCCAGCTCCCGCGGAAGGCCACGAAGGCGCCGTGGCGGTAGCGCTCCGGGAAGGCCGTGCCCTTGTAGAAGGTCAGCCCCAGCGCCGCCGAGTGCGCCGGGAAGAGCACGTCCGGCGTCACCGTCTTCGCCACCAGGTCCGGCCGCTCGCTCTTGCCCTGCTTCGCGCGGCGCGGGTCCACGTTCTTCGGCGACAGGTACGCGTAGGGCCAGCCGTAGAAGGCCCCCTGCTGGAGGCGGGTGAGGTAGTCCGGCACCAGGTCGTCGCCCAGGCCGTCGCGCTCGTTGACGGTGCTGTAGGGCTCACCGGTGCGCGGGTGGAAGTCCAGGCCCACCGGGTTGCGCAGGCCGCTGGCGAAGACCTCGCGCCCCTTGCCGTCCAGGCCCATCACCAGCACCGCGGCCCGCGGCGACGGCTCCACGTCCACGTTGCTCTCGCTGCCCACGGTGACGAAGAGGCGCTGGCCGTCCGGGGCCACGCGCACGTTGCGCGTCCAGTGCTGGTTGTAGCCCAGCCCCGGCAGCTGCGTGAGCACCTCGCCCGTGCCGGTGAGCTTCCCCTGGCCGCGCCGGTACGGGTAGCGCTTCACCGCGTTGGTGTTGGCCACGAAGAAGTGGGTGTCGTTGAAGGCCATGCCGAAGGGCAGGTTCAGCCCGTTGGCCTCCCCGGCGAACGGCTCGCGCGACTCGGCGACGCCGTCCCCGTTCGTGTCGCGCAGGCGCTGGATGCGATTGGAGCGGCTCTCCACCACCAGCACGTCGCCCTCCGGGGAGAGCGTCATCCAGCGCGGCGCCTCCAGCGTGTCCGCGTACACGTTGACGGCGAAGCCCTCGGGCACGCGCAGCGGCGCATGGGGGAGCGGCGGAACCACGGCGGGGCTCTTCGACGCGCTGCGCGTGGCGTAGGGCCTGGGCAGCGCGTCCAGCTTCACCTCCTGGCGCTGGGGCGTCAGGGGCTCGGTGCGCACGCGGGAGGCGGCGGGCGGCTCGCGCGGCGTGGCCGGGGCGGGAGCGGGGCGGGCCGAGGGGGCCTGCGCGGCGGCGGCACCGGGGAGCAGGGCCATGGTGAGGAGCAGGGCGGACAGACGGGGGCGGAGCGACACGCTGGGCGTCCTTTCGAGGCGGGGCCAGCGCGTGTCATGGAACGGAGCGCCCCGGCTCGCAACGCCGGGCTTCGCCAAGTGCATGGGCGTATACATCCGCCGGGCGTGTGTGCGACCTCGGCGCGACTGTTCACCTCCATGACGAAATAAATGACGTTCCACCGTGCCCATTGGCTAGAAGGGGCGCCGAGCGCCCGGACATGTGCACCGGGCCTACGCAACGGAGGGACGTCTCATGAAGGCAAACAACTGGAAGAGCCTGGCTGCGGTGGCGGGCGTCATGGTGTCAGCGAGCGCGGGCGCGCAGGAGTCGTCGGGGAGCTTCGGTCAGGAGGGGCAGATCGTCATCAGCACGGATGCCTCGGCCAGCCTGGGTTACTCCACGCAGTCCAGCGGCCTGGGCTACATCTTCCTCGAGCCCGGCGCGGACTACTTCCTCAAGAAGAACCTGTCCGTGGGTAGCGGCCTCCAGGTCCGCGCGCTCTTCGGCGAGGGCGACACCGTGGCCGCCTTCGGCCTGAACGGGCGCGTCGGCTACAACATCGCGCTCTCCGAGCGCGTCTCGGTGTGGCCCAAGGGGCAGGTGTCCCTCTACATCGGCGACCCCGTCCTGCCTTTCGCCAACCAGGCCATCAACGCCGACGTCACCGTCATCCTGGAGGGCTACGCGCCGTTCCTCTTCCACGTGACGCCGCACTTCTTCGTGGGCGGTGGCCCGCGCCTGGCCTTCGGCCTGGGCGATGAGGTGGAGGTGAACTTCAGCGTCGCCACCACCATCGGCGGCTACTTCTAGTCGTCGCGCGCCCGCGTCCTTCGGGGACGTGGGCATGGGGCCCCGGGCGGGGTGGGCGTGCTCCCACCGCGTACCGGGGCCGGGTGCTCCGCGCCCGGCGGGAAGGGCCCGCGTCAGTGGCTCCGCTGCTGTCCGGGGCCGCCCTCGCGCGACAGGTTCAGCGCGGTGCCCACCAGCGCCAGCTGGCTGAAGGCCTGGGGGAAGTTGCCCACCATCCTGTGGGTCGTCGGGTCGTACTCCTCGGCCAGCAGGCCCACGTCATTGCACAGGCTCAGCAGGTGCTCGAAGAGCTCGCGCGCCTCGTGCCTGCGGCCCATCAGCGTCAGCGCATCCGCCAGCCAGAAGCTGCAGGCCAGGAACACGCCTTCCCCCGGAGGAAGGCCGTCCTGCGTCTCGTGCGTGTGGTAGCGGCGGACCAGCCCCTCGTAGCAGAGCTCGCGCTGGATGGCCTCCACGGTGCCGCGTGCGCGCGGATCCTCGGGCGGCAGGAAGCCCACCAGGGGAATCATCAGCAGGCTGGCGTCGAGCGCCTGGCTGCCGAAGGCCTGGGTGAAGGTGTTGCGGCGCGCGTCATACCCTCGCGCGCAGACTTCCGCATGCATCTGCTCACGCAACGCCATCCAGTGCTCCACCTGCGCGCCGTGCATGCCGCGCATCTGGGCCATCTTCACCATCCGGTCCATGGCCACCCACGCCATCACCTTGGAGTGGGTGAACTGCTGGCGCCCGCCGCGCACCTCCCAGATGCCCTCGTCGGGCTCGTGCCAGTGGTCCTCCACGAAGCTCAGCAGGTGGACGCTCACGTCCCACGCCTCGTCGTCCGAGCGCACGCCATGGCGGAGCGAATGGTAGAGGCAGTCGGCAATCTCACCGAAGACGTCCAGCTGGAGCTGGCTCACCGCGGCGTTGCCGATGCGCACGGGACGCGAGCCCGAGTAGCCCGGCAGCCATGGCAGCTCCAGCTCCGTGACGCGGCGCTCGCCGGCCACGCCATACAGGATTTGCAGCTCGTCGGGCTCGCCTGCCACGGCGCGCAACAACCAGTCGCGCCAGGCGAGGGCCTCCTGGGTATAGCCCGCGTCCAGCAGCGTCAGCAGGGTGAGCGTGGCATCGCGCAGCCAGCAGTAGCGGTAGTCCCAGTTGCGCACGCCGCCCAGCCGCTCCGGCAGGGACGTGGTGGGCGCGGCGACCAGTCCCCCCGTGGGGGAATAGGTGAGCGCCTTGAGGGTGATGAGCGAGCGCATCACCTGCTCGCGCCACGGACTCTCATGGATGCAGCGGCCCGCCCAGGCGCGCCACCACTGCTGCGTGTCCTTGCGCATGAGGACCGGCTCCTGCGGTAGCCGGGGAGGCGGCAGGTGGGAGGGGTGCCAGGACAGGACGAAGCTCCGGCGCTGATGCGCCGCGAGGTGGAAGTCCGCGCACACGTGGCTGTGCTCCAGGCGCAGGAGCAGGTCAGTGGCCAGGTAGAGCGCATCCGGGCCCGCCTTGGTGCTGACGCCGCCGAGGACGAGCCGCGCCCAGGGCGTCCGGTCGCCGTAGCCGAAGCAGGGGGCGAAGACCATGTGGAGCGGCACGTGCCCGGAAACACCTTCGACGATGCGGACCAGCCTCGGCGTGTCCTCGCGCACCGGCATGAAGTCGCACACGCGCACGGCGCCGGTGTCGGTGTGGAACTCCGTCTCGAGGACGAGGGTGTCGCTCACGTAGCGGCGGTGGACGCGGCGCACGGGCACAGCGGGGGCGATGCGCCAGAAGCCGTGCGCCCCGTCGCCCAGCAGCGCCGCGAAGCAGGCGTCCGAGTCGAAGCGCGGCCAGCACAGCCAGTCGATGGTGCCATCCCTCGCCACCAGCGCGGCGCTATGGGTGTCTCCGATGAGCGCGTGGTCTTCGATGGGCGGCATGCCGCAAAGCTAGGGACGCCGCCGCGGTGCCAGGGCGCGGGCCGCGGGCCCTCGCCCGTCTTCTCCCGGAGGCGCCGGGCCCCCCACCGTCTCCACGCAAGGCCATGGCGGGGCGCGGCGTTCGACACACAGGGCCGGTGCGGGACCGGCGGTCTGAGCAGTCAATGGAGCGGCGGGCCGTCAGGCACCGCGTGTGAGGTGGCACGGGATGACTGTCCTTGCGTGCCGGCATTCACGGCTGGTGTTGGGTCGCGGCGACGCGGGCCGGGCTTGGGGCGCGGGTCTGGTGTTTCATCCGCGTGTTTCACGTGCGGGGTGGCTGGGGGCGGGCCCGCACCGCCCGCGGGGCCGCGCGCACCCGGGGCCTACCCACGTACCAGGTTGCGCAGCAGGAACCCCAGATTGGCGGGGCGCTCGGCCAGCCGGCGCATGAAGTACGGGTACCAGTGCCGCCCGTAGGGCACGTAGATGCGCACCGGATGACCCGCCCTGACGAGTCGCTCCTGCAGGTCCCTCCGGATGCCGTAGAGCATCTGGAACTCGAACGCGCCGCGCGGCAGGCCCCGGCGCTCCGCGTGCTCCAGTGTCGCTTCAATCATCCGCTCATCGTGCGTGGCGATGCCGTGATACATGCCGCTGTCGAG
The DNA here is from genome assembly GCF_050038885.1 of Pseudomyxococcus flavus. NCBI lineage: Bacteria > Pseudomonadati > Myxococcota > Myxococcia > Myxococcales > Myxococcaceae > Pseudomyxococcus > Pseudomyxococcus flavus. The sequence continues at coordinate 3,311,724 of NZ_CP143624.1, read as the reverse complement.
GAGCACCCGCATGCAGCGGATGAAGCTGGCGTCCACGTCGCGCTTGTCTGGAAAGGCCACGTCGGGCTTCTCCAGATAGGCGCCCTTGCACAGACGGATGCGGATGCGCTGGGCACACAAGTCCTTCGCGTCCTGCTCCGTGCGCCGCAGGGCGCTTTGCAATACGGCGCCGACGTGGGGCTCGCCGAACTCGGCGCGGAGCTGGCGGACGATGTCCAACGTCACCTGCGTCACCGAGCTGTCCTCCATGTCCACACGCACGAACGAGCCACGCGCCGCCGCCTCGGCCACCACGGTGCGCGCGTTCTCCAGGGCCAGGACTTCATCGAACAGCAGCCCGCACTGGGTGAGCTTCAGCGACACGTTGGCGGGCACGCCCACCGCGTCGATGCGGGCCAGCAGCCGCTGGTACTCGCGCACCTCGGCCCGCGTCTCCTCGGGCGTCCGGACGGCCTCGTTGAGGTGGTCGAACGAGGCCATCAGCCCCCGGGCCCCCAGCGCCTTCACGGCGTCCACGGCCTCTTCCAGCGTTTCCCCGGCGATGAAGCGCGAGGCCAGCCGGCGGAAGGGACGCAGGCGGGTGGCGACATCCTCGAAGGCGGGCTTGCGGGCCAGGAACAGCAGCGCGGCGCGGGACAGGTGGGCGGTGTCGGCGGTCATGGCGGGTCAGTCCAGGGGTTGCCGGAGGAAATCCCCGGCGAGCACGTTGATGGCCTCGGGGTGGGCTCATGGAGGGCAGGTGGCGGGCGCCGCGGGAGGGGGCCACCTCGTCCCGGGCGGTGCGGGGCGGCACCAGCAGGTCCCTGCCACCCGGGATGACGCGCGTGGGCACCTGGAGCGCGTGGAGCCGGAGCAGGTCGTCCGCGGCCAGCACGTCGCGCAGGCGGCGCAGCAACCCGAAGGGCGACGGGCGCCGGGCCTCGCGCACGGTTTCCGCGCGGCCTTCCGGAGGCAGGTGGTGGCCGCCCAGCACCCGCGCCACGGTGGGGACCAGCAGGGAGGCCAGGGGCCGGGGCGCGCGCACCAGGGTGGACAGCGCCGGGGCCCGCCCGCGGATGCGGTGCACGCTGGCCACGGGGGCCATCCGCACCAGCGCCTTCACCCGCTCCGGGTGGGCCAGGGACAGCAGGCCGCCGTAGGACGAGCCCGGCAGCGCGAAGCACCCTGGCGGCAGCGCCGCCGCGTGGTCCAGCACCGCCCGGTTCCACGGCAGGGGTGGGAGGTCGTCCACGTCCGGGACGGGCGGGAGGCTCGCGTGTCCCCTCGGCCGGGGTGGAGGGGCCTCGGGCCTGTCGGTGCCTCGCCAGCCGCCGGACGCTGGCGGCCACCGGGAGGTGTCGTCCACTCCCAGGCCGGCGAAGGGCACCACCCGCCCCCCGTGCGGGCCACGCGCCGCGCGAAGCCTGGCGCCCGCTCCCAGCGCAGCCGGTAGCGGTCCTGGCTGCGTTTGAAGGTCTCCCACGCACCCCCGGGATAACAGACGCCCCGCGCTCCAGCCCGCAGCGCCGCCAGCGCGCTCCCCCGCGTCCCCCTCCACGCCGCCCAGCCACGGCAACGCCGTGTGGATCAACGGAATGCGGAAGAAGCCTCGCTCCGCCAGGCCCAACGGATGACGGCCGGTGCACTGGTGGATCAGCTGAGAGAAGGCAGGCGCCTCGTAACCCCAGACGCCATGATTGCCCACCAGCAGCGCCGGGCCTTTCAATGGCAGGTGCTCGATGCCAGGCAGCCGGGCCCGGTGGTACAGGACGGACAGCGCCGCGCCCTGCTCGGCGAGGCGGAACACGGCCCGGCGCAGGCTGGCGAGCGGGGCTCCCATGGTGGAAAAACATGGGGATGCGAGCCCTCCCGGACAGGCCATTCCCGCCTCCCGGCTGGCGGGCGGCCAGGCACACAGGGCCGGAAGGCCCCGCGACGGTGCATTGGTAGGAGTTTGATTAATGCCAGCTTGCAGGCATACTCAGGTTGTCTGCTTGCCGGTGCATGCCGAACGTTGGTGTATGGGCAGCCCGTTCGACAGCCTCATCGACCAGCACCGGGAGCTGGAGGAGCGTTTCGAGCGCCTGGCGTCTGGCGTGGAGCCCGAGGCGTTGCGGGAGCACGCCGCGGAGCTGCTGGCTTTGCTGCGGTTCCACTCGCGCCTCGAGGAGCGCTGCCTCTATCCGGTGCTGGCGCGGGTGGTGGGCCGCGAGCGCTGCCGTGAACAGACCGAAGACCATCTCACCATGCGAGAGTTGATGGATGAGCTGGAAGAGCTGCCGCCGGGCCACCCCGAGTGGCAGGCCCGTCTGTTGACACTGGAAGACCAGGTGGTGGCTCATTTCCAAGAAGAGGAGAATGCGCTGCTGCCCCAGCTCGTGACTGCCCTGGATTCCCTGACGTTGGACGACCTGCGTCGCGATTTATCGGCCACAGGGGCGGAACTGCTCACGCGTCCTCAGGTGTCCTATGTGGCGGGAGCCCCCCTCCAGGAGTCTCTCTCCTGGGACGGTTAGGCCTGCGGCGGCGCCGGGAAACAGGTGAGACCTGCGACAACGGGGCGAGGGGTCCGTTGCTCAGTCACAACTTTTATCTCTTCCTTTAGACAAAACCTTTTTTGGAAGGTATGGGTATAGGCAGCATCACAAGCATCGAGCATCAGCCCCCCCTTAGTACTGCATTACCCTTGTCGTTCCCCAGGTGAGGATTCAACGAATGTCCGTGGATAAAGCGTTTCGCGACATGATCCGCAACGAAATCGAGGTCCAGCTCAAGCCGCTGCGTGACGTGGTCGCGCGGCTGGAGGAGGGCACGGCGGATCTGGACGCGCTCCGCAACGTGGCCGAGCGTCTGGCGCCCCTGGCCGAGGTCGTGGGACCCCTGTTCGGCGCCCAGCTTCCGGCGGCCGCCAAGGCGGGCCGGCGTGGCCCGGGCCGCCCTGCCGCGGCTCGCAGCTCGGTGACGGCGGCCCCCGCGGCCGCTGGCAAGCGCCGTGGCCGCAAGCCGGCGGCGGCGGGTGCTGACGGCGGGCGCGCCTGCGCCATCATCGGCTGCGGCAAGCCCAGCCGCACCAAGGGCTACTGCGCGGCCCACTACCAGAAGCTCCGCATGCTGGAGAAGACCAACCGTCGCCCGAGCGCCTGGAAGGACTACGCCGACCCGGACTCCGTGGAAGACATCAAGCTGCCGCGCGGACGCGCCGCGTCGAAGGCGCTGGCGGCGGCCGCTCAGGCTGGGCACGCAGGCTAGCCAGCGGCACGCTGCCCCGGCCCGGGCAGAGAGTGACCGCGCCCCCGTCATTCCGCTCTGTTGCTGAGAGAGGATTCGGGGTCCGCCCACGCGGGAGAGACTTGCCCGTGGGGGCTTGCACGAGCATGAATGCCCGGGCCCATGAACACACGCGATTTGGAGCCTGGAATCATCACCGACCTGGCCGGAAGGACCACGTACGGTGATTATCTGCAGCTCGACCGGCTCTTGTCGGCCCAGGTGGCGCGCTCACAGCCGCCGCACCACGACGAGTTGCTGTTCATCATCCAGCATCAGACGAGCGAGCTGTGGATGAAGCTGCTCATCCACGAGCTGGGCGCCTGCATCCGTTACGTGCAGGCGGACCGGCTGGAGCCGTCATTCAAGATTTTCGCGCGCGTGGCGCACATCCAGCGGATGCTCTTCGAACAGTGGAGCGTGTTGGAGACGCTCACGCCCAACGAGTACCTGGAGTTCCGAGACACGCTGGGCAGTGCGTCCGGCTTCCAGAGCTTCCAGTACCGGGCATTGGAGTTCCTCCTGGGCAACAAGGACCCCCAGGCGCTGACGCCCTTCCGCCACGTCCCCGCCATCCACGGCGAGCTGGAGCGGCTGTTCGAATCCCCCAGCCTGTATGACGAGTTCCTGCGCCACCTGTCGCGCATGGGACACCCGGTGCCGCAGAGCCACGTGCAGCGCGACTGGCGCAAGCCCTACGAGAAGAGCCCGGAGGTGGTGGAGGTGTTCCGCCGCATCTACCAGGACACGGAGGCGCACTGGGATGCGTATGAGATGTGCGAGAAGCTGGTGGACACCGAGGAGCGCTTCCAGCTCTGGCGCTACCGCCACATGATGACGGTGATGCGCATCATCGGCTTCAAGCAGGGCACGGGCGGCTCGTCGGGTGTGGGCTTCCTGCGCAAGGCGTTGGACCTGCGCTTCTTCCCCGAGCTGTGGGACGTGCGCACGGAGCTGACGCCGCCCCCGGCGCGCCACCGCGGCCCCTGAGCGTCCGGCCTCCCCCGGAAGACAGCTGCGCCTCCCCGCGGGCCGTCCACTGTGGCACGGCCGCGCGCCGGGGAATGACGACTGTCGCGCATGCCAGAGGGGAAGGCCGGTGATTGTCATGGCCGCGGGTTAGCCTGCTCGCACCATGGACGCTGCCGCTCCGCTCCTCTTCGACAAGGCGTACGTCCTCTGCTACCGCACCTTCGACATCGCGGAGGAGGTGGACCTGGAGCGCGCGCGCCGCGTGCTCACCGAGGACTCCCGCCGGCTCAAACTCTCACGGGAGAACAGTCAGTACCTCCAGCTCCCCAATCCACCGCTGGCCTATGAGCTGGGCCGCCGGCCTCTGGCATTGCGTAACGGGCCCGTGACAGTGGATGCCACCGCGCGTCTGTTCGACCATGGCGCCGCGTCCATCATCCTCCGTGTGCCCATCGTCCCGGGGACGTCCCTGGAAGAGCTCACGCGCATGGCGGACGAGCTCTATGACAGTCAGGCGCTGGAGGACCTGGCCCTGGAGCTGGTGGAGGGCGTGCGCCGCACCATCGCCCCCGCCGCGCAGGCGCCCCACCTGTGGGAGCAGAACGAGAGCTACACCGTCATCTTCGCGGAGGAGATTCGCGGCCACCCCACCGCGGAGGAGCTGCTGAAGCAGGCGGACCTGGCCCCGCTGCTGCTGGGGGAGAGCGGCACGGTGCCGCTGTCGCCGCGTGAGAGTGAATCCGTGCTCCAGTCCCGCTTCAGCTACACCATCCACGACCTGGTCGTCATCGACTGGAACAGCGCCTTCGTCTACGAGCCCTCCGGCTCGCGAGACATTCCCGACCTGCTGGAGATTGCCAACGCGCAGCTGCTGGAGTTCCGCTACTACGACGAGCGGCTGGACGCGCACATCACCCGCATCCACGAGAAGGTGCAGGCCGCGCGGCATGGCTGGGCCACGCTGTTCCGCAGCCCCTATCGCTCCCTGGCGCGGCAGACGCTCTCCACGCTGGTGGACCTCAACGAGTTCATCGAGCGCGTGGAGAACAGCCTCAAAATCATCGGCGACTTCTACCTGGCCAAGGTCTACGAGAGCGCGGTGCGCCGCATGCGCATCCCCGCCTGGCAGGCCTCCGTCACCCGCAAGCACCAGCTGCTGGCTCAGACGTATGGCCTGCTCAAGGGCGACGTGGACATCGACCGCTCCCATACGCTGGAAGCCGTCATCGTCCTGCTCATCGTCCTCGAAATCTTCTTCGCCGTCTTCCGCGTCTTCGAGCACTGAGGCCCTTCGGGAAACCCCGTACCTTGGGACAGGTTCTGCGCGGTTTCCATGCTTCGCAGGACATGGGAGAATGAAGCTTCGAGGCAGGGCGGCTGTGTGCCCCTGCCGGGGGGAGTGGGGCATGAAGGTGCCCGAAAGAGTCATGGGCGCCGCGGGGGACCGCATGTCGCGGGCCCTGGAGCGGCTGTCGACAGCGCCGCCCGTGGTGGCGGTGCTGGAGGAATTGCTTTGTCAGGCGCAGGCGACGCTGGGGGCCTCGGGGGCCTTCATCTGCTGGTGGGGAGGCTCGGGAGACTGGCGCACGCTCACCACGGAGGGCGTCGACGTCGAGGCGGCGGCCGTGTGCGCGCAGCGGCTGCTGGAGCGGGCGCCCGCGCCGGGTGAGCCGCGCCAGCCGTCCGTGGTGGCGGACCTGTCGCGAGACGCGCTGCTGGCGTCGGAGCCGGAGGCACGCCGCCGGCTGGGCGCGGCGTCGTTGCTGTCGCAGCCGCTCTTCTTCGCGTCCGGCCTGGGCGCGGCGGGCGTGCTGGGCGTGCTCTTCCGTGAGGCATGGCATCCGGACGAGGGGGCGCTCCAGCGCTTTGGCCTCTCCGTGAAGCTGGCGGCCCTGGCGCTGGAGCGCGAGCGCATGGCGGAGACGCTGCGCGAGTCCGTGCTGGCCGCGCGGGTGGAGGCGGAGGCGTCGGAGGTGCTGCGGCTGCGGCGCTTCCAGGCGGTGACGGAGGCCTTTGGACGGGCGCTCACGCGGGACGAGGTGGCGCGCGTGGTGCTGGAGCAGGGCCTGCCCGCGGTGGGCGCGGTGGCCGGGCTGGTGCACCTGGTGGAGCCGGATGGGACGCTGGCGCTGAAGGCGGCGGTGGGCCTGTCCGACGCGCAGCTGGCCCCGCTGCGGGTGCTGCCCGGGACGGGCCATGTCGGTGGGGGCCCTGGTCCGCAGCTGGCGTCACTGCATGAGCAGGCTGGCCTGCGCGGCCCTGGCACGGCACCCGATGCGCAGCTGACCTGGCCGCGGATGTGGCTCGGGCCCAGCGCCCCTGGCGCCGCGGTCGACACTCGACCGGCATCGCAGCCCGAGCAGTCGGGGCTGAGCGACGCGGGCCTGGCACCCGACATCCCGCTGACGCGAGCCGGACAGGGTGACACGGGGGCGGAGCCTGACCTGGCACTCGACGCGCAGCCGACGCCGCGCCTCGAGCCCGGCCCGCGCGACCAGGGCGAGGCGCCTGATGCGCAGCTGCCATCGCGCGGGGTGGGCCCTCCGAGCGGCACCTGGAGGGTCATCGGTCCGCCGTCGACCGGCGAGCCTCTCTGGCTGGAGACGGCGGTCGCGGTGCGGGACACGCTGCCCTGGCTCGCCCCGCTCGTGTCGTCAGGACCGGTGCGCGCGCTCGTGCTGCTCCCCCTCCAGGTGGAGGGGCAGGCCTTCGGGTCGCTGTGCTTCGGCTTCCCCGAGCCCCGTCGCTTCTCCGCGCTGGAGCGCGCCTCCATCACCGGCCTGGGCCGTGAGTGCGGTCAGGCGTTGGAGCGTGCCCGGCTGTACGAGCGTGAGCGCTCGGCGCGGCTCCAGGCGGAGGCGGCCGGACAGCGCCTGCGCCTGCTGGCGGACGCGAGCGCCCTGGTGTCGGCCTCGCTGGACTGGGAGGAGACCGTCGCTGGCGTGGCGCGCCTGGCGCTGGGCCACTTCGCGGACGGCTGCGCGGTGGACTCGTACGAGGACGGTGTCGTGCGCCGATTGGCCGTGCTCTACGAGGACCCCCAGGCGGCGCCGCGTGGCCTGGAGCTGCTGCGCTTCGCGCCCGAGGAGGGCCGCCCCACGCTGCTGTCGGAGGTGCTCGCCTCCGGCCGCCCGTGGATGATGGCCCGGCCCTCGGTGGAGCCCGGAGACGCCAACACGGCCGCGGGCCGGCTGTACGCGGCGGCGCGCGAGCTGGGCGTGGGCTCGCTCATCCTGACGCCGCTGGTGGCGCGGCAGCGCACGCTGGGCGTGCTCACCTTCATGCGCGCTGCGTCCTCACCGCCCTTCGACATCCCGGACCTGTCGCTGGCCGAGGAGCTGGCGGGGCGCGCGGCGCTGGCCATCGACAACGCGGACCTGTTCCGCAAGGCGCGCGCGGCGGAGGAGGAGAGCCGGCGCAGCGCGGCCCGGCTCCACGTGCTGGTGCAGGTCAGCCAGCTCATCGCGGAGGCGGGGCTCAACCTGCCCTCGGTGCTGGAGGTGCTGGTGCGCAAGGTGTCCGAGGCGCTGGGCGGCGCATGCGTGCTCCAGCTCCTCTCCGAGGACAGGACGCACCTGGACCTGGTGACGGTGCACCACCCGAACGCGGAGGCCCGCGCGGTGCTGGATGCATCCATGCTGCGCGGCCCGGTGCGCGTGGGCGAAGGACTCTCGGGCCGGGTGGCGGCCACGGGCCAGACGCTCTTCCTGCCGCGCCTGCACGCGGACGACCTGCGCGACGAGCGCGTGCCGGAGGGGCGGCTCTTCCTCCAGCACTACGGCCCGCACAGCGTCATCGTCGTCCCGCTGGGCGTGCGCGGCCGGGTGCTGGGCACGCTGGGCGTCATGCGTGAGGCGCAGGGGCGCGAGTACTCCGTGGAGGAGCGCGCGCTGCTGGAGAGCCTGGCGGCGCGCGCGGCGCTGGCCATCGAGGACGCGCGGCTGTACGGCGCGGCCACGCAGGCGGTGAAGGCGCGCGACGAGCTGCTGTCGGTGGCGGGACACGAACTGAAGTCGCCGCTCAACGCGCTCCAGCTCCAGATTCACCTGCTGGCGCGCATGGCCCGCGACGCCATGGCCTCCGACGGGCTGGCGGAGCGCGCGGAGCGGGCCGCGCGGGCGGGCCAGCGCCTGGGGCTGCTCATCGACGACTTGCTGGACGTCTCGCGCCTCAGCGCGGGGCGGCTGGGGCTGACGCGCGAGGAGGTGGACCTGGCGGCGCTGACGCGCGAGCTGGTGCACCGCATGTCCGAGGAGCTGGCGCTGGCGGGCAACGAGGTGCGGCTGGCGCTGGACCGGCCGGTGGTGGGGCAGTGGGACCGCCTCCGCCTGGAGCAGGTGCTGGTGAACCTGCTGACCAACGCGGCGAAGTACGGCGCGGGCCGGCCGGTGACGGTGGCGGTGGACGTGGAGGGGCGGATGGCGCGGCTGTCCGTGCGCGACGAGGGCATTGGCGTCGCGCCCGAGGAGCAGGAGCGCATCTTCGAGCAGTTCGAGCGCTCGGCATCGGTGCAGCACTTCAAGGGGCTGGGACTGGGGCTCTGGATTACCAAGCGCATCGTCGAGGCCCACGGCGGCACCATCCGCCTCTGGAGCGAGCCGGGCAAGGGTTCCACCTTCACCGTGGAGCTGCCCCTGACGGCTTGAGCACCTGGACAGCCCGCGGGCCCTGCGCTCTGTTTCCGCGGATGACGCGCGCATTCCTCCGACTGGCCCTGCTCGCCGCCGTGCTCGGCGGCTCCGCTTCCGGCTGTCGGCATGGACCGGCGCGGAACCCCGCGCTCGACGCGGAGGGTGATGGCGTCCCCAACGGGGAGGACGCCTGCCCCACCGTGCGCGGCCTGGCGCGGCTGCGGGGCTGCCCGGTGCGGGACACGGATGGCGACGGCGTGGAGGACGCGCTCGACCAGTGCCCGCGCCACGCGGGCCTCGCCTCGCGCGAGGGCTGCCCCGTCCGTGACACGGACGAGGACGGCGTGGAGGACGCGAAGGACCGCTGCCCGCGGGTGCCCGGCCTGCTGGAGCGGCAGGGCTGTCCCGTCGACGACCCGGACCGCGACGGCGTGGAGGGCGCGGCGGACAAGTGCCCGGACGAGCCCGGCCCCGCCTCGCGCGAGGGCTGCCCCCTGCGGGACGCGGATGGGGACGGCGTGCCGGACGAGGAGGACGCCTGCCCCGACGACGAGGGCCTGCCCTCGCTGCGCGGCTGCCCGGAGCGGGACGTGGACGGCGACGGCGTGCCGGACCACCGCGACAACTGCCCGCGCGAGCGGGGCGCGGCGGACAACCAGGGCTGCGTCGCCGCGCAGAAGCAATTCGTCATCATCCGTCCGGACCGGCTGGAGCTGCGGGAGCGCATCGCCTTCGCGCCCGGCACGGCCACCCTGCAGCCACGCACCCAGCCGGCGCTCGACAACGTGGCCCAGGTGCTGCTGGCGCACCCGCGGCTGGGCGTCATCGCCATCGAGGGCCACACCGACAACCGGGGTGAGCCGGAGGTGCAGCGGGAGCTGACGCGGGCCCGCGCGGAGGCGGTGCGGGACTATCTGGTGGAGCGGGGTGTCCCGCCGGACCGCCTGGAGGCCTGGGGCTTCGGCCCCGACAAGCCCATTGAGTCCAATGAGACCTCCCAGGGGCGTGAGGCCAACCGGCGGATGGACTTGCGGGTGGTGGCGCCGCGCGCCCGGCCGTGAGCCCCGGGCTCCCCGCATATGGGGGCCGTGGGGTACGCTCGTCCGTCATGAGTGCTTCCAGCCCCTTGTTTGGTGACCTGCTGCTCAAGCTGGGCATCGTCTCTCCCGGCCAGGTGCAGGAGGCGCTCGCGCTGCAGGCCCTCACCGGCCAGCGCGTGGGAGAGGCCCTCATCTCCCTGGGCTACGTCACGCGGGAGCAGATTCAGGACGCGCTGGGCGAGGCGCTCGGGCTGCACCACGACAAGAGCCCGCTGCAGCCCGCGCTGGGCGAGCTGCTGGTGGGCCTCAAGTACGTGACGCTGGCGCAGCTCGACGAGGCGCTCGCGCGCCAGCGCCGCGACGGCCGCAAGCTGGGCGAAATCCTGGTGGAGCTGGGGCACTGCACCTACAAGCAGATCTACGAGGCGCTGGGGCTGCAGAACCGCATCGCGGGGCGCCAGGACCTGCCGCGCCCGGCCTCCGACGGCCGCCGCCGCGTGGTGGTGGTGGACGACAGCCCGCTGGCCTGCGCCTTCGTGCAGGAGGGGCTGGTGGCCCTGGGCTACGAGGTCCTCTGCTTCCAGGACCCCTTCGAGGCGCTGGAGAGCATGAGCCGCCTCCAGCCCGCCATCGTCCTCAGCGACCTGGAGATGCCCGGGCTGGACGGCGTGGAGCTGTGCCGCCGCCTGAAGGAGGGCCCCAGCCACGGGGTGCCCGTCATCATCCTCACCGCCAACGACGTGGAGGCGGAGCGCGTGCGGGGCCTGCGCGCCGGCGCGGACGACTACGTCAACAAGTCCGCGTCCATGGACGAGCTGGCCGCGCGCATCGAGAGCGTGGTGCGCCGCACCGGCGAGACGGAGCGCATGCGCAAGCTCTTCGCCCGCTACACGTCCGACGCCGTGGTGGAGGAAATCCTCAAGAGCGCGGACGCGGTGGTGCTCACCGGCGAGAAGCGCGAGGTGACGCTGCTGTTCGCGGACATCCGCAACTTCACCGGCCTGGCGGAGAGCCTGCCACCAGAGCAGGTGGTGGGGGTGCTCAACCAGGTGCTCGGGCGGATGTCGGACGCGGTCCTCACCTGCGGTGGCACGCTGGACAAGTTCCTCGGCGACGGGCTGATGGCCGTGTTCGGCGCCCCGGTGGCCCGCCCGGATGACGCGCTGCGTGCGCTCCAGTGCGCGAAGATGATGATGGACGCGCTGACGGACCTGCGCATCGAGGCGGAGGCGGAGTGGGCCGCGGGCGGGCGCGAGGGCCAGCCGCTGGCGCTGGAGCTGGGCATCGGCATCAACTCGGGCGTGGTGGTGGCGGGCAACATCGGCAGCACGGTGCGCGCCGAGTACACGTGCATCGGTGACGCGGTGAACGTGGCCGCGCGGCTGTGCGCGCTGGCGGGCCCGGGGGAAATCCTCGTCGGGGAGCGCACGCGCGAGCTGGTGGACGCCAACGAGACGGCCTTCGAGGACCTGCCCCCCGTGCGGCTGAAGGGCAAGCAGCAGCCCGTTCCGTTGTACCGCGCGCTCTGAGTGCGTGCAGTCCGGGCGCGCCTCCCGGGCGGAAAGCGGCTATAGGGAAGGGTCATGAATGCCTCCTCCGATGGAGAGCCCCCTCCGTCCCGCCGTTCCCCCGTGCTGTGGGTGGGGTTCGTCTTCGCGCTGGGCCTGCTCGTGGCCGTCCTGGTGGGCGCGCTGAGCGGCTCCAAGGCCCTGCACGCCGACCGCATCCACCAGGACTTCGAGGTGCTCGAGGAGGCCCTGCTGCGCTACCGGGCGGACAAGGGCACCCTGCCGGAAGAGGCGGACCTCGAAGCGCTGCTGGTGCCCGCGTACCTGCCGTCCCTGCCGCTGGACCCGTGGGGGCGGGCGTACCGCTACACCAGCAACGGGGACAAGGTGTTCCTCGCCACCTTCGGCAAGAGCGATGACCGGGGCGGCTCGGGCGAGGAGCAGGACCACACCAACGACGACGGGCACAAGGCGCCGAAGCGGGCGCCCTAGCCCGCGGGCCGGCGTGCGGGCGGGCCGGCGCTGGGGCAGTCCCGTGCCGCGCGAGCGGCCATGCGCGTCGTGAGGCGGGCCCTGGACCAAGCCAGCGTGGCGCAGGTGCCCGCTTCCTGGCGTCACCATGGCCATCTGTTCCTGCAGGGGGAAGGGATTCCCGAACCTGGAGGGCAGCCATGGCCATCGTCTGCGTCACCAACCTGTCCCCGGAGTCCCTGGCGGCGGCCCACGTGGCGGCGGCCGTGGCGGGGCGGCTCCAGGAGCCGCTGCTCCTGCTGGGCGTCGCGGAGGGCGACGCCTTCCTCGAGGAAGGCACGGGCGCGCTGTCCCTCACCCAGCAGCACCTGGAGGCGGAGGCCGCACGGCTGGAGCCGCTCGCGCGGGTGGTGCGCTACCGGCTGCAGGCGGGCGCGTCCGCCGACGAGGTGCTGAGTGACGAGGAGTGCCGGCGCGCGCGGTGGATTGTGGTGGCCGCCTCCGGCTGGCGCACCTCGGCGTGGCGGCGGGCCCGGGTGCCGGAGCGCCTGTCCCGCTATGGCTGCGCCCCGGTGCTGGCCGTGCGCAGCGACACCGCGCTGACCGACTGGGCGCGGGGACGGAGGCGGCTGCTGGTGCTGGTGGGGGTGCACCCGGGCTCGTCCACCACTGGCGCGGCGGTGTCCTTCCTGCGCGAGCTGCGCCGGGTGGGGCCGTGCGACGTGCTGGCCACCTATGTGTGCTCGCCCATGGACGAGCGCGAGCGGCTGGGCATCCACAGCCCCGTCCACGTGGAGCTGCTGGAGCCGGGGCTCCAGGACATGGAGGCGTTGGACCCGGTGGTGGAGCGCGTGCTGCAGCGCGAGGTGCGCGAACAGGTGGGAGACTTGCTGGGCGAGGGCCGCGTGGAGGTGGTGCTGGAGCCCGGCTTCGGCCGGCCGGCGGACCACCTGATGCACGTGGCGCACACGCGCGGCGTGGACCTGATGGTGGTGGGCACGCACCAGCGCAGCGGGGTGAAGCGGCTGTGGCACGGCTCGGTGTCCGCGGGCGTGCTGCGGCACGCGGCGCAGTCGGTGGTGTGCGTGCCGCCCATGGTGCAGGCGCGCAAGCCGGGGCACGCGCCGCGCAGCGTGCTGGTGCCGGTGGACTTCTCCGAGGCCAGCGCGCGGGCGGTTCTGCAGGCGCGCACGCTGGTGGGGCCGGGGGGACGCGTCCACCTGCTGCACGTCCACCGCCGCCGCCTGGAGGACCGCGGCTTCGTGGACCATTATGGCGTGCTGCCCGAGCCCGCGCGCGAGCGCGACCAGGTGCTCCAGCGGCTGTGGGAGCTGGTGCCGCGCGACGAGAGCGCGCAGACGGTCCGCTGGAGCGTGGAGGGCGTCACTGGAGAGGACGTGACGCTGGCCATCTGCCAGGCCACCGAGCGCGAGGGCGTGGACCTGGTGTGCGTGGGTACGTCGCTGGAGCCCTCGCGGCTGCGGGACGCGCTGGAGGGCGAGGTGGCCCACGAGCTGGTGGCCCGCTGCCGCCGGCCCGTCATGGTGGTGCCCTCCGCCTGAGACGGGATGTTTCACCGCCGGCGGGGGCACCTGTCATCACATGAAAGGAATTGCAGGTGGCCTCCGGCCATACGCGCCCGGCGGGGCACGTGTGCCGTTGAAGTCAGGACCCTGGAAGGCATTAGAATCCGGAAGAAACGCTTTTCCAGACGCAGGGGGGCCGCCAGTGACACCGAAGGGTTATCGCGAAGTGGAGCTCGTCTGTAATCGTTCCTCGCTGCTCATCCATGGCGGCACGGAGGAGGAGCGGCGCTGCTGGGCGCAGGAGGCCGCGCGCAACTTCGACGTGGAGCTGGTGGAGGTGCGGCGCGCGGAGGAGCTTCCGCAGGCGCTCCGGCAGCCCAACGGGGTGGTGTTCATCGCGGACGTGGCGAAGCTGGGGCGGGACGCGCAGTTCCTGCTGCTGCGGTGCCTGCAGACGCAGGAGGAGCGGCCGAAGCTGGTGCTGGGCGTCTCCGGCGCGGCGGACGCGGCGCTGGCGCGGGGCACGCTGCGGGAGGACCTGCACTACCGCCTGCACCGGGCCCAGGTGGACCTGCAGAAGGACGGGCTGCGCGACCTGCTGAAGCGCCGCTGGGCGCAGCAGGCCGAGCAGCTCGCGTTGAAGGCCGCCGAGGCTCGGGCCGCCGAGGAGCAGGCCCGCGAAGCGGCAGCCGCGCGGCGTCCGGGCACGGTGACGCGCATCGCCCCGAAGGCGAAGCCGGTGGGCGGCGCCACCTCGCGCACCCAGGCGGTGTCGAGGAACGCGGTCCGCTGAGGCTGGCCACGGCCGGGGACGACAGGCTCGAAGGTCCACATCCGAGGCAGGCCGCGGCCCGGGGACACAGGTCCGGCGGCCTCCGTTGAGCATGTGCTTCCGGCGCCGGTTGCCCATCCGGGTACGGCCTGTCGAGCCCGCCTCAGTGCCGGTGCTTCTGTCCGCGCTTCGCCTTCACGGCGCGCGCCGCCTTCGTCGTGCTGCGCTTGGCGGCCGCGGTCTGTCCCGGGACGGCCTTGCGTCCCCCCTGCCTGTTCGCGCCCACCGTGGAGGCCGCCTTCGCGGAGGGCGCCCGCCGGCGCGTTGGCGCCGGGGTGGGCTTGCCACTCTCGATGACCCCGCGGGCCGCCTTGGCGGTGCGCCGCGCCTCGGCCGCCGGCGTGGTGCGGCTCCGCGCCGAAGCGCCCCGAATCTTCGACTGAAGGGAGGCCACTCCGCGGGCCGTCACCACCGCGGTGCCCAGGAGGACCTTCGCTCCGCGCGTGCCGGCCTCGACGGCCGCCTCCTTGACCTTGTCCACCAGCCCTCGCTTGGAAATCGCCATGGCGCGCCTCGTCTCCTTGCGGCTGTGCTCGCTGCCGCCCAAAGGTAGTCACGAGCGCACGGCCGTGAAGCGGCCCCCGCTCCCATTCCAAGGTGGGCGGGAATGTGTGAAGCAGGGAAACTGGGCTAGAGTCCGGCGCACTGTCCCATTTTCTTCTCGGAGCAAGACATGTCCCAGGACAACGCTGGAAAGCCGAAGCGCGGGCTGAAGCGACCCATCGAGGTCGTTCGCGCCGAGCTGCTCAAGGACCCGGAGACGAAGAAGATCGCCGAGGCCGTGAGCATGAAGCTCGAGGACTACGTGGAGCTGGTCCTCAAGTACGCCCAGGACAAGGACAAGGAAGCCGAGGTCGCCGTCATCCCGGACGAGGAGCTGCGCCGCAACGGCTTCAACCCGCTCTCCACCGAGGAGGCCGCCAACATCCTCATCAAGGGCATGAAGGGGGAGCTGCCCGGCTCACCGCCCGACTTCGAGGCCTCCAGGTTCACCCAGGACAAGGCGTCCACCGCCGGCAAGCCGTCCCTCAACGCGCCCGTGGGGGCGGTTCCCAGTGGTCCGCAAGATCCGGCGGCCCGCCAGGAGCTGATGGATCAGCTCAAGAAGGGGACCAGCGGCGGCAACCGCTCGTAATCCCTCGTCCCCCAGGGAGGTGCCGGAGGAAAAAATCCAACGGAAATCGGCGAGGAAACAATTCCCCTCCGCTCCCGAGAATCCTCTCGAGTTTTCCTTCCGGAACAAATCCCAGCTTTCCACCAGATTAAGAATTCGAGGAGCACGACCATGGGCGGCCCGATCAACGCAATCAAGAACACGATTGGCAAAGTGGCGAGCACGGTCAGCAAGATTGCTGGCGGCATCGCGAACATCGGCGGCAAGGCCATGGAGTTCCTCCAGAAGCCCCTGAGCTCGCTGGTGGACCCCATCGCGAAGTTCATCGGTGAGAAGGTCGGCAAGCTGCCCCTGGTGGGCAAGTTCCTGGGCCCCACCGCCGAGAACCTGGTGAAGCAGGGCGCCTCGGCGTTCCTGGGCGAGGGCACGCTGGGCAGCCTGGGCTTCCTGTCCAAGATTGCCCCCAAGGTGGAGGACATCACCAACATCGCCACGTCCGTGAAGACGGCGGCGGACAAGGTCGGCGCGTTCGCGGAGAACCCGCTGGGCCTGCAGAACTTCCAGAACATCATCGCGCAGAACCACGCCCGCTTCGTGGAGTGAGGCGCCGCGCCACCCTGGCGCGACCTGGTGGTAAGCCCGAGGGCCGGTCTCCCGAGAACATCCGGGACCGGCCCTTCGGCTTTGCGGGGCAGCGGCCACCCCACGCCGAGGCGGCCTGCGCGCGACGCCTCAGTGCCCCGTCTGGGCCAGGCGCCGGGTGTCGTGGATGAGGCGCTCGGTGGAGTCGCTGTCCGCGCTGTCGTAGTAGCCGCGAATCTGCCCGGCGTCGTCCACGAGCACGAAGTGCGTCCCGTGGAAGATGGAGAGCAGATCATCCTCCGGCGCGCCGGGCTCGCGGCCCATGCTCACCTTGAAGCCCTGGACGATGGTCTCCTTGAGCTGCTCGTAGTCGCCGGTGAGGAAGCTCCAGCGGGAGAAGTCCGCGCCGTGGCGCTCGCCATACTCGGCGAGCCGCTCCGGGGTGTCGTACTTCGGATCCACGGAGAACGACACCAGCTGGAGCCCGGCGCCGAACGACGCCGTGGCCTTCTGCACGCCCACCATCTTCCGCGTGAACTCCGGGCAGATGGTGGGGCAGCGCGTGAAGATGAAGTTGGCCACGTAGGGCCGGCCCCGGAGCTGGGCGCTGCCGAAGGGCTGCCCGTCATGCCGGGTGAAGGAGAAGTCCGGCAGCGCCCCCAGCTGCGGCAGGGGGCCCTGCTGAGACTGGGCCTGCGAGGCGCCCCGGGCACGCAGCAGCGTGACGCCGGACACGGTCGCGATGCCGAGCGCCGTGACGGCGACACCCGCCCAGAAACCCGGGCGCTGCGTGAGACGGGGCCGAGGGGCCGGGAGAACGGATTCAGCGGACATGGCCCCCGAGGTAACGGAACCCTCGGAGTCACACAAGCGCCGCCGCGGGGGTGCGACATCCTGGCTGCTCGGAGGATGAAGTCACGAGTCTGTGACGACCCACCCGTCGTGTCACAATTACGTGATTTCAGTGGTTTCGGATAAGTGTATCCATAAATAACGGGGCTGACGGGGAAACTTCCTCTCAATCGTTACGAAAATGTGGGCACGTCTGCTCTCCGTTTTCAGGAGTCTTCCCCCCGTGACGACCTACTCCGTTCGCAGTGGAGACACCCTCAGCGCCCTGGCGAAGCGCTTCAACACCTCTGTCTCGTCCCTGGCGAAGACCAACGGCATCTCCAACCCGGACCGCATCTACGCGGGCCAGACGCTCCGCATCCCGGATGGGTTCGACGCGCCGCGCAGCTCGGGCGGCTCCTACACGGTGAAGTCGGGTGACACATTGAGCGGCATCGCGGGCCGGTATGGCACCACGGTGAGCGCGCTGGCGAAGGCCAACAACATCGCCAACCCGAACCTCATCTACGCGGGGCAGCGGCTCACCATCCCGGGCGCTGGCGGCGCGGCGCCTGGCCGGCCCTCGTCGGGCGGCGGCTCCTACACGGTGAAGTCGGGCGACACGCTGAGCGGCATCGCGGGCCGGTATGGCACCACGGTGGGCGCGCTGGCGCAGGCCAACAACATCGCCAACCCGAACCTCATCTACGTGGGCCAGCGGCTCACCATTCCGGGGGGCGGTGGGGCCTCTCCGACGCGGCCTACGCCGAACCAGCCCCCCGTGGGCGGCGTGGACGGGCCGAAGCCGCCCACCGGTGGCTCCGCCGGTGTCACGGTGCAGCAGCTCCGCGCGGTGATGCCCAACCTGTCGCAGGCGAAGGCGGAGCAGTACCTGCCCTACCTGAACCAGGCCATGGCCGAGGCGAACATCACCACGCCCAAGCGCAAGGCGGCCTTCCTGGCGCAGCTCGCCCATGAGAGCGGCCAGCTCCGCTACATGGAGGAGATTGCCTCCGGCGCCGCCTACGAGGGCCGCCGGGACCTGGGCAACACCCAGCCGGGCGATGGCGTGCGCTACAAGGGTCGTGGCCCCATCCAGCTCACGGGCCGCGCCAACTACCGTGCCGCGGGCCGGGCGCTGGGCATCGACCTGGAGGGCAACCCCCACCGCGCGAAGGACCCGGACGTCGCGTTCCGCATCGCCGGCTGGTACTGGTCGTCGCGCAACCTCAACACCTACGCCGACGCGGGCAACTTCCGCGAGGTCACCCGCCGCATCAACGGTGGCTACAACGGCATGGCGGACCGCGAGATGTACTACCGCCGCGCGCTGAACGTGTTCTGAGCCCGCGCTCCCAGGAGCCGGTGAAGTGACGCGAGGACCGTGGGCCCGCCGAGGCCACGGTCCTCGTCGCATTTGAGAGGGCGTCCATCCCGTCCGGGAGATGCCGCGTCCGCCGCGGGCGACTTCGCGCGTGGCCGGCGCGGTGTGCTCCCGTCGGAATGGCCCTGGTGCGCGGGCTGCATCCCCCCAGGCCGTTCCCTTCCGGAGCGCGCCTCATGCCACGTATCGATTCGTCCGGCAGTCCCTCTCTCCCCATCGAAGCCGACCCGGCGTCCGGGCCTCCGCCGGCGGCACCCAAAGCCGCGGAGCCCCGCACCCCCTCACCCGCGACGCGCAAGTCCAACGAGGTGCGCGCCTTCGATGGACCGTCCGCGCGCCGCGCCGATGCGCGGGCCCCTTCACCCACGCCCTCGGAATCGGGCCCGTCCCTGTCCGCGGGCGAGCTGGCGCTGCTGGGCGGCCCGCTGCGCCAGCCGGCCCCGGCCGAGGTGCCCCAGGGCGTCCTCGAGGGCATCCGCTCCCACCTCACACGCAGCCTGACGGACTGGACGGTCAGCGCGGAGGATGTGAGAGCGGTGCACGGGGCGCTCGGAGCGCTGTCGCCCGGGGCATATCGGGCGGCGCTGGAAAAGCTGCAGCAGGACGGGCTGCTGGGGGCTTATGTGAAGGCGCAGGATGCGGGCTCGCGGCTCGCGTTCCTGGAGCAGGCCGAGTCGAAGGGCGTGCTCCAGCGCGGCAAGGGGGAGGCGGGCCCGGTGGACGCCCTGGGGTACCCCGCCGTGCCGGACTTCTTCGTCAACGACCGGCGGCTGCCCCCGGCGATGCGGGACGCGGTGAATGCGCACGCCATCGACGTGGGAGCGGGCTTCTACAAGGCGCACGCGGAGTACCTCGACCGGTATGCCAGCGCGGTGGATCAGGCCCAGAGCCGCCGGGAGCTGGGCGCGCTCGGGCCGCCGCGCGCCGCCCAGCTCTCCGAATCCCTGCTGGGCCTCGAATGGAAGGACCCCGCGCGCGAGGACTTCGAGGCGGCCTGGAAGGCCGGCATCGGCCGGCCCGAGTCGCTCAACCGCACCCTGCAGCATGTCAGCGCCCGTGAGCGGGAGCTCTCCGGAGAGCGGGCCGCGGGGACGGTGCGGCTTCACGGCAAGGTGGCCGCTGGAACCGAGGCGTCCCAGTGGTCCGTGAAGGGCTCGCTCGACGCGCGAGGACAGCGCGAGCTCAAGGGGGAGGCCGGCGTCGCCGTGCGCCAGGGGCCCGTGAAGCTCGAGCTGACCCGGGACACGGGCGGCAAGACGGAGGCGACCCTCAAGCTGGACCTGGGGCTCGTGGAGCTCAGCGCCAGCTCGGAGGGAGCGCAGCGCGTCGCGATGGGCATCGGCAAGGCGTTCCAGGTGCATGCGACGCTGAACACGAAGAAGGCCGAGCTCGAAGGCGGTGTCTCCGCGAAGGTGAGGGCGGACGGTGACCAGGCCGGCATCGAGGCTGGCTTCTCCATGAAGGGATTGACGGCGGAGCGGGCGCGGCAGGCGGTCGACCCGGGGCATCGCGGTGTCTTCCAGCTGCCCGCCGAGCTCGAAGCCCGGACGGCCTGGGACGCGCTGCCCGCCCCGGCGCGCGCGGCCTACGCGAAGGATGGCTGGGACCGGGAGGCGTGGACGCAGGCCCTGTCGCGGAGCGGTTCCTCGCGATGAGGGCGGCGCCTCAGGGCGAGACGTCCTGGGGCGCGGAGGTGCTGGTGCCCGGTGCGTCGGGCTGCTTCCTCGGACGCATCAGGAACCCGGCCACCAGGGGCACGTACCAGGGGAGCGCCAGCCACACCTGAGGCGTGTGCCTGCCCATCCCCGTGGCGAGCAGGACCGTCATCAGCCAGAACAGCCCCTGCAGCCCCAGGCCCACGGCCCCGAGCAGCTGGACGCCGGGTGAGTTCTTCCGGGCCCCGATGACGGCCAGCGCCGGAGGGCCGAAGAGGCCGAGCAGTGCTGGCAGGGTGAGCAGGTTCACCTGGCTGAATGAGACGAAGCCGAACATCCACAGCAGCAGGAGCTGCAACTGCACGGTGATGACGGTGACGACGAGCGCGGAGGTGGGCACGTTGATGGTCCGGCCGCGCCCCTTCTTGCGCCGGCTTCCCCGCTCGCGCCGGGCCCGCTCCAGCGCGTCCGGGGGCACCTCCAGCGCATACGGGTAGCCCAGCTCCAGCAGGGCCTCCACCGCCGCGGTGCGCACCGTGGTGCCCGCGCTCCCCGTCAGCACGCTGGCGTCTCCGGGCAGCGACATCAGGGACAGCAGGAAGTCCG
Organism: Pseudomyxococcus flavus; assembly: GCF_050038885.1. Lineage (NCBI taxonomy): Bacteria > Pseudomonadati > Myxococcota > Myxococcia > Myxococcales > Myxococcaceae > Pseudomyxococcus > Pseudomyxococcus flavus. The sequence goes on along the minus strand of NZ_CP143624.1, from coordinate 3,291,326 downwards.
CCCTTGCTCGCAGCGCCTCCTCCCCTTCAGGGGGCTGGGCAATGGCTGCGAGGAGCGCGTCCACCTCCGCGGGGATGACGCCGGGCGAGCTCAGGGCCGCACGCAGCTCGGTCAGCGAGGACGGTGCCGGCAAGGCCCCCAGGGACTCCCCAGGGGAATCATCCGCGACGGAAGGAGGCCGGACGTGGGTGGAGGTCATGGCGTGGCGACCGGGGATGCTACCACCGGGCCGTGTCGCGGGCCCTGGCGCGACCGTCCGGGGAGCGAGGGGCCGGGTTCCCCGAGGGGCCACGCGTCCGGTCCATGCGCACCCTCTCATCAGGGACTCTTTCACGAGGAGCGAGGCAGCGCATGGCGATGGAGCGAGCACAGCGGTTCGTGGAGGCACTGACGAAGCTGGAGGAGAGCGGCGACCTGGAGCCGCTCATCGCCCTGTTCAGTGACGACGCCCAGGTGAGCAACGTGGCCTCGCCGCAGGTCTTCTCCGGCAAGGAGGGGGCCCGGAAGTTCTGGCGCGAGTACAAGGGCACCCTCCAGCGGGTGAAGTCCACCTTCCGGAACATGATTGAAGCCGGCTCGCGCGTCGCGCTCGAGTGGGAGACGCAGGGCACCGCCCACAACGGCGCGGCGGTGGCCTATGAAGGCGTGTCCATCATCGAGTGGGATGGTGATTCCATCCGTCGCTTCTATGCGTATTTCGATCCCCACGCGCTCGGCCTGGAGCTGACCCACGGCAACGCGCCGCGCACGGAAGTCCCCGCCACCACCCCCGCGTGAGGCGTGAGGCCGCCGGGGCCGCCCCTTTCCCGGGTGGCGGCCCACGGGCGAGATTCGACAGACGCCGGCCCTCGCGTCCCGCTGTGGGCGCGAGCGGGGAGCGCCGTCTGTCTCCGGGCTCCGGGACGCCGGCGGCGGTGAAAACCGCCTGCCGCCCCTGGCCGTTGCACGACACAGGGTCGTGACCTTCAGACACCTCCCGGTTCGCCCCACCGGACGCTACCGTCAGCCGCCGCGTCCCCGAGAAGCGAACGCCGTCAGGACAGGGGCCGCGGAAAATGATGCCGGACCGCGGGGCTCAGGGCGGTACCGTACGACGCAGCGCGTTTCCGGAAATTCCGGAACGCGGTAGCGTGCGCGACGTCCTCGGAGAGGGTGGGTTGGACATGGTGTGGCGGAGGACTCGACCTTGGATGACCGGCCCTGACCCGGCAGTCTGCTTTGCGTCTACACGGAAAACCCTGATGACCCGCTTTGCTGCCTTCTTCGTCGCCCTGTCACTGATTGCCGCCCCCCACGCCGCCTGGGCCCAGCAAGGCCAGACCGAGCCCGCGAAGAAGTCCCGGGTGGTGAAGTCCTCCTCGAAGTCCAAGGGCAAGACGACCAAGAAGGCCTCGTCGAAGCGCAAGCCCGCGAAGAAGAAGGCCACTTCCAGCAGGAAGAAGGCGAAGCCCGCGGTGGACTCGAAGCGCGCGGACTCGCCAGAGGTGCAGCCCGTCCAGCCCACGATGCAGGTGGAGCCCGCCAGGCCGCTGTCGCCCTCGGATGACGCGCCCACGGTGCAGAAGCCCGGGGAGACGCCGGCGGGTGGGGACGTGGATCCGATGGACTTCGACCTGCTGGAGCCCGCGGAGGCCGCGGCCGCCGCGCAGGTGGATCCGGAGCTGGAGAAGCGCATCGGCCGGCGCCGCACCATGCTGAAGCTGCACCAGGGCCTGGGCTTCGCCATGGCCGCGGGCCTGGTGGGGACCACGGTGGTGGGGCAGCTCCAGTTCAACGACTCGTTCCGCGGGGGCGGGGATGATCGCAACCTGCTCGGCCTGCACCGCGGGCTCGCCATTGGCACCTCGGCGCTGTTCGCCACCGTGGGCCTGCTGGGCGTGTTGGCGCCGGAGCCCTTCGAGAAGGAGTTCCGGTGGGACACCATCACCGTCCACAAGCTGTTCATGGCGCTCGCCACCGCCGGCATGGTGGCGCAAGTCATCCTCGGCATCATGGCCACGGACCGCTTCGGCCGGCTGTCGGAGACGGACCTCTCCACCGCCCATCAGATTTCCGGCTACGCCACGCTGGGCGCGGTGACCGCTGGTGTGCTCACGCTGTTCTTCTGAAGCGCATGCCTTTCGTAGTGGTTCCCTGGAGGTTGACGTGATTGCTCGACGAATCGCCCTGATCGCCACCCTGGTGCTCGCGCTGCCCGCTGTCGCGCAGTCGCAGGCCCGCACGTATGCCGTGAAGAAGGACGCCAGCTCGCTGACCTACAAGCTGAAGCACAAGCTGCACGAGGTGGTGGGCAAGGCGCCGCCCAGCGATGGCAAGGCCCGCCTGCTGCCGGACGGGACGCTCCAGGTGGCGGTGCGCGCCAACGTGAAGGACTTCGACTCGGGCAACGCCAACCGCGACGCGCACATGCTGGAGACCACGGACGCGGCGAAGTTCCCCATCATCGACTTCAAGGGCGTGGCCACCGGCGTGAAGGCGCCCACCAGCTACCCGGCGACGGTGCCGGTGAAGGTGAAGGGCCAGCTCACCTTCCACGGCGTGAAGAAGGCCGTGGAGATTCCGATGACGGTGGTGTTCAAGTCGGAGAAGGAGGCGGTGGCCGAGGGCACCTTCGACATCAGCCTGGATGCCTACAACATCAACCGGCCGTCGCTGCTGATGGTGAAGGTGGACGACGTGCTGGTACTGGAGCCCAAGCTGGTGTTCGAGGTGGAGGGTACGTGAGTTCGACGCGACGCGGATTCCTCAAGGGCATTCTGGGAACAGGCGCGGCGAGCGCGGCGGCCACGACGCTGCCGGGCTGCGCGCCGGACATCAATCCAGCTCCGGTGACGGACGTCACCGCCAGCGAGCTGGGGACAGTGGACATCCAGGTGTCGCGCTATCCGGATTTGGAGCCCGTGGGCGGCGCGCTGACGGTGCGCGTCCCGGGCGAGCAGGTGCCGCTGCTGGTGGTGCACTCCAAGGACGATGGCGCCTCGGACGACTTCTCCGTGCTGTCGTCGCTGTGCACGCACGTGGGCTGCCCCCTGGGCTACGACGGCAAGGACGTCATCTGCCCGTGCCACCTGTCGCGCTTCAACGCCCGGGACGGCTCGGTGCTCCAGCGGCCGGCCACCGTGGCGCTGCAGACGTTCGCGGCGGAGTACAACCCCAACACGGGCGTGCTCCGCATCAACCTGCGTGCGGGCCAGAGCGACTTCCCGGCCGCGGTGAACGGAGAGGTGGTGTTGCCGTTCAGCCAGTTCCCGGAGCTGCGCGACGTCGGAGGCTCGGTGACGGGCGTGCCGTCGGGGTACGGCAAGCGCATCTTCGTGTTCCGGCTGCAGGACGGGTCGCTGTCCGCGGTGGACTCGGTGTGCACCCACGCCTTCTGTGAGGTGAACTACCGCGAGCAGGAGGCGGACCTGTTCTGCGCCTGCCACGCCTCCATCTTCACGCGGGAGGGCGTGGTGACACAGGGGCCGGCCACGTTGCCCCTCAAGAAGTTCACGGTGTCGGAGACGGCGGACGCCATCGTGCTCACTGGCGTGGCGTGAGCCGCGCCTCGCCGCGCGGGTGGGCCTGACTGTCACCGGGCCCGCCCGTCCCCGTCTGCAAGCCCACGCTCCGCCGAGCCGGCTCCACGAGAGGAGTGGCTGGAGGCGCCTCGCTCCAGGGCGTGCTGGAGCGCCTTGTCCGCGAGGCCACGCGCCGCCCATCTCAACCGAGCCGGCTCCAGAAGGAGCGCCTGGACGAGATTCGCTCCAGGGCGTGCTGGAGCGCCTCGTCCGCGAGGCCACGCGCCGCCCATCTCAACCGAGCCGGCTCCAGAAGGAGCGCCTGGACGAGATTCGCTCCAGGGCGTGCTGGAGCTCCTCGTCGTGGTCGGCGCGCAGGGCGATGTCGCCCAGGGAGATGATGCCGACGATGCAGTCGTCGCGCTCCACCACGGGGATGCGGCGGAGCTGACGGCGCCCCATCAGCGCGATGACGTCATGGAGCGAGTCGTCCGGCGTGACGGCCTCCACGTCATCCGTCATCACGTCCGCGACGCGAAGCTGCTCGGGAGAGCGGCCCCCGGTGAAGGCGCGGATGACCAGGTCCCGGTCGGTGACGATGCCCACCAGCCGGCCCCGCTCGTCGACGATGGGGACCGCGCCGCACGACTCGTCCTTCATGATTTGCGCGACGTCCCGCAGGGAGCTCTCCGGGCGGGCCGTGCGCACCTGGCGCGTCATCACCTCGCGGGCGGTGAGGGGCTCGTGCTGCCAGCGGCGGCCTCCCGCGCGGCGGGTCGTGCTCGCCTCGGTGCGCCCTCCCAGGGCGGTGGAGACGGACGTGCCGGGGCCTTCATAGCGGTAGGTGGTGGCCTCGGGGCGCCCCGCGATAGCGGTGTAGACGGACATGCCCACGTGCTGCCCACGGGAGGTGCTCGCCTCGTCATGCCCCCCGCGCGCGTAGGAGGCCGAGTGGCTGGAGGCGGCGTCGCCGGGGCTCCGGTCCGCCCGGTAGAGGGGGCGCGCCTCGCCATGGCGGTCATGGGCGCGTTCGCGTGTCTGGAGACGCGCGTCGCGGGCGGGTTCGGCCCGCGGGCCTTGCCCATAGCCATAGCGGTCCCAGGACCGGTAGTCGGCGCGCTGGCGGGGCAGCTCGATGTCCTGCTCGCCGGTGTCGTGCCGGGGGCCCCAGCCAGTGGCGTAGTGGCTGTCCCGGTCATCCCTGCCGTAGGGGCCGCTGTCCTCCGGCGGCGCGCCGTACACGGCGGTATCCGGCACGTCATCCATCTGGGTGCGAGGTTGGGACATGCGCAGCGTGGCGGCGCGGTAGTAGCGGCCCTGCCGGGTGGAGGACTCTTCGTCGCGGGCCGGGTTCCAGCCGGTGAGGTCGGACTCGGCGCGCTCACGCGAGCCCGGGGGCGCCACGTCCGCCTCGCGGTGGGCGGTGGGCTCGGTGGGGGCCGCGCGCCGCGCGCCGTGCGTCTCGTCCCTGCCGTTGTCCATGCTTCTGTGGGCCATGTCTGTCCTCGGGCGAAGTCGGGTTCAAACTGCAACGCTGGTGTTGAGGGGGCGCGCCTCCAAGGTGCGGGCGTCCGGGCAAGCGGGTGCCCGCCCCGCCGGGGTCCACGTCAGCCCGCGGTCAGGGCGTCTCCCAGGCGCACGAGGCCGCTGAACTCCTCCAGCTCCGCGCCCGTGTCCGGCGCGGCCACCGCGAGGGCGCCCGCGGGGAGGTGCTCGGTGAGGTGGTGGAGCAGGGCGCGGTGGGCCTCCGAGCGCGCCTGCTCGGTGGCGGCCAGCCGGGACAGCGCCGCCACGGCGCGCTCCGCATGGCGGTCTCCGCCCGTGTGCTCCAGCAGGGCCTCCGGCGCCGCGAGCACGTCATCGTGGGCCCAGCTCCGGTTCAGCACGTAGCCCGCGAAGGAGAGGCCGCGCGCCTCCAGCGTCTCGCGGAGCCAGGCGGCCTCGCGCAGGGACGAGGGTTCCGGGGACGTCACCAGCAGGAAGGCCGCGTCCGGTGAGGCGAGCTGCTGGCGCAGCCGCTCCGAGTGCAGCCGCATGCCCGCGAAGAGCCCACCGAAGGCGCCCAGGAAGCCCCGCAGCTCCCGGGTGAAGCTGGCGCCGAAGATGCCTGAGAAGACGCGGTCCACCACCGCCTGCGCGCCGTGCCACAGCCTGCCGCCACGGGCGCGTGGCTCGGGGACGAACAGCGCGACGATGCGCGTGTCCAGGAAGCGCGCCAGCCGGCCGGGTGCGTCCAGGAAGTCCAGCGCGTGCCGGCTGGGTGGGGTGTCCAGCAGGATGAGCTCATAGCGGTGCTCCGCGAGGAAGCCATCCAGGGCCTCGGCGGCGGCGTACTCCTGTACGCCCGCGACCAGCTCGGACAGGAAGCGGTACAGGCGGTGTCCGACAATCGCGCGCGCGGCTTCGGGAGTGGGCGCGAGCCGGTGCACCATGCGCTCGAAGACGGCGCGCGGGTCCAGCATCCACACGTCCAGGCATCCCGGGCCCCGTGGTCCGTCCGCGAAGAGGCGCTCGGGGGACACGGGCGTGGGGTCCGGGCCGCTCTCCTGCAGGCCCATGGTCTCCGCGAGCCTGCGCGCCGGGTCGATGGTCAGCACCAGTGTCCGGCGTCCCGCGCGCGCGGCGGCGATGCCCAGGGCCGCGGCGGTCGTCGTCTTGCCCACGCCGCCCGCGCCACACAACACGATGATGCGCTGGGTGCACAGCAGCCGCCGCAGGTCGCCCGCGCTCACGGCCCGTGCCCCCGGCGGATGTGGCGGGGCCGCCCGCGCGGGGCCTGTGCGCGCATCGCACGGACTCTGGCCGGAGCACGTTCTCCCGGAGCTTGCGCGGGTACGGCGGCACGTCGTGCCGAAGGGCGTCCGCGTGGGGCCGGAATGCGCATCGCAGTGCCTCCTGCGGGAGGGCGTCCGCGCAGGGCCAGCATGCGCATGGCAGTGCCTCGCCCCACGGCGCGTCCACATTGAGCGGGCGTGCGCATGACAGCGCGCCGTGCTCGAGCGCGCCGAGGTAGGGCCGGCCTGCTCATAGCCGCGCCTCATGCCAGAGCGCATCCGCCGGAGACGGCATGAAGGCCCCCGCGAGCGCCTCGGTCAGCGCGAGCCCCGTGGCAGGCAGCTCCGGCAAGGTGAGCAGCGGCGCGCACAGCTCCCGGCGGAGTCGGACGGCGGCGGTCCGGGCCCGCTCCAGCCGCTCCAGCGCGAGCGCTCCCTGGTGTGGCCCGTGGGCCGCGAGCAGCCGGTGCAGCGCGGCGCGCGACTCGGGCGTGAAGGGGTCCTCCGGCATTCGGTTGAGGATGCCGGCCGACAGGGGCAGGGCCAGCCGCCGCAGCTCCGAGGCCACGATGAGCGCCTCGCTGATGGGCAGCGGCTCCGGCAGGCTGGTGAGGACCACCGCCGTGCGAGCCGGGTCCTGGAGGAAGTCGAGCCCCTCCCGCACGTCACGCCCGATGAGGCCTCCGGGCATCAGCGACAGCAGATGATGGGGAAGGGACGCCAGCGCCAGCGCATGGCCGGTGGAGGGCAGGTCGACGACGGCCAGCGGATGGACGAACCGCCCATCCGGCCGGGTGCGCCGGAGCAGGGTGAGCAACTGGTACATCAAGCCCATCTCCCGCAGCGCGGGGCCCGCCTCCAGGAAGCGGCGCAGGGCGCGGGTTCGCAGCGCGGCTTCCGCCAGCCACCGTGCGGGCAGGCCCTTCTCCAGGAAGGAGCGGTGCCCCTCGGACGCGGACAGCCGCACGAAGTGGAGCCTGGGCCGCACCCGCGTCACCCGAAGCCCCGCTCCGCGCGCGCCCACCAGCGCGGCGAGCGGTGAGGGCCCATCCTCCTCGGGCGACAGCTCCGCCAGGAGCACGGTGTGTCCCGCTCGCGAGGCGGCCAGGGCGAGCGCCGCCGCCAGCGTCGTCTTCCCCACGCCGCCCTTGCCCGACACGAGCAGGGCACGCTTGTCCCAGAGGGCTTCGAGCACCGGCCACCGTCCTGTCGCAGCGCCCGCACCGCGCGCTGGTTTCAATACGGTGAGGAAGGTGCGGCGCGGGGACAACCGAGGCGCCGGTGCGGCGGCCTCGGCCCCGCGTCCGCTCGGATGCCCGGACGCCGCGCTTCGAGCGCCGGGCTTACAGCGCCTCGATGACCTTCCGGACGCGCGCGAAGGCCCAGTCCAGCTCCTCCTGGGTGACGACGAGCGGCGGCGTGAGGCGGATGACGTAGTCGTGCGTCTCCTTGCAGAGCACGCCCTCCGCCATCAAGGCCTCGCAGGCGGGGCGGGCCGGGATGTCCAGCTCCACGCCCACCATCAACCCCCGGCCTCGCACCTCCACGATGTGAGGGCTCTTCAGCGTCTTCAGCATGGCCAGGAACTTCTGCCCCAGCTCAGCGGAGCGCTCCACCAGGTGCTCGTCCCGCAGCACGTCCAGGGCCGTGCGCGCCACCGCGCAGCCGAGCGGGTTGCCGCCATACGTGCTGCCGTGCTCGCCGGGCTGGAGGACGCCCATGACCTCGTCATCCGCCATCACCGCGGAGACGGGGTAGAAGCCGCCCGACAGGGCCTTGCCCACCACGATGACGTCGGGGTGGACGTCCTCGTGCTGGAAGGCAAACATCTTCCCCGTCCGCCCCAGGCCCGTCTGGATTTCATCCACCATGAACAGCACCCGGTTCTGCCGGCACAGCTCGGCGACCTGCGTCAGGTAGCCGTCCCGGGGAATCAGCACGCCGGCCTCGGCCTGGATGGGCTCCATCAGCACGGCGCAGGTGTTGGGGGTGATGGCACGCCGCACCGCCTCCACGTCGTCGTAGGGAACGACGGTGAAGCCGGGAGTGAAGGGGCCGAAGCCCTGCCGGTAGCGTGGCTCGGTGGAGAAGCTGATGAGGCTGATGGTGCGACCGTGGAAGTTGTTCTCGAAGACGATGACTTCCGCCCGGTCCTCGGGGATGCCCTTGACGGTGTGGCCCCACTTGCGCGCCAGCTTGATGGCCGTCTCGCACGCCTCCGCGCCGGAGTTCATCGGCAGCGCGCGGCTGCGCCCGGAAATCTCACGCAGCGCCTTGTAGAGGTGCGGAAGCTGGTCGTTGCGGAAGGCCCGTGACGTCAACGTCACCTTCGCCGCCTGCTCGCGCAGCGTCTCCAGGATGCGCGGGTGGCAGTGCCCCTGGTTCACCGCCGAGTACGCGCTCAGGCAGTCGAGGTACTTGCGGCCCTCCACGTCATGGACCCAGCAGCCCTCGCCACGCTCGATGACGAGGTCCAGCGGGTGGTAGTTGTGGGCTCCGTATCGCTCCTCCAGGTCGATGTAGTCGCGGGTGGAGAGAGAGGGCGTGGCAGGCTTGGCGCTCATGAATGTCCTCGGGGGTGGGGTGGGACGCGTGCCTGCGAGTCCAGCACGCACGCGAACATCATCGGCGCGACAACGGACGTATCGCTCTCGCCGATGTGCCTCGACGTGTCCACCCCCAACTCAGCCCAGAGGCGCAGTGTCCAACAGCGTACGCTCAGTGGACGGACCAGCGCTCGGCAATCTCCTCGCAGGCGAGCACCACGTCGCTCAGCCGCCGGATGTGGGCCCGGGGCGCCGTGAAGACGGTGCCCGCGAACACATCCACCACCTGGATGAGGCGGTGGTCGCATGGCCCCAGCGGGCACAGGTGCTGCTCGGTGAAGCGCTGGAGCAGCGTGCCGATGTACTGCCCCGAGCGCTCGTCCAGCGGGTGGTGCTTGGAGAAGTAGAGCTTCATCAATCCCACGCGCGCGTTGCCATGTCTGTCCATGCGCTGGAGCACGACCTCCGGCCGCACGCTGATGGTGACACCCGCGACCTCCAGCACGGGGGGCTCGGCGCCCACCGCGCTGATGAGCGTCTCCTCCAGGTCCAGCCAGGGCACCAGGTCCGCGAAGCGCTCGAGCGCCTCCGAGCACAGATGCAGCCGCTGCGCCTCGAACTCCGACTGGGGCACGCTGCACGCGAAGCGGCGCTGGTGCTCGCGGAGGATGGACAAATCCATGCCGCGACAGAGGAAGTCCGTAATCGCATGCGACGCCTCCGGATAGCGCAGGTACTGCTGCTCCGGCGGGTGCTTCTGGTCGTGGATGATGCGCTTGCGGCGCGCGGGCGTGGCGGTGAGGTACTCCCCCAGCTTGTTCACGGACACACGCGGCAGTTCACGGATTTCCGCCATGGAATCGCTCCCCCTGGGTGCTGGCGAATGAGCACACAGTACAGAGGGGGACTGACATGGATTGAACTGGGGACGAGTCCCGGGACGAGCCGGGTGTGGCCGCTTCGGAAGTGATGGGCTTCCCAAGCGGCGCTACGTCTGGGGCTCATTCCCTGCGAGGTTCGCCGTCGGGGTAGGCGCCCCAGTAGGTATCGGGCAGCGGATTGGTGCCTGCGTCGCTGCGCGGTCCGTCGCCATCGCCAATCTCATCCAGGATGGCGCCGGGCGTGCGCTCCGTCGGGTCGATGGTGCGCATGCGATGCTTCGGCTCGGTCTCGGTGTCCTCCGCCGAGCTTCGTTCCTGGTCGTGCTCTTCCTGCTCCGGAGTGAGTTGCCGTGGTTCCATCGTACGGCCGTAGTAATCCTCGGGTGGCTGGATGCCCGGCTGTTGCTGCTTGTCGCGCTGAGCCATGTGGATTCCCTCCGTCAATCTAGGTTCGGGATGAAGGCCATTGGCGGCAACCGGCCCGGGAGTCCGGGCGTCTGGAGGGTGGGCAGGCGGGCGTGATGGTCCACGGAGGCCGCCGCGAAGAGCCTTCAGACCATCGCATGGACGTTCTGCCGTGGATGCGCCAAGACTCACCGGTGATGCCCGAGCAAACCCACGAGACGCCATCCGCGGTGACGGAGCCGCTCCTCCATCTGGGGTGCCAGTCCTGTGGCGCGAGGCTGGTGTTGGAGCCCGCGCTGCGGACCACGCGCTGTCCCTACTGCGCCGCGCCCGCGGTGGTGGAGCGCCCGCCCATGCCCGGCGTGCCCGAGCCCGTCTTCGCGCTGGGCTTCGCCCTCACCCACACCGCGGCCAAGGAGCACGTGGCGCGGTGGCTGCGTTCGCGCAGTCGGTTCTCCCGCTCGGGCATCCGCTCCGCATCGCCGGGCGAGGTGCGTGGCGTGTATGTGCCCGCGTACCTCTACAGCGTGCTGGCGCAGGCGCGCTACCGCGCCTCCATCGGCGAGAACTACCAGGAGACGGAGACGTACACGACGACGGAGAACGGGAAGACGGTGACGCGCACGCGCACGGTGACGCGCACCGAGTGGCGCCGGCTGGAGGGAGAGCTCTCTGGCTACGTGGCGGACGTGCTCGTCACCGCGTCGAAGGGGCTGGAGAACGCGGAGCTGGAGGCGCTGGAGCCCTTCGACCTGCGCGCGCTGGCCCGCTACACCCCGGCCCTCATCTCCGGCTGGATGGCCGAGGAGCCCTCGCTCACGCTGGAGCAGTGCCAGTCGCTGGCCCGGCGGGAAGCGGTGGAGCGGATAGGAATCCAGTTGTCGCGCTTCATGCCGGGGGACTCGTACCGGGACCTGGAGCACCAGTCGCGCCTGGAGTGGGAGGCGCTCGACGTGTGCCTGCTCCCCGTCTGGGTGCTGGCGGTGAAGTACGCGGAGGATGCGCCGCCGCTTCGGGTGCTGGTGAATGGCCAGACAGGCGCCGTCCATGGCAAGGCGCCCATCTCTCCCTGGAAGGTACTGGCCGCGGTGGTGGTGCTGCTGGCGGTGCTGGCCGTGGGCTGGCTGCTCACCTCGGGAGGTGGGCGATGAGCGCCGAGGCCGTGGCGGTGCCGCCCTGCCAGCGCTGCGACAGCGCCCTGGAGGCGGAGGACCTGCGCTGCCCGATTTGTGGGCTGACGGCGCCGCCGCCGCCTCGGGCCGCGGTGGAGCGTGTCCGGGCGCGCGTGGTGCGGTGCGAGAGCTGTGGCGCGGCGGTGGAGTACTCGGTGGAGGCGAAGGCGCCGCGGTGTGACTACTGCGGCTCCGTCACCCATGTGGAGACGACGGCGGACCCGGTGGAGCAGGCCCAGGCCTGGCTGCCCTTCACCGTGGACCCCGAGGCCGCGCGCGGCGCGCTGATGGGCTTCCTGGGGCGGGGTGGCTTCTTCCGCCCCTCCGGCCTGGCGCAGGAGGCGTCGCTGGAGTCCTTGCGCCCGGTGTGGTGGCCGGCGTGGATGTTCGACGCGGGCGTGGACGTGAGCTGGACGGCGGACTCGGATGCGGGCTCCCGGCGGTCGGACTGGGCGCCGCACGCGGGACGCACGCGCTTCGACTTCGACGGCATCCCGGTCCCCGCCTCACGCGGGCTGAAGGTGGCGGAGTGCGAGGCGCTCGCGCCCCACTATCAGCCTGACTCCGCGCGGGACACCCCGGTGGGGCCCGAGGGCGCCCACATCGAGCGCTTCGAGGCGACGCGCTCGGGGGCGCGGCGCAGCGTGTTGGAAGCGGTGGAGCGGCTGTCTCGCGAGCAGCTCCAGCAGGGCGTCATCCCGGGCCGCCGCTTCCGGAACATCCACGTCGCGGTGGCGCTGTCCAGCCTGCGCACCCGACGGCTGGCCCTGCCCGTGTACGTGCTGGCCTATCGCTACCGGGACAAGCCGTACCGGGTGCTGGTACACGGGCAGGACGCGCAGGTGGTGCTGGGCGAGGCGCCCATCTCCGCGTGGCGCGTGGCGGCCGTGGTCGTCGTGGTGCTCCTGGTGCTCGTGGGCGTGCTGTACGCAGCGGGCGCGCTCTAGCCCGCCGCGACCCGGCGGGCGTCACGGCGTCCCGGGCTTCGTGGGCGCGGGATGTGGTGGCTGCGAGGCTGCGGCTTCGGACGGAGTCGACTGTGCTCCCGGCGAGCGCTCTCCGCCGGGGCCAGGCGGGAGTCGCTCCGTTCCCGATGCTTGTGCGGCAGCCTGGACGGGAGCCGTGACGTCCGGGCGCTGTGCCTCCAGGGCTACCGCCTCGGAGCCCTGCGCCTGCGTCGGCGGCTCTACTGCCGTGGAGTCTTGCGCCTGCGTCGGCGGCATCACCGCCATGGAGCCTTGCGCCTCCACCGCCGGCTCTACTGCCTCGGGGCCTTGCACCTGCATCGGCGGCCCTATCGCCTTGGAGCCCAGCGCTTCCACCGTCGGCACCACTGCCTCGGAGCCTTGCTCCTCCACCGTCGGCTCTACTGCCTCGGAGCCTTGCACCTGCATCGTCGGCATCACCGCCATGGAGCCTTGCGCCTCCACCGTCGGCATCACCGGCTCGGAGCCTTGCACCTGCATCGGCGGCTCTACTGCCTCGGAGCCTTGCGCCTTCACCGTCGGCATCACCGGCTCGGAGCCTTGCACCTGCATCGGCGGCATCACCGCCATGGAGCCTTGCGCCTCCACCGTCGGCATCACCGGCTCGGAGCCTTGCACCTGCATCGGCGGCTCTACTGCCTCGGAGCCTTGCGCCTTCACCGTCGGCATCACCGGCTCGGAGCCTTGCACCTGCATCGGCGGCTCTACTGCCTCGGAGCCTTGTGCTTCCACAGGCGGCTCCATCGACAGGGTGATTCGCGCCTCCAGCGTCAGCTCCGCCACCTGGGAGAGCCGAGCCGCGGACCCCGGGCTCTCTCCCAGCGGCGGCTCGGACGTCGGCTCTCCGGTCAACGCCGCTTCCTCCGCCGTCAGTCCCTCTGGATAGAGCCCGCCCTCGAGCAGCTCCGCCTGGTTCCGCCGGACCGTCGCCTCCACGGCGGCCTGTTCCACCTCTTCGGCAATGGCCTGACGTCCCCGGTGCAGCCCCTGCGCCTCCAGCCACGCGCGCAAGGCCCCGGCCATCTCCGCGCCGCTCTGGAACCGCTCCGCCGGGTTCTGTCGCAGCGCCCGCTGCACGATGGCCAGCAGCGGCGCGGGGACGCCCGACGCCAGCCGCTCCACCTGCTCCGGGCCGAGCTGCGCCATCCGCGCCGCCACCTCCTTCACGGGCATCCAGGTGGGGCCCTGGGCCTGGAGCTCCAGCGGCTCCGGCTCCACCACCGGAACGAGGTCATCCACCATCAACGGATGCCGCCCCGTGAGCAACTCCAGGAGCACCAGCCCCAGCGAGAACAGGTCCGACCGGGCATCCACCTTCCGCCGCCGCAAGGCCTCCGGCGAGGCATAGGCGATGTCTCCCTTCACCAGCGCGCGGCTCGTCACCTCGCGCCCCGCGAGCGACGAGGCCGCCACCGTGAAATGGGTCAGCTTCACCTCGCCATGCACGCCCACGCGGATGTTCCGGGGGCTCACGTCCCGGTGGACGATGTGCAGCGGCCGGTTCCACTCGTCCGTCAGGACATGGGCGTGGTGCAGGGCCTCCGCCACCTCCGCCGTCACGTGCGCCGCGAAGGCCGCGGACAGGGGCCGCCGCCGCATGGCCGCCAGGTTCAGCACCGTGTCCAGTGACCGGCCCTCCACGTACTCCATCACCACGTGGGGCGCCCCGCGGTACAGCTTCAGCAGCAGCACCTTGGCGATGGCGGGGTGGTTGAGCCGGAACGTCAGGGCCACCTCCTCCACCAGCCGGCGCCGCTCCACGAACGTGGCGGGATTTCGCAGCCGCTTCACCACCACCGGCCCGCCCAGGCCGTTCCGGTAGCGTCGCTGCGCCAGCATCAACAGCTCACCCGTGGAGCGCATCTCCAGCTTGCGGACGAACTCGAACACCGTGCCAGCCACGGTGAACAGCACGCGTGGCCTGTGAGGACCTCCGGGAAGCTCCTCCGTCGTCGTGTCAGGCGTCATCATCTTCGAATGGACCTCTGGGGTGGTGTGACGTGAGAGGGATTTCCCAGGTAGCACGAACGTCTGCCCGCAGGGAACGTCCCAGGTTGAGCAACAGTGAATGGATGTCAGGGGTTCAGGCGTCCGGACAGGGCGTCAGCGGCGCCACGGCCACAGCGCCGCCAGGTGTCGCAGCAGTCCACCGAGCCATCGCCGCAGCCGGAGGGGCCAGCCCGCGCCCGCCACCGCGCCACGGGGCGTGAGCCAGGGCGCTCCCGGCTCCGTGGACGATGTGACCTGCGTGTCCCCCACCTGGGAAGGCATCGCGTAGCCGGGCCACTCGGGTGCACGCATCCAGCGGCGCAGCTCGCGAGCCTCTTCGTCGCCATCGAAGAGCTCCACCGCCTCCTCGGTGACGGCCTCGTCGGGGGCTCGCGGCGGAAACAGCGGCTCATCCCAGGAGGCGTCCGCGACCGGGAGGGCGTCGCTCAGCGCGTCGAACAGCGCCCCGCCCGTGGGGTAGCGGCCCGCCGCATGGGGAGACAGCAGCCGGGACACGATGGCGTCCAGCACGGCGGGGACGCGTGGGTTGCGGGCCGACGGTGGCGGGAAGCTGGCGGCCTCGATGCTGGCCAGCAGCCCGGAGGGTGGAAGGTGGGCGGGATAGGGGAAGCTCCCGGTGAGCACCTCGTAGAGCACCAGCCCCAGGGAGTACAGGTCATCGGTGGGCGCGAACGCGTAGCGCGAACCCGGGGGCCGGGGCTGGATCCAGAACCGCAGGGCCTCCGGGCTCCGGTAGCTGGGCGTGCCCGGCGGCAGCGTGTCCTCGGTCAGCACGGGCGAGCACGCGTGGTCGCCCGAGCCGAAGTCCACCAGCACCGGCTGCCCGTCCGACGCGCGGATGATGATGTTGTTGCCCTTGATGTCGCGGTGGAGCACGCCCTCGCGGTGGATGGCGTCCAGGGTGAGCGCCAGCTGCTGGAACACCTGCACCACGCGCCGGGGCGTGGGCTGCGCGTGCAGGGCCCACTCGGACAGGGTGGGGCCCTCCACGTAGCCCATGATGAGGACCAGGTAGCCATTCTTCACGTCCGGCCACCGCCGGTAGCCCAGCAGCTGCACGACGTTGGGGTGCTCCAGGCGCATGAGGACGTGGGCCTCCTTCCACGTCCGGGCGTCCGCGCCGGGGCCGTCCTCCTCGGGCGAGGGCCCCTGGAGCGCGAACTTCAGGGCCACCTGCCGGTGCGTCTCCGACTCGGCCAGGAAGATGGCGCCAAAGCCTCCCGTGGCCAGCCGCCGCACGATGCGGAAGGTGCCCACCTCTTCCGAGTCCTGGAGCATCAGCGGGTGCAGGTCCTCTCCTGGCATCACGGACGGACTCCCATGGGACCTTGGAGGTCCAACTCAGACGGGGTTCCAGCGGCTGTCATTGCAAAGGGCGTCATGATTCAACCTGGGAGGTCCATAGCATGACGTTTGCCCTTTGAGGTAGTGTCCTCACTTGGGAGGTAGGGGATTGGGTAGGGAATGCACCGGGGCGGCGGACGGAAACTTGCAGGCGCCGCCGAGCGTGCAACCCTCGGCCGCCATGCGTGAGCCCGTAGACCACAAGCTGGCCGCCCTCCTGGGCGCGGCCGCCCGCGATGCCCGCCTGCGGCTGGGGCTCACCCAGGGCGACGTCGCCGAGCGCATGGGCATGGCCATGGAGGTCTACAGCCGCCTGGAGCGCGGGAAGATGCTGCCCCGGACCCAGACGCTGCGCCGCCTGTGTGACGTGCTCCAGGTCTCCGCGGACACGCTGCTGGGGGTGGGCCGCACGGACGGCGCGCCCGCCACGCCCCGGAAGCAGGTGAAGGAGGACCCGGTGGAGCTGCGCCGCATGACGCGCAAGCTGCGGGAGCTCGAGCCCGGGCAGCTGCGTGCTGTGTCCCGCGTGGTGAACGCCGTCGTCACGGTGCTGCCGCGTCAGGCCTCGGCGCCGGCCGCCGCGGCGAAGCCCGCCGCCCGGGCCGCGCGCAAGCGCCGGGCGACCGGCTGACACGGCGGCGGTGCTCTGCCCGGAGCCGGCCACGGAGCGCCGCTCCGTCATGGCGCCTGTTACCGCCTCGCGTGCGGCTCCGGCACCTGACAGGGCAGGCGCATCGTGAAGGTGGCGCCCTGTCCCAGGGTGCTGCGTGCCTCGATGGTGCCTCCCATGGCCCGCACGTTCTGCCGCGTGACGAAGAGCCCCAGGCCCAGCCCGCCGTAGTGCCGCTCGGAGACGGCGCGCTCGAACTTCTCGAAGATGCGGTCCATGGCCTCGGGAGGAATGCCAATGCCCTCGTCGCGGACGGTGAGCCAGGCGTGCGCACCCTCCTTGCCGGCCTGGACGTGGACGGGGCGCCCCACGCCGTACTTGAGCGCGTTGGACAGGAGGTTCGACACCGCCTGCTCCAGGCGTACACGGTCCCAGTGGCCCACCACGACCTCGTCCAGCTCGGTCCGGATGGGCGTTCCCGTCCGCTGGGACTCGCCCTCGAAGCGCGACGCCACCTCGCGGATGAGGGCTCCCAGGTCCACGGGTTCCAGCTCCAGCCGCAGCTGGCCGCCGCTGATGAGCGTGACGTCGAGCAGCTCGCCCACCAGCGCGGACAGCCGCTTCACCTGCCGCTGCATCACCTCCAGGTCCGCCGGCAATCGCTCCAGCAGCTCTGGCCCCCGCCGCGCCCGAGCCGCCCGCGCCAGCGTCTGAAGCCTCAGGTTGAGTGGCGTCAACGGCGTCTTCAGCTCATGGCTGGCCACGGCGAGGAACTCGTCGCGCAGCCGGATGGCCTCGTCCATTCCGGCCAGCAGCCGTTCGCGTTCCTGCTCGGCCTGCTTCCGCTCCGAGATGTCGATGACCGAGCCGATGTAGCCCAGGAACTCGCCGCTCGGCCCGAAGCGGGGGCTCGCCGAGTCGATGGCCCACCGGTATTCGCCGTCCTTGCGCCGCAGCCGGTAGTCGACCCGGAATGGACCCCGCCGTGCGTTGGCGGCCAGGAAGGCTTCCTCCGAGCGCCTGGCGTCGTCCGGGTGCACGGCCTGGAGCCAGCCGAAGCCCAGGCCGGTCTCCTCCGTCTGCCCGGTGAACTCGTACCAGCTCCGGCTGAGGTAGATGCTGCGGCCGGTGACGTCCGTCACCCACAGCATCACCGGCGAGTGGTCCGCCATGTTCCGGAAGCGGGCCTCGCTCTCCTGGAGCGCCCGCTGGGACGCCTTGCGCGCGGTGATGTCCGTCATGGTGATGACCACCCGGTCGCTGCGCTCCCTGGACGGCCGCGTCAGGGTGAGCACCACGTCGATACGGCGGCCGCCCATCGTCTGGAGTGCCGTCTCCAGCTCCACGCGGGTGCCGCCATCCCAGAGCAGGAGGAGCTCGGCGGTGAAGGCCTTCACCGTCTCCGGCGCGAAGAAGCGGGGCAGGGAGCCTTTCACCTCGTCGCGGCTTCGTGCCTCGAGCAGGCGCAGCGTGGCCTCGTTCACGTCCACGACCTTCACCCGCTCCGCGGCTTCCAGCACGAACCCGGGATGTTCCTCGAGCCAGGCGCGCAGGTCCTGCACGCCGGAGGCACGGAGCGCGTCGAGCGCGGCCGTCACGGCGGTGAAGTCCTCCTCCCACAGGGAGACATCCGCGCCGTTGAACAGTTCCTGGTAGCGTGCGTCTCCGGCTGCTTCAGCCCCACCCAAATGTGCCTCCTCCGTACCCGGTGCGGGATGGACGAGTTAACAGCGCGGGCGCGTTGAGCGCGTCACAGGGATTCTGGAGCCGCCAGGAGTCAACGAACAGGCATCCTCCTGGCGGCTATCGGTCGAACGCCCTCCCGCTGGGCGCGTGACGGCCGCCCGGCCGCGTGCCTGTCTTTCGTGCGCTGTCCGCCAATGCGGTGCCCAGGGCGCCAGTGCCAGGAGAGAGACCGTTCATGGCGCACGCCTTCTCCATCACCACGCGGCTCTGCACTCCCCCCGCCGCTCAGAACGCCTTCATGCGCCTCAGCGCTGGCGCGCGGGGACACTAAGTGGCGGAGCCAGGCGACGCGGGCGCCTGGGCGCTTCGTCCGCGGCTCCCGCGAAGCCCGGGTGGGCGGGGACGCGAGGCTGACTCCCTGCCCGCCGGGCAATGACAGACGGATGCGCACCGACCTGTGGGCTCCGCGCGGGGGCGAGGGGGCGCCACTTGTCACGCGGACATGGGCTCGCATAGGAAGCCGCGCATGCTCCGCAAGCCTTTGCTCCCCCTGCTGCTCAGCGCGTCTGTCCTTTCCACCGCGTGCTCCGACTCCGACGGCGAAAAGAAGCCGGACCCGGCCGTGCTCATCATCGACCGGGATGTGGTCGACTTCGGTGAGCTGGAGGTGGGCCAGGCCTCCCCTGAGCACCTCTTCACGGTGCGCAATGCGTCTCCGTGGGCGGTGGAGTCCGTTTCCGTCAAGGTGGAGGGCCGTGGGTTCACCATCACCGCCAACACCTGCGAGCGCTTCCTCGACGCGGGCATGGAGTGCGAGGTGCGGGTGCGGTTCTCGCCCCCTCTGGCGGGACCGAGCGAGGCGCTTCTCGAAGTGGAGGGCGCTCCCGACGTGGACAGCGCGGTCCTCAAGGGCATGGGCGTCGGCTATGTGGAGGTGCGGAGCATGCCCGGTGACGGAGCGCTCGTGGTGGCCGAGGGGGAAGGCTGGTCCTGCGAAGAGCCGTGCAGAGTGCCGGTCCGAAAGGCCCAGGTGACGCTCCGGGCCACGCCGAGAGGGTTTCCGACCTGGGGCGGGGACTGCGCCGTGGTGGCGGGCGGCGGCTGCTCGCTCGTCATCGACGGGACGAAGGTCGTCTCCCTGGAGGAGCTCGACCCGGTCCTGCGGTGGGAGGCGCGGCGGGACTCCCATCCCCGGAGCGTGGCGGTCTCGACCGGCGGCGACATCCTCGTCTTGGAGGTCGGGCAGTTGCAGCGGTTCAGCAGCACCGGGCTGCTGCTCTGGTCGGTTCCCGTGAGCGGCGGGGTGAAGATGGTCCCGGATGGCGCGAGCAACGCCTACGTGGTGGACTACTCCGGGCGGGTGACCCGGTACGGCGTGGGCGGGCAGGCGGAGTGGACCTTCGCGGAGGCCGCCGAATATCCGAGCTGGCATGAGCTCGCCGTGAGCGCCAGCGGGCACGTCTACGTGTTGCTGACACTGGGCAATGCCGAGCACGCGCGTCAGCTCAAGCTCATCGCCCTCTCGCCACAGGGGACCGAGCGCTGGAGCCTGCTCTTCGATGAGGGCCAGTTCAACTTCGCCTCCGGCCTGGCGGTGAATGCCCGCGGGGAGGTCTATCTGTCCGGCAGCGCGTTCAACCGGAGCGCGACGTCCTCCGAGTTGCTGCTCGTGAAGTCCTACTTCCGGAAGTACAGCACCGAGGGCGCCCTTCAGTGGGAGACACAGGACAACTGGAACCTCTTCGCCGTCAGCGCCGAGGGCGCGACGAGCACCCTCGTGCCCGACTCCTTGCCCACCGGGGGCTTCACTCAGTGGTGGATTGGCGCGAACGGGGATACGCAGTGGAGCGCGGCCACTCCGAACGGGCCGGGCTTGGTCACCCTGCACACCTTCGCGCCCTCCGGCACGCTGCTCGTCGGCGGAAACGAGCTCCTCGCGAGCGGAACGGGGGCGGGCCGGGGCTGGTTCTCGGCGATGAGCCTCACGACCCGCACTCCCGGCCCGGTGACCTACGTCGAAGGGAGCACGGGGACGGGAGGCCCGGTCCGCATCAGCGGCCTCGCGCTCACCCCGACGGGCCATGTCGTGGTGATCGGCGGCTTCGGCGCCATCACGGACCAGGGCGAGGGCTACATCCGCGTCTACGACGGGCGTGTCCTCACGGGCGTGCCGTAGCGCCCTCACGCCGCGGGGGACGGCGAGCGCCTGGACTCGCCGTGTGGCGGGTAACGGACCGTTCCCTGGGGTGGTCCCATCCCCGGCGTTGTCGCGGCGGCGGGCGGTCCTGGGGGCCCTGGTAGAATCCAGGCCCAGCCATGACGCCCCTTCGCAAGGTGATGCTCGTCGACGACGAGGATGACATCCGCACCATTGGCAACCTCAGCCTGAGCCGCGTGGGTGGCTGGCAGACGGTGCTCGCCGCATCCGGCGCCGAGGCGCTGGAGAAGGCCCGCGCGGAGAAGCCGGACCTCATCCTGCTGGACGTGATGATGCCGGGCATGGACGGGCCCACCACCTTCGGCCGGCTGCGCGCCGAGGAGGCCACGGCGCACACGCCCATCATCTTCATGACGGCGAAAATCCAGAAGCAGGAGGTGGCGCGCTACCTGGAGCTGGGCGCGCTGGGGGTCATCGGCAAGCCCTTCGACCCCATGACGCTGCCCCAGGAGATTCGCAAGCTGGTGCCAGGATGAGCCAGCCGTTTGGGCTCTCGCGTCGCTCGGGCGTGGTGGCCGCGGGCGTGCTGTTGCTGCTGTGCGGTCTGTTCACCATGGGCCGCCCCTGGTCCACGTCGGAGAACGACCGCTATCGCAGCGCGCTGCGGCACCTGCGCGTATCCAGCGCGGACCTGGAGATGGACGTGCTGCGCGAGCGCCTGGGCCTGCGCACGTTGCACGGCACGGACCCGGAGGACTTCGCCGCGCTGCGGGCCCGCGCGGAAGCGCTGCGCGAGTTCCCTTCCTTCCTGACCGACATGGACCGGCGCACGATGAACGCGGCGCTGGACCTGTACTTGAAAGCCCTGGACGAGAGCGCCGCGCTCCTGGAGCGGGTCCGCGCCGCGGACGCACGGGGCGCGAAGTCCGAGGCGAACGCGGCCCTCCGTGCCCTGCTGGAGGGCACCGCCAGCATGCGGGCCGACCGCGTCATCGTCACCTACCTGGAGCTGTACGAGCGCACGCAGGCGCGCAACGAGCGCTCGCGCATCATCTTCTTCATGGTGTCGCTGGCGCTGGTCGCCTACGTGCTGGTGGTGGTGCTGCGGCTGTCGCGCACCACCGCCCAGCTGGCCTCGCTCAACCAGGAGCTGGAGCGACGGGTGGAGGAGCGCACCCGCGCCCTGTCCGCCGCCAACGATGAGCTGCGCGCCAGCGAGGCGCGCAAGGCGGCCATCCTGGAGGCCTCGCCGGACGGCATCCTCCTGCTGGACGGCGGGGGTGACCTGCTGGAGCTGAACCCCGCCGCGCAGCGCACCTTCCAGGTGGCCGCCGCGGACGTGGTGGGGCGCGACTTCCTCTCCGTGGCGATGCCCGCGGCGCTGCCGGAGGGGGCCCGGCAGAAGGTGCTGGCCGCGGGCCGGAGCACGGTCTCGGGACAGGCCACCCGGCTGGAGTCTCCGTGCCTGCGCATGGATGGCAGCACCTTCCCCGCGGAGCTGACCATCGTCCGCGTGCCCAGCGACGGCCCGCCCCGCTACACCGTCTTCGTGCGCGACCTCACCGAGCACAAGGCCGTGGACAAGATGAAGAACGAGTTCATCTCCACCGTCAGCCACGAGCTGCGCACACCGCTCACCTCCATCCGCGGCTCCCTGGGCCTCTTGGAGGGCGGCATCGTGGGCGACCTGCCGCCCCAGGCCCAGGACATGGTGCGCATCGCCCGCACCAACACCGAGCGCCTCATCCGCCTCATCAACGACATCCTCGACCTGGAGAAAATCGAGGCCGGGAAGCTGGAGCTGAAGGTCGCCTCCCTGGAGTGTGCGGAGCTGGTGGAGGCCACCCTCGCGGGCGTCAAGGGCATGGCGGACGGAGCGGGCGTGTCGCTCCACGCGGAGGTGACGGGCGCGCCGCGGGTGAAGGGCGACCGGGACCGGCTCATCCAGGTGCTCACCAACCTGGTGTCCAACGCGGTGAAGTTCTCCCCCCAGGGAGCGGGCGTGACGGTGCGGGTGGGGGAAGAGGCGGGCGGCCGCGTGCGTTTCAGCATCGTGGACCAGGGCCCTGGCATCTCCGAGGAGCAACGCGCGCGTCTCTTCGGACGCTTCCAGCAGCTCGACAGCTCGGACACCCGCTCCAAGGGCGGGACGGGCCTGGGCCTGGCGATTTCGCAGGCCATCGTGGAGCAGCACGGCAGCCGCATCCACGTGGAGAGCGAGGCGGGCCAGGGCTCCACCTTCACCTTCACGCTGGAGTCGGTGACGCCCGCGCCCGCCGTGGCGCCGGCCTACGTGCCCCGGGACACGGCCCTGCATGACGTGCTGGTGACCACCGCGGACACGGAGCTGGCATCGCGGCTGCGCGGGCTGCTGTCCCACGAAGGCTACCGCGTGCGGTGCGCCACCAGCCTCGCCGAGGCGGCCAGGCACCTGGACACGGACTTGCCGGACGCGCTGGTGGTGGACATGCATTGGCCGGACGGCCAGGCCCTGGACTGGGTGCGCCGCCTGCGGGAGCAGCCGCGCACGCACGCGCTGCCCGTGCTGGCGTTGTCCGGGCGCTCGGACGAGGCGGAAGGCGTGCCGCACTGGGTGGACTGGATGCCCCCGCCGCTGGAGGAGTCGCGGCTGCTCGAGTCGCTGCGCTACGCCACCCGGCAGCCGGGACAGGCGCGGGTGCTGGTGGTGGACGACGACGCCAGCACCCGGCAAACGCTGTGCGCGCGGATGGAGCGGCTGGGCGTGCAGGTGTTCGAGGCGGCCGACGGCGAGAGCGCCGTGGAGCTCTCGCGAGAGATGACGCCGGACCTCATCATCCTGGACGTGGGCCTGCCCCGCCTGGACGGCTTCGAGGTGGTGGACATCCTCCGTCAGGGCCGGGGCCGCGCCACGCCGCTCATCGTCTTCACGGGCAGGGACCTGACGCGCACGGACGAGCGGCAGCTCACCCTGGGCGTCACCCGGCACCTCACCAAGTCGCGGGCCTCGGAGGAGGAGCTGGTCTCCTCCGTGCGTGACCTCCTCAACGGCCTGCTGGCGAGAAAGGCACACCCGCCATGAGCAGTGGCAGGACGCTCCTCTTCCTGGAAGACGACCGGGACCTGCAGTCCCTGGTCTGCGCCTTCTTGCGTGAGAAGGGCTACCGCGTGGAGTCCGCGCGCACCGCGGCGGAGGCCCAGGCCGTGCTCGCCCGGGGGCCGGTGGACGCCGCCATCGTGGACGGCCTGCTGCCGGGGATGACGGGCGCGGACTTCATCCGCGAGCTGCGCAAGACGCAGCCGAAGCTGCCCGTCCTCTTCGCCTCCGCCTTCTGGAAGGACCTGAAGAGCCACGAGCTGCTCACGCGGCAGCTCGGCGTGGTGCGCATCATCCACAAGCCCTACAAGCCGGAGGAGCTGCTCGTCTGGGTGAGCCAGCTCTTCCCCGCGCCCGTCCTGCCTCCGCCACCGCCGCCCGAGGCGCTGGAGGAAGCGGCCGAGGAAGTGGACCTGGAGGAGGACCTGGCCGCCAGCATCGCGGCGCTCAACGCGGAGTACGGCGCCCGGCTCAAGGACAAGGTGGCGGAGCTGGAGGCGCTGCTCGTCCGCGTGCGGTCCGGCGAGCGCGAGGCCCTGGCGCCAGCCTGCACGGTTGTCCACAAGTTGCACGGCACCGCGGGCAGCTATGGCTTCGCGGAGGTGAGCCTCCGGGCGGGCGAGCTCGAGGCGGTGCTCCTCCCGGCCCGGGGCGGGGCGCCGGTGGACGTGGCGGCGCTGGACGCGGCCTTCCGCGAGCTGGCCGCCGCCGCCGCGGTGCCGGTGAAGCCCGCCGCCGCGCCGCCCCCGTCCTCCGAGGGCGTGCTGCTGGTGGTGGACGAGGACGCGAAGCTGCTGGCGGACGTGGAGCGGCTGGGGCAGCAGCTGGGCGTGGGCGTGGTGACGGCGCGCACGGCGGACGCGGCCTGCGGCGTGGTGCGGCGGCGGTGGGTGGACGGGGTGCTGCTGCACATGGACCTGGGAGGTCCCCTGGGCGGCCTGAAGGCGGCCCATGCGCTGCGCGCCGAGGAGGGCCTGCCCGTATTGCCGCTGGCCTTCACGGGGACGCGCGACGTGCTGGAGGACCGGGTGGCGGCGGCGCATGCGGGGGCATCCCTCTTCCTGCCCCGGCCCTTCACCGCACAGGACTTCTCCGCCGCGGTCGAGCGCATGGTCGCGGCGCGACGCCCGGAGCGCGCCCGGGTGCTGGTGGTGGATGACGACCCGGACGCCATCACCGCGCTGTCGCAGGCGCTGGCCAGCGACCACGTGGAGGTGGTGGGGCTGAACGACGCGCACGGGCTGATGGAGGCACTGGCCCAGCACCGGCCGGACCTCCTGTTGCTCGACGTGCAGATGCCGGGGCCCAGCGGCTTCGACCTGTGCCGGATTCTGCGCTCCACGCCGGAGTGGCAGGAGCTGCCGGTGCTGCTGATTACGGCCCACCTGGGCCTGGAGTTCCGGCTCGCGGCCTTCCAGGCGGGCGCGGATGACTACCTCTCCAAGCCGGTGCTGCGCGAGGAGCTGCGGGCGCGCGTCCAGGCCCGCCTGGAGCGCACGCGGCTGTCGCGCGAGCGGGCGGAGCGGGACGCCCTGACGGGCCTGCTGCTGCGCCGGCCCTTCCTGGACGGGCTGCGCACGCGGCTGGCCGAGTCGCGGCGTCAGGGGAAGTCGCTGGCGGTGTGCTTCCTGGACGTGGACCACTTCAAGCACGTGAACGACCGCTACGGCCACCTGGCGGGAGACCGCGTGTTGATGTGGCTGGGCCGCCTGCTGGGCGCGCGCTTCCGTCGCGAGGACGTGCGCGGCCGCTGGGGCGGCGAGGAGTTCGTGGTGGGGCTGCTGGGGGAGGACGCGGGGAGCGCCACGGACATCCTCGCCCGCACCGCGGCGGAGCTGTCCGCCATGACGTTCGAGGGCGACAACGGCGAGCCCTTCCACGTGACGTTCAGCGCCGGCATCGCGGTGTCGCAAGGGGATGGCGACACCGTGGAGGCGCTGCTGCGGACCGCCGACGCGCGGCTGCTGCGGGCGAAGGAGAACGGCCGCAACCGCATCGAGGCGTGAGCCACGGGGCTATGGCTCGTCGAAGATGAGCAGCCCGCGCGACGTGTCCACCACGTACACGTGGCCGTCACCGGGCACGCGCATGCCGATGGCGCCTTCGTACATGCCGTCCGTCCGGCGCGGGTCCGTCTCCCGGAAGGTGTTGAAGTGCGCCACCTCGCGCGGCTGGGCGGGGTTGGATACGTCCAGCACGCGCACGCCTTCGTGGTACCAGGCGACGTAGAGGCGCGTGCCCACCAGCACCATGTTGTGGATGGAGGTGAGGCCACGCAGCCGGTACTCGCCAATCTTCGCGATGCCCGTGGGGTTCGTGACGTCCAGCACCCGCACGTGGGCGCCCAGCGTCTCGCCGCCCTCGAAGGCCACGGTGCGGCCGCTGAACGTGCCCACCGCGTTGGCATGGCTGAAGGCGTGCGCATAGCCATACCGGCCCAGCAACGACGGTGTCTCGCCGTCGAGCCCCACGATGAGGAACCCGTCGGTGGTGTGGTTGACGTAGAGGCGCCCGCCGTACGCGAAGGCGTCGTGCGGGTAGCCCGTGCCGCCCGGGTATGCGTAGCGGGTGAGGAGCCGGGGCTCCAGCGGGTTGGCGATGTCGAAGATGAGCGTCTCCTGGCTGGGGGAGGGCGACATGGCGTAGAGCCGCGCTCCCTCCACGAAGACGGTGTGAACGTTGATGGGGCCGGCGTTCCCCGGGTGGTTGCGCACGAAGGTGGGCCGCGCCGGGTTCTCCAGGTCGAACACGAGCAGGCCGGCGTCCCCGCTGGCGACGTACAGCGCGTTGTCCTTGGCCCAGACCCCATTCCAGTACCCGTCGCTGGGGAGCTGGAAGGACGCCGTCTGCACGGGCGCGCGGGGCTCGCGCACGTCGAAGACGGTGAGCCCGCCTTCGCCCTGGGGCGCGTTGATGGACACCACGTAGGCATGGCCACGCGTGACGTACACGTCCACCGGCGTGCCCCGCTCCACGAAGGACTCGGAGAGGAGCTCCAGGGCGGAGGACTCGGGCTCGTCCTCCCGCCACGTCATGCGCTCGGCGCGGAAGGAGCCCAGGTAGTGCAGCGCTCCGTTGCGGCACCACGTGAAGCAGCCGGAGAGGCTGCGGGGCCCCTGGGCGCGGCACGCGGCGAAGGTGAGCCGGTCCGTCTCGTTGGAGGTGCGTGTGTACTCGGTGGAGAGGACGAACCGCTCGCCCTCCACGGAGGAGGCATTGGGCGTGCGGCCCATGACGGACAGCGGCTGGCCGGCGGCATCGAACTGGAAGCCGCCGCTGCCGGGCGCGCTGCGGGTGCCGCCGCCGCTGCTCGGGAGCTCGTAGCGAATCTCCGCGCGGTAGATGGCGCCCTGCCGCTCCAGGGTCGCCAGCGAGCCCATGTCGCAGCCCGGCACCACGAACGTCTCAGGGGCGCCGCACGCGGCCTGGGCGCTCAGGGTGGGGCACGTCTCGAACGGGCCCGGGTCCACCCACTCACCCTGCTCCGGAACCACCGCCCAGGGGCCGTCATAGGCCGGCGGCTCGGGAGGAGGCGCGGGCGGTGCGGGCTCCGACGAGGAACAGGCGGACAGCGACGCGGCGCAGGCGAGCGCCAGCAGCGGACGCACGGCACGACGGAACATGCGGGAGCCTCGAGTGTGGAGAGATGGGGCGCCCGCCCCGACCACCGGGCGCCCTGCCTCCAGCTTAGAGGTCGCCGCGAGCGCCGGAAAGAGGCGCCCCGGGCCGGCTCACAGCTCGTTGAAGATGAGCAGCCCGCGCGAGGTGTCGACGACGTAGACGTACCCATCCCCGGGCACGCGGATGCCGATGGCACCCTCGAAGGGGCTGTCCCCTCGATTCGGGTCGCTGTCCCGGAACGTGTTGAAGTGCGCCACCTGCCGGGGCTGGGTGGGATTGGCCACGTTCAGCACGCGCAGGCCCTCGTGGTACCAGGCGATGTACAGCCGCTCGCCCTTGAGAATCATGTTGTGGATGGAGGTGGAGTACCGCATGCGGTACTCGCCAATCTTCACGATGTTCGCCGGGTCGGAGACCTCCAGGACGCGCAGGTGCGAGCCCGGGAACTCGCCGCCCTCGAACGCGATGGTGCGTCCGGCGAAGGTGCCCACCGCGCTGTGGTGCGCGAAGCCGCCGAACCCCGGGTAGAAGTACTGTCCCAGGTGCCGCACGTTCTCCAGGTCGCTGACATCCATGACGGAGTAACCGCCGAAGGCGTTGCTGATGTAGAGGCGGTCCTGGTACGCGAAGAAGTCATGCGGCCCGCCCAGGGCGTACTGCTCGGGCAGGGTGATGACCTGCCGCAGGACGGGCGCCAGCGGCGTGCTGACGTCGTAGACGCGGGTGCTGCCCACGTAGTCGGTGATGTCCGACGCATACAGCCGGTCCCCATCCACCAGCACGGTGTGCACGTTGGCGTAGCCGTTGCCGGGCAGGCCCATGACGAACTCCGGTGCCCCCGGGTTGGAGATGTCGAAGACGGAGACGCCGGTGTCGGCGCTCGCGACGTACAGCGCGTTGTCCTTGGCCCATACGCCGTTCCAGTACGAGTCACCTGGCAGGCTGATGGAGGTCTTGAAGACGGGGTGCGCCGGGTCGCTCACGTCGAAGACGGTGAGCCCGCCGAAGCGGCCGGAGCGGTTGAGGGACACCACGTAGGCGTGGCCGTGGGTGACGTAGACGTCCGCCGGCATGCCCAGCTCCACGAAGGACTCGGAGACGAGCTGCAGCCCACCCGAGACCTCGGCTTCACCGCTGCGCTCCGCGCGCTCGACCTCGAAGGTCCCCGGGGTCCAGGTGTAGAACTGGGGCGTCTGCCGGCAAGTGACGTAGCAGCCGGTGATGAAGCCGGGCTTGGGCGTCTCGCAGCCGGCCAGGGAGAAGACCTGCTCCCCGAGGGCGGGGTGCGTCTGCCGGGCGGAGAGGAAGAACCTGCCGCCGTCCGTCATCCGCGTGGTGAGGGGCCTGCCCAGGAGCGTATCGGTGCCCCCGTCCGAGAAGAGCTGGAAGCCAGCGACTCCCGGCGTGACGGATGTGCCGCCATCCTCCAGCGGCCGCGCTCCCCGCCCGTCGCCCGCGTAGATGCCGTGTGGCGCCACCGCGGCGAGCTGGTCGGCGTTGCAGGACGACAGGTCGAAGTTCGCCGGGTCCTCGCATTCCTCGAGGGTGGGGTTGGTGGCGGTGAACCGGCACTCGGAGAACGCGCCCCGGTCAATCCAGTCGCCCGGGTCGTCGAGCACCGTGTAACTGCCGTCCCACGGCTCCGAGGGACCGCCATCCGTCCCCGCGTCGTCGGTGCCGCCATCCGTTCCGGAGTCCGTGGGGTGCTGAGTCCCCGCGTCGGGAACGGGCGTGGGCGTGTCGTCATCACAGCCGGTGACGGAGGACAGCATCAGGACGAGCGTGGGCAGCAGCGCCCGACCCGAACGGAGCGGAGACGTCATGATGAGGCACCTCGTGAGGGAATCAGGGGCACTGCGGGTGTGGCGGTCTTGCGGCTCTACGTATGGATATGCCGACCTTGGCGTTTCCGGGTTCGGATGGTTGCCGGATGGAGGGGAATCGGGCGCTGCGGGGCGGACCCGGGCCGCCGGTCCTTGTCATGGTCCTGGCCTTGCAACCGCGAGTGCCCCCACGGATGTCTGGGAAGATGGCGCAGGACGCACGCGCCGGCCCTCGCGTCCCCGGCGTCGCTGGGCGGGGTAGGCTGGGGGCCCAGGAGGGTCGAGGTGGGAGGGAGACTGAGTCCGGGCATCTACCGGGTCCACAAGCCGGTGGGCGCCACGAGCTTCTCGGTGGTGCAGCAATTCATGGCGGAGGCGCAGGCCGCGCAGCCGGGCAAGCGGACACCGGTGTGTCACGGTGGGACGCTGGACCCGTTCGCGGAAGGGCTGTTGCTGGTGCTGGTGGGACAGGCGCCGCGCTTGTTCGAGCTGCTGCACGCGGTCCCGAAGACCTACGAGGCCGAAGTCGTCTGGGGCTCGGAGACGGACACGGGGGACCTGCACGGCCGGCCCGTCCACCAGGGAGACGCAAGCGCCCTGACGCCCGAGGCGCTGGACGCGGCGCTCGCGTCCTTCGTGGGCTGGCGTGAGCAGGTGCCTCCCGCCACCAGCGCGAAGAAGGTGGGCGGCGAGCCCGCCTATCGCAAGGTGCACCGGGGCGAGGCGGTGGAGCTGCCCCCCTCGCGCGTGTACCTGCACGCGGCGCGCTGGCTGTCCCATGACCTGCCGCGCAGCAGCCGCCTGTGGCTGAGCTGCCGCGGCGGTTACTACGTGCGGGCGCTCGCCCGCGACGTGGGGCGCGTGCTGGGCTGCGGGGCGCACCTGTCCGCCCTGCGGCGCACGGCGATTGGTCCGTGGGAGGACCCGGGCCCCGGCCAGCGTGGATGGCTGCACGGGCGGGAGCTGCTGCCCTGGGCCCGCGTGCGGACGCTCACCGACGCGGAGGTGGGCGAGCTGCGCCGTGAGCGCTCCATTCCCCCGAGCGGCGTGTTGCCCCCGGACTGGAAACTGCCCGCGGGCTTCCCGGACCCGGAGGCCCCCATCCGGGGCTTCCACCAGGGGCGCCTCACCTTCCTGCTGCGGGAGCGCGACGGCGCGCTCTGGAGCGACATGGAGCTACGCGGCGGGCTCTGAGACACCCACGCCACGTCACCTCGCTCACGGGTACCCGGTCCGGCGGCGCGCGGCGCCAGGCCGCGCTCTGGAGCTACGCGGCGGGCTCTGAGCCGCCCACGCGGGTTCGGCTCCGCTCACGGACGCCCCGGCCGCGCGCAACGCGCCAGGATGTCACGGACGCCTACCCGGCACTGCCGCCGATGACAACAGTCACCACCTCCGGCCCCCCCCGGTGATGACAACTGTCATCGGTGATGACAGTTGTCACCACCCCCTCGAGCCGGCGGGAAACCACCCTTCATTTCGGCAACCCATTGAAAAGACTCGAATCGCCCAGCAGCGCCCACCCGGGCCGGTGTCTGGCACGCCACGCGCAATAGGCCAAGGCATCACGCTCCAGCACGGAGCGGGGCTCGAAGCACGGGTGGCCTGGTCTGGGGGGACCAGGCGCCGGGGGGCGAATCACCCGGGCGGAAGAGTCAGTCGGACCTGGAGGACTTGATGGGGTGAGCGGAGACCGGTTCGGGGGGACCGGGAAGCGACCGGGGGGACGCAGCGCTCACGCCGAGAGGACGCCGGGAACGACGCCGAAGTGACCTGATGGGCACATGGCGCGGGAGGAACCAGCCGGGGGGCTGGGATGCGACGGGGGTCGCGACTTCCGCGTCATGGGCCTGCCAGGGAGAGCACCTGGATGCCGAGAAGGCCCGAGGGGCCTCGGACCGTTGGGGGACGGTCCGAGGCCCTTACTTTTTGCGGGCGACGGGCTACGACCGCGCCTTCGCCTTCTTCATCGAGTCCTTGGCCTGCGCGGCCACGTGGTCCGCGGTGAAGCCGAACTTCTGCTGGAGCGCCTTGATGGGCGCGGAGGCGCCGAAGCTGCGCATGGCGACGATGTTGCCGTCATGTCCCACGAAGCGCTCCCAGCCGAAGGCGGCGGCCTTCTCCACCGAGACGCGGGCGCGCACGGACGGCGGCAGGACGCTGTCCCGGTACTCCTGGGACTGCTCCTCGAACAGCTCCCACGATGGCAGGCTGACCACGCGGGCGGCGATGCCATCGGCCTTGAGCTTCTCCTGCGCGTCCAGGCACAGCGACACCTCGCTGCCGGTGCCGATGAGGATGACCTCCGGCTTGCCGCCCTCCGCCTCGGACAGCACGTAGCCGCCGCGGGCCACGCCCGACGCGGGCGCGTACTTGCTGCGGTCCAGCGTGGGCACCGGCTGGCGCGTGAGCACCAGCACCACCGGGTGCTTGCGCTGCTGGCCAATCACCCGCCACGCCTCCGCCACCTCGTTGGCGTCGCCGGGGCGCAGCACGATGATGCCCGGAATCGCGCGCAGCGACGCCAGCTGCTCCACCGGCTGGTGCGTGGGGCCGTCCTCGCCCACGCCAATGGAGTCGTGGGTGAAGATGTGGATGGCCGGCAGCTCCATCAGCGCGGACAGGCGGATGGCGGGGCGCTCGTAGTCACTGAAGATGAGGAACGTGGCGCCGTAGCCGCGCAGCTTGCTCAGGCACAGGCCGTTGACGATGGAGCCCATCGCGTGCTCGCGCACGCCGAAGTGGACGTTGCGCCCGGCGAAGTCGCCCGGCTTCATCGGCTCCGAGCCGGTGATGTACGTCTTCGTGGACGGGTTGAGGTCCGCCGAGCCGCCCACCAGCCACGGGTAGTGCTTGGCGATGGCGTTGAGCACCTTGCCGCTGGAGTCACGCGTGGCCAGGCCCTTGGCGTCGGCGGGGAACGTCGGCAGCTCCGCGTCCCAGCCCTGGGGCGCGTCGCGGCGCTGCATGCGCTCGAGCTGGTCGGCCAGCTCGGGGAACTGCTTGCGGTACTCGGCGAACTTCTGCTCCCACTCGGTGCGCAGCTGCTTGCCGCGGTTGCCCATGCGCTCCTGGAAGCGCTCGCGCACGCCGTCGGGCACCAGGAACTTCGCGTCCTCGGGCCAGCCGTAGAAGCGCTTGGTGCCCTTGATTTCCTCCTCGCCCAGCGGCTCGCCGTGCGCCTTGGACGAGCCCTGGAGCTTGGGCGCGCCGTAGGCAATCTGGGTGGTGACGATGATGAGCGTGGGCTTGCCGCGCATCGTCTTGAAGGTGCGCAGCGCCTCGCCCATCGCGTTCAGGTCGTTGGCGTCCGGCACGCGCAGCACGCGCCAGCCGTAGGACTCGAAGCGCTTGCCCACGTCCTCGGTGAAGGCCAGGTCCGTGCTGCCGTCGATGGAGATGTGGTTGCTGTCGTAGATCCAGCAGAGGTTGGGCAGCTGGAGGTGGCCGGCGACGGAGGCCGCCTCGGACGCCACGCCCTCCATGAGGTCGCCGTCGCCACAGATGGCATAGACGTCGTAGCTGAACAGCTCGAAGCCGGGGCGGTTGAAGTAGCCGGACAGCCAACGGCTGGCCATGGCCATGCCCACGCTGTTGG
Source organism: Pseudomyxococcus flavus (assembly GCF_050038885.1). Classification (NCBI taxonomy): domain Bacteria; kingdom Pseudomonadati; phylum Myxococcota; class Myxococcia; order Myxococcales; family Myxococcaceae; genus Pseudomyxococcus; species Pseudomyxococcus flavus. Next base: position 3,259,136 of record NZ_CP143624.1, on the reverse strand, counting down.
ACACGCCCTGGCCCAGGGGGCCGGTGGTCGTCTCCACGCCGCTGGTCCACCGGTACTCGGGGTGTCCCGGGGTGGACGAGTCGAGCTGCCGGAACTTCTTGATGTCGTCGAGCGACACGGTGGGCGCGTCCTCGACGGTGTAGTCGCGCGTGACGCGCTTCACCCCGGCCAGGTGGAGCAGCGCGTACAGCAGCATGGAGGCGTGGCCGTTGGACAGGATGAACCGGTCACGGTCCGGCCAGATGGGGTGGGACGGGTCATACCGGAGCTCCTGCTGCCAGAGCTGGTACGCCACGGGAGCCAGGGACATGGGCGCCCCCGGGTGGCCCGAGTGGGCCTGCTGCACCGCATCCATGGCGAGGGTGCGGATGGTATTGATGGCCAGCACGTCCTGCTTGTCGGTTGTCATGGTGTCCTCGCGGTCCCGCTCGCGTGCGCGCGCACCATGCCGCAAGTGGCGCTCCAGGTGCTGCACCAAATGCGAGGGAGCCCGCCGGGCCGTCCGCCAGTCCACGGGCACACCGGGAATTCCTGCCCCGGAGGGCACGGGAATGAATCCCGCGCGCCGTCTACCGCCGTGCCGCCGCGCCCCTCACGGTGCGCCCGCGCGTCAGGTGCGTGACGGCCTCACCCAGGCCCTCCACCGTCAGGGCGAACATGGGGAAGAGGCGGGCAATCACGGCGATGGTCCCCGAGCGCCACGTGCCGATGGGCTCCGGGTTGAGCCACACGTTGCGCTCGAAGTGCTGCGCCAGCTGCATCAGCCACGTCAGCCCTTCCTGCCCGTCCGCCTTGTAATGCCCGTTCGCGTCGGTGCGGATGCCCAGCTCGTACGGCGCCATGGAGGCATCTCCCACCATGACCAGCTTGTGGTGCCGCCCCACCTGGGCCACCAGCTCCGGCACGGTGATGCCGCCGGTGAGCTGCGGCGTAGCGTACAGCTTCCCGTAGACGCAGTTGTGGAAGTAGTAGGTGCGCAGTTCCTTGAAGTGCGTGGCCTGGCTCGCCACGCTGAACAGCCGGCTCACCAGCGCCGCGTACGGGTCCATGGAGCCGCCCACGTCCATGGCCAGCACCACGCGGGTGTTGGGCCGTCGCGGTGGCCGCGTCACCACCTCCAGCTCACCCGCGTTGCGCGCGGTGGCGGCGATGGACTCGTCCACGTCCAGCTCGTCCGGCGCGCCGTCGCGAGCGAAGGCCCTCAGCTTGCGCAGCGCCACCGCCATCTGCCGCGTGTCCAGCACCACGTCGTCGCGGTAGCCCGCGTACTTCCGGGCGCCGGCCTGCATCAGCGCGCGGCTCTGCCTGCCGCCCGCGCCGCCCACGCGGATGCCCTCGCGGCCGAAGCCGTTGTTGCCGAAGGGGGACGTGCCGCCAGTGCCCACCCAGCGGTTGCCGCCGTCGTGGCGCTCCTTCTGCTCGCGCAGGCGCTCCTCGAACAGCTTGCGAAGCTCCTCCGGGTCCAGCTGCTCCAGCAGCGCCACTTCCTCCGGGCTCAGGTCGGGCCGCTCGCGCGCCTCCTCCAGCCAGTTGAGCAGCTCCTGCGTCAGCTCCAGGCTCGCCGTCTCCACGCCCTGGAAGTGCGCGAGGAAGGCCTGGTCGAAGACGTCCAGTTGCGTCTCCGAGTGCACGAGGAGTGCCCGGGCCACGTGGTAGAAGCCGTCCAGGTGGCTGTCGTGGAGGCCCGCGCGCAGCGCGCCCGCCAGCGCCAGCGCCTCCTGGGCGCCGACCTTCAGCCCGCGCCGGCGCAGCTCGTAGAAGAAGGGCAGGAACATGGCAGTGCCTCTTCAGGCCCGGGGACGGCGCCCGCGGCCGAAGGCCTCCGCCACGGAGACCAGGTCCTGCTCCTTCTTCAGCAGCGCGCCCAGGAAGGGGAGCTGCTCGTCCATCTTCAGGTCGTGGACCCCCTGCGCCTTGAGCACGGAAATCCAGTCGATGAGCTCGCTGGTGGAGGGCTTCTTGCGCAGGCGGGTGAAGCTGCGCAGCTCGTAGAAGACCTTCAGCGCCTGCTCCGCCAGCGCGCTGTCCAGGCCCGGGTGGTGCACGTCGACGATGCGGCGCATCAGGTCCGCGTCCGGGAAGTCGATGAAGTGGAACACGCACCGGCGCAGGAAGGCGTCGGGCAGCTCCTTCTCGTTGTTGGAGGTGATGACCACCACGGGGCGGTGCTTCGCCACCACCTCGTCGCCCGTCTCGGTGACGCGGAAGCGCATCCGGTCCAGCTCGTGGAGCAAGTCGTTGGGGAACTCGAGGTCCGCCTTGTCCACCTCGTCAATGAGCAGCACCACGCGCTCGGGGGAGGAGAAGGCCTCGCCCAGGGGGCCCTGGCGGATGTACTTGCGGATGTCGCGCACGTCGCCGTCGTTGAAGCGCGAGTCATACAGGCGCTGGACGGTGTCGTAGACGTAGAGACCGTCCTGCGCGCGGGTGGTGCTCTTCACGTGCCAGGTGATGAGGCGGTGCCCCAGGGCCTCGGCGATGGCCTCCGCCAGCAGCGTCTTGCCCGTGCCGGGCTCGCCCTTCACCAGGAGGGGGCGCTGGAGCGTCAGCGCGCAATTGACCGCGGCCTGGAGGCTCTCGTGGGTCAGGTAGGTGTCGGTGCCTTTGAAGCGGACGGGAGTGGGCGCCTGGCTCATGCCCCGTCCCTTTAACACCCGCGCCGCCGCCGTGGGGGCTCACGTACCGGGGCACCCGGAAACGTCAGACCCGAACGGCATCATCGTTCGTATGTATCGGGGGGAGGGCAGACCCGTGGGGTTGGCCGGGCACCCGCTCCGTCACCTGCTTCGAGGACGCGCCATGGGTCACCTGTTCGTTCCTGCACTGTTGCTCGTGGGGGCCGCCTCCCTGGCGGTGCGCACCTGCGGGACGCCCGCCGTCGTCCGGACGCCCGAGCTCCGGCGGGAGGCGCCGACGCAGCCCGTGCCGGTTCGCGAGCCGCCGGCCACGGTGAGCCGCCGAGGGTAGCCGGTCCTCTGCCGGGAGGGGCCGACCTCACGGGATGTATGCCTTCGCCCGCCGGTCAACGATTGGTATGAGCCAAGCACAGGTTTTCACACCGGTTAGCCGGGGCCCCGTGTATTCTCCCGTGTAATGTCCATTGCGAATGCTCTTGGCGAAATCTTCCGGCGCGAACTCGATGCGCAGTTGGTCCCTCTGCAGGAGGCGGTCCGGCGCATGGAGGAGGGCCTGGAAGCCCTGGAGTTGTTGCGCTCGGTGACGCACCGGCTGGCGCCGTTGACCAGCCGCCTGGGCGCGATGGCTGGCGTGAGGACGCCCGCGGCCCTGCCTGAGCCAGCCTCGGCGCGAGGCCGTCGGGGACGCCGGAAGCAGGCGAGCGTGGCCGTGAAGGGCCGGGCTCCCACCGGGAGGGTCGCCGCGGCGAAGCCGCTGAGCGTGTCGACGGAAGAGGGGCCGCGGGCATGCGCCGTCATCGGGTGCGACCGGCCCAGCCGTTCCAAGGGTTACTGCTCGGCGCACTACCAGAAGCTGCGTCTGCTGATGCGGACCAACCGTCGGCCTGCGGAATGGCGGGATGATGCGCCGCCGCACTCCGTGCAGGAAGTGACGCTGCCGCGTGGCCGCGCGGCGAGCAAGGCGCTGCGTGAGAGCGCCGAGACAGTCAAGGCCGCGGCCAAGGGCGGGCGCAAGGCGAAGGCTGCCGGCGCGAAGAAGGCGCCCTCGGCCAGGAGCAAGAGCGCCAAGGCTGCCGGCACCAAGACCCGGCCGAAGAAGGCTTCGGCGAAGAAGGTCGTAAGGGCCGCGAAGGGCGCGAAGGCCAAGGCGGGCAAGCGCAAGAAGGGCAGCGCCGCGCAGGGCTCGCTGTTCTGACCTCGCCTTCACGTCGAGGCATCCGCGAGCGCCCAGGGCCACGGAGCCGGGCGGATGGCCAGGTCCCATCCGCGTCTTGATGCCCGTGTCTGGGCTGCTCACAGGCGAGAGGCGTCAAACGAGTGGATGACGCACCTCCAGACGTGAGCTTCGCCGGAGTGTCTGGTCTCCAGGCTGCCAGCGCCCAGCCCCAAGCGCCCGTGCGCGACCATGCGGGAGGCGGCAACCTGCAGCGTCGCCGGAACACCTGGTTCCTGGATGGCTGGCGGTCGTGATGCCGGCGCTCGAGTACGGCCGGGCGGAGGCGCCAAGCTGGAACTGAGCCGCAGTGTGGCCGGGGAGGCGGCAACCTGCATTGTCGCTGGAACACCTGGTTCCTGAATGGCTGGCGGTCGTGATGCCGGCGCTCGAGTACGGCCGGGCGGAGGCGCCAAGCTGGAACTGAGCCGCAGTGTGGCCGGGGAGGCGGCAACCCGCAGCGTCGCCGGAGCGCTTGCCCCCTACGCTGCTGGCGGTCGCGCAAGGAACACCAGGGCAGCAGGTTGACTCCCAATGGGATTGGGGCGTGGCCATCCGGTGTCCATGCTGCGGACCCGGGAGAAGGCGTCGCCCTCGATGTGCCCCGACATGGCAAGGGGCCATCGCGCCCAGGCAGCGCACCCGTGAGGGCCAACTGGCGCAGGCCGAGCAGGCGGCAGAGTGCCGGACATCCGCGGTCGGGTGACCGTTGACAGGGGTCGAGCGGGATGGGATTCGGCCCGCATGAGCGAGCAAGGTTATCCGGTCACCGTGGCGGTGCGTCGGCCCGACGGGCGAGTGGAGCAGGTGCGAGTGGGCACGGCGTTCAAGAGCGGCGAGGGCTTCACGCTGACGCTGGGAGAGATGTCCATCGGCGGCACGCCGGATGCGGCGGCCCCGGCGGCGCGGCGTTCGGCGCCCGCGAGCAGCGGTGGTGGCGGCGGCGATGGAATGGTCTTCCCCAACTACGGCCGCAGCAAGGGCGCGCCCATCGTCGGCGCCAGCATGGGCGATCTGGAGTTCTACGCCAACGGCGCGCGTCGCACGCTGAACGACGCGAGCAAGTCGCGCTGGCACGACAAGGAGCGCCAGCTCCTCGCCGCCATCGAAGCGGAGATCGCGCGTCAGCGGGGCGGTGACGCGGGCGGCAGCGAAGGTGGCTACGGCAACCAGGGTGGTTACGGCGGTGGTGGGGGCTACGGCGGCGGCCGGGGTGGCGGCGGCTACGGCGGCGACGACATCCCGCCGCCGACGGATGACGACAACATTCCGTTCTGAGCGCGGTCCCGCGGGTGAGTGGCCGCCCGGAACGGGCGGCCTTCCCGGCGTGTTGAATACAGCACGGATGTCTCATCCAGACAGGCAGCGCTGACGCTTTTGCTTCAAAACATGCACTCGCAGTGAGATGTTCAGCCCGCGAATGAGACAGGGGTCATGATTCACTCATGCCTGTCACATGTCTCTTCACTCGGGGCGAAGTCGAATTCGACACCGCAGGTGACATGGCGAGTCAGCGGAAGAGAATTCTCAACACCGCGCGCTTCATTCTCACAGGTTGGCGCTTCATCTGTGAAGCATCCAAAATGTGCAATAATCCTGAATGCTTGAGTGAGTTGCCCGCTCAGTGGTGATTCACGGGTGAATCCGCCTGGGAGACCAGGGGCAGTCGTTTCAATGACTTCGTAAGTGGCCTGAATCCTGCTCAACCTCGCTTGCCAGGGAATCTCTCCCATGTGGCGAGGCTGTGAAAAAACGAGGCCATTAAATGACACCCAATGTCTGTGTCGTCGGTGCAGGTGCCTTCGTTCCTTCACGGGTTGTGAGCAACGAGCGCATCGCCCGAGCCATCCCGGGATGGTCCGCGGCACGCATCGAAGAGAAGGTCGGGATTCGCGAGCGCCGCTTCCTCTGGGACATCGATGAGGCATCGGGTCGGGCGGTGCCGCCGCCGGACAACGACGGGCACATCTACCCGGCCAGCAACACGGACATGTGCGAGGTGGCGCTCCGCAAGGCGCTCGCGCAGTCGGGAGTGGACGCCAAGGAGCTGGACGCGCTCTTCGTCGTGACGTGTACGCCGGACGCGCCGCACTTCAACCACGACGCCATGGAGCTGCACCGGCGGCTGGAGCTTCGCGAGGACGCCTTCGGCCTGGTGGTGGATGACGGGTGCGGTGGCACGCCGTACGTCCTGGACCTGGTGAAGAAGATGATGGACGGGGGCCGCATGCGCACGGTGGCGGTGGTCGCCTCGGCCTTCACGTCGCCGCTGGTGAACCGCGAGGTCTACACCGACGAGCTGCCGCCCGGACCCGGCCGAGCGAAGACGCTGCAGGGCTACCTCTCCATGTACGTCTTCGGGGACGGCGCGGGCGCGGTGGTGCTCCAGTCGAAGCCGGGCGAGGCGGGGACGCAGGGCATCCTGGCCTCCTTCTCGGGCAATGCGCATGGAGACCTGGTCATCCGGAAGGGCGGCGGCCTGCTGAAGCTGCCGTACCAGCCGGGACGAATGCGTCCGGCGGACATGGCCTTCGTGGTAGATGGCTTCCGTGTGGCGCGCAGCTATCCGGAGTACATGCAGAAGTGCCTCGACACGGTACTCGATCCGCACCCGGAGCTCCGCCCGCAGGTGCAGCGGTACTATTTCCACCAGCCGAACAAGCGGGTGATGGACGCCTTCGTGGCGCGGGCGGGGCTGCCGCGTGAGGCGGTGGCGTGCAATGTGGACCGATATGGCAATACCTCGGCTGCGGGGATGCTCATCCTCCTGGCCGAGGACCTGGACGCGGGGCGCGTGCGTCTGGGAAGTGGCGACCTGGTGGTCGTGGCCGCGGTGGGCGCGAACATCCACTACGGAGCGCAGCTCGTGAGGTTGTAATGGACAATCTGGATGCAAACACCGCCCGGGACCTGGAAGCACGGCTCGCGCTGGCGACGAAGGACGACACGGCCCGAGGCCTCTTCTTCAATGGCGTGGTCTCGGCCGTGCGCACCATGGGCGGCGACAGCGCGGTGGCGCGCTGCCTGGCAGCGAGTGGTGAGACGCGCTTCATCGACTTCTTCAACTACCCGGTGGCTGCCTTCTTGAAGATGTCCTTCACCGCGGCGCAGGTGATGGCGCCGCAGCACGGAGGCTTCGACGGAGCGCTGCGGCGCATGGGCGTGGTCGCGACGACGGACTTCCTGTCCTCGGCGGCGGGCAAGACGCTGCTGCTGCTGGCCTCGGACAGCCCGAAGCGGCTCGTGGGCAACCTGCACTCGGGCTACCGCGCGGCGGTCAGCTATGGCGAGCGCGGAGTGAAGTGGACGGGCGACACCAGCGGCATCTTCACGATGAAGCGGGACTTCATGCCGCCCGCCTACCACGAGGGCACGCTGCAGGCGGTCATCGAGGCCGTGGGCGGCAAGCAGGTGCAGGTGCACGGCCGCCAGACGGGGCCGCTCGACACCGAGTACACGCTGTCCTGGCAGTAGCCGCGGTCAACGCCGCGCGTCGAAGGCACGGGTTCGGACGGAGGTGCGCATGTCGCGTCTGAGGGGAAGTGCGATGTGGGGGGCGGGAATGCTCCTGTTGTCCGCGGAAGCGGTCGCCACGGAGGTGGTGATGCAGTTCCGCACGCAGGAGGACCCCGCGGTCCCCGCGGACGCGAAGGTCTGCGCGGCGGCGCCCTTCGCGGCGAACGTGAAGCTCGGCGCGAGCGTCTTCATCCCGCTGCACCAACCGGGCGGCGGCACGGCGGTGGACGCCGGAAACCGGCGCGTGGGCACGGCGACGGCGTGCATCGAGCTGAAGGACAGCGCATTCCCCGCCGGGCAGCAGTTGAATGTCCACATGCGCTACAACCTGCCGGAAGGCGGCTTCACGGCGCAGGGCACGTGCACGGTGGTGAGCAACGACGTGCCTGCGGCGGGCCTGGTGCTCGCCGGTTGCGCGATGCGGCTCGTGGACGTGCCCAAGGGCTACCTGGGCGGGACGGTATCGAGCACCAGCGTCTTCAACCCCCGGAAGCTGCCAGGCTATGCCACCGGCTCGTATTACACGCTCTACGCCTACCGCGACGCAGCCAGGCCGAAGGCGTCGCGAAAGGCCGAACCCGCCGCGAGCGGACGCCAATAGCCGCTGGCCTGAGTGACCCGGACAAGCGGCGGGGGCGCGTCACAGCCACACGCGTGTGTACCAGGGCGGTCGGGAGGGAGCGCGCATCATCCGGGCACTGTCCCGAGGCCGGGGCACGGTGACGTATCGCAGCCGGTAACCACGCGGCAGCGTCTTCCAGTAGTTCAGCTGCCACGGCACCAGCGCCTCGCCGCGCTTCGACTCGGCCACGGGCTGATTCTCGTCACCGAGCGTCTCGTGAAAGCGGAACTCCTCTTCCGCGGCTTCGGGGCTCGCGGCCTCGATGACCCACGTCTCCGGTGCGTCATTCGCCGAGGGCTCCTGCCCGGCATTGACGTACCGGCTCCAGTCAGGCTTGGCGTGCTGCTCCCAGACCGCGCCCCCGGCGGCAGTCAGCTCGTAGACGAAGTAGGAGCGGGGCTGCCAGGCGTCAATGGCCCGCGAAATCTCCTCGGAAGAGAACAGCTCCTGGAATCCGCTTGGAAACGGGTACACGCGGATGAGCCCACGCTCGGCGAGCCCTGACAGGCGCTCACACAGCTCCTGCCGGGACAGCCGCGGGTCGTCCGGCATGTTGAGCGCGACATGGGGGTTGGGTGCGACGAGCATGTGCAGGGGCGTGGGCAGCTCCATGGCGACTTCCAGGAGCCACCGGTCCAGGGCATCCACATCCCCCGCGGCGTTCTCGGACATGGGGCTCACCTCAGACGGTGGGGATTCCGCGCGCACGCATGAAGGCATCCAGCGACTTCCGGGCCTGGGCCTGGACCTTCTTCTTCAGCAGGGGCGTCCACCCGAGCACCAGCCCCGCGGGCCCGAGCGCCTGGCGGGACCACGCCCAGAAGTCGAAGTGGTCGCGGTGCCGGACAATCTTGCCGTCGCGAAACTCGAACTCCGCATCGACGCGGTTGAGCACCTTCCGGCCGGTGGTGCTGAAGGTGTAGCGCGCATCCCAGTGGGCACGGCCGTGCTGGTCATCGGCCTGGACATCGCGGAAGGTGACTTCCAGGTCCTTGCCGCGCTCACAGAGCATGAGCCACATGGCGCCGGGCTCACGGTGATGGAGTCCGACGAAGGCCTCGTCGGTGAACGTCGCCTCGGGATGGTAGCAGGCCGCCATGGCCTGGGCGTCACGTCGTTGGAACGCTGAATAGAAGTCAGTGAGGAGCTGGGCGTGCGGGTGCATGGGACGGGTGTATCAGACCTGTCAGCGTGGATGCGCCCACTGTCCGGCATCCACTGCGGCGACGTGAAGATGCACCCGGGACGGATGGCGGCGGAGCGTGTCGCCGCGCTACCCCGGCCGGTCGGCGCCGCATGCCAGGGCGCAGGGGGCGTGGCGCGTATGCGCAGTCCGAATCGTGGCGGCCCGATGGTGGGGGCGATGATGGCGCTGGCGGTGTGCGCGCTGCCGGCGAGCGCCCGCGCGCAGTCCTTCTCACCTCCGCAGACCCTGACCACGACGGCAGTGGGCTTCCAGGTGCCCCAGGTATGCACCTGGCAGGGGGATGTGCACGTGGTCTGGCTGGACGGGGCGGAAGGGGGGCGTGATGTGAAGTACCAGCGCAGCATGGATGGAGGTGCCTCCTTCCAGCCGGTGCGCAGCCTCAGCGCGGCCAGCTCGATTCCCGGCGCGAATGCCCGAGGCGTCAAGGTGCTGGCCCATGGAGAGCGTGTCTACGTGACGTGGCTCGAAGGCGGGCTGCGCTTTCGTTCGAGCAACGACCGCGGCGCCACCTTTGGCAATGTCCTCGAGCTGACCCAGGACAAGGAGGGCGGGCTGCGCCTCGCGGCCACGGCCAGCCATGTCTACATGGGGTGGTTCCGCTCCAGCGAAGACGAGCGTGGAGGGATTCACTTCATCCGCGGCTCCGCGGGAGGTGTCTTCGCGGACGCCGAGGCGCTGAGCGGCCGGGGCTACGGTGACGTGGCGCTGGCGGCGCAAGGGGAGCACGTCTACGTGTTGTGGAACGGCTCGGGCAGTGACGAGGCGTCGAGCCTCTCCTTCCGGAGGAGCACCGACGGTGGGCGCACCTTCGAGCCGGCCCAGCAGCTCGCGGGGTTGGGCGAGGGCTCGCGGAACCACACGCTGACGGTGCAGGGCAACGACGTCTACGCGGTGTGGACGGAGTGTGGCACGGGCCTTTCGACCTGCGAGGTGCTGCTGCGGCGGAGCGCGAATGCGGGGCGCACCTTCGGGCCCGTGGTCAATGTCAGCAATGACGGGAAGGCGTCTACCCGGCCCCAGGTCGTGGCGCGGGACTCACGGCTCTTCGTCGCATGGCAGGACCTGTCCCCGGGCGCCCTGGGGCCCGACATCGTCCTGACAATGAGTGTCGATGGTGGCGCAACCTTCACGGCCCCCCGGAAGGTGACGCAGACGCAGGTTCAATCCTCGTCCCTTCGGATGGTGCCAGCGGGAACGGGCGTGCGGTTGGTCTGGACGGAGGGGTTCAATGGCGAGCGGGAGGTCCTGACGCGCGCCACGGTGGGCTTGGGCCTGGGCCTGGGGCCGGTGGAGAACTTGAGCCGGAGCCAGGAAGACTCGGGAGAAGCGTCCGTGGTGTCCTCCCGCTGTGGCGCCCAGGTCCATGTCGCCTGGCTGGAGGGGGGCGCGCCTCGGGGCAACGCGGTGCTGTACCGGCGCGCGACGCTGCCCTTCTCGGGGTTCTATTGCCTGCTGTGGCCGGACCCCCGGTGAGCCGGACCCGGGGATGGCCGGGGTGTACGCCGTTGGACCGTTGGAATGCGGAATCGGAGGGCGTTGAGCAGGCGTGCATGGCAGATTGCGGCCCATGGCTCGCGACATCGTCATCTGGCCCCATAAGGTCCTCACCACGTCCACCAAGCCCGTGACTGACTTCGGCCCTTCGCTCGAGAAGCTCCTCGAGGAGATGGCCGAGTCCATGAAGGAAGCAGAGGGCATCGGCATCGCCGCCAACCAGGTCGGCGAGCCCCTGCGCGTGGCGCTGGTGACACGGGAGGACGGGACGTCCTTTGAAATCGTCAACCCGCAGATTTTGGAGAAGAAGGAGCCCGTGACGCTGGAGGAGGGCTGCCTCTCCGTCCCGCGCGAGTGGGAGAAGTGCCCGCGCTTCCACAAGGTGAAGGTTCGCTACCAGGACAAGACGGGGGAGTGGCACGAGCTCGAGGCGGAGGGCCGGATTGCCCACATCCTGCAGCACGAAATCGACCACCTGGATGGGCACGTCTTCGTGGACCACCTGTCCAGCCTCAAACGCACCCTCATCCTGGACCGGATGAAGAAGCTGCAGAAGGCGAAGGCCCGCCAGAAGGCCTAGACGGGAGAGGGATGGACGGGGCCGCCAGGGCCACGCGCTCGATTCCAGACCGCGTGGCGGCGTTTCGTGAGGCGTACCGGCGCGAGCGGGTGGGCCCCCGTTACTCCGGGCGCGCGCACTTCGCCTTCACGAGCCTGGGCGGCCTGTCGGTCATCGGCCTTGCGCTCTCACGCGTGGAGCCAGGGCCCGCCGCGGAATGGCTGACCCTGCCCGCCGTCTTCCTTTTGGGAAACATCGTGGAGTTCTTGGGCCACCGCGGGCCCATGCATCACCGCCGGCGGGGGTTGGGGCTGCTCTTCCACCGCCACACCGAGCAGCACCACCGCTTCTTCACGCACGAAGCCCTGGCCTATGAGTCCCCTCGGGAC